>CAXXXR010000002.1:4582500-4774404 GCA_963674905.2 uncultured Desulfobacula sp. | reverse complement strand
CTAAGTATCGCAATATGGTTGCATCTGATTTTGGGAGTCCAGATGGTGCTTTGATTTTCGATGAGTCCGGATTTGCCAAAAAGGGAAAGAGTCTATTGGGGTCGGAAAACAGTATTGCGGAACCATCGGTAAAGTTGACAACTGCCAGGTTGGTGTATTTGCGGCATACGCCTCAGAAGTAGGATATTCACTTGTAGACAAGCGTTTGTTCATCCCTGAAAAATGGTTTGAAGATGAGTATAAGGAACGTAGGGAAAAATGCAGGCTCCCTGCTGACACAATGTTTCGAACAAAACCTCAATTAGCAGCGGAGATGTTAAATAGCCTGACAGAAGAAAAAATTCTTCCATTCAAATATATTTTAGGCGATTCCATTTACGGCATCAGTCCTGATTTTATTGAGGCTGCCGACTCTTTGGTAGATACTACTTATTTTGTATCGGTTCCAAGCAATACTTTCTGCTGGTTAAAATCACCAATGACCGTGAAAAAACATTACAAATATAAAGGTGAGGCAAGAACTAAAACAGTTCTTGCTGATACCGAAAAAAAAGCCCATCTTATTGTCGACACTGGCAAAAAATACTAATTCTTTCTTTTGGTACCGGCGTAAAGTTTCTGAAGGCACCAAGGGCCCAATTGTTTATGAGTTTACTCGGCGTAGAGTAAGGATTTCGCTGACGGGCTACCTCAAAAAGAAGTTTGGGTCATCATTCGAAGGAGTATCGGCAAAAAACCTGAATATAGTTTTTTTATCAGCAATGCCTCCACCAGTGCACGATTACCTCTATTTGTCTGGTTAAGTGGGATTCGGTGGGCCATAGAACAGTGTTTTGAAGAAACAAAATCGGAGTTGGGTATGGATCAGTACGAGGTGAGGAAATTTCCGGGTTGGCATCACCATATTATAACATGCATACTCGGACATTTCTTCCTCTGGCACCTGAAAATCAGGCTGGGGAAAAAAAGTGCCTTCCATTACGCTATCTCTTCTTAGATTCCTGTTTAAAGCTCTTTTGCCAACAAGAAAAAATGAGTTACAGGTCTTGATTAATCAAACAATTTGGATCCAAAATCGGAATCATGCGTCATATCTTTCACACAGGAAACGAAAAATTATGGAAACTGGAATTATGTAAGTAACGTTGTAGGGTTATAATATTTTGCAATCCTCGTCATTGTGTCCATATAAGTTTTGATCGTCCATGGTGAAAAACGATTTAAAATCATGTGGTCCATAAATTGAGTTCTAAGAGTTTTAGCCATTTTGATACCTCCTTGATTTAAATTAATAAGACCGGCAGAACGCCTCAGAAGGTATTGTAAATCTATTCTGTTGAAATGGGGAAATTGAACTTTAGTATTTTTCGAATAGTAGGAGCTAAGGGGGGCGAGAGCCCATTGCAAAATTTATGACAGGCGTTTCATTTGCGCTTTTTGCAAATGACATGACTGGCGGAAATCTTGCGGGCTTTCGCCCCCCGTTCTCCGGCAATCATGCCCAATACTTTGGCAAACCAATACTCCACAAACCTTTAAAATTTATATCACTTTAAAATATGCCGAAGCCACTTCCGCGAAGCGGTTCAGTTCATAGACAATATAATCACCTTAAATCAGTATTGTCCGGTTAGGTTCTTGCAGGTAAAGCCCATTAAATTTATTTAAAATTTTTCATTTTTTCTATTGACAAATGTTCGCAAAAATTTTGCGCGCCTTGAAATTTTATTTCAAGGAGGCCACTATGGCGCACATTTCAGTCCTAAAACAACAATTACAGTCCCTGAACTTTGACAATTTCATGTCCCCTCTGGTAGAGTTGTATCCGATGGCACCAGAATTAAAATCGCGAGGGGATCGACCATTGAAAATGACCTTTGAGGATCAGCTAAATGCCTTGGTGTATTTTCATCTTCAGGAACACAAATCTGCCCGGCATCTGGTTCAGGATCTCAAAGAAAATGTTTTTGCCAAAGAGCATATTGCTCCGGATGGAGGTATTAGCCGTAGCAGTTTTTCTGAGGCGATAAACCACCGAGGTCTTGAACAACTCCAGTTTCTTTTGAAAACCTCTATAATAAGGCCCTCGGGGCACTCCCCAAAGAACATGCAAAATTAGGAGAACTGGTTTCCATCGATGGGCAGTTTAATCGATGCGGTTCTATCAATGTACTGGGCTGATTATAGAAAAGGTGCGAAAAAAGCCAAGGCCCATTGTGGATTTGATATCAACCACGGCATTCCCAACAAAATATTCCTGACGGACGGTAATGGTGGAGAGCGTCCTTTTGTAACGCGTATTCTTTCCAAAGGACAAACCGTGTCATGGATCGTGGATATCAATCACATAAAGATTTTGATCTGCTTCAAGAAGAAGGCAAACATTTTGTTTGCCGCATTAAAAGCAAAACAACCCGAACCATAATAGAAAAGCATGATGTCAAATCCGATAGCTATATTTTCTACGATGCATTGGTCCTTCTTGGTACTCAAAATCAAAATCAGACTGAAAAACCTGTTCGAGTTGTCGGCTATAAAATTTCAGGTGTCAAATACTATGTGGCCACGGATAGACATGATTTGACAGCTGAACAGGTAGCAAGTGTTTACAAGCTCAGGTGGACCATCGAGAATTTTTTCAAATGGTGGAAAGAACATCTAAAAGTGTACCATCTGATTGCGCGCAGTGAATATGGGCTAATGGTTCAAATCCTTGCGGGTCTAATCACTTATCTGCTGCTGGCAATCTACTGCCGGGAACAATTCAGTGAGAAGGTTTCAATTAAAAGAGTTCGACAACTGCGAACCACTATCTTGAATGACCTTTTCACTGGCTGCGGTGATACTCCACCGGATTTGAACAGGGACAATATTGTCAAAGATCAAAAAATATTAACACAAGCAAAAACCTAACCGGACATTACTGACCTTAAATATTAAAATTCCGACCAGATAAATAAAAATATTTCCGTCAAGAATTAATCACAAATCTGTCCCTTTCTCTTCATCCAAGACTTCTCGCACTTTTTTAGCTAAATCCTGCCTGGAGAATGGTTTCTGAATGAACTGCATTCCAGAATCCAATACTCCGTGATGGGCTATTACGTTGGCAGTGTATCCGGACATGAAAAGACATTTGAGATCTGGAAATAATTGAAACATTTTTTTTGCCAAATCACGACCATTCATCCGGGCATCACAACATCAGTCATGAGAAGATTAATTTTTTTTGGGTGCAATTTCCCGATATCGATAGCTTCGGTCGGATTAGAAGCTGAAAGCACAGTGTAACCCAGTCGTTCAAGCATCATTGTTGTCCATTCTCAGAATGGCCTCTTCATCTTCTACTAAAAGTATTGTTTCATGGCCTCTTGCATCAACTTTCTTTGCATCAGAATTTTGTTTGGGCAGATTATTTTCTGCATGTTTGGGAAAATAGATTCTGAAAGTTGTTCCCTTGTCCGGTTCACTGTAAACATTGATAAAACCATTATTCTGTTTTACAATTCCATATACAGTGGCTAACCCAAGACCAGTTCCTTCGCCAACTCCCTTTGTAGTAAAAAACGGTTCAAAAAGGTTGCCCAGTATCTCCTTACTCATTCCACAGCCATTGTCGCTTACTGCGGTCATTACATAGTCACCAGGTTTAAAACCATCATGCTTGCAGCAATAATCGCTGTCAAAGCTCACATTGTCTGTCTCAATGGTTACTTTCCCAACATCTTTTATAGAATCTCTTGCATTGACACATAGATTGGCCAAAATTTGATCAGCCTGGGATGGATCAAACTTGATCATCCACAGATTATTTTTAGGTAACCATACAAGATCAATATTCTCACCGATCAATCGCCTGAGCATTTTAAGCATCCCCTCTATAGCTTCATTCAGGTCAAGCTCTTTAGGTGAAATTGTTTGTTTGCGAGCAAAAGCTAATAACTGGCGTGTAAGGTTGGTTGATCGCTCGGCAGCTTTATAAATTTCATGGAGGTTTTTAATAACTGGATTTGTCTTATCTAAATCTTCCAAAATCATTTCAGTATTGCCAAGAATAATACTCAGCATATTATTGAAATCATGCGCAACTCCACCTGCAAGCCTTCCAACCGATTCCATCTTTTGGGCCTGGCGAAGTTGTTCTTCCATTTTTTTCAGATCTGTAATGTCGGTTGCGATTTGGAGTCGGACCAAGCGGCCGTCAGTCCATTCTATTGCCCGATCATAATTAACGTACCATTTCCCTGTTTTTGGATTTTTGCCCTGCCAAGAAATAACACCTTTTGGGATACCATTTTCATTGATAAGCTTATCATTGTTACAGTGTTTACATGGTTTTGATTCTCCTCTGAAAGCATGCCAGCATATTTCACCTGTCAGGTCCCGACCGAAGCTATTAATCATGTGCTTGTTCATGAAAAGAATCTCATGAGTTTTCATATCTGCAACATAAATAGTGGCGTCAATACTTTCCAAAACAGTAAAGAATCGTTCATGGGATTCCTTCAGTGCTTTCTCTGCCTGCTTACTTTCAGTGATGTCAAGCGCTGTAAAAGTAACACCAGCACTTAAATCATTTATTTCAATAGGTGTTGAACTCATTAAAACGTTAATAAGTCTCCCGTTTTTCCGCTTCATTACGGTTTCAACAGTCCCTGTTCCCTTTTCTTTTATTTGTTCATATTTTTCCCGACCCACTTTTTCAAATTCTTCAATTGAAGGATAAACTAATAATGACTGCTGGCCGATTAACTCATCCATTGAATAACCCAGCATTTCACAAAATTTATCATTGATTTGTCTAAATACCCTATCATTAACAACGCCAATCCCTGTTGGTGCTGCCCGGAAGATGCTCCGCATGTATGCTTCACTTTCTTTAAGAGCTGTTTCAGACCGCCTACGTTCCGTCAAATCAACACCTAAACAGGTCACATCAACGACATTTCCATGAGTATCTTTGGTCAGCACATTTGACCAGGCCACATTGATCAAGCCCCCGTTCCTATCCAGGATTTGATTTTCGTATGTGGAGAAGCCAGCAGTATCCTTTTGGCCCATCACGGCAAAGAATACTTCCCTAACTTCTTCTCTGAGATGTTCAGGTATGAACATGTCAAACCAATCCCGGCCGAGAACTTCCTTTTCTTTCCAACCTGTCAGATTCAGAAAGTGGGTATTCACAAAAATAATCTTGGCTTCGCTGTTTAATGAAATGCCGATTTGCGGTGTATTTACAAGAATATTCTTCCACTTGCTTTCAGAATCAATCAATGCCCTTTCGGCAAGCTTTCGGTCTGTAATATCCATATGCGTGCCAAGCATTCTGGCTGCTTTTCCCTTAGCATCCTTTTTCACGGTTTTACCCCGTGCCAGTATCCACCGCCACTGTCCATTTTTAGTGCGCATACGAAATTCAATTTGAAATGATTTGGCCAGCTCAAGATGGTTGAAAATTGTCTTTTCTGATACCGGCAAGTCATCTGGATGAACCAGTTTTCTCCAGGTCTCGAATTCCTGTGGAAGCTCATATGGCTCATAGCCAAGCATGGTGTACCAGCGTGAACTGAAATACACCTCTCCGGTATCCACGCTCCAGTCCCAGACAGCATCACTGACGGAATCCAAGGCCAGGTTTAATCTTTCTTCATTCAAGGCCAGGGTTTGTTGTGCCAGTTTAAGTTCGGTTATGTCACGAGCGATTGCGTAGGTTATTCCCTGATCAGGATCTGGATGAGATACCCAACTCAACCAAAGATAGCTGCCATCCTGGCAGCGATATCGGTTCTCAAAATTTATGACTTTCATACCCTGTTGCAGTTTTTTTTCAACCACTGACTGGGTTGAATCAAGATCTTCCGGATGAATGAATTCAAAAAACGGCTTTTCTAATAGATCTTTTTCCGAGTATCCCAGAATTTCTGTAAATGCAGGATTAACTTTGAGAAATTTAGTAGTATTGATATCAGCAATGCAAATCAGGTCCAGAGACATGGAAAACATCTGGGCAAAATCTTCCAGAGTCCGGCTGTGTTCTGATTCAAACTGCTCCAATTCCTGGACTCTTTTTTTCAGTTCTTCGTAGGTGGGTCTAAGAGGCATGATCAACACCTATATGGTTGGGAAAATAAAAATTTCGAATATTTGCATAAGTTTAACTGCTCCAACATTCAACAAGTCAACTGATATCATTAAGCACATTGGATCAAATTCACGTTATAACAAATATTCTAATAATGCAAAAAACTTCATAAGTTTTTACCGAATTACTCGCGACTATTGGTATAAAGCTGGATATTATCAGCTACATTGGCACCGACTATATCTTCTTAAAATAGTCTCCCTGAAAAAACTATCAAAAACCTTTTGTATTGAGGGGGTCAGCGTTTATAGATAGAAGAGCGTTTTATCGATTGTTGCCTTCATAAATCTAAATTTAGCTTGAGAAGTTACTGGCAACAAATCGATAAAATGTATGAACTGAAAGGTAATGTTTGCCGAACCGGCTATGGGGATTGTATAATTTTTCGTCGAAGAGCTTTCCTGTTTAGAAAAGTTAAAAACAAAAAATATGAACACAAGACATCATTATTTACATTCCAACAGGTTTATTCTCCCAGTGTTTTTTGCAAAAACTCTAATATGGGCGCAATGGTCCGATATCGCTTGAACAGCGATCTGATTTTAACCCTTGATTTTAATTTCAATCATGACGAATTTAATAGCTGATTGGGCAGTTCCTTAATGATCGTCATTTTTCCTTTCTTGCAATTGGGGCAGCATAAGAGATCGTGACCTGTCAGCCTCTTCATCATCTCAAGAACCGTTTCTTCTGATTTTTGCGGCACAATGGCATTGGGATCGATAAATTTACGGATAAGCTTGACCGCCTGCTTTTTATTTCTGTGTGATAAAAAGCCGAAGTATCGGATCTTCATAAAGTTCTCTGGCAACACATGGAGCAGAAACCTGCGGATAAATTCATGGGCAGAGATGGTCATTGTCTTGGTAGTATTGTTATCGGCCCGGTCCCTGTATTCAAAACATACCTGATCATTGTCAATAGATTTGATCCGGTTATTTGATATGGCCACCCTGTGGGTATAACGACCAAGATATTCAAGTACCTGTTCAGGCCCGGCAAAGGGACGCTTGGCATAGGTGTTCCATTTTACTTTAAAAAGGGATTGGACAAAGGTATTGAACTCTTGTTTGGAACTGTATTTTGCAATTTTACCTGGTAAAGACAGTTCATCGTCCAGATATGCTTTTTTTAAAAGTCCAAGATACCGTTTCTTAAATTCCTTTGACAAGGATTGAACCCGGAATAGAAATGATTTTTTGGAGGCTGTCCAGCGTTTTTTATCAAAAGAAAGAGCGCCACCAGCAACAAGGCAGTGAATATGAAAATGATCTGTTAGCTTTTGTGACCAGGTGTGAAGCACACATATAAATCCAAGTTGCCCTTGAACTTTCCATTGTGGATCACGGGCAAATGCCTGTAACGTCTGGCTTACTGCAACAAAAAGGCTGTTCAGCATAATTTTTGGATTGACCAGTATGATCGGGTTCAGTTCATGGGGTATGGTAAACACCATATGAAAATAATTACAGGGCAGCAAATCAGCTTTACGGTCGTTCAACCATCGTTCCTTCACCATTGTCTGGCATTTGGGACAGTGTCTGTCCCTGCATGAGTTATAGGCAATTCGTTCAAAATTGCAATGGTCACATTGTTCAATATGACCGCCAAGTTGGGCGGTACGGCAAATCTTAATCTTATGCATGACCTTGAGTTTTTTGTAAGGCAGATTCGTTTGTTTCTGATATTCCTTGCCATAAAGACGAAAAATATCTGCAACTTCATATTTATTTTTCATTTCTGCCCCTCCTGTTCCCCATACATGGTATCAAGAGGGCTTTTAAATTCTGTAGGCTTTTGTTGAATCAGGTGGAGGTAAATGATCGTGGTTTTTAAAGAAGAATGACCAAGGAGTTGTTTGATGGCATAAAGATCTGTTCCCTGGGCAAGAAGATGGGTTGCAAAGCTGTGCCTGAGGCTATGAAGGCTTTGACCTCTTTTTATGCCGGCTTTTTTTTTGCCTTTTTAAAAGCATCCCTGGCAGCAGTAAAACCAATGTGCTTTTCTTTATTAATCCCTGGAAAAATCCATTTGCCGGGTTTATATTTTTGCCAATAGATTCTGAGTTCATCAAGCAGATGTTTAGATAAAACAGTGTAACGATCCTTGCTGCCTTTTCCTTGTTCTATCCTGATCATCATTCTGGATGGATCGCTCTCTATATGCCTGGGTTTGAGCTTTACAACTTCTCCGGCCCTGAGACCGGCACTGTATACAGTTTTAAGCAACACACGGTGTTTAAGATTAGCGGCTGATTCAAAAAGTCTTTTCACCTCTTCAACACTCAAAACATTCGGAAGTTTTTTAACCCGTGGTCGTGGCGGTAATTTGAATTTCCTCTCATCCCACTTAAGGACGTTTTTGTAAAAACAAGCGTAATTATTCAGCAAAAAAAATGCATCACATGTCATTTTTTACTTGACAAGGGTTTTTGCGAAAAATTGTATTTTCCAAGTACATTTCAAGACCCTTCATAATTAAAGCCTCTTGCCCCTCTTATTGTCCCATTGGGTCGGGTTTGATTGGGGCTGAATGATCCACCACAGCCAAATTTTAAAAATACGTTAAAAACAAACGTCGATCGAAAAAATCGGCCTCAAAAACCTGTGTTATAATGTCTTCATTCAAAACGATGATTATTAAGGAAACGAATGAAGATAGAAGCAATAAATGTTGAACAGACAATTGAGAACACCAGGAGATTGCTTGCTGAAGATCCGAGTGTCTCCCCTGCCTTGAAAGGTTCCATTGAACTCTTGCTATTGCTGGTAACATTATTGCTGAACCGGTTAGGACTCAATAGCAGTAACAGCAGCAAACCGCCATCAACAGACCCGAACCGTGAGAAAAAAAAGAAGGCGCCCAGCCAAAAGAAACCAGGTGGACAAAAGGGCCATAATGGTACGACCCTGCAAAAATTTACTGACCCTGATGTTGTCGAGGATATACCCGTTGATAGAACAACCCTTCCTGAAGGTGTTTATACCGATGTTGGCTATGAATCCAGACAGATCGTTGATCTTGATATCTCACGGATTGTAACAGAATACCGGGCCCAGGTTCTTGAAGATGTTAACGGGAAGCGTTACACAGCAACTTTTCCTGAAGGTGTCAGCCGACCTGTTCAGTATGGAATCAATGTGAAGGTTCATTCTGTGTATATGTCTCAATACTAATTGGTGCCATATAATCGGGTTGAAGAAAACTTTCAAGATCAGGTGGAAATCCCAATAAGTGCCGGTTCAATTTACAACTTTAACAAAGATGCCTATGAAAGGCTGGAAGTCTTTGAAGCCGTCGTCAAATCAAAATTGATCGAATCCGGCCTTTGCCATGCAGATGAGACCGGCATTAATATTGATGGACTAACAAAGAATGAAACACTTGAAAAATTTAAGAAATGGTCATAACTATCAAATTTTTTATCTACCACAATAAAATAAAGAGGATAGCTATGACCAAAAAATTAGATACCACATTTATTCAAATTGTTCACCCTGTTTGTTGCGGATTAGACGTACATAAGAAAAAAATATCAGCCTGTCTTATAACGATAAATGAGCAGGGTGAAGAACAGTATACGATTCAAGAATTCGGAACATTTACCAATGATTTGTTGACGATGAAAAAATGGTTAACAGATAATCATTGCCCAATATTGGCAATGGAGAGTACCGGTATCTATTGGCGCCCTGTTCATAATGTTCTTGAGGGCTACATGGAAATAATTCTTGTGAATGCCAGGCATATCAAAAATGTTCCAGGCCGCAAAACAGATATCGGCGATAGTAAATGGCTTGCAGGGCTCTTGAGACATGGGCTATTAAGAGGAAGTTTTATTCCCCCGAAAGAGATCCGTCAATGGAGAGAACTGACACGGCTCAGAAGAACCTATACAGACTCCCTTGCTGATTATAAAAGACGTGTTCACAAACTCTTTGAAACCGCCAACATAAAAATTGATTCTGTAGTGTCTGATTTGTTTGGGATGACCGGGCGCAACCTGATTTCTTTATTATGCAAAGACTCCGAATTAAGTTTAGCCCATATCAAGGAGAATGCTAAAAGAGGGCTGAAAGCAAAGTCCAACTTAGGTTTCGCTTGTTCCAGAAACGAGTTTTAAATTTAAAAAACCGGAGATAATAGTCGTAATTATCTATAAAACAGAGGTAATTAAGAGAATCAATGAGATAATCATCCATAAGTGCCTGTAATAATTAGAAATAAAACTAGACTTTATTTTATTAATATATTATATGATTCCAATGAGTTACAGGAATCATCAATATGGCGGATAACGTCAATAATAATGTGGAGACAAAGCCCATCGGCTTTGCTCCGATTTTGTTACATTATTTCCAAAAATGTGGCATTGCCAATATTATTGATCAGAACGTACCTCTTGATGCAAGACGTAAAGTTCTCACCCATGGGCAGGCGAGTATAGCCATGATTACTGGTATTCTTTTTCAAGTCATGTCGCTTTATAGGGTTTGCCAGTTTGCCAAAGAATCTAATGTTCTGGATGTCATTTTTCCAGACATAAGCCCGGATGAATATTTTGACGACCGTTTGGGTGATACCCTGGACGCTATTTATAAATATGGCACTGGCAATTTGGAACTGCTGATTACCCGGCATATTATCGAAGTATTTAAAATTCAAACAGAAATTTGTCATAACGATACGACTTGTGCGCAAGTTTATGGAGAACATAACAAAAACAGATCCGAACAGAGCATCAAGTTTTCATACGGGTACAGCAAACAATATCGAAAAGACTTGAAACAATTGGTATGGTCCATGACAGCCAGCTCTGACAGTAGTTTCCCTTTGTTTCAACAAGCATACAGTGGCAACACCGCTGATGTGGAAACGTACGTGGAGCAGTGGCACCATTTGATTGACTTGCTGGGAAAGAAAGATTTTTTATTTGCAGGCGATTCCAAGGTGGCCACCCATGGGAATATGGTGCACATAGATGATAACGGAGGATATTTTTTGAGTCCTCTGCCCATGTACGCCTCCTATCAAGAAACTCTTTTCAATGCACTGGATAAGCATGGTCACGAAGTCCTGATTCCTTACAAAGATCAAATGAACCGGGGATTTGAGGTGCCGCTGACTTTTGAACACGAGAACAAAAGTTATACCTTTAGAATGATTATCCTTTTTGATCAGGGACTGTTTCACCGCCGAAAAAAAAATCTTCTGGAACGAATCACTAAAACCCATGCGGCATTTGATGAACTTGCGGGAAAAATCAATGCATATAAGCTCAAGACCAATGACAGCATTGAGTATGCTTGTCAGGCTATATTGAAAAAATATAAGACCCAGGAATTTTTTGAGGTCATTGTCCACAATGCCCCGGTGGTCACATATAGAAACGCCCGTCCTGGTCGACCGGCCAAAAATACAGAAAAAGTTGAGGTCCATCAAGATCACTTTTCCATAGAGATCAATTATGACGAGACCGCTTATACAAAGGCACTATATCGAATCGGCTATTATCCGCTTGTCACCAATAAATCCGCCTGTGATTTTTCAATAGAAGATGCGATGCTGGCTCATAAAAATCAGTACAAAGTCGAGCATCTTTATAGGCGGTCAAAATCAGGATATAAACTCGAACCAATATATCTGCAAACACCCGATAGGATAGAGGCTTATCTGTTCCTTTTCAAAACAGCGCTTCAGATTTTGGTCCTTATGGAAAGAACATCCAGGACAAAAATTGCCGAACGGGACAAAGGGTTAGATAATTTCATGCCCAACAAAAAAGACGTTCGAAACCCTGGCACAGCATACATGTTGGCAATGTTTGAATTTGTCGTATGCGGTATCATAACACTTTCCGATGGAAGCAAGCAGTCTTTTGTTTCAAAACTGACCGAAACGCAAAGAGATATTTTATCAGTTCTTGATGTACCGGTAGAATGCTACACTTACCAGAACTTGTTTGACACTTCATGAAGTAGGCAGTTATGACTGGAGTGAATGGCCAGATAATTACATCCGAAACTAATAAAACCAAAAATGAAATAAGCGAAACCAAAGGTCCAAGGAACTGTATTATAGTATCCAAGGATTTTTTGAAGATCACCATCGATTTCAACTGGTCGGTATGATGGAGATGATTACAACTTTTGAAAAACGAATCTCAGAGATAACCGATAGGATGGATATACTCACAGCCGGACATCAAGATTTATTAAATCGTCTGGATGAGATTCCAGGCATTGACAAAAAATCGGCCCAATCGATTGTCAGTGAAATCGGCGTAACCTTGGATGAGTTTATATGCATGGGTGCGCTTGCATCTTGGGCGGGGTTATGTCCGGGTAATAATGAAAGTGCCGGCAAAAGGAAAACCGGCAGGACTTCTGTGCGAAGCCATCCATTTAAAACAATTCTGATAGAGGTTGCATGGGCGGCAGTCAAGAAAAAAGGCTCATATTACAGAGCTAAATATTTTAAATTAAAGTCCAGACGTGGTGCAAAAAAAGCCATCGTTGCAATTGCACACCGAATTTCAAAAGCAATTTATAATATCATTAAACATGGTGACACCTTCATGGATCTTGGAGAAGATTATTTGAATGCCAAGACCAAACAACGGGTTATTGATAATATTAAAAAAAGGGCCAACCAGCTAGGTTATGAACTTGTTCCATGTATGAATTAAAAAAAAGCCAAAAAGCATTTTAAAAGCAGGAACGAAAGTCGATGACGAACTGAAGCCATAGAGCGCGAGACTAACATGACTGATCAGCCTTTTGCACAACGAACTGTCAGTCCTTCATTGAAGGAACTACGCATATAAAACTGTATTAAACCTGGCTGATCAATTCTGCTTTATAAAAGTGATTTTTATTGGAAGTACACGCACAGACAAAGGAGCTTTTTTCAAAAAGTTACAAAAAAATGAATTTTAAAAAAGGGGATCACAGAAAATGTGATGCCAATGGTGCACTATGTCCTTTTGGGCTGTGGTGTTTCATATAAAAAAACGTTGGCTTCATTGTGTCTCCAATAATCGGTGGACTTATTATTTGCCTCACGAAAAAAGAGGTTTTGAAGCCATGGAGGCAATGGGTGTTTTGCCCTGGTTTAAGGGGGTACTTTGTCATGATCATTGGAAGCCGTACTTTAAAATTGATTGCCGGCATGCCTTGTGCAACGCTCATCATTTAAGAGAATTGGAAAGGGCCTGGGAACAGGACAAGCAAGAGTGGGCCAGGGATATCAGAAACCTCCTGCTACAAATAAACAAGGCCGTGGATGATGCCGGTGGCCAGCTTTCCGGCGCAGATTCCATGAAATACAGGCAACAATATCGGTATCTGCTGGAAAAAGCCGAAAAAGAATGCCCACCCCCGGATGAAAGCCAACGAAAAGGAAAACGGGGTAGATTGAAACGTTCAAAGTCAAGGAATCTTCTTGAGCGGCTGAAGGATTTTGAGAATGAAACCCTGCTTTTTATGGATGATGAAAAAGTCCCATTCAGCAATAATCAGGGAGAAAGGGATATTCGGATGACCAAGGTCCAGCAAAAGATATCAGGATGCTTTCGGTCCATGAAAGGTGCAGCCATGTTTTGCCGTATCCGCAGCTATCTTTCAACCTGTAGAAAAAATGGTGTGGGAGCAAGCGAGGCATTACGCCTCTTATTTGAAGGCAAACTGCCAGAATTTTTAAATGAGTAATTTTTTGATTGCAAAAGTGAGTTAAATTTCTTACCCAATTCTAAGCGACCACAAAAATAGATGCTGAATAATTACGAAAAATATTAAAAAAGATGATTCAATAGGAAATATATTACGTTTCTGGCGACAATTAAAAAGAATAAGCCAGATGGATTTGGCGCTGGATGCTGGAATTTCCTCAAAACATTTGAGTTTTGTAGAAACAGGCAGATCTCAGCCAAGTCGTGATTTAGTTTTAAAATTGGCCAATTCGCTGAAGGTACCTCTTCGACATCGGAATGTTTTTTTAAAAACAGCAGGTTACTCTTCTGAATTTGATGAAGAACCTTTTGACGGACAAAAAATGGAAATCGTCCGGCAAGCTTTAAATCGAATGATAAAAATGCATGCGCTTGCATCTTGGGCGGGGTTATGTCCGGGTAATAATGAAAGTGCCGGCAAAAGGAAATGGTGCACTATGTCCTTTTGGGCTGTGGTGTTTCATATAAAAAAGAAGTATGATAATGTTTATCGACTTACTTTTGCAGAAGATGGTTTAAGGCAGTATATTAAAGACTGGCCTGTTATAGAACATTTCATGCTTGGGAGATTGTGGGACGAGGTCATCTCAACTCAAAATAATGAATTATTTGAATTGTATGAGGATATTTCACCTTTAAGGACGGGTGAAAATCCAATTAATTTTCAGATTGATAATAATCTTCCTATAATGAGTTTGACCCTGGAAAAAGATTCAATGAAAACAAGTTTTTTTACCACCATTACAATGCTTGGAACACCTCTTGATTTAACAACTCAAGAACTCAGAATAGAGTCCCTTTTTCCAGCGGATGAAGAAACAAAACAATTATTTCCATTTAAAAATCAGATATAGAATTCTCAGATCTACTATGTTTTTTGCAACTAAAGCGTACTGAAATTTGTTTTGTCGGGCAGCGATTATTATGTCTATTATCAAACAGATTTGACGGTTGTTTCGAGGGGGTTGACTTGGAAAAAATATACTCAGATGTTTTTTAATCACTACTATCCATCTTTATGACATTTCCGATCGGCAGAAAATGTTTATTTCGCATCAAATTGGCAATTTAAATGTAAAAATAGTACCATTTTCAACATTGGAAACAAAATCTAATTTTCCCTTTAAATATTTTTCTCCATACAATTTCATGGAATACGTTCCTATTCCCCTTCCAACTTTTGCTTTTGTACTGAAAAATTGTTGAAAAATCCTTTTTTGAATGTCACTTGGAATATGGGTATTATTCCACACTTTAAAAATTAGAATATTATTTTCTGCAGCAACAGTAAGTTTAATTTTTCCATCCTTCGGTGTCGCTTCTAAAGCGTTGATAGTCATGTTCCCAAGCACTTTAGTAATTAAAAGTATATCTGAATGGAATTTAATCGAATTTTCAGGCCATGTTTCATGTATTTCTTTATTTTTTGACGATTTGTGGCCACTAATAAAAAGGGATAAATCTTCTTTTATTTCTTCAATCGAAATTTCTGATTTCCGTAACAAATACTTGGCATCCTTTTGATGAGAAAGCCCCATCTGGAGAGACACTTCTTGACAAAGTTTTTCTATTTTTTTTTTGTTTTGTTGAATACGTCCATTGTCTGGGATATCCATAGCCAATAATTCGCTGTTGCCGAGTAAAGTTGTAAGAGAATTGCTAATATCATGGAAAAATACACGCTCTAAATTGATCCAGAGTTGCTGTTGGGTTATATCTTGGGCGAAAAAAAGAATCCATCTATGTCTATCGATTATGACAGGTTGAGCACGTATCAATAAACTGATATTGCTGGATTCATTGCCTTCTTTTTTAGTCAATACACAAATCTGTTCACTTGTTTTGTCATTATTAATGGCGGCCATAGTCGCAATAGCAGCACCGCAAGTACTACATAGAGATGTTGTACCACATCCGAAAGGTTGCTTGTCTGAGTTAATACAGGATAAAACTTCCCCAATTCGAAGCCCGAGTATTGATTCTACATCCTTAATACCCAACTCATCCAGCAAACCTTGGTTAACAGTAACAACTTGTCGATCTTCATTTAAAATAACTAATAAGCCAGACATAGTTTTTAATAGAGTGTCCATTATTGGGCTATGGCTGATAGTTTCTATTTGATTTTTAAATTCTCTTCTCTCTGTTTTTTTTGAAGGGGCAAAGTATGTTTCCATTTATCAAATTCCATAGAGTCTATGTATAAAAGTGATTAACCATGATAAAGCGATCTCTTTCAGAAAGCAATAAATAATGGAATGTTTGGATACTTAAAAGCGATTCTTTTGTCTATGAACTGAACCGCTTCGCGGAAGTGGCTTCGGCATATTTTAACCCTACAACGTTACTTACATAATTCCAGTTTCCATAATTTTTCGTTTCCTGTGTGAAAGATATGACGCATGATTCCGATTTTGGATCCAAATTGTTTGATTAATCAAGACCTGTAACTCATTTTTTCTTGTTGGCAAAAGAGCTTTAAACAGGAATCTAAGAAGAGATAGCGTAATGGAAGGCACTTTTTTTCCCCAGCCTGATTTTCAGGTGCCAGAGGAAGAAATGTCCGAGTATGCATGTTATAATATGGTGATGCCAACCCGGAAATTTCCTCACCTCGTACTGATCCATACCCAACTCCGATTTTGTTTCTTCAAAACACTGTTCTATGGCCCACCGAATCCCACTTAACCAGACAAATAGAGGTAATCGTGCACTGGTGGAGGCATTGCTGATAAAAAAACTATATTCAGGTTTTTTGCCGATACTCCTTCGAATGATGACCCAAACTTCTTTTTGAGGTAGCCCGTCAGCGGAAATCCTTACTCTACGCCGAGTAAACTCATAAACAATTGGGCCCTTGGTGCCTTCAGAAACTTTACGCCGGTACCAAAAGAAAGAATTAGTATTTTTTGCCAGTGTCGACAATAAGATGGGCTTTTTTTCGGTATCAGCAAGAACTGTTTTAGTTCTTGCCTCACCTTTATATTTGTAATGTTTTTTCACGGTCATTGGTGATTTTAACCAGCAGAAAGTATTGCTTGGAACCGATACAAAATAAGTAGTATCTACCAAAGAGTCGGCAGCCTCAATAAAATCAGGACTGATGCCGTAAATGGAATCGCCTAAAATATATTTGAATGGAAGAATTTTTTCTTCTGTCAGGCTATTTAACATCTCCGCTGCTAATTGAGGTTTTGTTCGAAACATTGTGTCAGCAGGGAGCCTGCATTTTTCCCTACGTTCCTTATACTCATCTTCAAACCATTTTTCAGGGATGAACAAACGCTTGTCTACAAGTGAATATCCTACTTCTGAGGCGTATGCCGCAAATACACCAACCTGGCAGTTGTCAACTTTACCGATGGTTCCGCAATACTGTTTTCCGACCCCAATAGACTCTTTCCCTTTTTTGGCAAATCCGGACTCATCGAAAATCAAAGCACCATCTGGACTCCCAAAATCAGATGCAACCATATTGCGATACTTAGACATGATTTTATCATCATCCCATGGAGCATCACTAACAAAGCGCTGCATTGACCTAACATTGCCACCTTTTATATTCAGAGCAATTGGTTCGATGGATTTCCTTTCAAGCTCGCTGAATTGTCCGCTCATATATTTTAAGAAGTGATCCCTGGACTCACTTCTTTTAAAACAATCATAAAAATTTGAGTGGAATCCGTCAAGTTCATCACTGAAACTTTCTATGTCTTGAGAGGTTAAGTCAAACTGCGGGATATCATATAGATTTTCATTTTTACGACAACTTGGTAGCATTGCTTGTCTCCTTTCTGAATATTTTTTATTCAGAATATGACAGAAAAAACTAAGCAAGTCAAATATTTTATATTATAAGTATCGTTGTAGGGTTAAAGTGATATAAATTTTAAAGGTTTGTGGAGTATTGGTTTGCCAAAGTATTGGGCATGATTGCCGGAGAACGGGGGGCGAAAGCCCGCAAGATTTCCGCCAGTCATGTCATTTGCAAAAAGCGCAAATGAAACGCCTGTCATAAATTTTGCAATGGGCTCTCGCCCCCCTTAGCTCCTACTATTCGAAAAATACTAAAGTTCAATTTCCCATTTCAACAGAATAGATTTACAATACCTTCTGAGGCGTTCTGCCGGTCTTATTAATTTAAATCAAGGAGGTATCAAAATGGCTAAAACTCTTAGAACTCAATTTATGGACCACATGATTTTAAATCGTTTTTCACCATGGACGATCAAAACTTATATGGACACAATGACGAGGATTGCAAAATATTATAATAAATCGCCTGATCTGATCAGCCAGGAAGAAATTCAAGAGTACCTGCTTTATCTTCTTCAGAAACGTAAACTTTCCTGGGGTACCTGCAATACACATTTATCCGGGTTAGCTTGTTTTTACAAAAACGTCCTTAAGTGGGATGAGAGGAAATTCAAATTACCGCCACGACCACGGGTTAAAAAACTTCCGAATGTTTTGAGTGTTGAAGAGGTGAAAAGACTTTTTGAATCAGCCGCTAATCTTAAACACCGTGTGTTGCTTAAAACTGTATACAGTGCCGGTCTCAGGGCCGGAGAAGTTGTAAAGCTCAAACCCAGGCATATAGAGAGCGATCCATCCAGAATGATGATCAGGATAGAACAAGGAAAAGGCAGCAAGGATCGTTACACTGTTTTATCTAAACATCTGCTTGATGAACTCAGAATCTATTGGCAAAAATATAAACCCGGCAAATGGATTTTTCCAGGGATTAATAAAGAAAAGCACATTGGTTTTACTGCTGCCAGGGATGCTTTTAAAAAGGCAAAAAAAAAGCCGGCATAAAAAGAGGTCAAAGCCTTCATAGCCTCAGGCACAGCTTTGCAACCCATCTTCTTGCCCAGGGAACAGATCTTTATGCCATCAAACAACTCCTTGGTCATTCTTCTTTAAAAACCACGATCATTTACCTCCACCTGATTCAACAAAAGCCTACAGAATTTAAAAGCCCTCTTGATACCATGTATGGGGAACAGGAGGGGCAGAAATGAAAAATAAATATGAAGTTGCAGATATTTTTCGTCTTTATGGCAAGGAATATCAGAAACAAACGAATCTGCCTTACAAAAAACTCAAGGTCATGCATAAGATTAAGATTTGCCGTACCGCCCAACTTGGCGGTCATATTGAACAATGTGACCATTGCAATTTTGAACGAATTGCCTATAACTCATGCAGGGACAGACACTGTCCCAAATGCCAGACAATGGTGAAGGAACGATGGTTGAACGACCGTAAAGCTGATTTGCTGCCCTGTAATTATTTTCATATGGTGTTTACCATACCCCATGAACTGAACCCGATCATACTGGTCAATCCAAAAATTATGCTGAACAGCCTTTTTGTTGCAGTAAGCCAGACGTTACAGGCATTTGCCCGTGATCCACAATGGAAAGTTCAAGGGCAACTTGGATTTATATGTGTGCTTCACACCTGGTCACAAAAGCTAACAGATCATTTTCATATTCACTGCCTTGTTGCTGGTGGCGCTCTTTCTTTTGATAAAAAACGCTGGACAGCCTCCAAAAAATCATTTCTATTCCGGGTTCAATCCTTGTCAAAGGAATTTAAGAAACGGTATCTTGGACTTTTAAAAAAAGCATATCTGGACGATGAACTGTCTTTACCAGGTAAAATTGCAAAATACAGTTCCAAACAAGAGTTCAATACCTTTGTCCAATCCCTTTTTAAAGTAAAATGGAACACCTATGCCAAGCGTCCCTTTGCCGGGCCTGAACAGGTACTTGAATATCTTGGTCGTTATACCCACAGGGTGGCCATATCAAATAACCGGATCAAATCTATTGACAATGATCAGGTATGTTTTGAATACAGGGACCGGGCCGATAACAATACTACCAAGACAATGACCATCTCTGCCCATGAATTTATCCGCAGGTTTCTGCTCCATGTGTTGCCAGAGAACTTTATGAAGATCCGATACTTCGGCTTTTTATCACACAGAAATAAAAAGCAGGCGGTCAAGCTTATCCGTAAATTTATCGATCCCAATGCCATTGTGCCGCAAAAATCAGAAGAAACGGTTCTTGAGATGATGAAGAGGCTGACAGGTCACGATCTCTTATGCTGCCCCAATTGCAAGAAAGGAAAAATGACGATCATTAAGGAACTGCCCAATCAGCTATTAAATTCGTCATGATTGAAATTAAAATCAAGGGTTAAAATCAGATCGCTGTTCAAGCGATATCGGACCATTGCGCCCATATTAGAGTTTTTGCAAAAAACACTGGGAGAATAAACCTGTTGGAATGTAAATAATGATGTCTTGTGTTCATATTTTTTGTTTTTAACTTTTCTAAACAGGAAAGCTCTTCGACGAAAAATTATACAATCCCCATAGCCGGTTCGGCAAACATTACCTTTCAGTTCATACATTTTATCGATTTGTTGCCAGTAACTTCTCAAGCTAAATTTAGATTTATGAAGGCAACAATCGATAAAACGCTCTTCTATTTTTAACCAGTTTTGACAATTTTTTTAGGGCGATTATTTGAAAAAGATATACCCAGTGAACTTTTGGATGGCATAACCCGTTTTTATACCATCTATACTCATGAGTTAATACCGGTCCAAATCGTTTCAATCTTGAATAAATAGACTGCGGTCTCTATTGGTTCTGCCTCATTCTCAGGATCGATTTCAGCCCTTCCTCTGCCACCCTTTGGCCCTCAATCTCAATGGCCAGTACAAAATTTACAATATTTATGGCATCGACATTTCTCTTATTATTAATTTCAAAAGCATCCCGATTCATAACTTTACGAAAAATAGTTTTAAATTTCAGAAATCGTTCTTTTGTGAAAATTTTTTGGAAAAAAAGATGGGGTTGATCTTTGCAGCCTGTTTCATTGAAACGTTTTAAAATATATGTGATCGTTCTGGTTGTGGGTGTAAAGCCAAACGCCTCCTTGAGCATAATTGGAAATGCCGGAGGGAGTATGGACTGATTTTGTTCATCAAGAACCTTACTTTTGACTTTTTTACTTTTTGACAATCGATAGGTCTCGGCCTGTCGGCATAAATACTCTGCATGCAGTGCCGCTGCCTGAAGGTAGGCGCTTAAGTTGTAAAAACCCGTATGGATGTGCTCAGGAAGTTTCTCACCTTTTCGACTGAACATATATCTGTATTTATGGTCAATTTCTCCCCAGGCCTCTTCAAGAATCGTCCGCAATTGAATTTCGATCTGAAGCCCTTTGAATTCTTCAGTTGCGCCTGAATTTTCACCCAGCTGCACCTGATAGTGAATGGAAGAATAACCACTATACCGAAGATCCAACTTTTCCGGGATAGTTTCACCAGGGTCCACCGGAAGAATGAAAGAACGTTTATGATCCGGTTTCCGGATGAATCGAAATATTTTCTCATCCGCCAAAAGTTCAAGATATGTCTTGACTCGAATGATATCTGAAAGTCGCAGACAGATAAGCCGGATACCCAAAAGATCATCGATCTTCATCTGAAAATTTTTTGAGGTAATTGGACTTGTATTCAAACCGGTTTGTTTATTCTCTTCATCTATTTTTTCTATGAGTCTATCTTGATCTTTTATGCGATATATAATTGTATGAATGCTATCCTTTGGTGCAGAAGGATCCTCTCCGATCAGATGGATAATAAACTTCGCAAGTCTTTCATATCTTTCTTTCTCTTTAAAAAATGAAATGAAAATTGTTTCTTTCTGACGTTTTCTCATGGATCTGCCTTGTGTAAAATCTATAGGGTTAATGAACAGCAGTGGTTTGCATTAAGTCGTATCTGAGATGAAACGCTATCGGAAACAAGCGTTGATCATTTTTAAACATCTTGCATACTATAGATTATAAGCCTATCATGCAATATAAAATTCCTGATAACTTATTCAATTTTAAATAAATATTGGAGACAATCCGTGTTGAAATTTCAACGAGCTATTTTAACCCATGGGGGTGCTGGCTCAGACCCCAAAGATTCTGATGGGCCGGAATCCGCAGCCAACCTGGGAATGAATTTAATGGTGAATGGTAAAACCGCTTTAACTGCAGTGGTTGATGCGGTGAAGTATTTAGAAGATGACCCCCGGTTTAATGCCGGTTTGGGCTCAAGGTTAAGAATCGATGGACATACCATTCAACTGGATGCCTCCTGTATGACAAGCAACAATGAATTCGGAGCAGTGGCCTGTGTGGAAAATATTCAAAATCCGATTGATATAGCCCATGGTGTATTGCGTCATTCTCCACACATCCTTCTCGTGGGAGACGGGGTCAGGATTTTTGCAGAACAATATAATATCCCGATTACAGGTTTTAGCGGTTCCCACCAAAGAAAAAACCCCGGGACGTCCTGCGATACTGTCGGTGCGGTTGCCTTTGACGGAACCACCTTTGCTGCCGCTTTAAGTTCAGGCGGGCTTGAAAAATCGGCCCTGGGACGGGTGGGTGATGTGCCTTTGCCGGGGTGCGGTCTGTTTTGCGGTGCATCAGGGGCCATTGCCTGTACCGGGGATGGTGAATTTATTGCCCTTAAACTTCTGGCGAAAGAGGTTTACACCTGGTTGGAAAACAAGATGCCCCCTGAAAAAGCAGCTCAAAAAGCCCTGTCTTTGTTTGACCAGCGTGTCGATATCGGACTCATCATTTTAACCCCGAATGGATTTGCATCAAATGCCCGTAACGGCATGGCATGGTCCCATTTTACGGAGATTAATTAATTATGGTATTAAATCCTTTTTTTGGGGGTCGTCTGATTGCAATTGGTGGAAATGAAGACAAAAATAATGAATTGATTGTACTCAAACGCGTTGTTCAGGAAGTTGGGAAAACCGATTACAAGGTTGGTGTCATTACCACGGCAAGTGAAAATCCTGAACAACGCGGTAAAGATTATCATAGCGTATTTACAACCCTTGGCGCATCCAGGATAGATATATTTAATATTAAAGAAAGAGCCCAGGCAAATGATAGAAAATCAGCCAAGACAATCGCAGAGCTTGATTTGATTTTTTTTACAGGTGGAGATCAATTGCGACTGACAACTATTCTGGGAGGGACAAGGATATTTGATGCCATTCTGGAACGTCTCAAAGATGGAGCACTTATCGCCGGCACCAGTGCCGGGGCAGCCGTGTTTTCAGACACAATGATTTATGAAGGTAAAAGCGAAGACGGACTATTCAAAGGGAGTGTTCTTTCAACATCCGGATTTGGTTTTGTTAATAAAATTATAATTGATACACATTTTATGGCAAGGGGTCGCATCGGGCGATTGATACAGATTATCACCACAAATCCAACGTGCATAGGCGTGGGTATTGGGGAAGATTCCGGGGTTGTTATCAAAGGAGATGGGGTTGCTGAGGTTGTTGGCACAGGACAGGTTATTATCGTTGACGGGTGCGGTATCGGGTATTCCAATATAATGAAGATCAAACCGGGGGAGCCAATTGCCGTGGAAAATGTTCGAATTCATTCGTTAGTGGATGGATATGGATATGATTTTAAAAAAAGAAAGTTTCTAACACCTATGCCAAATAACTAATGCGTGTTCGACTAAACCATGATGATAGCTCACTATCTAATTGTCATTCACTCTACCAAATTTAAAGTTATTTGGCCTTTTTTCGATTTTCCATACACATTTATTAAATCTGACATGACTATGACAATCACTACACCTCACAATCAATGAAGGAGAATACATGATTGAGATTAAAGAATTAAGAGCATTGCGCGGTCCCAACCGTCATACGAGACATACGGCCATATTTATGGTCTTGGATATTAACGCCTATGAGAGCCTGCCTTCAGATAAAATCGAAGGGTTTACAGACCGATTATTGACACTCATTCCAACCCTTCAGGAACACACCTGTTCAATTGGAAAACCCGGTGGTTTTGTCCAGCGGCTCGAACGAGGAACCTGGGCGGGTCATATTATTGAACATATTGCACTTGAGCTTCAATGTTTAGCCGGGATGGAGGTTGGATACGGTAAAACCCTGAATACATCAAAAAAGGGAATATATATTTCGGTCTTTCGTTACCTTGTGGAATCCGCTGGTTTAAAGGCGGCAGAAGTTGCTGTGGCCATATTTGAGGCAGTTGCAGAGGGTAACAGATTTAACATCAAGCAGGCAGTGTCTGATCTAAAGGTTTTACGGGAAAACCATATGCTGGGCCCCACAACCTGGAGTATCGTAAAAGAGGCGCTGTCAAGAGGCATTCCATTTATTCGGCTGAACGAAGACAGCCACATCCAATTGGGTTATGGTGCTCACCAAAAACAGATTCAAGCATCAATAACCTGTGATACTTCAGCCATTGCCGTAGAAACTGCCGATGAAAAAACCCGAGTGAAAGCGTATTTAAAAAGATCGGGAATACCGGTTCCAAGGGGCCAGGTGGTTTCAACCGAGGATGAAGCCATTGCGGTTTTTAACGAACTCGGTACCTCCGTTGTTGTCAAGCCTGATGTGGGGAATCATGGCAACGGGTCCACGATTAATGTGACCGATTCAGATCAATTAAAAAAAGCATTCCATGTTGCTTTTGCCTATTATCCCGATGTTATTGTTGAAGAGTATGTTCAAGGGGGGGATTTTCGTCTCCTGGTCATTAACGGAATCTTTGTTGCCGCGGCAAAAAGAGAACCGGCCCATATCATTGGAGATGGGATATCTTCTGTCCATGATCTCATTAATGCGGTTAATTCTGATCCTCTTCGGGGTTTTGGGCATGAAAAGGTGCTCACTCGAATTGAAATAGACGATATGACCGAAAGACTTTTGGCCATAAGAGGCCTTTCACTGGACTCTGTCATAGAGAGTCAGGAAACCGTCTATCTAAAGGCAACAGCCAACCTCAGTCAGGGGGGAACAGCCACCGATGTTACCGATGAAGTGAGCCCGGATATCAGACTCATGGCTGAACGTGCCGCCCGGATTATCGGGCTGGATTGTGTCGGAATAGATGTCTTGGCAAATGACATATCCCTTCCCCTTGAAGCATCCGGCCTGAAAGTGGTTGAAGTGAATGCTGCACCAGGATTTCGAATGCACCTTGAACCGACAAACGGTCAACCCAGGAATGTTGCAAAGCCAGTTGTGGATATGCTTTTCCCCAGGGGTTACACCCAAATTCCCGTTTTAGCCGTGACCGGAACCAATGGTAAAACAACCACCTGTAAACTCATGGCACATACTTTGAAATATTCAGGAAAAATTGTGGGTCTGACGTGCACCACCGGTGTTTTGATAGATGGAAAGGCTATTATCGATGGAGATTACAGTGGACCTGAGGGTGCTGGTATCGTGCTCAGGGAACCAACGGTGGACCACATCGTTCTGGAAGTCGCGCGGGGGGGAATTGCAAGACGTGGCCTTGGTGTTAAAGAGATTGATGTGGGGGTTGTACTCAATATTGGAAAGGATCACCTGGGTACGGACTGGATAGAGTCCCAGGAAGATCTGTGTCTGGTAAAATCAACTGTGGTTGAGGTTGTTAAAAAAACCGGAACTTCCATTTTAAACGCTGATGATGAAATGACCATGAGCGTTCTGGATCGTGCCCGTGGAAATATCATTTTATTTTCTCTGGAGGAAAATAACCCAAGGATTCAATCCCATATAAAAAAAGGCGGAGCTGTTGTCACGGTAAAAAATCGGAATGTGATCATTCGGAATAAAGAACTGGATATCCTCATCTGTGCACTTGAAGACATCCCGATTACGTTTGCCGGAATTATTGATTTTAATATCTCTAATACTCTGGCTGCCATTGGTGCCCTGCATGGCCTAAATCTTCCCATTGATCAAATTCGAAATGGAATCATGACATTTCACCCCTCACCGAATCAAAATCCCGGTCGTATGAATTTATTTGATTTCCAAGAATTCAAAGTCCTTTTGGATTATGGACATAACCCTGAATCAGCTCGAACAATGGCTAGATTATTACCCCGGCTTTCTCCCGCTAGAAAGATTGGTTTGTGCCATGGCACAGGAAACCGGACCACCGAACAAATTATTGACTACGGAAAAGCGCTGGCACTGGTATACGATTATATCCTGTTGACTGATTTTGATCCCCGAGACAGACCCAAGGGCGAAACTCCACGCCTGGTTTATAATGGATTGCTTCAAGCCGGATTTAACAAAGAAAATATTGAAATTGTTCAAGAGCCAGACAAAGCTGTGGATACTATTTTTTCAAGAGTGCAACAAGGTGATCTGTTGGTCATCCAACCTGATGAACTTGAGCCCGTTATGAGCCAAATACTTGAAAGATATCGAAAAAAAGTAACACTCAGTTAATGGAATTTAGCAATTTGCAATAACCATTTCCATAACTTATTATTATTTTTGATAAAAGTCTTTTTTTGATCATTTTACTTGTAAAGAATATAGAAAACAAAGCCACTAACAAATTCTTAGATAATTTGATTTTTATAGATCAAGAGATGTGTCAGGAGTAGTCCAATAGGCGATTATAGTGTCTATGAAAACGGCCTATTTTACTACCATCTCCAGGCGCGTAATGGTATTTCAAGTCATGGGTGAAATTTTAATTCGGGGTATGTTTGAAAATACCATTATGTTGCGAGCAAGCCTAACCGATTGAATTTTAAGAAGAGTTTTTGATCGCTCTATGCAAAGCCGTATTAGCATAAAAATCAACACGTTAAAAAATATTCTGTAAATTTTCAAAACCACCGGCAACATAATTTTTGGTTTTACTACATACCCTTCCATTGCTAACAAAGGCCGATTCAGTTAGTCATAAACTGTCGAGCCAAGCAAGGATTTCAGCACTATTTTTCCAGTCGATCAGTTCATCAATTTTCTTGTCATGATTTATTTTCGATTGCATGTATTTCATAAGCTTACTTTGGATTTTCCGTTTTTTTGACAGGTCCAGTTGCAGATAGATCATTGTTGATTCAACACTTTGATGTCCCAGACGATTTTTGATATCAGATACCGACTCTCCTGAGGTGACCATAGTTACCGCACATGAGTGTCTGAAGCAGTGCGCCGGGCTCAGGCCCTTCAGCCGTTTTTCCGGCAATGCTTTGGTCAGGTATTTCCGGCAAATTTTGTTGATGCCGTGCCGGGTCATTCCCCGCTTCCGCTGATTGATAAACAGCCGGTGGGAGAATAATAGGATGGGATCTACCCGGTGGTTGGTGATGTAATCTGAGATCAAGGATGCTGTTCTGGGACACAGGGTAATCAACCGATACCGGTTCCCCTTACCCAGGACCGCAATGGTTTCGTTCTCAGGATCAAAATAATCAAATTCCAATGTGGCAATTTCACTGGCCCGGGCACCGGAGTCATAAAGCAGGTGAAGGATGGTAAAGTCCCTCATTCCTTCCTTTTTTTTCAGATCGACTGCGCTAAAGACCTTCATGATTTCTTCAGGATATAAAAAACCCATCACCTTTTTCTGAGCCCTTTTCTGCGGGATGGTCAGGACAGCTACCGCGATTGGTTTTTTATCCGGATGCATAAATCGGATCATCTTGGCTAAAGACTTGATAACAGCCAGGCGTTGGTTTCGGGTCTGAACGGTATTTTTCCGGTCTTTTTCCAAATAGTGCAGGAAGGCGAGCACTGCATCCACCGTTAAATGATCGATTTTCAAAGACTTGATTTTGATTGAGTGATGGCCAGCAAGAAAATGCAGGAACAAAGCAAAGGTCTGCTGATACGCTTTGATGCTATGCTCGCTGACCCCCTTTATTCTGGGCAGGTATTCATAAAAATACTGATGCAGGCAGGTGGATAATCTCATGCATCCCCACTCCTTCGCATTGAAAAATCAAGGATCTGGCGGCGATGTTCTGCATCCAGTACCTTCAAATAATAGATTGTATATTTGTATTTGCTGTGCCCCATGTAAGATGCCAGTACCGGCAGGGCATTTTGACACGATTTTCCCTGCTGTCTAATTCGTTTGAGCGTGTTCACCGCAAACGAATGGCGCAACGAATGATGGGAAGGCTGGCTGAAGTTTGTAGTCCCGATTATTTTTCGGGGCTGATCCAGATGAATATATTTGAGCGCCTTTTTAAATCTCCGATCTATAAACATACGTACCAGTTTCTCACCTTTCGCCTTTATCAGCAAAAAATGGCTGTTATCAGGGAATAATCGACGAACTTTTAACAGGTTGTTTATTTCACGGGCTACGGTTTTTGGTATGGGGATCAATCGGTCTTTTCTAAATTTTGTTTTTTCAATATAGATAGTCCTATCTTTCCGGTTGTAATGGGTTTTCAATAGTTTAAGGGGCTCCGAGCTTCTAAGTCCACATCGAGCCATCAACAGAAAAGCGATATAAGCACTAAAATCTGATAAATAAAATCTCTCAGTTGTTCGTATCTGCTTTATTGCAGTCCTGAGAAAAAGGTCTGTTTCTTCTGTAGAAAATATAAAAGGAATAACCTGATTCTCCGGCAGTTCAGTAATTTCCTGTAACGGATTTTCCAGGATCAAATCTTTGCGTATAAGATAATTGAAAAAAATTTTGACCATTCGAAAAATCATATTTATGGATCGGGGCTCAAGATTAAGATCTGCTCTGAACCGGATGAAAAACAGCGGATCAAGTGATGCCAAGGTCACTTGTTTTTCAGCCACATATCGATCAAGCACCCTGAGACAATATATCATCGAGGTATTTGAATATCCCAGTTGAAAACGATATTCGATAAAATTTTCCATTTGTTCAGCTAAAAAGCTTTTAAAGCGTTTCATCAAGGATAACCTTTCGCATCAGGTTGATATGGATGCTCAGATACTTTTTGGTCGCATCAAGGCTTTTATGCCCCATCATTTCTTTGATTTCATAAATGGATGCACCGGACTCCAGCAGATTCTGGGCATATGAGTGCCGCAGCCAGTATGTACTGGATTCAAGATTGTTTTTCGTCATGCACTCTTTTATGTCTCGGGGGATATCGGTCGTGTTGGTCGGTTTATAAGGTGGTGTTAACTGTAAAAATAGAACTCGGGATTGCGTCTCAGGTCTTGCGCCAACCATATAAGCGGCAATGGCTTTGATCACGTTGTTTGATATTGGAAGATGGGCAGGGTTGCAATTTTTTCTTGAACGAATGAAAATCTCCTTTTGCCTGAATGAAATGTCATCCAAGGTTAATAAACGGATTTCTTTGGGCCTTAACCCCAGATAATATGCCAGGTGCAGGGTGGCATTGGTACGAAGGTCTTTTGTTGTTGACAGGTCCAGACTGTCAAACAGCTTTTGAACTTCATAAGCGCGCAAGAATTTGGGCGGTTTTGGTGGTCCGAACTCTGGAGGGCTTACCACCAAAGCGCCAAGGTCTTTTTTGAGATCTCCGTGTTGATAAAGATACTTTAAAAACTTTCGTACATGTGATCGGTGTGTTCTGCATGTCCCGGGAGCATATCCCTTGTTGCAGACTGCTAAAAATTGATCGACTTGGTCAATGGATATGTTGCCCAAAGATGCGTTTGCACCCTGAAGATAGGCCGCAAAATCTGTTAATGTCCTTTTTGTATAGGACACCGCCTCCCCGGAAGCTTGATCCCGATAATAGTCCAGGTATTTCTCCACTGCTTTGGTGAACAAATTTTCAGCTTCCATCATGGCTGCCTCCAAAAGATTGCAGGACAAGGCTTTGGATGGTTGCCGGATCATGCTGTTCCATATCTTTTTGATTTTTAAGAGGGGCGGATGAAGACAGAGCAGGTCCTTCCGGAAGGGACAATACCTGAAAAAGGCTGCCGTCAAATGCGACCAGGTCCTTGTCAATCAATGCATTCCTGGCAAGGATGTAATCATCAACACAAATCCTGAGCAGGGTGCAGATTTTATCATAGCTGTAATAGGACAGCCCATGACGATCAGCCACGATAATCAAAAACAGGTACAACAGGAGTTGATGGTGATCCAGGCTTGCCCAGAACCCGTCCTGCAGGAACCGGTGTTCGATAAAAGCAAAGCTTCCTTTAATTGTTTCTGTAAAAGGTTTAAACCCCCGCCTTTAGGCGGGTAGCATTTTGATAGCAGTTGGTTTATAATGCCTTGGCATGAAATACCGCCGAGGAAGTCATACAAAGTTTAAGATAGAGTACCATTTTGTCTGGGTGACAAAATATCGCTATCATATGCTACAAGGGGATCTTGCTGTTCGTGTGCGAGAGCTTGTCCGCCAAACGTGTGAGCGGTTTGAAATACGAATTATGCGTGGAGTTGTGAGTAAGGACCACGTGCACATTTTGGTATCGGCTCCACCAAACATTTCGGCTTCAGATATCATGCGAAGGATTAAAGGAAGAGTGTCACGCAAAATATTTGAAGAATTTCCTCATGTAAAGAAACGGTACTGGGGGAGACACTTTTGGGCAAGGGGGTATTTTTGTGTAACATCAGGGGAGCTTACAAAAGATATGATTCAAGAATATCTGGAGCATCATTTTGAGAAAGATCCCGATGATAAATTTGATATCGAATGAACCAACCGGCTCTGCCGGTATCGCTGGACTTTCAGTCCGCGTACTTAAACCCACCGGCCTTTAGCCGGTGGTTGTTTAGTTTTCTGATGCGGCGGGGATCAATGGGATTTTTTGCAATGGACGCACGAAAACGGCGTTGGGGCTTTGGATTTGAATTTTCTGTTATATTTTGTCCGGTCTTCATGGCATTGCCTCCTTGAAATGATCGTTAAAGGCAATTTACCCTGTTTCTCAGGGTGGATCAGGCCCCGTTTGTTGTTGAAAACGATTTTTTCCATGAATTTTTTGAGGCCGGGGACCAAACCCTAACGGCGGCGGCAGGATATCCAGGTATGGATCGGCAAGTTCCCGGAGATGGGGTAAAACAAATTCAACCCCAAGTGCGGATCTCAATGATGATAAAGTTGCCTGACCATTTGACAATGACGGGATAAGGTCGATCAATAAAATTAAACTTGCACGAATCAGAAACAATCTGTGCCTCATCCATCGCAGGATACCAGGCAGACCGATGTCCGGCCGCATGTTATCTGCTGCGGCCTCCTGGCTTGGTGCTGCTTCGATCTGATTAATGACCGTTTCCGCCTCCATCAATGTCCCTGGCAGACGTGAGGACAGGCAATCGGGCAACAGCCCGAAGGTGGTCCTGCCATCTGGACAATACCACCGGGCGATCTTTGTACCGTCAGGGGATTTTCTGCTATAGGTCCCATGCTTGCCAAATTTGCAGCCACCTTCCGGATGTAACGGGCACTGATCCAGTTTTGCATCTTTCCATGCTTCCTCCTCTATATATTGTTCAATAGAAATGTCGGTGGCAAATCGGAGCTGCACGATCTTTAACCTTGCGCTAAAATTTAAAATATGAAACATTTTTCCCATGGCAAAGATCGGTCGCAATACACCATGCCCTTGCGGCAGCGGTAAGAAGTATAAGAAGTGCTGTTTGTCGTTGCAGTCAGCGGGAACTCAACCTAAGCCCTATCCTGCCGGATTTACACCAGTTTACACGGAATTGGATCTGCTTTCAAACAGTGTAATTGATCTGATCGATGAAAACAAATTCGGCGAGGCAGAAGCTGTATCAAAGAGATTATTGCATGAATATCCAGATCAGATTGACGGCTTTCACAGGTTGGGACAGGTCTATGAAGCTCAGGGGAAAAAGTATGAAGCGGGAGAATACTACCAGAAAGCCGCAGATTTTGCCCGGACAATGCCGGGTTTTGATCCGGAAACTGTTGAACGCTTCCTTTTAAAAGCCAAGAAATATAGGGAAGAAGCAAAGTAGAAAAATTAAATTCAAAGAAAATAACTCATTTAGAACTTTTTCTAGAAGAAAATCACGCTACAAAAAAAAGTCGCTACATAAATACCATAAGTCCGGGGTTTTGAATTACTTCATTTGGTTGGGATCATTGCTAAATGATGTCGATTTATGTTATGGAAATTTTATACGTGTTTAACCCTACAACGATACTTATAATATAAAATATTTGACTTGCTTAGTTTTTTCTGTCATATTCTGAATAAAAAATATTCAGAAAGGAGACAAGCAATGCTACCAAGTTGTCGTAAAAATGAAAATCTATATGATATCCCGCAGTTTGACTTAACCTCTCAAGACATAGAAAGTTTCAGTGATGAACTTGACGGATTCCACTCAAATTTTTATGATTGTTTTAAAAGAAGTGAGTCCAGGGATCACTTCTTAAAATATATGAGCGGACAATTCAGCGAGCTTGAAAGGAAATCCATCGAACCAATTGCTCTGAATATAAAAGGTGGCAATGTTAGGTCAATGCAGCGCTTTGTTAGTGATGCTCCATGGGATGATGATAAAATCATGTCTAAGTATCGCAATATGGTTGCATCTGATTTTGGGAGTCCAGATGGTGCTTTGATTTTCGATGAGTCCGGATTTGCCAAAAAAGGGAAAGAGTCTATTGGGGTCGGAAAACAGTATTGCGGAACCATCGGTAAAGTTGACAACTGCCAGGTTGGTGTATTTGCGGCATACGCCTCAGAAGTAGGATATTCACTTGTAGACAAGCGTTTGTTCATCCCTGAAAAATGGTTTGAAGATGAGTATAAGGAACGTAGGGAAAAATGCAGGCTCCCTGCTGACACAATGTTTCGAACAAAACCTCAATTAGCAGCGGAGATGTTAAATAGCCTGACAGAAGAAAAAATTCTTCCATTCAAATATATTTTAGGCGATTCCATTTACGGCATCAGTCCTGATTTTATTGAGGCTGCCGACTCTTTGGTAGATACTACTTATTTTGTATCGGTTCCAAGCAATACTTTCTGCTGGTTAAAATCACCAATGACCGTGAAAAAACATTACAAATATAAAGGTGAGGCAAGAACTAAAACAGTTCTTGCTGATACCGAAAAAAAGCCCATCTTATTGTCGACACTGGCAAAAAATACTAATTCTTTCTTTTGGTACCGGCGTAAAGTTTCTGAAGGCACCAAGGGCCCAATTGTTTATGAGTTTACTCGGCGTAGAGTAAGGATTTCCGCTGACGGGCTACCTCAAAAAGAAGTTTGGGTCATCATTCGAAGGAGTATCGGCAAAAAACCTGAATATAGTTTTTTTATCAGCAATGCCTCCACCAGTGCACGATTACCTCTATTTGTCTGGTTAAGTGGGATTCGGTGGGCCATAGAACAGTGTTTTGAAGAAACAAAATCGGAGTTGGGTATGGATCAGTACGAGGTGAGGAAATTTCCGGGTTGGCATCACCATATTATAACATGCATACTCGGACATTTCTTCCTCTGGCACCTGAAAATCAGGCTGGGGAAAAAAAGTGCCTTCCATTACGCTATCTCTTCTTAGATTCCTGTTTAAAGCTCTTTTGCCAACAAGAAAAAATGAGTTACAGGTCTTGATTAATCAAACAATTTGGATCCAAAATCGGAATCATGCGTCATATCTTTCACACAGGAAACGAAAAATTATGGAAACTGGAATTATGTAAGTAACGTTGTAGGGTTAATGATACCAAAGGAATGGTTGAGCATTGAGAGATTTGCCCATCATGCAAGTATGTGCAAGGTATCTTTGAGTTTTCAAATCGGACAAATACCAAGAGCCAACAGATAGTTTGGGTGACATTGTGAAAAAAAAACCGACATATGAAGAATTGGAGAAAGAGGTTTCTAAACTCAGACGTAAAATCGCTGAATTTGAGCCCATTATCGATCGAAACAAAAACAAGACTAATTTGCAGGCTGACCTTACTGCATTAATCGAGAACACGGATGATATCATTGTTTTTAGGGATCTTGAAGGCCGTATCCTCTTTAAAAATGAGGCATTCAAAACCATTACGCGCAGACTCTTTGGTGTCGAAGTCGAAACCGGGATGTCAACAACCGACCTTCTTCCACCCGATAAAAAAAAATATTGGGAAGATGTATTATCGCGGGTTTTAAGGGGAGAGCGAATCCGAGAGGAATTTTCCTATACGTTCGACAATGGCGATATTAGACACTACGATATTTCTTTTAATCCAGTAATTAAGGATGGAAAGATTGTAGGATGTAGCGAGATTAATAGGGATGTCACCGAGCGCAAAAATACGGAAGAGGCTCTCCTCAAGAGCCAGAAGATGTCGGCAAGGACAGAACATATTGCGCATATCGGCAGTTGGGAATGGGAAATCTCTACCGATACTGTGACTTGGTCGGACGAATTATTTCAGATTTTTAAACTTGATCCGAATGATGGAGCACCAAGTTGGGCTGAGCATCCAAAATTATATCACCCTGAAGACTTTAAAGCTTTGCAAAAGGCCGTCGAAGTTGCTTTAAAAAATGGAACTCCTTATGAAATCGAACTCCGTGCTTTCCGTAAAAATGGCGAAACCTGTGTTTGCATGGCAAGAGGATTTGCAGAGTTGGGTGAGAACGAAAATCCTGTTCGTTTATTTGGTTCGTTGCATGACATCACCGATCGCAAGCAGGCCGAGGAAAAGCTGCGGGATAGTGAAGCATTGTTTCGGGATACATTCGAACGTTCAAGCATAGGCAAAGCATTGACAGCACCGAATGGAAGGTTGTTGAAGGTGAATCAGGCTTTTGCCGACATGCTTGGATACACGAAAGAGGAAATGCAACAACTGGATTTTGAAACCATTACACACCCAGATGATACTGACAAAAGTTGGAAAGGATTTCGTTCTGTTCTGTCTGGGGAAAACGATGTGTTTCGATACAAAAAGAGATATATCCATAAAAATAAAAAAATTATCTGGGCAGATATCAACGTTAACCTGCTAAGGAATACACAGGGCAAACCTCTCTATTGTATTACCGGAATTATTGATATTACCAAAAGTGTGATGGCTGAGGAAGCAATAAGGGAGAGCGAGAAAAAATTCAGGCTCCTATTTGACAATTCCCCGATTGGAAAGACCATAACCTATGTTTCCGGGGAAATGTTATCGAATAATACTTTGGCTGAAATGCTGGGATATTCACTGGATGAATTTCGTAACTTTAAATGGCAAGATATTACGCATCCCGACGACTTGGAGCTTTCTCAACACATTATTGAACAGGTTATATCTGGCAAAAAGGAATTTGATCGATTCACAAAAAGATATATTCACAAAAATGGTTCCGTTATATGGGCGGATGTCAGTACCCGACTGCAAAGAGACAGTGAAGGAAATTCTCTTTATTTAATTACAGCAGTTGTTGATATAACTGAACTCAAAAGAATTGAGAATGAACTGCGACAAAGTCAAAAAGAGCTCCAAATAACATTGAATGCTACTGCTGACGGAATTTGGTCTTGGAATTTTAAAACCAATGAACTTTTTTTCAGTTCAAAGTACTACAAGATGTTAGGTTATCAACCCAATGAATTCCCGGCAAATTATGAAAATTGGGTTAACCTGATCCACCCTGATGACAGGGAACGGGCTTTGGCGGTTGCCAATGAATTTTTAAAAAAGAAACCAGAAATATATGAAAATGAATTTCGACTTAGAACAAAAAATGGTGACTATCGTTGGGCAAGAACGGTTGCAAAGGTGGTTGAAAAAGATGAGCATGGTGATGCTGTTTACATGATCGGTAATCATGAAGACATTACAGAAAAAAAATTTGCGTTAGATGCTTTTATAGAAGAGCGAGAACGTTTTGAATTGGCGATGAGATCTGTCAATGACGGGCTTTGGGATTGGAATTTAAAAACAAATGAAATTTATTATTCTCCGGTCTGGAAAAAATTGCTGGGCTATGAAGATCATGAAATCGAGAATAAATTTTCTGAGTGGGAACGTTTAACCCATCCAGACGATATTAAAATATCTTGGGGTATACTCAATGAAGTTCTCGAAGGCCGAAGAAATAGTTTCGAGAACGAATTTAAGATGCACCACAAGGACGGTCACTGGGTTGATATCCTTGCAAGGGCGGATGTTATTTTTGATGAGAATGGAGAAGGAACAAGGGTTATTGGTACACATGTCGATATCACTGAACGGAAGCGCCTGGAAGCACAACTCCTGCAGGCCCAGAAGATGGAATCCATAGGTACTCTTGCAGGCGGCATTGCCCATGATTTTAACAATATTCTTTTCCCCATTGTCGGTCATGCAGAGATGCTTTTAGAAGATGTTTCTGAAGATAGCCCTTTACGAGAAAGCCTGAAAGAAATTTATACGGGGTCACTAAGAGCCAGGGAGCTGGTGCACCAGATTCTTGCTTTTTCACGCCAGGGAAGCAGTGAACTGAAGATGATGAAAATGCAGCCGATTATAAAAGAAGCCTTAAAACTTATCAGATCCACAATCCCCACAACCCTTTCCATCAACCAGAACCTCCAGCCCAACTGTGGTGCCGTAAAAGCGGATCCCACACAGATCCATCAGATTATCATGAACCTTACAACCAATGCCTATCATGCCATGGAAGAAACAGAAGGCGAATTAAAAGTAAGCCTCAAAGAAATCGAATTGGGACAATATGACTTTATAAACTCGGATATGTCACCTGGTTTATATGCCTGCCTGACAATAGCAGATACCGGCACGGGTATGGATAAGAAAACAATTGATAAAATCTTTGACCCGTTTTTTACCACAAAAGAAAAAGGAAAAGGAACTGGAATGGGATTGTCAATGGTTCACGGTATTGTCAAAAACATGAATGGAGAGATCCAGGTTCATAGTGAGCCTGGCAAAGGGACACAATTCCATATTTATCTGCCTATCGTTAAGAATGGCTATGAAAAGCAAGAAACTCAGACAAATGGGCCCATACAAGGCGGAAATGAAAACGTCCTTCTGGTAGACGATGAAGAAGGCATCATTGCAATGGGAAAACAGGCTCTGGAGCGTTTAGGGTATCATGTTACTTCCCGTATCAGCAGTATTGAAGCTCTTGAAGCATTCAGGGCCAATCCGGGTAAGTTTGATTTGGTTATTACAGATAAAGCGATGCCGAAAATGCCTGGGGACAAACTTGCCGCTGAATTGATGAAAATACGCCCTGACATCCCCATATTGCTTTGTACGGGGTTCAGTGAGAGCATGACTGAAGAAAAAATTAGATCTCTTGGGATTAAGGGACTTCTATTAAAACCAATTATTATTAAGGATCTTGCCAAAAAGATGAGAGAACTTTTGGATAAAAAAAATGAAAATTAAATTTCAGGCTTTTTCAATCACCATTTTTTTGACGGTGTGGATGACATTGATTTCTATCCCTGCATGGGCTGATCGAACGCCTTATGACTGGGCGCTGATTCAGTTGGATTATGTCCGTCAAGAAAAACTGAATCAGTTGGAGCGATTCACGCAGAGGATTCATACCCTTGCCAGAGAGGCTGGAAAGGATCAAACTGTTGTTAGTTTTTTTGAAATGAATCGTCATTACTATAATGCCGGTAAATCTCAACTTCCCCCGGCAGCTCTGAGTGATGATGTTGAAAAGATGCGACACCATTTCAATGGGTATTACCTGTCCAATTACTTTGTTTTTTATGATATCTTGTTCGTTGATATGGAGGGTTCGGTTTTTTATACGCTCCGCAAAGAGAATGACACCCATATCAACCTGATGGACAAAAAACAATCTCTGGGGTTTTTAAGTGACGCTTTTAAAAGCAAGCCTGATAACGAAGTCTTTATTGACTTTTATGAGTATGGACCTTCGTCTGAGCCTGCGGCATTTTTTATCGAACCGGTTAAAAAACAGGGTGTCAAAGTAGGCTGGATAATCCTCCAATGCCCTATCAATAAACTGAATTCTATTTTTGCAGCCACGGATGACCTTGGGCAGACCGGAGAAACATTTCTGGTTAACAAAAATGGATTAATGCTCACAGAATCCTATTTTAAAGGACAGTCAACCATCCTTAAAGAACATCTTGATGACCGGAATATTAAAGTCAAGTTTCAGGACAAAAAAGGTCATCGGGTTGTTACAGATTATCGTGGTGTCAAAGCACTCAGTTCGTTTGAAGTGTTTGAATTTCTGGGTACCCGTTGGCTGGTGGTCGCAAAAATAGATAAGGACGAGATAACCACGGATCATTATAAACGTTACAATAAATATTACGGGGACAAACTTTTAAAATATCTGAACATATCACCCCTGCCCCAATCCAGTAAATCAGTCCTTCAAGGCAATCCAGGCGCATTAAGGGTTGATATGGATGAATTTTTAAAAGCCCGAAATAATGAAATCCTTGAGACCTGGGGGGTATCAACATGCACGGCCCTGGTTGCCGCGTTCCCTAAAAAATTTGGATATCTTGCCCATATTAGTCCCATAGATAGGGTTTACAATAAAAATGATACCAACCTGGTCTCCCAGATTACAAAAAAAATTAAAAGTTTTGATATTTATTCTTTTGAAAGAAGAAATGTTGTTTTTACAGTGGTTGCAACCCACCTTGACAGCTTAAGCAATATTATTAATCTGCTGGTTGAAGATGGTTTCTTCCTTTCTCAGATACGGGTATCGTACAATAGTCATGCCAGATCTGCGGCAATTGTGTATGATTATGGCAAGGATGACCTGACAATAACATGGACCATGAATTCGGGCGAAGGTGAGTCTGTTGTGCATGGTCTCAAGGATACAATGAATGTCGGCATGATTATTGAAAAAATTATGTCAAATGAAAACGATAATACAATATCATTAAAAAAGAAGACCTTGAATTGATTTTTGAAAATTACACAATATAAATGAGATAAGTCCATTATGCCGAAAGTACTGATCATAGATGATGACGAACAGATATGTAAGCTCCTAACTACGGTTTTCGAAAAATCAGGGGGTAAAACATTTTATCATCAAACATTGAAAGGAGGATTGGCTCAGATATTTTCTGACACCATTGACATCGTTTTTCTGGATGTGAATCTGCCGGATGGCAATGGCCTTGAGGCGATAGAAATTATAAAGCAGCACCCGGTCGCGCCGGAAATAATTATTATCACGGCTGATGAAAATGTGGATGGGGCAGCCCTTGCCATGAAATCCAATGCCTGGGATTATATATCTAAAGCAGGATCTTATAAAAATTTTAAATTCGCTCTGGACAGAGCGTTTGAGTATCGAAAACAAAAATTGTCAAACAGGCCCCATAAAAAAATTAAAAGAGAAATGATCGTTGGGGAAAGCATGCAGATATCAAAGTGTCTTGATGATGTTTCAAAGGCGGCAGATGATGATATTCCCGTATTAATCACCGGGGAAACAGGAACTGGAAAAGAATTGTTCGCAAGGGCAATCCATGTCAACAGCAACCGGTCAAAAGCTGGGTTTGTTGTTGTCGATTGTGCAGCACTGCCGGAACATCTTGTTGAAAGTGCACTTTTTGGGCATATTAAAGGGGCATTCACAGGGGCTGATTCCGACCAGGAAGGGTTGATGACCATCGCGGATAAAGGGACTCTGTTTCTGGATGAAGTGGGGGAACTTCCTTTAAGTGTTCAGAAAAAATTTCTCAGGGTGCTCCAGGAAAAGCAATTTAGACCGGTAGGTGGCAAAAAAGAAATTAAAAGTGATTTCAGGTTAATTTGTGCCACTCACCGTGATTTAAGAAGCATGGTAAAAGAAAATCAATTCAGGGAAGATTTATTTTTCAGAATATTTTCAATACAGATTGAACTGCCGCGTTTAAAAGATCGTGAAAATGATATAGAAACCCTTGCGTTTCATCAGTTATCCCTGAAAAAAGAGTTTCCCAAAAGAAATACATGCACAATGTCCCCTGAGTTTTTAGAAGAACTCAAATTATATGACTGGCCTGGAAACGTCAGGGAACTTATTGCGACAATTAATTCGGTTTGCAATGACGCAGGTGACGGCAATACCCTTTTCCCGAATCATCTTCCAGAACATATCAGGGTTTTTAACATTAAAGAAAAATTCAGTTCCCCAGATCAGAACGATTCAGCAAATAAAGTATCTCCAGGGATTAAAACAGCGACTAACGGCTTAAAGTTCAAAGATTTTGTTGAGAAAATGAAATATGATTATTTGAAGGACCTGTTGTCCGCCAGCAAAGGGGATATAAACGATGCCTGCAGCCTTTCAGGTCTATCAAAAAGCCAGCTATACCGTCTGATGCAACAATATGACTTAAAAAGCGATTAATCCATTCCCGCCTTTGCGAATTTCTCTTTTTTGCGATAAATGGCCTTTGATTGCAATATTTTCTTTAAATTCAAAATGTTAATAAATTAAACAATTTTGAAATCGTTTGAAATATTCCCGTTTTTGCGATAATCGTCAAAATCCAATTTTCATAACTACCTGATATTAAAGCGCTTATAAAAATTTTTTGTTGGCACACAACTTGTAATATTAAACGCTAAAATTCTTAATATTCATTTTTTACAATTGGGAACGATTATCCCTACAACGATACTTATAATATAAAATATTTGACTTGCTTAGTTTTTTCTGTCATATTCTGAATAAAAAATATTCAGAAAGGAGACAAGCAATGCTACCAAGTTGTCGTAAAAATGAAAATCTATATGATATCCCGCAGTTTGACTTAACCTCTCAAGACATAGAAAGTTTCAGTGATGAACTTGACGGATTCCACTCAAATTTTTATGATTGTTTTAAAAGAAGTGAGTCCAGGGATCACTTCTTAAAATATATGAGCGGACAATTCAGCGAGCTTGAAAGGAAATCCATCGAACCAATTGCTCTGAATATAAAAGGTGGCAATGTTAGGTCAATGCAGCGCTTTGTTAGTGATGCTCCATGGGATGATGATAAAATCATGTCTAAGTATCGCAATATGGTTGCATCTGATTTTGGGAGTCCAGATGGTGCTTTGATTTTCGATGAGTCCGGATTTGCCAAAAAAGGGAAAGAGTCTATTGGGGTCGGAAAACAGTATTGCGGAACCATCGGTAAAGTTGACAACTGCCAGGTTGGTGTATTTGCGGCATACGCCTCAGAAGTAGGATATTCACTTGTAGACAAGCGTTTGTTCATCCCTGAAAAATGGTTTGAAGATGAGTATAAGGAACGTAGGGAAAAATGCAGGCTCCCTGCTGACACAATGTTTCGAACAAAACCTCAATTAGCAGCGGAGATGTTAAATAGCCTGACAGAAGAAAAAATTCTTCCATTCAAATATATTTTAGGCGATTCCATTTACGGCATCAGTCCTGATTTTATTGAGGCTGCCGACTCTTTGGTAGATACTACTTATTTTGTATCGGTTCCAAGCAATACTTTCTGCTGGTTAAAATCACCAATGACCGTGAAAAAACATTACAAATATAAAGGTGAGGCAAGAACTAAAACAGTTCTTGCTGATACCGAAAAAAAGCCCATCTTATTGTCGACACTGGCAAAAAATACTAATTCTTTCTTTTGGTACCGGCGTAAAGTTTCTGAAGGCACCAAGGGCCCAATTGTTTATGAGTTTACTCGGCGTAGAGTAAGGATTTCCGCTGACGGGCTACCTCAAAAAGAAGTTTGGGTCATCATTCGAAGGAGTATCGGCAAAAAACCTGAATATAGTTTTCTTATCAGCAATGCCTCCACCAGTGCACGATTACCTCTATTTGTCTGGTTAAGTGGGATTCGGTGGGCCATAGAACAGTGTTTTGAAGAAACAAAATCGGAGTTGGGTATGGATCAGTACGAGGTGAGGAAATTTCCGGGTTGGCATCACCATATTATAACATGCATACTCGGACATTTCTTCCTCTGGCACCTGAAAATCAGGCTGGGGAAAAAAAGTGCCTTCCATTACGCTATCTCTTCTTAGATTCCTGTTTAAAGCTCTTTTGCCAACAAGAAAAAATGAGTTACAGGTCTTGATTAATCAAACAATTTGGATCCAAAATCGGAATCATGCGTCATATCTTTCACACAGGAAACGAAAAATTATGGAAACTGGAATTATGTAAGTAACGTTGTAGGGTTATGAACCTTATTCTTTATGTCCATCAAGATGCTTCCGAGAATGGTGACAATTTTAAAAAAACAATCGCACGAAATTTTACAGACGTTCAAATAGATTCGTTCCATACTTTCAATACGTTCAAATCCAGACTGAAAAAAATTTCCTTGTATAATGAAGAAATTTTTATCCTGTTTGTTGAGACTGAAAATCAATTAAAAGAACTAATCAGATTAATTGGCTTGCTGGAAAACAAACGCATTATTTTAATCTTGCCGGATCATTCAAAAAAAGTTGTTTCAACAGCTTTAAAATTTTTCCCAAGGTATTTTACCCAGATAAACAACAGCTACAATGACCTTTGTGCTGTGTTAGATAAAATGATTGCTTCAAAGAATATAATTGTTAACGATAACAAGGGAGGTATTAAAGATGTCTCAAGAGGCTGAAACAATGGGCTCTGCTATTAAGGCAATGACCATTAAAACGGGTAAGTATTTAACATTTACCCTTGCGGAAGAAGAGTATGGAATAGGAATACTCAAAGTGAAGGAAATCATTGGGATGATGCCAATTACTACCGTCCCGCGCACGCCTGAATTTATAAAAGGTGTTATCAACTTAAGGGGGAAAGTCATTCCAATTATTGATCTTAGATTAAAATTTAACATTGAAGCCATCCCTTATTCGGATCGAACCTGCATTATTGTTGTGGAGATTGATTCGGATAAGGTCACAGTACTAATTGGCATTGTTGTTGATGCTGTGTCTGAAGTGCTTAATATCAGGGAAGATGAGATCGAGGATACACCCAAATTCGGAACCCGGCTGAATACTGAATATATTCTCGGCATGGCCAAAATACAGAAAGGTGTCAAGATTTTGCTCAACATTGACCAGGTGCTGTCAAGCGAAGAAATTTCCACCCTTAAAGAGGTTTCTTAAAATCGTTTACCATATTTGATTTAATATATTTATAACATACTTCAAAAATAGAAAGGACTAAGTAAATGAAAAATTTAAGTTTGGGATTAAAAATCTCACTGGGATTTGCAATTCTGATTATTATTGCCGGAGCTCTTGGCTTGATGGCGATCTGGAACATGAATAAAGCGGGGACACAGAGCTCAATGCTGGCCAATGAGTACGTCCCTGAAGTGGGTGTGGCCAACGAACTTCGAGGAGCATCTAACCGTGTCATGTATGAAATGAGGGGGTATGGGTATACAGAGGACAGAGCCTTCTATGAAAAGGGTTTAGTGGAACTTAAGGCAGTTGATGATGCCCTGGAAAAGGCAAGAAAACTTGAAGCAGCATCGTCGAACCTTAAAAAATTAAAAGGCCAGATTGAGGTCGCTACTAAAGCGGTTAATGAGTACAAAGCCCTTGTTCAACAGACTGTTGATACCAATGCCAAGCTTGCAGCAAACAGAGAAGCCCTGGATTCAAATGCAACAGCATACATGGAAAATAGCAATGCATTTTTAACCAGTCAAAATGAAATGTTTAAGGCAGATCTAAATGACCGCCAGAAGAAAATTTCTTTTGTATCCCAGCTAGTGGATACCGGCGCAGCCACCCGGGTACTAAATTTTAAGTCCCAGGCCATGGGTGACCCGAAATTGATGGACAATGCAATAGACACCCTTGGAAAGGCCCAGGGATTTATAACAGATCTTAAAAAAATATCTAAGGCTGCCGATGATCTCAACCGCATTGACAATATTGAGTCCGCTGCTACTGATTATAAAAAGAACATGATCGAGTTTCTCGCAGAGTTCAAAAAAGGGGACATGGCAAGTTCGATAGTTATGGGCGATCTACGTTCGAAAATGGACAAAGATGCTGGGACCTATGTTCAGAATTGTGGCGAATTTTTGAACGGACAGCAGGAGAAATTGACCGCTGCCATGCTGGACCGACAGAATAAGATTACTATGGTTAATGATGTTATTGATCTTGGCAATGCTGCAAGAATTGGGGCGAATAAATCCCAGGCTGAACGAAGTCCAGTCATTATGACTGCCGCATTAGAGAATTTTCCCAAAATTGAGAAAAAACTGTCAGAACTTCAAGCAATCTCCAAGAATTCCCTGAATTTAAAACAGATTGAAGCTGTCCGGTCAGCTGGCAATGCCTATAAAAATGCAATGACCAGCTTCCTTGAAAACTGGCTGGTGCTGCAGGAACTTAGCAATGAGAGAGCCCAGGTCGGACAGGACGTGATCGATGCCTGCAAAGCCACGGCCGATGCCGGAATGGAGGCCACGGAAAAAATTGCCATGGAGGCAGAATCCTCTCTTTCCAGGGCATCAACAACCATGATTATCGGATTGATTATCGCGCTTGCCATTGGTGTTATCACGGCATTTTTTATCATCAGAAGCATAACCGGCCCGGTTAATCGAATTATTGTAGGACTCAACGAGGGATCAGCCCAGGTGGCGTCCGCTTCCGGTCAGGTCTCCTCCTCCAGCCAGTCCATGGCGGAAGGAGCCTCTCAACAGGCGGCATCCATAGAAGAGACCTCCTCTTCCATGGAAGAGATGTCATCCATGACCAAGAAAAATGCTGAAAATGCAAATCATGCAGATGGGTTAATGAAAGATGCCAACAAGATTGTGACCAGCGCCAATGCATCCATGGGACAGCTGACAAAATCCATGGAGGATATTTCAAAGGCCAGTGAAGAAACCTCAAAAATTATCAAGACGATTGATGAAATCGCTTTCCAGACAAACCTGCTGGCCTTGAATGCTGCAGTGGAAGCCGCACGAGCAGGTGAAGCCGGTGCTGGATTTGCTGTGGTCGCAGATGAAGTCAGAAATCTTGCCATGCGGGCTGCCGATGCTGCAAAGAATACAGCTGCCCTGATTGAAGGAACCGTTAAAAAAGTCAGTGACGGGTCTGAATTGGTTTCTACTACCAATGATGCTTTTAGTAAAGTAGCAGAAAGTTCCGGTAAAGTCGGTGATATTGTTTCTGAAATTGCCGAAGCCTCCAAAGAGCAGTCTAACGGCATTGAACAGGTGAACATCGCAATAACAGAGATGGATAAAGTTGTCCAGCAAAATGCAGCCAATGCTGAAGAATCCGCATCGGCCTCAGAAGAGATGAGTGCTCAGGCTGAACAACTCAAGGACTTTGTGGGTGAGCTTGTCATGCTGGTTACCGGCAAGAAAAACCAGGGCACCAGCTTTCGTGGCCATAATAACCTGAAAATCGGATAAAGCACACACTTTAAAGAAAAAACACAACTCCATAAGCACGAAGTAATTGAAAAAACTTGCTTTTTTTCTTGCTTTTTTAAAATGTACGTATTATAATTATACGTATATTTTAAAGGAGATTTATGCATGGCTAAACCAATAACAGGAAAAACTCACGTCGGAGAACGCCGTGAAAAGCGTCCGAATGGTGATATTTACGTCTATGAACGGATTACGGCTTACAACGAAAAGACCAGAAAGACCTATACGGTCAGTCAGAAGCTCAAGGGAAAAATCAAGTCGGGAACGCAAGAAGTTGTGCAGACTCGTCCGAAAAAACGCAAGGGCAAAGGAGGCGTTGCCGATGCAACACGTCGGCATACCGGCCTCACGGATATCCTGGAATGGGTTGGCAAAGTTTCCGGCATTGATGATGATGTCTGTGCTTCATTCAGCGAAGGTGATGCGGCGAAAATGCTTTCTATTGCACGCTACTGGATCGGTTCCGGTGGCAACACGTTGCCGCGTCTTGAGAGTTGGCAAGTCATGCACCCTCTTCCATATCAGGAAACGATCACTGAAGACGTGTATGGTAAGCTATTTAAGGATGTTGGTCGGAATGAAGAAGGAGTCCAGTGCTATTTTTCAGCTCGGGCGGCACGCCTGGGAGAGTCTCCTGTGCTTGCGTTTGACTCAACCACCATCTCGACCTACTCTGAAAATCAGTCGGAGGCACGGCAGGGGTTCAATAAGGATGGCGACGGACTCAACACGATCAAGCTTTTGACCTTGTATTCCGTGAAGGCTCGCGAGCCGATGGCCTTCACTAAACAACCCGGTAATATTCCAGATGTCATAACCATTGAAAATACTCTGACACAACTCAAGTGTCTCAATTTGGAAAAACCTCTGATCGTAACTGATAACGGCTATTACAGTCAAAAGAACATGATGGAATTTGCCTTGCGTAATGTGAAATTCCTGACCCTGGTTGATCCGAATATTGTCTGGGTCCGCGAGACAGTTGATGCGCTTCGTGAAACACTGGCGGGTATGTCCAGCACTTGTCCGTTCGATCCATCCGTCTGCGGAGCAACTTTGCTTAGAATGCACCAGTTCAGCAGAGTACGCCAGCGATCACGCAACGGCAAGGTCGCCGGTGAGAAAGAAACGATCTCGCGCCGTCTGTATCTGCATGTTTACTATTCTCCTGACAACGAAGCCAAAAAAGAACTCGCCTTCCGTAAGGATCTGCTTGAACTGAAGGCGCAAATAGAAGGAGGAGAAACCGAATTCACGAAATCAGCGCAAAAGAAAATAGACAAGTACCTGACCTCGTCCAGAAAGGGGCGTGGGGGACAGTTGCAGGTGGGGTTCAATGATGAAGCCATTGCCGAAGCAAAGAGCTACTTTGGCTATTTTGCCCTCGTCAGCAATCAGACTATGGACACATTTACCGCACTTGAAAACTATCGGCTGCGAGAAAAAGTCGAAGAACTTTTTGCCGTGCAAAAGGGGAGGCTCGACGGTGCGCGACCACGCACATGGTACCCAGACAATCTGCGTGGAAGACAATTTACACAATTTATCTCGCTGGGCTATCATTGTTTTTTGACCAAAAAAATAAAGCAAGTGCAAGCCAAGCTCGGTGAGAAAGAACCCGGAAAAACCAAAGCAACCATTAAACTCGAAAAGAAATTGGATAGCTGGCTTGCGCAACGCTCTCTCGCTCAGATCCTGGATTGGTTCGACTGCATTGAAACCACAAAGGTACAGACTGCCATGGGTAGCTATCGATGGTCCACCGAATCAGTGGCCAGAGACAGGTTGTTCTTGGAGTACTTAAAAGTGGATGCTGAATAGTGTGCGCTTTATCCGACTTTCAGGATAATAAAATAAAAACTATTTCTTCTAAACCCAAAACAGTCAAGGTAGGAAAAAATAAAATGCTGGCGCATGATACAAAAGAGGTTCGACCTGATCAGGTGATTCCCTTTGATGATGACGATGATTTTGAAAACTTCTAGCAATTAAGAATAAATCTGAGGTGCAGGATATTATAACCTGTACCTCAGAAACATTGATTCATTTCAGCATTTTGAATGGATAAGCACAAGGACATTCCGATGAGCTTAGAAAAAATTGAAAACCTGGTAGAAAAACTTTCCTGTGATCTAATCCTAGCAGATCCTGATGAACCAGAATCTTTATCCAGCTTGCTTCCTATTTTAAAACAGGCCCATGATAAATACAGAAAACTGTCATTAAATGACGGTGCAAAAGAGATTTTGCGAGCAAGAAAAATCATAGATTTAGTTTTAAAAAACAACACTAAAGATGTCAATAAAGAGATGGGAAATTTGAATGATATAGTATCTGGTCTTTCTTCTTCCATCATAGATTTGAAAGCGGCTGATCAGGTTCAAGATTCCGAAGATTTAAATTTCAAGGATTCAATACCAGTTGATACTAATCTGAATGATATCTATGATGATTAATGGAGTATGATTTTTTTATGAGTATCGACAATAATACGGAAAATAAAAACAGTAAGGCTGAAGCACAAAAATATTTGGAACTTGAAAAACAGTTTTTAGAAAGCAATGAGCGGCTTGAATCTTTATTAAATTCTATGCCAACAGGAATTGTTATCATCGACTATCAAACCCAAGAGATTCTTGACATTAATCCTCACGGGTTATCGACTTTTGGATGCCCACCAGAAGAATTAATTGGTCAAAAATGTACAGATTATATTTGTCCAGCAGAAGAAGGTAATTGCCCAATCATTAATCAAAAACAAAACCTTGACCATTCCGAAAGAGAAATAATTACCTTTGATGGTACAAGAATACCTGTTCTGAAATCTGTTATTAAAACCGAACTTGATGGTAAAGAAGTGCTCATTGAATGTTTTATCGATATTGCTGATAAAAAGCGGGCAGAAAAAGAGCATTTAGACAAAGAAAAGTTCAAATCCATTGTTGAGATGGCCGGGGCAGTTTGCCATGAATTTAATCAGCCTCTCCAGGTCATTACCGGGTATTGTGATATGCTGCAAGATGATTTTGGACTCAATACAGAGGGAAAAGAAATTTTAAACACAATGCTCAAACAAGTCCTTAGAATGGGAAAGCTTACACGCAATTTGATGAGTATTACAAGGTATAAAACAAAACCCTATTTAGATACCCGCCTCGGACAAGAACATTTTTATTCTATATTGTGGTTCTCTGCATAGACATTTCATGATATCCTTGCCATTTGCTGTAGTACTTTGACTTTGCGCAAGACAGATGGAAACAAACTTGTAATCATCTGGTTTGGGATTTTTTACCATAGGGGTGAGAACCTCCATTAGGGTTTTATTAGATAAGCCGGTCTCAATGAGCATTGCCCGTAATTGCTGGCCCGGATCATGGTTCGCCCATGCTGATAAAAGATGGGCTATACCAATTCTGCTTTCAGGATAATCCGTTACTGCCAGATTTTTAATTTTTTTATAGGTTATTGTTTCCATAGGGTTTCTATCCCTCATTTTTATAAATGATTTCACTGATATCCGGTTGTTGAACAAGCCCGAACTCACTCTATATAAGAAATTATCTTTTTGAAGGCAAAGAGGAGAAAATTTGTTTGAAAAGATGAGGCGCTTTGAAGGCGCACCCATGCCATGACCATATACATGGCCAACGGAGAATGATCTATATCATAAGCAAAAGCCCTCCTATTATTTTAAATGAGCGCCATGGTTGCTGCCATAAATGATGGATCAGCCAGGTTCCAACGCAAACTGTCGAAAGCCTAAAATCACCATTGCCGATTTGCAGCAAGGACACCTAAAGACAGGTCGTGGCCGTTTGTGTGCCCCTTCAATAATGATATGTAAAATCAATTGGACCAGGAATAACAGTTTTTTAGAATTGCCATGAAGGAATCCATAATCCCGAATCCTTCTGAAACCTTTTGGCAGGACATGCTGAATGACCAGAAATAAAAAATCCTCCCCTTTTAGAGTCCGGTATCGTATTTTTTTCGTGCTGCTTTCAACATACTGAAAAGTGATCTTCCCATCATGGTTGCAAACAATGTTCTTTTCACTGATAACTCCACGGTATAAATACCGGGACAGATATTTCAAAGCTGTGATTCCTTTTCCAACACGGGAGCAGTCGACCACCCATTCGGCAGGAAGTTTTCCGGGAACTTGCAGCCCGTTTTCACTCAACGCTGCAAGGAAACGGGCACGAAAAACCATGGATAGAGCCTTTTGATTAAACAGGTACCTGCCTTTTATCTTTTTCCATTGCCGTCGACGTTTATCCACACCACCGCCAGGTACCACAACATGAATGTGAGGATGATAATCCAGTTTTCTGTTATGGGTGTGCAATACCATGGTCATGCCGATTTGTGCACCCAAGTGCCTTGGATTTAGCCCGAAATCCTTTAAAGTACTTGCAACGCTGGCAAAAAAGATTGAATAGACCTTGGTTTGATGGTACCAGGTGAATGACCGCAATTCATACGGCAATGTAAAAGTGGTCATGAAGTACAGGACCGGCAGCAGCTTTTCCTGCTGCCGGTCAATCCAGGTACTGACTTCATGATTCTGGCATTTTGGGCAACTTCGGTGACCGCAGGATAGAGGTCTCCATTCCGAATGATTACAATCAGGGCATTGAACAAAAAGCTCCCCGGAATCCGGGGTACGGCAGCGACGAATGGCATTTAGCGCCTTTAGATGGCTGGGCAGTAATTTGTTGGAATATCTGGTTATGAGTGTGGAATAATACTGGTCAATAATTTTGGCCATATCCATGATCACACCTTCCTTAAATCGATGTGAAGCGTGTTGACCAAATCGTTAATGGTGAGCCTGCTGTTTTTTTCGACTATACCGGTCAGGTGAGTATACCGGGCAGTTGTTTCGGGTCTGGCGTGACCCAGAAGGATTTGAATATGACGTAGGCTTAAGCCGCGTTCGAGCAAGTGTGTTGCAAAACTGTGGCGGAGCGAATGAATATGGATTTTTTTTTAATACCGCATTCTGAAACAGCCGCTTTCATAGCATGCCAGGTACCGCCTTTATTCATATGTGTCTTTGCCTTTTGAATGTTTTTTAAAGATCTTTTTGCATTCGGGAATATCAGACTGGGATGACGATGTTTGACCCAAAGAGAACGCAATGCCTGTAATGTCAGATCAGGCAATGGCACAAACCTGTCTTTATGTCCTTTTCCCCGTCGAATATGGACCCGTTTCATGCCGGCATCTATATCCCCGATTTGGAGTGATAATGCTTCTGACAAACGAAGCCCCATAGAATATGTGGTCAAAAAGAAAACACGATAACGCAGCTTTCGAGTTGTACCAATGAGCTTTTCGATTTCAGCAGAAGTCAAAATGTCTGGCAGGCTTTTGACCTTTGGCGGCTTGATCATATTGACCCACTGCCAATCACACTTGAGCACATGTTTCCAGAAAAATTGTAACCCATTTCGTTCTACTTTGACTGAACTCCAGGAATGTGTTTGAAGAAATTGGCTAAAATAAATTTCCAGCTGATCCGGTGCAAGCTGGTCAGGGCAGCAATCGAAATGCTGGCTGACCCTTCTAACGGCCCTGGCATAATTGTCAATAGTGCTCTTGCTTTTACCTTGCAGTTTAAGTCGTCTCAGGTGGCATGGGTGCAACACGAAAAAGTGGTAAATTTTTCATAAAAGGCTGGACTCAACTGCCACAAACATATACTATCTCAGTCCATGAACTGGCCGTTAAAATTACAAGGACGTTTTTTAACAGAAATCGAGGTCAATGAGATCCGCTCGCTTCTTGGTGGTAATGCTTCATGGAACAGATCTCGTTTATCCCGGGAATTATGTGAGTTATGGAATTGGAGACGTCCTGACGGTCAACTAAAAGACATGGCTTGTCGCGAACTTTTGCGTAAGCTTGAGTCTCGTTCCCTGATAAAGCTTCCTCCTCGCCAGTGCCCAGGCCCAGGTCGTCTTCCGAAGATTGAGCCGGTAAGCGTTGACCAAACTCCAATATGTTGTAAACTTTCAGCTTTGCAGCCGGTTAGAATCATTGATGCCAGAAGTTCAGCTGACAATGAAAAAACATTCAATCATCTTGTTAAAGAATACCACTATCTCAGCTATGGCCGACCGGTAGGGCAAAACATGAAATATCTTATTGTCAGTGGCGATGGACGTCCTCTCGGTTGCCTGCTTTTTGGAGCTGCAGCATGGAAATCTGAAGATCGTGACAAGTGGATTGGATGGTCTCCTACATTACGAGAACAAAATCTTGGATTTGTCTGCAACAATACCCGGTTTCTAATTTTGCCATGGGTCAATGTTTTTAACCTCGCCAGCTATGCTCTCGGAACGGTTCTGCGCCGTTTGTCCGATGATTGGCAACATCGCTATGGAAGCAGGATAGCCTTGGTGGAAACATTTGTTGATACAACCCGTTTTGTGGGGACTTGCTACAAAGCCGCTAATTGGCAACATATTGGAAGAACCAAAGGACGAAGCCGTCAAGATCGTTATTCAAAACTCAAAGTTCCGATTAAGGGCATCTGGGTTTTTCCAATATGTCGCAATTTCAGGAACGTACTCCACAGCTAAACATGGTCCGCAACAAGCCGCAGCTATGAAAGGATCAGCAATGGCCGTGGCAGATACAATCATTGAGGTGTTTGGGCTGACAGTTTTGCAGACTATGAACAACGGGTATATGAGTGCTATCAGAAACAGGCAGAGCGTGAGATTGTCACCACACTGAACAGGTTGCTGACAAGCATACCTTTTCTGCAGTATTTGAAAGCCTGGTGCGGCAAGTGTGCTCTCAGATTTCATGAGTACCGAACTATATCTATTCGTCTTAAATCAGGCCAAAGCTATGAAATTCGTTCGCCTGTATTTCTCAAGGCCAAACCTAAAAAAAAAGAGGCCGGCCCCCTGGACGGCAAAAAGGCCGACTATGCCATTTAGGCCTTGAATATCTCGGTATAATCAATAAGGTCACTCCGGCTCTATTGGAAATCTGTATCTCCATGGCAGTCCTTTGCCCCTCCTTTGAAGTCGCGGCCAATGCATTGCAAGGTCTTGGTACTCAAATGAATCAGCATCTGCTTCAAACGATTACCCATCGGTTTGCTGATTTGGCCAGGCCAATCAGGGTCGAGTGTCATGCTGACGAAGTCTGGCAAAAGCCGAGATTGAATATCTTGGTTTGCGTTGATGGTGGGCGCTTACGGGAACGGCGCAAAAAGCGTGGTAAACGTAAAACCGGCCAGAAGAGACAGGGATTTTATTCTGACTGGATTGAACCAAGATTGTTATCCATAAGTCTATTTGATGAGAACGGAAAGAAAATCAAAAGTATCTCTCCTATTCTGGAGGGCTCATGCGGTAGCATGGATGAGTTTTTTGAATTGCTAAAACAACATCTTAAAAATATCAATTTCGGGGAAGCTTCTCAAATCGTTTTCTGTTCTGATAATGGCCCGGGGATCTGGAGCAGGACAAAAAACCTAATTGATGATTTGAATATGCATCAGGCAAAATGCATTATTGACTACACTCATGCAAAGCAGAACATTGGCACTGTTGTATCCACGATTGAACGAGCCTTAAAGGTTGCAGGGAAAGAAGCTGATAAATTATCATCCCTGATAAAAAATTCTCTTTGGAACGGAAATATTGCTGAAATTGTTGAATTGGCCAAAAGAAAGTTATCCAGAAAAAGGAAGGCTCGAAAAACCGTCTTGAAAAAACTGGGTCATTATTTTGGCGATCATTCCAAATTCCAATATAAGGTTTTTGCGGATAAGGGGTTACCAATCGGAAGTGGTTCTATTGAAAGCGCAATTCGTAGAGTTATAAATCTCAGGGTGAAGAGTGCCGGCATGTTCTGGAAACGTGAGCACGCTGAAAATGTTATTTTTCTGCGCTCGTTAGTTTTGACTGGAAAGATAAGAAATGCATGTCGAACTGCCTGTAATATTATGAAAAGAAAGTATTACTACTGTTCAGAAGAAGACGTCAGGATGGCAGCTTGATTGCACCACTATTTTGTGTTGCACCCGGTGGCATTGATAAAGTGAATTGAACCGTTTCGTTTCTGTTTTGTTCATGGTAAACTCCTTTTATTATAGGTGCCCCGAATTGGACACTTACAGGAGTATACACTATATTGAGGAATAATTTTTCTCCGCGCAGCGGCTTCGTTCAACAATCGATAAAACGCTCTTCTATTTAGGGCTTAGTAAGAGACTTGCCCACAAAGGCGTTTAATTATTTTTCCAGTGCTCAGGGGCACCCGAAATACGGCAGCGACAATAAGTGTTCATAGGGCTCAGTCCAAACGAAATTGGAACACCCCAATATATGGTATGCCAGGTTTTTCAGAATAAAACTACCCATTCAAATATATGAACCGCAGGCATCATTTCTGGACATTCTTCCAGAGTGTTTTTTATAATATCCTGAAAGTCGGATAAAGCGCACACTATTCAGCATCCACTTTTAAGTACTCCAAGAACAACCTGTCTCTGGCCACTGATTCGGTGGACCATCGATAGCTACCCATGGCAGTCTGTACCTTTGTGGTTTCAATGCAGTCGAACCAATCCAGGATCTGAGCGAGAGAGCGTTGCGCAAGCCAGCTATCCAATTTCTTTTCGAGTTTAATGGTTGCTTTGGTTTTTCCGGGTTCTTTCTCACCGAGCTTGGCTTGCACTTGCTTTATTTTTTTGGTCAAAAAACAATGATAGCCCAGCGAGATAAATTGTGTAAATTGTCTTCCACGCAGATTGTCTGGGTACCATGTGCGTGGTCGCGCACCGTCGAGCCTCCCCTTTTGCACGGCAAAAAGTTCTTCGACTTTTTCTCGCAGCCGATAGTTTTCAAGTGCGGTAAATGTGTCCATAGTCTGATTGCTGACGAGGGCAAAATAGCCAAAGTAGCTCTTTGCTTCGGCAATGGCTTCATCATTGAACCCCACCTGCAACTGTCCCCCACGCCCCTTTCTGGACGAGGTCAGGTACTTGTCTATTTTCTTTTGCGCTGATTTCGTGAATTCGGTTTCTCCTCCTTCTATTTGCGCCTTCAGTTCAAGCAGATCCTTACGGAAGGCGAGTTCTTTTTTGGCTTCGTTGTCAGGAGAATAGTAAACATGCAGATACAGACGGCGCGAGATCGTTTCTTTCTCACCGGCGACCTTGCCGTTGCGTGATCGCTGGCGTACTCTGCTGAACTGGTGCATTCTAAGCAAAGTTGCTCCGCAGACGGATGGATCGAACGGACAAGTGCTGGACATACCCGCCAGTGTTTCACGAAGCGCATCAACTGTCTCGCGGACCCAGACAATATTCGGATCAACCAGGGTCAGGAATTTCACATTACGCAAGGCAAATTCCATCATGTTCTTTTGACTGTAATAGCCGTTATCAGTTACGATCAGAGGTTTTTCCAAATTGAGACACTTGAGTTGTGTCAGAGTATTTTCAATGGTTATGACATCTGGAATATTACCGGGTTGTTTAGTGAAGGCCATCGGCTCGCGAGCCTTCACGGAATACAAGGTCAAAAGCTTGATCGTGTTGAGTCCGTCGCCATCCTTATTGAACCCCTGCCGTGCCTCCGACTGATTTTCAGAGTAGGTCGAGATGGTGGTTGAGTCAAACGCAAGCACAGGAGACTCTCCCAGGCGTGCCGCCCGAGCTGAAAAATAGCACTGGACTCCTTCTTCATTCCGACCAACATCCTTAAATAGCTTACCATACACGTCTTCAGTGATCGTTTCCTGATATGGAAGAGGGTGCATGACTTGCCAACTCTCAAGACGCGGCAACGTGTTGCCACCGGAACCGATCCAGTAGCGTGCAATAGAAAGCATTTTCGCCGCATCACCTTCGCTGAATGAAGCACAGACATCATCATCAATGCCGGAAACTTTGCCAACCCATTCCAGGATATCCGTGAGGCCGGTATGCCGACGTGTTGCATCGGCAACGCCTCCTTTGCCCTTGCGTTTTTTCGGACGAGTCTGCACAACTTCTTGCGTTCCCGACTTGATTTTTCCCTTGAGCTTCTGACTGACCGTATAGGTCTTTCTGGTCTTTTCGTTGTAACCTGAAAGTCGGATAAAGCGCACACTATTCAGCATCCACTTTTAAGTACTCCAAGAACAACCTGTCTCTGGCCACTGATTCGGTGGACCATCGATAGCTACCCATGGCAGTCTGTACCTTTGTGGTTTCAATGCAGTCGAACCAATCCAGGATCTGAGCGAGAGAGCGTTGCGCAAGCCAGCTATCCAATTTCTTTTCGAGTTTAATGGTTGCTTTGGTTTTTCCGGGTTCTTTCTCACCGAGCTTGGCTTGCACTTGCTTTATTTTTTTGGTCAAAAAACAATGATAGCCCAGCGAGATAAATTGTGTAAATTGTCTTCCACGCAGATTGTCTGGGTACCATGTGCGTGGTCGCGCACCGTCGAGCCTCCCCTTTTGCACGGCAAAAAGTTCTTCGACTTTTTCTCGCAGCCGATAGTTTTCAAGTGCGGTAAATGTGTCCATAGTCTGATTGCTGACGAGGGCAAAATAGCCAAAGTAGCTCTTTGCTTCGGCAATGGCTTCATCATTGAACCCCACCTGCAACTGTCCCCCACGCCCCTTTCTGGACGAGGTCAGGTACTTGTCTATTTTCTTTTGCGCTGATTTCGTGAATTCGGTTTCTCCTCCTTCTATTTGCGCCTTCAGTTCAAGCAGATCCTTACGGAAGGCGAGTTCTTTTTTGGCTTCGTTGTCAGGAGAATAGTAAACATGCAGATACAGACGGCGCGAGATCGTTTCTTTCTCACCGGCGACCTTGCCGTTGCGTGATCGCTGGCGTACTCTGCTGAACTGGTGCATTCTAAGCAAAGTTGCTCCGCAGACGGATGGATCGAACGGACAAGTGCTGGACATACCCGCCAGTGTTTCACGAAGCGCATCAACTGTCTCGCGGACCCAGACAATATTCGGATCAACCAGGGTCAGGAATTTCACATTACGCAAGGCAAATTCCATCATGTTCTTTTGACTGTAATAGCCGTTATCAGTTACGATCAGAGGTTTTTCCAAATTGAGACACTTGAGTTGTGTCAGAGTATTTTCAATGGTTATGACATCTGGAATATTACCGGGTTGTTTAGTGAAGGCCATCGGCTCGCGAGCCTTCACGGAATACAAGGTCAAAAGCTTGATCGTGTTGAGTCCGTCGCCATCCTTATTGAACCCCTGCCGTGCCTCCGACTGATTTTCAGAGTAGGTCGAGATGGTGGTTGAGTCAAACGCAAGCACAGGAGACTCTCCCAGGCGTGCCGCCCGAGCTGAAAAATAGCACTGGACTCCTTCTTCATTCCGACCAACATCCTTAAATAGCTTACCATACACGTCTTCAGTGATCGTTTCCTGATATGGAAGAGGGTGCATGACTTGCCAACTCTCAAGACGCGGCAACGTGTTGCCACCGGAACCGATCCAGTAGCGTGCAATAGAAAGCATTTTCGCCGCATCACCTTCGCTGAATGAAGCACAGACATCATCATCAATGCCGGAAACTTTGCCAACCCATTCCAGGATATCCGTGAGGCCGGTATGCCGACGTGTTGCATCGGCAACGCCTCCTTTGCCCTTGCGTTTTTTCGGACGAGTCTGCACAACTTCTTGCGTTCCCGACTTGATTTTTCCCTTGAGCTTCTGACTGACCGTATAGGTCTTTCTGGTCTTTTCGTTGTAAGCCGTAATCCGTTCATAGACGTAAATATCACCATTCGGACGCTTTTCACGGCGTTCTCCGACGTGAGTTTTTCCTGTTATTGGTTTAGCCATGCATAAATCTCCTTTAAAATATACGTATAATTATAATACGTACATTTTAAAAAAGCAAGAAAAAAAGCAAGTTTTTTCAATTACTTCGTGCTTATGGAGTTGTGTTTTTTCTTTAAAGTGTGTGCTTTATCCGATTTTCAGGGTTGTAAGCCGTAATCCGTTCATAGACGTAAATATCACCATTCGGACGCTTTTCACGGCGTTCTCCGACGTGAGTTTTTCCTGTTATTGGTTTAGCCATGCATAAATCTCCTTTAAAATATACGTATAATTATAATACGTACATTTTAAAAAAGCAAGAAAAAAAGCAAGTTTTTTCAATTACTTCGTGCTTATGGAGTTGTGTTTTTTCTTTAAAGTGTGTGCTTTATCCGATTTTCAGGATAATATATTCACAGGAATAAACTGAACCAAATTTTCTAAATAGTAATTTTCCCAGCTATTGAATACGGATATGTTTGCGTCACTTAAAAATTCAGGCTTTTCAAAAAATGTCACAGTTTAAACAGGCGGGTATGCAGTTTGATGGAACGATAGGATTGATATCTGTGAGTATGAACTTTGGAAAAATAGGCGTAATCTTTAATATCTGTTTGTAATACTACTTTTCTAAATTCAAAATGAATGATATTCTTATTTTCGCCTAAATCAAGAAAGGAGAAAATTTATGAATCAATGGTATTGTTCCGTTTGCCATGAAACAATAAGCAAAGACGATAAGCCTGATGCCTGTGACACCTGTGGGGCAGACCATCGGATGCTCCTGGCTGTTGACGATGTTCCCAAGACCCTTGAAGCGGTCAGGAATCTGGCCAGAACCAAGTTGAAGGGCATTTGTGCGGCCTATCCCGCCTGTGACGGCAATTTTGATAAGATCTGCCAGAAAGAGGCGTATGGAAAGCCCATCGGAATGGGAGGGATCGGCCGGGGTCTGTCATTCAAGGCAAATGTGGATGCACTTGCCGCGGTTCAACTGAATATGTCCGTACTTGGGGATCATTTTGAACCTGATACAAGCTGTTCGTTTCTGGGTGTTGATCTTGACTTCCCGGTCCTGGCATCTTCCACGGCAGGGGTTCAAAATTACAACGACGCCCTGGACGAGACCCAGTTTTGCATATCGGTCTTAAAAGGTGCCCGGGAAGCCGGCACCATGGGGTTTCGCGGGGACACCTGGTTTTATACCGTTGACAACAACCCCTCGCTAAATGCCATGGAAGCCTGCGGCGGTTTTGGTATCCCAATTTTTAAACCCCGGTCCCAGGATGTACTCAAACAATTGTTTGAGCGGGCGGAATCCCTGGGTTGCAAGGCCGTGGGGGTTGATCTGGACGGTTGCGGTTCTACCAATATGGCGGCCCATGGACAGCCAGTGTATAAAAAGAGTGCCAAAGACATTGAAGAGCTGATCAAATTCACATCCCTGCCTTTTATTGCCAAGGGGATCATGATGCCGGACGAGGCTCAAAAGTGCGTGGATGCAGGTGCCTCCGTTATTGCCGTCTCCAACCACGGAGGCAGGGTCCTGGATTCAACCCCCGGGGTTGCGACTATGCTGCCGCTGATCAGACAGCGCCTTGGAGAATCGGCCGTCATTACCGTTGACGGTGGGGTGAGAACCGGATATGACGTATTAAAGATGCTGGCCCTGGGAGCCGATTTCGTTCTTCTGGGACGGGATATCATCCGGGCATCAGTGGGAGCGGGAACTCTGGGGGTGAAGCTGCACCTTGAACATATTCACAGCACATTGAAAAAAGCCATGTTTATGACCGGAACAAAGAATGTTTCCATGGTGGATTCAAAAATCTTATTTAAATGAAGCTGAATCAAACAAATTTAAACCGGACAAAGGAGGGAAAATGGGCAAAGTATTGATCGTGTATGCATCAAGAGCGGGAGAGACAAAGGGAATTGCCGATCTCATTGCTGAAGGTGTCCGTATCTCAGGACATGAGGCCGAGGTCAAGAAAACCGGTGATATCAAGAGCGAAGAAGATCTGAAGGGGTATGATGGATATGCCTTTGGATCGGCCACCTATCATGGTGAAATGATTACCTCCATGAAACAGATTCTGTTTATTTCGGAACGGGCGGAACTCAAGGACAAAGTCGGCGGTGCTTTTGGTGCCTACGGCTGGAGTGGTGAGGCTCCGGGAAGAATTTTTGATACCATGGAAAATATTTTCGGTATGAAAATGGTGTCCGGTCCCCTGATGCTCAAGGCAAGCTGGGTCCAGGGAGGTATCCAGGCTTCCCAGGAATATGGAAAATCCATTGCAGACATGATTTAAGGGATACTAGCCATGACGTCTCAAAGTTTGATCCTGATATGCAATGCGTGCGGTACAAAGAACAGAGTGCCGGTCTCCCGGCTGGACCAGGGACCGGTATGCGGAAAATGCAAAGCCGGTCTGCCGGTGGAGCAACTGGGACGGCCTGTGGATGTGACGGATGCCACCTTTGATCGGGAGGTTCTGGGATCAGCCCTTCCGGTTCTGGTGGATTGCTGGGCGCCCTGGTGCGGTCCCTGCCGGGCCATCGGTCCGGTTCTGGAAGAACTTGCCGTAAAATACCGGGCCAGGCTGAAGATTGCCAAACTGAATGTGGATGAGAATTCAGGGATTGGTTCACGATATGCCATCTCAAGCATTCCCACCATGCTCCTGGTAAAAAACGGCCGGATCGTTGATAAGCTTATCGGTGCCCTGCCCAAAGAACAATTGGAATCACAGATTGCCGGAATTCTTTAATCAGGCGTTCTTTAACCAGCAGTTTTTTAACCGGCAATACATTTTTTATTCGTATGATGTACGATTTGTTTTATCTGGAACACTTGTGTGTTAGACTGCCGGGGCTGTTGATACGATTGATTGAGACAGGACTGTCTCTTGTTGATACGTCGAGCGGTTCTTAATCGTTATCATAAAAGGTATTTTTCGCATTAAATTTGGTTTTTTGGGGAAGATCAGGGGTTTTTTATCCTCTGGTATGATGCTTGCTAGTGTTTGTAGTAATACAAAATTCAAAGGCAGGAGGAATAAAACATGGCAACATTTAAGGATAAAAAGAAAACAGGTGCATCAACCGGTTTTTATTTTGCTCGAAAATCCCAAAATGAAATTTATTATCAAATGGCCTCTCTTTTCAAGGCAGCCAATGTCCATGACGGCCGGGCCGCTGAAAAAATTTTCACCAAAGCCCTAAAAGATCGTGCACCTGAAATACTTGTGGAAAATTTTTTGTAAATAACATATAAGATTTTAAGAATGGGTTCGATTTCTTAAGTCACCTGTATCGTTTTAAAGCAGATTGAAATTTACTTTAAGCGATTATTTCAATAATCAAAATAAAAAGGGGGAATAAAATGGCAGAAAAACTTGGTATTTATAAATGCGGAAAATGTGGAAATATCGTACAGGTTCTTCATGGAGAAAAACCACCGGTCATGTGCTGTGGACAGCCAATGGATCGTCTGGTTGAGAATACCATTGATGCAGCAGTTGAAAAACATGTGCCTGTGGTTGAGAAAATTGAGGGCGGTTACCGTGTCAAAGTCGGCAGCGTCCCCCATCCCATGGGAAATGATCATTTTATTGAGTGGATTGAACTGGCGTCCGAGGACAATATGTTTGTACAAAGACAGATGCTGACTCCCACGAGTGCTCCCGAAGCCGTATTTAAAACTGATGCAACAAAAGTGGTTGCCAGGGAATACTGCAATCTGCACGGTCTCTGGAAAGCCTGATGATGGCGTCGTAAAACCAGCCACCCCCCAGTGTACGGATGTTACGGTACACTGGGGGTGGCTTTGTCTGGTTTAAAGGTATTTAGTTAAAAATATTGGGTGAGTTTTCCGGCAAGAAGCCGGATATGGCTCATTTCTTCTTTGATAATCTCATCAATTTTAGACTGACCGGATTTTGCCGGGACAAGGTCTTTCATCCCAAGATAAAACGCGATTGAATCCTTTTCCGCCTGGATCGCAGATCCCAGTATGGCCTTAAAGGTTTTTTCAGGTTCGTCTTTTTCAAAAAATACCCGGGTATCGGCAAGGGCCTTTAGGTACAGGGCATTTTCATCATTTGGATCAAATGTGGTTGAAAAGGATTCCTGTTCGCTTAATTCTTTTCGCATATTGGCAAAGGTGACTTCATGCTCATCTTCCATTTTTGCCAGTTCCAGGAGAAAATCTTTGTGTTCTTTTTCTTTTACCTGTTTTGCGGCATCCCGGTAAAATACAGCACCGTTCTGCTCTATTTTTATCGCAATTTCAAAAATATCATTTGCATTAAATTCAATAGCCATGCGTTCCTCCGGGCTATCCCTTTATTTGGGACAACCGTTCCTTTAATGTTTTTGCAATTTTTACGCCCAGTTCAAAGCACCGGTCCAGGTCCTCATCGTTGGGCACGTATTGCACCTTAACTCCGTCGTCAATAATCTCCAGCTTCATTTCGGCAAAATCTTTGTTCAGGATTTTGACGGCTTCACCACTCCACCCGTAAGACCCAAAAGCGGCTGCAAGTTTGTTCTGGGGTCTAAGTCCCTTGATATAGGTCATGACATCGGCGATAACCGGGAAAATGCTGTTGTTCAGTGTGGGAGATCCCACGGCAATGGCACCGGCCTCAATAATCTCTGTCATGATATCGCTTCTGTGCCATTTCCTTGTGTTCATGAGACGTACATTCACATTTTCAGATTCAATACCGCTGGTAATGGATCTTGCCATTTTGCTGGTGCTCTCCCACATGGAATCAAAGATGACCACCACCTTTTTTGTGGGTTCCTGCCTGGACCAGAGGTCATAGGCCTGAATGATTTTTGACGGGTCATCCCGCCAGAGTATGCCGTGATCCGGACAGATCATATTGATTTTCAGGTTCATTTTCGCCACATCTTTCAACAGGGCCTGAACCCTTGGTGAAAAGTGGAGCAGAATATTGGCATAGTATTTTCTGGCATGGGGGATGATTTCATCTCCGATTTCATCGTCAAAAAACTTGTCTCCGGAATAGTGCTGGCCAAAAGCATCACTGGAAAAAAGGATGCCGTCCTCAACAAGGTAGGTGAACATACTGTCCGGCCAGTGAAGCATTCTTGTCTCAAGAAAGGAAAATGTTCTGTTCCCGATCTTGAGTTCATCACCACTTCCCACGACCTTGAAATTAAATTCACGGTTAAAATGGCTCTTCAGGTTGGCAGCCCCCATTTTTGAACAATAAATGGGTTTGTCTTCACCAATGGTCTGCATGAGTTTGGGAATACCTCCGGAATGGTCCATTTCCGTATGATTGCTGATCAGCACATCAATTTTTTTGGGATCAATAATCCTGCTGATATTGGCGAGCAGCTCATCTGAAAATTTTTCTTTTACCGTATCAATGAGAACATTCTTTTCGCCCAGGACCAGAAAGGCGTTGTAGGTTGTCCCTTCATAGGTAGAGTAGCCGTGAAAATCCCGGATGTCCCAGTCACGGCAGCCAACAGAATAGACCCCATCTGCTATTTCAATGGGTTTATACATTTTGTTTTCTATCTCCTCTATTTATGACCATTTATTTATGATTAATCCGGAACCAATCAATCCAGTTCTTCAAAATTGTCCTGGCTTGCACCGCAAAGGGGGCATACCCAGTCTTCCGGCAGATCGGCAAAAGCGGTGCCGGGTTCAATACCATTATCAGGGTCACCCGCTGCCGGGTCATATACATATCCGCATACACATTCATATTTGCTCATTTTTTTTCCTCCCATTATTGAGTAAGTAATTTAAAAAGTCTTTCATATGGATTTGGCACGCCTGGCCATATGAAAAGGCCATATGCAAAATCCATATGCCGGGACTGTCTGCAAAGACTGTGCCGTAAAAATCAGGTATTTTGGCCTGATAAAAAAGGGTTTTCACTTGAAGATTATTATTATAGGATAAGGTCCTTAAAATCAATGAATCATTTATTTTAAAGAGCAAGGTATGCCCTATAATGTTTATGTGAAAACTACCAGAATTGATGTGCCGGTTGAACGGCTTTTTTCCTGGCATGAAAGAGACGGGGCCATCCAGCGCCTCACGCCTCCCTGGGCCCCCCTGAAAATGATCTCCCGCAAGGGTGCTGGTATACAGAAGGGGGTGAGGGTCATTTTCCAGATAAAAATATTTAAAATTCCCATGATCTGGGAGGCCGAGCACATCGACTATCACGAGAACCGGGAGTTTAAGGACCACCAGGTACGAGGTCCTTTTTCCATATGGGAGCATACCCACGGATTTGAACCCCGGGGTGAGAACGCTTCCATGATGCAGGACCGGGTTAAATTTAAACTATTGTTTGGATTTTTAAGTCGGCCGTTTTACGGGTTTGCCAAAAGAGAATTTGAACGAATGTTTGCCTATCGCCACAGGGTATTAAAACACGATCTTGAACACCATGTGGACAAAATTGCTAAAAAGAGAATACTCGTCTCCGGAGCCTCCGGCACCATCGGCAGTATTCTGGTTCCGTTTTTGAAAACCTGTGGTCATGAGGTCATCCGGCTGGTGCGGAAGACCAGGGATTTGGCCCCGGACGAGCTGTTCTGGGATCCGTACCAGGGTATTCTGGATCTTGAAAAGGCCGGTCCCATTGATGCGGTCATTAATTTAAACGGTGTGGATATCTCCAGGGGAAGGTGGACCCAACGACAAAAACGACAGATTGTCGATTCCCGGGTCATTCCCACCCGGCTCCTGGTAGAAAAGATGAAGGCGCTTGATCATAAACCGTCTGTGTTTATCTCTTCTTCGGCCATCGGGTATTACGGTGATGCCCAGGACCGGGTATTAACCGAGGCTTCACCCCTGGGCAATTGTTTTATTTCAAAGGTTTGCAGCCAATGGGAAGCCGCTTCCCTTGATGCCGAAAAATCCGGTATCAGGACAATACAGCTCAGAATCGGCGTGGTGCTTACCCCTTCGGGAGGGGCCCTGGCCAGAATGGAACTGCCCTTTAAAACCGGTTTCGGGGTGAGGCTTGGCCATGGTAAACAATTCATGAGCTGGATCAGTATGGATGATGTCCTGTCCGGCATTGATTTTATCCTGAGAAATGAGGGAATTAAGGGTCCTGTTAACCTCACGGCCCCAAACCCTGTCACCAACGGAGAATTTTCAAAGAAACTGGCCCGGGTGTTTTCCAAACCCCTGTTCTTTGTTCTCCCCAAATGTATCGCCAGGATCTTATGGGGAGAGATGGGCCGGGAAACCCTTTTTTTCAGCGCCCGGGTGACACCGGAAAAGTTATTAAAAAACGGATTCTCATTTCAGCATGAAACCCTTTTGCCGGCATTTAAAGATATGCTCGGCAGATAAGGCTGGTATCATAAAATGAATCAAAACACACCACCCATACTTGGACAGACGGCATGACCATAAAATTAAAAATTCTTTTTTCCATCCTGATGATCACAGCCCTTGTTTTCGGGTTTGTTCACATCTATTTTCCGGCAGAGCATTACAGCTTTGAACGGATTCATATCTTTTTATTTAACCTTTGCACCGGCGGCACCATCCTTTTATATTATACCCAGAGAAGGACAGCCGTATCCAACACCGTGACCCTGTTTTTCTTTGGCTCTCTCATCTACGCTTTTTCCGCATTCCTTGAATTGTATCCAGTCACCATTCTGATTTCAGTCGTTTTGTTTGTGGTGGTGGAAAAGATACGGATTGAAAAATTTTCGCTTTTGCCCCTGGCTTTTTTTAAGTCAACTGAACCCGTATCTGAAAAATTTCACCAGGCATCCCTGCTATGCCTTTCCTGCGGCCTTGTCATGGCCAGTCTGGTCATTTTTAATAATGAGTATTTCAAGTTCGTGACCATGGAAAAGCTGACATTGAACACCTTTTTCCTGGGATTTTCCTTTCCATTGTCCCTGATTACGCTTTCCCTGGTGTTTTCAATGCTCAAAGAAATGGAAGGTTCCTCCACAAAACTGCTCATGGAGGCGTGTTTCTGGACCATTACCCTGGGGGTAATCATTTTCTTTATGTTTATCCTGTTTGAAAAATTTATTCCCCAGATTTTTGTGACCACGGCTCTTTTCCTGGCCGTGACCACGGTGTTCTTTCTCTATTGGAAATTTGCGGAAAACATTCAGCAGAAACTTTTTTTAACCTCGGGAATCGGGTTCCTTATTTTTACCGCCGTCACCGGAATTGCCTATATTCTCTTCCAGATGTCGGAAGGATATGACCCCTCAAAAACCAAGTGGCTGCTGCACATGCACGTGTTTGCCTCTCTTTACGGCTGGAATCTGTGCGGATTGTCCGTGATCTGCCGGTTTGATGATTTTCCCATTAAGCTGCATTCACCGACGGTTATCCTTGTGCACTGGTTGACTGCCATTGTGCTGGCACCCATGGGTGTTTTTTACGGCTGGTTTGCCATCCTTGCCATTGTCGGGTATGCCTTTATTACATTGACCCTGTTTTTCAGCAGTAACAATAGGAAAATTTAAAGGAAATTTTCAATGCGCACCCGGGAAAAACTCAATCGATTTTTAAGTCTTTTCACCGGCAGTTCAAAGGTGCTGGTGGTAATCAATGCAGATCCCGATGCCATTGCCTCGGCCATGGCAGTCAAGCGGCTGTTGTGGCGGAAGGTCACTGAAGTGGTCATTGCCCATTTCAATCTCATCAGCCGTCCGGACAACCTGGCCATGATCGAATATACCGAACCCGGACTGGTGACACTGGATAGTGTAAAAAAAGAAAATTTTGATAAGTTTGTGGTGGTGGATTCCCAGCCTGATCACCATGAACGGTTTGCTGAGTTTACCTTTAATGCCGTCATTGACCACCATCCGCTCTCCTGCGGCACAGCCCCATATGCCGATATCCGGCCGGATTACGGGGCATGCTCCACCATCATGACCGAATACCTCAAGTCCAGAAAAATAAAGCCCTCTTCCAAGCTTGCTGCCGCACTCATGCTGGGGATCAAGACCGACACCTCCAACTTTACCCGCCAGGCAAGCCTGAGAGATATCCGGGCATTTCAATATCTGTACGGGTTTGCAGACAATAATATTGTCACAAAGGTTGAACGGGCAGCCCTGACCCAGGAAGATCTTGATTTCCTGGGGAAGGCCATCCGGGGTAAACGGGTGACCCATAACCGGATTTTTTTTCACGCAGGACCCATTTCCAAGCCGGATGAACTCGTGGTGGCGGCAGACTTTTTTTTAACCCTTACAAAGATCAACTGGAGTATCATTTCCGGTATTTATGAAAAAAAATTAATTGTGGTGATTCGAAATGACGGATTGAGAAAAGGGGCCGGCAATACGGTTAAAGAGGCGTTTTCCACGTTTGGGTCTGCCGGCGGTCACAAGACCATGGCCCGGGCCGAGCTGGAATTAAAATTGATTCGGAAAGAGATCGGCACTGTCAGTAAGGCTGCCGTTGGAGACTGGATTATGTCGGTGATTGAAAAAACGGCCGGGAAAAAAATAGAATAAATCTATAGAGAGAACTGTGATCAAAGTGAAACCCAACAGAGCAGCGGCACTATCAACCAGTGAAAAACGGTATCGCACCCTTGTCGAAACCATGGGTGACGGGTTAAGCGAAATCGATGAACACCAGGTGACTACCTATGCCAATGAAATGCTGTGCCGGATGTGGGGCCGGTCCAAACAGGAGATTATCGGGAAAAAAGTCATTCAGTTTTTAGATGATGCGAATCGAAAAATCCTGTTTGACCAGCTTGAAAAAAGACGAAAAGGCGGAACCGGCCCCTATGAAATCGTGTGGACCAAAAAAGACGGATCCAAGATTCATACGATCATGACCCCGACCCCGTATTTTGACGATCTGGGGAATTTTAAAGGCAGCTTTGCCGTGGTCACGGATATTTCAAAGCAGAAGAGTGAAAGAAACCTGCTGGAACTGAGGGTAAAACAAAGAACCCGGGAGCTTGAAAATAAAACAAAGAGCCTTGAAGAGGTGAACACGGCCTTAAGGGTGTTGCTCAAGAAAAGAGAAGAAGATAAAACCCTGCTGGAAGAAAGAATGCTGCTCAATGTCAGGGAACTTGTTTTCCCCTATATCCAAAGGATGAGAGAGGCCCAGCTCAACGACCGGCAGCAGGGGTGTCTGGATATCATGGAATCCACCCTGAACAACATTGTTTCCCCTTTCCTGCACCGGGTTTCCCTGGATTTTTTGAATTTAACCCCGTCGGAAATCCAGGTGGCCAACCTGGTAAAATTCGGCAAGACAACCAAGGAAATTGCCGGGATTCTAAACCTGTCCGGCAAAACCATTGAGTTTTATCGCAAGAGCATCCGGAAAAAAGTCGGTATCACCAATAAAGGTATAAATCTTCAGACCTTTTTGTCTTCCGTCAAATAACAGGTAGTTTTCATACCTGTTATACCCCTGTAATATACCCCTTGCAACGGCACTTTTTTCAGGATATTAAGGAGACTGATTTCTTTCAAGTCTGGTATTATGGCATTAAAGTTGATTTTTTATAAATAGCGAAAAGTATGAAAGGAGGTGATGGGGCCTGTTGTAAAAAGATCACAATAACTTAAATCAAGGAGATCTATAAAATGAAAAAATCCATGTGTTTTCCAAGTGTCCTCATTCTTTTATCAGCAGTTTTCTTTACCTCAAATCTTTATGCAAAACCCATTAAATTAACCTATTCCAATTTTTTCCCCCCCAAACACGTTCAAAGTATTTTAGGCCAGCAATGGTGCGATGAAGTTGAGAAACGCACTGATGGAAAGGTTGTTGTGGAGTATTATCCCGGCCAGACCCTGACCAAATCAAAACAGGTATATGACGGCGTGGTCACGGGGCTGTCCGACGTGGGAATGTGTCTGTTTGCATACACCCGGGGCAGATTTCCGGTCATGGAAGCTGTGGACCTGCCCCTGGGGTATACCAGCGGGGTCCAGGCAACCAAGGTGGTCAATGAAGTCTATCATGAGTTTATGCCTGCAGAACTGGCCGACACCCAGGTCATGTATCTTCATGCCCATGGCGCGGGTGTCTTGCATACCACCGGGAAAGCAGTCCATACCATGGATGATTTCAAGGGAATGAAGCTTCGCGGTCACGGCACCAGTGCACAGGTGCTCAAGGCGCTTGGCGGAACACCGGTTTCCCTTCCCATGCCCGAACTGTATCAGAGTCTTCAAAAAGGGATTGTCCAGGGCGCTCTTTATCCCATTGAGGTGAACAAGGGATGGCGTATGGCCGAAGTGGTGGACTATCTGACCATGAGTTCATCCATTGCCTATACCTCATCTTTTTTTGTGGTCATGAATACAGATAAATGGAATTCAATCCCGGCAGATCTTCAAAAAATTATCGCTCAGATCAACCAGGAATGGATACCCAAGCACGGCAAGGCATGGGATGAAAGCGACCAGGTCGGTCTTGACTATTTTAAGAGCCTTGGCCACGAGGTGATTGAACTCAGTGATGCTGAATCTAAAAAATGGAAAGTCACCATTGAGCCGGTCATGGACGAGTATGCTGAAAAAATGAATGCTGCCGGATTTGACGGCAAAAAAATTGTTGAATTCGTCAGAACCAGCCTGGAAAAAAACAAATAGACGGCAGGAATCTGTTTTGACGTCTTGCAGAGATGATCAGTGTGACGGAAGATAATTTTCGGAACAATGGGGAGGCGGTTTACCGTGACCTCCTGAAAAAATGCAGCCCCATTGTTCCGGATTCAAATGAAGGAATAGCTTAAATGAATGGTCAGAAATACTGGAATCCGGTTCTGGAGACATTGCCCGGGGAACGACTCAAAATTTTACAATTTAAAAAATTTAAACGGATTTTCAACTGGGCCTATACCCGTTCAAAATTTCACAGGGCCCTTTATGATGCCTCAGGAGTGACCCCGGACGACATCAGATCCTTTGATGATATAAAAAAGATTCCAAAGGTTGAAAAGTCCATGATGAGAAGTATCCAGAACAAGGAGCCGTTTCCCTACGGCGATGCCCTGTGTGTTCCCCTGGAAGAGGTGTCAACCTATCGGCAGACCAGTGGGACCACCGGGCAGCCCGTGTATCAGCCCGATACCTGGCAGGACTGGGAATGGTGGTCGGAATGCTGGTCTTTTGTCCTGTGGTCCCAGGGCTATCGCCCCAGTGATCGCGTCTTCCTCCCGTTTGGATACAATATTTTCGTGGCATTCTGGGCCGGGCATTATGCGGCTGAAAAGCTGGGGTGTGAAGTGGTTCCGGGCGGGGTTCTGGATACCCAGTCCCGTATCCTGAAAATCAAGGAGTTAAAGGCCACGGCCATGATGGCAACCCCAACCTATATCCTGCGCATGGCAGATGTGGCCAGAAATAAAATGGGAATTGATCCGCGAGAGCTCTCCATCAACAAGATTACCTGTGCCGGAGAACCGGGTGCCGGTATTCCCAGCACCAAGAAACGAATGCAGGATGCCTGGGGTGCAAAGGTATACGACCACTCGGGTGCAACGGAAATCGGTGCCTGGTCCTATGAATGTGATCACCAGCCCTGCGGCATGCATGTGAATGAAGCCATGTTTCTGGTGGAGATAGAAGATCTGGACACCGGTAAAATAATTGAAGAACCGGGTAAAAAAGGAAAAATGATTATCACGGCTTTGGACAGGCTGGCCCAGCCCTGTATCCGGTTTGACTCCAAGGATGTGATTGAATGGGACCCGGAACCGTGCCCCTGCGGGAGGTCATTTCGATTGATCCGGGGCGGTGTCATTGGCAGGGCAGATGATATTACCAAGGTCAAAGGGGTCCTCTTGTCTCCTGCCGCCGTTGAAGAGGTGGTCAGATCCATTGACGGCCTTGGCGACGAGTTTGAGATTATCGTGGACAAGCAGGGAGATGTTGACCGGATAAAACTGAAGGTGGAACTTCTCCAGGGCGTGGTAAAGGACGGGGTGGAAAATCGTTTAAAGGATCAGCTCCGCCTGAAAACAAATCTGGGGTATCAGATTGAATACTATGATTACGGAAGTCTGCCGAGGTATGAAGTAAAGGCAAAGCGGTTTAAGGATTTACGGAAAAAAAATATGGGCGAAAAGGAGTGCGGGTTATGAACGACTCATCCGGCTTGAATGAAATAGACCTGAATAAAATGAATGAGAAAATCCTTAAAATAAAACAATTATTGAATGAACTTGAGACGGAATCCGGGCAATTCCCCGCCCTGTCAAGGAATTCAAAACGGGCCCTGGCCAGCATGAAAATGCTGGAATTAAACATCTCGGATATCCTGACATTTGACCTGGCCGATCTATAGGTGTATATGTGTCGCTGCCTGAAAATTAAAACGGCATGACCGCCTGAATTTCTGGTCGGATTTGTATCCAGTTTCCGGCCGGAGTTGCACCTGGGTCGCGGTATGATATTGAGCGCTTGATGAATGTTGACGCATGGAAAATTTATTCTATTTAGTGGTGTTGCTGGGTCTGGGCAAATTGTCCCAACGCCTGCCGGTTTTTCCTGAAAACACGCCGGGTGTGTTAAATCAATTTGTCATCTATATCTCGTTTCCGGCAACGGTGTTACTCAAAATAAACGGCATAGAGATCCGGCCCGACCTGCTGGTACTGGCCCTTGTTCCCTGGGTCCTGGTGGGCGTTTCAATCGTTGTAGTGGGAATCCTGTCAAGGGTTTTACACTGGGACAAAAAACTCACCGGTGCCGTGCTCCTGTCCGTGGCCCTGGGTAACACCTCTTTTTTTGGATTTCCGGCCGTCAGCGCTTTTTTTGGAGAGAACCTCCTGGGGTATGCCATTATCTATGATCAACTGGGGTCTTTTGTTGCCCTTGCAACCTTTGGAACCATTGTGGTGTCGGTTTTCGGAACCGCCCAAAAAATTTCTCTGAAACTGATCGCAGGTAAAATTTTCGGATTTCCACCCTTTATTGCCCTGCTGACAGGTCTTGCTTTGATTCATGTATCCTATCCCCCGGCCATTACCGGCATGCTCGAAGGATTGTCCGTGACCCTTGTTCCTCTGGTAATTTTTTCCGTGGGGGCCCAGCTTAAATTCAGGCAGCCCATGTCCAATATTCATCCCATTGCCATCACTATTTTTTTGAAAATGATACTCTCGCCCGTAATCGCCTTTTTTATCCTGATGTCCATGGGAATCAGCGGCCCGGTCGTCCACATCTCTGTATTTATGGCGGCCATGCCCTCCATGGTGATGTCAGGGGTCCTGGCCGCCACCGGGAATTTAAAGGCGGACGTGGCAAACGCGGCCATTGGTTATGGAATCCTTTTCTCGTTTATTACGCTTCCAATGATCTACTATATCATCGTTAAATTTTAATGGTGCCCATGGGGTAGACTTGGACTTTTTACGAGCCTGTTAAATGATAAAAAAAAGGCATGAAAATTAAGCGTTATAGTTGGAAGATTTGCCGTGAGACGCCAGCATCTGGCAAAGATGTTCACTCAAGAACATAATAGCTTCAATATCCAGGTGGTCGAGAACCGTCTCATCAAACAAGAGTTTTGCATCTGCCTCAAATTCATCTTTTTTATCCCAGAACAGAAGGGTCACGGGTACGCGTGGAAAGGCATTAAAGGTGAACGCAAGGTCGCAGGCCGCATAAAGATCGGCTGCATCTTTTCCCCCGCATGCGTCGCAGGCAAGTCTTAAGCTAGTCAGTCGGGAGGCAAAGGCTTTTTCCAGGGGGATTTCCACCTGACTCTGCATTGACACCACTTTTGATACGGTATTGGGAAATTCTTTAAAGGATTTCACCCGTCCCGACGGAAGGGATGTCCCGCCCCGGGCCAGGTGGATATAGACAAAGGTCTGCTCATTCCGGGTCAACTCATTGCCCGCTGTATCCCGGACATTGTCTCGTGTGATCAGAATATCTTTATTAAAACAGAAAAGTTTTATCTGTTCGATTCCGTCATGAACAATGAGTGTTCCGCCAATACCCGGGCATATGTCTTTAAAGGCTATGGATCCGGCATTTTGTCTGGCCCATTGAAGGGCTTCGGCAGCCATGTCTTTTTTCAGCCATTTGCCTGCTTTGTACTGGGCTTCAAGTTCGTTTTCTGCAGGCTTTAAAATGTCAGGATGAATATGGGGGCAGTTTTTCAAGGGGTGCTTCTGGGATACCACCATGCCGGCAAAGGCCAGGCAGGTGAGAAAGCCACAGTCTTTGCAATTGGTTTTGGGCAACACTTTTTTATACAGGTCTACAACGGAAAGGGCCATGAAGGGAATCCTTGCAGAAAAGCCGGGCTGTCCGGGTTCAGACAGCCCGGCTTTTAATTCATCTGGGGTTATTCTTTGTCGAATTCGTCTTTGGCAGCGCCGCAGATGGGGCAGCACCAGTCATCGGGAAGATCGTCAAAGCTGGTTCCCGGGTCAATACCGTTGTCCGGGTCGCCGTTGGCCGGATCATACACATAACCACAGGGTCCGCATACATACTTGTCCATTTTTTTCTCCTTAAATATGGGGGGTTAAATTTTCAAAAACAAACTGCACCATACCTTATGGGCATGGAATCACAAAATATACTCTATTCCATTAGATCGGCTTTGTTAAGCGCAAAGACGATTCCTTTATATGATACAATGATCAATGCCACATATAGTATTAAGAGTAATGCACTCATGATGGTCTCCTTTTTTTATCGGTTCAGTTTCAAAGGGTTTGCCTGGGTATCAATAGGATTCTTCATCCGTCACTTCAGCCGTGGTCAGTTTCTTTGAATCCATGAGTTTCCATACATAGGCCACATAGGCCAGGACAAAGGGGATTCCAATGGCCACATAGGTCATGACCGTCAGGGTAAACAGGCTGGACGAGGCGTTGTAAATGGTCAGGCTGGACTGGAGATCCAGCTTTGACGGATAAAAAGCCGTGTTGTTGAACGCCGGAAGACTCAATACCACCAGGCCCACAAATATGGTGCCCAGTCCGGAAAACCAGATACCCTTGTCGCTTTGTTTGAACGAGGTGCCAAAGGCACCGTAAACCACAAGCAGCAGCCCGGCAATCAGCAGGACCAGCAGATAGGGCATGGCCAGGAGGTTGGCCAGATATTTGGACCCAATCAGGGAAACCGTGCCTGCCGCGTCCACGTCAAATCCTTTCATGAACAGGATACAGACCAGCACATAGAGGCAGAAGGGCAGGGAAATCAGAAAATTTTTCCAGGGAGCCTTGCGCAACCGCGTTTCAAGATCAGGTGTGGAGCTTAGATCAATGGAGTTTAACAGGTATAAAGCGCCCAGAACCCTGGCATTGAACACGAGAAATATTCCCAGACTCAGGTTGAACAGGGAAAAAGCCGCCTCAACTCCTCTCAGGTTTATGCCCATGAGGGTATAATCCCAGGTGACCCTGTTGTAAAGGTCAAGGGTGAAATTGGAGCCGGTATAGAAGGTTCCCACTGCCGCACCAATGAGCAATACCCCCACAGAGCCGTTGATGAACAAAAATAGTTCATACACCCCTGATCCCAGAAGGTTGCTGGGTTTTGTCCGGTACTTGTAAGACACGGCCTGGATGATAAATGAAAACAGAATCAAGATCCATACCCAGTAGGCGCCTCCAAAGCTTGTGGCGTAAAATTTGGGAAAGGCGGCAAACAATGCACCGCCAAACAGCACAAGGGTGGTAAAGGGCATTTCCCACTTGCGGCCAAGGGAGGTGATGACCAGAGATTTTTCAAGGTCGGTTTTGGCCACCTGCCACAGAAGGGTCTGTCCCCCCTGGACAAAGGTAAGAAACAGAAACAGCGAGCCAACGACAGACACAATGATCCACCACAACTGCTGTAAGGTTGAATAGTCGAGGTTTGAAATCATTTTAAAGTCCCTCCTTCTGGTCCAATGGATATTTGTTTGAGCATGATACTGATCTCGGCCAGGAGCAAAAGGGTAAACAATCCCAGAAACATAAAGAAGGTCACCTGCACATTTGAGGCGGAAAGATTGGATGTTGCCGCCTGAACCGGTAAAAGACCGTTAATGGCCCAGGGCTGACGGCCGACTTCAGCCACCACCCATCCCGACTGCTGGGCCATGAGTCCCAGAAGACCGGATATCAGGCCGATGGGAAGGAGCCATTTCTGACGGACCAGGGACCCTTTGAGCGTAAAGTACAGAAAAACGGCAAAGATAACCGGGAACAATGATCCCAATGCCACCATGATGTGAAATGCGTAGTAGGGGGTAGCCACCGGCGGAACCGCATCTTCGGGTTTGTTCAGGTATCCGTACCCCATATAATCCTGGTTTTTCCTGAATTTTGCCAGGGCCAGGTCAGCGGCCTGGCTATTGTTCTCTTTACGGGCCTGCTTGAATTGGGCCAGGTCCTGGAGGGCGGTTTTGCCCCGGGCGATTTTTGGGCCGACCCCTTCAATATTCTGCGCTTCATTGCCGTAAATCAGATCGTCCACCCCGGGTACAAAGGAATTCAGGGAACGATTGGCCAGAAGGGACAGCAGGTAGGGTATCTCAACTTTAACGAGAAAGGGATCCTGGTCATCTCCGGGCTGTTTTTTGGGGTTGAGGATGCCGGCCGCCACAATGGGGGCAGCTGTTTGACCCTTGTAAAGGCCTTCAATGGCAGCCAGCTTCATGGGCTGTTTCTGGGCCACTACATAGGCGGATTCATCCCCGTTAAACACGACAAACCCGGAGGAGAGGAGCCCGAATACCGATGCCACGACTATGGATTTTTTCGCCATTTGGACATGCCGGCCTTTGATCAGATACCAGGAGGAGACCGTGAGGACAAAAAGGGATGCCATGACAAAACCGGAACTTGAGGTGTGAACAAACTTGGACACAGCCACCGGGTTAAACACCACATCGAAAAAACTCTGCATTTCAAACCGGGCGGTTTCCGGATTAAACATCATGCCCACGGGATTCTGCATCCAGCCATTGGCCACGAGAATCCAGACCGCCGATAAATTGGAGCCAACCGCCACCATCCATGTGGAGAACAGATGAAATTTTTTGGACACCCTATTCCACCCAAAAAACATGACAGCAAAAAAGGTGGCTTCCAGGAAAAAGGCAAAAATGCCTTCAATGGCAAGGGGAGCACCAAAAATATCCCCCACAATCCAGGAGTAATTGGACCAGTTGGTCCCGAATTCAAATTCAAGAATGATTCCCGTGGCCACACCGATGGCAAAGTTGATGCCGAACAGGGTCATCCAGAACTTTGTAATACCCTTCCACTCTTCGTTTTCCGTGCGAACGTAAATGGATTCAAAAAAGGCGCACAAAAAAGAAAGACCCAGTGTCAAGGGTACAAACAACCAGTGATACATGGCGGTAAGCGCAAATTGCGCTCTTGACCAGTTCACCAGACTCAAATCAAAATCCATCATTGGTTTTTCCTCTCCTTTTAAGTTAAATTTAGATCTTGGTTTAAAAAGATTCTTTTACACTATATTTAAGGAACATTTCTTGTGATCTGCTCAAGAACATAGTTCCCCTTTTCTTCATCGGTCTCAAATTTTGTATTTAAATAGTTGGGGAAGAAAAACAGCTTCAGGATTACAAACATCACAAAGAGTTTTATCAGAATTATTTTCCAGAGCTTTTTTCCCAGAATCATTTGACTGAACCCGTCACGATAAAATGTGTAGAGGTTTCCCACTATTCGTTTGAAAGAATTGATATTTGGGGTATTTTGCCGGGGCATGGTCATGGGTCAATTTTGTCCTTGGTTCTTGTTACGTATGTGTATTGTTTTCATAAATCATTCTACAACTAGGACCGCTTTGAGCAATTAATATGCCATTAAAGACGATTGAAATAAGTTTGCGGTTTTTCCAAGGGATAGGGTCACAATAATTGATTTTATTGTCCATGGCAAGCAAGTTTTGGCAATTTTTGAGATAAAGGTGGGGGTCAGAGCCTCTGTAAACTGAAACAGCCTGTGGGAGAAAATGCCAATTTTTTGTGGGTATTAATACAGGTATGACACAAGAGTGTGTCAGGGTCTTGATACAAAAATAGTGGATTCCGTATAAAGTTAGTGGTGCAAAACTCTATTGGATCTTATAGAAGGGAAGGTCTGAAAGACAGACAAAATTCAAATGAATCATTTGCTGAAATCAAAGGAAACAGGATCTGAAAGGATAATGTGTGAAGGGTGCGGCAGGAAAATTTTTTCCTGCCGCAGAGCGATTATTTTTTTCGAGTGGCCTGGGTTTCCCAGTCCGCAATCTCAGTGGTTTCGTAAATCTCTTCCCACCCCGTAATCATTCCTGAGATATGACTGAAAATAGAGTGTCCCGTGGTGGTCATATACACGTGGATAATCAAAAAGTTTAACAGAAACAGGGCCGTCACCGTGTGAATGACGGCCAGGGTGGACAGCGGGACCAGAGGGGTGATATCATTGTAAAGATAGTATAAGAGTCCGGTCACCATCTGTATGGGCAGGAGCATGGCGGATATCCCCAGGTAGGCCAGCCGCTGAAGCGGATTGTGCTTGGCCCCTTTGGATTTCTGGACCGGATGGGGCTTACCCTGGAAGATGTCCCAGGAGTAATATCGAACCACCAGCAGCAGTCTTTTGGTGGTGGGAATGTACTGTTTCCATTCTCCGGTGATCACCAGCCAGAAGGCAAAAAAGGCAAACATGGTCAGCCAGGACAGGCCGATGAAATTATGAACCTTGACCGCGGTTTGAAAACCCAACAGGGTGTAAGTCCCGTGGATTTCAAGGCCTGTGGCGATCAAACAGATGACCATCAGTCCCTGGTACCAGTGCCAGAGCCGTTCAAACCGGGTATAAAGATAAATTTTAATGGTTGTTTTATCTTTCATCTAATTCTCCTTGCCGTTTCGTGTAAAAAAGCGTCCCAGACCGTGAAGGGATACACCGATCAGGGCGCCGAGAACCGAGAGCCATCCAATGGCATCCATGAGGCCGGATTTGTCCCGTCCGGGCAGATAGATTCCGGTAATGGAGGCCAGTCGGGAATTTTGCCGGATATGGCATTCCGTGCAGTTCACGGCATTTTCCTTGGGTGCCACCATGTGGGTAATAGGGAAAATTGAGGTGGTCTCCACATAATCAAATTCCCCTGAAAAAGGAATACCAATGGCCTTGTTGCCCCGCTCAATGGCATCGGTCATGTTAAAGGTTGTCCAGTATCCGTCTTTCCCGGACAGCAAAGGGGCAACCAGTTTTTTGTTGATTTTGTCATAGGGCTGTATTCCCCTCATCACCTTAAAGGGAAAAATCCGGGCTTCAGGATCATTTTTATCCCCCACCGGATGGTTGACCTTTACAATCCGGGCCGGGTCAATGACATCATCGGCCGTGGTGCTGGTCAGGGAACCGTTGAACCAGAAATATTCAGGTACCACATTTTTTTCCCATTTGAACTCGCCCTTGATGGATTTGTAAACGGGCTTGCCAAAGGGACCTTCTTCAATATAGGGCTTGCCGTCTTTGAGTTTGCCGGATTTGGACCAGTCCCACCACATTTTGGTGGGATTCACCCGGGCAAATTTGGGAATATGGCAGGCCTGGCAGGACACCACATCGGTGTGATCGTTCATTTTGGAATCATTCTTATGGGGTGCATCACTGTGGCAGGAGACACAGGTGATCTTCGGGGCCAGGTCGTCTTCAATCAGACTCTTTCGCGTTTCCACGGCCGGGTTGGTATAGATTCTGCCGGCAATATTGTGCTCCACTGTGGTGTGGCACCGGGTGCAGGAAAAGTCCTTGCCGTCCATACCCATGTGCACGTCAAGCATCCGGTTGGGTTTGGTCAGCGAGGTGTCAAGATCCCCGTGTTTTACACCGTCACCCCCGCCGCCCACAAAATGGCAGTCCCCGCAGTTTTTCCGGGTGGGCATGTTCAGCTTGCTCACGGCCTCTTTTACTTCAATTAGAATGTCGGCTACAATCTCTTCTGTCTCAGGGTCAGCCTCTTCTAAAAATCCCTGGATATCGGTAAAGGCTTCCTCAAAGTTAAACCCGGAGGAATTGTGACATTTCAGGCAGTTGACCTCACCTTCCACCCCTTTTTTATTCCAGCTCGTATGGCAGCTCAAACACCCCTTGTCCTCCATTGCGTTTCCGGAAATACAATAGTTGTTCACGGAATACCCGGCCTTTCCGTACCGCATGTCTTCCTTGTCTCCCGAGGCCAGCCATGTCCAGTGAATGGATTTATGGAACTGGGTGGCAGCTTCCGAGTGGCAGGATAAACAGGCCTGGGTGACCTCTTCTCCCGAGGTAAAATTTTGTTTCAACGCCTCAATTTTGGAATGGTCAACTGTGGTCCACCGCTGACTGTTTTTAACCGCCTGATTGGCCAGTTTTCTCCCGGGTGCCTCTTCGCCGTTTTCAGGCGTTGAGGCAAAGGCAGGGGAAAACGATATCAGGAGGGCAGCCGTTGCCATTAGGGCAAGGATAAATTTTAATGCGTACCTGGGTTTCATCGACAGCTCCATGGGGTTACCTATCAAAAGATTATTTAGCCGGTTTGATTTCAAATTTTCCATCACCCTTGAAATCAATTTCAGCCTCCACATAATAAACATCTGTTAACGACTCTCTCACGTCCCGGGTCATATAATATGCTTCCCCGCTTCTGGCACCGGTGGAGCAGACAAATACCACGGGTTTGGTATCGGGAAGATCGTTGATTTTGGGTTCAAGGTTTTCAACCGGTATGTTGGTGGCTGTTTTAAATGATCCCTTTGCATATTCATCCGCATCCCTGACATCAATGAGCAGGATGGATTCAGGGCTGTCTGCAATAATGGATTTGAACCTTTCAATATCAATGGCTCCCTCAATTTCGCCGGCCTTTACCTGAACGGTCTGGCCTGAAGCACCATATAGTTTTTTCCATTCAGGATAGCCCTTGGCAAAGACGGTTACGTCAGTATATCCCATTTCAATGGCTTTTGCAGCAGATTTATGGCTCAACCGGCATTTAAGTCCGCCGCAGTAGAACACCAGCGGGGTGCCCGTATCCCTTGGCAGTTTTCCTTTCAGGGCATCAAATTGAGTAAAGGGTATGCTGACGGCGGTCGGGATGTGTCCGGTATTGTACTTTGTCTGCAGGGGTCGGGAATCGACAATGACGGCCGTGTTGGCGGCAATCTGTGAAGCCACGTGCTCGGCGCTGACAGAGGCATAATTGCCTTTCAGACCCACCCATTCGGGATATCCTTTGGCATACACCTTGACGTTTTTATATCCGAGTTCCCGGGCTTTTGAGGCGGATTTGTGACTGAGTTTGCATTTGAGTCCCTCGCAATAGTAGATCAGGAGGCTGTTTTTGTCCCTGGGCAGAAGATCTGTTCGCTTGTCAAATTCTGAAAACGGGATGTTAACCGCTCCCGGGATATGGCCTTTGATGTATTTGCCTTTGTAGGGCCTTGCATCGATGAGCATGACAGTTTCAGGCATGGGCACGCTGATATGGGCTCGTACAAACCCGGCATCCACGATGTCGTCAAACATCCAGGACATATCCTGTTTGGCTGTTTTTGCGGATTTTACGGCCGTACAGCCCGTTAACAGAATGAAACCTGCCGTCAGGGCCAGGATCAGGAGTTTTGCTTTGTTTGTTTTCATGGGTTCTCCTTGGGGTTTTAAGTATTGTTCATTAGATTTATAATATTTTGATTCCAAGCTAAATAGCAATCGGTATGCCATGGATGAATATGAGATGCACATTTTATTTTAACTATCTGAATTAATAGTGATTTATACTTTTGTATGGTTTTAATTTTCGTCAGTGGGCTTGTGATTATTGAAAAAGTGTTAATTATATGTTAATAAATATTGTTAAGGCAATTGTTAACGATTTTAACGGGTATGGGGAAAATATGAACATTGGAAAACAGTGGCGGCCGATCATTGATTCGGCCCAGGACGGCATCATTATCGTGGACGATCTGGGAAATTTTGTGGCTGCCAATCAAACGGCCCAGTTGATTACCGGGTATTCCGAAGAGGAGCTTAAAGGTCAGTCCTGCAGAATCCTGAATTGCACCGGATGCAAAATTGTAGGGAAAGGAAAAGGCAAGGACTGGTGCGGTCTTTTTTCAGCAGGGTTGATCCGGGAAAAAAAATGTATGATTACCAACCGGCATAACAGGGCGATTCCCATTGTCAAGAGTGCAACGGTTCTGTTTAATGAAAAAAATGAAATTATCGGGGCCGTTGAAACCCTGAAAGACATTTCTGAAAATATCAATTATAAAAATGAACTGGCCTCCATTAAAAGGATGTATCATATTGACGATGGGTTTCACGGCATTATCGGCAGGACCCCGGTGATGCAGAGCCTTTATGAGAATATAGAGAGTGTGGCCGCCCTGGATACGCCGGTCATGATTCTGGGTGAAAGCGGTACGGGCAAGGAAATGGTGGCCAAGGCACTCCACGAAACCGGGAGCAGGGCGGACAAGCCGTTTATCAAGGTGAACTGCGCGGCCCTGAGTGAAAATATTCTTGAAAGTGAGTTGTTCGGCCATGTCAAAGGGGCGTATACAGGTGCGGATTCGGACAGGGTGGGGCGGTTTGAATCTGCCCACCAAGGAACCCTTTTTCTGGATGAAATCGGAGATATTCCCCTGTCTGTCCAGGTGAAACTTCTCAGGGTGCTGGAAGAAAAAATGATTCAGCGGGTGGGGGCCAACAAATCCATTGACATTGATGTGAGAATCGTGACAGCCACCAATAAAAATCTTGAACAATTGATTGATCAAGGAGTGTTCAGGGAAGATCTGTTTTTCAGGATCAATGTTTTTCCCCTGACCTGCCCCCCGCTTCGTCGGCGCAAAGATGACATCACCCTGATTATTCAGCATTTCATCGCGAATCATGCAGAAAAAACAGGAAAAAATATTCTGGGACTTACGCCGGAAGCCATGCGCCTGATGGTGGCATATCCCTGGCCCGGCAATATCAGGGAACTGCGCAACAGTGTTGAGTATGCCTTTGTCCTGGCAAGGGGCAAAAGTATCGGGGCCGAGCATCTGCCCGAAAAGATCGTGGGCCACAGGCCGGGGGACAAAAATCCTTTAAAACACAGGCAGTCGGGCAGCAGTACTCATCCGGCCCGGGCGGTTGTTAATGTGGGCGTTTCGGAAAAGGAGGCCCTTGTTGATGCACTTCAACAGGCAGACGGCAATCAGACCCGGGCGGCAAAAATCTTAGGGGTCAGCCGGATAACCGTGTGGAAGCGCATCAAGAAGCATGGAATACAGCTCAAATAATTTTGATGCCTGCACGGGTTGCCTGAATGCATTGAGATGTTTATTTTGAAATGGCAGGGTGTTGGCATGCACTTTGCTATACATTAAATAAATAGTATAGAATAGAATAATAATTGACTGAATAGTCAATTTGAAAAATAGTTTTACGGCGGATTCGCCTCAAATCGTATCGGCCGTATTTAAATTAAAAATTATAAAGGATTTAGCATGAAAAAAGAAAATATTCTCGTATTTGCCATTATTTGTATCCTGGCCGCCGGTGTCATGGGTTACGCAACTTCGGGACCTGAAATCCAGAAGGTCGCAGTTTCAAAAACATCAGAACTCCCGGCAGAGGATGCCGGGGTTATCAACTGGCAGGACTACGACAGGGGAATGGAGTTGGCAAAAACAAGTGGAAAACATGTATTTTTGTACTTTCATGCCGACTGGTGCACCTATTGCACAAAACTGAAGAAAACAACTTTTCAGGAACAAGAGGTGTTAAATTATTTAAAGCAAAACTTTATCAGCATTTCAGTGGATACCGATGCTGACAAGGCAAAAGCCGGTGAATGGAAGGTAAGAGGCTTGCCTACCCTGTGGTTTTTGAAGCCGGATAACTCAGAGATCAGCAATATTCCCGGGTATCTGGACAAGGATCAGTTTTTAATCGTGTTGAAATATATTCACACCCAAAGTTATGACAAAATGAGCATAAATGAGTTTATCAAGACAATTTAAAGAATTCCGGGGAAATGACCATATAACAGGGAAATTGCATCCACCTATTCAATATAATTATTCGGTTCACCTATTTGATCCGTTTGTTTGATTAGACGAAAGGATTTGACCAGAAAGTTATCCCAAGGAGAGGAAAAATGACGAAAAAGATTTCACGCAGGGCATTTTTAAAAGGCTCTTTTACGGCTGCAGGGTCTGTGGTGGCGACCAACTCCATTGCCCGGGCCGCAAGTTCTCTGGCCAAAGAAAAAAAAGAGCCCCTGAAAACCCTGATTGATATCAGTAAATGCATTGGCTGTGAGGAGTGTGTCTATGCCTGTCAGGAGGCCAATTCAACAAAATATCCACAACCTGAAAAACCATTCCCCAAAATGCTTCCCAAAAGGGTGCCTGTAGATGACTGGTCGGACAAACAAGATGTGATTGACCGTTTAACGCCCTATAACTGGCTCTATATCCAGCATGCCACGGCCGTGATTGATGGGGAAGAAACTGAACTGACCATTCCCAGGCGGTGCATGCACTGTGAAAATCCACCCTGTGTCAAGCTATGCCCCTGGGGCGCATCAAAGCAGGAAGACAACGGGCTCTCAAGAATTGATTCAGATCTGTGTCTCGGGGGATCCAAATGCAAAAAAGTTTGTCCCTGGGATATTCCGGAACGACAGACCGGTGTAGGGCTCTATCTTGACCTGTTGCCCTCAATGGTCGGCAATGGGGTCATGTATAAGTGTGACAGGTGTTACAACAGGCTTGAACAGGGAGAACTGCCGGCCTGCATCGAGGCGTGCCCGGAAAACGTTCAAACCATCGGGCCGGCAAGCGAGATTTTAAAACAGGCCCATGATCTTGCCCGGGAAATGAACGGATACATATACGGTGAACACGAAAATGGAGGAACCAACACCATTTACGTGTCTCCGGTTCCCTTTGATCAATTGAACCTGAGTATTGAAAAGGGAAAGGGAAAACCCCATCTTGCCCCGGTAAACGATAAGATGGCAGATGGGTCCAATATTGCCAAAGCCATGCTCATCGCCCCAATTGCCGGGGTTGCTGCGGCATTTGGAAAGTTTTACCTGGGATCAAAGGAGGACGTGTAATGGGAAACCGCACAAAGACAAGGCACAAAATTTATTGGATGACTCTTTTTTTTATCACCCTGTCCGGTTTTGGCCAGATGCCGATTTTCAAACGGTATTATATTGCCGATATTCCGGGGCTGGGATGGCTGGACCAGTTTTACGTTACCCATATCATCCACTATATTGCCGCCGTTATTTTGATTGCCCTTGCCGTTTATCTCTTGTTTGACTTTTTTTTGAAAGGATCAGGCTCAAAAAAAATCACCCGGTCCGGGGTTTTCAAGGCTGGGCTTTTGATCGGGCTGATGGCCACCGGCGGGGCAATGGTGTTTAAAAATCTTCCCAACGTCTATTATTTTAACCACTCCGCCATTATTGCCCTGGATCTTGTCCATCTAAGCCTTTGCATGATGCTCTTGATTGCAGGTCTCTACTCCCTGGTTCGAAAAAAACACTGGATGGAATAGGGTCCTCCTTGGACCGTTACCCATACTGTTCACCTGTTACCTGTTCTCCGTTACCGGGTACCGGGTGAACGGAAAAAGAGTAACCATTGTATCACCAGGTGGAATAGGGATTCTTGATAAGGTTGGAATTAAAGTATCTTGGGTCATGGGTAACCTCTGGTCCAACCCAGTCGGGCTTTTCAAAAGGCTGGTCAATGGCGTCCAGTTCGATTTCCGCCACGGTCAGTCCCTGATTCTCACCTGAAAATTGATCAATCACCCATTTAAAGCCTTTGTATGCTATTGTATATCTTGTTTTTTCGATAAACGGGGGAATGCAGAAAAGGTCTAGCATCTCTCTTGCATCTTTTTGGGGAACGGCATATTCAAATTCCTTTCGAGACCCCTTGCAATCGGCACCTTTTATAGTTAAAAAGGCATGATCCCCGGACAGGCGAATCCTGACCACCATATCCTTTTGGTTTACCATATATCCCTGGCAGATCCGGGTGCCATGGCCCAATAACTGGGAGGGGAAATATGTCAGACAAAATTTTTTTTCTATTTCAACGGCCATTGTCTCTAACGTTCTCTCCGGTTTGGTTTGAGATGATTTTAGAAATAACTTTAAACGCCCGGCAGGTTCTTGTTATAGTGCATCCATGACCCAATTGCCATATCAAATAAACCGGGACTATAGAAATTGACCTCCACAGACACAAGGCCCGTCATCCTGTTAACGGATTTTGGCCGGAAGGATACATTCGCCGGGATCATGAAGGGGGTGATCGCCTCCATCAGTCCTGAATCCCGGGTGATTGACCTGACCCATGATATTGATCCGGGCAATATTTTACAGGCCTCTTTTTTATTGCGTATTTCATATGCATATTTTCCTAAAAAAAGCGTGTTCTGTGTGGTGGTTGATCCCGGTGTGGGGTCAGAGCGGAACGCCGTCTGTATTGAGACCCGGGATTATTTTTTTGTGGGTCCGGATAACGGGGTACTCTGGGAGGCGGCAACCGGCAATCACATCAAACAAATCATCCGCCTTACCAATACGGATTATTTTCTTGAACCAATCTCCAATACCTTTCATGGAAGAGACATTTTTGCGCCAATGGCGGCCGCAATCTCAAAGAGGCTTGAAACATTAGCCATTCTGGGTGACCCTGTAAATGAATGTGTTAAATTTTATCTCCCGAAAATTAAAGTAAACAAATCCTGCCTGGAACTGAGTGTCCTGCACATAGACCGGTTTGGGAATCTTACCTTAAATCTGTCGGAAAATGAGTTCAGACAATTTGTCCAGGACAGGGAGTTTTGCCTTGCCTTCAAGGATCGCCGAATCAATAAAACATATAAAGCTTATTCCGCAGCAAAAGAGAATGAAGTGTTTTTGATCCCCGCCTCTTCCGGATATATGGAGATTTCAGTGAAAAACGGTTCAGCCGCAAAAATGCTTGATGCCCGCACCATGGATTCGGCGGCATTGGAAATCCTGTCGTCATGATCATCACTTTCCGCCGTGATCATGATTTTTTGTTCCTGGTCATCATCTGCCGCAGTGATTATCATCCGTCATCCTGGTCATCATCTGCCGCAGTGATTATCATCCGTCATCCCGGTCATCAAATAATGACGTGAAAATTTTTAGACAATATCTTTACAAAGAACAGGAGGGAAACCAATGAAAAAAATAGTCTGGACATTTATCCTTGTAGTATTTTTAAATCTGCCGGCCTGGGCGGTTGAAGTTCCCCATGTGACCGTATTGGGAACCGCGAGTGAAGAGGTCGTGCCCGATGAAATGTTCTGGTCCCTCAAGGTAACAAACAGGGGCCCCGGTATTGAAGAACTTGCCGAGCAGCACGGCAAAATTCTGGTGGCGGTTCTGTCATTTCTTGGGGAAACCGGCATTGCCAAAGACGACACCCAGACCTCCATGATGCAGTTTGGAGAGAATTGGGAATATGAAAACGGGACCCGGATGCAAAAAGGCTATTTTGCCTCTTCCCAGGTGACCTTTAAATTGATCGAGTTTGATAAGTATCAATACCTGTGGACCGGTCTTTCAAAGGTTCAGGATATGAGTATTCAGAATATTGGGTACAGCACCTCAAAATATATGGAAGCTCAAAATCGAGCCAGGATTGACGCTTTACTGGCTGCTCGAGAAAAAGCCCGGATCATGGCCAAAACCCTGGGTGTGGTTCTGGGTGATCCTATGGCCATTGAAGAGGAACAATCCTTTCCCGAACCCCGGAGAGCCACTCTCATGATGGCAGGTGAGGCCGGATTTAAGTCGGGATCACCGGATACCGGGGGTTTTGCTCTTGGAAAGATTCAGATCAAAGCCAATGTCAGGGTGGTGTATCGACTCATGACACAAAACGAATAAAAGAGGGGGCTTATCTCACTTTGCCAGATCGAACTTGACAAAGACTGGATATCAGATTAATTTTTTGGGTATAAATTAATCTGCAGCACAATTTTAAGGGGTCGCAATGTATCGATATAAAAAGCTCATGATTGGATTGAATCAGGATGAGAATGATTCTTTGCTGATTCAGTATGCCGGTTTTGTATCTAAAATGGCGCAATCCACTGAAATTTATTTTGTTCATGTTTTGGATACCTTAAATATACCTGATGATATTAAGAAACAATACCCCGAGGTCTTATTACCGAATGATGAAACTTCCAAAAATAAAATGAAAGAAAGCGTGGAAAAATGCTTTGATGGATACAATAAGACAAAATTAAATTACGAAGTTGTTGAAGGACCGTTGATCGGGACCTTGATATCACGCTCAAAAAGCAATGATATTGATTTGATGATTGTCGGTCATTCCAGGGAGGATAAATCTTCCGGCCACTATCTGTCGGAAAAACTCGCCAGGAAAGCATTTTGTTCCGTCCTGATCCTGCCCAAAAATACAAGCGTCAGACTTGATAATGTCCTCGTCGCTTTAGATTTCTCAGACCATTGTCTGAATTCACTGGATGTGGGCAGTGCCTTTGCCAAGGCGGCAGAGTTGGATTCCATTGACCTTATCCATACTTTTTGGGTGCCTGAAGGGTATTACAAGACCGGAAAAGATTATGACCAGTTTGCCGGGATAATGCTCGACAATGCAAAAACAAAACTGAGACAATTAATTTCCAGGGCAGACCTGAAAGGTTTGGGAATCAAACCTTATTTTAAAATGAAAGATGATGTTGTGAAAGGTATCCTGGAATGTGCCGATGAAAAAAGTTCAAGTCTTATTGTGGTTGGTGCCAGGGGGCGGAGCGGTGATATCGCATTCATTTTGCTCGGCAGTGTCACCGAGGGTTTGATCAGAAATCTTCGAAGACCTTTACTCGCGGTAAAGAAAAAAGGAGAAGGGTTGAATATTATCGATGCACTCTTTTCAACATAAGATTTCAGCCCGGCCATTCTGCCTGCCGTTTTCCCGGCATTATTTTGCTAAATTCCTCCGTTACAGATCCAATGGATCAGCCTCATCATATGTATATCAACCTGAAAAAATTTAACCGAAAAATTTAGGAGAAATAATGGACGATCTATCCAACCCGAATGAGCCCCTGGTTCAGAAACTGAGAACCGTCATCCGCATGGCCCTCAGGTTATTGGCCGTTCTCATGACCTTTGTTATCCTCTGGGCCGTCGCAGATGTCCTTTTGGTTTTGTATGAGGAGCTGACAGCCCCGCCCTTCATGCTCCTGACCATCTCGGATATTTTGGCGCTGTTTGGTGCGTTTATGGCCGTGTTGATTGCCGTGGAAATTTTAATCAACATTCTTATTTATTTGCGGGATGATGTGATCCATGTGAAGATTGTCATGGCCACGGCCCTGATGGCCATTTCCCGAAAGGTAATCATCATGGATCTGACCAAGCTTTCAGCCGATTATGTTTTTGCTGTGGCGGCAATGACACTGGCCATGAGTATCGGCTACTGGCTGGTGGTGGTCAAAGACGACCAAGAGGGCAAAATATGTATTGGTGATGTTGAAAAATTATGGAAGGATAAATCATAATATTTATTAAAAAGTCGCTTAAATTGAATTCAGGAAAAGTCTTTGCCATGTGGTGATAATCAATAGGGGTTTTAGCAAAAAGTAGGGTTAAATAGATAATTGTCGAATATAAGCCAGAATTTTTTTTCGATTGCTCGCGGGGCGGCCTACCTGACAAATCGTCTCATTTCATCAAAGGTTGTTTACACAGACAAAGATCATTTTGATGATCAATGAGTAAAATAATGAGCAGAAGCGGCACAGGCCTCGGAATGTCAGTGGTCTGGGGAACGGTTCAGGATCACAACGGCTATATCCATGTGGACAGTTCACCTGGCAATGGAACAGAGTTTCAGCTTTATTTTCCTGCCACAAGAAGAGATCATCCAGATGAAAAAGAGCCTGTATCAGTTCAAGGCTATACGGGTAATGGTGAAACCATTCTGGTTATTGATGATGTTAAAGAGCAAAGGATAATTGCCCAAATTATTCTGGAACGACTAAATTACAACGTTAAAACAGTATCCAGCGGAGAGCGAGCAATTGAGTTTATGACAAATCACTCCTCAGACCTGCTGCTGCTGGATATGATCATGGATCCGGGAATAGACGGCCTGGAAACCTATATGAAGATATTACAACTGCATCCCGGACAAAAGGCCGTTGTTGCAAGTGGATTTTCAGATAATGGAAGGGTAAAACAAGCCCAGCGCCTTGGTGCAGGTGAATATGTAAAAAAGCCATATACCTTTGAGAAAATTGGAATGGCTGTTAAAAAAGAACTGGAAAGAAAAACATAAGCCATTTATTGGGGGCAACCAGGTGGCAAACTTAAAAACCGGAGAGGTTATTGAACGGATGGTTGCCCTCGCGAATCGTTGCTGTTTTTGCCGCACATAAAGTATAAACCAGACGGTAAAGTAAGATGGATTAAATTCAACAGGAGAAAAACATGGTGAAAATCGGGATTATCGGGGGATCAGGGCTGGATGATCCTGATATATTAACAGGTGCACAAAAAATTGAAGTGTCCACCCAGTACGGAGATCCTTCCTCAGCACTTCTGTCCGGGAAAATAAACAATGTGGAAACCCTTATTCTTGCCCGGCACGGCCGGAACCACCAGTACAGCCCGGCCCAGGTCAATAACCGGGCCAATATCAAGGCACTCCAGCAGGCCGGGGTGACCCATATCATTGCCACCACGGCCTGCGGCAGTTTGAGGACAAAGATCAACAGGGGGCACCTGGTCATCCTGGATCAGTTTATTGATTTTACCCGGTTCAGGAAAAATACTTTTGTGGATTCCTTTGAAAACGGTCCGGTTCACACGGCCATGGCCCATCCCTTTGATGCCGGACTCAGAAAAAAACTCACGAAAACCGTAAAAGCGCTTGACCTGAACGTCCATGACAGGGGGTGTGTGGTCACCATAGAAGGGCCGCGGTTCTCCACTGTTGCCGAGTCCAAAATGTTCAGGCTCTGGGGGGCCGATGTGATCAATATGTCCACGGCTCCTGAAGTCATGCTGGCAAATGAAGCCGGGATACCCTATGCTGCCGTTGCCATGTCAACGGATTATGACTGCTGGAAAGAGGATGAAGAGCCGGTCACCTGGGATGAGATTCTGGCTGTGTTTAATCACAATGCAGATAACGTCAAAAATTTACTGGTCAATGTCATAGCCGGCCTGGCAGAAGAAGCACGATAATAAGGCTCAAAAGAAGAATAATTAGACCAAGAACAGGCAGTGATGAAATTAACAAAAAAGGAAAAAACATGAATTTAAAAGACACCATCAGAAGTATCCCTGACTGGCCCATCCAGGGCGTGATATTCCGGGATTTAACCACATTGATGCAGGACCCCCAGGCCTTTAAGGCCTCATGTGACCTTCTGTTTGACAGATACAAAGACATGGATATCGACAAAATTGTGGGGATTGATGCCCGGGGATTTGTCTTTGGCGCGGTCCTGGCCTATAAGCTGGGCATCGGGTTTGTTCCGGTGAGAAAAAAAGGTAAGCTGCCGGCAAAAACCATGCAGGAAACCTATCGCCTGGAATACGGGGAAGATACCCTGGAAATCCATGAAGATGCCATCAAACCGGGTGAGCGGGTCATCATCGTGGATGACCTGATCGCCACCGGTGGCACAGTGGGAGCCACGGTGAGCCTGGTCAAAAAACTGGGTGCGGATATTCTTGAATGCGCTTTTGTGGTGGAGCTTCCGGACCTGAAGGGAAGAGAACAGATCAAGGGGTGCAAGGTGTATTCCCTTACAGAGTTTGAAGGTGAATAGCCGGGTATCAAGCGGGAGGAGAACCAGGGGAAATGGAAATTCTTGAACGTGTAAAGACACAGGGCCTCCTCTTTGACGGGGCCATGGGAACGCTGCTCATCGGCAAGGGGATTGCAGGCGGTGAAGCATCTGAGGTATGGAATTTAACCCATCCGGACATTATTCGGGACATCCACCAGGCCTATTTTGATGCCGGTGCTGATGTGGCCAGTGCCAATACCTATTGTGCCTCGCCGCTGAAACTTGAAAAAATGGGCGTGACCCAGAGCGTGGAGGATGTGAACCGGATGGGGGTTCGGCTGGCAAGGGAGGCCTGCGGCAGGGGACAATATGTCGCCGGTGAACTGGGAGCTCTGGGAGACATGCTTGCGCCCATGGGTCAGGTTTCCTTTGACCGGGCCGTGGATGATTTTGCTCTCCAGGCAGGTTTCCTTGAAAATGAGGGAGTGGACCTTTTTTTGATTGAAACTATTTTTGACCTCAACATTTCCCTGGCAGCCATACAGGCGGTACGGTCAGTTTCTGAAAAACCGATATTCTGTACCCTAACATTTGAGCAAAAGTCAAAGGGATTTTTTACCATTTTCGGGAATACGCCACAAGACAGCATGAATTCACTGGTCCGGGCCGGTGCCTCTGTTGTCGGTGCCAATTGTTCCATGGGGAGCGACGGCATGGTTGACCTGGCCCGGGAGATTAAAACCCATGTGGATGTGCCGGTGATGATTCAGCCCAATGCGGGTCTGCCGGAAACCGGAAAGGGTAATACCATATTCTATCCCGAAGATGAAGCATGCTTTGCAGCCAATATTAAACGCATAAAAGACCTTGGTGTTCAAATTGTCGGTGGCTGCTGCGGCACCACACCGGCGTACATTAAGAAAATTAAAGAAACCATCCAGAACAGGGGATAGAAAGGCCGTCTCTGGATACGGGAAAAATGGTGAAAAATCCAATAGTTTTGAAGCGGAGCGAATGTTCGGTTTGAAAATATTTCGCCTTGACTTTCCAGATTAAATCAAATAGTCCAAATAGTATCTTTTGATGCTATATTTTGCGATGATGGTTATATGATGGTCTCATGTGATCGTCCCCAGATGGTTACCTGCGATAGGTTGATCGAAAACCATCCCATGAACGACATTGCAAGTCAGCGACATTGCAGATTGGCATAAAATTGGTGGCCGGACATACATTCAAAGGTTGCGTTACACCCAAGATAACCAGGAGGGAACGGATCGATGAAATTGGAAAGGTTGGCGCTGTTAATATTAATCTTTGTTTTTCTCATTGCGATACCACCCGGGGCTGCAAAAGACCATTCCCAAGGAAAAAACCATACCACGGTTGACGCTTCAGGTCTTGTTGAAGCGGTTGTGAAGCATGGGCAGGAAGGGGGTGACCAGACGGCCGATGCACATCAACAGGATCAGGCTCATGAAAAGGGGTTGGCACATGCCCTGGCCCACGACGAGCAAGGCGGTCACGGCCATGTCAACCTGGGAGAAATGCTGCCCCTTTACTCGTGCATTCCCTTTGCCTGCATGCTGCTGTCCATTGCGCTGCTGCCCTTGATTGCCGGTAATTTCTGGCACCATCATTTCGGGAAAGTATCGGCTTTCTGGGCTGCCTGCCTTGCCCTGCCGTTTATCGCCATATATAAAGGCGTGGCTGTTTATGAAATTCTTCATATTATTCTGGCTGACTATGTTCCGTTTATCATTCTTTTGTGGGCCCTGTTTACCATTTCCGGCGGAATATTGTTCCGGGGGACATTGAGGGGGACCCCCCTTGTGAATACGGGAATCATCCTCATCGGTACGATCCTGGCCTCATGGATGGGCACCACCGGTGCGGCAATGCTCATGATCCGGCCTTTTTTAAGGGCCAATGACTATCGAAAAAATAAAACCTTTATGGTGGTGTTTTTTATCTTTCTGGTGGCAAATATCGGGGGTGCCCTGACGCCCCTGGGCGATCCCCCGCTCTTCCTGGGGTTTCTGCACGGGGTCAGTTTTTTCTGGACCCTCAAGATCATGCCGCACATGGTGGTTGCCACCCTGATTCTTTTGTCTGTTTATTTTGCGCTGGACACCTACCACTATAAAAAGGAAGGCGGGACAACCCCGGATGACGGGGAGAAAAAACCCCTGAGGCTGGTGGGAATCTATAACTTTATTTTTCTTGGCGGTGTGGTGGGGTCGGTATTGATGAGCGGTATTGTGGACCTGGGAGAGGTGTCAACCTTCGGGGTTCACAGGGCTGTCCAGGACTGGCTGAGGGACGGTCTTCTGATTGTTCTGGGAATCGCTTCGCTTATGGCGACGCCCAGGGCCTTAAGAGAGGAAAATGAGTTTTCATGGTTTCCCATTGTTGAAGTGGCCTATCTGTTCATCGGTATTTTTATTACCATGATTCCCTGTCTCCTGCTGTTAAAGGCGGGTCCGGATGGGGCCTTTGCCTTTTTGATCTTGGCCGTGAAAGAACCGGTTCATTATTTCTGGGTGACCGGGATGTTGTCGGCTTTTCTGGACAATGCCCCCACCTACCTGACTTTTTTTAATACCGCCCTGGGCAGTTTCTATTCAGGCATGCCCGAGGCCGCTTCCGTGCCCCTGTTGATGACGGAAAACGCCGTCTATCTCCAGGCCATATCCTCGGGAGCCGTTTTTTTCGGGGCCTGCAGCTATATCGGCAATGCACCCAACTTCATGGTCCGGTCCATTGCCGATGAGGCCGGCACAAAAATGCCGAGTTTTTTCGGGTATATTCTCAAGTATTCTTTGATTTATTTAATCCCGACCTTTGTTATTGTCACCTTTATTTTCTTTTAATATACTGGTTTTAGAGGAATCAAGGCCTTAAAATGGACCCACTCAGCCAAGGAAAGGCACAGCCAATGAATATAGATCTCAAGGGATTAACCATTGCCGTCATCGGCGGAAACAGCCCGTGTGAAAAAATTCTTGAGATATTACTGGGACCGGAATTCAAGCAACTTGGCGTAAAGGTTCTCGCAGTTGCCGACACCCTGACCCAGGTGGAGGGGATTCAATATGCCGGGCAAAAGGGGGTGTTTACCACATCAGATTATCAAGAAATCTGTAAACTTTCCAATATTGATCTCATACTGAAATTAAAGAATGATCAAGTGCTCAGCTGCATACTGGAAAAGGTGAATACTGAACATGTCAGTATCCTTGACCTGGACGGGTACAAAGCCGTGTCTTTTTTGAATTTTTTAAAAACGGAACAGGAAAAAATTCAGATCAAACAAAAACTGGAATCAAATGAGGTGGACAACCAGGCCGTTGTCAAACTTTTTGATGAGTTTTCCCTGCGAATTCAGGAGAATGCAGACCGGGAAACCCAATATCTGAAAGATGAAAGAGAAGAACTCATTGAAATGGAAAAGGAGTTGTCCCAGATCATCCAGGGCAGTATGATCCCCACCTTTATCATCAACAATGAGCATATTATTACCCACTGGAACAGGGCCTGTGAAGAGCTAACCGGACATCATGCCTACGAACTGGTAGGAACAGACCGTCAATGGGTGCCGTTTCGCTCTGCCAAGAGACCGACCATGGCCGATGTGATCGTGGGCGAGATGTCTGAAGCGGATGTGACAAAATATTACGGGTCGTCCTGGAGAAAATCAGGACTGATTAATGAGGCCTATGAGGCGGAAGAGTTTTTTCCCCACCTGGGCCAGGGGGGAAAATGGATCTTTTTTACGGCAGCACCCATAAAGTCTCCGGACGGCAAGGTCATTGGTGCCATTGAAACCTTAAAGGACATCACCGAAGACAAAAGGGCCCAGGAGGAACTGGAACTCCAGGACAAGGAGTTGTCCACCCTGTATGAGAAGTATAAAAAATCCGAAGAAAAATACAGGTCTCTGTTTAACAACAACCCCAACCCCATCTTTATCATTGACCGGCAGACCCTGGAGATCCTGGATGTGAATCACCGGGTTGAGGATGAATACTATTATGCAAAAAATGAACTCCTGGGCAAGCCTTTTCTGGATATCGGGGATGCCAATGATGAAACCGTCAAAAAAGGTCTTGAAAGCCTGGGGCCCAGCAAGGCCATCCTGTTTACAAAGAAAAAGCATTACAAAAAAGATGGGACCTCGTTTTTCGTGAATATCAAGGTGGTGAATGCCACTTACAGCCAAAGGGATGTCCTCATTGCTTCGGCCACGGATATCACCGAAAGCGTTGAAAAAGAGACCCAGCTCATCCAGGCCGGGAAACTGGCCACCCTGGGAACCATGGCCGCGGGCATGGCCCATGAAATCAATCAGCCCCTGAACGTGATACAGATCTGTTCGGATTTGATTTTGAAGATGATTAAAAAAGGGATGAAAATTCCGGATGACGAACTGGTGATGATGGCCAATGATATTATCGACAACGTGGCCAGGGCCTCGGGGGTGATCAAGCATGTCAGAGATTTTGCCCGTCAGTCTGAAAGGGATCTTAAAAAATTACAAATCAATGACCCCATCAATGACGTGTTCAAGGTGCTTGGTCACCAGCTCACGGTTCACTCCATTCAAGTGAAACTGGATCTTGATCCGGATATTCCGGAAATCAGGGCCGAGCACAACAGGCTGGAGCAGGTCTTTATCAACCTGGTCACCAACGCCATTGATTCCATGGATGAGCGGGCCAAAAACCAGGAGGGACCGGTTGAAAAAAATCTTCACATTAAAACCTATTCCCAGGGGAAAAAAGTGATCACCGAGGTGTCGGACACGGGAACAGGCATGACTGAAGACGTAAAACAAAAGATATTTGAACCCTTTTTCACAACAAAGGAGACCGGTAAAGGAACCGGACTTGGAACCAGCATCAGTTTTGGTATTGTAAAAGACTATGGGGGAACCATTGACATCCAGAGTGAATATGGTAAAGGTGCGAAATTTATCATCAAGTTTCCCATCATTGATTAAGGGAATAAGGGAGTAAGGGAATCCATTATGTCGGCAGATAAGATATTAATTGTTGATGATGAAGAGATTATTGTCAGGCTGCTCTCCATGTCTCTTCGAAGTGACGGATATGAGATTGTGACAGCCTTTAGCGGTGAGCAGGGACTTGAAGTGTTTCAATCCGAATCTCCGGATATCGTGGTCACGGATATCAAAATGCCGGGAATGGACGGGCTGGAATTGTTAAAAAAAATCAAGGAACTTGATCCTGAAAAAGAAGTCATTATTGTTACCGGACATGGAGATATCGATTCGACCATTACGGCCCTTCAATACGGGGCAAGTGATTTTATTAATAAACCGGTGAGGGATGAAGCCCTTGCCATTGCCCTTGACAGGGCAAAAGCAAAAATTGCCATCCGGAAAAAACTGGCAGAGCATACTGAAAATCTGGAAATTAAGGTGGCCCAGGCCACAGAAGAGATCCGCCGTCGATCCAATTTCCAGCAACTGCTCATCAAAAGTTCCAATGATGCCATTGTGGCATTTGATCATGAGTGGAAAGTGGTGGTGTTCAATCCTGAAGCTGTAAGGATGTTTGGCGAAGCTGCACGGGATGTTATCAACAAGATGACCATTGACGACCTGTATACGCCTAAAATTGCACGAGTCTTTAAAAACCAGGTGAACTCCCACACCGGCCAGAGTATGTTTCCCTGGAAAGAACAGGTGATTCATACCAAAGATGATCAAAAGATCCCGGTCCGATACGCCAGCAATGTATTGCATGAAAAAGGGGAGTTTGTGGGGACTGTCAACTTTTTCCAGGACCTGACTGAGATCAAACGGCTGGAAAAGGAATTGGTTCAATCCGAACGTCTGGCTGCTGTCGGTCAGACCGTGAGCGGTCTTGCCCATTATGTAAAAAATATTCTTATCGGGCTCAAAGGCGGTTCCTATGTCGTGGATGTGGGTATTCAAAAAAACAATACACAAAAACTTAAAACCGGGTGGAAAACCATCAAGCGGAATATTAAGCGGGTAGGGGACCTCACCCAGGATCTGCTCACCTATTCCAAACAGCGGGAACCGGAGTTTGAAGCCTGTAACCCCAATGATATCGTCAATGAAGTGGTTGATCTGGTAATTGATACGGCACAGTCCAGGGGTATCCGTGTGTTCACAGAACTGGATGAGGGGATCGGTGAGGTTATTGCAGACCCGCAGACCATTCACCGCTCCCTGCTTAACCTTGTCAGCAATGCCATGGATGCCTGTCTTGAGGATGAAGATACCTCTAAAAAGCATGAGGTGAAAATTAAAACCTTTCGGGACAAAGACCAATTCTTCAGCTTTGCCGTGGAAGATAACGGGTGCGGCATGGATAAGAATACCCAGCAGCAGCTCTTCAACCCGATGTTCAGTTCCAAGGGGGGCAAGGGAACCGGGCTGGGACTCCTTGTTACGGGAAAACTCATTGAAGAACACCACGGCCTCATAGAAACCCGAACCAGCCCCGGGAAGGGAAGTACCTTTACGATTAAACTTCCCTATGAACGCGCAAATACGGTTGATATAAATTGACCAAGGAGGATAGATTATGACAAAAAAGGTTCTTGTGGTTGATGATGATCCTGATGTCCGGTCATTTGTTGTCACGGTCCTGGAAGAAAATCAGTATATGCCTCTGGTCGCTGAGGATGGTGTGGAAGGCTTTGAAGTGATAGAGAAACAAAGACCTGATCTGGTGATTCTTGATGTGCTGATGCCAAGGGGCAGTGGAATTCGATTGTATCGAAAACTGAAAACCGATGCCCGATACAATGCGATCCCTATTATCATGTTTACCGGGATTGCCCTTCGATCCTTTCTGAAATCACAAAAAGCATTGGATGAATTTGGCGGAGGCGAGGTTCCGGAACCGGATATCTATCTGGAAAAGCCGGTCGAACCCGAAGAACTCGTGGCTGCAATCGAAAAAAAGCTTGGTTGATTCATGGATAAAAATAAAAGAATTTGGAGATAATATGGAAATCAGGAAGCTACTCTTTGTAACCAAGTTTGAGGAACTCTGTTACGACGCCTTGAACGCCTTATTGCCCTTGAGAAAATCGGCACTGGAACATGTGGTGTTTTTAAATGTCATTGAAAGAGACAAAGTGGCAATGAAAAGGGGGAGCGGCTACCTCAAGGAAGAGGAAGTCAAGTTAAAGGAAACCGCGAACATCCGGTTCATTGACTGGGCGGAAAATTTATTTGAAATGGGGTTGGAAGTGGGGGCCTACATCGAAGTATCCAGCCTGATCCCTGAAATTCTCAGGGTGGTTAAAATAGAATCCCCGGACCTCATCGTCATCGGCCGGTCCCATAAAAGCCCCCTGGCACAATTGTACGAGGGGTCGGATATCACGGAACTGACCCGGCGCACCGATGTGCCGATTCTGGTGTTTAAACATATGACCGAGGACAATATTGTTCCTGAAAAATTGTTTGACCGTCCGTTGTTTGCCATCAACTGGTCTGAAACCGGCAAAAAGATGATCGAATATATCAAGGGCCTGAAAAATGTTATTGGAGAAATTCATATCATGCATGTGGTCAGGGATAAGGCCTTGAAAAGCCCGGATACCCATGAGGTCCAGAAGGTGAGAAAAAAGGAACGCAAACGGCTGGATGCCCTCTGTGATGAACTTGAACAACTGGGTATCGCTGCCCGGGCCCACGTATATGTGGGTGACCCCCGGCAGGAGATTGAAAAGGCGGCAAGAGAGTATCAGGCCAGCATGATCATCCTGGGTTCCAGTGACAAGGCAGCCATCTTGGAGCGGTGGATGGGCTCGATTTCAAAAAATATCGTTGATCAATCAATCTTCCCCTGCCTGCTGATCCCCGGTCGGAAAAACATGTAAGTCAGGCCTTCCTGGCCAAAGCCATGGAATCAATCCGGCTGGATTCCAGCCGGGTTTTTCATCCGGAATAGGTGTTGACTCACAATCCCAGGTTTGCTATATGCAAAAAACCGGTTTGGATGTACAGGACCGAAAATTTAAGGATATAACATGAAACTCCTATTCATAGATGATGAACAGACCTTTCTGAAATACCTTGCCAAACGCCTTGTCCTGGATGGATTCACGGTAAAAACAACCTTTTCCGGAGAAGAGGGTGTTGAGGCGGCTGCTGCAGAAGATTTTGATGTGGCGGTGGTGGATTTACAGATGCCGGGAATTGACGGGATTGAAGTGCAAAAGCGGCTCAAGGATTTACAGCCAAACCTGCCATGTATCGTTCTCACCGGGCATGGAAGTGTTGAAAACGCTTTGGAAAGCGGCAAATATAATGCATTTAAGTTTTTATCAAAGCCCGTGGATATGGATACCCTTATTGAGACCATAAACGCGGCCCATGAGTACCGGGTTCAGCGAGAGCGATTAACCACTGGACCGGAGGGGTCTCAATCCGGACAGAAAAAAGGCGGTCCCCTGACAAAATTGTACGGAAAATTTCGCAAATTGTATGGAGTGGAGAAGTAAGTTGTTTTAGACGTTTGATTCTGATTTTTTTTCCAGGAGGGTGGTTTATTTGACTGTTTCCAATGATGGTATTGCCAAAAATGCCGGCAAATCGACGTCCGGATTTATAAAGTCCTTCCTTTCGTTTTTGATCACCTTTGTTTTAATGTTTCTGTCCTGGATTGTATTGTCGGGAAAATTCGATCCCCTGCTGCTCTGGCTGGGAGGTTTGTCCAGTTTGTTTGTTGCCTATTATTTTTATGACCTGCTCTTTCCCAGCCTGGAGCCCGCGTATATCGGCATATTTTTCAGGTTTGTCCTATACCTTCCCTGGCTGATCTGGGAAATCATCAAGGCCAATTTCCATCTGCTTTATCTGGCCTTTCATCCGAGGATGAAAGATCTGATAGATCCCCAGATTATTACCTTTAAGACAAACTTAAAGTCTGACATTGCCATTGCCACCCTGGCCAATGCCATTACCCTGACTCCGGGAACCATTACGGTGTCGGCCGACAGTGACGGGGTGTTCAGGGTTCATGCCATTGACAGGGTATCTGCCGAGGCCCTGCCCGGGATCATGCTGGAAAAGGTGGCCAAAGTTTTTGGAGAAGAGTTATGAGCATGTTTTTTTTATGGATGTCCCTGGGACTGTGTTTTTTGATGCTGTTTTCATTGTACCGGGTGTTGTTCGGCCCCACGGTTCTGGACAGACTCATCGGCGTTAACGCCATCGGCAGCAAAACCGTTGTACTCTTACTGCTTATCGGTTTTTTGTATGAACGGGTGGATATGTTCGTGGATATTGCACTGGCCTACGCGTTTTTAAACTTTGTCGCCGTACTGGCCGCATCACGGTATTTCCACAAGAGAAAAGGCTTGTACGAAGAATCTTTTCTTGACTGATTTTTTAAACGGGAGTCTTCATGGACTATATCATCAATTCGATAGTTGTTTTTCTTTTGATCACAGGCCTGATTTTTTTTCTGGGCGGGGGGATTGGGATCATGAGAATGCCCGGGTTTTATACCCGGCTTCACCCGGCAGGGAAACTGGATACCCTGGGAATTCTTGCCATGGTAATGGGGCTGGCCGTGTACAATCTGCACCATTTTTCCTTTGAGGCGCTTCTGTTGTCCATCAAGATGTTTTTAATCGTGTTTTTTGTTTTCCTTGCCAGTCCCACAGCCACCCATTCCATTGTTGACGCGGGAATGCGGGCCGGCCTGAGACACTGGACCCAGAAGAAAGGAAAGGATTGATCATGCACTGGCCCATTGATCTGATCGTGTTAACCTTTGTGATCGTCTGTGCCATTGGGGCTATTACAGTGAGAGACCTGCTGGCAACATCTATTTTATTCGGGGCGTACTCGTTTATGATGTGTCTGCTCTGGGCCGTCATGGGAGCGGTTGATGTGGCCTTTACCGAGGCGTCCGTGGGTGCCGGTGTGAGTACGGTTTTCTTTGTTGCGGCGGTTTTCAGGACCAGCAGGAGGACAAAAGATTGAAATTTCTCGGCTTTATCGTCGTCTGCCTGACCGGGGCTTTGCTGCTTTTCGGCACGGCAGAATTCCCTGCCTGGGGTGACCCCGGGTCTCCGGCCTCGATCCATCTGTCAAATGACTATATTGAACTGGCTCTCCAGCAGACCCAGGTTCCCAATCTGGTCACTGCGGTTCTGGCAGATTATCGCGGCTTTGACACCATGTTTGAAACCGCCGTGATTTTCTGCGCCGGACTGGCGTGTTTTCTCCTGCTCAGGGACTACAGCAGGAAAAAGGAACGTTTTTACCGGCACACCCCCACCGGGGTCATCCTCCACGTGAAAAACAGCTTCCAGGCCTTAAAGACGGGAAAAGAGTTTGTCCATATGGACAGGGACTGGGTTCCGCCGGATATGATTATTAAAACCGTGTGCCGGATCTTAATTCCGTTTATCCAGATTTATGCCCTGTATGTGGTGGCCCATGGTGATTTTTCACCCGGGGGAGGGTTCCAGGGCGGGGTTATTTTCGGCTCCAGCCTGATTCTGCTGGCCATATCCTATGACCTGAAAACCCTTGTCAGGCGGATCAGTGAACGGGTTCTGGGCATTTATGCCGCTCTCGGGGTTTTGATTTACGTGGGAATTGCCGACATGTGCATGCCCATGGGAAAAGGGTTTTTAGACTATTCCGCACTGGCCCCTCTTGTACCGGGTGATCCCCATCACGTCAGGGCCCTGGGTATGCTGGGAGTGGAAATCGGTGTGGGAATTGCCGTTACCGCAGTGATGGCCATCATTTATATTAATATCGTTTCCGAAGGCAAACACGATGAAGGATTATAGGTCAAGATCATGACGGATTTAACGGCCCTGATCGTTGCAAAGTATAACTACTGGCTGTATGTGATTTTAATGATGATCGGCCTGTATGCCATGATTGCAAAGAACAATCTGATAAAGAAACTGGTGGGGATGAACATTTTCCAGACCGCTATTATCCTCTTTTATGTGTCCATCGGTTACAAAAGAGATGCCACCATACCCATCATACAAAGCACCGGTCATGACGCCCACGGGGCAGTCATCCATGCAGCGGATTATATCAACCCGCTGCCCCATGTTCTCATGCTCACGGCCATTGTGGTCTCTGTTGCAACCTTTGGGGTTGCCATGGCCCTGGCGGTCAGGATTTATCAGCGGTACCAGACACTGGAAGAAGATGAACTCAGGATGCGCATATCAGAAGAGTGAATCCCAGAGGGATAAAATCGGAGAAATAAAATCCAGACACTAGATTTCATAGACATAAACCCCAGAGACATAAATCCCAGAGATATAAAATATGGATAATTACCCAGCACTCATTGTTGTGACCCCGCTTTTAGCCGCCCTTTTTGCCGGGCTTGCCGCCTGGATTGAGGAACGGTTGTCATACCCCATTGCCCTGATCGGACTGGCTGTTTCTCTGTTTTCAGGTGTCAAGGTCCTGATGCAGGTCATCGGTTCAGGGCCCATCGTATACCGGATAGCCGGCTGGGATGCACCCATGGGGATCGAATACAGAATTGATCTCTTGAATGCCATGGTGCTGGTGCTGGTATCTGCTATCGCTTTTTTCAACCTCATTGCCAGTTGTCAGAGCGTTAACCAGGAAACCAGCGACAGAGCCGGGTCATTTTACACCATTTACCTCTTGTTTGTGACCGGGCTTTTAGGGGTGACCGCCACCGGTGACCTGTTTAATCTCTATGTTCTCATTGAGATCACCTCATTGACCAGTTATGCCATGGTGGCGCTGGGTGACAGGGACAGGGGGCCCATGGCCAGCCTGAACTATGTGTTCATCGGCGTGATCGGGGCCAGTTTCTATCTCTTGGGTGTTGGATATTTGTATATGCAAACAGGATCGCTGAACATGGCGGATGTGGCCCGGATACTGTCCGGCATCCACGGCTCCAACACGGTATTGACGGCCTTTATCCTGTGCATGCTCGGGATATGGATCAAGATGGCGCTTTTTCCCATGCATGTCTGGCTGCCCAATGCCTACGCCTATTCACCCGTGGCCTTTGCCAGGGTGGTGGCCCCGCTGATGACCAAGGTCATGGTTTATGTGATGATCCGGTTGATGATCACGGTATTCGGGTTTGACTATATCTTTAACACCCTCCATCTTTCCCAGGCCGTTGTCTGGCTGGCCACCATTGCCATCCTTGCCGGTGGTGTCATGGCCCTGGCCCAGAAAAATTTAAAAAAAATGCTCGCCTATATCATTGTGTGTGAGATCGGATACATGGTCGGGGGGGCATGGATGGGAAACCAGTTGGGAATGACCGGGGCCATTCTGCACATTTTAAATGATGCCGTCATGACCTTTGCCCTTTTCCTGGCCGTGGGGAATATGGTGTATCGACTGAAAACCGTTGAAATAAGTGATCTAAAAGGGTTGTTTCAAAAAATGCCCTGGACCATGACCGGATTTGTCCTGGCCGGTATGAGCATCATCGGGGTCCCGCCCACCTGTGGGTTTTTTTCCAAATGGTATCTGATCCTGGGTGCCTTTGAACAAGGGGCCTGGCATTTTGCCGCAGCGCTTATCATCTCCAGCCTGATCTGCGCGGTGCTTTTTTTCAAAGTCTTTGAGGTCTGTTTTTTTGAGCCCATGCCCCAGGGTCACGGGCAGGCCCATGCGCCCGTAAGCATTGAGGAGGCCCCGGTAGCCATGCTCATCGTATCCGGGCTGGTGAGCATCTCCATCATTGTCATCGGTCTGTACTCGGGCGCTATTGTGAACTCGATCATCCTTCCGTTTTTACATTAAGGTGATCCATTCCGCTGATCTAATAACTGATCCAATAAAGCTGATTCAACAAAGGATATTCGGGATAAAAATGAAAAGGCAAACAAATTAAATGGAAACCATAGTCTCAATTAAACCCCTCCTGGCAGTTCTGGTTACGCTTTTTGTCATTCCCGTGCTGGTCTCTTCCTCTTCCAGACCCAATGTAAGGGAATCCTGGATTTTTGTTGCCGGGGCCGTAAAGCTGATACTTGTCCTTTCCATGCTGCCCGTCATTCTTGACGGAAAACTCATTGGGCTGACCCTGTTTGAAATTGCACCGGGAGTCTCCATCGCCTTTAGGGTAGACGGACTCGGGATGCTCTTTGCCATTGTGGCAGCAAGTCTGTATATCGTGACATCCATTTATTCCATCGGGTATATGCGGGGGCTGGATGAACACGGACAGACCCGGTTTGTTTCTTTCTTTGCCCTGGCCATATCCGCCACCATGGGGGCGGCTTTTTCCGCCAACCTGCTCACCCTTTACCTGTTTTATGAAGTCTTGTCCCTGGCCACCTATCCCCTTGTCACCCATCACCAGGATGGTGTTTCAAGAATCTCCGGCCGCAGGTATCTGGCCTTTATTCTGGGAACTTCCATCGGATTTGTCCTGCCGGCCATGATGATCTGCTATTATTTGACCGGAACTCTGGAATTTTCCCAGGCCGGTATTTTTGCAGGCCAGTTGTCAAAGCCGGCCGCACTGGTAGTGCTGTTAATGTTTGTGTTCGGTTTTGCCAAGGCCGGGATCATGCCCTTTCACACCTGGCTTCCGGCTGCCATGGTGGCACCCACACCGGTGAGCGCCCTTCTCCATGCCGTGGCCGTGGTAAAGGTAGGGGTTTTTTCCATTGTGCGGGTAATCACCGGTATCTTTGGTGTTCAGATGATGGCGGATTTTAACCTGGGGGTGGTGGTCATGTGTATTGCATCCGTTACCATCCTTCTGGCCTCGTGCATTGCCCTGTCCCAGGACGAATTAAAGCGGCGCCTGGCCTATTCCACCATCAGCCAGCTCTCCTATATCATTTTCGGAGTGGCCCTCCTGTCCCCCCAGGGACTTCTGGGCGGCGTGATCCACATTGCCATGCACGCCTTTGGCAAGATCACCCTGTTTTTCTGTGCCGGTGCCATCTTTGTGGCCACCGGGAAAAAATACATCTCCCAGATGAGCGGGCTGGGAAGACGAATGCCCTTTACCTTTGCGGCATTTTTCATCGGCGCCCTGGGAGTGATCGGGCTGCCGCCTACGGGCGGGTTTTACAGCAAATGGAACCTGATCCTGGGAACCCTTGAAGCCCAGCAGACCATTTTCATGCTGGTGCTGCTGGTGTCCTCATTTTTAAATGCCTTTTATTTTCTGCCCATTGTGTACAAGGGGTTTTTTGGGAAACTCGATGATGATGATGATGATGATGATGAGAGGTCTCCGGTCAAAATCAAGGAGGCCAACCTCTGCCTGGTCATTCCTTTGATGATAACTGCCGTGATATCAATTGTTTTATTCTTTTATCCGGATATTTTCGTTCACCTGATCAAGGTCGGTCTGGCCTTAAAATAAAGGAATCCATTGTATGGGAATACGAAACAAAAAATTTAAGGGTCAGGAATTTGAAATTCTGGACCATGCGGAAAAACCAGGATTCAGAACGGCGTTTCACATTATTATCTGCGTGGCCGTGGTGTATTTTATCTATATTTTTTTCCATGTGTCACACTGAGAACCCAATTTTACCGTTGCCTTGAAAATTTAAGACCTTAAGGAAGACAGATGAAAAAAGAACTCACTATTTTCGACAATCCCAAAAACGTCCGGCGGCTCCGCATGGGATTTTTTGTTGCCCTTGTATTGCTGCTTATCGCTGAAAGCTTTGTGGACATGCACGGCTATTTTGCAGTGGAACATTTTTACGGGTTTTACGCGGTTTACGGATTTATTTCCTATGTCTTTTTAATATTTGCCGCCAAGGGTTTAAGAAAAATCATCATGCGCAAAGAGGATTATTATGATCACTAGCCTTTTGCCCCCTGCATTTATACTCATCCTGGGTGCCGTCCTGATCCCCTTTATCCGGGGCAGGGCAAAATCCGTCTACATGCTGGCCCTGCCCGTGGTGGTTTTTATCATGCTGGTGAAACTGCCCATGGGCAATTCCTGGATTGTTGAATTCTGGGGGTATGAATTAATTCTGGGCCGGGTGGACAAACTCTCCCTGGTCTTTGCCTATGTGTTTACCATCATGGCCTTTTTAGGGGTTTTGTTTGCGCTGAAGGTCAAGGATGATCTCCAGCACGTTTCCGGACTGGTGTACGTGGGGTCCACCCTCGGGGTTGTCCTGGCAGGTGATTTTTTGTCCCTCTACCTTTTCTGGGAAATCATGGCGGTCAGTTCCACCTTCTTGATCATTGCCTCCCGAACCCGGGCCTCCAGGGAGGCGGGGTTCCGGTATATCCTGGTGCATCTCATCGGCGGTCTGTTCCTTTTGGCCGGGATTGTCCTGTACATCCAGAAAACCGGCACCATTGCCTTTGACTATATCGGGCTGTCCGGAATTGAATCCTATCTGATTTTTATCGGCATTGCCCTGAATGCGGCTGCCATTCCGCTCCATGCCTGGCTGCCCGATGCCTACCCCATGGGGACCCCCACCTCCACGGTTTTTTTAAGTGCATTCACCACAAAGTCTGCCGTTTACCTGTTGATCCGGACCTTTCCCGGGGCCGATATTTTACTGATCATCGGGGCATTGATGGTGTCTTTACCCATATTTTATGCGGTTCTTGAAAATGATATCCGCAGGGTGTTGTCCTACAGCCTCATGAATCAGGTGGGATTCATGCTGGTGGGGATCGGTATCGGCACGGAGCTGGCCCTGAACGGGGCCGTGGCCCATGCCTTCTGCCATATCATTTATAAGGCCCTGCTGTTCATGGCAGCCGGCTCGGTCCTCCAGATGACGGGGAAAATAAAATGTACCGAGATCGGGGGACTTTACAAAACCATGCCCCTGACCTGCCTGTTCTGCATGGTGGGTGCGGCCAGTATTTCCGCCTTCCCCCTGTTTTCCGGGTTTGTGTCCAAATCCATGATCATCAGTGCCTCGGGTCATGAGCAGATATTTCTCATCTGGCTGGTGCTGCAGTTTGCCTCCACCGGGGTGGTGGATCATGCCGGGATCAAGGTGCCGTTTTTTACCTTTTTCGGTCATGATTCCGGTATCCGTGCCAAGGAGCCGCCCCTGAACATGCTCCTGGCCATGGGCTTTGCCGCGGCATTGTGTGTGGGCCTGGGCGTATTTTATCAGCCCCTTTACAATCTGCTGCCCTTTCCCGTGCATTATGAACCCTATACCGGATCCCATGTGGTGGGTCAGCTCCAGTTGCTCATGTTCGGGGCCCTGGCGTTTACCCTGCTGATTCTATCCGGCTATTACGTTCCCGAGGTCAAGAGCCGCAACCTTGATGCAGACTGGACGTATCGAAAATTCGGTCGGTTTGCCTATAAAATCCTGGATCTGGGCCTGAATGCGTTGAACCGGATATCCGAACGTGTCCTCATGGGATTTGTCCGGGGAATTGTCGCCTGTTTCAGGCGCACGGCAACCCATATCGCCATGTTTGTGTCGGTAAACATCTGGCTGCTGCTGGGATACAGGGGCAAGCGTCTGGAACTTAAGAAGGTCAGGCTTTACAATGATATTCTTGTGGGAACCCTGCCCATCGGTATTGGTGCGGCCGTTGCCATATCCTTTATTCTCCTGGTATATATCTTAACTTAGCAGCGAGGTGTTTTCATGGTAAAAATAGAAGATTTAAAACGGATCAATCTCTTGAAAAATGTTCCCGGTCATTTGCTGGAAATTCTGGCAAAAGAAGCCCGGTTGAGCATTTTTGGGGAAGGGACCCAGCTCATCACCGTGAATGAACCCATTGACACCTTTTATATGCTGATCATGGGCCAGGTGGCCATTAAAAAAGAGATCACCCCGGATATTGATGTGATTCTCGACTATATCCAGTCTGGGTCTTCTTTTGATACATCCGCCTTTATACGGGACTCCACCGCCTTTTATACGGCTGTGTGCCTGGAACCCTGCGAGGTGATCACCCTTTCAGGAGAGCGGATGCTTGAATTGTTTGAAAAGAATCACGAACTGGCCTATTATATGATGTTGGACGTTTCCAACCAGTATAAACGATATATGGACAAACGGTCCCAGATGATATTAAAGACCCTGCAGCAAAATCCGGATGTGGAGGAAGATATCTATGATTCCTGGATCAGCGGTGTCAGGTGACACAACCCCCTTACAGGACAATGCCCATACTTTTAGTTAGGATCTATTCCCATGGTTGACAAAGATACGCTCAAAGAAATGCTGTTCCTCAATGATCTTCCTGAACCTGTATTTGATAAAATTGCCGGCCTGGCAACGATTGAAACATATGATGCTGGAACGGCGATGTTTTACAGGAACCAGAAACTGACTCACTTGTTCATGCTGGTTTCAGGAAAAATTCATTTGAATTTTGAATCTGCTGCAGGCAAATTTTTAATCCTGGACAAGGTATATCCGGGCAGGACGTTTGGGATTTCCGCCCTGATGACCGACACTTCCTCTGCCTTTTCAGCCTCCTGTGCTGAAAAAAGCACCATCATCTCCATTCCCGGCGATCAGATGAAGAAATTGTTTGAACAGGACTTTAAAATCGGGCATATCCTGATGTTGAAAGTGGTGAAGCTCTTGAAATCAAGAATGGAGATGCACACCCGTCAGTTTTTGCTGTCTCTGTCCATGCACCCTGAAATCAAGCAGCTATAAACCTTTGAGAACCTGCGCCTTCCTTATTTCTTCCAGAATTCCGGAACAAATAGGATAATTACCGTATAAATTTCAAGCCTTCCCAGGAGCATGCACCATGCCAGGAGCCATTTTCCCAAGGCCGGCAGATGGGCAAAATTTTCAGCAGGCCCCACCGTTCCAAATCCGGGTCCGATATTTCCAATACAGGCGGCAACCGCACCAAAGGCCGTCATCATGTCAATGCCCATGCAGGCCAGAAGGATGCTGGACACGAGAAATAGGCCCATATAAAGGGCCAGAAATCCCATAATACTTCTGAGTACCTCATCCGGGATCACCATGTTGTTGATTTTGACATGACGGATGCTTCGGGGATGTACGATTTTAAACAATTCCCGGTAACAATATTTAAAACAGGCAATGATCCTGGCACATTTCATTCCGCCGCCGGTGGAACCGGCAGACGCACCGATAAACATGCAGATAAAAATCAACACCTGACTCAATCCGGGAAAGCGTTCGTAATCAGCAGTGGCAAATCCGGTGGTGGTGAGGATGGAGGCCACCTGGAAACTTGAAAACCTGAAGGCATCTTTGAATGAGGCGTATACTGATCCATGGATGTCCCATGCGATCAAGAGGCTAAGGCCCAGGAAGAGACCAAGGAAAAACCGGCACTCCGTATCCTCCCAGAAGGCCAGTGTTTTTCCCCTGAGCATCTGAAAGTGAAGCGTGAAATTAATGCCGGCCAGAACCATGAAAACCAGGATCACATAATCAAAGTAGGCAGAGTCATACTGGGCTATGGAAGCGTTTTTGACGGAAAATCCCCCCGTGGGAAGCGTGGTAAAGGCATGGCAGGACGCCTCAAACAGGGGCATACCGCCGCCCAGAAGAAAGATGATTTCCAATAAAGTAAACACGGCATAGACCCCCCACAGGATCTTTGCAGAATCACTGAGTCTGGGGGTGAGCTTGTCCGGCACCGGGCTGGGCACCTCTGCCTTGTACAATTGAATTCCGCCCACCCCTAAAAACGGGAGAATGGCCAGGGACAGGACAATAATCCCCATCCCGCCCAGCCACTGAATAAAGCTTCTCCAGAACAAAAGGCTTTTGGTTGCCCCTTCAATATTGACCATGACCGATGATCCGGTGGTGGTGAAGCCTGAGACAGACTCAAAAAAAGCATCGGTAAACCCGGTAAATTCCGGGGAAAAATAAAAGGGCAGGGCACCGAAAATACCGATGGCGGTCCATGCCAGGGCAACCGTTGCCATGCCTTCTTTTTCATTGATGTGGGTATCACTGCTCCGTTTTTTTGAAAAAAGGATCATCACGAGCCCGGCCGTCATGGTGATGCCGATGGAGCGGAGGAACCCGTCACGGGCAAGATCGTGATAGTGGAGGCTGACCAGCAGGGGGACCACCATGGACAGTCCCAGGAAAACCAGGAGAATTCCGATGATCCCGAAAATGAACTGCCGGCGCATCAGAAGAAATCCAGTTTAACCGTGAGCAAAGTTTCAAGTTTTTTAACGGCATGTTTGACGGCAAACATGATGATCCGGTCTCCGGGCCGGACCACACTATTGCCTTCGGGAATCATGACATGCTCTTCTCTGATGATGCACACCAGAAGGGAGCCCTTGGGAAAGGATATCTTTTTCAGGGGTTTGTCCGTGATCTTCGAGGTCTCAAGGGCAATGGCTTCAATGAATTCTCCCCGTTCTCCAAAAATGGAAATATCGGACAGCACCTTGCCTTTTCTCACATACTGGAGAATGGAACTCACAGCAGACAGTCGCGGGCTGACCACCTTTTCAATGCCGATGGAGGCAAGAAGAGGAAAGTAATTGGACTTTCCGATCCGGGTGATGGTGTTCTGAACTCCCAGGTTTTTGACCAGCAGGGAAACAAGGATATTGGTTTCATCCTCATTGGTAACGGAAACCACGACATCGCTTTGACCGGCATTTTCTTCCAGAAAGAGTCGCTCGTCGCTACCGTCACCGTGAAGGACAACGGTTTTGTTCATCTGTTCGGACAGATAACGGCACCGGTTAATGTCGGATTCAATGATTTTTGTTTTAATGGATTCTGATTCCAGTCGTTTGGCCAACCGCTCACCCACCCGGCCACCTCCGATGATCAGGGCGCTTTGAATGGGAATGATTTTTTTTCCAAACAGTTTCAGGGTTTGCTCAAGTTTTTGGGTTTCACTGACAAAATAGATCAGATCCCCGGGTTTGATGCTGCTGTCTCCCCTGGGCACTATGACCTCGTTGTTTCGGATGATGGCTGCGATGAGGGGCCGCTCTTCACCGAATTTTGAAGAAAAATCAACAAATCGAATGCCTTGCATGGGAGAATGGCTGTCGATGCGGATGCCCACATATTTTACCTGGCCGTCGGCAAAATCACCCACATCAACGGCTCCGGGTACATCCATGAGTTTCCTGATGGTGTCTACCACCTCAATTTCAGGGTTGATCACCGTATCAATATGGGGATTTTCTTTTTTGAACCGCTCGTGAAAGGGATCAAAATCGGCATCCCTGATTCGGGCCAGCTTTTTGGTGGTGGGGGAGATCAAATTGGCCATGAGACAGGCCACAAGGTTGGTTTCATCGCTGTCAGTCACGGCCAGGAGGATATCAGCCTCCTTGATCCCCGCATCAATGAGAACTTTGGGATTGCTTCCCGAGGCAATGATCACCTGGACATCAAGGGCCTCTGAAAGCCTGCGCCCCGCTGCCGGGTCCCGGTCAATCACCACCACGCGTTTGTTTTCTGAAGACAGGCGGTTTGCAATGTTGTAGCCGACTTCTCCGGCACCCACAATAATGATCTTCACGACATTTCTCCCGTACCGATAATAGCAATCCGGCCACAACTTACTAAATCAGGAAAAGATAGTCAATAAACAGAACATCACGGTGGAGAAATACCAGGGGCATTGTGAGAGTCTGCCTCCGGGTAGATGCGGCCACTTTTTCACGGATAATGTAAAGAATAGTGCGGTATTCTGGAATGAGTTTAACATGTTGAAAATGATAATATGAAATAATATGGAAAATATTTGCAGTGATAGGGCAATCTGGTGTAAATTCTCCGTTTATTATCACTGTTATCTTGCAAAACTTACGTTTAGGGGCTCCTAATAGCAGGCTATGAGGGGTTTATAAAAAAGCGTTCAAGAAACTACAGAATAAAACACTATTTTTCTCAAGAGGCATAAAATGAACATTGAAATCCTTCCGTTGATTTCCTTTATGTTGATCACGACGTTTACGCCGGGACCCAACAATATATCAAGTGCGTCAATGGGAATCACCTATGGTTACAGAAGAACCCTTAACTTTCTTTTGGGGATAGTATCCGGATTCTTTGTTGTTATGATTTGCTGTGCCTATCTTTCCAGTGCGATTCTGGAAATTTTACCCATGTCTGAAAAATATTTACGATGGGTTGGTGCCCTGTATATTGTGTGGCTTGCCAAGGGTATCCTGGGTTCCGGCAATTCTTTTAGTGACACCAAAGAACCGCCAAAAGCATTTATAAAGGGATTTATTCTGCAACTATTCAATCCCAAGGTGGCTGTGTACGGATTGACCATATTTTCAACTTTTCTGGCGTCGATTTCAGATCAAATACACACCCTTGCCTTTTTTGCCGTCATTTTAGCGATAACTACATTTTCTGCCGTATCAACATGGGCCTTGTTCGGTGCAATGATAAAAAACAAACTGAAAAATGAAGTCTTTAGAAAGCGGATAAATTTATGCCTGTGTTTACTGCTGATCTACACAGCAGGTGATCTTTCAGGAATATTTTAAGGGGCATCAAAATTTGCCGGATAGAGTGTCAATCCAGTTCCAAAGGGCTTCCAATGGGAAAAATGCCGAGTTATCACACCAGTGTCTTTCGTCATAAAAGGGTCGTAATTTTTTTGCCAATAACGGGAAGTCATCCTTTACTTTGCAGATATTGTCTTCTACACATTGTTTACATGCTCTGCAGGGCCTGACATTTAGCTTGCTCAATTTTATGAATTCAGCCTTTAACCCGGATGATTCAAGTATATGCCTGACAATTCTGTCGGTATTGCTGTTTTTGACCGGGCTGCCGGAAATTCCAATAATCTGTGTGTCCATTCCCTTTTTTTACCTCTATATTTTATTTTTACTTGATGCCTAATCATTGACACAGACTTGAATATACAATATTTCTATACATAAACAAGGAAAAAAGACACCAAACGTAAGTTTTTATGTGTTTTGAAAAGAGAAGTCCATGAAAGACAAAACAGAAAATAAAAAATTCATTCAACTCACAACAGCGGCACAGCGCCTTTTAATGCAACACGGTATCCGCAGGGTTACGGTTGAAGAAATCTGCCGGGAAGCAAAGGTCAGTAAGATGACCTTTTATAAACATTTTAACAATAAAATAGACCTTGCCAAATATATTTTAAAAGCGTTCTTCAACAAGAGTATGGACAAATATCGCGGAATCATGGCCAAACAAATCTCTTTTCCGGAAAAAGTTCGGCAGATCGTCCAGCTCGAACAGAAAAATGCAGAAATGTATACCCAAGAGTTTTTCAATGACCTGTTCAAAAACCCTGACCCCCGAATCCTCGAACTCATGAAAAAGATGACAACAGACGCTAACAATGAAGTTTTGAGAGATTTCAAAAATGCCCAGGCAAATGGAGACATCAGAAAAGGCGTTAACCCTGAATTCATTCTGTTCTTTTTAAACCACATGACTGAAATGGTAAAGGATGAACGCCTTTCAAAGCATTATACCTCCCACGAAGGACTGATTATGGAGCTGACAAATTTCTTTTTCTACGGCATATTGCCGGCAGACCAAAGTCCGGAGGCGCACGAGTGAAGATCAAAGCCTTTTTCATGGTGTGCGTTATGCTCTTTTGGGTGTCCCAAAATCAGGCATTCTCACAAACCACCTCTTTCCAGGGCCAGTTATCCGGCTGGGGTATCGGCAATGAACAAGATGGTTTGATTTCTCAAACAGGTTTTCGATACATACCTGAATTGTTTGTGGAAATGCCTGTTAAAGATCCTTTAACCCTTGATTTTGAGTTTTCGGCCAATATTTTTGGAACACTTGATATCCTGGATGATAACAGCAGTAAGACCGATGAACAGATTAAGGCGTATCGTATTTGGGGCCGCTTGTCCGGGGATCGGTTTGAAACAAGAATCGGGCTGCAGAAACTGAATTTCGGCTCAGCCACACTTTTCCGGCCCCTGCGCTGGTTTGACAGAATGGACCCCCGGGATCCGTTAAAGCTTACCGATGGTGTGTATGGACTGCTCATGCGATATTATTTTCAAAAAAATGCAAACATCTGGTTGTGGGGGCTTTACGATAACGATGATCCCAAAGGAGAGGAGATCGCACCGACCCGAAGCAACAGCCCTGAGTTTGGAGGCCGTCTGCAGGTTCCCCTCTACACCGGAGAAATAGGCCTGTCATATCACCACAGACAGGCTGATTTTTCTCAGTTGTCATTGCCTGCCACCGGGTCAGGGTCTGAATCATCTGTTGGCGAAGACCGCCTGGGGTTAGACGGGAAGTGGGATATTGGTGTGGGTATCTGGTTTGAAGGGTCCCTGGGCCGACACCAGACTAAAATTTCCCATTTAAAATACCAGCATGCCCTTACGCTTGGTATGGATTATACATTTGACATTGGCAATGGATTGAATGTGTTAGGAGAGGTGAATGTCTCAGGTCTGGGTGACACGGTTTTTGATACCGGCAATAAAAATGAATTTATCGGTCTGTCATTGAGTTATCCCATGGGACTCATGGACACGGTCTCCTCAATCGTCTATTGCAATACCAGAAAGAAAGACTGGTACAGCACACTTACCTGGCAGCGCCTGATGGACAATTGGGGCCTTTACCTCATGGGGTTCTGGAATCCAAAAGAACAGCCTGTGAACCCCGATATGAACACTGATATGAACACTGCCTTTTCAGGAAAAGGGCTCCAGATAATGGTGGTCTTTAATCATTAATGAACAACACATATACAGCAAGGGGAAGCGATGAACCATTCGTATCTGATAAAAACAGACCAATTGACCAAAACATTTCCAATAGGACCCACCACCCTTGTGGCTTTGGACAATATAAATATAGAGTTTAAAAAGGGTGAATTTGCAGGTTTGGTGGGACCCAGCGGATCAGGCAAGACCACTTTGCTGAACATCATCGGCTCCCTGGACACCCCCAGTTCGGGCTCCATGGAGGTGATGGGAGAAAAAATTGAAACCCTTTCACACAAGAGGGCTGCAGGGCTTCGAAATCAGCATATCGGGTTTATTTTCCAGACCTTTAATCTGCTGCCGGTATACACGGTGTTTGAGAATGTGGAATTTCCTTTACTGCTCCAGAACATTCATAGCTCAAAACGAAAAAAGATGGTGATGGATGCCCTTGAATGGGTGGGCCTTGCCGACAGGGCAGATTCCAAACCGGCCCAGCTTTCAGGGGGCCAAAGCCAGCGCGTGGCCATTGCCCGGGCCATTGTTAAACGACCGGCACTGGTACTGGCCGATGAACCCACGGCCAATTTAGATGCAAAGAATTCCCATAATATCATGAAGACCATGATCCAGCTCAATGAAAATTTTCAGACAACCTTTATATTTGCCACCCACGATGCCAAGGTCATGCAGTATCTAAAGCGGATCATTACCCTGGATGACGGCATCGTTCAAAGCGATGAAATGCAGGCCATGGCGGTGTAAAATGCTGATCTTGAAACTGGCATTCAAAAATTTATACGGTGCCGGATTACGAACCTGGCTCAACGTAATCGCCCTGTCATTTTCATATGTGGCCATCATTTTTTTACAGGGGCTGTACAACTGCATGAATGATCAGATGACCAGTGTAACGCTGGATGCCCAATATGGCGGGGGTCAGTATTGGCAGCAGGCCTACGACCCCTATGACCCCTTGACTCTGGATGATGCGCATGAAAGGCTCCCCCGGGCATTTGAAGGCTTAATATCCGCAGACAAAGCCCTGCCGATTCTGATCCGGCAGGCGGCGGTTTACCCGAACAACAGACTTCAGAACACGCTGCTCAAAGGGATCAAGCCGGATCAGACTCTGCTGACGCTGCCCACCGCATCCCTGATCACAACCGACCCCTATATCCCTGCTTTAATCGGTACACGGATGGCCAAAAGTTGCGGACTTAACATCGGTGATTTTGTGACCATCCGATGGCGGGATGCCAACGGTACATTTGATGCCGATGAGATAAAAATTGTTGAAATCATGAAAACGGCTGTTTCTGAAATTGATAACAACCAGATCTGGATACCCATTGAAGCGTTGTGGAAAATGACATCCATGCCCAATGAGGCCACCCTGATTGTGCTGGAAAAAGGGTCAGACTTCAGCGCCCCTGTACCAGGATGGGATCACAAAAATCTTGATTTCCTGTTACAAGACATCAGGTCCCTGGTGTTAACAAAATCCATCGGGGGCAGCATTTTTTATCTTGTACTGCTGCTGCTAGCAATGCTGGCTATTTTTGACACCCAGATCCTTTCAATCTTTAGAAGGAAAAAAGAGATCGGAACCCTGATGGCGCTGGGCATGACCCGGAATACACTGATCCGGCTATTTACAATAGAAGGCGCCATGCATGCGGTTTTAGCGGCAGTGGCCGCCATGCTGTACGGGGGACCTTTTATCGGTTATATGGCGTTTGCAGGGTTTGGTCTGCCCCAGAGCACAGACAGTTTTGGGTTTGCAATGGGAGACAGGCTTTATCCGGTGTTTACCATTGGGCTGATTGCGGGGACGATTCTCCTGGTTCTTGGGGTTACCACCATGGTCAGTTATCTGCCCACCCGGAAAATAGCCAAATTAAACCCCACTGACGCCTTGAGGGGAAAGTTAAGTTAAGGATAAAACTATGATAAGATTTTTATTGAAAGGGTTGCTTCGGGATCGGTCCCGTTCTTTTTTCCCCATACTCACGGTTTTCATCGGCGTTGCGCTCACTGTTTTTCTCTATTCCTATCTCAACGGGTTTGTCTCTGATATGATCAAGTCAAACGCCCATTACAGCACAGGCCATGTGAGAATCATGACACAAGCCTATGCAAAAGAGTCCAATCAAAAGCCCAATGATCTGGCGTTCCTCGGCATTGATGCGTTGATTCAAAATATTCATACAGATTATCCTGATATGATCTGGACCCCGAGAATCATGTTTGGCGGACTCATTGATATCCCGGATGAAAGGGGGGAAACACGCATCCAGGGTCCGGTGACCGGCATGGCCGTTGATCTTTTTTCCCAATCCAGTCCTGAAAGAGAAATATTAAATATTGATGATGCTATTGTCCGGGGCAAATTGCCGAAAAATCCCGGCGAAATATTGATTGCAGAAGAATTTGCAATCAAATTGAAAATAGGACCCGGGGATACGGCAACCCTGATTGGGACCACCATGTACGGCAGTATGGCCACCACCAATTTTGTCATTGCCGGAACCATTCGGTTCGGCATTGCGGCAATGGACCGGGGCGCCATCGTGACGGATATTTTTGATGTCCAGGCCGTGCTGGATATGCAGGATGCGGCAGGAGAAGTGCTGGGATTTTTTCCGGATGATAATTTTCATGAAGATAAAGCGTACCAGATGGTGGATGGGTTTAATAAAAAATATAAAAATCCCGACGACCCGTTTTCTCCTGTCATGGGGGCCTTACCCGAAGAAGCGGGCATGAAAGAGTATATGGATCTGATCGATGTGGCAGCCTACCTCATCGTCGGGATATTCATTCTGGCTATGGGGATTGTTTTATGGAATGCGGGGCTCATGGGAAGCCTTCGCCGTTACGGTGAAATGGGGGTGCGCCTGGCCGTGGGTGAAGAAAAAGGACACATTTACCGGACCTTGATATTGGAATCCATCATGATTGGATGCATCGGGTCATTTATCGGAACTGCGGCCGGCCTCATACCGGCATATCTCATGCAGATTTACGGACTGGACCTAAGTTTTCTGTTTGAAAAATCTTCCATGATGATATCCGGTGTGCTCCGGGCCCAGGTGACACCCTTCACCTATTTGATCGGGTTTATCCCCGGAACCCTTGCCACCGTACTTGGAACATCAATCGCCGGTATCGGAATTTACAAACGAGAAACAGCCCAATTGTTCAAGGAGCTTGAAGTATGAAAAAGACACTTGTTTTTTTAATGATGATCCTGCCCGTATCCATTTTTGCCCAGCCGTCCGGCAATGAGATTTTAAAAAAAGTGGATGCGAACCGGATCACCGATACCCAGATCGTTGTAAGCAAGATGATTATCAACGGAAGGCGGGGGTCCAGAACCGTGGAGGCAAAATCATGGCAGAGAGGGGCAGATGATTCTTTTACCGAGTATCTGGCGCCGGCCAGGGAACGGGGCACCAAGATGCTCAAGCTGGGCGATCAACTCTGGACCTATACCCCGTCAACAGACAGAATCGTTCTGATCAGCGGGCATCTGCTGCGTCAATCCGTCATGGGATCTGATCTTTCCTATGAAGACATGATGGAAGATCCTCTGTTGCAAAATGTTTATGATGCCCAGATCACAGGGGAAGAGACGCTCATGGATCGGCCGGTATGGGTTCTGGATCTCCAGGCCAAGAAAGAGGATGCCTCATATGACAGATGTAAAATATGGGTGGATAAAGAACGGTATATCTCTTTGAAGGAGAACCTGTATGCCAAGAGCGGCAAACTCTTAAAGACAATTCAGATCCAGGAGGTCATGGCGGTTGATGACCGGTGGGTCCCCAAAAAGGCCCTGTACAAGGATGTTTTAAAACAGGGAGAGGGAACCCAGTTGATGGTGGATTCCATTGAATTCAACAGGGAGTTGCCGCCCTATATTTTTTCCAAGGCATCCCTGCGCAGATAATTTTAACGGGACTCAGTCAGTATCAGGATGGATAAAAAGATAAAAGTCTCAGACCAGATTCTCATAACAGGTGATGGAGTTTACCTGGGACACCTCCAGTGAAGTACAAACTCCATCACCCGGATCCCGGCTGAAACCCTGGCAATGCCAAAATCATATTCACCAAGAAAATTGGCCGTTGCCGAGTCGTCTATATCGCCCATCCCCCGAAGCTTTTCAAAATCATCATCTTCATCCCGGCCCTGGGCATACCCAACAGACATTCCGATTTTATAGTTTCGGCCCTGGAAGAAATAGCTGCCAATCCCGTTGTGAAGGTTTGCAAAGAACAGCCCCCTTTTGTAGTCCGCGGAAATGATGGGCACCGGTATGGTTTCATAGTTGTCAGACCCCTGGTATTTGGAAATATATCCAACTCCGGCACCCAGGATAAACTGCCAGTTCTTACGCTTGTTTTCCAGGTCAGACCCAGCGGTTCCCGGATCTGCCAGATTGGAAGCGCGGTCTGTTTCCGCGTATGCAGGACCGGTCACGGATAAAAGAAAAATTGACAGGATAAAAATTGACAGAACCAAAATAACCGGGGTGAGATCAACTGACCTTGTAAAACGCTTTAACATGATGTTCTCCTCTTTAAGTTTGTGTGCAATTCAGGCAAATAAAAATGTGTGGTTGTTTGATTTGTTTCCGGGCGGTCCGGGTGAAACAGGTAATAGAGTACCGGGATCACCACCAGGGTTAAAAGGGTGGCCACTGCCAGCCCAAAGATAACGGCCACAGCGATGGGCCCCCACCATTGTGCGGATTCACCCCCAACCTCCCAGGCAAAATTCCGAAAGTCAAAACTGATGCCCACTGCCATGGGTAACAGTCCCAGGATAGTGGTCACGGCGGTGAGCATCACCGGGCGGAACCGGACCAGGCCGGCTTGAATCAGGGCCTCTCTCAACGGGATTTTGTTTCTGCGCAACTGGTTGATATAGTCGATGAGGACAATGGCGTTGTTGACCACCACCCCGGCCAGGGAGATCACTCCAATACCCGTCATGATGATGCCGAAGGGCGTTCCTGTGATGAGCAGGCCGATGAATACACCGGTCAGGGAAAGCAGGACAGAGGTCATGACAATGATCATCTGGCGCAGGGAGTTGAACTGGGTCAGGAGCACCATGGCAATCAGAAAAACCCCTGCAGAAATGCGGTGGCGTTCTGCTGTTCTTCGGTTTCCCCGGAAAAATCTCGTGGCTGAAACCTGAAAAAAACAATTTCTGTCAGTTGCACCGCTTCTTCTTCGGAATTGCTGAAACCGGTTACTCTTTTGCCTTTCACCAGAGGTTCACCAACCTCTCGGTTTGTATGGCGTAGAACTCCGGGAGCACGACAAACCAACCCCATAGGCTTTTTTCAAACGATCGGTTCATCTTTGTCATTAACCCGGATAACCAATTTCCCGAAATTTTGACCATCCAACATGCCGATAAAGGCATTGGGTGCATTCTCTAATCCATCAACCAGATGTTCACGGTATTTTATCTGTCCTGAGCTCACCCATTGAGCCATCTCTTTTGCAAATTCGTCGTAGCGGTGGCCATAATCATCAAAAATAATGAATCCCTGAACTTTTAACCGTTTGACTAAAATGGTACCCATCAGAAGAGACATCCGGTCGGGTCCATCAGGAAGCTGAGTCGCATTGTACTGGGAAACAAGTCCGCATACCGGAATTCTGGCCTTTGTGTTGAGCAGGGGCAAGACCGCATCAAATACTTTCCCTCCGACGTTCTCGAAATAGATGTCAACCCCATTGGGGCAGGCCTGGCCAAGCTGCTGGGCAAATTCCAAAGATTTATGGTCCAGACACTCATCAAATCCAAGCACCTCTTTTGCGAACCTGCATTTTTCGCTTCCACCGGCAATCCCCACAACACGACATCCTTTCAACTTGCCTATCTGCCCTACGGTTGCACCAACAGGACCTGTGGCAGCAGCGACAACCAGGGTCTCTCCGGGTTTGGGTTGGCCAATATCCAACAATCCCATATAGGCGGTAAATCCCGGCATGCCCAGTATCCCCAATGCATAGGAGGCGTTTTCTGGGTTTTCGCCCAACCGGGTGAGGCCGGAACCATCAGAAAGCGCATAATCCTGCCAGTCGCTGTAGGCAAGCACCCACTCGCCTTCTCTGTAATCAGGGTGACGGGAGGCTTTGACCTGAGAAACGGTTGCCCCCACCATTACCTCATCTATCTTAACAGGCTCTGCATAGGAAGCGGCATCGTTCATCCTGCCCCGCATATAAGGGTCAAGGGAAAGAAACTTGGTGCGCAGCAGCACCTGGCCCTCAGCCGGTTGAGGTACAGGTGTGTTCTCCATGCGGAAATTATTGGAAACCGGTGCCCCGGTGGGGCGGGAAGCGAGTACGATACAACGTTTGTGTTCTTTAGTTTTAACCATGATTGGCTCCTTTTTTTTTAACGTTTTTTTTTAAAGCACAATCCAATGCCTCTTACATGGCGAGAGTTGAAAAGCACTTACTAGTTTGGATGGGTGCAACACGAAAAAGTGGTAAATTTTTCATAAAAGGCTGGACTCAACTGCCACAAACATATACTATCTCAGTCCATGAACTGGCCGTTAAAATTACAAGGACGTTTTTTAACAGAAATCGAGGTCAATGAGATCCGCTCGCTTCTTGGTGGTAATGCTTCATGGAACAGATCTCGTTTATCCCGGGAATTATGTGAGTTATGGAATTGGAGACGTCCTGACGGTCAACTAAAAGACATGGCTTGTCGCGAACTTTTGCGTAAGCTTGAGTCTCGTTCCCTGATAAAGCTTCCTCCTCGCCAGTGCCCAGGCCCAGGTCGTCTTCCGAAGATTGAGCCGGTAAGCGTTGACCAAACTCCAATGTGTTGTAAACTTTCAGCTTTGCAGCCGGTTAGAATCATTGATGCCAGAAGTTCAGCTGACAATGAAAAAATATTCAATCATCTTGTTAAAGAATACCACTATCTCAGCTATGGCCGACCGGTAGGGCAAAACATGAAATATCTTATTGTCAGTGGCGATGGACGTCCTCTCGGTTGCCTGCTTTTTGGAGCTGCAGCATGGAAATCTGAAGATCGTGACAAGTGGATTGGATGGTCTCCTACATTACGAGAACAAAATCTTGGATTTGTCTGCAACAATACCCGGTTTCTAATTTTGCCATGGGTCAATGTTTTTAACCTCGCCAGCTATGCTCTCGGAACGGTTCTGCGCCGTTTGTCCGATGATTGGCAACATCGCTATGGAAGCAGGATAGCCTTGGTGGAAACATTTGTTGATACAACCCGTTTTGTGGGGACTTGCTACAAAGCCGCTAATTGGCAACATATTGGAAGAACCAAAGGACGAAGCCGTCAAGATCGTTATTCAAAACTCAAAGTTCCGATTAAGGGCATCTGGGTTTTTCCAATATGTCGCAATTTCAGGAACGTACTCCACAGCTAAACATGGTCCGCAACAAGCCGCAGCTATGAAAGGATCAGCAATGGCCGTGGCAGATACAATCATTGAGGTGTTTGGGCTGACAGTTTTGCAGACTATGAACAACGGGTATATGAGTGCTATCAGAAACAGGCAGAGCGTGAGATTGTCACCACACTGAACAGGTTGCTGACAAGCATACCTTTTCTGCAGTATTTGAAAGCCTGGTGCGGCAAGTGTGCTCTCAGATTTCATGAGTACCGAACTATATCTATTCGTCTTAAATCAGGCCAAAGCTATGAAATTCGTTCGCCTGTATTTCTCAAGGCCAAACCTAAAAAAAAAGAGGCCGGCCCCCTGGACGGCAAAAAGGCCGACTATGCCATTTAGGCCTTGAATATCTCGGTATAATCAATAAGGTCACTCCGGCTCTATTGGAAATCTGTATCTCCATGGCAGTCCTTTGCCCCTCCTTTGAAGTCGCGGCCAATGCATTGCAAGGTCTTGGTACTCAAATGAATCAGCATCTGCTTCAAACGATTACCCATCGGTTTGCTGATTTGGCCAGGCCAATCAGGGTCGAGTGTCATGCTGACGAAGTCTGGCAAAAGCCGAGATTGAATATCTTGGTTTGCGTTGATGGTGGGCGCTTACGGGAACGGCGCAAAAAGCGTGGTAAACGTAAAACCGGCCAGAAGAGACAGGGATTTTATTCTGACTGGATTGAACCAAGATTGTTATCCATAAGTCTATTTGATGAGAACGGAAAGAAAATCAAAAGTATCTCTCCTATTCTGGAGGGCTCATGCGGTAGCATGGATGAGTTTTTTGAATTGCTAAAACAACATCTTAAAAATATCAATTTCGGGGAAGCTTCTCAAATCGTTTTCTGTTCTGATAATGGCCCGGGGATCTGGAGCAGGACAAAAAACCTAATTGATGATTTGAATATGCATCAGGCAAAATGCATTATTGACTACACTCATGCAAAGCAGAACATTGGCACTGTTGTATCCACGATTGAACGAGCCTTAAAGGTTGCAGGGAAAGAAGCTGATAAATTATCATCCCTGATAAAAAATTCTCTTTGGAACGGAAATATTGCTGAAATTGTTGAATTGGCCAAAAGAAAGTTATCCAGAAAAAGGAAGGCTCGAAAAACCGTCTTGAAAAAACTGGGTCATTATTTTGGCGATCATTCCAAATTCCAATATAAGGTTTTTGCGGATAAGGGGTTACCAATCGGAAGTGGTTCTATTGAAAGCGCAATTCGTAGAGGTATAAATCTCAGGGTGAAGAGTGCCGGCATGTTCTGGAAACGTGAGCACGCTGAAAATGTTATTTTTCTGCGCTCGTTAGTTTTGACTGGAAAGATAAGAAATGCATGTCGAACTGCCTGTAATATTATGAAAAGAAAGTATTACTACTGTTCAGAAGAAGACGTCAGGATGGCAGCTTGATTGCACCACTATTTTGTGTTGCACCCGTTTAAAGTAATGCAAAATATGTACCTGTCATATTAGGTGGTTTGTAGCCTTATTTATCAATATTTACAGTTGTTTAGGGTAATAATTTTCCTATGAAAAAAAAGTAACAATGTTACATAAAATACATAAGATATGGAAGATAACTACTCATTCAAAGGTAATCGATATTGCTCGCTGGTACGGCATGCAAAATTTCGAGACTGACACAGGCGACTTTCTCCGTAATTCTATATATTGTACTTGTATTTTTTATACCAACCATATAAGGTGCCCTCACTCGATAAATATCAACACTATTTTTAAGTTTTGAATATCCAATTGTTCGTTATCAATTATTTAGGGGAGCTGCGTAAATGGGTGAGAAAAAAAAGAAGACAGACCAGATAGATTTTTTAACGGAAAATGCCAGAACCGTTCTTGAAAGGCGGTATTTGAAAAAAGATGCCGCAGGAAAGGTATATGAGTCTCCGGAGCATATGTTCAGGCGGGTGGCCGCCCATATCGCCGATGCCGAGAAAAACTATGATAAAAACACAGATATTCAAAAAATTGAAGATTCATTTTACAGCCTCATGGCCGAGTTCAGGTTTTTGCCCAACTCTCCCACCCTGATGAATGCGGGCAGGTCTTTAGGACAATTGGCAGCCTGTTTTGTCCTGCCGGTGGACGACAGTATTGACGGTATCTTTGAAGCGGTTAAAAACGCCGCCATCATCCATAAATCAGGCGGGGGGACCGGGTTTTCCTTTTCCCGGCTCCGCCCGGAGAACAGCAAAGTGGGATCCACCGGCGGTGTGGCATCCGGCCCGGTCTCATTTATGAAGATTTTTAACACGGCAACGGAACAGATCAAACAGGGTGGAACAAGGAGAGGGGCGAACATGGCCGTCCTCCGGGTGGATCACCCGGATATCATGTCTTTTATCACCTGCAAAAACAACAAAAAAGAACTGAACAACTTTAACATATCCGTGGGCGTGACCGATCTGTTCATGGCGGCCCTGGAGCAAAAAGAGGACTATGACCTGATTGACCCGAGCTCAGGAAGAGCCATCGGCCGTCTCAGTGCGGCGGCGGTTTACGATGAGCTGGTCAAACAGGCATGGGAGACCGGAGATCCGGGAATCATCTTCTTAGATGAGATTAACCGGTTTAACACCACACCGGGTCTGGGTGAGATGGAATCAACCAACCCCTGCGGAGAACAACCGCTTTTACCCATGGAGGCCTGCAACCTCGGGTCCATCAACCTGACCCGGTTTGTCACCCGGAATCAAAACACATCTGAAGTGGATTTTGAACGTCTACGGGAGACTGTCCACCTGTCGGTCCGGTTCCTGGACAATACCATTGACATGTCCAGATATCCCATTGAAGAGATTGATCAAATGGTCAAGGGAAACCGGAAAATCGGCCTGGGCATCATGGGGTTTGCAGACCTGCTGTACATGCTCAATATCCCCTATGACTCGGAAGAGGCATTGGCTCTTGCCGAAAAAATTATGGGATTTATCCAGAAAGAATCCCATCAATCCTCCTGCGACCTGGCAAAAGCCAGGGGTGTTTTTCCCAACTTTGACAAGAGCATTTTTAAAGATGAAAAAGATCGGCCCATGCGCAATGCCACCACCACGACTATTGCCCCGACCGGAACCCTGAGCATCATCGCCGGGTGTTCCAGCGGTATTGAGCCGGCCTTTGCCCTGAGTTACGTGAGAACGGTAATGGACAATGACCGGTTGATTGAAGTGAACCCGGTTTTTAAACGGCTGGCCATTGAAAAAGACTTCTACTCCGATGCCTTAATGGAGGAAATTGCCGAGAAAGGAACGGTCAAAGGAAACCTCAACGTGCCGACGGATCTTCGAGACGTTTTTGTGACCGCCCATGACATTAAACCTGAACATCATATCCGAATGCAGGCCGCGTTTCAAAAGTATACGGACAATGCGGTTTCAAAGACGGTCAACCTCCCCCATGACGCCCTTGAAGGCGATGTCAGGTTTGTCTATGACCTGGCCTTTACGCTGAAGTGCAAGGGGGTGACCATATATCGGGACGGGAGCAAGGATAACCAGGTGCTGTCGGTTTCGAAAAACGGAGAGAAAAAGGAAAGGGAAGAGGATGATTTTCTCATGGCCGGGAGGAAAAGGCCTCAAACCCTTGAAGGGTTTACCGAGAGGATTAAAACCGGGATGGGCAGCCTCTATATTACCGTTTCAGAGTATAAAGGACGGCCGTTTGAATTGTTTGCCACCGTGGGTAAATCCGGGAAATCAACCCAGGCCAAAACAGAGGCCATAGGCCGTTTGATTTCACTGGCCTTGAGATCCGGTATCGGGGTGGATGAAATCATTGAACAGATCAGCGGGATTCGCGGAGAGCATGCCGTGTTTCAGGATGGAGGGCTTGTTTACTCAATCCCGGATGCCATTGCCAAGGTGTTGACAAAACGATATCTGGCCAAGGGAAAGGGAAACGGGAAAAAACATGCTGAAAACAGTCTTAAGTCCGACCTGTGCCCGGAATGCGGCCAGGCCATCGCCTTTGAAGAAGGGTGTAAAACCTGCCATTCATGCGGCTACAGCAAATGCGGTTGATTTTACTGGTGAAGCGCCGGATTCAGCCCGGGTTTCAAGTTTATAATCGGGTCTGTATTTAAAAATCTGGTCTTTACCTCACAATACGCCTGGTGCCGGAAATCGTATATTCCGGCACCAGGTTTTTCTATTCTGATTTTGTCTCGAAAAATTCCGTATTAGCCTTATCTCCCAATCAGAAAATTCTGTCCCAGTCAAAGATCTTAAAAAATCGGTTGTTATTGATTTACAATTTGAAAAAAAAATTGACACACCTGTTGTGGCACAAATGGCTTTACTAGAGAAACTATCTAAATAATATAATGATATTTCAGTTAGTTAACAGCTTTTGTTTGTTTGTAAAATATATCGGCATCATAGTTGCTCTTAATCTGTTCAAGAACGGAAGGGTAATGGTGCCGGGATTGTTTAAACTTGGGTTTCAAAGACATGAATATAACGACGGATGAAAACAATACCAGTATAAATAAGCAGGAAGATCCGGTAAAAAAATCAATTTTAACCAATATGATCATCGTGCCCTTTGTTCCGTTTGTACTGGCCATCCTGGTCAGTTTCTATTATTTTACCACGGCACTTGAGACCAATAGCACCAGCAGTCTGGAGCGGATCGTGGAAGACCACAGGGATATGATTGAATCCTTTCTCATGGAACGTAAATCTGACCTTGAATTCATTGTCAATACCCTGGATTTTGACCGGATCGATCAACAGCCGACCATTGATATGATGTTTGAAAATCTAAACGCCCGGTCCAATGCATTTGTGGATCTGGGACTGTTTGACTCCCAGGGTGTCCATGTCAGCTATGCCGGAACCTATCCTCTCGTGGGGAAAAAATATTATAATGAATTATGGTTCAAGCAGGTGATGCAGACCGGAACCTATATCAGCGATGTTTTCCTGGGATACCGCAACGTTCCCCACTTTGTCATTGCCGTGCGACGGGGCAATGGAGAGGGTTCCTGGGTCTTGAGAGCCACCATTGACACCCTGACCTTTGACCGGCTGGTGGCGGGAGTGAGGATTGGAAAAACCGGAGAAGCCTATATCTTGAATCAGGAAGGGATTTCCCAGACCGGCAGGCGGTCCGGCGATGTCGAGGTTATGGACAAAGACCCGGATCATTTTGATTTTTCCGGTCCCGGGAACGGTATCAAGACTTTTATTAAAAAAGATGACCGGGAAAACAAGTATCTGTATGCCGTGGCCCGGCTTAAATCCGGAGAATGGCTTTTGGTGGTCAGGCAGGAAAAAAAAGATGCCTATCACTATTTATATTCAGCCGTATATTTAAGCCTGATCATCATGGTCATGGGCACAGCCGTCATCATGGTCATGGCCGTTTATACAACGGAACGGATTCTCAAACGGATCAGCCGACTGGGCCAGGAAAAGAAAAACCTTGGGAACCAGCTCATCCATGCAGCCCAACTGGTTGAAATCGGGGAAATGGCTGCCGGGTTTGCCCATGAAATAAACAATCCCCTTCAAATTATCAAGGGGGAACACGCCTTGATCACCACCCTCATGGAAGAGATGCCCGGCCCTGTGGATGCCGGGAAAAAAGAGGATCTGAATGAAATTGTCGACAGCCTTGACCAGATAAAACTTCAGGTCAATCGCTGCGCGGAAATTACCCAGGCCATTTTAAGGTTTGGAAGGAAAAATGAGGCGGTCATGCAGAAGTTGACTTCTGAACCACTCCTGAAGGAAGTTCTTCACATGATTGAAAAAAAATTACAGATTAACGGCATACGACTGGTTCAAAATATTCCAAAGGATTTACCGGCCTTTATGGGAGACCCGTCCCAGTTTCAGCAGGTGATGCTCAACCTTTTTAATAATGCGCTTGATGCCATAACAGAACGACACGGAGCATCGGGTGGCGTACTGGGGATCGAGTCCCTTAAGGACAACGACCATCACCTTGTCGTTAAAATATCAGACAATGGAGCCGGTATCCGCCCTGAAAATATGGACAAAATATTTTCACCTTTTTTTACCACAAAGCCGGTCGGCAAAGGGTCCGGTCTGGGCCTGAGTGTCTGCTACGGCATCGTCAAAAGCTTTGGCGGGACCATGACGGTCACAAGTGATGTCAATGTGGGCACCTGTTTTGTAATTCGTCTGCCGGCCGTCAATTGATTAAAATCCAAGGAGGTTTATTTTGGAAAAGATGAAAATTATGCTGGTTGACGATGAGGAACGATACCTTCACACAACCAAACGCCTGATTGAAATAAAAGGGATCGAGGTGCTAACGGCTCAATCCGGACAAGAAGCGCTTGAACTGCTCAAAACCAGAAACATCCCCGTGGTGATCCTTGACGTGAAGATGCCGGAAATGGATGGAAATCAGACCTTAAAGGCCATCAAGTCTTTGTACCCCCTGGTGGAAGTGATCATGCTCACCGGTCATGCCACTGTAAACTCGGCCATAGACGGGATGAAACTGGGTGCATTTGATTACCTCATGAAACCCGCAGACATTGAGGATATCCTTGAAAAAGCAAGGGAAGCATTTGAAAAACGGCAGCGCCTGGAGGAAAAAATACGGGTGGCCCAGACCAAAAAATACATGAGATCCCCCCGGGAAATTCTCAAGAATGACGGCGAATAAATTATTGTCCGGTAAACCGTGCTGGATGGAAAGAGGCAGTTAATTAATGGTTGAATCAATCAAAAAATCCTTTCAATTTTACGGGGTTGCAGTGATCCAGATTCTCATAGAACCCCGGCGGTTTTTTGTGGAATTGTCAACCCATACTACCCTGGTCAAGTCCCTGGGATTCTGCCTGATCTGCACTGTTTTCTATGCAACCGCCAGCCTCTTGACCGATTCCTATTCCCATTCGGCCCAAAAAGGGTTTGTTTTCTTTTCTGCCGGTGTGGGTGTGGTCTTGATATCCGCGGGTTTCAGCTATTTGATCCTGACCCTGGCCGGGGAAGAAAAACTTGATTTCGGACAATTTTTCAGTGTTCACGGCTATTCCTCGGGTGTGGTTCTGCTGGTGTATTGGATGCCGGTTTTCATCTGGGTTGCAGAGCCCTGGAGATGGTGGCTTCTGTATACAGGATTCAGGAAAACATGCCGCCTGTCAACCAAGCTTTCGTTGATGGTCCTGGCAGCTACTGTATCAGCACAATATGCGTCCATGTATTGCCTTTATCAGGCAATTTTAAGATAATAACCAAACGGTTACACACGACCGGAATAAATCGACTAAAAAAGGAGAGTTAAAATGACAGACCAGAAAATCAAACGAAAAAGAATTGAATTTTCCCTGCATGCCCCCCAGGCCCATGAGGTGTTGCTTTTTGGAGATTTTAACCAGTGGAACGGGAAAAAACATCCAATGAAAAAGGGAAAACTCGGGGCCTGGCAGAAAACCCTGATGCTTGCCCCGGGTACCTATGAATACAAGTACTATGTTGATGGCAAATGGCAGGAAGACCCGGCCAATCACGAGAACCGGAGAAATTCCTTTGGGACCTTTAATAATTTGCGGATTGTGGAATGACAGGGTGTCCCGGAAGGGCGCACTCAACAAAAGAGGAGAACCCTAAAAAGGGTTCTCCTCTTTTTTGCCGGCCCTTGCCGGTATTGAATCCTTACTATGCTGTTTTGATCTCTATTTTCTTGGGTTTGGCCTGTTCTGATTTGGTCATATGGAGGCGTAAAACTCCGTCTTTCAACTCAGCTTCCACCCGGCCCACATCAATGGTCGGGGGAACGGAAAAACTTCTCACATAGTTGACGTTCCCAAACTCTTCCCAGGTTGCGGTTTTTTTAGTTTGTAATTTTCTCACACCGGAAAGAGACAGGATACCCTTGTCGATATTCACGGAAAGATTCTCTTTTACCACACCCGGCATATCCGCGTAGAGCATGATTTCGTTCTCACTTTCAAAGATATCAACGGCAGGGGCCACCTCTTGAAGGCCCCGGGCCTTTTCGATATTTTTCCCTTCACTTTTTACGATTTCATTCTTTTTATCCATGACTTCCTCCATAAATTTTATGATCTTTTAAATTTTTAATTGACGGTGATGGTTTTCACTTTTGAGGACTCAGCCCTGGGCAATGTCAGATAAAGGATGCCGTTTTTCAGGCTGGCCGATACCTTAGACGAGTCCACATCCGCCGGCAGGGTCATGCTTCTTGAAAATGAGACAGACCCTCTTTCGGATTTAAGGATTCTATATCCTTTGGGTGCATCTGATTTCCGGGTGCCGGAGATTTCTAGGTAATTGCCCTGGATTTTTACATGGATATCCTCTTTGGGCAGTCCCGGAACTTCAGCCATGATTTCAAAGTTGTTCCCGTCTTCGTAGAGGCTGATCCTGGGCATGCTCTCTTCTGTCCCCCAGATATCGTCATAGGCCAAAGGTCTGTCATAATCACTGTACAGACTGTTTAACCTGTCGCGAAGCAGGTTTATGTTCCCAAACAAGCTGTCCATGTCGCCTAATCTTCTAAACATAACCATTCCTCCCTTAAAAAATAATGTTGGTTTAGGGCCTGGTAAAAAATAAGATTTTCCAGGCCGATTCATCATGCCCGACTGCGTTGTGGGCAATTGAGGGTTGCCCGTTGTTTCAGAATACGGAAAACTTCAGGCTGTCCAGCCAGGCGTTTACCACAATTGATCCTGAACTTTGCGTTTAACTAAATATATATCAATTTTCATGCCATGGGAGTGTTGCCCATAAACGGCCTTTTGCGGGCTCGGTAATGGGGGTTTTACCCGGATAATGTCAGTTTTTTTTACAGAATGAAAAATTATTTTGTGGCGGTGTTGCAAAGGTCCTGCCCCTGGACTGTGTTAAAAAAACAAAACACGTGTCAGGCCCGGGACTTTTGCGAATGGTATTCACTGGCACGTCAATTGCTGTTTCCCAAAGAAAGAACCCTTATTCATACATCCCGGGAATGGAGCCCGATAGATGGTTTGGCAGGTGGAAACAAAATAAAACTGCCTGTCCGGGTTGCAGAAACCGGGGATCACAAAAGAATTTCACTTAATAAAGGAGACGGATGATGGACAAAAAAATTAGAAAGATTCTGGCCTGTGTTGATTTCTCGGATTATTCCATGATGGTCATGGAATATGCAGTTGAGCTGGCCGTGGAACAGGACATTGAAATTGTGGTGTACAATGTGATTAACCAGAAAGATGTCAACATGGTGGGAAGGGTGAGCGCCTATGCCCCGGCGGCCATCAATGTTGAGGATTATATCCGGGATATGAAAAAAGAACGCACCACCATGATTAAGGACATGATCAAACAGCACTTTTTTGAGGAGAAATCCAGGATGATTTATCGAGTGGATGTGGGCGTTCCGTTTGAACGGATACTTGACGTCATTGCTTCGGAAAATATCGACCTGGTTGTCATGGCCAACAAGGGGAGGGGAAATCTTTCCCGGGTGTTGTTCGGCAGTGCTGCTGAAAAAGTATTCAGACATTCCCCGGTTCCCGTGATCAGTGTCAGAGACAAGGACAAATTTAAACGACAATAAGAAAAATCCACACAGGGTAGGGAGGGCCGACAGGGTGATTCCAAACGCAATTTCGGTAATGACGCTGATCGGCCTGATCGCGGGTGTGGGTCTGGCTGTGGCAAAAAAAATATTTTATGTTGCTGAAGACCCAAAATTTGAAGCCCTGCGGGCCGTTATGCCGGGTCTCAACTGCGGTCTTTGCGGGTATGCCGGATGTGACGGGGCTGCCCGGGCCCTTGTCGCCGGGAAAACCGGGGTTAATGTCTGTACCAATGGCGGCCGTGAGACCACAAGCCGGGTGGCCGGGATACTGGGCCTTGATCCGGGAGTGATGGAACCTGTGACTGCAGGGGTCGGCTGCTTCGGTGGGGTCCGGTCCAAGACCCTTTATCATTATGACGGGATAAGAGATTGCCGGGCAGCCTGCCTTCTGTACCGGGGGCCGGTCTCGTGTGAAATCGGTTGCCTGGGGTTAGGCTCCTGTGTGAGGGCATGCCCCTTTGATGCAATCCACATGGGGACCCGGGGATTGCCTGAGATAGATGAGGCCCTGTGCAGGGGGTGCGGCAAGTGTGCAGAAGTCTGCCCCCGGGGTGTCATCACCCTTGGGGGCTTCAGTGACCGACTAATCCGCTTGAACCGGACGAGCGACTGCCTGGCCCCCTGCCGCCAGAAATGCCCGGCCCAGGTGGATGTCCCCAAGATGATCCGCCATATCCGGCAACGACACTACGACAAGGCGCTTTTGACCATCAAGGAGATGACGGCCCGGAAAAATGATGTTACACGGGCCATGGAAGAAGGGGTAGAGATAATGTTTACTGCCACACCCATCCGTATTTTTCCGGATTCAAACCAAAGGGCAGCCTCTCTTGAGGTGTGTCAGGTTGAACCCTGTGAAAAAGAAGGACAGGGAAGTGTCGGCAGAAAAATTCCAGGATCACAGAAAAGGATTTCCGCGGCCCTGGTTATATCCGCCTATGAAAGAAAACCGGATATGGACTGCCTGATCAATATTCAGAAAAAAGAAGTTGCCTCAAAAAATGGAGTTGTCCGGGAAAAAGAAATTTGTTTTAAATCTACTCGCAAGCACACCCTGGAGGCAAAAGAGGACACCTTGATGGCGGCAGCACCCAATATATTTACGGCCGGGGATATGCATACCGGTCGTGCCTCTGTGATCAATGCCGTTGCCGGTGGTAGAAAAGCGGCCCGGTCCATTCACCTTTTGTTGACACAGGGTGTTATATCGGTTCCAGACAAGATCCAGCATCGTATCAATACCAGGAGCATCCTTAAAAAGGTTTGTGTTGGCCAACATACCTCCAAGGTAATGGTTGAGGAACTGCCGGTTTCAGTGAGAAAAACATCTTTTGTGGAAGCGGTGGGACCGGGCATTACCCAGCCCCAGGCCATGGTTGAATCCACACGGTGTCTGCAATGCGGCACCACCTGCAATGATGACTGAATCTGATAAACCTTGACTTTGTAGGCCGATGCCTAGGATCGTTGCAGTTCAATCTCCCAATTTTTGTGAAAAATCACTGGAGGTGATCAGCCGTAAAATTTCCTGTTTTTCAAGGTCAAAATAGGTTTTGAGATCTTGCCTGGAAAAATTAACCAGTCGTTTCAGTCCGGCAATGGTTCCGGCATGGGTGTCGGCAAATCTTCGGGCAATATCCAGGGCCGTATCATCCAGATTTGATGCCGGTACCACCCGGTCCACAAGCCCGAGTTCCAGGGCCCGTTGGGCAGTGATGTCATGGTTCAGCAAAAGGAATTCCCAGACCTTGCCCGTTCCCATCATCTTTGACAGGAAATAGGGCCCCCCGCCCACCGGGATCAGGCCCAGGTCCAGATAGGGATTGCAGAACATGGTGTTGTCGGCGGCGATTCTGTAATCGCAGGCCAGACTGATATTTAAAAAAAGTGAAATGACGCTTCCCTGGCAGGCATGGATCACCAGCCGGTCCAGGCTGAGAATACCCATGACCATCTGGCTGGTAATATTCATCAGTTTGTGAAAATTAAAATTTTCCACAGACCGGCTTTGCTTGAGGAAAAACCGGGTGTAGGCCTCGCATCCGGCTTCCTGAAAATCGGAATTGAGAAGGATCACCCTGGCTTCGTCGGTCTGGGCCACCTGGTCGGCAAACTGTCCCACAATATCCCGCTTGGAAATGTCTGCGAGATGTTCCATGAGATTTTTTTTGAATCGAATCACCAGGACGGATCCTTCCAGATGGGATGAAAAAAAACCAAAATCCCCCTCGGGGCAGGTGGCTGTCATTTGAACTCTCCTTGAAATTTATCTGCCATCACGCTGGCGATTTCCTCGAAAATGTCCTGATCCCGGATAATGCCGATGACCCTGGAAATATCCTTTACCATGAGGAGACGTCCGGGTTCTTTCTGCATGAGATGGGCCACTTCAAGGAGGTTGGCATTTTCGCTGATCACCCCTGGCAATTCAGACATGATCTCCCATACTTTTTTTTTTGAAATGGCCCTGACCCGGTCTGAAAAGAATCCCCCCCAGAAAATGGATGAAAATTGGGCACTTTCTTCAAAGGATGATCCGGCTGCCCCCACATATTCCGGCCTTACCGCCCGGATCACATCCATTTGTGTCACAAGTCCGGTGAGAATATTTCTGTCATCAAAAACCAGGGCCGGGTTCAGGCTTTTTCCAATGCGCTTTGGCTTGGAAATCGGCTTTTCAAGGGGACCCGGTGATCCTGATATCTTCTGTATGGCCATGCCCAGGGTGATATCCGTGGTGACGGTGGTCAGGTCTTCAATACGGATCATGATGTTCAGCGCTTTTCTGCTATCGATTTTAATACCATGGTGCCTTGCCCTGTGGGCATCCTGAATTCTTGCGGCCAGAATTTCGATATCACACGGTTTTGAAAGATAATCAAAGGCTTCTTTTACCAAGGCCCGCATGGCTGAATACCGGGACCCGTGACCGGTCAGCATGATTACGGGTAAATCAGGGTCTATTTTTTTGATTTCATTCAACGCACCATGACCGTCCATCCCCGTCATCTGGATATCCAGAACAACCACATCCTGGGAATCCTGTCGTAAAATTTCCAGGGCTCTTTCAGCCGTCAGGGCAAAGCCTGCGTTGAATCCTTTTTTTGTCAATAGTTTTGAAAAGGTTTCACAGAAGCGCTTTTCATCATCCACCAGTAAAACTTTTATTTGCGGGTTCATATGTTTTGTCCTCCCGGGATGAATCATTGATTTGCCGGATTGGAATCCTGTGTTCCTGTTACCTGCTTAAAGCACCTGTTTATGTCTCATCTTAATATTGACTGAAATTCAAAATTCATGCCATGGAAGCCGGTTTCCGGTAAAGGGGGTCTGCATGGGTTGAGGGTGGCAGGCCCTGCCCAAATCCAGGGCAATTTAAAATTATTTTTTACACCTTGGAAAAAAAACCGACATAAATCATTAAATTCGGCATTGCCGGTTTTGGGGATAAACCGTCCGGCTCGAAATGTTTTCATCGGTATGCCGGGTGGTTTCACAATTTTCTTCATGGGAGATCCTGATCTCATGGTTTTCATCTGCAATGGTATAATAATTGCCTTTAAGTATTTTCAACGAACCACCTGCTGGACAGGACAAAAGATTGCATCATATGCCTGGATGTCTCCGGGCTTGAACATAATAATAAAGCATGCAATAAAGCATACAAATAAAGGAGACAGGAAAATGAACAAAAAATCAGAGGGGAAGGCCTATAAACCCGGGGATTACGGCAAAAAAAGGCAGTCAGCTTCTTCCTGGGCAGATGCCCATATCAAAAAATGGAGCCAGGACCAGGCGGATAAGCGTAAAATGCTGGAAAAGCCTCCTGTTATCAACAGTATTTGTATCTCCAGGCAGCTGGGTGTGGGTGCCCTGGAAATCGCCGATATTTTGTCGGGAATAATTGACTACCGGGTGATTGACAGGGAGATCATCGAACACATGGCAAAGGATGCCAATCTGACAAAAAAAATGATAGAGTTTTTTGATGAACGCTATCCCGGCAAAATGAGTGAATTGTTCTCCATGCTGGTCAGTGAACGGACCTTTATTACCAGTGATTATACCCGGCAACTGGTAAAGACGGTAAATGCCCTGGCCAATACCGAACCCACGATTTTTGTGGGCCGGGGCACCCATCTGATCCTGCCCCGGAAAACCGTCTTGTCAATACGATTCATCTGCAGCCGGGAATACCGGGTAGACCGCCTGGCCAACATGCTTAACATCAGCAAATCCGAGGCGGAAAGAAAACTGGAGATCATTGATATTGAACAGCATGAGTTCTTTAAAACGGTTTATGGAAAAAAAGCAACCTCTCCTGATGAATTTGATCTGGTCATCAACAGGGACCATATCCAGGGGGCGTTCCAGGCTGCCAAGATCGTGGCAGTTGCCTTTGAGCAGAAATTTGGGGAAAATAAAAACAGGTAAATCAACACTGGTGCGGCTAATGGGCAGGGGCGATAAGGGGTGACGACAGAATCTGTTGGCGAATTCATCCAGACCGGAAAGGGCCGGGTTTCTATTGAAACCAATGTAAGCCCGGATCATTATCAGGACCTGGTCTTTGATCCGGGGTTCACAGGTCTCGGGCACTACACGCCCATCTATACCCAAAAACAGATCCTGGAAATCATTATTCAAAAGGGCGGGGGAGTGGCTCTCGCCCTTTTGAATTCCAGGAATATTGTGGGATTTTGCGTTCTGGCGTTTCCCGAGTCCTGTGAGCGCTGGGCAGGCCTGGGCCGGGAAAATATGAAGGAACTCACAGGGGTTGAAGTCGTCAGGGGATTTCGAGGGTTCGGCATTGCCCAAAGACTTCTGTCCCGGGTTCTGTCAGACCCTCAACGGGAACATGAAATCGTCTATCTCACGGGGTATTCATGGACATGGGACCTTGAATATTCCGGATTAAGTGCCGGGGCCTATGGCCGTATGCTGGTTCGTATGTATGCACGATTCGGGTTCAAAGAATACTTGACCAACGAACCCAACGTCTGTCTGAAACCTGAAAATTTCTTCATGGCCAGAATTGGGGTCAAAGTCCCTTTGGAGGTTCAAGAGAATTTCAGGTGGGTTCGGTTTGGGGTCCTCTGAGAATTATTCGGTTTTAAACAAGATGGATAAGACCTTTCACAAGTGTCGGCTTTTTTTACACCTTGACGGCTTATGGGCTGATTTTTTAAGGGATAAGGAGTGGTTGCCGGCAGTCCGACCCCTGGGAATATTGACGATTCAATATTCTTGATCGCTTTTAAGAAAATGGCACAACAATTGCTCATACCATAATAGCTTTATCGTTGAATGACCAATAATAATACCGGGAGGTGAAAAATGCTGATCAAAGAGTGGATGAGTAAATCCGTCATAACCATAGACCAGGAGAAATCCTTGAATGATGCTGCAAAATTATTTCAAACACGGGTCATCTCCATGCTTCCGGTTTTAAAGGAGGATAAACTGGCGGGTATTATCACCGACGGTGATATCAAAAAAGCCATGCCGTCGGATGCCACTACCCTGGACAAATTTGAAATTCCATCCCTGCTGGATACGGTTAAGGTAAAAACCGTGATGTCCAAGCCGGTTGTGACGGTTCATGTGGATCATACAGTGGATGAAACCGCCGCCATTATGCTTCAAAAGGGAATATCCGGAATGCCGGTGTTAAATTACACAGACAAGCTGGTGGGTATCATCACCAAAAGTGATATTTTCAGGTGCTTTGTCTCATTTACCGGGGTTTCCAACAAGGGACAGATTTTTGCCTTTAAGCTCAAGGACAGGCCGGGTGTGATTCATACCCTGACCGATATCATCCGCAAAAACGGGGGACGACTTTGCAGTATCATGACCTCCTATGATGATATTGAAGAGGGATTTAGAAAGGTGTTTTTTCATACTTTTGATATTCCGGTGTCAAATTTTGACGGCCTGGTGGAAAATTTCCATGGAGCCGGAGAATTGATTTATGTGGCGGATCTGACCCGGGGATATCGAAAGATTTGTGGCTAATTTGTCAAGATAATTTGGAGAAGAAAAATGGAAAAAAAAATACATAAAATATTAGTGTGCATTGATTTCTCAGAATATTCAATCATGACCCTGGGATATGCCCTGGAACTGGCAAAAGACCCTGATACCCAGATCATGGCTTTAAATGTCATCCACCAGAGGGATATCTCCGGAGTTGAAATGGCTGCGGGGTACTTCCCTGGGTATTTTTCCACCCCAATCAATACAGAGGAATACATCAAGACCTTGAAAGAAGAGCGGCACGAAAATTTAAAAAAAATGATTCTGGAAAATTTTCCCGGACAGGAATCCAGGGTGACACTGAAAGTAGGCACTGGGCTTCCCTGGGAAGCCATTCTGGACACGGTTGACTCCGAAGATATTGATCTGGTGGTGATGGCCAACAAAGGCCGGGGAAATATTGCCCGGGTGTTGTTTGGGAGCGCAGCAGAAAAAGTGTTTCGGCATTCCCCGGTTCCGGTGGTCAGCGTAAGGGATAAAACCGGTTTCAAAAGGGGGGGATAAAATGATCTCTTCCCTTGGAAGTATTCAAAAAATCCTGGCAGCTATTGATTTTTCAAGCTATTCAAGGAACACCCTGGAATATGCATCTGAAGTTGCCAAAACCACCGGGGCTGACCTCTGGCTGATCAATATCATCAATCAAAGAGATATTGATGCTAAGAAGGAAATAAAGAATGAACAAGAAAAAGATGGATTTATTCTATCCAAATTTCTGGCCAAAGAGATCAGTCTGAGAAAATTAAAAATTCAAGCCCTGGTCAAACGATGCGGCCTTGAAAAAAGAGCGGGTGCCAATCTGCTGGTGGACTATGGAGCGCCTGCCGAGAAAATTTTACAGGCCCTTAAAGATGAAAACTTTGACTTGCTGGTCATCGGTCCCAAAGGGCGGACCAACCTCGCACATTTTTTTTTCGGCAGTGTGGCTGAAAAATGTTTCAGGCACAGTCCTGTACCAGTGATGAGTTTGCGGTCCAGGACAAAATAAAATTTGTCTGGTTCATGAAATAAATTTTTCATGTGCTTGTCAAATTAAGGATACAAAATTTTAAGGAGAAAAAGAGATGACGGATTATACGAATAAAATTCTGGTGGCTCTGGACGGATCGGAAAGAGCATTCAGAACCATAAAATACCTGTGTGCTTTTAAGCCGTTTCTTAAAAAGGAATTGGTGCTGCACAATATTATTACCCGGGTTCCCGAGTGTTATTATGACCTGAAAAAAGAGCCGTTTACCAAAAGCGTGACCTCCCATGTAAAGGCATGGGAGCTCGGATACAAGGCACAGATAGATGAATTCATGGCAAAGTCAAGAATGATGCTCATCGCGGCAGGGTTCAAGTCGGAAGCCATCCATATCAAAATTAGTGAGAGAAAGCGGGGAATCGCAAGGGACATCATGGACGAGGCCCAAAAGGGGTATTATGCCCTGTTGATCAGGAGGCGGGGAGGGGCCCAAAAAATTCTGCCCCTTGTGATGGGGAGTGTGTCAACCAAACTGGTTGAAAAAACCAATACCCTTCCGGTCCTCCTGGCGGGGATTCAAAAGGTGAACCATTCACTCTTTCTGGCCGTGGACGGATCGGAAGGGGCCCTGAGAGCGGTGGAGTTTGTGGGCGGGTTTATGGGGAATTCCGATTGTAAAATTGTCTTGTGCTCTGTGCTCAGGGACTTTGACCTGTACGGGGACGGAACAAAGAAAAGAACAACCGGGTCTGTCACGGCAGGGTTTGAAGACATTGAAACTGCACTCCGACAGGCGGGTGATATCCTTGAAACCAACGGTGTTCAAAGAAAAAATATTGCCACTAAAATCATACAGGGAGCCAAAAGCCGTGCCGGGTCCATTGTTGAGGCTGCCCGGGAAGAGAACTGTGATACCATTGTATTTGGCAGAAAAGGAAGATCTGAAGTCAGCGACTTTGATATCGGCCGGGTCCCCTGGAAAGTCATCCACGGCGCAAGGAAGATGACGGTGTGGATGGTGCCGTGATTCACCTGGTATCCTATTCCGGAACGACTCTTTTGGTGGAAAATTGACCTGACATCTGATTGAAAAAACAAATGGGGAAGAAAAATGAGTACCATGAATCTGCACAGCATGTTCAATCCCGAGTCTGTGGCTGTTATCGGGGCCAGTGAAAAAAAGGGTTCCGTGGGGTTTTCCATCATGGAAAACCTGGTGAAAAGTGGGTTTAAAGGCGATGTCGTCCCGGTGAATCCCCGGCACCGGCATATCATGGGAAGAGCCTGTGTTAAGGATGTCCGGGATATACAGGCCAAGGTGGACATGGCCGTTATTGCAACGGCAATAGACCTTGTTCCCGCCATCGTTGACGCCTGTGGGGAAAAAAAAGTCTCCGGAGCGGTGATTGTTTCCGCCGGAGGCAAGGAAATCGGAGCAAAAGGGCGTGAAATTGAGGCCCGGATTCTGGAAAAGGCAAAGACACACCAGATGAGAATTATCGGCCCCAATTGTCTGGGTATTGTGAATACAGCCAATGCCTTGAATGCCGGTTTTGCCCATGTGCCTCCCCTGCCCGGAAAAATTGCCTTCCTGTCCCAGAGCGGGGCAGTGTGCACCTCGGTTCTGGACCTGGCCCTCCGTGAAAACGTGGGATTCAGTCATTTTGTGAGCCTGGGGTCCATGCTGGATGTGGACTTCGCAGACATGATCGACTATCTGGGCTCCCTAAGCGCTGTGGACAGCATTGTCATGTATATGGAGAATATGACCCATATCCGGAATTTTATGAGTGCGGCCCGTTCGGTGTCCCGGCTGAAACCCATTATTGTTTTAAAATCGGGCCGGTCAAAGGCCGGGGCCAGGGCAGCTGCATCCCATACCGGAGCCATGGCCGGTGTTGATGCAGTGTACGACGCTGCATTTGAGCGGGCCGGAATCTTGCGGGTCAATGAATTCGAAGAATTGTTTGACTGCTCCGAGTTTCTGGCCAAGCAGCAACGTCCGTCCGGTCCCGGCCTGATCATCATTTCCAATGCCGGCGGTCCCGGGGTCATGGCCGTCGATACCCTGGCATCCTATGGAATCGAACCGGCTGTTTTAAGTCCCCAGACCCTGGAGCAACTGGACCAGGTTTTGCCGGCAAACTGGAGCAGGGGAAACCCCGTTGATATCCTGGGGAGCACAGGCCCTGAAACCTATCAACAGACGGTGAAAATTATCGGTTCAGCTCCTGAAACAGACGGAATGCTGCTCATATGCTCTCCGGCAGGGACCATGGACACCTCTGTCCTGGCACAATCCCTTGTGGATGAATTAAAGACCTTACCCTGTCCGGTTTTTACCTCCTGGATCGGGGGTGATAATGTGGAAGAGGCACGCCGGGTTTTCAACCGGGCCGGCATCGTGACCTATGACTCTCCGGAAAGGGCGGTGAGGGCGTTCAGGAGTCTGTATCAATACGGGCAGCACCTGGAGATGTTGCATGAAATTCCGGTCAGGACCGACACAAAATTGATCATTGACCGGACAAAAGCCGGGGCAATTATCAAAAAGGCCATTGAGGGAGAAGAATCCAGCCTCATGGAAATCCCGGCCAAAGATCTGCTTGAAAGTTATGGGATTCCCGTAAACACCACCCGGATAGCCAGGTCTGAAAGCATGGCGGTGGAGATCTCAAAGACCATTGGATTTCCCGTTGTCCTGAAGATCTGTTCCCGGGATATCCTGCACAAGTCCGACTGCAAGGGAGTTGCCCTTGATCTTGAAAACCCTGAAGATGTCAGGGCCGCCTATCGAGCGATCATGAAAAATGCTCTGGCCCATGCCCCGGATGCCGACATTGAAGGGGTAACGGTTCAGGCCATGCAAAAGGGGGCGGACTTTGAACTGATCATTGGTGCGAACTACGATGAGCAATTTGGTCCGGTAATCCTCTTTGGAACGGGTGGTGTCCTCACCGAGGTGTTCAAGGATACGGCCATGGGACTGCCGCCCCTGAACCATCGTCTTGCCGAAAAGATGATTGAACGAACCAAAATATCAAAGGTGTTAAACGGATTCAGGCATATTGAACCCATCAGCATGACTCTGGTGGAAGAGCTCTTGATCCGAACCGGAAGACTGGTGACGGATTTTCCCGAGATTACGGCAGTGGATATCAACCCGCTCATGGTAAAACACGGTAAAATAATTGCCGTGGACGCACGGGTACTGATTGCGCCTGCCCGGAAGGTTTCACCCATGCATCTGATTATCGGTTCCTATCCATGGCAGTATGAGTCAAACAACACCACTGTGGACGGACATGTTTTTTTTGTCCGGCCCATTGTTCCCAGTGATGCAGACCTGCTGATAGATCATTTCAACTCTCTGTCCAAAAGAAGTATCTATATGCGGTTTTTTTCACCCATGCGACAATTGTCCAGACAGACGCTGATCAAACTGACCCAGATCGACTATGACCGCGAGATCGCCCTGGTTGCTCTAATGGAAAAGGATGGGGAGAAAAAAATGGTCGGGGTCTGTCGGATCATTGATTATCCCGACGGAGTCCATGCCGAATTTGCCATGGCAGTCAGTGATGAATGGCAGGGGAAGGGAATCGGAGCCTGTCTGTTGAAACAATGCCTTAAGGCAGCCCGGCACAAGGGCAAAGATCAGGTGATGGGGCTGGTGCTGGCGGAAAATACCCAGATGCTCAAGCTGGGGAAAAAACTGGGCTTCACGGTGAAACGGGTGGAGGACAGTACGGAATACGAACTGACCATTGACCGTGACAATATGCAGTTTGAATAGATCAAAAGACTGTGATATATGAATTCCTTGGAGAGATCTGAAATTTAAAGGAATTCCGTGACCCCATTAAAAGAAAAATATTTGTTTTTTGACCGCCGGGACCATGAGCTGATCAGGATCGTCAATTCAATTTATGATGCCGATGACATCCTGGGTTATACCCGGAAGTTGTACTATCCCTTTTTCCATCCCCTGGGGATCAAGGAGCTTGCGGAATCCAAGGGGCTTCGAACCGCATATGCCATTGTCCATCTGCTGGAATCCATGGAAAGAGGGGGCATTGAAAATCGTCTCCAGGCTCTGGCAGCCTTAAAAGACGAAGTCCTGAATACCGCAGACGGCCCCATGCCCAAGAATACGGCCAGGGTTCTTCTGGAGATCATGAAAGAGTTGGTACGGGCCAGGGGTAAGACCGATCTTCAGCTTCAACTGGCCCATAATTTCCGGTTGGCCGCCTTTGGAAGACCCCGGGTGATCAGGCGGCTGCTGGCCCAGTACCATCTTCTGGAGATGCCGGAAGAATGGAATCAGATCGCCTTTGACGATCATGTGCATGATGCCAATACCTCGGGCCGGAAATCTCCCACTCACCTGATCATGGACGCATGGATAAAGGGAATCCGGCGGCTGAAAGTGATATATTATCATGCCATCGGTCCCAGGTATGCCACGGAACTCATTGAAGCGGCCAGGATCATGGACATTGATCTTCGCATCGGGATTGAATTCTGGGCAAGATACCGGGATCGTTATATCTCGTTTATCTGGGTGTCCCGGGGGTTTCCAGATGCAGATGCCTTTCTGTGCTTTCTTGCCGAACCCCAGGTGGTTGAGTTCATGGAACAGGGCAAAGCGGTGTTGAAGTTCCAGGAAAAATATGTCCTGGGTCTTCTGGAGGCTTTCAATGATCAATATCTGGGCAGGATGTGCCAGGATCTGGATATTGATATGGCCCCATTGTGTGCGGAGGAATTTTTGCGCTTTGTATTTCCCGGACAGCCATCAATTCCGCATCTGGGAGAGTATATCCATTCCCTTGCGATCCAGGCCATGAAACTCAGGATAGAGGCTTTAAGCCCGGAATTTCACGGTGCCGACGCCGAACAACGGCAGCAGATAAAAGACCGGGTGAAAAAGATGGACTGTTTCAGTGCCCGGGATATTATTGCAGACTATTTAAATCCAGGGCAATATCCTGATCTGGTACATCCGTTTACCCCCAGCAATGACCCGGATCTCCCCCTGCGGTTGACATTGAGTTTTCAGGAATTCATAGAACAGATCGAGAATCTGCATCACGATTTCAGGATTACCCTGAAACTTGGCAATCTGGCACCGGAAGATGTGCTTGAGATTCTGTATGAGGCGGACGGGGCCGTTACCCGGCTTGAGATCATCAACTTAAAAGACTTCATTTCCGGAGAGACCCGCCATTTGTTTGCCATCAACGCCCTTCAGGAGGCGGTTAACGGCGGCAGTCTGTTAAAATTAAAGCGGGTGGTACGCCAGATCATGCTGCCGGTGGAAGTATCGGAATACCCGGACAAATCGGACCGGATACAACGACTGACTGATATTCTCCACGATATTGACGCCCTGAAAAACATGTATGCGGTCCGGCCCCTTAAATCCAGGATCGGCAGTGATTCCACAGGCAAATCACACCAGGCTCACGGTATGGGGTTCGGCATTATCAATACCCTGTCTTCCCGGGCCATGGCCAAGATACGAAAGAACGGTCACGACCGGCTGACGCTTCCGGCAAGCATCCTGGTGAGTCAGCGGATGTGGTCCTTTTCCGAAGATAGTCTGAATCCGGTTCTCAAATGGATGCTCACCGTATTAAGATGGCTGCCCGGCCTGGATCAGATCATGTTTGTCAAAAAAAAAGAGTGGGTGTTTGAATCTTTTTTTCTGGACATGAAAAAAAAAGGCAATATCGTCACCCTGGGGGGCATCCAGAAGGATTGCAAAAACGGACTCGCACTTGAATTGCCGGCCGGGCAAAAACCCCATACCCAAAAATCATGGAAAAATCTGAATACCCATTTAAAGTACAGTCTTAAGATTCTCATCGGTTTTGTCCCGGCATTTGTCTGTTTTGCCCTGACCAAAGACTGGTGGTTTCTGGCCTATTTTGGTGCCTTTATCTGGTTCGGCATCACCGGATTCAGGGTGATTTTACAATCGGTTCTCGGCGGCGGGGGGATCCGGCGCTCATCCCTGCTCAAGTGGAAGGATTATGTGAGCTGGGAGCGACTGACTGATGCCCTGCTGTATACCGGGTTTTCCGTGCCCCTGCTGGATTATGTGGTAAAAACCCTGTTGCTGGATCGATGGCTTGGCATTAATATGGGGTCCAATCCCCTGGCCCTTTATTCGGTCATGGCCCTGGCCAATGGAATTTATCTCTCTTCCCATAACGCCTTTCGCGGACTTCCCAAGGCCATGGTCACCGGCAATTTTTTCAGGAGCATTCTGTCTATCCCGGTTGCCGTTCTTTTTAACTCCGTCATCGGCATGGTATTGATTTTTTTCAACGTCCCGGCCATTGATATCGTTCTTCAAAAATGGGCGGCCATCATTTCAAAGGCAGCATCAGATACGGTTGCCGGTATCATCGAAGGCACGGTAGACCGATTCCATAACCTGGAGCTTCGCAGGAGAGATGTGCGGAAGAAATTTTCAGACCTGTTTGAAACCTATACCCGGCTGGAACTGCTTTTTCCGGATACCGAGGAGCTCAAAATTCTTGAAAACCCAAAGATTCTTTTTAACAGCAGAAATTCCGAAGTCAAAGATCTGGCGGTGGTGATCATCATCAACTCCCTGGATCTGTTTTATTTCTGGATGTATCTGCCACGGGCAAGGATGACCATGCTGGATATGGTGGCCCGACTGACTCCGGAAGAAAAAACCATATTTTTCCAGTCCCAGAAAATGCTGGAGCAGGAACAATTCATCTCCAGGCTTTTTGTGGACGGGATTATCGGTAGAAATTTTTCCCGGCCCCTGTCCTTTTACCTGACCACTTATCCGCACTACCTGAATGCCGTCAACAGGATGAATAATTCCTGATCCTTAATTAAGGGTTCTTTTAATGCGTTTTCTGCGGTCCTTAATGCACGGAACAGGAGATGCAGGGATCATAGGCCCGGTCTGATCCGATCTTTACAAAATATCGGTCCCCGATGTCGGTGAGGAAGAGATCAAATTTCTGGGTGGCTGTGTTTGATCCCACAGACGAACAGAATCAGCCCTCACATTTTTTTTTGCAGTCAATGCCCACCACAAATGTGTTCTGCCGCCGGGTCATGTAATAGGGGTTGGGAAAAACACTTTTAGAAAACACCTTGTCAAGCTTGACAAGGGCGTTGATATCACAGGGATGCAGTCCCAGAATAATCCGTGGCCGGGTACAATAATCAGTGGACTGGGTCCAGTTCTTGTCATCAAAGGTAAAAGAGGAAAGCCTTTCCTTAAAGGGCAGAAAATAGGTTTTGGCTGAATAGTCGGTGGTTTCATAATCAAGGTCGATCTCATCAAAGTTTGTAAACGGCAGAAATTGAAATATCGGCCTGCCTCCGGGGGTGGTCTTGACCCGTTTCGGCCCGATACATTGAACCTCGGGAGAAAACAGGTCAACCAGATCCTGTTTGTTGATGGTTTTAAACAGCATTTTCAGCCTCCTTTACAGAGTGCATTCAGGCATAAAGCAATAGCAAAAGGTATGCCGTACAAATCCCAGGGGTACTATGGCATAGGCGTAAACCGGTCGTGGGCCGGTCGGTAGAATTTAAATTGTCAAAATAATTGCCGGCCAACACCCCACCCATTGTAATGCCGGCCAACACCCCACCCATTGTAATTTAGTTTACACGGTGTAAAGAAAGCTGACAGGAGACGACCGGGATCACAATCCTATTTTTTATTGTTATTCCTTAATTTCAGAGGGTTAAGGGGTATTTAACGACTCAATTTTGTCTGGCATATATTTTGATAATCATTTGGTGAAAAAAGATTTTTTCAAACGGTTTAGATCGAAAAAAAATGTCGATCAGAAAAATGTGAAATAAGGAAAACCATATTGACACAATCTCTTACAGAACGAAACGCATTTTATCAGGTATTGATCCGAAAAATCACCATCCTTATTCTGATGGTGTCATTTTTCCCCATGATTTTAACCACCGGTATTCTGTCCTATCGGTTCAGCCTTACCTATACGGAAAAAATTCAGGCCCATATTTCAGAGCTGGTTCAAAAGCATACCCAGAACATTGATTCTTTTCTGGAAGAGAAATTGGGCAATATCCGGTATCTGGCCCGGTGTTTCAGCATCAGTGACGAATCGCCCGGGCAATTTTTGAAAAAACACCTTGAATGGTTAAAAAGCGAACACGGAGATGTGTTTACCGATCTGGGGCTGGTAAACGAAAACGGAGTTCAATTTGCCTACGAAGGGCCTTTTCGCCTGGAAAATGCCGATTACTCAAAGGCAAAATGGTATATTTCGGCCCGGGCCAACCCCTTTTATATCAGTGATGTGTTTATCGGCTTAAGAGGTCATCCCCATTTTATCATTGCCGTAAAGGTAAAATCAAAGGATTCGGATTATATCCTCAGGTCCACCATCAATTTCGGGTCATTTAACTCTCTGGTCAAAAATATCCATATTGGAGAAACAGGGATTGCCTTTATCGTTAACGGTGAAGGGGAGCTGCAGACCCAGATGGACTCGGGAGTCACAATGATTGACCCGGGATTTAAACATACAGACACTGGCTTCAAATTGCCCGGCATTGTGGCCATGAAGGATTCAATGGGGTATAAAAATAGTGAGACCGTCTTTACCCGAAAAAAGGATGCCTCGGGAAACAAATACCTGTATGTGACTTCTATATTTAAAAACATCGACTGGCTCATGGTGTTTCGTCAGAACATAAAGGATGCCTTTCATGACGTATGGAAGACCCAGATTCTCACTGTGATCATATTCCTGGCCGGTTGCATTGCCATCCTTTCCGTTGCCTTTACCCTTCCCCGCAGACTGGTCAGATTGATTTCCAGTGCCGATAAAAAGAGCGAAGTCATGAACAAACAGGTGGTTGAAAGCGGGAAACTTGCCACCATTGGTGAATTGGCAGCAGGCATTGCCCATGAAATCAACAATCCCGTGGCCATCATGGTGGAAGAGGCCGGCTGGATTGAGGATCTGCTGGAAGAAGAGGATTTGAAAGAAGCCAAAAATATGGAAGAATTCCTCCGGGCCCTTCACCAGATCCACACCCAGGGCAAAAGATGCAAGGAGATCACCCACAAGCTGCTATCCTTTGCCAGGAAAACAGATTCCACCATCAATGATGTCCAGATCAATGATTCGATCAAGGAAATCGTGGCCCTCACCGCCCAAATGGCCCGATATAATAACGTAATCATTGAAACCCTTTTGAATGAAGGCATTCCCTATATCCGGATTTCCCCGTCGGAACTGCAGCAGGTGATCCTGAATCTTATCAATAATGGGATTGATGCCATGGAAAAAACCGGGGGTACCATTAAAATTGAAACAAAAATCAGTAAAATTGAAACAAACCATGTGGTGATTTTAATTGAAGACAATGGGCCGGGTATCCCCAAGGATAATCTTGACCGGATATTTGATCCGTTTTTTACCACCAAGGCGGTGGGCAAGGGAACCGGGCTCGGGTTATCCATCTGCTACGGTATCATCCAGAAAATGGGTGGAAAAATTGATGTGGAAAGCCAGGTGGGCAAGGGCACACGATTCCGCATCTGGATTCCGTTTCAGGAAGACAAAAATATAGACAACAATCCAGATAAAGATACAAATAAAGATACAGACGATCAGACACTTATATGAGGAGAACAAACATGAAAAAAAACAAACTATTGTTCGTTGATGATGAAAAAGCATTCCTTGAGACCATTACCAAACGACTGGAGAAAAGAGATCTGAATGTTGCCTCGGTCTACAGCGGGAAAGATGCCCTGGCTGAGCTTAAGACCAATTCGTCCATTGAAGTGGTGATTCTTGATGTGAAAATGCCGGGAATGGACGGAATTGAGACCTTGATGGAGATCAAGAAGTCGTTTCCACTGGTTGAGGTGATCATGCTCACCGGTCATGCCACGGTGGAGACGGCAATTGACGGGATGAAACTGGGGGCGTTTGATTATTTGATGAAGCCCTGTGACATTGATGTGCTGGTGAGTAAGGTCACACAGGCGGCAGAAAAGAAAAGAGGTCATGAAGAAAAAATCGTAGAGGCCAGGATTCGGGAGATTACCGAACGGAGGGTATAAAATTAGGAAAAGGTGTGTCATGAACACAAAAAGAGAAAAGCCGCCCATCAGGGTCCTGCTGGTGGACGATGAAAAAGGATATTTAAATGTTTTGTCCAACCGGCTGTCCAGAAGGTCCATTGACGCGACAAAGGTGTTCAGCGGTACCCAGGCCATACAGACGCTGAGGAAAATGGACTTTCACGTCATGGTTCTGGACTTGAAAATGGAAGACATGGACGGAATTGAGGTGTTGAAGGTGGTCAAGAGAATGGTTCCGGAACTTCCCGTCATCATATTGACCGGGCACGGATCACAGACTGCGGCCGAAGAGGGCCTGTCCCTGGGTGCCTTTGATTACCTGACCAAACCGTGTGAACTGGTGGAGTTAATGGATAAAATTCACGAGGCCCACCAGGATCAACTGGAGAAAAACCTTCGGCTTCAGGGCATCGTATCCGGGGTCCGGCATCATGAGCAAAAGGATTCAAAACAACCAAATTCAAAATCAAATTCACAAAGTCGAATTCGTAATAAATGAGCTGTTAAGGAGACGCTATGTTTTATAAGACAAATGGATTTAAACTCTGTGCTGCTTTGGCCCTGGGCATTATTGTTTTTTTTCTGCCAAGACCGGAAGGGACTCAGTTTAAGGTAAGCAATGATACCGGTAAAATTCTCTATCAGAATATGGCCGAACATTTTAGCATTATCCCCTCCGGGAAAACCGACACCACTTCCTATACCTTAAAGGCAAAGGTTCCCGGTTCTCTGGAGGCCGGGGTAAATTTTTTAAGCAAACGAGCCCGGGATCTAAATCTGGACAAGGTGACCGTGGACTTTGTGGACGGACTGTCACCCAAGGCAAAGCGATTCTTGTCCATCCTGGTTGTTCTGGTGGTGTTGTTTGTTGTTGAGCCCATTCCCCTGGAAATAACGGCGGTGTGCATCGGTGTTTTCCTGGTCATCATGCAGGTGACGGATGTTAAAAACGCATGGGCACCCTATATGCACCCGGTGGTGATCTTCATCATGTGCTGTTTGATTTTTGCCATTGCCCTGGACAAGGCCGGGTTAACCAAACGACTGGGATATTATATTATCAAAAAAGCCGGGAACAGTATCACCCGGTTTACCTTTATCATTGCCGTGGGGCTTGGGCTGGCATCTTCTGTCATGCACGATGCCGCTGCCTGCGCCATCGGCATTGTTACCATGCTGCCCCTGATGCGGGCCGTGGGCATAGAGCCTCATACCCGAACCGCAAAATTCATGATGCTTTCCCTGCCTTTTGCCTGTTCCTGCGGCGGTATGGGGTCTCTGATCGGTGGCGGCCGGTGTATGGTTTCCGCCGCGTTTTTAAAAGAATTTACAGGGATAGAGATAACCTTTTTTGACTGGATACTTTATGCCATGCCCGCAGCCATAATTACGGTGCCCATTGCGGTATTCATCGTATACCTTGTGTATCGACCGGACCCAAGCTTTACCCTGCCGGACTTTGATGAAGAACTGGGCCCCATGACCGCACTTGAAAAAAAAACCCTGGCCATTATTGCCCTTTCATTTATTTGCTGGCTGACCAAGGGCGTTCATGGTATTGATTATTCAATCACCGGCATGCTCGGGGTTGCAGGCCTGGTATTGTTTAAGGTCTTAAAGTGGAGGGATATCAACGATAATCTGGAATGGGGAACCGCCCTGTTTATTTTCGGAGGCGGCATATCACTGGGGCTGGCCATGGGGTATTCCGGGGCTGCCGATTATTTTGCCAATCTCTTCTTTCCCCTGATCCAGGGAAAGGGCTGGCTGGTCCTGTTTATCGGGGTGGGTGTATTCGGGGCATTGGTGACCAATGCCATGGCCAATGTCGCTGCTGCAGCCCTGATTCTTCCCATTGTGATTCCCATGGCACAACTGGAAGGGGTCAATCCAGTGATCCTGGCACTGTGTCTGGGAATGGCCACCTCCTTTGCCATGCTCCTGGTGATCGGGTGTCCCCCCAATGCCATTTCATACTCCTATAGGTATTTTAAATCTTCGGACCTGACAAAGGTGGGGCTGGTTGCCACCCCGGCTTTGCTGCTGGTATTGGTGGCGGTTGCAGGTGTCTGGTGGAAGATTTTAGGGCTCATCTGAAAATTAAGCGATTAAAGGCAGAAACAGGAAATGAAAACATTGAGGGATGACAGACCCGGTCTGCTTCTGGTGGATGATGAAGAGGGATTCAGAACTGCGGTGGCCAGGCGGCTTGGAAAGAGGGGATTTTTAATTTTCCAGGCCTCAAACGGTGAACAATGTCTCACCATTCTGGACAAAGATCCTGTGAATGTGGTGATCCTGGATGTGAAAATGCCCGGAATGAGCGGTATTGATACTTTAAAGACCATAAAGCAGGCGCATCCAGAGATCCAGGTGATTCTTCTCACGGGTAATGTGGCAGTGGCGGACGGGATTGAAGGCATCAAATCCGGTGCCTTTGATTATTTGACAAAACCTGTGGAAATTGATCATCTGGTCAATAAAATTAACCAGGCCCTTGAAATGATCCGCCTTGGAGAAGAAAAACTTGCGGAACTGGCGTTTCGGGCAGATTTGGAAAAAAAAATGATTGACACGGACCGGCTGGTGTCTCTGGGAACCATGTCTACGGGCATCGCCCATGAAATCAACAACCCTTTGGCCGTCATAAATGAAGCAGCCGGTTTTATGCGACAGGTGATCAATCAAATGGTAACGGGGCAGATGGACGAGGGAGGTCAAAAGACAAAAGGAGAGGATATAACGGCATCTTCCGGGCCGGCAGCCCTGCTCATGGGCCTTGAAAAGATAGAAACTTCCGTCAAACGCGCCCGCAGGATTACCCATCAGTTGCTGGGTCATGTTAAAAAGCAGGATGTGCAGTTTTGTGAGGTCAACCTGAAGACCTTGCTGAGTGAAACCCTGGACCTGTTAAAAAATGATCTTCAAGAAAAAAACATACAGATTGACTGGAACATGGACCCGGATACGAGTGTTCTCTGGAGTGATCCCTTTCAGATCCGTCAGGTGTTGATGAATATTTTGAACAATGCCGTCCATGCGGTAACCAAAAAAGGGGTGATAACCCTGTGTTCCAAACGAACGGAGGATGATATCGTTCTGGAGGTCAGGGACAATGGAGTGGGCATACCCAAAGAAAATTTGGGGAAAATATTTGATCCGTTTTTCACCACCAAATCCTTTGAACAGGGGACCGGGCTGGGATTGTTCGTGGTTCACAAAATTCTGTCCAACCTGAACGGCGATATCCGGGTAGACAGTACGGTGGGCAGGGGATCATCTTTTAAAATCAGGTTGCCCAGGCGGTTTGATCCGACCGGATTGAAGGACAAAATTAATATAGACCTTGAGATAAACCATGAGAAGGAGCTGGAAAAATGATAAAGATACCGGCCAGAGTATTGATTGTCGATGATGAACGAGATTTTGTAGAAATGTTTTCCCTGAGATTAAAGCAGCAGGGAGAACGAGTATCCACGGCATACAGCGGGAGAGAAGCCCTGGATCTCCTGAAGCAGGTAAGCATTGACGTGGTCATTCTGGATATCCGGATGCCGGGCATGGACGGGATCGACACCTTAAAACAGATCCGCCGTCTTTATCCCCTTGTGGAAGTGATTCTGCTGACCGGTCACGGGTCCACTGAAACCGCTGTTGAAGGGATGAAACTGGGGGCCTTTGATTATTTGATGAAACCGGCGGATTTTGATGAAATAAACCAAAAGCTGGAAAATGCCAGGAAAAGAAAAGACGAGCAGGAAGAACGCATCCGTCAGGCAGAAGTTCGCCTTCTCTTGAGAAGAAGTGGGGATGTATGATGGACGGTCCTGAGCATCCCGGTAATTTCATTTTCGATGTGGATAAAGTGTGGTATGAGATTCTATTGATTACGCTATAAATTGATTGCCCTATAAATTGCCACCCCAATAAAAGGAAAAGCACATTCACATGGTTGGAAAACTTGTGGTCCATCTCAGCATCAAAAACAGGATTTACCTGGTCAATGCTATCCTCTTGGGCGTTACCCTGGTCGGGGCCGCTCTCATGGTCTGGTACAGCTATGAAATAGAGAGAATTTTTAAAAACGTCATCACCAAAGACGTGGCCATATTCCAGTCGGCCGAAGCCCTGGGCACCTCCCTGGTAAATCAGAAAGGGTATGTGTCCTATTATTTTCTGGACAATGACCCGAACTGGCTGGTTCAGCTCAAGCAATACCGGGAGCAGTTTAACGATCACCTGAAAAAGGTGACTGCCCTGGTAAATGAACCCTGGGAAAAAAAAGCCATGGTTGAAATTGAACACGACTACAGGGAATATGTTGCGGCAAGGGACAGGGTGATTGAGCTCTACAAACAGGGGGATCGTGAAAAGGGGTTTGTCCTGCACAAAACCGTGCGCCAGTCTTTTTTCAATATCCTGGAATTGTGTGAACAATTTAAATCCTTTCATAAAGACCGGATTCAAGAAGCCATAGACATCAGTTCACGGCAGGCCAACCGGCTCAGATATATGGCATTGCTGGGCGTGCTCACCGTGATCATGTTCAGTCTCCTGGTCAACTATATTTTTGCCAGTCATATTCTGGCCCCCATTCGGCAGCTCGCCCTGCAAGTGGACCAGCCCGGCAGCGAAGATAAGTCAATGGACGAGGTGGATGCATTAAAGAAAGGTGTGCTGGGGCTGATACAGAATGCGGAACAGACCCACAAGGCCCTGAAGCAAAGCCAGGAATTTTTGATGCAGTCCGAAAAAATGGCCCTGGTGGGTAAACTTGCCGCCGGAACCGCTCACAGCATCAGGAATCCTTTGACCTCGGTAAAAATGAGGCTTTTTTCCTTAAACCGCAGTGAATCGCTTTCAGATTCCCAGCGAGAAGATTTAAATGTCATCTCCGGTGAGATCGTGCAGATCAATAAGATCCTGGAAAATTTTCTGGAATTTGCCCGTCCCCCCAGACTCATGACCAAAAGGATGAGTCCCTCGGTGGTGGTGGACAATGCGGTTTATCTGTTGGAGCAGAGACTTAAATCCTATAATGTGGACACCCGTATCGTCCGAAACGGATCACTGCCCGAAACCATCATCGATCCGGAGCAGCTCAAGGAAGTGATCGTCAACATCATGATTAATGCCTGTGAAGATATGAAAAATGGGGGGCAGATTGTCATTCGTGAAGAAGAAACCCATGTCGAGCCCCTGAAACCGGTGGCAGTGATCCGGATTACCGATAACGGCCGGGGTATTCCCGAAAATATTCGGGAGCGGATCTTTGACCCGTTTTTTACCACAAAAGAACAGGGGACGGGTCTGGGTTTGAGTATTGCCTTTAATATCATCCATGAGCACGGCGGGTACCTGGATGTAACCAGTGAAGAGGGCAAGGGGTCCTCTTTTTTGATTACGCTTCCCATAAAGGAATTATAACATGAATACCATTTTAGTGATCGATGACGATGATCAGTTGAGAATCAGCTTCTGCAAGCTGCTGAGGGATGAAAATTATGCAGTAGTATCAGCCGCCTCGGGAGAGGCCGGCATTGATATTGTCAGGCAGAATGAGCTGGATCTGGTTATTTTGGACATGCGCCTGCCCGGAATGAACGGGATAGAAACTTTTAAGCAGATTAAAGTCATCGATGGAAAGCTGCCGGTGATCATCGTGACGGCCTTCGGTACCACGGATATCGCCATAGAGGCCACCAAAATGGGAGCCTATGACTACGTGCTCAAGCCCTTTGACGTCCAGGAGATGCTTAATTTGATCAAGCAGGCCATAGAGGCGGGGTATTTCATGCGATCCCCGGTGGAAATTGACCTGGTTCCCGGCAGACAGACCGGGGATGCGATCATCGGGCAGAGTAAACTCATGCAGGATGTGTATAAATCCATCGGCCGTGTTTCCCAGACCGATGCTACGGTATTGATACGGGGTGAGTCAGGGACGGGTAAGGAACTGGTGGCTAGAGCCGTGTATCAATACGGTCTGCGGTCGGACAAGGCGTTCCTCATCATCAATTGCGTGGCCATACCGGAAAATCTTTTGGAAAGCGAATTGTTCGGGTATGAAAAAGGGGCCTTTACCGGTGCTGCCCAGCGGCATATCGGTAAAATTGAACAGGCCAACGGCGGTACCGTATTTTTAGATGAAATCGGAGACATGCCCCTGAACATCCAGGCTAAAATTCTGAGGCTCCTCCAGGAGAAAAGTATTGAACGCCTGGGAGGCGAGCAGACCATTCCCGTGGATGTGAGGATCATTGCCGCAACCAATAAAAACCTGGAACAGGCCATTCAAACTGAAAAATTCCGGGAAGATCTTTACTTCAGGTTGAAAGTGGTGACCATAGAACTGCCGCCCTTAAGGGATCGCCAGGAAGATATCAACAGCCTGATTTCCTATTTTATGGTGAAATTTTCCGAGGAGTTAAAGATGGACAATCCCGGTATCGGCCGCCGGGCCTTGATGCTTCTCAATGAGTATGACTGGCCCGGAAACATAAGGGAGTTGTCAAATCTGATTCAAAAGGTGCTGATCTTCAACCGGGGTGCCCCGGTTTCAGGGGAGGATCTTGCCCAGATTATTCAGAAAAAAGAAAAATCCAGGTTTACGGGCGAGATTGATCTGGACACCATCCAGGAGTGGGTGAGGCAATTACTGACAGATCCGTCCAAATCCTGCGGGTTTGATGATGTCATTGACATGGTGTCAAGTATCGTAGTGGCACAGGCCTTGAAAATTACCAACGGCAACCGGTCCCAGGCTGCAAAACTATTGAGCGTTTCCAGACCCACGCTTCATTCCAAAATCGACAAGTATAATATCAAACTGAAAACCGAGATATTGGATGAACCAGGGGATTGATCTTCCAGAGGTGGTTTGGCCGGCCCTTAATTCTCCGGGGCTTAATTGCCTGAATTCTTCGGGCCGGCCGAGTCAGTATCCCGGGCAGCCTCACCCGGGATACTGATTCGATATACAGAATGAACTGGATTTCTGAATAAATCGGGTCTTGAATGAATCCATTTACTCTAAAATATCACACACCAGGTCAAAAATATCCGCCAGCCGGATAATGCCCACTACCTGCTTGTTCTCAAGGACCAGCAGCGACTGGTGGCAGCCCAGAATGAACTGGTGCACGGCCTCGGCCACGGGTGCGTCCACATCAACATACTCACTATTGGAAGGGGTATACATGATGGTTTTGACTTTCAGTTTGGCCGCTTTTTTGGCCAGTTCCTCCAGGGTTTCATTCCAGAGGCTGAAATTTTCCACAAGGGAATTTAAAAAATTCATGTTAAAACCAAACCGTGACAACCCGATGCTGTCGGAATCCTGATTGTGCTCAAACTGGCGGTATTTTGGCTCAAGCGCCTTTAAAATTCCGCGCATGCTCACCTTTCCGGTGATCTGCCCCTCTTTACCGTACACCAGCACAGCCCTGTGTTTATACCGATAGGTTTTATCGGCCTGGGATTTTTTAAGGGCCTTGACCGCAGCGGTAAGGGTGTCTTCTTCGGACACGGTTGCATAGTCGGACAGGGGAATCATTATTTCTTTCACTCGTTTTTCTCTCATGGCGTATCTTCCTTATTTCCTATTATTTTACCAGAATGGGCATTCCCATAATCGGCCAGATAACGGCTACGGCGATGCCGACCACGATCATCAGAATGATACTGGCCGGGATTCCATAAAGGAAAAACTGCCCGGTGGTAAATTGTTTCGAATCATAGGCAATGGCATTGGGGGCTGCACCCACCAGGAGTAAAAAGGGCATACCCGCCGTTACCAGGGCGGCAAAGAGGATGACTTCCGGTGCTACACCCAGGTAGGGCGCAATAACCAGGGCCACGGGCAGAGAAATCGCAATGGCCGCCACATTCATGATAAAGTTGGTCATGATCATGACAAAAAACGCTATGCTCATGACAAAAACAAACCAGTGAGAATTCTGGAACATGGTCAGCCAGTTGATGGCCAGCCATTCCGCCGCACCGGTCTCCCACAGACAGAACCCGATACTCATTGCACCACCGAATAATAAGATAATGTTCCATGGAATGGATTCAAGGTCTTTGATGTCCAGAATTTTAAATACGAAGAAAAGCACGGTGGATACCAGGATGATACCGTTCTTGTCCAGGGGTTTTAAGGCCGGAATAAACTGCTTGGCCGACATGACAAAGATGCACACAAAAATGATGGTGGCGGCAATGATTTCGTTCCGGGTGATACTGCCCATGGCAGCGCTGAGTTTTTTGGCCTTTTCCCTGAGCCCGGGAATGGTTTTCTTTTCAGGTTTGAAAAAAATCATGAAAAATCCCCACAGCAGGAATGTCATGGCCCAGCCCACCGGGAACATATAAAAGGTGAGTTCAAAAAAACTGATGTCCCTTCCCACAATATCCTTGAAAAAACCAAGGGCAACCGCGCCCCGGGCTGCACCCAGGAGGGTGACAATACTGCCGGCCCCTGCCACAAACGCCATTCCCATAAACAGGCCGATTCCGAATTTGGTGGGCTTGTCATCATCGGTGTACATACCGTAGATGGTCATGAGAAGGGGAAACATGGTGGCGGCAACAGCGGTATGGGCCATGATATGGGTGAGGGCTGCAGTGACCACAAAGCAGCCCAGATAGATCATGCTGGTCTTTTCTCCCACAATGGCGAGCATTTTATAGGCCAGCCGTTTGGTGAGGCCGGTTTTGGTAAACACCATGCCGATGACAAGGGAACCGAAGATAAACAGAACCGAGGGCGTCATGAAATCTTTGAGCGCCTTTTCAGCCGGTCTCACCATGAACAGCACCTGCATGGCCCCGATGGTCAGGCTGGTCACGCCGATGGGGATCACTTCAAACACCCACCAGGTACCGGCCAGAAGGAAAATGGCCAGGGCTCCTTTCCCCTGCTGGCTCAGGGCAAAATGTTTTCCCGTGGGATCAATGGCATCAGGCCAGGCCGGGGAAAAATTCACCACCATGAAAAGGGTAAATCCGATCAATAAAAAAAGAACCCGCTTCCAGTCAAAATCACTGCCTGTCAAGGCATTTGCATTTGTAGTCATCTGAATAATTATCTCCTGAAGTTAAAATAAGTTTGCCTAATATAATTTACCTAGGGTTATATTGCCCCTTTATTTTCAAATTCGTTCTAAATAAGATGAGAAATCGGCTTTTGTCAAGAAAAGTCTGGATAAAATACAGTGAAATATCACCGTGGTTAACGGGGATTATTTTTTTTCCAGTACTTGACAAAAGTCGGGTTCTACATTAAGAGAAACTGTTTCATTTGTAAACAGTTTGAAAAATATTTAAGTGGAAACCAGAATGACATATCCGGCCGTCAGGATCTGCAAGATTGAAATCGAGAGGGTTGAACTGCTTAAAATGAGTCGGTTAAAGCACTCATTTATGAAAGACCACTCCATATACAATCTGCACTACCCCTAAGGTTGGAAAAAAATAATTTAGATTGGGGAATTTATGAGTCCATTTTTCGTATCCATACTGATGATTGTCCTTGGCGGCTGTCTTGCTCTTGCTTTGGCCCGGCAGGGGAAAATATCGAAAATTATGCCGGTTTTACTGGTGAGCGCCGGTTGCATCTGGGGAATGATTGATGCCACAGCAAAACTCTGTGACCCGGCCCAGGTGACGGCCTCCTTTCAATACCTGAATATTTTTTCCCTGGTTTTTCAAATCGACGGGCTTTCCGCTTTCTTTCTTGTGGCCATCTTTTTTGTTTCCCTCCTGGCCGCTGTTTACAGCTATCATTATCTGGACCATAAGCAAAAACCGATTAAAACTGCGGCCAATTATTTTTTCTTCAGCCTTTTGGTCGCTTCCATGGCCCTGGTGGTGACATCCGCCAATATCATCACCTTTCTGCTGTCCTGGGAAATCATGTCCCTGTCATCCTTCTTCCTGGTGATTTACAACCATCACGCCTCTGAGAACCGGAAAGCCGGGTACCTGTACTTTGTTTTTTCCCATGTGGGTGCCATGTTTATTTTTGCCGCATTTGCCCTGATTTACGGATATACCGGAAGTTTCGGGTTCCAGGATCTGGGGGCGCTTCCTGAAACCATCAAAATTCTGATATTTGTTTTTGCCTTTGTGGGGTTTGGATCAAAAGCCGGCGTCTTCCCCTTTCATGTCTGGCTGCCCTATGCCCATCCGGCCGCACCCAGTCATATCTCCGCCGTCATGTCCGGGGTCATGATCAAAACCGGTATCTATGGAATCGTCCGGATCTATATGCTTTTAAATTTTCCCACACCGATTTTTGGAAGTATCCTGCTCGTGGCCGGTGTGATTTCAGGTGTTCTCGGGGTTGTGTATGCCCTGGGCCAGCACGATCTGAAACGGCTCCTGGCCTACTCCAGTGTTGAGAATATCGGCATTATTTTGATCGGACTGGGCATTGGAATGACGGGTGTCTCTTCAAATCAGCCTATAATGGCGGTCCTTGGATTTTCCGGTGCCTTTCTGCATATCCTGAACCACGCCATTTTCAAGACCCTCCTGTTCATGGGTGCGGGCATGGTGCTCCACAAAACCGGGACCCGGTCCATTGATGCCCTGGGGGGATTGCTAAAGCCCATGAAAATTACCGGAACTGCGGTGATCATCGGCTCCCTGGCAATTTCCGGACTGCCCCCCCTCAACGGATTTGTGGGGGAATTCCTCATCTACTTCGGCGGATTCAAAGGAATCGCCCTGGACAGAACCGCATTTGTCTTGAGCATCTTTGCCATTGTCAGCCTGGCCGTTATCGGCGGACTTGCCCTGGCCTGTTTCACCAAGGTGGTGGGGGTTGTCTTCCAGGGGGAACCCAGGACCCGGGCCGCTGAAAATGTAAATGAAACCGGGGCTTCCATGCAGATTACCATGTCGATTCTTGCCGCGGCCTGTATTTTTATCGGCCTGTTTCCAAAGTGTATTATCTGGATACCCATTGCCGCAGTCAATGCCCTGGGTCTTGGATTTGATCCTGCCGCATTTGACCCGATTCTTGGAATGATGGAAAATATTTCCTTTGGTGCCATGATTTTTCTGGCTGTGCTGGTGGTGGTGATCACGATCAGGTGGTTTTTTTACCGGGGCAAGATCATCCGCAGGTCCGGCACCTGGGGATGCGGGTTTACCCAGCCAACGGTTAAGATGCAGTATACCGGTTCTTCCTATGCCTCTTTTATCCTTGATTTTTTCAGGCCTGCAGCACCCCTGGAAGAAGACCATCCAAAGATTTTGGGCCGGTTTCCGGCAAAAACACATTATAGAAGCCGGATACATGATATTGCAGGGCTTCACATGAACCGTGTCATCGTGAACCCGATACTGTCTTTCTTTGATAAACTCAGATGGATTCAGCACGGAGATATCCATTTGTATATCGGGTATATTTTACTGGCCATTATATTGTTATTGTTCTTCATAAAATAAATTAATTTAGGAAGTTTTCATGATTGAATCCATTATCCTCTGGCTGCTTGCAATCTTAACAGTACCCTTCTTTTCAGGAATTATCCTTAAGGTGAAGGCTTTTTTCGGAGGGAAAAAAGGGCCGCCCCTGCTGATCAATTACTACACCCTGATCAAGCTGTTCAAAAAAGGCTCTGTTTACAGTACCTCCACCACAGGGATGTTCAAACTCGGGCCCATTGTATCGCTTTGTTCCGCCGTCACCGTGCTCATGTTCCTGCCCATTGCAGGGGCAGCACCGATTTTCTCCTTTAACGGAGACATCATTTTTGTTCTGTACATCATGGGGCTGGGCCGGTTTTTTACCATTGCCGCGGCCATGGATACGGCCTCTCCCTTTGAAGGCATGGGGGCTGCAAGGGAAGCCTACTTTCCCATTATCTGTGAAGCCACCACCTTTATGATTCTGATCTTCTTTTACCGGCTCACGGGTGAGCTGCAGCTGTCAGCCTATTTCAGCGGCGCCTCAACCCTGGGGCTGTGGGATGCCACCGGGGCCCCACTGCTGTTCATTGTGATCGCCTTTTTTATCATCCTGCTCACGGAAAATTCCCGGGTGCCGGTTGATGATCCGGCCACCCACCTGGAGCTGACCATGATCCATGAAGTCATGGTATTGGATCACAGCGGTCCTGATTTTGCCCTTATTGAGCTGGGATCTTTTTGCAAGCTTTTCTTTTATTCCACTCTGATTTCACGGCTGGTTCTGCCCTTTAATTTTGGGGTTCCAGGTTTGAGTTTTGCTATTTTTATTGCCGGACTCATCCTTGTCTACGGTGTGACAGGCGTTATTGAATCCGTGATTGCCCGGTACAGGATGGACAAAGTGCCGCAGTTTGTACTCACATCCTTTGCCCTGGCCTTTTTTGCAACCATTATCACCTTGGAGTTTATCAAATGATACTAAATCCGGTGGATACCACCCTGTCCCTTGTGCTGCTTTCCGTATTGTTTTCCTTTGGTTCCAGCCGAATTCCCGGGCTCATCATGGTGGTGGGGTTCCAGGGGATCGTGGCCTCTGTGGTGCCGCTGTTTATCGGTCATGACATGACGGCCGGCGGCATGGTCTTTACCCTGGTGACCCTGGCCATCCGCGGCATCATCATCCCGTTAAGCATCTATATCGCGATTAAGAAGGTGGCCATACGACGAGAGGTGGAACCCATTGTCGGGTACCATGCCTCCATGCTCTGCGGTCTTGGACTCATTGTCGCGGCAACCTTTATCTCCAGGCAGTTGGATATACCCGTCATCAGCCAGAATACCCTTCTGCTGCCCACGGCCATTGCCCTGCTGGTCTCGGGAATGTTTCTGCTCATGGCCCGGCGCAATGCCATTGCCATGGTGCTGGGATACATTATCATGGAAAACGGGATTTATCTGATCGGTACCACATTTTCGGTACGTGCCCGGCATATTGTAGAATTCGGCATATTACTGGACGTGCTTGCCGGGGTGATGATCATGGCCATTATCCTCCAGAATATCAAGCAGACGTTTGATGATGTTGATACGGCTCTACTTCGAACATTAAAGGAATAGGTGATATTTCATGGTAGAACTTGTTTTTCTGACCCCTTTCATCACCGGCCTGATTGCTTTTTTTATTCCAAAAGTCATGGGCCGGCAGCTTCTGGTGGTTACCGGAGCGATTCATCTGATCCTTTCGCTTCTGATCTGGCAAAACAGGCCGGAAGCCTATTTTAAGAATTATTTTGCCGTCACCCCCGAGGGGCTGCTGTCGCTTCTGGTGATTTCACTGCTGTTTTTCCTGATTTCCATCTATACCATCGGTTACCTTAAAGAGAGTGAAATTCAATCGGAAAATATATTCACCGGATTCATGCTCCTGTTTTTATCCACCATGACCATGGTCACCCTGTCCGATCATATCATGGTTCTGTGGATCGCCATTGAAGCCACCACCCTTGCCTCAGCTCCCCTGATCTATACCCACAGGTCCGGTGCCTCCCTTGAAGCCACCTGGAAATATGTGCTCATCTGCTCGGTGGGTATTGCCATGGCCCTGCTGGGATCTGTATTTATAACCCTGTCCATGGACATCGGCAATGTGGATGCCCCCCTGTCGTTTTCAGCCCTTACCCTGGTGGCCCAGTCACTTGATCCTTTATGGCTCAAGGCAGGTTTTGTGTTCATCCTTGTGGGGTATGGAACCAAAATGGGCCTGGCGCCCATGCACACCTGGCTTCCCGATGCCCACAGCGAGGCACCCAGCCCGGCGTCGGCCCTGTTATCCGGGGTTCTGCTCAACTGTGCCTATCTCGGGATTTTTAAAACCAATAAGATCATGTATGCGGCAGGCCTTGGCGATTTTTCCGGTACCATTTTGATTATTTTCGGGCTCATGTCCATCCTGGCCGCGGCAACCTTTATTTTAAAGCAGAACGAATACAAGCGTATGCTGGCCTATTCTTCCATTGAAAACATGGGAATCATTGCCTTTGGAACCGGTATCGGCGGTGTGGCAGCATACGGGGCCGTCATCTGCATGATTCATCATAGCCTGATCAAGTCGTCGTTGTTCCTTTCTTCGGGCAATATTCTTCTGGGGTATGGGGACCGGCTGATCACACGAACCGGGGACATGGTGAGTCAAATGCCCAAAACCTTTGTGGCGTTTTTCAGCGGGTTTGCCGGGATATCCGGGTTTCCACCCTTTGGCATCTTTATCGGGGAAATGTTTATCATTGTCGGGGCATTTCGGGCGGGCCATTATATCACGGCAGGGATTTTTATCCTGAGCCTCTGTGTGGTCTTTGCCGGATTTGCCAACCAGATCATGAAAATTTCCTTTAATGATTTTGACACCAAAGATCCTGAACAAAAAACAAAGAAGAGAACCATTCGATTAAAAGAAAAGGCCGGTATGGTCTGGCCGCAATATATACTGCTGTTAACATCCCTGGTATTGTGCTTCTTTATGCCGGATTCACTCTATCAAACCATTGTTGATGCTGTAACTGCCATAGGCGGGGGACTTAAATGACGAACGCTTTTTTAGAAATTTCAAATGGTGAGACCGTAACCCGAGAAAACATTCCTCTACTTTCGTTTGAGGATTTTCAGAAAAATGCCCTGGGAATAGTCAGTCAGGGAGGAAAAGTTGTTCAGTTTTTTGCCTATCAGGACAATGGCTCCCTTAAATTCATGGCAGTGTTGAGAACAGACAAACTTTTTGTTGCCGGCTGTGATGCTCCCGAGTCCTATCCGTCTTTTACCCAAACCTGTGAACCCTTTCACATGTTTGAGCGGGAAATTGCCGAACAATTCGGGATACGTCCCCAGGGCCATCCCTGGCTGAAAATGGTCAGATACCATCCCAATTACAGAGATGTGGAAGATGTTTTCGGCAATGACTATACAAATGATATTCCTGGAAACTATCCCTATTATCAGGTAGAGGGCCATGAAATCCATGAGGTTGCCGTGGGTCCGGTTCATGCCGGGGTTATCGAACCCGGTCATTTCCGGTTCAACTGCATTGGTGAACGGGTGCTGAACCTTGAAATTCAACTGGGATACCAGCACCGGGCTGTTGAGAATCTGCTCCACGACGTTCAGGCCAAACGGCTGCCCATCCTTGCAGAGAACATTGCCGGGGATACCACCATCGGTCACGGCCTGTGCATGGCCCAGGCCATTGAATCCATGACACGGGTTCAGCCGGACAAGGGTGCCGGGATCATTCGGACCATTGCCCTGGAACTGGAACGGCTGGCCAATCATATCGGCGATCTCGGGGCCTTGAGCGGGGATGTGGCATTTCTTCCCCCGGCCAACTATTTTGGACGAATCCGGGGAGATTTTTTAAACCTCTCTCTTCTCCTGTGCGGGAATAGGTTTGGTAAAGGTTTGGTAAGACCGGGAGGGGTTCGATTTGATTTGTCCCAGGATATCCGGACCACCCTGGATGAGCGCATCAAAGAATTAAAACCCCAGGTGGAACATGTGCTGGAGCTTTTATTTTCCGCATCAACAGTCCGGGCACGTTTTGAGGGCTGCGGCTCGGTGAGTAATGCGGATGCCGAGCATCTGGGTCTGGTGGGTCCGGCCGGCCGGGCCAGTGGAATTGCCTATGATGCCCGGCGCTGTTTTCCCACCGAGGCATATGGCGGCATGATCGGTATTCCGGAAAATAAAAAATCCACGGGTGATGTGTATGCCCGGGCAAGAGTCCGGTATGATGAGGTACACCAGTCCCTTGCCATCATCCAGGCGTTGATCAGGACACCGGTGGAAACCCAGTGTGTGAACGGTCAGATCCCGGCGCTTCCCGCGTCTTCTTTTGTGGTCACCTTAAACGAAGGGTGGCGGGGAGAGGTTTCCCATGCGGTTCTGACTGATGACCAGGGAAAAATTCTGCGGTATAAAGTCAAAGATCCATCTTTTCATAATTGGAACGGTCTGTCCATGGCATTACGGGATACCGGTATTTCAGATTTTCCCTTGAACAATAAAAGTTTTAACCTGTCCTATTGTGGATTTGACCTTTAGGGATTTAAACTTGATAATTATAAAATAAAGCGAGTTTACATGTTCAGCACACTTAAAAATAGATTTGAACAGGGGTACAGAACCTGCAACTATCCCAAGGAAAAACCCTCTGTATTTGAACGGTATCGCGGCAGACCCGTGATTCAAAAACAGGTAACACCCCAAATGGTTGCAGCCTGTGCCGATGCCTGCCCCCAGGATGCCATTGACCGTGATCAGGTCAAAATCGACATGGGCCGCTGTGTCTTCTGCGGCACCTGTGAGCGGATTTCCAATGGGGAATTTGTCAAGTTTACAGGGGATTTTGAAATCTCCACTTCCAGGAAAATAGATTTATTGACCGACGGAACCCTTCCAGACCTTGCCGCACACTCCAAACAGCATTTCAAAAAATTGTTCGGCCGGTCCCTTCAGCTCCGTCAAGTATCGGCTGCCGGGTGCAATGCCTGTGAAGCCGACCTGAACGTTCTGGCCACCCCGTTTTTTGATCTGGGCCGGTTCGGTATCAATTTCGTGGCATCTCCCCGGCATTCGGATGCCGTGGTGGTAACCGGTCCTGTGTCCAGGAATATGAAGACCGCATTACTCCAGACCTATGAGGCCATTCCCGATCCCAAAGTGGTCATTGCAGTGGGTTCCTGTACCATTTCGGGAGGACCCTTTACGGGCAGCCCTGAAATCACCCAGGGCCTGGACACCATCCTGCCGGTGGATTTGTTCATCCCGGGATGTCCTCCCCATCCCTTGACCAATTTGCATGCACTCCTGACTTTTTTCAAATAAATCATCTGCCGCATCCATTACCGCAATGGGTGCGGCAGATGATTGCCTAGGGTTTGATCCGGATGGACGGGTACAGCCCCTGGCTTGGCCCTGTTGCGTAGGGCTGAATAATATTAAAGGAGATATTCTGGTCATCCTGGGCATGGCCCCGGTGCTCATCATTGCTGAACCTTGCCCCGTTGGCCAGTAGCACCTGTCGAATCCGTTTTTGCAGGGAATCGATAAAAACAGATCCCATGCCGGTAAAGGTCATTTTCCCGATGGTGATGCTTTCCAGAATCGCGGCCATGTCGTCAATGGGCATGGAGTGATTCTCAATATCCTGTGCCGATCCGATAAACCCCCAGACCAGATGTTCATCCGGTATATTGATGGGAACAGATGAATCGATAATTGTATGGGGCATGACAATACACCCCTCACCGATGTGGATGGGGGCATCTTTCTTCCCGTTTAAAAAGGCATTAAACCCGATATACGTTTCAAGACCGAGACGGGTATACAGCAATTTGCCCCCATGGGTGGTGACGTTCAGACCGGCCAGGGTGGAATTGATAATATAAGAATTTTCCTGGGCATTGGAACCGTCTCCCATTATTGCATTATCCAGAAAAGCCCGTTGGGAGATGAGGACATTTTCGCCGATGATTGTCTTTCCCTGCACCCTGGCGTATCGGTTAACTGCGGAACTGGCCGGTGCTTTTACCGGAGCTATATTCATTACATCAAAGAGTTTTTCATAGTCGTGTTCCCGCTCTTTGACGAAATCGTAGATCAGGCCCCGGGGCTGATACGCTGCATTTACCCCCACGAAATTGTCCAGAATTTCTTTCTTGAATTTATATTTAAATTCAAAGTTTGGATTCCGAATCCACACGGTTCCGGGATTGATTCTTCGGTGGAATAGTTCACCGGCCTGGACATATGAAAAATTACCCACGATGCACGAATGCAGGTTCATCAAATCTACGGTGGCAAAGGGGCCTAAAAAACACCCCTCCAGGGTGGACCCGTGAATATTTGAGTAATGGGCTGAGATGGTATTTCGAATGCCGAACTCTTCCGGACTCTCCGGGTTGTGTGAATTGCTGTGGACAAGGGTTTTATACAACAGGCTGTCCCGGATCACAATCATCTCGTCTTCCACAAGGGGAATGTTTTGTTCCCCCCGGATTTTGTCCCCCTTTCTTTTTAGCTCATCCCCCCGGATATCACTCTTATATATGGCTGATCGTCCCACATGACATTTGCCGAGAAAATAGCTGCCGGCAATATTGGAATTTCTGAAGTGGAAATAGAGAGGATGACGGGATGTGATACCGTAAAATGCATAAAATTTCATCATTTTTTCATGCTCAAGCGAGTTGATGACAAAACTCTGGGTATCAAAATCAAACTCGGCTAAATTGGCATTCACACGACTGACGATTCTATCATTGAGTTGTTTTAACTGATTCATGGATGCTCCTGATACTTGCAAAGTTTGGACATGACTCGTCCACAGAATTCTTTGTATATGAACCCATAACATGGAAGGATTTGAGAAACAAGTATGCAATGGAAAAATTAAGGTTGTTATTCATGCGGGTTTAGTTTATAAGAGATGCAAAATAGAGTGTGAATTTAGCAGCTTATAGCGGTGAATAATGTGTGCACATGAGTAATGATACCTGTCTGGAACAAAACCTGACCAGCATGACCTGATCTTTTCCGGATGTCTCCGGAAGGCTTGATCCAAATTGTAACAGTATGCCTGCACGTTAAAAAGACCCGACAGGGTTTTATTCTTCCGTTATGATGATAAGGAACGAGAAATGGAACTTTCGGTTTTTGAGTTGTCAGAATATCTGGGTGTCGTCCCGGATACCATTGAACGATGGGTGCGCCAGGGAAAACTGCCAATATCAAAAAAAGGGGCCAAATATCGGTTCAGGTTGACGGAACTGGAAAAATGGGCCTCAAAGCATAATATCAGCCTGGATATTTCAAAAAAGAAAACGGCTGCAAAAAAGATCACGGGCCGGGAGAATCAGGAGAATAATGATAGTATTTCCCTGTCCACGGCCGTTCAAAACGGGGGCGTGTACTATGATATTCAGGGAAAGAATGTCAAAGATGTTCTTTTTTCTGCCGTTCAAAACAACCCCCACATCCCGGATGAGTTTAAGTCCGAGCTTGTCCAACGCCTGGTGGAAAGAGAAGCCGCACTTTCAACGGGTATTGGAAACGGGATCGCCATTCCCCACCCAAGAGAACCGGCCGATTTTTTAAGTCACCCCATGATCTGTGTCTGTTTTCCAGAGCTTCCGGTGGACTATGACGCCCTGGATCATCAGCCTGTTTTTGTGCTCTTTCTTATTCTCTGTCCTGACCTTAAACTGCACCTGCACCTGCTGTCGGTTCTCGCCTTTTGTCTGAAAGACAGGGATTTTATGGGTTTTTTAAACACCCGGCCGGATCCATTGCTCCTGGTCAAAGAAATCGAACGTATTCAACGAACAAATCCAATTTAGTTGCATTACTGGAGCCGGTTTCACCCATGTCAAAAATAAAAAATTGGTATAAAACCCTGTACCAGCGGCTGTTTCACCTGGATGACCGGCTGTTGCTGATCGTTGCCGGTTCCATTGCCGGAATCTGCAGCGGCCTTGCCGCAGTGGCCCTCAGGCTGTCACTGGAGACGGTGCTGGAATGGCTTCATGGATTCCGTCACTATTGGTGGGCATTTGTTTTCCCGGCTGTGGGGGCTTTGCTCTCTTCTCTTTATCTGGATAAAATTGCCAGGGAAGGGGCAGGGCACGGCGTTCCAGAAGTTATTTACTCTGTTTCACGATATGGGGGGCTTCTCCGGTTTCGATCCAGCTATTCACGGTTGATATCCAGTTTTTTAACCATTGGGAGCGGGGGGTCTGCCGGACCGGAAGCGCCTGTGGTCATGAGCGGTTCGGCAATCGGTTCCAATATTGCCAAATTCCTGGGGTTAAATGACCGGCAGCGGATCACCCTGGTGGGATGCGGAACAGCCGGTGCCATTGCATCCATATTTAATGCCCCCATCGCCGGTCTTGTCTTTGCCATTGAGGTGATTCTGGGGGAATGGAAATTTGTCAATATCATTCCAATTGCCATTGCTGCCGTGGCAGGGGCTGAAGTCAGTCAGGCCATTTTCCCGGAACAGGTTCTGTTTAATCACCAGCCGTTTCAGGTCGGGGCCTCGGATTTATTGCCGTCCCTGTGTCTCGCCCTTGGAACCGCTTTGATTTCAGTTCTGTTTACAAAGATTTTAAGACGGGTGCGAAAAACGGCCGGGCAACTTTCTTTCCCCTTGTGGATTCGTGCACTCATCGGCGGATGTACGGTGGGGATCATCGGGATGTTTCTGCCCGTTGTACTGGGGGAGGGGTACCATTTTATTCAGTCAATGATTTCCGGAACCTTTTCCATGGGTCTTTTTTTAACCTTTGTGGCGATATTTGCCAAAATTTTTGCCACGGCCATGACCCTGGGCTGGGGGGGCTCGGGAGGGATTTTTGCTCCCTGTCTGCTCATCGGCAGCCTCAGCGGGATTTTTTTTTATAAAGTCTTGTTTGTCCTGTTCCCATCCTTTGAATGTGCCGGTCAGGGTGCCTATGCCCTGCTGGGGATGACCGGACTGATCAGCGGGGTGATGCAGGCGCCGCTCACCGGAATTTTTCTCATCGTTGAAATTACCGGCGGGTATGAGACGATTCTGCCGTTAATCGTTGTCTCTTCCATTTCGTCCACCCTGAGCCACTATATAGAACCGGCTTCTTTTTATTTTAAAGAATTGATTGAGCGGGGACAATTTTTACGGCCGGGCACGGATGAAAGAATTTTATCGGATTTAAATGTCAGTGAATTGATTGAGACAGATTATATTACCGTGTCTGAAAATATGGTTTTCAGGCAATTTATTGATACGGTCAGGATGTCCCAGCAGAATTTTTTTCCCGTACTTGAAGATGGAAGCGATCAGTATAAGGGGTTGATTCAGATCAGCTCCATTCGAAAATATGCACTGGATCCGGGTATGTATGACATGATTTTTTTAAGTCAGATCATGGACACCAAAGTGATTAGCGCATCCCTGGAAAATGACCTGCAGGAGGTACTGGACTCTATGGATATCAACCGCATGGACAGCATACCGGTGGTGGAAAACGACCGGTTTATCGGCATGATTTCAAAGAATCGGATTCTGGACCTATACCGCAGGGAACTCATCGTTCAGACCAGTGTCCATTAAGTTTAATACGATTAATCAAGGAGATAAAAATGAATTACAAATTGCTTCATATTTTCAGGAACACCCCATTTGGCAGGGAAACTTTTCTTCAATCATTGTATTTTTGTAAAACGATTAATGCCTTCCCGGTGGCCTATATTCCAAAGTCTGATAAGTTTTTAATGTATTTTTCCAATGATGCAGTCCAGGTAGATCTGGATCAATCCTATCTGGCCTCACCGGATACGGCCAGACAACACGCTGAAGAGCTGTTTGATGAAATGGACATCAAACCCATGTTTTATGAGCCCAAACATTTTACCGCATCTTCTTTGCCCGATGTTTCAACCAATTTCGATTACCTCTGCTGCCCCAGGTCCGTATCCGACCTGTCTTCAAAAATCGGCCTGGGCCATATCGGACCACGGGTGAGAAGAATCATTAAACATGCCACGTTCCCGGTTTTAATCACCAGCCCGGTGTTTAAGCCCTGGAAAGGCATCAGTGTCTTTTTCGGAGGATCTAAAAATGCCCTGAATGCCTTGAACCTGGGCCTTAAAATTGCTATGTCTTCAGGCTTACCCTTAGATATCTATACTCTGCTGGAAAAAAACGATGAGACCTATTTCAGGCGATTAATTCAAGATCATGGCCTGGAAGAGCCTGTCAGCCAATTGTCCAGACAATGGATTTTTTATGAAAAATCAGAGTTTGATACCATGCTGTATGAGGTGCCCCATAACTCCCTTATCGTTTTGGGAGCCTATGGTCATGGCATCATCAAGGATATCCTTCTGGGCAGTAAGATGGAGCAGATTCAGTCCACTGTGACCAATAATCTTCTGATCACCGGGCCCAACTGCATTATTTCACTGTAATATCGGGTAAGGTCGGGTAAGATTCAGGCAAGTCGAGCAAACGGCTCCAATCGGCCGGTTCGGTATCCCTCTACAAAAGCTTCAGGTTCCAGTTCCAGAGTCCGGGCCGGTTTTTCATTTTTACGCTCCGGGGTATGGTCTCATGGATGTTCACAAAGAGTGCATATCCGGCGTTTTCCAGTTCCGCTCTTTTTGAGTTTAAATCCAGGACCCAGTTGGGGAAAATCAAATAATTATTATTGTGTTTTGAAATCCAGGACATTTCACCCATGGGGCTGGTAAATGCCTGATTTGTTTTAAGATCCTGGGAAATGATTCTGGACACTCCCAATGGCCAGTTGCCGTAAATCACAACACCCAGGGGCAGATCGGATTTTTGGGGCAGACTGGTGAACGTAGTTTTATCCAGTTCCGGGCTGACAATGGCACCGGAGAATCCGTATGATTTCAACAGGTTCACGGTGGAGCTGTTGGTGATATTGCAAAAGGGTCCGGCCCAGAGGTTCAATTGCCCGGGGTTCTTGAAAAAAGACAATTGCCAGACAGCGTTTAAAACAAAATTTTTAGCTCCCCTTTTAACGGCTTTGCCGATGCAGTCAAAGCAGTCTTTTTCTTCTTCCGGGAATACGACAGGGTCCAGCCACAACCAGTTTTTTCCGGCACCAGGAGCAGAATATCCCCGGGTTGAAATCCAGACACCCGTATCTGTGTGGCGAAGATTTTGAATCGGAGCCTTGCCCCTGGAAAGGTTGATATCAATGGTTTTGATTTTTACGGATGTGGATTTTCGACTCAAAAGATTAGGGGCCTTATCCTTGACCGGTCGAATTGATATGGTTTCCAGCTTGTTCAACTCGGCATCAAGGGCTTTGAGTTCGGCGGCAAGGTCGGGTCCCCGGCGGTCAATGATATAGACCGGGGTCCCTTTTTTGACTTTAAATTTTGAAGATTTGCCCAGGAAAAACTTTCCTTTTTTGGGGATGGCCCGGGTCACCCGCTGGATGGCATGGGAGGGGTCATCCTCAAATCCGATCCGGAGAAGATCAAAGGGAAGAAGGGCTTCCCTTGCGATGAAAAACGGGGCTGCCGGATTTTGTATCCGCCCGGCAAATAGGCCTGAACCGGTTTCCGACGAGTGATCCAGGGGATTCATGATCCGCTGGGACAAGAGGTTATAGTGGCTGAATTCTCTTCCCATGGCATAGTCAAGATAGGACAATGCCTGTTTTTTCTTTTTGGGTTCATCCCTCAGGAGTTTATAGGCCCTGACCGTGTAATACACGTAGTGGGGGCTTTTTTTCCGGCCTTCAATCTTCCAGGTGGTGATTTCAGGAATTTGTTTTAATATTTTCACCAGCACATCGCTGGAAAAATCCATGCACGAGAAATGTCTTTTTTTCAGGCCTTTTTGTTCATATATTCTCCTGCAGGGCTGGACACATCGGCCGCGAAGCGAACTCTTTCCACCAAACCATGAACTCCAATAGCACCTGCCGGAAATCGAATAGCACAGGGCCCCGTGGATAAAAACCTCCAATTCCAGGCCTTGGGGAACGGCACGGGCCATTTCTTTGATCTCGTCAATGGTAAATTCTCTGGGAAGAACCACCCGTTTAAACCCCAAACGTCCGGCCGTGTCAAGGCCTGCTGGAAAGGTGCAGTTTCCCAGGGTCGACAGGTGAAGTTCTTTTTTAAATCCCGCATTTTTTGCCAGGGGTATCATGGCCGGATCCTGAACGATCAACGCATCCACGTCCGTAAATCGGGTCAGTTTGCATAAAAGGTTAAAAACTTTTTCCTGCTCAGACTCCTTGATAATGGAGTTAAATGCCACGTAGACCTCAATGCCCTTTGAGTGTGCAAGCCGGGTCAGCCGTCCCAGTTCTTCGATACTGAAATTGTCGGCTTCCATGCGGGCGGAAAATATCTTCAGACCACAGTAAATGGCATCGGCACCTGCGGCAACGGCGGCAAGAAATGAATTTTTATCACCTGCCGGAGCCAGGATTCTGGGAATTGTCAAATTTTAACCTCTTTTATTTAATGATAACAGGTATACAGTATTGCAATTTTCTCAAATTTTGTCAAAATAATGCAGGAAAAGACCTTAAACCATAAGCTGCGAAAGGAAACACAGATGTTTGCAAAGTATGATCCAAAGGGGTTTTTAAATCCCATTGAGGGTATAGAAATGAAAACCCTGGTTCATGGTGAGAAAAGCCTTTTAACTCGGTTTCATTTGAAAAAGGGAAGCAGTCTGCCCCATCACTCTCACCCCCATGAGCAGACTGGATTTCTGGTTTCCGGAAAGATGCGACTGATCATTGATTCAAAGGAGTTTCTTGTGGAACCCGGAGATACCTGGTGCATCAAAGGAGATATTCCTCACCAGGCACGGGTTCTGGAAGATTCGGTGGCCATTGAAGTGTTTTCACCGGTAAGGCAGGAATACCTGCCCAAACCATAAATAATCTGATTCTTGCCGGTTTCCTGGTTTCATGGTATTATTTGCGCTCTGGTATAATGTGTGAAATTTAAAGGAACAATTTTAATATAAAGGATTTATGGAATGAGCCAGTTAAAAAGACTCAATGACAGAATCATCAGCCGGGTGAACGTGAATTTGGATGAATTTGGTTTTGATACGGAAACCTTTGTCAAAAATGCCCTTGATCACGATAAAATGCTCAAGTTTTATGCATTTTACGGAATTACCTCCCGTCACCCCATCTATTTTCATTTTAAAAATTCCAATATTGCCGGCAGTTATTTTTTGGGCAAATGCTTTGTGGGACGATCCGCCATTTACAAGAGCGATGTCCGGGGGGATGAATTAAAAAGAGAAGGGGACAATATCCTCTGTGCCAAAAATATTCCCCTGGTTGAAGATGAAATGATTTCCATCCGGGACAGTCTCTTGTACAAGACCCTTGTTCACAGCAATTCACACAACCCGGAAAGCCCGGAAGAGTTTGGGATTCGAAACACGGTATCTGCCCATTATGCCAACATCCACGGGTCCACTCTGGAGGGATGTTTCTTAGGGCCCTTTGCCACCGTGGATTTGATGAATCTCCATTCCTGCATTGTGGGACCCTTTTCCTATGTCCAGGCCGGAGAACTGTTCCACAGGAAGATTGATCCAGGTACGGTGTGGGTGAGAAGTCAGAATTTTGAGTTTAAGTATAAATTTAAAAAAGATATCCTTGATGATTTTGTGGGGGTCAATGAGCAACACCAGCCCAGGGGAATTATCTATGATTTTGTAAAGGACAAGGAAGAGGAATACGAACGGCTGTTTGAGGTCATGAACCTTGAACCGGTCGATGCCCCGGGTAGTTCGGCCGTTAACCGGTATGCGGTCATCAAGGGGGATACCCAGATCGGTGAAAATGTCCTTGTCTCCCAGCGGGCCTTTCTGGAAAATGCCAAAATGGGTGACGGGTCCAATGCCCAGGAAAATACCTATATCATCAACTCAGATCTTGCCGTGTTCTGTATCACCGCCCATGGCGGGAAGATCATCAATACCCGCGTGGGAGCGGAAACCTTTGTGGGATTTAATTCCTTTTTAAATGGTAAGGAAGACGCGAGAATTGAAATCGGGGAAGGATGCATTGTCATGCCCCACACCATCATTGATCCCAGGCTCCTGTGAAAATACCGGCCGAACATCTGGTTTGGGGATTTATCGGTTCCCAGGAAGATGTGGCAGATCACACCATTGCCATGGATGATCTGGCCGATGTCCTGGATACCGTTAAAATTGGGAGAATGACCTTTTCCGGGAAGGGGTCTGTATTTATCGACGCCTTTAAAAAGCGGCTCAATCAGATTCTACTGGCCAACGGGGCCCTGTTTGACAAGGGTGAAAAAAGGGGACATGCCCAGGATGACCAGAACATCTCCTTTAATATTATTCAGCCGTATCGGACAGGGGAGCGCAAGGGGTTGTATCCGTCCATCAGAATCAAACCCTGAGTCCTTGAGAAGCTTGACCATGCCTGACCCCATCACTAAACAGCCATTGCTCAAGCCGGGCAGCGTATTGGGAGTGTGCGGCCCGTCGGCCCGGTTTGATCATGACGCATTCAGGCAGGGTATCCAGGTGCTTGAAGACATGGGATTCAGGGTAAAGGTTCCCAATGATATTTTTAACAAGAAACGCTACCTTGCCGGGGAAGACAGAGGCCGGGCCATGGTCATCAACAATTTTTTTTCAGACCCGGATATTGACGGCATTGTCTGTGCCCGTGGCGGTTTTGGGGCCATGCGGATACTGGATCATATAAACTGGGACGTTATTCGTCGGCATCCCAAACCTTTTGTGGGGTTTTCAGACATTACGGCCATCCTATTGTCCATGATGTCCAAAACCCGGACTCCGGTTATTCACGGCCCCACTGTGGTGTCACTTGCCACGGCAGCCCGGGAAACCCTTGATTCATTTTACAACACCCTGACAGGAGTAATACATCCAATTGTCGGTATCACCAGCCGGGTGATTTGTCCGGGTCAAAGCACGGGACGGTTAACCGGAGGCAATATCTCCACCATATCCCATCTTCTTGGCACCCGTTTTCAACCGGATTTTAACGGCTCTGTTCTGTTTCTGGAAGATATCGGGGAACCTGCCTATAAAATTGATCGCATGCTTTTCCAGATGAAGATGGCAGGCCTGTTTAACAAGCTCAGGGGGGTGATACTGGGATCATTTGAAAATTGCAAAAATCCTGAATATCTGGATGAGATTTTTCAAGAAGCATTTGAGGACAATGGGATTCCGGTTCTGTGGGGGCTGGCAGCGGGCCATGGACCGGTGAATCTGTCATTGTCCATGGGAACGGCCATTGAAATGGATACCCAGACCTTGCGCATTCGCTGGATTTAAATCCAATGGCCAGTCAAACTATAGGGCAAAACATTCACCAGGCAGTCAATTCAAAAATAAACCAAAGTATCGGGTCAAAAATAAACCAAACCATTAGCCAGGCAATTTCCACAGGTGTTTTCCCCGGAGCCGTACTTCTGTGCTCGAAGAATGGAAATATCGTTTTTCATGAAGCTTACGGCATGGCCGATATATTTGAACCCAGAAAAATGCACGAGAACAGCGTTTTTGACCTGGCCTCGCTCACCAAACCCCTGGCCACCACCCTGGCCGTATCCATACTGGTTGAAAAGGGGGAGCTTTTTTTGGATCAGAAAATCGGTAAAATTCTGACTGAATTTGCAGACACCGATAAAGCCGACATATCCATTGATTCCCTGCTGCGTCACTGCTCAGGGTTTTCCGCCCATCGGGAATATTACAGACAAATTATAGAAGTCAATGAAGATCCACGCGGCTTTCTCAGACAGCTTCTGGTCAAAGAACCGCTGGAATATAGAATGAATGAACGTCAGGTCTACAGCGACCTCGGGTTTATGGTTTTGTCCTGGATCATCGAAAAAACAGGCGGCCGTCGCCTTGATGAATTTGTGTATGAACAGATCTACTCCCCTCTCGGGATTGAAGATCTGTTTTTTTTGCCCCTTGGTCCGGACACCGGAAAACTTGACTCCTGCCGGGAAAAATTAGCTTCCACCCAGGACTGTCCATGGAGAAAGCGGGTGCTGAAAGGGGAGGTGGATGATGACAATGCATGGGCTGCCGGAGGCATTGAAGGCCATGCCGGTCTGTTCGGCACGGCTGAGGCAGTCCACGACCTGTGTCTGGAAATAATGAATGCCGTGCAGAACAAGTCCACAAATGTCTTGTCGTCGGATATTATCAGAAACCTGGCATCCGGAAAAAATCAATTTGAAATGACGGCCGGATTTGATACCCCTGCAAAGAAAAATTCATCTTCGGGCCAATATTTTTCAGCATCATCCCTGGGGCACCTTGGATTTACCGGCACCTCTTTCTGGATGGACCCGAAAAACTCTTTTTTGGTCGTTTTTTTAACCAACAGGGTTCATCCCTTAAGATCCAATATGGGCATTAAGGAATTTCGTCCCCGGCTGCATGATCTGCTGGTTACCCACTTATTGTAAAATTGGGCCAAATATCCAAATAGAGCTTTTTGGCCTTGTAAAAACCGGATTAATTTGTTAGCAGATAATGTTTAATACGATCTTTAGGTTTTGAATACAATTTAAAAATATTATTCTTAAAAAGAGGTAAAATGAACTTTATAACTGACACTTTGCTTGGCGCATTTTCCAACGATCTGGCCATTGACCTTGGGACGGCGAATACACTGGTATACGTTAAGGGAAAAGGAATTGTATTGAGTGAGCCATCGGTTGTTGCCGTTCGAACGGATCGCCGGGCCAAAAGCAAAATACTGGCCGTGGGTGTCGAGGCCAAAAGGATGCTGGGCAGGACCCCGGGCAATATTGTCGCCATCAGACCCATGAGGGATGGGGTCATTGCCGACTTTGACGTTACCGAGGCCATGCTCAAGCATTTTATCAGAAAAGTTCATAACAATCGAAAAACCCTTGTCCGCCCGAGAATTGTCATCGCGGTTCCTTCGGGCATTACCCAGGTTGAGAAACGGGCGGTGCGGGAATCGGCTGAATCTGCAGGTGCCCGGGAGGTTTTCCTTATTGAAGAGCCCATGGCGGCTGCCATTGGTGCGGGTCTGCCCATTACGGAACCTACCTGTAATATGGTGGTGGATATTGGCGGCGGCACCACGGAAGTTGCGGTTATTTCCCTTGCCGGTATTGTATACACAAGATCCTTAAGGGTGGCTGGAGACAAGATGGATGCCGCCATCAGCCAGCATATCAAGCGAAAGTACAATCTGCTCATCGGTGAAAGAACCGCTGAGATCATTAAGACCACCATCGGCAATGCCTATCCTGATCCGGACAACCTTGAAACCATAGAAGTCAAAGGCCGGGACCTTGTGTCCGGTATTCCCAAAATTCTGGCCATTGATTCAGAAGAGGTCAGGGTTGCCATTTCCGAACAGATTGATGCCATCGTAGAAACGGTCCGCATTGCCCTGGAACAGACACCACCGGAACTGGCAGCCGATATTGTGGATTCCGGAATCGTGTTGACCGGTGGCGGTGCCCTGCTCAAGAACCTGGACAAGCTTTTAAAGGAAAAGAGCGGACTTCCCATTGTGGTGACGGATGATCCATTGTCAACTGTGGCCCTGGGTTGCGGGAAAGTCCTTGACAGCATTGAAATTTTGAAAGAAGTCGTCATTAATTGATTTAATGTTTTCACGGAACCTTCTTATTTTTGTTGGAATAGCGCTGTTCATTGCCATTAATTTTATCGTCATCACCATGAGCACAAAAGATGCGTTACCGGTTAACGGCATTGAACGTCTGTTCATATCCATTACCGCCCCGGTCCAGCAGGGTGTCACCCGAACCGTCAACTATACCCAAAATATCTGGAAGACATACTTTTTAGCGGTTCTTGCCGTTCAAGAGAATATTGAACTCAGACGGCAACTGGGACAATCCAATGAAAAGCGAAACCGGTATGAAGAGCTGGAACTGGAAAATACCCGGCTCAAGAAATTTGTTGATTTTACCGGTAAGGTTCCCAATACCTATGTGGCGGCCCAGATTATCGCCAGGGACCCCTCTCCATGGTTTAAAACCGTGATGATTGACAAGGGTGAACAGGACGGCCTTTTAAAAGGAAGCCCTGTGCTGGTTTCCGAAGGCATTGTCGGGCAGATTATTGAAGTGGCCAAAAATTATTCCCGGGTACTGCTGATCACGGACACCAATTCCGCTGTGGACGCGCTTGTCCAGAATTCAAGGGTCCGGGGTATCGTAAAGGGCAACAATGAGGACTCCTGCTCCTTTGTATATGCCCTGCGAAAGGATGAGGTAAAAGAGGGGGAAATGCTTATTTCCTCGGGACTGGACGAGGTGTTTCCCAAAGGATTGAAAATCGGCAGAATCTTAAATGTGACCAAGGTCCACTCACAACTTTTTCAGGATATCACCATAGAGACCAGTGTTGACTTTGATAAAATAGAAGAAGTTCTGGTGTTTAAAACGATCAGATGAATTTTCTAAAGAGTGCTTAACAATGAAAGCCGTGTTTTTTATCATTCTCACCCTTTTTCTGATGGTTGTCCAGACCATAGTTCTTCCCTCTTTTTCCTGGTTTGAGCACTGCTTTGACCTGGTGATTATTGACGTCCTTTTTTTAAGCCTTATTTCAACGCATTATTCAATGGTGTTTGCCGTCATTTTTATCGGATGTATCATGGACAGTATTTCCGGTGCTCCATTCTTTTTCCATGTATTTGCTTATCTGTGGATTTACATCATCGTAACCCTGACCCGGCAATTGCTGTTCAAGCAAAGTGTTTTTTTCATCCTTATTATCAGCCTGCTGGCGGTATTGATTCAGCATGCCCTGCTGCTGTTTTCCGTGTTTGTTCATCAGGGCGGTACTGCTCTGCAGAATTTTAACTTCGCCCTTTTGATTCACCAGGCGTTTTGGGGGCTTGTCTTTATACCTCCCGGCATCTGGCTGGTCAAGGTCTGCCGGCAGAACTGGATTTTTGTCACCGGGGTGATACACAGACTTGTGGCTCCAAAAGACTATGGTTCATTTTGACTGATTTCAATAAAAATCCGGACAGGGATTGGCTCAAACAGCGGCTTATCGGCGCCAGTGTCTGTATCCTCTTTGTTTTTGCACTCTTATTTCTTCGACTGGTTTATCTCCAGATTATCAAGGGTGAGGAGTACCGGCTCAAGTCTGAAAAAAATGCGGTTCGGCTGAAGAGTATTAAATCCTCCCGGGGCCTGATTTTTGACCGGAACAAACGATTGCTGGTGGACAATAGGCCCTCTTTTAACCTTAAAATTGTCATTGAAGATGCAGGAGACGTTGAAAAAACCGTTCAGAAAACGGCTGACCTGATGGGGCTGCCCTTTGTCGAGCTCATGGATAATATTGTCCAGGCAGGGAAGGGTGCTTTCTACAAGCCCGTGGTATTAAAAGAGGATATTTCAAGGGATCAACTGGCCGTTGTGGAGGCTCACAAATTTGATCTTCCCGGGATTCACATTGATATCGAGCCTACACGGCATTATATACACAAAAAAACTGCAGCTCACCTCCTGGGATATCTAGGGCAGGTCAACAGCACGGAATTGAGCACAGGTCTTTATCCCAATGTCAAATCCGGGGACTCCATCGGCAGGTACGGGATTGAAAAAAGTTTTGAAGGGTATCTCCAGGGCAGGCGTGGAGGAAGACAGATAGAGGTGGATGCAAACGGCAGAACCATCAAGGTATTAAAAACCGTGGAATCCGTATCCGGACATGATCTCAATCTGACCCTGGATTTGGATTTACAGCTCACAGCGGAAAATCTGCTCAAGGGTAAAGATGGTGCTGTGGTGGCCATTGACCCGAACAACGGGGATGTTCTGGTGATGGCCAGCAATCCCAGTTTTGACCAGAATGATTTTATCGGCGGGATCAGTTCCAAAAAATGGGAAATTCTGCTGTCTGATCCGGGAAAACCCATGACAAACAAGGCGATTCAGGCAGAGTACCCACCGGCTTCCACCTATAAGATCATTACCTCAATAGCCGCCCTTGAAGAAAAACAGATTGACATCAATACCACCACCTATTGTCCCGGGTTTTTAAGATACGGAAACAGGGTGTATCGATGCTGGAATAAAAACGGTCATGGCGAATTAAATGTCATTGACGCGCTGGCCCAGTCGTGTGACGTGTTTTTTTACCAGGCCGGAGACAAAACCGGGGTGGATGCCCTGGCTCAATATGCCCGGGGGTGCGGACTTGGGAAACGAACCGGCATTATTCTGGAAAATGAACGGCCCGGTTTCATACCCACCTCGGCCTGGAAGCAGAGACGATATAACGAATCCTGGCAGGGCGGAGAAACACTTTCCATTGCCATCGGCCAGGGATACAATCTGGCGACCCCCCTGCAAATGGCTGTCTTAATGGCTGCTGTCGGGAACGGCGGTACCCTTTTCCGGCCCAGAATCGTTCGGACTATTGTGGACACCGGTGGAAACATTATTAAACGAATAGAGCCTGAAATTATGGGTGGACTTCCGGCCTCTCGGGAAACTTTGGAAATCGTTAAAAAAGGCCTCTATGAGGTGGTGCAGGGAAATAGGGGAACGGCCCGGCGGATCAGAATTAAAGGGGTTGATATAGCGGGAAAAACCGGTACGGCACAGGTTTTCAGCATTAAAAAAGGGGAGAAAATCGACATGGAAGATCTTGAATATGCGCTACGGGATCATGCCTGGTTTGTATGCTATGCCCCGGCCCAAAATCCTGTTATCGCCATATCCGTGATCATCGAACATGGCGAGCATGGTTCAAGTGCTGCCGCCCCCATAGCCGGTGCATTGATCGAGCAATATACCCGAGAGCCTTCAGCCGGAGAAGTACAAGAGTCTTTAACCAGTGAAAACCAAGCGCCTTCAACCGGAGAATCCCAAATGGAGTAGCCCATGTTTGACAGAAGACTGATAGAAAATTTTGACTGGGGGTTTGTTGTAATTATTTTTTTGATCGGTACGGTGGGCCTTGTGATCCTCTACAGCGCCCTGACTGCAGGAAATGATGCCGGCGTGGTTCACCTGCTGTTTAAAAAACAACTCATCTGGATGGGGGCAGGGTTTATCATCATGATGATCTGCCTGACCATTGATTTTCGAGAATTGGACAAATTGAATTTGTTGATTTATGCCCTGTGCATCGGAATGCTGATCTCTGTCATTCTTTTCGGTCGGATCGGTGGAGGGTCCAGGCGATGGCTCGTGCTTGGGTTTGTCCGGATTCAGCCTTCGGAATTGATGAAGATCGCTCTGATTATCAGCCTGGCATCAGCCTATTCAACCGCGGTTTCCCAGACCGGCCTCAATTTTCGAAAATTGATCAAGCCCATTGTTCTGTGCGCCATCCCGTTTGTTTTGATCGTGGTCCAGCCCGATCTGGGGACAGGACTGCTTCTGCTGTTGATTGCAGCCTCTATCACCTTGTTTGTCAAAGTAGAAAAACGCGTATTTTTTACCTTTTTCGGACTCTGTCTCGGGGCCATACCCCTGGTCTGGTTTGCCTTAAAAGACTATCAAAAATCACGGATATTGATTTTTTTAAATCCAGACCGGGACCCCCTTGGAACCGGGTACCATATTATTCAGTCTAAAATTGCCATTGGATCGGGTATGCTGACAGGTAAGGGGTTTTTGAAAGGAACCCAGAATGCCCTGTCTTTTCTGCCGGAACAGCATACGGATTTTATTGTATCCGTTCTTGCCGAAGAATGGGGACTGGTAGGGTGCAGTATCCTTTTACTCTTGTATTTTTTTCTCCTGTTCTGGGGGCTGAACATTGCCTATAACTGCCGGAATATGTTTGGTTCCATTCTGGCCTTTGGTGTGACCACCATGATCTTCTGGCAGATATTCATCAATATCGGGATGGTCATGGGTCTGATGCCGGTTGTGGGTGTCCCTTTGCCCCTTGTCTCCTATGGCGGGTCTTCGGTGATTACCAATATGGTGGGGTTTGGTATCCTCTTGAATATCAGTATGCGAAAATTTTCTTCTTCCTGATCCATCAAAGTTATCTCGCCCGGGGTATTGTCTGAAGATCACGGAAGGTATCCCACGGAATTATGATTTTTGGCCGTGCCCGGTATTCTATAAAGCCTTGTGAAAAATATTGATTCCCAATGGGTTTAATCCGCTGAAAACCGGGCTGGAACGGACAATTCCATGCTGGAAATATTTTATCATTCAATGTTGACAAATGGATGCCCGGATGGTACTCAAGTCTCGATTTGATTTGAATTTAGGCTGTTTTAGAGACAAAACAGTCAAAAGATATAAGTGGTTGATTTTTTTATAATTATTAACTGGCGGAGGGGATTTTATGATTACTGTGATTCCTGATATATCCTTGGTATATCAGATGATCAATTTCCTGGTTCTGCTTTTTGTGCTCAATCTGGTTCTGTACAAACCGATCCGTAATGTTCTTCTTGAAAGAAAGGCAAAAATTGAAGGGATGCAAAAAGGGGCTGAAAAGGCCGCTAGCGACCTTGTTGCCGGAGAAGATACCTACAAAAACGGATTAAAACAAGCCAGATCAAAAGGTTTAAAAGAAAAAGAAGCCTTTATAGAGGAAGCATCAAAAGAGGAAAAGGAAATCATTGACAGGATTAACAAGAAAGCGAAGGCCAATCTTGCTGAAATTAAACGGCAGGTTGCCGATGAGACCGAGCAGGCCCGGAAAGCGCTTGAAGGCGAAATTGAGGCATATGCCAAAGCCATAGGCGAAAAGATTTTGGGGAGGGCGTGCTGATGAACACAAATGGAATGACCAAAAAATTCCGGCAGGGTGCCCTTATTGCGGTCACCCTTGTGCTGGGGGCCTTGGGTTCTGCATGGGCCGCATCTGAAGGAGGGCACGGGGCTGTGCATAACGCATGGCTGCCCATCGATACCTGGAAGGTATTGAATTTTGCCATCCTTGCCGTTGCCGGGTTTTTTATTGCAAGAAAACCGGTTGCTGAATTTTTTTCATCCCGTGCGAAAAGCATAAAAGATGAGATTTCCGAACTTGAGCTCAAGCGGGCGGATGCGGAAAAGAAACTTGCTGAATACCAGGCTAAATTTAAAAACCTTGACCAGGAATCCAAAGAGATTCTTGCATCCTATATTCAGCAGGGTGAAGAAGCCAAAACAAGAATTATTGCTGAAGCTGAAGCCCAGGCTGAAAAGCTTGAAGAAATGGCCAAGCGAACCATTGAGCAGGAGTTCAAGTCTGCAAAAGCAGCGCTTCAGCAGGAGATTGTTGAACAGGCCATGGAAAGGGCGGAACAGGTGATTGTCGCCTCTATTTCATCGGATGATCAGGATCAGCTTGTTGATGAATACTTGAAAAAGGTGGTGGCATAATGAAAAATTTAGCGGTTTCCAGGCGTTATGCCAAAGCATTGATTCTCATCGGTCAGGAAGACAGCCAGGCAGAACTATACAATGAAGAGCTTGAATCCATTGTCCAGCTTTTTGATACCCAGGAAGCGTTTGAAAAGGCACTGACAAACCCTTTGTACAACAAAAATGACAGGAAAAAGGTGTTGGAAGCGGTTTTAACCTCTACCGACTTGTCAGTTATCATGAAATCTTTTATGACCCTTTTGTTTGACAAGGGCAGGATCGGTTTTATCAGGGAAATTGCTTCCTATTACAAAGATATGGCCGATGAATTAAAAGGTGTTGTCAAAGCCGGCATTGTTTCAGCCACAGAGTTGTCTGCGGACGCGGTTGAGAAGATTAAGGCAGCCCTGTCAAAAAAGACGGGAAAAAATATTGTTCTGAAAGTTGAGCAGGATCCAAGTCTTATTGGTGGTGTGGTCACAAAAATAGGTGATCTTGTTCTGGACGGCAGTGTAAGGACTCAGCTGATTAATATGAGAGAAACATTAAAAAAAGGTGAGAGTGTCTAATGGAAATTAAAGCAGAAGAAATAAGCCAGATTATAAAGGACCAGATCAAAGGGTTTGATGCAGAAGTCGACCTGAGCGAAACTGGTGTTGTTCTTTCAGCGGGTGATGGTATTGCCCGGGTATATGGACTGGAAAAAGTAAAAGCCATGGAGCTGGTTGAATTTCCCGGCGGTATCCTGGGGCTTGCTTTGAACCTTGAAGCTGATAACGTCGGTGTTGCCGTCCTGGGTGATGACAAGGTCATCAAAGAAGGTGACGTGGTCAAACGGACCGATCGTATTGCCTCGGTTCCGGTCGGCGAAGCACTCCTGGGACGTGTCGTCACCACCACCGGAGAACCGGTTGATGGAAAGGGTCCCATCAATTCAGACATCTACATGAACATGGAACTGGTTGCTCCTGGTGTTATAGCCAGGAAAGGTGTTCATGAGCCTTGCTACACCGGTGCAAAAGCAGTAGATGGTATGACCCCGGTAGGTCGCGGTCAGCGTGAGCTCATCATTGGTGACCGTCAGATCGGTAAAACAGCAGTAGCGGTTGATGCCATCATTGCCCAGAAAGAAAGCGGCATCAAGTGTGTTTATGTTGCCTGTGGTCAGAAAAAATCCACAGTTGCCCAGGTGGTTGCCGCTCTTGAAGAGCATGGTGCCATGGAGTACACCACGGTTGTCATTGCATCGGCCTCGGAATCTGCTGCCATGCAGTATCTGGCTCCCTATGCCGGATGCGCAATGGCTGAATATTACAGAGATAAAGGTGAGCATTCACTGATTATCTACGATGACCTTTCAAAACAGGCTGCCGCCTATCGTCAGGTGTCTCTGCTTCTCAGACGTCCACCCGGACGTGAGGCTTTCCCTGGTGATATTTTCTACAACCATTCAAGACTTCTTGAACGGTCTGCAAAACTCAGTGATGCAGAAGGTGCGGGTTCCCTGACGGCCCTTCCCATTATTGAAACCCAGGAAGGTGACGTATCCGCCTTTATCCCCACCAATGTTATCTCCATTACCGATGGTCAGATCTTCCTTGATAAAGACCTTTTCTTTGCCGGTATTCGTCCGGCCATTGATGTAGGACTTTCCGTTTCAAGGGTTGGTGGTGCTGCCCAGGTAAAGGCCATGAAACAGGTGGCCGGTACCCTGCGCCTTGATCTTGCCCAGTTCCGTGAGCTGGAAGCCTTTGCCGCATTCGGGTCTGACCTGGATGCTGCCACCCAGAAACAGCTGACCCGGGGAGAACGCCTGGTTGAACTCTTAAAACAACCCCAGTTCAAACCGCTTCCCATGCACAAGATGGTCACCGCCCTCTATGCCGGCACCAAAGGATATATTGACAAATATCCAAGAGAATCCGTGGCAAAATATGAAGAAGGTCTTTATCCGTTTGTTGAAAATCGCTTTCCTGAAATTTTCTCCGGTCTCATCGAAAAACAGGAGATTACATCAGAGATAGAAGGCAAGTTGAAACAATGCCTTGAAGCCTATGACGAAGAATTCAAAGAGACGGTATAGAACCTTTGAAAATTTTCGTGAAACTATTATTAACATATAGGCGTAAAGGGTGAGATAATGGCAACTTTAAAAGAAGTACAATCCAAGATAGTCAGTGTAAAAAAGACTAAACAGATTACCTCTGCCATGAAAATGGTTGCCACTTCAAGATTACGCGGCGCGCAGAACAGCATGGAGGCGTTCAAGCCCTATGCCGGCAAATTTGCCGACGTTCTGGGAAGCATTGCCGGTAAAGCCGGTGCGGATGCAAGTCCATTGCTTGTTGCCCGTGATGAAGTTAAACGAGTGGTGGTCCTCCTGTGTACATCCGACAGAGGACTTTGTGGCGGTTTTAATACAAACTTAATTGCAAAAGCCAATAAATTAATACAAACAGAGCTTGAAGGCAAAGAGGCCTCCTTTGTCTGTTTCGGTAAAAAGGGAAGAGACTGGGCAAGAAAACAACCCCAGCCCATTGATGATCAATTCATCGGTGTTGTGGGCGGAAAAGTCCCGTTTTCCGTGGCATCTTCTTCAGGGCAGACATTGATCGATAAATTCCTTGAGGGCAGTGTTGATGAAGTATATCTGATTTATTCCAAGTTCATCAGCATGGCAAGACAGGAACCCACAATCAAACAGATTCTTCCCATACCTTCCCTTGCGGATGTGGTGGAAGAAAAGGAAGTCAAGGAAGATGAAAAATTTCTTCCGGAACATATCTGCGAACCGTCTTCCGATGCATTGCTGGGTGAAATGCTGCCCAAGAATATTTTTATTCAGATATATGATGCACTGCTCCAGACAACCACCAGTGAGCATGCGGCGAGAATGAGCTCCATGGAAAATGCGACCAAGGCATGTGAGGACATGGTGGATGAACTCCAGACCATATTCAACAAAACAAGGCAGGCCGGTATTACGGCGGACCTCATGGATATCGTCGGTGGTGCGGAAGCACTTAAGGGATAATGTTTACGATATATTAATATGAAAACAGCTTTATAGGAGAAAAAAATGGCTGAAAATATAGGAAAAATCGCACAGGTGCTCGGCGCTGTAATCGACGTTGAATTTGAACCTGGAAACCTTCCGCCGGTCTTGACTGCTTTGACGGTCACCAATCCGGCCATCGGTGACATGGAAGACAATCTGGTTATTGAGGTTGCCCAGCATCTGGGTGACAATGTGGTCAGATGTATCGGCATGGATGTAACCGACGGCCTTCAAAGGGGGATGCCGGTAAAGGATACGGGTTCTCCCATCATGATGCCGGTGGGTGAAGCATCCCTTGGCCGGGTGTTGAATGTTGTGGGACGACCGGTTGACGGTCTGGGTCCCATTTCCCAAGAGAAAATGCTGCCCATTCACAGACATGCCCCTGCTTTTACGGAACAGGATACAACGGTGAGAGTACTTGAAACCGGTGTTAAGGTCATCGATCTTCTTGTACCCTTCCCCCGAGGCGGTAAGATGGGGATGTTCGGTGGGGCCGGTGTCGGTAAAACCGTTATCATGATGGAAATGGTTAACAACATCGCCATGCAGCATGGTGGTATATCCGTATTCGGCGGTGTTGGAGAAAGAACCCGTGAGGGAAATGACCTGTATCATGAAATGAAAGATTCCGGTGTTCTTCCCAAATGTGCCCTGGTCTACGGCCAGATGACCGAACCTCCGGGAGCACGGATGAGGGTTGCGCTTTCTGCCTTGACCTGTGCCGAGTACTTCCGTGATGAGGAGGGCCAGGATGTGCTTCTTTTTGTTGATAATATCTTCCGTTTTACCCAGGCCGGCGCAGAAGTGTCCGCCACCCTGGGTCGTATGCCGTCTGCTGTTGGGTATCAGCCCACGCTGGCAGTTGACATGGGGGAGCTCCAGGAGCGTATTACGTCCACGGATAAAGGATCTATTACTGCGGTTCAATGTGTTTACGTGCCTGCCGATGACTTGACGGATCCGGCTCCTGCCACCACATTTGCCCATCTTGACGGAACCGTTGTTCTCTCCCGGCAAATTGCAGAGCTGGGTATTTATCCGGCTGTGGATCCCCTTGACTCTTCATCCAGAATTCTGGATGCTGCGTATATTGGTGAAGAACACTATAACGTGTCCCGTGTGGTTCAGCAGACCCTGCAAAAATACAAAGAACTTCAGGATATTATTGCGATTCTGGGTATGGACGAGCTGTCTGATGAAGATAAGATTACGGTACAGCGGGCCAGAAAACTTCAGAAATTTTTGTCACAGCCTTTCCATGTTGCAGAAACATTTACCGGTATGCCGGGTAAATTTGTAAAGGTTGAGGACACTGTAAGATCATTCAAAGAAATTATTGACGGTAAACATGATGATCTTCCAGAAAATGCTTTCTACATGGTTGGTTCTATAGAAGAAGCCATTGAAAAGGCTAAAGCTGAATAAGCATTCGGAGGAATATCATGGCTGAGAAATTATTTCTTGAAGTCGTTACGCCCCAGAAAGCAGTTGTCAGTGAAGAAGTTGAAATCGTGGTTGCTCCCGGTTCCGAAGGGGAGTTTGGCGCCTTGAAAGGGCACACCACATTTTTGACGTCTCTGAAAATTGGAACCTTACGGTATAAAGACGCCAATGGAAAAGAGCGGTTTCTTTTCGTTAACGGCGGATTTGCGGAAGTTTTGCCGGATAAGGTTACCATCCTGGCGGAATCTGCCGAACGTCGACGAGACATTGATGTTGAACGTGCAAAGAAGGCCAAAGAAAGAGCGGAGCAGCGCCTTGCTGCCAAGGCTGCCGACACGGATCTTGTAAGGGCCGAGGCGGCGCTGAGACGGGCATTGCATCGTCTTTCGATTAAGTAGACAAATCAAGGTGCGCCGGGTTTCCAGTGCATCATTCATATCCGGACCATCGGATAAAAGAATATAAAAAGGGAGGTGCTTTAGAGTTCTGAAGCACCTCCTTTTTTTATGGGGTGATTCTTAATTATTTCAAACGAATTTATAAGGATGCAAATGGAGTATAGTGATTTAGGGATTATCATCCTTGCGGCCGGCAAGGGGACCCGAATGCGATCGAGCAAGGCCAAGGTGCTGCACAAGGTTGCCGGTAAATCCATGCTTGTGCATGTGATTGAATCTGCTGTAAAACTTGCCCGGGATAATATTGTTGTGGTTGTGGGACACCAGGCGGCCCAGGTGAAAGATGAGGCAGCTCGATTTTTTTCAGTGAATTTTGTGGTTCAGGAACAGCTTCTGGGAACGGCAGACGCCGTCAAGGTGGCCTTACCTGGCTTAAACCCCGGGGTTGAAACCGTCCTGGTATTGTGCGGGGATGTTCCTTTGATTCAAAGTAAAACGCTTGAGGATTTTGTAAACAATCATAAAGAAAGCAGTGCCGGACTGAGTGTGCTGGCCACAGAACTGGATGATCCCTTCGGGTATGGACGCATCATCCTCGATGAGCAGGGAAAGCTCGTTTGCATCAGGGAAGAGGCTGATGCCGATGAACATGAAAAGAAAATCAGGCGGGTGAATGCCGGTATATACTGTTTTGATAAACGATTGCTCACCTCAATAATTGATGAGATCAGACCTGAAAATAATCAGGCTGAATACTATTTGACCGATACGGTTGAAATTGCCAAAAACCGTCATAAAAAAATTGCTGTGATCACCATGGATGACCCGGATCAGGTGATGGGTGTGAATACGCTTGAAGAGCTTGCCAAAGCAGAGGGCCTGATCGGTCGGCTTCACAGATGAATTGCCTTGACATTTTTAAATATTTTGAATTATACTAATCTCCAATACACTTTGTGAGACTATGAAATTGGGTAAGGAATTTATTAAAAACAAGTTTGATGATATCGATGGGAAAATCGATTTTGTGATAGAACGCTACCGGACGCTTCAACAGGAAAACGAGTACTTATTATCAAAAATACAGGACTTTGAAGCAGAATTTGAGAAAAGAGGGGAGATCGGGATAAGATTTCCAGGGCAGGCAGCCTTGTTCCAATCTAAAATAGACAGGCTTTTATCAAAATTGGACAATTTCTCAAGGAAGAGTCCAGGCGGGCGTTTATCAAACCTATGACCGAAGCTGATTCGGAAAAGGGATTTTATTGGATGAAATTGTTGTAATTGATCTTTTTGGAGAGGAGTTCAGGTTTAAGCCTGACAGTCAGGTTGAAAATCCGGAACAGGTTGCAGAATATTTAAAAAAATATATACGAGATGCGGAACAACTTTTTCCAAACAAGACTTTAGGGAAAAATAAGATAGCCATACTTTTACTGGCTGCCATGAATTTATCAAAGGATTTTCATGAGCTTAAAGCGCAACACTCTGAACTTGAAAAAGATATAGATACGAGAGTTTCATCCCTGATAAAAAAAATTGATCAGGAAATTGAATGAGAAAAAGAGGATTTACAAGCTTTTACCCCTGCAATGTGCGTGATTGTATAACAGACTTTGTCCTAACGCATAGTAAAAAGGGAGTCCACGCTTTTACCGGTGTGCTAAGTTCCGAAAGATTACGGAAAAGCCTAAAGGTATAATTGGACAACCCACCTTTTGAACCAATGGTTCAAAGCCTAAAAAGACAACACGGCAGTTTGTGGGGGTACTAGCCAACATTCATTTTCTTTGATTTTCCATCCTCTCCTTCCGTCCTTACCCCATATCATAGTTTTATAATCATAGAATTTTTACGGGTGTGTTGTAATCAAAAAATAATACCCTATAATTAGAATATGATGTGTTGATTTCAATATAAATTTAGGAGAATCTTTTAATGGAATATATAGTTGTACTCTCATCTATTGCTGTTGTTCTTCTGGGGTTGGGAGTCATTGCTTTTTTCGTTTTAAAAAACAAAAAAAAGGCAATCCAGGAAAGTCTGAATATTGATGAAGAGCAGAGACGCATCATAGAAGAGGCCAGGCAAAAAGCGGCGACCCTGCTCAAGGAGGCCCACCTGGAGGCCAAATCCAGACTCCTGGAAATGAAGAGTGACTTTGATGCTGAAACCGAGGAGACCCGGTCTGAATTAAAAAAAGAAGAGCGGCGCCTGGCCAAAAAAAGTGAAAAGCTGGATCATAGTGAAGATCAATTGTCAAAAAGAGAACAAAGCCTTCAGAAAAAAGAGGCAGAAACCTCAAAACGATTTGATTCGGCAAGCAAAAAAGAAAGCCACTACACAGAGCTGCTGGAGGAGACCAAAAAAGAGCTTGAAAAAGTATCCGGACTGACCCTGGATGAGGCCAAGGAACTCTTGCTCAAGGCCATGGAAGAAGAGGCAAAGCATGAAGGGGCAAAGCTGATCAAAAAAATTACCAGTGAGGCCAGGGAAAATGCCGATAAAGAAGCCAAAAAAGTCATCTCCACCGCTATCCAGCGGTATGCCGGTGAATATGTTGCCGAGCGGACCGTTTCAGTAGTTCATCTTCCCAGTGATGAAATGAAAGGAAGAATTATCGGCCGGGAGGGAAGAAATATCCGGGCCCTTGAAGCGGCCACCGGCATTGATCTGATTATTGATGATACCCCGGAAGCCGTCATTCTCTCCGGTTTTAACCCGGTTAGAAGAGAGGTGGCCAGACTTTCCCTTGAAAAATTAATCTCCGACGGAAGAATTCATCCGGCCAGGATTGAGGATGTGGTGGAGCGGGCAACCGAAGAGGTGGATGCGGCCATTAAAGAAGCCGGAGAACAGGCAGCCTTTGATCTGGGTGTCCACGGGATTGATCCTGAACTGATAAAAGTCCTGGGTAAGCTCAAGTTTCGAACCAGTTATGCCCAGAACGTGCTCCAGCATTCCGTTGAAGTGGCATTTTTATCCGGAGCCATTGCCGCCGAACTCAATTTGGACTTTAAACTGGCCAAACGCATGGGTTTGCTGCATGACATTGGAAAAGCCGTTGACCATGAGGTGGACGGTGCCCATGCCATCATCGGGGCAAAACTGGCCAAGAAATACGGTGAAATCGACAGTGTGATCAATGCCATTGCATCCCACCATGAAGACCAGATGCCTGAAACGGTTTATGACTATATTATTCAGGCAGCAGACGCATTGTCCGGCGCCAGACCCGGGGCCAGAAAAGAGAGTCTGGAAAAATACATCAAACGCCTGGAAGATCTGGAAAATATTGCCAACGCCTTTGAGGGGGTTGTCAATACCTATGCCATTCAAGCGGGCCGTGAAATCCGGGTGATCACAGAAAGTGAAAAAATAACCGATGAAAGCGCCGTACTTCTTTCCAGGGACATTGCCCGGCAGATCGAAGAAAATCTGACCTTTCCGGGCCAGGTAAAGGTTGTTGTAATAAGAGAAACCAGGGCAGTGGAGTACACCAAAAAATAAAGGGACGAACGGCGCATGAGTGTTTTATCCGTATTAAAAGAGCGCGGGTTTATCGAGGACCTCACCCATAAGCAGGAACTGGAAGACTACTTAACCCACAACAGGGCCACCTGTTATATCGGATTTGACCCAACCGCATCCAGTCTTCATGTCGGCAGCCTTGTATGTATCATGGCCCTGGCCCACATGCAGCGGCATGGACACCGGCCCATTGCTTTGGTGGGTGGCGGAACCGGACTCATCGGAGATCCCTCCGGGAAGACAGAGCTGCGTCAAATCATCACCCAGGAACAGATTGATGAGAACAAAGAAGGGCTTCGAAATCAATTGTCACGGTTCCTGGATTTTTCCCAAGACCGGGCCCTGCTTCTGGACAATGCCCAATGGCTAACCCCCCTGGCCTATATTCCCTTCTTAAGGGATATCGGCCGGCATTTTTCCGTCAATCGAATGATCAAAGCTGAAAGTTATAAGGCCCGCATGGATTCCGATGACGGCCTGACCTTTATTGAATTCAACTATATGCTGCTCCAGGCCTATGATTTCATGCAATTGGCACAATCCCATGACTGTCTCCTCCAGATGGGCGGGTCTGATCAATGGGGCAATATTGTGGCCGGTATTGATTTGACCCGGAGAACCCTTGGCAAACAGGCCTTTGGCATCACCTTTCCCCTGATCACCACCTCGAGCGGCATCAAAATGGGAAAGACCCATAAGGGAGCGGTGTGGCTTGATGGTGAGCGGTTTTCCCCCTACGAGTACTACCAGTTCTGGGTGAATGCCGATGATGCCGACGTGGTCAGATTTTTATCCTTGTTTACCTTTCTTCCCATGGATGAAATTAACCAGGTAAAAGATCTTGACGGGGCAGACCTGAACCGGGCCAAAACAATTCTGGCCTATGAAACCACCCGGATCTGCCACGGGGAAGATGAAGCAAAAAAAGCATTGCTGGCATCCGTATCCATGTTCGGCCCGATTGAAATTCCCGGAGACCTCCTGCCGGACTCCAGCATTCCAAGGGGAATTCATGAACCCGCAAGCAAGGAATCTGT
>CAXXXR010000002.1:2905000-4577500 GCA_963674905.2 uncultured Desulfobacula sp. | reverse complement strand
GCGAAATTGGAATGGCGGTGAAGATACCGTCTACCCGCGAAAAGACGGAAAGACCCCGGCACCTTTACTACAGCTTGACATTGGATTTTGGGATATGATGTGCAGGATAGGTGGGAGACTTGGAAGCAGGTACGCCAGTGCTTGTGGAGTCACCCTTGAAATACCACCCTTCATATTTCAGTGTTCTAACCTCGACCCGTAATCCGGGTTAGGGACAGTGTCTGGTGGGTAGTTTGACTGGGGCGGTCGCCTCCCAAAGAGTAACGGAGGCGCGCGAAGGTTCCCTCAGGCTGATTGGAAACCAGCCGCAGAGTGCAAAGGCATAAGGGAGCTTGACTGCGAGAGAGACATTTCGAGCAGGTACGAAAGTAGGTCTTAGTGATCCGGCGGTTCTGAATGGAAGGGCCGTCGCTCAACGGATAAAAGGTACGCCGGGGATAACAGGCTTATCGCCCCCAAGAGTTCACATCGACGGGGCGGTTTGGCACCTCGATGTCGGCTCATCACATCCTGGGGCTGGAGCAGGTCCCAAGGGTTTGGCTGTTCGCCAATTAAAGTGGTACGTGAGCTGGGTTTAAAACGTCGTGAGACAGTTTGGTCCCTATCTTTCGTGGGCGCAGGATATTTGAGGAGATCTGTTCCTAGTACGAGAGGACCGGAATGGACCAACCAATGGTGTTTCAGTTGTCGCGCCAGCGGCATTGCTGAGTAGCTAAGTTGGGTATGGATAACCGCTGAAAGCATCTAAGCGGGAAGCCAACTTCAAGATAAGATATCCCATCTATTTATAGACTAAAGACCCCTTGAAGACTACAAGGTTGATAGGCCAGGTGTGTAAGCATGGTAACATGTTCAGCTAACTGGTACTAATAGGTCGTGAGGCTTAGCCACTTTCTTCACAAAAATGTTTGAACGCTTTACTGTGAACATATTTAAGAGATATTACTACAACAGATTAAATTCAGGATTTATTGAACACGTACTGTACCCATTCAAAAGTTCAGGATCCAACCGATTTAATCCGGTAGCTTTAGCAAAGAGGCCACACCCGTACCCATCTCGAACACGGAAGTTAAGCTCTTTAGCGTCGATGGTACTGCATGGGAGACTGTGTGGGAGAGTAGAACGCCGCCGGATTAATCCTTAAAAAAGCCCTGTTCATGACATTCATGAGCAGGGCTTTTTGTATTTTCCCTCTTGAACAAAGTTCAAGATCAGACTTCCACACCCGTACCCATCTCGAACACGGAAGGCCTTATTTTATGTTCTGGTCTTTAGCGTCGATGGTACTGCATGGGAGACTGTGTGGGAGAGTAGAACGCCGCCGGATTAATCCTTAAAAAAGCCCTGTTCATGACATTCATGAGCAGGGCTTTTTGTATTTTCCCTCTTGAACAAAGTTCAAGATCAGACTTCCACACCCGTACCCATCCCGAACACGGAAGGCCTTATTTTATGTTCTGGTCTTTAGCGTCGATGGTACTGCAATAGGACTGACAATTTGGGAGAGTAGAACGCCGCCGGATTAATCCTTAAAAAAGCCCTGGTCATCACCGCGATGGTCAGGGCTTTTTGTATTTATACCTTCTTCAAAAAAATTGAATCAACCAGAAGTCGTTAATTCAAATAAAACTTTGTACGAAGCTTGCTTCATGGTATAGTAATTACTACAAAAAATAAGATTGCAGGTAGTCCTCGCCTCAATGAGGGTTGGAAGGCTGAGCTATCAGGCGAACACCAAGGGCGGCACACACCTTATTAATTGTGTCAAATCGTGGTTTGGCATTTGGTTTAAGTGCTTTATATAAGGCTTCACGGGTTATTCCTGTCGATCTGGCAACTTCACTCGTTCCGCGGGCCTTGGCAGCTACCCCCAGTGCGTGAGCCAGTTCTGCGGCATCTCCATCCTCAATAACCATGGTGATGTAAGCTGCGATGTCTTCTTCACTTTTAAGCTGCTGGGCCATATCAAAATCCGGCAGGTCTGCAATTCGTTTTTTCATAGTTTAATCCTCTAAAGTTGTTTCTCGCTGTCTGGCTTTGGCAATGTCACTTTCCTGGCTGCTCTTATCTCCTCCACCAAGCATGACGATTAAAGCTTCACCCCGTTTGGTGTAGTACATCCTCCAGCCTGGGCCGAAATGTTCTCTCATTTCAAAGACCCCGTTGCCAACTGGTTTTACGTCGCCAAGGTTGCCTCGCTGTGCTTTATCGAGACGGCGGCTTAGGCGAAGTCGCGTGATACGGTCTTTCAAGCTATCGAGCCATTTATCAAATTCGGGTAATGTTTTAACCGTATACATAAGGAAATTGTAATCGATCGAATACAAGAAGTCAATAAAATTTAAGAAATTATTTAGGATGACCGGCCGCTCGAGGCTATTTCAAAGCAGCATTAACAGGGAGTACCAGAATAAAGTCAACCCCTTTTTTCCATATATTTTATAGGCGCAACTATCCTATACCAACAAGGTTGGTTTTTTTTAAACTAAAACAAATTTGAACGCTTTGAGGAATTAATGTTCAAGATTTCAGCGTAGCCGGTGGCAAGACCTGTCCTGTGATGTCCGAGGTTGGCATTCCGGTATGACAAGATCTCTTAAAATAAATTTTAGGATCAGAGCACCTTTGAGCCATAATGAATCGGACGGACAGGTCAGACACTCCCTGTAAGTCATCAATGTCAATCGTTTACAGTGATAAACACTGTGACAGATAGTCCGATGCCATCCTGTCCGCCGAAACCTTATCCAATATATTCTCTAATCACGCCAAGAAAGTTTCAGTGCTATTTAGAGATCGAGTTTAACTTCATATATTTTTTGCACAGCATCTCGCCATTGCCCCAATGGCTGTTCTTTTGCAAATACTTTATCAAGTGCTGTCAGTTTACACCATTTTTCAGCTATAGAAGGCCAGATTGATAGATAATAAAGGGCTCTATCTTTTTTATCAGCCCTTTCTGTCCGAAGGTTATCCGGTAAATAAATCTGCCAGGTTTTCATCATGCACATTGTTATTCTCATTAATCTGCGGGCCATCCCAAATTCTGCATTTTGGCCTTGGCTTTGACGCCTTTTAAAATCTTGCCTCAAGTCTTCAGGCCCTTGACGCCCTATATGGTTTGATGCCTGGACCAGATAATCTTTAAGCATATGGTTGTTCCTTTTACTCACACTGCCGACACGAGGTTCAGAATCTGGTCCACCGGACTGCTTTACACGCGGAACGACACCAGCATATGAAGCAAGATTGGCAGCTGGTCTCTGGATAAACGGATCTCCAATCTCTGAGCAAATACCGGCGGCAAGGACAATGCCAATCCCTTTAATGCTGGTCAAAAATGCACCCTGAGTCTGGCTGAGAACAAGGGCAATTTCTTTTTCAAGGTGTTGAATACATTCAAGCAAACACGAGTAATGCTTTACGTGACTGGATAGTGACAATTGTAAGGTATGCATATGTGGTTGGGGGGCTGAAAAAGCCTTGGCAGCATAGCTTTTTAGCTTGAGGGCAGCCCTGTCAGGGTTTTGTGTACCAAAACGCTTTAATGCCTTTGTCAGGGGGTTGAGTTGTCGCCGAGTCATTTGATGGGCGCTGAAACGATCGGACATTAAATATAGCGAGCTCTTTGAAAAAGGCATGATACCGCTTCGTTTTTCATCCAGAAACCCGGGGAAAAGCTGATCCACTACAGCATGTATCCGGTTTTTAACCTCTGTTTTCATTTTGACCAGCTTTTTCCTATGGCGCACGATCGTTCGAAGATTTTTATAAATACCCGATTGTGCCGGATGGGTATTTGCCCTGCGGCTAAGTAGCATGGAAGCAATACCCATCAAGTCCAACCGGTCAGTACTGGCCTGAAGATTCTCCCGTTGTTTTTTAGCCTCATGGGCATTTACACTGGCTACAAGCCATCCCTTAGAGCGCAGGGAATGAACGAAATTTTCAGAACAAGAACTGACATCTTCACCACCAAAAAAGACATGCTGTGATTTGATGCTCCGGTGGGCACAGGATCGCTTTACCTGGTCAACGAGATAGTCAAGACCTTCAGGAGAATTTTTAACCGGGAAGGGTTTGCGAAGAATATCGCCATACCCATTGCAAAACATTACCACATGATGCCTTTTAAAGGGTGTTGAAACCGCTCAAAACTTGAAAGAATTATAGCGTCCCTTATTGTTTTTCAAGCAATTTTTGTTTTTTTCCTGCTCAAATTGTTTGCTATTTTACCTGATTTTGTTTTTAGCCTTTTAAAATCTCATATTTGAGCGGCCCTTTTGTAATTCAGGCAATACCAGAACAGTCCGATCAGTTATTTTACAAAAATTGTACCAATGTACCGATATTCATGTTTTCAGATTAAATTTTTATCCCGTGGCAGCGAATAACTCCTTTTGTAAATCCTCTTGCTTCTTAGGTTTATGCCGTGTCCCTGCCATTTCAATCAACAATGTTACTATGGTTGTAAATGCTGAACGGACAACAACACCATGCTGACTTCTCACTCTTGTTTGCTCAAGGCCTTCTCTTTTCTTTATCAAATTGAATGGGCGTTCACAATTTTTTCGGATATCAATCGCTTCTTGAAAACCACTATGAAAAGTCGGCATTGGCTGAAAATGACCGCTGTCAAAATCGACAATTCTTGATTGAGGGCAAGTTGATTCAAAAATACAATCACCGGGCTTTGAACCACATCCGAATTCATGGCCATCCTGTGAAGCACCCAGGCTTCTCATTGGAATCTCGCAAAAATCATTGCAGGTAACTCTCAATGGAGATTCTAAAACATTCACAGGAAGTTTTACCTTTTCAGATGGTGGCGCCACGACATAAACACCGGTTCCCTCAAGTATCGAACCATCATTATCATGGTAAGCCTGGTCGGCAGTTATCAACTTCATGTCAATACCTATTGCCTGCGCAAGCTTGATCAATGGTTTTAAAAACAGACTGTCATGATGATTTGCAGCCCCGACAATAGATACCAATGGGAAACTATGCCCTGTTGAAGGGTTAATAGCGGTTAGGGTATGAAGCCGGTATTTGCCCCAACTGGGCTTTATACACTCTGCCGGCACCCTGCCCTTTGTTTTCGATATTGCAGACATCTATAAGCCGGAGACAACCCTTGAGGCGGCATTTCAAACCATTCGCATCAACCCGAAAGCGGAAGAGAAAGATACGCTCACACGCCTTAAACAGATTATAGAACAATCCAGATTGATGTATCGAATGCCAAAAGATATCAGCAGGCTTTTGGCTGAATGAAGAGGTGAATTTTGACTGTCATTATATGTAATGATACCCCGCCGGCAATCCGGGGGATGCTCAAGCGCTGGTTTGTTGAGCCGAAACCAAATGTTTTTGTGGGAACGGTGAATCGAAGAACTCGAGAAAAAACAATTGAATATATCCGGCGCAATGCACCAGGACTGGGTATGCTGATTTTAGCAACAGCCCCAAATTCACAGGGGTTTTCCATTGTTTCTTACGGTGAAACCCATCGGATTCCAGTTGTTTACGATGGACACTATCTAATTGCTGAAAAGTGGAATCAGGATGAAAAATGTTGACGTCCTCTTTTTCCTGTTTTACCGGTCTTTCAAGTACGTCCGAACAAAAGCTGTGGGAGTTGGGGTGTCTTTCCTGGGATCAATTTGAATATTTACCGGATACGACATTTTCTAAAAAAAAGATGAATAACGTTCGTTTGCAGATTGATCAGGCCAACATCGCCTTAAAAGCAGGAATGCCCGATTATTTTATCAACAGGTTTGCAAATCCTTATAAAATCAGGGTTTTAGAAAAATTTCAGGAACAAAGCGCTATTATAGACATTGAAACAACAGGCTTGACGCAAGAGGCTCAAATAACCAGTATCGCAGTATTAAAACATGGGGAAATTTTTTTGTATGTAAAGGATATTAACCTCGACAATTTTCTGGAATCCCTTGGAGACATAAATTTAATAATCACATTTAATGGAACAAGATTTGACCTTCCCTTCATCAAAAAATATTTTAAAATTGATTTAACAATCCCCCATCTCGATTTAATGTCGGTTTTAAAACAACTTGGATACGATGGCGGTCAAAAACGATGCGAAACGGCATTAAGTTTAAACCGAGGCCCTTCAGCCGGTATAGACGGAAGAGATGCCATCCGTTTATGGAAAAACTGGCAGCACCACCAGATTCAATCAGATTTAAATGACTTACTGTTTTACAATGCTGAAGATGTCTTCATGTTAGAAAAGCTGGCTGTTCAAAGCTACAATTTGGCTATAAAAAAATTTCCAATATCCCTGAAACTTAAAAGCAGTATTCCTGATAAAATGCTCACTAAAGAGCATATTGCTAATTTTGCTCTTTGAAAATTTGTTAAAACTATTGAATTGGGATCTAAAACGTTTTAAGACACACCATATTGTATTTTTATAAAGTCCTATAACGCAATATATTAGCCTTTTCCCCACCCCCGTGGGGATGATCCGAAATGAACGAGGAGAATAGGAACAAAAGGGAACTTTTCCCCACCCCCGTGGGGATGATCCGTATATCAAAAAAGGCGACCAGTTAGCAGTTGACTTTTCCCCACCCCCGTGGGGATGATCCGCGGGCCGACTCCCCGCCCTGGATTGTCTGGCACTTTTCTCCACCCCCGTGGGGATGATCCGACAGGCTCATAAACAGTCTCAAGCCACACCAACTTCTCCCCTTATAGACTAAAGACCCCTTGAAGACTAAACGCTCGGTATGGCTGCCGTATAAGTATGATGAGCTGTTCAGCTAACTGGTACTAATAGGTCGTGAGGCTTAGCCACTTTCTTCACAAAGATGTTTGAACGCTTTACTGTGAACATATTTAAGATTCTACTGCAGCAGATTAAAAATTTGGATTTAATGAACACGCAATCAACCCTTCAAAAGTTCAGGATCCGACCGATTTAATCCGGTAGCTTTAGCAAAGAGGCCACACCCGTAACCATCTCGAACACGGAAGTTAAGCTCTTTAGCGTCAATGGACTGCAATAGGACTGACAATCTGGGAGAGGTGAACGCCGCCGGATTAATTCTTAAAAAAGCCGTGATGGTTATCACTAACTGTCAGGGCTTTTTGCGTTGGGCCTTCCCGGGGAATTAAGGATTAACTGGAATATGCAAGAATGTTTTCTGACAATGTTCTTGGCTCATATAGTTTAGTCCCAAGTGACATAAAAATATACTCCTCAATCACAAAATATCTTTGGTTTCCCTTAATTCAAAAAAAAAGGATTATCATTATTGTTCAGCTAAAGTTTTTTCCAGCAGTTCATTAATGCCATTCACATAATCTTTATTTTGGCAAGGTTTTGAAAGATGATTAATATACGTATCTTTTCGTTTCAATTCTTTTATGGATTCCAAAAATTCGATATTGCCAGAAACAAACAGCACTGGAACGGTTTGATTTGTTTTTCGGATATGATGATAAACATCCATGCCGTTGATTCCTCCTGGAAGAACATAATCCAAACTTACAAAATCATATTGATTCCTATCAAATAAATCCATTGCAACCTGTCCATTTATTGCTATATCAACTTTATGATTGCAGGGATCTTGTGTTAATACTCTGTATTGTACATCAGAAAGAGTTTGCTCGTCTTCTACAAGAAGAATATATTTTTCAAAATGTATCGTTTCTTCTCGCAGTTCTATCTTTTCTTCGATTGTTAATTCTTTTTTAATAACAGGCAGACTGATAGTAAACTTAGTCCCTGAGCAGAATTTTGAATCAATTGAAATAGTACCCTTGTGTTGCTCAATATATTTTTTTACGTTGGACATCCCATACCCAGTTCCCTTAATGCCGCTTTTATATGAACCTGTTACATCCTTGCTTCCTTTTAAAGTAAAAGAAGGTTCATAAATATTTCCCAGGTCCTCTTTTGAAATTCCACATCCATTATCCTCAATTTCAAAACAGATATGGTTATCACGGCTGTATGTTATAATGGTGATTCTGGGGTGTTCAACCATACTTAAGGCATGAATTGAGTTTTGTATCAGATTTACAATAGCGTGCTCAATCATTCCAGGATCCGCAAACAATTCCGGAACACCCGGACTTTCTTCCTTCCGCAGTTCAATTCCCTGCAGATCCTTTCTCATTAAATTTATAACAAGATCAATTTTTTCACTGATCCTGAAAAATTCCTGCTTGGGTTCCTGATCCTTAGCAAAGGCAACCAAATTTCTGGTTAAATTCTTACCCCGTATGGTTTGCTCATATATTAATTCAAGCGTCTTCTTTATATTGGGTTCCTGGCAATCCAGAAGAGCGAGTTCGGTATTGCCCATAACAATCCCCAGTATATTATTAAAATCATGGGCTATTTTTCCAGCCACCTGTCCAACCAAAGCAAGTTGTTTTTGTTCAGCCGCAATTTTTTGGGCATCAATTTTTTCTTTCTCTGCCAGTTTACCCTCTGTTATATCCCTGAATTCTGTAACTCTCACGCTGCGACCATGATAAGGAATATTTTTAGCCTGTATTCTTAAATAATATCTGGTACTGTCTTTGCGGATTCCTTCAACGTTATATGGCTGTTCAAATCCACTCAATATTTTTTGCATCACTGTGTCTCGCCATTCCGGTGCAATCAGCATGAGTCCATCCATGCCGATAAGCTCTTCAATGGAAAAGCCGGTCATATCAGAAAGCCCCTGGTTACAGTCCAGAATAATCCCCTTCTCATGAATTGTAATACCGCCAAACGAGGCATTATGAAGGGCTTTAAATCGACTTTCACTTTCCCTTAAAGCTTTTTCAATCATCTTTCTTTCATTAATTCCCTGTAATAAATTTTCATTAGCTATTTCAAGTGATTTTGTTCTATTTTTTACTTGGGTATCAAGTGAAGAATAAAAACTTTTAAGTCTATCAGTAAGCCTGTTGAATCCAAATGCCAAATCAGAAATCTCATCTTTCCCTTTTACAACAATCGGATTGATTTGGGAATAATTTGACTCTTCTACAGCAGTTAAAAAATGTTTTGAAATACCGATTAAACGGTTGATGATAAGAACCTTTATGACAAAGATAATAACTACCAAAAACAATAAAAGTCCTATAGCACCAAAAAGAAAAGTGGTTTTAAGCTCAAACCACAATTTTTCCGTAACCTTAGCAATGGGTATTGCAACGGTATCCATACCGATTACCTTTCCCATGGGTTGATAAAATCCTGCAACTGACCCATATTTTTCGATCAGGGAAGCTGGTGCATCTTTAGGATCACCATGGCAATTGAGACAAGATTTTTCCATACGTCTTGCGTTGAATTTGGCCATATACTCGTTGGTTCCGATTTTTATCGTGCCCTCCCATTTTTTTAAATGGGGATTATTATCGAAATGGTCAATGATTTTGATTTCCTCAGGCCCAGCCTGGTTGAGGGGGTTTCGAGGGTTTTTAGAAGAAAATTTAATTAAATATTCTGGAAACTCATTCCTGACGTCTTCAAAAATTGAGCGAGCAACATAAGATGTGGACATTGTTTCAAGAATAAACGCCTCTTCACCGATCAGTTTATACATCACTGGACGGATATAGCTTCCTACATAATTACGGATGGCAAGATCAAATTTCAATGCCATTGAAGCCTGTTGCTCAATAACCTCATGAATACGATTATTTGTGAACTTATATGAAGAATAAAGAAGCAAACAGAAAAACAATGCCGTTATAACACTGATAGAAATTAATAATTTTGCGGTTATGCTTTTCATTATTTCCCTAAAATATAAATTGATTATAGAAAACGAAAAAGGACAATAAGACTTTTGATATTCCGGTAATGTTCATTTGAATTAAGTTTACAATATATTGTGATGAGAGACAATTTTATTTTTAGATCGGCTGTCAACCATATATAAAAAAGTACAGCCAAATGAATTTTTTTTTCATTCAGCTTTATTGGACTAACCCCCATGCCCTGAACGGGCACAACAAAAAGACACAACGCCATTAATACACCGTCCGTTTAAAAATTTTTTGCTTCACGTACTCCCGGAAAATTGTATAAAGATTCGATACAGCAACATTAGCCCGTCTTAATTGTGGATTCTAATGTAATAAAAATTTCTGGACATCGATACTTTAGTATTTATCATTTGCTGGTGCTTGCTGACGCTAAAAACCATAAACCGTTTCTACGATTGTTACCAATTAGGCAACATTTGTAAAAAATCAAAATAACAGGTCCCGCTCAATGATAAAAAGGGTCGGCTATAAAGAATTTGTTACCCTCATGGCGGTCATCATATCCATTACTGCTCTTTCCATAGACATGATGCTTCCTGCCCTGCCGGACATCGGAAGAGATCTTGGGACAAGGCACCCGAATGATGCACAACTTGTAGTCTCGTCTTTGTTATTCGGCTTTGGGATAGGACAGTTGTTATTAGGGCCTTTATCCGACTGTTTTGGGAGAAAACCGGTAATTTTTGCGGGCATTCTGATTTTTATTTCGGGGTGTCTGATTAGTGTTTTTTCTATCCGGTTTGACGTCATGCTTGCAGGTAGATTCATCCAGGGCATTGGGGTAGCCGGTCCGCGAACTGCAATCACCGCATTGATTAGAGACCTGCATGGTGGGCGTACAATGGCTCGGATAATGTCGCTAATCATGGCGGTATTTATTTTTGTTCCTGCAGTCGCACCAGCCTTGGGACAAATAGTTTTGATGCTCGCTGACTGGCGTGCAATTTTCATCGTTTTAATGATACAAAGTCTGGTGGCGCTTACATGGTTTAATATACGCCAGCCTGAAACACTTCGTAAACCAGATCGATTACCGTTTTCATTAAAACGAATCTTAAAGGGTTTCGTCGAGGTGATCAGCAACAGGATATCTTTAGGGTACACCTTGGCATCGGGATTTATATCCGGTGCACTTTTAGCATATCTTAACTCTGCCCAGCAGATTTTTCAGGATGTATACAGTCTTGGTAAGGAATTTCCTTTTTATATGGCTTTTTTGGCGCTGTCTTTAGGCGGAGCGTCATTTGTTAATTCGCGCATTGTTATGCGATTCGGTATGCGAACATTATCCTGGTGGGCCGTTACGCTGTTTATCTTTATCATGTCAATGTATTTAGTTGTTACAGGTTTGCTGGGTGACCATTCACCTCTTTGGTTCATGATGGCCTGTTTTTCTGTATCATTTTTCTGTATGGGTATTATTTTCGGAAACCAGAATGCAATTGCTATGGAGCCTCTTGCACATATTGCCGGAGTTGGCGCTGCCGTGATTGGAAGTTTTGCCATCCTGCTTTCTTCTTTCATGGGTATGATGGTGGGGAGATTCTTTAACGGTACTACGCTGCCATTGGCCATAGGGTTTGTCATTCTCGGTATACTAACAGCGGCAGCTATGTATTGGGCGGACAAATCTTCAGAAAATTGATAAAAAACTCTACTCTAAATCGAATCCAGGACCTTTTTGACTTTTGCGGATAGATCTTGTCTTGAGAATGGTTTTTGAATAAATTGCATTCCATAATCCAATACGCCATGATGAGCAATCACATTGGCTGTATAACCTGACATAAAAAGACATTTGAGATCTGGAAACAGCTGATACATTTTTTTTGCCAAATCCCGGCCATTCATCCCGGGCATAACAACATCAGTCACGAGTAGATCTATTTTTTCAGGATATGAGCCGGCAATTTTCATGGCCTCAGTGGGACTATTTGCTGAAACCACATTGTAACCTAACCGTTCAAGCATCATGGTGGTCATTTTCATAATACTCAGCTCATCTTCTACCAGCAGAATAGTTTCACAGCCAATTTCATCAATTTTCTGTACTTCCGGATTTTCAGTTGACGGTACTTTTCCGACATGCCTGGGGAAATAGAGACTGAAAGTTGTTCCGTTGTTTACTTCACTATAAACATTTATGAATCCGTTGTTCTGTTTTACAATCCCGTATACAGTGGCCAGCCCGAGACCTGTCCCTTCACCAATACCTTTTGTGGTAAAAAAAGGTTCGAAAAGGTTTTCGAGTGTTTTTTTGTCCATACCACATCCCGTATCGCTCAAGGCCACCATTACATAATCACCAGGCTTAAAGCCCTCATGTCCGAGGCAATAATCCATATCAAAACTTATATTGTCAGTCTCAATCGTTATTTTTCCTACATCCTCTATGGCATCTCTTGCGTTGACGCATAGGTTGGCCAGGGTTTGATCAATCTGGGACGGATCTATCCTGGTTTTCCAAAGTTTCATTTTAGGCAGCCAGGCAAGATTAATGTTCTCTCCGATCAACCGTCTCATCATTCCCAGCATGCCTTCGATGGCTTCATTCAGGTCCAGTTCTTTGGGTGAAATCGTTTGTTTGCGGGCAAAGGCCAGTAACTGGCGTGTGAGGTCGGCTGATCGCTCTGCAGCTTTCTGAACTTCATGGAGGTGTTGAATGACGGGATTCGAATCCTCTAAATCTTCCAGGATCATTTCAGTATTCCCAAGAATGATGCTCAGCATATTGTTGAAATCATGGGCCACCCCGCCCGCAAGCCTTCCCACAGATTCCATTTTATGAGCCTGACGAAGCTGTTCTTCCATTTTTTTAAAATCGGTGATATCGGTTGCGATTTGGAGTCTGACCAAGCGGCCGTCTGTCCATTCTATTGCCCGGTCATGGTTAATATACCATTTCTTGCTGATTGGATTTTTATCATTCCAGACAGCAACACCCGTTGGGACATTGTTTTTATCAACAAGCGTATCATTGGTACAGCACAAACATGGTTTTGATTCTTTCCTGAAAGCCTTCCAACAAATTTCACCGGTCATGTCCCGGCCGAAACTATCAATCATGTGCTTGTTCATAAAAAGAATCTCGTGGGTCTTCATATCGGCAACATAAATGGTGGCGTCAATGCTGTCCAGCACGGTGAGAAATCTTTGGTGTGAATCGTAGAGTCTTTTTTCTGCCTGCTTGTTTTCAGTGATGTCAAGTGCCGTAAAGGTAACACCGGCAGTTAAGTCATTCGCATCAATGGGGGTTGAGCTCAATAAAACATTGATGTGTTTTCCATTTTTCTGCTTGAGTACGGTTTCAACAGTCCCTGTCCCCGTTGCCTGTATCTGCTTGTATTTCTCTTGGCCGACTTTTTCAAATTCTTCAACTGAAGGATAAACGACCAATGAGTTTTGACCGATTAATTCGTTTTTTGAATACCCCAGCATTTCACAAAATTTATCATTCACATCTGTGATGACTCTGTCATGAACTACGCCTATACCTGTCGGCGCAGCCCTGAAGATGCTGCGCATATAGGCTTCTTTTTCATGAAGTAATTTTTGAGCCCTTTGGCGTTCCGTCAGATCAACACCCAAACAGGTGACATCAACGATATTCCCATGAGTGTCTCTGGTCAGAACATTGGACCAGGATACATTTATAGGGGCACCATGCCGGTCAAGGATTTCATTTTCAAAAGTGGAAAATCCTGCTGTATCCTTTTGCTTCATTACTGTAAGGAACACCTCTTTCACCTCTTTTCGAGCATGTTCTGGAATGAACATGTCAAACCAGTCCTGACCGATAACCTCTTTTTCCTCCCAACCTGTCAGTTTCAAAAAATGGATATTTACAAAGGATATTTTTGCATCAGGGTCTAATGTAATGCCGATTTGAGGTGTATTAACAAGAATATTGCGCCACTTACGCTCTGATTCAAGCAGTACGTGTTCTGCCTTTTTACGTTCAGAAATATTTCTTGAAATTCCATAGTAAAAAACGTTATTGTCTATTATGAATTTTTGTCCGCATACTTCAACAGGAATAAGGGACCCGTCCTTTCGCTGATGAGTGGTTTCAAATGTCATTGGCGTATTGAAAGATATGTCCTTCCAGAAAAAGAGAAATTCTTCAGTCGTGAAGTTGGGGTCAATTCCATGTATATCAAGTGTTAGGATCTCATCTTTACTATACCCCAGGATTGAACATGCAGATGGGTTTGCCTCAATGACTTTCCCATCCTGGGAAAGTAGAAAAATGCAGTCTGAAGCCGTCTGGATTAAATTCCTGAATTTTGACTCGCTTTCTCTGATCTGATTCAGGTACCGCATATTACTGATACAGTCGGTTATCCGGCGACCAATCATTTTAAATAAGATTTTATCTTCATCTGACCAAATCCGATTGTGGGCGCATTGGTGCAGGCCAAACATCCAAGCATCACCGGTTTGCGGTTTCAGCGCCATAAACATCAAGGATTTGACATTAAAGAGGATGGCAATGTCGTTGGTCATAGCACCACCAACCAATGGATCAACATCAGGCTGACCAACTTTAGACAGTGCCCGTTGGCAGTAATCAGCCATATCTTCAGTCATGGAGACAACGTTTCCCATCACTTTTGCACCAGGATAGGCCGATGTTGTGCTCTCAAAAGAAACGTCGAAAAAGGATACCGTTGGATTGCAGGGATAAAATAACCAGGCTCTATCAGATTGAAATATTTTCAATACCTCATGGATCAGGTTATTGAGTACAATACTTATTTCCGAAGGGGTGCAACACGAAAAAGTGGTAAATTTTTCATAAAAGGCTGGACTCAACTGCCACAAACATATACTATCTCAGTCCATGAACTGGCCGTTAAAATTACAAGGACGTTTTTTAACAGAAATCGAGGTCAATGAGATCCGCTCGCTTCTTGGTGGTAATGCTTCATGGAACAGATCTCGTTTATCCCGGGAATTATGTGAGTTATGGAATTGGAGACGTCCTGACGGTCAACTAAAAGACATGGCTTGTCGCGAACTTTTGCGTAAGCTTGAGTCTCGTTCCCTGATAAAGCTTCCTCCTCGCCAGTGCCCAGGCCCAGGTCGTCTTCCGAAGATTGAGCCGGTAAGCGTTGACCAAACTCCAATATGTTGTAAACTTTCAGCTTTGCAGCCGGTTAGAATCATTGATGCCAGAAGTTCAGCTGACAATGAAAAAATATTCAATCATCTTGTTAAAGAATACCACTATCTCAGCTATGGCCGACCGGTAGGGCAAAACATGAAATATCTTATTGTCAGTGGCGATGGACGTCCTCTCGGTTGCCTGCTTTTTGGAGCTGCAGCATGGAAATCTGAAGATCGTGACAAGTGGATTGGATGGTCTCCTACATTACGAGAACAAAATCTTGGATTTGTCTGCAACAATACCCGGTTTCTAATTTTGCCATGGGTCAATGTTTTTAACCTCGCCAGCTATGCTCTCGGAACGGTTCTGCGCCGTTTGTCCGATGATTGGCAACATCGCTATGGAAGCAGGATAGCCTTGGTGGAAACATTTGTTGATACAACCCGTTTTGTGGGGACTTGCTACAAAGCCGCTAATTGGCAACATATTGGAAGAACCAAAGGACGAAGCCGTCAAGATCGTTATTCAAAACTCAAAGTTCCGATTAAGGGCATCTGGGTTTTTCCAATATGTCGCAATTTCAGGAACGTACTCCACAGCTAAACATGGTCCGCAACAAGCCGCAGCTATGAAAGGATCAGCAATGGCCGTGGCAGATACAATCATTGAGGTGTTTGGGACTGACAGTTTTGCAGACTATGAACAACGGGTATATGAGTGCTATCAGAAACAGGCAGAGCGTGAGATTGTCACCACACTGAACAGGTTGCTGACAAGCATACCTTTTCTGCAGTATTTGAAAGCCTGGTGCGGCAAGTGTGCTCTCAGATTTCATGAGTACCGAACTATATCTATTCGTCTTAAATCAGGCCAAAGCTATGAAATTCGTTCGCCTGTATTTCTCAAGGCCAAACCTAAAAAAAAAGAGGCCGGCCCCCTGGACGGCAAAAAGGCCGACTATGCCATTTAGGCCTTGAATATCTCGGTATAATCAATAAGGTCACTCCGGCTCTATTGGAAATCTGTATCTCCATGGCAGTCCTTTGCCCCTCCTTTGAAGTCGCGGCCAATGCATTGCAAGGTCTTGGTACTCAAATGAATCAGCATCTGCTTCAAACGATTACCCATCGGTTTGCTGATTTGGCCAGGCCAATCAGGGTCGAGTGTCATGCTGACGAAGTCTGGCAAAAGCCGAGATTGAATATCTTGGTTTGCGTTGATGGTGGGCGCTTACGGGAACGGCGCAAAAAGCGTGGTAAACGTAAAACCGGCCAGAAGAGACAGGGATTTTATTCTGACTGGATTGAACCAAGATTGTTATCCATAAGTCTATTTGATGAGAACGGAAAGAAAATCAAAAGTATCTCTCCTATTCTGGAGGGCTCATGCGGTAGCATGGATGAGTTTTTTGAATTGCTAAAACAACATCTTAAAAATATCAATTTCGGGGAAGCTTCTCAAATCGTTTTCTGTTCTGATAATGGCCCGGGGATCTGGAGCAGGACAAAAAACCTAATTGATGATTTGAATATGCATCAGGCAAAATGCATTATTGACTACACTCATGCAAAGCAGAACATTGGCACTGTTGTATCCACGATTGAACGAGCCTTAAAGGTTGCAGGGAAAGAAGCTGATAAATTATCATCCCTGATAAAAAATTCTCTTTGGAACGGAAATATTGCTGAAATTGTTGAATTGGCCAAAAGAAAGTTATCCAGAAAAAGGAAGGCTCGAAAAACCGTCTTGAAAAAACTGGGTCATTATTTTGGCGATCATTCCAAATTCCAATATAAGGTTTTTGCGGATAAGGGGTTACCAATCGGAAGTGGTTCTATTGAAAGCGCAATTCGTAGAGTTATAAATCTCAGGGTGAAGAGTGCCGGCATGTTCTGGAAACGTGAGCACGCTGAAAATGTTATTTTTCTGCGCTCGTTAGTTTTGACTGGAAAGATAAGAAATGCATGTCGAACTGCCTGTAATATTATGAAAAGAAAGTATTACTACTGTTCAGAAGAAGACGTCAGGATGGCAGCTTGATTGCACCACTATTTTGTGTTGCACCCAACTGGTACTAATAGGTCGTGAGGCTTAGCCACTTTCTTCACAAAGATGTTTGAACGCTTTACTGTGAACATATTTAAGATATTACTACAACAGATTAAATTCAGGATTTATTGAACACGTACTGTACCCATTCAAAAGTTCAGGATCCAACCGATTTAATCTGGTAGCTTTAGCAAAGAGGCCACACCCGTAGCCATCTCGAAAACGGAAGGCCCAATTTTATGTTCTGGTCTTTATCGTCGATGGACTGCCATGGGACTGACAATCTGGGAGAGGTGAACGCCGCCGGATTATTCTTCAAAAAGCCCTGATCATCACCGCGATGGTCAGGGCTTTTTTGTGTTTTCGAGAGAATTGAGGATAGTGACAACTCTATGATATACGCCGGTATGAGGTGAGGCGTTACAGGGTAATTTATTATTCAAATATTCAAAAATAAATCAAAACTTGCCCAAATTGATTATTGGTATATAATTACATCAAACATGTCCGATTTAATAACGAGCAGTTGGTTCTCATAAGGGTATGAATGAGCTTGTTGGGTGCCAAGGATAAATTTTACGGAATTGTTCATTTTTGATTTCTATATAGGACAAATCCTGATGAACAGAAAAAAAATTCTTCAAAAAATACTTGCAGGTTCAAAGAATATCAGATTTTCTGATTTGGTGAACTTGGTTGAAGGATTCGGTTTCACACTTTCAAGAACTGACGGCAGTCATCATATTTTTACTCGACCGGATATTCCTGAGCTTGTAAACCTGCAAAATGTTAAAGGGCAAGCGAAATCGTATCAAACACGGCAATTTTTAAAGCTTGTTGAGAAGCATGACCTTATACTGGAGGAAAATAGCTAATGCGGGATTATCATATAAATATTTTTTATTCTGAAGATGATAATGGATATATTGCCGATATCCCTGATCTTGAAGTGTGTTCAGCTTTCGGTGATACACCTGGTGAGGCGCTGCAGGAAGTTCAAAAAGCCAAATTGTTATGGCTTGAAACTGCTAAAGCTGAGGGCAAGCAGGTTCCAGTGCCTAAATATCGTCCGGTCATTTATCAAGCACAATCTGCCTGATTTATTGTGTAAACTCTCCATTGAATTCAGCTTCTGCAAAAAGTCATTAGACTTTACCTCATAACTCGAGCCACGAGGCTGAAGGATACTGGGTGTAGTCTGGAAAATTTTCAGTTGGGAAAAATCTGTTTTTACAAACGGAAAAAAATCCTTCACTGGGGCGACTATTTGGAAAAGAATTACCTATAGAATTTTTAACGACAATTATCAGCCTTAATACCATTGAACGCCCCTTCCTGAAAAGTACTGATAGGACCCATAGTGTTTATTCAAGTATTTACAAAAAAATCCGATATCTATTGTAGTTTCAAACGATTAAAGGGAGAATGATATGGGTTCTATACAATCAAATTATTCCGTCACGTCAGGTATGAAATTTAGTTCTTTACAGTCGTCAGGAAAGACTTTAAACAAAAAGAGTTTATCAGAATACTCAGTACAGAATGAAATCATTCAATTTGGTTATCAAATCAAAACGGATACCAAACTGAATTTTAATGATCAAAATGCGATTTTTCATTTTAACCAATTGAGCACAGAAGATAAATCTTCATTGTTTTATAACGACACGCCGATTTCAAATCTTTCTGCTGAAAAAGCAAATGAACTTATCAGTGGCGACGGTTATTTTGGAGTTCATAAGACGTCTCAACGGATTATTGATTTTGTGATCAAGGGAGCCGGAGAGGACATTGATCGACTAAAGGCAGGGCGAGAAGGTATCTTAAAGGGGTTTGCCGAAGCTGAAAAAGCATGGGGTGGGAAACTGCCGGGTATCTCGTATGAGACATTGGGAAAAAGCCTGGACGCTATTGATAAAAAGATACGGGAACTTGGTGGATCAGTTGTGGATCTTATTTCATAATAAAACCATTCGATTTCAGAATAATCTCTATTTCATCAGTTACAATTGAATCACAATTTTAAAAAATCCTTCCCTGAAAGGTTACCCTTTTAATCCTTGATTATTTCAAAAAGTAAAAACTACCGTTAGTGTAGCAAAAGTTACAGACAAAATTGATGCCTTGCCTATATAAATCATGATATGTATAAAATCATCAATGATTATCATAGATAAGGGAAAAGAATGACTTGCTTATGTCAACAAATGGCTGGTGATAAAATTGAACTATCTCCAACCTGTATCGGCAATCACTGGATATTTAAAAATCTCGACCCTACCGAGATAAAAGCCCTAAGCCATGAGGCCTTGAGGAAAAAAACGAACAAGGGTCAATCCTTATTCTTACAGGGAGACCCTGCAGATGAAATGTTTTTAATCAAGGGTGGGCGTATTAAACTTTCCAAAGTCCTTGAAGATGGTACGGAACTGATGCTTGATATACGAAAAGCCGGTGACTTCGTCGGAGAGAATATGTTCTCTGAAGAAGGCCTGTATCCTGTCAGCGCAGTCTGTCTTGAAGATACACTTACATGCGGTTTCAGCCGAAACCAATTTGAAGAATTGGTGCTTAAGCATCCCAAGGTTGGTCTCCAGATTATTAAAACCATGAGTGAAAGAATTTCCAGCCTCACTGATCGTGTGGGCAGTCTTGCCGTTGCAAATATTGAAGATCGTCTCTACCGGGTACTCAGCAATGTTGCAAAAGAGCATGGTGCCCAAAGCTCCCGGGGCGTAGTGATTCAGTTTCCCCTGACCCATGAGGATCTTGGTTTTTTAACCGGTGCCCATAGAGTTAGTATTACCCGTGCCATGAAGGCGCTTAAAAAAGCAGGGAAAATTATTCTTGAAGATAGACTGCTCATTTTGCCTGCTTTAAAAATCGCTTGATATTTATTTGACCGTTTAAATCGCCATTAGATCGGTTAACCCATTCGATCACTTTTTGTCATTTAACATTTAATATCATATCTGTTTTTTGATTCTTTATTAAAACATAGCAAATTAATTTTATAATTGTAACAGCTGCTACAGAATGGCTCCCCACAATGTCGTATAATGCAATTAAGTTCAAGAATAATTAAAAAAGGAGAATGCATCATGAAAGTATTAGTGACTTATTTCAGCCAAAGTGGAAACACAGAAAAAATAGCAACCGCCATCTGCGGAGAAGCAGCCCAGACTAATGAAGCCGAACTGAAAAAACTTGAAGATATCACACCCGATGATATGGCTGGATACGATTTTATTTTCATTGGCGCACCGCTACATTCTGGCAGTCTGGCAGCACCGATAAAAGAATATTTAGGCGTTTTTAAGGCAGGTTCCGGCCAAAAGATGGCTGGTTTCATAACCCATTTTGCCCCTGCTTATCCGGAACAGGACATGGACGGATTTACAGAACCGATAAAAACTGCCTGCAAGGAAAAAGGGATTGAGTACAAAGGGTGTTTTGATTGTCAGGGTTTTTTAACTGAATCCTTACACGAGATGGTACAGAATAAAATGAATTTAACAGATGAGCAGTGGGCGGATATGGTCAAACAGATGACTGGACGTCCCAACCAAGAAGATGAGGATAAAGCCAAAGAGTTTGCAAAAACAGTTTTAGTATAGATTTAGAACAACCCCACCCCAATCAGTTGCAAGGAGAAGGAATAAATGAAAATTTTAGGCATTTCAGGCAGTCCGAGAAAAGAAGACAAATCAGGAACCCATGCATTGGTTACAACCGTATTGGAAAACACAGGCATTGAATACAAAATGGTGTCATTGAGAGGCAAAACCGTAAACGGATGCATTGCTTGTCTGGGGTGTGTAAAGGACAATATCTGTAAAGTTGATGATGATCTTGCACCATTGCGCCAGGATATTCTTGAGGCAGATGCCTATGTTTTCGGTGCACCCAATTATTACTCGGGCATGAATGCCCTTACCCATGCATTCATGGAACGGTTTTATCAATTCAGACACCAGACAGCAGATCTGCTCTGGGGGAAACTGGCAGTGGCTGTGGGTGTGGGCGGAACAGCAGGACAGGCGCCTGCAGATGATATAGAAAAATTCTTCATGTACAATTTTATAGAAACCGTTGCCAAAGTCGATGGTCAGGGTGCAGCATCCTGTTATAGTTGCGGCCATGGTGAAACCTGTCAGGTAGGCATTCCTGCCATGCTGCATGGAGAAGGGGTAAAAATTACGCCGGAAATGATTCCCAATGTCAAAAAACAAGTCGATGTCATGGCATCGGCAGCAACCGCAGGAAAAGTGTTGGGTGAACGACTTAAAAATAATCACGACCGGATGAAAGTGGCTATGGGTGTGAAAGAAAAAATGATGTCTCTGTTTGAGGAAAGTGCATAAATTTCAGTAGTGGTGACCGGTATCTTTAGGGGGAAAAATAAATGATTGTGGGGTTCTGGTTTTCAGTACTTTTTTCTAGGAAATCAGAACCCCACAATGTGTCTATATAAACGCTGACCCCCTCAATACAAAAGGTGTTTGATTGTTTTTCCAGTGCTTATGTGTCCCCGGAATCCAGTAGCGACAATATGTATTCATATCGCTCTCTTTTTCCAGGCATGACCTAAATCTATATATTGTGGTTGGGTGATTCAATCAATTCGGTTTTTCATTCAAGCATATTGGGAAATAACAAGAACAGGCAATTACCCTGAAATATTGCAGAGCATGTCAATTCCTGTTGCCGGTTTTACCCCGCTTGATCCATTATAATGTTGCCGGATTAGCATTCCAAAGCACTGATCCACTGATCGGCATCTTTGTCATCCGGGCTTTCTCATTTCAAAAGGTGTGGACGGATTCCGGAAGGAATCCAAATTCAAGAGTTTTTCCAACTTCAAGGCCATGGTCCTGGATACGACGGCGGGACCAGATGGCTTCAAAGCAGTGATCGCCTGTGTCCAGGGATATGTTTAAAAACACCCCATTGCTTGAAATCTTTGTTATTCTGCCGGAATATTGATTTCCATAGTGATTGGAATTTATGTCTATAAAAGAAATATCTTCCGGCCGGATTCCCATATATTGGTCTGTGTCACCCGGGGTGTGTGCACAGGATATTTTGGTTTTTTTGTCTGGAACAATGAGAGTCTTGTCGTGTACCTGGATCGGATGAATATTTTTCATACCCACAAAAGAAGCGGTAAATTTGGAATTGGGTCGTTCAAAAATGGTGATGATATCATCCTGCTGGAGAATTTGTCCGTTTCTGATGATAGCTCCCCTGTTGGCAAGGTAAAGGACATCTGAAAAATTATGAGACACCATAATAATGGTAGTTTCCAGCTCATCATGGATTTTTTTTAACAAAAGCTTGGCCTCTTCATGAAACATGGGATCAAGGGCAGACAGGGGTTCGTCCAGAAGGAGTACACTGGGATTGAAAATCAGGGACCGGGCAAGGGCCACCCGTTGTTTTTCACCTCCGCTTAAATTTTGGGGACTTCTTTGGGTGATTTTTTCCAGACCCAGGCTGGAAACCAGAAAATCAAACCGTTTTTGAGCAACAGGTTTTGGAATTTTATGGTACCTCACCCCGTAAAATATGTTTTGTGTCACATTTAAGTGGGGGAAAAGGGCAAAGTCCTGGTAAACAATGGCAAGGTTTCGTCGTTCAACCGCAAGGCGGGTATAATCACGGTTTTCGATGAACAGGCTGCCGCTTGAAAATCCAATCAGTCCCATTATCCCTTCAAGCAACAGGGATTTTCCCGACCCAGTCGGGCCGATCAAGGCAAAAAAATCTCTTTTGTTGATTCTCAGATTGATATCGTCCAGAGAGAACCTAGGAAGCCTCAAATTTATATTTTTAAGATGGATCATGGCTTACAGATAGTTACCGGTTTCAATGGTCAGTGTTTAATGGATTTTGACATCATACGCAGCACCACAAACAGAACAAATGAGATGAGTATCAGCCATACGGCAATGGGTTGGGAGTATTTGAGTCCATAGGCAGTAAACCGTTCATAAATCATCACCGGTGCCGTCATGGGATGATAGGCAACGATGACCACGGCCCCGAATTCACTGATGGCCCTGGCCGTGCACATGATGATTCCCAGTATCATGTGCCGCCAGGTCAGGGGGAAGGTGATCCGGACGAATGTTGACAAGGCCCCGGCACCAAGGGTGCGGGAGGCATTTTCCAGGCGGACGGGAACACTTTCAAATCCGGCTTTTACCGTGTTTACATAAAACGGGAGTCCAACAAACAGCAGCACGCTGACAATCCCGGTTTTGGTTCCCATTATCTGAATCCCCATGTCGGATAAAAATCTTCCAATGGGATGATTTCTGCCGGCCAGACTGAGAATGGCAATTCCCACCACCGGATGGGGGATCATGATGGGTAAATCAATGATCCCCTCTATTATCCTTTTGCCGATGATGCGTTTTCTGGCCAGAAGATAGGCCAGGGGAGTTCCCATGGCAAACGAGAGAATTCCGGCCAAAAATGACAGGCTGATGGATCTCGCGATGGCGGCCACCACATCCTTGTCGCAGATGGTTTCTTTGAGCATTTCAACCGAGGGCTGAAATGTCATTTTGATCAGCGGCAATGTCAGCAAAAGGATCAGCGGCAGACTGATAAACATGAACAGCCAGTTTAAAGGTTCAATCCGCTTCATTATTTGGTCAGTTTTTTACTTCAACCCGGGATTTGATGTCATCCGGAAGCCTCTCTGCCATGTCGCTGCTGGGCACCCAGCAGGGAACAAACGGGGGTTGTCCCATTTCTTCCAGAGTTTTTAAACCCTGTTCCGGTGAAAGGAGAAAGTCCAAGAATGCAACGGCTGCCTCGGAGTTGGGTGCGTCCTTGATCATGGTAATCCCATAGGTGCAGGACTGACCTTTTTTGGTGATCCATGTGCCGGGTTTCTTACCGGTCACTTTGACCTCGGCCTGCTGATAAAATGCATCATATTTATAATTGCCCAGGTTGATATGATCATCCAGTTTTACATAGTTGAGATCATGCTGAATGGCCACGGATAAATATTCCCAGGCATAGTCCATATTTCCGGTTTTCAGCAGGTTGACCAGCTCTACGGATTTGGGACGGATGTTTTTCTGGGGTCGGTTGTCGATGAGGCGCTGATACAATCCTTCATCGTTATAAAATTTTTCCGCCAACTGCAGCACCATGATACTCCGATATCCGCAGGGATCAAGGTTTGGATCGGAATGTCCCCAGACCACATTTTTTTTCTGCAATATTTTGTACCAGTTTTTATCGGTAATTTCACCGGCATATTGACTTTGATCGGTATAACACAGCACGAGCTGGTTTGAGGCAAACCGTACATTCCAGTCGGCAAAATTGGGTATCAGGTTGTTGTCAATGACCTTATAGTCGGCAGAGGCCATGATATCGGCCGGTTTGCCGACTTCGGAAATAAGGCGGGCCATCTTGGTGCTGCCGCCGGCTTCCCTTTGTACGTCAACTGCCGGGTATTTGGCTTCAAAGGCTTTTTCAATTTTTGCAAACGGAACGGTCAGGCTGCCGGCGTGAAAGATAGTCAGCTTGCCTTTTGGCTCTGCCTGTACGGAAAAAGGGAATGCCAGACAGACGCATACAATGATCCAGGCAAGGGTTGATCCAATTGTAAATTTTCGGGTTTTCATTTTATATCCTCCTATTGTTGGTTAATAACAGGGTTAATCTATAATTTTTGGTTTACTTGAAGTCAAGAATTTTATTATTTATAATAATTAAAACCGAAAACAACCCAAAATAACCTCGTAAATAGTTTGGATACATTATATTAAAGGAAGGTTTTAAAGGTTCAATGGCTTGTAAAAGGCGTCATCGTCCTTAACGTTTAGAAAAGGATTGAGACAATACAGGGCAGGGAATTTCAGGGTGATCCTGCATTGCTAAAACAAGGAAAAATATAAATGGACACTCCATCCAATCCACATCATCTGGTTCTGGGCCAGCTCACCGATATTTTGACCGGGGCGGTGTTAACAGACACCTATGATGAGCGATACCGCCAGAAAATTGCGGGAAAACTGATTTTTGACAAAGGGTTTGAACCAGGGGACATTCAAAATAATACCCCTGTCGAGGTGAGTGCCGGCACGGCAAAGGCAATGGTTAAAATTGATTTTATGATTGAGTTCCAGGGTAAAATCATTGCCCTGATAAAATTTGCTCCGGGATCACTGGTCACCCGGAGACTCTCTACCCTGGCCCTGTCAAGAATCGTAACACCTTACCAGATCCCCATTGTTGTCGTTACCAACGGAGAGAATGCGGAAATACTTGATGGCTATACCGGAAAACTGATGTCCACCGGCCTTGAAAATTTGCCCGATAAAAAAACACTGGCAGAAGATATGGCATCCTGGTCGTTTCAACTGATTCAAAAGAAAATCGTTGATCAGGCCTCAAGAATCGCTTTTGCCTGTGAGATAGACGGGGCCTGCCCGTGTGATAGCGATGTGTGCATCCTTGAATAAAGCAGAAGGATTATTTCTAAGACCGGTCCGGACGGCTCATTTTTCGTTTACCTTACCTTATTTTATTTGCAGACCGTAAGATTTTTTTCAGATAATAGCCGGTATAGGATTTTTTGTTTTCAGCCACCTCTTCCGGGGTTCCCCGGGCCACAATTTCTCCGCCCTTATCTCCCCCCTCGGGACCCAGGTCAATGATGTAATCCGCACATTTGACCACGTCAAGGTTGTGTTCGATCACCACCACCGTGTTTTGTGTGTCAACCAGTCGGTCTAAAACAAATAAGAGCCGGTTGATATCATCTGAATGGAGACCCGTGGTGGGTTCATCCAGGATATAAATGGTTTTGCCGGTGCTCTTTTTTGACAATTCCTTTGACAATTTAATTCTCTGGGCCTCTCCCCCGGACAGAGTTGTGGCGGCCTGACCCAGCTTGATATAGCCAAGCCCCACCTCGACCAGGGTGGTCAGTTTGGTTTTGATCGCCGAGATGTTTTCAAAAAATCGAATGGCCTGGTTAATGGTCATATCCAGGACCTGGGCAATATTTTTGCCCTTATATTGGATGTCCAGGGTTTCCCTGTTGTAGCGTTTCCCCTTGCACACATCACAGACCACATAAACATCGGCAAGAAAATGCATTTCAATTTTAATGATACCGTCCCCTGTACAGGCTTCACATCGTCCTCCCTTGACGTTAAAGCTGAATCGCCCGGGTTTGTATCCCCTTGCCCTGGCTTCCCGGGTCCTTGAAAATAATTCCCGGATCGGGCTAAATACCTGTGTATAGGTGCCGGGATTGCTCCGGGGGGTTTTGCCGATGGGCGACTGGTCGATATGAACCACTTTGTCCAGAAATTCAAGCCCCTGTATTCTGGAATAGCTGCCGGCAGGTTTTCTGGATCGATTGATGTGGGCGGCAAGAACCCGATACAGGGTCGAGAGGACCAGGGTGGATTTGCCTGATCCTGAAACCCCTGTCACGCAGGTAAGGCACCCCAGGGGAAAGGCAACGTCGATATCTTTCAGGTTATTTGAACTTGCCTGGTACAGGGTTAAGGATTGTCCGATTCCTTTTCTTCTCGTTTGTGGGATCTGGATGGATTTTTTGCCGGAAAGATACTGCCCGGTTAAAGATATATTGCTTTTTACAAGTTCCTCAGGGGGACCTGAGAAGACGACTTCACCACCGTTTATGCCTGCTCCGGGTCCGATATCGATCACGTGATCCGAAGCCAGGATGGTCTCCTCGTCATGTTCCACCACCAAAACGGTATTGCCAAGATTGCGAAGATTCATCAGGGTGGTGAAAAGCCGGGCATTGTCCTTCTGGTGGAGCCCGATACTGGGCTCATCCAGCACATACAGCACCCCGGTGAGCTTTGATCCGATCTGGGTGGCCAGCCGGATTCTCTGGGCCTCTCCTCCGGAAAGGGTGGCGGCGGATCTGGCAAGGGTCAGGTAATCAAGGCCGACATTTTCTAAAAACCCCAGCCGCTCCGTCAATTCTTTAATGATGGGAGCGGCAATAATCTTGTCTTTGTTTTGAAGGTTTAACGATGAGATATATTGGCGGGCCAGGGTAATGGAAAGACCTGTAATTTCCCAGATGGTTTTTTCCCCCACCCGGACGGTCCCTGAAGCCTTATTGAGCCTGGTTCCCCTGCACAGGTCGCAGGGTTTAAAATCCATGAATCGTTTAATTTCGTCCCGCGCATAGGTGGAGTCGGTTTCATGATACCGCCGTTCCAGGTTTGGAATCACCCCTTCAAAGGTTTTTTTATACACGATTTTTTTGCCCATTCTCTCAACGTAAAAGGGTACTTTCTCTTTGCCGGAACCCATGAGCAACACCTGTTGAAATTCCGATGACAGGTCTTTGAAGGGGGTATAAATGTCTTGTTTATAATAGGTGACCAGGGCATCCAGAAATTCCATGAATTGAACTGAATCCCTGTTTTCCCAAGGCAGAACGGCTCCCTGTCGCAATGAAAGAGATTTTTGGGGCACAATGAGGTCCGGATCAAATTCAGTGACACTGCCCAGGCCGTCGCACTTTGGGCAGGCCCCGTGGGGGGAATTAAACGAAAAAGAGGCGGGTACAAATTCCGGATAACTGATCCCGCAATGGGTGCAGGATGCGGTTTCACTGAAAAGGGTTTCGGTTTTTTGGGTCAGGTCAAGGATGGTGACGGATCTGTCTGCCAGGGCAAGTGCCAGTTCCAGGGAGTCAGCCAGTCTTTTTTCAATTCCTTTTTTGATGATCAGACGGTCCACAACCGCATCAATGAAATGAAGCTTATTTTTAACAAGTTTCGGCAGTTCATCCATGGAATAGATGGTGCCGTCAACCCTGACCCTGGCAAAACCATCTTTTTTGATGGATGCAAAGAGTCGTTCATGGGAGCCTTTTTGGCCGGAAACCAGGGGAGCCAGAATCATTATTCTGGAATTATCATCCATACCCATCACCTGGTCCGTGATCTGGTCAATGGATATGGATGATACGGGCAGGCCACATTTATGGCAATAGGGCCTGCCCACCCTGGCAAACAGGAGCCGCAGGTAATCATACACTTCAGTGACTGTTCCCACGGTTGATCTGGGGTTGTGGGCACCGGTTTTCTGTTCAATGGATATGGCCGGGCTGAGTCCTGAAATGGCATCCACATCAGGTTTGTCCATCTGCCCTAAAAATTGCCGGGCATAGGTGGAAAGGGACTCGACATACCGTCTTTGGCCTTCGGCATACAGGGTGTCAAAGGCAAGGGTGGATTTACCCGACCCGGACAGTCCCGTGATAACGGTGAAGCTGTTTCTGGGGATTTCAACATTAATGTTTTTTAGATTGTGTTGCCGGGCACCCTGAATGATGATTTTATTTGAATCCATTGAACCATTTTATGTTTCTAATTTAAACGTTTTGGGTTTGATAGTTTTGAGGTGATCGTGGTTATCGTTTCATCGTTGTGGCCTGGAATGCTGCCATCTTTATGGCTTCCACCAGGCTTGAAGGATCTGCAATTCCCTGCCAGGCAATATCATATGCAGTCCCATGATCAACAGAGGTTCGGATAATGGGAAGCCCCAGGGTTGTGTTGACGCCGTCCTTAAAATGGACAAGTTTGAAGGGGATCAGGCCCTGGTCATGGTACATGCAGATCACAGCGTCATATTTGCCGTTAACGGCCTGGTAAAAGACGGTATCCGGGGGCAGGGGGCCCTGGACCATCAGGCCTTGTTTTTGTGCAAGATCTACGGCCGGCGTAATGATATTTTCTTCTTCCCGGCCAAACAATCCAGCCTCACCTGAATGGGGATTGAGTCCGGCAACGGCAATTTTCGGGCTCTGGATATTGAACCGCTCTTTTAAAGACAGGTGGGTGAGCCGTATCTTTTCAATGATCCCTTCAACGGTAAGGCTTTCCGCCACACGGGACAAGGGGATATGAATCGTGACCAGAACGACTTTGAGCTTTTGTCCGGCCAGCATCATGGCATAGTCGTGGGTCTGGGTCTGATGGGCCAGCAATTCGGTATGGCCATGGAATCTGGAACCGGCAAGCTTTAAGGCTGTTTTGGTGATGGGGCAGGTGACAAGGCCGGAAATCTTATCTTCCAGTGCAAGGTCAATCCCCTTTATGATATAATCCTGCATGGCAATCCCTGTTTCCCGGGTCGGCATGGTCTGGTGTGAGGGGTCAAAGTCAATACTGGAGACCTCCATGATATCCAGGGTATTCCCTGCATATCTGCCCTGGTCCGGGTCGGTCACTATATTGAGGTCAAGGTCAAGGTTTAAGAGTTTCAAGGCATGCCTGATAACCTGTGAATCCCCAATAATGAGGGGTCTGCACAGGGCATAGACACGGGTATTGCTTAACGCCTTGGCCAATATCTCAGGTCCGATCCCCACAGGGTCGCCCATGGTAATGCCGATAATTGCAAGGTTCTGTGATGGTTTCATTCGATTGTCAATTCAATGGTATGGATGTTAAATTTTTTAAGGCCTTTAAATTCAAAATAATGAGCAATATACTATTGGAATATGAAAGTGTAAATAAAATAAGTCCCAATAGATTGTGAAACCATTGTTAAATTCAGGTTTGTAAAAATAATGAAATTTATATCAGATTTCAAGAAAATAAACGAAAATGGAAATAAACAGGAGCAAATATTTTTTGGTCCAAGTCTTAGATTTACTAAATTAACCAAAATATCTTGAAAAAATAACAGGTTGTCGAAGTGGCTGAAATTTTTAAATAAATTTCTGTTTCACAAAAAAAGTAATGTAAAATCATACGGTTAAAATATGGTGCCAAACAAAATTCACATATTTGCCTAACTCTTCCCATTAGATTTGACCAATAATGGTTATTCTCATAAAAAATTGATACTTTTTAGTCGTCAGCTTTATCTGTCGGTCATAGTTGACCAGTGTTAAATTTGCGTTATAGATCTTTAAGTCATTTAGTCGTTTGAGAAAAGAGGATTTTTTTTTGGAAAACATTGATTTGTTCTGGGAAGAAGTAAAACTTCAAATCAAAAAGACTTTGCCCGATCACAGCTACAGAATGTGGATTGACCCGGTGGAACTGATTGATTTTGACCATGATCACATTCAACTTTCCAGCCCCAATGCCTATTTTATCAAACGATTAACAGACAACTATCTGCCGATTTTCAAGCAGGAGTTTTCCAGGCTGGGTCATGGAAACATTGATATTGAATTTAAAATTTCGGCTCCCAAAAAGCCGGAACCAAAGAAGAAAGATGAACAATCCGGGGCATACCCGGCCCTTCCCCTGGCCGTGAAGAATTTAAAGCAGATGGATCTTCCGGGGATCAACACAAGATTCAACAACGGCCGGTTGCTGAAAAAAGGCTTTACCTTTGATGATTTCGTTGTGGGAGACAATTCAAGTTTTGCCTATTCCGCATCTTTGTCCTTGGCCCACGGCCGGACAAATGGTTCCAGCATCCTTTATCTTTTAGCCAAGACAGGGCTTGGTAAAAGTCATCTGTCCCAGGCAGTGGGGCATCACATGATCACCAACTGCCTATCCAAAAGAGTCTATTATGTGACGGCGGAAGATTTTACCAATGAAATGATATTTTCATTGAAAAACAATACCATTGAACAATTCAAAGAAAAGTACAGAAAAAAATGCGATGTGTTGATTTTAGAGGACATCCATTTTTTGTCGGGTAAAAATGCCACACAAAAGGAATTGGCCCTGACTCTGGATTACCTCTTGGATGCAGACAAGAAAGTTATTTTTTCAGGGTGTGAACTTCCCGAAGATATTCCCAAACTCAACGAACAGCTCAAATCCAGGTTAACCCTGGGGCTTGTCACGGAAATTGAGCCGCCGGAATATTCAACCCGGGTCAAGATATTAAAAAAGAAATCAAAATGTCTGGGATACACCATCCCGGACCAGGTAACCGAGTATATTGCCCAGGAATTGTGCGATAATGTCCGGCAGCTTGAAAGCGGATTGTATGGTGTGGCCGCAAAAGGCCGGTTAATGGGGGTGAATATTGATATTGAACTGGCCAAAAGCGTGCTGGCAAATATTGCAAACATTAAGAAGAGAATTACCATTGAATCCATAAAACAATTGATCTGCAAAGAGTTCTCCATCTCAGAAAAAGATATTGTCTCCAGTTCCAGAAAAAAGAGGATTGTCAAACCACGGCAAATGGCCATTTTTCTTGCCAGAAAATATACGGATCAACCCATTAAAAAAATCGGGTTAAGTTTTAACCGCTACCATGCCACGGCCATATATTCCATCAATGCGGTTGAACGGGAACTCAAACAGAAAAGTGTTCTGTTTGAACAGGTCAATTACCTGAGCAAAAAAATCGAATCAGGAAAGCTGTAAATGGGAATTTCCAGCTCTGCGTTTAAAAAGCTCCAGGAGTTATGCGGTAAATCCCACGTTACCAGGGATAAAGAGGAACTCCTGTGTTATGGGTATGATGCCACCGGTATCATCCATTTGCCTGATGCCGTTGCCTTTCCGGGAACCGAAGACGAGGTATCCCAAATTTTAGCCCTGGCTTCCACAGAAAAATTCATCGTTGTGCCCCGGGGAACCGGTTCCGGCATGACCGGCGGTGCCATACCGGTGAAAGGCGGACTTGTTCTAGTTACCAGCCGCTTGAACCGGATTCTGGAAATTAATGAAAATAATTTTTTTGCCCGGGTTGAGCCGGGTGTGATTCTGGCAGACATTCACGCCCGGGTTGAAGCAAAAGGATTGTTTTATCCGCCTGATCCTGCCTCCTCTGCCGTATGTACCATCGGGGGAAATATCGGTGAGTGTGCCGGGGGTCCCCGGGCGGTTAAATACGGGGTCACCAGGGACTATGTCCTGGGATTAAGGGCCGTGCTTGCCTCGGGTGAAAAGATCCAGACCGGTGTTTCAACGGCAAAAGGTGTTGCCGGTTATGATCTGACCCGGCTGATCGTGGGGTCTGAAGGGACTTTGGCCGTGGTCACCCAGATCACGTTAAAGCTGCTGCCCAGGCCTGAAACCATAAAAACCATGGCCGTTTTTTTTGCCGGCATGCACAGGGCCGCAGAAACCGTATCCGCTATTATGCGGGAAACCGTCGTGCCAAGATGTGTTGAATATCTGGATGCGGCCTGCATTGACCTTGTAAGAGACTCGCTCAACTTTGATTTGCCCGATGAAATCCAGGCCATGCTCATCGTAGAGCTGGACGGAGATGCCGACACTGTTGAACGCGATGCAAAAAATATTCAACGCCTGTGCCGTTCCCATGATGCCCTGGATGTACTGACGGCAAAAGATCAGGCTGAGGCACAAAAGCTCTGGGATGCCAGGAAAGCCCTGTCACCCATACTTTATAAAATCGCCACCAACAAAATCAATGAAGATATTGTGGTCCCCATTGATAAAATTCCGGACATGGTGAAGAAGACCCAGGAATTACAAGAAAAATTTGGTTTGAAAGTGGTGAGTTTCGGACATGCAGGGGATGGAAATATCCACTGCAATATCATGTACAACCGAGCCGATGAAGATGAATCCAGGCGGGCTGAAAATGCGGTTGACGAACTTTTTGACGCAACTTTAAAATTGGGCGGAACCATTACCGGTGAACACGGGGTGGGCATTACCAAGATGAAATATCTGCCCCGGGAAATCGGGGCAAGGGAAATTGAGCTCATGAAGGGGATTAAGCAGGTATTTGATCCCGACAATATTTTAAATCCGGGCAAGATCTTTTAAGGCTGTTCCAGCCAATATTTACAATCATTATTTTTTTTAATGAAGTTTTATTGCATACTGGTTGTGGATCAATAATTTTTCTAAAATATCGATTTTGGGAAGTTTGTTGTGCAGGACGCAGCATTTGATTGAAATGGTGCAATAGGTTGAGCAGAGTTTGTTTGTTTTGTTAAATTCTCCAAAACAATCCGGTATGTCCATGGAATCTTTCTTGGGCATTTGGTTGGGGAAGATCCGGTCCAGTTGTTTTATTTCCATATTCAGTCCATGTACTTGTTTATTTTTGTTTTACTTAAAGGAAAAAATGACATTGGTCAACACCTAATTTGTCATCTTTTAACCATTGACTCCAGCCGTTCAACCAGGGGAATGAGTGTCTGCTTCTGGACGGCGGAAACGGGTATCCCCTGATTCAGCAGCCACTGGTCATCAAAATCCGTCAGATTGATCCTGTCGATCTTGTTAAAAACAAGGAGAGTCGGGGTGGTATCCAGTTCCAGCTTTTTTAGGATATTTTCAACCGACTCCTTTTGCTGTCGATACCGTGGATTGCTGACGTCGATCACATGCAGGATGACATCTGCGTCGGACAATTCATCCAGGGTTGCATGAAAGGCTTCCATGAGTTCTTTGGGAAGATCCTGGATAAACCCCACCGTATCCGTGATAATGACTTCCGTGTCCATGGGAAATCTCAGGCGCCGGCTGGAAGGATCAAGGGTTGCAAACAATCGATTGGCGGCGACGATCTTACTTTGAGTCAGGGTATTCAACAGGGTTGATTTGCCCGCATTGGTATATCCCACGATTGAAATGATGGGGACATCTTTTCGCCGTCTCCGGGCTTTCTGCTGATGCCGCTGCTTTCGAATTTTCTTGATCTCCCGTTTTAACTGGTTGATCTTGTCCCTGACCCGGCGCCGGTTAAGTTCAAGTTTCGTCTCCCCGGGTCCTCTGCCCCCAATCCCGCCGGTGAGCCGTGACATGGCCGTATTTTTGGTGATGAGTCGCGGCAGCAGATACTCCAGCTGGGCAAGCTCCACCTGGAATTTGCCCTCCCTTGATTTGGCCTGTTTGGCAAAGATATCCAGGATCAACTGGGTCCGGTCAATCACTTTCATTTCAACAAAATCTGTAATGGCACTGATCTGGGAGGATGATAACTCCCGGTCAAATATCAGCAGAGTGGCATACTTTTGAATGGCCTGGATGATCAGGTCAGACAATTTGCCCTTACCCACCACGAATTTGGGATCAATGATTTTTCTTCGCTGAACTGCCGACCCGATCACGTTAATGTGACTGGTTTTACAGAGCTCTTCCAGCTCTTCAATGGAGGCCCGGGCCTGGTGAGGGTCATGGGTTGTCGCATTGATTAAAAATGCGTTTTCCTGACCTGCTTCAGACTTGTACAAAGAATTTTTCCGGGTCAGTTCTGCTTCAAGGGCCAGAATTTGACCCAGGCAGTCGTTCTCCAGTTCAAAAAGTGTTGCCGGCGCAAGAATTCGGTAGGGATCTGAATCCTCATCCGGAAGAATGTGAGCGGAATTGACGGTTCCGGGTTTTCCGTCCGAAGTGATGCCTAAAGCGGTGATATAATCCAGCCGCAGGAGGGCAAGGTCGGTCAAGTCATCCCGGGTGAGGGGCTCGTCCTTTAAGTGGGTGTGGAGCAGACGAAGGCCTTTTAGTTTCCCGGGTAATGCCGTATATCCGGGAGTGATTGGAATCAGGATCTTCTGGGCATCGCCCACAATCACATAGAGAACTTTTCCGTTCCGATCAATGAGCAGACCGATCTGACGTCGGATATCAAAGGAGAGTGCAACCATGTGCTGGACGAGTTCAATATCGCCGAGCCATTCAGGAGGTATGGTGAAATTGTAAAGGGTTTCAATCTCTTTAATCTGGGTGTTTTTCAGGCCTGAGGTATTGCCGTACACATTTTTCTTCATTGAAATTCCTGGTATGATTCCGGTGCCAGGTCCTCAAATCGTGTATATTGTCCATGAAAATGCATAAATGCGGTGCCCGTGGCCCCGTTTCTGTTTTTAGCCACAATAATTTCCGCAGTGCCTTTTTTGGGATTATCCGGTTCTTTATTGTAGACCTCATCCCTGTAAATAAAGGCGACAATATCGGCATCCTGTTCCAGGGCCCCGGATTCACGGAGGTCAGACAGCATGGGCCGTTTATCCGCCCGCTGTTCCAGCATCCGGTTGAGCTGGGACAATGCGATCACCGGTACGTTCAACTCCTTGGCAAGGGCTTTCAGGGACCGGGATATTTCCGCGATTTCAAGGTCTCTTCGATCGCTCCGAAAAGGGGCTTTCATGAGCTGGAGATAATCCACAATGATCAGGCCGATATCGTTGTGCTTCTGATACAGCTTTCTGGATTTTGCCCGTATTTCCATGGCAGTGATGTTGGGGGTGTCATCGATAAAAAGGGGAAGTTCATTTAAGACCCCGGCCGCATCGGTGGCATTCTGCCAGTCCTCCTGGCTGATAAACCCGGTTCTAAGCCGGTTTGAATCGATCCTTGCCTCGGATGTCAACAGTCTCATGGACAATTGTTCATTGGACATTTCCAGGGAAAATACAGCCACGGGTTTACGCTCCAGCACAGCCACATTTCTGGCAATATTCAGGGCAAAAGCTGTTTTTCCCATGCTGGGTCTGGCCGCCAGAATAATCAAATCCGATTTTTGCAGGCCCGAGGTAATTTGATTTAACCGGGAATATCCGGTTTCAAGTCCTGAAAGTCCGCCGGCTTTTCCCTGTTGCTCTTCCAGTTTATCGATATTTAAATTGATCAGTTCCCCAAGGCTTTGGAAGGAAGACTGGGATTTTTTTTCGGCCACCTTAAAAATGGATGTTTCGGCAAAATCAATGATCTCTGCAAAATCGCCTTTGTCTTTCAGACAGCGCTCGATAATGCTGGAAGATGATGCAATGAGTTGTCTTAAAGAGGCTTTTCCCCGGATGATACGGGCATAGTGTACCGCATTCACGGCAATGGGTGCTGCATCGGATATGGCGGCAAGATAGGCAGCCCCTCCGATACTTTCCAGCTCTTCTTTTTCCTTGAGCCGGTTGGCAACTGTTACCAGGTCGGCCGGCTCACCTTTCAGGGCCAGTTCGACAATGACCTTGAAGATTTTTTTATGGGCACCTTTATAGAAGTCTTCATAGGATATGATGTCGATGATGTCGTTAAGACAGTCATTGCTGATAAATATGGCGCTTAATATGGATTCTTCCGCATCAATATCGTGGGGAGGGGTCTTGTTCAGCAAAGGGTCTGAAGCCGGGTTGTTTTTTTTTTGCACCATAGATTCTGCAGATGCCCCAACCGAAAAAAATATAATTTTTATTCGGTTGGGGCAGACCTTTATTTATTTTCTGCTTCTTCGGGAATTACATTAACGGTAATTTCCGGTTCAACATCTTTGTACAGACGGATCGGAACTTTATACTCACCGATTTCCTTGATGGGTTCAGCAAGAAGGATGGCCCTTCGTTCCAGGGTGATGTCCTGATTGTAAAGGGATTCCTTGATGTCATGGGTGGTCACGGAGCCATAGAGCCTGATGTCTTCATGAACCTTGGCCTTGATTGTACATACAACACTCTTGATTTTGTTGGCCATTTCCTCGGCAATTTTTCTTTCTTTGGCAATCTGCAGCTCAAGTTTTGCCTTTGCCTGTTCCATGACTTTTCGGTTCTGGGGGGTGGCAATAATGGCTTTCCCCTGGGGCAGAAGGTAGTTGCGGCCATAACCGGCCGAAACCTCGCATTCAGTTCCTGCAATGCCCAACGTGTCGATGGTTTCTTTTAATATGATTCTCATTTAAACCTCCAAAAAGATTCAGCCGTTTTATTTGTACGACTGACCTTTAGTTTATTTTTATTGCGCAGCAGTACCCAGTTTCCTGAAATTAATCCACGTGTCAAACAATCCACATCCAATGACAAGGAACATGAAAATCGGCTGGATTGCAATTAAGATATAAAGAAAAAATCTTAAGGCAAACGGGGCCCTTTTTTTCTGGAAAAAAAATGATACCACTGCAATTCCCTGGAAAAAATATACAAACATTAAGATGATCAACCCGTTAACGGCAAACAATTTCAACGCGTCTACAGGTACAAAGATTAAACCCGATAGGGCAATCACACCGAAAATCAGAAAATCCGGTGCTTTCCATTGATTTAAATTTTCAATACTTTTAACGACAATCCCTTTTTTTGATAATATCTTTTTAATGAAAAGAATGTTGACCCATGTCATTGTGAGAAAGGAATTAATAAATATTCCCGGAAAAATAAACACAAACAATGCGCTTGCTTTTTCAAGCACCTGGGGGTCAAGTTTCATCTCCGGATACAGCCTGGCAGAGTCTGAAAAAAGTTGAGCAGACAGGGTGTGATATTGGGACAGGATATCCGAAAAAAAATGTCCCAATCCCTGGGCCCGGGTTGAAGCATAAACCAGGAGCACAGCCAGACAGATTCCAAAAACTGCAAGGCATGTGGCCAGGATTATTCGTTCAATACTCAGGTGTCGCTCAATCCCTTCACCAAGAAAGAATCCCGTCATTAAAAGGGAGCCAAAGTAAAGAATGTCAAATGCAAAGTTACGGGTAAATACGATGAGCACCATCAAACTTGCCGCCATGATGATTCCGCTGCCGTTTCTCCCGGTCTTGAGCCGGTAAAACAGAACAGGCAGGGGAAGGAACATCCAAGCGAATATGCCGATCACCGGCATGATATACATGGCCATGATAATGGTCAGGCATAAAAAAACGCCGGTCAGAATATCCTTCATAATAACGGGTTGAATGGGTGTGCCGATCACCTGCATTGCTCCTGCCGACTAATACATTGGCCTGCCGACAAAGGGCAGCAGGGCGATCTGGCGGGCTTGTTTGATGGCAACGGTCAGGCTGCGCTGATGTTTTGCACAGGTACCGGTGATTCGTCTGGGGATTATTTTTCCACGCTCTGTAATGAATTGCCGCAGGGCTTTGGGGGTTTTATAGTCAATCTCAAGATCATTATCCACACAGAATCTGCATATTTTTTTGCGCTGATAAAATTTGTTTTTACCGCCGCCCCCACCTCTTTGATTTTTTCGGTCATTATACATTATGAATATCCTTTAATCTAAATTATTCGGTTTCTTCAACTTTTTCATCTTCAACAGGAGTTGCTTCTGCAGCCTCGGCTTCATCAGTCTCTTCCGAGGGTGTTTCAGCTTCACTGCTCGCTTGTTCGGCAGCCGGTTTGGGCGTTTCTTCTCGTTCCCGGGCTTCCTGTTCAAGTTGTTCAACCGTCACATTATCGGACAAAAGGATGGTCATGAATTTGAGCACATCATCGCTGAGGCGAAAGTTTCTTTCCAGCTCTTTTACAAGATCGCCGGTTCCGCCGTAAGTGGCACAGACATAGTGGCCACGAAATTTTTTCTTGATTTCATAGGCAAGCTTTTTGTTGCCCCAGTCATCAAAATCTAAAAGAATACCATTTTCTTTGGCAATGATATTTCTGATTTTATCAAACAGGTCGGACCGGGTTTGATCCTGAAGATCAGGGTCAGAAATAAAGATGGTTTCATATTTCCTCATTGGTTCTCCTTACGGATATAAAGCCCCTGACAATATGTCGGAGCAAGGATTAAATACCACTCAACACCTGATATCCATATTTCATTGAAATCTGGTATAAAACAGGTGTTGTACAAAAACTATTCTCTATATCACTAATACCCCTCTGGGTCAATTAATATTTACCTGCATTTACAGATCAATTTGTGAGGAAGCCAGGTGTTTTTTGGCATATTCAAGGTGAGTTCCGGAGGAAAAAAACAGATGAACAATATCCTTGTCGACCAGACCCTTTTCTCCCATCTCTTCAAGAATCTGAACGGCCCGGCTCAATATCATGGGGTCCTTATAGGGTCTGTCCCGGGCAGAAAGGGCTTCAAAAATGTCGGCAATGGCTAAAATCCTTGCCTGGATATTTAGATCGTCCCGGTCAAGGTGCAGGGGATATCCTGAGCCATCCAGTTTTTCATGATGGGCTCCGGCTATGGAAGGGATGTTGACCAGTTTTTTGGGCCAGGGAAGTTTGCCCAGTATCTTTTGGGTCAGCACGGCATGGTTATTAATGATATCCCTTTCTTTCGGGGATAGGGTGCCGTTTAAAATACACAGGTTTTCAAATTCGTCTGTCAACAGATAGGGTACGCTTTTGCCAAAAATCAATTGTTTTTTTTCATTGATGGCCTCTAACTGCGCCATGGAACTGGGATCAAGGGATTTTTTGCTTGAGTTGACGGCAGCCAGGGTTTTAAATTCATTTTCCAGGAGTTTGATTTGCTCGTCACAGGCCCTGTCAATGTCAAGGAAGGCGTTTTGCCTGGGGGTTTGATCCAAAAGGGCCAGTTTTTTTTGTGCGGCGTCAAGCTTTTGATGGGTTTTAAACAATTCCCACCGGGTCCTGATCAGATCAATTCTGTCACAAACCGTTTCCAGTCTTGAAGACTTGCCGATAATATGTTCCGGCGTGGTAATTTTTCCGGTATCGTGCATCAGGGCGGCTATCCTGAGTTCATCCATCTGGTCGTCGGTTAAGCAGGTACCGCTAAACAGAGTCTGGTCCTGGTTGATTTTTTCAGCAATCATTAAACTCAATTCAGTCACCCGCTGGATGTGGCCCCCGGTATGTTTTGATTTTTCGTCAATGGACACGGCAATGGCCGTAATAAAGGCTTCAAAAAGAGTTTTCATTTCAAGGATCAATGATTGCTGGGTGAGAATAACAGAAGCCTGACTGGCCAGTGCAGCGGCTTTTTCCTGGTCCTCTCTGGTGAAAGAAGTTATCATTCCGGTAAACGGATCAATTGAATTGATCAATTGGAGAATTCCGATAATCTCATCTTCATGATTTGTCATGGGAATCACCACCATGGATCGACTCTTGTAGTTCAGGGTCTCATCAAATTTTCGGGTACCGTCAAATTGAAACTTTTTTGTCCGGTATACGTCTTTGATATTCACAATTTTCCCGGTATGAAACACGTAGGCAGATACATTGGAATAATTGGGGCTGCCGTCCCGGTGGTATAAGGGAACCCCGGGAAGATTGATGGTTTTTTTCGTCTCTGTCATGCCCAGGGATTTGTTCTGGATCACGTTGAAAACAAGGCTTTGGCGGGCATGATCCACCAGATAAAGGGTTCCCCCGTCTGCCCGGGTAAACCGCCCGGCAATGGACAGAATCATTTCCAGCAGGGCCCTGATGTCTTTGTCCGAACCCAGGGCCTTTCCAAGGGTGGTCAGTTCCGATATCTGGTCTGCCTGTTCCTCCAGAAAAGGATAGAGTTTGTCCAGAATGCTTTGAATGAGAAGGTCAATCCTGGATTTTTCCGGCCGGGTATTTTTAGAATTCTTTTGTGGTCCGGTCATTAATAATCCCCTGCAAAAAGATGATCCTGACAAAAATGAGGGTATAATAATTGAGTACTGAATACGGTTTTTTTATTATAGCCGAGTAAAATTGAAAAAAGAAGAACAAAGAAAAATCCTTCCGGTGAATTCTTTCGATTTTCTTGCTATTTACCTTTGATTGTGGCATCTATAAAAATTCAAATAAAAGAATGATAATTCAATATAGAAAAGCTTTCACAAGGAGTAAATAAAATGGAGGAGCGGTACCAGCCGGAAGAGGTCGAGCCGAAATGGCAGGCCTATTGGAAAGAAAAAAAATTGTTCAAAGTTTCTGAGGATACCTCAAAGGAAAAATATTATCTTCTGGAGATGTTTCCTTACCCTTCCGGGAAGATCCATATCGGCCACGTACGAAATTATACCATTGGCGATGTGGTGGTCCGGTATAAACGCATGAAAGGATTTAATGTCCTCCATCCCATGGGCTGGGATGCCTTTGGCATGCCGGCTGAAAATGCCGCCATTGACAACAACACACACCCTGCAGCATGGACTTATGACAATATTTCCGCAATGAGGGCCCAATTGAAACGAATGGGGTTTTCCTATGACTGGGACCGGGAAATTGCCACCTGCCGTCCCGAGTACTATAAGTGGGAGCAATGGCTATTTTTAAAGATGCTGGAAAAGGGGATGGCCTATCGGAAAGAATCCTATGTCAACTGGTGCGAAAAATGCCAGACCGTCCTTGCCAATGAGCAGGTGGAGCAGGACAGGTGCTGGAGATGTTCCCGGACGGTTCAGCAGAAAAAGCTCTGGCAGTGGTTTTTTAAGATAACCGATTATGCCGAAGATCTTCTGGTACACTGCGATCAACTGCCGGGCTGGCCGGATAAGGTCACGGTGATGCAGAAAAACTGGATCGGTCGGAGTGTGGGGTCCCAGTTAACATTTAAAATCCATGACCGGGATGAAAACATTGAGGTTTTCACAACCCGGCCGGACACGGTATTTGGAGCAACCTTCATGTGCCTGGCACCGGAACACCCTCTGGTTGAAACCCTTTGCCTGGGGACATCCCGGGAAGAAGAGGTAAATGCCTTTGTTCAAAAGGTGTCGAGCCAGGAAAGATCGGCCGCCGGCATTGAAAAATACGATAAAGAAGGGGTTTTTACCGGGGCCTTCTGCATTAATCCGGCAACCCTGGAAAAGATTCCCATCTATACGGCCAACTTTGTGTTAATGGAATACGGTACCGGCGCCATCATGTCTGTACCGGCCGGGGACCAGAGAGATTTTGACTTTGCCCGGAAATACAATCTGGATATCAGGGTGGTGGTGCAGCCTGAAAACGAAACCCTGGACCCCGAGACCATGACCCAAGCCTACACCGGGCCCGGGACCATGGTGAATTCCGGTGAGTTTAACGGACTGGACAATACCATTGCCATAGATGTGATGACGGACTGGCTGGAAAAACAGGGCCTGGGGAAAAAGACCATTTCCTATCGGTTAAGGGATTGGGGGATTTCCCGGCAAAGATACTGGGGTGCTCCCATACCGGTTATCCACTGCCCGGACTGCGGGGTGGTTCCGGTTCCGGAGGCAGATCTTCCCATACAATTGCCCGAAGATGCCAATTTGCTTGAAAAGGGCGGCTCCCCCCTGCCGACCCTTGATTTTTTTGCCCGAACCACCTGTCCTGCCTGCGGCAGAAAAGATGCCCGGCGGGATACCGACACCATGGATACCTTTGTGGAATCCTCGTGGTATTATTTGCGGTATTGCTCACCCCGGTATGACAGGGGCATGTTTGACCCTGAAGCCGTTAAATACTGGGCCCCGGTGGATCAATACATCGGAGGGGTGGAACACGCGGTGCTTCATCTGCTCTACTCCCGATATTTCATGCGGGTCTTGAACACCCTGGGCATGATCGATTTCAAGGAACCGTTTTCCCGGCTGCTCACCCAGGGCATGGTGTGTAAAGAGACCACCACCTGCCCGGAACATGGGTATCTTTTTCCCGAAGAAACCAGAAAAATCGAATCCGGAAAACTGGTGTGCGTAAAATGCAACAATGATGTGGAGGTGGGCCGGGTGATTAAAATGTCCAAATCCAAGAAAAATGTGGTTGACCCCAATGAGCTGCTTGAAAAATACGGGGCTGATGTGACCCGGTTATTCTCCCTGTTTGCCGCCCCCCCTGAAAGGGATCTGGAGTGGAACGAAGACGGGGTTGAGGGCAGCAATCGATTTGTCAACCGGGTGTGGCGACTGGTACTGGACTGGCTGGATAAAATTGAGACCGGAAATTCAAAATCCGATGACAATTTAGAGCCCTATACCGGAGCGGCTTCAAATCTTAAGTCCGATCCGGCAAAAGCCCTGTATATCAAAGCAAATCAGACCATACAAAAGGTGACCGACGATATTGACAAGAGTTTTCATTTTAACACGGCCATCTCTGCGGTCATGGAGCTTGTCAACGATCTGTATGCCGTTGATACAAAAACCCATGACTCTGAGTTACAGGCAGTGGTCCTGTTTTGTCTTGAAAATATTTTATTGCTCCTGGCCCCTATTATCCCGCATTTTTGCGAAGAATTGTTTCAACGGCTGGGTAAAAAAGGCTCGGTCCTTGAATGCCCCTGGCCGGAATATCGAACAGATTCTTTAAAAACCGATGAGGTTCTGGTGGTGGTCCAGGTCAACGGGAAGCTTCGGTCCAAATTTACCATTGAAGCGGACAAGAACGAGGCCGTGATCAGAGAAATTGCCCTGTCCGATGAAAAAATAAAAAAATATATTGAGAATAAACCCCTAAAAAAGGTCATCATTATTCGAAAAAAACAAACTCTTGTCAACATCGTGGTATAATATGAAACTTTTAAAACGTTTGACCTGCGCTGCATGGCTTGTTCTATTGCCTCTTGTATCCTGCGGCTACCAGTTTGAAGGCGGCGGCTATATTCACGATGATGTGACACGGGTTGCGGTGCGGGTTCTGGAAAATAAAAGCACGGAAACCGGTGCCGGTATCACATTTACCAATGCATTGATCCGGGAGATCATTCAAAAAACCGATACCAAAATAACGGATGAATCAACGGCAACTGCGTTTCTTGAAGGCAGCATCACTGCCGTCATCTTTTCAGAGCTGTCCCGTTCCACTACGGAATCCGTCATTGAAAGACGGGTATCGGCAAGGGTTGATCTGAGGCTGATCAATACGGATGGGGATGTGATTTGGTCGGTGAAGGATTTCTCCACCAGGGATGACTATACGGTATCCCAGGATAAATTGACGGATGAAGCCAATAAAAGAGAGGCTGTGGATAAAATAGCCCAGCGGAGTGCTGAAAAATTAATCAGCAAAATGCTAACTAATTTTTAAGGACAAATTATTCTTAAGAAAAAGAAACAAGAGGGAAAAAAAATTAAAGACAGGATCATCTGAAACAATCCTGTCTTTATTTTTGCCTGAATTTGCAAGCGAATATAAACAGTATAAATGCCCGGGCCCGGGTCGATTTTTCACAACGCAGCCGGGCAGGATGAATCAACTTGCAAAATCTTATTTTTGAGTGGCCCTAAGCGTTTATGAATTTGAATAGTCTTGAAATTTTTCTGGAAGCCGTCTTTTTATGGATAACCCCTTTTTTAGCTGCTTTATGAATGGCAGATTGAGTTTGTCTCAGAAGATTCTCTTGTGTATCACTGCCTTCTTCCTTTGCCGCGCGAACCTTTTTCTCGAGATTCTTGAGGGTGGTTTTTACGGATTTGTTTCTAAGCCGTCTTACCTGACTCTGTTTTGCACGTTTTTTTGCAGATTTGTGGTTAGCCAACTTGGTCATGCTCCTTGTATAAGGTTGTTAAATTTAAAATTAAGCTGTATTTCAAATTTGAAAACATATAGGGTCTGGTCATTTTTGTCAAGGAAAACTTGTGAGAAAACTACTTAAAAACACTGCAATCATAACGGGTTTAACTTTTGTCAGCCGGGTACTTGGAGTTGTCAGGGATGCACTGATTGCCATGGTTTTTGGGACTTCCGCCCAGACTGATGCATTCTTCATCGCCTTCAGGCCCTTTGATCTCGCAAGAAAGCTTTTTTCCGAGGGCATATTGAGCATGGCCTTTGTCCCCACTTTTTCCAGGACACTGGAAGATGAGGGGCATTCCAGGCTTTCGGCAGTGTTTTTTTCTCTGTTTTTCCTGTTTTCCCTGGCCGGGGTCCTGGTGGTGATCATGGGGATCATTTTTGCTCCTGTGATCATAAGCCTCATAGCGCCGGGATTTGTCACAGGGTCCTATACATACAATCTAACCCTTATCCTCCTGAAAATCATGCTCCCGTATTTCTGGCTGATTTCCATCACTGCCCTGTGCATGGGGGTGTTAAATGCCCTGGGAAATTTTGGTATGCCGGCCCTGGCTCCGGTGATGTTTAACCTTGTTGTCATCGGGTTCACCCTTTTGCTGGTCAATTATTTTGATACGCCCATCATGGGCCTTGCAGTTGGTGTGGTCCTGGGCGGCAGTCTTCAGGTGGCAGTCCAGATACCCATGATGGTCCGCCTTGGGATTTTAACGCCGGCCATGATTCAGACGTTCCGCAGATTCCCTGTGTTCTCGCCTTCGGTGGTCAACATCCTGAAGACAATGGTTCCCTGTATGATAGGGGCTGCTTCATTTCAGGTCAATATGATGACGGCCTCATTTTTTGCCTCAAAACTGGATCCGGGAAGCGTCTCATCCATATACTATGCAGACAGGCTGGTGCAATTTCCCCTGGCACTTTTTGCCGTTTCAACGGCAACCGTTCTTTTACCCGAGCTGTCAAAAAAGTCGGCAATCGGCCGGGACAATGAGATCGCCGCTCTGTTTTCCAACGGAGTCAGGCTGGTGCTGTTCGTCACGATTCCGGCCATGGCCGGACTCATGGCTCTGAATGAAGAAATTATCGCACTCCTGTTTGGATATGGGGCATTTGATGAATCGGCCATCCAGAAGACAGCAGACTGTTTGCTGTTCCTGGTCCCGGGGTTGTGGGCCTTCACAGGGATTCGTTTGTTTGTGACCCTGCACTATGCCCTGGGCTCCATCAAAATCCCCTTTGTGGCAGGGGTTTTTTCCATTGGACTGAACCTTGTTCTTTGTTGCCTGGTCCTGGATATTCTGGAACTCAGGGGCCTTGTTTTATCCGTGTCCATATCCGGTGCTGCAGGGTTTGTGTTTTTGTTTCTCACCACTCCCGGAGCCGTAAGAATTCATAAACTTGATATTTTCCTTTCTGCTTGCAGATCTGTTTTTCTATCTGTTATAATGTTTTTTCTTGTGAAAAGGGCAGCAATTTTCATACTGCCTCAAGGGTATGGCAATCTTTGGTTTGGGGCTGGGGTGACGGCCTGTATCGGTCTTGGAGTGATATTTTATCTGGGCATCAACCTTCTGGTAGCCGGTCCTGAACTTAAAATGATAAAAACAAAGGACTACCAAAATAAATCATGACGGTATTTGAGAAAACAGGGATAGTGATTTCCCTGGGTCTTATCCTTATTTTGTTGGGTCTCATTGTTTTTTCTCAGAACGGTATTCTGGACTATAAAAGTTTAAAGGTCAAAGAAACCGTGATCCAGGATCAGACCCGGACCATTGACCTTGCCAATGAAAAACTGGAAAATGAGATCCAGAGCTTGAAAACCGATATGGAATACATTAAACATGTGGCAAAGCATGATCACGGCATGGCTGAAGAAGATGAACTTATTTTCAAAGACAAAAGTGTAGAAAAGGGAAAAAAACCATGAATCAGGATATTAAAACCCTTGAGCTGGCAAAGACTTATGAAGCCCAGGGCTATTTTAAAGATGCCTTTGATATGTATGTATTTCTGGACACCCAGGCAAGCTCCCAGGAGATCAAGGCCGGTATAAAGCGGATGGAATTAAAGTTAGATGAGCAAAAGATCAATGGTCAAAATAGTGCCGACAAAAACATTGCGGCATTGTTTGAGAAATGGGTCAAACTTTTGGTGTTGAAACAGCGGCTGGATAACTTTAAAAAGATAAAGGCACGCCTGGTTTAGCCCCATGACCTCAAAAAACAGCATTGCAAAAGATATTAAGGGCTCGGTGATTCTTGTCTTTTTCGCCTTGGCCACAGCGTTTTTGTACAATTCATTTTCTCCTTTCGGCATTCCCCTTAAGGGCCAATGGGAAACCGGGCAGGGAGTTGTTTCGGCAAATTCAGAAAACGATTCCGTCAATGCATCCATTGAGATCAACTCGCCCCAGATTATTCTTGATATTGTTCAAAAAAAACAGCGGATCATCATTGATGTCAGACCAAGGGAAGCCTATGACCAGGGTCACCTTCCCTCTGCCCTGTCTTTTCCGTTAATGGAGTTTGACCAGGGAATTGGTCAGATACTGGAATCAATAAACCGGCAGACGCCTCTCCTGATCTATTGTTCAAGTTTTGAGTGCACGGACAGCCATACCTTTGCCCAACAGTTGATAGGTTTGAAATATGAAAATGTCCGGGTATTTTCCGGCGGATTCAGGCAATGGCAGGAAAAGGAATATGAAATAGAGAAAAATGAAACATAATTATTATACGACACTCGTCTTGTTTTTCATCCGACTTGTGCTGGGGATCACCTTTATCTATGCCAGCTACCACAAGATTGCCGATCCGGGTACTTTTGCTAAAATCATATACGGATATGGGGTTTTCCCGGGGTTCAGCATCAATATCCTGGCCATCACCATACCCTTTATCGAACTCACGGCAGGGTTCAGTCTTATTCTGGGTCTGTTTCCCAGATCCGCACTCCTGATTATCAATGCCTTGCTTGTGGGATTTATCCTGGTGATCGGGTTTAATCTCTTGCGGGGGCATGAGTTTGACTGCGGGTGCTTTACTTTTTCAAGCCACAATCACAGATTTGCCAATGTTGATTTATTGATCAGAGACATTGCCATGCTGGTAGCAGGGATCTATGCCTGGCAAAAGACAAAGATCACGACCAGGATCGGGTTCAGGGCATCCTGACGATGCGGAATCCCAGGCTGTTTCGTCGTACCCCGGGTTTATAGTTGCCCCGGAACGCACTTCGTTGATATTTGCTGGTCTGGTACCACCCCCCACCCCGGATAATCCGATGGTTTCCTGTGGTGCTCAAGGGATCCACAATGTTGTCCTCATAGGTAGTGGTGACGGCCCCAACCCTGGCTCTCCAGATATCCCGCCACTTGCAGGAATCCAGAACCCACTCCTGAACATTGCCGTGCATGTCATAGAGACCCCATGCATTGGGCAGTTTGGTTCTGACCGGGTGGGGCTTGAAATCTCTGGCAGGGTTTGCCAGCCCGGAATTGTAGCAATACCAGGCCATCTCCAGAATGGCGGGTTCCGGTTCGTTGCAGGAGACCGTGGTGATGGGACCCCGGGCAAAGGCCTCTTCAGATCCAGCCCTGCACGCATACTCCCATTCCGCTTCCGTGGGCAGACGATATTTATTGGTTTTTTCCCACTCATTTAACACCCGAATAAATTCCATGCACTGGTTCCAGGAAATTGTTTCAACGGGATAGGTCTTGCCAAGGTTTGAAAATGAAGCGGGATTAAACCCCACCAGTTGTTCCCATTGTCCCTGGGTGACCTCGCTTTCTCCCATGTAAAAGCTTTTGGAGATCGTCACCCGGTGACGCTTTTCATTCCAATTACGTCCCATTTCCGTGGTCGGGCTGCCCATTAAAAAGCTGCCGCCTGGAATCAGCACAAATCGCATTCCCAGTTTATTGGTAAAGATTTTCTGCTGGGCAACAAGCGGCTGATGAATGAAAAAAATACACAAGACTGCTGCAACAAGTTTAAGGTAAAATTTCATGAAAGTATCCCAAGGGTTTTTATCCAGTATAACCGTATAAAAACCCTATCATACTATGGATCTCTTGTTCAATAATGAAATTCAGGAATTATTCGACTTTACTGCTTGAAAATAAAGTTTAAGATGATATTAAATAGGGTATGGATAAAATTTGCGGTTTTCAACACAGGAGTTTTTAGATCATGAGCAAACCCAGGCCTGAATCAAAAATACCCACGACAAAAACCAATACCAACAAAAAAAGAGAATCCGACCTGCCGGGCGGCAACAAAAAACCTGACCTGTCTCTTTTCAGGAAAAATGAATTTACCCTGATTATTTTCGGGGCTTTGTTGTTGACCCTGATTGTTTTTTTTCTTTTCTTCAGGTCTTCCAGTCCCAAAACCGAGTCTGTGGAAAAAAATGATTCAAAAACCGCTTTTGCGGCACTTGAATTGAGAATTGAAAAACTCGAAAATACTCTGACGAATCAACTGGCTCCTGCCCAGTCGTCAAATGGGGGTGATGCAGCAAAAGAACTGCCGGAAATTGATCCGTTGCAGGATCGCGTTTCAAGACTTGAAGCCGCCTTTTCTGTTAAGTTTGACTCGTTGATCGAGAGAATGGGGACCATTGAAAAAAATATTTCCCTGCTCAAACAGGCCAAAATTGCGGCAGAGCCGGTAAAACCCAAAACCAAACAGCCGGTTAAAAAGACCGTAAAAAAAGAAAAGGCAGGGTCCATGTTTCATACCGTACAAAAGGGAGAAACCCTTTACTCGATCAGCAAAAAATATAGCACCAGTGTGGCCGAATTAAAAAAACTGAACAATTTATCAGCCACGGCCAAAATTTATCCGGGCAATAATATTCTCATTCGGTAAGATTTTCACTACCCATGGACAAGGTTTAGAACTCCGGTGTCTTCGCCTTTCCCGTGACGGCAAGCCTATTCTTTTTATTGATTTTTCCGGTCTGTTGCCCACACGGCAGTAAAAATAGATTTGACATTTTTCTCTGTTTTTATATACTTATTCTGACCCCAGAATCTCATTTCCATCCGGTAAGCCAATGAGCCGAACTCTCCTTCGCCCCTTTTTTATCAAGGTTTGCAGTCTTTTTTTATTAATGTTTTGTTTTAATTGCAGGAGGTGATCCATGACGAACAGTATTTACAAAATTATCGATCTTGTCGGCTCAAGCCCGACATCCTGGGAAGATGCCGCCAACAGTGCCATTGAAAAGGCATCCCGTTCTTTAAAGGATTTAAGAATTGCAGAGGTTCAGAAACTGGATATTAAAATAGAAGCCGGAAAGCCGGCCCAGTTCAGAACCAATCTGAGATTATCGTTTAAATATCAGGACTAGGAGTGGTATAGGCTTAACAAGATCGTATCTGACTGATAAAAGATTCGACTTTTTTTAAATCTTTTATCCCATGAGTTTTTTCAACCCCGGATGACACATCAAAACCGGCAGGTCTGACCGAGGTCAGGGCCTGCCGGATATTTTTGGGATCAAGTCCACCGGCAAGTAGAACAGGTGTGGCGATTTTTAATCCAAGTGACAGCCCATAGCTCCAGGATTCAGCATTCCCACCGGGAAGGATTCCCTTTCCATATTCCACCAGGATAAAAGAGGCGCGTTGGTATGCTGTGGCCTGGCTGAGAAACGGAGACCTTGATGCAAACACTGCCTTGATGACCATAAGGTTTTCTTTTAACAATTGGTCCACAAGGTCCGGGGATTCCTCCCCGTGAAGTTGAACCCCGTTTAAACCGCATTGTCCCACCGTATCCATTATGGTTCCAAAGGGTTCATCCACAAATACACCGATACGACTGACATGATCCGGCAGCACAGTGCAGATCTGTCGTGCCTGTTGAATGGAAATATTTCTGGGACTTTTTTCAAAAAAAACCATTCCAATGGCATCAGCACCCAGGTGGGCGCATCCAAGGGCGTTTTCAGGCTGGGTGAGTCCGCAGATCTTAATCCATGGCCTGTTATCAGAGAACGGTTTGTTCGTCATACCTGTTTTTTTACATACCTGAATCACTGGACATTCCGCAGTATTTGGATAAAGGATTCTGTGTCTTTTGCCCGTACAATGCTTTCTCCCACCAGAAAATTAAAGATATTGGATGAGAGGCCCTTTTCAATGTCTGAAAAAGCTGATATTCCGCTGGCCTCCACCGGAATAATGTCCGGGGGAAGCATCCGTGCAATGCGTCTTGATACACTGGTATCGGTTACAAGGGTTTGAAGGTTGCGGTTGTTGATGTCAACGATTTTGGTGCCGCACGCATAGGTAATTTCAAATTCCCGTTCCGATGTGATTTCAACCAGGGGCTCCATGCCCAGTTCCCTTGACAGGAGGATATAATCCTTTAACTGCTCCCGGGACAGGATGGTGGTAATCAAAAGGATGGAAGAGGCCCCGGCTTTTTTGGCTTCATAGATCTGGTAGGCACTGACAATGAAATCTTTTCTTAAAACCGGAAGAGGGGTATGGGCACAAACCGCTTCAAGATCATCCAGGCTGCCTTTAAAATATTTGGATTCAGTTAACACGGAAATGGCCCTGGCACCGGCCTTTGTATACAGCTCGGCATAGCGGACGGGATCAAGGTCTGTCTTTATATCCCCCCTGGACGGCGAGGCTTTTTTGATTTCCGCAATAATGCCGATATCCTCTATGCTGCCTGCCTTCATGGCCGATAAAAAACTTGCATTGGTAGGGGTTTCCTCGGCCTGCCTGCGGATAGTCTGCAGGGAAATCCGGGACTTGTTTGTTTCAAGTTCGGAAAATTTGACTTCCAGCACTTCTTTTAAAAATCCGTCCACTCCCATTTCAGCCGTTCTCCTGGGTATACTCGGCCAGAAGTGAAAGCTTTTCAACCGCCTTGCCCGAGTCGATGGATTCCTCAGCCAGCCTGATTCCGGCGTGGATATCGTCTGCCTTCCCGGCGGCCACCAGGGCCACCCCGGCGTTGAGGACCACAATATCCCGTCCCGGTCCTTTGTCGCCCTTTAGTATGGCTTGGGTGATGGCGGCATTGGTCTGAATATCTCCGCCCTTAAGATCTTCAGGGTTTGCATAGTCCTCAAAAAAATCCAGGGGATCAAGGTCATAGGACCGGATGACACCGTCTTTGAGTTCAGATACCCTGGTGGGGGCCGTGGTGGTGATTTCATCCATGCCGTCATGCCCGTGAACCACAAAGGCCCGTTCCACGCCTAAAAGTTTCAATGCCTGGGCAAACATCTCCGTGAGCTGGGGGGCATAGACACCCAGGAGCTGGCACCCCGCAGCCGCCGGGTTGGTCAGGGGACCCAGCATATTAAAGATGCTCCTGATGCCGCAGTCCTGTCTGGCCTTGGCCGCATATTTCATGGAGCCGTGGTATAAGGGGGCAAACATGAAGCCGACCCCGATTTCATTGATGGCCTCCTCAACGATTTCAGGGTCTGCATTCAGGTTGACGCCAAGGGCTTCCAGAACATCGGCAGACCCGCAATTGCTTGAAACCCGACGGTTTCCGTGTTTGGCCACGGTGACCCCGGCTCCGGCAACAACAAAGGCAGTGGTGGTGGAAATATTGAATGAACCGGAAGCGTCCCCACCGGTGCCAACAATATCGATGACGGTTTTGGACAGGGTCTGAATTTTCACGGCTTTGCGCCGCATGGCCCTTGCAGCTCCCGCCAGTTCCTCAAAGGTCTCACCCTTGGTGGCCAGAGCAGCCATGAACGCCCCGATCCGGGCTTCACTGATCTGTCCTGAAAAGATGTCCATGAGCATGGACCCGCTGCTGTCCTGGTCAAGGTCTTCTCCGGCGATGATTTTTTGTAAATTCTGGGTAAAGCTCATGCTGATGCTCCTTTGATAAAATTTCTGATCAGTCTTTTGCCCATGGAGGTCATAAAAGATTCCGGATGAAACTGGACCCCCTGGGTGGGGTGTTCCAGATGCCTGATCCCCATGATTTCGCCGTCTTTGGTTCTGGCAGTCACCTTGAGACAGGAGGGAAGGTCGTGTTCCGATGCGGCAAGGGAATGGTACCGCATCACCTTAAAGGGTTTGGTGATACCGGCAAAAATATGTTCGCCGTCACAGGTGATGGTTGACGTTTTTCCATGCATGATTTTTTTGGCATGGATGATGGTGCCGCCAAAGCTCTGGGCAATGACCTGGTGCCCGAGACACACGCCCAGGATGGGGATTTTCCCGGACAGATGTTTGACAACATCCAGGGAAATACCGGCATCTTCAGGGCGGCCGGGCCCGGGGCTGATGACAATGGCACCGGGATCAAGGGCTTTGAGTTCATCAATAGAAATTTTATCATTTCTGAAAACCTGTACATCCACACCCGTGTGAAGGATATAGTGAACCAGGTTGAATGTGAACGAATCATAGTTATCAATTATCGCAACCTGCATTTATCTGTCTCCATTTTTAATGCCGCAGGCAAGTTTTAAGGCCGTTTCCACACTTTTTGCCTTGTTTCGGCATTCCTGCCATTCCGCTTCAGGGTCTGAATCATAAACGATCCCGGCCCCGGCCTGGACCGTGAGTTTATTGCCTTCCATGACGGCCGTCCGGATGGTGATGGCAAAATCCATATTTCCGGTAAAGGAAATATACCCGGCTGCACCCCCATAGACTCTCCTGGGCGTATGCTCAAGTTCTGAAATGATTTCCATGGCCCGGATTTTCGGGGCCCCGGACAGGGTTCCAGCAGGAAAAGTGGCCCGGAACAGATCATAGGCATCCATATCCTGATTCATGTCACAGGTGATATTGGATACCAGATGCATGACATGGGAGTACCGCTCGATCACCATGGTATCGGTGACCTGGACCGTTCCGGCCTCTGCCGTACGCCCCAGATCATTGCGGCCCAGATCGATGAGCATGACATGCTCGGCCCTTTCCTTTTCATCATTCAAGAGTTCATCCGCAAGCCTGCGATCCTCCTGTTCGGTTTTTCCCCTGGGCCTGGTGCCGGCAATGGGCCGCAGGGTGGCAATGCCATTTTCCAGTCTGACCATGGTTTCCGGTGAGGAACCTGCGATGATGATGTCTTTAAAATTCATGAAAAACATGTAGGGAGACGGGTTGATATACCGCTGAGCCCTGTAGATGAGGACGGGATCCACATCGGTACGGCAGGAAAACGCCTGGGAATAAACCGCCTGGAAGATATCCCCCTCAACAATATGATCTTTTATGGTTTCCACCCCCTTTTTGTACTGGGCCGCAGAGGTCTCCGACTCAAACTGAACCTGTGTTGAATTAGAGGGTTTTTTTTCGGTTATAGGTGTGTTGATGGTCAACAACATCTGGTCCAGACGGTTTTGGGCCTGTTCAAACACACGGTTCGGGTCGTCGCCTTCCCTGAGATAGGCAATTTCAAGGCAGGTTAATGTCTGCTTTATATTGTCGAAAATAATCATTTCATCGGGAATAATAAAATGGGCATAGGGCGTATCTTCAGGCAACCGAACCGGGATATCCTCGAAAAAAGAGACCATTTCATAGGTGAAGTATCCGGTAAATCCACTCCAGAACCTTGGCAAATCAGGAATTTTAGCCGGCACAAAATTGCTGGAAAAGGACCGGATCACGTCCAGGGGATCATTGTGGTGCATAATTTTTTGGGTTTCATTCCGGGTTTGGATCTCAACTTCATTTGTGAAAACCTTGATGTTTCCAAATGCGGAAACGCCCAAAAAGCTGTATCGGGCCCATCTTTCACCGCCTTCAACACTTTCCAGCAAAAAGTTTTCTTTTCCCCTGTCAAAAAATTTTTGTAAAATCGAAACCGGAGTTTCCATATCGGCAAGTATCCGGGTGCACACCGGGATGACATTGGCGGTTTTTGCCAGGTTACAAAAATCGGGTTTTTCAGGAAATTGTTTTAGAATCATTTTGTTTCCTTACAATTTGGTAAAAGGCGACCATGGTAAGAGGTGATTGTTTCATCTTAATTTACGCTAAACCCAGGCCCTGAAAAATAAAAAAGGCTGCGACAGTAAAATTGCTGCCGCAGCCTTTGGTTCTTCTTTGAACACCTATGGTGACGGCGGCATGGAACTTATCCAGCTCTGCCACCATTGTTCAAAACAGCCCTTAATATTTGAATCGTCACGTTTCATATCACATAAATTCCATTAGACCAAATTTTATTGGCCAAAATTTAATTGGTTCGGGGAAATTACCTGAAAATTTATGTGTTGTCAAGGATTTTGTTTCTATAAATAGAAACAAAATCCGCTTATTTGCACTTTGCAGGAGTGGGTGAATCTGCTGCAAAATTGTAGAGATAGGCATAAATATCCTGAATATCTGCTTCACTCAGTTTGTTGAACTCTTCACTGCACTTGAACATCTCAAAGTCTCGTTCATCAAAAATTCTTTCCCACTGCGCCATTGTCTTGTCACCCGGGCTGAGGAAAGGGGTTTTTGACTCAACCTCTCCCCTTGCTGCACAGGCCTTATACACACCCTTATAGGTGTATTTTCCTTTTCGCTTGTTGCCATCCGGGCCCTGGGCAAACACCAGGCTTGCTCCGGCCATTACAAATACTGTGGTTGCGATGAGAGTTATAATCTTTTTGTTCATTTTGTTTTCCTTTCTTTAACGCGTGATTGTTTTTACCTGCACTCCTCTTGTCCATGATATTAACAACAACCGTGCCATGATCTATTATTTGAAAAAATTTTTCAAAACTATCCGAATTTATAGTATAAAAATTTTAAATTGAATTTTGTTCTCTGACATCCAAGCCCATAAACGTTAACAATATGTTAAGTATTAATACATTAGATTAACATATTAACCATGGCTGACATCAGTCATCAAATTTATCAGGGGGAGGGACAAACCTAGGTTCTGATTTGAATACGCCGATTTTGAAAAAAGTTAAAAAAATACCAGGTGAGGATTTGGTCTGATTGTGGTAAAAAAGAAATTTTAATACTGGGTTAATTTGGAATGTTTTATCATGCTGTTGATTTTTCCACCGGTTGCCAAACCCTGTGAACCGCCGGCCGGAGTCGCTCTCCTGTCAGCCGCCTTAAAGGAGCAGGGACTGGCCTGTGAAGTGGTTGATGCGAATATTGAAGGGCTTTTGTATCTGATCAATTCCGATATGAAGCCGGTCGACTCCTGGTCAAAAAGGGCCTTGAAAAACCGGGACTACCTGTTGCAGGACCTGAAAGATCCGTTTCTGTATGAAAACATGGACCGGTATCACCAGCGGGTGTACGACCTGAACAAACTATTGTCCATGGGCGTGAACAACCAACGGTTCAAGATCAGTCTGAGCGATTATGCCGACTCAAAGCTTTCTTCCGTGAACAGCAATCATCTGCTGGCCAGTGCAAAAACATACAGAGAAAATCCGTTTTACCGATTTTTTGAAGAAAAATTAAGCCCCCGGGTTTTACGGTCGGAATCACCCTTTATCGGGATTTCCCTTTGTTATCTGAATCAGGCCCTGACGGCATTTGCCCTGGCAGGATGGATAAAGGATAATTATAAAAACAGAAAAATCGTCATGGGGGGCGGTCTGATATCCTCGTGGATGAGCCGTCCGGGCACCAACAATCCGTTTAAAGACCTGATCGACGTCACCATCAGAGGGGAAGGCGAACAGCCCCTGCTGGAACTTCTGGGGAAAAAAAATATTCAAAAACGGCATTATGTGCCGGATTATGACTTTGTCAAAGAAAACCTCTATCTGGCCCCTGGTAAAATCCTGCCTTTCAGGGCATCCATTGGCTGCTATTGGTCCAAGTGTAATTTCTGCCCGGAAAAGGCTGAAACCCGTCCCTACAGCTCCCAGAGGGCATCAAAGGTGGTGGCTGATTTAAACGCCCTGGATCAAAAATACACTCCTGATTATGTCCATTTTATTGATAACGCCATGACTCCGGCCTTGCTCAAAGCCCTGTCTGCCCGAAGATTTGGATTTAAGTGGTATGGGTTTGTGAGATTTGAAAACGAGTTCCTGGACCCCGGATTTTGTCGGGATTTGAAAGCCTCGGGATGTGATATGCTCAAGCTGGGACTTGAATCCGGAGACCAGGATGTGCTGGACCGTATGAACAAGGGAACAAATTTAAACCAGGTATCCGTAATTCTGGAAAATCTGCACCGGGCCGGAATACTCACCTTTGTCTATCTGCTTTTTGGCACAGGCTATGAAGATGAACCGGCCGCATTTAAGACCCTGTCCTATGTCAGGGAACACCAGAAATATATTGATTATTTAAATCTGGCAGTGTTCAACCTTCCCAAATTCAGTGAGGATGCCAAAGACCTTGAGACCCGGGAGTTTTACCATGGTGATCTCTCCCTGTATTTGAATTTTACCCACCCGTTCGGATGGGACAGGCGAAAGGTCAAACATTTTGTCGATAAAATCTTTAAAAAACAGGTATGTTCCGGTTCGGGCATGCGCAAAAACCCGGCATTTTTTTCATCCAATCACGCCGCATTTTTCACGAATCTAAAGGATAAATTATGATCGCTCACATTCTCAGTACCGGAGATGAATTACTCCAGGGCCAGATAATCGACACAAACTCAGGCTTTCTTTGCAATGGTCTCAAAGAGATGGGCATTCAAGTCCAGAAGATGACCAGCGTTGGGGATGATGTCGAAAGCATGGCTTCCGCCATTCAAGAGATTTCCGTCCAGGCAGACCTCTGTCTGGTCACCGGCGGACTTGGACCTACCGGTGATGACCTGACCGCGCTTGCCTGCAGCAAGGCCGCAGAGGTCAGGCTTGAACTTGACAAAGATGCCCTAGCATCCATGCACGCTTATTTCAAACAAAAAGGCTTCCAATGGTCCCGGGCCAATGAAAAGCAGGCCATGCTCCCGGTCACATCAACCATGATAGTGAATCATAGCGGCACCGCACCCGGTTTTTATATAAAGATCAACACATGTTTGTTTGTTTTTATGCCCGGTGTGCCGTCTGAAATGAAGATGATGTTCGAGCAAGAGATTAAAGCGCTAGTGAAACAAAAATTTGGCCTGGATCAGGACATCCTGATCCAGCGGTTTACAATATTCGGGCTTCCCGAATCCATGGTCGGGTCAAAGTTAAAGGGGTTTGAAAGAAAGTTTCCTTACATGCAATTGGGGTTCAGGGTCGACTTTCCTGTGATTGAAGTCAAAATAATGGTCAAACCATCACATGCGTCTTTTCAGGACAGAGATAACACAGATTCTGATATGGCCCGGGCCAAACACTGGGTCATGGAACAACTGGGCGACAAGGTCGTGTCGGCTTGTGGATCGAGCATGGCCCGGGAAGTCGGCGATCTCTTGACCCGGGCCGGACAAACCCTTGCCGTGGCAGAGTCCTGCACCGGCGGGCTCATTGCCCACATGATCACCAATGAACCTGGAAGTTCCGATTATTTCCTGTTTTCCGGCGTCACTTATTCCAATGCGGCTAAAATCAATATTTTAAATGTACAGGAAGAAACGCTTGTCAAATATGGAGCGGTCCATGAACAGACCGCCATTGAGATGGCCCGGGGCGCCAGGAGGATAAGCGGTGCTGATTTTGCCGTCTCCACCACGGGTATTGCAGGGCCCGGGGGCGGCAGTGTCGACAAACCCGTGGGCATGGTCTGTATCGGGCTTGCCGGGCCGTCGGTCTCAATGGCCAGGACCTGCCAATTTTTATTGAATGACCGGGATAAAAATAAAAAAATCTTTGCCGCCACCGCCCTGGACCTGTTAAGAAGACATCTGATTTCCCCGGGAGAAACAGCTTAAAAGCCAGGCAAGAGTTTCTTTTTCAAATTCAGCCTGATCTGTCAAGGAAGTCATCTGATGGTCCCCGTTTTTATGAATGATGAGGCGTTTGGAATTTTTCATCCCGTGAAAGATATCAAGGGCGTTTGATACAGGGACCACCTCATCGGCATCTCCGTGAAAAATCAGAACATTGAACAAGAGTTCGACCTTGTCCATGATATTGAACAAAAGATTTTCTTTAAAGAAACTTAAGGGCAGGGCAGGGCGGTTATCATTGGCATCCATGGGAATGTTTTCAATGGTGCGGCTTTTGACCGGAGCAGAACACAGGACTGCCCCGCAAAGATTCAGATCCATTTTCAGCAATCCACTCCAGGCATTGATACAGGTGGCCCCTCCCATGGAAGACCCGAAAACGGCAAGGTCCCGGCTGGTTTTGCCAAGTGCCAGAACGTGGTCTACGGCACTCAGAAAATCAAGACTTCGTTTTTCAAGGGAGGTGTCTTCAATAAAATTGCCCTGGCTCAGGCCACACCCCCTGTGGTCAAACCTGAAAAAGGCGATATTATTTTTGACCAGAAGACTTGATAATACGCGCTGCTTTGCCGACTCTTTTGACCCCTCAAGGCCGTGGGAGCCCACAACAAGGGGAGGGTTTTTGATTTTCGGGAGGTGCAACACCCCCTTGAGCAAAAATCCCTGGGAAATGAATTCAATGTCAAGGCTCCTGTTTTCCATACCTTGTCTTTATGGCACGAAACCTTTACAATGACAAGTTTTGTAAATACAAACCCTAACTATATTAAAAAAGAAATCAACGCCATGACCCTTAAGAAAAGAAAAGCTTATGAGCTTGAGATCATAGACCTTGCCTTTGGCGGCAAAGGACTGGCAAAACCGGACGGTTTTCCGGTTTTTATTGACCGGTGTGTCCCGGGGGATAAGGTCTTTGTAAAAATAACCAAAAAGAAAAAATCCTGGGCCGAGGGAAAACTGATTCAAATTTTAACGCCGTCCCCTCTGAGAACCGAGGGAAAATGCCGGTATTGCAATTTTTGCGGGGGATGCAAATGGCAGCAAATCGGGTATGATCTCCAGCTTGACTATAAAAAAAGCCATGTCATGGAATCCCTGCAGCATATCGGAGGGCTCAAAGATGTTCCCATACGGGATGTCATCCCGTCGGATTTTATCTATGAGTATAGAAATAAGATGGAATTTTCCTGTTCTTCAAAACGATGGCTTCTGCCTTGGGAGCTTGAAAACGAGGAGATTAAAAAAGATTTCGGCATTGGTCTCCACGTGCCCGGAACCTTTGACAAGGTCATTGATATTGAGCAATGTGAGATCATGCCCATGCTGGGAAACAGGATATTGAATGACGTCAGGAATTTTATCAGGGCATCCGGGCTCCCGGCTTATCATTTGCGGACCCACGAGGGCTTCTGGCGATTTTTAATGCTCCGGCATTCCAAGGCCTTTGATACATGGATGGTCAATATCGTGACCACTCAAAAAAGAATGGATGTGGTCATGGAACTGGCAGATCTTCTGGCGGCGACATATCCCCAAATCGATTCTATCATGAACAATATTACCGATGCCCGGTCCGGGATTTCCACGGGCAAAGAAGAGATCTGTCTCTACGGCAGGGACCACATACGAGAAAAGCTGGGCAGGTTTACATTTAAGATATCGGCCAATTCATTTTTTCAGACCAACACAGGGTCCTGTGAGAAATTATACACTAAAGTGGCGCAATATGCCGCATTGACGGGGAAAGAAACGGTCATGGATCTGTATTCCGGCACCGGTACCATCCCGATATGGCTTTCAGATCAGGCCAAAACCGTGGTGGGGATTGAGATCGTGACGAGTGCCGTGGCAGATGCAAAGTTGAATGCGAGCCTGAACAAGATCGACAATTGTGAATTCCTTGAAGGGGATATCAAGACCGTGCTTCCTACATTTAAAACAGCACCCGATGTAATGATTGTGGATCCTCCCCGGGTGGGTATGCACAAGGATGTGGTTCAACAGGTGCTTGACATGGGTCCTGAACGAATCGTCTACGTATCCTGCAACCCCGCCACCCTGGCCAGGGATCTTGAATTGCTGAGTGTGAAATACGAAGTTAAGGAGGTGACACCCGTTGACATGTTCCCCCATACCTATCACATAGAGTCGATTGCATTGCTGGAAAAAAGATAAATTTCAGCATCAACCGCCCGGTCTTGCAAAAGGGCGGGCGGTTGATGCATTATCGTGGAATTTTTTATGGTTGGCCTTCTCTTTTATTAATCTTCTTCTATTGCCGGATTTTTCTTGCCGGGCTCGGGTCTGGGTTCAGAAAACAGGCAGCTTAAGATGAGCATATCATCATCTTTTTCTGATTTGATTTTATAGGGAAGTTTATAAAATAATTTTTTCATACCCTTGTTTTCCGGCGAGGTATAGGCGATGAGTCCTTTGATGTCATTGTCCATGGCGGCTTTTGCAAGCTTAGCCTGAAGGATCTGGGCAATACCCATTCCCTGAAACTCACTGGAAACTGAAAACGCGATTTCAGCCATATTGATGATTGAGTTTCGATAATACTCTCCCACGGCAATGATTTTTTCAAATCCCAGTTCACCAATGGTGGCAACAAAGGTCAGATCATTGACATAGTCGATCTCAAAGGTGGTATCAATCTGGTCGTGAACAAAGCTTTTCTTCTCGTGAAAAAAGCGGGACACGATATCTCCACGATTCATAGTATAGTAATGTTCCTGGATCACCCGTTCGTCAACGGGTTTGGCAGGCCTGAACGTAAAGGGAATATCCTTGATGGTGATGGTTTCTTCATATCTCAGTGGATACACCCCTTTGATCGCCTGTTTGAATTTCCTTCCCTTGCGGATTAGGTCCAGTTCTTTTGCCTTGGAAAAAAGTTCGTCTCTAAAATCCGGGTGGGCAATACTGATCAATGCCATGGCTCTTTCCTGGAGGGTTTTTCCAAAGAGGTTGACCACACCGTATTCAGTTGCCACATAATGCACATCCCCCCTGGGCACCACAACGGCATCCGACAAGGTGGGAACAATCCGGCTTTTTCTGAGGTGGTCGGATGTGGAGGTCAGCATAATAATGGATTTACCGCCCTTTGACATTGCAGCTCCCCGGGTGAAATCAAGCAGTCCGTTGATGCCGGTATAATTGTTAAACGGCAGGGCATCTGCTGCCACCTGTCCTGTCAGATCAATGGCCATGGCCGTATTGACGGAAACCATGGCATTGTTTCTGGCAATGATGGCCGGATTGTTGACATAGTCGGAGGGGTGGAATTCAATGGAGGGATTGTCGTCAATGAACTCGTACAGAAGGTTGGAGCCCACCGCACTTCCGGCAATGATCTTCCCATTGTTGAATCCTTTTTTCTTGTTGGTGATCACCCCCAGGGCAAACAGCCGCATGAGCCCGTCGGATAGATACTGGGAATGAACCCCGATATCATTTTTGTCGGACAGACAAGACATCATGGCCTCATTGGTCACACCCAGGCTGGTTTGAAGGGTAGACCCGTCATCAATGAGCCTGGAAATGTGTCTGGCAATGGTGTTGGCTGTTTCTGATTCCGGCAGGGCTTGAATGGTTAAGAGCTCCTCTTCATGTTCCACAATATAATCCACATCATTGACATGGATAAAACTGCGTCCCAGGACCCGGGGCATATTCGGGTTGATCTGGCAGATGACGATATCGGCGGATTCACAGGCAGCTAAGGTGATATCCACTGACACACCCAAACTCATCCATCCGAAATCATCCGGGGGAGATGCCTGGATGAGTGCGGCATTTATGGGCATCATCCGTGACTTGAAAAGGTTTGGAATCTGGGAAAGGTTGATGGGGGTAATAAATCTTCTGTTTTGGTGAATTTTTTTGGGGGATGCTGATCCAAGATAAAAGGACCTGATATTGAACTGCTGGGAGTCGGAGCGGTTGGCAACTAGTGTCAGGGGGCCGCTTTCAACGGACAGGGATCTGACAATTTCAAGGTCGGTAAATCGGGCGCTGGCGTCGGACAATTCATGAACCAGATGTTGAGGTTCGCCGCATGAAGAACCGATAAACACTCTCTGGCCGGGCTGTAAAATCTGTAATGCCTCTTTGGCAGTGGTTAGTTTTTCGACATAATTGTCAGCCCAATAATTTGTTTTTGGCATATAGGGTGTCTCCATAAATTTATAAATAAAAGTTACTTATAGTATCACAAAACCGGGGTCAAGCGCATTAAAAGTTTTGAATTTCCCTGAAAAATATAGTAGATTTGATTCTGGTAAAATCAATGAACTAGAAAAATGTTTTGCCGGTTCCCAAATTCTTTATTTTTTTTAACGGACAACTCAAGCCAGGGGAGATCATCATGTCGTATTTTGATTTTACAAATTTTGAAGTGTCTTTTTTACACCACATCAAATATGTCCTGGGAAAAAGAATTGAAGATGCCTCAAACCACGATCGGATGAATGCCGTGTCTTCTGCCGTGGGCAAATATCTCATGGACATCCGTTTTGAAACCAATCAACGGTATCATGACAATGGGGCAAAAAGACTTTACTATCTGTCAATGGAATTTTTGATCGGCAGGCTGTTATCCAACAATTTATTGAATCTTGGAATATATGGTCAGACTGCCGTATTTTTGAAAAAACACGGGGTGGATCTGGAGGAAATCCTAGAAGAGGAACAGCATCCGGCACTGGGCAATGGGGGGTTGGGACGACTTGCCGCATGTTTTCTCGATTCTCTGGCCGGTTTGAACATGCCCGGGTTTGGATACGGCATCAACTATGATTACGGGCTTTTCAAACAGGTGATTGTCAACGGGTATCAGCGGGAGAAACCCGATTACTGGCCCAATCAGTCCTCACCCTGGCTGGTGAGACGATCGGGAAATAAATGCGTGGTCCCCATTTATGGAAAAATCGAAGATACCCGGGATGTGGACGGGGAATACAATCCCATGTGGACGGGCTGGAATCTGATTATCGGCAGGGCCCATGATATTTTGATTGCCGGATACGGCGGGCAGACGGTGAACCGGTTAAGACTGTTTTCTGCATGGGCATCGGAAAATTTTGATATGCAGATCTTTAATGATGGGGATTATTTTAAGGCGGTTGAAGAAAAAATAAAATCTGAATCCATTTCCAAAATTCTGTACCCTTCTGATTCAAAGGCCGTTGGAAAAGAACTGCGACTGGTTCAGGAATATTTTCTGGTGGCCTGCTCTGTGAGAGATATTATCCGTATCTATGAAAAAGACAATACCGGTTTTGATCAATTGCCGGAAAAGGTGGCCATCCAGCTCAACGATACACACCCTGCCTTAACGGTTGCCGAACTCATGCGAATCCTGGTGGATGAAAATCAGCTTGACTGGGAGAAAGCCTGGGATATTACCACCCGGACCCTGGGATATACCAACCATACCCTGCTGCCCGAGGCACTTGAAACATGGCCCTTGTCCATTGTCGAACGGGTCATTCCCCGTCATTTGCAGATCATATATGAAATCAACAAGCGGTTTATAGACCTGCTTCAAAAGAAATATGGAAAAAATTCCGGGCCCCTGATTGAAAGGATGTCGATTATCCAGGAGGGTGAAGAACGACAGATCCGCATGGCCAACCTGGCCATCATCGGTTCCCATTCCGTTAACGGGGTGGCCAAGGTTCATTCGGAACTGGTGAAAACCAGACTGGTTCCGGAGTTTTATTCCCTGTATCCGGAAAAATTCAACAATAAGACCAATGGAGTGACGCCAAGACGATGGATTGTGGGCTGTAACCCGGGCCTTTCAGAGTTGATCTGCGATGCCATTGGGATCCGGTGGATTTCCGATCTTGAACGGATCAGGGAGCTGGAAAATTTTGTTGACGACACGGGATTTTTAGACCGGTTTATACAGATCAAACGACAAAACAAACAACGGCTGGCAAAAACCATCCAGGAACAGGTGTTTGAAACCATTGATCCGGATTCAATTTTTGATATCCATGCCAAGCGAATCCATGAGTATAAGCGGCAATTGCTCAATATTTTAAACATCATCCACACCTATTTTTCCATCAAGGAAGATCACGCAGACACGGGCCATCCCAGAACCTTTATCTTTGCCGGAAAAGCCGCTCCCGGATACCATACGGCCAAACTTATCATTAAACTGATTCATTCCATTGCCGCAGTGGTCAACAAGGACCCGGAAGTCAATCAGGCCATGAAAGTAATTTTTCTTCCAGATTACCGGGTGTCCATGGCTGAAAAAATCATTCCGGCGGCAGATGTCAGCGAACAGATATCAACGGCTGGCATGGAGGCTTCCGGTACCGGCAATATGAAGTTTGCCATGAACGGGGCAGTAACCATTGGAACCCTGGACGGCGCCAACATTGAAATCTGTGAACAGGTGGGAGAAGAAAATTTCTATACCTTCGGGCTTAGGGTGGAGGAGATTGAATCGTTCAGGAACCACTATAACCCAAAAGAATATCTTGAAAAGGACAGCCGCTTAAAGCGGGTCATGGATGCCGTCCGGTCCGACCGATTCTGTGAAAAAGAGCCGGGACTGTTTGAGCACCTCTATGGTCTGCTGGTGGACAACGGGGATTTTTACCTTCATTTTGCCGATTTCTCCTCCTATGTACGGGCCCAGGAAACCATTGGAAATGACTTTAAACATGCCAAACTATGGGCCGTTAAAGCCCTGTTAAATACGGCCAGGACCGGATGGTTCTCCAGTGACAGAACCATTAAAGAGTACGCCCGGGACATATGGAATATTAAATCACAAATATGATCAGATAATATATTTTTTATCTTTGTATTGCGATTTTTCAATGGTTCATGTATCTATCTTTTTGTTGATCAGTTTATGAATCATATTCAAAAAATGATGAGGGCCAAATGGGTATTGCTGAACGAAAACAAAGGGAAAAAGAGCAGCGGAAAATAGAAATCATTGCTGCGGCACAAAAAATTTTTTCCAGCAAGGGATTTAATGCGGCAACAATGGAAGAGATCGCCTCTGAAGCTGAATTGAGTCCGGGAACCTTATACCTGTATTTTAAAAACAAGGAGGAACTGCACACCTCTCTATCCATTGAATTATTAAAGCATCTAAAAGATAAACTTGAACAGGTTGTCTATCAAAAAATTTCAGTGGAAGAAAAGATAGAATGTTTTCGCGATGTATTTATTGAGATCTATGACTACAACCCCAGTATCTTAATCAATTTATTTCATCTCCAGTCCGGAGAAACCCTTAAAAACCTCTCGGAAGAGGTCTTAAAGGAGATCAAGACCTTCTCTGCACTGGCGCATGGCGCTATTATCGCCGTGATAAAAGAGGGCATTGAGCAGGGTATTTTTATTGATGAACATCCTGTGGCTCTGGCCGACGTGCTGTGGGCATCCTATGCCGGTATTGTATTGTGGGTGGATTCCAAACGCCTTTTAAATGATGAAAAAGATTTCGTCAAATCCACCTTAAAAACAGCCTTCAAAATCATTGGCAAAGGCTTGAAAAAATTTTAACCTCATTTGCAGAGCCTGTGAATGGTCTGGGCATGCCAGGCCCCCCTGCCGGAAAAGGTTGGAATGCCCTTCTCCTTTAAATGATCGGCTATGACGACAAATGTTTCCCCTTTTTTTCTCATGTTCCGGATGATGGTGAGGATATCGTCCTTGGTGTAATGTGTTCCTGAAGCATAGCTTGCGGTTGGTTTGGACGCCTCGCCTGAAGGCGGTGCAAAAATATCTTCACTGAAAATTCTGTTTAAATTATCAAAAAAAAGTGCCGAGGCGTTATACCGGCGAATTCTGGCTTCAAGGACCAGTTCATTTTGTTCAACCAATTGCCCTAATTGACGGGTTAAGGCTGCCGCGCTGTTCACCAGTTGAGGCAGGCTTTCCTCCAAGCTTATCCGGAGCGAGTCAGGATTCTGGGAAGGAGTTGACGTCTGCTTTTGTTTTGTCCCGGAGCCGTTTTGAGGATAATAATGGCCGTCAAGGTTTTTCTTCCGATCCGCTATGTTTTTTTTTTGAGAGCCTCTAAGATTTTTTAGAAAATCGCTCATATCAGCACCTCCAAAGGTAAACAGGTAAAAAAATAATTATTAAGTGAAAGTATCGTCAATAAATAGTGGTGAATGACAATTGTTTCGAGGATGAAATGTGAATCAACTAAAGAAATACTAATAAGTTTTCAAGGCCAAGTCAAGCGCATGGATCAAATAAACAGGTAAAGTTTCTTGTGGATTTTAAATTTGAGAATAAGATTTATAAAAAGACTATACGGGTTATCAGTATGGGATATTTTTTTTAACAGGTTGATAATTCCTTTTTTCTAAGATACTGTTTGCCATCAAGGGGAAGCGTGCGAATATAAACCTGGAGTATCAATGAAATATTTCCCATTAAAAACGGCAATATTCTGTCTGTTGTTACCGCCGATTTTATACATTGCCACCTTGAGCGGTTACCACCGATTGCTCATTGATCAATACCTTCAGAAAATCGAAAATATCGCTGTAGGAGATGCTACAAAACTCCTGGATGGGCGGATCTCCATCGAAGAACAAATTGCTGAAAATATTTATACATTTTTGGAAACAGACTGGATGGTCAGGAATATTGGACTTGATCTCAAGGTTTTTGTCGCCACAAAAAAAGGAAAATTGATCTACCCCACCTTTATGGATTCAGACACCTTTATGAATAATTTGCAAAAGAATCATGATTTTGAACGCACGGCAAAACAAAATTTTGCAATTTTAAATGACGGCCTGGAAATTAATGTATCAATCGATTTAAATCATGGCTCCAAAATCGCCAATTTGATTTTATTCATCTATTTCAGTATTGGTATAGTGGTATTTTCATTTATTTACAGAGCAGCCAGTACAAAAGCAGCACAGGATAGAAAAAATAAAAATGCATTGCTTGATGGTTTGCAAAAAGAAGAAAAAGTCCAAAGACAAATTCTGGACAGTTTAAAAAAAGAGCGTCAGGGATTGTTTGAAAATATTAAAGCCTTGAATACAAAATATCAAAAAGACAAAAATAAATTAAAAATAAATGAAGAAGAAATGTTCAAAGAAATTATTTCTCTTGAAGAACAACTTAATTCATATATCGCTCTTAAACAAAACAAGGAAGAAGAAATCAAAGAGCTAAAGTCAAAAATACAAAATTTTGAAAGAAGGAAAAGCTCCAAAAACTCTAGAAATGAATTTGATTTCACTTCCAAACGATTCGGTGTTCTGTATAAGCATATTCAAATGAACAGAAAAGCGATTACAGGGTTGTTGAATATGAATGAGGATCAACAGATAAAGGCTGAAGAATGTATTCTTAAATTGGATACAAATCCAAATCAGGTTACCATAAAAAGAAAAGTTTTCTCGGGCAAAAAGCATAAAACAGCTTGCCTTGAGGTATTGTTCGCATATAATGGACGTCTTTATTTTAAGCAGGATGAGAATAATAAAATAGAAGTGCTGGTTATCGGGACTAAGAATACGCAAGTTAAAGATATGGAATTCCTTCATAATATATAGATACAAAATGTATACCTCATTTTATAAATTACATGCAAAACCCTTTCAAATCAGTTCCGATCCTGATTTTATATGGCTTGGAGAAAAACATAAAGAAGCCTTGGCAACACTGAAATACGGGGTCCTTGATAACAAGGGGTTTTTATTACTGACCGGGGATGTGGGTACCGGAAAAACGACCTTGATCAATACGTTAATTCAAAGTCTGAGCGATGATATTATTTTTACATCTGTTACCGACCCAAGCCTTTCTAAACTTGATTTTTTTAATTATATTGCAGCCTCTTTTAATATTGACCATGAATTTTCTTCAAAAGGCGCTTTTCTCGTCCGATTTCAAAAATTTTTGCTGGAGGCCTATGAGAATAATAAAAAAGTTTTGCTTATCATTGATGAGGCTCAGCTGCTCACCCAGGAACTGCTTGAAGAAATTCGGCTTCTATCAAATATTGAAAAAACCAACACCAAATTAATTAATATTTTCTTCGTGGGCCAGAATGAATTTAATGAAATATTAAATCAGAATCAAAACAGAGCTGTCCGACAAAGACTAACACTCAATTATAATATTGATCCCTTGACCCCGGATGAGACGGATGAGTATATAAAACACAGGTTAAAAGTTGCTGGAACAACCCAAGCTATTTTTGAACCTTCTGCTGTCCAGGAAGTCTTCATGTATTCCGGTGGATTTCCCCGAAGAATCAATATTATCTGCGACCACGCATTGTTATCAGGTTATGTCAAAGACAGCCAAACCATTGATGCCAATATTGTAAGGGAGTGTGCCAAGGAACTCATCATCCCGACAGATATCCGGAATAGGGATATCAATGGATTCGCAGACGCTTCCCAAAAACCGGTTGCCAATATCAGATCCCCCCAGGTCATACTGGCCCCCAGACTTCCGGAAGAGAAAAAAAAAAGGCGTGCCAATATTTTCACCTGGCTCATGGCCTCTATCCTGTTTTTTGTTGTCTGCTGGTGGATCTTATTTCCATCCAATTTTCAAGGAATGATATCAAATACCCATTATCATTTTAAGGAATTAAAAAGTAAGGCTCTTCAGAAGGTTCCAGATACCCTGAAAACATACCTGATTACAGACAAACCCAATGGTTTAGACAAAAAAGTCGATGAAATTAAAACGGTTGAAACTCCTACGCCCCTGGTTCAGGATGCGGCTGGACCTGCTAACCAGGACAAAGGATTGATTGAGGACACAAATCAGTCATCAGATAACCCTGATACGCCGATTGACGGCCTAGAAAATGAAACCATTTATCCTGTAGATCAACCTGAAGTAATAAAAAAAAAACCACCGTTACCCAGAGAAAGTATTACCATTAGATTCAAATACAATACCAATGATTTTACCCGGGAAGGATATGAACGTCTCCAGGCTTTTGCTGATGTTTTGATTCTGTATCCTGATACAAAGGTTCGGATTGCCGGGTATACGGATTCAGAAGGCTATGAAAATTACAATATTAAGCTGTCGGAATTCAGAGCCAATATTGTCAGAAGTTTTTTCCTTGGAACGGGACTCGGATCAAATCAATTCGAAATCAAGGGATACGGCAGTCAAAATCCCATCGAAAGCAACGATACGGCCTGGGGCCGCATGATGAACCGGCGGGTTGAAATTCAAGTCCTTGCGACAGAAAAAGAATAGACGGAATCTTATTTGAAAATCGGGGTTAAAGCTGCATTTATAGACGCGTATCGTTCAAAGAGATCATCGTAGGTCCGGGTATTTTTTAGGTCAGGTCGTGTTTGTCGGGGTAAGACCGAAATATGTACCCCTGCCCCTTGGAAGGGCAGGGGTTCGGGAAAAAACCGTCGGAGGGCTCTACCACACCCCCTCCAGGGTAATCATTGCGGATGACCTTGTGGTCAAGGACAATGCCAAAGATTTCTACTACCCGGAGTCTGCCTACTAAAACTGTAAATATTTTTTTCAATTCCTTCAGTGCCGTGTTTCATCTGTGAAGCACGGCATTGAATTGTTTTTCCTTTCAGGAGCACAGTGTCTTGCTTTTCCATGTTCTCCTGCTTGCCTCACCAACCATTTTGTCGGCCTGGTCAACAAACCGGTTTAAACGAATCGATTTGTGGGCTTTGATCTCAATTCAGGAATTCTATAGTCCCGATCCCTTGGCCTCAGAAAAATTGTCATGGCCTTGCGTTTATTCTTGACAACGGTCCTTATCCGATTTCAGTATTAAGGGGCGTGCGGTTTTGAATATTTCTGGAATTCAGACAGACGTCGGGAAACTTGACAAAAGCGCTGGAAATGACTAATACAAAAGGAAGGTAAGAATTCAATCATCTTTTAAAATTTTCAAAAAATCGCTCATTATCGATTGATTTTTAACTGAGCATAAAAAGAGAGAAGAAGTTCACTCAAGATAAAATTTTTTCCCTCTTGAGTCAGTATCAACCAAGGTCGGTCCATTAAAAGTTGTCAAGGAGATAAAAATGAAGAAAAGATCATTAAAATTCAAGCTTATTGCCGGAGGGATTTTGGCTGCTGTTCTGCCGCTAACAGTTATTGGACTCTTCTCGATCAGCAAATCTTCAAAAGCGCTTCTGGAAAGCGGGATGTTTCAGGCGCAGCAAATTGCCCGGGACCTATCCGGGTTAACACAAGTTGTTCTCACCCAGGAGATGAAATTTGCCAGAGCCATGGCGGTTGAACCACTGGTAAGAGAAGCGGTTACCATGGTAAATGACAGCGGTCTTGAAAACGCCATGACGGAAATAAACGCACTGGATCAGTTTTTCACTACAACGTATAAACAGGTGGGGGAAAATTATGAACTGTTTATCCTGACAGATAAAAATGGAGTAACCATAGCCGACAGTGCCAACGGAAGCCTGCGGGAAAGAAAAATTTCCGTTGCCGACAGGCAATACTTTCAAACTGCAAAAAAGGGACGTCAGAATATCAGTTCACCGGTAAAGTCCAAGGCAAGCGGAAATCCCGTCTCTGTTGTTGCAATTCCTTTGAACACGCCGTCAGGTGAATTCATAGGTCTTTTGGGCACGGTTTTAAAACTGGATATCCTGTCCGACAAGATCACTGAAATAAAGCTGGGCAAAACCGGATATCCTTTTTTAGTGGATGAAGCCGGCACTGTTATCGCCCATCCGAACAAGGAATTTATTCTGGAACTGAACATGAAAACCATCAAGGGAATGGAGTCCATAACCTCAAAAATACTGAGCGGCAAGACCGGCGTTGACGAATATGTTTTCAAAGGGGTAAAAAAAATAGCCGGATTTGCACCGGTTCCCCTCACTGGCTGGGGCATAGGTGTCACCCAGAATGAAGATGAATTCATGACGGCCGTGCATGAAATCCGAAATATGATCTTTATCCTGGGAGCTGTCTTTATTGTGATCACCATAGTGGTTGTACTATGGCTTGTGAAGGGCATTATGTCCCAGCTTGGAACCGAGCCCTCCCACATTGCAGAGATTGCAGACAGCATTGCCAGCGGAGATCTTACCGTGCAGTTTGCAGAGGATGGTGTCAAAATCACGGGTGTGTATGCCAACATGCAGAAGATGACAAAAAATTTGAAAGAAATGTTTATGGATATCACCGGCGGGGTTCAAACCCTGACCTCTTCTTCCACAGAACTTTCAGCCATTTCACACCAGATGAGCCTAGGATCCGAGCGAACTTCTGAAAAAGCAAATAATGTCTCCTCGGCGGCCGAGGAGATGGCAAGCAGTATGAACAGCGTTGCTGCAGCGGCTGAACAGACGACCACAAATCTGCAGATGATTGTTTCAGCAGCAGAGGAAATGTCGGTCACGATTGGTGAAATTTCAAAAAATACGGCAAAAGGAAGCCAAACCACCTCAGAAGCGGTGAGCAAGGCAAAACATATTGCCAATAAGGTCCAGGAACTGGGTAAAGCTGCTTCGGAAATCAACAAGGTTACAGAAGCCATTGCAGATATTTCTGAACAGACAAATCTTCTGGCACTTAATGCCACGATTGAGGCGGCAAGGGCAGGAGAAGCCGGCAAAGGGTTTGCTGTTGTTGCAGGAGAAATCAAGGCCCTTGCCAAGCAGACGGCAGAAGCGACTGAAGAAATCAATTCACGCATTGGAAATGTACAGACAACCACACAGGAATCTGTTGCCGCCATTGAATCCATTGTCAACATAATTAACGAGATCAATACGATTGTTACTTCTGTTGCAACTGCTGTTGAGGAACAGTCGGGAGCCACACAGGAGATCTCAAACAATGTCAGCCACGCAGCGGAAGGTGTCCGGGAGGTCAATGAAAATGTGAACCAGGCCTCTAATGTTGCCGGGACTGTTACCAGCGATATCCACCAGGTCAGCCAGGACGCAGACGAGATGAAATCCGGAAGCCTTCAGGTCAACCAGAGTGCGGGTGAACTATCAAAACTGGCTGAAAGTCTGAATGAAATGGTTGGCCGGTTCAAATTAAATTAATCCGCAGAATATCTGCTGCTAAGGTTTTGATCGTGGATGTGAAATTGAGCGTGTGCAGACCGATATATCCATTATTGACAGACAGACAATCAAACAAAAAGCCCGGAAAAACGCTCAACGTTTTTCCGGGCTTATGTTTTTATGGTGGGCCGTCAGGGAGTCGAACCCGGGACCTACTGATTAAGAGTCAGTTTTTTTTGCTTTCATAGAGCTACACATAAAATCAATTATTCATAAAAAAGCCTAATAATTCAGTACTATCTGTAATTAATATATTCATTTTATATCACTTGACATTATTTTTTTTAACGTATAAAACTACATTAAAAACCACATTAAAATTTTAGCATCTTGATGGAGGGTTAAAAATGTCTGGTAAAATAAAATGGATCAAAACCGGATCAAAAGAAACCGGATTCTTGTATTTCAAAAAACATCCATCAAGAAAAAATGGTGTAAAATTTGACCGATATCACAGAGCTGAATATCAATTTTTAGGCAAAAGAATTGCCATAAACTTTGGATGGGTTTCTGACGGCTGGACGGAATTAAAATGTCTTGAAAAACTGAAAGTGTACAAAGAGAATGCTAAAAACGGATTAAAACCAACTTCTCTAAAAGAAGAACGGGAAATTAAACAAGAAAAAATAAAAGCCGAACAGGAAAAACTTGAAAAAGAGGCAATCGACAATAAAACCTTTGCTGATTTTTTTAATAAAGATTACCTGCCAATGGCGGAAAAGCACAAAAAGAAATATTCTGTTAAAAATGAAAAAAGTCTTTTTAAAAATTGGATTAAGTCTGAAATTGGGCACCTACCATTTAACATAATCAAACCATTCAATATTGAAAAAATTAAAAAGAAAATGTTCGACGCTGGCCGGGCTCCAAGGAGTGTTCAATATTGTTTTGCTGTCATCCGGCAGGTATGGAATTTTGCCCGGATAAATGATTTTGTCAATGACGATTGTCCCACCAGAAAGGTTAAGCTACCAAAGGTTGAAAATCAAAGAGTTCGGTTTTTGAGTCATGAGGAGGCCGAAAACCTTTTGACTGAATTAAAAAAGACAAGCCAGCAGGTGCATGACATGGCACTATTTTCCCTCCATACCGGATGCCGAGCAGGGGAACTCTATTCTTTAACATGGGGCGTTGTTGATCTTGCTAACGATTCTGTTTTGATCCGGGATGCCAAGGGCAAGCCGCGCCATGTATATTTGACGGATGACGTTAAAAAGATGCTTGAGAGGATGTATAAAGAACAGGCAGCGAACGAGCTTGTATTCAAAGATCGCTATGGGAAACCCCTAAAAATTATCAGCAAAACTTACGAAAGGGCAGTAAATAAATTAAAATTGAATGCCGGTGTTTATGATGATAGGGATAAGGTTCTGTTTCACACATTAAGGCATACTTTCGCTTCATGGCACGTCCAAAATGGTACGGACCTTTACACAGTCAAAGAATTACTTGGTCATAGCACTATACAATTGACGGAACGGTACAGCCATTTGAAACCGGATAGACTAAAACAAACAGCAAAGGCATTCAATAAAATTATTGCCAAGAATAAAAAGGGAACAAAAATATCGGATGAGAAAGAAGTAATACAGTTGAAAAAAATAAAATAGTCTTTTCCCCGGGATAGAATCGGCGTAATTAAACGATTTGAATGGGTGCTTATCCTGAACCATCTTTCCCTGGGATTATAAGTCAGGGTCTTGCAGGAGAAGCCATGAATTTATCTAACAAGCCTAAAAAGATCATCTAAAAGAAATGGCTATTAAGGCTGCTGCAAAAAATTCAGATAATTTAACAGAAGCTGTTCTTGAGTTTTTGCGACTGACAAACGGGTTGTCATCAGTTTATAATTGCCAGGCTTGTGACATAGGCCTATAAAATAATCTTTTTAAGGGTTTCAGCTAGTTACATTTTTTTTAGGGTGATATGGTGGGATATATTTGATTTTTCAGGAGGTTCATATGCATAGTAAAATAGGCGCTATCATTACTATAATCGCATATGTTATTTTTTCAGGCGTTGTAATTTCCGGGGTTGCAAAAGCTTTTGGACCCAGCTCTATTGCGATGTATGTCGCAGTCATAGGCCTTACTATTGGTTTGGTGATTTTGGCGACTCATAAAGGCGTGAATGACTCTCTTGAGAAGCTGGATAAATGATTTCTGCGGTTACAAAATAGAAGTATATTCGGATATACATTTGCATCCTGGCAAGTTCAGAACGGTACGGATCTATACACGGTAAAAGAATTGTTCGGACATTCAACAATAAAATTGACAGAGCGCTACAGTCATCTCAGACCGGATGGTTTCAAAAAAGCTGCACAAATATTTGACGAAAAGATTGTTAAAAATAATATCGTAAAGCTTGAAAATGGCTAAACTCAATTACCTATTGTCTTTCCAATGGAACCAAAAGCCGACTATCCTGTTTTTATGCATTTGTCAAAATTTTCTCATGATTGCAGGCGGATCAAACTTGTGTGACTTCCTTTTAAGGCGACTCTAAGGAGCAACTAAAACAAAAAAAATATTTGAATCGTTTGTGTCTTTATTGCTTGACTCGCATTAGTTTTTGTGGTATGTATATTCAAAGCCTAATAAAGGAGGGAGTAATGAAAGGCACTATTTTGGATTTAAAGGAAAAGGCAAAGGTTGAATATGAAGACAAGCTCAAACAGTTAGAATCTGAATACAAGAAAAAAATAGAGGCAATTGATATTGTTCGGTCGTTAATGGAAAATGATAATAAAACCATTTCAATAGAAAAGCCCCCACAAACGTCAATAAAAAATGGAATGGCAACGTCACAAATCGCAAGAGAAATTATCGATCGCCTTCAGGGTGATTTCTCTGTTCATGATATCCAGAAAGAGGCATCAAACATGAACCCTCCTCTTGAGGTATCAAAAAATGTTCTTCACAATGTTTTGAAAAAGAAGAGAGAGGGTAATCAAATAGAAGTTGTTGTTGCAGGTGCAGGAAGAGCCCCTTCTATTTATAAAAAAACAGACAAGTATGTACCGCAACAAAAAGCAAAGGGAAATTAGTATGAATAATTATCTTGAGAAAGATAGGATAGATGGTGATACAATAATTATCTATGATGATTCAGGCCCACAGTACAAAATCCTTAGGCACATAAAAATTATATTAAAAAATGAACAAAAGGAATACACGATTACTAAAACAAGGAACAACAAATATCAGATGCAATAATTTTAAATAAATTTCGAAACAAGGCAAGCCAGTCAACAGCCAGTTAGCCAATTAGCCAGTCAGCCGAGTTTACTTCATGAAAATGAGGTTCTCTCGGCTTTTTTAATTCAAAGATAAGGGAGAATCAATGGAACAGACACAAAACAAACCGGATTTTTCACAAATCGTCAAAAACAACCCATCTGGGTACATCCTCAGAACAAGGCTTTACGAAGAAACAGGCGGCCTATTGCATGGAAGAACAATGGCCAACCTGGATTCTCTTGGTGAAGGCATACCGGGAAAAATATCAATCGGGCGTAAGGTCTGTTATGAGGACAAGACAGTTGAGCAGTATTCTCCATGTCAAAAAGTGGTTGAGTTTTGCAAAACAAAAATTGGCAGTATCATGTCTGGAGATTTTGACAATGAGTGGTTTTACAATATCAAAGATTTTTATATGAAAGAAGAAAGAATAAAACTGATGTCTACTGAAGAAATAGAAAGCTTGAAATCAATGGGGAATAAAGAACAGGTCAAGCATTTCATAGATCTTGTAAAACAGTCAAAACAGGCATGAGGAAAATGTTTTTTATCTCCAATAAAAAACTTTTTGAGATATCCTTTCTGAATACATTATTTTTCCACTATAGTTGATTTGTTGAATTAACCATGGCATGAAAAGAACAGTATGAAAAATCCAAATCGAGAAACTGTATCTCAACTTGAAGATCTTCCGAATATCGGAAAAGCAATCGGAAAAGATCTTCGGTTGATTGGAATCGATCATCCCCAGAGATTGATCGGGAAAGATCCATTTGATTTATATGAAAGTCTTTGCACGAAAACAGGTATCAGACATGACCCATGTGTCATTGATGTATTCATGTCTGCGGTTGATTTCATGGAGAGTGGAGAACCTTCACCTTGGTGGTCATTTACCGGGAAAAGAAAATCTATATTGCTTCGAATCGAAGGTAAGGACTGAAAAGACAGGTTACTCTCCAATTAAAATTGAATAAGATTTTGGTTGATTTGAGTTTAACGTTTTCCATATAATTTACATGGGATTAAAGCTGTGTTAGATATCGAACCGCATAATCGGCAAATAAAAATTAAGGTGTCCGAATTGCTATAAGCTTACTAAAGAACTTGAGAGTACCGTTTTTTAAGACAAAATGGCTCACGCCACAAGCCGCAACCCTTCCGTTCTATCCAGATCTATCCTTTCGATGATGAATTTCTTGAAGATTGAATCTTGAGAAGAATCTGAGAGAAATTCGGGAAAGGTCTGCCGCAAGGCGATTGCCGTAACAAGCTCAGACGGCGCGAAATCGGTTCGAATGGTTCTGAACCAAGATCCGAAGGAAGAGAATACCAGTTGGGGGAAGGAAGCGGAGAGGTACTGGAGCAGACCCTGGGCGATCAATCCGGTTTGAACAAATCTGTGGTATGCGTCGATTTTCCTCTGCACCGCTTTTCGATACGCCTTCGGCTTTTTATGAATATACTGATTGCCGGAATGTCGTTTTATCGGTTTCATGGGCTTCATCCAGAAATGATAGGCATATGCTCCGATAGTTCTGACAGCCTGCTTGAATGAAACCTCTATTTTAAATCTGAGTCCGTACAACCGGATGATTTCAAGCGGCTGGAGCGTCAAGTCAGTGGTCATCAAGATACATTTGCCCCTGGTGGGATGAAGCACTATCACGAACCGAACCGTTTTTCCGGCTACTCGCCAGATAAGATCCAGTGATAGATACCGGATTTGCACATTACGTTCACCATAAATAGGACTCGGGGCCACAATCATCGTCTCCGAACTCTCAAACCGCTCGCGGAGCTTGATTTTTTCCCCATACACTCTTTTCCTCCCCCGGCCATTTTTTTTTCCCGTGGCTGGATAATACCCCACGGCGTTGCTTTTGACCCGGGTGATCAAATGATTTCCATTTTTCAAAAGCTTCTTCACGATTTTTCCGCTGGCATAATAGGCGTCGGCAATGAAATAAAACGGTTGATCAAGTTCAAGGGATTCAATGAGGATTATCATTTTGTCGAGCAATGTCCGCTTGTCCCGATTCGAAACGACCACCCCCTCATGAATCCGGCTGATAAGCGGAACGGAGAACACTGATTCCAAGGCTCCTACAAGAATGCCGACCGCCTGGAACGAATGTCCCATAATAAAGGAAGACTTCGAGTTTGATTCGGATTCTTGATGAAGCCCTTTGACCGCTGGCATTTTTCTGCCTTCCTTTGGGATCTTGATCCCGTCTCCGACGATGAGGAGCCTGCCGTTTGAACGTAGGACAATGGGAAAAATTTTTAGTACGGTTTTCGTCCAGATCCGTGAAAGTTTGTCCAGGTGAAGGCCGGGTCCATGAAAGAAGTCGAGTATCCGGTCATAACAGAATGGTTTGAGCCCCAAGGCGCGTACAATGCTGGTGACACCCAGGAGATCAACCCTCAAGGTAATTCCGGCCAGGCAGGCTGTGAACCAAAGAAAGGTCCGAGTCCGGGAACAGGCGGGTCTCAGGAAAGAAACGGCGTTGAACCAATAAGTCCATAGTTTCATAGCATTCTCCGTATCAAAAATAAGTTGACGAATTTGTATAGCATGTATATGCTATACTATATGATAACAGAAAAGCTAAAACAACTGGAAAATGAAATCTGTACGATAAAAAACGAGCTGCTGGAGTTAGGTCCAATGCGCCCAGGAACCCTTACGATGCAATACAAAGTGCCTGCTGAAAAGAAAGGACCTTACTATCAAATAAGCTACACTCATAAAATGAAAAGCCGGACTCAGTATGTCAGGCGGGAATGGGTTGATGATATCCGTGGGCAGATTGAGGTTTACAAAAGATTCAAAAAATTGATAGAAGAATGGATTGATCTATCCATTGAATATTCTCAGATGAAAATGAAACAGGCGAAGGAGGCGAAGAGAAGAGATCCATGAAAAAGTCATCGACCCAGTCCGTTGGTTTTATGGAGGATTTTTTGGAATGGATGGACTCCCCGAAAGGTGCCGAATCAATGGATGCCTTGGATTATGTCTTCAATGCATTGGAGGGCGCACAAGTCGATCCATTCAAAAGAAAAATTAATTGGCCGAATGGTGTAAGCCTGAGCATCAATGAAAGTGTCGATCGGATGAGTAAGGACTCCGGCCTTGATAGGAAGTCCATAATGAGTCATCTTATCGGCTGGCTCCAGATGGAATATATGCCGGAAGGACTCGACGAAAAACAGATGGAACGGTTTGAAGATCTTATTGAGAGCTGGGTGGCAAAATATGAAACCGATCCTCCGACGATGGATTCTTGAGCACGGATAATATGTTCAAGAACTCGGTACTCTCAAGTAAAGAAAAACCCTCAATTTGTACTCGATGTGGGTACGGATCAGCCAAATTCAAATATAAAACCAAACTTGATTCAAGGGAAAAAGACTGCAATCCTTGTGAATCAAAGGATGAACTAACCGGCAGTGATAAAATTATCGAGGAACTAAGACGTAAAGGGAAAAAAGCCATTGCATCCAGGGATAAATGGAAGAAAGAAGCAGAAGACGCTCAAGCAAAGATAACTGCACTTGAAAAAAAGATATCTAAATTGAGTACCAATAACTCTGATTCAAAGTTTAAAAAGGTGAAGCATACATTTTCGCAAATGTATCATCCAGATAAAATTGTAGGTGACAAATTTGAAAAAATGATAAAACAGGAGATTTTTAAAGAATTTTGGCAAGAAATAAAAAAAATTGATGCTGAGTGATCAAGATCACAGTTTCTTATATAATCTTATTTCTCAGGGGGGATCGTCACTATCACCCGCGGAATCAACCGTATCGTTGCATTTTATACATTAATAACCTTAATTCCGAACTCATCCTCAGAGTGGCGAATATAATATAACAAAACCATTCCGGCAGACCCTGAAAAAATTTATTTTCAGGACTTGAACAGAATTTGCTTTGTCTCCAATATAGGTTCATAAGGAATGTTTAAATTTAATTTTTCTTTTTCCCGTATAGTTGAATTTCAAATCAAAAACCAAAAACCAGTCTATACCAAATGTGGTATTTGGAAAGAACTCAAAAATCCGAACCATTAAGGTTCGCTTCGCATACACTACCAAATCAACCACTTAGCTCGGCATAGAATGTTATGATAAGGCTATTCTACGCTACAGTAAAAGAGTGAAAAACGGAAAGCACATTCTCTGTCTCTGGGTGCCTTGATTAGGATTGGATGATAAATGGAGGGGTTGATAGGTGAGGTATAATATGGGAAAATAATTTTTTCCTGGGTTTAAAAGGTAACGTCAACACAACGGGTTGAGTATTGTAAATATTTTGGATCAACTTATGGTTGTCTGATCTGTTACCTTTAAAAAACTCAGGGTTGTTGATAAAAATCTGTTCAAGAAACTTGAAAAATTTGGCAGATGACCAAGTGAAATAACCTTTTGAATCATGATTTAGAGTTCTTGGTACTGACCTGCTAACCTCTTTTAAAAGATCTGCTCCTGGACCAAAGTATCTTTCTTTAAGTTCAGAGATATACTGCAAGTGATGCTTTTTTCTGTACCCAATTTCCAGATAATCATAATCAAGAGGTGTTCCATCCCAATACTTCATATAACTCAAATGTTCACCATAATCATCCATGTCTCCTAAGATAAAACAAAAATACATGCTTGTTTTTAAAGGCAATCCTTGAGCCCGCCCAATAACTTGCCCACGTTTCACCTGTTTGCCATAAATCATGCCTGCTTTTTTTGCTGAATAAGGGTTGCAATGAATAAATCTAGTAGAAAATGTTCCTCCGTGATCAATTACTATTTCATCTTCTATCCCATGATAACCTTTTTTGGTCATGCACCGATCAATTATTCCATCTGCTGGAGCAACGATTGGCTCATTAAGACGTCTGTGGTACTGAGCACCTGCCCATGCGGGTTTATGCTCTCTAATGTTATCCAAAAACGTTTGACGCTGTTTTACTGGAATGTAAGGATTAATTCGGTTGTATGGCGAAAACCCTTTTGAAACACTTCGTAGTTCTGTCGGAACTCTAAGCGCACACGAAGAAAACAACCCTCCAAAAGCAATTGTACTCGCGAATATCCCCGTTAACTTTAAAAAATCACGTCTACTGATTAAATAATACATAGTTGCAGCTCCAAATTCATTCAATATGCATTTAATAATTCTATTAATTAGGGTAGGAAGTTGGTTTTGTCAAGATAGGTAGAGGATTATTAGGGGAAGCCTGAAATTATCCTGCACCCAAAAAAAAATTGGACACAGGTTAAATTGTTTTTGAATAAGTTTTTGGAGTTGTAAAAAGTGAGTCTTATCTATCTATATGGGGTTTCGGCTAAAAAGAATTGGGGTTCACTGGTATTTTAAAGACACAGGTCATACAAAATTTGGGAACCTCAATACATGGTGTATGACACTTTTTCAGTTTTAAAATTTTTAATTCAATTATATGACCCTGTGGCAGTAATACTGGATAATTTTTCATATTACACTTACTAATATCTCAAAATTGTTTTGAGATTTTTCACCGGGATCTGAACAAAATTATCTCGATTTCCAATTAAATTTACTGTTTTGCCAAAGGATAAAAAACCACAGTATGCTAATGGTAAATATCCTGACCCGGAGGGCCAGGCTTTGGGTTGCCCCTAAAAGGGGCTTGGTTTGCCTTGCCCCCTGAGGGGGCAAGGACACCCAGTTGTCCCCGCTAATTATTATCTATCGAACAAATCTCTTTGTTCCGCTCTTTTCTCTTTCTTTTCTTGGTGCTTCACATATTTCCTGATCATATCCGCATCCAGCCCAACTGTATCTACACAGTATCCCCTGGACCAAAATTTGTTTCCCCAATAGGGTTTCGTTTTCAACTTCTTAAATTTATTAAACACCCTTATTCTATAGCGCTCAGCAAAACGGAGACACATACACTCAGATAAATTGAGACACCAATGCAATCCCCTGCCCCAAACCATCCCGCATTTCTATTCCATACAGATAATCAATCAAAAAAAGTGGACATCAGCCACGATAAAATTAAAAAGGTTGCAAAAAAGAAGAGAGGGGAATAACTTTTGGTTTGCTAAAGCTCTTTTTAAAGAACACCAAAAGAAATTCCCCATTCAAATACCATATCATATAAAGGTAAGTTTACAAGAGTATCATGAAAATTTTGGCACATGGGCGATACCAGATTTTTCAGATAAGTGTTTGTTATGCGGTGGTGCTGATTGTGCAACATTTCACGGACACTATACAAGGACAGCGATCTGTCCTTTGACGGGCTTTTCAACCTCGGAACTACCGGTTATCCGTTTTCTGTGCCATGGTATAGGTGATGCCAAAAGATGTGACCATGTCACATTTTCCTTACTGCCCTTTCAGCTTGTTCCTTTTCGAAGCCTATCGCTAAATTTCATGGTCATCGCTGTATGGATTAGAATTAGCAGGCGGTTGAGTTTAACCAGGGCTATGGACACTATAGAAGAAGAGCTCAACAACCTGGGTGATGTTGCAGATTTTATCAATATCAGCACGATGATATCATGGCAAATTATGATCCAGGCGGGTCTTGAACTTTTCTGCATTACCGACAATAGCATGGTTTGTCCTTGTAAGTATGAACAGCTGCAGGATATTGATCTAAAGTTCTTTTTGGGGATTATCATACGCCATCAAACTCGAATCAGTCACTACCCCATATCCGGGAAGTATCCCGCAAGCTTAAGGTCAGCATCAATACTGTCCGGAAAATCATTGACCAGAAAGGGCAAACACCTGAAATCACGAGGCAGGATAAAATTTATATCGATCCTGTGCTTCTCCAAAAGCTCTATAGAAGATGTGACGGCTATGCCCAGAGAGTCCATGAAATCCTTGAAGAAGAAATGAAAATCGCTATTGGATATTCCACATTGACACAGAATTTACGTGAACTTGGTCTGGGGAAATCCAAAAATGAACGCTGTGACCATGAACCGGATGTACCTGGAGCAGAAATGCAGCATGATACAAGTCCCTATACCGTAAAGTTTGGAACAAACCGGGTCAAAGTCGTTGGCAGCATTATCTACATGCGATACTCCAAGATGCGTTATTTGAAGTTTTATCGTTCATTCAACCGTTTTGCCATGAAATGCTTTATCCATGAAGCACTGACATTTTGGGGATATGCAGCGCCGGTCTGTATTATTGACAACACCAATCTGGCCCGCCTTCGGGGAACCGGTAAAAATGCAGTGATGGCACCCGAGATGAAACAGTATGCCAAGCAATATGGATTTGAATTCATTTGCCATGAGATAGGGCATGCCAATAGAAAGGCCGGCAATGAACGCAGTTTTTATACAGTAGAGACCAATTTTTTTCCAGGCCGCAACTTCGAAAACTTAGAAGATATGAACCGCCAGGCATTTGACTGGGCAACCATCAGAATGCCCAACAGGCCGGTGAGTAAAACCAGGATGATCCCGGCAAAGGCGTTTGAGCATGAACTGACCTTTCTTAAAAAACTACCCCCATATGTCACGGCTCCCTATCTTGTTCATGGAAGGGGAACGGACCAGTATGGGTATGCCGCTGTTAACGGTAATTTTTACTGGGTGCCGGGAAAAACACGATTCGATGTTAAAGCCCTTGAATTTTGTGACCATATAGAGATCTATCGTAAAAGAAACAAATTGATAGAATACCCCTTACCCGCTGATGGCATTAAGAATAAAAAGATCAGCCCAAAAGGAGAGCCCAAATCAAGATACCAGCCAAACAACCGGAAGAACCCCACAGCAGTTGAAGAGAAACGGCTCCGATCAGCCGCCCCTGAAGTGGATGACTATCTGAATTTTGTTCTTGTAATGAAGGGCAAGTCCAAACACAGGTTTATTCGTCAATTATACAGCCTGTACAAAAAAACGGCCCTGCCTCTATTTACCAAATCCGTCAAACGGGCACTAAAATACAGGATCAAAAGTGTGGATACGATTGAAGGTATTATCCGGCTGATTTTAAGAGACTCGCACTACAAGATGCCATTACCTGAAATCAACGGTTGCTTCACAAACAGAGCGACATATCGTGAAGGCCGTTTCGTTGATGAAGTGGATTTATCCATCTATAGCAAAAGGGAAGAACCATGAATGAAGAGCTTGAAATCATGCTGAAATATCTTGGGTTACTGCTTGCCTATGCCAGCCGACGTATCACTTTATCAGAGTAAAACTGTATCAATTTATCTGAGCGCTATAGATACAATACATTCTGTCTTGAAGTAAATGAATATTTTAACTACTATGGACAACCAAATGAGGTAGTCAGTGTAGGGCAAACAGCTTATAATGGTGGTGTTGGTCCTGAAGGCGATCCTCTTGCAGAAGTTACCAAAAATTTATATGCTGCGTATTTTGACGATGTTTTTGATTTAACAGTCTACGATGCTCTGGACGTTCAGTTCGCAATCTGGCATTCAGAGGACGAGGTTGATAATAACAGGCCTGATCTAGGTTATAATTATGATTACGATGGAAATGGTCTAGTGGCTTATAATAATTTGGTGCGGGAGATGGGAGATTATAACTATGCCGATTATGGCTGGGACATTCAGGTTGTTAATTGTTTCTGTAAAAGGTTTAAACCCCCGCCTTTAGGCGGGTAGCATTTTGATAGCAGTTGGTTTATAATGCCTTGGCATGAAATACCGCCGAGGAAGTCATACAAAGTTTAAGATAGAGTACCATTTTGTCTGGGTGACAAAATATCGCTATCATATGCTACAAGGGGATCTTGCTGTTCGTGTGCGAGAGCTTGTCCGCCAAACGTGTGAGCGGTTTGAAATACGAATTATGCGTGGAGTTGTGAGTAAGGACCACGTGCACATTTTGGTATCGGCTCCACCAAACATTTCGGCTTCAGATATCATGCGAAGGATTAAAGGAAGAGTGTCACGCAAAATATTTGAAGAATTTCCTCATGTAAAGAAACGGTACTGGGGGAGACACTTTTGGGCAAGGGGGTATTTTTGTGTAACATCAGGGGAGCTTACAAAAGATATGATTCAAGAATATCTGGAGCATCATTTTGAGAAAGATCCCGATGATAAATTTGATATCGAATGAACCAACCGGCTCTGCCGGTATCGCTGGACTTTCAGTCCGCGTACTTAAACCCACCGGCCTTTAGCCGGTGGTTGTTTAGTTAACGAGTGCAGTTGATGATCCAGGCCAGAGCCAGCTTGTTGGTGTAAAACCCGTCCCCGAACCTGCCACAATGATGCTTTTCGGCATTGGTCTTTTAGGCCTTGCAGGAGTTAGCAGAAAGAAAAATGCCTAAGATTTGCAAAAAAGAAAAACCATTTTTACTGGATAATGATGGTAGGCGTTTTGGAACCGATCGGCGGATATTTTCATACTCTGATTATTCCCCAGAACGAAGATACGGTGAAGACAGAAGATACGGTTTTGATAGACGCCTTAAATTAAGATAGTTAGTATTTCAAAGAATATGGGCAGGGTCATTTGTTTGGCTCTGCCTATTTTTATTTATATGTTCCATTGTGCCCTGAATTTAGATTACATTATATGAACTTAAATCCGCATCCTATGCTATGTTTCCATATTAAACTCAATAATATAACAAAACCATTCCGGCAGACCCTGAAAAAATTTATTTTCAGGACTTGAACAGAATTTGCTTTGTCTCCAATATACCGTAATGGAAGATTTTGAAATTTAATTTCGGTATCTCCCATATAATGGAATTTTGAGTCTGAAAGAAAGGAATAACGATACCTGCGATAGGACTTAACAGTGGTAGGTGGAAAACCCTGAATATTCAACTCCATATTTGTAGAGACCATTAGTTCCGCCATTAGTTGAAGGATAAGGTTTTGCCCATTTGATAATACCGATGTTGTTTCTATTCTTGTCAGGGGGTGTGGTGTGTTCATCATGTCTCTGCATCTCAAGATAAACAAGCTGACCGATAACAAGTTTCTCATTGGTCATCATGGACAATCCACTCTGGGAATAATCGTTCATTTCTGCATAATAGCATTGGTCTTGGTAATCCATCCGATGCAGGTTCATCGGGCTTCTACTTTCGTATCTTTGATAACGTCTGCTCTCTTCATGAGGTTCCATTTCAGATCCTTTTTCATGGGATTGAATAACAATTTGAACACAAATTACATAAAGCCGTTTATATTCAATTGCAAAATAAATTTATAAAATCAAGGCAAACTTGATACCAGTTTTTACGGTCGGGTAATAGCAGGTGGGTAAGTAATTTCTAAATTATAACATTTATTTCTCATATTAGCACATTTATTTCCTAAAGGAACCCCTTAGATGATATAAAAAATACTGTTATTTCAGCGAGTTAAATTCATACGAAAAAAGGTATGGTTTTTGCATTATGGGATATTGTCTATAATACTAACTGACAAAGCCAAACCTGTTGCGAAGCAGGGACGGAAAGCCAAAGGGTCTTATAATGAGATCGCTTGGTTGCCAGAAAAAGAAAGGAGAAAAAATGAAGAAATTGTTGGTTTTCTTAACTGGGTTGATATTAATCTTATTCGTATCAACAAATGTTTGGTGTGCACCATACACCGGCGCTGATATTATGTTGAATGGTACAGATTATATTGACATCTCTGATAGATGGTCCGAAGATGGAACATCTATTTACACTAATTGGGATAATGAATGGGCTACTTATCAAGCTGATCTAACAGCTGGTTTCTGGAATTTTGGCTTGAATGCTAAGAATCGTGGAGATCTTGGTGAAAATTGGTACGCTAATTTTGTAATTCAAGGTCAAACAAATGCTATAAATTATAATTTTACAATCTATATACCAGCAAGCGATTCAGAAGAATACAATGGATTTGTTACATTGAATCTTTTTGATGCTGATACTTATACAGTAAGATATGAATGGATGAACGATGCCTACAATCCTCCATTAGATGCAAATATTGAGATTACCAGTGTATTTTTTGATAACACAGAGACTACCGCACCAGTACCAGAACCAGCAACAATGTTACTTTTTGGCATTGGCCTTTTAGGTCTTGCCGGAGTTAGCAGAAGAAAAAAATAGAAATAAGTTCATTGAAATATAATAATCAAAGGGCAGGATCATTGAGTTGGTCTTGCCTTTTTTATTTGTGCAACCTCTTTGTCCTCTGAATTCAAATTAATCTATATGAGCCAGAAACAGTATCAGAAAACAATTTTCCAAATTCAACTTACTAATATATAGATCACATTTTGGCAGATTCTTGGAAAATAATTTCCGGGGCCTGTACCAAAATCCGGTTACTCTCCAATAAAATTGAATGGACAGGCAAGAACTTCATTGTTTTTTAGTATGTAGTAAGTTGAATGAAATCTTACAATCTCTGCTACTGATATTCTCCATAAAGATAAATTTTCATTTTCAATGATCATTGAGAAATAATTTTTACAATTTGTTGATTCGGATATCTTTTTAAAAACAGATGGTTACGCCAAAAAATCAGGGTAAACCATTAGGAAAACTTTTACACAAGTCATAACATTTTTTACTAAGTATAAAAAGTAATAAAATGTCCTTAAATACTATGAATTATAGCTTTTAACCGGTAAAAAAAAGTGGTATATATTTTGCATGGAAGAGAACAATGTAATGGTTAGAAGAATGTAGTTTTTCTTAATTAAGAATAGTCATCTATTTTTTAATTTAAACAGAGAGGAGGTTATTGATGTTTAAAAAAACAATTGGGTTGATTTTATTGTTACTTCTCAGCTGTAGTATTGCAGCGGCGACAACGATCCAGATAGACGAGTTGCCCACAGGAGAAGATTTTGGCGAGTTACAGTTTACCGTGACGCTTGACGACAGTAATGATATGCTGTTCATAGGATTCGCAGTGCTGAACGCCGACGCGTATAGCGCATTGATCAATGCGGGAACGGCGAATGATCAGAATCAAACTGAGGGGTGGTATTCCGGTATTGTGCAAGGAACCACAGATTACACTGTATTCGCATTCTCATTAGAAGGAGGTGAAGAAGCCCCCTACATACCACCAGATATTCTTGATGATTTCTGGTCGGAAGCACCCGAGGGAAAGGCATTCTGCTTCTACGACAAATGGAGCGATCCCCACATGGGCCTCTCCGATGGGACTTATGACGGATTTTTTGGATATACGAGTGGGCTTGAGGGGTCACCAGTCATTGCACTTTTCTATGATGAAACAAATGAGTCATACATTGCCGGGGTAGGGGAAACCGGTCAGGCCTTTGACGTCGGTGCTGGCGCACCAGCACCCGGACCAGTACCCGAACCAGCAACAATGCTTCTCTTTGGTATCGGACTTTTAGGGCTTGCAGGAGTTAGCAGAAAAAAAGAATAGTAACAAATCATAGTTGAATAAACAAAAAAGGCAGGGTCATTGAACTGATTTTGCCTTTTTTTATTTAAAGCAAATTTTTGGTAAAAACAACCTCATAAAACTACAAACTTCAGATTACATTATATGAGCCGAAGGTATCTCCCCCGGCAATTTTTTCATATTCAACGATATAATATATAATAAACATAGCAACTTTTTTTTACCTCTTCCAATACCTATTATAAATATCTGATACCTGGGCTATTTTAATAATAGCTCTAAAAATTATAATTATCACAAAACCTCATATAAAGTATTTAACGCGAACAAACCTGTTTATTTCTACAGAATAAGAACTGAAACCTTCTCCAAGGCCTCCAGGACCAGCAAACACATCTACAATGGGTATTTTCACGTTAATTCTGTTTATAACCTCACCTTAATTTTATTAATATGCCTATGTACTTGTTTTCAGCGCTTGAAAACTACATCTTCAAGAAATTCCTTCGTTTTGGATATATGAATATGAGTGAATATTTAGCTTTCCAAAATCAATGTCACATAGCAATATCATATTCTGAGCTATACATTCCATATCAGGCTTCTAACCAACATTCAAATAATAAAACAAATGTTCTTAAGGAATTCTAATTTACTATTATGTCGATATGTATGGGAAAGGGGTCTCGTCTATGTTGACCCTTAGTTTTGAGAGGATTATCTATCGAACAAACTCTGTTTCTGGGGTGTGTACACACCCCGGACTATCCTGTTACTCAATGGTCTATCATTTGAAAAAAATTGCCATGTCTTCTAAAATATTTGATTGAGGCCTCTTACCAGGCAAAAAGATAATATTTTTTTAAAGGAGAGCATCATGAGAATATCAAAAGCAATTGACACTTTTCTTGACTACCAACAAATAAATTCAAAACAAAACACGGTTAGAAATTACCATTTTTTTTATCCCGCTTCAGAAAGGGATACGGTAATTTTGAAATATCAAGAATCACATCTGAAGATATAATGGTTTTTCTGAACAAGGTTACGGATGGCCAAAAGCAATCAACTAAAAAACTCAAATTTTCCCTACTCAGATCACTTTTCAATTTTATCAAAGATTCATTTGATTCAACTTTAGTAAATCCATGTGACTCACCATTATTAAAGAAAACATTCAAAAGGGCCAAAGCAAAGTCATGGACAATTCTTGACAGAGATGTTGTTGATGAAATTATTTTTAAAACTGAAAATCTTAGAAATCGTTTATTGCTCGAATTAATGGCAAGAGGCGGTATGAGAGTCGGAGAAGTTCTGAAATTAAAAGTCAAAGATGTGCATGGTAGAAAATTAGTTTTAACAGATCCGAAAAGTGGTAATCAGACCGAAATTGTCTTTATCCCTAAAAAAGTAGCGGATCGTCTACGTGAATATATCGAGTCAATGAATATAGAAGATGACAACGATGTGTTTTCCTTCGGATATTTACCCAGGGAAAAATATTCTGGATAATGAGGGGAGCAAAAATCCGGTCATGTAGCTGGGTTTTTTGTTTTGAGTTGAAAAGACAAAACCACATTAAAAACCACATTAAAAATACTAAAAAATCAAAAAGGGTTTCCAACTGAAAAGCTGGAAACCCTTGTATTTTATGGTGGGCCGTCAGGGAGTCGAACCCGGGACCTACTGATTAAGAGTCAGTTGCTCTACCAGTTGAGCTAACGGCCCATAAAAAGAACGGGGCAAACTTAACAGCCCGTCCCTGAATTGTCAATAGGTTTTTGACCAACAGATGATTTCAAAAACCGGTTGACCCTTTAATTCAAGGTTTGATATATTCACTCGTTTATTCACGATAAAATAATGATTGTTTAAAGATAAAGGAAGCAAATATGTCAGCATCAAAATCAGCGATTTTGTTTAAAGAGGCCCAGATGATAATCCCCGGCGGGGTTAACTCTCCGGTGAGGGCCTGCGGCTCAGTGGGCGGACAGCCGATCTTCATGGAAAAGGGGAATCAATCCAGGCTTTATGATGTGGATGGACAAGATTATATTGATTATGTGCTGTCCTGGGGACCCTTGATTTTAGGGCATCGGCCCGATTGCGTTATTAAGGCGTTAAAAGAGGTTCTTGAAACAGGGACCAGTTTCGGTGCCCCCACCGAGCTTGAAACGAAGCTTGCCCGGCTGGTGGTGGATATGGTGCTGTCGGTGGATATGGTCAGGATGGTGAACTCGGGCACGGAAGCCACCATGAGCGCACTTCGTCTGGCCCGTGGATATACGGGCCGGGACATCATCATTAAATTTGACGGGTGTTACCACGGCCATGCCGATACGCTGCTGGTTGCAGCCGGCTCCGGCGTTGCCACCCTGGGAATTCCCGGAAGCCCGGGTGTACCGGAATCCGTTATTTCCAATACCCTGTCCCTGGAGTTCAACGACATCCAGGGATTTGTCAAACTCATGGAAGAAAAAGGAGACCGGATCGCCGGGGTTATCGTTGAACCCATTGCCGGCAATATGGGCATGATACCGCCTGTGGACGGATTTCTTGAAACCCTGCGGGAGTATACGGCAAAATTCGGGGCTGTCCTTATCTTTGACGAGGTGATGACCGGGTTCAGGGTGGCCAGAGGATCGGCCCAGGGCTTTTACGGGATTACCCCGGATCTGTCCTGCTTTGGAAAGGTGATCGGCGGGGGCCTGCCCGTGGGAGCTTACGGAGGGAGAAAAGAGATCATGGACCATATTGCGCCGGTGGGAAATGTCTACCAGGCCGGGACCCTTTCCGGCAATCCCCTGGCAATGGCGGCGGGAATCGCCACCCTGAATGAACTTTTGAAGGACGGAGTCTATGAAGCCCTTGATCAAAAAACTGAACGCTTGATGAACGGGCTTCAATCTGCGGCAGACAAGGCCGGGATCGAATTTCAAACCAATCATGTGGGATCCATGGCCGGATTCTTTTTTACGGCAGATCCGGTGCATAATTTTGAAGATGCCAAAAAATCAGACCTGGACCGGTTTGCAAAATTTTACCGAATCATGCTGGATAAAGGGGTGTATCTGGCCCCGTCTCAGTTTGAAGCCGCCTTTGTGTCCCTGGCCCATTCAGATGAAGATATCGACTATACCATTGCCGCTGCCGGCCAGGCAATGGCAGCGCTGTAATGATGGTGAAAAAAAAAATACATTTAATTGCCGCCTGTGGTACGGGTATGGGTACCCTGGCCTGTATTCTCAAAGAGATGGGGCATGAGGTATCGGGGTCTGATCAGAATGTCTATCCGCCCATGAGTGATTTTTTGGCTGAAAAGGGGGTTCACCTGTTCTCCGGATATGATCAGGCCCATCTGGATCATTGCCCTGAACTGGTCATCATCGGGAATGCCGTAACCCGTGATAACCCCGAGGCCCGGGCCGTTCTGGAAAAAGGGATTGAGTATTTGTCCATGCCCCAGGCCGTGAACAGATTTATTGCGAAGAAGAAACGAATCATCCTGGTGACCGGCACCCACGGGAAGACCACCACTTCCTCCATCATGGCCCATATTCTGTATACGGCCGGACTGGACCCGAGTTTTATGATCGGTGGCATTTTAAAGGATTTTAATTCAAGCTTCAGAATCGGCAGGGGCGACACGATGGTGATTGAGGGGGATGAATATGACACGGCCTTTTTCGACAAGGGGCCAAAGTTCATGCACTATGACCCCGAGATCACCATCATGACCGGGATTGAATTTGATCATGCCGATATATTTACCAGCATTGATCATATCAAGAATATTTTTTCAGCTTTTGTTCAAAAAATAGAAAAAACCAGTGCCATTATTGCCTGCAAAGATGATGAAAATTTACGGCAGGTCCTTGCCCTTTCCCGGGCATCTGTTGAAACATACGGGGAACAGGCGGACTGGTTCTTTTTAAACCATAACCAAAAAGATTCAAAAACTTTTTTTGATGTGCATGGACCCGGTACGGCAATGTCCATTGAAACCGGTCTGGTGGGGAGCCACAACCTTATGAATTGCCTGGCCTGCATAGCTACGGCCAAGAGGATCGGTATCCCTGACCACCAAATCATCCAGGCGTTGAAAACCTTTTCCGGCATTAAAAGACGTCAGGAGATTCGGGGGATCAAAAACAAGATCACCGTCATGGATGATTTTGCCCACCACCCCACGGCAGTCCGGGAGACCATACGGGCGGTCAGGCCTTTTTACCCAGACGGAAGGGTTATTGCCGTGTTTGAGCCCCGAACCAACACCAGCATGAGAAAATTTTTCCAGGACATGTATCCGGATGCCTTTTTAGAGGCGGATATGGTTTGTGTGTGTGAGCCTGGGGTCAAGAAAAACATACCGGACCAGGACCGGTTTTCCACCAGGAAACTCGTGTCAGACATTGAAAAAAGGGGAATTCATGCCTATCATTTTGAACACACGGATGAAGTTCTGAAATTTTTACGAATACGATTGAGGCCAAAAGATCTTGTCCTGATCATGTCCAACGGTGGTTTTGACAACATTCACGCACGACTTCTTGAGAGTATTGAATGAAAAAACGTGTTGTGCTCCGTATCCTTGGGATCGGTGTCCTGCACATGGTGTTATATTTGGTTATTGTTCCTTTTGTGATTTATCCAATATTTGGAGACAACGGAATTAAATTTGCAGTCATTGTTGCCGTTCTGATTTCCGTCACCTTACTGGGAACATTGTTTTTAAAAGAAAAAAAATAAAAGGAGATAAAAATGAGTGTGATTGAAAAATTAGAATGGGATGAAAAATATAGCGTTGATATTGAAGAAATTGACACCCACCAGAAAAAAATGTTTGAATTGTTCAATCAGCTCATTGATATGAAAAATTCCGGGGCCGTGTCCAAAGAGTGTGTTAACATGATTTCCGTGATCAATGAATACAGCAAATTGTATTTCAGTACGGAAGAAAAATACCTGAGGAAAAAAGGATATCCGGATTTTGGAACCCATTCCAGGGCCCATCGCCAGTTTACTAAAACTTCCATCAGCCTGCGAAGAGAAATATCCGAGGACGTTGCCAATTTAACTGATGAGGTGATCAATGAATTGAGAAACTGGCTGATCAATCACATTGTTAATCACGACGCCCTCTATGTCCCCTTTTTGAGAATCAATACCTATATCGAAGAATCAAAACAAAAAAATTAAAGTCTCATTTATCTCTTGACGATGTTTATGATTGAGAAGCAAGTAATCGTGAATTTGATGGGTTGAAGAGAAAAATGACTTTTGACTATAAAATAATACCGGTTCGAAACGAATCCATTGATTCTGCTTACAAGATTAATGGTTTTTCAGAAAAAAGAAAAACCGTTACCAGACGATTCAAAAGAGACCGGAGAAGACAGACAAGAGACCGGAGAAGCAGCATAAGAGAGGGTGTTATCGTAAGCCTGTCTTTTAAGGACAATCGGCGCAAAGGAAATGACAGGCGAAGCACCCAGTTTTCACGGTTTGCCTGACCTTTTTACGCATCCATTCACCATATTCTTTATTCAGGAAAAATCTTCCCCCCCCCCCCCCCCCCCCATTTGTTGGTTACAAATTAGATGTTTACAAATGTTTAGAATGATTTATTGTGTTTTCAATAAACCATAAACCTTCCAACTGACTGGAAAACAGGTGAGTGCTTATACCATTTTTGATATCGATAATTTATTTGAGCGTCGATTTTTTTCCGACCTGGATTATTTTTTTGCTCAAACAATGGCCCGGGTATTTAATGAAACAGATGCCGTTGTTCAGGCAACCTGTGCCCTTGTTTCCAGATCATTGACCGACGGTCACGTCTGTCTGGATATCGACACTATGGCCGGACAGACATGGCCTTTGTCTGAAGCCGGAAATGAGTGTTTCAAGTTACCGGATCATGATTCATGGATCAGGGCATTACATAAATCTTCAATGGTTTCCGAAGCCGTCACGACCCCCCTGGTCATGGATGGAGATAACCGGCTGTACCTTTCACGGTATTATGATTTTCAGGTCCGGTTGTCTCAAAATATTGCCAACCGGGTATTATTCCCTGCCTCAGATGTGGATGAATCTGCCATTGATTTGCTCATGGAAGTGTATTTCCCCGGGACAAGCCCTCCAATCATGATTCAGAAACGAGCAGTGAAAAGTGCGATTTTGAACCATTTTACGATCATTTCCGGCGGACCCGGAACCGGGAAAACCTTTGTAACCAAGTGTATAAAAAAACTTTTGTCTGGTCTTGCTGAAAAGTTCAAACAGTCGCAACCCAGAATCCTCTGTGTTGCCCCCACGGGTAAGGCTGCATCAAAAATGGACCAGGGCAGAACCATTCACTCGGTTTTAAAACCGTTGACATCCGGGACTGGTTTTTTTCACAACAAAAAAAATTTACTTTGTGTTGATGTCATCATCATTGATGAGGCATCCATGATTGATTTACTCCTATTGACAAGACTTCTGGAGGCTGTTCCCCTGACGGCCCGAGTAATTTTACTGGGTGACAACCACCAGTTAACCTCCATACAGGCAGGATCGGTCTTCTATGATATCTGCTCCGTAAATGGGTTGTCCAAACACCAGTTTTTCCTGGAATATAATTTTCGGTCCAAAGGGAAAACCGGGATTGAAGCCCTGTCCAGGGCCATCAATTCCAACGATGCAGACAATCTTGAATCCCTGCTGACTCAGGGAGGTTTTCCCGATATTGTGTTTGAAAATCTTGAAGTTCAGGACTCCCTTACCCCTGTCCTGAAAAAAATTATTTTAAAGGAATATACCCCCTTTGTCCGGGCAGATAGTTTAGAAGCCTCTCTCAATGAACTGGAGTCCTTTAAAATATTGTGTGCGCATAATTCCGGGGAATACGGAACATTACAAATCAATCATGTTTGTGAAAATATTTTGCGGTCAGAGCATAATTTTGATATACAGGGAAGGTTTTTTAAACGGATCATCATGGTAAAAACCAATGATTATAAACGAAAATTGTTTAACGGTGATACCGGTATTGTTTTTGAAAAAAGAGAGGGGGCTAATGCATTTTTTATCTCCCAGGGCAAGGTCATAAAACACTATCGTGAGTCGGATCTTCCAGGATTTGATACTGCCTTTGCCATAACGATTCACAAAAGCCAGGGGTCTGAATATAAAACGGTCTTGATTGTGATTCCGGACAAATTGTCTCCCGTGGTTACCCGGCAGTTATTGTATACCGGGGTGACACGGGCCGGATCAAAGGTGATCATTCTGGGCAGGATGGGTATTATTAAAAAAGCCATACAGGTTTGTGTGAAACGAAATTCCGGTATCGGCCCCTGTCTGGAAGCAAAACTTTTAACAAAATCTCTTGAATAAGAAAGAATTTATCTTGGAAAAAAATTTAACATTTCCAGAAAAAGTCTGGCAGATCTTTGCTTCAGTAAAGCTGACCATCTATACCCTTGTGCTGCTGGCCGTCACCTCTATCATCGGAACCGTCATTCTTCAGAACGGCACACCCCGGCAGTATCAGCAACTCTATGGGGACGGCATTTATAATCTGATTAAAATTTTCAATATCGATGATATGTACGGTGCCTGGTGGTTCCTGGCCCTGTTAATTATATTATGTATTAATATAGTTGTATGCTCAACTGAAAGACTCTCCTCAACCTGGAAAATTATTTTCCCGAAAAAACTGAGCTTTAACCCCCAGCGGTTCAAAAAATTAAAAAACCTTGAATCCTTTAACCTGAAACGGGATGCAAATGATGCAGCCCAGGGCTGTGAGCAATTTTTGACCAAAACCGTGGGCAGGGTGCTCAAACAGGAAACCGAAACCGGTATGGTATTGTACGCTGAAAAGGGGAGATGGACACGCATGGGGGTGTATGTGGTCCATGCCAGCATTCTGCTGCTGCTCCTGGGGGGATTGATCGGCTCAATTTTCGGATTCAAGGCCTCCTTGAATCTGGATGAGGGAGAAACCGCCGATACCGCTTTTATCGTTCAAAAAAGAGCCATGGTCGATCTGGGATTCTCCATCCGGTGCAATGATTTTCAAGTCAAGTTCTATGATTCTGGCGCCCCGGAAGAGTTCAAATCCAACCTCACCATTATCGAAAATGGAACAGAAAGCTTTACAAAGGATATCCTGGTCAATCATCCGCTCCGGTACAAGGGTATCAATATCTTTCAGTCATCCTACGGCACGGCACAGCCTGACGCTGTTGTTCTCGACGTGATCCGTTCGTCCGATCAAAGCGTGAGCCACCATACATTAAAGATCGGACAGGAGATCTCTCTGCCCGATGGCCAGGGCGTGTTCAAGCTGGAGGGGTTTTTACCCCACTTTGATTTTAGAAACAATAACCTTGGAGAGGCCTTTGTCGGGCGAATTACACCAGCGGACGGAACTGCGGGTTTCCAGATCGGTCTGCCCATTAAGTTTCCCACCTTTGACAAGATGCGCAAGGGGGCCTTTGCCTTTGTTGTCAAAGAGTTTGAGCAAAAGCACTATACCGGCCTTCAGATCACCAAAGATCCGGGTATCTGGTATGTGTATTCAGGATTTATTCTCATGATCATCGGGTGCTGGATCACCTTTTTCATGTCCCATCAGTCGTATTTTATTGAAGTCACACAAACCCGGGATGGAGATTCACAGATCAGCCTTTCCGGTACCACCAATCGAAACGCCCAGGGATTGAAGCTGAAACTTAAAAAAATTGTAACAAAATTAAAGGATATCTAATTCTTATGAACAGTTCTCTTGCTTTATCTTCAACCACATTTATCTATGCCCTGGCCTCAATTTTTTATATTGCTTCCTTTTCCTTTAAAAATAAAACCTTTTCAAAAATCGGATTTATCATTCTGATCCTTGGCTTTTTAGACAACACCTGCGGCATTATCCTCCGCTGGATCGAATCCTATCAAATGGGATACGGCCACGCCCCCTTTTCCAATATGTATGAATCCCTGGTCTTTTTTTCCTGGACCGTTGCCCTGCTCTATATTTTTGTTGAACTCAAGTACAAGGAGAGCATTATTGGGGTGTTTGTCTCTCCCCTGGTCTTTCTGGCCATTGCCTATGCCTCTTTTGACCCGGGCATGAGTACCAAAATTTCGCCGTTAATCCCGGCCTTGAAAAGCAATTGGCTCATTGCCCATGTGATCACCTGTTTTCTGGGATATGCCGGCTTTGCCGTGGCATTCGGGTTCTCCATCATGTACTTTGTCAAGCCCAAAGATGAGAATTCCGTCTCCATCTTTGCCAAACTCCCGTCCTGGGAGCTGATCGATGAACTCACTTACCAGATGGTGGTTTTTGGATTTCTCTTCCTTACCATCGGTATCATTACCGGCGCGGTCTGGGCCAATTCCGCCTGGGGAAAGTACTGGAGCTGGGACCCGAAAGAGACCTGGTCTTTGATCACCTGGATCGTGTATGCGGTTTTCATGCACCTGAGGATGATGAAAGGCTGGTACGGCAAAAACCTTGCCTGGGTCTCCATCATCGGATTCATGGCCGTCCTTTTTACCTACTTCGGTGTCAATTACGTCCTCAGCGGACTCCACAGCTACGCATAAGGACCATAGAATTTTTGTTTAACTCATTTCAACTCATTTCATCCTGGGTCCCGACCATGAGCGTCCATGATCTTGCCTAATCTTAATTTGTCTTGACAAGAAAACAAGATATTAATATAGATTAAGCCAAATTTTGGACGGTGTTGCAGGGCAGTTGGAACAATTGCCTGCAAATTAAATAGCTCCGGGTTTACCCGGACAAAATGGTTAACGTATCATCAACATTTTAAATTGATGGAGTTTTCATGAGTGAGATAGAAAACAAAACTGAAAATGGTTCCACGGAAAGTGCAGGGGGATGCGCTGCCAAAGATACGGAAGATGACAAGGGTCTTGGACTCGGTGTCATCTTTTTTATTGTGGCATTTGTTGTCTGCTTTTTATCCGGTACGCTGCTGTTCCCCAAACTGCTCTACTCGAAAAAGGAGCAGCCCTTTAATTTTAATCACGCGCTCCATGTAGGCGAAACAGGTGACTGCGAAACCTGTCATTTTTTGAGAGAAGACGGCAGCTTTGCCGGCATCCCAAACCTTGAGACCTGCCTGGACTGCCATGCAGAGGATGCCCTGGGTGAGACCGAAGATGAGCTCGTGTTTGTTGAAGAGTACATCGTAAAGGGAAAAGAGGTTCCCTGGCTGATCTATTCACGGCAGCCGGATTGTGTGTTCTTCTCCCATGCCGCACACACCAAAACTGCGGGCATGGATTGCGTGACCTGTCATGGACCGATTGGAGAGTCTACCTCGTTAAAACCATACGAAGAAAACCGGATCACCGGCTACAGCCGTGATATCTGGGGTAAAAACATCTGGGGGATTAAAAAACACTCCTGGGATCGTATGAAGATGGATGACTGCGCAGAGTGTCACAAAGAGGAAACAGGCCACCAGGGTTATTGTTTCCAGTGCCACAAGTAAACAACCTGAAACACAAGAATTCAAAAACTTTATAGAGGAATAATTTATGAAAGTTGATCGAAGAAGCTTCTTGGGATTGGGACTGGGCGCAGCGGCTGGTATTGCAGTTTCTCCTGTGGGGCTGAAACTGACGGATGATTCTTCCATCTGGAGCCAGAACTGGCCTTGGACTCCCGTCCCTGTAGACGGACAAGTAAATTATGAAAATTCGGTTTGCAGTCTTTGTCCCGGCAGTTGTGGTATCAGCGTCAGGAAGATTGAGAATCGACCGGTAAAAATCGAAGGCCTGGCCGGGTATCCCGTCAATGACGGCGGTGCCTGCCTCCATGGAATCGCAGGACTTCAATACCTATATGACCCTTCACGGGTTAAAACACCTTTAAAGAAAAACGGCGACCTGTTTGAAAAAATTTCCTGGGATGAGGCAATCTCCCTGGTAGCTGAAAAACTTTCCGAGATTCGAAAAAAAGGAACGCCTGAACGACTGGCCTGCATCGCAGACAAGGACATGGGTTCGGTTTCAGGACTGTTTCAGCGGCTGCTTAAATCATTTGGGTCTCCCAATTTTTATACCATGCCCAGCCTTGAGTCTTATCTTGAACTGACTGCGGCAGCTCTACACGGTGAAGGCCTGACCATGGGCTTTGATCTTGAGAATGCCGACTATGTGCTGAGCTTTGGTGCCGGTATCATTGAAGGCTGGGGATCGCCCGTGAGCTGTTTTAAGGCCAATGCATCCAGAAAAGAAAGACATGCACAACTGGTTCAAATTGAACCGAGGCTGTCCAACACGGCTGCCAATGCAGACCAGTGGATTCCGATTAAACCCGGGACAGAAGCGGATCTGGCCCTTGGTTTGTGTGCGGTTATCTTAAATAACAAGCTGTTTGACAGCACGGCCACTGCTGATTTTAGGGGTGGCTTGAACAAATTTGCCGCCAACCTTCAACGAAACTATTCTCCGTCAAAAACCGCAGAAATTACCGGAGTAAAGGCCGATGTCATTGAAAAGCTGGCCACGGTTTTTGCCAAGGCAAAGATGCCTCTGGCTGTTTTCGGCAAGGGCAGGGGAGATGGCGCCCAGAGCCTGAAAGAAATGGCTGCGGTCCACACCTTGAACTGCCTGGTGGGCAATATCAATAAAAAAGGCGGGGCCTTTGTCCAGGCAACGGCAGACTATCTTGAGTTCCCGGATGAATCCATGGACGATATTGCCGAAAAGGGATTTGTCAAAACAAAAACCGGGCGCTATATCCACCAGCTCATCGAAAAGGTGAACGAATCCTCAACACCGGTTATTGAAGCCCTTTTGGTTTACAATGCAAATCCCTGTTACTCCCTGCACGATAGCAAAACCGTTAAACAGGCGTTGGGGAAAATTCCTTTTGTGGTGAGTTTTTCGTCTTTCCTTGATGAAACGGCAAAACAGGCGGATATCATCCTGCCAAGTCATACCTTTATCGAGCGGCTTGAAGATGTGCCCACTGGTGCAGGTCTTGCCAAATCCGTCGTCGGACTGGCAAAACCCGCGACCCGACCGGTTTTTGATACCAAAAATCCAGGGGACACGGTCATTCTAATTGCTAAAGCTTTGGAAGGCAGTATTGCCGAAAGCTTTGAATGGGAATCCTATGAGGAATGCCTGGAAAGCGTGACCGCCGGCATATGGGATTCTTTGTCGGAAGAGGGGTTTGCCGTTCTTTCCCAAGGGGTTCCATTGAATTCTCCTAGTGTGAATATCGCCTATCTGGCAGACAACCCGGCCGGCATAAGCTTTCAGGGAGATTTTGAACACACCCTGATTCCCATTGACAATATGCGTCTGATCAGCGGCGGTACGGCAGCCTCGCCCTTTGCCGTAAAAACAGTGGCGGATACGGTTCTCAAGGGCAGGGACAGCGTTGTCGAGATCAATCCCCAGACGGCCAACGGCCTGAAAGACGGAGGGACTGCGATCCTGACCACGCCACTGGGCAGCGCCCGGATAAAGGTAAGCCTGAACCAGGGCATGATGCCCGGGGTGATCGGAATGGTTCAAGGCCTTGGTCATAGCTTTGACAATAAGTATGTGTCCAACAAGGGAATCAATGTCAATGACTTAATAGGCCCGGTAATTGAATCCGGTTCTGGACTGGATGCTGCCTCTGGAATTCGTGCAAAAATTTCCAAGGCCTGAAATTCCAAAGATTTAAATCTAGGATAAATTGCTAAAGAGGTTCTTAATGAAACAAGAAAATAATAAAGCACATAAGTTCGGAATGGTGATTGATCTGGACAAATGCACCGGATGCGGGTCCTGCATGGTGTCGTGCATGTCTGAGAACAATGTCCCGTTTAAGGAGGATGAGTCCAATAAAAAGGACAGCATCACCTGGATGCGTGTTTATAAACTCACCAATGGTAAATCCTTTCCTGATACTGAAATCGTCTATATGCCGCGACCCTGTCAGCACTGCGGCGGCAAGGGGGATCACGGCCATTCGCCATGCGTATCGGTCTGTCCTGCAACGGCCACAGACTATGGGTATGATACGGGAATCGTCAGCCAGATTTATACCCGGTGTTTTGGATGCCGGTATTGCATGGGGGCCTGTCCCTATCATGCCAGGTACTTTAACTGGTGGGACCCCAAATGGCCTGAAGGCATGGAAAAATATCTGAGTCCTGATGTATCTCCGAGGATGAGGGGGGTGGTTGAAAAGTGCAGCTTCTGTTACCACCGGTACCAGGCTGCAAGGGATACGGCCTATTATGAAGATCGGGAAGATATTGAAGAACATGAATATCAGACCGCATGTGCCACGGCCTGCCCGGCCGGGGCCATCGTATTCGGAGATCTGAATAACCCTGAACATATGGTACACCAGATTGTCAAGCCTGATCCCCACCCGGATCCATACAATAAGGATGTTGTGGGAAAATCCAGGAACCCAAAGGTTTTCAGACTCCTGGAAAGACTTGGAACCAATCCCAAGGTTTATTATCTTTCCGAGCGGGAATGGGTGAGAAAAGCCGGGGATAATTATCTGGATGGTGAATGGGATAAAATCAAGAATCATCATGGGTCCTCATCCCATGGTTAAGCATCCAAAACTTATGTTAGGAGTGAATTAATATGGATTCTGCATTAATACCTGAAGGTGCAAAGCGCTGTTCATTTCCAAAGTTTACCATTGGAATTGCCGTCGTTGGTGCCGTGCTTCTCTGGGGCGTTTATGCCATGTTCCTCTGCTGGTTTAAAGGCCTGAACCAGACCAATATGAATGATTATTACGGATTTGCCCTGTGGATCTGGGCCGATCTTGCTGTCATTGCCGTTGGGGGAGGAGCATTTTTTACAGGTCTCTTAAAATATATATTTAAGGTTGATGAGTTGAAAAATATCATTAACTTTGCCGTTATCATCGGTTTTATCTGTTATAGTTCGGCATTGTTGATCCTTGCCATTGATATCGGCCAGCCGCTTCGCGGGTGGTTTATCTTTTGGCATGCCAATGTCCATTCAATGCTGACCGAAGTGGCATTCTGTCTGTCCTGCTACTTTGCGGTATTGACCATTGAATTTATTCCCAATATCCTGGAAAACAGGCAGGCCAACAAGGTGCCGTTCTTTCATCACCTTGCCCATAACATGCATGGTGTCATGGCTGTTTTTGCCGCAACCGGTGCCTTTCTCTCTTTTTTCCACCAGGGATCTCTGGGTGGCGTTGCCGGTGTTATGTTTGGCCGTCCCTTTGCCGTCAGGGAAGGGCTTTTGATCTGGCCATGGACTTTTTTTCTGTTCACATGGTCTGCCGCTGCATTCGGCCCCTGTTTCACCCTTCTGGTGACACGGATTACGGAAGCGGTTACCGGTAAAAAACTGGTCAAAGACAATGTGGTGCATTTGCTGGCCAAAATATCCGGATGGATGATCATGACCTATATTGTTGCCAAGATTATCGACACCATCTACTGGGCAACGGTGACGGCACCAAGTCTGGGATTTAAGCTGAGCCATTTTTACACCAACAACAGCTTTTACGGATACTGGATACTGGTGACTGAAATCGTTCTGTGCGGTGTTGTTCCCGGTCTTATTCTGATCATGAAATCCACCCGGGAAAATCCGACACTGAGGCTGGTTGCCATTGTTCTCGGCGTGATCGGGGTCTGCCTGAACCGCTGGGTCATGGTGCTTCAGATCATGGCGGTACCGGTGATGAGTTTTGATACCTGGGCGCTTTATATCCCCAGTTGGCAGGAAATTGCCACAACGGTTCTTCCCGTGGCTTACGGTATCATCCTGATTTCCATTACCTATCGATATCTGCCGGTATTTCCCCAGGAAAATGAACTTAATTACCCGGTTAAGACGGAACCGGTCGTCGAAACAGAATAAAATTACGGGTATAAAGGAGAAAAATTATGTTTCCATTTAGTTTTGAATGGGTCTGGGACATGGGCCATATGATCTTTTTTGGTGGATTCTGGTACGCGATTTCCATCCTTGGAGCCGGTCTTACCTTTGTATTCATAAAGGCGGCCTATGACACCATGAATGATTCAGGAGGCTCCCATCATTGATGGTGGAACCTATCGCATGGCTTTACACGCAAGGCGTCATTGAGGCTGTGAGGTGAATACAAGATAATACAACAGAATATTTGCTGCTTGAATACGGCGCATCCCCGGGTCATGACGGAAAGACCCTGGGATGCGTTTTTTTTACCAGATCGAATGATCGGGAGAAAACCCTCTATTTTCGCCTTCCGGCAAGAACCCAGACAAGGGCCCAGGCAAGAAAAACCGGCAGGATTCCCATGGCAAGAAAAGGGACGAGATTCCCGTTCCAGGGTCGAAGGTACAGGCCCATGGCAATAGGGTACATCAGGGTCAAAATAATGCCGAACCGTGTTTTAACGGCCAGACCTTTAAGGGTGATGGAGGAAGATTTTTTTTTGACGGGTGATTCACCACCCTTGAAAATTCGCGGCAGAATCAAAATACAGGCAATCAGCAGCACTAAAACAAGAATTTCGCTTATCCCGGTCAAGACCGTCTCCCCTTATTATTCCGGCAATGATTAAAATCATAGTTTTATTTCAAACCTTGACCCGTTTGTCAAACAGATTCAAAAAAGGGGCGGAATCCTATATTAAAAATTGGGTACGGTGCTGGTCCCTGCATCTTCATCCACAGAACAATAGAATTCTTTTTTACCGCTCAAGGTAAAGGGATCTGATGTTCCACCGGAGTGATAAATAGTTGCTGAAAAAATGGTGGTTTTGCCGTCAAGACCCTGGTCGCTGCCTCCCGTAATTACGGCGAACACTCCTGGAGACAGTGTATACACAGGCGTTCTGGGATTGCCGGCAGTATCCGTATCTCCAACCGGACCACCCGTATTGACTTTGTTGAAATCAACGTCTGCATGATTCATTGCGGCATCAACGACAGAGCTTACAATATTGCGGGCATCGGAAAAGGCGGCTGAATCCATGGCTTTTGCCCGGGTGGGAACATAGTTTAACATGGCAAATGCGGATAAACTTGCAATAATGGCAATCACCACCATCAATTCCATCAAGGTAAATCCTTTTGAGTCATTTAAGGGGGTTTTCATCGTTTTCTGTGCTGGTATCATGGATTCATTCCTCTTAGAATATTATGCTGATATGGGTTTACGGGACAAGGTGTTTTCCTGTATACTCCATCCAGGTTTGATTCTGGTATATCAATATTTTCTTTTCATCCGGGTATTGAATATTGCTGAACCCTATGGCCCCGTCATTGGTTTTCCATATGTACAGACTATTATTGTTGAATGACAGCAAAAATTTCTCATCCCTGTCCAGATCTTTGGTGACAACCTGGATAGTGGCCTTTGATTTTAAAGGCGGTTCCTTTTTTTCAGGAACCGTTTGGGGTGACTCTTTTATCCGGTCCCGGGGTAAAACACCTGCCGTTTGAGCCTTTTCAATAATTTTATCGGTTTTCCCGTCTATAACCTGTTCTGGGCTCGGCTGTTTCACTGGAACCACGGGTGTTGCCGCTTTGCCCACAGCAGCCACCATCTGGGTGGGAGTGGACATGCCGGGCCTGCCTGTTTTTAATCTCAGATCCGGACCAATGGAAGCGATATTTTTTCCCTTGTCCACGCTTTTTTGTAAGAGATAATTATTTTTTCCCAACTCGTATTTCCAGTCAAGTTTTAAAATAAACCCTTTATCCGGTATAAATACAGGATAAAGGTCTAACAGCCTATCCGGATAAACACCTCTGACCTGGTAAAATTTATTGATGGCTGATGCCATCACAAGCACACCTGCGGAACTGCTTTTTTCCGCTGTTTTGGTAACCTGCTGGAGCTGCTTGATTTTGTGGGCCAGAAGTTCTTTACTCTGTCTATCCTTTTGAAAGAAATAAAGTCCGGCTCCTATTGCAATGATGACAATCAAAATTACGACTAAAGTTTTTCCCTGCATAATGCCTCCGCTGTTTATTTATTTTGAGAGCAAAAAGTGTACCATATGTTTCATGGCAGCTTATACAGCAGTTTTACGATTTTTCAGCTTAATTTTACGGTTTTAGCGGCTGATTCCTAAAAAAAAAACGTCCTTTAAGTGACAAATTTTGGAGCAAACTGCCGCAGACTGACAAAATTTATTCGTTTTTTAATCTATCCGGCCCTGTTTTTATCTGACAGGATCTCCCGGACAAATGCCGTCATGATGTCCAGCACCTTTTCCGGCTGTTCAAGGTGAGGGGAGTGCCGGCAATCGTCAATGATATGGGTTTGTATCTCACGGACACGGGATCTGATCGCCGCAATCTGGCGGAGCGTACCATACTGATCGTCTCGTCCCTGTAGGGCCAGCATGGGGACCCTGATCCGGCCCAGATATTTTTCAATATTCCAATGGATAAACCGTGGGTTCAGCCAGATGTCGTTCCAGCCGTAAAATGCATTATCCGTGTTTTTCCCATGATATTTTTCAAGGCCCTGTTTTAACCCCTGAGTTTCATAATTGATTTTTGCCTGACGGATGCACGACACTGTAATGGGCTCGCAAAACACGTGGGCCGCCATTGTAATCACCCCTTTAAGTCGTTTTTTTTGGGGGGCACTGGGGCTTCCAGCATAGATGATTGAAATAGATCCCCCGTCGGAATGACCAATGAGAATATGATCTTTAATTTGCGCCTGGCCCAAAATATCCGGAAGAGTTCGCAGGGCCTGGTCATGCATGAAATTAAGTTTCCACGGCAGGGGGGAAGGATCAGAACCACCGTACCCGAACCGTGAGAAAACCAGGGCAGGGCAGCCGGTTCGCTGGGAAAGAAGGCCGGGAAAATTCTTCCACATTCCGGCACATCCCAGACCTTCATGCAGAAAAACAAGGCAGGGCAGGTCTTTTTTTTCCCCTGCGTGATGTTGGATCTCAATTTTTTTGTGCTCTATTTTTAAAAACTCGGCCAAATTTGTCCTCTTCAGGTCAATTCTCTTCAGGCCCCTTGTTTGAAAATGCCCGTTTATAGCGGGCGTAAAATCATTCATTCATCAATGTATCATAGGCGTTTTGAATTTCCAGAAATTTTTCATTGGCCAAACTGGAGAATTCTTCGCCCAGGTGGGACAATTTGTCTGGGTGGTATTTTTTGATGGCTTCCTTGTATGCCGCCTGAATCTGTCGTTTTGATGCAAAGGGGTCAACACCCAGAATTTCATAAGGAGTTTTAGGCGGCTTTCGGGCAAATTCAGACTCTCCATCGGCAGAATTTCCGGTCTGGGTCCTGTCGGTATTTGAGGTGTTCGTATATGAGTTGCTGGTATTGGAACCAAATTCTTTGGTGGTATTGTCAGAAAATCCTTTATAGGTCCCTTTTCGTTTAAACCAAAAATTGGGAAGCCGGCCATAGCGAATCAGATAGACAATGGTTCCTAAAATAAGCCCGTCATCAATCCACCCGACAAAGGGCAGCAGCAGATCCGGAATAATGTCCACAGGGCTGATAAAATAGGCAAGTCCAAACAGGATCAAGGCAATTTTCAGAAAAAGGCTCACGTTTTTATCTCCTGCTCAGCACATCAATCATGGTATAGAGCGTCCTGGAGTCGGCCGGCTTTGATCCGACAGTCTTGGACCCGACCGGTTCGGCCAGTTTTTCCGCAAGGAAATGAACCGCATCAAAGGTGCCGCTCACATATATGTCCCTGCCGTTGATATTGTGTTTGAATTCAAACAGGGCTGAACCGTCCAAAGCTTTCAGGGTATAGGTATGCCACCCATGACCGCTTAAGTGCTCTTTTGGAATTTTCCACTCTTTGGCCTGGATTTCCGGATCCCTTACCATTTGAATGTCGTCCACATGAAAATCAATCCCTAAGTCATTAAAAGAGGCGACCACGGCCCGGGCGGTACCGGAGGTGTCTGCTTTTCCCTTTTGGTGGCTTTCAGTCACCTCGAGGGTATACCCTTTGAACAGGTTGGGAAAGGTATTTGCGGCATATTCCAGCATAGCCTGGAATCCCACAATCTGCTTGGCCATGTTGGGGGCGATCACGGCCAAAGTTGACGACGCTTTTACCATTTGTTCAAGTTGTTCTCTGTCGCCCCCAGTGGTTCCCATGACAAAGGGAAGCCGGTTTCGGGTATAAAAGAGGGCATTGGAGTTGACGGCCGAAGGATGGGTATAATCAATGGTGATAAAGGAGGGAAACCTGGATTTAATCCGGCCGATGATCTCATCCCGGTTATCCGGTCTCACAAGTTCAAATTTGATTTGGCCAAGGGTAAAGAAGGGCACTTCAATTTCCCGGCCGGTAAAGGAGAAAGGGATGACATTATATTGGTCATCGCTGACGGCAAATTCGGCCATTTTTTGGGCCACATTCCCGGGCAGGCCGTTGATCATGATGTTGATTTTTTCCATTTTACCGACTCCTTACAGGGATTGAACCAGTTTGTTTAGTTTGGGGAGCTGTTTTCCGGGCAACTCCTTGATGGTATTTTTTAATGAGGCCAGGGCATCGGGGATATAGCGCTCAAAAATCTTTTTGTTTTTTATCCGGCTCAAAAATCCGAACGCTCCCAGGATCTGAAGGTTTCGTGTCAACCGGCAATATTGATAGCAACAGGTAAAATGTTCACATTCCTCCGGACCCAGATTAAGCTGCTGCACGGCATAATTTAGCAGCGTTTTTTGAATGCCGGTATCAAGATTAACATAAGGATCAATCATCAGGGAGGCAAGATCATATTCCAGGGGACCGATTCGTGCCGACTGAAAATCAATGAAAAAGATCCGGCCTTTGTGAATCATGATATTTCTTGACTGCATGTCCCGGTGCATCAACCCGGTAAAGGCATGTTCCAGGGCCTGGTCGGCAATAGTTTCAAATTCATCCTCCAATGCATGGAAATCAATGTTCAGACTGCAGACGCCCTGAACAAAGGCCTCCATAAAGTAGCGGCACTCTTTCTGGAGAATGAGCTCTTTTGAATAGGTTTGGGTTTGGCAGGTCCATTGCAATTCAAATCCCTGGGCCCCCCTGACTGAAAAATCAATGAGATGATCAATCACCCGCTGATACCACTCCAGTGTGGTTGTGGGATTATTTTCCTGTTTGACAAGGGTTTCAAGATGGACATCCCCCAGATCTTCCAAAATAACCATTCCGGAAATGCGATCATGATTGATCAATCTGGGAACGGGAATGCCTTTTGAGTACAGATGATTCCCGATACGGATAAAGGCGTTCATCTGGGCGGAACCATCCGTCTCCGGCAGGCAGATGCCGTGATCCGAACCAATGACGGTCCGGCTTTCAGATTCTGCCCGGAACCAGTTCCGGTCGGAACCGTCTCCGGCCAGCTTGCAGATTTGAATCCGGCGTGACCAATTTTGTGTTAACCGGATTCGTTCTTTTGGGTTGGATTGTATCGGGTCCGGTGTTATCCCCAGGGCAGACCCTGCAAGGAGAACCAGGGAGGTGTGCGAGTAATCCTGTGGTGTTCCCATATCCGACCAAAATATATCTTTTTCCACCAAACCTTTTACCCGGTTTTGTGGGCACAGGTCCTGATACACCTCAATACTGGAAAATACGGGTCTGTCCGGGAAATAATCAAAAATGCGGGGATCCAGCACCTGGATGCCGGTGAACGCAAGACCATCCGGGCCGGCATTGAAATTCCGGATATATCCCTGGTCATCAAGGGCAATCTTATTAAATCTTTTATCTTCATGGAGCACAAGGGTTGCAAGGGCGTCGGATTCTTTGTGGAATGAAAATACCCGGTCCAGATCAACACTGGAGACAATATCGGAATTAATCACAAAAAAGCAGTCGTCTTTTAAAAATTGTCTCGCATTGGCAATGGCACCGCCGGTGTCCAAGATAAGGGGTTCATAAAGGAGTTGAATGTCTGCCCCATAGGCCTCTTGCCGGACAAATGTTTCGATTTGATCGTGGAGATGGTGGGTGTTGATGACAATTTCACGGCATCCGTGGCGGATAAGATTCTGGATCGCATGGTCAAGTACAGGTCTTGACATCAGCGTGAACAAAGGCTTGGGTAATTTTTCGGTATAGGGCAAAAGCCGTGTTCCCAACCCTGCTGCAAGAATCAACGCTTTCATGGAACTTATGATTCGATCAAATGAATTAAGCGGTCAAGGATGGTCTTATAATGTTCAATCCGGGTCAGATCTTCGGAACCGCTGATACCGTTCTGGGAAAAATATTTGGCTGAATTTTTATAGGTGATGTGGGACAGAGATTCTTTTCGGGTAATGATTTTTCCTTTGTAGAGTTTTGACCCCAGGGAATGTATCTTTTTAACCTGTTCTTTTCCCTCATGTTTGTCTGCTGGATATTTTTCAAAATACAGGAGGGTGGTTTTATAAGATTCAAAAAACGGCTGCAAAAACGCGGCAAACCATTTAAGTTTGCGCAGTCCCTGGGAAGTAATGTGAAACATCTCCGGGGTGGATGTATCCGGAACCAGTATGCCTTCGTTGATAAACCCTTTGATACACTGAGAGATGTCTTCTTCATAGGTGGTTTCTTCGTCAAAGAAAAATTCATCCGTAAACATTTTTTCAAGAAATTTATATCGAATCACAAGGTCTGAGGACGAAAAGTGAAATCGGTCAAGTTCCAGTATGGCCACGGCAGCGTACGAAAAAATGGAGAAAAAAGAGATGACTGAGTTTTTATAATAATCAAGGATGGCCCGCTTGTTGGCTTTGACAATAAATGTGGTATTGTCCGTGATTTCATCTTCGTCCTCATCTCCCAGTTCGATGAAGTTTCGAGATATAAAGTCGGTGATGACCACGTTCAAGGTGTTGTCGGGATCAACCAGCAAGGTGTCTGACAGCTCTGAATCCATAAAGGTGAGCATGTTCATATAGGTATTGGCACGGTCAATCATCTGCCGATTTGTAAAAGAGTTCTTGGAGCAGTTTAATGCGGCACTGGCAATGATCCCGTGGGGGGTTACCACGGCATTGGTATTGATGGAATGAATCAGTTTATATCCAAAACTCTTTACAAACTGCATGTATTCATCATTTGAAATTTTCAAAGGATCAATATTCTTTTTTTGGATATATTCTTTAATGGATATGGGTTCATCAAACCGCATATAGACCTTGCCGTATTTTTTCTTGAGAAACTTGCGGGCATTGATCAGCCCCTTGAGTGTTTCCGGGCTTTTTTTGCCCCCTTCCATCTCTTTTAAATAGGCATCCTCCTCCAGGACACGGTCATAACCGATGAAAATCGGAACAAAGTACAGGTTGTCGCAGGCCCCGTTCAGATAGGCCTTGATGAGCATGGCAATCCCGCCGGGTTTGGGGGCCAGAAGTTTGCCTGATCTGCTCCTGCCGCCTTCGATAAAAATTTTGATGTTAAATCCTTCATACAGCAGTTTTTCCAGGTAGGCGGCAAAAATCCTGGCATAAAGCGGGGCCCCCTTAAAGGTCCGGCGAAGGAAAAAAGCCCCACCTCTTCGAAACAAGGGTCCCAGGGGCCAGAAAGAAAGATTCTTGCCCGCTGCCACATGGGGGCATGGCATATTGTTCCTGAACATGACATAGGGCAGCAGCAGGTAGTCCAGATGGCTCTTGTGGCAGGGTACCAGAATGAGCGGGGCCTGGGTTGACACCTCCCGCATACGGTTGATTTCCGCCTGGTTGAGAACCAGGTCTTCAAAGATATTTTTAAACATCCAGGTGAGCAACAAATTGGCCAGGTTAATTACCTGGAGATTGTAGTTGGCGGCGATCTCTTTGATATACCCGGCTGCTTTTTTGTGGGTACGGCTCAGGCTGATGTTATTTTCAGACGCGTACTGGGCCAGGTATTCCCGCAGGGATTTCCGGGTCAGGATATCCACTGTGATTTCCTGGCGTGATTTCAAGACAGGGCCGGTAATGCTTTTTCTCTGACGGTTCAGGATGTCCACCAGATGACTGCGCAGCCTGTGGGTTTGAAATTCGGCATCCAACCCGTGTATCTCAGGCCGGTTGATGAACTCTTTTAAATTGACCGGGTTTGCCAGTTCAACCCTGATCTTTTCCGGCTGTCTGACAATGGTAAAAAAGCGTTTAATCAGGCCTGGTTTTTCATGGGTCCCAAAAAGGATGTCCGATAGACCCGGGTTCTTTCTCATGGGTTTGGTCACATAGATAATATCTTCAGGGATGATCATGACGGATTTGCCGGTCTGCTTTTGAAGTTCTATCAACAGAAAGAGGGGATCCGGGGTTGCCTTGACAAATCGCTTGTAAAAATCATCCTCTTCTATGAGACAGACAAACCCGGACCTTCCGTTTACCAGTTCTTTGGTGGCATACCCAGTGGTATAGGCATCCTTGAACTGAAAATGATGGAAAAAGTAATCCAGATGGCAAAGAAGGATCTGGGCCACCCGCTTGACCGGCAGTAAAAAAAAGAACCTGAAATCAAACCCGATCTGGGGGTAGGGAAGGTCAAGGGATTTAAGCTTGAAATGATAGTAGAGAAAATCAAGCATCCGCTTGTTTTTGCTGACGTATACAACAATGCTGTCCGGATCGATGTTCTTTATTTTTTCGATATTGTGATCGTCAAAATTGAGTTTGTTGATCAGCCGCTTGGTCAGTCTCTGGATAAAAAATCCTGAATTGCCGGGGTAAAAGCATAAAAAGTAGTCATAGGTGTGGTCCAGCATGGAGTCGATACATTTACGGACCCGGAGCCGAAAATTGGAGATTGTATTTTTAAGCCCTTGAAATAATGGCATTATTTTTCCTTTAAAAGGAGTTTAACAAATGACTGGAATCCCCTTTAATTATCAAAGGTTTGTGGGAATGGCAATCTTAAAATAGGCTTGATAAATACAAGGGTCTATGCTATTTTTCTTCATCTCGTGTTGACAATTTCCATATTTGTTTAATTTTAAAAGAAACATTTAATCTGGATTTTAAACTGGATCAATAATTTTAGGAGGCTTTGTTTATGAAAACGTTAATCGGTGGTGCCATTGCAGTACTTCTGGGTGTTGTAGGGCTGGCTGTTTGGTTTGGTGAATTTTTAATTCTTCTGAAAGGGTGCATTCCCCCGGTTCTGCTCCTTGGTGGCGGCCTTGCACTGTACCTTGGCTTTGATGAGCTCAAAGATTCCTGGAAAAACGATGAGGGTGTTGACGCTCCGGCACCGGATGATGATAAGGCCAAAATTAAAGAACTTGAAAGAGAGCTTGAAGATCTGAAAAAAGAAAAATAAAAAAAGTTGTTAAAAATTTTGTATTAAAAAAGGCCTGATCTTAGATCGGGCCTTTTTTAATTCCAGAGGTGGCCAGATAGTCTGCAACTTCATTTTCTTTGATGCCCGAGTGTCCGGCCACTTTTTGAAATCTTAAGTCGGAAAATTTAGTCATCAATGACCGAATATCTGATACCAGATCCTGGTTTTTTTTGGGTTTCCAGTTCTGGGTTAAAAGCCCGACGGCATAACTTGAATCTGTAAAAATGCACACCGGCAAATCCCTTCGCTTCAACTCTTCCAGCGCCACCTTTATGGCCGTAAGCTCTGCGATATTATTGGTTGCCACACCAATGGATTTTGAAATTTCCCGTTTGTTGTCATTGTAGATCAACAGGACCCCGATTCCCGACGGACCGGGATTCCCGGATGAGGCCCCGTCCGTATAAATTTTGATGCAATTTTCCGGCAGATTAATTTCAGCGGAAGACTTTTTGGATGCACCACCTGATTTGGATTTTTTTTTAGCGGGTACGGCCTGATCTTCGGGTTTTAGACTATCCGGCTTCACCCGGTATTCATAGTCCTGTTTTAAATTATATTTTATTCGTATAGTCCCGTTTTCATTCAAAAGGTTTCCCCGGGCATCTGTCTGGGCCCAGACCTTGTTGCCCTTGAAACTCATCCGGGTCCAGGTGGAGTTGTCGTCTTGATCAGTCATAAATATGGTAGTTTCCTGAAATCGATTTAAATGTTTTAAGTTCCGATGCCCACTGATCCGCCAAAAGATTTAAATCTTCCTGACCTTCCAGGCGTTTCCGAAAATTCTTGCTGCCCAGAATCAAATCCATGGGCAGCCGGTTAAACTCGTATTCATAGGGAGGTTCCTTGAATTTGAATTCATTTCCATGGTACTTGAGCATCAATTGCATCAACTTCAAGGAGGAGACATAGGGGTAAAATTTTTTCTTTGAAGTGACATGAATCTGGAATCCTTTGCACACGCAGCCCTGCCATTTCCCCGAGACCGGTTCGAAACTCACCGGACGAAGCACTGCACCTTTAATAAATTGGTCTGCCTCGGTTTTAATGGCCTGAGTATCCAGGAACGGGGCCCCGAATTGTTCAAAGGGCAGGGTGGTGCCCCTTCCCTCGGATATGTTGGTGCCCTCAAAAATTACCTGGCCCGGATAAACCAGGCATGAAAGGGGTGTGGGCAGATTGGGGGAGGGCGGCACCCAGGCAAGTCCCGTATCCTGCCAAAACATGCCTCTTTTCCATCCGGTCATAGGGATAACGGCCAGATCACAGCCCAGATGAAATTCCCGGTTAAAAAAAAGACTGATTTCTCCGGTGGTCATTCCGTGCCGCATGGGAATGGGAAACCGGCCCACAAAGGAAGCAAATTCTGCCTCTAAAATATTTCCTTCCACCATGGTCCCGCCAATGGGATTGGGCCGGTCAAGGATGATCACCTGTTTTTTTTGCCCGGCCATGACTTCCAGGCAATAGGATATGGTATAGATGAAGGTATATACCCGGGTACCGACGTCCTGAATATCAATGAGCAGCACATCAATGAGGTCAAACATCTTTGGGGTTGGAATCCTGGATTCATTGTACAGGCTGAATACCGGGATGTTTAATTGCGGCTCCAAAAAGTGATCAGACTCAATCATGTTGTCCTGTTTTTCCGCATAAAATCCATGCTGGGGGGAAAACAATGCCTTTAACTGCCCGGGAAAGTAGTGATCAATGAGCGTGGATGCATGATTGAAACGGCGATCAATTGACGCGGGGTTGGCCAGGAGTCCCAGTCGTTTTCCCTTTAAATTGTCCGGCGGATCTGCAAGAAGATTCTCAAGCCCTGTGGAAATTTGTGTGGTCATAAATTCCTTTTCTTGTGTTAGGGTATTGGACTCTTAACTATCATAACCATTGACAAAATTTCAATTCCTAACTAAATATTATTGTTTTTTGCCCTTAGGAGAGATCAGTAAATATGAAATTTAAAATCAGCAAACCTGTTGCCGGAATCAAACCCTATGTGCCGGGTAAACCCATAAAAGAAGTGGAACGGGAGTATCAGATCACCCGGGCCGTTAAACTGGCTTCCAATGAAAACGCTATGGGGTTTTCCCCAAAAGTTGAACAAGCCGTCATGGAAAATCTTGTGGACATGAACCGGTATCCTGAATCTTCTGCCCATGTTCTCACCCACAGCCTTGCGGATAAGTTTCATGTCGGTGTGGAGAATATTGTTGTGGGGAACGGATCTGACGATATTATCGCCCTTTTGTGCCATGGGTTTTTAAATCCCGGGGACGAGTCGCTCATGCCGCTTCCCTCATTTCTCATGTATGAAATCAGTGTCAGAACAGCCAAGGGTCAACCCATCATGGTACCCTTGACGGATTTTTCAACCAACCTTGACGGACTGGTTGAAAAGATCACTCCTGAAACCCGGTTGATTTTTATTACCAACCCGTTTAACCCCACCGGCGCAACCATTAGTCAGACAGAATTTCACAGGTTTTCCCAACAGGTGCCCGAAGACGTGATCATTGTCGTGGATGAAGCCTATATTGAATTTGTCCGGAATGACCTTGTGTTTAATTCCCTTAAAAAGCCCCTGGCAGATCCCCGGGTGGTGACTCTGCGAACCTTTTCCAAAGCGTATGGACTTGCCGGCTTCAGAGTGGGATACGGGATCATGGACCCGGATATTGCCCAAATTTTAAACCGGATCAGACAGCCCTTTAACGTGAATAGCCTTGCCCAGGTCGCCGCAGTAGCCGCCCTTGGGGATGAAAAATTTTTGAATGAGAGCATCCGTGCCACCCACGGCGGGATCGATTTTTTGACGGCTGAGCTGGGTGATATGGGAATCGCCTGCCTGCCCACCCAGGCCAACTTTTTAATGATGGACCTGAAAACCGATGCAAATCAGGTGTTTAAACGATTGCTGAAAAAGGGGATCATTGCCCGCTCCATGAAATCTTACGGGTTTGATACCTTTTTGCGAATCAGTACGGGTACACCACCGGAAAACCAGGCCTTTATCAGGGCTTTAAAAATCGTATTAGAGGATAACGAATGAGCCCGAGAATCATTACCATTGACGGTCCTGCAGGAGCGGGAAAGACCACGGTGAGCAGAATGCTGTCCCAGCGGCTGGGCTGTGTGTACGTGGACACTGGTGCGCTATACAGGGGGGTGGCATATGAAATTTTACACCGCAACATCGACTGGGAAAACGAGGTAGCACTTGAACGCTTTTTAAAGCATCTGGATCTTTGCTTTATCATGGAAAAAGACGGTCTGGTGTTACGCTCTTCGGGCAGGGACATCACCGGATCGATTCGAACCCCGGAAATTTCCATGCTGGCATCTGCATCCTCGGCAAATCCCCGGGTCCGGGCCGCCCTTCTGGATATCCAGCACAGTATCGCCAAAACAACAGACGCGGTTTTTGAAGGCCGTGACATGGGAACCGTGGTATTTCCCCATGCCGATCATAAATTTTTCCTCTTTGCCGATTTAAAGGTCCGTGCCAAAAGACGGTTTGATGAAATGCCGGCGGACACAAAGGAGTTGGACAGGGTTCAAGAGGAGATGGCCCTGCGGGACGACAAGGATTCCACAAGGGTAGAGGCTCCCCTCAAGCCGGCATTGGATGCCGTTAAAATCGATTCCACTCGTCTGACCCTGGAACAGGTGGTGGAAAAAATAGTGGAAATTATTGAAAAAGCTTGACAGGCTTAAGAATTCTGTTGATCTTTTCATATTTAATTGGTATAAATTCCAATTGTACTTATCCGTATTAAGTCTTTATGGACAGGTATAAAATTCGATTAGGGGGAATAATATTAATGAACGACATTGCTGAAGAAAACGAAAATCAAAAAATGAATACTGAAACCTTAGAGACAGAAGATGCTGTTGCACCTGAAACAACAGGTGAACAAACAGAGGAAACCGCTGCTGCACCTGAAACCGATGGTGTAGAAACAAAAGAAGAACCCATTGCACCCGAAGTTGCGAAGACACCGGCAGAAGAGCCGGATGCCATACCGGAAATAACCGGCGAGGAAACAATGGAAGAACTTTTGGATATTTATGAGTCCAGTCTTAAAAAGTTTGAAGAGGGCCAGGTCGTAACCGGAACGGTTATCTCCGTGGGCCGGGACATGGTGCTTGTGGATGTTGGATATAAATCCGAAGGGCAGATCTCTATTAGGGAATTCATTGATGAGGAAGGCAATGTAAATGTCAAGGTCGGCGATGAATTTGAGGTAATGATTGAGGTATGGGACGAAGAAGAAGAAACCGTTCTCCTGTCCCATGAAAAAGCCAAAAAAGTCAAAGTATGGGATGCCATTAAAGACATTTACGATGCAGATGGAACCATTGAAGGCGTCATTACCAGTAGGGTAAAAGGCGGTTTCTCGGTTGATATAGGATTGCTTGGGTTCCTGCCCGGATCACAGGCTGACCTTCGACCCATCCGCAACATGGATGAAATGGTAAACAAGACCTATACATTTAAGATCCTCAAGTACAACAAGAAAAGAAACAATATCGTGCTGTCCAGACGGGTTCTGCTTGAAGCAGAGCGGGATACACTGAGAAGTAGCACCCTCAAGGCCATTGAAGACGGAAAGGTCATGGAAGGTATCGTCAAAAACATCACTGAATACGGCGTGTTTGTCGATCTTGGCGGTGTGGACGGACTTCTGCATATCACGGATATCTCCTGGGGAAGGGTAAAACACCCATCTGAACTCTTCACTGTTGGAGATACCATCAATGTCAAGATCCTCTCCTTTGACTTTGAAAAAGAGAGAGTCTCTCTGGGCATGAAACAACTAACGCCTGATCCCTGGACCACGGCAATTGACAAATACTCGGTGGGCTCTAAAATTATTGGTAAGGTGGTCAGCCTGACCGATTACGGTGCCTTTATCGAGCTGGAAGAGGGTGTTGAAGGTCTTATCCATGTATCGGAAATGTCCTGGACTCGGAAAATCCGTCACCCGTCCCAGATGGTAACTGTGGGCGAAGAGATAGAAGCGGTTGTTCTTGACCTGAAACCGGATAACCGAAGAATCTCACTTGGAATCAAGCAGACCGTTGACAATCCATGGGAAGTGATTTCTCAAAAATATCCAGTGGGTACCATTATCGAGGGTAAAATCAAAAATATCACGGAATTCGGTCTTTTTATCGGGATTGATGATGATATCGACGGCCTTGTCCATATTTCCGACATCTCTTGGACCAAGCGAATCAAACACCCGTCTGAAGTATACAAGAAAAACGAAACCATCCAGGCGGTTGTCCTTGATATTGACAAGTCCAATGAAAGATTCTCTCTGGGAATCAAACAGACCCAGGCCGACCCATGGGAATCGGTTGCCCAGCGCTATGAAGTGGGCAAGGAAATTTCCGGTGTCATCACGAACCTCACGGATTTTGGTGTATTTGTTGAACTTGAGGAAGGCATTGAAGGCCTGGTCCATGTATCTGAAATCAGCAAAGAGAATATTAAAAGCCCGAAAGAACACTATAAGATTGGTGAAACCATTACGGCAAAAGTCATGAACATCAACAGCGATGAGAGACGGATCGGTCTTTCCATCAAACGGCTTGAAGAAGATGATGATGACAAGTATCTTGAAGAATTTGCCAAAAACATGAAACCGGCCACGTCTTCTTTCGGAGAAATCCTGAGAAACAATATCCAGGAGCAGATCGAAGCAAACAAACTTGCTGAGAACAAGGATAGTGAAAATCAGGACAGTGACAAAGCTGACAAGCCGGAAGCTGAATAGAATAACTGCAAAACCTGGAACCAGTGTTTGCAGTGCTGGATAAAAGTATAGGGGCCGGATTTGACATGAGTTGATCCGGCCCTTTTTTTTTAGGATTGCAGGGTTTATCTGTTGTCCTTATTCACCCCTTAATCAGGATTTGTTTTTATGTTTGCCAGAAGACATCCCTTTCTTTTTTTCCTGACAATTGTATCTGCAAGCTTTGCCGTTATGTTCCTGGGATTTGTGGTCCTGGTCCTGGGGGGCTCCAAAATCATGAGCACCCGTATTCCCGGGCGGATGACATCTTCCACGGGCAATATCGGCATCGTTGAGATCAACGGCATGATCCTGTCATCCAAAAAAATCATTGAAGACATTCAAAATTTTCAGGATACAGAAGCCGTTAAAGCCATCATTTTGCGGGTGGATTCCCCAGGGGGCGGCATAGGCCCTTCCCAGGAGATTTACCGGGAAATCATGAAGGTGAAAAAAGATAAAAAGATCATCACCTCCATGGGATCAGTGGCTGCCTCGGGCGGATACTATATTGCATCGGCCTGCAACGGGATCGTGGCAAACCCCGGAACTATCACCGGCTCCATCGGCGTGATCATGGAGTATGCCAATATCATGGAGATTGCCAAAAAAATCGGCATCTCTCCGGTGGTCATCAAGAGTGGAGAGTTCAAGGATATGGGTTCTCCCTTAAGAGAGTTGAAAGATTCGGAAAAAAAGATTTTACAAGATCTTGTGGACGAGCTTCACCTTCAATTTGTCAGTGATGCGGCAAAGGCCAGGCAAATTGATGTCCAGACCATGGCAGGGCTTGCAGACGGAAGGGTGTATACGGGTCAAAGCGCACTGAAATTAAATCTGATTGACCGGCTGGGTAATCTGGATGATGCAGTCCAGTGGGCCGGGGAATTGGCCGATATCAAAGGCGAACTGAAAACGGTTTATCCCAGGGAAGACAAACTAACCTTTATTAAAAAACTGGCAGACACGCTACTCAAAGACATCAACATCTCCGGCACCGTAACGGATAATCTCCGGTATATCATCAATTAAAGAGATAACGCTGGACGGAAATCCCGGAACAGGGCCCCCGTCAATCACCACATCAATGGTGTTTACAAAATAATCATGCAGCAGAGAAGGGTCCTGGAAAACCTGACCATCCGGACGGGTGGCACTGGTGGACAGAATGGGGTGGCCCAGCTCACAGGTAAGGGCCAGGGCGATCTTATTGTCCGGGACCCGGATTCCGGCTGTTTTCCGCTTGGTGAGCATCATTTTGGGGACCAGCTTGGATCCGGAGAGAACAAAGGTGTAAGGACCGGGCAACAGGCGTTTCATGTTTCGATAGGCGAAATTTGACACCTTGGCATACTGGGAAATATCCTTTAAGTCCGGGCAGATGAAACTAAAAGGCTTGTTTTTATTGCGTTGCTTGATGGCGTAAACCCGTTCAATGGCCTTTTTATTCATGATGTCACACCCGATCCCATAGAAGGTATCTGTGGGGTAGGCGACAATCCCTCCTTTTTTAATGATATCCACGACGCGTGAAATCTGTCGTTCCTGGGGATTATCTGAATTGATTTTTAACAGCATGGTGTTTCAGTCTTCCGTTTTAATTGTTTTCTCGTTCAAGCTAAGAGGTCAAAAGGAAAATTAACACTGGACAAATTATAAGCAAAATCCATTTCTGTCAATCAAATCGTTGGATTTAATATTCATTAACGCTTTTTAAGCATTGAAAGACAATACCCGGTTTTGTTAAAAGAGTAATATCGGACAAACTGATTTAAAGGAAACAGATCATGAAATTTCGTCCCTGCATTGACCTGCGCAACGGAAAGGTTGTTCAAATTGTCGGTGCCACCCTCAAAGATTCTGACCACACGCATTTGACCACCAATTTTCAAAGTCCGGATTCGGCGGCTAAATTTGCAGATCTGTACTGCCTGGACAAGCTCACCGGGGGCCATGTCATTTCCCTGGGGCCCGGAAATACCCAGGCCGCACTTTCCGCCTTGCGCGCTTATCCCGGAGGGCTCCAGGCCGGGGGCGGCATCACCCCCTTAAATGCGGAAAAATATCTTACGGCCGGTGCCAGCCACGTGATTGTGACCTCCTATGTGTTTTCCAATGGTCACATCGATTTTTCAAAACTTAAAACTCTTGTGGAAATCGTGGGCAGGGAACACCTTGTACTGGACCTGAGCTGCCGGTTCAAAGATGGAAAGTTCTGGATTGTTACGGACCGGTGGCAGAAGTTTACCAGTGTCGCGGTAAACAGGGACACCATTATCGATCTGGCATCCCATTGTGATGAATTTCTCGTTCATGGGGTTGATGTGGAAGGCAGGATGCAGGGGATTCAGACGGATCTGGTACAACTGCTGGGACAATATTCGCCCATCCCCGTCACCTATGCCGGGGGTGCGGGACGTTTTTCAGACCTTGACCGGGTCAAAAAGCTGGGTCAAAACAGGGTGGATCTTACCATCGGCAGTGCTCTGGATATTTTCGGAGGAAATATCCCTTACCATGATGTGGTGGAATGGCACAAAAAAAATGCCTGAATCAACTCCTCTATCCGGAACAAAATATTGACCTTGCCAAAAAAGCAGATATTTGGTAAAAATCCGTGTTTAAATACTGATTTGATTTCAACCGTGTCCCGATTTTATTCCAGACAGGGCATTATTTGATTTTGGGCCGTGTCCCGGGGGTGTATCTCCGGTTGAATTGATCATGAAAATAGTATCAATAAACACATTCCTTTCTGGAGGTTACCCTATGTCCAATATAATATTCGAGGACGGACTGTCATTTGACGATGTCCTTTTAGTTCCCGATTATTCAGCCATCCTTCCCGATGAAGTCGGGACCCGCACCCGCTTGACCCGGAATCTTGAATTGAATATTCCCATTGTCAGCGCGGCCATGGATACCGTCACCGAAGCCCTGACCGCCATCAGCATGGCAAGGGCAGGGGGGCTGGGATTTATCCACAGAAACCTGAGCATTGACGAGCAGACCATTGAGGTGGACCGGGTTAAAAAATCTGAAAGCGGCATGATTGTTGATCCCATCACGGTTCATCCGGACGTGAATATTTCCGAAATTTTACAGATCATGGCCAAATACCGGATCTCGGGTATTCCGGTGGTGGAAGGTGATAAGCTGGTGGGCATTGTCACCAACCGGGACTTGAGGTTTGAGACGGAGTTCGGCAAGACTGCCAGGGAAGTCATGACCTGTGAAAATCTGGTGACGGTGAGGGAAAAATGCACCCTTGAAGAATCAAAAATCATGCTCCACAAACATCGCATCGAAAAGCTGCTGGTGGTGGATGGCCAGGGAAAGCTTAAAGGCTTGATCACCATTAAGGATATTGAAAAAATAAAGAAATATCCCAATGCCTGCAAAGATTCATTTGGCCGCTTAAGGGCCGGGGCTGCCGTTGGTGTGGGCGCCGATATGATGACCCGGGTTCAGGCATTGATGGGGGCGGGGGTGGATGCCCTTGTAATTGATACCTCCCACGGGTTTTCAAAAAATGTGATCGATGCGGTCCAAAAGATCAAACATGCCTTTCCCGATTCCCAGCTCGTTGCCGGTAACGTGGCCACCGAGGGCGGGGCAAAGGCCCTGATCGATGCCGGTGCAGATGCCGTGAAAATCGGTATCGGCCCGGGATCCATCTGTACCACCCGTATTGTGGCCGGAGTAGGGGTTCCCCAGTTGACGGCCATCCAGAATTGCAGGCAGATTTCAAAATCCACGGGTGTGCCCATCATTGCCGACGGCGGGATCAAATTTTCAGGTGATGTGGCCAAAGCCCTGGGTGCCGGGGCAGACTCCGTGATGCTGGGAAGTCTTCTGGCCGGAACCGAGGAAAGTCCGGGTGAAATCGTCATCTACCAGGGCCGTTCTTACAAGGCCTACAGGGGTATGGGGTCTGTTGAGGCCATGAAAAAAGGCAGTTCAGACCGGTATTACCAGAAAGACACCCTTGAAGATGAGGAGCTGGTTCCCGAAGGCATTGTGGGCAGAATTCCCTACCGGGGTACGGTGAGAGAGAATATTGTCCAGATGATCGGCGGACTCAAGGCCGGCATGGGCTATCTGGGTGCTGCAACCATCAAAGAGCTTCAGGAAAAGGCCAGATTTGTAAAAATAACTGCGGCAGGGCTCAGGGAGAGCCATGTTCACGATGTCATCATCACCAAAGAGGCACCCAACTATAGAGTAGAAAGTAAATAATTAAGAATGACGGATCTTCAATCACCATTTTATCACCTTCACCTGCACACGGAATATTCCCTCCTGGACGGGGCCATACGGCTGGACCATCTATTCAGGAAATGCCGGGAGTTCGGCATGGATGCAGTTTCCATGACCGATCATGGGACCATGTTCGGGGTGGCCGCGTTTTATGAAAAAGCCAGGAAAGCATCCATTAAGCCGGTTATCGGATGTGAAATATATGTGGCCCCCAGGACCCTGAATGACAGAACCCAGATGGATGCCAGGGGGTTGAGCCATCTCGTGCTTCTGGCAAAGGACCGTGAGGGGTATGCCAATCTGTGCAAACTTGTTTCCATTGCCCAGCTCCAGGGGTTTTACTATAAACCCAGGATAGACCGGGAGTTGCTCAAGTCCCATTCAAAGGGACTGATCGGTCTGTCTGCCTGCCTGAAAGGAGATATTCCCAAACAGATCATTCAAAACAACATGAATGGAGCAGATGATGCGGCAAGGTTTTACCTGAATACCTTTGGTGAGAATAATTTTTATCTTGAGGTCCAGGAAAACGGAATGGAGATCCAGCGAAAGGTCAATGCCGGTCTTCTGGATATCAGCAAGCGCCTCTCCATTCCCATGGTGGCCACCAATGACTGTCACTACCTTTCAAAAGGGGATGACAAGGCCCATGAAATCCTCCTGTGCATTCAGACCGGAGATACCTTCCAGAACCAGAACCGGTTCAAGTTTGATTCAGACCAGCTCTACTTCAAGTCTCCCGAAGAGATGATCCAGACCTTTTCCAAATATCCCGGTGCCATTGAAAACACCCGGGAAGTGGTCTCTCAATGCAATGTTGAATTTGATGACAAGACCTATCATTTTCCCCGATATTCCCAGGATGAGGATGAATCCGAGGATGTACTTTTCAAACAAAAGGCCATGCAGGGATTTGAACGAAAACTTGAGATCATCAAGGCATCCAACCCAGATATTGACGAGCAGATGTACAGGGACCGGATTGAGTATGAGATCGGTGTCATTCTTGACATGGGATTTCCCGGGTATTTTTTGATTGTGGCCGATTTTATCGAATATTCAAAAAAAATCAATGTGCCCGTGGGTCCTGGGCGTGGGTCTGCCGCCGGCTCTATGGTGGCTTATGCCATGGGCATTACCGCCCTTGACCCCATTGAACACGGGTTGATCTTTGAAAGATTCTTAAACCCCTCCCGACTGAGCATGCCGGATATTGATGTGGACTTCTGCATTGAGGGCCGGGACCAGGTGTACAAATACGTCATTGACCGGTACGGCGGGCCTGAATATGTCTGCCAGATCATCACCTTTGGAAAACTCAAGGCCAAGGCCGTTATCCGGGATGTGGGCAGGGCCATGGGTGTTCTCTTGTCCGAGGTGGATGAAATTGCCAAGATGATTCCGGATAACGCAAAGAACCTGACCCGGGCCATTGAGGATGTTCCGGCCATCCAGGACAAGTGCAATGAGTCCGAAGAAAAGGCCATGATGCTGGAAGTGGCCCTTCTCCTGGAAGGCTTGCCCCGGCATGCCTCCACCCATGCGGCCGGCGTGGTGGTGGCCGACAAGCCCCTGAACGAGTACCTGCCGCTGTACAAGGGAAAAGAGGGGGAGACTGTGACCCAGTTTGACATGAATTATGTTGAAAAGCTGGGCCTGGTAAAATTTGATTTCCTGGGGCTTAGAAACCTCACCGTCATTAAAAATTGCATTGAGCTGATCAAAAAGCAGGGAAAAACACCCCCGGATCTTCTGAACCTGGATTACGCGGATGTCAAAACCTTTGACCTGCTTCAAAATGCAGATACCACCGGTGTGTTCCAGCTTGAAAGCTCGGGCATGAAGGATCTGATCTCCAGACTCAAACCGGCCGCTTTTTCGGATATTGTGGCCCTGGTGGCCCTGTACCGTCCCGGACCCCTGGACAGCGGCATGGCCGACACCTATGTGGAAAGACGGCACGGCAGGGAAGAGGTGGTCTACCTGTTTGATGAACTGGAACCGGTGTTAAAAGAGACCTATGGGGTGATCCTGTACCAGGAACAGGTCATGAAGATCGCCGGTGTCCTGGCCAACTATTCCATGGCAGATGCTGATGGACTGCGAAAAGCCATGGGAAAGAAGATCGCTTCTATGATGGAGGCCCACCGGACCCTGTTCATGAAAGGGGCAAAAGAGAACAACCATGACTTGAAAAAGGCGGCTGAACTCTTTGATCTCATGGAAAAATTCGGAGGGTATGGATTTAACAAATCCCATAGCGCGGCCTATGCCCTGATCGCCTACCAGACAGCCTTCTTAAAGGCCAACTTTGCCCTGGAGTTTATTGCAGCCCTGATGACCAGTGAACGCAACAACTCCGATGCGGTCATCAAATACATGGACGAGTGCCGGACCCACGGCATACAGGTCCTGCCTCCGGATGTGAACAAGAGTGACGCTCACTTTATCGTTTCTGACGGATGCATACGGTTCGGTCTGGCTGCGGTTAAAAATATCGGTGAGGCCGCCATTGAATCCATTGTGGATACAAGGAGCAACGGCGAACCCTTTGAAGGCATTTATGACTTTTGTGAACGGGTTAACGTGGGCAAGGTCAACAAAAAAGTGCTTGAGGCCCTGATCAAGTGCGGGGCATTTGATTTTTCCGATACCAAAAGAAGCCAGATGATGGCAGTGCTGGAAGATGCCCTGGACCACGGTTCCAGGATCCAGAGAGAAAAGGCCGATGCCCAACTGGATCTATTTGCCGATTCAGATATGGGGACTGCCCTTCCCGTGAGTACACCCAGGCTGCCCGACATCGAGGAATGGGATGAAAACATGCTCCTGGCCCTGGAAAAAGAATCCTTGGGATTTTATATTACCGGACACCCCCTCAACAAGTATCAGGACATCATCCAGACCTATACCAGTGTGAATTCCATCAGTATTCATGATGTGGCGAATAAAAAAATGATCCGTATGGCCGGAACCATCAAACCCCTGAAACTGCACAAGACCAAAAAAGGCGACATGATGGCGTTCTGTGCCATTGAAGATCAATCGGGCAGCATCGAAGTCGTGGTATTTCCCAATCTGTATGTAAAAGTCCATACCCTGCTCGCCGATGAAGAAATTATCATCCTGGAAGCGGAAATTCAAAAAAAGGAAAATATTGTAAAGCTGATTGCCGAAAAAATGGTCCCCATTGAACAGGCGTCCCAGGAGTGGACCAACGGTGTGTTGATACGGGTGGATGCGGCAGATGCGAATAATGACACTCTGGACCGGTTAAAATCCACCATTGAAACTTTCCCAGGCGATTGTACCACCTGTCTGAAAATAGAGATCGAGGATTCCCAACCCGTTCTGGTAAAGCTTTCCGATAACTATATGACCTGCTCGGACCCCCTGTTTTTTAAGGCCGTGGAAGGGATAACCGGTGACAACACCATTGAAACACGGTGTGCTCCCATTAAGGAAAGACAGAAAAAGGTTAAACCCTGGCTCAATAAGACAACCCAGTAGATCACCTGTTGTGCTGCCTGATTAACGCTTAAAACTTGATTCTTTATTCTATTTTGTAACCCTTGGCATCAGTTGCCCACAGACAGATTGTCAACAACCTGCCGGCCCCCGGCAACGCCCTGGACAATGGAAATCACCTTGGCCTTTTCATTCTGGGAGGATGTGATTCCGGTGAGGGTAACCACATTATTATTGGTATCCACATCAATATTATTGGATCGAATATTGGGTTCCTTTATCAATTGTGTTTTAATTTTGCTGGTAAGAATGGAATCATTCAGGGCCTGGCCCGCACTTGTTCTTCCAATCACCAATTGATTTTCAACCCGCCTCACCCCTTCAACCCCCCGGGCAATATCAGCAGCCATTCTTTTCTGGGATGCGGATTCAACCACGCCGATGAGAAAAACAACTCCGTTGAGCACGTCCACATCAACGTGCCGGGCTTTGACAAATTCATCTCCAATCATCTTTGTTTTAACGCTGGTGGAGATGACGGAATCGTCCAGCATATTACCCATACTGCGTTCATCGGTCGCGCCTTTGTAGCCGCCGTAGGCTGCACCGCCGATCACGGCCGGTGCACATCCACACAATATCAGGACCAATCCCAGGGCTAAGGATAAAAACAGGGCTTTAAAATTCACGATAGGTCTCCTTTTTACTTAAAATCATCAAAATCAAGGTCGTCAAGATCAGACAGATCCATATCCTTTAACAGGTCATCTTCATCCGGGATGATACTATCATTTTTGATTTTAGGTTGTTTGTTGTGTCGTCCAGTGTTTTCTCCCGGCATCTCTTCAACGTGAACCATCTGTTTTTCTGGATAAAACCTGTCCTTAAGCATGACTCCGGCCTGGTAAATTAAAAAGCCGACACCGGCTGTATTGGAGAGAATTATGAGGATTCCGATGGTTTTTTTGAGCAGCATATTATTTGTTTCATACGGTTTATCATTTGACGCACTTGGCTTTTGTGTTTATATATATAATCTTTAAAAATGATACAAGGATTTTGATTTTAAATTTGAGAGGATAGCAATGAGCTGGCTGGGTAAAATGATCGGCGGCACTATCGGGTTTGCACTGGGCGGCCCCATCGGTGCCGTTGCAGGTGCGGCATTCGGGCATACGTTTGTGGATAAAAAGGAGCAGGTCTACCTGTCTTCACACCCGGGAACCCGGGAATCACTGTCTTCCAATGAAGAGGCCCAGCTTGTGTTTTTCACGGCCGCTTTTTCCATGCTGGCTAAAATTTCCAAAGCTGACGGCACCATCACCCAAAAAGAAATTTCAACTGTTGAAAACTTTATGAAAAGGGATCTTGGCCTGGATGCCGACAGCCAGCAGACCGCCATCAACATCTTCCGACAGGCCGTTGATTCGCCTGAAACTTTTGATGCATTTGCCATGCAGTTTTATTCAATTTTCAGGACCCAGCCAAATATTATCGAACTCCTCATGGATGTTCTGCTGAGGGTATCGGCTGCCGACGGTGACATATCCAACCAGGAAGAGGCCATGCTCCTGTCTGCCACACGGATTTTCAACTATTCCAGTTCAGACTATGAGCGTTTAAAATCCAGGTATGTGCGAAAAACCAATAAATTTTATGCTGTGTTGAAGTGTGATGAAACAGCGTCCGATGATGAGATCAAAAAACAATACCGAAAACTTGTGAGTGAATACCATCCGGATAAGATTGAAGCCAAAGGGCTTCCTGAAGAGTTCATTAAATTTGCCAATGACAAGTTCAAAGAAATCCAGGAAGCCTATGAGAGTATTAAAAAGGAGAGGGGGCTTTAATCCTGACCCCGTTCGGAGAATTACAAAAGGCCTTTTTCCCGGGTGATGTTGATATAGGTCTCCATCAGGTTGGCCGGGGGCTCCATTCTTTCCGTGTCTTTTTTGTCTTTCAGATGCATGGCATCAAACTCACACACGGTGACACAGAGTCCGCAGCCGATGCACCGGTCTAAATTTACCCGGGCAACAATCTGTTCTTCATCCATATCAATGGCATCCATGGGGCAGATTTCCTCGCAGGCCTGACATCCGGTACAGACATCTGCATCCACCCCTGCCTGGAAATTGGAACTGACGATTTTGGCCGGAGCCTCAAACTCCTTGATGTTTTTCAGGATCTGGCAGCAGCAGTTACAGCACAGACAGATATTCAGGGGTTTTTTCGCGTTGGAAGGCTGGGGCACAAGTCCCTGGGCCACCCCTTTTTTAACAATGTCCAGGGCCTCGGCCTGGGAGATGGTCCGACCGATACCCCGACTCTCATAAATATAGGCCCCCCCGCCGAACACCAGGCAGGTTTCGAGTTCCCTGCCGCACCCCTTGCCCATGATGGCGTGCTCTTTTCTGCAGATACACGGGGCAACCAGGATTTTTGACTGGGATTTGATGATGGATTCAACCTGTTCATAATCCATGATATTCAATTCCGTGTTGATCGCCTTTGCCACGGGAACCACCCGCAACTGCTGGGTTTTATTTTTGTACTGGTCTTTGATAAGATAGGGAACATACTCGTTAAAATCCTTGATCAGTTCAGGGGTGAGTCTATTGACCTGATACTCCCAGATCCCCACCACAAAATGAAGGAGCATAAACGCGTTTTTTCCGTCCCGGTTGACATGGATAATCAATCCTTTTCGACCCATCTCCACCAGCATGGGTTCGATTTCTTCGGGAGCTTTCCCGACCCGCTGGGCAATGTTCTCAACCGGTTCCGGCATCAGAATCAAAGAGAGGGTTAATTCTGCCTCTTCCGGTGTAAATAGCTGTTTTAAAAGTCTCAGTTCCACCCCGGACTCGGTTTCAGGAAATCCGCTGGGGGTATTGTCAAGGTGTCGGGCAAGGCGTTTAAACACATCTTCCATGGCGGTAATCTCCGATATTCTATTGGTCGTACGTTATTCTACCCATCAGGTTCATCTTACTATCACATTGTTCAGGTATAAGATCAATAATTTTTCCACCGGTCCCATGGTTTTTATCTAAAAGTACGGTCAGGTAGTTGGAGGTTACGGCTTTGAACATGCCGGTCCGGGCGTCAATTTTATGCTGGATCAGTCCTTCGACACGTTTGTTCATATTGGCTTCGGCAAAGGCCTTTCTCTTAAATTTGTCCAGTTTGCGCATCCGGGTGCACCGTTCTTTAATGACCTGTGGGTCCACCTTGCCGTCAAAATTATAGGCCTTGGTTCCCTTTCTCGGGGAAAAGGGAAACACGTGGAGATAGGAAACGGGCAGCCGCTCGATCAAATTATAGGTGTGGTTGAAATGGGTTTCGGTCTCCCCGGGGAATCCAATTAGGGTATCTACCCCGATACCGGCATTGGGACATTTTGCGCGAATCCTGTGAATCAGTGCTTCAAACAAGGATGTTGTATAAGGCCGTTTCATTTGTTTTAAAATATCATCATCCCCGGACTGGAGGGGAATGTGAAAATGGTCGCAGAGAATACGGCCCGGTCCGGCAAGGTCAATAATGCCGTCACTGAGTTCGCCGGGCTCAATGGAGGAAAGCCGGACCCGGTGAACCGGCTTCTCCCTGTCCATGCGCTCAAGCAGATCCAGCAGGGATGATTTGTCCTTAAGGTCTTGCCCGTACATGCCGGTATGGATGCCGGTGAGGATTACCTCCTTGAACCCGGATGCCGCCAGTTCGTTTAAATGACGAAAAACATCCGATTCCGGCATGCTCACGGAAGATCCCCGGGCAAAGGGTACTATGCAATAGGTGCAGAAGGCATTGCACCCGTCCTGGATCTTGAGATAGGCCCGGGTCATTTCACCGGTCACGGCATGATCAAACCCATGAAAAATATTGTCCCGGGTATGGTCCACGGCTTTGAACATCAAATCCGGTGTGTCCCCGCAAATGGAATGGATGTGTTCGGCGATTCTTGTCTTGTCGTGATGACAGACAATCCGGCCTTCAACATTCATGTGTTCGATTTTTTGTATCTGCCCGGGATCGGTCTGGGCGTGGCATCCCGTGACAATGATCCGGGCATGGGGATTTTCCCGGATAATTTTGCGGATGGCCTGCCTGGACTGCATGCCGGCTTTGGATGTGACCGCACAGGTGTTGATGATAAACACGTCTGCGGCCTGGTTCTTTTCCCCTTTGATCCAGCCCTGCCGTTCAAGGCCTGCGGCAATGCCGTCGCTCTCATATTGATTGACTTTGCACCCCAGGGTTTGAATATAAAATTTTTTCATTGAATAATCCCGGCTCCCAGGACCCGGGAGTCCTTATAAAATACGGCAATCTGCCCCGGTGTAACGGCATTCTGGGGCTGATGAAACTCCACTACTCCTTTTTTAGACCCGTCTAAAAACAGGGTTGATTTTGCCCCTCTGTGGCCGTACCTGATTTTGGTCATGAGTTCCGGGAAAATCTTCCCCTCTGAAAAATTCCAGTTCACCTGATCGACAAAGACTTTTTTTTGTGCCAGGTCTTTTTTAAAGCAGACCTGAAGCGTATTATTTTTCATATCAATTTTTTTAACGTAATAGGGTTCTGCAGCCGGACAATCAATGCCCCGTCGCTGGCCGATGGTAAATTTATGTAACCCCTTATGGCGACCGACGATATGAAGCTCCATGTCAACAATATCGCCGGGGCAGGGGGTCAGCCTCTTTTTCTGCATAATAAATCTTGCAAAATCATTGTCATGGATAAAGCAGATGTCCTGGCTTTCCGAGGAGTGAATGGGACGGATGGCCGCAGAATCGGCAATTTTTTTCACCTTTTCTTTGGTGAGTCCTGCCAGGGGAAAGACAATTCGCTCAAGCTGGTCCGGGGACAGGCGGGCAAGAAAATAGCTCTGGTCCTTTAATCCATCCTTTCCCTTTTCAAGAAAAGAATGGGCAATTTTTTTATCGGGACAGGATATGGGATTGACGATACCGGCATAATGACCTGTGGCCAGATAATCCGCTCCCATGTCCAGGGCCTGTTTTAAGAGTTCGCCGAATTTGATTACCTGATTGCAGACCACACAGGGGTTGGGTGTTTTGCCCTCAAGATAGGTGTCTGCAAAATATTGAACCACATTTTCTTCAAACACAGGGCCAAGATCAATGGTTCTGACCGGAAATCCAAGCTGACTTTCAAGCAGGGCAATATCCGTGGGCACCCGTTCATACCCCGTGGTAAAATGAATGCCGAAAACATGTTTAAACCTTTTTTTTAAGAGAAATCCCGCCACCAAAGAATCAATTCCACCGCTCACTGCAACCGCCACCACCGGGTCTGCATTCTTTGAAGCTCGAAGAATTGAGCCCTCCATCAGCCGACTTTCCGGCTTTCTTCGGAAAACAATCCCATGGCCCGTGTGGGGCAGGTCAGAATACACAACTCACACAGACTGCATTTTTCTTTGTCAAAGATCACTTCCATTTCCGGGCGTTTGATGTACAGGGCATCCGTGGGGCAGACGGCAATACAGGCACCGCAATGGGTACAGATTTCCTCGTCTTTAAAAATCTGGTGTTCCGGGGTGGACACGGAAACCCCCTGGTCCTTGAGGAATTTTACGCCTTTGTTAAAACCGGTTTTGGAGGCGGATGAGATTTCCAGAACCATATATCCCTCTTTTTTATTGGATATGCTGGCGCTCAAAATATTGAATAAAAGATCATATTTTTTTGTCAGTTGGCAGACCAGTGCTTTTTGGGCAACTTCTGCCGGAAAATTCAGTATGACGATTTTAGAGTACACGCTAAGCCTCCGGGTTTTGTGCGGTTTGAATAATTCTCTTTGACAAAAGAATCACATTGGGTATTATTGCAAACACGCTTAAGGATTCATATTAACATCGCTCGTTTATACAATAATTGGGATAGATAAACAATCTTGTTTTAAAGGGTTTATCCATGAATAGATTTGCTTTTGAATTATCTAGCTATACCTTGAAGACATTTTCCGGTTTTTCAAAGGCAAATATGAAAATTATCGGACGGGAAAATATCCCCCAGGGCCCCATAATTTTTACGGCCAACCATTTTACCAGAATCGAAACCGTTTTCCTTCCCTATCACATTCATCAGATCACCAAAAAAGATGTCTGGTCCCTTGCGGCTGCTGAGTTGTTTGATGTCCCGATTCTAGAAGGATTTTTAACCAGCCTGGGGGCCGTATCCACCCGGGACCCCCACAGGGATGACCGTATCTTGAAAACCCTGCTGGGTAAAGATGTCCAATGGATCATTTTTCCTGAAGGCATGATGGTCAAAAGCAAACAACTGATCAAGAAAAACCGGTTTGCCCTGATTGACGAGGGACTGGAGAGGCGTCCCCATACCGGGGCCGCCATTGTGGCCCTGCGCTGTGAATTCTACCGGGAGCGCATGAAACGGATGCAGCAGATTGGAGAACCCGAGTTTGAACGGCTGGTCCAGGCCTTTGAAATCGATGATATCAACACGGTTCTCCAACAGGAAACCCATATCGTTCCGGTCAACATTACCTATTATCCGGCAAGTCCAAAGGAAAATATTTTATCCAGGATCGCCCGGATTCTCATGAAAGAACCGTCCCAGAGAGTCATGGACGAATTAATGACCGAGGGTTCCATGCTGTTTTCCAATGTGGATATCACCATTCGATTCGGGCAGCCTATCAAGATCAAACAATACTTGAATGATCCATACATTGAAAGCATGCTCACGGTGAAGCGAAAAATCAACTTTGATGCGGATATCAGCTCAAAGCAGATTATTAAAGAATTTTCCCTGGATATCATGGAAAAATACATGGCCGCGGTTTATGACATGACCACCTTAAATTACGATCATGTCCTGGCCTGTATCCTCAAACATTTTCCCTATCGCAGAGAGGGAATCGACATCTATGAATTCAAGTGCAAGGTGTTCGCAGCCGTCAGCAGGCTTGTCGCTGAAAATACCTGTTGCGTATCAGACAACTTCCATGAAAACCAGATCCATTTATTAACTGATGACAGGTATAACCGGTTCTCAGATTTTTTTACCCTTGCCCAAGATACCGGAGTGATTGAAATCAAAGATCAAAAAATCTTTAAGGATCAAACCAAATTTTTCGGCAAGTCAAACTTTCACAGCATCAGGATTGAAAACCCCCTCCGGGTAATGGCCAATGAGGTGGAACCGGTAAAGCGAGCAGAAATCCTTCTCAAAACAATTGCCCAGAAATCGTATGAAGAAGTCATTGGCCTTGTCCGGGACAGGGTAATTGAAAAAACTGAAGTGGATTTTACCCGGGATTATGCCCGGCATTTCAAAGAAACCGAATCAAAGAAAAAAAGAATCGGCAGTCCTGTATTCCTCAAACATGAAACCCCAAGAGCCGGTATCCTTCTGATTCACGGATATATGGCAGCGCCCGAAGAGATGAAGGCCTTTGCCCGTTATCTGTATGAAATCGGGTTTACGGTATATGTGCCCCGGCTTAAAGGCCATGGGACATCTTCGGAAGATCTGGCCGAAACCCGGTATAACCAATGGATAGAATCCGTTGAAGAAGGATTTGTCATCCTGAGGCACTCGTGTGAACGAATCATTGTGGGTGGGTTTTCAACCGGTGCCGGTCTTGCCCTGGAACTGGCGACCCGTGTGAAAGATATTGCTGCGGTTTTTGCAGTGGCACCGCCCATGAAACTCCAGGATATCGGTTCCTATTTTGTTCCTGCCATTGACACCTGGAATATTGTCCTAAAGAAGATCCATCTGGATACCATTGCAAAAGAATTTATTGAAAACCATCCTGAAAATCCCCATATCAATTACACCAGAAATCCCATTGCCGGGATACACCAGCTTGAAAAATTAATGGAACACCTGGAACTGAAACTCAAAACCATTCAAACGCCCACTCTTGTGGTTCAGTCCAGACGGGACCCGGTGGTGAATCCCCGGGGTACACTGAAATTATTCAAACAACTGGGGTCGGAAATTAAAGAGTATTATATCTTTGACTATGAACGCCATGGGATTTTGATCGGTGATGGGGTTGAACGGGTCTACCGGTCCATAGTGAATTTTATCGAACAATATATATAAATCAGGGAGTTCAATGAATCAAAAAGGCCGTAAGTCAGCATTACTGACCTACGGCCTTTAAAAGAAAACGGGTCAAGCCTGACCCCTTCCGGAGAACTTAATCGGCTTCAACCACCATCATGGTTGCCGGGTTCAGCAGATTCCTGTGATTGGTTCTGTCACCGTCTTTCAGGATCACGGCCTCGATTTTATCTTCAACCGGCGCCAGCATGACGGCCTTGTCAAATTTGTCCTTGTAAGTTTCGAGCTGAATGGGAAATCCATCCTCACACAGCCCTTCCTCCCTGTGATTTTTCATGGAAAACCAGATAAAAATGGAAAATTCTTTGTTCAGATCTTCAAGTTTGTCAAGAACCTGTGTCACATCCTGATCAAAATTGAGACCGTCAATGACCATGAGTGTGGGCAGAGCAAGATCGGCTTTTTTAAAACTCTTCAAATAATCTCTGATTTTTTCGGTGTCAAAGGTGGCTTCGGTATAACTGATCCCCACCTTGTGGGTGTTGATACTCTCCCAGAGTCTCACAGCCTTCTGGGCATCAACATAACCGATGCTGTCCACGAGGTTGGTGTATCCCTCATTGTACCGTACATTTATTTTATCAATGGAATCATCAAGACTGATATGCAGTATTTTTTCATCGCTTAACAATTTTGTCAGGGCAATTTGAACCAAAAAACTGGTTTTTCCCACACCGGCACGGGAAAGAACGGCACCGAATTTCCCGTTTTTTAAATTTTCAATCCCAATGGTTTTCGCAACCGGACTTTTAGAAATGAGATCTGTTTTTAACATATTTCCTCTCTCTCTTTTTATCTATAAGGTCATCTATAAGGTCAATTTATTTTTTTTTAGTTTTTTCTTCCAGCTTTTTTTTGGCAATCTCTTCTGCTACGGATTGCGGCACCTGCTTGTAGGTTGAAAACTCCATTGTAAACTGGGCTTTCCCCTGGGTAGCGGATCTGAGCACTGTGGAAAAGCCAAACATATCAGACAGAGGAACCTGGGATTCCACCACAGACATGACCCCTTCTTCCTGGGAGCCCTGGATGATGCCCCGTCTCTGGTTGATCAGACCCATGCAGGCACCCTGAAATTCATTGGGCGTTTCAATCACCACTTTCATGATGGGTTCCTTGATCACCGGCTTTGCCTTGGCATAGGCCTCAAGGAAGGCCCCTCTTGCCGCTGCCTTAAATGCCATCTCGGAAGAATCCACGGCATGGAAAGCACCGTCATCAATGGTGACCTTAATGCCGGTGACCGGGAATTCAAGTTTGGGGCCTTTATCCATGCAGCCTTCAAATCCCTGTTTACAGGCAGGGATATACTGAGTGGGAATCCTGCCGCCGGTAATCTTGTTCACAAACTCAAATTCGTCTTCACAGGGTTCTACAAAACCGGCGATACGACCGTATTGTCCGGCACCACCGGTTTGTTTCTTGTGGGTGTAATTGAAAAGGGCCTTCCGGGTAATGGTCTCTCTGTAGGCCACTCTTGGCTGGCCGGTTTCCACTTCTGCCCCATATTCTCTCTTCATTCTTTCCACGTAAACTTCAAGGTGAAGTTCACCCATGCCCTGGATGATGGTGTCGCCGGTTTCGTGATCCACGTATGTTTTAAATGTGGGATCTTCCTTGGTGAATCGGTTCAAGGCCTTTGACATATTGATCTGGGCCTTGTTGTCCTTGGGAACGATGGAGAGAGAGATAACCGGTTCCATGATGTGCATGGCCAGAAGGGAATAATTGATCTTGGGGTCCACAAAGGTGTCGCCCGAAGCACAGTCGATGCCGAACATGGCGCCGATGTGTCCGGCAGGTATGGCTTCCACGTCTTCCATCTGAGACGAATGCATGCGGATGAGCCGTCCGGCCTTGAATTTTCTGCCGTCCCGGGAATTGATCAGGGTATCGCCCTTGTTGATACAGCCCTGGTAGACCCGGATATAGGTAAGCTGACCATATTGGCCGTCTTCCAGCTTAAAGGCCAGGGCAACCGTGGGCTTGTCAAAACTGCTCTCCAGAATAACGGTCTCTTCGTTGTTGTCGATGTCAATGGCTTCATTTTCAATATCAAGGGGGGAGGGCAGGTAGTTGATCACGGCATTCAGCAACGGCTGAACCGCCTTATTTTTATAGGCAGACCCCAGAAACACCGGGGTCATTTCCCGGGCAATGGTTCCGGTTCGAACCGCAGTCATGATCATCTCTTCGGTGATGTCGGCTTCTTCCAGGATGGCATCGGTGAGATCTTCGGAAAAAAGGGACACCGCATCAATCATCTCTTCACGGGCCATCCGTGCATCATCCATCATGCCGGCGGGAATCTCTTTGGTGACCATCCGCTCTCCATTATCCCCTTCAAAATAGCAGGCTTTCATGGACACGAGGTCAACAACGCCCTTGTGCTTGTCCTCAAGTCCTATGGGAAGCTGCATCATGACGGAGTTGTGTCCCAGCTTGTCTCGAAGCTGCCGGCTGACCTTGAGGGGGTTGGCCCCGGATCGGTCGCACTTGTTGACAAAGGCGATGCAGGGGACCTTGTATCGTTTCATCTGCTGGTCCACGGTAATGGACTGGGACTGAACACCGGATACGGAACACAGGATCAGGACGACCCCGTCCAGAACCCTGAGGGACCGTTCCACCTCAACGGTGAAATCCACATGGCCCGGGGTGTCGATAATGTTGATGTTGTGCTTGGCCCATTCACAATAGGTGGCTGCCGATGCAATGGTAATCCCTCGTTCTCTTTCAAGTTCCATGGAATCCATGACAGCGCCGGCACCGTCCTTGCCCCTGACTTCATTGATTTTGTGAATTCTATCCGTGTAAAAAAGAATTCTTTCCGTGAGTGTGGTCTTACCCGAATCAATGTGGGCACTGATTCCGATATTCCTTACTTTTTCCAGATTTCTGATCATTTTAACATCATCCTTTGAATATATAATTTGCCCCTGCACAATCTTGGAATGCAATTGTTACCAAAGGCTGTCCCTATCTTTTAACTTGCTAAATTATTACGATTTTGTTAGTGTTAACCCGAAGTTAAACATCGCTTATGAAAGCGAGAATAATATATTTAACCCTTTAATTTGTCAAGCAAAAATTATCGATTTTGAATAATTTATCAGACCACGCCGATGAAGCCTTTCAATACCGGATCATTGAGGGTGCAAAACACCTGGGAATCCCGGTATCAAAAGACCAGGCCGAACTCATGGATCTGCACGCCCGGGAGCTGATCGCCTGGAATAAAAAAATCAATCTTACGGCCATAAAAAAACCCCTGGAGATTGCTGAAAAGCATTTTATCGATTCCATTGCCGGCGGATCTTTTATGAGCGATGCAAAGCGTCTCGCCGACCTGGGGGCAGGGGGGGGATTTCCTTCCATTCCCATCAAGATCATGAATCCTTCCTTAACTGTGGTCATGATTGATGCCTCCCGGAAAAAAGTCAATTTCTTAAAACATGTGATCCGAACCCTGAATCTGAAAGATATTGATGCTCTTCAGTCACGGGTGGAGGATCTCCATGAACACCCGGACTATAAAAACAAATTTGACGCCGTCATATCCCGGGCCTTTACAGAACTGTCCGGATTTGCCCATCTGGGCCTTCCTTTTTTAAACAATCAGGGAGTTATTTATGCCATGAAAGGGAAAAATGCCGACCAGGAGATCACTTTGGATGTCCGGGAAAATTTTGACCTGCTTTCACACCATTACTGCCTGCCCTTTGAAAAATCCGAAAGAACCATGATACGCCTGTCAGTCAGGAGGGGTTCATAACCCTGTAAAGATGGAAAATAGACCCGATCAGAAACAAGTGCTTGAGCGACTGACCCGCAAGGCAATGGCACTTGGTGCAACCGCTTGTGCCATAATTGCCAGTAAAGATATCCAGGTAAAAGATAGTTTGGCTGCCCTCTGTAACGGAGAGTATACCTGTCCCAATTATGGTCTTGCAGCAAGCTGCCCAACCCATGTAAAAGGCCCGGCCGAATTCAGGAAATGGATGGCAGGTAACGTTCCTTTGGTATTCTAATTGTGCTGGATGGCTGAGATGACGCCTCAGGAACTTTTACTTTGATTAAAAGACAAACGATCTCGGAAAACTGACAATAAATTCATTGACACCAATTTATCAAGAATTTTAGTGTGAACTGGTCTTCTGGTCGTCCTGGCCGGAATTTTTTGCCCTGAATCCCCGGGAAAAATACCATTAATGTAATTTTTTATAAGATCCTCCAGTAAATAAATACTCGAAACGCTTAGTTCTGCTATTAATTCGTCTTGACTTGTATTTGAAGTGTTAATGGTTTTTAAATGATCACCTTTAATATACTTTGAATGGTAGGATTTAGCACCGAGTAGTTTATCAAAAAGTGACAGTTTTTGTTTGTACCTTCTGACTGCATAGGAAATATCCCATTTCGCAGCCATCTTTTTTTTTAGAGGGTCATGACCAATAGTTATTGAAATTTGGTATTTATAAATATTTTTTAAAATATAAGCATAAGAGTAATATCCGTCAGAAAATGAATCACTCTGTTTGTTTAAAATCGGTTGTGGATTGCTGAAGCTAATATTGATTGGATTTGATAATGACTGTCCAACTTTAAAATAACCCTGAACGTTATCGATCACACGATCAGCAACATCATAAGGTTTGGGTGTAGATTGGATTTTGTCCGAATTTTTTTCCCGATGTTCTATTGCCTGCCCTATCATTATTTTTCCTTTCTCTGCTTGTTTTTACCTGTATTTTCATCAAATGTGCCAGACGGATTTTTATCTTCCATATTTTTGAAAACACCTTGATAATAAAGGGAATATATGGGGGTTTGCTTAAAATAAAGAGACATAAGTGCGGTTACGGATGTGGTTATATTTAATCAATATGTCATATTTCAGCACCAGTCCCCAAAAAAACCATTCTGTATCTTATATTGTTCAGGCTCTGATTCGGGTTAAAGAGAGTATATGCTTCATTTGAATAACGACGGCTAACTTTAGCTATCCGTCTATCTACAGCCGCCAAAAACCCTCAATCAGAAGGCATTTAGCTCTTTTGTCTGTTCTTACAGGTATTCGAAATCCGACAGGACCAATGATCCGCTTGCATGTCAGGATGGGGTCGAGTGCTTGAATGTTCACCCGGTTCTTCTTTGGGATTATTTTAAAAAAGGGGCGGGGTCTGCGGGATCAGATGAAAAGGTTTTTTATATATTTAAAAGGTGGAATGGGAAACAAAAAACATTTCAAATCATCAGATACCATATGTTGTGGTCGACAAAATGTTAATTCCGGCGGGAACTTCACGTTAAAATAGTCGCTGCCGTCCAGTTCCGGGCCCCTGATTAAATCTTTTGGAAGTCGTGACCAGATTTTCAATTTTGCTCGTGGTTATGGATACCATATATACGCGGTAGGGAAACTTTTAAAATCATACTCAATTTTGCAATTTTCAACTTTTTAATGTAGTGTTTTTTTTAAATTTTACAGATAAAATTTTAATTGTTAAACGGTTTGAACGTTGGTAATTGATTCAAAGAATGTATAATTAATCCATACGTGAAATAACTGATAGGTAATAACAATGACCGATAAGCCGACTTACCAGGACATGGAAAAAAGAGTTCAGGAACTTGAAAAACAACTTTATGAACGGGAACTGTTTTTAAAAAATATTCCAGATCATGTGATAATACAAGATTTAGAACAAAGAGTTCTCTGGGCAAATAATACTGCAGCCGATTCGATCGATAAAAAGCTCGAAGACATTCTAGGCCATTATTGTTATGAGGTTTGGCAACAACGTAATGAGCCCTGCGAAGGTTGTCCTATACTTAAAACGATAAAAACAGGTAAGGTCAAGGAACTGGAAACTCTGACACCAAATGGACATGCTTATCGTATCCACGGATATCCCATGTATGATCAAAAAGGCAAAATTATAGGTGCGTTCGAGTATGGTCGTGATATCACGGAACGTAGGAATTTTGAAGAAGCGCTGCAGAAAAGTGAAGAAAAATATCGGGGAATAGTTGAGAACGCAAATGAAGGTATTGTAATAACCCAAAATGGTATGTTTAAATTCATAAATTCAAAAACATCCGAAATTTCAGGTTATTCCCAGCAAGAGTTGATGTCAAAGCCTTTCATAGAGATTGTTTATCCAGACGATAAGTCTATGGTGATGCAACATCATATAAAAAGGCTCAAGGGGGAAGAAATACCTGGGAGATATGAACTAAGATTTGTGGCTAAGGATGGTAGTGTCAAATGGATTGAAAACAATGGGGTCATCGTTGGGTGGGAAGGTAACCCTGCAACTTTAAATTTTATTACTGACATCACTGACCGGAAACAGGTTGAGCAAGCGTTGCGGGAGAGTGAGGAGCGTTTTAGGGCTATCTTTGAGAGTGCCCAGGACTTTATCTTCATCAAAGACAGTTTTTTGAAGTACACTCATGTGAATCCAGCCATGGAAAAGCTGTTCCAGCTTAAAGCTAAAGAACTGGTTGGGAAAACGGACGAGGATCTGTTCGGTGAAAACGCCGGAGACCATATTCGAGAAGTGGATGTCCGTGTTCTTGCCGGAGAAATCGTTCAGGAGGAGCATACCAAGCCTGTGCACGAAACCCCAATTACTTTCAATTTGATCAAGGTACCTCTGCGAGACCACTTAGGAAAAATTGTGGGGTTATGCGGGATCGCCCATGACATTACAGAGCGCAAGCAGAAGGAGGAGGCTCTGCGGAAAAGCCATGAAATGCTCAAACGTACCGAAGCCATGGCCAATATCGGCAGTTGGGAATGGGACGTTCAGCATGACCAGGTACACTGGTCAGAAGAGTTGTTTCGCATATTCGGACGGCATCCCGCAGAGGGTGAGCACCCTTTTGCGGAACAATCGGAATTCTATGTTAATGAAGACTTTCAATGCTTAAGAGATGCAGTTGAGACCTGTGTTAAACAAGGAACGTCATACGAAATTGAGGTGCGAGCCATTCGAACTGATGGTGAAATAAGGCATTGCGTTTCCAGAGGACAACCACAATACGATGAGAATGGAAAGGTCTTCCGAATCTTCGGATCTTTCCAGGACATCACCGACCGCAAGCAGACTGAAGAGGTACTGAAATTAAATTATGAACTGCTTCATATCGCCGGTGAAACAGCCATGTTCGGTGGTTGGAGCGTTGATTTGGAAAAGAATATCTGCACGTGGTCGGATGCTGTAGCAGATATTCATGATGTGCCACACGGTTATGCTCCACCTGTGCAGGAAGCCATAAACTTCTATGCTCCGGAATGGCGAGAAAAGATCATACAATGCTTTAGCGCCTGTGCCAAAGATGGTATTCCCTATGATGAAGGAATGGAGATCATCACCCAAAAAGGAAAACGTGTCTGGGTGAGAGCAACCGGCAAGGCAGTGAAAAATGAAAAAGACGAGATCATAAAAGTGCAGGGTTCTTTTCAGGACATCACCGAGCTAAAGCGGACTGAAGAAGCACTGAAGGATAAAAACGAGGAGTATGAGGCACTAAATGAAGAACTTAGGTCATCGGTAGAAGAACTTCAATCGGCAAAAGAAGAACTCCAAGCTCAGAATGAAGAATTACAACAGGTTGAGGCATCCCTGCGTTATAGTGAAGCGCTTTTTCGTAATCTGGTCGATGGTTCTCCTGACGGAATTTTTGTTCAATCGAAGGGGCGCTTTCTTTTTCTAAATCCAGCTATGGTCAGATTTTTCGGAGCTGAAAGTGCTGAAGAACTCTTGGGTACGGATTTCATGGCAAGAATGGCTCCTGAATATCGTGAGGATATTCAAAACCGCATCCGATTCCAGCGTGAGAATAGAAAACCAGCACCACTCATGGACCAGGAGTTCCTGCGGTTAGATGGATCACGGGTTCCGGTCGAGACCACGGCAGTGGCTATTCAGTATAAAGGTCATGGCGCGCATTTGGTTTTTGTGCGTGATATTACAGAGCGTAAAAAGCATGAAGAAATACTAAAACTTCAAGCCCTTGTACTGGATCAAATCTGTGACCTTGTGACGATTACGGATATGGATGGCGTGATATCTTATGTTAATCAGGCGCAGACAAAAGTTTTGGGCTATGGCAAAGAGGCCCTGATCGGACACTCGACGCAAATTTTTGGAGAAGATTCCTTAAAAAGTGTGTCCCAAAAAGAAATTGTCGAAAAAACAGTAAAGAATGGATTTTGGCGTGGCGAGGTGGTCAATTTTGATAAATCCGGGCAAGAACATATCATGGACTGTCGGATACAAGTCATTGTTGATGAGCAAGGGGCACCGACGGCCTTATGCGGAGTAGCGACGGATGTTACTGTCTACAAACGATCAGAAAAAGCGCTTCTTGAAAGCGAAGTTAAATTCCGAACATTAATGAATCAGGCACCGGCAGCACTTTTTTTACACGATATGGACGGCAATATTGTCGATGTTAACAAAGCGACATTGAATCACTATGGGTATACACTGAAACAACTGTTAAAAATGAAGTCAAAAGATATTGATCCGGATTATATCGAGCGTGAAGACAAGGGGGTGTTCTGGAAACAACTGAAGGAGAAACAGAGTATTCAATTTGAAGGCCGCCATCGCAGAAGTGACGGTAGCATTTTCCCTGTCAGTGTAAGTTTGTCGCCCATTGTTTTAAAGGGGAAAAATCACATATTTGCATTAGCCATTGATATAACCGATTACAAAAATGCCCAGGAAAAATTGATCGAATCCGAGGAAAGATTCAGGACTGTTTTTGAGCAGGCAGCCGTAGGTGTAGCAAGGGTGTCACCCAATGGCGGTTTTTTAGAAATAAATGATAAATTTTGTCAGCTTGTCGGGTATAACAACCATGAATTGCATAAAATGACATTTCGTGACATTACCCATCCGGATGATCTTTATTTAGACGAAAATTATGTTGAGCAGGTACTGGCCGGAAAAATTAACTCTTTTGACATTGAAAAGAGATACATTCACAAAAATGGGCATCCTGTATGGGTAAGGCTTTACTCGAATGTCGTTCGAAATATCGGTGGGGAAATTAAATATGCTGTTGCAGTTGTGACGGATATTTCGGAGCGAAAATTGGTTGAAGAGGAAAGAGAGAAGCTTCAAAACCAATTGAATCAAGCCCAAAAGCTGGAATCCATCGGCAATTTGGCAGGAGGAATTGCACATGATTTCAACAATATCCTCTTTCCGATTGTTGGAATGTCCGAAATGCTCCTTGAAGATCTTCCTCCAGGGAGTCCTGAAAGGGAGAATGCTGGAGAGATATACAAGGCGGGTATGAGGGGTAGCGATCTGGTAAAACAGATACTTGCATTCAGTCGTCAATCAGAACATAAGTTGATCCCTACCCGAATCCAAAATGTTCTCAAAGAGGTGCTGAAACTATCCAGAGCCTCCATTCCGTCCTACATTGAAATCGATCAGAAGATCCAACAAGACTGTGGCATGGTCATGGCAGATCCATCACAGATTCATCAAATCGGTATGAATATTATTACCAATGCCTTTCATGCTGTGGAAGACAAAGGAGGAAAGATATCTGTCCAGTTAAGGGAAACGGTATTGGGTGATTCAGGTCCGGCGATTAGCAATATGGAATCTGGAAAATACGCTGTTTTATCAATTTCAGATACGGGTCACGGGATGTCAGAGGAACTTATCGGCAAAATTTTCGATCCGTATTTTACAACAAAGGAACAAGGTAAAGGAACAGGTCTTGGCCTTGCAATTGTTTACGGAATCATTAAAGAGCATGGGGGGCATATAAAAGTCCACAGTGAAATAGGCAAAGGAACGACATTCGACGTTTATTTACCGATGATGGATGTATCGAGTCGTGTCGAAACGGGCAATGCAGCCGGTCAGATTCAGACAGGGAGCGAACGAATTCTATTGGTTGATGATGAACAGTCCATTGCAAATCTCGAAAAACAGATGCTGGAACGACTCGGCTACAAGGTTACCATGTGCGTGAAAAGCTTGGAGGCTTTGGAAGTTTTCAATGCCAACCCAGATTTATTTGATTTGGTTATTTCCGATATGACCATGCCGAGCATGACTGGAGATCAATTGGCCTGCAAATTGATAGCAATCCGGCCTGATATACCCATCATCATTTGCACCGGCTTCAGTGAAAGGCTGAATCAGGAGAAGGCTGAAGCCCTCGGCATAAAGGGATTTCTGATGAAGCCTGTTGTAAAATCTGACATGGCACAGATGGTGAGAAAGGTGCTGGATGAAGCGAGGTGCATCAATAAAAGTTGATAATGATAATTAAAACGGACTGATCATGGAAAATAACAATAGTGAAACAAAGACAGGGTATTTTTTTATTCATAAAATGTACGCTGGCTTTCTCGGTTTTTTTATTGGAGCAACCTTTTTAGCTGCATGTTCCACATTACAGAAGCTATCTATAGGTGCTCCCCTGGTGATAAATGGCTATATTGTACCAATACTATTTGGCGGTACTACAGGATTTTTCATTAATTCATGGCGTTTTAAACTAAAAGATGCATACAAAGCACTTAATGAGATGAACCATGATTTGGAGGCTAAAGTAACCGGAAGAACCAAAGAGCTTGAAAAAATTGTTAAAGAATTAAAAGAGAGTGAATCCCGTTATGAAACTTTATTTAATACCATCTCAGATGCAGTATACATACATGATTCTGAGGGTCAAATTCTTAATGTAAATATAGCTGCTTATGAAAATTTGGGGTATACTAAAGATGAAATTTTAAAACTTTATGCCTCTGATATTGATGTTGACTATTCTGATAAAGAAATGGTTCGGAAAACAATCAGCCCGGCAATCACAGTACCTTTGAGAATTGAATCAAGGCATCGTACAAAAGACAATTCTATTTTGAATGTAGAACTAAATATGCATACTTTCCATGAAAAAGGTAAAGATGTTTTTGTAACCGTTGCACGTGACATTACTGAACAGAAGCAGTTTTTGCACAAATTGAAAAAGGGTGAAGAAAAATTAAGATATATTTTGGACAGCTTGCCCGACATGATCCTTGAGGTTGATTCTAATATGAGAATTATATGGGCTAATAAGGCGGCCTCAGATTTAAATAAGGATGCATTAGGAGAATTCTGCTATGAAGCATATCCCGGTAGAAAAAACATATGCGATGAATGCTATTGCGCCAAAGCATTCAAATCAGGCAAAATGGAAGCAGGGGTGATGTATCAAGCCAAATCAAAGACAGCAGGTGAAAGCTATTGGGAAAACCTTGGCATTCCAATAGATAACAAAGATGGAAAAGAAATGACCGTACTTGAGGTTTCAAGAAATGTGACCGGCAGAGTAAAAGTGGAAAAAGAAAAAGAAAAATTAATCAAGCAATTGGAATCTGCGTTAAAGGATGTAAAAAAACTCAGTGGCCTTTTGCCTATCTGCTCTCATTGCAAAAAAATCAGGGATGATAAAGGATATTGGAACTCGATAGAAAGTTATATTCATGAACACTCTGAAGCGGAATTCAGCCATAGTATTTGCCAAGAATGTGCAAAAAAATATTATCCTGATTATGACATTTATGAGGAATAGCAGAGCGACAGATATGTCTATTTTCAAATAGTTTTGACGGATTTTTCAGGGAGACTATTTGAAAAGGATATACGCAGTGGGGCTGTCCTGACAAAAACCCAGTTTAATACCATTTAGTCGGTGGTTTTGATTTGCTACATTTTATTGGTATGATTGCTTTTTATTCTCTATTTGTGTAACTTGGATAAGTTCCGAAAGAAAAATGAGTTCCGATGGCATATAACGATTTATCCCCGGTGAAAAAGCGATCGAAATAATACCACCTGTAACGTTAAACTTTCGGTATTTTATAAATAATACAAGAAGGGGCAAATACCCGATCCTACCAAATGAAGGCAATAAAAATGTCTGAAAAGCCAACTCGTGAAGATTTAGAAAAACAGATAAGATTATTAGAACAAAGTTTATCAGAGAGCAACACTACTCTTAATCGCTTTAAGAAAACAGAACAAATTTACAAGACCATTTTCAATAATGCCAATGATGCCATTTTGATTCACGATCCAATTGATGGAAGGATCTTGGATGTAAATCAAAAAATGTTAGACATGTATGGATATACCTACGAGGAAGTTCTGCAGTTGGATCTCCTGACCATTAGCGAAGGAGTTTCTCCTTACAGTCAAGAGGAAGCAACTACGTTAGTTGAAAAGGCGGCATCGGGCCAACCTCAAATTTTTGAGTGGAAGGCCAAGCATAAAAGTGGGAATATATTTTGGGTTGAAGTGAATTTGAAAGTGGTTTTTCTTGCCGAGAAAGATCGCATACTTGCAATTGTAAGAGATATTACCGACCGAAAAAATTCAGAAAATGCTCTGGAGGAAAGTGAAACACGTTATAAAACCTTTATCAACAGCACTCCCGATTTCGTTTATCTTAAAGATGAAAATTTCAAACATATAGTGGCTAATACTGCGCTATGCGAATTCTTCGGAAAAGAACCTGAAAAGGTGATCGGCTTATCCGATTTTGAACTGATGCCTGAAGAAGCCGCCAAGGTTTGTCGAGAAACCGACAAAAAAGCACTTGAAACCGGTTCGGTATTTATCACTGAAGAACCTGTTGGATACCGTATTTTCGAATCAATCAAATTTCCTGTGAATCTGGGCAATAGCAAAACCGGTGTGGGGTGTTATATCCGGGATATTACCGAACGTAAAGATGCATCAGATTCGTTGGAAAATGAGCGAAGCTTTCTCAACGCAGTATTAGATAACATTGAAGAGGCTATCATAATCTGTAACGGAGAAGGGCAACTTATAAGGTTCAATAAATCTGCAAGGCGCTTACATGGCATTCCAGAGAAACCAATAACACCGGGTGAATGGTCCAAGTTCTACAATCTGTATCAAGTTGATGGAAAAACTTCTCTGGCTGTCCATGAAATACCTTTGTATAATGCTTTGCAGGGTGAAAAGGTTAGGGGCAAAGAGATCATTGTTGCTCCTAAAAATAGCAAGCCTCGCCTTATGGTCTGTAATGGGCAAGCACTTTATGATTCTGGGGGTAAAAAAATCGGTGCAGTTATTGCCATGCACGACCTTACTGATCAAAAGAGGGCGGAAAACGATTTGCGGCAGAGCGAAGAAAAATATCGACAACTGGTTCAATACGCCCCAGCTGCATTGTACGAAATTGATTTTATCAATAACAGATTTATCACCGTAAACGATGTCGCTTGCAAATACACCGGCTACAAAAAACGAGAATTGCTTGAAATGATCCCAACCGATATACTTACACGAAAAAGTGCACAGCATTTTGCTGAAAGACTCCAAAAAATATTTTCAGGAGAAAAAGTTTCACCAGCGGTTGAATATCAAATAAAGAAAAAAGATGGTGGCACATTATGGGCAGAACTTAATGTCCAAACGACTTATGAAGGGAAGAGCATTAAGGGTGCAACGGTGGTCGCCCATGACATTACAGATCGGAAACGTGCTGAGGAGGCTGTAAGGAAAAGCGAGAAGAAGTATCGGCTCATTGCTGAAAATATGGCTGATATCATAACCACCATGGACATGGATCTAAACTTCACTTATGTAAGCCCATCTGTTATAAAACTGCGGGGATTTTCTGTCGAAGAGGCCTTGGAACAAAGAATTGATCAAATCATGACACCGGAGTCCTTCCAGCGCCTTTCTGATGCCTTTGCCGAGGAAATCAGCCTGGAGCAGACAGGGACGGCTGATCCCGACAGGGCCCGGATTATTGAATTGGAAGAATACAAAAAGGATGGCACCACTATATGGGTGGAAAATACCGCATCATTTATCCGCGGCAATGATCAAAAACCGTCAGGCATCCTTGTGGCCTCACGTGACATCACCGATCGGAAGCAGGCAGAAAAAGCACTCCGGGATAGTGAAAGTCGTTTCAGAAGACTGGCAGAAATGCTGCCCGAAGCGGTATTTGAAACTGATAAGGACCTGAACCTTACCTATGCGAATCAGCAGGCCTTCAATATTTTTGGATATTCTCAACAAGATTTCGATGATGGTCTGAACTGCTTTGATATGCTCGCATCAGAGGAAAGGAATAGAGCATTTGAAAATATAGCAAGACGATTTAAAGGAGAAGAGTTTGGGGCATCCGAGTATTTGGGTATACGAAAAGATGGTTCCACTTTCCCCGTTCTATTGCACACGAACCCTATTTACCGAAAAAGGGTTGTCGATGGCATCAGGGGTATCGTTGTAGATCTCTCCGAAAGTAAAAGAATGGAAGCCCAGGTCCGACAAGCCCACAAAATGGAATCCCTCGGCACCCTGGCAGGCGGTATTGCACATGAGTTTAACAATATGCTGGGTATAATTATCGGGAACACGGAACTTGCAATAGATGATATCCCGGAATGGAACCCGGCAGCAAACTGCATCCAAGAAATAAAAACAGCATCATTAAGAGCAAAAGATGTTGTGCGAAAACTTCTGAGTGTAGCCAGAAAAACACCGGAATCAAGAAAACCCTTACAAATTGGTTCGGTCATTAATGAATCATTGGATCTTATGAGGAGGACTATTCCTGCTACGATTGATATTAGAAAAAACATCACCTGTCCAACCGAGATGATTTTGGGTGATATTACCGAGATAAACCAAATCGTGATAAATCTTTGTACCAATTCAGTTCATGCAATGGCTGAAGAAAGCGGTGTTTTGTTAGTGAGGTTAGATTCCAAACAATTAGATCGAGAGTCAGCATTTCATTATGAAGATTTAAAACCGGGAAATTATGTCAAACTTACAGTGCAGGACACAGGTGAAGGCATTGACCCGGCTTTCATGGATCGTCTTTTCGATCCATATTTCACAACAAAAGATGTGGATCAGGGGCTTGGAATGGGACTTGCCGTTGTTCACGGTATTGTAAAAAATCATGACGGTGCAATTAAAATCCAAAGCGAATTGGGGAAAGGAACCATCGTTGAAGTTTTATTCCCATTAATTGAAGCGCAAGCGGAAGCCAGGACTGAAGAGATCGAAACACCGCAAATGGGAACAGAGCGAATATTGCTGGTAGATGACGAACCGTCGATTGTTACAATGGTGACGCAGATGCTGAAACGATCCGGTTATGAGGTAATCGGAAAAACATCCAGTTCGAATGCCCTAAAAACCTTTAAAGAAGACCCGAAACAGTTTGATCTTGTGATCAGTGACATGGCCATGCCTGAAATGTCAGGGGATCGATTGGTACAAGCAATCAAACAGATCCGGCCAGAGGTTCCAATTATTCTCTGCACGGGTCATAGCGACCGTATGGACGAAAACAAGGCAAAAAAACTGGGAATAGAGGCTTTTATTACGAAACCATTTTCAAGAAAAAATATTACGGAAACCATACCGAAAGTGTTGTATAAAAACAAAACTGAAAATCAAGGTTAATTCTCCTTTGCTTAAAATATTTACCACTGAATATTTGTTAAATATTTCCGTTATATCCACGACATTTTTTCATAAAAAGACGGACTGATTATCAGTATGAATTTGAGGAAAAGCCGACCCCACATTGTATCTATAACCAGTCTCTATTGTCCCGAAAAATCTACTAAGCACTGGCATTTCTAATGTTGGGGATTGGGATCATTCCGATCCCCTTTGATTTTTTGTCGTTAAAAATCTTCAAACAAATATTTGGTCTCCGCATCGAGAATTTTTTCCAAAAACCATGGTTACTGGATCAATAACCAGGATATTTTCAGAAAGGCTCGGGAAAACGCCTGTATCAGAGGCATGTTTACTTGATCTGTTATTGGGGAGGGGCGTTGAACTTCAAATAGTCCGGCTCCATACCATGATTGCAATCCGGAATTTTCCGGACAAATTTTCTACCAGATCAAATGAATTATAGACATAGCCAGCAAAATAATGAAGGTATGTTTCTGATGCCTTTTTAGCCATGGAATACGAATTAATCGGGTACCGATTTGGCCTCCCATAATAACTCCGCTGCAGGTTGCAAACAACAAAGATGTCCCATGGGGCCAAGATGCTTTCCCAACCCAAACACTGATACAGACCAATATCAGGTAAAACAAAATAGTTACAAACATGATAAATAAACTGGTGGCTACTGCACGAGATGTCTCCATATTGAGTTTGAGGGTCATATGGGGGATAAGCCAATCTGTATTGCCAATACTCAACAGCCCTGTAAAAAATGAGGAGATAAGAACAACAGGGTAACTTTTTCTTAACGGGCGCATGGTATCAAGGTGGATTTTTTTGTCGCCATCAGGATCTGGATTGTTAAGAGATTGAATGGTTCTCATCAGTAGATAGCCCGCAATAAGTAAAAAAATATAGAGCAGGAATTGATCATATTCTTTGGGTATAAAAAAATTTGCTAAAAACCCCAGGGTCACGCCGAGAAAGGCCATTGGGATGAAGCTTGCAGCTTTTCCCATATCCACCATCCCGTTTAAAAGATAGGTCAATGAACCTGTACCTTTTCCAGCAATTTGAGTGAATATGGAAATGGCAACCGCTTCAGAAGGTCTGATGCCTAAATAGGTCAAAACCGGTATCCATAGCACGCCCGCCCCCAGTCCAGCGAACATGACCATGGTTCCTACTGCGATGGCAAGGAAATGAACAACTAAAAATCTGGGAAGACTTAATGGAATTTCTGTCCCGAGGAATAAAGACACAAAAAAAATATAAATTGCGTCGGCCAGCACCCAAAAAAGCAAATAGCTGGGAGCATTGCCTAGGAAGGTCAGAATCCTCATTTTTCATTATTCTTTTTATTTTCAATCTCATTTATTCCCAGGTATTTTCCATATTGCCCGGCAATAAAAACAAGCGTGGTCAAAAAAGCGGACAACCTTACCAGATGCCAAATCCACCACATACCGTTCCAAGGGCTTGAAAATGGAAAAATCATAGCGGCAATTGCAAACAGATAGGCCAGACAGGCGAAAAGCAAATCCCTCTGGTCTCTTTTTTCTCGATAGGTCTTATAAAATTTGAATACTGAGGCAATAAACAGGAGACTTGCTGTTAGATTGATCAGAACGGCTGCCAAGGTAAATTTGCCGTCATACAAGGGCAGAATTTGAGGTACATCATCCGGAAACAGCAGTGCTCTCAATCCGATTGAAACCGAAAGGAGAATGAAACCAAAATATAAGAAACGCTGTTCATATATATTTTTAAATCGTCGTCCCTGGCAGAACCAGACTGAAGCAAAGAAGAAGCCGCCTGACAAACCTGCAACACTGTGAAGAAAAATAAAAGAATCTCCACTCCGGCTTATGGCATGAGCCGTATCGAGCACTCCCATACTTGCAAATCCTGTGGCCAGCATGGCCAGACTTACATCCAATTTTTCCCGGGATTGAATAATAAGTATGATGGAAATTAGGCAGGCAGTCATACCGCCAAGGGTTTCTATTGTCGAATGCAACTGAAGATGTTGCCACTGCCAAGCATATAGTCTATCAAATAATCCTAACAGCGCTGCACCTAAAACTATAGCTGTAATCAGAAGCATTTTCGCAGGTGTAATCGAAAACATCCGGTTAAGGTCCCTTGCAAATAAAATTTCAGTTAATCTAAGTTTTTGTATACTTCTATATTATATGTTTTACAAGGAGCTTATCCTTCTACTAAGAATTGAAATCCAGTTTCAGCAATTTATAGAGCGAATTTAAGGTTGTGAAAAGGCGAGCCTTTTGTCTATTTTTAAATTGTTTTGACGGATCTTTCAGGGAGACTATTTGAAGAAGATATAGTCAGTGCCAATTTGGTGGCCATTATCCGCTTATATACCATTATGTTGCGAGTGGGTCTAACCTGTTAAATTTAAGGAGAATTTTCGTTGCATGTCGTGCGAATCAATATTGTTTTTAAATTCAACATGTTAAAAAAGATTTCAAAAAATTTCAAATTCACTTGCAACATAATTTTTGGTTTTACTACATACCTCTCCAAGGCTAGCAAAAGCTGCTTCAGTGGGTCATAAACTGTCAAGCCAGGCAAGGATTTCAGCACTATTTTTCCAGTCAATCAATTCATCAATTTTCTTGTCATGATTTATTTTCGATTGCATGTATTCAATGAGCTTATTCTGGATTTTTCGTTTTTTTGACAGGTCCAGTTGCAAATAGATCATTGTTGATTCAACACTTTGATGACCAAGGCGATTTTTGATATCAGATACCGGCTCACCTGAGGTGACCATTTTAACCGCACATGAGTGTCTAAAACAGTGCGCCGGGCTCAGGTCCTTCAACCGTTTTTTCGGCAATGATTTGATCAGGTATTTCCGGCAAATTTTGTTGATGCCGTGCCGGGTCATTCCCCGCTTTCGCTGATTGATAAACAACCTATGGGCAAATAAGAGAATGGGATCTATCCGGTGATTCGTGATGTAATCCGAGATCAAGGATGCTGTTCTGGGACATAGGTTAATCAACCGGTACCGGTTCCCCTTACCCAGGACCGCAATGGTTTCGTTCCCAGGATCAAAATAATCAAATTCCAATGTGGCAATCTCACTGGCCCGGGCACCGGAGTCATAAAGAAGATGGAGGATGGTAAAGTCCCTCATGCCTTCCCTTTTTTTCAGATCGACGGCGCTAAAGACCTTCATGATTTCTTCAGGATATAAAAAACCCATCACCTTTTTCTGAGCCCTTTTCTGCGGGATGGTCAGGAGAGCTTCAGCGATTGGTTTTTTATCCGGATGCATAAACCGGATCATCTTGGCCAAAGATTTGATAACGGCCAGGCGGTGGTTTCGGGTCTGAACGCTGTTTTTCCGGTCTTTTTCCAGATAGTACAAAAAGGCGAATATTGCATCCACAGTTAAGTGTTCGATTCTCAAAGACTTGATTTTGATTGAGTGATAGTCGGCAAGAAAATGCATGAACAAAGAAAAGGTCTGCCGATACGCTTTGATGCTATGCTCGCTGATCCCCTTTATTCTGGGCAGGTATTCATAAAAATACTGATGCAGGCAGGTGGATAATCTCATACATCCTCACTCCTTCGTATTAAAAAATCAAGCATCTGGCGGCGATGTTCTGCATCCAGTACCTTTAAATAATAGATTGTATATTTGTATTTGCTGTGCCCCATGTAAGATGCCAGTACCGGCAGGGCGTTTTGACAGGATTTCCCTTGCTGTTTAATTCGTTTTAGCGTGTTCACCGCAAATGAATGCCGCAACGAATGATGAGAAGGCTTGCTGAAGTTTGTAACCCCAATTATTTTTCGGGGCTGATCAAGATTAATAAATGTGAGAGCCTTTTTAAATCTCCGATTTATAAACATACGTACCAGTTTCTCACCTTTCACCTTTACCAGCAAAAAATGGCTGTCATCAGGGAATAACCGACGAACGTTTAACAGATTGTTGATTTCATGGGCTACAGTTTTGGGTATAGGGATCAATCGATCTTTTCTAAATTTTGTTTTTTCAATATAGATGGTCCTTTCTTCCGGGTTGTAATGAGTTTTCAATAGATTAAGGGGCTCCGAGCTTCTAAGTCCGCATCGAGCCATCAACAGAAAAGCGATATAGGCACTAAAATCTGATAAATAAAACTTTTCAGTTGTTCGCATCAGCTTGATTACAGCTTTGAGAAAAAGGTCTGTTTCTTCAGGAGAAAATATAAAAGGAATAACTTGATTTTCCTGTAGCTCAGTAATTTCCTGTAACGGGTTTTTCAGGATCAAATCTTTGCGTATAAGATAATTAAAAAAGATCTTGATCATTCTAAAACTCATATTTATGGATCTATTTTCAAGATCAAGATCTGCTCTGAACCGGATAAAAAAGAACGGGTCAAACGATGTCCAAGTCACTTGTTTTTCAAGCACATATCGATCAAGCAGCTGAAGGCAGTATACCATCGAGGTATTTGAATATCCCAGTTGAAAACGATATTCGATAAAATCTTCCATTTGTTCAGCCAAAAAACTTTTAAAGCGTTTCATCAAGGATAACCTTGCGCATCAGGTTGATATGGATGCTCAGATACTTTTTGGTCGCATCGAGGCTTTTATGCCCCATCATTTCTTTAATTTCATAAATGGATGCACCGGATTCCAGCAGATTCTGGGCATATGAATGTCGCAGCCAGTATGCGCTCGATTCAAGATTATTTTCTGCCATGCATTCTTTTATGTATCGGGGGATATCGCACCTGTTGACCGGTTTATAAGGTGGTATTAACTGTAAAAATAGAACTCGTGATTGAGTTTCAGGTCTCCCGCCAACCATATAAGCGGCAATGGCTTTGATCACATTGTTCGATATTGGAAGATGGGCAGGGTTGCAATTTTTTCTTGAACGAATGAAAATCTCCTTTTGCCTGAATGAAATGTCATCCAAGGTTAATAAACGGATTTCTTTGGGCCTTAACCCCAGATAATATGCCAGGTGCAGGGCGGCATTGGTACGAAGGTCTTTTGTTGTTGACAGGTCCAGACTGTCAAACAGCTTTTGAACTTCATAAGCGCGCAAGAATTTGGGCGGTTTTGGTGGTCCGAACTCTGGAGGGCTTACCACCAAAGCGCCAAGGTCTTTTTTGAGATCTCCGTGTTGATAAAGATACTTTAAAAACTTTCGTACATGTGATCGGTGTGTTCTGCATGTCCCGGGAGCATAGTCCTTGTTGCAGAATGCCAAAAATTGATCGACCTGTTCAATGGTTATGTTGCCAAAAGAGGTGTTTGAAGCTTGAAGATAGGCCGCAAAATCTGTTAATGTTCTTTTTGCATGGGATGCCGTCTCCCCGGAAGTTTGATCTCGATAATAGTCCAGGTATTTCTCCACTGCTTTGGTGACCTTATTTTCAGTTTCCATCATGGCTATAACCAAAAGATTGCCGGATCATGCTGCGGACGGTTGCCGGATCATGCAGTTCCATATCTTTTTGACTTTTAAGGGGAGCAGCTGAGGGCAGAGCCACTCTTTGGGGAAGAGACAATACTTGAAAAAGATTGCCGTCAAATGCTAACAGATTCTTGTCAATCAAGGCATTCCTGGCAAGGATGTAGTCATCAACACAAATCTTGAGCAGGGTGCAGATTTTATCATAGCTGTAATAGGACAGCCCATTACGATCAGCCACGATGAGCAGAAACATATACAGTAGGAGTTGATGGTGATCCAGGCTTGCCCAAAACCCGTCTCGAAGGAACCGGTGCTCGATAAAAGCAAAGCTTCCTGTAATTTTTCTGATGCGGTGTGGATCTATGGGATTTTTTTCGATGGGCGTACGAAAACAGCGTTGAAACTTTTGATTCAAATTGTTGGCTTTATTTTGTCCGGTCTTCATGGCATTGCCTCCTTGAAGTGATCGTTAAAGGCAGTTTACCCCTTTTTTCAAGGGGGATCAGTCCCCGTTTGTTGTTGGAAACGGCTTTTTCCCCGATATTTTTTTTGAGGCCGGGGACCAAACCCTAACGGTGGCGGCAGGATATCCAAATGTGAAGCGGCAAGTTCCCGGAAATGGGGTAAAACAAACTCAACCCCAAGTGCGGCTCTCAATGATGATAAGGTCGCCTGATCATTATTCGACAATGACGGGATAAGGTCGATCAATAAAATTAAACTTGCACGAGTCAGAAACAGTCTGTGCCTCATCCATCGCAGGATACCAGGCAGGCCGATGTCCGGACGAATGTTATCTGCAGCAGCCTCTTGGCTTGGTGCTGATTCGATCTGATTGATGACCGTTTCCACTTCAATTAATGTCCCGGGTAGACGTGAGGACAGACAATCGGGCAACAGCCCGAAGGTGGTCCTGCCATCTGGACAATACCACCGGGCGATCTTTGTACCGTCAGGGGATTTTCTGCTATAGGTCCCATGCTTGCCAAATTTGCAGCCACCTTCCGGATGTAACGGGCACTGATCCAGTTTTGCATCTTTCCATGCTTCCTCCTCTATATATTGTTCAATAGAAATGTCGGTGGCAAATCGGAGCTGCACGATCTTTAACCTTGCGCTAAAATTTAAAATATGAAACATTTTTCCCATGGCAAAGATCGGTCGCAATACACCATGCCCTTGCGGCAGCGGTAAGAAGTATAAGAAGTGCTGTTTGTCGTTGCAGTCAGCGGGAACTCAACCTAAGCCCTATCCTGCCGGATTTACACCAGTTTACACGGAATTGGATCTGCTTTCAAACAGTGTAATTGATCTGATCGATGAAAACAAATTCGGCGAGGCAGAAGCTGTATCAAAGAGATTATTGCATGAATATCCAGATCAGATTGACGGCTTTCACAGGTTGGTACAGGTCTATGAAGCTTGGGGAAAAAGGCATGAAGCCGGAGAATATTATCAAAAAGCTGCTGATTTTGCCCGGACAATGCCGGGTTTTGATCCGGAAACTGTTGAACGCTTCCGTTTAAAAGCCAAGAAATTGAGGGAAGAAGCAAAGTAGAAGAACTATATCCAAAGAAAATAACTCATTTAGAACTTTTTCTAGAAGAAAATCACGCTACAAAAAAAACTCGCAACATAAATACCATCAATAGTCGCGAGTAATTCACTTAAATTAAATGATTTCTCTTGTGTTTTTTGTATTAAACGCTCAAAGTATAAGAATAGATTTACTATAACTCCCCATTGGATAGGGGGGAGATTAACGCTTCAAGTTCCTTCCCTCACACTTTAATAACAAATTCCACTTGTCGGCAGGTCCGCTTCAATTTTTCTTGACGATACCGCATTTATTATAAAATGCTGGGTGGGACTAATTTCTATTATGATGCCACAACTCTGACATTTTTAAATAAGAAATGATTAAAACAACTATTTAAAGGAAAAAATATGAGCATTCAAAAACAGTATCTGAAAAACAAGTCGCAATGCAGGGTAACCTTCCGTATCCAGAAAGAGATGGGAAACGGGGCAAAAGAAATGTATGTAGTGGGAGAATTCAATCAATGGAACAAAAGCGCAACACCAATGAAAAGCTACAAGAACGGCAACTTTAGCATCGCTGTGTCGCTTGAAGCAAATCAGAAATATCAGTTCAGATACCTGGCGGATGGTGTGAACTGGTTAAATGATAACGATGCAGACACCTATTTTTACAGCCCTTACGGAAATTGTGAAAACTCAGTGATTGTCACCTAAAAATAGAATTCAATTCTTCCCACCCAGAAGGTACTTGATATAGATCTTTGAGGCAAGGCGACAGGATCACAGTCGATATCGGCCAGGAACGGAAAGGACCCGCCGCTCTTACGTTATCATAACATAGTTGCGCGGACCGGAATTCTTCCGGATTGCTGTAAGGAGAAAATATGATGTTGCAGGAAAAGCAATATATAAAACGATCGGCAATGGACCGAAGATCGTTTGTGAATAGGCGGGTTATAAACCTTGGTCCTATATAGTGGCCGACCGGAAACCCCGATTTTGAAATTTTCCGGGACCGATGCCTGACAAAATTTTCAATTGTTGTTCCCCCAACTATCACAAACCTGGGAAAGGACTGCCATAACTGTCGTTTTTAAGCGACTTTTCCTTTTTCCGAACGCAACTATAGCGTTTGCCGTGCATTTTTTTGACGTAATGGCCTATTTTAAGCGGCTTTGCGCTGTTCAGCCCGTTGCAGCTGTTCCAGCCTTTTTTGCTGTATATGATGCCCCATGATCTGGAGATTTCTTGCCAGAACAGACAGGCCTACATATCTTTTAAATCCTTGAATACCATGGTCCGGGCATCTGTCCAGGCCATGATTTTCCAATCCGTTTATGGCCGATTCCACCGCTGAATGTTTTCTTTTAAAATGGATAAAGTCCTTCGCTGTTTCTTCTTCACATTCAGCTTTATTGCATCTGCCTTTTTTCGGGAGCACCAAAATATCCAATTTGCCCTTCAGGTCCTTTTTGTTGCCAGGGCTATAAAATCCTTTATCAAAACTGCATCCTTTGAGATCAGAAAATTTGTTTTGTGCCGCTGTTACCATTGCAACTGCCACTTTATCATCGGTTTCTTTCTCCATCACCTGGTGGTGCAGGATAAAACCATACTGGTCCTCCAGGATACATACCCGCAATCCCAATTCCTGGGGAACACCGGCTTTGCCTTTTGAAATCCATTCCGTGTGGGGTTCAAAAATTGAAAAAATCTTGTCTTTATGCGGAATCTTTTCATCCTGCAAAACCCGGCGTTTTATCAGGTCAATTTGCCAAAGTGCATAATTGATGTATGTTTTCACCTCTTCAGCTCGGGCCGCATTCATAATATCGGATGACTTCGTCATTTCAATGGTTAATTTTGCCTTTAAAATGTATTTTTCGGCAAGCTCGATATACGCTTCGTGGGCATTCATAATTTGCCTGGCTTTTTCCGCCTTTTTCTTTTCATTCTTGGATGTGGAATGTTTCAAACGCTGGACTATCCGATAAAGCCTCTTAAATGTTTTGATATTATATGCTGATTGCCGCCACATACTCATTCCAATGCCCTGACTGAGAATAGCGGCAATTTGAATCATTTTTCGGACTGCATCAAAAAGCAGGTTGATGTCTGTGGGAAAATGAACATCGGTTTCAACAACAAATGAATCACACCGTCCAATCAATGCCTCATCATCCGAAGTTTTTTTTTCATCATAAGGTTATGGCCTTCTTGAACAACCAGGGTGTTGATTTTATCCAGAATATCAGGTGTCAGAAGCCCGACATTATCTTTCAGGGTCTGAAGAGGATATGGCACTCATGGCCGTATTGTACGACAGCGCTGCAAGGGTACAGGAAATCATTGATCTGAAAGTTAAGGATTTACGCTTGGATAAGCTTTCTGTAATCACTTTGCATGGTAAAGGTCAAAAGACTCGCCATGTTCCAATCACAAAGAAAACAAAAAAGCTCTTGGAATCACATTTACAGTACAGTTCGAACAACAAGGGAGTCAGCAGCGGCGAACGGTATGTGTTTGTGAACCAAAGAAAACAGCAACTTACACGTTGGGGCATCTCTTACATCATTAAAAAATATGTCGGTTTGGCAAAATCGTGCGAAAATTTCGACGTGCGTTTTTCCATCACGCCACATGTATTCCGGCACAGCAAAAGCGTTCATTTACTTCAATCCGAAGTCAATTTAATCTACATCAGAGATTTCCTTGGACATAGCGATTGCAGCACCACCCAAATCTATGCCAAGGCTGACACAGAGACAAGAAGAAAAGCTCTGGAGGCGGCATATGTTGACATCCTGCCGACAACTGAACTCCCGGATTGGTCTGATGATAAAAACCTGATGGACTTCCTTATTTCGCTTGGCCGTCAATGATAAAATGGTGAGTGAATCGATGAGCAATTTGCTGGTTTCGCTGGTTTGCTGTCGTCACTCATCATTTTACATCACTCACCATAATGCCTAAAATGGGGAGCTCCCCATTTGCGCCATTCTTGTGCGGTTAATATGGTGACTTTAGGAGCACCGGTATCGGATATCAAAAATCGCCTGGGCCACCAAAGTGTTGAATCAACCATGGTTTATTTGCAGCTGGACCTGTCAAAAAAACGGGAAATCCAGAATAAGCTCATTGAATACATGCAATCGAAGATAAGTCGAGACAAAAAAATTGATGAGCTGATTGACTGGGAAAATAATGCTGAAATCCTTGCCTGGCTTGACAGTTTATGAACCACTAAGGTAGCCTTTTGCTATCCTTAGAGAGATATGTAGTAAAACAGAAAATTATGTTGCCACTGGTTTGGAAAAATTTTAATATCCATTGTAACTTGTTGAATTTAAAAATCGATATTGATTTGCACGGCCACAGGATCAAATCTGTCAAAAAATCAGCGGGTTACGGCCGATCGCAACATAAGTCTATAATTTGTCTCCGAAAGCTTCGTCAATAAAGGCGGTTGATTGTTTTTCCAGTGCTCAGGGATGCTCAGAATCAACCAGCGACCATGTATACCGGTCTTGGGTTTTGATTTATTGCTTTTCATCGAGATTATTGCTTTTTCATGCTCGTTTATATATCATGAACCTGATCCACAGTTAAAAAAATACGAACCTAAATTGTCGAGCTTTTGATTTTTATGAAGAATTTAAGAATATTTGAATTAAGAAAAAAATCTTTCTTCTTCATTGTTTTTTTGATTTTCAGTTCTTTTTTTCAAGTTCATGGTTCAGAACATCAAACTAATCTCAAACACATAACCATCTCAGCTATTGATAATGAACAAACTCATGCTATTGCTAAGTATATATTGATCGAGGTCTATAAGCAGATCGGTTACCAAGTCAGTTTTGATGACCTCCCGGGCAAAAGAGCACTGGAATGGGCGAATAAAGGATTGACAGATGGAGACGTTGCAAGGATTGAAGGTACGGAAGAGAAATTTACCAACCTAATTCCCATTGAAATTCCAATTATTCATTTCAAGGGTGTGGTGTTTACTAAAAAGATAAAAAGAAACATTGTTCAGTGGAAGGATTTGCATGATTTAAGGATAGGAGTTGTAAGAGGAATTCGATACTCAACCATAGGCACCAAAGGTATGGAACCCTTCTTTGCTAATGATATGACCCATCTGTTTACTATCTTGAATGAAGGAAGAATTGAAGTCGCCGTTGCGGTGCTTGATGCGGGAGTTATAGAAATAGAGAAAAATTTTAAGGATAGTGGCATTCATATGATCGGATCACCACTATTTTCTGCGCCATTGTATCATTTTTTAAATAAAAAGAACAAACTCTTGATTGGACCTTTAAAAGAAACTCTTATAGAAATGACATCCTCTGGCAGGATTGAAAAAATAAAAACCCAGGCTTTAGATCAGCTGACGAAAAATTAACTGACATCAGAGAATCTATTTTGAGAAAAACGAAAAATAAATATAGTAAGTTTTTGATAAAAACGTTTGCTAAGGGTCGTATTGGTCGTCGATTGGTTTTTGCCACTATTATTTTCAGTTCTTTTATTACCCTGCTGACCACTTCATACCAACTCTATTTTGACTATAAAAAAGATATTGCGGCAATTGATGGTTATTTTGGATTGATTAAAGATAGTTATATTGAAAGCTTAACAACCAGTGTGTGGATGTATGATGAAAAGCAGATTTCATCTCAGTTGGACGGCCTTATAAAAATGCCTGATATGGAATATCTTGAAATTAGAGCGAGTGATGATCATTTTTGGAGTTCAGGATCATTGAAGTCAAAACATAAAATCACACGTCATTTTTCATTGATTTTTGAACATCGAAATAAAGAATTTGAAATTGGTATGCTGAGTGCGACTGCTAGTCTTGATAAAGTCTATGACAGATTAATTGGAAAAGCCCTCTCAATCTTAATCAGCAATGCTGTTCGGGCATTTTTTGTTTCATGTTTTATTCTTTTAATTTTTCATCTACTCGTAACAAGGAGACTGATAAGACTTTCCGAGAATGTTGAAAACATTGATCTAAAAAAATATCCTATAGAAATCGAACTTAAAGAGTCAAAAAGAAAAAATAGTATCGATGAAATTGATGAGGTCGTTTATGCGCTTGGCAAGACACAGCAGAAACTGTTCGAGTCTTATGAAGAGTTGAAACAAAGTCAAGATGAGCTTTTCCAGATTTTTACAATGTCCATTGATCTGATCTGCATAGCCAATATCAATACGTCAACCTTTGTAAAAGTTAATCCGGCATTTATAGCTACACTGGGATTCTCTGAAGAAGAACTTCTGTCAAAATCATTCTTGGAATTTATTCACCCGGATGATGTGCAATCAACTCAACGAGCCGTTGATGAAGATCTAAAAGCAGGTAAAACAGTATTAAATTTTGAAAATCGCTATATCTGCAAAGATGGATCTTACCGATGGTTCAGATGGGTATCGCAGCCCCAACCTGAAAAAGGTCTCACTTACGCTATTGCCCATGATATAACTGAACTGAAGCAATCGGTCAATAAGTTGGAAGAATCACACCAAAGATTTCTTACTGTGCTCGACGCCATTGATGCGCATATTTATGTTGCAGATATGGTCACTTATGAGATTTTATTCATGAATACAAAAATGCAAAAGGATTTCGACGGTGATTTCACGGGTAATATTTGTTGGCGTTCATTCCGTGGTGAAAATGGACAGTGTCCTCACTGCACAAACAGTCGCCTTGTTAACTCTAATGGTGAACCAGATGATATTCTGACGTGGCAAGGAAAAAATCCCCTTACTGGAAAATGGTACATTAATCATGATCGGGCCATCAAATGGGTTGACGGCAGAATTGTGAGGCTCCAGATCGCTATGGATATTACTGAACATAAAAAAACCGAGGAAGAGCTTCGCCAAGCTCATAAAATGGAAGCGGTCGGAACTCTTGCAGGGGGAATCGCCCATGATTTTAACAATATTCTTGGAATTATTGTAGGAAATATTGAACTGGCTTTGGAGGATATTCCTGAATGGAATCCAGCAAGACCCAATTTGGATGAAGTAAAAACAGCGAGCTTAAGGGCCAGAAATGTTGTTCAACAATTATTGAGTTTCAGCCGCAAGTCAGAGCAGCAGAGAACTCCATTGAAGTTAGCTTTAGTTATTGAAGAATCAATAAAATTGTTGCGGGCCTCCATCCCATCAAATATTGATATTAAAACGGATATCCAAGATGCTCAATCATTTATAAAGGCGGATTCAACCCAAATTCAGCAGGTATTGATTAATTTATGCACCAATGCCGCCCATGCCATGGAAGAGAATGGTGGGGTATTAAGATTATCTCTAAAGCAAAAAGAAATTGACGAACCGATAGAATCCCTCAACAATAAAATCCTTGCCGGCACATATATGCATTTGATGATCGGTGACAACGGTAAAGGTATCCCACCAGAAATCATGGACAAAATCTTCGATCCATATTTTACAACAAAAGATGTTGGCAAAGGGTCCGGACTCGGTCTTTCAATCGTTCATGGGATAGTGGCTAATCACGATGGCGGAATACTTATCCAGAGTGAACCAGAAAAGGGGACCGTTATTGAAATTTTGTTTCCTGTTGATCAATCAGAGTATATTGCAAAACAGGAGACAAAAGCGGAGCTTCCAAAAGGCAACGAACGAATTCTTTTCATTGATGATGAGGAGTCGATTGTCAAGGTGGCAAGTCAGATGCTAACGCGACTTGGATATTCAGTTGACTCCAAGATCAATCCGTTGGATGCATTATCTCATTTTAAGTCTGCACCAGATTCTTTTGATCTCCTGATTTCTGATATGACTATGCCAAACCTTACTGGAGATCAACTTGCAATAGAAATAAAGGCCGTAAGATCCGATATTCCAATAATCATCTGTACAGGTTTTAGTGAAAGAATGGATGAACAAAAAGCTGATAATTTGGAGATTTCGGGTATATTGATGAAACCGATTGTTAGATCAGAAATGGCAAAAATGGTCAGAAAAGTTCTGGATGAATCCAAAAATTGATGATGTTTTTGAGGTAGTAAAAAAGCGATTATATTATCAACCGCTGAAGCCCCTTTTTAAAAAGGTGTTTATATCTTTTGGCATTAGTGGCTATCTTCTGATCATTTCAGACTCAAAATCTAATACAGGTGCTGAAGTATTATCGAATCTTGAAATCGTTAATGAACCTTAAATTTTCCAATATATCAATTGTAAGTTTTACCTTGCCTCCTGCATCTGTAACAAGATCAAGCCCCTCCAAGTTCAGTGCCAGGTAGCTGGATCAACAATTTCCAGCCAGGGCTGATAAAACATTACCCTGAAGAATCCACCATAGCGTAGTGTTGTCTCCTGATGGACTGATGCACTCCACATAACAATTGTGCCAGGAACAGGCATGCGCAGTACCGGAATACGAACCAGAAAAGACACCACCCAGAGACACGGCCCGAAATGCCAATGATGGGTGTTGGCCTGGATGAAGAACTGGATGGAGATTGATAGAGGGCTACAGAGACTGTGGGATTGGCACTACGGTTCATTGGAATTATTGTGTTTCCATAATTTTTGATATAATATTAAGGCCAATGAAAACATTTTGATAAAAAACAATTCAAACAGCTATGGAAAGTCACAATGAGTATAAATCAAGAAAAATGGTTTGAACGTTTGAAAAATTTAGCACAAGAAACTTCTCATCAAAATCAGGATGCGGCCAGTCCTTTAGAAAAAACCAGAGATATTGAAAAACTAATCCACGATATTCAGACATATCAAATCGAGTTGGAGCTTCAGAATGAAGAGCTCAGACAATCTCAAATATATTTAAAAAAATCTCAAGATCGTTTCATGTCATTTTTTAATCTATCTTCAGTTGGGTTTATCGTTCTTAATAAAAATGGATTTGTTCTCGATGTAAATTTTAAAATTTTGGAACTTCTCAATAAGGAACATCGGGATTTAATTAATAGGCCTTTTTCAAAATTCATCTACCCAGATGATCAACAAATTTTCTTTTCAAGATTTAATGCGTTTTTTAAGAATCCAACAAATAAAGCAATTGAGGTTCGATTAGGCAGCCACAATGATAAAATAGTCTTTGCAAGGATCGAAGGGCGGTTTATCGAAATTGATACAGATGCTTCAAAATCCAATCCTAAACAACTTTTATTAAATGTATCTGACATAACCGACCAGAAACGTGCAGAAGCAGCACTGCATGAGCGGGTCAAGGAATTGAATTGCTTGTATGGCATTTCTCATTTGGTTGAATCTGGAAAAAACTTTTTGGAAATTCTTCAAGGCACGGCTGATATTGTACCCAGTTCGTGGCAATATCCGCAGATTACTAAGTGTAGAATTGTTCTGGACGAAAAGGACATTCGATCGGAAGGTCATTGTGATGAGCCCTGCGATAAATGCTTTCATGCCTTTTTAAGTCAGCCTATTGTCGTAAACGGAAATATTTCCGGTGAAATACGGGTGTGTTACGCAGAAGAAAGACCAGAAGCAGATGAAGGACCATTTTTGCGTGATGAAAGGAATCTTATCAATGCTATTGCCGAGCGAATGGGCAGAATAGCAGAACAGGAGAAAACCGAGAGCGCATTACGGAAAAGCGAAGAGCGCTTTTCTCTGGCTATGGAAGCCTCAAAAGACGGGATATGGGACTGGAATTTGACAACTGGAGATATTTATTGCAGCCCGGGTTTAACAATCATGATTGGATATGATTCTACTGATGTTATAAAAAATGTACATGAATGGAAAGATCTGATACACCCGGAGGACCAGCAAAAAGCTTATCAGGCAAACCTCGACTGCGTTAATAACCTCACAGATTCTTTTGAAGTTGAATACCGCATGAAGACTAAGAATGGAGGCTTGAAATGGATTTTGGGACGTGGAAAGGTGGTATGCAGAGACGCATCTGGGAGGGCAGTGCGTATGATAGGCACCCACCAAGATATTACCGAGCGGAAGAAAGCAGAAGAAAGGCTGAAAGCTGTTGATAAGAAAAACTCGCTTCTTTCTGCAGTTGTTGAAAATTCTGACAATATTGTTGTGATTAAAGATCTTAATTTACGAGTTCTCGCCACAAATCAAGCTTTTGCTGATGCGGCGGGACATGCATCAATTGAGACGATGATAGGCAAAACAGACGGAGAAATTTTCGGTAAATCTGTTGATTCAGAACCCATTCGCTCTTACATGGAGGACGAAAGAAAAGCACAATCTTTGAAACGAGGAGAATTCATTGTAAAAGAGGAGCCTGTCATTACACATGAGGGAGAAAGGAAATACGTTCTAACGAAAAAATATCCAATTTTTAATGATGAAGATAAACTTATCGCGACCGGCAATATTTCTGTTGATATCACCGATCGAATACAGGCTGAAACGGAACTGCGGAAAAGCGAGGAGAAATTCCGCGTCTTATTTGAAAGCTCTAAAGACCCCAACTATATAAGCACTATAGAAGGGATTATTATTGATGCGAACCAGTCCTTCTTTGATCTTTTTGGTTATACAAAAAATGATTTGTATCATTTGAAAACTCAGGATTTATATGTCAATCCAAAACAGAGATCTAAGTTTATAAACACAATTAAACAATATGGATTTGTTAAAGACTTTGAAGAAAGATTACGGAACAAAACTGGTGAAGAGATGGACTGCCTTGTAACGGCTACTGTTCGACGGTATTCTGATGGGGATATTGAAGGATATCAAGGTATTATTCGTGACATCACAGAAAATAAGCGTAGACAGTTAGAAAAAGAACGTTTGATTGAGGATCTTCAAAAGGCATTGGCTGAAGTTAAAAAATTAAGTGGCTTACTTCCCATTTGTTCTCACTGTAAAAAAATTCGCGATGACAAAGGTTACTGGACTCAGATTGAATCTTATATCCATGAACATTCGGAGGCAGAGTTCAGCCATGGTATATGTCAAGAATGTGCAAAAAAGTATTATCCAGATCTGGATATTTATGATGAATAAGGGTAGGTGAGAATAAGTTTCAAATTCATGACCTTAACTGGGCTTTAAAGTATCAAGGATATTCTTTGTGCGTTTGGGCACTCTGGGGGAAAAAATATTTTAAACTGGAAAGTTCAGATGCCGATGGCGATTATACTGTCTATCATCAGTCGCCGATAAGGCCGGCAATAAAGGCGTTCACTTCTTTCGCCAGTGCTTTGGGTTACCGAAAATTCAAGACCGAGCTTTTGTCGTTTAAAAAATCCGGATAGTCCGGGGTCGTCTGTCACCTCCAAAATGAAGCTTGCCTTGAGAGTAGTCCACACTTAAAAAATATTTCCAGCCTGGGAAGAGATAAAAAACACGATCTGTTCCCAATTTTCGAAAATATAATTTTAAAGTTGACAAAAGTTGACAGGCGTCCTATAAATTAAAGCATGGCAACAACAACACAGAATAAATCCTTGAACATTGAGAAAATAATTCTCAAAATGGAACAATTGGGGATGTCGCAAACAAGCCTTGCAGATAGCCTTCAAGTTTCCAAACAAAGCGTAACCAACTGGATTCAAGATAAGAAGTTTCCAAGACCCGCTGTTCTTCTTAAGCTCGCAAAAGCATTGAAGCTTAGTTTCGATGAAATTGTTATCAAACAGGATTCGTCGCAAGAGCCAGTGGTTGCCTTCAGGAAAAAGGGAAACCATAAAATATCTTCTGACTATATGGAAGATGCAAAGGATAAAGGATTTCTTTTAGAGCAGGTTGTTCCTTATCTGCCCTATGATAAGCTTTCTGCGCCTCCTGTTTTAATTGAGCCAAAATTGGATTACGACTATATTCAGGCAGCGGCAGAAGAAGTCAGAAAAGCCATTGGAAAAGAAAATGACGACAAGATTGATTTCCAGGATTTGATTGATTTTTTTAATCGTTACTATGCCGTTATTATTCCTGTGTTCTGGGGCAATAAAACCAATCATGAAAATGCGCTGCATATATATCTGCCGCAATCCAGGACCACATGGATATATCTTAATCTTGACAGCAAGGTCCATGATTTCAAGTTCTGGATGGCCCATGAGCTTGGCCATGTCAAATCCCCAGGGTTAGAGCACGAAACAGCAGAGGATTTTGCGGATTTATTTGCCGGGGCTCTTTTATTTAACAGCGAAATGGCACAACATGAATATGATGTTTTAAGACGGATACCTAAGAAAAGCTATCAACTTGCCAGAATAAAGGACAAGGCAGAAGAACTGACCATATCCCCTTTGACGATTTACTATGAAATCAATCGATATGCAGTGCATACCCATCAAACGAAAATCGATCTGGAAAAAAACAATTCGATTTTTAAAGTGAATACTGTTTTTTGCAATCAATATAAAAACATAGCAGAGCATCTTTTCGATACTCTGCCTCCCCATGCACATGGATATATTAAATCTACCCGGGATACCTTTGGAAGTCCTTTTTTCGAGTCTCTTAAGCGATTGATCAAACAAGAAAAAAAATCGATAGGCTTTCTACAGGCAATTTTGAATCTATCCCCTCCTGATGCCCATGCCCTGTACGAAGGTCTGTTTTTATGAGAGCGACAATCCTGGTAGATTCCTGTTCTTATTTCCGACTGGCTCAAAGCATCCATCCATTATTGAAAACGCCTTTTTGTGAAGAAAAATATGTCATGGGTGTGATCAGAGAACTCAATGACGAATATAATAAAAATCCATCACTCAAGCATAAATTTTTCTGGGTGAATGAACCGGAGTTCGTTGAAAACAGAAAACAATGTTTCCGTCTGAATCAGGTACAGAAATCAGACATCAACAACACATTCTATTTTTTAAGAGAAACAGCCAGAGAAGAAAAATACGGCGTTTCGCGGGTTGATCTGACAGCCCTTTGCTATGCTCTGGTACTGTCTATCCCTGTGGTGACGGATGATACTGATATGCTGATGCTGGCAAAAGAGTATGAAATTAAGACGTTTACCTCATTGGAAATCATGCGGCTTTTACTTGACTGCGAGGCGATTACCATGAAAGAAATCAGAGCGATCGCCGCTTTCTGGATTTACCTGAAAGATACCCCCAAATCATTTAAAGCAACCTATAAAAAATTGTTCAATGAACAACCGCCAAAATAATCAATAGATCAAGTCATTTCTTTCTTTTATTTCCACTGTTTTTCATATATTCCAAAGGCTATAGGGCTCCCTGAAAAACAGAGGGATATTATTAATCGAATACAAATTTTAAAAAAGCAAACATGACCTCAGACGAATTTAAAGCATTGGAAGACCAGCTCTGGCAGACAGCAGATACCTTGCGGGCCAATTCAGATTTAAAATCAAGTGAATATGCCACACCGGTTCTGGGAATGATCTGCCTCAAGTTTGCCGATAATAAGTACAGTCAATTTGAAGATGATATCCTGGCTGAATATGCCAATTTGAAAGGGACTCGCCGGGAAAAGAAAATTCATGAGATTGCCATTGCCAAATGCGGATTTTATCTGCCTGAGCATGCCAGGTTCAGCTATCTGCTCAATCTGTCCGATGAAAAAGATATTGATGCGGCCATCAAAGAGGCCATGAAATCCATTGAAGCATATAAGGAAGAGCTTGCCGGTGTCCTGCCCCAGGACGAATATTTCAAACTCACCCGCACGGACCGGAATCTGCCAAAGGATCTGCTGAAAAATTTTTCCAATATTCCCCCTAATGCCTCAGGGGATATGTTCGGCAAGATCTATGAGTATTTTCTGGGCAAGTTTGCCCTTTCCGAAGGCCAGGGCGGCGGGGAGTTTTTTACGCCCAATTCTGTGGTCCGCCTCATGGTGGAGATCATTGGGCCCCACCACGGCAAGGTCTTTGATCCGGCCTGCGGTTCCGGCGGCATGTTTGTGCAGTCCGGCCAGTTTGTCAGAAAACGTCAGAATAACGGGGATGACTCCCTGTTTGTCTATGGCCAGGAAAAGACCCTTGAAACCGTGAATCTGGCCAAGATGAACCTGGCGGTCAATGGTCTGCGCGGTGAAATCCGGCAGGCCAACACCTATTATGAAGATCCCTTTCAAAGTTTTGGCCAGTATGATTATGTCCTGGCCAATCCCCCGTTTAACGTGGATGACGTTACTTTGGCCAAGGTGGAAAAAGATCCACGGTTCAACACCTACGGCATTCCCCGGAACAAAACCAAGAACAAGAAAAAAGGCGAGGAAACCTGTCCCAACGGCAATTATCTGTGGATTAACCTCTTTGCCACGTCCTTAAATGATAAAGGCCGGGCCGGGCTTGTCATGGCCAATTCCGCATCCGATGCCAGACATTCGGAAGCGACCATCCGCCAGACCCTGATTGAAAACAATTTGATCTATGCCATGCTCACCCTGCCTTCCAATATGTTTTACACGGTGACGTTGCCGGCCACGCTCTGGTTTTTTGATAAAGCCAAAACAGATGACAGGATTCTGTTCATTGATGCCAGGAATGTGTTTACACAGGTTGACAGGGCCCACAGGGAATTTTCTGACGCCCAGATCCAGAACCTTGCCGTGATCAGCAAGCTGCATAAAAAGGATCGAAAAGCCTTTATCTGTCTTGTGGACACCTATTTCTCAAAGGGCATGGAAACCCTGGACCAGAGCAAAGACACGATTTCAGATATCGCCGACCGGATCAAAACCTGGCTGAAAGACAACAAGGCCAATGATATCAAGGATTTAAAAGAGAACCTGTCTGTTATTGATTCCCTGGCAAAGAAGGTAAACGCTTACCGGAATAAAACTGATCTGACTGACATAGAACCTTCTAACACAGCCCAGCAAACCCTTGCCAAGGCCTTTGAACCGATTTTTTCAAGTATCCATGATGTGCTCAAGATCATCGACAAAAAGGTGAGGAAATATGAAAAAGACTACAAGGATAAGCGGCAGACAAAACAGCTCAAAGATGACCTGACCGCCCTGCATACGGAAATTAAAAAAGCGGAAATGTATTTTACCCATATCGGTTGGCTGCAGGAACGATTCCCAAAAGCTGCGTATGAAGATGTGACCGGCCTGTGTAAACTGGCCACCCCAGAGGAGGTCAGGGAACAGGATTACTCCCTGAACCCGGGCCGGTATGTGGGCGTGGTGATTGAAGAAGACGGCAGGACAGAAGAAGAGTTCATTGATGAGCTGCTGACCCTCAATGATGAACTGGAAAAGCTGAATGCTGAAGCCAGAGACCTGGAAGAGATCATTGCCCATAATATCCGTCAGATTGCGGGGGATGAATGATAAAACTATCTGCCTTTGATACTGATAAATTAAAAAGGTATGTACGGATCGAACCTGGCTTTGCATTTAAAAGTAAAAATTTTACAAATGATGACTCTGATATCCCCTTAGTAAAAGGAGATAATCTTCATCAAGGATATATTGATTGGGAAAATTCTAAAAGATGGCCAAAAGAAATGCTAATGGGGCTTGATAAGTTTTGGTTAAAATCTTTTGATATTGTAGTCGCAATGGATCGTCCTTGGGTAACATCAGGGCTGAAATGGTCCTATATAAAATCAAAAGATCCAAAATCTCTATTAGTTCAACGAGTAGCTCGGATAAGGACTAAAGATTCAAGCAAAATTTTTCAGGTTTTTTTAAGGTATTTAATTGGCTCAAACTATTTCTCTAATTATGTAAAGCCAATTGTTACAGGAGTAAATGTTCCTCATATTAGTGGTACTCAAATTGGGAATTTTATAATTCCAATTCCACCAATCACTTTTCAAAAAAAAATAGCCGCCATCCTCTCCGCCTATGACGATCTCATTGAAAACAACACCCGCAGGATTGCCATCCTGGAAAAAACAGCAGAAGAAATTTACAAGGAATGGTTTGTGAGAATGCGGTTTCCGGGGTATGAGAGGGTGAAGTTTGAGAAGGGGATTCCTGAAGGTTGGGTAAGGAAGCCTTTAAAAAATGTAACAAAATTAATGAAGCGAGGGATTTCACCAAAATATGATGAAGATTCGAAAAAACTTGTTATCAATCAAAAATGTATAAGGGATGGAAATATTGATCTCGGTATAGCAAGAACTCATAATACGAATGTTGCTAATGACAAATATATTGAATTTGGGGATGCACTTATAAATTCAACAGGGGTCGGAACACTAGGACGTGTTTCTGTTGTGTGTTTCACAGAAAATAATTTAACAGTAGATTCTCATGTTACAATCTGCCGTGCCGATAGAATAGAGATTTTACCATTATATTTGTCATATACAATAAAGTTTCTACAACCATATTTTGAATATATGGCAACAGGTGCAACAGGACAAGTTGAGCTTAATAAAGGTTTTATCGAAACGATTAAAATATTATTACCATCAAGGGGTTTGCAAATTAAATTCCAAGATTGTATTGAAAAAACGCTTGAACAAAAGAATTTCTATATAAAAAAGAACATCAACCTCAAACAAACCCGGAATCGTCTCCTGACCCGGTTAATCAGCGGGAAGCTTTCTGTAAAAGATCTCGATATCCGGTTTCCCAACAGCATGAAAGAGGATGAGAATGCCCAATTTCATCAGCGAGGACAACATTGAACAGGCTGCGGTACAATTTCTTCTAAAAGACCCGCATGTCCGCCATATCAACTGCTTTACAGCAGACCCTGAAAATCTAAAGGACGGTTCCGGCAGAACCGACAAGCGGGATGTGGTGTTTCTGGATATCCTTGCCAGACAGGCCCGGGCAATGAACTCCCATCTGCCCGAATCGGTTGTTGATGCAGCCCTTGAAAAACTGACCCGAAAACGCGGGGCCATGTCCTGGGTCCTGGCAAACAAGGAAATTTACCTATATACCAAAGACGGGATTCCGGTTGAGTTTGAAAATGACTCCGGCAGAACAGAGCAGGCCCGGGTAAAAATTATTAATTTTCAACATCCTGAAGCCAATGATGTCTGTGTGGTGACACAATTGTGGATAAAGGGGGAACAGCGATTTCGAAGACCTGATATCCTGATCTATATCAATGGGCTACCCCTGGTCTTTATTGAACTGAAAAATTCCAATGTCAAGCTGCAGCAGGCCTATGATAAAAATCTGACAGATTATAAAAAAGATATCCCGCAATTGTTTTTGTACAACGGCTTTTGTGTGCTGTCCAATGCGGTTGAAACGAAAATTGGGTCCATGACCGCTTCCTGGGAATTCTTTTTCAGGTGGCTGCGGACCGATGATGAAAAAGAGCGGATCAATGCAAAACAGGCAGGTAAAGACGGCACCAGCCTTGAACGGCTTTTGGGCGGGATCTGCACAACCAAGCGGCTGCTGGATTATTATGAAAATTTCATTGTATATCACGGGGAAGCAACAAAGATTGTTGCCCAGAACCACCAGTATATCGGTGTGAACAAGGCTGTGGCATCCTTTGCCGATCGAAAAAACAAGCAGGGCAAGTTAGGGGTGTTCTGGCACACCCAGGGATCTGGTAAAAGTTTTTCCATGATTTTTCTTTGCCGAAAGATCTTCCGTAAATTTCAGGGCGATTTTTCCTTTGTCATCATCACGGACCGGGACGATCTGGACGGACAGATCTATCGCAACTTTCTCAATACCGAAACCGTGAGGGAATCGGACGCTGCCCAGCCCAAAAACAGTGATGAGATGCGAATGTTTCTATCCCAAAACAAACGCTTTGTCTTTACCCTGATCCATAAGTTCAGGTGGGATAAGGGCAAGGCCTTTCCCATCCTGTTTGATGCAACAAAAACATCCCGGGAAATCATTGTCATCGTGGATGAGGCCCACAGGACCCAGTACAAGTCCCTGGCAGAGAACATGCGAAAGGGATTGAAAGGGGCTTATTATTATGCCTTTACCGGCACCCCGCTTCTGGGCCGTGACCGGAAAACCAGCAACTGGTTCGGGGATTATGTCAGTGAATACAATTTTAAGCAGGCCATGGATGATGAGTCCACAGTGCCGTTGTTTTATGAGAAACGGGTACCTGAGGTACTGATCCAGAACGAGGACCTGGATGAGGAGTTCTATGAGATCCTTGAGGATGAAAATTTAAACGCAAAGCAGCAGGAAAAACTGGAGAATTCATTTTCAAAAGAAGTGGAAGTGATCAAGCGCGATGACCGGCTGGATGCCATTGCCCATGATATTGTCTATCATTTCCCCAGACGCGGATACTTAGGCAAAGCCATGGTGATTTGTGTGGATAAATTCACCTGTGTAAAGATGTATGACAAAGTGACGGATCAGTGGAAAAAACAGATCAAGGAATTAACCGGGAAACGCAGCAGGGCTGTATCTGATACTGAAAAGCAAAATATTAAAAAGATACTTCAGTATATGCGTACAGTGGAAATGGCCGTGGTGGTGAGCGAGGAAGGAAAAGAAGAAGAGCGGTTTAAAAAACAGGGGCTGGATATTAAACCCCACCGGGATAAGATGAGCCGGATTGATGAAAACGGGCATGATATCGAGTACCGGTTTAAAGACCCCAATGATCCGTTATCCCTTGTCTTTGTCTGTGCCATGTGGCTGACCGGTTTTGATGCGCCCACGGTATCCACACTCTATCTTGATAAACCCATGAAAGATCATACCCTGATGCAGACCATTGCCCGGGCCAACCGGGTCTCTTCCTTTTTGATCAATCAAGTGCCCAAAAAGAACGGGGAGCTGATCGATTATTATAATGTTTTCCGAAATATGAAAAAGGCATTGGCCAACTATGCACTGGGCAGTGATGAAGATGATCCGGTCAGGGATAAATCGCATCTGTTTACATTGCTTGACCAGGCCATTGACCAGGGAATTGCATTCTGTAGGTCTTTGGATATTCCCATTGATGCGGTTCCGGAACAGGACAAGGTGTTTAAAAATATTGAATCGTTTAAGGCCTTTGCAGATAAGCTGCTGGAAAAGGATGACTTTCGGCAGGAATATATTGTTTATGACAATACCATTACCGCCCTGTATGAAGCTTGCAAACCGGAAATACTGACCAGGGAAAAGCGACCCATGGTATTTGTTTTTCAATATCTGCGCGGTGTGCTGGATGCCATCATTGAACAGGAGGATATTGAATCGGCTAAGCAGCGGATCAATGATCTTCTGGATCAAAGCGTGGTAACTGCCAAAGATGATACCCTTGAAGAAGAGATTAAACCATGGGATGCCCAAAATGGAAAAGCGCTGCCCGCTATTTCCAAAGGCGTAAAGTGGAACCTTGCCAATGTAGATTTTGAAAAGATCAAAGAAAAATTTAAGCAGACCGCGTACAAACATATTGAGATCGCTGATCTAAGGGCCTTTATCCAGGCGAAACTGGATCAGATGATCAAGGAAAACCAGACCCGGATCAGTTTTGCCCAGCGCTTCCAGGCGATTATTGACACGTATAATTCGGGAGGGTCTTCTACGGAAAATTATCATGATGATTTGGTCAACTTTGCCAAAAAACTTAAAGCCGAAGACGAGCGTCATATCCGGGAAGGTCTTACCCAGGATGAGCTGGAACTCTTTGATGTGTTAAAAAAAGATAAGATGACCAAAAAGGAAGAACAAACCGTCAAACTTGCTGCCAGCCATCTTTTAAAAAGACTGGTTCAAGAACATCCGAAAGTGTTGGTTCAGGACTGGTATAAAGACTCGCAAACCCGGGAGAATGTAAAGCAGGCCATGGAGGAATCGCTGGATCATCATCTACCGGAAACCTATGACAGAAAATTGTTTAAGAAAAAATGTGACTCCATTTATAATCTTGTATATGACTATGCCGTGAAGGGCGAAAAATGGGCGGCTTGATCATCATGGTTTGAACTGACAATTTTTTTTCAGGAATGCTGTTCACAACTTAAAGTGGTATGTGAGCTTAGGTTACCCGATTTTATGCTTTGGTGTCTTAAGGCAGTTTGTTCGAGGTTGACAAGCCGAGTGTTTAAGCAGGGTAACATGTTGAGCTAACCGGTACTATAATATCAATCTCTTCTTTTTTTTAATCAGCGGACTACACCAAAACGAGCACATACCGAAAATGGCTTTAAAACCCCGGATTATTATTAATAGTTATAACCATTTTGAGCCCTTAAAAAATGAAAACTGGTACTCAACTTTAATTATCCGAAGGTGGAGTATTCGGGGCCTGGAATAATTTAGGATACCAATTCAATTGTGAATTCTTAAGATGAAGGGATAGAGCGCAACCCGGATTAAGCCAGGGTTGTAAGGTTGTTTATGTATTAACCTCCCTCTGGACAAATCCCAACCTGTGGTGTTATCCTTCAATTAAATTGACTGCTGAATAATAACTTGGTAAAGCAAAAAAAGAAAATTCTGTATGAAACAAAAAGGTAAATTAGTTCGCTGGAATGAAGATCGTGGATTCGGATTTATAGAATCTTCAAATATTAAAGGGAGTGTGTTTATCCATATTTCCGCATTGAAGAAAATGTCACGTCGACCAAAAGTCGATGACACCATATATTTTGACCATATAACAGATGATAATGGTAAGAGAAAAGCAATTAATGCCAAAATTGAAGGTGTTTCAGAGGTTGTTTATAGGCCAAGAAAAAGAAATGAATCAAAAGGAAGTAACCTTACTTCGAGCTTAATAGCATTGTTAGTATTTTTGGGCATAGCATTTGCCGCATATGCAACTTATCCATCTTGGTCACAAATGTTTGTAAATTCATTGCCAGTTGGTTTGGTCGATGAAGATTTTACAGGTTATAGCTGTGAAGGAAAACAATATTGTAGTGAAATGAATTCATGTAAAGAAGCAAGATTCTACCTTAAGAATTGTCCAAATGTGAAGATTGATGGCGATAATGATGGGATTCCATGTGAATCTCAGTGGTGCAAATAGAAAATAAGATAAGCTTAACAAATCATTTCACCAACGTTCTGCTGCGCTCCACTTGACTCGCTGAAACTCACTGGTGAACTTGACGTTAAAAAGTACATTTTATACATTAATAATCTCCTGGAAAGGGTTTTCGCAAAATCAGGTAATATATTTTGTTGATCGGATGGACTCAAAGATTAGTATCCCTGCCTTGAGTATTCAGCCGCCGAAATTGTCATGGATACCAAAAGAATACATTACCGAAAATCTGGATTAAAATTGATGCCAATCATGCAAGCATCTTTTTTTATATTACAGCTTTTTACACCTGAACTCGTCGATGGAAGCATCTAAAATATTACGTTCAAGCTGCATATCAGGTTTCCACCAAACAGAATGGTCTCTTTGCCTTTTAGCGAATTTTTGTTGAGCATCTATTATATTGTCTTTCATTTTTTCCGTGAACATAGGGGAAATTCCAGCAGTAGAAACTATATTTCCATCATTTCTTAATTTATCTTTATCAACGATACCTTTTTCACTGAAATGTAAATAATAATAAATTGCTCGTATAACCTCTATTGGCCTTCGGTTCTCAAGCTTCACGCCAATTTCTGCAACACGCACACGCTTTCCAGCAAACCTTTCCATTTTCTCGTCACTGGTGCATTCTAATAAACGTTCAAATTTATTGAGTGACACTCTAAAAATTTCAGAATCATCTGTAATAATAAAAAATCTTACGGATACTGAACTCATATGCTATCCTTTTAAAGTGGACTCTTTAATCTTGATGGCCACAAACTTCCCACCCTTTTTTTTCTTAACAAGGCCAGCTTTTTTTAAGTGAAACATATTGTTTGAGATTTGTTTCCCGGTAAAGCCCGTCAATTTTGCGATCCCTTTAGCATCTATGCCGGTCTTTCTGGATTGTATGGCTTCCAGTATTGTTTTCTTGACTACCCCTGGCTTTGCTTTAGGTTCAGGAGCCTCGGAAGCGGGTTCTGGACTTACAATAGTTTCCGGACCCTGAGGGGTTTCATCTTTGACGACCTCTTCTTGATTCGGCCCTTCAGGGTCATCCCCTTGGGACACAGGGGCATCTTTAACAGGTTTGGTCAATGCCAATAGTCCCTCAAAAAAGTTTCTGATTGGCGACTGTATAAGCTCAGCAAGTTCCTTGTCTAACTCAACGGTAAAATTAATTTTCATGCTGTTTCCCCTATAGATTAATGATATTGTTTTTCTATCATCCTGTTAAACCGAAGACAAGGGAGAAGTTGACTCTGATTGCTGTGAGGTCCCAACCCTAACCATTCCAGGCTCCCAAAAGCAAAACCGACACTCAACATTAATTATCCTATTCCGGAGAATCCAGCATCAAAAATCTTTATGGATACCGACACAAACCTGAAATTATTCTTGAAATGCCTGAAAAATAATCCCATAGGTTTTTCTTTGCCGAGTTTTGCATATAATTTTTGACTCGTGGAGAATTATCAAGTATCATTTTATATTATATAAATGAATTGTTGAGGACAAAAACAATGACACAGAATTTATTGGATGAAGCCTTGAAAATGCCGCCAAATGAAAGGATTGAATTCGCTCAATTAATAATGGCCAGCATAGATTGCGAAGAAGATAAAATCCGTAAGTTATGGCTGGATGAAGTCAAGGACCGGAGACAAGCTGTTAAAGATGGGCGCTCAAAATTAATCGATTTTGATAGCTTATACCATGAAGATTAGAATTCATGAATTGGCAGCAAAAGAGTTTGATGACGCAATTATGTGGTATGATCAGCAGTCTGAAGGTTTGGGAAAACGATTTAAAAAATCGGTTAAAGATAGCATTGAAAAAATAAAAATTAATCCTGAATGGTACCTGAAAGAATCAATTGATCTATATAAAGCCTACATACCCAAATTCCCATATAAAGTTCTTTTCACAGTAGAAAAACACGAAATTATAATTTGGGCAATTGCCCATATGCATAGAAAACCCTGGTACTGGCAATCAAGAATCAGTTAATCAAAGAGTCAAGGTTAATTATCCAATTCCTGACCTTCATTGGACTTGAAAGAATCAAGAATATTCATTGTAAGTTTGAGTATTCTGGAAAAAAAAGATTTCTGTTTTTAGGCTGGGGAATTCAGATGCATAGAGCGATTAGTTTGTCTATTATCAAAGGCTCAGAGCCCTTATTAAAAAGGCGTTGACTTCTTTTCCGAGTAGTGACTGCAATCAAAATTTCACCGGTGGGCACTTGTATTCATATTCATGTCTTTTTTGGAAAAGAGCCAAACACAACATGTGGGGGTTGAAAGCAAATATACATTGCCGCCCGACATTCATGCATAATTGGAGAGAAAACTGAGTCGCATTTTTTTGAAAAGGCCGAGGTATGCGGTTGCATGGAATGATTTATTGGCGTTCCGTACAGGATCTTGATGAAGTGGAGCGGCAAGACCGGGAATTGTCTGAGCGGAGCGAGTTTTTCCGGTCAGCGGAACGGAATTTAGAGCCTGTTGGAACGGCCAATCATCTGAGTCGCAACCCATGCCCCGACCGAGGCAGTCAAAACATCGGCTGTCACATCTTGAGAATGTGATGCACTCACACCTCGCCAGGCGAGCTAAGATTCAAATAGTGTAACGCCCACCCCCCAAATTAATAACAAAATAATGTAACGGGCTGATATCCCGCCAGTCAAATCAGTAAATCATACTCCCGCTGTTATACTATTTGAATCTTGACACACGCTTTAATGCATCAGGCAAGGCTACAGTTGTAGGTCGCTCCCAATACGGGGCGTGGATTGAAACACCGGAGAAAGAAACGGTTGAGCCGTGATGGTATCATAATATTGGCACTTTTTTATATAATATTTTGTATATAATTTCTTGACACTCATATACAAAATATTATATAATAATACTCATGAAACACATTATTTTCAAATATACAACCCAGAAAGACATTAAAAACTTCCCTGAAGAGGCCAAAAGAAAGGCAGGGCATGAATTAATGGCCATTCAGATGGGCATAGCCCCGATTGACTGGAAACCAATGCCGTCAATCGGAGCCGGGGTAAAAGAGATCAGGATACATGAAAACGGGGAGTTTAGAATTATTTATATCGCCAAGTTTCAAGAAGCGATTTATGTGCTTCATGCTTTCCAGGAAAAAACGCAGAAAACCCCTAAAAAGGATATATCTTTGGCCCAAACAAGATTGAAACAATTACAACAGGAAAGGAGAAACACATCATGAATAGATCATATAAGAATGTATTTAACGCGCTGGAGGATGATTCCGCCATTGCAAAGAACCTTTATATAAGAAGCCGCTTGATGTTGGAGATCCGGAAATATATCCAGGAAAAGGATATCACCCAGAAGGAAGCAAGCGTTAAGATGGGTGTAACCCAACCTCGCATAAGCAATCTTATGAGGGGGAAAATTGATCTGTTCACCATTGATATGCTGGTGTCAATGCTTGGGAAAATAGGAATAGACGTTGAAATATCATTGAACAGAGCAGCTTAAGCATGAAGCCTTCCCATTGCGCTTCCAAAAGGAACAGTCCACAAGGATGGGGATGCACCGGGGTGGAGGGTTATTAATCGCTGGAAATTTGGGGTAGAACGAGGCCAAGGCGATGTGGTCATAGCCGTCCGGTTCCACATGGGCATTTTTCAACTTGTATTCCGTCGTCTGATGGGACTGAATACCTATACTTTCCGAATCACCATGCCTCGGCGCAATGGTGGTCGGCAGGAAAAATCTCAGTGAATTGTCCCGCCATTTGAAAAGTTCGGCATAGGTGATCGATATTTCCATAGCTTCCCGCAGCCTTTCCAGACAAATATGTTTTCCAGGCCGGACCTTGTGGATATATCATGCAAAAGCGCCTTATTTCTTGACATTTTGCCGGTTTGGCCGTAAAAAGAAAAGTTCAACTATTGAATATCAATTGATCCGAATACCGGAGGAAGAATGGATTATAAAAAAACTTTGAACCTGCCGTCCACTAAATTTGCCATGAAGGCCAATCTGCCCCAGCGGGAACCCCAGATGATGAAAGAGTGGGAAGAAAAGAAAATATATGAAACACTCAGGGAACAGTCCAAGAACAAAAAGACCTTTATTCTCCATGACGGCCCTCCCTATGCCAACGGCCATCTGCACATGGGGCACGCCATCAATAAAATCCTGAAGGATATCATTATCCGGTCCCGGCAGATGAGCGGATTTAACGCCCCTTATATTCCGGGCTGGGACTGCCACGGACTGCCCATTGAACACAATGTGGACAAAAAACTGGGCAAGAAAAAACGGGAAATGACCAATGTCCAGGTCAGGAGAGAGTGCCGGGCCTATGCTGCCAAATTTGTGGATATCCAGAGAGACGAATTCAAGCGGTTCGGCGTGATGGGGGAATGGGACAATCCTTATCTGACCATGAACTATCCCTATGAGGCCAGAATTGCAAAAGAGTGCGGAGAGTTTGCCCTGTCCGGGGATATGTTTCTGGGCAAAAAACCCATTTACTGGTGCTGCTCCTGCCAGACTGCCCTGGCCGAGGCCGAGATTGAATACCACGACCACACCTCACCCTCCATCTATGTGAAATTTCCAGTCATTGATGACCTGTCCGGCCTTTTGCCCGAGGTAGACGATGATCTGTTTGTGGTGATCTGGACCACGACCCCGTGGACCATTCCGGCCAACCTCGGGATTGCGCTTCATCCGGAATTTACCTATGCAGCCGTCAAAACCGAAAACCAGGGAGTATTAATCCTGGCCAAGGAAATGGTTGACCCGGTCATGAAAACCTTTGGATTTGAAAATTTTAAGATTCTCAAAGAATTTTCCTCCAGGGAGCTTGAAAACAAACGCTGCAAACACCCCATCTATGACCGGGATTCCTTGATTATTCTGGGCGACCATGTCACCCTGGAGGCTGGTACCGGCTGTGTCCATACCGCTCCCGGACACGGAGCAGACGACCATATCACGGGTAAAAAATACGGGCTGGAGTGTTATTCCCCCGTGGAAGACAACGGGGTGTTTTCCGATGATGTCCAGCACTTTGGCGGAGAATTTATATTCAAGGCCAACGCGAGTATCAACCAGTACCTGAATGATGCCGGTCTTTTGTTAAAAAACGAGAACCTGTCCCACTCCTATCCCCACTGCTGGCGCTGCAAAAATCCGGTGATCTACCGGGCCACCCCCCAGTGGTTTATCTCCATGGACAAGATGGGACTGCGAAAAAATACCCTTGAAGAGATTAACAATGTTCAATGGATTCCCTCATGGGGCCGGGAAAGAATCTACTCAATGATCGAAAACCGACCGGACTGGTGTCTGTCACGGCAGCGGTCCTGGGGGGTTCCCATTCCCGTGTTTCACTGCAATGAGTGCCAGGAGGTCTATGTGACCCGGGAATCCGTTGACAAGATACATGAATTGTTTGCCGAGCACTCTTCCGACATCTGGTTTGAAAAGGAGGCCGATTTCCTGATGCCCGAAGGTGCCGTATGTAAAAAATGCGGGTCCGTAAATTTCACAAAAGACCACAATATCCTGGATGTGTGGTTTGATTCCGGGATCAGCCATGCCGCAGTTCTGGATGAAAGACCGGGTCTTTCCCGGCCGGCGGACATGTACCTTGAGGGCAGCGACCAGCATAGGGGATGGTTTCACTCCTCCCTGCTCACCGGCGTGGGAAGGACCGGCCATGCCCCATATAAGGCGGTTCTGACCCATGGGTTTGTGGTAGATGAAAAAGGCCATAAGATGTCCAAGTCCGTGGGAAACGTGGTGGCACCGGATACGGTGATCAAGCAGTACGGCGCCGATGTCCTGAGACTCTGGGCTGCCTCGGCCGACTACAAGGGAGATATCAGCATCTCCAATAATATTATCCGGCAATTGTCAGATGCCTACCGCAGGATCAGGAATACCTGCCGGTTCATGCTGGGCAATTTTTCTGATTTCGACGTCACAAAAGACCTGAGACCTGTTCAGGGCATGTCTGAACTGGACCGGTTTATTCTCCACCGGCTGCACACCGTTGTCAAGCGGTCTTTGACCTCCTATGATGCCTATGAATTCCATACCATTTACCATACCCTGCACAATTTCTGTGTAAAGGACCTGTCCTCCTTTTACCTGGATATTATCAAGGACCGGCTCTATACGTCTCCGCCAAATGATCCCCTGCGCCGGGATGCCCAGACCGTGATGTTTATCATCCTGGATGCCCTGGTGAAGATCATGGCCCCCATCCTTCCCTTTACAGCAGATGAGATTTACGACCACATGCCAAAAGGGGAGGATCAAAAGGCAAGTATTCACCTGGATGCTATGGTAAAACTCAACCCTGAATGGGAAGACAAGAATCTGTCCGAGACCTGGGAAACCATCAGAAGTCTTCGAAGCGAGGTCACCAAGGCCCTGGAAGAGGCCAGAAAGGATAAGCTCATCGGCCATCCCCTGGATGCGGCCCTGGCAATCAAACTGCCCGACACCGGGATGAAAACCATTGTTGAGAAACTGGATGAACGTCTCAATGATATTTTTATCGTATCAACGGCCGTGGTGGTAAATGAAATTGACGGGGATGCCTACCAGAGCGAAGAAATTGAGGGGCTGGCCATCCAGGTCACCCGGGCCACCGGTGAGAAATGTGCCAGATGCTGGCGGTTCGATACCACCATCGGCAATGATGCGGATCATAAAACCGCCTGTGAACGATGTGCCGCTGCCCTGAAAAAGATTGTCTAAAGTGAACCCGGCTGCCCAAAAAACAGAACCTATTGTGGGGCAGACCATATGGCTCAGATTAATCCTGGTCAGCGGCGCCGTGATTGTCGCTGACCAGATCACCAAATATCTGGTGAAGATCAATCTGGGGCTATATGACCATATCGTTGTGATTGAAAAGTTTTTCAATCTCACCCATATTCTGAATCCCGGAGGGGCGTTTGGTCTTTTGTCCTCCCAGTCCCCGGAGATCAGAAAATTTATTTTTTTGTTTCTGTCATCTGTGGTGGCCCTGTTTGTGCTCTGGTTTTATAAAAAATGTGCCCAAGAGTTTGTCTTTCTGTCCTATGGACCGGCCCTGATTTTCGGTGGAGCCGTGGGAAATTTAATTGACCGGTTCAGATACGGCAAGGTGGTGGATTTTCTTGATTTTTACATCGGATCTGCCCACTGGCCGGCCTTTAACGTCGCAGACTCGGCCATTTCCACGGGAATGGGCATATTGATCTATCACATTTTGTTTAAACAAATACCGGATTTTTAAGATGCATCCCATCCTCTTTCATATCGGCAGCTTTAATCTGTATACCTATGGTCTGTTTGTGGCCCTGGGATTCATGACCGCAGTGTGGGTATCCCAGAAAAATGCCCGGGTCTACAACATGGCGCCTGAAACCATCACGGATATTTTTTTTGTTGTCCTCGTCTCGGCTCTTGTGGGGGCCAGACTGCTGTACGTATTCATCAATTTTGATTCATATAAAAATCATTTACTGGATATCGTTAAAATCTGGACCGGAGGTCTGGTTTTTTTCGGCGGATTCTGCACCGCGGTTGCGGCCACCGGTATCTATCTGAAACTCAAAAAGATCCCCGTCTGGGTGACGGCTGATATCCTTTCCCCGGGTATTGCCCTGGGACACGCCCTGGGAAGAATGGGCTGTTTTTTTGCCGGGTGCTGTTACGGCAAGACCTGTGATCTGCCCTTTGCCATAAAATTCACCCATCCCGATACCCTGGCGCCCCCTGGGATTTATCTTCACCCCACCCAGATCTACATGGTGATTTCCAATCTCATCCTGTTTTTTATTCTCCTGTGGCTCCAGAAAAAAAAGAAATTTTCCGGGATGGTGTTTTTAAGCTATATCATGCTTTATTCATTGTTCAGGTTTATCATTGAATTTTTCCGGGGGGATTTTCGGGGGGATTTTTTCTTTGATTTTATCTCCATGTCCCAGGGAATCGGGCTCATGGTTTCCCTGGTTGCCGGTATTCTGTTAATCTTACGATACAGACATTTTTATGGCCATAAATAAAACCGTCATCAAGCATAACTCCCTGGCAGGTTTCCTCAAAACTGCCCGGGAAAAAGAGCTGCCCGGCCTGTTCCTGATTTTTGGTGAGTCGTTTTTAATCAAACAGGCCCTTAAAATTCTGAAAGATTTTCTTCTGGGAAAGGAGCATGACTCATTTGCCGTTGAAATCCTTGAAGGCGGTTCAACCTCAATAGGCGATCTCATTGAACAGGTGGCTACGTTTTCATTCCTTGCACCCAAAAAAGTCGTTCAGGTGAATCACATGGCCCTGTTTTCCCCGGCAAAGGGCGGGGCAGACATCAATTATACACCCCTTGATCTGGATCATCTTGCCGGGTTTATGGAAACCGGGATACCGGAAAATCACCGGCTGATTATGACTGCCCCCCTCTGCTGATAAAAGAAAAAAAATATACAAGGCCATTGAAAAAAACGGGATTATCATCGACTGCTCCGTTCCCCTTGGCGCCAGAAAAGCAGACCTGGACGAGCAGACAGGTCTGCTCAGGAGCATTGCCACTGAAAAATTGTCCATTGTCGGGAAAACCCTGGACAATCAGGCATTCTTTGCCCTCAAGGAGTTGACGGGCTTTGATCTGGATCTTTTTTCCCAAAATCTTGAAAAGCTGGTTGCTTACACTGGGAAAAACACAACTATTGGCATTGCAGATGTACAATCGGTGATTGTCAGGGATAAAAAAGACCCGATTTTCAATTTAACCAACGCCTTCATGGAAAAAGATCTGAAATCCTCCCTTTTTTACTTGAATTCACTCTTTAACGAGGGGTATCATCCGCTTCAGATTTTAAAATCCTTTGAAAACCTGATACGCAAACTGATCCTGGTGAAATGTTTTACCCGGGAGTTTTGCCAAACAAACCGAATCAATCTGAAAGCCGTCAACTTTAACGCATTCAAGCAGAGTGTTCTGCCGGAAATTACGGCCTATGACCATCGCACAAAACTTGCCATAGAAGAGCAGGACACAGCGCTGTCCAAAGAAGATGCAAAGAAAAAAAAATCAGGGTCAGTATCCACTGATCTTTTGCTTGCGCCCAACCCAAAAAATCCATATCCTGTGTTCCAGAGCATTCAAAAATCGGAAAATTTTTCTCTGGCTGATCTGAACCAGGCCTTATTTTTTTTAAGCGATCTGGACTATGGGCTCAAGTCTTCATCATTTGATGCAAAGACAAAGATTGAAAGCTTTATCATTAATAGCTGCAAATAAAGGAGGGGTGTCATGGTGCGAAGAAATACAAAAATCGTTGCCACTATTTCCAATTTAAATTGTTCTCCGGATTTCATCAAGGGACTTTATTGGGCCGGCATGAATGTGGTTCGCCTCAACACTGCCCACATGACCCATGATGATGCTCTGGAGGTGATTAAAAATACCCGGCGGGTATCTGATAAAATCGGGATTTTAGTGGATACCAAGGGTCCTGAAATCAGAACCTGCGACAATGACAAGCCTCTGGCCGTAAAATACGGGGATACCGTGAGAATCAAGGGGTCTCCCGGAGAAACCTCCTCGGGTGATATCATCTGCGTGTCCTATGAACATTTTGTCCGGGATGTGCCCGTGGGCAGTTCCATTTTGATTGATGACGGATATATTGCCCTGGCCGTCATGGAAAAGGATGATGAATATCTAAGCTGTTATGTTGAAAACGACGGGGTGATTAACGCCCGGAAGAGCATCAATATCCCTTCGGTCCACGTTACCCTGCCGGCTCTGAGCGAAAAGGACAAGGGGTTTATTCGATTTGCCGCAGACAATGACCTGGATTTTATCGCCCACGTCGTTTGTGAGAAATCCGGAAGATGTCATTGCCGTGCAAAAAATCCTGGATGAAAAAAACTCTCCCATCAAAATCATTGCAAAAATTGAGAATTCACAGGGGGTTGAGAACCTTTATGAAATCCTTGATCATGCCTACGGGGTGATGATTGCAAGAGGGGATCTGGCTGTGGAAATCCCCACGGAACAGATTCCGTTGATTCAAAAACAGATTGTTAAAACCTGTGTTGAGAAAAGAAAGCCCGTTATCGTGGCCACCCAGATGCTGCACTCCATGATCGAATCTCCCAGGCCCACCAGGGCAGAAGTGTCTGATGTTGCCAACGCCTGCCTGGATCACGCCGATGCCCTGATGCTGTCCGGGGAAACCGCTTCGGGAAAATATCCTGAAGTGGCGGTGAGAACCATGGCCAAAATTGCCCAGGAAGTGGAAAGTAAAAAGAGCAGCTATATTAATGTTCCCTATACCCATGAGAACAAAATCACGGCCTATCTTGCCAAGGCAGCCGTTAAAGCAGCCTTGCGGATGAATACAAAGGCCATTATTGCGGATTCATTAACCGGTACATCCATTCTTGCCCTTTCCGCCTACAGGGGGGATAATCCCATCTTTGCCCAGGTGTATGACCGGCGGGTGATGCGGCAACTCTCACTTTCCTTTGGGGTGTTTGCCGACTATATCTCCATGGATATCACCACGGCCCAGCCCCTGAAGGATGCCATCTGCCGGCTCATGGACGAGCATTGTTTCAAGGAGGAGGATTTGATCATCGTGCTTGCCGGAAGTTTCGGGGCAAAGCACGGAGCATCCTTTATCGAAATCAGCACGGCCGGGAATTTTAAAACCCAGTGTATTTAAGGCTGTACCTGAATCTGTATTCAGGACTGAATTGAGGACTCGAGCAACTCCCTGGCCTGGTAGGAACTCCTGACAAAAGGACCTGAAGCTATTTTTTTAAATCCAATGTGTCGGGCCATGGCATCCAGTTCGGCAAACTCCTCGGGAGAATAATATTTTTCAACATCCAGATGGGATTTTGTGGGCTGGAGGTACTGGCCCATGGTGACAATATCGCACCCATGGTCATGCAGGTCCTTTAAGGCCTGTTCAAGCTCGGTCTTTGTCTCTCCCAGGCCCACCATGATGCCTGATTTTAAGGGGATTGCTGCATCCAGGACCCTGGCATTCGTGAACAGGTCAAGGGATCTCTGGTACTCAGCCTGGGGCCTGACTGTGGGATACAGGGAGGGCACTGTCTCAATATTGTGGTTCAATACATCCGGACTTGCAGATACAACTATGCCCAGGGCATTCATATCTCCCTGGAAATCCGGGATGAGAACCTCCACTGCCGACCGGTCCGGAAGGGTTGCCCGTATGGCATGAATGGTATCGGCAAAATGGGCCGCCCCCCCGTCTTCAAGATCATCCCGGGTCACCGAGGTGACCACCACATACCTGAGATTTAAGTCCAGACATGCCCTTGCCACCCGCATGGGTTCGTCCGGGTCAACGGGCTGGGGACTTGCCCAGGTAACGTTGCAGAAACGGCAATTCCGGGTGCAATGGGCCCCCAAAATCATAAAGGTGGCCGTGTCTTTGGAAAAACATTCAAACATATTGGGGCAGTTGGCCTCCTGACAGACGGTATTAAGATTGGCGTGGGAGAGAAGATCTTTGACCCGCTGATACTCTCCGCCCCTGGGCAGGCTTTTTTTCAGCCAGGCAGGTTTGCCGGTTTTTTTCTGATTTTCATTTTATTATTTAACCGAATAATTGAATATGGATGAAAAATGAGTGATAAAGGCTTGTTTGATCTGATTTAAGCTTGGATATATGATCGGGTCTGGTATTAATTGGGTTGAACCCAGGTCTTTTTCCTTTTTTAGTTCTCTTTTAAGGGAGGTCATACAGACATTTTCCAGGCCGCAGGGGTTGATCCAGGAAAAGGGTTCAAGATCTATATTCACGTTAAGGGCAAGACCATGAAAGGAGATACCCCGTCTGATGGAGATGCCGACGCTGCTGCCAATTTTTGAGTCGTTCACCCAGATCCCGTGGTTCCGTGGGTCCCTGTCTGCATGGACTGAAAAATCTGTGGCCGTTTGTTTCATGATCTCTTCAAGGCCGTGGACAAACTCTTTTACACCAATTTTGTTTTTTTCCAGATCAACGATGGGGTAGAAAACGGCCTGGCCCGGACCGTGATAGGTAATATTTCCCCCCCGGTCCGTCTGGACGACTTCAATGCCCTTTGACCGTAAAAATTCCTGGGAAACCCCTAAATTTTCCCGGCCCCCTCTTTTTCCAAGGGTAAATACCGAAGGATGCTCCACAAAGAGAAGATGATCTTCAATCAGGGGATTATCGATTTTTGCGGCCAGGGTTTGCTGCTGAATTTCCAGGGCTCTGCCGTATTCTAAAAGACCAAGATCTTTAAATACGGCAGAGCGCCGGGGTTTGTTTATCCCTTGAGACATCTTACCCTTTGAGGCAGGGTTTTCGGGCCGCCGTGACTTCATCCAGCCGGGTGACCTTTGTCAGAAGCGGGGCTTTTTTCAACTGCTCAGGATTATCACCGGCTTCCTGGGCAATGGCTTTTACCGCATCAATAAACTGATCAATGGCCTCTTTGGATTCGGTTTCCGTAGGTTCCACCATAAAGGCTGCATCCACCACCAGGGGAAAGTAGACCGTGGGCGGATGAAACCCGTAATCCAGAAGCCGTTTGGCCATGTCCATGGTGGACACGTGAAACTCCTGCTGGATCTTGTCGTTGAACACGCATTCATGCATACAGGGCATGTCATAGGGAAGGTTCAGGGTTCCTTTCAGGCTTTCTTTGACATAGTTGGCATTAAGAACCGCCAGTTGACTGGCATTTAAAAGTCCTTTGCCGCCCATGGAAAGGATATAGGAATAGGCCCGGACCATGATGCCGAAATGCCCGTAAAAGGTGTGAATCCTGCCGATACTATCCGGCCGGTCCGTCACAAATTTATAGGAATCCAGATCCTTTTGCACCCGTGGTATGGGCAGAAAGGGTTCCAGGGCCTTGACAACCGCCACCGGTCCTGAACCGGGTCCGCCGCCGCCGTGGGGAGTTGAAAAGGTTTTGTGCAGGTTTAAATGCAGGACGTCGACGCCGATCTTCCCGGGTTTGACAACCCCCATGATGGCGTTCATATTGGCGCCGTCACCGTAAACAAGGCCGCCTTTGGCATGAACAATATCGGCGATCTCTTTGATATTGGCTTCAAAAAGCCCAAGGGTGTTGGGGTTGGTCACCATGATCCCGGCACAGTCCTCATCCATGACCGCTGCAACCGTCTCGGGCTCAAGTATACCGTTTTTACCGGATTTGATGTTCACGGATTCATACCCGCAGAGACTGGCACTGGCAGGATTGGTGCCGTGGGCCGTATCCGGGATGATGATTTTAGAACGCTGCCTTCCGTTTTTTGCATGAAAGGCGTGGATGATGAGCATACCGGCCAGTTCGCCGTGGGCCCCGGCTGCCGGCTGAAGGGTCACCGCATCAAACCCGGTGATGTCGGCCAGATATTGCTCCAGATTGTACATCAGCTTTAAAGCGCCCTGGGAAAACTCATCACCGGCCAGGGGATGGGCCCCGGCAAATCCCTGGCGGGCCGCCTGGACCTCGTTGGTCTTGGGATTGTACTTCATGGTGCAGGACCCCAGGGGGTACATGCCTGAATCCACCCCGAAATTCCACTGGGAAAGGCGGGTGTAGTGCCGGACCACATCCAGTTCCGCGAGCTGGGGAAGGTCGGGTGCATCTCCTGTGAGGGCCGCATCAAGATCGCTTCGTTCAACATCTGATGTCGGCAGGGACACGGCACACCGTCCGGGTCTGCTCTTATCCCACAGCAGCGGTTCGTTAAAAATAAGGCCGCTTGTGCCTGGTTGCCGGTTCATTATTGCACCTCCTTGACCAAATGATCGATATCTTTTTTGGACGCTTTTTCCGTGGCACAGAACAAATAATGCCCTTTTAATTCAGGGTAAAACGGTTCCAGTTTCATCCCGGCAAAAATACAGCAATCATTAATCAGGGCTGTTCTTTTTGCTTCAAAATTTTCCGGGGCTTTCAGGACAAATTCATTGAAAAAAGGCGAGTCAAAGGCAGATTCAAATCCTGCCTTGACCAGACTTTTTTTCATGTAAACCGCCTTGTCATGATTTTGCCTGGCAATTTCCCGGATACCGATTTTCCCCACCGTGGCAAGGTAGATGCCGGCCGTCATGGCATTGAGCCCGTTGTTTGAACAGATATTGGAAGAGGCTTTTTCTCTTCTGATGTGCTGTTCCCTTGTGGCCAGGGTCAGTACAAACCCCTCTTCTCCATTGGCATCTGTTGTTTTTCCAACAAACCGTCCGGGAAGGTTTCTCATCTGTTTTCCGGTGCCGGCCAGCAATCCAAGGCCTGGTCCGCCAAAGGATTTACCAATCCCCAGGCTCTGGCCTTCTCCGGCCACCAGGTCCGCACCAAAACTGCCGGGATTTTTTAAAAACCCGTAGGCAATGGCCTCGGTAAATGAGGTAATGAATAACACATTTTTCTCGTCGGCAATGGACTTAAATGCCTTTAAATCTTCGATGTTTCCGAAAAAATTCGGAGACTGGACCGCAATGCCGGCAATATCATCCATACCCGCCAGGGCTGCGGTGTCGGTCAGGCCCTCTTTGGTGGCCGGGATTTCAACAATCTCGTATCCGGCCGGGCTGATATAGGTGGTGATGATCTGTCGGTGACTGGGATGTACCAGGGAGGAAACCGCAATTTTATTGGCCTTCCGATTCTTTCTCAGGGCGATGAGGGCAGCTTCAGCCAGGGCGGTTCCACAGTCATAATGGGAGGCCGTGGCAACATCCATTCCCAGGAGTTCGGTCACCATGGTCTGGAATTCATAAATTCCCTGGAGGGTTCCCTGGCTGACTTCGGGCTGGTAGGGTGTATAGGCGGTCATGAACTCGGACCGGGAAATCAGATAGGGGATAATGGCGGGAATATAATGATCATAGGAGCCGGCACCGATAAAACATTTGTAATCTCTGCAGGCAATATTTTGTGAGGCCAGTTCATCCATGTGGGCATCAAGTTCCCATTCCGACAACTGGGGAATGTCAATGCCTTCCTTAGTTTTGAGACTATCCGGTATGCAGTCAAACAGGTTTTCAAGACTCTTGCACCCTGCGACCTTGAGCATATCGTCAATGTCTTGTGTGGTGTGGGGGAGATAGCGCATGGCCTTTTATCCTTTCAGCATGTCAAGGTATGCCGGTTTGTCCAGAAGATTATCCATTTCAGACGGATCATCCGGTTTAACCTTGATGAGCCATCCACCCTTGTAACAGTCTCCATTCACGAGTTCCGGTGCATCTTCAAGACCCTCGTTTATTTCAACAACTTCTCCTGAAATCGGGATATAGATTTCAGAAACCGCCTTTACCGACTCAACACTGCCGAATTCGTCTCCTGCGGAAAAACTGTCCCCGACTTCGGGAAGTTCCACAAAAACGATTTCACCCAACTGGTCCTGGGCATAATCGTTCACACCGATGGTGACGATATCACCATCCTGTTTTGCCCACTCGTGGTCTTTTGTGTAACGTACATCATCCGGTAAAATAAGATCGTTGATTTCTTTCATTGAAGCCTCCCAATAAATTAAGTGTTAAATCAGGTGTTAAATGCCTGTTAAATTTTGGTATTAAATCCTGTGTTAAATAAAATTATCCAGTTTTTTCCTTGCAGTTCGGTCCGGTCTGATGTCCATAACAATGGTCGCGGTAATCGCTCGTTTGCCTTCTTTGAGCGTCAATGTCGAACCGGGCTCAAGTTTTTTTGAGACCATGACAAACCCGCAACTGATGCCTTTTATTTTAATGTCCCCGGGCAGCTCAGGGGAACACAGACTCACAATTTTGCCTTCATGCCAGGTAATGCCCATATCCGTGGCACAGGTTAAAACCTTTCCCACCACCTGATTTTTTTCATCCAAAACCTGGGTATTGTCTCCAGCGGCAACCTTTCTCAATGAGTCACCCACAAACGGATAGACAAATGAATCCGACGCTTCAGGGGCCAGTGCGGCAGCACCTATAAATTCTTTTGTAAAACCGGACTTGTCCGGGTTATAGGGCAGGGCAAAGTCCCAGGGGTGGTTGGTGAACTTCCAGTGCCCGATGTCCTGGTGGGACAGGGGCAGACAGGCACCTGCCCGCAGCGAGTCCCTGGCTCCCAGTCCGCAGGCGGCAATACCGAATTCTTTTCCGGCGGAAAGGCAGTCTGTCCAGAGCTTCACAACCGCATTTGGGGATAGAAACACCTCAAACCCGAATTCACCGGTATATCCGGATCTGGACAATAATATAGGGGTGTTGTCCAGCAATTTCACCTCGGAATCACCAAAAACAGCTTCATCAACATTGCCTTTAAAGGAAAAATAGGGCATTTGATTAAATATAGTTTTGGGGTTCTGGATTAATTTTGACAAAATCTTAGCAGAATTGACTCCCTGGATATCCATCTTGGCCAGTCGTTCCGACAAATCCACGATATCCACGGTCCAATTGGATTTTTGTTCATCCAGGTGGTGGGCAATGGCAGCGCCCATGCCTGCATTCACGCAGATCATATAGGCGGTTTCACAAAATTTATACACAATGGCATCATCAATACAGAATCCTCTGGTATCCAGGAAGGCACCGTATACACAACGGCCCGGCGCAAGCCCGGTAATATCCCTGGTAAAGCAATAGTTGATCAGGTCAAATGCGTCATCTCCCATCACATTGATACAGGCCATGTGGCTGGTATCAAACAGGCCGGCTGATCTTAAAACAGCCAGATGCTCGTTTTTGACCCCGGTGTCATACCATAGCGGCATATCAAATCCGCCGAAATCAGCCATATTTGCATTGGATTTACGATGCCATTCATTCAAAGGTGTGGTTTTCAAGCGGGTACTCATGAGATTTATCCTTTTACATATTTTTGCGGATTAAAAAATATAGGGAACTTTTAAATTATAGGATTTATACACGACAAAGGTTTCTACGGATCTGACACCGGCAATTTTGGAAATTTCTTCCGTGTAAAATTCCAGAAGCCCGAATCCTTTTTTAAAAAGGACCAGAATCACGAGATCAAATCTTCCGGTCACGACGCTCACAGAGATAACCCCTTTGAGCCGGCTGACTTCCTCTCCTTTTTCCACCAGATTCATTTCGGAAAGCTTGATGCCGATAATAACCACACGGTGGTCCGGCAGGGTGGCAGGATCAACAAGGCCGCAAATTTCCAGAACACCTTCTTCCTGGAGTTTGTTCACCCTGGATCTCACCGTATTTTCGGTGATGGAAAGTTTGTCGGCAATCCGTTTAAAGGATTTTTTGCCTTGTTTTAATTCCCTGATGATATCTATATTGGTCTCATCAATCTTCATGGGAGCCTCATTTTTCAGATAAAATTTTGCAGAAAAATTAATTTTATTAAATTATGATTGAAAAATATCTTACGATAATGGTATTGTCAAATAAAATTTGAAAAAACTTATGAAAATTTCAATTTATTTTGTAAAAATTAAGGAAATTCCTTTAGATTCAAAAATAAAATCGCCAAACACAGGAGTTTTGGCTATAAAACAATTACAATTTAACTGGAGAGCGATATGGCGTTAAAAATTATTGTCATTGGAGGAGGCCCGGGCGGATATGTTGCCGCCCTTCGAGCAGCAGCCCTGGGCGGGAGCGTCACCCTGGTTGAACAGGAGAATCTGGGAGGCACCTGCCTCAACTGGGGATGTATCCCGTCAAAAATCATGAAAAATTCAGCCGACATCTTCCAAAAATTCCAGAAGGCGGCCCAGTTCGGCATCACGCTCCAGGGGAGTGTGATGCCTGACATGACTTCATTAATGGACAAAAAGAACAAGATTCTGGACACCCAACGAAAAGGGATCGGGTCCCTGATGCAGGCCAATGGAATCAGTGTGGAAAAGGGCAGGGCTAGGATACATTCTCCCGGCAAGGTGGGTGTTGCCTTGAATAACGGTGACAGCAAAACACTTGAACCCAAAATATTTGAATATGACCGGTTGATCATTGCCGTGGGAACCGCACCCTTAAACGTGCCTGATTTTCCCTTTGATCACCAATTTATATTGTCCTCCAACGACATCCTTGAGCTGGAAGAGATTCCAAAATCCATGGTCATTGTGGGCGGCGGTGTCATCGGGTGTGAGTTTGCCTGCATTTTTTCTGCTTTGGGCACCGAGGTAACCATTGTTGAGGCCATGTCACGGCTCCTGCCCCTGCCTTCCGTGGATGAGGACATTTCCAAGCTTCTTCTTAAAGAAATGAAGAAAAGAAAGATCAAGGTGATTTGTGACGCAATCGTCAAATCATCGGAAGTAAAAGCGGAAGCCGGCGTTTCCATTCAGCTTGAACCCTCTCCGTTTACCGACAATCCAGCCCCTAAAAAATTAAAAGCCACCCGTATTGAATCGGAGAAAATGGCCGTGTGTATTGGAAGATCCGCCCTGTCGAGCGACCTGGGCCTGGAAACCATCGGGCTTGACGTAACCCCCCAGGGGTGGATTGATGCGGATGAACACATGGAAACCAGAGTGAAAGGCGTTTATGCCATTGGTGATATCCTGGGGCCCCAAAAAGTCATGCTGGCCCATGTGGCCTCCCATGAAGGAATGGTGGCGGGTGCCAATGCCTTGGGACAGACGAGCTGCATGGACTATGATGTCATACCCGGGGCGATTTTTACCATGCCGGAAATCGGAACCATTGGATTGAGTGAAACCCAGGCCAAGCAAAACGGGCTTGAGGTGGAGGCCTTCAGTATTAATTTTAGAACCCTTGGCAAAGCCCAGGCCATTGACGAGCTGGCTGGAATGGCAAAAATGATCGTTGAACGAGACTCCCATCGGATAGTTGGGGTTCATATTATAGGAGCCCATGCCACAGATCTCATCGCCGAAGCAGGCCTTGCCGTGCAAAACGGCTTGACCGCCGAAGACATGGCCCATACCATCCATGCCCATCCCACTTTGGCGGAAATCATGGGAGAGCTGGCCCTAAAGGCATCGGGCACACCGATTCACGGATAGGCAGGATTTTTTTATCTGATTTTTTTATCTGGGATTCGTTTTTATATTGCCAATTTGATCCATGCTGTTACACTGTTTCAATTTTTTGAAAAGGATCACAGATATGAATCAAGAAATTTCCGGGATTCTGTTCGGGCTGGCAGCTTTTGCCGCATGGGGCATTCTGCCGGCCTATTGGAAACAGATGCAGGCGGTGAGCCCGTTTGAAATTCTCTGCCATCGAATTATCTGGTCCTGTATTTTCCTTGCCGTGATCATCTCCTTTCAAAAAAGGTGGGGAGAAGTCGGCAAAATTGTTAAAACACCCACAAAATTAAAGGCCCTGATCGTCAGCGGATTATTAATTGGATTCAACTGGTTTGTCTATATCTGGGCAGTAAACTCCGGCCGGGTGGTGGAATCCAGCCTGGGATATTATATTAATCCCATGATCAACGTATTGATCGGCTATCTGTTGCTGGGTGAAAAATTCAGTCGACTTCAGTGTATTGCCGTTCTCTTTGCCCTGGCCGGGGTGGTGTATTCCCTTGCAGCCTATGGAGCCCTGCCCATGTTTGCCCTGACCCTGGCCTTTTCCTTTGCCATTTACGGCTATTGCCGAAAAAAGATACAGGTTGCCCCCATACCGGGATTGCTCATTGAAACCATTGTTCTGTTTGTCCCGGCCCTGGGATATATTGTATACAGGCTGATGACCCACGACACCTTTTTTATGAAAGACCCGGTATTAACCTTCTGGATGATCGGGGCAGGGGTGGTGACCAGCCTGCCCCTGCTATGGTTTGCAGCGGCAGCGAAAACGCTGAATCTGTCCACCATCGGCATTCTGCAATATCTGTCTCCCTCTATTTCATTTGTATTGGGGGTGTTTGTCTACAGGGAGGCCTTCACCCTTCACACCCTCATCACCTTTGGATTTATCTGGGCAGGGGTATTTTTATATGCATGGGAATCTATAACACGAAACAGGCGTGCCTGATCAATAGTCAGATTCCCATGATTTCATTCAATATAAAACCGCGACGGTTTGAACGCTTATTTTTTTCAAGGACATTTTCTTCCAACGGAAGAAATTGTTTATCCGGCTCAGGAAAATCCTTTGGAAGGACCGGCGGCACAGGTGCCGATACTGCTTCCCATAAAGCTTGAAGCGCTCATTTTTTTTTCGACATCCGTACTCCTGCAGTCCGGGCAGGAAATATCTTTTTCTTCCCCTGCAAAAACCAGCCGTTCAAATTCTCGTTCACATTTTCTGCATTTATATTCAAAAATGGGCATGATCCTATCCTTTCAGATCGTTAAAATTTTGGTTGATGACGGATCTTATAATAAGTCATTTTTTTGTTTAATCAATTGGGCATAGCAAGAAACAGGCCGACAATTTCATTCAAGCTATAAAATCTGCGATCCTATGGCTGCATGGGGATGTTCCACTTTTTCATGTACTTCCAGATGGATGCCCGACTCAGCTCCACACGCCTTGCCACTTCAGCCTTGTTCCAGTCACAGTCTTGAAGCAGGGTGATTAATTTTTCCCGTGTCAGCAGATGGGGCCCCCGGGGTTTCGGCTTCACCTGAAAATCCGGTGGCTGTTCAACAGGCCTGGAAACCAGACTGGGTTCCCGGATTTCAAAGGGGAGGTCATCCAGCTCAATCTGACGGTTTGAACATAAAACAAAGGCATGCTCAACCGCATTGGCCAGTTCCCGGATATTACCCGGCCAGGAATAATCCATAAAAGCCTTTAAAGCGGTTTTGGCAATTCCGTTTACCCGGGCCTCATTTTTTTTGTTGTTCATTTCAATAAAATGGTTTGCCAGAAGCGGGATATCCTCTTTCCGGTTTTTCAGGGGAGGAAGAAAAATTGGAAACACCTTCAGCCGGTAATAAAGGTCTTCCCTGAACCGTCCCTCATCCACCAGGGACTTAAGGTCTTTGTTTGTGGCCGTGATGATGCGGATATCAATCTTTCGTCGTCTGGATTCCCCCACCCGTTCTATTTCTTTTTGCTGAAGCACCCGAAGCAGCTTTACCTGTATATACGGCGTAATTTCTCCGATTTCATCCAGAAATATGGTGCCCCCGGCTGCCGCCTCAAACCGCCCGATCCGGTCATGGTCGGCACCGGTGAAAGCGCCCTTGACATGACCGAAGAGTTCGCTTTCCAACAGGGATTCAGAAAGGGCACTGCAATTGACAACGACCAGGGGCTTGTCCCTTCGTTCGCCGATGGAATGAATGGCGCCGGCCACCAGTTCTTTTCCGGTTCCGCTTTCTCCATGGATTAATATGGTTGCTTCGCTGGCTGCAGATGCCTTGATAAAGGTAAAAACGTTTTGCATGGCCCGGCTTTTTGCGATGAGACCACCCAGGCGATTCAATTCACCCAGACGGCGTGTGGCCTCTTCCATCTGTAATCGGGCATTTTTCAATTCCGTTAAATCCGTAACCGCTTCAACGATTCCAATGATTTTATCCTTTTTGTCTTTAATGACCCTGGCATTTTTTGTGACACTCAGGACATGACCTGCCTTATGGGTCAGAAGGCATTCAGTGGGCCGGACCCGTCCATATTTTAAAATACCGCAATCCATCATGCCGGTAGGACAATCCTTATCAAAGCATTGGTTGAAGTTCAGGATCGTGCAGCTTTTCCCTTTTATTTCCTGGAATGAATAACCGGTTATTTTTTCCATGGCCGGATTCCAGGCCACAATCATCCCATGGGTATCCAGGACAAAAATACCGTCACCAATAGATTCCAGCAATATTCTGACAAATTCATTGTTTTGTATTTCAAATTTTATATCTTCCACAAAGCGACCCTCCTTGTTCTTTATCTGCGCCACTATCAGCGCCACCGGTGGCGCCACTTCAGATAAATTGCATCATAGATAACGGGCAGGGCAGATGTCAATACCTTAATATTAAATAGTAGAATAATTAAATTTTACTTTTAATTACAAGAAGTTATAAAAAAATATTGCCCATGCATAATCAATGGCACATATGTTGAAATTATTATTTTTAAATTGGCTACTTATAAAATGGCCGTTTATACATCAATCATCTTTAAGTCGGCCAATTTTAACCTGGATTTGGATGCGCATCCACCGGGGAAGGGTTCAAAAAAACACACGTAAAAAAAAGGAGAAAAACAATGGCTAAATTAAATAAATACATGATGGTTCATAACACACCTGGAGTCAATTGTGATGAAGTTCAGGCCAATTGGAGAAAACTTGCCCAGGTTGAATCCGGAACATGGATCAGAACCTATTACAATGAAGAAAAAGGGATTCGGTATTGTGTGTGGATGGCCCAGAGCGAAGAAGATCTTAAAGATATTTTTACCGAGATCGGCATCTCCTGGGAATCCATTATTCCGGTTGAAGAGACGGTTCCCGATCTTTGGGGTGAAAAATGGAATGAGCACCTTGACAAAGAGGCGGTGGCAGATACACTGGGTCACTGATGACCACTGGGTGATCTTAGGATTGGGAATCAAGGATGGTGGTGATGTGAATTGCAGGCCCGAAATTCGGCAGCCTGCAATTCAACTCATTTTTTTACCCCACCAGGGCCGGTGACCAATTGAATGTATTGAAAAACAAGATGGAATAATTTATCATGCCGGGGTTTGTTAATCGACAAGATCCCAAGAGACTGGAGACGTTATGAAATTTGTTATCATCGGGGGGGATGCCGCCGGCATGAGTGCGGCCAGCCGGGCAAAGAGAAAAGATCCGGATATGGAGGTCATTGTTCTGGAGCAGACCCAGGATGTGTCCTATAGCGCCTGTGGTATGCCCTACAACATCGCAGATCCGAACCAGGATATGGACGCCCTCGTGGTCAGAAAAGCCTGGGTGTTTATCGAAAAAAACAAGATCAACCTTCTTACCGGGCATCAAGTTACCGCCATAGACCGTAAGGGCAAGCGAGTGAGCGGGGTACGGTCAGGAGGAGAGCCTTTTGGTTTTGACTATGACAAACTTTTGATTGCCACGGGTGCTGCTCCCGTGGTTCCGGATCTGCCCGGGAATGACCTTCCCCAGGTCATGGTCTTGAAAAGCCTTGAACACGGCAGGCAAATCCGGAGGTATATCGAAAAAAATCATGTTAAAACCGCCGTGATCATGGGCATGGGGTATATTGCCCTGGAAATGTGTGAGGCCTTTGAAAAAAGGGGAGTTAAAACAATTATGATAAAGCCGGGACCGATTTTTATGCCCTGGCTGTCTTCACCTCTGGCCGATGTCATTCATGAGGAGCTGACCCGAATGGGTGTGACCCTTTATCCCGGTCATGCAGTTCAAAAAATTGAAGCCTCGGGATCAGGGGTCAGACTGGTGTGTGACAATTTAAATCTTGAGGCGGATATGGTTCTGTGCGCATTGGGCGTCACCCCATGCAGCGGCATGGCTAAAGAGGCCGGACTTGATCTGGGAGTTTTTGATGCCGTGAGTGTGGACAAATATTTAAAAACTTCGGACAAGGATATTTATGCGGCAGGAGACTGTGCCGATGCCTGGCACCTGGTTACGGCCAACAAATGCTGGATTCCCCTGGCTTTGCGGGCCAACAGGGCAGGGTGGGCCGTTGCCGACAACGTATGCGGGCTCGAAACCCGTCTTGCCGGCGTTGTCGGCACGGCCGTGTTCCGGGTTTTCTCCCTTGAGGTGGCCCGATCAGGCCTGACCTTTAAGGAGGCGGAAGCTGCGGGATTTGATCCTGTGGAAAATTATGTCAAAACCAGGTCCCGGGCCCATGGACATCCCGGTTCTACCCCCATCCATATCCATATGATCGGGGACAAAAAATCAGGCCGCCTTCTGGGGGTGCAGATGGTGGGAAAAGAAGGGGTGGCCCACAGAATAAATGCCGTGGCCGTGGCTCTGCATAACCGAATGACGGTGGAAAATTTTTCAGAAACTGACCTGGCCTATGCACCGCCCTTTGGACCGGTCTGGGACCCTCTGTTAACCGCAGCCAATCAACTCATGAAAAAATTATCGTAAACAACCGAATCCTCATAAACCGAATCCTCGAACAGGTAAGGAGAAAAAAACATGGGCATGGAGATTAACTTTCCAGGCAACAAACGCGTCAATTCAGTATACAAAGGGTTTACCATTGAAACGGATCAACCCAAAAATGAAGGGGGAGACGGAAGTGCGCCGGAACCCTATGATCTGTTTTTGTCGGCCATCGGCACCTGTGCCGGTGTCTACGTAGTCTATTTTTGTGATGAACGGGGTATACCCACAAAAAACATAAAAATGACCCTGGAATTTGAGAAGAATGAAAAAAAACATTTGATTGAAACCGTGCATATTCATATGGATCTTCCAATGGATTTTCCTAAAAAATATAAATCCGCCGTCGTCAAAGCAGCAGAGCTTTGCACGGTGAAAAGAAATATCCTTGATCCCCCCAAATTTTTAGTGACTGCCGATATCAAGGAATAGACATAGGTATAGACAGGGAACAAGTCCAATTCAGCATGCCGGGTTTACGGGGTAAGAAAAATTATACGGACATGACCCGTTTAAGGTCTATGCCGTATTTTTTCATGCGGTTCCAGACCGTGACCCGATTGATGTTCAGCAGTCTTGCGGCTTTTGACTGATTCCCGTTTGTCTGTTTCAGGGCCTGGATCAATTGGTTTTTTTCGCTGGAGACTAGGGGATTTTCTTCTGATGCCTGAAAAACGGCCTGGGCCTCGGACCGGGTGAGATTTTTGGGCAGATGTCTCAATCGAATGGACGGGCCCTGGGTGGTCACAAATGCGTATTCCAGTGCGTTTTTCAATTCCCGGATATTGCCGGGCCAGTGATAGTCCATGAAGAGCTCCATGGCATCATGGCTGACTCCCTGGATGGTTTTCCCGGTTTTGGTGTTCAGGCGGCGGATAAAAGAATCAATCAGCAAAGGGATGTCTGTTTTTCTTTCTCTTAAGGGCGGCAGGTGTATGGGGATGACATTTATCCTGAAAAACAAATCCTGGCGGAATTGTTTTTGTTCGATCAATTCATCCAGGTTCCGGTTGGTGGCGGTGATAATCCGCACATCTACCTTTATGGGTGCGATATCGCCCACCCGTTCAAACCGACCCGACTCCAGGACCCGCAGCAATTTGGTCTGGATGGACAAAGGGATATCACCGATTTCATCCAAAAAAAAGTCACCCTGGTTGGCAGCTTCAAACCGGCCGATACGGTTGCTGTGGGCTCCGGTAAATGCCCCTTTTGCATGGCCGAACAATTCGCTTTCCAGGACAGCCTCGTTCAATGCAGCGCAGTTGAGCTGGATAAACGGTCCCTGTTTTCTGGCACCACATAAATGTATGGCATTTGCCACCAGCTCCTTGCCCGTGCCGCTTTCACCCAGAATGATGACCGGGGCCGAACTTTCAGAGGCTTTTTGAATCATATCAAATACGGATAAAATTTCAGGGGAACGGCCCACAAGACCCATAAAATCATTTTCCCGGTCGCATTGCCGGGCAAGCATATGAACCTTTGCGTCCAGTTTGGTCAATTCCGATATGTCGGTGAGGGTCTCCACAACGCCCAGGGGTGTCTGCTGGCTTTCATCCAACAGGACCGAGGCATTTTTCAACACCGGTATGAGGGTGCCGTCTTTACGCCGGACATGACACCGGCATTTTTTCATATCATCCCGGCCATGTTCAAACAGGGTACACCACGCCGATTCCTTGTTTGTCTGAAGGGTCTGTTCACAGGCATCACAGCCCAGCATGTCGCAGGACATGCCCATGGCCTCCTGGGAGGTGTACCCGGTCAGGGTTTCAAAGGCCTTGTTCACCATTAAAATAGAGCCTTCCGGGCCGATAAACATGAGCCCGTCATTGATGGTGTTGACAATTTTTTTCCAGAAGATATTGGTTTCATGTTCATCCATCTGCGTTCTCCATCCATACCTATTGATGTGTTTAATCAGATGTTAAAAATTTGTTTATGTTTAAACTCATGTTTAAATATCTCCTATTCATACCCGTGTCAAGACTGGAAGCACCATAATTTTTTTTATCTGATAGAACAGATAGTTATGGCCTGGATCAGGAACAGGAAGCACCAGCGGTACACCTGTTGCAGAACCTTATTCGTTTAATAAGTATCTGTTTAATAGGTGTCTGGACGATTGCGTGATGCCTAAGATTTGGAGATGGTATGACATCAACGTTTAAATTGGATCTCAGGGGGGTGATTTCACCACTGAACCTGCTGGAATGTAAAAGCCGCCTCAAATCAATGGCAAAAGGGGATGTTTTAGAGGTGTTGATGGCGGACAGGGATGTGGTGAACGATTTGATTTTGATTATCCAACGGTCCAGCGATGATGTGATTTACGAGAAAAAAACGGCAGACACCACCTGCCTTGGCATTAAAAAAGGATCAAGAACTTATAGCGGTAAAAATGATACAAAAAAGGAGGATGAATGCATCTGAGTAGACGCAATTTTTTCAAATTCATGGGAGCGGCCGGCGCATCCGTTGCCGTGCCGACCTCATCTGCCCATGCCTGGAAATCAGCGGCACCGCCGGACCCATACGGGTGTCTGGTGGACCTGACCCGCTGCGTGGGGTGCCGCAAGTGCGAAGAGGCCTGTGCAGAAGTGAACCATCTGCCGGCACCGGAAAGACCCAATTGTCAATGTACGATTTTTGACAAAAAAAGGCGGCCGGATGATAAGGCCTTTACAGTGGTCAACCGGTATTTTACCGGCAGACTGGATCAATTTGACAAGCCCGTGCCCACCTTTGCAAAGGTCCAGTGCATGCACTGCCAGGATCCGGCCTGTGTCTCAGCCTGCATTGTCGGGGCCCTGACCAAGGATGAAACCGGTTCGGTCCGGTATGATGTAGACAAATGTATCGGCTGCCGGTACTGCATGGTGGCCTGTCCCTTTGAAATCCCGGCCTATGAATACGACAATCCCATCACTCCCCGGGTGATGAAGTGTACCTTCTGCTACGACAGGATCGCTGAGGAAGGCGGCCTGCCTGGCTGTGCCACCATCTGCCCCACTGAAGCGCTGACCTTTGGCAAGAGAGAAACCCTCTTAAAGCTTGGCCACAAGAGGCTCAAAGAAAATCCTGGAATCTATATCAACCACGTATACGGGGAAAAAGAAGTCGGGGGAACCTCCTGGCTCTATATCTCTTCAGTCCCCTTTGAACAGGTCAACCTGCCCGTGTTGTCGGACAGGCCTTCACCCAAACTTTCCGAAACCGTTCAGCACTCGCTGTTCAGTTATCTATGGTCGCCCATTGCGTTATTCGGCGTTCTTGGAGCATTTATGTATCAATCGAATAAAGGCGGGGCAAATAAAAGCCCGGCAAATAAGGGTGTGGAGTCTTCACACGATAAAGGAGGTGCCTGATGGAGCATCACGCACGTCCTTTAAATAAAAAATTCTGGACCCCCGGTGTCCTTGTCATGCTGGTGTTTATGATTGCCGGGGCTGTTTCGATTCTGGCCCGGTTTACCGGGGGCATCGGTTATGTCACCAATTTGACCAATGCCCGGCCCTGGGGACTCTGGGTGGGGGTTGATGTGGCCACAGGGGTGGCCCTTGCAGCCGGTGGATTCACTACGGCCGCGCTGGCCCACATCGCCGGCAGACACTATTATGAACCCATCACACGGCCGGCACTTTTAACCGCCGTCCTGGGATACACCTTTGTGGTTCTGGGTCTCCTGGTGGACATTGGGCGGTCCTGGGCCATCTGGAAACCCATGTTCAACTGGAACACCAACTCGGTCCTCTTTGAAGTGGCCATGTGCGTGATGGTGTATCTCAATGTCCTCTACATTGAATTTTTCCCCATCATTGCCGAGCAGTTCAAGGGCCGGGTGAATCTTCCGGGACTGTTGTCCGTGTTTAACGGTTTTATAGACGCTGTCCTGAAAATCGGCGATGCAATTATCAATAAAATCATGTGGATTTTTATTATCCTGGGGGTGGTATTGTCCTGCATGCACCAGTCAAGCCTGGGTTCGCTCATGCTGGTGGCACCGACCAAGCTGCACCCCTTATGGTATACCCCGATTCTGCCCCTTTTGTTTCTCACTTCGGCTTTTGCCGTGGGGTATCCCATGGTAGTTTTTGAAACCACTCTGGTGACCACCTCGTTCAAGCTGGATTCCGAGATGAACATACTGGCACCTCTGACGCGGATCACCATTTTTCTATTGGGAATTTACATGGCTCTCAAACTTGGGGATATGGCTGTTCGGGGAACCTATGTGTATCTTTTAGACGGAAATCATCAAACCAATTCATTTATTGTTGAAATGCTTTTCGGGGTGATGGTTCCCTGGGTGATGCTCCTGTTCAAACGGATTCGAAACTCCAGAAGAGGAGTCTTTATTGCCGCATCTCTCATCGTCTTTGGTGTGGTGCTCAACCGGATCAATGTGTTCATTGTGGGATACAGGCCCCCGTTGAGCGAAAACGGCTATTTCCCCGCACCTGGAGAAATCCTGGTCACTTTCGGACTCATTGCCACATTGATGTTTATTTATAGAATTGCCGTGACTTATCTGCCTGTTTTACAGGCTCCCAAGGAGGTGTCGTCATGATAAAGAAGATTATTTTCTTTGCCGGTCTTGCGCTCCTGACGACTGCCCTTTGCGGGGCAGAGGTCTGGAAAGCACCGGACCAGGAAAATGCAAAGCAAAGGGCAAAACAGGTGGTCCCTTTTATCAAAGAGGTCAAGGATGAACACAAAATTGAGCGAAAGGTTTCGCTCATGGATGCCGGGATCGGCATCAAAGATGTGACGGATGTATATTTTCTCCTGGACAGTCCCATCATCAAAAAAAGGGAAGACCACTACGGACCCGTCCGGTTTGCCCACCAACGGCATGCCGCACTCACCAGGGACTGTACAGTGTGTCATCATTACAGACCCAAAGATGAAAATGAACTTGAAACCACCCGGTGTTCCGCCTGCCATCAGGATGCGTTTAATCCCGACCATCCGGAACGACTCGGCCTGAAGGCGGCGTTTCACCAGCAATGCATGGAATGCCACCAGGAACAGGCCAAGGGACCCACAGACTGCAAAGGCTGCCATCTTCAGAACGTTCCGGATCACAAGGAATTGGTTAAACTGCCGGACAATGCAGATCCCTTCCAGGTGACTGCCGAATGTCTGCGGTGCCACGACACCCAGGCCGAGGATATGCTGACCACGGCCCACTGGTTGTGGAAAGGGCCTTCCCCGTACACCACGGGCCATCGAAAGGACGTCATGCACGGCAAGGGCACCACAGCCCTGAACAACTACTGAATCAGTCCCACCAGCAACGAGGCTCGTTGCACAAGTTGTCATGCAGGATATGGATGGAAAGATGGTAATTTTGATTTTACAGATAAGACTAAAATGGATTGCTTGATCTGCCACGATACCACGGGCAAATACAAGAAAGATCCTCCCGGGGCCGGTATGCCCAAAAAGGATGTTGACCTGAAACTGGTTGCCGAAAATGTGGGGCATACCAGCCGGGCAAGCTGCGGCTCCTGCCATTTTAACGGCGGAGGAGGGGATGCGGTAAAGCATGCGGACCTGTCCAGACAATTACTGGAACCCAATAGAAACTGTGACATTCACATGGGTGGATATGATTTTTCCTGTGCAGAGTGTCACAAGACAAAAAATCATAAAATTGCAGGTAAAAGTTCTTCCGTACCGGTTGCCGAAGGCGAGGTGACCTGCGGGCAATGTCATTCCCACGAACCCCATTATTGCGGGAGTGTTCTGGATCACCATTTAAATACCCATACAAAAACCCTGGACTGTAATGTATGTCATGCACCGGTTTTTGCAAAATGCAAGCCCACCAAGACCTGGTGGGACTGGTCCAAGGCCGGCGACAAAAACCGCAAGCCGAAAATGGACAAATACGGCAAACCGGATTACAATATTAAAAAGGGTGAATTTAAATGGGAAGAGTCTGCAGTACCGGATTATGCCTGGAGTTCAGGCTATATGAACCGGATTTTCATCGGGGATAAGGTGGATATGAATGCGGATGTGATTAACCTGACCGAACCTGTAGGATCCATAAATGATCCTGGGTCTAAAATCACTCCCTTTAAAATGATGAAGGCCATCCAGGCAGTGGACGCGGATCATGACTATATCCTGATCCCCCATCTCTGGCCCCGGGATAAAGAGGATAAGACAGCCTATTGGAAACACTTTGACTGGGAAAAAGCGTTTCAGGACGGTATGGACGCAGTGGGTCTGGATTACAGTGGATCATACAAGTGGAAAGAGACCTGGATGTACTGGCGATTAGATCACGAGGTCATGCCCAAGGAATCCGCCCTGTCCTGTGTTCAATGTCATGACAGCCTTAAAGGGGAAAAAACCTGTAACCGGTGTCATAAAGACAATCGTGATGTAGACTTTAAAAAGATTGCCCACAAAGGAACGGATTTTTCCTATATGAAATCCCAGGGAAGGGATGTGGAACATCTGATCAACAAAACCGACTATATTAATTTTAAAGCTCTGGGATACAAGGGTGATCCTGTTATCACCGGCGGCCGTTTTACCAGACTGCCCATGGGATATGAACAACATGAGTAACGCTTGTAAATAGAGCAACTTGGATAAAACCAAGACCGGCCAAAACCTGAAAGGAGCCGGATGGCGATCTGCCATCCGGCTCCTTTTCTATTTCCAGCAGGTGAAAGAGTTTAATGGGCCGGCCAGAGTGAATTATCCGACCGGCCAATGCCCGTTAGTATGCATTATTCTCTTGATTCGGATAAATCCTTTAGCTGCTGCTTAAGAGCGGCAAGTTCCGCTTCAAGCATATTGGTCCGGGTGACCAGTTCATTTTCGGAAGGAGAAGCAGCCATTGGCTCAGGTCCTGCCCACCGGCCCTGACCCCTTCCCCATCCCGGGGCGGGATCACCGCATCTGCCCCGTCTCCTGGCCATTCCCATTCCATATCCCATTCCACCATATCCCACGGCGCCATATCTTATGGTATCTGGTCTTCCTGCAACTCCCTTACCCGTGTTCGCGCCAGTGGTGCAGTTGCCTCTTCCCCTGCCTGTCATAGGCCCTTCGTTCATGGGGCCTCTTTGATTAAATCCCGGCATGATATTTCCTCCTTTGTTTTGTCATAAACCAAGACAACATCAGTCGTTGTCCGGAAAAATTTCGTTTTCATTTAATGTCCTGCATCCATTGCCCTGTCTTTTACCGTGACCGGGTCCCATTCCACCTCCTTTTCTCCCGTGTCTTCTGCCGTGACGTCCATGCCCCTGTCCATTGCCGTGCATGGTATAACACCCACCCCCTATTTTAAGACGACAGGCATTCACCAGGGCGTTGGACAAATTAAAACGACCGGCTTTGAGTATCCTGCCAAAGGTCTGCCGGGATACGTTCATGATCTCGGCTGCCTGGCTTTGATCCAGCCCTTCAAAATCAATATGGCGGATGGCCTCAAACTCTTCAAGGGACAGGGTGACTTCTTCGTTTTCTTCACCGCCCCGGGGCCTGAATTCCTTAATGACCGGTCGGGACAGGATAGATCTGGGTCGTTTGGGTCGCGGCATGATTTTCCTTTTTAATTGTGATCATTTGACCATAATTATAATATAGAACAAAAGGATGTCAAGGAAAATTATGATCAAATGACCAAAAAAAAGAGGCCGGAAAATTTATTTCATTCCCGACCTCTTTTAAGAAAATTTTAACGATAGAACTTTTTTCAGGAGGGTCGTGCCACCAATACCGGTACGGTTGATTTCAGAATAACGCCGGTGGCAGTGCTTCCCACCATGAATTCTGCAAATTCTCCATGTCCGTGGGTTCCCATGATAATTAAATCAAATCCATTGTCTTGTGCAGTGTTCACGATTTCATTCACCGGATTGCCCACGGTAACAATGGTACGATTTTCTGACAGGGGGCAGTGTGGCATTTCCTTGAGCACCTGCTCGGATGTCAGTTTCATTCTTTCGTGAATCGTCTTTTTAGCCAGTTCTATGTTTTTCTGGTTAAACTCAGTCCATTTTTTTTTGTCTACAGATCCGGTCAGATCAATTCCCACTCCGGATGAATAGTGGTCCAGCATATCCGGCACGACATGAATGGTATGCACCTGGGCATTATATTGGTTACCAATGCTGCAGGCATATTTCATGGCATTCCTGGCTGTTTCTGATAAATCCGTGGCAAAAAGTATCTTTTTAATCTCAACTATGAACGTTGCCTGACCTGGGAGTTCAGCGGCCATAGACGGTACTGAGGTTTGCTCCCCATGGGCTTTAATTTGTTCCGGTTTTGGTGGTCCAAACATAAAATCGATAAACTTGACGTACCAGGCAGCACTTTGAATCTGAATAATATAGGCAAGGGCGATGAGCAGGGCAATGGTCATGCCCTGTTTGCCGAAGGCCGTCATGGCAATGGCAAGCGCAATGGACAGATCCCGCATGACAACACCAAATACCATGGCAATGGCATCTTCTCTTTTAAACAAAAATCTCCCGATAATTGTGAGCAGGACATAAGATATCAGGTAAAAGACTGCCAGAGGGATTAAAATGATGAGGATATCCCCTGGATTGGCGATGATATGCTTTGCCTTGAGTGACATGGCCAGAAATGCAATCAGGACGACACCCAGTGCTGAAAAGGGGGGAAATTTGGGCTTAATTTTCTGGTTCCATATTTTTTCCCCATATTTTTTTATTCCTAAAAATTGAGTCAGCAGCCCGACAAACAAAGGGAAAAAAACAAAAATGGCAATCTGTTTAAACATGTGCAACATGTTTACTTCAATGGTTGCCCCCATAAAAACCTTGGTAAAGACGGGAGCGGCAAGAGATCCGATGATAAGACCGAAAACAACCATTTTAATTGCCGCTTCCTTGTTTCCCTTTGCAAATCCGGTCCAGGAAATCGTCATGCCTGATGTCGGCAGGACACCGATTAAGAAGAGCCCCACAGCCCACAGGCCGAATTTTGGATCCTGACCGGATAAAAATGTTTTTCCAATAAAAAAGACAATCAGGGGGATAAAGATGAAATTGATCACCTGGGTTACCACCTGAAGCTTGTAATCCTGTCCCTTAAAAACGCTTTTTACATTTAAGGTCACCATCATGGGGTAGACCATAATAAAGGTGACGGGAATGATGAACTGTTTTAAGGCGGCCGTATCAAACAGATAACCGTAGATCAATCCGAGCAACATGGAAACCGGAATGGTCCAGACGAGATTTTTTTGAAGAAATGATAGTAATTTGAGCATGCAGTGTATTCCTTATTAAGATAAGTTTAATTTAAATGAACATTGGGAAACAACCGGATATCAGTATGGGGTAAAAACTGAGCCCGTGTAAATTCATCCATGAACCGGGTGTTGCTGGAAAAATCGATATAGGTCATTGCATTTGAAATCTCAATGGCCCGGTTGCGGTGGGTACTGGAAAGAAGTGCCATATACGCACCGGCGATTGAGCTGTTTCCCATATAGGTAAATTTTTCCCTTTCAATGTCCGGAAGCAATCCAATGGTTATGGCCTTTTCAATATCAAGAAATTGCCCGAATCCGCCGGTGATGATCATTTGCTGAATCCAGGAAAAATCCATTCCCACCTGTTCAAGAAGAATGTTGAACCCCGCATAAATAGCCGCCTTGCTCAGGATCAGGCTCTTAATGTCGGACTGGGTAAAGATGATGTCTTCTCCTGTTTCCAGTTTGGTTCCAAACTCAAGAATAAATGCAGGTTCCTCATTAAACCGGGTAAATCGTGGATGATCCGGTTCTATCTTAAATTTTCCATCCGGGCCGATGACGCCCTTGAGCAGCATTTCAGACAATAAATCAATCATGCCGGTCCCACAGATTCCCCTGGCCGGTTTGTCGTCAACCGTTGAATATTCAGGTTCAAAACTTAGGGGATCAAGGCTGATTTTTTCAATGGCACCATCTTCCGCACGCATGCCCCACATGATTCCGCCGCCCTCAAATGCCGGGCCTGCCGAACAGGCCGCGGTCATGAGAAATTCGTTATTGCCCAGTACAATTTCCCCGTTGGTTCCAATATCGATAAAAAGGGTGAGGGGCTCGGCCCGGTCAAATCCCGTATACAGGACCCCGGATACAATGTCTCCGCCTACAAACCCGGCAGGTCCGGGCATGACAAAAACACCGGCGTGGGAGGCGGCTTTCAATCCGATTTCACCGGCTTTGATGATGGGAAATTCCGACACCGTTGGAATATACGGCTCTCTCCTGATGTATCTGGCGTCAATGCCCAGTACCAGATGGGTCATGGTCGTATTTCCGGAAACAACGATATTTTCAATCTGCTGATGATGGGCTTCAATGGATTCAAGTGCCTGTTTTGTCAGATTATTGATGGTGGACACGGCCATTTTCTGCAGTTTTTTAACCCCGTCTTTTTCCGAGCATACGATTCGATTGATGACATCATCCCCACAGGATGCCTGTCTGTTATGATCTGAGGCGGCACTCAGCACGCCCCCGTTTGTCATATCCACAATATACACCACAATAGAGGTAGTTCCGAGGTCTACCGCCATCCCAAGGGGTTTTTCCGGAGCCGGGGCAGTTGGGATCACATCCACAATTTCACTGGAACATTTTTTCCACAGCACCGAAGCCATGACCTTGAAATCATCATTCCTGAGCGACTCGCCCAGACGTCGCATCACCCTGATATTGGTACTCATTCTGGAGGTATCATACCCCTTTTTTTTAAGCCCTCGTCTCATCCTGTCAAGATCACTGACCGGGTCTTCCAAAGTGGGCAGATCCAGTTGCAATACGATTCTTTCCACCAGCGGGTCTATTTGTTCAACAAGTCCTGCCAGTTTTTGGGTGGCTTCCTCTCCCATCCCTGCGGCTTTTAATTTCTTTTCAATGGTCTCCTCGGGAATTTTGACAATGATATCCTCCCGGACAAGGGTTTGGCAGGCAAGCACATATCCTTTGTCTTTTTCCCGGTCACTGAGCAGAGCAGTTTCTTCTCTATCAACCTTGCCGGAAAGGATGATCAGCTTGCATTTTCCACACGAGCCTTTTCCATTGCAGGAGGCATTGATGTAAATATCGGCTTTTTTGGAGGCCTCAAGAAGATTGGTGCCGGCACTGACCATGATCTCTTTGTTCCCCGGTTCAAACACCACCACACACTCTTTATCAACTGCTTTGGTTTTTGATTCTTCAAATCCTTTTTTTGAAATAAAATGAATCGGACACGAGGGCCTGAACTTGCAATAGATATCCGGATCCCTGCATTCCAGGCATTCTTCGCAAAGATAAATATTGTGTTTCATGCAGATATAGCTGGTTTCTCGATCAGGATGATTGATACACTTACCCATATTTAACCCCTTGTTTTTAATTGTTTGCGTTTCTATAGAATTTCATCTCGTTAATGAAAGGCCTCATTTTGATAATGCGTCAACTCGATAATACGTCATTCAGGTTCTGTATAATGAAGGATTCGGATTGAAGGCCCACAAAGCGTTTCATCTCTTTGCCGTCCTTAAAAAGAATCAGGGTGGGAATACTTTGTACCCTGTATTTCGTGGCCAGTTCTCCGTTCTGATCAATATTGATTTCCAGGATATTTACCCGATTTTCATAGGTCTTTGCCAGTCGTTTAATCACGGGCTCCTGTGCCCTGCATGGAGCGCACCAGGAGGCATTAAAATCCACCAGTATAATACCCATTTCCAGACTTTTGCTGAATTGGTCTATGTCCATCATTCCTTACCCCCCTAGACAAATAGTATATAAAATTCAATTGGTCAATAAAACCAATCAAAAACCATGCCGGGTTTACAGAGTTACTGAATTAAATCCTGTAACCCTGTAAACATAGGCAAAATCAGCCTGACTGATGTACAATTCCCAATGAAACGGGATTAAAATCCCATTGAGTAACGTTACTTTTACAAAAATTATCATTTGTAACGGTTTTCTTCTCTTTTTGCACAAAAATAGATTTTTTGACAAATCCGTTATCATATATATAATATTTCAAAACCTTCTGATATTATTGGCATACAATTTAATGAGGTGCGTATGAAAGAGATGATTTATGTGTTGATATTCTTTGGAGTGTATTATCTGCTCCAGGCGGTTATCCTCCCCAGGCTCGGGGTATCCACCTGAATGAAGGATGCCTGTCAGGTGACAGACAATAAAAAGATTAAAAAGAAAGCGGACAAAAAGGCAAAATCGTAACCCTGAAAACCAGACCTCAGACCTTTAAAGGTAAAAGTAACGGTAACGGTAATGATTTAATGCCTCCTTAAACAGCATCAGATCTCATCAGGCCTAAGGACAAAAAATGAAAACCCATCATTTATGGAATGTTAATTTCTTAAACCAGATCCTGGATACCATGGCAGAAGGTCTTTTTACCCTGGACGATCAGGGGGTGATCACCTCCTGGAATCGTTCCATGGAAAAAATCAGCGGATATCCAGCCCTGGAAGCCATCGGCCAAACTTGCAGCCTCATTGAATGCAGTCAATGTTTCGGGAAAAAATGCCCGGCGGATATTAATAAATGCGGCGTGATCACCCAGGGAAAGACTGAAGCCAGGGAATGTTTTATCCGGCACAGGGAGGGCCACGATATCCCGGTTATCAAAAATGCACGCCTTGCCCTGGATGATCAGGGACAGATTCTTGGCATTGTCGAAACCATTACGGATCTCACTGAGTTGAAACAGATCAAAAAAACCGCAGAGGAAGCCCAGAGACGACTGAAAAAAACTTACCGGATGGGGAACATCATTGGAAAGAGCGCGGTGATGCAGGATGTATTTGACGCGGTACGGGCTGCGGCCAACAGCCGGGCCACGGTCCTGATCCAGGGTGAAAGCGGGACCGGAAAAGAACTGGTTGTGAACGCGGTTCATTACAACAGCGACACGGATGCCGGCCCTTTGATTACGGTCAATTGTTCCGCTCTCTCCGAGACCCTTCTGGAAAGCGAGCTGTTCGGCCATGCGAAAGGGGCTTTTACCGGTGCCCACAGAGACAGGGTAGGTAGATTTGAAGAGGCACACGGTGGGACTATTTTTCTGGATGAAATCGGAGAACTCACCCCCTATATGCAGGTTAAACTGCTCAGGGTGCTTCAGGAAAGAGAAATTGAAAGGGTAGGAGAGTCCAAAAAAAGAAAAATTGATATCAGAATCATCGCCGCCACCCATAAGAATCTCCATGAACTCACCCTTCAGGGAAAATTTCGGGAAGATCTCTTTTACCGGTTAAAGGTTTTTCCCATTCAAATTCCACCGCTAAGAAACCGCCGTGAAGACATTCCCCTCATGGTCTCCCATTTTATAAAAAAAGAAAACAAACGCGAAAAAAAATCCATTACAGGCGTTGATCCTGAAGCCATGAAACGCCTGATGGAACATGCATGGCCCGGAAACATCAGGGAACTTGAAAATGCGATTGAACATGCATTTGTTATCTGCAACTCAGATCGGATCGGGCTTAAGGATCTGCCGGTTGAAATCAGGGAAACTCCGGAATATTCACAAAAGAGTTCTCAAACAGATTCTGATCGTTTGAATTCATATCAGATAGATACACCACCAGGATTAACCCGCCCAAAATCAACCAAATTCAAACTAACCCGGAAAGATCTTTTAAGCATCTTGGACGATTGCGACTGGAACAAGGCCGAAGTGGGCCGGCGCATTCAAAAAAGCCGGACTTCGGTGTGGAAATACATGAAAAAATGGGATATTCCGTTGCAAAACAAATGATTCCCACTCTATAAACCAGGATTTGGCGGCTGTCCTTCTCTCAAAACAAAATTTCTCTGCCTGGGGGCTGTATTGGCCAGTGGCCCCCGACTGTCGCCTCTGGTGCCGTTCACAGCAAAAGAACCATCCGCGTTGGCTTTCCCGGTGAGGCTATAGCTTGCACGACCCCCGCCGGGACATTTGTGAAAATAGATACTCCCACTGACACTGTCTCCGGACTGGTTCAGGCTTACCAACCATTGCCATCCGTATAAAGTGCCTTCCGCCTCATTACAAACCGATGAAGAATGCCATTTAAGGGTTCGATTCTGAACCACCGGGTTTTGCGGTGAAGGGTCAGGTGTCGGTGATGGTGGTGTGGTGGGGGGTACCGGTGGTTTAGGCGTACCCGGTTTTGCTGGATCCGGCTTGGAAGTCCCCTGCTGGGAACCTGAACCGGCTTGAGATGCCCTGTCGACGCAGACCCCGTTTTTACAGACCTGACCCTGCAGACAGGTGGTATCATCCTGGCAAATTTTGGAAAGATCCGTCTGATTGTTGTCCAGGGCCTGACCAAGGCCTCCGGATCCGTTTGAATTTTCGCCTCCAGCACCCTGGTCTGCTGCTGCCTGATCAGACTGACCCTGGGACCGATTGTCCTCTCGCTGGTTCTGAGTATTTGTAAAATCTCCATAACTGTCATCAAAAGGGCTGATGCACTTGCCGGTTTTTGAGTTGCAGACAAAGCCCTGTGGGCATGAGTCCTTAGTGCATCCTTTCTTTTGAGGGCATCCATCTGCACCCACTTTGGTTCTGGTCGGGGTTCCAGGACAGTTGTCCCGGGAATCCGGAACACCATCCTCATCCGTGTCCAACGGTTGAATAACCACGGTGGCATATGCACTGACCTGTCCAGCAGAAACCATTACCGTAACCGAGCCCTCTTTTATAGGGGATACACTGCCCTGAAGGCCGCTTCCGGATATGTTTGCCACAGATGGATCATTGACAGCCCAACTGATGGAGAGTGCAGATGCTGCCTGGGAAGACAGGGGGGCACCCTGATCATCAAAAATGGTTACGGAGAAGGCAGCGGATCCGTTGACATTGATGGTTGCTGAACCCGGAGAAATCTGCATGCTGGAGAGAATCAGTTTTTTTTCTTTACAGTCCAGTATCCCGTCTCCGTTTTTATCCTCATCCGGGACATGGCATCCGCATTCACCTTCTTTCTGTTTGTTTGGATCATCATCACACTCATCATTGCAGTCCGGTGTGCCGTCCTTGTCAAAATCTTCATCAGATTCGCCGCAGCCGCAAATCCCTTCAACGATTTTTTTGGGATCATCCGGGCACTTGTCAATACAATCCGGAGTCCCGTCTTCATCACTGTCGGTTTCCGGTTTCCCGCAGCCACAAACCCCTTTGGCGATTTTCTTAGGATCCTTGGGACAATCGTCATCCTTGTCAGGGGTGCCGTCCCCGTCATTATCCGGTTGAATCGGGAACTGGCTGTCCAGACATCCATAGGCATCCTTATGGTAACGGCTCAAACGGGACATCAGCGTATCGGCCTCACCCCAGGTCATGCCCTGTCCCACCAGCTCATAACTGGACTGCCGGTACCTCGGGGAATCGCAGGGAGCCGATGCAAAATGGAAGCAGGGTGGGGGGTCGCCGAACATTTTATATCGCCAGACGCAGTAGTTGCCGCCGGAACCCTGAGCCATATCCACAGGCGGTCGGATGCCCGGACCTGAGCTGGGGATTTGACCCTTTTCCAGAATTGAAATTTCCAGGTTAAAGGTGACTGATCCGGCCCCCTGTTGACTCACGGTAACGCTTACCAAAACAAGTCCGGGAGCAGCATCGGGTTCTGCCCTGAAACTCTGTGAAAAGGTATAGGGATCGGTAAATATCAGGCTAGGTATGGTCGATGTATTGCCGGGAAAAATATCAAGGCCCCGGCTTTTAGTGTAAGAGAACTTGACGTCCACCCGGTCGGCCGTATTGGATCGAATCCCTTGAACAACAATGCCGCAACTTCTTCCAGCAAAATCACCGGGTGCCAACTCAAAGGAAGACCCGCATTCAGGAGAGGCACTAAATGCTTTGGCGTCGTTTTTTGAATCATCTTTGGAGGTATCATCATCAGGGTCACTGGCTCCGTCATTGTCTGCTATTTCCAGGGCAGCCTCTGTCGCACTGGGATGATAGTCAACCGGAAAAGAATTGTTGACTGGATTTTCCAGCTGAAGATGAACCGTTTCCGCTGGGTCTTCGATTTCTTGATCGTCTATAATGGGAATCATTACCTGCTTTGTGGATCCATCACCGTCCTCCCAGGTCAGGGTTTTGCGCACTTCCATATAATCCCAGCCGTCAACGGCGGTGGCATCCCGGGTATACATATCAATGCTGAAACGGCCTTTGGTTCCACCTTCTCTGACAATCTGGACCAAAATCGCCCCGTCTGATTCGGATGCATGATAGCGGCTGCTTGAAAATCCTGCACGCTGAACTTCGGGGGGCTTTACCGGTGACTTTTCCCGAATCAGGACCTGAGCCGTTTCTTTGGAGCCATCACCCAGAAGCACCTGAAAATTTTCATTGTTCTCTGCGGTTGCATCTTCAAGGATAGGTATACTGATTTTTTTTGTGGCGGAGACATCAGACCGATCCCAGTTAATGGAAGTGTCAATGGCCGTATAATCCTGGCCGGCTTTGGCTGATCCGTCCCGGGTTCTCACCCTGACCAGACTGGATTCCATAATGTTCTGCCCAATTCTGCGAAGTTCGATCACTACGGTTTTATCTGTTTCCAAAACATCATAATCCGGCCTTGAAAATTTTATCTGTCCGGCCAGGTCATCGTCCTCTATGGTGATCCTTGTGGTTGCGGGAGATACAAGGGTCACCTTGTCTGATGGAATCAGTTCCAGTGTGAGTATTTTATTGTAGTTATTTTCAGTATTGTCTTCGATTTTCACCTGGATGTACTTGACTCCGGTCTCACCATCCTCCCATACTGGAAAAGGGTCAATAACGGCATAATCCCCATATCCCAACCCCTGTCCATGGATTTCCTTGAATCTGAGTTCCACTCGTCCATTGCCCGATCCTTTACGTTCCAGACCAACAAGAGCGATTGAATTGGAACCTTCCCTGACGTTTTGTGCCGGAGCTAAAAAAGAAAAAAGGTCTGTTTTGGAATATCCAATCACGTTGAAATGATAGAATTTGCCGTCGGGAAAACGGACCGTGACAGGATACTCTTTTGCCTCCCTGACCCGTAACTGATTGGATTCTGAACCATCATAATTGATTTCAATACCTTCACCGGGTTTTGAGCCTAAAAATTCAAATTGGCTGCCATCCGTATACCGGACCAAAACCTTGAGTTCCAATGTTGAATTGACAAGGGCCTTGAACCGGGTAGGGGAATCCGTAGCCTCCAGGTCTGAATCAAAAATCCAGAGGTCCTCCACGGTTTTCCCGAGACGCAACAGCGTCTCAAGTTCTTGTTCATAGGCAGCCAATTCTTCCATTTTCGGTAATTGGGCCTTTCGGATTTTCAGTTTGGCATCATTGTCATCAATAAAATCTTCCAAAATCTGGATCATGCCGGTGAATGTCAAAAATTGCCCCTGGGGAGGGAAAACAATTGGCAGACCCAGAGGAAACGGCTTGGTAAAGTATAGATAATCGCCGCCAGGATCAATTTTGATGTTGAATTTCTCCAGGTTTCTCTGGGCAAGTTCAAATTTGGCACGGCTTTTTGCTTCAGCCCAGGCAGCCGTGACTGCCAGTTTTGCATCAGTGAGTTTATCGTCCACAAGTGTTTCAAAAATGATATCCTGTTTGACGATATCATAGGGATGCCTGGTATCTCCTGGATGATCGGCCTGAATTTCCTGTTTAACCGGTTCAAGATTTTTAATCAACCGCTTGAGTTCATTAACCCGCTGTGGGCTGTAAGTTGTCGTTTCAGCAGGAACATTTGCAGGAGAAAGTACGAACACCAGTGTCGCACAAAAAACCCATATCAAGGCCATGATGGTCGATTTTCCGGTTTCCATATCCACTCCTTCTGGCTGAGGCCCAGGAAAAGATGTTTCCTGGAGCACTTTTTAACAACTCGCTAGGCACCCAGGTAGGCTTTTTTGACCTCGGGGTTGTCGAGCAGTTCGTCAGACGGACCTTCAAGAACAAGGGACCCGTTTTCAATGACATATCCCCTCTGGGCGAATTTCAGTGCCAGCCGGGCATTCTGCTCAACGAGCAGAATGGTGGTGCCCAGCTTGTTGATCTCTTTTAAGGCATCAAACATTTCCAGCATGAGAAGAGGGGCCAGTCCCATGGACGGCTCGTCCAGAAGCATGATCTTGCGACCGCTCATATATCCCCGTCCCACGGCCAGCATCTGCTGCTCGCCCCCTGACAGGGTCCCGGCAAGCTGGTCTTTTCTCTCTTCCAGTCTGGGGAAAAGATCAAATACCCATTGTCTGTCTTTATTGATCTGATCATTGTCGCTTCTGGCAAAGCAGGCAAGGATGAGATTTTCCGTCACCGTCAGGTTGCCGAAAATCCGCCTGCCTTCGGGAACGTGGGAAATCCCGAGTTTGGACACCACTTTATCCGTGCTGTACTTGAGGATATCCTGCCCTTCAAATTCAAGAACAGATCCGGGTTCGGCAGGCACCATCCTGGAAATGGCACGCAGGGTGGTGCTTTTCCCCGCACCATTGGCACCGATAATGGTTAAAATTTCACCGGCTTTTACAGAGAAGTCAATGCCGTGAAGCGCCTTTATCGTCCCGTAGGACACCTGTAAATTTTTAATGGTCAGCTGCATCAGGTGAGATCCTCCTTGCCAAGATAGGCTTCAATTACGGCCGGGTTGTTCTGAATATCTTCGGGCGGCCCCTCTGCGATGAGTTCACCAAATACCAGGGTTTGAATATGGCGGCAGAGTTCCATGACAAATTTCATGCGGTGTTCAATGAGAAAGATGGCCACGTTAAAGTCCTGGTGAACCTGTCGGATGATTTTAATCATCCGGACCAGTTCGTCCGGAGTCATGCCGGCCGTGGGTTCATCCAGGAACAGGATCTTGGGGTTGGTGGCCATGGCCCTTGCCATTTCAACCCGCCGCTGGGCACCATAGGGCAGGTTGGTCACGAGCTGGTCTGCATGCTGTTTGATGTCAAAAAGCTCCAGCAGACGATAGGAATTGTCTTGTACCCGGCTCTCCTGGTCCCGGCACTTGCGGGTATTAAAAAAGGAGCCGATAAGCCCGTAGGAGAGCTGGGAATAGTGGGCCATCTTGATGTGGTCCAGGACATTCATGTGCCGCCACAGGGCCAGGTTCTGAAAGGTTCGGCCCAGTCCCCTGGCCGCTATTTCATTGGTTTCCAGGCCTTTGATGTTTTCGTTTTCAAGGGTGATCTCCCCCTCGGTTGGGGTGTAGACACCGGTAATCAGGTTGAATATGGTGGTCTTTCCGGCACCGTTGGGCCCGATGAGCCCTGTGATCCCGCGGGGTTCAATATTCAGGCTGTAATTGTACACCGCCCGCAGGCCCCCGAAAAAGTGTGTCATCTTGTTTACATTGAGCAGTGCCGGCATCTTAGACTCCTTGTTCTCTTTTGTGTTTGGACCTGAACAACCGTTTGGCATTGATTTCCTTGAAGGAAATCAGGCCGTAGGGACGGAAAATCATTACAAAGATTAAGATCAAGGGAATGATTATCCACTTAAAGAGTTCAAGCGGTCTTAGGGCTTCACCCAGGATGTTGATGCTCACGGCACCTACAATGGAGCCCACAATGGAGTTGAGCCCGCCAAAGTAAACCATGGCCAGGATTTCCGCCAGGCGGTTGATACTGAACATGCCCGGGTTGATATAGGCCAGGACATGGGCAAACAATCCTCCGGCAATACCGGCCCAGAAGGCTCCGAACATAAAGGCCGTCATTTTGGTTTTCCGGGTTTTAACGGTCATGGATTCCGAGGCAGCCTCGTCATCTCTCACCGCATTCAACGCCTTGCCCAGAATGGAGGTGACAAAGTTGTGAATGATCCAGATACACAGCATGGTCCAGATAAAGATGATGGGAAGTGGCGCATAGTCGGGCTGGCCCCCCATGCCCCGGGCACCGCCGATGATGTTCAGGTTTTCAATGGCACTCTTGATGATAAACATAAAGGCCAGGGAAATAATGGCCAGATAATCCCCCCGGGTCCTGAAAGAGGGGATGGCCACCAGGAGCGACCCCAGGGCCGCTGCAATGCCCCCGGCAATCAGGGCAAGGGGAAACAGCCATGGACCGAATTCAGGCGGCAGGACAGCCGCACCAAATGTCTTGTCGTTCACGAAAAAATACAGGGTGATGATGGAGGAGACATAGGCACCCAGGGCCATGAATCCTGGATGTGAACAGGAAAACTCTCCCTGGTACCCGTTGATCACATTGATGCTGATGGTCAGGATAATGGAAATCAAGGTCAGTTTGACGATGAGGACCCTATAATCATTGATCCCGGCCCACAGGTGAAGCACACCGTAGAAAAAAATCAGATGAATGACGGATGACAGCCACAACGGGGTTCGCTCAAGCACGGCGGCCACAGGGTTGGTGAAAAACGTGCTTGCCTTTGCAACCAGAAAAATGGGGATCACATATACCACAAGATCATAAGCCAGTGCACCCGGGATCATCATGGGTTCCTTGAGCATGATCAGGGCCCCGAACAACACCGGTATTTTGGGCAGTCCCAGGTAGTATGAAATATAGTCATACCCCCAATAGTATTCGATGAGCACGGCACCCAGTACACCCAGGAGCCAGCCCAGCATCGGCACATTTGAAAAAAAACGTTTAAATTTTCCTGCTGTTTCCATGTAGCGTTCCTGTATTTTATTGAAGTAAAAAGATCAAAGCCTGAGTTTGGTGCTGTGTTCCATTCCAAAAAATCCCCTTGGCCGGTAGGTCAGGATGAGAAGAATAATGGAGTAGGCGATTAAATCCCTAAGCGTGGACGGGAAAACCGTGGCAACAAATATTTCGATAAATCCCAGGAGGTATCCGGCAAGTGCGGCACCCTTTATGGAGCCGCGTCCACCCAGGATGGCGGCCACAAAGGCTTTCCACCCGATGATCACCCCCATGTAGGGGTCCAGGATCGGATAGGCCTGACCGTACAGAATCCCGGCAACAGCGGCAAGACCTGCACCCACGGCAAAAGTCAGGGGGGCAATGATATTGATGGAAACCCCCATGAGGGGAACGGCTAGAAAATCGTAGGACATGGCCCGCATGGCCATTCCCCATTTTGTCCGCTGGATAAAGGCGTGCAGGGCCAGCATCAAAAGAAGTGAGAGGATGATAATCATCAGCTTTACGTTTGTAAAATAGACCCCGCCGATATTATAGGATATTGATTCCATGAGCGGCGGAAAACTTAATCGTTTGGCACCCAGCAGGATCAAAATCCCGGTCTCAAAAATAATACCGATCATCAGACCCGTAATGGCGGCTGATGCCCGGGGTGCCGACCGTAACGGTCTGTAGCCTGCCACTTCCACAAACACGCCGATCCAGGATGCCAGGAACATGGTCACGACAACCGTGGCCACAAAGATAAGGGGTCCGGGCAGAAACCCGGCAAACAACGCAAGAAAAAGGGTAGCGATTCCAAAGCCGATATAGGTGCCCACCATGAAGATATCACCATGGGCAAAATTAAAAAGCATCAAGACGCCGTAAACCATGGAATACCCGATGGATATGACGGCGTAAAAACTGCCTCTTTGGAGTGCATTTATCAGGTTTTGAATAATAAATTGTACAAAATCCGTGAAAGCTTCCATTCACAAACTCCTGTATGGTTAGATAGAATAATGACTGCTGCAGACAGAATCTGCAGCAGTCATATCATTCATCATATATTACCGGCTGACCTGTTATGGACAACTGGATTTGTAAAATTCATATTCACCGTTATCGTTGATTTTTACGATAACGGCGCATTTGATAGGATCACCTTCTTCTGTAAAGGTCATGTTGCCGGTGATGCCGGCAAAGTTTTTGATTTTTGCCAGGGCATCCCGAACCGCCATTCTGTCTTTTTCAATTTTGCCGGTTATTTTTCCGGCATCCTGGATGGCTTTCTGGGCAAGCTGTAGTGCATCCCATGTGAGCGCGGCCACATCATCGGGGATATATCCATAATTTTCCGTGTACCTGTCGATGAATGCCTTTGTGGCGCCCTTGGCGCCGGCAGCGGCATAGTGAGATGAAAAATAAAGTCCGTAGCATGCTTCACCGCAGAGTTCTACGGTTTCAGCCGATCCCCAGGAATCGGATCCCACGATGGGACCTTTCCAACCCAGGTCTTTTGCCTGTTTAACGATCAGGGGAACTTCATTGTAATACTGGGGGGTGAAAAGAACCTGGGCACCGGATTTAACAATCTGAGTCAACTGGGAAGAAAAATCCGTGTCTTTGGTTGTGAAACTCTGGTAGGCCACCACTGAACCGGCACCGTGTTTTTTTTCCCAAGCCTCTTTAAACACTTCAGCCAGTCCCTTGGGGTAGTCCGAGGCCACATCGTAGAGGACAGCGGCTTTGGTAAACCCGAACTCATCGGTGATAAAATTAGCCACAACAGGTCCCTGGAAGGGGTCAAGAAAACATCCCCGGAATACATAGGGCCTGTCCAGGGTGGTATTGGGGTTGGTGGACCAGGGGGAGATCATGACGGTTTTGTATTTGTTGGCCACTTCACCGGCAGGAACCGCCTGTTTTGAAGACTGGGGACCCACAATTGCCAGAACATCATCCTGGGTGATCATTTTGGTGTTGGCTTTTACGGCAGACTCTGCTTTTGATTCATTGTCTTCGATAACCAGTTCAACTTCATACTTTTTACCACCGACTTCAAGACCGCCCGCTTTTTCAATGTCTTCCAGCCATAACAGTGCGGCGTATTTACTACCTTCGCCCACCTTTGGAATGTCACCGGTCATGGGAGCGTTGATACCGATTTTAATGATGGTCTTTCTTGCACTGAATGCCGACGGGGTGAACACCATGGCAAAGGCAAAGGCCACAACTAATAAACAAGCAATTTTTCGCATGCTACCTCCTTTATGGTTAATTTAATCCTTTTTAAAGGCCTCCTGATTTTTACCAATCAATTAACGGAGAAACGGTTTTTTAAGGAAAAATAAGACCTTAAAAAAAATGCGACCCCATTGATTTTAAAACTGAAAACGCCTTTAAAACAAAAACACGAGCTTATTTTATATGTAAAAATATTGCGGATGTAAAGGATAATAAAACTGAGTTGATAACTATTTTACGGGCGGGCTGACCTCAAACTCAGTCATTTTATACAACAGGGTTTTATAGGATATTTTGAGGATTTTTGAGGCCCGGGATCGGTTCCAACCGACTTTTTCAAGTACAAAGGTGATCACCTCTTTTTCAACCCGGTCCGAAGCCAGTTTTTTAATTTTCTTCAGGGAGATGTCTTCAAACAATTTTTCAGAACTGGTGGACAAATCCACAAATTGTGAAATAAGGCCGGCCCGATCAGTAGAAAATTCATGGTGGTTGTTGGAGTCTGTGTCTCCATTCCGGGTCTCTGCCTGGAAATGGTGATCTGTTTCCGAATGTTCCCGTGGAAGTTCGTCAAATATTTTTTCCCAGGAATTTAAAATCATCTGCTTTTTGATGCAGTTCTGAAGCTGCCGCACATTTCCCGGCCATGGATAATTGCAGAGTTTTTCTAGAATATCCGATTCCGGTTTGGAACCGTGATTTTCCGGATACTCTGACTTGTAAAGTCGATAATAATATTCAATAAGGGAGGGGATATCTTCTTTTCTCTCCCGTAACGGAGGAATATCAATTTTGATGATATTCAGGCGATAGAACAGATCCTCTCTAAAAGTTTTTTTGTAGATGCTTTCTTCCAGATTGTGGTTGGTTGCGGCGATCACCCATACATCGGTTTTATACTCCTGGTCCGACCCAAGAGGGGAAAACTCTCCGCTCTGGAGCACATGAAGCATCTTGGATTGCAGGGCAAGGGGCATGTCTCCGATTTCATCAAGGAAAAGGACCCCTTTATCTGCGGTCTGGAATTTTCCCGGACGTTTTTTATGGGCACCGGTGAATGCACCTTTTTCAAATCCGTAGAGTTCACTTTCAAGAAGGGTTTCCGGAAGCGCAGCACAATTGATTTTAACGAAATTTTTTGAAGACCGGGCCGATTCTGCATAAAGGCTTTGAGCCACCACCTCCTTGCCCACACCGGTTTCACCGGTTATCAAGACGTTCAGGCAGGTGTTGGCGACATGCCCGATGAGTTCTTTAATTTTTAAAATAGATTTACTGACGCCGATTAAGGGAGTGCTCATAGTTTTATCTTATTTTTTTTGTCCATCGTTGTTTTGGTCGAGTAATTTGGAAACCGTATTTTCAATTTTAAACAGATCAATGGGTTTGAAAAGCACCACATCAGCCTCTGCTTCAGAGGCCAGAGCCCCGGGTTGATCCCCATATCCCGTCATGGCCACGATTTTAAGATGTGGATATTCTTTTTTCACTATGGAGATGAGTCCAACTCCGCTGATATTGGGCATAACCAGATCCGTAATCAAACAATCAAAAAAATTAGACTTGTCCCTTAATACCTTTAACGCGGCAAAACCATCCACGGCAGTCTTCACTTCATATCCCATTGAATTGAAGAACTCATAAAACGTCGACAGGATATCTTCGTTGTCATCCACTATCAGAAGTCTGCTTGAGTCTGCCATTAAATGCCTCTTATTTGAATAAGGAGAGTTTTTATATCATCTACTCCTTATAATAGAAGTGTTTCATATGGCAAGGAAAAAAACAAAAATTTACGAAATTGTCACCCTATTTAATATACGAAATAATGATGTACACCAAAAACAGCAAAATGAAGACGAAACCGCTGACCTGGCTGATGCTTTTCCGTAAATACCCAAGAATTCCCAGGGTCAGACAAATACCTGTCATAAATGGGAACTGAAACGTATGGAGGTCCGTGTCAACTGCCATGGGATTAAAAATTCCCACCGTGCCCATGACAAGGCAAATATTAAAAAGATTGGAGCCCACCACGTTTCCCACTGAAATATCACTTTCTCCCCTTGCCGCAGCAACGGCCGAGGTGGCAAGTTCAGGAAGGGAGGTGCCGAGGGCGACCACGGAAATGCCGATAAAGGTTTGAGAAAGGCCCATTTTATTGGCTATGGTGATGGCCTCCTGGACAACAAAATTGGCACCCAGCGAAAGGGTGACCAGACCCACAATAATGAACAGGATATTTTTAAGCAAGCCTTGGCGGGGCGTCTTTTTAATTTCGGGTGGGGCATCTTTGTCCTTGGCAGTGGCAATACCGTAAATCAGGAAAACAACCAGAAAAGCGATGAGAATCAATCCGTCCAGGCGGCCAATCCGTGAATCCATGCACAGGACCCAAAATACCATGGAGATGAAAATCATGTAGGGAATTTCAACGGCGATAATCTGTTTTTTGATGGCAACCGGTCGTATCACCGCACTGATCCCCAGTACCAGGGCAATATTGATCACATTGCTCCCGATGATGTTGCCCAGGGATATCCCTCCCGAGCCTTTAACGGCGGCAACCAGGCTGACCAGGAGCTCGGGTGCCGAAGTGGCAAGGGATACGATGGTCAGACCGATAATGATGGGCCGGACGGCAAACATCACGGCGGTTGAGGCGGCTCCCTCAACGAGCCAGGTTGATCCGAAATACAAGAGGATTAAGCCGAGAACAAGAATAAAGGTCTGTATAATCAAAGGGATAAGTCTTTTTCAGGGTTTTTATTTTGGTTAAGGTTCTTGCCTAATGCAAAAATTAATATTATAAGGCGTGCATACTATAGCAGGTAAAATTATTTATCAACATCATATTTTTGCGATAATATGTTTGAGATGATAATTTTCAAACAATATTTTGGTTTCATCATTAAGACAAGGAAGACCTTATGAAAAAGAGCGTGATCAGAAGTACGGGTAAGTATGTTCCCCCCAATCTCATTACCAACCATGATCTTGAAAAAATAATGGACACCTCTGACGAATGGATCAGGCAGAGAACCGGTATTGAGCAGCGATACTGGATTGACCAGGAAGGGGAAACCGGTTCATCCGATTTAGGCTTTGAGGCGTCCAAACCAGCCCTGGAAAATGCCGGCTGGACCCCCGAAGATCTTGACTTCATCATATTTGCAACGCTCAGCCCGGACATCATGTTCCCGGGGTCCGGATGCCTCCTGGCTGCCAAACTTGGCCTTAACTCCACCCCGGCCCTGGATATCCGGCAACAGTGCACGGGATTTCTTTACGCTCTTGCCACGGCAGATGCCTATATCAAATCCGGCCTTGCCAATAAAATCCTTGTCGTGGGCGGAGAGGTTCATTCTTCAGGTCTTGATAAAACCACCCGGGGCCGGGATGTCAGCGTTATCTTTGGTGATGGTGCGGCAGCCGTGTGCATTGAAGGTGTGGACACAAATAAAAATATCGGACTGCTCGCCTCCTGCCTACATGCAGACGGGAATCTGGCCCATGCCCTGATGACGGAACTTCCGGCATCAAAACATCCGTGCAGGTTTCCCGCCGGAGTACCCCTTGATGACCCCCGGTACTATCCGATCATGGATGGACCGGCCATATTCAAGAAGGCGGTACGCATGCTGCCCAAAGTGATCCATGAATCCCTTGCCAAGGCAGACATGGGTCTGGATGAGATTGACCTGATCATCCCCCACCAGGCCAATATGAGGATCAACCAGGCCCTGGGACAATTCCTGAAACTTGATGAGGACAAAGTGTTTCACAATATCCAGAAATACGGGAACACCACGGCCGCCAGTATCCCCCTTGCCCTGAATGAAGCCATGGAACAGGGGCGTATCGGAAAAACCGGGGACGTGGTTCTCTTTACAGGACTGGGTGCCGGACTAACCTGGGGCAGTTCCATCTATAAATTTTTATAAGCACCCTTTAAACAGAGTGTCCAGATAAAACTTGACAGTTGGATCAAGGGGAGCTGCGGCATCGGTTTCACCATCATTTCTGCGTCTGATTTTTTCCCGGATATCAGAGGCCAGGACCTTGCCCAGTTCCACACCGAACTGGTCAAAGGGGTTGACCCCCAGTATGAATCCCTCATACACGGTTCTTGCTTCATAAAATGACAACAGCAGACCTAAGCTTTCCGGAGTCAGGTCATTGATGACAAGGGTGGATGAGGGCCGGTTTCCGGAAAAATATTTTGCCGGGTTGTCATCAATTTTCCCCAGAGCCAGGGCCTGGGCCTGGGCCATCATATTGGCCCATAACTCCTGGTGGTTGAATACCCCTTTTGATTTTGCCGGGGCTCCCGTGTACACCGGTTTTACCACCCCGATAAACTCAATGGGAAAGGAAGTGCCCTGGTGTGCCAACTGGAAAAACGAATGCTGGGCATTTGTCCCGGGTTCACCAAAAATAATCACGCCGGTATGATAGTCGATGGGCTCCCCCCCAATCGTGGCACCCTTGCCCAGACTTTCCATGTAAACCTGCTGAACATGGGGAGCAAGCCCGGACAAGGCACTGCAATAGGGAATAATGGCCTGGGCCGGATAGTTCAGGAAATTGGAATTCCAAATGGAGATCAGGGCTGCAATCAGGGGAATGTTTTTTTCTATTGGCGCATCCTGGGCATGCACATCCATGGCGTGACACCCCTTTAAAAACCGGTTGAACACCTCAAACCCAAAGGCAAGACTCAGGGGCAGGGCACCCACGGCAGAAGTGACCGAATATCGTCCCCCGATAAAATCAAACATGTGAAAAGCCCCCAGTCCCTGACCCGAATCGGAAGGGTCGTCCCCCGGACTTCCCTTGGCCGTCACCGTCACAAAGTGCTTTAGCGGATCAATCCCGTTATCTTCCAGATACAGGAGCGCCTGGTTCAGGTTGGCCATGGTTTCCGTGGTGGTATAAGACTTTGAAATAACAATCCACAGGCAGGTTTCAGGATCAATGGCCTGGATCACCTGCCCGAAATTATCAATATCCACATTGGGCAGAAAATGAAGCCGTATACGGGGTTCAACACCGACCTTTAATGCCGTGTACACAAACTCGCACCCCAGATAGGACCCGCCGATGCCGATCACCACGGCATCTGTAAATGCTTTTCCTGTGGACCCCATGATGGTTCCCTCATGAACCTTTGTGGAAAAATATTTGATCTGACCATTCACCTCGTTCATCATGGCCGTGACATCAAGATCATCCACCAGGACATGGCTGCCGCTGAAATTTCTGGCAGCCGTATGAAGGGCGGCCCTGTTCTCCGTGACATTGACGATTTCACCCGATGTCATGGAGGCGAACATCTCCCTGGCCCGGGTCTCCCGGGCAAGGTCAAACAGCTCCTGCATCACGGCCCCATTAACCCGCTGTCGTGAAAAATCAAAGAAAAACCCATCTGATTTTAAGGAAAAGTTCTCAAGCCTGTTTTGGTCCTGAATCAGATTTTTCAAATGAAGTCTTTCATCGTCAAAGGACTGAGCAAGAGGCCTTAATTTTTGATATGCCTTGCAGCCACTTAATTTTCTTTTTACCATGATCATCTCCCCATTGTTGTCTCTTCATTATAGATTTTGTTATCCTAAAAAGCCTTTTATCAACGAAAAATTTACCTGATCCCAGAGGCAGGCAGCCTTTTGGATCAGGTGGCCAACAGCAATTGTATCACTGATGATATCATCCTTTGAAAAAAATCGATCACTGGATCCAAAGCACCGGTAAAAAGCAGCCCGATAACAATTAAAAACCCAAACCGTTCAAGCCGTAACAGGTAGGCCTGAACATTCGGAGGCGCAAAGCCCAACAGGATTTTCGACCCATCAAGAGGGGGAATCGGTATCAGGTTAAAAGCGGCCAGAATAATATTAATTTTGGCAAAAAGATACAGCACCACCGCAGGCATACTTGATTCAGGCAGAGAGAGCAGCCGGCTTAGAAAAAGGGCTGAAAATGCCAATATCATATTCATAATGATCCCGGCCGAAGCGACCATTATCATACCTTTGCGACGGTCCCGAAGGTTTGAAAAATTAACCGGAACCGGCTTTGCCCAGCCAAATCCCACAATAAAAAGCATAATCGTACCCATGGGATCAAGATGCCGGATCGGGTTAAGACTCAGACGGCCAAGGTTTTTGGCTGTTGGATCGCCCATACGACAGGCCACCCATCCATGTGCCAGCTCATGAAAGATAACGGCATACAACAAAGGTATGGCAATGAGGATGAAGGATAGCGGATCTTTCATTAATAAACTGAGCAGGCCCATAAAATTTCTCCCAATATTGGTTTAACCTTTTAGAGATTAACTATAAGCGGTTAACACCTTTTGGCAAGGCGTCAGACGAGGTGTGTCCTCTTCGTTTTGTACGTTCTCCTTGTTTGGTTTTTGTTTTTATCCCTGTTTTTTTCTCCTTTTTCGATGCTCTTTTTGGAACTTTGAAGGGTTTAGTCTTCCGGGGCAAGTCTCCATCTCTATCCTGAATCTCAAAACAATTTGAAAAATAATCCGGTATTTTGGTTTCAAATACCATTTCTTCTTCATTAAACGGGTGTTTAAATTTGATTGAGAGTGCATGCAAGGCCAAACGCCCCTGGGGATTTTCATTATATTTTAAATCGCCGAGAATTGGGTAGCCTCTTTCAGACAGGTGAACACGGATCTGATTTTTTTTACCAGTTAAAAGATCTATTTCCAATAAACTATAGTCCTTGGACTCTTTTATCACTCGATATCTGGTTCGGGCCAGCTTGCCTTCTTCCGGGATCTTCACAGAAGACATCATATAATCGTCTTTCTCCGCAAGATAAGATTCAATGATGCCACTTTTTTCTGCTAAATTACCTTGGACAACTGCCAGGTATTTTTTTTCTACATTTTTCCACTGTGCCGCAAATTTCTCACGAAGTTCGTAACTTTTTGTAAAAACCATGACGCCCGATGTCTCACGATCCAAACGGTGAACAACGAACAGAATGGTTTTTGCCTTTGGGTTCCCTTTTCTCACATAATTTATTAATAACTGATGAGCGGTTTTTTCTTTTTCGTACCTGGCTTTCACACTCAAAAGGCCGGAACTTTTATCAATTACGATGATGTCCCGGTCTTCATAAAGAATCTTAATACCTTCGGGTACATATTTAGATCTTATTTTTATTTTCGATTTAATCATTATCATTTCCTGATTTTTTGATCTTTTTTTAAAACAATGGAAACTTTTTGCCCTGGTTTAATGTCCGCTCTTTTTTTCCCGCCAGGCATATATGAATTCTTTTATGATCTTATTGATCATCTCATTTCGTGTTCCAATTACAACCGTTCGGAATGATTCTTATGACCTGACCATTTGGGCAAATCATCGTTCATATCAAACACCCGCATACTGTAGAATATATGGCAACTGGGCTTGAAGCTGTCCGGAATTTTCGAAACCTGCCCGAAATCAAAAAGAGATGGAAAGGCAAGCCACATTTTACGCCCTTCATCGGCAATCAGGGTTCCGCATATATCGCAGCTCACTTTGCAGGGAAGAATGCGCTCGTGCTTATTAGACTCGTTGTTGTAGAAATGCAGATGATCGATACCGGTGGTTATCCTGACGTCATGCTTGTGGAATATGGCGGCCCACTGCATGGGGGCACCATGCAATTTTTTGCAGACCAGACAATGGCATATCTTTGCATCCACCGGATCCGCACACACTTCGTATTGGACTGTCTTGCAGTAACAGCTCGCCCGGTATTTAGTTTTAAATGTGTCATCCTCTACAGATGCATAGTTGGGGCCGAATTCATTTTTCTTTTGAATCATATTTGGTCTCTCATATTGGAGTTAAGTGCTTTGTTCGATTATTTCAGTTTTTGGTAAAGATTTATCCTGCATATTGCAAGCGCCTAGTTTGGATTGTTTAAATAAATCTTTTCAGGCTTTTCCAGCCATCTGATACTTTTGTTTTTTTTGACAAACAGGTAATGGCTTTACCATCTTCTAAATAACTCAGGTAGGTTTTCAGGCTTCTTTCATCTCCGACCTCAATTATCTGTTTTAATCGTTTCATGTCGGGTGTAAAAAGAGCAGATCTTGCGATTGCGGCCGGCAGCAACCATGCAATCCATGGTTTTTCTGATCGTGATGCCTTTTCGACGAAGTTTTCGATAAATTTCGGCAGATAACACAAATGATGAATACGGCATGGGAAGAAAAATCAAGTTCCCAAGCAATTGTTTAGTTTTCTTACAGGCTGTATCTTCTCTAATTCCCTGTAAAATCTCTGTTAAAATGATACCACATATACAAACATCATTCCTTTCCCTGATGAGATCTTCAAATATCTTTACATGTGGTAGTGATTTTCCTGAAAAAAAATCAATCCACACTGTGGTGTCCACCATGACCATCATAAACTTCGTCCTTGGCGCCAATCATCCAAATCACCTTCCCACAGGACGGTACCTTTTAACTCTAATATTTTGGCTTGTTTTTCATGGCGCAATAATTCCCGTAATGCGTGATCAATAAGGGCTTTTTGAGCCTTAATCCCCGTTGCCTTAAAACAATCATTGATCAAACTTTGATCAAGCTCGATATTTGTACGTTTCATACTCATGACACCCTCCTTTTTTACGGCAGTTCATACACATAATATCACATATTTTGTGTATGACAAGAAAATTTTTTAATGTTCCCGACCAAGGTATCAAAAGGGCAAATCCCTTAATTGCCGGAGGACTCATCGACGAATGACAACTCTTGACGATACGATTCTTACGGATTATGATATCGGCCATGAACAAGGGTTTAATGCAAAATAATCGAATGGATGTTTAGACCACAGATGTAATCGTGACCTATCAATAAGGAGGTTCTCGTGGAGCAAAACGGCAAGGCAGGTGCTTTTATATCAGGAATCTTTTTATTTATCGGGTTGTCCGCACTGGGTTATCTGTTAGGGAACGCAGCGATTGAATATAAGCAGTATGACCGGAGCGTTACGGTAAAGGGACTATCTGAGAGGGAATATGATGCGGATATTGTTATATGGCCGATTCAATTCACTGCGGCAGGCAATGACCTGGAGACCTTGTACGAATCCATCGAAAAAAAACACCTTAAAGATTAAAGCCTTTCTTGGTAAGAACGGAGTCGGACCTGATGAAATAAGTTTTGCATCTCCGGCCATTACCGATAAATCGGCTCAGCAGTATGGGGGCAATGCCAAACCGGAATTTCGCTACACTGCCGTTCAGACCATCACCATATATTCGGAAAACATTCAACCCGTGCGATCCGTCATGGGTTCCCTGTCAGAGCTTGGCAAGCAGGGCATCGTATTTACCGGAGAAAACTATCAGTCACAGACCGAGTATATCTTCACCCGGCTCAATGATATAAAGCCTGAAATGATAGAGGAGGCCACAAGAAAGGCCAGAGAGGTGGCCCAAAAGTTTGCGTCTGATTCCCAATCCAGGCTGGGGAAAATCAAACGGGCATCCCAGGGACAGTTCAGTATCAGTGCCCGGGATAAAAACAATCCCCATATCAAAAAGATCCGGGTCGTATCAACGATTGAATATTACCTGTCAGACTAAGGCAACTAAAGGCAAACAGCCGGGCAGGAGAAAAACCCTTGACAATCAGAGGCCCGGACAATTATTTATACGATCATGAAAAATAATATTCTCGGGGCTCTCTTAGAAAAAGGGGTCAAAATTCCCAATCCTGATTCCGTATATATTGCGGAAGATGTCAATCCAGACAGAATTTCAGGGGAAAAGGTCGTCATTTACGGTGGAAGCAAGATCCTGGGGAAAAACACATTGATCATGAAGGGTTCCCGGATCGGATACCAAGCCCCTGTCACTCTTGAAAATACCCTGGTGGGGGAAAATACGAAATTAAACGGAGGATTTTTCAAGGGAGCCGTCTTTGCCGGTGACAATTCATTCGGGTCAGGAGCCCATGTCAGAGAGGGCACCATACTGGAAGAAGAGGCTAACGCGGCCCATACCGTGGGCTTGAAACAGACCATTCTCTTTCCCTTTGTCACCCTGGGCAGCCTGATCAATGCCTGCGATTTTTTCATGGCCGGGGGTACGAGCCGACAAAACCACTCTGAAATCGGTTCCTCTTTTATTCATTTTAACTATACACCCAACCAGGACAAGGCCACCCCCTCCATGATGGGAGATGTCCATCACGGGGTCCTGCTCAGGTCTGATCCCATTTTTCTAGGCGGGCAGGGCGGGCTTGTGGGGCCGGTGAGAATGGGGTATGGATGCATCAGTGCAGCCGGTTCCATTATCCGGAAAAACGAACTCAAAAATGATCGACTATTGCTGGGCGGTGCCTTTAAAGAGGTCTCCATCCCCAGACGTTTAAACGTTTACACCAATGTGGGACACATTTTTAACAATAATATTTATTATATTGCAGGCCTTCTGTCCTTAAAGGCATGGTATTGCCATATCCGCTCCCTTTTTATTTATGATGACCTTTCCTTTGCCCTGATCAAGGGCATGCAGGACAATCTGGACCTTTGCATCAAAGAAAGAATTTCCCGGTTCAAAATTTTCTGTGAAAAATTAAAATTGTCCAGAGAAATCCTAGCGCCCAAGGCAAACGATAAAAACTCAAGCCTCGTTCTCGTCCACGATAAGGCCATGGAGACGTTTAAACGTGCAGATGAAATCTTTGAAATAGAAATTAAAAAACAAGAGATCAACAGACAAGGGGAAAGCTTTGTTAACATGGTTGAGAAAAAAATCAGCCGGATGGGAAAAAAATATATACCCGTCATCCAGGGTCTTGATTCGGATGAATGTGAGACGGCAGCTTCCTGGTTGTTTGAAAATGAACAAAAATTGGTTGAGCGATTCATCATTTAATTATCCTATTTAATCAGATAGTTAACTATCTAATACAAATAAAACATGGGGCAGGGATAAAACATGGGTAAACTTTTTGGAACAGACGGAATCCGGGGCCTGGCCAACACCTATCCCATCACCTGTGAAATTGCCTTGAAAACAGGGCAGGCTGTGGGTGAATTTGTAAACGAGCAGGGATACAGGTCCGTTGTTATCGGAAAAGACACCCGTATTTCCGGGGATATGCTGGAGGCCGCCCTTGCTGCAGGCCTTGCCTCCACCGGAATCGATGTCCTGCTGGCCGGGGTCATACCCACACCCGGAGTGGCTTATCTGTGTACGGCCCAAAAGGAAGTTGGCGCCGGGATCGTTGTCTCGGCCTCCCATAACCCATACCAGGATAACGGGATCAAGATATTCAGACATGGCGGGGTCAAGCTTTCCGATGACCAGGAAAATAAAATAGAGGAAAAAATACTTGCCAGCCAAATTGTTCCACGCAATGATGTGGGCAAAATATCAATTATTTCAGATAGTTTAGATGCATACTCAAAGTTTCTTTTGGAGAAATTTCCTTTTAAGAAACTCAACAGGCGACTGAAGCTTATTATTGATAGCTCGAACGGGGCCGCGTCAAAAATCGGACACATGGTATTTCATGACCGTTTGTTTGAGGCGCGGTTCGTCAATAATCTGCCGGATGGAAAAAATATAAATGCAGACTGCGGGTCCCAGCATACCCAGAAACTTCAGCGCATGGTTGTGGCAGAAAAAGCCGATATCGGCCTGGCCTTTGACGGGGATGCCGACCGTTTGATCGTGGTGGATGAAACCGGAGTTGAAATGACCGGGGATGCGGTCCTTGCCGTATGTGCAAAGTATGCTCTGGCCAAAAACCGACTGAAAAACAACACAGTTGTAAGTACAATTATGAGCAATATTGGATTAACCCGGGCCTTTGACGACCTTGGGATCACCCACATTAAATCCGATGTGGGTGATCGGAAAGTCCTTGAAGAAATGAAGCGTTCGGGTGCAGTTATGGGCGGGGAAGACTCGGGTCACATGATTTTTTTAGACGATCACACCACGGGTGACGGAATCCTGTCTGCACTGCGTTTGATGGAGGTAATGATTGAGACGGGCAAGACCTTGTCCGACCTATCGTCCATCATAACCACCTATCCCCAGGTGCTGATGAATGTGGAGGTGGACCATTCCCGTCCTGATTTCATGAAAATCAAACCGATTGCAGATACAATTAAAGCCGTTGAGACAAAGCTTGGAGACCAGGGCAGGGTGTTGATCCGCTATTCAGGCACCCAGCCATTGCTCCGGGTGATGGTGGAAGGTCCGGAAGAAGAACTTACGGACCAGTATTGCCGGGAGATCTGTGAGAGTATACGGGCGAACATAAAAAAATAAGCCGGATCGAATATTCAAAATATCCAATCCGGCTTTTATAAAATTATTCTACAAGTTATAAAATTTGATATCCTAATCTCTGCTGCCGCCGAAAATATGCAGCATCATGATAAACAGGTTGATAAAGTCCAGGTACAGGGTCAGGGCACCCATTAATGCACCTTTTCGGATCATGGCCCCGGAAGCGTTGTCAGGGATGGTGGCTGACATGGTTTTCAGCTTCTGGGTATCATAGGCAGTCAGGCCGATAAACACCACAACTCCGATGTAAGATATCATCATCTGCATGGCCGAGCTCTGGAGGAAGATATTTACCACAGACGCGATGATAATACCGATCAGCCCCATGAACATGAACCCTCCCAGGGAGGTTAAGTCTTTTTTGGTGACCATTCCATAGATGCTGCAGGCCAGAAAAGTGACCGAACAGACCATAAAAGTGGACACAATCGAGGTGGCGGTGTACCGAAGGAAGATAAAAGACAGGGTAATCCCGTTTAGTATCGAATAAATAGTAAACAGGGCCGTGGCCGTGGTGGCCTTGAGCTTTTGAATTCTTGCACTGAGAAAAAATACAAAACCCAGCTCCGCAAAAATCAATATCATGATCAAACCGGGAGTTCCGTATACTATTTGGGTCAATGCCTGGTTATGGGACACGTAGTATGCGGTAAAACCCGTCAATGCCAGGGCAATTGCCATCCAATTATAAACGCTTCTGATAAAAGAATTTGTCTTAACCAAGACTGCGTTTTGTGAAAAAGATGAAAATGAATCCATTTTGTTCCTCCAGATAAATTAATATTGAGCCTAATATAACACCCGGAAAGGGGATTGCAAGATTACATTTTGATTAGGTACGCTTTTTTGACTGATTTTACCTGGATTTCATTTAGTTGACATAATACATATTATCAGACTTTGATGAAATATGATGATTTTAAGCCCGATGAAATTTGCCACATTCTTTATTCTTCCCACCGTGTCCAGAGGTGTTCAATTGAGGGACCACCATAATCCTTGAATTATTTTCTATTCCGGTTCTGGTCGGTCTTATAATTTAAAAATTTTATTGTGAAACCTATTCGCTTGTTTTATATATATAGACTTTGCATTATAAGGGCTTAGATTAAATAAAATGGCAGAAATGAAATTAGGACATATTTATACGGTTTCAAAATTGACAAAGGAAATCAAATCTCTTTTGGAAGAGACTTTTCCTTTTGTCTGGGTCAGCGGTGAGATTTCCAACTATGCGGTTCCCGCTTCAGGCCATTCCTATTTTACCTTAAAAGATGACCAGGCCACCATCTCCGGTGTGATGTTTAAAAATCAAAAATCCAGACTCAAATTTCAACCTGAAAGCGGAATGAAGATTATCGGGATGGCAAGGCTTACCCTGTATGAACCCCGGGGATCCTACCAGTTGATTTTTGAACATCTCGAACCCGAAGGTACGGGTTCCATTCAGATCGCGTTTGAACAACTCAAGAAAAAACTATCCAGTCAGGGTTTTTTTGATGCTGACCATAAAAAACCCATTCCGTTTTTACCCGTTAGGATCAGCATTGTCACCTCCCGAACCGGTGCAGCGGTCAGAGATATTCTCAATGTGGCTTTGCGACGATTTTCAAATACCTGTCTTGAAATTGTTCCGGTCAGCGTCCAGGGCAACGGATCAGCAGATGAAATTAAAGCTGCCATTGATCTTGTGAACCTTCAGGGCAAATCCGATTTGATCATACTGGCCCGGGGTGGAGGCTCCCTTGAAGACCTGACTGCATTTAACTCGGAAATTGTGGCCATTGCCATTTATGAATCTAAGATTCCCATCATTACGGGTGTGGGCCATGAAACCGACTTTACCATTGCCGACTTTACGGCCGATCTGAGAGCACCCACACCTTCAGCGGCTGCTGAACTTGCCCTGCCCGACAAGATCAGCCTCCAGCAAAAGGTGTCGGATCTTCGGGAAAACCTAAGAGGTTCATTAAAAACAAAAATAAAAAACCTGAACCAGACGGTTTCTCATCTGAACTCCAGATTAAAGAGTCCTGCTACCATTCTATATGACTTTAGGCTCAGGCTTGAAGATTATGAATCCAGATTAAGCAATCACATGAATCAGAGCCTGGTGCATAACCGGCAAAAGCTCGACTGGCTTGCAAGATCCCTGCAAACCCGACAGCCCAAAAAACAGATTTCAGATCTTCGACAACAGGTGAATCTGGTTTCCAGGGATTTGCATTTGTATTTTCAAACAAAAATTCAAAATTTATCCAATTGTCATCATGAGCTGGATTCAAAACTGCGGGTCTTAAATCCCGAGGCGGTTTTAGAAAGAGGCTACAGCATTTCACGACGGGTCTCAGACCGACACGTTATTTTCGATTCAAATGAAGTCGAAATTAACGATGAGATTGAAGTCATACTGGCCAAAGGACAATTAACAACAAGGGTGGAACGAGTAAATGACCAAAAAAAAATCATTTGAAACGGCTTTAAAAGAGCTTGAAGAAATTGTCAGACAAATGGAATCCGGGGATCTTTCCCTGGAAGATTCTGTTAAAAAATATGAAACAGGAATGAAAACATCAAAGTTCTGCCTGGATCTTCTGGACAAAACCGAAAAAAAAATCACCCTGCTGACCAGGGACCCGGACGGCAGAATAAAAGAAGAACCGTTTGAAGACGCCTGAACCCATGTTTGACTTCTTCCAATACCTACAAAAAAACCAGGCCCTGGTAAATCAGCATCTTAAAGCGATTCTGAACCGCATGAATCCACACCTTGAACTGATCAGGGCAATGGACCATTCTCTCATGGCCGGGGGAAAAAGGCTACGCCCTATCCTTTCCATGGCGGCTGCCCAGGCCTGTGGCAGAAATTTTTTATTGGCCCTGCCTGTTGGGTGTGCCATAGAAATGATTCATACCTATTCCCTGATTCATGATGATCTGCCGGCCATGGACAATGACGATCTCCGGCGGGGCCTGCCCACCTGTCACAAACAATTTTGTGAGGCCACTGCTATTCTGGCCGGCGACGCTTTGCTCACCCTGGCCTTTGAAATTCTTGCCAGGCCCGATGCTGTTTTTGATAAATATCCGGACGAGTCCACACGAATCAAATTGATGGCCAAAATTTCCCGGGCCGCCGGTGCCCTGGGAATGGTTGAGGGCCAGATGCTGGACATGCAGTCTTATCCTCCAAATCAGGAAGACACCCTGGCACATCTTAAAAAAATCCACGCATATAAAACCGGCGCCATGATACGGGTGAGTGTTGAAGCCGGTGCCCTAAGTGTGGGTGCTGATCCTGAACGTATCAAAAATTTAATTGGGTATTCAGAAAATATCGGCCTGGCGTTTCAGGTGATGGATGATATTTTAAACGTTGAAGGTGACCCCAGGATAATGGGAAAGGCAAAAGGATCAGACCTCTTAAACGATAAGATGACTTTTCCGGCAATTATCGGTCTGGATGCATCAAAAAAATATGCCAAAACCCTTGTCAATCAGGCCATTGAATCCATTTTAAAATTTGATGACAAAGATTGCCTGCCTCTGAGAGCCATTGCCGACTATATTATCAACAGGGACCATTAACTTATATATTGATGACACAATAACACTTACACTTATTAAGGGTTGAACCATTTTGAGCCTGCTTGAACGCATAAAAACATCCAGCGATGTTAAAAAACTGACCAGAAAAGAATTAAAATTTCTGGCCCGGGAAATTCGCGAGAGAATCATTGATGTCGTATCCAGAAACGGCGGTCACCTGGCCTCAAGCCTGGGTGCCGTGGAATTGACACTGGCCATACACTATGTATTTGATCTGCCCGAAGACACCCTGATATGGGATGTGGGCCATCAGTCCTATGCCCACAAGCTGATCACCGGAAGAAATGAACGGTTTGACAGCCTGAGGCAGTATAAAGGCATCTCCGGATTCACAAAAATAAAGGAAAGCCCCTGTGACGGGTTTACCGTGGGGCATTCTTCCACCTCTATTTCCGCAGGACTCGGGGTGTGTTACGGCAAGTACCTTAACAAAGATGATTCCGATGTTATTGCCGTGATTGGAGACGGGTCTCTCACGGCAGGGCTGGCCTATGAAGGTCTGAACCAGACCGGGGATTTAAAGCGGAACCTGATTGTTATTTTAAATGACAATGACATGTCCATTTCCCCCAATGTGGGCGCCCTCTCCTCTCTTCTCAGCCGGACATTTTCAGCCAAATACCTCCAGGCCATGAGAAACCAGTTTGGTGCATTTTTAAAATCATTGCCGAAAATCGGAGATGATATTTATAACATTGCCAAAAGATCTGAGGAGTCCTTTAAAACCTTCATTACCCCGGGTATGCTGTTTGAAGCCTTCAACTTTGATTATTTCGGACCCATTGACGGGCATAACCTGGATCACCTCATCGATATTTTAACGAACATCAAACATCCGAAAGACCCGATTCTGTTGCATGTGACAACCAAAAAAGGAAAAGGGTACGGGCCTGCGGAAAAAAATCCGGTCTATTTTCACGGGGTCGGGTGCTTTTCCGTTGATACGGGAGAAAGCAACAAGGAATGCTCCGGCATTCCCAGTTACACGGAAATATTTGGTTCTCAGATGATCCGGCTGGCAAAGACCAATGAACAAATCGTGGCCGTGACCGCTGCCATGCCCGAGGGCACCGGATTAATCGAATTTTCGAAGCTGTATCCGGACCGGTTTTTTGATGTGGGCATTGCCGAACAGCATGCCGTCACTTTTTCTGCAGGTCTCGCCTCCAGGGGATTAAAACCGGTTGTTGCCATCTATTCCACCTTTCTCCAGAGAGGCTTTGACCAGATCCTGCACGATGTGTGCATCGATGCCCATCCGGTTGTCTTTGCCATTGACCGGGGCGGTATCGTGGGGGAAGATGGTCCCACCCATCACGGCCTGTTTGATTATTCCTTTCTCCGCTGCATGCCTAACATGACCATTATGGCGCCAAAGGATGAAAATGAACTGGCCCGGATGATGGTGACGGCTGTCCATCACAATGGCCCTGTGGCGGTACGGTACCCCAGGGGAAGCGGAGAAGGGGTTGAGATGGAGACCAGTCCCCGGCCCCTGAAAATCGGAAAGGCTGAAGTTATTTGCCAGGGAAAAGATGTCCTGATCATTGCCATTGGAAAATCTGTTACCGAGGCCATGAAAGCCGGTCAACAACTTTTAAAAAAAGGGATTGAGGCCACCATTATCAATGCCCGCTTTGTGAAGCCCCTGGATGCAGATCTGATGCTTGAGTACGCGGGGCAAATTAAAACCATCATCACAGTTGAAGAGCATGTGCTTGACGGAGGATTTGGGTCGGCTGTTCTGGAAATGTTCGGGGACAACGGCATGACCGGATTTCGTCTCAAACGGATCGGTATTCGCAACACATTTGTGGAGCACGGCCCCCAGGATATTTTAAGACAGGACTATGGAATCGATTGTGCTGCCATTGTTGCGGCAGCAGAGCAAATGCATGGGAACCCGGTTGAATAAAGCGCCAAAACATAAAACCAGAATTGACGCCTTTGTGGTTGAAAAGCAATTGGTCAAATCCCGGCACCGGGCCAAGGCATTGATCATGGCCGGCAAGGTGCTGGTCAATGATGTGCCCGTGGACAAGCCCGGCACTTTGATTGCCCATGATGCCCGGGTGATCGTTAAACAGGATGACAACCCTTTTGTCAGCCGGGGGGGGCCTCAAGCTTGAACGGGCCTTAAGGCAGATTCCCGTATCGGTTAAGGGCCTGACCTGCCTGGATATCGGCGCCTCCACCGGTGGATTTACCGATTGTCTGCTGCAGTACGGTGCCGCCAGGGTCTATGCCGTTGATGTGGGATATGGGCAGTTTGACTGGTCCCTGAGACAGGACAGGCGGGTTGTGGTCATTGAAAGAACCAACATCCGCCACATGCCCTATGAAGCCGTCAATGAGGCCGTGGATGTGGTGGTGGCAGACACCTCATTCATATCCCTTAAGATCGTTATTCCCTCGGCTGAAAAATTCATGCGGCCGGGCACCCAGGTTCTGGCCCTGATCAAACCCCAGTTTGAAGCTGGGAAAAACCATATTAATAAAGGAGGGGTGGTAAAAGATCCTGAGATCCGACAAAAAATTATTGAAGACATCACCCTGTTTTTCAAAAACCGGGGATATGAGGTCAATCAGGTGGTCCCCTCCCCTATCAGCGGCCCCAAAGGAAACAAGGAATACATTATATCCTTAACTTTTAAAGAAAATGTAAAATAACACTATTAATTTTATTTAAATTTGATTATTTAAATATAACTTTTTATTAATTGTTTATAAGGAGCAGTAATGAGCGAAGACATCAAAACCATGAGAAATGTGGCTCTGGCTGGCCATGGAGGTGCAGGCAAGACCACTCTTGCTGAGGCTATGCTATTTAAAGCCGGAGTTACCAAACGTCTGGGCAAGGTTGAAGAAGGCAATACCATCATGGATTTTCAGCCCGAAGAAACCAGGAAACAGCAGAGTATCAACACGTCATTTATCAAGTATACCCACAACAAGCATACCATTACCCTGATGGATACGCCGGGTGATCAGAACTTTTTCTCTGCCGCTAAAACCTGTTTTCCCGTTGCCGACTGCCTGGGCTTTGTCATTGACGGCGTGGGCGGACCTTCCGCCATGACCGAAGAGGCAGCAGCCTCTGCTCTGGAATACAATCTGCCCGGTTTTGTCATCGTGAACAAGCTGGATCGTGAACGGTCTGATTTTTTAACCTGTATTGAGGCCTGTAAAATCGCCCTTAAAAAGAAAATCCTTCCCATATTTTACCCCATTGGTTCTGAAGCGGATTTTAAAGGGTTTGTGAATATTATTTCAGGTCAGGCCTTTGAATATGATGCAGAAGGAAAACCCTCCAAAATCGATATTCCCGCCGACATGTCCGATGACATTGAAATGGCCAAAGAAGAATTCATCGAAAACGTTGCCGAACTGAACGACGATCTGCTGGAAAAATACCTTGAAGGCGAAGAGATCAGCCAGGATGAACTCAAGGCAACATTCAGACAGGGAATTCAGGATGCCCAGTTTTATCCTGCCATCTGTTCTTCAGCCGCAAAAATGATCGGCATTGATAGAATTTCCGATATGATCTGCGACTATATGCCTTCCCCCCTTGACCGGGGTGACTGGACGGCAAAAGATGCCAATGGTGAAGATGTTATCGTGTCTCCGGACCCAAATGCCGAATTTTGCGGACTGGTATTCAACACCATTGTTGATCCCTATGCCGGAAGACTTTCCCTGTTCCGGGTGATTTCAGGAACCCTTGGAAAAGAAGGCAATATTGTCAACATCACAAAAGATACAAAGGAACGGTTTTCTCAGTTGCTTGAGATTGCCGGCAAAGAACAGAAACCCATTGCCGGAGCCCTTCCCGGGTCCATCGTTGCCGTGGCCAAATTAAAAGACACCCTGACCGGTGACACTCTCACCGGGGGACGGGTTATCCAGATCCCTGCCCCCAAGCCCATGCCACCGGTGATCTCTTTTGCCATCTCGCCCAAGGAAAAGAGCGATGAAGATAAAATTCATGAGGCCATCAGAAAAGTTCTGGAAGAGGATACCGGCCTTCAACTGATCAGAAACGAAGAAACCAAACAGACCATCCTGTCCGGCAGGGGCCTTGTTCATATCGAAGTAACGGCTGAAAAAATCCAGAGAAAATTCAACGTGGGCATGGATATTGAAACCCCCAAAGTGGCCTATCGGGAAACCTTTAAGAAAAAAATCAGAGTCCAGGGAAAACATAAAAAACAGTCCGGCGGCCACGGTCAATACGGAGACTGCTGGATTGTTCTTGAACCCCTTCCCAGCGGGTCTGGATATGAATTTGTGGACAAGATTGTGGGGGGTGTTATCCCTAAAAATTATATCCCGGCGGTTGAAGCCGGAGTCAGGGAAGCCTCTAAAACCGGTATCCTGGCAGGTTTCCCCTGCGTAGACTTCAGAGTCACCGTTGATTTCGGGTCCTACCATTCTGTGGATTCTTCGGAAATGGCCTTTAAAATGGCCGGGAGCATTGCCTTTAAAAATGCGGCGGTTGATGCAAAGGCCACCTTGCTGGAACCTATCATGAAGGTGGCGGTAAAGGTTCCCGATGACAGCACCGGTGATATTATGGGTGATCTGAATTCCCGGCGCGGCAGGGTTCTGGGGATGGATTCCGAGGATGACAAACAGATTATCAATGCCCTGGTTCCTATGGCTGAAATACTTCGGTATGCACCGGATTTGAGCTCCATGACCGGCGGCAGGGGTACCTTTACCATGGAATTTGCACAGTATGACGTGGTCCCGGGTGATCTGGCACAAAAAGTCATTGACCGGGTTAATTCTGAAAAGGAATAGACCAGGAATAGAATAAATTGGCCATATGGGCTGATTGAACCATAAAAACCCGTTGAATTGACAGCGTCTGCTGTCAACTCAACGGGTTTATTTATTTGACCGGCTTTCTTGTTTTTTTCTGTTGGTTCCTGCCTGATAATTATTTTTTACTCAATTCCTGGATAATATCAAAAAGCCGTTGACAATTTTCCTGTACCGACAGATCTTTAAATTCAGAGAAGGCAATGGGTTTACCGATATTTACCCGCACGACTCCAGGATTTAATCTCAGGCTGCCCTTATGCTGATACTCAAACAACCCGTTGATCCCAAAGGGGAGGATGTCTGCACCGGCTGCTTTTGCCAGATGAAAGGGTCCTTTTTTAAAGGGCCTCATTTCTCCGGTCAAAGTTCTGTGACCTTCGGGCAGAATCCCGATGTTCACACCGGATAAGAGGGTTTTTTCGGCAATTTCCAGACTTGAAACGGCATTTTTCAGATGGCTTCGCTGGATGGGAATGCAGCCCCATTTCCGAATCAAAAATCCCCATACCGGCAGGGAAAAATGTCGGGCGGCTTCCACGCCCACAAAGACCAGAGGGATGGCAGCCGGAATGACAAAGATATCAAAAAGACTCTGGTGATTGCCCATGATCAGATAGACCTGATCAGGATTGATATGGTTCGCTCCAGTGACTTTCAGCCGTATGCCCATTAATTTGATTAAAATCTTGAACAGAATTCTCCCTACGCTGAAGCAGGTTTTTTTAGGCAGGCAAAACAGGCCAAAAACGATAATCACGGAAGCCAACAAAAAAAACAGGCCTCCCATTATCCACCGCAATGTTGAGAGTATATTTTGTCGCTTCAATAAAGCGACGATGCTGAATTTAGACTTCATGTCAAATATCGTATGAGTTTTGGAAGAACGGTTACGGTGGCGGGTGTGGTTCCCAGAATCTCACCATCGGGCAGAAGGGTTTTCGGGGGCCGGGTTTTGATTATGGCCTGCCTGGCCTTGAAACAGCGTACGGCAGGATGGTGAATATGGGTTCCCGTGTAAAGTCTTGGCAGGGCAGCCAGCAGACTTGTCCGGGACAATTTGTCGGCAACAACAATATCCATGAATCCATCATCAATTCGGGCATCTGGTGCGATCATCATTTTCCCGCCGGTAAACCTGGAGTTGCAGAATTCGACAAAGCAATTGTCCCCTGATAAAACTTTGCCATCAATTTCAAGCTCCATATGATGAAATTTCAGGTTGATGGTCCGGACAAAAACCCCGATAAGGTAGGAAAAGTCCCGAAAAATTTTAAATCTTCTGGCTGTTTTGGCCACATCCGTGACAAAACCCAATCCTGCGAGATTGACAAAATAAATAATTTTCCGGCCCTGGGTAAAAGAACAGACATCTACCCATTTGGGATTGTTGGCAAGAATGGCGTTAAGGCCGTCTTCAAGGCTGAGGATATTCAGATCCCTGGCAAAGGAGTTCCCCGATCCCACCGGAATAATACCCATGGGTGGGATTTTTTCCGGTGGAAAAGCAGACAGCAGGCCGTTCAGGACCTGGAAATTGGTGCCGTCTCCTCCCATGGCCAGAATTGCATCGTACGCCTCTATTTTCAGGTGAGATGCCAATTGGGTGCTGTGACCGTGATATCTGGAAGTAAAGGTGTGACAATCAATGTGACGATTCGCCAGGTCTTGCTCAAAATCAGGTACCAATTGTTCGGCTTTTTTCCCGGCAGCGAAGGGGTTGACGATCAGAGCAACTCGCATGAACGTCTACCTCTATAATAGTCCGGCATTCAAACGGCAATGGTCGGCCGCACTTTTATCCAGCAGGGCCCCGAGTTCTCCGGGTTTCCCAGGGAAAAATCCCATGCACTTTTCCCAGACCTCTTCATCTTCCATGCAAAAGTATACCACAAGTTCAGGGGCATGGGCTTTGATGCAGGAAATAATATTTTGATAGATATGGATTCTCAGGGGCTTGAAATATCGCATCTTATTGTCCAGTCCCAGAATAAACTCACCATAGCAGATATTGGACCCTTTGAAGCGATTTTCAATTACCTGCTTTAATTTGGGCATGAAGCGAAAGGTCCCAATACTGATCCACACGATGCTTTCCGGCCGGACATGATGGAAGATCTGTTCGACCACTTTCTGATAATCCATTTCACATCCCGGATAAATCACCATGGGATCAAAATGAAAAGCCAGACGGTATCCCTTTGCCTCGACCCGTTTGGCAGCCTTCAGACGGGCCGTAAGAGAGGCGGTTCCCTTTTCCTGGGAATGAATGATATCCGGGGTGTTCAATGACCAGGCAATAATGGTTTTTTCGTTGTGTTCCAGGTCAAGCAGGGTGTCAATATTAACGGTCTTTGTCTTGAGCTCCAGAATGCTGTTGTTCTGCCGCGCAAAATTTTCTACCAGGAATCGGGGCTGTAAACTGATTTTCTCCCAGATAAGGGAGTCAGTATATTCACCGGTGCCGATGCGATAGATTTTATCCAGGCCAAACGTCTGATCAAGGGTGTTGGCAAGGGTCTCAAGTCCGGCGAAATACTGGAGAACCGGTGGATGGAAATAGGCCTGGAGGATGCAGTAGGAGCAGTCCATGGTGCAGAATGTCCCGGTATGCAGGATGGTATAATCGCAGCAGGTATAAAAACTTGTCCCTGGGCACTTCTTGATCACGGCCCCTTTATTCCGGGTGATATAAAGGGTCTGTTTGGCCTTTGAAATGGGATCATCGGCCTTGTTGATGATATCATATACAATTCTTGAGTCATCAATCATCCGGGGATCGGCATTAACCCTGGAAACCAGATACTCGATCTCTTGGTCCATGGCCAGGTCGTTATCAATAAAAAGCGTATCAATTTTCATGGGGCAAGAATTTTTTTTAAGGTGTTATTTTCCAGGGCAGAGCGAAGACTTTTGACACTTGCCTCAAACTCGCTGAAATTTTTGGCCGCAAACGAGATGGTATAATTCTGGCTTTCAAAGTTTTCCGGCGGTGAAAATCTGATTCGGGTGTCCAGTTTTAAACCCGCAATTTTTTGGTCCATGTGTTGACAGACGTCTGACAGCGTGGGATAGCGTTTTGCAAACAACCGGGCCCGCAAAACCTTGGTTTTTGATCCCGGGTCTTTGTTGTCGTCCTCCAAGATATCCTGGATAATGGGATCATTGAAAATTTGCCTGGGCTCAATCCCATCCCGGGCAGATATTTCGGTGATGTACAATATGATTTCAAGCTGTTTGTTGGTGGAAGCGTGAATCTTTGAAAAAAGATTTAAAAAACCGTGAATCGTCTCCGGATCAAGGGATGAAATTCTTCCGGCAGATTTCAACGACAGCTTTCCGGTGCGAATCATTTCCATGGCCGGATCAGGCAAGGTTCCAATGGTCAACAATTCTCCCACAAACCGGGAGTTCAGTTCCATGTTAAACACAGCCGCAGATTTTTGGGCAATCTCTTTTTTGTCCAGAAACCATGCAAGTCGTGTGCAGCCCACAATGAGTTCAAAATGGCTGAGTTCCCGTTGAAAGGCCCGTGTACTTACAGCAGCCACAAGGCAGTGTAAGTCGGTTTTTAGGGCCGGCAATTGAACCACCAGCGTTTTTTCAGCACAATTTTTAATTAACGCCCTGATTCTGTTAAACCCTGAAACAATGATGAATTTATCGTTCATCAGCTTCACCATGGGCGGATGAATCAGACCTGTTTCCCTGATGGACTGTGCCAGCCGGGTGATATTTTCATCTGAATAGCTGATTCGATACCGTTCGTCCGTCAGATCAATGTCAGAAAGATCAATCTCAGCCAGTTTAAGCTCATCTGATATAATCCGGCCCGATTTGATTTTATCGGGTGTAATCTCAACTGGTTTATTCTCGCCGGAACAATCAGACATGGTCGCCGGTCAAACGGGTAAAAATGTCTTTGTAGGTGTTGGCTGTCCTTTCTATGACTTCCTGGGGCAGTTTGGGCCCGGGATGTTTTTTATCCCAGCCTGAAGCGGTCAGCCAGTCCCTTACATACTGCTTGTCAAAACTGTTCTGGCTTCTGCCGGGTGCATAGTCGTCGGCTGGCCAGAACCGGGAAGAATCAGGGGTAAGAATTTCATCGATAAGGATAATTTCACCATCCAGCAACCCGAATTCAAATTTTGTATCTGCAATGATAATGCCCTTTGAACGTGCATATTCAGAGCCTCGTTTGTAAATCTCAAGGCTCAGGCGTTTCAGCTCTTCAGCCGTTTTTTGTCCCACCAGGGGAAGAATTTCCTCAAAACTGACATTGACATCATGATCACCGATTTCAGCCTTGGTGGAGGGTGTAAACAGGGGTTGTTCCAGTTTGTCGGATTCCATGAGACCCTTGGGCAGTTGGATTCCGCAGACATGCCCCTCTTGCTGGTAGGAACTCCAGCCTGAACCGGTAATGTATCCCCTGACAATGCATTCAACCGGAAGTGGCTCGGCTTTTCTGACCAGCATGCTTCTCTGGTTCAAGGCCTCTGAATACGGTTTAAACTCTTCAGGATACTCATCTACGTTGGTGGTGATGATATGATTTTTAACAATACTTTCCATTTGCTTAAACCAGAACACGGAGATCTGATTGAGCACCTTACCCTTATCCGGAATAAGATCCGGAAGCACCACGTCAAAGGCGGACAGCCGGTCTGTGGTCACCATCAGCAGGGCATCGCCCGTATCAAATATATCCCTGACCTTGCCCTGTCTGACCAGGGACAGGTCGTCAAATTGAGTTTTTGGAATAAATGCCATCTTGACTCTCCTTTTTAAATTGTACCTTTTTAATTTTGAATGGGTGATTTAATTTGCTTCTTCATATCATAAAAATTGAAATTTATCCATTTTTTCAAAAGAGGTATTTCAAGAGACTTTCGCTCGAATAAAAAAAGCCTTTGCTGGTTAATTTTGCTGTTATTTGATTTTAATTTTTTGTAAACTTGACGCAGATTGCATAATGCGCATATTGTTGATCAAATTTTGATTTTCTTTAAAAGAGGTTCACAAATGGATAAACGACCCGTTCAAGTATTTTTGATAATTTTCGTTCTTGCTTTCACCGCTTTACCGGCCTTTTGCCAAACAAGCTATTCTCTCTACGATTTAATGCAGATTGCAGACAAACATAGCGAGACCATTAAAATTGCCCGGGATGATGTCTATATCGCTGAACAGGATAAGGCCCGGGCATTATCTGTTCTGATCCCCAGGGCATCCGGCTTCGGCAGTATCATGGAACATAAACATGACGACATCTCGTCTCCCGATACCATGACCCTGGGCGTGAAATTGACCCAATCCTTTACCCTTAATGGAAAAGAGCTTATTGCCCTGGATGTGAGTAAAAAAGCCATTCAAGGCAAGGAATTTTCCCTTGAAAGTATTCGTTCCCAGTATTTACTTCAAGTATCCCAGGCCTATTACAATATTTTAAGTGCCCAGCGGTTTCTTGAAATCGCCCGTTCAGATATCGACCGGCTCACAACCCACAGGGATGCCGTAAAAGAAAAACTTTCCGTTGGCAATGTCACAAAAACCGATTTATACAGGGCAGAAGCAGAATTGTCAAAATCCATGACAGAACTGGTAAAGGCAGAAAACTCTGTCTTACAGAAAAAGGCCGGCCTGCACAGTCTTGTGGAGATTGAAGATGGTTTTAATCTTCAACGGGAGGATATCACGGGGATTGAAACCTATAACACCACCCTTGAAGACATCCAGACCCATGCCTTAAACAACCGGATGGAGATACAAGAGGCAAAGAAAAATCTCGAAATCGCTGAACAAACCATTAAGTTTAAAAAAAGCGACTATTGGCCCACAATTTCCCTGGAAGCCGGGTACATGGAAACCGATCTCCAATACAGCAGCTCTCCTTATGATGTAAACTATGATAGTGAAGACCTCTACGTAACCGGAGAACTTAAGTTTACCCTGTATGACGGAGGTTTGAGAAAAGCCGAGATCCGCCAGGCCATGGCCGACCACAGAAAAGCCAAAAATGCCCTGGCCCTTCGGGAAAAATCAGTGATGCTGGATTCCAAAACCTCTTTTCTGGATTACCAGACGGCAAAATCCACGCTTCTGAATTTACAGGATGAACTCAAATTTTCCCAGGAAAACTACAATGCCGTTCAAATGCAGTTTAAATACGGCATGGCAGACAGCATAGACATGATGGATGCCAATACTCTCCTGGTGACGGCCCAGAGACGAATTTTGACAGCCAAGTATACTTACTATCTGTCTGTTCTCAATATTTTGTATACCCGGGGAGACTTGGTTTCTTTTCTTGTGAAACAGAGCTGATTAAAAAAGGATTGAGCAAAACAGAGTTGATGCTGAACAATGGTTCAATTGGCGACCAAAATATTTTCTTTGTTCATTGACGTCCAAACCTTTGGCATCAAATAAAATCCCTCAAAATTTTACTCCCATTACCGGGTACACCCCTTGCCGGTCCTGTGAATCCCTAATGTTTATGGGCCTGGGCGCTTGACTTAACCCGATTGATAAAATATCTTTATGCTCTGGACAATGCTAACAAATAAAAGCGTTTTAAAAGGAGAACATGATGTACGAAATAATTGCAAACCCTGAAGACTATCAAATTGATCACCTCATCAATGGGACCGGTAATGCAAATATTGAAATTACCAAGGAAGAAAGAGACAAATGGGCCGGAGAAGTTACCCATTTCAGCGAACGACTCACTGAGTTTGCCAAAAAATCCAAATCCCTTGCACAACTGCTGGCCGGCAAGGAAAAAATATCAGCCACCCCGGCATCGCTAAAAACGCTTAAAATTCAGCTATTTACCATTAATGATGCCTTGAGCACAGCCCTTAAAATCGCAGACAAACTTGAATCGGATATCGTTAAAAAATAGTTTATTTCAGGTTTTTCTGCCGCAACAAATGGTCTGCGAGGACAATGGCCGTCATGGCCTCGCAGACCTTGTTCACCCTTGGAATGGCGCAGATATCGTGGCGCCCTTTGGTGGATATGGTGACGGGCTGGTTATTTTCATCAACCGTAACCTGGGGTTTCGCGATTGAGGGAATGGGTTTGACATGGGCCCGGGCAATGATATCGTCTCCGTTTGAAATACCGGCCAGAATACCCCCGGAACGATTGGATAAAAATCCCTGGGGAGAAATCGGGTCATTGTTCTCAAATCCTGTCAGCTTTGGTGCCTCAATTCCGGCACCGATTTCAACCGCCTTTACCGCCCCGATACTCATCAGGGCTTTGGCAAGATCGGCATCCAGTTTGTCAAAGACCGGTTCTCCCAGCCCGGCCGGCACATTGGAAGCGATAATCTGAACCACTCCTCCCAGAGAATCTCCCCTTTTTTTAACCTCTAAAATTCTCTCTTCCATCCTGGCCATCGCCTCTTGATCCGGACATTGCAGATCATTGGCATCTTTTTGGGACAGGTCATCCAGATTCACGACCCTGATACCCCCCAGTTCCAGGGTATAGGCGATGATTTGAATATCACAGGTGTCCAGCACCATTTGGGCCACTGCACCGGCAGCCACCCGTGCGGCGGTTTCCCTGGCCGAAGCTCTTCCCCCGCCCCTATAGTCCCGGATACCATACTTGGCCTGATAGGTGAAATCACCATGACCCGGCCTGAAAACATGGGCAATCTCGTCATAGGACTTTGACTTTGCATCTTTGTTTTCAATCAGAATCATGATGGGTGTTCCCGTGGTTCGGCCCTTGAAAATACCGGAAACAATCATGGGGACATCCGGTTCCTTTCGCCGGGTACCGGAAATCCCCCGGCCGGGTTTTCTTCTGTCCAGGGCCTTTTGTATGGTATCCTCATCAATGGCCAGCCCCGGAGGACACCCCTGAATGACCACGCCCACGCCTTTGCCGTGGGATTCTCCAAATGTCACGATATGAAAGGCTTTACCAAAACTGCTCCCGGACATATTTTAATCTCCTGTCACAGCCAATGCATCAAATACCTCCCAGAAATTGGGGAAGGATTTTTCAACACAGGTTTCATTTTCGATTTCCATGCCGGAAACCACAAGGCCCGGGACGGCAAATGCCATGGCAATTCTGTGATCGTTAAAGGTTTCGATCCTGGCCGGTTCCGGGTTTCCACCATGGATTTCAAGAAAATCATCTCCCTGAACCACCCGGATACCCATTTTGGTGAGTTGTGAAGCCATTGCATCAATCCGGTCACACTCTTTTTCCCGCAGATGACTGATATTGAAAATCCGGGTCTTTCCCCTGGCAAAGGCGGCCGTAACCGCTATGGCCGGAACAGCATCCGGGGTGTCAGACATGTCCACATCAACGCCGGTGAGAGAAGATCCGCACACCCCGATGCGATGGTCTTCAATTTTCAGGGTACACCCCATCCTTTCCAGGATTTTGATCTGATTCAGATCTCCCTGGAGAGATCGGCCGTTGATATTTTCCACCCATATCATCTGGCCGGTGATGGCGCCAATGGCCCAGAAATAACCGGCATTGGACAGATCAGGTTCAACAAAGAAGCTCCCCGGCTGATAGGACTGATTGCCGTCTACCCGATAATGGAAGGAGTCCATTTGCCAGGCCTTCACATTAAATTTTTTCATGATGTCAATGGTCAGGTCCACATAGGGCGAGGAGACCAGAGGACCATCCAGAGAAATGTCCAGACCGTCTTCCATAAACGATCCCATCATTAAAAGTGAGGACAGATACTGGCTGCTCCTGGAGCAGTCGATTTTAACGCCCCCTCCACGACGAGGACCACCCTGGATGACCACGGGCGGCGTGCCTTGGTCATCATTGCCTTGAGCATTGACACTATTTGCCAGAACCTTGATCTGGTTGAGGGCATCCAGCAGTTCACGCATGGGACGTTCGCACATTCTCCTGTCCCCGGTGAGGATGTACGGGGTGTCACCCAGAGCGGCGATTCCGGCAAGCAGGCGCATGGAGGTCCCGGAGTTGCCCAGATAAATCTCGGTGCTGCAGGGGCGCGGTCTTCCCCCAAAGCCTGTCACCTGATACATATTTTTTTCAACCGGATCAATTTTGGCCCCCATGTGTTTCAGGGCATCCATGGTCAGACAGATATCATCACTTTGAAGCAGGTTGTGAATATCGGACCGCCCTTTGGACAGGCAGGCACAAATCATCATGCGGTGGGATATGCTTTTTGAACCGGGAACAATAACAGACTGCTCTTTAATCTGTTTACGCTTTATCTTTTTCAATTAAAACTCTCCATTCATTATCGTGTGCCGCATCATTTCAAGATCCGGGGTGATGCCTGTCCATAATTTAAACTGGGCACTGCCCTGGTGCAGGAACATGGACAGGCCATCTATGATTTCACATCCCCTGTTTTTTGCATCACGCAGGAACTTTGTTTCCAGGGGATTGTATACGATATCCATCACCAGCATGCCTGGATCCAGCAGGCGGGCAGGGAAGGCTGAATCTTCAATATTCGGACTCATGCCCATGGGTGTGGTGTTGATGAGGATATCCGCCTTCATGGACTGGATCTTTTTAAGGTCCTCCATGGGCATAAACTCACCATCATATTTTGACGCCAGACGTTCGCCCCTGTCCCGGCTTCTGTTGACGATCACAAGACAGCCTTTTTCCCGATGGATGCCGCAGGCCACGGCCTGGGCCGCACCACCGGCACCCAGGATACAGATAGTTTTATCCCGGATACCAAAGGGTTTTAAGGGATCAACCGCACCCCGAAGGTCCGTGTTGACCCCAAACAGTTTTCCGTCCCTGTTGACAATGGTATTCACCGCACCCATATCTTTTGCACCCCTGTCAATCTCATCAAGATAGGGTATGATCGCTTCCTTAAAGGGTATGGTAACCGAAGCCCCCTTTATATTCAGGTTTTTCACGGCATCGATACCCTTTGAAATCTCATCAATTTGAAAGGCCAGGTAAACCGCATTGATTCCATGGGCCTGGAACCAGGCATTGTGAATAGCCGGACCTTTGGAGTGCCGGACCGGGTTCCCGAAAATGCAATAAACTTGTGTGGTCGCATCAATCATACGGTTAATTCCTCGGCAGTGAACAGGGGATATGATCCCAGGACTTTCAGGGACAGGGAATACCTTTTAATGGCTTCAATGGTGTCAAAAACGATTGTATCCTGCCGGTGCCCCTCGATATCCAGGAAAAAATAATAGCTCCAGTTTTGATCCCTTGTGGGCCTGGATTCAAGTTTCAGCATGTTCAGTCCGGCCCTTTCAACCGGTTCAAGGGCTTTGAACAGGGCACCCGGCACATGGGAGGTGGCAAACATGATCGAAGTCTTGTCCTTTCCAGTCCTTTCAGGTATTTCTTTTCCGATCACAAGAAACCGCGTAACGTTCCCGGAATAATCTTCAATTTTTGATTCCACGGTCTGTAGGGCATAAATATGGGCGGCCTGTTTGCTGGCAATGGCGCCGATACTCCTGTCCTCGGAGGCCAGGAGTGCTGCCCTGGACGTAGAGCTGGTTTCCAGTATCCGGGCGTGGGCAAATTTCTTTTTAATCCAGGTTCTGCACTGGGCAAGGGCCTGGGGGTGAGAATAAATTTTTTGAATATCCCCGGGGTTTCCGGTAATGGACAATAAATCGTGGGAAACCGGTTCATAATGTTCTGCACAGATATTCAAATCAAAATCTACAAACAGATCCAGAGTGTGATTCACGGCCCCTTCAATGGAGTTTTCAACCGGCACCACCCCGAAATGGCTTTCCTGTTTTTCCACTTCCCTGAAAATTTCATATAAATTGGGCTGTTCCACAAATTTTCCCGAATGTTTGAAATGGGCCAGGGCGGCGATATGGGTATAGCTGGCTTCAGGCCCCAGAAAAGAAATAGTCTTGGGTTTCTGAATCTCCCGGGTGGCCGTAATAATGACATTGAAAAAATACCTGAGCAAGGCCTTGTCAGCCGGGCCCTGATTGATGCTGGAGAGGCGTTCGATGACCCGTTGTTCCCGTGTCCGATCAAGGATTTGGCCGCCGGTCTCTTTTTTAATCGCCCCTACTCGTTTGCCGATTTCCAGCCGCTCATTAATCAAATTTAAAATTTTGGAATCAATACTGTCTATCTGTTCTCTTAACAGGTTTAAATCAAGATCAGATTGTTTTTTGTTTGTCATCTTAATCAATATCCCGGGGATTGAGGCAGCAAAGGGAAATAAGATACAACTTATCTCCACTGGTTGCCTTATTGAAAATTATACGGATTCTTTTTTGATAATAAAGCTTTGTATCCGGTTGCCGTCCATCTCCTTTACCGTGGCCATCCACTTGTCCAGAATAATGGACTCACCCACCATTGGAATTCGACCGATCTGTTCCAGAAAAAAGCCGGAAAAGGTGTCATATGTATTGGATTCCGGAATTTTAATTTCAATTTCCTTGTTCAGATCATCGATGTCGATTTTTCCGGCAACCAGCCATTTATTGCCTTTAAGCCGGACGATATCCGGCACGTTCCTGTCTGTTTCGTCCGTGATTTCACCAATAATTTCTTCCACAACATCTTCAAGGGTGACGATACCTGCGACCCCCCCATGCTCATCAACAACAACGGCAATATGATTTTTTTTCTGCTTAAAATCCTGGAGCAGGGAGTCCAGTTTTTTTGACTCTGGAATAAAATAGGGTTTTTTCATGATCTGTTTCACATCCAGGGAGGTCTCAGACTCGGATTCGCTGGCCTTTTGAAAACTGGCAAAGAGACTTTTCACGTGCAGGATTCCAATCACATTATCAATGCTACCCTCAATCACCGGAATTCTGGAATACCCTGTTTTAATAATTTTTCCAATATCCATGTCCTCGGACACGTCAATCACGTACATATCTGCCCGGGGGGTCATGATTTCCGAACAGGAGGTATCATCAAACTCAAAAATATTGGTGATGTATTCTTTTTCTTCCTCCTTGATCTCCCCATCCTCTTCCACCACTTCCACCATGGTCATGAGCTCGTCTTCGGTGACGGTATCGTGGGCCATGTCAATGGTTCCGTGGAGCCTGGGGATAAAGTTCAGGATATAGATCATGGGAAAAAATAATTTTGACAATAAAAACAACGGATATATGACAAACCGGGCCACCAGAATATTGTTGTGGTTGGCAAAAGATTTCGGAAAAATTTCACCAAAGATGAGGATGAGCATGGTCATGGTTCCCGTGGCAATGCCCACGGCATTGGACTTGAAAAATGAAATGGCAAGGGAGGTGGCAATGGCCGAAGCCCCGATGTTGACAAAATTATTCCCAATAAGAATGGTAGTTAAAAGGGTATGAGAATCTTCTTTCATCTGCAGGATGAGGCGCCCGGTTTTTGAACCGTCTTTGGCAATATGGAGGGCCTTTATCTTACTAATGGAAAAAAGGGCGGTCTCAGAAGAGGAAAAAAAGCCGGATAAAAGAAGACATATTACCAGCAGGGTCAATTCAAAAGTCAGCAAGCTAAAATATAATCCTTAATTTATAAACAACAATTAATAATTTTGGTTTTTTTTAAATGGGTTCACTCTAATAATATTTATACGGGCTTGTCAATTTTAATTGCAAGTTGTCATGATTAGCCCGTTATTGTGAACCTGTCATGACGAACCCTGCCATAATTGTTTGGACTCATCGAGCAAATGAAGTGCGATTTTAGCGGTTCTTTTAGCGGCCCCTTTATTCCCGAGTAATTTTCTGACCATGAGCAGCCGGTCCTGATAAAGGTCCAGATAATCCAGCATATGCAAGGCTTTTTGGCTTATTTTAAACGGATTGGCCTCTTTTTGCAGGAGTTCCGGCATCACCTGGGCGCCTGCAATCAAATTTGCCAGACCGGCATATTTAACCCGGACCACCAGTCGTGCAATCCCATAACTGATGGGCGACATTTTATATACAATGATGGTAGGAACGCAACACAGAGCCGCTTCCAGGGTAACAGTACCGGATGCGGCAATCACCAGATCGGATTTTAAGAACAAGTCTGAAACCTTTGCATCATGGATGTTAAAGAGATGAGGGTTGCCGGATTTCTGCAAGTATTTTTCAATGGATTCTTTTCTGATGGACCCGGCCCTGGAAACGAGAAACTCGACCCGGGATTTTTTTTGATGCACACGCTCAGCAGCCTGAATCATAATCTCGAGCAAATTGTTTATTTCAGCGTTTCTGGAACCGGGCAAAAGGCCGATGGTAAAGTTCCCCCTACCCTTTGCCGTCACGGTGCCGGACCTTACCGAGGGGCTTAAACCATTTTCAGGATAAACGTCCATCAGGGGGTTGCCCACATAGGTGGATGAAATCCCAAATCTTTTATACAATCGTTCTTCAAACGGAAAAATCAGGGCTGCATGATCCACCAGTCGTTTGATTTTTTTTAGTCTTGATCGTTTCCATGCCCATACCTTGGGGAGGATATAGTATAATATCTTGACCGGATAATGGTCCCGGGCAAACTGGGCTGCCCGCAGATTAAATCCTGGATAATCCACAAGGATGATCAGATCAGGTGGCTGGGAGGCCATCTTTGCCTTGAAGTGCTCAAAGGCCTGCTTGATCTGCCTGAACTGCATCAATACTTCGGTAAGGCCCATGGCGGAAAGGTTTTCAATGCGATAAAAAAGCTCAACATCCTGATCTTCAAGACAGGGTCCGCCAATACCTGAAACATAAATATCCGGCCTTGCCTGCCTGATTTCTTCGACCAGATGACCGGCATGGAAATCACCGGAAGGTTCACCGGTGAGGACCATGATGTGGTTGGATTTTGACAAAGGCTTCATTGGTGCCTTCACAATATATCATCATCCGTATAGGCCAGAATGGATAACCCATATTTGTCTGCAAGGGCGATCATTTCTTCCCGGTCAAAACTAATGGATTTTTCTGCCTCCAGCACAAGGACACCGGCCCCGGATCTGTGCATGGTTTCAATGGTCCCACAGCCTGATGAGGGCAGATCAAACCGTAAATCCTGGGACGGTTTGGACCGTTTCACCACCACGGCCCCGTTATTGTGGGACAGACGCGCCCCCCGCTCAATGGTGGCATCAGTCCCGTCAATGGCTTCAACGGCGAGAACTGTTCCATTACTGATGACCACACACTGGCCGATATCAAGCGATCCGATTTCTTTGGCAATTTTCCATCCCTGGATAATATCCTTTGCTTCAGCTTTGTCGGGTTTTCGTTTTGTCCAGCATCCTCGGGGACTGACGAGTTCAGGCAGCAGAAAGGTGGAGGACAAGATATTGATCCTCTCTTTGGCCAGGAGATTGGCAAAAGAGGTCAAAATTGAATCATCATGGGTTCCGGCGGCCTTTGCAATAAAGGAAAGCGCCTTAAAGTCCGGACGAATATCCTTGAAAATATTGGTCTTGCCGATACTTCCCAGCATCACCACATCTGAAACCTGGTGACGCTTAAAATATTTGATGAGTTTTGACACCTGTCCCAGATAGAGCCACTGGAGTTCTTCAACATCCGGTTCAAGGGCTGGATCAGTTTCCGAAGCAAACCCGACTGCATAGACCTGATACCCCTTTTGAACGGCCTTTTTTGAAAAAAGGATGGGAAATTGTCCGCCACCGGCTATCAGTCCGATCTTCATTTTTGTATGGTTTTCATTTATAGTCCGATTTTCGTTTTTTACCCGGTTCTCATTTACTATCTGGTCACGCCCCGGTTGGATTTGACGATAAAGTCGATGAAATTCTGGACCTCGGGGATCTGTTCAACTTCTGCTTTAACCCGTTCAGATGCCTGCTTCACCGTGAGTCCGATTCGAAAGAAAATTCGATAGGTTTTCTTGAGCTCCTGGAGGGTGGTTTTGGAAAACTGATGCCTTTTTAAGCCCACATTGTTTAATCCATGAAGGGTGGCCCGGTCTCCGGCTGCAATCACGTAGGGAGGGATGTCCTTGACCACGGCGGATTTGCCGCCGATATAGGCGAAATCACCGATTTGAACGAATTGATGAATGGCCACCAGACCGCCCACCGTCACATTATCACCAATGATGATATGGCCGGCAAGAGTGGAGTTGTTGGCCAGAATGACCTGTTTTCCGGTTTTGCAGTCATGGGCAATGTGGGTATAGGCCATGAGATAATTTTCTTCGCCCACCTGGGTCAAGCCGCCTCCGGATTCCGTGCCCCGGTTGATGGTCACAAATTCCCGGATAATGGAACCCCGGCCTATTGTGAGATATGTTTTTTCGCCGTGAAACTTCAAATCCTGGGGAGCCCCGCCAATGGAGGCATATTGAAAAATTCTGCAGTCCTCACCAATGGTCACGTGTTCTTCAATGGTGGTGTAAGGCCCGATACTGGTTCCAGAACCGATGTGGACATCGGCATTAACAATGGCGTAAGGACCGATGGTCACATCGGCATCAATCCAGGCGGAAGAATCTATAATGGCCGTGGGGTGAATCATTTTTACTCCGTTTGATTATTTTTATTTTCCAGGGTTTTTATTCGTCGTTCAAAGGAAAACAGGGTTTTTCTCATTTCCGGCAACCTTGCGATGATCCCGACCACCTTGCGCCAGCGGGAATGGGGCATATGGGGGATGCCCGAAACGATTTCATTTTCACCCACATCAGCGTGGACGCCGGCATAGGGGCCCACAATGGCATTATCCCCTATCTTAATATGCCCGGTGATACCGGCCTTGCCCGCGATAATGACGTGCTTGCCGATCCTGGCGCTTCCGGCAATCCCGACCTGGGCCACGATCAGGGTGTGATCCCCGATACTCACGTTGTGTGCAATATGGACCTGGTTGTCGGTCTTAACCCCGTTCCCGATTTTTGTGATCCCAAGGGTTCCCCTGTCGATGGTGTTTGCGGCGCCGATCTCCACATCATCACCCATGGATACATAGCCGGTATGAGGTATTTTTTCATGCCGGTCCGCTTCCCGGGTAAATCCGAACCCATCCGACCCGATGACGGTTCCCGAATGGACAATGGCACGGTTTCCGATCCGGGTTTTTTCCATTATGGTGACATTGGGCTTGATCAGGACATGGTCGCCCAAAATCACATCATCTCCAATATAAACCCCGGGCATCAGGTGCACATGGTCTCCGATGTGAACATTGTCCCCAATGCATACATTTGATTCCACAATAACATCTTTTCCAAACCTGACATGGGAACCGATATCTGCCCGGCTGCTGATCCCGGGATTTCTTTTCTTTTCAGGATGAAATATGGATACCAGTTTAAAAAAAGACACCTTGGGGCTGGCAACCGGCAGCAGAATTTTTTCACTGGAAAAACTCGGTTCTTGGACAAAGGAATCCGGCACAATAACCACCCCGGCCCCTGTGCGGTCCAAGTCGCTTAAATATTTGGGATCACAGGCAAAGGTGATATCATGAAAGTCTGCATCATCAAAAGACGATACCCCCTTGACCACGAAAGATCCATCCCCGATGACACGGGAATGGATCATTTGACCGATCTTATGGACGAAAATTTTCATAACCTTTTAATCGGTTTTCGCTACTTTCAGGTTATAGATCTTGATTATCTGGTCGGTAATATCGATTTGGTCCGGCGCATATACCACACCTGCGGTCTTTTTTTCAAGAATCAGCAGATACCCTTCCCTTTTTCCCATTTCATCGGTAATTTCAAAAACCTCATTTTGAATTTTATTGATGAGTTGAACCTCTAACTGCTTAAATCCTTTGGCAAAATCTTCCTGCATTTTTTTGAAATCATTCACCCTGATCCTGAATTCTCGTTGTTTTTCCTGCTGTTTTTCAGGGCTTAAAACCAAGGCCTCTCTTTCAAAGGCTTTTTTTAATTCATCCAACTGGTCTTTTTCGGTTTTCAGTTTGGTCTGCAACTCATTGCCCTTGGTGCTGATCTCTTTTTGAACCATCTTACCCGCGCTGGATTCACTCAAAATCTTTTGAAAATTAAACACGCCGATTTTGGCAACATCTGCACAGAGCCCCCCAGGAATCATACCGAAAAAAAATATCATCATGCTGATGACCACACTTGCTCTTTTCATCAAAACCTCCAAAAATTCAAATTTTAGAAAAAGGCGCCCACGGAAAATTCAAATTGCCCGTCACCACGCTCTTTTACATTTTTACCATCAATCACCCAACCGTATTCAACCCGTAACGGACCGATGGGAGAATTCCATCTTACCCCCACACCATAACTTGAAAATTGATCGCCAAGATCAATGTCTTCACTGGTTCTATATACATCACCCCGGTCATAAAACAGCACGGCAGCAATCTTGTATTCTTCTGAAAACTGAAAGGTAATTTCCGCATTAAATTGGACATATTGTTCCCCTCCCCTGTCCTTGACATCCCCTGCCTCCTTGGTGTCAATGTCATAGGAATCAAACCCCCGGATTGAATTCATCCCTCCTAGATAAAACCGGATATAATCAATATCACTGGAACTTGTGTTCCGATCATCCAGAAAACCGGCTTCTGCGTGCACTGACCCGATAAATTTCCAGAAAAGTGGGAAGAATACCCCGGTTTCCACCAAATATTTTGTATAGTCAATCTCTCCGCCCAGGAACTCGCCGGCATATTCAATGGAAAATTTATGTTTTGCTCCCTGTGTTGGCAAAAAAAGGTCGTCCCGCGAGTCGTATTCAATATAAGGCTTGATGCTGCTGGTCAAAAAGGCCCCAGGAGTTGTGTTGGTATAGGTGCTCTGGACATTAGTAATTTCAAAATCTTCAATATTGTAAGAGATCCCAATCCTTGTATAGTCAAAGAGTCGGTATCCCAGACTCAGGGTCACGCCCATGGCCTCCTTGTCGTAATAATCATACTCTTTGTCTTCCTTGTACAATTGAATCCCGCCGGAAACCCTTGAATCCATTATATAGGGTTCAAAAAAACCAAGGCTGTAGAGAACCGACTCATCGGAAAACTTACCCTGCAAGCTTAAGGTCCGGCCCTGGCCAAACAAATTCCTTTCCTTAACCGAGCCCATGGCAAACCCGCCGTCTGAAGAACTGAAGCCGCCGCCCACGGAGAAAACTCCCGTCTGTTTTTCCACGACCCTGACATTTAAATCCATTTTATTTTCATCGGAAGTTTTAACCGGATTGATATCGATCTCGGCAAAATAATCCAGACGGTTTAAATTTTTAAAGCTTTTCTGGATATTCTCCCTGGAGTAAAGATCCTGCTCAACAATCTTAATCTCTCTTCTAATCACCTTGTCCCGGGTTTTTAAATTGCCGGAAATATTGACTCGGTCAAAATACACCGCTTCGCCCTTGTCAATGGCATAGGCAATATTCATGGTTTTTTCTTCATCGTTTTTATCCACAAGAGGAGAGATATCCACATTGGCAAATCCTTTGTCGGCATAGAGATCGGAAATCGTCAAAATATCTTTTCGGATATATTCCCTGTTATAGAGCTCGGTCTCTTTAGACAGAATTTTCTCCATGAGTTCTTGTTTTGACACGATCAGGTCACCGGAAATATCGATCTTGTCAACCCTGTACTGGGACCCTTCATGAATTTTAAACTGGATGGAAATTAATCGTTCACCAATGTCAATAATGGGATCTGACACTTTTGTGTCGATAAACCCATTGTTTTTGTATAAGGATTCAATTCTCACCACATCATTTTTCACTTCGCTCTCGTTGAGGTCCCCGGAAGAGGTGAAGAATGAAAAAATCCCTTTTTCTGAGGTTTCCATGGCTTTTTTTATCTGTTTGTCGGAAAAATAGGTATTGCCTTCAAAACTGATTTTCTCCACCCGTATCTTTTCCCCCTCTGTGATCGTAAAGACAATATCGGCCTGGGAATGTTCCAGGGGTTTGATTTCGTAGGAAATAGAACAATTGTGATAATTTTTTTCCGTATAGAGGAGTCTTATCCGGTCAAGATCTGAGTTGAGCTGATGGATATTTAGAATGGACCCGGTTCTGGTCCCCACAATATCTGCAAGTTCTTTTTCTTCATACACAATATTTTTTTTGAATACGATTTTCCGGACCGTGGATTTTTCAACGACTTCAAACACCACCCGAACCCCGTTATCCTGGGACTCTTGTTTAACAACCACGTCATCAAAATACCCCATTTCATAAATTTTTCTCAAATCCTGGGAAATGTTGTCCGGCTTGATGATATCCCCAGACCGGGTGGAGATGATTCTTAAAATAGCATCGGTTTCCACCCGCTTGTTTCCGGTAACCCCCACATCAATAATTATTTTTTGATGATAGAGCTCTCCCACAATTTCCCTGCTGAGCCTGGAAACAGCGGAAAACAGATTTTCAGGATCATCTGAAGCCGCGTAAAAAAAAGAGGAGTTTTCCTGTTCATAAACATTGATCAGCCGTGAGTCAATATTCACACCGGTCCCGGCAATAAAGAGTGACCCTGTCAGGATATAGTCAACACCCGACTCAATGCCAAACTTTCTAAACCGATCAAACTCCCAGTCATCCGTATTTTGGACGGTTTTGGGGAAAATCACGACCGTGCCTTCCTGTTCAAGCTTCTGGGCAATCATCAGGGCAATTTTATCTTTCATTTCATGATCCGGCTGTTTTGCTTCAACAGAAAAAGGGAAAATAGCCACTTTGATATTCGGTTCGGCAAAACTCTTACCAACAAAACCCTTACCAAAGGATAAGAAACAGGTTAAAACAAAGAAAACAAAAATGGTTCTTAAAATAGATCTGTTCATCATCTTATCTATAGGTCTCCAAGTCAATTAAACAGGAACGATTTCCCCGTCCATTAAGGTCACACATCGTTTCATCATCCGGGCCAGTGCCGTATTATGGGTGACCACAAGGATGGTCATGCCAAGTTCTTTGTTTAATTCATCAATCATCATATGAACACTGTTGCTGTTCTTCCGGTCAAGATTTCCCGTAGGCTCATCCGCCAGCAAAATTTCCGGTTCCATGACCAAGGCCCTGGCAAGGGCCACCCGCTGCTGCTCTCCTCCGGACAATTCCTCAACTCTGTGGGCGGCTCTCGAAGAAAGCCCTACCCTTTCAAGCATACTTAAGGCACTTTTTTCAATACTTTTTTTATTTTTATGGGCAATCAACCCCGGTATCATCACATTTTCCAGGGCTGAGAACCCTTGGAGCAGGTAGTGGAATTGAAACACAAACCCGATTTTTGAATTCCTGAAGCTTGCGATCTGCTCATCTCCATATTCAAGCAAGTCCTGTTCATGGAAATAAATTTTACCGGAATCCGGTTTGTCCAGGGTGCCGATAATATTGAGCAGGGTTGATTTGCCGATGCCGGATGAGCCTACAATGGCAATGGTTTCCCCTTTATAGATGTCAAAGCAGGCATTCTTTAAAATTTGAATCCCGGCCATCCGGGAATTAAAACTTCTTGAAATTGATTGAAGCGAAATCATTGGCCTTGATGCATTATCCATATCTCAAAGCCTCAACCGGATCCATTTTGGATGCTTTATGGGCCGGGTATAAGGTAGAAAAAAAACAAATGATAATGGCGGAAACGGAAATCACCAGAACATCCAGGGCTTCAAGCTGGACCGGCAAAGTTGAAAACGGATACGCATCGGGCAGTTGGATGAAATCATATTTTTTGAGAAAAAAGCAGACCAGAACACCGGAAAAGGTCCCGATGATAGTTCCCATGATTCCGATAAACATCCCCTGGATGATAAATATTTTTCTAATGGTTTTATTGGCCGCACCCATGGCTTTTAACACAGCAATGTCTTTGGTTTTTTCCATCACCATCATGATCAGGGCACTGGCAATATTAAAGGCAGCCACCAGAATAATAAGGGTCAAAATAATGAACATGGCGGTTTTTTCAAGTTTTAAAGCCGAAAAAAGACTTTTATTGATCTCCATCCAGTCCCGCAGATAAAACGGATAGGCCAGAAGATCAGCGAGGCTTTCTTTTACCGGGCCGACATGAAACACATCCTCAATCCAGATACCGATGGCGGAAATACTATTTTTTGCAGAAATCAGTTGCTGGGCCTGGCCAAGATGGACATAGGCAAGGGCGCTGTCATATTCGTACATGCCCGAGTCAAAGGTACCGGTCACAACAAACCGCTTCATTGAAGGCAGGTGTCCCATGGGAGAAATAACCCCGGCAGGCGACATCAGAATCACCTTGTCACCCTTTGTTACCCCCACGGAATTGGCCAGCTCCCGGCCCAGAATTATCCCGGGAAGGGATCGGTTCTCAGAGTCGGTCTCCGACCTGTTTGCGAGCAGTTGTTTGAGTTGTTCCGGACCAAATCCCTTGACAAGGCTGAAACCGTTTTCAGGATCAATACCGCGAACCATGACACCGGAAAAGGAATGGCTGGATCGAATCATTGCCTGGGCAAATAAAATCGGCGATACCCCTTTGATATTTTCTCGTTGACCCAGATCGGTCAAAATTTTGGAATAGTCGGTAAATTTCCCGGAATAGTTCATCACAAGAATATGGGGTTCAAGTCCCAAAATTCGTTTCCGAAAATCGGTTTCAGCACCACTCATCACCGCAATAACGATGACCAGGGCCATCACCCCCACGGCAACACCGGCCACGGAAAGAAATGTAACCAGGGAGATAAACCCCTCTTTTCTTTTTGCTTTCAGATATTTGCCGGCTATGAAAAATTCAAAGGTCATTCAATCAGATGTTCTTTTTCATGTGGGGGAAAAGGATGACTTCCCGGATAGAGGCGGAATCGGTGAGCAGCATCACCAGTCGGTCGATGCCGATGCCTTCTCCTGCGGTGGGCGGCATGCCAAACTCCAGTGCCTCAACATATTCGGCATCCATGATATGGGCTTCATCGTTTCCTTCATCCCTCTGCCTGACCTGCATCTGAAAACGGCTGTACTGGTCTTCGGGGTCATTGATTTCGGAAAACCCATTGGCAATTTCCCTGCCGGCAATAAACAATTCGAACCGGTCTGTCATTTCCGGATCTGAATCGCTTTTCCGGGACAGGGGAGAGACCTCCACAGGATACCCCGTGATAAATGTGGGCTGGATCAACCTGGGTTCAACCAGGACATCAAACAATTTGGTCAACACTTTTCCATACCGGTCTTTCTTGGTAATGTGGATATCATTTTCCCGGGCAAAGTTGAGAAGCAGTTCCATATCTTTTACAATTTCAGGATCAATCCCGCCGATGGTGGTAAGGGATTCCATCATAGACAGCCGCTGCCAGCCGCGTTGAAAATCAATGGTCTGTCCCTGGTATTCAATGGCCACGGCACCACACACCTCCTGTACAATGGATAAAAACATCTCTTCCGTCAAATCCATCAAATCTTCATAATTCGCATAGGCCTGATAAAATTCAACCATGGTAAACTCCGGGTTGTGCCGGGTGGAAACGCCTTCGTTTCGAAAATTCCGATTGATTTCAAATACCCTTTCAAACCCTCCCACAACCAGACGTTTAAGGTATAACTCCGGCGCTATTCTCAAGAAGAGTTCCATGCCCAGGGCATTGTGCCAGGTTTTAAAGGGAGTGGCTTCGGCCCCGCCGGGCACCGGCTGCATCATGGGAGTTTCAACTTCCATGAATTCTTTTCCTTCAAAGAATCGCCTCATGGCCGCCACGATCCGGCTTCTTTTCAAGAAAATATCCCGGGTATCCTCATTCATGATCAGGTCAAGGTACCGCTGACGGTATCTTTTCTCAGGATCTTTTATGCCGTGAAATTTTTCAGGAAGGGGCCGGACCGACTTGGACAGGAGCCTGAACTCCTTTGCAAGCAATGTCCACTCTCCGGTTTTGGTCTGGAACAGCGGGCCTTTGACCCCGATGAAATCACCGATATCCAGCCGCTTAAACAGGGCATAGGTTTCATCACCCAATAGGTTTTTTTGAAGATATGCCTGGAGTTGATCAGAGCCGTCCTTAAACCGGATAAAAGAGGATTTTCCCATTTTATTGACCGCCATCAATCTTCCGGCCATGTAAAATTCTTCTCCTGTTTCCCCCAGGGAATCCGGTTTATCCTCTATGATTTTCTTGAGTGATCCAATGGAGCAGGATGGTTTGAAATCATTGGGATACAGGGGTATCCCGGTCTCTTTCAGTTCATTGATTTTTTCCCGTCTCAACTGGATGAGTTTGCTGTCCTTGTCCATAAATAATGCCCTTATATCTTTACTGCATCCTGCAGTTAATTTATTGTCCATTGTGACAAAACATGAATAAATAGCCTAGTTTACACCAAAATGTCAAGATTTTGTTATTTGCCTTTGGGCAGGGACCCCCGGACGACCAGATTATTAAAGAGAACCGTAAAGATGGACCCCTTTCCCGGTGTTGATTCAAAATCAATCATCCCGTTATAGGTATCCACCAGCCGGTGAAGGATGGAAAGACCAAGGCCGGTTCCATCGGGTTTGGTGGTAAAAAAGGGATCAAACACATGGGTATTGTTTTCAGGACTGATTCCCATGCCGGTATCTTCGATGGTCAGGTAGACACGGTTGTTCTTTGATTGTTTGAGTTGAATCTTTATCTCACCACTATCTTCTATGGATTGGACTGCATTTTTCAACAAGTTCCACAAAATTTGCGTAAAATGGGTGGGATCAATGAAGAGTCGGATACTTTTGTCCAGGTTCATGCTCAGACGAATTTTCTCATTCCATTCAGGGTCATTTAAAAACAGCTCCATTGTTTCCTCAATAACCTCGGCCGCCTTTATTTCACATGCATCGTCTGTGCGGGGTTTTGAAAACACTCTGATATCATTGACAATATTTTTAAGCCGGTCTGTTTCCCTCAGGATGATCTGCATGAGTTTATCTTCATAAGATCCGGGCTTTGTATCTTCCTGAAGCAGTTGAATGGAACCGGACAAAGAGGCCAGGGGATTTTTAACCTCATGGGCAATGCCGGAGATCATTTCATCCATGGCCGCCATTTTTTCAACCCGTTTCAGGTGTTCCTGGGTTATTTTTAAATCCTGTTTTGCTCCTTTTAATTGAAGCGATAAAATCCCGGATAAAACAGCCACGGCATAGCTGGCCACAATAAAAATAATGATCCTATAGATGAGATGGCTCTCATCTATAGGGGTGGAAGCAACCTCCGGGTCTAAAAAAGGAGTGAGCACTCCATAGTATTCCAGTTCCACCAGGATTCCGTATTGAATGGATGAAATCCCGGCAATGATCAGACTTCCCTTTTGAAACAGGAGCATGGCCGTATAGATAATCACCACCAGATAAAGAAAGGTGAAGATGCTCTCATAACTGCCGGTGACAAAAATAATGGCCGTGACGATAATGGTATCTGCAATGGTCTGGACATAGGCCAGTACGAGTCGTTTCTCAAAATTATGCAGCCAGACAAGATAAACAATGGACAGAATGAGAATGCAGGCGGCAATATTGTAAAGGGCTAAAAACGGCTGGGAGAAGAAAAATAAATTTTCACCCGAAGAAAACACCAGACAGGACACAATGAGAAGTATGGCAAAAATGACCCTGGATACAACGATCCATTTGATCAGATTTGAAAAATCCGAATTTTCTTTAAAACGGCTGTCGTTCATGGTTTTATGAAATGGCACCTGCCATCTTGAAAACCGGCAGGTACATGGCAATCACGAGACCGCCGACCACCACTCCAAGAAAAACCAGCATGAAAGGTTCAATCATGTCGGTCATATTTTTAACGGCCTGATCCACTTCATCGTCGTAAAAATCGGCAATCTTTTCCATCATGGTGTCCAGGGCGCCGGTGGATTCACCCACGGCAATCATAGAGCAGACCATGGAAGGAAAGACCCCGCTTTCAAGCAAAGGGTCTGCCATTGACCGTCCTTCTGAGATCCCTGTTTTCACATCCTGGATGGCAAATTCAACAATTTTATTGCCCGCGGTTTTTCCCACGATATCAAGGGCCTCCAAAATTGACACCCCGGAGGAAAGCATGGTGGAGGTGGTCCGTGTAAATTTGGCCACTGCTACTTTTCTGATGAGAAGCCCCACAACCGGCAGCCGTAAAAACATTTCATCCATGAAGATACGGCCCTTCTCTGTTGAATAGGTCCGCTTGACAAGAAAGGACAGCACGATGATCGCACCAATGATATAACCGATATTTTTGATGGTAAACTCACTGATCCCGACAACGATCAAAGTCGGGGCGGGCAGGGTTGAACCGAAATCGGCAAACATCTCTGAAAAGACAGGGATGACAAAGACCAGGATAATGGCCACAACAATGACGGCTACAATAAGGGTGATGATCGGATAGGTCATGGCACCCTTGACCTGGCGTTTGAGTTTGGCCATTTTTTCCATATAGGCAGACAGCCGGTTCAGGATTACATCCAGAATACCCCCGGCCTCTCCGGCCGCAACCATGTTGATAAACAGCTCGTTAAATATTTTGGGGAATTTCTTCAGGGAGTCTGCAAAGGTCTCTCCCGACTCAACAGACTCCTTGATTTTTTTCAGATTCTTTTTAAAGGTGGGGTTCTCCTGCTGGGCCTGAAGGATATCAAGACATTGAAGAAGGGGCAGTCCTGCATCAATCATGGTGGAAAACTGTCTGGAAAAGATGATCACCTCATCATCTTTAACTTTGGGCTGAAGAAATTTTACATTCTCGAAAATATCTTTGGGCTTTTTCTTAATTTTTGTAGGGGTAATTTTTCGCCTTAAAAGACTTTGCCGCACCTGTTCAGATGTCTCGGCATCCATTTCTCCCTTGACTTTTCTTCCCTTGGGATTTTTTCCCTTCCACTCAAAAATAATGGGCATTCTCAATCCTTTTCATAATTTTTCAAACCAAGATGACTCCAAGGTGATTCATAGGATGGCACTTAACAAAAAACGATCACCTGTGTCACATCAATTGTAAAATATAAACAGATATACTATATAAATTTTATCAATCGATTACAACAGGAGTTATTTTTTGAAAAAAAAAAATAAAACCATCCAGGCGAAAACCATCATTACCAGCCATATTAACGCTGATTTTGATGCCGTCGCTTCCATGCTGGCGGCCCAGAAATGTTATCCAGATTCCATTATTATTTTCCCGGGGTCCCAGGAAAAAAATTTGCGGGACTTTTTTATCAGTTCCACAAGCTATCTGTTTAACATGGCAGATCCAGCTTCCATAGACTTTTCCCACACAACACGGCTGGTGGTGGTGGACACGAGACAAAGAAACCGCCTGCCCCAGGTTGCCGAACTTCTTGAAAATAAAGACATCAAAATCGATATCTATGATCACCACCCCCCCATGCCCGGGGATATAGAGGGCTCGCTTGAAATCATCCGGCACACCGGGGCCACCACCACCATATTAAGCGCCCTGCTCCAGGAAAAAAAAATTATCCCCACTCCTGAAGAAGCCACCATCATGGCATTGGGAATTTACGAGGATACGGGTTCGTTTACCTTTTCCTCAACCACGAGTGAAGACCTTGAACAGGCGGCTTTTCTTTTGTCCTGCGGTGCCAGCCTAAGTACCATTGTCGGGTTTGTTGTCAAGGAGATAAAATCCGAGCAGGTGACCTGGCTCAATGAATTGTTAAATGAAATGACCCTCCATAAAATAAATGGAGTTGACATCCACATGTCGGTTATCTCTTCGCCGGCATATATTACTGATTTGGCAGCCATTGTGCAGAAAGTGGTGCGGATGGAAAACCTTGATACTTTCTTTGCCGTTGTGTTAATGGACAATAGAGTCCACATCATTGCAAGAAACAGGGTCGCGGAAATTGACGCGGGCAGAATTCTTTCCCGATTCAACGGGGGAGGACATGCCTATGCCGCTTCGGCCAAGGTGGACAACCACACCCTGGCCCAGGTTGAACTCATGCTCATTGAAGCGCTTCAAAAAGAGGTCAAACGGTTCGATATCGCAAAAACCCTGATGACCTCACCGGCCATCACTATTGAACCCCATGTTGACTGCGCTGCCGCCGCCAATATGATGACAAGGTACAATATCAACACCCTGCTGGTGGTGGACAAAGAAAAAAATTCCTATGAAGGTTATATCACCCGGCGGATCATTGAAAAAACACTACACCACAAGCTGTCTCACCTTCCGGTGCTGGAATACATGAATCCGGAAACCGGCTTTGTCTCTTCCCAGGCAGACCTGTCCCAGATTGAAAGAATCATCATTGAAGAAAAACAGCGAATTTTACCGGTGATTGATGAGGGCTGGATCAAAGGGGTCATTACCCGGACAGACCTGCTCAATTACCTGGTCCAGCACAACCGGGAACTCAAGCAGAATGAAACTGAGTTGGGAATCAAGAGAAATGCCAAAAAAAGGCAGATTGAAAATATTCTTTACCAGCGGCTGGACAACCGGGTAAAACAATTGCTCGAAAGTATCGGAAAAACAGGGAACCTTCTGGGCTTTCGCCTGTTTGTCGTGGGCGGGTTTGTCCGGGACCTGCTCCTGAGCCGGCAAATTGAGGACATAGATATTGTGGTTGAAGGAGATGGGATTGAATTTGCGCGTGTCTTTGCCGAACAACAGGGATGCCGGGTCAATACCCACAAGAAATTCGGGACAGCCGTGGTCATTTTTCCGGACAATTTTAAAATTGATGTGGCCTCTGCCAGGCTGGAATATTACCAGACACCGGCGGCTCTACCCATTGTGGAGAAAAGCTCCATCAAACTTGACCTTGCTCGCAGGGATTTTACCATCAACACCCTGGCCATCAGTCTGAATCCTGAAAATTTCGGCACCATGATCGATTATTTCGGTGCCAACCGGGACCTGAAAGACAAAACCATCCGGACCATACACAACCTCAGTTTTGTTGAAGACCCCACCCGAATTTTCAGGGCCATTAAATTTTCAAACCGTTTTGGATTCAACATTGGGAAAGTCACCTCCAATTTGATTAAAAATGCCATCAAGATTGATTGTTTTAAGCATTTAAGCGGTCTTCGGGTATTGTCTGAGCTCAAACAGATATTTGAAGAGGAAAACCCCATTCCTGCCATTCGCAGCATGGAGACCTACGGACTTGAAAAGGTTATTCACAAAGATCTCACCCTTATCCCAAACACCTATCAACTTCTCGAATCCGTGAACAAAATATTGTCCTGGCACGACCTTCTGTACGTTGATGAAGCGTATCCACGGTGGTCGGTTTATTTTATGGCCCTGTTGAACCGCTGTTCATATAAGATCAGCGAAGAGATCTGCGACCGTCTCAACGTGCCCCTGAAAGAACGCAGCATTCTTCTGGACAATCGGTACAAGGCTGAAAAAAAGCTCTACTTAATCGAAAACACATCCCATTTTACCCAACAGGATCTGTATTGGGCCCTGATTCATTTTAACACGGAATATATTTTATACATGATGGCCCTGGCAAAGGACGAAGAGGTCAAAAAAGCCATCTCTAATTTTTATACCCACCAGAGAAACATCCGGCCCTATATAAAAGGAAGAGACCTGGTTAAAATCGGACTAAAGCCCGGTCCGGTTTTCACTGATATCCTCAACCAGGTGCTGAACGCAAAACTTGACGGGCGGTTAAAAACCAAACGAGAAGAAATTCAATTTGCAGAACAGGTTGCAAAAAAAACAAACGTATTGATTAAATGATCACTTTTTGTTACTTGCCTGTACTCAATCGTTAATTTTTAATTTATGGAACAAACGACTTTACGGAACAAACCATATGAAAAACGCAGATTTTTTGACCGGCATCACCACCAGCGGAACTCCTCATCTGGGCAACTATGTCGGCGCCATACGACCGGCCGTGGAATCCAGTAAAAACCCGGATCTTGTGTCCTATTATTTTCTGGCTGATTATCATTCCCTGATCAAAAACTTTGACCCAAAATTAAGACGACAATCAGCCCTGGAAATTGCCGCTGCCTGGATCGCCCTGGGGCTGGATTATGACAATTGCGTGTTCTACCGTCAGTCCGATATCCCTGAAATACCGGAACTGACCTGGATCCTCACCAGCCTGACGGCCAAGGGACTGATGAACCGGGCCCATGCGTACAAGGGAAGCGTGGCCCAGAACGAAGAAGACGGATGCAAGGACCCGGATAAGGGCATTACCATGGGGCTTTTTTCCTATCCCATCCTCATGGCCGCCGATATCCTGATGTTTAACGCCGCAAAGGTCCCGGTGGGCAGTGACCAGGTCCAGCACCTTGAAATGACAAGGGATATTGCCGCACGGTTTAATCATATCTATGAACGACTCTTTGTCCTTCCCGAGGTGGTGGTGGATGAAACCTCGGCGGTATTGTCCGGACTTGACGGTCGTAAGATGAGCAAGAGTTACAACAACTATATCCCCTTGTTTGATACCCAGAAACGGCTGAGGAAAATGATCATGAAGATCAAGACCAATTCCCTGGGTCCGGATGAACCCAAAGACCCTGAATCCTGCACTCTTTTTTCAATTTACCGGGCATTTGCCTCACCAACTGAAACTCAAAAAATGGAAAACCGTTACAGAGAAGGTATTGCCTGGGGTACCATGAAACAGGAACTTTTCGAGTATATCGATGCCATACTCAAGGACCCGAGAGAAAAATACCGGGAACTCATCGAACACCCCTCGGATATTGATATGATCCTTAAAAAAGGTGCCCTGAAGGCCAGGGAATATTCGGTCCCCTTTCTTGAACGAATACGAAAAGCCATCGGGATCGCCTCACTGGGTTAAATTTGCAGTCTTTAATTGTTTGATTTCCGACAGGGTCAGATACCGCCATTGACCCGGCTTTAGATTTCCCAGACAGATGTTGGCCATCCTGATTCTGTTCAGGACGGAAACGGCATTCCCGGTTTTCCCCACCATTTTTCGAATCTGGCGGTTTAGTCCCTGCTTGAGGACAATGCTGAATTTGTTTTTCCCCAGCCGTTTGAGCACGGCCTTTCTGGTTTTTTTCCGATTGATCATCATGCCTTGGGCCATCTCCTGGAGCGCATCATCGGATATGGGATGAAGTGTTGTGACGACATACTCTTTTTCGTGGTCAAACGAGGGATGGGATAATTTATTGTGAAGGTCTCCGTCATTGATGAGCAGTACCAGTCCGGTGGAATCTTTGTCCAGCCGTCCCACGGGATAGACCCGGTCATCAATGTTTACCAGATCCAGAATAATCTTTGTGTCCTGCTGTGAGCAGGAGGTGACATAGCCTTTTGGCTTGTTCAGGGCAATATAAACCAGGGGAGAGGCCGCTTTTAAAAGGATCTGTCTGCCCTTGAAGACAACCCTGTCTTTATCCGGATCGATTTTAGTGCCGAGTTCCACAACAATCTCTTCATTCACCAGGACCTCGCCGTTTAAGATGTGGGCCTCAGCTTTTCTTCTGGAACAGACCCCGGCATGGGCCAGGTATTTTTGGAGCCGCATCATCAGGATCTGTAATCGGCATTGATCTTGACATAGTCTTCACTGAAGTCACAGAACAGAAATGCGTCGGACCTTGTCCCGAGATTCAGATCCAGTGTAATGTTGATTTCTTTGTTTTCCATTATCTTTGCCGTATTTTTTTCAGCCTCAATTCCCTGCCATTTGCCCTGGATAACCAGGGCCTGGTCATCAAAAAAAAGATCCATCTTTTCCATTGCAACCTGGGCCCCGGACCGGCCGGCTGCCGCCGTAATCCTTCCCCAGTTAGGATCTTCACCATAGATGGCCGTTTTAACCAGATTGGAATGGGCAATGGCTTCCGCCGCCTTGAACGCATCCTGATTGGTCTTTGCCCCTTTGACCGAAATCCGGACCAGCTTGGTTGCACCCTCCCCGTCCTTCACCACCATTCTAGCCAGGTCTTGGCACACCGTGTCCAGAGCCTCTTGAAAAATAATTTTGGACTCACCATCCTGAATCCTTACCCCTGAACTGGCGTTGGCAAGGGCCAGCAAAGTATCATTGGTACTGGTATCCCCGTCCACCGTGATCCGGTTAAAGGACTTTTCATTGGCCCAGGTTAAGGCCGTTTTCAAATCCGACGAGGTGATCTGGACGTCTGTGCAGACAAATGCCAGCATGGTGGCCATATCCGGTCGAATCATGCCGGACCCCTTTGCCATGCCCAGGATTGTAAATGGTTTGCCAAGAATAAATCCGGTTTCCCGGACAATTTTCCTGCAGGTGTCTGTGGTTAATATGGCTTCGCTGAAATCTTCAACTCCCTTCTCAAATTGTTCAGCCTGTCCAGAAAGTTCTGCAACCACACAAGGCACCCCGGTCTCAAATTTATCCATGGGAAGATGAGCACCGATCACACCGGTGGAAGAAACCATGACCAGGTCAGAATCAATACCCAGGGCTTCTGCCGTGAGTCTTGAACAGGCTCGTGCATCTTCTATCCCCTTTTCTCCGGTAAAGCAGTTGGCGTTGCCGCTGTTCACCAGCACGGCCTGGACCCGGCCCTGTTTAATCTTTTCCTTGCCCAGAATCACCGGGGCTGCCGTGACCCTGTTCCGGGTAAAAAGTGCTGCCGCAGCGGCAGGGGCATCACAAAATATAAGTCCAAGATCTTTTTTACTATTTTTTTTGATACCGGCGGCAACACCGGCAAATTTAAAACCTTTCATCAAACAGCTCCTGTTCAAAAATCTTATAGAATAATTTGGATCTGTATTATACGGTGTGGGTTAACATGTGTAAATGGCTAAACCCTGTTTCAAAAAACCTTTTTCAAAAAATCGGGGCCTTGACTTTGATCCCTAATTTTGATCTATGACTTATCAGACTGAGTATGGCTGAAGATCAACAGAACCCGAGAGAACTAAGCAAAAGAAACAATCCCATAAAACACAGCACAAGGACACACCAATGAATGATCCCATTTTCAACCCCATCCGCATCAACACACTGGACATAAAAAACCGGATCTATCTTCCGGCCATGCACCTTGGAATGGCCCAGGACTTTGAAGTCACGGACCAGATTCTCAATTTTTACGCCCAGAGGGCCAGAGGCGGTGCCGGCATGATCTGTGCCGGTTATGCAACCGTTGACACATTGTCCGGCAACACCCAGAATATCGGGGCACATGATGATGCCTTTATTCCTGGTCTCCGACGACTCGCCACTACTATCAGGAAAAACGGTTCCCGGGCCGCAGTCCAGATAAACCATGCCGGTCGATATAATTTTTCCTTTTTTCTGGACGGGCAACAGCCGGTTGCCCCTTCTCCCATTGCCTCGCGAATGACAAGGGAGACCCCAAAGCAGATGACCACTGAAGAAATTAAAAACACCATTGAAGCCTTTGGGGAGGCAGCCCTGCGGGTGCAAAAGGCCGGGTTTGATGCCGTGGAGGTGTTGAGCGGAACCGGATACCTGATCAGTGAATTTCTTTCCCCCCTGACCAATCAGCGAACCGATGAATACGGGGGTAACCTTGAAAACCGGATGCGATTCGGCTTTGAAGTGGTCAGGGCTGTCCGGGAAAAAACAGGTCCAGATTTTCCCGTTATCGTCCGGATGAACGGCAATGATTTCATGCCGGGTGGAAATTCACGGGAAGAGCTCATGGAATATGCCCGGGTATTGTCCGGCAATCTTGCGGATGCCCTGTGCATCAACGTGGGATGGCATGAGGCCAGGGTGCCCCAGATCGTTGCATCAGTCCCCAGGGGGGCGTTTTCATACCTGGCCCAAGGGATACGTCAGGTCGTGACAGTTCCCGTCATTGCCAGCCACAGGGTCAATGACCCCACGACAGCCCGGCAGCTTTTGAATGACGGCATGTGCGATATGGTGGCCATGGGCCGGAGCCTGATTGCCGACCCCATGCTCCCTGAAAAGACACGCCAGGGCCGTGAAGATGAAATCATTCACTGCATCGGCTGTGCCCAGGGATGTTTTGACAACCTGTTCAGGCTCAAACATGTTGAATGCCTCTGCAATCCCCTGGCCGGCCATGAAACTGCCCTGCCCCTGGAAAAGGTGGAATTTCCCAAGAAAATCCTCGTGGCCGGCGGCGGACCGGCCGGGATGACGGCTGCCCTGGCTGCAGCCTCAAGGGGACATAAGGTGACCCTCTATGAGGGCAGTGATTGCCTGGGCGGGCAGCTCCATTTGGCAGCCGCACCTCCGGGGCGAGAAGAATTTGCCCAGTTGATCCAAGACCTTGAAACCCAGGTCAGAACAAAAAATATACCGATTTTTTTAAACACAATGGTGGATGCCAACCTGGTCGATCAGGAAAATCCGGATGGGGTCATCCTTGCCACTGGAGCTGACCCTTTTGTTCCGGTCATTTCAGGTATAAAGGGTCCAGGAATTGATTTTCCTTTAATTGTAGAATACCGGGATGTACTCCTGGGAAGGGTCGCAACCGGACGGAGAGTGGCCGTTATCGGCGGCGGGGCCGTGGGTGTTGAAACCGCACTTTTTCTGGCTGAAAAAGGCACCCTGTCAGCCGAAGCCTTAAAATTTTTGTTTGTGAACAGGGCTGAGGACAAGGAAACCCTTTTTGACCTGGCCACGAGGGGCACACGAGAGATCTTCCTTATTGAAATGATGGAAAAGGTGGGCAAGGATATCGGGAAATCAACCAAATGGGGCATGATGCAGGACCTTGGACGGTATCACATCACCACTATCACAGGCTCCAGAGTGATTGAGATCACTCCAAAAGGCCTTGTGATGGAACAGGCCGGCAGGCGCAGTGAGATTCAGGCAGACACCATCGTCATTGCCGCAGGTTCTGTTTCAAACAATGGTCTTGAATCCACACTCAAAGACCTGAACAAGGATTACCGGGTCGTGGGGGATGCCGGACAGGTTGCCACGGCATTTGAGGCGATTCACCAGGGGCATAAAGCCGGCATGGAAATTTAGGGATTCCCAAAACAGCTTCCAGTGCAATCCCGGGCATGTCTTAAAGGGTAAACCGGCGGAACAGTTCTCAGCCGGATCTTTTCGATTAAATTTCCAAGCGTATGGCAAATATGCAGCCCAAGATTATCCCCCTTTACAAAAAATATGTTTTTATCTACTATCACATGAAACGTTATCCCACGGGATTTTCATTAGAGTCGCTTACCAAACGGGTGGAAAATGCAGCATCCATGAAAGGCGGGATTATGAAAAAAACTTTTTTAAATCTTATCCAGGATGTCCTAGAATTGGGAGAATGTCATCAGTGCGGCGGATGCGTTGCATTCTGCTCAGCCATGAACTATGGGGCACTGGCCATGGACGACAATGGACTACCGTTCTATAAAAATATTGACAAATGTAATGAATGTGGCCTGTGCTATTCCATTTGTCCCCAAACCCATGAACTTGATGGGGAAATCAAGCAGAATGCTCAATGGGAACAACCTATGGGACATGTGATCAGCTTCAATGTAACCCGGGCCAATGATCCAGCCATAAGACAAAGGGGAACCGACGGCGGTGTTGTGACGGCAATTTTATGCCGGTTGTTGAATATGGGTAAAATAGACGGAGCAATAGTCTCCAGGCCTACACCCAAGGGCCGGGTCCCCTTTCTTGCAAAAACCGAATCCGACATTATGGCCTCTGCCGGCTCACATTTCGGCAGCTCCCAGGGAATAAACCGATTTGCCCGGGATTATGCCACTTTTTCTCCTTCCATCTCGGCATTATCTGAAATTAAAAACTTCCGGATGGACAGGATTGCTTTTGTAGGGACACCCTGCCAGATCAATACCATCAGAAAAATGCAGGCATTGCGTATTGTTCCATCGGATGCTGTTTCACTGTGTCTTGGACTTTTTTGTTCAGGAAATTATTCTTTTCAGACGCAATCATTTGCCGACCTGGAAAAAAAGTATCAATTTGCCTACGCACGAGTCAAAAAAATCAACGTGAAAAACCAATTTGTTTTTACCCTGGACTCTGGAAAAAAGGTCTTCATTCCCCTGGAAGAACTAAAGTCGGTAAGGAGAACGGCCTGCGGCTTTTGTCAAGATTTTTCAGCCGAATATGCCGATATTTCCTTTGGTGGTCTGGGTGCCGAAAACGGCTGGACCACTGCCATTGACCGGACCCCGGAGGGCAGAGCTGTTTTTGAGGATGCACTGAAAAATGTGTTGACCTCCTTTAGAGTTGAGGAGAAGCCCCACTATATTACCCAGGCCGAAAAAAAAATACACCTTTTCTCCAAGGAAAAAAAAGAGAACGCACACCAAAACCTGGCGGCCAGGAAAAAAGGAATCTTTCCGGCCAGATAAGATAGGCACCCACCATGGGGTGCATTAAGATGGGAGGGTAGTCATGAGGATCGCTATAGTTGGGGCAGGAAAAAAATGTTTATACCTGATGGACGTTATCGACAAATACAAGTTTCAAGTGGTGGCCCCGGTGGTCGTGGCCGTTGCCGACATTGACGATTCCGCGCCCGGTCTTGAGAGGGCACGAAAAAAAAAACTTTTTGTCACCCATGATTATAGGGATTTTTTCAAACTGGATAATATTGATCTCATTGTGGAGCTGACGGGTAATCTGGATGTCTATAATGCCATTTTAGCAGGAAAGAGCAACAAGGTCAGAGCTATTGCCCACACCACGGCATGGCTTTTCTGGGAAATAGACCATGCCGCCCGAATGTACAGCCGGACAGACCAGGAACTGGCTCAAACCCGGGCATTGTACAATGTCATGCTCAACGGACTCATGCATGAAGATGTGATCGTTATTGATCTGGATCATAAAATCCTCGATATCAATGAAACCTTTTTGAAAAATCTTGGATTGACCCGGAATGAGGTGGTTGGACGGTATTGCTACGAAGTGGCCCACCGTCAGTCCGCCCCCTGTTCCGGGAATGACCATCCCTGCCCCCTTGCTGAGGTCAAAAAAACAGGAAAACCCTCGAGAACAACCCATATTCACCTGGATCAGAATGGCAACAGGTATTATGTTTCCATCTCCTGCTACCCCCTTGCTGAAAAAGGCAAACTCAAGGGGGTTGTTGAGGTTTCAAAAGATATTACCCAGGAAATCGAATTTGAAAAAAATATGATGCAGCAGGAAAAACTGGTTTCCATTGGACGGCTTTCAGCCGGTGTGGCCCATGAAATCAACAACCCTTTAACCACAATCCTGACCTCTGCCATGCTCATTCAAGAAGACCTGGAAGAGGGATCTGAGATGCACCAGGAACTGACCATTATCAGCAATGAAGCTCTGAGATGCCGGAAAATCGTTAAAAGCCTGCTGGACTTTGCCCGTCAAAGCCAACCCCTTAAAAAACCAGATAATCTGAATGATGTGATACGGGAAAGCCTTGTCCTTACGCGGAAGCAGGCAAACTTTAAGGATGTTTCCCTGGGAGCCGAACTGGCGGATCAACTCCCGTCCATTGCCATCGACCGGGACCAGATTCAGCAGACCATCATTAATCTGACATTAAACGCCATTGAAGCCACCTCTCCCGGCCAGAAAATTCAGATCGCCTCACGATACCTTAAAGACAAACGAGCCGTTGAAATCAGGATAAGTGATACCGGCGAAGGCATTTTGCCTGAAAATCTGGATAAAATTTTTGATCCTTTTTTTACGACAAAAAAGAATGGTACCGGCCTTGGCCTTGCCATTACCCATGGTATTATTGAACAGCACGGCGGGACCATAGAGGTCAAATCAACTCCGGGACAGGGAACCCAATTTTTTATCACACTCCCTGTCACCAATGGAAATAGGCATGACGGTTGATAATATTGTTTCTATTCTTGTCATTGACGATGAACTGCCGATCTGCCGCAACTGCCTGAAAATTCTGGCCAAAGGCCCCTATGCCGTCGAATATGCACTCAACGGAATGGATGCCCTGAACCTTATGGATTCAAGACGATTTGACATCGTGATCACGGATCTGAACATGGAGCGACTGGGAGGCATGGAGGTCATCGCCCGTATCAATGTGCGTTTCCCGGAAACCATTATAATTGTGATGACCGGGTATGCCAGCGTATCTTCCGCCGTTGAAGTGATGAAAATGGGGGCGTTTGACTATCTTCCCAAACCCTTTACCCCCTATGAACTCAGAGCGGTCGTCCAACAGGCCGTCACCCGGATGGCACTTCGAAAACAGCAGGCCGAACTCACCCGAAACCCGCCCAGAAAAAAAATTTCCCATCAGCTCATCGGGGAAAGTCCCGGTATAAAAAAGGTAATCAGGATGGTTCAAAAGGTTGCGCCCACCGATGCCAATGTCCTGGTTTACGGTGAGAGCGGAACGGGAAAGGAACTGATCGCACGTGCGGTTCATGCCAACAGCAGGCGCAAAAAAAATGTTTTTTTTGCCGTTGACTGCGGCACCCTCTCAGGAGAGCTGCTTTCATCGGAATTGTTCGGCCATGTCCGGGGCGCGTTCACAGGTGCGGATAAGGACAAGCCCGGTATTTTTCAGCTTGCCCATGGGGGAACGGTTTTTCTGGATGAAATCGGCAATACCGGCACGGAGATTCAAAGCCGGCTGTTAAGATTTCTTGAAAACAGGGAATTTTTGCCCATTGGCGGCACCAAGATTTCCAAAGTAGATGTTCGGCTGATATTCGCAACCAATCAAAACCTTGAAGAACTTGTTCAAAAAGGTCAGTTCAGGGAAGATTTCTACTACAGGATTTTTGTTTATCCCATTGTTATTCCGCCCTTGAATGAGAGAAAAATGGATATCCTGCCCATTGCCTATTTTTTTTTAAAACAGTTCAGTGAACGAATGGGAAAGGATATCAGGGAATTTGATGAGAAATCGGCAAACCGGCTGATAGAATACCTTTGGCCTGGAAATGTACGACAATTAAAAAACGTGGTTGAACGTGCCGTCATCCTCTGTGAAAACAATACGATCTCATTGAAAGATTTGCCCATGCTGGGAGAAATCAGTGAAATTGATGAAATGATTGAAAGCATCCCCCAAACAAATGAGGAGTTAAAACTCCTGAAAAAGAAAATTAGACAAAAGGCTGTAAACAAGGTGGAAAGAAATTTTATTTTAAACGCCCTTGCAAAAAACGACTGGAATGTGACCCGGGCATCTCAAATAACCGGTTTACAGCGGACGAACTTCCAGACCCTCATGAAAAAACACCGAATATCCCGCCCATAAATTATTTTCTGTCCTTATATACACTGTATATTTTTTAAATACATCCGTTGGCCCTTGACATTTACCGATTTAACCTGGAACTTCTGATTCAGGGGTATAAAATAAATATACCCTATCGACTTCTTAAACAAAGACAAATCATATAAAAACGATCAAAATCAGATAGTTATAAATATTTACATCGTCGGCACACTCCCTGCATTACTTGGCTTTAACTTTAAAAAAGCAAAACCAAAAAACGATAAACAAACAGACCGGACCAAATAAATACCAATTCAACAGGAGGAAGTATGGAAAATCAAACAAAAATCATGGTGGTGGATGACGAGCTCGGTATTTGCAAAAATGTGGAAAAAATTCTGACAAAAAACAATTATACGGTGGTGCACACCCAGAGTGCCGCCAAAGCCCTTGAAATGATGAAAACAGACACTTTTTCCCTTCTTATTTCAGATATTGTCATGCCTGAAATGAACGGCCTGGAATTGTTGAAACATGTGGCCGTGGAAATGCCGGGTACCAAAACCGTCATGATGACGGGATACGCATCAACCAACACGGCAATGAAGGCCATTCGCCTGGGAGCACTTGATTATATTGCCAAACCCTTTACGCCGGATGAGTTGAGAACCACGGTCAACAAAGCCCTGTCAGGAGAATTACCGGGAATGGTCATCACGGATGAAGAAAGAGATGCCATTGAGATCATGGACATTGATATCGACTTTGGTACGGATGCGGCAGGCAATCTTGTAAAACCGGACTCAAATCCGGTTCTGGATTCCGTACCGGAAACACCGGAATTTCACTGCAGTGTCGGCAACATGAGTTGCGATGTCATGGAAAAACTGGGTACCACCTGTAAAACAGGACTGAACAAAAATTACTGCCCCAAACTCAGAGCAAGAGAAAAAAAGATGGCCAAGACAAAGGCCGCATCCGTATTTAATCCCAAAACAATGATCGGTGTGGACCAGCCCTTTGATTACGATGAAGTCGTGGCTGTTACCGGACCTGAATATGTCCGGTACATGGACAGGGACGGCTTTGCATTCCTTCCCTATGAACAATTGAAAAAGGTCAGCCCCGTGGACCAGCCCTTTGATTATGATGAAGTGGCATCGATTACCGGACCTGAATATGCACAACACATGGACAGGGATGGAATTGCCGCCCTTTCCTATGAGGAATTTAAAAAAGCCGGGACGATTCCAGCGAAAACAAAGAAAGAAAGTACGGCTGATCCGGTTAAGGGCCAGGTTAAATCGGGCACAAGAGCCCAGGTATTGAAAAATATCCTGGTCGTGGATGATGAGGTCTCCGTCAACAACAACATCAGAAAAATTCTGGGTAAAAATGGGTTTCAGGTAGACCAGGCCACCTCAAAAGACGAAGCTGTTGAAAAAATTAACCAGCTTAACTATTCCCTTGTTCTTCTGGACTTGAGAATGCCCGGCGTATCCGGGCTGGAACTTCTACAAACCATCGCCCGGACCCAACCCTTTGCCCGGGTGATCATTATCACAGGTTATGCCAGTATCGAAACCGCGATTGAATCAGCACGAATCGGTGCCGTGGATTATCTTCCCAAACCCTTCACCCCGGATGAACTGCGTAATGTTGCCGAAAGGGCATATGCCATAGCCGTATAAACTATTTCTATGGCAGGTAACGGCCCTTATTTAACAAGGCCCTTTGTTTTGGTTAAGATATACCGGAACAAAGGGCCTTTGTTTTGAATTGCTTGACTTATGCATCAATAAATAATATTTGTACGTACAATCATTATTGTTTTTATTGAGGTACATATGGACGAAAAGAATTCAGAATCCAATGAAAATTTCCTTGAAAGCTGTCTGTTTTTTAACACCAATACCCTGTCCCGGCACCTTCTGAAACTGGCCGTTCAGGAGTTCAAGCATTTAAAGATTTCCCCTGCCCATGGGTCCCTGATGCTGCTGGTCTATGATTTCCCGGGAATCAGCCCGAAAGAATTGAGCGCCCATCTTCATCTGAGTCCATCCACCATTACCCGCTTTATTGATGCCCTTGAAAAAAAGGGCCTTGTTCTGCGCCGGACCCGGGGAAAATCGGCCTTGATTTCCCCCAGCGCAAAAGGCCTTGAATTGAAAAGACCCATCGCTCTTGCCTACAAACAATTGTACCTGAAATACACTAAAATTATAGGGACAGATACAGCCAATCAATTATCTTTTGCCATACTTGAGGTCAACAAACTCCTGTCCCAGACCCTGGATAATAATGATTAAGAATTTCAAACTGGTGATTGAGTATGACGGGACACCGTTTTACGGCTGGCAGCGGCAGCCGGACGTGATAACGGTTCAAGAAGAAATAGAAAAAGCCCTGGGTCGGATACTGAACCAGGACATCAAAATATACGGTTCAGGACGTACCGATGCCGGAGTCCATGCCCTTGCCCAGACGGCCTGCTTTAATGCAGATACAAATATCAGGCCCCAGGATCTTAAAAAGGGACTGAACAGCCTGATCAAGCACCCCATCGTGATCCACGAGTGCTCGCTTGCTCCTCTGGATTTTCATGCCCGGTACTCGGTTGTATCCAAAGAATACCATTACCTCATCCTCAACCGGCCCGATCCCTGTGCCGTTGGAAAAACCTATCAATGGCATATTTCCAAGCCTCTTGATATTGAACCCATGAGAGCGTGTTGCAAAAGGATTACAGGTGTCCATGACTTTAAATCCTTTGAAAATTCAGGCAGTCCAAGGTCTTCCACCGTCCGGGAGGTTTTTTTCTCAGAAATTGATGCCCGGCGAGGCAGCCGGCTGGTGTTTAAAATTGCGGCCAACGGATTTTTAAAATACATGGTGAGAAATCTTATCGGCACCATCGTGCTGTGCGGGGAAAAAAAAATTTCGATTCAGGAATTTTCTCAGATCTGTGAGGCAAGAGACAGAACCAGTGCAGGCCCCACCGCTCCGGCCCACGGGTTATTTTTAAAGCAGGTGAATTATTCGTGATCTTTTATTTTTTTCACATGCTCGTTGTAGTATGAGATGATATCACGCCTGTAAATCAATCCGATGAGCCGTCCCCTGTTGCCCTCCTCCACCACGGGCAGGGCATCGATATTTTTCTGGGTCAGCTTGAGCAAAGTGGTGTTCAGATCCTCGGACACGGTGGTGGTGATCAATTCCGAAATCATGATATCTTTCATCACAACCAATTGCTCGATATGAAGGGTAAAAATCACCTCCCGGATGTCATTGGAGGAAAAAATACCTGAAAACTCACCCTTGCTGTTGATCACCGGGAAATAGTGCTGTTTGGTGCTGGAAAATATTTTTTTAAACTCACTGAAGGGCATATCTTCATTGACACACCTCACCTCTTTGATCAAATGTCTCAAATTTCCGACTTTCATGGTCTGGAGGATGTCCATCATGAATTCACCGGCATGGGCAGGAGAATCAATCCTTGATTTGACCTGGTTTTCAAAGATAGTCCATCTCTGGGACAATAGATAACACAGGGAGCACACCAGAAGGCTGGGCAGCAGCAGATGATAGGAGTTGGTCATTTCACTGATAAAAATAATGGTTGAAATCGGGGTGTTGGAGGCGGCGGCAAAAAAACCGGCCATGCCCACAATCACAAAAGACCCGGGGCTTGTGACCACCGAAGGAATGAGCAGGTTGAACATCTTTCCCACAGCTCCGCCCATGGCCCCGCCGATGACGATGGAAGGACCGAACACCCCGCCACTGCCCCCGGAACCAATGGAAAAGGAGGTGGTAAATATTTTCCCCAGTGCCAGGGCAATCAGAGTGGGAATGGCCACCTGGTTGAAAATGGCCTCCTGGGCAATCCCGTAACCAAAGGCAAGGGTATAGGGCAGAAAAAAACCGATAATTCCCGTAATCAGGCCTCCGATGGCAGGCTTGACATGGTTGGGGACTTTTAATTTTTTAAAAATATCAATCACCCCGTAAAACACCTTGATGTAGAGGATGGCAGTCAGAACCAGAACCCCGGCCAGGACAACGTAGGGCCCTAATTCCAGGGGATTTCTGAAGATAAAATCCGGGGATTCAAACAATGAGCCCCACCCGAACACCAGACAAAAGGTGCAATAGGCCACCACCGATGAAATCCCGGCGGGAATGATCACTTCCGATTCAAAGTCAGGATCCCGGTAAAGCACTTCGGCCGCAAAAAGGGCCCCGGCCAGAGGGGCACGAAATATGGACCCGACCCCGGCGCCGATTCCTGCGGCCATCATGATCCGCCGTTCCCTTTCAGACAATTTAAACTTGGTGGCAAGAAAAGAACCGAACCCGGCGCCAATCTGGGCAATGGGCCCCTCCCTTCCCCCGGAGCCACCGGTGGTCAGGGTGATGGTGGAGGCAATGGTTTTGATGATGGGAATCCTGCCCCGGATCAGCCCGCCTTTATGGTGATAGGCATCTATGGCGGCATCGGTTCCATGACCTTCGGCTTCTGGGGCAAAGGTATAGACCAGCCATCCGCTGACCAGGCCGCCCAGAGCCGGAAGTATCAAGAGTATCCACCGGTTGAAAGGGGTATTTGTGTGGGGCAGTAAAAGATGCTCTCCTGCCGGAGCCGACGGCCGGTATCCGGCAATGAGATCCAGGAAATAGTGCATGCCCAGTCCACACAAATAGTGGAATAAAACGGCACCGGAACCGGCAATGATACCAATGAGCACAAAATAAAACAGCCATTTGCCTGCAACGGCAATATGACCGGACCCCACCTTTTCTCTAAAACCCATGGGTTTTAACCTTTTCTCAGGTCATTGATGCCGCTTACAATACTATCAAATAATGTTTGTACATCCGTCTCTTCAAGGCAGGAAAAGGCAACCCTAATATTTTTTTCTCCAATGGAGATCAGGCCGATACCGTAATGGTCCAGCAGGTGAAGCCGTAAGCTTTCCGCATTCACATCCCTGAGCCGGATGCACATGAAATACCCTGAGTTAAACGGATAGACATCAAAGGCATCCTTGAATTTGGGGTCTTTTAAGACAGATTTCACCTTTAATGCCCGACCCTTAAGCAGTTCAAACTTCTCCAGTTTATAGGCATCGTAGTGGTCGTCGGCCATGGATTTTAAGACCAGGGTCTGGCTTAAATGGGGGGAACTGGAAATATTTCCCCGGATACACCCTGCGGTTTTTTTCTCCAGAGCCTCAAGCAGCCTGTCATTTTCACCGGCCACACCATAGGTGATAAACCCGGTTCTGAAACCCCAGACATAGTCTTCCTTTGTGGCCCCGTCCAGCTTCACCGCCACAAGGCGCTTGTCACACCCTGCCAGCCGTGAAAAAATAGATTCTTTGCTGGTATCGTCTTCAAAGAAAAGGCCGAAATAGGCATCGTCACAGGCCGCCACCACATTTGTGCCTTTTTGGGCAACATCGATGAGGATTCTGGCCACCTGGTCGGCCTCATCCCTGGTCAACGAGTATCCCGACGGGTTATGGGGAAAATTCAATATGGTGACAATTTTATCGTTTTTTGACGCCTGGTCCCGGATGACCCGTTCAAACGCCTCAACGTTGAACCGGGTCAGGTCATCATCAAAGGTTTGGTAGGTCACAACACGGGCGCTGTTCCGGATACAGAAGGTCATGTTGTAGTTGCCCCACATCATGTCCGGCAAAACCAGGACATCATCTTTATCCACCCACATGTCGGACAATATGCTCACCCCATGGGTAATGCCGGAAGTGACAACCGGAAGGCTGATTTGTTTGTTTTTAAGAGACGGATTCTTTGTATACAGGTCTGCCTTCCACTTGTTTCGAAGCTCGGGAATACCAAATGAGGGGGCATAGGTCAGGTAATTATCCGGTTCAATACCCTGGATATATTTGGTGATGGATGACAGGCCGAGCACTGAGTTGTTCTCTTTGGCAATCCCGATGGTTGCATTTATTTTATATGCCTTTTGTTTGGCTTCAGCGCCCTGACTCAGGATGCCCTTGGGGAAAAACAAGGCTTTTCCCATATCCGAAAGCATGTCATACACATGGGGATTCGATCCGTTGATAATGTCGTTTAAATCCTGGGCAATGGGGTTCATAATTCTTTCCTTGCTCATAATGTTTTCTCTGATTATATTTTTTTATTTAATAATGATGTTTGATAAAAACCGAAACCGTCTCTATACCGAAACTATCTCTATCGATCGCTTAAATAAAAAAACTCTGCAGCTTTATCAAGACTAAAACCACAGAGTTTAAATAAAAACAAAGTTTAAATAAAGTGCTATATAAAGATTATCTTCTTTTGGAAGCCTTGATCGGGTTAATCTTTTGTTTTTTAGTGGTTTCAACGGTTTTAACGTGGGTGGCAAAATTGCAGTTACCGTTTTTTCCATTTCAGCGAAGGATCCGGAGCTGCCGTGCAATATTTGCCGGTTGCATATTCCGAGATTCGCTGGCATCCGTTGCATTCATCAATGATGGGGAGGCAGGCCCCACCAATATAGCTGCAGCCTTTTGTTTTCATGAATACGCAATCATCGCCTTCCCTTACTGTTGTACAAATCATAATAATAATCCTGTGATTTAATCCTGTCGTTTGAATTTATAAAAAACAAAGAAATAATTATATTTTATCATCATTTCTCTATCATCATTTATTTTTCAATACCCTCTCTTAAGAGGCCATAAACCTTAGTCAAGTATCACAAGAACACTAAAGTGTCAATAATTGAGTTTTCTTGTGTGATAATTTTTTTATATGAAAAACGTTTGGAGTATTGTATATAAGAGCCAATGTAAAAACCCTTTAGGATCGCAAATTTTATACCCATAAATAAAATGATATTGAGTTATGATAATAGACAAAGCAAAAGAAGTATTAAAAATAGAAGCAGACAGCATCTTAAACCTGAGACAAAACATCAACGCTTCCTTTGAAGATCTGGTCCATTCAATCTGTAACTCCACCGGCCGGGTTATCATCTCCGGTATTGGAAAGTCCGGTCTGATCGGAAAAAAAATCGTTGCCACCCTTGTGAGTACCGGGACCAATTCAATGTTTCTGCATCCGGTGGAAGCCCTGCACGGAGATCTGGGAATGGTGAACAGAGAAGATGTTTTCATTGCCATTTCCAATAGTGGAGAGACCAGTGAACTCAACCAGTTGCTGCCGGTCATCAAAGAGATCGGATGCAAGCTTGCCGGGTTTACGGGAATGCCCGGCTCCAGTATGGCAAAGCTCTGTGACATTGTCGTTGATACAGGGGTTGAACGAGAGGCCTGCCCCTTTAACATGGCGCCCACCTCCAGTACCACGGCCCAACTTGCCATGGGAGATGCCCTGGCCGTCGTGCTGATCACCATGAAAAAATTCAACAAGGATGATTTCATGAAATCCCATCCGGGAGGTGTGTTGGGGCAACGCCTGGCCTGCCGGGTGGGTGAAATCATGTTCAAGGCATCCACGGCACCCTGGGTTCTTACCGGATCACCCATGGACCAGGCCCTTGCACAAATGGATAAGTTCAGCCTGGGGGCCGTCATTGTTCTGGATGCGGACAAACGACTGAAAGGCATTGTCACGGATGGGGACATCCGGCATTGGCTGGCCAAGGATCACCAAGATTTAAACACCTGCTCCGTGGACGCGGTCATGACGCAAAACCCCCGCTCGTTGCGGCCGGAGGCATTTTTATACGATGCATTAAATCTCATGGAAAAATATCAGATCACGGTGCTTCCCATTGTTGACGAAGAGAACCGGCTTGACGGACTTTTACACCTGCACGATATTCTTGGAAAAGGATCTTTTCAATTTAATGGAGGAAGCCAATGAAAACCTTTGATTTTTGCACCGATATCCCCACCCTTGGTGAAGCAAAAATTCCCTCTCCCCTGAAACGCCACACCAAACCGGGTGAACCTGAAAAAAAATTTGTTTCTGATGCGTCAAAGATCATTGTTGATGTTCAAATGGATCGCCTGGAATCCAGTTTAAAAAAAAATATCAGCTTTGACCAAGCCGGCCCAAGAGAGAAAATATATTTTGATCCCAGCAAGTTGAAATGTGCCATTGTCACCTGCGGCGGGTTATGTCCGGGCTTGAACGATATCATCCGTTCCATTGTCCTGGAACTCTACCATATATATAACGTTAAAACCATTTACGGCATCAAGCACGGACTCCAGGGATTCATACCCGAGTATGAGCACGACGTGATGGAGCTGAACCCTGAAGCCGTATCCGGAATCCAGAATACCGGCGGCTCCATCCTTGGGTCTTCCCGGGGAACCCAGGATATCGGCATGATTACCGATTGTCTCGAACGGCTGAATATCGGTATTTTGTTCATGGTGGGGGGGGACGGAACCCTCATGGCCTCAAAAAAAATTGCCGAAGAAATAGAGCACAGAGATTTGAAAATATCCCTCATCGGTATCCCCAAGACCATTGACAATGATATTTTCCTGGTATCCCGGTCCTTTGGGTTTGATACGGCGGTTGATGTGGCCACACTGGCCATTGAAGGAGCCCACAATGAGGCAGTGGCATATCCCAATGGGATCGGACTGATCAAGCTCATGGGGCGGCACTCGGGATTTCTGGCGGCAACCGCTGCCCTGGCCCAGCAGGATGCTAATTTTGTCCTCATCCCTGAGGTGGATATTTTTCTGTACGGAAAAACCGGATTTTTACAGGCCCTTGAAACCAGGATTTTGCATCGAAAACATGCGGTGATCATCGTGGCCGAGGGGGCGGGACAGAACTTTTTTGAAGATCAGGAAAAGCAGTATGATCCTTCAGGAAACGTGGTGCTCCAGGATATCGGTCTTTTCCTCAAGGATAAAATTTCCCAGTGGTTCAAGGCAAAGGATATCCCCATTTCCTTAAAATACATTGACCCGAGTTACATTATCCGAAGCCTGCCCGCCAATGCCAATGACAGTGTTTTCTGCGGATTTCTGGGCCGGGATGCCGTCCACGCCGGCATGGCGGGGAAAACGAAACTATTGGTGAGCTTTTGGAACGACCATTACGTGCATGTTCCCATGGATGCCTCGGCAGGGAAGGGAAAAAACCTGGACCCCCATGGAAGGCTCTGGCAGTCTGTGCTGGAAGCCACGGGCCAGGATGCTTTTTTCAGCGACTGATCTCAACAAACTTTCCCCGCTTGATGGTCATGAGGAAAAGATTCCTGTGGGCAACCCCGTCCCGGTCAAACAGGGTGGTTCCGCTCACCCCTTCAAAGATACGGCTTCCCCTTAACTCGTCCCTGAGCGCCTGCCTTGAATCTATTGCCGGGTCCATGGCCGTCGAAAAAAGGATGAAGGCGTTGTCATAGGATATGGCCTCTAAAAATTTGGGCCGCTCATTGAACACGGATTCAAATTTCCGGGTAAACTCCGCTGTAACTGCATTCTGGCTGTCGCCGAAAAATCCATCCGTTATGACGGCCTGCTGATTGTATCCCTTTGCATCCTTGAGAATGCTCGCGTCATGCCAGAGATTGGTTCCAACCAGAACCATATTCCGGGCATCATTAAAAGCCAGTTGGGGCAGTATCAGGTTCACCCGTGAGGGGGAATCGGGAATGAACAGGGCCTGGAAGTCAATGTTTATTGTCTTTGATTCCGAATTTTGTTCCTGGTTTTCCATCAGACCTGTCTGGGCCTCCCAGCCGGGTCCGGTATAGGTTTCAATTTCAACCGGTTTTGGTTTTAAGGATTCAGGAACAGGAAAAAATTCACCGGTCAACTTTTGTATGGGCTCGGTAAAATCCGTTTTCCTGCCGTCATAGGCTTCAACTCCCACGACCTGCCCCCCATACTCATCTACAATATCCCAGAAAAGTTCCATATATTTTTGACCATACTTTTCATCCGGATAGAGGATGGCCACCCGTTTGATGCCAAGATCCCTGAACAGATAGGCGCCAAGGGTTCGAGCCTGCATTTCCGGCGTGATAAAATTGGCAAAAAGATACTCACCCTGGAGGGGGAAGTCATTTTTCTGAGTCAGGGCGATCATGGGTATCCCAAGTTCTTCTGCTGCCTGTCCCGCCTCATTTACCGTTAACAGGGGGCCGATGATCCCGGCAACATTTTCTTTATAAAGGGCCCTGACCCCTTCAACTGACTGCTTCGGGTCTGCCTCTGTATCTTTTACAATCAGAATAAAGTTTTTTTCATATTTTTTTGACAACTCCTGTACGGCCAGTTGAATTCCCGACAATGCCCGTTGTCCGAAAACCGCATATTTCCCGGTGAGGGGAAGGAGGCACCCGATCTTTTCCCTGCTGAAAAACGAGGCCCTGATGACCGCCGCAAGATCAGCCACATCCTCATAATAGGGATGATCCGGATATTGAAACATAAAACTCTCAAGAACCTTCCCGGCTTTAACCGTATGGTCTTCCAGGGCCAGGTTCAACCCCAGCCAGTACAAGAGCAGGGGTCTTGGAATATGAATATTTTTGATATAGCTGAATTCCTGAAGATCTTTTGCCGGGGTTTTTGACAATATTTTTTCAATATCTGAAATAAGTCCGGGTTTCTCGCCTTCATCTGCCTGGGAAAGTGCCTGGTTGTATATGAACAGGGCGTCCTGATAATTTCCCTGGGCGAAAAATTTTTTAGCCTCGGCAGACAGGATATCAACCAGTGAAATTTCAGGCTGAGCCTGTTCCTTTATTTGCGGCACGGGTTCAGGTTTCTGAATGGGAACCTCTTTTTTTTCAACGGTCGGGGTGACCGGGACCCGGGCACAGGCCGTCAACCAGCAGACGGCCATACAGATCAAGAGATATCGTGTCAAATTCAAATGGTTTGGCTTCATTTTATTTTTATCTTACTGCCTGTATCGATTGTCAATCGTGTGGTTTGAAATCCGTTTATTCCAAACCGCCCTGTCTTGATTCACTATAACTCACCACAATTGGGTTGCAACGCTTCATATGTGGAAATGGACTATAAGTAAAATAAAGGGCTATGTCAAAAATTCTTTTATCAATTGTCGGGCAGTATCCTGCTGTGACGGCTCAAGCCAATGGATGTTTTCATCCCTTTTAAACCAGGTAAACTGGCGTTTGGCATATCGCCGGGTGTCTCTCTTTAACAGTCGAACCGCCTCGGGCCAGTCCACCTGCCCCTTGATGAACATGGCCATATGCTTGTACCCAATAGACTGCATGGGTTTCAAATCAAAGGAAATCCCTTTTTCAGCAAGGCCCTTCACCTCATCCAGAAGTCCCTGGTCCAGCATGATGTCCACCCGCTGATTGATTCGCTTGTAGAGTTTTTCCCTGTCCATGGTTAGCCCGATCTTAAGACAATGATACCGCAGGTCTGAAAAGTTGTGCCGTTGGTGGGCCTGGGAAATCCTCAGTCCGGTGGTGTGATATGTCTCCAGGGCCCTGACAACCCTGAAACCATCGTTGGGATGTATTTTTTGGGCTGCTTCGGGATCACATTGTTTCAGGATCTCATGAAGCCTTGGACTTCCCTTTTCCTCAAGTTCCGCGGTCAAACGAGACATGGTTGCGGCACAGATGGATTTTGAGCGGAACAGCCCGTGTAACAGCGCCTTAATATACAGCCCGGTCCCTCCGGCGATGATGGGAAGCTTTTTCCGGGTGCAGATGTCTTGAATGGCCCGGTCAGCATCTTTCACGTATTGACCGGCATCATAGTCTGTCCCGGGATCAAGAAAATCAACCAGATGATGACGGGCAAGCGCCAGCTCATTTGGTAAGGGTTTGGCCGTACCTATGGTCATGTGACGATAGATCTGCATGGAGTCGGCACCGACTATCTCTGCGTTAAACTCCCGGGCCATTGCAATGGAAAAACCGGTTTTCCCGATTCCGGTGGGACCGCAAATCACGATAATTTTCTTCATAAACCTTAAGTGAGTTTAAGTTTGTATCCGTGTTCATTAATTGTTGACAAGCCTTGTTTGAACCCTCTATAACATAATATTTTTAGTAATTAAATATAAGCTTTATTATAGACGAACGTAATAATTTTATAGAAAAAACAGGAGAACGTTAATATGACAAACAAACCAACCGGATCTGTGGTCGTCATCGGTGGCGGTATTTCCGGCATGCTGTCAGCGCTTGACCTTGCAAATTCAGGGTACTATGTCTATCTGGTGGAGAAAAGCCCATCCATCGGGGGGGTCATGTCCCAGCTTGACAAGACATTCCCGACCAATGACTGTGCAATGTGAATTATCTCCCCTACACTGGTCGAGGTCGGCCGGCATTTAAACATCGAACTGATTACTTACTCAGACATTGAATCCATTGAAGGGTCTGCTGGAAACTTCAAGGTCAAAGTCAAAAAACGGGCCCGCAGTATTAAGACAGATCTGTGCACCGGATGCGGTGCCTGTGTCGAAGCTTGTCCTGTGACGCAACAAACCGCCTGTGCGTGATGCGTCATTGACTTCAAAAACAATTCGAACAGATTTAAACTGCACATTATTCATTGAAAGGTCTTTTTATGGGAAATGAAATAAAAATTGAATGGGATAAAATCCAGGAGATAATTGAACAATACAATTCAAATCCTGAAAATCTGCTGATGATTATGCAGGATATAACAAACCTGTATAATTATGTTCCCCCTGAGGTTATTCCACTCTTAAAGAAAAAACTGAAGGTTACCGAAAGCCTGATTTACAGCGTGGCCACTTTTTACAAGACCATCTCCTTAGAGCCCAGAGGCAGGCATATTATCAATGTCTGCACAGGTACTGCCTGTCATATTTTAGGGGCTGCAAAAATAATGGATGCCTACAAGGAAGAACTGAACATTAAAGAGGGCCAGACATCGGAAGACGGAATGTTTTCCCTGGAAGGCGTCCGCTGCATCGGGTGCTGCGCATCAGGCCCGGTCATTACGGTTGACAAAGAAATCCATGGTGGTCTTGATCGCTCCAAAGCTCTTGATATATTGGAAGTATATAGGAAAACCTCTGAAAAATGTGAGGTAGAAGGGAGTTAAACAACAATCATGACAAAATTGATGAGTATTGAATCGTTACAAAACCATAGAGATTTCATAAAAAAAACCAGAACCGGTCAAGGCAAAAGACTGATTTCACTCTGTTCCGGATCTGGTTGCGGTGCATATGGAACACCTGGGGTATATGACGAGCTGATAAAAGAACTGAACAGGCATGGTCTTCAGGATGAATTTGACGTTAAATTAACCGGTTGTCACGGGTTTTGTGAAAAAGGACCGATTATGGTCATTCATCCGGAAGGAATATTTTATTCACAATTAAAAAAAGAGCACATGGCCGAAATTGTCGAACAGACCCTTAAAAACGGTGAACTGGTCAAGGCCCGGCTCTTTAAAATAGAATCCACCAAAAAAAAGGTGGCCCTGGAAGAAGATATTCCGTTTTACAATCTTCAAGAAAGAATTGTTCTGGGTAACAATGGCCTCATAGAACCCACCAGCATTGATGACTATATTTCCGTCAACGGATATGCCGCCCTTGCCAAAGCCCTGTCAGACATGACACCCAAGGATATTCTGGATGAAATAAGCGAATCAAAACTGAGGGGACGGGGTGGCGGCGGTTTTCCAGCCGGTGTTAAATGGAAAACCTGTGCCAGGTTCGACGCTCCCCGATATGTCATCTGTAATGCAGACGAAGGTGACCCCGGTGCATACATGGATCGAAGTATCCTTGAAGGCAATCCCCACAGTGTGGTGGAAGGAATGATCATCGGGGCACTGGCCATTGGATCAAACCAGGGCTATGTCTACGTCAGACATGAATACCCCCTTGCCGTAAAAAATCTTTCCCTGGCCATTGAAAACGCCCGGGAGTACGGCCTGCTAGGCAAAAAAATTCTGGGTTCGGATTTTGACTTTGACATTACCATCAGCAGAGGCGGTGGCGCCTTTGTCTGCGGTGAATCCACTGCTCTCATGGCCTCCCTTGAAGGAAAACCGGGACGGCCCAGGGCAAAATATGTACACACGGTTGAAAAAGGATTCAGGGAAGGCCCGACAACACTGAACAACGTTGAGACATGGGCAAACGTCCCCATTATCATCAACAAGGGGGCAGACTGGTATTCCGGCATCGGTACCGAGCACAGCAAGGGAACCAAAATTTTCTCCCTGGTGGGCAAAGTTGTGAACACAGGGCTTGTGGAAGTTCCCATGGGAACCAGTCTGAGGACCATTATTTTTGATATCGGCGGCGGCATCGCCAAAGGAAAAAAATTCAAAGCGGTTCAAACCGGCGGGCCTTCCGGCGGTTGTATACCTGAAGCACATCTGGATCTGGGTGTTGATTTCGATGAACTTTCCAGGGTCGGCTCAATCATGGGTTCCGGCGGTATGATTGTCATGGATCAGGACACCTGCATGGTTGAAGTGGCCAGATATTTTGTTGAATTTCTCCAGGATGAATCCTGCGGACAATGCAATCCCTGCAGAGAAGGATTAAAACAGATGCTGGATATTTTAACCGGAATCTGTCAGGGAGAAGGTCGAGAGGGTGATATTGAACTGCTTGAAGAACTGGGTTCAATGATTCAAAAATTCTCTTTGTGCGGCCTTGGCACCTCTGCTCCAAATTCCGTGCTGTCGACCATTCATTACTTCCGTGATGAATATGAAGCCCATATCCGGGATAAAAAATGTCCGGCAGGTGTTTGCAAGCCTCTGTTCCACTATGAAATTGATAAAGACAAATGCACAGGATGCACGCTTTGCGCAAGGAAGTGTCCTCACCAGGCCATTACAGGGACCAAAAAAGAGCCCCACATTCTTGACCAGGAAAAATGCATCAAATGTGGAATCTGTTACGATAATTGTAAATTTGATGCCATTGTCATTAAATAATGATTTTACTGAACCACACGATAAAATTATAAATATTTGGATGCAGGAAGGTTAATACCCATGATTACATTTAAAATAAACGGCAAGGAAGTTCAAGGTGAGGAAGGCCAGTATCTGCTTCAGGTCGCTGAAAAATACGGAATTCCAATCCCCACACTTTGCCATCATAAAGCCCTTGATCCGGCCGGCATGTGCCGGATATGCACCGTTGAACTTTTTGACGGCAGAAGAACCAAATTCGTAACTGCCTGTAACTATCCCATCTGGGAAGGTATGGAAATTAAAACTGATACTGAAGCGGTTCACCAGGGACGTAAGCTCATTGTTGAATCTTTGATTGCCAGATGTCCTGACGTGCCGCTGTTACAAAATCTGGCCAAGCAGTATCATATTGATAAACCCCGCTTTAAAACAGAAGCGGATGACTGTATATTATGCGGACTTTGCGTTCGCATGTGTGAAAGGATGGGCAACAGCGCCATCAACTTCACCGGTCGGGGTGTGGATTTGAGAATCGACACGCCCTTCGGGCTTCAATCCGATGTGTGTATGGCCTGCGGTGCCTGTGCCTCGGTCTGTCCCACCGGTCACATCACCCTGGAAAAAATCAATAACGCCTTTACCCGGCAAAACCCGTTTTTGATTCCATCGGAATATGAGATGGGTCTGAACGGCAGAAAACCGGTTTACGTGCCCTATGCCCAGGCAGTTCCCAACACCCCGGCCATTGACCGGGATGTGTGCATGCATTTTAAAACCGGAGGATGCGGGGTGTGTGCCGAGGTCTGTCAGATGGACGCCATTGATTACGGCATGAAGGATGAGACCATTGAGATAGATGCGGGATCCGTGATCCTGGCTCCCGGGTTTACCCCCTTTGATCCGTCTAAATTTGACAATTACGGGTATGCAAACCATCCCAATGTCATGACCGCCATGGAGTTTGAACGCATTTTATCCGCCTCTGGTCCCACCGGCGGTCATCTCACACGGATGTCCGATCATAAGGAACCCAAAAAAGTGGCCTGGTTCCAGTGTGTGGGGTCCCGGGACATGAACAAATGCGACAACAAGTATTGTTCTTCCGTGTGCTGCATGTATGCCCTGAAAGAAGCGGTGATTGCCAAGGAACATGCCGGTGATGATCTCGACTGCGCCATCTTCTACATGGACATGAGAACCCATGGCAAAGACTTTGAAAGGTATTACAACCGGGCCCAGGATCAGGGAATCCGCTTTTTAAGAAGCCGTGTTCATACGGTTGTGCCCGTCCACGGGTCGGATGATTTAAAAATCACCTATGTCACGGACAGTGGTGAATCGGTGGATGAAATTTTTGACATGATTGTTCTGTCCATCGGTCTTGAAATCTCTCCTGAAATCGTTGACATGGCCAAAAAACTTGGGATTGAACTCACCGACGGGAATTTTGCAAAGACTTCCACCTTTAAACCGGTTGAGACCAGCAGAGAGGGGGTTTTTGTGGCCGGTGCCTTCCAGGGCCCGAAAGACATTCCCCAGAGCGTGGTGGATTCCTCTGCCGCTGCCGGTGAAGCCGGTGCCCTCCTGGCAAATGCCAGAAATACCTTAACAAAACTTCCCGAGGTTATCCCGGAAACCAATATTATTGGTGAACGCCCGAGAATCGGGGTTTTTGTCTGCAAATGCGGCACCAATATTGCCGGTGTCGTAAATGTTCCCAATGTGCGTGATTATGCAGCCACCCTACCCTATGTTGAATATTGCTCAGACAATCTCTACTCATGCTCCCAGGACACCCAGGATACCATGACCCAGATTATCAAGGCCAATCAACTGAACCGCATTGTTGTGGCTGCCTGTACACCCAAAACCCATGAACCGCTGTTTCAGGAAACTCTGATCAATGCAGGTCTCAATAAATACCTGTTTGAAATGACCAATATCCGGAACCATGCCTCCTGGGTTCACAAGGACACACCAGAACTTGCCACCCAAAAGGCAAAGGATCTGATCCGCATGGCCGTCTCCAAGGTTGCATTGATGGAGCCGCTTGAAGAAGCGGAACTCCAGGTGAATCAGGTGGCCATGGTGATCGGCGGCGGCATATCCGGACTGGCATCTGCCAACAATCTGGCCCAGCAGGGATATGAAGTTCATGTAATTGAAAAAGACAAAAAACTGGGCGGTCAGGCAAACAACCTTTTTCATACCTATAAGAATGAGGACATTGCCAAAGAACTTGCCACCCTGGTCAATGCGGTTGAAACCAATAAAAATGTCCACATCCATCTCAACACAACCCTTGAGAATGTTGATGGATTTGTGGGCAATTTTAAATCAGACTTGTTGTGCAACAAAGAGACATCAACCCTTGAACACGGTGTAGCGGTAATTGCAACAGGGGCAAAAGGGTATGTGCCGGATGAATACGCATACGGCAAGGACGATCGGATATTGACCAGCCTTGAACTGGATAAAAAATTCATTCAAAAGGATGGGTCCCTTAAAAAATTGAACTCTGCCGTATTTATCCAGTGCGTGGGATCAAGGGAACCGGACCGCCCCTATTGTTCACGGGTCTGCTGTACCCATTCCATTGACAACGCCCTTGAGCTTAAAAAGCTCAATCCTGAAATGGCAGTTTATATTCTCTACAGGGACATTAGAACCTATGGAGAAAGAGAGTATAAATACCAGATGGCAAGGGAGGCCGGCATCATATTTATCCGTTACGATCTGGACGCCAAACCCGGTGTTCAGATAAAAGACGGCAAACTATTGATTAGCGTGACCGATCATGTATTGGGGCTGCCCGTGGAAATAGAGTCAGATCTTCTGACCCTGGCCACAGCCATTGTACCCAACAAAGATGAACGGCTGGCCAATTTCTTTAAAGTGCCGTTAAACGAAGACGGCTTTTTTGTGGAAAGACACGCAAAACTTGGACCTTCTGAGTTTGCCACCGACGGGGTATTCCTGTGCGGCCTTGCCCACTACCCCAAACCCATAGACGAAGCAATCGCCCATGGCCAGGCTGCGGCATCCCGTGCCGTAACCCTGCTGGCAAAGGAAATGGTCCATACCAGCGGCAATGTGGCAAATATAAATCCAATGATGTGCAGTTCATGCGGCGTATGTGTATCTGTCTGTCCATACTCTGCACCGGCTTTTGCAACCCAGGGACGGTTTGAAGGAAAGGCTGAAATCAATCCGGTTCTCTGCAAAGGATGCGGCCTGTGCGTGGCTTCCTGTAGATCCGGGGCCATCCATCTTAAGGGCTTTGACACAAACCAGATTTTTGCACAGATTTTTGCGATGAATGAAGCAGTATAAGGAGATATCAATAATGGCTGAAGAGAATATGAAAATTGTTGCATTTCTATGCAACTGGTGCAGTTACGGTGCTGCAGACCTTGCCGGTGTCAGCAGGATGCAATACCCTGCCGACATCCGGGTAATACGGATACCCTGTACAGGAAGACTGAGTCCTAAGTTTATCCTGTCAGCCTTCAGGGAGGGTGCCGATGCTGTCTGGGTATCCGGCTGACATCCGGGAGAATGTCATTACCTGGATGGTAATTATCATGCACGTCGAAAATATACACTCATGGGAAATCTTCTGGAACATATGGGAATAGAAAGAGACAGGATTAACTTCTCCTGGATCTCATCTGCCGAGGCAACCAAGTTTATAGACGTTGTCAAAGAGATTACGGAAAAAGTAAGGGCACTTGGGCCAAATACAAAATTTGTAAAGGACTATAACTAATAAAGGTAAGTTTATGGATGCCTGTATAAATAAAATCAGGGAACTTTCTTTCAAACTTCTGGAAAGCGGTGAAGTTGAACGAGTGATTGGTTTTGCAAACGGAACCATTCCCATGGCAACAAGTCCTGTTATGATTCATTCAAAACAAGAGGTGGAAAAGCTTGTTTTCAATTCAACCTGCGGACTGAATCTTGCCAATTATGTCAGAAATCAAAAAGGAAAAATCGCGGTCATTGCCAAGGGCTGTGATACCCGAAATATTGTCAACCACATTGTAGAGAATCAGGTCAAAAGAGACCAGCTCTATATCATTGGCGTGCCCTGCACCGGAATGATTGATAAATCCAAAATAGCCTCATTGTTCGACGATGAGATCATTCAATTCTCAGAAGAGGGCGAGTCCTTGACCGTGACATCGGCCTTAACGGAAAAGCAACTGAAAAAACAGGATTACCTGAGGGAAAACTGTCGGCTGTGCCTGCACCGGAATCCTGTGATTTATGATGCGCTTGCCGCAGATCTAGTTCCAGAGCAAACCCTGGACAATCCCTATCCTGATGTCAAAAAAATAGAGGCCATGGACCCGGACACAAAATGGCGGCATTTCCAGGAATTGACCCAGAACTGTATCCGGTGTTATGCCTGTAGAAATGCCTGTCCCCTGTGCTATTGTCCCACCTGTTTTGTTGATGAATCCGGCCCCCAGTGGGTGGGCAAAGGCCAGGATACGACAGACGTCAATACCTTTCATTTCTTAAGGGCATTTCACTGCGGCGGCCGTTGCACGGATTGCGGGGCCTGTGTTGAAGCCTGCCCCATGGATATAAATGTCAGGGAATTTACCAGAAAATTAAACAAAGACTCCTTTGAACTGTTTGGCTGGGAAGCAGGACTGGATTCAAATAAACGTCCGCCGCTGGATGTTTATAGTCCAAATGATCCCAACGGTTTTATCAAGTAAATAAAAAGGGCATATAATGAAATTTATAACCATTGATAAAAAAGACTGGGCCAAAGGCATTGAGAAATCCAGGAAATCCTATCGGCTTTTTGGTCCTGTTAAAGATAAAAACGGCTTTCTTATCAAAAGCCTTGAAAAGGATATGATGCCTGACATGACCGGCCATGATTCGGTGATGTCAGTCAAATCAGTGCTGTTTCCCCAGTCAGAGAAAATGCTGACCACCTCTCTGGATGAAGGGCAAGAAGACCATCACATCATGAAAATGGTCAAAACCGATCCCACACCCAGGGCCGTTATCGGCATCAGACCCTATGATGCCAGGGCAGTCCAACTGGTCAAGCTCAACTTTGATACAAAAGAGTACCGTGATCCGTACTGGTGCGATGCCTACGAAGCCACGACCTTTATCGGCCTGGGCATTAACCGGCCCGGACCCTTTGACTTTTCAACTTCAGCCGGGTCCGGACCCTTTGCCGAAGAGGGGCTTGATGTTCTCCTGGCAGATCTTGACGATACCTTTCTTGCAAAAGTTCTGACGGATAAGGGGGAGGCCTTTACAGAGGCATGTGGATTTTATAACACTGCAGGTGACAAGGAAAGCCAGGTCCTGTTTGACGTATTGAGAAAAGAGGCTGAAAAAACCATTGACTCGACGATTGAAACAGACAAATTAAAAGAAAAAACCATCCTTGAACTGCATGAGGCGCCCTTCTGGGATGATATTGCCTTTTCCTGCATCAACTGCGGCACCTGCACCTATGTCTGCCCCACCTGCTGGTGCTTTGACATCCAGGATGAGACCAAGCAGAAATCATCCGTGAGATTCAGGAACTGGGACACCTGCATGTCTCCCCTGTTTACCCGGCACGCCACCGGTCATAACCCCAGAGAGACAAAGGTACAGCGGGTGAGGCAGCGGTTCATGCACAAGCTTAAATACTTTCTGGATAAATACGACCAGGGAATCATGTGTGTGGGATGCGGCAGGTGTGTGAAAAGCTGTCCCGTGAACATCGACATCCGCGAGGTGGCCCGAACCATGAACACTTATGAAAAACAAGATTAGCGAACAAAGGAGGAAACATGGAAAACCCCTATTTGCCGTATCCAGTTCGCATTGATGATATTGAAATTGCAACTGAAGACAAGTCCCTGAAAACCTTTAAGTTTGTTTTTTTAAACCCAAAGGATGAAGAAAAATTTTCCTATCATGCCGGACAATTTGCAGAATTGTCCATTCCGGGCGTGGGAGAAATTCCCATTGGAATTGCATCTTCCCCGGTTGAAAAAGGATTTGTCAAATTTACCGTATTCAGGACCGGTGTGGTGACCTCTTATCTCCACAATATGAAGGTGGGAGACATCATGGGTATCCGGGGCCCCCTGGGCAATTGGTATCCCTGGGATAAGCTTGCGAACAAAAACGTGGTGATCATCGGCGGTGGATTTGCTTTTACCACCCTGAGATCATCCATCATCTATATGCTGGACCCGGCCAACCGTCCCAGATTCAAAAACATTGACGTGGTATACGGGGCCAGATCCCCGGGCATGCTGTTGTACGGTGAAGAGCTCTATGAATGGGAAAAACGGGATGACATCAACATGCACATCACGGTGGACGGCACGGATGACCCGAACTGGAAATACCACAAGGGATTTGTTCCCCAGATCGTCGAGCAGAATGCACCCAAAGCGGATGAGGACACCTATGCCATCATCTGCGGTCCCCCCATCATGATTAAATTTACCCAGCCGGCCCTTACCCAGCTGGGATATAAACCGCACCAGATTATCATGTCCCTTGAGAACAGAATGAAATGCGGAATCGGTATGTGCGGCCGGTGCAATATCGGCAAAGAACTGGTTTGCAAAGACGGACCAGTCTTCACTCTTGATCAGATTAACCAGACCCCGAAAGAATATTAACCCAGGGTGATTTTATATTGACAACTCACCACTGCATAAGATATGTTAAGTTTTCAATTATTGAAGCTAAGACGGTAGGTCTTAAAAGGATAGTAAAAAAAACACTTTACAGGAGGAAATTTTAAATGGCAACAATCGATTTTAACGGGAAATCTTTCGAAATAGATGAAGATGGATTCCTTCTTGATTACAATTCGTATAATGAAGAATGGGTAGCCTATGTCAAGACTCAGGAAGGTATCGAAGAACTGACTGACGAACATTGGACTCTGATCAAAGTTCTCCAGGACTACTATGAAAAAAATGGGATTGCTCCCATGGTTCGTGTTCTTTCCAAACTGACCAAGTTCAAACTCAAACACATCTATGAGCTGTTTCCGTCAGGGCCTGGAAAAGGTGCATGTAAAATGGCCGGTCTTCCAAAACCGACCGGATGTGTATAGTTAAGACCAGATCTTATATCTTTGATTAGCTTTTAAGGGCTCTGCATGATCCATGCAGGGCCTTTATTGTTTTGTGTGTTCAAGGGAGTATTGTATATGCCGGGAATTGATGAAATAAACCGAGAGGTTCTCAACACCATACAACTTGATTTCCCCATCCACCCACGGCCCTATCAGGTGATTGCGGAACGAGTCGGCATTTCAGAAGACGAGTTGATCCACCGGATCAAGCGAATGAAAAAAGACCTGCTGATCCGGCGGATCGGCGGCAATTTCAGCCCGGACCGGCTGGGATATTTTTCAACCCTGTGCGCGGCCCAGGTGCCCAAGGACAAAATTCCCCTGTTTACCAAAACCATCAACCGGTACTCCGGTGTCACCCACAATTATATGCGGGACCATTCCTTTAATATCTGGTTTACCTTTATCGCTCCGGGCGTTGACGTCATCCAGGCCAACCTGGAAGAGATCAGTCGGATCACAGGTGTTGACACCATTCTCAATCTTCCGGCCACACGGGTGTTTAAGATCAGCGCCAATTTCAAAGTCTGACGGCAATGGAATCCCTCTAGTGGAAACCGCTCTGCTGAAAGCCGCCCTGGTGGTTCAAAACTGCGTTTTTGGAGATTTTGAAAAAAATCTTGAATCAAGTCTCCACTTGATTTCAGAGGCCGGCCGGAACAATGCGAAAATCATTGCATTTCCGGAGATGAACCTGACCGGTTATGCCACGGGACCTGAAATTCTTTCCATTGCCCGTTCCCTGAACGAAAAACCGAACAATGACCTGATCGAATTGTTTTCCAGCCGTGCAAGCGAACTGGGCATCACCATACTGGTGGGCCTTGCGGAGAAAACCCGACACAAGCGGGTGTATGCATCACACCTGATCTTTTATCCCGACGGATCATTTGATGTTTATCGGAAAATCCATACGGCCCCGTTTGAAAAAAAATTTTTCCTCCCTGGGAATAGCATCCAGGTCTTTTCTTCCCATGGAATGAACTTTGGGGTTCAACTCTGCTATGATGCACATTTTCCTGAGCTTACCCTGGCCATGGCCTTAAAAAAAGCGGATATCATCTTTATTCCCCATGCCTCGCCCCGGGGAAGTTCCCTGGAAAAATACGAGTCCTGGATACGCCATTTAAGGGCCAGGGCCTTTGACAACGGCATTTACATCGCTGCCTGCAACCAGACCGGAGATAACAACAACAATCTTTTTTTTCCGGGAATCAGCCTGTTCATCGGGCCGGATGGAAATGTAATTGATCAGTGTCTGGATTCCACCGAAAGCATCCATTATATCGAGATAAAAAAAATGGCATTAAACCGGGTGAGGTCCCATAAAATGAGATACTTCCTGCCGAACCGGCGCGCAGATCTGTTTGATATCTGATACCTGTGGCAAAAAGTCTTTCCCGGCTGCTTGGAGTTCTTGCCGTCCTGTCCTGTTTACTCGCCCAGCCGTTTCATGCGATTCTGAAGATAGGCATTTTTAATGGCCAGATAGGGATCCAGGGCTGCCGCCTTCAAGGCCTCATAATCACCCAGTCTAAAAGAGGTCGAATTGATGGTATCAACGCCTTTAATCCCGGCTGAAGCCTGCCAGGGCTCCACATAATTTAACGGAGTTAAAAAATAATCTCCCACCAGTCCCACAGTATCCCTGAAAGTGGACGGACCCAGTACCGGCCATACCAGGTAAAACCCGTTTCCAATGGAGTAGGAGCCAAGGGTTTGACCCAGATCTTCACGGGATGATTTCAGATCAAATTCATTTTGAGCCACCTGGGCAAAACCCAGGACCCCAAGGGTTGAATTGATCAAAAATATTTCAGCTTCAGTGCCGGCATCCCTGATTTTCCCCTGGAGGATATTGTTTACAAAACGCACCGGAAAAACAAGGTTGTAAAAAAAATTTTTCAGTCCGATGCGCAAGGGTGTGGGTGTAACCGCCTTAAAACCTGTGGCCACCGGTTTTAACACGGCAAAATACAAGATATCGTTAAACGAGTACATGGCATAATTAAAATAATAAAACGGATCTGCCAGGGTATAGGATGCCGGAGTGTCTTCATATTCATCAAACAGGGCCTGGTCAAGCGCATTATTTTCCGAATTTTCAAGGGTATCGGCAAAAGTATTTGAATGAAAAGCCAAAACCGCCATAGCCGCTAACAGGACAAAAATACAGAACTTTTTTTTCTTCATCAGGCCTTTCCTTCTGGTTCAGGAACTTTGTTTAAAATACCGTTCATTTCTTGATATGAAAATAGACCATTATTTGTCGTTTTTGTCAAAAATAAATTTCCTGACCAGGGATTCAATATCAAGGGATGATTCAGTGTTGAATATTTCCTGTCCCGGCTCAAGCATGATATCAGAGCCGCCCGGTGAAATATCAATGTATTTTTGTCCGATAATCCCCGCTGTTTTAACGGACGCAATGCTGTCTTCGGTAAGCTCGATATTTTTATCAATACCCAGTTCCGTTTTTGCAAGCAACCGTTTTTTATCAATGGTGACGTTCAAAACAGTACCGATTTCCACTCCGGCCATTTCAACCCTGGCCCCGGTTTTGAGCCCTGACACGGATGTAAAAAAGGCCGTGACCGTATAGTATTTGTCTTTGATAAAATTCATTTCTCCGGGAACCACAAACAGGAACCCGATACAGGCAATGCCGATGACAACAAAAATTCCCACATAAAATTCTATTTTTCGTTTTCCCATGGTTTTTCCTTTTAAATGTTCCCCTTACTTTCCATTATTTGAGCTGTCTTTTGCCTGCTATTGCAGATGTCATTCCCCGGGACATTCTCCATGTTTGGGCGGTCATTTCCCTGAATCATTCCCCCATGTTTGTGCTGTCATTCCCATTGATAAAATCATTTAATATTTGGCTGTGTGAATCCATTAACTCTTGTTTACTGCCTTCAAACTGGATTACACCCTTGTCCAGAAGTGCAATCCGCTGGGCAATATTAAAAATTTCAGGAATATCGTGACTCACAATCACTGCGGTAAATCCAAACTTTTTCTGATATTCCTGAATCATTGAATGGACGTTTTTCTTTCTCAGGGGATCCAGACCGGTGGTGGGTTCATCAAAGAGAACAACTTGCGGATCAGTCACCAGGGCCCTGGCAAGGGCCACCCTTTTTCGCATGCCCCCGGAAAGCTGGGAGGGAAATTTTTCTTCTTCTCCGGCCAGGCCCAGTTGTTCCATCCGGGACATCACCTTTTCTCTGATCTGATTTTTGGGGAATTTTGAATTTTCCTTGAGCGGCAGGGCTATGTTATCATAGATATTTAAGAAATCAAACAATGCATTGTCCTGGAACATATAGCTCAGTTCCCGCTGAAATGTCTGCACCTGGGTCCTGGACATTTTGTTCAGGGGAATCCCTTTAATGAAAATTTGTCCGGAATCCGGATGGACAAGGCCGATGATATGTTTAAGCAGGACAGACTTGCCGGTCCCGCTTTTGCCGATGACGGCCAGGATTTCACCCTTATAGATCGACAGATTGAGACGGCTCAGCACCTGCCTGGCCCCGAAGCTCTTTTTGACATCTTTAAATTGTATGAAAGCCTTGGTCATTTTTTAAACCAGAAAAAAAGTAATCATATAATCAACAATAAAAACAGCAATACAGGATTGAACCACGGCATTGGTGGTGGTCAGGCTGACCCCCCTGGCCCCGAACCCGCTGAACAAATGGGTATAATATCCCCGATAACAGCAGATGGTGGTCACGACAACGGAAAAGACAAGGGCCTTGACAAAACCGCCGGTGATATCATTGATCTGGACACTGCGGATAACCGTATCCATATATACATATCGATTCAATCCCAGCATGATGGAACCGGAAATATATCCCCCGAATATCCCCACCACATCAAACAGCGCCGTCAGCAACGGAAAACTGATAATGGATGCAGCAATTCTCGGGCTGAACAGAAAGCGCACCGGATTGATGTGCATGGTTTTCAGGGCATCAATCTGTTCTGAAATCCGCATGACTCCGATCTCGGCAGCCATGGCAGACCCGGCCCTGGCCGTAACCATGATGGCCGTAAAAACAGGTCCGAGTTCACGAACCAGGGTCAGGGACACTGCCGATCCAAGGGCCGCTTCCGACCCGTACTGGATCAGAGAATAATAGCCTTGAAGACCCAGGACCATGCCGGTAAACAACCCGGTGAGCACAATAACAAAAATGGATTTGGTGCCGATAAACCATGTGTGGTCAATGATTTTGGCGGCCTGGACGGGCAGGACAAATACATTTATCAGGCCCAGGGCAAAAAAAACCGTTATTCTGCCCATGGATTCAACCTGTCGGATAAAATTTTCGCCGATTTTTTCGATGAGTTTTCTTAGCATGGTAAAGATGTATAGCCTCAATCACCAAAAAACTCAAGATTCCAATGCAGACAAGGGTTTATTTTTTTGCAAATGGCGCCTGTTCAGGGAAAAGAGATTGACACGTACACAAAAAAATAATACGTATCAAGACAATCAAAGATGTGAACATCAGGCTAATCACAAGAGGACAAACACATGACACAGAAAATCACCCTTAGCATTCCGGATTTACTCCATGAAAAGCTGGAAGAATGGAGAACGTCTTTTAATTTTTCAAAAATGTTTCAAGAGGCGGTAACCGATGCCATACGCAGGAAAGAAGATTTTCAGAAAAAATTTTCAGAAGAGTTTGACATATCTGATATTATTAAACGCCTCAGACAGGAAAAGCTGAACTGGGAAAAGCAGTACTACAAAAAAGGCAAAACCGAAGGATTACGATGGGCAAAAGTCGCACATTTTAAAGAGTTGTTATACGTATTGCAGTTCGAGGGTACGTATCAATTGATATCAGATCCTAAAATGAACCTGTACTTTGAAAAAATTTACGAGTCGACCGATCTGGCTGCATATTCAAAATCAGAATCCGTTGATCATGAAAGGATGTTTATGGATGGCTGGTTTAAAGGCGTGGTTGAATTCTGGAATCAGGTAAAGGAAAAAATATAATCATGCAAACATCATTTCAGGTTCTCGGCATTGATGTCGGCTCCGTCTCCACCCATATTGTCCTGGTCAATGACCGGGGAAACATCGTCCATACTGCCACGGCAACCCACCATGGAGAAGTCAGACAGAGTGTGTCGGATTTAATCAACGACATTGACCTTAACCCCTGTCTTTATATTGCAGTGACGGACGCGACCCCTTCCTTTATTCAGTCGGGGAGCCGCTACGACGAGCAGCTCACCATCATACGGGCCGCCAATTATTTTCATAAATCCTTTGATGCGATTTTAAACATCGGTGGTGAAAAATTTTCATTGAGCCGGTTTGACACCGACCAGTCCTATATGGGCTCAAAACACAACACCTCCTGTGCGGCCGGAACCGGCAGTTTTCTGGATCAGCAGGCCCGGCGCCTGAACCTTCTGGGTGGTTCCAGGGATTTGAGTGAAAAAGCCCTTTTAAATACAAAATCCATCCCCGACATTGCCACCCGCTGTGCCGTGTTTGCCAAAACCGACCTGATTCATGCCCAGCAGGAGGGATACGACATTGAGCAGATATGTGACGGACTGTGCCACGGCCTTGCCAAAAACATTTCCAATACCCTTTTTCAGTACGGACATGCGGGTGAACGCATCCTGTTCTGCGGTGGTGTGTCCCAAAACGCCTGTGTTCGGAAGCACCTTGAACGCATCACCGGCTGTGGTTTCACCATTGATGAATATTCAATTTTTTACGGTGCAATGGGTGCAGCCCTTTGCCTTTTAGATGATCTCGGCAGTCAAAAAACAATTACTGAAACTAAGATTCAATCCATCAATGATTTTTTCATCGACTCCACAAGAGAAGACCTTCTGCACTATCCGCCCCTTGAACTTAAACGCTCGCATTATCCTGATTTTAACAGCTTCTCTTCCTATTGTTTTGAAGATGTTGAAGCCGATATTTATGAAAATCCTGCCCTCATCACGGCCGTAAGAGGATATCTGGGCCTGGATGTAGGCTCCACGAGCACCAAAAGTATCCTCGTGGATGAACAGGGAAACCCCATTGCCGGCTTTTATACCAAAACTGCGTCACAGCCGGTTGCGGCGGTTCAAAAAATTTTTAAAGCCCATAATAATTTTTTTAAAACCCATGGAATAAGCGTCCATATTTTAGGGTGCGGCACCACAGGATCAGGACGGCGGATCAGCGGCAAAATTATCGGCGCCGATATTGAACCCGATGAAATAACCGCCCATGCAACGGCTGCAACCAATTTAAACAAAGATGTGGACACCATTATTGAAATCGGGGGGCAGGATGCCAAATTTACCCTGTTAAAAAACGGGATGGTGACCTCTTCGGTCATGAATACCGTATGTGCGGCAGGAACCGGCAGTTTCATTGAAGAGCAGGCCTTAAAACTGGACTGCCCCCTGTCGGAATATTCCCGGCGCACCGAAGGGGTTCAAAGTCCGGTGGCCAGTGACCGGTGTACGGTTTTCATGGAAAGGGACATCAACTATTATTTTGCCCGGGGATACCGGACCAATGAAATCCTGGCCTCGGTTTTACACTCGGTCAGGGACAACTACCTGACCAAGGTGGCCAGTGTGGGCAAGATCGGCGACTGCATCCTTTTTCAGGGGGCAACGGCCAAAAACAAAGCCCTGGTTGCCGCATTTGAGCAGCGATTAAATAAACCCATCCATGTATCAAAGTATTGTCACCTCACCGGTGCCTTGGGCGTGGCCCTGTTGTTAAGAGACAAACAGGTCGAAACATCTTCCTTCCGGGGGTTTGACCTGTGGAAACTGACGATCCCGGTCCGCAAGGAAACCTGCGACCTGTGCCTGAATCACTGCAAGCTCACCCTTGTGGACATGGAGAATGAAACCCTTGGCTATGGATTCCTGTGCGGCAGGGATTATGGGACAAAAAAAAGAATGCCCGGGAAAAATACCCATGATCTATTAAACTTAAGAAAAAGCTGTGTGCCGAAAATCACCCCCCTGCCGGTTAAACACCAGTTTACCATGGGGATTCCCAAGGCATTACATCTGTTTGAAGACTGTGATTTCTGGGTTCACTTTTTTACCCGGCTGGGCGTTAAAACCGTAACCAGTTCAAAACTTGTGTCCCCGGTAAAGTATGGGAAGGAAAAAGCCCGGGCTGAATTCTGTGCCCCGGTTGTGGCCCTCCACGGGCATATCCGTTATCTGGAGAATAAGGCGGATTATATTTTTCTGCCCTTTTATTTTGAAGAAAAACCGGACAAAAAAAACCACCGCCGCCAGCATTGCTACTATACTCAGTTTTCCCCGTCAGTGATCTCCTGCCTGTCGGGTATGGATACCAGTCGGGTGATATCACCGATCATCAAATATCTGTATACCAATTTTCACACCAAGCTGGAGTTGTACAAAACCTTAAAAAAAATATCCCCGAATTTTTCATTTTTCGACATCTCGGCTGCATATGATGCGGCAGGTGAATTTAAGGAAACCCTCCGCCAACGAATGAAAGCCGTCTATCACCTGCAGTGCCGGCCCGATGATCCCGGCATCAAGGTTGTCCTTCTGGGACGACCTTACACCGTGCTCACCCGGACAATGAACAACAACATCCCCCGGCTCTTTGAAAACCTTGGTGTTAAAACATTTTTTCAGGATATGCTGGATTTAGAGGGCAATAATTTTTCAAAAATCGACCCTTTGCTGAAAGAAATCCACTGGAACCACGTGGCCCAAATCCTCAAGGCCGCCTATATTGTCGCAACAACCGACCATTTGTATCCGGTGTATATCAGTTCATTTAAATGTGCACCCGATTCCTTTGGGATCGACTATTTCAAACAGATAATGGAAACTCACAACAAGCCCTATCTGGTGCTTGAGCTGGATGAACATGATTCCAGTGTGGGGTATGAGACCCGGGTTGAAGCCGCTGTACAGGCCTTTACCAACCACAATGGATCAATAACAGACACAACCGGTAGCGACACAAATCAGGTGGATATTTCCCATCTTCATCCACGGTTTTTATCCAAAATTAACAACAAAACCATTATCTATCCAAACTGGGATCACTTTAGCGGCAGCCTGATTGTTTCCGTGTTAAAAAATGAAGGTTTTAACAGCTTTTTAATCGAAGAGACCCCGGACACCCTGAAAAAAAGCATATTGACCAATACGGGGCAGTGCCTGCCGTTAAACGCCCTGGCCGCTGGATTTATCCACACCGTGGAAAAAAACAATCTAAACCCGGCAGATTGCCTGTTATGGCTGAATCATTCGGATATTGCCTGCAATATCAAGATGTACCCCTATCACATCAAAAAAATCCTTGAAAGAAATGGGAATGGATTTGAAAGGTCAGAGATCTATAAAGGTGAGCTGTCCCTGTTTGATATTTCTTTCAGGGCCTCCACCAATGCCTATTATTCCTATATGTTCGGCGGATTGCTCAAGAGCATGGGCTGCAAGCTCAGACCGTATGAAATCCACAGGGGAACAACAGATGCCGTACTTCAAAAGGCATTGCAGATCCTGTGTCATGCATTTGAAACGGGCAGTTCCAAGGAAGCGGCGTTAAAAAAGGCAACCGCCCTGTTTTCAAACATTAAGATCAGAAAAGAATCCCGGCCCAAAGTCGCCATCTTCGGTGATCTTTATGTGAGAGACAACGATATCATGAACCAGGGTCTGATTCATTTTATTGAAGACAACGGCGGAGAGGTGGTCACCACACCCTATTACAAATATGCCAAAATCATTGCCAACTCATACTTTAAAAAATGGTTCAAGGAAGGAAAATATTTAAGCCTGATCTCAAATAAAACCCTGCTGGTATCCATGCAGGCCATGGAAAAAAAGTATTACAAATATTTTGAACCGGTTCTGGGTCAGTCTGCGTTTGAGGTAAAGGAATCGTTTGAGAACATTCTTGGCCAGTACGGAATTCTGGCCGAGCATACGGGCGAATCCATGGATAATATTTTAAAGATCCACCATATCATCACGGAACATCCGGATTTAAAGCTGCTGATTCAGACAAATCCGGCCTTCTGCTGTCCCGGACTGATCACCGAATCCATGGGCCAGAAACTTGAGGCTAAGATCAATGTGCCCATTGTCAGTATCACCTATGATGTTTCAGGCGGCAATAAAAACAAGGTCATTATCCCCTTTCTCAGGGATTTTGTTAAAAAACATTATTCCCACAGTCGAAAGGTATCGGTCTGACGCTCCCCGGGCAGAAAGGGTTTTAGATCAGGATATTTTTTTAAAAATGCGTTCTGAAAATCAAGCCGTTTGACGTTGAACCGGTTGTGGCTGTCAACGGCCCTGCGATACCGGATATAGTATTCATCGTAGTTTTTCAGGTGTTCAGGACTTTTATGTTCCGTGATGTAATAGAAATTGACATAGGTATATTTTAATAAGGATTCAAAGTTATCCAGATATTTTCCCAGGCTTTTATTGTGCTGGACAACCGCCCGGTTGTTGTAAAATTTCTGAAGATGAATGACCCAGGCCATGTCTTGGCCGGCAAAAAACTGCTTAAAATCCGATGTGTATTTCACGAGCCGGGCAATGGCATTCTGGTTCTCAACCAGGGTGATTCTCAGCCCGTCAATAAAATCAATGGTGTTTTTAATTTCATGTATTCTGGATTCCACCTTGGAGATTGTCTCAAGTTTGACCAGATCATGATCAAGTTTCAGGGTGCTGATCTTTAATTCCTCACTCAGTCGTATCATCTGTCTTGTGACCGGAGCCAGGTGTGAATATTTATTTTTTTCCATAAAATTTGAATACAGGAAGATTTCAGCTCCGGCCACCGCGGAAAAGGTGGTTAAAAAAATCATAAAAAGGATGATCCCGGATTCTTTCCGGGATTTAAAAATAAAATAGGGGGTGGTGATGGGTGCAAAAAAAACCATGACCGGCCACCACCTGGGCAAAATTTTGCTGTAACATTCAAAGAACATGAGCCCGGCGAGAATTGCAGCATAGGAAAAGTAAATATAGAACACGGTTATCCGCCTTTATAGATTTTTATACTAAAGTTTGTGCCGTCACTGGATATGGAAATTGCCCCGTCCGCATCAGTCCGGTAAACCTTTATACCCATTTTTCCGTACCGTTTCAAAACCGTATCATGGGGGAAATTGTATCGATTGTTCCGGCCACAGGATACTATTACACTCTTGGGTTGTACTTTATCAAGGAAAAACTTGGAGCTGGATGTACGACTCCCATGGTGGGGGGACAGCAAAATATCCGAATCCAGATCAACCTGATCACCGCCTCCCAGGCGTTCTTCCCTGGCAGCCATGATATCTCCGGGAAAGAGCATTGAAAATTCGTTGTAAATCAATTTAAAAACAAGGGAATTGTTGTTCAAATCCTTAAAAAACCCGATAGGCGACGCACGCAGAAACACGATTTGGGTTTGTCCCAGGAAAAGCCTCCGGCCCTGGACAGACGGCTTCCATATGGGGATGCCCTTTTGATTGCAGGTGCGAACCAATGCTTGATACCTGCCTGTGGTTTTCTCGTCCGTATTTTGAATAAAGGTGTGAACCTTAAAATTTTCCAGGATAAAAATCAGCCCGTTCAGATGATCAGCCTCGGGATGACTCAGGATCACGTAATCCAGAACTTTGATACGGTTTTTCCATAAAACAGGGGCAACGATCAACCGGCCGGTATCAAATGAAGCGCTGTCTGAGAATCCGCCTCCGTCCACCAGGATATTTTTCCCCTCAGCCGTTTGAATCAGGGCACTGCTGCCCTGCCCCACATCAATGACGGTAATGACCAGTTCTTTTTTTGACCTGTCCTGTCGGTAATTATGTGAAAAATTGAAAGCCAAGACCGATACAACTAATATCAGGACAGATGCAACGAGCTTCCCTGGTTTTTTGAGCATTAAAAAAACAAACAAAAAAACCAGATACAAGCCGGCAATCTGCCCCCACCCCAGGGTGAATACCCGGAACCATGAACAGGGAAGCGACACCAGAAACCTGGAAACAAAAATCGAGAAACCAATCAAGTACTCACATCCATGGACTAAAAAAACGGCCAGGGACGGCCAGAATGAAAACACAAGAACCGAGGCAAGCCCCAAGGGCAGAACTATACACCCGATCAAAGGAATGAAAATTAAATTTGCCGGCACTGAAATAAAAGAAACAAGGTTAAAGTAAAAGGCGGTGAGCGGGGCTGTCCCCAGACTTGCAAAAAGGCTAACACCCATCATCAGCCCAGCCCTGAAAAATATTCTACCCTTAACGTCAAGGGCCTCTTTTTTCTTGAATCCATATTTTTTTAACAGGAAAACACCGGCAAGTATAAAAATCACCGCCATAAAAGACAATTGAAAAGAAATGGAAAAAAGGGCAGTTGGATCCAGGATCAAAATGAGAACTCCGGCCGTCGACAGGCTGGAGACCACGTCATTTTCCCTTTCCGAAACATTGGAAAACAGCAAAACACTGATCATGATAAGGGCCCGCTGGGTGGAAGGAGAAAACCCCGTAAACACAGCGTAGAGACTTAGCGGAATCAGGGTAAGCAGGCCCGCAATTTTTCCGGATCTTCCTGAAATTAAAAGGCTGGGAAAAAAAGAGAGAATCCAATAAATTATCCCGAAAAACAAAAGGCTCACAATGGCCAGATGAAGCCCTGAAATCGCCAGTAAGTGGCTGATCCCTGCTTTTGAAAACAACTCCCGGATCTCGGAATCCAGGATCTCTTTTTTCCCGGTAACCAGGGAGGCCAGAATTTTGCCGGCAAGGGCATCATTTGTCCGGGCCAACACAAAACCATAAAATCTTGTCCTGACCCGCTCAATCTGCCGGATCAGGCGCATAAAGATATGGATCTCTTCTGCCCCTGTCAATATATTTACGCGTTGGATGTCTGAGTAGGCCGATCCATATACCCCTTTAAATCGCAGAAATCTTTCATAATCAAAGGCCCCGGGATTTCTGAAATTTTGAATGGATTTGACGGCAGCCTTAAACCGAATCATATCCCCAAACTCCGGGGCCTGCGTGGAATGCCCATACAGGCTCAGGTTTATTTTGCCGACAATTTTTTTGGGAATATGATCGTTCATCTCCACACTTTGGCAGGCAAGGATGACCCTGCTCTTTTTGTTGTAGTGCCGGGCAAAGGAAACCACTCGACCGGTGATGAGCATTTTTTTTGAATCCAGGAAATTGGAAATATGGTGGGGTAAAAGACCCGGATAAAGACTTCGCTGGATGGAATGATACCCAAAACAGACAATCAAAACAACCAGGATGACGGTGCGTGATCGTTTATACAGATAAAAGATGGGACCCAGCAAAACAAACAGGGTGATCAGCACCCAAAACGCAGCAATTCGATAGTCCGGACAGGCATTGCCTGCAAAAATCCCGGCCATAAAAAGAATAAAGAAAAACAAGGCTGCCGGCCTGAAAGGTAAAAATAATGTTTTCACATGATTTCACCGTATTTTTCTGGGGTTACCCGATTCGTGCTCTATTTAATTACTGATTTATTTAATCCGCTGGATATCGGCCCCCAGACGTGAGAATTTTTTTTCAATTTTTTCATACCCTCTGTCCATATGATATACCCTTGAAATCACGGTGGTGCCCTCGGCCACAAGTCCTGCAATCACAAGGGATGCGCTGGCCCTTAAATCCGAGGCCATCACCTGAGCTGCCTGAAGTTGTTTAACCCCCCTGACCATGGCAATATTTCCACTGGAGATGGATATGTTGGCCCCCATGCGCAGCAGTTCATTGGCATGAACAAACCGGTTCTCAAAAATAGACTCATGGATCACGGAATTTCCGTTCGCAATGGCCATCAGGGTCATGAACTGGGCCTGCATATCCGTGGGGAAGCCTGGATACGGAAGGGTCTTGATGTCAATACTTTTAATGGGACGTTTCCCGATCACCCGGATACCGTTGGCATCAATGGAAATCTCTGCTCCCGTTGCCTTAAGCTTGCTGATAATACCGCCAAGGTGCTCAGGTTCACACCCTTTAATGAAAACATCCCCCCTGGTGGCTGCCGCAGCAACCATAAATGTACCGGTTTCAATCCGGTCGGGAATAATTTTGATATCCGCCGGCAAGAGATTTTCTACCCCCTGTATCGTAATGATGGGTGTTCCGGCCCCTGTAATCTTTGCCCCCATCTGGTTCAGGGCATCTGCAAGGGCAACGATCTCAGGTTCCCTGGCTGCATTCCTGAGGATACTGGTTCCCTGGGCCAGACTGGCAGCCATCATTAAATTTTCAGTCCCGGTGACCGTGGGCATGTCAAAATATATCTCATTGCCCTTAAGTCGGCGGGCTTTTGCCTCAATATACCCATGGTCGATACTGATCTCGGCTCCCAGGACTTCAAGTCCTGAAAGATGCATGTTCACCGGCCGGGCACCAATGGCACACCCGCCTGGAAGCGACACCTTGGCATGGCCGAATCTGGCCACCAGGGGACCCAGGACCAGGATAGAGGCCCTCATCTTTCGCACCAGATCGTATTCAGCTTCAATTTTATTGATTGATGACCCGTTTACCTCAAGGCAGTCCCCGGAACCATCGCATGAGCCCCCCAGGTCCTCTAAAAGATTCTTTATGCTGGTAATGTCCATTAGATCGGGAACATTGGAAAACCGGGTTTTCCCCTTCACCAGAATACTTGAGGCAATCAAAGGAAGGGCTGCATTCTTCGCCCCGCTGATTTTCACTTCTCCCTGAAGCTGCCTGCCGCCGGTAATTTGAATTTTATCCATAAGATGATATCGATTTGCCTTTGATTGTAAAAATTTAAAAAGGGTTTTTACCTGCAAACCCTTTGTGCCGCTAAGCCATCCAAACGAGAATCAACTGTGCAAAATACTACTCTATTTTTGACATTAATTAAAGGTTTGTCTGGATATTTGCCAACTCTCGAAAATTTTACCGAAAAAAGACCCGTGTCTTGATGGAAAATTTTTAAAGATATTATATTTATAATCGGTAATTTCAGTGCTCAAGGATCAGCCACAATATATGATGTTCAATGACTCAACAAAAAAACTGTTGGTTTCACTTTAAAATAACCGCTGCCGGTGATGCCCAAAGCCATGATTATATCTTTTGAAAGTTGTTACTCTATTTAAAAAATGGCTTTGTTGCTAATCATACCATAAGCCCTTGCCAATAGTGTAAAATAATCTTTTGGTTTACAAATTTCAAATTTTGGTGTATATTTTTTAGAAACGATACACATAGGAGGCGAAATGAGAACCAACATTGTAATTAATGATGATTTAATGGAGCAAGCGCTGAGTCTAACTCAATTCAAGACTAAAAAGGCAGTGGTTGAAGAAAGTTTAAAACTTCTTGTGAGACTGAAAAAACAAGAAAAAATAAAATCATTACGGGGTAAACTAAATTGGGATGGCGACCTTGAGAAAATGAGGTTGGACAAATGATTCTCGTGGATTCTTCTGTTTGGATAGCGTATTTTAACGGAGATTCTACCTGGCAAGCTGATTTACTAGATGGATTGTTAAGCAATGAACCGATCCTGACGGGCGATCTAATCCTTACAGAAGTTTTGCAAGGATTTCGATCTGACAACGATTTCAAAAAAGCCAGGAGATTTATGAGTAATTTGCATTTTAGAGATATGGCTGGATATGATAGAGCGATCAAGGCTGCACATAATTATAGAACTCTTAGAAAAAAAGGGGTAACTTTGAGAAAAACAATTGATGTCATTATTGGGACATATTGTATTGAAACAGAGACTTTTCTTTTGCATAACGACCGCGATTTTGATTCGATGGAAAAATATCTTGGTCTAAAAGTTGTCCATCCAAACTATTCGCTCTAATCATTTTTCCAACTCGTTATTAAATTCGACTATCCGGAAGAAAAAATGTTGACTATGATCAGTCGCTGAGACGTCTGATAACAAAGGCGTTCACTTCTTTCTCCAGTGCTTATGGTGCTCAAATTTTAAAAATGAGCTTTTATATTCATATCGCTCTCTTTTTTCAGGCATGACCTAAATCTATATATTGTGGTTAGGGTGATTCAATCAATTCGGTTTCCCATTCAATTTGATTGGAGATGCCTTTGATTCTTAAAAATTAGCAGCAATGCAGACAAATTCTTCTTCAATTTTATTTCGAAGTTCTTTAATATTTAATAAAATTTGTTCAAAATCAACAATGAGCTGTGGATAATGATGCTTGAGATATTCTTTTTGAGTTGGACAAAAATACCAGGTACAGACAAAGGGCCTTTCTGTTCTTGAAAGGATACAACCTTTTTTTGTAAGGCAACAACATGTTCTTGTTTGATTTTTCAGAATATTTTTTTTGATTTGCGATTCTGGAAACTTTCCTGTTGCAAAATAAATATACAAAAGATCTTTAAAATCAAACCAGATTGTTGCCCGCAGGCAGCAGATATCTTCACAATTTACACACGTACATGCGCAAAGGTTTTCAATGGGCTCTGATATAATTTTAAAATTTTTTTGAATTTTCTTAGCGATACTAAAAAGCTCTGTTACTCTGTCTTTACCTTTATTTTCAATTGCTTTAAAAGACAATAAAACCTGATTCCAATCTTCAGCCATTTTCCAAGGTATATCTGAAGGCATATCCATACTAATGATTTTGTAACAATATTTTAAAAAGTTGTACAGAACATTTCAGTAACTCAAATTTTCTTGGAATTTATTCGATTAAAAAAGGGGCTGGTTATGCGGGATCAGGCGGTGTAAAACTCGCAACAAAAAAAACCGGCTACATAATTGGAGATAGACCTGATCTGAATTTTTAAAAGAGGTCGGGGTATGGAGCTACAGGGAATGATTTATTGGCCTTCCTTACAGGGACTTGATTAAGTGGAGCGTCAGGACCGGGAATTGTCTGAGCGGAGCGAGTTTTTCCGGTCAGCGGAACGAATTTAGAGCCTGTTGGAACGGCCAATCATCTGAATCTCAACCCATGCCCGACCGAGATATACAAAACATCCGCGGTCACATCTGCAGAATGTGATGCAGAATCATGTTGTCTCGTATCAAAATCCTCTGCTCATCCCGCCATCAACGATCAAATTTTGACCGGTGATGTAAGCGGCTCGTTCGGAACACAAAAATGTGACGACATCTGCCAATTCTTCAGGAGTGCCAAACCGGCCGAGGGGAATCTTGCCAATCGCATTTATACGATCAATATCAGAAAAATAACGGTCATTTTGGGGCGATTCGATCAATCCCGGAGAGACGCAATTTACAAGGATATTGTCTCCGGCCAATTCTCTGGACAGTGTTTTGGAAAAACTGAGCAAAACGGCTTTGGCAACATTAGAAGCTGTCAATTCAATCCAGATTTTGAATCATTTTTATATGAAAAACTTACCAAACCAATTGGTTTTTTTTCATGTTTTGTTGTGGCCGAACCAGACAGAGTTACCCATTCGGCCCATGGCCGTTAGTCCCTTTTATAGCCTCCCATCAGACGATTCATCCCGATAAGGTGTGGCTCTGCCTTTTTCAGAAAATCCCAAAGGTTCAGTCCCGGTTCCAGTTCCACTGCTTTATCCAGTGCCAGTACCCAGAAATAATAATTGTGTCGGCCGTGCCCGCTGGGCGGCATGGGACCATTGTAGCCTGTTTTCCCAAAATCAGTCGTACCGTTGGTATACAAATCAGTGCCTTCATCCAGATGCGTCACATCGCCAGGAATATTATACAACACCCAGTGAACAAAACCATATGTGCCTCTGCTGGTGACGAGGGGGGCATCCGGGTCGTGACAGATAACGGCAAAGGCCTTTGTTCCCTCAGGCGGGTTTTCCCATGACAACGCCGGTGAAACATCTTCTCCTTCTCCAGTAAACCTGGACGGTATCAAAGTATCTTGATCAAAAGCATCGCTCTTTAACTGCATTTTTGTCGGCGCAAAACCCATGACAGACTCTCCTTTCTTTTTGGTTACAAATTGCGTAATCCTCAATCAGATTACCGTTAAATAGGAATATTAACTGAATTAAACTCATTGGTCTCCCATATTGAAGCGAGCATTTTGGCAGGCCCGAGGAAAGTGGGATAAGGACAATTTTCCTTTCACCTTGAGATAAACCTCTCCTCCTTTGGTGTTGGACGAGTGACCTCGGGCCATTTTCCCGGCTGGGGCTCCGACCCTTCCGTGGCTGCGAAAGGCGGGGCATCATCATTCAAAACAGGGTTTTTACGGATATCATGGCCCTCAACCTCGTAGCAGAATTCAATGGGAATGCCATTGGGGTCAAATGAATAAATGGAATGAATGAACACATGGTCAATCACATCTGAACACTCAAACCCAGCGGCTTCAAGTTTATCCTTCAACTGCCATGCCTCTTCACTTGAATCCACGCCAAAGGCGATATGGTCAAAAACAATCGGTCCTTTAAACGGCACCCCATGGTCCTTTCTTTCCACACACTCTGCCCCCTCCCACTCAAAAAAAGCCAGGGTGTTCTTGTCATCAATTTCAAAAAAATAATGTCTAAAACCCTTTTGTCCAAAACCGTTTATCAGCCGCATACCGATAAGATCCCGCCAGAAACGGATGGTCGCATCCATGTCCCCCGTCACCATTGCAAGGTGGTTGATGCCTCTAAATTTCATATAAGATCTCCTTTCACTGTTCTTTTCCCCGTGCAACAGTAAAAATACATTCATTGGATCCTGATGGTTCAAAGGTGCGGTAAACACAAAACAGATATTTCCCTGCTGAACCGCATATGAGGCCCAGTCCGGATTTCCTGTCCCAGGACCAAGATATCCTATCTGACTGAATCCCTTTGCTTACTCGTAAGGAGTGAGCCGAACCAGGCGCCCGTTCTTTTTATCTTCCAGAACCCATATACCACCTTTGGGTCCTTGCTCAACCTCTCGTATCCGTTTACCCATATCAAACCGTTCGACCTCATGGGCCTGGTTCCCTTTAATCTCAATCCGTACCAAAGACTTTGATCTGAGCCCTCCGATAAAGGCATTATTCTGCCACTTTGGAAACATGTCGCTATTGTATATGATCAGCCCTGAGGGTGCAACAGTAGGCACCCAGTATACCTCTGGTGCATTGAATTCCGGGCGTGTGTCATGATCGGGAATGGGAATGCCGGAGTATTGATCGCCCCAGGATACAATTGGCCAACCATAATTATCGCCACCAATGATCAGGTTGAATTCATCCCCATGTCTGGGGCCCATTTCGTGTGTCCACAAATGTCCCTGTTTGTCAAAAGCGATACCAAGCAGATTGCGATGCCCCAGAGACCAAAAGGTTTTTGCAAGTTCTCCCTTATCTTGGAACGAATTGTCAGGGGGGATTGACCCGTCCTCGTTTATCCTGATGACTTTTCCCAGACTTTGGGTCCAGCTTTGGGCCGGCGTCTGTTTTTGCCGATCACCGGAAGTGATGAATAATTTTCCATCCGGGCTGAATGCCAGCCGATAAGAGTAATGCCCCATGCCTGAAACTTTTGGTTTTTGCCGCCAGATGACCTCAAGTTTTTCCAGTGTCGGCGTGGCAGACCCGGGCCGGAATATAGCCCGGGCAACAACAGCCCCCCTTTTTCCTGACCCATCCTGCTCAGCGTAGGACAGGTATATCCAATGGATATCCTTGTATTGGGGATGGAGAATGATATCCCCCAAACCGCCCTGACCGCCGTAGGCCACATTGGGGACCCCTTTGACAGACACCTTGGAACGGTCATCCAGGCGGACCATGAATAAAGTTCCGTTTTTTTCAGTTACCAGGAGGTCACCACCCGGCAGAAAGGTCATGGCCCATGGTTCGTTGAATGCGCCAAAGCTTTCAGCCGAAAGAGTTGAACCTGCATTGCCCTTAATAATCTTATCAGCAGGCTGGGCATAAGTGTTGTTGGTATGCAGGAGCAATATCAGTGATAGGTAAACTATAAAACGTAAAGGGTGCATAATTTTATCCCCCATTGCCATTCCCGGGTTACCGGCTTTCTATTTCAGAAGAATATTTTCCAAAACGGGCAGCACCATTGCATTTGGCCCGATGGAAGAGAACCTTTTGCGCCGGACCTTTATTTGCTTTTTCACCTTTCCATGCAGCAAGGCAGTCTTCCTGCAGCGCCCTGCCGTATGAAAAACTTAATTCCCATGGGAGGTGTTTATTTTTGTTCATGGCATTTAAATGAATGGTGGCAAGCTTTGAACTCTGCCCGCCGGACAGAAATGCAATTCCCGGTACTGCTGCCGGAACGCTCCGTTTGAATATTTTGATGGTTGATTGGGCCACAATCTTTGGATCGACTTGTTCCGGACAAATATCCCCGGGTGTCACCATGCTGGGTTTTAAGATCATGCCTTCCAGGAAGACCTGCTGAAGGGTCAGTTCTTCAAAGACCCTGTCAAGTGTAACTTGGGCAACACGTTCACACCGGTCAAGGGTGTGGCTGCCGTTAATGAGAATTTCAGGTTCAATGATAGGAACAAGCCCTTTGCTTTGACAAAGGGCGGCATACCTTGCCAGGGAGTGTGCATTCAGCGCAAGACTCAGTTGGGACGGCTGATGAGTTTCAATCCGGATGACTGCCCGCCACTTGGCAAACCGGGCACCAAGCGCCCGGTATTCGTCAAGACGTTCTGACAGGCCGTCCAGGCCTTGTGTCACTGTTTCATCCATAGTATTGGGAATCGTGGTCAGTCCTTTGTCCACTTTTATGCCCGGGATAATACCTTTGTCTGATAAAATTTGTGAAAAAGGCGTGCCGTTTGCGGCTGATTGCCTCAGGGTTTCATCAAACAGGATGACCCCGCTGATATGGTCTTCCAGCCCAGGTGTGGTGAACAGCATCTCCCGATAGAATCGCCGGTTCTCTTCTGTGGATTCAACATTGATCGTATCAAATCGTTTCTTTATTGTTGGATTGCTTTCATCTGCAGCCAGGATGCCTTTACCCGGGGCAACCATGGATCTGGCAGTCTCTTCCAATTCTTTAAGGATGGTGTCGTTTACTATGATTGTTGTTGTCGTCATACTATTGAATCTCCCTTTTTTATCTGTGAAGGGGTTTATATGTTTTGAAAATGGGCCCCGAAATTATGCCTTATTTAATAAGGGTAAGATGTTATTCGAAATTAGCAAGTATCGCACACCTATTACGGTATTGATAATTGATTTTTATTCAGAGAGTTATTGCGGGGTGGAGTTTCGGTCTTAATCAAGTGGATCGTCAAAATCGGAAATCGTTTACCTGAAACAAATTTTCCCGGTCAGTGGAACGAAATATAAAGCCCGTAGGAATGGCCAATTTTGGTCCATGCCAGTTCCTTTCCGGTCTTTTTATCTTTAACGCTTATGGTGAATATCGGATACGGGTCATAGGTCCCGTTGTCATTATCGGCCTTTAAAAATTTCAACAAGTCACTTATAATATTTTAAATGACGGGGAAAAGGATCTCCTGTTTCATCATAGGATCACAAATATTATCACGATATCCGGTTGACTTAATGGTGGTTTATGAAAAATTATCGAATTGTTGCAACAATTATTAGTTTTATCTCTTTACTTCTTTTCACAGGTTGTGCAGAAAACGCTATTTACCATGCCGTGATACAAGGATACCCCAAAATGACGGAGAGGTTCCAGGCCTTGAATGATGTCGGGCAAAATGATGCCAGGCTTATACTCTACTGGCCTGAGAAATCTTTCATACAGGGTGTTTCTGTTAGAATTACGGTTGATGGAGATAACGGTTCCATGCACGCCGATATAGGTTATAGGACTGCGGAGTTGATTGACTTACCCGCCGGAATTTATCACTTCGGTTTATATAAAAATGACAAAAGCATTCAATTAAATGCACTACCTGGTAATGTTTATTGCTACAATGTCACAGAAATAAAAAAATGGACATCCGACAGAGAGAATAGAGATCAACCACAGCCCGTTCAAATAGAAGAATGTATCCAAGCCTTTCACAATGATGATATTAGATGTGCCCATAAAGAATGTCTTGTTAAAACTGTTGTACCCCAAAAACCTGGAATTTTCACGGCATACCACCCCAATATGGACCATAAGCAACTGGAAAATGAAGCAAGGAATTTCAAAATTGATAATAAGGTATCCCGTGTTTATATAACACGAAGGATGTATACTTTAGGGTGGGTAAGAGTTGGGCTTGATGGAAAACCTGAAGTAAAAGTTGATTCAAGTTCATTTGTTGTGTATGAAGTTGCGCCCGGAGAGCATACCGTCGTAGCCGCGATCGTTGGTCCCCACAATATCCAGCAAGCTTACAGATTATCTGTAAAACCAGGACAATGTTATTTCTTTCACAGTGATAGCTTCAATTTTTTAAAGGCTGAAGAAGGCAAGAAATTAGTTAACGATTATGATATGGTTAATGATGGTTTTTTAAAGCAATAAACAAAAAGGATTTAACCTTAAGCTGGCTAAACCCTATTGTTTACTTGGTACCTGGGACGAGAATTGAACTCGTACAGGCAATTTGCCCGAGGGATTTTAAGTCCCTTGCGTCTACCAGTTCCGCCACCCAGGCATTTTTCATGATTTTCTATACCATTTGTCATAATTTTGCAAGCGCAAAACCCCAAAGATTGTCTCTTTGATTTTTTTCTGATAAAAAGGAGCCATGGATTTTATCAACACTGAAAAATTAATTCTGGCCTCCAAGTCTCCAAGAAGAAATGATCTGCTCCGGCAAATAGGGATACAGGTGAACATTCTTCCCTCCAACATTGATGAACAGGCACTCTTGTTTACAAACCCGGAAGAATATGTGAGGGAACTCTCATTTTTAAAGGCTGACCATGTCGCCCAGTCCTATCCTGATTCCTGGATTTTAGGGGCAGATACCATTGTAATTTCCGGGAGTCAGATCCTGGGCAAGCCCCGGTCAAAAAATGAGGCCATTGACATGCTCAATCAATTAAATGACCGTGATCACCTGGTGTATACAGGTTTTTGTGTGATGAATCGAGAAAAAACCGCCCTTATTCAGGACTGCGTTAAAACCCGGGTGAGATTCAAGCACCTGAGCCGCCGGGAAATTCTCTGGTATGTTGAGACAGGTGAACCCTTTGACAAGGCGGGTGGCTACGGCATACAGGGGATCGGTGCCTTTCTGGTCAAAGAGATCGCAGGGTCGTATTCCAATGTGGTTGGACTGCCCGTATGCGAGGTGGTTGACACCCTTCAAACCTTAAATCTCATCCAATTCAAGGATCAATATCATCATGCCCTCCATTAAAGAACATCTGGACAGAATACACCATGAGATTACCCGGACTGCAGGGTCCTGCGGCCGGGACCCTGGAGATATCCAATTGATTGCCGTGAGCAAAAGGCAAAGTATGGAAAAGATTGTTGATGCCATTAACTCGGGTGCAGACCATCTTGGAGAAAACTATATCCAGGAGGCCATGGAAAAAATAGACCATATCGGCAGACAAAAAGCCTGCTGGCATTTTATCGGGCATCTTCAGTCCAACAAGGCAAGATTTGCGGTTCAGTATTTTGACTATATTCACACGGTTGACACCCTGAAACTTGCCCGTGAGATCAACAAACAGGCAAAAAAAATCAATAAAGTGCAGAAGATATTGCTCCAGGTGAATATTTCCGACGAAAGCACAAAGTCCGGTACCCAAAAAGAATCGGCTATTGAGCTGGCAGACCAGGTCAGGGATTTTGAACATTTATCCATCAGGGGATTGATGTGCATGCCGCCCTATTTTCCAGACCCTGAAAAGGCCAGGATCTTTTTTAGACAACTGGCCCAACTGCGGGATCAGATAAGGGACAGCATTGGCTCCCAGGGCGGTGACAAGGATTTTATGAATCATCTTTCCATGGGAATGAGCAATGATTTCAGGGTGGCGATAGAGGAAGGCTCCACCATGGTACGGGTGGGCACCTCGATTTTTGGAGAAAGAGAGTGAAGATCCTTCTGCATACCTGCTGCGGGCCCTGTTCCATCACTCCGGTAAAGGTCCTGAGGCAAATGGACATGGAGGTCATGGGCTTCTTTTACCGGCACAATATCCATCCCTTTCAGGAGTGCCTTAAAAGGGAAGAAACCCTGAAAACCTATGCCGATTCCATTGATTTAAAGGTGATCTTTCAGCAGGATTACCGGGTGGAAGAATTTCTCCAGGCCGTTGCTTTCCGGGAAAAAGACCGTTGCCGGTACTGCTACCACGCCCGGCTGAAGGCCACGGCAATGGTAGCCAGAAAAGGAAAGTTTGATGCCTTTTCCACCACCCTTTTGTACAGCAAATTCCAGAACCATGACCGCATCATAGAAACCGGCCGGGCCGTTGCCCGGCAGTATGACCTGAAATTTTTCTACCATGATTTTCGAGACGGGTGGAAAGAAGGCATTGAGACGTCCAAACACCTGGGCATGTACCGCCAGCAGTACTGCGGCTGTATCTACAGTGAAAAGGACCGGTATTTCAAACCATAGTCAAGTCGGCTCTATTTATTTGGGCTGGGTCCGCTTGATCTGCTTGAGCATGTTCACAAACCGCTTGTCCGTGCTGTCAAGCCTTGCGGCAAGGACCCCGAACAAATGTCTGGCCACATCCGGATACTTTTCAATGACCTCGGCGAGCTTGTCGCCTGGGAACCGTTTGACCATGGAACGGCCCTTGGAAATAATGGAGGCGGATCTGGGCTCTCCGGTAATGGCGGACATCTCCCCGAAATAGTCTCCCGGCTGCACGATTTCCGCAATTTTTTTGCCGCCTTTCACCACGTAGAGACCGCCCTGAACCAGTTTGAAAAAATCGATATCCGTATTATTTTCCCGAATAATCACATCCTTGTCCTCATACCGCTCAACATCGGGATTGATCAGGTAGGCAGGCAATGCTTCCTTGGTGATGGTGGTCTTTTTCAAGACCTCGTCCAGGGATGTTTCTCCGGTCCTGATTTTTTCAAGCCCGGCATCCCTGAGGGTCACCATGCCCTCCTGAACCGCCACCTTTCTGAGCTGATCCTCGGGTACTTCCGCGCTGATGGCCTTGCCCACATCATCGGTGACTTCCATTAATTCGTAAAGACCTACCCTGCCCTTGTATCCGGTTCCATTGCAGTGACTGCAACCTTTGGGGCCATAAATTTTCAAATCTTTGATTTCATCTTTTGAAAATCCATGGAATTCAAGGTCAGTGGGGTTATGACCCGTCACCACCTGTTTGCATTCAGGACACAGCCGCCGGGCCAGGCGCTGGGACAGGACCAGGGTGACGGCAGATGCCAGCATGTAAGGAGGGATGCCGATATCCACCAATCGTCCGATGGTGGAAGGGCAGTCATTGGTGTGCAGGGTGGCAAAGACAAGGTGGCCTGTCATGGCCGCCTTGATGGCGATCTCAGCCGTATCTATATCCCGGATTTCACCCACCATGATGATATCCGGGTCCTGGCGGAGAAAGGATTTCAGGGCAGCGGCAAAGGTCATGCCGATTTCCTCTCTTACCGCCACCTGGTTGATTCCCTTAAAATTAAACTCCACCGGATCTTCTGCCGTCAATATTTTGATATCATCTTTATTCAACCGGTTCAGTATGGAATACAATGTGGTGGTTTTCCCGCTTCCGGTGGGACCGGTGACCAGCAGGAGTCCATAGGGTCTTGAAATACATCTTTTCAGGCTTTCAAATGTGGACGGATCAATCCCCAGCTTGGTCAAATCAATGTTCAGGGCGCTCTGGTCGAGAATACGCATGACAATGCTTTCACCAAACAGGGTGGGCAGGGTGGACACCCGGAAATCAATGGATTTTTTCCTGCCGAACCGAAGCTTGATCCGGCCGTCCTGGGGAACCCTTCTTTCGGCAATATCAAGTTCCGCCAGGATCTTGATCCGTGAAATCACGGCATTTTTGATACTGATGGGCAGGTTCATGGCCTTGTACATGGAACCGTCCAGCCGGTACCTGACCTGGAATGTTTTTTCAAAGGGTTCAATGTGAATATCACTGACGCCGTCATTAATGGCCTTGGTGAGGATACCATTCACCAGCTTGATAATGGGCGCATCCGACGCCATGAATTCATCCCGGCCGTCATCTACTTCATCGTAACCCACCTCAACTTCACCGGCAGCCTCGGAAACCAGGGAGCCGAAATCATCCACTGATGTGACCGGCTCATCGTCCTCAACATCATCATCAAAGTGAAGAAAGCTCTTGTACTCTTCATCGCTGATTTTATAGAAATCCCGGAATGCCTGGATCACGTCATTTTCAGTGGAGACGAACACCCGCAGGGTTTTCCCGGTTTTTTTCTGGAGCATTTCAACAATTTCAGTGTCTGTGGGCTCCACCATGGTGACGGATAAAGTGTCGTTCTTGAGCCTGAAGGGAAAAACCATTGAGGGCTTGGCCAGCTCATAGGGAAGAATTTCCAATGCCTCGGGATCAGGCTTGATGCTGGAAAATTTAACGACATTGTAATTGTAAAGCCGGCCCAGGACATTGACGATGGTATCCGGATCAATATATCCTTTGTTCAGAAGAATGCCGCTCAGCCGCTCATTGGTTTTCTTGTGGATCTTTAACGCCTCATCCAGTTGGTTACTGGTAATCTGGCCTTCTTTTGAAAGAATCTCACCGATTTTTGTCTTACCTGCACCGGACTGATCTTTTATGGTTGATTTCAGGCTGGATGATTTTTGCATGTGTGAATCCTCGGCTATTTATAATTCTTATAAATCCTCATACCACCGGCCAGAATTAAAAGTCCACCTAAAATATAGAAGCATGCCTTGACCAGAAACAGTTTCTGACTGAAAAACTCAATGGTTTCAACCCGGGGCATGACCTGGGGAATCCTGTAGAAGACACCGATGCCCACAGCCACCAGAAGAATACCGTAATAAAACTTCAAATTCTTTTTATTCATCACAAACCTTACCTTTCTATTTCAGATAACTGATAATCAAATATTTTTTCTATTTGCTCGAATAAATCCATCTGGATTTCAAGATCATCAAACAATGTCTCGTTCAGTGTTTCGAGTTTTGCCAGCTCCTTGGCGAGTTCCTGAATTTTTGAGCCGTCCTGATTCTGGGAAGCCTCCAGCAATTGGTCGTTTATTTTAGTGATCAAGCCCTCATTTTTTTCAATATCATTTTCCAGATCCTCTATTTTCTGCTTGACCGGTTTAATTTTCCTGGATTTTTGGGTAATGATTTCTGATTTTTTCCGGCGAAGTTCTTTTTTAGACACCCCGGAAACTTTCAGGGGCGTGTCCATTTCCTCCACCTGTTCTTCCCACCCCTCTTTATCCAGAAATTCCTGATAACTGCCCTCAAAAACCTCAACCCGGTCATTTTTAAATACAACCAGCCGGTTTGCAAGACAATGCAGAAACATTTCATTGTGGGTGACAATGACCACGGCTCCATTAAATGCATCCAGGGCGCAGACAAAGGCATCGCAGGACTCAATATCCAGGTGGTTGCTAGGTTCATCCAGCAACAGCAGGTTCAGGGGTGTCATGAGCAGTTTTCCCAGCATGACCCGGGATTTTTCCCCACCGGACAAAACAGATATCTTTTTCAGGGCAGCATCCTGTTCAAACATCATGGCCCCGCAAATATTTCTGGCCGTCTGCCGGTCCGCGTCCGGGCAGGAGTACATCAGCTCTTCTTCAATGGAAAAATTATCGTTCAGGGATTGAACATTTGTCTGTTCAAAATAGTCGGACTCAACACCGGGGTTGAGTTTAATCCCGCCCGAGCGGGCTTTTAAATTACCAGAGATCAACTTTAAAAGGGTGGTCTTTCCCTTGCCGTTTTTACCGATCACCCCGATGCGGTCTTCGGGGTGAACCGTGAGGCTAAGATCGTCGATGAGCAATTCCTGTCCAGGCCAGCCAAAACTTAAATTTTCCAGGGAAAGGATCTGCTTGCCGGAAAAGGGCAGATAGTTGAAACCAAAGTCCAGGTTTTTCAGGTGTTGAAGTTTTTCCCGTGTCTGGGATTTTTCCAGGGTCTTGATGCGGGACTGCACCATGTTTGCCAGGCGGGCCTTGGCCCTGAATCTTGAAATAAAAAGTTCAATCTCTTTTTTGCGTTTTTCTTCGTTCTGCCTGGTTTTCTCATACACCTCTTCATCCTGGGCGACCTGGAGATAATATTTAGAGGTGTTGCCCTGGATTTTTTTGATTTTATGACGGTGGATACCGGCAATGTGGGTGACCACATTATCCATGAAGCCCCGGTCATGGGTCACCAGCAAAACTTCTCTGGGCCAGGCCGTAAGAAATTGTGAGATCCATCGAATGGAGGGGATATCCAGATAGTTGGTGGGTTCGTCCAGGATCAGAAGGTCGGGCTCGGAAACCAGGACTTTTGCCAGATTGAGTCTGACCTGGAATCCGCCGGAAAATTCATGGGGATCTTTTGAAAAATCACTGACGGAAAATCCTAGCCCGGCAAGAATTTTTTCCGCTTTCCAGGAATGATCCTTTTCATGGTCCAAAAGCCCCAGCATGGCCTCTTTGAGCACACTGGTCCGGGAAAAGGATATTTTCTGGGACAAAAAACCCATGCGATACCCCGTTGGAAAAACAATACTCCCCTCGTCCGGGTGATCACTGCCGATGATCATATTCAGGAGGGTGGTCTTGCCGTGGCCGTTACGGCCCACAAGTCCGACTCTTTCACCGGGATTTACCTGGAACCCGGCGTTATCCAGCAGGACCTGATCTCCAAAGCCCTTTGATACGGCATCAATATTCAACATTACCCATCAACTTTATAAAAATTCATCTCATCTTATATCTCAAAACAGAAGGCATCATATCATTGGAGTCATAAGGGAGCAATAATTTATAAAGAATCCTGGTTAATCCAAGTCTATCCGGTATTGGGTAAATTTGCACCTTTCCTTGTAGGGAAAGCGTATCAACTGGGTGGCCAGAATAGAAAAATCCTCATGTCTGATGGTAAAGTAAGCCACCTCCTCTTTGCCCAGGATTGATTTCAGACCCAGGGCAGCATAGAGGGTCCGGCTCTTGTCCACGACAAGACATTCAACAGCACCGGTAATGATGGTGATATCCGACTCGGTCCGGATGTCAAAAAGATCGATCATGGTAATTTTAAACGGCTTTTTGTCGAAAAAATTCGTTGCCCCGGTCCGGGTCAGTTCGCAGGTTAAAAAATTCTTAAAGCTCGCTTCCAGGCGGTTGAACTCAACTTCATCCGCCAAAGCCGGAGGAAAGGAGACAAGAACCAAAACCATGACGCCAAAGAAAAAGGATAAAAAGTTTTTCATGGACTCAGGCATTCTCCCGTGTCAGGGTTTCAATGGTTTTTTCCAGCTCTTTTAGGATAACCGGCTGGATATGGACCGACCCGGAACCTGAAAATTTCGACGCAAACTTATTTTTAACGATTTGATTCTTATACCCGGTATCAATAATCACCGGAATGGTATGATCAATTTTCAATATCCGGTCGACAAAGGTTTCAGACGGCATTCCGGGAATCGAATGATGGGCCATAATGAGTTTGAATTTCCGGGGCTGTATGAAAAATGACTCCAGGGCCTGATCCCCGGTTTTAAATATGGTGGCCCTGTACCCCATCTTTTCAACAATGCCCTGTATCAGCTCGGTCCTGGTTTCATTGGGATCTACGATGAGGATATGGTTGTCTCCCTGGATAAGGCTCGGGTCACTTGTCCGTTGATCGGCATCCGTCCATTTTTCTCGGGTAAAGGGATGAATCAATTTTACATCAATCTCATAGGCTTTTGCCGATATAAATTCATCTGCCTGATCATCGGGAATTTTTGCAATAAAGGTTTTATTGTCGGCAATGTAGTGCCGCAGCCATTTGCGGTATGTAGCGTCATTTCCCGTGAGAATCAGAAGTTTGGGGCCGGCACTGGAGTTGACCTGGATGGAGTGGTAGATTAAAGGATCATATGAAAATTCGACCTGGGTTTCTCTATAGTTTTCCTCAACAAACTCAACAATAAAATCCCCGGCCAGGCACGGCAGAGCCCAGATCATAACAAAACAAGAGATGACAAACTTTTTCATGAATATGTCCATGGTTGATTTAATATATTATACAGGGTATCGACAAAGCAGACACAAATCTTGATTCATCTTTACAGAACTTTTAATGATACCCACAATAGAATCAAAGAAATGATACCGGTGATGATTAACGCCTTTTTACCGTCTGTTTCTCTTCTGCCTCGGAAAATCGCCAGTAACAGACCCGACAGGCTCACAAAGATACCCATTCCCACCACATATACCAGATAAACCAGATATTGAATGTCCCATGAGGTTCTAAGTTTCAGGTCATAGAACCGGTCAAATATGGTTTCAAATTCCGGCTGGGCCCTGTGAAAAACCAGGAGCATAAATATCAACAGAATCCAGGCCAGAAGGTTCAGATAGAACAATACCCTTGCCCAACCATCTTTTGTTTTACGTCTGTCCAAGATCATCCTTATTGTGTTTTGGTTCCTTTATACGATTATTTTGCCTTGAATTTCCATAGTGCTGAAAAATAATCATAAAAACCTATCATCCGGATTGAAAAACACATCTTGACATTCGGCCTTTACTTCGTACCATTCATACTGTCAAACAAATCAATACAAAAATAACAGGATGAACTGATGACACACGAAGACAGAGGACATTACGCGGCAAAGCATACGGGAAAAAAGATCAACCAAGCAATCGCCAAGAAGTTACAGGCATTGGCCGTAGACGGATGCGTGGACTGCGCTTCGGCCCATCAGGCGGCAAAGGCATTCAATACCACACCCGGGGAAATCGGTGTACAGGTCGATCTTCTGGAATATCGGATCATGACCTGTCAGTTGGGGATGTTCGGCTATGAAGGCAGGAGAAAAAAAATCGACCCTGATATTGACATCTCACCGGAGTTGGACAAACTCATTGACCAGACCGCCAAAGACGGGCGGCTCTCGTGTAAGCAATGCTGGGATATTGCAAAAACCCTGAAGATCAAGAGACTGGATCTCGGATCTGCCTGCGAGAAAAAAAACATCCGGATAAAACCCTGCCAGCTCGGCGCGTTTTAAGCCGACCTGTTTGTAACATGGTTGTGGGTACAGGCAAAATAAAATTCCGGCTGTACGATGTCCATTATTCAAAAGTCCCCGGACAGTTTTTGTTTTGTCTTTCGCCGCCTTCTTTTTTTCTGCTTTTGAATCTTTTCAATTTTTTCCTGTTCTTTGTCGGCCCGGCCGTTCATACCGGCTTCAATTTTATCGGTCAATTGTCTCAGGGCAAGAAAGCGGTTGAGATGCTGGGACCTTTCCCGGCCGCATTTCACCGTTATCCCGGTAGGTTTATGCCGAAGGAACACGGCAGAAGATGTTTTATTGACCTTTTGCCCTCCCCTGCCCGAAGCCTTGATAAACTTTTCTTCAATATCCTCTTTTTTAATTCCCAGGACTTTCATCCGGTGCTCAAGCGCAGCAATTTTTTCTTTCCCCGGACCCATAAATTCTTCCAGACTCTTCCAGGATTAACGTTTAAAGCACTGCTCAGGGGCGGCCTGACCAATGCAGACAAAACCAGACACCTCATCACCTGATCCATCTGATCCAGATTCATATTCACCAGATCATATGACCCGATCTATATATAATTGAACCATTGATTTTACCCCATTGCTGTTTATTTTCAAGTGTAATATGAATACGTAACACTTGCTTATGTTGACGATGACAAAGAACACCTAAATTTGAAGCCGGACAAGAATGAACCGATACAAACCACACCAGAATCTGCTCACACCCGATGCCGTCCTCAAGGCCATGATTTATACCAATGTGATCATGTTTATCATCAGCCTGATATACAGCGGCAAAAACATGAGTCTGTCCCTTAACCCGTTTCATGCCCTCACCCCGTCCATGGATGCCTTAAATTTTCTCGGGGCCTCGGGAAGGCTTCCCATTGTTAAATTCGAGGCCTGGTGGTCTTTGATCACGGCCAACTGGCTTCACGGGGGGCTATTACACATTCTTTTCAACATGATGGCCCTTAAAACCGTTGCCCCCCTGGTGATGAAGGAATTCGGCGTATTTAGAACCTTCACCATCTACACCCTGACAGGGATGGCCGGATTTTTATTGTCCTATTTCGGCAATGTTTATCTGACCATAGGGGCTTCCTCCGGACTTTGCGGACTCATCGGAGCGGCCCTGTTTTTTGGAAAATCCAGGGGCGGTCAATGGGGACAACTGGTATACAAACAGACCTCGGGCTGGGTGATCAGCCTGATTCTCATCGGTTTTTTAATGCCCAACATCAACAATTGGAGTCATGCCGGCGGATTGATCAGCGGCATCTTTTTCGGCTGGATCATGGGATACACTGAAAAACGACGGGAAAACAGCCTTGATAAAGGGCTGGCTGCCTTTTTTGCCGGCATCACCCTGTGGCTTCTGGCCAGGTCCGTGGTCCAGGGGTTTTTCCTGATTTATACCTGATGGCGTTCGGTTCAATACAAGAGTGCCTTGCGCCTCTGTTGTGCCTGGATCTTCTGATAAATTTACACAAGTTTTACACTGGCCGGTTGAAAACACCCAAATTCTAAATTATACCTCCCCTTATGAAAAACCGTACCCTTAAAAGAACAGGAAAGGTCGCCGTGGTCGGAATGGCCGGTGTATTTCCCGGGGCCCGGAATTGCCGGCAGTTTTTAGACAATATCATCCACAAAAAAAATGGTGTCATCACGGTTCCCGACCACCGGTGGCTGGGACCTGTAAATGAATTTATCTCAAACCAGTCGATCCCGGCGATTCCGGACCGGGCCGTGTCCAATAAGGCCGGGCTGATTGAAAATTTTTCCTTTGATCCACACGGTTTTTTTCTGGACAAGGAGCTCTTGTCCCAGCTTGATCCCCTGCACCACCTGGCCCTGTCGGTCGGCAGAGAGGCCTTCGCCCAGTGTTCCCACACCCGGGAGAGTCGAATACGAACCGGGGTGATCCTGGCCGCCATCGCCCTGCCTACGGATGCGTCTTCCCTGATATCAGAATGCATCCTTTTTAACAAAAACTATACCGGACCTTTTCCCGCAGATTTTTCACGGGCCGCAGCCGTATCGCTTCCTGCCGCCCTTCTGGCACGGGCCATGGGATTTGAAGGGGGCAGCTTTACCCTGGATGCCGCCTGCGCCTCTTCTCTCTATTCCATCAAACTGGCCTGTGAGCACCTGGCTTTAAAAAAGGCGGACATCATGTTGGCGGGCGGGGGTATCCCGGCCCGATTCCCTGTATACCCAGATCGGGTTTAGCCAGCTCCAGGCCCTGTCCCCCTCGGGGAAATGTTCTCCTTTTGACAGGGGTGCCGACGGCCTGGTGGTGGGTGAAGGCGCCGGTATGGTCGTGCTCAAAAGGCTGGAAGATGCCGTTTCTGATGGTGATTCCATCCGTTGCGTCATCACCGGTGCGGGTGTGTCCAATGATATTGAGGGAACCCTTGTGGGACCAGCCTCGGAAGGCCAGGTCCGGGCCATGATCCAGGCCTGTGAACAGGCATCATGGTCCCCCCGGGATATCCAGTACATGGAATGCCACGGGTCAGGCACACCGGTGGGTGACCAGGTGGAATTATCGTCCATACACGACCTGCTCAAGGCCTTTGACTGCCAGGACACCCACCTGTCCATCGGCTCGGTCAAGTCCATGATCGGTCATCTGTTGACGGCGGCCGGTGCGGCCGGATTTATTAAAACCGTCCTGGCCATGAATGAAAGATTTTTACCCCCCTCTTTAAACTTTTCAGGGCCCTCCCCCAAAAGCCCACTGAACACCAGCCGTGTCAAGGTTCAGACAGCGGTTGAAGACTGGAAACCAGACTCCACCGCCACCACCCGGAAAGCCGGAATCAGTGCCTTTGGTTTTGGTGGTATCAATGCCCATCTATTGATAGAAGAATTTACGGGCACGGCAACCCAACATGTGGTCCCGGCCATGCCAAAAGAAAATGCCCTGACGGCTGTACCCTGTGCCATTGTTGGCATGGAAACCATTGTCAAGGACTGTGACGGTCTGGCCAAATTCATGGACCTGTTATTCGGCAGGATGCAGATAACCCCCCAGCCTCCCGGGTCACGGTGGAGGAAAACATTTCCCCGGGCCTTTGAAGCATCCCCGGGATTTTTTCTGGAAAATCTGTCTGTTGGCCTGGGAGAATTCCATATCCCTCCCAATCAGATGGAAGATATCCTGCCCCAGCAGATCCTGCTGCTTAAAGCTGCAAAAGGGGCTTTGGAAGATGCAAACATCACTCCCAGACCCCTGGCAGACGAATCTCCACGGGTTCACTTGGGCTGTGCCATCGGGATTGAATTTGATTATGGGGCCACAGATTTTCACCTTCGATGGAAAATCAACAATCAGGATCAAGCCCTGAAAGATGCAATTTCCCCGCCCCTGACCTTTAACCGGACCCTGGGCGCCCTGGGGGGAATCACGGCCTCACGGGTGGCAAGGGAATTCAAGCTCGGGGGCCCCTGTTTTACCCTTTCCGCCGGATCAGCATCAGGCATTAAGGCCATTGAAACCGGTATCCATTCCCTGAGTTCCCGGGAAACCGATGTCTTTGTGTGCGGGTGTGTGGATCTTGCCGGGGATATCCGGCAGGCTGCCCTGAACCAGACTGCCAAACCCCGTGCGGGCCACATTCTGCCTTCGGAAGGAGCCTGTGCCCTTGTGTTGAAGCGGCTTGACCAGGCCCTTGAAGACAAGGACCGTATTTACGGGGTCATCACCGGCCTTGCCGGCACCGGCGGGGGAAGCGTTCCCGGTGAAGATGAAACTTCATCCACCACAGATCTGTCAGAAGTTCTTTATACCCGATCCCTTGAAACAGCCCTAAAATCATCCAGCACCGCCTTCAGGGATATCGGCCTTTACGAGGCCTCTTCGTCCGGCATCCGGCAGAATGATGCCGCAGAGACAAAGGTGTTGCAAAAATTTTGCCGAAAAGAGGCAGACCCATGCCTTTGCCGTGTAACCTCCATCAGCTCCGTCATCGGCAACACCGGGGCCGCATCTTCCCTTTTCTCAATTATCCGGGCCTCCCTCTGCCTCTATTACCGGATATTGCCGCCCGAAAACCCAGGGGCATCAGATACTGAAAACCCGGAAACAAAAAAAAATAACCGAACACCAGATTCCTGGAACAAAAAGGAGTCAAACTTAAAAAGAAAAGCCTGTGCCGCATCCATTACCATGGATGGGGCATATGCCCATGTCCTCCTTGAAGAACACTTGAATGGGGGCCTGCCCGCCGAAGAAGCATTTTTTCCCGAAGATTCAGTCTTAGAAAAAGATCCAGCGCACAAAACTTGCCTGACGATACAACCAAATCCGCGATTGATTTCAAACAAGATGCTGGACATTATCGGGAAATATTTTTCCATGGACAATGAAAAATCTTCTGACTCCAACCCCTTACCTGATCAGGAAAATCCAAGTTTTGACACGGCAAAATTGCCCCTTGAAACCAGGGATACCCCGGCAGGCCCCATATTAGACCCAGGCCTATATCCGGGTATAGATCCAGTCATAGATCCGGGCCTGATAGCCCAGGGCACCCGGACCACGACCCGGGCCCATGAAAAATTTTTAGAATTTTCCTCCCGGAACATGCAGGATCTTGAAAAACAATTTGCCGTCCTCACCCGGATCGCAGGAGATGTCCTGACCCCGGAAAATGCCCCTGCCCCTGAGACGGATCAATATGCCGGCCCTGACACGGGTCCGTATACCGGCCCCGGCACTGATCCTCCCCTCCCCTTTCTGGACCGGGATCAATGTCTTGAATATGCCATTGGCAGAGCAGGCAAGGTCCTTGGCCCGGATTTTGATATTATCGACACCTACCCGGTCAGGGTGAGGCTTCCGGACGACCCCCTGATGCTGGTGGACAGGATCATGGAGATCCAGGGAGAAAAACTTTCCCTGGGACCGGGCAGGATCGTTACCCAGCACGACGTCAAAGAAGATGCCTGGTACCTGGACGGCGGCCGTGCCCCGGTCTCCATTTCCATTGAAGCGGGCCAGGCAGACCTGTTTCTCTGCGCCTGGCTGGGCATTGACCACGTTGTCAAGGGCAGGCGAAAGTACCGGCTTCTGGATGCCCGGGTCACCTTTCACCAAAGCCTTCCCCAACCCGGGGACACCATTGAGTACCACATCGAAATCGATCGGTTTTTAAAACAGGGAGAGGTCTATCTGTTTTTTTTCCATTATAAGGGATATATCAACAACCGTCTGCTGATTTCCATGCGGGACGGGTGTGCCGGATTTTTCACGGAAGAAGAAGTCAAAAATTCCGGGGGCATTGTCCTCAAGACCGAAGACCTGGAACATAGGTCTCCAAAACTTACATTTACCCCCCTGGTTCCGGTAAATCGACAGAAATTTTCAGACAAGAAAGTAGAGGCGTTGCGATCCGGTGACCTTGGATCTGCATTCGGAAATGACTTTTCCGGCATCAAACTGGGAAAAAACCTGTGTCTTCCAAAAGGGAAAATGCGCCTGGTTGACAGGGTCCTTGAATTCGATCCCTGGGGCGGCCGTTTCGGTCTGGGGTCCATTGTTGCCCAGGCAGACATCCATCCGGACGACTGGTTTTTGACCTGCCACTTTATTGATGACCCGGTCATGCCCGGCACCCTGATGTACGACTGCTGCGCCCAGACCCTGAAAATTTTTACCCAGAGGATGGGGTGGATCAGCGACAGAGACGATGTGTTTTACGATGTGCTGGTAAGCAATGAGAGTGATCTCAAATGCCGGGGACCGGTAACACCTGAAACCCGAAAAGCCCGGTATGAAATCGAAATCAAGGAGATGGGATATGATCCCGAACCTTATGTAATTGCAGATGCCCACATGTTTTCCGATGAGTTGAGGATCGTATTGTACAAAAACATGGGAATGAAACTTGTGGGAGTGACAAAAAGTATTCTGGCATCATTCTGGAGAAAACGATGAAATATTCAAAAGTGTATATACAATCATTTGGGTACGAACTGGCCCCCCATGTGGTGACCACGGACGAACTGGAAGAGCGGCTGGCCCCGTTTTACAAGGCAGTGGGCTTCGGCCCGGGCCAGCTTGAGGTTTTGACCGGTATCAGGGAAAGACGGTACTGGGATTTAGACCACACCCTGGCACAGCATGCCGCCGCAGCAGGGCAAAAGGCCATTGATGAGGCTGATATTTCCCCGGATGAAATCGGGGCCCTTGTGTACTGCGGGGTGTGCCAGGACGGATTTGAACCGGCCACCTCCTGCTGTGTGGCAGACCAGTTGAACATCGGTGACCATGCCCATGTTTACGATGTCAAGAGCGCCTGCCTGGGCATGGTCACCGGCATCGTCCAGGTGGCCAATGAAATAGAGCTGGGAAATATACGGGCCGGCCTGGTGGTATCCTGTGAAAGCGCCCGGCAGATCGTCGATGCCACCATTGAAGAGATCAACACTCACAAAAGCGTTGAATTCTATAAAGAGGCCATTGCCACCATGACCGGGGGATCTGGTGCTGCGGCCGTACTGCTCACCGACGGCACCCTGGGGGACCCCGACACTCAGCGCCACGCCCTCAAAGGCGGTGTGGTGAAAAACAGCATTGAACATTACGGACTCTGCCACTGGGGATTTGAACAAAAAGGCATGCCCACCAAATCCAGGGTCATCATGAGAACCAAGGCCCAGGATGTTCTTGAACACGGTCTTGAACTGGCCGGGAAAACCTATAAAGCGTTTAAAGATGAGTTTAATCTGACACCTGACCAGCCGGATAAATTTATCGGCCACCAGGTCGGAGCCGCACACCACCAGAGATTCTATCAGACCCTGGGAGTGGACATGAAAAAAGACTTTGCCACCTTCCCCTTTCTGGGCAATATCGGGTCGGTATCCCTTCCCATCACGGCCGCCATTGCGGATGAAAGAGGATTCCTTACGCCCGGAGACTTTACAGCCTTTATCGGTGTGGGATCAGGACTCAACTGCTATATTCTGGGTGTGGAATGGTAGACAGGACAATCAACGGAAAAACCACCTCCACACAGGCCTTTGAAGCCCTTTATCCCTTTGATTCAAACTTCATGGATATCAACGGGCACCAGCTTCACTATATTGACCAGGGAAAAGGAAGGTCCGTGGTCATGGTTCACGGCAATCCCACCTGGTCATTTTACTTCCGGCATTTGATTCAGGATCTTTCAGCGGATTTCAGGACCATTGTCCCGGATCATATCGGGTGCGGATTTTCAGACAAGCCCGGAAAAGATGACTATTCCTATACCCTTGAATCCAGGGTAAGGGATCTGGATACCCTGATCAATAATCTGGACATCAAAGAAAAAATCAATCTGGTGGTCCATGACTGGGGGGGGATGATCGGTCTTGCATGGGCCGTGGATCACATGGACCGAATCGATAAAATTGTCATCACCAATACCTCGGGGTTTTTGCTTCCCGGCAAAAAAAAATTCCCCTTGCGGCTCTGGCTCATCAAGTATGCAAAGTTTTTTGCCGTGCCGGCCGTGCTCGGGTTAAACCTGTTTGCCCGGGGTGCCCTGTATCTGGGCAGTGAAACCAGACTGGCCCCTCTGGTTAAAAAAGGACTGACCACACCCTATAATTCCTGGAAAAACAGGATCGCCACCTTAAAATTTGTCCAGGACATACCGATAACAGAAAAGGATCAGAGCTATCCCATTGTGGCTCATGTGGATCAGAACCTGAACCGCCTGGATGAGACCCGGCTCATGTTTTTATGGGGAACAAAAGATTTTGTCTTTGATTCAGCGTTTCTGGATGAATTTAAATCACGGTTTCCAGGGGCCCAATGCCATACGTTTCATGATGCCGGTCACTACCTGTTTGAAGACAAGCCTGAAGAAACCAGCCGTCTGATCCAGGCCTTTTTGAACAAATAAAGCCATAACCCATTCTTTGTTTTGACATTTACCAGATGCCTGAGGTAAAACCCAATCATGCTTGGATTCGGGAAAAAAAAAGATAAAAATAAGGCTGAGGACAACAAAAAATCCTCTCAAAAGGAGTCTCCTGAACAAAGTGCAGAGAAAACCACCGGGGAAACACCAGGCGGTGAGGATATCCCGGAACAGAACCCCTCACCCCCAAAAAAGAAAAAACGATTTTCAAAACGACTGATACTGATGCTTGTTCTGGTGCTGGCGGCTGTGGGGGGGGCGTGCTTTGTGGTGTATTTCTTTTATTTTGCCCCCCAGGGCAGAGATAGTAAGGCAAACTATACCAAAATCCAGCTCGAACACGTCAATCTTCCCGAAGAGATGCTCAGGTTCAGTTTTGATTATTTTCCAGACCTCTACGGCTCTTTGATTGTTTATAACAGGCAAATGAAGTTGATTGATGGAGAAATCGCCCGAATCGATATCCTGGCCCAAAAATATCCGGAACAGATTAAAATAGCACAAAAAGAAAAAAAGGTCTGGGAAAAGGCAAAAGCGGCCCTGGAAAAAGCCTTCTTAAAAATTGAAAAACCGGTCAAGGACGCCTATGTTCTGTTCCGTGTCAACCGGGAACTTGGCCTGGCACGGATTGAGGAAAAATCCAGTGAACTCACCGAGCTAGCCGCCACGGCCCTGGCCCCTGCCCTTGAACTGACCGACCGCCTGAAATCAACGGACGAAGCTCCCCAGGGTTTTATTAAAGGAAATATTTATAAACTTAAAAAGAAATTCTTATGATGGATTATTCAAATATCTCTCTTGGCTTGAAAAAAACCGCAGAAAAAACCCCTTACAAAAGAGCGGTGGTGTATCCTGCCGGCCGGGACAGACAGGGACGGGTATTTTACAGCCAGATGACCTTTGCCCAGCTCGAACAGATCTCGGACACCCTGGCATTCGGCCTTGAAAGGATCGGCATTGTCCGGGGGACCCGAACCGTCTTAATGGTTACACCGGGCATGGAATTTTTCATCACCATATTTGCCATGTTTAAAGTGGGTGCCGTTCCCGTAGTTGTTGATCCGGGAATGGGCATTGACCGGATGCTTCAATGCCTTAAACAGGGTAAGCCCAAAGCCTTTATCGGCATAGAAAAAGCCCATGTCCTGCGAAAACTCAAACCCGGTTATTTTAAATCAGTCAAACACTGGGTGACAGTGGGCAGAAAATGGTTCTGGAATGGGTATACCCTGGACCAACTCATGACCCGGGAAGAGGGGCAACCCATGACTGGGTCAGAGGACCAGCCCTTTCCCAGGGCACAAACCACCCGGGACGAAACCGCAGCCATTGTGTTCACCACCGGGTCAACCGGTCCGGCCAAGGGGGTGGTCTATACCCATGGGAACTTTGAGGCCCAAATCCAGCAGATCCAGGACCATTTTCAAATCGCCCCGGATGAAATTGATCTGCCCACCTTTCCCCTGTTTGCCCTTTTTGATCCCATCCTGGGCATGACCGCAGTGATCCCGGATATGGATCCCACCAAACCGGCCCTTGTGGACCCTAAAAAAATAATAGAAGCCGTTGAGAACCACGGGGTCACCAATATGTTTGCCTCCCCTGCCCTGCTGAACCGGGTGGGTAAATTTGGAAAAGAGAACCAGGTGAAGCTGCCCTCCTTAAGGCGGGTGATCTCTGCCGGAGCACCCGTGACCCCGGCCAACATAGAGCAGTTCTCCGCCCTCTTGTCCGACCATGCACAGATTCATACCCCCTACGGGGCAACCGAGTCCGTGCCGATCATCTCCATCGGGTCCAACGAAATCCTGGCAGAAACCAGAAAATTGTCTGAACAGGGATTCGGCATGTGCATCGGTCGCCCCATCTGCAACACCCGGGTGGAGATCATCCGTATCAGCGACGGGGCCGTCACCAGCTTTCGCGAAGAGCTCAGGGTACCGGCTAACCAGGTGGGAGAGATCATTGTGCGGGCAGACCTTGTGACCCAACAATATTTCAACAACCGGGAAGCAGACCTGCTGGCCAAGATTCCCGACCCGGACGGCGGGTTCTGGCACCGAATGGGGGATCTGGGGTGGAGGGATTCAAAGGGAAGAATATGGTTTTGCGGACGTAAGAGCCACAGGGTCACCACTGGCGCTGAAACCCTTTTCCCCATCCCGGTTGAAGCCATTTTCAACAACCATGAAAAGGTCTTCAGAAGTGCCCTTGCCGGGGCTGGCCCCCACAACCGCCAGGTTCCGGTGGTGTTCATCGAACCCCATTCGAAAATCTCCAACAAAAAAGAGTTTATCCGGGAACTTTTGGCCCTGGCAAAATCAAACCCGCTCACGGAAAATATTCATCATATCTTTATTGAAAAATCCTTTCCCGTGGACATCCGGCACAACTCAAAGATATTCAGGGAAAAACTGGCGGTCAAAGCAAAGAAGAAACTCAACTTATGAACCCGCTATTGCGGGGTTATAAACAAATTGCAGCCAGGGGGGGTATGCCTGATCCGGGCGAACCATGGAATAAAGGGATCAATCCGGCAGCAGGTCATAAAAATACATCATGGCATCGGACCGTGTGATGATCCCGATAATTTTGTCATCCTTCATCACCGGAATACGGCCGATATCGTGCTTCATCATGAGCTTGGCCGCCTCAATGGCACTTCTGTCATGGTCAATGGTCACGATATTCCGGCTCATGAACGCCTTGATGGGTGACTGCATCTGTTTGGTTTTTCTGATTTTCTTGAAATCCCGCCGGGAAATTATCCCGGTGATACGGTCATCATCATCAACCACGGGCATGCCCGTGCATCCCATGTCTCTTAAAATCATGGCCACTTCTTCAACTTTTGTATCCTGGCCCACCGTGACCACGGGGTAGGACATGATATCCGACAGCATGACCGAAGAGTGCTGATTACCCGCAATCAGTTCTATGAGCATCTCTTCAATCGTATCCGGGTTTACAGCCTTTAAAAGGGCTGATCCGGCCCCGGGGTGTCCCCCGCCGCCCATACTTCTCATGAGAAGGCCGATATTGATCTCATCAATATTGCTCCGGCCGATGACCATGCATTTGTTTTGCTCAACATCCCTGAAAATACCAAAAGCCGCATTTACATTGACAATTTCCCGGTACATCTGGAGCACCATGGCCAGATTCTGCACACGCCCCTCAATGTCTACCCGGGCAATACTGATGGAGAATCCAGACACCTCCATTCTCACGGCCCGCTGAATCATATCAAAAAGGATGTCTTTCTGTTTTTTGCCGTAGGCCTGCTGCAAAAAGGTGGTAAGGATATTCAGGTCTGCCCGTCTGTCCAGCAGGAATCCAGCGGCATGGGCATCCTCGGACAGGGTCGAAGAAAATGTCAGATTCCCGGTATCCTCATACAATCCCATGAGAAAAAGCGTGGCCTGGATCGGGGTGATCAGTTTTCTTTGCCGTTGGATCTCTTCCACGAGCATGGTAATGGTTGCCCCGGTTTCCCGGATGTTTTTCTGGTCGGTTTCCATATCCCCCTGGGTGTGGTGGTCCCATACGATGATCTCAAGGTCCGGTTTTTTCTCCAGCGCCTCCATGCCTTCCAGGCGGTTCCAGGAATGGGTGTCCACCACCACCAGGGTTTTGACATGGTCAAGATTGATATCCCTGGGAGAGTAGAGGTCAAACAGATCCTTGTGAATGGATAAAAACGCCTTTAAGTTGGCGTTGACGGACGTGGGCAAAACCGCCCTGGCTCCCGGATAAAGCAGGGATGCCGCCACCAGGGATGCCAGAGCATCAAAATCCGATCCTTTGTGCGTGGTAACAATAATCATAAATTCCTCTTTTAGTTGGATGTCCTTAAAATCGTATTATCTTACGGGCCATTTATCAATGATTTATTGAGATCTCAACAAATAAAAACGAATAGTCACAGCCTTTGGCGAAAGCAGCCAGGCCTGACTGATGTGATAAAATCTTGTTTTACAAACCAAACAAACGTATATTTTGATCAATGGAACCTTCTGGAGGAACCTTTTGGACCCGCAGAACAAATTCTTGAAAAAAATAAGGAGAATAAATGAAAATCAACAGAGTTGATCATATATCCATTGCAGTGAAAAATCTTGATGAGGCTCAAAAAGTTTGGGGGCCGGCATTGGGCAAATCCAAACCTGACGTCGAATATGTTGATGAATCGGAAAAGATCAGGGTCGTAAGATATTATCTTGGCGATGTTGGGTTTGAATTGATGGAATCAACGACACCAGATGGTGAGGTTGCTAAATTTATCGAAAAAAGCGGGGAAGGTGTGATGTTGGTCAGTTTAAATGTTGACAATACCCGTCAATCCATTGAAGAACTCAAGCAGAAAGATTATCCTATTATTGGTGAGCCTCGTCCATTTAAAGGGTGTGAATTCGCATTTGTTCATCCTAAAAAAATGAATGGTGTCTTGCTCGAACTGATTGATTTCAAAGGAACTGAATTCGATGAAGATTGATTTCCAAAGAATTTTTTCCCTCAGTTTTAAGGCCGCATCAAAAGGGTTTTTAGCCTGACCGTCTCACAGTCACATTAATTTTATTGACATCACCTTAAACTAGGGTTATTTTTGTAGCAGAATGCATCATTATGATGCTGATTGCATCGAAGACAGGGGGTTATGATGACGACTGTATCTTTGAGAATAGACCGGGACCTGGCGCTGCAAGCCGAACGAGAGGCCAGGATTCAAAACAGGTCTAAGACCAAACAACTTGAATACTGGGCAAAATTAGGCAAAGCCATTTCATCCAAACTAAACATTGCAGATGCTTTTGCAGTGTCCCAAGGTATCAAAACCATCAAATTAGAGGTAAGTCCGTCTGTTCAGTCGATTCCTGTTGATTCAAACCTTATTTTTAATGATCTTGAAAACGACAGGGCCAAAGGGGTTTTGACTAAAAATGTAACCTCCGCCAGGATATACTACGAGGCAAGTGTCGAACATTCCGGTCTTCTCGATCGGGTCGATTCTCTAACAGGAGAGAAGCAGTCAGGTTCCTTTAAAAACGGCAAATTTAAGGCGCTCTAATGGCTGATCCAAAACAACTCTGGATCTTAGCCGGCGGAAATGGTGCCGGCAAGTCTACATTTTACAATCTGCATCTTGCCAGGTACGGCATCAAGTTTGTGAATGCAGATTTGATAGCCAGAGATATCGATGCAAAGAGTCCGGAAGACTTAAGCTATTATGCGGCAAGTGTTGCTGCAAAAATCAGAGAAGACTTGATCTCACAAGGCGCTTCGTTCTGTTTTGAAACGGTTTTTTCCCATGAATCAAAGATTGATTTCATCGCCCAGGCAAAGGCGAACGGCTATAAGATCATCCTTGTATATATTCATTTAATTGATTCAAGCTTGAATGAAGCCAGAGTCAAGCAACGTGTCTCAGAGGGAGGGCATAACGTCCCGGCTGAAAAAATTCACTCCCGGATACCTAAAACCCTGAAACACGTTAAAACAGCCCTATCCATAGTCGATGAAGCAAGAATCCTGGATAATTCCTCCAGAAACGACCCATTTTTACAAATCATTGTGATGAAGGCCGGAAACTATGAAACAAAAGCCAACCCACTACCCAAATGGGCAGAGAACCTGCTTCCCACCGAATCTTTAATCATTGAGGAGGAGGAATGAGAAAAATGATGCGGGTCTTTAAAATGACTATTTTGGAAGTCATTGATATGAATAACGGGCATTATAGTAGCCAGGACTTGATTGTTTAAAAAAAACTGATAGCATAATGACCTGTGCAATCGGGCTGATCTTTGAGGCCGCCGCTTTGGTAGACCTCAATTTGTTTGAGCAAGATAATGTTCCGCTTTCCATAAAGTTAGAGAACACAAACGATAAAATCGCTCTCCTGCCACGACGTATCAAATCTAAAACAAGGGTGGTCGGTGATGACTTCTATAGCAAACAATGAAGCCTTTGTCTGGATATGGTTGCCCGGGGAGACACAAATGATCACGCCAGAAACCATGCTGCTTTCTGGGATGGAAAAGAACTTGCCCTTACTCCTGCATATGATATTTGCCCACAGGGACGAGCAGGAAATCAAGCATCCCAAGCCATGAGAATTTCAGGAGACAGCAATCTTAGCCAGCTTAAATTTTGCCTTGAAACTGCTCATCATTTTTTGCTTTCTCAAAAGGAGGCTTTGGATATTTGCGGGCATACCGAGACAATCATTCACAATTATTGGAATCAAGTATGTGAAGAAGCTCAGCTTAAGGACATAGACAAACGACTACTATGGAGACGACAATTTCTGAATCCATTCTCTTTCGAAAAATAGGGTTTATTGCTACAGCCAACATTAATTGACAGAAATAGTCCGGCATTGTCCTTATATCATTGACAATCTTAAAGTAATGCACTACAAAAACACTATTGTTTTATGATTATGCCCCAGAAATTTTTCCATTCTGAATTCAAAAAAATCTCTTTCTAAAACCAGATCCCGGTTTTCATTTCATTCTATATCTAAATTTTTTGACTTTCTATACAAGCATATAAGGATGACGTCATGAGGACAATTCTAAAATGCTGCCGATCAAACTCCTGGCCGGATAATAAACATTCTGTCAGGAGACATCTGAGATAATCCCAAAATAGTATTGCGCTTGATCAATCAAAATAATTGAGGAGATAAAATGAAAAACATTAAAAGACTACATTTAACGTCTGCAACAATAATACTGTTTGTCTTATTTATTACTTCAGGGACCATATATGGCTTTGACTCCGTTATTACAGGCAAAAATGATCCCCGGTACGACGTTGAAAATATCCAGACAGCCGTCGATAAAGGTGGATCTATTACAGGCAGGAGAGAAACAAAAGCAGAAATCCCATGGTGCAAGCTTTGGTGACAACTGGAAAGGTACTTATGTCTATACAAAAGGAACTGGAAAATATGAAGGGGTTAAGGGGAGTGGAACATGGGATTCCTATTCTTTAGCTCCGATGCAGTCGCATCTTGAAGTAGAAGGTGAAATTGAGTTGCCATAACATTCGTATCAATCCGGTAGGGTAATTTGCAATGAAGAGTCATGAATATAAGTGGATAAGTTTCGTGCCGGGGATGGCTCTCTCATATTGACTGATCTTAAAATGATCATATCAGCTCATACCCCATTCAGATTCCCTGGTTTTGCGGATCCACTTGTTATTGTCTTTCATATCCTTTCGGCCTTCCCATATGCCGACAAAGGGTTCATTGGCTATTTTGTTACGGGGAGCTTTTTTACCCGGCTGGATTTTCTATAACGAGTTTTTAAAAACTCTATAAAATTAAAAACCTGGCGGTGTGCTTCAGGCGGCAGGGATGATATAGCATTTTTTATGTTTTGCAGTTCCATAAAAAAAAGGGTCTCAGCAAAACGCCAAGACCCTCGTAATTTTTTGGTAGCGGGGGAAGGATTTGAACCAACGACCTTCGGGTTATGAGCCCGACGAGCTACCAGACTGCTCCACCCCGCATCAACGAAAAACAATATATAGAATTGTCCTGTTCTTGTCAAGATTTAAAATTGTTACTCCAAAGATTTTATGCCCTACTGAGACTGTGAATCAGGAATCCAGCAATGAGGTGATCATGGCCTTTAGCTCCGGATAGTTTCTTGTGACCGGGATATCAGGGAACTCCGTGATCACCGAATCCGGGGGGCAGAAGAAAAATCCCTGGTCGGCGGCCTGGATCATCCCGATGTCATTGTAGGAGTCCCCAAAGGCAATCACATGATAGTTCATTTTTTTCAGGGCCTTTACCGCCTCTTTTTTCTGATTGGGGATGCGGATATTGTAATCAACAATATTGCCCTGGGCATCAATGCTCAGGTTGTGGCAGAGCAGGGTGGGATAATTCAACTTTGCCATGAGGGGCTTGGCAAACTCTTCAAAGGTATCCGAGAGAATAATAATCTGGGAGCATTGCCTGATCCAGTCGAGCATGTCCAGGGCCCCGTCCAGGGGCTCCAGGGTGGCGATCACCTCTCTGATATCCTGGATCTTGAGTTTGTTTTCCTTTAGGATGGAAAGTCTTTTGGACATGAGCACATCATAATCACTGATGTCCCGGGTGGTCAGCTTGAGTTCCTCAATTCCGGTTTTTTCTGCCACATTGATCCATATTTCCGGCAAAAACACCCCTTCCAGGTCTGCAACCAATATCTTCATACGTATCTACTCCTGAATCTCTTCTTCAATTCGAATGACCATTGGATCTCCCACAACACAATCCGTAAGTGAAATCCGGCTTAAGGCTTCCTGTATCATCTCTTCCTTGGCAACATGGGTGATCATCACAACCGGCACCCGCCCATTGCTTTTCCGGCCTTTCTGGTGAACCGATTTGATGCTGATATTATTTTCCCCGAGAATCCCGGAGATTTTTGCCAGGACCCCGGGATGATCCTGGGCTTCAAACCTGAGATAATACCGGGTATACAGCTCGGCCATGGGGAGAATGGGAATGGGTTTGATATTTTCTTCCGGGTATCCAAGGATCGGAACCCTGCCTTTGATCCCGGAAATAATGTTCCGGGCAATATCGGCAATGTCGCTTAACACGGCACTGGCCGTGGGCATCATGCCGGCACCGTGGCCGTAGAGCATGGTCTGCCCTGTGGCATCGGCCTGGATGACAACGGCATTCATGGATCCGTCAACGTGGGACAAGGGGTTGGAATCCGGAATCATGGTGGGATGGACCCTGGCTTCCACGTGGTCGCCGTGGATTTTTCCAATGGCCAGAAGCTTGATGGTGTAGCCGAATTCCCTGGCAAATTCAATATCCACCGGTGTAATGCTGCGGATACCTTCCACATGAATATCCGTTAAATTGATCTCCATGCCGTGGGCAAGGGAATTTAAGATGGCCAGTTTGTGGGCCGTGTCAAACCCGTCAATGTCCAGAGACGGCTCAGCTTCGGCAAATCCCAGGTCCTGGGCATCCTTTAGGGCATCTTTAAACTCAGACTTGTCCCGGGATATCTTTGTCAGGATATAGTTACAGGTACCGTTTAAAATCGCTGACATGGATTGAATATCGTTGGCAACAAGGGATTCCCGCAATGATTTGATAATGGGCATACACCCGCCGCAGGCAGCCTCAAAGGCCAGATCCACACGGTTCTGCCGGGCAATTTTAACCAGGTCGTTTCCATGTCCTGCCAAAAGGGCTTTGTTTGCCGTGATCACATGTTTTCCAGCTTTTAGGGCCTCTTCAATAAACGTTTTGGCAACGGTTTCGCCGCCAATGGTTTCAACGACAATATCAATTTCAGGGTCCCCGATAACCGAGCCGGCGTCGGAAACCAGAGCCGTTGTTCCAAGCGCAAGTCCCCTGTCCGTAGTCGTATCAATGTCAGCAATGGTCTTAAGGTTCAGCACGGCCCCGGTTCGTGATTCCAGCAATTGTTTTTTTTGTTTTAACAGCTTTGCCACGCCCGCGCCCACAACACCATATCCTAAAATTCCAATATTGATGGTTTTCATTGGTTTTATACTCTCCGATATTCACCTTTGTTTAAAATTAAAGGTGATACAATATTCAAATCCTGATGTCAAAAATCTTTTGACTTTTCAGCCCATTCTGTTTATCATTACGAAATTCTAGCGGGCATAAATCAACGTAATTGAAGAAGGTGATCTTAATATGAGCGACTCCTTAACGTATGCAGATTCAGGTGTTGATATCGATCGAGCAAACCGGCTGGTGGACCGGATCAAGGATATTGCAAGATCCACCCCAAGATCCGGTGTCATGGGTGAAATCGGAGGCTTTGGCGGCCTTTTTTCCCTGAACCTTTCCAATATCTCCAACCCGGTTCTGGTCAGTTCCACCGATGGGGTCGGTACCAAGTTGAAGATTGCCTTTATGATGGACAAACACGATACCATCGGCATTGATCTTGTGGCCATGTGTGTCAACGACATCATTGTCCAGGGTGCCAAACCTTTATTTTTCCTGGATTATCTGGCCATGGGGACCCTTAACAACGATGTGGCGGAAAAAATAATTTCCGGAATTGCCGTTGGGTGCAATGAAGCCGGATGTGCCCTGATCGGCGGTGAAACCGCAGAGATGCCTGGGATGTACCAGGATGGTGAGTACGATTTGTCTGGATTTTCCGTGGGCATTGTGGACAATCACAAAATCATCGACGGCTCCTACATCAGAAACGGCCACAAGCTCATTGGGATCGCTTCAAGCGGTCTGCACAGCAACGGATTTTCCCTTGTCAGAAAAATATTTTTCAACAAATGCAAATATGATGTCCATACCCGTTTCAATGACCTTGGCACCACCCTTGGTGAAGAACTTTTAAAACCCACGATTATTTATGTCCCCACCATCCTGAGCCTGCTCAGGGACCTTCCGGTTCACGGCCTGGTGCACATCACCGGCGGCGGCATTGACGAAAACATCATCCGGGTCATCCCCGAAGCCTGCACCGCCATTGTACACAAAAATGCCTGGGAAGTTCCCCCTGTGTTCAAGATGCTCCAGCGCGATGGAGCTGTTCCGGATAATGAAATGCAGAGAACCTTTAACAACGGCATCGGTATGGTGCTGGTGGTACCGGAAAAATCTGCCCAGGAAATTATGGACAGACTCGGTGCAATGGATGAAAAAGCATATTTCATCGGTGAAATAGAATCAAGGGAAAACAACGAGGCTCAGACCCAGTGGGTTTAGGCCTTAAAGGTCTCTCCCAGCGTCTTATCTTATGATCGTTCTCGGCATTGAGTCTTCCTGTGATGAAACCGCAGCATCCATTGTCCGGGATGGGACCAAAATCCTTTCCTCTGTCGTGGCCTCCCAGATCGAAGTCCACCACAAATACGGAGGGGTGGTCCCGGAACTGGCCTCCCGGATGCACATCGAAGCCGTCACCCCTGTGGTGGATGAGGCCATAATCAAGGCCGGGATCCAGCGCAAAGATATTAATGGAGTTGCCGCAACGCGGGGTCCCGGGCTTATCGGGGCACTCCTGGTGGGATTCTGTTTCGGCAAGGCCTTTGCCTTTGCCCGACGACTTCCCTTTGCCGGGGTCAATCACCTGGAAGCCCATGTCTATTCCCTGTTTCTCATGGACAAACCACCGGCCTTTCCCTTTATTGCCCTGGTGGTATCGGGCGGTCATACCAATATCTATCACGTCACCTCCCAGGACCATTTTGAACTCATGGGGCAGACACGAGACGATGCTGCCGGAGAAGCCTTTGATAAGGTGGCCAAGATGCTTGGCCTGGGGTATCCAGGGGGTCCGGTCATAGAAGGTCTGGCAAAGACAAAGGACCCGAAACTCATCTCCTTTCCACGGACCATGCTGGGAAAGAACAGCTTTGATTTCAGTTTCAGCGGCATAAAATCTTCTGTGGCCCGGTATATTCATGACAACCAGATCTTCACGGCAGACGAAAAAGCCCAGGTAGCCGCCTCATTCCAGGCTGCGATCATTGATGTCCTGTGCAAAAAGCTGATCAATGCGGCCCAGGCCAAAGGTTGCAGCCGGATCGGTATCTCCGGTGGTGTATCGGCCAATCAAACCTTTGTCAACCGCTTGACCCAAAGGGCAAAAGCAAAAAGCATCGACATCTTTGCCCCGCCTGCCGAGCTCTGCGGAGACAATGGTGCCATGATCGCTGCAAGGGGATCTGTCATGATTCAGCAGGGGGTGTTGTGTGATCTTGAACACGATGTTTTTTCCCGCACAGGCCCGGCTTAGACTATTATTGTCTGGTTCCACCCCAGATATTTTCGCTTGGCCTCAAATATTCTTTCCAAAGATTTTTTAGCTTGCGGATAAAAAGTTTCATCCTGGGCCAATAGTCGTGAGACTTCATGAAAGGCAACATCAATATTCGGGCCTTTATGGCAGATCAGGGCAATATCAACTCCTGCCGTTAAAATCTGTTGGATACAGGTTTCCATATCATGATCAATGGCTTTCATGTCCAGGTCATCGGTCATCACAAGCCCCTCATACCCGATGCGGTTGCGCAAAAGGTCATTGACAATATAAGGGGACAGGCTTGCCTGCCGATGTTCGTCCAGACTTGGATATAAAATATGGGAGAGCATGATCCCTGCGACCCCCTCATTTTTCGCATCCACAAAGGGAATCAGGTCCGAGTTTTCCAGAGTCTGAAGATCAATATCCAGCACAGGAAGATAAAAGTGAGAATCTTTAATTGTCCTGCCGATGCCGGGAAAATGCTTGGCCACCGCCATGATGCCTTTTTCCTGGAAGGTACGGATCACACTTGTTCCCAGGCGTGACACCCTTGCTGCATCACCCGTGAACACCCTGTCTTTCATGATGCTGTCCGTGCCGGGAGGTGCAACATCCAAAACCGGGGCAAGGTTCATATTTATGCCGGCCCGAAAGAGTTCTTCTGCCGTGATTTCGGCAAAATTCTCGGCATCCCGGACGGATTGAATAAATGGATTACCCTTAAACTCGGTAAAGGGTTTTTTAAGCCGTGCCACCACTCCGCCTTCCTGGTCCACAGAGATAAACAGGGGAGGAAGACTGCAAGACCTTGCATAGTCCTGGCAGTCTTTGCACAGCTCTGCCACCTGTTCAGGAGATTCAATATTTCTTCGAAAGAGGATGATGCCGCCGGCCCTTATCCTTGAGATGATATCTTTTAAATCCTCATTGAGTCTTGTGCCCTCAAATCCCAGCATCAGCCGCTGTCCGGCCATTTCTTTCAGATGTGTTTTTTTGTCCGTCATGTTTATTCGCTTGACCAAACCTTGTGATTAATATTAGAACAGGCTTTTTAAAAAACAAAAATCCATAATATTTATTTTTTTGACAATTGTTTACCTTTACACCGGCCTGTGTTGAAATACCATGAATTCAGACACTTTAAAATCGGATTTTGTATTATTTTTTGTTGCCTCCATCTGGGGCCTCGCCTTTGTGGCCCAGCGGATCGGCATGGACCATATCGGCCCGTTTACCTTTAACGGGATCCGGTTTGTTCTGGGATGCATCTCTCTTTTGCCGGTGATTTATCTCCGACGAAATAAGAGTGCCGAAAAAAATACTCCAGGACTTTTAAAGTCAGGCATTATTTCAGGCATATTTCTGTTTGCCGGAATTTCTCTTCAGCAGGTGGGACTGGTCTATACCACGGCCGGCAAAGCCGGATTTATCACCGGGCTCTATGTGTTACTGGTTCCGCTTTTAGGACTGGTTCTCAAACAGGACACCCCCTCAAAAGGGACCTGGATCGGCGCCCTCCTGGCCGGTACGGGCCTTTATTTACTGAGTGTGACCCAGGACATGACCATAGAATTCGGTGATCTTCTGGTCCTGTTGTCTGCCGTGTGTTTTGCCTTTCACCTGATCATCATCGCCAGGTTTGCCGTCCGATTTAATGCCGCAAGTCTCTGTCTGGTCCAATGCCTGGTATGCTCGATATTGAGCCTGCTGACGGCCATGGGCTTTGAAACCTTTGTGCTTGCCGATATTTTAAATGTTCTGGTCCCTCTGTTTTATGGCGGTATCATGTCCGTGGGGGTGGCCTATTCTCTGCAAATTTACGGACAGAAAAACAGTCCCCCTTCCCATGCCGCCATTATTCTCTGCCTTGAATCTCTGGTAGCCGCCATCGGGGGCTGGGTCATTTTAAATGAACTCCTGTCCGTACGTGCGGTTCTGGGATGCGCGTTAATGCTTGCCGGCATGCTCGTATCGCAACTGGTCCCCAAAAAAACTTTTATTTCTTGAGTTTATCCAATGCGTCCCTGATCTCTTTGGTGACGTCTTCAGATAATTGTCCGGCCCGTTCAATATGTGCCGCCACCTCAGCGAGATCTGCCTCTTTTGCGCGGCCGGCCCAGGTAAAAAAGGTTTCCTTGTGGCTGTCATTGTGATCAATCCAGTGGGCGAACAGACGTTCAAGTTTCTGTTCAAATGTGAGTTCATGGGAATGCCCGTGGTCATGAGCATGGTCATGGGAATGGGAATGATCGTGAGAATGTCCGTGATCGTGACTATGGTCATGGGAGTGAGTATGTCCATGCTCATGGTCGTGGGAATGGTCGTGGTCGTGTGTCATAAAAGTACTCCATTTAAATATTTTTTCATGGTGATGGGTTCCGGAGTGTACTGATACACCGGGCGCCAATGGCTGAATGCGTTTATTTCGATCCCGTTATACACAATGGATACCGGCCGGTCCGCCGACACAACCACCACAATCACCCGGGAGTGATCCGCAGAAAACCGCAGGGCCGAATTATACCTGGCCCCCCTTGCCATGTTTTCCCAACTGATGGTTTTGCCGTCCAGCAAACATCCAAATCCATGGATACACAGATCCGAGGTCACATGAATGGCGCCGTCGATTTTCAGAAGCGAACAGGTCAGGTTTATGTTCTTGGGCTCCAGTAGACTTAAAGAGGGTTCCAGGACATGGCCGGACAACTTGACGGGTGTCTCGTTCAGGTCAACCACAAGGGTGCACCCATGCCTGCCTCTTCCGGCGCTGTGGACCAGGTGTGAAACAATCTGAAACAGCAGGGTTGAATTTTTTGTATCCAGGTCGGAATCCAGCAGCAATTCCTCCAGTTCAACCATTTTCGCCTCCCGGGTGGTTGAGTGAAAACTGCCGTCAAAAAATGAAGATATTTTTTCATCCCCCAGTTTTAAAAATCCGTGATCTCCCCTGAAATCCGCTGTGATGGCATATTCCGGAATTTCACTGTCCGTGATCCCGATGATGGTACAGCCGTCGGAGACCAGTTTTCTGTCTGAATTTTCCACCGCCACCAGCAATTTTCTGATATGTTTAACATTGGAGATCACCGGGCGCTCATGTTTTTGTATCTTGGTGATAAAGGATATCTCTTTCAGTCGCTGGGGATCTGTGAATATCAAGGTTCCCCTGGCCCAGGCACCCTCTTCTCTTGTCTTTGAAATATTTAAAATATCATTTAACACCGGTGGAATCAGGATTTTACTGTCAAACCCGAGATGGGCCTCCCTTGCATCCACAATATAATCTGCAATGGCCTGAAGAGAATAATTTTTTAATACATAGTCCGAAGAATTGATGGCGGCCGACCGAGAGTTATAATCATGAATCAAAAGGCAGGCAGCCTGTTCCAGCCATCTTTCCGTGGGATGGATGGAGCAGATATCCGGATGATGATTCGTAAACCACATCTGGTAAAAAAAATCGTTGGAACAACCGCCAAAGGAAATCAATCCGGACAGGGCAAGGTCATTTTCCGGCACCATATATCCCCGGGGCTGGTTCCTGAGCTTTTCCCGGATATTTTGCCGCCACTGGTCGTGATTATCGTGGAAAACCTCTTTTAATTTGAATTCATGTCCTCTCAAGATATTCTGGGGATCAAAAATGGACACCGGGTCATCTTCTCTTGCTGCGAAGACAAAGGCCACTTTACTGGGATGTGAATATTTGGAAAGCCCTTCTGAAACACCGTTTAGAATATTGGTGATGCACAATTTGTGATAAAATGTCTGATTCATTCGCCCACGGCCCGTTTTTGGTTTTTTGAATTGATTGATACTCTTGTTGGGCACATCTTGGCAAGAGTTTTTTATTGTAAAATAACGACAGGATTGCTATTGAAACAAAAAACCTTAATGGAGGCACCCCAAAATGAGAAAATCACTTTTTCTTTTGACTATATTGACGATGATGGTCTGTTTATTCGTGCAATTCTGTCATGCCCAGATTGGCTATGTGTCTGACATGCTGCTGCTGACCTTCCGTCAGGGTCCCGGCGACACCTATGCCGTGCTCAAAACCTTGAAAAGCGACACCCCTGTCTCAATAATTGAAGAAGAAAACGGTTACTACAAAGTGGAACTCCAATCCGAAGAAACAGGCTGGGTTGACAAGAAGTTCATTGTTTTTGAAACTCCAAAAGCCTTTATCATCGACCGGTTAACCCGGGAAAATGAACGTCTTGAAAATAAAATTTCAACACTGGAATCTTTCGGTCAAACCTTGAAAGAATCCAGTTTATCCCAACAAAACGAGTATTCTCAGAAAATTGAATCCCTTGAGGCATCATTAAAAACCGCGTTGGATGAAAAAGTCAAATTGGAGAATCTCCTGGCCGACCACAAAGAAAAATACAATACCCTGATTGAGCAATCGAAAAATATCCAGAAAATTGTTAAAGAGAATAAAATTCTTCAGGAAAAGAGCACAACGCTTTCCAGGGAATTTGAAATCCTCAAACAAAAGAATGGAAACCAGTTTAAAACCGGGATGATCAAATGGTTCCTTGCCGGTGTGGGTGTTTTGCTTCTTGGATGGATTATCGGACAGAGCGTATCCACAAATAAGCGACGATCCGGTTCTCTTCTGGATTAATAACGTACCCATACATCCGAACTTAAATTTTTTTAACAAAAAGTTGAAAGGAGATGAATATGTCCGACCAGAGCGATTATGCAAAAAAAATATGGTTAGACTCCTATGAGCCGGGAGTCAAACACAATGTGGACTTTAAGGATATTCCGGTTCCCCAATATCTTGAAGAATCAAGTCAAAACTTCCCGGACAAGCCGGCCTTGATTTTCCAGGGCTTTTCACTCACATTTAAAGAACTCAATGAGATGACGGCAAGATTTGCAGCGGCGTTAAAAGGATTCGGCATTAAAAAAGGCGACAGTGTCGCCATTTTGCTGCCCAATGTCATTCCCTGTGTTGTGGCCTATTATGCAGTACTTAAAATCGGCGGCATCGTTGTTCTGAACAACCCCCTTTACTCGGACCGGGAGCTGGAGCACCAGTTTAACGATTCCAACTCAATTTTTCTCATTACCCTGGACCTGCTGGCCAAGCGCATGGTCAAACTCCGAGAAAAAACCAGGATTAAAACCATTGTCTATTGCTCCATTGGCGACTATCTTCCCTTTGTTAAACGCCTTTTATTTCCCCTGGTGGCAAAAAAGAAAGGGCTGGCAGCCGATGTAGCACCGGCAAAAAATCTGGTCAAATTCAAAGACCTGATTGCCAAATATTCCCCGGACTTTACCCAGGCAGACCTGTCCATGGACGACACGGCCATGTATCAGTATACCGGTGGCACCACCGGGGTGTCAAAGGGGGTCATGCTCACCCATAAAAATATCAGCTACCAGATCCAGCAGATTGAAGCCTGGTTCCCATCCTTTGAAAAAGGAGCCGAGGTCATGCTGGGTGCGTTGCCGATTTTTCACGTCTTCGGCATGTCGGTTTCCATGAACTTTGCCATCCGCATGGGGTGGGCAAACGTACTGGTTCCCAAACCCCAGCCCGAGCCTTTGCTGGAAGCCATCAGCAAATTCAAGGTCACCTTTGCCCCCCTGGTTCCCACCATGTATATAGGCATACTGGACCACCCGGATCTGGAACATACGGACCTGACCAGTATTAAAGGCTGTTTTTCCGGTTCCGCTCCCCTGCCCCTGGAGGTGATCAACAACTTTCAGAAAAAAACCGGTTCTATTATCGTGGAAGGATTCGGCCTCACCGAATCCACACCCGTCACCCATGTGAATCCGTTTAACGGACAAAGAAAACAGGGAAGCATCGGTATCCCCCTGCCGGATACCGAGTGCAAGATTGTGGACCTTGAGGACCCTTCCAGGGAAATGCCTGTTGGCGAGTCTGGGGAACTTCTCATGCGCGGGCCCCAGATCATGAAAGGCTATCTCAACAAACCCGAAGAAACTGAAAAGACCTTAACCCGGGACGGATTTCTGTGCACCGGAGATGTGGCCCGGATGGATGAACAGGGATATTTTTATATTGTGGACCGGATCAAGGACATGATCATCTCGGGCGGGTACAATGTCTATCCAAGGGATATTGACGAAGTTCTGTTTGAACATCCCAGGATTCTTGAAGCCTGCTGTATCGGAACCCCGCATCAAAAACGGGGAGAAGCAATCAAGGCCTTTGTTGTTCTCAAGGAAGGTGAAGCCATGAGCGAAAAAGAGGTCATTGACTATTGCGCCGGCAAACTTGCCCGATACAAACTGCCGACCGAGGTCGAGTTCCGGCAGGAGCTGCCCAAATCCAATGTGGGTAAAATTTTAAGAAAAGATTTAAGAGTCCAGGAAGAAAGCAAATAAATCCTGGCCGGGAGTGACATCATGAGTGATCACAGCTTAAAAGAGACCCTGGTTCTGGACCGGCAAAGCTATACGGTTCACAACATCACCCTGCTTGAAAAAAGGGGGCTGGCAAAGATCAGTCATCTGCCTTTTGCGGCCAGGGTATTGCTCGAAAATCTGGCCCGGAATATGGATGGAAAAACCATCCAATGGACCGACCTCCTGAGTGCCGCAGAATTCTATGCAACCGCTGCCCAGACATCCGAACTGATTGCATTTTACCCGGCCAGGGTGTTGATGCAGGATTTTACCGGCGTTCCAGCGGTAGTTGATTTTGCCGCCATGCGGGATGCCGTGAAATCAGCCGGGAAAGACCCCAGGCAAATCAATCCCCTTGTCCCGGTTGACCTGGTCATTGATCACTCCATCCAGGTGGATCACTTCAGAGAAAAAAACGCCTTTTTCCTCAATGCCCAAAAAGAATATGAGCGGAACAAAGAACGCTATCAGCTCTTAAAATGGGCCCAGAAGAGCTTTGATAATTTCCGGGTGGTCCCGCCGGAATCCGGTATCTGCCACCAGGTAAACCTGGAATATCTGGCCACAGTGGTGTCTGCCCGGCAGGCCCGGGACGGGATGACGGCGTTTCCAGACACCCTGGTGGGCACAGACTCCCACACCACCATGATCAATGCCCTGGGGGTCCTTGGCTGGGGTGTGGGCGGGATTGAGGCCGAGGCTGTGATGCTGGGCCAGCCCTATTACATGAACCTGCCCGAAATCATCGGCGTCAATTTTAAGGGCAAGCCCCGAACCCAAATTACCTCAACCGACATTGCCCTGCATGTCACTCAGATTCTCAGGCAGGAAAACGTGGTGGAAAAAATTGTGGAATATACCGGGGAGGGGTTGAGGTATCTTACCCTCACCGACCGGGCCACCATTTCCAACATGAGTCCGGAATACGGGGCCACTGCGGGTTTCTTTCCCGTGGATGAACAGACCCTGGCCTATCTGAAGAAAACAAACCGAAGAGACGCGGCAGCCCTGGTGGAGGGCTATTGCAAAGCCTGCGGTTTATTTAATTCCCATGACAATGAAATTCAATTTTCCAAAACCATTGATGTGGATCTGTCAAAGATTGAAACATCCATTGCCGGTCCCTCCAGACCCCAGGACAGGCTTGGCCTTGACACGGTCAAGGAAAAGGTGTCAAAAATATTTGACCTTAAAAACCGGCAGGAGTTACAGATCAATCCTGAAAATGAGCCCCGGGCACTGTCCAACGGAAGCGTGGTCATCGCCGCCATTACCTCGTGCACAAATACCTCCAACCCCTATACCATGATCGGGGCCGGACTTGCAGCCAAAAAAGCGGTTGAAAACGGGCTGTCCATTCCCTGGTACGTGAAGACTTCCCTGTCTCCAGGTTCCCGGGTGGTCCTGGACTATTTGAAAAATTCCGGACTCATGGACGCTTTTCAGGCGCTTGGGTTTAACAACACCGGGTTCGGCTGTATGACCTGTATCGGCAACAGCGGTCCCCTTGATCCCTTTATTGAAGAGTCTATTAAAAAAAACAAGATGGATGTGATGTCCGTGCTGTCGGGCAATCGAAATTTTGAAGCCAGAATCCACCAGGATGTCACGGGAAACTTTTTAATGTCCCCCATCCTGGTGGTGATCTATGCCGTTGCCGGACGGATTGACATCGATTTTACGACCGAACCCCTTGGAATTTCAAAGAATGGAACCCCGGTGTTCATGAAGGACATCTGGCCCAGGGCAGAGGAAATCAATGAGTTTGTGGAAACCTATGTCCACGAGCGTTTCTTCAAAGACCAGTATGCCAATATATTTACAGGTGATACGCTCTGGCAGGAACTTGAAGTCGAGGAAACCACCACCTTTAAATTTAATCAGGCCTCCAGCTATATCCGGAAACCCCCGTTTTTCAAAAATTTTCCCCTGGAAATTCCAAAGTTTAAAGATATTAAAAATGCCCGGGCCCTTCTCGTGCTTGGGGATTCAGTAACAACGGATCACATTTCCCCGGCCGGTGCCATCCCGGTTGATTATCCGGCCGGCAAATATTTGATTGAAAACAAGGTAAAACCCTGGGAATTCAACTCCTACGGTTCCCGGAGGGGAAACCATGAAGTCATGATGAGAGGCACATTTGCCAATATAAGGATCAAAAACCAATTGGTGGACGAATTGGGCGGACTCACCCTGAAGCTTCCTGAAAAAACCCGGGAATACGTGTTTGACGCCTCCCAGAAATACCGGGATCAGGGAACAGACCTGGTGGTGTTCGGTGGAAAGGAATACGGCACCGGATCGTCACGGGACTGGGCAGCCAAAGGCACCGTGCTTTTGGGAATACGGGCGGTGATCGCGGTATCCTTTGAGCGGATACACCGGTCCAACCTTGTGGGAATGGGGGTTCTGCCGCTGATCTTTAAACCGGGCGATACGTTTGAATCCCTGGGCCTCAAAGGAGATGAGACCTTTGAAATCCCCCATTTAAATCAGATCAAACCCGACGGCCTGTTAACGGTTAAGGCCTTAAAAGACGGACAGGAAACAGAGTTCCAGGTCATTGTCAAGCTCAACACCGACATTGAAATCGACTATATCAGGAACGGGGGTATCCTTCACTACGTGCTGCGGCAGATGGTCACGGCATAGATCCTGACCAATCCCTCCTGAACAATACCGATAGACGGGTAACAGGGGTCCTTATGCCGATTGACGGCAAAAGACCCCTGAACCTTTTGCTGTAATCGTTTGCCCTAAGCCAGACCTCCTTTTTTCCAACTCCGGATCAGGTTGATAAATGTCCTGACCCCGAAACCCGAAGGTCCCTTGGGAATATAGGATTTTTCCGTGAAATCCCATGCTGTCCCGGCAATATCCAGGTGAACCCAGGGGGTTTTGCCCACAAAATGGGACAGATAGGCTGCCGCCGTGATGGTACCGCCGGGTCTGCCCCCGGTATTTTTGATATCAGCCACCTTTGATTCAATCTGTCGTTTATACTCCTCAGTCAGGGGAAGTCTCCAGAACGGTTCTCCCGCATCTTTCCCGGCTGATATGAGACGATCCGCCAAGGTATCGTTATTGCCCAGGAGCCCGGAGTGGTGGTGCCCCAGACCCGTGATCACGGCCCCGGTCAAGGTGGCAATATCCACTACGCAGTCAGGTGTGTAGGTCTTGATTCCCCAGGCCAGTGCATCTGCCAGAATCATCCGTCCTTCAGCATCCGTGTTCACGATTTCAGCGGTCACCCGGTTGAAATGGCGAATGATGTCCCCGGGCCGAACCGCGGCACTGCCGGACATATTGTCCGTGGCAGGAATGACGGCAACCACGCTCACATCCGGTCTTTCCTCTCCCACGGCATGCATGGTTGCGAGCACGGCAGCTCCGCCACACATATCGTATTTCATCTCTTCCATACCCTGGGAGGGTTTAATGCTGATTCCGCCTGAATCAAAGGTCACCCCTTTCCCCACCAGTAAAATCGTATCGGATTTTTTTTCAGGTTTGTACTCAAGAATAATCAGCCTGGGCGGGATGGCCGACCCCTGGTTAACGGCCAGAATTCCCCCCATGCCCAGTTTTGTCAGCTCCTTTTTCTCAAGACAGGTATAGGCAAATCCATATGTTTTGGCCAGGTTTCGGGCATACCCGGCAAATTCCACCGAGGTCCAGCCGTTTCCCGGTTCATTGGCCATATCCCGGGCCTCACAGGCTGCCAGGGCAGCCGTAAACCCTTTTTTTGCCCCTTTCCGGACCGCGTTCACCGGAAAACCATGGGCGGCAAATTGAATCTGCCGAAGTCCCTTATAGTCGGTCTTTTTTTTAATGGTTTCCCTGTACTTTGAAAACCGGTAATCTCCCAGCAGCACTCCCTCTGCCAGACATTGGGCCGCCCTCTGGGGCTCAAAATCCCGGGAAGCCGGGAGCCGGATTGTAACGGTTTTGGCCTTGATGCGTTCACACATCCTGGCCACATCCCCTCCCAGCCGCCTTAAGGTCTCCTGTGCAACGGACAGGTCCTTTTCCTGTCTTATTTTGCCCATCCCCATGACCAGAATTCTGCGGGGACCCGGCGTTTCTTTCAACCCTGTCCCTTCCGGATAAAACAGAAGTTGCTCTTCTGCCTTACCTGAAAAATCCCCCAGGTTGAAGGCCTTTTCCACCGGGTCCTTTATAAACTCATCACAAAGGGGAGGAGTCCCCTGTTTTTTGGGGGTCCTGTCTGCGTGATCCAGAGTATCTTCGGTTGGTTCTTCACTTGTATCTACAATTATATCTGCCAGGGCCGCACAATAGACAAGCAGATCCGTATGAAGGGTGGAGGCAGGTTTTTGTGTAACAGTCACCCGTGTTGTTTTCATGTTGATTCCTTTTGTATTTGTTTATTCGAAACACTTATTTTTGTTCCACCATATGAAACGACGTCGTATATTGTGGATATTTTTCATCGAATAAATCCATTTGTTTTTATTTTACCATTATCCTGAATTTATGATATAATACGCATTGATGTTTTTTTGTAAATATTTATTAATTTAATTGTAATTTAAGGGAATTGGTTCAGTCATGGAAATTAATCATTACGAATTTAAGTACGGGGAATTTGGAGAAACTCTGGGAGCCCAGATTAATATAAAAGGGTTTGATGTGCTGCGCTTTAACAACATCAGCAAGGGCACGGCTTTTACCATAGCAGAAAGACGCAGGCTTAAGCTCAGCGGTTTTCTGCCGCCACGGGTAAAAACACTGGAAGATCAGGTCAGATCCAGTCTCAGGATCATTGATGAAAAAGAAAGTGACATTGAGAAATTTATTTATATCAGAAGTCTTTATGACCGGAATGTTGTCCTGGCCCATGCGGTTATTGCCAGCAATGTGACAAAGTTTCTGCCCATCATCTATACTCCTACAGTGGGTCTTGCCTGTCAACAATACTCTTCCATCTTTCGCGGAGCCAACGGTATTCATTTTTATCCGGGCAATATCAATTATGCGGAATACATTTTAAGAAACTATACAGACCAGGATATCAGAATCGCCGTTGTCACTGACAACCAGGGAATTCTCGGCATCGGTGACCAGGGCGCGGGAGGTATCCCCATCTGTCTTGGAAAACTCATGCTGTACACCCAGGGTGCCGGCATTGCACCCTGGCATTGTCTTCCCATCTCCCTGGATGTGGGAACGGACAATGAGGACCTGATAAATGATCCAAACTACCTGGGCTGGCGCAACAAACGCCTCCGGGGTAAAGAGTATGATGCCTTTATTGAGAAATTTGTACTTGCCTTTAAAAAGAATTTTCCCCATGCCCTGTGCCAGTGGGAGGATTTTTCAAAACAGACCGCATTTACGGTCCGAGACAAATATCTTGATAAAGTGATTTCCTTTAACGACGATATCCAGGGGACCGGTTCCATCGCCCTTGCCGGTATTCTTGCAGCCATGAAGGTGAAAAAAGAAAAAATGTCGGACCAGGTATACCTGGTCAACGGTGCCGGTGCCGGCGGTGTGGGCATTGCAGATCAGATCCAGACGGAACTCATGGTCCAGGGGATGAGTGAAAAAGATGCCGCCGCCATCATCTTCACCATGGACTCCAGGGGGGTTGTGACCACGGCCAGGGAACTTGAGCCCTACAAAATGAAATTTGCAAAGGATCCCAAAACCCTTACCTGGATGAAATCTTCGGCAGACAATACCCTTTTGAATCTGATTAAAAATGAACGGGTCACCGTATTGATAGGCACTTCGGGACAGCCGGGACATTTTACAAAAGAAGTGGTCCAGGCTGTGGCGCAAAATACGGACAGACCTGCGATACTTCCCTTGAGCAATCCCACGACCAAGGCCGAAGCCCTGCCCAAAGACGTGTATGAATGGACCAAGGGCAAAGGACTTGTAGCAACCGGGTCTCCTTTTGATCCCGTCCATTACAATGGTAAAGATTATAGAATCGGTCAGATGAACAATTCATTTGTCTTCCCGGGAGTGGGCCTTGGTGTGGTTGCATCCGGTGCCACAAAAGTGCTGCCGGTCTTTTTCTCCGCTGCAGCCCATGCCGTTGCCGGCTTTATCAGCGACGCAGATATCAAGGACGGGATACTCTGTCCTCCCCTTGATCAATTAAAAGAGGTGTCCCTGGAAGTGGCCAAGCGGGTCGGCGCGGAAGCCATTAAGGCAGGTGTCACTCAAAACGACTGCGTATTCTCAAAGTTCAAGCACAAAAATGACCCTGACCGACTGGATACGCTTGTGGAGAAAATGTGCTGGACTCCCACGTACTTTGATCATTCCTGAATTTGTCCAACACCTCGCAGCCGATTGCCCCTTTTGGGGCAATCGGCTGTAGACCGATGGATTTAATTTCACCCGATTTAATCCGATTGATAACTTAGGGAATACCCAATGACCAACAATGATATCCTGCGCCGCCTGCGCTATACCTTTGACTTTGGCGATTCTAAAATGATGGCCGTATTCAGCCTGGCCGGTCACACGGTCACCCGGGAGCAGATCAGCGACTGGCTGAAAAAAGAGGAAGACCCGGCATTTGAAAAATGCAGTGACACCTGGCTGGCTGTTTTTCTCAACGGATTGATTGTTGACCAGCGGGGTAAAAAAGAGGGGTCCCAGCCCCTGCCTGAGACAAGCCTTACCCACAATATTATTTTTAAAAAATTAAAGATCGCCCTAAACCTGAAAGCCGAAGATGTCCTGGAAATTATGGCCCTCACAGGGTTAAACATGAGCAAACACGAATTAAGCGCTTTTTTTCGCAAACCAGGTCATAAAAACTATCGGGAGTGCCAGGACCAGATTCTGCGCAATTTCCTTAAAGGGGTGCAGATAAAATACCGGGGGTAAAACCCGGCGATCCCTATAAAACAAAACAGGAATTCGTATTGGTAGCATAACCGCAACCATTACGGACCCGCCATCCAGCCAAAGCCATTTTTTTTCAAACCTTCCTTGCCGGATCTATCTTCATGAAAATCTCAACATTCTGTAAATAAAGGAGATAATTATTTTTTAATTGCTTCTGAATATCCATGATCACCATCAAACAAAAAACCATAAAACCTGTTGCAATTCTGCACCTATTTTGGTTTAATACTCACATACGACATTAAACTCATAGTCAGGACAGACTCGGATGAACTCAAAAAAAATATTTGGCCCTTTGACTAAAGATGCCACCAAGGTGATTCTTGAAAGCATTTCAGATGGTGTTTTTACCATAGATTATAATTGGGAAATCACCTCGTTTAACCGGGCAGCAGAGGAGATTACCGGCATTTTGCGCAAAGAAGCCATCGGTCGCCACTGCTGGGAAGTTTTTCGATCCAACATGTGTGAAGAGGGCTGTGCCCTGAAAAAAACCATGGAAGAGGGCAAACCCTTTATCAACTCATCCGGATATATCATTAACCGGGAGAAAAAAAAGATTCCCATTACCACATCCACCTCACTTTTAATCGACAAAAGCGGAGATATTATCGGCGGGATTGAAACCTTCCGGGACCACTCTCTGGTTGACCAGCTCAGAAAAGAACTCTCAACAAAATTCAAGATTGAGGACATGGTCAGCAACTCCGATGCCATGAAAACCATATTTAAGATTCTCCCCCAGGTGGCAGACAGTGATTCTTCGGTTCTCATTGAAGGGGAGACCGGAACCGGAAAAGAGTTACTGGCCAGGGCCATCCACAATATGAGTCATCGAAAAGACAAGCCATTTATTGCCATAAACTGCGGTGCGCTTCCGGACACTCTCCTGGAATCCGAACTCTTTGGATACAAAAAAGGGGCCTTCACCAATGCCGTGAAGGACAAGCCCGGCCAGTTTGCCCTGGCCGACGGCGGCACCATATTTCTCGACGAAATCGGGGATACCAGTCCTGCTTTCCAGGTCAGCCTTCTCAGGGTGCTCCAGGAACATGAATTCACCCCCCTTGGGGCCTTGAAAAAGGAACGAACAAATATCCGGATTATTGCGGCAACCAACAAAGACCTTTCAAACCTTGTGGCCCAGAATAAATTCCGCCAGGATGTCTATTACCGGATCAATGTGATCCGATTCTCCCTGCCCCCCCTGAGACACCGAATGGAAGATATTCCTTTGCTCGTGGACCGGTTCATCCATAAAATGAATATCCGCCAGGGAAAATTTATCCAGGGCACTGATAAAAAAGTACTACAATCCTTTATGTCCCATGAATTTCCAGGCAATATCAGAGAGTTGGAAAATATCATTGAACACGCCTTTGTGCTCTGCTCGGAAGGCTATATCAAACGGCATCATCTGCCGGGATTTTTATCTTTGCCCACCCGTATGGACGGGACCCAGGACAATGATCCGGTCAAGTCGGCCCAGATCAAGCTGATTACCGATGCCCTGGCCCGGAACAACTATAACCGAAGCCTGGCAGCCAAAGATCTGGGTATCCACAAGAGCACCCTTTTCCGACGGGTTAAAAAGCTGGGCATGACCCTGTAGACTTGCTATATCAAAAAAAAAGGAGGAGTATGAAAAGCAAACAATATGATGTTATTATCATGGGTGGCGGTATCATGGGATCGAGTACCGCATACCATCTCATGAAAACGGATCCGTCGTTAAAAGTCATCGTACTTGAAAAGGACCTGAGCTATGAAAAAGCCTCTACGACCCTGTCCATGGTCAATGCCAGGATCCAGTTCAGCCTAAGGCAAAATGTACAGATTTCCCAGTATGCCTTAAAAGTTCTGGAAACCTTTGAAGAGGATATGGCTGTTGAGGGAAGAAAGCCCGCCATTTTTTACAAGCGGGAGGGCAACCTGTTTCTTTACGATGAAAAGAGCCTGCCGGCCGCTAAAAAAGCCTTTGAAATGCAAAAGGAACTGGGATGCGCCATTGAATGGTGGTCCCCTGACAAAATAAAGGAACGCTATCCCATCTATGAAAATCTGGACAAAATTGCCGCAGGTTGTTTCGGTGCCGAAGACGGCCATTTTGACGCATATGCCGTACTCATGGGATACAAGGCCAAGGCCAAATCTCTGGGGGCACAATTTATCGAGGATGAGGCAATTGAGTTGATGGTTGAAAAAGGATTGGTTTCCGGAGTCAAAACTCTTTCCGGAGAAACATTTTCATCAGCCCATGTGGTCAACTGCACCGGGGCCTGGGCAAATCGTATTCTGAAAACCGCCGGATTCCAGCTTCCCATTGAGCCGGTGAGACGTCAGGTCTTTGCCGTGGAGCCTGAGACGTTTCCAGACTACCCCCTTCCCCTGACCGTACTTCCGTCAGGATTTTATTTCAGGACAGAGACCGGCGGCCTTCTTCTGATGGGATGGTCCAGGCCGGAAGATCCGGTTGGATTCAACTTTGACTGGGACGAAGAACGGTTTGAACTTTTATGGGGAGAATTGTACGAATTTGCACCGGTGTTTGAAGCCCTGAAGCTGACCCGGGGATGGTCCGGTCTCTATAGCATGAGCACCCTGGATGCCAATGCCGTTATCGGACAATGGCCGGAGATCAAGGGCCTTTACCTGGCCAACGGATTTTCCGGCCACGGCCTCCAGCAGGGGCCTGCCGTGGGAAGATACATAACGGAATTGATCATTGGAACCCCTCCGGTCCTCGATCTGTCCGTTTTTCATCCGGAACGGATATTTAAAAACCTTCCCATACTCGAAGATGGAATTGTATAGGCCCTGACATTTAAAAGACGTTGCCAATGAGCCGGGCAACCCCAATCAAAAAGATCCTCAACCGACTGGAATGGGAACAATTTGTAAAAGTCATTCCCCGGACCGGAAGCATGGTCACTGAAATCCAATTTGGCCGGGTCATGAATGTCTATCAGGTCCGATTCGGGATTGAAACATTGGAAATCAATCTTACAAAAAACCATTTCTCACCGGAAGACTGTACACAGCTTGAGGATTTTTATAATACCTGCGGTCGACTTCTCGACCCAAAAAATTCTTTTTGCCTCGGATTTGTCCACAGACATGATACGGGTGTTTGAATATGCCGTATCAATGGCAGCCTATTCCCAGGCAGAACTCGTTATCCTCCACGTCATGGAAGATCCGGGTGCCGGTTCAGAACGCCAGGCCAATCTGGCCTTTGGACAGGCACTGTACCAGGAGCTTAAAGACCGAAAAAAGGCTGGTGCCAGAAATATTTTGATCAATAAAAATTCTGATGCCCTGAGAATCCGGCAGGCCATTACCGGCTTTTTTCAGGAAAATTCCGATAACCCGGATTCCGAATCCGCCCTGGAAAAAATCATTGTGTCTGAAAGCAGTTCAATTGCCAATGAAATTGTGTCCACGGCAGCCCTTGAAAAATGCGATGTCATTGTCATGGGATGCAAGCAACAGGGACTGATCGCCGGCGCCATGGGAGACAAACTGGTCCGCAAGGTCTTGAAACGAACCTCTGTTCCTGTCTTTGTGGTTCCGGTATCCTGAAAAACGGGCCATGGTTCCTTTTTCTGTTTTTGTTTTCAGTGCTAAATAATTAGTATCCCAAATTGTAAAATGCAACACCTGCACTCAAAATGGTCTTATTTCTGCGACCATCATTGGTCTTTCTTCAGCATTCCCTGTTGATTTTTTCAAAATTAACCCACTAATATTAAAGAATATTTTATCAATCATGCTCCGGCATTTCATCCCGGCACAGGCTTTGCAATTCTCTTAAGTTCAAACAAATGGAGGATTACATTGAAATTAGCCATAACCATTTGGGGCAACCGGGTTTCTCCTGTTTTTGATGCGGCGGGCACACTGCTTGTGGCCCACATTGAAAACCGGATGATTTTAAGAAAAGACTATACGTCCTTTAACCCTGAGGCTTCTGCAGATTTTATACGGCTCTTAAAACAGATGCAGGTTTCCGTTCTCATTTGCGGTGCCATTTCCACAAAACCTGCCGATCTGATCGTTGAAAATGATATCAAGCTCATCTCCTTTGTGACCGGAAATGCAATGGATTTTCTTGAAAATTTTGCCCGGAAACAGACCATCAGCAAGGCATTTATGATGCCCGGATGCAGCAAACAATACTGCCGGCACCAAAAATCCAAGAATCTGCCCCTTTAAAACAAACCCGGTTTGTCCGGGCCGTACCAGCCAAACCCTCTTGGTGTCCCAAAGCTTTTGGTTCCAGACCTGGACAGGAGCTTTTGTTTTAAGATAGGGATTCAAGCATACTCAAAAATTCTGTAGCAGTGTATGTAGGGATTGTTGATTTTTTAAAATTTTTAATATTTCCTGTAATAATATACCCTGCTTCTGCATGCCTTGCGGATTCAATAAGATGCTCATCAAATCTTAATGTGAGTTTTGTATTCATTGTGGTCCTCCATTTTTCACATGGACGGATAGTTTATCAAAACTAGTACGGCACCGGTGAGGGGGAGTCAAATTTAAAATTGCATAAATACCTCTTTACAGCATGGGCCGCAATTGATACTCAAAGACTGACCAAATAAACGATTTGGTCAAAGTGTCTGGCGGTATCTATCATATAATTTATAAAACAATTTTATCGAGGTGCGTATGAAACAAATCAAAAAGATTCTTATCATTTCCAGCATAATTTTCTGTGTTGGTATTTTTTGTGCCGAATTTTTATACGCCGGGGCCCAGGATACCGGCAGAGAGAACATGGTTCTCAAGGGCGGAAAACAGGGAAAGGTAAACTTTGCCCATCACCTGCACCAGACCATTGCCGATGATTGTGCCGTATGCCACTCAGCTTTTCCCCAGACTTTGGATTCTCTGGAACAATCAAAAACCGCCGGCACACTCAAGCCCAAACAGGTGATGAATAAAATTTGTCTCAAATGCCATCGGGATTTGAAAAAAGCCGGAGAAAAATTCGGACCTGTAAGATGCTCCGGCTGCCATATAAAATAATTTTCAGGCCCGCCGGCCAGATTTGAACACATTTAAGATGACGCGCTTTTTTTAGGGCAAGAAATGATTCAAAAACCCACATATGAAGAATTGGAACAGCGGATACACGACCTTGAGCAAAAGAATCGGAAGACCCGGGTTGCGGAAAAAAATTACAAACGGTTTCTACGATTCCTGCCCTATCCTGTTATTGTAAGAAATTCAAAAAAGCTGATCACCTATTTAAACCCAGCATTCACCAAAACCTTTGGCTGGAGCCTTGAAGAGCTCAAAGGCAAACAGGGACGGCAATATGTGCCGATTCCCCTTAAAAATGAGCTCATGGACAAAATAAAAGCTTTGGCACCGGACAAGGCAGTCCTGCAATTTGACACCCAGCGGCTCACAAAAGAAGGCAGGATTTTAGATGTGGTCATTCGAGTGGGGGTGGACAAGGATGAGAACAGCACCCCCGAAGGAATGATCATCGTCCTGAAGGATGTGACCATGGAAAAACGTATCCAGCGGAATCGGGACATCATGAACCGCATCAGCCAGGCCCTTCCCCGGTACCCGGACCTGAGAAAGCTGCTCTTTTATGTAAACACCGAGATCAAGGAACTCTTGGGCACCCAAAGCGCCAATACGATTTTACTGGATAAATCCCAGAAAGAATTCTTTTTTTTAAGTGCTGCCCACGATGACCCATCCACACGGGAACGCATTGACAGGACACGATTTCCCGTTGATGAACTTTTGTCCGGCCAGGTGGTAAAGACCGGAAAACCCATCATCATCAATCAATTTTCCAAAGCACATGACCAGTATAAATCCCGGGATATCAAAATCGGGTATGAGGTTAAAAACGTCATTTTGGTGCCCTTGAGAAGTAAGCACCGCATCATCGGCATATTGGCTGCCGACAACAAAAAAACAGGAGATTTTGACAATACCGACCTGGAAAACCTGAATACCATCGGAACCACTGTGGCACTTTCCATTGAAAATGCCCGAGTATCAAGGGAATTGAGAAACGCCTATGAAGAACTCAAAAGCCTGAACACTGCAAAAGACAAAATGATCAGCCATTTATCCCACGAACTGAAAACACCCGTGGCAATTCTTTTAAGCTCGTTTAAAATTCTTTCAAGGCGGCTGGCATCTCTTCCCGAAGACACCTGGCGCCCCACCCTGGATCGAATTCGCCGGAACCTGGACCGAATTATCGGGATTGAAGGTGAGGTCTATGATATTGTGGAAAAAAAAGAAATTTTCCACCAGAACATTTTTTCTCATATCCTGGAACAATGTGAAGATGAATTTGAAAGTCTGATTGCAGAGGAAACCGGAGAAATCGGGGTAATTGCCAGGGTCAGGCAGAAAATCGAAGACATTTTTACTCCCCGGGACCCCGTTGTTCAAAATATTGACCTGGACCAGTTTGTTGACCAGAGGATAAAGGCGGTTAAAAAGAATATGGCCCATCGGGATGTGAGATTGATCCCTTGTCTTGAATCAGCCCCCCCCATTCAAATGCCGGGCGACCCCTTAAAAAAAACAGTGGACGGTTTGATTCGAAATGCCGTTGAAAACACGCCGGACGGAGGAAAGGTAGAAATTTTTGTCCGTCAAAAAGGCAACAGCGTGGTATTTATGGTGAAAGATCACGGCATTGGATTGACCCGGGAAGCCCGGAAAAGAATTTTTGAAGGTTTTTTCTCTACCCAGGACACCTTGAAATACTCATCAAAACAGCCCTATGATTTCAATGCCGGCGGGAAAGGCGCGGATCTTCTGCGAATGAAAATATTTTCAGAAAAATTTGATTTTAAGATTTCCATGACATCCAACCGGTGCAGGCGAATTCCCGAAAATATGGATTCCTGTCCCGGTTCTATTGCAGAATGCCAAAAAATTTCCGGGCCGGTATGCAATGGAAAGACGATTGTCACCTGTGTTTTTCCCTTACCCTTCAAGTAAAAATAAATTAAAAGACAATCAGGTATGTTAAATAAAATAGTCGCCGCCAAAACCAAAATACACACACGGGATATCCGGCTGGCCACCTATTCCCACACAGATTCCCGGGTAATTGTTCACGGTGTCCTGAAAGACAAACGATACCTCAAAACCTTTGACGTGACCGGTGCTGTGCGTGAACCGGGAACCATTCATCACATGGATGTAAAATTTCTTATAAACTCCAATCCCTTGAGGATAGAGGATGCCCAGGCCCAGATGCTCCACGTGCCTCTGCCGGAATGTCATTCCACACTTGATCTGGTTGACCGTCTCAAAGGCATGGAAATCAAATCCGGATTTTCAAAAAATATCCACACCATCATGGGCGGGAAAAAAGGATGTACCCATCTGTGCCAACTCATCGTTACCATGGGCCAGGAAATCGTCCAGGGCTGGCTCACCCACAACGGGCAAAACAAACCCGTTGCTCCAGCGAGTCTTGATGCGTTAGATGAAAAAAAATTTTTAATCAATTCCTGCAGGATGTGGACCCCAAAAGGCCCGAAAATGAAAAGTCTTGAAAGGGCAATCAAACAAGGATATTCAGACTAAGGACCGTTACCGTACACTTCCTTGGTTTCATCCGGTCCCTGCCATAAATACACCGAAAGGTCAATGGTCCGGGCCGGAGAAAATTGTATTCCTTCGGATTCAAGAAGGGCCTTTTGAAGTTCATATCCATTGGAGGGCTTCAGGGATATTTTTCCTTTTGAATTGACCACCCGGTGCCAGGGCAGGTCATATTTTGCCGACATTGAATGCAGAATCCGTGAGATCTGCCTGGCACCCCCGGGATTGCCGGCCAGGGCCGCAGCACGGCCATAGGTCAGGACCCGGCCCTCAGGAATACGGGTAATGATGTGGAGTGCTCGTTGGGTAAAACGGGTCAACATGGCCCTTACCTTGTCATAAATTCCCTGTTTTTACAATTTATTGCCGAACGACTGGTATCTTTTTTAAAAAAAGAGTATGAAATATGGCTGAATCAAAAAATTATTTCTTCTGTGGGCCATTGGACCCGGCTGAAAAGGATAAGGATAAAGGAGAGGACAATGAAAAAAGTTGGAATTGTGGGCTGGCGTGGAATGGTAGGTTCCGTACTCATGGAAAGAATGATTGAGGAAGATGATTTCAAACAGATTACCCCTCTTTTTTTCACCACCTCCCAGGCCGGTGAAAACGCCCCGGATGTGGGAATGCAACTCCCGCCCCTGGTGGATGCATACGATATAGACAGGCTCCTGGACATGGATATTATCCTCTCCTGCCAGGGCGGCTCCTACACCGAAGCCGTCCGCCCGAAACTTACCGAGAAAAACTGGGACGGGTACTGGATTGATGCGGCATCCACACTGAGAATGGACGAAAACAGCATTATCGTCCTTGATCCGGTCAACCGCAGGGTCATCGACAATGCCCTGTCCGACGGTATTAAAAATTATATCGGCGGCAACTGCACCGTGTCCCTGATGCTCATGGGACTTGGCGGTTTGTTTGAAAATGATGCCATTGAATGGCTGACCTCCATGACATATCAGGCCGCTTCCGGTGCCGGCGCCAAAAACATGGAAGAACTGGTGGCACAGATGCTGACCATCGGTAAAATCGCAAGACCGATTCTGGAAAGCCCTGCAGCGACCATTCTTGATCTGGATAAAATTGTCATCAACACCATGAGATCAGATGAACTGCCGGTTCAAAACTGGGCTGTCCCCCTGGCAGCCAGCCTGATTCCCTGGATTGACCGGGCAATGGACAACGGGCAGACACGGGAGGAGTGGAAGGGCTTTGTTGAAACCAATAAGATCATCGGCCGGTCAGACAATCCCATCCCCATTGACGGTCAATGTGTCCGGGTGGGCTCCATGAGGTGTCACAGCCAGGCCTTTACCATCAAACTGAAGAAAGACATTCCCCTGGATGAGATTGAAGACATGCTGGCCCAAAACAATGACTGGGTAAAGGTGGTTCCCAATATAAAAGAAAACACCATCAAAGATCTCACCCCTGCCGCAGTTACCGGAACCTTGACCGTTCCCGTGGGCAGAATTCGCAAAATGAATTTAGGGGGCCAATACCTTACGGCTTTTTCCGTGGGGGACCAACTGCTCTGGGGTGCTGCTGAACCGCTTCGCAGGATTCTTAATATCATTCTATAGGTGTTAATTTATAGGCACTTACTGCTTTAAGGCGTATTTATTTTCCAGGAATGCCACAGACCTGGAAAAAGAAAATGTCAGGACAAAGTACAGCAGAGTGATGGTGACCCAGACTTCAAAGGTGAGAAATGTGGCCGCCATCACTTCCATTCCCTGAAAGGTCAACTCCTGGATGGAAATCACCGACACAATGGCGGAATCCTTGATGGTGGAGATGAACTGTCCTGCAAGGGGAAATGCCACTCTGCGGAAGGTCTGGGGAAGAATCACCAGGCGGAACGCCTTTGACCGGGACAGGCCGATGGACCAGGAGGCCTCCCATTGACCGTGCGGGATGGCAATGATGCCGCCCCGGACAATTTCAGACACATAGGCCCCCTCATAAATGCCCAAGGCAATGACGGCCGAGATAAACGAGTTGATCCGGTCCGGCCCGGAAAAGAAAAAATTAATGACACTCTGCACCTCGGGTGAACTTTGCCTCAGCCACCGGTCCAGGTAGAGCACATCCAGAAACTGGCTGGATACAAAATAATAAAAGATAATCACCAGCACCAGGGACGGAATATTCCGGATGGTTTCCACATAGGTCCGGCTGACGAACCGCTGCTCAAAAGATCCTTTAGCGCCCATGATCCCGGACAGGGTCCCCAGAAAAAAGCCCAGGACCGTGGACCAGACAGAAAGTTTCAGAGTTGTGAGAAAACCCTTTACCAGGATATTGGCCGTGAATTTTCCTGCGGACTCATCCCAGAAAAAGAAATAGGAAGGGATGGCATCCCAGTTCCAGTGATAATCAAGAACTGAACTCACCCGGGAAAAAAATACGGATACGGCAACCGCCACGACAATGACGGCTGCCGCATCAATGAGACCAAACCTAAGGACAGGCTTATTTGACAAGGTCTTCCCATTTTTTGGATTCAAACCAGTACGCAGTTCTCTCCTTTAAAAACCCCTGGGCATCCATATTGATGATCCAGTTGTTAAAGTAGTTGAGCGCATCATGATCCCCTTTTCTCACGGCAAATCCAATGGGTTCTTTGGTGAAATTTTCCTTGAGCGGGACAAACAATTTATCCGGAAACTTGAGCGCATGGAACACGGGCATGGGGGCCGATGAGACCACGGCATGGACACGTCCCAGGCTTAATTCCTGAAGGGCCTGGCTCTCGTTTTCAAACAGCTTTAATGTGGCCTTTGGCATGTATTTTCTCGTGGCCTGTTCGGCTGTGGTGCCCATACGAACCGCGATTCTCACATCTTTTTTATTAAAATCTTCAACAGAAGAAAACCCCTGGGCCTTTTGTTTGTGGGCCACCATGGACATGCCCGAGTATTCATAGGGCATGGAAAAATTCACCTTCAGGTTCCGTTCCGGCGTGATGCCCATCCCGCCGATGATCACATCAAACTTGCCGGTCAGGAGGGCCGGTATAATGCCGGACCATGCCGTGGGAACAAACTCGATCTTCACCCCCATATCCTGGGCCAGTTTCCTGGCCACATCGATTTCAAATCCCACGAGCTTGCCCTGTTTATCCTTCATGGCCCAGGGCACAAAGGTGGACATTCCCACCCGTATCACCCCCTGCTTCTGGATTTTTTCAATCACGCTTTCCTGGGCCGACACAGTGCCCATTAATATTAAAGAAAACATCACAACAACGGATAAAAGTCTTTTCATTTGTTCTCCTTTTATAAAAACATGTTAATTGTTATTGGTTCACGAATTTAAGCCGGTTTTCAAACTGCCTGATGATAAAAGAAAGACCGGCAGTAATGATCAGGTAACATAATGCCACAGTAAACCAGATTTCAAAAGTTAAAAATGTCTCAGAAACGATTCTCTGGCCCTGCATGGTCAGGTCAAAGATGGAAATTGTAGAGACCAGGGCGGAGTCCTTGATCAGAGACACGCTCTGGCCGGCAAGCATGGGAAGGGTCTGTCTCAGCATCTGGGGAATGATGATTTTCAAATAAATCGCAGGAACGGACAGGCCGATGCTCTGGGCCGCCTCATACTGGCCTTTGGGAATATTGATGATACCTGACCGGATAATCTCCGACGAGTATGCCCCTTCAAACAGGCTTAGGGCAATGATTGCCGATGAAAAAGCGGATATATCAAATACCGGCGAAATCACAAAATAGATTAAAAATATCTGGATCAGTAAAGGGGTGTTCCGGATGGTTTCAACATAGATCCACGATAAGGCTTTAAGGACAGGTGAAGTGGACAGTCTTGCCAGGGCAGATACAAAGCCGATGATAAAAGAAAAAACCAGCCCGAACGAAGAAATTTTAAGGGTAATGAACAACCCTTCCAGCAACAGCCCTTTTGTCAGCACTCCGTTTTCAAAGACAAACAGATAGGGTTTGACCCGGTACCATTGCCAGTTATATTCAAGATTTCGATATCCGACAATGAATATGAACAATAAAAATAGAATAAATAAAAAGGGCTTGATTCCCTTTTTCACGCGACTCATTGAATTGACCTTTGCCGGTTTAATAAAGACTGAACATAACATAAAACCATGTTTTGTGCCACAGCTAATCGCAGAGATGCAAAGGTTTTTATACCTTACCACCGCTTTTAGGCATCAAATAGATCATTCAGGGATTATGGTATTTTTCCCGGGAATTGCCCTGTTGAAAAGTATCTGGCTGATGGTTTTACCCTCACCATATCCCTGGGCAAGGTGCTGGTGAACCAATGGAAGGGATAAGGCCGTCAGGGATATCCATGGAAACCTGTAAAACCATCTTGCACCCAGATCAGCCCATCGCAAATCCGTATGAATTCCCTTGAGCAGTCTCTGATAAAGGGTGCCGGCTGATGCTTGCCTGTGTTCCGACTCCAGGATTGCCCGGGAAGCCAGTTGACCACTTTTGACGGCAAAGAAAATACCTTCCCCCAGCAGGGGTTCTGCCAGCCCTGCGGCATCCCCGGCAAAAAGGATTCTTTTTAATGCCTGTTTTTTCTTAAAACCTCCCGTGCAGATGGGATACCCTTGTACGGCCTCAAGCTGAACAGCCTCATGCCGGGTCGTTGAAAATCTTTTTTGGGCATAGTTAGCCAGTTGTCTGATTTGAAACCCGGGCCTTGCATCGGTGGAATAGCAACCGATATTCACATGGTCATCCCTGGGAAAGATCCAATAATATCCATTTCTGGATACAGAAAAATCAAACTCCATGGGGTAGTGGTCCGGCCTGTCAATCTTCACATCCGCTTCAATGGCAAACTGCCGTTGACAGACCGAGCCGGGTGAGACCAGGCGCCTGACAAGGGAATTTGCGCCATCCGCACCGATCAGATGTCCGGCTTTAAACCGCCCTGAATCCGTGTGGATCGTAACCCCGGCCAAAGTTTCAACAATCGAACGAATCTTTTTGATAACCTTGAAATGGGCCCCTTTTTCCATGATTTTATTGAAAGCCAGGAGATCCAGATCTTCTCTTCTGGTCATATAACAGAGGGGCTGGGTGTTTTTGATATCAAAGGCCGTTTTTTTTGCACCCGGGTTGACCCTGACCCGGCAGCATTTTCGTTTGACTATGGAAGAGATCTCATACCGGAACAGACCATAGGCTTTTGGGGTAATGCCCCCGGCACAGGCTTTTTTTCTGGGAAATTTGTGCTTATCCACCACCAGGACCCTTTGCCCTGCTGCCAGAAGATCATAGGCCGCGGCCGTACCGGCCGGCCCGGCCCCGATAACGGCCACATCAAATTGACTACCCGTTTTATCCAAAAATATCCAGAATGCGTTTCGAACTTGCATTGGCCTGGGCCAGAGCAAAGGTTTTTGCCTTTGACAGCAGTTCTATTTTATTCAGATTGGCAGATGCTTCGGCAAAATCCAGATCCCGGATCGTGGATTCCGATGAAAGGAGGTTGATCCGTGAACTTGTGAGATTGTTAATGGTTGACTCCAACTGGTTTTGGCGTGACCCCAACTGGGATCGCTGCCGGCCGACATAATCCAGGGCAATGTCCGTCAACTCAATGGCAGCCCCTGCGCCCTCCGGGGTTGTGACATCCATATCAGCCAATGTGCCCAGGGATGGGTCGGAAATTTGTGCCGGGTCAATGGAGCCCAGGGAGATCTCAATGGTTTCACCCGAGGATGGCCCTATCTGAAATTGCCTGTCAATAAATGATCCGGACAATAATTTTTGTTCGTTAAAAGAGGTATTCTTTGCAATATCCCCCAGGGTTTCAAGGGACTTGTTGATATCTGCCTGAATGGCCTGGAGGCTTTGGGGCGACTGGGATCCATTGACTGCCTGAATCGCCTTGACCCGGATGCCCTGAAGCAGGTCCGTGGCCTGACCCATGGCACCCTCGGCCACCTGGGCAATTGAAATCGCATCAGAGGCATTTCGTATGCCCTGGCCATATCCCCTGGCCTGGGCTGCCAGCCGGTCGGCAATCACCAGCCCGGCTGCATCGTCGGATGCCTTATTGATTCTTTTTCCCGAGGAAAGGCCCTGGAGAGCTCCAGCCAGGCCTTCCCCGCTCTTCTGCAATTGATACCCGGCAAAAGCACTATTTGTATTGGTATTTATCCTGAAACCCATTGAACACCCCCTGGAACTTTTTAAGATTATGGTATTATTATAGGGAATTATGGATGAAAAGCAAACAAAAACATCTTTTTTTAAGGGTATTTCATATGAAATACAAAATTGAGATTGAAAGCTTTCCATTAATCGTGTACTTTAAGCAGGTGTCCGTTGAAAATCCAGACGAGACCAAACTTTTTATACAAAATAAGCTTTTTTAAAATCAGGATGCTTCTAACAAATATCCCGCACTATTTAAGTATAATATCTCCATAGTAAGGTAAACGAAAATGACGATCAACCTCAATACACAAGACTTACTATACCGAATCAAAGAATTGGAAAAAGAGTCACTACAAAAAACCCGGTATGAACGAATTAATCAGGTCCTGTTTAAAATTTCAAATGCCGTGAACACAAGCTCTAATCTTAAGCAACTCTATGAATCCATACACAAGGCCTTAGGCAAGATTATCGATACCCGTAATTTCTATATTGCATTGTACGACGAAAAAAATGATTCAGCCGATTTTCCCTATTGTATTGATGAGGTGGACGGTCAATTGCCGCCGGTTCAAAATTTTATTTCCACTGCTTCCCTGACGGCTGAAGTTATCCGAACCGGAACCCCCCTGCTCCTGAACCGGGAAGAAATGATGAGATACCAGAGCAAATCACCCTTTCCAACGCCGGCCTGCTCCCCCTCTGAAATCTGGCTGGGTGCCCCGTTGCAGGTCAAGGGAAAAACCATCGGTGCCATTGCCGTGCAAAGCTATACAGACCCGGGCCTTTACGATGAAACCGACAGGGATGTCTTGATTTCCGTAGCCGACCAGGTGGCCCTGGCCATTGAGCGCAAAATTTCTGAAGAAAAACGTGAAACCCTCATCCGGGAACTGCACTCTGCCCTGGAAGAGGTCAAAACTTTACAGGGAATTTTACCCATTTGTTCCTCCTGCAAAAAAATACGAGATGACTCCGGGTATTGGAATCAGATCGAAACCTATATCCAGCAACATTCCAAAGCCATGTTTTCACACGGACTCTGCCCATCCTGCAGCGATGCCCTATACGGCGAAGAGGACTGGTATAAAGAGTTACAGGCAAAAGAAGCCGCCGCATTGGGAGAGCGGAAGACGCAAGAAAAGAAAAATAGGTCCTGACCAATCCCCCACCAACCAGACAAGCCAACCCCTATTGAAAAAAAAATGAAAAAAGAATGGAAAAAAATCATATGAAGGAAATTGAACGGTTTCATGATGCAGTGAACAATTTGCCGGGTCTGGCCGCAGAAATAAAGGCAGGAAATAAAAAAATCCTGGGATATCCGTGTTCCTATGCACCGGAAGAACTGATTTATGCGGCCGGATTTCATCCCATGCGGCTGTTTTCTTCAAAACCTGATATTGTATTGGCTGAGAATCATTTCCAATCCTATTGCTGCTCCCCTGTCCGGGGCATACTGGAAGACAGCCTGTCCGGCCGCCTTGATTTCCTGGCCGGTATGGTATTCCCCCATACCTGTGATTCCATGCAGCGGTTGAGTGACATCTGGCGCATGAACCGGCCGTATGAATTATTTGCCGATGTGATCCTGCCGGCCAAATTTAATACCCAGAGTGCCGGGACCTATATGCACGACGTGCTCTTCCGGTTTAAAGCAGACCTGGAAACTGCCGCGGACAGAGCCATAACCCCTGATGATCTTAAAAAATCCATTCAAACTTTCAATCTGATCCGGAAAAACCTGTCCCGAATATATGCGCTCAGGTCACGGCATCCCGGCCTGATACGAGGCCCAGATCTTTATGCCCTTGTAAAGGGCTCCATGATCATGGACAGAGATGAGCTGGCCGGGCTGTTACCCCTTGTTAGCGAGGGACTTGAGCAGAAGGCTGTCCTGGATACAGCTTGTAAACGCATTGTTTTATCCGGATCCATCTGTGATTTTCCAGACATCCATACGGCCATTGAATCGGCCGGCGGAGCTGTTGTGGGAGATGACCTGTGCACAGGCCAACGCTGGTTTGAACAGGAAATACCGGAGAATAAAGATCCCCTGGCCGCCATCGCATCAAGGTACATGAACCGCCTGATCTGCCCGGCAAAACATGTGTCCGTAACGGCCCGGGGTGAAAGCATAGTCAATCTTGCAAAAAAAAACAGGGCAGACGGCGTAATTTTCATGCTCATGAAGTTCTGTGACCCCCATGCCTTTGACATTCCATTTCTTACACAATTCCTTGACCAACAGGGCATCAAGAGCATGGTCCTGGAAATGGATGATCAGCAGCAGGCCCAGGGCCGGATATCCACCCGCATCGAAACTTTTATTCACATGATTTAACAAAAGGACCTGGTTCATGCCGGACAGACCCCCAGACAAAAAAAAGATAAAATCCGCAAAAAAAATGCGGGACCTGATGACCACTTACTACATTGACGCCTTAAGTGCGGCCCAGAACAATAAACAGGTGGCATGGATCACCTCGGGCGGCCCTGTAGAACCCCTGCTGGCCATGGATATCATACCGGTCTACCCGGAAAATCACGGGGCCATGATCGGGGCCTCCAAAATGGGAAAAAATCTGTGCGCCAAAGCCGAAGACATGGGATACAGCCCGGATCTATGTTCCTATGCCCGGACTGATATCGCCTGCTCAATTGTCAAGGGCGGTCCCCTGGGTGGTCTGCCCAAACCGGACATGCTGGTCTGCTGCAACAATATCTGCGGCACGGTCTTAAAATGGTATGAAATCCAGGCACGGTTTTACAAGGTCCCCCTGTTTATCCTGGACACCCCTGTCTGCCACACCGGGTACACCCCGGAAATTGATGCCTATGTCCGGGCCCAGATGGATGAGTACATTGTTTTTCTTGAAACCCACACCCAACGAAGATTTGACTATGACCGAATGGCCCGGGTGGGCAGACGTTCTATCCAGGGACAGCGCCTCTGGCAGCGGGTATTGAACACCACGGCCCACAGGCCTTCACCCATGTCTGCCTTTGATGCCTTCTTTTTTCTTGCCCTGATCGTTACCCTGAGGGGCACGCAAACGGCCGTTGATTTTTACACAGACCTGTTGGCGGAGATGGAAGAACGCATCGAAAATGGAATTAGTGTGGTCGACAACGAACGCTACCGACTGCTCTGGGACAATTTGCCCGTCTGGTATCAGCTCAAATGGCTGTCCAAAAAATTTTCAGACCACAATGCCTGCCTGGTGGCAGACACCTACACCTCTGCCTGGTGCGGGACCATGAAATATATTGATGAAGATCATTTTTTGGATTCCATGGCCCAGGCCTATACCAGGATCTATCTCAACATTGGGGTTGACCAGATGGCGGACCAGGTGCTGGAAATGATTAAATTCTATGACGTGGACGGACTGGTCATGCATTCAAACCGTTCATGCAAACCCTACTCTTTCGGGCAGATGGATATCATGGATATCGTCCGGAAAAAAACCGGCATTCCAGTTCTCATGATTGAGGCGGATATGGTGGATCCGGGAAACTTTTCCCAATCCCAGGTGGATACAAGGATTGATGCCTTCATGGAAATCATCCAGCATAGGGAGCGGATGATATGAGCCCGGATGTGACAGACAATAAACGCCCCCTCCCCCTTGACCGGCCTGAAATTTATGCGGGTATTGATATTGGTTCCATCACGGCCAAGGCCGCCCTGATACGGGATGGAATCCTGGTTTCCACCCAGGTCATCCCCACCGGGTACAATCCCGCAATATCAGCTCAAAAGGTCTTTGAACAAGTCCTGGAAAAGGCAAGTCTTGTCAAAACCGATGTCATTGCCGTTGTTTCCACAGGCTATGGCCGTGCCGGAGTTGAATTTGCCGATAAAGCCATGACGGAAATCATCTGTCACGGCAAAGGGGCACATTTTATGAATCCCGGTGTCCGGGGCATCATTGATGTGGGGGGGCAGGACAGCAAGGCCATCCTCCTGGATGCCCACGGCCATGTAGAAAACTTTGCCATGAATGACAAATGCGCTGCCGGCACCGGACGATTTCTTGAAGTCATGGCAAGGGCCCTGGAAGTAGAACTGGACCAATTGGGGAAATATGCCATGGCCGCATCCAATCCCTCAAAAATCAGCAGTATCTGTACGGTTTTTGCCGAATCCGAAGTCATTTCCATGATTGCAAAACAGGAGAAAAGAGAAAACATTATTGCCGGGATACATGAATCCGCCGCAGCCCGGGTGGCCGGCCTTGCCCGAAAAATCAAAATCAGGGAACCCATCATGATGACCGGAGGCGTGGCCAGAAACAACGGCATGACGGCTGCCCTTGAAAAACACCTGGGCATGCGTCTCATCGTCGGGGACCTGCCCCAGGAAAACGGCGCCGTGGGTGCCGCGGTTCTGGCATCACACCTGTAAAGACCGGTTCTTTTCCAAGCCCAATGGTATGTAGTGACATTCGTATTGAATTATGGGCAAAACTCCTATAATTAGAAAATCAGGAAAAGAATCCCAGGTAGATACAAACCGAAAAAAGGTGCTGAACATGCGATCAGATGAAATCCATCAAGACTCCGGACAAATTGATTCACACGATATTCCCGATGCAGACAAGTGTTCGAATCCCAATCCTGCCGCCTTTAACAACCGGGATCTGTTTAATGCCATAGAAGACGACAATTACAAGGAATTTAAAACCCGTTTTGATGAGATGACCGTTGGCGGTGTTGAGGCCGATGAACTTGCCAATTCACGCAATTATGACGGGGTGAGCCTGCTCCAGGCTGCATCAACCTATGACCGGTATGAAATTGCAGGGTTCCTGCTGTTCAATGGGTCTGACCCGGACTGCAGAACGTCCAACGGATTTACCCCCCTGTATATGGCAACCTACAATACCCCGAACGCGTTAAAAATTGCATCCCTTCTCCTGGCAAAGGGGTGCAACATGAACGCAAAGAGTATTTACGGGCATTTCCCCCTGTACAATGCGCTGGAAGAAAGAAATCTTGAGGTGGCAAAACTGTTGATCGAAAGCGGGGCCGATGTTAATGCCGTTGTGACGGATGACGGCGGTGAAACAGCACTCCATATCGCGGCAAAATATGACGATGAAGAGATTGCCCTGGAATTGATCACCCGGGGAGCAGACATCAATGCAAAGACCCATCAAAATCAAACCCCGATTTTTCTGGCAGCCATGCACAATTGTGAACGAATGGTCAAGCTTTTGATTGATCATTGTGCAGCCACGAATATAAAAGCCGACACAGGGAAACGTCCCATTGATGTTGCGAAAAATGAATCAATCAAAAACTTGCTCATCAATTCCGGGTATCCGGCCCTGACCCCCCTGGACCCCAATGAGGGTGATAGTGGGTCCGGGGACCTGTCTGTGCAAACCGGTAACGGCCGGACAGGCCATGATGTCACACGACAAAAGTTTGAAACTGCTGATCCTGTTTCATCCGACCTTGCTTTGTCTATCCCTGCTTCATCTGATACAGGTTCATCCGATACAGATTCGGCCGGGCCGGCTCCTTTGCAGGCCGGCCATGCTGATAAAACTGCCGGGGGCAGGAAGTTTTCTTTATCATGTCTGGTCGCTGCCGGTTTTGCCGGTGTTCTGATCTTATATTTTTTTATTATTATGGGTCGAAGCACGCCTGATCAAAAGCCCATTGTTCATGAGCAATCACTGATCAAAAAACCGGTCATCGTTTCAAAACCAATCGTGTATGATCTTGCTTCAAACCCGGAACCAGAATCAAGGCTGGAACCCGAACTTGAACCCACACTTGATTCAAAACCCCACCCCAAACCATCGCTGAATCCAAAACCCGATCCCCAAAATGAGAGTATCAAATCTTCCCGGGAACCGGTTGTGATCCAGAATAAGCCCATCCATCTCATCGTGGGCAGTTTTAAAGAAACAGCCAATGCCAGGGGTTTGATGGAACGATTAAAACAATTAGGATTCAAAAACTGTGCTCTGCTGCCAAGGGGTGGTGCAACACTGGTCAGTATTGAATCCTTTGTGGAGATAGGAGGGGCACAGGCGCTGAAACGACAACTCACGGCTGACCACGGATTTGATAGCTGGATTTTATCTCGAAAATAAAAATACTTCAAAACGGAAAGCTTTCATCTCCAGAGAAATTTTTTCTATCCAGACCCAGGTTAAAAAACATTAAAATATTGAATTTTTCTTGACCAACATCTGTTTTTATGTCCTAATAACTCCTTTTTTAATTTTAAAACCTGCGTTGTCCTGAACAAAGACAAGCAACCCATCTGTCGGGCTGCCGGTATTGAGTTTGTAAAATCAGGTCGGACAAACGGGTTTGTCTAATTGAGGATTTTTATGAAGTATATACTGTATATTTTAAGTGTGCTGGTCATCCCGGCAACGGGTCTGGCATCGTCAGCCGCCGGAGCCGGTGATCTCACCGGTACGGTCTATGGTTACCTGGGTATTATTATCTTTGTCCTGGCTTACAGCCTGGTTCCCCTGGAAAACAACATTCATCTGCGCAAGAGCAAACCGGTCTTGATTGCCGCCGGTATCATCTGGGTTTTACTGGCCATTGCCTATATCGGGATCGGGGATACCCACACTGCCCATGAGGCGATCCGGGAAAGCCTGCTGGAGTATGCAGAACTCTTTCTCTTCCTGCTGGCTGCCATGACCTATATCAATGCCATGGAAGAGCGCAATGTGTTTCAAACATTGAGAGCCATCCTGGTATCCAGGGGCTTTTCTCTGCGAATGATCTTCTGGGTGACCGGGGCCCTTGCCTTTGTGATTTCCCCGATTGCAGATAACCTGACCACGGCATTGCTCATGGGAGCCGTGGTCATGGCCGTGGGTGGGAAAAATGTTAAATTTGTAGCCCTTGCCTGTATCAATGTGGTTGTGGCAGCCAATGCCGGCGGTGCCTTTTCACCTTTCGGGGATATCACCACCCTGATGGTCTGGCAAAAGGGTCATCTCCAGTTTATGGAATTTTTCCACATCTTTATCCCGTCTCTGGTCAACTGGGGGGTACCGGCCGTAATCATGAGCCTGGCCATCGGCAAGGCCAAACCGGACACCTTTAATGAACGGGTGACCCTGAAATACGGTGCCTTTGGAATCGTGGCCCTTTTCCTTGCGACCATTGCAACGGCAGTGAGTTTCCACAATTTTCTTCATCTTCCACCCGCCGCCGGCATGATGTTCGGTCTGGGTTACCTGGGGATGTACTCCTACCATATCAAGCGACACGAGGGCCGGTCTGAATCCTATGATTTCATCCTGGGTGCCAGGGGCTCTGAAACCCTGGATTACCTGGGAAACATCCTGAACAGTGACAAACCACTCAAAGAAATTATGAACAACAGCGACCAGGCTGTTTTTGCCATTGATACCAATCACGTGATCACCCACTGGAACACGGCCATGGAAAAAATCACGGGCATTTCTGCCCAAAAGGCAGTGGGGACACAGGATCAATGGAAAGGTTTTTATACAGAACAGCGCCCCTCCCTGGCAGACCTGGTGCTCAACTTTCTCCCGGAAAAAATGATCGAGGCCCAATATGCCAATGACTATAGAAAAAACCCCCAGTATGAAAATGCCTATGATGTGAGTACGTTTTTCCCGTACATGGGTGAGGAGGGAAAATGGTTTACATTCTCAGCCGCCCCCCTTACAGATGAAGACGGTTCTGTGACCGGCGCCGTGGAGGTACTCCAGGATTTCAGCGATCAAAAGAAAAAGGTCCGTCACTTTGACATCATGAAACGGGTGGCCGCAGCCGAGTGGGACACCCTGATGTTCTTTTACGGGGTGATTCTCTGTGTGGGAGGACTGGCCCAGTTCGGCTACCTCACGGCGATTTCCAAACTGGCCTATCATGACCTTGGCCCCACCTTTGCCAATGTCATGGTGGGTATTCTTTCCGCCATTGTGGACAATATACCGGTGATGTTTGCCGTTTTGACCATGAACCCGGAAATGTCCCACGGGCAATGGCTTCTGGTAACCCTCACAGCCGGTGTGGGCGGCAGTATGCTCTCCATCGGTTCAGCCGCAGGTGTGGCCCTGATGGGAACGGCCAGGGGAAAATATACCTTTGGTGCCCATTTAAAATGGACACCGGTTATCGGGCTGGGATATGCCGCCAGCATCTTCTGCCACCTCTGGTGGAATGCAGGAGTGATGTAAGCAGGCCTGATGCAAACAAGACAGACGTAAAAAATATATCCATTGAATTTACAACTGGACCGCGAGGTTACGACTTCCGGTCCAGGTCTTTATTTCTTCATCCTCTGGATCAGGGCATCAACCGACTCACCGTTGGGAGCCATGGCCATGGGATTGAGTTCAACAATTTTTTCCCAGGCCCTTATGCCCCCTTCCACATCCTTTAAGTCGTGGAGCAGCACAATCCCCTTGTTAAACCGGGCTGTTTCAAAGGTCGGATCAAGTAAAACAGCGCGATCAAAGGCTTCAACAGCCTTCCGGGGCTGGTTGTCTCTTCTGTACATCACGCCCAGATCCGTTATGACACCGATTTTTCCAGGTTCCAGGGCCAGGGACTTTTCATAGGCCTCAATGGCATTTTTCACCTGGTTTGAATCAAAAAAAACATTGCCCAGGTGGGCCCAGGCCCCGGCATCCTCCGGATGCTGTTCTAAATACTGCTCCAATTGTAAAATTTTGGCAGAGACCTCTGCTGAATGGTCATGCTGATCTTTGGCCGAATTCTTATTTTTCATTAAACCGCCCTGCTGCACGGCCTGTGAATCCGGGGCCAGTTTAAATGACGCATAGATGGTTCCACCAATAAACCCAATACACACGGACAACACCACCGCTCCTATCAATGTTTGTTTTTTTACGGTATGCTGTTTCATGTTTTGTTTGCTTTTAATCTCTTTATTTGCCATATTATCTACCATTATTTTTTTTATATCAGCCTTACACCTTTTTTAAACGATTGGTGAGGTAAACGGAGCACACATATAAGTATGTTAATCACAGGTATGAAAAAAGCAATAAAATATGGATTGTCGCAATTTTAAAACTGTTTATGAATGAATAATCGCAGGATTGCAACCCTGGAAGGAAGAATGATATAAAAAATTTTCATAACCATCTTAATTCATACGATTTTGCCAAAACGATATTGGTCACATATCCTGGCATACATTGTGCTGTCTTGATTAAGAATTTTAAGAATTTTGGATTTAAAATTTGGATATAGACTTTGGATAAACCCGAATGGACATAGATTAAGGAGAGATCTATAAAAATGGAAAAAGTAGCAGTTGTCGGATGCGGCTCCTATATGGACCAGGGGTATGGCTGCCCCGGCGAATGGCGGTGCCTGAAGGCGGCATCTCTGGGTGACGGTGCATTTCAGAATCCATCCCAGGTTGTGGCCTTTGTAAAATGTGAATGCCCGGGACGAACCGTCATCCCAAGTCTTGGCATGGCCATGAAATTGTCTGAAATCAAGCCTGATAAAATTTATTTAAGTTCCTGCCTGGCCAATGCCGTACCCGGATGTCCCTATACCGGGGCAAAGGACCTGGCAGACATTATAGAAAAAAAAACCGGAGTTGAAGTTATTGTCGGTACCCACGATTACCACTAATAATAGAAAGGAATGACCAATGACAGAAGCTGTCATTAAACTCGGAAACAAAAAACGGAAAACTGCTTTCCTGGATAAAGTCAAGGAACTTCTGCCTGAAGGCGGCAATTTAAGTGCCTGTTTAACCTGTGGCGCCTGTTCATCAGGATGTCCCGCCACTGGCCTTGATAACATGGACCCCAGAAAATTTCTTCGCATGGCTGCCCTGGGAATGGATGAAGAAATTGCCAAATCCAACTGGCCCTGGATGTGCACCATGTGCCAGCGATGCATCTACGTCTGCCCCATGCAGATCGATATTCCCCAATTGGTATTTAATGCCAGGCAACTTCGACCCAGGGAAGAAAGACCCACCGGAATCCTTGGCTCCTGTGACATGGCCCTGAAAAACGAAAGTACCAGCGCCATGGGGGCCTCACCCGAAGACTTTGAGTTCGTTGTCGGCGATGTCCTGGAAGAATACCAGGAGGCTCAACCGGAATTTGCAGATATGCAGGCTCCTATTGACAAGGAGGGGGCTGAATTTTTCCTGAACCAGAATTCAAGAGAACCGGTTACTGAACCCGATGAAATGGTCCCTCTGTGGAAAATTCTTCATCTGGCCGGGGTTGACTGGACCTATGGCAGCCGGGGCTGGGCCGGTGAAAATTATTGCATGTTCCTGGCCGATGATGACGCATGGAAAAAGGTCACGGAAACCTCGTCAAAACAGGCCAACAAGCTTAAGTGTAAAACCTTTCTCAATACCGAGTGAGGGCACGTTACATTCTCAGTCCTGGCAGGACTGAAAAAATACAATCTTGAACATAAGTTTGAAGTTAAAAATATTTATGAATATTATGCAAAATGGATCCGGGAAGGCAAATTAAAGGTGAATTCCGACTGGAATAAAGACCTTAAAATAAAATTCACCGTACAGGATCCCTGCCAGATCGTCAGAAAAAGCTATGGTGATCCCATTGCCGAAGATCTGCGGTTTGTGGTCAAATCCGTTGTGGGCGAAGAAAATTTTATCGATATGCAGCCCAACCGGTCCAATAATTATTGCTGCGGCGGCGGCGGCGGCTTCCTCCAATCCGGATATAAAGAACAGCGTCTTGAATTCGGAAGAATAAAAGACGAACAGATCAAGGCCACCGGGGCGGACTACTGCATTGCAGGCTGTCACAATTGTCACGCCCAGATCCATGAACTCAGTGAGCATTACGGTGGAAATTACCCGGTAGTTCACATGTGGACCTTAATCTGCCTCTCATTGGGTATATTGGGCCCCAATGAACGGGAGTACCTGGGAGAAGACCTGAAAGAAGTAAACGTCTTCCACCCTGAATCAGCCCTTTAGCACAACCTCCATAAGCGGCTGGAGAATCACTCTCCGTTCTCCGGCCGCCCCCTCTCCAACACAGCCCAGCACACCCCATAAGATCCAGGCCACGAGTCCACCGCCGACAATAAACCACAAAATATTCAACATCAATGTCATTTTGTCCTCTCCTAACCATTCTGTTTATCTGCCACCTTCTTTGACCACTGAAATTTAATCATCAATACAAGTTTTTAAAGTATTCAGTACTCATTAACTATTTTTAGGAGTTACGATAATAAAATTAGATAGTTTTACGATTCAGCCTAATAAAAAAAATTGACAAATTGCAAACAACTAATCTATTGAATTTATGATATGTCTTCAATCCCTTTGTGAATGATGAAATAGTTTTAAAATTCAATTTCAAGCTATCTTTGATCTGCTTTTTCTAGTATGACTATCGGGTTTAAGGCAGACGTGGAAATAAGGTAAATCTGCTATTGAGACGTGATGCCTGAAATTGTTTGCCTGGATTGTTGAGGAGCTCTGTATGCTGGATGCACTAGTAAAAAATGAATTTTTGACCATTGTCGACCCGGATCAATACCTTGACCGCGCCGAAGAGACAGCCTGTTATGCCTATGATGCCTTTGTTGTGGAAGCGGCTCCGGATGCCGTCATCTTCCCCCAGACAGCCCGGGAAGTGTCCGGCATATTAAAGATCGCCTCCAGACACAGGATACCGGTCACCGGCCGGGGTGCCGGCACCAGTGTCTGTGGTGCCCCTGTTCCTGTCCAGGGTGGAATCCTGCTGTGCTTCACCAAAATGGACAAGATTGTCGAGGTCAATACACGGGACCGGTATATTATTGTGGAACCCGGAGTCGTCAATGCCGATATCCAGCGAGCCCTGGCGCCCTTTGGGTTCTTTTATCCCCCTGATCCGGGCTCAATGAACACCTCCACCATTGGCGGGAATATTGCCCAGAATGCCGGCGGCCCCAGGTGTTTGAAATACGGGGTTACCGTTGATTATGTATTGGGAATGGAAGTGGTGACCGCCTCGGGTGATATTATCCGCTTCGGCAGTAAAAATGTGAAAGATGTCACCGGCTATAAACTGTCCGCTCTTTTCTGCGGGTCCGAAGGCACCCTGGGGATTATTACCCAGGCCACCTTAAAAGTCCTGCCAAAGCCTGAAGCCGTCAAGACCATGATGGTAACCTTTAACAACCTGGATCATACTGCAAAGGCCGTGTCCGACATTATCGGTGCCGGTATCATTCCGGCTGCCATGGAGCTCATGGACCAGATGATCGTGAATACCATTGAAGACAATGCCGGTCTGGGACTGGACAGAAATGCCAAAGGATCACTTCTCATTGAAATTGACGGGGTAAAAGAGGCCTGTGACCGGGAAATGGCTTTGATCACTGAAAAGGTGAGACAGAACCATGCGGTCCTTATCCAGGAAGCGACAACCGAATCGGAAAGAGAAAAACTCTGGACTGCCCGGCGATCGGCCTACGGTGTATTTGCCAAGCTTGCCCCGGATATCGTTTCTGAAGATGTGACCGTGCCCGTGAGCCAGGTACCTGCCATGATCCGCAAAACCCTTAAGATCACTGAAAAATACGGTCTGAAAGCCGGAGTCCTGGCCCATGCCGGAGATGGGAACATGCATCCCATGATTCCTGCCGACCGATCAAATCAGGAAGAGTGGAAACGGGTTGAAAAGGCCTTTGATGAAATTTTCAAGGCCGCAGCCGAACTTGACGGAACCCTGTCGGGCGAACACGGCATCGGATTAGCCAAGTCCGCCTATCTTCCCCTTGTGATGAATAAAGATACCATTAAATTCATGAAAAAAATCAAACACGCGGTTGACCCTGACAACATCCTGAACCCGGGCAAGTTTGTATAAGGGCGACATTCCTATGAAAGGTAAATTTTCATGAACGAACGACTCACCCCAAACTGTGGGAAGTGCGGTCTCTGCCTCAATGTCTGCCCGGTCTACAAGGTATTGAAAGAAGAGCAGGCCTCCCCCCGGGCCAAACTCCAGCTCATCAAAGCCTATGAGGGCAGCAACCTTGTCCCGTCTCCCCTGTTAAAGGAAATTGTCTCAAAATGCCTGATGTGCGGGGCCTGTGCGGCCAATTGTCCATCCGGGATCGATCATTATTCAAAGTTCATGGAAATGAGACAAAAAATGGCGGCAGCCCAGGGGGAGACTCCTGCCATCAAAAGCCTGGTATATCTGCTGGCCCGTGAATACCGGCTCAAATTCGGTGCCGGCCTTGCCAGAGCCGGTCAACGGCTGGTACCCAATAAATTTGCCGCCACCCATAAACTGGGCAATATTCCGCTAAAGAATTTCCCGCGACTCAATCAAGTTCCCTTGCGAAAAACATATGATGAGGTTGTTCTTCCGGACCGGACACCAATTGGAACCGTGGCCTATTTCACCGGGTGCGCCACCAACTACCTGTACAACGACACAGGGATTGCCGCCATCGAAACACTCAAGCACATGGGATATAAAGTCATTATCCCGAAAGACCAGACCTGCTGCTCCATTCCGCTTTTGTTTCACGGAGCCGGGGACAAGGCCCTGGAAAATATCTCCACCAACATCAATGCCTTGAAAGACCTGGAGGTGGATGCCGTCCTTGTGGACTGTACCACCTGCGGGGAGGCATTGAAAACCGAATACCCCCGCCTGGTTGAAGGTCAGGACCCGAAAAATCCCCATGCCCGGGCCATTGCAGCAAAGGTAACAGACATACTGTCCTTTATCCATGCCCATTTTGATTGTCTTGAATTTGATCCCGGCTTCACAGAAGAACGAACCATTACCTATCATGAACCCTGCCATTCAAGGAACGGTTCTACCTCGGATATTCGTGTTGAAGCTCTCCTGCAGGCCCTTGACTTTGTCACCTACAAAAGGGCAAAGGATGCAGAAGAATGCTGCGGAGGAGGCGGAACCTTTTTTTACGAATTTCCGGAAGTCTCAAAAAAAATGGTGGCTAAAAAAATCGAAACCGTCCGAAAACTGAAGGCAAATCTCTGGCTCACCGACTGCCCGGTGTGCCGGATGAACCTTGCCGGCAACCTTGCGGACACAGACAATTTAAGTGTTCTTCACCCCATAACCCTTATTCATTCGGCATTGAAACAGACATGAAAATCAAACTGGAAAAAGGCCAAACCGCCCTTGACATCACCCTTGATGATGAAAAAGTGCATGACATCATCCTTGGACGGGATGTCCCGGCAATGGGCCACGATACGATCAGGCAGATCATTTCCAAGGGAATCAAAGGCCACGCGCCCCCAAACATCAAAGACAAAAAAATCGCTGTGCTTATCCCGGACGACACCCGGCTCTGGGCCCGGGGGGACGTATTTGTTCCCGGGATCGTGCACACCCTCTTTGATCTTGGCGTTCAGAAAGATCAGATTAAAATCATCATTGCCCTGGGCACCCATGGGGATATGGACACGGCGTGTTTCTCCGGGCTTGCCGGAACCTTTTGCACCCAGAATGTGGAAATCCTAAATTCGGCAAACAAAAACCAGGACCGCCTGGTCTATATCGGTGACACCCACAAAGGAACACGCCTCACGATGACAAGGGAGGCGGTAGAGGCCGATCACATCATCATCTTCGGCGGTATTCTCCACCATATGGCCGCCGGGTACGGGGGTGGGAGAAAATATCTTCTGCCCGGCATTGCCGGATACGATTCCATCCAGCAGAATCATTCTCTTGCCATACGATCAGACGGGTCCCCCCACCCCCTCGTACGGCAGGCAAAACTATGGGGAAATCCCATCAATGAAGACTTAAATGATGCGGCACACCAGTTCCTGGAAGATAAAACCTGTACCTATGTGGCAGTTGCAGCCAACGGGACCGGGGATATTTTTCACTGTGAGGTGGGGCCTCTGCACCAGACCTTTATGAACGGATGCAAACGCCTGGACCAGGCCTGCTGTATCCCTGTTCCCTGTCCCGGAGATTTTGCCCTGATTTCCGCCGGGGGTCTTCGGACCGACGGTCAATTGTATCAATCCACCAAAGCTCTTTTCAATGCCGTCAACATCGTGAAGCCGGGCAAGGACATTCTCTTTGTGGCCGCATGCTCCCAGGGAGTGGGAAATGAAACCTTTGCCTCGGTTCTCAAAAATTATAAGACAGATCCCAGAAAACTGGGCCGGGAACTGGCCCTCAATTTTAATATGCCGTCCTATGTGGCGTTCAGGGTAATGGATATTCTCCAACGGTTCAAAGTCACCCTTGCGTCGGATCTGTCAAATACTGAAGCCCGGGCTCTGGGATTTGAGACCAGTGATGATATTGACGGATTCACCAGCAACTTAAAGGGCAAAGGCTATATCATCCCCTTTGCTGAAAACATCCTGCCGGTTTTGGCAACAAATTGATCGGCAGGAATTTTTATATGAATTGAACATTAATTTCAAAGAATTTAACCCTGGTTGGAACCAACCTAAAAAAGGAGGCATCATGGAAAGACGGACATTTTTGAAAAAAGCCGGTATCGGAACCGCAACAGCGGCCGCAGCCTTAAGTGTCGGTGCACCGGCAGTCATTGCATCGCCAAAAATTCGATGGACAGCCACATCTTTCTGGAATCCGAAAGTCAGGATCATGTTTGACGGGATCAAGCAGTTCTGCGAGAACGTACGAGAGATGACCGACGGTCAGTTTGAAATCAAACTTTACGGCGGCGGGGAACTGGTACCCCCCCCGGGCGCATTTGATGCCGTATCCAAGGGAACCGTACAGATGGGAACGGGATCTCCGTATTTCTGGGCCGGCAAATCCACGGCCTTTAACTGGTTCGGGTCCATCCCCTTCGGCATGAACGCCCAGGGTGTCAACGCCTGGTTCTATGAAGGAAACGGCCAGACCCTGATGAATGAATTGTATGATCAATTTGATCTGGTTCCCAGGGTTGTTGGAAATTCAGGCATGCAGATGGGCGGCTGGTACACGAAAAAAATTAATTCCCTTGAAGATTTCAAGGGCTTGAAAATGCGAATCGGCAGTATTGCCGGCAAGGTGCTTTCAGAGGTGGGGGTTACCACCGTGTTTGTACCGCCGGGTGAAATCTTTCCGGCCCTGGAAAGGGGGGTGGTGGATGCGGCTGAATTTGTAGGCCCGGTCCACGATATTCTGCTGGGGCTCTATAAGGTCGCCAAATACTATTACACCCCGGGGTGGCATGAACAGGGTCCTGTTTTGGACATCTTTTTTAACAAAAAAGCCTACAATGATCTGCCCAGACATTTTCAACGGGTTCTGGACATTGCGGCCGCCGATATCAACGTCAGAACCCTTGCCGCATTTGATGCCCAGAGCGGTGCAGCCCTGGACACACTGGTCAAGGAACACCATGTGGATGTTCAGGTCTATCCCGAGGATGTATTGAAACAACTGAAAATCATCTCCAGGCGGGTCATTGAGGAAGAAGCCCAAAAAGACCCCTTTACCCTGAAAATCCATGAAGACTATACGGCTTTCCAGGCAAAAACGGCTGTCTGGGGGAAAATGTCTGAAAAAGTGTATTGGAATACAATGGCCTGATCCATGGAAACCGTAAAAAAAACCTTATATTTCTGTGACAAACTCAATGAATGGATCGGCAGTGTGGTGGTCAGCTCGGCTGTTTTTTTCTTTATTCTGGTCATCTTTTCCAATGTGGTCCTGCGCTACGTGTTCAACACAAGTTTCGTGTTCATGGCGGAACTGGAATGGCATGTGTTTGCCTTTATCTTCCTGATGGGGGCCGGGTTTACCCTGCTCCACGACGGTCATGTCCGGGTGGATGTCCTGTACTCACTCATGGACGCGAAAAAACAGGCCTGGATTAACCTTCTGGGGGTAATTTTTTTTCTGATCCCTTCCTGCTGGGTGGTGCTGACCACTGCCGGTCCATGGGCCGTGGTGGCCTATGAAATCGGGGAAATCTCCATTGATCCGGGCGGGATCCCGGCCCGGTATTTAATAAAGGCGGTATTGCCCCTGGGCTATCTGTTAATGCTGTTCCAGGGAATCCTGCTGGGCCTCAAAAGCCTGCTGGTTCTTCTGGAACGTCCTTTGGAAAAATCTTAGACCGCAGATAAAATTTACGGTCTTTAAAATGAAAGAGACAATCGAATAAATGCTCATAGATTTTTTGCCTTTCTGGATTGCCGATTACCTGGCTGCCTGGCTGTTTCTGGTCTTGACCATTGCCTTAATGGGAGGATTCCCCGTCACCTTCACCATGATGGGGGTATCCTTCCTTTTCGGCCTCGTCGGGCTCCCTCCGGGATTTTTTGATTTGCTGCCCCTTCGGATGTGGGGCGTCATGACCAATACCATGCTCATGGCGGTTCCACTGTTTATTTTCATGGGCCTTGCCCTGGAGCGGTCAGGACTTGCCAAGGAACTGCTGGAAACCATGGAAGAGCTGTTCCGGAACGTCCGGGGTGGTCTTGCCCTTTCCGTTGTCATGGTGGGTGCATTGCTGGGTGCATCCACCGGCATTGTGGGCGCCACGGTGGTGACCATGGGGCTCATGTCCCTGCCCACCATGCTCAAGCACAACTACTCAAAATCCTTTGCCGCAGGCACGGTGGCGGCATCGGGAACCCTGGGCCAGATCATCCCCCCCAGTATTGTTCTCTTACTCCTGGGTCCTGTGATGGAGGTGCCCATCGGGGATATGTTCATCGGCGCCGTTATACCGGGAATGATCCTGGTGACCCTTTACTGCACCTTTATCTGGGTGTCGACATTTTTCGGGACTGCCCATGTCCCGGCTGCCCATGCACGAGGGGCCGACTTTGACAGGGTCTTTATCCTGAAAATCTTCAAAGCCCTTGTACCCCCTTTGTTTCTGATTCTTGCTGTCCTGGGAAGCATCTTCGCCGGTATTGCCACGCCAACGGAATCCGGAGCCATGGGCGCCGTGGGTGCCGTAATTCTCACGGCCATCAACCGAAAACTTTCCCCTTCACTGCTCCACGAGGTGGCCAAGGGAACCATCAAAATGACCTGCATGGTGTTTATCATCATCATGGGAGCCACCTGTTTTGCATTGGTTTTCCGGGGTCTTGGCGGGGATGATCTTCTCCGGGAATTTATTGACAACATGCACCTGACCGGCTGGCAACTGGTGACCATGGTCATGGTGTTTATCTTTATTCTGGGATTTTTTCTTGATTTTATTGAGATCACTTACATCCATATTCCCATTATCGCGCCCATTGTGGTGGACTACGGGTATGATCCCCTGTGGTTCGGCATTCTCTTTGCCGTGAACCTCCAGACCTCTTTTATGACACCCCCGTTCGGCCCCTCCCTGTTCTACCTCAAAGGGGTGTGTCCGCCGGAAATAAAAACCATTGACCTGTACAAAGGCATTATTCCCTTTGTGATCCTGCAGATCATCGGGCTTGTCATCATTGCGGTGTGGCCGGCCCTGGTGACCTGGCTGCCCAAGGTGGTTTACGGCAATTAAAATAAATTATCAGACAGACTGATCACAGCCGCTTTTTCCGGGCGATGGAAAAATACACCGTATCTGGAGCCAAACCCGGGATGCATCCCCCGGATAAAAAGATAAAAAACACCGCCGAAATCCCTATCATAATCATAGTCTTTCAATCGCAGGGAAAGATATCGGTGCAGGGCCACGATATAGATATGGTATTGTAGAAAATAATGATGGTCAGCCATGGCATCAAACATGGCATCATGGGAATACTGATCATAGGTATTCCCTAAAAAATTGGACTTATAATCCAGAATATACCAGCGGCCGTTGTGTTGGATCACAAGGTCGATAAACCCTTTCATAAATCCTTTAACCGCAGGCAAGGAAAGCCGGGCCAGCCGGTCGATATATCCGGATGTTTTAAATCTGATGTCTGATTGTTCAAACGCGGTTTTCAAGGATGACAATTGAAAAGCGTGTATGGGGAAAAGAAACTCCATTTCATTGAATCGCTGATCGAAACGGACATCCTTCAGGCAGAACCCGGATTTTCCTTCTATAAGCGGGGTTTCAAGTATCTGCGATACGGATGCTTCCCCCATTTGGACAAGGTCGGGACCCAAAAAGCCGAACCGATCAAACATTGAGTGAATTGTTGCTGAGATCTCTTTTGGCTTGCCGGTAAAATCCAGGATCTCAAAGATGGCGTGGAACAGATCGCCGGAACCGGCTCCCTTTGGAAAATCGGCAAGGGTGACAATAGGTTCCATATGATTATTGTTTTCCATATCATTTGCCGTTCCTGTCGCCTGGAAATCTTCCGGCTGGGACGTATGAGAGATGGCTGAGAAACTCGACATTTTCCAGGATACCCTGATCTCGCGAGAAATTTTTTCCGGCGACAACTCAGGTTTTATTGCAGCTTCATCCGCAAAGATCCGGAAGGGTTCAGGCACATGCGCCTGCACAAGGACACTCTGATCTGCAAGGAATTTGAGCTGCTCCAGATCATGAATCATGGCCGGATCTTCCTTACACCCCTCTGGATGCAGTAACGATCCAAGGGCAGAGGTGTCAACGGATTTAAATCCGCCCCAGATGATCCGGCACATGGCAGATGCACGGGTCAGGGCCACATATAAGAGCCTTCTCTGCTCGGCTTTTTCTTCAACTTCAAAATGGGCCATGGATGTCAAAATATCCGTTGATCCCAGGTCAAGGGTCAGTTGATGCTCCTTTTCAGGATCGTGGAAAAGAATATCCTCCCGGGAAGGATTGCGCTGCCCCTCCCAGAGATAGGGCAGATAAACAATGGGATATTCAAGCCCCTTGCTTTTGTGGATGGTGACAATGGCCACGGCCTTTTGATCACTTTCCAGCCTGAGTTCGTCCGAGGCCTCATCCCGAAGGTCTGGGAACAATTGTCTCACAACCCATTTCATGAGGAAATAGGGTGACAACTGCTGTTTGATACTTGCCTGGGATATCAATTCCACCAAATGATAAAAATTTGTCAGACCTCTTTCTTCAAGGTTTGAATTTTCCTTTAAAAATGCGTCATCAGAATGGAACAGGTCCATGATCATGGACACAAATCCGGAAGTCTCCCAGATCGCCTTGTATTCCCTGAACCGGTCCTGCCACTGGAAAAAAAGATCCTCTTTTTTATCCAAATCCCTGAGTTGCTCCGATGAAAAGTCAAACACGGATGTGCACAGGGCCGCACGGATATAGCCGGCATTATCCGGGGCCGTTACCGCCCATAAAATATCGTGGAGATGCTTTGCCTCACAGGAATCAAAAACAGACCCGGTCTTGGATAAAAAAGACGGAATGCGATGCCGGGACAATGCGCTCTGGACCTGTTGTGCCTGGAGGTTTGTCCGGACAAGTACGGCAATATCTTTCGGGCTGATCTTTTGGGTCTGCCCAATCTTTGTATCTTTACCCATATGCTCTTTTTCAGCCAGATCTTTATCATTAAGGCCTTGGGTCGATTCCAGCAGTGACAGGATATCGGCGGCTACAATTTCCGGAATGATCTTGGCACAGGTTTCCTTGCCAATATATCCCTGTCTGTCCAAGGGGTGGTCTTGTCTTTTTACAAAATAAAATTGTAAAGGGGGCACAGAAAATTCATGGTCAACCAGGAGGTTCCGGGCTGTCTCAGGCGTGGTGACACAGGAAAATTCGATGGCATCAAACTCAAAGGGATTGGGCCTGTCTGAAAATATTGAATTGATACCGGCCACCAGCAGGGGTGCGGACCGATAGTTTTTTTCAAGGGTAAGGCGTTGATCACTCTCCTTCGAGGCTTTTAAATAGGCAAAGATATCCCCTCCTCTGAACGCATAAATGGCCTGCTTGGGATCTCCGATCATGAAAAACGGTCTGTTGTTTGCAGCAAAAATGTTTGAAAAAATATCATACTGCCGGGGATCGGTGTCCTGGAACTCGTCAATGAGACAGGCTCGGTACGTATCCCTCACAGCCTGCCTTAGCTTTACCCCGTCTTGTTTTTCAAGGGCCGCGGCAAGATCGTTGACCAGATCATCAAAAAAACAGATCCCGTCTGCCTGCTTGATCTTGTCCAGCTCAGTATTGAAAAAAACTAAAAAATCTTTTTTCAAAACAATCAAAAGGGTTTCAAACTCCTGGTAAACCAGATAGATTTGTTCACACAGATCAAAAAATTCATGCTCGGGCGGTGCATTGTTTTTCGTTTTCAGGGCAAGCCGTGTCCGGGTAAACTTATAGAGCGCATCTCCCTTTTCCGTCATATCAAAAAAGGTTTCCACACCACCTGTTTCCAACATCCTGCGGCATGCCTCAAGCCAGGCCGGAAGATTTTTTTTGGAATAGGACCGCTTGTCGATTCCCGGGTGGCTGGAAATCAGGTCCTGGATCTCCATGGATTGGTTCAACAGGATCTCGTTGATTTTCCCCAGGGCCTTGCGCCACAGGTCAAAATTGCCCGTATAGTTGCTCTGGAAATTATCCTTTTCCTTATCTTCGGGATCATTGTCTTCTTTAGCATTGTCTTTCGGGTTTGAGGCTCCTGGTTTGCACACCAGGTCATTCCGGCAGACCACCTGGCCGAAAGCGGTGACAAAACTTTCCGGTGTGACCTGCCTTTTTGCCAGATAGGCCAGAAACAGAGGGTCCATATTGTTCACCCGGCCCATAAAAAAATCATAACTCACCTGCCTTAAAAACAGAGACCGGTCAGGTACGAGCTCAATGTCAAAAAGCAAGCGGCTTTCAAAGGCATTCTCTTTTAAAACCTTGAGGCAAAAAGAGTGGATGGTCATGATCCCTGCCTGGTCAAAACAGGTGACGGCAAGTTTAAGCCTCGCCATGATCCGGGCCAGGTCCGGATCTTGCCTGAAAAACCCGGCCAGATCGTCCTGAATTAAATCTTCCGGGCTCAACAGGCCGGCCAGAGTATTGGACAGGCGGCTCCGTATTCTCAACTTAAGCTCTGCTGCCGCAGCTTCCGTAAACGTCACCACCAGGATGGATTCCACGGGATATCCCATGGCAACCAGGCGGGTGACCAGGGTGGTGATGGTATAAGTCTTTCCGGTCCCGGCACTGGCCTCGATCAGACAGGTTTTTTCAAGATCAATATTAAAGGGGTCCAGAGGTTTCATCATGACAGACTCATGTTTTTCAGCAGGGGTTGATACACCCGAAGGGAATTTTGGACAAACCCGGATGAAACCAGTGTATCCACATTTTCAAACGGGTCATTGTTATCCACGCAGAGCCGGATATACGGGTTGTCGATTTCCCCTGTTACGTGGAAGTTGCCATACCAGCTTGACTTAATTTTAGCCTGGTTCATTACCGTGAAAACAGACGGTGGGGAGAGATCAAAATTTTCATTTGAAAGGGCCTGGACAAACTGCCAGGAGGTTTCGCAGAAGAAATAAAACAAATTCTTTCTGCCGTTAACAGCAATTTGCACCAGGTCCCTTAAATCATTCCGGGCATGTGGCCCAAGGGGTGGGAAAGAACAGGTTTTCAAGGAATGTTTCCCATTGGGGTCTCGTCCGATAAGATGGGTCGTCCTGGGATATGCCTTTGGGGCACAGGCATTCAGGAACAAATGTCGTATCCAGCCGGCAAGGAGCCTTGCCCCGTTCAGCCGCCCATAGGTCACGGTATAGGCCCCGTCTTCTCTTATGTCGGAAAAGTTTATTGACAATTCAATCCCGTCCATATCAAAAGTCACGGCAAGGGGGGGCAGTCGTTTTTTTGCGGCAATCATCTTTGCCGCCTCCATCAGGGGACCGGCCGTGTCCAGAATGGTCTTATACTCGAATCTGCCTTTCTCTCCCGGAGGAAGACTGCCCATGGCCTTGAAAACAGGGTAAAAATCCTTGTCCCCACACCCGTCCAAGTCTCGTTCAACCAGGGTGTTTCCAAGACCATACCTGTCCAGCCCGGTCAGGGTAAAGGCTTCCCGGTCCAGACTGTGTTCGGCCAGGTCAGGTATTTTAATATTCAGGCCTTCCCGGACAAAGGCCTGGGCCGGATTCCTGAAAAACCGGATCAATTCATCCGGACCCAAAGAACCGGCCTCCTCTGGTATTGGGTCCTTTATCGTTTCATCCGTTCTCAATGCGTCTGTTGCATCGTCACACCCTGGGACAAAAGAAACCGGCCGAACAAAGGTTTTTCGGTCCGATCTTTGAGTTAAGAGAGCTGCGGCAATCCGGCAATTGTCCCTGGAAAAAGAGGCAGGTCCATGCCGGCCGTTAAAATAGTCCTGGCTGAAGGCATGGAGGGGATGAAAAAAATGGAGACAATGGCCGTTTTCAAAGACAAAGCTCTGTTCCACAGTCTCCAGCAGTTCACTCACCACCCCTGCGCAGGGAATTTTTGAATTGTCCTGAATACTCATACCGGTATAGGTGATCAAAAATTTCGATCTGGCCGACAACAGGATCTCAAGAAAGAGATACCGGTCTTCATCCCGTTCATTTTTATCTCCCGGTTTCGGATATTTTTTAATCAAGTCAAATCCCGGGGCAATGGCCTGCCTGGGAAAAGATTTTTCATCCATCCCCATCAACACCACGATCTTAAAGGGAATACTGCGCATGGGCATGATATTACAAAAGGTGATGTTTCCCGACAAAAAATTCCCCTGGGAGAACTCTTGATCCAGCCGCTGCCGAATAAGGCTGTGGATCACATCAAAAGAAACTTTCCCGGTAAACCCTGCCCTTTGGGCCTCTTCTTTGATCTGGTCAATGGTTTGGCCCAGGAAGACCAGGTCTTCTCCATTTTTCAAATTGTGATGAATCAATGAACTGGATAGATTCCTTAAAATCCGGCACCATTTTTCAATGACTTTGCGACCGGTCAGGGCATCCAGACAGGCAAACAGTGCATGACAAAAGGCGGCAAATTTTCCCAGCACCTCAAGGTCAAGGCCTTCAAAAGATTCGCACGGCAGTATGCCCGCCACCAATGCCTCATGATTTTCCGGCATGGCCATGCCCATAAAAAGCCGCTGCATTCCAAACTGCCAGGTATTTTCTTCAAAGGGCGGCAATCCAAGATCCTGGCGATGCTCCCCATCCCGGCCCCATAAGATGTTTGCGTCCCTGGTCATTTTATCGATGCGATCAATCTCATCCAGAGTAATATTGAATTTTTCGGCAATGGACCCGGACAGGAGCAGATCCATTATCGAACTTTGCTCCAGCCTGGCATTGCCCAGAGCCAGTATCTTTAAAAACCCATCCAAAACTTCGGATTCGGATTTTTTACGCCGGTCGGAGATGGAAAACGGCAGGGGGGTCTCCAGGGTAAAAACTGACTGGATAAAGGGTGCATAGGATTCAATATCCGGCATCATCACCACAATATCATGGGGGGCAAGCTCAGGGTCCTGGTTAAACTCGTGCAACAAAAGATCCTTTAACACCTGGGCCTCTCTCATGGGAGAATGACAGGCATGACATTGGATAGAGGTGTCTGAGCCGGGGATAAAAACAGGGGCATCCTCTCTGCCCTGTTGCCGATGAACAAGGTTTAAAATATCGGATTGAAGACAGGCCAGCATGGGGTGGGATGTATTCCGATGAGAGGTTTTCCCATGGAATGTATCCCCATCAGATGTATTCAGGGGGTCCTGAAACAGATCCTCAAAGGGTTCCTGAAAGTCAAATACTTCCAGACCGGCATGGAAACGGATAATCGAAGTCCCGAGAGATGCCAGCAGGGGATGGGTAGTCTCATAATGAAACTCCTGAATTTTCTCACCCAATGCCTGCCCTGCTGATACTGGATTGCCTGGTGTCTGGTTGAGTGATTTTTGGTCACCCGATTCGTGGCTGAGGGCTAATTTTTCCATCTGGCGCTGGGATTTGATATCAAAAAAAAAGTGATGGGAGGGTGTCATGAGAAACAGGTTGATGTCCATGATGTGGGATGCTTTTTCAAACACCTGCAAAAAAACATTCGGCAGGGTTGATATGCCCACAAGCGATATCCGCGCCGGCAAATGGCCCCTGGGAACGGATGCCGGCAAAGGCCTGTCCAGAAAAACACGGGCCCTGTGCGCCAGATGGTCCCCGGGGGCTGTGGAACTTATTTTCCGCCAGAGTCCAGCCTGCCATACTGCCCCGGGATCATTCAAGGATTCATGGGGTCTTCCTGTCTGCCAGTCATTCAACATATCCGGCCTGAAAACCTGATAATCGTCAAACATTTTGGCCAGGCGCAGGCAGAGCTGATACTTCTTTTTCCCGGTTTCATCATCCCGGATATAGGGTTCAATCCCGGACAATTCTTTTTGGAACCGGTTCTCATGGATGAGTTTCATTGTCAACCAAAAAAGAGTTTCCTGATTTAAGGTTTCCCGATCTAAAGGTCCATGATTTAGCGTTTCAGGATTTAATCCTTCAGAAAAGTCTTGGAGCAGATCAAACCCTGTAAGAATAAGGTCCACCACCTGTCTGGGAAAAACAAAGCTCATATTGGTACAGATCCCCATGTTTTGGGCCAGGTTTCGGGAGATCCACTGCTTCATTCCCCTGGACTGGATACAGATTCTTTCCGGCGCCATGGGGTTATCCACTGCCATGGCAGTTTCCGGGGCCTGGCTCATCACCCGGGTCAGGGCCTGAACCAGGTGTTCCATTTTATTGCTTTTAAAAATATTGAACAAAAATATTTTCCCTCAATGTACTGGTTTCAGGGAAGAGTATCAAACCCTAGGCCGGCAATCAAATGCAATTATTTTGTGTGATAATTTTGGTATGGAAAGACTTTTGGCTAATCCGGCAGGATAATCTTAAAATCGGTTTCTTTGTCTTTGATGGAGGTCACATGGATGGACCCGCCGTGCTGCTGGATAATGGAATTTGAGATATAAAGACCGAATCCGGTTCCCTTTGTGCTCTTTGAAGAAAAAAACAGATTGAAAATTTTTTCTTTTGTGTGGACGTCCATGCCGCATCCATTGTCATGGATATGGATGGCCAGATGATCCTTTTCCTTGAGGATCGCAAACCGGATTTCATGGTCTTTCTTAAGGGTATCCACCAGACAGGCATCAACGGCATTGTCCAGAATATTGATGATTGCAGCCATGATGAACTCTTTGTCCGCCGTCATGACCGGAGGACACTCCTTATCATTGCATGTAAATCGGATGGGGGTTCCTTTTATTTTTAATTCCACGATTTTTCGAATCTCATCCATAAAATCCCGGGTATTGATGGGGCCTAAATTCAATTGTCTCTCCTTGGAGTACAATAAAATATCCAGGATCATCTTTTTGATCCGGTCAACGGCCTGGGCAAGCAGATCCAGTCCCTCTTCCATTGTTTTATGGTCTTTATTTTTCAGTCCGGATCTCGCCACATACAATCCACCGTCAAGATTGGTTAACGAACCCTTGATATTGTGTGAAATGGTTCCCATCATCAACCCCAGTGAGGACAGGTGGTCTGCCAGTTTTGATTTTTCCAGGATCAGCAGTTCCAGTCGCTGGGTGTATTCCAACAACTTCTGATCAGCGACTTTTTTTTCAACCGCTTTTTCCAGGGCAATTTCAAGGATATCCACATTCACGGGTTTGGTTATAAAATCAACGGCATCATGTTTCAGGCTACGAATGGTCAGGTCCATGTCCCCATGTCCGGTGATCATCAACACCTGTACTGCCGGATTTTCACGCTTAACCCGTCTGAGAAGCTCAATACCGTCCATGACCGGCATTTTAATATCCGTGATCACAATATCCGGACGTTCAGCCTTGAATATTTCCAGGGCCCGTTCACCATTTTCAGCAAGAAATACGGTATAGCCCATATCTGTTAAGGCAATTTCAAGGACATCTCTGATATCTTCTTCATCATCGGCAATCAAAATGGATATGCAACTTTTATCGATCATGGGCCTCCCATTGGTTAACAAACAAAATCATATTCAAACTTCTCTGGCACTGGAAAGGACATGGTCACAACGGCGCCGCCGGTTTCCCCGGGCCTTATCCCGATGACCCCGGAGCACTCCTTGATAATCCCGTAGCTGATGGACAGGCCAAGGCCGGTGCCCTTACCCACTTCCTTTGTGGTGAAAAACGGCTCAAACAATTTGTCTGCGGTTTCTTTTTGAATCCCGATACCGGTATCCCGTATCTCAATAAAAACTGTTTCCGGGTTTGACCGGGTAATAATGGTGATCCGGTCATTATCTCTAGGGGCCGAACCCTGTTTTTCCCATTTTTCCTCTATGGCATCCCTGGCGTTGATCACCAGATTGATAAACACCTGCTCAAGCCTGTCCTGATCCGCCAATATGTCGGGCAAGGCGTCATTTCGGTCCCAGATCACGTCAATTCCGTGAATCTTCAACTGCTGATTAAACATCTCAAATGTTCTCTGGAGAACGGTATTGATATTTGTGCGCACCAGTTTGATTTCAGATTTCCTTGCAAACTGGCGCATATGGTGAATAATTTTTTCGGCACGATCCACATTGGAATCAATCTTTGAAACCAGTTTCTCGAAAGTATCCCGTTCGATTTTTTCATTTTTCCGCATCTTTTTCATGCAGAAACTGGAGGCGGATTTGATCACAGACAGGGGCTGATTCAACTCATGGGCAATGCCCGATGACATTTCACCCAGGGTGGCCATTTTACCGGCATGAATCAGATGCTGTTCCGTCTTGAGGCGCCGGGTGATGTCGTTTATGGTGACCAGGAGTACGTTCCGGCTTAAATATTCGGACGGGGACACCCACATGTCCACATAGATGGATCTGCCGTTCTGAACAAGGTGTTTCACCTTGTTGATTTCCGGGTCAAACTTCATTTTTTGGATCAAATCCGGTTTTTCCGCTTCAATGAAAAAATCGGAAAACAATTTTTTTAAAAGGCTTTGCCTGGCATATCCGTACACTTCAACTGCCTTGATATTGCAGTCAAGGATCTCAAACGTCATAACATCCACAACAAATACGGGATTTGAAATATTGTTGAATATGGCATGATACTTTTCTTCCGATCGCTGAAGTTCTTTTTCAAGTCTCCGTCTCAGCGTAATATCAATGCTCATCTCCATGGCGGCAATAATTTTGCCGTCGGCATCGGTGACCGGAGAGGTGATGAACATCCAGTGATTTCTTTCACCGTTTTTGCCAATACCTTCGGCTTCACCGTAGTGGGATTTTCCATCCACAAACGTTTTTTCCACTGGACAATCCGTGCATTTTTCTTCCAGGCCCTTGTAGGCAAGGTAACAGTGGGAACCGGGTTTGGGATCAAATCGTTCCTTGAACACCGTGTTCCATGCCTTTAGCCTGTAGTTTCTGTCCTGGACCGTTATCATGCAGGGAGCGGTTTCAAAGAGCGACTGGTATTCATTTCTCTGCCGTTTCAACTCAGCCTGATCCTGCCCGATTCTTTCGCCCATCTGTTTGATGGCAGTGCCGAGAAGGCCTATTTCATAATCCTTTCCAATATCAATGGCTTCATTATAGTTGCCCTCTGCAATTTTATGGGTCCCGTCGATCAGCTTGATGATGGGTTTTTTGACAAATTGCAGGATGGAAAAAAAGAGGATCACCGAGGTGATTAAAATCGTCCCCAACGCCAGTTTGATGATCCCTTTTTCGATTTTCAATATCTGGAGATCGGTTTGTTCAAGGGAAATCACAACATCAAGGGAACCCAGTATCTTCTGATCTTCGGGATGAAAATGGCATTCACTGGTGCAGCCCGGCTCGTTGGAAATGGGCTGGACAATCCCCAGGAGCCGATACCCTTTTTCCGACTGGAAAAACCGGGTCCTCTCCTGCAAGCCTATCTGTGTCGACGGCGGTTCCTGTCTATGGCAGATATCGCAGGCCACCTCTTTGATATCAACAAATTTTTCAATCTCGCCTGTCTGGTTGGTGTATTTTATCTGCCCCTCTTTATTGTAGATCCTGATGGTCTCTATTCCCGGCTGGGTGGCTATATTTCTGATAATCTGGGTAATATCATCCCTTGAGTTGAGCATCATGGCATAGTGGGTACCCAGCTTGATGGAATTGGTCAGGCGGTCTGTGCCGGCAATCAGATTTTTCATGATCTGGGTTCTGATATTGTTGATATTAAAATAGGCCCAGGCAGAAATGGACAGGACAACGGTTAATCCCACAATGATGATCAGCTTTGATACCAGACTATGCTTTAAATATAAATAAAAATCCCTCATATGGCTTTTTTCAGGAATGGTTTGGTATCGGAAAGATTTAAATCCAGGCGGACATCGGCCCGGGTCTTTCCCATGGCCAGGGCCAGAAACTGGGGAAGGAACAGCACCGGGATTTCAAGTTCCAGACCATGGTCCCGGGATATCTGTTTCTGCCGGCTTTCAAGGTTCATCTGGCACATGGGACATACCGTCACAATAAGGTCCGCCCCCCTGGCCCCTTCCAATATATTTTTCACAAGGCCCATGCCGGCCTCGGGCTTTGTGCTGGTATTAGAGGCACCGCAGCACTGTCCCCCAAAATCCCAGGGCAGAACCCCGGCCCCGGTTGCCTGGATGAGTGCATCCATGGAATGAGGGTCTTCAGGATCATCGAAAACCTGAAACGGACGCAGGCACTGGCATCCATAGTAAGGCGCAACCACAAGATTCGACATCCTGTGATCAGATGCCGTTTTGATCTTCTCGATATCCACATCCGTTGACAGGACATCCAGAAGGTGCCGGACCCGGACATCCCCTTTTACGACAAGATCCTCTTCTGCCAGGACTTTATTCGCTTTTTCCAGCAGAAGTTTATCCTGTTTAAGCTTTTCTTCTGTTTTTTTAAGGTTCAGATAACAGGCGCTGCAGGGCACAAGAATATCCTTTGACCCCTTCATTTTTTCGGCAAGGGCCAGATTTCTTGCCGGCAGCACATAGGAGAGCAACAGGCTTTGGGATTCGGCAGCAGTGGCGCCGCAGCAGGTCCAGTCCTCAATCTCCGTGAGCACGGCACCGAGAGCCTCCATCAATACCCTCGTGGAAATATCGTATTCAGCAGAGGTCCCTTCCAAAGAACATCCCGGATAATATAAATAATTCATCTCATCCCTCCAGTTCTGCTGTTTTTTCAAACAAAGCCGCAAGCTTTCCCCTGCCCCGGTCAGGAAACTGCGGCCGAATCTTTTTCTTTGACAGGAGTTTCAACCCCAAAGAGGCATACCCAAAAGGCGTAATGGGATTTTTCATTGAGATAAAATACTGGGTCATAAATTCCATTTCCCTGACCCTGCCGTTTTGTCGAACACTGTCCAGAAAGGATTTATAGAAAAGACAAGAACCCCTGAACTGTTTTAATTTAAGTTTTGCCGCCGCCTGTTTTAACAAACTCATGGCATGGGTGAGCTCAAGCCCCCGGGGACATCTTAAGGTACAATAGTAGCAGGAGGAACACAGGATAAAGGATTTACTTGAAAACAGCTCCTCCACACGGTCGGTGAGCAGCAACCGCCACATATGCCGGGGGGTGATGTCCATGAACTGCGTATTGGGGCAGGATGCCGTGCAGGTGCCGCATTGAATGCAGGTTTGTATCATTTGTCTGGCGGTCCGGGTTTCCGTCAACAACCGGTCTATCTCTGTCTGCTCCATATCTTTCCCCTTTTGTTTGTTCTCATGACAATGCCATATCAATCACATCCAGCATCTGCCGGCTGTCCAAACCCTCTAAAAAGGCGGAATCACTGGGACAGACCGATGCACACACCCCGCACCCCTGGCAGGCGGCCGGGTCAATGAGTATTTTTTCCTCCACATGGTCAACAAACCGTGCCCCATAGGGACAGGCATCCACACACATCTCACACAGACTGCAGTAGGCAGTGTGGGTGGCAGCCACACGCTTCCCGGATACCAGGATTTCATGGGAGAGAATTTGTACGGCCCGGGCCGCACAGGCCTCGGCTGTTGTAACGGCTTCCTGGATATTACACGGTTTCAAAGACATGCCGCAGGAAAACACCCGGTAGTTCATGCTGTCCACGGGCCGGAATTTTGGATCTGCCTCCTTGAAAAATGAAAATTCATCCAGACCTGCACCATATAGTTCTGCCAGGGCAGCGGGAAGGTCCGGTACAATCCCGGTGGCATGAATCACGCAATCGGCCAGAATCTCCACCGGCATATCCAGCAAAAGATCCCGGGTTTTCACCAGACACCCGTCGTCCTGGATCCGGGTCATGGGTTTGTTTTGGGCGTCATACTGGAAAAAAACCACGCCAAGATTTTTTGCCTGTATATAATAGGTCTCAAAAAAACCGTAACTCATCATATCCCGGTAAAGGATATACACCTGGATATCCGGATTGGTTTCCTTGAGGAAAACAGCATTTTTCAATGCCCGGATACAGCACACCCTGGAACAATAATTCCGGGACCCTTCCCTTGTTCCCGAACACTGGATCATGACCACGGTGTTGAGTTGTTCAGGATCGATCCGACCGGCTTGAACCCCTGTCTCAAAATCCTTCTGGGTCACCATGATCTGCCCGGCACCATCCCCGGCAGAATCAAGTGAGGCCTGACTTGCACCGGTTGCCAGGATCGTGACCCCGTGAAAAATTGTCTGTTCAGGCTGGTCACCTGTTTTAACAACACTTGCAAATTCTCCGGGGAACCGTTCCACGTCCACAATTTCTGAATTTTTGTGAACCCTGACCCGGTCATGGGATTCAAGCTCTTGAATCTTTGCGCTTAGATATTCCTGGATATCCAGGCCGTCAACGGTCTTGTCCATCCACAAAAGATTGCCGCCAAGGGCATCTGATTGTTCAACCAGATCCACATGATACCCGCAGTCGGCAATAGACAGGGCCGAGGTGATGCCGGCGATACCTCCGCCGATCACCAGGGTACTCTGATTGGATCTGACCCGTTCAGCCACCACAGGATTTTTAAACCTTGCCCTGGAAACCAGTGTTTTCAAGCCCCTTTCAACGGCCTGGGTTGCCTTTTGAGCCTGTGTTTCCGAATATGGTTTTACCAAATATGGCTTCACTATTGCCACCATATCCAGAACTTCCACAAGGTCTGAATCCAGCCCGATTTCCGTCGCAATTTCCCTTACGGCGTTTTGATTGATGCCGGCCGGACAGGCTCCCAGAATAAGCCGGTTGATACCGGTTTTTTTGATCAGGTCTTTCAGGACCTTTTTGCCTGTATCCCGGCAGAGATCATCCATCATGTGAACTACTTCATTGGCCGGAGTCCTGATAAGTTCCGGGACCCTTTCCAGGACAGCTTTCAGGGTTGCCATGTCCAGTATTTTTAAAAGATCCGTGTCGCACAGGCACAGCACAATTAAAATTTTCGGGTTTTCCCTTGCCAGACGTGTTGACACCTCCCCATAGTCGTCAAATCTTGTTTGCCGCCCGGCCCGGACCATAATTTTAGAGGCCCCAAGAGCTGCTGCAGATGCACAGGTAACCGAATCCGAGATATCCTTGAGCCCGGCAACAGATCCACTGGCCAGGATACCCGGCATTGATGTTTCGATCATTGAAAACGGCCGGGTGCTGATAAATCCCCAGGAGTTGACATCAAGATTATTTTTTGCCGCCAGGGCCGACATCTCTATGTTCGGCCGCTGACCGGTTGCCAGAACCACCAGGTCAAATCCGTCATCATGGATTTTTCCGGCCGTATCCACATACCGGGCCACAAGACTGCCGTTGCGGTTTCCGGATTCATGGGCCAGGGAGTGGACCCTGGCCCTGACAAATCTTACCCCGTGCTCCTGTTCAGCCGTCTGACGATACAGGTCAAAGGTTTTACCCACGGTTCTCATATCCATGTAGAAAATTACGGCTTCTATATCCGGGCCAAACTTTTGCCGGGCAAGGATGGCCTCTTTTATGGAAATCATACAGCAGACTGTGGAACAAAACCCGGCGTTTGCCTGGACGTCCCGGGACCCTACGCATTGGAACCAGGCGATTCGTTTAACCGGTTTTTGGGTGGTTGGATGAATCAGTTCGGCCCGGGTCATACCGGATTTCATATCCGGACCGGCTTCTATATCTGAACCAGATTCTATACCCGCATCAGATTTTATACTGGGACCGGTCCCGCTGATCAGTCGTTCAAACTCCATTGCCGTGACCACCCCGGACAACACCCCGTAACCATAGGGATTTTTTCCAAATTCAGGCTGAAAAAACCGGGTCCCTGTGCTGAGAATCAGGGCATCCACCCTCTCAACCCGGGCCTCGGCAATTTCAAACTCATTATAAATTTTGAGCACCATGGAGACCAGCACATCCGGATCAAAGGGCTTGGTCAGGTAATCCAGTGCGCCCTGTTTCATGGCTTCCACGGCCGAATCCACGGCCGCATAAGCCGTCATCATGATCACGCAGATCTCAGGGTTGATCTGTTTTGCCTTTGTCAGAAGCTCAACCCCGTCCATGCCGGGCATCTTGATATCGGTAAGTACCATGTTAAAGGCGCCCGCTTCCATCAAATCCAGTGCAGATTGGCCTGAATCCGCGGTTTTAACGGAAAAGCCCTCCTCTTTAAGCCATTCTTTCATGGAATCCCGAACAATTTTTTCATCATCCACCACCAGGATCTTAAATTTTTCTCGATCCTGATCCGTAAATTTAATGGCCTTTACCGGGCAGATGCGTTCACACTCACCACACCTTGTACACGCAGTGTAATCAATGGTCCAGGCATTGGGAAAAGACTGGGGGCTTGGCAGATAGATGGCCTTTCGTTGGGTCAGGCCTTCGTTGAACGGGTCATCCACCAGAACCGGACACACCGGTTCACAGTCTCCGCACCCCGTGCACAGGGACGGGTCCACCAGGGAAGGCTTCTGCTTCAAGGTGACGGTAAAATCTCCGGGTTCTCCTTGAACAGACATCAGTTCTGTTGACAAAAGAATTTCAATATTTTCGTGGACCAGACCTTTTCTCAGACAATGCTGGGAAGACCTGTCCCTGTCAAACATGGGCAGGCTCCGGCAATATCCGCAGGTGGACGTGGGAAACTGGTAATCCAGTTGACTGACGAGCCCTCCCATGTGGTCTGCGCTGTCAATCAGCAGAACCTGATACCCGGTCTGAGCCAGATCCAGTGCGGATCTGATCCCGCTTAACCCGGCCCCGACAACCAATGTTTTGCCCATGGTATTATCTTTTGCCTTGTTCATTTTACCCCCAACCGCCAGTCAGTAACGGCTATTTTAAACATCATCCGGTTGTTCACTATTCTCTTGCAATCCCCACCGTGTCCTCAAATTCTCGTTCATGGAAAACAGACAGGGGCGGCGCTTCATTTTCATCTGCTCCGGGCACATATTCAAATGCCGACTGTGTCGCATTTGCCACGCTCTTGAACAGCCTGAAAACATCAATATCGCTTGGGCAGGCATTTGAACACTGGCCGCATCCAACACAGGCATGACTCATGTGGGCCATGCGGGTGAGATGATAAAAAATGGTATCCGTGGGCAGCTTGATACTCCCCTTCTTCTCGGCCCATTGATGATATTGAACCGGCTGGTGCTGAAACACATCCGTATTAAAGACACACTCTTTGCAATAGCAGACCGGGCACATGTTCCGGCAGTTATAGCAATTGATGCAGCGGTCAAAAAAAGCATTGAGTTTTAGGATGCTGTCTGTTTTTTCAGCTATTTCTCCGGCCGATTCCTGGTTTGCCGATGAATTGGCCTCTCGTATCTGCATGAGGATCTCTTCTCGCCCCTGGGGCAGACCGGCTTCCGGCAAATTCAAACTTTCCAGAATTTGCCCGCCCCTGTCGGTGCAGGACTCCACCATCATCCCCTGTGAAAGGTCAAGTCCATGCACAATGATATTCATGTCCATAGTATTCCCGGGAAAGGGATAATCGCAAGTGGTGCAGGCAGGGCTGAAATCAAATGATCCCAATGGTTCCCGACCCATTGTCTTTGAGTTTTCACCCGGACCGGGAAACACGTGCTGGATATAGGCATCTTCATCCAGAGGGTTCTGGTTCATATAGGCGGCATAATCCGACGAGGTCAGAGCCTTTGGGCAGTCCATTCCGATGAGGATCAACTCCTGCCGGGACCCCTGCTTGAGTTTTATCAACTCAATAAAGGCACGCATCTCACAGGGACGCAGAAACACGGCTGTTTTCCGTCCCGATGCCTTATAGGAAAGACGGGAAACCATCCGGGCTGAATTAATGGAAAAAGCCGGGCTCAGCGGCACGGCTGCCTCAAGTTGGGCCGGGTCCGTCACCAGGGCAGGCATGATGGATGTTGACCCTTTTAATCGAACCGGCAGAAAAAGCGCATCAATCCCCTGTGTCTCCAGGACCTGATTAAAAAACCGTCGCAACCCTTTGGCCGGACTATTCTCCTCGCACCCTATTTTTGCAATCATGGCGGATATTTCCTTTATATCATATGGCCTTGCTCAATCTGGCCTGAGAAGGTCCCATTTCAATTATCTGATCATTCAACCGGGTCATGACCTCGGCAAATTCAATCCCGTCGCTGGCACCAATCCAGGTCAGGCGCAGCCGGTCCTTTTCAATTCCAAACCGGGGAAGAATTTCCTTTAACAGCTTGATCCGTCGTCTTGCCTTGTAGTTCCCATTGATGTAGTGACAGTCCCCGGGATGACAGCCCGAGACCAGGACCCCGTCCGCCCCCTCCAGAAACGCCTTGATCACATACTGGGGGTCCACCATTCCCGTGCACATCACCCGGATCAAACGGACATTGTCGGGGTAGGACAATCGGGATGTCCCGGCAAGGTCGGCGGCTGTATAGGTGCACCAGTTGCAGACAAACGCGATGATGACCGGTTCAAATTTTTCCATTTTCTTCTCCTTAAAAAATACCGTGGATTTCGGCAAACACCTGTTTTTTGGTAAAGTGACGGCTCTGGGCCGCCCCGCTGGGGCAGACCCCGGAACAGCTCCCGCACCCCTTGCAGATGGCCTCATTGACCACGGACACCTGGCGGCGCTCATCAAACTCAATGGCGGTGTAGGGACACAGCTCAATACAGGTCTTGCACCCCACACAGATGTCCGGATCAATATATGAAATGGTGGGGGCAATCTCAACACTGCCCTTGGTCGCAAGGGACAGGGATTTTACCGCCGCTCCCGATGCCTGGGACACGGTATCGGGTATATCCATGGGTTTCTGGCAGCACCCGCAGAGGAATACCCCTTCAGTTGCCGTATTCAACGGACCCAGTTTGGGATGTTCTTCAAGAAAGAACCCGTCCGCTCCCTGGTTCACACCAAACACCCGTCCCACATCCCCGGCATCCTCTCTTGCCTGGACGGCGGTGCACAGGACCACCATATCCACAGGTACCCGGATCAGTTCCCCCAGAAGGGTATCTTCGGCAACGGCAATCAGCTTTCCCTGCTCGGACGGCGTCTGGGCCCTGTCCGTAATCTGGGCCACTTTTCCCCGGATAAAAATCGTTCCCTCTTCCTGGCACCGTTGATAAAACTCTTCATACCCCTCACCAAAGCAGCGCATGTCTATGTAAAAATCATAGACTTTGGTATCATGCCCCACTTTTTCCTTGATCAAATGGGTATACTTCAAGGCATACATGCAGCAGACCCGGGAGCAGTATTCGTGGAAATTCACATCCCGGCTCCCGATACAATGGACAATGGCAACGCTTTTGGGTGATCGGGTCAATGCATTGTTTTCATCCCGGATCAGAATTTTACCGCCGGTGGGACCGGTGGCATTGCTCAGGCGTTCAAATTCAAAGGCGGAAAACACATTGGCAAACCTGCCATACCCGAATTGCTTCATGGGAGTGGGATCAATGGTATCATAGCCGGTTGCAAGGATAATGGAGCCGGCCTGAATCTGTATGGTGTCGCCGGTCATGGAATGATCAATGGCCTTTGCCTCACACACCCCCACACATTCCATGCACTCGCAGCAGACGGCACAGTTCAGGCAGCGTTTTGCCTCTTTGATAGCCTGCTCCACAGTCAGGGTCGCCTCAACCTCGGCAAAGGAATGAACTCTCTTTTCCGGATCAATGGCTTGAACTCCCACCCTTTCTTCAATTGGCGTGTTTAAAGGAATATCTGAATAATTCGGCTGATTTTGGGGCTGGGTTTGGGCCGAAGAAGTGTCATCCTTCTCTTGATCCTGTTTTGCCTCATGTTCATCTGCCCCTATACCGTTGATATATTTATCAATACCGGCGGCTGCCTTTCTTCCCTGGGCAATGGCCTCTATGACACTGGCAGGTCCCGTGACCATATCCCCTCCTGCAAAGACATTTTCAAGGGAGGTCTGCAGGGTGACGGGATCAACCTTTACCCGGTTGTAGGCAGTGATCTCAAGCCCGGGCACTCCATCTGCCCATGACAGATCGGTTTTCTGCCCAATGGCCGGGATCAGGGTATCGCAAGAGATGACAAACTCAGACCCTGGAATATTGATTGGCCGCTGCCGTCCCGAGGCGTCCATTTCACCCAGTTCATTCTTAATGCATTCAAGCCCGGTAATCCTGCCGTCCTCCACAATAATGTTTACGGGTGAAGTTAAGGGTGATAGCTCAATATTCTCTTCCAGTGCACCCGTGATTTCTTCGGCATAGGCCGGCATTTCCCGCCTTGTCCGCCGATAGAGGATGGTGACCTCACAATCGTTGATTCGTCTGGCGCACCGGGCCGCATCAATGGCCACATTTCCCCCGCCCACGATGATCACCTGTTTACCGCAACCGGTTTCACGACCCAGGTTCACCTCCCTCAAAAAAGAGACCGCGTCCAGGACACCCTTTGTGGACCCTTCCCGGTCCAGCCCCAGGGTGATGGATTCATGGGCACCTGCGCTTAAAAAAATCGCTGAGAACCCATCATCGGTCAGGCTCTGTATGGTGATGTCCGGTCCAAGGGCAGTATCGGTGATCAGGTCAATACCATGGGCCAGGATATAATTAATCTCATTGTCAAGAACATCTGCCGGGAGCCGGTATAGTCCGGAATTCCGGTTTTGTAGCATGCCGCCGGGAACCGGGAGGCACTCAAAAACCGTCACCCCGTAACCTTTGAGGCGCAAAAAATATGCTGCCGTAAGACCGGCAGGCCCTGCTCCGATGACGGCAACCTTTTCTCGTCTATCCGTTATTTTTGGAATATCTGCCACGTCAAGATTTGCCCGGTCAGCGACAAATCGTTTCAACTCTTTGATGGCCAGGGGCTTATCCACCAGTTTGCGCCGGCACTCTGCCTCGCAGGGATGGGGACAGACCCGTCCCAGCACACCGGGGAACGGGGCTTTTTCATAAATCAGCCGGGATGCCTGATCATATTTTTCTTGGGCGATCAATTGAATATACCCCTGGACGTTGATCCCGGCAGGACAGGTGAGCCGGCACGGGGCAGTATCTTTTTTCTCAATGTTAAAGGTAATGGGGATGGCCTGGGGAAATGACCGGCCGATTGCCTTTCTGGATGCCATGCCCACATCCCATGGGTTGGGAATGGAAACCGGACACACCGTGGCACACTCACCGCAGCCCGTGCACAGATCTGAGTTGATATAGCGTGGTTTTCGCCGGACATCCAGGGTAAAATTGCCGATAAAGCCGGACACAGAGGTGACCTCACTGAAACTGAGCAGCTCAATATTTGGATTCTGTGCCACTTCCACCATTTTTGGCGTGCCGATACAGGCGGCACAGTCAAGGGTGGGAAAGGTTTTATCAAACTGGAGCATATGCCCGCCAATGGTGGTGTCCCGTTCAATCAGAAAGGCCTTGTGACCGGAATTGCCTATATCAATGGCCGCCTGCATGCCGGCAATGCCGCCGCCGATAATGACCACGTTTGGATTCACCCCCGAGGTTTTGGTTTCAAGGTGGGTATGGAACTTGACCCTGGCAACGGCTGCCGTTGCCAGGCGCTTGGCTTTTTCGGTGGCACGGTCTCCATCGGTTGTGACCCATGACACCTGTTCTCTCACCGAGGACATCTGGAAATAGTAAGGATTGAGCCCGGTCCTTCTGCAGGTTTCCATGAATGTTTTTCCGTGAAGTCTTGGCGAACACGATGCCACAACCACCCGATTCAGACCCATTTCCAGAATATCTTTTTCAATCATTTTCTGGCCCGGGTCCGAACACATGAATTTATAATCCCTTGATATCTCGACCCCTTCCAGGGTTGCGACAAAATCCCTGACCGCTTCAACATCCACCTTGGCTGCAATATTCAGCCCGCAGTGACAGATGTAAAAACCGATCTTAAAGGGTTGAGATTTCAAACCAGCCGTATTTTTAAACGCAAGCTTTCCGGTCATGGAATCCTCCAATCCGGTTTATGGTTTTTTTATTGGCATTTTTTCCTGTGTTTTTTTGCAGGGAAGATGAATGATAAATTCAGACCCTTCATTCAGGCGGCTTTCCACTGCAATGGACCCATGGTGTCGTTCTATAATCCCATAGGCCAGGGACAACCCCAGCCCCACTCCATATCCTTCATTTTTCGTTGTAAAAAAAGGTTCAAACAAAAACCGTTTGTCCTCTTCTGAAATACCTTTCCCATTGTCTTTTAACCCGATGGAAACCAGATTTTCTCGTGGGCTGAACCGGGTCCAGATCTCCAGTATGCCGCCGTTTTCCATTGCATCAACGGCATTGAAAATCAAATTGATGATACATTGTTCCAATTGGTTAAAGTCACCATAAACAGGGGGGATATCAGGGGCAAGATTTTTTTTGAGGATAATATTGCTCAATTCGATCTTATGGCTGCACAACAAAAGGCTGTGATCAATCAGACCTGTCACATCAATATCTTTTGGTTCCAGGTTGGTTTTCCGTGAAAACTTTAACAGCCCGGAAACCAGGTCGGAACATCTCTGGGTCTCGGATTCTATTAATTTAAGGTAGGCGTTAAACTGATTGAGCCGGTCCTGTATCTGCTCCGATGCCGGGTCCTGCGCCGGTCTCAGATCTTGCACCGGTCTATGATTCTTTCCCGATCTGGTGTCGTGCAACAAGCCTGATTTTTGATTGTCTGCTTTTTGGCTGATACGGATCATGAGCCGGATATAGTTTAAAATCCCGGACAGGGGGTTGTTGATCTCATGAACCATGGAGGCGGCAAGCCGCCCCAGAGATATCATTTTTTCCCGGTGGAGCAATCGTGCCTGATCCGTCATCTGCTGCTCAAGGATTCTAAGATCCCGCAAATCACCGACAAACAATACCATAGAGTATGGTATGTCGTCCCGGGAAAGGATAAATCCTGAAATCCTGACAGGGATATCTTTTTTTTCATTGGACAGCAGAGAGGTTTCATAGGAAAACAACCTGTTTTTACCGCCAAAATCCCTGCCGTATATATCCTGCTTTAATTTTAGAAACAGTTCAGGTTTAAAAAACGACTGGACCTTCATCTTTTTTAACACCTGGACTTTGGGGTACCCCAGAAGTTTTTCCATACTCCGGTTGTAGGTCACAATTTCATCGTTTTCGTCACAACCGAGAATCCCGTCCATTGAATTTTCGATGAGGCTGGATTGAAAACTCACACTCTTTACCAGCTCGGAACTGGTTTTCAGATTTTCATTTTCAAGGAGCAGGGTATAGTCGGACAATTGTTTTCTGTCTTCATACCGTTGCAGGGCCCTTTTCAAAGCCATGTGCAGAGCCCCATCGTCAATGGGTTTGGAAATAAAATCCGATGCATCCAGTTGCAGGGCTTTGACCGCCTGTTTAACATCGCCAAACCCCGTGGTAACGATGACCTCTGTTTCAGGTTTTATTTTTTTAATTTTTTCAAGGACTTCAAGGCCGGTCATTCCCGGCATTTTGATATCGGTGATAACGATATGGGGTTCTTCCCGCATGGTGAGCATGAGACCGGTATGACCGTCCGGAGCACAGATGACTGTATATCCGGCATCCTTGAGGGTGACTGCCATGATATCCCGGATATCTTCATCGTCGTCGATGAGAAGTATTTTCCAGTTTAGGGGCAGAGCCATATTATCTATTCTCCAGGTTCCCAGAATAAACAGCAAACACCATGCCAGACGAGTTTAGGAAAAACGTTTAACATAAGCTGCTGTTATATCGAAAAATTTTAAACCACCATCCCCCCCTGTCCCTGAACTAAAATAAATGCAAAAGCGTAAAAATGCAAAACCGCGACTTTAGCATTCAATATTGCAATCCTGCCGGCTTATTATGGACAGAATATAAATATCATGGCCACAACCTAGCCGACAAGATTGTTCTGCCTGCACCCCGGCATTAAAAAGGCCGGGGAGATAGACTTGCCTTTTGCATATTCTCCAAGGATTGTGTCTACATTGCCGTTAATAAAGGGAATCAAATGAATTCCGCAGGCCTCAATCAAGGTAGAATGGCTTTCGGAAACGGCGCCGCAGATGAGAACCTCAATTTTGAGGTGGGTCAACTCCTGGACAAGCCGACCCTCGGATTGGGGATCGAATGATTCCCGGGACAAATTTTTTATCTCTTTATTTTTGATGTCCGCAATCAACAGCATATGTGCCGAATCAAAAACCGGAGAAATCCTCTCATCCCAGACCGTTATTCCGATTTTCATCCTGAACCGGCCTCCATGAATTAGAATCGTCCAACCAGATATCAGGCATTACGACGTCCGCCGCCCATGCCGCGTCCGCCGCCGCCACCACCGCCCATGCCACGACCACCGCCGCCACCCATGCCGCGTCCGCCGCCGCCGATACCTCTGCCACCGCCACAACCGATACCCCGTCCTCCACCCATGCCCTGGCCCGGGCCTTGTGGATTGTTGACCCCTTGACCGGAGCCACCACCCGACATCCCGGCTTTTTCCTCCACCGTGGGCACGGCAGATGCGCTTAATTCACCTCTTTTGAACCGTTCCACAACTTCCTGAATCAAACCTGCCTGTCCCGTGACCACCGGGATATTGGACTGGGAAAACACCGTCATGGCATTGGGTCCGCAATTGCCGGTGATGATGGTTTCAGCACCCATGGAATGGACAAAATTTGCCGCCTTGATACCGGCACCCCCTCCCAGGGATTTAAACTCATTTTCAAAGACCTCCACCCCCATGTCATCTGTTTGAATCACCATAAAGTAAGCACATCTGCCAAATCGCGGGTCTATCTGGGAACTCATTTCTTTACCGGTTGAACTGATGCATATTTTCATCGTCTTCTCCATTATTTTCTATTATTCTCAATTGGTTGATTGATCTTTTCTTTCTCTTAATTTTACACTTTCTTGTCCTTTAAATGTTAGGAAAGGCAAAGAACATGCCAAGCCGCATCATCTCTTTACACAAGCAAATAACTCCATGATTATAGTCGGTTATAAAAAAAACACAAAAAGAACACATTGTTAATCCATGATCATAAACGCAGAACTGCAATGGTACGGGGTCTTAACATCGCGGTCTTTTACAAAAAAAACCAAAACTATTGTCTTCTGGACCGCCCGTCGATTTTGGGCAGATGAATCTTGAGCTTATCGATTTTCCTGAACAGGGTGCTTTTATGGATACCCAGCTCTTGAGCTGTGGCTTTGCGATCATAGTTGTTTTTTTTTAAATATGCTTTTAAAACCTTTATTTCCGCAGCTTTCAATGGAAATTGGATATCTGGCTCCTCAATTTCCATCAGGGACTGCCGGCTCAGTGCCGACGGAAGATGCGCCGGTGTAATCTCGCCTTCGGAGCAAAGCACAAATGCATGTTCAATTATATTTTCCAGTTCCCGTATATTTCCCGGATAATCATGACCCATGAGGATGCCAAGTGCTGATTTATTAATCCCACAGATGGATTTATTGCAAACTTTATTCAGGCCGGCGATAAAATGATCTATCAGTAAAGGGACATCTTCCATTCGCTGCCCCAGGGGCGGCAATTTTAACTGCACCACATTGATCCGATAAAAAAGATCCCGGCGAAACCTCTTTTCCTCCACCATCTTGGACAGGTTTTTATTAGTGGCGGCAATGACCCGTATATTGACCCCTTCCTTTTTAACCCCTCCAAGCGGCAAAAATGTTTTTTCCTCCAAAAACCGCAGCAGCTTTACCTGGAACGAAGGACTGGTATCCCCGATTTCGTCCAGCAGAACCGTTCCCCCATCCGCCAATGCCAGTTGTCCCGGTTTGTTCTGGAATGCATGGGTAAACGCGCCGGCTTTATAACCGAAGAGTTCAGATTCCAGCAGGGTATCCGGAAGTGCCCCGCAGTTAATGGCAATAAAAGGGGCTTTTTTTCTTGGGCTGAGACTGTGAATCACCTTGGCCATTATCTCTTTGCCCGTGCCGGTATCTCCTGAAATCAGCACGGTGGCGTCACTTTGGGAGATCCTGGGCAAAATTTGAACTATTTTTTTCATGATGGGACTGCGGCTGATCATGTCGTTGATCTGAAAACCGGTGCTCAATTTTTTTCGAAGTTCTTCCACAAGGCTGTGGTCCCTGAACGTCTCGACCCCACCGACGACATTCCCTTTTTTATCTTTCAGCACAGAAGTAAAAACCGTTGTGGGTATCCGTTTTTTTTGGCTGTTAATGATATAGGTGGAACTGCTGAAAAAAGATTTTCCCTCCTGCATTGTTTTCTTTAAAGCGCATTGGTCCTGGCACATATTTGAGCGAAACACACTCCAGCAGTGCTTGCCAATGGCCTCTTTTCGCAAGATGCCGGTAATTTCTTCAGCGGCACGGTTAAAGGAGGTGATCTTCCACTCGTGATCAACCGTAAACACACCGTCGGATATACTCTCAAGGATAATTTCCGTTGTGCTCTGTGGAAAGGGTTCCACAGAACCTGTTTGCAATTCCATCACCGTTGCACCCCTCTTATACCGGCTGCTTAAAAATTTTGTACGGGCAAGCCCGGCCGGGTCATGGGGCTGAGCCTGTTCTCATAGTAAAGGCTGATGATTTCCTTTACCGCCAGGGCCTCATCAATCTTAAATATATCCACATAATGATTTTTTAAATAATGAAATGAAATTTCACCAATACTTGAAACAAATAAAAGATTCACCTTGTGATCGATAATTGATTTAACCACATTGAGGCCCACATGCACCTGTTCACTGACAAACCGATTTTCCAGGTAGGAATCAATCTGAATTTTCCCATTGTCAAGGATCAGTATCATAAACCATGGGGCCCTGCCGAAATGCTTATGAAGCCTGGATTCTAATCCGTTTTGATCCTGAACCGGGATCACGGCAGTTTCAATTTTTTCTTTTTCCGGTTCAACATGAATAAAAACCGATTCAATATTCTCAAATTCATTGAACAGGATGTTCTCCGCCATGTCCGCCATTTCATGGGACTTGTACAGGGTCTGGGACGGGGTGGTTTTAATAATGCAGTTGACGATTTTGAACGGACCCGACTGCCGTATTCGAACCTCGGAAACATCCTTGACCCCATGTATCGGGTTCAACCGTTCTTTAACCTGCGCCTTTAAATCCATATCCATGTCGGCATCCATCAGGATCAGGATGGATTTCCAGGCGGTCTCAATACCGAGCTTAAGAATCAGGACGGCTATCAAAATAATGATACTGCCTTCCACATAGGGAATTTTGGCATAGACACAGACAATCCCAACCAGGACAAACAGGGAAGTAAATATATCAAAAAAAGCCTCCCTGGCTGTGGCCAAAAGGGCCTGGGAGTTGATGGCCCTTCCAATGGCCCGCTGTTTCACAGCTAAAACCACGGCAACGGCACATGAAGCCATGGCCGCCCCCACGGGAAAGAAAGGAAATCCTTTGTGAAACGGAGTGAAAGACAGCCGCTCCCGGCCAAGGGTTATCATATCCAGCCCGATAAAGACAATCACTCCCCCGATCAAGAGGCAGGCAATGGTTTCCGCCCTGTAGAGCCCGTATGGAAATTTCCTGGATTTCTTCTGGGAGGCAATTTTGAGACCCACCAGGGATGAGAGGTTGATTAAAATATCCGCACCGCTGTGCCATGCATCCGCCACCAGGAGGGGAGAGTCAAACATATATCCCACAGCGGCCTTGAGCAGGGCCAGGGCAAGAATCAGCAGCATGGAAAAAAATGCAACATCTTGCCCCTTTTTCAATTGTTCCTGTTTATTCGTACCGGTTGATTTTTCTTTTTTCATGATGATCCGGATAACTTCATCCCCATACAAACGGCCTCAATCCTGAGGATGAACCTGCAAAATTAAACTCCTGAGCATAAACAAATGTACAAAAAATAGCTGCAATCCCTATGCCACGGGAAAAAACCCTGATTATTAGGAAAAAAACTGATTAGTTTCAAATAATTACCCAAAAAATTGCAATCCATTTTCCGCGTGAATAACCCGGATTGAATTGCAATTTTGCACCCTTTGTTCTGACAGCCATCTATTGGTCATACCGGCTTGTATTGCCATAGTCCTGGCAAGATGCCACGGTCCTCTGCGGCTGATTGCTGTCCGAATGGCCTCTCCTTATAAGTTCACGCCCATGCCGGGCGTATACATATCGCTGGAGTTGACCTGGGTCCAATGAGCGGTTATAAAAGCCTTGGCTTCAATGCAAATTCTTAATATGCTAAAAACCCCGGGCAACCCAGTTCAACCGTTAACGTAAAGGAAGAATTTATGGAATCACCAAAAAATAATGTTGATAAAGCAGTTGAGGAAGACATTAAATCGGAACTATTGAACAAGCGATACAAGGAAAATTTAAAAATACAGGAAGCGCTCAAGAAACAAAAAGAGTGGCTAGAGCTAATTGAAAATTAAACAGACAATCCTTATTCACCTCGCAGCCGCTTCACCGCTTGGGCCACAGCTTTTACAGCCTGGTCGATTTCTTCAGAGGTGGTCATGCCTCCTGTGGAAAAACGGACCGTGCCCTTTGCCCACTGGATGGGAACCCTCATGGCTTCAAGCACATGGGACAGGGTAACCGTGTCTGCATGGCAAGCCGCACCTGCCGAGGCCGCCACATTAAGGCCGATTTCCTCCAGTATACGGTTGGCTTCAAGATTCTTGAATGAAAGGCTCAGGGTGTTGGGCAGTCGCTCTTCCGGGTGGCCGTTGAGCCGGACCTCGTTCAATTGATCCATCAATTCATGATACAGCCGATCACGCATGGCTTTCAGGTGGGCATGATTGCGATCCAAGTTTTGGGCTGCTATTTCACAAGCTTGGCCTAGTCCCACGATCCAGGGAACGTTTTCCGTTCCCGCTCGCCGGTCCATCTCCTGGCCGGCACCGTGGCAAAATTTCTCTGGCAGGTGTCCGCTTTTTACAAACAGAGCGCCAATGCCTTTGGGGGCGTAAAGCTTGTGCCCGGCCACGCAGGTGGTTTCGAAACCTTCGGTTTCAAGGAACCGGCAGACCTCCAGAACTGCCGGATGCTCCACAGTGGTGGTGATGATATGCCTGCCTTTTTTTTGTAGACGCTTTGCCATGCCCTTGATGGCATGGTTGTTGGCCTCGGTACCGCCGGAGGTAAAAAAAATTTAACGTACAAATTTGTTGTGGATATATTTTAGAATGATACAACGAAGGCCATGATGGTGAACGTATTGTTGATATAAAAAAGAAATCACTGAACAATACGATATCCTTAAAATCGGCATTTTCGGCTCAAAGGCTCGAGATGAAGCTGGAACAGAAAGCGATGTGGATGTCGTGCTGAGTATGGAAGGTCTCTATGCTTGACCCTTAAAGAATAGAGACTTTTCAGGATCATCTTATTTTGTTGACCCGGGCTTTGAAATAGGATTTAATTCCCCCAATGATTATTCAAGAAACTGGAAAAATAGGTGATGAATTTTATGTGGTCGGATCTGCGGGTGTACCCGTTTACCTTTTAGACGGGCCTGTGCCTGTGCTGTTTGATGCCGGGCTGACTGCCGGGGCGTTCTTATATGAAGCCGGAATTAAACAGGTTTTGGGGAAACGCGTACCTGAGTATCTGTTTTTAACCCATTCGCACTTTGATCATGTGGGATCGGCGAGCCATTTCAAGGATGTCTGGCCGGACCTTAAAATCGCAGGAGCTGTCCGGTGTTCTGAAGTTTTACAAAAACCCAAGGCAGTTCAACTGATGCGGGATTTAAACGTTGAAAGCATAAAGGTTATTGAGGGTTCAGGTTTGGGGCCCGTTAACGAGAAGAGGTTTGAATCGTTTAAACTGGACATCCTGGTTCAACCGGACCAGACGATTGAGCTTGCGCCGGGACTGAGTGTGGTGGCCCTGAATACGCCCGGGCATACATGGGATTTCATGAGTTACTGGATTCCTGAAAAAAAAGTCCTGATTGCCTCGGAAGCAGTTGCCACTTATGAGGATAATGGCTACCTTCAGCCTGAGTTTCTCGTTGACTTTGATGCGTACATTGAATCTTTGAAGGTTTTGAAAAAAATAGGGGTTAAAATTTTATGCCCTGGCCACTATGCGGTGTTTACAGATGAGGATGCGGTGGCCCATATTAAAAACTCCTTTCAGGCGGCCTTGGATTATCTGAACATGGCGGAAAAATTCCTTGTTCAGGAAAAAGGGGAAGTTGAAAAGGCTGTTGAACTGGTGAAGAAAGCGGAGTGGGATCCCAGGCCATGGCCGAAACAACCTGAGTCTGCTTATTTGCTGAACACCTGGATGCGGGTGAATACTATCTGGAACCGGATGAATCAAAATTAGGAGATCAGGGGGCACATTTGTCGCTGCACCATCCCTCTTGATATCGGCATTTAAGACTAAACAACCAACCGGTTAAAGGCCGTTGGGTTTAAGTACGGGGGTGTCGATCATCCTGGACAATGGAATCAGATTGTTGAGGTTTTTTACTTGGTCCGGCCGCACGACCGACCCAAAGAGAAGAGGACTATATTTCATTTCCCAAAGAGAATTTGTAAACAAGGGCCTTACCGGTTTTTTCACAGGCATCCACACAATCGCCACAATTGGTACATTGGAATAGGCTCCAGCCTCCAAGGCGTTTGGGGTCCAAATCCAGGGAACAGGCCTGCCTGCAGGGGAACGGTGCCTTATTTGAGATACAATTTTTTTGTTTAAAAATAATGGTAAGCCCAAAGGGGTTGAACCGCTTGACAAGTGCTATAAGAACAGATTGCGGACAAATCCAACGACACCACAAACGGGTTTGAAGTAGAAATTCCGCCAATAAAACGGCGCCCATAAACCAAATGGCAGGTGACAGGTTTTTTTGCATAAAAAGATATTGGAAAATATTGGAATATTGAAACGGCATTGACACCTGGTTTAAAATGGGTGCGTTGAAAAAAAAACAGAAAATCAGAAATCCTATGCAAAAAACTGCTGCCTTTGCTGCAAATCCTCTTGTTTGAATTTTCCTATTGCTAAATTTTTTGGGCCACATCCTGGAAGAAAAATAATTTACAAATTCTGACAACAATCCAAAGGGACAAATCCAGGAACAAAAAATAGTACCCATAAAAAATGAAATGGCCAAAACCATTCCGGCACCTATCAAAAGCCCAATGGGCAGGTAATGATTCTTAAGTATTACCTGAAAAACAGCCAGAGGATCTGAAAATATCAAACTGCCGACATGGATGTTTAAAAAATTTCCCCAAACAAAGTTGAACCCAGCCTGGTTCAGTATGGGAAGTATGACAAAAAGGGTCGCAACACCTATCTGTATAAATCGTCGCCAAGTATGGATTTTTATTTTTTTCATTTTATGACATTGGTCCGGTTATGACATTGGTCCGGAAAATTCCCATAAATATTTCCTGAATTTTGGTTATAAAAAACTTTCTTTTTACAAGGGCCTGAAAATATATGAAATATTCTTAACCCAAGTTTGACATAAAAAAAGACCTTCAAGAAATCCTTGAAAGCCTCTATTGGTGGTGGTCGGGACGGCTGGATTTGAACCAGCGACCACTTGTCCCCCAGACAAGTGCGCTACCAGACTGCGCTACGCCCCGATCAGTTTTATTGAACAAGGCGACTTTTATCACCCTTTAAAAAATGTGTCAAGGAATATTGACGCGGAAAGCCCCCGGATGTCTGTCTGTTTTTTTTCTTGTCCATTGGCTGAATCACCTTTCTTTTGGATCAAATATGAGGAGGCACCATATCGCCAAAGATAATCGGCACACAAAAGAATGTTTAAATTTCATTTTTTTTATGGTACCCAAAAGAATAACGTTCCTTTTTAAAAATGAAGGCTTTGGTGAACAAATGAACGAGTATACCCTTATCGGCATTGGAGAAATATTGTGGGATGAGTTCCCCGAATCAAAAAGACTGGGAGGTGCACCTGCCAATTTCGCCTTTCATGCGGACCGGCTTGGGGGCCGGGGAATGATCATCAGCAGCATTGGAGACGATCTGCCGGGACGAGAGATCCAGGCCCTGCTCGACGAGCAGGGAATCAAGTATTTGCTGCCCATTGACCCGCACCACCCCACGGGCCGGGTGAGTGTGACATTGGACGGAAAAGGCAGCCCCAAATACATGATCCATGAAAATTCATCCTGGGACTTTTTATCGCCTGCCCCCGCCTTCCCGGAAGCCGCCGGGAAGGCCGATGCGGTCTGTTTCGGCACCCTGGCCCAGAGGAATTCTGTTTCCGGCCAAACCATCAGAGCCTTTATCAGGACAACAAGACCAGGCTGTCTGAAAATCCTGGATGTCAATTTAAGGCAAAACTTTTATTCAAAAAAAATTCTGTCAGACCTGCTTAATCTGACCAATATTTTAAAACTCAACCAGGAAGAGCTGGATATTCTGAGGACCCTGTTTTTAAGCGACAGTTTTTCAAGTACTATGGATGAAACCGCCTGCCTGGAAGAACTGATTCAATTGTTCGGCCTTGATATGGTTGCCTTAACCCGGGGAAAAAACGGAAGCCGGATCTTTGTGGACAGACAGCAGGATAGTGTCTACCGATCTAATCCTGTTAAAGTGATTGACAGTGTGGGCGCCGGGGATTCATTTTCAGCGGTTCTGGCCCTGGGCGTGTTAAGGGGATTCAGTCTGGACAGAATCAACAGGATTGCCAATACCGTGGCCGCCTTTGTCTGCTCCCAAAAAGGGGCAACCCCGATTCTGCCAAAAGAACTTATTGATTCAATGACTTAAAAAAAATCCGGGGTTGACGCGACTTGTTCCGGTATTCTATACTTTGGCCCATAAAAACTTCTGATTTCTTTTAACGATACCCTTTACCGCTTCGATACAACAGGAGTCAGATCATGCCCAAAAAAGATTTGTACATACAAATGTTCAGCATTCACGGCCTGGTGCGGGCAGACAACATGGAACTGGGATATGACGCCGACACAGGCGGACAGATAAAGTATGTGATTGAACTCTGCCGGGCGCTTTCCAGGCACAAAGACATTGAAAAGGTGGATCTCGTCACCCGGCTGATCATGGACAAATCCTGTTCAGAAGACTATGGCCGGCCCATGGAACAGGTGAACGAAAAGTTTCGCATTGTCCGGATCCAGTGCGGGGGAAAAAAATATATCCGCAAAGAACTGTTGTGGCCGTTTCTGGATGAATTTGTGGACAAGACCATCAAGTTTATCAAAGCGGAAAATCGTATCCCGGATATCCTCCACGGCCACTACCCGGATGCGGGGTACGTGGCCAAGGAGCTGGCACGGTTTTTCGGCCTTCCCTTTGTGTTTACCGGCCATTCCCTGGGCAGAAGTAAAAAGGCTCGGCTGATCAATGAAGGTCTGGAGCCCAAGGATATCAATAAACGGTTGAAAATCGATCACAGGATTGGTATTGAAGAAAAAATACTCAAGTATGCCAATCTCGTCGTCACCAGCACCCGTCAGGAGATTGTAAAACAATACGGACTTTACCGGAACAGGACCCTGCCCGGATACAAGGTGATCCCACCGGGGATCGGGATCGAAAAATTTTATCCTTTTTACCACGATAAATTTTCCAGTGCTGCCGAAAAAGAAGAAGCCCTGTTTGCCAGAGAGTCCCTGTTGAATGAAATGAACCGTTTTTTCCAGCACCCGGACAAACCCATAATCCTGGCCCTGAGCCGTCCGGACAGACGAAAAAATATCCGGGGACTGATCCGGGCCTATGGTGAGGACCCGGATCTCCAGGCCATTGCCAACCTTGCCGTGTTTGCCGGGATTCGCAAGGATATCTCACAAAAACAGGACACCGAGCGCGACGTGCTCACAAAGATGCTGCTGCTCATGGACAAGTACAACCTCTACGGGCGAATGGCCATCCCAAAAAAACACGACTTTGAGCATGAGGTGCCCGAGCTCTACCGTATTGCCGCTGAAAAACGGGGTGTATTTGTCAATCCGGCCCTGATAGAGCCTTTCGGGATCACCCTGCTGGAGGCCCTGTCCTGCGGGCTGCCCGTGGTGGCCACAAACGACGGCGGCCCAAGGGACATCATCCGCAACTGCAAAGCTGGAATTCTGGTTGATCCTGAAGATACAAAGGCCATTGCTGAGGCCATCAAAAAAATCCTTGTGCACGCGGATACATGGACCCGATTTTCAAAGAACGGGATCATCAACACCCGCAAGCATTATACCTGGGAAAGTCATGTGACCGCCTATGTTAATGAAGTTCAAACCCTTGCCCAACAGAGCGGGAGTTCCGACATGAATCGTGCAGCTCCCGGATCAAGCGTTGGAAAACGACTTTCCAGCCTGGATCACATGCTCATCACAGACATTGACAACACCCTTTTGGGGGGAGACCGGGAAGCGGTGGAAAAATTAAACGCCATTCTGGAAGAAAACAGGGATCATATCGGGTTTGCCGTTGCCACGGGCCGGGTGTTTGATTCTGCCGTGGATATCCTTAAAACCCATAAGATCATGATGCCGGATATCATTATCTCCGGCGTGGGCAGCCGGATCAATTACGGCAATACCCTGCCCCATGACAGGGGATGGGAGACCCATATCTCCAAAAACTGGAACCGGGAACTGATCCTGTCACAACTTGAACGAATCAATTATCTTAAGCTCCAGACAGATGATGTTCAAAAACCCTTTAAAATCAGTTATCACATGGAACCGGGTAAGGACCGTCTGGCAAAGATCCATCATGTACTGACCCAAAGCCGGTGCCAGTACACCCTGATTTATTCCCATGAAGAATTTCTGGATATTCTTCCGTACAGGGCCTCAAAAGGCAAGGCCATCCGGTATCTGAGCTACAAGTGGGGCATACCCCTGATGAATTTTTTAATCTGCGGTGATTCAGGAAACGACGAGGAAATGCTCAGGGGAGAACCTTGCGGAGTGGTGGTGGGAAATTACAGTCCTGAAATTGAACACTTAAAATCCCGGCGCAACATCTATTTTGCAAATCTATCATTTGCCGGAGGGATTCTTGAGGGCATCATGCATTACGAGTTTTTAACCAGAGCAAAGGGCAATTAACACCATGGCAATGAAAAACAAAATCCAGTTGATCACCTATCCGGACAGCCTGGGGGCCAATTTACCGGAACTGCACTATGCGTTGCGCAAATACTTTTCAAAGGCGGTCCATGGAGTCCATCTCCTCCCCTTTTATCCCTCATCCTCGGACAGGGGGTTTGCCCCGCTGACCTATGATGAGGTGGACCCTGCATTCGGCACCTGGGAAGATGTTGAAAAGATCGGCCAGGATTTTGACCTGATCATTGATTTTATGGTGAATCACATCTCCAGGCAATCTGTTTTTTTTCAGGATTATATTGAAAAAGGTCCTGACAGTAAATTCGCAGACATGTTTTTAAGCTTTGACAAACTGGGCTATGATGCCTGGTTAAAGGACGGTGATCTGGAAAAGGTCTACACCCGGAAACCCAGCCCGCCCTATCAGGAGCTGGAACGGCGGGACGGAACCCGGGAAAAACTCTGGTGCACCTTTGACTATGAACAGATTGATCTGGATTATGATTCCCCTGTCACCCGCAAGGTGATGCGAAAATTTCTCATCCGCCTGGCCCGGAACCGACCCAAAATGATCCGCCTGGATGCCCTTGCCTATACCACCATCCAAAAGGGAACCAATTGTTTTTTTATCGAACCCAAGATCTGGGAGCTCCTGGAGTGGTTCAATGATTATGCCGCTGCCTTTGACACAGAAATTCTTCCCGAGGTACATGAACACTTTTCATACCAGTTCAAACTGGCCAAAAAAGGATACTGGTGCTATGATTTTTCCCTGCCCATGCTCGTGCTCCATGCATTGTACACCCACACCAGCCGGCAACTCAAATCCTGGCTGAGAAAATGTCCGCGCAAGCAGATCACCACCCTTGACACCCATGACGGCATCGGTGTGGTGGATGTTGTGGAACTTTTAAATCCTCAAGAAATTGAAGACACTCTGGAAGAGCTGTACAAAAAAGGGTCCAATGTCAAAAGAATATACTCCGGGCCCGAATTTCAGAACCTTGACGTATACCAGGTAAACTGCACCTTCTACTCTGCCCTGGGCAACAACGATGATGCCTATATTACGGCAAGAACCATTCAATTTTTTACCCCGGGCATCCCCCAGGTGTATTACGTGGGCCTGCTGGCCGGAAAAAACGATATCGAACTGGTTGAGAGAACCCGGCTGGGCAGAAATATCAATCGTCACAACTATAGTCTCGAAGAAATCGAAGGAGAGATTCAAAGGCCTGTGGTTCAGCGTCTGTTGCGGCTCATGGAATTCAGGAATCATTATCCTGCCTTTAACGGAGAGTTTAATCTCCTCAAATCAAAGAATGACACCCTGATCCTGGAATGGATCAATAAAAAATACTATGTAACCGCCTATATTGATATTAAAAATTATACGGTTAAAATCACCTATAAAGATCCGGTAGCCGGTCGCAGCGTTGACTTTATCGTCTGAAAAAAACACTTAAAAAAGGCCCTGGGCAACCGTGCCTGACACGCCCCTGCACGACCTTAAAAAAAACCTTAACTTGCACTCACCGGGCAAACACGTTAATAATAGAGGAGAATTCCGGTATTTGGCCGGATTTCTTTTTATAACCCAGAACTGGAGACATTGTATGAACAGCAACGGCGGACAACCCGGCGGCTTGAATTTTGAAGTGGACAAAAACAACCTGTATCGTGAAGAATCCATCACTGATCTGAAGATCGCCACGATACAGCGGCTGATTCCCATCAACATGGACGGATCAGAAGATGCATCCCGGGAGCCCATCTTCCTTGGAAGAACCCAGCTCAGCACTCCCCAGGGCCCCATTCCCATCCAGTCAAAGCTTGAGGCCAAAACTTTGGATGAGGCCATGGACATATTCCCCAAAGCCATGGAAGTGGAAACCCAGAAAGTGGTTGAGAGCTTCAAACGGATGCAGGAGGAACAGGAGAAACAGAAAAAAGCGGATCAATCACGTATCATTGTTCCGGGCCTCAACAATTAACACCGGCCCATTGGTCCTGATGAATTGATAAGATAAGGCTCGATTGATTCGGGTCAATTTTTCAGACCTTTATCATGAGATTAAATTCCCCGGTCTTCAGGCTTTATTATAGTTAAGACCGGGGAATAGGATCATCATAAAAAAAAATGCTTAAATTATTGCACAATTTATTGTTTTAAGTTAACATTCCTCCATGCTAAATCAAAACCAACTAGATGCCATTGATAATGCGATTGTCACCAACCTGATCCAGGCTGGACTTGATAATGTCATTTATATGAATATGGCCGGAAATACCATTGCAAAACATGATAACGGGAAAAGCCGGCTGGATTCCACCGCCTTTGCCGCACTTGCTGCCGGTAATTTTGCTGCGGTGGATGCAATGGCAAAACTTGTGGGTGAGTCTGAATTTTCTCTGCTGTTCCACAAAGGTGAAAAATCAAGTATTCATTTCAGCAAGGTCAATGATGAAACCCTTTTAATTACGATGTTCAACCAGGACATCTCTCTGGGGCTGGTAAGGTTAAAAGTAGCTGAAACCATCAAGGAAATAAACACCATATTGACCAATGACGAATCCGTGTCGGAACAGGCGTAACATCATCTGTCCATGGTCAGGTGTGTTTGAGGGGGATTGGACTTGGCGCTTATCAATGTAAAGACCAAGGAAGTTCAGATCAAAATCGTTTATTATGGTCCGGGAAGGGGCGGAAAAACCACCAACCTTGAACACATAAACGAAAAATACCGGAAGCAGCTCAAAACAGAAATGGTCAGCTTGAAAACCCAGGATGACCGCACCCTTTTTTTTGATTTTCTCCCCTTTGACGTGGGCCAGATAAAAGGTTTTGACGTTACCATTCAATTGTATACCGTTCCCGGGCAGGTAAAATACAATGCCACCAGAAGACTTGTATTACGGGGTGTTGACGGTATCGTCTTTGTTGCGGATGTCCAGAAAGAACAGCGGAAAAAAAATATCGAATCCCTCAACCAATTGTATGAAAATCTTCAAACCTACAACCTTGATCTGTTTAAGATACCCTTTGTCATGCAATACAACAAAATAGATCTTAAGCAGTCCAATATCCCGATATTGTCATCTCAAACCCTGCAAAGAGATTTAAACTCTGCGTTGCGGTCCCCTGCCTTTGAAGCCAGTGCATTAAAAGGCGGCAATGTTATCCCTACCCTGAAAAAAATCATATCAATGACATTGGCATCAATTCAAGACCAGCTTTTTTAAGGAGGTTTCTTTGAATTCTCTTAAAAACACAACCGAAGCGCTTAAAACGGTCATACAGGCCATGAACGACACCATAACGGACGATGACATTCTTGTTTTTCAAGACGAGCTGTCACAACTGACCCGGGAAAATGCAGACACTCCCGTGGTGATCCCGCTTTTGAAAATGATGCAGCCCCTGGGGACCTATCTGGGGATTAAAAAGGATACGGCCCATGCAGATACCCTGCCGGTCCTGAATTCAATCGCTGAGCAGCTTGATGCGATCATCCATACCCCGGATCTTGAACTGGAGACTGCCGATGAAATAGTATCCCGGGAAATTGAAAAATTTAAGACCCTGAAAAACAAGATCGCATCCCGGCCGGAAATCGTCGACACGGACATGGACGATTTAAAAGCCGTTATCCTGTCCATTGACTGGGAAATATCCGACAAAACCCTGGAAAATTTTGAATCTGTTCTCACAAATTTTCTGTCAAAATTACAGCCATACAAAATCCATCATACCTTTTTGAAAATCATTTACACCACCGGGCGGTTTATCGGCAGACAAAAAGCAGACGCCCCAATCGATGCCATTTCTTTTTTGCGATCTGTTTTTGAAAATTTCCAAAAAATTGTTCAAACCCCGGACATGGCATTTAAAGACAAAAAGCTGGCCCTGGAAACCGATATCCACAGGTTTCATGAATTTAAACGCAGCATTTCCCAAAAAAAAGCCGGGCCCCTGCCTGCACCCGATATTTCACCGGACATGCCGGCAAGTAGTACACCCGATATAACACCCGACATAGCAGAAGACGATACCGGTTTTCAGCCCGCCCTTTCCCATGTCCGGTCAACGGGCATACCGGCATCAGACGATATTGTTCCGTTAACCATGCTGCCTGACCAGGACCCGTCTCTATCCGGGGAAACCGAGTCTGATCCGGATACGATGGAACCGGCCCTTGCCGACAAGATAAAACCGGATGCCGGACCCCAGGATGTCATGGATGATCTTTTCAGCATAAAAGAGTCACCCGCAGATGAGTTGCTGGATGCCATTCACCTGATGGATGTTCATGGTGCAAACCAGGGTCAGTCCATGAACATGGCCGACCAGGACACGGACCTTAAGTCCCGGGGCATTAAAAATTTTATACCCCAGCAAAAGGACGTGGCGCCCATACCGGAAATCGGAAACCGTCTGGATGAATTTTTCAACCTGGATTCTCCCAGCGACACATCTATCGACGCATCCCCTCCGGACGGACCATTGGTTGACGCATCCCCCCTGCCTGGGCAAGTGCCTGACCTGACGAATGACCAGAATGATGAAGATTTGCCTGAATCCTTGATCGATTTAGGGACAAACCGGGAAGATGAGCCCGAGGGCCTGGTCCCATTCCAAGAGGAGGACGAATCGGATGAGGATGAACCCGAAGATCTGGTGCCGTTTCAGGATGAGGATAATGAAGAGGCGGCCGATGGAATCATCCCCTTTGACTATGAAGATGAAAGTGTTGAATCTGAGCAGATCAATGCGCCTGAACCCGGCGGAAATGATACAGACCTTGATATTCTAAACCGGCTGGGGACCACTATTGAGGATTGGGAATGGCTCCGGTACGAGGCATCCATGCTGTCCGTCAACGAGGACATTGCCTATCTTGAAGGTCGCTGGGAAAATGACCCGGATAAAACCAGCCTGCTTGGGATCATTGCATCAAATATCAGGCAGTTGAAACATCAAGACAAGATCATCCGACAAAAGGACGAAGAAGAAAGAGACAGGTCCGACCAAGCCCATGAAGGTGTTTCAACTCCTCCTGAAAAAAAGGCCAAAGGGGTGTGGGGGAAATTCAAGGGAATATTCGGCGCTTAGGCACCCGGTAAGATAAAATGATTTTTTTTTGTGAAGACTGTGGGGAAAAAAACCTTCTGACCCCGGACCAGCTCATCAGCGGGAAAGCCGTGTTCAGGTGTTCTGCCTGCGGTTACATGAATGCATACGCATTTGAAACAGACAGAGCCCCTGATGTTGAACCGGCAGATGTCCTCATAAACCATCTGAAATCATTTCCCGAAATTATCGGATCATTTCTTTTTGACTGCACCGCCGGCGTATTAACCAATTATATGCCTGCCCTCCTGAAAACCAGGGATCTGGAATTTCTGGGAAAAACTCTGTTCCAAAATTTCTCTATCTTCTACTCCCTTTACCCGGATACGGATGAAATGGCCTTGATAATATCCGGCAAAAACATGATACTTAAAATGATCACCCGGGATATTGCCCTCATCATTGCCGCCAAAACCTTTCCCCTGTCCGGGCCGGTTCAGGATCAATTGACCGCCCTTGTTTCCATGGGCATGTCACACAAGGAACCATCAAAATGATCAGCCGGGAACAGGCCGTTCAAATTGGCAGGCTTTCGGGTGTGGACCAATACATTTTTGTGGCCCCCCGGGGAAACATCATTGCACAGGATATTCAAAATCCTGACAAAACTGCCGAACTCGTATTGTCCTGTGGGCAAAATTCACTGACCCTGGCTAAAAATAAATTCCAGTCTCTTGTGTTCTCAAAAAAAAATGAACCCTTTTTTTTTATTTTTCCTGTTGGCAATTGTTATCTGGGAGTGATAAAATCAAAAAATGTGGATGCGGCAACACTTACAGACAATATCATCAATTTTCTTAAAGAAATATAAGGCCCGTATATAATAAGGAGTCTTTCATGACGGCACAAACCATTATTCTGATCTTTACCCTGGTGATTTATCTCATTATTATCTTTGTTTTCAACAAGGCCCGGATCAAATACGCCGGAGGCAAGGTCGGGACAGTCATCAAACTGATCCTGATAACGGTCTGTCTCCTGTTTATTGCCGACTATGTGGTGATTTTTGATAAAATCATGGACACGGATGTGCTTGAGGTTATCCGGGCATTGTTCAGAACCGCTGCCCTGTCCTTTTTAGCCTATGGCGGAGCAAAAGTGGCAGATTCCTGATGGCTTTTTGATGGTTTTTTGATGCATTGGGTCCGGAATCCAAAATCTGGACCTTAGGAGAGCAAAGAGAACAGGGAAAAAATTCCCCCTTTGGACCCGCCTTTTTTATCGGTTTTAAATGCAGAACGGATCCCCTCAATGACATTTTTCATATCATTGACGATTTGATTCTTTTCTTTTGAACCGGCCTGATATTTCTTCACATATCCCAATACTTTTTCGATGTCCGTGAGAATTTTAATCAAGGGCTGTGATCCCAGTATCTCTCCCACTTTTTTCAATACATGGGAACAATACTCGGTGAGTCCGGTGATCAAAAATCCCTTGATATCTTCGACTCCATCCATTTTGTCCAGTGCCTTGGTAATGGCCTGGAGATTTGAATTTTTATGGTTGTCCGGGTGATATCCCTCAAGTATATCTTTAAACTCAATGGACAGACTGGATTTTATCTCTTCAAACAGCAGATAACTCCTGTCCCCGAGTTCATCGGAAATGTTCTTTTTAATGGATGCGAAAATATCGGTAAACACGGTGAGAATGGCTGAAAAATCACTTTCTTCGCCCGGGTCATCCAGTTGAATTTCTTCTTTTTGTTCGATCAGACCCGATGAGATAACGGAAAAAAAGATTTTATAAACGGCAAATTCATCATACCCGCTTTCATTGATAATCTGCCGGACCGTGCGGGTTCCGTCAATCAAGGACAGAATCCGCCATTCGTTTGCATTGAGCTTGATTTCTTCCTTGCTCTGGACCTTTCCCGACATTTTAAAGACGAGTCTGTCGGAAGGGATAAATTTCTGAAGAACAGACAGCTCATCGATCCTGCGGGAGGCTTCAAGTATCAGCTTCATGGGATTGAGCTGGGTAACGATCATTCCCTTTAGGTTGAGGGCCGCATCTTTGTATTCAAACCGGCCTTTTTTCCAGAAAAGCAGATTGTATAAAATGGCCTCAACCTGTTTGGTATTATATTTTTTCAGGGTATCAAGGGAGATATACCCCTTTTCCACCAGGATCTTGCCCAGGTGCATCTTCTCCTCCCGGGCTTGGGCAAGGCATTTTTCAAGCTGTTGTTCGGAAATCACACCGTCGGTGCGCATCAAGAATCCCAGGCGTGCCTCTTTTAAGGAAGCCGTGGCATAGATAATGGTTCCCTGCTCGAAAAATACCCGGCTCTCATCTTTATCCGCAGTTACGGTCAGCACGCCTGTTTTCTGATCATTGCACAGAAGCTGAAGGATGCTTGCCAGCGTCAGCCCTTCGAAATCACCTTGAAGATTCATACGCTCCTTTGTTATCGTCTATCATCTTTATTTCCGCCAAAGGTCATGCAACCCCTCTGGATCTTTCACAGTTTAATACTATGCCATAATATTTTGGCGAATACAATATTATCCTGCCCTTAAAAATCCCAGGTCACGGCAGATATCCAAAAAATATTTATTTGATTTGACAAACTGCCATCTCTCTCGTATATAGTTCGTATACGAAGGAGCTTAGCATGAGCAAATTACCGGATGACGTTCCGGACTGCATGGTGTTTCTGCTGGCCAAGGCCTACCAGAAAGCCCATGCAGATTTCAACAACAAATTAATTCCTTACAAACTGACCAATCTTCAGCACCTGGTGCTGGAAGGTCTCTGGTACAGACAGGGAATGACTGCGGCTGAACTGGGCAAATTTCTGATCCTTGACAAGGCCACGCTTTCCGGTGTCCTCGAAAGAATGGCCAGGGCCGGATGGATCGTCAAAAAACCCAGTGAAAAAGACAAAAGAAGACTGTCCATCTTTACCTCTCCCAAGGCAGACAGATTGAAACAGGCTCTGATCAAAGAACGAAAAAAGGCCAATGATGAGATCCTCAAACCCTTTTCACTGGAAGAACGACTCCTGTTCAAACGATTTATCACTGATGTCATCAATATGGAATAACCGGACCCGCCCAGAGCCGGCCTGTAAAACAAGTTTGAATGCTAACCATTTTATGGACAATCCCTAGGCAAAGGAAAAATTTATGAGTTTATTTAACCCGAGAACAGAAACATTTGACCATCTTGACCCTGAATCAAAAGCCATCATGAAAAAAACCATTGATTATTTTGAAAACCGGGGCAAAAAACAATTAAAATCCGATTATCATGAGAGAGTCTGGTATGATGATTTTTTAGAATTTTTAAAAGAAAACCAGATCTTTGCCACCCTTTTAACCCCTGCAAAATACGGTGGGGACAATAAGAATGCCCGGTGGGATACGAGACGGATCTGCGATTTCAATGAGATCCTTGGATTTTACAACCTGTCCCACTGGTATACCTGGCAGGTGTCCATCCTGGGCCTGGGTCCCATCTGGATGAGCCCCAATGAATCCCTTAAAAATAAAACCGCCCAATTGCTGAAACAGGGCCATATCTTTGCCTTTGGCCTGTCAGAAAAAACCCATGGCGCCGACCTCTACTCCTCGGACATGTCCCTGACACCGCTTGGGGACGGGAGCTATGTGGCGGACGGGGGCAAATATTATATCGGCAATGCCAACAAAGCCGGCATTGTTTCCACCTTCGGGAAAAACAGTGAAACCGATGAATACGTGTTTTTTGCCGTAGATCCTGAACATGAGAACTATGATCTTGTGCAGAACGTGGTGGACTGGGAAGGGTATGTGGCGGAATACGCCCTGAACGGATACCCGCTCACAAACGCAGATATCCTGTCAACGGGACCCGATGCCTGGAACAGCGCCCTGAACACCATCAATGTGGGCAAGTTCAACCTGGGCTGGGCCGCCATCGGTATCTGCACCCATGCCTTTTATGAGGGGTTGAACCACGCGGCCTCAAGGAATCTTTACGGCAGGTGGGTCACGGATTTTCCCCACATCAAACAGATGTTTGTGGATGCCTATACCCGGCTCGTTGCCATGCGGGTATTTTCCCAGCGTGCGGCAGACTATTTCAGGAGTGCCTCCCGGGATGACCGGCGGTATCTTCTCTACAACCCCATGGTCAAGATGAAGGTTCCCAGCCAGGGCGAGACCGTGATCAACCTGATCTGGGATGTGATTGCGGCAAAGGGATTTGAAAAGGACGGGTATTTTGAAATGGCGGCCACGGACATCCGGGCACTGCCCAAGCTTGAGGGAACCGTGCATGTGAACATGGCCCTGATCATCAAATTCATGGCCAATTATTTTTTCAACCCGGGACAATTTCCCGACATCCCCTGCCGGGATCAGGCAGCCTGTGATGAATTCCTGTTTGATCAGGGCCCCACCAAGGGGCTGGGGAAAATCCAGTTTCATGATTATTCCATTGCCTATGACCGTGTGGACCTGCCCAATGTAAATATTTTCAAACAACAGATAGAGCTGCTCAGGGAGATGCTCTTAAAGGCAACCCCGGACAAGGTCCAGGCCAAAAACATGGATTTTCTGCTCTACCTGGGCGAAATGTTCACCCTCGTGGCCTATGGTCAGCTCATCCTTGAAAAATTCTTCATGGATGGATTTGAAGAAGATCTTTTAGAACAGATTTTTGATTTCATGATCCGGGATTTTTCTGAGTATGCGTTAAAGCTCTACTCAAAGACAGATACCAGTGAGGTTCAGATGGGGTATTGCCAAAAAATGATCAAACGGCCGGTCACAGATATGGACCGGTTTACACGCATCTGGGAGGGTCACGTGATTGCGTTAAAAGACAATTATGAGATGAACCCCTGATTTTTGTCCTGAAGGGGTCAGGCTTGCGTTATTGGTCTTTTGTTAGGCCTCTTATTGAGACATAGACCCTATCCGAAAGCATAATAAGCCTGACCCCGTTATCCTAATAATAGTTTGAGCACATAAAGGAGGGTGTAGCCTTGGAAAATTTAAACGTTCATTTATTTCACTTTTGCCCCGAGTGCGGGGCCAAGAGCCTGGCCACTGCTGGACCGACCTCCTTTATGTGCAGGACCTGCAATTTTAAATTTTATCTAAACACCGCCGCTGCCGGAATTGCACTGATTTTCAACGAAAAAAAAGAGTTGTTGGTTTCACGGCGCCGGCGCAACCCGGCAAAAGGCATGCTTGATTTTCCCGGGGGTTTTGCCGAACCCGGTGAAACAATGGAAGCCTGCCTGATGCGGGAAGTCAAAGAAGAACTGGCCCTGGACATTGTCTCTATGAACTATTTTTGTTCGGTTCCCAACGTCTACACCTATCAAAATGTGACCTATCACATCACGGATTTTGCATTCCTATGCAAAGTTGACGATTTCACGCCCATTCATCCGGGTGATGATGTTGAAGACTTTTACTTCAAAGACCCGGGCCGGCTGGAAAAATCTTTTTTCGGCCTTGAGTCTCCCAAACTCATTCTTGAACGGCTATGGTCCATGAAACCCAACTTTCCACCAACGAAAGCCGGGGAATAACCAAGAGTAAAACATTGCATAATATCGATATTTATGGTTTATATTCGCCATGAAAAAAAGATATTATCCGTCCAAAAGACCCTATAAAAAACCGGGTGCCACGGCCTTAACAAAGCCGATGAAACCCGGGTCCGACAAATCCTTAAAATCCGTATTCAAACAAATCGGGGTTCCTGACGAAACCCGGTTTAAACCGGACCCGTTTCAACTTCAGGCCCTGGAGGCCATTGCAAAATCCGACTGCCTGGTCACCGCCCCCACGGGTTCCGGGAAAACCTGGATTGCCGAACAGGTGACCCGGACCATCCTGGAAAAAGCGGGCAAGGTCTGGTACGCCACCCCGTTAAAGGCATTGACCAATTCCATCCACGCAAGGTTTTCAACCCTTTTCGGCCGGGAAAATGTGGGCATCCTCACCGGTGATATCAAGGAAAACGCCGATGCCGCCATTGTCATCGGCACCACGGAAATCCTGAGAAACCAGCTCTACGATGCCATGTATACGGGTGAAAATTTAACCTGTGACCTGATTATCCTGGATGAAGCCCATTTTCTCGGAGATGAACAGCGGGGGGTGGTCTGGGAAGAGATCATGATCTACCTGCCGGTTCGCATTCCTTTGCTCCTGCTCTCCGCCACCATAGGGAACCCGTTTCAGATCGCCGCATGGCTGGAGTCCATCCGGGGAAAAGAATGTGTTGTAGTTGAGAACCATGACCGGCCGGTCCCGCTTTTCCCGCTTTTCCTGCACCCGTCCGGGACCCTTTTCCCGTTGATGGAACATCCTGAGCCGGGGAGGCAACAAAAACTTCACAAAAAAGTGTTTAAATTTGCAAGTGCCCGAAACAGACCCGGAATGTCAGGGGGTGGAAGGCTTCCCCCTTTTGGCGAGATCCTCCAGATCCTGGACCGGTATGATCTGCTGCCGGCCATCTTCTTTTTAAAATCCCGGGCGGAATGTGACCAGGCCATACGGTTGTGCAATGCCGGCCTGTTGACCAAAGATCCCAAGAGGCGGGAGGCCCTGCGCCACACTTTGGACAAACTGGTGGCGGGCAATCCCCACCTGGAAAACCATCCCCAGCGTCCCTTTCTTGAGCAGACCGCCACTGCAGCCCACCACAGCGGCCACCTTCCCGCGTGGAAGGTGGTGGTGGAGACCCTTATGGCAGAGGGGTTGCTGGATGCCATGTTTGCCACATCCACGGTGGCGGCCGGGGTCAATTTTCCGGCCCGTTCCGTGGTCATCCTGAACTCGGACCGATTTAACGGGGTGGAATTCATGGGGCTCACCCCCAGTGAATTCCAGCAGATGTCGGGCCGGGCCGGAAGAAGGGGAATGGACAAAATCGGATTCGGCATTATTCTACCCGGAAAATTCATGGATTTAAAGTATGTTGCCCGGCTCATCACCTCCCCTCCCCTGGACATTGAAAGCCGGATCACCATCAACTTTTCCATGGTATTGAACCTGCTGCTCTCCCACACCCCGGACCAGATCAAACTATTGCTGGAAAAATCCTTTGCCTCCCACCTGATCCTGTCCAAAAAAAAGCAGGGAAAAATTGCCAGGGAAAAATTCGGCAATGACCTTGAAATTCTCTGGATGGATTTTCTGGATCACATGGATTTTCTCACCCAGGAGAACTTTGTGACACCACAGGGACGACTCACCGAAGATGGAATCTGGGCCTCAAAACTGAGGATGGACGCGCCCCTGCTCGTGGCCCAGGGCATCAGACAAAATCTTTTGCCCCAAACCGACCCGGCCCTCCTGGCAGCCATTATCTCTTCCTTTGTCAATGAAAAAGAATACAAGGACGACCCCCTCTACCATAAGGCCCTTCCCAAACGGTTTAAAGAGGCCTTCCTGGATGCAAGAAAAGGATTAAAGCCCTTTGCCGTAAAACTTTTAGACAAAGGATTTGAAGCTCCGAACCTGTTTGTCCAGCCCAGCCTCCTGCTCTACCTCTGGGCCCATGATGAACCCTGGGATGATATTGTCACCCGATCGGATTATGCCGCAGGGGACCTGGCCCGGCTGATCCTGAGAACCAGTGAAAACCTGAGGCAGATTTCAAAACTGGACGAAACCTTTCCCGCTCTTGCCCGAACCGCAAAAAAAGCCATAGACATGATATTAAAAGAACCGGTTGTCATCTTTGACACCTGAAAATGAATTCAAAGCTTAAACATCTTAAGGAGAATATAATGAAACAGATCTTTGCAGAAAAAGCCCCGAAAGCCATCGGCCCATACTGCCATGCCATTGTTCAACATGACACAATCTACTGCTCGGGCCAGATTCCCCTTGATCCCGCCACCATGGAGATCGTGGGCACCACCATTGAAGAGCAGACCGAACGGGTCATGGAAAATATTGAGATTGTTCTGGCCCAAGCCGGCACAACCCCGGACAAGATTGTCAAGGCCACCATTTTTCTGGATTCCATGGATGACTTTGTTGGAATGAACACGGTGTATGAACGGTTTCTGGCGGGCCACAAGCCTGCCAGATCCGCCTTTGAAGTGGGACGACTTCCCAAAGACGCCCTGATTGAAATCGAGTGCATTGCGATCATTGAATAAGGAGGCCTTATGACCCAGGATACGAAGAAAATCATCTATTCCATGATGAATGTGGGCAAGTTTCACGGCACCAGACAGGTGCTCAAGGATATTTCCCTGTCCTATTTTTACGGGGCAAAAATCGGGGTCCTGGGCCTGAACGGGTCCGGGAAAAGTTCGCTCTTAAAAATCATGGCCGGGATTGACACCGAGTTTGTGGGAGAAACCATCCTCACCAAAGGGTTCACCATTGGATATCTGGAGCAGGAGCCGTTGGTGGACAGCGAAAAGACGGTACGGCAGGTGGTGGAGGAAGGGGTGAAGGAAATTGTCGACCTGCTGAACGAATATGAAAAAATTTCCGAAGAATTTGCCAATCCCATGTCCGAGAATGAGATGGAAAATCTTATCGAACGCCAGGGCAAACTCCAGGACCGACTGGACCACATGGATGCCTGGGACCTGGATTCCCGGTTGAAAATGGCCATGGATGCCCTGCGGTGTCCGGACGGAGACACCCTGGTCAGGGTGATTTCCGGTGGTGAGAAACGGCGGGTGGCCCTTTGCCGCCTCTTATTGCAGAAGCCCGACATTCTCCTCCTGGATGAGCCCACCAACCATCTGGATGCCGAATCCGTGGGCTGGCTGGAAACCCATTTAAGCCGGTATGAGGGAACGGTGATTGCCGTGACCCATGACCGGTATTTTCTGGACAATGTGGCCGGGTGGATTCTTGAACTGGACCGGGGGGAAGGGATTCCCTGGAAGGGCAATTACTCTTCCTGGCTGGACCAGAAGCAGAAACGGCTGGCCACTGAACAGAAAACTGAATCCAAACGGCAGCAAACCCTTCAACGGGAACTTGAGTGGATTAACATGTCCCCAAAAGGCAGGCGGTCCAAATCCAAAGCCAGGATCAGGGCCTATGAAGATCTGTTGAAAAAAGACGTCAAAGATCAGGAAAATCATCTGGAAATTTTTATTCCGCCCGGGCCGAGGCTGGGAGAAAAGGTGATCGTGGCCAATGATGTTTCCAAGGCCTTTGACGACAAACTCCTGGTGGACAAGATGAGCTTTGTCATTCCCGCCGGCGGGATCATCGGGGTTGTGGGGCCCAACGGGGCCGGCAAGACAACCCTGTTCAACATGATCACGGGCAGGGAAAAACCCGATTCCGGAACCATTGAACTGGGCCAGAGCGTCAAACTTGCCTATGTCGACCAGGCAAGGGACAGTCTTGATCCTGAAAAAACGATTTTTGAACTTATCGGTGACGGCAATGAAAAAATGCTCATCGCCGGCAGGGAAATAAATGCAAGGGCCTATGTGGCAAAATTCAACTTTTCCGGGTCTGACCAGCAGAAAAAGGTGAAAGACATTTCAGGAGGCGAACGAAACCGGGTCCATCTGGCCGTCATGCTCAAGCAGGAGGCCAACCTTCTGCTCCTGGATGAGCCCACCAACGACCTGGATGTCAACACGCTGAGGGCATTGGAAGAGGCCCTGGAAAATTTTGCCGGATGTGCCGTGGTCATCAGCCATGACCGGTGGTTTTTAGACCGGATCGCCACCCATATCCTGGCCTTTGAGGGTGACAGCCAGACCCTGTTCTTTGAAGGGTCCTATTCCGATTATGAACAGGACCGGAAAAAACGGCTGGGCATCAAGGAAAACCAGCCCTCCAGAATAAAATACCGGCAGCTCACCCGGTAATGGAGTTGACGTAAACCCATGTCCCTTTCACACCCCTCTACGGTCAGAAAGGGGCTTGCCCAGATCCATGCGGCTGCATTTCTCTTCGGTTTTGCCGGTCTTTTCGGCAAGTTTCTCGAGTGCAGCCCCTGGTTTATTGTCCTTGGCAGGACCTTTTTTGCGTCCATTGTATTGGCTTGTTTTGCCCGATTTTTCTCAAAAACCGTATTGTTCTCCTTTGCCCGACGAGAACTCTTATTTTTCATCTTGCAGGGAATCCTTCTGGCAGTTCACTGGACTTTCTTTTTTCTCTCCATCCAGATTTCCAGTGTGGCCGTGGGCCTGGTCACTTTTTCCACCTTTCCTTTGTTTGTGACCTTTTTAGAACCCCTGTGTTTCAAAGAGCGCTTAAGAACCCGGGATATTTTCATCGCCGGTGCCGTCTTAATGGGTGTTCTTCTGGTGATCCCGGAATTTGATGTTTCAAACAACATCACCCGGGGTGGAGCCTTGGGGATTATTTCAGGGTTCACCTTTGCACTCCTGGCCCTGGTCAACCGGAGAAACGCCCGAATATCCGATCCCCTTGCCGTGGCATTTTACCAGAACCTCTTTGCTGCCCTGTTCCTGATATTTCCGGTCCTGTTCCTGGTATTTCCTACTCCGGCAACGGCAACCGATTTACCAAAAATGAGTGACCTGCCCGGCCTTATCTTTTTAGGGGTGGTCTGCACGGCCCTGGCCCATACCCTGTTCGTAAAATCCCTGGTTGTGATAAAGGCCCGGACCGCCGCTGTCATCGCCGGACTTGAGCCGGTTTACGGGATCATTCTGGCGTTTTTCCTGCTGAATGAAGTGCCGGGAATACGGACCCTTGCCGGGGGGCTGATCATCATCACTGCCACCATTTTTGCCGGTTATTGCGGCAGTGCACCAGAAAATTCTTGAATTCGGCGATTAAATTTTGGCATTGCAAAAAAAAGGAAATTTTTGTATCATATCGCGTTTTGAAATTTTGGCCTGACAGAATCGGCTGACAATAAAAAAGGCAAATTCTATAAGCAAGGTGACTCTTTTTTTCATCCACTCATAACCCCATAATCATATCCGCCTCTCGTCCCTTTTTCAATTAAAACAGAATTAGGCCGGAGCAGGCGCTGTATAAAAAGGAACGGTCTATGGAAGGCGCGTTAATACCTATTGTTGTGTTTTTAATTGTTTATGCAGCCATCACCCTGGAACTGGTGAACAAGGCCGTGTCCGCACTTCTGGGCGTCATGGTTCTGCTGATGCTGCACGTTGTGAGTGAACACGAGGCTGCGGCATTGATCGATTTTGAGACCATCATGCTGCTGCTGGGCATGATGTCCATTGTGGCGGTACTGAGAAAGTCAGGCTTTTTTTCCATCATTTCCGTGAAGATTGCCGCCCTGACCAAGGGCAGCCCGGTGAAGATCCTGATCCTTTTTTCCATTGTCACGGCAGTATTGTCTGCGTTTCTGGACAATGTCACCACCGTGCTCATCATCATTCCCATTATCATTGAGCTGACACGGGGCATGGGTCTGGACCCCAAAATTTATGTGATCTCCCAGGCCGTTATCTCCAATATCGGCGGGACCGCCACCCTGATCGGGGATCCCCCCAATATCATCATCGGCTCCAAAGTGGGGCTCACCTTTAACCAGTTCATCGTCAACCTGAGTATACCGGTCGTCATCTCACTGGGGATTTCCATGTTTTACATCTGGTTTACCAACCGGGAAAAGTTTAAACCCATTGACGGCAACCTGGCAAAACTCTTCAGCGTCCAGCTTCTCCTGGAGAAGATTCGAATCGAATTTCTGGATACCCGGATCGACAGAAAACTGTTGATCAAAGGCTTGAGCTGCCTGATCATCACCATTCTCCTCTTTATCACCCAGACCATCACCAAAATGTCCCCGGGTGTTGTGGCCGTACTCATGGCCATGGTTCTGTTCACCATTTCGGGAGTGGATGTTGAAAGCATGATGGAAGAAGTGGAGTGGAGTACTCTGTTGTTTTTTGCCGGGCTCTTCATTCTGGTGGGGGTTCTGGAGCACAAGGGGGTCATTGAATGGATCGCCGAAAACATCTTCCTGAAAATCGGGGACAACCCCTATATCATGGTGCTGACCGTATTGTGGGTCTCGGGCATTGTTTCGGGATTTCTCGACAATATCCCCTTTACCATTACCATGATCCCCATTGTGCGGCTCATGCTGGAGGCAAATCCCATCCCCAACAACATCCTGTGGTGGGCCCTGGCCCTGGGTGCATGTTTCGGGGGCAACCTCACCATGATCGGGGCATCGGCCAATATTGTTTCAGTGGGCATGGCCAAACAGGCGGGGGTGCATATCAGCTTTCTGGAATTCATGAAAGCCAGTGCCGCCATTACCATTATCACACTGATCATTGCATCCGTATTCCTTACCCTTTATTTATGGTACTCCCTATGAACGCTAAAAACGAACAGACCATGTACACGCTCCTCCGGAACCTGGGCAATGTCCAGGGCATTGCCGCCATGACAATTTTGTCGTTAAACAGCTTTATTGAATCCATACGCCAGCTAAAGTGCACCAAAGAGGAAACTTTGCCCCTTTACCTTGAGCTTGCCGGTGCCCTGAGAAATTCCCAGCCCAATATTATCCCGCTCATGCATCTTCTGGAACAATTTGAAACCGAGATGCAAAAAAACCTGACCCCTGACATGGACCTGGAGGAGATTCGGCAAACCACCATTAAAAGCCTTGAAAAGAAAATTGAGCAATTCCGTAGCAACGCGGCCCGGGTAACGGAAAACGGCCTGAATTATATCCAGGACAAGGATGTCATCATTGTCCACTCGGCCAGTTCCGTTGTCACCAACATCCTTGTCCAGGCAAAGAAAAAATTAAACCGGTGCTTCAAGGTCATTATTCTTGAGGACAACCCGGTGAGAACCCGCCAGACGGTCCGGGCACTGAGGGAGGCCGACATTGAACACATGGTGACCCCGGCCCACAACCTGAGTCACTACATCGAAGGGGCCAAAAAAATGTTTGTGGGCGCCCTGACCATTACCTCGGATCGCAAAATTGTGGCCCCCACGGGTACGGCAGGCACGGTGAGCCTATGCCATGTGAACGGCATATCCGTGCATTTGTTTGCCAACAGCCTGCACTACTCCCACAGGGATTCAAGCCACCAGGATATCTACAAGGCCCAGGAAGAAACCCAAAGTGCCAATATGAACTTTTCCATGACCACCTATTCCCACGATCTGGTGGACCTGGATCTCATTGATCACATTGTCACGGAAACCGGTGAAATAGAAAAAGGGTCCTACCCTGTCTGACCGACAGGCTGTCTGAACTGATAGGCTGTTTGGGTTAAAACTGTAAACACCCTGTCTCCCGAAACCGGGAGACAGGGTGTTGGCATATTAATGTCGTTCCCCAATTAATACCGGCCCAAAACCCTCAGATTTTCAGATTTTTCCGCAAGTTGTTCCATGACCGGCGACAACTCATCGGTTTCAAGGTCGGCCTCAACGTCTGCATAGAACATATACTCCCATGGTTTTCCCAGCATGGGACGGGACTCCAGCTTGACCAGGTTGATCTGAAATTCTGAAAACACTTTCATCACTTCAAACAGGGCACCGGGCTTGTTGCCGGTGGAAAAAATAATGGATGTTTTGTTCACCCGCTTGCGGCCCTTGATTGCCTTGGCGATAACGGCAAACCGGGTATAGTTTCTGGGATTATCTTCAATAGACTCTTCTAAAACCTTCATGTTAAAAATCTTTGCCGCCATGGTAGAACCGATGGCTGCGGCATGCATATCACCGGATTCCTTAATCTGTTTGACCGCACTTGAAGTGGCGGTTACGGGAATGAGTTCAAGATCCGGGGTCCGTTCCAGGTAATGCCTGCACTGGGACAATGCCGGAGGAGGCCCAAGAACCCTTTTAATTTCACCCTTAGACACATTTTCATGGGCGATGAGTGCCTGCTTCACTCGAATGGTGATCTCACCGATGATTTTCAAATCATACTCCTGGAGCAGGTCAAAATTCTCATGAATGGACCCGGAAAGGGAATTTTCCAAAGGAACCACCCCGTATTGACAGGTCCCGGTCTGGACTGCCTCAAAAATATCCTTAAATGTATTCATGGGAACGGGAGTGACATCTTCGCCGAAATATCCAAGACTTGCCTTGTGACTGTATGCCCCGTATTCACCGATAAAGGCGGCGGTTTTGGAATCCTCTGTATCCGGGTTGTTGATGATTTCCGCTTTCTTTAAATAATCAAAATCAAGCTGCTTGCCCACCACGGGCGCGATCACGTAGATATCCCGGGTCAACTGACCAAACTGTTCCGGGTACAGGCTCTGGGGACCGTCCGAGAGTGCCTGGTCCGGGTTGTTGTGGACCTCGATCATGAGGGCATCGGCCCCGGCAGCCACGGCTGCCCGTGCCATGGGACTGACCTTTTCCCGGATGCCCGTGGCATGGCTGGGGTCAATGACAATGGGCAGATGGGTGAGTTTTTTCAACACCGGGATGGCGGACAGGTCCAGGGTATTTCGGGTATAGGGTTCAAAGGTCCTGATCCCCCTTTCACACAGGATCACGTTGTCGTTTCCGCCGGACATGATATACTCCGCCGACATCAGCCACTCCTGGATGGTGGAGGCCAGTCCCCTTTTCAGGACAACCGGGATGTCCATCTGTCCCACACATTTTAACAGCTCAAAGTTCTGCATGTTCCGGGCACCGATCTGGACCACGTCCACATATTTCAGCATCAGATCGGCCTGGGACACCGAAGTCATTTCCGTGACCACCCCGAGCCCTGTCTCTTGTCTGACACGGGCAAGAATTTTAAGCCCCTCCTCTTCCAGGCCCTGGAAAGAATAGGGTGAGGATCTGGGTTTATAGGCACCGCCCCGGAACAGGACGGCCCCGTATTTTTTAACCTCCCGTGCAATGGTCATGGCCTGGTCATGACTTTCCACGGCACAGGGCCCGGCAATGATGACAATCCGGTCTCCCCCCACCACCACATTGCCCACCTTCACCCGGGTGTCTTCGGTCTTAAACTCCCGACTGGCCAGTTTATGGGAGGAAGTGATGGACAAAGCATCAACAATGCCATCCATGTGTTTAAATTCATCCAGACCGGTTTTGGGTTTACCGATCACGGCCATGACGTTTCGACCCGCATCCATGATTTCACGGGTGATACAACCCTCATGGGACAGCCTGTTTTGTATCCCATCCTTCAGGTTCTGGGCAATATTGCTTTCAAGTACAAGAATCATCGGTTTTCACTCCCTAAATAAAATAATAAATTTTAAAAATATAAAAATCAAAAGCCTAAAACAAAAAACCCCGGAGAAAAATTCCCCGGGGCAAAAAGCAAAAAACCCCGGGTGGCCTGATGTCCACCCGGGGTTTTATTTAATCAAAAAATAAAACGTCACACCGGATGAACGCTCCTAAAGAAGAAAAAGAAGCGTCCAAAATTAAACTCAAATATGTGTGATGTTGTATTCATTTTTTTTCCAATTATTTGGGGGACAACTTACAGACCAATTCAATCCTTGTCAACACCAAAATCGATGGCGTCGTAAAAAGTTTAAACATGACACTATCAAAATCAGTTCACCCCTTTCTCCTTTAAGAAAGGAACATAGGCTTTATCGGTCTTCATGATGTGATTTTTCAGCCAGTCGGTGAGAAAAACCATTAAATCCATGGACAGGGCAGCCCTGCCCTCGTCAAACTGGGCCTTGAAATCCATGACCTGGGCCACAAGTTTGTCATGGTAGTCCTTGTGCTCGACTCTGTCAGGATAGCCAAATTCTTCAAACATCTGTTCTTCATTGGCGAAATGAACCTTCGTATATTCGGCCAGGCCGTCTAAAATCCGGCCGGATTCTCTGGCCCCTTTTTTCATTTTCATGGCCCGGTGCAGCTCATTAATCATTTTAACCAAACGTTTGTGCTGGTCGTCAATACGGTCGATCCCGGTGACCAGTCGATCCGACCAGGGCATGAGTTCCGGGATATCCTCAGATTTGATGCCGGAATCCATCTCAAGGTCAGCATCATCCACACTCACCTTGAACACACCAATCATATTCCTTAATTTTGATGAGAGATCAGACAGATCCCGGGCGCTTTGTTTCATCCGGCTGCCCTGGGCCGTCATGTCTGCCGCCACGTGGCTCACCTGGGAAATATCCTGGGAAATCTCACTGGCCACCTGGGAACTCTGGGCAACATTCTCATTTACGTCGGCAATGCCCATGGATGCCTGTTCAATATTCTGGGCCACCTGGGTTGCCGAGGCCGACTGTTCCTCAATGGCTTCGGCAATAACGGCCACGATCTCAGTCACCTGGGAGATCACCCGGGTAATCTCTTCCACATCCTTTACCGTGTCATTGGCTGAATCCTGGATCCCTTTTATTTTTTCTTTAATGTCCAGGGTGGCCTCTGCAGTCTGGGCGGCCAGGCCTTTTATCTCACCGGCCACAACGGCAAATCCTTTACCGGCTTCACCGGCTCTGGCCGCTTCAATGGTGGCATTCAAGGCCAGAAGATTGGTCTGGGCCGCAATATCGGTGATGACTTCAGTGACTTTATTGATATCCATGGCAGCCGCACCCAGCAGGCCCACCCGTTTTGAGGCGGTTTTAACCTTGAGCCCGGCATTGTCCGACACCCCCCTTGCCTCTTCACAGTTGCCGGCCACCCTGCCCAGAGTTATTTTCATTTGTCCGGCTGAATCAGCGACCACTTCAAGATTTGTGGCTGCCTGTTCACTGGCGGCTGCCACTGAATTCATACTGGAGCTCATCTGTTCTGCTGCCGCTGCCACTGAACTTGACCGGCCGGACAGGTCTTCGGCATCCCGGGCCATGCGTTCCGACACTGACAACAGTTCGCCGGAAGAGGCCGTCACGGTCTCTGAATTAGAGCCGATACCCACGACAATCTTATTCAAGCGGACAATAAAGGCATTAAACCATCTGGCCAGCTCTCCGATTTCATCTTTTGAATGGACATCGATTCGCCGGGTCAGGTCCCCCTCTCCCTGGGCAATATCTTTTAAGGCACCCACGACCGTTTTGATGGGAGTGATAATCATCCGGGCCAGGAAAAAGGCGATCAACACGCCGAAAACAACGGCAAAGACACTTACAATGGTGATAAAGGAAGAAGATTTCACGATCTGGGCCTGCATCATGTCAAGCTGTGAATCCTTTGTGTCCAGGCAAATCTTCTGGATATCTGCGGCAATTGTTTCCATTTGCCGTTCAGTTGCGTTCTGCTCGTTCATTAATCCGGCATAGCTTTGAAATGAGGACAGGTACGCATTGACCTCTTGTTGTATTCCTTCCAGGGGTTTTGTCGCGTCTTCATCGTCAATTTTTTCTTTCACATTGGCAATCACACGGTCTATGGATTCAATATTCTGGATAATTTTCTCAAAAAGAGAGACTTCCTCAGTATTGATAAATTCTTTTTCCAGTATCCGTGTGTTTAAAAGAATTTTTGCAATCTCATCCACTCCTGAAGAAAGCTCCATGGCCTGGCCTGAAAAAATCTGAACATCTTCCACATAAAATTCCAGCTGTTCCTGCATTTCCTGGGAAAAATAAATAATGGCCCGGTTCAAATCCGCCACTGCCTTGATCAGGGCAATATTGCCGGCATCGGTTTTATCGTTAAAAAACAGATCCGCCCGGGTGATGCATGCTTTTTGTTTTAAAAGGACCTGTTTCAGACTTTCTTTCGACACATCGTCATCCAGCAGTGGGGCAAGTTTATCTGCCGCCTCTGTAAGGTTCTTGTGATAGCCTTTCCACTGGGTGTAAACGGACACTTGATGGTCCTGGGATTCAGATAGAACCATCCGATACGCCTTTGCATTCAAAAACGCCTCATTCATTTTAGCGGCAAACACCACCCGGGACCGCATCATTGAAATTTTGATGTCACTCTCATCTCTTATGCCGTCGTATTTTGCCCGCTGTTCATCCCGGATTCCGGCGGTGGTTTCCAGGGCCAGGCCGGCCTTTTGATTCATATCCGCCATCAGGGTATCTTTCTGGGATGCCAGGCCCACATACGCCTTAAACGCCCTGCCGTATGTCTCGGTTCGTTTGACAATTTCGGCTGCCTGCTGTTTGACCGTCTCTGACCGGGCATCCGCAAGTATGCCCCCGGCCTGGTCTTTTAATAATGTGATTTCCTGTTCAAGAATTTTAACGGCCCCAGGGTCATTGGTCAGAATAAATCGTTTTTCATTCTGCCGGGCCGCCAGAATATGATTCACCAGCTGCTGAAACCGATTGGCCGAATCTACCTGTTCAACCACCCGGGTCAGGCCGACCCTTCCGGCCATGGCCAGAACAATCAATAAAATAAGAACAATCACAAAGCCGCCGGCAATTTTTTTGGACAGGCTAAAATTTTTCAGCATTCCCCCCCCCTGAAAATGGATATAGAACACTCCAGAATTTTTCTTGAATTGTCTCTTAATATACTGTCTTTGGGCTATAAAATCAACCGTTTCAGCACCAGGGCCGTTCGGGTGGGCAGGTAAAGGCTCAAGAGATGTCTTTCTTCGGATTCTGCCGGGTGAACCACACGGGCAAAATGAACCTGGTCACGTTCCAGTCGGTCTTTCCCCCCGAACAACGGATCATCAGAGTTGAGCTTCATCTGGTATTGCCCGGGCCGGGCCTCAAAGGTATAGTCTGAAAAGGACTTGTCCGGATGGAAGTTAAACGCAAAAACCAGGCTGCCCCGTTCAAAGGCAATAACCTTGTCATCTTCGTGAATGCACAGGAGCCTTGTCTCTGTTGAAGCGAAAAAATCCTCATCCTTTGCCAGGGAAATCATCTGTTGGTCAAATTCAGACAGACAGGAAAAGTACAGGTCTTTGTCATACTTTAAAGACCATTGCCGCCGGGCATAGTGAAAGGAGAAATCATTTCTTTCGGACGGGAAATCCACCCACTCGGGATGACCGAATTCATTGCCCATGAAATTCAGGTACCCGGAACCTGCCGTAACAAGGGTGATCAAACGGATCATCTTGTGCAGGGCCACCCCCCGGAAAGTTTCCACACTTTCATTGCTCCGCTGCATGGCGGTATAGATACGGCTGCCCATGAGGTGCATCATCAGGGTCTTGTCCCCCACCAGGGCCTGGTCGTGGGACTCGGCATAGGAGATGGTTTTTTCTTCTCTTCTCCGGGTGGTCAATTCATGCCAGAGGGTGGCCAGATGCCAGTGCTCATCCCTGTGGTCTTTTAACAGCTTGATCCAGAAATCTGCAACGCCCATGGAAAACCTGTAATCAAACCCGATGCCCCCGTCCGACAGGGGGGCGGCAAGCCCGGGATACCCGCTGACATCTTCGGCAATGGTGATGCATTCGGGCCGGATCTCATGGACGAGACCATTGGCAAGACTCAGATAAGAAAGGGCATCCACATCCACATCTGACCCGAAATAGTCTTCATAGCTCGTGAACGCCCTTCCCAGTCCATGGCCTTCAAAAATCATGCTGGTGATCCCGTCAAACCGGAACCCGTCAATTTTAAACTCCTGGAGCCAGAATTTCAGGTTGGACAATAAAAATTTCAAGACTTCGGGTTTTTGATAATCAAAACACTTTGAATCCCATTGACTGTGATCTCCCCTGGCACCCTCGTGAAAGAACTGGTATGAGGTGCCGTCAAACTTTGAAATGCCTTCCACCTCGTTTTTCACGGCATGGGAATGGATGATATCCATGAGCACCCGTATCCCGTTTTCGTGACAGGCATCAATCAGGCTCTTGAGTTCATCCGGGGTTCCAAACCGGGAGGAAGGGGCAAAAAAACTGGACACGTGGTAGCCAAAGGAGGCGTAGTAAGGATGTTCCTGGACGGCCATGAGCTGAACCGCGGTATACCCTGATGCCGTAATCTGGGGCAGGATATACTGCTCAAACTCCCCATAGGTTCCCACCCGGCCGTCCTCCAGGGCCATTCCCACATGGGTTTCATAGATGAGCAGAGGGGCTTTGGGCGGTACAAAATTTTCTATCTTCCAGGCGTATTTTTTATCAGGTTCCCATACCTGGGCATTGAAGATCAGAGTATGGGGATCCTGGACCACCCGTGTGGCTGCCGTGGGGATGCGGTCCCCCTCTCCTGTCGGCCACACCAGTTTAAGCCTGAACAGGTCCTGATGGGCAAAGGTGTCTTTGGGAAACCTGGCTTCAAACACATTGTTTTCCCCTCTTTCCAGGGCAAAGGCAAAATCTTTCTGCCAGGATGTTTTATCGCACATGATAAAGATTTCCCGGGCATTGGGAGCCCATTCCCTGAAAACCCAGGAATCTGCTTCAAGGTGAAGCCCCAATGTCTTGTGGTAATCGGCGAAGCCCTCTAAAGAACCTTTGCCGGCCTGTTTGATTTTTTTTTCAAGACCCTTGGCAGCGGCTTGCCTGGACGTGATTATCCCTGAATAGGGCAAAAGATACGGGTCGTTGAAAATCCCGGGATCAGACAAGGAATGGCCGTTTAAGCATTTTTTCATATAGGTTGATATACTCTTGTGCACATCTGCTGTGGTTAAATTCAAGGACACTCTCAATCATGATCCGGTTGATCTGGGTTTCCTTTATGTCCGGATCGAGCGAATGAAAGTCCATGGCCCGGTCAATGGCCCATTTAAACCCGTTGGCATCATGGACATTGAACAAGAACCCGTTACCCGTATTCTTTTCCGGATCCAGGGGGCGGATGGTATCGTGCAACCCTCCGGTATCGTGAACAATGGGAAGGGTCCCGTAAATTCCCCCCACCATCTGGGGCAGGCCGCAGGGTTCAAATGAAGAGGGCATGAACAAAAAATCACTGGCGGCAAAGGCCTGGTGGGACAAGCCTTCATTAAATCCGCAGATGGCCGCCCGTTTGCCCAGGCCGTGGAACCGGACAATATCATGGAAATGTTTCTGATACTCACCGCTGGCCACACAAACAATCTGGAGGTTGGCCTCCCAGTACTGGGAGACAATCTGGTACATGATCTGGGCCAGAAGCGCACATCCCTTCTGTACCGGGTCCAGCCGGGAGGGCCAGAAGAACAGGGCCGCATCTTCAGCCGGTTCAAGGTCCAGGATTTTCTGGAGATATTTTTTGTTTTTCTGTTTAAGTTTCCGGTGATTTTTGGGCCCGTAATTGTACCGGACCATCTCATCCACGGCAGGGTTGAATTCCGGTTCCGGCGCATTTAAAATCCCGGTGGCACATCCGGCATGGGTTTTATTGGCGAGTTCTGTTTGCAGACAGGGCTCCACAAACGGATGACGGTTTTCAACGATCTCGGTCAAAAAGGTGGGGCTCACGGTGTTCACGTAATGGGCTGCAAACACGCCCGAGGTTAAAAAATCCACCCGGTTCCAGTCACGGCTCTCTTCATAGTTATGGGGCGGGGTTTTCAGGTAGAGCCACTGCCAGAAGGATGCGGCATCAATGCCCCGGTCTTCAATTTCAGCCATGGTGGCGGTCATGGTATGAATATTGTGGATGGTAAACAGACAGGGGATTTCAATATGCCGTGCCATGGCCGGAATCAGGCCCGTCATCCAGTCATTGCAGTGGATGATATCCGGCTCCACCCGGGGGATGATATTGTTGATCACCTCCCTTTGAAAGGCCAGAGAAACCCTCAGATCCATGTCTGAATATCCGGAGTAGACATTGTCCAGGTAATAGAAGGCCCGGTCCGCAGCCAGATGAATCCGTCCCTCATCCAGGCGCTTCCTGATCTTGGCCAGTTCCCGGTTGTGATCCTTGGTGGAATACCCGTTAAAAATGGAACGGTAATCCGGCAGGGCCACATGGACATCACAGTGAAGGTCGAACAGGGCGCTGATCAGGGCTGCGGACACATCTGCCAGTCCGCCGGCCTTGGCGGAATAATGGGATTGATTTCCCATGTCTTCCGGAAGGTAGGTCACCTCCGGTGTCACAATCAATATCCTTGGTTTTTGTGCCATTTTATCCTTCCTCAATGGGTGATACCGGGATGGCCCGGCCCTGGTGTTCCAGCTCCACCCAGGCATTAACCGTTATTACCCGGGTTTTATACCGGATGTGGAAATTTCTCCTCTTCAGACTGGGCCCAGGTGATCAGGCCCGGGGTGTTGCTCAATATCTCATCTCCCCTGGGAATCACCCGTGCCGTATATCCGAACCGTCCGGAATCGGCACAGGTGATGGTACAGGCATAGATATGGGTTCCTTCAGAAATGGTTTCCTGGAGCCACATGGTTTCCGCACGGCTTCCCTCCAGACGGTCCGCAGCCCTGAATTTGCCGTGATACACCTGGACCTCCACCTCTTCCGGGGTGAGTTCACCCAGAAAAACCTCCAGGGTGATCCGGAAGGTATCCCCCACCATGAAATCCCCATCCGTGGTGAGCCTGGGGCTTGACAAGCGGATATTGCTCCACAGGGAGGTCAAGCGGGACTGGGTCAGGGCAAGCTCCTTGGCCTTGAAAGAGCCATCCTGGGTCAGGGCTTTAAAATTATTGGATGCCGGCACATAGAACCGTGCGGAATACTCCCTGACCATACGGTCACTGGAAAATTCAGAGATGGCCATTTTCATGGCCTCCTTCATCATCTTTATCCATTCTATGGGGGGGTTGCCTCGCTGCCGGTCATAAAACATGGGGATGACTTCATTTTCAAGAATATTGAACAGGGCCCGGCTTTCCACCTCGTCCTGGTATTCGTGATCATCGTAGACATCTCCGTTTCCAATGCTCCATCCCCGGGTGTCCCGATACCCCTCACACCACCATCCGTCAAGGATGGAAAAATTCAATCCCCCGTTGGCGGATGCCTTCATGCCCGAAGTGCCGCAGGCTTCATTCGGCCGTCTGGGCGTGTTGAGCCACACATCACATCCCTGGACCATATACCGGGCGATATTGATATCATAATTTTCAAGAAACACCACATGGCGTCGGACATCTTTACCCTTGGCAAAATCAATGATCCGTTTGATGATATCCTTGCCTTCGTCGTCATTGGGATGGGCTTTGCCGGCAAACACAAGCTGGATGGGTCGTTCTTCATCCGTGACCAGCCGGGTGAGCCGGTCAATGTCCCGGAGCAAGAGCCCGGCCCGTTTATAGGTGGCAAACCGCCGGGCAAAACAGATGGTCAGGACCCGGTGGTCCAGAACATTGACCACCTCATCCAGTTCGTGTCTCAGGGCATTCCGTCTCTCATACTGGGCCAGGAGGATCTGCCGACATTTCTGGGTCAGATTGGACCGGTCCATCTCATGGACATGCCAGAGGTCTGCGTCTTCAATATTGTCGATGCGGGAAACCAAGGCGGCATTGGACATCCTGTTGGACCACTCTGAAGACACGTAGCGTTCAAGAAGAGCGTTCTTGTGACGGGAAATATAGGAGCAGATGTGCACCCCGTTGGTAATGTGGGAGATGGGAATCTCTTCCACCTGGCGCCGGGGCCAGAGAGGCTGCCACATCTTCCGGGCCACCTGGCCGTGAAGGCGGCTCACACCGTTGATATGGCCTGACAATTTGGCCCCGAAGATAAACATGGAAAATTTGCCCGTATCCTTGACCCCGTGGGGCTGTCCCCAGGAGAGCAATTCGTCCGTGGACAGGGCGAATTTGTCGGCATAGGGTTTGATATAGGGCAGAACCAGCTCCTTTGGAAATTCGTCATGGCCCGCAGCAACCGGGGTGTGGGTGGTAAACACTGAGCTTCGCTTGCAGATCTGAAGGGCGGTCTGGACCTCCACATCGTATTTGTCCATAATGATGGAAATCCGTTCCAGCCCGGCAAAGGCGCAATGTCCTTCGTTCATATGGCAAATATTGGGGAACATATCCATGGCTTCCAGCACCTTGATGCCGCCGATTCCCAGTAAAATTTCCTGGGCCACCCTGGTTTCGCCGTGACTGGCATAGAGCCGGGAGGTGATCTCCCGGATCACCTTCGGGTTTTCCGGCAGATTGGTATCCAGGAGAAATAGCTTGATTCTCCCCACCTTCAGCAGCCAGACACAGGCAATGATCATGCCCCGGGGTCCGGGGATGGAAATTTTGACGTCAAACCCTGATCCATCCTTTACGATCTGAACCGGCAGATCAAACACATCGTTGATGGGATAGGTTTCCTGCTGCCATCCGTTATGATCGAAAAACTGCTGGAAATACCCTTCGTGAAACAGGAGCCCGATGCCGGTCAGAGGGATTCCCAGGCTTGAAGAGGCCTTGAGATGGTCCCCGGCAAGGACCCCCAGCCCCCCGGCAAAAATCGGGAGAGATTCATGGAGGCCGAATTCCATGGACATATAGGCAATGGTCTGTTTGGAGTCCAGATCAAATTCTTTGATCTCGGGAGTATAGGAAAACATTCGTTCAAATTTTCCCTTTACCCGGGCCAGATGCCCCAGAAAGCTTTCATCCCTGGACAATTCGTCAAACCGCCTCTGGGATATGAGGGACAGGAAGGCCACGGGATTTTTCCCGATTTTTTCCCATTGCAAGGGATGGATTCTCCTGAACAACTCAATGGCCTCGTGGTTCCAGCACCACCACAGGTTCCTGGCAAGGTAATCCAGGAATGCCAAGGGTTCCGGAATGGCGGGATATACTTTATAAATCTGCATTTTTTCCATTGAACAACACAACTCCTATAAAAAATTCATTGCGACAACTTGTGCATCACCCGTGCAAACTCGCTGCTTCCCCAGGCCTGGGCATCGCATCCCCGTGGCGTATGGGGAAAATCACCATCAATAATTTCCGGGATATAACCGGCAGCCCCTTTTCTCATCAACAGAATCACACTGCCCAGCCAGGCCAGACAGGTAGAGTGGCTGTTCTTTCCAAATGCCGCGGCCCAGGCCTCACAAAACACGGGAAAGGGCCAGGTCCATGCGGTCCCGTTATGATAGGCAGGTTTTCTCTGGGTGTCTTCATCTCCTCTGTATTCCCCGGAATACGGGGAAAAAGGGTCGTTTATTAAATTGCCATTATAATAGATATTGATGGGGGTTTCAAGCCTTCTGTCTGCAAGACTTCTGATGGCCCCGGGCACCAGCAGTTCAAGGCAGGCTTCAACACAGCCTTGAATCATGGTCTTGTCCCTGATCACATCAAAGGTGATCAAAAACAATTGATTGGGCCGCAGGGCATCATCCGGAATTGCATTCCTTGCCCCCTCCAAACCACCTGAATCAGGCCCCTCTGAATGGAGACAGTCTGAAAAAAATCCCAAAGCGGGATTATAGAAAAGTGCGTGCACGGCATCCTGGACTTGTTCGGCTTTTTGCTGCCACAGATCTGCCCGGGATTCGTCAATGCGGGCCAGGAAGACCAGGGCATTATACCACAGGGCCTGGATCTCCACCGGAAATCCCTGCCGGGGAGATCCGGCGGGAAAATTGGTATCCATCCATGTAAAATGAGATGGACTGTACAAGAGAAAGGTATCCGGATCTGCCTTTACCCCTGTCCGGGTCCCCTGGATCAGGGAATGGGCTATGGACAGGAGAATATCTTTTATGGTTCGATGATCCAGGATCTCATTTAAAAAATCCAGTTTTTTTTCTCGTTCAACCAGATCTTTGCAGCAGGCAAAGAACCACAGAGGTGCGTCGGAAGTTTCGATATTCCGGGCATCCCCACCGCAGATCATATTGGGAAGGGTACCCCTGTTTTCAAACCGGCCGAACAAGTGCAAGACAGATTTTGCCTCGGCAAATCGTCCCAGTTCAATCAGGCCTCTACAGAAGATCAGACTGTCCCTTCCCCAGTCAAGGAACCAGGGAAATCCCGCGATCACGCTCTTGTCCCTGCCCCGGTCCACGATAAAGGCATCCATACTTCTGCACACCGCCTCAAACAGGGGAAACCCGGTCTCAAAGGGTTTGGATTCCAGGGGCTTTAAATTTTTGTCACGAAAACTTGGGCTATCTTCAGGATCAATCACGGCAGCATCCAGGCACACGGTTTCACCCCCCTCCAGGGCAAAGGTAAGGTAGCCCGGACTGAACAGGTCGGAATCCGCATCAAGTCCTCTCTGGGCTTCCATGGGGCGGTGGATCATATAGTGCCATTCAGGCTCGTGGATGAATTCCCCCTTTGACACCATCAAGGCCAGGGTCATGCCCCGGGAAAGCGAAAAAAAGAACCCGTTCGAAACCGGGGTCACGGCATCGGGCCATTGTGTTTCAGGTCCCTTGAATGCCTTGACGGTTTCATGGAAACTTCTGTCTTCAATATCCGGCCGGATAATAAGGGTCACCCCCCGGTGGTCTTCCAGAAATTCCCCCCGATCCGGGATGGATCTCGTCCTTGACAGGGTCAGCCCCAGGTGATTGCTCCCACGGTCCAGGGCAAGCACCAGTTCCAGGGCATAATACTTGCCCTCGGAAGTGGGAACGTGGAACAGCCATTTACCGCCACACGCATAGGAAAAAGTGAACCGCTCCAGACAATCGGGGGACAACTCCCGGGAATATCCCTGGAAAACCGCCCAGATCCTGCACCGGGACAACACCTGCCACCGATTTTCCGGGGTTGTTTTGTCCAGGTTTGCCCCGAGGAATGCGTCATACCGAGAGTCAAGCCTTCCCCACCAGGCCGCGGCCCGCATCATTCCCCCTCCGCTGGTGGTACCCAGCAGTTTCAAAAACGGGCTTTTTACAATTTCCTTTCTCGTGAATGAGGCACTCATGTAAAGGGCTTCCAAAGGGGCAAGGTAGAGAAGCGAGGCCCTGTGGATCAGGGTTCCTTCAGCCTCAAATACGCGCAGCAAAAGCGTATAGGACTTGTGTTGATTCTTTGTTTCAAGGGGGGGAAAAAGCGCAAATAAGCCCTGCCCGTCTTCGGTCAAAAGGCCTTCTTCATATCCCAGAGAGACCTTGGTTGACCGGTTTTCATCCAGGATTTCCGCCCGGAACCCCTTGCTGCACTTCACCAGAAGAAAAAAACCCGGGGGCACCATGACCTGGCGTTTTAAGTCTCGCTGAACATCAAAAACGATCACCCGGCTCTGGTTTAACTCCCGATTTTTTGATTCCCGGTTTAATCCATTCTTAAGAAAGTTGTCATCCGGGGTATTATAAGACCGGATAAATTCAATTGGATCACGGGCAAAGGACCGGGCCTCTGCCTCCACATCCATGGAACCGAGATTTTTGTATCCCCGGAAAATGGTGTGAACGGCCAGAACCTTGGTCTTTAACTTTTGCAGGTAGACCTTTGCCGGTGCCATTCTCGGGGTCTGTCCATCTTTTTCAACCAGATGTCTGTCTCCAGGGTCCGGGGTAAGGGCCAGGGCCTGCCCCGGGGCCAGGGTTAAACCACAGAGGCCGTTGACCTCATCAATTTCAACCATTGCCCCTGTTATCAGATCGAACATGGCTTTTGCCCCGAACCCGGCATCCGTTGAGGTCCAGGATACCCTGCCCGTTCCATCACAATCCAGGTTGATGAGGATGAGGAGCCTTTTTTCGGCCTGTTCATTGGTCCGCAACAGCACCAGGCATTGGGAATCATTTTCCCCGATTAACGACAGCCGGGCGTGACCGAAAAATGTAGGGTGATTTTTAAGAATCAGGTTCAATTGTGAAATATGATCCACCTGGTTGTTCGCATTGCCCCAGTTCAGGCCGGCGGATTCATGGACGTCGATTTTCCGGTCGGCAAACCACTCCACACCGTTGGCAAACCCAAATCCACCGCAGACCGAGAAAAGGGCGCAAAGGGAGGTTCGCATCCTTGCATACCGGTTTGATACAGATGCCAGCCGGTTATTGTCATGGGTTTCTGCAAAGTGAATGGTGTGGCCGCAGGTATTGGATATGTCATAGGCAATGGGCAGGTAATGGGATATCTCCTGCCGGGTATAGGTCTGGAACAATTCAGAATAGGCCCAGTTGAAATTGGCCCGGCTCAATATGTTCCGGGTGGTTTCAACAGGTCCCCCCAGCCCCTCTAAAAAGAAGAGGGTCTCGGGATATTCCTGTCTCACCTTGGCAACAATGTATTCCCAGGCCTTTACCGGGATCATGTAACCGGCATCACACCTGAAACCGTCAACCCCCCGGTGGCACCAGAGCAGGAACACATCTGCCATATATTTCCACAGGTCGGTGTTTGAATAGTCCAGCCGGGTCAGATCCGCCCATACCACCCCCCATGCACCCGGGGCTTCAATCCGGCCGTCCTCACCCCGGACCAGCCATTCCGGGTGGGTCTCGTGGATGGAGGCGGCCCATCCGGTATGGTTGATGGCAATATCCATGAACACATACCCGTTATGGTAGTGGACCCTGTCCACCAGCTCCATGAACTGCTCCAAAGGGGTGGCCGAAGGGTCAAACTCGGCCAGGGCCGGATCAACCTCTGTAAAATTCAGGGCTGCGTAGGGACTGCCAAACCGCCCCATCCGGGCATAGGTTGTGGGGGTGGGGTGAATGGGCAGAAGATGCAGAACCCGGCACCCCAGGTGTTCAAAAATAAACTCCACCTCATTTTTAAGATCCCTGAATTTTCCCGAGCCGGGAATCACAGTATACCCCTTTGCGTCCAGGCGTTGAATCACGGCCGGCAGGTCAGGTTCTTCAGTCACTTTGGATTTGGAGGGTCCAAACTGGCGGACAAAGGCGTTATAGATGATGTTGGCACAGCAGGTTCCTGCCGGTTCCACATTAAAGATACAATTTCCCCCTGGCGGCCAGACTGGGACGGAATGGTCATGGGGAAGGAAAAAGCATTTGGCCTGGAAGAATCCGGTCTCGTGCAGGGGCAGTATGGCCTTATAAACCAGATCTTCTGCCTGTTCCATCTCGATATCATACCAGGCCTCATCCAGCTTGATTTCATCTCTTTCAACCCGCCGGATCACCTCCTGCCTGGCAATGGCGGCAGACCCCAAATTGGTCCTGATCCATGCCCTGCCCTTTTCGGGTGATGACAACTCCAGGGAAAAAACAACACAATCCCCGCAATACATGACCCGGGATTCTCCAGGCAAAGGCATCTGGATGACACGCAGTTCGTCCATGGATAATGTCCTGTCTTAAATTATGATCTTAAGTTATCGTCTTATTATAAAATTATGGTCTCCACCCGCCAATCAGGTGAAGATGAATATGGAAAATGACCTGTCCCCCGCCTCTTTCAACGTTGAACAGAAGCTTATATCCGGATTCATTCACGCCCTGATCTTTTGCCATGTCCCGGGCCAGGGCAAAAAGACCGGCAATGACGGGGGTATCTTCGGTTTGAATATCGTTCATGCTCCGGATATGTTTTTTCGGAACCAGGAGCAGATGGACCGGGGCCGCAGGGTTGATATCCCTGAACACTACATAGTCATCATCTTCATACAAAAATCTTGTGGGAATTTCGCGGTTGATAATCCTGCAGAACAGACACTCATTTGACATGATACACTCCTTTTACCGGTCACCGAATCAGGTTTCAGCAATAGCTTTCATCAAATATTTCATGGCCGTTACGGCCTTTTCCATCAAAAAAACATCCGTGATCGACGCACTGTACTGGGAGGGATAGGGGTTGATCTCAATAATTTTAGCCCCATTGGATTTTGCCGTGGGCGGGATGAGATTTGCCGGTGCCACGGTTCCGGTTGTGCCGATGAGGATGAAACAATCCGCCTTTCCGGTTTCTTTAAATGAATTCGTGCTTGCAGGTTCGGGAATGGCCTCCCCAAAAAAAATCACGTCCGGCTTTAAAAGCCCGCCACAATTCCTGCACAAGGGCGGCAGCACATTCAGGTCAATCGTTGAAATCGAAAATTTTGCCCGGCAGTCCAGGCAGGCCACCCGTTTTAAGGACCCGTGAAATTCGTGGACGACTTTACTGCCCGCATCAAAATGCAAATTGTCTATATTCTGGGTAATCACTGAGCTTAAGATCTTTTCAGCCTCCAGTTCTGCCAGGGCAGTGTGGGCAAAATTGGGTTTCACCCGCCCGAACAGATCGTAGAAGATCTTCTGAATCACCTCCCAGGACTTCCCGGGATGTTGATGAAAGTATTGGATATCAAAGGATTGAGGATCATAGGTGTTCCAGAGTCCGTTCTCGCCTCTAAAGGGCGGAATCCCGCTTTCCACGGAGATACCGGCCCCGGTAAAGGCCGTGCACCGTCTGGAAGACTTGATTATCTTGGCTGCTCGGGCATACATGGACACGCTGGTCTCCTTGATGAGCGGCTCAGGACCGCAAATTTCATTGATTTAAAGGATCAGACCCGTAAAATTCAGGTCAAATCCACTGCCTCAAAAACATTGCTCCACAATTCCGCGATCAAGAGTTTGTTGCGCAGAATATCTCCCCGGTTTAACAATACTTTCACGCATTCCGAACACTGGAGGGCGGCCGTAAGAAGTGCGCAATAGGCGATATTGCCGGTAAAGGTTTCAACCCCCTTTAATTGTTCCCGGGTCTTTTGACCGTAGATCAGGCCATAGCCTGAATCACCCGGAAAAATCGTTGTCACCTGGCCGGTCACTCCGGCAATGGCTCCGGATACGATGGGGATGCCGGCTTTATGCGCCGCATCCTGGAGACTGAATCTGGTTTCAATGGAATCCAGGCAGTCCATCACCACGCCGGCATCTTTGATCCCTTCATACAGGGTGCCGGAGTCTAGGTATTCCACCCGGGCGTCCACAACCACATCAGAGTTAACGGCTGTCACCCTTTGTTTTGCGGCAATTGCCTTGGGAACCCCGATCAGATCCTCCTGGCTCAGGATCTGCCGGTTTAAGTTGCTGACATCAAACCTATCCCCGTCAATCAGGGTCAACTGCCCCACCCCCACCCGGGCCAGCATTTCGCAGACACCGCCGCCAAGCCCCCCCAGGCCGATGATGGTCACCCTGGATGCCCCAAGGCGTTCCTGTTCCTGTCTGGAGATGGTATTTAAATTCCGTGCATACCGCTGATTGAATTGTTCCCGATTTTTCAGTTTTTTTTCCATTTTCCGGTTGTTCCCTTTTTTCAGGTATTTCCACGGCCTAACCCCCTCCAACGGGCGGGAAGAGCCCCACCCTGTCACCCTGGCGCAGCAGGCAGTCACGGTTTTCCCGTTTCCCATTGACAAAAATCAATTTCACCAGATCCCCTGGAATGCCCAGATCGGCCATGAGATCCTCCACCGTGGTTTGTTCGGATATTTCAAGCGCTTCATTGCCCTGGGGAAGATATTTGGATAGTGTGACAAACAGCTTGAGAGTAATCTTTATCATTATGTGTTTACACTTTATACTATGGCTGTTATTAAGATGGTATAGGTTATGACACAAGTCAACCATTTTGTATATGAATTAAATGAAAAACCAGGGCATTCAAACATGGGCATCAAGTGGAAACAACTTGCTGTCCCACCCTCAAATCGGAGCATTATGGGACAAAAAAAACAAAATACCATTACCGTGGAAAAACTGGCCCGGGACCTGGCAAATTTTGCCATTGACCGTACCGACTTAAAGGAACTCCTGGCCACCCTGCCCGAAAACGGAACCACGAACCTCACCACGGTTGAGTATGAACTTCAAATATTAAAAATTCTTACCGTGGGCTGGGGCATCGCATTTTTCATGCCGCCCGGGGATAAAAACAAGCAGCCGGTAACCGGCATGTTCTGGGAGCATATCCGGGAGATATCCCAGAAGATCTCAGATCTCACAAAAACCACTACCGGACAGGACATTGATTATTTTTCCATCCTGAAACAGCGGCTGGACACCTACCTTGAGGTCATGAAAAAAAATCCCGATACGGCCCAGAACCCGGTCACGGTAATGGGACCGGCCTTTGCCTCTGCCTGCAGCCATGAAAATGATGCCGTTGCCATTCTCACCGGCACCAAAATGTTTACCCTGACACTGGGGGCGGTAAAAGAGTATTTAAACGCAATGAAAATTGACGATATCAAATTAAACTAATCCCTTTGAGTTGAGGCCTGACTTTTTTGGAGGATATTTTTATGAAAAACCGACTATGGATTCTGTTGGCAAGTATGGGGTGTATTTTGTGGGGATGTGCCGTATCCGGACCCAAATTCATTGACATCCGCTATCCAGGCACAGATGAAGCAGTACTTTCCGAAACAATGGCGCCCGGTAAAATCCAGCCAGGCAAGATCGGAATCGCATTGTTCGAGGACCGGCGAAAAGACATGGATGAGGGGTATGTGGGCTATCGGTTACTGCTTGACAAGAGTCAGGAGACCTATTTTGTCCAGGGCATGGATCTTGCCGATACCCTGACAAAAATAGTTCATACCTATTCCAGTCAAAAGGAATGGTCCCCCTCCTTTATCAGTCCCTGGGACCTCACACCCGAGGGAACAACAGCAGCGGTTAAAGGGTATCAGCGAATTTTATCCGGAACCATCAATCAATTTGAATGCCGGGCTAATAAAAAAGCCGGCCGCACCGACATGATCCTGGATATTGACCTGACCTTTTATCTTGGCAGTTCTGACAAACCCGGTTTAAGCGTCATCCCCACGACATTGACCCTTGAAAGAACCGAGCTGACCTTCACCCGGGAAAAACTAGAAAATTTTGTAAATCAGGCCCTTGAAGAGGTGATTCAAAAGGCTTTGGCCTTTTAAGCACCGGATTCTCCCAGAGTTAAGACGTTTTAGGGCTTGATCTTTGTCAGGCATCAATTTTAGTTTCACGCAAATGACGGGATAAAATTGATTATGATCCAGTCTCAACACCTTCAACGCATGGTCTATCCTTCCCTGTTCAGTCCGTTGCGACTGGGAGTGCTTCAATTAAAAAACCGGATCACGTCCCTGCCGGTTCATACCGGGTTTGCCCGTCCTGACGGTTTTGTGAGTTCCTGGATGGTCGAATTTTACGCCGGCCTGGCCGATTCCGGGGCCGCTATGGTGGTGGTTGCCAATGCAGCCGTGGCAGAAGACGGGAAGGTTTTTCTGAAAATCACCCACAAAAACTTGGCTGGAAAACGGGTGGAGCGTTTAAAGTCAAATGCGGTATAGACTACCAGACAGTTGTTCCCGTCATTTGTAGGTGCAATATCAAACACCAGGCACCCGTTTTTTGCAAAGCGTTCCTCCACCGAAAACCACAGGGTTTTATTCGGGATCATGTGTTCAAGGCGAATCTTCATGGAAACGGAAAAATACTTTTGAAAAGGCTTTGAAAAAGATTTTAAAACTTGTTTTGAAACAGGTTTTGAAACAAGTTTCAACTGATACTGGATCACAGACCCCGTATGGTTGGGCAGCCCTGATATTCTTCTCACCCAAATAAACCTGAGATTAAGAAATCCCTCTGTCTCATCTCCGAATTTACCCAGCTCCTTAAAAATCCTGGATGCCGAAGCCCTGATCTTTACAGCATACATTCTTTCCATTTCCGGTGAGGCATCCAATTGTATGCCCAGGGGCGCCGAGATCGCCCGCTTGAAGTGCTTCCGTTTCTCTTTTAGAATGACGGTGGGGTATCTGCCATAGACCTCCCAGTTCAAACCAAAGAATATTTCGGTGAGTTTATTCCTGATGGTTTTCACACTGCCCCTTAGAATGGAAAAAAACACCTGAAAAGAAAAGAGTTTCCAAAACACCTGTTCATAGTCTGAAAACCCACTGCCCATAGCCAGGAGCGCATCTCCCAGGGGCCGTTTGTCTTTGGGCCTGCGTTTCATTTCAGTGGCAAAGGTCTGGTAAAGGACCCGGCTTAAAGCAGGGGATTTCAGGAAGGTGTGCATCAGGGTGTTCACCACCCGTCCGTATTGGTTGTCTCTTTTAAGCCAGCGTATGAAGGGTGTTCCTCAATTTGATCAATGCTTTTTCCCACAAGGGACACGGTAAGATAGTCTCGCTTGGGGACCAGGGTAATGTGGTCCAGGTCCGGTTTTTTTGAGCCCGAAACGATAAAATAAATCTCCCTGCTCATGTATTTTCTCAAATAATCCCGGCCTGTTCTGAGCTCAAAAACCAGGGCCTGCCGAAGCTTTGGCAGGACAAACCTGGAATCGGTACCTTCATGGGACCCGAAGACTTTTTTTTCACTTACACATGACCCCGGATTCACCCCGGTACAGATTGCCAGAAAATCCGATTCAATGACCCGGGTTTCCCCTGAATGGGTGAGAAGGGTAAGACGATGTTTCTGGGACTGGGTGTGACAAATTTCCCGGACCTTTGCCCCAACAAGAACAGCCCCCATGTCCCGGGCCAAGTTTAAAAAGAAATCAATGCCAATACCCACCGTCCGGGGGAGAATTTTTCGGGGATTTCCTGGGTCCGGCTTCATCTTGTCTGCTGCCCCCATAGGGCCTGCTTCCCCCTAAAGAAAGCAGGCAGTTAAGAAGGATCTGCCTAAATCACCTGATATCACGGAGCCACATAGATGTAAATACATGCCGGGCATGAAAATGCGGAGAAATAGAACGGGTGAAAACGATTCCTTCCCAGATGTCTTTTCCGGAAGTGTTGAAACACTTGTGTCTTGATTGATACAGGGACCTGATGCAGTCAGGGGCATCCACCCGGTTGCGGCAAGATTTTTTTGTCTGTATATTTTTTTTGCAACGCCTTTAAATGAAGGGATATCAGCCGGAACTCAAATTTCCCGGGCCCTTTATTCACCACAATGTGGCATGAGGAGTGCATGAAATTTCTTACCCCCGGGTATTGTGAACAAAACAGGGGAAAACGAGAAGGGACGAGTAAATCAGGTGCATAGGACAGAGGCTGGGCAGAACGATGAGAATTCCATTCCTTTCAGGCAATTTTTCCAAAGATGCCGGGACCGGCAGACACTCCCCCGGGCCGGCAGAAAACAATACCCCCTGTTCCTTAAACCACGAGGGACTTGACCGCAACCGCCACAAGATAACAACCCCGAAAGAGGCGGTCTCCTGCGTAAAATCAGGAGACCGGGTCTTTGTAGGCACAGGGTGCGCCGTGCCCCTGACCTTGGTGCGGGCATTGGAAGACCTGGACAAACGGCTGGAGGATGTCCAGATCTATCACTTCATGACCCGCAATGGTGCGGGAACCGGGGACCGATCAAACGTCACAAGATTCCATCACAGGTCATTTTTCGTGGATGACGATATGCGCCGAATGATTGAGCAGGGACAGGGTGACTATATTCCCATGTCCGTTGCCCAGGTGCCGGAACTTGTCAAAACCGGGGCCCTGCCCATTGACGTGGCCCTGATCCAGACCACGTTGCCGGACCGGCACGGGTTTGTCAGTCTCGGGGTGTCGGTGGACATCACCCATGCCGTGGTCCGGACCGCAGGCCGGGTCATTGCCGAACTAAATCCCAACATGCCCCGGACCCATGGGGACACCACCATCTCCATGGACCGAATAGACCGGGCCATACTGGTGGACACGCCCATTATCGAACACGTTTCTCCCCGAGTGGAAGATTTTGTCCTGGAGCGGATTGCCCGGAATGTGGCCCGGATCATCGACCACGGGTCCACCCTCCAGATCGGCCACGGAACCATCCCCAATGCCATGCTCAGGTTTCTTTCAGACCGCCGGGACCTTGGAATACACTCGGATGTGATCACGGAATCCATCGTTGATTTAATTGAAAAAGGCATCATCAACGGCAAGGCAAAAACCCTGCACACCGGCCGGGTTGTGGCCAGTTACTGCCTGGGATCCAAACGGCTTTACGATTTGATTGACAACAACCCCATGTTTGCCTTTTATCCCATGGAAACGGTGTGCGACCCCCAGGTGCTCAGGCAGAACAGTAAGCTCGTATCCGTGACCCAGGCCGAGGCCGTGGACCTCATGGGACAGGTGTGTTCAGACCAGTTTGAAGGACGCTTTTACGGCGGGGTGGGAACCCAGCCCGATTTCATGCGGGGGGCGGCTGCATCCCCGGACGGAAGGCCCATCATCTGCCTTGCCTCAACCACAGAGGATGGGAAGGTGTCCAGGATCCGCCCGCTCCTGAATGAAGGGGAAGGGGTAACCATCCCCCGGTCCGACGTCCATTACGTTGTGACCGAGTGCGGCACGGCGTATCTGTTTGGAAAATCCATTCAGGAAAAAGCCCTGGCACTCATTGAAACGGCCCACCCCTCGTTCAGGCCCTGGCTCCTGAAAGAGGCCAGACGTCTGAAATATATCCGCCAGGACCAGCAGCTCAAGTGCGAAATCAAAAACGGTCATGAATGTTTTTACCCCCAGACCGAGGACAGAAAAATCCAGTTGCAGGACCGGACAACGATCGTTGTCCGTCCCACCAGGGCAAGCGATGTAAGGGGCCTCCAGGATCTTTTCTACAAGCTTCCGCCCCAGGATGTGTACACCCGTTTTTTCACCGGGTTGAAGCATTTTTCCGTTTCCAGAGCCGAATATTTCTGCAATGTGGATTACGAGCGGCAGATGGCCTTTGTTGTGACCATTGGTGAGCGGGAACAGGAAAAAATCATTGCCTCTTCCTTTTATCTGCTGGATCAATCCACCCGCATGGCCGATGTGGCCTATATGATTCTGCACGAATGGCACGGCAAGGGACTTGGCACCATCCTCCAGCAGCGAATGGCTGAATATGCCTCATCCAGAGGGGTGAAGGGGTTCAAGGCCGACATTCTGCCGGAAAACAGGGCCATGCTCAGGCTGGCGGAAAAATGCGGTTCCAGGGTGACCAAGAAGCTGAGCCGGGACGTATATGAGGTTGAAATGCTGTTTTCGTAAAAAAGCTTTATCCAGGCCAAAATCCATTGCCGAATTTATCTTCCCAATAACACCGGGAACCCCGGATCTGTCCCCGGCCATTTTTCTTGACTAGCAGGGGCTTAATTGGATACTGTATCGTGTATCCTCTAACCTGGATACTCAACATCGACAAAATAGTGTTTGGTTTTACGGATAAAAACCCAATAATTCTGCACAAAGGAAGACTGCCATGGAATTTAATGAGTTGGTCAGAAAAAGGCGAAGCTGCCGGGCGTTTAAAGACACCCGGGTGACGGACGAACAATTGCAGGCCATTATTGAGGCGGGTCAATGGGCACCCAGCCCCCTCAATGAACAGCCGTTTGAATTTATTGCGGTGACCGATCCCGGGGTCAAGGCCCAGATTCAAAAGACCGGTATTGAAGCCAAGCAGACAGTCATGGACAACAGTGGGCCAGCCTGGGTAAAAAAATATCCCATGAATTTTGTAGGCGACTGCCCCCTGATCCTGGTAGTTGTGTACGACCCTGAAAAGGGAGGGCTGGGCAGCTACTTCGGTCAGCCCCAGGGGGCGTTGCAGTCGGCATCGGCCTGCATCCAAAATCTCATGCTTGCGGCAGCGGATCTTGGCCTGGATTCCCTGTGGTTTACATTTTTTGACCCGTCCTCGTTAAAACCCATTCTGGATATCCCCCAGGACCTGGAAATTGCCGGAGCCGTTTTAATCGGAACCCCTGCCATGGAAGCCAAGGCCCCTCCCAGAAAAACACCCAGGGTTCATCAGAACCGTTTCCAGGCAGATACCCCGTAAACATGGGGGGCTGAATTCATTTCAACGGAGAAATATTTTTTTATCGCTTCCTGTTTTTGAATCCAGAGGCAAAAAACCATGCCAGGGCGATGACCTGGAGGCCTAAAACTGATAGAAACCCGGCCTGATACCCTGAGGGGTGATAGTGGCCGTCGGCACCGGTCTCCCACAGATTGATCACCACGCCAACGGCCCACTGCAGGACAAAGGCCGCCACAAACACCAGAAGATTGATGCCCGTGGTGACCCTGCCGGACAATGTTTTTGGGAAACTATAGGACAGAGCCGTATAGGAGAGGATTCCCGAGGTACCGAAAAAACCGAACGACATCCACAGGAGAAGAATGGGAAGGGGTGCCCCAAGGGCAATGAGCAATTGGACCCCCATGAACAGTCCCATCCCGGTCACTGCCGTGGACAGAACGCTCACTCCTTTTTGGGCCAGTCGTTCCGCTACAAAGCCAAGCAAAACAAATCCCGCCACCATTGCCAGGGCTGTCCAGAACAGGACCCCTGCAATCTGGGGCCGCTGCATCCCGGCCATGTCCCTCAGCCACGGCCCTGCCCACAATCCCTGGATCGATAGAAACCCGGCCTGGGACAAGGTGGTCAAAGGGGCAATTTGCCAAAAACGTTTGGATTGGAACACCTGTTGTATGCCCTGAACCTGAGCACGAAACCCTTCCGGAGCTGCCCTGGATTTTTTTTCAGGAACCACAAAAAAAACCGCCAGGGCCGACCCAAACGAGACCAGGGCCAGCAGGAGAAACAGCCCCCGCCAGTCTGTTGCGTGAAGTACCCATTCCACCGGGGTTGTGGCGGACAGGGCGCCCAGGCCCCCGGCCGCCATTTGAAACCCGTTGATCCGGGGCCACAGCCGTTCCGGAACCCAGATCACATAGGATTTGAATGCAGCCATGAGGCAGGCAGACACCCCGAAACCGATAAATGCCCGGCCCAGGATAACCCCTGTCAGGGTGTGTGATTTGGAAAAGATAAGGGCCCCCACCCCGGCAAAGACCAGGAGAAAAGACTCCACCATCCTGGGACCAAACCGGTCCAGGAAAATCCCCAGGGGCAACTGGGAAGAGGCAAAGGCAATAAAATAGGTGGCCGTGAGCAGCCCAAGCTGGGACGGGTCAAGCGCCAGATCCGTCACCAGATCCGGCGCAATAACCGCATTGACCACCCGGAACAGATAGGAGAGAAAATACCCGAAAGCAAACGGGAGAAACACCCGGAGAACCGATGGTCTTGACCGGGTGAAATTTCGGGTCGAGTCTCGGGTCTGATCCTGGGTCAACTCTTGGTTTGGGTGGCGGATCTGGTTCCGGGTCACGTTTTATTACTCTGAAAAGACGCGGTCAATTGTTTCCATGGCCATAAGCGCAACCTTTTCATTAAAACGGGATTTTACGGCACGGGTGAGCATGTCCCTGTTCATGGCCTTTTCTCGTTTGGCCATGACCCCCAGGGAAGCCAGGGCCCAGTCCTGCCGCTTGATTTTCATTGCCTTGAAGTCGATTTCAACCACCTCGGCAGACGTCTCGGGGATGGCCACACTTTTCTCTTTTAAGACAAAAGCGGACGGCTTGAGCCCTGCAAATATTTTTTGCCGGCGCCCCACCCCCTCGTCACTCAGGGCCAGGACAACCGAGGGCGACTCAATGCCGGGATAGCCGATTCGTTCAGGGGAAATCAAAATTTCACTCACGGACTGGCCCCGGAGTACGGTGATATTATAGTCGTTTTTCATGGACACGTTCATGCCCGCACACATGCCGGCGTAGCAGACAATGTCCCCGGCCGTGACGATGCGCATACCCGCACTGCCCAGGATGACCACCTCCTGCTTCCCGTAAACGGGCAGGTCAATCTCTGATTCAATGGTCAGAGGTTTGGGAAACGACCTTTCTTTTGCCAGGGCCCGGTACCGTTCACCATATTCCGGCCGCTGGTTTTGTTCGATGATGCCCGAGTGTTGGGGCAGGTCTTCGATCATCCGGTCAATGGCGCTGGGGGTAAGTTTATTTCGTTTGGTATACCGGCCCGTACACATGCCCAGGGTTTCAATGATGGAAAACCCCTTGTGGTTGACGGCCTTGACTATCCGTTCAGGCAGATCGCCGGCAAGACCGGAACACCTGTCAATATAGGGTGCACCGGCGCTCTGGGCAACGGCACAGATGTCCAGGGGAATTTCCGCCTGGTTGAGAAAAGAGGACCCCACGGCTGCGTCCACCGGAGTGGTGGCCGAGTACTGGCCCCCGGTCATGCCGAAGTTGAAATTATTGAGGATGATCAGGGTGAGATCCAGGTTCCGGCGGCAGGCCGCCAGGACATGGGCCCCGCCGATGCCCAGGCCCCCGTCTCCCATGGTGACCACCACGTTCAATTCCGGGTCGGCCAGTTTGAGACCCGATGCATAGGTCAATGCCCGGCCGTGAATCCCGTGCAGGGCATGGACGTTGAAAAATGTGTCAAACAGTCCGGAACAGCCGATATCGGTCACGATTACGGTTTTATCCGCCGGCAGACCCAGGTTGACCAGGGCCTTGTCCAGGCCGTTGGTGATTTTTTCATGGGTGCATCCCGGGCAGTACACCAGGGGCCGGCTCTTATTTAAAAAACTATTCATTGTCAATCACCTCCATAATCTTTGCCGGTGTGATCAGCACCCCGTTCATCTGGCCGTAAAACTCCACGTCTTTGTCCTTAAGCACCCGCCTGATTTCATCCACATACTGGCCCAGATTCATCTCAATGACAATAACCCGTTTGAATTGGGCTGCGGTTTGGATCAACAGCTCTTCGGGTACCGGCCACAGTGTCTTGAGCGAGAGACTGGAAACCGGCCTGCCCTTTTGCTCAAGGGTTTTCACCGCATCTTCAACAGCCCGGCAGGTCACGCCGTAGCTGATGACCAGGATATCGGAATCCTCTTTGATGTCCTGTTCATACAGGGCAATCCTTTCCCGGGCCGAAAGAATCTTATCCCTGAGCCTTGCCTGGTTGGCTGCAATCACCCCGGGGTCGATGGTGATATATCCGTCGGGTCCGTGGGTGGAAGAGGTCTGTCTGACAAGGGTTTTCCCGCCGATTGGAAGAAAGGGAGGGGCCTTGTCCGGCTCTGCCTCAAAGGGGAGGTAGTCGGCACCGGAATGCAATTTTCTTTCATAGATCTCCGGCAGGGTCACGCTGTCCAGATCAAAACTTTCCCGGGTCATGCCGATCTCCTTGTTCGAGGCAATAAACACCGGGCACCTGAACTCTTCGGCATAGTTAAAGGCATGAACCGCAAGGACATAACAGTCCAGGGCGTCTCTGGGAGCCAGAACGATCACGGGCACGCCCCCGGTGCTTCCCCACCTCAGAAACTGGATGTCGCTGTCCGCCCCCCGGGTGGCCGACCCTGTGGAAGGCCCCAGGCGCTGGACATCGGCAATGACCAGGGGAATTTCACTGCCCAGGGCAAAGGAAATCTGTTCGCTGTAAAGGCTGATGCCCGGGCCCGAAGTGGCGGTCAACGCCTTTTTCCCGGCCATGGCCGCACCGATGCAGTATCCCATGGAGGCAATCTCATCCTCTCCCTGGACACAGACACCGCCGGTGGGGGGAAGCATTTCCAGCATATTGTTAAAAATGGTGGTGGCCGGTGTGATGGGATAGCCTGCAAAAAAATTACACCCGGCGGCTATGGCCCCCCGGGCAAGTGCCTCATTGCCTTCCATAAAGCATAAAGCCATGGTATTCTCCTTGGATTTGATCAGTGTTTTCATTCATTCTGTTCTGATTCATTTACCGTTTATATCTGTTTAATTTTATCGGTTCAATTTAAAGTTTCAATAAACTACTTATATCTGATTAAATATTTGATCAGATAAAGGGTTTTTTGTATGCTTTTACCGCTGTTGTGTCAAGAATTAAATGAATCTGTTCTATTGGGCACGGCCCTTCCCGGAAATCGACATAAAGTCTTTTTCCGATTGATTTTCTAAAATTCATGGGATATCTTTTGTCCATGGAAACAAAAGCAAAAAAAAAGAAAAAGTCCAAAGAGGATTTTACCCAGGAAGCCTATATGGGAATTCGCCGGATGTTTTTCTTGAATGAAATCATCCCGGGCCAGAAAATATCCTATGGTGATCTGGCAAACCGCCTGAAAATGAGCACCACCCCGGTGATCCAGGCGCTTAAACGGCTTGAATTCCAGGGTCTGGTCCGGCATGAGCCCAACCGGGGCTATTATACAGAAAGCATCAGTTTAAAAGAGATCACGGAAATTTATGATTTCAGGGAACTCATTGAAACCTCCCTTCTGGGGCAGACCATATCCCGGATGGATAAAAAGGGGCTGAAAATACTGGGTAAGGCCCTGGACAATCACCTGGCTGCGGTGCGGGATATCTATTTAAAAGACCGGCTGCTCAAGGATATGGAGTTTCACCTGGTCCTTGCCAAACTCTCTGGCTGCACCATACAGATCAACACCTTAAAGTTTTTGTTTGACCTTTTGTATCTCAAATACAGAGGAAACATTCTGTTTGTCACCCCCATGGACACAGTGGATTCGGAACACACAAAATTGTACGACTGCATCGCCCGGTCCGACCTGGGGGGGGCAAGTCAAATTTTGAAACAGCACATCTCAAACGTAAAGGCCCATGCCGTCATCAGTATTGAACGCATCAACCGGGAAAAAAAAATCAAAACCATTTAACCCACTTTTGTCTCCTTTATTCGTTCAGCTCAAGCCATTCAAACCAGATGGGATAGTTTGTCTTGTACCAGATCAACACTTTTTTCAGTGTGGCCTGGTCATCCGGGGAAAACGTGGCCTCGGGTATCCGGTCAAACTGGAGAATAATCTTGTCCCCAAAGTGTTCCAGGGCCTCGGTGCAAAGGGTTTGGAGTTCATTTCTGATCCGGCCTGAGTCTGAAATCTTAACGGCCCGGGTCTTGTAATCCTCACCTTTGAAAAACCGGTTGAGCAGGGGGCTGAAAACCAGCTTGCTCTCTTCAAAGGTTTCAAGGAGCTTCAGGGCAAAGGTGATTCTTTTGTCCCCCTTTTCCGTTGTCATCCGCACCGTGACGGAATAGGTGTCGTCGCTGATTTGATTGACGCCGGGCGAGCCTGAATAGGGATCAGGGAGCATATATCCGGATGTGGCAAGGGCCCGCCATTTTTTTTCTGCAATCAGGTCGTCGGCCGTAATGGTTTTCTTCGTTAAGGGGATCCCCGCGTTCCGTGCCAGGCAGATGCTTTCTCTGTAAGTCTCCACCAGGGATTCGTCAAAATTTTCCTTCATGATCTCGTGTTTGAGCTGCCCTGCAAAATCAGAGGCTTCGGGGTCCAGTTTCATGGAAGCGGCATCCCGGTCAAATCTGAGGGCAAACTTGGACGAAAGGACGGCCATGGATACGTCGATATTCAGAACCGACGACAGGCTTGCCGCCTGGATGGCCTCGGCCGATGCCGCATATCCGTCAACCAGGAACAGATGGGTGTTGTTGTCTTCATCCTGCCAGGTCTTTACCGCAAAGGTGGGTGCATAGGTGCCGGAGTCCGTGAACGGCGACATGCCCGTGGGAAGGGTCCAGGTCTCGTCCACAAGGTGGGCCCCTTTTTCCTGCCACTCTTTCCAAATTTTTTCAATACGGGGTCTTCTTCTGTGTCCCTGGAGGGTCCACACGTGTATATTATGGGGTTTTATTCCGGGATAGGTGGATTCAATGGCCTCAACCACCCGGCCCCGGGGAGTGAAATAATTGACCAGCAGGGAGTCGTCCGCAGCTTTTTCCACCACGGCCCTGGGCAGGACAAGGGTGCCGATATACCCCTCATATTGATCGGTAATGGCCAACGGCTGATCAAACAGGTGAAGCACGGTCAAAGGGCCGGTTGTTTCACCCCTGGCAAACCGGGACGTATTTTCAAGGGTATCAATGGCTGCTCCCCACACCGTGATATCTTTAAGGGCAATGGCCCGCCTGAAGTCATCCCAGGTATAGGCCTTGTCATTGATCATCCTCAACACACAGTTTTCCAGAAATTTTGCCACCTGGGGCCGGGCATAGACCCGTCCAAATCCCAGAAGCGGATTGGCACCCATTTCAGAGGTTTCCCCGGCCTTGGGCATGAGCCCCTCCCCCAGACAGACCATGATGGCATGGTTTTCCGGCAGGGTCCGGGACAGGTACCAGAGGCTTTCACTCATGGCATAGGCGGAAATGGCATCGGCATCCTTTTTGACCAGGTTGAGATCTTTTTTGTCCAGGCCCGCGCCCTGGCCGAATCGGCCGAACAATTTTGTTCCAAGGGCGGTGACCGCCGATGTCATGGCCAGCATCCGTTCGGTCCTGGAATCCACAAAAGAGATGGAATCGTTCAACTCATCGATTGCCCCGCCTTTAATCCACTCAATACTGACATCTTCTAACCACAGATGCAGCCTTCCAAGAATCGGGCGGGTATCAAATGCCCATTGCGAGATCAAATTTTTTTTCTTTAAACCGGCAGTGTCCATTTTTGTATCCCTTTGGTTTGAGGGTTTACAAAACCTTTATCATTAACCCTGTAAATTCAAAAGACCTTTTTAAAAAATCTGCAAAGAATTTCCCGACCTATTTCTTTCAAATAATATGTTGACAACTCATCAGATGAGTGAAATAAGATGATGAGTCTGCCCGACTTGAATGCGGTCTTCATCAGAAAGGAAACAATGAGCATACGGTTAAAACGAGTAAGCGCCACGGAAGCTGTTTTAGAAAATCTCAAACAAAGAATTGTGAATTGTGAATTCAGCCCCGGTGAAAAATTACCCAGCGAACAGTCATTATTAAAAGAATATGATGTCAGTCGGTTGACCTTGCGGGAAGCCCTGGCCAAGCTGGCTGCCTGGGGTGTTATCGACGTAAAGCACGGAAAGGGGGCCTATGTCGGCGAAAGTATCAGCATTTCAGCCCTTGACAATGTGCTGATCCCCATGTTCCCCCGGCAGAATCTTGACCGGATGACGGATCTGGTTGATGCAAGGAATATGATCGAATCCGAGATTGCAGCCAGGGTTGCCGACACCAGGACAAAAGATGATATTCAACGACTTCAGCAATTGTTGACATACGACTATGAAAAAATAACCTCTGCAGAAGCCTTTGCCGAAAGGGACTATGATTTTCATCTGACCCTGGCCAAAATGGCGGACAACGAGTTCCTCTTTTCCATGTACCAGGCCCTGCACAGTCAGATTCGTTTTTTTCTGATTCAGTATGCCCGAAGCATTACGGATTGGGAAAAGGCCCTGGACAGGCATGTGCCGATTCTTGAGGCCGTTATCCAAAAAGACCGAAGCCGCGCCATGGTGCTGGCAAGGGAACATGCCCGCATCTGTGCCTCCTATATTCAAAAGGCAAGTGGGTGCACAGGAGAATGATGATGAAAGCAGCAAAAATGCAGTGGATGAATAATGATAAAGTTTTGGTTAAACGTCTGATTAAATGTAGTCCTAACTTTAATTTAAAGGAGATCGTGTCATGAAACAAAAGTTTTTGTTCCTGGTGGTTGTATTGGTGATGGTGTTCATGGTTCAGGGGGGTGCCTTTGCAGCGCCTGAAGGGACCCTGAAAGTTGCGTTAACCAGTTCGCCCAACTCCCTTGACCTATGTTACGGGGCAGACAGGAATGCTTCCAATGCAGGCTGGCGCCTTTACAATTCACTGGTCGTGGTCAATGATGACGGAAAGCTTGAACCGGCTCTTGCCGAGAGCTGGGAAGTGTCTGACGGCGGCAAGGTCTATACCATGAAACTTCGCAAAGGGGTCAAGTTTCACAACGGTGAAGATTTTACAGCCGATTCTGTGATTTTTTCATGGAACCGGGGTAAGGGAAAAGATGTGACCTGGCGGAAAAAATGGGACATCATCAAGGATATTGAGCGGGTGGATGCGTTTACCATCAAATTGAAACTGGATGCCCCCTTCCCCTTGATCCTCAGGCAGATCAGCTACTTCTGGAATATTGTACCGGAAGGGTATTTAAAAGAGGTGGGTGAAGACGGTTTTATCAATCACCCGGTGGGCACAGGGCCTTTCCAGTTTGTTGAATGGAAAAAAGGGGACCGGCTGGTATATGAAGCCAACCCCAATTACTGGGAACCGGGCAAACCCAAGGTTAAAAATTTGATCTTCAGGCCCATACCTGAATCTTCCACCCGGATGGCTGCGATTAAGACCGGTGAAATGGATATTGTTTCCCGCCTGAGTTCTGAAGAGGCGGCCATGCTCAAAGGCGTTCCCAATGTTAACGTGATTGAATACCCCGTGGACAGGGTATTTTATATTACCTTTAACAATCTGACCTCGGGAAAAGGACTGCCCACTGAAAATCCCCTGGTCAGACAGGCCATGAACTATGCCGTGGACATCGATGCCATTATTGACGCCCTGTTCAACGGTCATGGACGACCGGTTGCAGGTTTTTTTGTCCCGAGTAATCTTGGATACGACACCAGCCTTAAACCCTTTGGATATGACCCTGAAAAGGCAAAAAGTCTCTTAAAAGAGGCCGGCTATGCAGACGGGTTCAAGATTGAACTGGCGGCTCCCACAGGTGCCTACTCCCAGTTTGAGCAGGTCTGTGAAGCCATTCAGGGATATTTGTCGGAAGTCGGCATAGAGGTGAAGCTAACCCTCATGGAGTCTGGAAAATACTGGGACCTGGAAGCCAAAAAAGAACTGCCCCCCATGTTTGGTGACTCCTGGTCGTGTAGGGAAGGAGAGCCCCTTGAAAGGCTTGAAGGTACCCTGGGCGGATGGAAACAGAGCTACTCCTCCTGGAGTGATCCCAAAATAGATGAAATTCTGACAGCCGTGGCCGTTATGCCGGATGAAAACGAACGGGCGAAACGCTATGTCGAGCTGCAGCAGTATATGCAGGAAAATCCCCCCTTTATTTATCTTTACCAGCCAATGACCTTTGAAGCGGTCAGTGCCAAGGTGAAAAACTATAAACCAAGGGCAGCGGAAGATTATTATCTGAAAAACGTGTCAGTGGACGAATAATTCTATAGAGAAACAAGTCCAGGTTCCGGCAACCATTGAAATTTTCAATGGTTGCCGGAACAAAATATCGGATGGATCGATCATATTGGGCCCAATTAATTAGGCCGATTTAAAAAGAGAAACAGCATGAAAAGCGTATCTGAAACAATAGATGTCCTCATCGCCGGAGGGGGGACTGCCGGCCATGTGGCAGCCATCCAGGCCGCACGGACCGGGGTAAAAACATCCGTCATCGAGGCCGGCAGCATGCTGGGCGGGATCATGACGGCCGGCGGGGTTTACATGCCCAACCATTTTTACAATACTCGGGAACCGGTTGTTCTGGGAATTGCCTGGGAATTGTACGTCAAATCAAAACAAATAGAAGGCCTTCCAATCCCTGACCATACCAAAAGAAGACCCGTTGAAACCCCGGGGTATTATTCGTATATCAATGTCCCCATCTATGCCGCCATTGCCGAGCAGGAGGCCGTAACCGCCGGGGTGATCATCCACTATCATGAGTTTATATCCCAGGTCAGGCAGGACGGTGATTTCTGGGAAATTACCTCCCTGGGCCGGGGCATCAAGCGCACCACCCGTGCCAGGGAAATCATTGACTGCACAGGGGATTGCGACATTGTCCGCATGCTTGGACTCCCGGTCATACGAGACAGTGTAAGGCAGCCGGGCGCCTATCAGTATAAAATTGAAAACATTGAACACGAGCAGATCTGGGAAAAGGAAGTCCAGGCTATTTATGAAGAAGCCATGGAAAACGGGACCCTTGAAAAAGGAGATTTTGCCTATCCCAATATGCTGCCGTTTAAAAATTTTCTGGACCATGGGGGGCACAACGGCACCCATGTGTACGCCTCTGACACCTCGGATGCAAACGGCCAGACAGCGGCAAACTTGGAGGGCCGGAAGCGAATGCTTCGAATGTTTAAATTTATCACGCAATCAATTCCCGGATGTGAGCGGGCAATTTTAAAAACCATGTATCCCCATGCCCTGGGTCGGGACACCTTTCGGGCAGAAGGGGAATATGTTGTGACCCGGCAGGATTTTTTGGATGCAACGAATTTTGAGGACAAGGTCTGTAATGCATTTAACTACATTGACATGCACAGTGAACAAAAGGGGTGTGATGTTGAGTTCTTAGATTCTCCGGATCTTTTGCCCAAGGTGCCTTTCAGGGCATTGATCCCCAGGGGCAGTAATCGGTTGACCGTTGCAGGAAAAATTGTCTCTTCAGAAAGGGTTGCCTTTGCCGGAATCCGGGCCCAGTGCACCTGCATGGCCATGGGACAGGCCATGGGAGCGGCTGCGGCTCTGGCGGTCAAACAAAAAATTACCTCAAGACAGATTCCGGCAAAAGATATTGTGGCCTTGACCGAGGAGCACGGGGCTGTGCCGATTTGATAAGAGTCGCTTAAGAAAAACCCAGGCCTCTTTGACCTTTGAAGCGACGCCTTATATGGGCAAAGTAGATGGGCAAAAAGGCAAGCTGTTTCGTTCAACTATAAAATTTACGGTCCTAAAATCCTAAAAATAAGTAAAGGAAAGACACGAAATGAGGTACATTGAGGAGCCCTCAAAAAAAATTCCCGTCATAGCCGAAACCGATGTCCTGGTAGTGGGAAGCGGGCCGTCCGGCCTGGCTGCTGCCATTGCATCGGCCCGGACAGGGGTGGATACCCTGCTGGTGGAGCGGTATGGGTGTTTCGGGGGAAACATCACCCAGGCAATGGTGGAATCCATTGGGTGGTACCGTCATAAAGGCACGGTGGAATCAGAAGGCATCGGTCTGGAATTTGAGGCGGAAACCCTGGCGTTCGGGGGTGAGAGAAAAGAACCCCAGTCCATCTCCCAGGTGCTTGAGGCCGATATCTTTAAATGTGTGGCCGACAAAATGGTTGAAAAAGCCGGGGTAGAAAAATTTTTACATTGTCTGGGTGTGGAAGCCCTCCGGCAGGGAGATACCATCACCGGGGTGATTACGGAAAGTAAAGAGGGCCGGAAGGCCATTCTTGCCAAACGGGTGATCGACTGCACCGGCGACGCGGACATTGCCTTTCGGGCGGGTGCCGGTTGCACCAAGGCCCCTAAAACAGAACTGGAAGGGGTTTCAGTTGCATTCGGCTGCAGTGGCGTGAACCGGGAACGGTTTCTGGAACACGTTCAAAAAAATCCGGGAACTCTCGGGCAGTGGGCCCGTGAAACCGCGGGCAAGGAAGCAGACCTTTTCAGCCCCTACCTGTGTGAGCCCTTTGCCCGAGCCAGGGAAAAGGGAGAAATTCCAGAGGGTGTCCTTACCGGGGGCACCTGGAGCAGCCTGACCGATACAGGGGAGGCCACCTACCTCAACCTGGTTTACATGCTGGGGCTGGACCCCACTGAACTCAAAGATCTGACACATGCTGAAATAGAGGGCAGAAAACAGGCCATGCTGGCCATTGATGCCCTGAGAAAATACACGCCCGGTTTTGAAAATGCGCGGCTGAGAACCTTTGGCTCCTCACTTGGCACCCGGGAATCCCGGAAAATTATGGGTCGATATACCATTACGGCAGAAGAGGTAATGAATCAGGCCCGGTTTCCAGACGCCATCGGGATTTTTCCTGAATTCCTGGATGCCTATGGTGTGGTGATGATACCCACCACCGGCCGCTACTTTCAGGTGCCTTACGGCATCATGGTTCCCAGGAGTCTTGACAATTTGCTGGTGGCAGGCCGCTGTGTATCAGGGGATAAAATATCCCATGCTGCCCTGCGGCAGATGATGTGCTGCACCGTAACCGGCCAGGGCGCAGGAACGGCAGCGGCAGTGTCGGTAAAAGACGGGGTGTCAACAAAAGCGGTGAACATAGAACGGGTCCGGGACGCGCTTAAAAAACAGGGTGTCAGGATCGATTGAGAGATCAGTTTTCGCTAATATAATATATAAAAAGGGGAAAAATTATGGAAAATCTATTGAACAACATTGAGGATATAACGCTTATGGGGCCCGGCCCCTCCTGTGTGGACCCGTCGGTTCTGAAGGCATTGTCAACGAGCACCCTGGGCCACCTGGACCCTGCATTCATCAAAATTATGGATGCCATAAAAGAGCAGCTCAAACAACTGATGCATACCCAAAACAAGCTGACCATACCGATTTCCGGGACCGGTTCCGCCGGAATGGAGTGTGCCTTTGTCAACCTTGTGGAAAAAGATGATCCTGTCCTGATTCTGATCAACGGTGTCTTTGGGATGCGCATGCAGGATGTGGCCACCCGGCTGGGTGGGGACGTGGATACCCTGGAGTTTGAATGGGGCACGCCCGTTATTGTCGAAGATGTCAAGGCCGCACTGGCGAAAAAAGACTATAAAATAGTGGCCGTGGTGCACGCGGAAACCTCAACCGGTGTTAAAAACCCTGTGCCTGAAATCGGACAACTGCTCAAGGGCAGTGACACCATTTTTCTGGTGGATTCGGTTACCGGTTTCGGCGGCATTGAAATTTTGATGGACGACTGGGGAATTGATGTGCTCTACAGCGGAACCCAGAAATGTTTGTCCTGCCCGCCGGGTCTTTCTCCGGTTTCTTTTTCCGACAAAGCAGTGGCCGCCCTTAAAAATCGAAAGACCAAGGTGCCCAACTGGTACCTGGATCTGACCATGATCATCAATTACTGGGAAGGGGCCACCAGAGCCTATCACCATACCGCGCCCATCAATATGCTCTACGGACTATACCAGGCCCTTTACCTCATTCTTGAGGAGACAGAGGCCAATGTGATCAAGCGCCACATGGACAATCACCTGCTCCTGGTGGACGGATTGAAGAAAATGGGGATTGAGATGCTGGTGGATGAATCCTGCCGCCTGCCCATGCTCAACTCTGTTCGCATACCCGAAGGAGCGGATGATGCAGACGTCAGGAGCAGACTGCTCAAAGACCACAAAATTGAAATCGGTGCGGGCCTGGGTCCTCTGGCCGGTAAGATCTGGCGGATCGGCCTCATGGGCCATACGGCCCGGCCGGAAAATGTTGAAAAACTGTTGAACGCATTAAAATCCATTCTTTAATGTCAATTATAATTCTTTGAAACAAAAGAGATATCATCCATTACCTGGATTGATCTGTTTACAAATCAATCCAGGTAATATAAACGGGGACTTGTGAAAATATATAGGACGAAAGGTCATATCATATGCAACACTATATTCTTTCTCGTTTAGTCCAGTCCGTGTGTATTTTATTTGGCGTATTGTTTATTGTGTTTTTCATGCTCCAGATGACCGGAGACCCGGTCTCTCTGCTGCTTTCCCGCCATGCAACTCCCGAAGAGGTGGAAAGTCTAAAAGAGGAGCTGGGGTTTAACCGTCCCCTGCCGGTTCAATTTTTCAGCTTTGTTTCCGGGGCGGTTGTGGGGGATTTCGGGAAATCCTTCCGCCACAAGCGGCCGGCAATGGACCTGATTCTGGACCGGTTGCCGGCCACGGTTGAACTGGCAACCACTGCCCTTTTGATCTCCCTGATTCTGGGAATTCCCCTGGGGCTGATATCCGGTTCCAATCCCGGCAGTTTCTGGGATGTCCTGTCCAGGGGGACAGGCCTTTTGGGGCAGACCATTCCCAACTTCTGGCTGGCCCTGATTCTCATTCTTGTGTTCAGCGTTCAACTGGGCTGGTTTCCCTCATTCGGCAGGGACACCTGGACTTTTTTAGGAATGACGCTTCCCACCCGGTCTGTGATTCTGCCGGCCTTTTCCCTCTCCCTTTTTACCATGGGTCAACTGGTCCGGTTCACCCGGTCGGCTGTTCTTGAGATCAGGAGTGAGGATTATGTGAGAACGGCCTACAGCAAAGGGATTGCCGACAGAAAAGTCTATGTCCGGCACATCCTGAGAAATGCGGCCATCCCCCTGATCAGTATCGTGGGGGTGCAATTCGGCTATCTGTTAAGTGGTTCCATTTATATTGAAACCATTTTTTCCTGGCCCGGACTTGGGAATCTTCTGGCCGAATCCATTGGAAACAGGGATTTCGCCCTGGTCCAGGCCATTGCTTTTTTCTCCAGTTTTGTGGTGGTGGCCCTGAATCTTTTAACGGATATTGCCTATGGCCTGGCAGACCCGCGGATAAGGTATTAGCCGGATGAAAGAAACAACTATCAACACCATGTCAACCGGACTGTCCATAGATCAGGAGCAAAGAACAGGTGTCCGGTCATTTATCGGGTATGTAGGAAAGCTTCTGGCCCGGGACAAGGCCGGAATCGTCGGGTTGATCATGTTCCTGATGGTGGTCTTTGCCGCCATATTTTCACCCTGGATCTCCCCCCATGATCCCGTAAAACAAAATTTAAGATTTGCAAAGGATCCACCCGCCTGGGCTGAAGGGGGCTCCATGGAATACCTCCTGGGAACCGACAATCTGGGCCGGGACATCCTGAGCCGGATCATCTACGGCTCCCGGGTGTCACTGACCGTGGGGTTTTTCGGCGTGCTCATCGCCAGTTCCATCGGCATTGTTATCGGCCTTGTTTCCGGGTATGCCGGGGGAACCACCGATAATGTGATCATGGGGGGGGTAAACCTGATTCTTGCCCTGCCCTATCTGATCTTTGTGGTGTTTATTGCCGCCATCCTGGGCTCCAGCCTGATGAATGTGATCCTGATTTTCGGATTCACGGATATTCCGATTTTTGTCCGGATCACCCGGGGAGAAGTCATTAAGATGCGGGCATCGGGTTTTGTGGAATCTGCCCATAGTATCGGGGCCAGGGACACCCGTATCATTTTCAGGCATATTCTGCCCAATCTTATCGGACCCATAGTGACCCTTGCCACCTTTGAGATGTCGGCAATGATTTTCTATGAGGCCGGTCTCGGGTTCCTGGGACTGAGCGTGCCGCCCAGCATTCCCAGTTGGGGCAACATGCTGGCGGCCGGTCGTCAATACCTGGTGATCTACCCCTGGATTGCAACATTCCCGGGCCTGGCCATCATTTTTACAGGGCTTGGTATGAATCTTCTGGGGGACTGGCTCAGAGATGTACTGGATCCCCGCATGCGCAGAATAAAAAAATAAAGGAGGCGGATGTGGGCAAAATTTTGGAAGTCAAGGACCTTGTCACCCATTTTCATACCTTTGACGGTATTGTCCATGCCCTGTCCGGTGTCTCTTTTGATTTAAATGAAGGAGAAACCCTCGGGGTGGTCGGAGAAAGCGGCAGCGGAAAGAGTGTCACCATGATGTCCTTGCTTCATCTTTTACCGACACCGCCGGCAAAGATAGAGAACGGCCGGGCAATTTACCATGAAAACGGAAGGGCTGTCGACCTGCTCCAAATGACAAAATCCAATATCAGCAGGATCCGGGGAGGAAAAATCGGATTTATTTTTCAGGATGCCTTAAGTGCGCTAAATCCCCTCATGACCATTGGACGTCAGATCTCCGAGACCCTTGTCGAACATTTGGGAATGACGGGAAAACAGGCAAAAAAAAGTAGTATCCAGCTCCTGGAGTATGTGGGCATACCCGAGGCCCACAAACGGATTTCCTCCTATCCCCACCAGTTCTCGGGCGGGATGCGCCAGCGGGCCATGATTGCCCTGGCCATTGCCTGTAAACCCAGGATCATCATTGCAGATGAACCCACCACAGCCCTTGACGTAACGGTCCAGGCCCAGATCATTGAACTGGTCGAGCGCCTGAAAAAAGAGATGAATATGTCCGTCATCTGGATCACCCATGACCTGGGGGTGGTTGCCGGAATAGCCGACAGGGTAATGGTCATGTATGCCGGTACAGTGGTTGAAATTGCCCCGGTTAACAATCTGTACGACACGCCCCACCATCCTTATACCATAAAGCTTTTAAAGGCATTGCCAAGGATTGGGGGAACCGGTGAGCATCGCCTGGAAAGCATCGAGGGGACACCGCCGGATCTTCTTTTACCCCCTGTTCACTGCCAGTTTGCCTGGCGGTGTGATCATGCCCAAAAAAAATGTATGCAGGCTATTCCTGAGATAAGGGAAATTTCACCCTCCCACCAGGCTGCCTGTTTTTTCGACTTTAACGGATAAAAGGTTTTTGCAAGGATGACCATTCCAACAGAACACGAGACCCTGGTAAGTGTTACCCATCTTAAAAAATATTATCCGATCCGGCAGGGATTTGTTTTCAACCGGAAACGCAAAAATGTCAAGGCGGTTGATGACATCACCTTTACGATCCGAAAAGGAGAAACACTTGGAGTTGTCGGTGAAAGCGGCTGTGGCAAGTCCACCACGGGAAGGGCCATTGTCTATCTGGACCCTCCCACCTCGGGGGAGGTGGTGATTGACGGTGTGGATATCAGCCAACTGACAGCCGAGGAACTACGCCGGATGCGACCGGAGATCCAGATGATTTTCCAGGATTCCTATGCCTCTCTCAACCCCAGGCATTCCATCGGCAGTATCATTTCAGAACCCATGCAGATCCATACCCCCATGAAAAAGAATAAAATGCGGGCCCGGGTCATGGAACTCCTGGAACTGGTGGGATTGAACCCCAATCACTACAACCGGTTTCCCCATGAATTCTCGGGCGGGCAGCGGCAGCGGATCAATATTGCACGGGCATTGTCCCTGAACCCCAAGTTTGTGGTCTGTGATGAACCCATCTCTGCACTGGATGTCTCTATTCAGGCACAGGTCATCAATCTTTTCCAGGATCTTCAAAAGGAACTGGGCCTGACCTATCTGTTTATCGCCCATGACCTGAGCATGGTTCAGCACATCTCGGACCGGGTGGCCGTCATGTACCTGGGAAAAATCATGGAGTTGACCACACGGGAAAATTTATTCACTAAACCGCTTCACCCCTATACCCAGGCTCTCATTTCAGCCATTCCCATTCCAGATCCGATCAAAGAGAGAAAACGCACCCGGATTTTATTAAACGATGAGGTCCCCAGCCCGGTTGACCCGCCAAAAGGATGCGTATTCAGCACCCGGTGCCCCATTGCCGAGCCTGTCTGTACAAAGACGGCACCTGTGTGGCGGGAAATTCATCCGGATCATTTTGCAGCCTGCCATAAAATCGACTGTGTGAAAGAGAATATTAAACCGGTATAATCCCTTCAGGCCTATTCTTCAGCCGGTTCCCGAAGGAAACCCGTCAGAACCACAGCCCCTGCCGTGAGTGTGGCACACAGCCAAAACGCCGTACTGAAGGAGCCGGTGATATCGGCCAGAAAACCGGCCACTGCGAGCCCGGTAATCTGCCCGGCCCCAAAAAAAAGGCTGCCCGGAACAAAAAAGAACTCAAATCTCTGGAACACTTTTTACAACGATTTGAGATCATCAGCCTGAATGAACAAATCTCCGATACGGCAGCAGATCTGCTCAAAACTTACCAACACACAATTAATATCCAAAAACCAAAAGGATTACAGGTTCATTGAAGAGTTGGGCCTGCTTGGGTACCCTTAATTCATAAAGACAAAAAAAATTACAATTCAAGACCTGACCCTCTGCCCTGCTCTGCCCCCCTCTGACCCCTTCTCTGACCTTTAATTGAGGAAAAACTATCAGGGACATCTATGATAAATCTATTTTATAAGTCGGATTCCTCTTTTCAAAAAGAAGCTTGACGGTTATAATATGATAATTGAAAATATAACTTAAAGAGGTCATGAAATCATGCCGACGATCTCAATGTTTTACGGACTCATTATAAGGATGTATTATTCACCGGGTGAGCACCCTCCCCCACATTTTCATGCATACTATAATGAATTCAAGGCTATTATTGATATTCAAACATGTGAGGTTATGGATGGCAATCTACCTGGGAGACAGAGGAAATTAGTTCTTGCCTGGTCAGAGTTACATCAAGATGAATTAATGGCAAACTGGAAATTGCTAATGGGTGGAGAAGAACCCTTTAAAATAAAACCGTTACAATAAGGAGTACAAATATGTATCCATCAGTAGTTAAAGTCACCCCAATGGATGATTATATTCTCTATATTTCATTTGATAACGGTGAAAATGGCCAATTAGATATCAAACCAATACTTAATTTTGGCGTATTTAATAGAATAAAAGATCAAGCTGAATTTAAAAATGTTAAAGTCTTATTTGACACAATCGAATGGGCATGCGGCGCTGATCTTGATCCTGAATATATTTATAAAAAATGTATCAAGGATTCCTGATTTTATTGATAAATAATGGTGGAGGCGGCGGGAGTTGAACCCGCGTCCGAAAACAATCAACCCCGGCTTCTACATACTTATCTCAAAATTTAAATTAGCTGCCGTGTCTCCTTTGAGATGGATACTGGGCAGTATAGCCTGAAAAGTTTAACCTTTAAGGTTCAGGCGCCCTTAAATGGCGGTCTTGCATAGTCGACGCCCTCATCTGAAACCTGCAAGAAGAGTCGCAGGAGGACGGAAGCTGCCTTAAGCAGCTACAGCGTAATTATAATCGTCTGCGATTATGTTTAGGCTTTGCCAAGTTTACGAGCTGACAAAAGACTCGGTATGCTACCATGGGCCTCAAAATCTCCGTCGAAGCCATTTCGCCCCCAAATTGTAAAAGATCGTTGAATAATGTTTAATATAAGTTTAAATGGGTCAAAAGTCAATATCGACATTTAATGCGACTGCTTTTTGCGCTCCCTGTCAAGGTCACGCTTCATGTCTTTTTTCTTGATGGTTTCTCTTTTGTCGTACAATTTTTTACCCTTGCCAAGGCCGAGGAGCACCTTGATTTTATCATTTTTAAAATATATTTTCAGGGGGACCAGGGTATAGCCTTTTTCCTTGATCTTTGCCTGGAGTTTTTTGATCTCATATCCGTGGAGCAGAAGTTTTCGTGTCCTCAGGGCTTCATGGTTGCTGTTGGTGGCATATTTGTAGGGTGAAATATGCAACTGCCTTAAAAACAGCTCGCCGTTTTTGATGTCTGCATAGGCATCCTGAAAACTGACCCTTCCCTCCCGGATGGATTTGACTTCAGAGCCCACCAGAATGATCCCGGCTTCATATTCTGCGTCAATGGCATAGTTGTGCCGGGCTTTTTTGTTATTTGCAATGAGTTTGATATAATCTGAGTTCATGCTGATTCATCCGTCTCTCGAAAGGGAAGGATGTCCTGATATTTTTTTAAAACAAAATCTGAAATTTCCGGAACTGTTTTCAGGGTCATGATTTTTTTGGTATTCTTCCTGGCCTGTCGGGTATCAAGATTGCGTATCAGTCGTTTAACCGCAGGGATGGAAGCGGAGTTCATGGAAAAGCTGGTCAGGCCCATGCCCACAAGCACCGGTATATTCATGGGATCACCGGCCATTTCTCCACACATGACAAGATCAATCCCTTTTTTCTTTGCCGCGTCATGGGTCATTTTGATCATTTTCAGCACTGCCGGATTCAATGCCTGATAAAGATGGGCAACCTGCCGGTTACGCCGGTCAATGGCCAAAGAATACTGGATCAGATCATTGGTTCCGATACTGAAAAAATCAACATGTCCGGCAAGATGTTCGGCCATCATTACGGCGGAAGGAACCTCAATCATGATTCCCAGGGGGATATCCTTGTTGAAAATTTTATCTTCCTGTTCAAGTTCAAGAATGGCCTTGCTGATCACCTGTTTGACCTGGACAATTTCCTCAACACAGGAGATCATGGGGATCAGCAATTTAATATTCCCAAAGGCGGCTGCCCTGAAAATCGCTTTCAGCTGGGTGATAAAAATATCCTGGTGTTCAAGGCAGAACCTGACTGCCCGCAACCCCAGGGAGGGATTGTCCTCTTCAACTTTCACCAGGTTTGGATTTACCTTGTCACCGTTAATATCCAAAGTCCTGATGGTGACACTCTGGGGGTTCATCAACTCCACAAGTTCTTTGTACTTGCACAGGAGCTCATCCTCGGTGGGAAATCGTTTTAAATCCAGATATAAAAATTCCGTCCTGAAAAGCCCGATATCAACGGCCCCATAATCCTTGGCCCCCACCACCTCTTCCACCAGTTCAATGTTGGCCATGAGGTTCAGGGAAACATTGTCCCGGGTGACTGCCGGCAGGTGGGACTCCCTTTCTATGCCGGCCCTGTAGGCTTCATATCTTGCCAGACGGTCTTCGTACTTAAACAAGGTATCTTCATCAGGATTGATGATCAGAGTTCCGGAAGATCCGTCAACAATCAGAATGTCGTCATTTTTTGCACTGATGGTTGCCCGGCCCAGTCCAAAGATTGAGGGGATCTTCAATGACTTGGCCACAATACTGGTATGGGAATCTTTACCGCCCCGGTCAGTGACAAAGCCCTTTATCCGCTCAAGCTGTATCTGGCTGGCATCGGCGGGTGATAAATCATGGGCAACGATAATCACCCGCTTGTTGATATCGGATATTTTGATGTCCTGGGCACCCACCAGGTAAGACATGATCTTATCCGACACCTGGACGATATCAATTACCCTGGCCTGAAGGTATTTGTCGTCAATCTGCTGGAACATGGCCTTGACTCGCCCGGATACCCGCCGCAAGGCCCATTCGGCATTGATTTTTTCCCTGGAAATGGTATCAATGGTCTTTCCGTAGAGCATCTTATCCTTGAACAGCACCATGTGGGTTTCAAGGATTGTCAGGTTTTCACCCAGATCTTCATCAAGGGAATCAATGATCTTGGCATGGTCGTTTTTTGCTTTCGAAACCGCCTGTTTGAACCGGTCTATTTCAACGGGAACCATGGCATCACTGACCGGATACCGCTTGATGATGTTGACCCCTTCCCGGTCAACAATATAGGCCTTACCGATACAGATACCCGGAGAACCGCTGATCCCTTTTATGATGGTCTGCCCTGAATTTGAGGTGTTCATTCGTTCATCTCTCCGAAACCGGCCTCAAAAAAGCCGGCAATCTGATCCATAATCGCACGATCTTCAGGATTTTCAATTTCAATCACAATCCGGGTCCCCTTTACGGCACACAGCGTAAGGATATCGATGATACTGGTTGCATCGACCTTTGTTGAGTTCACACACAGCCATATGTCGGACCGGGCCGACTCGGCCATCCGGGCAATTTTAGATGCAGGCCTTGCATGCATCCCGAGCTCATTTTTAACAATCGTTTTGCGGGCAATGATACCGGTTTTTTCCACAAGTCTTCTTTCTTAAAAAAAATTCTCTTTTGTTTATATCTTTCCCCTGAAAATGTCAATCTCAGGGAAGGCTCACACCCAATAGTTCAGATTGACTGTTTGCTTTTTGTATGATAGGCCGGTATTCACGGTTTTCATAGCACATAACACGTTATTTTGCCAATTTTCATAAAGATACCAAATAACAAGAATAAAAAAAATTACAGGAAATATCAGCATGGAAAAACAATCTGTCAACGGGAAATATCCCATCAATGATTTTAAATCCGGGGAATCCTGGCGGCTGTTTAAAATTATGGGAGAGTTTGTCGAGGGAATCGACGGGCTTTACAACCTTGGACCTGCCGTCTCCATTTTCGGGTCGGCAAGAACCGGCCCGGAACATCCCAATTATCAAAAAGCGGAAAACCTTGCCGCCCTGTTTGCAAAAAACGGGTATGCGGTGATTACCGGCGGAGGCGGCGGTATCATGGAGGCTGCAAACAAAGGGGCTGCAAAGGAAAATGCCGAATCCGTGGGGTTGAATATCACCCTTCCCCATGAGCAGAAACCCAACCCCTATGCCGATACTCAAATCGAATTTAAATATTTCTTCGTTCGAAAGGTCATGTTTTTAAAGTATGCCCAGGCCTATATCATCATGCCCGGGGGGTTTGGAACCCTTGATGAGCTGTTTGAATCCTTAACCCTGATTCAGACCCAGCGGATTCGAAGAGTACCCGTCATCCTCATGGTAAAAGATTATTGGGAAGGCCTGATCGCCTGGATAAAAGACAAACTTTTAGCAGAAAAGGCCATTTCCGAAAAAGACCTGGAACTTTTTCATCTGCTGGATGACCCGGAAGAAATTGTCCGGGTGGTCATGGATTTTCATAAAGAGGCTTAAGATAGGCATCCCCTTATCTGGCCACCCCTTTTGAAAAATAAAAAGCCGTATTCAAGGGCAGTTTTTTGATGCCCATCCGGTCCATGATATCTGTTTTGGCCGATTCCATTGTGGGAAACCCCTGGTCTGAATAAAAGGATTTACAGAACATTTCTCCCCATGAATTCATGTAAACAGCCGTATATTCCTTTACTCCCTGCTGTTGCTTTGGTGTGTAGAAGTTGACGGAAACAAACAAACAGACCACCCGGCTTTTCATTAATAGACGGTCAAACCCAATGGTCTGTTCCAGCATGGGAGAAAAAAATTCATACATGGCCTGAAAAAGCTTGCGGATATCATCAAAGGTCACATAGGTGGGGTTGGGAACCAAACTGATGACGGCGGTCTCGTTATAAAGCGTGTTGTTCATCAGCCATGCGCCGATCTCTTCAATGGTGCCTGCCTGGATCAAAGATTCCAATGCCCCATTTAAGGTCCGGGGGAAGGCCCGGGCGTTTTTATTAAACAACTCCCAGGTTCCGATTTTACCGGTCCCGGGGTTATATTTGAGGTGCAGCCCCTGGAAATGTCGGTCACTCCTGGATATGAGCAGCACTTTTTCAACCTTGCCCGGTTGTTTTGAAAATTCGATTAAAATTTTTCGTCCCAGAACGGTCCGGTCTTCAGGACTGATATTTGAACGGCCATGGAATAGTCCTTCAAGTGATTTGTTGACGGTTTTATACTTCTGGATCATGTATCGTTCAATGGTATTGGATAGCTTGACAATGTGATGATACTGCCAGGTCTTAAAACTGCCGATTTCAAACACCCGATCCTTGGTCCATCCCCATTTGAACATGCACTTTTCAAGCAGAATTTTCCTCAGCCCGAACACGGTATTATCAATCTGGGCATCTTTTGAAATACCCAGTTTCAAAAAGAAACAAGTCAGCAAAAGATTAACGGAACGTTTGTCCCGGGCCCTTTCAAAGTATCGAACCAGATTTTTTAATAAAATATAATAGGAATCGTTCCGGGCAAGCCTTAATTGGACCCCTGAATTCATCCATTCATCCTTATACTTGTTGCACAACAGGGACTCTTTGCCGTACTCAAAGATATATTTTTCAAGCAGCGCCATTTTAATGACGGATTTAAATGGGCTTTTCAGCCACTTGAACATCTGCCAGATCGAGGCCCCGAAATATTCACTGGCCGGTATGGCATGAATGTCCCCCAGGTCAATATATCCGGCAAGATCCGAGGCGCTTGATACATGGTTCAGGATGCTGGTATAGTAATTCACACTGATGGGAGTGGGCAATACGGCCCAGAGCGGAATTTTACCGGCAACATAAATCATAGTTCTGTAAAATTCTTCCTTTAAAAGCCTTGCCTGGGCAGACCCTGAGCTTTCAACACTTGAATCACCAAAATCATTATTTTTTGCCTTGAGAATATCCACTAAAAAAAAGGTCACCATTGTACCAAACCGATCTTTGGCAATGGTTTCCAGCATTCCAAGTTTGGCTTTGAGCCGTTGAATATCCTTTGGACCCAAATTTTCTTCATTGATGCAGACCCAATAGTCAATGTCTGAATCCGAGGTCTGGGCAATGGAACCCGTGCTGCCGATGGTAAAAAGGCCCTCAATCGCATAGGGGTCACATCGCCCGGCAACCAGGTTCTTTTGCCGGATATATCCGGCCAGAATTTCCTGGGTTTCCCGGCTGGGTATATAGTCGCAGATACCATGGGGAGTTTTGGAGGAAAGCTTTTCCATGCCGGGAAAATCGATATTTTCATGGAGAAGAAAAGGAATGATCTGGAATAAATCCGCCTGTTTTTTTTTAAAAATATCAAAGGCCGTCAGCAGGGACAATTGATTTTGTTTTAAAAACTTGTGCCTGCCGTAATGAATGAATTCACTGAAAATCAATAAATTGATCCGGGCCACGATGGTTTCATCCATTTGCGGCATTTCTTTGAAAGACAATTGAAATTTTCTGGCATTGTAGTCGATATCACCGGTTTTGACCTCCCCTGTTTCCTTGAAGGGGAATCGGCTGAATCTAGCAGCCACGCCTGAAAAATCGGCCTGGTCAATGTTTGATGCCGTAAAAGAGACGGCACTGATCTTTGCGAAAGGCAAATGAGGAACCTGACAGACCGGACCGGTTAAAAGAGGTCTTTGACAGGGACGCATTTAAAAAAAATGCATCCTTAATCCCGGCCTGATTAAAATTACAATTAAAAATCGACGCATTTTGAAAACTGCAATTATCAAACACAGCCTTTCGGGCGTCCACATTAATAAAGACAGCCCTGTCAAAATTCACTGAATCAAATCGGGCCTCTTTCATGTTGATATTATAAAAAAAACACTGTTTAAAGCAGGCGTTGGAAAAAGATGCCCTGGAAAAATCACAATTATTGATAATGCAATGACTAAAAAAAAGCGAGTCGTCTATAAAAACTGCAGATGCCAGGTCTAAGTCCTTGATGAGTTCGTCCTTGAACTCCATTGTTGTTTCATGGTCCATGGGGGTTGGCCGGTTTTTGGCCTGCAGTGCCTGTAACTTTTTTTCAGTTGAACTTAAAAAAAAAGTTTGCATCAACCCTTTGGATTTTTCAGATTTTTCTTTGATCCATTGGACAATGGAATCAAATTCGGTTTCAATATCCTTTTTTTCCAGGGCCAGGGTCTGTTTTGTCCGTTCCATGAACCGGGTGACATCCATCCGGATGGAATCTCTGGCATGATCGTCATATTTTTTTAAAATTTTAACCACACGTTCCGGTCTTTTTTGAATCATTCCCAGAACACAGGCAAGATTGACCTCGTAATTGGATGATAGATACATGCCCTTATTCAGGGCAATATCCTGGATAATCAAAAAAGAAATCTTGGATAGACTCACAATCTCGGCCTTCATGGCCGGCATCAGGGCGGGATAATTTTTCCGCACCATTTCCAGCACCTTGTGCGGCGGCAGGTGTCCCGCAACGATAAGGGCCTTAAACGCATAAAATCCCTCCTGGGTCTCTCCCTTTCCACACAGTTCCAGGATCGGATAAAAAAGTTTGGCATAGGTCCCCATTGAAGCATTTTCAACGATATTATAAACGGCAATCCTGACGGCTTCATTGGTTTCGATGGCCAGGATGTCTAGAAGCAGGTCGCAGGAAATTTCGGGGACAATCATGGCAAGGGCCTTGAGGCCTGCACTCCTGATATCCGGAGACGAGGACTGAAGTTCTTGAGCAATGATAAGGTCCGGGTTCCGCAAATCCGGATGGATATTATTCAGGAACGGGTCGGCATCCCTCTGCCGGTCAAAGAGCCTGGAAAAAAAATTGACCACGGGTTCTCTTGTTTTAATTGATTGTAAAATCCGCTTAAAAAAAAACCCGAATTTTAACCTGACACTGGGACTGGTTTGAAGATACTCATCCACAAAGTCCAACCGCAGGGGTTCGGGAGCCATACAGATCATTTTTTCCATGGCAGTTTCATTGACAAGGCCGCTGTAAACGGCCTTGAATGCAAAATAACTCCCCCGTCCCTCAATCTGAGTCAAAGTCTTAAAAAAATAGTTGCGTTCCTTCACCGGTAGTTCCTGTCGGATATGGGCATATATCCGGGCACACACCGATGCAGACGACTTCATACCCTTCAGGTATTGGGAAGCGTCTTTTGGGTTTGACAGGAGTCGGGCAATTCTGGATTGAATGATGTCAAGATTTTTAGCGGCAGCGTTCCTCACGGAAAAGTGATAGGACCTGATCCCGGCCAGAACCGGCAGGATGGCAAGGTCCGGATCGAGTTGACCGGCCTGTTCAACAACAATCGCCCTTTTTTCCTGGGATAATTTTTCCCACTGGGCCTCAAAGGTATTAAAATCGAAATCTTTAATGAATGGGTCCATGATGAAACTGATTTTCCCGTTTGCACATTACCAAATAAAAATGATATAGGACTATGTTTAAAATTAATATAGAGAATTAACTTTTATATCACAATGAAATAATTTATGAAATTGTTTGAACCGACCAGCGAAGACACCCCGGGAATCAAAGGCTACACAGCCGAGTCCATTGAGGTATTAAAGGGTCTTGATCCTGTCAAGAGAAGGCCCGGGATGTATACGGACACGTCAAGCCCGGATCACTTGGCCTTTGAGGTGATTGACAACAGCGTGGATGAAGCCATTGCCGGATATGCCGACCGGATTGATGTGATATTGCGAACGGATCAGTCCATCATGGTGACGGATAACGGCCGGGGCATGCCCGTGGATATCCATCCGGAAGAAAAAATATCCGGGGTGGAATTAATCATGTCCAAACTGCACGCCGGAGCCAAATTTTCCAATAAAGATTACAGCTATTCAGGCGGACTGCACGGGGTAGGCGTTTCCGTTGTCAATGCCCTGTCATCTGATTTAACCATCCACATCAAAAGGGATGGCCGGGAATATTGTATTGGTTTTCAAAACGGGTTTAAGACCCGGGAACTCACCCCCCTAAAAAATATAAGCAAAAAGGAGACCGGCACCAGTCTTCATTTTTACCCGGATGTTTCCTATTTTGACCGGCCCACATTCTCCAAAACAGCCCTGAAATCCGCCTTGAAATCAAAGGCCATTCTGTGCAAGGGACTTGCGACCAGTTTCTATGATGAGGCATCCGACGAAAAAACCACCTGGGCCTATGACCAGGGAATTGATGAGTATCTCAATGAGAATTTAAAAGACAGAAAATGCATATTTCCCTCTGCCTTTGAGGGAGAGATGCAGGGAGAGGATATCCAGGTGGCATGGGCCGTCAACTGGACCCTGGAATCCGGTTCAAACCCGGAAGAGAGCTATGTCAACCTCATCCCCACCCAGTTGGGCGGAACCCATGTAAACGGTTTCAGATCCGGACTGCTGGAGTCGGTGAGAGAGTTCTGCAAATTCAGAAATCTTCTGCCCAAAGGCCTGTACCTGGCCCCGGAAGATATCTGGGACAATGTGGGGTATATCCTGTCCGTCAAGCTGTCCGATGCCCAGTTCTCGGGACAGACCAAAGAACGCCTGTCCTCCCGCCACTGTGCCAATCTGGTCAACATCCAGGTTCGTGATGCCTTCAGCCTGTGGCTCAATCACCATGTTGAACAGGGGGAAAACCTGGCAAACCTGGCCATTGAAAATGCAAAGGCCCGGGTCAAAAAAGCCCGGAAGGTAACCCGGAAAAGGGCATCCAACGGGATCATGCTTCCGGCAAAATTGTCGGACTGTTCAAGCGTTGACCAGGAAAAAAGAGAGGTGTTTTTTGTGGAAGGCGACTCTGCCGGCGGGTCTGCAAAACAGGCAAGAGACAGACGGTTTCAGGCGATCATGCCGTTGCGGGGCAAGATTTTAAACACCTGGGACCTTGAATCCGCCACCATTGTCGAATCCAGGGAAATCCGGGATATCTCCCAGGTTCTGGGGGTGGTACCGGGGTCCGGCGATATCTCCAGGCTCAGGTATCATAAAATCTGCATTCTGGCAGATGCGGATTCAGACGGCCTGCATATCGCCACCTTGATATGTGCACTTTTCCTCCGGCATTTTCCGGAGATTGTCAAACAGGGCCATGTGTTTATTGCCATGCCGCCCCTGTACCGGATTGATGTGGGAAAGGAGGTGTTTTATGCCCTGGATGATTCTGAGCAGAAAAGTATTGTCAAACGAATCACTCGACGTAAAAAGCACGGCAAAATAAATATCCAGCGATTCAAGGGGCTGGGTGAAATGAACCCGTCACAGCTCAAAGAGACCACTATTTCACCGGATTCCAGGAGACTGGTCCAATTGTCCGTGGATACGGATTCGGAATCGTCTTTAAAACAGGTTTACGAGGTCATGGATATGCTCCTGGGCAAGAAAAGGGCAAAAGACAGAAAACGCTGGATAGAAACCAACGGCAACATACGAGAGATAGAATCATGAAAGCCTCACCGCCCAAGGCCATGGAAGATTATGAACAGATACCCTTTCAGGAGTTTACCCGGAAAGCCTATTTAAACTATTCAATGTACGTGATCCTGGACCGTGCCCTGCCCCATATCGGGGATGGATTAAAACCGGTCCAGCGGCGGATTGTCTATGCCATGAGTCAACTGGGTCTGTTCCATACATCCAAATTTAAAAAATCAGCCAGAACCGTGGGGGATGTCCTGGGCAAGTTCCATCCCCACGGGGATTCCGCCTGCTACGAGGCCATGGTGCTCCTGGCCCAGCCCTTTTCACTGCGCTACCCCCTGGTGGACGGCCAGGGAAACTGGGGAGATCCCAATGATCCCAAATCCTTTGCCGCCATGCGATATACCGAATCCAGACTCTCCGCCTATGCCCGAATTTTTCTCCAGGAACTGGAACTGGGCACCGTGGACTGGGTCCCCAATTTTGACGGAACCCTCAACGAACCCACGCTTCTTCCGGCCCGGCTGCCAAACCTTTTGCTGAACGGCTCCACCGGCATTGCCGTGGGCATGGCCACCAGTATTCTTCCCCATAACCTGAGAGAGGTGGCCAATGCCCTGGTCCACCTCATCGACAACGAAGATGCAAGCCTGGAAAAAATCTGCAGCTTTATCAAAGGCCCTGACTTTCCCACCAATGCCGAAATCATCACCCCTTCCTCGGAAATTTTAGACAGCTACAGAACAGGAAACGGCAGGATAAAGATGCGGGCAAAGTATCATGTTGAAGATTCTGAAATCATTTTCACGGCCCTTCCCCATCACGCCTCAACAGAAAAAATTTATGAACAGATCGTTGCCCAGATAGAAGCCAAAAAACTGCCCATGGTCAGTGATTTAAGGGATGAGTCCGACCATGAAAACCCCACCCGCCTGGTGGTGATTCCACGATCAAACCGGGTGGACCTGGACGCACTCACCGACCATCTGTTTGCCACCACCGACCTGGAACGGTCTTACTCCATCAACATGAATGTGATTGGGAATAACGGCAGGCCCCAGGTAAAAAACCTCTTGACCATCCTGACGGAATGGCTGGAATTCAGGGCAGATACGGTTCGAAAAAAATTAAAATTCCGGCTGGGAAAAATACTGGACCGGCTCCATATCCTGGAAGGACTGCTCATCGCCTTTCTCAACATTGATGAGGTCATTAAAATTATCCGGAATTCCGATGACCCCAAAAAAGACCTGATCCAGGCCTTTTCATTGACGGAAATCCAGGCCAACGCTATTCTGGAAATTAAACTCCGCCAACTGGCCCGGCTGGAAGAAATAAAAATACAGGCAGAAAGAAAAGAGCTTGAAGCGGAACAAAAAAAACTTGAAAAAATACTGGGAAATGAGCGGGCATTCAAAAACTATATCAAAGAAGAAATCCGGTCGGATGCCAAACAATACGGTGACCCAAGACGCTCCCCCATCAAGGAACGAAAAGAGGCGGAAAAATTCTCGGTCACCGATGTCATGGATATTGAGCCGGTGACTATTATTTTATCCAGGAACGGCTGGATTCGATCGGCCAAAGGTCACGAGATCAACCCGGAAACCGTGAAATTTAAATCCGGGGATTCGCTCATGGGGCATATCCGGACTAAAAGCGATAAACCCATTATCTTCCTGGACAACACCGGCAGAAGCTATATGCTCTTCTCCCATTCCCTCCCGTCGGCCCGGGGAAATGGAGAACCCCTGACCGGGCATCTGTCCCTTGCCCCCAATGCCCACATCAGCTTCATGCTGTCCGGAGAGGATGACCACCATTTCCTGGTGGCCTCCAACAGCGGATATGGGTTTATCCTTCAATTTTCCGATCTTTTGACCACCTATAAAAACGGAAAGGCCGTTGTGACCTTAAAGGGAAAACAGGAGTTACTGGCCCCGGAAACTGTAGTTGATCTTGAGCAGGACTCTATTGCCGCCATCACGTCCAAGGGCAGGCTTTTGATCTTTACCCTGAGCCAGCTTCCCTGTCTTAAGAAGGGAAAGGGCAATAAAATCATCTCCATTCCCAGAAAAGAGGCAACCGCACCAGATCCTGAAACCCTTAAGTTCCTTAAAATATTGCCATTACATTCTAATATTGTTATAACTTCAGGTAAGCACTTCCTCAAATTAGGCCCTGGAAACCAAAAGGATTATACCGGCATGAGAGGTCACAGGGGGAAAAAGCTTCCCCGGGGATACCAGAATGTGGATCAAGTAGAAATCCTGCCCATAGAATCGGGTGGCAACGAACCATGAAAAAGATTTATCATCAGTATTTTATCTTAATAAATCTTGTGGGACTGCTGTGCTTTTTTGTTTTCCTGTCCGTATTGATCCACCACAAGGAGCTGGGATCTGTTCCCAACAGCCTGGAAAGAGTCAGGCGGACCGGGGTGCTGCGCCTTATCACAAACAACTCCATCAACACCTACTACTATTATAACGGCCAACCCGCCGGATTTGAATATGACCTTGCAAAGGCGTTTTCCGATTTTCTCAATGTTGATCTGGATATTGTTTCACCGGGCTGGAACAATATGTTTGCCTATCTTGAACAGGGAAAAGGGGATTTTATTGCATCGGGCCTGGCCATAACCCGGCAGAGGCTTGAACAGGTCAATTTCTCCATCCCCTATATGACCATTCAACAGCACATGGTGCATCACAAACTGGTTTTCGGGCCCAAAAGCATTGAAGACCTGACCTTTCGAACCGTCCATGTCCGCCGGGGTACTTCCTATCATTCACGGCTGGAAGAAATCAAAAATTCCGGGATTCCGGTCAATTATATCCTTCATGACAACATCCCCACTGAGGAACTCATCAGCATGGTCAATGACCGGGAGATTAAATTTACGATTGCAGACAATCATATTGCCCATCTGAATCAGCGGTATTACCCGGATATCAGGATCGGAATTCCCCTCCAGAAAAAGGAATCCCTTGCCTGGGCAGTGAATAAGAATGATCCCCAGATGCTGGAACAAATCAATAAATTTTTTCTCTATGCCAATGAAACCGGATTGTTAAAACAGATCTCCGACCGGTACTATGCCAATATTGAAGATGCGGATTCCTTTGACCTGAAAAAATTTCACCAGAGAATCGAAACCCGGCTGCCCAAATATAAAGAGATGATTGTCACGGAGTCTGAAAAATACCAATTTGACTGGAGGCTTGTGGCGGCTGTTGTATACCAGGAATCCCATTTTAACCCCAATGCAAAGAGCTTTACAAATGTCCGGGGGCTGATGCAGGTCACCACGCTTGCGGCCAGGGAGATGGGGATTGCCAATCGGCTCAAGCCCGGACAGAGTATCAAAGCCGGCATAAAGTACCTGGATAAAATGGTGGGCAGATTCAACTATCTTGAAGACGAGTATGAACAACTTTTGTTTGGCCTGGCCAGTTATAATATCGGATACGGGCATGTGACCGATGCCATTAAAATTGCAAAGGAGCTGGGGCTGGATGATACCAAATGGCAGGATTTAAAAACCGTACTGCCGCTGCTGTCCAAATCAAAATACTATAAAAAAACCAAATACGGGTATGCCAGAGGGTGGGAGCCCATTCAGTATGTTGAACGAATCCTCACCTATTTTGACATCCTCAAGCAAAAGGAATTTTATTAAGCAGTTCCAGCCCTGGATTGAATAAAACAAATTGACTTGATTCGCTCAATTTACTACTTAAACCCCAATAATTAAAATACCAAACATAAAAAAATAAAATATAGATAACAATTTAAAGATATCCCAATAAAGATATCCAAGAGAAAAATTTATGGCAAAAAAAATCCTGATCAATGCATTAGATCCAGATGAGCACAGAATTGCGGCCCTGACCGACAACAAGCTTGAACAATTTCACATAGAAACCAAGGCAATAGAGGTCACCCAGGGCAATATCTACAAGGGGATTGTCACACGGGTTGAACCCAGCCTCCAGGCGGTCTTTGTGGACTATGGCGCCCCCAGAAACGGATTTTTGCAGAAAAACGAAATCCATAAAGACTATTTCCAGGATGTGGAATCCGGGGATAAGGCCCTGTTCCATCTCATTAAAAAAGGACAGGAACTCATAGTCCAGGTGACCAAAAACCCCATCGGTTCAAAGGGAGCCATGCTCACCACCTTTATCTCCCTGCCCGGCCGATTGTCCGTTCTCATGCCGGGAAATTCCACCAAAGGCGTGTCCCGGAAAATCAGTGACGAAGAGGAACGAAAACGACTGGTGGGCATCATGAAAAAGATTGATGTCCCCGAGGGCTTCGGCATGATTGTCCGGACTGCCGGAAAAAACTCCACCAAAACCATGCTCACGGCCGACCTGAAATATCTGATGCGGCTGTGGAAGATCATTGACAAACAGGCGGTGAAGAACAAGGCACCCTCCCTGCTGTACAAAGAGCAAACCCTTGCCGTCCGGTCCCTGAGGGATTATTTTACCTCGGACGTGAACGAGATCCTCATTGACAGCCCTGAAGTTTTCAAAGAGGTACTTGATTTCATCAGTGTGATCGCGCCCAAGCAAAAGAAGATCGTCAAGATGTTCAAGGGTGAAAAACCCATCTTCACCAAATACCAGTTGGAAGAACAGATTGCCTCTATCTATAAAAAATCCGTGGCCCTGAAGTCTGGAGGTTTCCTGGTCATTGAACAGACCGAAGCCATGGTCACCATTGATGTCAATTCAGGCAAATCCACGAAAAAGAAAAATATTGAAGAAACCGCCTTTCACACAAATTTTGAGGCGTGTGAAGAAGTGGCCCGGCAACTGAGGCTTCGTGACATGGGCGGATTGATTGTGGTGGATTTTATCGACATGAAAGAACGCAGACACAAGGCCGAGATCACCAAAACCCTTAAAAAACATTTAAAATCAGACAAGGCAAAAACAAAAGTGGGCGGGATCACCGCATTTGGACTGCTTGAGATGTCCCGGCAGAGAATTCGGCACTCGATCACCTTTGGAAGCCATGAAACCTGCCGGCATTGTAACGGCAGAGGGCAGATCCCTTCCGTGGAAACCCAGGGACTCGCCTTTTTGAGGCTATTGAATTTAAAAACAATAAAATCGGAAATCCAGGAGGCAATCGGGACGGTTCCCGTTGAAGTGGCGGCGTATCTGCTGAACAAAAAAAGAGAAGAACTCACGGATATTGAAACCAAAAGAAAAATCTCAATTACCATTGAGGGTGATCCGGCCATGGTTTCCGGGGAGAGCAAAATATCGGTCAGTAATCACAATCCATAGACATTGTCATTGAGAATAATCATTTAGTGTGATGGTGACCTGTCTTGACATAATTGGTTCCATCATGTAATTGAAACGATTTCAAATTGAATAAATAATTTGAAAAAACAATTTGAAAAAAACTAAGGAGAACACATGCTCCTGAAAAAGGATGAAAAGAAAAAAGGGATCATCATTTCTGTTGCAGCACTTGTGGGATTGTTTTTTTTATTCTTCCTGTATTTTAACAGCCCTGAAAAAAAAGAGCCGGACGAGACAAACAATCAGACAACCCTTATCCCAAAAGCGCCGGACACGGTCAACGGCATCACGGGCCAAGGGGAGACAATTGTCCAGGGTGATATTATTGTGATGCCGGATATTGATTATAAGAACCTGACCAGAGATGAAGACCTGAAACAGCTCATGATCTCGCGCAAACAAAGCCTGGGGATTAATAAAAGCCTTGATATGATTGTCAATTCCGACGAAAATTTCAAAATCGGCGGTGCAACGATCTCCATGAGGGATATTCTGGAAAAGGCGTTTGTCCGGGAAGGGGCGGTTTTTGAAGAAAAGATTGATGATTCCGGGGAGGTAACGCCCCAGAAGATTAAAGCCTACGGAATTTATGTGGTCCAGCCCGGGGACAATATCTGGAATATTCATTTTAATATTTTAAGAGAATATTATGAATATCAGGGGATCAATGTGTCTCCACAAGCAGATGAACCCATTGATATGGGCTTGAGTTCGGGTGTAGGGAAAATTTTAAAATTTTCCGAAACCATGGTGATTATATACAATCTTATTGAAAAAAAAGTGGATTCAAATATTGATCTGCTTGAACCCCTGAGTAAGATTGTGGTGTACAATATGGATGAAGTGTTTTCGCTTCTCCAGGAATTTAACTATGATAACATAGACCGGATCCATTTTGATGGAAAGACCATCTGGATTCCGGCTAAAAAATCATAATTTTATACTTTATTATCTTAAGGAGGATTTATTTTGATTAGCACTGCATATGCAATGGGTCAAGCCGGGGGACAGGCCGGCGGGGCCGGTGGAATTGCCGGATTTTTGCCCATTATTATTCTATTTGCCATTTTTTATTTTCTTTTGATTCGACCCCAGCAGAAAAAAGCCAAAGAGCACAGAGAAATGATTTCCAACCTGAAAAAAGGGATCCGAATTGTGACATCCGGGGGCATCTACGGCACCATTCAAAGCCTGGATGACACCACCATCGGTCTTGAAATAGCAGAAAAAGTAAAAATTAAAATTTCCCGGGGAAATGTTGCCGCTGTCATATCTGATTCAGATGCCGTTCAGAAGGACGATAAAAAGAAAAAATAACGTGATTAGGAGTAATGAGATTGAAACCGTTTACCTTTAAAACCGTATTAATTGCAGGTGTTATTCTGGCTGCTGTTGTCTGCCTGCTGCCGACCTTCATCGATTCCTGGCCCCACAAAAAGATTAACCTGGGACTGGATCTCCAGGGTGGAATGCACCTGATACTGGAGGTTCAAAATATCAAAGCCGTGGAAGCCGAGGTGGAAAGGACCATACAGGAAATCAAAAAAGAGTTGAGAAAAGAAGGGGTCAAGCACCTGGGGATCTCCCGTTCCAATGACAACGCCATACTGGCAAAATTTCAGGTCGGTGAAGACAAATCAGGTTTTGAGACGGTTCTTTCAAAAGAATTTAAAAATCTTATCATTGCCAAACCCCAGACCAGCGATAATATGGTTTCCTTTCGAATGACCCTTCCGGAAAAAGAAGTGGCCGACATTAAGAAAATGGCCACTGACCAGGCCCTTGAAACCATCCGGAACCGGATTGACGAGTTTGGTGTGAGTGAGCCGGATATCCGTATACAGGGCGGGAACAGAATCCTTTTACAGCTTCCCGGAATTAAGGATCCTGAGCGGGCAAAAGATCTCATCGGAAAAACAGCCCAGCTGACCTTTCAGCTGGTGGATGACGATGCAGATGTCAACTCGGCTCTGGCCGGCACCCCGCCGGTGGGAGATGAGATCCTGTATCAGCACAAGCAGGACCCCGCCACCGGGGGAACCGCCAACATTCCCTTTTTGATTAAAAAAAGGGTGCTGCTGGACGGCAGCCTGCTGACCGATGCCAGGGTAGAGTTTGACCAGTTCCAGCAGCCCCAGGTGGGGATCGAGTTTGACCGGAAAGGTGCCCGGATTTTTGACCGGATCACCGGAGAAAACATTAAAAAACGGCTGGCCATTGTCCTGGACAGAACCGTTTATTCGGCACCGGTTATTCAGGACAGGATCGCCGGTGGAAAGGCAAGGATCACCGGCAGTTTTACCCTGAATGAAGCCACGGATCTTGCCATTGCATTACGGGCAGGTTCTCTGCCGGCACCGGTTAAAATTATTGAAGAGCGCACCGTCGGTCCCACGCTGGGTGCGGACTCTATTCGAATGGGCATTATGTCGATGATTGTGGGCGGGCTTCTCGTCATCGTGTTCATGCTGGTCTATTACAAACGTGCCGGTTTGATTGCCGATCTGGCATTGATCATCAATATTGTCCTTATCGGCGGCGGACTTGCGGCATTCCAGGCCACCCTGACCCTGCCCGGAATTGCCGGTATCATTCTGACCATTGGTATGGCGGTTGATGCCAACGTCATTATTTATGAGAGGATCAGAGAAGAACTCAAGAGCGGGAAAACGGCCCTGGCATCGGTGCATGCCGGGTTTGAAAGGGCAACCCTCACCATTTTAGATGCCAACGTGACCACATTTATTGCGGCCCTGGTGCTGTACCAGTTTGGTACCGGAGCCATTAAAGGTTTTGCCGTTACCCTCTGCCTGGGTATTGTTGCCAGTCTGTTTACGGCACTGGTTCTTTCAAAAAGCATCTTTGAATTTGTTCTCAGAAACAAACGATCCTCACAGTTGAGCATATAAAGGAAAAAACATCATGCAGCTTATCAAGTCTGATATCAATATAGACTTTATTGGTAAACAAAAAATCGGATTCATTGTGTCACTCATCCTGCTTGTCATGAGCATTGGATCTCTGGTTGTTCATAAAGGACCCAACTACGGCATTGACTTTGTCGGGGGAACCCTGATCCAGATCAAATTCTCAGACCCGGTGCCGGTGATGAAAATACGGTCCGGTTTAACCAATATCGGCTTTAACGATGCATCTGTTCAAAATTTTGGACATGAACAGGACAATGAATTCTTAATTCGTACCAGCAACTCTGAAATGAGCAGTAAGGGATTGTCTCAAGCCATATCCGAGGCAATCACGGCATCAACCGGCGTCACCCCTGAAATCAGACGGGTTGAGATGGTGGGCCCCCAGGTGGGTCAGGATTTGAGGAAAAAAGCATTGCTGGCCATCTTTTATTCGCTCCTGTTTATCACCATTTATATTTCCGGCCGGTTTGAACTCAAATGGATGCTGTCCGGTGTCACCGCAGGATCTTTGATGACAGCGGTGTATTTTCTGTCCGTGTTTAACGTCAGTATGGTCGTGCTCATCACAGGTGCCCTGGTGGTTACCCTGGCGCTGTTCTGGGTGTTACACCTCAAATATGCCATGGGAGCCATTGTGGCCCTCCTGCACGATGTTACCATTACCGTGGGAATTTTTTCAATTCTAAACCTGGATTTTTCTCTGCCCATTATTGCGGCCCTCCTGACCATTATCGGATACTCATTAAACGATACCATTATTGTTTTCGACCGTATCCGGGAAAATGTCAAAGGTGCCAAAAAGAATGAGATGCTCTCTCCCCTGTTCAATAAAAGTATCAACGAAACCCTTTCAAGAACGATATTAACTTCGGCCACCACCCTCATTGTTCTGTTTGCGCTCTATTTTCTGGGGGGTGAGATTATCCATAATTTTGCATTTGCCATGATCATCGGCGTTCTTATCGGTACCTATTCCTCGATATTTGTGGCAAGTCCCATTGTGCTTGCCGCCAACAAAAGGTAATTCATGGGCAGGTTAAAAAACCATCTGTGCTTGAGCGTTCTTTTCCTGGTGATTACTTTTTCCTTTGTTGCCTGTGGCGGTGTGAGTTCGACGACACCGCCTCAAGGCGGCAATGAAAAAAAAAAACCAGCGCAATTGGAGATCACCAGGCTTGAATCTGAGCTGGTTACCCTGCGCCGGGAACAGGAGAACCTGAAACTTGCCGTAAAGGATCAGGAGGCTTTGATTCAACGACTTTCGGCCGATGTGAAGATCCTGGAAAAGAAAATTTTCATGCTGGAAAATCAGAACAGGTCAAACCCTGTTGTGAAGCAGGCAACCCCCTCAGATCCTGAGGATCTGTACAAACGGGCAAGAGATTTTCTCACCCGGGAAAATTATTTGACTGCTGCTGCTCTGTTCACTGAATTCATAAAGGACCATCCCCGGGACAGCCTTGCAGACAATGCAGTCTATTGGCTGGGAGAGTGTCACTATTCCCTGGGCAACTACCAACAGGCCATATCCGTATTCAAGGACCTGATCTCAACATATCCGAAATCTCAAAAAGTCCCGGATGCCCTCTTAAAAACCGGATACGCCTATCTGGGGTTGAATGATGCCAACAGGGCCAATCACTTTTTAAAACAGGTATTAAAGAAATATCCTTTTTCGCCGGCTGCTGAAAAAGCCCAGGAAAAATTAAGGAGTTTTGACTAACCCCCTTTTTTTAGAATGTCTTATGCTTTAGAGAAATATCTGCCGTGGTTTACCCTCAAGGAAATTCCCGGGCTGGGCAATACCATGGTGAAACGATTGATTGATCGCTTTGGGTCACCTCAAATGATTTTAGGGGCAGAGGAGAGTCAACTTCAGTCCATCCATAAGATCACTGCAACAATAATACACAATATTCAATATCATGAAGGGGCCCAGAAAAGAGCAAGAAAAGAGTTGGATTTTACCGCTAAACACGGATTTAAGATCATCACCTTAATTGATCCCGAATACCCTGTTTTATTACGACAAATCCCTGATCCCCCCCCTTTTTTGACCTATCTGGGAACCCTGGACAACCAGTCTCCCTGTATTGCCGTCATCGGCTCCCGGACCGCCACATCCTACGGGTTGAGCACGGCTGAAAACCTGTCCTACCGTCTCGCCTTAAAAGGGTTTCAAATTGTCAGCGGCCTGGCAAGGGGAATTGATACCATGGCCCACAGGGGTGCTCTGCGGGCAAAGGGAAAAACCATTGCCGTCCTGGGATCAGGTTTGAACCGGATCTATCCCCGGGAGAACCGATCCCTGTTCAATGCCGTTGCAGAAACCGGCACAATTTTTTCCGAGTTCAGGGTAAACTGCGACCCCCTGGCCGTCAATTTTCCCATCCGGAACCGCATCATTGCAGGACTTTCCTGCGGCAGCATCGTTGTGGAGGCGGCAAAGAGAAGCGGTTCTCTGATCACTGCCCGGCTGGCCGGAGAATATAACCGGGAGGTGTTTGCGGTTCCGGGAAGCATTAAATCAACAAAGAGCCAGGGCACGCATTCTCTGCTGAAACAGGGTGCCCGGCTGGTGGAAACTGAAATGGATATCATTGATGAGCTTTTCCATTTTATCCATGCAGACAAGCGAATCATTCAAAAAATAACTTTACAAAAACAAAAAACGTCTCAATATAAACCCTGTGAACAAAGCAGTGAACAAACTAAACAATACGAACAGGCCAAACGTGGTGGAGAAATCAAGCCGGGCCAACACGCCAAACCAGATGAACAGACCAAGGCGTGTAAACAAAAAAAAACCGACATCATCCATTTTCTTGAACCTTATCCTGTCCATATTGACGTGCTCATTGAAAAAAGCGGAATGGACGGCTCCCAGGTGACCGCCCAATTGCTTGATCTGGAGTTTGAAGGCCGGATTATTCGTCACCAGGGCAATTATTATTCTATCTCGGAGGAAAATCATTGACAAAACCCCTAATTATCGTCGAGTCTCCAACCAAAATAAAGACCTTAAAAAAATATGTGGGAAAAGAGTTTAATGTTGCCGCCAGTGCCGGCCATATCAGGGATCTTCCCGTTAAGACACTTGGTATTGATATTGAAAAAAACTTTGATGCCAAATATGTGAATATTAAAGACAAGTCCAAGGTGATTGCCAATTTAAAAAAACTGGCAAAGGATACCAACGAAATTTATCTGGCCCCTGACCCGGATCGAGAAGGTGAAGCCATCGCCTTCCATATCATGGATATCCTCAAGAAAAAAGACCGGATCTTCCACCGTATTCTGATTCATGAATTAACCCAAAAAGGTATCCAGGAGGCTTTGCAGCACCCCCTGAAACCGGATGCAGACAAATATGATGCACAACAGGCCAGGAGAAAGCTTGACCGGCTGGTGGGATATCAGATTTCTCCTTTGCTGTGGCAGAAGGTCCAGCGGGGATTGAGTGCGGGCCGGGTTCAGTCTGTTGCCGTAAAAATCATCTGTGACCGGGAACGGGAAATTCGAAAATTCATTCCCGAAGAATTCTGGACCATCACTGCTGATCTCATTGCAGACTCACCACCCAAATTTAATGCCGGTCTCATCAAAATTAACAATAAAAAGGCAAAAATTAAAAATGAAGACCAGGCCCTGAAAATTTTCAAAGACCTTGAAATTGCCCCATTTATTGTCCGGGAGATAAAGACCAAAACCATCAAAAGAAATCCTTTGCCCCCGTTTATCACGAGCAAGCTTCAACAGGATGCCATCAACCGTCTTAGATTTTCCGCCAAAAAAACCATGATGGTGGCCCAGCAGCTCTACGAAGGTATTGACATCGGAACCAACGGCCCGGAGGGTTTGATCACCTATATGCGTACGGATTCCATTCGGATCGCCCCGGATGCAGCCCAGGAGGCACAGGCCTATATCTCCCAGACCCTGGGACAGGAATTTGCCTTAAAAAAACCCAGGTTCTTTAAAAACAAAAGCAAGGTCCAGGATGCCCACGAGGCCATCCGGCCCACATCGGTTTTCCATGATCCGGAAAAAATCAAGGAATCTCTTTCCCCGGATCAATACAAGCTCTATGACCTGATATGGAAGCGCTTTGTTGCATCCCAGATGGCCCAGGCCGTTATCGATCAAAAAACGATCCTGATCGATGCAACAGACAGGTACCTGTTTTCCGTGAGCGGCTCAACCGTCAAATTCCAGGGATATATGGCCCTTTATCCCCAGGCCGAAGCAGCAAAAGAGAAAGAGACCCAGGCCCTGCCCGATGTGGCCGAGGGAACGGAACTCAAAACCCTGGAGATTTTTCCCAAACAGCATTTTACAAAGCCCCTGCCCCGGTTCTCCGAGGCATCCCTGGTCAAGGAACTGGAAAAAAACGGTATCGGACGTCCCTCCACCTATGCCTCCATCCTGTCCGTGATCCGGGACAAAGGATACGTTGACCTGATCAACCGGTACTTTGTGCCCAGTGAACTCGGGTTTATTGTCAATGACCTGTTGGTGGAATCTTTTCCCAATGTCTTGAATATTTCCTTTACCGCCCAAATGGAAACCAACCTCGACGATGTTGAAACCGGAACGCTCAAAGAAACCCAGTTGCTGACCGAATTTTATACATCTTTCAAACAATACCTGGATGCGGCAGGCGAGGGTATGATCAGCGTCAAGGGGGTGGGCATCAAAACCGACCTCACCTGCCCCTCCTGCGGTGAGCAGTTGAACATCAAAATCGGGAAAAACGGCCATTTTCTGGCCTGCACCCAATATCCCGACTGTTCGTTTACCAGTAATTATCTGAGGGATGAAAAAGGCAATTTGTCCATTGTTGAAAAATTTGTGGACAATACCCCGGTCAAAGATTGCATCAAATGCGGCAAACCCATGATTCAGAAAGAGGGCCGGTTCGGCCTCTTCCTGGCCTGCACCGGATATCCCGAGTGCAAGCATACCGAATCCGTCAATGGAGAGCAAAACGGCAGGGACATTGGTGTTCCCTGCCCTGAACCCAATTGTACCGGCGCTATTGTTGAAAAAAAAACAAAACGGGGAAAATTGTTTTTCGGATGTTCAAACTACCCGGACTGCACCTTTGCCTCATGGGACAAACCGGTTGCCAAAACCTGTCCTGACTGCAAGTCTCCCTATCTTGTGGAAAAGGAAACCAAACGGGAGGGCAAATTTTTAAAATGCCCCAACAAGACCTGTGGATTTAAAGAACACCTGTAAAATTTGCGGCCCTTAATCTGATTTATTTGTTACGGCAGGAAAAGAGTTGATTCTTTTGGCAAAAAAATACGCCCGAGTTACTCGTTCACCCGTTCAACATACTCCCGGGTTCTGGTGTCCACCTTGATCATCTGTCCCGGGTCTATAAACGGAGGAACCTGGACTTCAAATCCGGTCTCAAGAATGGCCGGTTTGGTGCTTCCGGTGGCTGTGTCCCCTTTGGCCCAGGGTTCCGACTCAATCACCTCAAGGTTGATAAAATTGGGCAGGGTGATTCCGATGGGCAGGCGGTTATACAGAAGAATCGTGCACACGGTATTGTCCTTGAGCAGGTCTGTTGCATCTCCTACCTGTTCCTTGTTGAGAAAATGCTGCTCATAATTGGATGTATTCATGAAGCAATAGCTGTCCTTGTCTGCATACAGATATTCCATTTCCTGCTCTTCAAGGTCTGCTTCCTTAAACTTATCCCCGGACCGGAAGGTTCGTTCGAACTGGGCTCCTGTCAGCATATTTTTTAATCTGCACTTGTAAAGGGATTGCCCTTTTCCGGGTTTCTTGAATTCAAACCCGGTAATCACATAAGGGTCTCCGTCAATTTCAAATTTTAACCCCTTTCTCAAATCACTTGCCAGATACATACACCACTCCTCGATTAATTTTTCTAAAATTTTACACCTGATGATATACCAGTAATGATATACCGGTTTATTGATCCTGATATTTAAACATATTCAAGGCAAATTGGCAAGTTAATGATCAAATCTGGATAGAAACAACTTGCTTTTTGGACCCATTTATAGGACATATTGTGATTGCCAAAATAATTAATACAGGGAAATATGTATGATAATTGTAATTGATTTCGGTTCACAGTTTAACCAGCTCATTGCCAGACGAGTCAGGGAAAGCAATGTGTACTGCCAGGTGGAACCTTCGGATATTTCAGTGGAGAAAATAAAAGAACTGGCACCCCGGGGAATCATTCTTTCCGGCGGGCCTTCAAGCATATATGAAGCCAACAGCCCTGTCCTGGATAAATCTCTTTTTGATCTGGGCATCCCCATCCTGGGCATCTGCTACGGCATGCACTATATGGTTCACACCCTGGGGGGGAAGATCAAGAAAGCTGAAAAACGCGAGTATGGATTTGCAAATCTGAACATTAAAGAAGCGGCCCCCTTGTTCACGGACATGGACAGCGGATTTCAGTGCTGGATGAGCCATGGAGACTCTGCCATGGAATTGCCCAAAGATTTTACGGTCACGGCTTCAACTGAAAATACCCCAATTGCCGCCATTGCAAACCATGCAAGAAAGTTTTACGGCCTCCAGTTTCATCCTGAAGTGGAACACTCGATCAACGGATCTGCCATGATCCGACACTTTTTGTTTGATGTGTGCGCGTGTAAAGAAAACTGGAACATGAAATCATTTTGCGACGGTGCCGTTGCCCAGATAAAAGAGGCAGTGGGCGACAAAAAAGTCATCATGGGACTGTCCGGCGGCGTGGATTCATCTGTTGCAGCCACCCTTATTCACAAGGCCGTCGGCAAGAATCTGCTGTGTATCTTTGTGGACAATGGGCTGCTGAGAAAAAATGAACGAAAAACCCTTGAAAAGAATCTGATTGCCAACCTGGATTTGAATATCCAGTTTATTGATGCCCGGGACAAATTTTTGAATGCCTTAAAAGGGGTGACAGATCCGGAAGCAAAGAGAAAAATCATCGGCAATCTGTTTATCCAGGTGTTTGATGCCGAAGCCAAAAAAATTGACGGGGCACAATTTCTGGGACAGGGAACTTTATACCCGGACATCATTGAATCCAAATCCGCCTTTGGCGGTCCCACCTCCATCATCAAGTCCCACCACAACGTGGGCGGACTGCCGGAAAAGATGAAACTCAAACTCATTGAGCCCCTGCAGCTTCTGTTCAAAGATGAGGTGAGAAAACTGGGCATTGAACTGGGCATCCATGAGGATCTGGTGTGGCGCCAACCCTTCCCGGGGCCCGGCCTGGCCATCAGGATCATGGGAGAGATCACCCCTTCCCGCCTGGAGATTTTAAGGGAAGCCGACGCCGTTCTGCTGGATGAAATCAGGAAGGCCGGACTTTACAGAAAGCTGTGGCAGTCGTTTGCGGTTCTGCTGCCGATCAAGAGCGTGGGGGTGATGGGGGACAAACGCACCTTTGCCAACTGCATCGCACTCCGGGCCGTCACCAGCAACGATGCCATGACGGCGGACTGGGCAAAATTGCCCCATGATCTTCTGGGTAAGATTTCCAACCGGATTATCAATGAAGTGGAAAATATTAATCGGGTTGTCTTTGATATCACCTCCAAACCTCCTGGAACCATTGAGTGGGAATAAAATCATTTCAACAGGATATTAAAACTGGATATTAAAATGGATTCAATGAAACTAAAAGATTTAAGACCGGGTCATCTGGATTTTGATGATGACGACGACACCCTGGACGACAATGACAACCCTATCCCTGCAAGTGCATATCACGAAGAGATCAATACCCTGAAAATCGACAAATTGTCCAATAGAGTGACGATTATTTCCATCATTATCCCATGCCTGATTATTGCCGTTCTCTTTTTTGCTTACCTGGATATCAAGGAACGGGTGGTTGATGTTGACCTGACCAAGCAGAACCAGGTGGAAAAAATAGCCCGGCAATTGGAAGAAAAGCTCAATGCCCTTGATGTCAAAATCGCAAAGAACACCTATGACCTTGACACGGCCCTTCCCGAGCTTACCCAAAAGGATGTTTCCCTTGAAGGCCGGATCACGAAATTTGCAGATGCCAAGGCTGATACCAAAAGCGTAACAGATCAGTTCACAAAAATCGAAAAGCGTATTGCAGACAATGCGAGCCAAAACAAAAATATTCTCAAGGCCATGGAAAACTCAAATAAACAGACCCTGTCCAGCCTTGCGGAAACTCGGGCTCAGTTTGACCAGGCCGCCGCTAAAATCAAAAACGAAATCACGCTTTTCAAGGAAGAGTTTGATGCCCGTCTGCTTGAGCTGTCCGACTATGAGCTGCAGATCGGTGAACTTCGCAAAGATTTCAGCCTGTTGGACAAAAAACAGAGAAGACTTGAACAGGAAAGTATCTCCCAACTCTCACTTGAAGAGCGCGCGAAACAATTGGAAACAAATTTCAACACCCTTATGAAAAATATGGATGTCCGGATCGAGACATTGGACAAAAAACTGAATACAAATATGTCCCGGCTGCAAAAAGACCTTGACCGGCTTTCTTCCATTCCTGTATCGACAGGGTCAAAGCCGAAACCCCATATAAATATTGATTCTTCCGGGTCGGTTATCATAGAAGAAAAACCATTAACCGAGTAGTCCTCCCCTGCCGGGACCACAAGGCGGGTTGGATCTATCCCTGTCCGGCATACAAGGCCGGATTTAAGGCGCCCGATTCAAGAAGATAGGGCGTGACGATTGAGGTGGTTAAACCATACGCCACAGGAGGAACGACCGCAGACATCGTTGCAGGTGGACCCTTGATGATGGACCATTGATGATGGATATAGGGAAAATGGGTTGAAAGCTTCCTTTAATTAGGGTAGTATGGCCTCCAAGCTTTGGGGGAAAACTGAAAAAAGGAAACCACATGTCTAAACAATACCCGGAATGCCCGCTTTACAACCACGCCACCTGCAGAGAGCTCCACAACCCAAAGCTGTGTGCCATCATACGCGATGACAAGGTCTGCTTGAAAAAGCAACAAAAACCCAAAAAAGAGAACTCAGACGAAACTTCTGAATAATTCCATTCCTGTTCCCGCACTGGTCCTGACCTTTGACCGGGTGAATCCCCCCTTTTTCGGAGAGCCGATTAAGAAAAGAATCTCCTTGAAAACTTCAAATAAATCCATATCTTGATGACTATGATTTGGTTATATAACGGTATGAATCAGCTCCGGCATGAAATCGTTCACCTAAAAAAAGAGACATCAAAACAATGACCATTCAATGGTTTCCAGGACATATGCTGGAAACGGAAAATTTGTTGAAAAACTCCATATCAAAAGTTGACGCTGTTTTGGAAATTTTAGATGCCAGACTGCCCCGGGCAAGTGCCAACCCATTTGTGGATAAACTCTGTAAAAGCAAGTTCCGTTTAAAGGTCTTGAACAAAAAGGATCTTGCTGACCCTGAATCAACCCGATTATGGCTGGATTATTTTGAAACACAGGAAAAAACCCCTGCCGTTGCCATCTGCGGAACCCGGAAAAACCAGGCAATAGATGCCTTGAACTATTGTGTAACCCGGATTGACAGAAACCGGGCCAGAAAATTTAAAGTCATGGTCCTGGGGATCCCCAACACAGGAAAATCCACTATTTTGAACACCCTTGCCGGAAAAAAAATTGCCAAAACCGGGAACGTGCCGGCCATTACCCGTCACCAGCAGCGGACCAGCTTAAAAAACAATATCGACATCTATGATACCCCGGGAATACTATGGCCAATGATCGAACCAAGGAAAAGGGCCTATATTCTGGCGGCCAGCGGTGCCATCTCCGATACCGCCATTGACTACAATGATATTGCATTTTTTGCAGCCGGTCTTTTGATTCAGCGGTATTCGGATCTGTTGATGCAGCGGTACCCTTTTCTGGAAACACTGCCCGCTGATGAGTCAACCCTGATCGAAAAAATCGGTGCAGCAAAGGGCTGTTTAAAAAAAGGCGGGCGAGTCGATCTGCAAAAAGCCTCGGAAGCATTGATTCGCGAACTTCGAACCGGTAAAATAGGAAAAATAAGTTTTGAAACTCCAAAGGACATTGAAGATGACAATGAAAAAAATATTCATTAAATTTCCATTTGCTAAATCTCCATTTACTCAATCCATTGATATGCCCGTTTTCTTTAGATATCTGTTGCTCGGTCTCATGTTTCTGTCCTATGCTGCCCCCGTGTGGGCCGGCATGGGAAAAGTCATCACCCCCAAACCGGAACAGTCTTCCCAGTGCGTGAATATCATCCGGGCACTTGAACGGTATCATTATCTTGAAAAAAACCTGGACAACACCCTGTCTTCATCTATTTTTCATCGCTATTTAAAGCGACTTGATCCTGGGAAACAGATTTTCACCCTGGAAGACACCCATGAATTCATGCCCCATGAATTGCGCCTGGATGATGACCTGAAAAGAGGAAACCTGACCGTTGCCTTTAAAATCTTCGGGGTCTACATGGACCGGTCGGCCCAGCGGCTGAAATACCTGGCTTCCCTGGCAAAGACCTGGGAAGAAAATCTTGATTTGACAGCAAAAGACTTCATGACCCTGGATCCGGAGCTGCGTCAATGGCAGCCGGATATGCCGTCACTGGAAGCGTTCTGGAAAAAGGATCTGAAAAATCAGATTATTTCCATGATCCTTGAGGGTGAAGACCGGACCACGATCAAAGGCACACTGGAAAAAATATATTCAAACCGGCTGAAGTGGTTAGCCCAGACCGATTCAAATGATATTTTCCAAATTTTCATGAACGCCGTTACGGCAAGTTTTGATCCCCACACCCAGTTTTTCCCGCCACGGGCTTCAGAGGATTTTGATATCCATATGAGTTTATCCCTTGAGGGCATTGGTGCCGTTCTTCAAAACGAGTATGAATATACCAAGGTGGTCCGCCTGATCCCCAAGGGACCGGCAGACAAATCAAACCTGCTAATGCCCGGGGATAAGATCATCGGCGTGGGGCAGGGAGAAAAAGGAGATATCAAGGACACCATCGGGCAACGAATCGATAACGTTGTCAAACTGATCCGGGGCCCTAAAAATACCATCGTCAGACTCAAAATCATCCCGGCCAAAAAAAACGATTCCACCAAGACCATTCATATCAAACGGGACCGGGTTAAACTGGAGGAACAATCGGCTAAAAAAGAAATCGTCACAATTGACCATAAAGGTAAGGCCATGAAAATCGGGATTATTGAAATCCCCAACTTCTATCTTGATTTTAATGCCTATCACCGGGGGGACAAAGACTACAAAAGTACTACAAAAGACGTTAAAAAATTATTGGGCGACCTGAAAAAAGAAAACATTGACGGATTGATCGTTGATTTAAGGGACAACGGCGGCGGCTCCCTCAAGGAAGCCAATGAACTCACCGGGCTTTTCCTTAAATCCGGGCCCACCGTGCAGATCAAAACAAAATACCGGATCACCCGTCTTTACGATGATGACCCTTCCATTGAATATTCCGGCCCCCTGGCAGTGTTGATCAATCGAATGAGTGCCTCTGCTTCCGAGATTTTTGCCGGTGCCATCAAGGATTATCACCGGGGTGTGATCATCGGCACCAGAAGTTTTGGCAAGGGAACCGTCCAGGAACTGCAGCCCCTGGGAAAAGGAAAACTCAAGCTCACCAGCGCAAAATTTTACCGTGTATCCGGCGAAAGCACCCAGAACCTTGGGATTGTGCCGGATTTGAACTATCCCCAGCTCTATAAAATCGAAGAAACCGGGGAAAGTTCACTGGACGGGGCACTTCCCTGGGATACCACCATTAAAACCGCCTATGGTTCCTATCCATCCCTGTATTCCATCAATGAGCAACTGGATAAAGGCTACCGGGAAAGATCCCAGATCGACCCGGGGTTGAACTACCTGAAAAAAAGAATCGATCTTGCCTCTAAAATCAACTCCCAAACCGCTGTGTCACTGAACCTTGATGACCGAAAATCAAGGAAAAAGGAATACGAGCTCCAGGAGCTTGACATTGAAAATGAGTATTTACGGTCCATGGGGGAACCCCCCAGAGAAAAAATTGAACCGGATGAAACGAAAACCACTGATTTTAAAAAGATCCTCATGGACCAGACCTATCTTGTCATGGCCGATTTTATAGACATTTCCACCAGCCTTGGCTTTTCATGGTAGCCTTGGGTTTTCATGCCTAGCTTTAAGTTGGATAGCTTTAAATCTTGATAATTGTCATATGATTTATTAGACTCAAAAAATCAAGAAACACAGACGGATATAAACACATTATCAAAAGGAGAAAACAATGGCAAAAGCCAGTGCCAGGCACATACTTGTTGACAGTGAGGAATTTTGTCAGGAACTGATCGACAAAATAAATACCGGTGAGGATTTCGGACAATTGGCCAAAGAACATTCCAAATGTCCTTCCGGGAGAAACGGTGGGGACCTGGGGCAGTTCGGCCCGGGTCAGATGGTCCCTGAATTTGATACGGTTGTATTTAATGAAGCCGTGGGTGTTGCCCACGGACCGGTGAAAACAAATTTTGGATTTCATATTGTTGAAATCACTGAGCGCAGCTGATCTTCCACACCATCAAAATTGCACGGCACAGAGAGTTTTTAACCCTGTGCCGTTCATTCATCCGTGATGACTTTTTTTCCAAAAATCAGGATTAAACGACTTATTTTATATGGGCTTTTCTGCCTGTTTATTCTTTTAGCCGCATCCCCTTTCATCATCATCCAGGCCATGAATACCGATTTCATACGAACGGAATTGTCCGCCTTTGTTCGTCAAAAAACCGGCATAAAAATTAAGCCTTCCCAATTTACCCTTTCGGCTTTCCCCCGGCCGGGCCTGGAGATAACGCATCTTAACCTCACGCCCCACCCCAGGATCAACCTCTCCATTGACCGTCTGAATTTCAACGTTAATATACGAAGACTTTTACATGGGAAAATTAATATAGACCGCATCAATATTGATCATCCAATAATAGAGATTATTGATCTTAAAGAAAGCCGGCCCGTTTCTTCTGTTGATTTCGGGATTCCCAAATCAGGCCTTTGGCTAAAAAAAATATTTGAACTATTACCCGATCACCAGAATTCCCTCAAACTCTCGTTTAAAAACGGAGCGTCCCCATACTTCAAACAATTGGATGGGTCTTTTTTCCTGTCAAAAGAAAAAAATGAGCTGGGTTTAAACACCAGGATCAAAGATATCCAAGTCAGCCGGCCGGGCACATTGTTCAACAAATCATTTGAACGACATCTGGATGTGGATCTCATCAAAATGGATGAGCTGAACATCACCTCAACCCTGAATTCAGCGGGTGAAATCCAGGGGCAGTGTGATGTCACGGCCCTGGTCATGAGAGCAAAGGACAAGAGCGTCTTACTGGAATCAGATGCTGTTTTCTCATCCTTTAAACTGTCTGATGATCTTGACCTCATTGATGTGCCCCTGTTTAAGCTCAACTATCCTGCCGGCAGGGCAGGTGTTCATTTTTCCAACGATAAACAATCCAACAAAACCGGCCTGGAATTTACAGGCTCCGGTATTTACATTGACCAGGCAAAAAAAATGTCCCTGACCCTGTTCCGGGACAATGAAATCACCCGAAATCTGTTTTCCATTCTCCATAAGGGCATTGCTTCCCAGGTCAAGGTTTCTTTCCAGGACAAAACCATTAAAGACCTGTTGAACGGCCATAATTTAAGACTCGCCGGGAACATCAGGGAGGGTCTGGTGCATATTCCACAAACCCGATTAACGGCCTCCCAGGTATCGGGTCACGCCGATGTGAAGAACGGAATCCTTGATATCCTGGTAAACAGTGCCATGACCCAAACCTCAAGGATTGAGACGGGAAAACTCTCTTTCAACCTGTTAGACCACGACAACGTTCCGTTTCAAGGTGACTTTTCCCTTGACGTTGATCTCTCAATGGTCCCGAAGACCCTTATATCACTCTTGCCGGATACGACGCTTGCAAGGGAATTGTCCCTGTGTCATAACATCACGGGACGGGCCAGGGCTCATTTAGGTCTTTCCCTGGGAATTGATTCCAATGACCTTGAGGTCAGTGTTCAGACCGATGATTTTTCCATCATGGGCAGATATGACCGGATCCCCGGTGAAATTTACCTTGAACGGGTAAATTTCAGATATGACAAGGAGGTCGTGAATCTCAATCACCTGAACGGGGTGATCAACTCAAGCCAAATTTATGATCTGAATCTGACACTGGATTTTAATGACGAGGCCTGGATCAGTGTCCAGTCCGGTTCCGCAGTAATCTCTTTAAAATCCATGATCCCCTGGCTCATGTCCCATGAACGAACCCGAAACATGATTTCACCTGTAAAGACGGGAACCGGCAGGGTCCACATCACCGCCATTGATCTGTCCGGCCCGGTATTAAAGCCGGAACAATGGACGTATCATGTCAAAGGCTTTGGTCAAAAAATAAATGCCACCACCCATTTGGGGCAAGAGGAGATTCAGGCCCTATCCTGCCGATATGAGGCGTCTGATGACTCGTTAGAGCTAAAGGACATCCATGTGCGGATGAAAGACCTGTCCTGGCTTGATCCCCTGGTTGAAAAAAAACATCTGAGCAGTATTGTGGTTCCCCTGGACATGGAAAACGGCCATTTGCAAATCCAAGAAAAAAACGTTTTTTTTAAGGGAGGCATTATCGCTACTGGCCGACCTGAAACCGGACCTGAAATATCTGTGGTCCTGAAAGGGGAAACATTTTCGCTACCGGCCTTAGATACCATCAAAATTATCGACAAAGGGTTTTCAGACGCCTCTGTCACGTTTAATCACAGCCTGGAAAAACCCTTGTTTGATTTTAAGGGTATTTTAACGACAAAAACAATCGAAAGAATCCTTATTCCAGACAGTTTTTTAGCAAAAAAATTGGATAACCTCACCGAAGGCCGGCCCATTTTAATCCATACGGATGAAACCGGAACCCTGAATGTGATCATCCAAACCATGAACCTGAATTCAATTTTTCCTTCCTCCGAGGCCAAATCCACATCGCCGGGCAGACGGCTGCTACCCATAAATCCAATCAAATTAAAAGCAGACCAGCTTAAATTCAAACACCTCACCTTGACGGATATTGACACGAGTCTGTCGTTCAAAGATAAACTTTCATATATCCGATTGAACAACGCCCGTTTATGTGGTGTGCTGACAAAGGGAGATATTCATTTTTCAAACAACAGAGTCCAGGCAGATATCCCTTTTAAAGCCGAGGACAAACCAGACATCCAGAACCTGCTCTCCTGTCTTTTTCAAACAGATAATTTCATGGCCGGCCCCTACTCCTTAACCGGTAATATCCATGCCAACAGTCCCAAAGAAAGCGTTTTAAATACACTAACTGGCTCCATACAATTTAATGCACAAAATGGCCGTATTTATAAATGGACCCTCCTGTCAAGAATTTTGTCGGTTTTAAATGTTTCAAATTTTTTTAAAGGCAATATCCCGGATGTGATGCAGGAAGGATTTGCGTACAACGATATTTCCATTGAAGCGGATATCCGCGCCAGCGTCATCCACCTGAACAGTGCCGTCATTGACGGTCGGGATATGACCCTTATCTTCACCGGGAGAATTGATCCCGTCAACGACAAATTAGACCTGACCTGCCTTGTGGCACCGTTTAAGACCGTGGATCTGATCATTGAAAAAATCCCGCTGATCAACACACTTTTAAGCGGCCGGCTGGTATCGATTCCCATAAAAGCCTCGGGTAATCTTTTTGATCCGGTCGTTATTCCCCTTCACCCTTCGGCAGTGGGTACCGGCCTTGTCAATATGATGGCGGATATCTTAAAAACCCCTGTTAAACTCTGGGATAAAATCTATGGTGAATGAGATGCAACCATTTTTTTCTGAAAACCAAAAAGATCCAAAAAGTATTGAACAGCCCTTAAACCTGGCAATGAAATACTTAAGCTATCAACCCCGAACGATTCATGAAACAAATGAATACCTGCAAAAAAAGGGGTTTGATGATGGTATCGCACAAAAAATCATTGAAATTTTACTGGACAAAGACTATCTGGATGACATGAATTTTGCAAAATTATTTGTGGAAAGCAAGGTAAGGCACAAGGCAAAATCAAAATTTGCCTTTGGATATGACCTGAAAAAAAAAGGGATCTCCGACACCATCATTGAGTCTGTTCTGGCCCGTTACGATGATCAGAACCTTGCCTTAAAAGCGGTGGACCGAAAAATCAAGACCTGGAAAAACCTTGACCACGAAGAATTCAAAAAAAAAATGACCAATTTTCTAAGATACCGGGGGTTTAATTATGATGTCATCCTGTCGACTCTAAACCATTTTACGGTGGATGAAGACGATTAATAAAGGGTGTTGAAATCGATGGTCAAGCAAAGCAAATATATTAAATAAATTCAAATATTTATATTGCAAAAACCTCTGTTTTCGTGTATCATTTTTATTCGCAAAAACAAAAAATTTAAACACAAAAACAGAGGCAATATGCATAGAAAAAATATCAGATGGATAATAACAAAGCAATTAAAAACTGAACATCCTCACTGGAAAAAAATGACCAGGAAATCCAAAAAAAACCTGCTTCAACAAATTATGGATGAGGTCGTTAATAATTATGATTACTCCCAGAGTCTTGATATCCCCATTGAGGAGCTCACTGGAGTTGAGGATCAAATGCCATATAGAGGAATCCGCAGTCTTCCAGAAATGGCCGACTATATTAAAAATTTTCACAGCGACAACCTTTTTGATTTTGATAAGCGAAGAAAACCATATAGCGAAATCGTTGATCAGGAGCTGCAATTCATTGACCAGCTTTTAGATGACCAGATTATCAATAGCTTCATTGCGCCGGATGGCTATTCAGCGGCACATAGAGAGATTCAGCCGTATCAATTATTTCGAATGGAACTTTTGAAAATCATCAAATACCCTGAAATCAGTTACAGGAAATTTTGCAGTGATGAGTATTTTGGCAGAGAAAGAAAACAAAACAGACGATTTGTAAGGTTGCCTTTAAATACAAAAGATCAAGTCCACCATACAGAGCTGTGTCATTTTCGGACAGGCTTACTATTCAGACAGCTGATGAATGTCTTTGTGTATTTCCTTTATCATTTTTATCAATCCGGTTGCCTTGAAAATACTGTCATTCATGGCGTTGATTCGACAGAGCTTCCTTCTGAAATCAATTATCCCATTTGTACAGTCAAGGTCAAAGGCAAAAAAATACGCATATATTCCGACCCGGATTGTGATTGTGGAAAGCGCCGGAATAAAAGGGACAAATCATACTATGTTATTGGGTACCGGCTTCATACCCTAACCGCTATTAACCCTTCAACAGGGCATAGTTTCCCATTGGTATCTATTGTCGGGGCTGCAAATCATCATGACAGTCTGTTTTTAAAACCATTGATCAAGCTTGCGCAGGCAATAGGTATTGACATGAAGTTGATAACTGCCGACCAGGCTTACCATGATAATGATGGTTCGATACTTGAGGGGACCGGTGTTTATGTCGTGGCGCCACCATCTGAAAAGGTAAAACTTCCTGTGAATGTTTTAGAATCTCCATTGAGAGTTACCTGCAATGATTTTTGCGAGATTCCAATGAGAAGCCTGGGTGCTTCACAGGATGGCCATGAATTCGGATGTGGTTCAAAGCCCGGTGATTGTATTTTTGAATCAACTTGCCCTCAATCAAGAATTGTCGATTTTGACAGCGGTCATTTTCAGCCAATGCCGACTTTTCATAGTGGTTTTCAAGAAGCGATTGATATCCGAAAAAATTGTGAACGCCCATTCAATTTGATAAAGAAAAGAGAAGGCCTTGAGCAAACAAGAGTGAGAAGTCAGCATGGTGTTGTTGTCCGTTCAGCATTTACAACCATAGTAACATTGTTGATTGAAATGGCAGGGACACGGCATAAACCTAAGAAGCAAGAGGATTTACAAAAGGAGTTATTCGCTGCCACGGGATAAAAATTTAATCTGAAAACATGAATATCGGTACATTGGTACAATTTTTGTAAAATAACTGTTCGGACTGTTCTGGTATTGCCTGAATTACAAAAGGGCCGCTCAAATATGAGATTTTAAAAGGCTAAAAACAAAATCAGGTAAAATAGCAAACAATTTGAGCAGGAAAAAAACAAAAATTGCTTGAAAAACAATAAGGGACGCTATAATTCTTTCAAGTTTTGAGCGGTTTCAACACCCTTTAATAGAGGGAGAGTTAAAATGAAAATAAAATTTTTTGCCGTGGGCGGAACCATCGATAAAGTCTATTTTGATGCCTTGAGCAGGTATGAAATCGGAGAATCCAATATCAATGATATCTTAAAAGACGCCCGGGTAAATTTTACCTATGATGTATCATCCCTGCTGAAAAAAGATTCTCTGGAAATGACGGACAAGGACCGCCTCACCATCCATCAGGCTGTAAAGGACGAACCCGGCAAAAAAATTATCATTACCCACGGCACCGATACCATGATTGAAACGGCAAAAGTACTTGGAACCGTCAAAAACAAGGTCATTGTCCTTACCGGTGCCATGGAACCGGCAAAATTCAAATCCAGTGATGCTGTTTTTAATCTGGGATCTGCGGTTTCCGCGGTTCAAATTCTGCCGAATGGGGTATATATCGTCATCAGCGGCAGGGTTTTTACACCGGACAATGTCAGAAAGAACAGGGCCTTGAAGGTGTTTGAGGAAAAAATGTAAGCTTATGGGTAATAAAATACATAATCTTATAACTAATTTTTCCATTAATCCGTCAAAACTCTGAAGAAAACTACCGCAATTGTCAATCAATTGCCGCGCTTGAAAATAAAAATTTCAGGCACCTTGATTTTATCTGTCCAATATAATAGGTTTTCCGTATGCCCTGCTACAAAATGCACAGGGCACCTTTGGAATGGCATAATTTATGCTTTGTTAATGTGAATTAGTATAAAAACTAGCATAAGAACTGAACCTCGAAAGAAAACGAGTATGGATAAAGGAAGCAATGTTTATGGTGGGTCGAAAAAGAACCGTTGAAAGACGGAAAAACAAACGATACAAGGCCGTTGAAGGGGCTTACGCCGCCATAAGTCCAAATTCCCATAAACTAGGACAGATCATTGATGTCAGTATGGGCGGACTTTCATTTAAATATATTGATACTGTTAATGATGACTCAGACAATGATTCTCTTCAGGAAGAAACCATCTTTTTGAGCAGTATGGGATATTATGTGGGGGATCTTCCGTTTAAAACCGTCTCTGACTATGAATTGATAGATGCCCCCTCGTTCAGCTCAATGAAAGTCAGGAAACGGCATGTGCAGTTTACGGACCTGAGTTTTAAGCAGCTTTTTGATCTGGATTATTATTTGAGGAATAATGTTTCCGAGCCCATTGAAAAGCTGCCCCAGCAATACAAATCCTGACGGCCGGATCCATGGTTCAAACTTTTTGCAAACCTGTTTAAACCAGGCAAATCTTAATCCACACTCCTTTTTTTTTAATTCTTCCTTTTTTAAATTCTTCGAAAAAATTCCAAATTCCTATTGCGTTTGATCCGATTGCGTTTCCGGTTTCACCATGATCACGGCATAGTTTTCCATCCCCAGGTATTTTTTTACCAAAGCCGTCAAATCATCCTGGTCGATACTGGTGTAGCCACTTATCATGTCCCTGGCCCACTCAAATTTCTGGGGATAGTTTGACGCATTTGCCAGAACCGAATCACGCCAGTAATGATTGGTTTTTTGAAGGTCGTTTAAATGATTCAGAACCGGTTCAAGAGCCAGATCAGTTTCTTTTTCTGAAATACCTTTTTCGTATAAATCGGATAGAATCTCTCGGATTTTATTGTAAACAAAGTAATGACTGCCGGGCTTTACATTGACAACCACATGCATCACTCCATAGTTGTCAAAACCCAGTGACGGATCATTATAGACATAGGGAGAATAAGTCTGCCCCAGGTCTTCTCTCAGGACAAGCCTGAGCCGCTCGGCCACAACCCTGGATAAAATCAAAAGTCTCCGGGTCTGCATAATATCCCAGAAATCATCCGTTAAAAAGGCCACATGAACCTGGCCGGAATCAATCCTTGTGTCCGGTTTCAGGTCAAGCTGTTCTCCTGATGGGAAGCCAATTTTGCCAGTTTCAATGAATTTTATCCGTTGGTCCGAAAAATTTTTCCGCTGTTCAAACCCTCCCATAGCGCGTGAGGCCAGATTTATCATATGCTCAAGCTCAAAATCGCCCGCAATGGAAATTTCAATTGGCGATTGCACGAAAAATGGGTGGAGCCAGGCCTTAACATCACTTAAGGTATATTCATCCATGATTTCAGGTTCTGGCAGACCAAACCGGGGATCGTTTTTGGCAAGAAAGGCATCTCCTTTTATCTGCATGATGCCGTCTGGGGTCCGCATGAGGGCGTCATATTGCTGGTGATATCGAAGCGTTGACAGATTGAGCGCCTCCTCCCTGTAGCCGGGATCATGGAAATAATGATAGATGATCTGAAAAACAAGCCCGGTCTCTTTTGGATCAGCAGAACCGGAAAAAGAAAAATAATTTTCATTAACGTCAAACCGGAACTCCACCTTTTTCCCGGCCAGGGCCTCTTCCAACTGGTCCTTATCCAGACCTCCAAGACCACTTGACTGAATAACATCTTCAGCCACAACGGCCAGCCCCGGCTTTGATATCGGCTCTGATTTTTTCCCCTCTCCAAAACTGACCTTAAACAAAAATTCATTTTGTTTGAAATCCGTGGGCTTTAAATTCAATCGAATATTATTTTCAAGCTCAAGAACCGTGATACCCAGTCCCTTGACATTGTCCTGCCGCGTCTTTATCCGGACTGGTGAGGCCGGCAATTCAAGATATGGAAAAATTTTTGATTCAAATCCCTGGTACGGACTCACCCTGTCGGCCAGACTTTTTTCATAGACATCCAGAATACGGGCTTCAGGATTTTTCCCAGGGATATCGGCGTTGCCCGTGACGAGCACGAGCCGGTGATCTTTTGACCAGATTTGCTCCAGGGCCCTGTGGGCATCCTCCAGTGAAATGGAGGCAATATAGGGTACCAGGAGGTCTTTTTGCTGCTGTGGTGACAAGAGCAGCCCCTTCTGGTTAACGGCGGCCAGAATTTGTCTTGAGATCTCCGGACTCTTCCGTGAGTCTGCCAGACTGACCTGATTTTCCAGGGAAGAAATAAAATTCACCTTAACCCTGTCCAGTTCTTTTTCAACAAAACCATACTCAAGCCCCTGCCTCAAGGCTTTTTCGATTTGACCCAGCCCCTGTTCCCACTTAAGGGGCTCACATACCGCATGGATGGCAGACAAAGAAATATGATGAAGAAACGGGCCTGAAAACACGGATGCCGATGAAAAATCCGCTGTCCGGGTCCTGACCATTCTGGACAATCGATTCTGGAGCATTGAATTTGCAATGGATTCCAGAGTCCTTTGCTTTAAGGTTTCCAGAGTCTGGACCTCAAAGGGTTTCCAGGAAACGGTCTCAATCATGATATCCGTGCTCCCGGCTTCGCTTTCATAATGGTAAAAGGGCTTTATCCCCTGGTGAGGTTTCCAGTTAAATGAGGCCGGCTTTTTTTCGAACAAGGTCCTGGGCTTGAGCCTGGAAAACCGCTGCTCAATCATGGGCAGGACCGTTTGGACGTCAAAATCACCCACAACCACCAGGACCATGTTATCCGGCCGGTACCACTGGTCGTAATAGGATCTTAAAAGAGTTTTATCTGTTCTTTTCAAGGTACGGTCAATCCCAATGGGAAATCTCTGGTTGATAAATGATCCGGGCAGTTCAAATTCAAGGGATTTTTTAAAAGTTCTGTAGGATATTGAGTCTCTTTCCCGTTTTTCAGCCAGAATAATGCCCCGTTCCCGATCAATTTCAGACTCCTGAAGCAAAGCTCCCCTTGCATAGTCCTGGATCACAACAAAGGCCTGGTCCAGAGATGTTGGGTCTGACTTGGGCAAAGACAGGTCATAACCGGTATTGAAAAACGAGGTGTGCGCATTGGCATCTGCCCCAAAGTCCATGCCGATGGATTGAAAATATTCGACCAACTCCCCGGGTTTGAAATGCTCGGACCCGTTAAACACCATATGTTCCAGAAAATGGGCCGCCCCCTGCTGGTCATCCGTTTCGTTCAGGGAGCCTGTAAAAACATTCAGATGGATATTCACCCTTTGGTCAGGCAGAGGATTTTCCATGAGGATGTATTGAAACCCGTTGTCAAGCCTGCCGTAAATTATATCAGGATCAACGAGTATATCATTTGCAGGATTTACGATGAGGCGGGTCGGGGCTGCCGAGCATGAAAATAAAAATAAGAGCCCGAAAAATAGAATTTTAAGGGCTCTGGAAGGACGGGTTTGACGGACCATTAATTTAATATCTCAGGATCAATCTCTATCTTGTTTTGTTTTTTCACCTGATCCATCCAGGCCTGAAAGGACTGGGCCTGTTTTCTCCAGGTTATTTCATTTTTTACGGTTTTTAAATTTTCCAGAATTTCAGATTCTTCCGGCAATTTTTTTTCTTTGAATCCGATAATATAAAATCCGGAAGATGTTTCAATGAGCTCTGGATGGATTTTATTTTTTTCATTTAAGGCAAAACCTGCCTGGATAAATTCAGGAGAATTTGCCACACCTTCAACCGTATCATTTCTGGTGAATAATTGAGTGGAACCGGATTTTTTGGGATGTTCCAGGATCAGTTGATCCAGGGCCTTTGCATCAAGGGCTTTGGCCAGTGCCGATTGGGCCTCTTCTTTTGCCCGGGCCGTCTGAAGTTTGAGCCTGAGTTCTTTTGTCACCCGGTCCTTCACCTGATCAAGCTCCTGAACCATGGGATCAATCTTTTCAATTACCTTGATCAGATAATAGGCATCCCCAAATTGCTTTACATCACTGATATCATCCACGGACAGCTCAAAAGCCGTTCTTGCAAATCCCGTGTTGTCTGCAATCTCAAGCCCTTCACCGTTCATGCCGAAAGCCTCGGTGTCAACGATTTTCCTGTTGGCAATGAGGGCAACCTGTTCAAAATCATCTCCGTCAATCACAGCGTCAAATGCTTCTCCTGCCTTATAATAGGCCAGGTTCTGCATCTCCTGCTGCTCAAGATCTTTTTTAATTTTATTTGACGCCTGGGCAAGGGTTTGCGTGGATGCGTCAAACCGGGCCATCACCTGAATAATATGCCATCCGAACATGGTTCTCACAGGCTTGCTGATGTCTCCGGCCTTCATGGAAAAAGCCGCATCGGCAAAGGGTTCAACCATGCTTTTCTTTTCGAACACACCCAGATACCCCCCACTCTCTTTTGACGGGCCTTCCGAATACTGTTTTGCAAGTTGCTCAAAATCCTCGCCCGCTGAGGCCTTTTCATAAATTTCCGTTGCTCTTTTTTGAGCATCCTCTACCGCCGCATCCGCTGCATCTTGTGCCAATTTGATTAAGATGTGCCTGGCTTCAACCTTTTCCGGAATTTTAAATTGCTCGGGATGCTGTTCATAATATTCGCTCACCGCTGCGTCACCAACCACGGCCTTGTCCTTGAAATCCTCAGGAGAAAATTTTAAATACCTGGCCCTGATTTTGGTCTCGGATTTGTATTTCTCCTTATTTTCAGCATAAAATTTTTCAACCTGCTGTTCATCAGGAACAATATCAGAGTACTCAACCGGATTAAACAGCAGATAGTCAACCGCTGTCTTGGTATTTTGAAACACATACCAGGATCTGGCTTCAAGGTCCGAAACATTGACCGCACTCAGGACCAGATTCCTGACCTTCTGCTGAATCAACGAATTCATCTGACCCTGTTCAAAAATTTCAGGGTTGAGTGAATTCAGACTCAAGACCTTTTTATACTGATCCAGATTAAATTGTCCATCTGTTTGAAATGCTTTGATTGACAGCAGACTCTCCTGAAGCTCCTGATCTGAAACACTGATGTCCAGTTTATCGGCTTCAATTAAAATTAATTTTTCCTGGATCAGCGCGTCAATGGCCTGCTGTTTCACATTAAGGGCTTTGAGGATGTCATCATTCAGATTCTTTCCGAATCGTGCCCGCATTTGATCAACCAGGGTTTTATAGGCTTGCTGATATTCCTTTATGGTAATGGGTTCATCATTAATGAAGGCAACGGAATCATTTCTTTTAGAGCCAAATGACCCCACTCCTAAGAATACAAACACAATAACAATAATCCCGAGAAATATTTTAATGATCCAATTTCCGGTATTCTCACGCAAGTAACGCAGCATCATTTTCTCCTTAACCCGCCTATAAGATAAAATTAACTAAATTAATAAACTCAGCATTGTATCTTTTCATAAAACCCTGTGTCAATATATTATTTGGCTGGAATTTTCATTTGCCACTATTTTTGGCTTTCATCATTTATTCATACTTTTTTGTTGACACAATAGATTCAATCTATTATTTAAGTAGTGCTTTTCAACGTGGGGCTGTAGCTCAGCTGGGAGAGCGTACGGCTGGCAGCCGTAAGGTCAGGGGTTCGATCCCCCTCAGCTCCACCACTCAGAATAATAGGTCACTGTTTTTACAGTGGCTTTTTTATTGTTATTTCGATACCGAAAAGACCTACTCTGAAACAGTGAAGCTCATACCATCGGACCACAACTTTCCAAGCTCATTCCAAGACTTGACGTACCACTCATAATTGCCAGGCAGTAATTCTGTTTCAGGGGTCACTGAGCAATTTCCATCCGTACAAATTTCAGAGGCTTCATACCACTGAGCAAAAATTTTATCTGTGCTGTTGTCCCCGATCCATAATCTATACCAGGTTGATTCAGGATCACGAACCCATGTGTATGTGGGCATCAAATTTTGGGTGGTTCCTGACGGTGATGTATGGGTGACTTTTGATGGAGGAGTATCATTCCCTTGGACAGCAAAGCTTATACCATCGCTCCAAACACTGCCATAATCATTCCAGCTTTTTACCCAGCAATCATAACTGCCACTTGATAATTCTGCTTCAAGAGAAACTGTACAACTCCCACCAGAACAAATATCTGAAGCTTCATACCATTCTGCACGCACAGTCTTTTCAGAGCTATCCCATATGAATAATCGATACCAAGTAGAATAAAGATCTTCATTCCATGTAAAAATTGGAGTTGTATCATCTGAATTACCTGAGGACGATGTAAGGGTGAGTTTCACCGGTATAATATTATCAATGATATATTTCTCCTATAAAGGCAATCCTGCTCATTCTTCAAGACTAAAGCTCATTCCGTCAGACCAAATTTTACCGTAGTCATTCCAAGATTTGACATACCACTCGTAATCGCCATATAGCAAATTCAAGTCCGAAGAAACAGAACACGTATCACCTGAACAAATTTCAGCAGCACCATACCATTGTGCAAATATTTTATCAGTGCTGTTGTACCCTACCCATAACTTATACCAAGTTGATTCAGAATCTGTGTGCCAAGTAAATGTTGGGTTTGATGTTTGGGTAGTGCCTGTCGGTGAAGTATGGGTTACCTTCGATGGTGGCGTGTCGTTACCCTGAATGGTAAAACTCATTCCATTACTCCAGTCACCATTGCCATTTTCGTTCCAGCCACGAATAAACCATTCATAAGGACCGTTTTCCAATGCAGAATCGAGTGTTACCGAGCATTCACCAGTGGAACAAGTAACTTCTGGAAAATCTGAATTATTATCTTCAGTTTCATACCACTGGACAAATTTATAGCCGTTTGATGGAGATAGAAGATATATTTTATACCAGGAAGCATTGGGCAGTTCATTCCACCTGAATACGAGCCTTGCTTCTTCTACTACTCCGGAAAGAGCGATAAGAGTTGGTTTATTGGGAACAACATCACAGGTCTCATCGGTAACTCCATTGCAATTTTCATCAACCCCATTACAATATTCAACCGCTTCAGGATTAATATCGCTATTTTCATCATTACAATCCATGCTATTGGTTACATACCCTTCAGGTTGAACTTCAGCTTCGGTTGACATGTTTGGATTGCCATATCCGTCACCATCACCATCCTGGTAATATGTGTTTACAGGTGGCAAATCACTGCCGTTACAGTCCTGGTCAATACCATCGCCCCTGATTTCAGTGGCTTCGGGATAAATGAACTTATCATTGTCGTTACAATCCAAATTGTTCTCTACATACCCATTGGGTAGGCTCCATGCCTGTGTTGTTCTATGAGGATCACCATATCCATCCCCATCCATGTCACGGTAGTAGATGATTAAAGGTGCTGGAGACTGGGTAATGATGAAACTTTTACCTGCAACGGTTATTGTGCCGTTTCGCTGAATGGGAGTGGTGTTGGGAAAAACCGTATAGTAAACAGAGCCGCTGCCTGTTCTAACGGACCCTGAAGTGATTGTAACCCAGCTCAAACTTTCCGATGACGTCCAACTACAATTGCTGGACGTAGTGACGTAAATGCTTGAAGATGTTCCGGCAGAAGTAACGGATTTGCCCGTGGGAGACAGACTGTAGGTGCAGGGTGTAGAACCATATATGGCATTTACACCGTTGATGTCATCTTGTTGCGGAATAGTCGTATCATCTACATATGTATTCATAATAGTGGAAACACCACTGTCTTCATGTCCTAAGCCGATAACGTGCCCTAATTCATGGACAGCGACACGTCTGAAGTCGTTTACTCCATTCCATGGGTAGGACGACCAGGAAGTCGAATAAACATCCCAAGACACATTGGAGTTAAAGACAATATCAGTTTCTGTAATCATTGAACCAATATACCAGGTATGCGTTATGGCAAGCGTAGTATCGCCCCAAGCGTCACCGCAGTCCGTAGAATCAAACCTGACACCATTTCTATCATCAGATGAATTGCATGGGTCGGAATATGTATCGCGAACAATATAAAACTGGAATACGGTCGCATTGCTCCATTCGTACATAGCCCCCTCAAAGGCATCATTCCATAAATCATCTGCGCCCGGAATATCCACATGGAAACTGGTGGAAGGTTGAGTCCACTTATACCCCAATAGTTCATAAGCATTAGCTGTTGAACCGCAACCGATGGCCACAAGTAATAGTAGACAAAAACAAAAAATTAGGTTTTTATACTTCTTTATTGGGCAAAAATTAAAGATCTTCATCCATTTTCTCACGCAGAATTTTTTTGAATTCTTCCACCGTTAATCCTTTGTTCCCATTGTCCTTTTGTGCGAACGAAACACCTCTTGCCACCCCTTTGCTGAGTAAAGGGGCAGCTTCCTGTGTTGACTCCATCTGCTCTATGGGAATATTTCCCATGACCCCTGTGACAGGCCGGCCATTGCCGGCCATTACCCTGTCCATGCCTGTGTCGTCAGATTGCACAACAAAATGACCCTGGCTCCAGCCATACAATGGATTCACCTGGGATCTTTCCAATGATTCAACAAAATAGATTCCATGCTCACCGACTTGCGGAACCTTCATGTCACTGACAACCATGGTCACATCACCAACCTTTCCACCCAGAAAACTTAATGTAATGGTATTGCTTGAATATTCACCTTTAATGATATCTTTTATTTCAAACGTCACATATGTATGAATTCGTTTCTGGCTGTTCTTTTCGGCTTCAAGAATTAACACGGTGCCTTCAAACACGAACTGACACTTCTGGAGCATTTCATCCATGGTGACTTGACGGACACTTGCTGCATGGCCATAAGAAATTGAAAATGAAAACAGATATGCCAATGCCAAGAGTGTTTTATGGAACATAATTTTTCCCCTCAATAGAATGCATTTTTGGCAATCCTGACATGAGTCAGAGGAAAGGTTCTTGAATTGACGTCATTCCAGTCACATACCCGCATGAGATATCATCCTTGCCTATAAAATTTTACAGGTTTTTAACGCATCACTTTTTTTTGAATACAAATATTGGGGGTGTTGAATAGCCTTCTAATACTGGCCATACGGTCAGCGTGTTTCCCTCAACACTGTATTGACCAACAAGACCCTCGTCATCCTCATCGTCGTCGTCGTCACATTGGGTACCGGTCCTGCTGATTAATGAGGATCCGGTCAAGGTACCTCCGGATACATTATAAGCAATGACCTCAATGCAATCAAGATCTGATGTGATCGTAACCGTGTTTGCAGTAACAGACCATGTAAGGAAAACGCCGGGATACAACTGCTGACCATTCACAGTTGAGAGGTGCCATGTCCCCACAATCGAACTGTTTTCACATGCCTTGTCACTGCCGTTACAATCTTGATCAATTCCATCTCCACATATTTCAGTGGCCCCCGGATGAATACTGCTGTTCGCGTCATCGCAATCTGTTTTATTTTGAACATAACCGGTTGGTTGAATTGTGTCTATCCTTGAATTGGTGGGATCTCCACATCCATCCTGGTCATTGTCTCGGTAGTACGTTTTTGGCGTTACAATGGAAAATGCCATCCCGTCACTCCACACATTTCCGTAATCGTTCCAGGATTTTACATACCATTCATAATTACCATCCATCAATTCTGTTTCAAGGGTAACAGGACAAGAGCCACCAGAACAAAGTTGAGATGTATCATACCATTGAGTAAACACTCGATTACCATTGGAGTACCCTACCCATAATTTATACCAGGTTGACGCTGGGTCATGGTTCCATGTAAATGCAGGTGTTGAATCCGTTATCTGTCCTGATGGTGAGATGTGGGTGACTTTTGATGGCAGGTTCTCATCCCCTGTGATGGTAAAATTCAGTCCATCACTCCATAGCCCGTTTCCGTTCTCATTCCACCCCCTAACCCACCAATCGTAATTGCCGGTTTTTAATTCAGAATTGAGCAAAACAGTGCATTCACCATCTGAACAATTGACTTCCTGAGAAGCTAAAAAATTATCTTTGATTTCATACCATTGGACAAATTTGTAGTTGGCGGATGTGTTTGAAATATATATTTTATACCAGGTGGCACAGGCATCTTCTTCCCACCTAAAAACTGGTGTTGTGTTTTCAGTTATTCCAGAAGGTGACGTTAGCTGTATCTTACCAGGGACCTCGTTACATATGGATTTTGTATCTATTAAACCCACTGCTGAAAATAATTTATTTCCATCTTTATCTGCCTCTTCAATTAAAAAAAATGCTAAACCCTCAGTGCTTGGGAACAATGGCTGATAATCAAGTCCGGAATACAGTGTTGAATCATATGAAATGAAAGCAACCTCTATTATCATTCCATTGGCAAGATTCTCGTTATCAGGGTCACCAAACGTAGGGGCATCAATCCAGAAGGCACCTTCTGTTGTTCCTCCAGAACTCCATGTATCTATAAAACCACCTATTGATACGTTTTGTTCAAATAAGGTATTCAAAAAATCTACAGAACCGGCATCTAAAGGCCAGTTGTTTTGGATATTGATCCTTGTGCTCGAAAAATCAATAGAGATCTCACCATTGATTATGCTTGCACCAAATGAACTCCCTTGAAATTCCCAATTGCGTTCATTCGACTCTGTGGATATATCAATAGCTTCATTTGCACTATCTCCATATGAAAAATTACCGGAGAACAAATCCCCAACTTTAATTCCTGAATAAGTTCCGCTGCCATTGTCTATTAGAATATTGGTTACAGTACCGTTAAACGAAAAAGTAGCGGCATTCACATGAGTAATGATAAAACCAAGCAAAAACAATCCAGTGAATAATTCTGCTAAAAGTTTATTTTTCATCTCCAATTACCTCCTGTAATAAAAAAGCCGAATTACTTTTTAGGTGAGCGCCAATCTTCAAACAGGAAAACATGTGCCTCTTCGTGGCACACGGTGACCCGGCTATCTATATAACCCGTGTTTTTCCGTCCCGGATTCACAACAAGTTTGAATTTGCCTCTTAATTACGTTCTCGCAGAACCCGGTGTGAATCTCTCGATTCACGGGCTCCCATCCCAATTGAATTTCCTAATTTTGCCACATATTGTCCATTGACGATCTGGGATACATATTGGCGTGGCCACCACTTGGAAGGGTCCATGCGATTAGACGAAAAATCATCAAATATTACTTTTTGTGCAATTGCACTACTCAGCCAAGCAGATAATAGTTTATTCTGACGCCTGGATCAAACGTATTCCTGACAACGAAAAATCATTTACCGTTGCTTTGCCGTGAACAAACAATCCAACCATCACACTTTCAAGTGTTGTATTCGGCTGTAAATGTGTCAGATTGATCAATTGCTCGCCTGTTTCATCATTTGTTAACCGAATATCAAAAAGGCCCTGGGAATCTACCTGAACACTTAGCTGATAGAATGTACCATAATCAATCTTGCCGGTTAAATCGTTTCTGGTCACATATGAGGTAACGCCATTGACACTTTCTTGAAATCCAATATCAAATTCAATAGCAGATGGCTCATAATCAACCTGCATGCCGATCGAAAAAGCGGTATCATTGTCTTCAACTAGCATAATAGCAGCACTGACGGCACTCTTGTAAGGATCAACATCCGGTGCATCAAATCTAATTTTCGTTGTCACAAAAAGATTGGGCAATTCAAAACGGGCACCGTTGTGCGCAAAGTTTAATGCTTGTCCACCCTGGCTTTCCTGGCTGTAGTGAAAGGTGTCCACACGATAACCAAGGTCATCTAAGTAGGAATCTGAAACGGGTACAAAATCCCAGACCGGTGGTATAATATTGCCCAAGTCATATGGCATCCATTTTGAAATTGTCAGATTTGCATCATCAAAGTTGTCTTCAAAAATCGTTTGCGGATTAACAGATCCTGAAACGGAAAAAATTTTGCCATCGCTCCAAACTTTTCCATAGTCATTCCAGGACTTGACGTACCACTCATAATTGTCATCCAGCAAATTCAAGTCCGGAGTAACGGAACACGTATCACCTGAACAGATATCAGCAGCATCGTACCAGGCTGCAAATATTTTATCAGTGCTGTTGTATCCTACCCACAATCTATACCAGGTTGATTCAGGATCTATGTTCCAGGTAAATTCCGGGTTTGAGGTTTGGATAGCGCCTGTAGGTGAAGTATGGGTCACCTTGGATGGCGGCGTGTCGTCGCCTTGTATGGCAAAACTCATTCCATCACTCCAGACACTGCCGTAATCATTCCAGCTTTTTACCCACCACTCATATCCTCCACCTGCCGGTATCGATTCAAGAGTAACAGAACAATTGTCACCGGTACAGATATCAGCGGTATCATACCATTCACCATGTAATTTTTTGCCGGTATCATCCGAAACAAACAATTTGTACCAGGACGAGTCAGCGTTGGGGTTCCAGGTAAACACCGGGGCGGTATTATCTATTGTATCTGAAGGGGATATCAGTGTGACCGGAGCCGGGACAACATTGTCCACAATTCCATCACAGTTGTCATCTATAGTGTTTAAAGCTTCCATGGCTCCCGGATGGATATCGGGATCATTGTCATTGCAATCCGTGCCGTCTGTTACATACCCAGTGGGCTGAGTTGATGATTCGTATGAAAATTCCGGATCTCCATAACCGTCACCGTCATGGTCAAGATAATAAGTATTAAGGGTCTGCTGCTCAACCGGACTGCCGATGAGCTTAAAGTCATCAAACGTCACCTCAAATCCGCCAAAAATTCCTGCAGGACCGCTGTCAAGAGAAAGAACATTGGCAGCAAACACACTGTCAATCAAACTACCGTCCAGATTATACAGGGATGCGGTCATATTCCGGTTTGAATCAAATTGAACAACCAGCCGGTAAAATATATCAAGACTGATTGCAACGGGTTTGGAAACTATGTCGTTCCCTTCAATAATGCCTATTCCAAGTATTGTCTCGTTGTCCCCATCAAAATCCAATTCAACAAATGCTATATAACCGGTCCCCTGGGATGCTGCAAACGCCATTCCCGCCGTATTTTCCGATGAGTAGGCATTTGAATGGGAATCAATTCTGAAAAGAGTCTCAGCATACAAACCGGCAATGTAATATTCAGAACCTTTGTTAGCAACAGTTGCCGCAGGAGGGGATGTGCTTTGTGTGCTTGCATGGTATCCTGAATTTGATCCGCTGAGTGGTGAAACGCTCCAGACTTGTTCAACTTCTGTAAAAATATTCCAATTATTATTGGTAAAAACAGAATTATCAAACGTATCAATAAAAGTAGCGCCGTGCACAGTGGGAGATAATAATAAAAACAAAAACATGGCCAATATTGAATGGAATTGCATCTTTTTCATATGTTCGGCTCCTTACAAAATCCGACCACCCCAGAGGCAATCCGACGATCATTCTTTGTCGTGGTCTTTCGCCCATACTTTCTAAGAGATATGCCGTTTTCGTGGTTTGTTAAATCTTTATGATCCGTTAGCAAATCCGACATTTCTTGTCAATGAGGAAAACACGGATTTGCATTAAACCGCTTGTGAGCAGAACAAAAATGCGGTATTCACTCACACAGACAAACTGAATCAGGCAGATTAGAAAGTCGGGATGAACGCTGGAAAGGCCCTATGATACATCAGATTGTTTCCCATAAATTTATTGTGCTATGCCTGTCAATTCTGGCAGCGATTCCCTTTCTGATAAGGATTCCTGAAATCAAAACCATTGACAATGTGGATTATTTCGCCATTGAAAATGACCGGGATGTGCTTTTTTATGAAGATCTGAAAACTATTTTCGGAAATGATGAATTTTTTATTGCTGCTGTTAAAAAGGACAATCTTTTTACAGCAAAACATCTTGAACTTTTAAAAAAGATCACGGATGAGCTTGCCGCCATTGAGGGCGTCCGGGAAGTTAAAAGCCTGTCCAATGTGGATGAAACCATTGGTGAAGAGGGGTCATTTGTTATCCGAAAATTTCTGGAAACCATCCCCCAGGATTTTCAGTCGCTACAGAAATTGAGGGAAAAAGCGATTGGAAATCCTCTGTACCTGAAAAACCTTTTATCCGTTGATGGAAACACCGCCGCTATTGTTGTTTTTGTTCATGAAAAACCTGATGAAACCGACTTTCGAAAAAAAATCATCACCCAGGCAGAAGCCATACTTGAACGATATAAAAAGGATACCGGCAAAGTTTATCTTGCAGGATGGACCGTTACCAACCTGGTGCTCACCCAGTACATGAAAAGTGATCTGGCCACCTTTATTCCAATCACCTACACAATTATCGCCCTGACCGTGTTTTTGTTTTTTGGAAACATTGTGCTGACCTTTATTGCATTGGTCAATATCACCCTCTGTATGGGATGCACCATGGGCCTGTTTCCAATTTTTGACATTGCCCTGAACAATGTGACCACCATGGTGCCGCCTGTGGTTATGGCATTGTCCCTGTGCGATACGGTCCATATTTTTTCCGGTCTTGATCACCACCTTTTTGAACGATACCCGAATAAGAAAATGTTCTTTGAAACAATACTCAAGCGATTGGTGGTCCCCTGTTTTCTGACCACCTTGACCACATTTATCGGTTTTTTATCCCTGTACTCAAGTGACATCCCGCCCATCAAGGAATTTGCCCTGATTGCATCAGCCGGTATCGTGTTTGAATTTTTCTTTGCGTTTACTTTTCTGCCGGCGTTCATGCTCCTGTTTAATGAAAAACAACTCTTGGGATCCAATAAACAGGCCTTGAACATGACCGTTTATCTGGAAAAATTTTCAAAATTTCTGTTCAGGTATTTCAGAATAATATTCCCGACCGGGATCACGATCATCTTGTTATCTGTGTGGCTGTCATCAAATATTTCAGTTGAAACCGACCTGCTTGGTTATTTTAAAAATGAAAGCCCTGTGCGCATGGCAACCCAATTTGTGGAAAAAGAACTGGCCGGCATCAACACCCTTGATATCTCGTTCAGGGCCACTGAGGCACAGGGGTTCAAACAGCCTGAAAACCTCCGGGTGATTGAAACCCTTCAGAACCATATCAACCGGATAAACGGGGTTGATAAAACCCTGTCCGTTGTTGATTTCATCAAGGATATGAATGAATCTTTCCACGATGAAAACCCTGAGTTTTACCGGATACCAAATTCAAAAAATTTAATCTCCCAGTATCTGATGATTTATGATTCCAATGACATCCAAAATTTTATCAATGAATCCTTTGATCATGCCCGGATGTCCATCAGAATATCAAAGCATTCCACCCGGGATCAGACCATCATCATTGAACGCATCCGGAAGTTCCTGAATACCATGAATAAACAGGGGATAACCATACGTATTTCCGGGCTGGTGATGCAGGAGGTGAATACCATTGATGCCCTGGTAAAAGGTCAAGTCTACAGCCTGACAATATCGGCAATTATCATTATTTTAATCATGCTTTTTATACTCAGATCTTTTCCCCTGTGGGCACTGAGCATTCTCCCCAACTTGTTTCCCATCGCACTGAATTTTGGGATCATGGGGTTGTTCAACGTACCGCTGAATACAGCCACCGCTCTGGTTGCCACCGTTGCCATCTGCATTGCTGTAGATGATACCATTCATTTTCTGACGGAATTTAAATCAAATCTGACCGATGGAGTCCATACCCGGGAGGCCATAAAAAACACACTTCAGAGCAAAGGCCGGGCAATGATTCTTTCCTCCCTGATCCTGGCCTGCGGATTCGGTGTAATGGTTTTTGGTCGATTTGTACCCACGATTCATTTTGGAACATTGAGCGCTTTGATCATGATCACCGCTCTTATAGGCGATATCCTGATTCTGCCGGCATCAGCTCTGGTGTTTTCATCAATGACCGGAATCAGACTTCACAATGAATGAACGAAAAACAACCGTGTTGATACCCACCCTTCAATGGATATAAAAAAGTATATTTCTTGAAATAAAAACAATTCTCTGCTAATCAAAATCAATAGAGGATTTTTGAATTGAATGGTGCGAATATAAATTGGTTCCGGATATGGATGTTGATCGTGTTACCATTTCCGAATGAGCTGGAAATGCCGTATTAATGAAAAACCAGATCATTGTTTTCAGCGACAGCCACTTTTCAAAAAACTGGGATACCATTGATCAATGCCTGGGACAAACCCCCTCCTCTCATTCTCAAAACTATCTGAATCCCAATCAGGAATTAAGAAAATTTGTTGATCAGATGAATCAGTCCTCTCATGTTCAAGCCGTTATAAACAATGGCGACTCAATTGATTACCATTTTTCTGATTTTATGTCTCTCCCAGACCTGTTGTGGAACAGACAGGATTCAGCGCGAACCTCCAACTGGGACCTGTTCAATGGTGTAATCAACCGCCTGAAAAAACCATACGTTGCCATCCCCGGAAATCATGATTACCGGAAAGAGGCGTATAATTATACCCTCTGGGGAACGCGTCATGTCAATCTTTCAGACCGAATCAGAAAAAAACACAAACATCAAATCGGGCATCAAAGATTCAGGGGACCCTGGGAACTTTCTTCCATCATGGTGAATGAAAAAAAATTTAACCCCCTGTCAAAAGGCATGTTCATTAAAACAAGAGAAGACATGACCATTGCCGATTTCCATTGTATTTTTCTGGATAATGGAAGCGATGCCTTTGTCAGAGCAGGCAATTTAATGGAATACTGCAAAAAAATTCTCAAAACCCGAATGATATCCTTTGATTCCGATGGATTGCATCAGGAGGATCTCAATTATGTGTCCCGTGTTTTATCAAGAAACATTACCAGGGATATCCTGATTTTTCAACATGCCCCGCTGATCAATCCCCAAAAAAGCTGCATGGGGAAAAAATATCAGCTTTCAATCGATCGGTTTGATACACTCAATTGTCAACAGAAGATCAATTATAGTACCATTCTTAACGGTGGCTCAAAATTGTTAAATATTTTAAGAAACAGTAATAAAAATATTGTGCTTATTGCATCTCATATCCATCATTCAAAATATTTTTTGATTGATAAAAAAACCTTGGTCGCAACGGAAGTATCAAACAAAGAATTTAATAAAAACAGACACAGGGCAGACACCATTAAACAACTGACCACCCTGCCTTTAGGGGGGATATGCCCGGGCGCCGGTGGAAACAAAACCGGGTTTTTAAAAGTTTCCCCTGATGGTTTTGAGGAAAAGGTTTTGCACACTTTTGCATAGAACAGGCATGAATACTATCAAAAATTCTATCGGGATTTGTCTTGGTGCGTCCACCGTCTCTCTTGTTCTCCTGGAATGGCCTGACCCCAATGCCCTGCAAACAAAAAAACCCAGGGTCCGTTCATGGTCCCGTGCCCACGAAGGAAACCCCAAACAGACCCTGCTGTCTATCCTGAAAACCCTGCCAATAGATTATTGCGAACATATCGCTGTGACCGGTAAAAAATTCAGACATCACCTCAATCTTTCCACACTTCCCGAGTCTGAAGCAGTGGAATATGCATACCGGTTTTCTTGTCCGGATAACATTTCCTGCTCTGCCGTTGTCGCTGCAGGGGGTGAAACCTTCATGGTCTATGTGATGGACAGGGTTGGAAATATTTCCAATGTCATTACCGGCAATAAATGTGCTTCAGGAACGGGCGAGTTTTTTCTTCAGCAGTTGAAACGAATGGATGTTGCCATAGAGGACATTGACCGGTATAGAGCGAAAGTTCCGTTTAAGGTATCCGGCAGGTGTTCTGTTTTCTGCAAATCAGACTGCACCCATGCAACCAACAACGGTGTTCCCAAGGCAAGGGTCATCGAAGGATTATGCCGCATGATGGCTGAAAAAATCCTTAAACTTCTCAACGGTGTCAAAAAAAAGCATATCATGCTCACCGGTGGTACTGCACAGAATATTCACATGACCCACTACCTGCAAGAGGAGATTGACGGCCTGATAATTCCCAGAGAAGCCGCTTTTTTTGAAGCCCTTGGCTGCGCATTGTTTGCAGTGGAGAATAAAACAATTCCTTTTACTGGTTCAGAAAATCTGTTCAAGTTGAAAAAAGACGGGTTTAAAACGCTTCCCCGGTTAAGAAATGCAGAGAACCTTGTAACATTTTTATCATTAAAAACGGCAAAAATAAAAACCAGTGACATCTGTATCCTTGGTCTGGATGTGGGATCGACCACCACCAAGGCGGTTTTGATAAGAGAATCAAATAACCGTATTCTTGAAACCGTCTATCTGAGGACCAGTGGCGACCCTGTGAGGGCTTCCATTAATTGCTATCAGGCAATTTTAAATCAGATAAAGAACAAGACAGACCCTGCATCGATTCATATCAAAGGGATCGGCATCTGCGGTTCAGGAAGGCGGATCGCAGGACTTCATGCTTTTTCAAAAGGGATTATCAACGAAATTACCGCACACGCATTTGCTGCCGTATTTTTTGATCCCCTGGTTGATACCCTTTTTGAAATCGGAGGACAGGATGCAAAATATACATTCATCACAAACAGTGTGCCTTCAGATTATGCGATGAATGAAGCCTGTTCCGCCGGGACAGGGTCATTTCTGGAAGAGTCTGCTGCAGAGACTCTGGGCGTAAAAATGGAAGATATTGCCGAATTATCATTCAAGGGACAGGCACCCCTTAATTTCAGCGACCAGTGTGCCGCATTTATTGGTTCTGATATCAAGAATGCCGTTCAATGCGGTATGAGCAGGGAAAACATCCTTGCCGGCCTTGTTTATTCCGTGTGTCAGAATTATTTAAACCGGGTCAAAGGCCGTCGGCCTGTGGGGAAAAAAATTTTTATGCAGGGGGGAGTCTGCTACAACCGGGCAGTTCCGGCAGCCATGGCATCTTTGCTGGAAAAACCCATTATTGTCCCACCATCTCCAGGGCTGATGGGCGCCTTTGGTGCGGCACTGGTTATCAAAGACAAAATACGAAAACAGATATTACCGCCTGAAAATTTTGATCTGAAAGCCCTGATCAGCAGAAAAGTTCACTATCACCCCTCCTTTACATGCAACGGCAAAAAAGAACTGTGTGACAGGGGGTGCAGAATCTCTATCATTGAAGTTGAAAACAAAAAGATCCCCTTTGGCGGTGCCTGTGATAAATACTATAACCAGCATCACTTTTCCGGCACCACTGTTGAAGCCGAAAATTATGTTATTGCCAGACAAAATCTGGTTTTTGCCGTAAAAGACCTGGTTTTTGCCCAAAAAACATCACCCCTGCCAGAGACAAATAGTATTACAGCCCAAAAAACAGTCGGAATTAACCGGAGTTTTCTTGTCAATACATTTTATCCGTTCTATGCCACGTTTTTTGCGCAAATGGGCTTTTCAGTGAAGGTGCCGGAAAAACCCGCTCCAGATGGAACCGTTAAGATGGAAACCGCCTTTTGTTTTCCCGCAGAACTCTCCCATTATTTTTTTCGTTCCCTTCTGAACCAAAAGGATCACCTGGATTATCTTTTCATTCCCCATTTCAAATCTGTTCCGGATATTGGTTCACAATCACACGCCCAGCTCTGCCCCTTTGTCCAGGCAGAACCCTATTATTTAAAAACCGCTTTTGATGAAGACCTGATGCAATTGGACAGATATGGGACAAAGGTTTTGACACCCGTACTTGACATGACAAAAGGGATTCAGGGCGCTGAAAAACCGCTTGTTGCAATTGCAATAAAAATGGGCATAGAAAAGACACCGGCATTGCATGCGTTTAAAAAAGCAATGAAGGCCCAGGAAACCTGTTTTTTACAAATCAAACAATTAGGGACTCATTTTTTACAATCCCTTGATCGCAATCCTGATAAACCCGGTATTATTATTTTCGGTCGCGCTTACAACAGCCTCACAAAAGAGTCAAACAAAGGGATTCCAGACAAATTTGCATCCCGGGGGTTTTCTGTTATTTCTTTTGACTGCCTCCCCATTGAAAATGAAACTGAAAAACAGGGCCTTTACTGGGGTGCGGGGCAGCAAATTTATATGGGGGCGCAATTTGTCAAGCAGCACCCGCGATTATTCGGGGTATTGATCACCAATTTTTCCTGCGGTCCGGATTCTTTTATTATCAGCTACTTCCGGGATGTAATGGGGAAAAAGCCTTCCCTTACATTGGAACTTGACAGTCACACAGCCGATGCCGGACTTGAAACCCGAATAGAAGCCTTTCTTGATATTATTTCAATACCGGCCCAGTCCAAATCCATTGCCGGGAAAAAAGAAAAACCGTTTGTGCCTGCAAATATTTTTTATAAGAACAAACAATTAATGTTCAAAACCTCTGAAGACAAACTTATCTCTTTAAAAGCGCCTGAGGTTGAGATTGTGATTCCCTCTATGGGCAAATACCCATCAGAGTCCATTGCAGCAGTCCTGAGGAGCCTTGGATTTTTCGCCCGGTCCCAACCCGTTCCGGATGAAAACATTCTCAAATTGGGAAAATCTCATACATTGGGCAAAGAATGCCTGCCCATGATCCTGATTACCGGTATGTTTCTGGATTCGATCAGAAACAGAAGGCCAAATAAAAAACTTGCCTTTTTTATGGCAACTGCTTCAGGCCCTTGCCGTCTGGGTCAGTATGAAGTTTTTTTAAAAGACTTGATCGCAAAAGAAAAGATACCGGATGTGGCAATCCTTCCCCTGTCATCCGGTGGAAGTTACAGTGGTCTGGGAAAAGATTTCCAGGAAAAAACCTGGACCGGTACGCTCATTTCTGATGCGATTGAAGATATCCGATCGGTCATTCTGGCCAATGCCGATGATGTGGGCAAGGGGCTTCATATTCTGGAGCAGGAGTGGTCCCGAATCATTGCTGCCCAGGAATCCGGAAGCATCAAACATATTATTTCAACCATCACCGGCAGTGCTGAAAGATTTCAATCCATCCCAATGAAAAAGGCCATTGATCAAGTTCCGGTTATTTCCCTGATTGGTGAAATATTTGTTCGAAGGGATCCTTTCTCAAGGCAATTTATAACTGAACGCCTGGCCGAAATGGGGTTTGCAGTAACCTGTGCGCCGGTATCAGAATGGTTTTTTTATATTGACTTAATGTTGTCAAAGGGCTTTTTAAAAAAAAGACTGTCAACAATCGAAATGGTTGAAGCCATATATAGAAAAAATTTCATGGCCCGTTATGAAAACATTGTTCAATCCATATTCAAGTCCTCGGGATTATATCATGGACATCCGGTAAATATTAAGAACATTGTTGATCATGCGTCTCCTTTCATCCCCATGGATTTGGCTGGAGAAGGCATTTTGACCGTTGGAAGTGCATTGATGAACATTGTCTCGGCTGCCTGTGGTGTCATTGCAATCGGCCCCTTCGGGTGCATGCCCAACCGAATTTCAGAGGCTGTTTTGAATAAAACCATGACGTGTCGGCAAAAAAGGGAAAAGGACCCTGAAAACCATCAGTTAACAGCCATTTTATCGAAAATGGACCACCTGCCCTTCCTGGCCGTTGAAACGGACGGAGGGCCCTTCCCCCAAATTATTGAAGCGAAACTTGAGAGTTTTCTATTAAGAGCCGGACGTCTGCACAACAAAATGATCAAAGCCTCTGACAGCCCGTCAAAATTTTCAGGAAAAGTCTTCGATGGAATACAAAAAATGCATCAGGGGGGTTAGAAAGGTTTTACTGATATCAAGCACCACCACGGAAAATTCGGTCTTTTTGGCTTCGACTCTGCCGCATTGTCCGGGTTCCAGGAGAAAACAAAGACCGGTCAGGCGCTCAACGCCTCCACAGGATCCATTTTAGCGGCTTTTACAGCGGGATAGCTTCCCGAGCAGATACCGGTGATGGACGATATGATCAGGGGCAGGATAATCGATCCGGGAGTTATGGTCACGGGCCATGGCGCAATTTTTCCAATGACAAAGATGCAGAGAATGCCCAGGATGATTCCGGCCCCTCCCCCGGTGATGGTCAGTAAAATTGATTCTGCAAGGAATTGAATGACAATATGCCGCTTTTGGGCCCCTACGGAACGCCGGATACCGATCTCTTTTTTTCTTTCCGACACGGTTGCCAGCATAATGTTCATGATCCCGATACCACCCACGACAAGAGAGACCAGGGCAATGGAAAGCAGGAAAAGGTTGAACATATCCCTTGTCTGCTTGGACCGGTTTAAAAGGGAAAAAGGGGTAACGATCTGGTAATTTTTATCCACATTGTATTTTTTTGCCAATGCCTTTTTGATAAGGTCGGCGGTTTGAATCACCTTTTTTGCTGAAATGACTTTTACAATAATTTCCGAAATTAAATTTTCAGGATAGTCTTTTTCATCCAGGCCCGGGTCGGCCGTTTGGGTTCCAATCCATTTTTCACTGCCCAGGGGAATTATAATTGATTCGTCCAGATTTCTTGTGGAAATGGCCGTGGAACCGGCTTTTTTACCGCCAAAGGGGGTAAGGACCCCGACAATCTTAAAGATATTGTCTCCCAGCCGTATGGATTTGCCGGGACCGGCCTTGTTGCCCAGGGCAACAGCGGTTTTATACCCCAGAACAACCGTTAAATTATGCTTCGTGATATCCTGGTCCAGGAGGGGACGTCCGGCAGCGAGCCTCAAATCAAGAATCTTGAAAAACGACGGGGTTACGGAAATGATCTGATGGGATATTTCCTTGATCTCATTGATGACGGAAGACGGTCTTTCCTTGACTGCCGCGCAGTCTTCCACCGTGTGAGCCAGGGATTGTATGATCCGCATATCATCTGTTTCAAGTCCTGTTTCCAGCGCCGGCCTGTCCTGTTCTCCACCTGATGACTGAAGAACCGATCGGATATAAATATTTTTGATACCCAGCAGTTCTATCTGCCGCATGGTCTCTCGTTTTGCACCCTCGCCCAGGCAGATAATAATGATCACTGCAACGATTCCGAAAACGATTCCAAGAATACTGAGAAACGATCTGAGTTTGTTTGCCTTAAGAGACGCATAGGCGGTTTTAATATAAAAATAAATTTTATAAAAATTGTCCATCTTCAAGCGCTACAATCTTTTCAGCCCTGGCTGCCACTTTCTCATCATGGGTCACAAGGATAATGGACCCTCCTCTGTCATGGATATCTTCAATAATCTCCAGGATCAGATCTCCATTGTGAGAGTCAAGATTCCCGGTGGGTTCGTCGGCAAGGATCAGCTCGGGGCAGTTCACCAAAGCCCTTGCAATGGCTGCCCGCTGCATTTCTCCTCCGGACAGCTCATGGGGCCTGTTGAATATCTTTTTTGCCAGCCCCACCCGTTTGATGACATCAAGGGTTTTTCTGTGCAGATCATGGCCGGCATGAGTTGTATACAAAAACGGGAGACTGATATTGTCATAAAGGTTGAGATTGGGTATGAGGTTGAACTGTTGAAAAATAAAACCGATTTTTTGAGACCGTATCAAAGACAATGCATCATCCGTCATGGTGCCGATGTTTTCCCCGGCCATGAAATATTCCCCTGCTGTCGGCGTTGTCAGGCAGCCCACAATATTGAGAAATGTGGATTTTCCGGAACCTGATCTGCCCATTACAGCGATAAATTCACCCGTGGCCATGGTAAAATTAATTTTTTTTAAGGCAGGAAATGCAGTATTGCCGACATTGTACTCTTTTTGCACATTTCTCAATTCAATCATATTCACGGCACCATCATTTCTTATTGCAGGGGTATGGGAATGACGGCATCACCCTGTTTGAGGCCTGAAAGGATCACCACAAAATTCTCATTGCTGTCTCCGGTTTCAACCTTCACCCGTTCAACACCTTTGTCTGAATCTTTGTAACAATACGCACCTGTCTCATCTTCAAAAACAGCGTACAGGGGCACACAGACGGCGTTATTGATTTTCTTGGTAACCATATTTATTCTAGCCGTCATTCCAGGTCTCAGATCGGGATCCTGTGTGGTAATCTCCACGATCATCCTGAAATATTTAACCCCGGGATTTCCACCCAGCTTGTCCGATGCCAGGGCTCCGATAAAGGACACCCGTCCTTCAAGTTTTTTTTCAGGATAGGCATCCACGCGCACGGTGCAGTGCCGGCCCGTTTTCACCTTGTACAGGTCCACTTCACGTATCTTTGTTTTCACGACCATGGAGGATATGTCCGGCAGGTACAATACCGGCTGTGTCATGAGAACCGTATCTCCTATCCGCGGTTTTCTTTTCTGCCCGTCCCTGTAGGTTTCGTACAAAATAACAATCCCATTGGACGGCGCGTAGATATCGGTTTTCTGGATTTGATTTTCAGCATTTTTCAGTTTGCCCAGATAATTTTCAATGCCTGCCCTGACTTCATCAAGCTCTGACCCGGCCTTGGCCAACTGGTGTGTTCCGGCTTTTTCAATCTGCTCTTTCTCCATTTGGCCCTGCTCGATATTGGCCTGATATTCTCTGACAAGGGACGGATATACATGATCGTTATAACTTTGATGTTTTCGGTTCGCACCTTTGAGCTTATCCTCTATGGCGGCTATTTCCTGTCTTGCCTTGTAAATTTCACTGGGGTAGTCAAAACCGTCTTGTTTCAATTTTAAAAGATCCGTGAGATAACTTTGAAATTTTGATCGTTCCAGTTCTATTTTTTCAATATCTTCTGTGAGCTGGATCAGCATCAAAGGGCCTTCACCCTGTGTGTATTTGGAAAATTCAATTTCTGCTTTTCTGATGTGATAATCCGCTGTTTTCAATTCTTTTTCAATCCGGCTTTTTTCCCATTCAACCATCTGTTCTTTTGCCGATTCAGCTGCCCTTAATTTATTGATTTCACCTCTTAAGAGCTGTACCTCCTCTTCAAACGGGGTTTTGTCCAGTCGCACCAGAAGATCGCCCTTTTTTACCCGGGTGCCGTCTTCAATCAATTCCATTATTTTCCCGGCAGTTCCCCGCACCGATGAGGTCACCATGTGGGCACCGGCTGCATCCAGCTCGCCTATGGTATTGATTTCTATGGTAAAGCTCTGTCTGGTTACCTCTATTTTGGGTCCATCTTTTTTATTCTTATCCGGATAGATCAGACCGGCCAAAATCAGCGAGGATAGAACAATGATGGCAAAGAAGAGTTTATTTTTCATAGGTTTCCGAAATGATTAATATTCAATCAGGGTTCCCATTGTTTTTCTGAGTTGATAGGTGCCCTTTATATAATTAATTTTTGCCCTCAACAGATCCAGGCGGGCCTGATAAAGTTCAGTTTCCGCCTCGATCATATCAAAGTTTCCCGACAGGCCGTTATTGAATTTTACATTGGCAAGTTTCAATTTTCCAGTGGTATCTAAAATTTTTTTCTCAATGACCCTGATCCGGTCCCAGGCCTCATTTAGATTGTCTATCCGCCCTCTGACACTTTTACTGAGCTGGTCTTGAATATTTTCAAGGTCTAACTTCGCCGACTGGATGTTCAGCCGGCTCTGGAAGTAGTTGTTTTTCTCTATTTTCCTTGCAAAATCACCGGATGTGACAAGGTAGGCCCCCCAGGAATCTTCGGAAATATCCACAAGATCATGGTTAAACTCGCTTGCACTTGCCTGCCGTGTATAGGCAAGGGACAATCTCAAATCAGGTAAAATCATCTGCCTGGCAATTTGTGAATTTCTTTTTTTCTCTTTTAAATTGTCCCGGGCCCTCTTGATTTCAAGGCTGTTGGCAATGGCGATTTTTTCTGCCGTGGACAGGGTGAGATCAACCTTTGAGACCTGAATTTTTGTATCATTTATTTTGACGGTCCGATTCTGGGGGATGGCCAGAAGTGATTTAAAATCATCTCTGGCATTTTTCAGCATTTCCATGGAATTGGACAAACTGACCTGTGCATCTCTAGCCTGAATTTCCGACCGGTACACATCAAAGGGATCGGCAAGTCCGATATCGGTTTTGGTTTTGGCTATAGTTGAATGCCGCTCAAACCGCTGCACAAGAAATTGATTCAGTTCAACGGTTTGCTTTAACTCTGAAATCGTATAAAACCCGGTGACCGTATCCATGAAAATATTTTCCTGGGTCTGGAAGGCCCCTCTCTCTGCATTTCTCAGCGCAAATTCAGAGGATCGAATGATTTCCCTGTTGACCAGATCTCCTGAAAATTTCAACAGCGGAATATCCAGGGAAAACGCCAATCTTGAATTGTAGCCGGAGCCGCTCTTGCCAACGGATGGAGTGGTGGAAAAAGACATACCGTTATACAGTTTTTTAGACAGGGAGACACCTGAGTTGAACTCACCCACGTTATCCGTGATTCCGATCCCCCCTGCCGGCGTCAGTTTGATGTCAAAATTGGAATGGGCTGAATTCAGGTTTAACTCAGCGGATTCCTCGTCATTTTTTGATCGTATGATGTTCCGGTTTTGTCTCAGGGAGATGGCAACAGCCTCTTCAAGGGACAGGCGGATCACCGAACCATCATCAAAGGCCTCAGATGAAGATGCTGCCTGAACCGTCGGCAGACCGACAAACAAAAAAAGCACCAGAAACGGAATCCAGGCAGGAAAAGACATAGGCAAGATCGCTTTAACGCGGGGATCAGTGAAAAATTTCACAGGGTATCACTCTCCGGGACAGACAATGGAAGCATGCATTGTACGACAAACAGAAAACAGTTATGCTGCCGGCCCTTTTCTGAGCCGGCAGCATGGGTCTGATTAAATGTATAATAAATATTATTGCCTTACAAAAGTAAATGTCGCGGGTTGCCCGGAAGCAAATGAGACGCCTGAGTTATTGGTATAGGGTATGGCCGGTAATGCACCCACGGCCGAAAAATTTGTGGCAGTTCCCGTGATGGCGGCGGCGCTGAAAGTGGCGCTGTACCCTGCACTTGACTCTGTAAGGGTCAGGGTTTGATTGGTTTCATTAAAACTCCATGTTCCATTTACATTCTGAAACATGGGTTGGGCCGAAGCCTGACCCGACCATGTGCCTCCGGCATTGAATACATAAGGCGTTCTTGAATGCCAGTCGGATGCGGAATCTGTTATCTCCCAGGTGGCCACGAGATCAGCCGTTGTCAGTCCCGTTACCGGCGGAGTGACCGGCGGAGTGACCGGCGGAGTGACCGGCGGAGTGACCGGCGGAGTGACTGTTCCGCCTGAGCTGGACCCACCGCTTGAAGCAAGCGCGGCCCCCCCTGCCACGGCACCAACCGCAACCAGACCGCCCACCACAAGGCCTGTGTTGCCGGCCTCAGCAGTGACCGTTCCAGCGCTTGCCGCACCAGATGCACTTGGGCCTCCGGCAGCCGCCATTGCCTCTGAAGAATAAAGACCTTCTGCAGCAAGGCCGAATTTTGCCGCACCCGGAACTTCGGCAATGGCGACGGCATCATAAAAACCGGTCAAAGGCACCAGGTTTGTGGGAATTTCCGTACCGATCTGAAGAGAGCCGCTCTTTGAAGCGGTTTGATACTTTGGAAGCTCCTTTACATATGATCCTTTGGATTTTTCAAATATAAGCGCATATTTTTCAGCAGCATCCTGGATCTTATCGAGTTTGACCTCTTTTACCTGATCAACATCCTTCCATTGTATCCCTTCTTTGGTCTCACCCTCTTCAATGACAAAGAGTTCGGTTCGGGTGACCTTTTTTGCTTTGTTCACAGACACGAAAAGGTATTCAACCGCCTCGGAACCGACAAAAGGTGCAGGAAGAACAGCCTTGAAGTTTTCACCATTGTCTCCGGCCATTGTCACAAAGGCAAAATTTTTATCATTTTTGGTTTTAAAATAGCATCTTGTTGTCAGAATTCCTGTTGAATCACTTACCATGACGTCGAGGTTAATCCTGAAACCGGGGATATAGGTATCACCGGGTGGGGTATGTTTAATTTTTGCCGGCGAAACCGCCGCATTCAGGATTCCTGCCGGAAATACCAGTAGCAGTGAAAGAAATACAACCAGAACTCTTAACATCTTCATCCCTTTTTTCATCCTTTTCTCCTTGTTGTTGTTTTATTCTTATATCCCGTATCAGTGCTGAAAGTATTCCTTTGGAATCTTAGAGCACAATCCGAATACCCCTCTGAAAATGCAGTCCCGCAGGCACAGTTCAAGGGGGGTGTTTTTAAACATCTCCAGCTCAACCGGAAGCGGGATTCCCTGGAAAATCGTCCCAAAAGATCCGCCGGTTGACACTGCCGACCCCTTGATTGAATCCACTGCTATCACCCTGCCCGTTGCATTGTCAACAGCTTTTATCTCCACCATTGCATTGGCTTCATGATATTTCCCGCCCACGGTCATGGGCACCCAGGGCATTTTGACTCTCAACCCGGCGCCGCCCCCCTCAAGACTGACAAGGGTCCCGTATATCATGATCCGGGCGGGTATCATCCCTATATCATTTATGATGGAATCCGCGTCTGCCATGAAAGAGTCTGACAACAGTTGTTCCGCACTGATACCTGCGGTATCCATTCGCTCGACAACATCAAAATAATTGATCTCAAACAGGGCCGTCATCAGCATTTCTCTTAACCCGTCACCCACTACGGCAGGGGCTCCGGGAATCTGTATGGCAAAATCCCCCACTGCCGCCGCACATTTAGGTCCCTGATACGCCCGACCAACGGGAATATCCTCTGCCCAGGCATACTCCACAGGCAAAAATAATAAAAAAAACCCGACCACGCCTAAAAGCAGCAAAAGAATAAAGCGTTGCACATCTATCAAGCAAGTTTGATTATGACAGGTCGAATTCATGCCGACCGGATTCATTGATTTCACCTGTCTTTGCAATTCATTTTTTATTATTAATTTTATGAACAGACGGGTGAACCGCATCGTTATATTTACGGTCCATATATACCCGGTCCATCATTCTATCGTGCCTGATTTCCTCATTGCGGTATAAAAGTTCCAAAAACATGAGATATTCATCATCAAAAATTGGCCTTGTACCATTATCCATATTTCCTGATGCAAAATTGGCTTTTTCTTTTCCATCAATTCCAATAAAATCGATCGTGTCGAAAAACGCAGAAGAATTCCGACCCGTGCCGATCATTCGAGCTTCAATTTCCAGGTCAACGGTTTGCCCCAGAAATGATGAAAGATTAAATTCCATATCCTGCCAGTCGTCATTGCCATTAATCATGACGGGACCCGTCAACAAGTCGTTATTGATCTTTACCGCCAATTCCCATCTTCCCCGGGGCTGTCTGGAAGCGGCAACACTTGTCTTGAGAACCATGTATTCACGGGTTATCCGTACCCCCCGAAGTACCATTTTCGCTGGTTTATACCTGGATCCAGGAAAAATACAGACAATGCCGCGCCGATGCCCCGGTAATCGCAAATTCAGGTTGGGCGGAATCTGTCTGTGAAACCCGGCCGTCAAGCCTTCGGGGGATGTTGAAACAGAGTCTTCCACCACCCAGTTGTCGGTCCAGGATTCACCTGACCCTGACAAGGCGATCCTCGGGGAAATATTTGCATTGGCCAACATGGTGCCCTGCTCGATACTTCCATAAAACAGAACCAGACAGACAAATACTGAGACCCTGAAAAATCGGGCCGGTCCTGATACGTGTTTTGTGCCGGCCCGATACCTGCGCAGACTGTCTGCCGGTTTCATATCCTTATTCGCATATATCATGGCGTATTCCTGCATCTCTATTTCGGCGCATAGGTTACGTTCATGTTTGCCTTTGCATTTTTCTTGAGACTGTATTTCTGTTCTGCCTTGCCGGCAACCACACTGGTGAATTTAACCGTGGCCGTGTTCGGTGAAACACTACCTTCGTTGAGTGCGGTAAAGCCGAATACCAGCGCCCCTGCCGTCATTGTGATGGTCCTGGTCTGAGGAGCATTGGTAAGGGTAATCCCTGAAAAAACGGCCTTGCCGTTCACGTTGATGTCAATCATGTCCCCGTCTTCCTGGCCGTGGTCCCAGAATGTCACGGTGATGGTCTTTTCACTGACCGTGATATCCCCCAGCCCCTTTTCCTCAACTACGGTGACCCCGGCACTGGCGGACAGGTTCTGAAAGGTTGCCGTGATTGTATGGGTTCCGATCTTGGTGCTTGAAAAATTTTGAGACGGATTCCATGACGCTTTTGCGGTTACATCTTCGGTGGAACCATCCCCCTTGACCAAAGATGCTTTAAACGCCACGGATTCAGATTTTGTGATCACCTTGTTGGGTGGGCTGATGGCCAGAGATGAGGCCGCTGTCTGCGGATCAGGCTGGGGGTCGGGATCTGCCTGGGCAGTTGACGGCTGGGCCGGCACAGGAACGCAGTTCCCGCTTTCACAGGTGTGTCCTGAAGGACAGTCCCCGTCGGATCTGCATCCTGTTATCTCCACGCACTGCCCGTCCTTACAATGATATCCCGACGGACAGTCGGAATTTTTATAGCAGTCTTTGGAAACCTGACCGTGAACATTACCGATATTTTGGGTCAGGTCGCCGATTGAGGTTCCGCTTTGACCGGCATTCTGATCATTGGCTGTCTGGTCTGCCTGGTTCTGACTTCTCTGATCATCCCTTGTGGTCATATCACCGGTAAAAGAGGTATAGCTGCCGTCAAAAGGTGAAACACATCTGCCCGACCCCTGCTCGCAGACGTATCCTTGTGGACAATCTCCATCTGAGGTGCACCCACTTGGTTTTTGATATACGCATTTGCCGTTCTTGCACACATGGTCCCTGGGGCAGTCATTGTTTCCCATACATTCGGGCTGTGGTGCTTCAACACATTTTTCATTCTCACACACATAGCCTGCAGGGCAATCCGTATCACCTGTGCATTCCGGTTTTGGGGCTTCAACACATTTACCGTCTTCGCAGACATAATTTTTTGGACAATCGCTGTCAGATACACATTGGGGCGTGTTCTTGAGTTTATTGTAACAGGCCAGAGCCAGAGCGGCATAATTTTCCGCCTTTGCCACATTGTCCCGGGCTTCAACCAGCAGGGCTTTGGCCTCCGCGGCCATGGCACCGGTATCAGGCGTATCTGCAAGGCATCCCCCGTATGTCTGATGCCGCGCCTTCAGACCGGACAAATAAGACCGGATTTCCCCCAGTTTTCTTGAAATAGACCCCAGTGTATTATTTTCATATCGAATATCCGGCACCTGGGATTCAATGTTTTTTATTTTGCCCTCAATCCTGCCGGAGACCGTGCCAATGGCGATTCCGTCGATTAAAGTATCCCCGCCGCAGGCTTTCCTAAGCGTATTCAGCTCACCTCTTATTTTACCTGCCGCCCCCCTGAATGCCTCCCATTTTTTAAAATTTTCCAAAATGGATTTATCAAGCCCGACAATGCCCTGTTCAATACCTGACAACTCAGCTTCTATCCCGGAAAAATCAATGGGAACCGGAGGAACCAATTGATCAAGATCATTGGGCAACATCGGTATAAGATTGGAAAGCATTACCGCTTCTGCAGCATCACCCTTGGCCTTGTCCGATGCCGACTTGGCTTCGGTAAGGGTTGTGGAGGCACAGGCCTGATTCATATACCCCTTTGCCCGGACTGCCCGGGCTGCGATGCCGGGATTTGATGCCTTTGCCAGACTGATGGTTGTCTTGAGAGAGTCCAGGCCGGCTTTCACGGCTGTGCAGTATTCTGTAACCTTGAGTTTATAATCGTTTTCCAATTGTCGATCCGTGCCCTCCAATTGCCTGTAAAGGCTATCGGCAGAGGCCTTTAGACTGTCCAGGATTCCGGGAGATGCTCCGTTGATGTCGCCCGCATCCAGGGTGAGACTGTTCATCATGCCCAGGATCAGGTTATAGACATCCAGGCATTCCTTGGAAGGCGTATCCTGGCAGGTCATGGCCAGGACCTGATTTCTCATGGCCTGAAACGTGGTCACGACTGCCTGTTCCTGTTTTAAAGCGTCAAGCTGCTTTCGCAGCTCCCCTTGAATTTGCCTGAATTTTTTTCTTTTTACCACCACGGAATTGACTTCATTCAGCATACTGCTTGCTGTTGAGCGTACCATATTCCAATTGTCTTTATTTCGCCATTCAGACATGGGGGGAAAGTTTTTATGGCCCAACTTTACTTTGGCGTATTCATAAAATGTTGATCGTTTTTTACGCAAATTTGTGAATAAACCGGTACTTTCATCCATTTTCAAAAAATCATTCAAAAAATACTCGACCTTGTCGGGTCCAAGAAGCCTGGGGTCTTTTTCAGCAAATTGCGCAAAGGTATTGATATTCAGGTCTAAAATTTCTTCGTTAAGCGCTATGGCAAAGGTATTAAGCTCAGTACACACTGTCCACACCGCACCGGGCACACCTGATCCGGTCATGGTTAAGGCCTTGCCCAGCAACCAGTTGGCAAAAATTTCAGCCACTTTTTTGGGGTCCCCGGAAACCGCTTCTTCCAGCCCCTGGATCAGGGTGTTGATATCACCGATGTGATTAAGGATGCCCTGCAAGTCACCCCGAATAATAATCTCGGTTGCCTTGGCAGAGTTGGAACCAAATTTATCGCTGTTGGCCCACATCTTGAAGAGTTCTTCAGGCGCGGATTCAGCCCATTTCTTGACATGTGAACAGGAATACCGCCCGAGAAGATCAGCGGATGCTTCAGCCCTTACCGGGGAGGAGGAAAAAACGATTAAAAGCATACTTAAAAGCCCTGGCATCAATATCAGGGTCATTGCCTTTGCTATTATTTTTTTCATCTATGATCCTCAATTGTTCAATGTAAAATTGATCTACAGATTCCGGGCAAATGAAAATTTCAAAACAGCATCAGTACTTGAAATATTCTCCGGGAAGATATTTGCAGGCATAGATGACCGATCGGTAGATACAATCACGGATGGCAAGCTCCATGGGGGTGTTTTTATATGCACCCAGACTGATGGGCATGGTGCCTGACCCCCCGCCGAAACTGGTGCCTGCCACGGCCTTGTAGGATGCGGCGGAACCGGCAATCCGTCTGGCCCCGACAAGTCTGCCCGATGCCGTATCAACGATTCTGACATCAATGGCCATGTGGGCGTTTTTGCCGGACACTTCAGCCGAAGCCGGCAGGCCTGGAGCGGCAGCCTTAAGTCCGGCACCGCTTGCATCGGCTTCAAATTCGGTCACGGTTCCATAAAAAAGGAGTTCTGCAACCTCCATCTGGGCCCCAAGTTTAGTTGACCCCCGCTTGGCCATTTTTGAATAGCTCAATTTTTGTTCTGCGGCAAGTCCCTGGGTATCCAGGCGGTCCAGCACATTGAACCTGAGGGATTCAAACAGAGAACTCTGGAGCATCTCCCTTAACCCATCGCCGATATACCGGCTTGACCCCCGGGCTTTTACGGTAAAATCTCCCACGGCGATATTGGCGCGAGGACCGTTGTAATTCATGTCCAACTGGTCCGGGGCCGGGTCCGGGGCGGCAAAGGTTGTCACATAATTTTTCTGGACGCAGCCCTGGCATATAAAAACCATTAAAAGCAAAATTAGTATGCTAAATTTATGAATTCTCTTCATTCCTTCACCCTCACTTTTTAATTTTTATGGTTTTTAAAGAACGTTAATAATTTTCTTTGAAACCTTAATGCCGTTATCTGCTTATAATTTTCGTCCGGTTCTACTCAAAAAATTCTTTTTTATACGCCCATCAAGTAACAAACAGCTATCATTGAACGCTAAAAAAAACAAGAAAAATTAATGGGGATTCCGGTGCTGCTTTTATAGACGTTTGAGCACATTACGGCATGTTTTTGGAAACCGAACCAAAATTTTCAGGAAAAATCTTCGATGGAATACAGAAAGTGCATCAGGGGGGTTAGAAAGGCTTTACTCATATCCTGGAACGCTGCCCCGATGGACAGCCGGTCCTTTTCTCTGGAAACATTCTTCACACTTGCCATGGCCCCAATTTCGTCGGGAACCCCGGGAAACTGACAGTATACTCTCATGATGTCGCCCTCTCTCAGGGAGGCGATATTGCTTTTATCGTCACGATACTGAAACCGGCACCCGTTTTTGCTGATATCAAACACCACCACACAAAATTCCGTCTTTTTGGCTTCAACCCTGCCGGGAATGACCACGTTGTTCCGCTTGACAATCCTGAGCTCTCTTTTCTGGACCACCTTGGGGTACTCAATGGCCAGGGCCCGGATGGGAGTGGTGATCAATTCTATGACACTGCTCTGGAAGGCATAGACAGAGCCCTCATACAGGTATTTCACCACCATTTTATTGGCGGGAAATAATTTGTTTTTAACGCTTTTATACCGCTTGGGAAGGGTCAGGATCAAAAATTCATCCTTGAGCAGGCCGATAAAGATACTGGTGACGGAAAAATTCACCCCTTCTATTTCAAGGTAAACTTTGGTGCCGATATCAATATACATGCCTTCGGATTTATTGAGTTCTAAAATTCCTTCCAGCTCTTCCATGGAATATCCCTTTTACTGAACCTGTTTAAGATGTCTGCAATTTAAAAATCTTAGGAATAAGTATTGATTCACATTATTTTTGTCAAGCACAAAAAACGGCATTCTTCCCTTTTATAGTGGGAAGAATGCCGTTCAATATACCATCTATTTCAGAATTATTTATGGTTTTTCAAAACTCACCACAAAAATATGGCTGTTTCCTCTCCTGAACAAGAGTTGAACCTGCTTTCCCTTGCTGATTTTATTTAAAACTTCCTCATAGTCCTGTGCAGAGGTAATCTTATGGCGGTTGATTTCCATGAGGAGATCTCCCTGGCGGACCGGTGTTTTATCGGCCGGGCTGCCCGAGTCTGTTTCTATGACCACCAGCCCCTTGATATCCTCTGGATAATTTAATTTTCGGGCCATGTCGGCATCCATCTGCTTTAACCTGAAACCGAATAGATCATAACCGTCGTTTGCCTCAATAGATTCAGGATTTTCATCCGGTCGCTTGCCAAGCTTTACCTTCAACATTTTTTCTTTGCCGTCCCGGATCAGTTTCACATTCACCGTTTCCCCCACGGATGCGGCTGCAATGGTCAAAGTCAGGTCCCTGGATGATTCGATTTTCCTGTCATTGATCAAAGTGATCACATCCCCGACTTTGATCCCGGCCTTGTCTGCCGGATTGTCCTCGTACACCCGGGCAACGTAAACACCCCTGGTCTCGTTTATACCGTAGTATTTGGCCAGTTCTTCAGTCACATCCTGAATCGCCACCCCGAGCCAGCCCCGGGAAACGCTTTTTTGTTGGGTCAATTGATCAATAATACCCGTGGCAAGATCCGAGGGAATGGCAAACCCGATGCCCTGGCCCGAGGCGACGATGGCGGTATTGATCCCGATAACTTCACCCTCAAGGTTCAGGAGGGGGCCGCCCGAGTTGCCCGGATTGATGGAGGCATCGGTCTGGATAAAATCGTCATAGGGCCCTGATCCGATGATGCGCCCCTTTGCACTGACAATTCCTGCAGTTACGGTCTGTTCAAGTCCGAAGGGACTGCCGATGGCCACCACCCAGGACCCCACCTGGGTCTTGGAAGAACTCCCGAATTTTAAGGGGATCAAGTCTTTTGCCTTGATTTTAATGAGGGCCAGGTCGGTCATGGGGTCGGTCCCGATGACATCGGCATCATATTCCGTCTTGTCGTGCAGAACCACCTTGACCTGATCCGCATCCTTGATTACGTGGTTGTTGGTCACAATATACCCGTCGGGGCTGATAATAAATCCCGAGCCCAGACTGCTCTCTTTTCTGTCCTGGGGTCTCTGGTTAAAAAACGGGGCAAAAAAATCTTCCAGGGAATCCCTGTTGTTGCCGAAGGGCTGACCGAAAAAATGCCTGAAAACCCTGCCCCCGCCCTGGATGGTTTTAACGGTCTGAATGTTGACCACACCGGGTTTGGCCTGCTCGGCAAGCTCGGCAAACCCTGCCGGGACCATTTTGATGCTCGCTGCAACGGCCGGCATTGCCAGCAGGGCCACAACCATAATGATAAAAAGTATTTTGTTTGTCTGTTTCATCACACGTCCTCCCATATGGGTTAAAAATAAATACTTGCGAATTGCTTACCTGATATAGATACTAAACCACAAACATGACGATCAAATGACCGGAAAATTATTTGTTGGTAATGTCATGGAAAAGACAGATCCCTCTCCCGGCTGGCTTGATACCCTGATATCTCCATTGTGCCGCCGGACAATGGTCCGGGCAAGACTCAAACCCAGCCCCGTGCCTGAACTGGTCCTGGATGATTCGGCCCGGTAAAATCGTTCAAATATTTTTTCATGGGATTCCGGGGCAATGCCCGTTCCCGTGTCCTGGATAGTGATAACGGCCATGTGATCTTTTACAGCCGCCTGAACACAGACCTTTCCCTTTTCCGGCGTATATTTTATGGCATTGTCCAGGAGATTGGAAAATGCCCGCTGGAGCATCCGGATATCCCCGGCCAGAACGATTTCATCCTCAACCTGCCGGGAAAACTCGATGTGCTTGTCTTCGGCAAGTGGCCCGAACAGATCACAGGCCTCATTGACCATGACAGACAAATCAGTTTTTTTAAAAATAAAATCCGTGTCTCCGGCATCTGCCTTTGAAATCACCAGCATGGTATTGATCATGTCCAGTAGACGGTCCGACTCTTCTATGGTGTTGGCGGCCATGGCGCGATAGTCTTCCAGGTTCTCCTCCTGGATCAGGGCCAGCTCGGCAAATCCCCGAATCCTGGTCAGGGGGCTTTTGAGATCATGGGCAATATTGTCACTCATCTCCCGGATACTTTTGACCAGTTCCTCTATCCTGTCAAGCATGGAATTAAAGGTCAGGGCCAGGTGATCCAGCTCATCTTTATTGCCGCTTCCCTTCACCCTGGCTTCAAGACTGCTGCCGGTAATGTTCCCGGCTGTCCGGGTGATGCTCTTCACACCGGACAGGGCTTTTCCGATCAACAACCACCCGGACACGGCTGAAAAAATGATGATAAATCCCATTGCACTGACAAACACCTTCTTGAATGCAGACAAAAAATCTGAATGGGCATCCAGGGCAATGCCGGTTTGCAGGATGGCATTGCCGGCAACATAACTGTACAGGATTCTGGCCTTTTGTTCAGTAGACGGGATACCTATAGTTTCAAACACATTATTTTGATGGGCGATCAGATTTTTTAAGGCCTGTTTGCTCACATGGACATCCCTCCAATAAGACATGTGGGAAGAGGCAAACACTTCGCCTGTGGGGTATACCAGCCTGAAAAATATCATTTTCTCTCCGGCTGCCTGGGCCTCCACCACAGCCAATTCCCTTGCACCCATTAATCCGTTTCGCTGGATAATGGTAGAAAATTTAGCGGCATTGTCCAGAAGTTCCTGATCGATTTGATCCTGAAATGTTTGGGACGCAAGCAAATAAAACAATACAAAAGCCACGCCGGCGCAGATGGTAAAAATCCCGGTAAACCACAGGGCCAGCCTGAAAGCGATGGTATGGAAAAACCGATGTCTCATTGCGTCTTGAGCACATACCCTGCCCCGCGGACCGTGTGAATCAGTCTGGGTTCAAAGCCTTTGTCGATTTTATCCCTGAGCCTGCAGATCCTTGCCTCAACCACGTTGGTCATGGGATCAAAATTATAATCCCAGACATGCTCCATGATCATAGTTCTTGACACCACCCGCTCCCGGTTGCGCACCAGGTACTCGAGAAGAGAAAATTCAAGGGGCTGCAGTTCAATCACTTCATTGTTCCGTTTGACCTGGCGTTTGAGCATGTCAATGCTCAGATCCGCATAGGAAAGGGTCATGGGATCGGTGACATTTCCGGCCCGGCGGATAAGGGCCTGGATCCGTGCCAGCAGCTCTGAAAACGCAAAGGGTTTTGTCAGGTAATCGTCTGCCCCGGCCTGGAGGCCGTCCACCCGGTCATCCACCCGGTCCCTGGCACTTAAAATAATAATCGGCGTATTGTCTTTTTCAGCCCTGATCCGTTTAATCAGGGATATACCGTCCAGTTCCGGCAGCATGATATCCACCACCAATGTATCATAGGATTCTTCAAACGCCATTTCCAATCCAATTTTTCCGGTTGGGGCATGATCAACGGCAAAACCCGAAGATTTAAGGCCTTTCTGGATAAATTCGGCTATTTTTAAATCATCTTCCACCACCAGTATCCTCATGGCGTCACCTCAAGCAAAAATTTTATGAGATTATTCACCCTGTTCCTCCTGTTTTTGCATGGTCTGATACAGGCAATATAAGGCCTTGGCCGTACAAATCAAGCGCCAGGGGGAATGGATTTGATTTTTTGCCCATAACCCTGTAAACTTGCCCCTGATTTTTTAACCCAGGCCCGACCTTGTTATCTTTAAAAGGAATTTTTCAATTTATGCAATACCAGTTTAAGAAATACCCGTTATGAAATACAAATGGTGGTTTATCCAGATCGTCCTCACACTGGTCTCCGGTTTTTTCCTTGTCTTCGGATATGAACTCCTCGTGGGGTCCTACTCCCTAAATGACCCGTTCAGTTTTATCATGACCTTTTTTGCGGCAAGCTTTGTCATCCTCATCAGCGCTGCGCTGCTCATCAGTTTTGTGATTAAAATGGTCCGGGTCTATCGACAAATCAAAAATCAATCCCATAATCATCCGTCATGAGCCTTATTTTCAGTCTAAAAAATGTGTCCAAAACCTATGGGGATGATACCCTTTTTCTTGATTTGTGTTTTGATTTTAAGGCGAAAGAACAACTGGGGCTCATCGGGATGAACGGCTCGGGTAAATCCACCCTGCTCAAACTCATTGCCGGTGAAGTCCTGCCCGACACGGGAGAACTGGTTCCCGGACCTGGACTGCGCTTTGTCTACCTTCCCCAGGAAGACCGCCTGGACCCGGACCGGACAGTGGAGCAGCACCTGTATGACAGCCTCAGACACAGCGCTTTTAACGACAAAGAGTCCCATAAAATCGTCCAGAAATCTCTGGGAACGGCCGGTTTTCCAGACCCCGGGGCGCTATCAAAAAATTTATCCGGGGGATGGAAAAAAAAACTGGCCATTACCCGGGCCCTGTGCAGCAAACCGGATATTCTCCTGCTGGATGAACCCACCAATCATCTGGATATCAACGGTATTTTATGGCTTGAAACCCTTTTAAAGACGGCTGATTTCTCATTTATCACGGTCAGCCACGACCGGGCCTTTCTTGAAAATATCTGTTTAAATGTCATGGAAATCGGCCGGTATTATCCCAACGGCTTTTTCAAGATCCAGGGCCAATATTCGACATTTGAACGGGAGCGGAACAAATTTTTAACGGCCCAGCAACGGCAAGAGATCTCTCTGGCCGGCAAAATGAGAAGAGAAGAGGAGTGGCTCAGGCAGGGCGCCAAGGCCAGGAGTACAAAAGCCAAATACCGAATCGAGCAGGCCCACAACCTGAGAAGTCAATTGTCCGCCCTGAAGGACAGAAACAAGAATACGGCCAGGGTGGATATTGATTTTCACGCCACGGGCCGCCAGACAAAAAGACTGCTGCGGGCCTTTGAGCTGAAAAAAAGCATGGACGAAAAACTTTTGTTCAGCAACATTACCTTTGAACTCGGACCCGGATTCTGCCTGGGTGTTGTGGGTGCCAACGGCAGCGGAAAGTCCACGTTCTTATCCATTCTGGAGAAAAAAATCCAGCCGGACCAGGGCCATGTGGAATGGGTCGATGGTTTAAAGATCGCCACCTTTGATCAGGACCGGTCAAAACTCGATCCAAATCTGACCTTGAAACAGGCACTCAACCCAGGGGGCGGAGACAGTGTCAACTATAAGGGACGCTCCATCCATATCGTTACCTGGGCCAAACGGTTCCTGTTCATGGCCGACCAGTTGGACATGCCGGTTAAAAGGCTGTCCGGCGGAGAAAAGGCAAGGATCATCCTTGCCCATATCATGCTGACTCCCTGTGACATTCTTTTGCTTGACGAACCCACCAATGATCTGGATATCCTGTCCCTGGAAGTCCTTGAAGACAGCATCCGTGAATTTCCCGGAGCCGTCATCATTGTTTCCCATGACCGGTACCTCATGGACAGGGTCTGCCAACGAATTTTATACCTTGACCCGGCCACGGATGCCCGGTTTTTCAGAAGTTTTGACCAGATTTTCGCCCATAAGAAAACCCTGGATGAAAAACCCAAAAAGGTGAAAAAAATCCTGAACAAAAAAAAATCCGCTGCCATTGTTTTTTCCTATAAAGACCAGTATGAACTGGATCATATGGAAGAAAAGATTCTATCGGCGGAAGATGAGGTCAGCCGCCTGTCCGATAAAATTCAGGAGCCCGACATCATCTCAGATCCTGAACAGATGAACAATTATTGTTCCCGGCTCAAACAGGCACAGGAAACGGTCTACGCCCTATATGAAAAATGGGAAGATCTTGAAACCAAAAAACAAAGCGCCGGGCAATAAATCTCCTTGCGATTTTTCGCAACAACAGGTAAATTTTGGAAACTTCCTGAGAATTCAAATAAAAGGACGACAATGATACGCGTTAAATCGATACCACTTCGATCCCTTGGATATATCATTCTTATACTGACGGTTTCCTTTCTTTATGCCCATGCCCAAGAGATGCCCGGATTAACTAGCGGTCGGATGACCGGACAAGAACTTGCCCAAAAAGTATTTGACCGGGACAGGGGAAAAAACTCCATTTTCACGGCCCAGATGGTATTAGTGGCCAAAAGCGGGAACAAACGGAACCGGCAGTTTACCAATAAACGTGTGATGGAAGCCGGCCTTGAAAGGCGGATCATCCGCTTTACCGCCCCTGCCGATATTGCCGGTACCGGTTTTCTGACGATTGAAAAACCTGGATGGGAAACCGAGCAATTTCTTTTCCTGCCGGCCCTGAGAAGAACCAGAAGGATTGTCAGTTCCCAGAAGTCAAGCCGGTTTGTCAACAGTGACTTTACCTATGAAGACATGGAGCGTCACCCTGTTGACGATTATGTCTATAACCTTGTCGGAACCCGAAAAATGGAAAACCTGGACTGTTATGCCCTGGAGGTCCGTCCTAAAGAAAAGACAAAATCCCAGTACAGCCTCACATTCAGCCTGATTGAAACCCAGTCCCTTGTACCGGTTTTTGTTCAATATTTTGACAAAAAAGGGACTCACATCAAAACGTACAAGGTGCTAAAGCTGGGCCGGGTGCAGGGAATCTGGACCGAGTCGGCCGTGAGCATGGAAGACCTTGGAAAAGGGCATAAAACCTATATAAAACTCGAAAGTATCCGATATAATAGTGACCTTGGCCCAGAGGCAGTCTCCATCAAAAGCCTTGAAAACTATTGATGGTATCATTATTGGCCCTTGGGATTCAAGGTTTACAAAGGGACGGGTGATGATACAGATACGCTCCATAAAATGCTGGTTTATTCTTATCATTGCGATCATTTCATCGCTGGTGACAATGCCGGAAAATTCTTCCGCCCTTCCCTCCAACCGAATCAAAAATGTCACCTTTGAACAACAGGAAATCCAAGAAACCATCCTGGTTTTCCAGGAAAAACCCCAGTCTCCTGTGATCCTGTTTGACAATACCCTGCCCGATGATATTTTTACGGAAACCGACACGGACAACAAGAAAGCAGACATTTCCATATCCGGCATCCTGCAAATGAGAGGCAGCCTTCAAACTCATCAGGATGATGTTGGTGAAAACAACACCAGTCTGAGAAACAGAATTCTTGTGGAAGCAAAATATAAAAACAGGGTGACATTGTCCGGTCTTTCCGACTTCCTGTATTTTGGAAAGGAGGACGAAACAGATGACTATGACCTGGATCTTTACGAGGCCAAATGGGAGCATACCGATAAAAAATTTGGCATTTCCCTTGGACGGCAGATTGTCCGCTGGGGAAAAACCGACCAGATAAGCCCTGTCGACACCCTGAATCCTGAAGATTTGCGGGAATTCATCATCCCTGAATATGAAGAAAGGAAAATCCCGGTGTGGATGGCCGACCTGAAGCTGTTTTTTGATGATTTCACCCTGGAGGGCGTTTATATTCCCTGGTTTGAAAAATCAAAACTCGACTATTTCCAGACCAACTGGTCTGTGTTCAAACACACAAAAAAGCAGATCCAGGAGAGCCTTCTTCCCTTTGCCTTGAAAGACTATGTTAAGAACCTCCAGGTCCATGAGCAAGACCCGGACACTGAAGCCGAGTTTGCCCTAAGGCTGTCCACCACCGTAAAAAACATCGATCTTGGGGTCAGTTTCCATCGGACAACCGAGGACGTGCCGTATATTAAAAGTTTTCCCGTAAAAAACATCAATGTAAAAGAAAATATTTTGGGGGAAGGTCTGGCTTCAAGACTGACCAATGCAATTTTGACCGATGAAACCATTAAAATTGGGTACAAATCCACCATCATTGCCGGAGTTGAATTTGAAACCACGCTGGCGGATTTTGGACTGAGGGGGGAAGCGGCCTGGCAGGAAAACGAATCTTTTTTGACCTCTTCACTGACCTCGGTGAGAAAGCCCTCTTTCACAACCATTCTTGGGGCAGACTATACCACTGCCAAAGACATCTATCTGAACCTTCAGTTTGCCCACAGGCATATTGCAGATTACACGTCCGACATCCTGTTTTTTGAGCAGGACACTTATACCTTTTTAGGAGAGATCAACTGGAATATCTTTTTTGACTGGCTCAACGCCTCCATTCATTATTCCAAAACCCTTAACACCAATGAGTGGTACCTCTCTCCCCAGCTCAAATACACCTATGTCACAAACCTTGAGTGCACCCTCGGAGCCGGTATCTTCTCCGGGAGCAGTGATACCTGGTTTGGAAACGTGAACGACTTTGATCTTTTCTTCCTGGATATTTCATACCGGTTTTAATAAAGACTTACGGCCACCAGCTTCCCGGTGGTTTTCCTCAAATATCGACTCAGCAGTTTTGTTTGGATGATATGTCCAAGTTTAAAGATCCTGCCCTTTCCTGTCAATTTTATTCTGCCGTGCCTTCCAGGATTTCATTGAATTACCTTAAGCGAGCTGATACTATTATTTGTAACGCTATCAAGGGTTAAACATGAAACATTTGCCAAAAAATAATTGCTCTGTTGAAACGATCTGCAAAAAAATCTGCAGTTTCATCTTCAATTCCAAAACTGCCTCAGCAGCTATTGATACCGTATATGTGTTTGGATCTGTTCTGGATAAAAAAAAATTCAAACACACCTCAGATATTGATCTTGCCTTTCATGTTGATCCGTCTCTTTACAAACAGGACCCGTTTAAATCAATGACCCAGGCCTACCTGTTATCAACTCAAATCGGGTTGTCCCTTGATCGAAAAACCGATGTTGTCATCCTTAACAGCGCTTCATTGGAAACAGCGTTCCAGGTTATTACAACCGGTATGGTGGCCTATGAAAGCCATGTTGAAAATCGAATAGAATATGAACTTGCCGTTAAAGGAATGTACTATGATTTTAAACCCTTTATTGATACGCTGCGATCAAATATCTCAACCGAATTAACCCCGTAAAAAACATGAAATCAATCAATAAAAAAATCAAAATCGTACAGGAAAGAATATCAAGGCTGCGGGGATTATCCTCAAAAATAAATTCCTTTGAGCACTATCTCGAATCCAGGGGAAATATCGATATTGCCGAAAGAAATTTGCAGGTTGCAATAGAATCCTGCCTGGATATCGGGAAAATAATCATCGCAAACAACAAACTGAAAGAACCTGCCGACAACAAAGGTATATTTTATGTTCTCGCTGAATCAGGCATTATCAATAAAGAGGCATTGGAATTTTTAATTCCAATGGCAGGCACACGCAATATTCTTGTGCATGGATATGATCGTATTGATGACGCCTTAATATATGGCATTATCCAACTGCATTTAACTGATTTTGAAAAATTTCTAAACCAGATCAAAGCTTTTGCCGATTAGCCCCGGCTATTCCTTGACGATAAATTCACCCAGCTTTTCAAACAGGGACTCCGGCCACTCCCGGGCGTGGAGAAACATCTCTTTTTCTTCTTCGGTGAGACTGTCTTTGATGGCGGGAGGCAGGCTGTCATAGGACATCTGCCGTTCCTTTTCAATATTTTTTTTGTCTTTCATCTGGTCTTCCTTTTTTTATGTGTACAGCCGTGAGATCAAACAGGTCACGGCGATTTCTACCCGTAGAATTCTTTTTCCGATATGGCAGGAGACAAAGCCCTGCCGTTCCAGTGTTTCGATTTCCACATCAATGAACCCGCCCTCAGGTCCGATCACGAGAGTTGCTGCCTGATTGACCCCGACCGGACATTTTTTCACGGTTTTCGGATGGGCCGTGATGCACAGGCTGTCTTTTGATATCATCGGCAGTTCTTCATTTACAAACGGAGTAAAAAACCGTTTTTGAAAAATCTTTGGCAGTAGGGTATCCCGACTCTGCTCCAGACCGAGCATCATATGGGACTTGAGTTGATCCGGGTCCAATAGCGGGCTCTGCCAGAAACTTTTTTCCACCCGCCATGAATTGATCAGATAAATGGTCTTGACCCCGAGGCTGGTGGCGCTCTCGATGATCCGTTTCAGCATTTTGGGCCTGGGAAGGGCCAGGACAAGGGTGAGCGGCAGGGGTTCAGGCGGGTCCGCGTCCAGCCGGACCTCCATTTCAAGGCAATCATGGGACAGACGCGTAACCCGGCCGGTTCCGACCCGTCCGTTCAAGCGACCGCAGACCAGGTGATCCTCTGGTTTGACCCGGTTGACCCGGACCAGGTGCCTGAAGCGCCGGTCCTTGAGAATCACCCGGGTGTCATCCAGAAAATCCCTGTCTTTTAACAGCACCAGATTCATATCAAAAGGTCACTACCTCGTTTTGCCGTAAGAGAATTTTCAGCCGCTGTTGCCAGTTTTCCCCGCCTTTGATAACAGCCAGTTCCCGGGCCAGGTGAACGGCCGTTACATTCGGCTTATTGTACCGGCCCAGGCCCTGGAGGCAGGACGGGCAATTGGTGAGTATCTTGACCGGATTTTCCGTCATCTCTCGTTTGATGGCCTCTCGTTTACGCACCAGCATGGCATGGGAAATATCCGGTCTGGACAGGGCAAGGGTCCCGGCTTCCGAGCAGCAATAGGGAATTTTTTGAATCGTGTGATCCCTGCAAACCGGCACCAGCAGATCCATGGCTGTATCCTTTAACGAATCGTGGCACGGGGCATGGTAAAAATAATCCTCATTCAATGTCAGGGTGGGGTCCTGATTAAGCACATATGCGGAGATATCCTGGACAGGACTGTCAAATATACGGGCAATATCAATTTCTTCCAAAGATTCCATGCAGGTCCCGCAGCTCACAATACAGGCATCGAATCGCAGGTCCTGGAACATGTCCCGTATCTGGGTCAGAATAATGATATTTTCCAGCACAATTTTATCGTACTCTCGTTTCTTTGCATTCACCAGGAAAGGATATCCGCAGCAGATATACGGAGGCGGCAGAATCACCCGGTTCCCATTTTCCAGCAAAAGGAAGATGGAGGCCATTGATATGGAAGAAAATACCCTTTCACTGCCACACCCGGGAAAATAAAAAACCGTTGCCCGGACCTCTTCTTCCGGCTCAAGGACAACGGCCTGATTTTTATGGGTGTCCGGCAAAAGCCCCCTCAAGGTTCCGGGATCTGGTTTTGCCACAGGGGATTTGACCAGTTGATAAAATCTTTTTTGACTGGCGCCGTTGATTTTACGCAGGGGTGACAGGCCCCGGCTTGCCGTGCGCTGAAGTTTACCGCCAACTCCCAGAAGAGAGGATCTGAGTATTGGATTCAGAACTTTATTTTTACTGGAAAGATATTTCAGGGTAACCCGTGTGGCCAAAGGCGTGTGCTTGAACTTCATTGTCTGGAGGATATCCCGCTCCTTGATGGCGATCTTTCCTGAATCAATATTGACCGGACACTTGACAAAACATTTGTGGCAGATGGTGCAGTGGTCTGCGATCTGTTCAATGTTTTTAAGAATTTCAAATCCCGTGGACTGGGTCCGCTGGCTGATATACAGGAGGGCCTCGATCAATGCGGCAATGGATAAATTCTTGTTCCTGGGATGAAAAAACATGTTTTTTGCCGGAAAGAACACCGGGCATTCAGGTTTGCACCGGCCGCATCTCACACAATTGGAAATGTTTTTGGCAAGGTCGGACAAGGACCCGTGCTTGAGGATTCTGGCCTCAAGTTCCAGGAGATTAAAGGACGGGGTAAACACCCGTTCAATAATGGTCTTATCATCCAATTTTCTGGGATTCATCAACCCATCGGGATCTTTCTGCCTGCGATATCGGTTAAACTCGTCCAGCCGGTGCTGATCCAGGTGCTTGATCTTGGTAATACCGATCCCGTGTTCCCCGGAAACCACCCCGTTCAACTGCACCGCCTTTTCCATGATCCGGTCGGCCGTGGCATTGGCCCTTTCCATCATTTCCCGGTCATTGGACAGCACCGGAATATTGACATGGACGTTTCCGTCACCAGCATGCATGTGGGTGGCGATGACAATCAGCCTTGCCCGTGTCTGCTCATACACCCGGGTGACATTTTCCAGGACAAGGGTGTATCCCCGCAGATAGTTGACCACCTCGTCAAAAAAATTTTTTGAATGGATTCCGGCTTCAAGAGCATCCCTGGAGGCAATCTCCAGCTTTTTTCTCGTCCGGTAGGCAAGATCCTTGGCCCGGCCCACCCGCGTCTGGAGCAGATCCGGGTCGGACAAAGGAATGGCCGTATCCAGATACACGACAATATTGTGAATAATCTGTGCCTGGTTGAATTTTTTCTCTTCAATATTATAGGCATCGATGAATCCGGCAAAGGCTGCCAGAGAATCAATGGGCAGGACAATATCTTCGTTCAGCTTAAAGGCATTGGTATGGGCCGCAATGGCCCCCAGGCGTTTTCTATCCTGCCAGTATCGCTGGGCCTGGCGCTCATTTTGGGCAACACTCAGGCCGGTTTTGTCATGGGACTCCAGCAGGGTTTCAAGGGTTTTGACCCCTATCGCAAGCTCATCTTGAACATTGGACACCATATCAATGAGAAGAACCGCGATGAGTCTGTCCCCCACAGATGTTCTGGTCTTGTAGTGGATGGCCTTGATATACTCCTCATCAAAGTGCTCAAGAGCCATGAGACAGGGCCCGGACAGGTCGTCTTTCCTGGAAAACACCCTGGAAATATCGGCAATAACCTGGCCTGCCTCGCTCATGTCATTGCCGAAAAATTCAATGCACACCGTCTGTTTGAATTTAAACTCAGGATACAAGACAAACACGGCCGAGGTGATAATGCCGTCACACCCCTCTTTTTGAATCCCCGGAAGCCCGTTCAGGGTCTTATTGGTCACATCCTTGCCAAGGCCTTCTTTACGAATCTCATCCCCGCGTAAGACAATGGTGTCAATGGCTTCATTGTCCCGGCCCTGCACCTCGAAAATCACCCTGTCCCGGGGAAGAATTTTTCTTAGGGGATGATCTTTTCGGGTCACCGTGCAGGCGAGTCCGTCGGGCATGGCAATGGTATAGGACAGCACATTGTCAATGGCCGTCCCAAAGAGCACGGCCGTCTTTCCACCGGCATTTTCAGATAAATTCCCGCCAATGGTGCAGGCCCAGGAACTGGTGGGGTCTGTGGCAAAGATAAACCCCTCGTCTTTTGCCGTATCAATGGCATCCTGGGTAATTACCCCTGCCTGAACCGCCATGGCGGCATAGGATCTGCCCTGCCCGTCCGTTTGGAATTGGATTCCGGAAATTTGGTTCAGTTTTTCCGTATTGATCATCACACAGGTGTCGGTCAGGGGTGTGGCCCCGCCGGTCAGGCCCGTGCCGGCGCCTCTCGGGATGATATGATACCCCAGTGAGGCAATTTTTTTGACCAGCAGCGGCACCTGGGATTCCTGGTCCGGCCGCAGCACGGCCACCGGTAGATACAGCCGCCAGTCCGTGGCATCGGTGGCATGGGCCGTGATATTAAACGGATCAAAATAGATATTGTCCTTTCCGATGATGGGTGCCAGGTGCCGTAAAATTTTATTCCGAAGCGTGTGAATGATTTTAATCTTTTTTGCGAGCTGTTTCAGCGCCTGCCGGCATTTTTCAAGAACCGCAACCACCTCTTGGTGTTCCGCGTGCCGTTCAATGGCGGCCAGATCATTCTCATATTCTGAAAACAGGCGTTTTCGCTGCCCGGGGTGCTCCACAAGTTCCTGGAAAAGAAATGGGTTTCGCTGGATGATGAACAAATCCCCCATAAACCGGTGCAGGAGCCTGGATGATCTGCCCGTGCCTTTCAGGCGTTCAAGCCTGTTAATCACTTCCAGGAGTTCAGGTCCGAAAAGATGGCTGATGATTCGTTCATCATCGGCCGAAGTGTAATTATAGGGTATCTTTCGTCTGGGATCTGTCATGGGAAAAAATCAGGTTTATTGAGCCGCTTTTATGATGGGTTTACGTTTCATTTGTTCAGGGAATATAATGTTTTCGATAAGATTAATCAAGCGGTTCCGATATCAATTTCATTTCAAGACCTTTTCATTTCAAAACTTGACCCTGCGCGCAAATGTAATTACTATAATCACAAACAAGGAACACTCCCCCAATCAAAGGAATGACAAATGGATAAACACAAGATCCGGGATATAAAACTTGTACCCATTGGAAACTCTAAAGGTATCCGCATTCCCAAGGCCCTCCTTCAAAAATATGGATTCAACAGCCCTCTTTTGTTAGAAGAAACCGAGAATGGATGTGTTCCTTCGGCAAGCCTGCGTGAATTAATCGCCCCAGCTTGATATGATCGGTCCTATCGGAAACAATTCCAATGGGAGGAGCGATGGAAAAAACACAGTAAGGCGGTGGTGCGGATTTTTGGTGCCATGCGTTATTGGCAGTTCAATTGCAGGGCACCCATGAATTTGGAGGATCTTGCAGAATTTATAAATTCGGCAATTCAGGGATAAATCAACTACGATGGAAGATTCTGTACATCTGCCATGCACAGTCTGATGATGCATTTAAATCCTAGGCTTGCAATTATTCAGCAAAAAAATGCATCCGACGTCACTCTTTACCTGTCAAGGTATGATTATTCGGGAACCGTAAATGTCTCTCCCACACTCCATTCGCCTTTTCCATATTCATTCCAGCCTCTGACCCAGAATATATACGCATCGTTTTCCAATTTATCATCAAGGCTAATGGAACAGTCGTTTTCAGTGCAGGTTACCTCGGGAAAATCAGGATCATTATCATCAATTTCATACCACGTGGCAAACTTGAAATCGGAAGAAATGTTTTGAAGATAAAAATGATACCATGTCGTATGATAATTTTTTATCCAGGTGAAGGTGTGAAACCCTGCTGGTGATATTGAAATGCCGACAAGAAAGGGTTGTAAAGGTGGTTTGTTTTCCATTCCATCGCTCCACTCACCATTACCGTTTTCATTCCATCCCCTTACCCACCATTCATAGTTGCCTTCATCCAGGGCTGACTCAAGTGTAATAGAGCACTCACCATTGGAGCAGGCCGCTTCTGGAAAATCAGGATCATTATCATCAATTTCATACCACTGAACATACTTGAAATGCCTGGATGTGTCTTTTAAGAAAAATTTATACCAGGTTGCGCAGGTGTCTTCTTCCCAGGTAAAGCTTGGGTGCGCATCTCCTGTTTTCCCGGGAGGAGACGTCAGAACGATTTTTGACGGGACATCATTACACCCCTTTCGATTCAACAAATACGCGTGGCGCACACCATCTAAAATTCCACTGCCGATAATTTGACCTTTGTCATTGATATCCACCGCCTCTTCCAATTTCCATCCCGCAGTTAAATCAATTTGTTCATTCAGATCAAACAGCTCTCCATTATTCCAAAGAACCGCATGATAATTTAGATCTGCCATGGAATCGGTCATCGTCGATTTGCCGACTATTTGACCGCTTTCATTAATGGCCAGAGCATTGCTTCTTCTGCCGTTTCCCAGAGTTCCCAAATCAATGACGGCACCGTCTTCCCACAGCCCGGCGTGAGTATAGGCGGTCCGGTTTTCTTCATCACTCCGATAGCTGATACTTCCCACGATCTGTCCGGCATTGTTAATATCTCTTGCCTGGCTTCCGATCCCTAACGTGTCCAGATTTTTAATGATACCATTTTCCCAGGAAACCGCATAAACCCCCCAGTCGTATCCGTCCGGAGTCCCAAATGAAAAACCAACAGCCACCCCTTTATCATTAATTGCATTGGCTTGACTTGAATGTCTGTATTGGCTCACATTTTCAAGAACACCCAGATCGCTGATGAACCCATTTTCCCATTGTACCGCATGGTAATACGAGAGGGTGCCCTCAGTCAAATTGCATTTTCCCACGATGATGCCGTCCTTATTAATTCCGTGGGCATAGCTCCACTGAGCACCTGGGAGCATTTCCAAAGCATTCATTTGATCATTTTCCCAGACAAATGCACCCGCAATTGTCCCTCCGGAATCGGAATGACCCACCACAATACCGTCATTGTTAATCGACGTGGCCCCCAATCCACCCCCAACAGCACCAATTTCCCGGAAAGCCTCATTTTTCCAGATAAATGCAGACCCATTTCCACCATTTCCGATGCTTCCGACAATCCAGCTTAAATCATTAACCGCACATGCCCTTCCATTATTTTCACTGATGGGGCCAAGATCCTCAATAGTATATTCCGGTGAGGCAAGAAGGGTGCATAGGCTCATCAATGGGGTCAAGAAAAAGACCAATAAAAATATTTTTTTTACAGGAGACGCTTTCATACTCCTCCCAATAAGCCAACAACACAAGCCTGACCCTGACCCTTTTCTTTCATTTATTCCTGGCACCTTTAAAAACAATATTTCGAAACGCCGTTATTATTCAGCAGCTATTTTTGTGGTCGCTTAGACTGGGTAAAAAATTTACCTCACTATTGCAATCAAAATTTGTATCAAATAGATACACTATCGCCACTCCATTGACTGATGCTGCAACTCAACAGAATTATATTTGGAGTTCAAATCAGACAATCCAACCTTCCCAGGAAAAATTAAATTTCTCTGGAGAGTTTTTGTGCCCCTTTTTTTTTATCAATACTGATACCGACCCGGTCAATATGATCAATCAAATCATGATTTGAGATTGATTCATAATGAACCAGATCGACATGATACGGAATCTGCATTTTTTGATTGAATATGGTTTTCAACTTGGAAACCAATTCAAATGTGATCTTCCCTCCCTTAATGGCAAGATCTATATCAGACCCCCGTTTATAATTTCCTTTTGCCCGGGACCCGAAAATAATGACGTCACTCACTTCTTTGTGACTTGATATTTCCGCCAGGATCATTTCGATGATATGTTTCTCCAGGCCGAACATCATTCTTTCAATAAAAACCCATAGACCTGCTCGATGGCCGGATAATATTTTCCACAGATCATCTGAACGGCTTTGGTAAAAATTTCTTCGCTATAGGTATGTGCCATTAAATTTCGTTGTTCCAGCATTTCAAGCCAGGTCTCACCATCTTCAATGATGTCGTATTCAAAGGCTTTTTTGATCACTTCCCTGGGATATCTTGCGTCCACATTTTTAGCATCCAAAAAATCTTTCAAGGTCTTCCAGGCCAGCTCAAACGTATATTCAAACCGCTGAACCATTCCTTCTTTTTCCAGAACAGACAGTTTGTCAACCGATGATACTGCTTCGGAAAATTGCTGAAACGCCTTTTTAAAATTTTCAAACCGCTGCTTCCATCGGATATCTTCACCATTATTAGTCATGATAAAAACTCAATATTTCCACTACAATTCAAAAGTGGTCATGCTCACGACCAGCTCCAGGTCGGCAATTTCCTGGACCACCTCAGGCGGGACCGGGGTATCGGTTCTCAGGAAAATAATATTTCTGTCTCCATCATCTTCCCTTCCCACCATCATCCGGGAAATGTTGATATTGTGCTTTCCAAGCGTTACACCCATCTGTCCGATGGAACCGGGCCTGTCAAGGTTGTGGATCAGTGCCAGTTGCCCTTCGGGGATCACCTCCAGGCGGAACTTGTTGATCCTGACGATCCTGGCATCATCCTTGCCGAAAATCGTCCCTTCAAGAATATTGGTTTGGTCCTCACTTACCGTGGTCATCCGAATGAGGTTCAAAAAATTGCCCGATTCCGTGGATGTGGATTCGGTAATTTTGATCCCCCTTTCATTGGCAAGGGAAATGGCATTCACGGAGTTGACATCCTCTTTGACGAATTCCGCCAGCAGTCCCTTGATGCCGTTCACCGTCACGGGTTTTAAATCAAGGTCGGGAAACTTACCGATATATTCGATGTGGATTTCCTTGATACCGCCCCTGGTGATCTGTGCCTGCATCTTGCCCATTTTTTCGGCCAGATACAAAAAAGGTTTCAACTGCTGCAGCACTTCCCCGGTAACCGACGGGACATTGACCGCATTGATCACCGTATCGTGGAGCAGGTATGCAATGATCTGGTTGGCGGCCGCCACAGCCACATTGACCTGGGCCTCTCTGGTGGATGCGCCCAGATGCGGGGTTGCGATCACCTGGTCAAGGGTGAGCAGGGGATTGTCTCCGGGAGGTTCCGTGGAGAATACGTCCAGGGCCGCTCCCGCCACCTTGCCCGACTGGATGGCATCGTACAGGGCTGCCTCGTTGATGATCCCGCCCCGGGCACAGTTGATCACCATGACCCCGTCCTTCATCTTGGCAAAGGCCTCGGCATCCAGCAGATCAATGGTGGTATCCATTTTCGGGACATGGATGGTGATATAATCGGACCGCTGGTACAATTCGTCCAGGGACACATATTCAAATCCGGCCTTTTCAATGTGCTCAGAAGAGATATTGGGATCAAACACGATCACCTTCATGCGCAGTCCCTTTGCAAGACTTGCCGCAATGGAGCCGATATTGCCGAACCCGATCACGCCGAATGTTTTGTTGCTGATCTCCCGTCCCTGGAGCAGTTTCTTGTCCCACCTGCCCTGCTTCATGGACGAAGTGCCTCTCGGGATATTCCGGGTCAGGGCCATCATCATGGCAATGGCGTGCTCGGCCGTTGTCACCGTATTCCCGCCCGGCGTGTTCATCACCGCCACCCCGTGCTTGGTGGCCTCGTCAATGTCCACGTTGTCCAGGCCGATCCCGGCCCGGGCAATCACCTTGAGATTGACCGCCGCGTCAAGGATCTCCTTGGTGACCTTGGTGGCGCTTCTAATGGCCAGGCCGTCATACTGCCCGATGATTTCCTTGAGTTCATCCGGGGACAGGCCTGTCTTTACATCCAGGTCTATGCCTTCCTGGCGTTCAAATATCTCAATGCCGGCTTCCCCCATGCTGTCACTGATGAGAACTTTCATTATTTATTCTCCCGTTCAAAATCTTCCATGAATTTCACCAGGGCATGAATACTTTCCATGGTGGCGGCATTGTAAATGGATGCCCGGCACCCTCCCACGGACCGATGGCCTTTGAGGCCGCCCATTCCGTTTTCCACGGCTTTGGCAACAAATGTTTTTTCCAGATCTTCGCTGGGCAGCCGGAAAGTCACATTCATTAAAGACCGCGAATATTTTTCCGCCGTGGTCCGATAAAAATCGCTTGAATCGATAAAATCATACAACAGGTCCGCCTTCTTTATGTTATAGACCTCCATCTGCTCAAGCCCCCCCATTTCCTCTTCGATCCATTTTAATACCAGGTCAATGGTGTATACGCCGAAACAGGGGGGTGTGTTGTACATGGAATTTTTGGCCGCATAGGTGGAATATTTGAGCATGGACGGCAGATCCTCATTGGCCGTGTCCAGCAAATCCTTTCTGAGAATTACCATGCAGGTGCCGGACGGCCCCAGGTTCTTCTGGGCGCCCGCATAAATCAATCCGAATTTTTCCATGTCCAGGGGACGGGAAAAAATATCCGAACTCATGTCGCAGACAATGGGAATACCCCCGGTGTCGGGAAATTCATTAAACTGGGTTCCCTTGATCGTGTTGTTGGAGGTCAGGTGAATGTATTTTGCATCCTTTGAAAACTTGATGTCCTTTGGAATATAGGAAAAATCCCTGTCTTCGGAAGAGGCCACCACCCGATGATTTTTCTTCAGGATCTGGGCCTCTTTAATCGCTTTTGTAGACCAGGTGCCGGTATTGACGTAGTCGGCCGAATCGTCTCCCAATAAAAAATTCATGGGGATCATGGCAAATTGAAGAGAGGCGCCCCCCTGGATAAAAAGCACATGAAACCGGTCATCCAGGTTTAACAGCCGTTTGGCCCGGGCCACGGCATCGTTGATCACCCCGTCAAAGGCCGGGGACCGATGGCTGATTTCCGTGATGGACATACCGGTTTTGTCAAAGTTTAAAAAAGAGGCCTGTATTTCTTCCAGCACCTGTAACGGTAATGCCGCAGGACCGGCATTGAAATTGTAAATTCGTTTGTCTGCCATTCTCTTTTCCTTTATATAATTTAGAGTTATTCGTGATCCATTCTTTTGAAACAATAAAATAGAATCATTCAATTTTAAAGTATAAAACGCTAACAACAATTGAATATTTTTTCAACATAAAAGAATCAAGGCCGTCGATTTTCATGGTATTACAGCAGATTATATCTATGAATAAAGCTGAGGTATTCCCCAGTCGAATTCAGACGATGAAGATCCGGAATTGTTATACCTGATAGAATATGACCCCTTTTCCTTTTTAATTGACGAGATATTTGAAAATGGTTATGTTTAAATAGACCACGAGAAAGTTGAGATTTGGTGAATGGTGGAACCTCTTCTCTTACAAAATAGGCACACAAGGAGCTTAAAGGTTATGACAACTTTAGAAAAAATCCAGGAAAAAATTATTTTTCTGCCTCTTAAGGATAAGATCAAGCTTTTTAAATGGTTTGCTGATTTGGATGGCCGGCTTTGGGATGAACAAATCGACAACGATTTTCAAGAAGGGGAAAGAGGAAGTAAATTGTTAGAAAAGGTTAAATCTGATTTTGCAGCAGGGAAATGCTCGAAATGGGATTAGAATCCCATACACATCCGAACTTTTGGAAATGTTACGACAATCTTCAAAAAGATATTCAGGACCTTTCAGATAAAAAATTTAAACTGTTCAAAAATAATCCATACCATCCTTCCCTGAGCTTTGCCAAGAAAGGCAATGTCTGGACCGCTAATGTCGGGTATCATCACAGAGCAATTGGGTATATGCAGGACAATAACATGGTCTGGTTCTGGATTGGTTCGCACGAAGATTACAACGCCCTTATGAACAAGCTTTAAAACAATATAATCATAGGGCAGCCTTATCAGCTTAGCTTTGATCCCAGGTTAACACATGAAAAAGCTATATTTCAAGACCTGACCCCTTCCTTAGAGGCTGCCTTTAATGGAGAGAGAAGGGTCCCAAGCGTGCTAATGCCGGATGGGTTCAATTATTTGATAAATATCAATCATCCGGATTCAAAAAAGATAATTATAGGACGACCTCATCCGCTTGGTTTTGATCCCGGATTGAGAAAAACAAGACAATAAATCTTAGAAAACTTTGGACTCCCAAGTTAGAAACCAGTTTGCAATATTTTGAATCTCTGATAAAATAAATATTCATAAACGCAGAGGATATGACAATAAAAGAATTTCAGTCGATTATCTAAAATACGGTATCCGGAAATAAGCTTACTGCTGCAGCATAGCGGTCACAGCAGCAAAGTAAGGCCCCCTTTTTTTCTTATTGTCATTCCAATAAGCAAGCGTTATCCTGATAATATGGAAAAAAATCAACATATAAAATACTGGATAAAAAACTCTGATGACGACTTTAAGGCAATGGAACACTTGTTTGAAAAAGGAGACTATACTTGGGCTTTATTTATAGGACACTTGGTTTTAGAAAAACTTTTCAAAGCTTGCTTTGTAAAAATAAACTCAACCACACCACCATTTATTCATGACCTAGTAAGGCTATCCGAAAAATGTAATCTTAATCTAGATGAAACCCAAAAAGACATCCTAGATACTATTTCTACTTTTAACATTCGTGGTCGTTACGATGACTTTAACAGAGAATTTTATAAAAAATGCACGAAGCATTTTACTAAAACATGGGTCAAACAAATAGAGGAATTTCGAGAATGGATAAAAAACAAGCTACTCTAATAGCAACCAATTATATTTCTTTTATTAAAGAACATGAACCAAATTTTGTTAAAGCATATATTTTCGGCTCTTATGCCAAAGGACTTAATAATGCTGACAGCGACATTGATCTTGCAATAATATTTAAAAAATTAAAAAACACCTTTGATAAACAAGTAAACCTCATGAAGCTAAGAAGACAATTCGACACCAGAATCGAACCCCATGCTTTTAGAGAATCTGACTTTCACAATCAAAACCCACTTGCACATGAAATATTAACCACAGGATTAGAGATATCCTAACCTAACCTGGGAAAAGGGAAAATAGCCAAGCGTTTTAAAAGATCTCCTGCGCTATTTTCCTCTTAGGTGTCAGTAAAAGGTGGACATGATTTGTCATCACTACATATGAATGGATTAGACAACCTGAGATTAAAGCAAGTTTAAACTGTTCAAAAATAATTCACACCATCCTTCCCTGAGCTTTGCCAGGAAAGGCAATGTCTTAGCTTTGATCCCAGATTAACACATGGAAAAGCTATATTTCAAGACCTGACCCCATCCCTCATCCTTCCTTGTAAAAGGTTTCTTCAGTTATGCTCCCTTGTCTTGTGAAACTTTATTTCGGGCCACTCTTCCATGGCAAATCCCAGCTGGTACTCACTGGTGGTCAAAAAGGTCAGCCACCCTTCGGAATCCAGGGTCAGCCTGGACTCATTTTTTCTTTTAAACTCCTTGAGTATTTTTTCATCCTCACATGTTACCCACCTTGCAACGGATAAATCAATAGTTTCATAGCCAGCCGCCACATTATATTCCGCCTTGAGCCGTGCCATGGTCACCTCAAACTGGAGCACCCCGACTGCACCAATAATATGCATATTCCCGATCAGGGGCTTGAACACCTGGATGGTACCCTCTTCGGACAGCTGGGTCAGCCCCTTGGTCAACGCCTTTGCCTTTAAGGGATCCTTTAAAATCACCCGTCGGAAATGCTCGGGCGCAAAACTGGGAATCCCTAAAAATTTCAAGGGTTCTTTTTCCGTAAACGTATCCCCGATCTTGATGGTGCCGTGGTTGTGTATCCCGATAATATCGCCTGGGTAGGCCTCTTCAATGTTGCTTCTCTCCTGGGCCATGAAAATGGTGGCATTGGAAATCTTGATATCCTTGCCCAGCCGGTGATGCCTGACTTTCATGCCCTTGGTGAATCTGCCCGAACAGATCCTGAAAAACGCAATCCTGTCCCGGTGCTCCGGGTCCATGTTGGCCTGGATCTTAAAGGTAAATCCGGAGAATGCCGCCTCCCTGGGGTCCACATCCCTTGTGGCCGTGGGCCGAATTCCTGGCTGGGGTGCGATCTTTACAAATGCATCCAGCATCTCCCTCACCCCGAAGTTGTTGATGGCAGACCCGAAAAACACCGGGGTCTGGGTCCCGTTTAAATACAGATCCAGATCAAAGGGCTCTGATGCGCCCTCAATCAGGTCCACATCATCTCTCAGCCGGTCTGCCTGGCTTTTTGATATGAGGTCGTCCAGGCGCGAATCAGACAGATCCGTGATGAGAATCCCGTCATCATCCCTGGGCGTGTACCCAGGCGAAAAAACACCCAGTTCTTTTTTCTCAAGGTTGTACACCCCCTTGAACCGCTTGCCCATACCAATGGGCCAGGACAGGGGAACACACTCGATCTGGAGCTTGTCCTCAATGTCTTCAAAAATATCCAACGGTTCCAGGCCTTCTCTGTCCAGCTTGTTGATAAAGGTAATGATCGGGGTGTTGCGCATCCTACAGACTTCCATGAGCTTCTGGGTCTGGGGCTCCACCCCCTTGGCATTGTCGATGATCATGATTGCACAGTCCACGGCCGTCAGCACCCGGTAGGTATCTTCGGAAAAATCCTTGTGCCCGGGCGTGTCCAGGAGATTGATCTCATATCCCTTGTAATTGAACTTCATCACGGAAGACGACACGCTGATCCCCCGCTCCTGTTCAATGGTCAAAAAGTCGCTGGTGGCTGCCCGGGCAATCTTTCTCGACTTCACCGCCCCTGCCTGCTGGATGGCCCCGCCGAACAGCAGGAGTTTTTCCGTGAGCGTTGTCTTGCCCGCATCCGGGTGGCTGATAATGGCAAAGGTTCTGCGCTTGCCGATTTCTTTTAAAAGAATTTTGTCGTTATTTTTTGAATCCAAATCAGAGAATTCCTTATATGTCTCATTTAAGGGTGGAAACCTAACAATATTATATTTATTTATCAATAAAAAAATATTGGTTCAACAAATTACAAATGATTTCAGATTATTAGAAGAAAAGATTCTATTTAGGTTTTCCGCAATTGATACCACTTAAGACCGATTAATCTTCAGATTGTTTGTTGTTTCTTTGTCTCTTTCTTAATTTTAAAAAATCATATATGCCCCAGGAAAGCAGGATACCACTTAATACCCGATTAAAAGTGGCATGTTTGAGCATTTCCGGATCAGTTGTCAGCCACCCATCCCAGAAACACCAAAGGCCGAACCCCATGAGCAAAACAGTAAAAACATAGGGACTCATCTGTGGCGGGGCCGGCTTATTTTTCTCTTTTTCCATTTATCCTCTCAATTCATATCCGTCATCAATCAATTATCAAAGGGTCATACACAACCCAACATATTCATGCCTGCTGTTAAGGATTTTTTTAAATGCCTTTTATTCCAAGCTCTGAAATCAGCCTGGACAGGTAGGTTCTTTGTATTTTTAAAATTTTGGCGGCCCGGGTACGGTTCCCCTGAACCGATTGAAGCGTCCGGATTACAAACTCTTTTTTAAATTGAAGAATCGCCTGTTTTAAATCATGCCCGTAAAAAGATGCCTGGTCTGTTTCACCCACGGCAAAGGGAAGGTCTTCCGGAGATATCATGGGGCCCTCACACATGATCACGGCACGCTCAATGGCATTTTTAAGCTCCCTGATATTCCCGGGCCAGGAATGCGTTTCCAAAACCTGACGAGTTTTTTGTGAAAATTCAAGTTCGGCCCTGGCCTGTTCCTTTTTAAACAGCCCCAGAAAATGGTGGGCAAGCATTAAAATATCGGTCGGCCGCTCCCGCAGGGGAGGGATTTTGATCTGCACCACGTTTAACCGATAATACAGATCTTCCCTGAATCTTTTCTTCTCAACCTCTTGTTCAATGTCCCTGTTTGTCGCAGAGATCACCCTGACATCAACGGATACGTTAACACTGCCGCCGACACGGTAATACACGCCCTCCTGTAAAACCCTTAACAGCCGGGTCTGCATGTTCAGGCTCATTTCTCCGATTTCATCCAGGAACAGGGTCCCCTTGTGGGCCAGTTCAAATTTTCCTTTTTTCAATGATGCCGCTCCGGTAAAGGCACCTTTTTCATGCCCGAACAATTCATCCTCCAGGAGAGACTCGGTCAGGGCACCACAATTCAAGATCACCAGGGGAAAATCTTTTCGTGAACTCTGCATATGGATCATCCCGGCCATGAGTTCCTTGCCCGTGCCGCTCTCCCCCAGGATCAAAACACTTGCCTTTGTATTTGCCACCTTGAGCCCGTCTGACACGGCTTTTTTCACCTCACGGCTGTTACCCACAATCTGATACTTTTCAACGACCTGATCCGTTAACTCCCTGTAATGGCGATTGGCACTCTCCACTTTTTTTGCATTCTGAAGGGCTGCGGAACAGATATTGGCAAACACATTCAACACATTCAGATCATCCCCGGTGAAAGGCTGTCCGTCTTTTCTGTCAATAATCTGAAGCACGCCGATAATCTGTGCATCAATTTTTAAAGGGGAGCAGGCAATGGATTTGGTCTGAAACTCAAGGTCATCACTGATGGCCTTATACCATCGGGGATCCTTGGTCACATCTTCCACAAGAAGCGGTTGCCCGGTCTTTGCCACAAAACCGGCAATGCCCTGTCCGATTTTAATTTCGTGTTTCTTGATTTCACGGCTTTTGGGGCCGGTTGTCACTTCGAATCGAAGGGTCTCTCCATCTTCATCCAGCAGCATGAGGGAACTTGCTCTTGCCTGCATCATTCTTGCCGCCGTTTCCACGATAAGCCCCGGCAGCTGATCCTGGTCCTGGACACAGGAGACCCAGGCGGATATGTCATTTAAATATTCTAATGGAGTGCGTGAATACATAGGTGTTCTTTTACGTTATAATGCTTTGAATATCAATCTATCATTTACAAAGGTTACGCGCCTAACCATCCCGACAAATAACCTGAATTATAACCGATATCACATCTAAAGAAAAGGCGCTATTTTCCCATCTTTCTCGACAAAAAAATCCTGTTCATCGGGTTTTATCAATAATTCTGTATGGTGTCCCCAGCATCTTTTTTTTGCCCCTCGATTTGCCCTTACGGAATTCTTGCGAAAAAAATTCCAGGGTTATGTAAAGTATGTACTAAATATAGGTAAAAAATGTAACAGACCTGTATGGAGTTTGTTGATCCGTTAACTGGTTCATTTTTTTAACTTACTCATATCATGGAACAAAAAAATATTATACTTTTTTTTAAATCCCGGGCATGAACGTTGCTTTAATTTAAATCTTACGGAATAGCTCGAATAATTAATACAAAAAAACCTGAGGTATTCCAAAATTTAAAAAGACAGGAAATTTAATTTAAACACTTCAAGAAAAAGCCAACCCGGACAGGATGTCAGGGACGGAAAGCCAAAGGGTTCAATAAAGAACAGCCGGTTGCCTTGAGAAAAACAAAGGAGATTTAACATGAAAAAATTTTTAGGGTTGTTAACCGGATTGTTATTAATTTTTGGAGTTGCAGGGAGTGCGAGCGCAGTTCAACTCATCTCAAATGGTGATTTTGAAACGGGTACTTTAGCTGGATGGACCACGAAGGGAGATGTACAGGTAACAAATGCTGGTGGTGGGTTTTCTGCAACTCAAGGTATGGACAACTATTATGCATTGATAGGCCTTGATATTACTGACGGTAGCTCTACATTGAGGCAAGATTTTGAAGTAGTTGGGATTAATGAAATAACTATATCTTTTAATTGGGCCTTTGACTATTGGGACAACTCTGCATCTGCGGATGATACATTTTTAAGTTTTGTTCGGCAGGATGGTAAACCAGCATTGGGTATAAGTCTATTGGATCTTGAAACAAATGGAACAGGTTTCTGGTCACCTGATGTAGGATTAGCCTATGGATTTTTTGAAAAAACGTATGATATATCAGCCTATACTACTGATGAAGCTCGTTTAATATTCAGGTTAATTGAAGAATCTGATAGTAATTTCTGGACTGGTACAGGCGCAGTTGCTGGAATTGATAATGTATCCATAACTGGTTCACCAGTACCAGAACCCGCAACTATGATGCTGTTTGGTTTAGGCCTCTTGGGGCTTGCAGGAGTCAGCAGAAAAAAAAGCTAAGCACAGTTTTATATAAATATTATCGAGTAGGAGGAGGGCTTGCGCCCTCCGTCCTCTCACACCGGATTCCGGGGGATTCCGGGGACAGCTTACTTATCTTTCTTTTAAGAACCCGGTTTTTGAGGTTTCAGTCTGCGGTCCTAAAAAGATTCCGTTTTTCCGATAAAAAAATCCACTCCCAATTGCCGCCCTGTTCGTTCAGCGGAATTCCGGGGAATTCCGGGGACACCATACCGAATTCCGGGGACATCTCCATCTGTTTTTATCGGGAATTCCGGGGACACCATACCGAATTCCGGGGACATCTCCATCTGTTTTTATCAGTTCTTTTCATTGACTTGTGTAAGTGCGAAATCAACAACCTTTTGACTTAAATAAATACCCTGAGATTGCATTCGATTTATAGCCTCACGCATCGAAAAATCAAAACCATCTTGCTTTGCACGGATCAGCACCCCAATTGATCCTGTCAGTTTGAGCCCATTCAATCGAGCGATTCTCCGCCCCATAGGAATTCCGGGGACACCATACCCAAATTCCGGGGACACCATACCCAATTCCGGGGACATCTCCATCTGTTTTTATCAGTTCTTTTCATTGACTTGTGGTGGAATTCCGGGGACAGCTTACTTATCTTTATTTAAGATTCCGGAAGATTCCGGGGACATCTCCATCTGTTTTTATCAGTTCTTTTCATTGACTTGTGTAAGTGCGAAATCAACAACCTTTTGACTTAAATAAATACCCTGAGATTGCATTCGATTTATAGTTTCACGCATCGAAAAATCAAAACCATCTTGCTTTGCACGGATCAGCACCCCAATTGATCCTGTCAGTTTGAGTCCATTCAAGAGAATTCCGGTGAATTCCGGGGACAGCTTACTTATCTTTATTTAACGAATTATAGAAATCCCTTCACTTTTGAAAAATAACCTCCAAATAGCATTAAAAAACTCATTGCGTTATCTCATGATCTTTTTAATCTGCTTCATGGTGCCAAAAAGAATAGATCCTTTGACCAGACATCTATTTGCAGGGCAATTCCGGGGACAGCTTACTTATCTTTATTTAAGATTCCGGGGACATCTCCATCTGTTTAGAATTCCGGGGGGAATTCCGGGGACAGCTTACTTATCTTTATTTAAGATTCCGGAAGATTCCGGGGACATCTCCATCTGTTTTTATCAGTTCTTTTCATTGACTTGTGTAAGTGCGAAATCAACAACTTTTTGACTTAAATAAATACCCTGAGATTGCATTCGATTTATAGCCTCACGCATCGAAAAATCAAAACCATCTTGCTTTGCACGGATCAGCACCCCAATTGAGCCTGTCAGTTTGAGCCCATTCAATCGAGCGATTCTCCGCCCCATAGACTCGTCAATACAAACTGTGTGAATTTTTTCATCCAACGCAAGCTGAATAACAGAAGCCTCTCCCAAATCAAGTGCGTTTCCTAAAAATGGAGTAATAGTCAAAGGATTTGACCGTTTTTCAATAAAGCTTGATTTCCTGAACTCACTCACTCCAAAACCAGAAATTCCACCCGCTTCAATTTCTTGACAAACCTCAAAAGAAACAAGAACACGTTTATAAAGCTGCTCCAGCAATGACAAATCGCCAATGCCAGCTATTAAAGCAAGTAAAGGCCCTGTGTTAATGACAAGTTCTTCTGTTTCAGGCATTTTGAATGTCCGATAAAAGCTCATCTTCTTCAAGGTCAATCATTGGCACATTAAACCGATGAAGATTGAGTAAGAAATTAACCCTGTTAATTCCGGCCAATGTTGCCGCCATTCCGGAAGACAGCCTTTTCATCTCAAACAACTTTACCGCCATTGCCATTCTGGCCTCTTTCTCAAAATCTTTCTTTGTTATTTGAAGAATATCCGGTAAATTCTGTGGATATTCAATAGTAAGCTGATTAGGCATATCTCACCTCCGATCCATTAAGATTAACCTTAATCCATAATAGCAAATAAATATGAAAAATGGTATATCATTAAATCTTCATGTTAGGGATGGAATTCCAGGGACATCTATGATAACTTGAGAGTACCGAGTTCTTGAACATATTATCCGTGCTCAAGAATCCATCGTCGGAGGATCGGTTTCATATTTTGCCACCCAGCTCTCAATAAGATCTTCAAACCGTTCCATCTGTTTTTCGTCGAGTCCTTCCGGCATATATTCCATCTGGAGCCAGCCGATAAGATGACTCATTATGGACTTCCTATCAAGGCCGGAGTCCTTACTCATCCGATCGACACTTTCATTGATGCTCAGGCTTACACCATTCGGCCAATTAATTTTTCTTTTGAATGGATCGACTTGTGCGCCCTCCAATGCATTGAAGACATAATCCAAGGCATCCATTGATTCGGCACCTTTCGGGGAGTCCATCCATTCCAAAAAATCCTCCATAAAACCAACGGACTGGGTCGATGACTTTTTCATGGATCTCTTCTCTTCGCCTCCTTCGCCTGTTTCATTTTCATCTGAGAATATTCAATGGATAGATCAATCCATTCTTCTATCAATTTTTTGAATCTTTTGTAAACCTCAATCTGCCCACGGATATCATCAACCCATTCCCGCCTGACATACTGAGTCCGGCTTTTCATTTTATGAGTGTAGCTTATTTGATAGTAAGGTCCTTTCTTTTCAGCAGGCACTTTGTATTGCATCGTAAGGGTTCCTGGGCGCATTGGACCTAACTCCAGCAGCTCGTTTTTTATCGTACAGATTTCATTTTCCAGTTGTTTTAGCTTTTCTGTTATCATATAGTATAGCATATACATGCTATACAAATTCGTCAACTTATTTTTGATACGGAGAATGCTATGAAACTATGGACTTATTGGTTCAACGCCGTTTCTTTCCTGAGACCCGCCTGTTCCCGGACTCGGACCTTTCTTTGGTTCACAGCCTGCCTGGCCGGAATTACCTTGAGGGTTGATCTCCTGGGTGTCACCAGCATTGTACGCGCCTTGGGGCTCAAACCATTCTGTTATGACCGGATACTCGACTTCTTTCATGGACCCGGCCTTCACCTGGACAAACTTTCACGGATCTGGACGAAAACCGTACTAAAAATTTTTCCCATTGTCCTACGTTCAAACGGCAGGCTCCTCATCGTCGGAGACGGGATCAAGATCCCAAAGGAAGGCAGAAAAATGCCAGCGGTCAAAGGGCTTCATCAAGAATCCGAATCAAACTCGAAGTCTTCCTTTATTATGGGACATTCGTTCCAGGCGGTCGGCATTCTTGTAGGAGCCTTGGAATCAGTGTTCTCCGTTCCGCTTATCAGCCGGATTCATGAGGGGGTGGTCGTTTCGAATCGGGACAAGCGGACATTGCTCGACAAAATGATAATCCTCATTGAATCCCTTGAACTTGATCAACCGTTTTATTTCATTGCCGACGCCTATTATGCCAGCGGAAAAATCGTGAAGAAGCTTTTGAAAAATGGAAATCATTTGATCACCCGGGTCAAAAGCAACGCCGTGGGGTATTATCCAGCCACGGGAAAAAAAAATGGCCGGGGGAGGAAAAGAGTGTATGGGGAAAAAATCAAGCTCCGCGAGCGGTTTGAGAGTTCGGAGACGATGATTGTGGCCCCGAGTCCTATTTATGGTGAACGTAATGTGCAAATCCGGTATCTATCACTGGATCTTATCTGGCGAGTAGCCGGAAAAACGGTTCGGTTCGTGATAGTGCTTCATCCCACCAGGGGCAAATGTATCTTGATGACCACTGACTTGACGCTCCAGCCGCTTGAAATCATCCGGTTGTACGGACTCAGATTTAAAATAGAGGTTTCATTCAAGCAGGCTGTCAGAACTATCGGAGCATATGCCTATCATTTCTGGATGAAGCCCATGAAACCGATAAAACGACATTCCGGCAATCAGTATATTCATAAAAAGCCGAAGGCGTATCGAAAAGCGGTGCAGAGGAAAATCGACGCATACCACAGATTTGTTCAAACCGGATTGATCGCCCAGGGTCTGCTCCAGTACCTCTCCGCTTCCTTCCCCCAACTGGTATTCTCTTCCTTCGGATCTTGGTTCAGAACCATTCGAACCGATTTCGCGCCGTCTGAGCTTGTTACGGCAATCGCCTTGCGGCAGACCTTTCCCGAATTTCTCTCAGATTCTTCTCAAGATTCAATCTTCAAGAAATTCATCATCGAAAGGATAGATCTGGATAGAACGGAAGGGTTGCGGCTTGTGGCGTGAGCCATTTTGTCTTAAAAAACGGTACTCTCAAGTATGATAAGTATAGTCAAGAAAAAAAATAGAAATCCCTTCACTTTTGAAAAATAACCTCCAAATAGCATTAAAAAACTCATTGCGTTATCTCATGATCTTTTTAATCTGCTTCATGGTGCCAAAAAGAATAGATCCTTTGACCAGACATCTATTTGCAGTATCAGGATTCTTTTATAAATCCATCACAGAAGATTGAATTTGGGCAACCCGCTGGCCTTGAAACACCTTAATTGTGTATCTCATTACTGATCACACAGTCCCCCGAACAGCAAGGAACAGCGGGAAGATCTAAAAACAAGCAATGTTATATTAAAATCAAATCAGGCAGCCTGGTCTGATTCTATCAATTGAAAATCCTTTTTGTTTTTTTCAACTGCCAGCATATAGGCAACCAGCTTTCTGGCCACAGCCAAGGTTGCCCGATTCCGGTTTCCTTTTGTTAATTCTTTGTTGTGTACCTCAGCCAATTGAGGGTTCCAGTGTGGCGCTAATTTCGCCGCTTCAATCAAGACTGTTTGTATATGTTTATTTCTTTTTTTTGATATCGGCCCACGAAATTCTTTGCCAGCAGATTGTTTTTGGGCGGCACACAATCCGCAATAGCTCACTGCCTTGCTTATTGAACTGAATCGTTCGGGTTCTCCTATTTCTAATACCCAAGTAAGTGCGGTGATTTCACCGATACCCCTTATGGTTTGCAAGCGATTCACCCGCTCCCGAATTAACTGGTTATCCTTGAGAACATGCACAAGTTTTTTTTGAATACCGTTAAATATCTCAAGATTTGATCGGCTTAATTTTAACATGTCAATTACTGAAGGAGGTACGTCTTCAATATTTTCTAACAGTTCAAAAAAATATTTCTTGGTGTGCAATTTTTTCTTATTATAATCGGCGCCAACTTCCATCAATAGTCCGGATATTTTGTTTTTAACTTTAACTGCTGTTCTGACAATATAAGTTCTGTATCTTAAGATTCTTCTAAGCTCCCTGAGTTCACTTGGAGCCATATAGCATTCTGGAAGAAGATCAACTCTAAGCAGATCGCAGATTTTTTGAGCGTCTGATTGGTCATTTTTCTTTTTTGCTGCTGTAATTGCTTTTAGCATCTCAGGATGCGCCACCTTAACCTCAAATGCATGGGGCTTTAGAAAATCATAAATCCAGCCGGTGAACAGTGTGGCCTCCATGGCCACTGTCCAGGATTGGGGCAAAGTGTGCATCCACTCGATTAATGCCGGACGTGTTGCCGGAATGACTCCTTTACTGTGAATCGTACCGTCTATAGTCTTTACACAGAAAGCGATTATTTTTTTATGGATATCTAAGCCAATGTAATGCATAATATTCATCAAAGCCTCCTCGTGGTAATTGATTCTGGATGACTCATGTCAATCCAGCTGCTTACGTTAAAGCCATCATGCCGCTTGGAGGCTTACTTGTAAAGAGAACCACTCTATTTAAAATTTCATTTCCCCGTGTTATGATACCCGGTGCCAGCTCGGAGAATAGGGCAATACTGGGAAGCAACCTGAGCGCCGTAGCGGGTGACGGAAGCATGGGGGGCAGTGTACTGCACACTGTCCCTTTTCCCTCATGCTCCTGTCTTTAATGCGTTAAATCCCGGGGTTTGGGGCTGGCCCCAAATATAATCGGGCAAACTTCCTTTAAATTTTTAACGATTAAGATTCATCATAACGTCAACCAACTTATGCATTCAAACACTTTACTTATCTTTCTTTTTAGGACCCGGTTTTTGAGGTTTCAGCCTGCGATCCAAAAGAGATTCCATCTTTCCGATAAAGGAATCCACCCCCAGTGGCCGCCCTGTTCGTTCATGTTTCCTGAACAATTCTATTTCACGTTCATGAACATCAACGGCTAAAAAATCTTTCCAAGGTTTATTTACCATCTCCAGCAGTGGTTTGGTTTTCACAAGGATATCATCCTTGCCTTTCATATGGGAAGCGGCACTGCTCCAGCACCACTCTTCAGGCAGTTTAACCAAACCTGCTCGGACAGGATTTAGCTCCACATATCGCGTACATGCTAACAAATACCTTTCTTCCATAATAAAAGATGAAAACCTTCCCTGCCATAAATGCCCACGCCATCCTTCCCGGAAATTAATCTGTCTTGTATAACGTCTGTGCGCTTCTCCGATGGCGGGGCTTAATCCCTCCTTTTCGGCAGGCACAGCAATCAGATGAACATGGTTGGGCATAAGACAATAAGCCCAAATCTCAACTTGATACTTCAAACACCATTCCGACATCAATTTCAAATAGAATTGATAATCATCATCATTAAAAAATGTCTGCTGCCTCCTGTTCCCACGTTGGATGATATGGTGCGGGATACCTGGTGCAATAGCTCTTGCTATTCGTGCCATAAAATTAATATCCTGATTTTTGTCAAGGGTTAGGTATGGTGTCCCCATAATTCCAATACCAAATGACTAAATCTTTCTCCCTTACTGCAAGAGCCCGATAGTCCATATTCACCCTAACCGACCAAATATTATCTTCCGAATTTACACACTTAAAATGTAGTGAAGGATGGAAAGGGTTCTCTATCCAAAGTTCAAATTTAGCATCAGCCTGTTTTTGGATATTCCCTGATATCTCTTTATAGGATTTCCAATACGACTTGACAGTGAATGAATTCATTTCAGTTCACGGCTCTTTCCTTCTCTGTGTTCTTTTAGAGCCTGTTTTGCCATATTTTTCATCGGCCCTGGATGATTTGAATACAATTCCTCCCATTTCTGTTCACTGCGAAGTTCATATGCAAAAGTTCTTAACATTTCCAAGGCTTGATTCCTATGGATTACACTTATACTTTCCAAAATCTCAACAGCAGTTAATGATTCAGGGGACATTCGATTTGCAACTCCCATATTGATTTCCTCCTTCATACCTGTAATGACGGGGTCAGGCTTTCCCTTTTAGCTACCATCATTTTTTTCATCCACAAACCACTACAAACTGCTATATTATAATCATTCGCAACTCAAAAATAAAGTTTTAACTTCCGGGTAACTTCCGGAGACATCTTACTTATCTTTCTTTTTTAGGCCCCGGTTTTTGAGGTTTTAATCTTCGATCCAAAAGAGATTCCATTCTCCCGATAAAGGAATCCACCCCCAGCGACCGCCCTGTTCGTTCATGTTTCCTGAACAATTCTATTTCCGGTTCATGAACATCAACGGCCAAAAAATCTTTCCAGGGTTTATTTACCATCTCCAGCAGTGGTTTGGTTTTCACAAGGATATCATCTCTGCCTTTCATATGGGAAGCGGCACTGCTCCAGCACCATTCTTCAGGCAGTTTAACCAAACCTGCTCGTACAGAATTTAGCTCCACATATCGCGTACATGCTAATCTATTATCTCTCGACAGGCTGTTAAAAAATCGAATTGGCCATAAAATTTTTCAAGTGTGAGTTAGGAACAGGGATTTAATTCCCATCCAATTTATATAATTTTGGTGTCCCTATAATTTTTCATCACGCTGATGATTCCGAAACAGGATATTAAATCAAGGTAAAAAAAAGACACTTCCGGTAAGTGCCTTTTTTAAATCAGCATGGTCAAATGCTGATCTCATAAAATCAATTTCTTGTTTGCCTGCGCCAAATCGGAATGCTTCTTTGTCCCATTCTCTTACAGCATTGCCCACTTTCAATGCAATTTTTTTAGCCGCAGCAAGGGTAAGCCCAAAATATTCAATTACTTCATATGCAAGGTCCAATGAAGCTGTGCCATTATTCAAGTCAATATTGGTATGCAAAATTCTTGCTTTGACGTGATCCGGAGTTGGCTCCAAATCATATAAGGGGGATAAGCGCCAACCGGAAGGACCTTCGTAAAGAAACCCGTGGTTCCTCAAATGATCATCCACATTGGATATCATGATGTTAAAAACGATACGACGCCATAAATCTAATAAATCTTCGCTGGTCCTTGACCCATATTGCTGAAGCACGTCACCAATCTCAATATAACTTTTCCGATCTCCATCTGAAGCGCCAAGCATACTCATTGCCGATAAAAACGGAACCCTGACATGCTCTCCTTTGCGGTCAAAACGGCCCAACAACAACACATTTTTGCCTATAATTTTTTCAAGCCGAAAATATGGAACAGGAATGCCCGCTCTTTGTGCCATTCGTAAAGATAAAAACTCCCATAGCTCTACATCCCACTCATCTTTCGGGCTGGGAAATTTGGCTATCAATAGATTCGAATTGGTATCGGAAACCATGGCTTTTGGCCTTGCCCCCCCTAAAGATGAGCCTGGCTCAAAAATATCTCGAATATCCTGGTCGATTTCTTTCTGGGCCATTATTCGATTTGAAGCATTCAACAATTTCCCAAGCATTATGAGTGGGGGTATGTGTGTATCCTTGCACAAGGCCAAAAAAGGACCGTCTTTATGGGTTGAAAATCGCAAAGCACCCTGCCGGGTCCTATCATCAACCATGAGCAAATAATCTGATTCCTTTAGATTACGCGCCTTATTGTTTTCTAATTTGGCTCTTCTGGCTTCCATGCGGTTCATTAAAGTTCTTCCCCACCTATCAGGCGAAGAGTCGCTGATAGACCCAAAAAGCGGGTTAGAACTGTGAAAAGCTCCTTCTCCCACTATCAAAGCAGGCTCAAGAGGAAAACAAACAGGAGTAGATTTCCATTCTCTTGCATATTCAAAAGAGGCACTTTCACGCCCATGACGATCATGCAGCCACAATCGACCGACAAAATGCATTTTCCCTGCAAGATCAATATGTACAAATATATTTTCAGGCATACTATCCCCTATAATTTGATATCCCGGGCGCGAAGCGGGATTCTTTTTTCATCAAGCATCCGGCCCATCGTATCCTTTTCTATGTCAGCCAGATTTGTCCAGGCCACCCCTAATCCGATGGCAAAAATTACAGATGCATAATTTCCAATACCGACTCCGGAATCACCTTTTTGTATTTTTGACAGCGTCTCCCGGCTTATTCCAGCCCGATCAGCGACAACGCTCATCTTCAACCCCCGCCTAAGTCGCGCTTTTTTAAGATCTGATCCCAGTTTTTTTAACCCACTGCTGACAGGTATAAGCAATTTTCTTTTCATAATCAATGCCCATAATAATAGTGTTTGTAAGATTTAATGACAATTATCATAGTCTTTAAAAAATTTAATATCAACAATATTCCGTATTCCGGGGCGTATTCCGGGGACATCTATGATAAGTATAGTCAAGAAAAAAAATAGAAATCCCTTCACTTTTGAAAAATAACCTCCAAATAGCATTAAAAAACTCATTGCGTTATCTCATGATCTTTTTAATCTGCTTCATGGTGCCAAAAAGAATAGATCCTTTGACCAGACATCTATTTGCAGTATCAGGATTCTTTTATAAATCCATCACAGAAGATTGAATTTGGGCAACCCGCTGGCCTTGAAACACCTTAATTGTGTATCTCATTACTGATCACACAGTCCCCCGAACAGCAAGGAACAGCGGGAAGATCTAAAAACAAGCAATGTTATATTAAAATCAAATCAGGCAGCCTGGTCTGATTCTATCAATTGAAAATCCTTTTTGTTTTTTTCAACTGCCAGCATATAGGCAACCAGCTTTCTGGCCACAGCCAAGGTTGCCCGATTCCGGTTTCCTTTTGTTAATTCTTTGTTGTGTACCTCAGCCAATTGAGGGTTCCAGTGTGGCGCTAATTTCGCCGCTTCAATCAAGACTGTTTGTATATGTTTATTTCTTTTTTTTGATATCGGCCCACGAAATTCTTTGCCAGCAGATTGTTTTTGGGCGGCACACAATCCGCAATAGCTCACTGCCTTGCTTATTGAACTGAATCGTTCGGGTTCTCCTATTTCTAATACCCAAGTAAGTGCGGTGATTTCACCGATACCCCTTATGGTTTGCAAGCGATTCACCCGCTCCCGAATTAACTGGTTATCCTTGAGAACATGCACAAGTTTTTTTTGAATACCGTTAAATATCTCAAGATTTGATCGGCTTAATTTTAACATGTCAATTACTGAAGGAGGTACGTCTTCAATATTTTCTAACAGTTCAAAAAAATATTTCTTGGTGTGCAATTTTTTCTTATTATAATCGGCGCCAACTTCCATCAATAGTCCGGATATTTTGTTTTTAACTTTAACTGCTGTTCTGACAATATAAGTTCTGTATCTTAAGATTCTTCTAAGCTCCCTGAGTTCACTTGGAGCCATATAGCATTCTGGAAGAAGATCAACTCTAAGCAGATCGCAGATTTTTTGAGCGTCTGATTGGTCATTTTTCTTTTTTGCTGCTGTAATTGCTTTTAGCATCTCAGGATGCGCCACCTTAACCTCAAATGCATGGGGCTTTAGAAAATCATAAATCCAGCCGGTGAACAGTGTGGCCTCCATGGCCACTGTCTAGGATTGGGGCAAAGTGTGCATCCACTCGATTAATGCCGGACGTGTTGCCGGAATGACTCCTTTACTGTGAATCGTACCGTCTATAGTCTTTACACAGAAAGCGATTATTTTTTTATGGATATCTAAGCCAATGTAATGCATAATATTCATCAAAGCCTCCTCGTGGTAATTGATTCTGGATGACTCATGTCAATCCAGCTGCTTACGTTAAAGCCATCATGCCGCTTGGAGGCTTACTTGTAAAGAGAACCACTCTATTTAAAATTTCATTTCCCCGTGTTATGATACCCGGTGCCAGCTCGGAGAATAGGGCAATGCTGGGAAGCAACCTGAGCGCCGTAGCGGGTGACGGAAGCATGGGGGGCAGTGTACTGCACACTGTCCCTTTTCTCTCATGCTCCTGTCTTTAATGCGTTAAATCCCGGGGTTTGGGGCTGGCCCCAAATATAATCGGGCAAACTTCCTTTAAATTTTTAACGATTAAGATTCATCATAACGTCAACCAACTTATGCATTCAAACATCTTACTTATCTTTCTTTTTATTTCCCGGTTTTTGTCAAGAATTAAATATGGTGTCCCTATAATTTAAGTTTGACTTTATAGATAGATGTAATTACAATAATTACATAATAATTTTATTGAAAGATAAGGGGTAATACCATGGAAAAGCAATTACGAGCAAGGGATGTCAAACTGGTCCCTATTGGAAATTCTAGAGGAATTCGCATACCCAAACCACTCCTTCAAAAATATGGCCTTAAAAATTCCATTTTACTTGAAGAAACAGACAGAGGATTGCTTCTTCGTAAAAAAGAAGACAGTAAACTTTCCTGGGAAGATACATATAAAGCCATGACAGATGAAAAGGAAAATTGGGACGATTTTGACACAACTCTTCTTGACGGACTTAAGGATGAAGACTTTGAAGATTAAAAGGTATGAAATATATTTTGCTGACCTCAACCCCACGATAGGAAGTGAGATAAAGAAAGTACGTCCAGTTGTCATCATTAGCCAAGATGAAATGAATCAATATCTGGAAACCGTTGTCATATGTCCAATAACGTCAAAGTTACACCCTTTATGGAGAACCCGACTTCAGATTAAATGCTCAAATAAAAATGCTGAAGTAGCTGTTGACCAAATACGCACTATCAGCAAAAAAAGATTGAAAAAGGCACTTGATAAATTATCAAAAATCAAAGCTGCTCAATTGCGTAAGCTCATAACGGATATGTACGGGGAATAAGCAATTCCCAATTCCGGGGACAGCTTATTTATCTTTCTTTTTTGGACCCGGTTTTTGAAATTCCGGGGACATGAAATTCCGGGGACAGCTTATTTATCTTTCTTTTTTGGACCCGGTTTTTATCAAGGTTAGGTATGGTGTCCCCATAATTCATAATTCGGTATGGTGTCCCCATAATTCAAGCGGAAATAATCGAAATAGAGTACATGCTTTTCTTTCGGATTGACCATGAAAACCAGGAACCGGTAAATCTTTTTAAGATCAAGGGGTCTGTTGGTTACGGATGTCCTGAGACTGTCCAGGGGTATGGTCAGCGTATTGGCCCCGGGCAGTATCTCAAAACTTTTATTATATCGCTCACTGTATTCCAGGGCCTCTTTTTTATCATCAATTCTCAACACCAGTTGAATACTTTTGCTCCCAGGATTATACACATCAAAAGCAAACGCATGATACCCCCTCCAGTCGCGATGTTTTAATTTGGGAGACAGACCCGGGTAGGCCGAAGGATAAAACTCAAGCTTTAAGGATCTTTTACCGTGAACCGCATATTGATCTGAAAGAGAGAAAAGGGTGTGGCATTTCCAGTGGATATCGTCAAAGACAGATTCCGATTCAAAATCATACAGCACGAGTTCTTTATTTTGATTCTTTTCACACCCGGCAAAAACCAGGATGAAAACCAACAGGAGCACCATATGTTTCATTTTATTATTCATATCCTAAAACTCAATCACCGCGATCTCCGGCGGACAAAAAAGCCTGAACTTAAAATGGCTTGTGCCGATTCCCCTTGTCACATACAGGGTATTGTCCTTGTTTTGAAATAATCCATAATTATATTGCACATTTTTCTGATACCCAAAGAGTTTAAACAGCCATGAGGGAAGCTTTATCTGTCCGCCGTGGGTGTCGCCCGAAAACATGAACACCCTGCTGTTTTCTGCCGTTGTATCAAACGCCAGGGGGCTGTGGCTCAATACCAGCAGGGGAGTATCCGGATCAAATTTACCCAGTGTCTTCATGAATGCATCACCATCATCATCATACCCTTCATCTATACCTGCGACTCTTATCAGCTGATCGTTGATGCGTATCTCTTGTGAAGAATTTCTCAGCATGACAACAGAGTGCTTTTTTGTGGGCATGCCACTTCCTTTTTCATGACAGAACAGGCAGGCGTTTTTTGAATCGGAATAATCATAGTCCCCCATGACCGCAAACACGCCGTAAGGTGCTTTCAGCCTTGATAAAAATGTTAAGGCAGGAGCATTGTCTTTATTCCACGGAATATAGTCGCCGGTCAGAAAAATCAAATCCGGGTTGATGCGATCCAGGGTTTTTAACAGATCCTCTTCAGCCGGTCCAAATGTTGACAGGTGCAAATCAGACAGATGGGCTATTTTTTTGCCTTTTAAGGCGCTGCTGACAAAGGCATTATTTGTTTTTTTTACACGGGTGATGTGAATGGTGTTGGGTTCAATATACCTGCCGTAGACAAATAGAACCAGAACCGAAACCAGTGCGGCCAAAATGAATGCGGCTGTGTATTTGAAACGCATTAAATAAATAAAACGCGGCTGTGGAGATTAATCAATGGGAGCATTTTTCCTGTTTTTTTCAAGCAGCTCGATCATCTTTTTGTTCTGTTCAATAAGGATATCAAATTTTTCAATCATGACATCCACGCGTTCATTCAGGCTGTCATTGTTTGTGTTGAGTTTTTCCAGCATCATAATCGTATACTGGCTGCCAAGGGCGATCTGCTCAAACAGATAATCCGATTGAACCGAGCTGTTCTCCCGGGGCACCAGGGCGGAGTACTTCTCGGTAAAGCTGTCGGCGATATCAGATGCCTGGGCAAAAGATGAACACCAGAGAATCACAATAAGAATGACAATATTTTTCATGATGCCGCCTCCTTTTCGGGCTCATATACAAATTTCCATTCACTGTATTTTTTCTTGTTTTCAAACTGCTTGTACGCTTTTGAAAAACCACCCGTTTTTAGGGGAGGATCAGGGCTTCGGCTGAAAACCCCCTTAATCCTACCCTTTCCATCATAGACAAATCCCCAGTCACCCGACTTTGTCATGGGGTCTTTATATAATTTTCTCAAATGACGTTTTACCACGGGAAACCGGTTGTCTTTTAAGAGCAGGCGTAAATTCTGGGGATATTGCTTGGGACTGCCCGGTGAATTTTGATAAAAAGATCCGATGCCGGAAACAATCTGCTCGGCCCTGAAAAACAACTCTTTTTCCCGTTCTCTTTTCATGATGGTGCTCCACTGTTTTTGAACCCCCATCCAGGACAGAGAGACAATGACGACCAGCAGCAGGGCCGACATGTAGGTAAAGCCCCTGTCACCATTCATTGTAAGGCATCCCGTAAAGGCTGATCTTATCACTGCCGCTGTGAACGTCGTATATTCCTGAAAGCCCCTCCCCCTCAGGCGGAATCAAAATCCAGGTCTCGGTTGACCCGGTAAACGGGTCCATGGGAACCGTCCGGATATATTTTTTTTCGATGAGCACTTCAAGGGTTTCCGGATAGTCTCCGTTATCGGCATAGTATTGATCAATCACATCCCTTAAAACAAAGAGTGAGTTCCGCAAAGAGGCCTCCCTGGCGCGGGTGATGGAGCGCAGAAAACTCGGTGTTGCAATGGTGGCCAGAATGCCGATGATGGCAATCACCGTCATCATCTCAATGAGGGTAAATCCTTTATGATTGTTGTTCATTTCACCATTCTCTGTAATAGGTCCCGTCAAGGGCCTGTCTGTCACTCAAGGAATATACGTCATACACATCCTGGCCTCCCCATATGGTACTGTCGGGATCATCGGCATAGGATCTTAAGCCCCACCCGCCGTCTTCCTTCATGGGGTCCCTGGGTAGTCTCCTTAAAAACTTTTTCTTCTCACCGGTTGCGGTCTGCAGGTCAACCCCGGTGACCAGGATTTCAAGGGATTCGGGAAACCCGCTGTCCGAGGCACTGACCGGTATTATTTTCTCATCCGCCAGTCGTTTGTGTTCATCCAGGGCCGTTCTGATAATTCGCAGATTATTCTTAAGTTCCATCTCCTTTGTCCGCTTGTACACCACCTGGGACAAGGGCATAATTCCTGCGGCAAGGATGGAGATAATGGCCAGGGTGGCCATCATTTCTATCAGGGTAAATCCACAATTTTTATTGACCGTACACATATGCCCTGTCCACGATATGGATGTCTTTAGGGAATATTTTGAGTTTCAGCATATCCTGCAGGGTGTTTTCAGCGGTTTGAAAGGTATGGTATTGCCCGATAAACACCCGGTAAAACGTCCCTTTATCCTTGACCTCGGAAGGTCTGACCCATACCCGGTATTCCATATCTTCATATTCTTCCGCCCTTTTTTGGGCATCTGCCTCATCTTTGGACGAATAGACCTGGATACTGAAATACCCGTCACCGGGCAAAAATTCATCCTCAGCCATAACCATGATATAATCTTCATCAGGAAACGCGTTAAAATCGGTTTGTCGTATAATTTTTTCCTCTGCCGGCTCTTCCAGAGCCACCTGATTTTCATTGCCGGACCAGAATCCGGAAATATCCGCCTCCGGAACATCCTGGCTCCGGATGATCACCGGGGTAATGGTCATGAGAATATCGGTCTTCACCACTTTAGAGTTCTCATTTGAAAAGAGACGTCCAACCACCGGCATCTCACCAAACAATGGAATCTTCTGAATCGATGTCCTGTCCTCATCTTCAATGAGCCCGCCGATAATGACACTGTCCCCGTCATTCACCGTTAAAACCGTATTGGTGGTTCGGGTCTTAATGGAATACTGGGGATCGGTTACGGTTCCCACATTGCTTCCCAAAGAGCTGATTTCAATGCCTAGCGCCATGGTCACCTGTTCATACATATTGATCACCGGTTCCGCCGTCAGCTTTACCCCCACATCCTGGTACAAAAAGTCGTAGGTGGTGGTGCCGTCGGTTTGAACCTTGCGGTTTGATCGCAGCGGCACCTTCTCACCAATCAAAATCGACGCTTTTTCCGAACTGCTCACCCTGATCTGGGGTTTGGCCAAAATCCGGGTATCTCCGTCCTTTTTCAGCAGCTTTAACGTGGCCGTGGGCAGAGACAGATACAATTCCTTGCTGGTAATCTTACTGATATCTTCAACAGATGCCATACCGGCAAAGCCGAAAGTAGTATCAAAATTAATGCCTGAACTTGTTTCACTGACCCCGAATGTAATGGTATCGGAAATGGAAAGCCCCAGGTCCTTTTCCTTTTCCCTTGAAACCTCCATGATCTCAACATTCAGAACAACCTCGGAGGGTATCCTGTCATTGGCCTCAAGAATTTTCGCCGCCATTTCGACCTGTTCTTTTTGTCCCCGGACCGTAATGGAGTTCTGCTTTTCATTGGCAATTATCTCTTTGCTTTTCATGATCTTGGTTAAAATCGCCACGGCATTTTTAGACTGTAAATATGAAAGATAAAAGGTTTTAACGTACAGCTCATCATATTCCTTTGCTTTGGCAGGTGTATCCGGATAGATCAACAAGGTTTTTGGGTTGATCATTTTTGCATTAAAGGAATTTGTTTTCAGCAGCACATCCAGAAACCGGTCAAATTTCACATCCGTCATAAAAAGTGTGACCCTGGTCTCTTTTAAATCTTTATCAAAGATAAAATTGATCCCGGTAAGCTTGGATAAAATTTCAAACACGTTTAATACCGGCGTCTGCTTGAATTTCAATGATATGGGAGCGTCGGATCTTAAATCCAGCCGGTATTCAGGTATGTCCTCGGGCCGTTTTTTGAACTTTTCAATGGCCGCCCTTGCCGCTTCATTCTCAGTATCCAGCTCCAGGGCATGTTGAAAGGATTTTCTGGCATTCTCAAACCTGCCGGTTTTGATCTGCTGATGACCTTTCTGGGTATAGTAGAAGGATTCTTTCATCCGTTTGACCTGGTCAATGAGCTCAATGGCCCTGTGGTTGCTCGAATAAAATGCAATACTGACCTGCAGCTCTTCAATGGCTTCCCTGAAATATTTCTTGGATATGAACTCCTGGGCCTTTCTCATGTGCGCAAGGGATGCCTTTTGCTTGACATCTTTGAGCCTCAGCTTTAAATCCAGGTTATCCGGATTTGCCTGCAACGCCTTGTTATAATGTTCAACCGCTGCATCAAAATCACTCACCTCCTCAAATCGTTCCGCACTTATCCTGTTGACATCTTTGGCAGCACATCCCTGAAACAAACCGATTCCTGAAACCATAAAAATAAAAATTAACATCGCTTTTGTGAACAAAACTTTCTTATTCATTGTTGAACTCCCTCATATCAAGCTGTATGGTTTCATTCAGATCAATCGCCCTGATCCTGATAGAATTCTCCTGGATATCCTCGATTAAATATTTCCCATCAATACGGTCGCCGATTCCGGCCACAAGTACCTGCTTGTTTTTCGCTAAAAAAACCGATGTTCTGCCGCCGCCGGTATAGGACCCGTAAACACTGTAGGAGGTAAGGTATTGTCTGACCTCCTGCACGGGATCTTTTTTTATCACATCAACAAGAGTTTCTTGTTGCGTTTTTTTCTTGTCCGGAACCAAAATCTTCTTTTTCGCCCGCTTTTGAGGCAATCGATACCGGGCAAACAGGTCCTTTCCCGCCTTGTCTGAGAACCCGTGCGTGTTTAAAAACCCGTGCGTGTCTATAAACCGGACCTTGTTCAAAAAACGTGAAACAAGATCCTGGGATGCTTTTACGTCCTGGTTTTCTTTTTCATTGGTTGCAGTGGCTTTCCGGGCCTGCCGGGGATCAGTGCTGGTCCCTGTAAAGGTGAGGCGGTCCACCCGTTTCTGTTCAAATGGATTTTGCACACGATAGATGACGGAAACAATGAGCAGGATACACACGATAGTAAAAACCACATGTTTTTTATCAAATTTCATATGGTTCCCTTTTTAAAGAAAACAGACAATTCAAGGGTTAACCTTACCCTGTCCTGATTTTCCTGTTCCCGGTTTATGCGAACGGAATTCAAATACAAAAGCCCATGCATGGTTAAAATATCTGAAATAAATCCTTTGATCTTCATGTAGTCGCCAATAACCGCAATGCGTGTATTGTATTTGACCAGACCCATCTCCTCGGTCTGTTTTGTCTTTTCCGGTTGAAAAATCAGACTGCCGTCAATCAAAAGGTGGCGTTTGTCCATGAAAGACCTTATGCCGGCGGCATATTCCGTAAACAAAAACGCTTCGGGGATTTCACCCATCAGTCGCTCCAGGTCTGCTTGTTCCGCTGATTTGTCGGGCCCTGTGCTGCCGGGCTTCATATAACTGCCGCTTCTTGCCGCGGCAACCACCTTCTGGAGGATTAAGATTTTATCGGCCTGGGGGTCAATGAAAAATATCTTTGCCGCAATATTAAAGGATATTGCCGCAATACCCAACAATATGATGATTTTATATTTTCTAATCATTTTTCACCGGTATCCATCCGCAATCCATCCGGCATTCAACTCAAACAGAATTTTTTTGTTTTCATCAATCTCTTCCCTGGACAATTCAACGTCAAAAAGCGCTGATTCTTCCATGACGATGATAAACCCTGAAATCGACCCCACATGGTCTGACGTTCCCCTGATCCGTATCTTTGTGAGATCATCGGAAAAATTCAACTCATCAATATCCACTTTATCCGGCTTTATTCTTTCAATCTCCGTTAATACAGAGGTCAGCGGGAACATGTTTTTTTTCACCATGGCCATTAAAAAATCCAGGTCCTGCCGGATTTTTTCCTGCTCTTTTTTTTGTGCAGTATCCTGGACAGTGGCTGTTCTTTTTCTTTGCTCCCGCTGCTTGATTTTTTTGATCCTGGATTCATAGGATTCGATCACATTGGTGTTGGCATAGTAATCATAGGTGTTTGCCAGGGTAATCCCAAGGGTTGTCAATGCAAACAGAACCACCAGGGCCAAAATAGCTTTTGCCCATACGTTTTTTCTGGCAACAAGATTTATGGATAAAGGTTTCATCTGCTGTTTCCCTAAATTCCCTGGGCCGTGCCGATCACCGTGGTATAAAAAGACAATGGGGTGTCCTTGAAATCATCTTTGAATTTTTTATCAAATTCAATGAGCTGCCTTTCGTCGATCAACTGAAAATCAATATGCTTGCCGTCCTGTAAGAGATGTTCCACCAGCATATCCGAGTCAATATGGGGGCCCACCTGGCTGACATCCTGTAAGATATGTTCCACCAGCAGGTCTGATTTTATGTGGGAGGCCACAAAAAACTTTTCAATTTCAAGGTCTGGATTTTCACTGTTATAGTATTGGATCAACAGGTCCACATCATTGACCGCACTTCCGCTGTCATTTCCGATCAACCCCTTTTTAATGGTTTTATAAAAAACCGGGATATTGTCTGAAAAGGCAAAGATATTCAAAAAATCATCAAACAGGCCCAGGTATGCGACCTTTCCCTTTTCCGGAAGGTTTGGCGCATAGAAATTAAACTGATTCAATCCGGCCGGAGCAACCATTACAGGCACCACCCCGATCTGCCTGAACATCTCCTCGTACTGGGCAATGACCTTTTCCAGTCCCAGGGCAATGAGCAGGACATGATCGTGGTCACTGTTTTTCCCCATGTTTTCCCAGGAAATCCTTAATGCTTCAATGGGAAGATCTAAAAATCTTGAAATATTCCATAGAACCATTTCATTGATTTCCTCGGGTTCTTTCGGCAGTTCCTTGAATTTTCGGATCAAAACCTTGACCGACGCATCCGGCAGGGAAAGATTGATTTTTTTTAAGGTGATATCCTTAAAGACTTTTTTCAGGGCTGCCTGGAAAGCCATTTCATCCAGAATATTTTCTGTTTTAAAAGAGGGCTTCACAATTCCCGCCGGAAGGGCAGCATGGCTTAATTGATGAATGGAAAAACCGTTCCCCTGCCGGAAGATCAGCGCAGACTTGATCTTGTCGATTGAAATCTCCACACCGGCTTTTAACCGCTTCATGGAAAAAAATTCCATTACATCACGTCCTGGTTTATAAAGGTGACCCTGTTGGCCTCTTCCAGGGTTGTCACCCCCCTGATGACTTCATTGACGGCTGCATCTCTTAAAAAAATAATGTTTTTGGCCAGGGCATGTTTTTTTAAAACCGAGCTTGACACCTGCTTGATAAACATTTCCCTCATATCCCCATCCAGCTCCACATGTTCAATGATCGCCTTTCTGCCTTCATATCCCGTGCCCTTGCAATTTTCACACCCATAGGCCTGATAATAGGTGATATCCCTGAATTTCTCAGGATTTAATCCAGATTCAATCAACATCTTATCGGACATCTGCCGCTTGACTTTACAGGGGCAGAGCACCCGGATCAATCGCTGGGCCACAATGCAGTTGAGCGCCGTGACAAGGTTATAGGGCTCTATGCCCATGTGGATGAACCGGTTGATGACTTCAAATGCCGAGTTTGCATGAACCGTTGCAAATACCAGATGACCGGTCAAAGAAGACTGGAGTGCAATCTGTGCCGTTTCAGGGTCCCGGATCTCACCCACCAGGATTTTGTCAGGATCATGACGCAAAATTGACCGCAACCCCCGGGAAAACGTCAATCCCTTTTTTTCATTCACCGGAATCTGGGTGATGCCTTTGAGCTGATACTCCACCGGATCTTCAATGGTGATAATCTTGGTATCTTTGGTGTTCACCTCGGACAATGCCCGGTACAGGGTGGTTGTTTTTCCGCTTCCAGTGGGACCGGTCATCAAAAACATGCCGTACGGGGCCCGGATCTGCCGCCTCAACCTGAGCATCTCGGCCGCGTCAAGCCCAAGGCCGTCCAGATTAAGATCCCCTTTTTCCGGTGCCATCCGTTTTTGATCCAGGATTCGGATCACGGCGTCTTCGCCAAAAATGGTGGGCAGCACGGAAATCCGAAAGTCCACAAACCGGTCTTTTATCTTGAGCTTGAACCTGCCGTCCTGGGGAATTCTCTTTTCAGAGATATCCAGTTCCGACATGACCTTGAGCCTGGATATGACCGGATTCAGATTGCCCATGTCAAGGGGGTCGGTGATCTGGTAAAGCATGCCGTCAATCCTGTATCTGATAATCAGTCCCCGGGCCGAACCTTCCATGTGGATATCACTGGCATTTTTATTGATGGCATCAAGGATGGTGGAGTCAACCAGTTTGACCACCGGGCTCTCCTGGGAATCCACCCGTTCAGATGAGATCTCATACTCTCCCTTGTCCGATTCCCTGACAACGGAAAGCCGCATCTCTTCAGAGACATCTATCAGATCCCTTGACGCTTCCAGGCTCTGGAGAAACTTGCCCAGTTTTTTGGCACTGACAATCACAAAGGAAAAATCATATTCAAGCAGGAGTTCAACCTCTTCAATCACCCTGAAATAGTCAATGGGATCTGCCACGGCAAACACCAGCTTATTTTCAGAGAAATGAAACGGGACAATTTTGTTCTTTACGATGAAATCAATGTTTAACAATTTTAAGAGTTCAGGCTCGTTCATGCCGTCAATCCTGGCGTACTTACACGAGTATTGCTCGGCAATCAACTGGGCCAGCTGTTCATCGTTGAGCAATCCTTCTTCCACGCACAACTGCCCGATCATTCTTCCGGAAATATTTTTTCGCGCCAGAATATTGGTTTTCTGATTTTCCGTCATAAACCCCAGTTCAACCGCCAGTTCACCAATTCGTTTTTTCTTTTTCAGGTTAAAGGGTGCCATTTCTTATCCCATTGCTCCAGCCATTTGAAAAATCGGCAAATACATCGCCAGCATGATAAAACCTATCACAAATCCCATTAAAACCATGAGCACAGGCTCGATGGTGGATGCAATTATTGACAGCTTTGTTTCTATTTCTCGTTCGTAAAACCTTGCCACATCCTTTAATACTTTGGGAAGATTTCCCCCCTCTTCCCCGGCCGATATCATTCGCAATGCCATGGCAGGAAAAATATCCACCGCATACAATGCCCGTCCAAACCCTTCTCCCTGTTCAATGGACTGCACCGCCTTTTTCATGCCTGCCAGCATAAACCGGTTCCGGATCAGGGCTTTGGAAATATGAAGGGCCTGATTCAGCGGGATGCCACCGCGCAGAACCGTGGACAGGGAAGAGGAAAACAGGGCCGTTGAATACATCACGGCCAATTGCCCTAAAAAGGGCAGTTTCAAATAATAGGTGTCGTAAAAAAGCCTGCCTCTCTCGGTCTTAAACGCATACCATATGCCCCAGACCATCAAAAATACCATGCCTGAAATCTCCAGGAACCAGGACCGGATCATGTGGCTGAACCCCAGCAATACTCTGGTAAAAAGCGGAAGTTGGGCACCTGCCTCCACAAAGGTTCCGGTAATCGTTGGAACCACAAACACGATCAAAAACCCCACCACAAAAACCGAACATATGGTCAAGATAGCCGGGTACACGGACGCGGCCTTTATCTTGCGCCTGATCTGGAGGGACCGTTCAAAATATTCAAGAAATTCTTCAACAGCATCCGGGATATTCCCGCTTGCCTCTCCGGATCTGAGGGAGGCAATATAAAGAGGAGAAAAAATACTCTCATATTTTTCAAAGGCATCGGAAACAGATGCGCCGTCGGAAATATCATCCCGAATGCCCTTTAAAATCCCTGAAAAAAAATCGTCTTCCCTGTTTTCAATGATACCGTCAAATGCCATGACAACAGGAAGACCGGCCCTCAGCAAAGTTAAAAATTCCTGATTAAATGAATAAAAATCCTTTGGTTTGATTTTTTTCTGGGCAAACAGGGATATAAAGGGGACTGAACCGGCTGTTTTCTGTGCCTTCACCAGAAACCCGCCATCTTCGGACACCTGTTTTTTAATGGCGGCAAGAGAACCTGAATGGATGACCCGTTCAATCAGTTTCCCGTCACCAACGGCGATCTTACATTTGTACACCGGCATACGGAATCTCCTCCGGAATTCACCAAATCACATGTATTCAAACCGAAATCATACCATTTATTGAATGGGGATACCAGAAAACTTAATAAACACTTCTTTTATGTATACCCAGCATGTCTTTACTTGTCAAAAAGATAATGTTAAGGCATCAGGTAAAAATAATTTAAGCAAGGGATGTGGGTATTGATTCATGGGATATGGTGAGAGCGCGAACACGGCCAGAAAAATATCCGGTTTCACTTTAATCGAACTGATTGTCGTTATCAGCATCATGGCACTTCTTTTATCGTTTTCATTCCCCGTGTTCAGGGATATCCAGTTATTCTCCAATGCGTCCACCCAGGTGGGAGATATTGTCCGGTTAATTGATGATTTAAAAAAACGGGCCGTGGAGCAGAACACTGACTTTGTACTGCACGTGGACACGGGATCGGGAACTCTGTGGATCACCCATGATGCCATGGATGATGAGGCAAAACAGGCGGCCAGGCAAAAAGGGGTCCCGTTTTCCCCGGACCTCACCCTGTCGGACATTGAATTTCCAGGGGTAGAAACCCGGGGAACGCTTGAATACCGGATCCGGTTCAGCCGGAAGGGATATTCTGATTTTGCCCTGATCCATATGGTTGAAAACGAAAACAACATAACCTTGAAGGTCGAGCCTTTCCTTTCCCGGGTTCAGGTTCTGGACACCCATGTCAGCCTTGACGACTGCATCTAACGCTTTTTGTAAACCTTTCAACAGCCCCAGGGGATTCACCCTCCTGGAGGTGATGATCAGTGTGGCAATCATTGCCCTGATCTTTGTCTCATTGTTCAGGATGCAGTCCGGTACCATAGAACTTGCCGCGGCCGGCAAATTCAACAGCATCGCCCCGATACTGGCAAACCAGGTACTGGTGAAAATTGAGCAGGATATTACCGGCTGGTCTGAGTCCCAAGGAGATTTTGGGGACGACGTTCCCGGGTTCCAGTGGAAAGCAGATGTGCTGGACGTCTCTCTTGAAGCCCTGGAATTTATCAGTACGGAAAGCCGGGACCGGCTCAAGAAAATAGAGATTGAGATCACGGGGTCATCCGGGGAACAAACCTATAAAATGACCACCTGGCGGTTTGCCGGTGAATGACCTTCAAAAAAAACATGCCGGGTTTACCCTTTTGGAGGTTCTTGTTGCCGTCCTGATTTTTGCCATTGTGATGTCAACGCTTTTTACCACTTTCAACGCCTTTCTGGTGTCTGCTGAAACCGTCAAAAATGAGGTGATTTACACTGAAACGATCAAAAATGTATTCAAGCGGATCAGCCTGGATCTTGAATCATTATTTGTTCTGCAGCCCCCGGCATATCAAAAGCCTGAATTCAATTCCGACCCGGATATTTACCGGTTTGTCGGGCAGGAAACCAGTGTGGGGCAAACTTCGGTTTCTTCCATGATGTTTGCATCCCTTTGCCACATAAGGTTCGGTGACGACCCAGGACAGGGTATTGCACGGATACACTATTATTTAAAGCCGGATGAAAATGATCTGTACACGCTGTATCGCAGTGATACACTCCCCCCTTCTACCGAAGAAATAGAATCCTGCTATGACCCGGTTCTGTGCCGGGATGTTTCAGGGTTTGAAATCGTTTACAGGGATTTTAACGGAGAGGAATACAGGTCCTGGGATTCGGATGATCAGGCATTTGGCTATACCTTTCCGGCAAGTATTGATGTAAAAATCACCTTTGGCCCGGGCGAAAAACCCCGGATATTTACCGGGTCCGTCCGTCCTGGTACAGGCAGGGTGCCCATTGAATAAAACCAGGGCAAATAGAATCTGGGGGAACCAGAAAGGGGCGGCCCTTGTGGTCACCCTTGCCATTGTCGCCATTTTACTGGCGGCTGCACTGCAGCTGGGCAAATTTACCGGGGATTCGGTGATGACGACCCTTATGGAAAAAGAACGGTTCCAGGCCGAACAACTGGCATTGTCCGGCATCAACCTTGGGATAATGATACTGGTGGACGATGCCGCAAAAACGGATGTTGACTCTGTCCAGGAACCCTGGGCAGATCCGGACCTGCTCTTGCAGGCCGTCAATGAACTGGGATTGGAACAAAAGGATCTGACCATAAAAATCACAGATGAATTGGCTAAACTCCAGGTGAATGCCCTGCTGTCTGAATTTCCCGGGTATCGGGTCAACCCGGACCAGATCAGGATCTGGGAACATTTTTGGGGTCTTAAAATATCCGCCGACAAAACCGAAGATCAAAGAGACCCCCAGGCCATCATCAATAGTGTCATCGACTGGCTGGATTCCAATGATGATGATGCCGTCACCGGAATTTCCGGGGCTGAATCTGATTATTACCAGGATCTTGATCCGCCCTATAGTTGCACCAACGGTCCGTTTCATCATATTAACGAGATGCTGAATGTCAAGGGAATCTCAAACGACCTGTTACAAGCAGAGGACCCGGACCAGGATCCAGATCCGGATCAAACCCTTGACCCAAATCCGGATCAAACACCGGACCAAACCCAGCCCATGACCACAAAAAACCGGCTGAATGATTTTTTCACAGTATACGGCATGAATGATGAGAAAACACCGGCAAAGGGATATCAATATACCGGGAAAGTAAATATCAATACCGCCGGCCTTGATGTGATTGAAGCGCTTCTTCCCGAGGGATTGGAGGCTTTTGCCCAGGATGCAATCGATTTTCGGGAACAAAAATCCGAAGACACCAATACCTTTGTAAACCTTCTTGACAGGGGATGGTATAAACGGGTGATCCCATTGCCCCAAACGGAACAGGAGCTGTTTGACCGTGCCGTAAGATACACAAGTGATATATTTCAAATAGCGTGTGAGGCAAAAAAAAACAATACCAGGGTAACCCTGACGGCCATTGTAAAAAGAGAAAAACACAAGACATCCGGAGTCTGGCATTGCAGAATTCTCCAGATGGAAAGAGAATAACGGCATGAGACTCAAATCGGTATGGTTATATTGCCTGGTTTTTCTTTTTGCCCTGATCTTGTTTGTCTATCTCTTGTTTCCCGAACAAGAGTTTGCCCAAAGCCTGTCCCACACATTAACGAATCAAGATGCCGGCATCCGGGTCCGGATCGACAAGATCAAGCTGGCTCTCCTGCCTCCTGGGTTAAAATTTATCAATACAGCAATCGTGCTGGACAACGGGACAAAAATCACACCGCAATCCATTAAAATTTTCCTGAACCCCATGTCCCTCTTTAAACGACAAAAAAAAATACGCTTTCAATCGGCCTTATATGGGGGCGCCATAACCGGCAGTCTGATTGTTGATCAGTTCCACCCACTTGAAATGTCTGTTCCCGTCCTTGTGGTGTCACAGGTTCAGGTCCGGGAGTTTAAATTGAATACAGATATGGGAGTAATCAATTTAACCTGCCAGTTAAACGGGAACTATGCCGAAATTGATTCAAAAAACAATACCCCAAAAGGGCATGGCACCATCAGGATGCACACGGTTTTAGCACACTTTAAGAATCCCCTTTTCACCGCACTCAACTTGCCTGTTATTGATTTTTCAGATATAAAATTAAACTTCACCCATCATCAGAAAACGGTTCACATAGATGACGGCAAGGCAACCGGACCCATGATGACCATAAATTTCAAAGGAACTATCAACATTGATTCCCCGGCCCGGGAAAGCCGCCTGGATCTTGTCGCCACGGTCTGGCCAGAATCTGAGTATTTTACCAAACTGACTGCCCTTGCCGGCCCGGGCATCGGGACAAAAGCCAAAAACCAGGACAACACCGGAATATCATTTAACATCAACGGAACTCTGAAAAGCCCAGGAATAGACCCATGAAAAAATTCATTATGCTGACAGCCGCTTTTCTGGCCGTCTTCCTCGTTCATGAAACATCCTGTGCCCGGGACAATGGCCTGGTTATTACCCCGAACCTTCAGTTTGAGTATGCCCAGACCCTTTTTAATGACCAGGACTATGAAACAGCCATGGTTGAATTCAAAAGATTTGCCCATTTTTTCCCTGACCATGACCGGACAGACCAGGCAGAATTTAACATCGGAATGTGCCTGTTTAACCTGAAAAAATTTCATGATGCGGCCCGGGCCTTTAATAAAATCATCTTAAAGGCTCAAGAAAACCCCAGGACCGAACAAGCCTTTTTTTTCCAGAGCCGGGCTTTTTTGAACCTGGAAAATTTCGGGTACGCCCAGATTGTTCTGCAAAATTTCCTTAAACTGACTGAAGACCCTGAAACAAAAGACCGGATCTATTTCGACCTTGCCCAAATACTTCTGGCAGAGGTCAGGAAGGGAAAAGATGCTTCCCTGGTCCCTGCCCGGCAATATTTATTAAAGATATCAGCAGCAGGTGCCGTCAAATACAATGTTGATCAGCACCTTGCCATGATTTTACGGGCTGAGCATATGCCCAAGAAAAGCCCCACAGCTGCCGGACTTTTTGCCGTCATTCCCGGCGGTGGATTCCTCTATTGTGAACGGTATCATGACGCGCTGATCACCTTTTTGCTGAATACCGGTCTTATGGTTGCGGCCTGTGAAGCGTTCAACAATGACAACACGGCACTGGCCGGTGTGATCGCCTTTGTGGAAACAGGGTTTTATGCGGGCAATATTTATGGTTCCATCTCCTCGGCTCACAAGTACAACAGGGCACAGACCATTCAAATTTTGAACCGGGAGTTCTCGATCACTTCCAGGCTTGATCCTGAAAACAACGGCTATGAATTCTCGCTCAACTATCCGTTTTAATCTCTATTCGTGACTGACCAAAAAAACCCGTGTTTGGATGAAGACTTGCCCCAGAACTTCCCTGTCAGATCCATGGCAGTGTTTATGAAAAATTGACGGTTTTCCTGTCAATATCGGCCTGAAATCATAAAACATTCAACTTGACCCGGCAGACGCATTTCATTGAATATCCTATAAAATAAGCATGTTAAATCAAAAATCCTGAAAAGTCCGTCCCTTGGGGCACAAATATTTGTACCCGGCATTGATTTTGCAAAATCCGCTGTCAAAGACCATGAAACCATACCTCATAGTGATAAATAGTGTTTTATTGATTTGCATTGCCTACTTTTGCGTCCAGGTTTTTTACAAACAAATGGGAAAAGAGATCTTACCAAAACACGAGATTGCCCGGACAAAACCATTGCCTGTCAAAAAAATCCAGGATTCAAATCAAATCCCTTTTGAGGATCTCTATGAAACCATAACAAATCGGAATTTATTCAATGTGCCGGACAAAGAAAAAAAAACCGCTCAAACCAAAGCGGTCCCGGCCCAGGATGATGCCACGGCCCACCTCAAAAAGACGCAGCTTGATTTGACACTTTTGGGAACCGTCATCAGCACGCCCCACCACCCCTATGCAGTGATTGAAGACAATACAACAAAATTACAGGCCCTGTATCAAATCGGAGACAAGGTCCAGGATGCCGCCATAAAGCAAATCCTGAGGGACCGGGTCATCCTGACATATGATCGCCAGGACTATGTCCTTGAAATGGACTCAAAGCAGATGCCCGCCTCAGATATTGAGCCTTTGGACGACACCCGGCCGGAACCTGAAAAAATCACGGTGAACCAATCCCTGATCGACGCATCACTGGAAAATATTGATGATTTAAAACGACAGGTAAGGGTCCGGCCCCTTGTTGCAAACGGCAGACCCGACGGTCTTCTGATCTACGGCATCAAGCCGGATTCTCTTTTTTCTTCACTGGGCCTTAAGAATGGAGACGTCATCCGCCAGGTCAATGGAAGCCCTGTCCTGTCAATGGAGGATGCCGTCAAATTTTATCAAAGCCTTGAGGAGACCGGACAAATCCAGGTGTCATTGTTAAGGCGTGGAAACAAACAGGACATCTTGTACACGATCAATTCCGATGAATGATCAAACCAAAGGGACTTTTCTCATTATGCGGCATACCCAAAAACAATTTTTAACCTTCCTGACCGGGTGTTTTTTAGGGATTGTCCTTTGTTTTTTAATCCTGCCGAAACCTGTCCATGCCGCTTCTCATCAGACGACTGCTAAAATTGATTTTGTCTCCATCGACTTTAATAATGTTGATATAAGGGTTTTCATAAAATTCATCAGCAATTTAACCGGAAAAAATTTCATTGTGGACAACCGGGTAAAAGGAACCGTCACCATCATATCGCCCAAAAAGCTTTCCGTCAGCGACGCGTATAAGGTCTTTGAATCCGTCCTTGATATTCACGGATTTGCAACGGTTCCCTCCGGAAAAATCATCAAGATTGTCCCGGCACTTGATGCAAAGGCAGACAATATCAACACAGCGCTTGCAGCAGAAGCTGAATTCCCCAGGGATCAGATGGTCACCCGGATTGTCCCCCTTGAATATGCCAATGCCGAGGAGTTAAAACCCATCCTCACCCCGCTCATTCCAAAAGGCAGTGTGATCCAGTCCTACCGGGAGACCAACATGCTGATTGTTACGGCCACCCTTTCAAGCATTAAACGGCTGTTAAAAATCATTCATACCATTGATATCCAGAGTGTCGGGAAAAAAATATCCGTCATCCCCATCAGGTATGCCGATGCCGGAAAACTGGTACAAAACCTGTCCGATATTTTTGCCGCCAGGCTCAAGGAAAAGACAAAGAAAACAGACGGGGACCTGATCGTTAAATTTGTTGCCGATGAAAGAACCAATTCACTCATATTGCTTGCCAGCAGGGTTGAGACCGGTCGAGTGGAAAATCTTGTCAAAATTCTTGACAAACAGGTTCCCAAAGGAGAAGAAAAGATCCGGGTCTATTACCTTGAACATGCGTCGGCTGAAAAACTGGCCAAGGTCCTCCAGGTCATCCCGATAAAGGAAGGTACGGACAAAAACAGCCTCCCCAAAACCCCGCTGTTATCACAAAATATTCAAATCACGGCCGACCAGTCGACCAACAGCCTGATCATCCTTGCAGAAAAAGAAGATTACCCGATTCTTGAGGAGGTGATCGCAAAGCTGGATATCCCCAGGGCAATGGTCTACATTGAATGCCTGATCATGGAAGTCAACATCACCCGCGGCCTGAATATCGGCACGGAATGGCGGGCTTCCGACGGATACGATGATGACACAGGCGTTGTGTTCAGCGGATTCGGCGGCACAGGCGATACCGGGTTCGGCAATCTGGACAACTTGGCTTCAACTGCAGCCAATCCCAAAGGATTTTCCATTGGGGTGCTGGGAAAAAACATCAATATCGGGGGCCTGACCTTTCCGTCCATCCAGGCCGTGATCCAGGCATTTCAGACAGACAAGGATGTTCATATTCTGGCCACCCCCCAGGTATTGACCACTGAAAATGAGGAAGCCACCATCACGGTGGGCAAGAATGTCCCCTACCAGACCAGATCCGCAGCAGAGTCAGGCGTTGCCACCTATAATTCCTTTGAGTATAAGGATGTGGGCATCACCCTTAAAATCACCCCCCAGATCAGCAAGGGAAGGCTGGTCCGCTTAAATGTTTTCCAGGAACTGACCAAACTGGACAGCGCCAGCCAGGTCGGCACAGACAGACCCACAACCTTGAAGCGAAAGATAGAAACCAGCATCATTGTTGAAGATGCCAACACCGTTGTGATTGGCGGTCTCATTGATGAAAGCATCACCCAGACCCAGACCAAAGTTCCCTGTCTCGGGGATATTCCTTTTCTGGGATATGGATTTAAGAATGAATCCAAGGGTGAAGACAAGACAAACCTGTATGTCTTTTTAACCCCCAAAGTGGTCCAGAACCCCCTGGAGGCCAATAAAATCTATGAAGAAAAAAAATCTGAAATCGAATTGATCAAAAAAGGAAATATCAACCTATACGATCAAATTAATCCGATCCAACCCATCCTCATTGATCCGTAACCGCAATTTCCAACAAAAAAGCCCGCATGATTATCATTCAAGAAAATCATGCGGGCTTGTGAACACTATCTTTTTTCAATACATACGTATTGATTAAGCGTTGATTTTTCTCCGTGTAACACCGGCAAGGCCTAAAAGCCCCATGCCGAAGAGAAGCATTGTGGCCGGTTCGGGGACGGGGTTAACTGATTCAACCATAAGAACCATATCCGTATAATCCAGATCACCGCCACCATATAAGTCTTCAAATGCAAGAATATATTCATTATCTGTCCAAAGGCCGGCTGCAAGAGTGGGGAGCTTTACAAAATCAGTATCCAACCCTTGATAAGCCAGCATATGATCGACACCGTTTTCATTAAGGCTTGAATCACTGTGGAAAAGACCAGAACCACTGTCAACGATATTATTAATATAAAATCCAAAAACATTCCCAGAAAAATCAACTCCGGTATCAGCAAAATTTACATAGACAGACCCATCTTCTTTAATACTAAGGAGAGCTTGGTCTCCGTTTGTTGCTGAACCATTAAACAACTGGACATACTGACCACTGTTGTATATACCAAACATATTATTTTGAGCAAAGCCTGCCACTTCAATAATCATGGTGGAAACTGATCCACCAGTTGCTCCAACAGACCAATAGGAATCGCTAGCATCGCTTAACATGTCAGTAGTTACATCAATAGAACTCGCACCAGCCGTTGGGGCTGTTGTAATATTATCCAAGATGCCCTGCAATTCAACACCATTATCAGCTCCAAACGGTGATGCCATAGCACTCCCAGCCACAAGGAACGTTGCGACAATTCCCAATAAAAAACCTTTTAACAATTTACTCATAAAATTCTCTCCTTTTTTCAAGGCAACCCGGCCATCTCCCGATGAGATCCGTTGGCTTTCCGTCCCTGACTCACGCCAGGTTTGGCTTTTCATGATAAATTAATATTCAACGTAGTTCAGGTTGTAGCAACCATTGTGCCACTGCTGAGAATCCAAATTATTTTTTCCCGGGTTCAAATTCACATACCAGAAAAAGTCCATGATATCAGTAAATTGATGAGGAATTTATTTCACAAAAAAAGGATGATTGGCAAACAGCAAGACTATCCGGCAAAGAAATATTAAAAAATTATGAAATTTTTTACATAATTTAGATAAAATTTTACACACAACAACTGCATTTTTTACCATTTCAGCATATAAGGGTCCGGCAGGAGAGGGGTGTCTTTGGGGCCGATATCCCCTGAAAAAACAATGGATTTCCCGGAGGCGTTCACCTCAAACCGGATAAAACAGGAGCCCAAAATATGACCGGCATTACCCAGGCGGAAACTCACCCCTTTTTTCAAATCAAAGGTCTGGTTGTATTCAAATCCCCAGGCCAGGTCATCCAGAAGATGCCCCATTTTCTCAACCTCATCCGAGGACCTGACTGAAAACCCCATGGCATCTTCAAGCATGGGAAATAACAGCTGTCTTGTGGGATGGGTACAGATGATTTCGCCCCTGAACCCCTTGTCAATCAATTCCGGAACCCTTCCGATATGATCAATATGAGCGTGGGTCAAAAACAGGTAATCCAGATCTGCAGGCCGTATCTCCCACTGATCCATGGGCAATGCCGTATCCCTGCCCTGAACCAGACCGCAATCTATCAGGATATTGAGCCCGGATACCCCAAGAAGATGGCAAGAACCGGTTACGCAGTTTTCCCCGCCAAGGTGGATCAGTTTCATAAAATTTCCTTATGTATGCATCATAAGACCAAGGATACCTATTTAAATCAAGATCGTCAAGATCGTATCTTTTGTCGTATAGTTCCAACAAGTTGGAAAAAATACATCACAGCTTGCACAAGTAAGATGATTGACATATAAAACAAAAACCATTACAACCATACCATATACATGTTTTATATGGGTGTAAATTTTTGGAGGCATCATGAGACTGGTTAAAAAAACAATAGACTTAAATCAAGAGGCCATCACGCGTATTAAGGTGGCCCTGAATGCAAAAAGCGAAAAAGATGCAATCAATTTTGTTTTGCAGCAGTTTGATACAGATATCCAATTGGCTGAGACAACATTAAACCTGGCCGGCAAAATGAACATTGAACAGGTATTTGAAGAAGATGCAACGTAAAATTATGATTGATACCAGTGTCTATATCGATTTATTTAATAAAGGCCTCCATACAGATGTTATCAACCCTTTCCAGGATATCACGTATCTTGCATATCCTGTTTTACATGAACTATGGATGGGTCTAAAAGGCCGACAGGAAATACGCCTATTGACGGCCTGGCGGGATCGCTTTATCCGATTGAATCGCTTTGCGGTTCCAAATGTGGCCACCCTTGTGCTTATTGGCGAGGCTTGCCTTCAACTAAGATTATCCGGCAAGCTTGATCCTGTTTATCCGAAACATTACAATGATATTTCAATTGCGGCTCTTGCCCGTCAATTCGAAGCTGTCGTTCTAACGAAAAATACAAATGATTTCAGATTGATCCAAACAATTATAGATTTTGAATTTGATAGCCTGTGAAGTCAATTATTTGCCTGTTCCTTATGTTGCGAGTTTTCATTTAACCACGAAATACTCGAAAAGCACGAAAGTTGGGTGCAACACGAAAATTTGAATTTATTTTCACAAAAAAAGAACAATTGTCGAACAGGCTGGCCATCCAGCAAACAAACCTCAAAAAATAATGCAAATTTTTACACATAATACCTGCACTTTTTACCATTTCAGCATATGTAAAACAGCATACCCGGCGCATCTGAGCTCAATTTCAACCCCAAAAAGCGCTTGACTAAATATCGATATCCTCTATAAAGAAAGCTGACCTTTGCCCCTTATTCGAGCAACAAAGACAAGAGACCACTATGTGCGGAATTGCAGGCATCATAAATTACCAGTCGATTGAAGACAAAAAAGACATTCTTTTAAAAATGTCGGAATCCCTGCACCACAGAGGCCCCGACGCCACCGGAACCTATACCCATGGCCCTGCAGGGCTTGCCCACACCCGCCTGAGCATCATTGACCTTAACAGCGGTGATCAACCCATTCACAATGAGGACAAGTCCATATGGATCGTGTTTAACGGAGAAATTTTCAACTATCCTGAACTCAGGGCTCTCCTGCTATCCAGAGGACACCGGTTTTATACAAAAACGGACACAGAGGTGATCATCCACCTTTATGAAGAATTCGGCACCAATCTGTTTGAACACCTAAACGGTCAATTTGCCTTTGCCATATGGGATCAAAACACGGAAGAACTCCTGCTTGGTCGTGACAGAGTAGGAATCAGACCGCTGTTCTACTATCATAAAAATCACCGCCTTGTTTTTGGTTCAGAAATCAAGGCTCTATTTGCCGACAATACCATCCCAAGACAGATTGATCCCCAAAACCTTTCTGATATCTTTACCTGCTGGTCAAATGTTGGGGACCAGACCTGCTTTAAACATATTTTTCAAATACCCCCGGGTCATTCTGCCCGGTTTTCTTCAAAAGGCCTCAAAATAAAACAATACTGGGAATTGCCCTCTGCCAGGCAGTCTTATGAAGACCGCCCAATCTCAGACTGGACAGAAGAACTCAATCAGATTCTTCTGGATGCCACCCGTATCAGACTCAGGGCCGATGTCCCGGTGGGAGCATATCTTAGCGGGGGTATTGACAGCACCTACACCAGTTCTCTGGTAAAAAATAATTTTAACAACAAGCTGTGCACTTTTTCAGTAGGGTTTTCCGACAAACAATTTGATGAGTCGTCTTTTCAAAAGGCCGCAGTTGACTATCTGGGTACGGACCATAAAACCATCTCCTGCTCTTACGATGATATTGGTAAAATTTTTCCCAGGGTCATCTGGCACACGGAAACACCCATCATCCGAACCGCCCCTGCCCCGCTGATGATGCTGTCGCAGCTGGTTCGCAAGAGCGATTTCAAGGTAGTATTAACCGGTGAAGGGGCCGATGAGATATTTGCCGGATATAATATCTTCAAAGAAGATAAAGTCCGCCGGTTCTGGGCAAAAGATCCAGACTCAAGAATGCGGCCAAGGCTCCTTGAAAAACTCTACCCCTATATTTTTTCTCAAAACAATTCAAAGGCTGTCAGGTTTTTAGAACAATTCTTTAAAAAAGGGATGATGGATTTAGACTCTCCAGTGTATTCGCATATGCCCAGATGGAGGAACACATCTCAACTGAAACAGTTTTTCTCAAAAGACCTGAAGGACCAGACATCTGATCTCGATAATTTTACGAAACGGTATATCAAAACCCTGCCCGATAATTTCATGTCCTGGGACCCTTTATCACGGGCCCAGTATACTGAAAGTAAGATTTTTTTATCAAACTATCTCTTATCTTCCCAGGGAGACCGGATGGCCATGGCCAATTCCATTGAAGGGCGCTACCCGTTTCTGGATCACAGGGTGGTTGAATTCGCAGCAAAACTGCCGCCCCATATCCGCATGAACGGCATGACGGAAAAATATATCCTTAAAAAAGCTGCCCAAGGACAGATTCCATCAGAACTGATCAACAGACCAAAACAGCCCTATCGCGCGCCGATCAGCCAGGCATTTCTGGGGGAAACCCGCCATGAATATGTTCAAGACCTGTTATCTGAAAAAACCATCCAGGAATATGGGTATTTTGATCCTAAAAAAACAAGTCACCTGGTTAAAAAATGCCGGCAGCAGAACGGAACCCTTTTAAGTGAGCGGGAGAACATGGCCCTTGTGGGAATATTGTCGACGCAGCTCTTAAATTTTCATTTTATCAAAAATCTATCCACCGCCGGATGATCATTGCTTATTTTTAAATTGACACAATTTTATCCATACATTATGACTGTGTTGCATCATGCCATTCATTAATCTAAGGAGGGCTCTTGACCTTAAAACATCTGAATATTCCAGAAAAAATATGTCAGCACTGTATTCTACCGGGAACATTTCCGGGCATCACATTCAATGACAGCGGTATCTGTAAATATTGCCTGAAAGAATCCGCCTCAAGGCAGAGCAAGGCAGTTGAAAAAAAGTCCGAGTACCGGGATCGACTGGATGCCTTGATTAAAGACATCCAGGGAGCCGCCCCCACATATGATATTATCGTGGCTTACAGCGGCGGAAAAGATTCCTCCTATACCCTGAAACTGCTGAAAGAACGTTACGATCTTCGAATTATTGCCCTGACCTTTGACAATCATTTTGTATCCCCGGCAGCATTTGACAATATCAAAAAGGTTGCGGACAAGCTGAAAATCGATTCCTTAATTGTCAGACCGCCATGGCCGGTTGTCAACGAGATATTTTCCCTGACCGCCCAAAAAGATATCTTTTCAAAACCAACCTTATTAAGGGCATCCAGTATATGCACCGCCTGCATCGGCATGGTAAAAAGCATTGTTTTAAAAACAGCCCTTGAAATGTCCATCCCCCTTGTCGGGTTTGGCTGGTCCCCGGGCCAGGCCCCCATTCAATCGGCCATAATGAAAACCAACCCCTCTTTGATCAAGCCGAATCAGGATGCGCTTAAAAAAGCATATCCCCGGGAACTGCTGGCCCGGTTAAATTCCTATTTTGTCCCTGAAACATATTTTGAAAAATTTAAAGACAGGTTTCCCTATAACATTCATCCCCTGGCCTTTTTTGATTATGACGAGGACAAAATCAAACAGGAACTCAAATCCATTGGATGGGGGGCCCCGGAAGATACGGATACCAATTCATCCAATTGTCTGATAAATGCCTTTGCAAACAAATGCCATATTTCCCGCCATGGATTCCATCCCTATGTCTGGGAAACTGCCAATATGGTAAGACAGGGTATTATGAGCCGGGATGAAGGCCTGATTAAAATTTATACTGAACAGAACACTGAAATGGTAATTTATGCAGAGGAGAAACTGGGCTGATGGAGAACATAAAAGAAAAAATTAAAACCTTTATCATAGAAAATTTTTTGTTTGGGGAAGACAATGACCTGAAAGATGACACTTCTTTTCTGGAAGAAGGCATTATCGATTCAACAGGGGTGCTGGAGCTGATCGAATTTCTTGAGGAAGAATTTGATATTGCGATTGATGACGAGGACATGATTCCGGAAAACCTGGATTCTTTAAACAACCTGGAAACCTTTATTAACAGATTACTGAAAACTTCATGATACATCATTTTCTTGAAAACAGTGCTGCGGCCTTTCCCGATAAAACAGCCGTCATCACCGAGACAGACCGTGCCACCTATGCCCGGATAAATTCAGATGCCAACCGGCTTGCCCGGCTGCTGCTGGATCATGATGTTAAAGAACAGGACATTGTTGTTCTCATCATGGACAACAGCATTGAATATATTGTGAGCTACTACGCTGCTCTTAAAACCGGCGCGGCTGTTGTGCCGTTCAGCAATGACCTGAAACCCGACAGCATCAATCACCTGTTCCGGGAGCTGAATCCAAAAGCCGTCATTTCTTCAAAAAAATTTGAACGCGTGTTAAACGCCTGCAACTTAAACGTATCTTCTCTGCAGGCAATGATTATCAAAGATAAGGCCAGGCAATGGCCCCACCTTGATTTCACGGTGATCCCCTTTTCTGACCTTTCACATTACAGCGATGCATCAAATCTCGATAAAAAAATAGATGAAAACAGTCTGGCAAGCATTATCTTCACATCGGGAAGCTCCGGCATCCCAAAAGGTGTCATGCTCTCCCATTTGAACATTCGAACAAATGCAGACTCCATCTGCCAGTACCTGAATCTGACATCTGATGATATACAGATGGTGGTGCTCCCCTTTTTCTATGTTATGGGCAAATCTCTTTTAAACACCATTTTTTCCGTTGGCGGAACCATTGTCATCAACAATAAATTTGCCTTTCCAGCTTCTGTTCTAAACCAGATGATTGAAGAAAAGGTCACCCTTTTTTCAGGTGTACCGTCCACCTATGCCTTTCTTTTAAACCGCTCCCCCCTGGAAGCATATAAAAAAAAGCTGACCTGCCTGCGCTGCTGCACCCAGGCAGGAGGCCACATGGCATCCAGCATCAAGAAAAAGCTGATCCAAGTGCTGCCAGAGCATACGGATATCTGCATCATGTATGGAGCAACAGAAGCCTCTGCCCGCCTAACCTATCTTGCGCCCGATCAGCTTGAAAACAAAATCAACTCAATCGGCAGACCCATACCCAATGTGCAGATAAAAATTCTTGACGAAAATGACCGGGAAGTTTCTGCAGGTCAAACCGGTGAACTGGTTGCCACGGGTAAAAACATCATGCTGGGATATTGGAAAGACCCTGTCACCACGGCAAAAGCCCTGGATAAAAACGGGTATCACACAGGAGATCAGGGATATATGGATGAAGACGGATTTTACTTTTTAAAAGGGAGAAAAGACAGTCTCCTCAAAGTAGGCGGTCATCGCATCAACCCACAGGAAATAGAAGACGCTGTCATGGAAACAGATCTGGTTGTTGAGTCCGCGGTGATCGGTATTAAAAATGATCTACTGGGAAACAAATTGGTTGCCCTTGCAACACCAAAAGATAGTAAAGTTAATGAAAAAATGATCTTATCAAAATGTTCTCAGTTCCTGCCCAAATATAAAATGCCGTCTGAAATAAAAATCGTAAAAATGCTGCCTAAAAATGCGAACGGTAAAATTGATAAAAATAGATGTGCTGAAATGATAAAAGCCGGGACTTCCTGAGAAGTCCCGGCTTTTAAAGATGGATATCTTCTACCTCGTCTTTATTTTATCTCCATGAAAATACAGTTAAGTTATACGCCGTTTTATTCCCAGCTTCATCCTCTGCTGTTATGGTTATATTATTCCACCACCTTGCCAAAGGAACACTTGCAGCTTCCCAATTAGACGTTCCATTTGCCACACCACTCCCACCTTGCGAAATTGCCCAGTTAACTTCTTTAACACCAACATTGTCTGAAGCCGTTCCGGAAAGCAGAATTGCGGCGCTTCGTGTAAAATAGAACCCTCCAGTCGTCGGCTTATTCAGGGTTAATACAGGAGATTGTGTATCAGTCAGCACTGGTATTGTATACACTACTGTCAGAATGTCTGTCGCTGTATTGCCTGCTGCATCTCTGGCTGTGATCGTAATCACGTTCTCACCCTCGGCAAGAGATATCCCTGCTGTGCTCCAGTTAGTTGTTCCGGTTGCCGGCCCTGATCCACCTCTTGAGTTGGTCCAGGATACCTGGGTGACACCGACAGCATCTGAAGCTGTACCACCTATATTCAGGATGGCAGAATTGGTATTATAGCTTGTACCTGATGTCGGTGAAGTGATCGTCACCGCTGGCGCTGTAGCGTCTGGTATTGTATACACTACTGTCAGAATGTCTGTCGCTGTATTGCCTGCTGCATCTCTGGCTGTGATCGTAATCACGTTCTCACCCTCGGCAAGAGTTATACCTGCTGTGCTCCAGTTAGTTGTTCCGGTTGCCGTTCCTGATCCGCCTCTTGAGTTGGTCCAGGATACCTGGGTGACACCGACAGCATCTGACGCTGTTCCGCCGATGTTCAGGCTGGCAGAATTGGTATCATAGCCGGTTCCTGATGTCGGGGAAGTGATCGTCACCGCTGGCGCTGTAGCGTCTGGTATTGTATACACTACTGTCAGAATGTCTGTCGCTGTATTGCCTGCTGCATCTCTGGCCGTCACTGTAACAACATTCTCACCTTCACCCAGCGAAATTCCTGCTGCACTCCAGCTAGTTGTTCCGGTTGCCGATCCTGACCCGCCTCTTGAGTTGGTCCAGGATACCTGGGTGACGCCTACTGCATCTGACGCTGTTCCGCCGATGTTCAGGCTGGCAGAATTGGTATCATAGCCGGTTCCTGATGTCGGGGAAGTGATCGTCACCGCTGGCGCTGTAGCGTCTGGTATTGTATACACTACTGTCAGAATGTCTGTCGCTGTATTGCCTGCTGCATCTCTGGCCGTCACTGTAACAACATTCTCACCTTCACCCAGCGAAATTCCTGCTGCACTCCAGCTAGTTGTTCCGGTTGCCGATCCTGACCCGCCTCTTGAGTTGGTCCAGGATACCTGGGTGACGCCTACTGCATCTGACGCTGTTCCGCCGATGTTCAGGCTGGCAGAATTGGTATCATAGCCGGTTCCTGATGTCGGGGAAGTGATCGTCACCGCTGGCGCTGTAGCGTCTGGTATTGTATACACTACTGTCAGAATGTCTGTCGCTGCATTACCAGCTGCATCTCTGGCAGTGATCGTAATCACGTTATCACCCTCGCCCAGAGATATCCCTGTTGCACTCCAGCTAGTTGTTCCGGTTGCCGTTCCTGATCCGCCTCTTGAGTTGATCCAGGATACCTGGGTGACGCCTACTGCATCTGACGCTGTTCCGCCGATGTTCAGGCTGGCAGAATTGGTATCATAGCCGGTTCCTGATGTCGGGGAAGTGATCGTCACCGCTGGCGCTGTAGCGTCTGGTATTGTATACACTACTGTCAGAATGTCTGTCGCTGCATTACCAGCTGCATCTCTGGCAGTGATCGTAATCACGTTATCACCCTCGCCCAGAGATATCCCTGTTGCACTCCAGCTGGTTGTTCCGGTTGCCGTTCCTGATCCGCCTCTTGAGTTGATCCAGGATACCTGGGTGACACCGACAGCATCCGACGCTGTTCCGCCGATGTTCAGGCTGGCAGAATTGGTATCATAGCCGGTTCCTGATGTCGGGGATGTAATTGTTACCGCCGGTGCTGTCACGTCTGGTATTGTATACACTACTGTCAGAATGTCTGTCGCTGTATTTCCTGCTGCATCTCTGGCCGTCACTGTAACAACATTCTCACCTTCACCCAGCGAAATTCCTGCTGCACTCCAGCTGGTTGTTCCGGTTGCCGTTCCTGATCCGCCTCTTGAGTTGATCCAGGATACCTGGGTGACACCGACAGCATCTGACGCTGTTCCGCCGATGTTCAGGCTGGCAGAATTGGTATCATAGCCGGTTCCTGATGTCGGGGAAGTAATCGTCACCGCTGGCGCTGTCGCGTCTGGTATTGTATACACTACTGTCAGAATGTCTGTCGCTGTATTGCCTGCTGCATCTCTGGCCGTCACTGTAACAACATTCTCACCTTCACCCAGCGAAATTCCTGCTGCACTCCAGCTGGTTGTTCCGGTTGCCGTTCCTGATCCGCCTCTTGAGTTGGTCCAGGATACCTGGGTGACACCGACAGCATCTGAAGCTGTTCCGCCTATGTTCAGGCTGGCAGAATTGGTATCATAGCCGGTTCCTGATGTCGGGGAAGTAATCGTCACCGCTGGCGCTGTCGCGTCTGTCGAAGCAACGTCTGAGCCGTAATATTCGACAATTAACTTAGGCCGCATATCAGGATTGCTGTACTCAGTAGGTCTAAAATATCGATTACTGTCTGAGGAAGCAGTTGAATCAGAATTTAACATCAATCCAAAGTTAGTGGAAGGATCCGCAACCCATCCTTTAACCATTTGAGTTATATCAAATTCCTTATATCCGACATTTTTATCCACAACAACGCTGACTTCTGCCGGTGCCAAATCCTGCTCACCGCCGTTATTTCCACCAGTCCAACTGTTTATGCCATTGTATGTATTCCAGGTACTCGTTGAAACAACGGGTTTGTTGTTGATAATTTTGTGTGCGGTTATTTCATACTCATCATCTCCGCCAGAACCATCATAGCCATACATATACAAACTTAATTTCGCCTTTGAAATAACAGCATCTTGAGGAAGAACTGAAACATCACAGTTCATAACAATCCTATTTGCTGCTGTATCCGTCGGCCAGGTATAAGTATTAAGGGATACAAAAGAGTCCGAAGTATTTGTATCTGCTGCACCTGCATTTAGGTAACTATCTTCAATAGCCTGAGGAAAATCAGCTCCTGACACCGCACCAAAAATCTTACTTTGCAAATCACCGGCCACAAAATCAACAGATATCGTTTTGACAATTTCGGGTGAAGAATAACCACTCTCATTGCCAGACGTATCAACTGCGGTTACGGCAAAATAATATGGTACGGAAGGCTCCAATCCTGTAATAGAGTACTCTGTCCCCTCCACTGGTATTGGAAGTCCGTAATTTCTGGTTGAAGTACCGTAATACACTCTGTACATGGAGATATCAATTTCACTGCTTGCATTCCATGCCAGCAATATCTCTTCATTTACTATCTCACCCGTAACACCACCAGGCGATAGTGGAGGGGTTGTGTCGCCCAAACTTGGAACTGCATAAGTAGTCACGTTCGAATCGCCACTCTCTCCGGAAGCATTATAAGCTCGAACCATAAAATAGTAGGTTGTGCCCTCACTCAGCGAAAAATTATCTAAAGAATATTGTGTAACATTTCCAACATCTTCACTAAATGGGTAACTTCCCGAGGAAAGACCATAATAAATTGTATACCCTGAGACATCTCCTGTAGAAGCATCCCACTTTAAATCATTTGCGTACAAAGGGATACTAAATATTGCTGCAAAAAAAACTGTAATTAAAAACCTTTTAATAATCTGTTTCATACCATGCTCCCTTCCAAGTCCCTATCATTTTACCAAATAATGTTGTTCTTCAGTCAATAATCATTAAATTAACAGGTGAACCTGGAACGCCACTATCGGGAATTACAGCCACCTGACTTGAATAGGGACTTTCAAGGTTGGCATCATTAACCGCTACACATACAAAATAGTATTGCTGATCACAAGTAAGTCCTGGAACTGTTCCTTGAATACGACCATCAACAGGCGCAGGCTTGCCAACATTAACGACATCCGGATATGGTCCGCCATTGGTCTGGCCATAATAGATCTTGTATCCTGTAATATTGGATTCATTGTTTGGAAGCCAGGAAAACGTCTCAACACAATCTGCTGAAGCCGTTCCACCTAAAAGGGAAAAATAAAACCCGGTTACTACCAAAACAAACCAAAACTTCTTAAAGTTTCTATTTTGAAAAAAAATATCCATGAAATCCTCCTGATTATTTAACAATAATTATTAATGATAGGTCATAATGCAAATCTAATGCCAGCAAAAAATATTGTTGGGTAAAGAACTGGCTCGGTGCCTTACAATCCGTTTCCAGCCCCTCCTCATCAGAACCGCTCTTTAGGTTTTCCCTCAAGCGGCTCACCCAATGAAAGATTTTATAATTAATCTCTTTTTATCCAGCAATCTTCGGTGAACAGAAGAATGCAGTAAAATTGGCTTTTCATGCATCAAATATTTTTTTTACTTCGTAATGTTTTTTCCAGTCTTCCAGGCATATCCTGAAACATCACAAAATCTTAATCGCCTTGACGGCAAACAAAAAATATTTTATAAATAATTGAAATAATTGAAAATATAAACTAGACTTTTTTGTAATTTTATGATAGCTTTATCCAAATGCATAATACTTGGGAGCTATCAGCTTGAATACTGGAAAAAAACTTGGTTTTTCAAACCTCAGAAAGTCGGTCTCAGCCCGCGTCAATGAAATCGCTGAGATTGAGATGCGGCAGGTTGGAAAAATCAAGCATTCCATGCATGATGCCTGTCTGAGCACCCTTGCCATGATGTATTTTCAAGATGCTTCAATGCTTGAATTCCAAAGACGTCTGCAGGAACAGACGCAAATGAATAATCTGCAGACGCTGTTTCAAGTTGAAACTATTCCCAAAGACAACCAATTAAGAAGCATCATTGATGTCATACCTTCTCAAAAGCTGTTTCCAATTTTCAACGATTTTTTCCGACTGCTGCAGCGGGGAAATCAGTTGCAACCTTTTCAATTTCTGGATGAGGGGTATCTCCTGCCTATTGATGGTACACAGTATTTCAGTTCAGAAACCATCAACTGCTCCTCATGTTTAACAAAGGTTTACAAAAATGGAACCATTAATTATTCCCATAAAGTTCTGGGCGCGTCTATTGTACATCCAGAAAAAAAACAGGTGATTCCGTTGGCACCGGAACCAATCAAAAACAGTGATGGTTCAAAAAAACAGGATTGTGAGATCAATGCCGGCAAACGGTTTTTAAACCGGATTAGAAAAGAGCATCCAAAACTGGAAATCGTGATTACAGCTGATGATCTGTATTCAAGGCAGCCGTTTATTGAGTCTCTCAATCAAAACAGAATGTCATATATCCTGATAGCAAAACCCAGCAGCCATAAGGCTTTATTTGATCAAATCATTGAAAAAGAGGATCTGGATCAGGTTCAGCTTTTGGAGTGGCAGGATAACAAGGGTGCCCCATGAAAATTTGGTTCACCTGATCAACAAATGATTGGGGTGTGGCTCTTTTGAAACAAATCAAATCAGATTCAAATAGAGGCAATCAGCATTATCAACATAGGTTTTACGCCACTTCCTGGCAAGATAATGCAGGTGTCCGGGGTTATCTGACCTGATTTTAAAAAATCACTCATCAGATGGCTGCATGATGAGGTATAATCGGTAGTATTTAATTTTTCACTGGACAGGAAGTCATATTTCCGTTATGGAAGGATAGCGAAGGTATATGACATGCAGACAATAAAGCAACAAACCTTTTGTGGTCGCAAGTTTACCAACAAAGAGATTTCACTGATCCAGGAAGTAGTTGCCACTTGTGGTGGCATCAGCCGACACGAGTTGGCGTGCACAGTATGCGAACTGCTGGAATGGAAACGGCCCACTGAGCGATTGAAAACCCGGGAATGCAGTGATCTTCTGGAGCTTTTGGAATCCAAGGGTGCACTGATCCTTCCAGAAAAGAAACGAAAAGGTCAGACCGGTTCCCAAAAGATTATTCCCGAAAATCCATGCAGGCAGCCCAAAAGTATCCTCAGTGGCAGCGTAGAAGAGTTTACACCCCTTGAGATTCAGCGGGTTCAAAATCGAGATCAGAGGGATCTGTTCAAAGAACTCATCGGTCGCTATCACTATCTGGGATATGCCATGCCCTTTGGCGCAAGGTTACAGTACCTGGTCTATGTAAACCGTCCCCATCGAGAGGTAGTGGGCTGTGTTCAATTTTCAAGTCCTGCCTGGCGCATGCGTGCCCGGGATGAATGGATCGGTTGGACAGAAGCAAGGCGTAAAGTGGCGTTACAACAGGTGGTGAACAACAGCCGTTTTCTGGTATTGGCTCGTATCCAAAACTTAGCGAGCATGATACTCTCTTGTACCCTTCGGGAGTTGAGGAGCGATTGGGAGCGTCAATATGGTCTTAAGCCGCTACTTGTGGAAACACTGGTGGACCGGCAGCAGTTTCACGGTGGCTGTTACCTGGCTTCAAACTGGATAGAATTGGGAAAGACCACCGGTCGTGGGCGAATGGACAGAGCCAATGAACGCCATGGTGCCCAGGTAAAAACCATACTGGTATATCCCCTGGTAAAAGTAGAGTAGGAGGCAGGCTTCGTCTCAGGACTTATCCAGCCTCCCCTCTTCGATTCCGGACATGAAGTTTTCCCTCATCCGGCTCTGTTTTGTTTCTTCACGATATACCCTTCACATGGCTTGTCTTTGTCACAACGAAAAACTCAAGACCATTCTTTTTGAGTATTTTCCACGTGTTTGGTGTCAAACACTTGCTGCTACGCTGACTGAGCCGTTTGGCCCATCGATAAAATCTGCCTATTACAAACCAATCCAGCTTGAAAAAGACCTGTTTTGGATAACCACACTGGACAAAATAATTCTTCCACCCTTCAATTATAGGATTTACCTCTGCTATCAACTTATCCAACGTTTTAGAGGTCCTATGTTTTACAATCATACGAATTTTATCTTTAAACTTCTTCTGACTTTTCTTACTGGGCTGAACTTTCAAGTACCACCGCCCTCTTTTCCAGAAACAGGGCACTCGTTTGAAGTTGAACCCCAAAAAGTCAAACTCAGCCGATTGTTTGCACATATTAACCACTCGGGTTTTCTTCTCATTCAATGTCAACCCTTCTGATTCAACCATTTCCTTGAACCAGGAGAATTGTCTTTCCGTGAACGGTTTTTTATGCATGATCACAAAATCATCTGCGTAGGATATCATCCGGCAGGGGGTACTTTTGTTGATCAACATGCTAAAATCGTTCAAATAGAGATTGGCAAACAATGGAGATATCACTCCGCCTTGGGGCGTTCCTTTCTCTGTCCGTCTGATACTAACCTTTCCATCAGGGCTTGTTTCTGCCACCGGAGCCCGTAAAAACTTACGCATCAGGGTCAGCATGCTGGTGTCGGAGATGCGCCGGGCGACTTTATTCATAAGCCTGTCATGGGGTATGTTATCGAAGTATCCTTTCAGATCGGCATCTAAAACATGTGCAAATCCTTGTCGAATGGATTTATCGATCAACTCTACTGCATCGGCCGCACATCTTCTGGGGCGATAACCATAACTGCTGTCACTGAACTGGGCCTCAAATATAGGCTCTGTGACTATTTTACAGGCGGTTTGCACCACCCGATCGCATATGGTTGGTATTCCCAGCGGCCTTTGCCCGCCATCCGGCTTAGGAATATAAACTCTTTTGACCGGTTTGGGAACATAGGTTCGGTTCTTTAACATCTGGGATATGTTCTCAATCCAGGCTGTAAGCCCTTGTTTTTCTATATCCTTGAATGTCATCCTGTCTATCCCTGGCTTCCCCCAGTTAGCCCGACACTGGAAATAGGCCTCAAAGAGGATATCCTTTCGATAGACTTTGTCATACAGACTATAAAACCGACGGTCCTCGTTCTGCTTTGATAAAACGTAAAGCTTTCTTTGAAACAAACGAATTTTTATATTCTGAGTGGTAGCCATCTGGCAATCCCTTCCGTTTCTTCGCCAAAAGCGTGAAACAAACTGAGCCCCTTCCCTCCGACAGAGTTATGTTGTCTCTGTCCTCAACAGTACTATGGGCTCATCCGACTCCCTGCCTACCGAAATCTTCATTTCGACTGGGTCTTATAAAAGATCACTGGGTGTCACCACCACCCGATAGACAGGGTCTCCCACGTTCACTGTGCATCCTTGAGTACATGCCGCCCCATATTACGCCGGAAGGCCATACCGCTGCTCTCACCAGTTTCTTCACGGCATGTGGCAGGGTTCGATGAGTACGAGAATCTCCCCACCTTCACTTGCGTGACGACGCTTAACTGGGTTCACTTAATGCTACGGCCTGTACCTCGCCTCAAACCTTTTTGGTCCTTTGTCACTGGGCTTCAACCAAATAAATGGTTGCCAGTCAGGCTTCAGGGTGAACTGGTAATTACCCTGGTAGGTACATTTCAACCTACTGGATTGTTTAATAAAACATAGGATATCCTCCTATCACAGCGCCTCGTGGCGCTCCGTACTTTCCGCACCCCAACCGAGCAAGATGTAACTTGCGTTTGCGTTTTGTAAGCAAAAAAATGCCGATTTCGGCCATCTTTTTTGGGTCGCGTCTAATTAAATCAGTGCCTTGCGATCATGGTGACTGTTCCTGGCGCCGAAACACGTAGGCACACGATATTTAATTTTTCTCTTGATATTATTAAATTAAAACGATATACAAGTAAGCATGTATTTGCGATCAACCAAACGAAAAAATAAAAACGGTTCCACGGTCGAATATTTTCAGCTGGCTCACAATGAGCGGCACCCGGAGACCCGCAAACCCGTCGCAAAAATCATCCACAATTTTGGACGGGCTGACCGGCTTAATCGCGAAGAGTTGATTCGGCTTTGCAAGTCTATCGCCAGGGTTTGTGGCGTACAGGTCAGTGATCCAGTTGCAAACGTTATCGATAAGGATTCTGAGCCAGGCCCATTTGAAGGACTTTCGATCAAACACACCCTCTCTTTCGGAACCCCTATGGTCATTGAAACACTCTGGGCTCGTTTGGGATTGAAAGAGGTGTTGAGCAATATAACAAAATCAAAGGGACTGAAGATACCTTATGAGAGGGCTCTATTGGCCATGACGGCCAACAGGCTTTGCGAACCTGAATCCAAGCTGGGGGTCTGGGACCGTTGGCTTCCCAAGGTTTATCTGCCATCCTGCCAGGACCTCAAACTCAAACACATGTATGAAGCCATGGATTTGCTCCATGAACATTCATCAGAAGTTGAGGAAGCTATCTTCTTCAAGGTTGCAGATTTGTTCAATCTGGAAGTCGATCTCATTTTTTATGATACGACCACGGCCTCTTTCCATGTTGACTACGAAGACAATCCGGAACGGCATGAAAATGCAACCCTCCGGAAGTTTGGCCATGCAAAAGAAGGTTTCTGGGCACCTCAGGTGGTGATCGCCCTGGCCGTCACACGAGAAGGGATTCCGGTTCGCAGCTGGGTGTTTCCCGGCAACACATCTGATGCAAGCACGGTTGAAAAAATTCGAGCTGACCTCAAAGGCTGGCGCCTTGGCCGTGCAATGTTTGTTGCCGACTCGGGTATGAACTCAGAGGACAACCGGAAAGAACTGGCCCGTGCCTGTGGCAAATACCTGCTTGCCTGCCGTATGGCCAGTGTCGCCGAGATCAAGCGCGAGGTGCTAAGCAAACGTGGGCGTTACACTGTTTTTAAGGATAATCTGCAAGCCAAAGAGGTTATTGTCGGAGATGGCGAACGACGCAAGCGCTATATCCTTTGCCACAATCCCAAAGAGGCCAGAAGACAAAGCAAACACCGACAAATGATTATTGATTTGCTGGAACGAGAATTGGAGAGTCACCCGGATGCATCGGCTTCTGCACAATGGGCTATTGAACTTTTGGCATCTCGTCGTTTCAAGCGTTACCTGAAAGTGACAAAAGCCAATAAGGTTCGAATTAACCGTGGCAGCATTAAAAATGCCGCCCGGTATGATGGCAAATGGGTCTTTGAAACCAATGACGATACGATTAGCCTTGAAGATGCAGCCTGTGGATATAAAAGCCTGATGGTCATTGAACGCTGCTTCCGGTCTCTTAAGCGCACCCAGATCAAGCTTACCCCTATGTACCATTGGGCCTCCAGACGTATTGAGGCTCATGTGAAAATCTGTGTGCTGGCTTTGCTTATTCAACGCGTAGCGGAATTGAACTGTGGTATGCCCTGGAACCAAATCAGGCGGGAACTGGATGGCCTTCAAATTACAAATTTTTATAATTTAAATTTTCGTGTGCTTATGCGGAATAAATTAGGTGTTGGCATACGCAAAATACTAAAATTATTAGAGATATTTTCTCCCAAGAAAGTGATACACCTCGAAAAAATAGCTAAAAAGTAGCCACATTTTGTAGTAACACGCCAAGTTTTGCCTGATTGCGAAGAAGCCCGTCCTGACAGCATTTACGCAGATTCGTGTATTTACAAAAGTCAAACGCAAGTGTAAGTAATTTTTTTTGACCACATTTTTCATGGCGTGAGGAATACTTCAGGCTTGACATTAAGTGCTCTGAGATATTCTATGTGGACATCCTTGAATGGCCTAGCCAGTTGCCGATGTCTCCCACTTTTAATCACAAGGACGGTGTGAAATTTTGTTGACATCATAAAGGCCGTTGGCCTCTTGGTTCTTCGCTTCATCCACCCGGTTATTGTGGTTTCTTTTTCTTCAATATATATGCGCATTGATCTCTCTATATGGCGCCATATCAACAGTGCGATCAATAAAATCATTCCAAGGACTTCAATCCTGGAATTCTTTTTCAAGAAAACACTGTTGATGATGACAGGGTTCTTTAGGAATCCAAAGTTCTGCTCAATACCACACTGGCTCTTGTATAAGCGCAGAAGGCCTTCAGCGTCCCAACTCATTTTTTCTAAAGGCGAAACCAGGTTGGAAAGCAGGACAAAACACCCGGCTTCTTTCCGGAGGGTGTCGACCTTTTCTTTATCCTCTTCAAGGGAGATCTCCAGATGAAATTCATATCGTTCCGGAACACGTTGCTCTCCTTTTTTGGGACGGCCCCTTGGATATTTGGCAACCTTTTCAATAGATGTGGCTATCTGAAAGATGTCTGTTTTTTTCGGTAACCGGGATAATTTTTCTGCCGCTGCCAGGGCATCGGCTTCACAATAATAGGGTTCGGAAATAAGCTTTTGGGCCAGCTGTTCGAGATCCTTTTTGTTCTTTTTGAGCAGGCGGTCTATTCGTTTATGTCTGCGTTTGTCGTGAGCACTGGAGTGTATGACTATCACCCGGTAGGTGGTCCCGTATAATGTCACGGTGGTGTCGAAGGCCTTGTAATGAGCTGACGGTCTTTTTTTTGTGTCTTCAGTTTCTGCAACAATACCGATATCAATCCATTCATCTGCCTGAACCGCACTCTGCACAGCCCTGCTACATTCATTGTATGTTGCCGGTAACCGACTGATAAATTTTATTTTGTCCCCGGCTTTTTCAAGATTATTTGGTTCTTTTCCATTTCGTGTGTGTAAGTAATTTTTATTACTTAGTGTCTGACCGGAAACTCAGAACACCATATTTTTCAAGGGTATCCGGGCTAAAAGTTGTTTGAAATTTTTACTAAAAAATGAATTATTTGTTGATTTTTACTGATTACTATGTTATTGTAACCATCTAAAAACTAAAGAGATTTAAAAAAATGAGCAATGTAGAAAGTAATTCAAATTTCAACATCCCAACAAAACTTCGAGGTTATTTTGCGTAAAATCTTTGAACCACAAATGACATTCGGGCAGACCCCTATCGATCAAATCAAAATTGACATGAGAGCCAGGGATGAAATTCCCAAACTGCTTTTGGGTCTCCAGCACATCTATTGCGATCAAAAGCTGCGAGAAAAAGTTTTTGCCACCCTCAAAAATGTGATCCCGGAAGAGACTGACACCAAAAATGGGCGGCCGGGAATGGACCTGTGGAAGATCCTTGTGATGGGCACCATCCGTCTCAATTGCAACTGGGATTATGATAAGCTCCAGGAAATGGCGAACAACCACAAAACCTTAAGACAGATGCTGGGGCATGGCATGATGGATGATGATGACACCACCTATCCTCTTCAGACCCTGAAAGATAATGTCGGGCTTCTGACACCTGATATTCTGGATAAAATCAACACCCTGGTTGTTCAAGAAGGCCATAACCTTATGATGAAAAAAAAACTTCGGATGATGAGGCATTGATTGGACGGTGTGATTCATTTGTTGTTGAAACCGATGTTCATTTTCCCACAGACATCAACCTGCTTTTTGATGCAGTCCGAAAAATGATTCAAATTGCCGCTATTCTCAGTCAGGGCATTGGAATGAGTATGTGGCGGCAATCAGCATATAATATCAAAACATTTAAGAGGCTTTATCGGATAGTCCAGCGTTTGAAACATTCCACATCCAAGAATGAAAAGAAAAAGGCGGAAAAAGCCAGGCAAATTATGAATGCCCACGAAGCGTATATCGAGCTTGCCGAAAAATACATTTTAAAGGCAAAATTAACCATTGAAATGACGAAGTCATCCGATATTATGAATGCGGCCCGAGCTGAAGAGGTGAAAACATACATCAATTATGCACTTTGGCAAATTGACCTGATAAAACGCCGGGTTTTGCAGGATGAAAAGATTCCGCATAAAGACAAGATTTTTTCAATTTTTGAACCCCACACGGAATGGATTTCAAAAGGCAAAGCCGGTGTTCCCCAGGAATTGGGATTGCGGGTATGTATCCTGGAGGACCAGTATGGTTTTATCCTGCACCACCAGGTGATGGAGAAAGAAACCGATGATAAAGTGGCAGTTGCAATGGTAACAGCGGCACAAAACAAATTTTCTGATCTCAAAGGATGCAGTTTTGATAAAGGATTTTATAGCCCTGGCAACAAAAAGGACCTGAAGGGCAAATTGGATATTTTGGTGCTCCCGAAAAAAGGCAGATGCAATAAAGCTGAATGTGAAGAAGAAACAGCGAAGGACTTTATCCATTTTAAAAGAAAACATTCAGCGGTGGAATCGGCCATAAACGGATTGGAAAATCATGGCCTGGACAGATGCCCGGACCATGGTATTCAAGGATTTAAAAGATATGTAGGCCTGTCTGTTCTGGCAAGAAATCTCCAGATCATGGGGCATCATATACAGCAAAAAAGGCTGGAACAGCTGCAACGGGCTGAACAGCGCAAAGCCGCTTAAAATAGGCCATTACGTCAAAAAAATGCACGGCAAACGCTATAGTTGCGTTCGGAAAAAGGAAAAGTCGCTTAAAAACGACAGTTATGGCAGTCCTTTCCCAGGTTTGTGATAGTTGGGGGAACAACAATTGAAAATTTTGTCAGGCATCGGTCCCGGAAAATTTCAAAATCGGGGTTTCCGGTCGGCCACTACTTAATCGCCACATTCGGGTTTAACGCTTTGAAATTCAAATCGCCTGTTAGCAGAAAGACCACAATTCTAAAGTTTCGAAAAGTTCTGAAACCCCTTGCTTTTGCTTTGGCGGCCTGAATAATTGAGTTTAGACCCTCTAAAAGACCGTTGTTAATTTGTGATTTTTTCCATTCAAGAACACCATCCCAATGGGTTTTAATGGTCTTGGCAGCTTTAATTATTGGAGCAAGGCGGCTATGGGTTGCCCAAAAATACCATTTTTTCAACAAGGTCTCGAATGCTTCCTCTGAAGGTGCTTTGTATATTTCCTGAAAATTCTCTCTAATGTGGAGAGCTCTGATTGATTTTAAGTTTAATTTCGAAAACTTAAGCTCTTCAAGCTTCTCCTTTTGATACCTGGTCAGATTGTCATGATTTTTTAGCAACACATACCGCGTTTTTGTAAGAATTGGTTGTAATGACACCTCTTCTCTACGAACTTGATCCACGGCTTTATTGATGATTTTTAAAATATGAAATTTGTCAAATGTGATGTTGGCCTCCGGCAAATATTCTTCTATCCCTTTGATAAATGCCGGCGACATGTCACAACTTGCATCTTTGATTTGATTTCTATCACCATTATGTTCTTCAAGCACCTGAACAAAATCTTTCACCGTCTTGTGATCTTTGCCTTCAGCGACATGAACCGTCTTCCCCTTAACCATGTCTACAAACAAAGAAATGTAATTGTGTCCTTTGCTCCTGCTGGTTTCATCCATACCGACAGCAGTAATATGGGAATAATCTTCAGACTCAAGGGCCTTATCAACATACTTTTCCAGAAGCCGCCATATCTTATTGTCAGATTCATTGATGATTTGGCAGACGGAATGCACCGGCATATGGGCACAAAGTTCAATGATTAAAGCTTCAAAAAGCAGGGTGAATCCAGAATTCATTCCAGCCCAAGGCGGTGATATTAATTCCGTTTTGCCGTCGCCAAAATCAATCCTGGGGGTTCTACAATGAAGATAACATTCATGTTCAAAAAAATTCAAATGGCGCCAGGTCTTATCCAAAGTGTCTTTGACCTTATACTCTTCAGGGCTTTCTGATTTCCCAGATGGAAAGGTACTTCCAGGTTTAAAATCAATATAAATATCCAAACGTTTTGCATCTACATTAAATTCAACATTTTTTATAAACCAAGGGGTCTGAATTGCAAGGGCCGCTTCGAAGAGTTTGCTCTCAAACATAGTTATTATAGATCTCCAAACCAAGATTAAAAAAGGAATCGCTTCGCTCTGCCATATTATATTGGGTTTTTTAAGGCATGGGCAGAAAAGCTTGAATAATCATTTGTGATGAGGGGCAGCAGCAATAATGCCGCTGCCCAGTGTAGCATTATTCAACACTATCTGCATCTGATTATCCCTTGCCGAGTTCCTCCCCAGGATTGCTCGGCTCCGTTTCATCAGATGAACGGCTTTTATCACTTCCAAAAGTGAAATCAAACCCTGTTTTTGAAAATTTTCAAAAGACTGTTTCATGTGACTTTTCCTACATGTCAGTAATTTTACCCACACGAAATGGAAAAGAGGCGATTATTTTTTGTAACGAATGCAGAGTCGGCCACATAGACAAAAGCATTTTCTTTAAGCCCATGCTTGGCCATATGCTTGGATATGGTGCTCAACAGTTCATTGTTTAAGGTTTTATCCGAGCCATTGCCGTCGCGAGTGGCCCCGAACAGGGGGATATTCCGGTCAACACACAGCATTTCGACAAGAAACTGTTTCAAATCCGGTCGTTTGTCTTTGCTGTGGCCGTATGTGATTTCAAAAGGTTCGTCGGTCATGGCATAATCGCCATAAACGCTGACAGAGGTTGTATCATAGTGAGCCCCGGTGGGCTTGATTTGAAAACTGTTGACAGCGTTCAGGCTCAATTGACTGAATATCTTTTGGGCTCCTGTTTCATAAATCTTATCCAGCGCCCGTCCGATATTGTGATCGGTGAACTGTTCCACACTGACAGCGTGGCCAAGCAGAAGTTCAACGTCTTTTCCTTCAAAAAAATCCATCAACCGATAAAGGGGGGACCTGCCGGACAATGTGTCCAGCACCATGCCAAGAACAACGGGTCCCGGTTGGAGGTCCATTTCTGTGTCGACCATATGATTGATGGTATCCACCAGATTGATCCGGCGGGCGTACTCTTTGACTATGGGTAAAAACTGTACATCCGGTATCGTCAGATTGCTAAAATCCATTGCTTTCATTTTGCCTCCTGTATATCGATTCCTCTTTGCTGAGAATCGATATCATCTAGAAGCAAAAAAATCTAGTCTAAATATAATTTATATAGTGAATGAGATTCATTAAATATAACTATCCGAATTTAAAGAATAATAAATTTGCATCAAATCGAAGCCTTGGGGTGCGGAAAGTACGGTAAAAGACGCTGTTCACCAGCTTAAAGGAGGGCGGTAGATGAACCCGGCGCTGGCCCTCTCTGTTGTGGAGCATCGATATAACCATTCTACTGATCAGGGGCAAGAATATTACGATGATATTGTTAATTTTCTTGGTTCTAAGGAGAACTATTTAATGAAACTTAGTGATCTGGAACAAGAACTTGAAAAACGGGGGCGGGAATTGATGCGCATCCTGCTTCAGGAACATCTGAACAAGATCAGCCCCAGCCGTTGTGAGCAGGCAGTATGTGGTTCCGATGGAATTGATCGGCCGAATGTAAGACCCCATGATCGGAAAATCGAAACCGTGTTTGGCACAGTGTCGACAAGCCGTGCCGGATATGGGAATGAGGGTGTGGCAAGTCTGCACCCATTGGATGCTCAGTTGAATATTCCCCCTGAACGGTATTCCCTTGAACTTCGTCGCCGGGTGGCTGAAAATGCTGCAAAGAGTTCTTTTGACGAGACTTTAGAGACCATCGAGAAAACCACGGGTGGCCATATTCCCAAACGCCAGGTAGAAGAACTGACACAGCGGGCAGCCCTGGACTTTGACGCATTTTATGAAACACGGCAACACAACCCGACAAAGGACGCAGCCACTGGACCAATTTTGGTGATTACCGCCGATGGCAAAGGGGTGGTGATGCATCAGCAGGATCTCAGGGAACAAACGCAGAAAGCTGCCCAAAAAAGAAAGCCCCAGATGGAAACCCGATTGTCCAAAGGGGAAAAGAAAAATGCCAAGCGCATGGCAACCGTGGCAGCTGTTTATACCATAGATACTTTTAAGCGCACGCCCCAAGATGTACTCCCGGGGAACAGCAGCAACCCCAATAAAGAAAAAAGTCCACGTCCGGAACAAAAACGTGTCTGGGCAAGCCTTGAGAAATCAGCCGAGCAGGTCATTGAATCTGCTTTTTCAGAGGCATCCCATCGTGATCCCAGGCAGGAAAAACATTGGGTTGCTCTGGTGGACGGTGAAAATCAACAATTGCGAATCCTGGAACGTATGGCCAAAAAACAAGGAGTGGATCTTACGATCACCGTTGATATTATCCACGTTATTGAATACCTGTGGAAAGCCGGCAGGGCCTTTCATCCCAAATCCGGCCCTGAACTTGAAAAATGGGTTCAGTATCGGCTGCTTAAAATACTTGAAGGCAAAGCCGGGTTGATGGCAGGCGGGATGCGTAGAAGTGCCACACTGAAAAAATTCACTGATAAACAACGTGAACCCGTGGAGACTTGCGCAACTTATCTTAAAAACAAAGCGCCTTACCTCAAATACGATCGTTACCTTGATATGGGACTTCCCATTGCCACAGGGGTCATTGAGGGGGCGTGCCGCCATCTTGTTAAGGATCGTATGGATATAACCGGCGCTAAATGGCGGTTGACCAGTGCCGAAGCCGTGCTACGCCTGCGTGCCTTAAGGAGCAGTAACGATTTTGATGAATACTGGGCCTTCCATGAAGCCTGTGAATACAAACGGAATCATCAGGTTCATTATCAAGGCGGGGAAGTTCCGCCAGTAAAACTTCCACATTCTTCGGCCAGACGAGGTTATCTTAAAGTAATCAAGTAATGCTGACGGAAAATGAGAAATATTATGACTACCGAAAACTGCTTTAAGACATGTTGTAAAAGAGCCGCACCCCTTCTTTTTTGACCCGGGTCTTTTCTGGCTTCGGATTTTCTTTTTTCTTTTGTTGGTCTTCGTCGAGATTGGATGGCTTGATCTTGGGTTTTGGTTTTTGACCTTTTAACTGGGCAATTTCATCCCGTAATCCTTGAATCATTTCCCCTTGCTGTTTGATATAATCTATCAATTCTGAAACAATTGGAGATGCTTCATCTTTGGCCATCTTGAGAATTTGCCCTATGGTTTTCATATCCCCAATATAGTATATAAAAAAGGCAATGTCTAGATTTTTTTTACGTTTTACCCATATTTATTGAGAAGTTACTTTTATTTTTTACAAAAATTTCTGATTTTTTTTACCAATGGTAGAAAAGAATTGTTAATCCACATTTCAGCTTTCCCAACTCTCGAATTCTGATTAGCAGCTTTAAGTAGATACCTAGTTTCGTAAACATCGCCCCACTTTAGTTTATATTCTTCTTTACCCTTTTGATGATCAATTATTGAGCAATGATCCGTTTCAATAAAATATTTTGTAGAAAACCAGAAAAGGACTGTACCAGACGAGAACTTACTAAACTTTCCATGATAAGCTGTTTTTAAATAGTATGCCACACTGCCATCAACAACAAAATAATTAGCCGCAATTGGCAAATAACCATTTCCCGGTGGTATCTTTCCGACATACAGTCCATCTTTTATTGAAGATATACTATAAGGGAACTCTTTTTGTTCACTTTCCCCCTCTCTATAGTAAAGAATAAAGAGCCTTAATTTATTTTTCGCAGTCAGATAGGTAGCCAACTTTCTATGAAAATTTGGATCAATCTCTTGTTGTTTCCAACTTTCACCATAGACCTGATAATAATCATTAAGAGCAGAATCAACATCTTGATGCTCATTGTCTACCATCCAGACCACAATTGAACCATTTTTATGAAATTTATTAACTCCTGTTCGAATATTCTGACGAAGTTTCTTACCTAAAGATGTGAAAAAATTTTCCCAGCCATTATTTCCCAAATAAGTTCTGACGTTTTCAAATTGGGCATGTAGTGTCACTTTGATTTTTTTTTGCACTAAAGCCTCTATCAGCAATCGAATAACATTATCTTTTTTTGATAAATCCAAAAATTCAATTACATCCCATTCTGCCACAAAATCATTACACAGGTAATCAACAAAAGCATTAACAACTGCCTGTTCCTCTCCCTTGCGCACAATCGCCCCTCTTCTGGGTGTGTATACATTTCCATACAGTTCCAGGGTGTTAACTGTAAAAAAACGTTTCTTCCTATTCACAAGGCAACAAGGCATTAGTCCACACAATTTGCCTCCACGCCGAAAGACAAAAACCGTTAATTCCCCATCGGGTAAGGAACTACAAGCATTCAACAATGGATAAAACCAATCATGGGTGAAATAAAAATCTTGCTCCACAGAAGCTTTATACAAGGAATTCCACTCCTCGCATAATTCTAAGAACTTTTCGGTATCATTGATACTTGTAACAAAATATGACATTGAACACATAGAGACCTTTGATTAATTCATAAGTTTATTTATTTTCTCACCTTAGAGACTTTTGCACAACTGGTTAAATCTGTCATTTAAAAAAAATCCTCCCAATTGTGTTTATGTCTTTAATTGTTATCATCGGAACCTTTTTATGACATATAAACGAAAAAGTCGTTTAAACTTAAAAACAAAAAACGAAAAAAAAGGCTTGAAATCTCCAACAGAAAACAATGCGAAACAAATATTGAAGCCCCAAAGGACCTTAATTCTTGGAAGGATTTTTTCTCTTCTATTGATGTAAAATCTCACTGAGTCTAACATACCATTTTCCTCAATCCATACCCCTTTTCTATAATTAGGTATAGGTATGTTTTTATCATCAATAATTTCTGAAAATGAAATATAGGGTAAATTAACCCCACCTACTAAAGCAACATTTGATTGCAAGTCATTCCTGCCAACTGTCGGTTCTATTAAATAGTATTTTCCATCTTTTGTACTTTTCTTCAATTCTAAAGAACCAATTCCTATATAGCCAACAGCATCAAATAAAGAACGAGTAATGTTTTCAATTTCAGGATTTACAATACCAATTGCAGCAGCGGTAGACCCACAAAAGGGAGGCGCTTGAAAAATCTTTTGCCCTGTATAAAAAGCTAATCGATTATGATCCTTCCCATAATATACTAAACAAAAATAAATAGAATCATCCCCTCCAGGAACCCATTGCTGGACTAAAATCTTTTCTGCGACAGAAAAAAGATCAAATTTCAAATGAGATAAATCTTTTGGGCTATAGATTTTTAAAATTTTATCCGAGGGGCTTACAATGTCCCAATCTTCAGTTTTAACAAAAGGTTTGATTATAAGAGGAAAGCCAATTCTATGTACCGCCTTATCCATTTCAACCTTGTTTTGACAAACAATCGATAAAGGCACCCTGAAGCCTTTGTTCATAGCCCAATTATGAAATTGAGTCTTATCTAATAATAGATCCACTATTTTGGGATCTGGAAGTCGAAATTGAAAATAAAATTGCAAAGCAGTTCTGTTTTCAGAGATAAGCTTAACAACATCATCCTGTCCAGGGAACAATATTTTAATCCCCGGATTTACCTTTCCAAACTTAATCAATAGCCCTAAAAGGTTATCAAGAGAATCATAAGTAATTAGATTATCCCAACAATTCGATTGGCAACACCATGATTTTCTGTTTTTACAAAAGCCTACAATTCTACATTTTGCTACTTTTAAAGATCGAGCTATACCTAAACCCGTCGGGTGATCCGCCCCGGTTACTATAACGGTTACTTCTTTATTTTTGTCAACCTTAAAGCTTTGCATCATCACTAAATAACTCCCTTGATTTTTTTTAGAAATTTGTCTATCTCGCAAAGGCCTTGAGCTTGAAAATATGATTTGTGACCGCCTTTCCTTCAGGGACTTTCTCAGACTTCCCATTAATCATCCTGTGCCTGATCATAGCGCATTCTCTCGTTTTAGAAGACATACCCGAGATCATGAATCGGACTGGACGAATAAAAATAAAGAGCCCCATTTTGGTCTCAAAGAACACACGGCCGTTGATACTAAAAATGGATTCATTCTCTCGACGACTTTGAGTCCGGCCTCTCATCATGATTTTAAATTTCTTCCTTATGCGGTGTGTTATAGCATGTATGCTGGTAAAGTCCTGATTGCATATGCTAACAAAGGATATGCTGGCGCACCTAACCGTGAGTTTCTTGCACTGAATAATTTTAAGGATGGTATCATGCGAAAAGACAATATTAATGCCAAATTAACTGATTTTGAGATCCACCTCAGAACAAGGGTATTTCAAAACACCGGTGTAAGTGGATAGGTGCGTCCGGACGTCAAAATCCGGATAAATCAACTCAATCCGAGGTAAAATCCGGCTGAATTTAGCTTGAATTTGCTTTAAAATAGAACTCATTCTGTTGATTTTTTAAAAAATTTTATTCAACTGCTACAATATTGGAGAATCTTTCTCCTTGGATGAGCGATTTTTTAAGAAAATATATGCCTGAATCCTGGTGCCTAAGTGTTTTTAAAAATCACGGGCTTACCCGTTGGTTATGCCGAGGAGTTTTAAAACCGCTGAGACGCGGGAGGCTGGTGCAGATCGAATAGATAATCGCACAACTTAGGTTTCTGTTTCTCAAAGAGCTTAAAAGATATTTTTCTGCTCCTTTCTTGCTATTTTTTTTCAATTTTAGAATAGATGGAAATTTTTGTACCGAATCATTAAAAGGGCCTCCAATAGTCAAAGACTTGTTTGCCGTCGGCTTACCCGTTGTTTTTTCGAGCTAAAGCACAAATAATATGCCCCCCAACTGGGGGGCATCCTCTGAAAACAAAAGAAGCATCGCTTTTTTCTTTACCGTGCGAGACAACACATCTCCCTCTCTAATTTTATTCACCTCTAAAGTCCTGAGGGGGGCTAACGCTTACACTATTAAATGAAAAAGGGCCGAATCCTGTGGAATAACTATTTTCAGCATCCACAATGAAAATGTAAACTTCTTCACCTTGATTAAATCCTCCTTGCCGAATTGTTGCACTAACCGTAGAATCGCTCCAGTTTGTAGGTGTGGCTATTGATATTTTCGTACAAGCTTCATAGTTTTTAGCATTCCCAACTTCAACTCGGGCAGCAGAATTTGGGCCGACAGCGAAATATATATCATCATATAATAATTTAATGGGCCTTTCAGATGGCGTGGGACGAATCCAACCATTAATATGCAGCCTAGTCCACTGATATGGTGCAGTACCTGAACCAAAGATCGGATCTGTAGTATCCACTTTAAAAACTTGAGCAACGCCATCGCTAACACCTTGAGCCCATTCCCTCCCTACAACAGTTGACGGATTTGCCTTGTCTGCCTTCCCCCAAAAAGCGAATCTATTCCAAGAACCCCATTGCCACCAAGTATCGCCATTTTCGTGGATGCGTATTGATGAAGAGCCTCTACTCTTATTCAAATCATTTCCATCTGTTCTTATAAGTCCATAAGATGTATGCGTCGGTAAACATTTATCATCATCATCGGGAGAACTGTCTGGATCATTTTCATAATCACGTATCCAGGCAAATTTCCATACAGATTCACCAGGAAAATCACCTATTGGTGCGGTTGCATATTGCTGTGGGAAATAGGTATTTTCAGGAATCATAACAGCATAGCTCAAAAAATATTCCGTTGTAGGTTGAAAATCTTTGTAGAACTGACAATGAACAAATGCATTATAACCTGAAGAAAATTTAGAAAATTCTACAGAAAAATTACCAGATCTTGATAGCGAACTATAGCGGGGTTTATAAGTACCAGTCCCATCCCAGGAGCCCACAGTCGCGGATAAATTTGCATCGTCTCCATCACCTGTTCCATCGTTGAAATCATCAAAAACTACAATGGTGGGTCCTTTATCACCAAAGCCCGCGCCCTTGATGGAAATAGCTTGGTTATCGTTTATTTGGCCTGATACTGATGAGATAATTGGCTCTGCATTTACAAAGTTACTACAAATGAACAGCCACATAAATGCAAAACAAAATCTGATACTTATTCTTCCTTTTATAGACATGATACCTCCTAAAAAAAGCCTATTAGATCTATCTAAAACCGACTAAAAACCTTTTATCCTATGGGTTTAAATCCTCACCTCCTTACCAAACAGACGCTTTTTAACCATTTTAAAAAAATCAGGTTTATTTTTTTCAATAAACTGAATTTTTTTAACCGCCTCATGACTTAAAGGAGCACGGTCAACAATAGCTTGCCCAGCGCCCCCAAAGGCATCAAATACTGCTTTAAACCAATATTTTAAAAAGCCATCACGAATTGAATACACGAATGTTGATCCCCAGCCAATAAAAAGGGTCTTTATCCCCAATTTTACGGGATAGTTTCTTAGCACTAACCACAAATAATTCCTTGTATCATAATAATATCTTCTCCAACCTGGTCTGCCAATTTTTTCATAACCATGCTTCACTTTTATTTCCGGCGTGTATATCACCCGCCAAGAATTATTAATAAATCTTAATGCAAGATCCGGGCCTTCGTGGCTGATAAAAAAATATTCTGGATAAAAACCAACTGCCTGCAATGCGCTGCGCCGAAAAGCCACAGCGCCTTCACTTATTGAGGTGGTCTCCAATCTCCTATCATGAAAAAAGACTTCATCATACGGATGGGACCAGTTTGCTATTCGACCCGTACCCTCTTCTATTACTTTAAAATTTACTGCGGCAATTCCTGAATCCTGGAATAATTCCTTTAAGTGATATAGATTTTCATCTGAAATACCATAAACATCATCGTCCAGTGTAATTATAATTTTACCCCTTGCAATTTGCATCCCTTTATTTCGGCCTACTGCACCCAAATTCTTTTCATTTCGAACGAGCTTTATTCTTGGATCATCAGATATAAGGTCATCAATTCGGGTTTCAGATGCATTATCAACAATAATTATCTCAAGTTTCGTTCCTCCCAAACTCAAATTACGGGTCAGTTCAAGCTGGTGTTTAATCCGGTCTCGACGGTTAAAGGTTAGAATGACAATTGAAAAGTCCATCTATGATGTATCATCCTAAAATTTCATTATATAATTGATTAATCTTCAAAGCTTGTTTCTTAACATCAAATCTTTGGGCTGCTTCCTGCGAAAAGCCTCTAAACATTTCCAAACAATCATTCTCCATCACATAAACAATTTTCTCTGCCAGTGCTTTTGAATCAGAAGCTGGAATTTCTATTGCCGGTGTGTTTTTTATTACTTCTCGTAAGCCAATACAATGGGTAGATATCAAGGGGGTGCCACACACCAAGGTCTCCATTGCTAATAAACCACAAGCCTCCCATAATGATGGCATAACAACCACATCCATGCCCTTTATAGCAGCTGCTATATTTGATTCGAACGGCATAAAACGGAAATAATGACTTAATCCTCTGGATTCAATATCCCTTTTTTCGCGCTGCATAAAGCCGCCGCCACCAAATGCAAAGACTATAGGTACTTTTACTAAGGTCTTCTCTTTCGAAAGAATTTCTATGGCATCAACAAGATATCTGAATCCTTTCTGGTTCATAAATCGCCCAAAAAAACCAATTTTAAAACCGTCTATATCCTTCGAAAAAAGTATTTTTTTTGCTTTTGAGTGCAAAAAACTATCCGTGTCTATTCCGTTTGGGATAACCACACAATTCTTATTTTTTAAAAATGGTAAGAAAGAAAGCAGATTGGCTTGAGCATCATGGCTAACGGAGTGGACAAATTCAGCAGAACTTAAAACCATACTCAGGAGCAAACCTTTTAGCCTACCCTTGAGCCCTATAAACTGTTCTTTATTTAAGACATCGTGAGATGTCACAATATGTTTTTTTAGAAAAAACATACACGGGCCAGCGGAAATAACTGCAGACGTAAAACCATGGGAGTGCACAAAATCATACTTATTAAAAGATAGCTGCTTAAAAATCTCAAATCCAAACCGATATATTGATGGTTTAGAGTGAGTAGATACTAAATCAATGTCCTGCTTTTCTAAATCTTTTGCCAAAGCATCTAACTCTATGTGTGCCGGCGCAATGATTGTGAAGTGCCACTTATCAGGGTCAAAACGACTATAAACATAACGAAGAAACGTGCGTATTCCTCCCACAGGCCATCGTACAACCAGAAGCACTCTTTTTTTATTTGCACTTTCAGAGGCCCTATCCATCAATATATCTCCTATACCACATTTCTAAAACCATCAAAGACCAAATTAATCCGCTGTGGTTTCTTATCCCTGAATGATGCTCTTTGAAAACCCGATTGACATATCTAACATTAAATATATTTCGGGTTTTCGCTTTATCTGATAATACCAGGTCATGACTCAGGTCATGCCATTCACTATTAATCCACTTATTAATTGGAACGGCAAAACCCATTTTGGGGCGGTAAATTAATTCATGCGGGAGATATTTCTCAGCTATTTTTTTCAATAGATACTTTAATGACCTATTCTGTACTTTTAGAGATAAGGGAAGTCTGGCAGCAAATTCAGCCAGACGATGGTCTAGCAAAGGAGTTCTAGCTTCGAGGGATGCCAGCATACTGGTTCTATCCACTTTGGTTAAGATATCCCCAACTAAATAATTCTTTATATCAGCGTACTGCCGGCGCGTTATAATATCAAGCGCACGATTTTTAGACAAACATTCTTCCACCTCAGATCCCAGTGATGCTTTCCCTAAATCGGCAAGCAGATCTTTATGCAATAAGCACTGATTTCTATAACGAGACCCTGCCATTTTGGCTGCATATCTTCTATCAGGTCCGACCGCAAGATAACGCATGGTATTTCCTCCGCGGAACCTGTCTGGTATTAAATACGCTGCAAAATTCAAAACCGGTCCCACTAACCATTGTGGAAACTGATCGGCTATTTCAGCATATCTGCTGTCTAAATACCTGTCGTATCCTCCAAAAAGTTCATCTCCACCATCACCAGAAAGAACCACTGTAACATGACGTCTGGCTAGTTTGGATACATAATAGGTCGGGATTGCTGAAGAGTCTGAAAATGGTTCATCAAAATTGGAAATAATTTCTGGAATGACCTTTTCCGCATCAGGTTTAACAATCTCTTCATGATGATCAGTAGCATATTTTTTTGCCACCATCCTGGCATATTTCAACTCGTTAAATTCCTGCTCATCAAAACCGATAGAAAAGGTTTTGATTGGTTCACTGGACTGAGAAGCCATCATCGCGACTACCAGACTGGAGTCAATTCCCCCGCTGAGGAATGCCCCCAAAGGAACATCACTTATCATTCTTATTTTTACCGACTCACGTATCAGTCGTTCTGCTTCTTCAAAATAGTATGTCGCTGCCTCAGGGGGAAAATCAGGTTTAAAATTCAGATCCCAGTATTGCTTGATTTTTATTTGGCCATTCTTCCAGATCATGCAATGCCCAGGAAGCAACTTTTTAATACCTGTGAACATGGTTTCCGGATCAGGTACATATCCATATCCCAGATAACGACCTACAGCCGGTCTGTTTGCTTCAGGAACTACACCAGGATGTTTAAGAATTGATTTTATCTCTGATCCAAAAACAAATTTATTATCGTCATGCAGATAATGAAGTGGTTTTTTCCCAAAACGGTCCCGTGCCAAAAAAAGTTGATGCTTCACACTGTCCCAAACAGCAAATGCAAACATGCCGCGCAAGTGCTGAACACAATCCACACCATACTCTTCATATGCATAAAGGATTGTTTCTGTGTCAGAAGAAGTATTGAACTGATATCCTTTAGATTGTAAATCATCTCTAAGGTTTTGATAATTATATATTTCCCCATTAAATACGATATGCAGACTTTTTGCTGAGTTAGTCATGGGCTGATGACCGCTTTCCAAGTCAATAACCTTGAGACGTCTCATTCCAATCCCTACAGCACCCCTATTCCATACCCCCCACTCATCAGGGCCGCGGTGCCGTATAATTGAACACATGGTTTCAATTAAACTTTGTTCCACATGCCGCTGTTCATCTGTATAAACTATGCCAGTTATTCCGCACATATATTCTTCTTCTATATTCTATTAATTGTTTCTGTAAAAGGTTTAAACCCCCGCCTTTAGGCGGGTAGCATTTTGATAGCAGTTGGTTTATAATGCCTTGGCATGAAATACCGCCGAGGAAGTCATACAAAGTTTAAGATAGAGTACCATTTTGTCTGGGTGACAAAATATCGCTATCATATGCTACAAGGGGATCTTGCTGTTCGTGTGCGAGAGCTTGTCCGCCAAACGTGTGAGCGGTTTGAAATACGAATTATGCGTGGAGTTGTGAGTAAGGACCACGTGCACATTTTGGTATCGGCTCCACCAAACATTTCGGCTTCAGATATCATGCGAAGGATTAAAGGAAGAGTGTCACGCAAAATATTTGAAGAATTTCCTCATGTAAAGAAACGGTACTGGGGGAGACACTTTTGGGCAAGGGGGTATTTTTGTGTAACATCAGGGGAGCTTACAAAAGATATGATTCAAGAATATCTGGAGCATCATTTTGAGAAAGATCCCGATGATAAATTTGATATCGAATGAACCAACCGGCTCTGCCGGTATCGCTGGACTTTCAGTCCGCGTACTTAAACCCACCGGCCTTTAGCCGGTGGTTGTTTAGTTTTTGGTTTTTCCATACACATAACTAACTGCATGCAACACCAAAGATGTCTGTTTTCCTGGGTCGCTAAGGCCAGGTCTTGTTTATGAAGTGCTTGGACAATTTTCACGGCCATGGATGGCCAAAAAAAAGCTACTGGAATTGCCCATTTCGACCTTCCGATGACACCTTGCAATTTTACAATGTGGAAATAATTTTTAAAAGCGGTAAAAATCTCTTTTCTAAACGGCCATTCCCATTCTTTATCAGATCTAAAAGGGTGATAAATTTTTCGGACAGTCTTTGTTAACAAAGATGTTTGTAATGGGTCAAGAGAAACAATTTTTCCTCCGGGAACTAGTTTTTCATTTAAGACTGGCAATAAAATATCAATCGGATTGAAATGATGCAAAACACCTTGTGCATAAATAATATCAAAATCTTTTTCGCCAAATTCATCGGAAAGAATATCAACACTTTTTAGACAGGCCCCTTTGATTCCCTTTTCATTGAAATTCTGCCTTAATCTTTCAATTGCCGAGCTGCTAAGGTCCACACCATAATAAACACCTGAATTTTCAGCAAGATAGAGGCTGAGTGCATTTCCATCATAGCATCCAAAATCAAGAACTTTTTTGCCTTCTAAATTACCTATCCATTCTTTTTGGTATTTAAAGACATCCTCCCAGATAGAAGAATTGTTCATCAGATAATACATCCGTCGCCTCAGGAGACGCCAAATTTTCATTATTGGATTAAATGGACGTTTATCATTTGAAACCTGATAAAAATCAGCCTGCTTTTTGTTCAACTCAACTATTCTTTCTTTAGTGTTGTTCGTCATTTCTCGTATTTTCCCCTAATTAAATATTAGTAGCAGTTAGGAATTTGCGTTACTGATTCTTTCTTTTTTAAAAAGAACTTTTAGAGACCGCTGCGGATCCCAAAAAGCAGCACAGGCAAAATGGAAAAATGCTGTAAATATTTTTTTTTGGCCAATATAACATTGTCCAAGTCGAAAATGCAAAACTGCTTTACGCCGCAAACGGGTTTTAACTGGATATGGGTATCTCTGGGTCGCTTCAGACAATATTCTAAATCCATTTTTCCAGCGCTCAGTGGTTCGAGTGTGGCTGATGCTGTTACCATGCCTTCGATACCCCCAAAGTATATCATCAATATAACCAATATCTGAAATCTCTGCCAATCTTATTGCCATTTCGTGATCCTGAGCGCTGCGTAAAGACTCATTTAAAAAGCCCACCTGATCAAAAACGTTTTTCCGGACTAAAGCATTTGATGGCAGATTGAATGCACAATTTTCAAGTACAGCTTCTGGTCCTATCGGTGGTCTATCACCAGCCGGATAGAGCGTATATAATGGGGAACCTTCAAAATCGATATTCATCCCGTTTGAATAAACAATTCCTTTCTCAAGATGAGAATTAAGATATTCAACCTGCTTTTCAATTTTAAGTGGGTAAAATAAATCATCACTATCTAAAATAGCGATATAACTTCCTTTTGCCATTTTTAAACCCAAATTGATGGCTGCAGCCTGACCTTTATTTATTTTTCCAGGGTGCTGAAAAAGCTTAATTTTTTTCGAGAATTCATTTAAAATTTCTATAGAATTATCTGTAGACCCGTCATCAACAACAATAATTTCAATATTCTGATATGTCTGTTTTAGAACACTTTCAATTGTTTCCCGAATTAAATCGGCCCTGTTATAAACAGGAATAATAACAGACACAAGCGGGTTGTGCTCATCTTGTAAACCAATATTATTTTCCATAAGCTTTTCCCGGTTCTTTAATCATTTTTGTAGGAGCGCTCTCTTCCGCCTCTTTAAAAAAAATTGCAACAGCTGTAACCCCTCCGAAAAAATACCACTCCCAACTTGCGAGACCAAAACAGCTAAGTGAATAGATCAAATGCATAGTTTCCCATACGAGTAAAGACTTTACAACTCTTAAGCAAAAACTGTTGTTCTGACTTATTTGATTTCGCTTCACAGTATCATACAAGACTTTGAATATTGCATAAATATATGAACAGAATATAAATGCCCCTATAACTCCAACTTCTTGGAGTATTTCGATATATAGGTTATGTGTGGCCTGTGTAGTCCCCAAAAAATTTGCGTTAAGCTCCCTACTTGTGCCAAGGCCATGTCCAAAAACTCCATGGAGATTTATTATTGTAGATAAAGTATTTTGTATCCCCTTTATACGACCCTGGGCAGTATCAGCACCAACAGCAGATTTGTCGAATAGAGAACGATATCTTTCTCTCATATCTGAACTTAGAAGACCTGAAATAATTATAAAGGCAGGAATAAACAAACAAAGTAAAATCACTAAATTTCGTTTTCGTTTTTTACTGAAAAAAACGATGGCAAAAAGCACAACAAACAAGCAGACCATACCACTTCTCGATCCTGTTAAAAACAAAGGATAAAGCAGGCCAATCCCGAGAGCCGAAGTCAAAAGTTTCCACATTAAACTTCTATATTGCCAACCAAGGTAAAACAGAAAGGGAATAATATTTACAATTACCCATGCAAGTTGATTTGGATTTACGATATCATGAGGTGCTCCTGACAGCCGATCAAGTCTATTCACCCCCCCCCCGCTATATGCAAAATCTCCCCAATAACCGGTATTTATATGAAGCCAGGCGGGTTCAAAGCCTCTAAAAATTTGGCACCCTAAAAAAACCAAAATCATCACCTTAAAACGCTTCTCTGTATTTACAAATGAGAGCGTAAAGAAAAAAAAGAAAATCACTTTTAGATAATATTCCAACCCGCTTTTGATAACAGATCCAGGCCATTTGACTAAAGGAATCGTTAAAATAAGATAGCATATAAAAATAATCAGCTTTTTCCAAATATCTGAACTCCTATACTTATAATACATACTACTTAAAGAAAACACCATAAACACTGCCAGTGTCAGCATTAGGATAAAGTCAAATCGAATAGCACCTAAAACTGAAATTCTTGACGTCAAGTGCAAAAAAAAGCTTGTTAGGAACAAGAGATATAAATAAAAGAGGATCAATCTTCAGGCCATATCTATTTTTATCGTGAACACAATTAACATGTCAGATTTTTAAAACCATTTTAAATTTTTTAATTAAAAAAAGACGTTCGTCTGTAGTTACTGACAACAGACCAAACATGAGAACATAAGCCGCGCCAGCAAGTAAAGATATTGTCATTATGCTTATGTAAGATGATGGATTCCATTCATTAATTATAAAATATAAAATCACCAGTAGAGTCATATTTGGAATTATAATACGAAAATATGTTTTCTTAAAAAAAGACAAGACAGGTATCTGCAATTGCTTACAGGTATATACAAAAATTATTGGTTCAAAAATGAAATTGTTAATCAAAGATGCACCAGCCACTCCTTCCTTGCCAAAAAAATTAACTAACAAGAGACAAAGCAAGAGCAATCCAAAGGCCCACGCAACTCGCATTTTCGCTAAAAATTCAATACATCCTATGCCAGTCAAATAGCGCTGGTGCAGAGGATTCATCGAGATAATAATAAAACTTCCAGTAAACAAAAACAAAAGGATTGAAACCGAATCACCATATTCTGGACCAATCCAGCGGGTTATAAACGCAGGACCTAACATACATATTCCAATTGAAGCGGGAAATGTTAGTCCCGTTATGTACTTTGTTGAAGACGTATATAAATTTCTTAGCCTTTCATGCTCTTTACTGGCATGAAGCTGACTGAATACAGGTAAAAACACATTAGTAATTGTCATTGAGAGATCTCTGATATAACTAATCAAACGTGCAGGGATGGTATAAAAAGGCACGACCGCAGGGCCGAGGGAAAAACCGATAACCATAACTCCAATACTTCCTGCAATAATGCTGGCAGAAGACTGAACAAATGATTTTGCCCCAAAGCTAACCAGCATTTTTAAAACAGCTTTTGAAAAATTTATCTTTTGAAGATGAAAATCACCATATTTTTTCTTACCAAGTAAAAGAAAATAAATGATATATTTGACCGAAATTCCAATACAATTTCCAAGAGCCAAAGTGATTAAGCCAAATCCATGAGTCAGCAGATAATAAAGGATAGCATTCCCAACGAAGGTATTTATAAGCGTAACATTGTTTTTAAGATAATACCGTTGGTATCCTTCATGAAAACACTCAGCAATATACCCTGGAAATTGAAAAAATATCTGAATTCCAATAATTACTAAAAAAAATAAATATCTTTCAATATCTGAATCAGATACCTCTGCAAGCAGCTCTGGTTTAAAATAAGCCCAAAGCAACAACATGGCACAACAAAAACTTCCAATGGTCGCATTAAAAACTACGGCAGAGGAAAAGACCTGATCAAGCTTTTTACGATTATTTTCAGCTAGAAATTTTGCGACATATCGTACCACGGCAGGTCGCATACCAATATCCATCATTCCCATATAGCCTACTATGGAAAAAACAATCTCCCACAGGCCATAATCATAATTTCCAAGGGAATGCACAATGACAGGCGCCATAATAAAGGAAAAGCATATTTTGACAACCATTACAGCTGTATTCGATCCGGCATTTCTTAATATAGTTCTTAACATATCAATTATTGCCTCAGCAGCAATTGCTCAAAGCCATATAATTTCCAGAGGAAATCAAGTCTGTCATTTGAAATACCAAACCTTGGAAGACGGTAAAGATTTGAAAAATCAAGTCCTGAGCCCTGGACAGCCCCAATGTATCCTATTTCTCGAACTATTTTCAGAACGGTAGAATTAATATCTGCATCCCTTCCGTTTGGATAGCAAAAAGTCTGAATATCGATTCCGATTTTTTCGTTCATGATTCTCCTGGGTCCTGTCAATTCAAACTTCAAATTCTGAGCTTTAACCTGACTTAACACAGGGTGGGTGACGGTATGCCCTCCGATCTCAATATCATTTTCTGCCATTTCCTTGAGTTCGCTCCAGGATGCTGCTGCATAATTATGCGGCGGTATGTCAGGCACATCCACTTCCAGTTTATCTTCAACCAATTGAACAACCTGCCATTTCTTTTCGTCTGGAATCTCAATTACAAAGTCTGAAAGTTTTTGCCAGGTTTCATTTTTTTCCGTCATTGTTGCAGTTCGCAGCCGTATTGTTCTGTGGTCAAAGGAAACATCAACTTCTTTGATTTTAGTCTTTTCAATTACATAGTGCAGGCGGTCATGCCATAACCAGATCTCTTTATTAACAAAAGCAGTTGTTGCAAAAAAGGTTGCCGGGAGTTTGTACTTATGCAGCAATGGGAAAGCGACATCATAAAAATCCCGATATCCGTCATCAACGGTTAGAATAACTGTATATGGTGGTATTTTTAAATTTTTACGCCGCAGATGGACATATTCCGACAATGACATCACTGTCCAGGGTCCTTTTTTGATTTGCTGCAACTGCCATTCAAAATTAAATGCTGATACAATCGGACCTGTCGAATAATCCTCCATACTGAATCTATGGTACATAAAAATACGTGGCAGATGCCTGGTCTTATATGCTGCCAATCTGGATACAAAAGGCAAATGGCAGATAAGACGTTTAATCTTCTGTTTTTTTTCGTGATTCATTTTACAACCAGATTATTTTTATAAACCATTTCATTGGATTCTATCATCCGCCTCAAAATAAATTTTTCTTCAACCCGTTTTCTTCCATTCTCTCCCATTTTCTCCATCTGTTTTTTACTGTTTAACATTTTATCAAGTGTTTTCGCTAAAGACACACTATTGCAGGCATCAAATAACATACCTGTTTTACCATTCTCAACCGCTTCGCTGTTTCCTCCACTGTTGGCTGCGACTACCGGAACACCTGCTGCCATTGCTTCAATTATGGCGTTTGAAAACCCTTCATTTTTAGAAGATATGACAAAAACATCAAACAGCGGTAAAATATCAGGCACATCATTTCTGTTTCCGGTAAAAATAAAAATTGATTCAAGTCCGGCGTCTTTAACTGCTGTCTGCACCTGTCTGAAATAATCAGTTTCATTGAATCCCACAATTACGACCTGAATTTTATCCTGCCACTTTTTCATCCTGCTGATGGCTTCTACAAGGTATCTCTGCCCTTTGATGGGACGAAAAGAGGCAACCATGCCGATAATAATTTTGTCTGGTAACAAGCCAAGCTCTTTTTTAAGAGTTATTCTTTGGGCAGGGTCAAGTAAATGAAACTTTTCTATTTCAAGACCATTATGAATTGTTGTAATTTTTTTACCGTTTATGCCTTCGCGGTACATTATTTCATGTTTGACAGCATCGGAAACTGTTATAAAATGTGAAAACAGCCATGAAAACCTGCGATAAAACCAGATATGTTTTTTTTGCAGCTGATACCCCATATCCCTGCGGCTTGAGATTATTGGTGTGCCTGACAGTTTTGCAACCAAGGCTCCAAAGATATCTGCATCGTGGTGATATGAAACTATAATATCGATTTTTTCATTTCGGACAAACCGCCATAGTGTGAAGGCCTTGAATAGTGCATGTATAGAAAAAAGCCTGCCCACACCATTCTCCTCGACCGCAACTTTTTTTTCAGAAAGAAATTTGGTTAACACCCCGCCTTTAAATGCCAAAACATATGGAATAAATTTATCCCTGTTAAGATGTAAAACAATATCGCAAAGATTTTTCTCTGCACCCCCCATTTTGTCCAGCAGACTGGTGATAAATAATATTTTTATTTTATTTTGCGGCAAATTGATTCAAAATATGATGATAAATCTGGTGATAATTTTTACTCATTGTTTTGCTTGAGTATTTTTGAAGAAATCTTTCATAGCTGTATTCGATATTTTTTTTTACAATTCCAGGTTCAAAATACTGTGATATGACTGCATTATATATCTTCTCAGCATTCCCTGGTTCAATCAGGACCCCACCCAGCCCGTCTTTTAATACATCCGGGATGCCGCCGACTCGCGTCGCAATAACGGGCGTCTTATTGCGCATCGCTTCAAGCAGGGTTATCGGCAACCCTTCTGTTAAAGACGAAATCACATAAACATCCATTAAATCAAGGTACTGCCAGGCATCTGATCTGTAACCGGTAAGCATTACTTTATCTGCCATATTGTTTTCTTGTATTATTTTTTCATATTGTTTGCGCTGACCGCCTTCTCCCAGCAGCAGCAGTTTTGCATCCGGAATTTGATTTAAAACCAGACAAAAAGCCTTCAGCAGAAGATCAAAGCCTTTTTCAACTGAGTATCTTCCAATAGAACCGATTACAAATCCATTTTTACAGAATTCAACGATATCAGGATCAAGAGATTTGGGGTGATTGGCCGGCGAGGAAACAGCGGGGATGCCATTATCAACAACAAACAGCTTTTTTTTATTCAAGCGCGCAATTTTTGGGTTTTGGAGCATGCCTTTGTTGACCAGTACGACACCATCGACAAAGCGAAGACTCAAAACATCCAGCCACTCATAAACCCGCATTTTTGTTAAACCTGTTGTGCTTGTATAGCCGTGCAATGTCGAAAGCATTGGCTTTTTTCTTATAAATCCAGGTAAAGGGCCCAGCAGAATATTGCATTTATAACCATGTGAATGAAAAATATCGAACTTTTCATCACAGCAATAGTTTAAAACCTGTTTTGCCCCTAAAACATTTAAACCCGGCCTCATGCGGAAAATTTTAAGCGGAAGGCCTCTTTTTTCTGCCTCAGTCTCAATCGGCTTTTCTTTGATCAAGCGCTCCCCAATGCTTGCTATGACAGGCTGCAATCCCTGTTGGATCTGCTCTTCAACAAGATTGAGCAGCATCACCTCGGCGCCATACATTCCTCCGCTGTCGATAACATGTAAAATTCTCACTGGCGTATTTTCTCAGCCTTTTCTAGGTGTCCATGTTACCATTTTTTTCCCCATAATAAATTTAAGGAAAGCATGGGCAGAGGCTGTATTCAGCAGAAAAAAATAATAGAGGAAGTAAAGCGGTTTAAATTCAATCCTGTTTTTTTGTAAATATGCAGAGATTGCCACACCAATAAATGATAGAATCTGTGCGGCAAAAAAGACCTTATAAAAAATACTTTCCGATAAAAGCAGCAAATTTGAAACAAAACCTGTAATTATAAAAATAAAACACAAATACCGCAGAACTTTGTGTGATAACATCTGCCATGCAAATATCCTGTATCTTTTTAGAGACAGCAGGGACTTCATGTCATACAGTGCCCACATGGCCCTGAGAGAAACGCGAACGCGCATTCTATATTCATCTTCAGGTTCTTTTAAAGCGTGCTCTTTCAGCAGGGCTTCGGGTTCATATACCGCACGATATCCTTGTTGGACCACTTTCAAAGGCAATACAAAATCAGGAAGCTGGTCGTTGTTCATTGGTTGATACAATTTTTTTCTTACTGCATCAATTCCGCCGTCAACACCAACAATTGAACCTATTTTTGTTTCAATCGACCGCAGAAAATTTTCATATTTCATATAAGCTGAACATCCATCTCCAATAACAGACCCGTCTGCATCTGTATAGATCATTTTTCCACTGACATATCCAACGTCTTGATCACTGAAATTGGCAACAATTTTTCTTAAGGCACCTGAGTCATATATGGAATTTGCATCTGAAAAAACAAGAATTTCTCCTTTTGCCTGCGGCACTGCAAGGTTCAGAGCAGACGTTTTCCCGGCACGCGGCACCTGGCGGATAAGCCTTATATTCGGGGATTCAAATTTTGCCACAATTTCATCAGTTAAATCAGTTGATTCATCTGATATCACAATGATTTCATATTTATGATCCGGATAATCAAGATTAAGTTTATTTTGAATGGTCTGCTCTATACAGTCTTCTTCGTTAAAGGCAGCAATAAGGATTGAGACAAAGGGTTCACAATCCTGTTTATTCACATACTTTTGTTTTATAAAGGCCAGAATATAGACACATATTGGGTAACCGAAATAAATATAAAATATCGCTGCTATGGAGATAAAGAATAAAGCAGTAATCATGATTTATTTTCCATGTGCATATGGCTGTTTAATATAATCAACAAAAACCGGATAAAAAGACTCCACGAAATTCAGAATGCTTCTTTGGGCCTGTTCCGGGGATTGATATTTTAAGGAAGTAATAACTCTGACAAAAGCATTGGCCTCACCCTGCTGAAAAATTTTATTTTTGGCAAGGGCAATTTTTTGTGAAAAGGTATTACTCTGTGCAGTATCATAGGATTGAAACCAGTAAAGGATCAACTGTTTCGAATCTCCCAGCGTGGCTGTCATCATGGAGTAAGGAATTTTATTGAGATTCTGTTTATCAAATTGCAATGTTCCTTTTGATTTGTCACTTAGAATCCAGCCCTGGCCAGGAAAACAGACAACAGGATCATGTGCAGCACCTACCTTTTTTGCTGAATTATAAAAACCGATATAAAGAGATACGGATTGTCCATTTTTTGTAAATGACCGGTTAATATAATCATCCAGCTTTAATGCATCAACGATATTCTGCTCTATGGGCTCCGGTTTCTGAACTTTCCAGCCTGGAATTTCTGAGAGCGCCTGATTTAATGTCCGGTCTCTTTTGACTTCAATAGATTCAGGCTGAAAATATATTAAAATGCCGGTTAAAACCAAAGCGGCTATGATAAAAAATAATTTTGTTTTACTTATAACCTGCAATTTTTCTTTCTCCCATGTCAAAGACCTTTTGAAGTATGTAAACTATTGTTAATGATAAAAGAAAAAGCAGTATTCCCAGTAGATCGTGCACAGGGCCATGTGTCAAATCGTAATGAAAAAAATTTTGAGAAAATATCATTGCCAGAATTCGGACAATATTGACAAATACGGCGATAAAAACAGCAGATACACACAGAGCAATCTTGAAAATATTGGTCTTCAGGGTCAAATATCCAAAAATAGTACAAAGTGCAAATAATGATACTATGGATCGCAAACCACTGCAGGCAGCAACAACCTGCAACGTTGTATCGGACATATGGATTACGTTGCCGTCTCTTAATATCGGAATAGAAAAAAACATTGCGATTGCAACACTTGTCTTGGTCACAATAAGCTGCAAAGGCAAAGTCACAGAAGAATAAATCTGAGAAGGTATGGGAAGCATAAGAAGTAAGAAAAACAAAGGGAACAATAAAACGCGAATCATTTTAAATCCGTATAAATAGACGATGCAACTGAATACAAACATCAGCATTGCAACAGGTGCTAAAGCTAAAATGCCTGCATACCGGCTGACAATGTAACACAGCAACGAAATTAGTATAAAAACAAGGCCGGACAATGATGGTTTGCTATGAACCTTTGCCAACTCATATCTTTTCATCCAGATGATATAGAGACTGATTGGTATAATCAAAAATCCATGGGAATAATCTGCCGAATTGCTCCAGGTATTTATTAAACCTTTAAAAACAGGGGAAAAAACAACAATGAATAATAAAAGAAATAATAAAATCAAAATTAATTTAAAATCAATTTTTACGTTTATGTGGCTGACCATATTAAATATCTCTAATTTAAGTAATTTTTCGTCAAATACAGTTTAACCTAAGAATACTTGTATTATCATAGTTTCGATTGACAACACGTCCTGGGTTCCCGACAACCAGACAGTTTTCCGGAACATCTTTTGTGACAACCGACCCCGCAGAAATGGTTGCACCGTCATGAATCTTTATTTTGCCCTGAATACTTACATGTCCGCCAATCCAGACCCTTGAGCCTATCTGCGGTGCATCTTCATTTTCTCCAGGTCCAGGAACGATATGGACTGACTGCTGGATGGAACAATTGTCACCCAGGATACATCTGCCCACTTTTATATTGCCGAAGTGGCCAATAAACAGACCCGGTCCAATATTGGCTTTGCTACTTAATGAAATTCCATACAGACACTTTATTCCAATATCCAAAAAAAAATAAAATGGATAAAAAACATATCTGCCTGGTCTCTCAAAAATCCACTGTCCAAAGCGATACACCAGCGTTGCCTGAAAACCGTAATTAAAGATGAGCTGCGTAATAAAATAGCGGCCTGTATTCCGACCTGATTTGGAGGAAAAGTAACGCTTAAAATCTTTTTTAATATATCTTTTAAACAATTTTATGCTTTTTTATTCTGCAGGGATTGCCTGCAACCACACAATGGTCCGGGATATTTTTATGGACTACTGAATTTGTTTTTATAGTCACACCATTACCGATTTTAATGCCCCCGAAAACAATGGAATTTGGCCCTATCCGGACATTGTTCCCGATAACCGGCCTTTTCATGTCTCTTTTGGCACCAAAACCGTATCCAATGGTGACATTATGATGGATAGTGCAATTATCTCCAATTTTTATAGGACCAAGAAGTATTCCACCACGATTGGACAACCAGATACCTTTGCCGACCTGAGAATCCTCTTCAATTTGAGTTTTTCGGAAGGCAACATTTGCATAAGCTCCTATTTTGTACAAAATTTTCAAAAATGATCTGACTGGAGACTTTGTATAATGAAAACCATATTTCCAGTTAATCCATGTGCCAAAACGATGGATGGACAGACTATATAGGCTGCTTACAGGCAGAATAACCAATAAAAAACCCAATGGTTTGAATGCTGCGTGTATATCCCTGGATGTATAATAATGTTCAATATCTGATGATATGGTTTTCAGCAGTCTCAAGTTATAAATTTTCAATCAGAAAAAGCAGCAATTGTTCTGCGATTTTTTTTTGTCCCTGCTCATTTAAATGTCCGCCGTCACTGCTGTATTTTTTGTATAAAGTCAAATATTTTTTACCATCTCTTTCAAAGGTTGTAACCGTTCCATCCGGCTGGGTGGCTTCTGCTAACGCAAGGTCAAATACAGGGTCTATGTTCTGATAGGTATCCAGAAGTTGCTGATTAAACATATTGCGTTTTATATTTGGCACAATCCCACTGATTGGTCTGCCAAGAATTTTTTTAACCCATGCTTTGGGACCTGTTTGAATCGTTGTAAGAGGCGATGTGATATGAACAAACTTAACCTCCGGGTATCGTAACTTTAAGGCGTCAATTTTTTCTTTGTAATTTTGAAACATTTTTTCTACATCGGTGTCTGCATTAACATCGATGTAGCAATATTTATGAAAAGCAATATCAGCCTTTTCTCCGATACCGGATTCAATTATTGAAACAAAATCTTTAGTTTTTGATGCAGGATTTTCATTTTCCCCCACTTTTGAGTGGTAAAATGCTCCCCCATCAACTGAAGGCAAATCTCTTGTTTCGATTATATTCAGTTTGATTTCAGGATGTTCCTCCATGATCAGTTGAATTCCATTTATGATATTATTACCTACAGACTGGTGCCCAAAATAAATCTTTTGTTCTGACAATTGTTTCCATTGCTCTGGTGAAATATCTTTAATCGTTTTCACAAAAGTCCTCCCACTGCTTTGTTCAACACAATAAGCGGATATAAAAATCACGCATAAACACATAAATAGTATTTCTTTGGAAAATTTCATATTGTTTCTCTCAATTATTTTTTTTTGAATTAATGTAGTCTGAACAGGTTACAAAATTCAAACTGCCAAAATTATTTATTAATGTACTGAGTTTTTTTTCTGTCTGTCTGAGATTGATATAATGCCGGAATTTAAAACCGGGTGAAGCCTGATCCACTCTCGGCTGACCCGGATCAAATTCCCAGGGGTGAGAATAGAAAAGGAAAAAATCGTTTTTCTTTAGCACCTGTTTCATGCCTGATTCAAAAAAAATGGAAGGCATCAGCCTGAAATACCCTCCGCCGCCAAGCGGAAAAACTTTATTGAAAACAGTTAAATTGCTGACCGGCAGCTCAAAAAAATCAGAATCCTCCGGGATGTCAATCGTCCCATATCTGCCGTGCATGGAAAAAGAATTAAAGCTTGAATCATAAAGATGGCCGGTTTCTTTCACCAGTTTCAGGATATCATTGTTTATGGCAAAGCTGGGTGCCCGGTATCCATATACAGGACTGCCTGTAATATCTTCAAGTTTTTCTTTCCCGGCTTTCAAGTCTTCAATGATCTGTTCTGAATTCAGATTTGTGCACAGATGGTGATGGTTGCCGTGATTGGCGACCTCATGCCCTCTTGCATGTATTTCTCTGACAAGATGCGGTACTTTTTGAGCTATCCAGCCAAGAACAAAGAATGTGGCCTTGGGCTTGAAGGTAAAAGAATCAAGCAGATCTAAAATAAGATTTGTATTTTTCTCAACCCTGAGTTCATGCGAATCCCAGCTTGAAAAAGATATATATTCTTTGAAATTCTCAACTTGAAACCAGTCTTCAACATCAAATGTCAGGAGGATTGATTTCTTCTCTTCCGATACCATGGTATTCAAATCCGTGTTCTCTTAATTCTTCGGGGATATACTGGTTTCTTCCGTCGAATATGATATGCTGGTTCATTTTTTCTTTCATCTGCCTGAAATCCGGCTGGCGGAATGTTTTCCATTCAGTCACAAGAATCAGGGCATCGGTTTTTTCTATAGCATTATATTGATTGTCTGAAAACTGCAGTTGATTGTCTTTGAACCATTCTTCAGGCAATTCTTTTTTTGCCTGATCCATGGCAACCGGGTCATATGCTTTTATACGGGCCCCGGCTTTAATCAGTTCATCAATAAGAACAATGGATGATGCCTCTCGCATATCATCTGTTCCCGGCTTGAATGAAAGGCCCCAGACACAGAATTTTCTGCCGGAAAGATTTTCACCGAATCTTTTCTTAATTTTCTCGGGAATAACTAATTTCTGTAATGCATTTCTCTTTTCAACGGAAGTTAAAAGTTCAGGTTCAATGCCTGAATCCCTGCTTGTCCTGATCAACGCCTTTACATCTTTCGGGAAACATGAGCCGCCATATCCGCATCCCGGATAAATAAATGAATAACCGATTCTATTGTCTGAGCCGATGCCTTTTCTGACATTTTCCACATCAACGCCAAGGCGCTCGCAGATATTTGAAATTTCATTCATGAAAGAAATTTTAGTGGCCAGCATGGAATTGGCAACATATTTTGTCATTTCCGCATCCCGCACATCCATCACGATCAATTTATCCCGGTTTCTGGAAAAGGGTGCGTACAGTCTTCTCATTATCTTTTCCGCGCGTTCTGAATTTACCCCTACAATGATCCTGTCCGGCTTAAGGAAATCGTTTACAGCGGCGCCTTCCTTTAGAAATTCAGGATTGGAGACCACATCAAATTCGATGTCAATTCCGCGGTTGTCCAATTCCTTTCGAATTGTCTCGTTTACTCGATCTGCGGTACCGACCGGAACGGTTGATTTATCCACAATCACAGAGTATTGATTGATATTCTGACCAATCTGTTTTGCCACCTGCAGCACATACTGAAGATCTGCAGAACCATCTTCTCCCGGCGGGGTTCCTACGGCAATGAAAAACACATTAGAATTCTCTGCAGCCTGAGCAAGGCTTGTTGAAAAATTTAATACCCCTTCCTTAAAATTCTGGATAACAAGGTTTTCAAGGCCTGGTTCATAAATGGGCAGAATCCCTCGCTTAAGGTCCTCGATTTTTTTTTCATCCACATCCACGCATGTTACGGTACTGCCCATTTCTGAAAAACAGGCACCTGTTACAAGTCCTACATATCCTGTGCCAATAATTGTAAGATTCATTTAAGTTAAATCCATTATAATTTATTAGTTTTAGTCAAAGAGTCTGTTTTCCAGCGCAGCTCTCGGGTTTGCAGACTGCATTCTGACAGGCCTTGACGGCGTCATGCTGATGGTGAGCATTCCCACATTTTCCTGATAATCTTCCCGGGTATCTGCATCCGTACTAAAATCAGTAAATGAATACGAAAGGTTGACCGTCAACCATCGCAAAGGAGACCACACGAGTCCGGCACCAAGTTCAAGGGTATTGTCCTGTCTGTTTATGCCCGGCTCATCATACTGGCTTATTTGATACGACCCGCTTGATTCAGCCGTCAGGTTTCTGGTTATCCTGTAGCTCAATAAAAGTCCTGCTTCATAGTAAATCTCAAACCCAAGACTTGCTGCATCCTCGCTTGTCGGTGTATAGCCGCTGGACCCTGTGACGGAAAGGGTTCCTCGTCTGCTGAAATCAAAGGTCTTATAAGCATCAAATTCGAGAAAAAGGTCTTGAGAGCTGTCGGAGTTAAGGTTGTCCCATTCCTGGAACAACACGCCAATCCCCATGCTGACACCGGAATCATCCGTAGGCCGCCAGTCAAAACCGACGGAAGGATTGTAGATGGTATGATCTCCGGAATCCTGGTCTGTGTAGGTATGAGCATAAGAGACATAGGTATCAAAATGCCGAGTCATGCTTTTTAAAAGCCTGATATCGCCTGACCAGGTTTCCGGCTCATCTGTTGAAATGTCATATTCGGTTTTTTCATATGATGCGTTTAGATCAATTCCATATTGAGGCGTAAACCAGTAGGAAAAGAATGCTGCTGGATTGTGTGACGAATACTCATCTGCACTTGGGTTATCATATGTATCAAAAGAATAGGTGTAATCCATACCGACGGAATCTCTTGGGCCAAATTCATATAGGACACCTGCAGAAGTGGTATTGGTATCATGTTTTTCCAGGCTGTTTGTTGTAACAGTCCGACTTAGATCTCTTACAAAACTTTCAGAAAAGGTGAAACTGGTATTTTTTGACGCCTGGATCTGTCCCTCAAGGGAAATATTGTGGCTCCAGGAATCATCCTCGTTATGATCGACAAAATCTGTGTACGCAGGATTATAATTTAAAAACAAGCTTGCTTTCTGATCAATGATCCCAAAAGAAAACCCGGCACCGTAACTTGTTGAAAAGTCATCCTCTTTATTGTTTTGTGTCTGGTTATAGTTATCGGTATACTCTTCTGTAATGGACAGGGACGGGGTAAACTGGGTGATGACATTAGAGAAAGCGGGCGACACTGACATACACATTAAAAAAAAGAGTGTCAGGCTGAGTTTCAACATCATGGTATTGATTGAAAACTTCATGTTACACCTCCTTTTAAATTTTCATTGAAAAAATTTACGGCACAATAATGGTGTCATCTGCCTGTAAGGGAATATCTTTGGTGAAATCGCCTTTAAGAATATCATTGTACTTAATGGTAATGGTTGTCTCTTTTCCGTCACCTCTTCTGATCAGGAGAATTTTATTCTTGGCCGCCCATTCTGTAAATCCGCCGGAGAGGGCAAATGCCTGCATAACGGTTATTTTCTTAACAATAGGATATTCCCCTGTATTTATTACCTCCCCCAGGATATAAAATTTCTGGCTGACGGGATTGGCGAGCGTCACCGTAACGTTTGGTGCTTCCACGTACTCTTTAAGCTTTTTTTCGATTTCCACTTTAAGCTCCATTGTGGTCGCCCCCTGGGCCTGGATATCATTAAGCAATGGAAACGTAAGTTTGCCGTCACTTCTAACCATTGCTTCGTCTAAAGACAGATCCGGTTCCTTCCAGGTTGTGATGCGCAGGATATCACCGACGCCTATTTTATATGCTGCCGGACTTTCATCTGCCAGGGAGACAGAAGAAGGCATGCAGAATCCAATCAGCAAACAACAGATGGCAACCCATTTTTCTAATCTTTTCAACCTGAAAATCACACGCAAAAAAAACATAGCTCCGCCCTTTCGATACCACTGAGGTTTATTATCACAAATTCTTATAACTGCAAATTGGCTGAAATTTTACCTGGCGCCTTTGCCAAACAACACTGTTTTTACCGTACGGAGGATGATAACAATATCCATTGTTATGGATAAATTTTTAATATAAAACAAATCGTAATTCAATTTTTCTATGGCATCCTCAACCGTTGCGCCGTAATCATAAGACACCTGGGCCCATCCGGTAAGACCTGGTTTTACTTTGAACCGCTCCGTATAAAACGGTATCTTTTTTTCAAGCTCATCTGTAAAGTGTTTACGTTCCGGCCGGGGACCGACCATGCTCATTCCGCCCATTAACACATCCCATAGCTGCGGCAGTTCATCAATCCTGAATTTTCTGATGATCCTGCCGACCCGGGTTATTCTTTTGTCATCTGTCTGGGCCCACACAGGCCCTGTTTTTTCTTCCGCATCCACCACCATGGACCGAAATTTATGCATCATGTATTCTTTCTGGTTTTTTCCAACTCTATCCTGGGAAAATAGAACCGGGCCTTTTGAATCAAGCTTGATCAAAATACAGGTAATCAGGAGCAATGGAGACAGCAGGATTAACATGAGACTTGAAATAACGATATCTTCGAGTCGTTTAACAAAGGTTCTGAGCCTGGATTTCCTGAATCCTTCCGAGAATATCAGCCAGGAAGGGTTTATCTTTGTTACCAGGAGCTTGCCTGTGAGCATCTCATAAAATGTACTGCCTTCAAGCACTTCAAGGCCTGCAGTCCGGCAGTTGAGCAATTCTTTTGTCGGAAAAGACCCCCTTTGTTCTTTCAAAGCAACCACAACTTTTTTGACACCCATTCCCAATGCAATTGAGCAAAAATTTTTCTTGTTGCAATCAATGTGAATTTTGTCTGCAATGGCCTGGTCAATCTCATCCTTGTCTGAATCAGGGATCAAGAGTGCCACATCATACCCGCAGTCAATGGTGCTGTTTATTTTATCAATAATATCAAGCGCAAGTGGTGTTGAGCCCAAAATGATGATGCTTTCATTAAAAAGGCCCTTGTTTAAAATCCAGATGTAAACAATTCTCCAGCCGATAATAAAAACCAGTAAAAACAAAATACTTAAAATAAAGATTCCCTGGTCAATGATGGCAACGGGAAACAGAAAATAAATCACTGCCAAAGCAATGGATGTGACACCAAGGGATTGAAGCAGTCTTATGCTGATTTCTGGAATAGAGGATGCAATTTCAAAATCATACAGGTCATTATAATACAGACACCCCTGGCAGATAAAGGTAACCAGCAAAATTTTCAGGAAGAGTATCAGGTCAAACAGAAAAGAACCGGATTTGCTTAACAGCAGAGAGGACAGGAATACAGATCCAAAGATCACGACAAACTCAAACAAAAAGAAAAGAATATTCCGTATGGGAAAATATTGTTTTAAGAGTCTAAGCATTCTTTACGCCGCTGCCATATTTGCCATAGCCATATTTTCCATACCCGTAACCGATTTTTTTCCTGGCAAAGTTATACACAACCCCAAGAATTTTTTCTCTCCCGTAAACATCAATAAGGTCCAGAACGTCTTTTTTCCGAGTTTTTCCCTGCTGGACCACAATCACGATGCCATCAACCTGCCGTGATATAACGCTTGTTTCCGAGGTTAGATATGGTGGTGGCGTGTCAATGATGATGTATCGATCACTGTATCTTAATTTGACTTCATGAATCAGCCGCCGCATTTGTTCGGAAGATAAGAGTTCCGACGGGTTGGCAGGTATTTTCCCGGCCGGCAGGATGGTCAGCTTGTCTAAAAATGTTTTAATCAGCAGTGATGACAAGGGTTTGGCCTGGGAAAGGTATTCACTCAATCCCTGGGTATCCTTATATCCGAACATGGAATGAATCGTGGGAGATCTCAAGTCGCAATCCAGCAGAAGAACATGCTCATCTATATTCTGGGACAGGCTGATGGCAAGATTTGCCGCCACAAAGGATTTGCCTTCACCCGGGGACGCACTGGTGATCATGATACATTTTGGCGGATTTCCTTTTTCCGGGAAGAGGATATTATTTTTCAACAGCCGGAATTGTTCTGCTTCAATGGATTGCGGTGCAAGACCAGTAACCAGCATGGGGTCTATTTTTATGGTGATATCGTCGATCTCACTGCCTCGTGCCGGGATATCATGGTTTGCCGTATCATATTTCGAACGATTATGGGGATCCAATACAGTTTCTGCGTCAACGCCTTCTGCGACATCCTGCCTGGGCTGGACGGCTTGCCGTGACTTTTCCAATGCGTTAAAAATTTTCCCCAACAGACGACTCCAATACTAAAGATTAATATACTTTTGAACAAAATGAAGGGTTTTATCAATTCCTTTTAAATTTAAAACAATAAACGCTAAAAATATTGTACCTGCGTAAAGAAAGACAATGGAAAAAGCAGCAAGTTCAGCACGCTTCCTAAAAACATCCCCGGGCTGGGGCATAGGCGGGATTGATGCCAGAATCGGCAGCCCGATTTCCGTTTCAATCTGGTCTTCACTTCTGATGGCCGGATTTAAGAATTCAAGCAGAAAAACAATTCCCCCACCGATTCCAAGTCCGATTGCAAGAGAAAACATAAAAAATTTTCTGACATCCGGTGAAATTGGTTTTTCAGGAAGCCTGGCATAATCGATAATCCTGAACTGCTCTCCTTTTTGCTTCTTTTCCATGTTCACGGCAAGCTCGGCCTCAAGACGTCTGGCAAGAAGAGAATTATAGCTATCACGGATGTTGTTGTAGTCCCTTTGAATGGATTGAAGCTCCTGCTCTCTTTTAGGGGTATCCTCAACTCTTTTCTGATACACCTGCATTGCTTTTTTTATCTGCAGAATATTTGCCTGAATATTTGCTATTTCATTTTCCAGCTGCCGAAGGTTCATTTCATGCTGGAATAAGGCGTTATTTCCGGCAGATGAAACATGAGCTGCCTCAGGTTCCGAAGTGGCGACATCCATTTTTTCTTTGGCGGTTTTTTCCAGTTTTTCCTGCTCAATTTTTTCTTTGAGTTTGGCAACACTCTTTGTCAATTTAATCACTTCCGGGTGTTTTGTTGTATATTTCAAAAGCAACTCATCCAGCTGCCTTTTTTCGGATTCATACTGCTGTTCCGTCACAGATAAAAGAGGTGTTCCAACAAGCGTACCATCCGGCTGCAGGGTTGCTGTACCGCTTTGTTCCAATTCTTTAAGCCTTGAAATCTGACTTTTTAAAAGAGCTGCTGTATTTTGAGTGTCACGAAGAGCTGCTAATGCATCTGTCTGCTGCAATTGAAGTCTGTCAAGGGTTCTTAAATTGGTCTCAAGTTCATCGGGCAGTCCTCCCATATAGGCTGCCCGGTATTCAGCCAATGCTTTTTCCCGGTCCTCAAGTTTAACTTGTATTTTCTGGAGTTCTGATTCAAGGAATTCGCTGGTTCCGACAGCCTGAATCTCTCGGGCTTTAAGATTCTCATCCATGAAAAAACTGGCCAGAGTGTTGGCGACTTTTGTTACCCTTTCAGGGTCGCTGCCGGTAAAGGATACGGAAAAAGCTTCGGTACCCTGTCTCCGGCTGCTGTCCTGTCGAACAACAACCCGCCTTCTCATGCTGTTTATTTTGTCCTCCTGATACATATCCTCATTGTCCTGGAACAGCCCGAAATCCTGGATAATCTTTTCAAGATTTGTTCGACTGAGTATCTGCTGGGAAATCGTATTGATTCTCTGCGCAACGTCTTCTGTGACAAGGGACTGAACATATCCCTGCGGTACCTTTTGAGCCTGGATAAGAATGGTTGTGGATGCCCTGTAGGTTCTAGGGGCGGTAAGAGTATAAAAAAAACCAATCGTAAGAAACAGGCAAAGGGGAACAATAATTATCCATCTGCGCCGTATTACAATTTCCAGTATCTGGTCCGGTTTTAATGCTGCTGCCTGATGTTGAGAATCCGCCATCCTTTGCTTTCCAGGTCCTCTTATTTTGGTTTAATCAAACATGGATAAAGACCTCTATCATTTCTTAAAACGGCCATTTTGTCAATGGAATTCAAATTTCAGGCCTAAAAACCATATTGGATTGTATTTCGATTTCGGAATATTTTTAAACAATCACGAATTTCAAACACAAGGGTAACAGCAAATTCCATACCAAAATCAATATAGAGTCCGACCGGATGGTGCTGTTTTCACCGGTTACTATGTCAGTCTCAAACCCAAATTTTCGAAATATTACATTTAATCAGTCAGTTGAAGTATTCTCATCCCTGTAATCGAAACAATTTTCAGCTTTTTGCTCAAACAATAGCGACTCCTTTTCAAAGTTTTGGATAAAAATTATTCTAAAAATTGCCAAAGGCCTGACAAAAATTGTTATTTTGTATCAAAGCCATTGATCTCGAATTTGATTCTTTTGTGCCTTCTGGAAAGGTTTCCTGGGATGTCTTGTTTTGGAAATAATGTTATCTTTTTCTCAAATATTATGTAATTTATTTCACAATTTAAGTATTTTGTTTCTCAATTAAATTACTTTATCTAACATAGATGCTGTAACCACAGGCATTTCAATGCTTGGCATGCATGTTGCTATATTTAAGTTCAACGAATAATTGTTTTTGAATAAACTATTGTAGGAGAGAATGAAATGAAAAAAATTTTAGGTGTATTATTAATTATTGTATTTTTAGCAATACCAATGGGAGCATTTGCAACCCCATTTTTAAAAGGGCAAGAGATGGATGTAAATGCTTCTGGCCCTAATGCTGTGGGTTGGCTTGGGGATTATGATGTAACAAGTAACCCCTTAGGCGGAATCACAGAGGTGTTTTGCGTTGAAAATGCAGATATGTGGGGTGATCCTAAAACCCAATATGACTTTTATCATATAACTGTAGCAGACGTAGGCCAAGGAAAATATGATCAATTAGCAGAAGCTACTTGGTATGCGAACTGGTTTGTTAATAGCGGCGGTAGTGATAATGAAAAAGTTGCTGCTCAGGTAGCCGTATGGAACGCCATGGATATGCGCACTGGAATTTATAGTGCTATTGCAGAAGTTGTGACTATATTTAATGCTCTACCAACCTATAATACAAACCTCAATGATGCTTATGCTTATGTGTCTGATTGGTCGTTAGCTGTTAGCCCTGCAGATGGTGGAGCTAATGGAATAGACTGGACGAAACCTGGTCAGAACTACCTTGTTCAGAATCCCGTTCCCGAACCTGCCACCATGGTTCTTTTTGGGATCGGCCTTCTTGGCCTTGCCCGTATCGGGAGAAAAAAAACAGCATAATAATCACTATCTCATATTAATTCAAACAAAAAGCAGGGCTTCATAAAGAGGCTCTGCTTTTTTTGTTAGTCTCTATTTCGGGGACATCTTACTTATCTTTCTTTTTAGGACCCGGTTTTTGAGGTTTCAGCCTCCGATCCAAAAGAGATTCTATTTTTCCTATAAAGAGATCCTCGCCCAGCGGCCGCCCTGTTCGTTCATGCTTCCTAAACAATTCCATTTCCGGTTCATGAACATCAATGCTATCAACGGTTAAAAAATCTTTCCAGGGTTTATTTGCAAGTTCCAGCAATGGTTTCGTTTTTACAAGGATATCATCTTTGCCTTTCATATGGGGGCGGCACTGCTCCAGACCCATTCTTCAGGTCGCTTGACCAAACCTGCCCGGACAGGATTTAGCTCCACATATCGCGTACATGTTAATAAATATCTTTCTTCCATAATAAAAGATGAAAATCTTTCCTGCCATAAATGCCCAAGCCATCCTTCCCGGAAATTAATCTGCTTTGTATAGCGTCTGTGCGCTTCTCCGATGGCTGGGCTTAATCCCTCCTTTGCGGCAGGCACAGCAATCAGATGAACATGGTTGGGCATAAGACAATAAACCCAGATCTCAACTTGATACTTCAAACACCATTCCGACATCAATTTCAAATAGGATTGATAATCTTCATCAATAAAGAATGTCTGCTGCCTCCTGTTCCCACGTTGGATGATGTGGTGCGGCATCCCTGGTGCGACAGCTATTGCTATTCGTGCCATAAAAAAATACCCCAATTTTTATTACGGGTTAGATATGGCGTCCCTATAATTGCGCCTCACCATTGCACAGCACATTTTTTAAAATATTGCCGTTAACACTATGAAGGTCAATAAGATCCATGTCTCTTTTCAAAGATCTTTCAAGGGCAATGTAAATATCCATTTTTTTTCATAGGTTGTGATTGTCTTTGCAGCAAATGCGATATCAATATCACTTTTGCCTGTAAGTTGTCCTCTTGAGGCAGACCCAAACAAAATCACTATTTCAACTTCCGGAAACGCCTTGAACTCACGGAGGATTATTGTTTTTAAATTATTCAAATTTATTGTCCACGATTCATGCCAAGTTTAAATGGAGTTCTCAGAGTATAAGCAATGAATATATATAACACAGCTTTCATGTCAATTAATTTTATTTTCCGTTAATCCTCAATTGTCTTTTTCGGGGCAATCTTAAAACCAATTATGCGAAGTATCAGCGCGAATTACATGCCAAAGCAAAAACAGGATATTTTTTAGCTAAAGGCCCAGAAATTTCGACGGATCAAGGCCTTTGAAGTAAAGAGTATTAAGGGAAGCTATTTATGTGGGTTAGAGATACTACATTTTAAACAGTTCTGCATGAGAACCGGTTCTACGTAGTTTAACAATACCTTCATGCATTTCATATATCAATAACCAATCTGATTCAATATGACATTCCCGTGCCTTTTTATAGTTGCATACTAATTTGTGATCTCGATATTTTGTTTCCAGGTCCTTACCTTCACAAATAATATCCAATAAGTTTTTCAGCTTGGTAAAATCTTTCCCTTGTTTTCTTATTTTTTTGATGTCCTTTTTGAACTGTTTAGTAACTTGTAATGTTTTCATCAAATTCCTAGTTCTTCATACAATTCAGAAGGGTCACTATATTCCTCAAGGTCCTTTTCTTCCATCGCATTAATTGAAATATCATTAAGTTTTTTCTTAGGAATCTTAATGGGAAAGGGAAGACCATTTTGAAAGGTTATCTGTTTGTAAAAAACATTAATAGCTTGAGATGGGGTAAGCCCCAAAAAAGTTAATATATTTTCAGCATCATTTTTAAGCTCAGCATCCATTCTTACTGATATTGTAGTAGTCTTTGCCATAAAACACCTCACTCTTCATTATTAACAACTTGTATACTATGAGAATACATTGAATGCACAAAAAAATAAAGAAAAATTTATTCCGGAGATTTAATCTGCCTTGTATAACCGTCTGTGCACTTCTCGTTTAAGGGGACATCTTACTTATCTTTCTTTTTGGGACCCGGTTTTTGTCAAAAATTAGATATGGTGTCCCCATAATATTATTGACAAAAAGGTCTTCCGGTTCTATTTTTTGGAACATGAAAACTCCAAATAAGATATATCTTAAAGATTACAAGCCGCCCGAGTTTCTTGTTAACCGGGTGGATCTGACGTTTGAGATCGAAGAAGATCAGACCAGGGTTATGTCGAGTCTGAGAATAAGAAAGAATACGGCTGCAATTGATACGGGCATCCCTCTTGTTTTTGACAAGGGAAAATTTGAGATCTCTTCGGTGACTGCCGACGGCATGGTACTGCTGCCGGGAGAATATGAGGCTGAAGACGATCATTTTAAACTGGCCTCCACCCCGGATGCGTTTACGCTGGAGATCACATCCGTCTTAAAGCCCCAGGACAATACAAGTCTGGAGGGTCTGTACAAGTCAGGGGACATCTTCTGCACGCAGTGCGAGGCCCAGGGATTTCGAAAGATCACGCCCTTTCCGGACCGGCCCGATGTCATGGCCAGATATTCGTGCACCATTGTTGCGGACAAAAATAGATATCCGGTACTGCTCTCCAACGGCAATCTGGTTGACTCCGGGGACCTTGACGACAACCGGCACTGGGTGAGGTGGGAGGACCCGTTTAAAAAACCCAGTTATTTGTTCGCCCTGGTGGCCGGGGACCTTGGCCATATTCATGATGTGTTTACCACAAGATCGGGCCGGCAGGTGGACCTGAAGATCTATTCTGAACAAGAAAACATAGACAAGTGCGGCCATGCCATGGAATCGCTTAAGCAGTCCATGGCATGGGATGAAGAGCGGTTCGGTCTTGAGTATGACCTTGACCTGTACCAGATTGTGGCCATCAATGATTTCAATGCCGGTGCCATGGAAAACAAGGGGTTGAATATTTTCAACTCCAAATATGTGCTTGCCGACCCCAAAACGGCCACGGATGATGACTTTATGAACATTCAGGGCGTGATCGGCCATGAATATTTCCATAACTGGACCGGCAACCGGGTGACGCTGAAAAACTGGTTTCAGCTGAGTTTAAAGGAAGGCCTCACTGTATTCCGTGACCAGGAATTTTCTTCAGATCTTAATTCAAGGGGTGTCAAGCGAATATCGTGCGTTAGAAATTTAAGGGGGTCCCAGTTCCCGGAAGATGCCGGCCCCATGACCCACCCAGTCAGGCCTGACTCGTACATGGAAATGAACAATTTTTATACCATGACCGTGTATGAAAAAGGGGCGGAACTTGTCAGGATGATCCACCAGCTCCTGGGGGAAGAAAATTTCAGGAAAGGCATTGATCTTTACTTTGAAAAATTTGACGGCATGGCCGTGACCATTGAAGACTTTGTTGGTGTGATGGAAGCAGCGGGCAAGATTGATCTTACACAGTTTAAGTTGTGGTATTTTCAATCCGGGACACCCACAGTAACCGTGACGAGGGACTACAACCCTGATTTGCAGCAGCTTTCCCTGACCTTTGAGCAGCACACAAAACCGGACCGGAACCAGTCTGAGAAAAAGGCGCTGCACATTCCCGTCAGGCTCGGCATTGTTGACGGCAATGGCAATGATATCACCCCGGACGGACAGGCTTTGATCAAGTTAAAGTCAAAAAAAGAAACCTTCCAGTTTGACAATATTCCTGAAAACAGCACCCCGTCAGTTTTCAGGCAGTTTTCAGCTCCGGTGAAGATAAAAACCGATTTGAGGGATGAAGAACTTTCCTTTCTCATGGCCCATGACAATGATGAGTTTAACCGATGGGATGCGGCCCAGACCCTGTTTTTAAAAGAAATCAAACAGCTTGTTCATGCCGGCCGGGCTGATGAAGAATTGACCGTGTCCGCCAATCTGGTCCAGGCGTTTCAAAAGGCTTTATCAGATCAGATCACGGACCGGGCACTCCTGGCAAAGACCCTCGCCCTGCCCCTGGAAACCGAGATCAAGGACCATTTTGAAGTGGTTGACGTTACGGCCATTCACGAGGCAAGGACATTTTTAAAACAGGAGCTGGCCCGGCAGTTGAAGGATGAATTTCTGGGGGTTGTTCATGCTTGTGCCGCATCCGACCCGCTGAGCATCTCCCATGCGGCAATGGCGGACCGGAGCCTGAAAAATCTGTGCCTGTCCTTTCTTGGCAGTTTAAAAGAGCCGGATACCACGGCCCTTGTTTTTGATCATTATAGCAGGGCCAAAAACATGACCGATGAGATCGCCGGATTTAAAATCCTTGCTGAAATTGACGGCAACACCAGACAAACGGCGGCAAAAACCTTTTATGATAAATGGCAGCATGACAAGCTCGTTCTGGACAAGTGGTTCAGCGTCCAGGCCGGATCAACGCTTGAAGATTGCCTGGATCTTGTACAAACCCTGACAAAACATCCGGATTTTTCAATGAAAAACCCCAACAAGGTCAGATCCCTGATTTACACCTTCGCCCTGCAGAACCCGGTCAATTTTCACCGGGAAGACGGGGCCGGATATCGCTTTGCTGCGGACCACATCCTTGAACTGGACCGGATCAACCACCAGATCGCGGCCCGGCTGTCCTCCTGCTTCAACCTTTGGAAAAAATATGATGAAAAAAGAAAAGCCCTGATGAAAACAGAGCTGGAACGGATCATTTCCCGGCCAAAGCTTTCCAGAAATGTGTATGAAATCGTCTCCCGGGCCCTTGAGTAAGGCATCAAAAGGAATCCTGGATAATCAAATATAATTGACAGGAATCTGGATGATCTTATCCGTGATGCGTTCAATCCTTTTTCCTCTATTGATCAGGATGGCATAATCCGTCCTGGTGTCGGAAAGAAAATTTTCCAGCCCGCGCAGTGATCTTCGATTTACAGTGGAATTGAGCTTTATTTCAATGGGAATCGGACCGGAACTGCCGTCGATCACAAAATCCACCTCTAGGAATTCCGGTGACACCATACCTAATTATGGTACTTTAAAAACTGGACAAGTCACAATAAATGTTGAGAATTTGTAGCTCAATACAAAAATCCGAACAGCCATAAAGGTATCCTGGCATTCATCCCATGTTCAATATTATCCAGGGCTAAGAATGAATCAGGAATATCTTTGATCTGTTTAAACGTTTTGCCTTTACCACCCACCTCAAAAAGACTTTTGTCATCCACTATAAAATCACCTTTTGGAGGGATTGCAATCATGTGCTCTTCTTGGAGCATACAAATAAAAAATATCTCCCTTATCGTACCTGAATTGACTTTTTCTTTGTCACATATTGCAAGCGCCTGGTTTGGATTATTTAAATAAATTTTTTCAGGCTTTTCCAATCCTCTAATACTTTTATTTTTTTTTGACAAACAAGTAATGGCTTTTCCATCTTCCAGGTAACTCAGGTAAGTTTTCAGTGTTCTTTCATCTCCAACCTCAATTATTTGCTTTAATCGTTTCATGTCAGATGTAAAAGGTGCAGACCTAGCGATTGTTGAAAGCAACATTTTCAACTTTTTAATACTGACACCCGCCAACCTGGGATATATTGAAAGTAGGTCACTTTCTATTGTCGTATGTAAACCCTGCTCCAGGGTTCTTAAATATGTACTTTCATCCGGATGCTCCAGGAAATAAGGGAAATATCCATGGCGAAGATACTCCTGAAATATAGGTAGTATTTTTAAATGTTCCCCATCTATTTTTCTGGTAATCTCAAGGGAATGCTTTTCATGATCGGTTAGTATAGATTCAATATCAAGAACCGGTAACTCAATATGATATTTCAATTCAATGAATTCCCTTAAAGAAAGACCTGTCATTTTATAAACCACCGCTCGTCGACTTAAATCATGACTCCCTTTGTGGATTTCCAGCGCAGAACTTCCGGATACGAGAAGCTTGATGGTCGGGAAGGAATCATAAATACTTTTCAGCTCTCGCGACCAGTTCGGATATTTATGAATTTCATCAAGACATAAAAACTGCCCGCCATAATCAACAAACTCCTCTGCAATTTCATAAAGAGAATGACCGACAACCATAAAATGATCAACCGGAACATACAAGGCCTGCTTACTTAAAATATCTTCCTGGATAAAAGAATAGATATGTTGAATCATTGCTGTCGTCTTCCCAACTCCGCGTTGACCTGCAATGATTGAAAATCGATTTTCCAGAGCATGTTTTTTTAAAAAATATCTTTTGAAAGGACGATTACATGAACTTAAAATGGTTCGGTGGTGCATAAATAATTTTTCGATCATAAGTTAAATCCTATTTTAGTATTTAAAAACTATAATATATCAAATATAATAGTATTGCAATACCAATGGACATGCCCTTACCGGCACAATAAATCATGAAAGTTGTGAGATGGAGGTGGGAAGATCCGTTTTAAAAACCCAGTTATTTGTTTGCTTTAGTGGCCGGGGACATTGAACATATTCATGATGTGTCTACCACAGGATCAGGCAGGCAGGTGGATCTGAAGATCTATTCTGAAAAGGAAAACATCGACTTTACCCATGATATTTACGGGCTGCCCGTAAATATCATGGGTACCAGGGAAAATTTACAGCCGCCAGAAGTTTATGCCCAGTTCTTTTGCCTCTCGTGGATCAAAGATTGATTTCACGTCGATGAGGCAGCCGTCCGGCGCCAGCATCTCTTTGAGCTCCGCAAGACTTTTATCCAGGTAGGCCTTGTGGGGTACGGCAAGGATGAGGGCGGAAAGGTCTTTTAACTCGTCCCAGGCGCAGAGGTTTACATTATAGTAGGCCAATGCCTCTTTGGGGTCGGCGATGGCATCGTGGACCAGAACGTTGGTGCCGTAGGTGTGAAGTTCTTCCACAATATCCACCACCCGGGTGTTTCTCAGGTCCGGGCAGTCTTCCTTAAAGGTCAGTCCCAGGACCCCGATTTTAGACGCCTTGACGTTCATTCCCAGATTAATCATCATTTTGACGGTTTTTTCCACCACAAACCGGCCCATGTTGTCGTTGATTCTCCGGCCGGACAGGATGATCTGGGGATGATAGCCTTCCGACTCCGCCTTGAAGGTCAGGTAGTAAGGATCAACGCCGATGCAGTGGCCGCCCACAAGCCCCGGCCTGAAGGGAAGAAAATTCCATTTGGACCCGGCCGCTTCCAGCACGTTTTTGGTGTCGATCCCGAATTTGTCAAAGATCAGTGCCAGCTCGTTCATGAGGGCGATGTTCAAATCCCTCTGGGTATTTTCAATGACCTTGGCCGCCTCGGCCTCCTTGATGGTTTCGGTCCTGTGGACCCCGGCCGAAATTATGGTTTCATAGAGGGCCGCCACCCGGTCACAGGTCTTTTGATCATCTCCGGAAACCACTTTCACGATCCTGGGCAGGGTATGTTCCTTGTCTCCGGGATTGATCCGCTCCGGAGAGTACCCCACGTGGAAGTCCTTTTTCCAGGTAAACCCGGATTCCTTTTCCAGGATGGGAACGCAGACCTCTTCAGTGACCCCGGGATAGACCGTGGATTCAAAAATGACAACAGCCCCCTTTTTCATGTATCTGCCGGCGGTGATTGACGAGCTGACCATATACTTTAAATCCGGGCGCCGGGCCTTGTCAATGGGGGTGGGGACGGCCACGATGATATAATCGGCATCTGAAATTCTGGCGGGGTCGGATGTCGGGGTAAAATGCCGGGCCGCTTCAAAGCCTTGCCGGGTCACCTCGCCGGTCGGATCTTTGAATAGTTTGCAGTTTTCAATGATACTCTCTTTTAAATCCAGGCCGATGGTGTTAAATTTTGCACCGAAATGCACGGCAAGGGGCAGTCCCACATACCCCAGTCCAATCACCGCAATCTTTGTATCCGCATCCATGTTCAGCATCCTTATTGATATCTTTATTTATAATAGGTTTTATACCACTCAACAAAATTGTGTATGCCCTCTTCAATGGAGGTCGAGGGTTTGAATCCCGTGTCTTTTATCAGATCATTCACATCTGCATAAGTTGCTGGAACATCTCCGGGCTGCAGGGGCAGATAGTCTTTAAGGGCTTTTTTCCCCACCGCCTTTTCAATGGCTTCAACAAAGTCCATCAGGGGAACCGGCTGATTGTTCCCGATATTGTACAATTTATAGGGGGTGCAGCTGGAGGAGGGATCGGGTGCCTTTGACGACCATTCCGGGTCCGGTGCCGGGATATTTTTCATCACCCGGACAACCCCTTCCACAATGTCGTCAATATAGGTAAAGTCCCGCTGCATCTTCCCGTTGTTAAACACCTTGATGGGTTCATTGTTCAAAATGGCCTTTGTAAAGAGAAAAAGGGCCATGTCCGGTCTTCCCCAAGGCCCGTAAACCGTAAAGAACCTGAGCCCGGTGGTGGGAAGATTGTACAGATAGCTGTAGGTGTGGGCCATGAGCTCGTTGGCCTTTTTTGAGGCGGCGTAAAGACTGATGGGGTGATCCACGTTGTGCCGGACTGAAAATGGCATGGTGGTATTGAGCCCGTAAACCGAACTGGACGAGGCATACACCAGGTGCCTGACCCCGGAATGGCGGCACCCCTCAAGGATATTGCCGAATCCCACCAGATTGCTGTCAACATAGGATGCCGGGTTTTCAATGCTGTAGCGCACACCGGCCTGGGCCGCAAGGTTGACCACCACATCAAAGGCAGTGGCGTCAAACAGATCTTTCATAGTTTTTCTGTCGGCAATATCGCCCAGGACAGAGGTGAATTTCGGTTCTTTCTCAAGGAGAGCCAGGCGGCTCTTTTTAAGGTTTACATCGTAATAATCGTTTAAATTGTCAATGCCGCAAACCTCGTGGCCGTCCTTGAGCAGGCGCAAACCCAAATGAAATCCAATGAACCCTGCCCCGCCTGTTACGAGAATTTTCATACCATCCCCTGCCTATAATAGTTTTGAGGTTAAAAACGAAAAAAATATCCTGATTTGCTTAACATGAATGCCGTACAAAAGACAATGGGAATTCTGAACTTTCCCCCTGATCCATCATCAAGGCACCGCCTGCTGCGTTGCCTGCGTCGCTCCTCTTTGCAGAGTATGGTTTATACACCTCAGTCGTCACGCCTTGGCGCCTTGCATCCGGCACCTTGATGCCGGCCAAGGATAGATCTAAAGCGCCGGGAGCAGGCCCGGGACGTGGATATTGTTTACATTTTAATCGCAAATGAACTTCAGGAACGACGATAGGCCTTGTAACAGAGGACACCGGGTTTGGAAAACAAAGAATCAGGGCAGATCGGAATACGTGGGGGAGCTGCTCCACTTGCTGATTCTTTCCCAACCGTACCGGTCCTCCCAGCCCCTTCTGCGATCTTTTACCTGGGTTCTTCTTTCCGGCCCGGGATACCCGGGTCCCATATCAAGAATTCGCCTTTCCACCGGGGATCGTCGGTCGGCAAGGGACCGTTTTGTATAGACACTTTTTGCGTGAGGCATTGTTCCCTCCTTTTAAAATTTTGGTTAAAACATCGCATATCAATCAAACACAGCGGAGAAGAACATCAGGGGATACTACAAGATCAGGTAAAATAATTCATAATTTGAATTATATGAGTATCTTAAAAAATTGTCAAAAACTTTTTACAGAAAAATAAGCTTGTCCAGGATAAGGCCGTAAAAACGGCTGTCCCCGGCAGAAAAAAACCAGCCCAGATGAGTGGAACAATATCGGCAGACCACAATCTGCCAGGCAAACCCGGCAAACCATGAAAATTCGGTAGAGGAGATGGAAGCAATTTTGCACCCCCGGGCATGGGAAAAGCAGCCGATCTCAAACACCATGCCGTGGGGGTTGGCAAACACATAGTCATATGAACCGTCCACCATGATCCGGTTTTCAGGCTCGGTGATATGATGATTGCACAGGGCACAGACAATGATCTCCCGGTCTTTTTCCAGGGTGTCAACTTCTTCTTCAGACAAACTATGGACGGATTGTCTGCAGATTTCCTGCATATCAAATATCCTGTTTTTTGGAAAAAAGGCCTGCGTTATCCTATCGGCCCGGGGCACTGCTTTCTCTTTCTATGTAATACAGGGTGGCCCCCACCGGTGCAAAAGACAAAAATATGATATTCAGCCAGGGGACGAGAAAAAGAAGACCAAACCCGATATGAAACCCTATATTCTTTTTTAAAAACCCCATCCGGGTTCCAAAGGGAACCATTCGTCTGGCCGGTACAAGGTCGGTGTTATCCCATGCCAGAAATACGGCGGCCGCAATGGAGGAGAGCACAATAACCAGAGGGCCGACAGGGGTTAACAGACCCAGGAGCATGATGATCAGGGTGATCAAAACCGGGAGTATGGCTCTAGGGATCTCCTGCTTTACCAGGTGGATGAAAAAACCAATCCATGACCCGGGCTCAAATGCGGCTTCCTGTCCCAGGACAATGGTTTCCGTGATCCTGGACATATAATCCATGATGAGCACGCAGAACAGAAGTTGGGACACAAGATAGGCCACCACCATGGAAACTGCGGCCAGGACAATGGACAAAATCCAGGAAACCGCCTTCCACAGATAGATAAGCCATCCTGATTCCGGCATTTTCCAAATCAGATTCAAGATCTCATCATGCCAGTATAAAACAAGGCCGGACAAAACCAGGGTTAACACCAGAACCACAAAAAACCGCAAAATCCCCAACATCAAAAGCTTCGGGGTTTTGAGCGCCAGAATTACCCCGCGTATATTATATTTAAGCCCGTCATATAAACCCATATTCATCTGCCTGTCCCTTGATCTCTCTTGTGAAATACTTACATCTGTACTATAGAATTTCCATTTTTTCAAGATTTAGCGGTGCCCCCCAAATTGCGCTCCCTTTTTTGAATCTTGCTTTATCTAATGAATATGATTAAAATAACTCTATCACTATGAATACTAATAAAAATCATAAAGACGATTATGACAGCCCTTGGAAAGAGGGCATGGAATTGTATTTCAAAGAACTGATGGAATTTTTCTTCCCTGACATCGCTTCGCAAATCGCCTGGGAAAGGGGGTATCAATTCCTTGATAAAGAATTACAGCAGATCGTCCGGGATGCTGAAATCGGCAGAAAGCATGCCGACAAACTTGTCAGAGTGAGGTCCTTGAAGGATGAGCCGTTCCATGTCATGATTCATATTGAGGTCCAAAGCAATAGAGACCGGGACTTTGCCAGGCGGATGTACATTTACAATTACCGTATCTTTGACAAAAGTTTTCGGCCGGTCACAAGCCTTGCCATTCTGGCGGATGAAAACCCTTCCTGGTTGCCGAATGGTTATACTTCGGAAAAATGGGGCTGTGAGATTCACTTCAAATTCCCCATGATAAAACTCATTGACTACGAAAACAGAATAGATGACCTGCTGGAACAGACAAACCCGTTCGCCATTATCACCGCTGCCCATCTAAAAACCAAGGCAACAAAAGACAATCCACAGGAAAGATACACCTGGAAATGGTGCATTACCAGGGCCCTTTATGAAAAAGGCTTTTCCACAAAAAACATTCTAAGCCTGTACCGACTCGTGGATTGGCTGATGATGCTGCCCGATGATTTAACAAGACAATTTAGGCAAAACCTGATTGCCTATGAGGAGGAAAAGAAAATGCCTTATATAACAAGTACCGAGAGAGTGGGGATAGAGGAGGGTAAGAATGAAGGCAGGAATGAAGGCATGCTCTTCACTGCCAGAGAAATGGTCATAGAAGCCCTGGATGCCAGGTTCAGCAGTGAAACCCCTGCAGACATAAAGCAGCAGATACAGGCGCTGAACAATAAAATTATGCTGAAAAAACTGCTCAGGTCCACCTTTCAAAGTAAAGACATCGAAGACTTCAGAAAAACCCTGGAAGAGCTGACAGCAGGACCATGAAAACATACTATGTGGACGGTAAATTTGTCCGGGCGGATCAGGCCGTGATACCGGTGGATGACCTTGCCGTTCTCAGGGGATACGGGGTCTGTGACATCATGCGGACCTTTAACGGCAAGCCGTACTTTTTGGATGAACACATCCGACGGCTGGAGAATTCGGCAGAAAAAATAGGTCTGGCCCTGCCCTGGTCAAGACAAGAGATCATCACGCTTGTCCGTGAAACCCTGGGCAGAAATCATCTGGAGGGCGAGGCCAATATCCGGATCATTGTCACCGGCGGCACCAGTTCCGACTTTTTTTATCCCCAGGGAAATCCCCGGCTGCTCATCCTGGTAACGGATCTGCCCAGACTCCCGGATGCCTGGTACACAAAAGGGGTCAAGGTGATCACCCATGTGGCAATGAGAAATCTGCCCGATGCAAAGGTGATCTCTTATATCCCGGCCGCCCTGGCCCTCAAAAAGGCCAAGGAAACAGATGCAATCGAGGCCCTTTACGTCAATCAGAGGGGGGAGGTCCTGGAAGGCACGACCAGCAACTTGTTTGCCTTTTTCAACGACACACTTTGCACTCCTGGCGAGGGGGTCCTCAAAGGCATCACACGGCAATCCATCCTGGATCTTGCAAAGACCCTGTACACGATTGAGGAAAGATCCATTCAACTGGCGGAGATCTTCACGGCAGACGAGGTGTTTATCACCGGAACCAACAAGGGGATTGTACCGGTGATTCAAATCGACGACACAAGGATCGGAACCGGTGAACCCGGACCAAATACGCGAAGGCTTATTGCGAAAATGGAAGATGTCACCCGAGATTTCATGGACGGGTAAGGATTGTGGCGCGGTATGTCAAAATCCGGTGCGGGCCGTGTTGTAGCCTGCCTCAAATACCGCAGGTCCCTGCAGAAAAATTGACCGGATCAGGAAGACATTTGATCAAATAGGTGGAACCGGGTGAAAATTCTTTGTAGACCACTGGCTGCCATTGCTCCACCACATTTCCGGTAAGGCCGAAATGAGTTTTATATGTGTCAAAAAAATCTAAGGCGGTTTTCCCGCTCTCCGCATCTTTGGCCCCGGGAATACTTCTCCGGGCAATTGGGGTGTCCCGTGAAATACAGGCATGGGTTAATATCTCCTTGACGGTTCCACTGACGTGAATTTTTTCTTTCACCCCGGTGCTTTCGAGCCGTGATGCCGTATTGACGGCCTTGCCAATGGCCGTGACCACCTTTCTCTGGTCGCTTCCCAGGGGACCGATCATTGCGGAACCGGTTTCCAGCCCTGCCCTGAAACTGATGTCGGCCCGGGCATCCTCCATCATCTGTCTGAATCCCGCCGGGGCATCTCTGTGATGCCGGCCGTTTTTCAAGCGATGGATGTCATTGATGGTGGAGGCCAGGGCAAAGACCATGAGCATGGTCCGTTCGTGGATTTCCGGGCGGGTATTGGTATTTTCATCGTCAAACGGGGAGGCGTTTTGAAAAAAAATCGCGTCACCGATAATATTATCCACCCGGCAGGCATATCGGCCGGCATTGTCTGCGGCAATCTGGAGGCAGAGGTTCAGCATGAAAAAATAATCCCGGGGAATAAACCTTGTCCTGACGGATGCAGACCCCACCATGTCCATGAACCCATACACCCCGTCGGTGATATTGACTGGCTCCATGCTGAGCTGGCGTTCATTCACCGCACCCACGGCTTTCAGGTGTTGCCGCTGGGCATTCAACTGGATTTCTTTGTGTTTGAGTTGCAAAGCAGCCTTTCTCAGGCTTTTTTCCTTGCGCCAGATGATGCGGGCCGCCTGTCTGCCCCGGGCAAGGCCGATGTGTGCCAGGGATGCCATTTCAATGGCAGAAATCAGGATATTCAGCCGATCTTTCAACCCGGTTTCGTGAATGAATTTTCCCTCTTCTTTTGCCAGAAACCTCTCATCAATTGTATTAAACACGATGGCCCCATAGTCCGGGACATAGGCGGAAACAAAGTTTCTGGCCTTGAACTGCCGGACGATTGAAACATCGATTTTCAAATCCGGCAGGGCCTTGAACTCATGCCCGTCAAAGGAAAGAATCGATACCTTTGAAAGGGTCCCGTCCCTGTGGTTTAACGTGTCAACAAGGTTGTCGATAATCAGGATCTTAATCCCCTGTTTGTAAAAATCCCTGTGTTTTCTCAGGACAAAAGAAATAATCCCGGGACTTTCCTTTTTTTCGCCAAACTGGGTGTCCCGGTACAACATGATGGGGGACAGACCTTTGTGCTTTACCACCAGGGTCCCGAAGTATTTTAAAAACATCCCGGCCATGCCCTGGCCGTTAAATTTATGCATGACACCCCTGTCCCACTTGTCCGGCGGCAGAAATTTGAACCAGGTTTTGTTGGTGCCCAGAACCAGGCCCACCTGCCTGGGCCTGAGCAGTCGCATGGAAAATGAGAGCAGACGGTCCAGGGTATTTTTCTTTTTAAACACCTTGCGTTCAAACTTGTCCAGATCCGGTATTTTGAGATCCGAAATTTCGGGGCCGGACGCTTCACGTACAGGCAAATCAAGGCCCGGCAGTCCGGAACCGGACAATTCATGACCGGACAGACCAGGATCAGGCGATGCGGGTTTCATTTTTGGAATATGGGCTTAAAAAGGTTTCTGTACCGGTGTCGTCCCGGTCTGTCTTGTAAAAAAGGTTCTGGAACAGAGAGATCTCGTTGGCCTTGAACGAGATCAGGGACCCGATAAAAAACACATGATAGATCCGATAGACATTTTCAGAAACAATTTTCAATAACTTTTCCCTGTTTTTCTCCATCCGTACGATCCAGTCATTCAGGGTCTTTACATAGTGGGTCCTGAAATTTTCCGCATTCAGCAGCTCAAATCCTGAAGCGGCGGCAAGATTTAGCAGATCATGCTCAAACATGAGTTCACCGCCCGGAAACATATAGGTGTCCAGAAAAGAATTTTCATGTCCTTTTTTATGCCCCTTATTGGTGGTGATGGTGTGCTGCATGAACAGCCCGCCCTTTTTCAGGCTCTTGTGAACGATCCTGAAAAAATTGGCCATGTTGGCCCGTCCCACGTGTTCGGACATGCCCACGCAGGATATCTTGTCAAACATGTCTGTTCCCAGGTCACGGTAATTTAAAATTTTGATCTGTATCTGCCCGGCAAGCCCCTCTTTTTGTATCCAGGCCTCTGCATAATTTTTCTGTTCGCGGCTCAATGTTATTCCGGTGACCTCCACCCCGTAATGCCGGGCCGCATACACGGCAAAATTTCCCCATCCGCACCCGATGTCCAGGAGTTTCTCCCCTTTTTTCAGCCTCAGCTTCCGGCAGACAATGTCCATTTTTTCATTCTGGGCATCATCCATGCTCGTTCTTTCGCCGGCATAATATCCGCAGGTGTAGCCCATGGTACGGCCGATGAACAATTCGTAAAAATCGCTGGGAACGTCATAGTGATACTCAATATTTTCTCTTTCTTTCTGCTCCGGTCCCACCCAGAACCGGTTATAAAACTGGTTAAAAAAGGCAAAGATACTCTTTCTCTGTTCCCTGATCAGCAGTTTCCTGCAGACCATTTCATAGAGTTCTCTGATGGAGCCTGAGACGTCGAAATACCCGTTGACATAGGCCCGGCCAAGGGAATACGCATCCGGGGAAATCAGGGCTTTAAAAAATTTTTTGTCCTTGATGAGAAGTCTGTGCCGGATGTTCTGCCGGGCCGTGGCATAGGTATTTCCGTTGTTGTCGATGATTTCAAGGGGAATTTTTTCCCTGTCCAGCCGCTGGATAAATTTTTTCAGGAAAAAAGAGTCTTTTTTGACGAGGGCTTTCATAATTTCACCTTTCCTTTCCCGGAGCACGGGGTGGAATCTATTGTGGCGAGTTGTTTTCATCCCCGTGCCAAAGAAGTTTGAGATTATAAAAATTCGATTTTACAGAAGATTCAATACGCTGGATTCATTATATTAAATCCAAGAAAAAGATAAAGACTTATCTTAAAAAAAATTACCAGGGTTTCGGGGTCAGGCAAAGGCCTTGAGAATATCCCGGGTTTCCACAAGGGCCCGGGAGATATTGTTTCTTTTTTCCCCCAGCCGGATACGGATCGAATCTTTTTTGATGAACTCAAAATCAGCCACCCCTTTTAACGCCTTGCCCAGGGCTTCCATGGGCTTTTTGTGATGGAATGGAGAAAAGACAAGGGTCAGGACATTGGGGCTGATGTCCAGGCGCTGGACCCCGGCCTTGATGCAGTAGACCCTGAGCATGATTTTCACCAGCATGTTTTCTGCCGGTTTGGGCAAGGTGCCGTACCGGTCAATAAGCTCCTGTTTCATGTCAGATATGTCTGAAATTTTATTAATCCTTGACAGGCGGCGGTACAGGGTCAAACGCTGCTCCACGGATTCGATGTAGTCCTCGGGGAATCCCGCAGACATGGCAGCATTGATTTCAGGTTCCAGGGGCTCAATTGTTTTTTCCCCCTTCATGTCATGGACGGCCTGGTCCAGGAGTTTTAAAAACATGTCATAGCCCACGGCGGCAATATGGCCGGACTGGGAGGCCCCAAGGGCGGTCCCGGCCCCCCGGATCTGGAGGTCTTTCATGGCAATCTGGAACCCGGACCCCAGATCCTTATACTCCATAAGGGCGGACAGTCTTTTCCTGGCATCCTTTGTCAGCCGGTCCTCGTCTGAGATAAACAAATAGGCATAGGCCTGGTGGTCCCCCCGGCCGATCCTGCCCCGGAGCTGGTAGATCTGTGCCAGGCCGAACCGTTCAGCCTTGTTGATGATCATGGTGTTTGCCGAAGGGATGTCCAGGCCGGATTCAATGATGGTGGTGCAGACCAGGACATCAATTTTCAGGTCCACAAAATCCAGCATCACCTGTTCAAGATCTTTTTCAGACAGCCTGCCGTGGGCCACGCCGATTTTTGCCTCCGGCACCAGCTTTTCCAGATGATGGGCCACCTTGAAAATACTTTTGATATTGTTGTGCACAAAAAACACCTGGCCTTGACGGGACAACTCCCGTTTGACTGCATCCTTTATCACGGAATCTTCATACTTTGAGATATAAGAGACAATGGGCTGCCGATCGGCCGGCGGGGTGGTGATCACGCTGATATCCCGCATGCCGGTCAGCGACAGGTGAAGGGTTCTCGGAATGGGAGTGGCTGTGAGGGCCAGGACATCCACGGACCGTCTCTTTTGTTTCAGGGCCTCCTTGTGTTTGACCCCGAAACGCTGTTCCTCATCAATGACCAGGAGCCCCAGGGACTTGAACTCAACATCCTTTTGCAGGAGCCGGTGGGTACCAATGACAATGTCGGCCACACCGGTTCGCATGGACTTGAGGATTTTGGTCTGTTCCGCTTTGCTCCTGAACCGTGACAGACATTCCACCTGGACCGGATACTGGGCAAACCGTTCTTTAAAGGTGAGCAGATGCTGCTCGGCCAGGATGGTGGTGGGCACCACTACCGCCACCTGTTTGCCGTCGTTTACCGCCTTAAAGGCGGCCCGGATCGCCACTTCGGTTTTGCCGTACCCCACGTCTCCGCAGACCAGGCGGTCCATGGGCACCGAAGATTCCATATCCAGGTGAACATCGTCAATGGCCTTTAACTGATCCCGGGTCTCCTCGTACTCAAAGGCGGCTTCAAATTCATTGTAATAATTATCCGGCCGGCTGAATTCAAATCCCTTGTGTACCCGTCTCTGGGCATAGAGATCCAGAAGATCGGCCGCCAGTTTCTCCACCTCTTCCTTTGCCCTGGCCTTTGATTTACCCCAGGCCTTGGACCCGATCTTATCCAGGATGGGAGTATACCCGTCCACCCCGATATACTTGCCGATCATCTCAATGCGGTCCACGGGCAGGTAAAGCTTGTCATCGTCCTGGTAAAAAATCAGGATAAAATCCTGGGAAATGGCCCCGACCTTCAGACTGCACAATCCCTCGTACCGGCCCACCCCGTGTTCGATGTGCACCACGATGTCCCCGTTTTTAAGCTCTTCAGGGGTGATGAACTGAGTTTTTAAATCCCGTCTCACATGGGCTTGGCGGCGAATTCGTTTTTTGCCGAAAATTTCATTTTCCGTGACCAGGGCAAACCCCTGATCTTCCAGGACAAACCCGGATACCAGTTCTCCGAACAGATAGTAAATGCCTGATTTTACTTTGGCTGCCAGGTCAAAGGATTTGCACAATTGGGGTGCAATCCCATAGGGCTGAAGCAGGGAAATCAGGCGTTTTGCCTGGGATTCCTGGCTGAGCACACACAGGACCACCCTGTGGCTGTCCAGGTGCAGGTTAAACCATTCCACCAGGGGTAGCAGGGGGTTCTCCCGGGTCATTTCATGCGTTAACCCGGCAGACAGGTCGCTGTTGTCCTCGTACGCAAAGGTGAAGACCGGGCAAAGGGGATGGGAGTCTTCTTCACCCGGGCCGGCAGGCAGCCCCATGTCAAAGGGTTTGAACAGGGTATGATTTTTTGACTCAATGCGCTCCTGCACCTGGTCCCAGACCAGATAAATGGATTCGGGTTCAACACAGAGACGATTCTCATCACTGGTGGTTCGATAGTTTAAATAGGACCGGTTTTCAAAATCCATGGCAGCGGAACCAAGCTCATCCGGATGGTCCAGCACGAGCAGGGCATTTTCAGGAATATAATCAAATATGGTGTCCAGGTCTTCATACACGATGGAGAGCATGCTTTCAATTCCCGGGAACCGTCCAAATTCCCGGGTTTCATTGACATACTCCCTGATTCTTGAGGGATCAAGTTTGGCCATGGTTCCGGCCTGTCTGAGGCGGGCCAGGACATGGGGGAGATTTTCTCTTGTCACGATGGCTTCCGTGGCCGGGATGATGACGGTTTCCCGGATCTCCTTGATCCCTCTCTGGCTGAAGGGGGAAAAACTCCGGATGGATTCCACAAGATCCCCGAAAAATTCAACCCGGACCGGATATAAATCTCCCGGAGAAAAAATATCCATGATCCCGCCCCGCACGGAATACTCCCCCGGATCTTCCACCAGAGAGGTGGATCCATACCCGCCGGCTTCAAGTTTATTGATCAGGGCATCCCGGTCGATCTCTTCATCGGCCATGATGATTTCGGCAAATTCATTAAGGCTTTTTTTAGGGATCAGCCGCTGGAGCACGGTTTCCACAACACTGACAATGAGCAGGGGACCAGAGGCGGTATCCATGATTTTGGACAGGGCCGCCAGCCGCCTGGTGGAGGTCTCCTTATGGTAGGCAAGGGATTTAAACGGCAGGATATTATAGCCTGGAAAAAAGACAATCCTGTCCTGACTCCTGGGCAGAAAAAATTTTATCTCCTCTAAAAAACCCAGGGCCTTTTTGACGTCTTTTAAAACCACCAGGATGGAGACATCGGAGGCCTTGAACAATTGGGCCGTGAGCCAGGCCTTGTGGGACCCGTCCGTGGGGGTGATCACCACGGACTTGGGGGCGGATGTGAGGTGTTGGATGAATTGATGTGACATTATTTCTTAAAAAACAGCCCCTTGGCCGCGCTACCCCTTTTTCTTTGAAAAATTATGTCCTGATGTAAGGACCGCAAATTTTATAGCCTGACGAAATCGCCTGCCCTTTGGCCCACATAGGGCGTTGCATACAGGCTGAACAGGGTAAAGCAAGCGGGAAAAAGAATCAAGACAAAACCGGGAAAAAAAATCATTTGAACTTGTTGGCCAGATCATTGTCAATGACGTAAATGCAGGCCTCATTGGCCCCCTGGATCGTGTATCCAAACTTGGTGGACAGATTGTTGAGCAAGAATTTCACGTCTTTTTTAATCCGCTTGTCGTGGGATTTATACTTGTCCGTATCAAAATCCTTGATGGCATTCCTGAAATTCTCATTCTGGACAAAGGGTTCCAGAACCTTTTTCTTGAGGTTGTGGACATACCGGTCATACAGGGATTCAAACAGCCGGGTCTGGGTGATGTCCTTGCCCTCAATCATCATCTCGTGACTCAGGGTCCTTGTGGTAAACTCCTTTAACACATCGTTTCTGATTTCTTCTCTTCTCTTCTGGTTCATATTTTCAGACAGGAGCCGGTTCTCAATGCTTTCAAGAAACATCTGGGTGACATGAATTTCCTCTTTGGTGAAAATACACTTGATAATGGAATCAATCTCATTGGTGATGGCGGAAATATAGTTTTTAATGTCCTTGGCAATCTGCTCTTCATTGTAATAGTACAAAGATTCCTTGACCTGCTGAAGCACGCTGTAGTCGTACATCCGCAACAGGGATTCCAGAAACCCCTGGGGGATCAGGCGCTTGGGCTGGTCATCCAGTTTATTGAAAAAAGTGCACAGATCCGGCATATTGATGAGCCGGTCTTCCTTGGCATATTTTGAATAGAACTGATCAAAGATTTTAATGGAATCCCGGCCGGACAGCCCTTCTTTTCCGTAAATTTCCGATTCTGCAATAATTTTTTTGAGCATGGTATTGTCCAGGGCTTTTTCATCCTCCTCTTCCAGCCATTTGGGGATCTTGCCGGAGAACAACTCCATTTTTAAGAGCAGGAGTTCGTCATCACAGAAATTCTTATACTTTGCCGGATCTTTGATCCATTGGGCCAGGGCCAGGGATTTTTTCCCGATCCGGGTGCAGATAATGATCCTGGCAAAATTTTCCAGGACCATGGGCAGAAAACTGCCCTCGATGTGCCGGCCGAAAATATTGTGGTAGATCTTTACTTCGGTCTTCACGTCAAGGACATAGGGGATGTCGATATATTGAATCCGGTCTTCAAAGGAAGGAAAATCACGGATGCTGCGCTTGTCCTCGGGGTTCATGAGGGCAAAGAACAGCGAATCCACCCTTTCCTCGATATCCTCCACCTTGTGAAGCCCCTCGGAGATAATATTGTGCAGCTCCACCATCCGCTCGATATTGTGGGCCTTTATGTCCATGAGGGCATAGATCCCGTTGTTGATCTTCCCAAACCTGGAGTACAGGTAATTGATCACATTGGAGTCCTGGAACAGGGAATTGATCCGGTTCTGGAGCATTTTGTTGGAAATCACGTTCAGCTTCAGGGGCCGGTCCCCGGGGTTGAACACACTGATCCCGTTTCCCAGGCGCCGGTTAAAGTAGTAGGGCCGGGCATAGAGCATTTTAAACACCTCGGAGGGACTGCCCAGCCGCTCCAGCAGGGAATGATAAATGGAAGAACAGATGGTGCACACCTCTTCGTTAAACACCCATTCATACTCTTTTTCCGTGAACAGCCGCCATTTGAATTCATCGTTTTTAATCAGCTCATCCAGGATGATCCTGCGCTGATCCTTGGGGATGGCCAGGAAGGGATTGTCGTGGGAAATACAGGGAACTTCAATGTAATCGGTATCAATATGAGAAAAGGAGGGCTCATTGGGGTCGGTCTTAAACCCTGGGTCCTCTCCTTTTTCAACGTAGTGGATGAGTTTTTCAAAGGCCGATATCCCCAGGGATTTGTCTTTGTCCTGGAGTTTTTTAACGTTCAAGCGCCATACAATCTCATACCTGCGGCCCTCTTCGGTATTGGCATAGATTTCAAATTTTTTCAAAAGATTGTTTAAAAACGTACTCTTGCCGCAGCCATGGGGCCCGTAAAAAATATAGATCCGGTTCTGCTGGGCCCCGTGACGTAAATACTCCATCTGCTTCATAAACCGGTTGGCAAAGAGCATGTCCGTGAAATAGGGATTTTCAGAGCCTTCCACAAACAATCGTGAACACTCGTAATTGGTAAAGACCAGCTTGTCCACATCCCCGGACATGGTGTCTTCGGACTCATCCACATAGGATTTGATCATGTCGTGGAAGGTCTGGAAAATATTTCTCAGCACCTGGGAGGGCCGCTCGGTTAAAATATTTAAAAATGCGTCAAACGAAATCGGCTTCAGCCTCTGGTGATCTGTTATGTTTTTATCCAGGAGGCCCAGGGTCTGGTCAATCGAAGACTGTTTTAACGGCTCGGTTTCCATATGAATTTACACCTCCCGTTTATGAAGTTTACGGTTTTCCATCACGTACAGCATTCTTTTCCATTGAAAGGGTCTGGGTTCCTTTGGTTCACCCGTGGACGATGCCGGGTCCCAGAAATTTGAGGAATTTTTATCCTCCTGCGGTGGTGCCACAGGTTCGCTGGTCTCCAGGTGAACCGGTCCTCCCCACAGATATTCCAGGCCCACCATGGTGTTTTCAATAAAATCTTTTTTCAGGGGTTTGTTCTCAAACTCATGGTTCAGGTACAATACCCCTTTGCCGGTGCCGGCTTTGTCCACAAAAATCTTAGGGGGGTGGTACAGGGTATCGATGATCATCTGCCGATAGTCCCCGGCCTTTTTAGACTGGATATAGTATTGCCAGGACATCCGTTCATTGTTAAACCGTTTTCCCGCCACAAAGAGACGGTGCCTGTCCACAAATTCCTGGTCCACAAAGGTATTGATGAAGGTAAAATCATTATAATTTTCACGGACATTCAAGATGTGTGCAGCCCCGGAATCACTCCTCCGGTTAAAATTTTTCTTTTTGACTTCATCCTCGAGGAACCGGTAGTCAAAGGAATAGCATCCCCGGTCCTCCATCTCCTTGATATGCTGGAACAGCCGCATGCCCAGGGCATAGGGATTCAACCCCACCTTGGGCATGGAGGTCACGGCGGCATTGACCTTGGCAAAGTCAATTTCATGGCCGCAGATCCGGTCATCCCTCATGAAAAGGTATTCATGCCAATAGCTGGCCCATCCCTCATTCATGATTTTGGTCCGGATCTGGGGCTGGAAATAGGAGGAGGTGTTCCTGACAATCTGAATCACCGCCTTCATCCACTGGTTTTCATCTTCCTTCAGAAAGGGGGAGTGACGGATGATATACTCCATGACATCCAGCTCAGGCTGGGATTTGGCTGCTGCCTCTTTTCTGTACAATTCATCAAACTCAGGATATTTCCCGATAATTTCATCAAAGAAATGATCCGGGTCTGCGGCATTGAACCGTGTAATCTCCTTTAAATAGATGTGATGGGACACCTGTTTTATTTTCTGTAAAAATATATCAAAATAAAAATCCACCCGGGTCATGGGCTGACGGGTGTCATGCATGATGGTGCGGTTGAGTTCCCTGTGAAAGCCCACCAAATTGTCCATGCCCCGGGAAAACTCGATGACATAATCCACCCACCTTCCCTGTTCAGACCGGAGCTGGGCAATCAAGCGCTTGTCCGCCAGGGCCTGGCCCGTGAGATCAATGTCCCAGGTGTTTTTGTAGAACAGGTTGTTCTGGAAAAAATCGATATGGCCCAGGACATGGTAGAAAATCATGACGTTGAGCCAGTCCGGGTTGTTGTCATTGTAGTATGAAATGGCCGGCCGGGTGTTGATCACGGTTTCATAGGGATTGGACGGATAGGCCTCGTACTGGCCTTTTCCCGACAAAACCCTGACGTCATGGACCCAATAGTCGTACAGGGTGGGAATCATCACCTTGGGGCTGAGTTCGATCATATCCCGGTTGGTCACGATATATTCAAGACTTTCATCGTCAAACCTGAGCCCGTGATCCTTTGCCCTTAACTTGCACTCTTCCATGATGCCTTTGACATGCTGACTGACAAGTTCCATGGGTATCTCACCTCCGGGAAAACTTTTCCTAGTTTATGAAATAAGCTTTTTTATGCCCTGAATAATTCTGGTGTCATCGGCATTCTCATTTAAGACATCCAGCTTGATCAGGCCGGGATGTTTGGTGAGAATGCCCGAGGATTTCAGGTATTTTTCCACCTCGGTCTGGTTCGAGCCCACATAGGTGTGCTCCACAATGGAGATGCCCACTCTTGCGGCATAGGCGAACATTTTTTCAATTTCCCGGACAGTCTGTTTTCCCTCCTTGTCCCAGTCATCCCCGTCTGTCCCGTGGAACACGTAGATATTGTAATCCCGGGCCAGGCTTTCCCTCTCGACGATATCGTTCACCATCTTGAAAGCCGTATACACCTTGGTGCCGCCGGCTACCTTATACGAATAATACTTGTAAAAGTCGGCCACCTCTTTTGCCTCGGTGTCGTGGAGGATAAACCGTGTCTCCACCTGCTTTTCATACTGGTACAGGAGCCAGGAGTAGAGCATCACATGCTGGGAGACCACGGTCTGGGTGACTTTTCCCCCCATTGATCCGGAGTAGTCCCTCAGGAAAAAGACCAGGGCCTGGGACTCATAGTCCTTTTCCCGGGACATGATCCGGTACACCAGGTCCCGGGGGGATACCAGAAATTTTGTCAGATCAATATCAGATGAATCCGGTATATTGCCCAGGGTGATATTGGTCTCAACGATTCGTTTCAGGGTGGCTTTTTTGTCCAGAATCTGGCCCACTCCCCGGTTCTTGTCCGTCAAATCGTACACATACCGTGCCAGGGTCCTTTTCTTTCCCTTGTCCTGGAGGTTGGGCAGTTGAAAATCCTCGGACAATACCTTGCCCAGCTCATAGGCGTTGGATTCCAGTTCATGCTCTCCACCCTGCCCTTCTCCCGGACCTTCTCCGGAACCCTCCCCCTCCCCTTCACCTTCTTCGGGGCGGACAGGCTGTTCTCCAATGATATCGCCCTCTTCACCCTGGCCGGTGCCGCCGGTGGGATCTCCTTCTCCGGGCTCCTGGTCCGGATGGATCTCATCGTGCACAAATTTTTCTTCCACGGTTGTGGGAACAATGATGATCTTTTCCTTGCCCCCGGTTCCGGGTTTGACAATCCTGCCGATACGGATTTTCCGCTTGAACCCGTCCTCTTCCCTTCTTCTGTCTCTTTCCAGCAGTTCATCAAGGGTTACCATAAGATTTTCCTCCCCTGCCTATTTGTCATCCTCTTGACTGCAGAAATACTCAATGGTTTTCTGGGCACAGGTCCGGCAATACCCCAGTTTTTCATTCATGGTTTTGGTCATCCGGTCGTAGAGCTTCTGGTTTTCCTCGTTGGTCCTGTTGGCCAGGGCCCCGATGAGGGAACCTGCCCCGGCAATATCCGACTTGAGCCTGACGTCGGTAATGGCCTTGACCAGTTCAAGGTTGTCCATGAAATCATAGTTGGCATCCACTGACAGCTTCTGGCCGTAAATCTTCCGTATGGAGTTTCTAAAAGAGGCCCGTTGCTCTTCAGTCTTCAGACCCAGCCGCTCCTCAACATTCTTAATGTATCTTTCGTCGATCTTAAGGGCCCGCAGTTCGCCGGTCTGGGGGTCCTTGTACTTCCACATCATATCCGGACCCAGGTGTTCCGCATCAACGCCGATGATCATATTCACGTAGTTCATCACATCTTTTTTGATGGCCAGAGGCTCATCCATATAGGCGTTGAACATCTCGGTCATGATTCTTTCCCTGTAAAGGCCCCGGGCAATTTTCAGGTCCTCTTTGAATTTTGCCCGGTCAGACGGCTCCTGAACATAATCCAGGACTGTTCTTTCCAGGGCCCTGAAAATATCCAGGGCAAACATGCACCGGCCCTCGTTGGTTTCAGAACTCTCCAGCAGCAACTGAACGGCCCGGCCAAGGTTTCTCTGACCCAGCCCCTTCTGGCCGAACCGTTTGGTGATATCCGTATCCTGATTCAGAACATCTATGAGTTCGGCAAGGGTTTTCAGGCTCTTTTCCCCGGCAACTTCTCCGGCGGCAAGTTTCATGATTTCAATTGGGGTTAATTTGTCGGATCTGGGCAGCCGTGTGAGCACCACCCCCACGGACGCGGCATAATTCAAATTCGGGTCCTGGTGGAGTACTTCTGAATCCAGGGACCGTTTGGTGTCCGTACCGATGGAATACTCGGTCAATGTTTTCTGGATCTTATAATCCGTATTGTGGGCCACGTAGCAGATCCTGCACCGGTCAACAATGGGGGCCTCCTCCCGTTCGGAAAGAAAGGCATCAAACTCCGAATTGTTGCTCGTGGCAATGATCAAAGTATCAATGGGCCATTTGAACCCGTCCATCTCGATCATCCGATTCTGGATCACCCCGAGGTACACCTGGACCAGGTCTTTTTTGTTTTTATAGATTTCATCACTGAAGTGGATGCCCCCGCCGGCCACCCGGGCCAGGGCCCCCCGCCGCAGATCAAACCGATAGGGGTTGTTGGAATCAGAAATGTGCAGGAGCCGCTGGATGGACTCTTCCCCCATGAGATCCACGGCGGACGAGGTGATCTTATCCTTGGCCGGATATTTGCCGGTGATCGTGCCCAGGCTTTCGATCAGGGGGACCGGGGTGATTTCAATGAACGAGAGCATCTTTGGGATATCATTACCGGCAAATTCCCGGATCTGTTCCAAAATATAGGCGGAGCAGGCACCCAGGGGTCTATATTTATCGTACAACTCTTCGATCCTAAGGTCTGTAAATTTGAATTTTTTAGACAGATACGCTTTTGACAGATCTTTTGTCTCACACAGGCTCATGGCCATGATCATGGGATCTTCATAGGTCTGGGATTCAATGAAATTGATCTTGCCGTAACCGCCGATCTGATCCAGATTGATAAACCTGAAAGTGTATTTTCTGTTGACGGGAACGCTTAAAAACTCCCGGTACCGGGCACACAAATAATCCACGAAAAAGGTTTTCCCGTTTCCGGGTTCACCCACCAGGACAAAGGCCATTTCCCGGGATGATCCGCCTTCGGACGCATCTTTTACAAAAGAGACAAAACTGTTTATTTCGTCATACATCCCCACCAGGTGTTTTTTTCCCCGGCTGAACAAATCAAATTGATAGGTGGTTTTCCCTTTCACGGTAATTTTCTGGATGCCGGCATCAAGGATCATCCTGGAAACGCTTTGAAAGGCATCTTCAAACACCCGCTTTCCCCGCTTGACGGCATCAACATGATGAATTAAAGATTTTGGATCTGTTTTAACGGCCATTTTACCCTCCCCTGGGCAGCAAGGAGGCTTATGCTGCCATTGAAAAATTAATTGGAATTTTTCGCATCTTCTGCCAACGGCAGAGGACATACCATTCATAGAGAAGCAGTGGATACGTGAACAATAATAATAGCGCGAGTTACGATTTGTCGTTGAGCTTGACTTAAATATAACAAGTAAAAAAATCCGTGTCAAACAATTTGCCGGTTCTGAATTTTTAGCCTTTTCCTTAAAACAGGGCTTTATTTCTCTTTAAAAATTCAATAAACTTCCCATGCGTGTCGATTCAAGCTGTGTTAAACTAAATGCTGAATCAAAGGCTCGATAAATCATAATGCTGACGGGGGAAAAATGGCCCGGGAAAACGTATTATCTGTTCTGGACATTGCCCGGGAATTGAATACCGGCAAGGCCACCATAAAATTTTTGCTCAAACGGTTTAAAAAATGGCTGCCCTGGGAGACCGTTGACGGTCAGGCGTTCTATCCTCCGGAGACCATACAAAAACTCTTTTTGATTCAGGAAAACCTGGAATCAGGACTTGTGCCCAGTGATATTGAGAAAAACCTGGACAATCTTTCAAGTTCAGATCCCCGGGAATTGCTCAACCAGTTTTCAAGCGATGCGAACAAGGATATCCGTTTGAGCAAAGACGGATTAAGTCTTTTAAAATCCCTGTTCCAGGATATCGGCGAGCAGCAGAAAAGGATTGCCGCTGCCCATGAAAAAAGGGCTGAAGCCGAAGAGAGGAAGGCTGCTGCCATTGAAAAAAGAGCCGGGGCTGAAGAAAAAAAAGCAGACGCAATGAACAATATTGCCGCAGCCCTGCAGGAGATGAATCAATTGCGGGGCAATGACCCGGGTACCCGACAAATTGCCCTGGAGGCAGCCTCCGTCATTGCCGCCGATGAATCAGATCCGATTGATTCAGATCCGCTTGATTCAGATCCGCTTGATTCAGATCCGCTTGATTCAGATCCGCTTGAATCAGATCCGGACGAACCCGGCCGGCCCGCATCCGGCGCACCTGGCTTGCCGGCTGAAGATTCTGTTGGCAGCATGGAAGGGACTGAAATTTTAGATGAAACCGATCTCTCATCGCTCTTGGATGAAGACAGTTTGGAAGAAAGCTTTGCCGGGTTTGACAATTTGTCGGACCTCTTAGAAGAGAGGACGATTGAAAATTCCGAGCCTGATGACCTGGACAACCTTGATGATGGATGATCTGGATGATCTGGATGATCTGGCATCCCTGCTGGATACGCCTGAACCGGATGAAGATGACATCCCGGGTGAAGATGATGATCTGGATGACCTTTCTGCCCTGATTGATACGCCAAGGTCTGAACCAAAAGCGATAAAATCCGATGACCTGGATGATCTGTCAGCTCTCATCGACATTGCATCGAATCCGGGACAGGCTGTTGATGATTTATCAGCCCTCATTAACGACATATCCGATCCGGGCCCGACTATGGATGATCTCTCCGCTCTCATTGCCGACGTATCCGAGCCTGACCCGGCAGGCAATGACCCGGACGGCAATAATTTGGACGATCTGTCTCAATTAATTGATGCGCCGAAAACCATTCCGAAGACCAGGACAGCGGATTCTTTTGACGAAAAAGAAGGCAACTCTAAAGACTCACCCGTACTGAAGATTGATATTTCGCCGGAAAAAAATCTGGAAAAGTATAAGGCCGCGGTCATGAAGATCATCATCCAGCTCAAGTCAGACGGTCTCAGTGTTGAAGAGACAACGGGCCGCCTGAACAGAGACAAGATCAGGACCCTGTCCGGAAAACCGGAATGGAATCAGCGGGCCATCTCACAAATCTACAAGTTTATTGACTCGGCAGCTTAGGGCCACAAATTAGGGGAGCCTTTAGCGGCAACCTATCCGATCGCCTCTTATTTGGCCCCGGCCTTTTTGGCAAACCCGGTATCAACAAATTTATCCAGATCAATCAGGCTGGTCATGATCTTCATCTTGTCCATCATGTATTTCTGGATCGTATCAAGGTCTTCAACCTTGGGAAAAAGCTCGCCCGTGAGGATGCGGTCCGGCGGCTCGGTGAGCACATGCTTGATCAACTGGCTGTCCTGGGAGAGAAAATCCGCCCCAATGACCGAGGCAGGTTCGGGCTGGGCATCAATGGCAAGACCGGATTTCACAAAGCTGTTGCAGATCTCCTGGATGGCTTCGGGATGTCGTTCAATGATCTCGTTTCGCATGACAAAAACGCAGCAGGGATGATGGGGCCATAAGTCTTTGGACAGATAAAATTCTTCTCCATGGCCTTTGGCAATCACCTGGGAGCCAAAGGGTTCGGCAACAATAAACCCGCCGATCTCACCCTCTTCATCATATTCGATGGCTTCGGGCATCTGGAATGGGGCAACCACCTCCAGAATGACATCAATCCCCTTTTCATTTGATCTTCCCGGCTTTAGCCCTTTTTCAGACAAGAGCTTGTGAAACAGCATATTGTGAACCGACAACTGGTAAGGGATCAGGACGGTTTTTCCGGCAAAGTCCTCAATTTTCTGGATATTGGCTTTTTTACTTTTGACCAGGACACTTCCGGATTTATGTGCAAACAGCAGCAGCTTGACGTCAACGCCGGATTTAAACAGGTCCATGGCTGTGGGAGCAAGGATAAGGGCACCGTCAAGGGATTTCACCGAAAGCGCATCCGCCACCTCATTCCATCCATTCTTTACCACGGGCTCCAGGGTACAATGTTCGAATTTTTCCATCCCTTTTTTTAACTTAAGGTCTGTCACACCAAGAATAAGATGATCCGTAATTTTGAGATAACCGATCTTTATTGCAGGCTTTTCCGCCATTATCATACCTCCGGGTTTATTGCGTGGATAAAGACAATATCCACTTATTATGCTTAACCAGATTTCAAAGTCAACAACAAACTTCTTGACAAACCATAGGGCAATCATTTAAGTCCCAGCTTGCGCAAAATGTGGCATAAATCCTGTTTAATGTAAAGTTTTATTTGTTTAAACGGCCTGGCAATAAAGTTTCCAGACGTTTGCCAAAAACAAAGACATCAGAAAGAAAAAAACAATATTTAAGCCTTTCAGTCAGGTTCTGTTTAAATCCTTATAAATTCAGGAAAAATTCTCCCCAGTCCAGATCTTCCGGAGTGGTTATCTTAATATTTGACTTGTCCCCTTTTATGATCCTCACCTTTTGGCCCAGATGTTCCACGAGGGAGGCATCATCGGTTCCAACAAAACCGGTCTCGTGGGCATGGGCAAAGGCCTGCAGAATCAGGTCCAGCCTGAATGCCTGGGGGGTCTGGACCGTATAAAGACACGTCCTGTCCATGGTTTTTTGAGCCAGACCATCCAATCCGGCCTGTTTAACCGTATCCGTGATGGGAAGCCCCGGGATGCAGGCACCGAATTTGCGGGCGCGATCAATGCTCGCTTTGATAAGGCCCTGATCCACAAAGGGTCGGACCCCGTCGTGAATCAGGACAATGGTGTTGTGGAAAAGATTCGTATCATCTGTATCTGCCTGATTCTTGATCGGGTCTTTAACCCGTCCGTTAACCCTGTTTCTCACCGGATAATGAACCTGTTCATTATCCTGGCCCATAACCTGTTTCCTCACCCGGTTCAAACCGTTCAGGACAGACTCCTGTCTCTCTTTTCCCCCGGCCACCAGATGGATCTTCTTTGAAAAGTCGAAAGGATCAAGAATATGGTGCTGGATATAATTGCGATCCGGGTCCGGGATCACCAGGACGATTTCCCGGATCGCATCACAGGCGTTAAAAGCGGTTATGGTTCGGGATAGGACGGGCATCCCCTTCAGGCAAAGATATTGTTTCTTTGTCCCACTCCCCATTCTCAGGCCCTTGCCCGCCGCAACAATGACAACAAAATTTTGTGAACAATTCATGTTAACTCAGGTAAGACAATTCCTTTGGCAGGGGGATTCCCTTTCCCATATGATCCTCACCATAATTTACCCCGGCAAGAATTTTCAGGTCATTTAAGGCCCGCAGATCCCCTTCAAACTGGACCTGCTCGATCTCTTCTTTTTTAATTTTCCCCCCGGCCCACTGAATGTCCAGGACACTTGCCGCATCAAAGACATCCCCGTTGACGAGCATTTTGACTTCACCCCCGTAATGCTGGACAATCTTGGCCACCAGAAGGCTGGGACGGCTGTGAAACCCCCGGTCCCTGGGGATACCCACTTCGATCAGCGAGGTTTCCATGTTTTCATTTAATATCCTGTAGGCCAGGTCCTTGCCTGAAGAGAGAAATCGCCAGGCATAAAACAGACAGAAGTTAACGGCCCGGTCCAGGAGGACATCGGGATCAATCAATTCAGACAGGCGCAGGCTGACATTTTTATACTCATCCTTGAACCCAACGTCATACAGATGGCGCTCGTAAAAATGCAATAACCTGCCCATCACCTGGAGGATATTGAACACAATGGAAAAATGGCTTCGAATCTGTTCCAGTATCCGGTCTTCCTGGGAAATACCGGTGTTCACCACATAGGAATCAAAAGAGGACTGGATATTGTGAATCAGCATTTCATACCGCCGGATGGTGACCTCATTGATCTTTTCCGGCACCAATTCATGGATGATTTTCAAATCATAGCGCTCATAAAAGGCAAACTGGTCAAAATCCTTTACCACCTCTAAAAATTCACTGGCAATCAGGGTGAGATGTTTTCTCTGGTTATCCTTGGCATTAAAATCATCAATATTGTGATCCAGTTGCTGGGTGGATGAAATTCCAGGGAAATATCCCAGGTCATACCCTGTATCCGGTATGTTGATGTCCAGACGTCGGGCTTCTTCCAAAATCACGGGACCGGCAATCTTGATGGATTCCTGGAGGATTTTCAGGGTATCAAAGGCCTCCAGCTTGAAAGTTTCATGACGATTTTCTTCAAAAGAATAAAATTTAAACCGGTTGAGAATATGTCTCTGGGAATAGCAGGCCAGGGCAAGGTGCCGGATGGAAGCCGACAATTCACGGTAAAACACCCATTCCTTGTTCTTTTTTGCCCCGTGGAAATCCAAAAAATCTTCAAGAATACGGGAGGTTGTAATCAGTTTTGAATATAATTTTTTGGTAAAGATATAGTCGTCATCTTCAACCTCAATCACAAAAATAATACATTTTAAAAATTCAAAGGAAAAAATATTGGCTTTTTCTTTAAAGGAAATATCGCAGGTAAAATTCATAATCCATTGTCCAGCATTTAGAGCCCACTCAAAAATAAAAGGTTCGGCCTGACCCATTGATAAGCCGAATTCTGTTACCTGTTCTTGTTACCTTGAACAGGTCAACGATCATTCATCTGGGATGACCGTTGCCGGCCACCTCATGCAACCTACCCGGAAACTTGGGCGGACAACCCTTAACGTTTCCCTATTTGGTCTTGCACCGGACGGGGTTTACCAAGCTTTTCCAGTCACCTGGAAAACTGGTGCGCTCTTACCGCACCGTTTCACCCTTACCAAGCTACTCACTCAGATTTGCAGCCGTGCACTTTGTCTGCTGCTCATTTAAGTGAGTAGCTTGGCGGTCTACTCTCTGTTGCACTTTCCTTCACGTCACCGTGACTCCACGTTATGGAGCGTCCTGTCCTGTGGTGTTCGGACTTTCCTCCAGGTGTTTTATCACCCAGCGATCGTTTTGCCGGGTCAGACCGAACCGTTCATTTCACCATCACTATTTCACCATCACTATTTCACCATCATTTTAGTTCACTCTGATGCCTAAACATCATTCACTAACATGATAGAGGATTCTACTGCATTGAGGGCAGGAAATCAATGAATTACACCGCTGGACTTCAATATATAGTTGCGGCGGTATGTTCATAAAACACCCCATGCACACCTCATTTCTCACACTGACCACGGCCGATCCCTGATTCATTTTTGAAATTTTCTTAAACCGGTTCATCAGGGCCGGGTCCAGGTGTTTTCCAATGTCCTCCTGCCGGGCAATAAACTCTTCCAGCAACTCTTTGTCGTCTGTTGATTTTTTGTCAATCGTATCTTGTTCAGCCTGGGTCTGGTCCCTTAACAGGTTGTATTCCTGTTCACTGCTCCGGACCAGTTCCTCCATGGCTTCGACATCATCAAGATATCCTAAGAGTTCAGTTTCCAGGACATCTTTACGGTTTCTATTATCGTCCACCTCTCTCAACAGAAGCTGATATTCCTTGTTGGTCTTGACCATTCTTAATTTTTCATTGCTCCTGACGATACGGTCATCAATCATTTGAATCTCTCGTTCAATATCTTTAGAGGCTGCCCCGGCCTTTGCAAGATTTTCCCGGTTGACTTCCAGGGCATTTTCAAACTGCTTTAAATTGGTGCTCAATTTCGTCTTTTCCGCTTCAACTTTCTCCAGGACCTTCTTGAGCCGGACCACTTCGCTCTCAGCTTCCTGGAGCTTCACCAGGGTTTCTATCTCCTGTTTAGAAATTTCATTCATAATATTATCCTTAAACTATGGTAAACGGATCTTTTTCGCTGTTAAATTTTTTGATCTGCACGCTGAATCCGGCATTTTGAACGGCCCGGGTCAATTGATCAGACAAAAGATCAATAGCCATATGTTCGGAACCAAAATGCCCCACATCAAGCACTGCCTTTGAAGATTCTTCAACCTGCCTGGCCTCATGGTATTTCATATCCCCGGTCACATACACATCAGCTCCGGAGCCCAGAAATTCATTCACCAGAGAGCCGCCGCTTCCCGTGCACACGGCCACAGTGTTTACGGGCAGATCCATATTTCCTGTTACCCGCAGGTATGTCAGCCCAAGGTTTTCTTTGATCTGCCGGGCCAGATTTCCCAGTGGAACAGGGGAGGAAAGACTTCCGATTCTGCCGATACCCGTCATGGGTCCGGCAGACCCGGATGCCGCTTTGTCCTTTAAAAAAACCCGGGTGTTTTGCAGCCCGATCCGGGCCGCAAAATAATCGTTCAGCCCCTCATCGGCCTTGTCCAGATTGGTATGGGCAGACAGAATACTGATCTTGTGTAAGGCCGCCATTTCAACGGCTCTGCCGGGCATTCGACTGAAATCAATTGATCTTTCAGGCTGGATCATCAGGGGATGATGGGTGAGCACCAGGTCACAATTCTCTTGTTGTGCCGTTGTCATCAGGTCAACACTAACATCCAGGGCAATCATCACCCCTTTGACGTCCCAGTTCAAATTCCCGGCCTGGAGACCCGAGTTATCCCAGTCTTCCGCAATTTCAAACGGGGCAATCGTATTGAGCAATTCCAGTATATCTCGTGTCGCTACCACGGCACCTCCTCCTGAAAACAAAAAAAGCGTGGTAAACACCCACGCTTTTTTTGGTTATCCGGTTGATATGCTTCAGGCACATTCATATGCGAACTAAGCACCCTCTTATGTTTTTGCTTGCTTTCATTTCCTGCACCTGCAATCTTTTCTGGTGGGCCCACCTGGGTTCGAACCAGGGACCGACCGGTTATGAGCCGGTGGCTCTGCCAAACTGAGCTATGGGCCCTTTTTTTACATAAACTTGCAATATATATATAAAAGCTGTTTTTGTGTCAAGCTCAAATTCTCGCCCGCAAATTTCTTTCTATTTTTCCATTAATTTTTGTGGTCGTTCTCAACCCCACATCTATTATATTTAAAACCCGGTATCGACCTTGCCTAAGGACCGCAAATTTTATAAAATTACAACCACCGGGGAGCAATCGTTCGCTTCTTATTGGCCATGTAGTCAACAATCAAATACTGCCCCAGGGTATCGGTACTGGTAAAAAATAACCGTCCTTTATTAATACGCGCCATCCGGGTGACAAAAGCAGTGAGAAACTTATCATTCTCAAGCATGAAGGTGTTAATCACTATCCCTTTTCCAGTGCAGTTCCTCACTTCTTGAAGGGTTAACTGCAGGGTACGCGGACTGGGAGGGGCCTGGTAAAAAAAATGGGTTTCGTCCTCAAAGTGGGCCGTTGGTTCTCCATCGGTGACCAGTATGATCTGCTTATTGCTCTGCCTTTCTTTAGCCAGTAACTTCCTGGCCAGATACAGCCCGTGCTGAATATTGGTATAATTATCAGACTCTCCCCATTGAATATAAGACAGGTCTTCTTTTTTTAGCTGCCGGGCATGGTTTGAAAAACCGACGATATAGAGGCTGTCTTTCGGGTATTGACTCCTGATAAGACCATCCAGGGCAATGGCAATCCTCTTGGCTGCTTCAAAATGTCCCCGGGCCAGCATGGAAAAACTCAAATCCACCATTAAAACAGTGGATGACCGTTCCAGACCTGCTTTCTCAAATATTTCAAAATCCTCGGGTTTAAGTTTGACGGACGATGCCGTCGGCTCCCGGCAAACAGCGTTCATAATTGTTTTCTGAAGGTGTACCTGAAATTCATCTCCGGACTCATACTTTTTAGTAGCGCCTATTATTTGACCACCGGTCCCTTTTGATATCGTATGATGTCCTCCTCCCCGGCCTTTCCGAAGTTGAGCAAAAATATCCTGCAGCGCCTTTTGCCCGATCCTTCTCATACCACGAGGCGTTAATACAAATTTACCGTCTGTTCTGCTGATATAACCGGCTTCATTTAAGGTTCGGGGTATGTCAACCAATCGTTTCGCATTGTCCGCCGCTTGATCCCCCATAATTTCCCTAAGAAGCTGATCATCAATATTCTTCAGTAAAGAATTCTTAAGCTGCTTCTCAAGCCTGTCCATTTTCTGCAACATTTTTGTTGGAGATTTGCTCGCTGATGATGTCTGTGTCTGGTTTTCCAGATTTTGTTTCTTCTGATGCAACTGCTCCAGCATGTCCTCTGCACCCGGCAGTCTGTTTCCCTGGTCATCTTCCAGGCCCTGCTGCTGAATCTGATTGAGGGAATCGGTCACATTTCCCGAAGACATCAGGTCCTGGGCAAGCGCATCCATCAAAGCTTCCTGGTCCGGATTAAATTGCGGTTGAGTTGAATCCCATTCTGAATACCGGTATTTTCGCATACTAAGGTTTCACATGTTACCGTTGGTAAACCATTTTTGAGTCTATTTCAGTCTTATTCAGCCGCTTATTCAAATGAAGCCCTTCAAGAATGAACTCCACCGCCGACGCAAAGGCTTCCGGATTCTCCGGACTATTTATCTTGTCTACAGCATCAGACATACCGCCAATCCTGGTTGCATTCTGTACATACAGCCCGGCAGCCATTTCATCTGAGACCTCAACAATTAAGCCGCCATTGAAATCAGCGACGATCTCTTTGAGCTTGTGGGGCGGGAAATACCGGTTAAAGACATTCAGCACCGCCTGTCTAATCAACCCATCAATAACATTGCTCTCTTTAACACAGTCAAAACTTTCCAGTTCAATCTTGCCGATTGTGGATGCGTGAATATAAGGAAGGTCACTGATACGGGGGACCGCTGATTTCTCACCCAGAATTACGGCCCGCCTGACAGCGTTGCTGAGCAATGTTTCGTAATTGGCAATAGACACTCTGGCACTGACACCGGAACTCTGATTAATATGGGAGCTTTTACGGGCAAGATGGGTGACCTCTGCAATAATTTGAGCCATGTACCGGGGCACATACGTGCCAGGGCCATCGTTGGGAAACTGTCGATGTTCCATTTCCATAATACGAATTTCGTCTTCAATCGTTTTAGGATAATGGGTCCTTATCTGAGCTCCGTACCTGTCCTTAAGCGGGGTGATGATCCTGCCCCGGCTGGTATAATCTTCAGGATTCGCGCCGGCTAAGAGAACAATATCCAGGGGAAGCCTGATCCGGTATCCCCTGATCTGGATGTCTCGTTCCTCCATCAGGTTAAACAGGCCCACCTGAATCCTGTCCGTTAAATCCGGAAGCTCATTAATGCAGAAAATCCCCCGGTTCGTCCGGGGAATTAAACCGTAATGGATCGTCAGTTCATCGGAAAGGTACCTTCCTTCCGCCACCTTAATCGGGTCAATATCACCGATTAAATCCGTAATGACAATATCCGGTGTTGCCAGCTTCTCGCCATATCTATCCTGCCTGGACAACCAGTCAATCTCCACTGCATCACCCTGTTCAGCCACTTTATCACGGCATTGCCTGCACATGGGAGCCAAAGGATTATCATGTATTTCACACCCTTTGATCACGGGTATTTTATCATCAAGCAGATTGACCATTAACCGCATCATCCTGGATTTCGCCTGTCCGCGCTCACCGAGGAATATCATATCCTGACCGGAAATAATGGCATTTGCAATCTGGGGAATGACCGTATCATGGTATCCGATTATGCCGGGAAATAACGCTCGTTTGTTTTGAATCATGGATATCAGGTTATGCCGCATTTCGGATCTGACCGATACCGGCTCATAGCCAAACCGTTTAAGCTCACCTATCGTTTTAATTCCACTTTTCTCTGGCATAGGTATCTCTCAGCATGACAAGGGGTCCCGGCACGTCATTCTCCTAATATTTTTCTTTTATATACGCAAAGGATTCATCCATGGCATTCAGTGTAAGATCCAGATCTTCCTTGGTATGCCGGTAGCTGATATAGGCGTGGTGAAAGGGGGTAAAAAAGAAGCCCTTTCGAATCATCTGGGTGTAAAAATCGGTCCTCTTTTTCTTGTAGTCCCCGGTGTCATCCTTGTCAAAGGTGATGTAGAACATGGGGGCGATTCCCGTCAGCTTTGCACCGACATCGTATTTGTCCATCAGGGCCTGGATCTTGTCCATGAAACCTTTGCCTTTTTCCCATATGTCTTCAAGCACCTTGTCACGTTCCAGGATTTCAATGGTTTTTAATGCCGCAACAAAGGCTTCACTATTGGGAAAAAAGGTCGACGAAATAAAAAGCCTGGATTCGGCTGCCATCATGACCTCTTTTTTGCCGGTGACAATCGAAATGGGATAGCCGTTGCCAACGGCTTTACCAAGGACGGTCAGATCCGGAGTTACCCCATAGTATTTCTGGGCCCCGCCCAAGGTCACCCTGAAACCGGTCCGAATCTCGTCATAGACCAGTATGGCACCGTATGTGTCGGCAAGTTTTCGGGCACCTTCCAGAAATCCCGGGGCCGGGGTCTGCATTGCCTGGTGGTTGGGATGGCCGAAGGGCGTCATGATAATAGCAGCCGTATCGTCCCCGTGTTCCGCCATGAGCGCTTCCAGTTGATCCAGCCGGTTATACTCAAATTCAAACACATCTTCGTAGAACTTTTTGGGAATACCGCCTTTCATCTCCACGCACCAGTCATGCCAGCCGTGATAACCGCAGCGCATGACCTTGAGTTTTTGCGTGTAAGCCCTGGCAATCCGGATACTGGCAGAGGTGGCATCGGAACCGGTTTTCAAAAAGATGCTCATCTCCCATGAGGGTAACAATTCCCTGATTTTTGCCGCCAGAAGGTTCTGAAATTTCTGGGTCAGGGTAAAGCAGAACCCTTTTTCATGGATCTGTTTGTATACGGCATTGTCGACTTCTTCTTCCCGGTATCCCAGGATAATGGGACCGTAACCGCAGAGGAAATCAATAAATTCATTACCGTCCACATCAATCAGCCGACAGCCTTTGCCGCTATCAAGAAAAATCGGGTATTCTCCATTGATGAAATCTGTTGGTTTTCTGGCACCCAAGACGCCGCCTGGAACAAGGCCGATGGCTTCTTCATAAAGTTCAAGGCTTTTTTGTATGTTTAATTTCGGTGTTTCCATTTTTATATCTCCCGCTTAATTTTAAAGATCCACCAGGGATTCAATTTTTTCCGACTGATGAATTTTGGCGCCCAGTCCCACAAAGGCTTTGATGAATTTTTCAGGATCAATGCAGCCTTCAGGCGCAACAACGCCTTTTACGGTGACATCTCCGTCTGCAAACATGAGAGCTGCCATTGCAGCGGGAAGTCCTGTTCCAGGTGCCATCCTGCCGGCCATGTCTGCTGTATAGGTCACCTGGTCATTCCCGCGTTTTCCTTTAACGATCACCTTAAGCCCGGATGACTGGGGTCCGTTGTCACGGCCTTCAGGGATAGTCTCCCACATTTTTAAAGCCAGGTCATAGGGCGTGATGCTGTTTCCTTTAAGGTCAATGGGATCGGTTCCCAGAAAGCCCGTGGCTTTCTGTTCTGCAATCATTTCATCCACCCAGTGGGGGATAAGGGCCCCTTTGATGATCACATTTTTGACCCCTTTGATATATTTGGGCAGGGTAAGGGGCTGGGGATGACCGACATACCGGACACGGCAGTGTCCAAGGGGTTCCAGAAATAGTTCGTCCACCACTTCGGTACCGCCTTCAACCTGGACCAATTTCCCGTCAATATACTGGGGCACCTGTCCCAGGGTCATGTGCAGGCTGTGGTCCCATGCCGCACCGGCAAGTTCGGCAATGCTGACCACCCAGTACAGATAAATTTCATCCACCGAGTCCAGCTTGTCTGCGTACCATTTCACCAGTACATTGTTGGTGCCGGGATCTGATCCCATGCCTGTGAGAACGGTAATACCGGCATCTTTTGCCAGTTTATCAATATCAGAATCAAAAAGGATCTGAGTGCCTTCATAATCATCACAGATATCAATATAATTGACCTTGGCTTCCACAGCCGCTTTTGCAACCGGTACGGCTGTTTTGTAAAAAGGTCCTGCAGTGTTGATCACCACATCAACGTCTTTGAATGCCCTGACCATAGCATCATGTTCGTTAACATTCATTTTAACGAGGGTGACTTTTTCACTCGACTGCAGTTTGGGGGTCAGTCGTTCTTTGTCCGGATAAAGATCTGCCAGGATAACCTCTGTTATCCGCTTGTCATATACCAGATATTTTGCAACGCCCTGTCCCATTCCACCCACACCACCGATAATTAATGCGCGCATCTTATATTCTCCTTGATTTTATTTCCCGATTTTTAATACCCGATTTTCAATGCCCGATTTTTAATACAATGGCCGCACCGGTATCGCCTGCAGCACACCCGGTAAACAACATATACCCACCACCAAGGTCAGCCAGTTCTTCAATCCCTTCAATGATCAGACGGCCTGCTGTGGGAGCCTGGGGATGACCGAATACCATGGATGACCCAAAATTGTTGAAACCGTTCACATCAATTTTCATCTGATCAGCAAGGTAGATATCATTGGCTGCAAACGGATTATGGGTTTTGATGACCTTCACGTCCTTGATGGAGATTCCCGCCCGGTCAAGGGCCATTTGTGCGGCTGGAACGACTGCCATGGCCATGAACCCTTTTTTCGCACGGGAAAACCCATAGGAAATAATCTGTGCGTTCTTAGCGGCATCCGAACTTAAATTCGCAGCCTTTTCCCTGGTGGTAACGATCAGAGCGCAGTTACCGTCTGCCGGATGGGTCTGTGACCCAAAGGTATGCTTACCCCCCGGAAGAACCGGTTTTAAGCCGGCAAGCCCTTCTTTGGTCGTGGGAATGATGCCTTCATCCGCATCCACCAGGATCTGTTTCTTTTTTGAAACATTGATGGTCACCGGGAACATATATTTTTTCTGAAATAGTCTGTCATTGACAAGTGCATCTGCATATTGCTCAAACCGTCGCAGGGCAACCTCATCGCATTTTTCCCGTGTTATACCCGCCTCTTTTGCCGCATTTTCAGCGGTCTGGATCATGGCGTTTTTTGCCCATGGATCATTGTTGAACATGTCCATAACCCAGTTTTCACTGATCACCTGGCCGCCGGGGCCTTGCGGGTTGGGCCATATGGTGTGGGGGCCGTTGGAGCACCGGTCCGTCATCAGGGTAAAGACAGTCTCATAATGGCCTGTTTCAATGCCGGCAGCGGCCTGGAATAAAACCGTTGTTGATGTCGAGCAGGCCTGGCTGATCAGGCAGCCCGGGATATCCTGTGCTCCGATCAGGGCCGATGCCCATGGGCCGCCGTAAAAACTATTGGGCTGTCCCACGGTTGCTCCCAGGATGAGATAATCAAAGATATCCGGATTGATATCCCTTGATTGAAGCCAGTTTTTAGCAGTCCGGCCGCCCAGGACGATTGAATGTTCGTTGGCCAGACTGCCCTGCCATCTGGCAAAGGGGCTTGAATAATATCCTTTATATGGAATAAACGCTTTTGTCAGCATATTGTCTTCATCCTCCGCATCCGTTATAAATCATTGGTTGTACTGTCTTAAAATAGCTTCAAGAACACCGCCTGCAATGGCTCTTGCCTTTTCTGAAATACGGGAGCAATACGATAGATTTCCCCTTGGATCAATATCTCCGATTTTCAGATTCTGTGTTACATGGGTATTGCTGCGTATCAGACCTCTGATGATACCATTGATTCGTGCCGGCACGACATCGCCATTGACATGACCGATGATTTCATCTTGTTTCACCATGGTGCCGATACTTAAATCAGACCGGAAAATTCCGTCACAGGGCGCTCTTAAGAGCCGTTCACTGCTGTATCCTTCAATGACACCCGGAACACCGGTGTTGGGTTCGGGCATCCCTTGTAGAATGACCCTTCCAAGGTTGTGCCCCCTTTTGGTTTCAATGACCGCATGAACGTCTTTCCCGGCGTCAAAGCCAGGCCCGAGTCCAATGGTCAAAGGGGCTTCATTCCGGGAGGTACCCAGATTTTTTTTTGCAAGGATGGCATCAATCACCATATGGGGCGACAATTCATTGATCAGTTGCCATTTCGGATCCACAACCACCGGGATGACATTGTTTTTCCAGGCATGAAAAATTCCGTTTACATCCTCTGTTTTTACCGCCTCAACCCCTTCAACTATGGTGTTTCCGTCATGGACGGCTTCACAAAAGCTCACCTGCCGCCGGACGGCCAGGGGTTTTTCAACTTCCATCATAAAAATTTTTCTGATATTGGACTGATAAAGGCGCCAGGCCACACCCGTAGCCAGGTCTCCGGCGCCTTTAATGGCAACAATAAGATCTTTGATTTCATTCATTTTTATATGTCCCGTCTAAAATTTCGCTCAAAACTCCGTTTCCATCACAAACTCCTTATTTTTCCGAACAAGATTGCTTTTCCTTAATGGCCGCAATAATTTTATCCGGCGTTAATGGAAACGAATCCATATAGACCCCAATGGCATTGCACACCGCACCTGCATAGGCCTGGGCCGCCGACATGGCAATGGACATTCCGGCTTCCTTGGCACCGTAGGGCCCTTTGGGCTCTATTGATTCCACGATATCGCAGTGAATATCGGGCATATCACAGGCCAGGGGCAATTTATAATCCAGCATGGTGGAGTTCAGGCATCGGCCGTCTTTCCAGTCATGGTACTCGGTGAGCATGCCGCCCTGGCCGCCCATGGCGACGGAGCCTTCAAACTGGCCTTCCAGTACCAGGGGATTCAAAGCCTTACCCACATCCTGGCAGGCGGTGGCGTTGAGCACCTCTACCTGTCCAGTTTCAGGGTCCACCTTGACTTCCACAATGGTCGTGCCGAATGAAAACGCTTCGCACATCTGACCGTAGGGGTTTTTCACCCATTCTCTTTTCATGTCCACCTTGGGCCAGTAACCCCCTTCGGCATTCACAGAGGTGAAATTTAAAAGACTGACCCGAACCGCTTTTTTAATGGAAACTGATTTTTCAGGGTTGTCTTTGACAAAAATCATCCGGTTTTCAGCATTCAGGGTTTCCGGCTCAACTTTCAGTATTTTTGCGGCCACATCAAACAATTTTTTTCGGCATTTTTTTGCAGCTATCTGAACCGCCTGCCCCCCCACAAAGGTGGAAACCTGGGAGTATGATCCGGGGTCCGATGACGTGGTTTCTGTATCTGCAGAGACAAGATGGATATCTTCAGGCAGAAGTCCCAGTTCTTCAGCTGCAATCTGGACCAGCATATTATCATTGCCCTGGCCGTTGTCCACGACACCGGACATGACAAAGGCTTCTCCGTCTTCATTAAATTTGATAAAACTCTGGGAACCGCCGCGGATGCCCATGGGAAATCCGGTCTGGACCGAGTTGGTGCCAATGCCGATCCCGTGGAAGGGTGGCAGTTGTCCGTACTTTTCCTTCCAGCCTGATCGTTTAACGGCCGTGTGAATGGTTTCATCCATGGCACAGGAACCGACCAGGGATTTCGTGCTGGTATATTCGCCGGGTTTTCTGACATTTCTCAGCCGTATTTCAATGGGGTCAATGCCGAGATGGTCGGCAATCATGTCCAGCTGGGTGTCCAGGCCTGCGGCAAACCCCCGTCCGTGGGTCCGGATCATGCCCCGGATGGGTTTGTTGGTATAAATCCGGTACCCGTTGTATCGGACACTGTCCATACGGTAGACCTGTTCCATGGATAAAAAGGGGACACTTGTAGCAATGGGGCCGGTACTTGAATAGGCACCGCCGTCCATGTAGCAGGTGGTCTCCCTTGCCAATACCCTGCCTTCTTTATCCACGCCTGTCTTGTGGGTGGTGATCATGGCATGGCCCTGACGGGTACCGATGGTATTTTCTTCCCTGGTGAATTGGATCCTCACGGGTTTGTTTGTCTTTTTCGCCAGAAGGGCACAGATATAGTCGGCCGGGCAGATTTCGCTTCTGCCGCCAAAGGCACCGCCTATGGATATTTTTTTGATCTTAACCTTGTGTAAGGGTATTTTAAACGCATTGGAAAGGGGTTTGGATTTCATGTGGGGACCGCCGTTGGGGCACCAGACTTCAAGACAGTCTTCATGGTCAAAATTGGCGACCACGGTATAGGGTTCTGCCTGGAAATAGGATTCTTCCGGTGCCGTAAAGGTGTCTTCCCTTATATAATAGGCTTTTTCAAAATTTTCATCTACGTTTCCCGTATCAATATTAACATGGATATTGATATTGTTTGGAAAGTCTTCATGGATGCGCTCGGTTTCTGAGGCCATGGCTTCCATGGGCTCATATACGGCGGGCAATTCTTCATATTCCACTTGGATCAGATCCAGGGCCTTAAGTGCGGTTTCTTCATCCACGGCGGCCACGCCTGCGACCTCATCCCCGATATACCGGACTTTTTCGGTCTGGATAAACTGCTGGTCCCTTGTATAACCAAAAACCCCCCATTTGATGCCTTCTGTATCATCTCCGGTAACAACGGCTTTTACGCCGGGAAGGCTTGCGGCTTTTGATGTGTCAATACTGAGAATGCGGGCATGGGCATAGGGGCTTCGTTTGACTTTTCCCACCAGCAGGCCGGGCAGTTTTAAATCTGCCGTGAATTTTGCCTTGCCCATCACTTTGGCCCGGGAATCCACCCTGGGCATCCGTTTTCCGATAAGGGAATATTCCGACATGATTTACTCCTTTTGTTTGTTCTGGTGTTGACAGTCCGGGCAATCATTCCGGGGATTACCGGCATGGGCAACCGCCTGGATAATCTTGGTATATCCCGTGCATCGGCAAATATTACCGGCCAGGGCTTTTTTTATCCGGGCCTTATCCGGTTTCGGGTTGTCTTTGAGCAGGGCATCGGCAGACATGAGCATACCGGGTGTGCAGAACCCGCACTGGACTGCCCCGTGATCAATAAAGGATTGCTGGAGATCGGTCAACCGGTCCCCGTCAGCCAGGCCTTCGACGGTTTTGATTTTTGTCCCTTCGGCTTCCAGGGCGAGAGTCAGACAGGACCGGACGGGTTTGCCGTCCATGTGAATGGTGCAGGACCCGCAGGCGCCTTCGCCGCAGCTTTCTTTTGATCCGGTCAGGTCGAGCTGGTCCCGCAGGACTTCCAAAAGGGTGTCATTGGAAGAAATTTCCACCTCTTGGGGCAATCCATTAATATCAAGGATTATTTTAATCTTTTCCATTTTTATTTACTCCGTAAAATCGTTTAAACTATTCCCGGCTGTGCGGCTTTTTCCAAGGCCCTGAACACCATTTGCTCAACCATGGTGACCCGATATTCAAGGGTAGACCCGGCATTGTGCACGGCAAATGCTTCGGCAGAGTTCATCGCCTGGACTGCTGACGCATGAAATGCATCCGTGTCAATGATGTCCTTGCCCTTTAGGCTGGAGGAAGCCTGGGCAAAATACAGGGGAGACCGCCCCATGGCACCCACCACCACCCGTGCGTCATCAATTGTTGTTCCGGATGTCCTAAGCGATACTGCGGCACAGACAATGGGGTAATCAATAGCGGATCGGTAGGCCAGGCGCTGGTAGGCGCTGGTCGTAAATGTTTTTGGGATGATAATTTTTTTCAACAGTTCATGGGGTTCCATGGCAAAGGGCATGATACCGTCTGCCGTGTAGAAATCAGCCAGCTTTACGGTTCGTTCATTTCCTTTGCTCACCAGTACCAATTCGGCATCCAGGGCCATCAAGGCTGTTGCCCCGTCAGACTGGCAAGTGGAATAGCAGCGGTCGGCCTCATCTCTTGCATAACAGATTTTGCCGCCGTCTTTATGGCAGGGCTGGCGGCCGGAACGATGAAATGCGGACTGGTTGTAATGGTGGCACCGTGTATTCTGCAGGATATTCCCGCCAATGGTTCCACGGTAATGCTGCAGGGTCACGGCCCCGACTTTGTCACAGGCCGTTGACAGGGCCGCTGCATGAGTCTGGACAAGATCCGATGCAATGATATCTGCCAGAGGGGTTGCCGAACCAATGAAAATGGTGTCATCATCTTCTTTTATATAGGATAATTCAGTCAACGCCTTGAGGCTGATCAGCACTTTGGGCTGCAACAAACCCTTTTTCATCCTGACCAGAAGATCGGTCCCCCCTGCAAGGATTTTCGCATCATCCTTATGCCGGTCAAGCAGGTCAAGGGCCTGGTCAAGGGTTTCGGGTCCTATATATTCAAACTTTGGTAACCGCACGTCACTTCTCCTTAATAGGGATTGGTTTAATTCAGGAGGCCTGGTAAAAACAGGACCACTTGTGGAAAAAGAATCATTAGTATAAGGCAGATAATATAGGCAGGCAGAAAATAGGCGACCCCCTTAAACACCTGCTGCATGGGAACATTTTTGGCCATACCGGCCACCACATAGGTCGTGGCCCCCACCGGTGGTGTTACCGCCCCCAATGTAGTGACAATGGTAATGGTCACACCGAACCATATGGGATCATACCCAAGCTCTACTGCCACGGGGAAAAATATGGGGATGGTGATGAGCAAGAGGGCCAGGGCATCCATGACGGCGCCGCCGATGATATAAATGAAAAAAATGATGGCCATGATGCTGATTTTGGAAAGGGGAAGGCTCACCACCCAGTCGGCAATATTAAAGGGAATACGGGTGATGGCCAGAAACCGGCCGAATATCATGGCTCCCGTAATAATGACGATCACCATGCAGGATATTTTCAGGGTATCAAAAATGGAATTGTAAAAGTCATTCCAGGAAAGACTCTTTTGAACCACCCCGATGACAACGGCAAAAAAGGACCCGATGGCACCGGCTTCCGTGGGGGTGAACAGTCCGAAATAGAGTCCCAGCATGACCACCATGAACAGGACAAGCATTTCAATTGCCCCTGCCAGGGATCTGATTTTTTGTCTGAACGTGGTTTTTTCTCCCACCGGTCCCCAGGAGGGGTGAAGGGTACAGACAACATAGACCGTTGCAGTCAGAAGCAACGCCAGCAGTATCCCAGCACCCAGGCCCCCGTAAAAGAGCTTTGCAATGGACTGTTCCGTAGAAAGACCAATGATAATGAGTACCACACTGGGCGGAATGACGACCCCAAGAGTGGATCCGCAGGCAATGGCACCGGTGCTGAGCATGGGTTCATACTTGTACTTGTTCATCTGGGGCAGGGCCACCGTGGTCATGGTGGCGGCCGTAGCGGCATTGGACCCGCAGATGGCGGCAAAGGCTGCACAGGCCATGACCGTTGCCATGGCGATACCGCCCCTGATATGACCCACCCAAGTATACGCAGCCGTGTAGAGTTTTCCATTGACCCCGGAATAAAAAGCGATCTGGCCCATGAAGATAAACAGGGGAATCACAGTTAACCCGTAGCTGGAAAAGGTGTCCCAGGTGACCGTAGCCAGCATGTTCACCCCGGCATTAGGGGTGATGACAAGGGAAAAACCGACAAAACCCACAAGCCCCATGGCAAATCCCACCGGAATACCAAAGGCAAACAGGATAAAGAGAAGGAAAAAAATTCCCGTGATGCCGATCAGTGTCAGGCTCATTTTGTACCTTCCTTTTCCGGCAGGAGGACCTTTAAAAAATCTGTAAATAGTGCCAGGGCAAGAATCAGAAATCCCAATGCCACGGCCAGGGTAAAGGGATAATAAATAATTCTCAGGGTTTCCGAGAGTTCACCCGTCTGTTTCAGTATCAAAGCCTTTTGAACAAGGAACCAGGCGGCAATGGAGAAAAAGACGCAGCAGACCCCGTGATTGATAATGGAAACAAACCGTTTCATTGGTTTGGAGTAGGTGTAGACAAGGACATCAACCGAGATGTGCCCGCTGGTAAACTGAGTGTACCCCAGGGCAAAGGCGGTGACAATGGCCCCGGCAAATCCCATGAGTTCAAAAGTTCCCGGGATGGGGACAAGAATCTTCCGTATAAAGATATTGGCACAGGTCAGAAGGATCATTCCCAGCAGGCATGCCCCCCCGATCAGTGTGAGCAGCTTGTTTAAGAATTTATTGATTCTCATTAAAAAATCCATGTGAAGTCTCCGAAACCCTCTAACCGGAATCGGCCGGTTAGAGGGACTTGTATGCGTTAGGGGGTTACTTGATAAATGCTTTGATATCCTTGATAATGTCTTCGGCAGGCAAGCCTTTTGCCTTGTTTTCCTTGATCCAGTTATCAGTGATGAATTCTATTTTGGCATCCCATTTTGCCATCTCTTCGGGAGACAGTGAAATAAATTCCACATTCTGGGTTTCTTTTGACCATTTATTGGTTTCGAGAATAATGTTATCCATATATTCGCCGGTCCACAGGCTTTGTTCTTCCACCAGATCCATGAATACCTTTTTGACATCATCGGGCAAAGACGCATATTTGGCCTTGTTCATAATGACTGCAAAGGGATAGATGCCGGTTTCGGTCAGGGTGACATATTTGCACATTTCAGCAAATTTAAAATCCTTCATGGCTTCAAGTGAGGAGAAGAGGCCATTTACGGTTCCTTTCTGCAAGGCTTCCACCGTTGCGGGCATGGGCATACCCACCGGGTTGGCACCCCAGGCCTTGAGGATTTCAATAGCACTGCCGCCACCTCTTAAATCCATGCCCTTGATATCATCCAGGCTGCGGACCGGACTTTTGGACATGATATTGCCGGGCGCATTGGTGAACATGGCAAGTACAACAACATCCTTGAATTCTTCCGGCTGATATTTCTGATACAGTTTCAGTAAGGCCATGCTGCCTTTTTGGGCAGTTTTAATGCCTACAGGAAGGCCGGTGGCGTTGGTCACGATAAACCGACCCGGCTGATAGGCCATGCAGATGTTTCCGATGTCGGCCTGCCCTGCCACCACACCATCCAGCATGCCTTTGGCACCCAGCAGGGTCCCGCCGGGAAAGGTATTGATCTTGACCTGTCCATTGGTCCGTTTTTCAACTTCAACCTTCCATCGCTCCATTTGAACACAGGGAAATGTGGGGGCGGGCGGAAAATTGGCATAGTTCAGCGAGATTGTTTTTGCCGTTACAGGGGATTGAAAGATAAAAAAACAGGTGACCAGTGCAAACAAAAAAAATGTTGTTGAAAGAACAATTCGTTTTACCATGATGTTACCTCCTGTTAATACGTTTTTATAAAGAGGGAGAAGGTGTTCTCCCTCACGTTATGGAACTTCTTCCCTATTTCTCCTTTTTTGCTTTAAGCGCAGCCAGAACTTTTTCCGGTGTAATGGGAAGATCTGTTATCCTTACGCCCACCGCATCATAGATGGCATTTGCAACCGCCGGAGCTGTCGGAACACATCCGGGTTCGCCAACGCCCTTTGCACCGAAAGGCCCTGCCTGTTCATGGGTTTCAAGAACAGGGGCTTTGATCTTTACGGCATCTTTGGCTGTAAACAGCTTATAATCCCTGAAATTGGCATTCATGATTTCCCCATCCCTGGTCGTCACCTCTTCCGTCAAAGCGTATCCCAGTCCCATGATGGCCCCGCCATAGACCTGGCCTTCCAAAAGCAGGGGATTGATGGCCTTTCCCACATCATGGGCAGCCACATACTCGAGCACCTGAACTTTCCCTGTTTCCTCATCTACCTTTACCTTAACACCGTGGGCACCAAAGGTATAGGCAGCAGACATATTTCCCTTAAAATCTTTGCCCAGGTTCTCATTTTCCGGATCATAAAAATAATCTGCCATGAACATGGTGCCGCCGGGTGAAAAATGGGCTTTTCTTAAAAGCTTATCAATGGGCATGCTTTTCTCCGGATTGCTTGACACAAAAACCGTGCGATTTTTGAGTACCAGTTCCTTTGGCGATGCATCCAGAAGTTTTGAGCCGAATTCCAGTATTTTTTCTTTTACTTTACGGGCGGCCCCCAATGCGGCATTTCCCGCCACAAAGGTACTGCGGCTGGCATGGGCCCCGACATCCCATGGGCAGACATCGGTATCCGAATGAACCACATTGATATCTTCAGCAAAAAGCCCCAGCTCTTCCGCCACAATCTGAGCCGTGATATTGTCAAGACCCTGACCCATATCCGAACCACCTGTGAAGACATCCACTTTACCGAAATCATCCATTTTCAAAATAACACCGCAGCCGTCCGATTTGTAGATTCTTGCACCGCCGCCCACATGGATCAAAGAGGCGATGCCGACACCGACGCCTCGTTCCTTTGGACCCTCCTGGGCCAGCTCTTTTTCAAGGGCATCAAAACATTTATCAAGGCCGCAACTGGTGATTTTAAATCCCTGGGGGGATTCATCCCCGGATTCATTCTGATTGATCCGTCGGATTTCCAGGGGATCAATGCCGACCTTTTCAGCCAGCATATCCATACAGGATTCAATGGCAAATGTTGCCTGGGGATTGCCGTACCCCCTCATGGCCTGGGAATAGGTATTATTGGTATAAACACATTTGGCATCAAACCGGACATTGTCCAACCGGTAAAGGGTGGTAATGGGCATCATCATGACAGAAGGGGTTGTCGCACCCCAGGAGGTACGACCCCCATTGTCCAGAATCATCCGGATGTCCCTGAAGGTCAGTTTTCCATTTTTGTCGCACCCCTGTTTGATATAGGTAATCGTCGGCTGCCGGGTGGACGTGGCCTTGAATTCTTCCACACGATCAAACTGAATTTTAACGGGTTTGCGGCATTTATACGCTAGGAGGATGGCAACATGCTCATAGGCATAGGTATCGAGTTTGCTGCCGAACCCACCGCCGATAATCGGTGTAATAACCCTTACCCGCTTGTTTTTAAGGCCCATGGCCTTTAAAGATTCCAGAAAATCCTTCTGGGCAAGGGAGCGAATCTGGGTGTTGCTGTAAACGGTAAGATTCTCATTGGCGTCAAACAGGGCAACGGCACCACTGGTGCCAAGGCAGCAATGGGTGACCCATGTGGTGGTAAACCGATCTTCAACCACAAAGGCAGATTCTTTTTCCGCCTTTTCCACATCTCCGTAGTGCAGCTTCCAGGGAAGTTTGAGCACATTGGATGTGTGGGTTTCATTCACAAGGACGGCATCCTTTTCCATGGCCTTTTCAGGATCAAAAACCCCTTCCAGCTCTTCATACTCGATTTCAATAAGATCCAATGCCTTTTTGGCTATTTCAGGCGTTACCGCTGCAACGGCAGCAACCTCATCCCTGAAGGAAGTGACTTTTCCTTTTTTAAGGGGCGGGTTGTCCTTGTAAAATCCCATGACCATTTTTTCAGGTACATCCTCCCCGGTCAACACAATTTGGACACCGGGTAAGGCTTTTGCCTTTGACGTGTCTATTTTAAGAATTCGGGCGTGGGCATACTTACTATAAAGTAATTTCCCATACAGCATACCCGGCAGCTTGATATCCTGAATATATTCCGCACGTCCCATGGCTTTCTGGGCCGCATCAATTTTGGGGACCCTTTTTCCAACAACGCTGTACTCTTTTTTTAATTCACTCATCATTTATCCCTCCCTGAAAGGTTCTCTTTAGCGGCTTCCACCGATTCAAGGATCTGTACATAGCCTGTACACCTGCAGATATTCCCGGCCAGAGCATGCTTGACCTCATCTTGTGTGGCATCGGGATTTTCATCCAGCAGGGCCTTGGAAGACATAATCATACCCGGCGAACAAAATCCGCACTGGATACCGCCGTTGTCCACAAAAGACTGCTGAAGCGGATGCAGCGTACCGTCGATTGATGCGAGTCCTTCAATGGTTTCAATGGTTTTTCCATGGGCTTCCACGGCCAGATAAAGACAGGAATTGACGGCCAGCTTATCAACAATAACAGTGCAGGCACCGCATTCACCATTGCCGCATCCCTCTTTTGTTCCGATCAGTCCCATCTCTTCTCTTAAGAGATGTAACAGGGTCCAATGGTCTTTAATCTCATATGAGATCTCATCACCATTCAATAAAAAAGATATGTGTGTCGTCATGGGTAAATTTCTCCTAACTGTTATTTCTGATAATATCAAGACACTGAAGGCCCATTCTCCGGACATGGACCCGAACCATTTCCTTTCTGTGCCAGGCTTTTCCCCTGATGCTGTCCCTGACCCGGGATTCATCAGCCGCTATTTTGCCTGCTTCTACCAGAATTTCTTCATTTATTTTTTTCCCCACCAGAAGTTTTTCAGCCTCCAAAGCCCTCATGGGTGTGGGAGCCGCTACCCCCAAACAAATACGCGCCTTTGTACAGGTTTCAAGATCGTCTGCCGTGGTCAGGAGGACCCCGATACCGATAAGGGGTAACTCCATAGCAGCTCTTCTGCCAAATTTTATGTAGGCACTGCCGGTATGGGGCTCCTGGGGCGGAATGGTAATTTTTTTTAAAATTTCTCCGGGTTTTAAAATGGTTTGATAGGGTGCTATAAAAAGATCCTTGACCGCAACGGATCGTTCACCGTCGGGCCCATGGAGCAGGGCCAACCCATCAAGGGCAATTAAAGGAATCGCCCCGTCAGCCGATGGTACGGCATTGATCAGGTTCCCGCCGATGGTTCCCACATTTCTGACCTGCAAAGAGCCGACATTGGAAACCGCATCATAAATAATCGGATACTCGTTTTGAATCATCAAAGATTTTTCAAGGGTGGCATGGGTAACCGTCGCCCCGATGGAAAGCTCTCTGGTGGCATCATTTTTATAAAGTTCTCCCATTTCTTCTATTTTCTTCAGGGAAATCAAGTAGTCCGGTTCCATCCAGCCTTCCTTGACTTTGACGATCACATCCGTACCCCCTGCCATGAATTTTGAGGTCTCACTGTGCTGTCCATAAAAAGCGATTGCCTCTTCAACAGTAGTGGGGGATATGTATTTAAAATGTTTCATTGGATTTCCTTTCTTTACCCTCGATTATCAAAGATACGTTTGGCTTTTCCCTCATACCTTGGAAGTTCACCGTATTCATAAATATCAACATTACAGCTCACCAGGATCTTTGACTGGATGGTTTTCTTTATCCTGGATTTAATATCTTCGGCGTTTGAAACCCTGGCAGCCTGTTGCATTTCTGTTTTAATGGTCATGTAATCCTTTCCATCTTCCTTTCTTTCAAGGTGAAGCTGGTATTCACTTCCCACTTCCGGAATAGAAGACAGAACAGAATCGATCTGTCCCGGATAGATATTGACCCCCTTTAAAATGATCATGTCATCGGAACGCCCCATGATTCTGTCATGCATGAAAAGAATATTTCCACAGGAACAGGGCCGGTCAATTTTTCGGGTGAGATCCCTTGTACGGTACCGAATCAAAGGCGCAGCCTCTTTACTCAGGGTTGTTACCACCATCTCACCGACTTCTCCATCATTCACCGGCGCCAATGTATCAGGGTCCAGTATTTCAAGGATATACTGGTCGGCCCAGTAATGGATTCCTTCATGGCGGCTGCAGTCCAGCCCGGTTCCCGGCCCGTACAATTCCGTCATACCCACAATATCAAACATGTCTTCAAGGCCCAGCAACTCTTTTATTCTGGTCCGCATGGCAGTTGAGCTTCGTTCGGATCCAAATATGATCTTTTTAAGATTGATCTTATCTTTAAGACCCCGCCTATGGATTTCTTCGGCCATGAGAAGCGCCATGGAAGCGGTGCTGCAAAAAACCGTAGACTGCATATCCACGAGGAACTGGCAATGCATGTCGACATTTCCGGGCCCCACGGGAACCGCCATGGCCCCGAAGCGTTCGCATCCCATCTGAAACCCCATACCGGCTGTCCATACACCGTACCCCACTGCGATCTGCACCCGGTCTTTTTGTGTCAGCCCCGCCATTTCATAGCACCTGGCAAACATATCGAACCAGACATCCAGATCTTTTTGCGTATAGCACAGGATCTTTCGTTTTCCCGTTGTGCCCGAAGATGCATGGATCCGAACCACCTCTTCTTCGGGTACGGACAACAGCGGTAACGGATATCCTTCTTTAAGATCATTCCCCGTTGTAAAGGGAAGGCGTACGATATCATCCAGAGATTTGATGTCCCCGGGCGTAATGCCGGCGGTTTCAAATTGTTTTTTATAAAAAGGTGATCCGTTATAAGCGTGTGAAACAGTCCATTTCAACCCTTTAAGCTGGTGGTCAAACAATTCCCCTGTGTCTTTGAATTGGGGCATAAAGGTTTTTTCCATTTTATTACTCCCTGAAATGTTTAATTGTGTTTTCCACGAAGATCTTTGGTTGCCTCAAGATCAAGTTTTCCCGAATCAGCATCAATGACCACACCATAATCGAGTCTGGCCCGTTCAATACTGACATATCCGTTTCCCACATCCGACTCAACCGCTTCCGGGTCCCTTTCAAAGGGATTGCCATATCCGCCGCCACCGGCACTGATGAATGAAATTTCATTTCCCGGCTCACAAAAGGTCAGCCCGCTTGGGTCTGCATTTTCGCCATTCTTCAGGAACTGGGCCTTTGAACCGTTTTTACCGCCGAAAATGCCTTGGGGCGGATAGATATACCGTCCGGCCTGTACGGCAATGGAGATGGTTCCAGGCGTATTATCTCCATCTTCAAGCGAGCGGATGATCATTTTCCGGCCGATGCCCCCCCGCTGTTTTCCCGGACCGCCGGAATCCGTAACAAGACCTCGGGATTCAACCAGCATGGTCGTATCGCTTTCTATTATTTCCACCGGCGTGTTGGCACCGTTGGCCGGAAATATCGCACAATGGTGGCCGTCAAATTTTGAAGAAGCTCCCATGCCGCCACCGCGGATGATCATGGTGTGCCAGGGTCTGCCGTCTGCAAAGGAACCATGGAAAATATTGGTCTGGGCCGGGGTCCCGCCGGAACCTGCAATAACATTATCCGGAGAGGCTTTGCCAAGGGCATTAAACACCATCTCCGTCATAAAATGGCCCACCACCATCCTGGCGGCGACGGCTGCCGGAAATTTACAATTAACAATACTGCCCTTTGGGGCGGACATGGTAATGGGACGAATGGCACCCTCGTTGATAGGAATATCCGGGTCAAATCCGGATTTAATGGCCATAAACACATAGGCATATGTAAAATTGTAAACCACATTCACCCCCCAGGGAACCTGTTTGGAGGTGCCGTCAAAATCAACATGAATAGTGGACCCATCCACTTTAACCGTCAGTTTTATGGGAATATCGGGTTTGCTTGCAGACCCTTCTATAATCCCTTCATGGGCGTATGTTCCGTCGGGTATCTTCTGGATGGCCCCCCGCATGCTGATTTCCGTTCTATCGATAATTTCGTCGGCAAGGGCGTCAAGGGTATCAAGGCCCTCATCTTCCATCATCTCTATGATTTTTTGGGCACAAACATGGTTGGCGGCAACCTGGGAACGGATATCGCCCTCAAATTCATCTGCCGTTCTGACATTCCATCGAATCATATTCATCAGGCCGACATTGAACAACCCTGCATCATAAAGCTTTGTTACCGGAATATAGAGACCATCTTCATAAACGTCCCGGTTATCCGAGGCTATTCTTCCACCGATGTCCGTATGGTGGAAGATACAGGCCGTAAAGGCAACGACCTTCCCCTTGAAAAAAATCGGGCTTAACACGCAGACATCATTTAAATGTCCGGCTAAAAGCCAGGGATCGTTCACAATAAAAACATCTCCTTCATTGTAATCCTCAAGGGGGATGGCATTGACGATTTTTTTTACCCCCAGGGCCATGGCTCCGGCCATTCCCGGTGTGCAGAATGTGCCTTGAACCAGTTCCTGCCCCCTGCTGTCCGTGAACATGCAGGTGTAATCATGGGCATCCCTTAAAAGGGAGGAAAAAGCGGTTCTGATAACCGATGCATCCGCTTCGTCCACAATGGAAATCAATCGTTTCCACAGAATTTCCAGTGTAATCGGGTCGAATTTTTGCGTATGGCTGTTCATGAGTTATCCTCCCTGGCGGATGGTTTAATATCAATCCAGACAAAACCGAATTCATCAACCCGGGCCGCAGCATCTTCTCCAATGACAATGGTCGATTCCCGCTCTTCAACGATGGCCGGTCCTTCAAATTTGGCATCCACAAACAATTTTGACCGGTCATACACCGTAAACGGTATATACGCTCGTTTGATAACGGAGAATGCCTGCCGCTGTCCCTTGATGCAGGTCTGGATATCCCTGTTTTCAGTGGTCAGTTTTGAGATTGAAAATGGTTTTTTGGGAAGGCTTGCACGAACCTTAAACGTCACAAACTCAATGGGAGAATCAACAGAGGTTCTGCCGTAAAGCCGCTTGTATTCTTCATGAAACATGGCCTTGATATCCTCTTTTGAAAAGCCGTTAAAGTCCTTGTTCTCAATGATAAGATCAATTTCAGCCCCCTGGCCGACAAAGCGCATTAAAAGCGTTCTCGTAAAAAGGATCTCTTCTCCTTTCCGGCTGCCTTCAAGTACTTTTGCACTTTCTCGCTCAAGATCAGTGAAAAGGGTTTCAATTTCCGTAAAGTCAGCGTTAGCAACCACGACCCGGTGACTCCTGGACATATCAAATGCAACCGGGGCTGTGAAGAAGCCAAGGGCTGATCCCACACCGGCCAATGGCGGGACAAGCACCCTGGACGCGCCGATTTTTTTTGCCAGTCCATAGGTATGGACCGGACCTGCACCCCCAAATGCAGACACGGTAATCAGGCTTGGATTCCCCCCTTTTTCAGCAATGTGAGTTTTGGCAGCAGATGCCATTGTCTCATTGATCAGGTCATGGATACCAAAGGCTGCCTCCACCATACTGGTGCCCAATGGTTTGGCAATTTTTTCTTCAATGGCTTTTTTAGACAACTCAACATCAAGCTTCATGGTGCCGCCCAGAAAGAAATCCGGATCAAGGTATCCAAGGACCAGGTCTGCGTCGGTTACGGTTGGATTTTCACCGCCCCGGCAGTAGGAAGCAGGACCGGGGTCTGCGCCGGCACTTTCCGGACCGACCTGTAACAGTCCCAGCTTGTTGATCTTGGCAATGGAGCCGCCGCCTGCCCCGATTTCCATCAGGTCTACTACCGGGACCTGGATGGGAAGGCCGGACCCTTTCTTGAACCGCTGAACACGGCCGACTTCAAAGGTTGATACCAGTCCTGCATGACCCTCCTGGATCAAACAGGATTTGGCTGTTGTACCGCCCATATCAAAGCAGAACATATCCTTGATATTGAACATCTTTCCATAATGTTGAGACGCAATAACCGCTGCTGTCGGACCGGATTCGATGATGCGGACCGGAAATTGTTTGGCAGTCTCAATGGAAGTGATACCCCCTGAAGACAGCATAATAAACAGTTTACCGTCAAATCCAATCGTCCCCAGCCGATGGACCAGTTTATTCAAATACCAGAAAGTGATGGGTTTTACATATGCATTAACGGCTGTTGTACAGGTCCTTTCATATTCTTTTATTTCCGGAAGGACTTCATATGAAACAGACAAAAATATTTCCGGGGCTTCTCTTTCCAGGATCTCTTTTATTTTTTTCTCATTTATCGGGTTTTCGTAAGAGTTGATAAAACAAACCGCGATGGATTCTATCCCCTCTTTTTTAAATTGTTCCAATACGGTTAAGACTTCTCGCTCATCAACATCTTTTAAAATTTTTCCGTCAAACCGCATTCGCTCATCAATTTCCGCCCTGTCTGATCTCGGCACAATGGGCGCAGGATACTCACTGAAAATATTATAGGCGTCATACCGTTTTTCCCGTCCCAGTTCCAAAACATCCCTGAATCCCCTGGTGGTGATAAGGCCTGTTTTTGCCCCTTTTCTTTCAATGATGGCGTTGATGACCAGGGTGGTGCCATGGATGATTTCTTCAACCGTATCCATGAACCCGGGCAAGCGGTCATTGAGCTCTCTTACACCCTGTTCAATGGCATTTGAAGGATCAGACGGTGTGGTCAGGCATTTGTTGGTATAAAATTCGCCGGTTTCATTGTTGACGAGTACAAAATCCGTAAACGTGCCGCCAATATCGCATCCAAGCCGATAGGTTGCATCACTCAATTTTCACCTCCTTAATAAAAATCCGGTTCCGTCCACTCACCAAACACATCCCTGAACACGCCTGTCATTTCACCGACCGTGGCATAGGCATGACAGCACCTGACAAGACAGGGCATGATATTGTCCTTGCCTTTGGCGGCTCTTTCAAGTGCTTTGAGGCTGTCTTTTACCGCTTTATCGTTTCGTGTCCGCCGCACTTCTTTTAAACTTGAAATAGAGTGTTTTGCCCATTCCTCATTGTATTCATGCAGTTCCACATCGCTTTTTTCAGTCCCGTCCGATTCTGCGCTTTCCTGTCTCTCGCCTTCCGGAATAACCCCCACTTTTCGGTATTCGCCTGACTGGAGACCTTTTTCATATTCATATGCCTGTCGAGACACTTTTCTTTGAACGAACCCGTTTGAAATACTTTTGACCATACCGCCCCATTTTTCAACTTCCTTCATCTCTTCAACAATTTTTTCTTCCATCTGGAGTGTCAGGGTCTCAATAAAATAGGAACCGGCCAGGGGATCCACCGTGTCTCTCAATCCCACTTCATCCATGAGCATTTCCAGGGTACGAAGAGACAACAGCGCTGATCGAGGGGTGGGAATCGTATAGGCTTCGTCAAAAGAACATAATGCGGTTGTCTGGGCACCGGATAATGCCGCACCAAGGGCATAGTAAGCCCCTCTCATGATATTGTTTTCCGGCTGTTCCTTGGTGAGGCCTGAACCGCCACCGCCGAAAAGCCCCCTTAGCCACAATTTTTTCTTATCAGTTACCCCATAGTCCTGTCTGAGCATTTTAGCCCATAATTTTCTGGCAGCACGGAACTTGGCAATCTGTTCCCATAAATTTCCGTAAACATTAAAATTAAATGAAAAACGGCCCACAAAATCCGAAGGGTCAATCCCCCGGTCCTTAACGTCATCAATATAGGCCTTTGCAATGGAAAACCCATAGGCGATTTCCTGTGCAGGCGTGGCCCCGGATTCCCGGATATGATAGCCGCAGATGGATACCGGATTGGACCTGGGCAGTTCTTTGACAGCGTACTCTATGGAATCCCCCACCAGGCGGACACCATGTTCAACCGGAAAAATCCAGGCACCGCGCCCGATCATCTCTTTTAAAATATCGTTCTGGGGAGTGGTTGAAATCTGTTCTTTTTTAAAACCAAATTTTTCTGCTGCTGCCTGGTACATGGCCATCATGATAGTGGCCACGGCATTGATGGTCAGGCCCGAGCCGATGCGGTCCAGAGGGATACCGGCAAATGCCGTCTCAAAATCCTTAAGCGAATCAATGGCCATTCCCACACGGCCGACTTCACCCTGGGCAAGGGGATGATCCGAGTCATATCCCATCTGTGTGGGCAGGTCAAACGCCACATTAAGACCGGTCTGCCCATTGGCAATCATCAGCTTGAACCGCTTGTTGGTCTCTTCAGGCGTTCCAAACCCTGTGTATTGCCGGGTGGTCCAGGCACGGCTGCGGTAGCTTTCGGGGTGGAGACTCCGGGTAAAAGGAAACTCACCCGGAGCACCCAGGTCATTGTTGTAATCAAATCCAGCCTGTTCAAGATCTTGTGGGCCGTAGACCGGCTTAACTTTGATGCCGGACTGGTAGGTTACTTCTGTTACTGCCCCTCTTTCGTTTTTTATATATTTTGCAACACCCATTTTTTCCCTCTTTTTTTATAAAACGGTCCTTGGATTTAATCAAACAACTGATTCATACCGGTAACGATCTTCTTAAAAGAGGTCCCACCGGGGAATACAGCACCAACCCCCATTTTTTTCAATTTTGGAATATCCTGATAGGGGATGACGCCGCCAACACTTAAGTGAACCCCATCCAGTCCGTTTTCTTTCATCATGGCGACGAGTTTTTCGCAGATGGGCAGATGGGCCCCTGACATAATGCTCAATCCGATGACATCCACTGTTTCCTGAACAGCGGTTTCAATAATCTGATCAAGGGTTTGATGGAGTCCGGAATAAATCACCTCCATACCGGCATCCCTTAACGCCAGAGCAACCACTTTTGCACCTTTGTCATGCCCGTCCAGGCCGGGTTTCGCAATTAGTACCCGAATTTTGTTTGTTGTTTTCATCATAGAAGTTTCCTCTTATTCTTTTACTGCTTTTTAAACACCCAATATTTTATCGGCTATCTCTTCTGCTGCGCTTATGGGATTTATTTCATGGGATCCAATGCGCTTTACCGCAGCCTCAACCTCCTTTGATACCGCCATGGACTCAAAAACTTTTTCCATGACCAGATCCTCTAAAAGAGACTGAAAATACACCCGTTCCAATTCATTTTTTTTTCGGGTCAACTCGCCATTTTGTCGCATAAATTTCAAGTGGGATAAAAATGCCGTTGCAACCGCTTTTATCCCTGTTTTATCCAGGGCATTGGTTTTATAAACCTTTGGCAGCAACTGTGTCTGGGGAAAGCTACGCATGTTCACCATCATTTTAAGGGATTCAGCCGCAGCGTCTGCATCAGGCCGGTCACTTTTATTGACGATGAAAATGTCTGCGGTTTCAAGGATACCGGCTTTAACCGCCTGGATACCGTCCCCGGCACCGGGAATACTGACAACACCGATGGAATGCGCTAGTTTAATCATATCAAATTCCGCTTGCCCGGCTCCCACGCTTTCAATGATGATGATGTCATATCCCATGGCATCCAGGACAATGGAACAATCTTTTGTTGTCCGAGAAAGACCGCCTTTATGCCCCCTTGATGCCATGGATCGGATAAACACCCCTTTATCGGTTACATGACGCTGCATGCGAAGCCGGTCCCCTAAAATGGCACCGCCTGAATACGGACTTGTGGGATCCACGCAGATAACGGCAACCTTGAAATCCATTTCCCGAAAGGTTTCAATGAGCCCGTCGATCAAGGTGGATTTCCCGACACCCGGGGCTCCGGTAATACCGATAATAAAGGCATTACCTGCATCAGGATACAGCGCCTTTAAAAGTTTAAATGCCCTGGGGTCACTCTTTTCGATGAGCTGTATAAGCCTGGCGCCGGAAAGTTTGTTCCCTGACCGTATGTCCTCTATGTTTCGTATGTCGTCTGGGTTAGGCACTTTTCTGGTGTTTTTCCTCTGCTTCAAATTGATTCAGCACCACGTCCTTTCCTTTAAGGATATGGTCTCTTACGAGTTTCTCAACGGCTTCACCATCCCCTCTTTTTATGACGATCAGCATTCTTGCGTGGTCTTCAAAACTTTCAATTGCAGACCCTTCCTGCTTGAGTATCATTTTTCTAAACCTTGAAATCTGGGCTCGAAGCTGATTAATCATTTTGATGAGTTTCGGATTCCGGCTCAAATGATATAGAAGATCATGAAACTGCGTATTGATATTCTGAAGGGTGTCATAATCTTTTTTGTCCCAGTTTTTTTCTTGTTTTTCAACAAGTGCTTGAAATTCTTTCATCTTTTTTTCCAGAGGAACAAGATCTTTTTGGGTGCAATTTTCAGCCGCAAGCCGGGCAGCATACGCTTCCAATACACTCCTGATTCCAAAGGTCTGTTCAATATCATCCCGGTTCAGGACGACCACCTGAAAACCGCCGGATGGAATTTTCTCAATCCATTCTTCTCTTTCAAGCTTGTGCAGGGCTTCCCGCAAAGGTGTCCTGCTGATTCCCAACATCTTGGCAATTTTAGTTTCAACAAGCCGGGATCCCGGTTCGATGGTTTCGTCTATAATAGCCTGTTTCAAATATTCAAATACATCCTGGCCTAAAAACCGTCTTTCGCTGAAATCTCCATCCAACTTCATGATTTAAACTTTCCTTTCAATACCCGCCCCAAAAATCCTAATGGGCTTAACTAAAAATTTGTCGACATCCGTGCGTTGTTTGCTTTAAATTAAATAATCCCTCTGTCCTTGAGGTCTGCAAGTTTACCGTCGTCATATCCCAGAATTCCGCCGTAAATTTGCTGGTTCTGCTCTCCGAACCGTGGCGGAAAACTTAATTTTTGATCCACTGATTCAAGAAACGGGGTCATATTCGGTGGAGGGGCAAGGGTCAGTACCGTCCCGGTTTTGGGGTCCTCTGCGGTTAAAAGTCGCTTTTTCACCAGGGGATCCTGGACCGCTTCTTTTACATTCTTAATGGAACTTATGGGAACGGTAATGGAATTAAACAAATCAATGAGCGCTTCAGATGTATGTTTTGAGGTGATTTCATTAATTTTGACGTTCAACGTGTTTACATCTGCAATCCGACCCCCATTCTTTTTGTATTCTTCTGTGTCAAGTGATGTGAACATGTCCTGGGAAACCATGGCCTGCCATTGGCGATCGTTGCCCACGGCAAGGTAAACATATCCGTTGAGGGTCTTAAATACAGATACCGGGCAAAAAAACTCATGGGTATTTCCTCTTCTGGAAACGGTCTTCCCAAAACTTTCGGAAAGTGCAATGGGGACTGTCAGCCAGGAAATTGAGGACTCCATCATGGACATATCAATCCGAGTGCCCCTGCCTGTGGCGCTTCGTTTAAAAAGTGCCTTCATCAAAAGGCCGTATCCATGTTCACTGGTTCCCATATCCGGCAGGGGAATCCCGGTAACCTGGGGATCGCCGGCTGCTTCACCGGTGAGATCCATCAGGCCTGATCGGGCCTGTAGAATCGGATCATAGGCGCCCTCATTGGAGTCAGGCCCGAACCCGGTGAGGCCCAGCCATATGATGTCCGGTTTTACTGATTTCATCATGTCATAGGCAATGCCAAGTTTTTCGTAGTTTTTCGGAAGCTGATTCGTCACAAAGATGTCCACATCAAGCTCCACAAGAAGGGAGTTGAGGATATCTTTGCCTTCTGGTTCCGCCAGGTTGAGCGTCAAAGCTTTTTTCCCCGAATTGATGCACAGAAAATAGGAATTCATTCGTTTTTCTTCAAGGACATTGTCGCCGATAAATCGGTTGGGATCACCGTATACCGGGTGTTCCATGCGGATGACATTCATTCCGTCCTGGGCAAGCCTGTAAGTCAGATACGGGGCAACCGTTGCCTGCTCAAGGGATAAAACCGTTAAATTCTTAAAAATTTCCATAACTTTCTCCCATAACTTTCTCAATTGAATCAAACTAAGAATAGAACTAAAATTAATCGCAAATATTGGGTGTATACAATGTACCGTATACACCCATTTCAGGTCAAGAATTATTTATTCTCATGTCTTGAGACCGTATTTAGTTACCTTTTGTAAAGTCGTGGCTTTATCTGGCGCCCTATTTACCGACAATGGTCCGTCCGATGATCATTTTTTCGATTTCTTTAGCCCCTTCATAAATTTCAAGGACTTTTGCCGCCCTGTAAAACCGCTCAATATCATAATCATCAAAATAGCCATATCCGCCATGGAGTTGAAGGGCCTCATCCACCACCTCGACAGCAATACGGGAGGCGTAAAGCTTTGCCATGGCAGTCACCTCTGTATCAGGTGTCCCGTTGTCCAGCAGCCAGGCCGCCTTGTACATGATATTCCTGGCCAATTCAACTTTCACTGCCATATCCGCGATTTTAAACTGAACTCCCTGGAAGCTGCCAATGGGCTTTCCAAACTGTTTTCGATCTCTGACATGTTTGACTGCCATATCCAATGCGCCCTGGGCCAGACCGACACCATGTGCGCTGACATAGGCCCGGCTTCTGTCAAAAAAAGCCATGAGCTGACGAAACCCTTCCCCTCTGGTGCCCAGGAGGTTTTCTTCAGGCACACGGACATCGTTCAAATAGATGGCGGCCGTGTCTGAACACCGCAGTCCCATTTTGCCGTGCATGGGGTCGGCCTTGTAGCCTTGTCTGTCTGTCTCAACAATCAATATGCTGTGCCGTTTGGATCTGGACTCCGCATCCGGATCAGTCAGGCAGTAAACCAGCATGAAGGACCCCCGGGTCCCGTTTCCAATCATCACCTTTGATCCGTTGATGACCCATTCATTCCCCTCTTTTACGGCGGTTGTAGAAGCGGAAAGGGTATCGGAACCGGCATCCGGTTCTGTTATGGCAAATCCCATAATGGCGTCCCCGGTAAAAATCGGTTCAAGATATTTCTTCCCCTGTTCGTCTGTACCGAAAAGAATAAACTCTTCTGCACCAAAGGTCAGGGAGCAAAGCTGCTGGCTGATACCCGGATCCACTTTCCAGAGTTCTTCAAGAACGATGGCCTGCTCCAGATAGCCCAGTCCCGGACCGCCAAATTTTTCAGGGATAAAAAGACCGATCAAATCCAGCGCTCTGGCTTTTTTCACGATATCTTCCGGAAAGGTCTCATTCAGATCAAATTCCCGGCCCACGCCTGCCATTTCTCCCCGGGCAAATTCCCTTGCCGCTTTTTGAATGTACTTCTGTTCCTTTGTGAGTAAAAAATCCATTTATGTATCTCCCTGTTTCATATTTTGTTAAAGTGGAATATTTCCATGTCTTCTAAAGGGTTCAGGCCTTTTTTTGTTTTTGAGCATTTCAAGACCTTTAATGATCTGGGTCCGGGTTTCAGACGGTTCAATAATCCGGTCAACCAGCATATTGGAAGCGGCATGAAACGGATTTGAATACTTGTAATCATATTCTTCAATTTTCTGTTGCCTGAAACTTTCCGGATCATCCGCATTCTGGATTTCTTTACGATAGATGATATTGATGGCCGCCGCTGTATCCAGCACAACAAGCTGGGCAATGGGCCAGGCCAACATCAGGTCAACCCCCATTCCGGCGCAGCACATGGCCATGACGGCACCTCCGTATTCTTTTCGTAATGCCAGTGTAATCTTGGGAACCGTGGCTTCAGCATAGGCATACAGCATTTTTGCACCATGCCGGATAATACCGGCATACTCCTGTTTAACCCCGGGAAAATAACCGGGCACATCCACCAGATTCACCAAAGGGATGTTAAAACAATCACAGAATCTGATAAATCGTGCCGCTTTGTCTGAAGAATGATAATCCAGGCATCCTGCCTTGACACAGGGCTGATTGCCGACAATCCCCACGGTACTTCCATTAAAGCGTGCCAGACCCGTAATAATATTTTTAGCAAAATTGGGAAGGATCTCTAAAAATTCATTTTTATCCGTTATTTCGGCAATTACCTGCCGCATGTCATAACCTCTTCTGAACTCTGCCGGTACAATTTCAGCCAGGGTTTCATTTTTTCTCTGGGGGTCATCGGCACACGAATAGGTCGGCGGCACTTCATCATGATTGGAGGGCAGAAAGCTTAAAAGGTCTCGGATCATTTCAATGCTGTCCTGATCCGTCTTTGCAACAAAATGAGCTTGACCGGTAATGGTGCTGTGAACGTGTGCACCCCCCAGTTCTTCAAGTGTCACCGTTTCACCGGTCACATCCTTGATGACTTTGGGACCCGTAATCACCATCTGGCTCTGTTTTTCCACCATAATAATGAAATCAGTTAATGCGGGAGAATAGACGGATACACCTGCACAGGGACCCATTATGCAGGATATTTGAGGAATAACCCCGGATCCTGCCGTATTTCGCAAAAACATTCCGGCCACCCCTTTGGAAGCAAAAAACCCTTCATGAAGGCGCCCTCCGCCGGAGTCATTCAGACCGATCAAAGGTGCTTTCACCTTTAAGGCTTCATCCATGATCCTGCAAATTTTTTGACCATGAATGGTACCAACCGATCCGCCGAGAACCGTAGCATCCTGTGCATAGGCAAAAACAATCCGGCCGTCAATGGTGCCGTAACCAATCACCACACCGTCTCCGGGAACTTTTCTTTTGTCCATGCCGAAATCCATGCATTGACTTTCTGCCAGATCATTCAGCTCAACAAAACTGCCCGGGTCAAACAACAGGTCAAGCCGTTCCCTTGCAGTCAATTTCCCTTTTGAATGACGGGAGTCAATAGCTTTTTCTCCACCCCCCATCGAGGCTCTGTGTTGAAGATTCTTTAATCGTTCAAGTTCTTTTTGGTGTGTTTTTGCGGTCATGATATCTGTCCTTAAATAGATTTCTCCATATAAAATCAAATAAACCCTTTTTTTTTATTTATTGTGTACTGTATACAGTGAGAAATTTGATGCCGTCAAGATTTTTCTCGCCACCATCGCTTTTTTTAAATTTTGATTCTTACTTTATGCTAATTATACACTGAGGTGGGAGAAAAAAATCTATGGGTCAGTCCCCTTTACAGGGATCTGGACCTGCCGGTTTCATGACAGGCATCAAATATGGCAAGATTCAGCGCCTGGAAGGGCTTGGGGCTGATCTCTTTCACCGTGGCCCGCAACTCATCGGCCGTCAGCGGCCCCTTGCCAAAGGCTGAATAAAAGGCGATCATGGCCAGGTTGGTGGATTTGGCAGCCCCCATTTCCATGGCGGTTTTGCCGGCTTCCATGGCGTGGGAAACAATCTGCATCCGGTCCAGATACTTTGCCACACGAGGATCAGGGAAAGTCGAAGCCCCGGCATTGGCAAAGAGCATCCCCCCTTTTTTTAAATAGGGCAGGTGCCGGTAGGCTTCGGATTCGTCCATGGACAGCAGAAAGTCAGCCCCCCCGGCCCGGATCAGGCTGGATTTGGCAGTCCCTATCTTCAGGTGCGACACCACAGACCCTCCCCGCTGGGCCATGCCGTGGGTTTCGGCCCCTAATATATCAAACCCCTTGGCAAGCGCCGTCATGGCCAGAACCCTGGTCATAAATAAAATGCCCTGCCCCCCCAGACCGCTCAATACGAAATTAGTTGTTTTCATATGCCGGTTCTCCGTTTATACACGTTGAATCGCATCCTTGGGACAAATCGTCAGACAAACACCGCATTGGGAGCAGAGAATCGGATTGACCTCGGTCTTTTTATTCTCCTCATCCCTGATCATTGCCGGGCATTCAAACCGCTGGTGGCAAAATCCGCAGTCATCACACGCCTCTGTTACGCAGACCTCAATCTTTTCGGGGATAGCATCCTTGAACCCGATCACACAGGGGTGCCGGGAAATGATCACCGCAATCCCCCCTGCCGGATCCATCACATGGGCATGGGCATCCCTGACCATCTGGATCATCTTCTTTGTGTCATAGGGATCCACCACCTTTAAATACTTGATTCCGCAGCCCTGTACGATGGTTTCAAGCAAGACGGCATTCCCCTTTCGGCCGTCCACCCGCTCACCCTGGGTAATAGACGGCTGCATACCGGTCATGGCCGTGATATGGTTATCCAGAATGACCAGGACAAACCGTGCATCATTGTACACCGCATTGATAAGTGCCGTGGTGCCGGAATGGAAAAAGGTGGAATCCCCCATGGTGGCCACAATGGGCTTTTTCACCCCGTCCTGGATATAGGCGTTCCAAAAACCCGAGGCCATGGTGATGCCGGCCCCCATGTCCAGAACCGTGTCCACCCCCCCAAGATTGCTGCCCAGGGTGTAGCAACCGATGTCCGAAGGAAAAATAGCCTTGGGCATGGCCTTGCGAATGGCATAAAAAGATGCCCTGTGGGGACATCCCGGGCAAAGGGTGGGTTTTCGAATGGGCAGACCCAGACCCGCCGTCAGCTCAAAGGCTTCCCTGCCGCAGTCCCCGTCGGACAAAGGGGCCTGGCCGCAGTCAGTCAACGCCTTGTTCAGCAGGACTTCTATCTTTTCCGGTACCAGCTCTCCTTCCATGGGCACATGGCCGGACAGCCGGCCCAGGGTTTTGTGCTTGTCCCGGAGCATATACTCAATCACCGTGTCGGTCTCTTCAATGACCAGCACCTTGTCGCAGGCTTCCATAAACTCATCGGCCAATTGTTCCGGAAAAGGATAAGGGGCGCCCAATTTTAACATGGGGATATCCTGCCTTCCATATTCTTCCAGCAGATCTTTCACCACATGGGCCGGAATCCCCCCGGCAACCACCCCCAGGGGATGAATCCCTTCACCGCTCTTTAAGTTGTGCAGATTAAAGGGCGCCAGGGTGTTGAATTTTTTAGCGATTTCCAGATGTTTATCATTCAAAGCCTTGTGCTGGAGAAACCTGAATTTCGGGGTAGAGGCCCAACGGGTGGGTTCCCGCTTGAAATTGGCAGGGGTCGGATTGTTCTCAAGGGTCCCGTATTTAATATTCTGCCGGGCATGGCAGATCCGGATGGCGGGCCGCACCAGTACGGGCACCTGGAACTCTTCGGACAGATCAAAGGCAAACCGGATCATCTCCCGTGCCTCTTCCGGGCTGGAAGGATCCAGCACCGGCACCTTGCCAAGTCGTGCCATCAGCCGGGAGTCCTGTTCCGTCTGGGAGGAGTGGGGCCCGGGATCATCGCAACTGATGACCACCAAGCCGCCGATATTTCCGATATAGGCAGCGGACATAAAGGAATCTGCCGCCACATTCAAACCGACCATCTTCATGCAGCAGGCAGCCCGCTTGCCGGAAATGGCCGCGGCAAAGGCATTGTCAAAGGCCACCTTTTCATTTACCGACCATTCAATGCTGGTATTTAAACCCTCGGCCCTTGAAAATCTTACCACCTCGGGAAGAATTTCCGAGCTGGGAGTGCCCGGATATGAGGTCATGATCTGGCAGCCCGCTTCAAGCAGCCCAAGGGCGATGGCACCGTTTCCGAGTAAAAATGCTTCTTTCATTCCAAGATCCTTTGCTGCAATCACAACATGTGACGATATACGGTATGCCATTCTTTTTTGTCAAGCATTTGTTTCGTTTTTATTCCCTGCCTGATTTTTACTCGTCCATCACCTCAAAAGTCCATCAATTCCGTTTTTATAATGGTGCCGCCTTACGGGCGTATCAGTTCTCAATAAAGGTCTTGAGTTTTTTACTTCTTGTGGGATGCCGCAGTTTTCTCAAGGCTTTTGCCTCAATCTGGCGAATCCGCTCCCGTGTCACGGTAAAATCCTTGCCCACCTCTTCCAGGGTATGATCTGATTTTTCCCCGATACCAAACCGCATCCTGAGGACTTTTTCCTCACGGGGCGTCAGGGTGGCCAGAATTTTCCGGGTCTGTTCGGCCAGGCTGAAATCAATGGCCGCATCCGAAGGGATGGAAAACTTTTTATCTTCTATGAAATCACCCAGATGGCTGTCCTCTTCCTCTCCAATGGGGGTCTCAAGAGAAATGGGCTCCTTGGCAATCTTTAAGACCCGCCGGACTTTTTCAATGGGGATTTCCATCTTTTCCGCAATCTCCTCCGGTGAGGGTTCCTTGCCCATTTCCTGTACAAGGTATCGCGAGGTCCGAATCAGCTTGTTGATGGTTTCGATCATGTGGACCGGGATCCTGATGGTTCTGGCCTGGTCGGCAATGGCCCTGGTAATGGCCTGCCTGATCCACCAGGTGGCATAGGTGGAAAACTTATACCCCCGCCGGTATTCAAATTTATCCACGGCTTTCATCAAACCGATATTACCTTCCTGGATCAGATCAAGGAATTGCAGGCCCCGGTTGGTATATTTTTTGGCAATACTGACCACGAGCCTTAGATTTGCCCTCACCAGCTCCCGCTTTGCCAATTCCGCATTTCTGCGCCCGGTGTCAATGGAGTTGATAATCTGCTTTAACGAATCAGCATCTCCTTTGATTTCATTCTTCCGTGCACTTACCTGGGACAGGATAGACTCAATATCCATGCGCAGGACTTTGGCGCGATCCCCTGAGATCTTGGAGTGGGACACGGCCCATTTCACAAAGACCTCTTCATCCGGGGTCTGGTCCAGCATGGTCTTGGGCTTGACCCTGAATGTGGCGGAACATTTTTCCAGAAGGTCATCGATCCGCTCAAACCAGACAATGGTATGCCGGATATTTTTTTCAATATTGTCGATGACGTTGGACTCAAACCGCCATTGTTTTAACTGCTCAAATATGATCTCCGTGTTTTCAAAAATATCCTTTAGAAGATTTTCATATTTCTTGGTTCTTTTATTCTCCGTGAGCAATAGGTCTCGTTTTACCTGATTTGCATCGTGGAGCTCCCGGATGATCTTGAGAGAACTTAAAAATTTCTCCTGCTTTGACACCTCATCCACAACCCCGTCGCCTTCATCAACATCCCTTAACACATGTTTGGGACGCATGGATTTTCTTTCCATGCGTTCGCCGTACATGAAAATTGTGGACAATGCGATGGGAGAATCCAACATGGCCCGCAGGATATTACGTTCCCCCTGTTCGATCTTTTTGGCAATCTCGATCTCACCCTCACGACTGAGCAGGGTGACCATCCCCATTTCCTTGAGATACATTTTCACGGGATCGGTAACCGCACCAAACTCAGCATCTGCACTGGGCTTTTTGGGCACAAAAATATCTTTCTTGGCCGATTTTGTGTCTTTGCCTTTACCTTCTTTTGCAGCGGTTTTTGCCTTGGTTTTAACCGGCTTTTTAGCCGTTGTATCGGCTGTTTTTTTCTTTGCAGCCTTTTTTATCCGTTCCTTTTCTTTGTCCACAAGCTTGATTCCAAGTGATTGAAATTGTGATACAATATCTTCAATCTGATCCAATGATTTTAAATCATCGGATATGACATCATTAATTTCGGCAAAAGAGAGAGAACCGGTTTCTTCACCTTTTTCAATAAGCTTTGCTAATTCTTTTTTACTGATCACCACATTCTCTCCAGACTTGTTTGTCTTACCTGCCATAAAAATGCCTCCCAAAGGCCTAAAGTTTATAATTGATCATGCAATTGCTGAATTTCAGCCTGTTTTTGCTTCAACAGGTCCATCAATCCGGAATCGCAGCCCTTTTCCGCACTTATAATTTTACTGGTTAAAGTGTTTTCCTGTTTTTTTCTGACCCGAATCACTCGATTGATGAGCGACAGGGCGGTCTTGTGAATATCCTGTTCTGAAGAAAAATCATTCATGGCATAGGAAGCAATCAGTTCGCGGTCCTCATTGTGTTTCATTTTTGCCATAACAGTTGTAATGAAGGCGTTTTTGTCAGGCTCCACACTTATGATCTTCTCTGCAATGCGCTTTAATTTTTCAGAATAAAAATAGTTCAATACCTTCCTGCGTTTCATTTCATCGATGATCTGAGGGTAGTTGAGTACCATGGAAATCATCTGTTCTTCTCTTCGGTCGGATTCCAGATGATCTTCATCTTTTTTCCCTTCCATCAGGGGAAATTTTTTGTCGGTTTGATTCAGATAAAATTCCCTGACCTTCTCCAGAACCGCCCGTTCATCAATATTCAGGGTTTCGGCAAGTTCTTTAATGTACAAGGATCTTAAGGCATAGTCCTGAATAAGGACCAGGTGCTGTTTCATATCATCCAGAACCCTGATCCTGCCTTCCACGGAAAGCCCGTGGGTGTCAATGGCAACCTGCAGCAGAAACTGCATGACTGTCCCGGCGGTTTCTGCCAGTTCGTAAAATGCGTCTGGGCCCTGTTTAACCACAAATGAATCCGGATCATTTCCCTCGGGCAATACCAGGACCCGGGTGTCGACCCCCTCGTTCATGAAAATTTTAATGCTTCTTTTTGCGGCTGAGATCCCGGCGGCATCAGAGTCAAACACCAGGACCATCTTTTTTGCATATCCTTTCAAAATCCTGACATGATCCGGTGTCAATGCCGTACCCAGACTTGCCACCGTGTTTTTAATCCCGTTTTGATACAGGGACAGAAAATCAAAATACCCCTCAACAATATACACCAGACCTGTCTGCCGGCAGTGTTGTTTTGCCGCATGGAGGCCGTAGAGGATACGGCTTTTATTGTACACCGGTGTTTCAGGGGAATTCATATATTTGGGCATGGAATCATCCATCACCCTGCCCCCGAATCCTGCCGCCTGCATATTCACATCAAAAATCGGAAACATGATCCTGTTTCGAAACCGGTCATAGTATCCGGTCTTCTGTTGCCGTTCCAGGATCAAACCGGATTGAATCGCCGTGTGCTTAGAGACTTTCAGATCTTTCAGAACCTTGACAATTGAATCCCAGGAGTCAAGAGAAAACCCCAGTCGGAATTTTTGAATGGTCTCGTCTGAAATCTTCCTCTGATTTAAATAAAGTCTTGCCTTTTCCGCCCGGGGTGAGGTCCTGAGCACATCGGTAAAAACCCCCATAACGGTTTTGTTTAACCGGAACAAACTCTCATTCAGGTTGAGTTGTTTTCTTCTGGCCGGATCAATGTCACGGGTCTCAATGGTGATATTATACTTGCGGGCCAGCATTTTTGCAGCCTCGGGAAAACTGATGCCGTGATATTTCATGACGTAGGAAAATACATTTCCCCCGGAACTGCACCCGAAACAATGGAAAATCTGCTTGCCGGCATTCACGGAAAAAGAAGGGGTTTTCTCGGAGTGGAACGGGCACAGGCCAAAGAAATTTCTTCCCGCTTTTTTTAAGATAACAGATTCTGAAATAACATCCACAATATCTGAAGTATTTAAAATCTCTGAAATTTTTTCTTCAGGAATGTACATCTTGGTGAAGCCGGCTCCAAAATTATAATGGTTGTGCAAGTAAAATAATCTAAGTATTTAAAATCACATGTCAATAATCATCAATAACTTTATAGGTTATTTTATATTTTTAACCATTGGTCTGGAAAAAGTTTTTATTAGAGCGTTCCCTTACTGGACAGGGGTCCTGAAATATTTTGATTGATCCTGGTGGCCATGTGCAAAGACCGTCCAAGTGCCTTGAAAATGGACTCAAGGACATGGTGCTCGTTTGTCCCGTAATATGAATTTATATGAAGATTAAACGCCCCCTGGACACAGAAGGCCTGGAAAAATTCTTTGGCCAGAAATGCATCAAATGCACCCTTCACCTTTAAGTCTCCGGGAAAATTATAGACCAGGTACGGCCGGTTGGACAGATCAATGGTCACCCGTGACAGGGCCTCATCCATGGGAACACAAGAGTCTCCGAACCGGACGATGCGCTGCTTATCCTCAAGTGTCTTTGCCAGGGCCTGGCCAAGGACCAGTCCCACATCCTCCACCGTGTGATGATAATCCACGTCAAGGTCACCCTGGGCACTGACTTCAAGATCAAAAAAGCCGTGAACCGTAAAGGCGGTGAGCATATGGTCAAAAAATGGAATCCCGGTGGAAATATCCCCCCGGCCTGAACCGTCCAGATCCAGACGGATGCTGATCCCCGTTTCTTTTGTCTTTCGGGATACACTTGCTTTTCGATCCATCCTGAACCCCTTGAAATATGATCAACTTGGAATATAGTCAAACCATCACTGGCCAAACCATGACTAGTATAAATTGCCAAAATTCGGCAAACGGAATCTTCTACTATACGCAGATCCTGTTTTTTTGTCAAATAATTTTAAGCTGAAAATTGTAACACCACCCAGGTATGAATAGATACAGATTTTAGGACCATACAGGAAGAAAACGATAAAAGCCGGGTTTTGTCAACCCGGCTTTTATCGTTTTAGATATTGTATTAATAAATTATTTTAATTGGCATTCCAGGGCAAATCAAGGGTGGCCGAATATCCCCGGGCGTGATTGTTACCATCGGAGGAACTTCTTGTCTGAACCTCCCACAGCCCGGATGAGGGATGAAGAGCGTTTGTAATATCCTGAACCACCGAAGCCGGAATGGTAACAGTTTCGAGGGTATTGGGCAGGCTGATGTACAAAAGATCATTCCAGTCCTGATCATATAGTGCCACCCTGATCTGATCATAAGACCCTTCCGGGTTGTCCCAGGATAAGCTCAGGCTGCCGTCGGTCTCCCAGATATAGGCCATACTGCTTGAGTTGACAAAGGGCAGCGCCTCCATACCTGAAAAATTGACTGAATAGGTCAAGGTTTCATTCTCACTTGTGGTTGCCTCATAGGTGTAGATTCCAGCAGGGATGACCGTACCTTCAGGGAATCGGATGGAATACCCTGAAGACGGATTTGGGCCTGAGTAATCCACGCTGGATGTGGCTGTGTTATAGCTTCCACTAAAATATCCGACAGAAGAACCATAATACGAAGCCCCCTCAACCGCCACTTCGTTCCCTGTGCTGTCCTTTATGGCGATTTCCGTAATATCGCCAGGAACGGACAGGCCGTTCTGTCTTACAATATCACACCATCCCCGGTATTGGTTGGAACCGGTTTCCCTGGAACGGTACTGAATATAGGCATAGCTCAAAATCAGGTCCCCGCTGCCGGCAGCGGCAGTGGTTGAAAAATAATCCCAGTCATTTCTTGATTCATTGTCAAGATAATCATCACCGTTGAGTGTATCCAGCTGACGGGCCCTTATCCTCCACCTGTAGCTTGTTTGAGGATCAAGCGTTACCGTGTAGCTTGCTGCCTGGGTAAACAAATTTTCCCGCTGCCAGGAACCGCTTACCAGTTTTTCAAAATCAATGCGGTAGGTGTCGGCTCCTGAAACCGAATTCCAGGACAAGATGTTGGTACCGGCCCCTATTACCCCCCCGTCAAGGGGTGAAATGGGTGAAGGGACGTCCAGAAGGGAGTGCTTTTCAAAATAATCTGAGAAAGCGTACACATTTCCCAGCGTGTCTTCAACCGTGAACGTATAGAATCCACTGGGCATGGTATTGTAGTCAAGAAGGCTGCTGTTCCAGAATTCATACCATGACCCATCCCAGGAATCCATCAGGCTGGTATTGTCAAGGCCTGAACCGGGAGGACCGGTGATGGTGAACGATGCAATACCATCAATGGCGTTCATCAGACTGCCAGTGCTGCAATCATGGAACGCGGCGTTAATCGCAACATATGGTCCGGATTCCTGGTTTCGGGAAAAGACACCGAAGTATCCGCTGCCATAAGGATGAAAATCCATTTGACTGCCGTAAAAATACCAGGTGTTGTTTTCTTTGATCAAGTGAGTACTTTCACGGCCCGCATACTGCCACCTTGAACCATCGGATTTTGACGTGCCGTTCACATAGTACTCCACCATGGCAGTGGCACGGTTATCGACTACACTGATCTCTTCAATGGAAACGCACATCTTGTCATAGACATTGGCGCTAAACCGGCCTTCCTCATAAGTCTGCCGTGAAGTTTTGTCCATGCATCCTTGACTATAGTCTTCAGAGTAAAGAGCCATCAGTTCCGTCAGGTTTTCTGTCTCTTTTGCCTGGACATAAGAGGCCACAATCGAGTGTATGGCCTGCTGGTCGTCGGTCAAATCCGATGGCACCCAATAGTTGAGCAATTGTCTTGTATTTCCGGCATGGGTAAAAACTCCACCTTCATCCGCAAGATCGCTGACGGATTTTACAAAACCCACATCCTTTGCCAGCCAGATGGTTTCATATCCATTGTCGCCCTCGTTCTGACCATCCATCCATTCCGTAAATCTGAATTTCAGGCACGCTGAAAATGTTCCGGCCGGAACCGTCACGTCTTCAGCACCCATCAATTGAAAAGACAGATGCACGGTTTCACCATCCTCATCAAGTGTACTGGTAAATTTATCTCCAACAAAAACCGATGCAGCAGCAAAAAGGATGGGGGTATCATAGATATCGGGATCTCCATCCTGGTCCACACCCGACTCATAGGTGCCGTGGAACCGAAGCCCGTTTTCATCGTTGGTGAACAACATGGTCGCCCCGAAAAGAGTATCGGCCATTTCCCGGGTTGTTACCCCGTTGACTTCACGGGTTAGAACGCCTGTAAACAGGGTCCTGTGATCGGTTTCCCAACTTCCACTAACAGGGAAATAATCCGTCATGGTATATGCCTGGGACGGGTCGCTCACTGTCCAGTGCTCCCAGCCATAGCTTCTTCCCATGGAAAAAACTTTTACCCACATCTCCTGGCTTGCCTGGCCCGTGGGCAAGGCATAAGTCAGCTGGGAAAGGTTCCCGGCACTGACCCAGCCCGGGGCATATGCATTCAGGCTGCTCGTATCCATATAATCGCCTGAACCGTCTGCATTGCCAAGCCAGATCCTGTACCAGGTATCTTCTGAGACATCTTGATCCACAAACATCTGATCCATGGATGCACTACCGGTGATCGTCCGGGTGACTTTTCCCAGGGTAGCCGATGAAAAATCAACACTGCCGTGTGCCCAGCTTCCTCCTAAGTTAACGGAGTCCCAGGGTTTGACCCACAGCTCAGTTGCATCGGCATGGGCAAAATCTATGGACAATTGAGACAAATCGTCTTTTTCAATCCATCCCTTCCCCACATCATTTAACCCGCTTGTGTCTACATAGTTACCGGTTGACCCGCTTGAATCACCGGTCCAGAGTCGATACCAATCGGCATCCTGGGAATCGGAAAACAAATCGGCAAAAGTTGAATCTCCCGAGGCATCATTAAATGTGAACCGATTTTCATCACAATAACCCAATAAAGGACTGCATAAAAATCCAAGTATCATAATCAAAAAAATAAAATGTTTGCGCATAAATCCCTCCTCATTAAATGGTATTTGATACAAATTTCCGGTGAGTTTGCCATCGCCGATGGTGTCGCCTTTACTACTTTTTAAAAGCTTTGATACTGTCGTGAATCGCTTAAAGTTCTCATAGTAATTAAGAAAATGGTTGTCAACTAAAAAATCAGGGTTTCATCCATTTCAAAAATATTTTTCATTGCAATGGGAATCGTTTATAAATATAATGATTTGGTGTAAAAATTTAAAACAATCTGAATTTTCCGGAACCGTGAACAATGAATATCTCCGCCACAAATTACAGCAGCACTCAATCCGGATTTACCCATGCGCCTGTTTCAAAAACAGAGCCAAATGATATTAATCTGCTGCCGGAAAAGACTTCGGGGTTTGAGCCGGGCGTAACCCAAAATCCCATTGAACCGGCATCTCAAAGCTCGGCCACAAACGACAATCAACCACAAAAGACCTCTTCAGAACCCGGGAACAACGAGCAGCAGCAAAGTCCCGGGAAAACCGGCAATAACGGCGAGGCACTCACCCAGGCAGAACTCCAGCTTGTAAAGGAACTCCAACAGATTGATACCGAAGTCAGGCAGCATGAAATGGCACATGTTGCCGCCGGTGGGCGCTACATCACATCCGGTGCAAACTTTTCCTATAAACGGGGCCCGGACGGGAAAAGCTATGCCGTGGCCGGCGAGGTCGGCATTGACACCTCTCCAATTCCGGGTGACCCTGAAGCCACGCTCCGGAAAATGCGCCAGGTCAAAGCAGCGGCCCTTGCCCCGGCCCACCCCTCCTCCCAGGATCTGAGAGTGGCCTCAAAGGCCACATCCAGCGCATCAAAAGCCCTTTCCGATCTCATGATTCAGCAGGCCAGGGGAAAGGCAGACTCTGATGAAGCCACGGCATTCGGCGACCTTAAAAAAGCGGCCGACTCCTATGAGCGGGTAGGCAATCTTCCCGAAGAGGACACCTCCTCTTTCAGGATCGCAGTTTAAGGGCACAATTAGGAATTATCCAGACTTCATGCATCCCATACACACTTCTTCTATTTGATGAGTCTGATAATCTGTTTAAACTGATCACCCCGGGCTGCCTTGAGCAATTCAAAAAAGACCATCTCAACACAGGTTCTCTCACCCCCGGACTGAACGATTCTCTGAATACCGATCTCTTTATTCTCCCGGGTTCTGGAGGACACGCAGTCTGAAACCACCTGGATTTCACATCCTTGACGGACAAGGTCGTATGCGGTTTGAAAAACACAGATATGGGTTTCTATTCCGGTGAGCAGCACCTGGGTTCTGCCCGCTTTTTTGAACTCATCCATAAAAACAGGCTCATTGCAGCAGGAAAATGAAAATTTCTCAATGGGTGTTTGTTCCGCCAAAAATTGTGCGACCGATTCCGTGGTGGGTCCTAAATTTTTAGGAACCTGTTCCATCCAGAGAATCGGCACCCCTAAAATCTTCATCCCTTGAATCAGCATCCCCAGGGATTTGAACAACTCATCCTTTTGATACATTAACTGAGCCAATTGTCCCTGGACATCGATCAGCAGCATGATGGTCTTATCAACAGCAAACATTTCTCCCTCCTTTTTTCCCCTCTAATGATTGAGTATAATGATTCAATTTTAACCTTAATTTGTAAACCCTGCCGTTTTTTGTTACACTTTGTTCAATAACGGTCAAATCCCATCCTTATATATTTGGCATCAGTCAATATCATGGATCAATACCAATAGGGATCGGGGTAAAAGGGATCTGCCATGAATAAAATTTTAATACCTTTTTAGCACGATTATTGCAAATTATTCCTTAGTGTATGTTTTGAAATGTGTTTTTGTATAAAAACTTTTTACAGGAGTTAGGTTTATGGTTGCATCCATTCACAACAATGCATCTGCCCTCCAGGCTTTTTCCAGGCAAATGGCGGTCAGTGCAAACAACGTTGCCAATGCCCTTACCGATGATTTCAAGAAAAGCCGGGCCATCAACGTTGAAGGCGAAAACGGAACGGTTAAAACAAGCATTACAAAAATCGACACCCCGGGTCCCCTGGTGGAAGATCCCTTAAGCCAAACCGGAGAGTTAAAGGAATTGTCCAATACAGACATTGCCGAAGAGCTGACCAACCAGATTATCTATGAGCAGGGGTTTAAGGCAAATGCCAAAGTCATCAAAACCTACGAAGAAACCGTTGGATCTCTCATTGACATGATCGGATAAATCTATGATACGAAAACTCATTCTCTCTTTTTTAGCTGTTTTTCTCCTCCTTGTTTCCGGTTGCGCCTCTCTCCAGCCCGGATATGAAACCCCTGTTGTCAGCATCACCTCTTTTACGGCAGTTCCAGCCCAGGGTGTGGTTCCCCAATTTCAAATCAAGCTTCATATTGTCAATCCCAACCCGTCACCACTGAATTTAAAAGGGGTCTCCTATACCATCACCCTTGAAGGCCGCAAGATCATGACCGGTGTGTCCAATCAACTGCCCCAAATCGATGCCTGGGGTGAAGGAAATGTGATCTTGAATGCTTCTCTTGATCTTTTCAACAGCCTTGGTTTTTTTACCGACCTTTTCCGCAATCAAAAAACAGAAAAGATCTCCTACCGGCTTGATGCAAAGCTGGATGCCGGAAGTCTGTACCCATTGATCAGAGTTACCAGAAAAGGAGAACTTTCTATCAACCCGGCCAAACAGGCCGAATAACGGCATGGGCCAGAGGTATTCATTCTGATCAGCCTGCAAAAAACCTTACCCGTCATCACCCCAAATATTTGTGGGTGAATACAAGTCGAGCACTTCTTTACTTGCAAAAGAAATAATGTTAAGACATTTCAGCATATCAAATGATATGAATCGATGCCTAAACTTACGGGACTGCTATAGAATGAAAAATCATAATTGCAAAAAAATATTTATCCTTTCAAATCCACAGGGATTTTCCTTTCTTGAGCTCATGGTGGTGGTCGTCATCCTGGGTATTTTAGCCACCTACATCGCCCCCAGATTCATGGGCAGGACTGATGATGCAAAAGCGGTCAAGGCACGAGTTGATATCGCGGCCATTGAAACAAGCCTTAAACTCTACAAACTTGACAACGGCAATTACCCCACTACAGACCAGGGACTTTTGGCCTTGATTGAAAAACCGTCCACAGACCCCATTCCCTCTAATTGGAAAGAAAAAGGATATCTGGCAAAAGCCGCTCTCCCAAAAGATCCCTGGGGCAGGGAATACCTGTATCTTTCCCCGGGGATTCACGATGAATATGATATCATTTCCTATGGAGCTGACGGAGCTTCCGGAGGAGAGGGAAAAAATAAAGATATCAACAGCTGGGAACTTGAATAAGGCTAAATTCGGGAAACAACCGTATGGAATCCTTTTTACGTCTTGAACTCAATGTTGCAGGCATAGATGCCAAAATCATTGAGCAGAACAAAAGCCGATTTCTGGTCAAACAGGAATGCCGGATTCTATTTGCCGATCTGCCGGATTCGGACCCGGAAAGGGTCCCCTTTGATGCGGGTATGGATTTACTTGCCCGGGAGCTTGACCTGAAACAATGTTCAACAGCCGTCATATTTGCACCGTGGATTTCGATTTGCTTTAGGAATATTGACCTGCCTTTCAGTTCAAAAAAACAGATGGCCCAGGTCCTTCCCTTTGAACTTGAGACAATCCTGCCCCACGATCACAAGACCTGTATTTCAGATTTCCACAGGCTGAACCTTGAGGAAGCTCCCCATCAAATCCTCACGGCATCCATCCTTGAATCAGATATTGAAACCTATTTTTCGAGCCTGGCACGATACGGCATCAAACCCGTCATAATCACCCATAAGGGATATGCAGCTGCCGTAAATTTCCTGAAAGACCGTTCAGATGTAAACGATTGTATATTCCTCCATCTCTCAGACCAGGGGAGTTCCACCCTCGTACTTGTAAAAAACAGAGTACCCTGCAGGGTAAGAGTGTTTAAAACAGACCTATTGACCCCGGAAAAATTGATTGCATCCGTCAGCCGGACACTCATTGGTTTCGAGCAACAAACCGGGGTTGAATCAACTTTTGATGTTTTTGTAAGCTCTGAGAACACTGATTTGGACCTGGAAAGTATTCAAAAAGATCTTGAACAGATACCCGGATGTGTTCCCCAATCAAACCGGGTTGACCAAATGCTTGAAACCGCACTGCCACGAGAACGGATAGAGGTCAATTTACTGCTGCCCGGAGTAATCCCCTTCAGCAGAATAAATTATCTTTTTAACTTCTGCAAAGAAAAGTACGGCTCCAGCTCTTTTTTGAAAACGTATTTCAGATATATGGTTGTTGCCTCCATTCTGGCGTTGTTTGCCTTTGGCCTGTCTATTATCAATATACATATGGACATATCAAACCTTGAACGCAAAATAGCGGCAAACCATCACCAGGCACTTTTGATTTTCACCTCGACTTTTCCTGAAAAGAAAAAGATCCAGGATCCCTTTCTTCAAATGAAAGCCAATGTTCAGGCCGTGCTTAAAAAATCCGGTATTCCAAAAGATACAGACCCGTTCATCAGGGGCAGGGATCTTACAATAGTAAAAATAATAAGTGAATTTTCCCGGGCAATTGATGCATCCACAGATATGGAAATTTCAAGGCTCTTGTTCAACAACGGACGGCTGGTTCTTTCGGGTTCAACAGATAATTTTAACAGCGTGAACACGATCAAAAGCCAGCTGGAATCTTCGGATTTATTTAAAAAGGTGACGATCAGCAGTGCAGCGGCCGACAAAAAAGGGGACCGCGTAAATTTTAAATTCATTATTGAGATGTGACGTCAGGATGTTTAATTTTTCCAAACGTGAAATCAACGTATTAACTGTGGGAGGGATTGTTTTAATTGTTTTTCTCGCAGCTCAATTCATCTATTCCCCTGCAATTGAAAAAAGGAAAAGCAGCCAGCGAATACTGGCGGAAAGCCAAGCTGCCCTTAAAGAAATGGTTGTGCTTAAACAGGAATTTTCCGCAATTTCAACGAACTTTGACATCAAAGCAGAGCGGATTGCCAAAAGAAAAAAGAATTTTTCCCTTTTTTCCTTTTTGGATTCCCAGGCCCGGTTAAGCGATGTAAAAGAAAATGTGGTCTATATGAAACCCTTTACAAAGGAACTTGAAAATTCTTTGTATACACTTGAAAATGTTAAAGTCAAACTCACGGATGTCTATTTAAAAGAATTGATTGATTTTCTTTTTCGGATTGAATCATCTCCAAACAGCGTTACCATTACCTCTTTTGCCCTATCAAAGTCAGGCAAAGACAACACAAGACTTGAAGCCATTATTGAAACAGAGACACTGATGCTCAAGGACAGGACCTGATGCCGAAATCAGGAAATACCGCTTTTGCAGCGCATGGGTCTGAATTGAATCAGCACTTGACACAAAACTTTCTCAAAAAAACAGACCTATGAAATATGTATTTATGATAATGAATCTTTTTCTGGTGTCAGCCATGGCATATTATGGTGTTGAAATTACGAACAAAAACCAATCTCTGGAAAATCAGCAATCCATCAACACATTTTTTCCTGAAACCACATTGCCTGAAACCTTATCAACGGACAGCCTGCCCAGGCCGGCAGAACAAACCCTTAACGAAAATCAACACAAGATCATTATCACCCGAAATCTTTTTAAGGTCGAAACCCAAAAAGCCATTGATCAGGAACCAGAGGAGACCGAAGTCAACGCACCTGAACTTCTGGAACCTACAACACTTAAACTTGTTCTATGGGGAACGGTTACGGGAAATGCCGAAGTCTTTGCCGTTATTGAAGACAAGCAACTGCGCCAGCAGGCTTTATATCAGGTTGGAGACTCGGTTCAGGGTGCAAACCTTAAAAAAATCCTAAGGAATCAGGTGATCCTTTCTTACGAGGGAAAAAATCAGGTGCTTGAGATGGAAACAGATGATAAGATGGCTTCAAAGCCTGAATTGCCTTTAAAAGAATTCAATTCCCGTCCAGATGATGCGGCCGGCAGTGATGATTTTCCAAGCAATTTAATCGACACCCTGGGCCGGGCAATGAAACAGATTCGTTTCAGGCCTCATTTTACGGAAGGTGAACCGGACGGACTGATGGTTTATGGAATACGCCCGAATTCCGTTTTCATGAAAGTTGGGCTGAGAAACGGAGACATCGTTAAAGAGATCAATGGAACCCCCATTGTGTCGACAGAAGACCATACACAGCTGTTTGATGAAATTGAAAACGCTGAAACCGCCAAGCTCACCGTATTCAGGCGGGGAAAGGAACAAGAATTGTTCTATGAGGCAAAAGGTGATGATCCTTTCGTTGAGGCCTTACCGGGCAACAGGGAAGAAGGAGATGATGAATAAAATGATGTTTTATAAAAAATTGGGAAGCATAGTTTTTCTATTGTTTGTCGTGTGCACCCTATTCCTGATGTATGCCTCTGCCGGACTTGCCACTGAATCCCAGGAACACGGCAAGGAAGATGCCAAGTACGTCTCTATTGATTTTAACAATGTAGATATTCATGTGTTTATTAAATTCATGAGTAAATTGACCGGTAAGAATTTTATTGTAGACAATAAGGTCAGGGGGAATGTAACCATTATATCCCCCACCAAGATATCCATCAAAGATGCGGAAAAAGTGTTTGAATCCGTGCTTGAAATTAATGGATTCTCCACTGTGGAGTCGGGCAAGATAATCAAAATCATTCCCACGCCCGAGGCAAAAGGCGATAATATTGATACCCGGATTGCCACGCAGCCGGGCAAGCCGGGAACCCTTGAAGATCGAATCGTCACCCGGATCATTCCCCTGGAATATGCCCAGTCAGATGAACTCAAAAATTTATTTACCCCCCTGGTGCCCAGGGGAAGTGTTGTCCTGTCCTATCGGGATACCAATATGCTGATCGTAACGGCAAGTCTTTCCAGCATAGACCGGCTTTTAAAAATTATAGCCACCATTGATATCCCGGGTATCGGAAAAAAAATATCCGTGGTACCGGTAAAAAATGCCGATGCTTCAAAGCTGGTGAAAAGCCTTTCCTCCATTTTCACGGCCCGGGCAAAAGGGCCAAAGGGAAAAAGGGACACGGAACTGGATGTAAACTTTGTTGCCGATGAAAGAACAAACACTATAATTCTTCTGGCAAGTGAAATAGAAATCGACAGGGTCAAGCGGCTCATAGAGATACTGGACCAGGAAGTCCCCAAAGGTGAGGAGAGAATACGGGTATATTATCTTGAACATGCGTCTGCCGAGAACCTTGTCAAGGTGCTGCTGGAAATTCCCACAAAGGAGACAAAGCAATCGGCTCCGGGGCAGAAAACCGCACCCATTTTATCGGAAAAAGTAAAAATCATGGCAGACAAAACAACCAACAGTCTGATCATCATGGCCGACAAGGAGGACTACCCGGTCCTGGAAGAGGTGATCAGCAAACTGGATATCCCACGGGCCATGGTGTATATCGAATGCCTCATCATGGAGGTAAACGTAACCCGCGGCCTTGATATCGGAACGGAATGGAAAACTTTCCAGGATTTTGACAATAGCGGCAATGTTGCCTTCGGCGGTTTCGGGGGTACGGGTGACAGCGGGTATACGAATCTCCCGGGTGTTTCCGGGTCAGGGTCCCTTCCCAATGGGTTCTCCCTGGGGGTTCTGGGCAAGACCTTTAGTATCGGCGGTGTTACCTTCCCGGATATCCAGGCGGTTGTCCAGGCATATCAGACGGATAAGGATGTCCACATCCTTGCAACCCCCCAGATCTTGACCACGGAAAATGAAGAGGCCACGATCACGGTTGGCAAAAATGTTCCTTTCCAGACACGGTCTGCCGCCGAATCAGGGACGGAAACCTATAATTCTTTTGAATACAAAGATGTGGGAATCACGCTTAAAATCACCCCCCAGATCAGCAAAGACCGCCTGGTCAGGCTGAACGTGTACCAGGAACTCACAAAGCTGGACACCGTCAACCAGTCCAGCCCTGATCGACCCACAACATTTAAACGCCAGATTGAAACCACCATTATTGTGGAAGATTCAAACAGTGTCGTGATCGGTGGCTTGATTGATGAGAGCCTGAGCAAGACGGAACACAAAACCCCCTGTCTCGGTGATATCCCGGGGCTGGGCTGGGCATTTAAAACCGTGTCCGAAGGAGAAGAAAAAACCAACCTCTATGTTTTCCTGACCCCCCGGGTCATCAAAAATGCCACGGTGCTCGAGAATATTTCCAAAGAAAAGAAAAAAGCCCTGAATACGGTGGAAAAAGGGGAAATCCTGCTGTACAGAAAATTGAATCCGGACAAGAACAAACCAGATGCACCGAAAGAGATGGAGTAGACCCTTTTGCAATGATTGATACCTTTTTAAATATACTGAAAAAAAAGACCTCCCTTTCAAAGGAGGCCTGCGAGAAAATAAGAGCATCTTATCTCAAGGACCGTTCCAGGCTGATCGAGTCTGCCGTTGAAACAAAGCTTGTCCTGGAAAATGAAGTCCTGGAAGCCATGGGTCTGGTCTATTCAATCCCGTTTTTAAAAACCCTGTCAATGGAAAACATCAGGGATGACTGTACCCTGTTGATTTCAAGACAATTTTTAAAAAAGATGTGTATCGCCCCACTGGTTTCGGACGACCAGCCGTCCATCATTGCCGTTAATGATCCGTCCGACCTGGGTCCTGTTGATGATGTTGCCGCCCTTTTACACCTTGTTGATGACTATTCTTTGATACTTGCCCCCAGAAACCAGATTCTGACGGCCATCAATACCCTTTATGACCGCTCGGGCAAAAGCGCCCAGCAGCTTGTTGAGGACATGGAAGATAACGGGTTCACCATTATCAATGATCTTGAACAGACGGCAGACCTGCTGGATGACACCAGTGACGCGCCGGTCATCCGCCTGGTCAACCACATGATTTCCCAGGCGGTCAAGGCAGGCGCCAGTGATATTCACATTGAACCCTTTCAGGATGTCCTCACAGTGAGATACCGGATAGACGGCATCCTGTATGAGATGCTCACCCCTCCAAAGGGGGTCCAGGCCTCTTTGATATCCAGAATCAAGGTCATGGCAAAGATGAATATTGCCGAAAAAAGAGTTCCCCAGGATGGGAGAGCCCAGGTAAGAATTGGAGACCAGGAAATCGATATCCGAATTTCCACTGTGCCCACATCCTATGGAGAACGTCTGGTCATGAGGCTGCTGAACAAATCAGGATATTTCCTTGAATTCTCCGAATTTGGACTATCGGATGAAAATTATCAGTTGATCAATCGACTCATCCGCCAGAACACCGGCATTGTTCTTGTGACAGGCCCCACTGGAAGCGGCAAGACCACCACCCTTTATGCCGCACTTTCCGACATCAACTCTCCTGACAAAAATATCATCACCATTGAAGACCCTGTGGAATACAACCTCAAGGGAATCGGCCAGATCCAGGTGAACGCCAAAACCGGTGTCACCTTTGCAAAGGGACTCCGGTCCATTGTGAGGCAGGACCCTGATGTTGTGCTGATTGGAGAGATAAGGGATCTTGAAACCGCAAAGATCGCCATTCAATCGGCCCTTACCGGTCACCTGGTTTTTTCAACCCTCCATACCAATGATTCCGCCGGTGCCATCACAAGACTAGTTGACCTGGGCGTGGAACCCTACCTGATATCCTCCTCGGTTAACTCGGTGATTGCCCAGCGCCTGGTAAGGGTATTGTGCAGCGGTTGCAAGGAAAAATATCAGATCACTGCTTCCCATATCAAATCCCTGAACGGCCCAGGTAAAAAATTTATCGGGGAATACGCCTTTCGGCCCGTTGGGTGTCCGAGATGCTTTAACACCGGGTATTCAGGCAGAGAGGCCATCTTTGAAATCATGATGATGAACGAGACCTTGAAAACACTTGTCCTGGAAACTTCCGATGCCAACCAGATACGGGATGCCGCATTAAAATCGGGTATGATAACCCTTCGACAGGACGGGATGTCAAAGGTGATCAAGGGGATCACCTCCATCGGCGAGGTGCTGCGTGTTACCCAGGAATAGCCGGACCAAAGTTCGCCACCCCCTTGCTGCAATCCACACCCTTATTGCAATATGTATCCTATGCCTCTTTTTTTGCAGAACCTTACCAGCCCGGGCCGACGACCATATGGTCTTCAGCTTCTACAAAAAGCATATTTCCCCTGTTGACGGCAACAGGTGTCCCATGTATCCGTCGTGTTCATCCTATGCCTCCATGGCCGTTGAACGGCACGGGGTGGTGATCGGGTGGATCATGGCCTGCGACAGGATCATCCGTTGCGGAAGAGATGAAGCCAAAATATCTAAAAAAATAATCAAAAACCATGAGGCATCCATATATGACCCCCTGGATGCCAATGACTTCTGGTGGTTTGAAAAAAAAACCTTGCCCCCAGCCTCTCAGCCTTTCCTGAATTTTAAACACTGAATTTTAAATCATACCTGAGCTTTAAACCCTATTGAATGAGCTGGTTGATTTCAAATATGGGCAGACAAATGGCAAGAATGATACACCCGACCACAACACCCATGGCAAGAATAATCAAAGGTTCGATCAGGGAGGTTGCCGCCGTCAATGTGGTCTGAACCTCTTTTTCAAACAGATCGGCTGTTTTCTCAAGCATTTTTTCCGGTTCTCCACTGGTTTCCCCGACTTTTATCATCTGGGATGCAAGGCTGGGAAATGCCCGGCTCCGGGAGAGGACCTCACCCAGTTCCCCTCCCTGTTCAACCGTATCACAGGCGGTTGAGACCAGATCAACGATGACCCGGTTGCCCACAATGGTTTTGGTGATATTCAGGGCCGTGAGCATGGGGACCCCGTTGTCCAGCAAAGACCCCAGGGTTCTTGTAAACCGGGCCGCAATGATCTTTTTCAAGAGATTCCCGATGACGGGCAAAGAGATCAGCAGGTTATCGATAAAACAGGCCCCTTTTTGAGTTTTTCGGACAAGGGAAACCATTAGCCCCAGGAGAAACGGGGTCAACACAATTGCCCACCACCAGGCCTTAAAGAAAGCACTGACCAAAATAAGGACCCGCGTAGGCAGGGGCAGGCCATGGTTCATGTCGGAAAAAATCGTCACAATTCCCGGAACCACATAGGTCAAGAGTATGATCAATACGCCGAACCCGATGAACGACATCAGGATGGGATAGGCCAGGGATGCCTGGATCTTCTTTTTTGAATCCTCTCTGTTCTCGGTGAAATCCGCCAGCCGTTCCAGCACGAGTTCCAGGGTTCCGGAAGACTCTCCCGCATTCACCATGTTGATGAAAATCGGGGAGAACACATCCGGGTACAATGCCAGTGCACTGGCAAATCCTGCGCCCTCTTCAATGGCATCTTTCACCCGTGACAGGACTTTTTTCATTGATTTTGATCGTGTCTGGGGCACAAGGGTGGACAGAACCTTAACCAGAGGAAACCCTGCGGACAAGAGGGTTGACATCTGCCGGGTAATCATTGACAGCTCAGCAGAGCCTACGGTTGGAAACAGGCGAAACCCGGCAAAAAATCGTCGTGATTTTTTATCCCTAACAATGGGTTTAGATTCAATTTTTTTCAGGAATGTAGGAAAAATATCCTGTTGCCGAAGCCGGGATTTGGCCACGGAAGCACTCTCGGCATCCAGGATGCCGGATACTTTTTTCCCTTTCCTGTTTAATCCCTTATATTCAAACACCGCCATGGGCTGTTATCCTTGTTCCGGTTTCAAAGTTTCAGGATAAAAAGTCTATCCCAAATGAAACCGGATTGCAACGGTCTTTGCAAAGCGATGTGGACCATGGACAGATGCTGATCAGTTTTCGCATGATCCCCTTGTACGGAGGGAGATCTGTGTTTTTATCCAGAATTCTTCTAAGTTTTCAAAAAAACCGGGAGAAAAAGCAGGGCCATTTCTGACCCTGCTAAATATTTTATCAAACAGATACCAAAAAAGAGTTTATATGAAAGCGTTTACTTGACCAATTGATTTTTTTCATGATTTGCTGTGGCCGAATCAGGATATATTACCCGGTCGGCCATGGCCGTTATTGAGAAATAGTAAATTCCATCCCGTCACTCCAAACTCTTCCGAACTCGTTCCAGGACTTGATATACCACTCATAATCCCCATTTGGCAGGTCCAGTTCAGGAGTTACAGAGCAGTTACCCCCAAAACAGATATCAGCCGCATCATACCAATGAGCGAATATATTATCTGTGCTGTTGTATCCTACCCATAGTTTATACCAGGTGGAAGCAGAATCCTCAGCCCATGTGAATGTCGGGTCAGAATTTTGTATGGTTCCTGACGGTGACGTATGGGTTATCTTTGAGGGGGGGGTGTCATTGCCTTGAACCGTAAAGGTCATGCCATCGCTCCACGCATTTCCATAATCATTCCAGCTTTTAATCCACCATTGATAATTATCACTGGCCAATTCTGATTCAAGGGTAACAGAGCAGCTTGCATCTGAACAAATGATAGAAGCGTCATACCACTTTGAATAGACTTTTTTCCCGGAGCTGTCCCAGATTAACAGTCTATACCATGTAGAGGAAGAATCTTCATTCCATATAAAAGTTGGTGTCGTATCCTCAGTTGTTCCGGATATGGATGTGAGCCTTACTTTCGCCGGGGTGATGTTGTCCACAATGCCATCACAATTATCATCCTCATTATTTAAAATTTCCATTGCCCCTGGATGGATAGTGCTGTCTGAGTCATTGCAATCGGTGTTGTCTGATACGTATCCTGAAGGCTGAGAAGAGGCTTGAATTGAGGTGTTGGGGTCACCATACCCATCACTGTCATTATCCTGATACCAGATAACGGATGGGTCGGGTTGGCTTCTCAATATGTACACATCATCAAAATACACAATACATTCCCCGACACCACTATTACTTCGGGTTCCTAACCCACAAAACTCCTGGCCTTCATCCAATGGATCTAAATTTGATGGAAATGTGTATTCAAGTTCACCCTGTCCATCAACCAGATACCTGGCATTCATATTGGAGAAGATAGTCGATAGTGTAAACGGAACACCAATAATACTTGTCGGATTTTCAAGATGCCCCCAAAAATAGTCATACTGGTATTCGTAGGAAGGTCCTGGTCCAAGAACAGTGACACCACCGGAAATGTATTGTTGATCTGGCCTTATCTCCACCCCTGACCAAGCAATATCTGATCCAATAGTACCGATAAAACCGCCACCAATTCGAGATCTTACATCACCGCTGCACGATTCAACAATCGATAAAACGCTCTTCTATCAATGGACGCTTGAATTGTGCGTAATGCAAATCTTTTATCCATACATAATCAGGTGGCGGACCTTCGATAGCACAGGAAGAATAGATTCTTTCACTTCCGGGTTGTAGTTGAACCGCAGACCAAATATGGTTTTCTCCAATTGCTCCAGCATGCCCGGCTATTCTGGTTCTGACATCACCCGCACAGGAACTGATGGTTATGTCAGCTTTTATCCCAAGTATATTTCCTGGGTCCTGCAATAGCACCAAGTAACCTGACTGGTTGGGATATCCCGCAAAATGGACAATTTTAACTCTTTGATTTTCAACAGTTATGGTGGACACCGAACTTGAGTTGTTCCATTTTTGTGGGTCAAGAATTCCTGAGCTAAAATCATCATACAGCTCCCAGTCGGCAGCAGATAAAAACATTGGATTGCTGAGCAATAGAAATAAGACAGTTAATAAAACGATTTTACGATTCACCTTTAGTTCTCCTTTCTTTGAATATGAACAAAAATGGACGATTGGTTTCTCATACTCATTTTTCCCAAAAAAAATAAAAACCGGATCACTCGAATAGCAACCCTGCTGTCCACTCAGCCCTGTGGTTTTCTTTTTCTGCCTCACAACAGGGTTGACTTTATCGTGGATGCTTGATTCCTGGCGATTCCATAGCAAACCAAAACTGGTTCGTCAACAGGTATATTCACCTGTTTTTAAAGGAAAAGCCTACAGGAACAACATAGCTTTTGACTCAAATATATGAGGAATCGCCATACGTAAACGGGCCAAGCGTCCTTCACGGCATATTGTTGTAAAATTTTTGTCTGAAATTTGCCAATGGTGATTTGTAGATACATAAAAAGATGGTTTTTTTTGTCTTGCATGGTGTGCAAATCATTTTCACCCTGCACGCCATTTGCACACCCATAAAAAAACGGGAATTTCATATTGAGCTGTAAAACTCTTGAAACCCCCGTGTTTACTGCTTGGTACCGAAGAGAGGACTTGAACCTCCACACCTCGCGGTACTAGATCCTAAGTCTAGCGTGTCTACCAATTCCACCACTTCGGCTGAAGCTCTCGAATTTGATTGTCTGGTGCCGAAGGGGAGATTCGCCATGGTTGCCCCCTGCCCTGCACCTAATCTACTGTAATAAATACAGATTTCAAATCCGTCTACATCTTGTTAACTTCAAAGTGTGTAAGCCTAGTGTGTAAGTTTTTCACGTTCCAGACTCATACGGCTATAGCATTTACACCATTCACCCAGAGAAATCAAGCCCTAATCAAGTAACAATGACAGAAAACAATTTAGTACTATAGCGCTGAGAAAAACTGACACACCTTTGCTTAAATAAATTGATACACCATCGTTTATAATTCCAGTTGTACGGCCATATTTTTTTGACAAGCTGTTATCCATCGAAGAAAAACCATCCAAATTCTGAAGATTGATTGATGAAAATGTTTGCAAAAATTAAGAGAGGGGAATAACTATTGGGTTGACAATAGATCTTTTTAAAAAAAAGAAGCCCAAAAGAAATTCCCCTTGCAAATACCTTATCATATAAAGGTCAGTTTACAAGAATATTATGAAAATTTTGGTGACTGGCCGATTCCCGATTTTTCAAACAAATGTCCTATTTGTGGTGGCGTCAATTGCGCCTGCTACCTTGGCTATTACATCCGAACAGCGATCTGCCCTATAACAGGATTTTTTGTGCTTGATTTACCTGTTCTGCGTTTCCTGTGTTCTCGGAAAGGTGATACCATAGTCTGTGACCATATTACGTTTTCTTTGCTGCCCCTTATTCTTGTTCCTTACCGTCGATTATCTTTAAAGTTTATGGTTCTTGCCGTATGGATCAGGGTGAGCAGGCATCTGAGTTTAACAAACGCTTTGGATGCGATAGAAAATGAACTCAATCATTTGGAGGATGTCGCAGATTTCATCAATATCAGCAGCATGATATCATGGGAACAAATGGCTTTGACGGGGGCAAGACTGCTTTTATCATCAAAAATTGATCTTGCATCTAAAATTCAATATGAGCAGTTTACAGACATCAAAGAATTATCCCGGGTTTTACAAATAATTATACACCATAAATCCGAGTCTGGTGATCATCCTATACGAGGGCCGGATGCTTTTGCATGGGAGTTTTATCAACAATCCGGTGAAACAGTTCAATGTACTCCTTTTTTGTTTGGTCTGGCATCTCAACATAGGCGTTGATTGCCAGGTCTGCAAACCGGGTGAGGTCTTGCCTGGAGAACTGCCGATATTGTGTTGTTCAATTCATAAGCCTCATATCTTTGGATTGCCTGCCCGATATTTGATATTTTATCACCTGTCCGACATTTTTTATCCTCTTCACACTGGCTTGCAAGCCATATTTCATGTTCATCCATTATAATTTGCCGTAAAAATCAGACTCACTTTTTCGAGAAGGACAACAGATGGTCAAACAGATAGAAATTTCCAGTCTGGACCTGCGGTATGAATCTTTTCGGTTGAAGTCCAGAAAAATCGAAAATACTTTGCTTGCGTCCATTATAAATCAGGGGATTCAAGAACCACTTCCCGTTATACCCGGCAAAAACTGTCTGCTCTTCGTAATCATATCCAAATATTCAACAACATTCATTGTAGGATCATAACTGAGGTACATTTTACCGTAACGTCTTTTACGGCTAAAATCATCTTTACTTCGGGAGTATGTGAGGTACATCTCTGAATCAAGTTGATTGGCAACGAATAGGTCAAGTATGAATATTCTGATAGCCTTCCTGTACAGATGCTCATACCTTTTTGTAATGACCCAGTGTCCCTTTTTCATTTCATTCAGAAAGAAGCTCAAGCATTCCTTGACTTCAAGATGATCGCCTTCTTTTCTGGCATACAAATTCCTTGAATGTGCAAGAGTTTCGGCCTTCTCTAACTTTTCTTTTTTAGTTAGCCTCTTTTTGATTTTCCAACTTTCAACCATCGTGTACCTTTTTTTATCCCATGATTGTTGTTTTGATTTAATAAAAACCAGACATCTATATCATTGTTTCAAGTTTTTGGGGAGAGGATAGAAATTTGATCCGGTATATCCCTGCTGAACTGGAAAGAAGCAAAGAATGGGACAAGCTTGAGGCAGAGATAACTTATCTGTCCAAGGTGGATTTTAATACCGATGAATCAAAGTAGGTTCAGATTGATGGTACATGATTTAAGCTATTATGCAGCTATTATATAGCTTTTAAAAGCATTGTGCTTATAATGATCTTGTATATAGAGAACTATATGTTAGTCGTTCCTAACTTATTGCTTTCTGCTGATGAAGTAAACCCTTAACAGTATTACCAGTAAAAAGCTTGGCTACTTATCGCCCATCAAAAAGATTCTATACGATGTGAGAGGACAGTACAGCCAAATATCAAGCAACCGCCTTCAACACATTGTAAATTGTAGCTCTGGATACACCAAATTCCCTTGATAACTTTGTAGGATTAGATCCTTCAGCTTTCTTTTTCCTGATTGCAGTTTTCTGCTCCTGGGTAAGGGATGGTTTTCTGCCGGTGTAAACTCCCCTTGCTTTTGCTTTGGCGATCCCTGCAAGTTGTCTTTCCTTTCTCAAATTAGTTTCAAACTCCGCAAATACACCAAGCATCTGTAAAAAGGCTTTTCCTGATGCTGTGCTGGTATCAATATTCTGGTCAAGGATTTCCAGTGATGAACCTTTAGATTCAATTGTATCAACGATATCCAGAAGGTCTTTCATGTTTCTTGCAAGCCTATCCAGCTTCCAGACAACAATCTTTTCATCCTTATCAATGATATTGAGAATAAGTTCCAATTGTTCTCTTCCTACTCTGCTTGTACCTGATTTCTTTTCAGTGATAATCTTTGCACCGGGATACCGTTTTACAATAGCGTCTTCTTGCATGGTGGGGTTCTGATCAAGTATACTGACTCTGCAATAACCGTAAACTTTCATGAGAATATAATCCTTTCCAAATGAATTAACTGTTACTTAGGCTATTAAAGTATTTTTAGAATAATGTCAACAATTAAAATTTTAACCCTATTTATACACTATTTTCTTGTCTAACAAGGGTACACCCTATATGACACACATAAAATCAAGGTAAAAGCAAAAGGCATAGGATAGTATTCGTTTCTTCTAAAAGTCGAAATCTCGTCATTATATCAGGGCTGTTGACTGTTACATTCCAAGGATGGTTTGGAAATGTGGTGTTCATTGCAGAGAGACAGTTAAATTATGGGTAGTGGGGGGGGGGGGGGGGGGGCGTTCGGATGCCCCCACCCAAGCATCCTGACCTTCGGGCAGGCATGTATAGATAATATCATACACACAGGTTTTCATGATATTTCCTGGAAAAGTGTATAGGGGCTCTGTCATATGTATTTTATAAAACCCAGGGTTTTCAACTATTGACAAGCCAGTTTTGATTTACTAAAGGATCGTAAGACATTAACAATTCACGACAAAGCCAAACCTGTTGAGAAGCAGGGACGGAAAGCCACGGGTCTAAAGATAGCCGGGTTGCCATTGGGGTGATCCGGTTTTTTATTCTAAAGGATAAAAATAAATGAGAAAAATACAAGTCTATTCAATATTTGTTGTTCTTTTACTTTTGCTATCATCTGTTGCCTACTGTGATATTTTCATTGACACTTTTGATGATCATGACTTTACTAATAATAATTGGTCGAATTTCACAGACAATTTTCAATCCTGGAGCTTTGTAATAATCAGCGAATCAAATATAGGATACCATGGGAGCACAGCAAACACACAGTCGGCTGCGGCAAAAATTGCCAATAATGGTTGTGAATATTATAGTGCTGGTTTGTACGTTGAAACCCTCGTGAGAATTGATTCACATTCAAATGCTTACTCTTCGGATCACGGTGCAGGTTTGGCTTTTGCAGTATCACAAGGCAAGGGTTATTTTGCTGGGGTTGAAATGGATTATGTTGGACAACCCGAAGTGCACTTGAATATAGGTGTCGTAGATGGAGAGGATATTGATAAGACGACCTTACCAATCAATTTCGATACATTTTATAAATTAATCGTTCAGGTTGATTCAACCCAGAATGCAAGCGTATATTTGTATGAATTGAATGGTACCTTACTAGGAAGTGTATTTGCCAGCAACGTTCTCTCTATTAATAACGGAGCTGTTGCAATTTGGGGAGCACCTGAAGTTACCTTTGATGACTTCAAACTAACTGGCAATCCAGTTATTGAAAAAGCAACTCTAACATCCCCATCGGGGACAACTGAGGAGACAACCCCAACTTTTACATGGAATGAAGATCCTTCCTCTACCTGGTATAGACTGTTAATCTGGGACAGCTCCGGGGAAAAAGTATATTCAAAGTGGTATGACTCTTCTATCATTTGTTCAGATGCAAGCTGCTCTGTTACCATTGAATCAGAATTGGCCAGTGATAATTATCAATGGTGGGTTAACCCTACAACGTTACTTACATAATTCCAGTTTCCATAATTTTTCGTTTCCTGTGTGAAAGATATGACGCATGATTCCGATTTTGGATCCAAATTGTTTGATTAATCAAGACCTGTAACTCATTTTTTCTTGTTGGCAAAAGAGCTTTAAACAGGAATCTAAGAAGAGATAGCGTAATGGAAGGCACTTTTTTTCCCCAGCCTGATTTTCAGGTGCCAGAGGAAGAAATGTCCGAGTATGCATGTTATAATATGGTGATGCCAACCCGGAAATTTCCTCACCTCGTACTGATCCATACCCAACTCCGATTTTGTTTCTTCAAAACACTGTTCTATGGCCCACCGAATCCCACTTAACCAGACAAATAGAGGTAATCGTGCACTGGTGGAGGCATTGCTGATAAAAAAACTATATTCAGGTTTTTTGCCGATACTCCTTCGAATGATGACCCAAACTTCTTTTTGAGGTAGCCCGTCAGCGGAAATCCTTACTCTACGCCGAGTAAACTCATAAACAATTGGGCCCTTGGTGCCTTCAGAAACTTTACGCCGGTACCAAAAGAAAGAATTAGTATTTTTTGCCAGTGTCGACAATAAGATGGGCTTTTTTTCGGTATCAGCAAGAACTGTTTTAGTTCTTGCCTCACCTTTATATTTGTAATGTTTTTTCACGGTCATTGGTGATTTTAACCAGCAGAAAGTATTGCTTGGAACCGATACAAAATAAGTAGTATCTACCAAAGAGTCGGCAGCCTCAATAAAATCAGGACTGATGCCGTAAATGGAATCGCCTAAAATATATTTGAATGGAAGAATTTTTTCTTCTGTCAGGCTATTTAACATCTCCGCTGCTAATTGAGGTTTTGTTCGAAACATTGTGTCAGCAGGGAGCCTGCATTTTTCCCTACGTTCCTTATACTCATCTTCAAACCATTTTTCAGGGATGAACAAACGCTTGTCTACAAGTGAATATCCTACTTCTGAGGCGTATGCCGCAAATACACCAACCTGGCAGTTGTCAACTTTACCGATGGTTCCGCAATACTGTTTTCCGACCCCAATAGACTCTTTCCCTTTTTTGGCAAATCCGGACTCATCGAAAATCAAAGCACCATCTGGACTCCCAAAATCAGATGCAACCATATTGCGATACTTAGACATGATTTTATCATCATCCCATGGAGCATCACTAACAAAGCGCTGCATTGACCTAACATTGCCACCTTTTATATTCAGAGCAATTGGTTCGATGGATTTCCTTTCAAGCTCGCTGAATTGTCCGCTCATATATTTTAAGAAGTGATCCCTGGACTCACTTCTTTTAAAACAATCATAAAAATTTGAGTGGAATCCGTCAAGTTCATCACTGAAACTTTCTATGTCTTGAGAGGTTAAGTCAAACTGCGGGATATCATATAGATTTTCATTTTTACGACAACTTGGTAGCATTGCTTGTCTCCTTTCTGAATATTTTTTATTCAGAATATGACAGAAAAAACTAAGCAAGTCAAATATTTTATATTATAAGTATCGTTGTAGGGTTAAAAGCTGGAATGATTATGGAAATGCGTGGAGCGATGGCATGACCTTTACGGTTCAAGGTGATGATACGCCACCTTCCAAAGTCGCTCACACATCCCCTTCCGGTGCAACAAATGAAGCCACTCCAACATTCACCTGGGCAGCAGACCCTGTTTCCACCTGGTATAAACTATGGGTAGGATACAACAGTACAGATAAGATATTCGCTCAATGGTATGATGCTGCTGATATCTGTTTTGGGGATAATTGTTCTGTAACGCCTGAACTGGATCTGCCAAATGGAGATTATGAGTGGTATATCAAGTCCTGGAACGACTATGGGAAGGTTTGGAGTGACGGAATGAGCTTTAGCGTTGGGAATTCAATAGATGAATCCGCGGGAAATCTTTTAAGCGTTGGGAGCTGGTGGAAATTTCAGGTAAGTACAAACACATCAACAACTGAAGCTAATATGACAGTCATAGGAGAGTCGAACATTTTTGGTGTTGAGGGTGTGGCTATTATAGAAAAGTCGGTGGGGACTGAAAGTTCGATTGAATATCAGAAAATGATTGCTGGTACGGTCTATAATTATAATAATGGACAGACAAGTGCCATTGATGATGTATACTATGATTTCCTTTCTGGACCTATCGGTACAAGTTGGTCTGTGACTGAAAGCACTGGCATTGAGCAATATGAGATTGTTGCTATTGAAGATGTTCAGGTTCCTGCGGGAGTTTTTTCGGGGTGTTACAAAGTTGCTAACAATAAGATAAATCCGTCTGATGGTTCGGTAATGAGTTATGACGAACGGTGGTGGCACCCGGAAACAGGGTATGTGAAATTCAGAGAGCATATTGGTTTGGAAGACGAGCAACAAATAGCTTTAATAGAATATCAAATAATTCCATAGACAAGTCTTGGAACGATTTATAGAAGGTCATCCCATTTTGGGAATTAATGCGTCAAAAACAATACTGCTAAGGGAGTTAACAACCATGACGATAGTAGATTCCAAAATTAGACGATTTATTTGTTTTTGTGTCTTCAATCTGATGATGTCAGCTACTATCTGTAACGCGTATAGTCTTGGACCTTGGGTGGGGACTTTTCCTGAAGGGGTTCCAGCTAATAGCGCAGAATATCCTCCTTTTTCTATTACGACAGACAGCCTTGTAACCCTTAATGTTGTTGCGGCTCTCACACTTGATAGTCAATTTGCATTTATTGAAATCAATGATTCTGCGGGCAATCGTGTTGCTTATAATTTATTAATGAATTTACCGGTGACATTCAGGAAGCCACTGGCGCCTGGTGAATATTCTGTAAAAATCGCGACAGGTTTGGGAACTGTATACGGCTATTACTCCATAACAGGTACTGTCGAACCAACTAACATTACGACAACGGAGTCAGAGATCAATGATACTACAGCTACCCCCACAACTATTTCAGGAGATGGGTTTGGCGGTTCCCTGGGGCATTGGTGGGATCAGTATGATGTCGATACTGTCGATTATTTTACCTATGATGTATTAAAAGACGGCACACTTGAGATTGACACCATTATTGACAGTACACTAAAAAGTTATTCTGCAGGACTGAGTGTCAGGGGTGCAGAGAATCAAAGCATGTTTAGCAGTTCTTTTTCTACAGAGTCTTTTAGTACTATTGCATACCTCACGCCTGGAACGTATTTTATTAAGACGTCTATCGGTCTGAATAACTTGTGGGGCGCATATTCCTCCACCTTAACATTTACCCCAGCAGTGGAAAATAGTTCTGAAATTGAAAACAATGACACTATGGCAACGGCTACACCCGTTACAACTAAAGTGTTTTACGGATCTTATGGCTATCTGCGGCCCGAGGGCAGCGGTGATTATACAGATTATTTTGCAATGGATGTTCAAAGCCCCGGTAATATAACATTAACGGTAACAATTGATGATACTTTGAAAGGTTATTATACTGCTGTTCATTTGTATGACTCGGTGGGAACGACGGTAACTTATAAGTCTCTTAGCCAAAATGAAGTAACTATCAGTGAAGAAGGATTGGCTCCTGGGCTGTATTATTTGAGATTTTCACAGTCTTTACATAGTTATAGAGGGGGGTATAAAGTGGAATCCACTGGTCTTAATTTGCCTAAACCGCCTGAACCCTCCGAAGTCGCTCTCATATCCCCGTCTGAAACAATTATTGATTTAACACCAACGTTTACATGGAATAAAGATGTTTATGCCACCTGGTACAAACTATTTGTAGGGGATAGTTCTGAAGAAAAAATTCACGTCCAATGGTATGATGCTGCGGATATCTGTTCCGGAATTAATTGTTCAGTCACGCTTCAAACAGAACTATCAAGTGGCAGTTATGGATGGTGGGTGAAAAGCTGGAATGAAGCTGGCAGTATGTGGAGCGATGGGATGGCTTTCACCATTCAAGGCAACGATGCTCCACCCTCAAAGGTCACCCACACCTCACCATTAGGGGCAGTTCAAGAATCCACACCAACATTCACATGGGCAGCAGATCCCACTTCCACCTGGTATAAATTCTGGGTAGGGTACAACAGCACAGATAAAATATTTGCAGACTGGTATGATGCCTCTGAAATCTGCTCAGGTGGGAATTGTTCAGTTACCCTTGAAATTGAATTGATGGATGGAGATTATGAGTGGTACATCAAATCATGGAATGACTATGGAAAAGTATGGAGTGATGGGATGAGCTTCAGTATCGCTGAATAGGGAGGTCATACAGCAAGACCAACTTCTTGAGAGATAAACACGGCTTTATCTGCTCATTACATTGCGTACCTTCTTTTGCTCAAGGGTAATACCCACAGCTATGCAAGGAGATCGATCAAATTTCAAGGTATGGGGGGGGGCGTAGGCCCCCGGGGTACAGGGTCTTTTGACAGGGCAATCCCTGAGGTACATATAGAAGGCCACACAGACATTTCCCCATATATTTTTTTAAAGAATTTTGATGGCACTTATTGTACTGGGTTGATTGGCCGCGAAGCGGCCCAATGGGTATGCTCTTTATATATTTTGGTTTTAGCTTTGAAGTTTACAAGCCACACATTGACATAATTCATTTCTTAAATCATAGTGTGGATCATGGAATATAAGGATCAACACTGGATACCATCATCATATTTATCAGCTTGGTGTGACCCCAACACACCAGAGAAACAAACTCCTTATGTCTGGGTATGTTCAAAGGATGGTAAGATAATACGAAATAAAGCTCCAAAAAACATATTTAAAAAACCAAATCTATATACTGAGTATTGTTCAGACGGTAGCAGAGACTTAAAATGGGAACATGCTCTGAATAGGTTAGAAACCAGTTTTTCGCAGATTAAAAGAGATAAATTATCTTTTAAATTTCCCTTATCTGAAGACGAAAAATTTATTATCTATCATTTCATTGCAACAATGAGGGCCAGAAATGTAGCAACAAGTGAAACATATAACAAATTGTGGCGAGAGAAAAAGTTAATTATGGAATCTTTGCAAGAGATGTGGATGAATTCTGAAATGTCTTCCAAGTATCTTACAATAAGAGAACTGTCCGATAGGCCTTTGCCCATGATAATGCCTCCCATGGTTCGTATACAAGTATCTAACTATATGTCAATGAATATGGCTATTCTATGCACAGAGACAAATCCAGGGTTTATTACTTCAGATAGCCCTGTAGTTTGGCATAATCCTGAATCAAAGGTGCCATTTCAGCAAATTGGTTTAGCATATGACGCCTTGCAAATCATATTCCCAATATCACCAAACCAATTATTTTTCATCTCAAGGATAGAAGGTTGTGAAGGGTATATAGATATTAAAAAAGAAATAGATGTTGACCGATTCAATCTTAGGACTTGGCTTGATTGTAAAGAATCTTTTGTGGTTAATGAGAACAAAATAAAAGACTTTTGGCTTGGGAGAACAATTTTGGGCCAATGAAATACCCCTTCTCCTTGAAAAGTTTTAAGGTTACTGGGTGGTTACCCCTTGTACTTTTCACACAGGAGAGCTGTTTCTCTTCGATTGTAGAGTGTACATTACAGGCTATACTTCGTTCCTCTCATACACAGGTGTCAGAATTCCAGGTGTGCCAGTTTAACGGGCATACAGGGGCTATTTCACAACGTACCTGCTGTTCTTCAGATGTGATAGGTCAATACCAAAATCAATTTTACAGATCAAACCATCATAAACCTGCTTAACAGTAAATCCTTTGAAGTACGAACCGAAGGTAACCCCACCCTCTTTATGCCCAACCAGACCTTTGACCAGGGGTACATCCAGACCGTTTCCTATTCCAAATGTTATCAGTGTATGTCGGAAGCTGTGGAATGTTTTGTTTAAGGCCCCGGCCTTCACCTTGTCTGGGGTCGGTTTGATACCTAATACCTCAACTCTTTTTTGGATATGGTGGCCCGTCAATCTTTGGGTATTTTGATCCTAAAACAATAGGAATATGGATTTCTGATCAGGTAAGAAGGGGAGTTGCCTATCCTCATTTTTCATCCTTTCACAGCACAAAGTGTGTAAGTGAAGTGTGTAAGTCTGGATGGATTGAAAAATTCAGGCTCTTGAAAACAAAAAAGCCACTGTAATTACAGTAGCTTTGTTTTTGTCTGGTGCCGAAGGGGAGATTCGAACTCCCACAAGCATACGCTCGCCAGTCCCTGAAACTGGTGCGTCTACCAATTCCGCCACTTCGGCACTAAACCCGTTTTTACAGCAGATCTTCAGGCAATAAAAGATTGCTTAAAAGCGACGATTAGGCTATATATTATTGTTTGTAAGTTTTGTCAAGAATATTGTTCCAAACAACAAGGGTAAATATGGAATTAATTGAAAATATAGATCAGATCACCCGCCCGTTCCGGCATGCCGTTGTGACCACGGGAAATTTCGACGGGGTGCACAAAGGCCACCAGAGCCTTTTTAAGCAGGTAATAGAAAAAACGCGACAGATCAACGGCACCTCGGTTGCCATCACCTTTGACCCCCACCCGCTGCGGGCCCTGGGGCTCACTGCCCCGCCTTTGATCACCCGGAGGGACCAGAAACTGGAACTCGTTGAAAAATGCGGGATTGATGTGCTCCTGTGCCTTCCGTTTAACGCCGAGTTTGCCTCCATTTCAGCCCGGGATTTTATTGAAAAGATCCTGGTGAATAAAATCGGGATGAAGGCCATCATTATTGGTGCAGACTATTGCTTTGGCAAAGACCGGCTGGGAAATATCGATCTGCTCAAAAGCGAACAGGACCGGCTGGGATTTGAAACCATTGTGTCGCCCTGGATAAACAATACGGGCAGCGGAGAGGAAAGGATCAGCTCTACCAGAATCCGGGAAATCGTGATGGAGGGAAAGGTTGAACTGGCCATGAAGTATCTTGGCCGGCACTACCAGATCCGGGGAAAGGTGATCAAGGGCCGGGAGCGGGGCGGAAGCCAACTGGGATTTCCCACGGCCAACATCAAACTCCATGACGAGCTCTGCCCCAAGGTGGGGGTGTATGCGGTCACCGTGGAAACAACGAAAGGCAATTTCCAGGGCGTGGCCAATATCGGATTTTCACCCACCTTTGACGACCATATATTTACCATTGAGGTGCATATCCTGGATTTTGACCAGGAAATCTACGGCACGAGAATCCGGGTTAATATGGTCAAACGTTTGAGGGATGAAAAAAAGTTTTCCAGTATCCGGGAATTATCCCAACAGATCAGAAAAGACATTGAAATTGCAAAGGACATCTTAGAGAAAAATGGCGCTGCTTAACATATTACACTATCCGGAAAAATCCCTGCTCCAGCCGTCCACGGCCGTGGACAGGGTAGACGATGAGATCAAAAGTCTGGCCCGGGACATGGGGGAAACCATGTTTGATGCCCCAGGGGTCGGGCTTGCCGCTCCCCAGATCGGGGTGAACAAGCGGGTGATCGTTTACAATCGTCATGCCGCCGACCCTGAAGATGATGGGTCAGCCAAAGAATTCACGGCCCTGATCAACCCCGAAATTACGGACGCATCAGGCAGCATTGTTTCAGAGCAGGAAGCCTGCCTGAGCGTGCCGGATTACGCTGCCGACGTCAAGCGGTACGAGCGGGTCAGGGTGCGGGCTCTGGACATTGAAGGAAAAGAAATAGAGATTCATGCCGAAGGTATCCTTGCCGTGATCATGCAGCACGAAATCGACCATCTGGACGGGATATTGTACATTGACCGAATCAGCGTCTTAAAACGAACCATGTATAAAAAGAAAGTGGCCAAGCGGCTCAAGGAAAAGTGAAGAGAAAAAACCGCATCATATACATGGGCACGCCGGATTTCAGCGTACCGGCCCTGCAGCGCCTGGCAGAGAAGAAAGATTTTTTTATCTGCCTGGTGGTCACCCAGCCGGACCGGCCAAAGGGCCGGGGAAAAAGACCGGCACCCTCCCCTGTCAAGACGGCTGCCCTGGCCCTTGGCCTTGAGGTGTATCAGCCGGAAAGTCTTAATACAAACGAGGCCTGGGAAAAATTGTCCGGCCTGAATCCGGATTTCTTTGTTGTGGCAGCGTTTGGACAGATGCTTTCCCGACGAATCCTGGACATCCCCAAAATCTTCCCTGTAAATATCCACGCCTCTCTCTTGCCAAAATACAGGGGTGCCTCCCCTATCCAGGCCGCCATCCTGAATATGGACAAGATTACAGGGGTGACCACCATGGTCATGGCAGAGGCCATGGATGCAGGGGATATTCTAATGGCCGCATCAACCCCCATAGAGTCCGAGGACACGGCCCAGGACCTTCATGATCGGCTGGGGCTGATGGGGGCGGATCTTGTCTGCAAAACAATTTACGCCGTTCTGGAGCATACCCTTAGCCCCACCCCCCAGGATTCATCCAAAGCAAGTTATGTCAAACTTTTGAAAAAAAGAGACGGACGGATCAACTGGGACCTGTCCGCCCGGCAGATAAACGCCCACATCAATGCCATGACCCCCTGGCCCGGGGCCTTTACCCGGCTTGACGGCCAGACCCTTAAAATTTACAGGGCAACGGCTTCAGATGCTGCGGTTAAAAGTAATATTGGTGAGGATACTATAGGTAAAAATACTATCAGCGGAAGTGATATCGGCGAAAAGGAGCTTGGCAGCCCCAAGTCCACCACTCAAGGCCATGGCGTTATTTTTCAATGTGATGAAGACGGCATCCACGTGACTACCGGAAACGGCAGCCTCATCATCCGTGAACTCATGGGGACCTCGGGCAAACGACTCACCGCCGGGCAGTTTCTATGCGGCCGGAAAATTGACGTCCCCAAAAGATTTGACCCTGAATGATCCCTGACCCCCGCCATATTGCCCTGGACGTCCTGGTTTCATGGCAGCGATCATCGGCAACCCTTGATCAGAGCCTGGAAACCTTTTCTCACGACATTGATTCGCTTTCCCAAAACGACAGAGGTCTTTGCAACGCATTAATATTCGGTGTACTTCGTAACAGAAACGCCATTGACTGGGTTCTTAAGGCCTTTTCCAAACCCCCTGTTGAAAAAATCCAACCCCGGATACTGTACCTGATCAGAATTGCCCTTTTCCAGATCCTTTACATGGACAGGATTCCGGTGTTTGCCGCCATCAACACGGCAGTGGACATTGCCAAAAAAACGGCCGGGAAAAAACCGGCCGGATTTGTCAATGCCGTTTTACGGGCAGCCGCGAAAGGCGCCCCAGGCGTATCGTTTCCCGATCCCAAAAAAGACGGGGCCAAATTCATCTCCATCCAATACTCCCTGCCCCTGTGGCTGGCAAAAAAATGGATCCAAAATTTTGGATTTAAGGCAACCTGTTCTCTGGGCAAACAGATCAATGTGATTCCTCCCATCACCCTTCGAACCAATACATTGAAAACTGACCGGGAACGCCTTGCCGGGCTCCTTGAATCCCGGGGCAAAAACATTGCATTCACACCGGCAGCAGCCCAGGGCATTTGTTTTACCAATCCTGCCATGCCGGTCCATGAGATGGAGGAATTTCAGCTCGGCCTGTTCCAGGTCCAGGATGAGGCGGCCCAGATCGTCACCGAATTTCTGGCACCCGAGCCTGGCGAAAAGATCCTGGATACCTGTGCCGGGCTTGGCGGCAAGACCGGTCACATGGCCCAGCTGATGGAGAACAGAGGGATCGTTGTTGCGGCAGATCTTGACGGGCGAAAACTTGAATCCCTGGAGTCGGAAGGTGAAAGGCTGGGCATTGATATCATCCAGACGCGTCAGATCAACCTGCTCACCGCCTCGATCAATGATTTTGACGGTTACTTTGACCGGGTCCTTCTGGATGCGCCGTGCACGGGCCTGGGTGTCCTGGGACGGAATCCCGATACCCGCTGGAAGCGGTCGAGAAAAGATATTGAACGCCTGGCCGGCAAGCAGAAAAAAATGATGGGCACTGCCGCAAACCTGGTGAAACCCGGCGGAATACTTGTCTATGCCGTGTGTTCCTGTGAAAGGGAAGAAAATGAAGCAGTGGTTCAGGCCTTTTTAAGCAAGAGAAAGGACTTTTCCATTGACCACTCCTTTGCCTCTGACCCCAGCTGTCGGTCAACGAACAGATTTGCATCGACCCAATTAATATCAGCCGGACTTTTATCGGGCGGGTGTTTAAAAACCTACCCGGCAGCAGCCAATATGGACGGTTTTTTTGCCGCCCGATTCAAGAGAACCTTGAAATCCACGTGAAATCTTTTGTTAAATATGCGCTTATTTTCCTGGCTGCCATGGCCGGTGCCGCAGGCATTGCCTATTACTCAATCGGTCTGTTCACCCAGAGTGCCGGAGAGATTGTGGTGCCGAAACTCATTGGGAAAAACATCATTTATGTATTGGAAACCCTTACCAACATGGGGTTGAATGCAAAGCTTTACGGAACACGGTACGATGATGCCCTCCCCAGATACGCGGTTCTTTCCCAGGACCCTCAACCCGGGGCCACCATCAAAAAGGGCCGGGACGTGGTCATCTATATCTCCAAGGGAAAAAAAGAAAATATCGTGCCGGATTTACGGCAGATTCCCCTGAACCAGGCCGGGATTCTTCTGGAAGAAAATGAATTTAAAAAAGGACAGGTTTCGTTCACCTATTCCTCCTTTACCCGGAAAGACAGCATCATTGCCCAATATCCCGACCCCTTTTCCACAGCCTTAAAGGGCCGGGCCTGTGACCTGCTGGTGAGCCGGGGGGAAAGACCCGTGGGAATGGTCATGCCTGATATCAAAGGCCTGCGACTTGAAATGGCAGCCGGGATCATGGACGACCTTGACCTGGGCATTTCAGACATTGCTTCAGACCGGGACCCCCTCCAGGACATGGGGGTTGTTTTATCGTTTACCCCCCAGGCCGGCTCCCGGGTGACCAAAGACACCCCCATCGCCCTTGTGGTCAACCATCTGGAAAAGAACCAACACATGACCCCGGACCGGTTAAGCCGCAGTGTTTTTTTAACCTATTCCCTGGAGCCGGGATTTTTAAAACGCCATGTCAGGGTTGAAACCGACATGTTCGGGCCGGTTTTTGACCTTTACAATGAATATATGAAACCCGGACAGGACATCAGAATTTTAGTTGTCCCGGGAACCAGAGCCAATGTGAGTTTTTTTATCGACCACACCCTTGTAAAAACAATTCATATTGATCCCTGGAAAGCGGACAATACTGACAATACAATAGGAGAACCATTATTATGGGAATCATCGCCCCTTCAATTTTATCATGTGATTTCACCCGACTGGGTGAAGAATTAATTGCCGTTGAAACGGCGGGAGCCGACTGGGTCCACATCGATGTCATGGACGGCCGGTTTGTCCCGAACATCACCTACGGCCCCATCATTGTGGAAGCCTGCAAGAGAGCCTGCAACCTGACCCTCGACGTCCACCTCATGATCGAACAACCCGATCTGATCATCCCTGAATTTGCAAAGGCAGGGGCAGATTATATCTCGGTTCACGTGGAAGCCTGTCCCCACCTTCACAGGAGTCTCCAACTCATTAAATCCTGCAATGCACGGGCAGGGGTTGCCCTGAATCCGGCAACCCCCCTGTCCGCCATTGAATGGATTGTAGATCAACTGGATTTTGTCCTGATCATGAGCGTGAATCCGGGATTCGGGGGCCAAAAATTTATTCAATCCAGTATTGATAAAATCAGGGCCCTTTCCGCCATTCTCAAAGAAAAAAATTCCAAGGCCGTCATCCAGGTGGACGGTGGGATCAATGAACAGACAATCGGCCTGGTTTCCCAGGCAGGGGCCTCTTCCTTTGTGGCCGGCTCGGCCATATTCAATACAGAGGATTACAGAGAAACCATGGCAAATTTACGCCAAAACATGTAAGCAACACCTACCACCAAAACGTATATAAAGATCAAATGGAAAAGATTGTGATAACGGATCCCGGGAAAAAGGCCGGGGACAGGTGTCAGATTCCGGCACCCATCCACAGCCTGAAAAATTAACCGCCATGACCCGTGATACTTACAGCAGCAGCACGGTGAACTATAGGCTTATCTTTGTCCTGACCCTGGTACATTTTACCGGCGATTTTTATTCTTCTTTTTTCACCCCGCTCCTGCCCGCATTTGTGGACAAGCTGGCATTGAGTCTTGCCCAGGTGGGGCTGCTCACCGGGATCATCCGATTTCTGTCGTTTATTGTCCAGCCGGTCATAGGATACCTGGCAGACCGGAGTGAGACCCGTTTTTTTGTACTGGCCGGGCTCTTTCTCTCCTTTTTCTGTATCCCGTTTTCAGGCGTTGCCCCCAATTTCACTATTTTGCTCCTCATCCTAAGCCTGGGGTCCATTGGGTCGTCCATGTTTCACCCCAGTACCACCGGGATGGTGCCCCTGTACGCCGGCAACCGCACCGGGTTCTGCCTGTCCATTTACAACACCGGCGGCACCCTTGCCTTTGCCCTGGGACCTGTTTTCATCACCTGGTATGTGGCCGGATTTGGCCTGGAACGAATGCCCTACACCCTGATTTTAGGGGCGATCGCCTTTTTCTTCTGCATCCAATACCTGCCGGTGCCGGTGACGGAGAACCTTTCCCATCTCGGGTTCATCGGCTCCCTGAAAAAGACCCTGGGCAAGGTCTATAAACCCATTTTCCTGATCTGGCTGGTGATGGTGCTCCGGGCCGTGACCGGGCAGACCTTTATGACCTTTATGCCCATTTACCTCACCATCCAGGGCCATGGGCTCGTGTCTGTGGGACTGATCGTGTCGCTCTTCATCCTGGCAGGCACCTTCAGCGGCCTTTTATCCGGGTATCTGGCCGACCGGACTGACTTTAAAAAAATCTTCTTTATCACCCACACCCTCATGGCCCCGGCCCTTCTCCTGTATCTGTATCTGCCCGGCCCCCTTGTGTATCTGGGATCATTTATTGCCGGGGCCGCAGTCCTGGCCTCCCTTCCCCTGGGAGTGGTCATGGCCCAGAAACTGGCCCCGGGGTCCAGGTCCATGGTCTCCAGTCTCATGATGGGATTTGCCTATGGTCTGGGAGGGGCCATGTCACCCTTTGTGGGAAAACTTGCCGACGTGTACGGCCTTGAAAATGTTCTTTTTTATTCCGCCTTTATCCCCATTGTCACCCTCATCCCCATCCTGAAATTTCCCCATATGAGTGATCGGGTGAGGTAGAGTTTTTATATGAACTTGTCAAAGGTTGTCCTAATTCAACCCCCCATACGAGATTTTTATCTGACGAAAAAAAGAACCCTGCCCTATGGCCTGGCCTCCATTGCCGCAGTCCTCATAAACAAGGGATTTGAGGTTCAGATCCTGGATGCCCTGGCCACCTCCAAATCAAAAGCCATTGAATGGCCGGACGAGTTCTCCTATTTAAAACCCTTTTACGGCCAAAAAGACATTTCTTTGTTTTCCCTTTTCCATGAATTCCGGCATTTTGGTTACAGCTATGAGCATATGGGAACGAAAGTCCGGGAGATCAAACCCTTTGTGGTGGGCATTTCCTCTCTATTCACCCCCTATGGCAATGAGGCCCTGAACACGGCCCGGGCCGTTAAACGCTTTTACCCTGACTGTAAAATCGTTCTGGGCGGGCACCACCCCACCCAGTTTCCACAACAGACCCTGGCCTGCACGGCGGTTGATTTTGTTCTGAGAGGAGAAGGGGAAACCGCCATGGGCCTTCTCTGCGAGGCATTAACGAACGGATCTGATCCAAAACAGATTCCGGGAATTGCCTTTAAAAAAAAATCAGAAACAGGAACGGAAACACGAACATTTATCTCTCGTCCATCCTGGATTAAAGATCTTGAGACCCTTCCCCTGCCGGCAAGTCATTTGATGGACCAGGGTTTTTACCAGAGGAAAAACAAAGGCTCCATCATGGTGGTTTCCAGCAGGGGGTGCCCCATGCGCTGCTCCTATTGCTCCGTGTCTGCCTCGTCCAGCCATGGGCCCTTCCGCAGACGCCCGGTTGAGCCTGTGATCCGAGAGATCCAAACCCAGATGGCGAATAACGACATTGGATTTATTGATTTTGAAGATGAAAATCTGTGTTTGAACCGGGACTGGTTCCTGGAGCTGTTTGCAGGAATCAGACGATTGACGGCCGGCCGGGATATTGAACTGAGGGCCATGAACGGCCTGTACCCGCCGTCTCTGGATGAAAAAATAGTGTCAACCATGAAAGCCGTCGGATTCAGGACCCTCAACCTCTCTCTGGGATCCACGGACAGGGACCAGTTGAAAAGATTCCAGCGACCAGATATCAGGGAGGCCTTTGAAAATGCCCTGGATCTAGCCCAGGCCCATGATCTGGACTGCGTCTCCTATATCATTGCCGCAGCCCCGGGCCAGACCGCGAAAAGCTCCCTGAAGGACCTCTTATACCTGGCCCATAAGAGAACCCTTATCGGTCTCTCCATCTATTATCCCGCACCCGGAAGCCTGGATTTTCAGGTGTGTCAGGACAAAAATATCCTGCCCCGGGATTTTTGCCTGATGCGGTCTACGGCCCTTCCCGTGGAGGATACCACCTCACGGACCCAGGCCGTTACCCTGCTCAGGCTGTCCAGAATCCTCAATTTCATGAAAGATTTGGCAAACACCCATATACCTGAACCAGAAGCCTTTCCCGGCCGTGACAACGACCTGCCCCTGGACCGCCAGGGCCTGTCAGTAAAACTGCTGCAATGGTTTTTATTCGATGGGATCATCCGGGGAGCGGGTCCTGATGGCCGTATCTTCAGCCATGCCACGGATACAAACTTAACCCGGCAATTTGTTGAACAAATCAAAACCATTCCCATTGTCGGGATTAAGTAAACCGAATCAAACAAAACCGATCAGGGAAACAGGATCAGAGGTGATACCCCGGCAGAAGGTAAGTTTTTGGGAACCGTATCAAAGGTCGTAGGGTGTGAGGCTCTCCCACCCGTCTTCCGTGACCACAATGGTCTGCTCAAACTGGGCGGACAAAGACCCGTCGTTGGTCACTGCGGTCCAGTGGTCCTCCAGCACATGCAAGTCTCTTTTGCCCAGGTTAATCATGGGCTCGATGGTAAACACCATTCCCGGCACAAGGACCACCCCTTTTCCCCGGGTCCCGAAGTGAAGGATCTGGGGCTGCTCATGAAAATCAATGCCCACTCCGTGACCCACAAACTCCCGGACCACGGAACAGCCCCGGGACTCTGCATAATTCTGGATGGCATAGCCGATATCCCCCAGGGTGGCCCCCGGGGCAACAGCCTCAATCCCTTTGGCCAGGGATTTTGCCGCCACAGTCACGATCTTTTTGCCTTTTTCCGTGGGTGTTCCCACAAAAAACGTCTTGCTGGCATCGGCATAATACCCGTCCAGGATGGGGGTGATATCCACGTTGACAATATCCCCCTCCTTTAAAATCCGGTCTCCGGGTATGCCGTGGCAGATGACCTCATTCACGGAAACACAGACGCTTTTGGGAAATCCCCTGTAGTTCAGGGGTGCGGGAACGGCCCCGGCCTTGATGGTCTGTTGGTGAACAAAGGTGTTGATCTCCTCGGTTTTCAGACCCGGCTTGATCATTTTCTCGACCCGGTCGAGAATGGACATCAACAGATCCCCGCATTTTTTAATGCCCTGGATCTGGATGGGGTCTTTTAAAAGAATATCATACCGCCGCTTGTATTCATCTTTTATATTGGTCTCCATTTTTTTATTTCGACAGCAGTTTTTATATTTTTTACCGCTTCCGCATGGACAGGCGTCATTCCGGCCGATCTTCACCGCTTTTTTCTTCATTTATTCTCCAGCCCTTAAGGGATGCCCCCACAATGAATGAGGATATGCATTGTCAATTTTAATTTTAATGTAATCGCCTACTTTTGCATATTTGGATGGGAAATGCACGATTTTATTGGATTCACTTCTGCCGGTCATCTGTTCCATGTTTTCAAGGCTGAAGTCAAACCCCTCCCTTTTTTTGACGCTTTTGCCTTCAACCAGAATATCCAGGGTTTGTCCCGTCAGGGCATTATTCTTTTTTTCAGTATATTTTGTCTGCAATTCCAAGAGCCGATTCAGCCGGTCCCGCTTTTCATTTTCATCAATCTGATGGGAAAACTTTGCCGCCGGTGCCGATGACCGATCGGAATAGGCAAAGGCAAATATGGAATCAAATTCAATCTCTTCCAGCAGTCGCATGGTATCATTAAAATCATCCCTGGTTTCCGACGGAAACCCCACAATGATATCCGTGGAAAGGGCAATACCCGGGCATGCGTTTTTGAGATCCTGGATCCGTTGAATGTAAGTCTCACGTGTATATCCCCGGTTCATCCGTTTCAGGACAGTATTGGACCCGGACTGAACCGGCAGGTGCAGATGGTTGCAGACCTTGTCCAGGTCCCGGATGGCGTGGATGAGTTCCATTGACAGATCTTTGGGATGGGAGGTGGCAAACCTGATCCGCTGGATGCCCTGAATACCATTGATTTGGGCCAGCAATTGCGGAAAAGAAATTTCACCCTCTTTTTGTCCGTATGAATTGACATTCTGGCCCAAAAGGGTCACTTCCCGGACACCGGACCTGGCCAGCAAAGAAATCTCCTGGACAATGCTCTCAGGCCTGCGGCTTCTCTCCCTGCCCCGGACATAGGGAACCACGCAATAGGTGCAAAAATTTTCACACCCCTGCATGATGGTGACAAACCTGGAAATCCCGGTTTCGTCTACTCCAATGGATTCAGGTCCAGAGGATTCGGGGAGAGATTCATAGATTGTGGGGGAATCATCCGTGTCCGTTACCTGTCGTTCACCGGATCTCACCCTATCAATGTGCCGGGCAAACCGTGCGAATGCCTGGGTACCCAGGACAATATTCAGATGGGGGATGCGGGCAAAGGCTTTTTCCCCCTCCTGCTGGGCCACACACCCTGCCATGACCGTGATCAGACCGGGTCTTTTCTTTTTAATTTTGGCAAACCTGCCCAGAAAGCTGAAGGCTTTTTCCTCGGCCTTGTGCCGGATGGAACAGGTGTTGCACACCACAATGTCGGCCTCATCCATGTTATCGGTTTTTTCAAATCCCAGGGCATCCAGTATGGCGGCCAGTTTTTCAGAATCATAGACATTCATCTGGCAGCCAATGGTGTGGATATAAAAGGTTCCCTCATACTTCATCAAACAAAAAATCCTTTTTCAAATCATCAACAATCAATTGGGCCGTTTCCAGCCGATCCGGTGCAATGGCCAGTCGGATATGCCCGGTTCCGGGGTCCAGGGTTGTGGCGATGGCCACCCCTTCATGGGCCTCTAAAATAAAACGGATAAATCCAATTTTCGTTTTATCCACCCGATATTCTTTATGGATTGTTCGCATCACTCGCCTGTTCCAGTGGTTTCAAAACGATCAATATACCATTTTTCTCCCAAACTTCAAACCGTTAAATTCGGGTCTGGATGAGAGGTGATACCTGTGGCCGGGTTTAAATCAATGTGGGGGCAGGAGGCCGGGAACATTGATTTCACCTCTTCACAGGACATGGACGTCCTGTGAAGTTAAGGCCATGGTATTGCCTTTTGGCCAGACCCTGTCAGAGAGATATCATAGTTATGATATCTGTTCGAAAATGGATCGCGTCAAATTGACTTTCACATGGTTTGCCGGTATACATTCTGTTATCAAATGGAACCTACACTCACATATTTTGAACCGGATCAGCAGATCGTCGACCAATTGTCAATGGGACTGAACTGCCATCCGGTTCTGGCATCCCTACTGCTGGGCCGGGGGATTAGTACGGTGGAAGAGGCCCGGTTTTTTTTAGATCCAAACTTTGAAAACCTGATCGATCCCTTTTGTTTGAAAGATATGGACAAGGCAGTGGAACGAATATTTACGGCCGTTGCAAATCAGGAAAAAATTCTTGTTTTCGGAGATTTTGATGCGGATGGGGTTACGGCAACCGCACTTCTCTGTGATTTTTTCGAGTATTGTGCGGCAGATCTGTCCTGGTATATTCCCCACCGCATCAAAGAGGGGTACAGCCTTCAGACCGACCATATCCAAATGGCAGTAGACCGGGATATTGACCTGATCATTACGGTTGACTGCGGGGTGGGCAGCCTTGAGGCTGTTCGCCTGGCAAAATTGGAAGATATTGACGTCATCATCACTGACCACCATGAACCAGGCCCCACCCTGCCCGTTGCCGTTGCCGTGGTGGACCCGAAAAGAGAAGACTGTACGGCCGGTCTGGAACACCTTGCCGGTGTGGGAGTTGCCTTTTTCCTTGTCATGGCGCTGAGAAAATTTTTCCGGGAAAAAGGATTCTGGGAAGAGATGCCGGAACCCAACCTGATCAACTCTCTGGATCTGTTTGCCATCGGTACCATTGGCGACATGGTGCCTTTAATAAATGAAAACAGGGTGTTGTGCATTGCCGGGCTGAAACGAATCCGCCAGGGCACACGCCAGGGATTAAAAGCCCTTTCCCGGATTTCCAGGGTCGATTTCAGGACCATTGATTCCGATGATATTTCATTTAAAATCGTTCCCAGGATCAACGCAGCCGGCAGGATCTCCCATGCCCGAATCTGCGTGTCACAGCTCATTGATACGGATATCATCAAAGCGGAGAAAACCGCGTCCCTCCTGGATGAACTGAATATCAGACGTCAACAGATTGAACGGGAGATCATCATAAATATCGAACACAGGCTGTTGAAACACCCGAACCTTCTGGACGGCAAATTGTTGTTTTTATGGGATAACAAGTGGAACCCCAGTGTGCTGGGAATTGTTGCCTCCAAATTGTCTAAAAAATATTTTCGTCCGGTCATACTATTGTCCAGCAGAGGTGAAAATGCCGTGGGTTCCGGTCGAAGCATCAACAACATCAATATTCACCAGGCCCTGACCGCAAGCCAATCCCTACTGGAAAAATTTGGGGGTCATGCCATGGCTGCCGGTCTTACCCTGAAAAAAAACAATTTGCCGATCCTTAGTCAACAGCTCCAATCCCATATGGAGGCGCTCTACTCTGAAATAGATTTCCAAAAGGCCATGGCCGTTGATGCGGTGCTTGATTTTGAGGATATCAATTTCAACCTGGCCAGGGAAATCGACCGGCTCAGACCCTTCGGCACGGCCAACCCGGAACCCATATTCGTCTGCAAAAATCTTTGTGTGGTCTCTTCGGTTATCATCGGCAACAGCCACAGAAAAATGGTCCTTGGAAAAGCCGGCAAAGGTCCCCAACACCAGGTTGAGGCCTTTCACTTTAACATCACAGACCCTGACCATCAGCCGGATTATTATTCAAAAATTGCATTCAGGCTTAAAATCAATAAATTCAAGACCAATGCGGCACAGATGATTATCCAGGACCTCTGATTCCGGAACATCTAATTATTAACGCACCTCTAATTTTTAACTTGAAAAACACCCTGTTTTTATTGTATAAATACAGATTAATATTTTATAATTTGTATAACTTAAGGATACATCAATGGCCAAGCTCTTTTATACCGGCAACAGGGAAGCAAAACTTCTTTCAAAGATAGAATCGTCCAAAGAACGGGAAAGAATCAAAACCATCAGCACCATCCGGGACAACATAGATACCTTCAGCAATAAAGTCTCCATGAAACTCATTGAATCCGGATTAATTGAAACCGTGTCAAAATCCAGCATTGAAAATCAGATCGCACGGTGCCTGGACACGCTGTGTAAAGCTGAAGATTTTGATATTGACTACATGGTTGCCCCGCTCAGGACCCTTATTTCCAATCCCAACATTGCCAGCCTCTACCTCACGGCATTTGTTGTGGAAAAACTGATCAACCATAAAGATGTGATTGATGTCTACGGCAGTGATGAAGACATTTATTTCTGCATCCAGAAAGAACTGAACGCCATCCTGCCAAATCCCTGATCCCTGATCCCGGCCTTATTTCGAATCGGCCTTATTTTTCGAACCGGACCTATCTCGAACCGGCCCTTTTTCGAATCAGATAGTTTACGATGCCCTCACTTGTGAATATGGGGATGTTTCCCATGTTTATGCACATGTTCATGGCGATGGATATGGATTTCATCGTCGGTTAAAATCCTCCCGCCTTCCATGGAATATATCCTGTCCGTCACCGCACTGACAAAATCAAATTCGTGGGAAATAACAAAATACGAAATATCAAGACTGTTAAGGATATCTATCAATTTTACCTTTACCCGGTGATCAAGACCGGCCGTGGGCTCATCCAGCAGCAGCACTTCCGGGGCCATGGCCAGGACGGAAGCCAGGGCCACCAGGCGTTTCTGACCGCCGGACAGCCGGTGGGTCACACGCTTTTCAAACTCAAGGATACCCAGCCGTTCAAGGGTTTTTTCGGCAATATCAACGGCCTGATCAGGTGAAAACCCCAGATTCAGGGGCCCGAAGGCCACATCATCCAGAACCGTGGGGCAGAACAACTGGTCATCGGAATCCTGGAAGAGCAATCCGATTTTGGACCGGACCTTTACAAAATCCTGTTCATGGGTCAACATCCTGCCAAACACCTGGATGGTGCCGGAATCCGGTTTGCACAGCCCCATGATCGTGTGCAGCAGGGTGGTCTTTCCAGACCCGTTCGGGGCCATCATGCCGGTCCTCTCCCCTCTTCTGATCTCAAGATTCAAATGATCCAGAACCTTTGCGTCCGAGCCCGGATAGGAAAAAGAGATATCTTCTAATTTGATGACGCTGGAAAAATTTGTCACGAATACGCCCACATGATTTCAAGGATGACAAGGCCTGCCCCTGTCACGATAATCCCCAGTAAAAATATGGAGTTTAATCTATTTGCCGGGTAAACGTCAAGGGTATGAAATTTTCCGTTAAATCCCCGGCACAGCATGGCCTGGTGAACCCGCCGGGCCCGCAATGATGCCCGGACAAAGAGCATCCCGGCAAGGTAGGCAAAAGTTTTATAGGAATGCACATTGGTCTTGGGCACGAACCCTCTGAATTTAGCGGCCCGCAGGAGCCTTTTATATTCATCCTCAATAACAAAGATGTAGCGATAGGACATGAGCAGAAGAAACACCATCTTATCGGGCACATGGATACCATGGAGCCCGTTCCCTAAGGAGGCTACGCTCATGGTGGCGATCAGGGCAGTAAACACCAGTAAAATACTTGTGGACTTAATGGTGATCTTGGCGCACAGGATCACACCCGGGGCCGTGATTTTCATTCCGGCAAACCGGCACATCACCTCTCCGTCAAAGGTCAGGGGCAGGATGATCCAGATCATCAGTAAAAACCAGAACAGGGGCTTTAATCGCTTGACCACTTCAACCGTGTCCAACCGGGCCGTCAAAATCAGGACAATGGAGATAACGGCATACACTCCGGCAAGCCACAGGTTGTCACACAGGGCCGTGGCAAAGGACAGGACAATGGCGGATATGATCCGCACCCGGGGATCAAGCCCGTGGATCAGCGACTCTCCTGCAGCAAATTTTTCTTCAATCATTTGACGCCTTTTTCTGCTGACGCCTTTTTCTTTTTCACCATTCGCATGGAAAAGGCCAGGGCAAAGATGATCAAAATTCCCGCCATGATATTTAAAACAGAGGGATTTTTCTCCAAACCTTCTTTTTCCTTTATTTTTTTTTCAATCTCAGTGGCCGGCTTCTCATCCCCGGTTAACCCCCCGGCCCTGAGTTCGTCTCTGGACAGTTTCCACTCAGCCCTGTGACCGGTTCCCGCATCCAGGGTCAGCACAAGATCCGAATCAATGGAATCGGGGACCTTGAACGTATATTTGCCGTCCATGTCTGTCCGGCCGGTATGGACAAGGGTGTTGTTTTCATCCAAAACAGTTATGGCACAGTCTTTGGCCATTCGTTTTCCGCCGAAGCTGCTTGCCGTATGGATCATCCCGTCCTCAACCCATGCAAAAAGGATCACCTTGTGGGCCATAAGATCTGCTATGGGAATCAAGAGCAGGATAAGAACGCTTATGACTATTTTTTTTACTTTCATTTTTTACTTTTATCTTTTCTTTTTCGGTAAAATTTCAGGATATACTTTTAACAGAAAGGAGACACAAAAACCCGTGATGATTCCCTCAATGATCATGACCGGGATGTGGGCCGTGATAATGACCAGGCTGGTTTCAAGAAAGTTCTGATCAGTGAACCACAGGGCCGCACCCAGTAGAAGAGAGGAAAGCAATATGGAAAACACACCGGCCAGAAAACCGGCAATAAATGTCAGTGTGGATGATGCGCCCAGAAACGGCCGAAAAAAATAGTGACAGAGAACCGCAGGAAACGCCATCACCACCACATTCACCCCCAAAGCGGTAAGTCCTCCATATTGAAACAAGATCGACTGGAGCAGCAATGCCGTCAGGATGGCCGGGATTGCTGCAAGGCCCAGCAGCAGCCCCACAATCCCGTTCAAAATCAGATGAACGCTTGCCGGCCCGATATTCACATGGATCAGGGATGCCACAAAAAATGCAGCCGCCAGTATGGCCACGTGAACAATTTGGTCATAGTCGATTCGCTTGAGTCCAAGACCGGTACCTGCCGCTGCCATTACAGCACCTGCGGCCAATACCGGACCGGAAAGAACCCCTTCTGAAATATGCATCCTATTTTTCCTGCCACTTCTCAAATTTTACCCATATTACGGCACCCAGTTCTATATCCTTTTCCTGGGTTTTGACCATCATTTTTTGATCCGATGTGTTCAAGGCGGCAAATCCCCACCACCCTGCAGCGGGCACGGCATAGGTGAACACCCCGTTCTGATCCGCCTTGATGGTCTGGGTCACCATGTAGTCGGATGGTGCCTGGGCCCGTTTGTCCTGATTGTAATACTCCACCTCAACTTCCGCCCCGGGCACAGCCCGGCCGTCCAGCTTGACCACTCCCTGGAACACATTTCCCCGGTAAAGGCCAAAGGGTTTGGACAGGGCAACAATTTCCGTTTTTAATCCCAGTTCTTCGTCCCAGCCCTCGTCATCACCAAATGCCGCCACAACGGTCTTGGTATAGTGTACGATGAAGCAGTCTTCGGCGGGCTCCCAATAGGGTTCAGGCTCCATGACAAAGGCATATGCCCCAGGTCTTTTTACGGCATAATTTGCCTTCCATGCGGGTTGACCCATGAGGGTAATTGCCTCAAGGCTCTGTCCCAAGTCTGTCCGGTCTCCCGCCTTGACCACAAAAAAATGTTTGGGTTTGACAAGGGGCATCCCAACCATTTCAAAGGGATGGGAAAAGGAAAGCCGGATATCAAGAGTCCTGGATTCATAAGGCATGACCATATTATCCGAAGGAATCACCATGCCGAAATGGGCAGAGGCCTGGGGAACAAAACCCGCAACGCTTAAGATCAGAACAGCAAAAATCAGAGAAAGGATGGACAGTCGTCCGGCAAAACCAGGGGTGGACCTGTGAATAAACATCAGCTTAAAAAATTTCATTTTTTTCTCCTGTAAATAAAAAACCACAAAGGTATCGGTATTCTTTTACCGATGGTTTAACCTTCGTGGTTTAGATTGTCTGGTATAAAATTATATTTTTTGTCAAGCTTCTGCCTGAAATTAGACACTAATTATCGTTTCACGCCCCGTCTGTCAATGGATAATATCCTTTTTATCTTATTTGCCGGTGTCTACTTTTTTACCCAGGCCCCGGCCGGATTCTGGAAGAACTCTCCCGGATTTGCCTTTTCCGCTTTTCTCCCGGCCTGTATTTTTTCAACAACGGCCAGTGTGGTATTCTGCTGCTTTGCAAAATGCTCATAAACCATTCGCCTGTCCGTGTTTTCCGCTGCAATAAGGTCCTCTTCGGCTCTTTGAGCCGTGACAAATCCAAGGTAACCCCGGTTGTCCTCCCCAATGATGCCTTTTGTTTTCAAATCGGCAATCACCGGTATTCTCGCGATCATTCTTTCCTTGATTCCCTGGGCACCAACCGGCTGGGATGAAATTATCAGACAGACCATGAACACTACATAAATTTTCAAAATATGGCACATCACTAGTTTCCCTCCTAATTTTTAATTTTATTTTCAGCCGCTTCAAGGTCGTCAAAAAAGCTGTCAAGGGCTTTTTCTACCCTGACATTGATATCAATGGTGATGTGGATGGGCTCCACCCGGATGGGTTTTACCTCTACCTGGTGGCTTGATTCAATGGGTTTGACATCAATTTCATGTTCTGTCCGGCACCCTGAAAAAACAAAAAAAACAAAGAACAATGCGATAAAAAACAATGGTCTGGTCATACACTCTCCTCTTTTTCAGTTTAAAAATGATTGTAATCGATTCCCAAATTCCATGACCTCATTAAAGGGAAGTGTTAAATTCACATCAAGGGTGATTCCCTCGAACAATGATCCCGGACTGGATGCATCCACCCTGCGGAATCCATTGAACTCTTTTTTATATTCAAAGGGTAACACCTTTGACGGCTTTCCATCAACCTCCATTTTAAGGTCCAGGGTATTGTCAAAGGTGTTAAAAATCAATTTTGCCCACTGATAATCAAAATCCTTCAACGCCTCCCGGGCAAGATCGAGTTGGGCAAACTGAGGATTGTCCATGGGAATACCCTTCGTTATTCGTTCGGTGTTTTGGATCATGAGTTTTCCCCCACTTCCCGGGGTTGAAAACAAAAACCCATTGTCAAAGGAAATATTGCCCTTGGAATACAGCAACGGAATCCTCCCGTTTAATGTTCCGCTGCCCTGGGCATTAAAGCCTCCCACCTGTTTTAACAGGCGGGTCATTTCCAGGCGGTCGCAATAAAGGGTCAGCGAATAAACATCGTCCTGGGGAATCCGGATGGATTCCGTTGACACCAGACCGTTGCACCACTTGAACCGGATATTTTCAATCAGGAGTGAATGGGGATCTTCAACGGTGAACCGGATCAGGGCATTTTCAAGTTTTATCTCATTTATTTCAATGGAATCGACAGTCAAGATCTGGCCGGGAACACCGGCTAACGACCCAAGGTCGGTGAACGCCACCCGGGTGTTGATCCCGGCGGCAATCAGGTTCACCTCCGGCAGGACTATCCTGCCGTCTTGCACGCCAAGTTGCAGGGATGTCGTGAGCCGGCCGTGATGAAATGCAGCCGTACCTGCGGCAGAGACTCTCATATCAATATCAGCGGCCTGGAACTTTTGGGGAATAAATGCAGCAAGGTCTGAAGTGTTCAGGTGAACCACATTTGTTTTAAACTCAAATGATGCATCCAGTTCTCGTTCAAAACCCATTTGGGCAGCAAACTCTGCCCTTAAATCCGGCAGCTCATTAACGGCCGCTTCTCCAATGATTCTAACTTCAGTCAGGCCGGTTTGACGGATCTTACCGCTTGTGCTCACCCGGTATTGGTTATCAACTAAAATACTTGGGATCGAATATTTTCCGTCTGATTTTATTCCATCTGGATTTTTGGGGTCTGTTTTTTGGGGTGCAAATGGATAAAGGATCGGGAGTTCAAACTCTATTCCCGAGGCCTCTGTCTTGAATGGATCCGAAGATATCTTGCCTTTGGAGCCCTTGAGTACCAGGTTCACCACGGGCCTGTTGTCCGTGTCCACACGGATCTTGCCCGAAATACCGGCCCACGGAAAACCAACCTGCCCTGCATTTGATTTCAGGGTGATATTTTTTGCCGACACTATTGGCTCCGCACTCACTGGATCGGCCCGGCCGGAAAAATCCACCAGAACATCCGAGTCCATCCTTAGATCGGAAAAGACAAGGTCTGCTCCTGGGTGCCGTAAACGACCCTGCTCCAATTCAAGATTTAGTCGGCCCCGGCTTTTCAGAAAGGTCCCGTGAAACCTTGCCTGAATCCCGGGATTTTTCAAATCAAACACCAGTGCCGGATCATTTGGATGATGGACCGTATATTGTTCCGGCCGGTTTTGTTCTTTTGAAGATTGTACTTTCAGGTTGGGGTCCGCCGGGTTAGATTTGTTTGAAATTTGACCGTCCCGGCTGTCCAGGTTCGGTGTGGTGTGAACACGTGCATCAAATTTGATCTGTTTTTTTTCCTCTTTTTCCAGATTGCCTTCCAAATTATTTTCCAGGTCAAGCAAGAGGTCAAATGCCATGGGAATGGCAGGTACCAGCGAGGATACCACACAAAAGGTGCCGTTGGTAAGGATTTGCCCCTGAGTTGAATCCATGGAGGCCGAAGCATCAAGGGAAATAACATACCCATCCCTTCCTGAATCCAGGACGATGCGTGCATTCTCCAACACAATTTTTGTGTCCTCCAATAGGATTTTTGTGTCCAGGCCAAGGATTTTACCCGGCAGAGCAGCCCAAAATCCCGGACCCGTCTGCCCGGTCCGGACCGGTGATTTCTCAGGAAAATTTTCAGGTGGGTCCCGGGGAAAGTTCACCCCATCGATCACCGGTTGTTTATTTTCATCAATACGCCCATGGATGGTCAACCCGGACAGGGTAACACTGGCCAAATATGGAGATGACAGGCCGTTACTCCCATAGTCCAGAATGAGGCGATCAATGGACACGCCCCTGGATATCCGGATTTTGGAAAAAACGGCATTGGAAAGTCCGATTTTTTGAATCCTGAACTCAAGGCTGTCCGGCTCTATAAACCCATGGGACCGGGTTTCGATCTGTGAGGCCAGCATGCCTGGAAGCCTTACAACGCCAAGGGCCAGAACAATAGTCAGGACAAGGGCAAGGCCTGCCGACAACCAGGCCATCGCTCTCATGAAAGTTTTAAAACGCATTTTTGATATTCACGGTCAGATACATATCCCCCCGTGGGCCCCCGGAAACGGACCGGCCCATGTTGGCCAGCCTTAACCGGGTTCCCTGTTTCACCCCCGGGGGAATGTTCACCCGGTAAAGGGGCTTGTAAAACCCCCAGGGAATGGTCACCATCTTACGGGTGCCGGTGATGGCCTCAATGGTGGTGATATCGATATTCCCATGCAGGTCCGTGCCATGGGGATCACTTGAGGTGACAATCATCTGCAGCTTTGGACTATGCCGTTTAGCGGTAAACTGGCTGAACTTTGCCCGGGCCCCTGGTTCTGATCCTGACCAGGCCCCTGCCCGGGGCAGTGTGGGGTAAAACCTTGCAAAAAATAGCCCGGCAACAAATCCCCCAATATGGGCCCACCAGGCAATCCCTGAACTTGCGCCACTCCCGGCGGCATTTAAAAACTGGATTAAGAACCAGACCCCCAGAAAAATAAAGGCGGGAATCTCAACAAACCAGGGAATGATAATGATGGGAATGAGTGTTAAAATCCGGGATTTCGGAAAGAGAAGAAAATACGCCCCCATCACACCGGCAATGGCACCGCTGGCTCCGATGGTGGGGACCATGGAAACAGGATTTAAAAGAAAATGGGCCATGCCGGAGACAATACCGCAACCCAGATAAAATCCTAAAAACCTCAAAGAACCAAAATGGTCCTCCACATTGTCCCCGAAGATATACAGGGTCCACATATTCCCGATAAAATGCACAAATCCACCGTGCAGGAACATATAGGAGACGATGGAAATCACTTGATTGCCAAGGGTAAAGTGCCGGGACACCTCATGAACCGTATACTTTGCCGGGACCAGCCCGAAAGAGTAGAAAAATACTTCATTGCCGAACCCGATGCGGATCTGCAGTAAAAATACCAGGAGGTTGACTCCCATGAGACCGTAAGTCACCACGGGAAAATAGTCCGAGGGCTGATTGTCCCGTATGGGTATCATTTCACTACCCTGAGGATGTGATCAGTTTCAAGGTCCTGTTTAAGCTGTTTTAAAATCTCCATGACCCCGTCTTCTATGGTCGCTTCGACATCCCCCATACCGGACCGGCAGGCAATCAGAAGTGCCTGGTTTTCCGTGTCAAATCCCACCCGGCTTCGAATATAATCCAGAAAGGTAAAGTACAGCATATGAATATCTTTAGGTTCCATCCGGGCAATAAAAATCCTGGTCTCCAGGGGCAGATCATGGCGGATCAGATCAACGGCAGCTCCAATCGTCCCGGGAAAAGCAGGTGCAAAAGGTTCCAGGGGAAGCCGGGCCTTCATGTCCCGGTCCTTTCCCGTATCCAGAAAAAGCAGATAGAGCAGAACCTCCAGGATCGTTTTTACGTCCTGGTATATCAGAGGTTGGCGGCTCAACCGGGGACCGGCCACGTTCAGAGTCTCAATGGCGTTTTCCAGGACAAAGGATTTTAAAATAACCGCAGCTTCAAACTCTTCTGTGTCCAGCAGATCAATGCAGCAAAGGGGTCTGCCCATGACCCGGGCAAAACTTTCGGTCAGTTTGGACCCCCCGGTGAGTTTTCCCCGGGACACAATGAGGGTGCCGTGGGAATCAATGATGTTTTGACGGGTTCTTTCCCGGTAGTCCTGGGTGGGCATCTCCGCTAATAGATATTTGACGGCCAAAGGACCTGATTCGGTCAGACGGCCCTTTGGAATCCACCCGCCATGGTCGATCCTGAATTTAAGGGCCACGTCAAGGGCGGCCCTGTCTGCTCCGGTCTGCCCGCCTGAAATAATTTTTTCCAGCATCTGTCTCCTGTTCCCTGTGTTTAAAAAAAATCCTTTTCTATCATATCAGTAAGGGGTATAACTTCAATATAATTTTATCCTTTTAATATGTTTGTCCATTGTTTTATGAACATACCCTCAAGAAAAGAGTGTTTTAAACTGATCCGGCAAATGGAGATGATGGATCATATTATCGACCACTCCATCATGGTTTCCAATGTTTGTCTTTTCCTGTGTCAAAAGCTTAAGGCATTTTCCCCCCGGCTGGACACAAGACTGGCCACCTCTGCGGCACTGCTTCACGATATCACCAAAACCAGAAGCTTTGAAACAAAGGAAATCCATTCCCGGACCGGGGGTCAAATGTTAAGTCAACTGGGCTATCCTGAAGTGGGAGAGATTATCCGGCAGCACGTTGTTCTGGATGTGTATGAACCAGATTCTCCGATTACTGAAGAGGAAATCGTCAATTATTCCGACAAGCGGATATTGCACGACCAGATCGTATCCCTGGTCAAAAGACTGGAGTATATCAAACTGCGATACGGCACCCGAACAGAGTTTAAGGATGATCTTCACATCATGTGCACCAACACCTTAAAGCTTGAACACAAACTGTTTTGCCGCCTGGATATCACCCCGGATCAACTGGCCGAATCCATGACCCCGGAAATCCTGCGCCGGGATCTCGTGTAAAACCATCCGCTAATTTTTTGTGTGTGCCAGGCCTTTACTTCGGGGTTCTTCCAGTTCAGTTTTTTTCCAGGAAATGTCCGACAATAATGCGATTTCTTCCGATACCCGCCGGATCTCCCGGTCCATGACGACCAATTGTTTTTTCCGGTCCTCTTTTTGCGCCTGTTTTAAGGAAAAAAGATGTTCAATCTCCTGTTCAAACGATTGGTACCGGGCAAACCGATCATTGATTTTTTCTTTAAAATCCCTTGCTGCCGCCTGGATCAGGGGCAGAAAATAATGATTTCGCAATTGCTGGTGATATTGCTCAAACTGCGCTTTCATGACCCGCTGATTTTCTTTTTTGATTTTTTCCCCGGCGCTACGCAGACCAAAGGAAAACGAAACCCCGGGTGATTTCTGAAACAGGGATTTCACCACCTGCACCAGGGTCTGAAAACCGAAACCCGACAGTACACCGGCCCTGATTCCCGGTGAGTAGTCCGCCTCAAAAACCATTGCCGGCAGCTCAAGTCCCAGAATTTTCTTGATCTTATGGATGTCCATGGGTTCACACTCCTTACCCGGCTCAGAAATGAACTTTGGCATGCCTTCAACCTGGGAAAATTGACTGGGCCCGGCCATGTCAACTTGATATGGGCCGATTTGATAAAGATCAATCTGATATGAATCAAACAGGGCTTGAAAGTATAAGATGATCCGGTCTTCGAGCAGGGCAATTATTTTCTTCAACCGGGGTCGGACCTCTTCGATAAGGTACAGATCCAGATTGCGTTTAAAATCCTGGAACATGAGGTATAGGATACGGTTAAACCCTGACTCCCCCGGAGCTGACCTGTATTTTTCAACATCAATGGGACAGGTTTGGATATGGGCCAGAAGTTTTTTTAAAATTTCCTGATCATCCTTGTCAAAAATCTGTTTCAGATTTGAGTGTATCTGGGTTTCCAACCCCTTAACCGCAGATTCCAGGGAATTGGATACAATGGATTCCAGGCGGGATGCATTCTGATGCAGGGTTTCAAGGGCATTTAAGGCAGATGTTTCCTTTTCTTTGTCCGAAGACAAAAGATCAATAAGCATCCGGGTCTGGCGGGCCAGGTCGGTGATGATCATGTCCAGCCGTTTCAAATGGTTGGATATCAGCAGGTCATGGCGGTTTTTGTCCAGCATTTGATTGAAGAAAAACAGGAATTCCTCGGTCTGACACCGGCAGTATGCATTCATTCGCTTTTCTTCCTGCCAGAGCTTGAACCGGGCCAATTCCTTTTTCGGCAATTTTGATTCAATTTTTGAAAAAAGGTTGTACAGGGAAGAAAAAGAAAAGAGCTTCGGGCAGATTCCCAAAAATTCAAGTTCAGCCCTGATATGGGCCTCTATTTTAATAAGATCTTCAAGATTCTCATGCTCGGTGAGATCACAATTATTGATAAAAATAATATTGTCCAGAAGCCCCAGATTCTTGATCCGGTTTAAAAAACTCATGTCCGCCTGTCTTAATCCGGTTCTGGAACTGATGCAATAGACAATGAGGTTGGATGATTCCAGATAAGCCAGCACCTGGGCGAGCTGAGCAGGATCGGTTGAGTCGGCCCCCTGGCAGTCGGCAATTTCAATATGGGGCTCCACTGCCCGACCAAACACCTCAAGGCAGACGTCCTTGACGTAAAAGGCCTGGCTGGGATCAGCCGTATAGGCCTTGTGTCGGTCAAAGGCTTTTGACTCAAATTGGACAAGAGTCTCATCGGCCTGGACTATTTCCCTGCACGCATCGTACCCCATAAGGGCATTCCGGATCAAAAGGGTTTCAGGCCGGATTTCATCCGTGACTGCCTTAAATTCATTGACCAGGGTCTGGTAGACTTTTTTCAGACAGGCTCTGTCCTTTTCCCGCCGGATATCAAAGGATGCCGGCCGGTCCGGACCCCATTCCTCGTCAGGACCCTCACCAAATTTCTCACCAGATTCCTTATTGGCTGTTTCATCAGCCCTCTTCTGGGGCGCCTCACCAGAACCCTTCTGGAGCGCCTCATTAGACCCCTCATGGGGAAACAGGAGCAGGGCTTTTTGTACCTGGGCGTTAATCTCATCCCATGATTTGAAATAGATACCGGCCCGGTTTTTTTTCCCCTTTCGAATCCGTGTGGGTATGGAGGTGATAACGCCTGCCCCTCTTTTGACCAGTTCCTTTCCCACCAGGGAATTGACCAGCGTACTCTTGCCCGACTTGATCACACCGACAACGGCGATTTTCAGACGCCCCTCACGGATATGCCCGGGTATTTCCCTAAGGACGGTCCGGTATTCTGCAAACCCATAGTCCCCAGGACGGGCGAACCGGTCCATGTCCTGGAGAATACACAGGGTATCATGGATAATGGTTTCAACGGCATTCAGCGGAAGGGTCTGGTGTGTCATCGTTTACAAGCGCTTCACTAGATCAGCATCATGGCCTTTTCATATTTCAAATCCGTGCCCGTGGAAAAAACGATTTCCTCTGTGATGGGGCAGGTGAGCCAGGCAGAGTCGTTCATTTCACTGTCCAACTGCATGGGGCCCCATCCCGCACATCCCAGCAGAATCATAAAGGATTCAGGGCCTTTTTGAAGGGCAATGGCCTCAAGAATATCCCTTGAATTGCTCAGGGCCAGCCAGTCCGTGACTTTCAAAGTTTCATGCCAGATAAAGGGAGGGCCGTGGAGCACAAACACCCCGCTGGGCTGGACCGGACCGCCAAGGTAGATTTCAAGGGTGTCCACACTCTTGTCACAGGTGATATTCAGATCCTCAAACAACTCCCTTCCGGTCAACAGCGGATGCACCTTGTTCACAATAAACCCCAGGGCACCGGATTCATTGTGTTCACAAAGACAGGTCACGGTCTGGGCGAAATTGGGATCCGGAAGTCCGGGTATGGCCAGAAGAAAATTTCCCTTCATTGAGATGTCGTGGGTCATGAACCAGCTCCGTAATTGATCTTGACATGGGTTATCGGTCAGTCACACTATAGTATCTATGAAACATTATTAACAGACTATTCTAAATATTTTTCAATGATTTGCAATACTTTTGTCACCCTCAATCCTCTCGCCTGCCGTACACATCATCAAACCGGACAATATCATCTTCACCCAGGTATGAGCCGGACTGGACTTCGATGAGCTCCAGGGGAATTTTACCGGGGTTCTCCAGACGGTGCAGGGTTCCCAGGGGGATATAGGTGGATTCATCTTCTTTGAGCAGCACCTGTTCTTCACCCCGGGTCACCAGAGCGGCACCTGACACCACAGTCCAGTGTTCGGCCCTGTGATAGTGCTTTTGCAGAGACAATTTTGCCCCGGGCTTTACCGTGATCCGTTTCACCTGGAACCGCTGCTCGATATCCATGGTTTCATAGGAGCCCCAGGGCCGGTAGACCTTGCTGTGAACAACGGATTCCCCCCTGCCCCCATCTTTTAACTTCTTGACGATCTTCTTAACATCCTGGACCCTGTCCCGGGGAGACACCAGGATGGCATCCTTTGTTTCCACGATCACAAAGCGTTCAACCCCCACCGCCGTGATCAGGCTGGTCTGGGAATGGATATAAGATTCTTTGACATCATGGGTGACCACATCTCCCTTGATCACATTCAGGTCCCGGTCTTTTGTGCCGGTCTGCCACAGGGCGTCAAAGGACCCCAGATCATTCCACCCGGCCTCAAAGGGAATCACGATTCCTTTGGCGGTTTTCTCCATGACTGCGCAATCAATGGAATCGGCAGGGATCTTATCAAATCCTTCCCGGCTGAGCCTGAAAAAATCAAGGTCCTGGACACCGCCTGCCATGGATGCTTTGCACGATGAGATGATCTCGGGTGCATGGGTTTCAAGTTCTTTTATGATTTCAGATGCCCTGAACATGAACATACCTGAATTCCAGCAGTACAACCCGGACTCAAGATATTTTTGAGCCGTCTTTTGATCGGGCTTTTCCACAAACCGCTCAATTTTAAAGGCATTGGCCCGAAATTCAGACAATTGCGCCTTTTTGATGTATCCATATCCGGTTTCCGGGGAATCCGGGATAATGCCGAAGGTAATGAGATGGTTCGCCTGGGCCAGTTCAAACCCGTCCTGTACGGCCCCATGAAAGGCCTTGATTTTTTCGATCACGTGGTCTGCCGGCAATACCAGGAGAATGGGGTCTTGATTGTTTTCCATGGCCTTTAATGCGGCAAGGGCGATGGCCGGGGCCGTGTTCCTCCCCACAGGCTCCAGGATAATGGCCAGGGGGTCTGCCTCAATTTTTCTCAGTTGTTCCGCCACCATGAACCGATGGTCCTGGTTGCAGACGACCACGGGAGATCCCAGCCTGTCAATGCCCTTGAGCCGCAATACCGTATTCTGGAGCATGGTATGCGCATTGTATATCTCCATGAGTTGTTTGGGATAAAGTTCCCTTGACAAGGGCCAGAGCCTTGTCCCTGATCCACCCGCCAGAATTACCGGAATAATCATCGTCTCTCCTTGGATGTTGAGGATTGTTTTATAGGATAAAATTTGCGGTCCCTATTTTTGTGCCAGAAACAGGTTAATGGTCAATTGGTGATGAACGGGATAGGTTTCAACACTCTTGAACACAAACCCTGCCGCAGCCAGCCAGTGTGTTATTTTTTCCCGCTCAAATCCCAGCCATGACCCGCCCAGAATCTTTTTTATTTTTTCCTGGTCATGTTTTTCAAAATCGGATAGGACAAAAATCCCCCCGGGCTTGAGAACCCGGTAGGCCTCGGCAATGGACAATTCAGGCTGGGAGATATGGTACAGGACCATATTCATTACGGCCGTGTCGATTTCCCTGTTCTTCATGGGAAGGTGTTCAAGCTCACCCAGTCTCAACTCGGCGTTGTGTGTGTCCGAAAGCCTCAGCCTTGCCTGATCCAGCATTTCAGGCGAGCTGTCAATGCCGATGAACTTGTCTATACCCATGAGCGTTTCCGGGCCCTCAAGGGCAAGCTGCCGGATGAGTTCTCCAGTCCCGCAGCCCAGATCCGCCACATTCCCCTGAAACGATATTTTTTCCCGTATCCTGGCATTCAGGTCAAAATCGCCTAGCACCTCCCGCTTTAACCGGTCCCACTGGGGGGCAACGGTCTTGAAAAACCGTTTGGTCCTATCCTGACGGATGATGATCATTTCCCGGGCCTTTTCCAGGTCCCGGCGCAAAATATCATCCTGTTCAGGGCTCTGGTTTACCAGGAAAACCACCGCCTTGATCAATTCATTCCGGGTGGCGGCATAATACATGAAACTGCCGTCCCGCCGGGAGGTGAGGAGACCGGATTCCACAAGAATTTTCAAATGCCTTGACACACCGGACTGAATCATATCCACCACCAGGACCAGTTCATTGACATTCAATTCATATTGCTCCAGCACAATGAGGAGCCTGAGACGGGTTTTGTCGGACAGGGCCTTAAAGCATTTAATCAATTCCATGGTGACAAGAACTGTAATCTGCCTGCTATTTTACGGTGAGGACCGGGCAATGCGCTTCCAGGATAACAATCTGCACGGCAGATCCAAAAATAAGTTTTCCCACTTTTGAGCGACTTCGAACCCCCATGATAATTTCATCCACCTTTTTTTCCCGGGCAAATTTTACCAGATCTTCTCCGGCCGCAAGTCCTCTGATCAACAGGTGGGTTTCACACTTAACGCCCAAGTCATCAAAATAGGCCTTTGCCTGGTCAAGATTTTTTTCAGCCTTGATAATTTCCTCTTTATCCGCTTTATCACCCCCGACCATGGAAGTAACGATTAAAATCTCACCGTCAAAGGCCTGGGCGTGTTCTGCTGCGATCTTCATCAAATCCTTACCCACATTCGTTCCTTTGTAGCCCACCAGAATTTTCATAAATACATCCTCATTTTTGCATTAATGGTATAAAATTTTACGATAACACTTATCTTTTAGGGATAATATGATGCTTTTAACCTTATTTTCAATACCTATCATAAAAAACCGGAAAACACAGACAAATTTTTAGATTTTATGGGCAGGGCTCTGGCGAAGATGCCTCCCCGGTAACAGATCAGGCCTTTTTCCCAAAGAAAAACTTGAAAATCACCTTACGGCGTGAAAAAAGTGCCAGGATGACAATTGCTGCAAAAATGTATTGAATCGCATGAAAGCGCTGCTCCAGAAAATCAAAACAGAAAAACCAGACAATGATGGCTGCCAGGGTTCCCGTACCTGTGGCAGTGAAGTTTTTAACCAGATTGATCCTGAGCATATACCCGATTACAGACCCCATTACCGGACCGGTCACCGGGAGGGGCAGCATGACAAAGATAAAAAGACCTGCCCACCCAAAGGCCTGGACCTTGTCTTTTTGTTCCACAGCTTTCCCGGAAATTCTGTCGATGATGTTTGCCACCCACATGACCCGGATCGTGTTGTTTGTGGTCAACACAAAAATTGAATAGGCAAAACAGACAATCAATGCCTCAAGAAAAAAATTATACGCGATGGTGGCAATAGGACCGAATCCGCTCATGATGCACAGCCCTATTCCTGCGGCCCGACCGCCGAAGGTGTGGACCAGAAAGGTCAGGCTCAGAGTTTTTGCGATTTCAACATCAATGACCGCAGCATACCCGATAACAATCAAAAGCAGTGCGGAAAGCAAGAGTCCCGTTAAAAGGACCCTGCCTTCGGTGGTGGCAAACAATTTTTGCTTCATATGGGCTCAGATACTCTTTTTTATGTTGAATACATTCATTTTTATTTAACCGAATACTTATAAAGGAAGTTAAGAGTTAAGTCAAGAATATAAATAATCGACATAATGCAATAATCATATAAATTCAGCAACTTGAACTAATTGTCCCTGGGTCGTATTTTGCAAAATCCATTGAAATATCTTTGACAGTCCTATCTGCCTGCCCCAAAAGCCGGAGAACCGGTCAACCAGAAAGCATGAAAACCAGAGGGCCGGTTTAAAACCCAGGCACAGAGACCGAATAAAAATGGACCCGCCTGGTGCGCATCCAGTTTCTTCTTGACGATCCCTGGGCAGGAGGATTACAATATAAACAATCCAAGGTGATAAGGCATCAAGTCAAATAACACATACACCTTGCGTGTCTTTTTACCTGTTTTCTTTGTTGGGGCAAGGCTTATAATAGCAAAGGAGGGAAATCATGCGAATAGAACCCAAAAAGATTATGTGCGCCATTGATTTTTCAGAATTTACCGAACTGACCCTGACCTATGGCAAATCTTTGGCTGCGGAGTTTGATGCAGCACTCTATCTCTGCCATATTGTGGCAAAGACCGTGATGGTGTCAAGCCACATGCCGGCCTATGTGGATTACACGGATATTGAAAATGAGCGCATCGAGAATGTCCGGGACAACCTTGAAACCATGGCCAAAGAGTTTGGAATTGAATGTGAAATCCTTGTCACTGCAGGGCATCCGGCCGACGAGATCGAAGAGATTGCCCGGGAACATCAGATTGACATGGTGATTGCTGCAACTCACGGAGGATCCGGAGTCAAACGATTCCTCATCGGATCGGTCACCAACCGGCTGGTGAAAACTTTGTCATGCCCGCTTCTGGTGCTCCATGCCAAGGAAAATCAGGCCATCCCAAAAGACCGGGACCCTATAAAGCTGAAACGGATTCTGGTGGGATGCGATTTTTCCCCGGACTCTAAACTGGCATTTGACACTGCCCTGAGCCTTGCCCAGGAATTCCAGACCCAGCTTTATCTGGCCCATGTTGTCCGGCCGGAAAAACCGGCTGAAGCCATCACACCCGACTATATAAAGCTCCAGGAAGGTGATTTCAGCGGATGGACCACTTCCCAGTACCTGGACCTGCAGAAAAAAGTCGAAAAAGAGGACCCGGCCCAGAAGAGCAGCCGGTTAAGCCGTATTAAAAGACAGCTTGCCTCCATGGTTCCCGAAGACTGCCGGAACTGGTGCACCCCCATTACCATCCTGCTTGAAGGCCGACCCTACAAGGAATTGATCAAATATGCCGAAAAAAATGAAATCGACATGATCGTGCTTGGAATTCGCGGACACAGCCTGCTCGAGCAATTTCTGGTCGGTTCTACCACCGACCGGGTCATCAGCAGGGCATCCTGTCCGGTTCTCGCAGTTCGCCATACCACCTGATACCCTGAAACGCAAAGGAGGACTCCCATGACAAAAGCCGAGGATATAATGGAAAAAAATGTGATCTCTGTTTCCCCAGACACGGACATTTCAACCGCCGCTAAAATCCTGCTCACCAACCATATCAACGGGGTTCCGGTGGTGAATGCCCAAGGAATCCTCCTGGGAATTTTATGCCAGAGCGATTTGATTTTTCAACAGAAAGACATTTCCATACCCCCTATTTTTGTTCTCCTTGACGGTATTTTCCCCCTGTCTTCTTCCAAACGACTGAATGCCGAACTTGAAAAAGTATCTGCCACAACCGTTGCCCAGGCCATGGTAAAAAATCCTGTGTCGGTTCATCCGGATACGCCCATTTCCAAAATTGCCGGGCTCATGGTTGAAAAACATTTCCATACCATACCGGTTGTAAATGAAAACAAACTTGTGGGTATTATTGGAAAAGAAGATATCCTGAAGGTTTTAATTACCCAAGACCCGGAAATCAGCCAATAAGGCCCCCGGATGGAGGGTGTTCTCAGTCAAGTATCTCCCGGATCAATGCGGCAAGGCTCCGGGTTTCCACGGGCTTTTGGACATATTTTCGAATGCCGGTTTCAAGGGCATCTGCCTCGGAAAAGGTCTCACTGTAACCGGTGCACAGGATGATGGGAATCCCCGGTCGGAGCGTCAGTACCCTGATGGAAAATTCCGCCCCTGTCATCCCGGGCATGGTCATATCCGTAATGATGAGATCAAACTGGTCCGGGTCCTTTTCAAAGGCTTCAAAGGCTTTGGCCCCGTCTTCAAATGTCCGGACCCTATACCCGCACCCGGACAAAAATTCCTGTACCACCCCACGGATATCTTTTTCATCATCCACCACCATGATGCTTTCAATTCCGCCTCTGAGGCTGGTTTCTTTGCTTTCAACGGTGTGGGGGGTCTCATCCTGATTCACAAGGGGCAGGTACACATAAAAACTGGAACCCCGGCCTACCCGGGTGTTGACCTTTATGTAACCGCCGTGTTCCTCAACAATGGCGTGGACCAGAGACAGGCCGAATCCGGTTCCCTTTCCCACCTCCTTGGTGGTAAAATAGGGATCAAATGCCTTTGCCAGGGTTTCATCATCCATGCCGAAACCCGTATCCATGATCCAGAGTTCGATATATTTGCCCGGGTCCATGGGGTTGCCAAACACATCCCTGTCACCTGAAATCTCAACTTCCTCCAGTTGCACCGACAGGGTCCCTCCGATCTCACTCATGGAGTGGTAGGCATTGGTGCAAAGGTTCATGATGACCTGGTGCATCTGGGTGGGATCGGCCAGAATTTTTGCCTTTGAAACAATATTTTCTTTGATTTCAATGGTGGTGGGAATGGAAGATCGCATTAACTTCAGGGCTTCTTTTACCACAAGATATAAATTCAAGGGCTGTTTTTCGTATTCCGTCTGCCGGCTGAAGGTCAGGATCTGCTGGGTGAGCCTGGCGGCCCTGTGGGCACCTTTGGTAATCTGGGCGATATGGCCTTTGGCCTTTACCGGACTTTCCAGGTTCAGTTCCGCCAATTGGGCATATCCCAGAATTCCGGATAAAATATTATTAAAATCATGGGCAATTCCACCGGCAAGGGTGCCGATGGCCTCCATTTTCTGTAATTTTTCCAATTGTACGGCCAAATTTTTTCTTTCCCTGGCCGCCTGTTTATACTGCTCCAACTGGTCCATAAAAGAATTAAAGTGACGGCCCAGACGGCCGAATTCATCCCGACCCGTGTCATCCATGCGAACGGAAAAATCCCCGTCAATACCCCGGGCAAGTGTATCCATGAGTGCTGCCAAAGGTTTTGTCACGGACCCGCTCACCAGATAGGTGATCCCGGCCGACAGCACCAGCACTATTATCAGGGAAATTATCAAAACGATCTGAAACGTTTTCAAGGGTGCAAACACCTCCTCCACATAACTTGAGGAGGCAACGATCCACTTGTATTCAGGCAAATGTTGGAAATAAACGATCTTCTCCCGGGGTTCAGGCTCATTGGGATTTTTCCAGAAATAATTAAGTTTCCCGGTTTTCTGTTTCAAAATCTGCTTTAAGGGTTCGTTTGGGTACATTGTCTGATCTAAAAGATTGACTCCCTGGATATTGGGATGAACAATGGCCCATCCCTGTTCGTTAAACACATAGGCATATCCGGTTTTGCCGAATTTATAGGCGAGGATGCTGTCTCTGAAATCATCAATGTTGACCAGGTAATCAAACTCTTCTCTGTAGGAAGACACGGATATGATCAGGTCCAGAGGCTTAAAATAGACCATATGCAGGGCCTTTGCACGTTCTGTTGCCTCTCCCGGATTTTTCCAGTCATACTCCAGATATCCGTCCTTGATTTCCATCTGGTTTTTCACAAAATCAAATCCCGACACATCGGTATCTTTAACTCCGTCATTGGGATGAATCAAAACCATCCCATTGCTGTTGATGCAGTAGATATACCCGCTGATGCCCACGGACTGACTTAAAAACACCTCTTCAATGGTTTTTAAGGCCTGGGCCCTGCTCAAAAGACCGGACATGTGTTTATTATAATAGTACTGGGCAATATCCAGATTTTTTTCAGCAATGGCCTGGAGCCTGTTTTTGATGGAAACCGATGCCGATGTCCTGATGAGGTTGACCAGATGGTCGGTTGTATCCTGGAGCTCTTTTTCAATATCCGCCTGGAGAACTTGTTTCACCTGGAGATACGCAAGGGTGGATCCCATTAAAATCAGGGGAACGAACACGGACAAAAATGTCAGTAAAATCTTGTTTTTAAATTTTAAGGGTTTAAAAAACATGAAAAGCCTGTTATCTCGTTTGATCTTATTCAGCCTAGTTGGGTGGAGTAAAGACCAGACCGGCCGGCGTGATCAGTTTTGCCGGATCATAGGACATCTTTGCCTGGCGCAGCCCTTTGATTCCCAGGTCCTGCTCCCGGTTCAGGTATCGACCCCGGCCTTTCAGGTATTTGGCAGTCTCATGGTTGATCACCTGGGCTATCCCCTTGAAATTGGTGTCGGATTTCTCAAACTGGATATCAAAAGTTGAATGACACAGGGGGCTGAATACGGAAAACGCCAGAACCCTTCCTTCCAGGGTCAGCACAAGTCCTTCCAGGCCAAGCTGATCAAAATGTTTAAAAGAAATTTTGATGGCATCCATTTCCCGGTCAAGGGTTTTTGATTGCTGTTTCCGCCGGTCCATGAGCTCCCGGGCAAGTTCCAGGGCTTTTTCCCTGTATCCGTCGGTTAAGGGATGAACCTCAACATCGGGCCAGGACCGTTTAAACTGTGAAATCAGATTTCGTTTTTTGTGGAGCTTTGTCCCGGTAAGTGAACACAGGCTGTCAATATCATAGATATATTCGGAATAATCCCGTTCTTTTTTGACCTGATAATAGGTCTCAATTTCAGGAAATTTTTTCAAATACTCCGGGGTCACCAGACTGAAATCGGGGGTCAGCCCCCTTGTTTTTAAATTTAAGGATAAAATGACCAGTTCTTCGGGATAAAAATCTTCTCCCAGAGGCATGAAGGCAGATTGAGATACGGCATCATAAATCAAGAGCCGTTCCTGGTAAATGGTCCAGAAGAGTTGATACGCATCCTGCCAGGCAAAAAGGTTTGAAAAATTATACTCGCAGGACTGGGGTTTGAAGATATCAATATAGGTCTGAATAAGCCTGCGGTCTTTGAGTTCAAACCGATTGAATTGTGGAAATCCGATAGCTTGATCTGTGTGTAAAGCAGCTTCCGAGGTATGATACATATGGTTAATCCTTATATCCCTTATATTTTAGCGGAACATGATCTTCAAGCGGTTCAAATCCAAGTTCCGTATAAAAGGAAAAGGTTCCCGGCTGTGCAATGAGGCCGATCCAGTCAACCTTGTTTTCCTTTAATTCTTTGATCAATAGACGAATAATTTTTTTACCGATTCCCCGGCCACGGAATTCTTTTAAGACGGTAACATCCTGAATATAAGCATCACTTGCGAGGTCGGAAAGGGCACGCCCCATGCCAATGAGCTTTTTTTGAAAAAAAACTCCGGCAAAAAGAGCGGAATTCCTGACAATATGATCCAGGAATTCAGGGTGACGTTCACAGGATGCATCCCACCACCCGGCCTCCTGGTAAAGCCGCTTCAGGTCCTGTTGCGATGCCGATCGAATGGTCTTTATAGTCAATTGATCTGAAGGATGCATTTTAATATATATTTATTTCCAATTTTTTATTTTTCTGGTTTTTTTTACAGGTCGGCAAACATTTTCTGGGCAAAATAAGGCAGCACAAAAGAGGCTTCATGGATTTGCGGGCTATAATATTTCAACTGATCCTGAAGTTTTTTTGACATCTTACGGTTCGGCTTTTTAACCCCGGGACCCGATGATCCAAGGCAGATACCGATATTCCCTCCCGGATAGGTGGGCACGAGGAAATATGAATATCCATGCACCGGGAAGAGTTTTTTTGTCATCCGCATGAGGTTGATGACACAGTCTTTGTGCATGAAAAAAGATTCTCCCTGGAAGGCAACCACCCCGTTTTCCCGGAGGGCGGATTTTAATGCCTGGTAAAAGGGCAGTTCAAACAGGGCCTCGCCCGGCCCCACAGGATCGGAAGAATCCACTATAATCACATCGTATTCTTGGTTTTGTCCGGACACATAGTCATAGCCGTCAACGATATGAACCTTCACCCTGGGATCGTCAAACCCGCAGGCAAGATTCGGCAGAAACTGCTTTGACACATTGATGACTGCCTCGTCGATCTCGCAGAAATCAATGGATTTAACGCAGTCATGGCGACCGACTTCCCTTAATATCCCGCCGTCACCCCCGCCGATGACCAGGACTCGTTCAGGCAGAGGATGGGCAAAGAGCGGCACATGGGCCAGCATCTCCTGGTAAGCGAATTCATCGGATTCAGTAAGCTGGATGATTTCATCCAGAACCAGCATTCGCCCATGATTTCGGGTCTGATACAGGTCGATCTGCTGGAATTTACTCGCCTGGCTGTACAGAACTTCCTTGATCTCCAGAGACAGGGCCGCCCCGGGCCACATGGGACAGATCTCTGAAAACCATCCGTTTTTTATGCTGTTATAATTTTTCATCCAGATTTTTTAATAATAAATTTTATTAATGAAAATAAATTAGTGTCTCAGGGCAATCTGCATTTTATAATGGTCCCCTTTGAAAAATGACAGGGCAAATTCCGCTATTTTCCGGGGTTCATAAAATTTACAATAAAACACATCCAGGTAAAGGGTATGGGCTGCAACGGCAAAAACTCCTGAAATTGTAGAGGTCCCATTCCCCAGGGTCATGCTGAATCCGTCTGAAGTTTCATCTTCCGTGGAATGTACCACCCGGCATTTGCCGGCAGGTTTCATCCCGATCAGATCACACAATTCATATCCGAATGTTTCTATGCACCCTGCATCTCCAATCACCCGGGGGTCAATCCCATACACGTCCACCGAGGTGGAAACACCCCGGGGATTTTTGCGTTCAAATTCTTTTTTCCAGGAAATCGGATGAATCTTTGAATTTTGAGCGATTTCTCCGGCCTTTTTCTGTTCCAGGGGCCTGGCGATAATCCCCCGGTTCTGATCTGAAGAAACCACCACATTCCCGGCTCCAAAAGACGCTTTCATGGAATCGATGGCAAGTTCCAGATCAATACTGTCGCCGCAGGTAAATATATCCACTGCCGCATAATCATGCTCCGGCCAGGCATGTATGGTAAAGTGGGACTCAGCTATAATGACAACCCCGCTCACACCCTGGGGTTCAAATTGATGGAATGAAGAACTGATAATGGTGGCACCACTATCCTCTGCCGCTTTCAACAATGCATTTTCAATTGATGACACCTCCAGGAGAAGGTCTGCCCCGCATTCATAGTACTCAATGGTCAGTTGCCGGCCCAGGGCAAAACTTGTTCTCTGCCCGGCATCAAACTTCATCTTTTCCTCACGCATTCCAGATTCCAGCTCTTTTTAATACTCAATACACACATCTTTTATCATCCCGAAAAACAGCAGGTCTTTCGGGCCGCAACCTTTTTCATCACGGGTCCTTACGAATATTAAACCCTCTTAAAATAGATGATCCCTATAATTAGAATTAAGATAATAAGACCGAAACCGTGAGTTTTCAAGTGTCATTTATCTGCAAAACCCTTATCAATACAATTCCATGATGGAATTAAATCGTTCAAACTCGCTTCCTGAGGGCATGTGCTTCGCCTCTAATTTTTGTATCATGGCCGGGGCATTAAATCTCAGATACGGGTTTGCATTTAACTCATCATCCAGTGTGGATACGATGCAATTGGAATTGTAGCCCTTAATATAGTCGTCAATACAGGGATTGTCCGGCTCTATGGCCTTTGCGATTTTCATGGATTCCATCACATAATCATGGCCCCCGTAAATCCGGGTTTCCCTGGGCAGGGAGGTCAGACGTTTCAAGGAGGTGAAAAAAGCCTTGAGGTCATTGGTAAAACAATTGCCAACGGTCCCGTTAAACAGGGTGTCTCCGGTGATCAGGAAATCATCAGCCTTAAAAGTAACACTATCTTTGGTGTGACCCGGCGTATGAAATACCTCCAGTATTTCCCGGTCAAGAGATATGGTTTGGTCTGATGTGATCCGGGAGCAGTCAATGAATTGAGCCCCGGTTTTTTTGAGCAGGGCTGCATTGCCCTGGGTATGGTCATGATGGGAATGGGTGTTGACCACATATTTGATTTGAAACCCCTTTTTTCCGGCAAACGCTGCCATGGCTTCCACCGCTCCCCCGTCAACGGCAAGCCCCTGGGACCCTGAATATACCAGATACCCCAGATTATCTGTTGAATATCGAAATTGTTCTATAAACATAAGGCCTCCCAATCATCAATTTTTATCCATACCAAATCCATTTGCCTGTCCCGCTCTTTCCTCAGAGCTTAACAGTATACGATATTACACCCCGGTTTTGTAGTCTTCTTTGCGCAGGGAATACCGGGCCATGAGTTTATGAAGCTGCCGGGTGGTGATACCGGCTGCCGCAGCAGACAGATTAATTTTTCCCTTGTGCTGTTTGAGCAGCATATCAAGATACCGGCGCTCAACCCGCTGGTTTTCCTGTTTTCTGACCTGGGCCAGTGTCAGGCCCGGATCAATTTTGCCGGGGATGATTTCCGTGTGCTGGGCAAACAGGTCAATGGGAAAACTTTCTGCTCTCAGGACGGAAGACTTTTCCAGGATATAGGCCCGTTCCATAATATTTTCTAGTTCACGGATATTTCCCGGCCATGAATAGGACAAAAATGCATCCAATACCTTGGGATGGATCTCTTGTATGCCTTTTACATGAAAAGTATTGAGTTTATACAAAAAAAGCTCAACCAGTTTGGGGATATCCTCTTTTCTCTCCCTCAGGGGCGGCAGTTCAATGGGAAAAACATTCAACCGGTAATATAGGTCATTTCGAAACAATTTGTCGTCACACAATTGCTTCAAATCAATATTGGTGGCCGTGATGATCCTCACATCTGCATGGATCTCCTCTTCTCCACCCACACGCTGAAAGATACCGTCCTGGAGGACCTGGAGCAGCTTGATCTGGGCAGCCGGGGTAATGGTACCGATCTCATCCAGAAAAATAGTGCCACCCCGGGCAATTTCAAACTTGCCCAGCTTCCTCTTTATGGCCCCGGTAAAGGCCCCTTTTTCATGGCCGAACATCGCACTTTCAACCAGGGTATCCGGAATTGCCCCGCAATGGACCTCGATGAAGCGTTCATTTTTTCTCAGGGAAAGGGTATGGATAAAACGGGCCGTGAATCCTTTGCCGGTTCCGGTTTCTCCAAGGAGCAGAACCGTGCTCTTGGTGGAGGCAACGGCACGAATATTTTCAAAAACATTTTTCATGGCCGGACTTTTGGTCTGCACCAGATCAAACTCATCTTCCGGCCAGATTTGTTCCCTTAAATAATCAAGTTCCGACTCTGCCCGGGTCTGTTCGACAATGCTGTTGACCACCAATTGAATCTCATCGGAAACCAGGGGGTAGGTCAGGTAGGAATCCGCACCCTCATTAACAATTTTTATGGCTTCTTTTAAAAATCTGGGTTCTGCCATGACCACAACACTGATGTTGGGGGACAAGAGGCCGAATGTCTGGAGAACGGCTTTATAATTGCTGTCTCCGGCTGCCTGGCGCAAGATCTTAATATCGATAAAGACAAATTCGTTCCGATTGGCATTCAGTACCTGGAGGGCATCAATCAGGTTTGTGCTATAATCAATGGCATAGATTTTTTTCAAACGCTGCTTGACCGAGGTGATGAGTTCAGCATTCTCCAGGATAAAGTGAATTTTTTTCATAGGGGGCTACCTTGAATCATATGAATTCCCAGACCACCCCATTCCTGCTGAAGCACTAGGCCAATGCATCTGAGGACCGTGAATGAATCAGGCTGCACCGGCCCCTGAACGAGACAATAGGAATTAAAAATTCCTATTATTAGAATATTTGGACAGACAAATCAATAGAAATTCAACAATTATAAGTATCACACCCTCAAGGCAGACAAACCGCCACAGGATGATGTGATTTTTATAACAATGGTTAAATTTTGAACCGGAACAAAATAATCCTGGTCATAAACAGAACGATTTAGAAATCACCAATGACTGATTTGATAAAGGATTCTGTTTTTTCTTCATTTTCCTTGCAGTCAAGACATTTGCTGGTAACCGGTCTTGCTTCAAGCCTTCGGATGGAGATCTCTTCCCCGCATTCGTCACAAAATCCATATGTGCCGTCCTCGATTCTTTCCAATGCCTGTTTCACCTTTTTGATCAACCGGCTCTCCCGGGTCCTGATTTTCAGTTTTAATGCCTGGTCGGCATGGGCAAAGGCCCGGTCAAAATATTCTATTTCCTGGTCTTTTTGAGATACGAGTTCAGACACCACCAGGTCGGCCTGTTTCAAGAGGGTGTCCAATTGCATATTCAGCACACACCTGAAAAAATCAATTTCTTTTTCATCCATGATTGTCTCCTTAGTGATGGTTACCTGCTCAAAAAACGGTTACATAGTCAAAGCAAAACCTGTGCCGAAAAATAACAGGATATCATTTAGCCACCAAACCCGATAAAATTCAGAAAAACAGGCAATAGAGCTCTCAATTTCAGGCAACAAAAGGATCTTCCACCGCTCCGGCCTGGAAAAAAAGACTAAAAAATTCCGAAAATTTTTCTAACGGATCTAAATGTTCCGGTTTTATGATCAAAACCGGGCCTCCTGAGTCGCCCCTGCAAAGACACCCGGGCCCCGGCACCAGAATCGTGACCATGTAATGAACAAAAGCATAAAAAAAAGAGGGGCGTGCCGGGTCATTGCCCAAAATATCAAAATTTCAATCGATCTTTATGTATATGTATCTTTCTTATAATTTCTGGTATAAATAATGCAAAGCAGCGGTCAATGCAGGCCAAAGAATACTTTTGAACCCAATAACAACGACCCCAAAAAACGACCAAGGATCGCAAGGAAAACCCATGAGCAAGTATGATTCCGATTATCCGGAAACACAAAAACGGGAAAAACATAAAGCCCCCAAATTCCGGGACTATGAAAAGTTTGATGAAGAAAATGAAAGGGCACTCCATGCCAAAAAGAAAAAACTGGACAAAAAAAACAAAAGAAAAAAGAACCCAGATCATGACTGGCCCGCAGAAGAACCCGTCATGCATAAAACCGGCATGTATAAAAAAGGAAAGGCCAGAGGTAGTATCCGGTGAAGAAAACCCCGCTTCTGCCGGCAGAGGAATTACACGCTTTTGTTGCCCAATATTTTGGCAAAAGGCAGGCCTACCAAAATGCGGTTGAAAAACACGGATCTCCGCTATGGATACTGGAACCGGCTGTATTAAAGGAAAAAGCCGATCTGTTTTCCCGGGCCTTTAACCGCAATTTTAACACGCCCTCCTTTTATTTTGCCATGAAAAGCAACAACCTGCCGGATGTGTCAGCGGCAATGCTTGAGTCCGGATTTGGGCTGGATGTCTCCAGCGGAGAGGAACTTAAAACCGCCCTTGCTTTAAATGCCCGGGATATTGTCTTCAGCGGTCCGGGCAAGACACTTGAGGAGCTGACTCTGGCCGTCCGGCACCGTGACAGAACAATTATTCTTCTGGACAGTTTTGGGGAGCTTGAACGGCTGAAAACCCTGGTGCCAAATGCTGATGGTGGGGCGCCGATACGGGTGGGAATCCGATTGATGACAACCCCTGAAGGCTTATGGAAAAAATTCGGCATCCCCCCGGAAGAACTCCCCAGGTTCTGGCACCAGGTAAAAAATAGTTCAACGATCGATTTTCAGGGCCTCCAATTTCATTCAAGCTGGAACCTGACACCGGACAGGCAGGTGGGATTTATCCGTTTTCTGGGCACCATTTTAAAACACATGCCCAAAGAATTTAATCAACGTGTAAAATTTATTGACATCGGCGGCGGATACTGGCCCGGTGAAGGCGAATGGGTTCATTTTTGTGGTACACCCGAAGGGATAGGCACAACGTCAATAGAACCAAATCAGGCAGATACAAACCCGACCAAATCAAATCCTGCACATATGCCGCCCCATTACAGAATCCCGGGAACGCCCATAGAAGAGTTTTCCAGGATTTTGTCCCGGGAGATCCAGGCCCACCTGTTCCCATTTGTAAATGCCCGGATATGTTTTGAGCCGGGCCGATGGATCTGCCACAGCGCCATGCAGTTTCTTTTTACGGTAATCGACAAAAAGGACCGGGATCTGGTGATCACAGATGCCGGCACTAATGTCATTGGCTGGGAACGGTTTGAAATGGATTATTTCCCCATCCTCAATTTAAGCTGCAGCGAATTAATTGAAAGGCCCTGCCGTGTTTTAGGGTCCCTGTGCACCCCCCACGATGTCTGGGGATATTCCTATTTCGGGATGGATATTCAGCCCGGAGACCTGCTGATGATTCCCTGCCAGGGAGCCTATACCTACAGCCTCGGCCAACGGTTCATCAAGTCTCTGCCAAAAGTTGTCCGGATTTAAAGCGTACGGTGTAAATCAGCATTTAATAAAAATCGTCCGATTCTTCAGTGTCATCTGTATCATCAAGTTCAACACCCATGTCTTCGGACTCATCATCAAACTCACCGTCATATGCTTCGGGGATGTCGTCATCGTCGGGGAACTCTTCATCAATAAATTCAAGGTCTTCATTTTCCTCAACAATGGTGGTAATACAATCTCTTAGATTCCGTTCAAAACTATCTGAAAAATCACCCTCTGAATCCGGTAGAAATTCATATTCTTCTTCATACTCATCAATCAAATCATAAAGATCCGAGACAAGGCTTGGGTCTTCCAGGTCCTGTCCATATGATTCAATCACATCATTATACAGGTCATAAAGTTCAAATTCTTCTACGGCAAGCTGTATCGTCATTGTCTTTGCCATTTGCCTTCCCTCGACACTAAAGTTAATTCTGAATTCCTTTGAAAATAGTTTGTGTGTTTTGATTTGTCAATAACACTGAATTTAATTTTTTTATATCAGGATCAACAGGAGTCGGTCAGCACCAGATTGTTTCTATGGATGACCTCGTCATAGTGTTTGCCGCCAAGGCATGACTGGATCTGGTAGGTTTTTAATCCCTTTATCAGATTGATGTCGGAAGACCGAAAATTCACCAGGCCGATGCCGACACTTTCGTTGGACAGGGTTTTAAAAGACACGGCCGCACCTTCTTCAAATTCCCCTTCCACAGACACAATACCGCTGGGCAGCAGACTTTTCCCCTTTTGCCGGACCGCTTGGACCGCCCCGTCATCGATGACAATACTGCCTTTGGGTGCAAGGGTATAGGCAATCCAGCATTTTCGACTGGCCATTTTTTCTTTTCTCGGGACAAAATATGTGCCAAGCTGCTCACCGTCAAACAATTTGAGCAGACCATCTTTGGTGTCTCCCCGGGCAACGATCATGGGGATTCCCGCAGCAGTGACTTTCCGGGCTGCCTGAATTTTGCTGAGCATTCCCCCGGTACCCAATGTTCCCGGAATATGGCTTGCAAACTCTTCAATCTCCGGTTTAAACGCCGTGACCTTTGATATCAGTTGTGCGTCTGGAAACTGCCGGGGGTCCTTATCATACAGCCCCTCAATATCCGTCAGAATAAATAAAAAATCAGCATCCATCAACAGGGTAATCATGGCGGCCAGGTTGTCGTTATCCCCTAATTTAATTTCTTCCACCATGATGGTGTCATTTTCATTGATGATGGGGACAACCTTCCACTCAATAAGGGTGTGCAGGGTATTTCTGGCGTTCAGGTACCGTTTTCGGTTGTTCAGGTCTTCACCGGTGAGCAGAATCTGGGCAACCTTTCGATTGTCCCGGCCAAAACTTTTTTCATAGGCGTTCATCAACCCGCACTGGCCAATGGCTGAAATGGCCTGGCGTTTGGGTATTTCATCGGGCCTGCGCTCCATTTCCATTCTCCTGAGCCCTGCTGCCATGGCCCCGGAGGATACCAGGATGACCTCAATGCCCCTGTCCATCAAAACGCTTATTTGATGGGAGATGGCATCTATCACGTCCAGGTTCAGACTGTTTTCTGCCGTGATCACGTTGCTGCCCAGTTTTACAACAACCCTTCCGGCTTTGATCAATCGCTGTTTCGGCATGATGATTCCTTAAAAAAAACCCTTGTCTATAGGTAAGTGAGTAAATGACTTTGCCCCGGGGCCGGTATAATCCTTTACCACATGACCCTCACCCATCATCCGCCATTGATAGCTCATGAGACCCTCAAGCCCCAACGGACCCCGGGCATGGATTTTATTGGTGCTGATCCCGACTTCAGCGCCCAGCCCGAATCGAAAACCGTCGGCAAACCGGCTGGAGCAGTTCCAGAACGCATCCGCCGTATCGGTGTAGTCCATAAAATACAGGGCCCGTCCCTTATCCCTTGTGACAATCACATCCGTATGACCTGAACCATAGCAATTGATATGGGCAACAGCAGCCTTCAGATCCGGGACAATTTTAATGGAAACCACGAGATCAAGGTATTCGGTATGCCAGTCTGATTCTGCTGCCAATTCCACATCAATGAGTTCAAGGGTTTTGGCACACCCCAGAATTTTTACACCCCGGGCTTCAAGCTCGGTTCTCAAGACGGGTAAAATCTGCCCTGATATGGATTCATGAACCAGGATGGTTTCAATGGCATTGCATACGGCCACATACTGGCATTTACCGTCAATGGCCAGGTCAACGGCCATTTTTAGATCGGCAAGGCGATCAATAAACAAATGACAGATCCCGTCTGCATGCCCCAGCACCGGAATTGTGGTGTTGTCCATGATATACCGGACAAATGCGTTGCTTCCCCTGGGGATAATGAGATCAACCGTGTTTTCCAGCCCGAGCATCTGATCCACGTCGGACCGTGTTTCCATGAGTCCCAGCCATCCGTCAGGAAGTCCGGCATCAACACCGGCCCTGGAAATCACCGATGACAGAATCTGGTTAGTGGCGGAGGCTTCCGTACCGCCTTTGAGCAATACGGCATTCCCGCTTTTCAGGCAGAGTGCGGCAATCTGCACCAGAGCATCGGGCCGGGATTCAAAGATTACTCCGATCACCCCAATGGGCCGACTCACTTTGAAGAGGAGAAGCCCCTTATCCAGTTCAGTTGCCTTCAATGTTTTCCCTACAGGGTCTTCCAGTTTGATCAGGCTTTCAATCCCGTGGCAGGCATCTGCGATTTTAGGACCATCAAATTTAAGCCGTTTCATCAGGGCCGGCTCAAGGTTATCCTTGCAAGCCTGTTCAAGATCAATGGTGTTGGCCCCTGTTATGGAGCCGACATTGTCTTCCAGGGCCTTGATAATACCTTGCAGCGCCCTGTTTTTTATTTTGCTCGAAAGCGCCGCCGTCATTATTGATGCGGCCTTGCATTGTGCCGCGATTGCGTGAATATCCATAAAAAAATCCTTAGCACTGTGTTCCAACACCGCCTTGACCGTGACAGTACCGAATAATAGTTAAATTAAAAATCAATTCATCCTTTAATTTACTTTTTCTGTCAAGAATAAATAACGGTACGGGGCGGATTGCTTTATGGGGATCAGGCTCCCAGGGCGTACCCGGTTCCGGTTCTTTGATTGTCCCGGCAAAACCTGATGTTATTTTTTGAGGTGATGCTCTTTTTGGGGAACAGAACTCTTCTTTCATTTTTTTCAATAATTTTACGGTCTGCCCGTTTATGGACCCGTACACCGGACGGATGCACCAGTTTTCCCAGAACAACGCTGCTGCCGACGAATAAAATCAATCCAATGGTGTTTAACCACGGCATATACGGGCCGTCACTTCCGGCAAGGAGCAGACCTGTGGTCCAGAGTATTCCACCAATCCCCGTGAGAAAACTATTCTGTAATCCTGCTTGAGTCTGTTGCATTTATTCCCTCCTTATTTTAAATATTTCATCTTTTGTTTAAAAAACTAAACAGCATGGTTAAAAAAAATCTACCGGTATTCCCGACAACTCCAGATGACCTTGCCGATGATTCTGATTTTATCTGCCTCTTCTTTTTCCAGAAAAATGGGGGCGTACTCCTTGTTATCACTGGACAGAACCAGCTTGTTGGGGTGCTTTTCCACTCGTTTCACCAGGATCGTATCCTCAACCCCCACAGCATAGATGGCGCCTGCAAGAATATTTTTCTGGGATTGATCGATGAGGACGGTATCCCCTTCTTTTATAACCGGTTCCATGCTCTGGCCAAAAACCTCCATGGCAACCATATTGTTGGCTGAGCCTTTGCCGGCAAGCCATTGGGTCTGAAATGACAGGTACTGGGTCACATCCTGTTCGCATTCAAATGATCCTGTACCGGCAGACAGCCGTGCCGCCACTTTCGGGATATATTTGAATGCCGCATCATCCTGGGATTGGGAATGGACGTAGATGTTTCCAATACCGGTTTCAATCCATTTTGGATTAAACCCGAATTTTCTGTAGAGCTTGACAATCCACTTGTCCGGGATCTTATTCTTATGCCTGGCATGGGTGATTCCGGAACGATTAATTTCAAGTTCCCTGGCAAGCTCGGACTGGGATGTGATACCCGTGGCATCAAGGATTCTTTTCATTAATGCATCTATTTTATTCTCAATCATATCTGCCCCGCAAAAGAGTAGTTCCCATGGTATTGTCTCTGACTCTTCTTGTTTCTGGCACAATAGATTAAAAAATGCAACAAAATTTTATTTTTTTTTAACTTTTTTTGCCCGCAGATCTTTTCCATACTCTCAGATCCAAAGACAAAGGCAGACGCCGGTACTGGTTCAGAAACTCGTACAAGCGTAGTAAATTGAACTGGAACTGAAACGTTCCAGGCAAGGCGTGTACAGTTAAATCTGGTGTTTTAAAAACTCATGACCATGAGGACGGCACCCGAGGCTGTGACTGGATTGGCCTGTACTTCCAGCCACATCCCATCCAGGAGATACTGGTTGATGTGGGCACTGCTCACGCCCAACTCCACCTCTTTTTTTCCATAATCATACACCACATTGAAAAAAGTGTTATACCCATAGGATTCCAGGGTTACGGCATTCATTTTTATAACAGCATCATCATCGCCGGTGATATTTAAAGACAGGTTAAGCCCGAAGTCGCTTTGGCCAATGCTATCTGTGTTTACACGGCTTTTCAACTGTATTTTTGACTCGTTGTCGTCAGATGAAAAATCATCAAAGTTAAAGTGTCTTAAAAAATACTCACTTGCCTGTTTTAATCGTTCGACAAACTTCAACCCTTTGGCCTTTGATTTTTCAGAATTGAACCCCGGCTGTACATCAGACCAGTTTAAATTCAACTCTTCTTTAAGGTTAAATATCGTCTCGCCACGGTTTGAGATCCCGTTATAGGAGATCGACAATTGTTCAGGGCCAATGGTTGCCGCCACGGAAAGGATAGTGGCTGAAGCAGTGTAGTGGCGGGCAGTCTCACGTCTCAACTCCTGGCCCCAGGCAGCCGGGGCAGACCCGAACAACAGAAAAAAAATCATGAGTCCCGTGAGTGTTGAGATTGGGTTAATCGTTTGCTTCATGGTCCTGCCTCCGTTTTGTAAAAATGTTGTCATAGTAAGGTAGAGCAAAAACCATGCGCAAAATCATTTTCCCGAAAAAAAACTGGAAAAGCCTTTGAGAATGAGGGTTTCAAGATAGAATAAAACTGTTCCATCCAAAAACATGGGACCCCGGCATGATGATATTTCATTATTTTTATATGAAATATCATTGTTTGTTGCAGGAGTTGTAGATTATTCTCAGTTTGATGGATCAATTGTTTTGCCCATTTTTATTAACAGGGCGCTGACATCAAGATCAAATTTTTCCCGCTCCGTATCCTGAAGCCCTGATTTGCTGAACCGCCACTGATTGTGAGTCTGCAAGAGGGCTTGAACCTGGTGCCTTGTGGAAAGGGGTTTATCGCCAATACCAGAGTTACCCGTCTCGCCCGTGTCATAAGGTCCATCAGGTTCACCGGTCCCATCCATGTCAAAATGGTTCCCAATGCGGTCAAGCCATGATGGATAGGTTTCGTGCGGATGCCGGGGAAACCCTTTTTGAGACATCATTTCCTCTATCAAATAAAAACCGGTTGCTCTGTTTTTGATTTGCTGATCCTCCACCTCTGTTTGGGATTTCACGGCTCTTTTAATCTTATTTGATTTTCGCAGCCGGAAAAACAATATCACACCCAGGGGAAGGGTGAGCCAGAGGCCGTACCGTTCCATCAATCGGGCCCCGGTCTCATGCCTCAGTTGGGAGAGTTTAAACCCTATAAAAGAAAAAAAATCCAAGACCAGGGAGGATGAACTTTCTCTGCGGTCCAGCTCCAGGAATGCGGGCGGGGTGGTGTCAAAATTTTCCCATTGCCCGTTGATATAGACCTTTACCCAGGCATGGGCATCCCGCTGCCTCACCACCACCATATTTTCCATCCACGAGTATTCGTGGGCAATAAATCCTGTTGCATACCGGGCCGGAATCCCGGCATGGCGGAGAATGAGGGCGGTTGCCGTTGCAAAAAACTCACAATGCCCGGCCCGGGTATGGGTGAAAAAATTTACCAGGGGGGTGTCCTGGTTTCCCTTGCCTTTCATTTCCAGGGAATAGGTGTATTGGTTTAAAAAATAGTCTTTAAGTGCGGCTAAAATCTCTTCGGGTGATTTGTTTTCCAGTGCCAGGGTTTTTGAAATATTGACGATGGGGGGCAGTTCTTTTTCCGGGATCATGAGATCGTGGGCATAGGGTTTCAGGTCAAAGGAGAGTTTGCCGGTAAAGGACACCTTTGCCTTGATCAAAGCCGGCATATCATCCACCCGGACCACCTGCATTTCATTTTTCTCACAAAAGCCTGCTTTCAAGTCTTCTATGATTGTTACCCCGGCCGGCAGGCTCAGGACCGCTCTTTTTTTGATCGGTCGGGAATAGACGATCATTTGTTGACCATTTTTATCCAAATGATTTTTGTCCGGAGGATTGATCTGCCAGGATGTTTCGTCGCTGCCCGGTGAAATGGATTCAAACCTGGATCGTACAGACCAGTTTGAAACATAAAATTTATTATAGGTTGCCGTGTGGAGCAGATGGGTTTTGCCGGGGTGATAGTCCCGGGCCCACACCCTTAACACGATCTTATCGGATAGTTTAAGACTGCCGATGTCACCCAGAGCGGTGAATGCCTTAAACGGGTCTGCCTGATAATATCCCATGTAATAGGCCATCACCCATCGGCTGACTTTCTTGCGAAAGGCATGAATACCCGTGTGCCCGGCAACCCCTGCCCCAATCACGATGACAAGACAGATAAACCATACCATGAGTGAAGACCGCCTGGACCGGACCGGATACAATGCCCATGCAAAAAACGCGACAACACAAATGTAAAACAGATGTCCCCCTGTGTTTGCCGTGCCTGCGGACACCAGGCAGAAAAAGCTGTACCCAAGAGAGATATCAATTTCTCGTATTTCATGCCCGATGGATCTCACCCTTTTCCGGGTGGCGATAAAAAAGGACTGGACATCAATTCTACCGGATGCGGAAAATTCCTGGGCCCCGATAATCGGGAAAAAAATCAGGGGAAGCCACTTGAGGATAATCAAAATGGCGTTTTCCGGTTCCCGGGTCAGTGCAATCAAAACAGCCCCTGCCAGAAGAACAATACTGATATCAACAAATTTATTCACATCAGAGGGCTTGAATTCAAATTTGATCCGACTCAGACGGGCGGATTCAAGTATCAGAGCCAGGAAAACGGCAATCCACAATAAATTGACCTGCCACCCCCAGAACAGGACAACAACCCCCAGGAAAAATCGCGGCACCTTCATCGTTTTCCCAGCTCCTGTTCAATCCGGTCGGGATGAACCACCCGGATGCGGGTGGCCGGGGAGATATCCTTTTGTATTTGTTCCTCCATTTTTGATCTGTCTTTTTCTTTTGCCAATACAACAATAAACGCGGGCACCCCTGCCCTTTCAAACATTTGACAGATTTTTCGATGCCCCTGGTCCCAGCCTGAAAAAATACAGATGGAACCTGAAATTTTGCCAAGACCTGCCTTCAGGACCGGCACCAGGTCTAAAATACTCTTATCCCGGCAGGGCTCAATGCATGCCAGGACCTCAAGCAGCCGCTCGGGACGGCCAAGCCCCCTGCCCGATGAAAAAGAATACATCCGTTTACCGGCAAACAAAAGATCCAGGATGGAGTCATGGTTCTGGAAAGCTGCAATATAGGAGGATGCGATGCTGACGACTGCTTCAAACACAGCTTCATCCTCTTGGGTGAGAAAGGTGTCCAGGACCAGGGCATACCTGACAAAATATTCATCTTCAAATTCCTTAATCACGAGCTCACTGGTTTTGGCAAAGGTTTTCCAGTGAATATTTCGCAGGGGATCACCCGGCCGATAGTATCGCAAGGACATGAATTCATCGGAATTCCCAATGGATGAGGCAAGATTGATCCCGCCCGGATGAAATTTTCTTGAGGATGCGAGGATTGGAGGATCAACGGGGTATCGTCTGGGCAGGACCAGAACCTGCTGGAATTTTTGAATCCGCTTCAGCCGGTTAAAGATCCCCAGCACATCCGGCCTGGCAATGGTGGCACCGGTGAATTGGATCTTGCCCCTGAAATGGGGAATAATTTTGACGGGAACGCGGATGACGGCATTGACCGGCAGGTCAGGCAAATTCACGGCGTTAAACCGGGCTTTCCTGTTTTTTTGGATCAGCCATTGCCACCGATAGTACAGGGTTTTCCTGTCCCAGGCATTTCGACGGTGTTCAAAGGGTTCTCTTGCCGACAACAGGGGTTCAAATCCCGGTCTTGGGTCCTGGATATCTTCATATAAAACCAGCCCCTTCTGATTGGTTGATGACAGATTCGTGATTTCTATCTCATATTCCATGGGTTCACCGGCCGTGGCATACTCGGGAAGTCTGCGATTCACAATTGCTTTAAGCTTGAAAGGCATCAGGCTCAGGACCATTGACGCGACAAGAAGACTAAAAGAAAATGCCGTGACCTGGTAGACGGTTGTTTTGAGCATATTGAGCCCGAGAATTCCGGACAGGAAAATACCAGCGACAACCAGGGTTCCTGCCGGAGTAAAATGCCGGGTCCGCCAGAGCCGGAACAGATAGAACCCGGCATAGGCCCGGTATAGGAATTTTGCCAACATGGGCGGTTTATACCGGGACCGGGATAGATTTTAAAATATCTTCCACCACCCCCCTTGCCGTCTTCCCGGTGAACCGTGCCTGGGGGTCCAGAACCAGCCGGTGGGCAATAACCGCCACCACTATCTCCTGGATATGATCCGGAGAGACAAAGTCCCGGCCGTCAAACAAGGCCAGGGCCGAGGCTGTTTTCATCAGGGCAATGGAGGCCCTGGGACTTGCACCCACAACAACCCCCGGAGTTTCACGACTTGCAGTCACAAGGTCGACAATATATTCCTGGAGTTCTGTTGAGACAAACACCTCACCCACCATCTGCCTAAGCCGGGAAAAATCTTCCAGACCCACACAGGGTGAAATTTTTTGAATGGGGTGACCCTGACGCTGGTCCGCCAAAATCGCAACCTCATCTTTTCTGGGTACATACCCCAGGTGAAGCTGCATGGCAAAGCGGTCCATCTGGGCTTCAGGAAGCGGATAGGTGCCCCTGGATTCAATGGGGTTCTGGGTGGCAATCACAAAGAACAGGTCTTCCAGGTTTAAAATTTTCCCATCAATACTGACCTGGCCTTCGGCCATGGATTCCAGCAGGGCCGACTGGGTCCTGGGGGATGCCCGGTTGATCTCATCCGCCAGCAGTATCTGGGTGAATACCGGCCCCTTGTGCAGCCGGAAGACTTTCTGAGCCGGATCAAAGACAGATACCCCTAAAATATCAGAGGGCAGCAGATCCGGGGTGAACTGAATACGCTTAAAGTCTGCATCAATACTCTTTGCCAATGCCTTGGCAAGGGTGGTCTTGCCGGTACCGGGATTGTCCTGCAAAAGGATATGGCCGTTTCCGGCAAATCCGGCCAGGATATATCGGATACACGATTTCTGGCCTTTGACGGCGGTCTCGATTGAGGCGGCCAATCGCCTAAAAATATTTTGAGCCCAGAAAATATCTGTTTTTTCCATACCATTTTCCTTTAAGTAGCGGCCATAGATATTCCAAACTATCACGTTTTAACGGCTTCCACAACAACACTGAAGCGCAAGTTTCACAATGGTTTCAGGCATGTAACTTTTTTGTAACCCCTTCATGCTATTGCAGAAACTAATCGAGAGAAAAAGGTCATTTGTAGATTGTCGTTATTTCATTAATGCAGGGCCGCAAATTTAAGTTATAGGATTTGAGACCCAAAGCCAAGGAGGCATTTTTAGATGAAACTCAACAGAAGAGACTTTATCAAAATTTCCGGGGCCACCGCTGCCGGAGTTGCGGTCAGCGGTCTGGGGTTTGATCTCAAACCGGTCAAGTCCCATGCCGGCATGCTGAAAACCCAGTATGCCAAGGAGAGCACCACCATCTGCTGCTATTGTGCAGTGGGATGCGGGGCCATCGTCCATACCAGTAAACGGGGGGACGGCAGGGTGATCAACATTGAAGGTGATCCCGATCACGTGATCAACCAGGGGGCCCTGTGCTCCAAAGGATCATCCCTTAAACAGCTCGTAGAAAATGAAAACCGCCTGACCGAACCCATGTACCGGGCACCCTATTCAGACAAGTGGCAGACCGTTTCCTGGGACTGGGCTTTGAACACCATTGCCAACCGGGTCAAAAAAACCCGGGATGCCACCTTTGAAAAAACAAATGCCAAGGGTCAGACCGTCAACCGCACCACCGCCATCGCTTCGGTGGGTTCCGCCGCCATAGACAATGAAGAGTGCTGGATCTACCAGGCATTGATGCGCTCCCTGGGACTGGTTTATATTGAACATCAGGCCAGGATCTGACACAGCGCAACTGTAGCGGCTCTGGCAGAGTCGTTTGGACGCGGTGCCATGACAAATCACTGGATTGATATCAGAAATTCCGATTGTATTCTCATCATGGGCAGCAATGCTGCCGAAAATCATCCCATTTCCTTTAAATATGTGACCCAGGCCATGGAAAACGGGGCCAAGCTCATCAGCGTAGACCCCAGGTTTACCAGGACCTCTTCAAAAGCCGATATCTATACCGCATTAAGATCCGGTACCGATATCGCCTTTCTGGGTGGAATGATCAAGTATATTCTGGACAACGACCTGTATGACAAGGAATATACGGCTGCCTATACCAATGCCCCCTTTATCGTGGGCAACGCCTATGGATTCAAGGACGGACTTTTTTCAGGATACACAAAGGGAGAGGGGGGGCCCTCCCAGGGAAGTTATGACAAGTCAACATGGGCCTTTGAAATGGACGCCAACGGAGTGCCCAGACTTGACCGATCCCTTAAACACGAACGATCTGTATTTCAGCTTCTAAAAACCCATTACAGCCGCTATGATCTGGATACGGTTTCCAAGGTAACCGGAACCCCCAAGGCAGATCTTATGGAAGTGTACAAGACCTATGCCGCAACAGGGAAAACAGGAAAAGCCGGTACCATCATGTACGCCATGGGCTGGACCCAGCACACCGTAGGGACCCAGAACATCCGTACTATGGCCATGATCCAGTTGCTCCTGGGCAACATGGGAGTTGCTGGCGGCGGTGTCAATGCCCTGAGAGGTGAATCCAATGTCCAGGGATCCACGGACCACTGCCTGTTGTGGCATATCTGGCCGGGCTACCTGAAAACCGCCCGGGCCTCCAACGACAGTCTGGATGCCTACAACAAAAAATGGACCCCGTCCAGCAATGACCCATTGTCTGCCAACTGGTGGCAGAATTATCCAAAATATTCCGTGAGCATGCTCAAATCCTTTTTTGGTGAAGCCGGGACCAAAGCCAACCAGTTTGGTTACAACTGGCTGCCCAGGGTAGATGACGGTGCGATCTATTCCTGGTTTGACCTGTTTGATGCCATGTACAAACAGCAGATCAAAGGGTTCTTTGCCTGGGGCATGAATCCGGCCTGTTCCGGTTCCAATGTAACCAAGATCAGGAAATCTCTGGAAAATCTGGACTGGATGGTCAACGTCAATATCTTTGACAATGAGACCGGTTCTTTCTGGAAAGGACCGGGCACGGATCCGTCCCAAATCAAGACAGAGGTCTTTATGCTGCCCGCAGCGGTTTCCGTTGAAAAAGAAGGGTCCATAACCAATTCAGGCCGATGGATGCAGTGGCGTTACCAGGGGCCCAAACCCATGGGTGACAGCCGTGCCGACGGTGATATCATCATGGAACTGGGCCATCTCATCAAGGATGCCTATAAAAAATCCGGGGGGGTTTTCAGTGAACCCATTGAAAATCTCAAATGGGATTATGAATCCAACGGGGTCTATGATCCCCATAAGGCTGCCAAGGAGATCAACGGGTATTTCACTCAAGACGTGACCATCAAAGGCAAGGTTTACAAAAAAGGCAGTCTGGTACCCAGTTTTGCCTTTCTCCAGGCAGACGGCTCCACCTCGTCAGGCAACTGGCTCTATTGCAACTCATATACGGAAAAAGGGAACATGTCCGCCCGGAAAGGTCAGAAAGATGCCGTCAACAATATCGGGCTGTATCCTGAATTTGCATGGTGCTGGCCCGTGAACAGGAGAATCATTTACAACCGGGCATCGGTTGATCTCAAGGGCCGCCCCTGGAACGATAAAAAATGGGTGATCAAATTTGCCGGAGATGAAAATGACGGCAAATATACTTCCAGCAAATGGATCGGGGATGTTCCCGACGGCGGATGGTATCCCATGGAAAACCCGGACGGGAGCAAGCGTGCGGATTCCAAACACCCGTTTATCATGAGAAAACACGGCCATGCCCAGATTTTCGGCCCGGGCCTGAACGACGGACCGTTTTCCGAGCATTATGAACCCCTTGAATGCCCGGTGGAAAAGAACTATTTCAGTTCCCAGATGGTCAACCCCACGGCAGCGGTCTACAGCACCAAAGCTGACGGCCATGCCACCTGTGACCCGAGATTCCCGTTTGTGGGCACCACCTACCGGGTGTCGGAACACTGGCAGACCGGACTCATGACCCGTCCCCAGGAATGGCTCATGGAACTGCAGCCCAATGTTTTTGTGGAAATGAGTGAAGAGCTGGCAAAACTCAGGGGAATTAAAAACGGAGAACGGGTGAATGTGACCAGTGCCAGGGCAACTCTTGAATGCACGGCCATCGTAACCAAACGGTTTAAACCCTTTACCATTGGATATGCCACCGTACACCAGGTGGGGATTCCCTGGCATTATGGCTGGAGATGGCCTTCAACCGGAACGGAAGAGAGCGCCAATCTCCTCACGCCTCCGGCCGGAGACCCGAATACCAGAATTCCGGAAACCAAGGCCTTTATGGTCAATGTGACAAAGCTTTAAAGGAGGTGATGACAACATGTCTAACTCAATTTTAATCGATACCACCATCTGTACCGCCTGCAGGGGCTGCCAGGTTGCATGCAAGCAATGGCATGATCTTCCTGCCGAAAAGACACAAAACATGGGGAACTTTCAAAATCCCCAGGATCTGTCCTCTGAAACGTACAAGCTGGTGAGGATGACCGAGGAGATCATCGACGACCGTCTCCAATGGCTGTTTTTCCCGGATCAGTGCCGGCATTGTGTGGATGCCCCCTGCCTGGAAACCGCATTTGATGAAACCGCCATTTATAAGGATGAGGCCACGGGAGCAATTCTCTATACCCAGAACAGCAGAAAACTGGATGCCGGGGAAATCATCGGATCCTGCCCCTATAACATTCCCCGGGCGGCAGCAGACGGAACCCTGGCAAAGTGCGACCTGTGCAATGACCGGGTTCACAACGGCCTGAAACCGGCCTGTGTCACTGCCTGCCCCACCGGTGCCATGAAGTTTGGAGAACGGGAAGAGATCCTGTCCTTTGCCAGGAAAAGACTGGAAAAGGTAAAACAAAAATTCCCGGATGCCCGGCTCCTGGATCCCGATGAGGTGAATGTCATCTACCTTGTGGGATTTGACCCGGCCCTGTACACGGAATATGCCGTGGCAAGTTCCCACAGGGGCGGTTTAAGCCGTAGCGTGGCCCTGCGTAAAATGATGGGCCCCTTTGCCAGGATGATGCGGGTATAGTACTCTGGAAGGGGTCAGGCTTTGTTGTTGGCACTTTTGTTAGAAGGTTTATGGGATTTAAGGCCCTATCCAAAAGTACAATAACGCAAGCCTGACCCCGTTACCCTGCGTAACATTGAATATAACCTTACATCTTTTCCCCAAGGACAAAACATGATAACCCTGGAACAATTGGAACGTGCCTCCAGCCTGATACAAAAATTACGGCCCGCTTACCAGCCGATTCTCGAATTTTACAGCCGGGTTTTTTCGGCCCAGGAAACGAGCAAAACAAATATTGTGATTGAGCCTGTGAAGGTTGAACCTGATCTTCTGAAAATAAAACAAAAAAACGGCCTGCCCCTGATTGATCAATCCGAGTTTTTGATCGATATGACGGCATCGGAAAAATTGTTTGAAGAAATCTGTGATTTGGCCAAAGATTTTGCCCCTAACCTGTCCGCAAGTGCCGGTGTATTAAGACAAGCCTCCCAGAATGGGGAACTGGACCTTGAAACCCTTTTCTCAGCTATTCTCAACAACCAGGAGGCTGTGCTCCATGACATGGCCGGATATTTAGACATAACCGAACAGGAACTTGTCTTTTTTGGTTATGCCGGCATGGCCCCGAGTATCGAGATTTGTGCTGAACAACTTGAGGCCTATCTCACAGATCTTCCGGGCCAGGGTAAAGCAGGGCCGGATACAGCAGACCAGATTAAAGAAGACCGGGAAAAAGGCTTTTGCCCCATCTGCGGGAATCATCCGGACATGGCATTTCTGGACAAGGACGGCAGACGGCATTTAAAATGCTGCTTCTGTGCCCATGAGTGGACGGTCAAACGGATGGGATGTGTGTTTTGTGAAAACAATGATAGCGATATGCAGCAGTATTTTTTCAGTGACCAGGAAAAAGAATACCGGGTAAACCTGTGTGACCAGTGTCACACCTACATTAAATTAATTGATTTGCGACAAATTGACCGTGCATTTTACCCAAAGCTTGAACAGATCACCACCCTTCATCTTGATATGCAGGCCAGAGAGAAAGGATATACCAATGATGTGTCGATATTATCGGATACTTAAACCCGCGGTGAATACCAGAATCCTGTTAAGATTTGCCTTGATGCTTGTGGGGGCTTTATTTTTACTTGTCGGAGAAGGTATGGGTCAGGAGAAAGAACCCCGTCTGGATTTCACTCTGCCCTCCCCGGAAAAAAAGGTTCATCAAACCTATCTCGGACTACCCGGGGATACGGATTTTTCCCTGGGGCAGATCAAGGCAGAGGCGGTCATCATTGAAATTTTTTCCATGTATTGCCCGGTCTGCCAGAGAGAAGCCGACAACGTCAATGCCCTGTTCCAATTGATTCAAAACAGCCCCGAATATAAAAACCGGGTAAGGCTGATAGGAATCGGGGCTGGAAACTCTTCCTTTGAAGTTGATTTTTTCCGGGAAAAATATTCCATTGAATTTCCCCTTTTCAGCGATACCGACTTTTCCATTCATAAACGAATCGGACAGGTGCGGACCCCCCATTTTTTTGGGCTGGCCCTTGCCGGAGACGGCAGGTTTAAGGTCTTTTTTTCCCAATCCGGTGAGGTGTCCGACCCCAGGGCGTTTCTGAAAACCCTTTTAGAAAATTCAGGGATAAAGGATCTGCCATGAGAAGAAAATTCATGCAACTTAGTTTCTTTTGCTGCCTCATTTTGAGTATACTTGCCTGTTTTGCCGGCCCTGCCCCGGCAGACTCACAAGCCTATGGAAATAAAATTTTCGACCCGGGGAAATTAAAACCGGTTGACAGCCGGTTAACCCTTAAAACCGGGGACCAGGCACCGGATTTCACACTGACATCAACCCAGGGCAAGGCCGTTCATCTGGGCGATTTTATGGGAAAAAAAAATGTCATGCTCACCTTTATTCCTGCGGCCTGGACACCGGTGTGCTCGGACCAGTGGCCGGGCTACAATATTGCCCGGGACCTGTTTGAAAAATTTGATACCACACTCATCGGTATCAGTTGTGACAACCTGCCCTCTCTTTTTGCCTGGATCAAAGAGATGGGAGACCTCTGGTTTGATGTGGTGTCCGACTTTCATCCCCATGGTGCCGTGAGCAGTTCATATGGGGTGTTGCGATCCGACGGCATGTCCGAAAGGGCTATTTTTCTCATCGATAAAAAGGGGATTATCCGATTTATCCATGTGGGGGACATCAATATCCGCCCGGACCTTGGGATGATCGTGAATGAACTCAAAAAAATTAGTTTCTGATATACTCTTTTAAAAAATCAGGATCTTCTTCTATATACACCCGGGTTTCCATCCTCCCGGTGGTGGTGCCGTTTGACCCAACGGCCACAATCTGATGTTCGCCAATGGAAAGACGGGCAAATATTTTTTTTCCCGTGCCCAGATGCCCATCCCTGTTGCTGGTCCATTCAATCCCCTGGGAAAAATCACCGGCAACCGACAGGGCGACACCTTCAAATGCAATGGGCAGGTCCGACGTATAAAAGTACTGCCCGTATCTGGGCGTGCGGATAAACACCTCGGTGGTGTCGTCTTCCTCAATATCAATTTCCCTGGACAATTGCATATACTCATCCAGATGAATCTTAGGAATAAAATCCAGTTTTTTCTTTAAATAGAAGAGCCGGATCTCTTTTTTGATTTCCGGCAGACGTTCATATTCCGACTGTTCATACTTGTTAAACACCTTTATGATCTCAATGACCTTTTCATATTCTTTGGCCGCATATAATTTGAGCAACTGCCTGTACCGGTCATCTATATGGGCGATAAATTCAAGTTTTACCCTTTCTTTTTCCACCTGCTCGGCTTTTTCCCGTATGGCCTCGGATCGTAAGTCAATGATGAGTTTGAACACCAGATTAAACAGGACAAAGAAAAATACGGCTAAAATAATGACGACTTGAATGGAGTAACTTGTTTTCCTGGACGGCGGCATATCTAATTAAAACCCCTTAAATTATAGCCTTCAGCCGTGTATTCTAATGGATAAGAACCCATGAGTAAAGGTTTTTCTATCTTGATTTGATTTGTTCATAGATGAAGAGGGTCTCTTTGTCCGGTCCTGATCCCATCTCTTTTTCCAATACCCGCCGGCATTGTTCAAAAGTATCCAGGGCTTTTTTTTGCCGACCCGTATCGGCGTGAAGAATCATCAGATTCTGATAGGCTGTTTCAAAACAGGGATCAACGCTGAGGATAAAATTCCATGTTTCAATGGCCCTGTCAATCTCATCCAGATCTTCATGAAGCATGGCTTTTTTCTGCACCAGCTCCATAAATTTTATTCTGAAAAGATCTCTTTTCCGGGAAATCCATTCCATATAGGGTTCTTCACAAAAATAATCGCCCTTATACATTCCCACGGCCCTGGTGTAAAATTCCAGAGCCGTGTCAGGCCGGTTGTCTCTCTCAAGGGCCATGGCCCTGGCCCCAAAGGCGATAAACTCATCCGCATCCACCACAACCAGTTGTGGGTCAAGGGAAATCAGGCCTGCCCTGTGGAGAATATAAGAATACCCAAACTCTTTCTTGGGGCTGGGTTCTATGGCTTTTCGCAGGCGGTGGAGGTTGATTTTAAAATTTTTATCTCCTGCCTTGGCCGTGGCATCCGGCCAGATATCATCAATGAGAATCTCCTTGGGAATATCCCTTGACCCGTGGAGTACAATGGACTTTAACAACAGGAGCGGCCGTGACCCCTCAAACGCTTTTTTGTCCAGAATCTTATTGCCGCAAAAAATATTAAATTTGCCCAGGGTTTCAATCCTGATACCGGGCAAAAGTCTTTTGTAATAAGGCCTCAGAATTTCGATCACCCTTTCCGTCTGGGCTTTTTCAGTCCGGGCCAGTATCCAGTCAATTTGTTCACGCACCTGTTTTGGATCACACAGGTCCAGCAGGGAGAGAACATAGGACTCAAACGGCCGGATCTCATGGTAAATTACCAGCAAAAAAGCACATTGAATCAAAGTTTCCCGGCTGATCAAAGGGAAAAACAGATAGGCCCCGGCGAATGATTTTTCAAATGCCCGGTTCAGATAATGCATGGCCTGTTGGGTGTCTTTTGTTTCCCAGAACAGCAATCCCAGGGCGAAACAGGTTTCAGCGCAACTCAGATCAGAGGCAATGGATTCAAAATAGCCCAGTGCACTTACCAGCGAACGTCGGGCTTCGTCTGGATTATTATTAGAAAAGGAAATCAGTCCTTCCATCTGTTTTGCCAGAAAATGATGGATATCTCCCTTCCTGGCCTGATCCAATTCTTTCAAGGCCTTCTGGATCTCACGGCTGGCCGAAGTGAATCGCTTTTCCTGTAGAAAACTCAAGGCCTTTATCCTATGGGAAATTCCCCTGTAGAAATCATTGCCTTCCAGGATTGAAAAATCATTCAAGTGATCCGCGGTCTGCCGGGCCTCATCAAATTGCCCTGTATAAATCTGGTGAAGGGCTTTGGCTTCAACAAATCCGGGATAGAGAAATATCAACCCGAATTTTTCAATATCTGCCTCGGACCGGGCCAGACACTCACCGGCCTCATCAAACCGGCCGTTTTTAAGGGCAAAATCAATGTCAACCATACTTTTAAGGGCTCGGTACTCAGGATTCCGCCCTTCCCCGGTCATGTGTTTTATCTTTGACAGCATCTGCCGTGCATTCACAAAATCGCCGGCCTGGACATATCCAAAGGTCATGGTAATGGAGGCATTGAGCACCAGATCTGAATTGTTGATGTGTCGGCCCAGAAGAACAGCATTTCTGCAGGCAGACACCCCTTTTGGAATATTGCCGTCTCCCGCGATATAGCCCAGACCGATCTGCTGCCACAGCAATGCCCGGGCCCAGGCATACTGCTTTTTTCCAGAAATCTTTTGAAGCAGGGCTTCCCCCTTTTGATTCCATTCCAGGATCATTGGGGAGGGTTGACGGATGAACACGGCCGCCTCAATAAGGTATCCTGCAGACAGCAGCATCCCCCGGATATCGGGAATCTGTTCAAAGAGTGAAAATGCGGTTTCAAGACGCCTGATGTTCTTTTTCCCGCCTTTAATCCGCTGGGTCATGGTGGATAAAAAGATCAGCCAGGGATCATTCTGGATAGTGTCTTCGGGAAGGCGGGAAATCCACTTTTCAAGTCCAGAAAGCTTTCCGCTGATGATATAATCAGTTCCTTTAATTTTAATAATCCGGACAATATCTGGAAACGCTTTAGCTTCCAGAAAATAATTCATTGCCTGCTCATGATCTTTTTTTTCCCAGAAAAATTGTCCGATTTTTTGGTTCAAAGATTTATAGGCACTGCTTCCGGAAGTTTTCAACAGGTCTTGAAGTAAAAACTCCCTGAACAGGTTATGGTATTTAAATTTGGGCCGGCCGGTGTCGGAATCGATTCTCTGGACAAATAGATTTCTTCGTTCAAGTTCAACTAAAATCTCCAGACCATGCCCGGGTTCAAAAAGCCGATCCACGATTTCAAGATCTATGGTATCCAGAACAGATGTCTGTATTAAAAATTGACTGATCCGGTCCGGAAGGGTCTGGTAAATCTCCTGGGAAAAAAAATCAAACACCTCGGATGACAACCGGTCCGGAAGGTGGTTCATCCGCTTGAATCGGCGCAGGGATTCCGACACCAGGGTCAGTCCGCCGGCCCATCCATCCGTAATGTGGTGGATCTTTTCGATATCACCGGAACTGACCCGTTTATCCCCTGCAAAAAACAGTCGGGTTTCATCAAGGGTAAAGGCAAGGTCATCGTTGTTGAGGATAAAAACCTTGTGATCCAGCTTAAGGCGCGGGATGTTGAAACCCGGCATGCGCCGGGAAACAAGAAAAATTTTTAAGAGTTTAAATCCATTGGAGAGAATTTCATTGATCAATTGAAATCCGGAGGACATCTCATCCATGCTTTCCAAATCATCCAGCACAATGGTTAAAGGTGACGACATGGACTGAAGAACGATGGATAGCCCCTCCAAATGCCGCTGCAACCCCTGTTCCGTTCCAAGGATACTGTTGGGAACCCGGCCGCCCCCCTCGGGTTCTCGCCTGTTTTGTCTGCAAATGCCTGTAATTCCATTGACAAGCCTTTCAAACAACAGGGCCTGATCATTGTCGTCCCTGGAAAGTTGAAACCACAGGACAGGCTCAGGGGCCGCTTCAAGGTAAGAGGCCACCAGGGTTGTTTTACCCTGGGCTGCCTGACCGATCACCAGGATGTTCCGTTGCTGATAATTTTCGTTCAAAAGGTCAAACAGCCGCTGCCGTTTCACTGCATCGAAAATATGGGGGGACGGGTATGGGGTGGTCATTGAAAACCTTTATAATTTTCTATTCTTCGGGCAATGCCTCTTTGAGTACGGCAATTTTGTCAATCCCGGCCATCTGGAACACCCGTGCATAGTTATACGAGAGATTTTCCATAAAAACCCTGATATGCTTTTGTCTTAACCCCTGTATCACCTCGGTCAACAGGGAAATACCCGAGCGATCAATGGAAAACCCATCATCCAGTATCAGACACACCTGTTCAACATCGTTCAACACCCCGGGGTTAAACTTTCCGGAAAAAACATCCCTTGCCGAGGCCGTCAGTTTCCCCTTCAAAAAAACAGAAAGATTTCCTTCCTGTTGTTTTCCCGAACATTCAAACCCCGGATCCAGGGGCAGTTGTTTTCTTTTTTCAGCCCGGGCCAGGGCGGAATTCAGGGCCTGACGTTCCACAGGCTTGTTGATAAAATCCGAGGCATCCAGATCAAGGGCTTCCACTGCCTTTTCCATATCCCCATGACCGGTAATGATAATGACCTGGGATGCAATCCCGCTTTCCCTGATCCTGCGCAGCACTTCAAGCCCGTCTATTCCCGGCATCCGTATATCTGTAAACACAATCTCCGGGCAGATCTCGTTGAACAGTACCAGCCCTCTTTCTCCGTCCTGAGCCGTATAGACCTCATATCCATAGGCGGTCAAAAAAAGCTTAAACATGGACAGGGTGGGTTTTTCATCGTCAATAACCAGTATTTTCATTTTTGCCCCTTCATAACAATCATTTTTCCTTTAAATGCGCCGGGAAGATGATGGTGAAACAGGCACCGTTTCCCGGACTGCTATTTACGCTGATCGTCCCATGGTAATCCCGGACAATCCCCTGGATAATGGGAAGACCCAGTCCCAGTCCCTCACCCATCTCTTTTGAGGTATAAAAAGACTCAAATATGAGGTCCATCCGGTCCGATTCAATGCCGATCCCATTGTCTGAGATATCAAGTCCCACGGTTTTTTGATCTGAAAAAGATGAGATAATGATCCGTCCTCTTTCAATATCCCTCACCGTTTCTATCCGTTCATTTACGGCATCCCTGGCATTGGTGATCAGATTGAATATCACCTGTTCCATCCGGTTGTTATGGGCCTGGATCGGAAGAATGGACATGTCCAGCTCTAACAGGAGGTCAATGTTCTGCAGGGTGATCTGCCTGCCGATAATCTTGTTCACGGAACGGACACACTCATTGATATTGATCACTTCCCTTGAAAAATCGGCTTTTCGTGAAAAGGTTTTGAGCCGGCCTACAATTTCAGCGGCCCTGGACACTTGAGTACTGATTTCCCCCAATACCATTCCAAGCTCCTTATCCTTAATTTTCCGGTTCTTTTCCCTCATCATGCACAGGTATTCACTACCCATCTTTATGGCATTCAAGGGTTGGTTGATTTCATGGGCGATTCCGGCCGACATTTTCTCCAAATTGGTCATCTTGCTGGCCTGGATGAGCTGAGAATCCTTTTCAACCAGTTCAGTGATATCGGTCGCCGCCACAATGATGACATCCTCATTGCGATACTCGGACAGGCTGGTATGGATATTGACAAACACAGACCCCCCGTTTTTTTTATAAAAGTTGACCTTTGAGCTGATCACCATGGTTTCGCCTTCCGGATGTTTATGGATCAATTCACCCCTGTCCAGGCTCCCAAGGGAGAACAGGCTCATCCCCAGCAGTTCCTGTCTTGAGTATCCAAACAATTGGGTGGCATTGGGATTGGCATCCAGAATTTCAAATGTTTTTTTGTCCACAACAAAGATGGGATTGGGCCCGCTTTGAAATAAGGCCCTGTATTTTTTCTGGGATTTTTTCAGCCGGTCCGTGGATTGCTTTAACTGGGAGGTCATTTTCATGAAAGAATTGGTCAGCTTGGTAATTTCATCGTCTTTTGCCCCAAGTTTAAATTGACCTTTTTCCAGCTCGTCATCAGACAGAATATTAAAATTTCCCTTTGTGATCTGGTCGGTGTAGTGGATCAGGGAAGACACGGGCTTGGTGATATGAAGGGCCAGCCTGTGGCTTAAAAAGAAAAAGATGAGGCTCACCATGGACAGAAAACTCAAAAAAATCAGCCGCAGTTTAGAGATCAGGGTTTCAATGTGCTGTTTGTCAAGCCCTACCTGGACCGATCCCACCGTATAGATACCTTCTTTCACCGGTACGGCCACATGGAATACGGAATGATGGTTCACATTAAAACTATTGATCTCTTCTCGTTCATAGTTCTGATTTTTAACAATTTCCCTGATATTTGGCGGAAACCCCGTGGTAAAGGTGTGGGCCAGGATATTGCCCTGGTTATCACCGATGATCAGATAGGTGACAATATCCTTCCGATTCCCCAGTCTGGCGTCATAGGCAAGGGCCGTCAATTGGGCCAGATCCTTTGTCAGGATAAACACCCGGGAACTGTCGGCAATACTCTGGGCAATACCGATGCCCCGTTTTTTCAATTCACCGGTCAACCCTGTTATCAAAAGGGCCCGGGTAAACAGGGCGATAAGAACACTCACCACCAGGGTAAAGCCCAGGCAGGAGATAAAAATCTTGTTTTTCAGGGTCAAATCATTAAAAAAATTCATTTAATCAAGACCAGTTCACCGTTTTTGATCATGGTGTAATAGACTTCATCCAGGCCCTGGTAGTCATTTTTCCCAAATGACAGGGGGTTCTGAATCCCCAGATCAAATTGATCAATGGATTCAATGGCCCGGATAAATTTTTCCCGGGTGATGTCCTTTCCGGCCCGCTCGAGGCCCTGGGCCAGTATTCGTGCATTAAGATACCCTTCAAGTCCCACAAAACTGGGTTTGCTGTCAGGATAAAATGTATCCAGCAGGGAGACATACTCCTTCACCCCGGGCAGGGACTCCGGTCCCAGCGTCGGACCCGGCGGCGGAACCACCTGGGTGACGATCACCCCTTCCCCGTTCACACCCAGTCTTCTGGCAAGTTCCTTGGAACCCACAAAAGACACATTATGGAACAGGGGCGTAAAATTTTGATGTCGTGCCAGAATAATAAATTTAGCACAGGAATCATAGGTCCCGATCATTACCACGGCCTGGGCATTGGACTGAATAATTTTTTCCAGACCGGCCTCCACATCCAGTGTCCCCCGGACATAGGACCCCTTTGCCACGGGTATGAGTCCGTATTTTTTCAGTGCAATTTCCGTCCCCCGAAGTCCGTCAAACCCGTATTCATCATACTGATAAAAAACCGCCACCTTATCCAGACCTCGCTGCCCCACGATCAAATCAACCGCAGCCTGGGTTTCCTGGTAATAGGATGCCCGGATATTGATCAAATAGCGGTTCACAGGCTGACGCAGCCGGTTTGCCCCGGTGAACATGCCCACCAGGGGGATCTTTGCCTCGTTGACCAGGGGAATAATCCTCACCGTGGTGGGTGTCCCCACGTAGCAGGACAGAGCAAACACCTGTTCTTCCAGTATCAGGTGCTGGGTATTGTACAGGCAGAGGGTGGGATCATACTGGTCATCCAGGGCAATCAGTCGTATTTGCCGGTCATGGATACCGCCCCGGCTGTTGATATGGTGGATATAGGACATGGCTCCCTGGAGCATCTGAGTTCCCAGATACCCGGCATGGCCTCCCAGGGCCAGGGATGATCCGATGAGGATCTCATCCGTGGTGATCCCGTTTCGGTTCTCCGGTGCAAGGCTCATTTGCTGGGGATTTGTACAGGCACCTGTAAAAATCAATAAAAACCCCCAGCAGAACCCTATGATCACTCCCCTGTAAACCCGTATCATTTGTTTCCCCAATTATGATTAAGGCATCCAAAGCAAACACTTCAAATTTTCGTATTCAAACCATAAAGTAGTGCCAAAGGAATGTCAATTCCCCCATCCAAAAGGCCCGATGATATTGGAAAAACAAATCAGGCAATAGATTTGGGCTTTGCCGCAACCCATGGGTGAAATTTCATATAAAAAAGGCATCCTAAAATTTAAGCCAGACTTGTAAATCTGATGGATACCCTGTAAACATCTCTCATGGATCAGACAACAGACATAAGGGACAGGGCCTCTCTATCCGGAAGAGAAGTTCAACAGCTCAATTTTATAAAGGGTTCAGGCCCCTATGTGTTCCGAAAATTTTATCGATCCGGCCTGCGATCCCATATTTTTGAAGTCCTTCCTGCCGAAGATATTTTACAGGAGACTCAGGGAGTGGTCATGGACGGCATCCGGATGTTTCCTCGGGCCAGACCCCGAAAAATGTTCAGGATTTTGCGCCATAAATTTGAGACCCGGGAAATTATTTTTAATGAAATCAAAAAATACAATTTACTGCTGAAATATCTCGGCCCCGGGCTCATGGCAGAATCCGACGAATTTATTGTCGAGTATACGGGCACGGGAACCGGCCAAATTCTCCTGTGCGGTCTCCAGGAATATGTTGAAGGAGAAATTCTGGATCCCTGGCAATTGTCCGGTAAAGATTTTCTGAATCAGGTGTTCGCCTCTCCAGCACAAAAAAATCAGCAGCAGGGCCTGGTTTCCCTGGCCCGGAAAAATATCAATGATTTCATTGAAAAAATCCAGCAAATGATTATTGAAACCGGGTTTATTCCCGACCTGGCAGGTATCGGGAACCTGATACTCACCCCTGCCGGAGGTCTGAAACTGGTGGACATCAACAATATCGTCAAAATCAACCTGGACGACACCATCTCAATTGATGATAAGGGCTATCCCTCCTGTGACGTCTCCATCCAGGTTCTGTCCATTCTTGAACAGGAGATCCTTGGAAAAAAGATATCCATGGATGATCCATTGTACCGGATTTTTTTATCTCCGGCGAGAAAAGAAAGGGTCCGCCGGCTTGAAAAACAATTTTACGCGGATCTGAAAAACAGGGTATAAAAAATCCTCCCATAAAAATTACGAATTATCCTCCCCTGGAATACGCTTCTCCCCGATTGCGCTTTCTTCGTGAAAATGAGCTTATGAATAAAGTCGCCACAGATTCGGTTTTAAAACCGAGTCATAACAAAAACAAGAGGGTAAAAGGGGGGAGCAATGAAAAAACATTTATGTGTTTTAGCCGTCATTATCATTACCATGACCACCACAGGGTTCTGTAATGACAAAACCATCCTTTCAGCTTCAGCCATCACCGTGGACAGTCTCATCTCTTATTATGCATCCATGGCTGAATTGAACAATTCAAATCCGTCAGCCGCTGCAAGTCAAAATTATGGTGACATGGTGAATTATATCAGTCAGAACAGGCAAACCCTGGTCACCCGAATTGCTGAAACCAGTTGCTATGACAATTTGGGCCGTGCCTCCCAGATGATCAACAGCCTTTACCGGAATCAAAGCACGGGGCTTTCATATGGAAAACTAAACTTCAAGGCAAGCGAACCTGGATATTTTGACTCTGCTACCGGCCATCGATATTTGAAAACCGGTGAGGACACCTATGCAGAATATTCAAAAAAAGGCTGCTTCTTGAAAACCGTGCCTTCCGACCTGCCCCTGCTGACAAAGAGTCGAAACATTCACCCCATAAGCAAAGACAATTATATTGTCTACCAGAGAATACAGAATGGGAAAATGGACTGTATGGCGCTTCCCGGAAGTCAAAAGCATCCGGAAGGGTGGAAGGCGGACAAGGCCTTGGTTTCTTTGAATTAATTTTAAGGATTTCCACCCCTGATTTTCAGACTTTCCCCTAGTGTTTTTTATGGGAAAACATATTAAGTCATCAATAGACCAGACAAAGTAAACCAGACAAAGGATTTCGGCCGGGCGCCGTCACCAGTTCGGTTCATCAAGCCGGGCACCTCCGGGTGACATCGCCCATTTCATCAAAGCAGGGTGGGTTAACCACCCTGCTTTTCTAATTCATGCGCTTTTTCATATAAAAGGCCGGAATGAGCATTGAGAGTCAATCATCAAGAGAGGTAATTCCCTGTTTTACGGCAAATTTGGTCAAGGCGGGAACGCTGTGTAGGTTAAGCTTTTTCATGATATGAAGCCGATGGGAATCAACTGTTTTTTTACTGATAAAAAGATGCCTGGCAATCGTCGCATTTGTCCTGCCTTCGGAAATGAGTTGTAAAATCTCCCTTTCCCTTGACGTCAGACTGTGAAACAATAGAAAGTCTTCTTCTTCATTGGGACTTATGGCGGATTTTACAATGTGCTCGGTAATATCTGAAGACAGGAAAACATTGCCGGATATGACGGTTCGGATGGCCGTTACCAGTTCTTCAAACAGATTGGTCTTGAGTAAATATCCCCTGGCTCCGGATTTCACCATGGATAAAACATATTGCCTGTCAGGGTGCATGGACAATGCAATGATTTTAGTGTCCGGATTGATCTTGAGAATTTGCTGAGTGGCCTCAATCCCGTTTAAATCCGGCATGGAAATATCCATAATGATCACATCCGGCCTCAGTTCTTGCGCCAGTTCAACCGCCTTTCGCCCGGTGTCTGCCTCACCCACCACGGTCATGTCTTTTTCCAATAACAGGGATTGCTTGAGTCCGTGCCGGACAATACTGTGGTCATCCACTATCATCAAAGAAATAATGCCAACCTGGGACATCCCTGATTTCCTTTTCAATTTCAGAACGGATACATGGATCACAAAATGAGAATGATCACAAAATATGATGGAGTCATCCTCTTTGTCAAGAAAATACAAAAAGCCTGGGATAGAAACTGCCCGTTTCACAACCGGATCGGTCCACACAAAAAACCGCTCCGGATTTTATCAACGCCGTCGTTTTCCCTTAGGCTTGCCGGGACCGCTGGGTCCGGTTTTTTGGGATATTTTCTGGAACCGCGTTCTGGATCGGGATTGTTTTTTACCGGCCCTCTTTTTGGACCCGGTTTTTTGTTTTGGCCGGCCAGATCCGGACCTGGTCCCGGATCCGGCACCAGACTTGGGATCGGATTTGCCGCCTGACCTTGCACTGGGTTTGCCGGCCCCGGGTTTAGACCCCTGCCTTTTGGCGTCTCTTTCCTCCACCAGATCCCGTACGGTCCTGTCTGCCTTTTTTTCACTGGCCGTATTGCCGGGCCGCAGCAGAACAAAATCCGGGACTGCCCCCCCCATGGTATAGCCCTCCACCTCTTCTTGGGGAATCTTTTGTCCCAGCAGATGTTCGATTGTTTTAAGGATTGGTTTTTCATCGGGACTGACCAGGGAGACGGCAATCCCGCTCACCCCTGCCCGGCCGGTCCGGCCGATTCGGTGGATATAATCTTCCGGCACTCCCGGCATATCATAGTTGACCACATAGGGCAGGTTGGTAATATCCAGACCCCTTGCCGCCACATCCGTTGCCACAAGGCATCGGATCTCATTGTCCTTGAACTCTTTGAGGGTCCGTGTTCTGAATGACTGACTCTTGTTGCCGTGCAGGGCGGCCGCTGAAATTCCTTGTTCACCAAGTTTGAGTGCAAGTTTGTTAGCCCCGAATTTTGTCCGGACAAACACCAGGACCTGACTCCAGCGACCCTGGGTGATGAGATGAGCCAGAAGCCCCCGTTTTTCATGCCGATCCACGAGATGCATCCGCTGGACGATGGGGTCAGCCGCCTTCTGCCCGGGCGTGACCTCAATGTACCGGGGGTGTTGCAGAATCCGCTCGGCCAGATCCCGGATCTGCCGGGTGTAGGTGGCGGAAAACAGCAGGATCCTTGGATGGGCCGGGACAAGATCTCGTATTTCCGATATTTCTTCACTGAATCCCAGATCCAGCATTCGGTCGGCCTCATCAAAAATCAAAAACTCAATTTCGGAAAGGTTCAGGCCCCTGTGTTCGGCAAGATCCAGCAGTCTGCCAGGAGTTGCCACAAGCACATCAATGCCGCGCTTCAACCGGTCGATCTGGGGGTGTATATTCACCCCGCCGTAGACAACGGTACAGCGGATGGACACCCTTCTGGCATAGGCTTTGATGCTTTCTCCCACCTGGAGTGCCAGCTCCCGGGTGGGTGTCAGGATCAGTGCCCGGGGCCTTCGTCTGTTGCCGGGCTGTCGGCTCAGAATATCCACCAGGGGGAGAGCAAACGCATCTGTTTTTCCGGTCCCGGTCTGGGACCGGGCAAAGATGTCCTCTCCGGCAAAAATCGCCGGGATTACCCGTTCCTGGATAGAAGTGGGAGCTGTGTATCCTTTGGATTTAACCGCTTTAAGCAGTTCGGCCCGAAGGCCGAGTCGATCAAATGACATATGATATCCTGAATAATGTTTTAAATTTTACCTGAATAGTATCTCATATTTTAAGGGTTATGCTTCACACGCTTTATAGCACAATTCCATGAACATGTCCGGGCAAACATTGGGCCATAACATAAAAAAGAAATGAAATTATTCAAGATAACAGGGGGTCGCTTCCCCGGATTGACAAAATCGAAATGATTGGTCTTTACACCCGTCCATTCCTGGGTCATATTATAGGACATAGCATTTTAAGTTTAAGAAAACCGAAGGCTCGCAGTTTATGACACATTTTTCTCGATTTAACATAAAATTTGGCCTGATGGGATCTATCATGATCGAGTCTATCCTGGTGATATCCCTTTTCCAGCCCGGAGCTCTGCCGGTGGTTTCCGCACAGGAGAATACTATTCACATCCTGTTTCTCGGGGATTCACTTTCCGCAGGCCTGGGAGTGGAACCGGAACAGGCCTATCCTGCCCTTGTCCAGGATATGCTCAAAGAACGAGGAATTCACCGGGTCCGTATCACCAATGCGGGCATCAGCGGCTCCACAACCGCCAGTGCCCTTTCCCGGCTCAAATGGTTTCTCAGGGCAAAACCGGATATCCTGGTATTGGCCCTGGGTGCCAACGACGGTCTCAGGGGGCTGTCCGTCACAGACATGTCCCATAACCTGGACAAAACCATCGCCCTTGCAAAAACCAGGGACATACGGGTGATCCTGGCCGGGATGAAACTTCCGCCCAATTACGGGCCGGATTATGCCCGGGCCTTTGAAGCGGTCTTTGCCTCTCTGGCCGACAAACACGACATTCCCTTTATTCCCTTTTTACTCAAAGATGTGGCAGGCAAGCCTCGCCTGAATCAGGCCGACGGGATCCACCCCAACCTGGAAGGTCACAAAATTATTGCCGCCACCGTGCTTGCCTATATTCTGGAGCAACTATGATACTGGACGTCAAAAATATATCCAAATCCTTTCACCAGCCCCGGTCCGGTACCCTTGCCGTATTAAATCACATCAGCTTCAGCCTCAATTCCGGGCAAACCACTGCCGTTACCGGCCGGTCCGGCAGCGGGAAGACCACCCTGCTCTCGTTGATCGCAGGGCTGGACAGTCCGGATACGGGCCAAATCATCCTGGATGGTCTGGATCTTTGCACCATGAAGGAAAGCCGTCTCGCCCGCTACAGAGCCATGAAAATCGGGATCATTTTCCAGCAGTTCCATCTCATGCCCCACTTGTCTGCCCGGGAAAATATCAGCCTGCCCCTGGAAATCCTCAAGCAGGACCGGATCAATGACAAAACCAATTCCATGCTGGAAAAGGTGGGACTGCAGGACCGGAGCCACCATCTGCCCGCCCAGCTCAGCGGCGGGGAATGCCAGCGGGTGGCCATTGCCAGGGCCCTCATCGGTAAACCGGCCCTGCTCCTGGCAGATGAACCCACGGGCAACCTGGATACGGCCACAGGGGAACGCGTGGCCCGACTCCTGTTCGACCTGGTGGAAAAAGAAAATAAAACCCTGATCCTGGTGACCCATAATTCAGGCCTGGCACGGCAATGCCAGACGATCAGGCACCTTGATCACGGCAGGCTGGCCTGATGCTCTGGATCAGCCTGGGCTTAAAAGATCTGATGAAAAACAGGGGGTTTGCCCTTTTTTTCATACTAAACCTGTCCGTCGGCCTTGCCGGATTTATTGCCGTCCACTCGTTCGGCCGTTCCCTGAACCGCCATCTGGACAACAATTTACGGGAGATATTAACCGCTGACCTGTTACTCTCCTCCAACAGCCCGTTAACCCCGGAAGAAACAGAACTTACCCGTCAGGTACTGGGAAAGGACACCTCCCATGCCCGGCTCATCCGGTTTTACACCATGGCCAGGACCGGAGACAATGCCCGCCTGGTCAGCGTGATGGCCATTGATGATGCCTACCCGCTCTATGGTGAATTCCTGCTTGAGCACGGCACGAAAACCACAACACTCCAGGAAAAACCCTGTGTATTCCTGACCCGGGACACGGCCCATACCCTGGGGCTTGTGAATCGGGCCGACACAGACTCTCCCCTGACACTGGGCAATAAAATATTCCGGGTAAAAGATTTTTTCATAGCGGATCCGGACAAGTCCTTAACCAATGTGGAGTTGGCCCCGAAACTCTATATGGGCATTAGCCAGTTGGAAGGTACCGGTTTGATCCAGTTCGGGAGCCGGATCAGGTATCAAAACTTTTACCGTCTCAACCGGAAAGCGGACATTCCCGGACTGGCTGAAACTTTGCGGCAGAAATTTCGTCAAACCTTTCCGGGACAGCCCCGGATCAATGTCTATGACAGCCGGGACGTGAACCAGCGTCTGGGCAGGATCACCCAATATTTTACCCAATATATGGGACTGGTCAGCATTGTGGCCCTTTTCCTTGCCGGCATTGCCACAGCCTACCTTTTCCGGAGCACCCTGAATCTGAAGCAACGGGAGATTGCCATTCTCATGAGCATTGGGGCGAAACACTGGGAGATCTACCTGTATATTAGTTGTCAGCTAATCATACTCGGGGGCCTGGCTTCTGTCCCGGCCGTTTCCGGCTCCCTGTTCCTGGTTCAGGCATTTCCCGTGATTTTCCAGGGATTGATCCCTGCCCAGGCCGTTCTGACCACAGATCCTGTGACAGTCTTTCTTGCCCTGGGAATGGGTATGACCGGCTCCCTGATCTTTTGTCTGCCTGTTTTTGTCCGTATTTTCGGGATAAAGCCCCTAAGCCTGCTCCGACCCGCCGTATCCGCAGACAAAACAACGGTGGCAGGTCACATGATCCAGGTGGCAAGCTTCGGGCCGGCGCTGTTCTCTTTTTTCCTGGTGTCTGTCTTCGTGGCCGGATCTGTCAGGAGCGCGGGATTTTTTACCGGGGGATTTGTTCTGGTCCTGACGATTTTATCCGTCATGGGCCGGATAATTTTTTCAAGCTGTAGAATCCTCTCCTTCACCCAAAACCTGGTGAGAAAAATTGCCTTTCGGAATCTATTTCGAAATAAACAGGTCTCTTTGGCCTGTTTTGTCACCATTGCCATGGGCGTGTTTTTGATCTCCATCATCCCCCAGATCCAGAAAGGGCTGCAAAACGAGATTGTGCAGCCCAAAGGCCTGAAAATTCCCGTTTTTTTCCTTGTGGACATCCAGGAGGAACAACGGACAGAATTTATTGAATTTATGGCGCACCAGAATGCCGATCTCACCCATATATCCCCCATGGTCAGGGGAAGAATCCTCGCAAAGAACGATCAGCCTTTTTATGACGAAGATACCGGGTCCGGGCAGTCAAACTCAGGTCGACGGGGTCGAAGACTGGAATTCAATTTCTCCTATCGAAAGGACCTGGATCCGTCTGAAACCATTGTCCAGGGAAACCCCCTGTCTACAATCCCCTGGGATTTTGAGTCAGGGACACCCTTTGAAATTTCTGTTGAAGCGTCTTTTGCCGAGCGATATGGGATCGAGATGGAGGATATCATAGAGTTCGATATTCAGGGCATCCCCTTTACGGGCCGGGTGGTCAACCTGCGCAAGGTCAGGTGGAACAGCTTTGCGCCGAACTTTTTCCTGCTTTTCCAGGACGGGGTTTTGAATCAGGCCCCAAAAACATTTCTGGCGGCCATATCCCAGGTGCCGCCGGCAAACCGGCAAGCCCTGAAAAACCAAATTGTCACTGCCTTTCCCAATGTCTCGGTCATTGATGTGACCCAGATGGCCGGGACCCTGCTCACCATCACGGACCGGCTTTCCCTGTCCATCCGCTTCATGGCCTGGCTGGCCATTGCCGCCGGTCTGGTCTCTATTTTTTCCATTGCCCGCCACGAGGCCTGGAAAAATGAAACCCAGATCAATCTCTTAAAGGTCCTGGGAGCGGATTTTCGAGAAATCCAGGCCATTGCACTCCTGGAATTCGGATTTATCGGATTTACGGCAGCCCTGTTTGGCATCCTCCTGAGTTTTGGATGTTCCCAGGCCGTTTCCTGGTATTTTTTTGACAGCATCCGGCAGTTTGATGTCTGGATCTGCCTTGCCATCCTCTCTCTCACCACCGGTATCTGTATGCTAACCGCGCTTATGGCATCCAGGAAGGTGATGCAAACAAAACCAATAAAACTTCTGGCCGACAACTGATAGCAGACCTGTTAACTATTCCTCCAATTTCCCTTTTAACAGATCCCCGAGCCCGGCAAAGGGATTGGTGGTGCCCCCTTTTGAAATGGAACCGCCCGACGGCTCGTCGGCATAGGCATCGGCAACCTGGTCCCGGGAGTGTTCATTGTCGTGGCAGTAAATGCACAAAAGCTCCCAGTTACTTCCGTCCGGCGGGTTGTTGTCATGGTTGTGGTCTTTATGGTGTACGGTCAGCTCCCGCAGGCGTTTGCCGTCAAACTCCCGGCCGCAGTGGCCGCAGATCCAGGGAAAAAGTTTGAGCGCCCTTTCCCTGTAAGTATTTTCACGGTCTTTCTGGGAACGGAGCGCCTCTGAAAGCCGGCTGGATGAACTGTTGCTTGAAGACATATGGTCTCTCCTCTCTAATTTTATCAAGCTCGGTGGTATCAGATTTGTTTATATCAAAATTTCAAATCCAATATAATAAAAATCAAACGAGAAGACAAAATCACAGTAAAAAAATCATACCCCCGGGCTTTAACCCGTATGGAAAACAAAGCCATATCCGTTAAACGAGTGGTTCCATTTTTTCTGAAAATTATTTTTTGTGTAAGTGGACACCACCTGGTCCCAGAACACCAGGGCTGAATCATTCTTTAAGGTTACGGCAACTTCCCATCTGCCCGGAAATTGTACGAATACATGCTCCGCCAGTCTGCGGCCATATCCTTTTTTCGCATATTCTTTTTGAACGTAAAACTCTGCAATTGCAAGACCGTCAGCATTGAACCGCAGGTGATCGTTGACCAGGGCAAAGCCGATCACAGCCCCTGATCTCTCTAAAACATAGATGTGGTGATCATCAGCCCCCACATAGCGGTTCAGGTTTTTCACTGCTGCCCTGGACCAGGCCTCGACATCACCAATGTTAAAAAACCGGCTCATATGGGCCAGATATTCCGTATAAATGGGTTTGATTTTCTCTATTGTCTGTGTTTTGCGTATCATGCTCCCACTGATTTTATATGCTGATTCATTGTCCTGTTTCATATTTTCCTGCTTATACCATAAACCCCTTCCTTCTCTGATATCCCTGATTTACTAAAATTTTTAAATGTGGTAAAGCTCTGAAAAAATTATTAAAGGACCCCTATGAAAACCGAACACAGAGCCCTATTCTCAGATTCAAGCCGGATGAAAGACCTTGCAGATAAAAGCGTTGATTTGATTGTCACCTCACCCCCATACCCCATGATCGAGATGTGGGACGAGCTGTTTTCAACCCAGAGCCCTATCGTCAAGAAACGATTAAACCGGGAAGATGGTCCGGGTGCCTTTGAGGCCATGCATCAAATCCTGGATAAGGTCTGGACGGAAAGCTTTCGGGTGTTAAAACCCGGCGGCTTTGCCTGTATCAATATCGGGGATGCCACCCGGACCCTGAAGCAGAATTTTGCCCTGTACACCAACCATGCACGGATTCTTAAATTTGCCCAGGAACTTGGATTTTCAGCTCTGCCCTGCATCTTGTGGCGCAAACAGACCAATGCACCCAATAAATTCATGGGCTCAGGAATGATGCCGGCCGGAGCCTATGTCACCCTGGAGCATGAATATATCCTGGTCCTGAGAAAAGGGGGAAAAAGAGAATTTGTCAGCCAGGCCCTCAAAAAAAACCGGCGGTCCAGCGCTTTTTTCTGGGAAGAACGGAACCTCTGGTTTTCAGATATCTGGTTTGATATCAAAGGAACCGTCCAGGCCATTGCAGACAAAGACACCCGGAAAAGAAGTGCAGCCTATCCCTTTGAACTGGCCTATCGCTTGATCAACATGTATTCAGCCAAAGAAGACCTGGTCCTGGACCCGTATCTGGGAATGGGAACCACTACATCTGCCGCCATGGCATCTGGACGCAACAGTGTGGGTTATGAAATAGACCCCGGTCTTGAAGCAATAAACCTCCGGGTAAAGGAGGGCATTATCCAAACGGCCCAACAGGTGATCCATCAGCGCCTGGTCAACCATCTGGATTTTGTTGTCCAGAGAACAAAATCCAAGGGCAGGTTAAAACATGAGAATATTCCCTATGGATTTCCGGTAATGACAACCCAGGAAAAAGAGCTGCTGATCAACCAGCCCCTGGAGATTCAATCCTCTGGAAAAAATATTTTTACGGTGGAGTACGCCTCCACGGCCCAGCCTGAATTTTGCCGGGACTGGACAAACCTGGTCCGGGATGACGATAAGAACTCAATGGTGAACGAGCTGAAAGATCAGGGCAAGCGCCAAAATTTCAAACAGCAGTCCCTTTTTTAACAGACAGAACCGGTTTGTCAGTTCAGGGTAAAGGCCAGGTGTTTAATGGTCACGCCTTTTGAACGGGCTTTCCTCTCAAATGTGGACACAATGTCACGGGCAGGCAGACCGCAGTCGATCCCGTCATGAATATCCTCTGACGCTGCAAGGATGCGGCCGCCCCATTTCAGGACGGATTCCCGGGTAAACGAGTAGAATACTTCATTATCGGTCTTTAGGTGCACCATCCCTCCAGGCACAAGTATCTGCGCATAACGGTCTAAAAACCCCGGGCCGGTCAACCGGGATTTGACGGTTCGGGTCTTTAAATGGGGATCAGGAAAGGTGAGCCAGATTTCGTGTATGGAATGCTGGACAAAGAACTCCTGAATACGCTCAATCCCCACACGAAAAAAGAGAACATTTTCAAGCCCCTGGGCAAGGGCTTTTTCCGCACCCACACAGATGCGATGACTCTTGCTGTCGATTCCCACGCAAAGTTTATGGGGATCGGCCCCGGCAAATGCCAGGCTATACTCGCCTTTGCCGCAACCCAGTTCGAGAATTCTTTCCATTCCCGAGAATCGATCCTGGTACCAGGGGTATGAATGTTGCGGATCTGCCTTGCCAAACTTGGAGAAAATCACGTTGGGCAGATTTTTGACCCGTTCATATTTAAAGCGCTTATTTTTTGCCATGCAATACTCAGTCGAACCGGTCCATGATCACTTACAAACCCACCCGTGCCAGGTAAACAGACCCTTCGGATGATCCGCCGGTCAAAGAATTGTCAAACTTGATGGTGTGCGCCTCAGCCGTGTCAAATACCCGGCCCAGACGTCGGGTAAAAGAATCTTCCGGAAAACCGTCTGCCCAGAGGCCGAAAACCCCGCCCGGGTTCAGGTGTCGGGCCAGTTCCCCCAGTCCCTCTTCAGTATAGAACCGTGTGTTTGTCTGGTTCAGCACCCGGGTGGGCGTGTGATCAATATCCAGGAGAACGGCATCATGCTTTTTTTCAGGAACCATTGGATCAAAGTGTTTCAACGGGTCCCGGCACAGGGCAAAAAAGTCGGCCTGCACCAGGCGGCAGCGGGAATCTTTCGTCAGGGTCTTACCCAACGGGACAAGCCCGTTTTGGTGCCATTCAATCACCCCCTGCAAATACTCCACAACCACAAGCGAGGTTAGACGCGGATCTTCCAATGCTGAAACAGCGGTGTACCCGAGACCGAGCCCGCCCACCACAACGTCGAGATTTTCTTTTTCCAACATGCCAAGCCCAAGTTTTGACAACTGGGATTCCGCCTCATGAAACAGGCTGGTCATGAGAAAATCCTCCCCCAGCTTGACCTCATAAATATGAAGACCCTTGAGCTGAAGCAGGCGGCGGCGACGCAACATCAGGTCTCCGATGGGGGTCTGTCGAAAATCCAGTTCTTCGTAATTCAAACTCATTTTATCTTTTTCCACCCCATGCACTGTTTAAAACCCATGCGCTGTTAAACAGGTTAATCTTCCTGTAAAGAGGCGTTTTCATCTTTTGTAACGGAAGTTTTCTGTTTATCCAGCTTGCGTTGCCTTTTTTCTTCTTTTTTCTTTTTCTTGGCCAATTCTTTCTGACGTTTTTCAAATGAATAATTTGGTTTAAACACGATTAAATCCTCTTGAATATAAAATGTTTATCGACAAAAATCTTCAAAAATCCGGACAAAATTTTTCAGGGGTGAGCACTCCTGTTCCGGTTGGAAGCCAGAGAAAAAACCCCGCTATACTGGTTCCTGCCACGTCCGGCCCCAGCTGGCTTTTTTCTTTTGGGCATCTGCCGCACAAACTGCTTTTTTGTTTCTCCAACCACAGTCTGTTTTGATTCCAGGGCAAACCCGGGGGTTTCCCGGCGGTGCATGGGTTTGCCCAGGTTCCGCTCAATCAGAGAGATGATCCTGGAGTCTTCCCGGCCGGCAAAGATAAATGCCTGGCCAGACTGTTCCGCCCGGCCCGTACGTCCGGTGCGGTGGGTATAGGTTTCAGCCGTGTCCGGCACGTCATAATTGATCACATGGGAAATCCCCTGCACATCAATTCCCCGGGCCGCAATATCCGTTGCCACCAGAATATTGAAAGTCCCGTCCTTAAATCCGTTCAGGGCCTGCTGCCGTTTCTGCTGGGAGAGATTGCCCTGGATCGAGGCTGCACGATAGCCGGCTTTCTGCAATTGCAGGGCCAGACTTTTCGCCTTGTGCTTGGTACGGGTAAAGACCAGGGTACTCTTCATTTGCTCGTCCTGGATGATGGTCTTGAGCAAAGAGGTTTTGCGCTCTTTTGCCACCTGGAACAGGACATGGGAAATGGCAAGAACCGGCCGGGTATGATTGATCTGCACGGTTGCCGGATTTTTCAATATGTTTTCCGCCAGATGGCGGATTTCCTTTGGCATGGTGGCGGAAAAAACCAGGGATTGCCTATTCACGGGTACCTGCTTGATGATTCTCCGGATATCCGGGAGAAATCCCTTGTCAAACATGTGGTCTGCCTCATCCAGAATCAATGTCTCAACAGAACTTAAGGAAACGGCACGGTCATTGAGCAGGTCCAGCAAACGGCCGGGGCAGGCAACGATAATTTCCACACCATTGCGGATGGCCTTGACCTGGGGCTGTTTCCCCACGCCCCCGTAAATGGACAGACTGCGCAGACCTGTTTTTGCTGCCAGTTTGCCGATCTCGGCATGAATCTGTTCGGCCAGCTCCCGTGTGGGTGCGATGACCAGGGCCCGCACGCATTTACGGGGACCATCCAGGAGCCGCTGAAGAAGGGGCAGGACAAATGCGGCGGTTTTCCCGGTCCCGGTCTGGGCAAGGCCAAGCATATCCCGTCCATCAAGGATCGGGGAAATAGCCTCTTTTTGAATTGGGGTGGGGGTGATATAACCGCAGGCGTCAATGCCGGCGGTTATTCTTGGGTCAAACTTAAAATTTTTAAAACTCATTCATACTCCTGTATATTTCATAATAATCTGCCGGGCGTTTCCCCGGCCTATAGATCCGGTTCAAGGATCGGGTCTATAAATCTTAAACTATTGATCTGCGAATTTAAAATCCGCTGGTCATTCTTATGTTTTATTTTTGTAAAATGTCCGGGCCGGTGATCTTACAGACCCCGAGAGATAATCCGGGTGTAATCCGATAATAACCCGATAATAATATGGGGGGGCATGACCCGGATTCATGGTTGTCAACGCATCATACGCTTTATTTTATCAGGCCTCATTTTTGTTTCTCCTGTATATTGAATCAGCAGAAACTTCGGCGGTAACAAACCATGTTTGGAATAACAAAGTGGTTAACCAGGAAAACCTTGAAGGAAAATTTGATTCGACTTCGGTGTAAATCAACCATCATCATACACCTTTGTTCCAATTTTGCAAGGAAAATAAAAAAACATCCGAATTTACCGGCACCAGGGTTTGATTTTGCTGCACTGCCAGGGTAATATGTCCGCTGACGCGATTTAGGTCATCCATATAGATAATTAACGACAAAACAACGATAAAAAAATATTTTTTAGGACCGCAAATACCAATATCAGGATGGAGATTCAGTGTTTGGACATTAACAGACGAAAAAAAAAGGGGCCGATAAAAAAAGATCCCGGCAAGTCCGGCACGGATCAAAAAGGCGTGATTGTCGCCCACCACGGCATAGCCGTGGATATCCTGTTTGGTTCCGGGGAACGCCGGATGGTGAAGGTAAAAAAACGCTCGGGCCATGTGGTCGGCGACGAGGTCATGGTGCGGGACAATCGCCTTGAACGGATGCCCCGAAGAACTGAGCTTTGCCGGAGAAATTCCCGGGGAAGCATCCGAATTGTCGGGGCCAACCTGGATGTTCTCGGCGTGGTGGTGGCCCCCATACCCCTTCCACCCTTCGGATACATCGACCAGGCCATTGTCGGCGCAAGACAGGCGAACCTGATCCCTGTACTGGTGATCAACAAGTGTGATCTTAAAGATACGAAAGCCTATATTGCCCAACTCTTTGCCGTCTATGCCAGAAGCGTCGATATTTTTACCATGAGCGCAGTCACAGGAGAGGGAATTGAAAACCTTGAACTGTTTCTGGGGGAAAAAAGGTTCCGGAGTTTTTTTGTGGGCATCACAGGGGTGGGAAAAAGCTCCCTGGTCAATGCGATTTGCCCGACACTTGATCTCAAGGTGGGGGACCTCTATGAAGCCGGTGCCAGGGGATGTAATACCACCACGGTTTCCACTCTCCATTCATTGAAGGGCGGCGGCGAACTCGTGGACACACCGGGGTTCAACGAATTCGGGCTGGTGGATATTTCGCCTGAAGATCTTGCGGCATATTTCCCCGGGTTTGAGCCGGCAACAGACGGCTCCTGCCGCTTCCGGAATTGCCGCCACCGCACCGAACCGGGGTGTGCCGTTACCCAATTGGTGGCGGACAAACAAATATCAGAAGAACGGTATGCCGCCTATCTGGAAATCCTGGGCCAGCTCGAAGCCGGAGATGCCCATTTCAGGAACCGGAGATAAATTCTTGTTTGCCTTCAAAACAACCGGAAGTGACGGCAATATTGTTTTATCATTACCTTGCCGTTATTTTGCCATTATTTTTTCCAGGTCATTGGAAAGTTTTTCCACGGTTCTGGCAAATTCATTTGTAAATCCATGGTTCTGGGCATTGGTAAAACTTGCAAAATCAAGAAGACCCAGGGTTTTCACAAGGTTCAGCAAATCCAGGAGATAGGTTTGAGCAAGGGATTGGCAGGCCGAAAGCCTCGCCGCTGTGTCCCCGGATTTTTCACCTGCCCCGGGCAGTTCCCGGGCAATTTCTTCAGGATCTTGCCTGAACCGTCGGCACAGCACCTCGTATAAGAGCAGAAACAATGCATCCACCCGATCCACCTTGATCAGTGTGGGGCTGTGAAAAAATGAACAATTCTTATCCACGCTCACATCCCGCGTACCAAGGTAGATGATTCGCTCAAACCAGTTGACGGTATAGGTCATATAATCCTTGGGCTGCCACTTGTCCTTTTCCCAGGCATGGGTCCGGACGGCTTTTGTCAATTCCTGGACGCAGACATCATGGGTGTCATAGTCATATTTTCCCAGGAAGATTCCGGACTGGAAAATGTCCACCCCGGGCCGATGGGCATGTTCTGAAATCTCCGCACACAGAAGACGGTCCTCTTTTCCGGGCCTCAGGATGATGATTTTATAGGACGGCTTGCCCTTTTCAATGCGGTCCAGTTCTTTCATGGAATCCGGCGGACGAATGGGATTGGCTGAATCCGGAGGCAGAAAGGCCGCCAAAAGACCCGGGCTTAAGTCCACCCTTTCCAGAGCGGCCTTGAATACGGGCAGATCTTGAGTTTCCAGCGGACAAACCGGTGTCAACCGGCCCTTTTGCAAATCCGGCTGAAACAGGGCCATCACATCTTCAAGCCCCGCCTGCCAGCGGACAATTCTCGGGTCTTTCTTCTTATCACCTGCCTGGCCTGCTCCTGATAGTGTCGGCTCCATCAAACAACTCCCTGTTTAGACTATATCTGTTTAAACGATTATGTTTAAACTTTTATGAGACAAATCCAATATGCAAAAACCTGTTTCCCCTGCCCACGGATATATTTATAACTCATAAAACTCAAAACCAGTCAATATTCTTATCAATAGAATCCACAAAACACAAGGAAGCATATTCCCAATTTTCGTTTAGATCCCTTTTACGTACGGGGTATTTGTTGTGGGATGAATATTTTTTTCAATTCGTTTTTTTGAACCCGGCTCTGCCCGCAAAAAATCTTCAAAACTCTGTATGATCCCTGATTTATCCATTTTTATCCTGGTTTCAGTTTTTATCTGTCGCAAGTCAACCAGGAAACCGGAAAAAATCCCCGGCAGATCCTCGACGATCTCCGTGTTCAGGAAATGCCGGCGATGGTAAATACAATGATAATCCCCCTTTGTTTTTACAATAAAAAGGGGGTGGTTTTTTAAGTCTGAAATGGATGAAGATTTTTCACAGTCTCGTATGCATGTCCCGTCAATTTGATTTTTTCCACATCCGATAACCTGGTGGAACAGGCATTGCCGGGTGGATAAGAGCATAATCGGGTGAAAGATGCGATAGTAGAGCCTGAAATCTTTGGGCCGAATAATACTTTTTATCTGGTATTTGCTGATTTCATTTGAAATAAATGCGCCCGAGCAATTAAAATTTTCTTTTAAACACAGAAGACCAAAAGAATTCACCAGGTTCAGGTAGGGCCCTGCTATCCAGGGAATGCCATTTTCAACGGCCTCATAGGCGATTCCGGTATTGTTGGTCACCATAAGTTTTGGTTGCACCTGTTGGATAAACTTTACCGCAGCCCTGTAGTCGTCTCCGATGAGAACAGACGGGAACCAGGGAATTAAATTTTTATAGCGTAAAAAAAGATCCGTGAGTTCACCCGCCTGTTCTTTAAACCCATTGGGAAGCTGGAAAAAAACCGTTGCACCGGTCCGTTCACACACCTTGATGTCTTCACGGTCAGAGATTAACACCCAGAGATCCGGAGGATCCGTCAACCTCTTTTCTTTTTTCAGGAAAGGCAGGTCAATGGGTTCTGTCATTTGCCCTGAATCATCTACGCCCGAACCATTCAAGACGGATAAGACTCTTTTCTTTATTGAAGTGATCTCCTTAAACGGAAGGAAAAGATGGTTTTGAAGATTTTCCAGTTCCAGATGCTTGAGATAATACCCTGTCTCCTTTAAAGCCTTGAATCTTTCCCACAAAAAATCATGGGTCAGACCCTTGGCAATAGTTTTTTTATTTTTTGTGGCAAGATTGACACAGGACAGCACCTTAAATGAGGTGTCCGGGGTTTTGACGGATACGCTTAAAGGGGCATCAAGCCTTCCTGAAACACTGATGACCACCCCCACCCTGGCGATGCTCAGGTCTTTAATTTTACGGTTAACCCTTGCCGTAAGTTCTTCTTTTTCCCTGTACAGGGAGAGCTGATCCGCCTCTTTTTTCCCATCCCCTGAATAGGTATGGATATCGGAGAGGTGCTGAGCTGAATTGTCCCGCGGATTATCAATAAACATCTGTTTATTGATATCTCCCTTTAAATAGGCGTTTGAAAAATCCCGGTTAAAAACCTTGTAAAGATCACTATTGTCAGTATTCAGCCGATTGTAGTCATAAAAATCCTGAAGTTGCTTTTTCCAGCAGTTGACCACCGTATATACGTAGGCGGATTTTTTGATTCTGCCTTCTATCTTTATGGCATCAACCCCTGCATGATACAATTCTCCCAGATCAAAATAGGCGGAGTTGTCTTTAAGATTTAAAGGAAAATTTTTACCTGCCGGCGTTGTTAAATATCGGTCCCTGCAGGGTTGGCTGCACCTGCCGCGATTTCCCGAATTCCCGCCAAGAACCGAACTCATATAACAGATGCCTGAAAAAGAGAGACAATAGGAGCCGTGAACAAACACCTCAGTCATGACACCCAGATCGTGGCCAACCCGGGTTAAATCCTTTATTTCCGTAATATTCAATTCCCTAGAAAGATTAACACGGGTGGCGGCCAGCCGGCTTAAAAATCCTACCTGGCCCTCATTGTGCGTATTCATCTGGGTGGAGGCGTGGACTGCAAGCCCCTTGAAATAGCGGGATACCAGATAAAACAATCCCAGATCCTGAACAATGATCCCATCAATGCGGGTATTGACCAATTTATTCAACACGCCCACAAGATAAGGGATTTCACTGCCAACGATAATGATATTCAAGGTGAGGAAAACCTTGCAATGGTGTGTGTGGGCAAGATTTATGATTCCGTACAGATCTTCAAACTCTATATTTGCCGCCCGGTTTCTGGCATTCAATTTATTCAGGCCGCAATATACTGCACCTGCTCCTGCAAGAATTGCAGCCTTTATGGAATCAACGTCACCACCGGGCGCCAATAATTCAATTTTTCTTTTCACAAAATCCTAGGCCAGTTGTTTTCCGGCTCCGGGACCGGGGGCGACCCCGTAAATTTCTTCTATCTTCAGAATAACAACTCCCTTGGACTTCAGGGGAAATCCGGATTTGGTACTCTTTTCTTTGATCCACTCAGCCGTCTCTTCATATCGTTTCCCCGTGGTTTCAATGGTAACGCTTCCCTTTAACTGATACCCTTCGTGCCCTTCCCAAAATGTGACAGATACCTTTGGGTTTGATTTCATGTTGGCCAGGGTTTTGTTGAGAAACTGGTCTGAGATGAGAATGGTCTCATCATCAATAATTTTCTTGGCCCCCACCGGCACAACATTGGGGCTCCCGTCTGTGGTTGAAGTTCCAAGGGCAGCTATACCCACTTTTTCAAATAATTCCTGCATTCTCCCGGTCATTTTTGCCATAACACACATCTCCTTTTAATTTAAAGTTCAATCAATCATATGCTAATCGCGTTTCTTTATTTGTCAAAACGTTTTGTGTCCGTTTTTGTGTCAGAGTCTGCAATCCATGTGCCAAACAAAATATTTGATGGATAGCATTTTATTGCTTTTAATTTTAGGGCCTTATAAGAGCCAATGGCTGAAACAAAGATTAATGAATCAGAAAGAATCGCAAATGTGCGATTTTTTGTTTCGATCCTTTAACGGTAGTCCAGGAATTGAATCGTACACCTTTGATAAATCTATTGCCGATGGCAGCATAATGGAGTTAAACCATGGATTGACAAATTTCTAAAAAAGAAGAATTATCTTTGAGGTCACAAAATGCAACCTTAAAAAATAGGGCAATGGGAATCTCTGAGACACTTTATTATCAATGGGTGGATATAGGGGGAGAGAAATATTTTTTAGCAATAAAAAAAGGACTTAAGTTTTGACCCTAAGTCCTTGAATTTACTGTGGAGGCGGCTTCCGGATTTGAACCGGAGAATAACGGCTTTGCAGGCCGTCGCCTTACCACTTGGCCAAGCCGCCTGGTGTTGTGGAGCGGGAAACGGGATTTGAACCCGCGACTTCGACCTTGGCAAGGTCGCACTCTACCACTGAGTTATTCCCGCTCAGCAAACAAAAGGAATTTATATACGTGACGGGCAATTTTGTCAATATCAAATTTCAAATAACCCGATTTTCCCGCCTCTATACCATCATCCGTTCTTTTTGTTCCAGTCTGCCAGAAAAGATTCAATCCCCTTGTCCGTCATGTGATGGGAGGCAAGCTTCTTTAACACCCCGTATGGGATGGTGGCAATATCAGCACCCAGGAGGGCGGAGTCCAGCACATGGAGGGGACTTCGCACACTGGCCACAATGATCTGGGTGTCAAAATCATAATTGGCATAGATCTGAACGATCTCTTCAATCAGACCCATTCCTTCCTGGGCAAGGTCATCCAGACGGCCGATAAAGGGGCTGACAAAAGTTGCCCCGGCTTTTGCAGCCATCAATGCCTGGAGCGCTGAAAAAACAAGGGTGACGTTTGTTTTGATGCCTTCATCTGAAAGGATTTTAACCACCTTTAACCCTTCAACCGTCATGGGGACTTTAACGGCAATATTATCGGCTATTTTGGCAAGATCTCTTGCCTCGGCCACCATACCTTCACAGTCAAGGCTGATCACTTCCGCACTTACCGGACCCTTAACAATTTTGCAGATGTCGGCAATAATCTCTTTAAACTCGCCCTCTTCCTTGGCAATCAGGGACGGATTGGTGGTGACCCCGTCCACCATCCCCATGTCGCTGGCATCTTTAATCTGGTCAATATTGGCCGTATCAATAAAAAATTTCACTTTAACTCTCCTCTACCAGAAGGATCACCTTCTGGGCTTCTTGTTTTTCTAATTTATTCAACAATTCATCTGCTCTCAGGTTCAAAACCGGATGGTTTGCCTGAGCTCCTATATCACAAATGGGTTTCAGAACAAAACATCTTTCGTGCATTCTGGGATGGGGGATTTCAAGGCAATCGGTTTTGAGAACCAGATCATCATATAAAATAATATCCAGATCAATGATTCTGGGGCCGAACCTGAAGGGTTTCCCGTCCTTGTCCAATTTTTTTTCCAGGGCCTTCAGCTCAGCCAGTAAATGTTCGGGGGTTAAACGCGTCCTGATTTTCAAAGCTGCGTTGACAAACCAGTCCTGGTCCGTAAAATTCTGGGGTTCTGTTCGATAAAACGAAGAGACCGCTTCCACATCCATTTCATCATGGCGGCGCAAAAGCCCTATGGCCGCCTCAAGGTTCTGTTGCTTGTCCCCGAGATTTGACCCGATACTCAGATAGGCAAGATGGTGGTTCATCTTTATCTGGCCTCAAATTGAATGGTTTTTGAATACTCGCTTCTCATATCGCCCTGTATTGCCTGAACCCTGAAATAATACTTAGCCCCCTTTTCAACCTGAGTATAAAACTCCATAAATGGCATGGGTACAAGGCCGATTGTCGTGAACACAAAGGGACATCCTTCACAGGTTTCAAATGTTTTTTTTGCCATAAAAATTTCAAAGCTTTCAGGTTTGACAAATGCCCTCTTGTCATCGATTTTATGATTCCAGGTCAAACGGATATTGCTGTTGTCATGGGTCAGCTTCACATCAAAGGGAGCCGCAATATTCTTCCCCTGTATCAGCGGCGCCAGGGGGGGTCCCTTTTTCCCACATCCGGCTAAAACAAGGAGTAAGACAGCACACCATACCAGTAAAATAAGGGAATTTGCCCGTTTATTTTCCATCACAGGCCCAGATCTTTTGCCGCTTTTTTGACGGCCGCTTGAACATTGTCGAAACCGGTTCCGCCGTAGGAAATCCGTCTGGAGATCGTGTTGTCGATACGGATAAACTCGTACACGTCCTCGTCCACCAGTTCACTGAATTCTTTAAACTCAGCAAGACTCAGGTCATCCAGTTCTTCGCCCTTGCTCAGGGCCAGGGCCACGGCACGCCCGGCCACGGAGTGGGCCTGTCGAAAGGCCATACCCCTGGAAACCAGGTAGTCGGCAAGGTCGGTGGCATTTAAAAATCCCCGGCAGCAGGCCGCATACATCCTGTCCCTGTGGACTTCTATGTTTTCAAACATCCGGGTGTAGACCTCGGTACAGATTTTCAGCGTGTCCACGGTGTCGAACAGGGGTTCCTTGTCTTCCTGCATATCCTTGTTGTATGCCAGGGGCAGGGATTTCATCAGAGTGAGAATGGAAACAAGGTTGCCCACCACCCGGCCGGTCTTACCCCTGACAAGTTCCGCCACATCCGGGTTCTTTTTCTGGGGCATGATGCTGGAACCTGTGGTAAAGGCATCGGAAATGGTAATGAAAGAAAACTCGGCGGACGACCAAAGAATCAACTCTTCAGAAAGCCGTGAAAAATGGATCATGGCAATGGAGGCGTGGGAAATGAATTCCATGACAAAATCCCTGTCCGAGACCGAGTCAATGCTGTTGTCAGAAACCTTTGCAAAACCCAGGACCTGACGGGTAAACTCCCGGTTCAAGGGATAGGTTGTGCCGGCAAGGGCTGCCGCACCCAGGGGCATGACGTCGATTCGTTTCAGACAGTCCTCAAATCTCTGGATATCCCGCTTAAACATTTCATAGTAGGCCAGAACATGGTGGGCCAGCAGGACCGGCTGTGCCCGCTGCAGATGGGTATATCCGGGCATGATCACGTCCTGATGCTTCCGGGCCATACCCACAAGGGCACGTTGAAACAGGGTCAGCATCTCAACAATGATCCCTGTCTCTTTTTTCAAATACATCCGCACATCCAGGGCCACCTGGTCGTTCCGGCTCCGGCCGGTGTGCAGTTTTCTTGCCGCATCCCCGGCAACCCTGCCCAGGGCATCTTCAATGTGCATGTGGATGTCTTCAAGGCCGGGTGAAAATTTCATCTCATTGTTTTCAATCTGCTGCTTGACCTGTCCCAGCCCCTTGATGATGGCCTCGGACTCCTCCAAAGATATGATGGCCTCTTTTGCCATCATTTTCACGTGGGCAATACTGCCGTCTATGTCACAGTCGTACAGCCGCTTGTCAACGTCAATGGAGGCATGAAATTTTTCAACCAGTTCGTCTGTTGCTTCAGAAAATCTTCCCCCCCACAATTTTGCATTTCCCGGGCCCGCGGTTTCAACACGATCGTTCATGGTTCAGTAAATTCCCTTGTCTGAATGTCTATATTTCTTTTAATAGTCTTTATTTGTTTGAATTTCCCAGAATCAGGCTTTCCAGAATGGCTTTGTGCATGTGCCGCTTGTTTTCCGCCTGGTCCCAGAATACCGCATTTTTATCTTCAAGCACCTCTTCCGAGATCTCTTCACCCCGGTGGGCCGGAAGGCAGTGCATCACCATGACATCATCCTTTGCCCCGGACAGAAGCGCTTGGTTGACCTGGAATCCGTCAAAGGCCACAATCCGTTTGGACAACTCATCTTCATCCCCCATGCTGGCCCAGACATCGGTGTACACCACGTCTGCGTTTTTTACCGCCTCTTTTGGGTCATTGGTAAACACCACATGATTCTTCCCCCGCTCTGATGCGCCCTGGATAATCTCGGGGTTGACCTCGTAATTTTCGGGACAGGCCACAAACAAATCAAGCCCCAGTACGCTTGCCGCATTGATCCAGGAGTTGACCACATTATTCCCGTCTCCCACCCAGGCAATCTTCACGTCCTTGTATCCCCCCCGATGTTCGATAATGGTCATGATGTCACTCAGGATCTGGCAGGGGTGAAAGGAATCGGTAAGGGCGTTGATCACCGGTATGGCCGAACTTTGGGCAAATTCCTCAACCAAAGCGTGGTCAAAGGTTCTCATGGCCAGGCAGTCGATGTACCGCGACAGAACCCTGGCCGTATCCTTGGCCGGCTCGTTCCTGGAAATCTGGGTGTCCTGGGTGCTCATATAAATGGGGTGACCCCCCAGTTGAATCATTGCGGTTTCAAATGCCACCCGGGTACGGGTTGATTTCTTATCAAAAATAAGCCCCAGGGTCTTGCCCATGAGCAGGCGGTCAAGGATCCCCTTGGCATAGCGCTGTTTTAGCTGGATTGCCCGGGTAAACAGGGTGTCAAAGTCTTCTCGCTCAAGGTCCAGAAGGGACAATAAATCTTTTTTCAAAACAATCTCCTCAATTATAGCATGCCGGCCTTTATGGCAGGCCATTCAATTTCATCAATCCATCAAATTATAGCAGCCGACCTGTTCAGAAAATGGCTGTTTAATGATAGTAAGGCATCCAAATTATAGTAAACTGCCCGATTATAGCAGGCTATTTAGGGCCGCCACCAAACTGTCAATCTCTTTTTCTTCAACGATCAACGGCGGCGCAAATCTTAAGACCTTATCCTGGATTCCATTGATGATAAAGCCTTTTTTCATGAGTTCCCCAACAAAGAATCCCGCATCCTTGTCAATCTCCAGTCCGATCAAAAGGCCCTGGCCCCGGACATCCTTAATCCTGGAATGTTTTTGTTTGAGGATTTCAAGCTGATCCTTAAAGTATTGCCCCTTTGAACGGACCTGGGCCAGGAATTCAGGCTGGCTAATGATCTTCACCACTTCCAGGGCCGCTGCCGTGGCAAGGGGGGTGCCGCCGAAGGTGGTGGCATGGCTTCCGTAATCAAAACCTTTTGCCGCCGCCTGGGTTGCCAGCATGGCACCGATGGGCAGGCCGTTGCCCAGGGCCTTTGCCAGGGTCATGATATCCGGCGTGACCCCGTAGATCTCGTGAACAAAGAGGGTCCCGCACCGTCCCATGCCGCACTGGATTTCATCAAAAATCAACAGGGTTCCGGTGTTATCGCACAATTTTCTGACCGCCTTAAGGTATGCCGGATCTGCCGGGATGATGCCGCCCTCCCCCTGAACCGGTTCCAGCATGACGGCACAGACCGTGTCATCCATCTGGCTTTCCAGGGCAGAGATATCGTTGAAAGGAACGTGGGAAAAGCCCTCCAGGAGCGGATAAAATCCGTCTTTGATTTTATCCTGGCCCGTGGCGGACAGGGTGGCCATGGTCCGGCCGTGAAAAGACTGGCGCATGGTAATGATTTTAAACCGATTCTTTTCCCCCTGCCGCTGAAAATATCGCCGGGCCAGCTTTATGGCGGCCTCATTGGCCTCGGCACCGGAGTTTGAAAAGAACACCCGCTGGGCAAAACTTTTTTCACACAGGGCCTCTGCCAGATCGGCCTGAGGCCGGGTATAGAAAAGATTTGACACGTGAACCAGGGTGGCGGCCTGGCGGCAGATTGCCTCGGTGATCCCGGGGTGGCTGTGACCCAGGCTGCACACGGCAATCCCGGCTAAAAAATCCGTGTATTTTTTCCCGTCCTCATCCCACAGCGAACTGCCCTCTCCTCTCACAAAGGCCTTTCCCTGTCGAAGATAGGTTTGAAATACAAAATTGTCTGTTTTCTGAATTGAATCCACGCTTATCCTCTTTTTTCTTTTTTATATGGGCTTAGGACCGCAAATTTTATATGTATCTAATCTAATTTGATTTAATCAACAACGACCTGGGTGCCGATACCGGAATCGGTAAACAACTCGAGCAGAACGGCATGGGAAAGTTTCCCGTTAACAATATGGGTCTTTTTGACCCCGTTTTTGACGGCATCCAGGGCAGTTTCCACCTTGGGAATCATTCCGCCCAGAATTTCCCCGGCCTGGATCATCGCCCCTATTGTGTCGGCATTAATTGACGACAGCAAATGCTTGTCCTTGTCCAGGACCCCGTCCACATCCGTCACCAGGATCAGGCGCTCGGCTTTAAGTGCCGCCGCAACCTTCGAGGCAACCACATCGGCATTGATGTTATAGGTTTCACCGTCTTTGCCGATCCCCACAGGAGCAATCACCGGAATATACCCCTGGTTGGTCAGGGTATGGATGATGTCCGGGTTAATGCCGGAAACATTTCCCACCATGCCGGGGTCTATGATTTCAGGCGGTTTTCCCACATCTTCCTGGTGATAGATGGTCATCTTTTCCGCCGCAATCAGCATCCCGTCCTTCCCGGTCAGGCCCACGGCCCGCCCGCCCTGGCGGTTGATTCCGGTCACAATATCCTTGTTGACTTTTCCGCCCAGAACCATCTCCACCACGTCCATGGTTTCACCATCCGTGTATCGCATGCCCCGGATAAATGTCGAGGTAATCCCCATGGCGGCCAGGACCTTGTTGATCTGGGGCCCCCCGCCGTGAACCACCACCGGATTCACCCCGATGTATTTGAGCAGGGTGATATCCTTGGCAAAATCCTTTTTCAGGTCTTCATCCACCATGGCGTGACCGCCGTATTTTATCACGATGGTCTTGCCGGAAAATTGTTTGATATACGGCAAGGCCTCAATGAGGATATCCGCCACATTGTTCTTCATAAAATATACCTTGTCAAATCCTGGTCTTCAACAATGTCCATCAATTGTTTTTCCACAAAAGCCGCATCAATGACAATCTTTTTTTCTTCAATATCCGGTGCGGCAAAGAGAATGTCTTCCAGCAGCTTTTCCATGATCGTGTGCAGCCGCCTGGCCCCGATATTTTCCGTTGTGGAATTGACCTCCACGGCAATGGCGGCAATTTTATCAATGGCCCCGGGTGTAAACTCGATTTCGATTCCTTCTGTTCTCAGCAGGGCAATGTATTGGAGCACAAGGGCATTTTTGGGTTCCGTTAAAATTCTTATAAATTCATCGGCTCCAAGGGAAGTAAGTTCCACTCGTATGGGGAAGCGTCCCTGGAGTTCAGGGATCAGGTCCGAAGGTTTGGACACGTGAAAGGCCCCGGAGGCAATAAACAGGATATGGTCCGTATTTACAATCCCGTACTTTGTGGGCACGGAACTGCCCTCAACGATGGGGAGCAAATCCCTCTGGACCCCCTCCTTGGACACTTCAGGGCCGTGGCTGTTCCCTTTGCCGGCAATCTTGTCGATTTCATCAATAAATATGATCCCGGACTGTTCGACCATGTCCACGGCATCGGTTTTGACCTGTTCCATGTCCACGAGATGGGCCGCCTCTTCCTGGGTGATCAGTTTTACGGCATCCTTGATTTTAACCTTGCGGCGCTTGGTATTCTTGGGCATAAGGTTGCCCAGCATGTCCTTGACATTGATCCCCATCTCCTCGATGCCGGTATTGGAAAAAATCTCCACCATGGGAGAAGATTTGTCTGCCACCTCAAGGTCAACCTGCCGGGAATCAAGCTTGCCGGCCCGCAGCATTTTCCTGAGTTTCTCCCGGGTGGAACCGTTTGGTTTTCCCGTTTCATCCCCCTGATTTTTCTGGTTTTCCTGATTTTTCTGATCTTCGTGTCCGGTGGTGACGATATCAAGACCATTGGAGATATCGGCCCCGGTCTGTGCCGTCGGCGGCAGCAGGATATCCAGAAGGCGCTCTTCCGCTATCCTGCCCGCCTTTTCCTGCACCGCTTCCTGGAGCCTGGCTTTCAGCTTGTTCACGGTGAGTTCAACAATATCCCTGACTATTGATTCCACATCCCTGCCCACATACCCGACCTCGGTGAACTTTGAGGCTTCCACCTTATAAAATGGAGAGTCGGTCAAATTGGCAAGCCTGCGGGCAATTTCCGTTTTTCCCACACCGGTGGAACCGATCAGAATAATATTTTTCGGGGCAATTTCTTCCTGGAGATCCTTGTCAAGCTGCCGTCTTCTCCACCGGTTTCTCAGGGCAATGGCCACTGATTTTTTTGCGTCCTTCTGGCCGATAATATATTTGTCCAGTTCAACAACAATCTGTCCTGGTTTTAAATCTTTCATTGTTTTTTATTTTTCCAATTTTATTCCATTGACATTTCTTCCACCGTGATGTGGTGGTTGGTGTAGATACACAGGTCAGCCGCAATTTTCATGGCTTTTTCCACGATGGCCCGGGGGTCAAGATCGGTGTTCTCCACCAGAGCGATGGCCGCAGACTGGGCCGATGTGCTTCCCGAACCGATACTGATCACCCCATCGTCGGGCTCAATCACATCACCGTTGCCGGACAGCAGATAGGTGTTTTCCTTATCCGCCGCGATCATCATGGCTTCAAGCCGCCGCAAATACTTGTCCGTGCGCCAGTCCCGGGCCAGTTCCACTGCCGCCCGGGTCAGGCTCCCGTTATACCGCTCCAGTTTTTTTTCAAGCTTTTCAGACAGGGTCAGGGCATCGGCCGTGGCACCGGCAAAACCCGTAATAATCTTGTCATTATAGATTCTCCGGACTTTTCTGGCCCTGTGCTTTGTGACGATACTTCCCAGGGTGACCTGCCCGTCCCCGGCCACGACAACACGGTCTTTATGCCGCAAAGCCAGAATGGTTGTCCCGTGAAATACTTGTTTTTCCATTTTATCTGCCTTTATTTTTCAACTTCTTGGATGGGCCTTGTCATAGACCTGCATGAGTCTGTCCATGCTCACATGGGTATAGATCTGGGTGGTGGAAAGGCTGGCATGCCCCAGGATCTCCTGGATTCCCCTTAAATCCGCGCCGGAATCCAGCATATGGGTTGCAAAGGAATGCCTCAGGGTATGGGGGGATACCGGGATGTTCAGCCGGCACTCGTTCATGATCCTGTCCAGAGTCCGCCGGATGGACCGGGAACTGAGCCGGGATAAATTTTTATTCAAAAAAACCGGGATAAAATTTTCCTTTAAAACAATTCTGTAATTTTTTATGGCATCCAGTGCTCTTTTCCCCACCGGCACAATCCTCTCCTTAGATCCTTTTCCAAAGACTTTAATCATTTGGCTTTTAAAGTCAATGTCCTGGATATTCAGGCCTGCCATTTCCGACACCCGCATTCCCGTGGAATAAAAGGTTTCAAACATGGCAAGATTGCGTTTGTCCAGCCAGGTATCGGTTTTTATGGAGTCCAGGAGGTAAAACAGGTCATCAACGCTTAAAAATTTCGGGATGCTTTTTTCAAGTTTTGGAAACGGGATCATATCCGCGGGATTCACCCGGATCTGTCCTGATTTCACCAGAAAATCAAAAAAAGCCTTTAAGGAAGACAATTTTCTCGAAATCGTTCGTTTGGCTTTTCCGGATCGCACCAGAAGGGCAAGATAGTTGCGGATGATATTTTTATCCAGACGTTTTACCTGGGCAAGGAATTTTTCCTCTTCCCTGATTTGATCGGTAGCTTCATCTATAATTTTACCGGTGGGATCATCTGGGGGGTCACTCCCATTCTTATTGGTTGGCTCATCCCCCCGGATAAAAGCGATAAAGTGCAGAATATCCGACCGGTAGGCCCGGCAGGTGTGAGCGGAATATCCTTTTTCGGCCAGGAGGGTGTCGATAAAGACATCAAGAACCATGGCCCAATCCAAAGGCTTCCATTACCTGTTTCATGTCCTCCCAGACCTGGCGCTTGTATTGGGGCTGGGCCAGGAGGAGAGAGGGATGAAAGGTGGGCATCACCCGGATGCCGTGATAGTGGTGGAATTTGCTCCGGAACTGTTCCAGGGGCTGCTCCAGTTTCAGCAATGCCTGTCCGGCCAGGGGGCCGAGGGTGATGATGATCTTGGGGGAGACGGTTTTGATTTTTTGATGAACCGCTGCCATATCGTGGGCATTGCAGATAAAAACAGCTTCCGGCGCAAGTTGCATGGCGCCTAAAATCTTCTTGAGGAGCCCGCCCGAATCCCCTTTAAAAAGGCCGTTTTCACTGTCCAGGATAAAGATATCAGCCGTTTCAGAGCCTTGAAAAAAAAAGGAGGCCTCCGGCAAATTTCTATTATCCGGGGCCTTATTATCTGGTTCCTGATTGTTTGACGTTTGATTGTTTGGGGCATTGGTATTGGGAGTCTTGTTATTCCAATTTTTGATATGGGCATACGACTCTGCTGAAATGTCGACAAAAAAATTGGCGTTCTGTTTTTGAGACAGAAGATAGTCGGAAAAATCCTCTATCACCTGCACCAAGCCGGTTTTAATGGAACCGGAACTCAACGTCCCTGATCTGTTTAAACTCTCCCCGGTCATCCCAAGGCCTATCCCATTTTCTCAAGAACCTGATCCAGAAGGATATCAGCCACCTTGTTCTTGTCCATTAATTCGATATCCAGGGATGAACCGTCTCTGGAAAAAAGTTTAACCTTGTTAGTGTCTGCCTTGAATCCGGAACCGGGTGATCCCACCTGGTTGGCGGCAATCATATCCAGGTTCTTTTTTTTCATCTTCATCAGTGCATTTTTTTCAAGGTCATCGGTTTCTGCAGCAAACCCCACCAGAAACTGGTCCCGGGTTTTCCTCTGTCCAATTGCGGCCAAAATATCAGGATTTTCGGTCATTCTAATGGAAAGGTCTTCAGGGTTGTCGTGTTTCTTTATCTTGTGTGCCTTAGGATCAACGGGCTTATAATCCGCCACTGCCGCAACCTTGATGATGATGTCGGCCCTGTCAAGGTGGGCCAGCATCTGTTCCTGCATCTGGTCACAGGTTTCCACATCAATCCGGTCCACGCCCACCGGGGTCTCAAGATTGACCGGGCCGGACACAAGGGTGACCTGTGCCCCTCTTTTTTCCGCAGCCCTGGCAATGGCATACCCCATCTTGCCCGAGGAATGATTGCTGACAAACCGGACAGGGTCAATGGCCTCCACCGTGGGGCCTGCCGAGATCAAGATTCGCTTGTCCTTTAAATCCTTTGGGGTGAGCATGGCCTCAAGCCTGTCAAAGATAAACCAGGGTTCGGGCAGCCGTCCCGCTCCCACGGTTTTGCAGGCCAGAACACCTGAATCAGGGTCCAGGATATGCCATCCGTCAATTTCAAGGATATCAAGATTCCTCTGCACCCGGATGTTCTGGTACATATTCGTGTTCATGGACGGACAGATCATCACCGGACAGGTGACGGCAAGCAGGGTGGTGGACAGGGCATTGTCCCCTATGCCGTGGGCGAGTTTTGCAATGGTATTGGCCGTTGCAGGGGCTACAATTGCTGCATGGGCCCGGACGGCAAGATCGATATGTTTGACCGAAGACTCGGTGTCAAAGTACAGGTCACACAGCACCGGATTTTCAGACAGCACTTCAAAGGTGGTCCTGCCCACAAATCTTTGGGCCGACTCAGTCATGATCACCGTGACATCGGCATGGGCCTTTTTGAGCAGCCTTAAGAGTTCAACAGCCTTGTACGCGGCAATCCCACCGGTAACGCCCAGAAGAATGTTTTTATTTTCAAGTCCCATTATTCCAGGAGATTTGACTCGGAAAAACCGGGTTCTGCTGACACCGCAGCCCCTGTAACCGTGGGGGCCACCCCGATCTCGACATAGGTGTAGAGCTGTGCGTCCCTGATGGTAATGACCGAAGTTCTGGAAGTTTTCTGAAACACCATAATGGTGGTACCCGGGGATTTAATCTGGCTCACAACGGTCCAATTGTCTTTTTGCATATTGTTGCTGAAAAAATTAAACAACGACCGTCTTTCCACCCGTCCTTTCAGGGTAATGATGCCTGAAGTAAACCCGGGTGTCGACACGACCACGGTTCTGTCGGTGACAATTGACAGTTCCATGGGGATCAAAACGTCTTCGAAATCATAGTACACGGCCGTGGTTTTTCTGGACTTGGCATGAACTGCGGATGCCTGTTCCCCTTCAGATTTTTGGGACGAATCAAACATGGAGCAGCCTGAAATCAAGAGTGCCAGTAAAATAACGGCTCCAATATTTGCCGTGGATTTGAGAGTATCTTTTATTTTCATCATTCCTCCTAAAAGCCAAGGGGTTTAATTTGAATTCAAAATACTTTCTTCTAAAACTATTTGTTCTAAATGTCAATTGAACGATTTTGAATTCAAAACCCCCTGCCTGGAGGGGTTCATTCCGTACAACAAAGCTCCCGCCTGTGATACATACAAAAATCTCTATTAATCAGGCTATTGTTCCTGCCAGGAGATAACCCCTGATTTTGTTTTTCCCGGGTTAATCTGTTCAATCACCTCTATGGCACCGGTACTGGTCTGGACAAATGCCTTTGACCCCTCTTCACTGCCCACATGAATATTGGGAGTAACTGCCAGCCCCTGGCCCAGTGATACGGTTCTCTTTATCTCAAGTTCTCCTTCGTCAACCACTGAATCTGTATTATCATCATGATGAATCGCTCCGATTACCGACTTAAAGTATGCCGTGCCTGTCTTAAAATACAACCCATACAGGTTGCTTTCCCCCTCAAACGAACAGATGTCTTCTGAAGGCATATAGGTTGTAAATGTCAGCAGACTGCCCAGGAGCGCCGCCTGGCCGAGATTCCTCTCCTTGGAGGTGGAAAAGTCCAGATACCAGCCCTTACAGGCGATTGAATTAACTTCATCAATGAGATCATCCCAGGCAACTAGGGGAACGCCGGACAAATCACTCACATTTTCAACCCTTTTATCATCATAAATAACAGCAGTTGATTCATCGATAAGATCGGCTCTTGTGACACTGCCCCATGTCCATCCAGTGATCGTCTCTCCAATGTACGGATCAAACTCTCCATTGGTATTGGTGTCGGAAAACGTAAACGGTTCCTTTACTCCGTAATATGACTGCTGATCCGTATTGGCTGAATCAGATCTCACCACAAATCTTCCCGTGCCCCAGAAAATCCATCGTGTGCCGTTGGATTCAATGGCAGCTGTTGCAGATGTGGACACCGGTTGTCCCTGGGTCGGCAAAAGATTCGGCCAGACCAAATCAAGATCCATGAGCGTACTGTCACCATCCCAGTTTACCGTATTCATATCATTATCAATGACAATTCTTCTCAACTTACCCCCCCACCCATTCACACTGTCACCGCTGATCGTACCGAAATATACCGCATCTGCATTGTAATCCAGATTAAAATCAACACTGATGGGATCAGAGATAAACGAATTGGCATCCAGGGTCTGATAATAATCATGCCAAGGGGCTGCTGCCGGAGCAGCAGTAAAAACCCCGGTACTGTCAAGAGTTTTAAGGTTTTTATTCAGGACAAGTTCCTTTAAGTCCACAACAAACAATTTCCCTGACTGCCCACTGGTTGCCTCGGAAAGTGCACCAGAACCCAGGTTAACATCAGCTGTTCCACCTGGGGAAGCCGGACCGGACCCAAAGACAAGGTACCATTCATTTTCATCAATACTCCCGGTGCCCAGGACATCTTTATCCTTCATGGGAACGACCACTGGATAGCAGGTGGTGTATCCCAGCCCTTCGAATTTTATCTCGGCAATAACTGTGGGAGGTGACTCAGGATCTGTAATGTCCAGGACAAAAAAAGCAGATGACATGGTCCGGTCAACACCTGTGACAATACTTCCATCAGTCTTGTCCATATCCGCTGTAATCCGGCCGCCGCCAAATCGCATACCGGCAACCAGCAACGTTCCCCAGTTGAGATCACCTCCGGCATTATAATGGGTATTATCGGTAAACACCTTGGCATCAAACACTTTGGGCTTAGCATCACAGAAGTAGACATGGGGGTAGTGCTCTTCCGTGAGCCAGTACAAATGGGGAAGAAGATTATACGGAACATAGGCCCACAATTCCGTTCCCAGTTCATATTCCGTCTCAGTTGTGAGTTTTTTGACAAAACTATTGTCCGCAGAATCAAAAAAAACCGGCATTAAAGGCATGAAACATGCCGTCATTGGCACCCGCATAAATGACATGACGACGGTCTTTAAAATGATTGGCAAATGCGGCATAGGAAGCATCCCTGTACAACAGATGGTAATTTTCAGCCGGTCTTCCCACGTCTGTGGGAGTGGAATACACAATATCTCCAAGCCGCCAGGTTTCCAATGTGCCGTCATCATCATAATCCACTTTTCTGGATCGAAATTCAGGTAAAATATAGGAAGGTGTGGTACCTGAAACAAATGAATCCTGATCGATACCCCTGATATAATTGATGACCCGGTGACTCTGATTTTTTAAAAAATCATCAAACTGTGCAGCATCCCCCCTGAACGTATCAATGGGAGTTGAAACGCCGTCATAGAAAATTGACGTTTCATCACCAAAGGTTGGGAAAAGGGTAAGATAGGGGAAAATTTTGGCCGTACTGGTGAGATCGGCTGTTGACGGCAGGGCATTGGCGACAAAATCAACCTGTTCTCCCGGATCTACTACCATGTCGTTATCCACATCAACAAAGGTAAAGATATACCTGTTATTGCTTGCCGTGGTATAGATCCGCTGGGAGGCGGCTTCTGCATCACTCATTTCATTTAGAAAGGCGGAAGATGACCACAAAAACTTGATATCATCAATACCGCCCGTGAATTCAGGCACATCCGTGGGGTCTATTATGGAGTCACCGGTACTGTCCAGGTACTTGTATACAATGGTTCCATCGAACTTAATGACACGGTCGGTACTTCCCAGCAAAGGATCAATATCAAGCTTGCTGTCCGAGTCGGTGTCCTCCCGCATATTTCCCTGGCTGTCCACAAAAAGTGAATGGAGTTCACCCACCCAGTTTACCGTATTGCCAAGTGGGCCTTTAAATTCAGGATAAAACATTGCCTGGTACACGGCGCCTTCTCCTGATCTTGTATGGGAAATTACGGAAGCGGCCGTACCCGATGCCGTTCTCCTCAGTATATCTGCAAAGGACCTGTTGAGCTGTTCTTCAAGCATCAGCGGATTCTGGACATAAAAGTACGTGTCCGGTATGCCATCATTGTCCTTATCCCACTCGTTGTCGAGATCAGGGAGCTGGTTGTTGTTATAATCTTCAAACCCTCCCCATTTGGCGGCATACCACAGGGGATCTTTTAAAAGTGTTGCCGCTACCGTGGGACCCGGGAAAAATGTTCTTGTTGCCGTAAGGGGCAAATCTGCGTCATCATCCCATACCCCGCCGGGATCAACGTTGGGAGGGGTATCCAGAAAATAATCAGGGTCTGACCCGGAGCCTGTATCCGCATCTCTGACTTCAAGGAAAGTCCCGTCATTGGTGGTACCGGAGACAATATACCCCATATGCTGCATAATCCCGCCGGCAGCATAGATGGAGTTCAATGAAATTACCACCTTTACCCCCAGGGCAGGGTCGGAAACCGGATTACCGGCGGCATCAACCACCTGGTAAACGTATTGAACAATGGCATCCATATCATGATCCGCACCCTGCTCAACATCCTCGTAATTGATCCTGAATTTCCCATAGGTGGGTGAGATCTCTTCGGCAAAAAAATCAACAATGGTGTTGGTGGGCTGAAAATCGCCCTGGGCCGCAGAAATCCCATAGCCACCCACCGATTTTGCAAAGGGAACCAGGGTTATGAAATCGGTTCCCACTGAAATTTCAATCCTGGGTAGCGGAGAGGCCAGACCTACGGCATAGGTACTCACGCCCTGGGTCTGGGCGGCAATACTGTGAATATCTTCTTTGTTGCCGTGATAGGCCACGGATGCAGAATAATAGCTTCCCCCCTTTGTGGGCTCCTCAGGGCACAGTCCCCGGACCGTACCCAGTCCGGGAATCACTTTCGGCGTGCAGGCACCGTCATATGTTGCCGACTCACCGATGAAATGGGTTGTGATGTCACCTTCCTGGGTGGAAATGGTATTCCCGAGGGTCGTGACATCCAGACCTGCAAGGGTGGAGGTAAGCGCTCCGACAAAGTCGCTTCCGGGCAGCTGGTCGGAATCGTAAGTGGGATTGATATCACTGAGCACCAGCATAAACGGCTTGGCACAATAGTTAAATCCGTCAAGGATTCCATTCCCATTGGTATCTTCGCCTGCATCCAGACTTCCGTTCATATTGGTATCTTCGCTGTTTGTATAGGGATCAAGCCAGCCCGGCTTGGGCAGACCCAGTTCATTGTCATCATGGGTTGCCGTACCGTCGTAGGTGAATTCAGCCGTCGGGGTTTTGGTCCCGGCAAAATACCGCAGGGATTCATACATCATCTCGGCCGTAGGATTGCCCCACATCCGGCATTCCCCCTCATTGATCGGTCGCCCGGTGATCCACCCGCAATTTGAATCATAGGAATGATTTCCATAGTTAAAATCAACAATCCTGAAGGTATCAATGGTCTTGATAATGCCTTGAACAGCCGTATCCATATAGAGGAATTCACCGGTATTGTGATTGATTTCATCCCTTATGGACCGGATATTTTTTCGCAAGACCCCACCCGAGGTATTTTTTGTATAAGACCCGGTGAGCAGGCCGAAATACATGCGATCGGATTCTCCGTGCCGCTGTAATATGCCGATGGGTTTATAAACACCGGACGGGTATAGTTTTGAATTGGGTTCGACACCGATTGCCGGATCACACACCTTGACCCGGACCTCATAGTCGGTCAAAACGGCTGTGGCAGGTACGGGTTCTGTTGTTTCCATCAACTGGATCTCTGCGATTGCCACACCGGCAGTACCCGGGTCGGATGAGTCCGTTATCACCAGTCGATAATACTTATAAACGCCTGATGCATCACAGTCAAAGGTGTCGGAAGTGCCGGGAGTTAAAGCGGCGCCGGCCACGGTGTCGAGAACATCCCATGTTGCCTGGTCGTTCGACCCTTCGAGTGTCCAGTCGTCCGGGGCGTCTGCGCCCGCATTGATTGAATAGGATTTAATCTCCCGGGAAGCACTGAAATCAAATTCAATCCACACAGGAGTTCCCATGGCCGGTTCATCCGGATAATTCCATTGGGTACCGTCGTCGTCATCAAAGGCCAGATCCGGATCCGGCACAAGAGCGAAAACGCTGAGCTCCATCTCATCAAACTTGCATTCACTGAAACTTCCGTCGTTATGGGATGTGACAAATATTCCCACATCCTGTACCACATTTGCAGAGCCCCTGGTTCGACTCTCTATCTCCGTCCAGGAAATTCCGTCACTACCGTAATATCCTGTAAAAACATCTCCGATTTTTGTCAGCCGCACCCAGGTGGGAGGTGATGCCCAGTTGGTAATGGTACTGGTATCCAAATACCCATTGTCATTACCATCCCATTGAAACGTATACCCATGATCAGGGGTAATGGCCACCATACTGTACCCGGTTGAAGCCCCCGGCTGGGTCATGTCGTTTCTGACCATGATGCCGGTCTTGCCCCACCCGTCACGTCGCTCCTGCTGGGTAATCTTTAATTTAAAATCAAAATCACCATTAATATCATCCAGGAAAAGAGTGGCAAACTCATCATCGCCTGTCCACACATCCGCACCGCTGGCATCAATGGTTAATTCTCCACCACTTTCAGAACGGGAAGTTCCGGAGCTGGTATCACGATCCATCCACTGCCAGTCAGCATCCACAACCCCGTCATTAAAATCATCGGTTTTAATGACAGCACCCCCACCCACACCTGAGTGACTGTCATCTGCTGTTCCCGTGGTTCCGCCGACGGTCACATCAACGACCATACCAACCACATTATTATCGGTTATATCCCGCCGGCCGGAACCGTCATCTCCCTGATTTCCGGCAACCGGCCGCTCTATGGCCACCCATTCCCATATTCTGAAAACACTGTCTTCCAAAACCCTTAACAGAGGATCTCCCCCGTCTGAAAGGGTTGTGGAGGCAAAAAGGTGGCGCGAGCCTCCTTTGGGCAAATCAAGGGGGGTATAGTCCTGGATATCATACCCGTCGTGGGCGATACTGAGAAATTCCTTTCCCCATGAATGGGCATCCTGGGGAACAAACACCCTTTCAAGGACTGTTTCAGTGCTGGTATCCGTGGATCGATATCCCCCATACAAGACTTTTCTCATGCAATCCATGCGGGTCATGGTCAGATAATTTAAAAAATCACCGCTCCAGAAATTTCCGGCAGGTGCTTTTTTATCCAAAGCAATACCCTGGGGCTCAAAGCGCGAATTTCCAGCGGAATATTCATAATATTTATAGGAATCAAAATACCCATAATATTCAATGGCCGGATTGTAGCCCACGTCAAGAGTTCCGTCATTATTCAGATCTGATGCATCATTATAGGCTTCATAGTAGAGCTTATGATTTCTTCCCATCACCAGCATGACAAGGGGAGGCACCCCAGCGGTGACAAAAGGAGGAACCGCCTGGTAATCAATTGCAGTGGATGCCGTGGACGGCAGGGCAAACCCTGCAATGGACAAGATGGTTACCACCAAACTATAATATCCGGTATAAAGCAATGTCATTAATCTTGCCGGCATTGTCCCCTCCTTATTTAAAAAAGAATAATCTGAATAATATCTTTTTTTCTGACTTTTATCATTATCTTACGACCCGTGGAAATTGAATCAACCGTGGCACTTCGTTCATCATACGCCCCAGGATTGCGCAAATATCGATGGGTAATCCTGATACCAGACAGTATTTTATAGGCAGTCCCGTCCACTCCAATCATACGGTGATCACCTGCTCTCCATGGTCTCTGCGTGACTTCACCCGCTACCCACACCGCACGATTGTCTGCAAATAATACAGGGGATGAACCCAGCACGGCAACTATGATAACGATCATAAAATATGTTTTTTTTAAATTCATAATTTTAGCCTCCAAAAATTTATGACCTGTAATGAATCGTCTATTGGGTATATTGATGATTTTCCAAGGGCTCTAGTAATTACAGCTGCCTTCCTGCCCAATAAGATGCCGGTAATTGACCATAATATGGGCCTTGCTGTTCCGTCTGCCCTCGTGTTTGGAAGAAATATCATAGATAATTGATGCACCCCCGCCGGCGGCCCCCTTACCTTTACCTTCATACCCTGCTGCCATCTGCAGTGCACTTCCGGTGGACAGCTCAGTATCGCCAAAGACAACAATATTGGTATGGGGCTGGGTGTCATCCGCAGGAAAGTGCAGGTCTCTTGTGGTATCAGACGGATAGTCGACCAAAGGTGCGTCTTCTTTATAGGCAAAAACTCTATCCTCAACAACCAAAGACCCAATGGTCAGGGGTTGTGCCAGAAAACCGGCGGCACACGCAAGATTCTGCTCAATCATCTCCCTTCCGACCTCGGTACCGCCGTCTGCTGCGTAAAAAGCGGTTTTATAAAGCCGGTCATTGGTGTCGATCTTGGTTTCAATGGTTGATGTGGTGATGGAAGAAATGCCGATGATGGTGAGCACGGCCAGAATCAAAATCGCGAAAACAATGGCAGACCCGTTTTCATTATCTGTCACACATTTAATTATTTTATATTGTTTCATCATTAAAAAGCAATCGCCTTGTAATAAGTGGCAGAAAAGGTTTTGTTATTGTCCCAGGTCACCACAATATTGATTTGTTTTACATTGGGTATGGGAACCGCCTCCGTGACCGTCCAGTTTACCGTATATATTCCCTGAACAACGGTTCCGGTAGTTCCATCGTCCAATGCTGCATCATCATATGCCGTGGACATGATATTTTCTATTTCTGATACCCCCCAGGTTGAGGCTTCCGTATATTTTCGGGCACTGGTATTACCGTTCACCGAGGTGAGCTGCATTTTTGCCACGGCAAGGATGCCAATGGCAAAAATTGCCAGGGCCATCAATACTTCAATAATCGTGAATCCTTGATCATTGAGGCCCTGTTTACCGTCATGTTTCATCTTGTGTTTAAAAAACATGCTGCCACACCCTTAAGTTAGAAAATAATGTCTTCAAATCTTATAATCCCATATTTCTGCATTTAATAATGGTCGTCAGACTCCGGGTATTGTTAGCACCTGTACGATTTAATTCATTTGCATCGGTTGTCGCCACAATGGTGATCTGAACGGACCTGATATTCGGCAGATCAGCAGCCGCGATCGGCATCGCCATCACAGTACCGGTTGCATCCAGATATGAAAACTGCAGGGTCTGAATGTTTTCTGCAATGGCATCCAGCCTTGCCCCGTTCCTGCGGCCAAGATCAATGCTGCCGTCACCAAGTGAGTCATACAGATAATACTCTATGGCCTGAAGGGTTTCCCCGGCTTCGTCCACGGTACCATCATTGTTATTATCATTTCCATCATTCCAGGCATTGGCATTGAAATATGTAAATATCAACCGATTAAGGTTGTCACTGCCATCTCCGGCATTGACAATTCCGGCATTGTTTGTCCCACCGGGATCAAATCCTGCCATCCTTATTTCATTGGCCATGATGAACAAGGCCGCCCTTAAATTCTGCTGCATTTCAACACTCTGTTTCTGGGCAAGCTGAGTATTCTGCTGGCCCTGATAGGCTGTAAAAATTCCCGCCGACACAATACTGGTAATGACCATGGCCATTAAAAGTTCGATCAGGGTAAACCCCAGATTGTTAACATGATACTTATCAAATTGAATCATCTGATTGTTCATAAACGCCTGTTTCCCATCAGTTCCAGTTTATACCATCCCGGCTCATCTGCACCCGGATGCTGCCGGCAAGATTTAGGGTTATCCTGGTGAAATTTGACTTATTGTTTTTCATCTGAATACTATCGGCACCTGATGCCGACAGGCCCCTGTTGTTAAATCCAACCGTATACGAGGTTGTTAAGGGAAAACTCTGGATATCAACACCCGCAGGCATGGTTTGCTGCCTGACAACCGTTTCAATGGCATCCTGGGCCCAGTTGCCACCGGCAGGCACACTATCAACAAACGCTATATAACTCTCAGTAAACTGATTAAAGATCACCACCACCCGTTCATTTTCCTTTACGGCCCGAAGCTTTGCCTCCTGCAGGCAGGATACAATATCCCTTGTTGCACTCCTGAGCCTGTAATCGGGAAGCCAGCTGATAATGTTGGGAATGGCAATTCCCGACATCATACCTATGATTGCAATCACAACCATTAGCTCCATCAGGGTAAATCCCGATGAAATCTTGTATCTATTTTTAAATACCATATGACAAATCCCGGTGGATGATTCTCCAATTAAAAATATTTACTTGCAAAAATGATGCAATTAAAGGTTTTCCTTTTTCAATATTATCGTTTTCATACTACAAAACGTGTCGATTTAAGCAACATCTTTTCGCAACAAATTACGTCAAGATTGAACGGCCCAACCTGTACCAGCCGCGTAACACCAAACGACCACCGTCTTCAAAACTGTGGGTTTAAAGCACGGCGGGCTAAACCGCCGTCTGAAAGTGAAACGTCTGAAAGACGGTGGCTTTAACCACGGGCCTAAAGCTCGGCTAAAACCTGCCCAATAATAGTAAAGAAAATCCGATTTTTTTGATTATAGAAAGGAAACTTTATAAACACAAGATCAATATATCATTCGTGTATTGCAAAAAAACAACACTTACACATTTTCAGTCAACCACACCGGCCTGAAAGTTTGATTAAATGGAACCAAAGCCGATGAAATAACAATCATGGTGGTGAAATAACACCCATGACAATTAGCGCAGCCATTGACAATCGCTATAATCATATCTTAAGATCTTTATTGGCTTCCATATCAAACCACATGGCAAACAAGGAGAACTGGCTGGTGCTCATAAAAGAAAACATTGCAGCCAACGCATTCATAGCCGGTATATGGCCTGTCATATACCATAAAATAGACATCCTCAAAAAGAGAAAAATTGTGCCGATACCAAAGCTGAAGCCCAAAAGATAGAAAAATACAAGCGGATGAAAATCTCTAATAATATATTTTTCTTTCATCCGCCATAAAAATAATTTTAATAGCAGCCACCCGATCGTAAAAACAACTTTATGGACCTTAATCCCGGATTTTTCCCCGACATTATAAACCGGTTCAACAGGGACATCCGTAACTTTAAAATTTTCAACATTAAGCCTGACAAGAACATCATTAGGCTGCCCATATTTTTTATACATTAAATCCCAATTAATTACCTTTAACGCTTTTCTATTTATTGCAGTATACCCTGATTGAGAATCAGCAATATTCCAATAACCGGATGCAATTTTTGTAAAAAGCGAGAGGAATCCATTGCCGAGATATCGAATCGTTGGAATTTTTCGGAATGCTTCACCTGTAAACAGACGGTTACCTTTTGAATAATCTGCGCGACCCTCAGCAACTGGTTTAAGAAGGCTAATAAGATCGTCTGGATTCATTTGGCCATCGCCATCCATTCGAACTGCTATATCCACATCATTATCCCGTGCCCATTTGTATCCAGTTGCAAGTGCACCGCCACAGCCTTGATTTATCTCATGCTTTAACAGAATAATTTTATTATTCCTTTTCATGGCTGTTTCAACAACATCAATAGTATTATCCCTGCTTTTATCATCAACAATTATAATATTATCAATATAATCAGGGATAGTTTTTATAACCGTATTGATCTGGCTTTCTTCATTGTACGCTGGTATTACAACACAGATTGATCGATTTTTATAAATTTTGCATCCTCCTGCTTTGATTCTTTTTAAATAATATCAATTATAATCCAAACCATTGTGTGCCTATCGGTTTTCAAAATATGTTACAGATCCCAATAACAATAGTGCAAGTAGATATTGTAAAATTCTTAATAATAAATATGCACTTAAAACAACGGATGTTTCAACCCCAACCTGTAAAAAAAGATACCCTGCAGTAATTTCAACCGTACCTATACCAGCTACTGAAATAGGGATATATCCCACAAGTGTCGATATAATCGGAATTATCCCTATCTCTGGCCATGAAACCTTTATTCCGAATGCTAAAAATGCAAAATAGAATGCAATACATACTATAAGCCATTTAAATACTGTAATTAAAAGATTTAACAATAAAATTTTCCATTTTAAAAAGAGTCTTCTAATATTTTCTATTTTTTTGTATTTTAATAGCTTTTCATTAAAGCTTTTAAAGGAAATTAATAGGATGAGAAATGATAATAATATGATCAGAACTGACCACAATAATGGTTTTGATAAATACTCCAATTCAGGAATAACAGCAACAGAACCATATAACCCAATGAATAAAAAAAATGTCAGAGTAATTATTTTATCGGTCAGATATACTGTGGATGTGTGTTGAATCGCTATATTAAATTTCTTCTTTAAAAGAAAAATAAGCGAAGCATCACCTATCTGACCCGGGGTCAAAAGACTCGCGATCCAAGAATATGAATACGTTTTTAAAAAATGAGCAAACCCAATGGAATGAAAAATATTTAATAATAACCAAATATTTATTGAACCAATTAAAAACAGAATAAATAATAAAAAAAATACATGCAAAATATATACTGGATTAATTTTACTAAATGTCGAAATAAGCTCCTGTATCCCAATCATATAGATTAAGAAAAACAAGATTATCAATCCAATACCCAATCGTATAAAAAATATAATTCTTCTATTCATACTATTCTTACAGTCTTAATTTACCCTACAGTTACATATGAGCTATGAAAAAATATCCAATATTTAATTAAATGAAAATGTTAAATCTTTCCCGTAAATCCATCACCGGCTTTTCAAAGCACAAATAAACGAAACGCGCCATGTAAATAGCCAGAGCAGTATAGATTAAGAAAAAAGATAAAGTCACTATAAACTTAAAATTCCCCATAGCCAAATATGAAAAATAAACAATTCTACGAATTGGGTCGTGACATAGATAGATAGAATATGACCATAAGCTTATGTTCGTTATAACTTTTAGCAAAAGTGTATTTTTAGATTTCCAGCTATATAGTAGCGGTAGCCACATAGCAATTGAAATACTTACGAAAGAAAAAAAGGCTGTCTTAAAGAAAAGAGAAGAATTAAAACAATTGCCGTAAAAGACAAAGAGCAAACCTGAAATAAAAAAAATAATAGTACCAGCAAGAAAGTAGAAGAGACGAAACTTAGACCAGTGTTCCGGGTAGCCATATGCAATATAGGCAGCGAGCACGCCATATATTGGGGCATCCAATCTCATTATTAAAGCTAACCTTACACCACTCCCCCAGTTGGGTTCCCAGACTAAAACTAAAATTATTCGAACAAATAAAAATAATAATATATAAATAATTACAGTACTCAAAAACCGTTTCAGTATTTTACTTTGTGATACAGATTTTATCTTGAATCCAAACCACAAAAAAAACGGAAAAATAATATAAAACCACTCTTCTATTGAAAGACTCCATGACACAGGGAAAAACCCTCCTCCCCATTCTTTAAAATTTTGCAGAAAAACAAAGTAAAACCCAATGTTATCAACCTTTCTACCCATTGCCGTGAATAAAAAAAAGTGAATTAATACAAAAAGAAAGTAGTTCGGTAACGTCCGGAACCATCTGCGAACCCAAAAATGTAGCAATGTACGGAATGAATCAAATTGATACACTATATTTAAGATAATTGTCCCAATAAGAAATCCGCTTAAAACAAAAAAAAGTTCAACACCGAAAAAGCCAAGGGATGCAAAAAATTGAGTGTTTTCAGAAAAATATTTATCAAAAAAAATGGAAGAGTGTGACAACACAACAGCGGTTATTGCAGTAGCGCGCATAAAGTCGAGCCCAAAGAGTCTTTCTTTATTAGGATTCATTTTTTTAAATTTCAGAGCTCCTGACATTCGCCAAATTTAAATGCAGCTTATGCAGCCTTAAATAGCAGTGTCAGCTTTGTCCCAGGGTATAAAAACCTTTCCTCATTTACTATACCGCAAAGTTCTTTCAAAGCTTTGTTTTCCCGCTGAGTTGACATGGTATGAAAACGAACTTCCATTTTTCGATCATCATGGTGAGGAATGATATCTGCCGGCTGTTGAAATACCTTTTTGATAAATGTCCTTCCTTCATCTATGGTCCGGGAAAAACATTGGGCTTGATCAATTGTTTTGACCAATTCAGTTTCAGCCCTGTAACAGGTCATTTTTATGGTATCTGTCAATCGCTTTTTCTCGGTTTCAAGACGTACGATTTCATCTTCATTAAGGACCTGATTTATTTGTACCTTATCGGGTAATTGTTTGATCTGTTTCTTGAGGGTTTCAAGCTTTTCTTCCAGCCATTGAATATCTGTTTTTAATCCAAAATTCGATATATTGAACCCCCTCATGGTTCGGCATTTTTTTTCGTTATTATCCACCACTTTTGTGGCATAGTGTTCTTTCTTTTTTGCCAATTGTCGCTCTTGTTTCGCATACTGTTTTATCATCTGTTTTTTATGAGGGTTAGGAACCATCCTGCCAACATCTGCCTGTTCCACATCCCTTGAAACAAGGTGATCAAGGCTATATTCTTCTCTCATGTACTTGAAATAATTTTCTTGATTCCACCTGAAAAACATTCTACTGGCTACTTCTTCCATCGAAAGATCCTGTCTGGTTGAAATAATCGATGTCTGATGCCCATTATCACACAGCCTGCGTACCTCTCTGACCCAACCTTTTTTGTTTATTTTAATGCTTCGTTCCCCCAGCATATAGGTCACCGGCTCCCCCCGAACCTGACTTGTGACTTCAGCAAAACAATCCTCGGGCCACGGCTCATAATTGCCTTTTCGATAGGTCAACACATCAATGCCGGATTCCTTCCATTTTAAGAACCGATTGGGGCTCCATCCTTCTCGATCAAATACCAGGGTGACCCGATCATCCTTTGACAGCCTGTTTAATTCAGGGATAATGTCATCTTTAACCCTTGACAATAGACTGTCATTGGCCTCTGTGGTTACAAAAAACAGGGGCTCACAATTGGACCCGTTCACCCAGAAATCGGTAGTGGCAGGCATACAGAGGCGCCGCCTTGCCACATGGGTCTTGGGCAAAATATGTTTTTTGCCATGATACGGCCTGACATGGCCATCAATGTATGCAAACCCCACAATATCCTTGTCTTGATCTACCCATTTGCTACTCAAACTTTCCATGAATTGGCCTGATTTATTTCGTAGACCAAGCTCGCTGAGCTTTCTTCTTAATGTCTTGACTTCTGGGCAGCGATCAAGGCCAAGCACGATTCCAAAATCCCCGGGGTTGCCGTTTTTTAATTGTTCCGGGGTTTTTATCCTCAATAGTGCCATAAATGCAAAGGTTAATAAAATCGATTGTAAACCATAGTATCCTTTTTTAAGGGTTCCATAAATTTTTTGCCCGGTAGAAAGATAATTCAAATCTGCCAAAAAGGGTAACGCCAGCAGGACACCGGCATAATGGACTCCTTCATTGGGTGAAAACTCTGGCAAGGCCTCTGTCATGGCACCCTTACAGGCCAAAACCCTTTGTGTTTCTCTCTTCGTGGCAATGCCGGCCTTGCAGTTGGCATCTTCCCTGGATCGTATAGCCGGCCCTTTCAATTCTATGAAATCTTTGGTCTGATCGGATTGGGTGATCTTCTTTACAATGAGGCCGTTCCTTAATGCACTGCGGACACAACCTTCGCTGACCCCAACTTCAGCAGCAGATGCAGTGATTGTAAACCCTTTGTCCAGAAGGTTTTTGACAACCCGTTGTTTTCCTTTGTTGAGCTTGTAAGGGCTTCGATCTGACCGGTTATCAATAAAACCTTCAGGCCCTTTATCTTTATATCTTTGAACATTTCTTAATACCGTGGTTCGGTTTATACCAAGGGCCTTTGCCAGTTCAGCCGTCTTTGCAAGGCCTAAAGAAACAATAATGCCCTGGGCCAGTCTTTTGGCGAATTTGTCATTTTTTTTAAAAGAATAAACAGGCCCGGTTGCGGTAAAAAAACCACGTCATTATCATCACTGTCCATTGCTATTTTTTCATTGATATAAGTGGTATTTTTTGAGCTATATGGGATGTAGGTTTGAAGCATTTCGATCTCCTTTTTTGATGCTTCCTAATCTACGATATTTTCACTAAAAAGTCAAGCAAAACCCTGTAAAATCAGCCTTTTTAAAGCTTGATGTCAGGAGCTCTGAATTTAGGGTTTCTCTTAAGCATTAAGACTTTTTCTGCCATAAGCAATTACGTGGTTTTCATGTGATCATCCTCTCATTTTAATCAATTTTGCTGGCACCCCTCCGACAACTGAAAATGGTTTTACATCTTTTGTTACAACCGCTCCTGCAGCAACAATGGCTCCTTTTCCAATCTTGACACCAGGCAAGATAACAACTTGTGTCCCAATCCACACATCATTTTCTATCACAATTTCATTTAAAAAAGCCCCGGAAAATCTCATTGGACCTTTATCTACTGGTATATTATGCCCTGCCGTAATTATTTTGCTTCCATGCCCAATCATAGTTCTTGAACCAATTTTCACCCCGCCAACTGCAATAATAGTTACGTTTGAAGCAATAGAGACATCATCTTTAATAATAATTTTATTAAATCTATCGATGTAGATTCCTTCAAGAGCTTTAAGTGTTTTACCGATTTTTGCCCCTCTAATGCGCATCAATTTAGATTTAAGAACGTTTAATATAGGAACGTCCGGCAAAAAGTTTACAATTTTAGCGACTATATAATCCATAATATTGGTAATAATACTATGATTTACAGCAGCTCTATGATCTGTAAATAAAGATTTCATTTTCGCCTGTTTACATTATAAAAAACCAAAAGTTTTTCTAACTATCTTTGCAAAGAGCTTCCACTCCCAAGCATATTTAAACCATCTTTTACGCATCCTAATATTTGCAGAAACATTAAAAGGGACAGTTAACAATTTCAAAACATAATTCCTCAACGAGCCAGGATACCGGTCTTGATATCTTATCAAATAGTATTTGAATCTAACGATATAAAAGGATATTTCCATCCAGTTTTTCATCTTATCACTGAGCCAGGGGTTATCTGGTTCATATTGAAATGTCCACTTTCCCCAACCTTCCAGAGAATCTGGTGGAATTAAGCCAGCCTCACATGCCTTATGAAATAAATCAGTTCCAGGATATGGATTAAAAGGAAATATTCCGTTCACAGTTATTAAAGGGTTTAACTTCCATAAATCAACGATCATATCCAATGTTTGTTCAAAATCTTCAATATCTTCTCCAGGAAAGCCGCTCATAAAGCTTAGGAAGGGTCTGATGCCAGCTTCAGCGACTATTCTGCTACCTTCAATAATATCTTTCCTGGTGATATCTTTCTGGATTTTCCTCAGCATTCTGTTTGAACCTGATTCCGCTCCGAAAAAAATTTGCGACACACCTGCTTTCCGCATTTTTTTAAATAATTCGGCCGGGAATCTTTGTACTATATCCAGGCGGCAGGATGCTGAAATCCCAAAACCGCCTTTTTCAATTATTCCATCTAAAATTTTTTCCACTCTTTTTTTATTAATAAAAAATTCGTCATCGACAAAAGCAAAAGTTTCAACTGCATAAGTATCTTTAATTAATAACAGCTCTTCAATCACTTTTTTAGATGATTTTTTCCGATATCGCCGCCCACAAAAAACTGTATTATAACAAAATCCACATCGGAAAGGGCATCCCCTTGAAGACTGATAATCAAATTGTTTTTCAATACCGCTATATTTGCTTATATCTATTAAGTCATAGGCTGGTAAAGGTAGTTTCTCTAAATCAATAAATGCTCTTGGCGGACCGAATACAACATTGGCATTATTTTGAACACATGTCCCGGGAATGCCTTCAACATTCTGGTTACTACTAATTGCGTTAACAATTTCTAAAAATGTATTTTCTCCTTCACCAATAACAACACAGTCTACAAGAGGATGTTCTATGGTTTGTTCAGGCGTCAAAGAGGGATGTACTCCCCCCCAAACGATTCTTACGTCAGGGTTTAGCTTCCGTGCGAAAGTAGCAACCTGCAGTCCCAACTCAACCTGCATCCCTGTCATAGCTGAGATTCCAACTATGTCTGCATTTGCAACGTCCGAAGCTTTTATTTCCTGAATCTGTGTGTCAATTATTATGATATTGCAATGAGATTGCCCATATTCCCGAAGCCATGAAGCAAGAGATAAAACAGCTAAGGGGAGATGACCAATAGGCCCGAACTGTTTTTTTTTTGATCCAACAGACACCAAGACGACTTCGATTTTTTTCATTTTGCCCTGTCTATTTTTTTAATTCCACAATTAAATGCCAACCCAAAACTTTGCTTAACAGATAGTAAAGTTTTTTGGGTATCCAGTCATACAAATCACCCCATCCTGCACCGAAAAGATATTCAGTACGAATTTCACACGTATGAAAACATTGACACATTTCTCTTACTTCACTTTTTGAAAATCGTGACGTCACAGGAGAATCATCCCCACCTTTGACATTTTCAAATCCTTTTTGTGTTATGTAATGGACTAAGTTATTTAATGACCATTTGTTATAAAGCATAAGAATTGCCCGACCATTGGATTGAAGAACACGGTATATTTCTTCGATGGCCTTACCCGTATCCTGAGTATGGTGCAGAACCCCAAACGAGTATACACTTCCAAAGGAATTGTCATCAAAAGGTAACAATTCAGCATTCCCCCTTAGAAAAACGCCTTCAGAACCATATAGGGTGAATAGTTTTCCAGCCAAGGTTAAATGTGCTGGTGTCAAGTCTACACCTGTTACGTTAAAGCCTTCTTTCTCAAAAACAATGGTATCAGTTCCCATTCCACAGCCCACCTCTAAAAATCTATTTGAGGGACTCAATTTAAGAAAATCAATCATTGACTGGAAATAATACATAAACCGCTTTCTTTCAGATAAAATAATATCGAAATATTCTTTACTCCCCCTGACAATATCAGGGTATTTGCGCAAGTATATTTCATTGTTCAATTGAAATGTCCAGAAGTCTGAGGTGTCGTCAAAGATATTTGATTTCCTGCTGTTTTTGGGTTCTTTCTTTCTCAATATAGTGCCTCACCTTTAATAATTATTATCCTAAAAAAACATATCTATCACTATTTTGTCGCAATAATATATATCCCAGCGCCCAACTCTTTGGGCCGGGCTCCTGCTCCAATAAATGAAAGTAAATTTAAAAATGGAAAAAGAAAGGCGTAAAATAATTTATTTTCTTTATTTGCACCTGTAATCATATAGCTTAAATTATTAGCAAGTGTTTCAAAAAAACCATACGTATATCCTTTCTCCTGAATGACGAAGCCGCTTTGTAAAACTTTTGACTGAATTTCTTCAATTAGATATCCCGGTCTTATATGTGTTGGCACATCGAAGTTTATTTTTTTTTTAAAAATAGGATATCTGCGATAAAGAGCAGGCACGTGTAATATAAGTGTACCATTTTCAGAGAGCAAAGAACATAAATTTTCTATGGCTTTAAGATCATTTTCAATATGTTCCAAAATGTCGACGCAAAGGATAAGGTCATAAATATTTTCCCCTTTCATGTCCTCAATGGAGGATTTTACAAACTGAACATTCTCAAACTTTATTTTCCCTGCGATATAACTGCTGACATTAATTGCAGCCCCCACCAGATCAATGCCTGTCACCATGGCTTGTTTGTATCTCCGCGCCAATTCAAAAGTAAGGACACCAGGACCTGAACCTGCATCCAATATTTTTTCATATTGACAATCTTTTGGTATCAATGAGAAAATATTTCTGCCTCTGATACGCAATCCAACAACTGGCATACCAAATAATGCAATATATATTTTTTCAAATATCGAATATTCCGGATGATAAATTTGCTCTCTTCCAAGAAACATTTAGTACTCCTGCTAATAAATCGAAATCAACTCTCCCAAAGCTCTCACCATCCAGGCATTACACCACCGCATGAGTGAATAGTTCCAGTAATAAAATCGACTTTTTCTGTAGATGAACTCTTCTTTTTCGGGATTGTATAAATTATGAATCGTCCAGTTTGCTATTTTTTCAGCCTGGACTGAATATTCAGCCTCATGCTTGGCGGCCTTTGTAAACGTAAGGATTCCCTGTGCCGAACCATGGATATCGAATGGATATTTTTTATTATTCATCCACCTTGGAGCACCATCTCTTTCGAAAAGTCTTTCTTTATAATATTCAAGCCCTTTCCAGTACACATCCATAAATTTTGCATCATTGGTTTCTTCAAAATACTCAAGAATTCCATCAAGAATTCCACCAGTATGATAGTTATCATGAGTTATCGGAGATTTGTTTTTGGGATGTGTATAATACCAAGCATAATAGTCTGTTTTTCTATTTACAGTGTAGCTTATCAGTTTTTTTGCCGTTTCTTTGAGCACGTCCTCTTTTGAGTGCTTCCACACTTTTATTAAAAAAGCACCGGCTAAAACTTGATTGTTCAAGACTATTGCATCAACTTTTCGTAGCACATATGCAATGGCAAGTTCTTCATCGGTTTGATAAATTATTGGTAAATCTCCCACAATAAACGCGGCCACTGAACGAGCGGCTTTTAAGTATTTTTCTTTGTTTGTTGTCCTGTAAGCATGAATTAGCGCTTCACCTATAAAAACAGAAACAACCGTATTCGGTTCAAATTTATCCTGAAGGAATATGGTATTCTGCCATAGAAAATTATATCCCCAGCATAGATTTTTTTGATTTGGGCTTGGATTTTCAAGTAGCCAGCTAAGCAGCTCTTCTGCCTTCAATAAAAACTTTGAGTCTTTCGTTTTTCCATATAATGACAAATACGCTCTTGAAAAAAGGGCAATCCCTTTGGGGTTTTTGGATTTTTCGATGTTTAACAATGGCCTTATATGTAAGGGAAATTCTTTTACAAACTGTGTATATATGAGCCTCAACCATTTATTGTTAAAACATAGCTTGTTCAGAAAAGGACTATTCAGAGCATCAAATTTACTGAAGCCCTTATAATCTTTTCTTTCAGCTGCATTCAACACATCCAGTAGAATTTTGTATTTTTTATCCATAGTTCGTAAATTTACCAAATTTGAAAAAATTATGTGAATACCATATTTTTCCATACCGCCAATTGATTAATTTTCCAGCGGTCGCCACCTTTGCAAGGCAATTGAACATTATATTTAAATACACCATTAAAATCTTTATATAAATCTTTATAACTATCCAGTGTGAGCTGTTTCCAATTGTCGGTGTTCATCCAATCTTCACCCGGTGTTCCAAATCCAATTTTATCGGTTCTGGACATTATCATTTCTGTTGTGAATTTTTTAAAAGATTTTTTTTGAAGGAATTTAGTCTCACCGTTTTTGATCTTTAAAGAAGAAGAAAGGCCTAAAACGTATTCAATTAGCCTGTAATCTAGATATGGCACCCTTGCTTCGAGCGAAAATGCCATTGAATTTCGATCTTCCATTCGCAGCAAATGCTCCAATTTATATTGGAAATGCCTTACAAGACTCATATTCAAATTATCTGCATCAAAAAACCTTGTATACACGTTTGATCTGTCGATATATTCATAAAAAAATTCAGGCTCAACATAAGGAACAGTTTTTAGCAGCATTTTTTTTCTCGCATAATCGGGAAGCATCTGAAAAAATAGTGTTTGATATGCAGAGACATGTTGTTTTCTAATGATACTTTTTATTAATTCATGACAGAAGGTTACAATATGTTTATCCTTTAATAATCCGTAAAGATTAAACCCGTGGAAATACTGATAACCGGCAAAACTTTCATCTCCACCCTGACCATCTAATAAAACAGTAATGCCACTTTGAGAGGCTTTTTTCATGACTTCATATTGTGAGAAAAAAGAAGGGCTTGTTGTTGGTTCATCATTGATATAAACAAATTCTTTCAGCTGTTCAAAAGCAATTTGAGCCGTCGGAAATGTTCGCAGGCTTTTAAATGGATAGTGTTTATTCAAATCATCCACATACTTAATTTCATCAATTGAATGACCTGGAAAGGCTGCAGTAAAGGCTGGATAATCTTTTGCAACATGATTATGGTTGTATAATATCCCAATAAGGATTGATGAATCCAGTCCACCGCTCAAGCACGAGCCAACCGGAACATCACTCCGCATCCTCAAATCCACTGATGAAGACAGGATATCATAAAGCTCTGTTTGTATACCACTCATATCATCTGCTGGTGAATTAATAAGATAATTTTCGGGATTCCACCATTGTGTCAGTCTAAGTTTATCCTCTGAGAATTCACCATAATATCCATTGGGAATCCTATTAATTTCATTTAGAAAAGTTTCATCAAAAACATCTGTTCTGTTAAAAACAAGATAATCAAACAGACTCAAATGATTTAAAGAAAAATGGATATTGGGAACCAGTAACAGTGCCTTAATTTCTGATGCAAAATAAATAGTAGAATTTTTAATACTGTAATATAAGGGTTTAATACCAACCCGATCTCGAGCAAAAAAGATGTTTTTCTTTTTATTATCATATATTGCAAAAGCAAACATGCCATTAAACTTTTCAAGGCACTCTTTTCCATATTGCAAATATGCTTTTAGCAATACTTCTGTATCAGTTTTTGTTCGAAAGCCCCAGCCTTTGCTTTCTAATTCTTTTCTCAATTCAATATAATTATATATTTCACCATTAAACACGAGAATATAACGACCATCATCTGAACAAAATGGTTGATGGCCATCTTTTGACAAATCAATGATCGAGAGTCGCCTATGACCTAAAACACAGGACTCATCTGAGTAAATCCCTTCATCATCTGGTCCACGATGCCTTTGGATATTATTGATACGTTGAACAAGTTCAACCTCTATCGTAGTGATCTTGCTTTTATGAAATACACCGCCAATTCCACACATTATAACGCAAACCTACTAAAATCACCATTACGAGAAGCATCTATACTTTCCGGGTAATTTTCTATCAATTCCACGAGCCAATCTGTAACTTCCATTTTATCCATTAACATTACCCGACGTTTTTTCTGCCATTCCTCAAACAAATCCATTTTGATCCACGATTCCAATGTTTGAATGATGTCTTTCCATTGATTTAATCTGTAGTGCTTTACCAAATCAAATCTATTATCCTGCTCAGTTGTGTATCCTCTACCAGTATTTGAAATAAATACAGCAGGAATTCCCATGCAGGCCGCTTCCGAAGCCATTGTCGCAGATTCACCAACAATCATTTTACACTTTGCCATAAACATATGAATTTTTGACGGATCAATGTTATATTTGAATTTTTCTAACTCATCAGGCAGCGGTGCCTCGGAGGATATATAAACTTCCCCTCTTGTTTTTAATAAATTAACGATTTCAATTTTCTGATAATCCGTCAAACTTTTTTCGCCGATATCGTGTCCAGCTGACCAGCCTACAAATCTAACCAAATACTTATTTTCAGGCTTAACTTCATACTTCAAATATTTTGGCGAAAGATATGCTAGCTCATGATACCCCGGGTACAAAATCTGATTTTTCCACCTTCCAGCGCCATAATTCGCAAAACATGTCGGTGAGAACACATGCTTTGTCAGTGCAAAAGATATCCTGTTGGCCCATATGTCATTCTCAGTATCAGAAAAAGCAAGGGTCGGTATTCCGAATAACTTCCCGACAGGTGCATTAAAAATACCGTTCATTTGAAGCATAATATCAATTGCATTTTTCCTTAATATCTTTGCAATTTTAAACTGCTGTTCAAGCAATTCCTTCAGTAATCCAGCAATACCTATCTCTTTATTTGTCAGTACGATATGATCGATATCATATGCTTTTAATAATTGAAGGCAAAATTCTTTGTTTCTTGCACCTACAATTATTTTGTGTCCTCTTTTCCTTAAAACACTTATTGTATTCTTGAAAAGATGAACATGTGCCGGATGACTTATATTGATAAAGATATTCATAAAATTCCATTTATTTCCATTTCAGGCCATACGAAAAAATTATTCCATAAGGAGCGTATCTTAGCAAAAAGCTTTTTGTCAAGCTAACTGCCACTCCTCATGTCATTAAATTTAAAAGGATCATAAAACATAAACACCTGTCAACTCAATCTATTGATATTGATCAAAAAAACCGCTACATTAGTTTAATATGTGTAAATCCATTAAAAACAATCAAGTACTTTACTAAAAATTTTGTTTTATAAAAAACATTTGTCAACTATTTCAATCTGATATGAAAAAAAACAGAAAAACTCAACTACGTCTCTTGATATTCTTTTTTCTATCCCTGGTAGTCATATCCATATATTCAAATACGTTTCACGCTTCTTGGCATCTTGATGACAGTCCAAATATTTTAAACAACTATTTTCTACATATAAACTCTTTAAGCTTTGATAAACTTCTCAATACACTCTACACAGATGTTCATGCTCCTTATCAACTAAACGATAGAATGTACCGGCCAATCCCCTGCCTGACATTTGCTCTGAATTGGTACTTTGGTCAAGACAATGTCTTTGGGTATCATGTTGTCAATATTTCTATTCATATTTTAACAGCGTTCTTCCTTTTTTTATTTATAATTAATCTGTTTCATACCCCTAATCTTAGAATTCATCTCCGGACCAATCCTATTATGATTTCCCTTCTGGCTAGTTTGCTATGGGCTGTAAATCCTATCCAAACCCAGGCCGTAACTTACATTGTTCAGAGAATGGCACAACTTGCAGCCTTATTCTATATTATAGGTATGTATGCTTATATCAGGGGGCGACTGAGCAAGTCGTTTGTCAAGCGGACTACCTGGTTTTTAATGGTCATTCTTCTTTACCCTCTGGCGATATATTCCAAGTCCAATGCTGTGATGCTTCCCTTGGCAGTTCTTTTGGTTGAAGTCATTTTTTTCCAGAACGCTATGGATATTCAATCAAACAAAAGAACAGGCATGATTGCCCTGTTCATAGCTGGGTTTATTATCTTGTTTGGGTCTTTTGTTTTCCTTAAGGGTAATCTTTTGTCAGTCTTAAATGGATATGAAAGTCGATCCTTTACTTTAACAGAACGTTTGCTTGCTGAGCCCCGAGTTATTGTGTTTTATCTATCTCAAATTTTTTATCCCAGTCCGGATCGTTTCTCCATCGCTCATGATATTATTTTGTCATCATCCTTTATAAAACCCTGGACAACAATTCCCTGTATCCTGCTCATTTTTTCCATGATCGGCGTTGCGCTATCCCAGATAAAAAAAAATCCCTTACTATCTTTTGCTATCTTGTTCTTTTTTTTGAACCATATAATTGAGTCCAGTGTTATTCCATTAGAAATTATATTTGAACACAGAAATTATTTGCCTTCTTTCTTTTTATTCCTCCCTATCATATATGTTTTATATCAGACCGTATTGAACTCCTGGGACAAAAATAGAGCGACCTCTTTTATTTCAATTTTTTTAATTTTGTTTATGATTCTTTATTCTTCAATCAGTACCTATGACAGAAACAAAGCATGGGTGAACGACATTACACTCTGGACGGATGCGATGTCCAAGGCCCCTAATGATGCAAGGGGACCCAGCATAATTGCGATAAAACTGGCATGGGGGAAGGAAAGCATTCATCCCAGAAGGTATGATATGGCATTGAAACTTTTTGAAGATTCACTTGACAAATTTATCCCTTCAAAATCTTATAAAGCAGATATCCTTGGCAATATGGCATCCATTCATTTTTATAATAAACGAAATCAACAGAAAGCGATATTACTTTATGAAGATGCATTAGAAATTTCACCGAATAATCTTAAAATACGAAAAGATCTTGTCAATGCTTTGATTATTATGAAAAATTTCAAATCTGCTGAACAGCATGTCAATATTCTAATTGATAGAAATAATAAAAACGGAGCATACTACAATCTTAAAGGGCATATTCTTTTATGGGAGAATAATTACCCTGAAGCATTATCCTATTTCGAAAAAGCCTATCAACTTATACCCGGCAAACCAGAAAATAAAATAAATATAATCCTGAATACGTCTGTTGCTTTGACTTTGTCCGGTGACTATGAAAAGGCTGAATTTTTGCTGCTTGAAGCAATTAACCTTGTTTCAGACATTAGTATGACTTGCAGTTTTGCCCTTATTGAAAACAGCATTCGGGCAAAAGATGATATCAAAACACAGAAATATACAAAAAAACTATTTGATCGATTTGACAAAGAACAAATTGAAGACGGACTCGAAAATTTCACAGACAACCCGAAACTTGCCCCGATTTCCAAAAAACTTATACTGCCTGTTATCGAAAAAATGATGTAACAAACAAATCACCATCACAAGCCAAAAAGCTGGGTATTTATGCAGGATACAATGTTTTTTTAAGTTGACAACGACGGGATATTAGATCCAAATTTCGCAAAAAACAGAAAAATGGAGGAAGGGTGGACCTTCCTCCATTTTTCTGTTTTAAAATTATTTCTATGCAACGTATAACTATTGCATAACTTTCTGATACACTGAGCCAGTCCATCCATCACCGACCGAATTCACAGGATTTGCACCCGTGTAGTCAGCTGGGCATCGACCTGAAGCGTCCGTGACTGTAATAGTAATCGCTACACTCGGGTCTGCTGCAACAACGGTAAACGTATTATCACCAGGATTAAAATTGACATCTGTTGTAGCAATAGCCGTATGTGTGGGAATTGCAAAATAATCCGCAATCGCAGCAGCGATATTGTTGGCATCTGATTCAGCCTTTGAACAAAATGTTTTATTCCTGTACGCGATAAAGTTTGGTACGGCAATGGCAGCAAGGATACCGATGATGGCGATAACAATCATCAATTCGATCAATGTAAAACCCTTGTTGTTGTGGTTAAATTTAAATTTTTTAAGCATGGTGTTCCCCCCCCTTGGTTTAAGTTATGTGTTGTTCTGTTTTGTTTTGTTTGAAAAATTAATTTTCAAAACTATAATTATTAATGAAATTGAACTAATGCAGTTAGCATGCCATTTTAAATAATTGTGTCAAAAAAAATGATAACCAACTAATTTTTAAGCTTTTTTCTCCCGAAAAAGACATACCAACCCTGTCATAAAAATATGGGAGAGGGGCCATGCGAACACAATTTGTTATCCGTTTACAAAATATGTCACTGCATTGATATTATCCCGGTTTTTTTTGAGCTGCCAGACCTTTGAAAACGTGTTGACACGGTTCAGATGAGCCGATATCATCATACAAAAATCTTTTAAACACGGAACGATCTGATGGTGTCTCTTCAAACACACAACAATGATGACCAGAAACCCTGACAAAATAAGGCCGTTTCCAATATCTGTTTATCTGGGTGTTGTCCTGGCCCTGATTTTCTGTGGGATTGCGGCATCCGGATATTTGTTTTTTTCCCACTACAGGGTGTATACGGATATATCCTATTCAAGTTTCTGCGCCATATCAAAGGCCATTAACTGCGATACGGTTGCCCAAAGTCCCTACTCCATATTTTCAGGTGTTCCCGTGGCGATCTGGGGTATTATCGGATATGTTTTTATGCTGATCACCCTATGGCTTTCCTTTGATATCAGGTCAAAGAAAATGACCCTTTTTCCCACTCTTTTTTTGCTGGGGGCAGGCTTCAGCATGGTCAGTATCTTTCTGGGAATCCTTTCAGGTGTTAAAATTCATTCCTATTGTCTCATGTGCATCCTGACCTATGGAATTAATTTCATGCTCCTGTACATGTTCTGGATGATGAAATCAAGATTTGATCAAAACACCTGGAAAGCCGCCGTAAAAAAAGATATTTCATTCTGGAATACTCATAAACTTAAAGCAGTTAAATTTTATTCGCCTTTAATTGTTTCAACCATTCTGATCATTGCTTTTATCCCGGCCTACTGGCATATGGGAGTCACTGATCCCGGCAAAAAGGTTATTGCGACAGGAGTCACTGAAGAAGGGGACCCCTGGATTGGTTCCCGGACCCCTGAACTGACAATAGTAGAATACTCAGACTACATGTGTTTTCAGTGCAGAAAAATGCATTTTTTTTTAAGAAAACTCATTGCCGGTTATCCTGAAAAAATCCGTCTTGTCCACAAACATTTTCCCATGGACAAAAAATTTAATCCCATGCTCAAAGAGGATCTGCATCCGGGATCGGGAATCCTTTCCTCCATCGCAGTCCATGCCGCCAGAGAAGACAGATTCTGGGACCTCAACGATTATTTATACCATTATAATATGGGCGGTAATGCCATATATCTCAGGAAAATTGCCCAGGAATCCGGCCTTGATCTTGATCGGCTTAAAACCGGTATCCATGATATTGAAACAAGACAAAAACTCCAGGAGGATATTATTTCCGGCTTGAAAAAAAACATCAGCGGCACGCCCTCATACATCATCAATGACAAGGTCTATACGGGACTGATCCCTTCAGACGTCCTGAGTGCCGTGATAAAATGACGCTATTGTTTAAAAAATTTGTGCCCGTTTTTGTATTGCTTTCTCTTTTTTCAAGCATTGTCCTGATGGGGTCTGTTCCCCCGGTCAGCCGGGATGCCCTTACCCATCATCTTGCAGTTCCTCTTCTCTATGTCCAGAAAGGCCATATCCATGAACTGCCCGATATTATCCCCTCGTATTATCCCCAGCTGCTGGACCTGATATATTGTATTCCCCTTATGTTTGAAAATGATATCGTGCCCACATACATTCATTTTGCTTTTGCCCTTTTAACCGCTTTCCTGATATTTTTATATCTGCAAAAAAGATTAAACCGGTTTTACGGGTTATTGGGTGGTCTTTTTTTTCTGTCCCTGCCCGTAATCGTAAAATTATCCGTCACCGTATACGTTGATCTCGGACTTATCTTCTTTTCAACGACATCCCTGGTCTGCCTGATCAAATGGCAGGAGACACAATTTCGGTTCCGATGGCTTGTTTTTTCCGCAGTCTGCTGCGGTTTTGCCCTGAGCACAAAATACAATGGCCTGATCACCTATTTTCTGCTGAGTGCATTCACACCCCTGGTTTACCTGAACGGGCGCAAAATCGCTTCCAGCGCAATAGGGGGAACCGGTCACGCCAGGCTGTTTCAGAAAAAAAAATCCAGGCAGGTCAACGCCGTTGCATATGGCTTCTGCTTTATGATGATAGCTGCTGCCGTGTTTTCACCTTGGATGATCAAAAATTATGTCTGGACCCAGAACCCGGTCTATCCCCTTTATGATCATTATTTCAATCCAGAGCCTGAACCTGATAACGATACCCTTGATTCAAAGCCCGGCATCAATCATTTTCTGATTCGAAAATATGTTTACAAAGAATCCTGGTTTGAAACTTTGACCATTCCCTTAAGAATCTTTTTCCAGGGAGAGGACGACAATCCCAAATATTTTGACGGCCGACTCAACCCGCTTCTTTTTTTTCTGCCCCTGTGTGCATTTTTTTTCCCTGGAAAAAAATCAACCAAGGACCATTTCAACAAAAAAGTACTGCTCTCATTTTCCGTCCTCTACATTCTCATCGTATTTTTTCAGCAGGACATGCGTATCAGATGGATCGGACCTGCCACCCCCCCCCTGGTGATATTGTCGGCCCACGGCCTGAATAATTTATTCGGGTATGTGACACCCTCCAAAACGGGGATGCCCCGTAATTTCTTTGATGCATTCCATATGAAAAAATTTTTTCTATCGATTCTGATCCTTTCCCTGGCAAGCCTGAATGTCGTGTATATTCATCAATTGTTCAAAAAAGTAGACCCCCTGCCCTACCTCACCGGGCAGGTGACGCGGTCGGCGTACATTGAAAGATTCAGGCCTGAGTACGGGATTTTAGAATTTGCCAATAACAATCTTAAGGGAAAAATAAAAATTCTGGCCTTTTTTCTGGGCAACCGCAGGTATTATTCACATCATGAGATCAGCTTTGATGACGCAGGATTCAAACATCTGGTCCTGACTTCAAAATCAACAGAGGATATTTACAAAGGTTTGAAGGCATCCGGGTATACAAACCTGATCATCAATTATCCGGAATTTAATGCCTGGGTGGACCGGGCCTTTGAGACTGGTGAAAAGAGAGGGGTTCAGGAATTTTTTAATCAATACACACAAAAAATATTTTCAAAAAATGACCACGGGCTGTATCAATTGATCTTGCCCTAAAAAATTGTCAAATTATACGAAACTCAAACTCGATTTTTTGGGTCAGACTTAATACAATTATTCGCATTTTTCATATAATCTTTCAGGGGCAATATCAGCACCATTAGGCCATGCAATTGTGCCGCCCTCAATAAAAGCTTGCTTGAAAAAATGAAGATTTTTTAAAGGTGCAAATACAGGGCCTTTATCAAGGTAGGGCAAAAAGTCTATGTCTCCAGATACATCATTGTCAAAAATGACATGAAAGATATAATCACCTTTATATTCAATATACTTAACATCATTCATATCCCACATATATCCCCCCTTAATCTAATGGATCAATTTTCTTTATTTCTTGATATTGCCTTGCTGCAATCCAAGCTTGTTCAAGTTCTTTAAAGTGTATATCAATCCATTCTCTAACAAGCTTTACGGCTGTTCTGGAATTTAAATTTCCTTTTAACATATTCCCATGAAAATCAAAGACAGCTTTATTAGCTTGGTATTCAGCATGAAAATGAGGAGGGTTATGTTCATCATAAAACATTCTGATTATTATTCCAAAGAATCTGCATATTTCAGGCATTCCATTCCCTCTATTACTAATTATATTTCTTTACATTATAACAGAAAATCATAATTTTCAAATAGGATATACCGTTCACCTGATCTTGCCTTAAAAAAACGATAGGTTCGCCTTTATTTTTGTCTGGATATAATTTTGGGTCTCTTCCGTGACATTGGCTGTTGAGGCATGTTCCTGCCACCTTTCAACGGCGGCAGCGACCTGTTCGATTATTTCATTGATCCTGCCCGCTGAAACCCCTGTTTTTTGTCCCAATTTGACGATTTCTTTTTTTCCGGGGGAACGGCCTTCCCCGGCAATCGTCATGGAATGCTCACCACCCGGGCCTTTCGAATACACAAGATCATATGCCGGTGTAAGTGTCCATTCCTGGTCTTCATCCATCATAAAGGCAAAGTTTTTCACATGGTCATCCCGGTTGTTTGCCATGACATTGAAAATCATCCGGCAAAATCCCTGCTCAAAATCTTCATGATTTTTTGTAAGGTCAAGGTTCACCCTCAAAAAAGTTTCATAATCACAGGCCGGAACCCTGAAGTTTGAATGGATTAAGTTCCCAAAGGTATGAACATGGAATCTTTGGTTGTTTCTCCGATCAAATCTTTTGACCCCAAAATATCTTGCTTCGGGTCCTATGTCAAAGAGACGGGTTTTGGGCATTATAATTCCAGCTTCTCTTGCCATCAGGGAATATGCGTATTCAACAGCCCCATGATCGGAGACGTCCTCATTTGAATTAAACTTAACCATCCAGTGTTCAAAATCATCAGGCAGGTCATTTTCACCGGAAATAATGCTGTTGTTTTTTATACCCACCAAAACTTTTGGCCTTGCCCCCCCGGGACTGCCTCCGGCATTCATGAGCTGGGGAAGGACATCATCAATCTCTCCGGTAATAATTTTTAAGGATGCTTCGGCAAGTATTTTCAGATCAATACTGTCCAAGGACTTTTCATGCGTCATTGCCGGTTCATAGGTGAGTGCTCCCATTGTAGATTCCCCTAAAAAAGAGAGCCTGTCCAACACCGAAAATCTTTCAAGATCAATGTCCTGTTTTCTTAAAAACCGGTCCATGAGCAGCAGGCCCCAACCATCTGGGAGGGAATCATCAAACAGCCCGAAAATGGGTCCGAATTCCCTGTCCTTATGTTCGTGGAGACCGGGTTCCGGGGGAAGTTTGTAGGGAGACAGCCATAACGGGTCTGAAAGAAAAGAAGACACATATTCAAAAAATATCTTTTGCTTGTATTCCGCAAGCTTACCCACCAGTATGCGTTTATTTTTTGACCAATGAAGATAAACATTCAACTCTTTCAAATGGTCCCCCTTTTTGGAATTTTGCTTTCTTTTTTCTTCAATTCTTTTAATGATGTGGCCATGGGAGGCATTAGCAGGGATTCGGATTCATCCAGACGGCCAAGGGCATGCATGAGTTTCAAAAAATTATTTAAAGAGATTTTACCGGTCTGTTCAAACCGTCTGAGGGAGGACACCGTTACATTGGATCGCGCTGCAAGGGTCAAACGCTTCCATTTTTTCAACAGACGCAGAGCCTTTAGACGCTGGGAAAGGTCCTTTGATGTCTCTTCGGGTGTTTTTAAGGAAAAGTTCATAAAATAACGATCAATATATGGTTCTTATTGAGCATTATTATAGGTTAAAGAATATTATATTGTCAATTAATTTTCAAAATCAATCACTTTTATCCAGGCGGTAGCGCATGGATCGCAGGCTTAGGTTCAGATAGTCTGCGGCCTTGCTTTTATTGCCGCCGGCAAGTTCCATTGCCCGCTTAAGGTAGGACTGTTCAATGGTTGAGAGGATGTCATCCAAGTCAACCCCCTGCTCGACCTCGCTGAGATCAAAACGGCGGCCCTCAATCCCTTCCACCCATCTGCGTTTTTTGTGCATGGAAATGGTCAGGCTTTCCGGCAGGATGATGTTGGTGGAGGAAAGGGCCACACTCCGTTCGATTAAATTTTCGAGTTCTCTGACATTACCGGGAAAACTATACTTGTTTAAGAAATCAATGGCATAGGAGGAGAGTTTTACAATGTCTTTTCCCATTTTCTGGGAATATTTTTCAGCAAAATGCTTTGACAGAAGTGCCACATCCCCTTTTCTGTCCCGCAGGGGCGGCACCTTGATGGGGATGACGTTGAGCCGGAAAAAGAGATCTTCCCGGAAATTTCCTTCGATCACCTCTTCTTCCAGTTTTTTGTTGGTGGCTGAGATGATTCTGACATCCACCTCAATTTCCTTTGTGCCGCCCACGGGCTTAAAAGAGGTTTCCTGCACGGCCCGCAACAGCTTTACCTGAAGGATGGGGGAGAGTTCCCCGATTTCATCCAGAAAGATCGTCCCGTTATTGGCCGCTTCAAACAAACCTTTCTTGTCATTTACAGCCCCGGTAAAAGAGCCTTTGACATGGCCGAAAAATTCACTCTCGATCAGGGTATCGGGTATGCCGCCGCAATTGACCACCACAAAGGGCTGGTCCCCCCGGTCGGAATTTTCATGAATGGCCCTGGCGATCAACTCTTTTCCGGTACCGCTTTCCCCGGTTATCAGGACATTGGTCTTTGTGGGCCCCACCTGTTCGATCCGCTTGTAAATGGCCTGCATCCCGGGACTTTTACCGATAATCCGGTTAAAGTGAATATTGTCCTGGAGCTCGGACGAGGTGGTCTCTTTTTCCTGGTCCAGGGTTTTCAGTTCAAGCGCCCGCTGGATGGTCTGCTTGAGCTCCTGATTGTCAAAGGGTTTTGGCACAAAGTCATAGGCCCCGGCATTCATGGCCTCAACCGCGATTTCCGTGGTGGAATACGCCGATATCATGATGACCACGGTGTCGGAATTTTTTCTTTTTGCCTCTTTTAAGACCTCCAGGCCCGTGATGTCACCCAGTCGGATATCCGTCAGCACCAGATCAAAATCATTTTTCTGAATCATGGTGATGGCCTGTTTGCCGTTTTTGGCATCCAATACCTTGTATCCCTGTTTGGACAGGAGAACGTCGAGAAACTCCCGCATGCTGACTTCATCATCCACCACAAGAATTTGATAGGTTTTCTCGCTCATTGTCTTACTCTTTTCCCCTTTGATATACGATCTTTCCGGCCACCACAGTTAAAAATGCGCTGCCCCTGACCTTCATTCCTGCAAAAGGCGTGTTCCGGCTCCTGGATTTAAAGGTGGAAGGATCAATCACATAGGTATCATCGGGATCAATAAGGGTGAGATCCGCGGGATTTCCCTGTTTGATATCGTTGCTGGCCTTAATGATTCGTGCGGGGGTTTTTGCCATCTTATCCACAAGGGCTTCCATAGTCAATTTTTTATCCTGGACCAGCTTTAATGAGAGGGGCAAGGAGGTTTCCAGTCCCACTATCCCAAAGGCTGCCCTGTCAAACTCCACGTCCTTTTCAACCACACTGTGAGGCGCATGGTCTGACGCAATCAGATCAATGGTTCCGTCCACAAGGCCCTCGATAACGGCCTGCCGGTCCGCTTCAGACCGCAGGGGCGGATTCATTTTAAAATTGGCATTGTAGTCTTTGATATCTTCATCCGTCAGGGTGAAATAGTGGGGGGCCGTCTCACAGGTGACGTTGACCCCTCTTTTTTTGGCCTTGCGGATGGCTTCAACCGATTCTCTGGTGCTGATATGACAGAAATGTACCCGTGCCCCGGTCATTTCCGACAGGGCAATGTCCCTTACCACCATGATGCTTTCAGCCGCATTGGGGATTCCTTTTATCCCCAGAAAGGTGGCGGTCTGCCCCTCGTTCATGGACCCGCCGTCCACAAGTTCCATGTCTTCGGCATGGACAAAAATCGGGATATCAAGCCCTTTACAATACTCCAGGGCCCGGCGCATCAGGTTTGAGTTTTCAAGGGGTCGTCCGTCATCGGTAACGGCCACGATCCCAGCCTGCTGCATGTCGTATATTTCCGCAAGGGTCTGGCCTTTAGATCCCCGGGTAATGGCCCCGGTGGGATATACCCTGGAAAGCCCGAGTTCCCTGGCGCGTTGGAGAATAAATTGAGTTACCTGGCTGTTGTCGTTCACGGGCACGGTGTTGGGCATGGAACAGACCGCAGTGAATCCACCCCGGGCTGCGGCCTGAAGACCGGTTTCAATGGTTTCCTTATACTCCTGCCCGGGTTCTCTTAAGTGGACATGGATATCAATGAGGCCGGGCACCAGGATCATGCCACCGGCATCAATGACTTCAAGGCCTGGTTCTGGGCCATTCACCCCGGGACTTTCGGCCCCGGGATCAACAATGGCGTGAATCAAGCCGTCCTGGATGAGGATGTCTTTTTGGCCATCGATACTGCCGGGATCAAGAACCCTGGCCCCTTTAATGAGAATCTGCATGCCTGCCGCCTCCCGCCACCAGATAAAATAATGCCATGCGCAGGGCAACCCCGTTGGTGACCTGCTCCAGGATGATGGAACCGCCGGAGTCGGCCACATCACTGGATATTTCCACCCCCCGGTTCATGGGTCCGGGGTGCATGATCAGGACATCTTTTCCGGCCAGACCCAGCCGGTTCCTGTTCAGCCCGAACAGGGTCGCATATTCCCTTTCCGTGGGAAAAAGGATGTTCCCCTGTCTTTCCTTCTGTATCCTGAGCATCATGATGACATCGGCACCCTCGATACAGGTTTCCATATTGGGAGACACGGTGCACCCCATTTTTTCGATTCCCATGGGGATCATGGTGGGGGGTGCACAGATAAAGACCTGGGCTCCCATTTTGGAAAACCCGGCAATATCGGACCGTGCCACCCGTGAGTGGGCAATATCGCCGATAATAGAAATCTTTAGCCCGTCTATTTTCCCTTTTTTCTCCCGCACACTCATCATATCCAGCAGGGCCTGGGACGGGTGGGCATGAATCCCATCTCCCGCATTGATCACCGAGGCCTTTACCCGCCCGGCAATCAAGTGGGCCGCCCCCGAAGATGGATGCCGAAGCACAATGACGTCGGGTTTCATGGCCTCAAGATTCTTGGCCGTATCGATGAGGGTTTCGCCTTTCACAATACTGGAGGAACTCTTTGAAATGGACAGGCTGTCGGCGGAAAGACGTTTGGCTGCCGTATCAAAAGAGAGTCTTGTCCGGGTCGAGGGTTCCTGGAAAAAAAGGACAATGGTTTTCCCGCGTAAGGTGGGGACTTTTTTGACCGGTCGTTCTGAAATTTCTTTCATGCCCTGGGCAGTATCGAGAATCATGGAAATTTCAAGGGGATCCAAAGACTCGATATCCAGAATGTCTTTTTTTGCAAACCGCATGATTATACCTTTTATTATATTGATACCCTATTGAATTGATATCACCTATCTTAATATATCACCAATTCGATTCCATCTGGGCCTGAATTTGTCCTTGTTCCATGACCAGTAGATGATCAGGGCTTTACCCCGGACGGCCTTCAGGTCAACAAATCCCCAGAATCTGCTGTCATGGCTATTGTCCCTGTTGTCCCCCATGACAAACAACTTGTGTTCCGGGACCGTAATCTTTCCTAAATTATCCCGGGGGGACCGCATTCCGGGATAAACAATATTATCCTTATGGATGGCATAGGGTTTTCCTTCAACCAGGCTGCCGTTGACATAGACCTTTTTATTGATGATTTCAATGGTATCTCCGCCGATTCCCACCACCCGCTTGATAAAATCCTTGGAGGGGTCTTCGGGATACTTGAACACCACGATATCATCCCTTTGGGGATTTTTTACCGGAATCAGTGTCCACCCGTCCGTAAACGGAATTTTCACCCCATAGATAAACTTATTGACCAGAATCTGGTCCCCGATCTGGAGAGTCTCCAGCATGGAACCGGATGGAATCTTAAATGCCTGGATGATAAAGGTCCTGATAAACATGGCAATAATTATCGCAATAAGAATTGCCTCTATATTTTCCCGCAAAGAACTCTTAGGTTTCTTGTTCGCCATTTTGTATCCTTAAAGATTTTCTAATAGAACATGTGCTGGGGTTGAGTTAAAAAGAAGTCTGCCTTTTGGATCGATCTCTTCAGGATATCCGCAATTTTCCGGGCCTTGACCATGCTGGACAGGGGGACCGTTGGAATTTTTTTGCCCTTGACCATGATGGAACCGGATTTTAATTCCGCATAGCTGACCTGGCCGTAGATTTTTGAGACGGCTTCGGGATAATCATACCCGTAATCAACAATCTGGGTAAAAATCTCGTCATCTGAAACCGCTGTAAATTTTAAGATTTCCTCATTTAAGATGGGGATGGGAATTCCAAAGCCCACGGACAAAGAGACGCCATACCCCCGAATACTCTGCCCAACCAGCCACTCGGCAGACATTTCTTTTAAATCCCCCATCACGGAAAGGGTACCGGCCGGCACAACCGGCACACCGTTCAACCCTCTTTCCACCTCAGATTTGTGCTGGGTCCCGGTCCAGGTCACATACCCCTGGGCCCCACCCAGAAAAATCCGGGTGCCCACGCCGATGGTCTTTAAATAGGGATCATTCATCAGGGGGCTCAGCGCTCCGGATGTAGAGTAATTGGCATTGCCCATGCCGGATTTCAAGGTTCCCATATAGGTATACTTGATCTTATCGGATTTATTGATGGCGCAATTATAATTTTGATAGGCATTCCTCGGATTGCAGAGCATGGCATTGGGCAGGTCTTTCAAGGTGACAATCTTTTCGATTTGTCGATTGGGATAACAGTCCGTGCCATAGCTTTCCGCCCTTACATGCACCTGTTTGCCCGCCACAAGATCCTGGATCACATGGCCGCCGCCGTAATTAAATTCGCCGGGATGGTATGTGTTCAGCGGATCATCCTCACAGGTCTGGGTGGCTCCCAGATAACAGTCCACTGCTGCAAGGCCGGAATAGGCCTGAACATTGTTGAACCAGGTTTTGGTGGTCCTAACCAGGGGTTTGGACTGACCGATATTGATAAAGGCCCCGGAAGAACACATGGGTGCAAATGTTCCAGTGGTGACAACGTCGATTTTTCTGGCCGCTTCAACCACACCCTCTTTTCTTGCAATGTCGATAATCTCTTCGGCCGTCACCACAACAGCCTCACCGGCTGCAATTTTTGATTGATCTGCCCTATGGTTTTATTCACTTGATATTCACTCATAACAACCCTTTATTGTACGCTACTCAATTCGGCATCTGTTTTACAAAGTCGATTTTTGATGTAATATTGTTTTCAATCCAGGCATCATCCCACCATTCGACGGGGTTGACAAACACATTATGAACGATCATTGAAAAATGGAGGTGATCCCCACCGGCAAGCCCGGTCAAACCGGTGAACCCGATCTCATCCCCCTGATTCACCAGATCCCCCGTCTTGACTGAAATCTGGTTCAAATGGGCATAGAGACTGCACAGTCCGAACCCGTGGTCAATGATCACTGTATTGCCGAAAATCCCCACAAATTTCGTCAGGATCACCCGGCCGGAATTGGCGGCCTGGATCGGTGCATTTGCCGTGGAGGCCAGATCAACTCCCAGATGGACGGCCCGGTCTATCTCATTGCCCTTGTGTTTGTAAATCCTTCGATCGGCAAACCCGGCCCGCCTGGCCGATCCCTTAAGCCTTAAGAACCGACCGTCCCAGTATTTTTTGTTTTCCGTTGCCCCGGGAACTTTTAAGATCTCGTCTACATTATTCTTTCTCACGGTTCTGTTGATATACAAAAATTTTTCCAGGAGGGGATTCTCCTTTGACTGAAAAGTGTCATTCATATTGCCGATGTCAAAACCGGGAATTTTGGCCTCCAGAAACCGATCGGAAATATTTAAGGTATCATTTTTAAAATTTTTATCCCTGATATAATGATAAAATCCTCTTTTAACTGTATTTCCTGCCGGATCTTCAGCCGTGACCGATATCTGGGTGCCCGGACCCTGCTGGTCATTCAATGCAAAAAACGCCGAATAGATCATTTTATCTTCAAACAATCCGGCATGCCCCGGAAAAAAATTGTCCCCCACCATGACACCGGATTTTATATTTTCCTCAAAGAGCCGATACACGACTAGGGCCGCACCCCCCCGTTCAATATTATGCCGTTTGGTTAAAATACTGATCTGGGGCGGTTTTGAATCAATGATCACCGGTTTTTCCGTATAGCTGATATTGCCCTTGTTCCAGCCTCTCCACGAATAATCAGACACCATGACCCGAATCAGGGCATCACCATCCGTCATCCCGTATTTCCAGGATTCAACCGGAACGATAAATTGATCTTCACTCGTTTGTGAATCTGGAAACACCCCTGCAAAGCCTGGAGATGGATATTGCTTTTCAAGTAAAATTTTTTCTTTGCCCTGCTGCATGATGGAGACGATAATTTTTCTAAGGCCTGTTCTCTGATCTTTGACTTGAAGCGACATGTCATAGGATTTTTTCAAATACAGTGACGGAAGCTGGATATCAACAATTGGTTTTTCACCTTCAAACTTATAAACAAGCACCCAGATACCGGGAATTAAAACGGCAAGAATCAGGAAGAGGAGAAGCGCTTTTTTCATCAATAATACCTATCTTTTCAGGAAGTTAGTATGTGTCAAAATAAAATTATAGTAAAATAGCAGCTATGGTCCAACTTATCAAGCAATTTTGTATTCTTGACTTTTGGGGTCCCAAAATATAATTTGGCCTCAAACCCTTTTAAAGAGGACCCAATTATGGACAATTTTTTTTTTAATCTAACCGCCAGACCCGATCCAGGATTTTTCCTCATCGCCGGTCCCTGTGTCATTGAAAACTATGACATCACCTTTCAAGTTGCAGAACATTTGAAAAAAATCACCACTGCCTTAAATATTCCCTTTATTTTCAAGGCCTCCTTTGACAAGGCAAACCGGACATCCATTCAGTCTTTCCGGGGACCTGGATTTGACGACGGCCTACGCATTCTGGGCGCCATCAAAAAGGAACTGGACATATTCATCATCTCGGACATTCATCTGCCCGACCAGGCAGAAACCGCAGCCAAAACCCTGGACATCCTCCAGATACCGGCCCTTTTGTGCCGACAGACCGATTTAATTTTAGCGGCATGCAATACAGGCCGTCCCGTCAACATCAAAAAGGGACAATTCTTATCCCCCCGGGAGTGCAGCAATATTCTGATTAAGGCAAAACAATCGGGAAATCCCCACATCTGCATCACGGAAAGAGGGTCATCCTTCGGGTACAACAACCTTGTGGTGGACTTCAGATCCATACCCATTCTCAGTCAGATGGGGGTGCCCGTAGTCTTTGATGCCACCCACAGCGTTCAGCTTCCCGGAGGGGCATTGGACGCTTCAGCCGGAGAACGGCAGTTTGTTCCCACCCTGGCAAAGGCCGCCATTGCCGCCGGAGCAGACGGGCTGTTTATGGAAACCCATCCAGACCCTGAAAAGGCCCTGTGTGACGGACCCAATTCCATGCCCCTGGAAGACATGGAAGGACTTCTATCCACTCTTCTGGCCGTCAAAAAGGCGGTTGGATAGGGACAAGACGTATGGAAACCCGCCTGGCCAACATAGAGCTTCTGCTCCTGGATGTGGATGGTGTGCTCACCGACGGCAGTATCACCTATTCGGATTCCGGCGAGCAGATCAAAAGTTTTAATTCAAAGGACGGCCTGGGATTGCGCTTATTGATGGATGCCGGAATCAAGGTGGGCATCATCACGGGCCGGCGATCAAAGGCCCTGGAACATAGATGTAAAAATCTGGGCATCGCCTTATTGTTTGACGGAGTCAAAGACAAATCAAAGGCCCTTAAAACCATTGTCTCACAGACAGGGACCGCCCTGGAAAAAATTGCCTTTGTGGGAGACGACCTCATTGATCTGCCGGTGATGAAGCGGGTGGGCCTCTGTTTTTGCGTTGCAGACGCCTGTGAAGATGTTCAGCAACATTCAGACATTATCACCTCCAGACCGGGGGGTCGGGGCGCAGTCAGAGAAATCTGTGAACGTATCCTGAAATCAAAGGGACTGTGGGATGCCATCCTGCACACCTTTCTGTCATGACCCAGGTCTTTAAGAAAAAACTGATAAGCGCTTTGATAGTCGCTTTGATTCTCATGGCTGCCGGCATTGGCGTTTTTTTTTATTTTGACCGGATCATGTCCCGACCCCTGCAGCTCAACAATATTAAAATAGACACCAAAGCAGCCCTGAAACTGGATGTATTAAAACAGATTTCAAAAAAAAACGGGATAACGGAATGGGAGCTGGAAGCGGCGTCCGCAACGCTCTTAAAGGATGAAGACAAGGCCGTTCTCATTGATGTGTCTGTGCTTTTTTTCACACGAGGCAATAAAAAGGTTTTTCTGACTGCCCCCAAAGGCATTCTGAACACAAAGACCCATGACATGGTATTTTCAGACAAGGTCACCGTGACCTATGAAACCTATGTCCTGAAAACTGATCAGTTGCATTATGGCAAAAAAGACCATATAATATTTGCCGACACTCACGTGAGGCTTGAAAAGGAAGATTCCATCATTGAGGCGGATTCGATGATCATCAGACTCAATGAAAATGATACGATTTTAAAGGGGCATGTCCGGGGAAAGTTCAGTGAAAATTTTGATATTCAATAAATCAGCATTTTATTTCTTTTTGGTTTTCTCGATAATTTTGTCCCTATCGTTTTCATTGGCCGGACCGGATTTTTTATGGCAAATAAATACGGCCTATTCCCAGACCCAGGCCAAACAGTCCGGCATCGACAACCTGTCCCTACACGTGACATCGGACAAAATGATTGCCCAACAGGGCAGCTCCATGGTCGAGTTCATCGGAAACGTCAAAGCCGTGAGAGCCGACTCAATTGTGCTTGCCGATTCCATTAAGATTTACTTTAACGATGACAAAACCGATCCCGGCCCGCCGGATTCACAAAAGGCCGCTGTACAGAGTAATGTGCAAAAAATCGTGTCAACGGGAAACGTCAGGTACACGGCCGGAGAACAAAAAGCCTTTGCCGACAAAGCTGTTTATACAGCAGTGGATGAGACCCTGGTCCTCACGGGTACGGCGCCCAGACTGATCACCGGCACCAGCTTTGTCACCGGAAAAAAAATCACGCTCTTCAGAAACCAGGAAAAGGTCATCGTTGAAAGTGACGGCACCAAAAGAGTTGAAGCCCTTTTTAATCCTGAAGACAAAGTTTTAGAAAACCCATAATGACCCAGCTTGTATTAAAAAATCTTGTTAAAATATATGACGCTAAAACCGTGGTGGATCATGTCAGCCTCACGGTGAAACAGGGAGAAGTCACCGGGCTTTTAGGACCCAACGGGGCTGGTAAAACAACTACTTTTTATATGTCCGTGGGCCTGATCAAACCCGATGGCGGCAGAGTTTTGATCAACGATGACGACATCACCGAACACCCCATGTACATCCGTGCCCGGAAAGGAATCGGCTATCTTCCCCAGGAATCCAGTATCTTTAAAAAACTGACGGTCCAGCAAAACATCACGGCCATACTTGAGGTACTGCCGAATAACGGAGTTGACATCCGGCAAAAGGCCGGGGACCTGATGAAAGAATTGGGCATCGCCAAGCTCGCCGACCAGAAGGCTGCCTCTTTGTCCGGAGGAGAAAGACGGCGGCTTGAAATCTCCCGGGTCCTGGCCACAGACCCCTTATTTATTCTTTTGGATGAACCCTTTGCCGGCATTGATCCTCTGGCGGTAATGGATATCCAGCAAATAATTTATCAGTTGACTAAAAAGGGAATCGGCGTTTTAATATCAGACCATAATGTAAGAGAAACCCTTGGTGTCTGTAACAATGCGTATATCATGAACCAGGGCAAAGTGATTGAATCGGGAAGCCCGGATACAATCATTTCAAGCGAAATAGCCAAGAAAATTTATCTGGGAGAAAATTTCAAACTTTAATATGGAACTTGGATTACAACAGAGTCTAATCTTAACCCAGCAACTGGTGATGACGCCCCAGCTCCAGCAGGCAATCAAACTGCTTCAGTTGTCCCGTCTTGAACTTGCCGAGATGATTCAGCAGGAAATGGAACAGAACCCTGCTCTGGAAGAGGCAGGCAACGATGACCCGTCCGACAACAATATCACTGCCCAGGAAGGTGAACTTGCTTCCCCTGAAAAAGAAACTCCGGTAAAAGAGGTCACCATTGAAGAAACCGTGAGGTCGGACACGGACTGGGAAAATTATATTGCTGAGTACAATTCCACGGGAAGGGTGTATACGGAATCGGAAAATACCCAGGCCCCGAATTATGAGGCCTTTACCTCGGACAAAAAAACCCTGGAGGACCATCTCCTATGGCAGCTCATGCTCCATGGACTCAGTCCTGAACAAGAAAAAATCGGTGAGATGATCATCAACAACCTGAACCGGGACGGATATCTGTGCAGTGATATCGAAGAAATCGCCCAGGCCCTGGAAGCGGACCCGGAACTTGTTGAAAGGGTACTTGCCCTGCTCCAGACCTTTGATCCCCCGGGAGTCTGTGCAAGGGATCTGCGTGAAACCCTTTTGATTCAGGTTCAGCAACTGGGCATCGACAATCCCATTATCACCGACATCATCCAGAACCATTTAAAAAACCTTGAAAACAGAAACAGCAAAAAAATTGCAAAAGCCTTAAAAATATCCCAGGATGACGTGAGGGCTGCCGTTAAAATCATTCAATACCTTGAGCCCAAACCCGGGCGAAAATTTGCAACGGACGAACCCGCCTATATCACACCCGACATCTATGTTTACAAGCACGAGGACGGGTTCAAGATCGTCATGAATGACGACGGCCTGCCCAAACTGAAGATCAACCGGTTTTATAAAAATGCCATTGCCAACGGCCGAAAAATATCAAAGGACACCAAAAATTACCTGAATGAAAAAATGCAGTCTGCTTCCTGGCTCATCAAAAGTATCCACCAGCGCCAGAAGACCATTTATCTGGTAATGGAAAGTATTCTAAAATTCCAGAGCGAATTTTTTGAAAAGGGAATTGCCTATCTAAAGCCTTTGATTCTAAAAGATATTGCAGAAGATATTGAGATGCATGAGTCCACCATCAGCCGGGTCACTACCAACAAATACGCCTATACGCCCCAGGGTCTTTTTGAATTAAAATACTTTTTCAACTCTTCCATCGAACGAACCGGTGGTGAGTCCATGGCATCGGCAAGTGTAAAGGACAGGATACGGCTGCTCATAGAAGGCGAAGACCCTGAAAGTCCCCTTAGTGACGAAAGATTAGCCGGCATTCTCCAGGATTCCAATATCCAGATCGCCCGGAGAACAGTTGCCAAATACAGGAAGGTGTTGAACATACTTCCGTCCAATAAACGTAAACAACTATAGGGAGGTTTTTTATGCAAACAACGGTTACCTTTAAAAAAATGGATACCTCTAGCTCCTTAAAATCTTACGTACAGAAAAAACTGGATAAATTTGATAAAATGCTGGACAGTCCGGCCGAAGCACATGTGGTGCTGTCCGTTGAAAAAATCAGACATATTGTGGAACTTACCCTGACCTGTGACAAATTAAAAATTCATGCCAAGGAAGACTCTGAAAGCATGTATTCCTCCATTGATGCGCTCATGGACAAGATCCGGATACAGATTAAAAAAAACAAAGAAAAAATCAAGCGGCATATGTCGGGAAACAAAAAGAGTATCAAGGAACAAACCCCTGACCTGTCTATTGGCCCAGGGGCTTTTGACACGACCATGACTGAGCAAATCATTGTGGAAACCATTGACAATAAGCCCATGGATATTGAAGACGCAGCCATTGAACTCAATTCAGGCAAACAGGCTTTTTTTGTTTTCAACAATGCCAGAACCGAACAGCTCAATGTTCTTTACAAACACAACAATGGACAGCTGGGATTAATCCAGCCCAGAGGATAATTCACTCCATGAGAATCAGCCGGCTACTGAATAAGAATTCCATTATCGCAGACCTTAAAGCCCGGGACAAAAAAGGGGCCATTGATGAACTTGCCGCCGCTATTTCAGGGTCCACAAAGGCCTCTGCTAAAAAGATCGCCACGGTTCTCATGGAAAGAGAACAACTGGGAAGCACCGGTATTGGCGGAGGCATTGCCATCCCCCACGGAAAACTTGACCTGGTGGGGTCTATTCTTGTGGGATTCGGGCTCAGCCGTGACGGGGTTGAATATGACTCCCTTGATAATAAACCGGTCCATATTTTTTTTCTGTTGCTCACATCTGAAAACTCAACCGGCGGGCATCTCAAGGTGCTGGCCCAGATCTCAAAACTCCTGAAGATGGATCAATTTAAACAAGGTCTGCTTGGGGCAACCTCTATTGATGAAATATACGATATCATTGCGGAACAGGATGAAGACTTTTAACCCTGGTGAAAAATCCGGAGGACTTGGGGTGGTCACACCTGAGTAAAATGCAAAAAGTATATATCATAACCGGTCTTTCGGGTTCGGGAAAGACAACGGCCATTCAGGCATTTGAAGACGCATCCTTTTACTGCGTCGACAATATGCCCATTGAGCTTCTGCCAAAGTTCCTGGACCTGCCCTTAAAGGAAAATCCTGAAATCAAGGGGCTTGCCTTTGTCATGGACATGAGAAGCAAAAACTTCATCTCAAACTGGACACCCGGTATCTGTTCTGTTGAAGGTCTGGGTATCTCCCCTCACATCATCTTCCTTGAAGCCGATGTGGATACCCTGCTCAAAAGATTCAGCCAGACCCGTCGCCAGCATCCGGTTTCAAAGGAAAAGAGCCTTCTGGACAATATCAAACTGGAAAAAGAGATGATGGGACCCATCAGACAAACGGCCCATCATCTCATCAACACCACCGAATTTAATGTCCACCAGCTAAAAACCAGTATTTTAAATCTGATTCATGATGGCGACAGGTCCATCAGTCTGACAAAAATAAACATTGTGTCATTTGGATTCAAATACGGGATACCCAATGATGCCGATCTGGTCATGGATATGCGGTTCCTGGCCAATCCGTATTTTATCCCGGAACTTAAAAACCAGGATGGAGAATCAGAAGCAGTCCGGCAATATGTCTTGTCAAACCATGAGACCGGACGTTTCCTTGAAAAGTATATCGACCTTCTTGACTATTTAATTCCGCTGTACAAACGAGAGAATAAAGCCTATCTCACCCTTGCCGTCGGGTGTACGGGCGGCAGACATCGGAGTGTGGCCATTGCAAGAAGGCTTTTTGAACATCTAAATAAAAAAGGGTTGCATCCCGGCCTGATCCACAGAGATATTGACCGGGATGTAAAAGAAGCATGATAGGAATACTTGTTGTAGCACATGCAAATCTGGGAGCCGTTTTAATTGAAACCGTTGAATTTATTCTGGGAGAAAAGGCAGAAAACCTGGCTTCGGTTTCCATTGATATCCAGAAGGACCCGGCCGGTCTGAGGAAAATGATATCCAAAGGCATTTCAAATGTCAGAACAGACCAGGGTGTGATCATCTTAACGGATATGTTCGGCGGAACCCCCTCCAATCTGAGCTACTCGTTTCTGGAGGAAGGCCAGGTGGAAGTGATCTCGGGTGTCAATCTTCCGATTCTTCTCAAAGCTGTGAATTCACGGTCTAAAATGGATATGGATACCTTGACCACATTCCTGGTTGAGCATGGGAAAAAAAGTATCTCCCTTGCCAGTGGAATTTTAAAAGGAAGCAAAAGGGCATAAAATTTTATGACCCTACCATATAAAAAGGAGGGCAAAAAATGACGATTAAATTAGGAATAAACGGATTCGGCAGGATCGGGCGGCTGGTATTTCGTGCGGCATTAAACAATCCAGACGTGGAAGTGACTGCTGTCAACGATCTCACAGACACCAAAACCACGGCCCATCTTCTCCAGTATGACTCGGTTCACGGACCATTGAAAAACGAAATTTCGGCAACCCAGGACGCTATTATTGTTGACGGCCGGACAACCAAAGTATCTGCCTGTAAAGATCCGGGACAAATTCCCTGGACCGATGCCGGGGTGGATATTGTCTGTGAGTGCACCGGTTTTTTCCGGGACCGTGAGGGTGCGTCCAAACACCTGGACGGGGGGGCTAAAAAAGTCATCATCTCAGCACCGGCCGGCAATCCCGACATCACCATCGTGATGGGGGTGAACCAGGATATGTATGATCCCTCCTCCCATCACATCATTTCAAATGCCTCGTGCACCACCAATTGTCTGGCACCGGTGGCAAAGGTGCTGCTGGACAACTTCGGAATCGTTTCAGGAATGATGACCACCATTCATTCGTATACAGGGGATCAGCGCATCCTTGATTTTCCCCATAAAGATTTGAGACGGGCCAGGGCTGCCGGCCTTTCCATGATTCCCACCACAACCGGTGCGGCAAAAGCCGTGGCACTGGTGCTGCCGGAACTGGAAGGCAAGCTCAACGGACTCTCTGTCCGGGTGCCCACACCCAACGTGTCCATGGTGGATTTTGTCGTGGTAACACAAAAAACAGGACTTGTGAAAGAAGATGTGAACCAGGCCCTGGAAAACGCATCCAAAGAAAACCTGAAGGGAATTCTCGGGTATTGCGATATCCCCCTTGTGTCCATTGATTTTAATTCAAATCCCCTGTCTTCAATCGTGGATGCCGGATGTACAGACGTGATCAACGGCAATATGGTCAAGATATATTCATGGTATGACAATGAGGCCGGTTATTCCAGCAGAATGATTGACCTTGCCGTGATGGTGGGAAAATCTCTATAAAAAACTTACCGGAGGATAAAATGAGCAGACTTGCTTTAATTGCCGGCAATTGGAAAATGTATAAAACCGGGGCTGAGGCCGTAGAAACCGCTAGGAATCTTGCCAGTCTCTGCGCAGATGTCCAGGGCGTGGAAGTCATGATCGCACCGACCTTTCTGTCACTGCCCCTGGTTGCTGAAGTGGTCAAAGGTACCCGTGTGGGACTGGGTGCCCAGAATATGCACTTTGAACATGAGGGTGCATTTACCGGTGAAATCAGTGGGGATATGATCAAAGCCGCAGGCGCAGAATATGTGCTCATCGGTCATTCAGAGAGACGGCAGTATTTCGGGGAAACCGATGACTCGGTGTGCCGGAAAATCAAAGCTGCTGTTGGGGCCGGATTAAAACCCGTCCTGTGTGTGGGAGAGACCGAAGGCCAGCGGGATACGAAAAAAACGTTTGAAATACTTGACAAACAGGTGTCGGATGGGTTAAAAGGCTTAGGTTCTGATGAACTTGTCGATCTGGTGCTGGCCTATGAGCCGGTGTGGGCCATCGGCACGGGAAAGACGGCTGGTGTTGATCAGGTGATAGAAGTCCATCAGTATTTGCGTTCCCTGCTTGAAAAATTATTTTCAAGCCAGTTTTCAGACAGGACCCGGATTTTGTACGGTGGGTCGGTCAAGCCTGGGAATGCAAAAGACCTAATGGGTATTGAGGATGTTGACGGAGCCCTTGTGGGCGGCGCAAGCCTTGACCCGGATACATTTATTAATATTATAAAATATGATCAATAAATATAATCAAAAAGTATAAATAGACGGGAAATATGACAAGTTTAGTAGTCGCATTACATGTTACGGTTTGCATTTTATTAATTCTGATTGTTCTGCTTCAAAGTGGAAAAGGCGCAGAAATGGGAGTCTCCCTTGGCGGAGGGGCCGGGCAGACGCTGTTCGGTGCAGGCGGTCCGGCAACTATTTTGACAAAGATCACCACAGGGGTTGCCGTGATTTTCATGCTCACCTCCCTGACTCTGGCGGTCATGTCGGGCAATCAGTCGGAAACCTCGGTAATGACGGACAACTTGCCCCCGGTTGAGCAGACAACTGAATAAAAAAAATCAAAACGGACAAAATGCCGAAGTGGTGGAATTGGTAGACACGCACGCTTGAGGGGCGTGTGGGGCGACCCGTGGGAGTTCAAATCTCCCCTTCGGCACCAGAAATACAAAGAGCTGCGGGCAATTATTGTTCGCAGCTCTTTTAATTTTAAAGGGTTCATCAAAACTGCACCCATGGCTGAAAACACCAAAAAAAATTGTTTTAAGTGCCGTTTTTTCTATATCACCTGGGACCGGCAACATCCCAATGGATGCAGGGCCATGGGGTTTAAAACCAGGCAGCTTCCCAGCGTTGTGGTCTTCCAGTCCTCAGGAGAGCCCTGCAAACTTTATGCTGAAAAGCCGTTTAAGCGACCGGACGGCGCTTGAATTATTTCCAACCTTGTTTATATTAGTTTATGATGAAAAACACACGAGACACATTTACCCAGGACCCCAAAAAAATAGAAAAAGAACTGGGTGAATTTTTAAATAAAAAATTCGGCCCAAACGTCAGGATTATCAGTCCCTCCACCCTTCCCCAGCAGGATGCCGGCTCTGAAAAATTTTCCACACCGGGAAAAAAAAATCTCATCAACTTTAATATCAAACCCCGGGAACTGGTTGCCTTTCTGGATCAATATGTGGTGCGGCAGAAACGAGCCAAATCCGTTCTGGCCACCAAGATCTGTACCCACTTCAACCGGATCAGGCACTCCCAGACCTCGGGAGAAGGGTTGTCAAAGATCACCGGGAATATCAAGTCCAATATTTTAATGTTCGGTCCCACCGGGATCGGCAAGACCTATCTGATCAAGCTGATTGCCAAAAAAATCGGAGTCCCCTTTGTCAAGGCAGACGCCACAAAATTCTCGGAAACCGGCTATGTGGGCGGTGATGTTGAGGATCTGGTCCGGGATCTGGTCAAAGAAGCCAATGATGACATTGAGCTTGCCGAGTGTGGGATCGTATATATTGACGAAATCGATAAGATTGCCGCAAGCCCCAATGTCATCGGTGCCCAGGTGTCCAGGACCGGGGTCCAGAGAGCCCTGCTAAAACCCATGGAAGAAACCGATGTGGACCTGAAGGTTCCCCATGACCCGGTCTCCATGATGCAGGAACTGGAGGCCTTTCAGCGAACCGGCAAAAGAAGCCGGCGCCGGGTCAACACATCCAACATTCTGTTCATCCTCAGCGGGGCCTTTTCAGAATTGCCTGAAATCATCAGAAGACGGCTGTCCAAACAGAATATCGGATTTGGCTCCCGGCTGGTCAAAACCCAAAAAGACAGTGATCTCCTCCAGCAGACCCGGGCCGAAGATCTGGTTGAATTCGGGTTTGAATCTGAATTTATTGGAAGGATTCCGGTCCGGTGCATTCTTGAGCCCCTCAGTGAAGATGACCTCTATTCCATCCTGAAGATGCCCAACAACCCGGTAATTTTAAGCAAACGGCTGGACTTCAGCGCCTACGGCATTAAAATTGTCTTTACAGATGAAGCATTGCGCGTCCTTGCCAAAAGGGCTGCCAAAGAAAACACCGGTGCCCGGGGACTGGTCAGTGCCGTGGAAGAGGCCCTGCTTGATTTTGAAGAACGCCTGCCCTCCCAGGAGTTGACAAAATTTACCATCACAAGACAGGTGCTGGAAGACCCGGAGACTCAGTTGGAAGACCTTTTGTCCAAAGAGAATGCATTCGAGTGGAACACCATCTATGAACAGGCCTTTCTGGATCACAAGACGTATATATCAACGTATATTCAGGAAAACTGGAAGACATTTTCAATAAAATACGGTCTCACCCTTTCGGAAATCCGATGCAATATGGTGGCCCTGTATTTTTGCAACAATGTCATGGAAATTGAAGATGCCGTCAAAAAAATCAAAGAATTCCATGATTCAGTGAAAGAAATTGAGATAGAAGTTTTGAAAAGCTATAACATGAACATTGTGTTTGAAGAGGATGCCACGGATTTTCTCATTGAGCAGTTCATGAACCACCATGCAAGTCATGAAGAAATATTATCAAAGATTTATACCACCTATTATGACGGGTTTAATCTTGTCCGACAGAAAACAGGCAACACCCGGTTCTTTTTGTCAAAAAGCGCCTTAGTCGACCATGAAACCTACCTTAACGACCTTATCAGGAAAGAAATAAAATGATTGGAATTTCAAAGCTGTACTGTGCAACCGTAGAACCCTCGGACGCCTTGCGTTATTCAAGACACTCCGGACAACTGCCCTCCCACCTTCTGCAATTTTCCAAAGATAAAAAACCGGTGGTGGTATGGAATATGACCCGGCGGTGCAATCTGAAGTGCGTTCACTGCTATGCCCAGAGTGAAGACATTTCCTATGACAACGAGCTGAACCGGGAACAAAGCCTTGCCATGATTGATGACCTGGCTGAGTTTGGTGTGCCGGTCCTCTTGTTTTCCGGCGGGGAACCCACGATTCATCCTCGCCTGGTTGAGTATGCAAAATATGCCGTGAGCAAGGGCATGCGGGCGGTTATTTCCACCAACGGGACCCTCATCACCCGGGAAAAAGCCAGAATATTAAAGGAGATCGGGCTCTCCTACGTGGGCATCAGCCTGGACGGCCTGGAAGAAACCCATGATAAATTCAGAGGGGTAAAGGGCTCGTTTCAAAAAGTCATGTCCGCCATTGCAAACTGCCAGGAAGCGGGGATTAAAGTGGGGTTGCGCTTTACCATCAACAAACGAAACGTCAACGACATACCGGGAATATTTGATCTGCTAGAAGAAAAAAATATCCCAAGGGCCTGTTTTTATCACCTGGTATACTCGGGCAGGGGGTCTGAAATCGCCAAGGAAGACCTCTCCCACGAGGAAACCAGAAAGGTGCTGGATTTGATCATGGACCGGACAAAGGATCTGCATGACCGGAACATGGCAAAAGAGGTTCTCACCGTGGACAACCATGCCGACGGTCCCTATGTATACCAGCGTCTGCTGGACGAGGACCCGAAACGGGCCGCCGAAGTGCTGGAACTCCTGGAAATGAACGAGGGTAACAACTCCGGCCGGGGCATCGGCTGTATTTCCTGGGACGGGGAAGTCCACCCGGATCAGTTCTGGCGGGAAAAAAGCCTGGGCAATGTCAAGGACACCCCCTTTTCCAAAATCTGGACAGATGCTGACAATGAATTTTTGATGAAACTCAAAGAAAAAAAGAAATATGTCAAAGGCCGGTGTGCCGGGTGCCGGTGGCTGGATATCTGCGGAGGAAACTTCAGGGCCAGGGCCGAATCCGTTGCCGGTGATCCCTGGGACAGTGATCCGGCCTGTTATCTGACCGATGAAGAAATTAAAAAGGAGAAGTCATAATGCTGTTTCCTGATTTTCGCGGACGAAGAATGAGGGCCAACGACAATTTTCGACGGATGATCCGGGAAACAAAGCTCTCCCGGGATGACCTGATCCTGCCCCTGTTTGCCATAGACGGAAAATCCGTTAAAAAACCCATCGCATCCATGCCGGGTCATTTTCACCTTTCCTGTGACCAGATTGTCAAGACCGCACAAGAGGCTCAGGATGCCGGAATTCCCGCTATTATCTTATTCGGTGTGGCCGACAAGAAAGACCCCCTGGCCACCCGGGCCTATGCCGATGATTCCATTGTTCAGCAGGCGGTCCGGGCGGTAAAGGAAAAGGTCCCGGATATCAGCGTGATTACCGATGTCTGTCTTTGCGCATACACAGACCACGGGCATTGCGGGGTGGTGGAAAACGGGATCATTGACAATGATGCCTCCCTGGATCTCCTGGCAAAAACCGCCCTGTCCCATGTCAAAGCCGGAGCCGACATGGTGGCCCCCTCGGACATGATGGACGGCCGGGTGGGTGAAATCCGCCAGACCCTTGATGAAGAAGGCTTTTCCCACATCCCCATCATGTCCTATGCCGTCAAGTACAGCTCAGCCTTTTACGGCCCGTTCCGGGAAGCGGCAAATTCCGCCCCCCGGTTCGGAGACCGGAAAACCTACCAGATGGATCCTGCCAACGCCGAAGAGGCCATGCGGGAAGCCACCATGGACATTGAGGAAGGCGCAGACATTATCATGGTAAAACCGGCCCTGTCCTACCTGGACATCATCTACCGGTTAAAGCAGGAAATTGATCTGCCCGTTGCCGCATACAACGTCAGTGGCGAGTATGCCATCATGAAAGCCGGAGAACTCATGGGCTGGGTCAATTCAAAAGAGATGATCATGGAAACACTTTTATCCATCAAAAGGGCTGGCGCAGATATCATCCTGACCTATTCCGCCCTGGATGTTGCAAGGGAGCTGAACGCATAATGAATCATGCCCACGGCCAAAACGGCCATAAGCCTCAACCCAATACCATCCGTCTCGTTGCCTGGGAAACCACCCGCCGGTGCAACCTGTCCTGCAAGCACTGCCGGGCCGTGGCCGAAGATCACCCCTATGACAATGAACTGGACACACAGGCCTCGTTCAGGCTCCTGGAACAGATCCGGGAAGTCGGGACCCCCATCATTATCCTCACGGGCGGAGAGCCGCTCTTAAGGGATGATATCTTTGATATTGCAGCCTATGGTACAAAACTGGGCCTGCGCATGGTCATGGCGCCCAACGGAACCCTGATCACCGAGGAAAGCGCAAAGAGAATGAAAGACTCGGGGATCAAACGCATCAGTATCAGTCTTGACGGGTCAACCCCTGAGACCCATGATGCTTTCCGGGGGCTTGAAAATGCCTTTAACGATTCCATTCGGGGCATAAATATTGCCAAGGCCGCCGGCATCGAATTCCAGATCAATACCACCATCACCAAAACCAATCTGGATGAAATTCCCAAAATATTAAAACTGGCCGAAGATTTAGGCGCCGTGGCCCACCATATTTTTCTCCTTGTTCCCACGGGCCGGGGAAAATACATTGTGGACACGGCCATCAATGCCCGGGAGTATGAAGAGACCCTCAACTGGTTTTATGACCAGCGGGAAAAGACCAGCCTTCAACTCAAGGCCACCTGTGCCCCCCACTATTACCGGATATTGCGCCAGCGTGCCAGGGCAGACGGCAAAAAGGTCAATTTTGAAACCCATGGCCTGGATGCGGTGACCAAGGGGTGTCTGGCCGGGACGGGATTCTGCTTTATCTCCCATGTGGGGCGGGTGCAGACCTGCGGTTTTCTGGACGTGGAGTGCGGCAACATTACCCGACAGACCTTTAAGGATGTCTGGGAAAATTCCTCTGTATTCAAAGAGATGCGGGATATTGATCGACTCGAAGGCAAATGCGGCATCTGCGAATTCAAGCGGGTTTGCGGCGGGTGCCGGGCCCGGGCCTACGAGGCTGTGGGCAACTATCTGGCTGAAGAACCCCTGTGTTCCTATCAACCGGGAAAATCAAAATAAATTATAGTATTTTAATTCAAAACCAGAGAGGCCGGAAAACTTTTTTTTCCGGCCTCTCTGGTTTTGATGCTATGGTTTCTTAATTTTTATTGTTTTGTATTTTCTTAATTCTTATTTTCTTTGGGTCTTATGTTTTCCTCTATCAATGATTGCCGGCAGTCTTAATTTTGAATCAGTCTTCTTGTAAGGGCTGCCGTCACCAGCAGTCCTGATCCCAGAACGATCAATGCCACAGGTGCCGACATTGGCGTAGTTGCCAGAAAGTAGCCGATTTTATCGGCATGGGCAAATACGGGGTAGAAAAAAATTGCCGTGATAAAAACTGCAAATAGTACAATATATCGTTTCATGATACCCTCCTGTAAAGGGATAATTGTTTTCCTATGCAAGCGTTTTCTTTGCTTGATATAATAGAAAAGCAAAGAGCATACCAGAACGATATTTTTAATTTATTTTTTAAGAACCCCCTATGAATAAAGGGATTCAAAAGAAGTAGATTTCATTTTGGCTGTCAGAGAGGACAATAGAGTAAGAAAAACTTGTGACAAAACTATGGTATTTTTTTCACAAATTTCGCGAATTGGGATAGACTATACCCAATCTGTTCCATCAGATGGAGTTGAGCATCAGGGTAATGGGCCGGTCCTCTTCTGCATGCCCCGTAAACCGGACCGGTCCCGGGCGCCGGTACCGGTCCTGGCTGGACCCTGCAGCCAGCCATTCATCCCGTATGGCCTTGAATACCCTGAAAGCATTGGATTCAAGGCCCACCAGACTCTTTTCAATCACCAGTTCCAGGCGCCCCTTTCTCTCCTCAAGGTGCATGAGTTTTGCAATGGGAATCCCGATGGGTTCCCACTTGTCAAACTTCTTTTCAAGATTCCGAATGGCGGCCATCTGTCCTGTGGCATTATTTGCAATGAGGTGAAAGGCGGTCAAACCGAGATTATAGGTGTAGTTGCAGTCAAACTGCGTGGGGTCGGACCCCCTGCCGTCATACCCGTAAAAATGGGTCTGGGTCCTGAAACTGGGTTGGGATTTTTCAAATATCCGGACAATGGGTTCCGGCACATTGTCTTCCGGACCAATGAGTTCACCGCCCACCAGGGCCTGACGCAGGGTCTTTTTTGAGATAATGGACTCTTTGACGATCAGGTATGGGGCATGGGGATCTTTAAAGACGACGGCTGCAAACTCTTCCGGGGCCATATCGGCGGCCTGCATTTTCGAGGCATAATAGGAGCGTTCGATACCGATCTTGTACTTTCCCTGCTCCTTTAATATTTCCAGGTATTCCTTGACCATGTCCATGATGATTTTCTCGGTTTTTACCTGGGAGAACTGGAAATTGCCGTGGGTGTCCCGTTCCACCAGAAGACCTTCCTGGAAAAAAGAGGGCAACTGGCTGAACAGGTCATCATCCCTGAAATTCCAGATGGGAAATTTGTCCCTGTCCCCCATGCCCCGGGCCAGCCGTTTCAGATAATCAAGCTTGTCGTTCAAAGTCGGAAACGAAACGTGGAAATCCGTGTCGTGGATATAGTTATAATCCCCGATGATGGTACTCAGTTTAATGATAAAAACCTGGATTTCGTTGATAAACTCCAGGATGCCTTCGGGAATGATCATGACGCCGAAATTCTTCCCCCAGGCGGCCCGTCGGACAATGGTGTCGCAGATAAACCTGGACAGATGACGCAGGGTCATGCCGTAAGCGGTATAATCCACACTATTGCTTTCCCGGGCCTTTGCCAGGCGCTCCTCGTCCGTATAGTCTGCCAGCTCTTCACCGATCAGGGACAGGTTGGCATGGGTCTGAAACGCACACTCCAGGGTCAGGTGACTGGCAACCCGTCCCATGACCTTGCAGATATGCCAGTACTTGATGTCGGAACCGGCATCGGTGGTGAGGTTGCTGATATTCTGGGAAAAGGCCCTGGCCGCCGTGTGGAACCCAAAGGATACGGCGCACACCACCTGGTCGTCATCGCTCTTTACCTGGATGTCCCCGTCAATGGTTTTGGGGACCCCGATCACCTTGATATTGGCAGACTTAAAATACTGGGCCAGAAAAGCCGCGTTTGTATTGGAATCATCCCCTCCGATGACAACCAGGCCATCCAGGTCAAGGGCCTTGCAGGTTTTCAGGGCCCGTTCCATTTTTTGCGTAGAATCAATTTTGGTCCTCCCGGTCTTGATCATGGAGAACCCGCCCATGTTCCGGTAGGCATCCACAAGACTATGGGTGATTTCCACATATCTTGATTCCAGGAGCCCGTCAGGCCCCAGAAGAAATCCAAACATTCGTGAGTCCGGGTTATAGGCCTTGAGTTCATCGTACAGCCCTGCGATCACGTTGTGGCCGCCCGGTGCAGGGCCACCTGAAAACACCACCCCTATATTCCGGTACTGCCCAAAGGCCTGCCGGTCCCGGTCGCCCTTATCATCCCCGGGAACAAGCCGCTGGACCTGATTGTCAATGATATCAGGAAGCAGTTTTTTGGCTTCTCGATCATGTTTGAATTTATATTCCGGACAGGCCTGAATGTTGGTATACTTTGATGAAAAAATCGTGATTTTTCTGGGAGAAAACGATCGCCTCTCAATGGTCTCTGCATTTACGTCCGAGGTGACAACCCCTGTTTTCGGATGATTCAATAGAAATTCAACTGCGTTTTTTTCCCCAGATTCCATGTTTACTCCCATCTTTATTTCAACGTCTTCCCTGTTTCAATCTCATCTTCTTTTCAACTTCAGTTCAGAACAACCCGGTTTCTGCCCTGTTCTTTGGCCTGGTATACAGCAATATCAGAGCGTTTAAAAATCTGCTCGTGGTTTTCATCCCCTTCCCTGGACTGGGTCACACCAATGCTGACGGTCACTTTAACCTTGTCTTTCTTATAGATAAACTCGATTTTCTCAATGGTCTGCCGAATTTTCTCCGCAGCCTCCCGGGCACCTTCGCCATCGGTCTCAGGCATGATCACCACAAATTCCTCTCCACCGTATCGCGCGAGCATATCATTTTTGCGCAGCAGGGGCATGGTCCGCCGGATGATCTCCTGGAGACATTTGTCGCCAATGGCATGGCCGTAGTTATCATTGATGAGTTTAAATTTATCCGCATCAATCAGGAGTAGAGAAAAATGGGTCTTGTACCGCAGAAACCGCTCCATCTCATCTTCAATCTTCTTGTCATAGGCCCGCCTGTTGTTGGCCCCGGTTAACTGGTCCTGGTTCAGCTTTTTTTCAAGCTCTTCCGAATACTGGGTGGCTTCATCCAGTTCCTGTTTCAACTTTGCAAAACCGGTTTTAAAGGCGTGCCGGTTTTTTTCAGCCACTTCCCGTATGGCACGGTCTTTTGCCTGTTTTTTTTCCAGCGCGCTCTCAATGGAGGCCAGGTGTTCAGACACCTGAATTTTCAGGGCCTCAAGATCGGATGCCACATCCGAAGTCTGCTGAAGTCCCCGGACCTGGGTGCTTAAAACAGACTCAAACCCCTCATTGCTGTGAAACATGTCATCTGTCTGCTGGTAGGTGGTTGCCAGCCTGGATTCAATCTCAAGGATCTTACTCACCACTTCCCGGACAAAGGTGTTGACCTTTTCCCGGTCCTGGCTGGTATCTGAAATATACACAAAGATAAGACTGAAAACAGTTTCCCTGATATCGGAAATATCATCCGTGTCCTGGGCCGCGTTTATCCTTGCCGTGATCTTGTCCAGTTTTCCCGCATATTTTTTATCCAGGTTGGATCGAAGGTTATTGACCACATCATGGTAACTGTGTTTGTAGTCATCAATAAATGAGGTGGAATCGCCCTTGAGAAGAGAAGCAAAAAGACCTTTTTTCTTTTTTCCGGATGAAGGTTTGATGTCCTCTTTGAGCATGGCGGTCTTGATCTGTTCAAAAATATATTCGATCTTGCCTTCGGATTCTCCTTTTTTCAGGGCCTGGCTCAACTCCTGACATACCCGGGAAAAAGAGGTGTCGCCAATTGCAAGGGTGTCGATAATCACGGGGAAATATCTGCGATACAGCCTGTTGGTTCGTTCAAAACGCTCTTCCACCGCATCCAGTTCCTTTAACAGGGTATCTTTCTGGGTCTGAAGCTTTTTCACCTGATCCTGCAATGTCATCAATCTTTCATCCTGGGCAGAACTCATAGGCCTTTCCTCGTTGAGGTTTATTAGTCAGTCTACTTTTAACCAGAGATGGATGGAAAGTAAAGTCTCATTATTGATTTTTATCTGAAAGCCCCTGGTGCAGCCGTGTACTCAGGTATCCGTCCATCATCAAATGGACGATGTGGTGGATGACGCAGACCAGAAGGGCAATGCCGAATTCACTGAAATAGGTGACCTGGATCATGACGGCCAGGGCCAGGGTTTTTTGTGATCCCATGAAGATCACGCTTTCACGCCTTCCCTTTCCCACCTTGAAGAGTTGAACCAGAAGAAAAGAAAACCCCAGGAGCAGCAAATGAAAAATGCTCACCAGAATCAGTATCACAAAAACAGCCGGACCTTTTCCGATCAACACCTGCTTTGCCCCTCCAAGGGAGATAAACACCACCACCACAATCAAACACTGGTTCACTATCTGCAATTTAAACCGGGCCAGTTGCTCTGCCCTGAAAACCCTTGCCTTTGCCATTATCCCGATGGCCAGGGGCAAACAGACCAGGAGAACCAGTTTAATGATAATGGCCTTCTGATCAATGGCCAGGTCCTTGCCCTGGTTAAAAAATGCCAGGAGGAGCGAAAGGATGACCGGGATGGAAAAAATACCGATAAAATTGGACAATATGGTCACGAAAAGGGCGTGGGCCATGTTGCCGCCCGCAGCCCCTGTCATCACGATGCCCGAAGACAGGGTGGTGGGCATCACCGCCACGATAAAAAGACCGATGACAATGCCCGTGTCCATGGGAACCAGGGACAGAGCCAGTGCGGCCAGGGGCGCGAATAGAATAATCACCGTCAGGGCCAGGGAAGTTGCCTTTATATCCTTAATGCCTGCAATGATCTGATCGCTTTCAATGAGCAAACCTGAGAAAATAAAAATAATAAAGATGATCACATCAGGTCCGTGGTTATTCTTCAGGCTGATCCCGAGTCTTGCCAGGCTGTCTGATCCATCAAAAATCACTGCAGCAAAAATAAGGACAAGGCTGCATAAAAACCATTGTTTTTTAATTGTTTTAATCATAAAATTTTTCTTTCCTGTAAACTTAAATGTAAGGGAACCCCGGCATGGGTAAGGTATTGCATCGATATATCCTTGGTGTCAGACCTTCAGTTGTCCGTTGTAAGGTCTCCGGTCTTAAAATCATATTTCAGGTTTTCATCCCTTTCAAATTTTCGTCCAGGATCTGACGGATTTTTTGGGCAAAGGTATCAGCCGGAATCGGTTTATTAAGAAACCCTTTAATGCCAAGGGCTGCAACTTTTTCTTCGGTCATGGCTTCGCTGAATCCCGTACACAGCAGGACAGGGATATCCGGCCGTATTTTCATCAATTCACCTGCCAGTCTGTCTCCGGACATATCCGGCATTGCCATATCCGAGATCACCATATCATAGGCGCCTGGATTTTTTCGAAATGCGTCAAGGGCGTCAATACTGCTGTGCCTTGCCTCAACATGATATCCCAGGCGCTCCAGCATCTGGCTTTCAAGCCCCACAATATCTTCTTCATCATCCACCAGCAGTATGGTCTCAGACCCCCCGGGAACGAGGCCGTGGTCCCGGGTTTTCTGCCCTTCAGGCGAACACGCCGCCAGGGGCAGGTAAATATTAAATTCAGTTCCTTTGCCCGGCTGGCTATAGGTCCGTATAAAACCGTTCATGCCGGCCACAATTCCATGAACAACGGACAGACCCATGCCGGTCCCCTTGCCTTTTTCCTTGGTGGTGAAAAAAGGATCAAAAATTTTGTCGATGACATCCCGGTCCATACCCACCCCTGTATCCGCCACACTGAGGCAGGCATAATCTCCGGCTTCAATATCAGGATTAATGATATCCCCCCGGTCAATCCGGATTTCTTTCAGACTAACGGTCAAAAATCCTCCGGTTTCAGCCATGGCATGATACGCATTGGTGGTCAAATTCATGACAATCTGATGAATCTGTGTGGCATCGGCTCGCACACTTGGGCAGGTGGTACTGATATTCTCCCGGATATCAATGGTGGTGGGAATGGTTGACCTGATGAATTTCATTGCCTCCCTAATGATGGGCTGCAGCTTCATTGTGATCAGCTCAAAACCATCCTGGCGGGAAAAGGTAAGGATCTGTTTGACCAGATCCCTTGCTCTCAACGCACCGGCATATATCTTTTTTAACCGGTCATGGGTAGGGCTGTCGTCGGGGATATCCTGGAGCAATATTTCCGTATGGCCCAGGACGGGAAAAAGAATATTATTGAAATCATGGGCAATACCGCCTGCCAGGGTGCCGATGGCTTCCATTTTCTGGGCCTGCCTCAGCCGGGCTTCAAGTTTTCTCTGCCGGCTGACATCCAGAATAAACCCCCGGATATATTTTAATCGACCTTTTTCATCAAAAACGCCGGAAGCGTTTTCAAGCAAATGAATGGGGGTCTTGTCAACTTTTATTAGATTGGGTGCATACCCCCTCACCTGTTTTTCTGTTTCTATAAGGCGCAAAAACTCTGTCCTGGCACCCGGGTCTTTTGAAAACTCTGTAATGGGTGTATCCAGAGCCTGACGGGTGCTCTCAAACCCGAAAATATTCTTATACTCCTCGTTGCAGGCAATGAGCCTGCCCTCCGGGGAAGAGATATATGCACCGGCAATATTTTCTTCAAAGTATGCCCGGTAGCGCTCCTCGCTTTTTCTTAACTTCTCTTCCACCTTTTTGCGCTGAATAATACCGGTGTTTGCCTTTAAAAAAAGAAGAAAGATGACCAGCCCGAAAAACAGGCAGAGCACGATGACAACAGCCCCCACAGATTTTCTCAAAGGGGTAATGATCTTTTCCATGACCTCGTCATGACCGTGCAGGTACACCAGATGCCAGCCCGGATAATTGACCAGGGGCCTGCGATGAATCCGGTAGGATCTGCCTGAACCGTCCACGGCAGTGTCATTATTCACCTGCCTTAACCCCGTCCACTCCCAGGGGCCTTTACCAAACTGCCGGGTAGCTGTTATATCGGCGATCCTTTTTGAAGACGGTTTCCACAGTACCTGGAAAAGCCAGTCCTCCCGACTTGAAACAAATATCACCCCGTTGGGATCAATCAGCAGCATGACCCCGTGCCGGGATTCAATGAGATCCGTTTCAATGGGTTCAATGGGTGCCTTGATCACGGCAACCCCGATGGGTCTTTTTTTATCCTCCGCATACACCGGGTGGCTGTAGTAAATTCCCCTCTTCTCCGATGTAATCCCCAGGGCCATATGAACTCCGGGCAGGCCCTTCATTGACTGCTTAAAATACGGACGGAATCCATAATTTTTCCCCACAAAGGAATCATCTGCATTGCGGTTGCTGGAGGCAATGGTATTGCCCGCACCATCCATGAGGTAGCAGACACTAACCTTTAGAACATCGCAGAAATGATCCAGCACGGCATTGGTCCGGGCAATATCACCGACATCCCCGGGTATCAGGGGAAGCTTCGTCTCCGTCAATCCGGCCATAGTTTTCACAGACAAAAGGGACCAGGCCAGGTAAGAATCCATATTATTAGCGACACCCTGCAAAAATTCCTCTGCCTCGGCATGCACCCTTTTTTCGGAAGATTCAATCAAGGCTGAATAGTAAAAATACCCGCCGCCAGATGCGGACAAAATGGCCATCAGAGATAGTGCAGCAAATACCATTCGAAGCCTGAAATCAACGTTTTTCATACAAAAGCCTTTAAAAATTATGGTCAGACTCCTTTGTATCATACTGAAAATGCAGACTCAATCAAAGAAAACAATTCAGGTCAACCTCTTTTACCTTCATATAAAGGGTCACGAACAAATTTTTCACCGGACACTCCTTGATTCTGTTACAAGAAAACGGTAAAAGATCAGTGAAAATCATTAAAAAAAATTTAAGGAGTCACCTAAATTGGGGTTTAATCTATTCAAAAAAAAGAGTCCTGAAAAAAAACAACCGGGAACCGGAATCTTTTCAAGACTAAAAACCGGGCTGGCAAAAACACGACAGGTATTGACCACGGATATCAATGAGCTGTTTGTCTCTGGCAAGGCCATTGACGATGCGCTGTTTGAAGAGCTGGAGGAGGTGCTGGTCACATCAGACCTTGGAATCGACATTACCATGGATTTGATGGAAAAAATAAAGAAAAAAGCCAAAAAACTCTCCACTGCGGATGAACTCAAACAGGTGTTAAAAAAAGAGTTGATTGCCCTGTTCCCGGAAAAAACAGATACCCGGGAAGGCATGCCCGTCACAAAGCCCCATGTGATCATGGTGGTGGGTGTCAATGGAACCGGCAAGACCACCACCCTGGGAAAACTGGCCCAGAAGTTCAGCTCCCAGGGGAAAAAAGTCCTCATTGCCGCAGCAGACACATTCAGGGCCGCAGCCATTGAACAGGTGGAAATCTGGGCCGACCGGTCCCAGGCCTCCATTGTCAAACACAAGGAAGGGGCTGATCCGGCAGCCGTTGCCTATGATTCCATTGAGGCTGCCCTGGCCCGGAATATTGACATCGTCCTCATTGATACGGCCGGCCGGCTTCACACCCAGAAAAATCTCATGGAAGAACTCAAAAAGATCAAACGGTCCGTGGATAAAAAAATGCCCGGGGCTCCCCATGAGGTGTTAATGGTTTTAGACGCCACAACCGGGCAGAACGCCATTTCCCAGGCAAACCTGTTTCACCGGGATGTGGGGCTCACCCAGATTGCCCTGACCAAACTTGACGGCACGGCAAAGGGCGGCATTGTGGCCGCCATTGCCGGCTCCATGAACTTGCCCATCACCTATATCGGCGTGGGAGAGCAGATTGAAGACCTCCAGGAATTTGACGCGGTCCGGTTCATCGATGCCCTGTTTGACTAAACCCAAAATGAGAATTGCTGTTGTACCCGGACCGGATTTGGGTGTATGATAAAATTATGTTAAGGTTTTTGTCGTTGGCCTGCGGTTTCATATGCGAGCGAAAAAAATTAATACAGGTCAATCTTGATGGCGCAGTAAAAAGTATCGCAAAAAAAGTCTAACTGATGAGGTTGGGTGATATCATGAAACTTTCACGAGAAGAAATCAAAACCCTGCTCAAAGAATGGAACCTTGCCTGGGACAGCCATGACCTGGACAGGGTAATGACCTTTTTCCATGAAGATGTTTTTTTTGAAAACTGGACCGGGGCCTATGCAAAAGGAGTGGTCGCCCTGAGACGTGCCTGGGAACCCTGGTTTGAAAATCACGGCAACTTCAGGTTCCTTGAAGAGGAAACCTTCATTGATGAACACCTCCAAAAGGCTCTCTATCGATGGGTTCTGGAGTGGCCTTCCACGGAACCGGGTTTTGAAGACCGGCCTGAACTCAGAAAAGGGACAGACATCCTCCACTTTAAGGATGGAAAAATTATTACCAAGCTGACCTATACCAAAACCACCATTGAAATTGATAACCAGCGGCTGCCCCTGCACCTGTAATTGACGACCTCGTCCATGGGTTGACCTTTTACACAATAGTCATCATCGGCCGCGATATTCATTCTGGAATATATATCGGGAGCCGCTATCCAAGAGCGAGCCAGACACCCACCGCCATCATCAACCCCCCTGAAATCCGGTTTAAAATCCTTACATTGCCGCTTTTGGCAAGGAATTGGCTTAATGTCCGTCCCCCGTTTGAATACAGGACCAGACAGGTAAATTCCGTGGTGAGGATGATCATTACAAGGATACTGATCTGGGGGACAAAGGGCTTTAGCGGGTGGATAAACGGGGGGAGCAGGGAAATCATGAACGCCCAGCCCTTGGGATTGGCAATGGCCGTCACAAACCCCTGAATCATCAGACTTCTGGGCGAGATATCAATATTTTGACCTGTGGTTTTCAGATCCAGGGACATTCGCCCCCGGGAGCGCAGCATCTGAACCCCGAGATAAATCAGGTACAGGCCGCCCATAACCTTTAAGGCCAGGAACAATGCCGGGAACCTGAGCATCACGGCCGCCACCCCGGAAACAGCGGCAACAGAGACAAGGGCCACCCCGAAGAGCTCCCCGTACATCATATAAAATGTCTTTTTCACCCCAATGGTCATCCCCATGGTCAGGGCAAGCGTCATGCACATGCCCGGGGTCACGGAAACCACAAAAAATGTCGGGATAAAAACAACCAGGACTGATGGGTCGATCATACCTTTGTTTTCCTTAACCCTTTTGGTCTATCAGCCGCAAAAATTCGGTTTCATCCAGAATCTGAACCCCGGCCTTTCTGGCCTTTTCAAGCTTGGACCCCGCCTTTTCTCCTGCAACCAGAAAATCGGTTTTTTGGCTGATGAAGGACGTTACCGATGCACCAAGCGTTTCCAGTTCACGTTTGGCCTCACTTCGGCTCATGGCGGCAAGGGTTCCGGTAAGGACGATGCGCTTTCCGGAAAAGGGGTGGTCCATGGGTTCATCCTGTGACGGCCGGTCATTGAAAATCTTTACGCCGGAATCAATGACCCGGGTGATGATATCCCGATTTTCCTGGTGGGAGAAAAACTGAACAATGGCGGACGCGGTTTCAGAGCCGATACCGTGAATAGCCGTCAAGTCCGCTTCCGATGCCTCCATGATCTCTTTGAGGGTGAAAAATCTTTTTGAGATCAATGCGGATGCGTTTTCTCCTGTGTGATCGATCCCCAGTGAATAGATGAACCGCCCCAGAGAAATCCTTTTCGCTTTTTCAATGGCCTGGACAAGATTGTCTGCGGATTTTTCCGCCATCCGGTCAAGGCCGGCCAGTTTTTCTTTTTCCAGCAAAAAAACATCTGCAAAGGATGCGATCATGCCCTCATCCACGAGCTGGATTGCAAGCTTTTTTCCCAGCCCCTCAATATCAAAGGCTTTTTTGGAAACAAAATGCCGGATTCTCTCTTTTAACTGGGCCTGGCAGGCAACATTGACACACTTGTGGATACAGGATTCCGCAAGCCGGTTTTTGACGATCTCACTGTGGCACACCGGACAGAGGACCGGCATGTCAAAGGGAATTTCACTGCCCTTTCTGGCGGATTCAATAATCTTGACCACCCGGGGAATCACATCCCCCGCCCTTACCACCAGGGCTTTATCCCCTATCCGTATATCTTTCTTTTTGATTAAATCTTCATTGTGCAGAGTGGCCCGGGACACCATAACCCCGCCAACATTGACGGGCTCCAATACGGCTACAGGAGTGAGAACCCCTGTCCGGCCGACCTGGACGATAATGTCGTTTATGGTGGTGGTCTTTTGCACGCCTGGGAATTTATAGGCAATGGCCCATCGCGGACTCTTGATCTTTTGCCCCAACTGCTGCTGAAAGGAAAGGTCGTCCACCTTGATCACCATGCCGTCGATTTCATAGTCAAGGCCGTCCCTCAGTGTTTCCAGCTCCCGATAAAAGCCCAGGACCCCTTCAAGGGTCAGGCCGGAGCGAATATGGGGATTCACGGGAAAGCCAAAGGTTTCCAGAATCCGGAGAATGCCCGAGTGGGTGTCTGCCTGGAGGTCCCGGCCCAGGCCTGTCCCGTAGACAAATATATCCAGGGGCCGTGCGGCGGTGATCTTTGAATCCAGTTGCCGCAAGGATCCGGCAGCCGCATTTCTGGGGTTGGCAAAGATATTTTCCCCTGCTTCAAGACGGGCCGCGTTCAGGCGCTCAAAATCGGATCGGGTGATGATAATCTCTCCCCTGACCTCCAGAAGGGAGGGAACCTTGAATTTTGTTGCATCCAGTCGCAGGGGAACAGATCCAATGGTCCTGACGTTCCGGGTGATCACCTCTCCTGTCACCCCGTCACCCCGGGTGGTGGCCAGGACCAGGACTCCGTTTTCGTATGTCAACTCCACGGCCACCCCGTCCAGCTTGGGCTCTGCCGTATATAAGATATCTTCTGTACTTAAATTTTTAAGGCATCTCTTGTGAAAATCAATGACATCTTCATCCTTAAACGCATTGTCAAGGCTGAGCATGGGGATTGAATGACGGGCCTGGTCAAATACTTCAAGGGGCGGGGCCCCCACCCTTTTAGTGGGCGAATCCGGGACCGAAAGTTCCGGGAACTGTTGTTCAATCCAAATGAGCCGGTTCAACATCTCATCGTATTCCATGTCGGAAATAATTGGGTCATCCAGGACATGATATCGTCGGCTGTGTTCCGTCAATTCCTGCTGAAGCCGTTGGGCTTCCTGTTTTATGGTGTCATTCATTCGCACACATGCTTTCGGCAAACCGCATCACAGATTCACATGCCGTTTTCCGTGCCTGCTTAAATTGTTTGTTCCTGAATCCCGGGTCCCAGTGGTTTGATGCCACAGAGTCGGACACCACAAGGAGTCCGGCAATACTCACATTTCGATATCGGGCAACGCTGAAAAGAGCGGAACACTCCATTTCAACAGCCAGAGCCCCGAGATTCCTGAACCAGGCCACCTTGTTCCGGGTCTCCCGGTAGACGGCATCCGTAGTCCAGACCACGGCCCGCTTAAACTCCACCCCGGATGCTATGAGATGGTCTGAGAATTGCTCCATGAAACCTGTATCAGGACAAGAGCAGGGGATCTTTTCATCCAGAACCCTATAATTTGCCGAGGTCCCCTCATCCACAATGGCCTGTTCAACCAGGAGTATATCCCCCACTGCCAGCTCATCGCTTACAGCCCCGCACCACCCGAGAACAACAATCCGGGTCGCACCTTTGGCAATCAAAGACTCCAGCAGCATTGCCCCATAGGGGGCTCCGATAAATGGCCCAACAATAGAGAGACCCTTATCACCATTGTCCCGGGTGATAAGGGTACTGGTAAAAAAAGGGGTGGATCTGGGCTTTACAAAATTTGATCCCAGAAGCCGCATATCCGGCTCACAAGACACCATGACGGCCACAGGGCCGATATCATGGGCCCTTCGTGCTCCGAAAGGCGGCACAATGGAGTCATTATTCAGGTCCGACCAGGTCGGATAAATCATCCTTTACCTCATCAATAATCTCATACATCCACATGATATCTTCAATGGAAAGCCGTCCCGCCTTTGACGGGGCCCTGTCCGATCCGTCTTTCTTCTTCAGGATTCTGGGTCCGAGCTGGACCTTGGGTTCTCCTTCTCCATACTGATGGATGGAGATGATCAGTCCGGTTTCTTCATTTTTCCATTCTTTTATTTTTTTATCCTTTTCAGGATCATATCCTGCCATATGTTGTTCCTCCAAGTGATTGAAAAATACGTGTAAAAATTAAATTTGAAAATTATAGCCCCAAATTAGATCCCTTATCTATATCATGGAAAAGTCGGCAATATCCTTAAACAGAATCGACACCGATGACAGCAGGGCAATCCTGTTTTGTCTCAAACCGGGGTCCTCAGCCATGACCATGACATCGTCAAACAAGGTATCCACTCGGGGCCTCAAGGTGGCAATGTGAGAGAGTGCCTTATCATAATTGCCCCCTTGAATCAATGTTTGAACCAGTTCTGAAACCGCTTTAACGGCAGTGAACAATTCGGTTTCACTGGGATCTTCAAAAAGGCTCTCATCCACGTATGGAATCTTGTCTGTATCGACTTTTTTAAGGATGTTTTCAACCCGTTTAAAGGTGATGGCCAGGGGTTCGAAGTCAGGTTCTCTCCTCAGGGCATCCAGGGCCCTGACCCGCAGCACCACATCCGGGAGATTGTCAAAGGAGGCCCGGAGTGCCGAATTGACGGCTTCTTTTGAAAAGCCCATATCAATGAGGATATTGACCATCCGGTCGGCAAAAAATTGTTTTATTTTCACGGCAACGGATCTGGATTCATCCGAGGGTTCCATATAGGCTGCAAGCCCCTTGTCAATCATGGCACCCATTGACAAACCCAGGTTTTCCTCCAGCATGATCTGGATGATGCCGATCCCCTGGCGCCGCAGTGCATAGGGATCTGCCCCGCCCGTTGGGATCAGGTCCACGGAGAAGCACCCGCAGATAGTATCCATTTTGTCGGCAATGGCCAGGATGGCGGCCGTGGGGTTTTCCGGCAGTTTCCCTCCGGAATAGACCGGTCGATAGTGCTGCTCAACTGCCAGGGCGACATCCTCGGGCTCTCCGGCTTTCAGGGCATAGGCCCGGCCGATGACACCCTGGAGTTTTGTAAATTCAATGACCACCTGGCTGACAAGGTCTGCCTTGCAGATCTGAGCGGCCCGGGCAACACTTTGTTTGAGACTGTCCCGGTTCTCATAGGCGGATTCTCCTGCCAGATATTCGGCAAGTCCTGCTATCCTGAGGGTTTTTTCATGAACACTTCCCAGTTTTTCATGGAAGGTGACATTTTTCAGCTTTTCGGCAAACTCATCCAGGGAAGACTTGCAATCCACCTCATAGAAGAACTTAGCGTCAGACAACCTGGCCCTCAATACTTTTTCATGGCCCCTTGCCACAAGCTCCATATCCTTTGCACGGGTATTGTTCACCGCAATAAACAGCGGTTTGAGCTTCCCGTTTTCATCACCCAGGGCAAAGTATTTCTGGTGTTCCCGCATGGCCGTGATCAGCACCTCATCCGGCACTTCGAGAAACTGCTCATCAAACCTGCCCACAACCGGAAAGGGTGTTTCCACAAGGTTGGTGACAATATCGATCAGCTCCTCATCTTCCAGAATCTGTGCATTGTGCCCTGCGGCACAGGCCTGGATGGCGGCTTCAAGGGCCGCTCTTCTCCTGGCAATGTCCGGAATAAACCCTGCTGATTCGGCAATTTTTTCATAGTCATCTGCCCGTGTGATTTTGTTTTTCCCGGGATTCATGAACTGGTGCCCGAAAATATGGGTGGAGGATTTTACATTGCCCACTTTAAAGTCAAGAATTTTATCCCCCAAAAGTCCCACCAGGGAAATAATGGGCCGGGCAAAACTGATGGACAGTGATCCCCATCTCATGCTTTTAGGAAACGGGATGGACAGAATCTTCTGTTCAAGTATGCCTTCCAGAATTGAGACCGCTGATTCACATTTTTCTTCCATCACTGCGGTGAGGTATCGGCCCCTGGACGTCTCCTGGACCGTGATTTGATCAACATCCAGGCCGGCTTTGGCCGCAAATTTTTCAGCGGCAAGGGTGGGCCTGCCGTCCGCATCAAATCCCACCCGTTCCGGGGGGCCGGTAATGGTGGATGTCCCGGCATCCTGCATGTCTGCCACCGCCTCAACCACGAGGACCAGACGTCTGGGAGTGCCCATGATCCGGGCAGTGCCGTGGTCGATCCTGGAAGATGTCAACGCGGCAAGAATGCTGTTTTTAAATGCTTCCAGAGCAGGGACAATATAACCGGCCGGTATCTCTTCACAGCCGATTTCAATTAAAAGTGTATTCATTTTATTTTGTCCCCTCCCTTTTTCATTAACGGATGCCCCATCTCCTCTCTCTGAACCACATATGCCTTGGATGCCAGTCGTGCAATATCCCTGATCCGCTTGATATAACCGGTTCTTTCCGTCACGCTGATGGCACCCCGGGCATCCAGAAGGTTAAAGGTATGGGAACATTTCAGGCAGTATTCATAGGTGGGAATCACCAGCCCCTGTTTGACGATACGGTGGGCTTCGGCCTCGTATTTTTTGAACAGGTCAAACAAAAGATCCACATCTGCAATTTCAAAATTATAGGTGGACTGTTCCACCTCCTGCATATGATAGACATCCCTGTAGGTAATTTTATCATTCCACTTGAGATCAAATACATTGTCCACCCCCTGGAGGTACATGCAGATCCGCTCAAGCCCATAGGTCAGCTCAACCGGCACCGGGTTGACCTCCATGCTTCCGGTCATCTGGAAATAGGTGAACTGGGTGACTTCCATGCCGTCCAGCCAGACTTCCCATCCAAGACCCGAGGCCCCGAGGGTGGGAGACTCCCAGTCGTCTTCCACAAACCGGATATCGTGTTCAAGGGGATCAACCCCCAGGACCCGCATGGAGTCCAGGTACAATTGCTGGACATCCGGAGGAGAGGGTTTTAAAAGCACCTGGTATTGATAATAGTGCTGAAGCCGGTTGGGGTTTTCACCATAGCGCCCGTCCGTGGGTCGTCTTGACGGCTGGACATAGGCCACCTTCCACGGTTCAGGCCCCAGGGCCTTTAAAAGCGTGGTGGGATGAAATGTGCCTGCCCCCACTTCCATGTCATAGGATTGAATAAGCACACAACCCCGCTGAGCCCAGAAATTGTTCAGGTTTAAAATTACGTCTTGAAAATTCATTTTACTCCGCTTTTGCTATAAAAAATTATGGTTAAAGTATGAGAATACCTTTTGTCTCAATTTTTGTGTCAAGGATCTGGCCATTTTCCACTGGTTCAAGGATTTTTTGCCAGCGCACCTTAAGCCGGTCAATATCTTCAGCCTCTCCGATTGCCCAGAGGCAGCCGCCCCCGCCGGCACCGGTAAATCTTGCACCGCAACGGCAATCCTCAGCCTTTTCAAACAACTTTTTCCCGACCTTGTCAAGGACATCGGGTGTCATTGAGAGTCTCAATTGGGTCTCCTGGATCATGAGACCTGCTGCCCGCCTGAAATTCCGGTCTCTTACGGCCTGTGAAAATTCTTTTGTCAAATCTGCAATTTTTTCAAACGTCGACCGTGTTTCACCCCTGATAAACGAGTCAACCCATTGTTTATTGATGTCTTTTGATACATGGGGAATTCCGCAATAGGCGGTCAGAATATTTGAATTAAAGGCCTCAACCTCATCTGCATGGTCAAATACCGGCCGTTGTTCAAACCCGGGGGCCGTGTCTCCCAGTTTCCACACCCATTGATTGACCCCGCCGAATGCCGCAGCGAGCTGGTCCTGCATACCGCAGGGAACCCCGGCCACCCCTGCTTCCAGGTAGTGGGCCTGCCATGCCACCTGCTCCGGGATAACGGCCCTGCCCAATGCCCTGTAAAATGCGGCCACAATGGCCACTGCTGCCGAAGAAGATCCCCCCAGGGCGCTTCTGGGCGGTGAGCTGGATTCAATATGGATATGAACCCCATGGGCGTCAAAAAATTTTGCACAGGCAAACATCAGTCCCATGGGATGATTAAAGGGTGCTTCATCTTTCTTGAAAACCGCAGTGTCAAACCCCTTTGAAGACACGCGCACATATCCTTTCTGCCAGGGCGAGAGCCGGACCGTTGTCCGTTTGTCCAAGGCAATGTTAAAGCTGGACGGTGACAGATGGTTCATTGACAGATAAAAGGTGGAAATATCCAGGGTGCCGCCGAAATCCAGCCGGCAGGGGACCGAGGTTGTGATGGGTGTCTGTTCAAGTTGTTTTTCTAAATTCATTTTCCTGTCTTAAGCGTCTGAGAAATTGCAAACTTTTATACTCACGGCCGAGATGGAAGGGAATAAAAGCTTCAAGCATCAGCTCCCCCTCTCGGATGGCAAAATCTGAAAATTTTATCCTGGCCGCCCTCCTGATATCATTGTTGTTGATCCAGAACAATAGCTTCAGGGTGCCCTTTGAAATTGCCATGCCCTGTCTTGGTAATGATTTTGATCTTTTTTTAACACATTTTTTACAGACAATCCCGCCTTCTTTGAAATCAAACCGGATTCTTTCCTGGTCCATGGCATCCAGGGGCGCGGCACAGGAATCACAGGTTTCAATATTGGGAGAAAACCCGGATAACCGCATAAACCGAATCTGAAAAAGAAGGCTGATCACCTGTTTGGGGATGATGCCGGAATTTAAGGTGTCCAGGGAAAAAAACAAGAGGTCATACAGGTCAATGACCAGCTTGTCTTCCTCCAGCCAGGAGTGGATGAGTTCAACCCAGAAACTCGCATAGGCCGTACTGAACACATCATACCGGATATTGGGAAAACCGTTTTCAAGATCTGCCTGGGACAATAGGGTCATGGCATCTTTGTTTTTTTTGGGAAAGGTGCAGAGGATGTGGTTAACGGAGAAAAGATCCAATGCGCCTGAAAACCGCTGAACACTCTTTTTGGCGTTTTTGGCGATCACCGATATTTTCCCCCTGGACTGGGTAAGAAAACTGATGATCAGGTCATGGTCACCGTATTCGATCTTTCTGAGCAATATGGCATCTGTACTGAAACCCGGCATAAAAAATCTTAAAAGTTCAGGAGCCGGCCGGCGATCATGAAATAGCAATACACACTGACGATATCAATGGAGGTGGTGACAAAGGGTCCGGTGGCAACGGCAGGGTCGATATTCAGCCGTTCAAAGATAAGGGGAACCATTGATCCCACCAGGGCTGCAACGGACATGGAGGTGATGATGGCCAGGCCCACGGCAAAGGCCAGGGGTATGGCAAAGGGTTCCGAGGCAAAGGTAAAACTTGCGATAACCCCGATAAAAAGCCCGTAAATCAGACCCAGGATAAGGCCTACGGCCAATTCCTTGGACACCACCCTGGAGAAATCGCCCAGGTTGATTCTGCCCATGGCAATACCCCGGACCACAATGGTTGAACTCTGGGTACCGATATTTCCCCCCATTCCCATGATAACTGGAATAAATGCGGCCAGGCTTGTAAATTTTAAAAGGTTTTCCTCAAAACCACCGATGATGAAAAATGCGGCCACCCCCCCCAGGAAACTGGCAAACAGCCAGGGCAGACGAATCCGGGTCCCCCTGAGAATGGTCTGGGTTTCAATATACTCTTCGCCCACACCCGCCATTTTCAATATATCCTCGGTGGCCACTTCATGGAGGATATCAATGACATCATCAACCGTTACAATACCCACGATCTTATTGTCGTCATCCACGACGGGAACGGCCAGGTAATCATACCGGGATACCAGCTTGGCCACCTCTTCCCTGTCTGTATAGGGTTTGACGCAAACCAGGTCTTTTGCCATGAATTCTTTTAAGGGTTTTTCCGGGTGGACCACCACCAATTGCCGCAGGGAACTGACCCCCACCAGTTTTCCATATGCGTCAATCACATAGATATAAAAGGGCATTTCAACATCCAGGTACTTGTTCTGCAATGCCGCGATGACCTGTTTTGCGGTTACATCTTCCTCCAGGGCAATAAAGTCGGTGACCATGAGACTGCCGGCAGTATCCTCCCCGTAACTCATGAGCTGCTCAATATTGTCCGACTCCTCTTTTCTCATCTTGGACAGGATTCGGTCGGAAAGATCTTCATCCAGGAGGGTCAGCAGGGAGGCGGCATCATCCGAGGGCATGTGATCAAATATGGTCACTAGCCGGTTAAACTCAACGGATTTTACAATTTCCAGAAACAGGGACTCATCCAGCATGGCAAAGAGGTCACCGACCTGTTCGGGATTGTCCATGAGCTTGAACAGCTTTTCCCGGTTATCCGGTGTCAGCTCGTTAAAGGCAATGGCAAGATCCGCTATATGCGTTTTTTTTATGATATTCAGCACCGGCTTGGTCGCGCCCCGGCGCAGCAGTCGCTTTAAGCTGGCGGTCAGGACTTTTATCTGTTCATTGCGCATGATCTTCCTTTATTTTCTACCCATATAGCCTATATCAAGACCTGGATTGAACCCTAAATCATAATCTTGATGTGCGCTTTTTTCTTTAATGACTCAAACCAGGTTTCAAACTTTTTCTCAACCTGTTCACGGTACAAAATTTCTTGAATCTCGTCATGGGCCTGTTCATAGGTTTTGTGATCGGCCAGGACAATGTCTTGTACATAAAAAATCTGAAACCCCTGGGGGGTTGAGATCACATCGGTGTAATCGCCTTTGGCAAGCGGTGATAGGCTCGCCCGGATGGAATCGGAAAAATTATCAATGTCAAACAGCCCAAGGTCCCCTCCGTCCGAGGCATTCGGCGCCATGGAGTGCTGGGTTGCAAGATCGGAAAATTTTCCATTTTTATCCAGGGCCTGTTTGATTTCCCTGATCTTATCCGCATCGTCTAAAAGGATGTTTCTCAAATAATATTTCTTTTGACCGGCATACTTTTGGGCATCTGCCTCATACCTTTTTTGGATATCTTCTTCCGTGATAATCACCTTTGATTTTACCGTGGTGTTGATCAACCGGGCCTGTAAAATCTGTCGTTTGATATTTTCACGATATTCCGCTAAAGAGTGTCCCTCCTGTTCAAGGGCCGCCTCAAACTCTTCCTGGGTGATGGACTTGGATTTCTTTACATTTTCCACTGCATTGTCGATGTCGGATTCAGGCACTGTGATCCGATACCGTTTGGCTTCCTGCTGGGTGAGAGAACTATCAATGAGCATATTGAGCATCTTTTTATTAATTTCCCGGGTCATCTCTTCCTTCTTTTCCTCGGAATACCCGGCACTCTCAATGTTTTTCAGATAACGGGAAGACTCCTTGTTTAGCTGGACCATGGTGATGATATCATCGTCCACAATGGCCACGATCCTGTCGACCACCTCGGCGGATACAAACCCGCAACAGATCAGGCCAACCAGGCCCAGGCATGCACTTATCCAGTTAATCTTCTTTCTCATTCCCATTCTCCCCATGGTTCTGGATACCCATTAAAAATGTTTTTAATTCTTCCCTGTTGAGTTCAACCGGATACTGAATTTTAAGCCCCTGTATCCATTCATCGTACTGGTCCTGTGTTTTCTGGAGCCGAAGACGGGAGACCAGCTCTTGTTCATCTGCAATTTTTCCTAATTCCCCCATATTCTCATCCGTTTGACCGGTAACAGCCATCTGATGCGTATTGTAGAATTCAACAATATCCCGGGAGCTAATCTCAATTTTTTTCCCAAGCTCCTGATCGATCAATCGATCAATGATCATGTTTTTTTTGAACCGTTTTTCCCATAAAGAATAGGATATGGCGTTCTTCAACATCATCTCATCAAAGCTGTCACCAGGATAGTCCTTTTGAAACTCGGCCCTGGCCGACTGAACCTCTTGCTGGGTGACCTCGACTGCCCTGTCGGCAGCCGCACTGAGCAGAATAATCTCCTCGGACAGCATTTTGACCAGACCGATCACCATTTCATTGTACTCAGCGGGATTTTCACTGATATTGTATGGATAGGCCGCTCGTTTTAAATCAAGTTCTTCTAAAAATTCCCCTTTGTCCACACTCATCAGGGACGTTTTAATTAAAAATTCCGGGGTCTTTTCCGTTTCAGGCTTAGTGCATCCCATAAACAACAGGACAACCAAAATACCTGCCCCGCAAATGAAAGTTTTTTTTAAATCCTGTATCACTGCCCCTGTTCCACCTTTATCATTTCATCCGGATATGACTGGTTAACAAAATTAATAAGGTTAGCATCCCCATTGGTTTTGTGCAAGAAATTTCAAAACAAAGGACCTGTCATCGCCGGACTTTATTTACGATTGGCGGCAACAATACCGGACAGAATCAGAACCATACTGTAAAAATGAATCATTCTCACGCTTTCATCCAAGAAAAGATATCCCAGAAAACCGCTGAACAGCGGAAGGGTATAATACACCATGGCTGCCCGGGACGGGCCAAGGACGATAATGGCCTGGTTCCACAGGATAAAAGCACTTAGGGAGGCAAAAATGCCAACATAGAGAATGGCCGGGATGGTGGCTTGAGTTAAAAGGGGATGGTGGACGGCGGTCTGCTCCCATAAAAAAAACGGGAGCAGAAACACCAGTCCCAGAATAAAGGTGGACAACTGCAGGACTTTGATACTCAGACCGGTCGGCTTGTTTTTCAAACAGAGGCTGTAAACGGCAAATATGACGGATGCAATGAGCATCCAGACATCCCCGATGGTAAAAGAGATGTTCAAAAGTGTGGAAATCTTCCCTTTTGTGATCAGGAACAGGACCCCGGTTATCACCATGGCAATGCCGATCCATTTCCCCGGGGTCAGGCGTTCTTTGTAGAGAACCCTGGAAAATAGGATGATAAAGATGGGAAAGGTAATGGCGATCAGGGAAAGATTCATGGCCGTGGTTGTCCGGGCGGCAAAATAAATAAGGGTGTTAAAAACCGTGACCCCGAGAAAAGAGACAAGGGAAAAATAGAGGATATGTTTTTTGATGATCTTAAATTCTCGAACAAGGCTTCCTGCGGCAAAGGGCAGGAAAAACACCACAGCCGTCAGCCACCTGAAAAAAGCAAGACTCACGGGAGGGACAAGGTCGTTGAGTCCCCTTGCGACAATGAAATTTCCCGACCATATGGCAGTGGCCCCAACGGCAAAAACATATCCGGCCAGAACAGACTGTGTTTTCAAATTTTCTTTCATATCCCCGGCTTTCCCCTTTACTCGGTTTTCAGGCTTTGATCTATTTTAAGACTTGATTTAATTTCAGACATGGACTGGGTCTCCCGGCACAGTCCCACTGATTTTTTCGGCAATCCTCCGTGTAAAGCCGGTGACGGCACGGTCCAGTATATAATTGTGATTTTCAATAAAGACCGGTCTGGCAAAGGCAGAACCCATCCTCATCCAGAATTTGCCCGGGGAGACATCCCAGACAAAATTCACAAGGGTGGTATCCCTGACAGCTTCTGTTACACAGACCGTATCACTGACCGGCAGGAATCGGCAGGTCCCGTCTCCGCAGAGGTCACCCGAGACAGTGAACGATAAAAAGGAACAGGGGGCATAGGCCTTTACCACGGCGTCAATGGCAATGGTATAGGGAAGCGCACCCTTCCAGACCGACCGGATATGGTTGCCCTTTCCAAGGCCGGCATTTTCATCCTTTTGTTCGATTTTCTTGAGCCCCTCACACCACAGGGGCCATTTTTTATAATTGATCAACTCCTCCCAGATCAGTTCCGGCGGCGCCTGGATTGTCCAGAAATTGTTAAAGCTATATCGATTCTTTCTGCTTAAAAACGCATCAAAACGGTTTATCATGGATAGACTTATTTCACTTTTCATGGTTCAGGGCAAGACCGTTGTTTCCTTTTATTTTATGGGACAGCCATTTGTTCAAGGGCGGGAGCCTTAAAACCAGTGCCGGCATAAACGCAAGATCACCGGCCAGGGCCATAATGGATGCCGAAGCAATCAATACCCCCAGGGAAACCACATGGCTGAACGAAGAAAAAAGCAGTCCCAGGCAGGACAGGAACAAAACGGTAGTGGTGGACACCAGGGCCCTGGCCGTGGTGTCCCAGGCCTTTTTCAAACTATTTTCAACCCTTGCCGGTCCGCTTGACACCATCATTTCTCTTTTGAATTGTGTCAGAAAATGGATGGAATCATCCACGGACAGGCCAAAGGAAATGACGGCGGCAAAACCGGTCAAAGGATCAATGGGAATATGAAACCATCCCATGATCCCGAAAATCGTCACCAGGGGAAACGCATTGGGTATCAGACTCATCAGCCCCAGGACAATGGATTTTAATTGAAACATCATCATCAGGGTAATGACGGCCAATACCGGCAACAGGCTTTTCACCTGGGATGACACCAGATCCGTGGTGTGTGATTTGAGCAGGATCAACTGCCCGGACAGGGACACCTCTGCGGTTCGGGCAAAGGCCTTATCCGCCTCAATTTCAACCTGTTTGAGGATGGTTTCGATCTCCTGGGATGTCTGGTTTTGAATATGGACAATGAGTCTGAGTTTTTTTGACGCCGGATCAACATAGGTTCGTATCAGATCATTTTCAGACTCCTGGGACACTATCTGCTGAAACACCTTCTCAGGCCTGATCCCGGCCGGTGAGGGCATACGGGCCAGGTGAAATACAAGGGGGGTTAAGGATTCAACCCCCTGAACACCGGGCATGGCCTTGAGTTTTTTTTCAAATTGATACAGATATAACCAGAATTTCCTTGAATCCAGGCTGTTGTCCCGGCACGTTAAAACAATAGAAAAAGAGGTGGTCCCGACAAGATTTGATTCAATAAATTCCAGTTCCCGGGACTCGGGAGTGGTTTTAATCATGGGCCGGGTCAGATGTTTGGTATAGTGAATGTTGGGAATGGCCCATGCCGTGATTATGAGCGACAGAATCCCCGCCCATAAGGACAGGCCCGGGAGTTTAAAACCGACAACCAGGTATTTTTGAATGATATAATCCAGGCCATCCCCCTTCATTTTAGGGGACACGGCATCACGGGAGTTGTACATCCTGGGCAGACAGAAGGCGACCAGTCCCAGGGTGAGTAAAAAAGCCGCCATCACCCCCATACAGATGATGATCCCGGCCTGACCCACCATTTCCACCGGGCTCAGGGTCAGACTGAGGAAGCCTGCACAGGTGGTCAGGGCGCACATGAAACAGGGACGCAGAACCGTGTCAAACGTCTTTTTCAATGCCGGGTCCGGAAAATGGGTTTTCAGGTGGTCAAAATAGGTTGAAACAAAATGAAAAACCGTTGTTGCGGACCCGATCAGGATAAATCCAAAGCTTAAGCCTGTGACCGGGTTCAGGGGTATGCCCAAAATCCCCATGATACCCAGGGTCCATATGGTGGAGCCCAGACTTGCCAGAAAAACCATGGCCCCGGCCCACAGGGTCTTGAAAATATAAAATGCCGTAAGGGTTCCGAACACCAGGCCCAGTGATCCGAACACCAGGGCACTGACCAGGTTATATCGTTCAAATGCGGCCCGCAAGACCGGAATGCCGGCGGCATAGCACCGGGGATGTTCGGGAAATGCCGTTACAATCACCTGCTTCATCTGCCGGATCTGTTTTTCCAGCTCAAATCCGTTCACCTGTTCATTGTCGATTCGAATGATAAACCCAAGGGTTTTCATGTCTCTTGCGATGAGCCTGCCCAGCCCGGGGATGATCTGAAAAAAATCACCCATTGTTTTTTCATCCTTGAATGACGAACCGGGGATAAGCTTGAAAAGGCCTGACGACTCAACGGTTCCAAGATCAATCACCCGTAAAACAGACTCCATGGCCCCAAGCTTCCGGTTGACCCGGGCCATTCTCCGGTTCAGTTCAGGATCACCCACCTTGAGATTATTTTTTACGGCCAGCAGCACATAGTCGTCCGTGCCGAAAGACTCCACAAAATCCCGGTAATCACGACTTTCCTGGGAATCATCCAGGGTAAACGAAACCCCGGAACCTTCCACCTGTATCCGGGTGGCCGGCAGGATCATCAACAGGGTTATAAGTACCAGGCATCCGGCAAAAAACCGGAGGTTTCGCACCACCACATCTCCCATGCGATCCCATGAAAATGCCCCTGATCTTCGTTTAAATCCCAAGTGATCCTTCCTATTGTATCTGCTGATTTTATCTTCCGGAAATAGACCTATTCAAGCTTGGGTGTAAAGTCAAGAATCCAGGATAATTTTCCTGAAATTCGATTCAAGTTTTGTCTGAAATTTAAAAAAAAATTGAATCCCGGCTGATTTTTAAGCATAGCTCACCCATGATTCCTCAACCCACTTAAAAAGAAATCAATATCCATCGCCAAAAACCACTGAACTTAATAGTATGCTGCCAGTCCCGGGGTAAAGGATTCAAATGGGCTGATGTCATCCAGCAGGTCCCGGGGCAGGCATTTTTCCGTATCCCGGGGCAGATTCGTCCCAGGCCGGACAAAGTCTTTGCCAAACTTTTGGATCTGTTCTCCTTCAAGCCACAGGCCCTGGTGTTCAGTCTGTCTTTCCACCACCACCTTTTTTTTCCTGTTGAGCCGGATTTCCTTAAACGGGTGACGAAAAGAAACACCTGGTTTTAAAGCGGTATTGCTGTAACTGATCTTGAGCTTCATCCCGGAAAAATCCATGAGCGGCCACAGGTCAGCCGAAAAAAAAAGCTGGTCCCGGTTTTTTGACAGGCACCATAAACTTGTGTCGGCATTTTGCAATAAAAGAGGCTGCAGGGCGGCATCAACAGCACTTGATTCACCCACCACGCTCATGGTCCGGATATGGCCTGTGGGGGTGACATCTTCATGCCCGGCTTTTATCAGCAGGGCGTTTCTCCTGCGGGCCCCTGCCCCCTGGAACTGGTGGCGAAAGGTAAACGAGCAGTAATTGATGGGCAGGGCAATGTTCCGGTCCAGAGAATACCGGATCAGTTCCAGTGCGGCGAGCTCGGTTTCAAGCACCGTGACCCTGGGGCCGTGAACAAAGGTATACCCTCTCCGGATCAACCGGGTCTTGTTAAACGGCGTGCACCGGATCTGGTGAAGGTTCAGATGGTTGACGCCTTCTGCGTAAAGCTGGTGTAGGATCTGCCGGGTGGTATCCAGATCTTCGGGGATAGCCGGAATTTCCACGGTGACGCAGGGAATCACGCCCACGGCCTTTTTCAGGGCATCCAGGCGATAGCGATCCGCACTGATATCAAAGCGGATTTCATCAAGGCCGTTATCCCGCAGGGCCTTGAGTTTGTCATCCGTCACCAGAAGCCCGTTGGTGTACATCCAGATATATAAGGGCTCCGCAACCCGGGAGCGCAGGGTCTTTAAAAAAAGCAGGACCCGGTCAAAGGTCATGAGGGGTTCACCACCGCTGAAACTGACGCCCCTTATATTGAACCGCTTCACATAGTCGGCATAATCATTGGGATTGTCAAATTCCAGGGAACCGGTCATGGGCCGGCCTTTTTCATTCTGGGTGGAAGGGCAGTAAAAACATCTGGCATTGCAGATGCCATTGATAAAAAGACAGGACCAGTCGCCCTGACCGCACAGGGCACACCCGGGAGAAATGCCGTGGACAAACAATTTGGTGTCGGAAAACCGCCATCCGGGTCCGGCATCACGGGCGGCAAAAATCTCCCTGACCAGGTTTTCCCGGACACTGGATGCGGTTTCTGCGGCTTCAGTGGTGAGCCAGTTCATGGATTCATAGGAATCGGCATAATCCTGCCGGGTCCGGCAGATCACTTCAGGAAAATCAATTTTTGTCATGGGTTAAAAACCTGTCTCCATTATACATAAAACCGCGTAAGTTCTGCATAATGGATGCCAGGGGCATCATTCCAGGGCAAGATGAATGGGAATGGTCTGAATTTACAGAGAAATTAAAATGCTGTCCTGTCCCGGTTCCTTTGCCAGGCATTGGAACGGGCCGGGAAAAACCGGATATGAAAATTCCGGGAACAGTCCATATGGGAACTTAAAGATCCTGTTTGTCTGTTTGGCAAAGCAAATTTAGAACCTGTCAAACTGTCCAGCAAGGCGATGCAAGGCAAACAGGCTGGAAAGGGTAATGATTCCAATGAGAATTAAACCGAATTTTTGGCCTTGCCTATTGTTCTTGGTTTCAATATGGTTTATGAATATGAACCATGTTATCGGATTCCCGGGTGATTGAGTTTGATTCGTGTAGAAAAGGTTTTTCAGATATCTTTTTACGATTAAAACGAGGAGGAAACATGCTGCCGGAATTTTATCAGTTTTACCATCCCACCAGAATGATTTACGGCCAGGGGCTTGCACAGGATTTTTCCCATGAACTGGAAGCCTTGAATGCAAAGAAATATTTTATCGTGTCTGATCCTGTCATCCATGATCTGGGACTGGTGGAGACCATCCAACAGGGCATGGAACAGGGCGGGTTTACAATAACAGGCCTGTACCTGGATGTACCCCAGGATGCGTCCCTGGAATCGGTGGCTGAAATCAGCCGTCTGGCAACGGAATCCGGTGCCCAGGGCCTGGTGGCCGTGGGCGGGGGCAGCGTGATTGATGCGGCAAAGGCAGCCAATTGTACCTTTTCCCTTGGCGGTGATCTGGTGGAAGATTACTCGGGCGTGGGAACCCTCACCCAGCCCCTGAAACCATTGGTGGTCATCCCCACCACGGCCGGAACCGGCAGTGAATGCACCCTGGTGGCCATTGTCTATGACGTGAAAAACAAGGTCAAGCTGGCCTTTTCAGACCGATACCTTCTGCCCCAGCTTGCCATTCTGGATCCGATTATGACCCAGTCCCTGCCGCCGAAACTGACGGCCTCCACCGGGATGGATGCACTCACCCATGCAGTGGAGTCCTATACCGGCATTGATTCATCCCCCCATTCCGAAGCACTTGCCACGGCAGCCGTTGAAATGATTTTTGAGAATATGATCCCGGCCGTTGAAAACGGGGACGACCTGGATGCCAGGGGTGCCATGCTCATTGCGTCGAACATGGCCGGCACCTCTTTTTCCCATTCCATGGTGGGCTGCGTCCACAGTATGGCCCATGCCGCAGGCGCCATTTCCAGGATTCCCCACGGGGTGGCCAACGGCATCCTCCTGGCCCAGGGCATGGAATACAATCTTGAGCTGTGCAGGGACAAGTATGCACGACTGGCACAGGTTATGGGAGAAAATACCCGGGGCCTGTCAACGGATGCGGCTGCCCGTAAGGCCATTGAGGCAGTTCAGCAGCTTCACAGGAGACTGAGCGCCCTGGGAGCCCTGCCCCTGAACCTTCAAGAGGCGGGAGTACCGGAAAAAAGTCTTGAAGCCATTGCCCGGGCGGCCGAAGAAGACGGGACAACCGTGTACAACGTTCGCGAAGTTGTTGCCGAAGATATCCTGGTCCATCTGAAAAACGCCTATCACTTTAAATAAAGGAGAAATCGTATGTCTGTTTTTGAAAGTTCTGAAAAATTTAACGAGGTCCTGGGAGGATTTTTCCGGCTCATCTCCCAGACACCGGCCATTGCAGACAAGCTTCTGGCATCCAAGTTAATCATCCGTTTCAACTATACAGACCCGGATCTTGTTCTGGTGATCGATTGTTCCGGGGATACCGTGGATATCCGGTCCGGGGACCTTGAAACCCAGGAGATCGTGGACATGCGAATGAGTGCCGACATTGCCCATAAATTCTGGTTCGGCAAGGTCAACCTGACCATGGCCCTGACCCGGCGGCAGATGGTGGCAAAGGGTCCGATCCCGAAAATCCTGAAACTGCTGCCGGCCATCAAACCCAGTTATGCCATGTACCCCAAATATCTTGAGGACAATGGATACGGGCAGTACAATATTCATTAGCCAATAGGGGGGGCACTAGGATGGAACAAAGACAGATGGGCGGGTATGCGGGCAGTCTTCTCCATGTTGACCTGACCAGCGGAACCATCGAGAAAACGCCCCTGGACCCGAACTTTGCCCGGGAAAATATCGGCGGTCTCGGGTTTGGTGCCCAAATTTTCCTGAATCTCATCAAGGGAAAACCTAACTTTGATGCCCTGTCACCGGACAATCCCTTTGTTCTCATGACCGGACCCCTGACCGGAATGCACATGAACGCCGTGGCCAGGTGGACGGTGTGCGCCAAATCTCCCCTCACAGGTGTGTGGGGGGATTCCAATATCGGGGGCCATTTCGGGGCCAGGCTCAAATGTGCGGGATATGACGGGATCATCATTACCGGGGCCTCGGATCATCCCGTGTGCCTGGTGATCCAGGATGACCAAGTGGAGTTGATCCATGCCGGACCCTACTGGGGAAAGGATACCTACACCACCACCCGGGAGATGAAGGCGGACCTGGCGACACCCGGCGCAAAGGGGCAGGTCCTGACCATCGGGCCTGCCGGCGAAAACGGTGTGGCCTTTGCCTGTCTTGTCCACAACAAGGGACACATTGCCGGCAGGACCGGCATGGGTGCCGTGTGGGGATCCAAACAACTCAAGGCGATCTATGTCGACGGGTCGGGAAAGCTCACCCCTGCCCGTCCGGATCGGTTGAAAACCCTGCGGAAGGAACTGAAGGACCTGTATGCGGACAGTATCTTCATTGCAGCCATGCAGTCGTCCGGCACCCCTTCCCATATGGATGTGGGGATTATTTCAGGAGACATTCCCATCAAAAACTGGCTCCTCACCGAATGGGACGAGATTGATGAACTGGGTCCGGCAGCCATTGAGGAAAAAATCTTTGCCGGGAACAAAACCTGTTTCGGCTGTTCCGTGGCCTGTAAAAAAGAGGCCCGGGTCAAACAGGGCCCCTTTTGCATGGAAAAGGGGCCGGGCCCGGAGTATGAAACCGTGGCCACCTTCGGGACCCTGTGTCTGAACCCGGATATTGAATCCGTGGCCAAGGCCAATGAGATCTGCAACCGCCTGGGTATGGACACCATCTCTTGCGGCGCAACCATTGCCTTTGCCATTGAATGCTTTGAAAACGGGCTGATCACCAGTGAAGATACCGGAGGTCTGGACCTTTGCTGGGGAAATTCCCAGGCCATCGTTACCATGGCTGAACAAATCGGGAACAGGCGGGGCCTGGGCGCCATCCTCTGCCAGGGCAGTCAGCGGGCCGCCCGTATCATCGGGAAAAATTCCCACGCGTTTCTCACCACGGTCAAGGGTCTGGAGGCACCCATGCACGACCCGAGAAATGCCCACGGCTATGGACTGGCTTACGGGGTCTCCCCCCGGGGCGCCTGCCACGAGGCCAGTCTTACCTTTGAAGTTGAGGGGGGCGCCATGTATATCCCCGAAATTCCGGAACTGGCCGATGAACTGCCCGAAGGCAGTCAGGGGCGGGCCAGGCTGAATGTTGCGTGTCAGGATTTTGGGATGTTTTTTTCCCATTGCGCCGTAATCTGCAACCTGGGCGGCTCCCCTCTCACCGCCACCCATGCCCGGGACATGATCAACCATGTCACCGGATTTGACTATACCCTGGAAGAGCTCATGAAGATCGGGAGGCGGCTCTGGTATTTGAAACGGGGGCTGACAAATCTCTTCGGGGCCCGGGCCGGACAGGACCGGCTCCCGGCACGATTGATGACCCCCCTGGACCACGGCCCCACCCAGGGCAGCCTGCCCGACATGGAGCTCATGCTGAAAGAATTTTATGAGATGAGGGGGCTTGATGCAGACGGCCTGCCTGGACGCCAGCAACTCCTGGACCTGGGACTTGACACACTGGCCGATCTCCTGCATCCCGGAGCGTGACGGATCCCGGCTCTGGGTTTTAGCCCTGGATCTTATCCGTGAGCCTCGGTTCTCGGTTTCAGCCTTTGATCTAAGCTTTGGGTCACATCAGCTCATTAGATAAAACCCCAGTTTTTTGGCATAGGGCGGGGGATTGTAAAAATCGGCATCAATATAGTTGCCCTGGATTGACCGGACCACAATCCGCCGTTCCACCATGGATTTTTTGATATCATCCAGAATAAAATGAATGTCCATAAAATCATTGACCTGGATCCGGTGGGACTTTGAAATCCTGAATCCGATACCTGAAAGGGAGAGCCGTTCCACCCGCATATGGCCGGATTCCCTTGTTTTCAGCCGGATAAACTCCCCTCCCAGGGATACGGTTTTCCCCGAAACCTGTTTTTTCCGGGTCTCATCTATGGCCTCCTGGTTTTCCTTTTCAAGCAGTCCCTGGAGGCTGTCCTCAATATCGACAACCCGGTCCTCATTGACGGTTGCCTTTGACTTGGACAGAAATTGGGCCACAAGAGTTTTCAACCGGCCGGAATCTTCAGGACTTATGGTATAGGGCAGAATATTCATCCCAACCGGGATATCCTGCTTTGACGAAATTGTCTGGGAAAAGGTTTTTAAGATCCGGTCTTTTGCAATGTCCGCACCATCTGAATAGGTCTGGGGCAGCAGCATGATAAAGGTCTCTTCGCCATACCGAAAAATTTCATCCTCCCGCCGTTTGGTACTGGTCAGGACCTGGGCCAGGTCTTTGATCAGATCATCTACCAGCTTGGTTTCGTCCGGGCCGTGAACTTTCCAGAATCCTGCAACATCAATGATCAGCATGGAAAAAATGGTTCCATACCGTCTTAATACTTCATCCTTGTTGCTCACGGCACGTTCAAAGCTCCACCTGTTTTTAAGACCGGTCAGCGCGTCCTTTGTGGCAAGATTTTTCAAAGCCTGGTTATAGTAAGACCGTTCAATGGCAATGGCCGCATACTCCGCAATGGCAGACAGGATCTTCAGGTCCTGATCACTGAAGCTGCCCTCGTCAATGCGATTGATCAATTCAATCACACCGAAAATCTTTTCATCGGTTTTCAAAGGTGTGCCGATGACGGACCGGGTTTCAAACCCGCTGTACTTGTCCACCCGGAGGCTGAACCGCTTGTCTCTGGAAACATCTTCAACAATCACGGACTCACCGGTTTCCATGATATGCCCGGCAATCCCTTCTCCCTTGGGCAGCTTTGCCCCCTGTATCTTTTCCTTGTTGGTTCCCACCACAACGGAAAAAATCATGTACGATGTTTTGGGGTCCTTTAACAGGATGGACCAGTGCTGGGGCTGGAAAATACGGCCCACCTGGTACATGACGATATCCAGGACCTCTTTGATGGTTTTGGCTCTGGCCAGGGGTTTGCCCAGCTCAAGGGCCAGATCCGAAGGCATGGCATCTTCCCGGGCAGCGGCCTGGTCCTGAAACTGTGCCAGGGGGTCTTCCTGGTAATAGTACCGGGTATTGGCCCGGGAGAGTTTAAGATTGGCCCAGAGCAGATTTTCCCTGAGCTGGTCAACGGAGGGGAAGACAAATTTATAAAATGCCGAAATCTTCTCAACTTCTTTGTTCATCCTGGCCATGCATGTGATGATATCGATCTTTTCCAGATCTATCAGACGTTCAACCTCGGGCTGGAGAATGGGGGGACGGACAATGTCAAATGAGCCGATACCCTGGACCCAGCACAAAAAATTGGCCAGGCTGACAATGGACACCAGCAGCATCTCGTCCGGGTCCAGATCCAGGTGTTCAAAGGGCAGATGATGGTATTTAACGGCCAGAACCAGTTTTTCCGGCAGTTTCCACTGGGAACAGAAAAAAGCGCCGATATCATCGTGGCCCAGGCCGATGCTGGAGCGTTCCCGTTCAATGACCAGGTCGGTGGAGGATGACAGGTCCCGGATAAACTCGTCATAACTTTGCCGGCCCCGGATATCCAGGAAAATCTTGCCCACATCGTGGAGCAGCCCGGCGATATAGGCCTCTTCCGGGGCCGGGTACCGGGTTTCCCTGGCAATTTCCATGCTGAGCACGGCAACGGAGAGACAATGGCGCCAGAAGAGGAGTCGGTCAAAGGCTTTGGAGCGGCCGGATTTGAACATTTTCTCAAAGACCGTCATCCCGATGGCCACCTTTTTGATCTCATCCAGACCCAGGAATACCACAGCCTCGGAAAGGGAGGTTATTTTTCTCCCAAACCCGTACATGGCTGAGTTGACAATTTCAAGGACCCTCACGGAAATTCCCGGGTCGGTTTCTACGATTTTGCCCAGGTCTGCCAGGGAGGCGGCCTTGTCCCTGGATACCTCCAGCAGTTTAGCTGCGACCTGGGGAAAACTCGGCAGTTTCTTATTATCCAGGTTAAGGATTTTTTTGATGTCCGACTCTGAAGAAAGGTTTAATCTGTCTTTCATTTTTTTATCCTTTAACAATTTGTCCGGTTCAACATCCTTTTGGTTCACTGCTCACAAACTGGAAATTTCGGGCAATTATACCCTGAATTTCAATCCATGACAATCCATGTGCGAAAATCAAGGTTTTTATACGGCAGACAAAGTTAACCCTGTTTTCAATTCACGGGGCCTCATCCCTTGCCGGCAAACCCCCAATAGTTAAAGCCGGCCAGCTTTAAGGGGCTTGTGTACTGCGCCTCAAGGTGGCGGATCTTAAACCCGCCGCTGCTGATAAGATCGGGTATGGGCCGGTTCAGGTGACAGCCCCCGCTCACCCTTTTCCAGGCCGGTGTCAGCCGGTCCTGCCATCGGACAATACCCGGGTCAGGTGCTCTTCCATGCTCACAGAAAATCAGCTCTCCCCCGGGCTTGAGCACCCGGTGCATCTCTTGCAGGGCCCTGGCCACATTGGGGATGGAACATAGGGAATAGGTCACCACCACGGTGTCTGCACAATTATTTTCCAGGGGGATATCTTCTCCGGACACATGGATCAAATCCACTTTAAAGGGAAAATACTTTGCATTTTCCCGGGCAATTTTCCCCAGGGCCTCCAGGGGATCCAGACCCCAGATAAAATCAATTTTCCCGGGATCATAAAAGGGAAAATTCAATCCTGAACCCACACCGATTTCCAGGACTCTTCCTTTGGCCATGGGGATGATCTTTTGGCGCTGCACGCTGATGTCGTTGCTTGAACACACCCAGTGAATCATTCGGGGTAAAATATAATCCTGGTATATGCCCATACTATCCGTTCCTTTTTATGAAGCCGTCAAAATTTGTTTTACATCATCCATTGTCTTTTGTTAAGGTTATTTGGGACAGGTTGCAGTTTTATACGAAATTTATATGGATTGGGGAGAAAACCATGAAATGCATCCAGGCGGAATATGACGAAACTTCAAAAGAGATCAGCATTAAAAAAAATGCCCCGGAAGAGGACTGGGTGAAAGTGTGCGCAAAATTCAACGATGACGTGTCCCGCATCTGTGATGTTACAAAACCCAAAGGCTATACCGGCCTGTTTGAATGCCGGGATGATCGTAACGAAAAATTTTTCTATCTGGTCCTGGAAGACAAAAATCTTTACCGGATACGGCACAAACACTTTTATGACAATCTCGGGCTGAAATGACAGTCCTGATTTGAAATAAAAAGGCCTTTCTTTTGGAGAACACATGATCAAATCCATGAATATTGCCTGGTGGGTCCAGCGCTGGGCTGAACTCACACCGGACAAACCGGCCCTCATCTTTGAAGACCGGCAGTTTTCCTACCAGGAACTTTGCCGGCGGGCGGACCGGACCAGTTGCTGGCTCCAGTCCATCGGCATTGAAAAAGGGGACCGGGTGGCCGTGATGCTTCACAACTGCCCGGAATTTCTGGATCTCTTTCTTGCCTGTGCAAGGCTTGGGGCCATTTTTGTGCCCATCAATTTCAGAATTACCGCACCCGAGCTGGACTATTTTATCAAAAACTGCCGGCCCAGGCTATTTGTCCACAACAACGATGTAAAAGCGGTAGTGGATGAACTGGAGCTTGAAGGCTACCTGCCCCCCATGATGGTGGCCGTGGTGAAGGAGAGTTCAGTTTCCAAACAAAAGGGGTTTGATTTTGGGAAAGAAACTCTCAAATTTGACGGGAAACGCGCCTTTTTAACCCGGTCCCTGGGGCCTGCCGATCCTGAAGAACCCCAGGTGATAATGTACACCTCGGGAACCACGGGAAAACCCAAAGGGGCGGTCCTGTCCCATAGAAAAACCTTTTTCAACTGCCTGAATGCCGATATTTTTTTCAAGCTCCATTTCAGCGATATCATGCTGATTTTTCTTCCCCTGTTTCACTCGGGCGGCCTGTTCATCCAGGCAGCCCCGATCTTTTACAAGGGGGCCACCCTTGTGCTGCACAAACGATTTGATCCCCTCATGGTTTACCGGGACATTGAAACCTATAGGGTCACCAAATTCCTGGGCGTTCCCACGGTATTCCGGGAGTTGTTAAAGGTGGCTCCGGAAAACCGTAAAGACATTTCTTCTCTCAGGGTCTGTGCCGGCGGCGGGGAAAAACTCACCGAAGATCTGATCAAAAGATGCGCCGATGCCGGCCTTGGTTTCCGCCAGATCATGGGGCAGACCGAAACCTCTATTCTCTTGTGGGCATCGGAAGACGACCCTTTAAAAAAACCGGGAACCGTGGGACGTCCGGTTTTCCATGCCGAGGTCTGCATCCTCAACGACCAGGGGAAAGTGGCAAAGCCGGGCGAAATCGGTGAGATCGTTGCCCGGGGGTCCATCATGATGAAAGAGTATTGGCAGGACCCGATAAAAACCGAAGAAACCATTAAAAACGGATATCTCCACACCGGGGATCTGGCCCGGATGGATGAGGATGGGTTCTTTTACCTGGTGGGAAGAGCCGGGGATATGTATATCTCCGGAGGGGAAAACGTCTATCCCGCAGAAGTGGAAAAAATCCTCAAGCTGCATCCAGGGATTGAAGATGTGGCGGTTAAGGGGACGGCGGATGAAACCTGGGGTGAAACCGGACATGCCTTTGTCATCACCGTGCCCGGTGCATCCCTGACCCGGGCCGATGTCATTGCCCTGTGCCGGGGCAGGCTGGCCAAATACAAGTGGCCCAAGCAGGTAACCTTTAAAACAGAATTTCCCCGGACCTCCCTGGGCAAGGTGAAAAAAGCCGACCTGGTTTAGGCATCAACCTTTTGAGTGGGCCCTAAACTGAACCGCCACTTGCAGAACAGGTCTTTGGGATGGGGATCGGGCGGTGCAAACACGCAGTCCACCCGGATTCGCTCATCCATCACCCGGGCAAAACCTTGAAATTCCTTTTCATGCATGTATTTGCACACATACTCATCCTGCCCCCTCTTGAGACGTGCCGTCTGGGCCGGGCAGGAGGGCACGGTAATGATGAGCTCGTCCGGTTTTTCCTCAAAAACATAGTCCACAAGGATGCACCAGGGAAACAATTTTAATGCCCGGGCAAAGCCTTCAAGGCCTCGTTCCCGAATATCAAATTTTTCTTTAAGATCCTTTGCAGCAAAGCCTGCCACCAGGTCCCAGACCTGTTCATTGATTTTTTCCGCCGTGGGCTGATCAAAATTCTCAGCCACCTTGATGAACCAGAATGCATCCATGACCCGGTAATTCCACAGCAAAAATTCGACATAGGTCTTGAGTTCCTGCCTGTCCATACGTTTAAAAATGTCCAGATTCATCACACCTCCCTTTCGTAAAAAAACTGTCCCTAATCCCTGGACAAGACAAATCCTTCCTCAACTTCGGATCAGCATGATCCGGATGTCCATCACATTGGTAAGGGTCGGCCCTGTTTTAACCAGATCTGAAATCGCCTCAAAAAACGGATAGGCATTGTTCTGCCTTAAAAATTCTTTTGCGCCAAGTCCAAGGGCAGCGGCTCTTTTAACCGTATCCGGGTCACACACAGCTCCGGCCGCATCTGTGGGACCATCTGTTCCGTCGGTTCCGGCGCTCAAGACCACCACTTTCCCAAGATTCTGTATATCAAGAGCAGCGGCCAGGACAAACTCCTGATTCCGGCCCCCCTTCCCGTCTCCCCTGAGGGTCACGACGGTCTCGCCCCCGGACAGGATACAGGCCGGCGGTTTTATGGGGTGGCCCGTGGCCAGAACTTCCCTTGCAATGGCCGTGTGAACCTTTGCCGTATCAAGGGTTTCTCCCTGGATCATGGAAGACAATACCAGAGTGTGATACCCCAGATCCCGGGCCCGTTTTTCAGCACTCAGCAATGCGTCCATGTTGCCGGCCGTAATGGTGTGATGCACACGGTCAAACACCGGGTCTCCCGTTTTCGGAGTTTCAGGGATATTCCCCCGGGACCCGCTCTCCAGATATTGCACCACGGCTTCTGGCAGGGATTTTTGAATTTTGTAGGCCTTGATGATATCCAGACATTGGGCAAAGCTGCCCGAATCTGCCACGGCAGGACCCGAGGCGATGATATCCAGGTCATCCCCCACCACGTCGGACAGCACCAGGACGGCCAGGGTCGCCGGATATGCAGCTTTGGCCAGAAGCCCCCCCTTTATCCGGGACAGGTGTTTCCTGATGGTGTTGATCTCGTGGATACAGGCCCCGCAACCCAGGAGCACCCGGGTGGTCTCCTGCTTGTCTGCCAGGGTCAGTCCCGGGGCAGGCAAGGCCATCAATGCAGATCCGCCCCCGGAAATGAGGACAATGACAAGGGTTTTCTCATCCGCTGTCCAGGCCGTTTCCTGCAGGGCCTCTGCACCGGCCATGCCGTTTTCGTCCGGTATGGGATGACCGGCTTCAACCAGCCGTATATTTGCAAGGGGTTCCGCATGGCCGTATTTAACGATGACAAGGCCTGTGGTAATTTTGTCCTTGAGGATATCTTCCAGGGCCGATGCCATGGATGCCCCTGCTTTTCCCCCACCCAGGACCATGATCCTCTCAAATTTATCCAGATCGTACGGCCGGTTGTTTATTTTCAAGATATTGTTTTTAAGGCAGCAGCAGTTGTAGATGCAGGTTTTGGGATCAACCGCCCCCAGGCCGTGACGAAAAATATCCCGGGCATGGTCCCGCATTTCCCGAATCCCGGGTTTTTCTCTGGTCATGATCTGAAAACCTCCGGGTTGACCAGGTGCGGGACCCTGCCGCTCCTGTAGAATTCAATGATATTCATGGCCGCCAGTAGGGACATCCGGTCACGGGCCTCCACGGTTCCCGATCCCACATGGAAAAGGACGCAGACCGTGTCCGGATGGACAGGGCAAACCCCTCTTTTCTCAGCAGATCAATCCCTGCCCCTGGATATTGCCGAGTGGCCAGGATTTTTTTGTTCATCTTTGTTTCATTCCTTTCCCCAAATTTATCTATCATTTAAGGACTATGTCAATTGCAGGGGCTCGTCAAGACAAAGAAATCCTCAATCACAAAAAACCCCGGAACCAGGCAAAACTCAATTTGAGATTTTTTAAAAATCGTGTACACTAAAAAAAATTTAAACTCGCTGTTTTTTTACCTTCATACAGGAGAACGAAAATGCCCCTGTCCTTCAATTCCTTGAGTCATGGCAACATTGCCTTTGGATTTTTTAATATTGAGTCGGATATGCTGTTGCTGGAAAATCTTTTCTTTTTTGCCGATGATTTCTGCAGGGCATTGGAAGAACTTTCAGACCGGGAAAACACCGGCCCCAGCACCTGTCTTCTGACGGCATATAGTATTGACGATCCCCGAGATATCGGTGATCTTATGGGCGCCATTCACAAGGTCAGGTATACGGGATTTATCGGCCGGGTGTATGCGCTTTTTCCGTTTCCCGATGATGAGGCAGGGTTTAAACAGAAGCCCCAGGGCCTGGCAAGTCGAAAGATCATCACAGAAATGATTGAAGGGGTGTCAAACCCAAGATCCATCGTGATAAAAGTTCCATGGACCGATCAGATCCATATCGGCCCCTATACGTTTACTGCCCGGGTTTTCCGGGATTTGATCCTGTACGTATGGCAGGGAGGCTTTCCGCGCTGGAAAGATGAGATACGGCCCCCCTATGTCATTGCCATGAAAAAAAGGCTCCAAAAAACTTGTCATCCGGTTTTTAAAGGGGTATTTTCATCCTGAAAAAACTATTGTAGGGTAAAACAATTTTAAATTCTAATTTCAAAGGAAGGTCCTATGCCGATTGCAGATAAGATGGTCAAAATGGTTGAATCCGCCTCCATGATCCGGAAGATGTTTGAAGAGGGAATCCGCTTAAAAGAAAAATTCGGGGCTGAAAATGTATTTGACTTCTCCCTGGGAAATCCCGATGTCCCCCCTCCCCCCGTGGTCAAGGAAACCCTGCTGAATCTCATCAATGATGCGGCCACCTCCCACGGGTATATGCCCAACCCGGGATACCCCCAGGTCAGGCAGGCCGTGGCCGACTACCTGAACCAGGAGTACGGGGTGGGACTCACCCCGGACCTGATCGTCATGACAGTGGGTGCGGCAGGGGCCCTGAACGACACCTTGCGGGCCCTGTTAAATCCGGGAGAAGATGTGCTGACCCCGGCGCCCTATTTTGTGGGCTACAATCAATATGCCTTTGTTGCCGGGGCCAATTTAAAGACGGCCCACACACTCGCTGACTTCCACCTGGACCTGAATGCCATGGAGGCGGCCATTACCGAACAAACCCGGGTGGTGCTCATCAATTCGCCCAACAACCCCACGGGAGCGGTGTATACAAAAGAAGAACTTGCCGGCCTGGGCCGTCTCCTGGATTCGGCCAGCAAAAAATTCGGCAAACGGATTTATCTGATTTCCGATGAACCCTATCGAAAAATCGTCTATGACGTTGAGGTGCCTTCGGTGTTTGACGCTTATCCCCACACCGTTGTGCTCACCTCCTACTCCAAGGAGCTGTCCCTGGCCGGTGAACGGATCGGGTATCTGGCCGTCCACCCAAAGGCCGAGGATGCCGCCGTCATTGCCGCGGCTGCCGGGGTGGCCAACACCATGATGGTGGTGAATGCCCCTGCCCTTTTCCAGCAGGTGGTGGGCCGGCTCCAGGGTGTCACCGTGGACATCAACATCTATCGGAAACGCAGGGACATGTTCTGTGAGGGACTGGCTGCCGCAGGCTATGAATTTGATGTGCCCAAGGGTGCGTTTTACCTGTTTCCCAGGAGTCCCATTAAAAATGATATCGAATTTGCCGGCATCTTAAAAGAGCAGAATATCCTGGTGGTTCCGGGAACGGCCTTTGGCGGCCCCGGGTATTTCCGGCTCTCCTATGCCGTGCCCGATAAAACCATTGCCGGTTCACTGGCCGGGTTTAAAAAGGCCCTTGACAGCGTAAAATAAAACTCGAGGATAGCGCCTCTATCCTGTATCAGTTTTAATATGTTTTTCAGGATGATTCATAAAGCTTTTATACAGGCGGTAATAGGCGGTATCCTCGTATTTTACCGGCAGAATTTTTTCATGGTCAAAACTGTAAATCAGGGCCCCGGGGCAGGCCAGCAGGAACGGTGAATGCGTGGCAACGATGAACTGGGCATGGCCCTGCCGGTTTATCCGGATCATGAGGTTTAACAGGTCAATCAAGGATGCCGGAGACAGGGCCGTCTCCGGTTCATCCAGAAAGTACAGCCCTTTGATGGTGTACCGGGATCGAAAATAGGACATGAGGGACTGGCCATGGGACTGGGTAACCAGGGATTTTCCCCCGAAATAATCGAGCATCCCGGCATCATTGACGGCCCATTCTTCAAGAGTCGCCGCAAAATGGGAAAAAATCTGGGACCCGAAAAAAGACCCGTGCACAGGCCCCTTTTCCCATTCAACACCAAGGCATTTATAAAGATCCTCTTCATAGGGATTTTTTTCATATCTTAAATTAAATTCACTCTGCCAGATATGGATACCGCATCCATGGGCCAGGGCTTTGAGAAGGGTGGATTTCCCGGTCCCGTTTTCACCGATAAAAAACGTAATGGGGCTTTTAAAGGGAACGCTGTCCGTGTTCCTGAATAATTCCAGGTTAAACGGATAAAAGTCCGTGGTTGGAAATTTTTCACTAAGGATATTGACCTGTTTTAAGTGGATCAATCTGTTTTCCCCTGCCTTTTTCTGGCCTGGTCAATCAATTCAAACAGGGAGAGAACCTTTGGTTTTGTCTCGTTTTCAAAGGCTTTTTTGAACTCCTCTGACGTCAGTCGTTCCTTGAGATGGGCATGGACATTAAAAAGGGTATACCAGCAGTCAAGGGTTTTGAAACAGGGAAGCCCCTGGTTCTCCTGCCGGCAATAGGAAAAACTGATCTGGTGCCCAAGCCTGGGGCACCGGATCTGAACCGCATCTGAAGGCGGCGTGTCCGGCAGGGCTTCTGCGGGATCATTGTCGGTGTTTGTCATGGGTTCCGATCGCTGTAAACTTACCCCCCGGCCCGTTCAAAGCGACCGGGGGCGGTTTTATTGATTCTCAGGTGGCCTGCCTGGGTTTGGGCAGGGGTTCAATATCCTTGAGTGCCCGATCAATCATCTCCTGGGGCAGTTCATGATCGGCCAGTTTGCCCCTGAAATAGGATTCATAGGCACCCAGATCCACCAGGCCGTGCCCGCTCCAGTTGAACAGAATGGTTTTTTCTTTTCCCTCTTCCCTGGCTTTAAGGGCTTCCCTGATGGCAACGGCAACGGCATGGTTGCACTCGGGTGCACTGATATATCCTTCGGACCGGGCAAAGGTGATCCCGGCCTTAAAGGTTTCCATCTGGTGGATGGACTCGGGCCGGACGATCTTGTCCAGGACCATCTGACTGACAATGGGTGCCATGCCGTGATACCGCAGCCCGCCTGCATGGATGGGAGCCGGCACAAAATTGTGTCCCAGGGTGTGCATGGGCAGAAGCGGGGTCATCTGAACCGTATCCCCGAAATCATAGGCAAAGGGGCCCCGGGTGAGGGTGGGACAGGAGGTGGGTTCCACGGCAATGATATCAATATCCTTCCCGTTGATTTTATCCCGGGCAAAGGGCATGGCAAGTCCTGCAAAATTGCTGCCGCCTCCGGCACTGCCGATGATCACGTCGGGATAATCCCCTGCCATCTCCATCTGTTTCATGGCCTCGAGGCCGATGATGCTCTGGTGGATCATCACGTGATTCAGCACGCTGCCCAGGGCATATTTGGTATTGTCGTCAGAGACCGCCTCTTCCACGGCTTCACTGATGGCCATACCCAGGCTTCCCGGAGAATCCGGATCTTTTTCAAGGATGCTGCGGCCGGCCCGTGTTTCCGTGCTCGGACTTGCCGTGCAATTGGCTCCCCAGGTTTCCATCATCAGGCGGCGGTAGGGTTTCTGGTTGTAGGAGATCTTCACCATGAACACCTTGCACTCAATCCCGAAAAAGGAACAGCACATGGCAAGGGCACTGCCCCATTGCCCGGCCCCGGTTTCCGTGGTGATTTTTCGGGTCCCGGCCATTTTGTTGTAGTAGGCCTGGGCAATGGCTGTATTGGGTTTGTGACTGCCGGCAGGACTCACCCCTTCATTTTTAAAATAAATTTTTGCCGGGGTATCCAGTGCCCGTTCAAGATCATAGGCCCGGTAAAGGGGAGAGGGCCGCCATATGGCATATTTATCCAGGACCTCTTCCGGGATGTCGATCCACCTGTCCGTGCTGACTTCCTGTTCAATCAAATTCATGGGGAAAATCGGAGAAAGGTCTTCGGGCCCGCAGGGCTGTCCGGTTCCCGGGTGAAGCGGCGGCTCCATGGGAGTCGGCATATCCGCCATGATGTTGTACCATTTTCGCGGCAAATCTCGTTCCGTTAATACATACTTTCTGGTTCTCATGGGTCCTCCTTGTCGGCGATTATCCTAATAGGTTAAACACATGGTAAAGATATATGGGGTACAGATTGAACCGGTTTATCTCAATTTTCTTATGGGAATATACCGGTCAAGTCAAGGGCAAACTCCCACATTGCCTATATTTGTTTCTTTTTACCGATACACCTGAATTTAAAAAATTGTGAATGTCTATTTTGATCAAGATCTTTCTCTCCCGCTGCCCTATAACGCTTGTTCTCCCATCCCTCCCCGGGATTGCAAGATTTCGGCTTCTGGGATATAAGATGGCGTAAAGCGTATTGACAAGGACACCATGTTTTAAGGACTTAGGGCCCACTCAAAAATGAGACCGGCTGAATGGGAGGCACGGATAGATGTGCAAGGCAGAACAGAAGGAAACCTGGCAGGTGTATCTGTTGACATGCGCTGACGCATCTTTGTACTGCGGCATCACAAACAATCTTGATGCCAGAATCCTGACGCACAATGCGGGAAGGGGTGCGAAATACACAAGATCAAGACTGCCTGTGGAGCTCGCTGTGGCCGGGCCAAAAATGACAAAGAGTCAGGCCCTAAAGTTTGAAATCCAGATCAAAAAACTGCCGGCCGAAAAAAAAGTTTCAACCGTAAAAAGACAATTTAAAAAATCTCCGATAGAATCTCCATGACCGGTCGAGATCCGGAGCCGTTGCCAAAACATTTACCAGGACTATAAACAGCGGGCTTTCAATCGTTCATAGTCTGCCGTGGTGTCCACATCTTCCAGGACTCCCTCATCTTCCACAGCCACCTCAAATATCAGATCTTTAAATTCTTCAAAAAGAACCCGTGCTCCGGTATCTGCGGTCAGGGATTTGAGCCGGACAAACAGGGACCTGGCAATGATCACCGGGTTACCCCGGATTCCCAGGCAGGACGGGATCACAATGGGAGCACCTGAGAGATCAAAGGCATGAATCAGGTGGTTGATAAGTCCGGGGGTGACAAGGGGCTGGTCTCCCAGAAGAAACATGGCGGCATCACAGACCGGTGAAACATGGGCAAGTCCCTTGACAAGGGAGGTGCTCTGCCCCTTTGCGTATGCCGAGTTCAGGACAACGGCCGTACCGGATAAATCAACGGAACGGCAGATCCTGCCGCTGTCATGTCCCAGGACGACAATGATCTCATGCAATTGAGCTTTTCGGGCCTGCTCAACCACCCGGCCCAGAAGACTTGTGTTTCCAAAGGGCAGCAATTGTTTTGTCCGGCCCATCCGGGACCCCGATCCTGCGGCAAGGATGATGCCGGCTATTTTTTTGAGGGCTGCTGCTTTATTGGATCTGCTTGTGCTGTTCAGGTTTCCCCCATTGGTATTGGAATGCTTCATTGGCCCCTATTTATCCGCTCCGGATTCCTTTTGGCCGGTGCCTCTTTTTGGAACCTGCCCGCCGGCAACACTATCCACTATCCCGGGTCCCTGCGTCAGGGAACCGATCAAAATTTTACCAATGGCCGGGTCCGTCTGCAGGAGTCTGGCAATTTTTTGGCCTGACCGTATCCGTTCACCAGTATCGGCTTTATTCAGGAACACGTAAGATTTCGCCCCAAGGCAAAAGCCCGTGGCCTTTTTCATCTCAACGGTGATCCCCCTTGCAATGGCCTGCTCATCCAAGACACTTCCCAGGCCCATACCCGTATTCTCGGAGAACAGACCTGCCCTGTGGACATGATCCTCATCCAGGGGTTTTCCCACGGCATCCAGGCCTGTGACAAGAATCAGGTGACTGGTCCTGTCCGGAATCACGGGTTCGTGTGGGTTCGATGCTTTCAGGGGTTTTCTTTTGGCACCGTCAGCCTCCAGGATGATCCAGTCAAACATATGAGCCTCCCACAATTGATTGATGAGACCCGGGCCAAACCCCTTTAATTTTCCAGATCGCCGGTCACGAATCCTGGCAGCAGAAAAATGGGGATACGTCTTAAGAAAGGATTTTGAAGCCTTAATGAGATCTTCAATGGCTCCGGCAATAATGGTGTGGGGGGAATCCTTTGGCCCGGGCATCAGGATTTTCGTGGTGGTAGTGGTGAGAACGGTCCTGCCTGCATTGGCCAGATCCCTGGCCAGGCAAAACATGAGACTTGTCTTTCCCCCGGCCCCGATGAGGCTGACAATCCCCCTGGTATTTAAATCCAAATGGTCGATCAAGGTATCTAATTTGTCAAACGTGTCCGGCATATGATGAAACCCGCTTTACAAAAGGTTAAGGCTGGGGCATTAATACAAACCATGCCCTCCAAACCCACAACAATAATTATTTCACATTTTTACCTTAAATCAAACGGTAAAACAAAATACAGCCATTCCAGTCTGGTATTTTTTTCAAGTGAAGTATTTTTTTAAGGCCCAGCCCCTGAAACCCTGAATTTTCTTGACTTGTTTCTCCCTTAACCGTATTTATGATAAGCACGTCATACAAAACGGTTTTTCTTTAGTGCAGACAAAACAGATGTCTTTATTTATCGAAGAAAGAAACAAAAGAGCAGGACAGGCAAGATCAGGTACAGGATTTGCTTTGTCTTCATCAATTAAGCGACTAAATTCAAATCAAAGGTGATCACATGACAGAAATTATTTTCGAGTTTCTCAACAAAGTTGGATTCACTCATCCAGTACATCCTGCACTCACACACATCCCCATGGGAATGATCATGGGAGCGGTGACATTCCGGCTGGCCTCTTTTCTGCCCCGATTAAGGTTTCTGGCCAGAACAGGGTATCATTGTATTATTCTGGGGCTTTTGGGCATGTTTCCCACAGCCTTTGCCGGCTACCTTGACTGGCAGCATACTTTTGGCGGGAACTGGGAATTTCTGATTATTTTAAAAATGGTATTGGCCGTTCTCCTGACAATCGTTCTGGTAGCGATTGCCGTCATGGATGACCCTGAAGACCCCAAATTTGACAAGAGAACCCTTTTCTATATTTTAACTGTTCTTCTGGCAATCGGACTGGGGTTTTCCGGTGGCGAACTTCAATACGGATAAATTAAAGGAGGTGTAATCATGAAAAAAAAATATTCCATCGTTTTAATGGTATTCATTGTTTTGCTCGCACTGCCGCTGGGCCTGTGTGCAATGGAATACAAACATACACTTGAAGCAAACGACATAAATTTTTCCTGGACCATTGACGGCGACCAGATCCACGTGATGATGTCGGCTCCCACCACGGGCTGGGTGGCTGTGGGTTTTGATCCTGAAGTTGCCATGTCCGGGGCCAATATCATCATCGGCGCGGTAAAGAAAGGCAAATTCAAAGTAGAGGACCATTACGGTGACCGGAAAAGGGGCCATAGCAGTGATGAAAAACTGGGCGGGAAAAATGATGTTCTGAACCCATCCGGTTCAGAAACAGACGGGGTCACCACCATCTCTTTCACCCTGCCCCTGGATACAGGGGACAAATACGACAAGGTGATCCAGCCTCAAGGGACAAGTCTGGTGATGCTGGCCTACGGGGCGGGCAAAGACTCTTTCAAGACCCGCCACCCCTTTAGGACCGTGTATGAGATCAATTACACCACGGGTGAGAGTAAAAAGATAAAATGATTCGCTTGAAAGTTGTCTCACTGGTTGTCTTTCTTTTCCTGCTGAGCTGCCCGGGGCTGTCCCTGGCGAATCAGCAGGAAAACGCTATGGATGCCGGCTCCATGGTCAAGGGTCATGGCACGCATCAGATGGACCAGGGCTCAAACATGGATGAATCAGACCCCGACACATCAGATCATGCCCACATGGCCGGTAGTGAAATGAATCACAACACCATGGACCATGACACGATGGACCATGACACGATGGACCATGAGGACACGGACCATAAGACTGGAGATCATGAGACAATGGACCATTCCAAAATGGACCATTCCAAAATGGACCATGACAAGATGATCATGGATGCCCGGGAACAGGACCCCGGGCTGGCCGAACAGGTGAAGATTGAAGAGCGGCTGGGCGAATTTGCCGCCCTTGACGCCCGGTTTATAGATGAGAACGGAAAATCAATCACACTTGAAACCATATTTGACAAGCCAGTGGTGCTGCTGCCGGTCTATTTCATGTGCACATCCATCTGTAATTTTCTCCAGGCAGATCTTGCCAATGCCCTGAATTTTGTGGATCAAGTTCCGGGCAAAGATTTTAATGTGGTGACGGTGAGTTTTGCCGATGATGAAGACCATACCCACGCCAACACATCCAAGCGGAATTACACCAACCTGGTGACCCGGGACTTTCCCATGGAAAACTGGTTTTATCTCACCGGGGACCAGGAGAATATCCGGCGGCTCACCGATTCACTGGGATACTATTTCATCAAGAAAAAAGAACATTTTTACGTTCACCCGTCCACCCTTATCGTTCTTGGCCGGGACGGGAAAATTATCCGGTATCTGTACGGACCCAATTTTCTTCCCTTTGACCTGGGAATGGCGGTGAGTGAGGCGGAAAGAGGCGAACCCGGTATCTCCATCAAACGGGGGGTCCTGTCCTTTTGTTTTGATTATGACCCCCAGAATAAAACCTATGTGTTTAAAATGTTCAGGATTACCGGTACAGCCATCCTGATCCTGCTGGTGGGATTTGTCGCTTTTCTATTGTACCCCTCAAAAAGGAAAAAAGGCAGGCAAGACAAAATAGTCTCATGATACACGAACAAATAGCCGATATTTAAACCTGACAATGATGTGAGGCGTCCATGGAAGTTGTGCAATCATTTTTCAAAACCCCTGCTCCGGCAAGGTTCAAAGGCATCTGGTCCTGGCTGATCACCACGGACCACAAACGAATCGGTCTCATGTATCTGTTTGCCATCCTTTTCTGGTTTATGCTGGCCGTTATTCTCGGGGGCCTTATCCGGCTGGAACTTATGTTCCCGGGTGAAACATTCATAGGCCCGGAAGCCTACAACTCCCTGTTCACCCTGCACGGGGTGATCATGATTTTTCTGTTTATCATCCCGGCCCTGCCGGCCGTGTTCGGCAATTTTTTCATCCCCATACAAATCGGCACTGATGATGTGTTTTTTCCCCGGCTCAACCTTTTGTCCTGGTATCTGTATATGGCCGGTGGTTTTATCGCCATTCTCTCGCTTTTTTCCGACGGATTTCCCGATACTGGCTGGACCTTTTACGTTCCCTTTTCCATTTCCACCCAGACCAATGTCTCAACGGCCGTGTTTGCCGCCTTTGTACTTGGAATGGCCTCCATGCTCACTGGCCTGAATTTCATCACCACCATTCACCGGATGAGAAAACAGGAGATGGGCTGGATGCAGATCCCCCTGTTCACCTGGAGCCTGTATGCCACCTCCTGGGTGCAGCTTCTGGCAACCCCGGTGATCTCCATCACCCTGATTCTGGTGATGGTGGAACGGTATCTGGGCATCGGGCTCTTTGATCCCTCCCGGGGTGGGGACCCGATTCTGTACCAGCACCTGTTCTGGATGTATTCCCATCCGGCCGTCTATATCATGATCCTTCCCGGCATGGGGGTGATTTCAGAAATCATCCCGGTGTTTTCAAGAAAATCCATCTTCGGTTACAAGGCCATTGTGGCCTCGACCATGGCCATTGCCGTTGCCGGTTCCCTGGTCTGGGCCCACCACATGTACACCAGCGGAATGAGTGACACCGCGGTTTTCGTGTTCTCGCTGCTCACCTTTGTGGTAGCCATTCCTTCGGCCATCAAGGTGTTTTCCTGGGTGTCCACACTTTACAAAGGCTCCATACAGATGGCACCCCCCCTGTTTTTATCCCTGTGCTTTGTCTACCTCTTTTCCGTGGGCGGGCTCACCGGCCTGGTGCTGGGGGCTGCCGGACCGGATATCCATGTTCATGACACCCACTTTGTGGTCTCCCATTTTCACTTTACCATGTTCGGCGGGACCGGATTTGCCTTTTTTGCCGCCCTCCACTATTGGTGGCCCAAGATGTTCGGCCGGATGTACAATTTTAAACGGGCCTACATCGGGTCCATTCTCTTAACAGGCGGGTTCATGTTCCACTATGTTCCCATGTTTATTGTGGGACTCCAGGGCATGCCCCGGCGGTATTTTGATTATCTGCCCCAGTATGCCGATGGGAATTTTTTTGCCGGGTTTGGGGCAGCCTTTATGATCTCCGGAATCTTTTTATTGATCATCAACCTTTTGATCTCCTTGAGAAAGCCCATGGATGCAGTCGCCGATCCCTGGGGCGGCACCACCCTTGAATGGCAGACCCCTTCCCCGCCGCCGCTTCACAATTTTGTCACCGAGCCTGATGTGCTGGATTATCCCTATGATTTTACCGGAGTGGTGGAACGGTATTCCCCGGATCTTGCCGGGGAGTCAAAAGGAGAATAAATGGCTTCTCAATCGGATGAGACCGGCAAAAAACTGGGAATGTGGCTCTTTTTATACACCGAGATCATCCTCTTCGGAGGGCTCTTTGTCCTGTATGCCGTATATTTTTCAACCTATACCGAAGACTTTATCCAGGGCGGCAAAGAGTTGAACCGTTTGTTCGGTGTCGTCAACACCCTTATTCTGCTGATATCCAGTTTTGGAGTGGCAGCCGCCATCACGGCCGTTCAAAAAGAGCAGAAAAACCGGGCCCTGGCCGGGCTTGTCCTGTCCCTCGTTTGCGGACTGGTCTTTCTGATCAACAAGTATTTTGAATGGAGCGCAAAGATCCATCACGGGATCTTTCCCAATTCCGAACGACTCCTGGACGGTCCCCCGGGCGAGAGTATTTTTTTCGGGCTCTACTACGTGATCACCGGGCTGCACGGCATCCACATCATTATCGGCATGACCCTTCTGGGCATCAGCCTTGTGTTTGTCCAGAAAGACCGGGTGACCCACAAACGATTTGCCCTGCTTGAAAACTCAGGCCTTTACTGGCATCTAGTGGATTTAATCTGGATTTTTGTTTTCCCTTTATTTTACCTGGTCATTTAAGGGAGAAAGGGTTTTTATGGAAAATAAGCCGTCAGTGCACTATCTTGAATATCGCACGCTTTTGAATGTCCTTCTGATATTGATGGTCTTTACCGGGATTACCGTGGGGGTCTCTTTTCTGGACCTTGGGAAGCTCAATGTCTGGGTGGCCCTTTTCATTGCATCCATCAAGGCCTCATTTGTGCTGCTGTTTTTCATGCACATGAAATATGAAGGCCTTCTGCTGAAAATTTCTTTTCTGGGAACGGTGTTTTTTCTTGCCGTCATGATCAGTTTTACATTCTGGGACGTTGCGTTCAGATGAGGCAAAAAAATGAATGATATTATCAATCCAGCCACCCTGGTTGACCGGTCTTTTTATTATATTATCGGTTTTTCCTTTGTCTTTTTGTTTGCCATCACCCTTGTGATGATCTGGTTTGTTATCCGGTACCGGCGCAGCAAAAATGAAAAACCGGCCGATATCCGGGGGAACTGGCTCCTTGAAACCGTGTGGATTGTCCTGCCCACGGTGATCGCCCTGACCATGTTTGTCACGGGATGGCGGTCCTACACCGGCCTGAGAAACGTTCCTGAAGGCGCCCTTGAAATAGAGGTGATCGGCCAGTCTTTTTCATGGATTTTTTACTATCCCAATGAAAAAGAAACGGAAAATGAAATCGTGGTGCCGATCAACACCCCTGTAAAACTGAATATCACCTCGGCCGACGTGATTCACTCCATGTTTATCCCCGCCTTCCGGGTCAAGGTGGATGCCGTAAACGGGATACACACCTATGCCTGGTTTCTGCCGGAAAAAGAGGGGGAATTCTTTTTCCAATGCACAGAGTTCTGCGGCACGGGTCATGCCGACATGACCGGGGTGGTGAGGGTGGTGTCCCAGGAAGCGTATGAAGAATGGGTAAACGAAGAAGATGAGTGGTAAAACCCTTGTCCGGTCAACGGGTATTGAATCCTCCCATGGATTGCACCATTACCTTGAACTGCTCAAACCCCACCTCTGCCTCTACATTGGTCTGTCTGCAGTTTTCGGCCATGTCATGGCCCAGCAGAGTTTCTCTCCCCAGTCTCTGCTTCTGGGAGTTTTGGTCTTTGTCCTGGCCTGCGGGTCGGCGGTTCTCAACAATATCCAGGACAGAAAATATGATACCTTTTTCCCCAGAACCGCCGGCAGAAGCCTGCCCCAAAAAAAAGCTTCCCTGTCCCATGCCGGCCTGATCTGCCTGGTCATGATCGGGTCCGGGCTGTCAGGCCTCTGGTTTTTCATGGGAAATGCCCCCTTTTTCTGGGGTGCCGTGGCCGTGTTCGCCTACAACGGTGTGTACACCCCCTTGAAAAAAAAAAGCCTGGTTGCCATCCTGCCCGGTAGCATCTGCGGGATGCTGCCCCCCCTCATCGGATGGACCGCAACCGGTTACCCGCCCCTGCCCTTTACCGACATACTGGCGATCATGGCGGTTTTCGGTCTGTGGCAAATCCCCCATTTTTTCATCATCCTCTTGAAAACAGAAAAATCCGGGCCCAAAACAAAAAACCAACCCCAGTTTCCAAGCTTTATCCATACCTTTTCCAAAAATGAAATCAAGGTACAGGTCCTGATATGGACAAGCCTTTACAGCCTTGGCATGCTGCTGCTCCTGGTGAACGGGTCGATACACACTCCCCTGTTGGCAGGCCTTACCGGGGCAAACGCCCTTTTAATCACCCTTGCCATGTCTGTCATGGTTTTCAGGGACCGGTCCTGGAACCAGGTCTTTGCCGCCATTAATCTGTCCGTCCTGTGCTTCATGGGGGCCGGCATCTTTGACAAATGTTTTTTTTAAGGAATAAATATGAACAAAACAGACAAACGCTACAAAGCATACCTGGATATTCTGCACGAAGAATTGGTCCCGGCCATGGGGTGCACGGAACCCATTGCCATTGCCTATGCCGCGGCCAAGGCAAGAGAGGTCCTGGGCAGCCTGCCGGACCGTGTCCTGATTGAAGCAAGCGACAATATTATCAAAAACGTTAAAAGCGTGGTGGTTCCCAATACCGGTGGGCTGCGAGGCATAGAAGCCTCTGCTGCCGCCGGGATTGTGGCCGGAGATACGGACAAAATTCTTGAGGTGATCTCGTCCGTGGATGATGCCGGGAAAAAACAAATAAAAACTTTTCTGGAAACCCGTGAGATACGGGTGTGCAAATCAACAAGTCATTTGACTTTTGACCTGAATATACTTGTGTTTAAGGGAAAGTCAAAGGCCGGGGTGAGGATTTCCCATTTTCACACCAATATCGTTTTGATCACAAAAGACGAAGACATTGTCTATCAGAATCAGGACTGCGAGGAAATGGGTACAGGCGGCCTGACGGATCGGTCAGTCATGAATGTTAAAGATATCCTTGAATTTGCCGACAGTGTGGCCATAGGTGAAGTCCAGGATCTGCTCCACCGGCAGATTGAATACAATACCAAGATTGCCGAACAGGGACTCAAGGGCAACTGGGGAGCAAATATCGGTTCCGTCCTGCTGGACGTCTGGGGGGATGACGTAAAGGTACGGGCAAAAGCCATGGCTGCGGCCGGATCAGACGCCAGGATGAGCGGGTGTGAGCTGCCGGTGGTGATCGTGTCCGGCAGCGGTAACCAGGGGATCACGGCCTCGGTTCCCGTGATCGAATATGCCCGGGAACTGGGGGTTGATGACGAAACATTGCTCCGAGCCCTGGTGGTGTCCAATCTGGTGACCATTCATCAAAAAACAGGCATCGGCAGGTTATCGGCATATTGCGGGGCCGTCAGCGCCGGAGTCGGTGCCGGTGCCGGAATCACCCGGCTCCACGGAGGTGGATTTGCAGAAGTTGCCCACACCATTGTCAACGCCCTGGCAACGGTATCCGGCATCATCTGTGACGGTGCCAAACCCTCCTGCGCGGCAAAAATCGCCCTTGCCGTTGAAGCCGGAATACTGGGATTTCATATGTATCAGAAGGGCCAGCAGTTCTACGGTGGGGACGGGATCGTAAAAAAAGGGGTTGAAAACACCATTGCCAACATCGGCAGACTGGGCCGTGACGGAATGCGGGAAACCGACAAAGAGATCATCCGCATGATGATAGGGGAATAATAGCCTGTCTCAATCAAGGATCTGTTTGAGCGTTTTCCGATGCTCTGTAATAAAGGAAAACTTAAGAATGGAAGAGGCCGCTAAAAATACAGCACCAAGGAACATGAGATCCAAGTTCTATATATTAACTGCCATAACTCTTTTAGTCATTGTCTCCTGGTTTGACTTTTTTGACAGGATGTCCGCTGAATATGTAGATAAGGCAATCGTCCAAGGGACGATAACCTTTGGTATAGCACGTGGCTTTAATGCAGCCATATCAGTTCTCCAATCAATACAGGTTGGTATTTTCGGATCATCCGTTACCATTGGTGAACTGCTTGACCCGATCAATGACCTGGTAGAGCAATTCTCTACACTGATGGGATATGCAATAGGCTCATTAATAATTCAGAAGCTCTTGTTGGAGATAGTTTCCGAAACTTTTTTCAAGATATTGATATCAATCTCAGGGGGAATTTTGTTTATTGCAACTATTATACGCCCCGTAAAACATTTCAATATAGCGATGAAGGCTTTTATTTTCATGCTGTTTCTCAGATATATAATTGTCCTGGCAATTACAATGAATGTCGTTGTAGACAACGCCTTTATCATGGAAAAATTTGAAAAAAACGTCCAGATTTTGGAAGGCTATAAAATTGACATTGAATCTATTTCTAATATGCCGGAAGTCGCTGGTGAAATAGAAACCGCCTTAAATAATGACCTTACAGAGCTTCAAGACAGGCGTGTTCAAGAAGTATCAAAATTAAACACTATTTCTGAACAAATTTCCATTATTGAGGGTGAGATCGCTCCTATAGAGCGAAGATTGGCTGATCGTAAGGATCAGATAGGGTTAATGAAAAACCTTAATCTTTTTAAGAAGGATGAAGAAATTAAGGCTCTTGAGTCAGAGTTGTCATCAAAAGAATCTGACCGGCTTGACCTTTTATCGGAAAAAGACAGCGTTGAGGAAAATTTAGAGGGTATGGAGAAAGATATCATATCCATTACAGACAGACTATCCGGAAAAAATAAAGGCGTGCTTGAATCTCTTAGATCGATAACTTCAAATATTTCCGGTAAAATAAAAGCCTTTAAAGCGAAAATATCCGAACTAGTCGACAGGATGGGTGAAGCAGTTCCAACTATCCTCAATTTAATGGCATTATTTACTTTTAGAGTAATGATTCTGCCATTGGCATTTCTATATTTATTTCTGAAAGGATTCAAATATATTTGGAATATCGAATTTAGGGAAATCCTGAGAAGAGAAAATTCTGATGCTGTCATATTTGATACCAGTAGATGAATTGCATAGAGGTGAACAAAATGCAGGGCTTCGCGCATTATATATCTCAACGAAGTAACTGAGTGGCAGTATCTCGAATCCGAATACAAAGCACACCACTTTGAAAAATTCCTAGTCCTGTAGTCAAGCAATTGTTCGGTTATGATCCCTCAGACATCGTCGACAAAAAATCGGTTCAAATATCAGTCAAAGGGAACGAACGGATCATGATTGTCGATGATGAAGCAAATATCCTCGAGTCAACGAGCGCGATGCTGGAGGATGAAGGATATCAGGTCTATATGCATACCCCATCCAGGCAGTCCGAGACGTCCGCTTAAAAAAATCCCCTTTTTATTATTTTAATAAAAAGCCATATTTAAAAGGATCATCTTCATCGATTACAAAATGATTAAATCCAGTAATGTAAGCCGAAGCTGTAATCTGTGGTATAATTGCCTTGTAATCACACACTTGAGTCTCTTCAAGAATTTTTCCCTTAAAAAGGGTTCCCAGAATACTTTCATAGACAAACTCTTGACCAATTCCCAATTTTCCTCTGGCATGAAGGGTTGCCATTTTAGCACTTGTACCCGTACCACAAGATGAGCGATCAATATTTCCTTTGCCAAAGATAACAACATTTTTAAAATCTGCCTGGGGATGTGTTGGTTCATCGTAAATTTCAACAAGATCCACGGTATTGATATGCGGCATCTTTGGATGAGATACCTTGATCCTTGAGTTTACGATATCCCGGATCACAAGACCCACCTCCTTGAGTCGCCGGCTATTTTCTGGATCAACGGAAAGGTTTAACTGCCTTGCGGATACGATTGCGAAGAAACTGCCGCCAAAGGCAATGTCTATATTCACCTGTCCTATTTCAGGTACCTGAATAACAAAATCCTGCTCGTATAAAAAAGACGGTACATTTACAATCGACACTTCCCGTGCTCGTCCGGATTCAACGGCCACTTCGCCTTTGATTAAACCGGCAGGCGTTTCCATCAAAATTTTTGTAATAGGTTCTACAGGTTCAACCATCCCTGTTTCCACTGCAATGGTCATGGCACCGATTGAACCATGACCGCACATGTTCAAGTAACCGCCACTGTCCATAAAAATAATTCCAAAGTCAGCATCTTGATCTATTGGTGCAGTAATTATAGAGCCAAACATATCATTATGCCCACGCGGTTCCAGCATGACAGCCGTTCGGATCCTGTCCATTTTCGTTTCCAGGTATGTTTTTTTTTCTGCCATGGTGTTTCCGGGAATCTTGGGAATTCCACCGATAATAACACGGGTGGGTTCACCCATTGTATGTGAATCCACTGCATGGATACTTTGAATAGCCTTCATTGTCTGCACCCCCTTTTTCTATTTTTTTTAGTGTACACCGGCAAAACTTGTTACGGCAACGGGTATTTCACGTTTTTGCAAAAAACGCCTTCAAAGCATCCCCATTGACCAGTGTTTCCCAGCCCAGAGGGGTCAGGGTCAAAATATAACCACATAGAGAGTTGTTGTCTTCCAACCAAAGAAGATGTTTCAAAAAGGCCAGAAAAAAGGGATCAAAAGAGCAGAAAGGACAATCACCATTATATTCAGCGGCAGCCCGAGTTTCATGTAGTCTGAAAATCGGTACCGCCCGGGACCATAGACCAGCAGATTGGTCTGGTATCCGATGGGGGTGGCAAAGCAGGCACTGGCCCCAAAGCAGATGCCGATGATAAAGGGCCTGGGGTCGGCACCCAGGGAGGCGGCAGTCGTCACGGCAATGGGCAGCAGAAGAACGGCCGTGGCATTGTTGCTCAATATATGGGTACAGATGCTTGAAAGAAGGATGACCCCCAGTAGAATAACATGGGGGCTTTTGCCGTCAAAAAAACCTAAAAAGGCATCTGCATAAAGCTGTGTTGCCCCGGTTTTCTGCATGGCAACCCCCAGGGCAATGGTTCCGACAATGAGCAGCAGGACTTCAGACTCCAGCGAGCGATAGGCATCTTTCAGGCTCAGACAATGGGTGAGTGTCATCAGGAACACACCCGTCAGAGAGCAGGTGAGAATATCTGCAAGCCCACTTGATGCACCAAGGACGACACCGCCAAAGATAAGGGTTGCAATTCGGGCTTTTTCCGTATCGATCATGGAATGGTGAATGTCTTCAATCACAATAAACTCGTTGGAACTTCGTATTTTGGAAATTTTTTCCCTGGGACAACGCACCAGTATGGTATCACCGACCTTAAGCTTTACCGTTTTTATCTTTCTATATGAATAATGGTGACGACGGGTCCGGAGCGCAATAATCTTGATTTCCGGATCATTTTGAAGTTCGGTGGACAATAGTTTTTCCCGCAGCAAACCGGACATGGGTGGAACGATCAGTTCAACAATCAGGTCGTCCTTGAGACCCTTACCAAAAGAGATGTCTTCCTCTCCGTGTGCCGGCTCCAGAATCTGTTTTTTCAGGCATGAAACAATATCTTCTGCTGAGCCCTTTACCAGGAGGATATCCTCTTGTTTGACGGTAATTTGACTTCGGACAGGATCAAAGATATTTCCATTCCGGAACACCTCAATAACACTCAGGCCCAGGTGCTCCGCAGCATGTTCCATGATATGCTCCTCACCGATCAAAGGACTGTCCGGGGAGACGATGAGCTCGGCAATATACCGGTTTGATTTGTTTTCATCCAGTTCACACACCGGTGCTGTCCGGCCGGGCAATATTTTCGGAGAAATAAAAAACAAAAAAATCATACCAATAAGGGCGATGGGAATACCGACCCGGCTGAGTTCAAACATGGACAGGGGTTCAAAACCAAATTGAGTGGACAGGTCACTGACAATAATGTTGGTGGAGGTGCCGATCAGGGTGCAGGTACCGGCAAGGATCGATACATAGGACAGGGGAATCAGCAGCTTGGACGGTGAGAAATCGCATTCACAGCTCAACCCCATGACAATGGGGATAAACAGGACAACAACCGGGGTGTTGTTGATAAATGCAGATGCCAGGGCAACACTTGTCAGAATGAGAATTACGGCACGGGTTTTGTTTCCTTTTGAAAAGTGCAGAATCCGCTCGCTGATAAACCCCACCGCTCCTGTCCGAATCAGGCCGTGACTTAAAAGAAACATGGCCCCCACCGTGATCACGGCTGGGTTGGCAAAGCCGGAAATAGTTTCACCCGGGCTCAGGATGCCCGTTGTTGCCAGGGCAACCATAATGCCGATGGCGGTCTTATCAACCGCTATTTTCTCGGTTATCAGCAGACTTAATGCTGCAATAAGGATACCGGAAACAAGTATGATCTCCAGATTCAGATCAGCCATACATATCCTGTCTCATCCAAGGATCTGTTTGAGTGTTTCCCGATGTTTTTCAATAAAGGCATCCCTTCCCGTACCGGCCCGGTATAACCTGTATCGGTCGGGATTTTTTTCATGGTACCCCTGGTGATACACTTCTGCCTCATAAAATTTTGTTGCCTCCAGAATCTGGGTGACCACCGGTTCCTTGAAAAGCCCGGTGCGGTTCAGTCGTTCGATAGTATTTATGGCCGCCGCCTTTTGTTCATCCGTATGGCAGAAAACGGCAGACCGGTACTGGCTTCCCCTGTCAACAAATGACCCCTCCCCGTCCGTGGGATCAATCTGCTGAAAAAAGACAAGCAGCAGGTCCTGAAAAGATATAATATCCGGATCAAAGGTCACCTGGACAGCCTCAAAATGGCCGGTTGTCCCGGAGCAGACCTGTTCATAGGTAGGATGATCCACATGTCCCCCGATATACCCGGGCACGACGTTTAGAACCCCTTCCCGCCCCTGGAAAGCAGATTCCGTACACCAGAAACATCCGCCGGCAAAGGTTGCAATTTGATTTTCTTTGTTTCCCATAACTTTCTCCTTATAGTTTTTCTTCCGCCTGTATGATGGCTGAGATACCCTGATAAAGGTTTTGGATGATCTCAATTTCTGAAATACCAAATCGCCGGCAATTACTGATATCAAACACAGCATCTTCCACCGCTGTCTTTTCTCCGCCGGTTCCCCGGATCTGGAGGTGGTGTGACCGGGCCAGCCGGGCCAGCAGTTCCGGCTTATCAGCAAGCTTTTCAAGGTGAATATGTACCCCGGCCCGCATGGCCGTGCCGATGTTGGTGGGGCAGGATGTGAGGTTCCCGTAGCGTTGATCCCGGGCAAAATCAAGGTGTTGATCCAGGGCCTGAAGGGCCCGGCAGATGCGGTTAAAAACGCTTGAGATATTGGCGGTCTTTTCCAGGCTGATGATCCGCAAATGGTCCTCTTCATTGACCCAGACCAGGAAATGACGGTCATCCGACACATAAATCCCCCGGCCGGCTGGGAAATCGGAATTGATGCCGGCTACCTCCTGGAACCGGTCCCCCCTCCCAAAAATCAGGTGGTCCTGCTCAAGGGCCAGGGCCTCTGTTTCCTCCATCCGGTCAAGAGAAATATATCGTCCCTTAAGATCCCCTGTTAACTGCAAGAATACCTCCCTGACCCGTTTTTCAAGGGCCCGGCGCTGGGAGAGAGATATATGACAGGGAAAGGCAAAATCCTTGAGGTTTCGGGCCACCCTGACCCGTGTGGACCTGATATATTTTTTCAGGGGATCCAGTTCAGGCAGACAAATTTCTCCCAGTTGTGATCTGTGGGTCGTGTCTTTTGAAACCCTGTGATACTCAAGGATGACCGGATCAAAAACAGGCGAGAACACCTGGTAAGACTGGGCATCTCCTGCATAGATACCAATGTCGCTGTCTGAATTTTTCCGGCCGGATTTTATGGCCCGGCCCAGGGTAAATCCGGAATCGGTTTGCCTGTGCTCAAGGGATGCAAACAATTTTGATGATAAATATTTTTTGGCAAGGCAATGGGAGGCTTGGGGAAAAACAGACTCTGGAGGATCAGACCGGGGCAAAACAGATCCAGGCAAAAAGACCTAACTTTCGTAAGAAGACCGCTGGGATGAGATACCCCGGGCCAGGGTTGTCTGAATCTTGTCCAGGATCCGGCATTCGGCATGACATTTCGGCAGTTCCGACTTGTTTTCGCAGGTGATGCACGGGCTTTTGGTCAAATACCCGATCTCAAAGTCAAACATGTCTCTGTTGATAATTTTTTCCATCAAAACTCTTTTCTGCTCTTTTTTACACTTTTCCGGGGTCTGATACTTTCCGGTTTCTTTACCAGCAGACATATAGCAATTTTCCAAAGAATCGTCAACATCTGCCTTGTCAGATGGGCAAACAAATGATAAGTCAGAGTGATTATCATATCAACCGGAGCACAAAAAAGGGCTGAAAAACCGTGGCTGAGTCAAAATTTGCAGAGTTAAAGGAAAAGGAAAAACAGGCCAGGAAACAAATCGTTGTTGAATCGGCTTCGGCCCTGTTTGCAAAAAAGCCTTTTTATGAAGTGGGAATGCGGGAGGTGGCTGATGAGGCCGGAATTTCTCCGGCAACCATATACCGGTATTTTCCCAGCCAGGAAGAGCTGTTCCACGAAGCCTTTATCCAGGAGATCTCTTCCACCAGCATTGGATTCAAAACCATGGTGCTCAATGAAAAACCGGCCAGCATTGAAGAGTTTGCCGTCAAATTCATTGAAAATCTCATTGAAAATGAATCCACATTTCAGATGATGACCTATCTGATGCTCAAGGACAACCTGGCAAACCCGGTCATGGGTAAATTTGATTCCGTAACCAAGATTGTTTTTGATCTCTTTGAACAGCTCATAGTGAGACACGGAGTGAAACCCGAGACGGCAAGGCTGTATTCCCAGTCGTTTATCGCCTCCCTTGCCGGAATTTTAATGACCTTTCGGAATTATCCCCTAAAGGATAAAAAAGCCAGGAAAGACCATATCATGAAACTGGTGAAAATCACCTCTGCTCTTTACACGGACCAGCTTATCCCCCGGTAGATAATAGAAACGTCTTTTACCCGCCCATGGGTGAAACTTTTACGGAAAAGGTTTGACCTGCAAATCTACCCTATAATTGTCAGGGCGTAATTGTTACGAGTTCGTCATGTTTGGCCGTCGGCCGCTTCCCTCCTTGACACATTCTTTACCAATACTATAATAATAAAAATTCAGGTTTTCGGGCCGTGTTTTCAGCGGTCAAACAACGGGTAAACCCAAAAAAATACGGGCATAGAAGATTATGGAACAGATCAAGGAATCAATCGAAAAAAACCATTTGCTGATCTCCGGCATCCGCAATGAGATTTCAAAGCAGTTGGTAGGCCAGGAAAGACTGGTTGACGGTCTTTTAACCGGACTGTTAACCGGCGGACATGTGCTCATCGAAGGGGTGCCGGGACTGGCCAAAACCCGGGCGGTAAAAGCCCTGGCTTCTGCGGTCCAGGCGAAATTCAAGCGAATCCAGTTCACCCCGGACCTGTTGCCGGCGGATTTGACCGGAACTGAGATTTATCGCCCCAAGACCACTGATTTTATAACGAGAAAAGGGCCGCTGTTCAACAATATCATCCTGGCCGATGAAATCAACCGGGCCCCGTCCAAGGTCCAGTCCGCTCTCCTGGAGGCCATGGAAGAGGGCCAGGTCACCATTGGCGATCAAACCTATCCCCTGCCCTCTCCCTTCCTGGTGCTGGCCACCCAGAATCCCATTGAGCAGGAGGGGACCTATCCCCTGCCGGAAGCCCAGGTGGACCGGTTCATGCTCAAGGTACAGGTGGACTATCCGGACAGGGCCCAGGAGCTTGAAATCCTGAAAAAGGTGAGTTTCCAGACCACAACCCCCATCAACCCGGTGGTCTCCTGTGACCAGCTCGCGGATATGGCACAGGTGACCGAACAGATCTATGTAGATGAAAAACTCAAAGAGTATATCGTGGACCTGGTCTTTGCCACGCGACAGCCTGAAAAATACGGGATGGATACGGCCGAGTACATCGAGTACGGGGCCTCGCCCAGGGCCGGTATCTTCCTGGCAAAGGCGGCCCGGGTCAATGCCTTTTTGTCGGGCCGGGCCTATGTCACCCCCCAGGACATCAAGATTGTGGGTCCGGATGTATTGCGGCACAGGATCATCTTAAGCTTTGAGGCAGAGGCGGAGGATATCACGACCGACCATATTATCCAGAGCATTTTTGAATCCGTTGAGGTGCCCTAGGAAAAGATAAAATGATTCCGGCCCACATTATCAAAAAAATAAAGCGGATTCACATCAAATCCAGCCGCACGGTGAATTCCATCATGGCCGGGCAGTATAGATCCGTGTTCCGGGGTTCAGGGATTGAGTTTGAAGAGGTCCGGGAATACGCTGCCGGAGATGAGGTCAAATCCATAGACTGGAAAGTCTCCGCCCGACTGGGCAAACCCTTTGTCAAGCTTTACAGGGAAGAGCGGGAAAGCATTGTCATGCTCCTGGTGGACATGAGTTCATCTTTGAAGTTTGGAACCTTCTGGGGCCCCAAACTTGAACGGGTGGCCGAGGTGGCATCGGTTCTTGCCTTTAATGCGGTTAAAAATAACGACAAAGTCGGGGTGATCTTTTTTACGGACCAGGTTGAAAAATACATCCCCCCCAAAAAAGGATCCGGCCATGTGTGGCGGGTGATCAAAGAGATCTTTACCTTTAGGCCCCAGGGAGAAAAAACCAATATCTCAGCAGCTCTCGACTATCTTGGGAAAATATCCAAAAAACGGAGTTTTGCGTTTGTCCTGTCCGATTTTCTGGATGACAATTACCTGAAAAACCTTAAAACCCTGGGGCAAAAACATGAGATCATCGGGGTGAAGATCTTTGATACCGGCTCGTTTCAACTTCCGGCCAAAGGGATGGTGACCCTGTCTGATTTTGAAACCGGACAGACCATGGTCTTTGATGCCTTTCATCAAAAAACCCGGGACAAATTCTCCCGGGCAAGAGAGGTGGAACACCAGAAAACCCGGGAACTTTTTTCCATGGCCAAAAGCGACCTTATCCAGCTTGAAACCGGGGCCTCGGTGTCCGACACCCTGTCCCGGTACTTCAGGCTCAGGGAAAGGCGATTGAGATAGATGCAGGATATTCACGGCATAAGACCCCCGGTCCCGGTGGGGATTGATCCCATGGTGTTCAAGATCATGGCTGCCGTGCTGGGGGGAGTGATCCTGATTTTCCTGCTCGTCTATCTGATCAGAAAATACCTGAAAAAGAGAAAACCAATCCAAGACCTGCCCGCACTTGTCCAGCCCCCGGAACCTTATCAAGCCGCCATGAAGGACCTGGACCGGCTGGCCCTGGGAAAAGCGGCGGATCCCCGGCTCTTCTACTTTGACCTCACCGCAATCCTGCGGCAGTACATGGGCCGGTCCTTTCACATCAATGCCCCGGAAATGACCTCCCAGGAATTTATCCGGAGTATCAAGGCCATGGATCTTGGTCCGGACCTGGGACAGGATATGGCCCGGTTTCAAACCCTGTCCGACCCCATCAAATATGCCGGGATCATTCCTGAAAAAGACCGGGCAAACCAGGACCTCAATCAAATCAGGAAGATCATCACTGAAACAGAGAACCTTCTGGTCAAACGAAACACGCCAGCCGAAAAAATCCCTGGGGAGGACCAATAGATGTTCCGGTTTGCCTCGCCCCTGTTTTTACTGCTGGTCCTGGTTGTGGCAGTCCTGGTGTTCTTAAAATCAAGGAAAACAAAGAACGGCCATATCAAGGTCGCCTCTTTAACGGGCATTGCCCCTGATTCCCCCTCCCCCATGATCCGGGTTTTAAAGCTGATCCCCCTCTTAAAAATTTTTGCCCTGGTTCTGCTCATCCTTGCCCTTGCCCGGCCCCAGTGGGGGGATAAACGGATAAACGTCACCACCCAGGGGGTGAATATCATCCTGGCCCTGGATCTTTCAGAATCCATGCGGGCCCTTGATTTTAAACGGGACGACCAGATCGTGACCCGGCTTGAGGCGGTCAAGACCGTGGTGAGAAAATTCATCCTGAAGCGGGAAGGCGACCGCATCGGAATGGTGGTATTCGGTTCAAACGCCTTTACCCAGCTCCCCCTGACCCGGGATTACAACACCATCTCCTTTATTCTGGACCGGCTGGAAATCGGGGCTGCCGGACCCAGAACCGCCATAGGGGATGCCATTGGCATCTCACTGAAGCGGCTCAAAGACATCCGGAGCAAGTCCAATATCATCATCCTGCTCACAGACGGGAAGAGCAACTCCGGGGAACTGGCCTGGCAGGATGCCGTAAAAATTGCGGCCCTGCAAAACGTCAAGATTTATACCATTGCCGTGGGCACCAGGGGAGAAGCCCCGTTTCTTGTGGACGGGCTCTTTGGCAAGCGCTATGTGTACCAGCGGGTGGATGTGGACCTGGATGCCTTGAAAACCATTGCCGACACCACATCGGGCAGTTTTTTTGAAGCAGGGGATTTACCCTCCCTTGAACGAATTTATGAGATGATCGACCGGCTTGAAAAGACAGAGGTGGATGTTGAAAAATGGGTGGAGTACAAGGAACTCTATCCCCATTTGCTCGCGGCCGGCCTCCTGGTTCTGCTCGTGCATATCATGCTCACCCATACCCGGTTTTTAAGGATACCGTAAATGAAATTTGCCCATCCCTATCTGTTGAACCTGTTGTGGACCCTGATCCCGATTTTCGGCATCATGGTGTACGGCATGCGGAAGCGCAAAAAAATACTGGCCCGATTTGCCGGAGCAACCATGTTTGCCTCTATCATTCCGGGATTTGATCCGGGCAGGAGGTGGATCAAGGCTGTCTTAATCACCCTTGCCGCAGCCTTTGCCGTTGTGGCCCTGGCAGGACCGCAGATGGGATTTAAATGGGAAAAGACGCGGCAGAAAGGGGTGGATATCATGATCGCCCTTGACTGTTCAAAAAGCATGCTGGCCCGGGATATCAAACCCAACCGGCTGGAGCGGGCCAAAAGAGAGATCAAGGATCTTTTGCAGATGATGAAATCCGACCGGGCCGGTCTGGTGGCATTTTCCGGACGGGCCATCCTCCAATGCCCCCTCACCCTTGATCATGAGGCATTTAACATCTTTTTAAACGTTCTGGAACCCGGGTTCCTTCCCGTGGGCGGAACCAATATTGCCGAGGCCATCCAGACCGGTTTCAGCGGGTTTGAACCGGAGTCTGATACGGACAAGGCCATCATCGTGATCACGGATGGAGAAAACACGGCCGGTGATGTGGAAGCCGTTGCCCGGGACATGGCAGAAAAGGGAATCAAAATATTTTGTATCGGTGTGGGAGATCTCCAGGGGGCCCCGATTCCCGATGAAAACGGGGGCTTTAAAAAGGACAGGGCCGGCAACATCGTCCTGTCAAAGGTAGATGAGCAGGGCCTTCAAAAACTGGCATCCCTGACCAGCGGAACCTATGTCCGATCCGTGGCCGGAGACATGGATCTTGACCTGATTTACAGGGACAGGATTCTGGGAACAATGGAACGAAAAACCCTGACTTCGGGAAAGAAAAAAGTCTGGGAAGACCGGTATCAATGGTTTTTATTCCCCTGCCTGGTCCTGTTGCTGGTGGAATTTTCCCTGGGCTCCCAAAAAAGAATCAGATCCCCAAAAGAGACCAGATCTCTTGAAAAAACCGGATTTCCCATAATGTTGATCTGTCTGGCCGGCCTGGGCCTTTCTGCCCTTTACACCACACCTGCCAGGGCAGAGACGGTATCGTCCAGTGTCAAACAGGGGATAAAGGCGTTTGAAGCGCAATCCTATGAGGCGGCCCAGAAACATTTTATCGACGCCCAGCTTTCAGACCCCCAAAACCCGGCACTCTACTATAATATCGGAGCTGCCGCCTATATGAACGAAGCATATGACCTGGCGAAAAAAAACTTCATGGAGGCGGCCAAATCCGATGACCCGGACCTGAGGCACAATGCCCAATACAATCTTGCCAACACAAATTTTCGCATGGGAAATTTCCCCGAAGCCGCAGAGGGGTATGAAAATATTATTAAAGAGTTTCCCGACGACACCCAGGCAAAGGAAAACCTGGAGTTTACCCGGCAAAAAATCGAGGAGCAGAAGCAACAGGATCAGCAAAAATCTGAATCCGACAAAGATAAGAATAAGGATGACGGCCAAAAAGACCCGGACAAGCATAAAAATCAGAAAGATGACCCTGGCGATAAAGACAAAAAGGATTCGGATCAAAACAAATCAGACAATGAAAACCAGTCCGGGGATCAACAGGGATCAAAGGACAACACTCAAAACAATCAATCCCAGCCTGAGGATCAAGACACTGGTGACAAAGGCAATGAAGAAGAGAATCAGCCGTCCAAAGGTGGTGAGGCCCAGAATCCTGAACACGGGCAGCCTGAAAAAGGTCAACCGGGAACACCCCGGCAAGAACACGGGGAACAGGCAGACAAGAATATGGAAAAACTGCTGAACCGGCTTGAAGACAAGCCCGGAACCGCCATGATGCCTCATTTGCAAAAACAGGACATTGAACAAGACTGGTGATGCCATGAACCTGAAAAAAATTTTAATTATTGCAGCACTAACGTTGTCGGCCCTGGTGCCGGCAATGGGATTTTGCTTTGAGGTCACGGCCCATGTGGACAAAACCCGGATATCCATGGAAGATTCAGTATTCTTAACCGTGGAGGTCATTGGCGGCAAAGCAGACCTGGACCTGTCCGTGATCAGTCAGTTCAAGGTGATCTCCCGTGGGTCCTCATCCAGTTATAACTATATCAACGGCAAGTCCGAAAGAAAGGCGGCCTACACCTATGTCCTGATCCCCCTGGCAACAGGTGAACTAAAAATCCCCCCCATCACTGCACAGAGGGACAAAAAAGTTGCAAAGACCCGGGAAATCATCATCCAGGTCAGTGACCAGGTGGTGAATACAGACGAGGCAAAGGCATTGTTTGCCCGGGCCGAGGTCACAAAAGCTCAGATCTTTGCCGGTGAGCAGGCCGTGTACACCTTGAGTTTTTTCACCTCTAAACGATTGTCCGGCCTGGGTTTTGAGCGGCCCCCGGATTTTAAGGATCTGCCGTCCAAGCCGTTCGAAAAAGAAAAAACCTTTACCCAGACCATCAACGGGGTCCTTTTCCAGGTGACCCAGGTCAACTACCTCCTCACACCCTCAACCCCGGGGACATTCACCATTGATCCGGCAGTCCTGACGGCCAATGTCATTGTCAAATCAAAGCAGTCCCCCCGGTTTGATTCCTTTTTTAATGATTCCTTTTTTGGGTCCACCAGCTATAAACCCGTACGGGTAACCTCAAACCCCTTGACCATAAAGGTTGCCCCCCTGCCCCCATTTCAGGGAGACTTCAAATTTTCCGGGCTTGTGGGACGGTTTGATATCCAGGCATCCGTGGACCGGACATCCCTTAAGGCAGGCGAGTCCGCCACATTAACCCTTAAAATTTCAGGGTCAGGCAATATCATGGATGCGGGCCTGCCCAAAATGGATCTTCCCAAACCGGATACTCCCAAATTGGATACTCCGGGTGATGCCTTCAAGGTATACGATGACAACCCGGTTGAAACCATCAATCTGACACAAAAAGGGGTTGAAGGAGAAAAAATATTTAAACGGGCCCTTGTCCCGGTTTATGCAGGAAAATATGTCTTCGATCCGGTGGCCCTGGTCTATTTTGATGTGGATCAAGGGGCCTATCAAACCATTTTTACCGATCCCATCCACCTGGATGTGGCCCCGTCGGGCGAACAGCACCAGGCCGTGGCCCCGACCCTTCTCCCCAAGAATCAAGCTCCGGTAAAACAGGGAGTTGATCTGGTCAACAAAGATATTCTGGAGATCAAGGAGGGGCTTGCCGTATTAAAGGATTATAGAGAAATTGAGCCCCTGCTCTTTGCCCTGCTCATGCTCATTCCCGCCATATTGTTCGCCGGGGTCAAACTCTTTGTCCGGGTGTCCCAAAAAGATGTGACCATTGAACAGCAGATGGCCCAAAAGGCCAGATACCATCTGGACCAGGCCATAAAAACAGGTCCCCGGGATACAGAGTCCCAAAATACAAAACCCCGAAACACAGAGTCAGGCGAACAGGGATTTTTAGGCCATCTCTATTCAAGCCTGGTGGCAATCGTCCTGGCCCGGGCACAGAAAAAAGGGGAAACCGTTACCGCCGGAGAAGCCCGAACTATCTTAAGAGATGCCCAGGTGGAGGAAAAGCATATAGATGAAATCACCGGCCTCATCGACCGTATCGAGTCTGCCCGGTTCGGGGGAAACGTGATGGATAAAAGAACAGCAGACCAACTCCTGTCCAGGACAAAGCAGATGATGAAGCTGTTGTGCCTGGCCCTGATCTGTCTGGGCCTGACCACCCTTGCCCCGGAAAAGGCAAGAGCCGATGTGGCTACCATATTCAGCGACGGGATCAAAAGTTATCATGCCGGAGATTTTAAGCAGGCGGCTGTCGAATTTGAACGCCTGGCAGAACATCCCATTAAAAATCCCTTTCTCTACTATAATATCGGAAATGCATACCTGAAATCCGGTGATATCGGCCGGGCAATTTTATGGTATGAACGGGCCCGGGTAATGGCGCCCAATGACCCTGACCTGAATTTCAATCTGGCCCATGCCGACACCCTGGTAAAGGATAAAAAAGAGAGTGAAATACATGTCATGGAGGTCCTGTTTTTCTGGGACCGCCTGGTTTCCAATAAAACCATCCAGATCGCGGCCATTTTCTCTTGTTTTGCTTTTTTTACCTGGGCAGGGGTACGGGTGGTGAAAAAGCAAAATATTTTTTCAGGGCTGGGCATGATTCTGCTGTCAATACTGGTCCTGCTGTCCCTTGTCGTGTGCATAAACTACGCGAATCGGTCCCTGGGGCTTGAGGCAGTCATTGTCAAGGAAACAGTGGCCGTACGTTCCGGTATAACCGACGCGGCCACTGAATTGTTCGCCCTTCACGCCGGTTCCAGGGTAAAGGTTGAAGAGAAAAGAAACGGACATTTAAAAATCGTGTTTTCCAAGGGCAGAATCGGCTGGGTCAAAGACAAAGATGCCCTGATAATATAGCCTGGTCATGCAACCCGGTCGCAGGATCTGTCCGGCAAGTGCATGGTGTTTCTCTTTGCCGGCCGGTTCAAATAAACCCATGCAATGTATCCTTTGTTTCCACAAGATAATCGTCACGTGTACTCATTCTAAAAATCAAGGGGACTCCTTGACTCTTTAATCGTTCTCGACCGAACCGTATGCGTGTATATCATGGTTGTTCTCACATCACTGTGCCCCAGTAATTCCTGGATCGTCCTGATATCATAATTGGCCTGGAGCAGGTGGCTTGCAAAACTGTGACGGAAGGTATGGGCGGTAGCCCTCTTGATGATTTTTGATTTCTTAACCGCCCGTTTGATCGCCTTCTGGACATGGGTCTCGTGCAGGTGATACCGTCTGTACTCATTGGTATCAGCAACAAATGTCAGCTCTTTGGCAGGGAAAAACCATTGCCAGATCAATTCTTTGGGAGCATTTTTATATTTTTTTTCAAGCCTGTCAGGTAAAAACACCCCTGAATAATCATCTCTCAAGTCTGTATCATGCAGAGAAATTACCCGGTTGACCTGATTCTCCAGATCCTCACGAATCATTTCCGGGAGCGGAACAGTCCTGTCCTTTTTTCCTTTTCCATCATGGATTGTCAGCACATGGTGATCAAAATTAAAATTATGAATCCGAAGGTTCATGCACTCCCCCAACCGAAGACCACACCCGTATAAAAGTTTCACCACAAGATCGTAGGGATAATTTAAGTTTTCAAGAACACGGTCCACCTCTTCTCTGGAAAGTACAACCGGTATATAGGGTTTTCTCTTGGCCCTTACCACCCCTTCTATTTTCCCGAATTCTTTTTTCAATACATGTCTGAAAAAGAACAACAGCGCATTAAAGGCCTGATTCTGGGAAGAGGCCGATACTTTCTTTTTTACAGCCAGGAATGTTAAAAAATCTTTCACATCATCGGGTGTTAACGATTCAGGCAATTTATTCTTTGTGTAATATCGAAGCTTTTCTGCCCATAAGGTATAGGCTTTCAAGGTTTTTTTAGAATAATGCCGCAGTTTGATTTCATTTTTAATCCCGTCAACAACCATAACCCATGGATCCGTATCTACCGTTAATTCAAACGAACGAATATCTTCACGAATTTTATGATGAAAATCTTTAGAATTCGTTGCATCTTGTGACTTTTCAATACCTGAATAATATAATGTTACAGCTTTTTTTGCCTGAGATCGCTGTGACGGTGTCTGTTTTTTTTCTTTCAGTTTTTCAAGGAAAAGCAAAAGACTTTTTGAATCCGTATATGAATGCGCGTACTTTTTACAAAAATCCAGATAAAACCGCAGCCATTTTTTACAATGGGAATACTGTCCCGGTGGAATGTCACTGTTCACCAGCAGCAGATTATATTTTTTAATGAGCGCCTTGGGTACCTGGATCATGATATCAAATCTTGATAATATTCATATTCGAGTGTTATCCAGTTAGACTTTTTATACTTGACTTTGTTTCCTTTGTCAAACTATAAAAATTGTGCAAGATATACAGAACCACACAAGTACTTGTTCACGGCGGCTGCGCCACGATTCTACTCAGGGATAAAATTGGAAATTTTTAAACCTTGCTTTTTTAATCAAAGCCAGACATATTGTTCTCATATAAAATTAACTGAAAACAATATGTCTTGAGTGCCAATGGAAAAAGATCCTGAAAAAATATTTCGTGAAAATGGTGGACAGCTTCGTATGAGCGAGGCGATCAAGCGTGGTATTTCCCGATATATGCTTTATAAACTAAAGGATAAAGGTATTATAGAGCAGATAAGCCGGGGGGTTTATCGCCTCAAGGATCTGCCACCGATTGGGAATCCTGATCTGGTAACTGTCAGTCTCAGATTCCCGAATTCTGTAATTTGCCTTGTCTCGGCACTTGCGTTTCACGGGATCACAACACAGATCCCACATTCAGTTTCAGTGGCAATACCCAGAGGATCAAGGCCGCCTTCTCTGGATTACCCTCCTGTGCAACCGCATCAATTTTCAGAAAATGCTTACACTGCAGGAATTGAAACGCTTCAGATCGATGGGGTTCCTGTGAAAATTTATAATATGGAAAAAACACTGGCCGACTGTTTCAAATTTCGAAATAAAATTGGTATGGACATCGTTCTGGAAGCTTTCAAACTCTATCGAGAAAGGAAAAAAACGGATCTGACCAAGCTGATCAAATATGGAAAAATCTGCAGGATTGACAGAGTGATGGTGCCATATTTGGAGGCATTTGCATGAAGCTTGTCAAAAATGTTCCCGCATCTGTCAGGCAGCGGCTTCTTGATCTTGCCAGGACAGATCGGCGGCCATTTAACGAGTTGCTCCAGTACTATGCAATTGAACGATTCCTTTACAGGTTTTCCCTTTCTGCCTATTTAAACCGGTTTGTTCTCAAGGGCGCATTGATGCTGAGGGTTTGGGATTCGCCGGAAATCCGTCCAACCATGGACATCGATATGCTTGGAATAACAAGCAACAAAGATTCGGAAATCATCAAACAGGTCCGTGATATTCTTGCTGTTGATGTGGAACCGGACGGATTGTTTTTTGATCCTGATTCCATCAAAAGTGAGGGGATTACCGAAGACGCAGATTATGAGGGGATAAGAATCCGGTTCCACGGAAGTTTGGAAAAAGCGATAATTCATATGCAGATTGACATAGGATTTGGAGATGTGGTCCACCCTGAACCTGAAATGCACGATCTCCCGACTCTGCTTGATTTCCCTGCACCTCGACTGAACTGCTACAGCCGGGAAAGCTCAATAGCAGAAAAGCTGGAAGCAATGGTTAAACTCGGAGTTTTAAACAGCCGGATGAAAGACTTTTACGACATTTGGCTTTTGGCCAGATTATTTGATTTTGACGGTGCCGTTCTTACCGAAGCGATCCGCCAGACGTTTGAACGTCGGGGGACACAAATCCCCGTGGAAGTAGAAGGGTTTTCTGACTCGTTCATTGATTCCAAACAAGATCAATGGACCGCTTTCTGGAAAAGACTCAATCAGGAGCATATCCCCAAAAAATTCCAAGATATTGTGATAGCGGTAAAAGAATTCTTATCTCCTGCCATTTCATATCTCTTCTCTGAAAACTCAAACTCTGAAAAATGGAAGGCACCTGGACCGTGGAAATGATAATGGATATCCCAACCACAGAATGCTGACGGATGAACCGCAGATTCTGAGTGTTGGAATTCCATACTTTAAGGTTTCTGCTTGCCTAAAGTGTTTCTTCAGCATAATATCTTTTCGGTTTTTGTAAAAAAAGCAACTGATGATATGGCTACAATAAAAATCAAAGGGCATTAACTTTGGATTTAAAAAAACAAAGAGAAAAATTTGTATATTATACAAAGAAGCAACTGACCGGCTTTGATTTAAAAGATGATAAATTATTTCAACAAAGACCTTTAGATAGATTTCTTACCGGATTTTTATTTCCTGTTATTGAAGGTGAACATGGTTTGGACAGCATCGAGGATGATATTGAATCCGATGATGTTGAAACGGAAAAGCCCCAGGTGAAGCCGGTAAAAAAAGAGAAAAGATATATTCCGCCATCATCTGCGGGTTTTTCATTTTTTATAACCGGAACCGTTATAAATTTACGATTGTTTTATAATGCCGTTTGTTACGAAAGTGGCCCGGAACGGGATGAGCAAAATAAAAGGTTTGCTCAACAATCATGGGATAAAGAGAAACTTGCCGATGATGGAAAGGAAATTGAGTTTACGCCAACAGGGCAAAAACAATATATCATTTTTAATGGCAAGGCGAGAATAGACGCTCTATGGCGAATTCATAAAGACGGCTATATTGTTACAATCACCATGTCAAATAACCAAAAAATAGTAGATACGGGCGATAGTAAAAAATTTAATCGTGATCAAAATGAAAAAACATTATTTGAAATTGAGTTCAAGTGTATAGTTGAATCTGGAAAGATTGGTGTTTATCCGGCAAAAAACAAGGAGTTATTAACCGATGAAGAAAAAGAGATTGAATTAAGATATAAGGATTTGCATATTTATGCAGTCGGTCATGGCACGGCAGTTGATTGGGACAGGAACAAACACGATCAGATGGAGATCTGGACGGATTTTATGCCGACAGTTGAAGTCCCGCAAGTCACTGCGAACACCGGCAGGAAAACCGATACAACCTTGAAATTTCTCTTTTTAAAAGAGTGTGAAGAGAATAACGAAGTAATTCCAAAGATTGAGAGTTTTGTAAAAAATTACGAGACCTGGATAAAGGGGCAAGATCAAAAATCAAAACAAGAGGACAGAGAAGATAAAGAGACTGCAAACAAGATCATTGAAAATCTGGCAACTGCTGTAAAAAAAATGCAAAAAGGCGTAGAACTTTTGAAAAATGATCACAACTCAAGGGTCGCTTTTGCAGCAATGAATAATGCCATGCTTATGCAATGGATGGCAAATGACGCCTCTGGTGGATCTATAAAAAGCGGGAATTCAAAAGATAAATCTCAATACGGGTGGAGACCCTTTCAATTGGGTTTTATCCTAATGGTTCTGGAATCTGCAACCAACGAGGAAAGCAAGTACAGAGACACACTGGATCTTATCTGGTTTCCGACAGGTGGCGGAAAAACAGAAGCATATCTTGGACTCATGGGGTTTTTATTTATCTATCGCCGATTAAAATATCCTGCAAGTTGCGGCGGTACAGTGTCAATTATGCGTTACACATTAAGGCTTTTGACCTCTCAACAGTTTATAAGAGCAAATAAAGTAATACTGGCACTCGAACTAATCCGACAAAATGATAAAAAAAACAGGTTTGGAAGTGAACCTTTTTCTACAGGCTTATGGGTAGGTGGTGCAAGCTCGCCAAATACTTTTAACCAAGTAAAAAAAATTATAGAAGAGGAGCAATTCAGCAAATTGGTGCTGAATAACTGTCCCTGGTGCAATGCTGGATTTACAAGAGAAAACTACATATCAAAGGATGACTCCTTTCATTTTACATGCACCAATCCCCTGTGCGATTTTGGAAAAACAAAAGATAGTGTATTGCCGTGTAATGTTGTTGATGAAGCTTTATATATAAATCCACCCGGTTTGTTAATCGCAACTGTGGATAAATTTGCAAGGTTGGCATGGGAAGAAAGAGCGGGCAGTTTTTTTGGGAAACACGGCAACAGACCGCCGGAGCTGATTATACAGGATGAGCTTCATCTCATATCCAGCGCTTTGGGTTCAATTGTCGGTCTTTATGAAGTTGCAATAGACACGGCATTGATTTCAAGGGGGATGCGAGCGAAATACATTGCCTCAACCGCGACAATTAAAAACGCGAAAAAGCAGATCCAGACACTTTTTGCAAGAGAAATGTCCATATTCCCACCACCCGGTATCAGGTATGATGATTCATATTTTGCCAGAACTGTTCCATTGGAAGAAAAGCCAGGCAGATTATATGCTGGCTATCTTGCACCCCTGCTTAGCAGACAGAGAAGTCTTGAACCGTTGGCCGGTACTCTTCTGTTCGCTCCGATAAAGCTTTTCAAAGATAAAGAAGAGTATCTTGACAAATGGTGGACCCAAGTTGTTTATCACGGAAGTTTAAAAGGTGTTGGAAACAGCCGTACACTCTATCAAGGTGGTATAAATTCATGGTTAAACAAAATGACGGTAGAGAATCTTAAAAATGATATAGAAGAGCATTACCCCGGGTTTGCACAAGGAAAAAATTTCAACACTATTGATGACTATCAAAAAATAGAAGATCAAGAAGTAAAAACTTTAGTTGATAAATATCTTCCCGTGAGAGATCCAAATGTCAAGATCCTTACAAGCAATCAAAGTGCAGAGGAAAATGCCCGGATTTTCGAGTTATTAACAAGAGAAAAGGATGATCTTGACGCAATTGATGTGGTTCTTGCAACAAATATGATTTCAACAGGTCTGGATGTTTCAAGATTAGCCTTAATGATTATCAATGGGCAGCCTTTAACCACGGCCGAGTATATACAGGCTGGCAGCCGAGTGGGGCGCAGTGAAACACCGGGTATCGTATTTATAAACTATTATAAAACACAAGCAAGAAGTCTGTCTCACTATGAAAACTTCAGATCATACCATGATTCATTTTATCGTTTTGTAGAACCATCCAGTTTAACACCTTTTACCTTTCAAGCAAGATCCCGAGCCTTGCATGCTGCATTGGTCATTGCCATGAGACACAGTAATATAGGACTGTTAAACAACGACTCAGCAGGAAGGTTTGATCCGGAAATGGAGTCTGTTAAAAAGACAGTAAAAGAAATGAAAATTCGTTGCTCCATGGCAATTGGAAGCAATAACGATACTGTTAATAAAGTTCATAAGCATATTGATACCTTAATTGACTCCTGGCGACGGGAGCGTGATTACTGTCTGGAAAGCGGAATAAAGCTGGTATATAATTCAAATGATAGAAGTTTCAGTAATTTGATTTGTAATTTTGATCAAAACAACGGTTTATGGCAAACACTACAGTCAATGAGAAATGTAGAGCATTCAGCTATGATGAAATTGTTAAAAGGGGTAAAACCGGCCAATGAAAACTAAGCAAAACTACACTCCGGTAAGGTTTTCTCATTTAACCTCTTATGCAGGCATCGGCTCTATTGTAAGAGGTGTTGAAGATAAACTGATGGCCATTGTCGATACAAGGTACTGGACAGACAGGTCAAATAATATAACCGCACAAATTATTCCCTATGTCACCAGGGTTTCATTGGCTTTAGAAATTAATAAAGAGCTGAGAATGCCACCCAAAGCCAAAGAAACCGACAAAGGTGATATAGAAGGCAATTATTTACCGGCGGTTTTATTTCCAACTTATGCTGTGTGTAAAAACTGCGGGACCCTTCATAATAATCCATGGAAAAAACAGGATAAAACCTTTGACGATAAAGCTTTATGTGAAAAATGCGAAAGTCGGCTGGAACAAGTTACCTGGTGTGCGATAAACTGCAAAGGGTATTTGGATGATGTACCCTGGCACAGTATTTGTCATCAAAAAACCAATACAAACTGCAAGGTGGATTATAGTGCAGTCTATTTAAAGTTTGACACCGACAGTAACGGCAGAAGAGTGATAAGATGCACCAGGTGCGGCAGTTCCAACTATTATGAAAATGCAAAAACAAAAATTATCAACAAGCAACAACCCTGGATATACTACGAGGCCCCAGAATTGGATGAAGATGATATGGTAGAAATTTTGGAGGTAAACAATCCAGGAGTTTATTTGCCGGAACAGGTTAATGCATTGGTAATCCCCCCTGAATCTCGACTCAGCAAAACCAGTATAATTGATAAATTGTATAATAACTCAAAGCTATGCAGAGAAATTAATAATATTAAAATGCCCTTGCGAAAAAAAGGTAAAATCAAGCAGGCTGCAACTAAATTCAGATGTACTCCCGAAGAGATAAAAGATGCCTTAAAGCAGATTAAAAAGGGTTATCCGTTTTTTGAAAAAAAAATCACAGTCGGAGAACTGTTTGAAGATGAATATAAAGCCTTTTTAAAACCCCTGGACAACCTGTCGGATGATGAAGATTTTGTAACGGAACATAAAACAGCACAATGGCATGATCTTGAAAAGCTAAATTTGTCAGATGAGCTATTGGCAATAGTTAAAATGATAGATCAACAAATTATCGCAAGAAGGGTTAGAGAGATTCAGGTATTCAAAGGATTTTATCGTCGTTCTCAGGAGAAGAAAGAGAACCTGGTTCCGCCGGATATTATCGGCCAAAGTAACTGGCTGCCGGCAATTGAGCTATTTGGAGAAGGACTGTTTTTTACATTGGACGAAAAAGCTTTAATTGGATGGGAAAAAATACCCGGTGTAAAAAAAAGAGCGGACGAGATAGCAAAAAGATATGAAAAGTCTGAAGTAACAATTCATCAGGATATAGTTATCACTCCAAGATTTTTACTGCTGCACACCTTATCGCATCTACTTATCAGGGAGCTTGAATCAACTGCGGGATATCCGGCAGCATCGCTCAAAGAGAGAATTTACTGCTCAAGAGATCGTAAAATGGCTGGTGTTTTAATATATACTGTTGTTGCAGATATTGTAGGGTCCTTAGGCGGCATCATTGAAAGTGCTGAACCCAAAGAATTTTTAGCTCTTTTAGATGGTGCTTTTAAACATGCACAATGGTGTCCTCTTGATCCGGTATGCACAGAACATGATGGCCAGGGCCCAGGATGGCTGAATCGTGCAGCTTGTCATGCCTGTTCCCTGATTCCTGAGCCGGGTTGTGCCTTTAATAATATTTTCTTGGATAGAGTTTTTATTAAAGGTAGTGAACAAATCGGGGTACCGAATTTTTTGGATTTTATAAGGAACCATTAATATGGGGAAACGAAAATTTAAATTGCCAGGAGAGGAAGATTTAAATAAAGATCAGGACAGAGTATATGATTTGCCAGAAAACGGACAATTTTTAATCGTTGGTGGTCCTGGTACAGGCAAATCTGTTGTTGCACTGCTGAGAGCCCTAAAATATCACAAAAACAATGATTATGTTTTTTTAACTTACAATCATGTTTTAAGTTCTGCGACAAATCAAATTATTGATATTAATTTAACAAATTGGACGATTAAATCCTGGTTCTATAAACTTCAGTATAAATTAACAAATAAGTTTATGCCTGAAATAGAAAAACACAGACCGGATTACGAAGAAGTGATAAGAAAATTTGAAGAGTTGGACAAGAGCCCTCGATCCATTCACCTAATAATTGATGAAGGGCAAGATATGCCCCCTGGTTTCTATGAGGCATTGACCTGTTTGGGAATAGAAAATTTTTTTATTGTAGCTGATCAAAACCAGCAAATTACAGAGGACCATTCTACTAGAGAGGATCTAACAGACCTGTTAGGGCTTGAGCCGACAGATGTTATTAAATTAAAAGAAAATTATAGAAACTCTCATCCAATAGCCCTTTTTGCCAATCACTTTTATACGGATCCGTCGAGCCCGCCTCCTGACTTGCCGTCAAAATCCAAACCATCTCTTGGAACTCCTGTAATGTACGAATATGAACATTTCCATGACTGTATAAAGATAATTCTGAGAGAAGCGGACAAAGATGATAGAAACCTGATCGGTGTAGTTGTGAGTAATGAACATAAAAGAGAAAATTATGTTATGGCGCTAAGTTCGATCGATATAGAGCTTGATAACCCAAGACCAACAATATCAACATATTCAAGCAAACAAAAGCAAAGTGTTAATATTGATTTTAGTGAAGGGGGCGTTGTCGTACTCAATGATAAATCCATAAAGGGATTGGAATTTGATATTGTTTTTATAATAGTCGATGAATTTACGATCTTTAACAATGATATCATCGGTATGAAAAAAAGGTTTTATGTTATGAGTTCACGGGCTATTAAAAAGTTAGTGCTTTTAAAAAATAAAAACAATAACGGTGAAATTACAAAAATTTTTCCAAATGATGACAATTTACTGAGAAAAGAAAAGGTTAACAATGTCTGCTAAAGATCGATGGTTTCTCCCTACCAACACAAACAATATGAGAATGATAATAGCCCAAGGATTAGTGACTGGTCCGGATGGTTTTAAAAAATACTATGTAGATGCATTGGGGCTGTTACCAGGTTGGATTCCCATATATAAAAAAATTCAACCTGATGTATTGAAAAAAGGAATCAGCGAAAGAGAAAATCTTACACCATGTATTATAGAGTTTGACTTAAAAGCTGTGAAAGGTGTGGCTAAAACCATCAAAAACGATGAATTGATCGATATTGAAATAGAAAATGTGGGAAATAGTGAAATCGATGTTTTATATATTCTAGCACCACTGCCGTTATCATGTGTATTAAAAATAATATTTAAAAACGATAAGGATAAAAAACAGTTTGAAGATGATGCCCAAAACCGTAGTAATGTCATATTATCCGGCTTAAAGCTTGTGTCTACTAAAGCAGATCGAAAGCTTTTCAAGAATGAAGGATCAAAAGATGAAGAAATGTTTAAGGCGGAAAAATCGCAATTTTACAGTCGTTTAAAGGAAAAATTTAATTTTTCTGAAAATACAACCGGCGTCAATATAAATTATAATAAAGTTTATGCATTTGGCGGATTGCTCTCAACCATGTTTTATTTTGCGAAAAATGGTAATAACAGCAATGACATATATCATTCCATCAATGAATTCGAAAATCTACCTGAATCTAAAATCAACGATATTCATTTGATTTATAATTTTTTTTTAGAACAGGAAGCAGATACCGAACCAAACCTGAAAAAACGAATGTATAAAGGTCTCATAAACATAGCTCTGAACAGTACTTCTTTTAAGGAGGATCTTATAGAGTATTTGGAATCAGACAGTTGGGATCAGGATGCCGGGGAAAGAACACGAAGTATAGCAGACAAGCTTAGATCATTTGAAACAAACAACAATAAAGCAGTGTCCGAGCATTTTAAAGAGGCAAAAACGTCACTTGAAAAAATATTGCTAATGCTTTTTCTCAGGGAAGATAGTGAAGCATTAATGGATTACAATCTCGATTTGTTCAGTGAAGAAGACTATATGCAGTTTGCCATGATATTCGGCATAAGGGATAAATTTAGCAAAATACCGGGTTTTTTACGAGCGTTTAATGGGCTGCAAAATTATGTTTCAAACCAAATGGCTGAATATGCCCACAAACAATCGAATATCAAAATGCAGTTTGAATATCGCAATGCGCCTTTAACGCTTATGGATATGCTGAAAAACAGTGAATTTAAAAAATGGTTTGCCAAGCAATTAAAGATTGAAAGCTGTATTACAACAAAAGTAATTATTCCAAAGGGTGATTATACAACAAAGGTTTCAAATTCCGGTGTAGAGTTTCTTATTAATGGTTTAGTAAAAACGCCAGTTCCAGAATTTAAAGATAAAGAATATTTTGATTTTATATCAAAGTGGAAATTCACGGAATATGGTAAATATGTAACAAAATATAACAAGGTAAAATAACAAAGCAAAGACAGCGCAATGATTGTAATTCCAAGTTCACCGTACGAGACAGGCAGCAATGCTGAATATCGGATATTTGACAAACTAAAGGAGTCTTTTGTTGATGATAACAGATATGTTGCTTTGCACTCTTTAAACCTGACCGGACATAAGACAAAAAAATTCGGAGAGGCTGATTTTGTATTAGTTTGTGAATTCGGAATATTTGTTCTTGAAGTAAAGGGCGGTCGTATCCGTGTTGAGAACGGAGTCTGGTATACAATTGACCGAAACAATGAAGAGAGCATTATTCAAAATCCATTCAGGCAAGCCCAAAGCGCGCTGCATGCTATAAAAGATGAAATTCAATGCTCCAACAGGTTTAATCCGGTGAGCATTCCAATAGGGTATGGTGTCGTTTTTCCTGATGTTGAGTGGAAGCTTCAAGGGTCTGAATGGGATTTGAATACAATTTGTGATACTCGAAAAATGAGAAATTTCGAATCTTGGCTGAACAAGTTCTTTAAATACTGGGAAAATAAGCCGGGCAATAATCACAAACTCTCCATGGAAAATGTTAAGAATTTAAAACATTTTTTAAGACCTGATTTTGAGGTGGTTGAACCTCTCTATTCAACACTTTCGACACTTTCAAAAGCTGCTGTTAAATTAACAGAAGATCAGTATAAATACCTGGATATAGCGTCAGCAAACAGTAAAGTATTATGTTCCGGTGGTGCCGGCACAGGTAAAACATTTTTAGCCGCGGAATTAGCCAGAAGAATGGCAGGCCAGAATAAAAAAACCGTACTCATCTGTAAATCAAACTGGCTAAAACGACATCTGGAAACAAAGGTGATAAACGAGTTTGTTACTGTATCAACAATAAATAGTGCAAAATTGGATATGAAACGATCCGGGATAGAAAAATATGATGTTTTGATTGTAGATGAAGGACAAGACCTTTTTAACAAAGAGGATATAAAAATTCTGGACAGCACGTTAAAAGGCGCCCTTAAAGGTGGGGAGTGGTATATTTTTCATGATATTAATAACCAGTCCGGGCTTTTTTTTGAAACAGAATTAGAAGTTTTAAAAAAATTGGAAAACTATATACCTGCAAAAATCCCACTCACTACAAACTGTAGAAATAGTGAACCCATTTTAAGAAAGGTGCAGGAAACGTTAAATCTGGATATGGGCTCTAAAGGTACGGGAAAAGGGCCAAAAGTTATAGAGATTACTAATGGGGATACTGGCAAAGAGTTGGAAAATGTGATCAATAATATGCTAAACAGCGGAGTAAACTCAGGATTTATAACGATACTTTCACCCTTTATCTATGAAGAATCAACTGTTTGTAACTTATCGGAAGAGACAAAAAGAAACATTGTAAGACTTGATGATTATTCCATACGCTCATTCCCACTATCTCAAATATCTTTTTCTGAAATTAAAAATTTTAAAGGATTAGAAAATGAAGTTATAATAGTTATTGATTTGGATCCTCCTGAAACTCTAAAAAATGTTTTCAATAAAACCAATCATTATGTAGCCATGAGCAGAGCAAAAGCACTACTTTGCACTATCTGGAATTATGAGTAAAATTGACCGCGTCTACATTTTACCCTTGTTTAAGATAATTCCCAACAATCCAAATGAAGGCGGATAAACCGCTTATTTGGGGTGTTAGTAATGAATGAATTCGTGATGATGGAATGTAAGAACCGGATGAAACGGCACTGAGTCATTTAAATTTATTATGAAACCTGATATCAAAGATATTGTCTGATTTTTAAAATTGAAAGGACAAGAGTAAAGGACATGTTATTTTTTGAAGACAAAAATAAGGGTAAAGATTACCTTTCCCTTGTGGAAGACGGCAATAAACAAAACTATGAGTGTATCTTTTCCGCTTGTCCCAATCCGACCTGCACCTGTATGACCTTGGACATTGACCTTACCTTCATGCCAGATCAGAAACGTGAGGACCTGCCCAAACTTTGCCACAGAGTGGAAATTGATCTGGACAGCAGGAAACTGCAAACATCACCAAAAAAAAATTGCCACCCGAGGAAAAATCTTTTGGAAAACTGCTTTTGTCCCAGCTATGCGATGATGATTTTAAATTCCTGGAGACCAGACATTTTGCATATAAAAATAAGATCACTGAAACAGCGGGCATCAATGAAATAGAGGGCTATTTTGACTATGATGAAGTCGAGCTGAACGGGTTAATGTATGCCTACAACGGTATTTTACCGTATGGTGACCAGATGCTGGTCAATATAAAAGGAGAAAAGTACCTGATAGTTGATCAGTTCTGTCTGCTGCCAAAGTGTAAATGCACGGACGCAACTCTGGATCTTGTTCCTGCCGGGGAGGATGCAATGAAGGCAGATCCATGGTGTGCCTTTCGATTAACATATGCAAAAAGACACTGGGCCGTGATGGAAAATTCCCCTCCTCCAATCCCATTGGGCGAGATTCGATCCGTTATTGAGGAACAGCATCCGGACTTCTACAAACAGCTTCTGACGCGCCATGAAAAACTAAAAAAGATCTATTTAAATTGCCGCAGGAAACATTACTCACCGCCACAGACCTCAACAGACCGGAAGGTCGGCAGAAATGATCCATGCCCCTGTGGCAGTGGAAAAAAATATAAAAAGTGTTGTTTAAAGTCGTCCACACCGATTGAATTTTCAGACAACCAATCGGACATTTCCGATTTTCAATTCCCTCAAGATTTTAAGCTATAATGCTTTTTATCATAGTATGGGTAAAGGTATCATTCTTTAATGATCCCTTTTACATTTTATGCCGGACATTGTTTTTTTGCATCAGGGTTAAAAAAGTATGAATGCGTTTTTTGAAGACATTGATAATATGGACAGCACTTTTCCACAGGATAAAGCTGAATGCCAGTCTTGTGATATCTTTTTACCGGTTAACGACTTGGGCCTGTGTGAAGATTGTGCAGGCAAACTTGATCGTGACATGATCAGAAAACGGGATTGGGCTTATTCTGTCCTCGCATTTGAATGTCCAAAGGATAAGCTTGAGAATTCAAGGAACGACATTATCAAAAAATACGGTAAAAAATTTGAACTGATGTCTGATGAAAAACCTAAGAAGAAAAGACAACAGAAGAAGCGTAAAGGTGCTTGAATAAAATAATAAGCTGTGAACAATTAAATGCATTAGAAAGTATGCACCGGGAAATACAGCAGGTGTATGATGATCAATTCAATTTCAATAAAAAATGTGGCAAGTTTTGATTCGGCCGGTACTCAAATAACGGACCTGAAAAGAATAAATTTTATATATGGTGCCAATGGAAGTGGGAAGACAACCATTTCAAATTTGATTGCCAACCCGGATAATGAAGATTATCAGGAATGCGTTATTAACTGGCAGCATGGGATACCGCTTAAAACCCTGGTCTATAATAAGCAATTCAGGGATATAAATTTTGGCCGGGGAAAAATCGAAGGTGTTTTTACCCTGGGGCAGGCAACCAAGGCAGATATTGAAATCATAAAACAAAAACAAGAAGAATTGGTCGGACTGAAAGCAGAAGGAATTAAGAGAAGGGAGACTCAAAAAAAGCAGGAGGAGAAAAACACCAGTTTAGAATCGATGTTTAAGGAGAAAGTGTGGAAAAAAATTTATAAAACATATGAAATCCATTTCAAAGAGGTGTTTAAGGGTTTTATAACAAAAGAACGCTTTAAGCAAAAATTCCTTACGGAATATGAAGCAAACAAATCCCCTTTATTGACTATCGATACGTTACAGGAAAAAGCAAAAACCATTTTCGGTGAAGTCCCGGAAAGATTACCTTTGATAAATCTGGGTTCGTATGATCGATTGCCGGAAATTGAAAATGATCATATCTGGACTAAAAAAATCATTGGGAAATCAGATGCAGATATTGCAAACATGATTCAGAGATTGAATCTTAATGACTGGGTCAACCAGGGTAGAGCCTTTCTACAGGAAGATGACAATACCTGCCCATTTTGTCAGCAGCCCACCATTTCCGATACCTTTAAAAAGCAGCTGGAAGAATATTTTGATGAAACCTTTATAACTTCTGTAAAAAAAATTGCTTCTCTCAATGAGGAATACCTTCAGCTTTTTCAAAATATGCTCAATGAATTATCGTTGATTGAAGCAAATGAAAAAATCAAAAAAGAAACCTATCTCAATATTGATACCTTCTCGGCATATTTAAAAACGGTGTCAAGCCAATTTATTTCAAACAAAGAATTATTAAGCAGCAAAATAAAGGAACCCAGCCGGAGCATTGAACTTGTTTCAAGCACAAAGCAATTGAAACACATTGCTGAGATGATTTCTCACGCCAATAATAAAATCAAAAAACACAATGAAATTGTCACAAATTATCAGACCGAAAGAAATGATCTGATTCAGTCCATCTGGAAATATCTGGTTGAGGAATTCAAAGATGAGGTTAGAAAATATGTAAATAAAACCAAAGGACTGCAAATTGGCATTGATTGCCTGGCAAAGGATATCGATAAAAAACGGATAAAATGGACAAGATTAAATGATGAAATAAAAGAATTAACCAAAAACGTAACCAGCATCCAGCCGACAATTGATCAAATCAATACCACTTTAAAGGCATATGGCTTTGTGAATTTTGAAATTGTCCCGTCCCAGGAGGATAAAAATCATTACCAGATAAAAAGGGATGACGGGACTTCGGCTGAATCAACGTTGAGTGAGGGTGAAATCACGTTCATCACATTTTTATATTTCATGCAATTGGCAAAGGGATCAACAGACGTAAAAACGATTACCGATGAAAGAATGCTGGTTGTGGATGATCCGATTTCAAGCCTGGACAGTAATGTTCTTTTCGTTGTCAGCACACTTTTAAAGACGATAATCAGAAAGATTAAAAAAGGTGAAGGCAACATTAAACAACTGATTCTTCTTACTCATAATGTTTACTTCCATAAAGAAGTCTCTTTTATTGATGGAAGATCAAACGGTGATAAGGATACAGTTTACTGGATCTTAAGAAAAATGGATAAAATCACCTCTATCCAGCCCTTTGGAATGAAAAATCCAATTCAAACCTCTTATGAATTGCTCTGGCAGGAGTTGAAAGACAAGGAGAATAATTCCGGGGTCACCATTCAAAATACAATGCGGCGGATTATTGAGAATTATTTTAAAATACTCGGCAAATACGGTGATGATGATTTGATCTGCCAATTCACATCAAAAGAAGAGCAGGAGATCTGCAGGTCCTTGATCTGCTGGATCAATGACGGTTCCCACAGCATATCAGATGATTTATACATTGAATCGCCCGCAGAGACGATCGATAAATATCTAACCGTATTTAAGGATATCTTTGTGCATACCCGGCATGAGGGCCACTATAATATGATGATGGGTCTTGAAGCATGATCAGTGATTCCGATATCAAAAGAAAACAATTTTGCATGCAAAAGGAAAAAAATGAAGCTGAATGACAATGAGATAAGAGACATTAACCGTCATCTTGAGGCAGGCAAGTCTTTACCGGAGAAGTACCGCTTTCTGCTGTTTGAAGATAAAAAAGAAGTCGAATTGGTCTGGAACGGCAAAACCGGGGAAGTCTGCAATATTGTCCTTCCGTTCCAGGTGATTGAGCAGGTGGACGAACCCCGTGCTGAAGAGAACCGGGCCTTGCAGATGGATATTTTTGATCAGCAGACCGGTCGGCAGATCACCGGCTGGAACAACAAGCTGATCTGGGGGGACAATAAATTAATTTTATCCTCTCTTAAAAACGGGCCGCTGCGAGAAGAGATTGAAGCCCAGGGCGGTATCAAGCTGATCTATATTGACCCGCCCTTTGATGTGGGGGCTGATTTTTCCATGGACATTGAAATCGGCGGTGAAACCCTGACCAAAAAGCCCAATGTGCTGGAAGAGATTGCTTATAGGGACACCTGGGGCAAGGGTGCGGATTCCTTTATCAGCATGATTTATGAGCGGCTGGTGCTGATGCGGGATTTGTTGGCCGAAGACGGCAGTATTTATGTGCATTGTGACTGGCGGGTGAATAGTTATATCCGGTTGGTTTTGGATGAAGTGTTTGGGAACAATTTTTTTCAAAATGAAATTATTTGGAGAAGAAAAGGTGGTACTGCCTTGGGTGATATGAACCAATTATCAACCGCGTACGACTCCCTTTATTGGTATGTACGCTCAAATTCTTTTATATTTAACCAAATTTGGAAACCAGCTCCAACTGAATATGTAGAAAAACAATTCAGGCATTCAGATTCTGATGGTCGCAAATACATGATTAATGTAATGCGCAGCCCAAGCCCACGACCAAATTTAAAATATAACTATAAAGGTTATACAACGCCACCAAATGGATGGGCTGTGCCTTTGGAGACGATGAAACAGATGGATAAAGAAAATAGACTTTACTTTCCAGACTCTAAAGATAAGCAAATATACAAAAAAATTTATTTAGATGAATATCCGGGTCAAAAGGCTAATAATTTGTGGACAGATATTTCGACGTTGAAAGGCAAATCCACTGAAATTTTAGGCTACCCAACCCAAAAACCAGAAGCTTTAATAGAACGCATCCTCAAAGCCTCCTCCAATGACGGCGACATGGTCGCAGATTTTTTCTGCGGTTCCGGTACCACAGCGGCCGTGGCTGAAAAACTGAATCGCAAATGGATATGCTCCGACCTTGGCAAATTCGCCATCCACACCACCCGGAAACGCATGATCGGGGTGCAGCGTGGATTAAAAACCGAGAACAAAAGCTGGCGGGCCTTTGAAATCTTAAATCTGGGCAAATATGAACGCCAGCATTATATTGGGGTCAATCCTGATCTTCGGGTAGAAGAAAAACAGCAGCAGTTGCGGGAAAGAGAAAAAGCCTTTTTAGAACTGATCCTGCATGCCTATCGCGCTGAAACCGTCAGCCAGTTCAACTGCTTCCAGGGCAAAAAGGCAGGGCGGCTCGTGGCAGTGGGGCCGGTAAACCTGCCTGTCACCCGCCTGTTTGTGGAAGAGATTATTTTAGAATGCCGGCAGAAGCATATCACCAAGGTGGACATCCTGGGGTTTGAATTTGAGATGGGATTGTTTCCCAATATCCAAGAAGAGGCCAAGGCCAAAGGCATTGACCTTGCCATGAAGTACATTCCCAGGGATGTGTTTGACAAACGGGCCATTGAGAAAAATCAGGTGGTGTTTCATGACGTATCTTTTATTGAAGTTAAACCGCTTTTTGGCAAAGGCAAAAACAAACACCATATTGCCATTGAACTGACGGATTTTTCCGTCTTTTACTCACAGGATTCGGTTGATGCGGATGTGAACCTGGCCAATAAAAAATCCAAGGTGATTGTGGACAAGGGCCAGGTGGTGAAAATCAGCAAGGACAAGGACGGTGTTGTCAAGCGAGAGGTGCTGACCCAAAAATGGACGGACTGGATTGATTATTGGTCTGTGGATTTTGATTTTGAATCCAAGCGGGAAATCCTGCGGGTGAACAATCCTGAAAGCGGTGAAGCCGAGGAGGTCTGGAGCGGTGATTATGTGTTTGAAAATGAATGGCAATCCTTTCGTACCAAAAAAGACAGGGCTCTTGAATTGAAAAGTGCGTTTATGGAATGTCTGCCCGGGAGGCGCAAGATTGCTGTAAAGGTGGTGGATATTTTCGGTAATGACACCATGAAAATCATTGAGGTGACGGTTTGACAACGTTGAACAGCCTTAAATTTAATTCCATCGAATTCCATGGGATTAGAATCGGTCGTATGGGGGACAGGATATGGTAAAAATCAATGTGCTGGACAAGGAAATCACCCTCTATACCAGGGGCAAGGAGGATTATATATGTATTACCGACATTGCAAAGGTCAAAAATGCACAAACAACGGGATTGATTATCTCTCACTGGCTGAGTACCCGGTTTACCGTTGAATTCATGGGGGTATGGGAAAAAATTCATAACCCTGATTTTAATGTTACTGAATTCAGTAACATTAAAAATGAAAGCGGTTCAAACGGCTTTGTTTTGACTGTAAAACAATGGGTTGAAAAAACCCGTGCCATCGGTATTATTTCAAAACCGGGCAGATATGGCGGAACCTATGCCCACAAAGATATTGCGTTTGAATTCGCTTCCTGGGTATCTGTTGAATTCAAGCTTTATCTGATCAAGGAATTTCAGCGGCTCAAAGATGAAGAATTAAAACAGTTAGGCTGGGATATCAAACGCAACCTGGCAAAGATCAACTATCGCATTCATACCGATGCCATTAAAAAGAACCTGATCCCCACCGAACTGTCTCCAAGCCAGATTAATTTTGTGTATGCTTTGGAAGCCGATGTATTGAATGTCGCTCTTTTTGGGAAAACGGCCAAACAATGGCGGGATGAAAACCCGGGACAAAAAGACAATATTCGAGATTATGCCAACATTTCACAATTGGTGTGCCTGTCGAACCTGGAAAACCTGAATGCCCTTTTTATCAATGAAGGCCTGACGCAAAAAGAACGGCTTAAAAGATTGAACACCATTGCAATTGGGCAAATGAAACTGCTTGTCATCGATCACGGCATCCAAAAATTAGAGGATAAAAAATAATGGCATTACATCCGGATTTTCCTGATTCTCCCCATGCTGTTCTTGAACCTGACGTTAGATGGTTTCCGGCAGATGAAGCTTTGCGGGAATCTTCTTATGAAAAACTGCTGCCGCCTTTGGTGCATGAGTTGCGCAAGAAAGTCAAAGCATGGCGTGAAAAAGGCTATGAAGGGGCGACCCATACCAGTATCAGCCTTTTAAACTGGTGGTTTAATCAAGAACATTTAATGCCCAAATCAGACGGCACCATGGCAAAATTTCAGTATTATTTTGCCCAGCAGGAAGCGATTGAGACCATTGTTTTCCTTTATGATGTGGTCAAAGCAAAAGATAAATACGATTTGATCCGCTTTGATTCATCCGGGGCGGTTTCAGCAAATATGTTTGATGAATCGTGGCGGCGGTTTGTTATAAAAATGGCCACGGGCTCCGGTAAAACAAAGGTGATGAGCCTGATTCTGGCATGGTGTTATTTTCATAAATTCTATGAAGAAGGCTCTGAACTGGCACGCAATTTTCTTCTAATTACACCGAATATTATTGTTCTGGATCGTATCCGCAGCGATTTTGACGGATTGCGTATTTTTTTTGAAGATCCGGTGCTGCCGGATAATGGGTTTGAAGGGTATAACTGGCGTGATGACTTCCAGTTAACGTTGCATATTCAGGACGAGGTCAATATTACCCGGAAAACAGGTAATATCTTTTTAACCAATATCCATAGGGTTTATTCAGGTAATGATGTGGAGCCATCAGCGGATGATGAAGACACCATGGATTATTTTTTAGGCAAGCGGCCTTCGGGGAAAACAACTGATTCAAAAGTTGATCTGGGGGATATTGTCCGGGATATAGATGAGTTGGTGGTTCTCAATGATGAAGCACACCATATTCATGACAACAGCCTGGCATGGTTTAGATCAATAGAAGATATTCACCATAGGTTGCAGCATAAAGACCGGTTTCTTGCGTTACAGGTGGATGTAACAGCAACACCAAAACATAATAACGGTGCTATCTTTGTGCAGACGATATCTGATTATCCATTGGTTGAGGCCATTTCGCAAAACGTGGTGAAGCATCCCGTGCTTCCCGACTCTGCCAGTCGAGCAAAGCTGTCTGAACGAAAAAGTTCCCGCTATACAGAAAAATATGCGGACTATCTTAATCTGGGGGTTGAGGAGTGGCGTAAAGCATACGAGGAACATGCAAAGCTGGATAAGAAGGCCATTTTGTTTGTCATGACGGATGACACGAAAAACTGTGATGATGTGGCCCAATATCTGGAGGCAACATATCCTGAGTTAAAAGATGCCGTTCTAGTGATCCATACCAAGAATAATGGTGAGATCAGCGAAGCAGCAACTGGTAAAAAAAAAGAAGAACTCAAAATCCTGCGAAAACAATCCAATGAACTTGACAGCTGGGCAAGTCCTTACAAAGCCATTGTTTCTGTATTAATGCTAAAAGAAGGCTGGGACGTTAAAAATGTCACCACGATTGTGGGTTTGCGTGCGTATTCGGCAAAAAGTAATATTCTGCCTGAGCAAACACTGGGGCGCGGCTTGCGTAAGATGTATCCCGGCAATAATGTGGAAGAATATGTCAGCGTGGTGGGTACGGACGCATTTATGGATTTTGTTGAGTCCATACAATCTGAAGGTGTGGAGCTTGAGCGTAAAGCAATGGGTGAAGGCACTAAGCCCAAAACCCCTATTATCGTTGAAGTTGATACTGAAAACACCACCAAGGATCTTGACAGCCTTGAAATTGAAATCCCGGTTTTAACGGCAAGGATATATCGGGAATATAAAAACCTGGCAGAATTAGATACCAGCCGGTTTGGGCATAAAAAGATAAAATATAAAGCATTTAGCGAAGAAGAAAAACGAGAGATCATCTTCAAAGATATCACTACAGGAGAAATCAACCATACAACTGTTTTGGACTCAGGTCTTGTTACGGATTATCGCTCGGTAATCGGGTATTTTTCCCAGGTTATCATGAAGGATTTACGCCTGGTCAGTGGGTATGATGTGCTGTATGGCAAGGTAAAGACTTTTATTAAAAGTGAGTTATTTGAAGATCGGGTTGACCTGGATAGTTTAAACACACTGCGCAATTTGTCCGAACTTGAGACAAGCAAATCTCTGATTGAAACTTTTAAAAAAGAGATAAATGCCTTAACCGTTCAGGATAAAGGCGATGCAAGAATCAAAGACACCATAAAACTAAGAAAAACCCGTCCGTTTGTGGTGAAAGAACAAGGATATATTATTCCAAAGAAAAGCATATTCAACAAGATCATAGGGGACAGCAACCTGGAGCTGCAATTTGCAGCATTTCTTGAGGAGTGTGACGATATTGTTTCCTATGTAAAAAACTATATGGCGGTTCATTTTCAAATTGATTATGTCAATGCCGATGGCAATATCTCAAATTATTATCCTGATTTTATTGTAAAACAGTCTTCAAATTCTGTAGTTATAGTTGAAACCAAAGGGCTTGAAGACCTTGATGTGCCTCTCAAGATGAGAAGGTTGTGCGAGTGGTGTGTTGATATTAACAAAGCGCAATCTGATATTAAATATGATTACGTTTTTGTTGATGAAGAGAGTTTCAGTAAATACAAACCAAAGAGTTTTGAAGCGCTGATGTCTGGATTTCAGGAATATAAAGATTGAAAATAATTTGAGGATTACCTGTAGAAAACGAGTTCACAACAAAAAAATGAACCGGGTGATACCGGTTATTTTTGCGTTCACGGCGGCTGTGCCTCGGTCAGAATAAAAGATTGAGAGGAGGTTATATTGTATTTAAAAAAAATGACTCTGTTATTAACTTGAGAGTACCGTTTTTTAAGACAAAATGGCTCACGCCACAAGCCGCAACCCTTCCGTTCTATCCAGATCTATCCTTTCGATGATGAATTTCTTGAAGATTGAATCTTGAGAAGAATCTGAGAGAAATTCGGGAAAGGTCTGCCGCAAGGCGATTGCCGTAACAAGCTCAGACGGCGCGAAATCGGTTCGAATGGTTCTGAACCAAGATCCGAAGGAAGAGAATACCAGTTGGGGGAAGGAAGCGGAGAGGTACTGGAGCAGACCCTGGGCGATCAATCCGGTTTGAACAAATCTGTGGTATGCGTCGATTTTCCTCTGCACCGCTTTTCGATACGCCTTCGGCTTTTTATGAATATACTGATTGCCGGAATGTCGTTTTATCGGTTTCATGGGCTTCATCCAGAAATGATAGGCATATGCTCCGATAGTTCTGACAGCCTGCTTGAATGAAACCTCTATTTTAAATCTGAGTCCGTACAACCGGATGATTTCAAGCGGCTGGAGCGTCAAGTCAGTGGTCATCAAGATACATTTGCCCCTGGTGGGATGAAGCACTATCACGAACCGAACCGTTTTTCCGGCTACTCGCCAGATAAGATCCAGTGATAGATACCGGATTTGCACATTACGTTCACCATAAATAGGACTCGGGGCCACAATCATCGTCTCCGAACTCTCAAACCGCTCGCGGAGCTTGATTTTTTCCCCATACACTCTTTTCCTCCCCCGGCCATTTTTTTTTCCCGTGGCTGGATAATACCCCACGGCGTTGCTTTTGACCCGGGTGATCAAATGATTTCCATTTTTCAAAAGCTTCTTCACGATTTTTCCGCTGGCATAATAGGCGTCGGCAATGAAATAAAACGGTTGATCAAGTTCAAGGGATTCAATGAGGATTATCATTTTGTCGAGCAATGTCCGCTTGTCCCGATTCGAAACGACCACCCCCTCATGAATCCGGCTGATAAGCGGAACGGAGAACACTGATTCCAAGGCTCCTACAAGAATGCCGACCGCCTGGAACGAATGTCCCATAATAAAGGAAGACTTCGAGTTTGATTCGGATTCTTGATGAAGCCCTTTGACCGCTGGCATTTTTCTGCCTTCCTTTGGGATCTTGATCCCGTCTCCGACGATGAGGAGCCTGCCGTTTGAACGTAGGACAATGGGAAAAATTTTTAGTACGGTTTTCGTCCAGATCCGTGAAAGTTTGTCCAGGTGAAGGCCGGGTCCATGAAAGAAGTCGAGTATCCGGTCATAACAGAATGGTTTGAGCCCCAAGGCGCGTACAATGCTGGTGACACCCAGGAGATCAACCCTCAAGGTAATTCCGGCCAGGCAGGCTGTGAACCAAAGAAAGGTCCGAGTCCGGGAACAGGCGGGTCTCAGGAAAGAAACGGCGTTGAACCAATAAGTCCATAGTTTCATAGCATTCTCCGTATCAAAAATAAGTTGACGAATTTGTATAGCATGTATATGCTATACTATATGATAACAGAAAAGCTAAAACAACTGGAAAATGAAATCTGTACGATAAAAAACGAGCTGCTGGAGTTAGGTCCAATGCGCCCAGGAACCCTTACGATGCAATACAAAGTGCCTGCTGAAAAGAAAGGACCTTACTATCAAATAAGCTACACTCATAAAATGAAAAGCCGGACTCAGTATGTCAGGCGGGAATGGGTTGATGATATCCGTGGGCAGATTGAGGTTTACAAAAGATTCAAAAAATTGATAGAAGAATGGATTGATCTATCCATTGAATATTCTCAGATGAAAATGAAACAGGCGAAGGAGGCGAAGAGAAGAGATCCATGAAAAAGTCATCGACCCAGTCCGTTGGTTTTATGGAGGATTTTTTGGAATGGATGGACTCCCCGAAAGGTGCCGAATCAATGGATGCCTTGGATTATGTCTTCAATGCATTGGAGGGCGCACAAGTCGATCCATTCAAAAGAAAAATTAATTGGCCGAATGGTGTAAGCCTGAGCATCAATGAAAGTGTCGATCGGATGAGTAAGGACTCCGGCCTTGATAGGAAGTCCATAATGAGTCATCTTATCGGCTGGCTCCAGATGGAATATATGCCGGAAGGACTCGACGAAAAACAGATGGAACGGTTTGAAGATCTTATTGAGAGCTGGGTGGCAAAATATGAAACCGATCCTCCGACGATGGATTCTTGAGCACGGATAATATGTTCAAGAACTCGGTACTCTCAAGTTATTAATTGTCAGCATTATTATCTCTTTTTCTATCAGGATATTCGGCACGATTTTTCCCTTGTTTTACAAAAGTATTTTTGCAGTAAAAACAACAATTTTATTTAATATTTTATTCATATTAGTCCACCTGATTTTCTGGTTGGTCTTTTACCGGGAATACATTTTGGCAAATAAAGACTCTCTTAAAAAGATTTGTATGGTTGCAATTATCGGATCTTTTGCCGTGTCTATTATTTATATGAAAAAGCTTCCGTTTGTATTTGGAATGAGCGTTCAATTTCCCTTTTTTATGAACCCATACTTTGATGCAGTTGTCCCGTTGATCAGTTCAATTTTCCATCTGGGCTTTTTCATTGCTTTTAAAAAATCGTTTGTACATAATGAGAAAATAGAATTGGGCATACCTGTTTCAGCCATGATTATCGGAATATCCATTTTCATTTCTCTTCATTTTATTGTCCTGTTTAATTTCATTGCCACAAAACGATTTGAATGGCTTGAACATATGGCGAGAGGTTTTGCGATAGGCACAGTTCCTTTAATTATTATTGCTGCTTGTTCAATGTCATTTTTTTATTACAGGTTCTATAAATTCTTAGATTCAGGATATTCGAGGCGTTCATGATAATACGTCAATTTTTTATCATCCTATTTATCTTGTTGGCGGTATTCTCCTGTTCAATGGATACGGGAAGGCTTGATGTGCCATCTCAAGAGATCAATGGTATCATCATTAAAAATATTAATCTTGTTGATATGAAAAGTGACAAGATTATAAAAGGTCATTCCGTATTAATAAAAAAAGATGAAATTATTGCTGTCAGACCTTCTGATACATTTAAAGTACTGGAGAATACCAAGGTTATTAATGGGCAGGGTGCATATCTGATGCCCGGGCTGTGTGATATGCACATCCACACAAACAAGGATTGGGAAAACTGGCCGGTTTCACCACTTCGGATGTATCTGGCAAATGGTGTCACAACAATACGATGTCTGGGGCCGGAAGGCGGGGATCAGAAATATGCACTCCGATGGAGAGAAAAAATCACAAAAGGACAGCTCATCGGACCTGCAATTTATGCATGTGGGCCAATTTTTTACGGCCCTGTTATAGAACCGGAAACGAGGGTTCAAAAACAAATGGACGCTGGTTTTGATTTTATTAAACTTTACTCCTTCCTTTCTAAAAAAGAGTTTCATAAAATAATGACAAAAGCAAAAAAAGATGATGTGTATACGATCGGACATATCCCATTTCAGGTTGGCCTGGATGGGGTTGCATCTGAAGGGATGGATGAAATTGCTCATATCGAGGAACTGGCATGGGAATTTTTCTATTTTGATAAACAACGGAGAATAGAAGGTAGAAAATGGCTCTCATATGTCATAAAGATGGTGTACAGGCAATATGAGGCATCTTTCTCAAATCTTGACATAGGGGCTCTTGAGCAGAAATTAGAAAAATCACTTTTGTCTGTTGCTGAGAAAGTTCAAGTGTCCGGCTTCCCAGTTGATACAACCTTATTTATCGACGATATTATAGTTGAAAAATTGTTTGAACCGGAAAAATTTATTTCAAAACCAATGAATCGCTATTTGCCTGAAGATTACATCCATGCATTTAAACAAAAAAAGGAAAAGCATCAGTTTATGTTTAAAGGGATAGAGAATTTCTCTCTTTTTAAACACAATCTTGATCGGTTGATATTAAAATATTTAAAAAATCAGAAGGTTGTCCTGGTTTTGGGAACTGATTCCGGTACTGGAGGTATGGGAATTCCGCCCGGGTATTCAACCCATGAAGAGTTGCGCATTTTGACTGAGAACGGTTATAGCCCATTTGAAGCCATTAAAACAGGCACGGTAAATGCAGCCGTCGTTGTTGAAAAAATGAATGGAAAAGGAAATTTCGGCACCATAGAAAAAGGAAAAAGAGCAGATCTTATTCTGATTAAAGAAAATCCGCTTGAAGATGTCGCAAATATTAAAAAGATACTTGGTGTTATGGCATCCGGTCGATGGTATGATAAAAAAATGTTAAAAAGGTTGCTTGCTTTATAGAAAATTATGATCCTCCCCCTAAAAACTGGATACAGAGTAAAGCCTTTTTTGAAGTTATTAAAACAAAAAAAATGCTACGGGCTATGCCGCAGATTTTCATGTTAACTGGGCAGTCGGAGCGGGGTGGACAATCGCCCGATAATATGTTAGCGCTGTAATTTTTGCAGCGCGGCCGCTCAACATGCGTTGAGTCGGACAAAGCACATCAAAAATTACAGCGCAAAGAAGAGGATGCCCTACCCCCAATTTTCTCTTGCTTATTAACAGGCCACTTCACATTGGCTACGCAAGTGAGTTAATCATTCTCTTCAGGAGCAAACTATGAACAATTCAAAAAATACTTTTTGGTTCCCTAAAAAGAAATACGGAATTGGATGGGGATTACCAATCACATGGCAAGGATGGCTTGTCCTATTGATGTACACCTTTTTATCAATTTTTGGACTTTCATTCTTTTCGAATTCATCTTTCCAGATCCCTTTTTTTCTGGTCTATTTTGCAGTCTTGACCTTGGTATTCATTGTTATTGTCTGGAAAAAGGGGAAAAGATAAATATATAACAGAGAACCAATCACTGGACGGGACCGCGAGCAGCTCAGCCGCCTTTTTCAAGTGCTGTGGCGCGGCCCGTCAGCTCAACCGTTATAAAAGGATATTGAAAAAGATGGGTTAAGCATAGGTAGGGAATCCTATAAGCCTTAGGGGAGACCATATCTCTGAAGTGCTGGCACAGCTTCGAAAGAGCAACTTGTGGGCTCCGAGGGTTTTAGCGGTCGCCGAAGGCAACACAGAAGTATCCATTTTAGTTGACACAAAGCCTTTGCCTGTCCTATATCCTGCCATGGAACAATTTGATTTATCCGTTAAAACGCCTTTGAAATAAGGCGATAGATAGCTTAAAAAAACTTGGTTTATTTAATGAAAAACCACAATGCGCAACCAGAAATCTTGCATTTTTTTGACACGGACGGGCGTAGCTATTTCCAGCAGCATGGCGCAGGCCTGCTGCTGGCCGATCGAAATGCCCATGTCGGTTCGCTGCTGGTTTCAGAACGGTCGTTTTTTTACCTTAATATTTTATACCGGCTCCTTCTTTTCAAACGCGATTATGAGCTTGAACCACTGTATGAGGATATCTATAATGGGGTATTATCGGCACAACAAGGGCTTACACCAGCGTATGACCAGGACCAATTCCGCAGCGACCTGAACCGGCTTGAGCAGTGGGATCTGGTTGACTTTCGCATCGAAAAACAGCGGCTGCGCGGTTACCGTGACAACCGCAAACGCAAATTTCGATATCGATTGAAAAACGAGGCGGTTCATCTGCTTGAATGGCTGGAGCAGCGCTGCCTGGATGATATTCAGCACCGGGGCCTTATCAGAGGCAGAATTCCACGATTTTGATGATTTTTCCAACGTAATTGAACTGACACGGGCTGGCCTCTTGGCTGACGGCAAACGATTATCCAGGATTGACTTTCAGCTGACCACCCGACAACGGCAGATCGTGCAGGCAGTGAACAACTTTTCGCTCTGCTGTCCTGAGATGGCACTTCATTCAACAAGATCAGGCAAACCATGACCTCAGAAACGAACCATATCACAACCCTTATCAAGCGACAGGGTGACAAGGTACGCAAGGTACTGAATATTCTTGTAGAAAGCCCCTATTTCTATTTTGTTGATGATCCGGACAGTTTTCGATTCTTAAGGCGTCACCGGCCCGAATTCGTGGATTTTTTCCGGCAGTATTACGGCTGGCTGCTGCGCATGGACGGTAAATGTGCAAGGATTTATAAAACCGAATGGCATAACAACGCCATAACCCCGGCCAACCGGGCACTGTTCCAATTTTCTAGAAGGGACGAATGTCTGGCCTTTATGATGTTACTCGAATTTTTTGAGCAGCAGCTTGAAGAAAACGGCATGACCGTTGAAGATAAGGATAACTTACGCTTTCAATTTGGCGACCTGCTTGAGTTCAGCCGGAATCGTTTTATGGAGATTTTCCCCGAACGCAGTGAGGATTATTCCCAGGATAAGATCCGGGATAAAATCTGGAAACAGGTGATGCCGGAACTGGAAAAAAACCGTTTTGTCACCCGAATCAAACCGCCGGAGGATATGCAGTCAAACCGTTTTGAACTGATTTACGAAGCCATGCCCGCCCTGTATCACTACAATGCGCATGCATTGTCCCGGACCATCCCGGAGATAACCGCAAAACTGACAGACGGGGAGACACAAAATGCCTGATGTCGTCTACCCCATCTATCGAATCCGGTTGTTGAATTTCCATAATTTTGTTGATGAAACCATCACCCTTGAAGGGGCTGGGCACCTTTTTCTGCTCGGGGACAACGGCTGCGGCAAGACCACCATTCTGGATGCGGTGCATTACGTGCTCACCGCCGGCAAAGGCATGGAGTGGAACTCAGCAGCTCGGCTCAGCGGCACCAAGCGAGACGGCCGCCGTGTCCAGGGGGTGATCCTGCGCTACAACCTGGATACCGGCACCATGAACAAGGACGGCGCCATCACCTATGCGGCCCTTGAGATCATCGGCCGCAACGGCCAACCCCTTTGCATTGGCATGGGGCTTTCCGCCACGGCCCTGGATGAACAGACCGGGTTCTGGGGTTTTATCCGGGAGTGCACACTGGAAACCCTTCCGTTTCTCATTGAAGAGGATGGCCAGACCCGGCCTGCATCCCGACAGGAGTTTAAATAACATTTAAGCAGCAGCCACGGCTTTTATTCGAACAGGACCGCCTACAGGAAAGATCTTGGCGATCGTCTGTTCGGCGGTCAGGAGAGCTACCAGGATATCTGCCGTTTTCTGTCCATGGGTAAATCCTATCGGGAAATTTCCGCCGGTGCTGCCGACTATCATCAACTTTTCAAGTCCCTTTTACCCGAACCCCGAACCTCCCTGTTTGAACAGATTATTGAGGCCCTTCGCACCCTGGATGAATCACAGGTCCTGCTGGATGACCTGGCCCGTAAACTTGAATGGCTCAAAGAACTCGACCGGACACGGGCTCAGGTCAGTGAGGCCAGGGAGGGTATCCTTCGCTATGACTGGCTGCTGCATCATTTTACTTTGGAACAGAATAAAGCCGAACAGGTCCAATGCCGTCAACGGTTAAAAGAAAAGCAGGCAGAAATACGACAGGCAAAAATAGGCCAGGCTGAACTTGAACAACAGGCAAGGGACCTTGACGATCGGCTACAGAATCTGCAGGCCAAAGACAAAACCGGACTGGTTCGTCAGGAAAAAAGCGTTAAAGATGAATTGGAGCATAAAAAAAATACCCTGCTGCTGCAACAAAAGAACGAGCGCAACCTCTTCCGTGAACTGAACAGCGAAGAAAAGCGCTTTGCCCGACTACAGGACGGGTTGCGAAACCAGCTCAATACCATGCAAAAAGATCTGATCCGTTTTGGTACAGATCTGCCCTTTTCCATTGTCGGCTTTCAGGCCGGCATTGATGCCCTGGTTAGAGCCGATGATCTTTCAGGCCAAGATGCGCCTGCAATCCAGGAGACGATCGGTCTTTGTGATACACATATCCAGGAGGCCTTTGCCCGGCAGTCGGTTTTAACAGAACAGCACAAAAGCAGTACGGCTGAAATTACCCGTTTGCAGGACAAAATTGCCCGGCTGGAAAAGCAAAGCGAAATAAAACCGCAGCTTGACGGGTATGAGTCCTTTGAACGGGCATTGCGAAACGAGATGATCAGCGTTAAACCGCTTTATGAGGGAATTGAATGGGCTGCATCGGTTTCAGAACAGCAACGGCGTACCATTGAGGAGTGTATCGGTGAGCAGGTGCTGGCCACCCTGATTTTCCGGGATTCGGAATATGAAAGGGCGGTGGTGCTGTGCGTTGATTTCCCCGGGTTATACATTGCCAGGGACCGCCAGGATACCTTAGAGATCCCGGACTGGATGCGCCAGGTTTTCAGTATCCGGGAATCAGATCCCGCCTGCCTTGTAATTCTCGCACAGGAGATGGAAACCAGCGGGTTGCAGCCAGTCGTTCGCACGGTTAGGGGCCAGCCGGTCCTGGCCTTTCGCGCTCATGAGCAAAGGTTGTTTGACCGGCCGGCCCGCCTTGTGGGCAGTGACAGCCGCAGACAGGCGCTCGCCGCAGAGATCCGTGACCTGGACACCGCACTGAAAGCCCGGAACCAGGAACACAAAACCCGTGAAAAACAGCTCAAACAGCTGAAAACAGACATTGCACTGCTTCAGGGGTATAAAATATTTATCAATGAAAGAAATGATGCCATACGAGACAGTTTACAAAAAATTCAAACAGCATCATACGAACTGGACTCCGTGCGATCTCAATATGACACCCAGCAGGCCTCAGTCATTACTTTGCAAAAAGAGGTTAGCACTCTTGACACGCAGCTTCGGGAATTAAAAGCGCTCATTGCCCAGGAAGGCCTAGAAAGTCTTGAAAAGCGGATCAACAGGTTTAAAAACAATCTTAAAAAAACCAACGAAAAGAAAGAGGTGCTGATTCTCCAGGAGGGCAAGTACCAGCTTGAAGCGGAACAACTTGAGCAAACCATTACCGCCTCTGACCGGAAAAGTGTTACCCTGAACGAGCAAAAGCAGACCGTTGAAGAACACTTAATCGCCATGCTTGAGCCGGGAATTGACCCGGCCCACTACATCCTTAAAACCCGGAAAGGACAACAGTTTAAGACTGTCGATGCCATCTCCAAAGAGCGTGAAAACTGCCGGGTGGCAAAGGGAACGTTGATCAATGAAATAAAGTTCAAAATCAATGACCCGGAATTTGGGGGGGGTGTTCCGTTTCAACTACGAAGAAGAACCAAATCAGCTCTATGATTACCGCCAGCAGGCATTATCCGTCATCATCGACCAGCAGACAGCCGCTCTTGCCGAACAGCAGGAGGTGATCAACGACAGGACACGGGAGTTATTTAAAAAGATCATCATGACGGATTTGATGAATTACCTGCGCGGGCATGTGGGTGAAATGGAGCACATGGTTCGCCGGATCAACACCCTGCTCAAGACCCGGTCCTTTGGCGGCCAGCGGTACAGCTTCACCATACGCCCTTTGGATGAATACAAACGCCTGATCAATATCATCAAAAAGATCAATCCTTTTGACCCCAAGGGCGAAACAGAACTGGAATCTTTTTTTTCAGACAACCGTGACACCATCCTCGCCACAGAGGCCGGGGCCATCCCCGATGAACTGGACTACCGGAACTGGTATCGCTATGAGATGCGGGTGGCAACACTGAATGAGGAAGGCAAGGTCATTGACCGGAGGAACAAAAGTATAGGCTCCGGCGGGGAGCAGGCTGTGCCCAATTACCTGCTAATCCTGACCATTGCCCATTTTATATACCGGGGCAAGAAGATGCGGCTGCACACCTTGCTGTTTGACGAGGCGTTTTACGGGATTGATGCGGGCAGGCGCGACCAGATCCTGGGATTTGCCACAGATCTCGGGCTTCAGCTTTTTATCGCCTCACCTGACCAGGATGGGGTGCGCCAGGAGGTGCGCAACTCAACCACCCTGCTGGTGAAAAAAGATAAACATTACGATGTGCACCTCTTCTCCTTCCACTGGAAAAATCCGGAAGGTCGCCAGATTGATCTGTTTGAACCTTTGCCTGAAGAACCGGACATCAAATTTGGAGATGAATTGTGAGCAACTCGGATACCGATTTTCTGCACACCGTGCTCGACAAAATCGCCCGGCGGTACAGCAAACGCGGTAGGCTCAGTGGCCGGATGAAACTGGGAACCGCCCTGGATCATGCCACCCTGGCCCGACTTAATCATTTTTTCGGTGTGGCACCGCTGCGGTTCAACAACAAAGAGGAAACCCACCTTGATTTTGACCGCCTGCTCAACGAGGCAACACAGGAAGAATGGCTCGCCAGGATCGGCAGGCGGCTGGGGCGGCCCGTGCAGATAACACCATCACGGGCAATAGAACAGGAGACCTCTGTCATCATCTCCCGGCTTAAACTGGCGTTTCCGCAATTGTCGATGATCACGGACAGGCTTGCCGAGCCGCAATCGGGCACCCATGATCTGTTTTTTTCCCTGTTAAAACAAAAAAATGCACAGACGCTGACCGACCTTGCTTTTCAAACCGCCCAAGCCCTTGTTTTTCTTTTATCCAACCATGATCCCATTACCTTCTCTGAGCTGGGTGCCCGGTTTTTTGAAAACAGCAAGGTGCTTCGCCAGGGGGAGGCCCGCCAGCTTCTCATAGACTGGCTTGCCTGCTGTTACGGACTGGGTCAAGAAGAGGACGCACACATCTGGTCCCAGGTTCATGTGTATCATGACAGGCTTACGGTCAACGCCGTGATTTATGGTCCCATTGTTTACAAAAAAAACGGGATGCGGTTTGACTGGATCGCCCGGCTCTACCAACAGGGGGAACCTGCCACACTGAGCTGGTCCAATCTCCAGGGAATAGAGGAGATGGGCTGGACAGAGGGGGCAGCCACCCCAAGGCTTATCTCCTGCGAAAACGAAGCCCCTTTCAGCCGGCTCATAAGGGAAAAGGGCATAGATTGCCTGCTTTTCACCAGCGGATTTCCCAACAGCGCCGTCCAAAACCTCTATGCCTTGCTTGCCCCTCAGGCCCGTGACTGCCTTCACTGGGGCGATACTGACCCCAACGGCCTGTATATCGCATCATTGCTTTACGCCATTCATCCGCTTTCACTGTATCGCTGTGATCTGGCCACCATCAAACGACATACCGACCGCCTGCTGCCATTGACCGCCAGGCAACGAGAACGGGCGCAAACCATCCTGAATACGATAGAAGCGTTTCCTTTTCCCGATGAACTGGCCTGTACCCTGGCGTCCGGGTGGATGGAGCAGGAAATCTGGCAGCCTGTGTAATCCGTCAATCTGAAACGGATCATGTGGCAGAACCGATTAGCACCGAGATCGAACCACCAATCATGGACCTGACTTTTTCGGACTAAAACCCGAAAAAGTCTTGACTATTTCGGAATAGATGTCAGAATAGTCTTCATGGAACGATATATCACACAATATATTAAAGAAGATTTAAATAAAAAAATTATCCTGCTGACCGGACCACGCCAGACCGGGAAAACAACGCTTTCAAAAATGTTGGGAAATAATTTTGATTATTTCAACTATGACAATGTTGATGATAGAATCAGCCTGCAGGAAAGATCCTGGGACAGGTCAAAACCCCTTGTTATCTTTGATGAACTGCATAAGCTGAAAAACTGGAAATCATGGCTGAAGGGAATTTATGACAAGGAAGGCATCCCGCCATCAATACTTGTTACAGGCAGCGCCAGGTTAGATACTTATAAAAAAGTTGGTGATTCCCTGGCAGGGCGATTTTTCCAATTTAGGTTGCACCCTTTGGATCTTAAAGAAATCAACACTTATTTGAAACCAGACGACCCTGAAATTGAACTGGACAAACTTTTATCGATTGGCGGCTTTCCTGAACCTTTTTTAAATGGAACAAACCGTTTCTATAACCGTTGGAAAAAATCTCATCTTGATATCATTTTAAAACAAGATCTCATTGACCTTGAGAATGTTCAGCAGATCACTCAGATTGAAACCTTGATTCAATTGTTAAAACACCGGGTGGGAAGCCCAATTTCATATAGTTCCCTGGCCCAGGATCTGCAATGTTCAGACAAAACAGTAAAAAGGTGGTTAACGATACTTGAAAACATGTATGTGCTTTTTAAAGTACCGCCCTTTCATAAAAATATCGCCAGGGCTATTCAAAAAGCGCCGAAATTTTACTTTTATGATACGGGGCAGGTATTAGGTGAACAGGGTATTAAACTGGAAAATGCCGTAGCGTGCGCCCTTCAAAAAGAGTTGCATTTCAGGGAGGATTGCCTGGGAGAAGAAGGAAAGCTGTATTATTTAAGAAATAAGGATGGCAAAGAGATTGATTTCTGTATTTCAAAAAACAACACCCCGTCCCTGTTAGTAGAGGTTAAATGGAACGACAACACCTTGAGCCCCAATTTTGATTTATTTAAAAAATTTTTCCCTGAAATAAAAATGGTCCAAGTTTCTAAAAAACTTAATAGGGAAAAAACTTTTCCAAACGGGGCAGAAATCAGGCTTGCATCAAAATGGTTGTCAAAATTAACCTTATCCTGAAAATTGATTTTCAACAAACAAAATCCACACGGGCAAGCCGGTGATTTTGGTGGTTGAACAAAACCGCTTCGCGGAAAAAGACGAGTCATAGCCTAACCGTATAATTACCCTTTATATTTAATTTCGATTATTCCATCATCTCCTGAACATTAACCCCAATTTTCAGGAGGCGAAAATGACGGAACTCAGACGCAAATTTGAAAATCATTTTATCCTGCGGAGGTATTCACCCAAGACAAGCACAGCTTATATCAATGCGGTAAAATCACTTGCCGAATATTACCGGCGATCCCCTGATCGGCTATCCGATAACCAGGTTCAGGATTATCTGCTGTATCTGCTCAAAGAAAAACGTCTGTCCTGGAACACATGCAATGTCCACTTTTCAGGGATCAAACACTTTTACACCAGTATTTTGCAAAGGGACATTAACCTGTCCTTACCACCCCGGCCAAGGATAAAGAAGATCTGCCTTGCCCTGAGCAAAGATGAAGTAAGGAAACTGATTTTTTCCTGTACCAATCTCAAACACCGGACACTTTTATTAACGGTTTACAGTGCAGGGCTTCGGGTCAGCGAGGTGGTCAAACTTGAACCGTCTCACATAGAAAGATCCCGGCAAATGCTTCGGATTGAACAGGGCAAAGGCAGAAAGGATCGTTACACACTTCTATCGGACCAGCTTTTAAATGCCCTGGAAGAATACTGGCGGGAATACCGGCCGGAAAAATATCTTTTCTTCGGTGGAACAAAATCAAAACCCATGCCGGTTGAAACGGCACAGCAAATCTATTACAAGGCGAAAAAGAACGCCGGGATCACAAGAGGCAAAGGCATCCATACCTTGGGCCATTATGTGGAGTCAGATATAATGGGGAGCGCGGCCTGATACCCCTACTGCTGAGGTTAATTTGTTTCAAAACACTCCCCATTATAATTTCTGCTAATTACACAATGAGTTCAGCCATTTCATCAAGTTACCATCTTCTTCCCATTTCGGAACCGTGTCTGGTACCAAATTTACATAGGCTTTTTCAATTGCTTTTCGTTTCATTTCACTATCGGCTCTGGCATAGATTTCCGTTGTGGAACAGTCAACATGTCCTAAAAAGTCACGGATGTAGATCAGATTAACACCGGATTGAAGCAAATGCATGGCTTTGGAATGTCTGAAATGGGGAGCTCCCCATTTTCGGCATTATGGTGAGTGATGTAAAATGATGAGTGACGACAGCAAACCAGCGAAACCAGCAAATTGCTCATCGATTCACTCACCATTTTATCATTGACGGCCAAGCGAAATAAGGAAGTCCATCAGGTTTTTATCATCAGACCAATCCGGGAGTTCAGTTGTCGGCAGGATGTCAACATATGCCGCCTCCAGAGCTTTTCTTCTTGTCTCTGTGTCAGCCTTGGCATAGATTTGGGTGGTGCTGCAATCGCTATGTCCAAGGAAATCTCTGATGTAGATTAAATTGACTTCGGATTGAAGTAAATGAACGCTTTTGCTGTGCCGGAATACATGTGGCGTGATGGAAAAACGCACGTCGAAATTTTCGCACGATTTTGCCAAACCGACATATTTTTTAATGATGTAAGAGATGCCCCAACGTGTAAGTTGCTGTTTTCTTTGGTTCACAAACACATACCGTTCGCCGCTGCTGACTCCCTTGTTGTTCGAACTGTACTGTAAATGTGATTCCAAGAGCTTTTTTGTTTTCTTTGTGATTGGAACATGGCGAGTCTTTTGACCTTTACCATGCAAAGTGATTACAGAAAGCTTATCCAAGCGTAAATCCTTAACTTTCAGATCAATGATTTCCTGTACCCTTGCAGCGCTGTCGTACAATACGGCCATGAGTGCCATATCCCGAAACCCTTTTTTCGTTGAAGAGTCAGGCATCGACAGCAGTATTTTCATTTCTTCACCAGTCAAAAACGGCACAACTGTTTTCACACACTTTTTATCAGGAATGTCCAGTATCTTCTGAAATTCGAACAAATTTTCGGGAGACTGTTTTTGTACAAACCTGACAAATGAATGGATTGCCACCAGTCGCTGGTTTCTTGTCGACACAGTGCAGTTCCGTGTAAATTCTATCCAGTTTAAAAAATCAACGATCGTGCTATGGGTCAAATCCTCCATAGACAGGCGCTCAGGAGTGATCGCTTGGGTCTGTTCGAAAAAAGAAAGCAGCAGTTTAAAAGTCACAGAATAAGACTGGATAGTGTGGCGACTGAAATTCTTTTCACCGTGCAAATATTTGCCAAGGAAATTTGTGAGGTAGTATGGTAAATCAGCTTTCTTCATAAATGATCCCCCCTTCCGGTATAACATATCCAAATTCTGCTTCAACGCGCCGCACGATCTCGGGATACAGATCGGATGTCAATCGTAGATAATATTGAGTGGCGCGGAAGTCTGAATGTCCCATGTACGCCGACAAGTATGGCAACAAGACAGTTAGGTCGTTTCCATCTAAAACCCATTTTTTAAGGCATTTGACGGCAAATCCATGGCGGAAACTGTGAATTCTAGGGCCTACAGCAGTGTGAGGAATGTCAGCCATAAGCAAATAATCTCTGAAATGATTGTATGCTGTGCTCTTGTCCATTTGCCCTATTGTCCCATTGTGACAACTTGGGAAAAGCCACATTTTACTATCACTGTACCGATGGAAACTATTCATAAAATTGATAATACGTTTTGTCAGACTACCAGCCATGGGAATCAATCGATCCTTCATGTTTTTTGCAGCGCGGATTGTGGCGATTCCGGATTCTGTGTTTACATCATTGAGAACAAGGTTCAACGCCTCGGAAATGCGTACGCCTGTACCATACAAAAATCTGAACAGCACTGGATCAACCGTATTCCTGTAGGACCTCTGTGCCTGCGGATAATTGTCTATGGCTTTGAACATCTGGCGGGTTTCATCGTCCGTGAAGATGTGGGGAACAAATTTGCAGCGTGGAAGTTTCGTTTTGACTTCCGTCACAAATGCATGGTGGCCTCTGTCAGCCAGATATACTGCGAAGTCGCGCATCAGCACTTCTTTGTTGTGGTGTGACACTGGGCGTTCATTTGGGTCATAGATAAAATCGTTTACAATTTCTTTTGTCAGCATGGTTCCTTCAAAGCCGTTTCTGTAATAAAATGTGTCAAAGTGACGTAAGTAACGTTCCTGGATTTTAAATTTCAATCCGGTTTGCTGCTTGAGTGAAATGTAGTTCTGGGCGGTTTCTGCAAATCCGCTTTTCCATTCATAGACTGTTTTCATCTGCAAACACCTCCTCCGGATCAAGGGCACATTTGCGCAGCCCTTCAATGTCTATCTTCAGGTATATGCTTGTAGTGTTGACAGACTGATGACCCAGTGTTTCCGAAATGATGGGCAGCGGTGATTTAATTTCAAGCATGTTTCCTGCCAATGTGCTTCTCAACGAATGCATCCCACGCCTCTGACCTTCAGGTATGTTCAAGCCAGCTTTCAGAATATATCGATGTAATTCTTTGTTGAAGCCGTTACGGTCTCCAAATGCATTATAAGGAGCTCTGTGCCTCACAAATAGGCATTCACTGATTGTGATAGGACGACCATTTTGCAGATAGTCGATAATGGCCCAGCCGATATCTTTTAATAGCGGTAATTCAATGGGTTGACCGGTTTTAGCCATTTTCAAATTTATTGTTTTCCGGTTCCAGTCTATCGACGATTTTTTGAGGCTCCTGATGTCTCCAATTCTGAGACCCAGCCGGATAGCAATCAAAAGTATTGTATAGTCCCGCTTGCCTTTAGGATCTTCTCGGTCTATTGCACAGAGCAGCTTTTTAATGTCGTCTTTTGACCAAACATATGGGATCGAAGCATTGCGGGGAGTACGTACTTTTGGTAGCATTGGGGTTAAATCATTTACGATATATCCTCGTTCATATAGAAATGAAAAAAATTTTCTAAAGACATATAAGAAAACGCTAACATACTTGACAGCTTTATTTTTTATGGTTTTTAAATAATTTTCAATATGCCGGATGGTAATATCTGATGACGATGTAATGCCTTGCGTTGCCATGAACATTATCAACCATTGCACTTTTTTGGTGTTTGATTCTATTGTTGCTTTGCTGTATCCACGATAAACCAGCTCTTCACAAAAAGCTTCATATTCAGACTTAAAATATGCCGGACAGGCAAAGGACGGTTTCGTCTTCCGAATATCAGAGTGAAATTTTCCATCTTGCCGATAACGAAGCAATAGTAGCAATGGCCGCATACGGTAGTCGACCCTGGTATTTGATGTGACACACTCGAAGCGCTCAAAACGCTGACCAGTTTTGGCGTACACGTATTCCAAACAGATTTTTTCATCAATCCTGGTAATACTGTTTTTCGACAAATAGCGTTCGAATACATTGTATGCGTTTTCATAATTCTTGAGCCTGCCCGGTGACGTTCCCTGCAGTCTCATAGATTCCATGATAGCTGATATTGCACCATGGATGTCTTGATTTTCTACCATAATCATCCTCCTCGTATAGAAATTAATATTGTTACTTTCTTTACAAGGATGATTAAAAAAAGAAAATGGTGAGAGTTTTGTTTCTGGCACCAGCTAAATGACTGAATTCACAACATCGCTCTCAATCACTCACCATTTTACATCACTCACCATAATGGCGCATGGGGTGTCACGGGAAAATCAACATTGAAACCAGCGTCACCTTTTGCCTTCTCAACATATTTATTCAAAATATAAGAAATACCCCATCGTGACAGTTGCTGCTTCTTCTGATTTACAAACAGGTAGTGATCACCCTTGGAGATTCCAGGATGGTATTTTTTCATTTCAAGATATAAACTGAGGACCTCGGATGTTTTTCCCATGATCGGTACTTGTCTAATTTTGCTGCCCTTACCGTGCAGCCTTATGACGGAAGGAGAGGATAAACGATAAAATACCTGGTTCCTTTATTTATCCTGGTGTTATTGTCCACCCCTGCCGGAGCTACCGACAACGCCGTGACGGGCAATGCAGGGTCAACGCTTTATGTTGAAAATTTTGGAGCGTTTGATGAACCCTGGTCCATGTGCTTTCTGCCGAGCGGAAAGCTGCTTGTCACGGAGAAAAAAGGTGATCTGGTCCTGTTTAATTTGGATGACCTTACCCGGAAAGGAGTCCAGGGAGTGCCCAAGGTGGCATACGGCGGCCAGGGAGGATTGGGGGATGTTATTGTTCACCCGCAATTTAAGGACAACCACTGGATATACCTCTCCTATGCTGAGCAGGACACATCAGGTAAGAAAGGTGCGGTTGTGATCCGGGCAACGCTTCGTTCCAACGATGCCGGGCCTGCACTTGAAGATCATCAGATTATCTGGAAACAGATCCCTAAAGTAACCGGTAGCGGGCACTACTCGCACCGGCTGGCATTCAGCCCGGACGGAAAACTGTTCATCACCTCTGGTGATCGCCAAAAGCAAACCCCGGCCCAGGACTGGACCCAGAATCTGGGCAAGGTTATCCGTTTAAACGAGGACGGATCTGTCCCGCCTGACAACCCATTCCAGGACAAGGGAGATCTTGCCAAAACTTTCTGGTCTCTGGGGCATAGGAACCTTCTGGGGATTGCCTTTGACCGCCAGGGGTGGCTGTGGACCCATGAAATGGGGCCCAGGCATGGGGACGAGTTCAACTTGACCGTCAGGGGGGACAATTATGGCTGGCCCATTGTCTCCTGGGGCGACCAGTATTCAGGAATTCCCATCCCCGATCATGACACACGCCCGGAATTTAATGCACCTGAAATATACTGGGTTCCCACGGTTGCCCCTTCAGGCCTGATTATCTATGACGGCGTCCTGTTCCTGAAATGGCAAAGTAATGCACTCCTTGGCGGGCTCCGATCCAGATCCCTGGTCCGAATTGAAATTAACGGCTCCCAAGCCCGTGAGGCAGAACGTTTTGCAATGGGCAAACGCATTCGGGAGGTTGAACAGGGTCTAAAAGGTGACATCTGGATTTTGGAGGACAAACATAACGGCCGCCTGCTCCGGCTGACGCCCAAATAAAAAGCAGGGGTATGATACCTACTGGCTTCTGCAGCATGAGGGGATTACTCAGGCTTTAAAAAACGCGTTCATGGTCTATCTCATGGGCCATAACCGGCCTATGGCTGAACTTTTGGCACCCAAATCTCAGGATATTTCTCCGTTGTAAGATGATAGGCGTTTTTTGATAAATCTCAAGCAGGGAAATGCAGATTGGGAAAAATTCCCACTGCCCGATGCGCAGATGTTGCCTGCCATCCAGTGGAAGCTGCTGAATTTGGGACGGATGGCACCGCGCAAGCGGCTCGAAGCAACTCATAAATTGGAAAATGTACTGTTTGGATAACTATTCTTGAATGACACAACATTGGAACGCAACAAAAAAATGAACCGGATGAGGCCGGTTATTTTTGCGTTAATTTTCCACAAATATATACCATGTGGAAAATTTCTTAATAGATTTTCTTAAAAGAATTGCATAAAGAAAAATAATGCAATATATTTCCTTATAAAAATGTTAACGGAAAATCAATTGGTAGAATTATGATTTTTAGTAAATTCAAAGCAGGAATTTATAAACAACAATATCAATATAAAAGTTTTTCTCCAGAAAAAATTAATGTGACATGGACTTGGGACGACCCGATTTTAAATGTTTTACTTGAAAAAGCAACACGAAAATTGGGCGAATTAAATGCTTTTACACTTATTGTGCCCAATATAGATCTCTTTATTCAAATGCATATAATCAAGGAAGCCAATAATTCCAGTAAAATAGAAGGAACCCAAACAAATATTGATGAAGTACTGCTTCCAGAAGAGGATATTGCACTTGAAAAGCGAGATGACTGGCAGGAAGTCCAAAATTATATTAATGCAATGCGTTATGCTATCAATAAACTCGAAGACTTGCCCATTTCGAATCGCTTATTAAACGAAACACACGAAATTTTATTGCAGGGTGTGAGAGGTGAGCATAAATCACCGGGAAATTTTAGAACAAGCCAAAACTGGATTGGTGGTTCTGATTTATCCGATGCAGTTTATATCCCGCCACATTATACAGAGATACCAGACCTGATGGGTGACCTTAAATTATTTTTACATAACTACGCAATAAATGTACCTCATTTGATCAAAATAGCGATCGCTCATTATCAGTTTGAGACGATACATCCATACTTGGATGGTAATGGGAGAGTCGGGCGTTTATTGATTACCCTTTATCTGGTAGGTTTTTCACTCTTGAAGAAGCCATCGTTATACCTTTCCAGTTTTTTTGAAAAACATAGAAATTCTTATTATGATGCTCTATCAAGAGTCAGAACAGCAAATGACATTTCGCATTGGGTAAAATTTTTTTTAAATGCAATTATTGACACTGCGGAGGATGGGAAAAAGACCTTTCTTTTAATTTTAGAACTAAAAAAAGAAACAGATAGTTTTATTATTAGCCTTGGAGGCAGGGCTGAGAACACAAATAAAATTTTAGAACTCTTTTACCAAAAACCAGCATTGAATGTGAAAGAAATTGAAAAATCCCTGTCAATGAATCAAAGAACAATTAGGAATGTATTGAATACCTTGGAAAATGAGAATTTTATCGTTGAATATACCGGCAACAAGCGAAATAAAAAATATATTTTCCAGCGATATCTCAAGTTGTTTTACTGAGACATATACTGCATAGCTTTCTTAATTAATATGATTTGTTAAAATTCAACTAAAAAATACACCGGATTTCACCGGTGATTTTGGTGTTATCTTTTCCCACAAATTTCAACACTTGACTAAGTTCACATATTTGTATACTTTATACATATGCGATCAATATCATTTTATAAGACCGATTCTGGCAAATGCCCCATTGAAGAACATTTGGATTCGCTGTCTGACACACAAGTTGCAAAAATCACCTGGGTATTGAAACTAATAAGAGAGACTCAAAATGTGTCCTCAAAGTATTTCAAAAAATTGGTCAACACAAATGATATATGGGAAGTAAGAGTAAGTGTTGGTAATAATATTTTTCGTCTTCTTGGTTTCATACAAAATCAGGAGTTAATCATTTTGACCAATTCTTTTCAAAAGAAAAGTCAAAAAACTCCCCAAAAGGAAATCAAGCTGGCGGAAAAACGAAAGAAAGATTATTTGAGGAGGAGGTAAATATGGATGACCTTGATAGATATATAGAAAAAAGGAAAATGAGGAGTCCCAAATTTGCTCAAAACTATGACAAAGGTTATGAGCAGTTCAAAATTGGCGCTCTTCTCAAACAAGCCAGACTTGATGCTGGACTTACCCAGGAACAAGTAGCAACCAAATTACAGACTGGCAAATCAGCAATTTCAAGAATCGAAAACCATGCCGAGGACATTCGATTGTCCACCCTTGTAAACTATGCCCAAGCTATTGGCAAAAGCCTTAAATTGGAAGTGGCATAATCCGAAAAGATAACACGTCATTGCAGCGGACTGCCGGGAGCGAGCTCCCGGTTCCCTCCCTTCGGTCGGCAGTTCGTGGCGGAAAAGCTGATCCAGGGGCTTACCGGCGGATACAAAATCATGTGGCAAACTCTAAAACAGGAGAGGTGATTTATACACCGCCCTCTGCGGTTGAAATACCCATCATGATGTCTGAAATGGTAAAATGGCTGAATTCTGATCTTGAGATTCATCCGGTTTTAATCAGTGGAATTGCCCAATTTCAACTGGTCCATATTCATCCGTTTCTTGACGGTAATGGCCGAGCATCAAGATTATTGTCAACCCTCTGTCTATACAAGGCAGGATATGATTTCAAACGGCTTTTCACCATCAGTGAATATTATGATCGTGACAGGCCCACTTTCTATAGAAAAATCCAAAGTGTTCGTGAAAAAGATATGGATATGACCGGATGGCTGGATTATTTTATTACCGGCCTGGAAACTCAAATGATTGAGGTCAAAGAGCGCGGTGAACGGGTAATCCGCAGAGACGTCATAGTACAGAAACAAGGGCTGAACGAGCCGCAGGGAAAGGCCATAGAGTATTTGTTGACTCATGGGAAACTCACGATAAAAGATTTTGAAGAACTTTGCCCTGAAGTGAACCGGCGCAGTTTGCAGCGAGACTTAAAAACATTTTTAGAAAAAGGTCTGATCAAAGAAACTGGTGCCGGTCCTACAGATCCAACACGCCATTATATTTTATCATAGCTGTGACAAACTATGACACTGAGCTGTGACACTGCTATGACAAATACTGTGACATTTGGAATTCAGGTTCGCAAATCACGACGTTGTTTTAATATAAGATCCATGAATCGAAAGTTTTCAACAAAAAAATGAACCGGGTAATACCGGTTATTTTTGCGTTATGATGGGCAAGGTGAAGCAAAGCTTCAGCAGTAGTCAAAGGTGAATTTTCCAGCCCACTTCCCCGGGCCGTTGAACAAACCACTGCACGTGGACAAGCCAGTGAGTTAAACATTAAAAATGAATGAGTTCGTGATGACGGGATGAGAATCGGATAAATCGCACTGAGTCATTTAAATCTGTCATGAAACCTGATATTACAGAATTGTCTGATTTTTAAAAGTGAAAGGAAACGAGTAAAGGACATATGTTATTTTTTAAAGACAAAAATACCGGTAAAGAGTGCCTTTCCCTTATGGAAGACGGCAATAAGCAAAATTATGAGTGTATATTTTCCGCTTGTCCCAATCCGACTTGCACCTGCATGACCATAGACATTGACCTAACCTTCATGCCGGATCAAAACGGTGAGGATCTGCCCAAACTTTGCCACAGTGTGGAAATTGATCTGGACAGGAGAAGACTGCAGACGTCACCCCAAAAAAAAATGTCGCCTGAGGAAAAGGCTTTTGGAAATCTGCTTTTGTCCCAGCTTGGAGATGATGATTTTAAATATCTGGAAACAAGGCAGTTTGCCTATAAAAATAAGATTACCGAAGCGGCGGACATCAATGAAATAGAGGGCTATTTTGACTATGATGAAGTCGAACTAAACGGGTTGATGTATGCTTATAATGGTATTTTGCCGTATGGTGACCAGATTCAGGTCACCATAAAGGAAGAAAAGTACCTGATAGTTGATCAGTTCTGTCTGCTGCCAAAGTGTAAATGCACGGACGCAACCCTGGATTTAGTACCTGCCGGGGAAGATGCAATGAAGGCTGATCCCTGGTGTGCCTTTCGATTAACATATGCAAAAAGACACTGGGACATGATGGAGGATTTTCCTCCTCCAATCCCTTTGGAAGAAATTCGAACCGCCATTGAAGCACAACATCCCAACTTTTACAAACTGCTTCAAACACGCCATGAGAAATTAAAAAAGATCTATTTAAATTGCCGCAAAAAACATTACTCACCGCCACAGATCGTAACAGACCGGAAGGTAGGCAGAAACGATCCCTGCCCCTGTGGCAGTGGAAAAAAATATAAAAAATGTTGTTTAAAATCATCCACTCCGCTTGAATCTGGAGAGCCAGACAATCGATCGGATATTTCCGGTTTTCAATTTCCTGACGATTTTAAACTATAGTGTTTGTTTGCAGCAGGGTTAAAAACGTATGAATGAGTTTTTCGAAGACATTAATAATATGGACAGCAGTTTTTCACAGTATAAATCTGAATGCCAGGGCTGTGATATGTTTTTACCGGTTAATGATTTGGGCCTGTGTGACGATTGCGCAGGCAAACTTGACCGTGACATGATCCGAAAACGGGATTGGGCGTATTCTGTCCTTGCATTTGGATGTCCAAAAGACAAACTTGAAGATTTAAGGAACCCGAATTAATAGTTCGATCCTTATTGCACCACAAGGGATACCGTTTCAGATTAAACAGAAAAGATCTCCCCGGAAAACCGGATATTGTTTTACCCCGTTTTAAAAAAATAATTCTGGTCCATGGTTGTTATTGGCATCGCCATGAAGGATGTAAGTATGCCTATAAGCCAAAAAGCAGAGTCAGTTTCTGGCAAAACAAATTCAATCAGAACATTAAACGGGATAAGGTGGTTCAAAAAGAATTAGCCCAAATGAGATGGCAAGTATATGTTCTCTGGGAGTGTGAGACAAAGAAGATCGATCTGTTAGAAGAAAGAATTGATCAAATATTCTCCTTGACTTAGTTAACTTGCGTGTTAACATATAAACAATATGAAAGAAATTAATTTTTACAAGTCAGAGTCTGGGAAAAGCCCGTTTGAAGAATTTCTTGATAATTTAACCGCAAAACAGGCTAAGAAAGTTGTCTGGGTTTTGAATATGGTCGAAGAGCATATTAATGTTCCTTCCAAGTATTTTAAGAAAATGGTTAACACAGATAATCTTTGGGAAGTCAGGGTTAATTTTGGATCAAATATATTTCGAATCCTCTGCTTTTTTGATGGTTCTGAAATTATTATTTTAACTCATACTTTCCAGAAGAAGACTCAGAAAACTCCCAGACAGGCAATTAAAATTGCTGAGAAACGCATGAAGGATTATTTTAAGAGGAAAAAGTTATGAGTGATCTCCAGAAGTATATAAAAAAAAGAAAAAAAAAGGACCCTGAATTTGCAGAAAATTTTGATTCTGGATATGAACATTTTAAAATCGGAGTAATGCTGAAGCAGGCAAGAGAAGAGTCTGGTCTCACACAGGAAGAATTAGCCTCTCGTTTAAACACAAAAAAATCTGCAATTTCAAGAATTGAGAATCATGCCGAAGATATTAAATTATCAACTTTGGAAAAATTTGCAAATGCGCTTGGGAAAAGGTTAAGACTGGAAGTTGCTTGATTTAAAAACAAAACAAGTATTTCAATCATCCAAATTGTAGCCAACCTCGTTGATAAAATCCTATAATTTGATCTTTTGTACCACTCTTCTTGAAATATAATTCCAAAGGTGGTTTGAGAATTCTCTATGAACCCCAATGTCTCAACAAAAAAATGAACCGGGTTTCACCGGTTATTTTGGTGTTAGCCCAAAGAAATAAAATATGACTATTTCAACAAAAGACATTAAAAAACTATGGGGAATGGCTGCTGGCCGTTGCTCCAAGCCAGCTTGTGGAACCGATTGTATTCGCTTTTTAGCACAAGAAGATCCGACCGTTATTGGAGAAATGGCACACATTATTGCGAAAAAGCCTGATGGACCTCGTGGCAAACCGTTAGGTGGTGAAGATACCTATGAAAATTTAATTCTCCTTTGCCCCACTCATCACACCGAGATTGATAAAGCACCTGAAGGTACGTTTCCTGAAGAAGAATTGTATAGATGGAAAAAAGACCATGAAAAAAAAATAACGGATTCTTTTAAAAGTCCTCTTTTTAGATCCAGAGAAACGATGGCAATTGCCGTTAAACGTTTATTAATACAGAATCACAGATTGTGGAAAGATTCGGGTCCAGAATCGGATGAGGCAAAAAGTAACCCGCTTAGCAATCATGTTGAAATTTGGAATTTAAGAAAATTAGATACTGTGGTTCCCAACAATCAAAAAATCATTAACCGCTTATTTGGGGTGTTATTTTTATAGCGAAAAAGGTAAGTTCCATGTTATTCGATGAATGTAATTACTATCAGAGTTTTATGGAATGGAAAAACAAGTTTGACTGAAAAAAAACAAATCGAAATTTATCAAAGTGAAGACGGCCAGACACAAATCCAGGTCCGCCTTGAAAAAGACACGATCTGGTTATCGCAGGCTCAGATGGCCGAACTCTTTGATAAAAATTCCGATACAATCAGTCTGCATTTAAAAAATATTTATAAATCCGGTGAATTAGAACAATCGGCAACTACCGAGGAATCCTCGGCAGTTCGTTTGGAAGGGAAACGTAAGGTTCGCCGTAAGATTCAATTTTACAATCTGGATGCGATCATTTCCGTGGGATACAGGGTGAATTCCAAAAAAGGCACCCGGTTCCGTATCTGGGCCACCCAGCGTCTGAAAGAATACCTTGTCAAAGGGTATAGTATAAATCAACAAAAGTTCCATAAAAACGCTGCTGAGCTTGAGCAGGCAATCGCCTTGATACAAAAAGCCGCCAAATCACCTTCCATGGAAACAGATATGGGGCGTGGACTGGTTGATATTCTCAGTCGATACACCCAGACCTTTCTTTGGCTGCAACGCTATGATGAAGGGCTTCTCCAGGAGCCGGAAGGTCAATCAGGGGGAAGACTGCCTAAGCCTGACGAAGCCATGGCGTCACTGATTGAGCTCAAAGAGCAATTGAAAGCCAGAGGGGAGGCCTCTGACCTGTTTGCAAATTCATCACGTTCAGACAGCCTTGCCGCTATTTTCGGTAATCTTGACCAAACGGTCTTTGGTGAGCCGGCTTATCCTACCATTGAAAGCAAGGCCGCCCATTTACTCTATTTTATGGTCAAAAATCATCCTTTCACGGATGGAAACAAACGAAGCGGCGCCTTTTTATTTGTAGATTTCCTGCATCGGAACAGCCGCCTATTAAATGAAAATGACCAGCCCGTGATCAATGAAACCGGCTTGGCAGCACTGACACTGCTGGTGGCAGAATCCGATCCAAAGCAAAAAGAGACCCTGATCAAATTAATAATGAATCTGCTGGCATGAATTCGGATATATACAAATTTTATAAAAAATTAACATGGGATGATCTTGTTGACTGGTTTGAAGACAGAATCGTTGACAGGGGACAAAGATATCAGAGCCAGGGCAGGGTTTCGGAGCTTTCAGTCACAGAAAGCGGAGATTTAATTGCCTGGGTAGAGGGTACAAAGCGATATGCGACTACCGTGGAAATCACGGAAGGGGAATTTCTGGATTCCTGGTGTACCTGCCCTTATGCCGCAAACTGCGTTTGCTTGCACGCTCCCCAGAGCTGGCCAGCACCGTGATTAGCCCAAAAAGGAAAATATATGAATCCAACCAATACAGTCCCTGAAGTATACCGAGTGCGGTTCAGTTCATTTATTCCCTTTCTGCTGATCACGTTCGGCCTGGCTTGGGGTATCCTTGGTTTGTACATAATTCTCCCAGAACCTATGGGTGCTTGGCGATAAGTGTTATCGCAACTGCATTGTTCAATAGGTCGCGTGGGAGCATTCTGCTGTCGGGGTTCTTCCACTTCTCTCTCATGAACCCGATTTTTCCGGATGCTCAGCCCTACGACACGTATCTTCTGATCGTTGTCGCATCTCTGGTCGTTTGGTGGAACCGCAAGGAGATGTTCGCGAAGGAAAATTCCGTCACAGAAGTCATTCCTTACGGAATTGTCGATTATAGATAGTCGGTTATGGATATCGTTCTGGAAGCATTCAAACTCTATAGAGAAAGGAAAAATACTGATCTGGCCAAGCTGATCAAATATGGAAAAATTTGCAGGATTGACAGAGTAATGATGCCATATTTGGAGGCATTTGTATGAAGAAGATTAAAAATATCCCTGCATCTGTCAGACAGCAGCTTCTTGATTGTTCCAGGACAGATCGGCGACCATTCAACGAATTGCTCCAGTATTATGCAATTGAACGATTCCTTTACAGGTTTTCCCTATCTGCCCATTTAAATCGATTCGTTCTCAAGGGAGCATTGATGTTAAGGATTTGGGATTCACCGGGAATCCGTCCAACCATGGACATTGATATGCTTGGAATAACAGACAAGAAGGAGTCAGAAATCATCAACCAGGTTCGTGATATTCTCGCTGTTGATGTGGAAGCGGATGGACAATTTTTTGATCCTGATTCCATCAAAAGTGAGCGAATTACCGAAGACGCAGACTATGAGGGGATAAGAATCCGGTTCCAGAGACCAGGGCCACGGGATAGGCAATTGCGGGATGGGTATTTTCAGGGAAAAGGGCCACAACCTTGACCTTTTTGGAAATGGCCGCATCCGTGGCATAGACAATCTCCAGGGGGGACTCTCATCGATATCAAACCCTATGTTCCCAAGTTTGATGTACGGGTGGTAACTGCTGTCACGGGGTGGCTGGAAAAGGCCCAGAAAAGAGCGGCTACACTCAAATCAGATGAACGGTTTATTGAAACATAAAAAACAGTTCAACAGCAGCCTATTTTAGGGGGGTGTTGGATGGCCCTTGGAGCGGCCGAAAAGAATGTTTAATTTTTTCATTCTTGCCCTAAGGGTTGAGGGATGGATACCCAGCCATTGGGCGGCGCCGTCCTTTCCTTCTATTTTTCCATGGGTGTTTTTGAGCACCAGGTTAATGTGTCGGGTGACCACCTGATCCAGGCTGAGCTTGTCCTGTTCTTGGGCCGGGGGTACCAAAGAAGGGGATGTCCTTTTCTGAAAGACATCCTGGCTAGTCCCGGTGATCAATGCGCGTTCAATATGATTTTCAAGTTCCCGGACATTGCCGGGCCAGGCTTGCTGCTGAAGCTGTTTTATGTATTCGGAAGAAAAGGGGGGGGGAAGCGTCTGATTTTCAATTCCTTGGATTTTTTTTCAGCGAAATGGGTCACCAGGGCCGGGATGTCTTCTGGCCGCTGTCTCAGGGGGGGGATGATGATGGGAAATACATTCAGCCGATACCAGAGGTCTTCCCGGAAGCTGCCCTCTTCCACCATTTGTTCAAGATTTCTGTGGGAGGCACTGATGACACGGACATCAACGGACAGGGATTTTGTTCCGCCCACCCGTTCAATTTTTTTTTCCTGAAGTACCCGCAACAGTCTTACCTGCACCGCCAGGGGAAGTTCTCCCACCTCATCTAAAAAAATGGTGCCCGTGTGGGCCCTTTCAAAAAGGCCCCGTTTTTAAAAAACAGCGCCGGTGAAGGCCCCTTTTTCGTGGCCGAACAATTCACTGTCCACCAGGCTTTCCGGAATGGCGCCGCAATTCACCTTGATGAGGGGTCTGCCTTTTTTTCTGGAGGCATTGTGGATGGCATTGGCAATAACTTCTTTGCCCACACCGGTTTCTCCCATTAAAAGTACAGGGCTGTTCAGGGGGGCCACCTTTCTGACCATTTCGATCACACTGGCCAAACCGAAATCAGCCCCGATAATGGTGTCTCCTGTCATTTCGAGAAGCCGCTGGCTCAGGTAGCTGAATTGGCAGGATTGGATGTAGCACCCGTTGCATTGAAAAAGGCAGCGGGTAGGGATGTCCTTCTGATCGAGCGCTTTGATCGCGAACCAAAAGCCGGCAAGTGGACTCGCAAATCAATGGTTTCAGCTCTGACGCTGTTTGCCCTGGATGACATGATGGCGCGTTACGCCAGCTATGAAACCTTATCTGAAATTATCCGCCATCGTTTTACCAATCCAAGACCGACACTCAAAGAGATGTTCTCGAGACTTGTTTTCAATATTCTATGCGGAAACACCGACGATCACGCACGAAATCATGCGGCCTTCTGGGATGGCACTGTGCTGACACTGACACCTGCTTATGATATCTGTCCACAAGGCCGCACAGGGAATGAAGCGTCACAAGCCATGCGCATATATGGTGAGAACAATTTAAGCAGGCTCAAGTCATGTTTAGAGACCGCACACAATTTTCTTCTAACTGAAGAAGAGGCCCGTGGCATATGCCATCGTCAGATTACCGCCATCGAGCAGCATTGGAAAACAGTCTGTAAAGAAGCCAAGTTAAATGAGGTGGACAAGAAGCTTCTTTGGAAACGGCAGTTTTTAAACCCTTATTCGATTGAACTATAATTGCATCCGGATGCACCAGGGCACAAGCCTACGATTAAGCTATGCTTACATGTTTTTTAATAACGAACATGCTGACGGATAAACCGCAGATGTTCATGTCCCCAAGTAATTGGGTGAAATTTATTTGAAGGAAAAGCATGAATCACAAAAATATCAATAAAAACAGCCAAGACGAAGTAACAAATCTTTTTACATCGGTTTTTACATCATCAGAGGGAGAAAAAGAAGGGAAGCTGATTGGCCATCTTGCCTCGGAGCTATCTTCAGGAATCGACAATCAGAACATTATCTGTTTTGGCACATACATAGAAGAATCAATCGTTGGATCAATTTTCTTTACTCGCCTTCAATTTAAAGACGCTATCCAAGTTTACATGCTTGCACCTGTTGCTGTTAGCACAGACGCTCAAGGAAAAGGCGTTGGGCAGGCCCTTATCAATCATGGTCTTAATGAGTTGAAAAATCGAAGTGTGACTGTCGCCATCACATATGGTGATCCGTCTTTTTACTCTAAAATGGGTTTTCAAACTCTGGCAGAAAATGTCATTCAAGCTCCGCTTAAGCTTTCAATGCCAGAAGGTTGGCTGGGGAAATCTTTGACGGGAGAGCTAATTCCGTCTATCAATGAACGTCCTATATGCGTTAAAGAATTTAATGATCCTGGTTATTGGTAGTTGCAGAGAATGACATAACAATAGGATGCAGAGCGAATTCACCCGCCGGTCGTTCCTCCCTCTGGGTGAATCGGATCTCCAATACCACAACAACAATTAGGTGTATTTTGAATATTTGACTTGCAAAATGCACCAATATCTTATATAACATTCCCATGAATCTCATCGACAGAAAAATTGAACCGATTGCAAAATCACTTGCCAGACAATACCCTGTGCTCACCATAACAGGTCCGAGGCAAAGCGGAAAAACCACCCTGTGCAGAAAAATATTTTCAGACAAACCATATGTCAATCTGGAATTTCCTGACACCCGGCAATTTGCCATTGATGACCCAAGAAGTTTTTTAGCCCAATTTCCGGATGGTGCCGTGCTGGATGAAATTCAAAGAGCGCCGGATCTGATTTCCTATATTCAACCCCTGGTAGATGAAAACCAGCGAGAAGGACAGTTTGTTCTTACCGGCAGCCAGCAGTTTGAAATCAGTAATACCATCAACCAGTCACTTGCAGGCCGGACTGCCCTGATCAAGCTGCTGCCTTTCTGCCTTGAAGAAATTCAGTCGGGCTTTTCATTGCCTGCCATTGACCGCCTGCTGTATCAGGGCTTTTACCCACGAATTTGGGATAAAGACCTGGAACCGAACCAGGCCCTTGGCAATTATTTTGAAACCTATGTTGAAAGAGATCTTCGGCAACTGACAACGATTAAAAACCTACACCTGTTTCAGCGTTTCATAAAACTTTGCGCCGGGCGTGTGGGACAGCTTTTAAACATGAACAGCCTGGCCAATGATACCGGGATATCTCACACCACAGCCCGAACCTGGCTCTCAATACTTGAAGCGAGCTATATCATATTTTTTTTGCAACCCTACCATGTAAATATTTCAAAACGGCTGGTCAAATCCCCTAAACTGTATTTTTACGATATCGGCCTGGCATCATATCTGTTAAACATCCAGAATGAAACGCAGATTACGCGGGACCCCCTTTACGGACATCTGTTTGAAAACATGGTGGTCGCTGAGGCCTTGAAGTATCGATTCAATCATGGCAGACACAGCAATCTTTATTTTTACCGCGACAGCAAAGGCAATGAAGTTGATCTTTTACTTGTTAAAGGCCCGGACATTTTTCCTGTTGAAATAAAAGCCGGCATGACCATTACACGAGATTATTTTAAAGGCCTGAAGCATTTTACAGCACTGTTTGAAGATAAGATGCCGGATGGCAGCGGTCTTGTATATGCTGGAAATGAATCTCAGAGAAGAGAAGAGGTCTCAATTGAGCCATTCTATAATCTGGCTCAGCTATTTTGTGAAAGGGGTCAAGTCTAATTTTGATCCTTCGCGCAATTCCAACAATCAACATGCACCGGGTTTCACCGGTGATGTTGTCGTTATGGGGGCAGCAACACGATTGGATCATAATGGTAGATAATCGATTTTATGGATATTTGGCGAATAATAGAAATGGAAAAAGATAAAGATAAAAGAATACTAAAGCCCGGGGAAAAAGCGACATCCATTGTCCGGTCCTCGGCTGCCGAGTACCTGACATTTATCGCAGCAAGTGGCAAGGGCGGTGTTGAGGCGGTTTATGCGGATGAAAACATCTGGCTGACACAAAAAATGATGGGCGTCCTCTATGATGTCGAGACGCATACCATTAACTATCACCTGAAAAAGGTGTTTACCGATAGTGAATTGGAAGAGGATTCAGTTATTCGAAATTTTCGAATAACTGCCGCAGACGGTAAAAAATACAATACCAAGCACTACAATCTTTCGGCTGTCATCGCTGTCGGCTACAAGGTCAACTCAGAACGTGCCGTACAGTTCCGCAAATGGGCGACAAAAATTATTCAGGAGTTCACCATCAAAGGCTATACAATGGATGATGAACGACTGAAAAATGACGGGTCTGTCCTTGGCAAACAATATTTTGAAGAGCAACTGCATCGTATCCGGGAAATTCGTCTGAGTGAGCGTAAGTTCTATCAGAAAATTACCGATATCTATGTGACTTCCATTGATTATGATCTAACAGCTAAAGCCACAAAGCGTTTTTTTGCGGCAGTACAAAATAAGCTGCACTGGGCAATCCACGGCCAGACGGCTGCGGAAGTGATCGTGGACCGTGCGGATCACAAAAAAGACAATATGGGGCTGAACACCTGGAAAGACGCTCCAAAAGGTAAAATTCAAAAATTCGATGCCAGTGTGGCCAAAAACTATCTGACTGAAAATGAAATGGCGCAATTGCAGCGCTTGGTTTCTGCCTATTTGGATGTTGCGGAAGATATGGCATTGCGGCAAATCCCAATGACGATGCAGGACTGGGAGAAACGCCTCAACCGGTTCATCGAAGCGACAGATCGAAAAATCCTGCGGGATGCAGGAAAAGTCACAGCAGAAATTTCCAAAGCCCATGCTGAGAGTGAATTTGAGAAATACCGCATCATTCAGGATCAGCTATTTGAAAGTGACTTTGACCGGATGATCAAGCAGTTGGAACCGAAAAACAGGGATAATGAATAGAAAAGTTCAGGGCATGAGGTCGAGAGCATTCCAACCAACCAAATGAACACGGGCAAGCCGGTTATTTTCAAGTTCTCGTTCTCGCGTTTATCTATATTTCTGGCATTTGAATTTATGGATAAATACGGGTATATTTTACGGAAAAAAATTTGCATTATCCATAAAATGCTGCTTGAACACAGATCAAAGGATATCCGTCACCGTGGGGAATACAAAAAGATGCCTAATCATGTGGAGGCCTTCAGCCATGATGGCAAGAGCCTTGGTGTTATCTTCAAGAAGCTCAACTTATTTCATTTGCGGTCCTAATTTTTATTTTTTTTGAATCGGATCTAAAAGAATTTGAACCTCTGCAATGACCTGGCCTGGTTTAGATGTTGACCTTGACTTTAACAGGAATACAATCTATTTTTTTATATATCTTTTCGCAAATCGAATCATAAGGCGTTCCATAATCACACAGTGCTTAGAGGAGATGATAATTATGATTAAACGGATTTTAGTCGGACTGGGCGGGACCCCGTTCACAGCAGTGGCGACCCGGTGTGCCACTGAACTTGGGGATATTCACCAGGCGCAGTTGACAGGCGTAACCGTCGTGGATACCAGCAGGCTGGACAATGTGGGGCCGGTTCCTGCGGGTGCAGATGCCTATGCCCAGCGGATGCGGGGGAAAAAGCTCAAGGTTACCCGGGAGGGTACCGAACACGCCATATCCCTGTTCAAGGAACATTGCAGTAAAAATAAGGTGGTCTGCCGGCGAATCCAGTATGAAGAAGGAGACACCTTCGAGGCCATGATCGGGGAAGCCCGGTTCAACGACCTGACCATTTTCGGGCTTCGCAGTATTTTTGAATACGGATTTGTCGCGGACCCGGATAAGGCTATTATTAAACTGCTCCGCCAGGGCGTCAGGCCCATTCTGGCCGTGGCTGAAAATTACCGGCCCATAAAGACCGTACTGATAGCCTTAAGCGGTTCCATGGAATCAGCAAAAAGCATTCGTGATTTTCTTCACCTGAACCCATGGCCCGGTGTGAAACTGCTCATGGTTCACTTCAAAGAACAAAGGGAATCAGATCCGTTTCTCCTGAACAAAGCATCGGATTTTTGCCAGTCCTATGGCTTTGACGTCAAAACCGATCTGGTTGAGGGAAACCCGCATTCAGATCTGCTACATTATGCCATGGACCACCAGGTTGATTTGATCGTCATGGGGAACAGTTCCGGAAACATCATCAAACGGAGTCTGCTTGGGGATACAGTACTTGAATTGATCCATTCCACGGAAATACCCTTATTCCTGTCTCAATAATATGAACCAGACAGCGCCCTGTATTGACAAGGTTCCAGACTGCTGCAGGATAGGGCTTTTTTCCAGTATTCTGCCGATTGTTTTATTTGGAATGCTCTGCCTGGCCTGGCCCGGAGTGGTTCAGGGGGAGGTGTTCCAGGTTGAGTGGGCCTGGGTACCCAGCCTCGATTTCTACCTGCGGTTCCGCCTGGATGGGCTGAGCCTGTTATTCTGCCTGATCATTACCATGGCCGGTTTTTTTGTCAGTCTTTACGCCTCAAGCTACATGGCTGGGAAACAGCACCTCAACCGCTTTTTTGTCTACCTGCATGGTTTCATGATCGCCATGCTCGGTATTGTCACGGCCGACAATCTACTATTGTTATTTGTGTTCTGGGAAGCCACCACGATCCTGTCCTACCTGCTCATCGGGTTTGACCATGAAAACCATACGGCACGGGAACATGCCCGACAAGCCATCCTGGTTACAGGGGCCGGGGGGCTTTTTCTGCTTTTCGGTATACTGCTTTTAAAGACAGCCGGCGGGTCGATGACACTGAGCCAATGGGCGTTGTCCGGCGATGAAATTCGCAACCACGACCTGTATCCGGCAATTTTTATCTGCATTTTGGTGGGTGCCATGACCAAATCTGCCCAGGTTCCATTTCATTTCTGGCTGCCCAATGCCATGAGCGCACCGACACCCATCAGTGCTTTTCTCCATGCTGCCACCATGGTTAAGGCCGGTATTTATCTGCTCATGCGGTTTCATCCCCTGCTGGGAGGAACCTCTCTTTGGATGGGAACGCTGGTCCTTCTGGGAGGCACCACAGCCGTATGGGGTGCTGTCCAGGCGCTGGGTCCCTGTGATCTCAAACGGATCCTGGCCTATACCACCATGATGGCGCTTGGGGTTCTGACCCTGTTCCTCGGCGGGCAGACCGTTCTTTCCCTAACCGCTGCCACAACTTTTCTCATGGTTCATGCCCTTTACAAAGCCTCCCTTTTTCTGGCGGTGGGCAGTATCGATCATCAGACCGGGACCCGGGATCGTCGCAACCTTGGCGGGCTGCTCAAAGCCATGCCGCTGACCGCTGTGGCCGTGGCCGCCGCCACCCTTTCCATGGCTGGATTCCCCTTGTTTTTTGGTTTCATCGGAAAAGAGATCATGTACGAAGGGGCTCTGGCCGAAGAGATGTTCCCCGTATTTGCCACCACAGCGACACTGGCCGCCAATGCTTTGATGACGGCTGTGGCGGCCATTATCCTGATCGCACCGTTTTTTGGCCGTCGTCCCCTGATGCTGGCCCGGATTTGTGAAGTGCCCTGGACAATGAGGCTGGGTCCGGCCATCATGGGCGGAATCGGTGTTCTGTTCGGCATTATTCCGGAATGGGTCTCTGCCAACCTGGTTCAACCCGCTGTGTTTGCTTATCATCCTGCCCGGGAGGAAATCCGACTGGCTTTCTTTCATGGATTAAATCTTCCGCTGCTGCTGAGTATGATCACTCTGGCCACAGGTGGACTGATCTATTGGCAGCGCACCCGGCTGCGCTCTTTTATTCAAACCAGCCTGGAAAGGCTGTGGCTCACCACCCCTGGGATATACCAGTCCATCCTGGATCTGTTTATCAAAAGTGCCGGGTGGTTTACCCGAACATTCCAGAGCGGATCTTTGCATACCTATATTTCCATCATACTGATGGCGCTGGCAGTCATTGTCGGATGGACCTGGTTCATTCACATCCCTTCTGTTGTCATGATTCCCGACATCAATGACGACTGGCTTGCGGCCGGACTCTGCGGATTTATTCTGCTGGCTTCCGGCGTGGTGGTGATGGCCCGGCAACGGCTGGCCGCCATCGGGGGACTGGGGGGGGTAGGTGCCGGTGTGGCCCTGGTTTTCCTGATTTTCGGTGCACCGGATATCGCATTGACCCAGCTTCTGGTGGAAACCCTGACCGTGGTGATCGTCTCCATGGTGCTGTTCCGCCTGCCACCCATTGATGCCGTTCGCAAGAGAGCCCGGGCCAGGAATCTGTTCAATGCCGTCCTTTCTTTGTGTATCGGTCTGCTGGTGACCACAATTCTCATGGGGGTGCTGACTATGCCTCTTGACCGCAGCCTTACCGATTTTTTTGAAGATTACAGTTATATTGCCGCCCATGGCCGGAATATTGTTAATGTGATCCTGGTGGATTTCAGGAGCCTGGACACCCTGGGTGAAATCTGCGTGGTGGTTCTGGCAGCCTGGGCTGGTGTGGCCTTGATGAGCAGCAGGAAAAATGAGGAATAAATGGAATCAGTAATTCTGAAAACCGCGACACGGCTGATGGTCGGACTGATGCTGATTTTTTCAGTATATCTGCTGTTACGGGGGCACCATGAACCCGGTGGCGGGTTTTCTGCAGCACTGGTAACCGGCACCGCCTTTGCCCTGTTTGCCATTACTGAAGGACCCAAACGTCTTCGGCAGGCCATCCGTATACGGCCTGAAATTATTTCCGCCGCAGGCCTGGCCCTGGGTGCAGGGTCAGGTCTGCCGGCCCTTTTCGTGGGAAAACCCTATCTGACCGGTGTCTGGTGGTCGTTTAACACCCTGGCCCTGGGGTCGCCGTTGATATTTGACATCGGTGTTTTTCTGGCGGTTCTGGGAGCGATTCTGGCCGTGTTGCTGGCCCTGGAGGAAAATTAAGATGGAAGCACTAATGGCACTGGTTGTCGGACTGATGATTTCTGCGGCACTTTACCTGATGCTCTCGGGTGTGCTGGTCAGATTTGTTTTCGGGTTCATCCTTATGGGGAATGCCGTTAATCTGATGATTTTTACGGCCGGTCGGCTGACCGATTCAGATCCTCCTTTGATTCAACCGGGACAGACAATTCTGACCGGTCAAACCGCCAATGCACTGCCCCAGGCCCTGATTCTTACGGCCATCGTGATTGGGTTTGCAATGACCACGTTCTTTTTAATTCTCCTGGTCCGGACCTTTGATCAGACCCGGACCCTGGACGCGGATGAGCCGCCATTCTGCTGTGAATTGCCTGATACCGTCCTGATGGACAGAAAAAACATTATACCGGGAAAAAAAGGATGATGAAAATGCAGCTCATTTTTCCTGTTCTTGTGCCCATGATTGCTGCCATTGCAATGGTTCTTTTCCGGATGGATGAAAAAAAAACCAATACGACTGCTGTTTTTGGTGCTCTGGTCCATGTTTTTTCAAGTGTTCTACTCATGGTGACCATCTTCGACCAGAAAACCATGGCCTTGTGGGTGGGCAACTGGCCGGCCCCGGCCGGAATCTGCCTGGTGGCGGATTATCTGAGCGGGATCATGGTGCTGATCACCAGTGTGATCCATACGGCAGTCATTATTTATGCCCGCAGGGACATCGGCCGCAGCCAGATAAAAGCCGGCTTCTATCCGTTCATGAACCTGCTGACTGCTGCTGTCTGCGGTGCCTTTCTTACCGGGGACCTGTTCAATCTCTATGTCTGGTTTGAGGTGATGCTCATGGCATCCTTCGGCATTATGGTCATGGGTCATTCCTCAGGCCGAATGACCGGTGCGGTTAAATACGTCACCATGAACCTGTTATCCACCCTGTTTCTGATCACGGCCATCGGACTGATTTATGGTCTCACCGGAACCTTGAACATGGCAGATCTTTCTGAAAAGATGGCCCTGGTGAAAAATACCGCCCTGGTGAACAGTGTGGCCCTGCTGCTGATCACGGCGTTCGGTATTAAATCCGCCCTGTTTCCGTTGTTCTTCTGGCTCCCGGCATCCTACCATATTCTGCCGGTACCGGTCTCTGCCTTTTTTGCCGGAATGCTGACAAAAGTAGGGGTCTACGCATTGATCCGCATGTTTACCCTGGTGTTTGTCGGCGACACGTTCATCACCCATACCACGCTGATGGTCCTGGCGGTGCTCACCATGGTGTCCGGTGTTGTTGCAGCCGCTTCACAGACGGAAATCCGCCGCATCCTCTCATTTCATATTATCAGTCAGGTGGGATACATGATCCTGGGGCTTTCACTGTTCACCCCCCTTGCCCTGGCCGGCACCCTGATCTATCTGGTTCACCATATCATCGTCAAAACCAATCTGTTCCTGGTGAGCGGACTTATCCGGAACACAGCCGGGTCGTTTGACCTTAAACATATCGGAAGCATTTATAAAACCCACGGCCTGCTTTCGGTCGGTTTTTTCATCCCGGCGTTTTCACTGGCCGGTTTTCCGCCTTTGTCAGGTTTCTGGGCCAAGCTTCTGATCGTTTATGCCTGCCTGGAAAGCCGGCATTATATTCTTGGCGCAGTGGCCGCGGTCGTTGGGCTGATGACGCTGTTTTCCATGACCAAAATCTGGTCGGAGGCTTTCTGGAAGCCTTTTCCCGGGGATCAGGCCGCTCCTGTTGCAGTCAAACCCCTGTCTGCCTGGATGATGGCACCGGTTCTGGGTCTTGCCCTGATCACCATTCTGATCGGGCTGTTCATGGAGCCTGTTTACCGTGTGGCCGTGGTGGTGGGAGAGCAGCTAATGAACCCGATACCGTATATTCTTGCTGTCAAAGGAGGTGGCTGATGCCCCTTTTTATATTGAATATTTCTTTTGCCGCTGTATTTACCGTTCTTACAGGCAGCGGCCGGATTGGTGTCTTTTTGTTCGGATGTGTTCTCGGCTATGGGATTTTATGGCTGTCCAGTCCCCTTTACACTGATACGCGGTATTTTAAAAAGCTACCCAAAACCCTTAATCTGATCACCTATTTTCTTAAAGAACTTTTCATATCCAACCTCAAGGTTCTCTGGGATGTGATCACGCCCCGCCATATCAGTCGTCCGGGTATTATCGGAGTCCCTCTGGATGCCAAGACAGACCTGGAAATTTTCCTGGTCGCCAACCTTATTTCCCTGACACCTGGTACCCTGAGTGTGGACCTGTCTGAAGACAAAAAAATCTTGTTTGTTCATATCATGTTTCTAGAGAATGTAGCGGCTGCCCGGGCCGATATAAAAAACGGTCTGGAAAAAAGAGTCCTGGAGGTGATGCGATCATGATGACCGGTAATCTATTTCTGGCCGGCGCCTGCCAGGCCGCCATGGTTATGCTCCTGACCGCAATGGCCATGCTGCTCTGGCGGCTGGCAAAAGGACCTGTTGCTGCAGATAGGGTGATTGCCATGGACCTTATGTCTGTGCTGGTGGTGGCTTTTCTGGTGGTTCTTTCCATCTATACCGGAAAAACTACCTACCTGGATGTTGCCATTGCCTATGCCTGTATTGCCTTTCTGGGCACCATTGCACTGGCGCGGTTTATTCACAGGCGCGGTCAAAATAATGATCTTCAGTCACCGCCATCTGCAACAGATTCAACCAAAGGAGGTCCGGATGATTGAACATCTGACCGGCATTCTGTTACTCATCGGTAGTTTTCTCTGTCTGGTGGCGGCACTGGGTGTGATCCGTCTGCCGGATCCCCTGACGCGAATGCATGCTGCCACCAAGGCAGGCTCACTTGGTGCAGGCCTTCTGGTGAGTGCACATGCTCTCTTTTACCAGGAGTTGGGGATTTCCCTCAGGGCCCTGTGTATCATTGCACTTTTGCTGTTCACAGCTCCGGTGGCGGCGCATATTATCGCCCGCACCTCTTACCGGAGCGGGGAGGCGATTTCAGACCGCACCTGGATTGATGAACTCAAGGAGGAATAACAACTTTATTTACCATGACTGGGAAATTTAAAACATGCAACAAATGCGGCTATCAATGGGAAACCAGGGAGGCGTTCTTATCTGATAAAAGTCTGGAAGCCATCGGTTACCAGGTCTTTTTTGAAGACCTGAAAACAGGCATGTTTCTGTTCAATCATTCCTGCGATACGACCATTGCCATGGAAGCAGAAAAATTCCTGGATCTGTATGACGGACCGTTTTACACGGAACGCAAAAGCAATGAATCCCGGAAATGTCCCGGCCGGTGTATGAATGAGAACATCATGAATCCGTGTTCCAATGAATGCAGATGTGCCTTTGTCCAAGAACTGCTGCAGATCATCAATCAATGGAAGAAGGATGACTCTTAATGAATACTGATTCGATTCCGAATCAAAAAAATTTGATCCTGGAATTTATTAACAGCAAGGACGATGCATATGAATTTCAACAACGAAAATAGACGGGGCGATACGGGCTGTATCCAAAATTCATTACCCGGCACACCTGGCGGGCTGGAAATGGGCTGCTTATGTAATGCGGCCAATGTCTATCAAAGATTAATTCAGCCGACGCAAAAAACCGCGCGATTGATTAGCAGCGTTCACGGCGACTGTACCGCATTAAAATATGATTTAAAAACGCTTGTATTATGGATCATTAAAAACTATATTATGAGCCATAAAATAATAATTTATAAATCATGGCTTTAATTATGAATTCTAAAAAGTGGAACTGGCAGCAAGACGACTGGCCCAATTTCAGCTATGACAAAGAAATAATAGCCCCTCTTGAACAGGAGTATATTCAAAAAGCCGGAATTTCATTTGGAATAATGAAGACACTGCCAGAGGCAGAACAAAATCAGTTAGCTGTTGAGCTAATCAGTGATGAGGCATTGAATACATCCGAAATCGAAGGGGAAATTTTTAACCGGGATAGTTTACAATCTTCCATCATGCACGAATTTGGTCTTGCTGAAAGAATACGAGAAGCCAGGACCACACCAGGTGAACGCGGTATAGCCAAAATGATGAAAGAATTGTATGCCGAATATCAACATTCCTTGAGTCATGAAATGCTTTTTAGCTGGCATGATAACCTGATGCTCGGAAATCCAAAAATAAAAACCGGTGAATACAGAATCTATAAAGAAGATATGCAGGTTATTTCTGGCAGGATTGATAAACCAAAGGTTCATTTTGTGGCCCCGCCATCGTCCAGAATGTCACAGGAAATGAGTCAATTTATAGATTGGTTCAACCGAACGGCACCAGAGAGCGAAATACCTTTGCCACCGATGACCAGAGCTGGGATTGCACATTTCTATTTTGTAACAATCCATCCTTTTGAGGATGGAAACGGTCGGATAGGCCGGGCCTTAGTAACTAAGGTCTTGTCCCAATCCATGAAGAGCCCGGTTTTAACGGCGGTATCCTGTACGATTAACCAGAATAAAAATCAATATTACAAATCGTTAAATATTCAGAATAAAAGCAACGAAATAACGCCGTATCTAACGTATTTTTCAAAAACGATTCTTGAATCCCAACGGGCAATGGTTGAAAAGCTGGACTTTTTAATTGTTAAAACAAAATTTTTTGATGCGCTTACAAAAAATATAAATGAGCGGCAGAAAAAAGTGATTTTAAGGATTTTTAGAGAAGGGCCTAAAGGCTTTGACGGAGGTCTGAGCGCAAAAAACTACATAGCCATTACAAAAGCCCCTAAAGCAACCGCCACAAGAGATTTAACGGATCTTGTTAAAAAGGAAATCCTGACCCGAACTGGAAAACTTAAAGGAACCCGATATAAATTAAATTTGGCTCCTTTTAATTGCGCTTTTCATATTGGGAATTAAAAAGGTACCTCGAGCAGCAAAATTCCATAAACGGATTAAGAGGTAAAGATTCCTTTGGCTTTCAAAAACCGGTTTTGAATATTTGTATATTTAGTGTCAACAAATGAAATGCTGGCGGATAAACCACAGATTTTGGTGTTTACAGTATCTGTGACGTGAAAACCTAAAAGCAACACATCACAATAACCTAAAGATGGATTGACAAAAAAACCTAAAAACAATAGAACTTAATAACCTAAAAATAACACATAGCATAAAGATTAACAATGCCGACATTACAAGATAAGCTTGCTCAATCCCTTGCTGCTCTCAAAAAACTACAGGACGAAGGTATTGTTGCAATCCAAACAAAAAACATAACACGAACTCACCGAGAACGTCTTTTTAAAAATGGCTTCATCAAAGAAGTGATGAAAGGATGGTATATTCCAACTCGCCCTGAAGAGCTGGCCGGAGAGAGCACGGCGTGGTATACGTCATTTTGGGGCTTTTGTGGTGATTATCTTAAATCAAGGTTTGGCAGTCAATGGTGTCTTTCCCCTGAACAATCATTGTGTATTCATAGCGGGAATTGGAATGTACCGAATCAGCTTCTTGTCCGAGCTCCAAAGGGTGGGAATAAGCCCATATCTCTGCTTCATGGGATATCTATTATGGATGTTCGCCTGAATCTGCCGGACAAAAATGATATGGAAGTCAAGGAAAACATGCGAATTATGGCCTTGCCCGCTGCTTTGATTTCATGTGCTCCCGGCTATTATTCAAATAATGAGATCGAGGTTCGTGCTGCACTGTCCATGATCTCTGATGCTTCTGAAATTTTGCACAAGCTCCTTGACGGTGGGCATAGCACTGTAGCCGGAAGGCTTGCAGGCGCTTTCCGAAATATTGGCAAGACTATTATTGCTGATAATATCATTGATACGATGAGAGCTGCGGGATACAGCATTAGGGAAAATGATCCCTTTGAAGAAAAACCGGTCATTATTTTTAGAGAGCGCGAGCTTTCTCCATATGTCAATCGGATGCGGATGCACTGGGCAGATATGCGCAGTGTTGTCCTTAAAAATTTTCCGTCGGCACCGTCATTACACCACGCTACTGATGAATATCTTAAACAGGTCGATGAAATATATTTGACGGATGCCTATCATTCCCTGTCTATTGAAGGATATCGCGTTAGTGAGGTACTGATTGAACGTGTTCGGACAGGGAATTGGGACCCGGAAACCAACCGAAAAGATAAGGAATACGCGGATGCTTTGGCTGCCCGTGGTTATTGGCAGGCTTTTCAAGCCGTGAAGAAAAGCGTGGAAAAAGTTTTGAATAATAACCCACCGGGTGAGGTGGTTAGCAATGATCATTCCATATGGTATAGAGAATTATTTGCCCCAAGTGTAAATGCTGGTCTTATAGGCACATCTGACCTTGCCGGTTACCGAAACCAACCTGTCTATATTCGAAAATCACGGCATGTACCACCTCCGTATAAAGCTGTGACAGACCTTATGCCTGCATTTTTTTCTCTTTTAAAAGATGAAGAAAATTCGGCTGTAAAAACTGTTTTAGGCCACTTTTTCTTTGTTTATATTCATCCTTACATTGATGGAAATGGACGCATGGGAAGATTTATGATGAATGTCATGTTGGCCGCTGGCGGCTACCCATGGACAGTCATTCCACTTGAAACTCGAGATGATTACATGGCCACTTTGGAAGAGGCAAGCGTAAGAAAGAATATAAAACCGTTTTCCCGGTTTTTAGCTGAACTTGTCCAAAAAGGGATAACGAATGTTCAACAATCCAAATGAACACGGGCAAGCCGGTTATTTGGGGTGTTCATGACGAAAAATGAAAATCAATAAATCGAATTATATACCAACAAAACAGTATACTGTCTTAACTACAGGAGAAGTTATTAGAATGTTGCGCAAACTGAAAGGATGAACTCAGGAGGAATTAGCTAAATATTGCTCGATCAATGCAAAAATTTTCAGTATGCTTGAAAATAATAAGTTGGAAATCGGAAAAAAAAGAGCCCTACAACTCGCTACTGTATTTGATGTCCACCCTGCTATTATCATGTTTCCAGAATACGAATCAAAAGAAACTCAAAAAGTGGCATAATCGGGTGATATGAAGATTCAGGAGAAAAAATGACAGGCTGTCACATGCCTGGGATCTGCTGTATTTTCAACCAGGGCCGGTTCCCGGGTGCGGCAAATATCTGCGGCATATTCGCACCGGGTATGAAACCGGCACCCCTGGGGAGGATTCTGGGCCGACGGCACCTCTCCCTTCAGGACAATCCGGCCCTGCCTGAATTCCGGGTCTGGCACGGGAACAGCGGATAAGAGGGCCTGGGTATAGGGATGGAGCGGACCATGGTGGATGGTTTCTGCATCGGCCATCTCAACGATCTTGCCCAGGTACATGACCGCGACCCTGTCCGAGACGTGCCGCACCACCGACAGATCATGGGAGATAAACACATAGGTCAGCCCCATTGTTGCCTGGAGTTCCAGAAGCAGGTTTAAAATTTTGGACTGAACCGACACATCAAGGGCGGAAACCGGCTCGTCACAGATTATGATTTCCGGTTCCATGCTGATGGCCCGGGCAATGCCGATTCTCTGACGCTGGCCCCCGGAAAATTCATGGGGAAACCGGGCAAGTGATTCAGGCAGGAGTCCCACCCGCTCTATCAGGCCCTTGATTTCTGCGTCCAGGCCTGTTGAATTTTTCCGATGTATCCTGTACTTCTCTTCCAGGATCTCCTGGACAGTCTGCCGCTGATCCAGGGATTCAAAGGGGTCCTGGAAAATTATCTGCAGGCTCAATGCCAGTTGTTTCCGTGCACGTGAGTTGAGCCGGGAAATCCTTTGACCCTTGACGATGACCGCCCCGTCCGAGGGTTCATAGAGTCCCATAATGCATCGTCCCAATGTGGTCTTGCCGCATCCGGATTCCCCCACAATCCCCAGGGTTTCTCCCCTGTCCAGGGAAAAGCTGACCCCGTCAACTGCGTAAATCCAGCCGGACCGCTTCAGGAACACCCCCGCAGTCACGGGAAAATATTTTTTAAGATTTTTTACTCGAAGAATCGCCATATCATCCCTGTCAAAAGTTAAGGACATCTATACCACGATTTGCAAATTAAGATAATATTATCGGCGATTTATTTTAAAGTTTTCAAGACAATCTGCTGGGAATCCATACTTTATATCACGCCCCGTCTGAACAGGGGGGCTTTCACTGAATCAATTTTTAAGACGCAAAAAAGGGTTTCCCCGGCGAGAGAAACCCTTTTTTAAACGACTTTATTGCACAAGTTTATTGCACAACTACATTGACTGCAGCAGGGCCTTTTTGTCCTTCTTCTACATCAAATGTTACTTTATCACCTTCATTGAGTGACTTAAATCCGCTTCCCTCAATGCCTGAATGATGAACAAAAACATCCGGTCCGTTTTCCTGCTCAATAAAACCGTATCCTTTTGAATCATTGAACCATTTTACAATCCCATTTGCCATTGTGACTTTCTCCTTGCTTAAAATGAATAATTGTAGTTTCAAACTTCAGGTCTTGCCACTCAAACAGATGGGTCTTCCCTTTAGCGCGAAACTGCTAAGCCGTTCTAATAAAGGCTTTTTTTGTATTATTGCCTTTGATTTAAAAAATCAAGGTTTTTTTTAAAAAAATTTCTTTTTTTAAATCCCCGGGCCAGGGAAATGGCAGGCCGCCCCATGATTTTTCCCCAGAATTCGCTCCTGGGGCACCTGGTGTTGACAGACATCTTCAGCCAGGGGACAGCGGGAGGCAAACCTGCATCCCACGGGCATATCCGCCAATGCAGGCACGTCTCCTCGTATGGTGGGCAAAGGGGTTTTGGGTTCCCGGGCAAGGGAGGGAATAGAGGTTAACAATCCCCGGGTATAGGGATGGCCGGGAGTTTTAAACAAAGTTGCAACGTCTGCCCGTTCTGCCACCCGTCCACTGTACATTACCACCACTTCCTCACAATTTTGTGCGATAAGTCCCAGGTCATGGGTGATCAGAATCACGGCCATGCCCGTATCTTCCTGAAGGGATCGAATCAGATCCAGAATCTGGGCCTGGACTGTAACATCCAGGGCGGTTGTGGGCTCATCTGCAATGAGAATATCCGGTTCGCAGGCCAGTGCCATGGCAATCATAACCCGCTGCCTCATGCCCCCGGAAAGCTGGTGGGGATATTTTTTCATTGCTTTTTCCGGATCTGATATACCCACCTTTGCCAGCATATCTACGCTGACGGCAATCATCTTCCGAACAGACATTCCTGGAAAATGAAGACGATAAATTTCCATTATCTGTTTACCGATATTGTGAACCGGATTCAATGCGGTCATGGGCTCCTGAAAAATCATGGATATTTTTTTACCCCGGAGCCTGTGCAGGTCTTTCTGGGGAAGGGTAAAGATATCCCGGCCCTGGAACATGGCCTGGCCCTGAACAATCCGCGACACCGGCCGGGGCAGCAGCCGCATGATGCTCAGGGCCGTGACGCTTTTGCCGCACCCGGATTCTCCGGCAAAACCCAGGATACTTCCCTTTTTCAATAGGAAATCCACCTGGTCCACTGCCCTGACAACACCTGACTCGGTATGAAACTCAACCCCGAGATCCCTGACATCTAAAACAATTGAATCATCCAATGCGTTTTACTCCGGCTTGACGTGTTTGTCTGTGAATCGTTCATCCCTGATAACAACAGGCTCAAAAACCCTGCCCTCCTTCATGGCAGCCAAAGTATCCTGTTTTTTTTCAAAATCAATCCAGAACAGCCCCCCGGTTGCGGCTGAAAACGGATCAAACAGGTCGTTGGACCGCCGGGTCCCGTGAAATTCCGGGAGATCAAGCCACCTCCAGTATCCATGCCTGACATAGGGAACCATGAACGTGGGCACAAAGGCACCGGTCTCATGGATGGCCTGCTGTATTTCTTTTGAAAGCGCCATCCGCTCTTTCGGGTTCAGGCTGGCCCGATAGGCATCGATCAGGTCATCCAGAACTGGATCATCCGTGTTGGTGATATTGTTGGTCTGGGGGTGGTGGGCATTGTCGGAATGCCATCCCTGCCAATAGGAGGGCCGCATATTGGTGCTCCATCCCATCCAGGCCACATCGTGCTTTTTTTCCAGGGTTTTCTTGAACATTGCCGTGGGGTCCAGTCGTTCGAGCAAAAGCTCGATGCCCGCCTTTAAGGCATCTTCTTTCAATACCACCAGCCGGGGGGTGTGGTCTTCCGAACTATAGGTAACCGTAACTGAAAATTTTTTCCCGTCCTTCTGCCAGATGCCGTCACCTCCCCTGGCAAACCCGGCTTCAATCATTAAGCGTTCAACCTTTGCAATGTCATACTCCCTGGGTTTTATCCCGGGGTCGGTATATCCCCCATACCCGAAAAATGCCTGGGGCAGCCTGAAATAATCTTTGCGCAATACCTTGGTGATGACTTTTTCAACGTTCATTGCATGGGCAAAGGCATGGCAGACTCTGGGGTCTTTAAAAATTTCTCTGTCCTGGTTCAGCCACATTCCCTGGGCCGATCTTTCCTGGTCATTAAAAAACCAGATTTTATGGATATATCCTTTTTCAAACAGGGCATTGTTTGATTTTTCGTGCCAGTATTTGGGCATGGTCAGCCCAAAGGCATCCAGTCGTCCTTTTTTAAAATACTCCCATTGAAGATTGACATCCCGGATCACGGTAAACACGATATTATCCACATTAAACCGGTTTTTTTGATATTTTTTGTCCCGGGCCCACCAGTCTTTTTTCCGCTTAAACCGGATAAATTTTCCCTTTTTAAAATCACTCATCTGATAGGGGCCGGTATTGGGAACAATCCGCCAATTGTATTGCCGGACATAGGTCTCGTCCAGGGGATAAAAATAGTGTCTGGGCAGCGGAGCAATACCAAGCCTCAGGTGAAGGTCGGGAACGGCTCTGGTACTCTTGACGGCAATGGTAAACTCATCATAGACAATGACTTTTTCGATTTCGCTGGTGTAGTAATCATTATACCAGGGCGCAATGATATGATCCGAGCGCATGAACTCAAGGGTATAGGCATAATCCCATGCCGTTACGGGCCGGCCGTCCGACCATCTTACCTCCCTGTCCAGCTTGAAGTACATGGTCTTTTTATCCTCGCCAAAGGCCCAGTGAGTGGCAAGTTCCGGAATAATACGGTCGGTATTGGGGTGGATATTGATCAGGGAGAGCTGGTTGTCCAGAATGGCGCTTCGAAACGACCCGTTTGAATCCGGCCCCACCACCCTGAAGGTCATGGGAAACCCTGTGATGGCGGCGTGGAGGGTCCCGCCTTTTCTGGCTTTTTGTGATGAGAAAACCGGGTCTGAGTCATTGGTCAGCCAGGCAATATTGTCCGGCAGAACAGGTGCCGGCACCATTGGAACTGGTTTTGACGGCAACGCTTCCCGGACTTCGGTCTTTTCCCAGGTTTCGCCCAAATGATTCACCTGATTATTACTCTGACTATTAACCCAATTATTTTGGGGAGAATTGTCTGAATCACTGTCCGGGCACCCGATCAGGCAGAGACCCACCATAGCAAGGAGACCCATCAGCAGCATTTTTATTTTCATTATTCTGTCGTTCATTCTCTTATTTTTCATGATTTGACTGTTCGTCACTTTTCTCACTATTTGATTGGTCGTCATTTTGTTGTTTAATCGGGCACCCGGTTGTTAAGGACGGCAAGACTGAATTGATTTTACCTGCCTCCAAATTTGTTCAACCCATACCAGATTTGCAACGGGACAGGCAATGTTTCTTTTTTTGGCAATCCCTCTTTTTCCCGGTAATATTTCTTTTTCCAGGCCCCGGCTTAAGCCTCAAAGAAAGCGGCCCAGTGGTTTGGGGCAAGAAAATCTTGACCATGGAAATATTATCATATAGCATGGGCGTAAATCACGTAAACAATGGTGGTAAACGCCTTAAAGGGTTTCATGCCAGGATAATCAACAGGTTGATATGGATATTGCATCTTTTATAGGTATTATTTCCGGTCTTTCGCTCATCATCAGTGCGATTTATCTGGGGGGCGACCTCCACAACTTTATCAATGTCCAGGGCATGATGATCGTGTTTGGCGGCACCCTTGCCACCACCCTGATTACCTTTCAGTTCCGGGATGTGGTGGCGGCCTTTAAGGCAGCCTATTTTGTTTTTTCCAAGGACAAGGAAGACCCCAATGAGGCCGTGGCCACCATGATCAAGCTCAGTCACATCAGCCGGCGCCAGGGACTTTTAGAACTTGCCAAAATCAAGACCGATTCTCTTTTCCTGAAAAAAGCCTGCGGCCTCCTGTCGGACGGTTCGTCCGAAGAGGTGATCCGGGCCGCCCTGACAACGGAAATTCAATCCCTTCAGATGCGGCACTTCATTGTCCAGGATGTGTTCAGGAAAATGGGGATATATGCCCCGGCCTTCGGCATGCTGGGAACCCTGATCGGCCTGGTCCAGATGCTCAGCCGGCTCCAGGACCCGGCCAATATCGGCCCGGCAATGGCCGTGGCCCTGCTCACCACCTTTTACGGATCTTTGCTGTCAACCCTTTTTTTTCTTCCCATTGCGGGAAAACTTCGCTCCAGAACCGTGATTGAAATCATCAATCTTGAAATCAAACGGGAAGGTGCCATCTCCATTATCAACAACAACAACCCCGTGATCATCTATGAAAAACTGTCCAGTTTTATTTCTTCACGACTGAGAAAACCCCTGGCTAAAATGAATCTCAAACAGGCAAAATAAAACCGGGGTGGACGTATGAGAGACAACACCTATAACTCTACCTTTATCACCTATGACGATGATGCGACCTGGCTGGTGACCTATGCCGATCTCATGACCATCCTCCTGGTTTTTTTTGTGCTTCTGTACACCCTTGCCTTTTATGAAAAGGAAAAATACCGGCATGCCGTGGAAACCATCCGGGTCCAGGTTGACCAGGATGAACACCTCATCGGATTGATGGAGTTGATGGAAATACCGGAAACCGTGGACACCCAGATCACCATCGAGGATATCACAGGCCTGCATTCCAGGGAAAAAACCTTGTTTGAGACCATCACAAAATTTGCCCGGGCCAGCATCCAGCGGGACAACATATCTACACGGATACTGGACGGCAAAATCATCGTGAGCATAAAAGGCAAAGCCCTGTTCAATTCAGGTTCCGCTGCCCTGAACGCCACGGCTGTTTCCATTTTTGATGAAATCATCCAGATTCTCGACGATTATCCTGAATATAACATCAATATCAAGGGCCATACCGACAATATCCCCATTTCCACGACGATTTTCCCTTCCAACTGGGAATTGTCTGCGGTCCGGGCCACCACGGTCCTGAAATACCTGATATCAAAGGGGGTTGCTCCCCAGCGGCTCACTGCCACCGGATACGGAGATGTGATGCCCCTGGCGCCCAATACGTCCGAAGAAAACCGGGCCCAAAACAGGAGGGTTGAATTTGTTCTTGAAAAAAAGCAAACCAGAAACTGAGACCCTGGAAATTGTATCTTCGGACCAGAGAGACTGCTTTCGATACGATTTTCAGCCGGGCCAGGAATTTGAAATAGAATTTAAAAACGAAACCGTCGGCGTGATCAATATCAGTGCAGGGGGCATTGCATTTGAAAACATCTGTTTTAAGCCCTTTGACGTGGATTCCATTTGTTTTCGTCTTGATATCCCCAATTTCACGGGTCCCACCGATTTTACCGCGGATTTGAGAGTTTTATTCATTGATACGCACAATATCTGTCATTGCCTTTTCGAACAATGCTCCCTGGAACAACATGAACTGATCCACAAATATGTGCTTGAGATGCAGAAAAATGATCTTGCACATTGACATGGACGCCTTTTTTGCGGCCATTGAGCAGAGAGACAACCCCTCCCTGAAGGGCAAACCCGTTATAGTCGCCGGAAATTCAGACCGGGGCGTGGTATCAACGGCCAGTTATGAGGCCAGAAAATTCGGGATCAGGTCGGCCATGCCCGTGTTCCAGGCAAAACAAAACTGCGATCATCTGGTGATTGTTCCGGGCAACAGGAAAAAATACCAGGCCGACTCCAGACGGATAATGGACATCCTCTTTGGTTTTTCTCCCCTGGTGGAACCGGTTTCCATTGATGAGGCTTACATGGACATCAGGGGATGTGAACGGTTGTTCGGCTCACCCATGGACATGGCCCGGGCCGTTAAAAAAACCATCCAGGCCGAACTTGGCCTCACCGCCTCGGTGGGGATTGCCCCCCTTAAGTTTCTGTCCAAGATTGCATCAGACATGAACAAGCCCGATGGGATCACCCTGATCCCACCGGACCGGGTTGATGATTTCATACAAACCCTGCCCGTTCAAAAGATGCCGGGTATCGGTAAAACCGCCATGAACCAGATGCAGACATTGCAGATCAAAACCCTGGGAGATGTGGGCAAATATCCCCTTTCCCTGCTCACCCAAAAATTCGGCCGCATGGGCCAAAGGCTCATGGACCTGTCAAAGGGGATTGACCCGTCAGTGGTGAGCCCCCAGTCCTTGAGAAAGTCCATTTCCAGTGAAACCACTCTGGCCAGGGATATCTTTGATTTTGAGACAATCAAGCGGATGATTCTGGACCGGTCCCAGGAAGTGGGCCGGGAGTTGAGAAAAAAAAACATGACCTGTGAAACCGTGTTCGTCAAACTCAAGTTTTCCGATTTTTCCCAGCTTGTCCGGCAAAAAAAAACAACCGCCCCTGTCTGCTCGTCCGCAGACATATTTGATGAAGCCATGGTCCTGTATAAAAAAATTTCCCTGAAAAAAAAGATCCGGCTGGTAGGGGTGGGGGTAAGCTCGCTCAAAGACAAAAATGCGCCGGTCCAGCTCCTGTTGCTGCAGGATCCCGGCCGGTCAAAAAAACACTGGGAATCCGTGGATATGGCAGTGGATTCAATTTCAGAAAAATTCGGCAGCCATATCGTCAAAAAAGCGTCCCTCAACACCTTAAACCATAGGAGAAATCGTGATGTTGAATAAAACCCAGGTCAAGGTCATTGTCAGCGGCAGGGTCCAGGGCGTTTTTTTCCGGGCCCACACCCAGAAAACGGCCGACAGCCTTGGCCTCAAAGGATATGTAAAAAATCTGGCCAACGGCGATGTGGAGGCTGTTTTTGAAGGTGAAAAACCGGCCCTTACCCAAATGATAGCCTGGTGTAAAAAAGGGCCTGCGGCGGCCCGGGTGGATAAGATCCGGTCAAAAGAAATTCCAGAAATCACAGGTTTCGAAACCTTTGAGATCAAATATTAATTCAGACAGGTAAAGCCTGGAATGGAACCTGCGCGAATGGATCGGGCTGGTCGCCTATTACCTAACCGGCAGGACCAGCCGGTTTTCCCGGGGCCTTAGAATATTTTTCGCCGGCCTCTTCCATCCCTTGACAATGATCCGACCCTCATTATATTCAGCCTCATTGGTGGAATGTGCCAAATTTGTAGAAGTAAGATGGCTTTGTCTCATCCCGCCGTTTCTCAACCTATTTTGTCAGGAGTTTTTGTGACTCTGTCATGTATGAGTTGCGCCCGAATCGGAACTTCGTGTTGTAAAAACTACCAGATCAGTCTCACAACAGGAGATATCCAGCGGATATCCGAATTTCTCGGCCGTCAAGATTTTTTTACCTTTGAAGCACCGGTTCCTGAAGATATTGAACCGGATTATGATCCCCTCTGGATGTCCATGGTCCTGCAACCCCAGGGACTGGTCCGGGTGCTGAAAAGAACCCTGGAGAGAAACTGCAGTCTGCTCACGACAACCGGGTGCTGCCTGCCCTATGATCGTCGTCCCCTGATCTGCAGGCTGTATCCCTACCGGTACACGGAAGACGGCATCCTCGGGATCGACCAGGCCTGTCCCATTGCCCGGGAAAAAGAGTGGGGTGCGATTCTTGACGGGCTGGACATGCCTGCGGACAAGGCCCGGCAGTGGCTCACCCTTCTGTATTCCGAAGTCAAAAGCGAATTAAACCGTGATCCGGGTCAAAATCAGGACCGGCCGGGACCCGTTCCAACTGGTCTGCCCTGCATGATATAGTCTTTCATTGACGGCAGGCCCGGGTCTGCACCGGAAGCGGCAGGTTTCCGGGAGAATACGCAATTGACAATCTGCCCTGAATCATGTCATAACCTCCCCATTTTAAAGCAGTTTAAAATGGGTGTCCCATGGGTCAACTTTTTTGTTCAGGGCAGAGATGGATCAGTGAAGCAGAGCCGGAACTCGGCCTGGGAACCCTTACAGCCTTTGACGACAGGACCCTGTCCATTCGGTTTGAATCCAGCGGATATACCCGGCAGTATGCCCTCAGATCCGCCCCCCTGAAACGGGTCATTTTTAAGCCGGGAGACCGGGTTCAATTAAAAAACAACCGGCATTTGACGATTGAAACCCTTTTTGAGTCCGGCGGTCTGGTCTATTATTCCGGAAAAGACAGCCGGGCGTGCGAGACAGACCTGTGTGACAGGATCTCTTTCTCCATGCCCCAGGACCGGCTGTTTGCCGGGATGATGGATGCCGGCAGACTGTTTGATCTCAGGTACCGGCTGCTCAGGGCCAAAGCCGGCTATAATGCCTCACCGGCAAAAGGATTTCTCGGGGGCCGGGTTGAGCTGATTCCCCACCAGATCTCCATTGCCGACGAAGTCAGCTCGCGCTATATCCCCCGGGTCCTGCTGTCCGATGAAACCGGCCTGGGTAAAACCATAGAAGCCTGCCTGATCCTTCACAAGCTCCTCATGACCGACAGGATCAAACGGGTCCTGGTCATTGTCCCGGAATCCCTGGTTCACCAATGGTTTATCGAGCTGTATCGGAAGTTCAACCTGTCTTTCATGATCTTTAATGAAGACAACACATCATTGATTGACCCGGACGGATCAGGGAAGAATCCGTTTGAAGAGTACCAGTTGGGAATTACGGGGTTTGATTTCCTGAAAAGTGGAAAATGCCAGGCCCGGATCATTTCAGCCGGATGGGATATGGTGGTCATTGATGAAGCCCATCATATTACGGACGACAGCAAAATTCATGGGTTTATTCAGCGTCTTGCCTTAGAAACATTCGGCTTGATGTTGCTGACGGCCACACCGGAACAGATGGGCGTGAAAAATCATTTTCTCCATCTCAGCCTCCTTGACCCTGAACGATACTTTGATTTTAACACCTACCTGGAGGAAACCGCCCATTATCAGCAGACCGTTAAAACCATCCAAACTCTCCTCCGCCAAAACAAAGTCGTGGATCACATCCTGGACGCCTATGGTCCGGGCCGGGTGATCTTCAGGAATACCAGATCCGTGATCAAGGGGTTCCCCAAACGAAAGGCCCATTTAATTCCCCTTGTTGGGACACGGGCCCAGATTGTTGCCGTCAATAATGAGTTTTTTAATCCTGATTTTCCTGAAACTGATTTGCTAAAACCCGATCGTCTTAAAACTGGAGAAAGCCGGGAATTTATCTTCACCCAGGACCCCAGAATTTCATACCTGGTTACCCTGATCAAACAAAAGAAAAAGACTCTGGTCATCTGCAGTTCAAAAGAAAAAGCATGGGCCGTTGAAACGGCCGTCGGTCTTCACATATCCGTGGATATTGCCCGGTTTGATGAAACCATGAGCCTGATTCAGCGGGACAGGAATGCGGCCTGGTTTTCCCGGGCCGACGGGGCGCAACTCCTGGTGTGTTCGGAAATCGGCAGTGAGGGAAGAAACTTCCAGTTTGTCCACCATCTGTTTTTGTTTGACCTGCCCGGAAACCCGGAGCTTTTAGAGCAGAGGATCGGCCGTCTGGACCGGATCGGCCAGAAAAATGATATCCAGATCCACGTTCCCTTTATCTTGGGAACCGTGTACGAGATCCTTGCCAGATGGTATAATGACGGCTTAAACCTGTTTGGAAAAAACATCAACGGGGTCCATCTGATCTATAAAAATTTTGAAAAAGACCTGAAACATCTTTTCAACCAGGCCACGCAAAATATGGGCGTTGACCAAACCGTTCTTACTCAATTAATCTCGCAAACAAAGGCATTTTGCATCACCGTGGACAAAAAATTATCCCAGGGAAAAAACATCCTCCTGGAAATGAATTCATTTAAGCCCGATTCCGCAAAAAAAATTTTGGATCACATCACCCGGATTGACAGGGACAACACCCTTGAAACTCTTTTGATCCAGATTCTGGATCATTACGGCATTGAAGCCGACTTTATTGACTCCGCCATTTTCAAATTGAATTCAGACACCATAACCGATGAAGATTTTCCCACACTCACAGGCCTGTCCAATGCCATGACCTTTAAGAGGAAAACCGCCATTGCCGCTGATGATCTGGACTTCTTCTCATGGGATCACCCCTTTGTGAATCAGACCATTGATTTTTTTATCACCAAAGGCACAGGCTCCTGCACAAGTACACTCATGGACGGAAAAGGGAACCCGGGAATTTTGCTGGAAACGATTTTTATCCTCGAATGTATTGCCCCGGATCACCTGAATCTTGAAAGATACCTCATGCCTGATCCCATCCGCATTGTTGTGGATCATCAGGGAAAGGACCGAACAATAGAAAATGAATTCACATCCCTTTCAGCGAAACTGATGCCGGATCAGGGCCAATGGTTTAAAGACATGGAACAGGTGAGGCAGGAGCTGATTCCGGACATGCTTGAAAAAAGCCAAACCATTGCCCAATCCCGTACCAGGACAATGATCAAGCAGGCAAAAACCCGGATAGAAGATACCCTGGGCCGGGAGATCAGCCGCCTGATCCAGTTAAAACGAATAAATCCAGATATCAGGGAGGCGGAAGTCCAGCTTGCCCGGGACCGGATGGACGCCCTTTTACACCACCTGTCATCATCCCGGATCAGGATGGATGCCTTACGTCTGATCCGGGTTCAATAAAAACCATTGCATTTCCATTGTTTTTGTACTATCAGAACCATTTTTTTTAATTTAAGGAAGCGTTGATGAAACTACAAAATATTACCTATTCCATTCCCTGGAACCTGTTTTTGATCACCCTGGGAAGTATTATCACGGGGATCGGGCTCAAGGCCGTTGTCATTCCCAACGGGATGATTACCGGCGGGTTCTCCGGTGCCGGCATTCTCCTGTTTTATTATACCCAGGTTTTGAGCCCGGGCATCTGGTACCTGGTGTTAAATATCCCGGTCTTCATCCTTGGATGGCTGTTTATCAGCCGGCGGTTTTTATTGTACTCTCTTTACGGCACCATCATCCTCACCCTTGTCATTGATTTTATCCAATTTGAAATCCCGGTCAAAGATTTTATGTTGGCGGCTCTTGCCGGCGGGACCATCATCGGGGCCGGTGCCGGCCTCGTGTTTCGCTCCCTTGGATCTGCCGGAGGCAATGATATCATCTCGGTGATTTTAAATCAGAAGTTCGGCATCCGCATCGGGACCTACAATTTTTCCTTTAATCTTGTCCTGTTTATTTTTTCTTTCGGCATGCTGGATACCGATCTGATCCTATACTCCATGGCCATGAGCTATATCACTTCCCAGGTGATTGAATATTTTATCACGTTGTTCAACCAGAGAAAAATGATCTTCATCATCTCCAATGATCCCAGGAAAATCGCAGATGAAATCATGAGAAAGTTGAAACGGGGCACCACCCTTATAAAAGGCGAAGGGGCTTACACGGGAAATGAAAAAGACATCATTCTGACAGTGGTCAATACCTTCCAGATAAAGCGGGTGGAGGAAATCGCCTTTACCATTGACCCGGACGCCTTCCTGATTACGGAGAACACCTTTAACGTACTGGGGAAAGGATTTTCACGGCGCAAAGTGTATTAATGGACCGTAAATTTTATAACTTGAATAAAATCAGCCGTCCTTCAGTCTATTCATAAAAGGTGTGCTGTTTCGGGTCAAAGGCCTCCCTGATACCCTCGCCGATAAAGGTGACGGTCATCAGGGTGACCACAAGGGCCGCCACAACGGAAGAGACAATCCACCAGGCCTCCATGTTCTGCCAGCCCTGGGACAGCAGTTCCCCCCAGGAAGGGGTGGGGGCGGGCAGGCCGAATCCCAGATAATCCAGGGAGGTCAGGGCCACAATCCCGCCGGAAACGGCAAAGGGGGCGTAGGTCACGATCACGGATATGGTATTGGGAATGATGTGCGCCAGGATGATGCGGGTATGGGAGGCCCCCAGGGAGCGGAGGGCCAGGATATATTCTTTCTCCTTTTCCCTGTAGGTCATGGTCCGCATGACCCAGGTGATGCCGATCCATCCGAAAAAAGCCATGATGAGCACCAGGATCATGAAACTTGGGATCACGATAGAGGCAATGATGATGATCACATATAAAAAAGGTACATTGCTCCAGATCTCGATGATCCGCTGGAAGACCAGATCAAATTTCCCGCCGAAATACCCCATGGAACACCCGATAACGATGCCGATGGTATAGTTCATGATGAGCAGGACAATGGAAAACACAATGGCTGTCCTGAATCCGTATACCAGGCGGGCCAGGATATCCCTGCCCACGTTGTCCGTACCCAGAAGATGGCGTTCCCCAAACGAAGGGGCAAAGGGCGGATAGGCATCAAACTTCAGATCATTCTCATAGGGGTTATAGGGAATCGGACTGAGAATGACAAGGCTTGCTAATCCCTCGTTTTGAAACTTCTCTTTCAGGTCCCGGTAATTGGTTTCATAGGCGTATCCCAGACCAAACTCAGATCCCGGGATCATCCGGGTATAGGTGGGAAAATAGAGTCTGCTGTTGTGATAGACCAACAAAGCCCTGGAGTTGATGAAGATTTCAGCGAAAAATGAGACAAAAATCATGAATCCCAGGATCACCAGGGAAAAGAACCCTCTTTTGATGCTGTAAAACCGCTGGATCTTTTTTCGGGTGACTGGATTCATGGGCATGGTTTCGACTCTATCATCTAAGGCTTATCATTTATATTTTATCATTTAAACCGCATCACTTAAATCTTACTCTGGGGTCCACAAGGGCCACGCAGATGTCGGAAAGGATATTTCCCACCATGAACAACAGGGAAGAGATCACCAGGATTCCCATGACCACGGGATAGTCCCGGTCAAGGATGGACTCATATCCCAGCAGGCCCATGCCGTCGATGTTGAATACTTTTTCAATCAAAAAAGACCCCATTAAGATGATGGAGATATTGTTGCCAAAGCTGGTGGCAATGGGGATCAGGCTGTTCTGCATGGCATGGCGCCATATGGCCTGTTTAAAGGGAAGGCCCTTGGCAATGGCGGTGCGGATATAATCTGCCGACAGATTGTCCATGAGGGTATTTTTCATCAAAAGGGTCATCACGGTGAATGAGCCCACCACATAGGCGAACAGGGGCAGAACCGTGTGCCGGGCAATGTCCGTGAGTTTTTGAAAGAAGGTCATCTCGTCGAACAGCTCGGATACCAGCCCGCCCAGGGGAAAGACGTCAAACCGGGATGCAAACAGGACCAGCATGAACACACCGGCCACCCATCCGGGAATGGCATACCCCGTAAAAATAATGACTGAAGTGAGATTATCAAACCCGGTCCTGTGCCGAACCGCCTTGGCCATCCCCAGGGGAATGCACACCCCGTAAATCATGACCAGGCTTAAGATCCCGAAATACAATGAGATGGGAATCCGTTCCCGGATCATGTCCCAGACCGGGTCATAATACCGGGTGGAGCGGCCCAGGTCCCCTTTCAGGACCCGGCCCAGCCAGATAAAGTAGCTGGCGATCACGGGCCTGTCAAACCCATAGTATTCTTTTAAGCGCTGGATCTGGTCCTGGGAAAGGGGCTGTCCCCCGCCGGAACCGGACACTGAAGATGAGCCGCCCTGGGCCGTCTGCATGGCCCGTGTATCTGAAATAATCCGTTCAATGGGACCGCCCGGCACAAAACGAGTGATGATAAACACCATGATGGTGATACCGATAAAGGTCGGTATCACCAGGATCAATCGCCTTATGAAGTAGGCGGTCATGACATCAGGTCAAAAACCGATGCAAGTGCCTGGTCAAGATTTTCAGGTTTGGTTCCCCCGGCCTGGGCCATGTCCGGGCGCCCTCCCCCGCCGCCGCCCACAATCTTTGCAGCGGTCTTGACAATATCCCCGGCCTTGAACTTCTGGGTCAGGTCATCGGTCACCACCGAGATCAGCAGGGCCTTGTCTTTGGACTGAGCCCCCAGGAGAATGACCCCGGAGCCGATTTTTGTCTTGAATTTATCTGCCAGATCCCTGAGCTGGGAGGGATTTTCAATTTCCACCCGCTTGGAAACCACCTTGACTCCGTTAATCTGTCTGACGGCACCATCCAGATTTTCAACAGATTTTGAGGCCATCTTCGCCTTCAGGGACACCAGTTCTTTCTCAATATTTTTCCGGTCCCGGAGCAGGGCCTCAACTTTTTCAGCCAGATCTTCCCTGGCCCCTTTTAGCAGTCCTGCACACGACTCGATAAGGGCCTCCTGACTGTGAATCCCATCCAGGGCAACCTGGCCGGTGGCCGCTTCAATCCGTCTCACCCCCGAAGCAATTCCACCTTCCGAGAGAATTTTAAACACGCCAATATCCCCGGACCGGCCGGCATGGGTCCCCCCGCAAAGCTCCCGAGAAAACTCCCCCTGGGACACCACCCGGACCACATCCCCGTATTTTTCTTCAAACAATGCCGTGGCCCCGGATTTTACGGCCTCGTCCATGTTCATCTCCGTGACACCCACAACATGATTTTCCCTGATCCGCAGATTGACCTCATCTTCAACAGCCGACAGCTCTTCCCTTGAAATGGATGAAAAATGGGTAAAATCAAATCTTAATCTCGTGTCTGTCACCAGGGAACCGGCCTGCTTGATATGATCCCCGAGCACGTGGCGTAAGGCCGAGTGCAGGATATGTGTGGCTGTGTGGTTTGAGGCGGTATTCCGTCTTTTTTCGGCATCCACCCTGAGATTAAAGGTATCTCCTTTTCTGGCCCGGCCCTTTTGGACCACGCCTTTGTGGATTACAATCCCGGAGGGGTCTTTCAGTGTATCCTGGATTTCGATGACACACTCCTTATTTTCAAAGACACCCCTGTCTCCTGCCTGGCCACCGGACTCTGCGTAAAAAACAGTGGATCCGGTGACGATTTCAACGACATCCCCTTTCCGGGCCTCTTCAACCTCTTTGCCGTCCCTGACAAGGAGAAGCACTTCCGACGTGTTACTGGTAGCCTCGTACCCCTCAAAAACGGTTTTCACACCGCCCGAGGTCAGGGCTTTATAGGCGTCGCCCACGCCGGCAAAAGTTTTTGTGGACCTGGATCTTGCCTTCTGCTCGGCCATGGCCCGGTCAAACCCGTCCATATCCAGATCAATATCCATCTCTTTGACATGGTCCATGATGATGTCAACGGGAAACCCAAAGGTGTCGTAGAGTTTGAAAATCACCTGGCCCGGGATTTCCCTTTTCGTTGGCTTCTCTTTTCCCGTTCTGTCCGTTTTGCCCATTTTGCCCGGTTTTTCAGAGGCCGTCCCCTCTCTGTGGGGAAGATCCTCAATCACGGCTTCCAAAAGCTTCATGCCCGTGTCCAGGGTCTCCAGAAATTTTTCCTCTTCATTTTGAACCACATTCAAAATAAAGGCGGACGAGTCTTTCAGCTCTGGATAGGCCTGATCCATAATGGAGAAAACCGTCTGCACAGTCTCGTGGAGAAAAGGTTTGACCAGCCCGATACTTCTGCCGTACCGGATGGCCCTGCGCATGATGCGGCGCAGCACATAGCCCCGCCCCTCGTTGGAAGGCAGGACCCCGTCACAGATCAGGAATGCCGCGGCCCGGGAATGATCGGCAATCACCTTCATGGCCACTTCCACCAGATCCGACTCATGCCGTTTTTTGCCGGCAAGCTCCCCCACTTTTTCCATGATGGGCACAAACAGATCCGTGTCATAGTTGGTGGGGACTCCCTGGAGAACGGAAATCACCCGCTCAAGTCCCAGGCCCGTATCAATGCTGGGCTTTGGCAGGGGGGTCATATTGCCCTGCTCATCCCGTTCAAACTGCATGAACACCAGGTTCCACAATTCCAGCCACCGGTCGCAGTCACACCCCACTGCGCAATCCGGGTTGTCACAGCCGAATTCAATTCCGCGGTCAATGTGGATTTCACTGCAGGGGCCGCAGGGGCCGGTATCCCCCATGGCCCAGAAATTATCCGCTTCCCCCAGTCTCACGATTCTGTCTTCAGGCACCCCCACCTGGTCCCGCCAGATATTATAGGCTTCATCATCTTCGTGGTAAACGGACACCCAGAGTTTTTCCCTGTCAAACCCGTACCCGTTGGTGAGAAGGTCCCATCCAAAATCAATGGCCTTTTCCTTGAAATATTCGCCAAAAGAAAAATTGCCCAGCATTTCAAAAAAGGTGTGATGCCGCGCCGTATACCCCACGTTTTCAAGATCATTGTGTTTTCCACCGGCCCGCACACATTTCTGGGCCGTTACCGCCGTGGAATACTCTCTTTTCTCATCTCCGGTAAATACCCGTTTGAACTGCACCATTCCGGCGTTGACAAACAAAAGGGTGGGATCATCCCGGGGAACAAGGGAGGAAGATCTTACGTGCTGGTGGTGATGGCGTTTAAAATAATCGATAAAAATTTTTCTGGCATCATTGCCTGTCATGTCACAACTCCTCTCTGGCTGAACTCTTATGCTTTGGATTTGGATTTGGGTTTGGCCCCATTGTTCTGGTCTTTATTGTTCTGATCCCTGGGGGCAGGTGCGGCAATTCCCAGTTTTTCCCTGACCTTTAACTCAATTTTTTCAAATATATCCGGGTTGTCAATCAAGAAGAGTTTAACATTCTCCCGGCCCTGGCCGATTCTCTCACCTTCAAATGAGTACCATGATCCGCTCTTGTCCACAATTTCAAGTTCCGCTCCCATGTCCAGGAGATCTCCGGTTCTGGAGATGCCTTCGCCGTACATGAGATCAAATTCCACACTCTTGAACGGGGGTGCCAGCTTATTTTTCACCACCTTTACCTTGGTGCGGTTCCCGATGATGTCCTGGCCTTCTTTTATGGGGGTGGCCCGTCTGATTTCAAGGCGCATGGATGCATAAAATTTCAGGGCGTTGCCGCCGGTGGTGGTTTCCGGATTCCCATACACCACACCGATTTTCATCCGGATCTGGTTGATGAAAATGATGGTGGTATTGGTCTTACCAATGGTGCCGGCAAGCTTTCTCAATGCCTGGGACATGAGCCGTGCCTGGAGCCCCATGTGGGAATCGCCCATATCCCCTTCAATTTCCGCCCTGGGCACAAGGGCGGCAACGGAATCCACGACCATGATATCAATGCCACCGCTTCTCACCAGCATATCAGCTATTTCCAGGGCCTGCTCCCCGGTATCGGGCTGGGATACCAGAAGTTCGTCACAATCCACCCCCAGCCGCTTGGCATAGGCCACATCCAGGGCATGCTCGGCGTCAATAAATGCGGCAATCCCACCGTCCTTCTGTGCCTGGGCAACCGCATGGAGCGCCAAGGTGGTCTTGCCTGAAGATTCAGGACCGTAGATCTCAATCACCCTGCCCCGGGGATATCCGCCCACACCCAGGGCCTTGTCCAGGGCAAGGGAACCGGTCCTGATAACGGGAACCGCTTCTATGGCCCTGCCCCCCAGTTTCATGACAGATCCCTTGCCGAATTGCCTCTCAATCTGACTCATTGCCGTTTTTACGGCCTTGTCTTTTTCTGAATTTGCTTCCATCCCTCTTCTCCTAAAATACCCCTGATAAATATAAAATTTTCAAACTGCCGGCAGCAAAAATACCGGCCATGATATCATCCAGAACCACGCCTGCCCCCCCGGAAAAATTGTTTTCAAAATACCTTACCGGCGCAGATTTCACAATATCAAAAAACCGGAACAGCAGGAATCCCAGGGCAAGGGTACCCGGCTCAATGGGAACCACGGACATGGTGACCACATAGCCTGCGATCTCATCAATAACGATACAGCCGGGATCTTTTTGTCCCATAATCTTTTCAGCCTGGTCTGCAACATAAACAGCGGCAAGAATCAATCCGGAAATATAAAAACCGTAAAATGACGGGGGAATAATAAGAAAGACAAGGGCAAATGGGATGGCGGCCAGGGTCCCGAATGTCCCGGGCGCAAAAGGTATCCTCCCGGAATAGGCTCCGGTGGCAGCACAGATGATAATTTTCTGTTTTAAACTCATGAAGCAGTTTTATATTCTGCGTCACTCCCTGTCAAGAAAATTGGGGCTGGGCAATGGTCCCTGACCAGACTTTGGAAATATAATAGATAAGCCTTGCACCGGGTCAGGGACCATCATCAACTCATCAGCAATTATCATACATCCTGATGATTTCACCATTGCCGTGGCCCAGAACGCTTTTGACAAACCCGTTCACCACTTTTTTCATGGGGATGGGGTTGTGTCCGGGAAAATAGTCTTCATACTTATCCACTGCATCCACAACCAGTCCGGACGAAACCACATTAATCCGGATACTATTTTCCAGCTCCAGGGATACGGCCTTGACAAAACTGTGAATTCCCCCGTTGACCATTGCGGCACTGGTGGTCAGGGCCACGGGATGATCGGCCAGGATTCCTGTTGAAAGGGTAAATGATCCTCCCGGATTCACATTCTCCCTGCCGATTCTCACCAGGTTCACCTGGCCCATGAGTTTGCTCCTCAAGCCGATATAAAAATCCTCTTCCGTCATTGAGGCAAATTCAGCCCATTTGGCATCTCCTGCCGTGCACACCACTGCATCAACCTTTCCCAGGGTTTCAAACATGGATTTTATTGACCTGCTGTCCGCAATATCCACATTGACATCCCCGGAATTCCTGCCCGCAATGACCACCTCGTGTTTCTCCGCAAAGTGTTTGCTCACACGTTTTCCGATGGTACCGTTGCCGCCTACAATTAAAATTTTCATTGAATCTCCTGTATTTTATCGCCGGTCTGTTTTTATGATCCGGCGTTGATTGTCAGATTCTTCGTTATCCGCTCCTTTATTGCCTGCTTTTTTATTATCTGGTCCTTTGTTTACCACTTGACGGATAATTTAAGTCTGATTAATTTATTTGTCTAATGAATAGTTTTGATATACCCGTCAAATATTGTCCTGCACAAGACAAAGCAAACAAGATCTGAAATCATCGAATGTTTTTCCGATTATATCATCCAGGCGTTTGGAGAAACGACGGACTCCTGACACGGGCGCATTGATGTTTATAAAATCCGTGATTATGATAATAGGACAAAGCGTGAAAAACGCGTAGAAACTACACCGATGGACGAGTAAAAAGTCGCCATCAGATTGTGACGAAGGGAGTATATCATGCTGAAAGTATACGCGGCAAAATGGTGTCCGCACTGCACAAAGACAATTGAACATTTAAACGACCATAAGATTCAATTTGAATATATTGAAATAGAAGAAGAGACCGAGAATATCATCCAGAAAATCATCCAGGTGAACGGAGGATTTGACTGGGTGGTTCCCACCCTTGAATTTAATGGAAAATGGAGAAAAGGCAAACTCTACAACAAACAGGAACTGGATGTTGACCTGGAAAAACTGGGGGTGACAAAAAAACTATGATTTTTTTACAGGCCATCAGGAAGGCTTGAGGTTTGCCTCCCACATGATCCGGGCATACACCTCCTTAAAGGGAATCTGGCGGTCCTTTGCCAGTTTCCTGACCCCCTCGTACTCCGGGACAAACCGGAGGGTGTGGTCGGGGTTAATAATTTTTTTAACCTGGACCGGCCCGAAAGAGGTGTCCACAACACTGTTTTCCCGGGCCAGAAATGAGCGGTCACAGGTGTGGTGCCGCACGCCGATGGAGGTGGTCTGGGAGAGGATGAGGTGAATCAATGCAGAAAGATCCTCTTGCCTGCACATCACCTCAATCTGAATCCCGGGCCTGTTTTTCTTCATCTGGACCGGGAAAAAACAGACATCCAATGCCCCGGCTTCCAACAGGGTCTCCATCAAAAATCCTGAAATTTCAGGACTCATATCATCTACATTGGTTTTGGCCACAGATATGGTTTCCTGATGGATCGCCGTTCCATTTTCGCCTTGATTGTCCAATTGACTTTTCAATTGATTTCCCGGGTCTTCCCCCAAAACAATGCGCAGCAAATTGGGAAGACTTGAGCCTGTATCTCTTTTCCCGGCCCCATACCCGGACTGCTTCACCCGCATTCCGGGCATAACCCCGAAAAATGCGGCCAGGGTGGTGACAATGGCCGCCCCTGTGGGGGTGACAATCTCTGTCGTTGCATCAGAAGATTTGACTGGAATATCTTTTAAAATAGCCAGGGTTGCCGGAACCGGAACCGGGATTTTTCCATGGGCACAGGTTACAAATCCCGACCCCAGGGGAACGGGAGAGGCAAATACCTGTTTGATTCCCAGATATTCCACACACAGAAAAGAACCGATAATATCCACAATGGAATCAATACCGCCGATTTCATGGAAATGAACCGTTTCAATGTCTTTACCGTGAATGATGGATTCAGCCGCGGCAATTTTCTGAAACGCGGCAAGACTGTTCTCTTTCACGGCCAGGGGAAGAGCGCTGTTTTCAATTAAAGCCTTGATATCCGTATAGTTGCGTGAGGGCGGATCATGGGTTGTCACCTCCACCACCAGGTCGGTTGCCCTTAAATGATTGCGAAACACAATATTGGTCCGCAATCTGAATCCGTCCAGAATGTCGGACAGGCTGTTCTCGATCCAGTCTTTGGGGACCCCGAGATCAATGAATGCCCCCAGAGTCATGTCCCCGCTGATGCCGGAGAACATATCGAAATAGGCGATCATCCTAGGCGTTATCCCCTTGTGCATGGACCTTGAGGATCTCAAGCACCAGGTTTGCCGATGCCTCCATATCCTTAATATCAATGGATTCATTCAAGGTATGGACATCGGTCATGCCGGTTCCCAGGACACCTGCCACAATGCCTTTACCAAAAAAGACATTGGCATCGGCACCACCGCCGATGGTTTTGGATGCCAGATGGGTCCCCAGATTGGATGCGGCCTTCCGGGCAAGGACAATGGCCCTGTGATCCTCGGGAATATTGGTGTTGGGAAAATCATTTTCCACGATGGCTTCCACCCGGGGAAGATCGGAATCGCCCTTAAACGCTTCGGCTGCAGTATGAAATGCCGATACAATCGTATCTGTTACCGCCTTTAACTTTCCCACATCATGGCTTCTTGCCTCGCCCTGAATTTCAACCAGCTCAGGCACGATATTGGTGGCCACCCCACCCTTGATGGTGCCCAGGTTACAGGTGGTCTCTTCGTCAATTCGGCCCAGGGTGAGTCCTGACACGGCTTTTGACGCCACCATGATCGCATTGATCCCCTTTTCCGGGGCTGCCCCGGCATGGGCCGCCTTACCGTAAATCTTGATGCCGATCTTGTTGGCGGCCGGGGCCTTTGTTACAATCCCCCGGGTATCGGTTGAATCCAGAATATAGCCGAACTTTGAATCCATGAGGGCATGATCAAAGTTTTTGGCCCCGAGAAGACCGATTTCTTCACAAACCGTGAAGATGATCTCCACGGGCGGGTAATCCAGCTTGTTTTCAAAGATCACATCCATTACCTCAAGGATGATGGCAATGGCGGATTTGTCGTCCGCCCCTAAAATGGTGGTGCCGTCACTCTTAAAAATCCCGTTTTCAAACTGGACTTTTATCCCTCTTCCCGGCCCCACCGTATCCATGTGACCGGATAGAAAAATGGGCTCCGTATCAACGGTTCCCTTGAATTTTGCCACAAGATTGGAGCAGTTGCCGTTTACCTTTTCCCCTGCCGTGTCAAAGCAGACCACAGCACCCATTTGGGTCAATATTTTTTCAAGTTCCAGGGCAACATCGCGTTCTTCCCGGGAAAGGGAGTCAATTTCAACAAGGGCTTTGAACCGGTCCGCCATTCTCTGTAAGTTTATCATGTGTTCATCCTTTGATTATTTTTGGTATATCAATTCAGTCAGATCAAAGATTCCTATGTACTAAAAAAACGAGACAAACTCCATCATTTTATCATAATATCTTGATCTTGGATTAAGATCCTGTTAACTATATCTTCCTGATATGGTTAACGAACAAAAAAACATAAAAAATGAAATTTTAAAAGCCCTTTACCTGGCAGGGGGAGCAACGGTCTCCGGGGTGGAGTTGAGTGACTGCCTGAAAATCTCCCGGGTGGCGGTGTGGAAGCATATCACAAGGTTAAAGAAGAGCTTTGACATTGAATCCCGGCCCATGGGATACGGCCTGCTGAACCATGAGGATCTCTTAGAGCCATTCTGTTTCAAAAAAAAATTCCACCACCGGATCTTCCACTTCCAGGAAATAAAATCCACCATGGACCGGGCAAAGGCCCTGGCCAAGACAGATGCCCCGCATGTAAGCGCCGTGATCGCGGAAAACCAGACCCTGGGAAGGGGCCGGTTGAACCGAAAATGGTTTTCATCAAAAGGCGGGCTGTGGTTTACCCTGATTTTAAAACCCAAGACCCCGCCGGTCCTGTCCTATATCTATAATTTTGCCGCATCCCTGAGCCTTTCCCTGTGCCTGAGGCAATTGTTTGACCTGGATGTCCGGGTCAAATGGCCCAACGACCTGTTGCTGAACGGGCAAAAACTTGCCGGACTTCTGTCTGAAATGGAGACCCGGGGGGATATGGTGGAGTTCATCAATATCGGGATCGGCATGAATGTGAACAACCACCCGAAAAAATATGAACCCAGGGCCGTCTCATTAAAAGAGGTTCTGGGAAAAAACGTATCCCGCAGGCGTATCCTGGAAAATTTTCTGGATGAGTTTGAGAACCGGGTTCAAACCATTGACTGCAAACACATCATTGATCAATGGAAAATCCAGACCTCCACCATCGGCACCCGGGTGAGGATTGAAACCCTGACCGAGGTGCATGAAGGCCTTGCCGTTGACGTGGATGAAACCGGTGCCCTGATCATTGAAGACAGGACAGGCCAAACCCAGCGCATCATATATGGAGACTGCTTTTATGCCTGAAGCAAGACCGGACCCGTCACACCAACTTAAAATGACCGTGATCACCTCCCTGTTCGTTGCCTTTATCGCCATTGGTGCGGTCATCGCCATCCCTGTGGGACCGGTGCCCATTGTGCTCCAGAACATGTTTGTTCTCCTTGCAGCCCTTATTCTGGGCCCGGTATGGGGACTTGCCTGTGTGGGCGTGTATCTGCTCATCGGCCTTGTGGGGTTGCCGGTATTTGCCGGAGGCACATCGGGCATCGGCAAGCTGTTCGGACCCACAGGGGGTTACCTTCTGGGATATCTTCCCTGTGTCTTTGTCACGGCCGTGATTTCCAGGGGGCTGGGCAAAAGCATACTATCGGATATCATCGCCATGACGGCCGGATCTTTGGTTGTCTATGGGGCCGGGGTTCCCTGGCTCATGGTGGTGACGGCCATGGGTCTTAAAAAAGCCGTTCTGGTCGGCATGGTCCCCTTTCTCATCGGGGATGTGCTGAAAATCATTGCCGCAGCCTTTATCGCAAAATCCCTAAGACCCCTTGTCAAAATCTGATTCCCATTGGAATCACCAGATATCATGCCAACAGACATCATGCCAAAAGAACTCATCCGCATAGAGGGTATCACCCACAAATTTTCAGGCGGCTTCACCGGGATCCGGGATATTTCCCTGTCCATTGACCCGGGTGAATTCATCATCCTTGCCGGGAAAAACGGGTCGGGAAAGACCACCCTGATCCGGCATTTAAACGGCCTTCTAAAGCCACATTCAGGCCGAATCCTGGTGAACGGGAAGGAAATATCCAGACATTTGGTTCAAACCCGGCAGACCATCGGCATGGTGTTCCAGGATGCCGATGCCCAGATTGTGGGCAACACCGTGTTTGATGAGGCCGCATTCGGTCTTGAAAATCTGAAATTCGGCCGGGCCGTTATTTGCCAACGGGTGGATCAGGTGCTTGAACGCTTAAGCCTGTCCCATTTACGGGACCGGAACCCCTCCAATCTTTCCGGGGGTGAAAAACGACGACTGGCCGTTGCCGGAGTTCTGGTAATGGACCCCCGGGTGATTGTCTTTGACGAACCCTTTTCCAACCTGGACTATCCCGGTATCCTCCAGGTGCTGGCGACCATTGTCGACCTGAACCGGTCCGGTCGTACCATCATCATGGCCACCCACGATGTTGAGCCGGTGATCTGCGAGGCCACCCGGATCATCATCATGGAAGACGGGACAGTGAAACAGGATGGCAGCCCCCTGAATATCGTCACCCGGCTTGAATCCTACGGCATCAGGGAACCGTGTGCCTCAAAGCTGGGGCTGGGTCTTACGCCGTGGCTGACCTGAACCTGTTCAGCTTTGTCCAGAAAGACTCTCCTCTGCATCGCCTGGATGTGCGGTGCAAACTGTTTATTGTCTGCCTGGTGGGGGCCTCCCTCTTGTCCGCCCGTCTGCCCGCAGCCCTGACCTACGCCCTGGTGCTGATTTTTTTCCTGAAAAAATCCGGGCTTCATCTGTGGTCAACCCTGGGCCGGATGAAATATTTTTTATTGCTGCTTCTCTTTGTGTTTACGGCCCGGGCCCTGAGCGTGACCGGCGATATCCTTTTTTCATTTTACAACATGACCATCACCCGACAGGGTTTAGACCAGGGCCTGCTTACGGCATTTAAGTTTTTGCTGGTCATGCTCACAGGCATCCTTTTTTCCGCCACGACAAAGCCGTCCAGCGTCAAAGCGGCGGTTCAATGGTTTTTAAAACCCATCCCCTTTGTACCGGAAAAACGGGTGGCCGTCATGGTCAGCCTGGCACTGGGATTCATGCCCATCATCCTCAAGCAGGCTACTGTTGTATCAGATGCCCAAAAGGCCCGGTGCGGGGACCTTGAAAAAAATCCCGTCAAACGGATCATCCACTTTATTTTCCCCCTGCTGAAAAAAACCTTTCTCACCGCCGATCTTCTGGTGATGGCCATGGAATCAAGATGCTATAGCGACGACCGGACAGACCCGGAATTCACCGTGTCGGGAATGGAAATTTATTTTCTGGCGGGCAGTCTTGTCTTTTGTTTTGGTTTTTTCCGGCTCTAATGCCCGGGCAAGATCCAAAAGATTATTTTTCAGTCATATTTATAATTTTCCATTGATCATCCCCGGTATTTATTGTAAAATTCAAACCATATTATCATTACTATTTTGAATACATTAAGTTTAATAATATACCCTCCCAAAAGGAGAGCCCCATGCCAAAAATAGAGGACCAATCCCCTGGATCAACCCTGTTTGACCTGAGGGGAAAGCAGTCTGTCCGGGCAACCTTCAAGCTTTCCCAGAAAGCCATTGATGCCATCGGCCTTGTCGCCATTCACATGGGGATAAAGCAAAAATCTCTTTTTGACCACATTATCGAAGACCTGGATGCCTTGGACAGCCTGGCAAAGACCATTCGAATCCGTCAGTTCAAAAAAATCCCCAGACGACAAAAAACCTTTGTGCTGAGCCGCAGGACCATTGACGCCCTTGAAGCCATATCCCAGGCCTACGGCACCCCCCGGGATGCCCTGGTTGAATATTCGGTAAAAAAGCTGGAGTCCATCATCAGTGCTGAAAAACTCAGGCATGAAGAACGAAAAATCCTGCTTCTGGATGCAGAGGAGCACTTTAACCGGGGAAAACAGCTCCACCAAAAAGCCGTCCAAATTCTCGGCAGGGATGATCCCTTTTGCCGGCGGATTGAAAAGGCTGTATTTGCCTGTCAGAAGACGGAAGAATCCCTGTTCGAATTTATCGAGAAAAGCAAAGTTTTAGAAGATTTTTAAATTCCGGATTTTTAATTCCATAGAAAGTAGTTAGGAGGACACGTTGATTGAAGTTCAAAATCTGACCAAGTATTATAAGGATTTCCGTGCTGTGGACAATATCAGCATGATGATCCGAAAAGGCGAGATCCTGGGTCTCCTGGGCCCAAACGGAGCGGGCAAGACAACCACTTTGAGAATGCTCACCGGATATTTCAAGCCGGATTCCGGCACCATAAAAATAAAAAATCTCAGCCTGCCCAAAGATGCTCTCCAGATCAAATCCCTGATCGGGTATCTGCCGGAGTCCGCCCCCCTTTACCACAACATGCTGGTCTATGACTATCTGGATTATGTGGCCCGGATAAAGGGAATTGACGACAGGGAAGAACGATATGACCGGTTTTTGCAGTTGTCGGATCTCTGCGGACTTTCCACCATCATGGCCAAGCCCATTGCCACCCTTTCAAAGGGGTTAAAACAGCGGGTGGGACTTGCCCATGCCATGATGACAGACCCGGAAATCCTGATCCTGGATGAACCCACCTCGGGCCTGGACCCCAACCAGATTGCCGAAATACGGGAAATCATCCGGGCCATTGGAAAAGAAAAAACCATTATCTTTTCCACCCATATCTTAAGCGAGGCTGAAGCCACCTGTGACCGGATCGCCATTATCAACAAGGGGCGGGTGGTGGCCGATGACACAACCGTGCATCTCAAACAGAGCGTCAAGCAGAACTCTTTGATCAGACTCTCCCTGAAAGGGGCGCCAGCGGATGAGGCGGCACAACTCCTGAAAGAACTCCATCCGGATATCGGGATAAAAGAATTAACCCCGGATACCCCGGAACTGGTCTCTTTTGAGATCTCAGGTTCAGGAAAGACATGGGATGACCTGGAGTTGCGCACCCGGATCTATGGCAGGATAAAGGAGACGGACTGGATAATGGTGCAATTGACAAAAGAATCCCAGGCCCTTGAAAACATATTCCGGGAATTGACACGGGAGGAGGCATAACACCATGCGACAGATAAAAACCATTGCCGTCAAAGAGTTTAAGGACTATTTCATCTCACCCATTGCCTATATCGTGATTTCCCTGTTCATGATCGTTACAGGGTGGTTTTTCTTTTCCACCTTTTTTATTTTCGGCCGTGCCGATTTAAGGGATTTCTTTTCGCTTCTGCCCATCACCTTTTCATTTATCATTCCGGCCGTTACCATGCGGCTGTTTGCCGAAGAGGTAAATGTGGGGTCCTATGAAACCCTTTTGACCATGCCGGTATCCTTTACCGATATCGCCCTGGGCAAATTTTTTGCCGCCACCCTGTTCACGGTGGCCATGCTGGTTCCCACACTTGCCTATCCGATTTTCATCTCCTTTATCGGTGAGATTGATCCGGGACCGGTCATGGGCGGATATCTGGGTGCCGTATTCCTGGCAGGAGCCTATTGTTCCCTGGGCATCTTTGCCTCGGCCCTGACCCGGAATCAGATCATCGCCTTTATCATCGGATGCTCCCTATGCTTTACCCTGACCATCCTTGACCGGCTCCTTTTTTTCATGCCCGCACCCATTGTTGCTGTCATGGAATTCATCAGTGCCAATGCCCATTTCAGCAATATTTCCAAGGGCGTCATTGATTCCCGGGACATCCTGTACTTTGTGAGCCTGATCTTTATTTTTATTTTTTCAACCTATATTGTCATGCATGAGAAGAACTAAGGAGAAACAATGGGAAAGTTTTCAACAAAAGAAACCTATTTTAAATTTATTTTATATATGGTGGTCATCGTCCTGATCAACATTGTGGGTGTCACCCTTTTTTTCAGGGCCGACCTGACCCGGGACAAAATCTATTCCCTTTCCCCTGCCAGTAAACAGGTGGTGGCAACCCTGTCGGAACCCTTGAGCATCAAGGTGTTTTTCTCAAAAAATCTTCCCGCCCCCCACAACAATACCGAGCGGTATCTTAGGGACCTTCTGGAAGAGTATGGGGCACAGGGGGGACATCTGTTCAACTATACCTTTTACAATGTGTCCCAGGATGAGGGCAGTCTCACCCAGACCTCGGATGAGAACCGTGACATAGCAAAGCGTTACGGGATTCAGCCTGTCCAGATCAGGATCATGGAAAATGATGAGATGAAATTTAAAAACGCCTATATGGGACTGGTCATTATCCACGGGGATCTGATTGAAAAAATTGAAGCCATCACCGCAACCGACGGACTTGAATACCAGATCACTACGGCTGTTCAGAAGATGAACAACAAGGTCAGTGCCATGATGCGGCTGGATGAACCGGTAAGGGTGACCATGTACCTGTCCTCTTCCCTCAACACCATCGCCCCCCTGATCGGCCTGGATCAACTGCCCCTGCTGGGCAAAGCCGTGGCCGACACCGTTGACCGGCTAAACAAAAAAAGCATGGGCATCCTGGAATTCAAGCAGTTTGACATTTCAAAAAAAGAGAGTCTGGATACGCTTGGAAAAAAGCATGACCTGATGGCACTCGCATGGCCGGCCATTCCTGAAAAAAATATCAAACCCGGCAGCGGGGCCGCAGGGCTTGTGATTGAATTTAAGGACAAAACCGCAACACTGCCCCTGATCCATGCCATGGAACTGCCCATTATCGGGACCACCTACCAGATGGCCGATCCTGCTGCCCTGGAAGAAGAACTCAATGCCATGGTGGAAAAACTCATCGGCATCAACAAGGACATCGGCTTTCTGTCGGATCACGGAACCCTTGCCCTGGAGCCGGACCGGATGGCCATGATGCAGGGGAGGCCCTCCCAGGCCATGCAGGTATTCAACACGCTCCTGTCCGCACGGTATTCCATCAAACCCATTGCCTTAAAAGACTCCCCCATACCCGAGGGGTTAAACTGCCTGATCATTTCACGACCCACGGAAAAATTTTCAGACTATGAATTGTTCCAGATTGACCAGGCCCTGATGAAGGGGACCAGTATTGCCTTTATCTCGGATTCGTTCAATGAAATCCAGTCCCCCCAGGCCGGCATGGGCATGCCACCCATGTATGCGCCCATTGACACCGGCCTTGAAGCTCTGCTCAATCATTACGGCGTGGACATCAAAAAAGCCTATGTCCTGGACAAGCAGTCCTATAAGCACCAGGCCCCCCAGAATATGGGCGGGGGCGAACAAAACATTTATTTTGCTCCCCTGCTCAAAGAAAAAACCATCAACAACAGCCCCGGATTCATGGACAACATCAAGGGTCTGGTGGCCATGCAGATTTCGCCCCTGGAACTGGTAAACGACAATATTGATCCGGACAAGGTTAAGGTGACCCGGCTCTTGTCCTCTTCGGATGAATCCTGGCTCATGCAGGACAATATCAATTTAAACCCCATGTTCATCACGCCCCCAACGGAAAAGGATGAGATGAAATCCTATGATCTGGCCGTTCTCCTGGAAGGCGAGTTCACCAGTTTTTTTAAGGGAAAACCCATTCCAAAACAAGAGGCCCGGTCGGAAGAAAACAAGATCCAGGAAGAAGATATTTCCCAGGCGGACCAACCCGGCGACCCCGTGATTCCAGAAGAGAACACCCCCCTGGAACAAGTGGTGGCAAAAAACACCTTTCTTGAGACATCCAAACCAGCCAAACTCTTTGTCCTTCCCTGCTCCCAGATGCTCCAGGACAATATGCTGGATCCCCAGGGCCGGTCCACCAACTCCACATTTATCCTGAACATTGTTGACCATTTGAACGGGGATGATGCTGTTGCCCAATTGAGAGGCAAGCAGCAGACCCTGAATCCCATTGCCGATACCACCCCCTTTGCCAGGGGCCTTATCAAGGGATTTAACATCATCGGCCTGCCCGTTTTGGTTATTTTGTTCGGATTGGGAGTCCTGATCAAAAGAACGGCCAGAAAAAAGAAAATAGAAAACCGGTTTAACGCTTAGGGGAAATGAACATGAAAAAAGAATATCTGATACTGACGGCACTCATCCTGATCCTGGGAGCCTATGTCCTGTTTCACAAGGAGAACAGGGATCACACCAATCTGCCGGAAATTAAAAAAATTGATACTAGCGGGGTTACAGAAATCATCCTGGACAAAAAAGACGGGCCGATCCGTCTGACTGGCAAAGGAGATGCCTGGACCCTGACCGACAAGGCGTATCCAGCAAACCTGTCTGCGGTTAAAAACATTCTGGACACCTTGAAAACTTTCAAGCTGTCCGCCCTTGTGTCCGGGAAAGGGGACCTGAACCGGTACGAACTGGATGAGGGTGGCCGGATACGGGTTCGCGTAATGGCCGGAGAAAAAGTAGTTTTTGAGTTGTCCATGGGCAAAACCGCCCCCACTGGCAATCATACTTTTGTGATGATAGGGAATGATCAGAACGTCTATCATGCCGACGGCAGTTTCAGGCCCTATTTTGACAAGAGTGTGGCAGAATTCAGGGACAAGAAAGTCGTGGAATTCAAGCAGGAATCCATCCGAAAAATAACCATTGGAAAGGGTGAAACCTTCAAAATTTTTTCGTTAACAAAAAAATCAGCCCCAGCCCCGAAAGATCAAACTGACAAAAAAGATAAAACCGGCAAAAAAGATGAGCCCCGGGTTTCCTGGAATGACGAAAACGGAATTCCTGCCGACAAAGAGGTAATCGAAAGTCTTTTATCTTCCCTTTCATTTCTCGAGTGCGACGACTATTTAAACGATTCCGGCAAAGATGAGCTTAAAGATGCGACACCCCTGTGCCTGATACGGCTTGAAAACGACACTGTCATTGAGGTAAAACTTTTTCCAGCAGAGACGGAAGACCGGTTCACTGGAATTTCTTCCATGAATCCCTATGCATTTTTTCTGGATCAGTATACCGGCAAAGACATGGTATCCGATATTGAAACACTATTAGGCCTGACCGGGAGCAAAGAAAATAAAGAGTGAGTCCTTTTTTAAAACTGGCATATCAACCCTATAAATGGATCATCGTCATTCCGTTTGTTTTTCTCAATACCCTGCTTATGGGTTTGACATGCATCTTTACAGGACTCTTGTTCACCCAGGATGCGGCAAATTTTACGGCGGTGATATGGTCAAAACTCTGTTGTGCCATTGTCCCGTTAAAGGTGATGGTCACGGGCAGAAAAAACTACAGCCCGAACAAATCCTATGTGGTCGTGGCCAACCACCAGAGCATGGCGGACATCCCCATAATTCATGCCCACCTGGGTTTGAATATCAAATGGATCATGAAAAAAGAGCTGGGAGACATACCGGTTTTCGGGACGGCCTGTCGTGCCCTGGGCTGTATCGTGGTTGACCGGCAAAACCATGAGGCCGCCTTAAAATCCATCCAGGAAGCCAAAAAAAAATTATCCCGGAAGGCCTGTGTTTTATTCTTTGCGGAAGGTACCAGAAGCCGTGACGGGCAGGTCATGCCCTTTAAAAAAGGTGCCTTCAGGTTTGCATGGGAAACCAGGCTTCCCATACTGCCGGTGACCATTAAAAATTCAGCCCGAATTCTGCCGTCTGATTCCCTTGATCTCATCCCGGGCACTGTTGACATCATTATCCACAGGCCCATCTATATTTCAGACCACCACCTGGAGCAGCTCGACGAAATCATTGAGCAGTCCAGGGACATCATTGCCGGCGCACTATAGGCATTTTAACTCCCCGGCCCCCTATTCCCCTATTTTTCATCCACCTGCCCCCACCACTTACCTCCACTCTTTCGTCTTTTTTTCCGCCCCAATTCTATTCCCACGCCAAACCACCCCCTGAGCATGGGGGCTTTCAGAAAAATTCATCCATATCAAAGCACTTGTTTTAGATTATTTCAATATCACTCCACTTAACTCCATTTTTTGTAATTTTTGAAGCAAACTCATATATAAAAGGGTATACCGGAGACATATTTTAAAAAATTTTAAAATAAATATCATTTTTTTCTTGACTTCAAGCAGTTTTTTCGCAAAAGTGTGGGCCAAGGTGGTGGAAAGTGGATCAGTTAATCTAATTAACTAAGGCTTTAATAAGTGTTTCGATCAAGCTCCTTTCATACAATTGATGCCAAAGGCCGGGTGATTATCCCTTCACGGTTCAGGAACATCCTGAAGTCGGATAAGGTCTATGGTGTCATGGTTTCCAACAAGGACGACTGCTTATACGCGTATACTTTCAGCGAGTGGGAACGGGTTGAGGCCAGAATCTTATCGGCCAAAACCAGTGCCATGGGAGATTTCAGGCGTTTTTTCCTGGGCAACTCCTGTGACTGCATGTGTGACAAACAGGACCGTATCCTCATTCCTAAAAGCTTAAGAGAATATGCAAAACTTGAAAAAGAGATCGTGCTTGTGGGCAACCTGGATCGTTTCGAGATCTGGTCCCGGGATCAATGGGACAAGACCAACAAACGAATGGAGCAGAAACTCAAACAAGAGGAAGTAAGAGAGGAAATCGCTTCCCTGGGGTTGTAAAAATGGGATTTGAGCATACGTCCGTCATGCCTCAAGAGGTGCACGAGCACCAGAACCTTAAGCCCGGAGACATTTGCGTGGACTGCACTCTGGGCGGGGCCGGACACGCGCTGTCAACCCTTAAGGCCATACTTCCCCATGGACGGTTGATCGGCATTGACCAGGACAAAGATGCCATTCTTCATGCAAAAAAAATCTTACACCCCTACAAAAAAAACCTGCAATTGTTTCACAGCAATTTTTCCGACCTTCCCGGGATTCTGGCTGGTGAAGGAATTAAAGGTGCAAACTCCATTCTCCTTGACCTGGGTTTTTCACTGAACCAACTGAAAAACGGCAAACGCGGATTTAGTTTTAACATGGATGAACCATTGGATATGCGAATGGATATTCGAAACGATCTGACAGCCTTTGACATCATCAATTCATTCCAGGAGAATGAACTGATTGATATTTTTTTCAAATACGGGGAAGAAAAATTTTCACGGCGGATTGCCCGGAAAATCGTGGAAACGAGAAAGGCCTCATCCATCCGATCCAGCGCAGAACTCGCCCAAATTATTTCAAACGCCGTGCCGGCAAAATTTGCATTCAAGCAGCGTATCCACCCGGCAACCCGGGTATTCCAGGCTTTGAGGATCGTTGTAAACCAGGAACTTGAACGGCTTGAAACCTTTATGGAAGCCGTGCCCTCCCTTCTGGTCAAGGGCGGGAGACTCTGCGTCATCTCCTTTCATTCCCTTGAGGACCGGATCGTAAAAAACGCTCTGCGGAAATTTGAAGCGGGATGCACCTGCCCAAAAGACCTGCCCGTCTGTTTGTGCGGATTTGTCCCCCAAATGAAGTCCGTGTTCAGAAAACCCCTGACACCCACACCAGAGGAGATAGCGGCCAATCCCATGTCCAGAAGCTCGAAATTAAGGGTGGCCCAACGGCTATAGGATGATGACCGTCAAAAACAACATATCAAAACAGCATCTGCCACCGCAACGGGCCGGGTTCAGGTGGCTTGCCGTTATCATTGTTCTGTTCTGCGAACTTCTGGCCTACACCTGGGTAAGGACCGAATCCACCCAGACCATTTTAAGGATGTCCCGGACCCAGGAGGTCTACAGGGAAAAAACCTCCTATAACAAGGCCCTTTCCGTTGAAAGAGACCGACTCAATTCAGATGACCGGATCACCCGGATTGCAAAAACCAGACTGAATCTTTCCAGTGACACACTGGAGCAGACCGTTTATCTTAGCGGGGAACAGGGCTGATGTCACCAGAAAAAAACAATAAGGATTCAAAAATTAAGGGCATGAGAAACAGGCTCGTGGTGGTCCAGATTCTGATGATCGCCCTGATGTTTATTCTTGGGGCCAAATCCGTTGATATCCAGATTTTCAAGGCCAAAGAACTGACCCGGAAAGCTGAAAATGATTATTCCTCCTATATCACCATCAAGGGAGAGAGGGGCCGGATACTGGACAGGGGCATGAACAAGCTTGCCACCAGCAGTGATGCCATCTCCGTGTCGGCATGTCCCGCAAAGATTAAAGATCCCAAAAGAACGGCTGAAAAACTTGCAGGGATACTGGATCTGGATACCAAAAGACTTGCAACTCTGCTCTCATCCAAACGAATGTTTGCCTGGGTGGCCCAGAGAATCTCCCCGGATCAGGCCAATCAAATCCGGCTGTTGAATCTTGCGGAAATCTATTTTGAAAATGACTCCAGACGATTTTATCCCCATCGAAATCTTGCGGCCCAGGTGATCGGGTTTACAGGGGCAGAAGATTCCGGCCTGGAAGGGCTTGAGTTCAAGTATAATTCCATCCTGGAAGGCAGCTCCCTGAAAATCAGGATCAAGCGGGATGGAAACGGGGGGATTCTTGATCTGGACAAACGAAGACGGGCCGAGTTGAGGGGAAACTCCATTGTCCTGACCATTGACAAAAAAATTCAATTCTTAAGTGAACAAACCCTTGAAAAAACGGTAAAAGCCCACCAGGCAAAATCTGGAATGGCTGTGGTGATGCGTCCCCAAACCGGAGAACTGCTCTCCATTGCCCATTTCCCGGAATTTAACCCAAACAACTTCAAGGGATATGATATTGACCGCTTCAGAAACCGATGTATCACCGATGCGTTTGAGCCGGGGTCTGCCATGAAAATCTTTACCGTAGCAGCGGCTCTTGAAAAGGGCTTTGCCCCGAAATCCATCTTTTTTTGTGAAAACGGCACCTATAAAATCGGCAGTTTTACCATCCATGACACCCACCCCCATGACTGGCTTTCCATGAACCAGATCATTAAATTTTCAAGCAATATCGGTGCGGCAAAGATCGGGGAAACCGTCGGGGACAAGACATTGCACGAAACGCTTGTCTCGTTCGGGTTTGGGGACAAAACCCGGGTGGGGTGTCCCGGAGAAACATCGGGCAATCTGATTCCCTACCAAAAGTGGTCAAAAATTGATGCCGGGGCCATTTCTTTTGGCCAGGGGATTTCTGTTTCCGCCATGCAGTTGATCAGCGGGATCAGCGCCGTTGCCAACAACGGCAGCCTGATGCGACCCATGCTGATCAAAAAAATCGTCTCCAACACGGGAGAAGATGTAAGGGTCTATCATCCTGAAACGCTCCGGCAGGTGATCTCACCCAAAACCGCCGACCGGATAAAGAACATGATGAACCTTGTGGTCAGGGAGGAAGGCACCGGCATCAAAGCGGCCATGGACGGATATACGGTCTGCGGCAAAACCGGCACGGCCCAGAAAGCATTAAAGGACAAAAGAGGGTATTCAACGAATAAATATATGTCGGTTTTTGCCGGATTTGCACCCCTGGACACTCCACAACTGGCCATCCTGGTGGTCATTGATGAGCCAAAGAAGCAATATTACGGCGGGGACGTGGCAGCACCGGCATTTAAAACCATTATGGCGGAATCGTTCAACTATTTGAACATCCCACCGGAAAAAGCCCCCCACATGATTGCATCAGTCTCCACCGGAGAAAAAGAATGAAACTGTCCTGTCTGATCAAAGGCTGCACCCTGGTGTCCCGGGCCGGTTCCAGGACTGACAAGACCTATGATCCGGACATTTTATCCATTACGTCCGATTCCAGAAATGTTCGGCCCGGGGGATTGTTCATTGCCATCCAGGGGTTGATGTCCGACGGTCACGACTATATTTCCCAGGCCTTTGAAAATGGTGCTTTAGCGGTTGTTGCCGAAAATAATCCTGACCATCTCGACCATGTGATCCTCGTGGAAAATTCACGGATCTGCATGGCCTCCATTGCCGCCGTTTTTTACGGGAACCCGTCAGAAAACCTCACCCTTGTGGGTATCACCGGTACCAACGGGAAAACCACCACCACATGGATTCTGGAAAGTATTTTCAAAGCCTGCGGATTTTCCACCGGGGTTATGGGCACCATCAACATCCGGTATAAAGACCAGGTCCTGGATGCTCCGGTGACCACGCCGGATTCCATAGATCTGCAAAGGACACTGCGCCTGATGAAAGATGCCGGGGTCACCCATGTGATCATGGAGGTTTCCTCCCACGGACTTGACCTGAACCGGGTGGATTTCTGCCGCTTTGATGCCGGCGTCTTTACCAATCTGACCCAGGATCATCTGGATTATCACAAGACCCTGGATGAATACTTTGAGTGCAAAAAAAGATTTTTCACCCAGTTTCTCGGACCCAATGGAAAAAACAACGCCCCTGCCATCCTGAACATCGATGATCCCAAGGGCTCGGTTTTGTTTAAAGCCCTTGGCGATAAAAATCTGGAATCTAAAAACCTTAACCATAACAATCCAAATTATCAAAGTCAGGGCTATAAAACCCTGGGGGTCAGCACAAAAAAACAGACCGATATTTTTACGACAGGGGTTATCGATACCATCCTGGGTCTGTCCGGAACCCTTCACCTGGGGAACGACTCGTTTGAACTCTCATCCTCGCTCACCGGAAGGTTCAATCTGGAAAACATCCTCTGCGCCGTGGGTGCGGCCCATGCCCTGAATATCGAAAAAGAGCAGATCAAAGCCGGTCTTAACGCCTGCCGCTCCATTCCCGGTCGCCTGGAAAAAATCGACACCCCCATTGACCGATTCGTGTTTGTGGACTACGCCCATACCCCGGATGCCCTGGAATCCATCCTGACAACCTTAAGACAACGGGCACCCAAAAGGCTTATCACGGTGTTCGGGTGCGGGGGAGACCGGGACCGGACAAAACGCCCCCTCATGGGACAGATTGCCTGCAGGTACAGTGATATTGCCATTGTCAGTTCCGACAACCCGCGAACTGAAAACCCCAAAGCCATTGCCAAAGATATCCTCCAGGGAATTGGCGGCTATAAAGGTCTGACAGAAGAGACCCTCAGATCAGATCCGTTTGCCAGGGGGTACCTGGTTGAAGTTGACCGGAAAAAGGCCCTTAAACACGCGATTTTCCTGTCAAAACCCGGGGATATCATCGTGGCGGCGGGCAAGGGACATGAAACATACCAGATCACCAATGCAGGGGTCATCCACTTTGACGACAAAGAAGAACTTCAGGCAGCAGCCCTGGAATTTGCCGACCAATTCACGCCCATTGCCTGGACACCGTTAGATCTGTCCCAGGCCCTGGACATGTCGGCCGGCATCTCAGGTCTTGGATTGGATCACAGGTTTTCCGGAATCTCCACCGACTCCAGAACCATCACCCCGGACCAGGTATTTCTTGCCCTTAAAGGAGAGGCGTTTGACGGCCATGCCTTTGTAAAAGACCTTGTGATCAAGGGAATAAAAGGATTTGTGGTGGAAAAGGGATTTATTGAATCCCTTGACGAACCGAGCAAACGAGACTTTTCCCAAAAAGACCTTGTTGTCGTTGAGACCCCGGACACCTTAATAGCTCTGGGACAGCTTGCCCGATATCAAAGACTCCGGTCAAAGGTCAAGGTGCTTGCCATTACAGGCTCCAGCGGGAAAACCACTACCAGACAGATCACCCGGGAAATTTTTACCACCCAGTTCCATACCCTTGTCACCCTTAAAAATTTCAATAACGAGATCGGACTGCCCCTGACCCTTTTAAACCTGTCCTCAGCCCATGAATGGGCCATCGTGGAAATGGGCATGAATCATCCGGGCGAAATATCCCGGCTGAGTCAAATAGCCTTGCCTGACATCGCCATGGTTACCAATACGGGAGGTGCCCACCTTGAGGGTCTGGGCACCCTGGACAATGTGGCCCGGGCCAAGGCTGAAATTTTTGAGGGTATGAGAGAAAAAGGAACTGCCATTCTTTTTGCAGATGATCCCCGGCGCCGTATCCTTGAAGAAAAGGCCCGGGCCAATAAAAACATTGACCAGATTCTTTTTTTTGGTTCCAGGGATGACGCCGATATTCGATGCAGAAACATTGAAAGGTCCGGAACCCTCACCCGTTTCACTGCCCGGGTTCACGGCCAAGAAGAAAAATTTATCATCCACTCCCCTGCTGTTTTCATGGTGGACAACTGCCTTTCAGCCATTGGCGCGGCCCGGACGGCCGGCATTCATACTTCAGGCATACAAAAAGGAATCGCAGCCTTTACCCCGGTATCGGGCAGGATGGATATTGTCAAAATTTCACATGCCATCACCCTGATCGACGACACCTACAATGCCAACCCCGCCTCGGTCATCCAGGCCTTGAAAACCCTTGAAGCCATGGCAGGGGGCAAAAACAGCATTGCCGTTCTCGGGGATATGCTGGAACTGGGAGAGGCATCAAAAAAACTTCATTGGGAGATCGGGCGACAGGCAGCCCTGTCCAAAATTTCCAAACTATATGTGCATGGGGACCAGGCAAAACATATTCTTGAAGGCGCGGTTGAACATGATTTTTCCCGGCCGAATATTTTTCACGGAACAAAAAAAAAAATTGCCCGAAAAGTACTGAAAAATTCAGTGGACGAGACCTGGGTTCTGGTAAAGGGGTCCCGGGGAATGACCATGGAAACCGTTATCCAGGAACTCAAACATTTACTAACACTCGATTCTTGACGGAGGGGTATGATGAAAAATTCAGAAAACGTTAAAGACAAACGCTTGTATGCTGACAGACGAAAATTCACCTATACGGCCCATGTCCCGGAAAGACGGTCCGGCATGGACCGGCGGGCAACGCATGAAAACGAGCCGGCTATGATGGTGGCCTAGGAATACAATCCATGCTGTTTGAATTTTTATATCCATACCATGTTGATTTCTCCTTTCTGAATATATTCCGGTATATTACCTTCCGGACCATATACGGGGGACTCACCGCCTTTCTCATCTGTTTTTTCCTGGGGCCCTATGTGATCCGGCGGCTTGCCCGATTGCAGATCGGACAGATCATCCAGACTGACGGGCCCAAGTCTCATTTGGGCAAACAGGGAACCCCGACCATGGGCGGCATCCTGATCCTGTTCTCCGTTTTCATGGCAACCATGGTCTGGGGAAACCTGTCCAACCACTACGTGGTTATCCTTCTTCTGACCCTGATCCTGTTCGGTTTTATCGGGTTTATTGATGACTATCTCATGCAGATTAAAAAGAGAAATATGGGATTTACAGCCAAAGGTAAATTTCTCATCCAGATCGTGTTCGGCCTGATCATCAGCGCCCTGATCTACAAGTGCCCGGATTTTGATTCAATCCTGACCTTTCCGTTTTTCAAGGATGCCTCCCCGAATCTGGGAATCTGGTACATCCCCTTTGCCTGTCTCGTCATCGTGGGCACCTCCAATGCCGTGAACCTCACGGACGGGCTGGACGGCCTGGCCATCGGCCCCTATATCGTTGCCGGTGTCACCTATATGTTTTTTGCCTATGTGGCCGGCCATATCCAGATTGCCGAATATCTCCATGTCCGCCATATTGCGGCTGCCGGTGAAATATCCGTGGTCTGCGGCATCCTGGCCGGGGCCGGACTGGGATTCTTATGGTTTAATGCCCACCCGGCCCAGATCTTCATGGGGGATTCTGGCTCCATTCCACTGGGCGGAATACTGGGCACCATTGCCGTGATGACCAAACAGGAAATCCTCCTGGTCATTGTGGGCGGATTGTTCGTGATCGAGGCCCTGTCCGTGATTATCCAGGTGTCGTATTTTAAATTGTCAAAGGGAAAAAGAATATTTCGGATGGCCCCCCTGCACCATCATTTTGAACTCAAGGGGTGGCATGAATCAAAGGTCATTGTGCGGTTCTGGATCATATCCATTACCCTGGCGTTAATTTCTTTAAGTACGTTGAAAATAAGGTAGCCGGTTGTGAAGCAAAAAAAGACATCCTATTCACTGGTCGTGGGTCTCGGGGCTTCCGGGGTTTCCATGGCCAAATTCCTGGCATCCACGGGCAAGGTCGTGAAGGCCACGGATATTGATGAACAAAAAAAGGATGTTTCACCGGAACTCAACCGCCTCGGCATTCAAACCCAGATCGGGTTCCATGATTCAGACACCTTTAATCATGCCTCTATCATCATACCCAGCCCTGGTATCCCCCTGGACAACCCGTATATCAAAGCTGCCGTGGACCAGGGTGTTCCCGTAACCGGTGAGCTGGACATTTTTTCCCAACACAATCGTCTTCCCGTCATTGCCATTACCGGCACCAACGGCAAGACCACCACCACTACCCTGATCGGGGACATGTTAAGGACTTGCGGCAGGGCCCCGTTTGTGGGGGGGAATATCGGCACCCCCCTTGTGGATCTTCTCATGGAGAACCAGACGAATAATGAATTGGATAGCCAGGCTGACAATCAGGTGACCCGTCAAAAAGCCGATGTGATCGTGGCGGAAGTTTCCAGTTTTCAACTGGATCTGGCCCGGCAATTCAAACCAACGGTGGGGGTTCTTCTCAACATTTCCGAGGACCACCTGGACCGGTATGAAAATTTTGCAGCCTATGAAAATTCCAAATGGAGCCTGTTCCAGCACCAGGGCGTATCCGACACTGCCGTCATAAACCAATCCATCCGAGGTCTTGACCGGGCCGTTCAACGACTGAAATCAAGCATCATCACCTTTTCTTCAAACCGGACCGTCCAGGCCGGCAACAAAGAAAACCCGGGAGGCAAAAAACCTGAGTCCCTGGGATCGGTTGACAATAAATCGGGAGTCAGCACCATCGGATATGGGTCCCGGGAGGATGCCCGGTATGGGGCGACCATAGATCCAAACGGAATAAACATCCATATTAAAGGGGAAAATCATCGAATCGAGACCGCGCGCCTCACAGAGCTTCAGGGTGCCCACAACCGGGAGAATATTGCCGCAGCCGTTCTGGCCTGTCTTGCCCTTGGAGCCGATATCACCGGCATCCTCCAGGGACTGAAAACGTTTAAAGGCCTGGCCCACAGGATGCAGTTTGTTGGATCCGTCAAGGGAATTTCCTTTTACAATGATTCCAAGGCAACCAATACCGATGCGGTTAACCGTGCCCTGGAAAGCTTTGGCAACAATATCATCCTGATCCTGGGGGGAAGAGAAAAAAACACAGACTTTTCCCAGTTGCTCCCCTGTGTCCAGGCCCATGTGAAAACCATTGTTGCCATAGGCGAATCAACAGGCCACGTTAAAAACACCTTTGACACCGTCTGTGAAGTAACACCGGCCAAAACCATGAAAGCGGCAGTGCAAGCCGCCTTTGATAGTGCCCGGGAAAACGATGTGGTGCTGCTGTCACCGGCCTGTGCCAGCTTTGACATGTACGACAATTATGTCCACAGGGGAAATGATTTTATCACCCATGTAAAGGCTCTGGAAACCCCATAATATGGCGACTTTAACAAAAACCATTCATCCGTTTTTCAGTGAAAAGAGTATTCTTTTTCCGGTGATTCTGCTGGCCGGAATCGGTATTGTCATGGTCTATTCAGCCAGTTCCAGTATCAGCATGGAAACCCATAACAATTTATTCTTTTACATGAAAAAACAGGCCTTTTTTCTGGGTATCAGCCTGTGCGTCATGTTTGTCACGGCATCTTTTCCTTACCGGCTGTACAGAAGTTTTTCCTATGTCATCCTTTTTGCAGCCATTGCCCTGCTGGTGGCAGTCCTGGTTCCCGGCCTGAACGTGAAAGCCGGCGGTGCCCACCGGTGGCTGAATTTCGGCGGGCTCACCTTCCAGCCGGCTGAATTTGCAAAACTTGCCTTGATCCTTTTCCTTGGATATTCCCTGTCAAAAAAGCAGGACATGATACGGATCTTTTCCGTGGGCTTCGTTCCCCACGCCTTTATTTTTGGGATCTTTGCCTGCCTGATCATCATCCAGCCGGATTTCGGCACCATTGTGGTGATGGGGATGATTACCTGGGGAATGATGTTCATTGCCGGGGTCAGAATATGGCATCTGATCGCACCCCTTCCCCTGCTGGTGCCGATGATCTATTTTCTGGTGGTAAAGGTTGAATACCGTCTGGAAAGAATTCTGTCGTTTGTCAACCCCTGGGATGATCCCTACAACACGGGTTACCAGATCACCCATTCGTTGAAGGCATTCGGTTCGGGGGGCCTGTTTGGAAAAGGCATTGGTCTGGGGATGCAGAAAATGCACTACCTGCCCGAACCCCACACCGACTTTATCTTCTCCATCATTGGAGAGGAACTGGGGCTGGTGGGCGTGATCGTTGTCCTGTCCCTGTATCTGATTTTACTGCTCAAAGGCATCAACATTGCCAAAACATCTGAAAGCATTTTCGGCGCCATCACCGCTGCCGGACTGACCATTTATATCGGGGTCCAGGTCATCATCAACACAGGCGTGGCCCTTGGGGTCCTGCCCACAAAAGGGCTCACCCTGCCCTTTATCAGTTACGGAGGAACCTCTCTTGTAATCAACATGGCAGCCATGGGAATTTTAATGAATATCGGGGCATCGAGGTCTCATGAACACAGGATTTAAACTCATCATTGCCGGGGGTAAAACAGGCGGACATCTGTTCCCGGGGATTGCCGTTGCCCAGGCCGTTCAAGGGATGTGCCGGGATGCTGAGACTGTGTTTGTGGGGACCAACGCTCCCTTTGAAATCCAGACCCTTGAAGCCTACGGGTTTGAACACCGGGCCATTACTTCCAGACCGGTCAAAGGCGGCAGTATGATCTCCAAAGCCTTTTCAGGAGCCGTTCTGCTGGTCTCCCTGATTCAGGCTTTAATCATCATGAAAACCGTTAAACCCCACTTTGTCCTGGGCGTGGGAGGATTTTCCTCTTTTGCCGTTGTCCTGGCAGCCTGGACTTTAAGGATACCCACGGCCATCCAGGAACAGAATGCCTTTCCCGGATTGACCAATCGGATGCTGTCCAGATTTGCCGGCGTTATTTTTACCTCGTTTAAAGAGACAAAAGGGCTGACCCTCAACCCAAAAGTAAAATTTACGGGCAACCCGGTCCGGCGGACCGGTCCCGGCGGTTCCACTGCAAGCCTAGAAGAGGAAACCCAGACAATAGAACCCTCCGGACCCGATAATTTTCAACCCGGTGATTCTGATCTCGATCATTTCCATCCGAACCGGTTTACCCTGCTGGTCACCGGGGGAAGCCAGGGTGCAGCCAGTATCAACACTGCCTTCATGGACGCTCTCAAATTAATGGACTCTCTTGACCGATTCAATATCATTCACCAGACCGGCAAGGAAGCTGAAGACCGTATCCAGGAAGAATACAGATCCTTAAACATCAAGGCCACGGCCAGGGCATTTTTCCATAATATGCCCCATCTCCAGGATATGGCGGATCTCGTAATTACCCGGGCCGGGGCCGGCGCCGTCTCGGAGCTGTGCATCAAGGGCTTGCCCGCGATTCTGGTTCCCTTTCCCCATGCGGCCGATGACCACCAGACATTCAATGCAAGGGCCCTGGTCGACCAGGGAGCCTGCGTGATGATCAGGGACCTGGACCTGACCGGACCTGTTTTAAAGCAGGCCATGGAAGAGTTGATTAATAATAAAGGGAAACGCGATAGCATGGCCGAACAGATGCGAGCCCTTGCCATGCCCGATGCAGACAGGACAATTGCAGAGATTATTTTAAAGACAAAGGACATGAAGGGTTAACCCATGTATCAGAAAAATTACCATATCCATTTTGTGGGCATCGGCGGCATCGGTATGAGCGGCATTGCCGAACTTCTCCTGCACCTGGGCTACAAGGTGTCCGGGTCTGACCTGAAATTGTCCCCCATTACCCAACGCCTGGCAGAAAACGGAGGCATCATTTTCCAGGGCCATCAAAAAGACCAGGTATCCGGTGCCCACGTGGTGGTCACCTCTACGGCCATATCCCCGGAAAATCCGGAAGTGGTCCGGGCAAAGGAGTTGTCCATCCCCATTATCCCCCGGGCTGAAATGCTGGCCGAACTCATGCGGATCAAATACTCCATTGCCGTGTCCGGGGCCCACGGCAAAACATCCACCACCTCCATGATCGCCCAGATTCTCAACACGGCCGGGCTTGACCCCACCGTGATTGTCGGGGGCCTCCTCCAGGGGCTTGACACCAATGCCCTGCACGGCAAGGGAGAGTATATCGTGGCCGAGGCAGATGAGAGTGACGGGTCTTTTTTAAAGTATGCTCCGGCCATTGCTGCTGTCACCAATATTGATCTTGAACACCTTGATTTTTATACGGACATTGAAGATATCAAAGACAAATTTGTGCAATTCATCAATTCCGTACCCTTTTACGGCCTGGCCGTTCTCTTCCTGGACAATGAACACATCCAGGACATCCTTCCCCGGATAAAGGTGCGATATACCACCTTCGGCATGACGGCCCAGTCCGATCTCCAGGCCAGGGATATCTCATTTAAGGGCAGCAAGAGCAATTTTACGGTCTTTTCCCATGAACATCGCCTGGGTGAAGTCAACCTGAATATTGCCGGGAAACACAATGTGGCCAATGCCCTTGCCGGCATAGCAGTTGGACTGGAATTGAACATCCCTTTTAATACCATTAAAAAAGCATTGGAACGTATTGAAGGGGTCAAAAGGCGGCTTGAAATCAAAGGAGAAAAGAAAGGGATCATTGTAATGGATGACTATGGTCATCATCCAACGGAAATCCTGGCAACCCTGACAGCGGTCCGGGAAAGCTATAAGGACAAACGCTTGATCGTGGCATTCCAGCCCCACCGTTATACCCGGACCCAGGGGCTATTCCATGAATTTACCCGATCCTTTTACCAGTCCGATATTTTAATTGTCCTGCCCATTTATGCGGCCAGCGAAAAACCCATTGAAGGGGTGGATGCCCTTCATCTATGCAAAGGAATCAAGGAGCACGGGCATAGGGATGTGTCCTATGCTCCGGACTTTACCCAGGCCCTGTCCATGATCAGCCACAAGGTCAAAAAGGGGGATATGGTCCTGACTCTGGGAGCGGGAGACATCACCACACTTGGAGAAAAACTTCTGGACATATTGTAATGACAGGTATGACAACAAAAGAATATAGATCCTATTCAACGCTCATGGAGGAGTTTCATCTCCTGGTGGACGAGCCAATGAAAAAGTATACCTCCTTTAAGATCGGCGGTCCTGCAGATCTGCTGGCCCTGCCCAAAGACGAAGAGACGTTGACACGATTGCTGGAAAAAGCCGGGGCCCTTGAGATCCCTGTCACCCTTTTCGGTGGCGGTACCAATTTATTGATTGGCGACAAGGGGATACGGGGCCTGACCATTCTGACCCGGGGGATGAAAACCGAGATCTGCATGCTTGAAACAAATCCGAATGGAACGATACTCCGGGCCGGGGCAGGGAGCCGCCTGTCCAGGGTCTGCCGGTTCTGCCTTGACCAGGGTCTGTCTGGACTTGAATTTGCCGCCGGAATCCCGGGAACCCTTGGGGGTGCCATAGTGATGAACGCCGGAACCAGGTCCGGTGATATGGGCAATGTTGTCCGGTCCATTCAAACATTAGATCCAAAACGCCTGTACCCGGAAACCCTGAACAGAAATACGCTTCATTTCTCATACCGACACCTGGAATTTTCCGGTATCATCCTCTCCGCCACCCTGGAATTAAAAAAAGCAGACCCCCGGGAGATTGACGCTGTTTTTCAAGAAAACCTCAGGCAAAGGAAAGCAAGCCAGCCCGGATCTATGGCCAGTGCCGGATGTTATTTTAAAAACCCGGGCCAGGGCATGTCTGCCGGACAATTGATTGACGAATCCGGATTAAAAGGGTTCAGGATCAATGACGCCATGGTTTCGGACATTCATGCAAACTATATTCTGAATCTTGGTTCGGCAACATGCACAGATATTCTCCTGTTGCAGCACCATATCCAGGACGTTGTCTTTCAAAAATTTAATATTAACCTTGAACCGGAAGTGAGGATGGAAGGTGAATAAAAAAATCAAGTCCAACAGGTACAAGCCCGAGACAAGTGAAGCCGCTGCCCTGTATTCAGGAGCCAATATTGATTTTTGCCTCAAATGCATCATCACGGTGGCCTCGATCAGCGTCTTAAGCCTTTGCTCGATCTTTGCCTATGATTTCATTACCCAGTCTTCATTTTTTAATATCAAGCAGATCCATATTTCAGGCGCAGAGCGCGTCTTAAACGATGAAATCCTCAGCCTGGCCGACCTGACCCAGGAAAAAAATATTTTCAGAATCAACCTGTATTCCATTGAACGCCGCATTGCCTCCCACCCCTGGATTGACTCGGCTTCTGTGAACCGAAGTCTTTTCATATCCACCCTTTCCATATCCATTGTTGAGCAAAAACCCCTGGCCATTGTTAAGATTGAAAACCTGGCAGACATTTTAATCAATACCCAGGGAAGGCCTTTTAAGGAATACGACCCCCTGGAGGATCACGGAGAAAACCTGCCCGTGATTTCAGGGCTGGACCTGACCCAAAAAGATAACCAGTATATGTTTGACGGTCCCCTGTTCAACTCAATCATGAATTTTTTACACACAGAGAATCCCAACCGCTTTAAAACCATAAAAGCCGACAAAAACACGGGGATATCCATCCAGGCCGGGGACATTTATAATAGGATGCCTGACCCGGAGAATGGGTTTGTCCTTCTCAAGCTGGGATTTGATAATTTTGATGCAAAACTTAAAAAAGCAAAAATGATAAGTGAGTATATTGATAAACACTTTCCCGACAGAACCATCCGGGGCATTGATCTTTTTAATATTCAAAAAGTCTTTATCAAGACAAAACTTGCCGATGCTCTGCACACTAATTTAGAAAAGGGGGTTTAATTTGCAGGGAAATGAACGAATAATCGTGGGCCTGGATATCGGCACAACAAAAATCTGTGCCATTGTGGGCGAGATGCTTGAGGACGAGATCAACGTGATTGGCGTCGGGTCTCACCCCTCCACCGGACTGCGAAAGGGAACGGTTGTCAATATTGAATCAACCGTGGATTCCATACAAAAGGCAGTGGAGGAGGCAGAACTCATGGCCGGATGTGATATCTCATCGGTTTATGTGGGCATTGCCGGCAATCACATCAAAGGCCTCAACTCCCACGGCATCATCGCCATCAAGGGCCGTGAAATCACAGAGCAGGATGTCGAGCGGGTGATTGATGCGGCAAAAGCCGTGGCCATACCAACGGACAGGGAAATTATCCATGTGATTCCCCAGGAATTTATTGTGGATGACATGGAGTCCATTCAAAACCCCGTGGGTATGACGGCCATCCGGCTTGAAGCCAAGATTCACATTGTTACCGGGGCCGTGTCTTCAGCACGGAACATCGTGAAGTGCTGCAACAAGGCCGGCCTGGAAGTATGCGATATTGCGCTTGAATCACTGGCATCGGGGGAAGCGGTACTTACGGATGAAGAAAAGGAACTGGGGTGTCTCATCGCCGATATGGGCGGCGGGACAACAGACATGGCCCTTTTCAAAGACAATAATTTAAAATTCATATACGAACTCACCCTGGGGGGACACAATTTAACCAATGATATTTCCATTGGTCTTCGCACCCCCCTGCCCGAAGCTGAAAAGATAAAAATCAGCCATGGCACCTGTGTCCCGGAAAATGTGAGGAGCGGCTCGACTATTGAAGTGCCGGCGGTTGGCGGAAGGGCACCCAAAAAACTTTCCAAGGGTATCCTGGCTGAAATCCTGGAACCCAGGGTGGAGGAAATTTTTTCACTTTTGAAAAAAGAACTCTTCTCCAACGGGCTTGAGAACTCTTTTCCGGCCGGATTTGTCCTGACCGGGGGAAGTGTTGTACTGGAGGGGATCACCGATATCGCAGAATCGGTTTTCAACGTACCGGTGAGAATCGGTGAACCCAATAAAATCGGCGGGTTAAAAGATATTGTAAAAAACCCGGCCTATGCCACGGGAGTGGGGCTTGTCATCTTCGGTTCCAGGGCAAGCTGCAAAATGGATTTCAAAGAAACACAGACCCGGGGATTCAGTGGGATATTAAACAGAATGAAACAGTGGTTTAAAGATATTATTTAATTTTTTAAGGGAGGTGGACATGACTTTTTCTTATGTGGAGAACGAGAATTCAGCGAAAATCAAGGTAATTGGTGTGGGTGGTGCCGGTGGAAATGCCGTCAACAACATGATTGATGCCAAACTCAAAGGCGTGAAATTCATTGTTGCCAACACCGATATCCAGGCTTTGGAAGCGTCCCGGGCTGAAGTAAAGATTCAGATCGGGAAAACCCTGACCGAAGGACTCGGGGCCGGAGCCGATCCCGATAAAGGTCGGGAAGCGGCATTGGAGAGTGCGGATGAAATCCGGGCCGCCCTGGAGGACAGCCACATGGTCTTTATCACGGCAGGCTTTGGCGGTGGAACCGGAACCGGAGCAGCCCCGGTTATCGCTGAAATCTGTAAAGATCTTGGAATTTTAACCGTGGCCGTGGCATCCAAACCCTTTTCCTTTGAAGGCAAGAAAAGAGAAAAGCAGGCCCTTGAAGGACTTGAAAAAATCCACGGCATTACCGATACCGTCATCACCATCCCCAATGACCGGCTCCGGGGCATTGCACCCAAGGGTGCCCGGATGGTGGATATGTTTATCAAGGCCGATGAAATTCTTCACCACTCGGTCAAGGGGATTACAGACCTGATCATGATGCCCGGCCACGTGAACCTGGATTTTGCAGATGTCAGGACCACCATGCAGAAGGCTGGTAAGGCACTGATGGGAATCGGTATCGCATCCGGGGAAAACCGGGCCGTTGAAGCGGCTGAAAGAGCCATTTCGCATCCGCTTCTGGAAGATATCTCCATTTCCGGTGCCAAAGGTGTGTTGATGAACATCACCTCCAGTTCCGATCTCACCCTGGATGAAATGACCGAAGCTTCGGACCGGATTCACAAGGAAGTGGGAGATGATGCGGAAATCATCTGGGGCCAGACATTTGATGAAGAACTGGGGGATGAAATGCGGATTACGGTCATTGCCACGGGTATCGGAAGCGAAGAGCCCAAGGCGGCGGGCAATATCCACCATTTTGATCCCACAGTCCAGACGTTCTCCCAGCAAGGGGAATACCGGCAGGGAACCTACCAGCAACCCCAGGCCGCGAGCCAGCAGTCTGCCCAGGGCCCTGGCCAGCCACCTCTTCAATCGGACCGCCCCATTGCCCGGGGTCATTTAAGAACCCCCACAGAGGAAGAGCTTGCCAATTGGAATGAATTTGACAACCCGGTCATCGTCAAGCATAAACGGGCCGTGGGAGATGAGGATATGGGCAATCATTACGCAAGCATGCCCTTTGACAACGACGATCTGGAGGTACCCACATTTCTGAGAAGAAAAGCTGACTGATAAATGAGAAAAAGGCTCAAACCGGACCGGAAAAACAGCCCTCCAACCAGGAAAATCCAGGAACAGGGGGCAGTGATCAAAAAAGGGAAAAATCTGATAAAAGCAGCCCTTGTTTATCCGAACACGTATAAGGCCGGCATGTCCTCCCTGGGGTTCCAGACCGTCTACCGCCTGGTCAACAACCTGGATTTCACATCCTGTGAACGGGTGTTTTTACCCGATCCACGGCAGAAAGATTCCGGGCCACCCTTAAGCGTTGAAACCGGAATGCGCCTTGATCGTTTTGATATAATTTTGTTTTCAATCTCATTTGAAAACGATTACCTGAACCTTGTTCAACTCCTTGCCCAAGCAGGCCTTCCCCTGCGATCATCTGATCGAAACCACACCCACCCCCTGGTGGTTGCAGGGGGAGTCGCCTGTTTCCTGAACCCTGAGCCCATTGCCCCCTTTATAGACGTCTTCCTCCTGGGAGAAGCCGAATGCCTGGTGGAACCTTTTTTTACCGCTTTTGCAAACGCCCCGCCCGGCCAGCCTTTATTACAAACCCTGGAAAAAGATATTCCCGGCGCCTATGTGCCGGCCCTCCACCCGGACAAAAATTCGTATAAAAAAGAACCCTTTAAAATCCAGGTGCAATTTCTTGAACACCTTGAGGCTACCTCCACCTTTTCCACCATCCTCACCCAGGACACGGCCTTTAAGGACACCTTTCTCATCGAAACCCTCAAGGGCTGCCCCCACGGATGCCGATTCTGCAGTGCCGGGTTTATCTACCGCCCCCCCAGGATTTATCCGGCCAAAAATATTTATGCGGCCATTGACCGGGCCCGGGGTAAGACAAATCGACTGGGCCTTGTCAGTTCAGCCATTGCCGACCATCCCAACCTTGCCCAGATCTGTGAGTACGGGCTGGCTCAAAATTTTAAATTGTCTTTTTCCTCCCTCAGGGCAGACATGCTGAACGATGAGCTGATCCATATCCTTGCCGATTCCCGGGTCAAAACCGCCACCATTGCACCGGAGGCCGGATCAGAGCGGATGCGCAGCATCATCAACAAGAAAATTAACGAAAACGATATTCTCTCTGCCGCCGGAAGGCTTGTCAGCGCCGGGATCATGAATCTAAGACTCTACTTCATGATCGGGCTTCCCTTTGAGCAGGATGAGGATGTTCTTGCCATCGTGGCGCTCACCCAAAAGATCAAATCCGTTTTTCTGGAAGCCTCAAAACGACAAAAACGGATCGGCACCATCACCCTGAGCATCAACCCGTTTATCCCCAAACCCTGCACCCCGTTTCAATGGGCTGCCATGGCCGAAGAATCGGTTTTAAAAAATCGGGTCAACCTGATCCGGCAGGGATTAAAAAAGGTGGCCAATGTGACCGTTAATATAGAATCTTTGAGGAAATCAAGAGTCCATGCCCTGCTTTCCCGGGGCGACCGGACCACAGCCGATATCATTGAGTCTGCACTCAAAAACGGATGGTCCAGGGCCCTGCAGCAGAACAAGGCCCTTTGGCAGTCCATGGTGTATCAGGAACGAGCGATTGATGCCCCCCTGCCCTGGGATTTTATCGTCATTCGGGTACAGAAAAGATTTCTGGCCAAAGAATGGCAAAGGGCAAAACAGGAAAAACAATCCTTGCCCTGCCCCATGATCGACTGCAACACCTGCCGCACCTGTATTTAAATTTTTTCCAAACAAAGGGTTTGCGATATAAATGCATCAACTTCAGGTGATCATCTAAGCCAGCATACCTTCTATACGATTTCGAATGATTATTTCAGCTTCCGCCATGATGCGCGTTATGAGTTCATTGCAGGTAGGAATGTCATGGATCAGCCCTGCTACCATGCCGCAGGACCACACCCCGGAATCAATTTTCCCCTCCATCATGACCTTCGGGTAAACACCTGCCACCTCATCAATAATGTCCTCAAACTTGAGTTCATTGCCAAGGGATCTTTCTTTTTTCAATAATTTTTCAACGGCTGCATTGTTTAAGACACGTTCGGTATTCCTTAGCGGCCGCATGACTAGACGGGTATCCGTCTCCTTTGCAGCAAGAATGGCCTGTTTCACATTGTCGTGCACCGGTGCTTCCCGGGTTGCGATAAAGCGGGTTCCCATATTTATCCCGTCCGCCCCCAGGGCCAGGGATGCAACCAGGCTTCTGGCATCGGCCATGCCGCCCGATGCAACAAAGGGTATTGTCAATTCATCCGCGGCCCGGGGAAGCAATATCATATTGGGGATATCATCTTCTCCGGGATGGCCCCCGCACTCAAACCCGTCAACAGATACGGCATGGCATCCGATTTTCTCCGCTGTCAGGGCATGGCGCACCGAGGTGCATTTGTGGATGATTTTCACCCCATTGTCTGTCAATCGGGGCAGGTATTCCCGGGGATTTCGGCCGGCGGTTTCGACAATTTTGATGTCATTGTCTATGATGGCGCTGATGTATCCATCATAATCCGGTGAACTGACCGTGGGCAGGAAGGTCAGGTTTACCCCGAATGGCTGGTCTGTCATTTTTTGGCAGCGTTTGATTTCCCGGTCAAGGTCCCGGGGTGTCTTCTGGGTCAACCCGGTAATAATGCCAAGCCCTCCGGCATTTGACACCGCCGAAGCCAGTTCGGCAAATCCCACATAGTGCATACCGCCCTGGATAATGGGATGTTTGATATTAAAAAGTTCAGTGATCCGTGTCTTCATTTTTTATACCTCCTCGCTCATGTCTATCTTCTTCATAAAAAAGGCCCGACTATTTGTTCAGAAATTTTTCAGCACCCAGCTTCAGGCCTTTTCCCTGGAGCGCCATAAGGGTGGATGTCCCATGGGCCACCAGGGTTTGATTGTCATCAAAAATTTTTGCCTCGGAATAGCTGATTGACTTTCCATGTCTCAGGCAGGCCCCCTTTGCCGTCAGTCTGCCATTGACCACCGGCTGAAGGTAGTTGAGCTTTAAATCCACATTTACAAGCCCGGCATCCCGGGGCAGCCTGAGAAATGCGGCCCAGAAAGTTGCCGTGTCAATCAGGGCGGCAAACACACCCCCGTGAACGATGCCGAACGGCTGCAAATGGCAGTCTGCCAGATCAATAACAATATCTGCCCGGTCGATTTCAATATGATCCAGTACAATGGACATATGCCTGGGAAAAGGACTTTTTCTGACAATCGTTTTCAGCTCTCTGACATAGGCCGGGTTTATTATTTCCATCACCTCTCCTGTTTGAATAATTTATCCGGTGAATTTTATATTAAAATTTTCCTTGTGTATATTGTTAATTAATTTTATAAGAAACTGCGGTTTTTTACAGGAGATTTATTTAAACTTAAGATGGTTATCATTGGTTAGGACCATCGCATAATAGAAACAAGACCACAAAATTTAGGAGGTTTTATGTCAACTTTGGTATTTGGCCACAAAAATCCAGATACGGATTCTGTTTGTGCCGCCATCGCGCTTGCAGATCTTAAGAAAAAACTCGGTGAAGATGTTGTTCCTGCAATTCAGGGAGCACTGAATCCTGAATCAACTTTTGTCCTTGAAAAATATGGGGTTGCAGGTCCGGCTGTTGTAACGTCCTATGCAGGAAAAGACGTCTACCTTGTGGATCACTCCGACCTTGCCCAGAGCCCTGACGATCTTGGCAAAGCCAATATTCTGGGTATTGTGGACCACCACAAGCTCGGCGACGTCACCACGGGCCAGCCCCTGGAATGCTGGATATGGCCGGTGGGATGTACCTGCACGGTTATCGCATCCATGTACAAATATTTTGACATTGACATCCCCAAAGATATTGCCGGAATCATGCTCTGCGCCATTCTGTCGGATACGGTCATTTTCAAGTCCGCCACCTGCACGGATACGGACAAACAGGTGTGTGCACGACTGGCTGAGATCTGCGGTGAAAATGATCTGGATGCCCTTGGAATTTCCATGTTCAAGGTAAAATCCGCTGTTGACGGAACACCGATTCGGGACCTGGTTCTCCGGGACTACAAAGACTTCAACATGAACGGCAACGGCATCGGATGCGGCCAGCTTGAACTGGTTGACCTTTCAATTGTTGACGGAATCAAAGCAGACCTTGAAAAGGATATCCAGACCCTGAAACAGGAAAAAGGACACCACACGGTTCTTCTCATGCTCACCGACATCATGAAGGAAGGCACGGAACTCCTGGTTGCCTCGGACGATGACTCTGTTGTGGAAAAAGCATTCGGCGTTGCCCCTGTTGACGGGAAAGCCTGGCTGCCCGGCATCATGAGCCGTAAAAAACAGATCATTCCATTTCTTGAAAAAACCTTTGGATAGACCATAAGCGAAAAGGGGGGTGGGACCTGCTCCCAACCCCCTATCTTGAATCAATTCAAAAACACATCATGCAAAGGCAATGCAAATCGTCCTGAACGTCTACCCGCCGTCTTTTTGCCTATACTTTTTCCTTGAATACCGTGTTCAATTTTTCAGACAGTGCCGCCACGTCAAAGGGCTTGAGGATGAACTCATTGCATCCTTTTTTCATCATTGATTCAAGTTCATCTTCACGGCTGTAACCCGAAGAGACCAGCACCTTCATATTTGGATCAATCTTTTTGATCCGCTCAAAGGTTTCCCTACCATTCATTTTCGGCATGACCATATCCAGGACGACCAGGTCTATCTTGATTTTTTTGGATTCCAAGATCTCCAGGGCCTCGATCCCGCTGGATACCGATTTCACGGTATACCCTAGACCCGTCATCATTTCCGAACACACGTCAATGACCCCTTTTTCATCATCAACCAGGAGGATGGATTCTTTCCCGTTAAAAATTTTTTTCTTTTTTTCCGATACCTTGACCTCATCAACCTTTGCGGGACTTGCCGGCAAAAAGAACATAAAGCAACTGCCTTCCCCCAATTTGCTGTCAACTCTGAATGTCCCTTTATGGCTCTTGATAATCCCGTAAGCCGTTGCCAGTCCAAGTCCTGTTCCCTTTCCTATCTCCTTTGTAGTAAAAAAAGGATCAAAAATTCGAATGGCTATCTCATCCTCTATTCCCACACCGGTATCGGAAACACTGATGCGGATATACGGCCCCGCGTTTTCAAGCCCGAATTCATCTTTTTGTGATTCATCCACGACGATATTTTCAGATCTCAGGATAATCTTGCCGCCATCGGGCATTGCCTGCCAGGCATTGACAAAAAGATTCATCAGCACCTGCTTGATCTGACCTTCATCCACAATGGTTCCCCATAGTTCCTTGTCCAGGTACTGCTCAATCAGGATGTCTTTTTTGGTCCTGCCGAACATTTTGGCTGACATTTTCAACAGATAATTCAGGTTGATCAGGCTGGCTTCCTGGGCTGTTTTCTGGGCAAATCCCAATAATTGTTTGGCCATTTCCGCCCCATTGAAAACATACTCATCAATATTGGCAAGGCGTTTATACTCATCACTGTCCCGGCTGAACCCGCTTTTGACAAGGGAGGCATATCCCTGAATCCCCATGAGGATATTGTTAAAATCATGGGCAATACCACCGGCAAGGGTTCCAATAGCCTCCATCTTCTGGGACTGCCGCAACTGGTCTTCCAGGCTCACCCTTTCCGTCACATCCCGGGCCACGCCATATACCCCGTTAAATTCATCCCTGTCGTCACTCTTTGGCAGGTGCATGGGTGTGGCCTTAAGCTCCATGAATGCAAAGGATTCATAGGGATTAAATCGGGAGTGTTTTGCCCTGGCCTTTTTAAACCTGAAATGCATGTCCTGGCCATTTTTGATGCCTGATCCATTCGTCCCAGACCGGGTAAGAAAAGGCACTTTCGGCAGATCTCCTCTGTGGATGATCTGTTCAAAACCGGTTCCGATCAACTCCTGGCGCGAAAACCCCAGCACACGTTCAAACTGACGATTGACAAATGTAAAGCATCCCTTCTGGTCCAGGGTAAAAATAAGATCCGGAGAATTGTTCACCATATACTCATATTGTCGTTCAGAGGCTTCTAGCCGTGCACACATCTCTTTTTTTTCTGTGATCAATTTTTTCTGGGAAAGGGCATTGTTTACGGTTTTTATGAGATCCGCATATTCAAACGGCTTTTTAAGATAGTCCCATGCACCGATTTTAAGGGCCCGGATAGCCGACTCAACAGAGGCATACCCGGTGATGGTAATAATCAAGATCTCTTCGTCTATACCCAACAGACGTTCCATGGCCTCATACCCGCTCATCCCGGGCATGCTCACATCCAGCAGGACAAGGTCAAATCTTTGCTGTCCAAAAATCTCTACGGCCTCATTTCCATCATGGGCACCTGTTGTTTGAAAGCCTTCTCTTTTCAGACAGAGCCTGATATTTTCAACGATCTTTTCTTCATCATCAACAACCAGTATCTTTTCCGGTCTCATATGCTACCCAACCATCCATAAATATTATTGCTATAACTATCTTGATGACGCCCATCCGATAGCCTTAGACTCTTTCCGAGCGCTTCTATCCTCTTGTCTATTATTGGGACCCTGCCCTGGATTTTTCATAGCAGACAAGGCCGCATCTTAAACACCGCTCTGCCTCAGCCCGGGCCTGTTCAATTGAAAAGCCCGTTGAAAAATCATCTTTCAGGACTGTTTTATTCTTACCTGTTTCCATAGCATGACCCAATTCCATACTAGTACCCAATTTCATAATGTTTCTGGGCAGGATATCGACATTTTCCAGTCCGGAAACATCCTGAAGCACGGATCGATCCGAAATAATATTAAACGGCTCCTGAAATTCGATGCCATACATGAGGTTATGGATAGCGGCTGCCGCTCGTCTACCGCCGTTGATGGAGGCCACTGCAGAGGGGTACTCGCTGATGACATCCTGATCAGACAGCAGTCCCAGTTCTCTGTTTGAATCCGGTTTTTTCAATAATTCAACACCTTCCCAGATCAATGGTCCGGTATTTTCCGCGTTGACGTCCGTGTCTTCATCCTCATTCTTCCCTACAGGAATAAATACCAGTTCAGGGAATCTTCCCGAGCCGATAATCAGGGTATCTGCATCTATGATCTGTTTGGCCCCCGTGTTCAGGTCGGCATATTCAACGGATTTGAGATCGCCTTCTTCACCCATCACCCGTGTAATCCCGGCATTGTGGATAATGGAAGCTCCGGCAGTTGACAGGGCCTTAAGGTCTGCCGGTTCAAAGGATGACTCCTCCCCGGGTTTTCTTGAAATAATGGTGATGGTTTTTGACCCGTTTTCTTTCAGCATTTCAACGGCATCCGCAACCCCGGCACCGGAACCCGCAATCACCACATTTTCTCCCAAGGCTATCTGAATCTTAGGATCTGATTTGCTGCGTAAAAGATCAATCAGGAGATATGCCCCGGGAAAAATGGTTTCCGCCTGGTCAATGCCTCCCCTTGCAAGTCTGGAATCCCATCCCCCGGTAGCCGTGAACACGGAATCGAACCCCTCCTTTAAAAGTGTGTCAATGGTAAAATCCCGGCCGGCCCTGGTATTGGTTTTAAATTCCACGCCCATCTGCCGGACACCCTCAATATCCCAGTCCAGCACATCCATGGCCAGCCTGTCTCTGGCAATGGCCCGGCGTAAAATTCCGCCCAGTAAATCCGTGGCCTCAAAAATCACGGGGTCATGTCCGAGTCTTGCGCTGAAAAACGCCGCAGACAAGCCTTCAACACCGCCGCCGATCACGGCAATTTTTTTCCCGGTTGGAGGAGCCTTATAGGGTATTGCCCGCTTACTTTGATTCATTTCATAATCACAGACAAACCGCTTTAAATTATTAATCCCAACCGATTCATCCTGGAGAAGTCTTCGGCAGTTGGACTCACACGGGGCCGGGCAGATTCTTGAAATCACCGTGGGGAAAGGATTCCTTTCCTTGATGACCTGAAGAGATCCTTCAAAATCCCCCTCCCGGATAAGCCGGATATACTCTTTAATGTCAATACCCGTGGGGCATGCCCGCTGGCAGGGGGTCACGCACTCTTCTGTAGTATACTCACGCATGATCCTTCGGGTCACGGATGTGAGCCGGATTATATGTTTGGGGCAGGCCCTTTCACAGGCCCCGCAGCCGGTACATTTTTCCTGATCAACCTTGGGCAGGCCGTCGCTGCCCATGGACAAGGCACCGAACATGCAGGCATTTACACAGGTTCCAAGCCCCAGGCAGCCTATCCGGCACACCTTCATCCCACCGAACAGCAATGCTGCGGCCCGGCAATCGGTCAGGCCAAGATATTGATATGTCGTATCAGCATCATGGGTGCCGTAAAAGCATCCCGGCCCTGCAAACTCCGGTTCCTTGTCTGAAATGGATACGCCCATGATCTCGGCAATGGCCATGGCCACATCATCCCCGGCAGCCACACAGGAATTCACAGCCTGAATCCCCTTGGCAATTGCTTCGGCATTGGCATTACACCCGGGATACCCACACCCGCCGCAATTGGCCCCGGGCAGGGCATCGTCAATGGCCACCACTTTTGGATCTTCATATACATAAAAGGCTTTTGAAGCAATCACCAGCACCGTACCGATTGCAATACCAAGTCCACCCATCATCAGAATAGATTGAAACATGAATATATCCTTACGGTTTGCGTTTTTGTTTACTTAAAATTCTTACGCTTAAAATAACCCACTACTGTATACCTCCCTGGAAATTAAAAAGTCAATAATATCAACAAATTTATTTTGTTCTCACATTGACAAGAACGGGTCGACGGTGTACTTAATTATTCGTTGTCAGGGCAAATGAGTGAAATAGTTATAAAACCATATCTGGGAAAATTAATATGGAACCGAATGTTATAACAATAAACGAAAACCAGATCGCCTTTGAACCTGGTGAGACTATTCTTGAGGTTGCACAACGAAATCACATCGATATCCCCTTCCTCTGCCATTTGAAAAATACCATTCCCACCACCACCTGTAAGATATGCGTGGTGGAAATAAAGGGTGAAACCGATCTCAAGGAATCCTGTGCCACTAAGGCTGAACCGGGAATGACCATCTTTACCGAATCTTCAAGGGTTATCCAGGCACGCCGGGAAAATATCACCCGACTTCTGGCGACCGGTAACCACAACTGCGCCATACGGGATTTTGATGCCGCAGACTGGACCTCATTTCAGATGTCCGTCCTGAAAAATGACGGCAAAGAGGATCTCTGCCCGGTGTGGGGGGACTGTGAACTACAGGACCTGGCCTATCGGTATCAGGTCAAAACCCGGGGACTCCCGTTAAACGGATGCAAATATGAGACGGAACGGGCCAACCCTTTTATTATAAGAGATTTTTCCCGGTGCATCCTCTGCGGCAGATGTGTGAAAGCCTGTCGGGAAATCCAGGTGAACAATGCCATTGAATTCGGGTACACCGGCGCTGATGGTAAAATCATCGCAAAAGGGGATGCCGCACTCAAAGATTCCGACTGTGTCTTTTGCGGTGAATGTCTTCAGGTCTGCCCAGTGGGAGCACTGGTACCGGATAAGGCATATAGAGACGGCCGGTTTAAGGATACAAAAAAGGTGAGGACCACCTGTTCATTCTGCGGAGTGGGATGCCAGATGGATCTGTTTGTCCAGGACAATAAAATCGTCAAAATCGATGGAGCAGATGTCGACCTTCCCCCCAACCATGCAAGCCTCTGTGTGAAAGGCAGATTTGGATACGAATTTGTGGCTTCCCCTGAACGTCTGACCAAACCCCTGATTAAGAAGGACGGGAAGCAGGTTGAAGCATCCTGGGATGAAGCCCTGGACCTTGTAGCCAAAAAATTCACCGCCATCCGGGACACATCCGGACCTGACAGCATAGGGGTTCTGACCTCGGCCCGAACCACCAATGAGGACAACTATATTGCCCAGAAATTTACCCGGGCCGTCCTGAAAACCAATAATATCGACCATTGCGCCCGGCTCTGACACAGCTCCACCGTAGCCGGTCTGGCTGCAGCATTTGGAAGCGGTGCAATGACCAACACCATTGCAGATATTGAAACCTCGGACATGATACTGGTGACGGGCTCCAATACCACGGAAAACCACCCGGTTCTGTCCAGCTTTGTTAAACGGGCTGTTTTAAAGGGGAAAAAACTCTTTGTCATTGATCCCCGGCGGGTAAAACTGGTTGAGCATGCCGACAAATGGCTCAGGCCCTTTCCGGGAACCGATATTGCCTGGATCAACGGCCTGATGAATGTGATCATCACAGAAGATCTCCAGAACAAAGCCTTTATTGAAAACCGAACCGAAAATTTTGATGCCCTCAGGAAAATTGTTGAAAAATATACCCCTGATGTTGTGGAAAAAATCACCGGAATCAAGGCAGACGACCTGATCGAAACCGCAAGGGCATTTGCCGCAGCACCTGTTGCCGCTATTTTATACTGCATGGGGATCACCCAGCACACCTGCGGTACGGATAACGTTAAGTCTCTGGCAAATCTGTCCATGCTCTGCGGACACCTGGGCAAACCCGGCGGCGGGGTCAACCCGTTAAGGGGCCAGAACAATGTTCAGGGTGCCTGCGACATGGGCGGACTGCCCAATGTCTTTACCGCCTATCAAATGGTGGCAAATGACGAGGCCCGGGGCAATTATGAAAAAGCCTGGAACGTCACCGGCATGTCGGCAAAACCGGGACTGGTGGCTACAGAGATGGTTCAGAAGGCCTACGAGGGAGAGCTCAAATCTCTCTTTGTCATTGGCGAAAACCCCCTGGTGTCGGACCCGGATCTCAACCATGCCAGAAAAGCCCTGGCAAATCTTGAATTTTTAGTGGTCCAGGATATTTTTCAGACCGAAACCACCCAGATGGCGGATGTGGTGCTGCCGGCCACCTGTTTTGCTGAAAAAGACGGAACCTTCAGCAACACGGAACGCCGGGTGCAACGCGTCAGGAAAGCTGTGGAGCCTCCCGGAGAATCCCGACTGGACTGGGAGATCATTTGCGGCATCGCCCAAAAGATGGGGTATGACATGTCCTATGCAAGCGGCCGGGATATTTTTAAAGAAATCGCATCTGTGACGCCCTCCTACAAAGGGATTACCTGGGAAAGAATCGAAAACATCGGTATCCACTGGCCCTGTCCGGATGAAACCCATGAAGGGACACCCATTCTCCACACCACCCAGTTCACGCGGGGCAGAGGCCTGTTCCATGCCATTGACCACACCCCCCCGGCTGAGCTTCCGAATGAAGAATATCCCTACGTCCTGACAACGGGCAGAGTGTTATACCACTATCATACCGGAACCATGACCATGAAAACAGACGGGCTCAACATGCTCTCTCCTGAATGTTTTGTGGAGATATCCGCCGGTGATGCACAAAAGCTTGACCTTGATACCGGCTCAATGGTGGATGTCTCTTCCCGGAGGGGTAAAATCAGTGCACGACTCAAGGTATCATCAAAAGCCGTGGACGGAACCGTTTTCATCCCCTTCCACTTTGCCAAGGCAGCGGCCAATGAGCTGACAAATGCAAAACTGGACCCAATAGCCAAAATACCTGAGTTTAAGGTTTGTGCCATCAAGATTGAACCGGTTACGGCCTGATAATCTTCCATCATATGCCGTCAGGCAGGGACAAAAACTTTTGTCCCTGCCTGACGCATATTTTCTCTGCAAAAGCGATGATATCAAAATAGAACCCTGGAATTTTACGAAACTGATTTGAGGGCTTCCATGGTGTCTAAAAAATCCTGGGGCAGACCTGCCTCAAAAAAAATCCTTTTTCCTGACCAGGGGTGCCGGAACGACAATTGGCCCGAGTGAAGCATTTGACGTGCTGCCATGCTCTTTCGTTTGCGGAACCTTTTGGGCTGGTACACAGGGTCCCCGATCAGGGGATGATCCAGCGCATAGAAATGAACCCGGATCTGATGGGTTCTTCCGGTCTTTAAAACCGCCTCCACAAGACCAGCCGTCTTAAACTGCTGTTTAAGGGTCCAGAGGGTCCTGGCAGGTTTCCCGGTCTCCGCATTCACCGTCATGAGTTTTCTTTTGACCGGATGCCGGCCAATGGGAAGGTTAATTTCCCCCCGGTCTTCGGCAAGATGCCCGGAAACCAGGGCAAGATATCGTTTTTCCACTCGTCGGTGCTTGAATTCCTTTTGCAGGAAATTCAACGCATGGTCGGTTTTGGCAACCACCATCAACCCGGAGGTATCTTTGTCCAGGCGGTGAACAATACCGTTTCTGCGAGGGTCATCCCCCACATTTTTTATCCCGGGTTCATGCCACAGCAACGCGTTCACAAGGGTCCCTGAAAAATTTCCCGGTGCCGGATGGACCACCAGTCCCGGTTTCTTGTTGATCACTATGATATGGCTGTCTTCAAAAACAATATCTATATGAATGTTTTCAGACAAAACTTTGAAATCGTCTTCCGGATCTGGAACGTTACCGGTAACAAGGTCTCCGGTTTTTACCCGATATCCCGGTTTTTTTGCAACCTGATTGACACGGATATCACAGCTATTGATCAGGGCAACGGCACGGTTTCTGGAACAGGCTTCAAAAAAATTTGAAACAAGGGTATCCAGACGGATATCTTTGTGGTCATCCTGGATGATAAGTTTTATTTTCATGATAAAAAAACCGGCGAACAATTTTAGTGTCCGCCGGTTTTCAAATTTGTTTAATACGAAAAAAGGTTAGTTGAAAAGATTTTCAATTTCCTGCATCATTGATTTTTCATCAATATCCTTGGCCGTGGACAACTCTTGAACCAATAAGTTCTGAGCCGTATCCAGAAGCTTGCGCTCGCCAAAAGAAAGGTCTTTTTCAAGCTTTAACTGAAAAAGGTCTCTGAAGACTTCGGCAACGTCATAAATGGAACCGGTTTTGATTTTATCCATATACTCCCGGTATCTCCGGTTCCATGTCTGGTTATCGGCGCCCTGGGCCTTTTCCTTCATCACCTTGTAGACTTCGGGAACCTCGGTTTCAGGTATCACTTCCCTCAAGCCAACGGATTCGACGTTTGACGTCGGAATCATGATCACCATACCATTCTCCACGATCTTCATCATGTAAAAATTCATGGTGTCACCATTGATCTCCTTGCTCTCAATTGATTCGATACAGCCAACACCGTGTGCAGGATAAACCGCCAGATCACCTTTAGAAAATTCTTTTTTCATTGACGTTCCTTTTTTCCCTTCGGTTTTTTCACCCGTTTTTTCACCCATTGATAAGCCCACCTTTTTTTATAAAAACAGTTCGCCCAATCCTATGTAGAGAACCATATTTAAACAATATTGTCAATAAATTAATTTTTGATCAGGCTTTGGTGTTGAACTTATTCATGGCAGCGGTCACACCATTTTCAAGGAGAAACAGGCAGGCATCCGAGGCTGTATCAATTGACGGGTCCAGCAGTTTTATTTCCTCCGGAGAAAAACCACCCAGAACATGCCCGGTCACGTCCCCGCCGGAACCGGGATGCCCTACCCCCACCCGGATTCTGGCGCAGTCACTTCTGCCGAAGGTATTGATGATGGACCGGACACCGTTGTGCCCGCCATGCCCCCGGCTCTTAACGATTTTTATCTGCCCGAAAGAAAGGTCCATATCGTCATGCACGACAATGATATCCTCCATGTCTACTTTATAGTAGGAGGCAAACTTATGGATGGGAAACCCGCTCCTGTTCATATAGGTTAAGGGCTTTACAAGGAAGACATCCCAGCCTTTCAGACGGGCTTTGACATACTGGGAATCAAAACGGGATTTATCAATGGACAGACGGGATTTTAAGGCAAGGGCTTCGACAACGAGGAAACCGATATTATGGCGGGTCCGGGAATAATTTTTACCTGGATTGCCCAGACCCGCAATAATTTTAAATTTTGAATCCGACATCTAGGCCGGGGTTACTCCTGGTCGGTCTCTTCATCAGCAGCAACAGCTTCTGTTTCTCCCTCTTCCAGGAGATCTTCATCTTCTTCCTCTACCTCTTCAGCAGCCGGTGCCACAATGGTGATCACGGTAAAGTTAACCTCATGGGGGATCTCGATATTTTCACCCAGGTCAATATCCTCCACATGAACGGCGTCACCTATCTCAAGGTCGGTGATGTCAATCTGAATGGTCTCGGGCGTATCAGCAGGCTTACAAACCACATCAAGCTCACGCCGAATGATCTGGAGAAGACCGCCCTCATGAACACCTTTACTCTCGCCAACCGGCTCAACCGTTACACTCACGGTAACCAAGGTATCCATATCAACTTCAAGCAAATCAGCATGCAGATAATTCAGGGAAAAGGTATCCATCTGCAGATCCTTGAGCATGACAATCCGTTCCGCCCTGGAATTTCCCTCAACCTTAAGGTTAAAGAAAAGTCCCATTGAACCGTGTTCCCGGATGATTTTAATAAACTCGGCCGTATCAATGGAAAGCATTGCAGGGTCTGTTTTTGCCCCATAAACAATGGCAGGGATGGCATTGTTGCTTCTTAATTTCCTGGCAGCGCCTTTACCGGTTTTTTCTCTTGATTTAGCGTTTAATTCAATTAATTCCAAAGTTTTTTTCCTCCATAACCGCATGCATTCATGCAGCAGACTAATATATCAATTATTTTATACAAATAGAGAATTTACAGAATCACCCCTGTAACTGCGCATAATTGCTTCACCCACCAGCTTGGCAACGGACAGCGTCTCAATCTTGTTACATTTTTTTGCTTCTTCCGACAACGGGATGGTATCTGTTACAACAAGAGAACTTAAAGAGGATTTGTTGATTCGATCAATAGCCGGCCCTGAAAGCACGGGATGCGTACAATAGGCATGAACCGCTCGTGCACCCTTTTCCACAATAACACTTGACGCCTCGGTCAGGGTTCCTGCCGTGTCCACCATATCATCAAGGATGATGGCAATCTTGTCTTCCACATCTCCGATAATGGCCATGGCTTTTGCCTTATTGGGCGCAGATCTTCTTTTATCCACAATGGCAAGACCGGCATTGAGCCGCTTGGCATAGGCCCGTGCCCTTTCGACACCTCCGGCATCCGGCGACACAACCACCAGGTTTTCAGGATACCGTGTTTTAATATCATCAATGAGAATCGGGGCTGCATACAGGTTGTCCACTGGGCAGTTAAAGAATCCCTGGATTTGCCCGGCATGAAGATCCATAGTGATCACCCTCTGGACACCTGTCTTTTCAAGGAGATCTGCTATGACCTTGGCACTGATGGGAACCCTGGGGGATACTTTTTTGTCCTGTCTCGAATAGCCGAAATATGGGATAACTGCGGTAATGCTGTTGGCCGAAGACCGCTTAAACGCGTCAATCAGCAGCAGCAACTCAACAATACTGTCGTTAACAGGTTTGCACGTAGACTGGACCACAAAAATTTCCTGTTTCCTGACATTCTCATGAATCTCAACCTGAATTTCCCCGTCACTGAAACAATTGACTTTCAATCTTCCCAGCGGTTTTGCAAGATATTCCGAGATCCTGTCGGCAAGGACGGGATTTGAATTTCCTGCAAAAATTGACAAGCCGTTCATATCAACTCTCTTTTTGTAAGATCAAAACATCTCATTATATAAAGTATGGCTGGGGCGAGAGGATTCGAACCTCTGAATGCAGGGATCAAAACCCTGTGTCTTGCCGCTTGACGACGCCCCAAAGCAATAATCAACTTAGATTAACCTCACATCTTAAACGAGGAAAGAAACACACGCCTGTTTCCTTTGGCCCATTTCTCATGAAGCCTGTCACAGCCCCCGGCTGCCGCTTCCCGGGTGGAAAAAAGAGCAAAAAGAGATGAGCCGCTTCCCGTCATTACCACCTTTTGCTTCAACAAGAACTCCATCTCTTCTTTAGTTTGTTTAATCTCAGGGTAGAGCCGGCACGCCGATTCTTCAAGGTCGTTGTGCAAGAGCTCCCTTAGATCAAATCCTTTCCCCTGTAACAATGCATTCAAACCAGTATTCATAGTATAATTTTGATTTGATGTCAATCTAAAATCCATATTTTTATACACCAACGAGGTTGAAGCGGCTACCCCGGGATCACACAAAACCAGATAAAACGGCCGCAGACTTTCAACCCGTTCAAGTCTTTCCCCAACGCCCCGGGCAATGGCAGGCATGCCAAAAATAAAAAAAGGCACATCCGCCCCGAGACCCAGCCCCATCTGCATGAGTTCCTGTTGTGAGAACGGATTTTCATATCTTGCATTCAAGGCCGTTAAGACAGCGGCCGCATTGCTGCTGCCCCCACCCAGCCCTCCGCCCGGAGGAATTCTTTTGACGATTTCAATGGAAACGCCTTTTTTTACCGCACCCCCCTTTTCTTTCATTGAACTGAAGAACAGAGTCGCGGCTTTGTGAGCGATGTTTGATTCATCCTCAGGAACACCGGGATGATCACAGACAACCGATATTTCCCCTCCTGAAAAATCCATATACAGGTCGTCGCACAGGTCAATCTGAGTCATCAGGGAACAAAGATCATGATACCCGTCTTTTCTCCTGGCTGTCACATAGAGGAACAGGTTGATCTTTGCAAAACAGGCGAGCTTCTGCCTCAAGTTTTTGCCTCAACAAATGCGATCCTGATTTCGCTGAGCAGGGCCTCAAGAAGATTTTTTTCTTCATCACTTAAATTGCCTCGGGTTTTTTCTTTCAGCATGGCAATCATATCAATGGTGTGTTTTGCAAGGGGAAGGTTCTTGCTCTTTTCCCCGGTTGACGGGTCTTCAACCTTGCCAAGCTGGACAAGTCCTGATGAATACAGTGACAATATAAAGCTTGAAAAATCAATTTTCGGTAACGGATTTTTCTCTCCTGAAGTGGATGTGCTCATGGTAAAACCCTTTCCCTTGTCCATTTTTGTCTCCTTGAATATTCTTTTTACCCCAGATTCCATTGAACATCACAATGACCTTTTGTCACAGATGCAAGGGCCCCGTCAAAATAAAAATTTTCAATCCAATAGTTTTGGCCAGAATATTGAACCTGCATATTTGTATCATCCACAACGGATGTTATTCTTGTCTTTGACAGCCCCCTGATCCCGATATTGGTTATTTTCAAGACAGCCTCTTTGGCTGTAAATGCCCTGAAAAAGACAATCCCGGGGTCCTGACCCTGGAAAAGCGATTGTTCATCCGAATCAAGTATCCGTCTGAACAGGGCATGGGACACATCCTTGATCTCCTCAAGATCAATGCCCACCCGTTTATGGGACACAACACCGGCCACAAAGCCCGGCTTATGGCTGACGGACCAGTATATTCCCCTGGACGGCAATGGAATTCCGGACCCATCTTTTTCAAAAAAATCAATGCTCAGATTTGATCGTTCGGCAGACATCCGGGCGCTTACCCTGGCCAGCTCACTTAGAGCCGAGACCCGTTGCCTGCCCTTGAGATGTAAAATCCGTCCAGGCACCCGCATGATGACCGGATACAGGCAGATGATCAGCTCTCCTCTTTTTCCAGTCGGATAATAATATCCGCCACAGTTGTTCCCAGGCCGTCCTCGTGCACAAACAAAGGATTAATATCCAGTTCCCGGATCATGGGATGGTTATCCGCCATGGCCTTTAACGACACAATGTGTTTTTCTATGGTTTCGATATCAGAGGGTTTCTCTCCCCTCAGCCCCTTGAGTATGGGATAGCCCTTTATGCTCCTGACCATTCTTCTGGCCACATTTCTGCCCATGGGAGACAACCTGAACACAACGTCTTTATAGACCTCCACAAAAATCCCCCCAAGCCCGAACATGACGGCATGTCCGAAAACCGGATCTTTTGTCAGTCCCAGGATGACCTCTTTTCCCTTTGGGGCCATCTGCTGGACCAGGACTCCGTCTATTTTAGCATCGGGATTATAGGCTTTGGCTTTTGCCATGATGGTCTCAAAGGCCTCCTTTACGCCGGGACCGTCTTCAATTCCCACCACAACTCCACCGGCATCAGTCTTGTGCAGAATGTCCGGGGATACGATTTTCATGACCACGGGGTACCCAATTTTGTCTGCAATTTTACAGGCCTGGGTTTTATTCGTTGCCAGCTCCATGGGCAGGGTATTAAATCCGTAACACCTCAGGATCTCATTTCCGTCCAGTTCACCCAGAACCATCCTGCCCTCTTTTAAATACCGGTCAATGATCTGTGCGGCCCTGGCTGTGTCATAGGTGAGATCAAACTGAGGCAGAATCTTTCGAAACAGCCATTTCATGCCCTCCCTCATGGCCCCCAGGGACCGGGCCGCACTCTCGGGAAACTGGTAAACCGGGATTTTATGCTGCTGGAGAAGTTTGACACCGTCGGACACATCCACCACCCCCATAAACGAGCAGACAATGGGCTTTATGCTGTTTTTGGCAATGTTGACGATGGCCTCGGCCGTACCAATGGCGTCTGTCATGGACTGGGGGGTCAGGATAATCAGTGCCGCATCCACACCCCGGTCGCTCAACACCGTGGCCAGGGTATTTTCATAACGGTCCTTGGCCGCATCCCCGATCACATCTACGGGATTGTGGAAATTGGCCGTGGACGGCAGGTATTTTTTCAACTCCTTGATGGTATCTTCTGAGAGGGCCGCCAGCTTCAACCCGGATTGTTCACTCATGTCCGTTGCAATAATACCGGGACCGCCGGCATTTGTGATGATGGCAATCTTATCTCCGGTGGGATACTTACAGGCGGCAAAGGCCTGGGCATAGTCAAACAACTGGTTCACGGTGGCACACCGCAGGATCCCGGACATGGCAAAAATGGCATCGTACAAGGCATCGGAACCTGCAAGGGCTCCGGTATGAGAGGCCGCAGCCTTTGCCCCGGCATCGGAAGAGCCTGATTTAATGGCAATCACATGGGTGGGATTGGTTCCCGATGTCATCTCTCTGACTTCCGTAATAAATTCATCTGCTGTCCGGGAGAGCTCCTCCATATAGATCATCACCACATCCGTATCCGGATCATTGTGATAATACCGCAGCAGATCCAGCTCATCCACATCCGCCTTGTTTCCAATGGAAATAAATTTTGAAAAACCAAACCCTTTATCTGCTGCATAATCCAGCACTGCCGTACAAAGCGCCCCACTCTGGGAAATAAACGATACATTTCCCGGAGTGGGCATCCTTGCGGAAAAACTGGCATTTAAGGACACCTTTGGAGACGGATTGATCACGCCCAGGCAGTTCGGCCCCACCAGCCTTACCCCGGCCTCGGCACACAGAGCTTTTATTTCCAGCTCGATCCGGGCCCCTTCACCCCCCACCTCCTTGAACCCTGCCGAGACGATCACGATGCCCTTCACCCCTTTTGCGATACAATCCTTTACCGACTGCAATGCTGCAGTGGGCGGAAGTATAATCATCCCCAGGTCTATGGGATCGGGAATGTTTGCAATACTGGTATAGCATTTCACACTTAAAACGGATTTTGCTTTTGGGTTGACAGGGTAGAGGGTCCCGGTATACCCGCCGTACAGAATATTGGCAAAAATATCATGCCCGACCTTGCCTTTTTGAGTTGATGCTCCGATAACCGCAATGGTTTCAGGTGCAAATATTGCATCCAGCCTGTCCATACTGTCCCCTTGTGTATTTAAATAATTTTGAGTGCCTTACCCCTGAACTTCAGCAACGGTTTTGTTCCTGCCGGTATTTTTGGCTTGGTACAGGGCGTCATCCGCCCTTTGAATCACGTCCTCAAGAGACTCTCCGGCCCGGTACAGGGCAATACCCAGAGAGATGCTGATCTGTCCCATTGACTGCCCCGTACCTTTAATCTTCCACTTCATTTTGTGCAGACCCGTCCGGATGTGTTCGGCCAGGGCATAGGCACCGTCAATGGGGGTTTGGGGAAGCACCAGGATAAACTCTTCACCTCCAAACCGGACGGCAATATCTTTGCCCTTGATATGATCTTTTAACAGCTTACTGATCATCTTTAAAACATTATCCCCCACAAGGTGCCCATAGGTATCATTCACCTGTTTAAAATAATCAATATCCAGCATGATGACGGATAAAGGTTCCCCAAGTATATTGGTGTCTTCCAGGACCTCAAACATGGCTTCAGACAGACCCCGACGGTTTAAAAGACCTGTCAGCATATCGGTCTTAGCCACCTGTTTGATTCCTTCAAGTTCCTGACTCAGCATGTTGATCTCGGATACGGTTTCATCCAGCCTGATTTTCAGCATTTTCCCGGCTTCAACCATTGATTTTGTTTTTAAAACAATCTGTTTCATAATATCGGCAACAGCATCCAGTGAACTTGCCTGTTCAAGTTCCTTGGCGCAGGTTTCCAGCATATTTCCCTGGATGTCAATCTCATTGCCGGACCGGCTCAGGTGCTGAATCATATCCATCAGCAGGGTTCGAAATTCCAGGGCTTTTTTTTCAGCCATCACGATCTGATCTTCGGCCAGGTGCCGTTTAATGAGCTCAATCACCCGATCCATGCTAATGGATTGATTTTTCCCCAGCAGCAATTGGACATCCTTGATCAGGGATTCTTTTTGACCACAGGCATACTCATACCACAGCCAATAGGCCTGTGGATTGTAGGAAAGATTGTGGCTGGAAATATTCTGCAGGGCCATCCTCAAATAGTTCTTAGATTCCTCTACGGATTCCTGATAAATATTGTGTATCATTTTCAGCCTGCTTTATTTTTTTAAAGACATTCGCTATTCCCGAAGCATCAAACAAAAATTCTATCGGATATATACCAAAAAAAATAGCCGGAATCAACTTTGTTTGATCCCGGCTATGGGTTAGTCTTTTTGTATCACCCAGGTTTTATGGTTCAGCCTGGGGCCGCAGATGAATTTGCGGTCCTTATTTTCAATTACTTTTTGAGCGCATACTGGGCTGATTTTAAGGTATTTTTCATGAGCATGGCAATGGTCATGGGGCCTACGCCGCCCGGAACAGGTGTGATCTTTCCTGCGATTTCCTTGGCCTTTTCAAAGTCCACATCACCCTTAAGGATGGCTTTGCCTGTTTTTTCATTCATACCCACCCGGTTGACACCCACATCAATGACTGTTGATCCCGGCTTGATCCATTCGGGTTTCACAAGATCGGGAACTCCGGCTGCCACGATAAGTATATCGGCGCGCTTGCAATGGGCTGCCAGATCTTTTGTGCGGGTATGAACAATGGTCACCGTTGAATTGGCACCCACACCCTTTTGAGCCATCATCATGGCAATGGGTTTACCCACAATATTGGATCTCCCCACGACAACCACTTCAGCCCCGGATGTTTCCGTGCCGGAACGAACGATCATTTCCTGGATACCGGCCGGGGTACACGGATGGAAGATGGCTTCTTCTCCACCGATCATCAGGCGGCCCACATTCACCGGATGGAATGCATCCACATCCTTGTCCGGATTTATGGCGTTCAAGACTTTTTTATCGTCAATGTGTTTGGGCAAGGGCAATTGAACCAGGATACCGTGAATATCCGGATCATTGTTGTACTTGTCAATCAATGCCAGAAGATCTGCCTCGGAGATATCGTCCGGTTGATCATCCTGGATTTCATGAAATCCAAGACTGATGGCAGTTTTGACTTTAAGGGTAACATAGCTGATGGATGCAGGGCTTGATCCTACGAGGATCGTAACCAGTCCCGGCACCTTGCCGGTTTTTTCTTTCATCTGATCGACTTCCTCTTTAACTTCTGCGAGGATCGCCTTTCGTATTTCAGTTCCGCTTATAATTTCAGCAGTCATGTGTATAAACCTCCATATGGTCGATTTTAGAACCTGTTTTTCAAGTACCGTCCGGATATAAACCTTGAATTGTTTATAACCTGATTTATATCAGACGTTTATATCCGGCGCCTATCCATATCTAAAATATTGGTGATTGTTTAGAATACGCCCTGGACCTTACCGGTTTCAACATCCACATCAACCCGTTTGAACGCCGGGTTGGAGCCCGTACCCGGCATCAGTGAAATAGCGCCGGCAACCGGAACGATAAATCCTGCTCCGCCATAAGTTAATACTTCCCGGATATTGAGTCTCCAGCCGGTTGGAACACCTTTGAGTGCAGGATTGTCAGACAGGGACAGGTGAGTTTTCACCATACACATACCAAGGCCTGCAAGCTCAGGATCGGCCTGAATTCTCTTAAGGGCAACTTCTGCTTCTGCAGAATAATCCACACCATCTGCGCCATAAACTTCTTTGGCAATAAGTGAAATTCTTTCTTTAATGGGCATATCCAGTTCATACAAGAATTTGAACTCGGTTTTTTCTTCACACGCCTCAACAACGGTTTTTGCAAATTCAATGGCACCGTCACCGCCTTGTTCCCAATGGCGGGAAAGGGCAACTCTTGCACCTTCAGCTTCACTGAGTTCACGTACTTTTTCAATTTCAGCGTCTGTATCGGTGTAAAATGCATTAATACAGACAACCGGAGAGATACCGGCTTTCCTGACATTTCGAATATGATGGATGAGGTTGGCACAGCCCTTTGCCACCCATTCGACATTTTCTGTCGCATACTCTTCAGGCATGGGTTTACCCGGGACAGGTACTGGAGCACCACCGTGGCATTTAAGTGCCCGAATCGTTGCAACAACAACGGCGCAATCAGGTTTAAGGCCGGAATAACGGCATTTGAGGTTCCAGAATTTTTCAAACCCGATATCGGCACCAAATCCGGATTCCGTCACATGATAATCAGCCAGTTTCAAACCAACTTTATCGGCAATGATGGAACTCTGGCCAATGGCGATATTGGCAAAGGGTCCTGCATGAACGATAACCGGCTGGCCTTCAAGAGTCTGCATCAAAGATGGTTTCAACGCATCCACCATCCAGGCCGTCATGGCACCGGCAACCTGAAGATCTTCAGTTGTTACAGGTTTGCCTTTTTTCGTATAGGCCACAACAATTTTACCCATTCGTTTACGCATATCTGCAAGATCAGTTGCCATTGCAAGTATCGCCATAACTTCCGATGATACGGCAATACCGAATTTTGATTTCATCATGAAACCGTCGGATTTGCCGTTTACGCCGTCAATACCGATGATGATGTTTCTTAAGGACTGGACGCAGAAATCCATAATCCATCCCATCTCAACTTTTGTAGGATCAATATCAATCCGCTTCATTCCGGACAGGCGTTCAAGCTGCTCATCCGTATAATTTCTTTCGTGCTGGAGACGGGAGGTAAGGGCAACCATTGCCAGGTTATGGGCGTTCATGATGGCGTTGATGTCGCCGGTGAAACCCAGTGAAAACGGGGTTAAAGGGATACATTGGGCCAGACCGCCGCCGGCTGCAGATCCTTTAATGTTCATGGTCGGTCCGCCGGAAGGCTGACGGATAGCGGCGCAGACACTTTTGCCGATCTTGCCCAGACCCTGTACCAGGCCCATGGAAGAGGTTGATTTCCCTTCACCCAGTGGTGTCGGTGAAATGGCGGTTACATCGATGTACTTACCGTTTGGTTTGTCTTTGAGGCGATCAAGAACTGCCTTGAAATCAATTTTTGCAATGTAGTGACCCTGGGGAAGAAGCTCTTCTTTTGTCAGCCCCAGTTTTTCACCGATTTCATAAATCGTAAGCATTGTTTTTTCTGCATCTTCTGCAATTTCCCAGTCAAGGTGTTTGGTTGGATCTAGTGCCATGGTTATACTCCTTTATTGATGTGGACTCAAAACAGAGCCGTTAAAAAAAGAAATGACGGAACCAATATATACATTTATATACTTTTGGGTCGTAAAAATCCTAACTGCATCCCCTACCTATTAAATAAAAAGTAAAAAATCAACTTTTTTTGGCGGCCCCAATAGAATTTATTAATTAAATCGAATTTATCCATATACCACGTTGTGGGAAAATTTTGAAACAGCCTGCTATAAAGGGTTCTTGGCGACATGATGTCCCTGTCATTAAATTCACTCATCTATTGACAAAGAAACCTGTAAATTATAAGTCATATTTTGGAATTAATGAATTTACGATATGATAAAGGCAAGTGAATGGATGGATACGTCAATTTAGGTTTTTCTGAGTTTGATTTAGCTAATCCATTGTATTTCTGCCCTTTTTCAGTCAGGTCCAGTCAGTTTAATCTTAACCCCCCCCAACTCATAACTATCTTTAATCTTAGGAGGTAAAAGTGGGATTTCAAATAACCAAAGAAACCTATGCCGGCAGTATCAAAGGCATCACCATTGGAAAAGGTGACAATGCCCTTACCGTCGGCGGCCAAACCAGTTACCCGTTTTATCAGTTTGAAGGCGACATGCCCAACAAACCTATTGTTGCAATGGAAATCTGGGACATGAAACCGGAAGACTGGCCCGAATCTGCCCTTGCACCGTTTAAAGACGTTGTATCCGATCCGGCAGCCTGGGCAAAAAAATGTGTAGAAGCCTATGGGGCCCAGGCCATTGTTCTCCAATTAAAAAGTATAGACCCCAATGACAAGGATGCCGGTGCCGATGAGGCGGCGGCAACGGTTAAAAAAGTCCTTGGGGCCATCAACGTTCCACTGATCATCTGGGGTTGCGCTGTTCCGGCCAAAGATGAAGAGGTATTGAAAAAAATATCTGAGGTGTGCCAGGGTGAAAACCTGATCATCGGCCCGGTGGAAGAAAAAAATTACAAAGGAATCGGTGCGGCAGCCATGGGCTACGGACACACCGTCATCTCCTCTTCCCCCATTGACGTCAACCTTGCCAAACAGGTCAATATTCTTCTGGAAAACCTGGGAGTTTCCCTGGACAAAGTCATTGTCGACCCCACCACCGGCGGACTTGGATATGGTCTTGAGTATTCATACTCGGTAATGGAACGGCTCTCCCAGGCTGCCATGACCCAGGGTGACGACAAACTCCAGAACCCCATGATTAATAACCTGGGCAATGAAGTCTGGAAATGCAAGGAAGCCAAGCTCACCGTCAAGGACGCCCCTGAACTGGGTGATCCGGAAAGACGGGCCATTCTCATGGAAGCAGTGGGTGCCGTTTCTTACCTGCTGGCCGGTTCCAGCATCCTCATGATGCGCCATCCCGAATCCATGAAGCTCATAAAAGCATATATCGATCTGCTGTCGGACGGTGGATCTGCAATGGATGTAGCCCCCATCAGCAAACTATTGGATGATGTTGACATTGATTTTGCCGGCCTGTCCCCTGCTGTGGATCTCACCATTGAAGAAGAGAAAAAGAAAGCCGCTCCGGCGAAAAAAGCAGCTCCGGCCGCTCCGGCAAAAGAAGCCCCAAAAGCGGCGGCGGCTCCTGCACCTAAAAAAGAAACACCCAAAGCGGAAGCTGCTCCTGCACCCAAGGCCGAAGCTGCTCCGGCCGTAGATCCGGCTGCTGAAGCCAAGGCAAAAGCCGAGGCCGAGGCAAAGGCAAAAGCCGATGCAGCCGCCAAAGTAAAAGCTGATGCGGCGGCAAAGGAAAAAGCGGCTGCCGATGCCAAAGCCAAAGTCGAGGCAGAGGCAAAAGCAAAAGCTGATGCAGCCAAAAAAGCGGAAAAAGAAGCCGCATCAAAGCGTGAAGCTGAGGAACAGGCCATCAGGGAAAAAAGAGCGGCTGAAAAAGAAAAACAGGCTGCCTTGAGGGCGTCGGCACCCGGCGAAAAGGTGTCCATGACACCGGCAAAAATCCAGAAAACAGAGCTTGAAAAAATTATGGAAAGTCTGGACAGGACTCATAGAAGATAAAAATGTATAATGTATATACAATATAAATGATCATTATTAAAAGAATCATTACCAAAATAAACAGGAGGAGGAACCTCTAATGGCAGAAGACAAAAAAGCAAAAGTTGCTAAAGAAGAAAAGGGTTACAAATTTGCAGACCCAAAAGAAGCATCCATTGATTTGGGAACCCAGGAATTACTGGCTCATGCCCAGAAATTAGGCATTGATACCGTCTTTGACAGGGCTGTCAACATGAAACCCTGTGCCATCGGTATACAGGGCATCTGCTGTAAAAACTGCTCAATGGGACCTTGCAGGCTTCCATTACCCAAGAGCGGCATTGAAGGTGAAGACAACAGAAAAGGTCTTTGCGGTGCCACGGCAAACACCATTGCAGCCAGAAATTTCATCCGGATGATTGCCGGCGGCGCATCTGCTCATTCCGATCACGGCCGCGGTGTGGCCGAGGTATTTTTGGCCGCCGCCAGAAAAGAAACAAATGTTTACCAGATCAAAGACACTGAAAAACTACTGGCCATAGCACCTCATCTGGGTGTTGCCACAACCGTGGAAGTTGACGGAGAAACAAAAGACAGGGATATTGATGAAATTGCCGTTGAAGTCGGTGAAGTTGCTATAGCTGAATGGGGTAAACCTGAAGGAGAAATCCTTTACATGAAAAGAGCGCCTGCTACCCTGTATGAAAAATGGAAAAAACAAGGCGTTCTTCCCCGGAACATTGACAGGGAAATTGTTGAAATCATGCACCGGACCCATATGGGGGTAGATCAGGACTATAAAAATCTGATGAAACAGGGAACCAGGGCGGCATTGGCTGACGGCTGGGGCGGCTCCATGCTGGCCACCGATCTTCAGGATGTGCTGTTCGGTACGCCCTATCCCCTGCAGTCCGAAGCAAACCTGGGTATCATGAAGGAAGATCATGTCAACATCATCGTCCATGGTCATGAGCCTATTCTTTCAGAAATTATTGTGGCCGTTGCCCAGTCTCAGGAAATGGTGGATTATGCCAAGGAAAAAGGTGCTAAAGGTATTCAGTTAGGCGGTATCTGCTGTACTGCAAACGAACTTCTCCAGCGCCACGGAATTCCCACGGCAGCCACCTTCCTCCAGCAGGAAATGGCCATCATCACCGGTGCCTGCGATGCCATGATTGTTGATATCCAGTGTATCATGCAGAACCTGGCCAATGTGGCCAAATGTTTCCATACCAAACTGATCACCACCCACCCCATTGCAAAAATGGAGCAGGACAATGTGATTCATATTGAATTTGATGAGCATCATGCCCTGGAAGATGCCACACGCATCGTCAAAATGGCCATAGACAATTTTGCAAACCGCGGCAGTGAAGTCATCATTCCGCCATACAAAACCAAACAGGTTGCCGGATTTGGCGTTGAATCCATCCAATACCACCTGGGCGGAACATTCCGAGGCACTTACTACACATTGAATGACAATATCATCAACGGTCGTATCCGCGGTATTGCCGGTGTGGTCGGATGCAACAATGCCAGAACCAAACACAATGACGGTCATGTCAGAGTTGTCAAGGAATTGATCAAAAACGACGTCATTGTTCTGACCACCGGCTGCAATGCCATTGCATGCGCCATGGAAGGACTTCTGACACCTGAATCCGCTGCGGTTCACTGCGGGCCGGGACTTGCTGAAATTTGTGAAACCGTGGGTATTCCACCGGTTCTTCACCTGGGGTCCTGTGTAGACAACAGCCGTATCCTCCTTGCTGCAACAGAAGTTGTCAAGGCCGGCGGCCTGGGCAATGATATCTGTGATCTGCCCGCAGCCGGAAGTGCACCGGAATGGATGAGTGAAAAGGCCATTTCCATTGGTCATTACTTTGTTGCATCAGGTGTGTACACTGTATTTGGCGTCACCCTGCCCACATCCGGAGCCCCGGTTTTCCACGACTACATTTCCAAAGAAATGGAAAATCTATACGGCGGCAAATGGGATCTTGAAGTTGATCCCGTCAAACATGCTCAGCTCATGATTGCCCATATAGACAAAAAACGAAAAGCGCTGGGTATTGACAAGGCAAGAGAAAGAGTCATGATGGATATGGCCTCTCGCCAGGCACTTGAAGCGTAATTAAAGATTGTGGAAAAAGAGATAGTTTATTTAAAACAAAATAAATCAAATCCTCAACGAAGGAGGAAGATAATATGTCAAAATTGATCGCATTTGCCGCCATTCAGGGTGGATATAAAGTAGTTTCACAAGTTGAAGGTGAACTTGAAAGAGCCCTTCAGACCTATGATGCAAGCACAAAGATCGGATTCCCGAACACAGCATATTTTTTGCCGGTTATTTATTCATTGACCGGACTTAAATGTGAAACTGTGGAAGATCTTAAAAAACCCATGGCGTTTGCAAGAGGACTTCTGCCGCCCCATATTAAATTAAAAACCTGGCTTCCGTACCTTGGGCCGCTTCTTGATGCCGGCATGGCAGGTATCATCTCCTATGAAGTCAAGGAAGCATTAAGATATCTGAATGATCCTGATTTCTACATTGCCCAGGAAGATCCTGATATTGAAAATGGGAAACTCTGGGTGGGTGCAGCCGATGATACCATCCTGAGAAAACGCGGGGTTGAATTTGTTGACGGGTCAGCACCCGGTTTTGCTGCCATGGTCGGTGCCGCACCCAACAAAGAAATTGCCAAAATGATCGTGGAAGATTACCAGAAACGGTCTCTGTATATTTTCTGCGCAGCCAACCACAACGGTAAAACCCTGATCCATCAATGCCTGGATGCCGGCATGCAGATCGGATGGAATACCCGTATCGTTCCCTTTGGTCCGGACATCTCTTCCGCCGTATTTGCCCTTGGGTTTGCCAACCGGGCAGCCATGGCATTCGGAGGGGTTACACCCGGTGACTACAAAAAAATACTCAAGTACAACAAAGACAGAATCTTTGCCTTTGTCAATGCTTTGGGCGATGTGGGCACTGAATGGGGTGTTGCAGCAGCCGGTTGTGTTAACTGGGGATTCCCCACACTTGCAGACACTGAAATTCCTGAGATTCTGCCCACGGGTATCTGTACCTACGAGCATGTTGTCGCACCGGTTGCCCATGAAGACATGGTTCAAAAATCAGTTGAAGTCCGGGGCCTGAAAGTCCAGGTCGCCAATATTGAAATTCCCTGCGCCTTTGGTCCTGCATTTGAAGGTGAGCGTGTCCGAGGAGCCGATCTCTATGCCCAGTGCGGCGGCGGCAAGACCCAGTGCACCGAGCTGGTCAAAATGGCGGATATGAGTGAAATCGAAGACGGCAAGGTTATCCTTAACGGTCCGGATCTTGACGGCATCAAAGAAGGCGGGACTTTCCCGTTAGGCATCTTTGTTCAGATCGCCGGCCGTGAATTCCAGGAAGACTTTGAACCCATCATGGAACGTCAGATCCATCACCTGACCAACTACATCCAGGGTGTGATGCATATTGGTCAGAGGGATATCTCCTGGGTTCGTGTTTCCAAGGCTGCCATTGAAAAAGGCTTTACCCTGAAAGACATTGGTGTGGTTCTCCATGCCAAATTCCATCAGGATTTCCAGAAAATTGTCGACAAGGTTCAGGTCACGCTGTTCACCAAACCTGATGATGTTGACAAGATGACAAAAACAGCAAGAGATAATTACACAACCCGTGACGCCCGGGTTGACAAAATGACGGATGATGATGTTGAAACGTATTATTCCTGCACACTCTGCCAGTCTTTTGCTCCCAGCCATGTCTGCACGGTAAGTCCTGAACGAACCGGACTCTGTGGTGCTTACAACTGGATGGACTGCAAGGCCGCCTTTGAAATCAGCCCTACAGGCCCGAACCAGCCCATTGAAAAAGGTGAATGCCTTGATCCGAAACTGGGCCAGTGGAAAGGAGTCAATGAGTTTGTAAGCAAGGCTTCCAGGGGTGCGATTGAAAAATACAATCTCTACTCCATGGTTATTGACCCCATGACTACCTGCGGGTGCTGCGAATGTATCGCTGCCATGCTGCCGGGCTGTAACGGCGTCATGACCGTCGGCCGTGACTACAGCGGAGAGACTCCCTGCGGTATGAAGTTTACAACACTGGCCGGGGTAATGGGCGGTGGTGCTTCTTCTCCCGGGTTCGTCGGCCATTCAAAACACAATATCACCCAGGGTAAGTTCATCCTGGGCGACGGCGGTCTCCTGAGAATGGTCTGGATGCCCAAGATGCTCAAAGAAGAACTCAAAGACCGTATTGTAAAACGCGGTGAAGACATGGGCGTTCCAAATCTGTATGACATGATTGCCGATGAAACTGTGGGAATTACCGAAGAAGAGATTCTTCCCTTTCTCAAGGAAAAAGGCCATCCGGCACTGTCAATGGAATCACTTGTTTGATAACAATTAAACAAAGGTTTGGCAGGTATTTTCACACCAGAACCTGCCTGCCAAGCCTTATTTCATAGGTTTTTTAAAAACTTAAGGAGAAAAAAATGGCATTAACCGGTATACAGATATTCAAACTCCTCCCCAAAACAAATTGTAAGGAGTGCGGAGTTCCGACCTGCCTTGCCTTTGCAATGAATCTTGCATCGGGAAAGGCGGAGCTGGACTCTTGTCCTTATGTTTCCGATGAAGCAAAAGAACAACTTGCTGAAGCATCTGCGCCTCCTATCCGCCCCGTTGCCCTGGGCAAAGGTGTCCGTAAAACGGCAACAGGTGGAGAAACTGTTCTTTACAGACATGAAAAAACATTTTTTAACCCCACTGTGCTTGCGGCAACCGTATCATCGGATATTGATGCGGCTGAACTGGACAAAGCCCTTAAGGTCTACAATGCATTCCAGTATGAACGGGTGGGCCTGAATTTACGGCCTGAACTCCTGGCGGTCAAAGATGCGGGTAAGGGCGCAGACGCCTTTGCCGCAGTTGCCGAAAAAATCGCAAAAGAATCTGAATTTAACCTGATCCTGATGACCCAGGACCTTGACGTCATGAAAGCCGGTGTTGCGGCTGCAGGTTTCAAGCGTCCTCTCCTGTACGCGGCAACAGCCGAAAATGCTGATGACATGGGAGCCCTGGCCAAAGAAAACGATCTTCCCCTGGCAGTGAAAGCGGATTCTGTGGAGGCCCTTATGCCTTTGACGGAAAAACTGACCGCCATGGGACTCAAAGATCTGGTCATTGATTCAGGGTCAAGAGAAATCAAACAGGCCCTGGAAGATCAGGTTGCCATCAGACGGGCTGCCCTGAAAGCCTCCAACAAGGCATTGGGATTTCCCACCATCACCTTCCCCTGCGAAATGGCCTCCAACCTTGATATGGAAACCCTTATCGCCGGCATGATGATCGCAAAGTACGGCGGCATTGTGGTGATGTCCGACTTCAGCGCAGAGTCCCTGTTTCCCCTGCTGCTTGAACGACTCAATATCTATACCGATCCCCAGCGGCCCATGACGGTTACCGAGGGTATCTTTGAAATCGGAAACCCGGACGAGAATTCTCCGGTACTGGTCACCACCAACTTTGCCTTGACCTATTTTATCGTTTCCGGTGAATGTGAAGCCAGTAAAGTTCCGTGCTGGCTGTTGATTAAGGACTCCGAAGGTCTTTCCGTTCTGACCGCCTGGGCTGCCGGTAAATTCGGTGGTGACGACGTTGGGCTGTTTGTTAAAAAATCCGGTATCATGGATAAGGTCAAACACAACGAATTGATCATTCCGGGTTATGCCGCCGCCATTGCAGGTGATATTGAAGAAGAGCTTCCCGGCTGGACCATTACGGTAGGCCCAAGGGAAGCGGCTCACCTCCCGGCATTTCTCAAAGCGAAGTAGTGTAAGAAAATTAGCGTAATCTAAAACCGGAACTTTCCCTAAAAAAGTTCCGGTTTACCAAGTGTAACTTTATAAAAGCAAAAGGAAAAGAACATGGAGAACATGATTCTATTTGGTGAAAGTCTGAACGTCATTTCCAATGTCATTGGAAAAGAATTTAAACAGGCAGATCCAGCCAAACGTAATCCAGTGCCCATTCAGGAAGAAGTTGTCAGGCAGAAAGAACTGGGCATGGATTATATCGACATCAACCTTGGACCTGCCAAAAAATTCGGCACCGAGCTGATGCCATGGGTGGTGAATGTTGTTCAGGAAGCAGTCCCGGGAATGCCCCTGTTACTGGATTCTTCCAACATTGATGCCATTGAGGCCGGTCTCAAGGTGTGCAAACCTGCCAATGCCCCCCATATCATCAACTCTATCATGGCAAGAGCTGAAAGATACGAAAAAATGGTTCCCCTGGCAGTTGAACATGATGCAGACTTTGTTGCCCTGATGTGGGGACCAGACGGCCTGCCCAGGGATGAAAACGAAAGAGCGGCCCTGGCGGTTGAACTGCTTTATTTTGCCAATGAAGCCGGGGTTCCCAATGAAAAAATCTGGGTGGACGGCATTGTAACACCGGTCAACATCCAGCAGCAGCAATTGATGAGCCTTCTCAACTTTCAGATGATGCTGGAAGACATGGCACCGGGTGCAAAGTCCACCTGCGGCCTGTCCAATATCTCCAATGGCCCTCCAGAACATCTGCGTCCCATCCTCAACTCCACCTATATGTGCATGCTCTGGAAATACGGAATGAAATCCGTTATTGCCGATCCCCTTGACAAAAGACAGACCGCTATTGCCAAAGGCCAGCGTTCTGACATTACAGACCTGATCTGGGGCCTGATGGACGGTAATGATCCGGGTCCTGCCGGTCTTGAAAAAGAGCTGCTCGACTATTATAAAACCTATAAGGTCATCATGGGTGAAACGCTCTATTCAGATTCATGGCTTGAAATTTAAATTCTTTTCAGTCTGAAGTCTTTAAAAGCCCCTGGTCCGTATAAAAGACCAGGGGCTTTTTCTTTGTTTTACCGATTTCTCCTTTATTTTATGAAAAAAGGTCTTATCATTTGGCGAAACAAACTTTTCAGGAGGATTTTACAAAATTGAATGCTCAGATAAAAGATACCTGGTATTATATTGTGGTTCAAAATCCAGGCACACCCGGCGAACACTTCATGGGCTTTACCGACAAACAGACAAATGTCACCTTTATCCCGGCCTTTGCCACAAAAGAGATTGCCCAGCAATGTTTCATGGTCATGCCCAAAGATCTCATGAATGAAAAATATGAGGTTCAGGCCATTATCAAAGAAGACCTGCTGGAGCAGGGCAGACAGAACGAGTATGAAGTTTTCCTCATGGATGACCGGGGAAATATGCTGGAAAAAATATCCTGAACCAACCGCTTGAATTAGTAGATTTTAACGCGTTAGGAGAAAAATTTTGAGCTTAAAACTTGCCGTCGGCGGCAAAGGCGGTGTGGGTAAAACCACTGTCACATCCCTGATTGCCCGTGCCATTGCCGCATTGAATAAAGAGACAAACGTCATTGCCATTGATGCTGACCCGGTTGCCAACCTTGCTGCCGGTCTCGGTATTGATGAATCAAAACCCATCACCCCGATTTCAGAACTGTCCGACCTGATTGCCGAACGGACCGGAGCAAAGCCGGGCACCATGGGAGGATTTTTCACCCTCAACCCCAAGGTGGATGATATCCCGGATCGATTTTCCATTGAAAAAGACGGGGTCAAGCTGCTGGTCATGGGAACAGTTCAGCAGGGCGGGTCCGGATGCATCTGCCCGGAGTCCACCATTTTAAAGGCCCTGATGAACCATCTGGTCCTGGCCAGAAATGAAGTGGTGGTCATGGACATGGAGGCCGGTGTCGAGCATCTCGGCCGGGCCACCTCAGGATCAGTGGATGCCCTGATCGTCATTGTCAACCCGGGGAAGCGAAGCCGGGTGGCTGCCGATAAAATCAGGAAGCTGGGCCAGGATATCGGGATCAAAAACATCGTGGTGGTGGGCAACCGGGTGAAGTCCGATGCAGACAAACAATTGATCCGGGACAGTATGCCCGGTTATGAAATTCTGGGATTTATTCCTGAAATGGATGAGATCGTCCTTGCCGACCGGAACGGAACCCGCCCCTTTGATGATATCACCCAGATGCCGGATGAATTAAAAGAGATCACGGAAAAACTGATCAGCCTGGCAAAATAAGCAGGTCTAACGGGCATCCCATGCGGCAATGGTGGTGTCCAGCATCCTGTTGGAATATCCCCATTCATTGTCAAACCAGGCCTGGACCTTGACCAGGCGCTTTTGGCTGACCCGGGTCTGGTGAAGGTCAATGATCGAGGACCGGGGATCGTGATTAAAATCACAGGATACCAGGTGCTCATCCGTCACGCCCAGGACATCCCTTAACCGGCCTTTTGATGCGTTGATCAACCCCTGGTTCACGGTTTCAATATCCGTATCCGTGTTGACCAGAAGCGTAATATCCATGATGGACACGTTGGTGGTGGGCACCCGGATGGCCAAAGTTTCAAACCTGCCTTCCATGGACGGCAAAATCTTGGCAATCCCCTTTTCCAGGGCCGTGCTCACCGGAATAATCGACTGAAGAGCCGATCGTGTCTTCCTCAGATCTGAGTTATACGCATCAATCACGGGCTGGTCGTGCATGGCCGAATGAATGGTGGTAATGGAACCGCTGTGGATCCCAAGGGTCTGGTCCAGCACGTCAAGGACGGGGATAATGCAATTGGTTGTGCAGGAAGCGTTTGAAATAATGGTGTGCTCTTTTTTAAGACTGTGGTGGTTCACCCCGAATACAATGGTGGCATCCACTTCATCCACAGCCGGTTTGGAATAGATCACCTTTTTTGCCCCGGACAGAAGATGGAGCTCGGCAGACTCCCGGTCATTGTATATCCCTGTGCAGTCCAGCACCACATCAATATCCAGATCTTTCCAGGGAAGGTTAACAATATTTTTTTCCTGGAATATTCGAATCCGGTCCTGGCCAATGATCAGGGCCGATCTGTCGCTTTTGACATCAAACCGGCTCCTGCCGTGGGTGGAGTCATACTTGGTCAGGTGATAAATGGTCCGGGCATCCGCAGTCTCATTGATGGCCGCAAGATGAATTCTGCTGTAAAATTTTTCACTTTCATACAGGGCCCGGGTGACGCACCGCCCGATTCTGCCGTATCCGTTCACGGCAATATTGATTGTCATACGTGTTTTATCTCCACATCTTCAGGTCCAAGGGTTTCCATCATCATCCGGATATCGTTGACCATGTTCCGGGTAGCCACATACCCCTCTTCTATGGCATGCTCAACCTGATCATAGTCCAGCATTTTGAGATCGCCCAGGCGGGGAGTAATAAGAATATCCGGCGGGTTCACGGCAAAATTGACCCGGGTGATCCGGTCCTGCATGAGCTGGATGGCTGCGTTGATCACCTTTCTCGTGCCGGGAGGGACTGGTTTTTTTTGTCGCTGAATTTCCAGTCGCTCGCGGATGGTCTTTTCCACGGCTTCATACCGGGCAGCCAGGATTTTTAAAAATTCATTGCGCCAGGGATGGGGTTTTACCTGGGGGATCTTTGCGGCTTTCAGATGACGCCGTCGCGAAACCAGTTCGGAATCCAGATTCACCGCGATCACGATGTCCGCACCCATGGCCCGGGCCACTCCCACGGGAACCGGGTCCAGCACCCCGCCGTCAATCAGCCACCGGTTCTTGTAGGATACCGGAGCAAAAAGTCCCGGGAAAGATAACGATGCCCGGAGGGCCTTGAGCAGGTCCCCGGAATCCAGAACCACCGGGTCTCCGGAGTCCATGTCCGCCGCAACCACCTTCAGGGGGATTTCAAGTTCCTCAAACTCCTTTTTATCCGAGTGCATGCAGAAGAGCTGCCTGAGTTTTTTATCTCCATCCAAAAGCCCGGACCGGATAAGGGTGAGGTCTGAAAACGAAAACATGCTCTCACCGTCCATGTCTATGACATATTTTTTCAGATGCTCCAGGCCGCCGCTGGCAAATATCGCACCCACAAATGCCCCCACGCTGCACCCGGCAACGAGATGGATCGGAATCTTCGCATCCTGCAGGGCCTCGATGACACCAATATGGGCCCATCCCCGGGAGGCACCGCTGCCCAGGACCAGGCCGACTTTATAGGAAATCATGATCATTGTCCTTAAAATTGTAAAAAAAGTTCATTGCCTTTATTACCGGACTTTACCATAATTTTGCAAGCCTATACCCGACAATATCAGGACCAGCCCGATATAGGTCTGAATTAAAATCTCTTCTCCCAGGATATAATGAATAAAGGCAAGGGATAAAAAAGGGGTTAAAAAGATCAAATTGGTCACATGGCTGGTATGGGGACTGCCTTTCAAGGCAAAAATCCATGCAATAAAGGCAAAGCCGAATTCAAAGCACCCGATCCACACCCCACCCATCAGTCCCTTTGGCTCATGAATACTGATACTGGAAAACATGAGGCAGGCCACCAGGACAAACGGGATACTGAAAAGAAAATTCAAAAAAATAACAATGACCGGGTCCTGTTGGGACCGGATATTATAAATCCAGTAAAGTGCCCAGATAAAGGTGCAGGAGACCGCCAGAAACACGCCCATAAGATTGATCTGTGAGGCATTGGCCCCGCTTCTCCAGGAGACCGCCACCACACCCGAGTAGCAGATCAATGTGGCCAGTATCTGCAGTTTTCCAAAGGGCTGCTTCAACAGTGGAATTGACAGCAGGCCCAAGGTAATGGCCCAGGTGTAATTGATGGGCTGGACAATCTGTGCCGGCAGCAGGTCATAGGCCTTGACCGCCATCCAATAATAGATAAAGGGATTTAAAACTCCCAGTCCAAGATAAAAGAGATACTCTCGTTTCTTTAACCTGAAAATTATTCCCAGTTTGCCCTGAAAACCAAGGAACACCCCAAGAATGAATGTTGATGTGATAATGGCGACCAGCAGCAATTGCAGGACATCCAGATACTGAAGCGTGATCTTGAAGGCGGTTGCCGATGTGGACCAGAAGAGCACCGTTAACAGTCCAAAGCCGTATGCATTTTTCATAGGCATGACTTATACACCAGTTTACAACCCGTGTAAAAACAAAAACAATATCGTCTCCCGCACTCAAATTTTATTTAACAATCAAAATCAATAGTTTTGACATGATATGAATTGATTGTTGATAAATGTGTAAAATGTTCTATCTCAAATTGCGTCGCTGAAGTATTTCCGGGATATTCCGTCTGCCGTCGAGAATGCAATGGATAAAAACATCTGATTTGATGACCTGGTAAATAATGCGGTAAATTTTTACATGGATTTCGCGATAGTCATACACATCAATTCGTTGAAGCTCTGGGGGATAATGACCTTTTTCCGGATTGAATGACAGGTCGCGGCAGGCTGTTTCTATTTCTGAAAAAATTGTTTTTGCGTTTTGCGGGTGTCCGGCTTTTTTTATATAGTCATAGATTTCAAAAAGATCTTTTTCCGCATCAGAGATAATATGAACATTGTATTTCATTCAGATTGGTCTTCCCGGATTTTCTTTTTCACATTGCTGAAAACATCGGCAACAGATTTGTGATCCCCATTTCTGAGGCTTTTTCCGCTTTGGGCCAGCATTTTCAGCATGGCAAGGCTTTCCTGGGTCTGCTCATATTGAACAATATCCTGGAGAATCGCTTTGGCTTCCCCATTTTGAGTGATAACCATGGGTTGCTGCCGGTTAGCGATTTGCCGAACAATTTCTGAAGCATGCGCTTTAAAATAGCTGATGGGTTTTACAGATTCACTTAGTTTCATCTTGTCCTCCGTAATTTATTTGACCTGAATTTAGCCCATATTAAGATCAATATCAATATAAAGTCTTTAACGCCCCAAATAACCGGCTCGCCCGTGTTAATTTGGATTTTTGAAATATCCATCAAGAGTCAAATGAAGACCTGACCCCCTTTTCTCTGCAACGAGATGAATCGGGATACCCGCATCCTGCAAGGCCTCGATGACACCGATATGGGCCCATCCACGGGAGGCACCGCTGCCCAAGACCAGACCGACTTTATAGGGAATCATGATCATTGTCCTTAAAATTGTAAAAAAAGTTCATTGTCTTTATTACCGGAATTTACCATGATTTTGCAAGCCTATACCCGACAATATCCCAGCAGCAATTGCAGGACATCCAGATATTGAAACGTCATCTTGAAGGCGGTTGCCGATGTGGGCCAGAAGAGCACCGTTAAAAGTCCAAAGCCGTATGCATTTTTCATAGGCATGACTTATACACCAGTTTACAAGTCGTGTAAAAATAAAAACGACCCCGTCTGCCTCACCCCAATTTTATTTTAGAGACAAAACGAAGGTGCACTTTTTAAATCTACTGGATTGGATATCATTCAAAATCGCATGGCACACAGATCTGTACATTAATTATCCGTGAAATCTAAACCATGGTCCCTTAAAATCCTTTGACACTTGTTACGTATCTGGTTACAATTTGTTTTGCCTTGGACGTAAATTACGAGGATACCCATTAAAGGAGTATACCATGCGTATGCCTAATCCCCCGCATCCTAGTGAGATCATAAGAGAGTTTTGTATGAATCCATTAAATTTAACCGTAACCAAAGCAGCAGAAGCTCTTGGTGTTGTTCGAAAGACCCTTTCAACCCTCTTGAATGGCAGAGCAGGAATTAGTCCTGAGATGGCCTTAAGGCTTCTAAAGTTTTTGGGCGAACGCCGGAAGGCTATCTTCGATTGCAACTTCAATTTGATTTATGGAAAACAGAACAATCCCTTGATATCAGCAAGTTAAAGCGAATAGAGGCTGCATAATTTCAAATAAAAAATCGCGCCCGCTGAAAAGTGACGTTTTGTCACACAAAAGAGAGGAGTTTATAATGAAAGCAGAATTTACCGTAATAATTGAACCGGCACCTGAGGGTGGATTCTGGGCCATTTGCCCGGAAGTGCCTGGCGCCAATGGTCAGGGTGAAACAATAGAAGACGCAAAGAATAATATTACTGAGGCTATAGAGTTGCTTTTAGAGGACCGAAAGGCTGACGTCCTCCGAGGGCTTCCCGATGACGCTATCCAAGATAAGATAATGGTCGGATGAAGCGACGAGATTTGGAACGAAGGTTGAGAATTGCGGGTTGCTATCTGAAAAGAGAAGGCGCTTCACATTCACTTTGGATAAACCCGAAGAACGGTACCATTGAAACTGTCCCCCGCCACAACGAGATTAAAGAACCATTGGCAAAAAAAATTTTGAAGAATCTCAATGCAGAGTAAATGGCCGGACAAAGCTTTTGTAGCGGTCTGTCGATATGGACCAGAAGAGTACCGTTAATAGTCCAAAGCCGTATGCATTTTTCACAGGCATGGATTATACACCAGTTTACAACCCGTGTAAAAATAGAAACAACATTGTCTGCCTCACCCCAATTTTATTATACAGACCAGCCAGAAATGCGTTTTTTAAAAGGCCTGCCTTTGATTGATCAGAATCCACTTATTCTCCAATAAAGGTTCATCGGATTTTGATTTTTTTGATTTTTATTTTTCTTATATACTTGATTTTCAAATCCGAAGATGAAATAGCTATCTATACTATATGTGGGATTTGGGAAAAAGTTAAAAAGCCAGGACTGGTGAAAGAAGCGCTCGGTGAATTGGGAAATTTGACTCGTCCATAATGATACCATTATGTTGCGAGCAAGCCTAACCGATTGAATTTTAAGAAGAGTTTTTGATCGCTCTATGCAAAGCCGTATTAGCATAAAAATCAACACGTTAAAAAATATTCTGTAAATTTTCAAAACCACCGGCAACATAATTTTTGGTTTTACTACATACCCTTCCATTGCTAACAAAGGCCGATTCAGTTAGTCATAAACTGTCGAGCCAAGCAAGGATTTCAGCACTATTTTTCCAGTCGATCAGTTCATCAATTTTCTTGTCATGATTTATTTTCGATTGCATGTATTTCATAAGCTTACTTTGGATTTTCCGTTTTTTTGACAGGTCCAGTTGCAGATAGATCATTGTTGATTCAACACTTTGATGTCCCAGACGATTTTTGATATCAGATACCGACTCTCCTGAGGTGACCATAGTTACCGCACATGAGTGTCTGAAGCAGTGCGCCGGGCTCAGGCCCTTCAGCCGTTTTTCCGGCAATGCTTTGGTCAGGTATTTCCGGCAAATTTTGTTGATGCCGTGCCGGGTCATTCCCCGCTTCCGCTGATTGATAAACAGCCGGTGGGAGAATAATAGGATGGGATCTACCCGGTGGTTGGTGATGTAATCTGAGATCAAGGATGCTGTTCTGGGACACAGGGTAATCAACCGATACCGGTTCCCCTTACCCAGGACCGCAATGGTTTCGTTCTCAGGATCAAAATAATCAAATTCCAATGTGGCAATTTCACTGGCCCGGGCACCGGAGTCATAAAGCAGGTGAAGGATGGTAAAGTCCCTCATTCCTTCCTTTTTTTTCAGATCGACTGCGCTAAAGACCTTCATGATTTCTTCAGGATATAAAAAACCCATCACCTTTTTCTGAGCCCTTTTCTGCGGGATGGTCAGGACAGCTACCGCGATTGGTTTTTTATCCGGATGCATAAATCGGATCATCTTGGCTAAAGACTTGATAACAGCCAGGCGTTGGTTTCGGGTCTGAACGGTATTTTTCCGGTCTTTTTCCAAATAGTGCAGGAAGGCGAGCACTGCATCCACCGTTAAATGATCGATTTTCAAAGACTTGATTTTGATTGAGTGATGGCCAGCAAGAAAATGCAGGAACAAAGCAAAGGTCTGCTGATACGCTTTGATGCTATGCTCGCTGACCCCCTTTATTCTGGGCAGGTATTCATAAAAATACTGATGCAGGCAGGTGGATAATCTCATGCATCCCCACTCCTTCGCATTGAAAAATCAAGGATCTGGCGGCGATGTTCTGCATCCAGTACCTTCAAATAATAGATTGTATATTTGTATTTGCTGTGCCCCATGTAAGATGCCAGTACCGGCAGGGCATTTTGACACGATTTTCCCTGCTGTCTAATTCGTTTGAGCGTGTTCACCGCAAACGAATGGCGCAACGAATGATGGGAAGGCTGGCTGAAGTTTGTAGTCCCGATTATTTTTCGGGGCTGATCCAGATGAATATATTTGAGCGCCTTTTTAAATCTCCGATCTATAAACATACGTACCAGTTTCTCACCTTTCGCCTTTATCAGCAAAAAATGGCTGTTATCAGGGAATAATCGACGAACTTTTAACAGGTTGTTTATTTCACGGGCTACGGTTTTTGGTATGGGGATCAATCGGTCTTTTCTAAATTTTGTTTTTTCAATATAGATAGTCCTATCTTTCCGGTTGTAATGGGTTTTCAATAGTTTAAGGGGCTCCGAGCTTCTAAGTCCACATCGAGCCATCAACAGAAAAGCGATATAAGCACTAAAATCTGATAAATAAAATCTCTCAGTTGTTCGTATCTGCTTTATTGCAGTCCTGAGAAAAAGGTCTGTTTCTTCTGTAGAAAATATAAAAGGAATAACCTGATTCTCCGGCAGTTCAGTAATTTCCTGTAACGGATTTTCCAGGATCAAATCTTTGCGTATAAGATAATTGAAAAAAATTTTGACCATTCGAAAAATCATATTTATGGATCGGGGCTCAAGATTAAGATCTGCTCTGAACCGGATGAAAAACAGCGGATCAAGTGATGCCAAGGTCACTTGTTTTTCAGCCACATATCGATCAAGCACCCTGAGACAATATATCATCGAGGTATTTGAATATCCCAGTTGAAAACGATATTCGATAAAATTTTCCATTTGTTCAGCTAAAAAGCTTTTAAAGCGTTTCATCAAGGATAACCTTTCGCATCAGGTTGATATGGATGCTCAGATACTTTTTGGTCGCATCAAGGCTTTTATGCCCCATCATTTCTTTGATTTCATAAATGGATGCACCGGACTCCAGCAGATTCTGGGCATATGAGTGCCGCAGCCAGTATGTACTGGATTCAAGATTGTTTTTCGTCATGCACTCTTTTATGTCTCGGGGGATATCGGTCGTGTTGGTCGGTTTATAAGGTGGTGTTAACTGTAAAAATAGAACTCGGGATTGCGTCTCAGGTCTTGCGCCAACCATATAAGCGGCAATGGCTTTGATCACGTTGTTTGATATTGGAAGATGGGCAGGTTCGCAATTTTTTCTTGTATGAATGAGGACTTCCTTTTGCCTGAATGAAATGTCATTCAAGGTTAATAACCGGATTTCTTTGGGCCTTAACCCCAAATAATATACCAGGTGCAGGGTGGCATTGGTACGAAGGTCTTTTGTTGTTGACAGGTCCAGACTGTCAAACAGCTTTTGAACTTCATAAGCGCGCAAGAATTTGGGCGGTTTTGGTGGTCCGAACTCTGGAGGGCTTACCACCAAAGCGCCAAGGTCTTTTTTGAGATCTCCGTGTTGATAAAGATACTTTAAAAACTTTCGTACATGTGATCGGTGTGTTCTGCATGTCCCGGGAGCATATCCCTTGTTGCAGACTGCTAAAAATTGATCGACTTGGTCAATGGATATGTTGCCCAAAGATGCGTTTGCACCCTGAAGATAGGCCGCAAAATCTGTTAATGTCCTTTTTGTATAGGACACCGCCTCCCCGGAAGCTTGATCCCGATAATAGTCCAGGTATTTCTCCACTGCTTTGGTGAACAAATTTTCAGCTTCCATCATGGCTGCCTCCAAAAGATTGCAGGACAAGGCTTTGGATGGTTGCCGGATCATGCTGTTCCATATCTTTTTGATTTTTAAGAGGGGCGGATGAAGACAGAGCAGGTCCTTCCGGAAGGGACAATACCTGAAAAAGGCTGCCGTCAAATGCGACCAGGTCCTTGTCAATCAATGCATTCCTGGCAAGGATGTAATCATCAACACAAATCCTGAGCAGGGTGCAGATTTTATCATAGCTGTAATAGGACAGCCCATGACGATCAGCCACGATAATCAAAAACAGGTACAACAGGAGTTGATGGTGATCCAGGCTTGCCCAGAACCCGTCCTGCAGGAACCGGTGTTCGATAAAAGCAAAGCTTCCTTTAATTTTTCTGATGCGGCGGGGATCAATGGGATTTTTTGCAATGGACGCACGAAAACGGCGTTGGGGCTTTGGATTTGAATTTTCTGTTATATTTTGTCCGGTCTTCATGGCATTGCCTCCTTGAAATGATCGTTAAAGGCAATTTACCCTGTTTCTCAGGGTGGATCAGGCCCCGTTTGTTGTTGAACGAAGCCGCTGCGCGGAGAAAAATTATTCCTCAATATAGTGTATACTCCTGTAAGTGTCCAATTCGGGGCACCTATAATAAAAGGAGTTTACCATGAACAAAACAGAAACGAAACGGTTCAATTCACTTTATCAATGCCACCTGAGACGACTTAAACTGCAAGGTAAAAGCAAGAGCACTATTGACAATTATGCCAGGGCCGTTAGAAGGGTCAGCCAGCATTTCGATTGCTGCCCTGACCAGCTTGCACCGGATCAGCTGGAAATTTATTTTAGCCAATTTCTTCAAACACATTCCTGGAGTTCAGTCAAAGTAGAACGAAATGGGTTACAATTTTTCTGGAAACATGTGCTCAAGTGTGATTGGCAGTGGGTCAATATGATCAAGCCGCCAAAGGTCAAAAGCCTGCCAGACATTTTGACTTCTGCTGAAATCGAAAAGCTCATTGGTACAACTCGAAAGCTGCGTTATCGTGTTTTCTTTTTGACCACATATTCTATGGGGCTTCGTTTGTCAGAAGCATTATCACTCCAAATCGGGGATATAGATGCCGGCATGAAACGGGTCCATATTCGACGGGGAAAAGGACATAAAGACAGGTTTGTGCCATTGCCTGATCTGACATTACAGGCATTGCGTTCTCTTTGGGTCAAACATCGTCATCCCAGTCTGATATTCCCGAATGCAAAAAGATCTTTAAAAAACATTCAAAAGGCAAAGACACATATGAATAAAGGCGGTACCTGGCATGCTATGAAAGCGGCTGTTTCAGAATGCGGTATTAAAAAAAAATCCATATTCATTCGCTCCGCCACAGTTTTGCAACACACTTGCTCGAACGCGGCTTAAGCCTACGTCATATTCAAATCCTTCTGGGTCACGCCAGACCCGAAACAACTGCCCGGTATACTCACCTGACCGGTATAGTCGAAAAAAACAGCAGGCTCACCATTAACGATTTGGTCAACACGCTTCACATCGATTTAAGGAAGGTGTGATCATGGATATGGCCAAAATTATTGACCAGTATTATTCCACACTCATAACCAGATATTCCAACAAATTACTGCCCAGCCATCTAAAGGCGCTAAATGCCATTCGTCGCTGCCGTACCCCGGATTCCGGGGAGCTTTTTGTTCAATGCCCTGATTGTAATCATTCGGAATGGAGACCTCTATCCTGCGGTCACCGAAGTTGCCCAAAATGCCAGAATCATGAAGTCAGTACCTGGATTGACCGGCAGCAGGAAAAGCTGCTGCCGGTCCTGTACTTCATGACCACTTTTACATTGCCGTATGAATTGCGGTCATTCACCTGGTACCATCAAACCAAGGTCTATTCAATCTTTTTTGCCAGCGTTGCAAGTACTTTAAAGGATTTCGGGCTAAATCCAAGGCACTTGGGTGCACAAATCGGCATGACCATGGTATTGCACACCCATAACAGAAAACTGGATTATCATCCTCACATTCATGTTGTGGTACCTGGCGGTGGTGTGGATAAACGTCGACGGCAATGGAAAAAGATAAAAGGCAGGTACCTGTTTAATCAAAAGGCTCTATCCATGGTTTTTCGTGCCCGTTTCCTTGCAGCGTTGAGTGAAAACGGGCTGCAAGTTCCCGGAAAACTTCCTGCCGAATGGGTGGTCGACTGCTCCCGTGTTGGAAAAGGAATCACAGCTTTGAAATATCTGTCCCGGTATTTATACCGTGGAGTTATCAGTGAAAAGAACATTGTTTGCAACCATGATGGGAAGATCACTTTTCAGTATGTTGAAAGCAGCACGAAAAAAATACGATACCGGACTCTAAAAGGGGAGGATTTTTTATTTCTGGTCATTCAGCATGTCCTGCCAAAAGGTTTCAGAAGGATTCGGGATTATGGATTCCTTCATGGCAATTCTAAAAAACTGTTATCCCTGGTCCAATTGATTTTACATATCATTATTGAAGGGGCACACAAACGGCCACGACCTGTCTTTAGGTGTCCTTGCTGCAAATCGGCAATGGTGATTTTAGGCTTTCGACAGTTTGCGTTGGAACCTGGCTGATCCATCATTTATGGCAGCAACCATGGCGCTCATTTAAAATAATAGGAGGGCTTTTGCTTATGATATAGATCATTCTCCGTTGGCCATGTATATGGTCATGGCATGGGTGCGCCTTCAAAGCGCCTCATCTTTTCAAACAAATTTTCTCCTCTTTGCCTTCAAAAAGATAATTTCTTATATAGAGTGAGTTCGGGCTTGTTCAACAACCGGATAAGATCGTGGTTCGTTCCTCACACGATCTATCCTTATTCGTTGAAAACGATTTTTTCCATGAATTTTTTGAGGCCGGGGACCAAACCCTAACGGCGGCGACAGGATATCCAGGTATGGATCGGCAAGTTCCCGGAGATGGGGTAAAACAAATTCAACCCCAAGTGCGGATCTCAATGATGATAAAGTTGCCTGACCATTTGACAATGACGGGATAAGGTCGATCAATAAAATTAAACTTGCACGAATCAGAAACAATCTGTGCCTCATCCATCGCAGGATACCAGGCAGACCGATGTCCGGCCGCATGTTATCTGCTGCGGCCTCCTGGCTTGGTGCTGCTTCGATCTGATTAATGACCGTTTCCGCCTCCATCAATGTCCCTGGCAGACGTGAGGACAGGCAATCGGGCAACAGCCCGAAGGTGGTCCTGCCATCTGGACAATACCACCGGGCGATCTTTGTACCGTCAGGGGATTTTCTGCTATAGGTCCCATGCTTGCCAAATTTGCAGCCACCTTCCGGATGTAACGGGCACTGATCCAGTTTTGCATCTTTCCATGCTTCCTCCTCTATATATTGTTCAATAGAAATGTCGGTGGCAAATCGGAGCTGCACGATCTTTAACCTTGCGCTAAAATTTAAAATATGAAACATTTTTCCCATGGCAAAGATCGGTCGCAATACACCATGCCCTTGCGGCAGCGGTAAGAAGTATAAGAAGTGCTGTTTGTCGTTGCAGTCAGCGGGAACTCAACCTAAGCCCTATCCTGCCGGATTTACACCAGTTTACACGGAATTGGATCTGCTTTCAAACAGTGTAATTGATCTGATCGATGAAAACAAATTCGGCGAGGCAGAAGCTGTATCAAAGAGATTATTGCATGAATATCCAGATCAGATTGACGGCTTTCACAGGTTGGGACAGGTCTATGAAGCTCAGGGGAAAAAGTATGAAGCGGGAGAATACTACCAGAAAGCCGCAGATTTTGCCCGGACAATGCCGGGTTTTGATCCGGAAACTGTTGAACGCTTCCTTTTAAAAGCCAAGAAATATAGGGAAGAAGCAAAGTAGAAAAATTAAATTCAAAGAAAATAACTCATTTAGAACTTTTTCTAGAAGAAAATCACGCTACAAAAAAAAGTCGCTACATAAATACCATCAGTGCTCAGGAGAAAACCGGATCAAATTATTAAAATTTTTGCAATACCTCGTTTTTTGATGTAACGTTCTTTTCAAGAACTTTTGCAGATACATTTTGAATTGTTGAATGTTGTGGGAGTCAATCTGTAACCATATATGTCATAAGCGCCCTGATCGTAATTCATTTTAGATATGGGAAAAAACCTTGTTTGTAATTCAGTTGATTCGGAGAAGCTTCGTGAGAAATATATCATATGTGAAATTGCTATTTAATTTGATTATTGTTTTGATGATGCTTTCTGCAACGTCAAAAGCAGCTGTAGGTGTTGAACAAAAAAACGTTTTGGTTCTCCACAGCTATCATCGAGGGCTTGGATGGACCGATAGTATCGCAAAAGGTATTGACGAGACATTCCTTAAAAGCAATTACAAAATTGAGACTTTCACCGAATATATGGATACCAAGCGCATTTTCAACGCGCAATACCTTGATAGACTGGCTGACCTTCTCAAATTCAAATACAACGGACGAAAATTCGATGTCATTATTTTATCTGATGATTATGCCTTTCACTTTCTGTTAAAGTGGCATGATATCATTTTCCCAGAGGTTCCGGTCGTTTTTTGCGGCGTAAATCTTTTCAAGGATGAATTTATTAAAGGCGCACCATCTTTCACCGGTGTAGTCGAATCATTCAGCATAAAGGAAACCATTGACGCAGCCTTAACGATTAATCCGCATCTGCGGAGGGTTTATTCCATAGTAGATAGGACCATTACCGGAATGGCCAATCTGAAATTGCTGGAAAGTGTTATTCCAGTTTTTGAAAACCATTTGGAATTCATAACGGTTACTGACAAAGATATGACTGAAGTGACAGATGAAGTCAGTCAGTTACCTCCAGATAGTATTATTCTGCTGTTGGCTTTCACATCTGATCGATCCGGTAATACCTTTTCACTGGAGCAGAGTGCTGATCTCATTACCGCTGCCAGTAACCGCCCTGTCTACAGTTTCTGGGATTTCCACCTTAATCATGGTATTATAGGCGGCATGCTGACCACAGGCATCTCCCAGGGGAGAGCTGCTGCAGATATGGCTTTGCGTATCCTCAGTGGTGAGGCCCCAGTAAACATACCAGTAATAAAGACGAGCCCAAACCGCTATATTTTTGATTATAATACGCTTAAAAAATTCAATATATCTGCAGAAAAACTACCAATCGGCAGTACAATCATCAACCGGCCACCCTCTTTTTATGAACAGTACAAGCGGTTGGTTTGGCAGACCTTGCTGCTCTTCGGGCTGCTGCTGGCATTTACATTTGTCCTCACCATAAACCTTATGAGGAGAAGAGCGGCAGAGGCCCGGCTGAAAGCAAATGAGGAAAAGCTTCGAACCGTTTTTGAAAATTCTGTTGTCGGATTTTTTGAAAGCACGCCTGAAGGCCGATTTGTCAGTGTAAATCCCGCATTTGCAGAGATGCTGAAATACAACTCTCCAGAGGATGTTGTTTCCACAATTACAGACATTGGAATGCAGTATTATGTGAAGCTCGATGATCGAAACCTTCACCAACAGATTCTCAAGCGTAATGGAAAGGTAGATGGCTTAGAGTTCAGGGCCCGGTGTAAAGACGGAACCGAAATATGGATATCCAGCAGCACGAAGGCCTATTTCGATGAGGAAGGCAATGTCATTCGGTACGAGGGCGTTGTCAGTGACATAACCAAACGCAAGCAGGCCGAATTAGCGCTTGCTGATTCCGAACGTAAATGGCGCAACGTTCTTATCAATACACCTCAGATAGGAATTGTACTTGACCCCGACGGAAGGATTATTTTCGCCAATGCCCACTTTTTGAAACTGACCGGTTGGAAGGAACAAGAGGTTATCGGCCAAGACTGGTTCGCCATTTTTATTCCCGACAAAATTAAAGATGAAGTGCGAATGGTGTTCAACAGGGTTCTGGGCCAGAGAGAAGCGCTTGATTTTTCAATCTACGAAAACGAAATCATAACCAAAAACGGCGAGTTGCGAAATGTGGCATGGTCGAATCTGCTAACAAAGGATTCCAATGGAAATATCGTTGATATAACTTGCCTTGGTATTGATCTTACAGAGCGAAAGCTTTCAGAGATGGCCTTGCGGCAGAGCGAAAAAAGATATCGCGATATTTTTAACAATTTAATGGATGTATTTTTTACTACAACTGTGGACGGCTTTATTGAAACCGTCAGTCCATCTGCTGAAGCCGTATTGGGATATTCAGTGGAAGAACTGATAGGCAAAAAAACTGACATGCTGTACCAGAATCCTCAAGACCGGGAAGGACTGCTCAACGAACTTAAGAAAAAAGGACAAGTACGAGGCTTTGAACTTTTGTTTAAAAAAAAGAATGGTGAACCGTATCATATTTCCGTCAATGCAGATCTTAATTATGATAAGAAGGGCAACCCATTAGGTCTGTCTGGTACCATTCGTGATATCACCAAGAACAAGCTGGCAGAAAAAGAAAAACTAATCGCCCAGCAGATTGCTTCCGAAAGCGAAAAACTCTCCTTAGTCGGCCAGGTTGCCGGGAAAATGGCCCATGACTTTAATAATATTCTTGGGATCGTAATGGGCAATGCCGAACTTGCATTGATTGACTGCCAGGATGATGGAACAAAAAAGGCGCTGGAATTAATTTATAATCAAACCATTCGTGGAAAAAATCTGACAAAAAATCTGGTTGCGTTTGCTAAGGATCAGGAGCCCAAGCAGGAATTTTTTAAAATCGATGAGAAAATGGATCTTGTCATAACTCTTTTAAAAAAGGATATGGAAGGGATCTCTGTAACCAGAGAATACAGCCATGACGTACCGGAGATCCTGGCCGATCCTGGGATGATCGAGCATGCAATTGTAAATCTTGTCCAAAATTCAATTCATGCAACAAGTCTTGTTGAACGGCCCCAAATAATGATCCGGACCTATCAGAAGGATGAACGAATTTTTATTGAAATTGAAGACAACGGATGTGGGGTTCCACAGGAATTTCTTGGTGAAATTTTCAAACCCTCCTTTACACTGAAAGGCAGCAAAGATAAAAGAGGTATGTATAAACCAAGCATTAAGGGAACCGGTTATGGTATGTCCAATGTTAAAAAATATGTTCAACAGCACAAAGGGGTTATCTCCATTCATTCTGAGCTAAAAAAGGGTACAAAAGTTACCATAAGCCTGCCCATAATAAAAAAAGAATTATCCATTAAAGAAATTGAAGAAATTAATAAAGAAAAAATCAGCTTTGAAAAATATATTCTGCTTGTTGAAGACGAGCAAGCCATCTCAGATGTCCAGTACAGAATATTAACCCATGAGCCCTGCAATCATAAGGTGGATATTGCCGGTAACGGACAAGTTGCCATCGATTTATTTAGCCGAAATAAATATGACCTTATAAGCTTGGATTATGTTCTCCCAGGAGGGTTTAGCGGTATGGACATATACCATCATGTCCGGGAAACAGACAAAACCATTCCGATACTTTTTATTTCCGGCAACATAGAATTTTTGGAGTCCATTAAAGGCTTAAAACAAAATGATCCATATATCGGGCATCTGTCAAAACCTTGTAAAAATATAGACTATTTGAGCTGTATAAATAGATTACTTGAAAATTTAATAATTTAATTTTCCGATTCTTTTCTAAAGATTTCTGAGGCATCAAAAACTGAGCCCTATGTTTTTAACCAGTTTTTACAGAATTTTCAGGGAGACTATTTTAAGAAGATATAGTCGGTGCCAATGTAGCTGATAATATCCAGCTTTATACCATCAAAGTTCGCCACGAGATAAATTCATTTTTAAGGAATTGCAAATTCCATGCTCTGAAGGTTATATTCCACTCAAGAGCTGATGCCGATCGGTTACCCGGAAACAAATTTTAAAAACCTATGCTTTCTGGGCTCTATACACAATTTGTTATGGAGAAAAAAGCGGATGTGTACCAAATTGATTCCGTTTAACCTGCTCCCCGGTTGATGCATAAAATACAAAACCTTGCATAGCTGATTTAAGATAGGCCGAAAAAAGCGGTTTGATTTTGAATTTGTGGACGGCCCACCGAATTGGGAACGGTAGTTTTTTCAAAAAACTGACGTGTGCTGTGACGCTAAGGTTACAACTTCCATTGCCCTGTTTTGTTATCCTCCAAACTACCAAAATTTCATTTTTACCGTTTGAAGTCACTTTCAAATCATAACCAACACAATCGATCCATTCAACTATTTCTCTATCAAAGGTAGCGCCACTACTATACGTAACCTTGTCTTTTGAACCAATGCCGCTCCAATTTGCTGCAGAGTGCTCTTTTACAAAAGGATGCCATAAAACAGCATTTCCAGGTGTAATCATTTGCTCCCAAACTTTTTCTGGAGGTAACGGAACTTCTACATTAACTGATATTGGCCAATTGTTTTTGTTATAATTAAACATAAAGTCATTCCCTTTTTTTATTGAATAATTTTTATCCTGTTTAAGACGGAAAACACTCTGCAAATTTCTTCATGAGTAAAAGCGAGCCCTTGATTTTTATTTTCCTGGTTGCCATAGCGACCAACAGGTTTTTTTCTTTGGCCAGAAAGGATATCCAGGTTTTGCTATCAGCAACGATTTTAATGTCTGGTTTACCAATATGACCCTCGGTCACCGTTAGAATTTGTTTTTTTATTTCTACAGTTCCGGCAAGGTTTTCCTGGCCGGTGAATGTAAAATGATACGTGGCATCTAATCCCTTGGCCTGACAAGACTGAAAGGTTTTGGGCATATTGTCTAAAAAACTTTTTGCAGATGACAGTCGTATCCCATTTGAAACGGTTTTCATTGTTTTATTTGGAAAACGCTTAGCCACATGATGGTGTGCATCCGAATCAGGAACAACGTAAATGGTCTCTTCCTTATCTGTAAAAGGTTTTACAACATCGTTAATATATCCCTTACGATCTTCCACATAGCTGCCGATGGCGATTCCACCTGCCGGACATACCGCCATACACCTGTCGCACCGAGTCTGAGACCCGATAGCCAGGTTCTGCCACATGGTAATGGTTTCTGTGTCTGAAACCCGTTTCCGATAATCAGCTGTGCTCTTACTGGCCACAATTTGCTCGATCCAGTTCTGAAATCCTCCCAAACGTTCCCGGTAGTTATGAGTATAACAAGCCATGAAATTGAACCCATTTTTTTTTACAGCTCCCACGGGGCAGGCAGATAAGCAAAGGCCACATTCTATACACGGGTTGTAATTCATCGGTTTATCATAGGCATCACATTCCTGATCTATGAGCACGCTTCCTAAAATCATGGCCGCACCCTTTTCCGGATGGAGCACCAGACGATTTATGCCCATATGGCCCAATCCCCCTTCCACTGCAAATATTTTATCCGAAGTCAACCAGACAGCCCCCGGCCAACGGTCAGTCTCAAATGGGAAACCAGCTGGCATATGAAGCGCCTTGGCACCGATTTGCCGTAGCTTTCCTGCAATAGCTCTTGCACTTTCATTGGCATTTGTCCATCCGTGCTTGAACTCAACCTCAGCCAGAGAATGTGCTGGAGTTTGCATTTGAATCTGATTTAAACCCCACGCCAGAACTAAAATGGTTTTCACATCGGGCATGGCCCATTCAAGATCTTTTCGATAAGGTTTCATGGTCTCTCGTTGGATATCCACTAACCCTGCATCATCTGCTCCACACTCTTTTGCGATAGTCATTACCTCAGAGTATTTTAGGATTCCAACTGACTCACTGTGTGTGTTTTCCCTTTCCAAATAAGCCTTTACCGTGGGGTGTTCGTTCAATTTCATAGACTCTCCTATATTGCATATGCAATTTTAAAAACAAAAAATTGTTCCCCGATATTACAGAGAATATTTGGTCATCCCTTCCAAAAACATCTTATCGCCTGCGCCACGTAAGACTCTAACTGTCTCCTTGCCAAGAAGCTCTTCGGCCTTTTTCTGGGCCTTCTTCCAATCCGGATACACACGCTGTAAAAGGGTAAAACCTTCATTTGTGGATGAAACAATCAGGTTTTTCCCTTGACCGCTGGGTTGACTTTTTAACCACCCCTTTTTCTCAATACGGGTTAAGGCCCTGCTCACTGTTGATGAGTCCATGTTCAGCACACGACACAGCGGTTTTATCTCCATGGGTCCGAATGCCGATATTGCAACGATAATATTCATCTGTGTGGTCTTGATGCCATGGGGGCGAAGTTCCTTATTATAGATAGAGGTAACCGCTCGATCCATCATTCTGAGACGAACTGCAATACAATCTCCAGTAATATCTTTTAATATTTTTTCTGCATAGGATGTTCTCATAACAACTCCTTCATTGGATATATGTATATGCAATTTATTATGCTGTCAATCTTAAAATTAGTGTTCTTTTTAGAGTATGAATCCTTTTTTCTTATTTTTTAGGTTTTTTAATTAGAGTTCGAGCGACACCTATGTCTATTAAAAGGTCCTATATTCCTACCAAAGGTGGGCGAGTACTGGCGTTTCAAGCCATTGGTGACAATTTTTAGAAGGGGGATTGAAAATTATCCGATCCCCTGATTTTTTACCGGTAAATATTTTCAAAGGAGGTGTCCTTTCAATTTACAATCTATATGTTAGCCCTGATCTTTCCCAGTAATAACACTTTAATATCTCCATTCGCTTTATAGCTCGCCCAAAGAAGATACGGAGCAAGCAACATTATGCCTCCAAAAACACCGATTAAACCTAACAATAAACCACCAGGAGAAAAATGATGACGCCAGGCCAGCCATAGGCCGGAGAGCATTAGAAAACACATAAAATCAAAATTGAACTGTCCGGACCAAGTCAGTGAGGCTATATTGCCAAAAAAGATTGGCAGTAGGTTCCAACCATGATTGAAGACCACAACCCCCGTGATACTAAGGATACTTATAATAAAAACGGTTAAAAGAATTCGAAATGCACTCATGGTTTATCTCCCTTTAAAATTAATTTATGTTCCATAATAACCCATAAGATCATTGAATTTAATTTCTGAATATTGTACCATTCAAGGTAACAAAGTCCATTACCTCTGAGGTAAAATTAATGCTCAAATTAAAGAAAAATATAAAAAAAGATGATTCAATAGGGGATATCTTACGTTTCTGGCGACAATTAAAAAGAATAAGCCAGATGGATTTGGCGCTGGATGCTGGGATTTCCTCAAAACATTTGAGTTTTGTAGAAACAGGCAGATCTCAGCCAAGTCGTGATTTAGTTTTAAAATTGGCCAATTCGCTGAAGGTACCTCTTCGACATCGGAATGTTTTTTTAAAAACAGCAGGTTACTCTTCTGAATTTGATGAAGAACCTTTTGACGGACAAAAAATGGAAATCGTCCGGCAAGCTTTAAATCGAATGATAAAAATGCATGAACCATACCCTGCTTTGGTTATCAACACAGCCTATAAAATTCTTATGACAAATTCCGGATATGATCAAATTATTAAATTCTACCTCGGAGAAAATGCACTAAAGAAGTATGATAATGTTTATCGACTTACTTTTGCAGAAGATGGTTTAAGACAGTATATTAAAGACTGGCCTGTTATAGAACATTTCATGCTTGGGAGATTGTGGGACGAGGTCATCTCAACTCAAAATAATGAATTATTTGAATTGTATGAGGATATTTCACCTTTAAGGACGGGTGAAAATCCAATTAATTTTCAGATTGATAATAATCTTCCTATAATGAGTTTGACCCTGGAAAAAGATTCAATGAAAACAAGTTTTTTTACCACCATTACAATGCTTGGAACACCTCTTGATTTAACGACTCAAGAACTCAGAATAGAGTCCCTTTTTCCAGCGGATGAAGAAACAAAACAATTATTTCCATTTAAAAATCAGGAATAGAATTCTCAGATCTACTGTGTTTTTTGCAACTAAAGCGTACTGAAATTTGTTTTGTCGAGCAGCGATTATTATGTCTATTATCAAACAGATTTGACGGTTGTTCGAGGGGGTTGACTTGGAAAAAATATACTCAGATGATTTTTTAATCACTACTATCCATCTTTATGACATTTCCGATCGGCAGAAAATGTTTATTTCGCATCAAATTGGCAATTTAAATGTAAAAATAGTACCATTTTCAACATTGGAAACAAAATCTAATTTTCCCTTTAAATATTTTTCTCCATACAATTTCATGGAATACGTTCCTATTCCCCTTCCAACTTTTGCTTTTGTACTGAAAAATTGTTGAAAAATCCTTTTTTGAATGTCACTTGGAATATGGGTATTATTCCACACTTTAAAAATTAGAATATTATTTTCTGCAGCAACAGTAAGTTTAATTTTTCCATCCTTCGGTGTCGCTTCTAACGCGTTGATAGTCATGTTCCCAAGCACTTTAGTAATTAAAAGTATATCTGAATGGAATTTAATCGAATTTTCAGGCCATGTTTCATGTATTTCTTTATTTTTTGACGATTTGTGGCCATTAATAAAAAGGGATAAATCTTCTTTTATTTCTTCAATCGAAATTTCTGATTTCCGTAACAAATACTTGGCATCCTTTTGATGAGAAAGCCCCATCTGGAGAGACACTTCTTGACAAAGTTTTTCTATTTTTTTTTTGTTTTGTTGAATACGTCCATTGTCTGGGATATCCATAGCCAATAATTCGCTGTTGCCGAGTAAAGTTGTAAGAGAATTGCTAATATCATGGAAAAATACACGCTCTAAATTGATCCAGAGTTGCTGTTGGGTTATATCTTGGGCGAAAAAAAGAATCCATCTATGTCTATCGATTATGACAGGTTGAGCACGTATCAATAAACTGATATTGCTGGATTCATTGCCTTCTTTTTTAGTCAATACACAAATCTGTTCACTTGTTTTGTCATTATTAATGGCGGCCATAGTCGCAATAGCAGCACCGCAAGTACTACATAGAGATGTTGTACCACATCCGAAAGGTTGCTTGTCTGAGTTAATACAGGATAAAACTTCCCCAATTCGAAGCCCGAGTATTGATTCTACATCCTTAATACCCAACTCATCCAGCAAACCTTGGTTAACAGTAACAACTTGTCGATCTTCATTTAAAATAACTAATAAGCCAGACATAGTTTTTAATAGAGTGTCCATTATTGGGCTATGGCTGATAGTTTCTATTTGATTTTTAAATTCTCTTCTCTCTGTTTTTTTTGAAGGGGCAAAGTATGTTTCCATTTATCAAATTCCATAGAGTCTATGTATAAAAGTGATTAACCATGATAAAGCGATCTCTTTCAGAAAGCAATAAATAATGGAATGTTTGGATACTTAAAAGCGATTCTTTTGTCTATCATTATGGGGTTTTCAGGTGTGATGGAACTGTGAGAACTGGAAAAAGAAAGTGTCGCTTTCAGCTGAAATAGACCAATGCCATATATGGTATATGAATATTTTTTAGCTTTAAAATTTTCATTCAACTTTATAACCCTGTGGCAGCAGTACACAATGATTTTTCATATTCAAGTTGATAATATATATATAGATCACATTGTCTTTGGCGAGATCTATACTTTTTCCCCTTAAAAGGTTCTATCCCTGATTCTTACTTTGGGGAGGGTTCTTTTGAATCTCTTTTTCGTCCCGACAGACCCTGCACCGGTCATCCGAGCAATGATCACAGGAAAAGCAGTCTTTGCAGGGATGCTTTTTAGCGCAGTCATTCTGCTCGTCAGGAACGTATAATTTCCCGGGACATCCCGGTATCTTGACAAAGGGCATAAACCGTCCTTGTAATAAGGACCGCAAATTTTATCTTATTTCGTCTGCGGTCCTCAATGATTTGAACTTTTTTAATAGTCTAAGAACGGGATACTGATATTCAAGCTGTAAGCATTACCAGACTTCCGGGTAGGCAACATCAAGAAAGGCACTTTCCATCTTGAATTTATGGTCTTTTTCCATGGAAGCCAGACTGGTGAACACAGACTTTAAATCAGGGTCGTCACAGTCGTCTGCCAGACCCTGATATTTTTTCATGGCAATCTCTTCATTTTTCATGGCAAGGCCGATGGCGGACTTGAGATCCATATCATCCGTTACCTTTGGCATGTCTATGGTTTCTGAAATCTTATACTCTTTTGCCCCGCTGAACACCGAGGCCTTGATCCGGCCCTTTTCCAGCAGAGCCGTTAAAATTTTCTCGTGATTTGCCTCTTCTTTTGAAAATCCCTGGAACAATTCCTTGAGATAGTCGTCCTTTATTCTCTGTGAAATCTCAAGATAAAATTCTTTGGCTTCAATCTCACCGTCAATGGCCTGTTTGATCACTTCTTTATATTGCTCTGCATCCATGTTCGCCACTCCTTTATATAGGTCATCAAATTTTTTACGGGATACAGGGAAATTACCATTCAATGCCTGGAATTGTCAAATTATCCGATAAAAAAAGATCTCAGGCTTTCTCAAGTTTCACCGCGCACACCTTGAGCTCGGGTATCTTGGCAACGGGGTCAAAGGCCGGGTTGGTGAGCTTGTTGACGTTGGCCTCTTCAAAGTGGAAGGGCATGAACACCACCCCCTTTTCCACCCGGTCCGTGACCATGATCTTTGTCTCAATCTCTCCTCTCCGGGACGACATCTTTATTTTATGGCCGTCACGGATTCCCAGGGCATCGGCATCGGCCGGATTGATCTCAAGAAAACCCTCGGCCACTTCAAAGTCAAGATTTGCCGAATTCCGGGTCATGGTGCCGGTGTGGTAATGGGCATAGACCCGGCCCGTGGTCATCCAGAACGGGAAATCCTCATCCACCACCTCGGCCGGAGGTCGATAGTCAACGGCATGGAACAGCCCTTTTCCCCGGGTAAACCGTCCATCCTTGTGGAGAAACGGGGTTCCCGGATGTTCAAGGCTGGGACACGGCCATTGCAGGCCTACTCCTTCCAGGCGTTCATAGGTGATCCCGGCGTAGGAGGGGGTGAGCCCCGCTATTTCATTAAAAATCGCTTCAGGGGAATCATAGGTCATCTCATACCCGAACCGGGTGGAGACATCCTGGATGATCTCCCAGTCCTGCCGGGCCTCTCCCACCGGGTCAACCGCCTTTCTCACCCGGGTCACCCGCCGTTCCGTGTTGGCAAAGGTGCCGTCTTTTTCCGCAAACGAGACACCGGGCAGCACCACGTCGGCCAGTCGAGCCGTGGGCGTAAGGAAGATGTCCTGGACGATGAGCAGGTCAGCTTTCTTGAGGGCCTTGACCACATGATCGGCATCCGGGTCCGACACCACCGGGTTCTCACCCATGACCCAGAGAGCCTTGAGTGAACCGTCTTCAATAGCGGAAAACATTTCCGGGATGGTGAGACCCACATGGGTGGGCAGCGCGTCAACCCCCCAGGCTGCGGCGAATTTTGTGTTGGCCGGTCCCAGGGTCACGGGCTGGTATCCGGTATAAACATTGGGAAGGCCCCCCATGTCACAGGCACCCTGGACATTGTTCTGGCCCCGGAGAGGATTGACCCCGGTCCCGGGTCTCCCGATATTGCCGGTGAGCATGGACAGATTGGCCAGGGATTTTACGTTGTTCACCCCGTTGGTGTGCTGGGTAATGCCCATGCAGTAGACAATGGAGGCGGTTTTAGCTGCGGCGTAAGTCTCGGCAAGGGCGGTGATGTCCTCCACAGACACATTGCAGATCCCTGCCAGGGCATGAAGATCTGCAGAGACAAGGGTATCTTTAAGGTCGTCAAAGCCTTCGGTACAGGTTTTGATAAATTTTTCATCGGCCAGATCTTTTTCCAGGATCACCCGCATCACGGCATTTAACAGGGCAACATCGGTTCCCGGCCTGTGACGGACATAGAGATCCGCAAAATCGGCAATCTGGTTCTTTCTCGGATCCACAACGAGAATCTTTGCCCCTTTTTCCCTGGCCCGGAAAATCCGGGTGGCCACCAGGGGATGGGAGGTGGCCGTGTTAGACCCGATAATCAAGATGACATCTGAATCTTCCAGTTCAGAAACCCCGTTTGTCATGGCTCCACTGCCAAAGGCTGCGGCAAGACCTGCCACGGTGGAGGAATGTCAGAGCCGGGCACAGTGGTCGACATTGTTGGTGCCGACCCCTGCCCGGGCAAACTTCTGCATGAGATAATTTTCTTCGTTGGTCACCTTGGCCGAGGCCAGAAAACCCACCGCATCAGGGCCGTTGTCCTGTGTGATCTCTTTGAGTTTTGATGCGGTAAAGGAAAGGGCCTCATCCCAGGAGACCTCTGTGAGTTCCCCATTTTTTCTGAGTAAGGGTTTTTTCAATCTTTTTTCAGACTGAACAAACTGGTGGACATTCCATCCCTTGATACACAATTTACCCTCATTGACCGGGCTGGTCTTGCAGGGGGTGGTATTGGTGAGTTTACCGTCCAGGGTCTCAAGAAAAAGGTTGCACCCACATCCACAATAGGTGCAGGTTGTCAGCGTATTCTTGTATTCCATTGTCTTTCCTCTATATCTTAGGTCTCAGGTATATCTTAGGTCTTAACGCCCCTATTTCTGGGGTGCCGGGCCCATCACGCTCAGGGGTGATTTTTCATTTTTCTCAATCCCGGATGTAAAACCGAACCGGTCATTCATGATCCTGGATGTCTTTTTATACAACAGCCGCAACGGGATATCCGATGGACAGGCTTCGTCACAGAGCCCGCAGTCAATGCACCGGTCGGCCATGTGCATGGCCCGGGTCAGATGGAACACCGGGATATCCACGGGAAGGTCCCCTTTGGATACCAGGTCCTCGCATTCAAGACTGCACTCCTTGCAAAAACACATGGGGCAGATGTCGCGGCACCCATAACACTTCACGCATTTTGAAAACTGGTCCGTCCAGAAGGAGAACCGGGTGTGAAGATCCATGCCTTCGATCGCATCCACGCCCTTTTGAGGGAATCCGTCTGCTGTTTCCCCGGCCGTGATCTCATCGGGAAAGGGTTTTTTACATTCACAGGCAAGGGCCAGGGAGGGGGGACAGGTGATCCCGATGGGCACCACCCGGTCCGGTTCAAGCTGGTTCAGGCGGTACAGGGTAAAAAGGCCTCTTTCATCGCATCCCCGGACCAGAACCCCGAACACCTCGTCTGGATACCGGCGGGCAATGGTGACCAATACCTTGTTCAAAGGATACCGGGCATCCCCGGGATTTTCAGTGTCCCCGAGACTTAATTTTCCCAGATCATCTCCCTTTTGAAACAGGCAGGGGGCCACATGGCCGTTTGCAGTGGCAAGGGCCAAAACACCCTTTACCAGGCCCCCGGACAGGAGCTCGTCTATTTTAAGTCTGACTTGATCAATCATACATATTTCCATGATAGTGTTTGGCGTTGTCGTTGTTTTAATTCTTGTTCGGTCGGAACCTTAATAGTCCCTTCATACAAATGGTCTCAGGCCGCACCCCTGGATGTCTTTCCCGGATCTCTGCTCCTTAACGGCGAAGGCCCGAGGGCTTTGAGCACGTCGATAAACTGCGTAATCTCCTCGACAAACTCCGGGGCCTCGGCGGACGATACCCACCTGGCCCTGAGTCGCTCCTGTTCAACACCGCAGAAATCCAGCATCTGGGACAGGACCCCCACCCGTTTTTCAGTGGAATAATTACCGTACAGGTAATTGCATTCACCCAGGTGTCAGCCGCCTACAAACACACCGTCAACCCCCTGTTGAAAGGACCGCAGCACATGATGGGGAGACACGCTCCCCGAGCACATCACCCGGACAATACGGATATTTGCCGGGTACTGCATTCGACTGACCCCAGCCAGGTCAGCAGCGGCATACGCTCACCAGGTGCACAAAAAACAGATGATATGGGGTTCAAAATTATTGTCAGTCATTGGGTTTTATCCTTTGTCAGTTATCAGTTATCAGTTATCAGTTATCAGTTGTCAGTCTATAGCTTTCTACGGCATATTTAATGATATATATTGATACGTCCTGCTGCGCTTATTTTAAAAAAAATTTTCTTCTGCCGTCAGGCCGCCCCGATCTGGGCCAGCAACTGGGCCGGTTTAAATCCGGAGAGTTGGGCACTGTGGGAGGGACAGGTGGCCGCACAATTGCCGCACCCCTTGCAGAGCACCTCGTTGACCTCGCAGACCCGCGCTTCCCGGTTATAGGTAATGGCCTCATAGGGGCACATGGACAGGCAGGCCAGGCACCCCACGCAGGAGTCCGGATTGATCCGGGCCACGATGGCGGATTTCACCAGTTTTTCCTTGAACAGGATGGCCCCCACCCGGGATGCCACCCCCAGGCCCTGGGTCCGGGCCTCCGTGGAGGTTGCCGGATACCGTCCCGATCCGCACACAAAGATGCCGTCGGCGGCAAAGTCAAGGGGCCGAAGCTTGGCATGGGCTTCCAGGAAAAACCCGTTCTGGTCCATGGGAACCCGCAGCATATTGGCAAGGCTTGCCGCATCTTTTCTCGGCACCAGGGGGGTGGACAGGACCACGAGATCCGTGTCCATTTCCACGGTTTTACCGGTAATGGCCTGGGAAAATCTAACTTTGCCGTTCTCAATCACAGGGGCATTGTCAGGACTGTAAACATCAAAACGAATCCCCCTGCCCCTGGCATCCCAGAGCATCTGCTCCTTTTGGGTGCCGTACATCTGCATGTCCCGGTAGAGGATTCTCACCTCGGCCAGGGGATATTTTTCCTTGACCAGCAGGGCATTTTTCACCCCGATCATGCAGCAGATCCTTGAGCAATACTCTTTTTCTTTGGTTCTTGCGCCGGCGCACTGGATAAAGGTGACCCGGTTGGCAGAAAAATCATCGCTTTTAAGCTTGTTCTCCAATTCCATGAGCGAGATCACGTCTTGCCCATTGTATCCGTACAGCCCCTCCGGAATCAGGGGGACAGCCCCTGTGGCCACCACAATACAGCCCGCCTCTTCTGTGATCTGCCCCTGTTGTGTATCGATTACGGCGGCATAGTTGCCGATATACCCGTTGATATCTTTGACCGTCGCACGGGTATGGCAGGTGATATTGGAACGGGAGACGACATCCTCCACAATATCGGCCAGGGCAGTTTGGGCACTTGCCCCTGTTTCCAGTTGATGGACCTGCTGTAGGAGACCGCCAAGACCGGCTGTTTTTTCAACCAGGACAACTTCAAGGGCCATGTCGGCCAGTGCCTGGGCAGCGGACAACCCGGCAATGCCCCCGCCGATCACGAGAATCTTGCGCACAAGGGAAGATTCAATCTCTTTTTCAGGCTCCAGTCCGGCACTTTTGGCAACCCCCATGCGGATGAGTTCTTTGGCCTTTTGAGTGGCCACCTCTCGTTCCCCCATATGAACCCAGGAACACTGGTCCCGGATATTGACCATCTCAAACAGGTAGGGATTCAGGCCTGCTTCGGCGCAGGAGCTTGAAAACAGCGGATGATGGGTCCTCGGGGAGCAGGAGGCCACCACCACCCGGTTCAGGTTCTCTTTTTTAATGGCGCTTTTGATTTCCACAATCCCGGATTCCGAGCAGGTGTAAAGATTTTCCTTGGCATACACCACATGGGGAAGGGTTCGGGCATATTCAGTCACGCCGGTGCAATCCATATGTCCGGCAATATTGGACCCGCAGTCACAGACAAACACACCGATTCTGGGCACTTGCCCTTGTGTTTCTTTCTTTATTTTCATTTCCGGCAACCTTTCATTATGCCTCTTGTAAATTTTTCTTCATCACCGCCTGTACAGCCCGGGCAGCAGCAGAGCTTGCCTGGGCAACCGACTCGGGAATATCCATGGGAGAGTGGGCACACCCGCACACAAAAATACCCTCCCGGGTGGTATCCAGGGGATTGGCAGGATCAGTTTTAAAAAACCCGTATGGGTCCACATCAATGTCCAGGGTATGGGCGATTTTTTGTGACCCTTTCACCGGTGCACAGGCCGTGGCCAGGATTACCAGGTCAAAGGCTTCTTTTTTCACCTGCTGTTTTCGGGTGTCTTCATAGATCAAAACCGGGCAGTCATGGACATCCTTTGTGATTTCCGCCACCCGGGACCGTTTGTAGGAAATATTGGAATTATTCCCCCCCCGGATCTTGTACTCTTCAAATCCTTTGCCCACGGCCCGGATATCCATGCCGAAAATCACGGACTGGGTGTCATTGTCATGCTCGTGGGCGATGATGGCTTCCTTGATGGAGTGCATGCAGCAATACCCTGAGCAGAACGGATAAAACCGCAGGTCCCTTGACCCCACGCACTGGATAAAGGCCAGCCGTTTGGCCGTGGTAAAGCCTTTGGCTTTTTCTTTGAGAACCTCAAGGGGACCGGCATTTTCAAGATGGGCCTCATATTTCTGAGCCCATTTGTCCCCGTCTTTTTCAAGCCCAGGACTTTGATCAGGACTCAGGGTCAGGCTGCCGGCCTTGTAGGCCGAGTAAAACACATGGCTCGTCATTTTGTGGCTCTTTTCAAACCGGTCCAGGGCCTTTTGGGATTTTTGGACCTTTTTTTCCAGTTCAACAATCCTCTGCTTTACCCTTCGGTCCGACGGACGGTCAATATGCCCTGCCGTGGGGCCGGAAGCGGACAAAAACCGCTCAAATTCCATGGCCGTAATTACATTGTCAATCTGGGTGTACCGGTATTCCGGCAGTCCGGCCGGATCAAACACATCGTAGCCCGTGGCCAGGATGACGGCCCCCACGCCGAGTTCCAATACTGAATCTTTCTGATCAAAGTTGATGGCATCGGCCTCACATTTTTTCTGGCAGATGCCGCAGGGCTTACCGTTCAGGACCCGGCAGTGATCCGGGTCAACGGCATGGGTGGAGGGAATGCCCTGGGCAAACCAGGAATAGATGGCCTTGCGTTCGGCATGCCCCTCGTTGTACAGATCCAGGACACTGGTGGGACAGACCTGGGCGCAGGCTCCGCAGCCCGTGCATTTGTCCTCTTCCACATATCTTGCCTTTTTCCGGACAATTGCCGTAAAATCCCCGGCTTCCCCCCGTACCTGTTCAAGCTCACTATACGCCAGCAAGGTGATATTGGGATGTCGACCGACATCCAGCATTTTAGGCGACAGTATTCAGATGGCGCAGTCGTTGGTGGGAAATGTCTTGTCAAGCTGGGCCATTTTCCCGCCGATGGAGGGCAGGCTCTCCACCAGAAAAACCTTGAACCCCATCTCTGCCAGATCCAGTGAACTCTGAATCCCGGCAATTCCTCCGCCAAGGACAAGTATATCCGTTGTCACAATCTTTCCTCCTGTAAAACGTTGCGCAGTCAAAGGAATCTTACCCCTTGCCCCGCACCGGTATATCATTCATCAGGCCGGCTCTTTTATATTGGCAGGCCCCAGAGTTTTTATCGTTTCAGTAAATTCATTTGCCGTTTGCGCAAACTTTGTTCCCTCTGCCGAAGAGATCCACTCCAGCCGAATTCGTTGGGGGTCAATTCCCAGCAGATTCAGAAATGAACCGGTCTGTTCAAACATTTTTTCAGCCTTTACATTACCATCCAGGTAATGGCAGTCACCCATGTGTCAGCCCGAGACCAGAACCCCGTCCGCCCCCTTTTCAAAGGCCTTGAGGATATAGTTGGGATTGATCCCCCCGGAACACATGACCCGGATGATTCTCATATTGGGCGGATACTGGAACCGACTGACACCGGCCAGATCTGCGGCTGCATAGGAACACCAATTGCAGGCAAAGGTGATGATCCGCGGATTAAAATCCTTTGACATTGTCTTGTCCTTTTCTATGGTTCAAGGGCTGCCTCAACCATGGCCAGCACCTCATTATCGTAATGGAAAACAGAGGCAGCGCCCGTGGGACAGACGGACGAACAGGCCCCGCATCCCTTGCACAGGGCCTGCCTCACCCGGGCGATCTTCACCCCGGTTTCCAGGGTCTCCAGGGTGACGGCCCCGAATGCGCAGGTATCTTCACAGGCACCGCAGCCCCGGCACAGGGCCTCATTGACCCGGGACACCACTCCGTCCACGGTGACGTTTTGCTTGGACAGCACCACAATGGCCCGTGATGCAGCAGCCTTTGCCTGGGTAACACACTCTTCCACAGGCTTGGGATAGTGGGCCATGCCGGCCAGGAAAATTCCATCCACGGAAAAATCCACCGGCCTGAGCTTGGCATGGGCTTCCATGAAAAAATGATCATCGTTTAAAGACAGCTTGAACATCTTTGCAAGACTAAGGTTATCCCGGGCAACAATGGCGGCTGCCAGCACAACCAGATCAGCACGAATCTCAAGATTCCTCCCCAGTATCCGGTCCTTGACCAGGACAGAGAGACTGTCTCCGTCATCCGTCACCATTGGCTTTTCTTCGGGATTGAACCGGATAAAAATAATCCCGGCATCCCTTGCCTGTTTGTAAAGAATTTCCCTGAGTCCATAGGTTCTGATATCCCGGTACAGGATATAGACGTCCATGTCGGGATTGATCCGTTTAAACTCCAATGCCGACTTAATGGAATGGGTACAGCAGACCTTTGAGCAATAGGGCCGGGAGGGTTCCCGTGACCCCACGCACTGGATAAACACGGCGGAACCACAGGCTTTGATCCGGTCTGGATTCTGTCGCAGGATGGGGTCCAGATCCTGATGGGTGACCACCCGCTCGTCTCGTTTGTACAGATATTCATCCGGGATGCCGCCGTCGGCTCCCGTGGCAATAATCACCGCGCCGTGTTCAAGAATAATCTTTGCTTGCTGATCTCCCGTGTCTGAGCCTATACCGTCCGGATCAATAATGGCCGGGCCCATAGTGGTCGGACCGATGACGGTCTGAAAATTTCCGATAAACCCGGAGGTTGACTTGACCTGGGAATCCAAAAAGACCTCTATCAGATCATGGGTTTCAACCTGTTCAACCAGGGCCTTCACATTCTCGGCAATGGGTTCCCCTTTCCAGGTGTGATTCAGGTTCAGGGCATGGCCCCCAAGGGTATGGCTCTGTTCCACCAGAAAGGTGTGAAATCCCTGGGCCGCAAGGCTTGCGGCAGCTGACAATCCGGCCACGCCGCCCCCCACCACCAGGGCTTTGGGGGTAACCCCCACGAAGGGCTGGGCCAGGGGTATCATCAAAGCGGCCTTGGCCACAGCTATCCTGACCAGGTCTTTGGATTTTTGTGTGGCCAGTTCCGGCTCTTTTGAATGGACCCAGGAACACTGGTTTCTGATATTGGCCATTTCAACCAGATACTTATTGAGACCGGCGTCCCGCAATGTTTCCTGGAACAGGGATTCATGGGTTCTCGGGGTACAGGCGGCAATGACGATGCGGTTGAGATTTTTTTCTTTCACGATCTGTCTGAGTTTGTCCTGGGTATCCTGGGAACAGGTAAACATGTTCTCTTCCACATAGGAGACATGGGGCAGTGTCCGGGCATATTGGGCCACCCCGGGCACATCCACAATACCGCCGATATTGGTGCCGCAGTTACAGACAAACACGCCCACCCGGGGTTCCTGATCCAGCACCTGTTTTTCCACGGGAAAACTCTTTTGCCGGGTAAGACTTCCCCTTGCCTTTGACAGACCGGCCCCGGCATCACAGGCAGCGGCGCTTGCCTCCATCACGGACATGGGAATATCCTTGGGTTCCTGAAGCCCGCCGCATACGTAAAACCCCTGTCTTGATGCAGTGACCGGCGAAAAGCTGCTGGTTTCAATAAAATTATGGGAATTGAGCTCAATTCCCAGGCCCTTCACCTTTTCAGCCAGATCCTTCGGGGTTTCCATACCCACGGAAAGCACCACCATATCAAAGGTTTCAACCAGATTCTCGCCCTCTTCCGTGGCATAGGTACAGATCAGGCGCTGGTCTTCATCCTCGGTAATGGTATGAATTCTGGACCGGATAAACCTCACCCCCTGGTCTTTGGCCCGTTCATAATATTTTTCAAAATCCTTTCCATAGGTCCGCATATCCATGAGAAAAATTGAGGCCTCAAACTCTCCTGAAACATGGTCCTTTGCCATCATGGCCTCTTTCAGGGCATACATGCAGCACACCGAGGAACAATAGGCATTACTGCACTTGTTCTGATCCCGTGATCCCACGCATTGGAGCCAGGCAATCTTCTTTGGTTCTGTTCGTCCGGGAAAACACTGGATATGACCGGAAGTGGGTCCCCCGGCAGACAGAATTCTTTCAAACTCGGTACTGGTCACCACATTGGGAAAATTTGAATACTGGAGGTTGTCCAGATTTGAGGGGTCAAAGGGTTTGAACCCGGCCGCCATGATCACCGATCCCACATGAAGCGTTACGGTCTCTTCACTGTCCTCGTAGTTAATGGCGCCGGTTGGACAAACCTTTGCACAGGTGCCGCACTTGCCCTTGAGCAATTTCAGGCAGGCGGACGGGTCAATCACATATTTTAGGGGAACGGCCTGGGGATAGGGCACATAAATGGCCTTTCTCCTGTCCAGTCCCTCATTAAACTCATCCAGAGTTTTACCCGGACATTTTTTGGTACATTCCCCGCAGGCAATGCATTTGTCCATGTCCACGTACCGGGGCGCTCGTGTGATGGATACGGTAAAATCACCCGCCTCTCCAATAATGTCCTTTACCGTGGAAAGGGTGTGAAGTTGAATGTTCAGGTGCCGGCCGACCTCGACCAGTTTGGGTGAGATGACTCACATGGCACAGTCATTGGTGGGAAAGGTCTTGTCCAGTTGGGCCATGACCCCGCCGATGGAAGGGGCCTTTTCAACCAGGTGAACAAAGTAGCCTGAGTCTGCCAGGTCAAGTGCAGCCTGCATTCCGGAGATACCGGAACCCACCACCATGACCGAACCGTGAAGTGTATGTTGATTTACCGTATTATTATTTGCCGTATTATGATTACCCATTGATGAACTCCAATGTCTTGTATATGAACCGGATTATGACCTTACTCAATGTTCTGAGCCAGATAGGATGAAAGATCTATAATCTCAATATTGTGATGTGTATTTTTCTTTGCACAGGTCAGATGGATCTGACATTTGGGGCATGCCGTGATAATGGCCTCGGCAGCCACGCTCTCAGCCTCCTGGAGCCGCTGCACCTGCATCTTCTTTGAGCAGGTGGAGCACTCCATCCAGGCGGTTGTCCCGCAGCAGATTGCATTCTCCCGGTTATGTTCCATCTCGGCCAGGTCCGCGTTTGGGACAAGGGAAATCAACTGCCTGGGTGGTTCATAGATATTGGACCGTCTTCCCAGGCGGCAGGGATCCTGAAAGGTAATAGTCCGGCTGGGGCCGGTCTTGAATACGATATCTGAACCGGGCAGTTCTCGTGCCAGAAACTCAGTCATATGGATGATCTCAAACGGCAGGGGACCCAGCCGTTGGGAATACGCCTCCCTGAACATGGAATACCCTTCCGGACAGCCGAATATCACAGTTCGTGCACCGGTTACGGCAATAGTCTCAATGTTCTTTTCAGCAAGGGTTAAAAACGTATCCTCATCCCCGCACCAGAAGGCATCATGACCACAGCAGCATTCATCATTGCTGATAACGGGGGCGATCCCCAGTTTGTTCAGGAGCTTCAGATTATTTTTAGCCGATTCAATCATGTTCAGGTCAAGGTATTGAAAGGCCACGTCGTAAAAGGGAAGACATCCGGTGAAATAATAGTACTCCCCATGGTCTGAAATTTGACCGGCATCTCTGGCCCATCCGGTTTTATCCGGTTGCACTCCTCTGGCCCTGTCCTGCTTCACCCCTTTGGCCTGGATATTGGTGATGGTATGAAACATGCCGTGGTGGCTTAATTTGGGCAGGTTCCCCTTCTGCCTCGCCTTCTGTCTATAAGTGCGGATAAATTCGGGGAAGTCTATTTTTACAGGACACCGATCCGAACATCTTGAACAGGAGAGGCAGGCCCAAATATCTTTGCTTTGAAGGAACTCCCCGTCCCGGTCCTTCCCATCAGGGCCATCCCCGTCCAAATCATCCGGGGTATGATCAGCCAGGCTACAATCAACCAGGCTGGGATTAATCAGGGCCCGTTTGATCATGGCCCGGGGGGAAAAACCTTCCAGTTCCATGGCCACCGGACAAGAACCCGTACAAACCCCGCACTCCATACAATATTCAATCTGCTGTTTTGAAAGCTGCATATATTACCTGTACAAAAAATATTTTCCGACTTAGGACCGCAAATGATTTGGAATTTAAATGGTATGGAATTGGGGCACCAACAGGAAATAAGATCTATAACTTATTTCCTGTTGATCCCTTAATGATTTGATTGCGACAAATGAAACCATCCGAAAACAAACTCAACCCCTGACCCTTTTCAGCCCTGCCCTTTTCAAACTTGACCCTTCAGAAAAAAAAGTTTCAATTTATAGGCAAATCTTTGTTTAGTCAATATTATTTTGCATTTTTTCCAGGGCCTGGTCATACTGCCCGATCATGCGGTCCCATGAAAACTTTTCCATGTCACGGGATAAGGTCTTTTGAAGGGGGATATACGCCTGATAATTGACCAGCATGTCCGTTAATTTGTTTTCAAGATCTTTTTTGTTCCTATACAACACACGGGAATGAAGGGATCGGGGTATGATTTCAGGATAGGACAACCGGTCCGGCAGCAGGGGCATACACCCCAGCCGAACCGCCTCAACAATTGAAATGCCGAAATTTTCCTGGATGGCGCAGGAGACCACAATGGCCCCGCTTCTCAGCCAGGACAGGTACTGGTCCCGGGATTCCAGGTACCCGAAAACCTTGATTTCCGATTTCAATTCTTCCCTGGCCCGGGTGAAAACCTCGGGAAAAACATCGGGTTTTTCCCCCACCAGGGCCAGGGAAAACCCAATATTTTTTTGCTTCAGCCGGGCCAGCACATCAAAAAAAATCCTGGGATTTTTGTCATAGTCCCACCGATGGTTCCATACGATCAGGGGCGGATCTGTCCCGCGATCCTTTATATCCGCCACTTCTTTTTCAAACCCGCACCCCGGATACATGACCCGGGTTTTTTTTCTGATCCTGTCCAGCACCCATCCCGGCCGAAAATCCGGCATCTGCCCGATTAATCGTCTGGCCGCTTTCATGAAGGCCTTTAAATGGAAGTTGGAATTAAACCAGACCCTGTCCGCGGCAAGGGCGGACGTAATATTGGTAAATCCCAGATGGTTATCCTGCCGGTGATGGGGCCCCAGGGGATAGGACATCTGGTTTTCATGGACGTACAGGATGACCGGGGGAAGGTCCCTGCCGGCAAGACTGATAAAATGTGCCGTATCCATCATGTCTGTGGTGATGACGGCATCGAATTGTGAAAAATCTTTGACCTTACGGACAAAATAAAGGGCCGCCCCCATCATCCGCCACTTCCAGTATTGGTCCGGAAGGGTGACCAGGGTGACCTCATGGGAAGAATGGGCCTTGAACCCCAGGGCAAAATCCCGGTGGGACCCGCCGAAAAAGGGTTCAAGGAACAGAATTTTCACAATCAGACTTTCCCGGAATCTTGCCGGCCATCCCAATCTTCAGGGGCCGGATTTTCAGGGTCCATTGCTGTTCTCTTTCGATGTTTTCCCAAAAGCCTGTAAATCATCACATAAAAAAGCGGGGCAAATAAAATCACCAGAAAAGTGGAAGAGATCATTCCCCCGAGCACGCCGGTGCCGATGGCCCGCTGGGCCCCGGAGCCGGCTCCGGTTGCCAGAGCCAGGGGCAGGACACCAAATCCAAAGGCAAGGGATGTCATGATAATGGGCCGCAGTCTCAGTTTGGCCCCTTCCAGGGTGGCCGCGATCAGCCCCATGCCTTCATCCACCCTGGCCCGGGCAAACTGGACGATGAGGATGGCGTTCTTGGTGGTCAGACCCAGGGTGGTCAATAGTCCGATCTGGAAATACACGTCATTGGGCATTCCCCGGGTACTCGAAGCGATCACGCCGCCGATGACCCCCAGGGGCAGGGCCAGCAGGATGGCAATGGGAATGGGCCAGCTCTCGTAAAGGGCAGCCAGACATAAAAAGATGACAAAAATGGAAAACACATAGAGGAGCGGGGCCTGGGAACCGGCCATCCGCTCCTGATAGGAAAGCCCTGTCCAGTCAAACCCGATCCCCTGGGGCAGTTTGGCCGCAAGTTCCTCCATGGCCTGCATGGAGTCACCGCTGCTATTCCCGGGTGCGGGCTCTCCCCAGATATTGATGGAGGGAAACCCGTTATACCGCTCCAGCTTCGGCGACCCTGAACTCCAGTGCCCCGAGGCAAAGGCGGAAAAAGGGACCATCTTGCCCGCTGTATTCCGGACATAGAGTTTTTTCAGATCTTTGGGCAGCATACGGGAGGCGGCCTCTGCCTGGACATAGACCCGTTTGACCCTTCCGGCCTGGATAAAGTCGTTGACATAGGCACTGCCGAATGCCGCGGCAATGGTGCTGTGGATAAGGTCTATGGGTATCCCTAAGGCACCCGCTTTTTCCCGGTCAATGGTAAGCCGGTATTCAGGTACATCTTCCATGCCGTTGGGCCGCACCCGGATCAGCCGTTTGTCCTGGGCTGCCATTCCCAGGAGCTGGTTCCGGGCCGCCATAAGGGCTTCATGGCCCAGACCCCCGCGGTCCTGCAATTGAAAATCAAACCCGGTGGCGTTTCCCAGTTCCAGAACCGGGGGCGGGGGAAAGGCAAACACCATGGCGTTACGGATTTGGGAAAAAGCCCGCATGGCCCGGCCCGCAACTGCCTTCACCTTTAAATCCGGCCGTTTGCGCTGATTCCAGTCCTTGAGCTGGACAAATCCCAGGGCCATGTTCTGGCCCTGCCCGGAAAAACTGAACCCGGAAATGGTCATAAGGGAATCCACGGCCTCTGGTTCAGACCCAAGAAAATGGTTTCTCACCGTCTCCATGACGGCTTCGGTCTGTTCCAGGGTGGAACCTGCGGGAAGAATGGCCTGGGCCATCATGATTCCCTGGTCTTCATCCGGCAGATAAGCCGTGGGCATCCGCTGGAACAGGACACCCATGACCGTTACAATGACCAGGAAAACGGCAATATACCGCAATTTTTTGGAAAGAATTTGACTCACCCATCTCACGTACCAGTTCCGGGTCGTGTAAAAGGAGCGGTCAAACCACCGGAAAAACGGACGAAGAAAAAACACGGCATTGTCGGCAGGTTCATGTCCCGGGGGAATGGGTTTTAAAAGGGTGGCGCACAGTACCGGCGTGAGGATCAGGGCCACTACAACGGAGAGGAGCATGGAGGCGATAATGGTCACGGAAAACTGCCGGTAAATCACCCCGGTGGAACCGGGGAAAAATGCCATGGGGCCGAACACGGCGGATAGAACCAGACCGATACCGATGAGGGCCGAGGTGATCTCATCCATGGATTTGGCTGTGGCCTCCCGGGGTGACAGGCCTTCCTCGCTCATGATTCGCTCCACATTTTCCACCACCACAATGGCATCGTCCACCAGAAGCCCGATGGCCAGGACCATGGCAAACATGGTCAGCATGTTGATGGAAAACCCGAAAAGCCCCATCACGGCAAAGGTGCCGAGCAGGACAACCGGAACGGCAATGGTGGGGATCAGGGTGGCCCGCATGTTGCCCATGAACAGGTACATGATCACAAACACCAGGCCGACCGCCTCGAACAGGGTCTTGACCACCTCTTCAATGGAGATCCGGGTAAAGGGAGTGGTATCGTAGGGATAGACCACCCGCATACCCGGCGGAAAATACCGGCTCATCTCTTCCAGCTTTTCCTTGACCGCCTCTGCCGTATCCAGGGCATTGGCACCGGATACCTTTCGAATGGCCATGGCAACCGCGGGTTTGCCGTTATACCGGGTCAAAGAATCGTACCGCTCACTCCCCAGTTCCGAGTGCCCCACATCACGGATGCGGATGATGGAACCGTCCGGATTGATCCGGATGGGAATGGCGGCAAATTCTTCCGGCGTCTGGAGCAGGTGCTGGACAACAATCGAGGCATTCAGTCGCTGGCCCTCCACTGCCGGGGCACCGCCGAACTGACCTGCGGAGACTTCGACGTTGTAGGCCCGCAAGGCCGTGACCACATCCCCTATGGTCAGGCGAAAATTCGTGAGTTTATCCGGGTTGAGCCAGATCCGCATGGAATACTGGGAGCTGAAATTCTGCACCTCCCCTACCCCGGGAACCCGGGCCAGAACCTTTTCCAGATTGGACTGGGCATAGTCGCCCAGATCAGCCGTATCCAGACTCCCGTCTTCAGAGATCAGCCCCACGATGAGAAGATAGTTTCGGGTGGATTTGCTGACCTTCACCCCCTGTCGCTGGACCACGTCGGGCAGGCCGGCCATGGCAAGCTGGAGTTTGTTCTGCACCTTGGACCAGGCAAGATCCGGATCGGTTCCCGGCTTGAATGTCAGTTCCAGACGGGAGGCCCCGGAAGAGGAACTGGTGGCGGACAGGTATAGGAGCTTGTCAAATCCGGTCATCTTCTGTTCAATGATCTGGGTGACCGTATTCTCCACCGTCTCTGCCGATGCCCCGGGATAAAACCCTTCAATGGCAATGGAAGGGGGGGCAATGGGTGGATACTGTGATATGGGCAGATTATAAATGGCAAGGCCGCCTGCCGTCATCATCACGATGGCGATGACCCAGGCAAAAACCGGACGGTCCAGGAAAAATCTTGACAGCATCAGTCACCCCCGTTTTGTCGTGCCCCGGACTGAGATCGGTCCTGGGTGTTTGATCCCTTTTCAGGGGAAGGCCCGGCAGATACAACCGCTTTTACTGTGGCTCCGGGCCGTACTTTGAGCATGCCCTCAACCATGACCCGGTCACCGGGCACAAGCCCGGATGAGATCAGCCATTGATCCCCGATGGCCCGATCAAGGGTGAGCATCCGCACCTCAACCTTGCCGGCATCGGTTACGATCAATGAAAAGGGGTTGCCTTTGGCATCTCTGGAAACACTTTGCTGGGGAATGAGGATGGCCTGAGCCTTGACCCCTTCCCGGATAATTGCCTGGACAAACATGCCCGGTATCAGCAGATGATCCGGATTGGGAAAAAGGATTCTCAGGATCACCGAACCGGTTGTGGGATCCACCGTAATATCCTGGAACTGCAAAACGCCTTCAAGCGGATAGTCCATACTGTCTTCCAGGATCAGTTTGACCCTGTTCTGGTTTGTCCCGTTGGAATTGAGTTGACCGTCTTCCACTCTGCGCCTCAACTGCAACAGCTCGGTAACGGCCTGGGGAACATCCACGTAAATCGGGTCCAACTGCTGAATCGTTGCCAGGGGGACCGGCTGATATGCCGTTACAATGGCCCCCTCGGTAACCCCGGATCTGCCGATGCGTCCGTCAATGGGTGCGGTGATACGGCAGTATTCCAGGTTGATCCGGGTGGTCTCCAGGGCCGCCTCTGCCTGGAGAACAACCGCCCGGGCCCCTGCCAGGGCTTCCCTGTCGCTGGTTACCTGGGCCTCGGCCGATACCAGGGATGCCCGGGCCACTTTTAGTTCTGTAAGAAACTTGTCCACCTCACTGGCCGGGACCGCATTCACCCGTACCAGCTCCCTGGCCCGGTTATGGTTGATCTCTGCCAGGGCCAGAATCGCCTGCTGACGACTGATGCCGGCAATGCTCATGGCCAGGGCAGCTTGGGCCCGGTCAACGGTTTTGACGGCAACGGCCAGATTTGCCCGGGCAGCGTCCATCCCTGCCTGGAAAGAGGCCGGATCGATCTGGTACAGCACCTGACCGGCCCGGACACCTGATCCCTCATCAAACAACCGTTTTTGAACCAGACCGTTTACCTGGGGCCGGATCTCGGCCGTCCGGCTGGCGGCCGTCCGGCCCGGAAGCTCGGATGTCAGCACAATCTCTTGAAATGATACCGGAAAGACGATTACCTCGGGAACCGAAGCATGTCCAGCCGATTGCCCCTGGGATTGTTCCTGGCGGTTGCAGCCCGGGAATAATAACAGGCCGGCCAGCATAAGACTTAAAACCAGTGTCCCTTTCAGGGAACAGATAAAACGTTTATTGAACCACATGCAACTCTCCATTTTTATAATTAATTTCCTATTGTATGATGGATTACAAATCTTAAATGGGGTGACTCACCAGCCCCTTAAGAATAATATCCAGAATTTGATCCGGATCTTGGGGATAGGGATGGCGATCAGGGTTTTCCAGCCACAGAAGAAGAAAGGCCTTGGTAATACTGTCAAGGGTAATTGCCAGGTAAAAAGGGTCGCATCCCTCCCTGAATATTTTCTTTTCCATTCCGGCTTCAAAAACCCGGGCAAGCCGGTCTAAAATTTGGTCATGTTTTCTCCGGAGTTTTGCATCAAGCCCGGCAAGAATATTGAAACTGGCCCCCTGGGTTTCGGCAAAATAGAGCCGGATCATGGAAATATTTTCGCTGAATATTCTGCCTTTGGCTTCGACATAGGCCCTGAGCTTTTCGATTTCATCCCCGGGCCCTTCCAATGCCTTGGTAAGGGCCTTGTCAAATCGGTCCGTCTGCTCGTACAGAAGCGATTTATAGAGGGCTTCCTTGTTTTTAAAAAATTTATACAGCGTCCCAGTGGCAAATTCCGACCGTTCTGCAATCTCATGCATGGTCACATTGTGGAACCCTTTTTCGGAAAAAAGCTCCAGGGCTGCGGCAAGCATCTCTTTTCTCTGTCTGATCTTTTCTCTTTCCCGGCGGGAAAGTGTTTTTTCCTTCATCATCCAGCCTCTGCCCGTATCGGCATTGTTAAAAATCTCATAACTGACGTCTTCTTATAAAAAGTGACGCAAGCTTCATATAATAGTATGATGCGTTTAATTGTCAATTAAATTCAATGCAGCAAGTGGAAATAATTAATTAACTTGACCTATAAAATTTTTGCTAATAAAATTTGCAATACTGTCCGTCTGGAATATTTTTCAAGGTAAAAATTCTATTAAGATAAGAGAGGTGAACCAATGTATTTTAATCAAATTTCCGTCCTGGGACTCGGATGCCAGTCTTACTGCATCGGATGCCCGGCCGCCAAAACAATGATGGTGGTGGACCCCAAAAGAGATATTCAGGATTACCTGGAGATTGCCTTTCAGGAAGGAATGAATATCACCCATATCGTCAATACCCATCTCCACGCCGACCATATCTCCGGCGATCAGGAGTTAAGCGCGGCAACGGGTGCCGATATCTATATCAATGACAGTGTAGAGATCGATTATCCCCATAAAAAAATTGAACACGGCGACATTTTTACCCTGGGAGCGGCAAAAATTGAGGTGCTGCACACGCCCGGGCATACCCCGAATTCAATTTCCCTTGTTGTGACCGACACATCCCGCTCCAGTGAGCCCCAGATGATCCTCACTGGGGATCTGCTATTTGTTGGAGATGTGGGACGGCCGGACCTCCCGGGTGCTGAAATTCTCGATGAGCAGGTAAAAAATCTCTACGACAGCCTGTACAAAACCCTGGCCGATTATCCCGACCATCTGGAGGTCTATCCTGCCCATGGGGAAGGGTCTTTGTGCGGCAGAGGCATGAGTGCCAAAAAAAGTTCCACCCTGGGGTATGAACGCAATGCCAACCATATGCTGCGCTTTAATTCTTTTGAGGAATTTAAAAAGGATATTACATCCGCCTTTCCGGTTCGGCCGAAAAGCTTTTCCCACATTATTGCCACCAATCGAAAAGGCGCCGACCTGCTGGATGCCTGCACCATGGACAAGCGGCTGACTCCGGGACAGTTCCAGGAATTAATGGAAGATAAAAACACATTGATACTGGATACACGGGGCAGTGCTGCCTACGGAGGATTCCACATCCCCGGCAGTATCAACATTGGTTTTGAAAAACAACTGGCCAACTGGGTGGGAATGGTGATTGATCCAAAATCAGAGCTGCTTCTGGTGGTGGATGACCGGGACGCCTATGACCGGATGACCACGGAACTTCACCGCATCGGCTACGATGTGATCATCGGCTATTTGTCAGGGGGCATTAATGCCTGGCTGATGAGCGGTCGTCCTGTGGAGCAGTTGAGCCAGATTTCACCGTTGCAACTGCAGCGCCTACTGGGCCCGAACTGCCCGACAATCCTGGATGTCCGCACCCCTGCAGAATGGAATACGGCCCATATACACCAGGCCAGACACCTGCCCCTGACAGATATTTTAGAGGGAAAAATACCGGATATGGATAAAGATCAGGAAATCATTCTACAATGCGGCAGCGGCTATCGATCCAACATTGCCGCAAGCTTCTTTAAAGAAGCAGGGTTCACGAATTTGAAGTCCCTGGCCGGCGGAATCTTTGCCTGGTCCAATGCCAATCTTCCACTGGTATAGGCCTTATAAATGCCATAGCCCGTGCAAATGGCCCATACCTTATAAATAATTTGAAACCCATAACAATAAGGAGGAATGGAAAATGGTAGCAGCCGGGTGTGATCGCCCTTCAGGCGGTTTGGTTGAAGAAGAAGCAACAAAAGAAACAGCAGAAACAACGGAACAGACAATTAAAAAAGGAGCCCCCACCATGATTAGAGTCGGACAAAAAGCCCCGGATTTTGAAGCCCCAGCCTATTATAAAGGTGAATTTACTTCTGTAAAATTATCTGATTACCTTGGCAAGTGGGTGGCCCTTTGTTTTTATCCCGGTGATTTCACCTTTGTCTGAGCAACAGAAATCTCGGCGGTCGCCGAGAAGACTCCGGAATTTGAAAAATTGGGTGCCCAGGTTCTCTCAATGAGTACGGACTCAATGTTTGTTCACAAGATGTGGGTGGACAACGAATTGTCAAAGATGACGAGTTCAGGAACCATTCCCTATCCCATGATGTCGGACGGCGGCGGGAAAATAGGGCAGGTATACGGGGTATATGATGAAAATGCAGGCGTAGATGTCCGGGGACGGTTTCTCATTGATCCCGATGGAATTGTACAGGGATTTGAAGTGCTGACACCGCCCGTGGGCCGGAATGTTTCAGAAACCCTTCGCCAGATTCAGGCCTTCCAGGTGGTCCGCAACTCAAAGGGAGCTGAGGCCACACCATCCGGATGGAGACCTGGAAAGACTACGCTCAAGCCGGGGGTAGATCTTGTGGGAAAAGTCTGGGATGCATGGACCGTGGATAAGGCGTTTGACTAAGACAACAAGCTGATATGATTCAGATAAAGAATGGGCAGCCATGCAAGCCGTTACTTCTCTTAAAAATAAACGGCAAAAACGGCTGTCCATTCCCTTTCAAAGAAAAGTAAATTTCCCCCTGCCTGTGGATGTGAGCATCGTTCAGTTCCAACAGAAAATAATACCCCTAGAAATTTTGCATTTTCAGAGGTTATGCGCTATTATTCTTTTAAGCGTTCATTATCCAATCGAATAGACAGATGGAACCCCGGCACTTCAGAACAGAGATGAATATTTTCATACAATTTGATCCATCCTTTGAATTTTTCCTGCAAAAGAAAAATAAAAACACATGGAAAATCACCTATCACCTGAACCGGAAGGCCTCAATCAAAGATATCATAGAATGCCTGGGGGTTCCCCACACCGAAGTCGGGGGGTTGCGTTTCAACGATGAGGACATTGATTTTTCATATATCCCGATATCGCCGGGGGTGTTGAAAACAGATGCAGTCTCCCCCCCTTTTGATGTGTTTTCCCCCTCAAAATTAAGACCCGTTCCCCTTGAATCCTTGAAATTTATCGTTGATGTCAATGTGATCCGACTGGGACGCCTGTTGATTCTCTCGGGTTTTGATGTCTGCTGTTCTTCGTCCTATTCCGACGCTGACATTGCCGACATTGCCGACATAGAATCCCGGATCGTGCTCACCCGGGACACGGGTCTGCTCAAAAGAAGCAAAATCATTTTTGCAAAGCGGATCAGGGCCGACCTGCCCTATGACCAGCTTGCTGAAACCGTCTCTTTTTTTGGACTGCACCGGTCAATCGCTTTTTTTTCAAGGTGTTCCCAATGCAATTGCCGGCTTGTGAGCGTGGCAAAAGAGGATGTTCTCCATGTTCTGGAACCTAAGACAAAGGCGTATTTTCATACCTTCTTTCAATGCCCCCAATGCAAAAAAGTGTTCTGGAAAGGATCTCACTTTGATACCATAGCAAAAAGGCTTTCGGAACATGGAATTTTTGTGGACTGACATCCCTGTTGGATGGAGCCTTCCTATAACATTTAAACAGGAAAACTTTGAACAGACAAGCTCTGAACAGGTAATCTTTGATTCTAAGCTTTGAATATAACCGGTGAACACACAAAATGGAAACACCCTTGAAAACATCAATAAAAACACAAGATCGTCACAATCAAAACCATAAGACCCCGGACCATCCGATATGGGACCATCAGACTCAAAAATTTGAGACCCCGGAATTCTCCATTGAATTAAACTGCCGCGGGAATTCAGATTATACAAAGGTGAGCTATCCGATAAAATATGGAATTTTTTCACGTCTTGAATCCAGGGACCATGTGTTTGAATTCAACCTCAATCATGAAATCCGCCACGCAAAATCAAAGTCAAAGGCCTGGATTCATCCCTCTGAATGGCTCAAGCGGACCATGGGAAATGACTGGGTCTACTACTCCACTGGCGGATATTCCGGGGTAAAGGAAGCCCTGGGCGAATATTATCTGCCCAATCTCATGTACCCCACCAATTCCCTGCTGGGCGGCAAACCCTTTAACGAGCCTGAAATCAAGGGGATTGTGAACCACTGGCATGAGATCATCCACAGAGTTCCATTGACAAACCTGCCCGAACCGTTTTCCCAATGGATGCATGCAATTAAAGCTCAGACCCCGGAGGGCCTGGAAAAAAAAGCCCAAACCCTGTTTGACATATCCGGGTCCAGAGTAACGGTAATGCCCCCGGATGCCCGGCACGTTGACTACAATATCATCCCCCTGAATATCAGTGACGGGTGTCTTTACAAATGCCGGTTCTGCAAGGTGAAAAACAAAAAAAAATTTTCCATCCGGTCTGCCAAGGATATCGACGACCAGATCAGGCGCTTGAAAACATGGCTTGGCAGGGACATGGTCAACTTCAATGCCATTTTCCTGGGCGAGCATGATGCCCTGGGCTCACCAAGTGAGCTCATCCTGAATACGGCCCGGACAGCTTCTGAAGCCTTTAGGTTCCACACCTCGACCATGGAAAAAAAATTTTTGTTCCTGTTCGGGTGTGTGGATTCTTTTTTAAATAAGGATATGGGATTTTTCAAGGCCCTTGATGACTCAGGTTTTCACAGTTTTATCAACCTCGGACTGGAATCCTGTGACCAGGCAACCCTGGATCTTCTGGGCAAGCCGCTGACTCCCCAAAAAGTGGTCCAGGCATTTAAAAAGGTACAGGCTGTCAACGACACCTGTTTAAACCTGGAAATCACCTGTAATTTCGTCATGGATGAGGCCCTCCCGGATTCCCACTATCATGACCTGATGTCTCTGATAAGCAAAAGCGTTTCCAGCAAAGAAAATAGGGGGACAAAACCCAAGGGGACCCTGTATATCTCCCCCCTGAAATTCGGTTCCCCCTCCCGCCAGGTGCTCTATGATTTTTATCGGTTAAAGGCCGCAAGCCGGTTCCCCACATTTTTATATCTGATTCAGCGGCTGTGAAGCCCTTGCTTTTAAGCGCCTTTTGATGGTAGTTTCTCTTTCATGACAAAACTTGAACCCATTTCTTTTCACGGCGGCCACAGCGGCGAATATTGCAGCCATGCCCGGGATCTGCTGGAAGATATTATCCTAGAGTATATCCGTCTCGGGTTTTCCCGGGTGGGGATCAGTGAACATGTCCCTCCGGTAAACGACGAGTTTCTCTACCTGGATGAGCAAGAGCTGAACCTGACCGCTGCCGACCTGAATCAACGGTTTGAAGACTATATTCACACACTCAGGAGGTTGAAAAAAAAATATGCCCCCAGGATCCAAATCTTTGTGGGCATGGAAACCGAGACCTATACCGGGTATGTTCCCCATATCAAACAATTGATCCAAGTATTTCAACCCGATTATATTGTGGGGTCCGTGCACCATGTAGCGGACATCTGTTTTGACTATTCCCGGCAGGAATATGACAGGGTCGCCTCTATCTGCGGATCAATCGAGGCCATGTACGCCCGTTATTTCGACCTGCAATACGAGATGATAAAAACATTGAAACCCTTTTTTGTGGGCCATTTTGACATCATCCGCATCCACGATGAAAACTATAAAGAACGGCTTTTGAACCCGAAAATCAACCAACGGGTCAGGCGGAACCTGGAGTTGATCAAATCCCTGAACCTTGTCATGGACTATAATCTGAGACCCCTGGCAAAGGGGGCAAAAGAGCCGTACATCACAGAATCGATTCTTGAACAGGCCCGGCAGATGGGGATACGGGTGGTTCCCGGTGATGACTCCCACGGGGTTGACCAGGCCGGGGGTTATGTTGACTGGGCCGTTAAGAAGCTGGCCTCACTGGGTTTTGACATTCAATGGCCTGACCCGGTCCTGTTGACCCCGTGATGGTAAGTGGGTGATGGTGACCGAATCATAATGACCGGAGGCTGGAAAGGAAAAAAATGAGAGCCGTTGTACAGCGGGTAAAAAAGGCCAATGTAAAAGTTGATGAAGCCGTTGTTTCCAGTATCAAGAACGGCCTTCTGGTGTTGTTGGGAGTGGAGACGGATGACACCCGGAAAGATGCGGATTTCCTTGTGGAAAAAATCATCAATCTCAGGATATTTGAAGATGAGACCGGCAAAATGAACATCTCTCTCAAGGATGCAGAAGGAGAGATGATGGTGGTGTCCCAGTTCACCCTGTTGGGGGACAGCAGAAAAGGCCGGCGGCCTTCCTATGTCAGGGCGGCCCCGCCTGAAAAAGCCAATGAATTGTATACCCGATTCGTTGAGCGGGCAAGGGAACTGGGTATCGTGACACAGACCGGTGTTTTCCAGGCAATGATGGAGGTGTCCCTGGTCAACCAGGGACCCGTGACCCTGAGCCTGGATACACGGGAAAAATAAAGAGAGACAAGTGATCTGAATGAACCCTGAAAATTTTACCATCATCCTTGTTCAACCCCAGGGGCCGATTAATATCGGTTCCGTGTGCCGGGCCATGATGAACTTCGGGTTTACCCGGCTTCGGCTGGTCAAGCCCACCCGACACTATCAGTCACTTCTGGCCAAAAAAATGTCCCTGGGGGCATTTTCCGTACTTGAAGATGCCCTGCTCTTTGATGACCTGGCCTCAGCCCTTGCAGACATTCAGGTGGCCTTCGGCACCACCCGCAGGTTCGGCAAATACCGGAAAAACTTTTTAACCCCTGCCGTTGCCGCAAAAAAAATAGCAGCAGAGTACCCAAAAACAAGCTGTGCCCTGGTCATGGGACCCGAGGACACCGGACTTGAAACAAAGGATCTGGACCTTTGCCGGCATTTTATCACCATCCCCACCCACGATGGCTACCCCTCCATGAACCTGAGCCATGCCCTGGCCGTGCTCCTATACGAGATTTCCTCAAGCGCTGATGCGGGCCGGGATTCTGCGTCCCTTCCCCCTAAAAAACTGGCCACAGGCACGGAAACTGAACAGATGATTGCCCACATGAGGAAGAGCCTTTTAAACATAGATTTTCTTGATCCCAAAAACCCGGAGCATCTGTTAAGAACCTTCAGGCGTATCTTTGGCGTATCCGGACTCTCATCCAGGGATGTCAGGATCATCCGGGGCCTGATGAGCCGGATTGACTGGACGGAAAACCAGAGAAGGAAACAGTGTCATGTTCACGATGAATGATCTCTTTGAAATTGCCATTAAAATGGAAAAAAACGGCCATGCCGTTTACTACAACAGCTCCATTGGAAAACTTAAAAACAGGAAATTAAAATCCCTGCTCCAGTGGATGGCCGATGAAGAAACGGTCCACGGCAAATGGTTTCTGGAACAAAAAAACAATCTCAGTCTCGAGGCTGCCGAAGCCCGTCTTACTGAAATGGTGCCCGAGGTTTTGCAAAATATGATGGGCGAGAAGACACTCCTGCTGGATGAGATTGATTTTGCACAATTTACAAAAATTTCCCAGCTCCTGGAAACCTTTATCGGGTTTGAAGAAGATACGATCCAATTTTATGAGCTGCTTGAAATATTCATTGAAGACGAAAGGGTTTTAACCGGATTAAAGGCCATCATCCAGGAAGAAAAAAAACATGTTGAACAATTAAGGGCCATGGTCGCGGATCTGTCTGAAGAGGATATTTAAACAAAAAAAATTCCTGATTATTCAGCTTAACCCAGGGATGCGCATGAAAAGAACCGGCTTTCCTATTTTTCAATTTTACGGCTTAAAATTTACAGCCGTTATTTTAGATCCGACTTCTTTGAAATACGATACTCAATCCTGATTTTACCGGGATTCTCCAACCGAAGAGATGCCGGGGTCAAGATCGGGTTGACCATGATGGACCCGGATTCAACTATCTTGTCCAGGGGTATGGGTTCGGTGAAAATGGTAAAGATCTCCTGAAGTTCCAGTCCCCCGCCAATGACCCGAACCATCCCGGGAACCGCCTTTGCCGCCGTCATGATCCAGCCCTCGGGCAATTTTCCTATCCAGTTGGGCTGGACCGGAACCTGTTTCTGGATCAGGGTATCCAGGTTGACCAAGAGTTCCGAAGGCTCAATCTGTTTGAGCCGGATACCGGGCGGAAGCAGGATGTTGTCCGTGGTGATGGAAAGCGTATTCATACCGACAACAGACCTGGACAGGTTGAGCTTCACATTGATCTGCTCCGGCTTGACCGCATTGATCAGGGGCCTGGCACCGCTGATCAGCAGTTTAACATTGGACGCAGATGTGGAAATGATTTCCATTTTCTGGTCAGGGTTGATAAATTCCACCGGAACCTCATGTGTGGCAAGGGTTTCCATACCTTTTGAAAAACTGAACCACAGTCCTGTGACGCAGAAGAGGCTGACAATTGCAGCCGTCACGATTTCTATGGCCGGGTTTCGGATTCCTTTTTCTGGGGAACCGTCACCAGCATGTTCCTGAAGCATTTTTTCCAGGGCCGACCGATTCCGGGTGGTATAGTACTGGTTTTCCTTGAACAGGGAAACCCTTCCCCGCTCTTCCGATACAACGATCACGATGGCATCGGTGAGTTCGGTTAAGCCCAATGCGGCCCGGTGACGGGTTCCAAACACAGAGGGCAGATCCTTTCTCTTGGACAGGGGAAGAATCACCCCGGCCCGCCTGATCCGGTCTCCCTGGATCACAACGGCCCCGTCGTGGAGTGGATTGTCCTGCCAGAAAATACTGGTCAGCATCTCCTCTGACAATTTTCCGTCTATGGGAACCCCTCCCGGGGCAACACTGGTCAGGCCCTGTTTTAAGGGGAGCACGATCAGTGCCCCGATTTTTTTTGAGGCCAGCTCATATGCGGTGTCAATAATGATATTCAGGGGGGTGTGAAGTTGATTCCCGGGTATTCCCCATAAAAATGATTTCAGATCTTTGGCCTGGAGCACGCTGGAAATTTCATTCCTGAAAACAATGATAATCATCAGGGCCGCCACAGTGATCACGCCCTGCATGGCCCAGTTGGTGATGACCAGACCCAGGGAAACCGCTGCCTGGCCCCCCACCCACAGAACGCCGATGGTCAAAAGCCCCCGAATCACATTGGTTCCCCGGAAAAGAACGTAGAGCCGGAACAGGATAAAGCTGTTCAGCAGAATATCCAAAGCATCCTGCCAGCGAAGCCCGGAAAATAAATAAACGAGCGATTCCATGATCAATCAGTCTGCCATGCTGAATCTGAGTGTTTGCAGCAGGGCATCGTCATTGTCCCGTATTTCCACCCGCCAGGGGCCTTTATCGGCATCCCGGATCTGTATCCTGCTGAAACAGGACCACTTTGGAGGAGAAAGGGTCAGGCGCATGGTGAAGACCTGCTTATCCTTTCGATACCATTTGTGGAAAATATAGGTTTTTTCAAGTACCGGGTCAAAATTTGAGAAACAGAACACCTCTCCCAGGGATATGGAAAAGACCACGGCCGGATTTTTCGGCTGGAAATTCTCAATAGCCTCGCACATGGCTGCCTGGACCAGCACCATTTTGGGATTTGGTTGTTCCGCACACAGGGGTGATGCCGTCAGAAAAACCATGACAAACACCATAAACATGAATTGAATGATACTGGAAAAAATGGATTCTTTCATGCCGTCACTATAGCTGATCGAGAATTTTTATCAAGATAAAATCAAGATTTGAAACGCCTTATTCACTATCCAGCACTTCATGAATTTTTTGGGCCAGCTCGCCCATTCCCATGGGTTTGCTTAAAAACCCCCTGATACCCTGGGACAACATCTTTTCTTCGGTCAGGCTGTCACTGAACCCTGTGCAGAGTAAAATGGGAATATCCGGACGTTTTTTAAGGCATTCAGCCGCCAGTCGGTCTCCGGACATTCCGGGCATGGCCATATCCGTAATAATCATATCAAAGGTATCCGGGGTCTTGCAAAACGCTTTCAGGGCCTTGGTACTTTCGGTAAATGCGACAACCTGATATCCCAGCCTTTCCAATACCTGCTCTTCCATGGAAACGATATCGGCTTCATCATCTATGAGCAAAATTTTCTCGCCCCTGCCCCGGATGAGTTTGCCGGTTTGAATCATTTCTTTTCCTTCAGCCCTGTGTTCAACCGGAAAATACACTTTAAACTCAGTTCCCCTGCCCGGCTCGCTGAACGCCTGTATGCTTCCGTTCATCTGGTCCACAATACCGTGTACCACGGAAAGCCCCATTCCTGTGCCCTTTCCTTTTGCTTTGGTCGTAAAGAACGGATCGAAAATCTTCCCGATCAACTCCTTATCGATACCCGTGCCCGTATCCGCAACCCTGAGGCATACGTAAGACCCGGGTTTCATATCCAAATGAGTTGCATCTCCCCCGTCCATTCGGATTTCCTCCAGGCTTACTTTCAATTTACCGCCGGCATTATCCATTGCATGGGCCGCGTTGGTTGCCAGATTCATTACGATTTGATGGATTTGTGTGGCATCGGCCCGAACACTTGAGCAATTCTCTCTGATATCCTGGACAATATCAATTGTGGTAGGGATGGTGGACCTGATGAATTTTAATGCCTCATGGATCACGGGCTGCAATTGCATTGTTTTGAGTTCAAACCTTTCCTGGCGGGAAAATGTCAGAATCTGTTTGACAAGATCTCTGGCCCTTATGCTGCCCTTATAAATTTTTTTCAACCGGTCATGGATCGGGGTGTCTTCAGGAATGTCCTCCAGCAATATTTCCGTATGTCCCAGAACCGGAAAAAGAATATTGTTAAAATCGTGGGCAATGCCTCCGGCAAGTGTCCCTATGGCCTCCATTTTCTGAGCCTGCTGAAGCTGAACCTCAAGTCCGGCCTTGTCCTTTTCCTTTGCCAGATATTCAAACTCCACCGCCACCATCCGGCAGGCAGTCTGGATCAGGTTTAAATCCCATTGGGTAAAGTGTTTCTCCTCCCCGAACAGGTTCATTGTGCCGATTACCACCTCCCCACGATCAAAGACAGGTATTCCGGCATAGGTTTGCGCATTTATCCTCGTCAGGCATGGTGCCAGAGGAAATTCCAGGCAGGCGCCGGATGTAACGATTATGGACCTTTTTTCGGCAAGGATTTGCGCCCCGGGCAACCCGGCGAAATCTTCATACGGCTCATGATCAAGTCCTGAAAAAGCGGTTAAATGAAAGGAGTTCCCTGCCTGGTTGTAACGTAAAACAAGGATGTTCAGACCCAGGGCATCAGACAATGCCTGGGCCACCAGTTGAAAAAAATCTTTGCCCCGATTCGTAATCGCGATCAGGTACAAAGACTCTACCCATTTGTTCCTTTCCTCAAGTGAATGCATCATTTCTGAGATATTGTCGCTGAGGAACTCAAGTTCATAAATACCTTTATAGTCCGGTACTTGACCGGTCTGCATGGCAGTGATAATCCGGGCGAGCGGTTTTCTGAGAAATCTTTCCTGGACCAAGAGAATCAGTACAAGACCCAATACCAGCAGCATACCGGTAACGCTGTATGCCAGTTTTACCCGTTCAATCAGGGGGGCATAGGCTTTTGTATCCTTCACCAGTCCGATATGCCATCCCCAGGGATTAAAATCAAAATGCTGAAAATAATATTTTCGCCCCTTGAACTGAAACCTGGAAGATATCTCTTTTAAATGGTGGGCCTCAATAAATTCTCTTAGATCCGGATCGATTTGATACCTCAGCAGCTCTCCTCTTCCAGTCTCCGTGAGCCGGCACCCGATATCGTTTTGCCGGGCATACTCCTCAATAATCCCCAGGGTGACCGCCTTTTTAACAACACCTGTTTTCCGGTCATCCATCTTGCCGCTCTGCATGAGGTCTAAAAAGTTTTCATCACAGATATCATAAATTTCACCGGAGATATCCGCCACAGACTCTTTGATCTGTTCATCTGCAAATTCGGAAACCGATTTCAACACAAAAAAATACATGCCCAACCCCACGAGTCCAAGGGCCATGATTACCGGTATAAACATCCGTATGGGCAGGCTTTTAAGGATTCTCTTTACAGACATTGTCGTTAAAATTCCGGTTCTGCGGTTTTGATCTGATCCGGCCAGACCAGTTCCTTTTTTCCATTCCGCCATTGAATGATAAAGGTATGCTGCCGCACCTGCTTTCCTTTTTTATCCACACCAAATCGTCCGATGATGGTCATGGTATCCATATGAAACAATGCTTCCCGCACCTGTTTCTTATCAATGCTTCCGGATTCATCCACGGCTTTCTTGAGGACCTGGCCCGCTGCATAGGCAAGACCGGCATGGTATCCGGGCGCATGACCATAGGTTGCAATAAATTGTTCATTAAATTCCCTGGCCCCGGGATAGTTGGCCGTGGGCTCCCAGAGGGAGGTTCCAAAGACACCCTCTGCCTCCGGCCCGCACCGGTCGTAGAAGCCTTGCAGCGCCGGCCCCACCGACGCGTAAAAAGCCTTTGGCCGCCACTTGATTTGCTTCAGGGCCATGGTCATATTGACGGCCTCGTTCATGTGGCCGCATACCATCAGGACCTGTGAACCGTTTTCCCTGGTTTTGACTGCCCAGGGTTCCAGATCCATTCTCCCCTTTTCTATTTTTTGAAATTCAATGATATTTAAACCAAATCGCCGTATCCATTTTTGGGTACTTTCGGCCAAGTCAATTGAAAACGGGTCATCGGCATATATCACGGTAATTTGGTCCAATTCATTTAAAACAAGCAATTCCAAAAACCCCAGGGTAAATTTCCCGGCAGGGGTATACACACCAATGGCATTGCGATACCCCTTTTCCCACAGCCTGTCGGCTGCGGCACCGGCAATCAGGAGCGGCATTCCGTTCTCTTCGGCCAGGGGTAAAACCGCTGCCGTAATCAGGCTGGAATACGGGGCAAACAGAAAGTCAACCTGTTCCTTTTTGATGAATTCCCGGTAAATGGAAACGGCAAGTTCAGGATCACTCTTGTCGTCTCGGACGATAACCCGTACAGGTCTTCCCAGCAGTCCATTTTCAGTGCTGACATTTTGTTCCCACAACTTAAACCCGTTCTTCAACTCCTCTGCCATGACGGAAAACCGGCCGGTAAGCCCAAGGCTGACACCGATTGTTACGGGGTCTTGTGCCGAGCAGGGGGTTTGCAGGAACAACAGCCCCATACTGAAAAAAAGAAGTATCCGTTTCCAGAGACCTGACAATGCCGGGAATCGAAGGATCTGAAAATCAAAAACCAAACCGAATGAATTCATGACCATGGGTGCTATCCCCCCTGTGCTTCAGGCCGATAAGGGCCGCAAATGAAATACTCTGCCTGACGGGCCTCAAGATATTTTCAGTGTATACCTATCCTTATCGACATAAGAGGTAAAAGTCAATTCCCTGATTTTCCCTGATCCCAAACGTCCGGGGCTATTGGAAAGACAAATTGGTCAATGGATTTGGGTCTTCTATCTGGCTTGATTCACAAAAAAGATTAAAGTTTCAGGCAGATGCCGTTTAAATAGGATAGATTTTTCCCCCACCTGCCGATGGAGAACTCACCTTGGGAGGTCATCAACAGCCTTTCAATGCCGAACCCCATCCCCACCCAGGAATCTGTGATGCCCCATGCCGCATCCAGGGGATGGGGTCCCATGGCCCCGGAGGCCACTTCAATCTTTTCCGGACCGGCCACAAGATCCAGAGTGGTTCCGTACACTGCGGAATCCTCACTTTCAAACTCGAAATCCGTCAGGCCCGCTGTCCTGGCGATCATCTCTGCCAGTTCCCTCAGCCGGCCAGACCGGTTCTCCAGGGGAAGTCCCATTTCCACGAGGTTCAGCATGGTGAATTCAGTGTTGTGCCGGGCCCCGTCAGACTCTTTTCGAAAACAGGAACCCATTTCAAAGAACCGGATGGGCCGGTGCCTGAGTCGGCCCAGGTCCAGCATGAGGCTGTAAAGATTGGGGGCCAGCATGGGTCTCAGGCATTGCCGGTCATTGATCCAGAACACCTGGTGAAACAGGGGGTGATCCGCATCTATGGTCATTTTTTCAAGGGCGGCCCGGGTGATGATTGTGGGGGTGGTCACCCGGGCAAATCCTTTCGCCTGGAGGGCCTGTCCCAATTCTTCCTTGAGGATTTCAATCCGTGTCTTTTCACCCCGTATCAAAAAATCTGATAATTTCGTCTGTTCCGTCCTGACCTGCTTTTTTTCAATTTCCTGGAAAACCCTGTTCCGCTCCTCCGGTGTTGAAAAATTCGCCGGGATATGGCCTGGATCAACCCCCAGTTCTTTCAGTCTTCCCAGTTGGGTTCGTGTCCATGTCAGATCATTCACGCCTGCCTCCTTGTGCTTCATTTCACCAGACAAATTGCCATGGCAGCCACGCCCAGTTCCAGGGTATCGTGTATTAACCGGTCTTTGATGAGTCTGCACCCGGTTTCAGAAATTCCCAGGGGCACACCCGGAGCCGCCACCACCAGGTCATCCCGAATATATTTGTCCGGGATGCTATCGGCAGACGGGGTGGCCTCCAGGACATATCCATAATTTAGCAGCACTCCGGGACCGGCCGTTTCCAGGGTGATCCTGCCGGAGGTCAAGTGGGTTGACTGACCGGTGCCCAGCCTTTCTCTCAGAGCCCGGGCCGCGGATGGATGAATATCGCACAGGGCCACCCGGGCACCACGGGACAGCAGCCATCGGGCACCGGCCTCCCCCACCGGACCGCATCCCATGACCAGGACATCCCTATCCTTTATCCCCCCTGCCGTCAAATCCAGGGCAGCGGCAAACACCCGGCCGGTGGCCTCGGAATTATCTGCAATTCTGCGGTTGTTGAGATTAATTCCCACAAATTTATTGTCATCGGCCATCATCACGGCATGGACACTCCTCTCAAAGGCCCGGGCAATACCGGCGACATCACTAAAATCCGCCACCCGGGCATTGAATCCCATAAACCCCAGTATGGCGGCAACGGTTTCGGAAAAATCTGAAATAATGCCCAGGCCGGACGTGATGGGGACCACATCTATATCAAAGGATTTTATCCTCTCCCGGACATGGATCACTTCCACATCCCAGGCACGGCAGGCAATTTCCAGCAAGGTATGGCCGGTTTTCCGTTTCAGGTCCCGGCTGGTCTGCTCCAGCCGGGACGAAATATGCCGGATATCCGCTTGTGTCAACCGGGTCAATGTGTCCCTCCCCTGTTTACCAGCATGGACCCCTGGTGCCGTTTAAAAACGGGATCAGGATTTTATCTTTTTCATCTCAGGATCATAGAGCGGTTTAAGGGAAACTGCTGCCGGATAGATTTTACCGGCAATGTTGATTTCCCACTTGCCGCCGGCAACATAGGCCTCATCAACAGCCTCATCCGCCTCAATCATGAACAGGCCCACAGCCCCCCCCAGGGTAAAGCAATAGGACCCGGATCTGACATACCCTACCTCTTTGCCGTTTCTGATGATAATCTCGGCATGATACAATAAGGCCTCGGGATCTTTGACCAATACCTGTGCCAGACGTCTCTTCAAGGGGCCTTCGGCTTTCTTTCGCTGGCAGGCCTCTCGACCGATAAATCCTTCCGGCTTGTCCAGTTTGATGGTAAAGCCCAGTCCGGTTTCATAGGGATCATCCGTGTTGTCCATGTCATGGCCGTAGTCCCTGTAACCTTTTTCCATTCTCAGGCTGGCCAGGGCCTTGAGGCCGGCATGGCAGAGATTAAATTTTTCCCCTGCTTCCACCAGGGTGTCATACACGTGCAGGGCCTGCTCCGTGGGGATATACAATTCATATCCCAGTTCCCCCAGATAGGTGAGCCGCACACAGATGGCCCGGGCATATCCGATGGCGATCTCCCGGGCATGCCGGTAGGGGAAGTTCTCATTGGACAGGCTTGTTGAAGTCACGGCCTGGAGTAATTTTCTGGAGTTGGGTCCCTGGATGTTGAGCTGGGCATAGGCCGAGGTCATGTCCGTTACAAAGGCATGGGCATCCCCTGGGATATGCCGCTTCAGCCAGGTCTCGGCATGGCGGTGCATGGTGTCCGTGACCACCACCAGAAATTTTTCCGGTTCCAGTTTTGCCACGGTCAGGTCTGCTTCCAGCTTTCCCTCTTCATTCAGCCAGGGGGTGTAGGTGATCTGGTTGAGATCTGCATCCACCTCGTTGGCGGAAATATAGTTGAGTACCTTGCCCGCATCCCGACCCTGGACCATGAACTTGGACATGAACGACATATCCATGAGGATGACGTTTTCCCGGGCGGCCCGATGCTCTTTTTCCCAATAGGCAAACCAGTCTTCCTTGCCCCAGGTGTGGGTCTCAACTTTGGCTTCCTTTCCCCTGGGAGCAAACCAGTCCGCCCCTTCCCAGCCGCTCACATCCTTGAAATAGGCACCCTGATCCTTGAGCCGGTCGTAAACCGCGGATTTTTTAGCCCCCCTGGCCGTGATCATGGACTTGTAGGGGTAATGGCATTTGTACACCATACCCAGGGATTCAACGGTTCTGTGTCGTCTGTACTCCGGATTGTTCTGAAAGGTGTGGAGCCGGTCAATGTTAAAGCCTGTGATATCCACGTCGGGTTTTCCGTTCATGATCCAGTGGGCCATCATTTTACCCAGTCCCGGGCCCATGATGATGCCCACGGAGTTTAATCCGGCGGTCACAAAATAATTTTTGAGTTCCGGGGCCTCACCAATGATGGCCCCCAGATCTGCGGTAAAGCTTTCCGGGCCGCAGAAAAATTTCTTGATGCCCAGTTCCTTTGAGATGGGAACCCGGGACATGGCTTTTTCCAGGAAGGGTCCCATGCGGTCCCAGTCCGGTTCAATCTCGCCGAATGAAAAACTGTTGGGAACCCCGTTGATTTTCCAGGGTGCACATTTGGGCTCAAACAGACCGATCATGAGTCCGCCCACCTCTTCTCTATAGTACCCGTAGTGGGAAGGATCTTCCAGTACCGGCATGTTCTTGGGCATATCATCCATCTCTTCGGTGATCAGATAATAGTGCTCTGCCGACTGATTGGGAATGTTGATCCCGTCCACCTCGCCGATCTGCCGGGCCCACATGCCGGCGCAGTTGACCACCACATCGGCCTTGATGTCGCCATGAAGGGTTTTCACCCCGGCCACCTTCCCGTTTTTCTTGATGACACCGGTGGAGGCCACCCCTTCAATGATCTTCACCCCGTGGTTCCGGGCGCCTTTGGCCAGGGCCATGGTCCCGTCCACCGGATTGACCCGCCCGTCCTCTTTGACGTAAAAGCCGGCCAGAAGGTCATCCACCTTGGCCAGGGGAAAGAGGTCTTTGATCTCCTGGGGGGATATTTCATTGACATCAATTCCGCAATGCCGGTTAAATGCCGCCACTCTGCGGTACTCTTCCAGCCGGTCCCGGTTGCTGGCCGCCTCGATAAATCCCACAGGCTTGAACCCGGTTGATACACCGGTTTCCGCCTCCAGACTGTTGTAGAGGTCCCGGCCGTACAGCCGCATTTCACACGCGGTCTGGGACAATGATCCAAATGTCACCATGAGACCTGCCGCATGCCAGGTGGTTCCCGAAGTCAGCTCGTCCCGTTCCAGGAGCACCACGTCTTTGCAGCCCATGTGGCCCAGGTGGTAGGCAATGGAACAGCCGATGATGCCGCCGCCGATAATCACGACTCGGGCGTGTTCCGGCAGGTTTATATTCTTTTTTTCCATCAAAGTTCCTTAAATTTTCACTATATTTCCTGCTTTATATTGCAGGTTTATTTATGCTTTCAGACTTATTTAGCATTCCAGATTTATTTAGTATTTCAGGGCTGAATCCCCATTTCCCGTTCCGTTTCCACGACAATGGACCGGATCTTTGCCAGGACCTCCTGGGGCAGCGGGTCAGGCACATGGTTTTCCAGGATAAACCTGACCTTATTCATGGCCCGTTCATAGGCAGTGGTTGCCCCTGCCTTTTCCCAGGTTCCCCTCATTTTCCGATCGATCAATTCCGGCGTTGACTGGCTCCTCATATGGGCGAACGTGTGCTTGTGCATGAGAAAATCCCCGCCTGATCCTATCTCCTTGATGGGATCAATGGCCAGCATTTCATCATTCACAGGGATGCCCTGGATCGTATGCTTGATCATACGGGCAAATTCACAGTCCAGAACCAATTGACCGTAATCAAATGTGATACCGCTTTCCAGCATTCCCGAACCGTAAATCATATTGGCACCTGCCAATGCGGGTATAAGTCCGGTGAGTGTTTTTTCATGCCCGGTCTGGGTATCAGATATTTTACTGTCGCCCTACTGCCCGGCCACGTAGCTGGGCAGGGCATAGTACCGGGCAAGCCTTGCCACGGCCCCGGAGATCACGGCACATTCCGGGGTTCCCACGCTGGCGGAAGCCAGTTTCAGGTCCATGGCCGTGGTGGAACTGCCGTAAATCACGGGGGTGCCCCGCCGTGTAAGCTGTGCCAGGGTGATGCCGGACAGCACTTCGGCGTTGTGGTTCACCAGGGTCCCGGCCAGGGTGACCGGAGAAGTCCCGCCGGCCATGGCCATGGACAGGATATTACACACCACGTTGTTCCGGGCCGCCTCCATGATAATCTCACAGCAGTCGGCAATGAGTTTGAGCGGACTCACCGGACAGGTGGTAAAGGAAACCAGGGGACGATTTTTAAACGCCTTTGCCCCGCCGGCAATGGCCTGGCCCATTTCAATGATTTTTCGCATAAATTTGCCGTTGCCCGGACCAAAGGCACAATGCTTGCTGGTGTTGGTCAGATAGGCTTCGGCATTGTGAAGAGGCACGGTGTCCTGGTTGACATCATGGGCCCCCAGGGCTTTTTCGCAAAAATCAATTTCAGGCAGATAATCGATGACCCGGGCGGAATCCACGAGGTCCTGTTTTACCGGAGCACGGTTTTCTCCGGTATAGGGATCATTGACCATGACCCCTTCACTGAAGTTGGTGAAATACACCCGGGTGCTTTCCAGGACAATATCGTGTCTTGGATCGCGACCGTAGAGCACCACCTTGGGCGGTGCGGACCGGATGGCGTCTTCCACCATATAGGGCGGAATTTTGACGTTTTTGGTGTCACGGTCAACAACAGCACCCCCCTGTTCAAACTGATCCAGGGCATCTTCATCTTCCACGAAAATACCGGTCTCATTGAGAACTTCAAGGGTTCCATAGTGAATCTCGTCCAGTTCGTCATCCGTGAGGATGTTGAGACTCAATCCGGAACTCAGTTGCTTTCCCGCATGAAGGTTACGTTTCATATGGTTGGTTCCTGTTTGTGGGTAAAAAAATAAATGTTACTACTGACAGGGTAACATTATCCTTGTTTTTCTCTACCAAACTCTTTATGGTGGTGTCAAGTTCAAAAAATGTCCTGGATTATCAGGGTAAATGAAGGCTCCGGGACATTCAACCCCGGGGATGCAGACGTTTATGGCAAACATCAATACAGAACTCAAACTTGGGCTGTCAGACTATGCTCTCACCGCCTATATTGCCCTGGCGGCAAATCATCCGGTGAACGGGTCCCAGCTCAGCCGTCAGTCCGGTATCCCCAGGGCCAGGATATATGACGTCATTGAAACCTTGATTGCCAAGGGATTTGTCATCGAATCCAGCAAGGGCATGTATACGCCCATTCCTTCCAAAGAATTTCTCCGGCGCCTGCGCCTGGATTTTGAAGCCATGCTCGCCTCACTGGAAAAGAAATTAAAAAACGCCAGGCAAAAACCTGAAAAGGATGTGATCTGGACTTTCAAAGGCCATGCCGCCGCCATGGACAAGGCCAAGGAGATGATCGACAGAGCCAGGGATGAAATTTACGTCCGGTTGTGTGCCCAGGAGGGGGAACACCTGGATTCACTGCTGTTGGAGGCACAGGCCCGGGGGGTCCAGGTTAAATATATCTCAATGACACCCAATCCCCGGCCCTTCAAATTCCAGATCGTGCATCCGGCCCCCACCTCGTGTGAACAGGAGTCACCTGACCGGTTTTTTGACATTGTTGTGGACAAGGAAGAGATCCTTTGCGGCATGTTCAGCGATGAGGACGGTGATGACGATGATGAGGGCTCTGTGATCAACTGGGGACAGAACAAGCGGTTTGTCCTTTCCGGCCGGGACAGCCTGCGGCATGACTTTTTTCACTATTTTCTTCACAAAATAAAAAACGAGGGGACAGAGTTGAGCCAAGCGGAAAATGAGCTCTACGAATTCATCCGGAAAGACGGGTAGGGCCGCTAAAACCGCTTGACATATGGAAATGATCTCTATACGATTTTGGCCGGACAGAAAGCCGCCAGGCATTTGTATGGTCAAAATCTCTGGTCAGTATTGTTGGGTCATAACCGGGGCATGTTGCCCCGGACACTATAAATCAACGCAAGAGAAACAGGAGGATTTTCATGAAAAAATTGTTTTGGGTCTGGTCGCTGATCGCAGGAATATGTCTCGTATTTGCCGGAAACGGCATGGCGGCAGGAAGCGCGCTTGAAGAAATCATGGCTGCCAAGACCATTGTGGTCTCAACCGATGCCAACTATGCTCCCCAGAGTTTCTTAAACGACAAGGGGGAACTGGAGGGGTTTGATGTCAGCGTGGCAAAGGAAATGGCCAAACGCCTGGGTGTTGAAGTCAAATTCATCACCCCGGACTGGGACCTCATTACGGCCGGGAAATGGGGAAAACGCTGGGATGTCTCCATCGGCTCCATGACCCCTACAAAAGAAAGAAAAAATGCCCTGCTGTTTACCCTGCCCTATTACAGCTCACCGGCCCAGTTTGCCGTCCATAAAGACAACACCGATATAAAAACCCTGGCCGATCTTGCCGGAAAGACCATCGGGATTGCCGGTGAAACCACCAATGAAAGATACCTTCAAAAAGACCTGTCCATTGAAGATGTTAATATTGTGTACCAGGACTGGGAAGCCGGAGAACTCAAAACCTATCCCACGGATGCCAACCACATCGAAGATCTGGTACTGGGTGACGGGCTGAGACTGGATGCTATTTTTTCATCCAAACAGACCATTGCCGAAGCTATCCGTTCCGGTTGCGGAAACGGCTGCCCCTTGAAAATGATCGGGGATCCTCCTTATTATGAACCCTTAAGTTTTGCCCTGGACAAGAGTCGGGCCAACAGCGACACCCTTGTGGACAAACTCAACGAAATCATTAAATCCATGAATGATGACGGCACCTTGGTCAAATTGTCGGAAAAATTCTATCACACCAATTTGATCCCCAAGTTATAAGCGACCACCAGCGGCTTTGATGATCCGGGTCTTCCGGCACTTCAAAGCCGCTTCTTTCCTTTTTTTATCAGGTTATTTATAATGCTGAGAAGGAGCAGTGAATGAAGGCAATGCAGGAAGGAGGGGCAGGTATCCCCCCGGAGGCACGGCAGGTTCTCGATCAGATCGAAACACGGAAAAAACGGTACCGCAGAAACCTGATCATCGCCTTTACAATTTTAATCTGTTTGATGGCAACCTCCCTCATTGTCCTGGGACTGGATTTCAAGTTCATGGCAAAGTGGCTGCCGTTTATTCTGGCCGGCAGCGGGTATACCTTTCTCGTGGCGTTCCTGGCCATCTCCCTGGCCTGTTTTCTTGCCGTGATCGGCGCTCTCGGACGGCTCTCATCAAATCCTGTTTTAAACAGTATTGCCACCTCCTATGTCTCCCTTATCCGGGGCACCCCTCTGCTGGTGCAGGTTTACATGTGGTACCTGGCCCTGCCCCAGATCGGCAAGGCTCTGGAAGCGTACGGGCTAACCGGGATTCAGCGTCTGTTCACCCTTCCGGCTGTCCCGGCAGGCATCCTGGCCCTTGGGGTCTGCTATGGCGCCTATATGACCGAAACGGTCCGGGCCGGAATCCAGTCGATTAAAATCGGCCAGACAGAGGCGGCCAAAGCCCTGGGCATGACCACCACGCAGACCATGAAACGGGTGATTTTCCCCCAGGCCCTGCGGGTGATTATCCCGCCGGTTTCCAATGAGTTTATCGCCATGATCAAGGACTCTTCCCTGGTATCCCTCATGGGGGTGTGGGAGCTGAGTTACCGGGCCATTAAGATCGGGCGGCGGCATTTCCAGTCCCTGGAGATGCTCATCATGGTGGCCCTGATTTACTGGGTCATGTGCGCCCTGCTGCAATTTGTCCAGGAAAAGATTGAAACCCACATGGCCCGGGGTGACAGGAGGGTATCATGACAGACAATCCAACTCCTGCGGCAAATCCCATAACAAATCCAATGGTAAAAATCACCAATATCCATAAGGTGTTCGGCCGGACCCACCACGTTCTCTGCGGCATTGATCTTGAGGTGAACAAAGGGGAAACCGTGGTCATCCTGGGGGCATCGGGCTCGGGAAAATCCACCCTGCTGCGGTGCATTAATTTTTTAGAAGAACCCACTGCCGGAACCGTAATGGTGGATAACACCCTCATCCATGCCGGAGGCAATGATAAAGACCGGGCCCGGAAAATCATAGAGGTCCGGAAAAAAACCGGCATGTGTTTTCAGTCGTTTAACCTGTTTCCCCATATGACGGCCCTGGAAAACATCATTGAAGGCCCGGTCACCGTGCTGGGTGAAAAACGAAAGCAGGCGGTTCGTTACGCCGAAGAACTGCTCGACTGGGTGGGACTGACGGACAAGCGCAATGAATACCCGTCACGGCTCTCAGGTGGACAGCAGCAGCGGGTGGCCATTGCCAGGAGCCTGGCCATGAAACCCAAGGTCATGCTCTTTGACGAACCCACCTCGGCCCTGGACCCTGAACTGGTGGGCGAGGTGGTGGAAGTGATGGAACGATTGGCCAAGGAAGGCATGACCATTATTGCCGTCACCCATGAACTGCATTTTGCCCGGGATGTGGCAGACCGTGTCCTGATCATGGACGGGGGGAACTGGATTGAAGAGGGACCACCGGAGAAGATTTTCAACAACCCGGACCATGAACGGACCCGGCAGTTTCTGGCCCATATCCTCTAATAAAATCAAAGGAGATCCCCATGTTTGACCTGAAGCCAAGCATACGGGTCATGACCCAAGAGCAGAAAGAAAAAGTCCACCACGATGCCGTCCTGATTCTTGAAACCACCGGGATACTGGTGGATGACCCGGCGGCCCGTGCCCGGCTTGAAAAAGCCGTTGGAAAATCCAATAAAGACGGGCGCATCAGAATCCCCGAAGCTCTTGTTCAATGGGCCATTGATGCGGCCCCGTCCGAGATCGATATCTATGACCGCCTGGGCAATCCGGGTTTCACCCTTTCAGGAGACAAAACCCGGGATGCGGTTTTCGGCATCGGGGTCACCAACCTCCATTACCAGGACCCGTTCAACCATAAGATCCAGCCTTTTTCCCGGCGTCACACCGCCCTTGCCACGGGGCTTGGCAACAGCCTGGACCAGTTTGACTTTATCTCAACCCCGGGGGTGATCCAGGACCTTCCCCCTTCGACAGCCGATATCTACGGGGTCCTTGAAATGACGGCCAATACCACAAAACCCCTGGTCATACTGATTTCCAACTGGGAAAGTTTTTATCCGGCCCTGGACCTGTGTGAGCACCTCACAGGTGGTCTGTCTGCCAAGCCCTTCCTGATCCCCTATGTCAACCCCATCACCCCCCTGGTGTTGAATTCAGAAACCACCATGAAGATGGACGGGGCCATTAAAAGAGGGCTGCCCCTTATTTTTTCCAATTACGGCATGTCCGGTGCCACCTGTCCCATAACCCCGGCCGGAACTCTGGCCCTTTTAACGGCTGAACTTCTGGCAGGGCTGACCTACAGTCAGCTCGTCAAAGAGGGGACCCCCGTGATCCTGGGCAGCCTTCCCGCTGCCTTTGACATGAAAAACGCCGGAAGTTTTTATTCTCCCGGGACCCTGGTGCTGAACCTGGCCTGCGCCGAGATGATGACATTCTACAAGATCCCCCACTGCGGGACCTCGGGCAGCGGAAACGGATGGGGTGCCGACCTTCTGGCCGCAACCTTCCTGTGCATCAACCATTTCACCTCCTGCCTGGGGGCAGCCGGCATGGTGCCTTTTGTGGGCGGCAGTTTTGATTCCCTTGTCTTCACTCCCGAACTGGTGGTGTATGCCGATGATCTCATCCTTCAGTCAAGGCGGTTTGCCGCGGGATTCTCCATTGAAGATGAGGCCGTTGGATTTTCAGACATATCCACTATCGGACCCGGAGGAAATTTTCTCCTGTCAAATCTTACGGGGAAATATTTCAGGGACTCCCAGTTTTCCTCCACAATCTGGCCCTTCCTCACCCTTGACAAGTGGCAGGCAAAGGGTGAACCCTTGGCAGAACAAATTTTAAACCAGAAAACCTGCGATCTTCTGGCCAACCTGAAAACCCCGGCGGACAAAGAGGAGATCCTTTACAGGGGTGAGGAGTTTTTAAGCGCCGGTTAAGCGTTGATATTTTTATGTCTTTGCGAAATCACCCAATCCATATTGCGAAGTGACATTCAGACCCAAGAAAAATCAGCCAAAATTCGATCTTTTTCTAATCTTTCAGGAACCCCCCCATGCATTCTCCCCATGCCGGGGGGTGATATTTCAGCGTTTTAATCCATTTTTATTTTAGTTGATAAAAAGCATCTTCCCATCCTATACCTTGTGAATATCTATAATTTTTTTCCCGCCGACATAGTCTTTGCTGGCATATTGGGTAATATTTTGAAATTTTTCTATGGTGACCCTCATCTGCTCCACATTTTTTTTTAACAGACGATGCAAGGTGGATGTCCGATGATCATCCTCCGGGGCCAACGGCAATTTTTCAGTGCACATGGAAACCACCTGAAGCGGGTTGTTGAGTTCATGCCCAACGGCACCCGCCAGTTCAAGGATTGACAATAATTTTTCTTTGGCCAGACGCTCTTTTTCAACCTGTTTGCCCTTGGAGTTGTCCATAAAATAACCCAGTGCCGCCCGCCTGCCCTCATACTGGATGGATGTTGCAGCTTCCAATATCCATTTGGCATTCCCCTGTTTGTCGTTGATGCAAAATTCGTATGGAAAGCTGCGCTTTCCTTTCAGCATTTCGATAAAATTCGATTTAACCTTCTCTCTGTACTGTGGCTGGACGATATTCAGCGGATATGTGCCGATAAGTTCATCTTCACTGTAGCCCGTTATCCTCATAAATTCCGGATTGACATACTCAAATTTAGCGTCCTGAATAATGTAGCAGCCAATCGGGGAATTACGGATGCTGTGTTCAAATTCTTTTTCAGCCTGTTTAAGCCGGGTCATGTCCCGTATGAATCCTTCAACGGCAATGGGCCGAAGGGAAGCATCACGCACAACGGTCCAGCGATCGTGCATCAGCCTTATGGCCCCGTCGGACCCCATATACCGATATTCTATTTCTCCATTTTTTTTCCCGGCCTGATAGGATAAGTTCCTGGCCGCTTTTACTTTTTCCAGATCATCCGGATGGATGTGTAAAAGAACACTTTTCGTGGACAGCACTTTTTCCGTATTTTCCTCGGCTATTGAATATAGCGACAAAAATTGATTATTGAAAAAAGAAAAGGTGCCAGATTCAATATCAAACTGGTAGATGGCTTCCAGTGATCGATCTGCAAGAAGTTTAAAATCTTCTGACAGTTGGCGGACCATTGTATCCTTGTCCCTTTCTTGTATCGCCAATTTTTTTTCCAAGGTTTTGATTCTGATTTCCAGATCTTCATAAGTGGGTATTGTCGTCATTTAAACAACCTGCAAGCGAATATGAGTCAGGGACGGTGATTCCTCCATTTAACACATCACCCTTCCATAAAACCCGGTTTGAATTTATACTCTCATTATAGGTCTATTTTTATATAAAAAAAAAGAGTAGATTGTGAATAATCGTGATGATGGTGAAATATATTTATAGCACCCTTTTATTGATGACACTTTCATGGGGTCTCCCAGAGTGCCGGATAGCCTTGGGGTTAAACTTCCCCGGCCGGATAGATTTGTAAAAAGCAGGGGTATCTGGAATAATGAGCATCGTGACATGAAAATGAAGAGACTGTGATAATGGAATTTAATTTTTTTTCAAATCCCCATGTTCAATTTGGCGCCGGTAAAATAGACCGGCTTCCTGAACTGGCAAAAGTTTATGGGAATACCCTTCTGTTGATTACCGGTGCCGAATCCTTCCCAAAAAGTGACCACTGGTCATTGCTTTTAAAAAAATTTAAAAATAAATCCATGACGATTTATCATGCTGCGGTAAAAACCGAGCCGTCTCCTTCAATTATTGATGAAATTGTTTGCCGGTACAAAGAGCAAAATATAGACGTCATTGCTGCCATCGGCGGCGGAAGTGTTCTGGATGCGGGAAAAGCTGTTTCAGCCATGATGACACAAAAAGAGTCCATCATCAATTACCTGGAAGGCGTTGGAAACAAATCCCATGATGGGAAAAAAATTCCCTTTATTGCCTTGCCCACAACTTCAGGTACGGGTAGTGAGGCCACAAAAAATGCCGTGATCAGTCAGGTGGGAAAAAATGGATTTAAAAAATCCCTTCGGCATGACAATCTTGTTCCCGACATTGCCATTATTGATCCTGAACTGACACTGAACTGCCCTGCCGAAACAACTGCTGCCTGCGGAATGGATGCCTTAACCCAGCTTTTAGAATCACTGGTTTCGACCCGAAGCTCAATCATGACGGATTCTCTCACCTTTGGCGCCCTAGAACTGCTGGGTGATTCTTTGATCAGTGCGGTCACGAAATCCCCCCATGATATCAAAACCCGTACAAAGATAAGCTATGCATCCTATATCTCCGGCTTAACCCTGGCAAATGCCGGGCTAGGTGTGGTACACGGGTTTGCATCCGTCATTGGCGGGCAATTTAAGATCCCGCATGGGGTGATTTGCGGTACACTGCTTTCTGAGGTTAGCCGTCAAAATATCGAATCATTGATTTCAGAAAATCCCAACAGCCTTGCTCTGAAAAAATATGCCCGGGCTGCCCGTTTTTTGAGCCCGGCCCATCTGTCTGAAGACCCGGTGGAAGGTTCCCGGTATCTGATTACCCTTCTGGGAGATTGGACGGATCAACTTAATATTCCCGGGCTTAGTGAATATGGCGTGACACTTGAGGACATCAATTTTATTGTTAACGCCACAAGTCAAAAAAATAATCCGGTTCAGCTTCCCCAAAAAAATTTGGTCCAAATATTAACGGCAAGACTTTAATTTTCAAGCCTGAAAAGGGCCATTTGTCTAAAAACTTCCAACCGTCGAATTCTTTTTTTAAAATATTTCAAGGCCCGACATCATGCCCTGTTTTAGGGACATGGTGTCAGGCCGGATACTGAAATTCAACTGACTCTTTTTCAATCGGTTGCACTTGGGACCGCAACCTTACTTCACCCTTCCTTCTTTCCAGGCCTGAAGCAGCTTGTCATAGTCAAGGGTTTCCCCCTGGGGCTTTTCGTTGGCAAGCTTGGCCTTGGGTGCGCCTGGTTTGTTGAGCCAGTAGGATTCGGGTTTTTCCGGATTCAGAAGCGGACCTTTGTCTCCCTGGACACCGGACCTTGCAATACGCTCCATGATACGGTCCTGTTCCTTTGCAAGATTGTCCATGGCCGTTGATACGGTCACCTCTCCAGCAACAGCTTCACCAATGTTCTGCCACCAGAGCTGGGCAAGTTTTGGATAATCCGGAACATTGGTTCCTGTCGGGGTCCAGGCCACTCGTGCAGGGCTCCGGTAAAACTCCACCAGCCCGCCAAGTTTAGGTGCCCGTTCCGTAAAGGACTTGTCCCTGATATCGCTGTCCCGGATGGGGGTCAGCCCCACATGGGTTTTCTTGAGAGATACGGTCTTGCTCACGCAGAACTGGGCAAAGAGCCAGGCCGCTTTTCTACGGTCAAGCGGGGTGCTCTTCAACAATGTCCAGGAACCGCAATCCTGGTATCCCAGTTTCATCCCTTCTTCCCAATAGGGTCCGTGGGGGGAAGGGGCCATTCGCCACTTGGGTGTCCCATCCGCGTTGACTACGGGCAGACCCACTTCAACAATTGATGACACAAAAGAGTTGTACCAGAAAATCTGCTGGGCAACATTTCCCTTTGCAAGAAAGGGCAGAGACTGATACCAGTCCATGCCAAGGGCTCCGGGAGGTGCATATCTCCTCAGCCATTCCATATATTTTCTCAGGGCGTATTTGGCGGCAGGGCCGTTGGCTGCACCACCTCTGCTCACACTGGATCCAACCGGGCGATTGTTTTCATCGACTCGGATACCCCATTCATCAACCGGTTTTCCATTGGGGATCCCTTTGTCACCGGCACCTGCCATGGACAGCCAGGCATCGGTAAACCGCCAGCCCAGATCCGGTGCTTTTTTACCGTAATCCATGTGGCCGTATATGGCTCGCCCGTCAATCTCTCTCACATGCTCGGTGAAAAATTCTGCAATGTCTTCATAGGCAGACCAGTTGACCGGGACACCCAGTTCATATCCATAAATTTCCTTGAACTGCTTCTTGAAATCCGCCCGGTTAAACCAGTCGTAACGGAACCAGTAAAGGTTTGCAAACTGCTGGTCCGGAAGCTGATAAAGTTTTCCGTCCGGCCCGGTTGTAAAGGATTTCCCCATAAAATCATCAATGTCCAGTGTGGGAAGCGTAACCTCTTTTCCCTCGCCGGCCATCCAGTCGGTGAGGTTGACCACATATCCATACCGGTAATGGGTGCCGATGAGATCCGAATCATTGACATAAGCGTCAAACACGTTCTTGCCCGACTGCATCTGAATCTGGAGTTTCTCAATTACATCGCCCTCCTGAATCAGATCATGGGTAACCTTGATACCGGTGATTTCTTCAAAGGCCTTGGCAAGCACCTTTGACTCATACTCATGGGTCGGTATGGTCTCTGATACGACTTTGATCTCCATTCCTTTAAAGGGCTGAGCCGCCTTCATGAACCATTCCATTTCTTGAGTCTGTTCCTGTTTTGACAGGGTAGACGGTTGAAATTCCGTATCGATCCAGCGCGTTGCAGCTGTCATATCCGCGATTGCATAGCCGGAACAGAAGGTGAGCAAAACCACGAAAACAATTCCCGGAAGCCATCTCCCGGGTATATTACACAACATTTTTCTCATCATGCGATCTCCTTCCTATGACCTTAAGTAAAGGGCATCCGGTCGTCCGAATAAATCCGCCGATGTAAAGGCCGTTAACACCTGCAGAACCCCGCTTTTATCCATTAAAGCTCATGCCCAGCGCATGACCATGACCATCCAGATAAGGGAAATACAAAGAGCGACCCACAGGGTCAGGTTAGTCAGCCCCAGCCAGGCAAGATGAATGTATGCACTGCTTAAAAGGCCGATAAAAAACCGATCCCCCCGGGTGGTTGCAATGGGCAGAATTCCCCGCCGCCGGATGCAGGGAGAGACCACCTGCCAAATGGTCATTGCCGTCAAAAGCAGGGCAATGGTGATAAAAAAAATAGCGGTGGGCAAGGTCCATGCCATCCATTCCAATGTCATTGTGTCCTCCTAAACTCTTCCCATGGCAAATCCCTTTGCCATGTGGTTTCTGACAAACCAGATTACCAGGGCACCCGGGACGATGGTCAGGATGCCGGCTGCGGAAAGTAAGCCCCAGTCAAGACCTGATGCACTCACAGTCCGGGTCATGATGGCGGCAATCGGTTTGGCAGATGTTGTCGTGAGGGTCCGGGCAAATAAAAGTTCCACCCAGGAGAACATGAAACAGAAAAAAGCCGTCACACCGACCCCCGAGCGAATCAGGGGAATAAAAATCGTGGTAAAAAACCGGGGAAAGGAATACCCGTCAATATAGGCGGTCTCATCAATCTCTTTTGGAACACCTGACATAAATCCCTCCAGTATCCATACGGCAAGCGGCACATTGAACAGACAATGGGCCAGGGCTACGGCGATGTGGGTGTCGATGAGTCCCACAGTGGAATACAATTGAAAAAAGGGAAGCAGGAAAACCGCTGCAGGAGACATCCGGTTGCTTAAAAGCCAGAAAAACATCTGGCCGTCACCGATGAACCGGTACCGGGAAAAGGCATAGGCTGCCGGCAATGCCACGGCAAGGGAGATAAGCATGTTCATGGTCACGTAGAGGATGGAGTTGATATACCCGGAATACCAGGACACATCGGAAAAAATCTTTACATAATTTTCAAAGGTTAACTGCCGGGGATAAATCGATAACACACTCATGATATCTGCATTGGTCCTGAGGGACATATTGAGCATCCAGTAAATGGGAAGCATGAGCAGGGCGAAATAGACAATCAGACAAAGGGTTCTTTTTTTCATCAGGCCTCTCCTTTTCCAACGTTCTGCAGCACCTGGTAAAACAGCCAGCAAAAAAGCAGTATGATTAAAAAATAAATCAGGGAAAATGCAGCCGCAGGACCCAGATCAAACTGCCCCACAGCCACCTTGACAAGGTAGATGGACAAAAAGGTGGTGGTGTTTCCGGGTCCACCGCCGGTGAGGACAAAAGGCTCGGCATAGATGAGAAAACTGTCCATGAATCTGAGCAGCAGCGCAATGGTCAATACCCCTCTCATTTTGGGCAATTGAATATATTTAAAAACAGCCCAGTCAGAGGCACCGTCAATGCGGGCTGCCTGGAAATAGGCCTCGGGAATGGCTCTTAAGCCTGCATAGGCCAGCAATGCCACAAGGGGTGTCCAGTGCCACACCTCCATGAGCATCAGGGTAACCCAGGCGTCAAAAGGACTTGCCGTGTGATCAAATGCTATACCAAGACCATTGATCCCGGCGCCAAGCAAACCAATATCCTGGCGGGTGAAAATGATCCAGATGGTGCCGATGACATTCCAGGGGATGAGCAGGGGAAGTGCCAGCAATACGAGGCTCACCGAGGCGCACCACCCTTTTTTGGGCATCATCAGGGCGATGATCACGCCAAGGGGCATCTCAATGAGCAGGACCAACCCTGAAAAAATGAACTGGCGAAGCAAGGCCTCGTGGAGACGTTTATCTGAAAGGATTTCTTTGAACCATTCCGTGCCGACAAATACCCGCTGCCCCGGCCCGAAAATATCCTGGATCGAATAGTTCACCACCGTCATTAGCGGAATGACGGCGCTGAAGGCAACGAGGATAAACACGGGCAGCACCAGAAACCAGGCCTTATTATTTTCCCATTTATCCATAGTCTTTATACTCCTTGGGTTAAAAGCCGGTCATCGCTGAACAGCCGGATCCAATTGATGGGAAACCTGAGCCACACCTCTCTTTCAGGTATGGCCTGCCCCTCTGGAACCCTTGCCCGAAGCAAATGTCCCCCCAGAATCGCCGTTAAAATCTTGAAACTGCCCTGGTCTTCTACGGATTTAATCCGGGCCGGGACCCCATTATCCACGGCCTTTTCATGGATCTCAAGATATAGAGGGCGAATGCCGAGTTTCAACTGCCCCCCGGCTTTCATAGCCATTCGGGCCAGGCTTTCTCCAATGAATATTTCAGCATCTCCCACCCGGATTGCTCCATTTTCAAGAATAACCGGAACAAGGTTCATTCCGGGACTGCCGATAAAATAGCCGACAAAGGTATGGACAGGATTTTCAAACAGCTCCTGGGGAGTCCCCACCTGAATAATTTCCCCCTCATACATCACAATGACCTGATCCGCAAAGGTAAGCGCCTCCACTTGATCGTGGGTGACATACACAAAGGTAAGCCTCAATTGTTCGTGGATTTCCTTGAGCTTGCACCGAAGTTCCCACTTGAGATTTGGATCAATCACGGTCAATGGCTCATCAAAAAGAATGGCTGCAACATCCCTTCGAACCAGTCCACGGCCCAGGGATATTTTTTGTTTTGCATCTGCTGCCAGCCCTGCGGCCCTTTTGTCCAAAAAGGGAGTAAGGTCAAGGATCTCTGCCACCTCATGGACCCTGGCGTTTACATCTGTTTCGTTAAACCCCCTGTTTCGAAGGGGGAAGGCCAGGTTGTTAAAAACCGACATGGTGTCATAGAGAACCGGAAACTGGAAAACCTGGGCGATATTACGTTTTTCCGGCGCAAGAGCAGTCACATCCTTGCCGTCAAACAAAACCCTTCCCTGACTTGGCGTGAGAAGCCCGGAAATCACATTAAGCAAGGTCGTCTTACCGCAGCCCGACGGACCGAGCAGGGCGTAAGCCCCGCCGTCCTGCCACACATTGTGAATTCTTTTCAAGGCATAGTCTGACGGTTTTTTGGGACTGGCCACATAGGAGTGGGTAATTTCTTTTAAATCAATCTTTGCCATGGATCTTCCTTATTAAAATTATTTCCCATGGATAAAAGGTTCCGGCGAAAGTGCCAGATCTCCAGACTCGGAAAAAACAAAAAAACACGCGGGATTAACATATACCATTACCTCGGACCCGATCCTCACCGAGTGAATGCCCACCTCCTGGGCCACCAGCCTGTCACCAAAACAATCAACATGAATAAAGGTCTCAGACCCATTGATTTCAGCAAGTTTCACCCTTGCCTTCAATTGGATATCCAGCGTGTGTTGTCTCCCTAAAAAAAGGTTGTTGGACCTTATCCCAAAGGTATAATTGCCGGGCTTCAAGTCTTTAAGATGCCCGGAAAGCGGAAGGACAGGACCTGATTTCAGAACGGCATTTTTTCCGTCAACCCGGCAGTCAAGGTAGTTGATGGGGGGATCACTGAACACCTCTGCCACTTTAATATTTGCAGGATTTTTGTATACCTGGGCAGTAGGCCCGGTCTGGAGGACCTGTCCTTCATCAAGGACAACGATCCGACCACCGAATTTCAGGGCCTCTCCCGGTTCCGTGGTGGTATAAACCACCATGGCATCCCGCTGTTTAAAAATTTCCTGAAGCTCTGTTTGCAGCTCTTCCCGTAATTTATAATCCAGATTGACCAGGGGTTCGTCCAAGAGCAGCAACTGGGAGTCCTTGACAAGGGCCCTGGCAATGGCAGTCCGCTGCTGCTGGCCGCCTGAAAGCGATGTGGGCAGTCTGTCGAGCATGTCTGTCAGGTGAAGAACATGGGCCACCTCGGCCACCCGTTTCTTTATTTTTTCCCTGGGCATTCCTGCCACCTTTAGAGGAGACGCGATGTTGTCAAATATGGTAAAGGAGGGATAATTAATGAACTGCTGGTACACCATGGCGATACTTCGTTTCCTGACCGGCACCCCGGTGACATCCTTACCGTCCATAAGAAGGGTTCCCCGGTTCGGACGGTCCAGTCCCGCCATGATGCGCAGGAGTGAGGTTTTTCCGGACAGGGTGCGGCCGAGCACAACGGTGTTGGAACCTGATTCAATATCCAGATCAATATTGGACAGGTGAATCTCATTGTCTAGGGTTTTGTGTATGTTCTGAAGGGATAATCCCATTTTTGTCTCCAAGAATCACGGTGCTTACCATTTGCCTGGTGCCCGGGGTATCATATTGAATCAACCCGGTTGAAGGTTCGTTCCATCGCTTTTTTCCACCATGAAACATTAAGATTTAACAGCAAAAGCCATGCCAGATTTAAGCCAAACGCAACAGGTCCTCCTCTATGAATAGCCTGCGGGCGATTCCGGAGATTTATGATCTGGTTGAAAAACCAGGAAAGAAATAAGGGTGTCCAAAATTTTTACACTGTGTCAAGGATGCTGTACCGACATGGCCATAAACCAGCCGGTAAAAATCCATCCATTGTCCCTGTCAGGAGAAAATCCGCATTTAGGACCTCAGATGAAATACTTTCAAAGGGAAAGAAGTTTTTACGACAAATAGACACAACAAAAATCCGGCAGCAGACGAATGGTCTGCTGCCGGATTTTTTGGGTTTTATCGCAATGCTTTTTTATTGCGATACTATTTTAGGGTTCCGGTATTAAAATTCCCGGTCTATTTATTTTCCACGATAAGGGCCATGCCCTGACCTCCGCCGATGCAGAGGGTTGCCAGGCCGTACCGTAAATTTCTGGCCTTTAGTTCGTACAGGAGCTTGGTGAGGATAACCCCGCCGGATGCAGACACCGGGTGTCCAAGGGCAATGGCACCGCCGTTTACATTCACCTTGTCCATATCCATGTTCAACTCCCGGATACAGGCCAGGGACTGGGATGCAAAGGCTTCGTTCAGCTCGATAAGATCCATGTCTTCCATGGTCAGTCCGGCCTTTTCAAGGGCCATGCGTGTGGCCGGGATGGGGCCGATTCCCATGTATGCGGGATCCACCCCGGCAGAGGCATAGGAGACGATGGAGGCCATGGGCGAAAGACCCAGTTCATCGGCTTTTTCCTTTGACATGACAACCAGAGCCGATGCACCGTCATTCATACCCGAAGAGCTTCCGGCCGTGACTGATCCGCCCTTTCTGAAGGGGGGCTTTAATTTTTGAAGGCTTTCCAGGGTGGTTCCGAACCGCGGGTGTTCATCTGTATCAAATATTTTCGGGTCCCCTTTTCTCTGGGGAATTTCAACGGGAACGATCTGGTCTTTGAATCTGCCTTCCGTGATGGCCTTTTCCGTGAGCTGCTGGCTTCTCAGGCCGAAGGCATCCTGGTCTTCCCTTGAAACATTGTATTTTTCAGCAACATTTTCAGCCGTCTCACCCATGGTGTTTCCACTTAGAGGATCAAACAGGATAAGCTGGTCCTGGAGCTGTCCATGCCCGAGGCGGTATCCCCACCTGGCTTTTTTCAGCATGAAGGTGGCATTGCTCATGCTCTCCATGCCGCCGGCAACGATGATATCCGCATCACCGGATTTGATCACCTGGGCTGCAAGGGTAACCGCCTTGATGCTCCCGGCACAGGCCTTGCTGATGGTAAACTGGGGTTTTTCCTGGGGAATACCCGCCTTAACCGCCACAACACGGGCCGAGTTAATGGGAAGATCTCCGGTTCTGTAGCCTGATGCATAGATTACTTCATCAATCTGCTCCCCTTTCAATCCTGCTCTTTTAATGACTTCTTTTATGGGAATGGGACCAAAGTCAATATCACTCAATGCGGCAAGGGAACCACCGAATTTACCAACTGCCGTTCTACAGGCTGCAACTATGACAACTTCTCTCATTCTTCCTCCTGAAAATTTTCACGTTGTTATATTCTACCCCAATTATAGCTTTAATATAGCTGTATTATATATAAAGACAAGTGTCAACCCAAAACATTCCGGTCACCCCTCCCATATCCGGTTGAAAAAAAAATGTTTTGATGCCAATATTGAACCGTTTCCGGGACAAAAGAATGCCTGCCCTTCGGCAGCAAACCTGGGCATTCATTCGTTGCGTATGGTCTGGTGGCCGCCGGGCGTGGTGGAACAGAAAAAAGGATGGGGAATGAGTGAAACAAAATTAAAAGAAATCGTTGAGAATCATGTTCCGGGTTTACCCTTGATTCTCACTGTTTTTGCAATGGTTGAGTTTGGAATTTTAATGGTCTGCCTGGTGGTTTCGGCTGACCGGGATATGGTACGGATCTTTAACGCAAACAATGAAGTCGTTTATGAAGATGCCTATAATATGAGCCATATTATGGAGTTTAAAAAAATAACCGGCATTGAGAATTTCCAGGATGAAGGGTTTGTGATCACCCGGGTGGGAATAGACAATAAATTTCCCACAAGAGCCTGGATCGCCCTGTCCGTGTGCGTCCCTCTGATGTTGATTCTATTTGTGGTTTTTATCACAAAAATTTTTACAGATATTTTTCACCCCAGAAACCAGGGAGCCCCGTCAGGCAGTGGAGGGGATTATCCGGATTCAGGTCCCGACGAAAAAGGCTTTGAAAACATCAGACTTGAAGAGACCCGGTTTGAAGAAACCCGGTTTGAAAAACTTTTTTCCACCCTGGGGAGATTAAATATTTATTCCCTGGGAAGCACGGTCATCCTCATGGGTTTTCTCTATTGGATGGTACCGGACCTGCTCATGTATCTGGGCAAAATAAGTTATCAGACCCTTTCACAATTAAAATGGGTCCTTCTGGGGCTGGTTGTTTTTGGCGGGGGGTACCTGATATTGAAAACCATTCTGTCATACAAAACAAGAAAAGAAATCATCAGGCATCAGGCCGACATACAGAAGAACCGGGATCAACTGGTCCTGGCGGCCAGGGTTGAAAAAAAATCACTTGAAAGCCCGGAGGAAAAATTACCCTCGGGCCTGCCGGACCCGGACTCAAAAAACGTCCCCTGAGAATCACGCCTCCCGATTTTCCAGGATATCCAAAACCCTTCTGCACTGGTTTTCAGCCCGGGTGCGCATGGCATTTGCCTTTGCCATGGTCTGGGTCTTGAATTCATCATCCGTGATGTCGGCCATATTGATGGCAACATTTTTATAGGCGCCCCAGATGCCGGTTTCCAGAGCTTTTGCCCCCACTTCAACATCAGACTTGGATGCAAGATTGCCGTATTCGGCAATCGCCTTCATGGCGTCCCAGGCAGCGTCGGCCAGGGTCATGGTGGTCAGGGGAATATCAATGGCTTTTTTCAGGCCCTGTTGCATTTGTTCGCGCCTGAATTCTTTTTGATCCGCTGTTTCCCGGGGCAGACTTAAGGCCGCCACATAATCGGTAAAGGCGTTGGTATCTGCATCAATCATGGGAATCAGGGCATGGGCGGCCTGGTGAAGGGGGGGGATGATGGCGCGCATTTTTGCGTCCAGGGCTTCAAACTTGCGGACCCCCAGGGTCAGCTTGGCCACCATGGCCCCAAGGCCTGCACCCATGGCTGCGATGGCGGCGGCTGCAGATCCGCCTCCCGGAGCCGAACTTCTGGAAGCCACCTCTTCAATAAAGTCTCTGACGGTGAGACCTGCCAGGGGTTCGTTCTTTTTTTCGGCAATGATATATTCAATAATTTTTTCATCTGGTTTGAACGGGGCAACACTATTGAGCCCCAGCCGTTCCACGGCCAGCCTGACCCGCTGGTCTTCATCCAGAACAAAAAGGTTTTCTCGTTCAATATAATAGTCTGCTGCCGTGAGGATGGCCTCCAGGGGAACCACCCCCACGATCTCAGAGCCAATCACCGCGATGTTCAGCTTCTTTGCCTCTTTTTTCACCTCTTCAAACAGGAGATGGGGCGGGGTGACATGAAAGTTGTTAAGATTCACCGTGACCTGGGCAAGGTTGTAATCCTTCACATACCACCCCATGCCTTTGACTTCACGGAGCCGCCCGGGTTCATCCGGACCCCGTCCCGCCTCCCTCAAGTTCAGGGCAATCCTGTGGGCCTGGTTGGGGGTGGACAAAAGGTTCACGTTATAGGCGATGAGAAAAAACCGGGCCCCGGTTACGGTGGCCCCCCACTCCGGGATAAATTTCGCAGGCCCGAAATCCGGGCACCACTCCTCTTTTGTAATCCGGTCTTTTATGGCTTCATACTGCCCTTCCCTGATCTGGGGAAGTTTTCTGCGATAGTCCAGGGTGGCGGATTCTTCATACAGATAAATGGGAATGCCCAGCTCTTCTGCGGCCCGCCGCCCAAATTCCCTGGAGATGTCCACGCACTCGTCCATGGTCACATTGGCCACGGGAATAAACGGGCAGACATCCATGGCGCCCATGCGGTGATGCTCGCCCGTATGGGTTCTCATATCAATTTTCTGCCGGGCCACGCGGGCTGAGTTCAGGGCACCTTCCACAACAGCCGCAGGAGAGCCCACAAAGGTGTAGACGGTCCGGTTGGTGGATTTTCCCGGGTCCACATCCAGAAGCCGGCACCCTTTTGTCTGTTGGATGGCCTCGGAAATGGCCTCTATGGTTTTTGTATCTTTTCCTTCACTGAAATTGGGGACACATTCAACTATTTTTTTCATATCTGCTGTTTTCCTTTGTGTAAGATATAAGATTGAGGATGGTTTCATCCGTCTTTTTTTTACAATGGTCTTGCCGTTTCTTACCATAAAACAGACAGCTTGTATATACAGGTATAGCTCTTTTTTTACAACAACCTGGCGACAGATGGAAACCTTGACTGGTCCGTGTGGGGGTAGAATTTGGCGCCTGAAAACATATTCATGAATTCCGGGTTCACGTTCAGCTCAATATAGGTGATGGATTGACGGATTTTGAATACCCGGTCAAAGGCGTCTGGATTTTTCAGGAGTGTTTTTGCCCCGCCAAGACTGCTGTTGCCCAGGACCTCAAAGGTTTCCATGGCAAGGTCCGGGAGCATGCCGATGGAGATGGCGGACACGGGGTTGATGAACGACCCGAATGTTCCGGCCACATAAAATTTGTCCAGATCTTCAAAGGCAAGCCCGGCCGTATTCTTCACGATTACCTCCAGGATGGTGTACATGGCGGCCTTGGAGCTGGTGAGAGAATTTAAGGCCACCTGGCTCAGGCAGATGGGTTGGCCTGTTCCGGAATCCTGACCGTCCACAAGAATAAACTCCTGAATCCCATCCTGCTCAACCAGGCGTTCGCCGCAGGCCTTGCGGGAAAATTTGCCCCGGATATCAATGCGACCGGATACAAACAGGCTTGCGGCCAGGTCAATCATGCCGGACCCGCAGATGCCCACGGGTTTTTCTTCGTCTATGGTATGAATCTGAATCGTCCGCTTATCCCTGTCAACCCACACCCGGTCAATCACCCCGGGCTTTGCCGTCATGCCCATTTTACTCACCCCGCCCTCAAGGGCCGGGCCCGCAGCTCCGGCGCAGGCAATGAGCCAGTCCCGGTTTCCCACGACAATCTCCGCATTGGTGCCCACATCCACCATGAGGCAGGGGTCTTCCTTTTGATCCAGGCCGGAATAGAGAATCCCTGCAATGAGATCACCGCCGAAATAAGACCCGATATTGGGAAAGAGAAAGATTTTACCGTTTTCATTGATATCCAGGTTCAATAGTGCTGCCGATTGCGTGTCCGGGATATTGGTGCAGGGAATATAGGGTTCTTTGATGATCTCAAATGCCTCAATCCCTAAAAATAAATGGGTCATGACGGTGTTGCCGGCACCGGCAACCAGATAGACATCCTCTTTTCTGATTTGGTTTTCCCTGCACAATTCCAGGATATTCCTGTTCACGGCCGTAATCAGGAGGCGCTGGAGTTCCATGAGGCCGCCGGGCCTGTGGGAATGGTGAATCCGTGCCAGAACATCGGGGCCGATACTTGCCTGGGGATTGTCAAACCCTTTTTCTCCGATTTCCTCTCCGGTTTCAAGGTCCACAAGACAGACCACAATCCCGGTGGTGCCGATATCAAGGGCAATGCCAAAAACCGGCGGATCGGATGCAGGGTCCAGCAAATCCACCAGAATCCAGGACTGCCGGTCCTTAAACACAACAGCCTTTGCCTCAAAATTCCAGGCCCTCAAATTCGAGGGCAGACGTCTGAGCAGGGACAAGGGAATTTTCACCCTGTCCGTGCCCAGTTCCCTTTGGAGGATCAGTTCCAGGCGCTGGGCATCTGCCGTATTGTCGGTGAGGCTGGGGCGATCAATCCGTATGGACCGAACAAACCCTTGGGGGGCCGTCATTTTCTCAACCGCTCCAGGCGCGCCTTTACCCTTGGGAAATAGTTCATCTGGGTGTGGGGCAGAAACAGGGCGCTCATGTAATGGTCCATATATGACGGGGTTGAGGCCAGCTCAAAATTGGTCATCATATTGACCACATTTGCCACGTCCCGGCGAAGGGCATTGGTCAGGCAGTTGATCTTGCAGCCCAGGAGGGAGCCGTTGCCCAGATAGGTCACCCGCTCCGCATCTATTTCCGGCAGAAGGCCGATGGTAATGGCACTTTCCAGGTCCACATAACTGCCGAAACCGCCCGCAAGAATCACCCGTTCAATATCCTTGACACCCAGTCCGATCTCATCCAGCAGGGTCAGTGCCGCGCTGTACATGGCGCCCTTGGCCCGGATGAGATTGTCCAGATCCGGTTCCGTGATGGCAATATCCCTGTCGATCTGGGTATTTTCCTTGTACACCACCACATATTCCCATATGTCATCCGTGGTCCGTATCCTGGGTGTATCAAGACTCTGGTTGAACTTGCCCCGGGAATCAATCACCCCGGTTTCCAGGAGCTTGGCTGCCAGGGTAATCATACCGGACCCGCAGATCCCCTTGGCTTTTTTATTGCCCACGGTGATAATCATGGGTTCATAGGTTTCAGGATTGATGGAGAAATCCTCAATAGCCCCTTCCGTGGCGCGCATGCCGAATTTCACCCCGCCTCCCTCAAACGCCGGACCTGCAGATGCTGCCGTGCACACCATCCAGTCATTGTGGCCGATGGCGATCTCTGCATTGGTCCCGATATCCATGTACAGGGTGAGCTCGCTGTCCCGGTACATGCCCGAGGCCATGATGCCGGCAATGATATCACCGCCCACGTAACTGGACACCCCGGGATAAATCAGGGCCATGGTGTGGTCTGCCAGATCGATCCCGATCTTGGAGGCGGCAAAGGGCGGGTACATGATGGATGCCGGCACATAGGGATCACGCCGGATATAGCTGGGGTTGATTTTGAGAAGCAACTGGGTCATGGTGGAGTTGCCGGCAAGGGTGATGGTGGTCACCTCATGGCGTTGGATTTTACCCTTTTTGACAATCTTATCAATAATTTTATTGATGGTTTCAATTACTTTTTCATGAAGGATGTCCAGGCCCCCTTCCTTTTCAGCAAAAATAATCCGTGAGATCACGTCTTCCCCGTAACTGATCTGGGAGTTGAACTCCCCGTGCTGGGACACCACCTGGCCGGTGTGCAGGTCAAGGGCCTGGCCGTAAACCGTTGTGGTCCCGATATCCACGGCAATGGCAAAATTCCGGTCCGTGGTGTCAAAGGGCTCAATATTGGCGATGATATTTTTTCCATCCCTTCTCACAGGCCTGACTATGGTTGCCGTGACCTTGAAATCCGACTGCCGGATAATATCGGGAATCTTTCGGATCAGCTTCAAACTCATGGTCAGGCGGTGCTCATCATGGGCCAGGCTCAGGTGATTAAATATCCTGGCCACGTCTGCCTGATTGTCCTGGGCCGTTGCCGGGGACATCTCAAGGTAGATCTTTTCCACGGGCGGGATAAACAGCCCGTTCTCCCGGAGCTCATCCATATCCAGAGACACGGCCTTTGCCGTATGCCGACTGCCCACCTGTTCATTTAAACGGCCCGTATCAATTTCAGATTCAATGGGAATCCGGACCACAAGATCCGAGGCAACCTGTGACAGACAGGCCAGGCGATACCCCTTTTCCCGGTCCTCCTGGGAAAGATGTTCCGATACTCCCCCCTCAACTCGTCCCTCTTCAATCAGGACCCTGCATTTACCGCAGACGCCGCCGCCGCCGCAGGATGCGTTGATGTGAACCCCTGCCTCCATGGCCGCCCGGATCAGACTCTCGTTATCTTCAACCTCAATACTTGTGTTATAGGGCAAAAATTTCACTGAATATGTCATAGGTATATCCTTATTTTATCATTCGGTTTTCAGCACCTTGAAGCCGGAAGGAAGTATAAACCTACTCCTGCCTGTTTGGCAAGTTAAGACCGTCCTTATTTTTCGAATAATTCCATCCCACACCAGAATTTGCATTGAAATTATTCTCCCTTTATGGAAGTATAAAATTTCGCGACTGAAAAGGATTTACTAAATATAACAGATTCACCAAAAAGGAGACCCGAATGAAGAAAATTGATGAGGCCCTGCTCAGAGGCATTGTCGGGGAAAAAAACATCAAGACAGATCCTTCTGATCTCTATGTGTACGGATCAGACTCTTCCGTGCATCATGCCATGCCCTGGGCCGTTGTAAAACCGGAGACCACGGCCCAGATTCAAAAAATAATGAAATATGCAAACGAGGCCCTCATCCCTGTGATTGCCCGGGGCGGGGGGTCGGGAATGTGCGGCCAGACCGTTCCCATCCAGGGGGGAATTGTCCTGGACATGAAGGGAATGAACAAAATCCTGGAAATTAATCTCAAAGATGTATACTGCCGGGTTGAACCCGGAGTGGTTGACGATGATCTCAACCTTGCCCTGAAACAGTACGGGGTATTTTATCCACCCACACCGGCCTCCTCCAGGATTGCCACCATCGGCGGTGAAATTGCCAATAATGCCAGTGGTGTGAGGTCGGTCAAATATGGGGCAACCCGGGATGCGGTCCTGGGCATGAAAGTGGTGCTGCCCAGTGGGGACCTGGTGAGCCTGGGTGCCCGCACCCGGGTTGAAGCCTCAGGATACCAGCTCCACAAACTCATGGTGGGGTCTGAAGGGACCCTGGGCATTGTGGTTGAAGCCACCCTGAAGTTTGTCCCCATCCCGGAGTTCAGGTGCATGGGGGTTGCCAATTTTGATTCCCTTAAAGATGCCGGGGATGCCATCGGTTCCATCATGGCATCGGGTGCCATCCCCTCCATGCTGGAACTGGTGGATTCGGTTGCCATAAAGGCGGTGAACAAAACCATGGATTTAGGCCTCAAAGAGGTGGCGGCGGCATTGATATTTGAAGCCGACGGCATGGTAAAAGAGGCGGTTGACTACGAAATAGACAAAATGAAAGCCGTGTGTCAGCGACACAACGGCCAGGATATTATTTCCAGCTATGATCCCAAGGAGCGGGCAAAAATATTCATGGGCCGGAAAAAATTGTTCCCTGCCCTGTCAAAATATGACGATAACCTTGCCTCCACTGCCCTTGCCGATGACATGGCGGTTCCCTACTCCAAAATGGCGGAAATGGCCGGAAAAATCCATGAAATCGCCGCCAAAAATAATATTGTCATGACCGCTTACGGTCACTGCGGCTCCGGGTGCATGCACACCAAAATCCTGATGGACACCAAGAGAAAAGACCAGTGGGCTTCTGCCAAAAAAGCCATTACCGAAGTCTATGAGTACGTCCGGTCTGTCAACGGCACCACCAGCGCCGAGCATGGTATCGGACTGTCCAAGGCTGAATCATTCAAGGTGGAGAAATCCGATTCCCTGAATCTTCTGGCCACCATCAAACGCGCCATTGACCCCAACAATATCCTGAACCCGGGGAAACTCCAGCAGGCCCCTGAAAACTGGGTAACGGCAACCAACTTGAGATATTCTGTGAACAGTTAAGACAACAGCTAATACAAAAGCGACTATAAAAGGTAATCATTCCATGGAAAATAAAATAAAAGAATTCAAAAACCTTGAAAAATGGCAGGGCACCCTGGCAAATTGTATCCGGTGCGGATATTGTTTTGAACACTGCCCCATGTTCAAACATACGGGCTGGGAATCTGATGCACCCCGGGCCAAAATCATCACCGCATTCGGCCTCCTGTCCGGAGAAATTGAACCGTCGGAATCCTCGGCAGACAAACTGTTTTCCTGTTTTTTCTGCAAGCGGTGTGAAGCAGCCTGTTCCTCCGGGGTTCCCCTGACCGATATCTTTACGGATGCCAGAAAAGACCTCGTGGAAATGGGGTTCAAAGGCCCGGGAACCACCTCCATCACCCAATTAAATTGTGCCCGGTGTCTCATCTGCGTGGGGGCCTGCCCCCATGAGGCCAGGTCCTATGACGGCAAAAATATTGTGGTTGACCCGGCAAAGTGCCAGACCTGCGGCATCTGCCTTGAAGTCTGTCCTGCCGGGGCCGCCAAGATTGAAAAAAATTTCGGCACGTCCAGGGAAGCCTTGATTGAAAGGGCCACCACCTTTTTAGACACCCATGAAGCAGCCAAGGCAATCATCTTTGCCTGTAACTGGTCCTATTTTCCCGAACTCCAGGCATCACGGCTCCCGGAATCGGAAACCCGTGAAAAGAGTTATGAAATCCTCGTGAACATGTGCGGCGGGCGGCTCGAGGCCCAAACCCTGATGGCACCCTTTCTCCACAATGCCTGGGGGGTTATGGCTGCGGTCTGTCCGGACGGAGATTGCCGGCATGATGGGAACCTGAGGGCGAAAAAGGTCATTGACAGCCTTCACAAGACATTGAAAAGCATTGAAATTAATCCGGAAAGGGTCCAGCTCGTCCAGATCCCGGCCGGAGACAAGACATTGTTCCAGGCTGAAATTGATACCTTTGTTGACAAGCTTAATCAACTGGGTCCCATACGCTGATGCCAAAGCCAAGGTTAAAGGAGTATTTTCATGAAAATTGATGTCCCCTATGGACGAAACAGCACCATGTCTGCCCGGATCTCTGACGATGTCCTTGTGAATTTTCTGGAGGCCAATGATGTTGAAATCGGCAATGAAGATGAGAATATACGGGCTGCCATCCAGAATCCCCTTAACAGTAAAAGTTTCAAGGATTTTTTAAAAGACGCCCAAAAGGTATTGGTGATTGTCAACGATGCCACCCGGCCCACGCCCACAAAAAAGGTGCTTGAATTTATCTTTGAAGATTTAAAGACCGTAAATTTCAACTTCATCATTGCCACGGGTGCCCACAGGGGACCGTCCCAGGAAGAGTTTATTCAAATCTTCGGCTCGTACTATGAACAGGTAAAAGAAAAAATTATTGTTCATGATGCCGGAAAAGACGAGGATATGGTCTTTTTAGGCACCTCCACCAACGGAACCCCCATGCACGTGAACAAAGCCGGGGTTGAGGCGGACAAGATCATCATCATCTCTTCGGTGGAACCCCACTATTTTGCAGGCTATACCGGGGGCAGGAAATCATTTCTGCCCGGGATCGCCGGGTATAAAACCATCGAACAGAACCACAAGCTGGCCCTTGTCCCTGAGGCCCGGGCCCTGGCCCTGGACGGGAACCCGGTCCATGAAGACATGATCGATGCCATCAAGACGGTAAAGCAGGAAATATTTTCCATCATGACGGTCCTGGATAAACATCACAAGGTCTATGCCACCTGCTGCGGCCATGTCAACGACTCGTTCCATGCGGCCATTGACCGGGCCAACCAGGTGTTTGCCGCCCCCCTGGCAGAAAAACACGACATTGTCGTATCCGTGGTGAAATTTCCCCAGGACATTGATCTTTACCAGGCCCAGAAAGGGATTGACAATGCAAAGCTTGCCCTGAAAAAAGACGGGATCATGATTCTGGTGGCCAAATGCCGTTGTGGTATCGGCGGCAAGGCCTTTGCCGATCTGCTGGGCTCAAGCGATACCCCCAAATCCGCCCTGGACACCATTGAAAAAGGCTATGTGTTGGGATATCACAAGGCTGCCAAAATGGCTGAAATTGGACTCTGGGCACAGATGTGGGGGGTGACGGATGTGGAACCGGAAGTGATTTCAAAGCTGTTCATCACGCCGTTCAAAGACCTTCAAACCGCCATTGACAAGGCCCTGGAGGAGAAGGGGAAAAAAGCAAGCGTGCTTTTCCTCATGGACGGCGGACTCACCGTTCCCATGGTCAAGTAACGGTGCACAACAAACAGAGGCCTGGAATTTTCATTCCAGGCCCCTGTGTCTCTGGTTTTAACTTTTATTTAACCGAAACTATAGATCGTTAATGGCTTCGGTGAGCTCGGGCATGAACTCAAGGATATCCGTGACAATACCCACATCAGCCACCTGGAAGATGGGAGCTTTCGGATTCTTGTTCACGGCAACGATAAAGGGATTGCCCTTTACCCCGCCCAGGTGCTGGAAAGAGCCTGAGATCCCCATGGCCATGTAGACCTTGGGTTTAACGGTCTGCCCCGATGTTCCCACCTGGCGTGATTTCTCAAGCCATTTGGCGTCAACGATGGGCCTGGAGCAGGAGACAACGGCTTTCATGGCCTCGGCAAGCTCCTGGGCCACTTCGATATTGTCCTCATCCTCAATACCCCGGCCAATGGACACGAGCACGTCGGACTTGGTAATGTCCACGTCACCGACTTCGGCTTCAACGATTTCAAGAAATTTTCGTTTTCCGGAAAGGTCACCGGCCTCACCTGACTTGTCCGTGACTGACCCGCCGGCTGACCCGCCCTCAACAGGGGCAAAGGCACCGGGTCTTATGGTGATGACGGCTCCGGAAGATATGTCAACACTCACATGGGTGGAAACGGCCCCGCCAAGTTCCTGGCGAACCGCTTTCAGGGCGGTTCCGTCTATTCCCTCGAAATCAACAATATCTGCGGCATAGGCGGAATCCATTTTCACGGACAGACCGGGTCCCAGATCCATTCCAAAGGTATTGTGAGGCACAAGAAGGACGGCATCTGAAGGGATGATATTGACCAGGGCTTTTCTAACAATATCTGCATTGGGATAGGCAAGCTCTGCATTGTCAATTTTAATGACTTCCGTATACAGGGCAGTCATTGCATCGGCCACTTTGTCCAGGTCTGCTCCTGATCCTGTTACCACGGCGGTCAGGGATGCGCTCTCATCAATTTTTTTGGCTGCTGCGGGAAACTCCATTGCCACATCTTCGGCAGCACCGTTCCCAAATGGGATATATGCAAAAATCTGTGTCATGATCAGAGCCCTCCTTTTGCTTTAAGCTTCTCAATCAGGGTTTGAATAATCTCATCTGTGGAGCCTTCCAGCATCTCGGCACCATCACCCATATCCGGGACAAAATAATCCACCCGTCTGGTTTTTGATCCGGCCTCTCCCACGCTGCCCGCATCAATACCCAGATCTGCCGCACCCTTTACAGGGATATCCACACCGGCAACCTTCCGGATACCGCGGATTCCCACATAACGGGGCTCATTAATACCGGTCTGGATGGAGAGAACACAGGGAAGCTCAATTTCATTCATCTCCTGGTTTCCCCCTTCAATTTCCCTGCCCACGACAATTTTTTTATCTCCTGGTTCAATTTTATTGACCAGGGATGCATAGGGATAATCCAGCATGGCGGCCAGCATTCCGCCGATCTGACCCGCGCCTTCGTCGGCCTGGGCCCCGGTGAGGATGAGATCGTAGCTGCCCTTTTCCACTTCAGCCTTGAGAATGGCGGCAATTCCCCGGCCGTCAGACCCCTCAAAGGCATCATCACTGAGAAGGATGCCGTTGTTGGCGCCCATGGCCATTTCGCGCCTCAACACCTCTTCAGACTCATCATCACCCACAGTGATAACCGTCACACTTCCACCCACCTTATCAACAATCTGGATGGCTTCTTCCACTGCATAGTTATCCCATTCATTCACGGAATAAACCAGATCATCACGATCAAGATCATTTCCGGCGCTGTTGAGCTCAAATTCGTTCTCAGCAGTATCCGGTACTCTCTTGACACAGACCAAAATCTCCATTATTGCCTCCTTTAAATCAATTATCTGTTACGGATTTTTGTGGTATCGGTAAAATCCGCAACCCATTTGTTTTATGCAAGATGCTGCTCAATAAGTTGTGTAAAGTCAATAGCTTCCATCTCTCCTTCTTTGCCCGCGACCTTGATCGCGTCCTGAATATTGACCAGGCAGAAGGGACAGGCCGTCACGATAACCGTGGCGCCGGCTTCGGCAGCCATATTCACCCGTAACACTCCCATTCTGGTTTCTTCCTCAGGCTCATAGAAGAGCATCAACCCGCCGCCGCCGCAACAAAAGGAACGGTCACGGCTCTTCTCAAGTTCCACCCGGGTCAGACCTGCAATGGCATCCATTGCCTGTCTGGGAGCCTCATAAATCCCGTTATGCCGGCCCAGGTAACAGGGATCATGATACACATAGACCTTGTCCGGATTCTGACAGGGTTTCAGGTCAAGCTCTCCTGTGGCGATTTTTTGGGCCACCACCTGGCTGATATGCTCAACCGGGGGAAGATTTTTATAATCATTTTTCAATGCGTTATAGGCATGGGGATCAGCCGTAACAATTCGTTTTACACCGGTTTCCAGTATGGCTTCGGTGTTCTGCTCTTTTAAATCCTGGTAGAGCATCTCCTCGCCGAACCTTAAGACTTCATTGCCGCTGTCCTTTTCCAGTTTACCCAGGATACCGAAATCAACGCCGGCCTTTTCAAGGATAATGGATGTCCGTCGGGCGATCTCCTGGATATTGTCATCATAGGAGGTGATACTGTCAACAAAGTAAAGGGTGTCTGCCGACTCCTCGCCAAGATCCTTGATCTGAATCCTTGATTTGAACTCCTTGTCATCGGCCCAGTCTGCCCGTTTTTTCTCCATTTTCCCGTAGGGATTGCCGCGTTTTTCCAGGGCTTTCAAGGGTTTTTGCAGGGATTGGGGGACCATGCCCTCATCCACCATGCCCCGCCGAAGATCCACTATCTTGTCAATATATTCGATCCCCAGCGGGCACTCTTCCTCACAGGCGCCGCAGGTGGTGCAGGACCAGATTTCATCTTCGGTATAGATGTCCTCCACCAATATTTTGCTCTTGTAAATTTCCCCGGAAAGCGGATAATTTTTAAACATCAAATCCCTGGCCTTGATGGTAATAAACCGGGGGGACAGGGGACGGCCCACGGCATTGGCCGGGCACTGGTCCGAACACCTGCCGCAGTCGGCACACGAATAAAAATCCAGCATGTGCTTCCAGGTAAAGTCTTCCAGTTTTTTCACGCCGAATGACTCAAGATCATCCAGACCTTCATCGGAAATCCCATGCATGACCGGTTTGATATTGCCCTTTTTCACCCGCATGAAGAACACATTGAAAATAGAGGTAATCACGTGAAAATGTTTTCCCATGGGCAGAAAGCACAAGAAAAAGAAAAAGGCGAAGTCATGAACAAAATAGGTAAAAATATGCAGTCCCTGGAGGACCTCCTGGGAGGTAGACGAGAGCATTGCCTTGAAAATCCAGACCAGAGACAGGGGGGCCAGAAAATGCTCAACCCCGGTGTGCTGGAATTCATAGGCCAGCTCAGTGGCTTCAAAAAGGCTTTCCGACACCATGAGGGTGGAAATGATCCCCAGGACAAACACGGCCTCGGCCGTGTGGTCTTTGCCGTATTTTTTGGGTACTGCATACCGCTGGGGTTTGTAAATGCCCCTTCGGACGGCGGCAACAATGCAGGCAATCAGGACAAAGGTTGCAGCATAATCCTTGAAAAAATTATAGATATGGCCGAGCACCCCGCCAAACCCGGGCAGCACAAATCCATCTGAAAATCCGATAATGACCAGAGAGGTGGACCGGATGGACAGAATTAAAAACCCTGCAAAAATAAAAATATGCAGGACACCTGCCAGCATGTAGCGCGGCTGCCGGACCTGTCCCAGCCAGACAACGGCGAGATTTTTGATCCGTGCTCCCACATGACCAAATCGGTTGTCCGGATTTGCCCTCACCAGAGGGGCAATCCGTCTGGCCATGATATACACGAACAGGCCGATCCCGACGATGGGTATTATAAATGATAATACGGCAGCAGGGAATATCCCTAAAAATTTATAACTTGCCGGACCAATAATTGACGTCATACTCCTTATCCTCCCAAATTTTTCTTGTCTTTATGAATAGCGACTCAAAAAGATTTAATAAACATGACACAACTCGTCAAGCAAAAAGCCCTATTCAGCAAATTTAAGTCATTCAAACTCTAATTCTTATTTATTCTCCCCTGACACCGTCCAGGTAAAGGTCCACCAGGGGATCTGCCATGGACACCAGGTCGTATCTGCCGTCGGCAGACACCCAGGTAGAGATCACCCCTTCCACGGCCCCCAGGATGAACCGCTTGACCAGGCCCACAAAAAGGTCCTGGCGGATACTGCCTTCAATCTGCCCCTGTTCGATAATTTCCGACAAAAGATCCAGGTACATCTTTGATATGTCTTTGATCTGGGACTCGATATCCCTCAAGTATCTGACCTCGGACTGAAAGATAATTGCCATATTTTTATCGTTTTGAAATTCCCTGAGGTGGCATTGGATCAACTGCCGTAATTTTTCCTCGGCTGTTGTTCCGCTTTCTACTGCTGCACGCATTTCCTTGAACACCACATTGGTTTTAAAACTGATAAATTGATAGAGGATATCCTCTTTATTTTTAAAATACAGGTACAGGGTGCCGTCTGCCACACCTGCCCGGGTTGCGATCTGTGATATGGTTGCCTTATAAAATCCAAATTCCGCAAACACGGCACCGGCACTGTTGAGTATATTATGATATTTTTCCGATTTGTTTTTCTGCAAACCTGGGGTACCCCTTCACGCTAAAAATGAATAAAGATTCATTATTAAACAAAAGATTTATCCAAAAGTCAAGCAGTTAATGATTCAGGATGTGTTCCAAAAAATTATTTAATTTTAACTTATTTTACAGATAGTTAGATATATAATGTTTTGTATTTTAAAAAATTTTTATGATTTCATTGTTTATTTTTTCCCATGAATACTTATTCATTATTCAATATCTCTTGATTAAAAAATTATTTCATGTCAAAAATAAGCTTAGATTTTTCAATAAATTCAGATCATCTACAAATTTATATATTCAGGGAGGGTGACAGATGGAATCAAAAAAATACGCTTCAGACTTTGAGAAAGCGCTTGATCTCGGCAGACCCCCTAATGTTCGACAACTTTTTCCCAACTCCAGGGCCTTGATTGTCAGCGGGAAATATATCGACGCGGCCATGCTGGGCAAGAAAAACTGCATGACCATTGCCGCCAACGGCCGGAGCGCATTCGTGATCCGGGGGGCCCTTGCAGCGGCCCAGCGGGCAAATGCAGCCATCATCATCGAAATCGCACGGTCTGAAGGCGGGACCGGGGCCTATTGCGCCGTAAACCTTTGGAATATTGCTCGGCAGACCGATGCCTTCATGAACGAGATGGGCATCACCATTCCCGTTGCCATCCATGCCGATCATTTCGGGATTAAAACTGCCGAAGATATTGAACCGGCAAAAACGGAAATCCAATCCCTGTTTGACGCCGGCATCACCTCCATTGCCATTGATGCCTCCCATATGCCCGATGACCAGAACCTTCTGGCCAATATTGAGTTATGCCCCTATATTCCAGAATGGGCCGGACTTGAGACCGAAGTGGGAGAGATCAAGGGCAAACTGGGTCTGTCCACTCCCGAAGAGGCCCTCTTCCTCATCCAGGGGCTCAATGCCCACAATATTTTCCCCAACTGGATCGCCCTGAACAACGGCACCACCCACGGCATTGAGGCCAGCGGCACCGGAATTGACGTGGATTTAACCGCCCGGATACATGAGTCCCTTGCAAAGTATAAGGTTTCCGGGGCCCAGCACGGGACCTCGGGCAACAATTCGGAACGGCTCCGGGACATTGCCTCAACGACACGCACCACAAAGGCCAACGTGGCAACTGCCCTGCAAATGATCTCCTGGGGCTTTGAGGTTAATGATTTTGGAAACGCCGTCATTGACAACGGCCGGTTCATCAAGCAGAAAGGCCGGGGAGTTTCCGAGGCCATGTGGGAACAGATGCAGGCCTATGCCCAGAAACACGACATCACCGGCGGCAGCTTCAAACAATTAAATCTTGTCTTTGAAAATAAATTCCTGGCCCAGCCAAAGGATGTCCGGGACCGAATGGCAAAGGGGGTTGAGGAGTTTGTGTTCGGACTCTTAACACGGGTATTTAACGCCACGGATACGGCTCCCATTGTGACCGCGCAGATTTTAGAGCACCAGTCCCATGACCCGGGGCCTAAAGCTGAACGAATCGAGTCAAAAGCAGACTGGACACGGGAAAAAATAATTGAACGCGCCTCCCATATCACCGGTGACAAAGGGCCTGAAGGAAATTTTGATGATTGAAAATAAAATTAAACTTAGGGTTAAAGTTTTAATTTTACCTGTCCGATAACTGTGTTTAAGGAGAATATTAAATGCAGATACCGTCCTATCAAATACAGAATGTCCTGAAGGTATATTCAAGACAACTGAGCCAGGGCAGGATCCTGAGCCGCGGAAAGTTCAACTCTGCCAATCAGCCCTCCGCCGACAGCGTTACCATCTCCTCGGAAGGCAAGCGTCAGGCCATTATCGACAAAGTGGCAGCCAATATCGTGGACAGGATTATCACAGAAGGGCCCAAAGAAAAAAATGAAGAAATCATTGCGGGCCGGATTGAAGAGGAACTGGGCAAAAAAATTAATTTTACACGGGACAAGAATCAATTTACCTATACCGTGATCGATGAAAACAATACAAAAAAGACCCACACCCTGTCGGTTGAAGATTCAAAATTTGTTGTGAAACGAATGACGGAACTGGCCAGAGAAGTTGCACACAAAAATATGGAGTCATAAGGAGGCCTAAATCATGAAAATATCAAATCCCAGCTATATCCAGCAGACCTATACCAACCCGGCAAATACCGGGGCCAACCAGAACCTCAACTCACGAAAAACGGCTGAGGTTGCCTTGACCAATGGGACAAAAACCGACAGCATCAACCTTTCCGATCGAACCCGGGATCTTCAAAAAATATCCAGTGCCATGGATATCGATCCCACAGACCGGAACAAGGTCGTGGCCGACCTGAAACAAAAAGTTGATACCAATCAGTACAATGTCAATGCCGAAGCAATTGCCGAAAAGCTGGTGGGGTCGTTAATGAATCAATTTGGATAAGAGAAATTTTTTCCCGGCATTTTTTTCTTGTCCGCCCCTGTCCTTCCATAAAGACCGGTACGACTCCATCCGTATTTGTACAAACTGACTGATTTTAAAGCATTTATTCTATTTGCCAACAAAAATTTTTCCCGGCACGCCTTTTGCTTAATTTAATTTTCAAGTCAAAAGGAGGCGATAATGACCCACATACACCCGACAAATGAAGTTGACCCGTCTTTTACGGTTTCAACGACCAAGGTTTCCAAAAACAAAGATACAGATGCCTTTGAGAATGCACTGAGCAAAGCCCTTGACAACAGGGAGGCACCTGAAATGAAAACCACGCCGGCCAATTCCCTGGGAGAAATTGAATCCACCAGCCTGCAACTCCTTCAACCGTCCGACATTGTCGCCGGCAGGACCGATCGGCTCCTGAAAATGCTGGATGCATACGCATCCAAACTCAAAGATCCGGAAATTTCATTGAAAAGCCTTGCCCCGGTGCTTGAAGAGATACAAAAGAATGCCGGGAGCCTGGAACGTGAGATCCGGGACCTCACCCGGAAAGATGCGGGTTTGAAAACCATTGCCGATCAAACCCTTGTAACGGTACAAACCGAAGTCCTTAAATTTCAGAGAGGCGATTACCTGTCATAGACCTGCTTTGCCCGGCTCCAGAACCACTCCCGCTCATCCATTGACAGGTCTTTGAGCCTGGCCTGCTTTTCTTTTAATTCAATTTCCATCAACCGGAACCTGCCCTCGAATTTTGCAGTGGAACCGGCCAGGGCGGTTTCCGGGTGAAATCCCGCCTTCCGGGCCACATTCACAAGGGAAAACAGAATATCGCCGAATTCCATTCGGGCCCCTGCCTGATCCCCGGATGCCAGGGCGGTTTCAAACTCCTGGATTTCATCTTTGACCGTATCCAGGACCCCATGGATATTCTCCCAGTCAAACCCCTCTTTTACGGCACAGCCGGACACCTTCAAGGCCCGAAGCAGCGAGGGCATTCCCCTGGGAACCCGGTCCAGCGCAGAGACGGCTTCCCGGTCTTTTCCCCCCTGTTCCTCACCTTTGATCCGATCCCATTGCCGGTTCAACTCTTTTTCAGTGGATATCTTTGCATCCCCGTATACATGGGGGTGACGGCGGATCATTTTTTGGGCAACACCCGCCACCACATCAGAAGGGGTAAAGGCCTCCTGCTCCTGGAAAATCTCCAGGATGAACACCAGTTGAAACAATACATCGCCCAATTCCTCACAGATATGCGGCAAATCCTGCTTTGCAATGGCCTCTTCCAGTTCGTATGCCTCCTCGGCAAGGCATTTCCACATGGTGGCCGGGGTCTGTTTCCGGTCCCATTCACACCCGTTTTCACCTCTCAATCTCCGAACGATCTTGAACAGCCTGTCTATTGTCGCCAAACCTTCTATTGCTTCCAAACTTTTTGAATTCCTTCCAATTGTTTTAAAAAATTCTGTTTACTATTTTTGGAAACAAACACGGTCAAGGTCTTGGATACCTTTGCAATATGGGGAGAAAATTTTGAACCGGACAGAATATTGGTATTTTTCGGAAAAAATGTGGTGATCATGATAAACAGGACCGACACCACCAATATCCCCTTGGCAGCACCGAAAACAAGGCCGAATGTCCGGTCCACCCACCCCAGAAAAACAAGCTTTAAAATGTTTCGAATGATTAAGGCAATCAGGCCGACGACCAGCAGCACACCACAGAACAAGACAAAAAAAGCAATCAGGTTTCTGATCCCGGAATTTTGAATCCAGGGTTCGGCATAGGGGGTGATCAGGGGATAGTAGGTAAAGGCACCGTAAAACCCGGCAACCACACCGATGATTCCGGACATTTCCCCGATGAGCCCTTTGAACAGTCCCCGTATCAGACAAAACGATACGATGACCACCATTACGATATCAAATATATTCATATGTCTCCTTTTGCTTTGATTGAAAGCGCTTTTTCAATACCAATTATCCCGATTTTTAGTCAAGATTTTTATTGACCTTTAACCAAATAAATTGCACCCTATAGGCCATGAAAAACATCACATTTCAAAACCCGGCACTGACCAGGGATCTGTTTGGCCGGCACAATTACAACCTGAACAAAATCAGTGAGGCGTTTACCGTTGAGATCAACACCCGGGGCAGTTCCCTGCTCCTGGACGGCAACCCCGCGGATGTGAGTCTTGCAGAACGGCTCATCAACCAGTTGTATGACCTGCTGGAAGATAATTTTTTTCTTGAAGAGGCTGACATTGATGCGGCCATCAATACCACACGAAAAAACCATACCTCCCATTTAAAAGATATCTTTTCAACCACGGTCTTTAAAACCATTCGAAACAAACCCATCACCGCACGGAACCCAGTGCAGAAAAAATATGTAGAGGCGGCCCGAACCAATGACATTCTGATTTCCATCGGCCCTGCAGGAACCGGGAAAACCTATCTGGCCATGGCCATGGCCATGGCAGCCTTCTCAAAGGGGGAGGTCAAACGGATTATCCTGACACGACCGGCGGTTGAAGCCGGAGAAGCCCTGGGATTCCTGCCCGGAGATCTGGCCCAGAAAATCAATCCCTATCTTCGGCCCCTGTATGATGCCCTCTACGATATGATGGACTTTGAACGGGCAAGAATGCTCATTGAACAGGATACCATTGAAATCGCCCCCCTTGCCTTTATGAGGGGCCGGACCCTGAACAATGCCTTTATTATCCTGGATGAGGCACAGAATACCACATCGGAACAGATGAAGATGTTTTTAACCCGAATCGGTTATGGGTCAAAGGCCATTGTCACCGGAGACATCACCCAGGTAGATCTGCCGTCGGGGAAAAAATCAGGACTCACCGAAGCCAAAAACATCTTAACCGGAATACAGGGAATTGAATTTATCCATTTTTCAAAAACCGATGTTGTCCGGCATAAACTTGTATCACGTATTATTGACGCCTATGAAAAAAAACAAAACCGGAAATAGCCTCCACCAGGTCAAAGATTATTTGTTGACGGCCCCTCTTGTGTTGTGGCTGGTGCTGATTCTGATCACCGTACTCTTTACCTATACCCACTACCCCAAACAGAGCAGGACGTCTTACGTTTACTCCATCGGGGATGTGGCCCAGCGGGACATCAAAGCCCCGAAAAATTTCTTTGTTGAAGACCGGGAAGCCACCAACAACAAAAAAGATGAGGTGAAAGAGTCTGTCAGAAGTGTGTACGATTTTGATGCCAACCTGATTGAACAGATCTCGGCCGGCATAGACGCGGCAATGAAACTGCCCCGGGAATTGTTCGAGCGGACGGATGAAGAAAATCAGGACCCGGAGCCCACCCTTGCCATTGTCATGGGTATGAAGCCCGCATTTGAAGAAAAGCTGGGGATCATCATCAGCAACGGGGCCTATACGATTTTATACAAAAACCAATTCTCGTCTGACATTGGCCTGAAGGTCAAGACCATTATTGAGAAAATTCTGACCAACGGAATTGTGGCAAACAAGGAAATTCTACTCAGGGAATCACACAGGGGAATTGTCCTTCGAACCATCGGCTCCAAAGAGGAACGGATTGTCAACAATTTGAAAGTCTTTTACGGACCGGACCAGGCAAACGCCATGGTCCGCATCGAAGGTCAGCCCATCCTCAAAGACATCAACTACACCCTTTCCAACCTCATCGTTGATCTGTGCCAGAACCTGCTGCGCCCCAATGTTACCCTGAATAAAAATGAAACCGAAAAAAGACGGCAGGCCGCTGAAGATGCCATCAAACCCATTCTGTACAAGATCAAAGCCGGGGAAATGATTTTGCGGGAAGGCGAGCGGGTGGACAAGGTTCAACAGGTAAAACTCCTGGCCCTCCAGGAGCAGGTGGAAGAAAAGGATATCTTTGTTTCCAGCACCGGGATTGCCCTGGTCACCTTTTTTTCCATCCTGGTCGTCTATCTCTTGTTTTTAAAGGATCACAAGCGGCTCCAGGTCGCCCACAACAAGCATATTTTCTTTCTGGCAATGGGACTTGCCCTGTACCTGACCTTTGCCAAGTTTTCAACTTATATTGCCCAGTCGGCAAATCCAGACCTTGCCTGGGACATTGGTTCGGTCTCCTTTTTCATGATTATCCCCATCCCGGCGGCTGCCATGCTCACCTGCCTGTTTCTGGGATTTGATATTGCCGTGTTTTTCACCCTTATTCTCTCTTTGCTCACAAGCCTTGCCTTTTCAGGCAGTTTTGAGGTGTTTGTCTTTTTCTTTTTATCCAGTATTACCGCAGCCTTTTGGGTCAAGGAACGGCAGGAAAGAAAAAACTTTATCATCGCCGGTTTCAAACTGGCCGGCTTTAATGTTGTCCTGGCTCTTTCCCTGGGGTTCTACTCCCTGGCCCAGCCCGATATAATGATCCTGGCAAAAGAGGCGATCCTGGCGTTTTGCGGCGGCCTTTTTTCCGCTACCTTTACCATTGGATTTACCCCGCTCATTGAGGTGCTCTTTGACTATACCACCGACTCCAAGCTCATGGAATTTTCAAACCTTGACCGGCCTTTGATTAAAAAACTCATGATTGAAGCCCCGGGCACCTATAATCACAGCATCATTGTGGCCACCCTGGCCGAAGCTGCAGCATCGGCCATCGATGCCAGCAGCCTCAAGGCAAAGGTCATGGGATACTACCATGACATTGGAAAGCTGGATAAAAAATTATACTTTATTGAGAACCAGGCAGACGGAAAAAACCGGCATGACAAGCTGTCTCCTTCCATGTCCGCCCTTATTTTAATCGGGCATGTCAAAAAAGGTGTTGAACTGGCCAGACAGTATAAGCTGGGGAATGAAATCATCGAGGGCATTATCCAGCATCACGGGACCTCCCTGATTAAATACTTTTACCAGAAAAGCCTGAACTCCGGCAATGACACGGCAAAAGAAGAGAACTTCAGATACCCCGGTCCCAAACCCCAGACCCGGGAAGCGGCCATTGTCATGCTGGCCGATGTTGTGGAGGCAGCGGTCCGGGCACTGGAACGACCCACCCCATCAAGAATCCAGGGCCGGGTGAAAGAGCTGATCAACGATATATTTGCCGACGGGCAGCTGGAAGAGTGCGAGCTGACCTTAAAAGATCTTCACCAGATTGCCAAAAGCTTTAACAATATTTTAACCAGTATTTATCACAGCCGGATCGAATACACAGACAAATCCCCGGGCAAGAGCCAGGAAAAGAAAAAAGAAAAAAATGGAACAGCTAAAGATTCTGATCGACAATCAGCAAAAAAAGAAAGTCCAAACACAGTTCATCCGCCAAAAGACAAAACAGATCTTAAACGCCTTGGGCTGTGATGCCCATGAAATATCCCTGGTGATAACGGATGATGCACACATCCAGGAACTCAACAGGACTTACCGGGGCAAGGACAAACCCACCAATGTCCTGGCCTTTCCCATGCAGGAAGGCGAGTTTGCCGACATCACTCCCGGCCTTCTGGGAGACCTTGTCCTGTCCTGTGAAACAGCCCAAAAGGAAGCGAATGATGCCGGCATCACCCTGGAGGAAAGAATGTCCCAGCTCCTGGTACACGGGATTCTGCATCTGTTGGGATTTGATCATGAACAGGGGGAATCAGAGGCCCGGGAAATGGAAGACAAGAGCCTTGACCTGTTAAGAAAAATTGAACCCAATAAAGACTTGACTGCCTTTTAAATTACGGAGGAACAAAAGAATGGCTCAGCTTGCTGTAAATGTGGACCATGTGGCGACTTTGAGAAATGCCAGGGGGATCAACTATCCGGAACCGGTTGCAGCGGCCATTGCCGCCGAGACTGCCGGGGCCGACGGGATCGTGGTCCATTTAAGGGAAGATCGCCGCCATATCAAGGAAAGAGATGTCCGGCTGCTCAGAAAAATCGTCCAGACAAAGCTCATACTGGAAATGGCCGGGACCAGTGAGATGCTGGGAATCGCCCTTGACATCAAGCCGGACTGCGTCACCCTGGTGCCGGAAAAAAGAGAAGAGCTGACCACGGAAGGTGGATTGGACCTGATCACCCATCAAAACCATGTCCAGGAAGCGGTCTCAACTCTAAAAAGCGTCGGCATCAGCGTGTGCATCTTTATTGATCCGGATCTTGATCAGATTAAAACGGCCCATAAAATTGATGCAGATATGATTGAAATTCATACCGGGGCCTTTTGCGATGCCACCACCCAGTCCCGGCGACTCAGAGAATTTTCACGGATCGTTGATGCGGCCAAAATAGGAACCAAATTAAAACTTGAGGTCAACGCGGGCCACGGCATCTGCTACAATACCATCAAAGCCTTTAAAGGTCTTGGGGAAATCAATGAGTTCAGCATTGGACACAGTATTGTGGCAAGATCCATCCTCACCGGCATGGAACAGGCGGTAAGGGATATGAAGCAGTTGATTGAAAAACTTTAAGCGGAAGCAGGCCCCGTGAACGGGGCGCTGTCCATCAGGCCCACACCTGGCGTGAGTCAATCAATGCCTTAGACCAGGAGGCCGGCGGCTCGTGCAGCCCGGCTCACGCCCTGGTGGTTGTTGGAGGTCACGCTCGTAAATGCCTGTCTAAGACCCGGGGGGGCGTTTTCCACCACAAACCCCTTTCCGGACCAGGCCAGAAGGTCCTGATCATTGTAGTCATTGCCCACGGAAACAACGTTTTCCCGGCCGATCCCCAGTTGACCGGCAAGCCAGGCCGTGGCAGCGCTTTTGGATACATCCCGGTGAAACACCTCGATCCATGCCGACCGATGGTCCAGGGGAGAGGTGGCCCGGATCACACTGAAACCGGCCAGGTCTGTCCGGATGTCCTCCAGAACATCTGCCGTGATCCCATGGGGAATAATTGCCAGCACTTCGGTTGCCGGTTCAAGGGGATGGGCGCGACCCTCCAGGGGGCTTGCATAGTCCTTATAGAGGGCCAGACGTGCCTGGAAATCAGGATTATTCTTTCCATGGGACTTGTACAGGAAGAACCGGGTGCCGGGAATGGCTCTATGCACCATATAGTCAAATTCCCGGCGGTCAAAGCAGTCCGTTACCTGCCGGATGTCTGCCGGTTTTATGGCGCGGGAGTATATCAGATTGTTGCCGGAGGCCTCCAGGATACCGGCTCCGGTGGAAAAAATCACATAGTCCACCGGCAGACAGGGCTTCCTCCCTGCCCGGCCCGGCAATTCCATTCCCAGCACTTTCAGGGCCTTGTAAAATGAAAACAGGGACCGGCCCGTGGCAATGGCAACAACAACTTTTTTTTGTCTCAATTGATCAAGGGCGGCCAGGTCTTCTTGGTCAATGGTTTTATCATCCCTGAGCAATGTCCCGTCAAGGTCGGTGACAAACATTTTTTTTCCCATATTCAATTGATTTTCCATAAAAACATTTGGTTTTAAGCCTGACTATGATACCTTTGTTCAAAGGATTCTTGAGATTATTTGTTATGGCAAAAACAAGCGCCCACATACTATCCGCCATCTTCAGGCAGTTAAAATCACGCCCCAGCTTTGATTCCATCGGTATCCGGCAATACAGAAAATTGCTTGAAAAGAGCGCACTGGCCTTTAAGCCGGACAAATCCGTAAAGATGGAATCCCTTAATATAAACGGAATTCAAGCGGCCTGGCTCACCCCTGCAGATCCTCATCAGGGCCGGATCATCATGTATGTCCACGGCGGAGGCTATATGGCCGGTTCCATCACATCCCACAGGGACCTTGCCGCCCGCATTGCCATGGCCTGCAAGGCACGGGTGCTGATTTTCAATTATCGCCTGGCACCGGAACATCCCTTCCCCCAGGGACTTGAGGATGTGATCACCGTATTTCAATGGCTGAATGACACCCGGGGACCATCCCACAAGATCAGCCTTGCCGGAGATTCTGCCGGGGGAGGCCTGGCCCTGGCACTCTTGTCCCGTCTCCTGGCGGACAAACAGCCCTTGCCGGCATGCATTGTCTTGATTTCCCCCTGGATAGACCTTGAGTGTAAGAGCAACTCCCACGTTGAAAACCGGGAAAAAGACCCCATGCTCAGCCGGGAAATTTTAGAAAAAACCGCCCGCCTCTATACGGACAAGCCCCTGTCAAGTCCCCTGATATCCCCCATCAACAACGACTTTTCAGGATCCTGTCCCGTGCTCATTCAAACCGGTGAACATGAGGTCCTGGCAGATGACTCAAAAATCCTGGCAAAAAAATTAAAAGCTGCCGGGGTAGAGGTCCAGATGGAGATATGGGAAGAGATGTTCCACGTATGGCACTATTTTGCCAGATATCTTTCCCAGGGCAGACAGGCGATCCAGCACATTGGAGACTTTATTAAAACCCATTCCAAATAACGGGGTCATTGAGTATTCACCAGGGCTATTTCTTTTTTTTCATGGCCTCCCTGAACAGGCTCTCCATGGTGCCGAGGGAGCCGGTTGTTTTACTTCCGGCAAAGGCTTTCCAATTGTCTGATTCTTTTTGATCCGGCGAGGTCAGGGTGATCCGTCTTTTGTCCTCATCAACTTCCTGAATCATTACCTGAACCATATCCCCGGGTTTAAGGGTGTCGTAGTCCGACGGCTTTGCAGCATTTTTAATATTGGACAGGGGCATCAGACCGGTCACGCCGGGTTCAAGATTAATGAACAGGCCAAATTTTTCTCTCTTTTCCAGGCGCCCTTCCACCACGGAATTGATTGGATACTTGGCAAAGGCTCCGGTCCAGGGATCACCCAGGGCATCCTTGATGCTCAAAGAGATTCTACGGCTGTCCATATCAATGGATTTGATCACCACCTGGACCTGTTCGCCCACCTGGACCACGTCATCGGGTTTAAGAACCCTTCGTGTATGACTCATCTCACTGATATGAACCAGGCCGTCCACACCCGGTACAATTTCCACAAAGGCCCCGAAGGCGGCGAGCCTGACCACCCGGCCGGACACCTGGTCACCGGTATTAAAGTCGGTATCCACCCGGTCCCAGGGATTGGATGATGTCTGTTTCATGGATAGAGAAATTTTCAGGCTGGAGGCTTCAGATGAGCCGTCAGTTGAACCTTCTATTTTCAAGATTTGAACCTTTACCAGATCTCCGGGCTGGACCACTTCTTCAGGTTTTTCAATGCGGGACCAGGACAATTCCGAGATATGAACCATTCCCTCAACACCGTCAACCAGTTCAACAAAGGCACCAAAGGGCATGAGCCGGGTGACAGACCCCTGAACCGTATCCCCCTCCTTCACCTTTGAAAAATAGGCCTGCTGTCGTTCTTTGATCTCTTCACTGAGCAGATCCCGTCTGGATACGACGATATTCCTTCCGCTCTCCTCGTACCGGGTGATGCGGAAGCGATGGGTCTGCCCGATATAGGCTTCCTGGTCTTCCACATATTTCACATCCATCTGACTGACGGGGCAGAAGGCTCTTTTTCCCATGATGTCCACGGAAAATCCCCCTTTTATCACGCCCGTGACCTTCCCTTCCACCGGGGTACCGCTCTGGGATGCCTCGTTGAGCATGGTTGCCTTTCCCGCGCCGGACAGGGCTTTGGACAATATAATTTCACTCTCGCTCAATGAGACCACATAGAGTTTGATACGGTCACCGACCTTGAACAGAAAGTCACCGTTTTCATCCACCAGTTCCACCTTGGCCACCACACCGTCACTTTTGGTTCCCGTATCGATATAAACGCTGGTACTGCCGATGGAAATGATTTCACCATCCACCATATCTCCCTGGCTCAGCTCCTGCCCTGTTTTTGAATCATAGGATTCAAAAAGCTCGGCAAAACTCATGTCATCCGCGTTATCAACTCCGTCATCCATTGGGTCTGTCATTTTTAATTCTCCTGAAGACTAAGGACCGCAAATTCCATCTGTGATCCTGATTTTTATTCTGCATCCTGTACTATATGTTAGCGGTCAAAGTGTAAAGACCAAAAAGAATGAAAATTGTTTTTTTTATTGAAAGAAAACGATATAATGATGAAATAATCAATTTCCAGGATCTTTAGAATTGAATACCAATGGCTGGCAGGTCGAAAAAAAAATCTTGTCCCCGAAACAGGTAAGAGAAAAAGCTGATATTCTCGAAACCAACCTGTTTAAATCCATTTCCAAACAGACCGATCCTTCGGAAATACGGATAAAGATCGACCGGACCCATTTCCCGGACCCTGTGATCTCCAAAGCACTCCTGCAATTGACACCCCGGTTCAACATCAATCCCCGGGACTACCTCCTCCAGTTAAGAGAGCTGCTGCAAAAAGAAATTCCCCCGGGCAACCAGGAAAATTTCACAGGAATTCTCACCCCTGCCGGCGAAACCCTTTACGACGACCGGGATATTATCGCGCCGGATAGTATCGCCCGGGACTTTGAAGTCATTGCCTCGAACAGGGACCTGGAAATCATCATCCGGGGCGTTCCCTCCAAAAACACCATTCACGGCGAGATCGCCAAGTCTTTTTTCGATCATGAAGAAAGCCCGGGCAAACTCCTGGAAGGCGGGGTGATCAATTTCAAGGAAATCAATAAATACCCCATTGTCAATGCCGGTGAAAACCTGTTTTTTATCAGTCATGAAAGACCGGGCAGACCCGGAATCTCATTTGACGGGAGTCTGATCCCGGTGGAAGAGGCATCTGCCTTTGACATCATTATCGGTCCAGGGGTCAAAAGAATCGACGACCCGGAGGTGACCGGATCACCAAAGGGATATCTTCTCCAGGCCCGGACAACCGGGGTGGTCATCCTTGACAGGGACGGGGATCACAAGATTACCGGCATTGATATCAAAGAAGCGGTGGAGATCAAAAAACTGGACTACTCCACTGGAAATATCGGTACCCGCTATACCTGTCCCATTCGCATGAAAATCGGTGTGGTGTGCAATGGATTCAAACTCCGGGTCAATGGAAAGGTCGAGGCCATGATTATTGACGGTGGAGAAATCATTACCAACAATGATGCCGTCATTACCAAAACCCAGCCCGGCACCGCGGTCATGGCCTTAAAAGATATCACCATCGATTCAGTCACCCGCTCAAAAATAATATCTGAACACGGCACCATTACCATCAACAGGGAACTCATTGATTCAGAGATTTCCGCCCCCAGGGTGGTATTTGAAAAAAACCGGGGCCTGATCACCAACAACACCCTGGAAGGGGAAAACCTGGTGTTGGCAGGCTTATATTTTTCCGGGGAAAATAATGTCCATTTCGGAACCAATCTGTTTACTGAAAAAAAAGAACTCATCCTTTCCGGAACACGTCTGGATGGTGACCGGCTTGAACTGATTAATCGTCAAACTATTTTCATGAAAAAACTGCAAATGGAGCTCAAGCGCCTGGCAAAACTGACCCTTGCCGACCCTGATCTTGTCAGGCACCTCAAGCCCCTTATTCTGGCCGTCAAGGCCATGGACTATGACATTATTTTCAGGGAAATGGATGAAATCCAGGCCAGAAACAACACCAGAATCATCTCCAAGGTGAGAGAATTGTTTGAAGACCTTGAAAAAATCCCCCAGAGCCTTAAAGCCTGTGACTACAGGCAATCCACCCTGGACGAAAATATGGGTGCCCTAGACCGGCGAATGGCATCCATGCACCTTTCCGTGGACGGATTCCTGCGGCCGGGAGCCACCATCAAGGTCTTTTGCCCACGCCTGGACCATAAAAAGCCGGATAAACCGGATTTTATGATCGAGTCCGATACCACCGAGGACAAATTTTTCAAGGTAGAGGGAAGCTATGATTCAGGCAAAGGGTTTGAGTTTGTTCAATAGAACCGGCCCTGCCAAAATTTTCATGGCGCCCCTTTACCGGGGCACCATGTGTCCAATCATACCATATGTTCGATCATGAAATGGAGCCGGTTCCGGATGTTGGCCTCACTCATGCCGGCATCAAAATCTAGGTAATAGACGTTCATCTCCGGGCAGACCTTTTTGATCTTTTTTTCCATCCCCTTTGAAACAATGTGATTGGCAACGCAGCCAAAGGGCTGGAGGCTGACCACGTCATGTATCCCCTGCCCGGCAAGGGTCAGGATTTCACCCGGGATGAGCCAGCCTTCGCCGAATTGGTGGGTCAGGGTCAAAACGCCCGAAGCCTTTTGGGCCACCTCCCTGATGTCTTCAAAGGGCAGTCCGTATCTAAACCTGGAAAACAGGGCATTTATCCGTTCATGGTTCGTCCGTATCATCCACTCAACCGGAAGGCCCAGAAGATCAGAGGCCTTTCTGCGACGGATACCGGCCTTGATGTTTTCTTTAAAATTGACCAGATCCTGGATAAAATAGTCAACAATGGGGGGAAGGACCGGTTCAATGCCTTGCCGGATCAGCCAGTGTACCAGATCCTGGTTTGCAAAATAATTGTATTTTGCATAGATTTCACCCACCACCCCCATGCGGGGCAGGTCTTGTTCGTGAACCAATATGCGGTTAAAATCGTCAACCGCCTTTTCCAGGAGCTTGAAAATCCCTGAATAATCCGTACGGACAATACAGGGGCCGATTTTTTCCATATACATCTGCCGCAACTCCTGGGCCCGGCCCTTTGTCTTCTCCCGGGGGGCCGTGGCGTAATACATCTTTGCAATGCAGTCGGCAAACATGGTCCCCACAAACAAAATCTTCATCCTGAAGAGCCAGTTGATCTGGAATCCGGACTGGTCAATCAGGCCCTGGGACGCGGTAACGGAAATAATGGGGATATCATCAAACCCGGCCCTGATCATGGCTTTCCTGATCAGGGGCAGGTAGTTGGATGCCCGGCACTGCCCCCCGGTCTGGGTGATCCCGATGGCAATGTCATCGGGATGATAAAGCTGGGTCTTCAATGCCTTCACAATATCCCCGATCACGATAATCCCGGGATAACAGATATCGTTGTTGGCATATTGAAGTCCGATGTCCACGGATTTTCTGTCCGGCTTTGGAAGCACTTTCAACTGATAGCCTGCATTTTGAAACACTGCCGGCAGGTAGGCGGAATAGTCTTCTGAAAAAAACGGGGCCCAGATGGTTCTTTTCCGGTCTTCCCTGCCAAAGGGTACAAATGGTTTTCGCTGGACCGGGGCTTTGGCTTGTTTTGTTCGTTTACCTTTCAGGGATTCCAGCATGGACCTCAGACGAAGCCGGACCGATCCCGGGCTTGTGACCTCATCCACCTTTATGAGAGTATGATTTTTCCCGCCGGCTCCCAGGATTTCCCTGACCTCGTCGATGACCACGGCATCGGGACCGCAACCAAATGAGTTGAGTTGAACCATCTGGATATTATCCGGTTTTCCGGCCACCCATTTTGCTGCCGCATAAATCCGGTTGGGATAGGACCACTGGGTCACCACCTGGACATCTTCAAGGTCCCGGGCCAGGGGGACGAGGGCATCCTCGGTGATAATATCCGCCCCAAGCCCGGTCAAAATATCCGGAATCTTGTGGTTGATCAGGCTGTCGCAATGATAGGGGCGGCCTGCCAGCACAATGAGCAGGGAATGGTCTGTCTCTGCCCTGTGGATCAATTGTTCAGCCCTGTTCCTGAGCCCCGCCTTAAATTCATTCTGTGCACGGATTGCCGCCTTGAAAGCCCTGTGAATCACCCCCCTGTCAATGTTGAATTGTCTCAAATAGGTTTCACAGGTCTTTTTCAACAGGCTTTCATCATTAAAGTTGACGGCAGGCCGGTCCAGGGGAATATGGAACCTGCCGTCCGGGTCAACCGCACTCTCGATCACATCGGCATACCCGGTTACGATGGGACAATTATAGGCATTCAATGCCGGGTTAAACTCTTTTCTTTCAAACACCACCAGAGGATAAAAAATCCGGTCCACACCCGACCCGGCCACATCCTTCTGCTCGATCAGGTCATAGATATGCCCGTGAACCAGTTTGGCGGGAAAGCAGATATTGTCGGACATCACGGTTCCCATGCCCTTTTCACTCAGAGCAATTGTGGACGGCGGCGACAGCCGGATATTAATATTGCTGAGTGTAAACAGGGTGTGCCAGAAAACAAAATTCTCAAAAAAATCAAGACACCGGGGGATGCCCAGGGTCAAAACCGGATCTGCATTGGGACGAAGATCCCGGTTGAACATCAGGTCATTCTTATAGGTGACGAAATTAAATCCCCTGGTGTGGGCCTGCCCTTTTGCACCATAATATTTTTCACATTTGTTGCCGGAAAAAAAAGATTCTCCATTGGTAAAGACAAAACGGGTCACCCGGCAATTGTTTTCGCACCCCCGGCAGGGGATATGGCTTGTGGTGTAGTTCCGAATTTCCTCGATCCTGTCCAGGCCGGAAAACCCGGTTTTAAATTCCGGGTGGGCCGAATACTCCTCCCGGGCAATCAATGCCGCTCCAAAGGCTCCCATGAGTTCCGGACAATTGGAATAGGTCACCTGTTTCTCCGTCAGAATTTCCAGGGCCCGGACAATGGAGGGATTTTTAAAGGCCCCGCCCTGCAATACAATATGCTCCCCAAGTTCATCCATATTGTGGAGTCTGAGCACTTTAAACAGGCAGTTGCGTATCATGGAATAGGACAGGCCGGCACTGATGTCCCCGATTTTTGCATTTTCCCGCAGCGACTGCTTGATCTTGGAATTCATGAACACCGTACACCGGGACCCCAGATCGCAGGGTGAATTTGCCCGGCAGGCCAGGCCGGCAAACTCCTGAATGCTGAAATTCAAAGAACCGGCAAGCGTTTCAAGAAAAGAGCCGCATCCGGAAGAGCAGGCCTCATTCAATTCAATGCGGCTGATCACACCGTGGTCCACAAAAACAGCTTTCATGTCCTGGCCCCCGATATCCAGGATGAACGACACCTCCGGGTCCAGGAATCGTGCGGCCCGAAAGTGAGCAATGGTCTCAACCACACCTTTATCCATATGAAACGCGGTCCGGATCAAATCCTCGCCATATCCTGTGACAGCGGTTCCGGCCAGGTGTATTCCGGTTTTTTCTTCCAGGACCTGTTGTCTGAAATCCATTAATCCGGCAATAACAGTCTCAATGGGATTTCCATTATTATTCGTATACCGGGAATACAAAATCTCCCTGTTTTTTGTGATCACGACGATCTTGGTGGTGGTGGAGCCGGAATCAATGCCGAGAAAACACTCCTGCCCGTCAACCGCTGACAAAGGAAGACAGGGAATGGAAATGATGCGGGCCCGGGCCTTCCAGTCTGTAAAATGGCCGGGGTTCCTGAACAGAGGATCGATCCGCCCCTTGACAGGGTCTGTATTGTCCAGTTCCTTCTCCATGCGGACGATCAATTGGCTCATTGATACGGGCAGGGCCTTATATTTATCAAACATGGCAGCCCCGGTGGCGGGAATGAGTTCAGATCTTTCAGGCATCACCATGTCCGAACGAGCAAAGGTCAAGACCCTTAAAAAGGCGTTGACCAACTGGGGTAAAAAGGCAAACACACCCCCGCACAGAAGTATTTTGGGGTTCAACTCCTTTCCCCGGGCCAGGGAATTGATGCATTGAACGGCCACGGCATGAAATATGGAAGCCGCAATATCCCGGTGGGGAATATTGCGGCTGAGCATGTTCTGTACATCTGTTTTTGCAAACACCCCGCACCGGGAAGCCACGGGATAGATATGATCATGGGTCCCGGCCAGGGCATCCAGCTCAAACGGGGTGATATTGAGAAGACTGGCCATTTGATCAATAAAACTGCCTGTCCCGCCGGCACAGCTCCCGTTCATGCGAATGTCCGGGGGTTTATCCGGGTTCAAAAAGATCATCTTTGAATCTTCACCCCCGATATCCACGGCGATTTCAACCTCGGGATACAGGATCTGTAATACCACGTGGGTGGCGATCACTTCCTGGACAAAGGGCAGACCCAGTTGTTTTGAAACCCCCAGGGCCGCTGATCCGGTCAGGGTCAGGTCAAGGGTGCAATCTCCCAGGCGTTGACGCATTTCCCGGAAAAAACAAATAATCGTCTCATAAATCTGGGCATGGTGCCGTTTATAATCTGAGAACACAGGGGTTCCGGCATCATCCAAAAGAACAATCTTCGCCGTTGTGGAACCGATATCCAGGCCGGCTCTATACACGTTTGACGGCCTCATCTCTACGAGCCATGGGCATTTTCCTGTTTAAGGATCATTATTAGGATTTTATCTTTATCAAATTTTTACCAAAAAACAATCAATTTCTGGTAAAAATTCCCCCCAAAACCCGGGTTACGCCTCTTTTTGCAGCCGGTCCACAAGGGTTCGGGCCAGGGACTGGTTCATCCCCGGAAGCCCGGCAATTTCATCCACAGAGGCTTTTTTCATCCGGGCAATCCCCTTAAAATGGTTCAGCAGGGTCTTTTTCTTCTTTGGACCAATGCCGGGAACCGTGTCAAGGAGTGAAAGCCCGGCCCGTTTTTCCCTCCGTTTCCTCTGGAATGTGACGGCAAATCTATGGGCCTCATCCCTGACCCGCTGGAGCAGGTACAGGGCTTTTTGGGCCTGCTGGGTATTGAGGGGGTTGGACCGGCCCGGGATATAAATCTTATCAAACTTTTCACCCTTTGCCTCGTTCTTCTTTGCAAGGCCCACCGCATAAAATTGATTTTCAATCTTCAGCTCTTTTAAAACGGCCAGGGCCATTCCCAGTTGTCCCTTGCCCCCGTCAACCACCAGAAGATCGGGAAACGGCATCTCGGACGAATCTTTTGAGAACCGCCGTTCCAGGACCTGGTACATGTAGGCATAGTCGTCCTGGAACTCAATATCCCGGATAATAAACTTCCGATACCCTTCCTTAAAGGGTCTTCCATCCTGGAACACCGCCATGGAAGCCACCGGGTCCCGGCCGGAAAGGTTGGAGTTGTCAAAGCACTCAACCCTCAGGGGAAGACGGTCCATTTTCAGGAGCTCCTTGAGCATGAGAATGGATGCCCGCTCCTCTTCTTCCTTGACCAGCCTTTTGTCAAGCTCCCTCTGGGCGTTTACCCGGGCCATTTCAACCAGCCGCCGTTTTTCCCCCCGGACCGGGACATGGATGACCACTTTCTTCCCCTTTTTGTCGCTAAAACCCTGTTCCAGGAATTCCCTGTTTTCAATGGCATGGCTGAGCAGAATAAAGGCGGGAAGAAACAGGCTGGTCTTATAGTATTGCCCTAAGAATGCGGACAGCATCTCATCGGGCTCCTTAAACCCCAGGTCAAGGGGGTAATGAGCCGTATCGATGAGATATCCGGATCTGACCATCATGATGGTGATCACGGCCCTGCCCTTGGCCGCGGCAAAGGCGATCACGTCCCTGTCCTGCATGTCCGGACTTACCACCACCTGTTTTTCCATAATATTTTCAATGGCAAATATGGTATCCCTGACCTGGGCCGCCTTTTCATATTCCCTGGACCCGGAATACTCCATCATCCGGGCTTTGAGCTTCTTTAAGACCCGGCCGGATCTTCCCTTTAAGAAAAGGACGGCATCCTGAACCTGTCGTTTATACGCTTGAGGATCCACCGCGTTGCAGCAGAGCCCCAGGCAGGACTTGATCTGGAAATTGAGGCAGGGCCGGGACCGGTTTTTAAACTGGGTGTTCCTGCATTTTCTCAATTTAAATAATTTTTGAATCTGCTTTAATGTCCGGTTCACGCTGAGACTGGACGAATAGGGGCCAAAGTAGAGGGCATTGTCATTCTTGATGTCTCTCACCCGCTGGATGGACGGATAGGTCTCGTTCATATCGATCCTGAGCAGGGGATAATTTTTCCCGTCCTTGAGAATCACATTGTACTTGGGGGCGTACTCCTTGATCAGATTTGATTCAAGGATAAAGGCCTCATGATCCGAAGCCGTGAGAATGATGTCAAAATCCTTGATCATCTCAATGAGCACGGCTGTCTTTGGATCATGATTGTTTTTTTTGACAAAATAAGAAGAGAGCCGTTTTTTCAGGTCTTTGGCCTTACCCACATAGATGGTGCGGTCTTTGGCATCCTTCATGAGATACACCCCGGGGCTGTGGGGGATCTGGGCATATTTTTCACTGAGGGCAGCGGTCATTGTCTTTACGAGTGCTGAATATCCATGAGTTCTTTGATTTTATCCCTGTATTCAGCCGCACTCTCAAATTCAAGGTTTTCTGCGGCAATTTTCATCTTATGTTCCAGGTCCCTGACAATATCGGCCAGATCCAGTTCCTGACCCTCGTAAGCCTGAATATCTTCATTCACAGACCCTGCCTGGGCCGGCAGGCCGTCCTCGGTTGGATAATCCAAGAGATGAATATTTTTCTGGATGGTGGCTGGAATGATGTGGTGTTGCTCATTATAGGCCCGCTGAATTTTCCGACGCCGGTCAGTCTCATAAATCGCTTTTTTCATGGACCCTGTCTCTTTTTCCGCATACATGATCACCCGGCCGAATACATTTCTGGCAGCCCGGCCGAAAATCTGAACAAAGGACCGGAAAGACCGCAGAAACCCCTCCTTGTCCGCATCCAGTATGGCCACGAGGGACACTTCCGGGATATCCAGGCCCTCCCGGAGCAGGTTGATCCCGATGAGCACGTCAAACAATCCCCGCCGAAGGTCCTGGATAATATCGATCCGTTCCATGGTACCGACGTCTGAATGCAGATATTTTACCTTTACCCCGAGATCGGCATAGTAATCGGTGAGATCTTCGGCCATCCGCTTGGTCAGGGTGGTGACCAGGACCCGTTCACCCGCCTCCACCCGTTTCATGATCTCTTCATACAGGTCATCCACCTGGCTTTTGGCCGGCCGGATCTCCACCATGGGGTCCAGCAGTCCCGTGGGCCGGACAATCTGTTCGGCTATCCTTGTCCCGGCCTTCTCCATTTCATAGTCTGCCGGCGTGGCAGACACGTAGATCACCTGGGGAACCTTGTTCCTGAACTCTTCAAACTGGAGGGGACGGTTGTCCACGGCGGACGGGAGCCGGAACCCGTGCTCCACCAGAGTTGTCTTCCTGGACCGGTCCGCCTTGTACATGGCCCCGAGCTGGGACACCGAGATATGGCTCTCATCAAAGAAGAGAAGAAAATCTTTCCCGATATAATCCAGGAGGGTGGGCGGGGCCTCACCCGGGGCTCGGCCGGTCAGATGCCGGGAATAATTTTCAATCCCGGTGCAATAGCCGATTTCATTGAGCATCTCCAGGTCATACCGGGTTCTTTCTTCCAAACGCTGGGCTTCCACCAGCTTGTGATTGTCATTAAAATAGGCCAGGCGGATTTTCAGTTCTTCTGCAATTCCTTCCATGGCCCTTTTTCTGGTCTGCTGTTTGGTCACATAGTGGGAGGCCGGATAGATCACGGTGCGATCAAAGGACTTGAGCACATCTCCTTTTAAGGGGTCGATCTCTGAAATCCCCTCAATGACGTCCCCGAAAAAATCGATGCGCACGGCCCTGTCCTCTTCATAGGCCGGAAAGATTTCAACCCTGTCCCCCCTCACCCGGAAGACCCCCCGGTGAAAATCCGTGTCGTTCCGCGTGTACTGGATGTTGACAAATTTTTCCAGCACCTGTTCCCTGGAGATTTCCATGTCCCTGTCCAGGGTCACCCGTAAGTCCAGGTAGTCTTCCGGCGCGCCCAGGCCATAGATACAGGACACGCTGGCCACCACGATCACATCCCGTCTGGCCAGCACCGATCGTGTGGCGGAATGCCGCATCTTGTCGATGACCTCGTTGATGGATGAATCCTTCTGGATATAGGTGTCGCTGGAGGGAATATAGGCTTCGGGCTGGTAATAGTCATAGTAGGACACAAAGTATTCCACGCAATTATCCGGGAACAGGGCCTTGAATTCGTTGTAGAGCTGGGCTGCCAGGGTCTTGTTCGGGGCGATGATCAGGCTGGGCCTTTCAACCCGTGCAATGACGTTGGCCATGGTAAAGGTCTTGCCCGACCCGGTCACCCCCAGCAGCACCTGGTGGGGTTCATTGTTTAAAACGCCCGCTGACAGATAGTCAATGGCCCCGGGCTGATCCCCGGTGGGAGAAAACTCTGAAACCAGATTAAATAAACCCATAATCCTCTGTTGTCACCTTAAAATTCCCTTTATCATATTTCCTATAATCTAAGACCGAATTTTTATGATATCAAGTTGAAATCCGGTACTTGTTATTTTTCAGCAACTCCTGGGGCCACTGGTCCCTGACGCCTTCTTCCCCGGAGTAATACCGGACCCGGGAGGCTTTCTCAAACACCTCCACTGCCGGCAGGATGCTGATCTTCCCTGAGTCGGGATACTCACACACATCCACATTGGCTTGGGTGCGCAGATCCAGGTAGACAAAGGGATCATCCCCATGGTTATACAATTGGTGGGCCCCTGACTCTCCTTCCTCAAAAAAGATGATATCCCCTTTTCCCAGGGTCTCATAGCCTTTTGGGGAGCGCAGGGTGGCCTCCCCTTCCAGAACGAGGAAGAGTTCCTCTGCATTCCGGTGGAAGTGGTAGGGATATGAAAATTTACCCGGATCCAATGATTTGACGTCAAAATGCAGATACTTTGATTTGGAACTCTCTTCCAGGGGAAGGCTTGATTTCCATGAAAAATCAGGGATTGAAGATTTGTTTTTTTTCAATTCCATTTCAGACATTCTGTGTATTAACGGCATGATTTGTCCTCCGGTTCATTGGGCTGCAAATAAAAATAGGTGTGACTTCTTTTACGGCTATCAAAATATGATGGGGCCTGCAACAGCATTCTTAAAAACTTCAAAATGAGTGAAGGGGAAAAGTTTGACAATGGGGTTGATTGAGCCTGTCATATCTTCCATGAATATCGCCAAAGAAAAACAAATTCCGGAGAAGACCGGGTAAAATTGTTGATCTTGGTATGGGTTTCAGGGTAAAGAAGTCTATGAGTTTCCTGGGTACCATCTAACCCGGATGGATCGACAACATTCAACTGGGGAAAATTAAAATAGGATACGCATGAATTACAAGGCCATTGCAAACGTCCTGGGAAAATTATTGATCGTTACCGGATGTTCCATGCTGTTTCCGGTGATCTGCTCCCTGGCTTACAGGGAAGACGACTTGTACTCCCTTGCCCTTACCGGACTCGTCACCACGGCCCTGGGGTATCCCCTGTGGCGGCTCTTTCGCAGGGACCGTGACCTGCATATCAAGGACGGCTTTTTTATTGCTTTTTTCGGATGGATCCTGATTTCTGCGGTTTCCGCCTTTCCCTTCATGATTCACGGCTCCATTCCCTCGTTCACCGATGCCTTTTTCGAGATGATGTCCGGTTATACCACCAGCGGTGCCACCATATTGAGGGATATTGAGGTGGTTCCCCACGGGCTCCTGTTCTGGCGGAGCCAGTCCCATCTGCTGGGGGGAATGGGATTCCTGACACTGACCATTATCTTTTTGCCCCACGGAATGGGAGGGGTGCGGATATTCAGAGCTGAATCCAGCCCGGGCCAGGTGATCACCCGGGAAAAGTTCATCCCCCGGAACCGGGATACCATGATCTGGCTCTGGGGAATCTACATCGCCCTGAACCTCTTGGAAACCCTGATGCTCTGCCTGGGCGGCATGTCGATTTTCGATTCCCTGTGCCACTCGTTCGGGACCGTGTCAACCTCGGGATACTCGCCCTACAATGCCAGCATCGGGCATTACAACAACGCCTATTTTGACTGGATCATCATCCTGTTCATGTTCCTGGGCGGCATGACCTTCATGCTTTTCTATCACATGGCCCACGGGAACTGGCGAGTGATCGGAATCAATACGGAGTTGCGCTGGTATCTCGGGTTCATGGTCTTTTTCTGCGCAATGGTCTCCTGGATACTGTGGAAGGAAAACACCTATGGGGTCATGGATTCCATCCGTTACGCCACCTTCCAGGTCACCTCCATTCTCACCACCACCGGATTTACCACGGCGGATTACGAACAATGGCCCCATGCCGCACAGATGTTTCTCTATGTGGTCTGCTTTATCGGGGCCTGTGCAGGGTCCACTACCTCCGGGATCAAGGTGGTTCACTATATCCTGATCTGGAAATTCGGCGTGGCCGTGATCAAGCATATCTTCTTCCGGCCCATGGCAGTGGTGGCGGTGCGCTTGAACCAGCGTCCCGTGGATCCCCAGATCGTTCACCTGGCCTTCTGCTATTTTATCGTGAATATTTTCCTGGTGCTGGGCGGAGGATGTTTCATGTCCCTGGTGGAAGACATGGACGTGACCACGGCAATGAGTTCGGTGATCGCAACCCTGATGAATATCGGTCCGGGATTCGGCGGGGTGGGACCGTCAAAAAATTACGCCTTTATTTCAGATGCCGGCAAATGGTTTTTATCCTGGAACATGCTCGTGGGCCGGCTGGAAATGTTCTCAGCCCTGGTGATCTTTTACCCGTCTTTCTGGAAAAAATAAACCCCGGTCAGGCCAGGAAGAGTTTCTGAACATCTTTCAGACTCTGGGACATGCAGACCACGATGGCCCGCTCATTGTTCCGGATATGGGTATCACCCACGGCAACCTGCCAGGACCCGTCCCGATGGATTCCCCCGATCATTATTCTCCCGGTGTAGTAAGACCCGATCCTGGAAAGGGGTTTGCGGGTAATCGGAGAGTCCGGGGCTGCAACAATTTCCACCATTTCAGCGTCAAACCCGTGGAGATGGGCCACGGAAATCAGCTCACCCCGGCGGATGAATTTCATAATCTCATTCCCGGCCAGGATCTTTTTGTTCAGGGCAAGATCCGACCCCATGGTGGTGGCCAGCACCACATAGTCCTCCTTGTTCACCAGGGCGATACACTTGTTCTGTCTGCGGCCCTGCTTGCCGTTGTGATGGGACTTCATCAAATGTTTGGCCAGAACACAGCTCATGATATTGGTTTCGTTCTCTCCGGTGGCCGTGATAAAGGTATCCATCTCCAAGAGCCCGGCAGCGATAAGCGCATCAGAGTCCGACCCGTCTCCGTGAAGCACTTCCGCATTCTTCAGGGTAAAGGAAAGTTCCTGGGCCACGATCTCGTCTTTTTCCACCAGCCTGACCTGGACGGTTCTGCCGAGGAGCTCGGCAATTCGCCGTCCCACCAGTCCACCACCGATGATCATCACCCTATGGCGTTTTTCCTGTTCCACCCCGGTCAGACTCATGAGCCGTGTCAGGTTCTCGTTCCGGGCCATGAAAAAGGCCTGGTCCTGGGGCAACAGTTCATCATCACCCCCCGGGATCAGGGTGGAAATACCCCGGGCAATGGCAACAATCCGAAATGGAAATTCATTGTACTCCAGGGAAATATCCTTTAATTTTCGATAGGCCAGGGGGGATTGTTCATGAATCCGGGTGGCAATGGCCTGAATTTTCCCCTTGGCTGCCGCAATCACATCGTTGCCGGCCCGGAGCTTTATCAGCCTGAAAATTTCCTGGGCTGCCAGCTCTTCCGGGTGGATGATGAGATCAATTTTAAGATCATTCGCATTCAGGAGGGAATCTTGATTTCCAAACTCTGTGGAACGGACCCGGGCTATTTTGCGCGGGATACCAAACCGGTCTCCAATGAGGCAGCTCATCATATTGACGGCATCGTTATTGGTGACGGCAATGAGATAATCCATCCGCCGGGCACCGGATTCCCGCCAGCATTCAATGCTCAGGGCATTGCCCTGGATCAGGCGGGCATCAATATCCCCGTCCGCAAGCCGGAGCAGGGCGCTGTCCTGCTCAATGGCAGTGATGGAATACCCTTCATGGGCAAGGCGTTTGGCCAGATAATAGCCCACTCCTCCCAGCCCCAGAATCAGGATACTCGTTGATTTTGCCGGTTTATTTCCATCCATGACTCATTCCCGCCCCTGTGGTTTAGGTGAAAGATCTCCATGTATCACAAAGATAACCATCAAATACGTGATTCGCCGGGTATTGTCAACTTCATTGGCCCGCCCCGGCCGCCTGGGACGACCCCTGAAGCGGCTGGGATGACAAATCAGACAATGAATTTGGGCCGCCAGATACTTTGTCCGAAACCTGTATTTATGTTTGCCTCACAAAACCAATGTATGATAAATAGGGTAATTCAAAACTTAACTTAACAGCAAGGACACAGGGGCAAATGGAAGCAGAAACACCAAAGGGTCATTTTATCCGGTCAATTATCGAAGAAGACGTTAAAAACAATACCAATGAGGGCAGGGTCATCACCCGTTTCCCGCCTGAACCCAACGGATACCTTCACATCGGGCATGCAAAATCCATTTGTCTGAACTTTAATATGGCCCAGGCATTCAACGGCAGGTGTAATCTGAGGTTTGACGACTCCAACCCGGCAAAGGAAAAACAGATCTATATCGACTCGATCAAATCCACGGTCACATGGCTGGGCTTTGAATTTGGAACCCCCCTGTTTGCATCCGACTATTTTGACCGGCTCCACGACTTTGCCGTGGAACTGATACACAAGGGCAAGGCCTATGTGTGCAGCCTGTCCGCAGATGAGATCCGGCAATACCGGGGCACCCTGACGGAACCGGGAAAGGACAGTCCCTTTAGGGACAGATCTGTGGCGGAAAACCTGGACCTGTTCACACGGATGAAAAACGGGGAGTTTGGGGAGGGCGAACATACCCTCAGGGCAAAAATCGATATGGGATCACCCAATATCAATTTGCGGGACCCCATCATCTACCGGGTCAAAAAAGCCTCCCACCCCAGGACCGGAGACAGGTGGTGCATCTATCCCATGTATGATTTCACCCACTGCCTGTCCGATTCTCTGGAAGGAATCACCCATTCCCTGTGCAGCCTGGAATTCGAAGATCACCGTCCCCTGTACGACTGGATCATTGAGACCCTTGACACCCCCTGTCACCCCCGGCAGATTGAATTTGCCCGGATGAATATCAATTTTACGGTCCTGAGCAAAAGGAAACTCCAGCGGCTGGTGGAAGAAAATCACGTCCAGGGTTGGGATGACCCGAGGCTGCCCACCCTGGAGGGCATGAAAAGACGGGGATATACCCCGGAATCCATCCGGAAATTCTGCGATATCATCGGTGTGTCCAAAAAAGACAGCCGCATCGACATGGGACTCCTGGAAAGCTGCCTCCGGGAAGACCTGAACGAAAAAGCCCCCCGGGTCATGGGCGTGTTAAAGCCCTTGAAAGTGACCATTGAAAATTATCCCGAAGGACAGACCGAAAGCCTGACGGCCATAAATCACCCCCAGAAACAGGAGATGGGCACACGGCCCATCTCCTTTTCCAGGCAGATCTATGTGGAGCAGGATGATTTCATGGAAGATCCCCCGAAAAAATTCTTCCGCCTGGGCCCGGGCCGGGAGGTCAGATTAAGATATGCCTACCTTGTCACCTGCACCCGTGTGATCAAAGATGAATCCGGCAGGGTAATCGAGATCATCTGCACCTATGACCCGGCCACAAAGGGGGGAAATGCGCCGGACGGAAGAAAGGTCAAAGGCACCATTCACTGGGTTAATGCCCATGACTGTGTGGATGCGGAAGTCAGGCTCTATGACCGGCTGTTCACCGATGAAAACCCGGAACAGGACCGACAGGATTTTATTGAAAACCTGAACCCGACTTCTCTGGAAACCCTGAGATCCTGCAAACTGGAAACAAGCCTGGCCCAGGCAGCCCCTGGAATTGTATACCAGTTTGAACGGCTGGGATATTTCTGCCCGGACCCAAAAGGCGGGGCCTCAAAAAATGGAAATTCCAAAGATGCAGCCCCCAAAGAGGGTGGAAAGGGTCTGCCCGTGTTTAACCGGACCGTGACCCTGAGGGATGCCTGGGCAAAGCTGGCAAAAAAACGGTAAAGGCACTCCCTATATCAGGACTATCAAGGTCTATCAGAGCCTATCCATCAAACCGCCAGGTGGTACCGGTGGGGCCGTCTTCAAGGATGATGTTCCGGCTTTGAAGCTGATCCCGGATCTCATCGGATCTTGAAAAGTCCCTGTTTTTCCGGGCCTCTGCCCGCTGGCGGATCAGGTCCTCTATTTCATCAGGATCAACGGCCGTGTCTGCCACGCCCCTGTCCCGCTTGTCCTTAAAATACGCGGCCGGGTCCAGTAAAAATATGCCCAGGATACGTGAGATCGCTTTAATGTCGTTGCAGACGAGACACAGGGAGTTCAAATTCCCCTGATCCGGGGAGGGGCCGGCATCGTCCAGAAGTTTGTTCCCCTGTTTGACCGCGTCAAACACCAGGCCCAGGGCCCGGGCCGAATTAAAGTCATCATTCATGGCCAGGGTGAAATCATTCCACAGTTCCCCCTGCTGTGCTTCTTCACGCTTCACACCGGCAGCTTCCAGGCGTTCAAGAAAGGCATAGATCCGGTCCAGTCCCATGGAAACCTCCCGCATGGAATCTTCACTGAAATCAATGGGGCTCCTGTAATGATTCGACAGCAGGAACATCCGGATCACCTCCGGGGAATACCGCTCCAGGACATCCTTGATCATGGTGAAATTGCCCAGGGATTTTGACATTTTCTCGTTGTTGATGTCCACAAACCCGTTGTGAATCCAGTACTTGACGAACTGGCGCCCGAAAACCGCCTCGCTCTGGGCGATCTCGTTTTCATGGTGGGGAAAGATTAAATCCTTGCCGCCCCCATGGATATCAAATCCCTGGCCCAGGTATTCATAACTCATGGCGGAACACTCGATATGCCATCCGGGCCGTCCCCTGCCCCAGGGGCTTTCCCAGAAAGGTTCGCCCGGTTTTGCCGGTTTCCACAGGGTAAAATCCAGCGGGCTCTTTTTTTTCTCATCCACGGCAATCCTTGCCCCTGCCCTCATGTCATCGGGATTCCGTCCGGACAGCTTTCCATAATCCTCAAAGGATTCAATGGAAAAATAGACATCCCCGCCTTCTATATGATAGGCCTTGCCCCGGTCAATGAGCATCTGGATGAATTTGATAATATGGGTGATATGGTCCGTGGCTTTGGGTTCAATATCGGGTCTTAATACGTTGAGCGCATCCATTTCATTATGGAACTCATCAATATACTTCTCAGTGATGGTTGAACACTCCTGTCCGGTCTCATTGGATTTTTTGATGATCTTGTCATCCACATCCGTAAAATTCCGCACATAGGTGACAGCGTACCCCAATTGTCTGAGCCACCTCAGAATCGTGTCAAAGACCACAACCGAACGGGCATGGCCGATATGGCTGGTATCATATACGGTGGGACCGCAGACATACATGCCCACCTTTCCTTTTTCCAGGGGAACAAAGGTCTCTTTTGTTCCCTTCAATGTATTGTAAACTCTTAAACTCATGCTGTCCTTCCCGTATTGGTTTTCAGTCTTGGTTTTTCCCGTCAGCTATACACTTTTGTGATCAACAGGCTGCACTGGGCTGCAATGCCCTCTTCCCGCCCAACAAATCCCAGGGTCTCGGTGGTGGTGGCCTTTACATTAATAAGGCCCGGTTCCATATTCAAGGCCCGGGCAATATTTTTTTCCATTTGTCTTTTATAGGGGCTGATTTTCGGAACCTGGGCAAAGACAATGCAGTCCATGTTCAGGACACCATATCCCCGGCTTTCCATGAGGTCCCGGCATCGCTCCAGCAGAATCATGCTGGAGATCCCCCTGTACGCCGGATCTGTGTCCGGGAAATGCTCACCGATATCCCCCAGCCCCAAACCACCCAGGACAGCGTCACACACTGCATGGATCAGGACATCGGCATCCGAGTGACCCTCCAGACCCCGGTCAAAATCAATCCGTACGCCTCCCAGAACCAGTGCCCTTCCCTTCACCAGCCTGTGGACATCATATCCTGTCCCTATTTTAATCCCGGGTGTTTCCATATCCTTAGATTTCTTGATTTCTGCCCTTTGTCACCATAAAATTACCAGCCAATATATGCACTTTGTCTTAAAAAGTCAAAAATCTTGCGTATCATGAATGATTGACAAAGGATGTTTCGTCTTGTAATATCTGCAAAACGAGACACTAAAGAGAAGTGACATGCCAAAACCCTTTATCCCAGAAAAACTTCCGCTTGAAAATATTGACTGGGAAAACCTGCTCACCAATATTGTCAAAGCAAATTCCGCAGTGGCAAAATTTGATGGTCTGCTGGAAAGCATTCTGAACCCTTTATTATTTTTAAATCCACTTATGACCCAAGAGGCTGTGTTATCATCAAAAATTGAAGGAACACAGGCATCTTTGAGCGACGTTCTAGCGTTTGAGGCAGCTCCAAAAAGAAAACAAGACAATATGAACGACATTGAAGAAGTTATCAATTACAGGAATGCGCTGATGTTTGCCACAAAGGAACTTGAAAACAGACCCATCTGTTTAAATTTTATTCGAGACATGCACAAGATACTTTTACAGGGAGTAAGGGGTCAAAATAAAGCAAGAGGTGAATTTAGAAGAATTCAAAATTGGATTGGAAAACCAAATTCAACAATTGAAACAGCAAGCTATGTTCCGCCGGAACCGCATATTCTCTTGGATTTTTTATCTAATTGGGAAAAATATTGCCACTATAATGAAAAAGATAAACTTGTACAATTGGCGATAATCCATGCTCAATTTGAAATCATTCACCCTTTTTTAGATGGAAACGGAAGGATTGGCAGAATTCTTATCCCTCTATTTTTGTTTGAACAAAAAATCCTTAAGTATCCGGCATTGTATGTGAGTAAATTTTTTGAAGAAAACAGGCAGAATTATTATGATAATCTAAGAGCCGTGTCAGACAAAAAAGCATGGAGTGAGTGGATTAATTATTTCCTTGAGGCAATTACCAGTCAAGCCATTAACAACACAAAACGAGCTAAAAGTATCATTCAACTGTATGAAGAAATGAAGCATATTATTCAAGATGTAACCAAATCACGAAATTCTTTGAAAATTCAAGATTTTCTTTTTTCAAAAATAATATTTGAAACACCAAATTTTACAAAATCAACCGAATTATCAAAACCCCATGCCGCCAAGGTGATAAAAAGCCTGCTCGAAAATGAAATAATAGACATGGTGACGCCCGCCCAGGGTAGACGTCCGGCAATGTATTCATTTAAACCATTGATGGAGATCGTTAAATAATTTAAATGAAAAAGAAAATACCAAAATTCAATAACGAGGCGGAAGAACGAAAATTCTGGCAACAAAATGATTCTTCAGAATTTTTGGACTGGTCGAATGCAGAGGATGTTTAAATATTGCAGACCATATCAAGGCCCACCCGGATTTTGATGAGAAGTATAAAAACAATCAGGATACCCAGACCCGAATCCTGGCATTCCGGAAAATATTTGAGGATGTCATGCTTAGAAAGCGGCGGGATGAATTGGAACTATACTAGCTTCTGGAGGGCGACCCTGCATTCAAATCAGCCATGCAGCAGAGTTTAAGACAGATTGTTGACCGATAGCCGGCTCGCATTTTTCCAAACCGGCTGGGGTATCAAAAAATAGGTATTTCTATCGAAACTCGTTTTTAGTATGATGACACCCAAAAAATAAAAAAACCCATATGCCCAAGGCGTATTCATAGATGAAACTCTTCAGGTTACTCAATTCACCGATCATTTTACCCATTATCTTTTTTGCCCTCATCATTTTTTCCGGTTGTCTCCTCCTCCATATCTCTGAAAAAAGTACGGTTGGTGCCATATCATGGACAGATGCGGCATTTACAGCAACCTCCGCCGCCTGCGTGACCGGGCTGACCATTGTTGATACGGGTTCGTATTTCACGGGATTTGGTAAGACCATTATACTCTGTCTGATGCAGATCGGCGGCCTGGGCATCATGACCTTTACCAGCCTTTCAATTTACCTGTGGCGCAGAAGAACAACCATCACGGATCGAATAGCCGTGGGGCAGGCACTCTTACATGACGCCCGGTTTAATCTTGGAAAATTTTTAATCGAGATCGTCACCTGGACCTTTATAATCGAAGCCGTCGGTGCCCTTCTGCTGGTTCTCATGGCACCCAAAGCCTTTTCACCGTTTTCTGCGGTCTTTCATTCTGTTTCCGCCTTTTGTAATGCGGGCTTTTCTTTGTTCAGCAATAGCCTGGCAACCTGGAAAGGGGACTGGGGAATAAACCTTGTGTTTATCACCTTAATTTTCACAGGCGGGATCGGATTCTCGGTATTTCTAGAATCCAAACATTTCCTTATACAACGATTGAAGTTTCGCTTTGCTACCGGCACCAGAGGCCTGAGCTGGTACGCAAAGATCGTTTTTCAGACCAGTTTTTTCCTGATAATTTTTGGCTGGATAGCGATTTACCTGGCTGAATTTGTCGGATATAACCGGATGATGGCGCTGGATGATGCGATTCTCACCTCTTTGTTTCAGTCGGTGACATCCCGAACAGCCGGATTTAATACATTGGATATCGGCCAAATGACCAATATTTCTCTGGTGGTGATTCTTTTTCTGATGTTTATCGGCGGGGCCCCCGGGTCTTGTGCAGGAGGGATAAAGGTAACGACATTCCGGGTCCTGGCAGCCTTGATCTGGTCACAACTCAAAGGCAAAAAACAGGCCGTCATTGAAAAATTTGCCATCACCGAACCTGCCGTAAAAAAGGCCATGGTTTTATTTATTCTGGCCAGCTTGATCATTTTTGTGGCTGTATTTTTGCTGGATTTTACAGAAGGCGGAAACAAACCGCATTACCACGTCAGGGGCCAGTTTTTAGAAATCCTTTTTGAATCTGTTTCAGCGTTCAGCACGGTGGGTTTAAGCACGGGTCTGACGCCGACCCTCTCAACTGCCGGCAAATGGATCATAATCTGCCTGATGTTCATCGGACGTCTTGGCCCGTTTGTGTTGATATCTGCCTTGCAGAGTGTCCAGGAAATTCAGTATTATAACCTGCCCGAAGAAAGTGTGATGATCGGCTGACAAGTAGATGAATCTGGAGATGAATCCTATGATTACAAAACCACAAATCTGTGTGATCGGTCTGGGTAAATTTGGATATAAATTTGGTGCTTCACTCATACATTTGAACCACCAGGTCATCGGCATTGATTCCAACCCGACAAATATTCAAAGGGCCCAGAAAATTTTTTCCCAGGTATATGAAGCCGATGCCTCTCAAAAACAGGCGCTCAAACAAATCGGACTCTCTGAAATTACCCATGTCCTTGTCAGTGTGGGGGATTCCATTTCCACCAGTGCAATGACAACCATGCATCTCAAGGAGCTGAAGGTCCCCAATATCTGGGTTAAAGCCGTCAACGAAGAGCATTCCAAGCTCTTGTCCAAAGTCGGCGCAGATGAAGTCATCATTCCCGAGCATATTGCCGCGAATCAACTGGCGGACCGGATTGATATTCCCGGTGTGATCCAGCGGCTGCCCTTTGATTCGGAAATGATCATCCGGGAAATCATCATTGACAAATTAGATCAGAAGACACTTCGGGAAATCGATTTAACCAATAATTTTAATTGTCAGATTATCGCGGTGAGAAGAAATGATGAGTCCTATTACCGCTATATACCCAAAGCCGATGACATCCTCTTGAAAGGGGACATCGTGATTGTGATCGGAACGAAAAAAGCCTTATCAAAAATCAATCCCTGATATAACTATGGAATTTATTGAACCATGACAGATACGGGTATGGAGGTAAATTTAACGGCGCCTGCCCCATTTCGGATCGGCGTTGATCTGGGGGGGACGAAAATAGAAACCGTCCTGCTTTCCAAATCCGGCAAAACCCTTTTCAGGGATCGGGCATCCACACCCAGGGATGAACAGGACAATTACCAAGCCGTGCTGGGAAAAATAAAGGCCCTGGTGGAACAGGCCCTGTCAATTGTGCCCTCCCTGGATGACTATACCATTGGTGTGGGGATTCCCGGAACCCTGGACCGGAAAACCGGCATTGTCCAGAATGCCAATACCACATGGCTTTCCGATCGCCCCTTCCGTGGGGACCTTGAACGAATTTTCAACAAAAAGGTTTTCATGGACAACGATGCCAACTGCTTTACCCTTGCAGAGGCGACCCATGGTGCGGCAAAAGGCTTTCCCATGGTGTTCGGCATCATCATGGGCACGGGCTGCGGCGGGGGACTCTGCATCAACGGGGCCATTCACAGGGGCGCCCACGGCATTGCCGGAGAGTTTGGACATTTTGCCGTTGATCCCGGGGGGGAGGTCTGCTTTTGCGGCAATATCGGGTGCATTGACACCAAGCTGACCGGTCCGGCGCTTTCCAGGGCCTATAAACGGCTGACCAAAGGCGTGCTGTCCGCAGAGGAAATCGTTAAAAAAGTCGGACAAAATGATCTGGACTGCCAAATGGTGTTTGATCAATTCCTGGATGATTTCGGCAGGAGCGTGGGCGGCCTGATTTCCCTGCTGGACCCGGATGCCGTCGTCCTTGGGGGCGGGCTTTCAAACATACCGGATCTCTATACCAGGGGAGTCGAACGGGTCAGGGAATATGCATTTCACAAATGCATCAGGACCCCCATCCTGAAAAACCTGCTGGGCGATTCAGCGGGCGTGTTTGGTGCGGCATGGCTTCCCTGCCATACCCCGACAGGGATACCCGACCAATATAAGCGATAAGGAGAATCAGGAATGGAAAGATGCGGATGGGCAAAAAATGATCCGGTATATATCCGATACCACGATGAAGAATGGGGTGTACCGGTTCACGACGATCAGAAACTCTTTGAATTCATCCTGCTGGAAGGTGCCCAGGCTGGGCTCTCCTGGCTGACGATTCTCAAGAGACGACCGGGATATCGCCGGGCCTTTGCCAATTTTGATGTTGCACAGGTGGCAGGGTTCACGCGAAAAAAAATTGAATCGATCCTCCTTGATCCCGGCATCATCCGGAACCGGCTCAAGGTCAATGCCGCCGTGACAAATGCCCGGGCATTCATCAAAATCCAGGAAGAATTCGGCTCGTTTGACGCCTATTCCTGGCGGTTTGTAGGCGGGAAACCCAGGATCAACCGGTTTAAAACCCCTGACCAGGTCCCGGCAACCACACCGGAATCAGATGCGTTTTCAAAGGACCTCAAACAGAGAGGATTTAAATTTACAGGATCTACCATTGTCTACGCCCATATGCAGGCCGTGGGCATGGTCAACGATCACCTGGTCTCCTGCTTCCGCTACAAAGAGGTGTTGAAAACCCCATGATCAGACAAACAGGTTTGGGATGCCTCCCCGGACAATGGGCTTTTCATTTACGTCAAATCATGTAAAATTGGTCCGGGTATGAAATTATAATGAATTTTAGATTTTCAAAGGAGAACAAATGTTTCTGGTGACGGCAAATCAAATGCAGGATATGGACAGGCAGACCATTGAATCCTTTGGAATTCCCGGATGCGTGTTGATGGAAAATGCCGGAAGAGGGGCTGCGGCTTTTCTTTTGAAGCGATTCAAAGCGTGTGGTCTGAAAAAAATTGCCGTGATGGCCGGCCCGGGTAACAACGGGGGGGATGGATTTGTCATGGCAAGGCTTTTGATGGAAAAACAGATCCAGGTGACGGTGTTTTTACTGGCTTCACGGGAACGGGTAAAAGGGGATGCCCGGCTCAACATGGATCTTTTCCAGAAATTGTGCGACCAGTGTCCTGCCGCTTCTTTCGCACCCTCCCTTGTCGATGTCCCGGATCTCAAAGCCTTTAACCGGGAGAAAAGCCGGATGCTCCATCATGATCTGTTCATTGACGCCGTCTTTGGAACCGGCCTGAAATCCGATGTCAGGGGTTTTTTCAAGGATGCCCTTGAATTGATGAACCGATCCGGGCGGCCGGTTTTTGCCGTGGATATCCCTTCAGGCCTTGATTCGGATACGGGCCGGCCCCTGGGCACTGCCGTGAAGGCCGATGCAACAGCCACCTTTGCCTGTGCCAAGGCCGGGCACATCCTTGATCCGGGAAACGAATATACCGGTGATCTGGAGATCATTAATATCGGAATTCCAAATTTTATCGTCAAAGACAAAAACCCGGGCCTCTGGTTGATGGAACGAGAGGAGATTGCCGCATTCTTTCCCCCCCGGAAATTTGCGAGTCACAAGGGCGGTTACGGCCATCTCATGGTGCTGGCGGGTTCCCCGGGGAAAACCGGAGCTGCGGCGCTCTGCGCCAACGCGGCCGTGCGAAGCGGCACCGGCCTTGTCACTCTTGGGATTGCCCAAAGCCTTAATCCAGCACTGGAACCCCTGGTGATTGAGCCCATGACCCTTGGCCTGGCTGAAAAAGAACCGGGCATTTTATCCGATAAATGCCTGGATGAGATTTTAAGTGCTTTAGACGGAAAACAGGCCCTGGCCATGGGACCGGGCATGGGCACCCGGGAGGGAACCAAGCGACTGGTGAAGGACCTGATTAAAAACAGCCCGATTCCCCTGGTACTTGATGCCGATGCCTTAAACTGCATTGCAGATGACCCGGGCATTCTGAAGGAAAAAAAGGAACCGGCCATTCTCACCCCCCACCCCGGAGAAATGGCAAGGCTGTTCAAGCGGACAATTGCTGAAATCCAAGCCGACCGGATCGGCTCAGCCTCGGAATTTGCCCGGGACCATGATGTCATCCTGGTACTCAAAGGGGCCCAGACCGTTGTGGCGTTTCCCGACGGCAGGTCCGCGGTATGCCCCACGGGCAATCCCGGCATGGCGTCCGGCGGGATGGGAGACGTACTCTTCGGCATGATCGCAGGATTTTGCGCCCAGGGATTTTCCCCGGAAGCGGCAAGTCTGGCCGGGGTATATATCCACGGCCTGTGCGGAGATATTCTCGCACAAGAGATAGGCGGTTTCGGCTTTGTTGCCTCGGATATGGTTCAGATCATTCCCAGAGCCATTCACGATCATCTATTATGAAAACCATCACATCAACTCATTCAAAACAGACCTTTAACCTGGGCAAAGACATGGGCGGGCGCATCGACCGGAAAATGTCCATTGCCCTGGTCGGGGATCTGGGGGCCGGCAAGACAACCTTTGTCCAGGGACTGGCCAGGGGGCTGGGGGTATCCAAAAACATCTATGTAACCAGCCCCAGTTTCAGCATTATCAACGAATATCCGGCCGGTTTGTTCACCCTCTGTCACCTGGACCTTTACCGGCTGGGATCTGGGGATGAACTGGAATTCATCGGGTTTGACGATCTTATCGAGGACGACCGCATCATTGTGGTGGAATGGCCCGAAATCCTGGAAGAAATTTCCTTTGAATTTGACCTTGAGGTCCTTTTTAAGTTTGATGCCCAATATAACCGAATCATATCTTTTTTTGCCTCTGGACAAGCCGGATCAAATCTGCTAAGCAAATTGTTTTTATAAATGTTTTCATTCATTCTGGAGTTATCATGGCGGTACGGGTACAAAAATACGGTGGAACCTCTGTGGCGGACATTGAGCGCATCAACCACGTTGCCGACAGGGTTGAAAAAGCCTATGATCAAGGCGACAAGATTGTGGTGGTCCTCTCGGCCATGTCCGGGGTCACCGACAGCCTGATCCGTCTGGCAAACCAGGCATCAAAAACACCGGACAAGAGGGAGCTGGACGTCCTGCTTGCCACGGGGGAACAGACCACGGCAGCGCTTCTGGCCATGATCCTCAAGTCACGGGGATACACGGCCAAGTCTTTTCTGGGTTTCCAGGCCGGTATCCGGACGGACAAGACCTCGGGCAAGGCAAGAATACTGGACATTGACTGCACCAACATCCAACAGGCCCTGGACAAGGGGTATATTGCCGTTGTGGCCGGATTTCAGGGGGCGGATGAAGACGGAGATATCACCACCCTGGGCCGGGGCGGTTCCGATACCTCTGCCGTTGCCATTGCCTCTTCCCTGAAAGCCGATGTGTGTGAAATATTCACGGACGTGGACGGGGTGTACACCACAGATCCCAGGATCTGCAGCAATGCCCGGAAAATCAACAGAATATCCTATGAAGAAATGCTTGAAATGGCCATACTGGGTGCCAAGGTGCTTCAGATCCGGTCTGTGGAGTTTGCCAAAAAATATAACGTGCCCGTGCATGTCCGGTCATCATTCAATGAGGAGGAAGGAACCATGGTTGTCAACGAGAGTTCTGATATGGAAAGTGTCATTGTATCGGGAATTACCTGTGATATGAATGAGGCAAGAATCACGTTGAAACGTGTTCCAGACCAGCCCGGTGTTTCAGCCAAGATATTCACCCCCCTGGCCGAGGCGGAAATCAGTGTGGACATGATCATCCAGAACACCCGTTCGGGCGGTGAGACAGATCTGACCTTTACCGTGACCAAGGATGATTTTGAACGGGCCAAAGAAATTTCCCAAAGGGTTGCCAAAGAAATTGGTGCGGCAGAAATCCTGACCGCAGGTGAAATTGCCAAGGTTTCAGTGATCGGACTGGGCATGAAAAGTCATTCCGGTGTGGCAGCCACCATGTTCCAGGCCCTGGCATCGGAAAACATCAATATCCGCCTGATCAGCACTTCTGAGATCCGGATTTCCTGCGTTATCCTGGCAAAATATGCCGAGCTCGCAGTAAGGACCCTGCACTCGGCATTTGGGCTGGACAAGGAAAAATAGGAGCGGATAAGAACAGATAAAGACCGGTCAGGAACCTGTTAAGGCGGATTCAATCTCTTCAACCACCTTTTGGGCGGCTTCAACCGGATCACGGGCATCCCTGATGGGCCGGCCGATGACAATCAAATCGCTGCCCAGGCGCACGGCCTGGCCCGGCGTGGTCACCCTTTTCTGGTCATCGTTTTCAAGCAATGTCCAGGCCGGCCTGATCCCGGGTGTCACGGCCAGAAATCCCGGTCCGATACCTTTCTTGATTCCTTCAACCTCCCGGCCCGAACAGACCACTCCCACGCACCCTGCCTGAAAGGCCATTTCTGCTCTGAGCATGACCAGGCGGCCGGGATCATCGACATACTCATCCTTAAATCCACCGGCAGCCACCGCAGCGGCATCGTTGTCGGTCAGCAGGGTAACCCCGAGGACCCCGGTTTTCCCTTTTCCCCCGGCCACGGCCTGTTGGAGCATGGCCATTGATGATGCACAGTGCACGGTTATCAGGTCAGTTCCCAGGTCGGCCACCCTTGCCATGGCCCGGCAAACCGTTGCAGAGATGTCATGGAGCTTGAGATCCAGAAATATTTTTGCCCGGCTCTCCTGCCTCACCATCTGAACCACGGACGGCCCCTGATCGATAAACAGCTCCAGCCCGATTTTAAACGTCCCCACTTGTCCGTCAAGGAGCCGCACATATTGTCTTGCCTCTTTTAAGGAGGCAAAATCCAAAGGAAAGGCAACATAGTCTTTGCCCTGTTTTTTCATCTGCATGTCCTTTTCATATCCTTTCGGCCCCGGTGATCACCCCATGGCAACGGCAGGCCGTACACACCAGGAGCCGGCCCTTGCGGGCCCTTATTCTCTCCAGCAAAGAAAAAAGCTGTTCCGGACGATACCCCCCGATACCCGGCCCCAACTGCCAACTCCTCACCACCAGGGGCAAAAAATCCTTATAGTGCAGCTCTTCAAACCGTTTGAACATATCCTTTTTCCTGGGACGTCCCGTAACCGTGCACAAATCTTCAGGTTCAAGGCAGTTGTCGGGACATAAAAAATCGGCATTGCTGGCATAGACATCACCATTTTCACCGTGAAAAGGATTGGGCAGCAAGTCATCCACCCCGGAATCCAGAGGGGTCCGGACCAGCCGGTCCCCTCCCGGTTTCAAGGCACACCACTCCCATGCCAGGTGAATCGGCAGGCAGGGGATAATCCAGGATACCCGGGCCCTGGGTGTGAGGTGATCACATAAAAATGGGATACCATCGGCATGTTCAATTGTGAGGTCGGGGGTGATACCGGAACCGGCATGGAGTTCCTTGAGCTCATTCAGGCGTTCCTTTACAGGGTCCACCATTAAAAATTTCCAATTTCCGTGCTGCTCTGACAGACGCTTAAGGGCCAGAGATCCAAACCGGCCGGCACCGATAATCCATATATTTTCCATGGCCCTGAGTATGCACCGTACAGATTCCGGGTGTCAACATTCTTTTTATGAATTTATATGTCGGTCAAGCCGTACCGATCAGACTGAAATGATCAGGCCGGATCAGTCAGGTCGTTCAGGTCAATGGTCAATTTGTACTCGGATGAGTCCGGGTCCCGGTCAACCCGGAAACCCAATTTTTCCCCGAGCCCGAGCATGGCGGTGTTGGTGGTCATCACCGGTCCCCAGACCTGTTCAAGCCCACATTGCCGGGCACAGGCCAGGGCATGGCCCAGCAGTTTTGCCGCCAGACCTTTTTTATGCCATTTGTCGGCCAGGACAATGGAAAACTCTCCTTTTTTTTGATTCAAAACAAAGATGATCCGGGCCACCCCCACAATTTTCCCGGCACTGTCCGACCCTGAGAAAGCGATGAGCGCAATCTCCCGGTCATAATCAATCTGGGTCATCCGGATGAGCATGGATCTGGATATTCTCTTGATGGGGGAGAAAAATCTCAGATATATGGTTTCAGGTGACAGGTCATAAAACAGATCAATCATCTGGGGGGCGTCGCTGGGACGCACGGGACGGATAAAGACAGGGACGTCATCCCTGATGGTAAAAGAGGTTTCCTGCCAATAGGGATAGGGGCTGATGACCAGATGGGCCGGGGATTTTATCTCTGTCTTTTCCACCATCACCCGGATGCCGGCAGCGGATATCCGGCCGTTGACCACCCGGACCGGGTTCATCTCCAGGAGTTTTATTTCAGGAAAATCGGTCACCAGGCGACTCAGGCGGATCAGGGTCTCTTCCAGCAGGGCCATATCCAGTTTCTGTATGCCCCTGCCCCCCTGGAACACCCGGGAGATCCGGGTCTCCTCTATGGCGGTTGCGGCCAGGAGCCGGCTCAGGGGCGGAAGGGCCGTGGACAGGTCCCTGAACACATCCGTGAGCACCCCCCCCAGTCCGAACCGGATCACCGGGCCGAAATCCTGATATTGAATCGCCTGGATGGTCAGTTCATAATCTGATGATGCCATATCCGACAGAGTTGGGCCTGACATGGCCGGACCTGCTGATGCCAGATTTGATCCTGCCGGAGTCTGACCCGGGTCCACGGGAATGCCGTAGGAAATGAGCAGATCTTTTGCCGTCTGATCAGAAAGCAAGCCGCCCTGATTAGATACGATCTGGTTGGCCAGGGCCTGGTTGGATACGGCCTGATCTACAATATCACAGGCCTCGGATTTCCGGATTTCCAGTCGTTTGTCCGTCCGGCAGGGAATCTCCTGCAAAATCTCCAGGTTCTTTCCATACTGGTACAGGTTTAAAAATGCCCGGACGGCCCGTTCAGGGGTTTCATAGGTCACAATCCCGGCCCGGTTGAAAATCGCCCGGGACTGATCCAGATCCACTCCCCCCATCCAGGCGGTAAACACCGGGCAGGGGCTTGTTTTCAGAAAACCGGCCAGATCCCGGGCAAGGCCCGTGGAATCATGGGTTCCCACGGGAGAACTCAGGAGTAGAAGGCCGTCGATCTCCGGAGCGGCCATGCATATCTTTACCGCTGCCGTGTATTGGCTGACCCGGGGGATGCCTGAAAGATCGATGGGATTGGTACGGCTCCAATTCTCCTTCAGGAGCTGTTCAAGGGCATCCATCGTCTGGCCGGAAAGCGCTGCCGGCTTGAACCCGTGTCCGGCCAGGGCATCCTTTGCCATCATGCCGATACCGGCGGCATTGGAAATAATGGCCAGCTTCGGCCCCCTGGGGCGCGGCTGCCCGGCCAGGAACTTGGCACAGTCAAACAGGGCCTCAAATTCTTTCACACGCAGAATCCCGGCTCTCTTGAAGAGGGCATTGTAGACGTCATCTCCTCCCATGGATGAGTCCGGGCCGGACCAGTCGGATTTCATCACGATAATGGGTTTGACCCGGGAGACTGCCCGGGCCGCAGACATGAAGTTCCGGATATGGGTCAGGCTTTCCACCACCATGATGATACTCTCCACCTCGTATAGGGACCCGAAAAAATCAATCATGTCGTCAAAACCGACATCCACCATGGACCCCAGACTGATCGAATGGGAAAACCCGATATTTTCACGTATGGCCATGTCAAGGACAGCCGTGCACACGGCCCCGCTCTGGGATAAAAATGCAATTTTCCCGGGAACCGGGGTCTGGTGCATGAAATTTGCGTTCAGCCCCAGGGCCGCATTCATGATCCCGACACTTCCCGGGCCGATGATGCGCAACCCGGTCCGGTCTGAAATCTTTTTGATCCGGTCCCTGATTTTTTGTTCCGGATCCCCGGAAAGTTCATCCCCGGCAGAGATAATGACGGCCCCGCCCATGTGTTTTCGGTGGCAGGTTTCCAGAATATCCGGAACCTTTTCTATGGGAACGGCAATAACGGCCATGTCGATTCTGTCGGGCAGGTCTGCCACATCCGGGCAGGCATCGATTCCCATGACAATATCATACTTTGGATTGACTGGAAAAATATCCCCTTTAAATCTCCCCTGGACCATATTGTTCATAATCACGGCACCCACCCTGCCTTTGGCAGCACTTGCCCCGACCACGGCAACGGTAGTCGGATTGATGACCCGGTTCAAATTCAGGACAGACATTTTTATTTCCCCTCTTCCACTAAAACTTCATGCGGTTCTTCATCCGATTCCCGAGATGTCTGCGATCCGGCAAACACCCCCTTGATATCCTCGAGTACCATGTAAAAACATGGCACCAGGACCAGGGTGATACCTGTGGCAAACAATATCCCGAATCCAAGGGAAATGGCCATGGGGATCAGGAACTTTGCCTGGCGGGATGTTTCCAGAATAATGGGGGCCAGCCCCCCACAGGTGGTCAGGGTGGTGAGCAGAATCGGCCTGAACCGCTGGACACCTGCCGAATGCACTGCATACAGGGCCGGGACCCCCTCCCGGAGCCGCCTGTTGGCAAAGTCAATCAACACCAGGGAGTCATTCACCACCACCCCGGACATGGCCACCAGCCCGAACAGGCTCATGACGGACAGGGAATAGCCCATGATCACGTGACCGACAACGGCGCCGATCATACCGAAAGGAATACAGATCATGATGATAAACGGCTGGAAATAGCTTTTAAACGGGATGGCCAAAAGGGCGAAGATGCAGAGCAGGGCAAGGCCAAGCCCTTTGATCAAGGCGGATATGCTCTCCCGGATCTCGGCCTGCCTTCCCTTGAAGCTATAGGAGAGTCCGGGATATTTACCCAGAAGATCCGGCAGGATATCCTTTTTCATATCCCGGATAACATTCTCAGCCTGGGACTGGGGCCGGACATTGGCGGTTACGGAGATCTCCCGCTTTCCATTGGTTCTTTTAATGGAGGTGTAGGCCCGTCCAGTCAGGGTATCCACGGCATTGCGCAGCAGAATTTCCCCGTTGGGGGAGAGCAGCACCAGGTCCTCAAACGTGGATTCCGACATCCTTTCCTGTTCCGGAAGCCTCACCCTCACCGTGACCTCGCTTCTGCCCCGCTGGTTTTTCACGGCAGACACGCCCTGGAAAGAATGGCGGACCTGGTTGGCCACTTCCCTTGAGGTGAGCCCCATTCGCTTCCCCGCAGGGGTCAGGGTGATATCAAACTGCTTTTTTCCCTTGGCTGATCCGTCATCAATGTCACTGACCATGGGATATTCACCAATACTCCGGGCCAGATCCACCCCGGCCCTGTCCAGCATATTTTTATCCCTGTGGCTCAGGCTCACGGTAAGATTCTTACCCGATCCGGGCCCGCCCCGGTCCGACTCAAAACTGATGGTTTCAAGGCCGGGGATATTCCCGTTTTTTTCCCGCCAGATATGGGTGACCTGGGTGGTGTTCATGGGCCGGATATCCGGGTCTGTGAGATAAATCCTGACCCTCACCCGGTTCTCGCTGACCTGGGAGAAGATACCCGTGGAAAGTGCCGCTTCCCCATTTTCCCCAACCACCCTGTGGGCGCTTTCAACCAGATGCTGTTCAACATCACCCAGAATCCGGGCCGGGGTTCCGTAGGGCAGGGTTGCTTCACAGAAGGCGTAGTCAGATTCCACCTTGGGAAACATCTCCATGCCCATGCGGCCGGAAGAGACATAACCGGCAGTGATCAGGAGCAGGGCAACGCCGAAAGCAATCACGGAATATCGATTCTTCAGAAACCAGAACAAAACCCCGCCGTATTGTTTTTTGACAAACAGCTCAAATGTTCTGCTGAACTTTTCCTGCCATTTTTCAAGATAGTTTAAGGGGAAAAACAGGGGCCGTCTGTTGCCGTGACTTAAATGGGCCGGCAGGATAAACAGGCTTTCAATCAGGGAAACCCCGAAAACCGCAATGACCACAAGGGGGATGGTCTTGAAAATTTTTCCCAGAAACCCCGGAATAAACATCAGGGGAATAAAGGCCACCATATTGGTGATCACGCTGAACACCACGGGCATGGCAATGCTTTTGGTCCCCCGGATGGCAGACTCCAGCAGGGGAAGTCCCTGGCGCCGGCAAAAATAGATGTTCTCCCCCACCACCACGGCATCATCCACCACAATCCCCAGGGTGACGATAAAGGCAAACATGCTCATCATGTTAATGGTGAAAATGGTGGGGGCCAGAAAGAGAAAAGAGCCGAGAAAAGAGATGGGTATTCCCAGGCTGACCCAGAACGCCAGCCGGATCTCCAGAAACAGGGCCAGGAAAAAAAAGACCAGCCCCAGCCCGATATAGGCATTGGTCAAGAGAAGATCCGCTCTCTGGGCAAATATTTTGGACATGTCCCTTAACACGGTGAGGCGGACCCCCTGGGGCAGGGATTCATTGATGCGGTTTACAACGGCTTTGCCGGCGGCAGCCACCTGGGTGGGGGTCTGGTCCCCCACCCGATAGACTTCGATGATGACGGCCCTTTTCCCGTTAAAGGATGCCCAGTTGTCCGTATCTTCAAACCCTTCGGCAACCGAGGCAATGTCTTCCAGGAGCACGCTGGACCCGTCTTCCAGGGTAATAACGGGAAGACGGGCATATTGCCGGGCATAATCCCTGCGATCCTTGATCCGGAGAAGGATATCTCCTCCCCGGGTCTTGATGCTGCCCCCCCCAGTTCCACGGATGCCCGGGAAATGGTGGTCGCCACATCCTGGAGGGTGATATGGTATCGTCGCAGGGCCTGCTGGGATATTTCAACCTGGATCTCCCGGTCCCTTACCCCTTCAAAGTCCACCTGGGTGATGCCCTCGTCCATGAGCAGTTCGTCCCTGATCTGGTCTGCCAGGGCCCGCATGGTGGTTTCCGAGGCATCCCCGTACAGGGCCAGGCTGAGGACCTCTCTCTTCCGTGCCGCAATGGTCACCTGGGGGTCTTCGGCCTCATCCGGGAAGGTGCCGATGCGGTCCACCTCACTTTTGACCTCCTGCCACAGCCGGTTGATATCGGTTCCCTCCAGGGCTTCAATGGTGATGGACCCCATTCCCTCGCCGGCAACGGCCACAATTTCATCAATGCCTTCCAGGTCCTGGATCGCCTCTTCAACTGCACGGATGATACCGTTTTCCACCTCTTCCGGGCTGGCACCGGGGTAGGCAATATCAATGGAGACCATGTCAAGGCTGAATTCGGGAAACACCTCCTGCTTGATGTTCATCCCCATGATCAAACCGCCGATGAGCAGCACGGCCATGATCAGGTTAGCCGCCACTGAGTTGCCGGCCATCCAGGAAACAGGTCCCATGGGGGGGGGTTGCTTTTGGTTTTCCATCATGAACGGTCTCCCGATGCCTTCTGCAGGGCCATCCCCTTTACCGGGGCGGGCAGGTCGGACGTGATCACCCGATCACCGGGGCTGAGCCCTGCCCCCACAAACACCCGTCCGTCTTCCTTCCATACCAGGTCGATCTGCCGAATTTCCAATACCCCGTCCTGAAACACCCACAGGGTATTTCCGTCCCTGAGGATGGACCGGGGGATGGCAAAAACATTTTCAAGTCGCTGCCCCTTGATCCGGACACCCACATAATCGTCCAGAAGCAATTGGACTGAGGTTTCATTCCGGGTCAATCCCAGGGGGTCCGGCACCAGGATAATCACCCCGGCCATCCGGCTTTTGTCGGCCATCTTTCCCGTGGTTCTCACCACCTGTCCCTGCCAGGTATGTTCCGAATACTGGGACTGAATGACCGCCTCACTGCCCCCTGTCTCATGGACCCGGATCCTGGCCAGACGGTCCGGGGGCACCAGGGCCTCAACCTTGTAATTATCCACGTCCACCAGGGTGGCAATGGTGCCCTGGGCCGTCACCAGGGATCCTGAATTCACATTTTTTTCCAGGACAAGGGCATTGAAGGGCGCAAGGATTTGGGTACGGGCCAGGTTCAGCCGGGCCTGTTCAAGATCTGCCCGGGCACTTTCCAGGGCTGCATTGGCCTGGACTAGCTGGGGTTTTCGCAGGGCAAGGTCTGTGGATTTTATCTCTTCTTCAGTGGCCTGGTTGATGAGCTTGAGTTCCTCTTTGGCAATGAGCTGGCTGCCCTTTTCAATGGCAAGGTCCGACAAAACCTTATCAACGGCACTCTCGGCCTTTTGAACCTGAATGAGATAATCGGCATCGTCAAGACGGATAAGGGTCTCCCCTTTTTTGATCAACCCGCCCTGGACAAAGGATTCGGAGACAGATACCACTTCTCCGGATACCCTGGATTTTAAAATGATCTGGCTGTCCGGCATGACCGTGCCCATGACATTGACCCAGGTTTGATAGTCCCCGGGCTGCACGGCAATGGTTTCCACCATTGCTGCCTGCCGCTGGGGCGGTTTGCGTTTGATTTTCACCTGGCTGGACTTGAAATAATTAAATCCCCAAACCCCTGCCAGAATAAGGCAGAGGGGCAGGATAATGCGGATCAGCAGCCCCAGCCGTGACCCTCCTTTTTTCCGGTCACTCATCTTCATCTACTCCATGGTTTCACATCAATTCATTTCACATCAATTCAATAGTTAAATCAAGCGGTCAATTGTCTCGGGTCTCTTCTTCTGTTTCCGATATTGATTCCCATCCTAGGGCCTGGTAAAGTCCTATCTGCTCTTTGAGATAGCCGGCCCGCTCACCCGTCAATTGTCTTTCCAGCCCCTCGATGCCGGTCCAGGCGATCAGATAGGACAGGTAAGAGCTTTGCCCGTTCCGGTATTGCACCATGGCATCTTTCAGGGTGAGCCGTGCCACCTCAAGCTCCTGTTCCAGCAAACGGATATAGGCTTCCTGCTTTTCCAGGCTGATCAGATAATCTTCAACCTCGAGGATGGCCCCGGCCACGGTGCGGGCATAGGCATTGAGGTGTTCTTCGGCAACGGCCCTGGTCCGTTCCACTTCGGCTTGACGGAACCCCCCGTCAAAAATCGGACCGGCAATGCTTCCGGCAAGGGTAGCCACCCAGTTGCGGAACAGCAAATCCAGTGTTCCGCTTGAAAAAAGGGCCTGGGCCGTCACATTAAATGAGGGCAGACGGTTTGCCCTGGCCCCTGTAATTTCCCATTGGGATGAGGACAATCTCATCCCGGCCGCCTGGATATCCGGACGGTTGCTCAAAAGATCCATTGGTATCCCCACCCGGGGAAGGGGCACAGGGTCGGGAAGTTCATTTGCAGTCAGCCGGATCTGGTCAACACGTGTTTGTCCAGACAAAAAGGCCAGGCTGTTCAACAAAATTCGTTCCTGTTTTTCCAGGAGGGGGGCCTGGGACCTTGCCGCTGCCAGGGCTTCCCGCTGTTGGGACACCTCCAGGGCATTGGCCTTTCCATTGGCAAACCGTAATTTTTGAAGTTCCAGCAAGGTCTGGTTGATCTGAATCTGTCGGGCTAAAATAGCCTGCCGCTCCCGGGCCGCAATGATATCGATCCAGGTGCCGGCCACCCGGGCCGCCACCTCAAGGGTGGATGCCCGTAAATCCATTTCAGCCGCCCGAAGCCCCAGGCTTGCGGACTGAATCTGCGCATCCGCTTCCCCCCAGACATCCGGGGTATAGGAGCTGCTCAGGGAGCTGTTCCATGAATGACTGCCCTCATCTGTGGAAGGGGTGCCGCTCTTTTTCGTCCGGGTGTTTCTTGCCTGCCCCCCCAGGGAAAATCCCAGATCAGGCAAAAGAGCGGCCTCTTCTTTTGATACCCCGGCCCGGGCCTGGGCAATCTTTGATTTCAGGGCTTTTAAATCAAAACTGTTGTCCAGTGCATCCTGGATCAGATCGTTGAGTTCATCACTGCCAAAGGATCGCCACCAGGACTCAACGGGCTCCTGCCCGGTTTGGATCCGGGAGAAATGCTCGGGAATGGTCAATGGGAGGGGCAGTTCGGGCAAAGGCTCCAGAGTTTTGCAACCAAAGAACATGACCATGCCGGCCGCCAGAATCAAAAAGACAGGTCTCATTTTTCTTTTTCCCATAAGGTTAAAAGCCTAAATTAATTCAGAAGTGGAAATTTAGCAATACTGATCTGGGGAATACCCTGGAAAAATGTTTTTCCTATTTGTAAAAAAATCTGACGATAAGGCCTGGTTTACCCGAACTATTGCCATGATTGAAAATCCTGCCTGAACTGAACCCGTTCGGCTAATGCCGCGCCTCTGGTTGTTTTATCATTTTTCCTGCCCGCGGAACATGGTTTTAACCTGCATTGGTATAGTAATTGTAAAGCAACTTGTGTGAAGTGACTCTTGGATAAACGAGCAAAAAGAGGTGTCCAAGAAATGTATTGGCCACAGACCCGTGGCAGACTGACTGAATTCGTTGATTTTGACAAAAAAAGGAGACATCATGTCCATTCAGACCATTAAAAAACTTATTCCCATTGCTGTTTTGCTTGTGTTCTGGTTTATTCCGGTACCGGAAGGGTTAAAAACAAATGCCTGGCATTTTATTGCCATTTTCATGGCCGTTGTTATCGGTCTCATTGTTGAGCCGGTACCCGCCGCTTTGGTGGGGTTTGCAGGAATATCACTGGTGGCCGTCCTCGGGTTGATGGGAACCCCGGGCGAAAATATTAAGTGGGCGCTTTCAGGGTTTTCAAACACGGTTATCTGGCTTATTTTTGCCGCATTCATGTTTGCCCAGGGGTATAAAAAAACAGGCCTGGGAAAACGGATATCCTTGATTATGATCAAGTATATGGGGAAAAGTTCCCTGGGTCTGGGTTACGCAGTGGCGCTTTCAGATCTGGTGCTTGCCCCGTTCATGCCCTCGAATACGGCCCGGAGTGCCGGTACCATTTATCCGGTGGCATCCAATATCCCCCTGGTGTTTGATTCCACCCCGGAAAATGAACCCAGGAAACTGGGGGCCTATATCTCCTGGGTGGCCATTGCCACCACATCCGTCACCAGTTCCATGTTCCTCACGGCCCTGGCGCCAAACCTGCTGGCCGTTGACCTGATTGCCAAGGGTACCGGGCATACGGTTTCCTGGGCAGGCTGGGCCGCCATCATGCTGCCCATCATGATCCCCTTGTTTATTGCCACACCCTGGCTGGTATATGTGATCTATCCGCCGACCCAAAAAACCTCGGTGGAAGCGCCGGCATGGGCTGCCAAAGAATTGGTAAAACTGGGTCCGATTTCAGGCAAGGAAATATTAATGGCAATTCTTGCCGGAATTGCATTGCTCCTCTGGATATTCGGCAATAAAATCGGGATTAATGCCACCACTGCCGCCATCGCCGTAGTTACAATAATGGTTTTGTCCAATGTGATTTCCTGGGAAGATGTGATTTCAAACAAGACGGCATTCAATGTGCTGATCTGGTTTGCTTCACTGGTGGCCATGGCTTCAGGGCTTAAAATCGTAGGGATTTTAGACTGGATTGGAAACATTGCCCAGAGCCATCTGGCCCAGATGTCACCCACCATGCTCATCATTTCCATTCTGGCCCTGTTCTTTATTCTGCATTACTTTTTTGCCAGCACAACCGCCCATACCACTGCTCTGATGCCCATCTTCCTGGCCATTGCCGTGAAGCTTATCGCGCCGGAGCAGATGATGCCCTTCAGCATCCTTCTGGCAGGAAGTCTCGGACTCATGGGAATTATCACCCCCTATGCAACCGGCCCCTCTCCCATGTGGTACGGTGCGGGTTATATTTCCCAGGGCAGGTGGTGGGCCCTGGGTGCCATCTTCGGCGCCATCTATCTGGGGGCCATCATTGTTGGTTCCCTGATTTTCATCTAAGGACCCCAGACTTTGTCACTTGAATGAAGTTGATAGTATTTTAATCCATCTACAGGACTGCATACAGGCCCCATCGGCCTGGGCAGGGGGAGCCGGTCAAAACGGCATTGGCCGGCTCTCCAACCTTCCCAGCGGCTTCAGGTGTTTTGGATCACTCACCGGCCGCATCAAAAATCAGGGCAATCTTATCTTTACAAATTCCACAAGGATTGGTAGAGATTTGCATTATGATAGAGATCGCCATCATTGAAGACTCCCAGGCCCTTGCATCGGTGTATAAAACCTTTCTATCCGATTCCGACTCGACCGGTCAGGACTTGACCGATTCTGATTCGACCAATTTAAACTTGAACAGGCCAGACTTTAAGGTCAGCCTGTTTAATTCAACAGCCTCGGACATCAACCGCCTGGTGAAACAGGGCAGGTTCAAACTGATTGTCTGCCCCTGCTTTCCAAAATTCCAGAGCGGACCTAAAATTGCACAAATCATAAAATCAGACCCAAAACTGTATACGGCCACCTTTATCGTATCCACCTCCATGCACAGGGAAAATCTCCGGTCGGAGTGGGACCTGGGGGATATTGATGCCGTATTGATCAAGCCCTTTGACCGGGCGAGCCTGAAAAAAACCCTGATAAAAGCCCATCGATCTCAACCCCGGCCGGCACGGAAAACCCCTCTGGCCCTGGTAATTGACGACAGCAGGGCCGTAAGGAATACCCTTGCATCCTATTTAAGTGAACTGGAATTTGAGGTCAAAACCGCGGCCGACGGTCTTCAAGGATTAAAGGAAGCGGCCCGGTTTCTGCCGGACCTGATTCTTGTGGACGTGGAAATGCCCGTGATGGACGGATTTGAATTCTGTAAAGCCCTTTCCAGGGAATCGGGAATCAACACCATTCCCACCGTTGTTGTCAGCGGCACCATTGATGAAGCCCAATTCACAAAGGGATTCAAGGCCGGGGCCATTGATTTCCTGGAAAAACCGGTGTCCCGGGCCGGGCTCAGGGCCATCATCGATTCCGTATCTGTAAAAGAACCCCGTTTTTCTGCCGGGACTGCAGTGGTCTTAAGCCGGGACACCACATTGATTTCAATTTTGACAAAATCATTGAATTTTTTAAACGCGGCCATTAATATCTGCATTGATATTGATGAACTGGAAACCTATCTGGGTGTGGGCATCCCGGACCTGATCATTTTAGATCTTTCCCATATTGACGACAAACTCAATGTGTGCCGGAATATTCGAAATCTTCTGGGAAGCGACTCTTCAATCATCATTGCCATTGCCAACGAAACAGACCGGAACCTCATGTTTCAATGCTTTAAATTCGGGGCCACTGAATTTATCATCAAACCCTTTGGCCGTGACGAAGTAAAGGCAAGGGTAGAAAACCATATCAAATTGAAAAAACTCCAGGATGAACTGGTGCAAAAAAACCGGATTTTAGAATCCCTGGCCTATAAAGACAAACTCACCGGCCTCATGAACCGACGCTATTTTGACAAGGCCTTAAGGGATGAAGTTGAAAAGGCCGGGACCGCCGGCACCAGCCTGTGTTTACTGATGATGGACCTGGACAATTTCAAGCAGGTCAACGACACCTACGGCCATGACATAGGAGACCTGGTATTAAAGCGGATGGCCGCCATGATCATTGATACGATCCAGGGCAATGCCGTTGCCTGCCGGTATGGGGGTGAAGAATTCTGTATCCTCTATCCCGGGACGGATCTTGCCGGGGCCTTGAAAATTAGCGAACGAATCAAACAAGTCTGCTGCGGATCACCCATTTCCAGCCACAGGATAACCCAGACCATCAGTGGAGGACTGGCCTGCTTTCCGGAAACTTCTTCGCCTGAAACCCTGGTGGCGGATGCGGACATCTGCCTGTACAAAGCCAAAAGAACCGGAAAAAACAAAATTGTTGCCGATTTTAAAGGTCCTTAAAACGATAAAAACATTTAACCTTAAATAAAAACAACAGGGCATTATGAACCAGGAAAAACATATCCTTACCATGCTGGTGGAAAACGAACCCGGTGTCACGGCCAGAATCACAGGACTCTTTGCCGGAAGAGGCTACAATATTGAAACCATCTGCGGTGCCCCCACGGCCAACCCCAGAATGTCCAGGATCACCATTACCACAAAGGCTGATCCGCTCCAGTTGGAACAATGCATGAAACAGATCAAGCGCCTGGTAAATGTGATCAAACTGCGGGACATGACCGGAGAAGAGGCTGTAAAACGTGAGATGGCTTTGATCTGTGTCCGGGCAGCACCTGAGAATACGGACAAGTTAGACGAGATTATTGCCGGGTTTAACGGCCGGGTAGTGGATAAGAGCCCTCAATATTATACCTTTGAAATCACCGGTAATCAGGATACCATTGATGAACTCCTGGTCCTGGTGGAACCTTTTGGAATTAAAAAACTCGCAAGATCCGGAGTCCTGGCATTGTACAAAGAGTCTGAATAAACCCAAAAACACGCCTCTATGCCAATCGGTCCCGAATGCGGCCCGGGCCGCCGTGACCAGACAACGGGAAGGATGGTTCCGGATTTAGGTCTGTATATTCACGGTATTTTGATTGTCTGAGCCCATACTGATGTGATCCAGTATCTGTTTTCCCCAGTAGAGTTTCCATCTTTTGTTTTAACTCCTCTATCCTGTCCAGAAGATCCTGGAGCGGCCCGGAAGCCTCGGCAGGCCGGGATACTTCCGTCTTCAATGGGAAAGCAGGCCCCGGAGAAATATGAAGAGATTTAAGGGGGGGACTGTCCACCTCCACCTCCGGACCTGTACTTGACTCATTTGTCAGTGCTTCCAATGGGCGGGACACAAGATCAATCTGGTGAACAGACCCCACACGCCCATTTTCAAACAAAAACACGCCCGTGCTTTTAAGCCGCCCCTGGAGCTGGTTGTCAGATCCGGTCATATTCATACCGGTGGTGCCATAATCCAGGGAAATGGCCCCGATACCGGCATCTTTCAATGAAACAAGCAGATCTTCACCTGTTTCATCCTTTGTCCATACCAACAAAAGGGAAAATACATCGTCATTTTCATCAATCCATCGGTTCCCATCACCATCAAAGGCGGCGAGTTCTTTAAATCCATTGCCGGTTCCAGGCCCGAAAAGCTCTGATCCGCTGTTGATGACCCCGTCACTATTTCTATCAAAGGCCAGGAACCCGCTTCCAGATCCTAAACGAGCAATGTTTTCCATTTTCCCGTCATTGTTCAGGTCAAACTCAAACTCGACATTCGAGAGTTGGGGGGCATTTCCATCCAGGCTGATCACCAGGGGGTCGGTCAGATTGGCCCGCTCCTGCCGTTTAACCACAATGGTTTCCTGTTCCGTCCTGGACAAAAAGGCCCTGTCAAGGGATATGTCAAGAGAAAATTCAATGGTCCGGCCGTCTTGGGTGATCACCCGGCCTGAAGAGGCAAATTCAATGGTTTCAGCTTCATAATAAATGTCTGTCCGTTGAATCGTCATCTGCCAGGTCCGGCCGGCCCCCCTCTCGGCAAGGGATTTGCTTTTGTCCGAAAGTTCAAGGTCCGGATCCGGTATTACCGAATTTAATTTGGCCCGGTTTGATATTGCCGGGTCTGATAATTGGATGTCCTCTCTTCTTTGGATGCTGCGGACGGCCACATCCCTGTCAATAATGCCACCGACAAGTTTCTCCACGGCCATTTTTTGCTGAAATTCCATTACATCGGGTGATTGTGTGGACGACACCGATGATCTGCCGCTGACAACAGCCGAATAATTGGATTGATATTCCTGTCTGTGTTGTTGAGAAATACTTACCCTGTCCACGAGGACCCGGGAAAGGTCCTGAATGTTCCGTGACTGAACTGTATCCACTCTGGACCCGTTTTTCAGCGTTCGTGCATATACGGACGACTCCATCTGGTCGGAATGACTGGAGGAATCAATGACGATTGTTGAACCTGATATTTTCATGGTGTATTCCCTCCCTGGAATAAAACATATAAAGGGATAAGGCATCAGGCAGACATAAAGCACAACCTTGCTGCCGAGGGCATGTCTTTATCAATAAAATATCGGCCGAAAACCCAGATTCTTGACTTTGGGACGACAAAATTGCGAATTATCCCGGAACGCACCGCGTTCAGTAAAGACCTGGGCTTACCGTCAACGAAAGGATTGGATGGGATTTCGGGCAAAATCCCAGGACTTACGGCAAATATCCAGGGCAACAAGATAAGTGTTGAAACCTCTGGTTCTTTAATGATATTTAATACTATTTTGATATTGGCATGATATGAGACATAATACCCAATGAATTATCAGCGCATTGAGCATATTGCCGCCGGGCAGTTTAAAGTCGGAAAAGCAGACGCAGGTACCTTCCAGGCGTATCTTGGAACCTGTGTGGGTGTTGCCCTGTATGACCGGGCAAATAAGATCGGCGGTATGATCCATATCCTGCTGCCCGAGCCCACCGGCATGGCCAGTGCCGCTTTCCCGGAAAAATATGCAGCCACCGGCGTTCCCCTTCTCATCAGGGAACTGACGAATCTGGGTGCAAGGACGGAAAACCTGAGAGCCTGCATCGCAGGGGGGGCACTTGTGGGGCCGGTCACCCCCCAGGATATCAATCTTGATATCGGCGGGAGATCGGCTGAGATTGCCGCCGGCATACTGGAGGCCGCTGGAATTAAAATCATCCAGTCGGAAACCGGGGGGTTTTTCACCTGTACCCTTGAACTGGATATGGCCACAGGAGACGCCCGTATTCATCCGGCATGGACGGATACCGGCAAACCTGACCAGACTTTTTACGCCCCGTCTCTGGACAAAATTTTCCACACCATTGATCACCTGAAACCAATTCCCCAGACAGCCCTGAAAATACTCAGGATGTTTCAATCCGACCACCACCACATTTCAGAAATCACCCGGGAGCTTTCCCGGGACCAGGTCCTGTCCGGACAGACCTTAAAGATTTGCAATTCAGCACTCTTTGCCGGAATGCTGGAAATCGACACGTTAAAAGACGCGGTCCTGCTTCTGGGAGAAAACATGCTGGTAAAATCGGTAATCACAGCGGCAGTGAATGAATACTATCAACAGGCTGGAGATTCGGGCTATTCCCTGTGCAAGGGGGGACTTTTTTTCCATGCCGTGGGCGTAGCGTCCACGGCGGAAAAAATTGCGGGAAAAACCGGCAGCCCTGATATAAAATCAGCCTATACCGCCGGTCTGCTCCACGACATCGGCAAAGTCATACTGGATCAATATGTGGCAGAAGCCTCTCCTCTTTTCTTCAGGCGGTTAAGCCGGGCAAATGAAAATTTCATGAATTCGGAAAAAAAGCTGCTGGGCATTACCCATTGTGAAGCCGGTGCTTTTCTGGCAAAGAAATGGAAGTTTTCCAACCGGCTGTCCGACGTGATCCAATGGCATCACACCCCGGAACAGGCCACCCGGAATAAAGATCTTGTCTATGTCATCTATCTTGCCGATCTGTTGATGGAACGATTCAATGCAGGATTTGATCTGGAAAAGATGCAGACCAAAAGCTTTGAACCCGCACTCGCGCGTCTTGGACTCACTATGGCGGATCTTTCTGAGCTGGTGGATGCCATCCCCATTAATGACATCAACAACCATGAGATCTTAAAACCGTCAGGGCAAAGAAAATGACATCTTCCAACACCCATGAACTCCTTAAAAACCTGCCCGGCGTTGACCGCCTTCTGGAACTTGCCAAAAGCCGGGACACCTTCCTTGATATCCCCAGAACCGTGGTTCTGGAATCTGTGAGGACTGCCATTGAAGTCCTGAGAAAAGATATCCTGGCAGGTAGTGAAACCCAGATTGTCAAAACCGGGATTACCGAAGAGGCCATTCTCCTGAATGCCCAGGGGCTTGCCCTGAAAAAAATCCAGCCCCGGCTGGTAAATATCATCAATGCCACGGGCGTGGTGCTGCACACAAACCTGGGCCGGGCCCTGCTTTGTGAAGATGCCTTGAACAATATCCGAACCATTGCCCAGTCCTATTCCAATCTTGAGCTGAACCTTGACACCGGCAAAAGGGGAATCCGGTATTCGGCAGTGGAGGACCTGATCTGTGAACTCACCGGGGCCCAGAGTGCCATTGCCGTCAACAACAATGCCGGGGCTGTTTTACTGGCCTTGAACACCATTGCCCAGGACACCCAGGTAATTGTATCCAGGGGCGAACTGGTTGAAATCGGCGGGTCTTTCAGGGTACCGGATGTGATGGCAAAAAGCGGGTGTATCTTAAAGGAGGTCGGCACCACCAACCGAACCCACCCCAAGGATTATGAAAATGCCATATCAGAGGAGACAGGACTTCTCCTCAAGGTTCACGCCAGTAATTATACCATTGAAGGGTTTACGGCAAGCGTTGCCCTCAACGACCTGGTAAAGCTGGGAAACTCCCGGAATATACCGGTCATGGAAGATCTGGGCTCCGGCACCTTTATTGATTTTTCCAATTACAATCTGCCGGCGGAGCCAACGGTTTCCGACTCCGTAAAAACAGGGGCCGATGTGGTCACCTTCAGCGGTGACAAACTTCTGGGCGGGCCCCAGGCCGGGATCATTGTGGGGCAAACGGCCGTCATTGATCAAATAAAGGCCAATCCCCTGACCCGGGCCCTGAGAATCGACAAACTCACCCTTGCCGCCCTTGAATCCACTTTAAAGATTTACCGGGATGAAGATCGGGCCGTCCGGGAAATCCCCACCCTGCGGATGCTCACCATGCCATTTGAAGACATCCGCAAAAAGGCGGAGCTCCTGTTCAACACCATTAAACAAGATATCGGTTCCCTGGCCCAAGTTGATCTTGCCGACATGAGTTCCCGGCCGGGCGGAGGGTCATTCCCCGAGCTCAGGCTTCCCACCCGCTGTGTGACCATCCAGCCGGAACACCTGTCCGTATCCAGGCTTGAAAACCGGATGCGTTTTTCATCCCCGGCCATTATCGGACGAATTGAAGACAATCGATATATAATGGATCCCAGAACCATTCTAAACGGCCAGGAATCCATCATTTCATCCACTTTAACCCGGATACTGAAAAACCATGACCATTAAGTTCCCTTCAAAAGAAATCCATTTTCTTAAAACCGATTCCGACGATTTAATTGTCAAACCGCCTGAAACTTTTTTCAGTGACCTGCTGACAGCCGGGACCGTCCCGATCAAGGTTTTTGAAAAGCGGCTGGCCGAGGCCACAATCCCTGGAAAAAAATTTATTGTTGCCGTGCTCCAGATCTCTGGGGCCCCGTCCGAGCCTGCCCGGGAAAGATCAAGAACCGCGTTTGAAGAAACCTTTAATTCCTTCCTGGATCATGACAGAGGAATCTGGGAAAGTTTAAACGAGACCTCATTTGTCATGGCTTTCTGGGATTTTCCCAATGAAGAAAAAGCCTCCCGCCTCCTGGTATCTTTAAAGAACAAATTATCATCCGCCCTTAAGGCCGATATCCTCACGGGTGTGGCAAAATTCCCCTTTCACGATTTCACAGAAACACAGACCCTGGCCAATGCCTTAAAGGCAATCGATCATGCCGCCTTTTTCGGACCGGACACCCTGATTCACTTTGATGGGGTGTCCCTGAATATAAGTGGAGACCGCTTGTACCAGGTCGGCAGATTTGATGCCGCCATCAAAGAGTATCGCAAAGGGCTTGAGATCAAGCCCGGGGATATCAATTTGATCAACAGCCTGGGTGTGTGCTTCGGGGTCATGGGCAAGCTGGAGCTCGCAAAAAAAGAATTTGAAACTGCGGCAACGATCAATCCAAATGAGGTCATGGTCATCTATAATATCGGCCTTATTTACCGGATTGAAGGGGATTTGGACAAGGCTGTCATGTATCTTCGAAAGGCCCACGGCATTGATGACCAGGTGTTTGAAGTAGAGCTGGTTCTCGGACTTCTGCTGTTCAAGAAAGGAGACCCGGACCAGGCCATGCCCCATCTTGAAGCGGCCACCCGGATCAACCCGAAATCAGGACTGGCATTCAGGATAAGGGGGGACATTTATCTTCTGGACAAGCTTCCGGAACAGGCAGCCCTGGAATTTAACCGGGCCATAAAACTGAACCCCTCCGATGCCGTGTCTCTGTCCGGGTATGCAAAATCCCTGGCCCTCCAGGAAAAAAATCTGAACATTGCCCTCACCTTTGCCCGGAACAGCATTGCCCTGGAGCCAGACAACACCCTGTTCAGGAAACGGTTTAAAATTATCCAGGAAAAAATTGACGCTGCAACCCTCCAGGATGATCATATCAAAACCGCCTGATCGGCAAATATCCGGATCAGCACCGGGTCTGAAAATACTGACTTGAAAGTCTTTCATTTTATCCTTATATTAGTTTTTTAAAAATATGATTTTGTTGGATTTAACTGTGAAGATACAAGAGGTAATCGATGCCGATTTATGAATATAAGTGTAATGCGTGTGGAAACCAATTTGAGACCCTTGTGATGGGCAGCTCCAAACCCGAGTGTCCGTCCTGCGACAGCCCAAACCTGGCACGACTCATGTCTGCCTGCGGGTTTGTATCCAAATCATCGGGTCCGGGCGGTGAAACAACCCAGGTCAAATCAGCCGGGACCTCGGCCTGCAGCAGTTGTTCTTCTGCCAATTGTTCTTCCTGCGGAATTGGATAACGCCTCTATGAAAAAAAACATACGGATCGGTACCAGAGGAAGCAAACTTGCCCTGTGGCAGGCTGAGTTTATCAAATCAGAAATCCAGACCCTTTTCCCGGATATTGATGTTGAATTAGAGATCATCAAGACAACCGGAGACAGGATTACGGATCGGCCCCTTGCCATGGTGGGAGGCAAAGGCTTGTTTGTCAAGGAAATCGAAACCGCACTCCTGGACAAGACCATTGATCTTGCCGTTCACAGCATGAAGGACATGCCCGGGGTCCTGCCCAGCGGCCTGACCATCGGCGCCGTCCCCAGGAGAGAAAATCCCTTTGATGTTCTCATTTCAAGGGACCCTTGCCTGCTGGCAGACTATGCCCCTGGTGCAAAAATCGGCACCTCAAGCCTGAGACGGGCCTCCCAGATCAGGCATTTAAGACCGGATCTGACCATTGAATCCATCCGGGGGAACCTGGACACCCGTTTAAAAAAGCTCGACTCCGGCCAGTATGACGCCATTGTGCTGGCCGCAGCCGGTCTTATCCGCCTGGGCCGGGAAAACAGGATTTCAGAATATCTGGATGAGACCCTCATGCTTCCGGCGGTGGGACAGGGGGCTCTCTGCATTGAGACCCGGGAAGATGATCCGTCCATTGCCCCTGTCATGGCAGGGCTGGACCATGAGGATACCCGAATCTGTGTCACGGGAGAACGGGCCTTTTTAAAACGGATCGAGGGTTCCTGCCACATCCCTGTGGCCTGCTTTGCAAAAATCCAGGGAACCGAAGTGGTGATGACCGCTGTGGTGGCATCTGAAGATGGGGCAGAACTGATTAAAGAGCATATGACCTCCCCTCTGGACAGGGTAACAAAAACAGGCCGGGACCTGGCCGACCGGGTGCTTGAACGGGGCGGAAAAAAAATATTGGAGCGTCTGAATTCAAATGACGGATAAAACCGGTACGGTATATCTGATTGGGGCCGGCCCGGGTGATCCGGGCCTTTTAACGATCAAGGCAAAAGAGTGCATTGAAACGGCTGATGTGGTGGTCTATGACTACCTCGCATCCCCCACCCTGCTCGGGTATGCAAAAAAAGATGCCCAGATCATATATGTGGGCAAAAAAGGCGGGGATCACACCCTTACCCAGGACAAGATCAACCAGCTTTTAGTGGACAAGGCCGGGAAAGGGCTTGACGTGGCCCGGCTCAAGGGAGGAGACCCCTTTGTATTCGGACGGGGCGGAGAAGAGGCCCAGATGCTCCTGAGCCACGGCATTGCCTATGAAGTGGTGCCTGGAGTCACCTCGGCCATTGCAGCACCGGCCTATGCCGGAATCCCTGTGACCCACAGGGACCATACCACTTCCGTATCCTTTATCACGGGCCATGAAAGCCCGGACAAAAGGGACTCAGGCCTGCAATGGGATGTGTATGCAAAGTCCAATGCCACCCTTGTGTTTTTAATGGGGGTGAAAAACCTTGGAAACATCGTAAAAAACCTGATGGACAACGGCAAACCCGTTGACACCCCTGTGGCCCTTGTCCGGTGGGGGACCACCACCCGACAGCAGACCGTGGAGGGAACCCTTGAAACCATTGTTGACCAGGTCGAAAAAGCCGGACTCAAATCACCGGCCATCATCATCATCGGTGGTGTGGTCTCTTTGAGAAAAGAGCTGGCTTGGTTTGACAAACGGCCGTTGTTCGGCAGAAAAATTGTGATTACCCGGGCCAGGGCCCAGGCAAGCGATCTGGTGTCAGAACTCACCCGACTGGGCGCCCATTGCATCGAAATTCCCACAATTCAGATTGCCCCCCCCAAAGATATGGCCCCGTTAAGAGAGGCCATCGACGGAATAGCCCAATATGACTGGCTGGTCTTTACCAGCGTCAACGGAGTGAAATTCTTTTTTGACACCCTGTTTGACATGGGCAGGGATGTCCGGGTCCTGGGACACCTTAAATTTGCCTGTATCGGACCGGTGACGCAGGATCGGTTGAGAGACTACGGCATTGTGGGTGATATCCTGCCCAAGACCTTTAGGGCCGAAAGTGTGGTTGAAGCCTTCACTTCTGTTGAGATAAAAGACAAAAAAGTGCTGCTGCCCCGGGCCAGGCTTGCCCGGACCATCCTGCCCGAAGAATTGAACAAAATGGGAGCCCGGGTGGATGAGGTGTGCGCATATGAAACCCTTCCGGGTGATGAAGGCAGGGAGGAACTCATCACACTCCTGGAAAACAGGCAGATTGATGCCGTCACCTTTACCAGCTCGTCCACGGTATCCAATTTCATGTCTCTTCTGGAATCAACGGATGCCAAAGGTCTGTTACAGGATGTGGTCAAAGCCAGTATCGGGCCCATCACCTCGGACACGGCACGCTCCCTTGGCATTGACCCCGAGATTGAAGCTTCAGTCTATACCATCCCGGGACTTGTGGATGCGTTGCTGACACACTATGCAGGAAGGTCTGAAAAATGATTGCCGGAAACCGCATTATCAACTATCTGCGTATCTCAGTAACCGACCGGTGTAACTTCAGGTGCAGGTATTGCATTCCCTCATCCCCCTTTACCGTAATTGCACACGAAAAAATTGCCCGGTACGAAGAAATACTGAGGATCACCCGGCTCGGGTGTGAGATGGGCATTACAAAAGTCAGAATCACGGGAGGAGAACCCTTTGTCAGAAAGGGTATCTTGGGTTTCCTGGAAGAGTTGTGTGCCGTTAAAAGCCTCAAGGATATTTCCATCACCACCAACGGGTCCTTGCTCACCCGGGAAAAAATTGAACAACTCATCAGCTTCGGGATCAAGCGCCTCAATTTCAGCCTGGATACCCTGGATCCTGTAAGATTCTCAGACATCACCGGCAGGGACCGGTTCCAGCAGGTATGGGACGCCATTTTTACCGCCCATGAACTGGGGATATCCCCGGTGAAAATCAATACCGTTGTTTTGAAAGGGTTTAATGATGATGAAATCAATAAGATCTGCGCCCTGACATTAAAGTACCCCTTCCACATCCGGTTCATTGAATACATGCCCATGGGCGATTCCGCCATTGGAAAAGACCAGCAGATGCTCACCACGGAAATACACGAACAAATCGAATCGGAATTTGGAACCCTGGTTCCCGTAGAACGGGGCATCAATGACGGTCCGGCAAAGAAATTCCAGATCAGGGGCGCCATGGGAATTGTGGGGTTTATCACCCCCATCAGCTCCCATTTCTGCAGTGAGTGCAACCGGCTCAGACTGACATCCCGGGGAACCCTGAGGCCCTGCCTGCTCAACAACTATGAGCGGGACATTATCAATCCCCTTCGCAATGGTGCGACGGATGATGAGTTAAAACAGATTATCCTGGCCACCCTGAAAAAAAAGCCCTCATTTCACGGCCTGTCAAATCTTTCCGGCCCAAGCGATCCAACAAATCCGACAGGTCCCTCCGGCGGCCCCATCGGCAAAAATATCCCCATCAGTCACATGACATCCATTGGCGGATAATTTTTTAAAAAAGTTTTGAACTTTTTTATCGTTCCGGTGTCATGGATGAATAGAAGCGCAAATAATTTAAAACTGCGCCTTCATTAACGCTAAGCCGGAGGAAACAAATGAAAAAGTCAATCGCCGTCATCACATCTATTCTGCTGTTCGTCTGTTTTTCAGCTGTATCAGCCCAAGCAGACCGAAAGACCTTTGAAGGCTTTATGCTGGGCACGGGTGTGGCCATACTGGGAGCTGCCATTATCAACGGAATGCATACGGATCAGGAACCGCAATATGCCCGGCACCCCGGGGCCTATGACCGGGGTCGGGCCGGATACCGGTATGCACCAAATCCCAGACACGCCAAAAGGGCATGGTCCCGGGGACCTGGGGGCCACTGGGAAATTGAGAGAATATGGATCCGCCCGGTGTATGAAAAAAAATGGAACCCCGGGCATTATAATCCCAGAGGGGAATGGGTCAGGGGCAGACATGAAAGATTCATGATCAAGGACGGATACTATCACGAAAAAAAAGTGTGGCTACGGCACCGATAATAATGCCCGGGCCCAATAATGCTCAGACCGGACGAGCCTCCGCATTTACAAACCCTGAAAGGGATGATGACCACCATCAAAACCGGAACAGAAAATATCAAAGAACAGGATCTTGTGGAGCGACTGAGAAAAGGGCAGAGGTGGGCCTTCACGATCCTTGTCGACACTTACCAGGCCCGGCTCTTAAAAATCGCCTATGGCATTACCCTGGATCATGAAGAAAGCCTGGAAGTAGTCCAGGATGTGTTTGTCAGTGTCTTTCAAAACATCCGGGATTTCAGGCAGGAGGCCGGTCTTGCAAGCTGGCTTCGAAAAATTACCATCAACAAATGCCTGAACTGGAAAAGAAAATGGAAGCGTCGATTCAAATGGCACCACACCACTATCGAATCGGAGAATGATCAGAACCTGTTCGTCGAAAACCGGAAAATTCAGGACCCGGAAATGATTTATGCAACCAAACAATTTGAGAAAAATCTCATGTTTGCCGTCAAAACACTTCCGGAAAAGATCCGTTTGGTGTTTGTTTTAAACGTGCTTGAAGGACTCTCCTATGAAGAGATTTCCACAACCCTTAATATTAAACGAGGAACCGTGGCTTCCCGGCTCCATCGAGCACGGGAAACCCTGGCCGGTTTTTTGGGAAACCAATGATGTGCGTACAAATGATCCAGGAGGTGAAAACCAAAATGAGCTTAACCCATAGTGATCCTGACAAAGGTAAAAAAAATGGAAAAAACATGCACCCGATACAGGCCTGAACAGATCAGCCGTTTTGTTGACCATGAACTTGCCAAAGGCATCCAGGATGAGGTGGCCCGGCATCTGGTCTCCTGCCCGGACTGCCGGGGTCTTGTTGACCGATATACTGCCCTGGACCGGGGGTTTAACCACTTGGCCGAACACGAGATCCTCAAGTTTGACCCGGATCAGGTAAAACAACGGCTGGGCAGTGCCCTGGAAGATTCCCGGCCACCCGGGATACGTGTCCTCAAGTTCTTCAACAAGAATATTTACTTGAAACTTGCCTCTATTGCTGCAATATTAATCATCAGCCTGATACCGTTTCGAGGAGCCCTGTTTGATCCTTCAGGCCCCAGTGCGATTGTGAAATCCGTTGACTCGGATGTTGCTTCAATCATGATTTTTGAAACGCAAAAAGAACAACATACCATTATCTGGTTTTCCGAAACCTGATCTAAGAAGGGGACTCATGAAGGGATTCATCACAAAAATATTCATACTTGCAGGGTTCTTTGCTTTGCTGATCCAGCCCGTGTTCGCCAACAGCCAGGTGCTCACCGAGGTAAAGGTGATTCATGCCTCAACCGGTCCCGTCCATGTCGATCCGGGCCTGAAACCTTTTGCATCGGAACTTGAATCTGTATTTAAATATACCTCATACCGACTGTTAAAGGATGAACAGATGAATCTTGAATTTAACCGGGAGGGTCGGGTAAATCTTCCGGGAGGAAGAACCCTGATTGTGGTGCCCTCGGACGTGAAAGGCAAAAGGATCGGCTATCAGATCAATATCCGGAAGAATAACCACTCAATTTTCCAGACCCGGGTTCTGCTGAAAAACAACGACAGCATCACCATTGGCGGGCCCCGATACCAAAATGGAACCCTTTTATTTAATATCTCCGGGTCCATGCATTAGGCTGAATCAAACCTTCAGACCCGATGCGTGCATCCGGTCGAATCAATGCGTGAAACCGAATCAAGGCATTAGGAATCATCCTTGGTATCCAGTAGCCTGGATGCCTCTTTGTTTGACCCCAGCAATATGGACAGCCATTGAGTGGTTTGACTCCCGGCCAGAGAAATCTTGACCGCCATGGTCAAGGGAACCGAGAGCAGCATTCCCACCGGCCCCAGAACCCAGCCCCAGAATGCAAGAGACAGGAAAACCACTAGGGCGGACAGTCCGGTTCCCCGGCCCATCACCCGGGGCTCAATCACACTTCCCACAAGGATATTGACCACTAAAAATCCCGCTCCCGCAATCCCGGCAGGCAGGGGCCCCAGTTGAATCAGGGCTGTCAGCACTGCCGGAACCGCCGCGATAATGGACCCGATATTGGGGATATAGTTGAGTAAAAAGGCAAACACCCCCCACATGACCGGATAATCCACACCCTGAACCGACAGCCAGACGGCAATGGCAATACCAGTCCCGAGACTGGTAAGGGTCTTTATGCCAAGGTATTGGTTCACTCCGGACATAATCTGGGCATAGGTCTCAAGGTTGGTATGCTTATCGTTAAAAATAGCCCTCAGTTTATTGGGAAACCCGGCAGCTTCGGACAGAATAAAGATAAAGGTTAAAAATACAAAAAACGTGTTGGTCAGGACCCCGCCCAGCCCGTTCAAGGTGTTGGCCACCAGTTTCATTATCCGGCTTGGATTAAACATATCCGCCAGCTTGTCTGTTTCAAGCTCCACACCCAATCTTGCCAGAAGCTCCAGGCTTTCAAAGGTTAAGGTTTTAAGTCGCTCCTGGTAAAAGGGAATATTGCCTGAAAAATCGGCAATGGAAGAGGAAATAAGGGTGACCAGCAGGATCTGTACCATGATCACCACCAGCATGAGCACCAGAATACCCAGTATGCTTGGAATCCCCTTTTGCTGCATCCAGAACAGGGGCGGTGCGCAGATGATGGCCAGGAACACGGCGAGAAGAAAAGGAACCACCAGCAATGCAGCCGCTTTCATGCCGGCAACCACAACAACAAATGCGGCAAATCCCAGTAAAGGAGTGGTACGATAGGTGTGTGATGCCATAAAAAACCCTTTGATAGAGGATAATGGGCTAAACGCCATCTCCTCTTGTAGTCAAAGCTGGAACCAAAGTCAAGAAAATGAGGCCGCCTACAAGTATAGTGTTGACTTTATCCATAATGCCAATTAAAAAAAGGCATGGCTAAACTTTCCCACATGAAAATAAACTGATGTCCATTCCCCAATCCATTTTTGAACGGCTCAAAAAAAACGAAATCATTGCCAGAAAATTTCATGAAATTGAAATCAGTATCCTGACCATTTTAAACTTCCACGATTTCATTGAAGAGCTGTTGTCTGAAATCAGTCACAAGTTTTCCGTTCCCTATACCTGGGTCTCCATTATTGAAGAAAGCAGTATCTCACAATACCTGCATAACGTTCAAAACTCCAATCTCTTGAGGACATCAACGGCTTTTCTGTCCAAACAGGAATTTTCAGATATTACGCGAAACCGGCTCAAACCCATACTGGCCAATGCAGATCTAAACAATTACAACGCCCTGATCCCGGAGGCGGCAGCATATGACATCGGGTCCCTGGCCATTGCCCCCATCACCCTGGACGGCGAAATTGTGGGCAGCTTTAATCAGGCAGACACCAGTACCGATCGATTTGAACCGGGCATTGATGCCTCGCTGCTCGAGCAACTGGCGATTAAGGTCTCCCTGTGCCTGTCCAATGTGACGGCCCATGAGCAACTCAAATTTCTGGCATTCCATGATCCATTGACCGGACTTTTAAACCGGGCGGTCATGGAACGGGTCCTGGAACGGGAATTTTTGCGGTCCAAACGGTATCACATTGATCTGACGGTTCTGTTTCTGGATCTGGATGACTTCAAATCCATCAACGACACCTATGGTCACGACAACGGAGACCTTGCCCTTTGCCATGCGGCCGACTGCCTGAACTCCCTGAAAAGGGATTCAGATATCGTGGCCCGTTTTGCCGGGGACGAATTTGTGGTCATTCTGCCGTCAACCAATATGGACCAGGCAGAAAATTATATCAAACGGGTAAAGCAGCAACTGGCAAAAGAACCTGTTGTTGCAGACAAGGCCCATTTTTATGTCCGGCTGAGCCACGGTCTTGCCTCTGTATTTGAAAACGGGATGGATACCTCTCCAGTCCTGCTCAAGGCTGCGGACAAGAGACTTTACCAGGCCAAAAAAAAGAAAAATCAGAAACAAGAAATAAATTGATGGAGTCGTAAAAAGTCTCAATCAGATAGGCGTTTAACGAAAAATCCCCGGCAAACCATGTTTGCCGGGGATTTTATGGGACTTTAAAAATTCTAGGATCAGGGATCAGTACTATCAGTCGAAGATCAATTCGATCTGCACCATGGGTGCTACATCCCCTTTTCTGGGACCCAGTTTGATGATCCGGGTATATCCGCCCTGGCGGGAGTTAAACTTATCCGATACCTCTTCAAACAGGGTGTGCACCACATCTTTTTCCCGAATAAAGGCAAGGGCCTGTCTTCTGGCGTGCAAATCCCCTCTTTTGGCCAGGGTGACCATTTTGTCGGCAATGGACCTGAGACCCTTTGCCTTTGCTTCAGTGGTTTTAATTTTATCATGTTTGAACAGGGAAGTTACCATGTTTCTGAACATAGCCTTTCTATGGCTTGAGGTCCTGTTCAATTTCAATACTGATTTTCTATGTTTCATGGAATATTATTCTCCTTCCTGATTGTTCTCTTCTTCCGGTGGTTCAAAACCTTCGAGATCCATACCCAGGGATAAGTCCATGGAAGTTAAGACTTCTTTTATCTCATTTAAGGATTTTCGACCGAAGTTTTTAGTTTTTAACATTTCACTGTCTGTTTTTTGAACCAGTTGGTAAATGGTGTTAATTCTGGCATTTTTCAAACAATTGGAACTTCTGACGGAAAGTTCAAGCTCGTCCACGGATCGATAGATATTCTCATTAAATCCCTTATCCGCATCATCTTTTGAATCTTCAATATGGTCGGGCTCCATGTCCTCATCGAAATTGATAAATGAATTCATCTGCTCTTTGAGGATTTTAGCGGCATAGGCCACTGAATTATCCGGGGTTACAGATCCATCTGTCCAGACCTCAAGGGTGAGTTTATCATAATCTGTTTTCTGACCGATTCTGGAGGTTCCCACCACGTATTTAACCCGCTTGATGGGTGAAAACACAGAGTCAATGGGAATGGTTCCGATGGGCGCTTCATCGTCCTTGTTTGCCGAGGCCAGGGCATAACCTTTCCCGGTTTTAACCACCATGGTCATATTCAGGGAACCATTTTTGGAAAGTGTGGCAATATGCTGTTCCGGATTGAGAATATCCACCCGACCGTCCGGGCTCACGACGTCAGCCCCCGTCACTTCACAATCACCCTTTACACTCAACGTCAGGATCTTGTCTTCCGTGTCTTCTACCCGGAGTTTCAGCTCTTTGAGGTTTAAAATGATTTCAGAAACATCTTCCCGGACATCGGATATCACACTGTATTCATGAAGAGCGTCATCAAATTTAACCGATACTATTGCTGCGCCGTAAATGGAAGAAAGAATGATCCGACGCAGAGAATTCCCGATGGTGATACCATACCCTCTTTCAAGGGGTTCACATACAAATTTACCATATGTTGAAGTTGTTGTAACGTCAAGCTTCTCCGGCTTGATCATCTCTCGCCAGTTAACATATGCAAGTTTTTCAGATGACATTTATATCTCCTGAATAATTATTAAGACAATTCATATTATGAATCTGCCTACTTTGAATAAAGCTCTACGATTAACTGTTCCTGAATCGGGAGCGTGATATCTTCACGCACGGGAACACCTACAACTTCACCTTTGAAATTCTCTTTATTGATTTCAAGCCACTGGGGAATACCCCGCCTGACAATGGCATCTAAAGAATCGGAAATCGCCTGGATTTTTTTGGACTTTTCACGCAGTTCGACAATATCACCCTTTTTAACCTGGTAAGAGGGGATATTCACCTTTTTACCGTTCACGGTAAAATGGTTGTGTCTCACAAAGTGCCTGCCCTGGTTTCTGGAATTGACAAATCCCATCCTGAAAACCGTATTGTCAAGGCGTGTCTCCAGAAGGCTGAGCAGATTTGTACCGGTAATACCCCTTTGCTTGTCCGCTTTTCCAAAGGTCAGCCTGAACTGTTTTTCAGACAGTCCATACAGACGCCTGACTTTTTGTTTTTCTCTGAGCTGGATCCCATAGTCAGATACTTTTGTTCTTCTCTGGCCGTGCTGCCCAGGGGGATAGCCTCTCCTGTCATAACTGCATTTATCTGAAAAACAACGATCGCCTTTCAGAAAAAGTTTCATATTTTCGCGTCTGCATTGTCGGCAAACTGAACCTGTATAACGTGACAATGTTTTTCTCCTTTATCAAACGAGTCTTCTTATACTCTTCTTCTTTTTGGCGGACGGCATCCATTATGGGGAACCGGGGTAACATCTTTGATCATGGATATGGTGAATCCAAGGGCATGCAATGCCCTTAAGGCGGATTCCCGCCCGGGTCCGGGTCCTTTAACAAAGACACCCACATTTTTCATACCATGTTCCATTGCAATAGCCCCGGCCTGCTCAGCTACAAGTTTTGCAGCAAAAGGGGTGGATTTTCTTGATCCTTTAAATCCCTGCCTGCCGGCACTGGACCATGAAATGGTGTTGCCGTTTTCATCGGCAATGGTGACAATGGTATTATTAAAGGTGGATTGAATATGCACAATTCCGGTAGAAATATTCTTTCTAACCCGTTTTTTGGCGACAACTTTCTTAGACTTTTTTGCCATAATTATTTACCCTTTAGTTATGTCCTACTTTTTCTTTTTAACCGCAGTCCTTTTTGGACCTTTTCGTGTTCTGGCGTTTGTACTGGTTCTCTGACCACGGCAGGGAAGGCCTTTACGGTGACGCAGCCCCCGGTAACACCCCAGGTCCATGAGCCGTTTGATATTCATGGAAACTTCACTTCTGAGCTCACCCTCGACCTTGTAATCGGCATCAATGATTTTTCTGATTTCATTAACCTGCTCTTCGGTAAGGTCATTTGCTTTTGTAGTAGGATCAATACCTGTTTTTTCAAGTATGAGTTTTGATCGGGTGCACCCTATTCCGTAGATATAGGTTAAAGCGATCCATGCATGCTTATTTCTTGGTAAATCTACTCCTGCGATACGTGCCAAATTTCGTTCCCCCTATCCCTGCCGTTGTTTGTGGCGTTTATTAATACAGATAACCCGTAGGACACCGCGTCTTTTAATGACTTTACAATCTCTACATATTTTTCTTACAGATGCTCTAACTTTCATCTATTTACTCCTAACCTTATATTTTAATATCGTATAATTTCTTATATAACCTTGTTTATTTAAATCTATAGGTGATTCTACCCCGGCTTAAATCATAAGGTGAAATCTCTACCGTTACCCTGTCACCCGGCAAAATTTTTATAAAATGCATTCGCATTTTACCTGAAATATGGGCGAGCAAAACATGCTTGTTTTCAAGTTCCACTCTAAACATGGCATTGGGCAGGGTTTCAAGTACTTTCCCGTCAACTTTGATGGGTTCTTCTTTTGCCATAATCTAAATTATCTCCTTATGGTATAGCGGTTTAAATCAGGATCTGCCTTTGATTCTCTTGCTGCCGGATCGTCCCAAAAATCCCTCATAATTTCCGGTGATCAGATGGGACTCAATCTGGGATATGGTATCAATGGACACCCCCACAACAATCAAAAGCGCCGTGCCCCCGAAATAAAACGGGATATTAAATTTACTCATCAAGAAGGTGGGCAGCACACAGACAGCCGATACATAGACGGCTCCCCCGAGGGTGATCCGGGTAAGTACCTTATCGATATATTCACTGGTTCTCTTGCCGGGTCTGATACCGGGAATATATCCGCCGTTTTTTTTCATATTTTCAGCCACATCTTCGGGATTAAACTGCACCGCTGTGTAGAAAAAACAGAAGAAAATAATAAAACCGACATAGAGCAGATAGTACCAGATCGTTCCCGGGCTGAACATGGCTGCCACGGTCTTCATGATCGGCATATTAATAAATTGTGCCAGGGTGGTCGGAAACATGATGATGGACGAAGCGAAAATGGGCGGAATGACACCGGCTGTATTGATTTTCAACGGCAGATGCGAGGTCTGGCCCCCGTACATTTTTCTTCCCACAACCCGTTTGGCATAGTGAACCGGTATCCGCCGCTGGGCCTGCTCCATATAGATAATGGCCGCAATCACCGCCACCATGAGGACAATCAGGATGATAATGGCAAAAACTCCCATTTCACCGGTGGTCATCAATCGCACGGTATTGCCCATGGCCGAAGGCATTCTGGCTACAATACCGGCAAAAATGATCAAGGAGATACCGTTTCCGATTCCCCTTTCGGTAATCTGTTCTCCCAGCCACATGATAAATGCGGTGCCTGCCGTCAGGGTAATGATGGTCACCAGCCTGAATCCCCATCCGGCGTAAGGAACAATAGCCACTCCGGCGGGTGATGTCATGGATTCAAGACCCACGCTGATACCCAGGCCCTGGATGATGCTCAAGACAACGGTTCCATAACGGGTATACTGGGTTTTCTTTTTCCGCCCGGCATCTCCCTCTTTTTTAAGCTGCTCAAGATGGGGAACCACCACGGTCATCAGCTCTAAAATAATAGAGGCACTGATGTAAGGCATGATACCCAGAGCAAAGATGGACAGCCGTTCTAATGCGCCACCCGAGAACATATTGAACATGGAAAACAAGGTCCCTTCGGCTGCGGCAAAAAAAGAGGAGAGTGCGGCACCGTTGATACCGGGCGTGGGCACATGAATGCCGACACGGTATACAAACAGCAATGCCAGGGTAATAAAAATCTTTCTTTTAAGCTCGGGAATTTTAAATAAATTCTGGTAGCTGTTCTCGATCATTTAATATTTCCTCAGATCAGTCAATCGGATCACTCTATTGTATTTTATTCAATGCTTCCACCGGCGGTTTCAATTTTTTCCCGGGCCGTTTTGGAAACAAGAATATTTTTCAGGGACAATTTCTTTGTGGTTTCACCCATGCCCAGAATTTTGACCCCGTCAACACGCCCCTTCACCAGTCCGGCCTGTCTCAAGGCCTCCAGGTCGACGGTTGAGCCGTCTTCCAGTCTGTCCAGATCCGTCACATTTAAAACAGCGTTGTTTGTTTTAAATATATTGTAAAACCCCCTTTTGGGAAGTCTCCGGTAAATCGGCATCTGACCGCCCTCAAATCCAGGCCTTACGCTTCCGCCGGATCTGGCTTTCAAACCCTTGTGCCCCCGGGCACTGGTTTTTCCCATGCCGGAACCGGGACCCCGACCCACTTTTTTCCTGTTTTTTCGTGAACCGACAGCCGGTGTTAAATCATGAAGCTGCATATTCAGGCCTCCTCTACTTTTACCAGATGAGACACTTTTTTAACCTGTCCCAGAATAATTGGGTCAGCATTATGCTCAACAGTATGATGCATTCGTTTGATACCAAGAGAGCGAATAATCCGACCGTGCTTGGCCGGTCTTCCTATTGTGCTTTTAATCTGTGTGATTTTAATTCTATCAGCCATTTTATTTCAACCTTTTATATGTCTTCAGGTCTGAGACCACGACGTTTGGCCACTTCTTCTTTTGTACAAAGAGATTCAAGCCCTGCCATAGTTGCTCTTACAATATTCTGGGTGTTATGGGTTCCAATACATTTTGTCAGGATATCCGTCACACCGACAGCTTCAAGGACCGCGCGGATACCGCCGCCGGCGATCAAACCGGTACCGGGTGAGGCGGGTTTGAGCAGCACGCGGCCGGCTCCGGCCTTGCCCGTGACCTGAAATGGAACTGTTCCATTGAGCAAAGAAATTTTCACCATATTTCGTTTGGCTTTTTCCATGCCTTTTTTGATGGCTTCAGGTACTTCTTTTGCTTTTCCCAGACCGTAGCCCACACTGCCTTCACCGTCACCCACAACGACCAGGGCACTGAAGGTGAAGTTTCTACCACCTTTTACAACTTTTGCAACTCGATTGATCCGAACGACCTTATCAATCAGTCCACTATCTTCTATCTGCTGTCTTGCCAAGGGTCTCTCCTCCAAAAATTAAAAATTCAATCCGGCTTCTCGGGCTCCGTCTGAAAGCGATTTGATGCGACCATGATATAAAAATCCGTTCCTGTCCAGGACTACCTTTGTAATCCCCTTGTCAAGAGCTCTCTTGCCGATGAGGGTTCCAATTGTCTTTGCAATTTCTACTTTTTTGCCCTCTGCTTTATTCTCCTTGAATTCTCTGTCAAGGCTGGACGCAGACACAAGTGTTGAGCCTTTGGTATCATCAATTATCTGGGCATAGATATGTTTTGAGCTTCTGAATACGCTCAATCTTGGGCGATCCTGGCTGCCCAGGATATTCTTTCTGATTCTCTTTTTTCTTTTAAGCCTTGCTACAAGCCTTGGTGATGTATTTGCCATAATCTTTATTTTCCCGCCTTTTAATCTTTACCTGCCGTCTTACCGGCTTTTCGGATAATTCTTTCATCGGCATACATGATTCCCTTGCCCTTATAGGGTTCAGGAGGCCTCAGATCTCTAATGTTTGCCGCGACCTGGCCAAGAAGTTCCTTGTTGATACCGGACAGGGTAATCTCTGTATTTTTGTCTACACTGGCCTGAATTCCATCCGGGATGACAAAATCAACCGGATTGGAGAATCCAATATTCAGGATAAGGCTCTTGGCACTGGTTTCCGCTCGATACCCAATACCGGAAAGAATCAGTTTTTTCTCATACCCCTGGGTAACACCGGTGACCATATTGGCGACCAGAGATCTGAACAGCCCCTGAAGGGCCACTTTTTTCTTGTCACCTGTATCGGTTTTCACATTGACTACTTTATCATTGATTTCAATTTCAATGGCCGGATGAAGTAGACGCTCGAGATTGCCTTTGGGTCCTTTGACTGAAATGACATCTCCTTTAATGGAGAGCTGGACCTTATCTGGAAGCTGAACCGGCTTTTTTCCTATTCTGGACATAACTTACTCCTAAAAACTACCATACGTTACAAAGAATTTCACCGCCGACGTTCGCTTCTATTGCCTGTTTATCCGTCATCAACCCCTTGGAGGTCGATAGTATGGAGATGCCCAGGCCATTTAAAACCGGCTTGATTGATTTTGATTTACTATAAACCCTGCAAGAGGGTTTACTCACCCGTTCAATGCCAAAGATGGTGGGCTTGCCTTCGGAAACGTATTTTAAATACACCCTCAAAAGCCCCTGTGTCTCATTCTCAAGGAATTTATAGTCCTTGATATATCCTTGTTCCTTCAGCACCCGCACCATTTCCAACTTGATCTTCGATCCGGGGATATCCACTTTAGCAAACCCTGCCTTACCACCATTTCTTATGATTGTCAGCATGTCTGCAATTGGATCACTACTTGCCATTTGAAATCTCCTTAAAATCCACTGATATCAGTTTTCTTGTTTAATGTGTGCAATTACCAGCTTGATTTGGTAACGCCAGGCAGCTTGCCTTCCGAGGCAAGTTTCCTGAAACAAATTCTGCAAATACCAGCTTTTCTGATAAATCCTCTTGGTCTACCGCACAAGGGGCAGCGATTGTATGCACGTGCCGAAAACTTTGGTTTTCTTTGCGCCTTTGCGATTAAAGCTTTTTTAGCCAAGCTTTCCTCCTTAAGATCCTAATTTTTGAAAGGCATGCCGAAAAACTTCAGGAGCGCCTTGCCTTCCTTATCTGTTTTAGCTGACGTTACGATCGTAACATTAAGGCCTTTGATACTTTCGGTCTTATCATAGTCAATTTCAGGGAATATAATATGCTCAGTAATGCCGAGGCTGTAATTGCCTCTGCCGTCAAAAGCTTTTCCGGATATTCCACGAAAGTCCCTGACACGGGGTAAAGCAATGTTCACCAATCTTTCAAGAAAATCAAACATTTTTTTACTGCGCAGGGTAACCTTGCACCCGATGGGCAAATCAGCTCTAAGCTTAAAATTTGCAATGGGTTTCTTCGCTCTGGTAATGATGGGTTTCTGGCCGGCAATCAACGCCAGCTCAGCCGCTGCCGAATCCACTATCTTCGGATTCCTCACCGCCTCTCCAAGCCCCATGTTTAACACAATTTTCTCAAGCCTTGGTACCTGTAATTCATTGGTATAATTAAAGGTCTCTTTGAGCTTGGGAACAATCTCTTTTAAATAAGTTTCCTTAAGAGTTGACATGTATTCTCTCCGCCTTTGGTCTTAAGAATCTATCTGCTGGTTGCATTTTTTACAGATTCTGACACGTTTTCCATCTTCCAGCTGTTTCATTCCAATTCTTGTCGGTTTCACACATGAATTGCACATAATCATAAGATTTGAAATATGAATCGGCATGGTTTTTTCCACAATACCACCCTGTGGGTTTGCCTGTGAGGGCCTCTGATGGGCTTTAACCACATTAATATTTTCAACAACGACGCGGCCGGTTTTTTTGACAACCTTCAGGACCTTACCGATTTTACCTTTGTCCTTACCGGTCAGCACTTTGACCTTATCGTCTTTTTTCATTCTAATTTTCATAGTTTCCATAGGATCTTTTCTCCAAAACCCAAATAATTACAGCACATCAGGAGCCAGAGAGACAATTTTCATAAACCTTTTTGCCCTTAACTCTCTTGCTACCGGACCAAAAATACGGGTGCCGATTGGTTCGTTTGATTTTGATAAAATAACGGCTGAATTATCATCAAATCTGATCATGGAGCCATCAGGTCTGGATATTTCTTTTTTAGTTCTGACAATCACGGCCTGGACGACGTCCCCCTTACTCACCTTTGCCTTGGGAATAGCTTCCTTAACAGAGCAGGTAATGATATCACCAATGCCGGCATATCGTCTTTTTGATCCGCCTAGTACCTTAATACAATACAACTCCTTTGCACCTGAGTTGTCTGCCACGGTTAATCTGGTTTCACTCTGAATCATTTTACAACTCCTCTAATCACACCGCTCGTTTGACGACTTCACTGATTCTAAAGCGTTTCAGCTTGCTCAAAGGTCTTGTCTCGATGATTTTGACGGTATCACCGATCCTGCAGTCATTTGTCTCATCATGGGCATGGTATTTTTTATACCGCTTCATGAATTTTTTATAAATTCTGTGCTGGACAAATCTTTCAACCTGAACCACCACGGATTTATCCATTTTGTCCGATACGATAAGACCAATCAGCTCTTTTTTTTTATTTTGAATAGTTTCCATAATAGTATCTTCGCAAATTAGCTAATGTTAACGTTCATTTCTTTGGATATTGTATACAGTCTGGCAATATCCTTTCTGACATTTAAAAGTGTGGATGTATTCTCAAGCTGCCCCACATCATTCTGAAAACGCAGATTAAACAGCTCTTTTTTCAGTTCACCCAGCTTTCCTTTAATCTGTTCAGCTCCCATCTCTCGAATTTCACTAGCCTTCATGGTGTACGCTCCTCTCCACAAAACGGGTTTTCACGGAAAGTTTTCTGGCGGCGAGTTTCATGGCTTCTTTGGCAACATCTCTTGGGATGCCTTCCATCTCATAGAGGATTCTCCCGGGTTTGATCCTGGCAACCCATGCGTCTGTTGCGCCCTTACCTTTACCCATCCTGACTTCCGCCGGTTTTTTGGTCACCGGGTGATCCGGAAAAAATCGAATCCAGCTCTTACCCGATCGTTTGGCATGACGGGTCAGGGCTACCCTGGCCGCCTCAATCTGCCGTGCATTTACATACCCGCATTCAACGGCCTGGAGACCAAAGTCACCAAAACTCAGCGTATTGCCTCTGTCCGGTGCGCCTTTGGTCCGGCCACGAAACTGTTTGCGGTATTTCATATTTTTTGGACTAAGCATCTTTAATTTCTCCTAATCGCCTCTATTTAACCAACGCCTGTTCGCCGGGATTTAATACTTCACCCTTGAAAACAAAGGTTTTAATTCCAATAAGTCCGTATGTGGTGTTGGCCTCAATAAACCCATAGTCCACGTCGGCCCGTAAGGTATGAAGCGGAATACGACCTTCTTTGTACCATTCCGTTCTCGCCATTTCAGCACCACCGAGACGACCGGCACAGATGATTTTAATTCCTTTGGCACCAAACCGCATGGCCGAGGAAACGCTTCGTTTCATGGCCCGTCTGAACGCAATCCTTCTTTCCAGTTGGGTTGCGATATTCTCTGCAACGAGCTGGGCATCAATTTCAGGGCGCCTGACTTCTTTAATATCGATGAGCACGGCAGGATCAAGCATTCGTTCAAGTTCCTGTTTCAGCAGGGCAATTTCGCTGCCCTTTTTCCCGATAATAATACCGGGTCTTGCTGCAAATACCCTCAGCCGGATCTGTTTGGAAAACCGTTCAATTTCAATTTTTGAAATACCGGCATGGTAGAGCTTTTTTTTCAAAAATTTTCTGACTTTGAAATCTTCTTCAACATAAGAGGCATATTCTTTGTCTGCATACCATCTGGAATCCCAGGTCCTGATGATGCCCAATCTTAAACTGGTAGGATGTACTTTCTGGCCCAAGCTTATTTCCTCCTATTGTCGGTAGTTTCGACGATGACGGTTAAATGACTGCTTCGCTTTAAAATTCTGGCTGCTCTTCCCCTGGCTCTCGGTCTGAACCGTTTCATTGTCGGTCCATGATCAACAAAGATATTCTTGACCACCAGGGTATCCACATCAAGTTCATTATTATGCTCGGCGTTGGCGACGGCGGATTGCAGGGTTTTGTAAATGATACCTGCAGCCTTGAGCGGCATAAACTTTAAAAGGGTCAGCGCCTGTCCGGCATTCTTGCCTTTTACTTCAGCAATGGGCAACCTGAGCTTAAAAGGTGAAATCCTTGTATATCTTGTAGTTGCTTTAACTTCCATATCAATATCCTTTAATCAAAATCCTTTTGGCAAGAGAATTATCTCTTGGATCTTTTATCCCCTGCATGACCCCAAAATGTTCTTGTGGGTGAAAATTCACCAAGTTTATGGCCGACCATATTCTCTGAGACAAAGACCGGTATAAATTTTTTACCGTTGTGTACGGCAAAAGTGACACCGACCATTTCAGGAAAGATAGTGGATCGTCGTGACCATGTCTTGATAACTTTGTTGCGCGGGGAATTACCTGATTCCAAAACTTTTTTCATGAGTTGAGGGGCAATGTAGGGTCCTTTTTTCAATGATCTTGGCATAATTTATCACCTATTTATTTTCTCTTAGCTCGTCTTTTAACGATATACTGATCGGTTCTGGCATTGTTACGGGTTCTCTTGCCTTTGGTGGGCACACCCCAGGGGGTACATGGCTGCCTGCCGCCGGAAGATCTTCCCTCACCACCGCCCATGGGATGATCAACCGGGTTCATGGCCACGCCACGAACCGAGGGTCGTTTACCCATCCACCGACTTCGCCCTGCCTTGCCGATCTTGACGTCGCCGTGTTTCTCATTGCCCACACGACCAACAGTTGCCTTGCATTTCAGGTGGACCATTCTCACTTCACCCGAGGGGAGCAGGACCTGGGCGTAGGTACCTTCTTTGGCCATGAGCCTCGCATAGGCCCCGGCACTCCTGACGATCTGCCCGCCCTTGTTCTGCTTTAATTCAATATTATGAATTCTCGTACCCGTGGGGATGTTTTCCAGGGGCATGCAGTTACCCGGCTTAATGTCTGCTTCAGATCCGGTTTCAAGGATATCCCCCACCTTGACTTCCAGGGGAGCCAGGATATATCGTTTTTCTCCGTCGGCATACACCAGCAGCGCGATACGGGCACTTCGGTTGGGATCATACTCAATGGCAGATACCTTAGCCGGAATCCCGTCTTTGTCCCGCTTGAAATCAATGATACGGTATTTCTTTTTTGCTCCGCCGCCTCTGTGTCTGGCGGTAATTCTTCCATAACAATTTCGGCCGGCACGCTTATTTACACTCTTGGTCAATCGTCTTTCAGGCTTTGTTTTGGTAATTTCTTCAAAAGAAAGGTATTCCTGAGAACGTCGTCCGGGAGATGTCGGTTTAGTCTTTATAATTGTTGACATAAATATACCTCTTTAAACACCTTCAAAAAAATCAATTCTCTGTCCCGGCATCAAAGTGACGACTGCTTTTTTCCAGTCCGGTCTTTTGCCGATGATCCTGCCACGCTGTTTCACTTTTCCCTTTACCTGTATGGTTCTTACCTGTTTCACACGGGTATTGAAATTTTTCTCAACAGCAGCCTTGATTTCAACCCGGTTGGCCCTTTTATCTACCTTAAAGCTCACCTGGTTGTTCAACTCTTTTTGAAGGGTTGTTTTTTCAGTAACAATGGGTCCCCTGATAATGTCATATAGTTCCATATCAGCTCAACCTCCCCTGGATATTTTGTATGGTCGATTCCACCAAAAGAAGATTTTTGAATTTTAAAATATCATAGACATTGAGACCTTCGGTTTTGATCACCTTAACATCCGGAATATTTCTGGAGGACAGCAAAAGGCTTGCATCGTCCGTATCGGAAACAATCAAGAGATCGGTGAGCGATAAAGCGCTTAGCACCTTTGCAAATTCTTTGGTCTTAACGGCTTCAAGATTAAAATCATCAATAACATAGATGGTCTGATCTTCGACTTTTGAGCTTAATGCCATCTTCAGTGCAAGTTTTTTAACCTTTTTGGGCACCTTGATCGCATAGGATCTCTGGGACGGCCCAAAGATAACCCCCCCGCCTTTTCTCAAAGGGGATTTTACACTACCGGCCCGTGCATTGCCGGTTCCTTTTTGTCTGAAAAGCTTTCTTGTACTGCCTTTTACCATACCCCTGGTCTTACACGCAGCTGTCCCTGATCGTTTTGCAACGAGCTGGGACCGAACAACCGCATGAAGAACACTTGTTTTGACGGGAACATTAAAGATTCCGTCAGGGAGCTGGGTTTCAGACACCTTTTTACCCGCACTGTTTAATACATCTACAGCAGCCATATTCTTCCTCATAAATTTTGATCAGCTATGCATCACTGCGAATTCCGTGCAATACCCATAGCCGCGTTTTAGTCTTTCTATTTAGAAATGATATTTTCAGGACAGAGAGTTAAAAAAAATTCTCTTAATTATCCGAAGTTCACCTCTATTTTTTTGTCGCCCGTACTTCCAGTATTCCTGTTTTAAAACCCGGAACCGGGCCTTTAACCAGCAGAAGATTCTCATCAGGCTTGATATCCACAATGGTGAGATTTTTCACTGTTTTTCTGTCCGTACCCATGTGACCCGGAAGTTTCTTTCCCTTAAAAACCTTTCCAGGCCAGGCACTGTTACCGATAGATCCAGGTTTCCGATGGTTTCTGCACCCATGTGTTTCCGGACCCCGGCTGAAACCGTGTCTCTTGATCGTTCCCTGAAAACCGCGTCCCTTTGAAATTCCAGAGATATTGACCTTTTCGCCCACGCTGAACACATCAATCCCGATACTGGTTCCGGGTTCGACTGCGGCGGCATCATCGGTTCTGAACTCTCTTAAAACACGAAATCCCTTGTCACCTGTTTTTTTCAAATGCCCTGCAACAGGCTTGGTCAGGCGGTCAACCGATTTTTCATCAAATCCAAGTTGAAGCGCGTCATACCCATCCGTGTCCTTTGTTTTCACCTGGGTAACCACACAGGGTCCAACCTGCACAACGGTAACAGGAACGAGCTCTCCTTCTGCGGAAAACACATTGGTCATTCCGATTTTTTTTCCAAGTAATGCACTCATAATTGGTTCCTGTTATTGCCCTATAATTTAATTTCTACATCCACACCCGGCGAAAGATCAAGCTTCATCAGTGCATCAACCGTCTGCTGGGTGGGTTCTAGAATATCCATCATTCTTTTGTGCGTTCTGATTTCAAACTGTTCCCGTGATTTTTTATTCACATGGGGAGAACGCAGCACAGTAAATTTGTTAATCCGTGTGGGAAGGGGTACCGGTCCCACTATTCTGGCACCGGTTTTCCTTGCCGTATCAACGATATCTACTGAAGACTGATCAAGAAGTTTATGATCATAGGCTTTGAGCCTGATCCTGATTTTAGTTTTCAACATGATAGAAGTCTTCTTCCTAACTTATTCTACAATTTCACCGATAACACCGGCACCGACGGTACGTCCGCCTTCTCTGATGGCAAACCTCAACTCTTTTTCCATGGCAATGGGGTTTATCAGCTCTACATTAATACTGGCATTGTCGCCAGGCATGATCATTTCCACGCCCTCATCCAGGGTCAGAACACCGGTGATATCCGTTGTTCTAAAAAAGAACTGGGGTCGGTAACCGCTGAAGAACGGTGTATGACGGCCACCCTCTTCTTTGCTCAGGGCATACATTTCAGCTTTAAACTTTGTATGGGGGGTGATGGTTCCGGGTTTGGAAACCACCTGGCCTCTTTCCACCTGCTCACGTTTTGTTCCCCGGAGCAGCAGGCCTACGTTATCGCCGGCCTGACCTTCGTCCAGAAGTTTCCTGAACATCTCGACTCCGGTACATACGGTTTTGGCGGTTTCCCTGATACCCACGATTTCAACTTCCTCGCCGGTTTTAACCACGCCACGCTCGATTCGACCGGTAACAACGGTACCACGGCCGGAGATGCTGAACACATCTTCAATGGGCATGAGGAAGGGTTTTGCCGTATCTCTTTCCGGTTCAGCCACATAGGAATCAAGAATATCCAGAAGTTCAAAAATACATTTGGTTTCCGGGCTGTCCACGTCATCACTTTCAAGGGCCTTGAGTGCACTGCCCCGGATTATGGGTGTGGTGTCTCCGGGAAATTCATAGGTGTCCAGAAGCTCCTGGAGTTCCATTTCCACCAACTCAATCAACTCTTCATCATCCACCATGTCGCACTTGTTTAAGAATACGACAATGGACGGTACGCCGACCTGACGTGCAAGGAGGATATGTTCTCTTGTCTGGGGCATGGGACCGTCGTCTGCACTGACCACGAGTATGGCACCGTCCATCTGGGCGGCTCCGGTGATCATGTTCTTAATATAGTCGGCATGGCCCGGGCAGTCCACATGCGCATAGTGACGGTTTTCCGTCTCATACTCTACATGGGCTGTGGCAATGGTGATACCGCGTTCTCTTTCTTCCGGGGCTTTGTCAATCTCATCAAACGGAACATAGGTTCCATGGCCTTTCAAGGCTGCGTGTTTGGTGATCGCTGCCGTCAGCGTCGTCTTACCATGGTCGATGTGACCAATTGTGCCTATGTTGACATGCGGCTTGGTCCGCTCAAATTTCTCCTTAGCCATCTTCTTAACTCCTCCTGTGGAATGTTATCAGGAAATTCAAAATAGTATTACCACCTGAAATGGGCGAACGCCTTGTTGGCTTCAGCCATTTTGTGTGTATCTTCCTTTTTCTTCATTGCTCCGCCGCGCTGGTTGTAGGCATCCAGAACCTCAGAGGCCAGTTTGTTTGCAAATCCTTTTTCAGACCGGTTACGACTGAAATTGATGAGCCAGCGGAAGGCCAGTGCCGTCTGCCTGGAAGGCTTGATATCCGTAGGCACCTGGTATGTGGACCCACCGATTCTTCTGGATTTTACTTCAACTGCCGGCCTGATATTGTCAATTGCTTTTTTCAATACATCCAATCCGGGCTCACCGATTTTTTCCTGGGCCATGGACAAAGCATCTTTGACTACTCTGCGAGCAGCATTCTTTTTTCCGTCTTTCATGACACAATTCACAAATTTTGCCGCCAGTTTTTCTTCCTGGCTGGCATTCTTTGTTGTGTTGTCAAGCATGATCTCTTTAACTGCCATTATTTATGTCCACCATAACTTCGTTAAAATCTTATATTATTTATTTAGGCCGTTTTGCACCGTATTTTGATCGGCCCTGTCGTCTATCATCCACTCCCAATGTATCCAGCGCACCCCTTACAATATGATAGCGAACACCGGGGAGATCCTTTACCCTGCCACCCCTGACGAGAACAACGGAATGCTCCTGAAGGTTATGCCCCATACCGGGTATGTATGCAGCCACTTCCATTCCAGTGGTTAAACGAACCCTGGCCACTTTTCTCAAAGCAGAGTTTGGTTTCTTTGGGGTTGAGGTGTACACCCTGGTGCAGACACCACGTTTCTGCGGACCGCCCTTTAAACCGGGCGTACTCACCTTCTTTTCCGCTTTTTTCCTACCTTTTCGAACCAACTGATTAATGGTCGGCATAACTTTCCCTTACGCTCCTTATGAAATTTAAACCATTGTCATACACGACAAAATATTCAATTCTACTTTCACTTATACAATTTGTCAAGTTCTTTTATTTTTGGTCAAACTTTTTCAACCTCTCCAAACCCGACTTCAACATTGCTGTAACCCGGGAAACCGGTACCGGCAGGTATCATCCTTCCCATGACCACATTTTCTTTCAACCCCTTGAGACTGTCATACTTGGCCTCAATGGCAGCCAGGGTCAGCACCTTGGTGGTTTCCTGAAATGAAGCCGCAGACAGGAAGCTGTCCGTTGACAGGGAAGCCTTGGTAATACCCAGGATCAAAGGCTCGCCCTTTGACGGCTCGCCGCCTTTCATTGCCACTTCCCGGTTTACCTCTTCAAAATGGACCCGGTCCACCTGTTCGTCGGGTATGAAGTTGGTATCTCCTGTGGAAATGACCTTTACCCGCCGCATCATCTGGCGGATCACCACTTCAATGTGCTTGTCATTGATCCTGACCCCCTGGAGACGGTAAACTTCCTGAACCTCGTCCACCAGGTATTTGGCCAGGGCCACTTCACCCTTTATATTCATGATATCCTGGGGGTTGGCACTGCCCGCAATCAAGGGGTCACCGGCCTTGACATAATCACCGTCATAAACCGTGACATGCTGTCCTTTAGGCGCAGAGTATTCTTTCTTTTCCCCAACATCCGTGGGCGTAATAGTCACCTTTTGTCTGCCCTTGGTACCCTTTGACACGGAAACGTATCCGTCAATCTCTGTCAACATTCCCGGATCTTTTGGTTTTCTGACCTCAAAGAGTTCTGCAACCCTCGGCAGACCACCGGTGATATCCTTGGTCTTTGTTGTGGCTCTCGGCAGTTTTGCCACCACGTCTCCGGCCATGACCTGCTCATCTTCTTCCACAGTAAGAATGGCATTCACGGGCAGATAGTAGCGGGCCACGGATTTGGAACTTGCGAGCTTCACCCCTTTGCCCTCTTTATCCTTAATGGTGATTCTGGGTCGAATCTCGCTGTCCCGGCCCTCTGTAATGGTACGGGACACTTTACCGGTAACCGGATCAATCTGCTCCTGAACCGTATTGCCCACCTCTATGTCGGCAAATCGAATCCTGCCTGACACCTCGGTAATAATGGGAGTTGTAAACGGGTCCCAGGTGGCAATGACATCACCGGGTTCAATCTCCTGACCGTCCTTGATGTGCAGGGTGGCACCGTAAATCACGGTTTCCTTGGCCCGCTCACGGCCCTCTTCACCGATAATGGTGATGCCGCCGCCTTTTCTGTTCATCAAAATAACTTCGTTCTCGGCGGATACAACGGTCTGAACATCTTCATTATACTTTAATATGCCGCCGACTCTGGCCTTGATTTCCGCCACCTCCACCTTTCTTGAGGCGGTACCGCCGATGTGGAAGGTTCTCATGGTCAACTGGGTACCGGGCTCACCAATGGACTGGGCTGCGACAATACCGATGGCCTGGCCGATTTCCACAGTGACGCCGTGGGCAAGATCCCTGCCGTAGCATCGGGAGCAGACCCCGTTTTTTGAGTTGCAGGTCAAAACAGAACGGATTTTCACCTTTTGAACACCGGCCGCCTCGATCTGTTTGACATCGGTTTCAGACAATTCCGTATCCACTCCGCAGATAAATTCATCGGTGTAGGGGTCACGGATATCCTCCTGGGTCACACGGCCCAGGATTCTCTCTCCAAGGGTCTGGATAATTTCACCCCCCTCGTACAAGGCCTCAACCTCAATTCCGTTTATGGTCCCGCAGTCAGGCTCCACAATCGTACAGTCCTGCCCCACATCGGCGAGACGCCGGGTGAGGTATCCTGAGTTTGCCGTTTTTAACGCCGTATCTGCCAGCCCCTTACGGGCTCCGTGGGTAGATATGAAATACTGAAGCACCGACAATCCCTCACGAAAGTTAGCCGTGATCGGATTTTCAATAATTTCACCGGAAGGTTTAGCCATGAGCCCACGCATTCCGGCAAGCTGGCGCATCTGATCCTTGCTGCCCCGGGCACCGGAGTCTGCCATCATATATACGGCATTCAACTCTTCCGGAGCTTCAGTGTCTTTTGTGCCGGTGGGGTTTTTCATGACATCCATCATGGCATTGGCAATATCGTCCGTGGCCTGGGCCCAGATGTCCACCACCTTATTGTACTTTTCACCCTGGGTGATCAACCCTTCGGAATACTGTACCCGTATGTCCTCAATATTTTTTTCCGCCGCCTTAATGATGGTCCATTTTTCGTCAGGAATAATCATATCCCCCACACAGATGGAAAGTCCGCCAAGGGTAGAATATTTATAACCGATATCTTTGAGCCGGTCGGACAGGACAACGGTTTCCTTTAACCCGATGTTCCGATAGGCATAATCAATCAATTTAATGATGGATGACTTGTCCATGAGCTTGTTCACCAGATTGAACGGCAAGGTGGTTTCTCTCTGGTCCACTTTAAATATGGTATAGTAGGCCCCCACTTTTCTGATGCCGGTGAACTGGTCTTTTTTCAAGCCGTAGAGTTGCTCAACCACAATCTCGGACACCTGGAAAAAATTTTTAAATTCCTTGCGGGTCAGAAGTGCTGTTTTGCCCCTGGTCTTTTTAATCTCATCATCGGAATATTTTTTTAATACCTTATCAAACTCCTTGCCGCCAAGTAATTCTTCCATGGCTGCTTCACAATACTCAAGGGTCTGGGTTCTGATCCTGCTCAAGGACAGGAGAGTATCACCGGGAATAGTTTCCCAGAGGAGAATTCGTCCCGTGGTGGTATCGTGCATTTCACCATCGATCCTCACCTTGATCCGTGCATGGAGTGAGAGTTCCCCGGCATCAAAGGCATATCTGACTTCATCGATGCTGGAGAAGCGTATCCCCTCTCCCTTTTGATTCCGCACGGCCCGGGTCATGTAATAAATCCCCAGAACAATATCCTGGGTGGGAACGATGATGGGCTGGCCGTTGGCCGGAGACAGGATGTTGTTGGTGGACAGCATCATGATCCGGGCTTCCAACTGGGATTCAAGGGATAGCGGGACGTGAACCGCCATCTGGTCGCCGTCAAAATCTGCATTAAATGCCGGACAGACCAGAGGATGAAGCTGAATGGCCTTTCCTTCAATAAGCACGGGTTCAAAGGCCTGGAAACCGAGACGATGAAGGGTGGGTGCCCGGTTGAGCATCACGGGATATTCTTTTACCACGGATTCAAGAGCGTCCCAGACCTCGGTCTCCTCACGTTCCACCATTTTCTTGGCACTCTTGACCGTCGACACCAGGCCTTTTTGCTCAAGATAGTTGTAAATAAAGGGTTTGAATAACTCCAGAGCCATTTTTTTGGGAATACCGCATTGGTGAAGCCTTAATTCAGATCCCACGGTGATAACCGTACGGCCGGAATAATCCACCCGTTTACCGAGAAGGTTCTGCCTGAACCGCCCCTGTTTTCCCTTGAGGGTATCACTAAGGGACTTTAAAGGTCTTTTGTTGGTACCGGTGACCACCCTGCCGTGGCGGCCGTTGTCAAACAGGACATCAACGGCTTCCTGGAGCATGCGTTTTTCATTTCTAACGATAATATCCGGTGCGTTCAGATCCACCAGACGTTTGAGCCTATTGTTTCTGTTCAGCACCCGTCGATACAGGTCATTCAGGTCGGAGGTGGCAAACCGCCCCCCTTCAAGGGGCACAAGCGGTCTTAAATCCGGCGGCAAAATGGGGCAGGCCGTTAATATCATTCTAGTGGGTTCAATTCCGGACGTCAAAAATGCATCAATGACCTTGAGCCGCTTGGCCATCTTCTGCTGTTTGGCTACGGATTTTGTCAGCTGGATCTCTTCTTTTAAAAAATCATGGACCGCCTGTAGATCAATCTCTTCCAACAGCTTTAAAACCGCCTCGGCGCCGATTCCCGCTTCAAACCCGTCACCAAATGCCTCCTGGGCTTCATAGTATTGATCATCGGACAGGAGCTGGAGTTTTTTCAACCCCGTATCTTTCGGATCAATGACAATATACGAGTCAAAGTACAACACTTTTTCCAGGTTTTTTAATGTCAGATCCAGGACATTGCCGATCTTGCTGGGCAGGCTTTTTAAAAACCAGATATGAGATACCGGAGATGCCAGTTCAATGTGGGCCATTCGTTCCCGGCGCACCTTGGACTGAATAACCTCTACCCCGCATTTTTCACAGACCACCCCCCGGTGCTTCATGCGCTTATACTTGCCGCAATTACACTCATAATCCTTGGTGGGACCAAACACTTTTGCGCAGAAGAGCCCGTCTCTTTCCGGCTTGAATGTCCTGTAATTTATGGTTTCCGGCTTTTTGATTTCACCATGAGACCACTCTCTGATCTGGTCTGAAGATGCAAGGCTGATCTGAACGCCCTGATAAATCTTAGGATCTTTTGGTTTTGCGAAGAAATCGTAAATATTATCCAATGTCTTCTCCTTATCTGCTTCCTTCTATAAGATTCATATCCAAACCCAGACTGTTCAACTCTTTGGTAAGGACCCTGAAAGATTCAGGCATTCCAGGCTCAAGCACGTTCTGGCCTTTGACTATTTTCTCATACATCCGGGTCCTTCCCGTCATATCGTCGGACTTGACCGTTAAAAACTCCTGAAGTGCATGGGCAGCCCCATAGGCTTCCATTGCCCAGACTTCCATCTCACCGAGCCGCTGGCCGCCGAACTGGGCCTTACCGCCCAGGGGCTGCTGGGTTACCAGAGAATAGGGTCCGATGGACCTGGCGTGGAGCTTATCGTCTACCAGATGGTGAAGTTTCAGCATATACATGGTGCCCACGGTGACCTGCTTGTCAAAGGGCTCCCCTGTTCTGCCGTCATACAGGACCGACTGACCGGACGGTTCAAATCCGGCCATGGCCATGAGTTTTTTGATCTCATCCTCACTGGCCCCGTCAAAAACCGGTGTGGCCATATGCACACCGTTTCTATACAATTTTGCAAAGTCAACCAGCTCCTCATCAGACATCTTTTCAATGGTCTGAACGGCCAGGTCATCCCGCATGTTGGCTTGCTGAACCTCGGTGAGGGAAAAAATTTCCACTACTTTTTGTCTTAATTTGTCCAGCTTCATCTGATTTAAGAGTTCGTCAATGCGCTGGCCAAGACCGAATGCAGCGTGACCCAGGTGGATCTCCAGAATCTGACCCACATTCATACGGGAGGGGACGCCCAGGGGGTTGAGCACCATATCCACGGGTCTGCCGTCTTCAAAATAGGGCAGATCTTCCACCCTCAAAATCCGGGAGACAACTCCCTTGTTCCCGTGTCGGCCCGCCATCTTATCCCCCACGGAAAGAACCCGTATCAGGGCCACGGATATTTTGATCATCTTTAACACACCCGGCGGGAGATCATCTCCTTTTTCAAATCGGGATACCTGGCGGTTAAAATGCTCTCTGGCCTTCTTGATCTGGGCCTGGGCGCTTTCCAGAATGACCTGGGCCTTTTCGGTGAGGACCGCATCCTTGACCGCCACATGGACCAGCACAGACACGGGGATATTTTCAAACAGACCCGGCTTAACCTTGGTGCCGGATTTTACCAGAACTTTTCCCGTTCGCTCAAGATCCGTGATAATCTTTTGGTTGACAAGAATTGACTCTACCTTTTCCTGGGCCACCCTGGAAATAATTTTGATTTCATCGTCCCGGTCTTTTTCAAGTCTTACGATTTCCTGGTCCTCAATGAGCCGGGTACGATCATCCTTTGAAAGCCCCCGTCTGGAAAATACTTTTGCATCAATGACCTTACCCTTTACACCCGGGGGCACGCACAGCGAGGTGTCTTTTACATCCCCGGCCTTTTCACCGAAGATGGCCCTGAGCAGTTTTTCCTCGGGAGACAACTGGGTTTCACCCTTGGGTGTGATTTTTCCCACAAGAATGTCCCCTGCCACAACTTCTGCCCCCAGGCGGATGATCCCGCTTTCATCAAGATTTTTCAGGGCTTCCTCTCCCACATTGGGGATATCCCGGGTAATTTCTTCTTTGCCAAGCTTTGTGTCCCGGGCAAGGACTTCGTACTCTTCCACATGGACGGAGGTGTACACCCCGTCTTTCACTAAGCGTTCGCTGACCAGGATGGAATCCTCATAGTTGTATCCATCCCAGGGCATAAAGGCCACCGTGACATTTTTACCCAGGGCCAGTTCACCCATCTCCGTGGAGGGGCCGTCGGCAATGACCTGGCCTTTTTTAACCGTTTCCCCCCTTTCCACAATGGGTCGGTGATTAAAACAGGTGTTCTGGTTGGAGCGGACAAACTTTATACAACTGTATATGGATACGGCTTTTTCAAAGCTTCCTTGTTCGGGCTCATTGTTCCGGACCACGATGCGCTTGGAATCAACGTCAACGACAACCCCGTCATAATCCGCGACAATGGTCACTCCGGAATCCCGGGCCACGACACTTTCCATACCGGTTCCCACCAGAGGGGCTTCACTTCGGATCAGGGGAACGGCCTGGCGCTGCATGTTGGACCCCATGAGGGCCCTGTTGGCATCATCATTTTCAAGAAAGGGGATCAGAGATGCGGACACGGATACCAACTGGTTTGGCGAGACATCCATGAATTCAACATCCTGGTTTTCGATCATTTCAAATTCACCACCCACCCGGGACGAGACCAGGGGATTCATGAAATTACCCTCAACATCCAGAGGCGCATTGGCCTGGGCAATGGGATGCTCTTTTTCTTCAAATGCGGACAGATGTTTGATCTCTGGTGTGGCCTTACCCTGGCCGGCAATTCTATAAGGGGTTTCAATGAACCCGAAATCGTTGACCCTGGCATAGGTGCACAGGGAAACGATGAGCCCGATGTTCGGGCCTTCCGGAGTTTCAATGGGACAGATTCTGCCGTAATGGGAGGGATGAACATCCCTGACTTCAAACCCGGCTCTTTCCCGGGTCAAACCGCCCGGACCCAGGGCAGACAACCGTCTTTTATGGGTGGTTTCAGACAGAGGATTGGTCTGATCCATGAACTGGGACAACTGAGACGTTCCAAAGAACTCCCGGACCACGGCTGAAACCGGTTTTGGATTGATGAGATCGTGGGGCATCATGGCATCCACTTCCTGCATGCTCATCTTTTCCTTGATGGCCCTTTCCATCCTTACCAGCCCGATTCTATAATGATTTTGAAGCAGTTCGCCCACGGCCCGGACACGTCGGTTGCCCAGATGGTCAATATCGTCCACCTTACCCTGGGTATCTTTGAGTTCGATCAGGGTGGAAGCGGTCAGTAATACATCTTCTTTTCTCAGGGTTTTAACGTCGATTTTGGTGTCTACACCCAGCCGGTGATTCATCTTTAACCGGCCCACCTTGGACAGGTCATAATAGGCCTGACGGAAGAAGAGATGATCGATGAAATCCTGTGCCACCTCAATTGTTGCAGGGTTTCCGGGTCGAAGCCGCCGGTAGATGTCCATCAGGGCCTCTTCTTTATGCTCCATCTTGTCGGAAAGAAGCGTCTTGCGCATGGAATCGGAACTTCGTGGGTCCACATAGAGGATATCAAACTCATTGAGATTGTTTTCTTCAATCAATTTAAAATTATCCTCAGTGATAAGATCACCGGGTTTAAACAGAATTTCTCCGGATTCTACACCCATAATTTTCTGGGCAAAGGCCTTGCCCAATAATTCATTTTCAGTGATGGGGATATAGTCGAGTCCGTCTTCCTCCAACTGTTTTAATGCACGTTTTGTAAAGATTCTTCCTGCCTTGATCACCACCTCTCCGGTTTTGGGAGATTTAATATCAAAACCGGCTCTCTGACGTTTCAGGTTTTCCTGGGAAAACTCTTTAAAAAACGATCCATCCTTTTTCACAATATGTTCTTTATTGTAGAAGAAATCCAGAATATCTTCACTGGTATAACCAAAGGATTTAAAAAGGATGGATACCGGAAATTTTCGTCTTCTGTCTATTCGAATATAGACAATGTCCTTGGCATCAATTTCCATGTCAATCCAGGAACCGCGAACCGGAATGACCCTGGCATTATAGATAATTTTTCCGGACGAATAATTTTTGCCCTTGTCATGATCAAAAAATACACCGGATGACCGGTGAAGCTGGCTGACCACGGCCCGCTCGGTTCCATTGATGATAAAGGTTCCCTTCCGGGTCATCAAAGGGACGGTACCAAAGTATATTTCCTGTTCCTTGATGTCACGAATCGTTGAAATTCCCGAGTCTTTATCGTGATCATATACCACCAGTCTGACCTTGATATTAACCGGTATATCATAGGTCATGCCCCGGGAAATGCATTCTTTCATGGAATGCTTTGATTCACCAAAGGAATATGACACATACTCCAGGGAAGATGTATCTGAAAAATCCTTTATGGGAAAAACAGACTTAAAAACTGCATGGAGTCCTTTTTCTTCCCTGTTTTCAGGCAGGACATTCCGTTGAAGGAAACTCTCAAAAGAATTTCTCTGCATCCCGATTAAATCAGGAATATCAATGATTTTTCTTCTGCTGCCAAACTCTTTTCTAATACGCTTATTCGTCAAAAGACTTCCGGTCATGATATCTCCCAGTGTGAGTTTTTCCAACCGTAAAAGCGGAGGCACGGCACCATTGCCTTGCCCCCGCATAGATTTTATGCGTGCAACTCTCTGTAAACTTTAGTTAAATTTTACAAACCTTATTTTACGGAAACCTGTGCGCCGGCACCTTCAAGCTGCTCTTTAATCTTGTTGGCCTCTTCTTTTGGAATACCCTCTTTGACGGGTTTCGGTGCTTCCTCAACCAGGGCTTTTGCCTCTTTAAGACCCAGACCTGTAATGGCTCTAACTTCCTTGATCACGTTAATTTTCTTGTCGCCAAAGGTTTCAAGAATAACGTCAAATTCAGTCTGCTCTTCTTCGGCAGCTCCACCCTCGGCAGCAGGCATTGCGCCGGCAAATGCCACCGGTGCTGCCGCAGAAACACCGAATTTATCTTCAAGTTCTTTCACCAGTTCGGAAAGGTCCAGAACGCTCATGTTGGATATAAATTCAATTACATCATCTTTTGTGATATCAGCCATTTTTTTCTCCTAGATAAAACGATAAAACTATTATTGTATAATTTAAATATTAAAATTTGGTTACGCAGCTTCTTTTTGATCCTTAACGGCATTAAGCACATTAACAAAAGCCCGTGGAACACCGGAAATAACCGTAACAAATGAGGTCGGGACTGCATTGAGCGTTCGCAGCAGTTGACCGAGCAGCTCTTCTCTGGACGGCATTTTGGCCAGTTGTTGAATCTCTTCAACCGAGAGAAGCTTCCCTGACAGAGCGCCTGCCTTAATCTCAAGACGTTCATTGTCCTTGGCAAACTTGGCCAGAATCCTGGCCGGAGCTACAGGATCATCTTTAGACCAGACAATGGCGTTGGGCCCCTTGTAAAAATCTTTCATCAAGGCCGCATCCGTGTCCTGGGATGCCCTGACCAGCAATGAATTCTTGACGACCTCAATCCGACACCCCTCATTTCTGAGCTGTGCACGAAGATCCGTCATTTTCAATACATCCAGACCTTTATAGTCCACCAGTATTGTGATTTCAGATTCTGAAAACTCTTGGCTGAGCCTTGCAACCTGTTCTTTTTTTTGGGAAATATTCAGCATTTTTTCTACACCTCCTTCCATATCATAAATTTTTCCGAAGGTGCCGACAAAACCAAAACAAAATTATTTTTTATCCGTCTCGGCAGGCCGGCAAATCCGATTATGTACCGCAATATTGCCGGCACACCTACTGTCTGTGACAGGTTTAAACCACTATATTATCACCCCTATTTGATCAATAAGGGATCCACCTTTATGCCGGGCCCCATTGTGGAGGATACGGTGATACTTTTCATGTAAGTCCCCTTACTGGACGCCGGTTTCAGGGCTGTTAACTTATCCAGAAAGGCTTTAACATTTTCCGTAAGCTTTTGGGCACCAAAAGATATCTTTCCAACCGGGACATGCACAATGCCGGCCTTTTCAACCCTGAAATCAATTTTACCGGCTTTGAGTTCATTGATGGCCTTTTCAAGTTCAAAGGTCACCGTACCGGTTTTGGCATTGGGCATCAACCCCCGTGGTCCGAGCACTCTGCCCAGCTTTCCCACCGTACCCATCATATCCGGGGTGGCAATGGCCTTGTCAAATCCGAACCATCCATCCTGAATTTTTTTGATGGTCTCTTCATCGGCAATAAAATCGGCTCCGGCATCCAGGGCCTCTTTTTCTTTCTCGCCTTTTGTAAACACCAATACCTTGACATCTTTTCCAAGACCATGGGGCAATACAACCGTACCACGAACCATCTGATCTGCATGCCGCGGATCAACGCCTAGTCTCACGGCTACATCCACTGTTTCATCAAACTTTACATAGCTTGAAGATACGGTCAGTTCCAAGGCATTTAATGGCTCATATTGAACCGTTCTATCGACCTTTTTAAGTGCTTCTGTATGTTTTTTACTCCGCTTTGGCATTTTTCATCACTCTTTTACTTAAAGTTAAACTACTTCTATCCCCATACTTCTGGCTGTTCCTGCAATAATTTTTACAGCGGCATCAATATCTGAGGCGTTTAAGTCTTCTTTTTTTGTTTCGGCAATCGCAACCAACTGGTCCCGGGTAACCTTTGCAACTTTGGTTCTGTTCGGCTCAGCAGATCCCTTTGTGATTTTTGCCGCAGCCAGCAATAACCTGGAAGCCGGTGGCGTTTTGGTAATAAAGCTGAATGATCTGTCCTGATAAACCGTGATAACGACCGGAATTATGGACCCTGCGTCATTGGCTGTCTTTGCATTGAAAGCCTTGCAAAAATCCATGATATTGACCCCGTGCTGACCAAGAGCCGGCCCGATGGGTGGAGATGGATTGGCTTTTCCTGCTTCAACCTGAAGCTTTATTTGTGTCATTACTTTTTTTGCCATTTTTTTTACTCCTGAAACTCTATATTAAATTTTGCTAACCTGTATAAAATTCAGCTCCACAGGGGTTGCTCGTCCAAAAATACTGACCAGAACTTTAATTTTTTCCTTGTCCGGAGACACATCTTCCACAGTCCCGTTAAAGTTGGAAAACGGCCCGTCAACCACCCTGACTTCATCTCCGGGTTCAAAAAAGTATTTGGGCTGGGGTTTGTTCTTTCCCTGCTGCATCTTGTCAATTATACTCTGGGCCTCCTGGTCACTAATGGGTGCGGGTTTATTCTTCCCACCTAGAAAACCGGTAACCTTTGCAGTGGACGTTACGATATGCCATGTCTCATTATCCAGGTGTATTCGCATGAGAATATATCCGGGATAAAATTTTCTAGAAGATTCTCTTTTCTTACCATTGACAAGCTCTACAATATTTTCAGTCGGGATCAGAATCTCACCAAATTTTTCAGGATGTTTGGAAGCCTCTATCTGTTCTTCCAGAGCAGTCTTTACTTTTTGCTCATGACCTGAATATACGTGTACGACATACCATTTTAGAGCCATGTTACTTCCCCGTGTTTCATGTCAGGACAACCTGAACAAGCTTTGAAAGGCCCAGATCAAAGAGTCCGAGAAAAGCTGCAACCACAAAAACAAAAATAATCACAACAATGGTGGTCCCTGTGGTCTGTTTCCGTGTGGGCCAGGTCACCTTCTTTAACTCAATTTTGACCTCTCGTAAAAATTCAATTGCCCTATTGAAAAAATTTGGTTCGCCTGTCCGGGTGTCTGCCGGACTTTTTTCCTGCTTTGCCTTTAAAGGACTTGCCGCTATCGCCGATTTTGAACCTGGAATCTTTGCAGAACCCCCTGAAGCATCCGACCGGTCTTCCCCTGCGGTTTTTTTCCGCTTCTTTTCGCTATCAGGCTTTTTTTTAAGTAATCGTGACATACAACTCCTTGGGTTTATCCCACAGGTTTCCCCTACCAATTATCTTACCAATAGGTTGCTCTGCGGAAAGAATGGCAGGTCAGGAGGGAGTCGAACCCCCAACATCCAGATTTGGAGTCTGGCGCTCTACCAATTGGAGCTACTGACCTGCAAATAATATTGCTATTTAATCTTTGTTTCTTTGTGTAATATATGCTGATTGCAGAATTTGCAGTATTTTTTAAACTCTATCTTATCAGGAGTTTTCCGCTTATTCTTTGTGGTCGTGTAATTTCTTCTCTTGCACTCTGTACAGGCAAGAGCTATGAGGACTCTGTCCATTATTCAGCTCCTTACGGACTTCTATTCTACAATTTCACCGATAACACCGGCACCGACGGTACGTCCGCCTTCTCTGATGGCAAACCTGAGCTCTTTTTCCATTGCAATGGGGTGTATCAGCTCTACATTAATGCTGGCATTGTCACCAGGCATGATCATTTCCACGCCCTCGTCCAGAGTCAGAACTCCGGTGATATCCGTTGTTCTGAAAAAGAACTGGGGACGGTACCCACTGAAGAACGGGGTATGACGACCACCCTCTTCTTTGCTCAGGGCATACATTTCCGCTTTAAATTTGGTATGAGGATTAATGGTTCCGGGTTTGGAAACCACCTGGCCTCTTTCCACCTGCTCACGTTTTGTACCCCGGAGGAGAAGACCAACATTATCGCCGGCCTGACCTTCATCAAGAAGTTTCCTGAACATCTCAACACCGGTGCAGACTGTTTTTTGTGTGTCTCTGATTCCGACGATCTCAACTTCTTCACCGGTTTTAACGATGCCACGCTCGATTCGACCGGTAACAACGGTACCGCGGCCGGAGATGCTGAACACATCTTCAATGGGCATGAGGAAGGGTTTTGCCGTATCCCTTTCAGGCTCGGGCACATAGGAATCAAGAATATCCAGAAGCTCAAAAACACATTTGGTTTCCGGGCTGTCCACGTCGTCACTTTCAAGGGCCTTGAGTGCGCTTCCCCGGATGATGGGTGTGGTGTCTCCTGGAAATTCATAGGTATCCAGAAGTTCCTGGAGTTCCATTTCCACCAGCTCAATCAGCTCTTCATCATCCACCATGTCGCACTTGTTCAAAAATACAACAATAGACGGTACGCCGACCTGACGTGCAAGGAGGATATGCTCTCTTGTCTGGGGCATGGGACCGTCGTCTGCACTGACCACGAGTATGGCACCGTCCATCTGGGCGGCTCCGGTGATCATGTTCTTGATATAATCCGCATGGCCCGGGCAGTCCACATGGGCGTAGTGACGTTTATCCGTCTCATACTCTACATGGGCTGTGGCAATGGTGATACCGCGTTCTCTTTCTTCCGGGGCTTTGTCAATCTCATCAAACGGAACATAGGTTCCATGGCCTTTCAAGGCTGCATGTTTGGTGATCGCTGCCGTCAGTGTTGTCTTGCCATGGTCGATATGACCAATTGTGCCTATGTTTACGTGGGGCTTGGTCCGCTCAAATTTCTCCTTAGCCATCTTCTTAACTCCTTCTGCCGTTGTTTTGGAGCCCATGAACGGAATCGAACCGTTGAACCTCTTCCTTACCAAGGAAGCGCTCTACCGACTGAGCTACATGGGCACTAAAAGGCGATTCAAATTATTTTGCTCAATTTAACTTAAACCTCTATTTCAAAGGAGACCGTAAGACGTGGAGCGGGAGACGAGATTCGAACTCGCGACATTCAGCTTGGAAGGCTGAAGCTCTACCAACTGAGCTACTCCCGCATCTTAAAGAAACTAAAACAGCCAATGTATTGCGTATATTGGCCGTGTAGTAACGATCCACCCAAAACAGCGTTTTAAGATCTCCTACACAATCAAATGGTGGTGGGGGGAGGATTTGAACCTCCGAAGGCTGAGCCGTCAGATTTACAGTCTGATCCCTTTGACCACTCGGGAACCCCACCATTTTTTTTGGAGCCGATACCCCGAATCGAACGGAGGACATTCTCATTACAAGTGAGATGCTCTACCAACTGAGCTATATCGGCACATCTAATTTCTGCAACATTTTGTCACATCAAAAAGACCGGGAGATTATATCAGAGCAATTCAAGATAATCAACATAAATTTTCTATCATTCATATAAAAAATTTAAACAACTCGGTTTGGTAGTCGAAACCCTCTTTTTGCTTTGATAACCTCTCTTTTGCATTGGATACAGCCGATTAAATAATAAGCCGCAACCAAACCGGAACAATCCATCCACAACTCGGGACATACAAATTAATAACTTTGAACCATACACAAAAACAATACCAATCGCAAGTTTTTTTTTAAGATACACTTATCCTTGACAAGCTTTTGTGAATTTTATACTTAAGCTTCACATGTTAACGGACTCATTCCAGGGGGAATATGCTTAAATATTATAGGGTTGCCTTAATCTTATTCATCTTTGTGATCGCCACCGGCTGCCAACAGGCATACAGAACCGGTTCTATTGATCAAACCATCAACTCCGGAACTGCGTCCCCGGGGATTCCCCAACCGGTCCCAGTGTCTGAAACTCCGGAATCCAAAGGTCTGGAAACTATTGCCGGCCAGGCACAGGAAAAGGATGAAGGATCTGCAACACTCCAAAGCCCGGATGAAGTTCACGTTACCACGATATCAGATACGGAACTGCCAGACGCCGTCACCACCGAAGGCATTGTTACCGACTCCGCAGTAACTGAACCCGCTGCAATAGAAGTCGGGGAATCTGAAACATCAAGCATGGAAAAAGAGATGTCTCCTTCTGCCCAGGAAAAGATCGATCAGGCCCTGGAGCTTTGCAACTTTGCCCAGCAAATGTGGGAAACCGGGAAACTGGAAGAGGCCCTGGGCAACCTGGATGCAGCCTACGGATCCATTCTTGAAATCAATGGAGACGAAACACCGGAATTTAACCAGCAGAAAGAAGATATCCGGTACCTGATATCCAAACGGATACTTGAAATCTATGCCTCGCGCCAGATCGTCATCAACGGCCAGCATGATGAGATCCCCATCACCCTGAACGACCACGTTCAGCGAGAAATCAAACGGCTCACAGGGCCGGAACGGCAGTTTCTCATCCAGTCTCTTGAACGGGCCGCACAGTATAGACCCTTTATCGTATCTGAATTGAAAAAAGCGGGCCTGCCCGAGGAAATTTCATGGCTCCCGCTCATCGAAAGCGGTTTTAAAATCCGGGCACTTTCCCCGGCCAGGGCGTTAGGGTTGTGGCAGTTTATCCCTTCCACCGGATACAAATTCGGACTGAGCCGCAACTATTATATTGATGAACGCCTGGACCCGGAAAAATCAACCCGGGCGGCAATTGCCTATTTAAAAGAGCTTCATAATCTGTTCGGCGACTGGACCACAGCCCTTGCCGCATATAACTGCGGAGAATCCAGGGTCTTGCGGATCATCCGGAAACAGCGGATCAACTACCTTGACAATTTCTGGGATCTGTATCAGAACCTGCCCAGGGAAACCTCACGATACGTGCCGCGGTTCCTGGCCACTCTTCACATTGTAAACAACCTTGATGCCTACAACATCAAGGTCAAAAACCCCTTATCACCCATTGAATACAAAACCTGTGAAATCAATAAACAGGTCCGGCTCAGGGATATTGCAAAAGAGATCCAGGTGGACGTAAAGGTATTAAAAGAGCTGAATGCCGAACTCAGATATGCCCTGCTGCCACCGGAATCCTATCAATTAAAGGTCCCCGAAGGTAAAGCCGAGCTGTTTCTGTCAAAAATCGATAAAATCAAAACTTCTTATTCTCCTCCCCCCATGTACGTGTTCCACCGGGTGCGAAAGGGAGAAACATTGTCAGGGATCGCGGAAAAGTATAAGACATCTGTCCGGGCCATATCCAGTGCCAACAATATTAACCGGGCCCATCGAATCTTTGCCGGCAAAGTGTTAAAAATACCCGGCCGGTCCACGGGTGCCCATATGACCGCTTCAGCCGCCTCCCAGATTGCGCCGGGTCAGGCTGTGACCTACCATGTCCGGCGGGGTGACAACCTCTGGAATATTGCCAATAAATTCGGCACCACCACAAAGACCATCATGGCGGAAAACAATTTATCCGGCACCAACCTGAGCATTGGTCAAACCCTTCAAATCAATTCCAGGAAAAAATCAAAGGTGGCGCAGATAAAAATCGCCCAAAAAACCACATCCCTGTACCAGGTGCAATCCGGAGACAGTCCTTTTTCCATTGCCAAAAAATACAAGATGAGCTTGAACCGGCTCCTGGCCCTGAATCAACTCAACAAGTCCAGCAAGATATTTCCCGGGCAAAAGCTGATCCTGGAATAAACACAGGGGAATACAAGACAAACCTTCTTAAGAATTTTTCCACCGGTCAAGCTTTTCAAAGGCAGACTCGGCTTTTTTCAGGAGGACGGCAATGTTCACCGGTTTCTTAAAATAATCTTCAAACCCGGCTTCCCGGCACTCGGCCAGCTCAAAGAGCGAGGCATAACCGGTAACGGCATAGACAATGGACATGGGCATGTCTTTTTTAACGGCCCTGCAGAATTCAATCCCGTTCATCTCAGGCATATTCAGATCTGAAAAAATAACCGAAATGGTCTCGTTGTCGAGAATCTCCAGGGCGTCCCCGGCACTTTCAGCCGTTTGAACCAGATACCCCGCCTTGGTGAAGACCTGGCTTAAAAGGTTTAATATGGCTTTTTCATCATCCACCACTAAAATTTTCTTATCAGACATTATCTCTCCCTTATTCCCTTATTTTTATCTGTGTTCTCATTTGAGGCCGCACCAATATCGATAATCTTTGATCCAAGATACCCCTTGGTCCGGTACTGACCCAGACGTGATAGTTTCCGGGTAATATCTCCCAGCCGCTGAACCTGATTCTTAATTTCCAGTATATTGGACCTGAGCGTCTCTTCATCCCCCAGGTCTTCGGCCAACAGCTCGGAAAAGCCCTGGATGACCATCAGGGGCTGGCCCATTTCATGGCACACGGCCCCGGCCATCTGGACAACGGTGGCCAGTCTCTCTTTTTCCATGAGGGTCTGCTCGTGTTGTCTGGCTTCAGTGATGTCTTCCAGGGCCAGGAGCACCACCTCCTCTCCTCTCAACACCAGAGGCTGGGTAAAAATCCGCAAATCCCGTTTGCCCATACCGGTAAACTCCATGCGGGTCTCCACCATGTTCAGGGATTCCTTTGTCTCCATGGTCTGCCTGACACTGGAGTTAAGCTTGCATTTCAGGCAATGGCTGCCGAATCCGCACCCCTGGGGATTATCCTCCCTGTGGACACATCCAAGCGCGTCTCCGCACACTTGGTCGATGAGCCGATATCCCTTATGATTCACAAACAGATGCACCGCCCGGTTGGCCAGGATCACCCGCCTGTGCTGATCAATGACGGCAATGGCCAGGGGCAGATTGTCAATAAGTTCCAGCAGTCCCTTCCGGGTATAAATTTTAGATTCATTTGTCATGCAGTCCTGGGCCAAACGGGTCATTTTTGCCTCCACTATATTTCCAGGTTAAAATTACCAGGTTAAATATTCGTTGAAATTCGGGACGATTCATTGTCCAGTAAACACCGGATGCTGTTTAACATTTCCCCATTCCGGGCCGGCTTGATCAAGACCTTGTCCGCTTTGGCCTTGGGGCCATGGGAGGCGTCTCTGCCAAGGGTGCCGTTGGATCCCCCTTTGACTTCCGGGCCGGAGCTATCCACAATTTTTTCCCCATAGCCGGTGCATAAAATCATGGGTATGTCCGGCCGGATCTGCTTTGCCCGGTCCACGAGCATTTCACCGTCAAGCCCGGGCATTGTAAGGTCCGTGATGATCAGGTCAAAGGCACGGGGGTCGTCTTGAAAGCGCTGTAATGCCCTTGTGCTGTCATCTTCGGCCGTGATTTCGTATCCGTACCGGCCCAGCACCTGACTGACCATATTCAGGATGGATTTTTCATCATCCACCACGAGAATTCTCTCCCCCCTGTTCATTCGTTCTTTTGGCATGGCGTTCATACTTCTGCCCCCTTTATTATTGATGTCTGACCCCTTAACCGGATACCTGGCGGTCATTTTTTCTGATACCCCGATGGCAGCAGCGTGGTCAGGCCGTGGTCCAGGCCGTTAAGGCTTTCAGACAATCCCACGAAAAAAAGACCCCCGGGTTTTAATGCCCGGCAAAGATTGTCCACAACCCGCTGCCGGGTCTGTGTATCAAAGTAAATCATCACGTTTCTGCAGAAAATAATGTCAAACGTGTCTGCGGGCGTGTCCGACAGGAGATTGAATTTTGCAAATTCAACCAGTTGACGGACCTCGGGTTTTACCCTCACATGATCCTCGTACCGGCCCCTCCCCTTCTGAAAATAGGCGTGCAGCAGGGAAAGGGGAACCTTGGTCACCCGGTCATTTGAATAAACCGCCTGCCGGCCAAGTGTTAACATAGAGTCGGAAACATCAGAGGCAAAGATCGAAAATGAGAATGAGTCGGCCAGCAGTTGAACGGCTATGGAAAAGGCCTCTTCCCCGCTGGATGAGGCCGCACTCCAGATCCTTAAGGGCTTTTTCCTGTCCAGGGTTTTCACCATGTACTCACAATGCTTGTTTTCCCGGAAAAAAAATGTGTGGTTGGTGGTGGTGGCATCAATAAACGCATTGAACTCCTCGGGATCATTGGACAGCAGGCGGATATAGTCGGAAATCAATGGTATCTTTTTGACCCGCATCCGCTTGGCCAGCCTTGCCACCAGCAGGCTGTATTTCTTGTCGTCCAGCACCACACCCGAGGTCTTATACACCAGATCCGACAATTTCTTGTGCTGTGAACGACTCAATCTTGTTTCAGTGCCCATATGATAATTTTTCTCTAAATTACTTTACCTAAAATTGATTCACATTGATTCTAAAAGCGCCAGGGCCTTGTCGGCAATGGCGTGAATATCATGGACGTGGTGCACGGCATCCATATTAATGGCCTCTTTTGGCATTCCAAAGACCACGCAGGAGCGTTCATCCTGGGCCATGGTAAGGGCTCCGGCATTTTTCATGTCCAGCAGTCCCACAGCCCCGTCTTTGCCCATGCCGGTGAGAATAATGCCCAGGGCATTGGCCCCGGCATATCTGGCCACGGTTTTGAACAAGACATCCACGGCAGGTCTCTGGTAATGAACCAGGGGGCCGGTTTTCACCTCAACATAGTATCTTGCCCCGCTCCGTTTCAACAGCATGTGGTAATTGCCCGGTGCGATGAGTACCAGGCCGTTTGAGACGGTATCGTTGTTTTGGGCCTCCCTCACCTCCATTTGACACAGCTCGTTTAATCTGGCGGCAAAGGAGGTGGTAAACTGGGCCGGCATGTGCTGGACCACCACGATACCGGGTGTATTTTTCGGCAGCCGGGTCAAAACATTTTTAATGGCCTCGGTGCCGCCGGTGGATGCACCCACGGCAATAATCTTATGGGTGGTTTCGGCCAGGGCCCGGGATATGGTTGTGGGGGGTCTTCTGTCCGGTTCCATGACGGCCCGGGGCTGAACCATTTTTGCCCCGTATACGGCCCGGATCTTTTCCGCAAGCTGCAGGCTCATATCCCCCACGGAATAGGCGGAACTGGGTTTGGAAATTACCTCCAGAGCCCCCAGGGAAAGTGCTTCAAGGGCAAGTTTGGACCCTTTGGTGGTCAGGGAACTGACAATGATGACCGGAAGGGGATAGTGGGTCATCAGCTTTTTTAAGAAGGTAATCCCGTCCATCCGGGGCATTTCAATATCAAGGGTGATGACATCGGGTTGCAATTTAACGATCTTATCCCTGGCCACATAGGGATCAGGTGCGGTTCCCACGACAACAATGCCCTTCTGCCGGGACAATTGTTCGGAAAACACCTTCCTGACCACTGCGGAATCATCCACCACAAGGACCTTTATATCTTTGGGCATAGGAACTTTCTCCAGACCTTTTGGGTCAATCTATTGGCCTATTTGGCTGTCTATATATCTGTCTATCTGCAGGAGAACGGCCATATTTGACTGCGTGGTTGCAACAAAGGTGAACACTTCGGTTTCAAATTTTTCCAGAGGAGCCACTATTTCAGGAATACCCAGTTCAAAGGGCCGGCCGGACTCAATTTTACTCAGGGCGTTGCCGCACACCATGTTCAGCATCTCCGTCATGGTTCCGGAAAAATGTTCTTCGGTCAAAGCGTCAATGGATTCCCCCATAAAATTTTCAGCCATTTCCCCCACAAGTGTCCTGGGGGCTACGATGACCAGGCTGCCGGATGCATCACCGGAAAAGTTTATGCAGCCGGCAAGCGTGTCAGTGTCCATCCCCTTTTGCGCCAGGGTCGATTCCGGGCCCGGTTCAACCGGTAAAAAAAACATGGTTTCCATGACTTCAGAAATCGAAGTCATCATCGCCGTCATCAAGATCTTCTTCATAGTCTACCTCTCCAAGAATGCTCACAATTAAATCCCTGATGCTTTCAGGGGTAAAGGGTTTGGTGATATATCCGGCTGCACCGCTATCCATGAATTCACTGATTTTAGCCGTATTGCCTTCGGTTGAAACCACCACCACCGGGATATCCTTTAAGAGATCCTCCTGTTTGAGGGCCCTGATAAACTCAAGGCCGTTCATGACCGGCATGTTGTAATCCGTGATGACCAGATCCACCCAACTATTGTGCATCAGATCAAGCCCTTCTTTGCCGTTGGCCGCTTCCAGCATGTCTGAGCTGCCGTACCCGGCCGCCTTGAGGGTTCGTTTAATGACCGATCGCATGGGTAAGGAATCGTCTACTATCAGTATTGAATATGACATTTTTTTCCCCTGTAATTTCCGCTTGAATTTCCCATATAATTTAGTGTTACCCCATGTGTAAAAGGGCTTCAACTTCCTGGTAATTGACGCCGAACTCTGCAATAATCATGGTGAGGTCATCCGGCGATATGTTCAGCTCCTCCATGACCCGGGCCTTAAACCGGTAGGCCAGGCCGTCGGAACCCACACCCTTTCCCATCATCATGCAGATGCAGTCGGCAAGGTAAACTGCGGCGATCTCCCTATCCCGGATTTTACTTTCATCCGTCAAATGATGGTGGCGGATGATGTTGACCATGCGTGGACTGAACTTCCACATCTTGGCAATCATGGCACCCAGCTCGGCATGATCAATACCCAGAATTTTTTTTTCCGCCTCCTGGAAACTGAAATTTTCTCTCGCCACCAGATCTTTTATCTTCTCAGTCCCTTTGGACACATATTTTTCTAAAATAATTTTTCCAATATCCTTTATCAGGGCAGATGTAAACAAAGTGTTTTTATTTTCCAGGGACAATTGAACGGCGACCTGTTTGGCCACAACCGCCGAGGACACGGAATATTGCCACATATCACCCTGGGCCATTCCGTATCCGGCCTGACTCCCGCCAAGGGCACGGGCCCCGGATTTGATCAGGGCCAGCTCGATCACCTGATCCGTACCCAGCATATTGACGGCATCCTTAATGGATTCAGCCGGATGTTTGAGACCGAAAAAAGCGGAGTTACAGGATTTCAAGATTCCTGCCGTAATCACCGGGTCATACTGGATCACCCGGGCAATATCTTCCATTGACGCATCGGGCTGGTCCACCACGGCCAGCAGTTGATTGGCCACGGCCGGAATCGGGGTTAAGTCCCGGATCTCTCGCATCAAAGTTTGAAGGAAAGTCATATTTTCACCTCCCCGGACCCCGAGGTTTTGACATAGATGTCTCCGGTTTCAATTTCAATTCTCACCGTCCGGTTCACATTCCCCCCCACATCCTGGCTGTTGATCATCACCTTGTTTTTAAAAAACATTTTTTTAAGGGCCATGTAATTTCGTTTGCCGATATTAAAGAACCCTTTCTGGTCAAGAATCTCCGCACCCCCGGCCACATAGATCTTCATCCGCTGTTTGGCAGCCCCCAGTTGATACGTGGCTTTAAAGAGCCTGGGTATTCCGGAATCGGCAAACATATAGGGCCGCAGAGCTGCCTTCTGCTTGTCAATGGAAGACTCGGGCAGCATATAGTGAAGCATCCCCCCCACTTTGACAACTGGATCATATATGACCAGTCCAATGCATGACCCCAGGGAATAGGTAATGATGGATTCCCTGATATTATTGCTCACCTTCATGTCTGCAACGCCTACAATTTGTTTCATGTTTTTCCTTCAGACAAATTTTAACCCGTCCATCAATTCCATTTTTACCAGGCCGTTTTTACGCCCTGTCAAAAATGACCCGCCCATTGCCTGGTTTACCCTCTGGATACAATATTGAAAATTCCATGAATGTCCAGGATCAGTCCCACCCGCCCGTCGGCAAGGATGGCCCCTCCGGCAAGTCCGTCAACCTCTTCAAGATTTTTGCCCAGGCTCTTGATCACATATTCGTCCTTGCCCAACAGCTCGTCAATGAGCAGGGCCCGTTTTTCCTCTTTTGATTCAACCACGACCACCAGGCAGTCCTGGATGGATTTTTTCTCTTCACTGCTGTGATAGATCTCATTCAACCGGATCACGGGGATCAGGTTCCCGCGGTCTTTGACCATCTCCCCTTTTCCCTCCACGGTAAAATATTCATCGGTTCCGGGTTTAAAGGCTTTCTGGATGGCAATGGTGGGAATCACGTATTTTTCATCATCCACCCGGACCAGCATCCCGTCGATAATGGCCAGGGTCAGGGGCAGGCTGATGGTGAATTTTGTGCCCCGGCCCTTGGAGGAGTCGATATTCAACTGGCCCCGGAATTTTTCAATCCCGGATTTGACCACATCCATGCCAACCCCCCGGCCCGACACATCCGTAATCTGCTCTGCCGTAGAAAACCCGGGCTGGAGGATGAGGTCATAGACCTGGGCATCGGTCATTTTCTCAGTCCCGGTGATCAGTCCGGTGCTCGTTGCCTTTTCAATGATCCTGTCCTTGTCAAGGCCTTTGCCGTCATCTTCTATTTCAATGATAATATGTCCGCCCTTGTGATAGGCGCGCAGCACGATTTCTCCCTGGCCGGCTTTTCCCTGCTCAAGGCGGCTGGAGCCGGGTTCAATTCCATGGTCAACTGAATTCCGGATCATATGAACCATGGGTTCGTACAGGGCATCCACCACATTTCTGTCAATTTCCGTGTCTTCTCCGACCATGACCAGGTTGACCTCTTTTCCCGATTTTTTTGCAAGATCCCTGACCAGTCGTATCATCTTCATGAAAGTGGATTTAATGGGGATCATCCGCATGGACATGGCAATGGTCTGCATGTTGGTGACAATCTGACCCAACTGGGAGACGTTCTGACTCAGGGTGGGATCATGGCTGGTCTTTTGTTTTAACATGGACTGGGCAATCACGAGTTCACCGGCATAGTCCACCAGATCATCCAGTTTCTGGGTACTCACCTTGACCTGGGTATCCGGTCTTCTCTTGGATGGATGCTGGTCCATGAGGGCTGCGGCCACCTGTTTGGGCTGAACCTTTTGTGTTTCAACCAGGATCTCTCCGATTTTCTTCCCGGGCTGATCTTTTTGGGCCTCAAGGGCCTGGTCAAGGGATGCCTGATCCACCATCCTTTTACCCACCAGGATCTCACCCAGGGGTGCGCTGTCTCCTGTGGTCAATGCGGTCTGAAGCCGTTGAAGTCTGTCCCTTAAACCGTTCACGTCGATATCATCGTCCGACTCCATGAACCCGGTCTGGGTCCCCTGACTCACCCGCCCAATGAGCCTTTTCAAGGTATCCACGGATTCAAGTATGGCATCCGTGGCCGTGGCATCAATTAAAAAATCTCCACTCCGGGCACTGTCCAGAAGATTTTCCGTTGTATGGGCAAGTTTGTTGATTTTGGTGAGGGATAAGAATCCGGATACCCCTTTAATGGTATGGAAGGGCCGGAAGATATCGTTGATGATATCCTTGTTGGACGGGTCCTGCTCCAGGTCAATCAGGTTGACTTCAATGGTTTCCAGATTTTCCAGGGCTTCGGACACAAAATCAACCAGGATCTCCATATCGTCATCAGATATTTTTTCCGGTTCTGCCGGATTCTGTTCCATGCCGACCGGTTCTTTACCGGTTCGGACGGTATCATCCTTAGTTTCAGGTCCTTTCTCTTTGGGCTCCTGTTCTTCCAGAAATCTTTTGTCCAGCAATTCCAGGACATCTGAATAATCAAAGGCAAAGGGCTCCCCCCGTTTCAGGTGGCTTAAAATGGATTTGAGCAGCACCAGGGCTTCCTCTAAAGGTTTGGGCTGATCCATGGTCAAAAGATTCGTGTTGCCCACATATTCTTTGCAGGCAAGACAAATATCATGGAAAAAGAGGGGTTCAACCTTGTCCGAGAGTTGAATAAGACCATCCAGACTGTTTAAAATGGCCCCAAGATCCGATATCTCACCGGGACAGAAGGCGCCGATCAACAGGGCAAACGCATCCAGGTTTTCATCCAGGGCCCGGATATCATTCCGGATATCATCCTGTATATCATCGGGGATCATGGCTGATTTGTCCTGGGAAGGCGCTGGTTCCACAGGCCCGGGACTCTCTTGTTCATGACTTGCATTCTCTATGGACTCCGACAATTGGGAGCAAAATTTTTCCAAATCCTTTATCTGATCACTGACATCCTGAACATTATTCTTGATGCCCTCATTAATCAGATTCCTTGATTTGATGATCCAGCCTGCCTCGGTCCGCAATGACAGGCCCATGCATTTGCTGTGAAGCTGTTTGAGGATGGGCAGTAAGGCAGACAGACTTCCGGGTTCGCCCGGATCTGAAATGATCAGTTCACAGGAAAATTTTTCGATTAATTCCTTAATGATTTCATAAGACATGTTGACGGTCCTTATTCCAGATATTTATTGGATAAACTCTCATCGGGTAAACTTTTACTGGATAGACGTTTACCGAGTGTTAACTGCCGGCCCTGTTTTTTCCCCCCGGGGTTAGGATCTTTCGTCCCGGACACCAGCACAAACAGGTCCTGGACATACTCCCGGAGCTGTTCGGCCTGGGCATTCATTTCTTCCGAGGCTGAGGCAGATTCTTCGGCATTGGCCGCCTCCACCATCACAAGGTTTCCCCGGCTGTCCCTAAAAATGTCGTGCTGCTTTTCATTGTAAAAACGCTCCTCTCTTGCATGTTTTCATAACCATATCTCCAGCGTTATTTTCTCCCACCATCAGCATATACCCGTTACCCATTCAAGTTTTCCAGAATATTTTATTTGTCCTGTTTTTGGATCCTGTTCAGATTTTGTTTCTGATTCTATGATTTCATATGGTTTTGTTGAAAATTTGATTTTGTTTTTTTAAGGGGTTTGAACCCTGATGATTCAAACCCCTTAAGCCTTTAATCTATCGGTCTTTCTTTGGGTTAAAAATTTTCAAAGTCATCATCATCAAACGGGATGACCTGGTCCGGCCGGACTTCTTTTGACTTCAGGGCCGGCAGCTTGGCTTTTGCCCCTGTTTTTCTGGAAGGCGCAGCAGCAATGGTCTTTATCTTGTGCGAGCCGCTGCCGTTGCGGCCCTGATTTCTTTTGCCCGTGACCAGCATGACCAGTTCACCCACAAAGTCCTTGAGTTGTTCCGCCTGGGCACTCATCTCTTCCGACGCCGACGCGGACTCTTCGGCATTGGCGGCATTCTGCTGGACCACCTTGTCCATTTCCGTAATGGCGATATTCACCTGTTCAATACCGCTGGACTGCTCTTTGGAGGCCTGGGATATTTCCGATACAATCTCCCCGACCTTGGCAGAACTTTCCGCCACTTTTCCAAAGGCCTCGTTGGTGCTTGACACCAGTTCAGACCCGTCACTGACCTTTTTAACGGTTCCCTCAATCAGTTCGGCCGTATCCTTGGCAGCAGCCGCTGCCCGCATGGCAAGGTTCCTGACTTCATCGGCCACCACGGCAAACCCGGCACCGGCTTCTCCGGCCCTGGCCGCTTCAACCGCTGCATTCAAGGCCAGAAGGTTGGTCTGGAAGGCGATCTCGTCAATGGTCTTGATGATCTTTGAGGTCTCTTCACTGGCCTTGGAAATATCTTCCATGGACTTTGTCAATTGCCCCATTGACTCGTTGGCCGTTACCACAACTTTGTTGGCTTCCGTCATCAACCCGTCTGCATGCCCCGCGTTTTCTGCATTTTTCTTGGTCATGGAAGACATCTCTTCCATGGACGACGAGGTCTCTTCTATGGAGGCGGCCTGCTCCGAGGCTCCCTCGGCCATGGACTGGCTGGAGGAGGATACCTGGCTGGAGGCCGATGCCACTTGATTTGCACCTTCGCTGAGACCATCAATGATCCTTGTCAACGCACGGCTGATGGAGACACTCAAAAAGATGCCAAAGGCCAGGGCCGACAGGAAACCGGCAATCATGCCAATGACGGAGATTGTTTTAGCCCTGCCCGATTCAATACCCGCTGCTTTGGTTGCAGCAGAAGAAACATCCTCATTGATCTTTACGATTTGACTGAGCAGATCCATGGCCACCAACTGCTTTTCCCGGGCCGTCACCATGGCATACTGGTTGGCACTGTTAAAAAGGGTTATTGCTTTTTGAGACTCTTCCCGCATGACTCGAAGGCCTTTAAACACACCTTGGGCTGCGGGCCGCAGGTTGTCTTTGAAAATCTGCCGGGCTTTTTCCAGATTGCCGTTGCCAACGGCTGATTTGATTTCAGCTACGGACTGATGGAACCTTTGATGCGGCTCGGACATCTGGACAATGGCGCTGCTTAACGTTGGATTTTGGCTTTTAAAGGTCGCTGCCCATTTGCCAAATCCGCAGGCCGAATGATCCTCGCCGCCCTGGAACTGGGTTCCGTTGTCAAGCATCTCGATCACATCCACCATGAGTTTGTAATGATCCCCTCGAATCATTTCAAGGGTCGCGTTCAAGGCGGCTGGATTTCCCAGATCCAGTTTATCCAGTTCCTGGATTTGTTTGATAAACGCGTTGTTTTCCTGGCGCCAGTCCTCCCAGGCCGGGACAAATTTATTCCACAACACCGCTTCCTCCGGTGTCTGGGGCAGGGGCTCATATATTTTCCAGGCTTTTTCGTATCTTTCCCGGATTTTTTTAAGATTTTCAATCTGCCGTGCCTTTATCTCAAGGCTCAAATCCGGATTCAGCAGGGTGCGCTGGGTCACACGGACAGCCTCTGCTTCTCGCTGGATAACCAGAAGAGATGCGATACTGGGCAGTCGAACCTCTCCAATATCAATCAAGTAATGGGTAATCGAGTTGACACCCCGCCAGCCGAAAAATCCGACCAAAAGTGTAATCAAGGCGACAATGACAAAACTGCTGATCAATTTTGTACTCAGTTTCAAGTGCTTAAACATGTGTATCCTCCTGTTATATAATTTAATTGTAAATTTTCAAATGTTAAACCGGTAGACCATTTCATTAAGATACGGCCTCAAGGACTTCAATCTCATCGGTTGACAGAACCTTGTCGATATTAAGCAGAATTTTGACTTTTCCCTCCATCTTGGCCATGCCCAGAATGTATTCCGTATTGAGACTTGTGCCGAATGCCGGGGTTTCTTCAATGTCTTCTTCCTGAATATTCAACACCTCGGACACGGCATCCACCACAATACCGATCAACACCGTATCGTTTTGAGAATCGATCTCAACCACGATGATACAGGTTCTTTCGGTGTAGGAAATGGATTCCATTTGAAATTTTGACCGCAGATCAATGACCGGAATCACCTTGCCCCGAAGATTGATCACCCCCTTGACAAATTTCGGGGTTCGCGGAACCGAGGTGATCGGCATCATGCCGATGATCTCCTTTACCTTGAGAATACCGATTCCGTATTCTTCCTCCTCCAGGGTAAAGGTCAGGTATTTCCCGGTTTTAATCGTTGTCGCCTTAATCGCCTGGCTCATTGTTTCCACCAACTCTGCCATCTTCAATCTCCTCTCTTAACTTTATCATGGTTTATTCTTATCTTTTCTTGATTGATCATCTTTGTCAGCACGGCACAAAGGTCTTCATAGGTATCGTTTACATAGGTAAAAAATCTGGGGAAAAACTGGTGGGCCATAGATACAACAATGGGTGAATCATCCGGGAGAATCAGGAGAATGCGCTTGTCTTCCATCAGATCAATGAGCAGGCTCAACTGCTTTAACCTGTCCGTTGAATCTGCCAGTAAAATAAAAATTTCCTTATCGTAAATCGAAATCTGCTTCAATCTATCCTTAAACGCATTAAAGGTCTGGACGGTTGACACCTCAACTGATTTAAACCGCTGGTCAAGAATGCGTTTTAAGTCAGCACCTTGCTTTAAAGAGTCCTGGTGTATAAAAAGTATAAGATTCATATTTTTCCTATTCCTATTTTGCCTGGTGGGTGTACCTTTAATTTAAAAATATTGCTCCTGACCCGGAATTATTACAAGTTGCGTGCCAATGGATAAATTTAAAAATAAACTTAAATTTTAGTTAGTTACAAAACAGATTCTTTTTTGATATTGTTGCAGGGACAGGACAATTCAAAGGATATTCAGGGTTTCATAGGGCTGGAAAGGCCAATTGACGGCCATATTGGAAATATTCCCCAGAATTTGTCGCAAAAACGGGACAGTCCCAAAAACGGGACAAGATTTAAGGAAGGAGTCTGACGCTATTTTAAATCAAACTGCTGCATCAGGCGATAGAGCTGGCTCCTTGAAAGGCCTGAAAACGTGCAGGCCCGGGGGATGTTCCCTTTGGCACAGGCCAGGAGCTGCCGGATGTATTCATATTTCATCTGATCAATATACTCTTTAAATTTCATGGAATTGACCGGGAATTTGCCGGCCGGGGACGGGCTGTTTTCCCGTGTATCGCCGTCGGTCGATGCTTTCAGCTTATTCCGGATATTGAATGCCCGGATATGACCGGGCAGATGATGGGGGACGAGCAAGGCACCGGCACCGGCTTCGGAGCAGACCATGTCAATGGTGTTGAGCAGCTCCCGAACGTTTCCCGACCAGTCATATTGCTGGATTTCTTCTAAAAACTCCCCGGACATGGTGCAGGAGTTCTCTTCCGACATCCCTGCCTTTCGCCCCAACTGGTTCTCAACAAGGGCCTTTATATCATCTTTTCTGTCCTTCAAAGGCGGCAGATGAATATTGATGGAAAAAATTCTGAAGAACAGATCCTGTCTGAACTTATTGTCCTCCACCATGGTTTTTAAATCACGATGGGTGGCGCAGATCAACCTGAAGTCACTGGCGATCTCATTTTTTGCCCCAATGGGTCGGAATTTCTTTTCCTGGAGGGCCCGTAAAAATTTCTTCTGGATGCCCAGGGGAAGTTCCCCCACCTCATCCAGGAACAGGGTGCCCTTATCCGCCATCTTCATGAGACCTGTCTTGTCGGCACCGGCACCGGTAAATGCCCCTTTTACATGGCCGAACAGGGTTGATTCAACCAGATGCTCGGGCAGGGCTGCACAATCCACCACCACAAACCCGGCCAAAGAGCGTTTGCTGTTGGCGTGGATGGCCCGTGAGAACAACTCCTTACCGGTTCCGGTTTCACCGGTTATCACCACGGGAAGGTCATTGCCCGCAGCCTTTGCAACCTTGTCAAGGCAGTTGGATATCAGGGGACCGTCCCCAATAATGGCCTCCCGTTTAATGGATTGGCCCGAGGGTACGGATTGTTTTTGCCGTCGATATTCCAATGCCCGTTCCAGGGCAAATTTAAATTTTTTATAGGACCCGGTCTTGGGGATATAATCCCATGCTTTGGACCGCATGGCAAGTTCAGCACCGTCCACATCTTCATCCCCGGTGATGATGATGACTTCCGGGGAAGCCGGATACTGCTTAATGGTGGTTATGGCGGCAAGACCATTGCCGTCGGGCAGGTTCACATCCAGGAAAACCACGTCTACTCCTTTAGAAAGAACGGCGGCCAGCCCTTTTTTCAAGGTCTGCTGGTAAGACACGGCATGCCCCATCCGGGTGAAAACCTGGACCAGGGTTTTACAGACCTGCTCGTCATCATCTATGATCATCACTCTGTGCATAACGAATCTCTTTCTTTACGACAAATGATCTTCATCCAGCACTTGTCGAATCTTTTTGGCCAGAGCCTTTTTCTCCACGGGCTTGAACAAAAACCCCTTAATGCCCATGAATGCGGCTTTTTCTTCGGATATGGCATCGCTGAATCCAGTGCACAGCAATATGGGGAATTTCGGGCGTATCTTGGACAATTCACGGGCAAGCAACTCCCCGGTCATTTCCGGCATGGCCATGTCCGTAATAAGCAGATCAAATAAATCCGGATCATTCTTAAAGATTTCAAAGGCCTGAATACCGCCGGCGCATGGGGTAACCGTATACCCCAGCCGTTCCAGCATCTGTTGTTCCATTATAAGGATACTTTCCTCATCATCCACCAGCAGAACATGTTCCGTCCCGCCGGGAATCGGCTCATCAGCCTCGATGTTATCCGAATCAGGGCCTGTATTTTCCAGGGGAAAATACACATAAACCCGGGTCCCTTTGCCGGGTTGGCTGAATACCTGGACCGCACCGTTCAGCCGCTTCACAATACCGTGAACCACGGACAATCCCATTCCGGTTCCCTTACCGGTTTCCTTGGTGGTAAAAAACGGGTCAAATATTTTTTCAGACACGTTTTGCTCCATCCCCGTGCCCGTGTCCGCCACGCTCAAACAGGCATACCAGCCCGGTGTCATCTCGGGGGTGACCCGGTCAACCTCACCCAGATGTATCTTTTTCAAACCCACTTCAAGCTGCCCGCCCCGGGTTTCCATAGCATGGTAGGCGTTGGTGGCAAGGTTCATGACAACCTGATGAATCTGTGTGGGATCGGCAACAATAAACCCGCCGTCATCGTCAAAACGGGTTCTCATTTCTATGCTGGTGGGGATGGTCGAACGCAGCATCTTCAGAGCCTCTTCAATAATCGGCTGGATCCGCATCAATTTGGGTTCATTTTTTTCTCTGCGGGAAAATGCAAGGATCTGCTGCACCAGGTCCCTTGCCCGCAGGGCACTGGTGTAAATTTCCTTGAGGCTGCCCTGAAACGGACTGTCCGTCGGCACATCTTCCATGAGCATCTCGGTGTGCCCCACAATGGGGAAAAGGATATTGTTAAAATCATGAGCAATACCCCCTGCCAGGGTGCCGATGGCTTCCATCTTCCGGGACTGCTGCAATTGTTTTTCCATTTTACCCAGTTCTTCAGCAGCCTTTCTCCTGTCCGCCAGCATCTTGTTGGTGGACACGGCAATCTCCCTGAATTCCGTTAATTCGATGATCTCAGGATCGATAGACACCGCATCTGTTCTGGCTGTTTCCAGAAAGGATGAGAACCGGTCAATGGATCTTTGAATCTGACGTGAACTCCGCCTTGACCAGAAATAGACCAGGCACAATACCATGGCCATAACAAATACGCTCCGGGCCGTTCTTTTTTTAAGCCCGGCAATCAGGGCAATCTTATTTTCAGCAATGGTCCGGTCAATGGTATCCATGTAAACCCCGGCACCGATGGCCCATTCCCAGTCAACAATTCCCCGGACAAAGGATACTTTAGGAGAGAGGGTGGTTGAGTTTAGCTTTTTCCAGGAATAATAAACAAAATCACCCCCAGGCGTGTTTGCGGCCCGGATCTGCTCCTGGATGATCTTTACCCCATTGGGATCGGTGAGCCCCATTACACTGTTTGATCCCCTGGTGACCCGGCCATTGGAAAACAACGGGTCCCCCTGGAAGGTACTGCCGAAAAAATAACCTTCCTCTCCAAATCTTAAACAGGCAAAATACTCCAGGACCTCCTCCTGGACCAGCTCTTTTGCGGTATCAAGGTACTCACCCGTTCCGAAATACCAGTTCAGGGGTTTAAAGTATTTTACAAAGGAGATTTTATCCGACAAATTGGACGGGTCTTTTCCAGGCTTTTTCCAGGCGTGTCGAACATAGCCTTCACCATTTTTTTGGACCATTTCAATTTCATCCTGGATCACAAAATTCCCCTTGGAATCCTGGAGATCCAGAAGATTTTTTCCTTCAAATTCAGGGCTGACCGGGTAGAGCTGCTCAACTCCGTCCAGGGACACGGCAAAATAATATCCCCTGCCCCGGTTGAACCGAATGGGTCTCAGGGCATCTTTGATCATTTTTTCAATTTCAGGCAGGGGTTTGGAACAGATATTTTGCCCATAGATATTCACGGCAACCGCATGGGCCTCTTCCACCCGTTCTTTCAGGCTGATTTCAAGTTTTTTTTCAGCCTGGGTGCGCGCAAGATTGATGTGACGCACGACATTGCCCACTTCCCTTTGGAGCAGTGCTTTCTGCGATTGAATATGGTCTGTCCGCAGGGATTTTGACTCAGATCTAAAGGACAATAGCTCCCCCTGAACCCAGACAAAACACCAGAGTCCAATGGAAATAAAGACCACATAGATCATTTTATTCAAAAATTTGGTCTGGATGCTTGACTTATCCCTAAACATCGGCCCTCGGCAATTTACATGAAAAATTCAACAGCTTTCCGGTTCAAAAGATTTACGGGGTGAACCCCGTCCCCGGATAGAATTGCATCCTATAAGAATTCATCCGGTCAGGCAAGCACATAAATTTTCAAATACGCCATAGACATGCATTAATCGCATTGTCATCGGAACAGATTTACGGGGAAAGGTAGTTTCTAAGTATTGCCTAAAGGCCTTGATTGTGGTAATGGTAACCATAATTTTCAAACCTCATGCCCCCGTAGCTCAGTGGATAGAGCATAGGATTCCTAATCCTTGAGCGCAGGTTCGATTCCTGCCGGGGGCACCACTTTTAGAGGCTATCCCTTTTTCCGAACCGGCTTGTTGAGAAATTGCACGGCTTTTGCCTTGTCTGTAAAGAATCTAAACTCCAGGTTTGAAGAGTTCATTATAGATTTTATTTGCTCAAATTCAGGATCATCGGGTATGGTTTTCAAGAGCACGGCCATTCTTCTTGATCCGAGCTGTTGGGAGTGCACTTTCATTATTTTTAAAACTTTTTGGGCATCTTCATGGGTATAGGAAAAATCCTGGGCCGTCATATCAATCAACCGCCGGGTTAAACCCTGGCCTCTCTTGGTGTCAATGGCCTGCCGGATCTCAGAAAGGATGTCCATGACCGTGACCTTCCCCTTTGCTTTTAGAACCACAATATCAAGATTTTTGTCAACCTTGTGAATAAATGACATATTTTTTTTCTCCTTAACTCATTTATTTTTTTCCCGGCAGTTTTTGTCTGTTCGATCCAAATATTTGCGGGCCGGGACCGTCTAAGATCAATCCTGCATAGTCTTTGATCCGGCTGTTTTAAGACCTTCATTCAAGTTAAAATTTTCATTCAGGGGAAAAACCAGAAAATAAACATCGTTAAACCACGGTTGATTTTACTATACCACAATTGGATTTTCCGGCAAGTAAAAAAGCGAATAATCCATGTCTCAAATCGCATATCCATACCTGCCCTTCCAAAGAGCTGAAAAAATTTTAACTATCATTCGAGCGGGTTATCCTGTATATTGATCCTCCGTAATTTATTTTCACCGACTCTCCCGGGTGATGAAACCCGGAACCGGCAAACATATGGATAAACACGACACATGGCCGCAAAAAACCATCCGCTTAAACCAGAGCTTCTGGCCCCGGCCGGCAATTTTGAAAAACTTGAAATTGCCGTTCATTACGGAGCCGACGCAGTATACCTGGCCGGCAAAGATTTCAGCCTGAGAAATTTTTCCGGCAATTTTACCCAGGCCGAGATAGTTGACGGGGTCAGCCTTGCCCATGCAAGAGGGGTAAAGGTCTTTCTTGCCTGTAATATCTATTCCAGGACCCGGGAACAAAAAGACCTGGAAGCCTTTTTAAGATTCGCAGGAAAAGCCGGTGTGGATGCCGTCATCATCGCTGATCCTGGCATTATTGCCCTGGCAAAAAAAATCATCCCCGCCATGGAGATCCATCTGAGCACCCAGGCCAATACCACCAACCTGAGTGCGGCCCAATTCTGGCACGGCATGGGTATCAAACGGGTAAACCTTGCCAGGGAATTGTCCCTGGCCGAAATCCGGGAAATCTCCGCCGAATCTGAAGTGGAGACGGAAACCTTTGTTCACGGGGCCATGTGCATCTCCTACTCCGGGCGATGCCTGCTGAGCAATTTTTTAAGCAAAAGAGACAGCAACCGTGGACTTTGCAGCCACCCCTGCCGGTGGAAATATTCGGTTGTGGAAGAACTTCGCCCCAATGAGTATCATCCGCTCATGGAAGATGACAGGGGTGCATACATCTTTAATTCAAAAGACCTGTGCATGATCGAACACATACCTGATCTTGTTGATGCCAGGATCACCTCCCTGAAGATAGAGGGCCGGATGAAAGGGATCAACTACCTTGCCTCGGTGGTCAAAGTGTATAGAGAGGCCATTGACACCTATGTTGAGGCCCCGGACACCTATTCAATGAATCCGGACTGGGCCGCCGAACTCTCCCGGGTGTTTCACCGGGAATATTGTACCGGCTTTTATTTTAACTCACCAACAGAACAATTACCCAATTACGAGAACATTCACCAGGGGAAAATCCACAGTTTTATCGGGAAAATCATCAAGACTTCGGGAAATCAATTTTACCGGATCGGCATTCGAAACAAGTTGTGCAATGGGGATTTCATTGAAGTGCTGTCACCCAGGGGCCGCCCCAAAAGGACAACGGTCCACGGTCTCCTGGATATGAATCAAAACCCCATTGACCATGCCAACCCAAACACAATCGTTGTCCTTCGACTTGACATTCACTGTCAAGTCGATGATATCATACGAAAAATATAGGCTTTTGCCAGCTTTTTACAACATTCTTGGTTTGACTTTCTCTCATATCTTTTGTAAATTATCTAAATTTTAAAACCTTTATCATTTCAGTATTCAAACCCTTTCAGGAGATTTAATATGTTTGAAGATGACGAAACCCTGCAAATGTATATTGAAGAATCGCTGGATCACCTTGGGGATATAGAAAGTGATCTGCTGACCATTGAGGAGGCCGGGGCCAATATAGACCTGGATCTTGTAAACAATGTTTTCAGGGCTGCACACTCCATCAAAGGCGGCGCAGGTTTCATGGGACTGACAACCATAAAGGATTTATCCCACCACCTGGAAAATGTTCTGGGTCTGATCCGGACCAAAGAACTGATTCCCGACTCAGGCAAGGTCAGTGTTCTTTTAAAAGGATTTGATGAACTTGAAACCCTGTTGAATAATATTGAAACCAGCAATGAGGTGGATGTATCCGGCCACATTGCCGATCTTGAGAATATCACAAAGGCATCCCTTCCCGATGAACAACAGGACCTGGTTTCGGAAATTGTTGATATTGTGCTTCCCGACGGCAGGGTATTCCCCCAGGTGTCCATGTTTGAAATTCAGCAGCACCAGTCCCAGGGGAAAAATATTTTTCTGGTTGAATACGACCTTATCCACGATATCCAGAGAAAAGAAAAAAATCCCATTGAGGTCTTAAACAACCTGGAGAGAACCGGCACCATCATTGACTCCAGGATTGACCTTGAGTCGGTGGGAACTCTTTTTGACGAAGCCGTACCCATCCGGATACCGTTTCAGGTTCTGTATGCGTCCATCATTGAATATGATATGGCTGAAACCCTGTTTGATCTGGAACCACACTATATCCATGCCGTGTCTGAAGATATGACGGTGTCCACCCGGGTGGCGGAACCCTCTGCCGTGCCCATTGCCATGCCTTCCACAGACAGGCAGACAACGGCCCCGGCTGTTGCAGTACAACCTGCAAAGACCCAGGCACGGCAGGCCGTAAAGACTGCCGCTTCCACACCATCTGCGGCACCGGCTGCACCCAAACCCCGCAAAACCGCGGCCCAAGAGAAACCTGTTCCCGTAAAACCGGAAAAAGAACCCAATGTGGGCGCAAAACCCCAGACCTCATTGCGGGTGAATGTGGGGCTCCTGGATACCCTGATGAACCTGGCCGGAGAGCTGGTGCTAAGCCGGAATCAATTGCTCCAGGGAATAACCTCTTCCAACGGAAAGGCCACTGAACTGTCCAGCCAGCGAATTGACATGATCACCTCGGAACTCCAGGAAGCCATCATGAGAACCAGAATGCAGCCCATTGCCAACATCCTGAACAAATTCACACGGGTGGTCAGGGACCTGTCCCAGCAACTGGGAAAATCCATTGATCTGGAGATTGAGGGAAAAGATGTTGAACTGGACAAGACCATCCTGGAATCCATAAATGATCCGCTCACCCATTTGGTAAGAAACTCGGTTGACCATGGGATAGAAACCCCGGCCGAGAGGGAACGAATGGGGAAAAACGCCACCGGAAAAATTGTCTTAAGAGCCTTCCATGAAGCCGGCCAGGTCAACCTGGTCATATCCGACGACGGCAAGGGGCTTGACCCGGATAAAATCGCGGTTTCTGCTGTTGAGAAAGGATTGATGACCGAACAGCAGGTGGACGGCATGTCTGAAAAGCAGAAAATGGAACTCATCATGCTCCCGGGTTTTTCAACGGCAAAAGAGGTGACGGATGTGTCCGGCCGGGGCGTGGGAATGGATGTGGTCACCACCAATATTGAAAGTCTCGGCGGTATTATCGAGCTGGATTCAACCCCGGGAAAGGGAACGGATATCCAGATCAAGCTGCCCCTCACCCTTGCCATCATTCCCAGCCAGATCACCTCGGTGGGCAATGAAAGATATGCCGTACCCCAGGTCAATTTGAATGAGCTTCTCAGGATACCGGCAGGCCAGGTAAAAGAAAAGATTGAAAAGGTGGGGGATGCGGCCGTGGTCCGCCTGAGGGGGGAACTGCTTCCCCTGCTCAACCTGTCTGAAATGCTGGGCATTGAAAAAAAATACAAAGACCCTGAACGAGATGAAGCCCTTTTGGACCGACGACACAACCTGGCGGACCGGCGCTCCAAACAGCACATCATCACCGAGGACGGGTTTGTGGTTACGGGTCCTGATCAGGAGCAGGATCATCCGGAACGGACCAAAGAGGACAGACGATACCATGCCGCAAGTGCCATGAACATCGCGGTTGTTTCAGCCGGTGCGTTTAAATACGGGCTGGTGGTGGATCAACTCTATGACTCCGAAGAAATCGTTGTCAAGCCCGTGGGCAGACACCTGAAGAAATGTTCAGCCTACGCCGGAGCCACCATCATGGGCGACGGAAAAGTGGCCCTTATCCTTGATATTTCAAACCTTGCCCAGATGGCGGATCTGTCCAGCTTATCCGAAGCCGGACAAATGGCCAGGGAAGCCGAAGCCGCAGCCGAAGCTGCAAAAGACAAGGCTGCTCTGCTGACATTTAAAAATTGTGACACCGAACACTTTGCAGCACCCTTAAGCATTGTCGAACGGATTGAACGGATTCAAACTTCTGCTATTGAACGAATCGGGGACCGAAAAGTTGTACAATACAGGGGTGGTGCATTGCCGCTCTATGAATTGTCCCAGGTCGCAGATTTTTCTCCCCTTCCTGAAAAAGAATTTCAGGAGGTCATTGTTTTTAAAATCAAAGACCGGGAACTGGGGCTCATGGTAACCCCGCCGGTGGATGCGCTTGAAGTGATACTGGATGTGGACGAAGGCACATTAAAACAGCCGGCCGTCAGCGGCTCCATGATCATCAACAACCACACCACCCTGCTGGTGGATATTTTTGAAATGGTCAAGATTTTAAATCCGGACTGGTTTAAGGAAGAAGCCGGCATTGTCGCCAAGACAGTTGAATCCGGTGGGAAAATAGTCTTGTTTGCCGAGGATTCAGCCTTTTTCAGGAACCAGGTCAAAACCTTTCTCGAAGAAGACGGGCTCAAGGTGATTGAAGCCGAAGACGGCCTGATTGCCTGGGAACTCTTAAAAGAGCGGGTGAATGAAATTGATCTGGTGGTCACGGACCTTGAAATGCCGAATATGGACGGGTTCGAGCTCACAAAACGAATCAAGACTGACCCGAAATACGCCCACCTGGACGTGATTGCACTCACATCCCTTGCCAGCGATGCTCACATTGAAAAGGGTAAAAAAGTGGGGATTGATGAGTATGAAATCAAACTTGACAGAGAAAAACTCATGCGTTTGATCAGAAAAAAATTAAACTTGATTAGGTAATGAATTTGACTAGGTAAAGTAAGGCATCAGGCGGATGCGCTGGACCCAAAGGAGGAAAAGATGGCCGAAGCAATCATGGGTATTGATTCCGAAGATCTGGAATTTTCAACTTTCTATGTGGGCGGAGCCCTTTGCGGGATCAATATCCTGAACATACAGGAAATCAACAAACATTTTGAAATCACACGGGTCCCCCAGGCCTCGGATTATGTTGAAGGTATTTTAAACCTGAGGGGGCGGATCGTCACCATTGTTGATCTGGGGAAAAAACTGGGACTGGCCCCGGTGGGCAGAAACAAGGACAATCGAAATATCATTGTCAACTCCGAAGATGAACACATTGGGCTGCTGGTGGATGCCATCTCCGACGTGGTCATTGCCAAAAGAGAGGACATTGAACCGGCCCCCTCCAATATCGGCGGTGTTAAGGGGAAATACTTCCAGGGGGTCCTGAAAACCGAGAAACAGCTCATCGGAATTCTGAATATCGACGAGGTACTCAAAGAATAATGGAAAATATCCGAGCCCTGGTTATTGATGACACCATTGTCTACCGGAAAATTGTGGGAGATGTTTTAAAGCAGATTCCAGGAGTAGAGGTCATCGGCACGGCAAACAATGGAAAAATCGCCCTGTCTAAAATCACCTCCCTGAAACCCGACCTGATCACCCTGGATATTGAAATGCCCGAGGTCAACGGCATTGAGGTTTTGGAAGCATTGAAGGGCCGGGCCGACGGCCCCATGGTGATTATGCTCTCCACCCTGACCCGGCAGGGAAGTGAAATGACCATAAAGGCTTTGGAACTGGGGGCCTTTGATTTTGTTGCCAAACCCGACCAGGGCAAGATGGCGGAAAATATGCTGAAAGTCCGGGAGGGACTTTTACCCATTGTTGATGCCCTCAAGAGACAGAAGAGAACCCGGCTGGGCTTAAGGGAACGAATAAAGACCGGCACGCCCGCCCCGGGCCGGCACGCCCCCCCTCCAAAACCGGTCCCGGACAGGACGTCTTTGAGAACCGGTACACGGCCTGCCCCAGGACACCGGTCTGAAGTTGTGGGAATTGGTATTTCCACGGGCGGACCCAATGCCCTGACCCAAATGATTCCCATGCTCCCGGCCGGTCTCAAGGCTTCGGTATTGATTGTCCAGCATATGCCGCCCATGTTTACGGCTTCCCTTGCCAACAGCCTGAACAACAAATCACAACTGGAGGTCAAGGAAGCTGAAGACGGTGACAGGATTTTACCGGGCCGGGTGTTGATCGCCCCGGGGGGAAGACAGATGAAGGTGGTGGCCTCAGCAGACGGAATCACCCGGCAAATCAAAATCACGGATGATCCGCCTGAAAATTCGTGCAGACCTTCGGTAGATTATCTGTTCAGGTCCATTGCCCAGCACTACGTGGGGCGGTCCACCGGCGTGATCATGACCGGAATGGGCTCGGACGGATCAAAGGGACTTGTCCAGATGAAAAACAACGGCTCCTTTATCATTGCCCAGGATGAAGAAACCTGCACGGTGTACGGCATGCCCAAACAACCCATAGAGTCAGGTATCGCAGATATTGTCGCCCCATTGGAAAAAATTGCCGGGGAGATAGTAAAAACCATAGTCCTATAACCCTTCTAATTGAATGTTATCATTATACTTATGGCGAAAATCAAAGTCACACCCGATGAGTTTAAAAATTTTTCAAGATATATCCTGGACATTTCCGGGATAGCCCTGGACACGGGCAAGGAATATCTTCTGGAGACACGACTTTCCCAGTTGATCGCCAAGTACGGGTGTTCTGCGTATTCCCAGCTTCTGCAAATGGCAAAAACAGACGTTAAACGGGAAATTGAAAACCAGATCATTGACGCCATTTCAACCAATGAAACCTATTTTTTCAGGGATAAATCCCCGTTTGAACTCTTGCAGCATAAAATTTTCCCTGATCTCATTGACCGGAGCACCCGGCAAAATCCCTCGGCAAAACCAATTATCCGGCTGTGGAGTGCTGCCAACTCCACGGGCCAGGAAATTTACAGCATTGCCATGACCCTGATTGAAATGGGGATCACACCGGACAAGTACAATGTTAAATTGTTTGGTACGGACATTTCAGATGCCGCCATTGCCCAGGCAAGCTACGGGCTGTACAATAAATTTGAAGTGGCCCGGGGGCTGGACCCACGTCGGCTCAACCGGTATTTTGACAAACATGAGGACCGCTACAAAATAAAAGATGAAGTCCGGGTCATGGCCCAGTTTAAGAAGATGAACCTGATGAAGCCCTTTGTGGGGCTGGGAAAATTTGATATTGTCCTGTGCAGAAACGTGATGATCTATTTTACCAGCCAGGATCGCAAAAAAATATATCACAATATTTCAAAAGTTCTGGAACCCCACGGCTACCTGCTCATCGGGTCTACGGAATCCCTTGTCAATGATATTGATCTGTTCTCCTCAAAAAAATATCTTAACTCTGTTTTCTATCAATTTAAGACCGTATAATTAAAGATGCCTAATTTAAAAATATGTAAAGGGTCGGACCATGAGCAAGATTAATGCAAAAGAATTCATTGATGAACTGGTGTTCTGTTTACAGCAGGAGGATATTGTCAAAGCCAAGGCCCTGCTTCAATTCATATCCGATGCCGACGCCGATGCGGATGTTCAGAAAAAGGCCTTGATTGAACTTGCCAAAGGCCATGAGCGCATCGTTTTCCCCCTGCTTGATTTTCTGCTGAAGCTGGACATATCCAATCCACAGATCCAGGACTCCCTGTACGAACTGATTCTGGATACGGCCTACGGCAATACCGACCGGGTGATTGACTATATCACCCAAAATACAAAAAAAGCCCGGCTCCTTTTCCTGAAAGCCGCAGGTGAGCTCCTGCTCATTGATACGGTTCCGGCCCTGCAAAAGATCATCGACCAGGACACGGACACAGACATTCTTACCGCAGCCCTTTCCTGTCTGGGAAATTTCCGGCAGCCGAATCATCTGCCGATATTTGCAAAAATGGCCGACCATCCCGATCTACAGGCAAAACGGGCCGCCATATTCGCCCTGGCGGAAATCGGGAGCAATGAGGCCGTGGACCTGCTGATCAATTTTATCGGAGAGGATGAAGAAATCAATAAATTTGCAGTGGAAGCCCTGGCCGAGATCCAGGATCTCTATGCCCTGGACAAATTGACACTGCTGTTACGCTCTTCCATTACCCTGGTCCGGGATACGGCCATTGACCACCTCATGCGCCTGGGGAAAAAAGCCACGCCTATCCTGACGCGGGCCTTTAAAAATGCCGATGCCGACTATATGGTTCACCTGGTGACCACCCTGGGGTATATTGGTGATCCTGCCGCCATCGGCCCTCTGATTGACATTGCCAACACCCGGCCCGAGGATGCCAATATCCGCCAGGCCGCCTATGAGGCCATGGAACGAATTCCCTCTCCCAAAACAGCCATTCACCTGGTTCAGGGGCTCCAGGACCCGGTGGAAGCGGTAAGAATGAGCGCGGCCCGGGCCATTGATAAGAATCTGTCAAAAGTTTTGGTGGCAGGGCTGAAAAATGTGGTGAGGGAAAAGTCCGGGGATGCCCAAAATGCAGTGGCAGCCCTCATTGATTCGGAATCGGCCAATATTTTTAGTTTCCTTGTGGAAGAAGAGGCGTTTCTGGAACTGGCCCAGACCCATGCCACCACCCGGGCCGACGGGTCCACCCGGGACACCTTTTTACGGCAGATGAGCAGCATCGGACAACGAGACTTTGCCAATCGTGTCCGTGAACAGCAGGCCCCTGAACAGGAGGACCCTTCAGCAAAAGAATTTCAAATTTTTGTTGTGGACGACTCTAAGATGATGCTCAAGCTCTACCGAAACAAATTGACCACACTGGGATTTAACCCCCTTACCTTTGACCGCCCCGAAGACGCCATCCCACAGATCCTTGAGAAAAAACCGGATCTGGTGATCACAGATCTGAATATGCCCAATATCAGCGGACTTGAACTCACCCGGGAGGTCCGCAAAAAATATACCCGCCAGGACCTTCCCATCCTCATGATCACCACCCAGAGTGATTTTCTGGAAGAAAAAGAGGGGGATATCAGAATAAATAATTCCGTTCTGACCAAATCCGGCATCAATAAAATCCTTCACAAACCATTTACCGACCAGGATTTTAAAGACGCGGTGGGGAAATTTTTACACCCCTGATCCCCGGAAAAAAACCCGGCAAAAAACATTCGGCGAAAAATGATGTAAACAAAAAAATGCAGCAAAGAAAAACGCAGCGAACAAACCGGATTCCCATCTTCATTGCCCTGGGGGGAGTCTTTTTGGGTATCCTGGCCGGAACTTTTTTCAGCCTCACCCATGACCTGCCACAGATCAATCGTTTAAAGCAGTTTAAACCCTCATCCGTTACTAGGGTTTTTTCATCAAACAATCAGGTACTGGACCGGTTTTACCTTGAAAAAAGATTCCCGGTTTCCATTGAACAGATCCCAAAACTCCTGATAGATGCCATTCTCACCATAGAAGACCGGAACTTTTACCACCATTCCGGTGTCAATTTAAAGGCCATCCTGAGGGCCGTCCTCCTGGATCTAAAAACCGGAAGTTTTAAACAGGGTGCCAGCACCCTGACCCAGCAACTGGCAAAGACCTTGTTTCTCTCATCGGAAAAATCAATTGTCCGAAAAATCAAAGAGGCGATTTTAGCGGTTCAGATTGAACGGCGGTATACGAAAGATGAAATTCTGGAGCTGTATCTGAACCAGATTTATCTGGGCTCCGGGGCCTATGGAGTTGAGGCGGCCTCCCAAACCTATTTTAAGAAACCGGTCATTGACCTTACCCTGGAAGAGGCCGCCCTGATCGCAGGGCTGCCCAAGGCCCCTTCCGTATACTCCCCCATGAACAATATGGATTTGGCCCTGAAAAGACGGCACCTTGTGTTGGGTCAAATGCTGGCCACAGGAGCCATCACCCAGGGGGCCTATGATATTGCCGATGCCCGGAAAATCGAACTGGGGTCCCGGGAAATCAGCCAAAATAAAGCGGCCTATTTTATCGACCATATCAAGATTGGTTTAAACACCCGACTGGGACGCCAAGCGGTCTATTCCACGGGCCTCAATATTTACACCACCCTGGATGCAGACCTGCAGGATGCAGCCGTCAAAGCGGTTTCAAAGGGAATGGCTGACCTTGAAAAGCGTATGGAAAGCCGGGGACTCGATGCCTCAAAAGCCCAATGCGCCGTGATCGCCATCGATGTTAAAACCGGCGGCATCCTGAGTATGGTGGGGGGAAAAGATTTCAGTGCCAGCCCCTTTAACCGGGCCGTCCAGGCCCTGCGACAGCCAGGTTCCGCATTCAAGCCCTTTGTCTATGCCGCGGCCCTGTCTTCAGGGCTTGCCCAGAACGATTTTCTGCTGGATGCCCCCCTGTCCTATCGTCTGGCAAACAATCAGACATGGCAGGTGAATAATTTTTCAAATAATTTTTCCGGAAAAATAACCCTGCGCAAGGCCCTGGCCCTGTCAAAAAATACCCCCGCTGTCCGTCTGATCCAGGCCATGGACCCGGCAAAAGTGGTGGAATTTGCCCAAAAGGCCGGCATATCATCGCCCCTTTCTCCCAATCCATCCCTGGCCCTGGGCACATCCGAGGTGAGTCTCATGGAGCTGACCGCAGCCTATATTCCCTTTGCCAACATGGGTATCCGGGTTCAACCCTTTGCCGTCTTTAAAATTACGGATTCAGATGCACGGGTGGTGTTTCAAAATACCCTTCTCAGGCAATCCGTCATGTCCCGGCAGGATGCAGCCGTCATCACCGATATGCTAAGGGCGGTGGTACGGGAAGGGACCGGGAAAAAGGCCGGAGTCATTCAGACGGATATTGCCGGGAAAACCGGTACCACAGACGACTATAAAGATGCACTGTTCATCGGATACAACCCGGATATTGCCCTGGGGGTCTGGGTGGGCAACGATGATGCCGCTTCCCTGGGCCGATATGAAACCGGTGCACGGGCGGCCCTGCCCATCTGGATCGAGGTGATGCGCCATTTTCTCCTGCACCGGCCCCATCAATATTTTGATATACCCGATGGAACAAAGATGGTATACATGAATCCCGATACCGGACTGATATCTCGGGAAGAACTCCCGGGCTCGGTAAAAGCCCTGATGAAGATAAAGGATCTGCAATGATAAGAAAAGCCGTACTAGACGATGTCCCTGCCATTCATGCCCTGCTTCAACTCTACAACATCCGGGGAGAACTGTTGGGAAGACCCCTGAGCAAACTCTACGACCATCTCAGGGATTTCTGGGTGTTTGAAAATCCGGACCAAAACAGGGTCGTCGGGTGCTGCGCCCTGCAATTCTGCTGGGAAGACCTGGCGGAGATACGATCCCTGGCAGTTGAGCCTGATTTTACGGGCCAGGGAATCGGCTCTACGCTCACGGAAAGGACCATTCAGGAGGCCGTGTATTTTAAAATCAAAGATCTGTTCACCCTCACCTATCGGCCGGGTTTTTTCGAGCGGTTCGGTTTTTCAACCATTGATAAAAGCGAGTTGCCCATTAAGGTCTGGTCGGATTGTATCGGTTGTGTGAGCTTCCCCAACTGTGATGAAATCGCCCTGCTCAAAAAATTATGAATACACCATTTTATAGGGGATGGGCGCGTGGGACAGCACAGAGGGCTTGGGCAGGATCTGCTCTTCGGCCACGGTGAGCCAGTTGGTGTCGGGTTTCAGCTCCCGGAGTCTTCCTCCCTCGGACGGCAGGGCGTGGGCCGTATAATCGTATCTCACATTTAAAATGCACACAAAAAATCTGCGCTGCCGGGCAATAACGTAGTTCTTGGTAAACCGGTTCTGGGTGATGCCGGCCGTGTCAGCCAGGCGTTTAATTTCTTTGTCCGGCAGTTTCACCAGCACGGATTTTGACACCCCTCTCTCATCGATCCTCAACAGACTTCTGGATTCACTGGAAGCCACATAGATGGTGGTGATTCCGGGAAGGCGACGAAAGTACTGGGCAGCGACAATGGCGGCGGTTCTTCTCCCCCCGGCCAGGACCGGGACCCCATAGTATTCAAAAAATTTTTTCTGGGCATCATCGGCATACTTGTCCCCTTTTTCATAGAGATCTTTTGAAATATACCGCAGGTCCCGGACCAGCTCTTCAGATGCATCGGCAATGGGCCAGTCTATTCTCACATGGAAATGGGTCAGGCCGTATCTCACCTTGGTCTGCTGATTTCGCTGGATGAGCAGGGCATAGTCGATGGGGAGAAGGGATCTCAGCAAAGAGAAAAAATCAACGGTATCAAAAAATTTGAGGTTCCGGTTAAAATTTTCCACATCCGGGAAATACTTGTGCTTTAATAAATTATTCTTTGTGGTCTTGTTGGCATCAAAGTACCGGATGTATTTTTTATGCTTTTTTTCGATAAAATCTTCAGAAAAAATAATGAGAAAAGAATTCTGGGCATCAAACTCAGTGGAGGGAATCCTGGCCCTGGGTTTGAGTTCCCGAAGTTCCACAAACGGATAGGGTGTCTTGAGCCGTAAAAAATTATTATAGGACCCCACAAGAGAGTATCCCAGGACAAACTGATCCAGCTCATCCCGCAACACTTCATAGTATGACCGCCTCAACCTTTCTTCCCGGCTTAAACACTCCCGGTGCCTGCAGAACATCTCCATATTTTTCCTTTACCCTCTCAAGTTTAACGCAACCACTCCGGGAAGTTCCTTACCCTCCATCAAATGCAGAAATGCCCCGCCACCCGTGGACACATAACCGACCTTATCCGCCACCCCGCACTTTTTGGCTGCAAGACCGGTATCACCTCCACCCACAATGGAAAATGCCGGAGAGGCTGCAACGGCATCAGCCACCACCTGGGTCCCGGCCATGAAGTTGTCCATCTCAAACACTCCCATGGGGCCGTTCCATACAATGGTACCGGCATCTGCCAGGGCCCCGGCATAAATTTCGGCTGTCTTTGGGCCGATATCCAGGGCCATCCACCCTTCAGGGATTTCATCAACAGGCACTGTTTTTACAGGAGAATCTTTATCCAATTCCTGTGCGCACACCAGATCCCGGGGCAGGAGAAGGACTATCCCCTTTTGTTCAGCCTTTTTAACAATGGTGCGGGCGGTCTGTAATAGATCCGCTTCAATCATGGAGCCCTGGGTATCAATTCCTTGGCTCTTGAGAAAGGTGTTGGCCATGGCCCCGCCGATGATCAGGCAGTCAACCCGGTTGAGCATGTTTTCCAGTGCATCCAGTTTGCCCGATACCTTTGCCCCGCCGATGAGGGCCGTAAGGGGTCGCCGGGGATTTTCAAATGCCTCGGTATAGGATTTCATTTCCCGTTCCAATAAAAATCCAGCCCCGCACTGGGATACAAACTTTACGATCCCCGTGACCGAGGCCTGGTCCCGATGAGAAACGGCAAAGGCGTCATTGACATAAACCTCACAGAGATTCGCCAGGCGTTTTGAAAATTCGTCCTCATTTTTCTTCTCTTCGGAGTGGAACCTTAAATTTTCCAGCATCAGGATCTCACCGTCTCCAAGCCGGCCCACCATTTCTTCGACCTCGTCACCGATGCAGTCACGAACAAACTGAACAGGCCGGTCCATGAGTCGGGACAATTGTTTACAAACCGGTGCCAGACTGAATTTTTCATCTCTGCCTCCGGCAGGCCTTCCCAGGTGTGAGGCAAGAATGATTTTTGCCTGTTGCTCGACCAGGTAATTGAGAAGATCCAGGGTTGCCGTGATTCGGTTGTCATCCGTGATATTTAAATTTTCATCCAGGGGCACATTGTAATCCACCCTTACAAAAACTCTTTTTGATCTCACATTTATCTCGCGTACGGATTTCATGACGTCCTCCACATTTATTTGCCTGTTCGTCTATTTATTTGTTCGCCGATGAGCCTGTTTTTTCCGGGACCAGCGCTCAAAGAAATTCACGGCACCGGCCCGGGTTCCCCGTTGGATAATCTCTTCTTCCAGCCGCACACCGTCTCTTGTGGCCATGGCCTGCTTCAGGCATTTTGTCTTCACCGGACAATGGTAAAAGCAATCATCCGGTGTCTGGCGCAGCCCCTTGTCGGTCATGGGAAACACCTGGTCAAGAATCCCGAAACATTCGGGTCGTTCATCCTCTGTCGTCATTCCTGCTCCTGAAACTCCCGGTCAAAATTTGATATCAAACCCTGGGCTGCAAAACTGTAAAATCCATGATTTCCGATGACCATATGCTCATGGAGAACAATACCCACATATTTTAGGGCAAAAAACAATTTTCGGGTAATCTGAACATCACTGGCCGACGGTTCAACATCCCCGGACGGATGATTGTGCGCAAAAATTACCGCAGCAGCGTTATGCTGCAATGCGCTGATGATGACTTCCCTCGGGTAAACCGAACTGGAGGTCAGAGTTCCCTTAAAAAGAATCTCACTGGTTAAGACCCGGTTTTTGGCATCCAGAAAGATACCGACAAACTTTTCCCGGGTTTTATGGCCAATGATTCCAACGAGATAGTCCATGAGGTCCCCGGGGTTCTGAACCACATCTCTGGCCAGAATTTTATGTTCAAGATACCGGTCACACACATCTTTAATCAGGCGAATCCCCAGACTGCTTGCCAATCCCACGCCCTTGATTTCACAGAGAGATGCCGGGTTTGCCTCCAGAACACCCTGGAAGGTCCGGAACCTTTCCAGCAGCAGTTTTGCACTCTGCTTGCAGTCTCTTCTCGGGGTATTCAGGGACAGAAGCAATTCAATGACTTCATAGTCATGAAATCCTTTGAGGCCGTTTTTAAAAAACCGGTCCCGAAGCCGCCTCCTGTGACCCTGGGTGTTAGTCGTCTCCGGGGTCTTCCTCATCACTGTCTGTTTCATCATCTGGAAATTCTTCCGGATCTATGCCTTCTCCGTCATGCTCTTCCTCATCGTGTTCATTCTCTTCACCCTCGGTATCTTCTCCGCCGCTCTCTTCACCTTCCGGGAGCCGGGCAATACCGATAAGGGTCTCTTTGGGGGCAAGGTTGATCAGCCTCACACCCTGGGTATTTCTGGAGATCACATTGATCCCCTCAATGGAGGTTCGAATCAACTTTCCCTTGTCCGTCACCATCATGAGTTCATCATGATCATCCACCAGGAGGAGAGAAACCATTTTTCCATTGCGTTTGGAGGTTTTGATGGAAAAAACACCCTGCCCGCCCCGGGTCTGGGTCCTGTATTCTTCAATGGAAGACCGTTTCCCATATCCGTTCTCGGTCACGGTGAGCAGGGTTTCCCCGGATTCCATCACCTCCATTCCCACCAGGGTGGCGCCCTTGCCCATGCGAATGCCGATCACGCCCATGGATCCGCGACCGGTGGCACGGACGTCCCCTTCATGGAAACGGATCACTTTTCCCCCATCCGACCCCAGAAAAATATTCATGTCCCCGTCGGTGATCCTGGCGGCAATCAGCTCATCGCCTTCTGCCAGCCTGACCCCGATGAGACCGTCGGATCGCCGTCTTGAATAGGCCATGAGATCCGTCTTCTTTACCCGGCCTTTTTTGGTGGCCATGACCACATACTTGTTCTCCACAAACTCGTCAACGGTGAGGACCGTGGCCAGTTTTTCACCTTCATCAAAATTCAAGAGGTTGACAATGGCCTTGCCAAGGCTGGATCGGCCGGCCATGGGCAGTTCATACACCTTGGACATGTAAACCTTGCCCAGATTGGTGATAAACAGAAAATTGGCATGGGTGGATGCCACAAAGAGGTGCTCCACAAAATCATCGGACTTTGTGCCCATGGCGGTTTTGCCCTTTCCGCCCCTGTGCTGGCTTGAATACAGGGTGATGGGATTTCGCTTTATATACCCGCTGCGGCTCACGGTCACCACCATGTCTTCTTCGGCAATCAGATCTTCAATGCTGATGTCGGCCGTGCTTTCCATGATGACGGTTCGCCGGTCGTCTCCGAATTCCTGGTTCAGCTCGGACAACTCATCCTTGATCAGGCCTCTGACCACCCCGTCACTGGACAGAATCTCGTTGTACCAGGCAATATCCTTTAGCAGGGCATCATATTCGCTGATGATTTTTTCTCTTTCAAGCCCGGTGAGGCGCTGAAGCCGCATATCCAATATGGCCTGGGCCTGGATCGCGGTAAGGTCAAATTCAGCCATTAACCCGTTCTTGGCCTCTTCCGGGGATTGAGACGCCCGGATCAATGCCACCACCTCATCCAGATGATCCAGGGCAATTTTCAGCCCTTCCAGGATATGAGCCCTCTCTTCGGCCTTTCTCAGATCGAATCGTGTTCTGCGAACGATAACGCTTCTGCGATGGTTGATGAAGTGATTGAGGATATCCTTTAGGGTGAGCAACTGGGGCCGGTTATTGACCACGGCAAGGAGAATGATACCGAAACTGGTCTGCATATTGGTATGTTTGTACAATTGGTTCATCACCACTTCGGACATCTGGTCTCTTTTCAGGCCGATGGCGATTCTCATGCCGTCACGGTCGGATTCGTCCCGGACAAAGGATGCACCCGTGATCACCTTTTCCCGCATGAGTTCCGCTATTTTTTCCACCACCTTTGCCTTGTTGACCTGGTAGGGCAGCTCGGTGACAACAATGGTTTCCTGGCCGGTTTTCTGATTTTCCTCAACCTCCATTTTGGCCCGCAGGGTGATGATCCCCCGGCCCGTGCTGTAGGCTTCATGGATTCCACTGGTGCCGTAGATATGGCCATAGGTGGGAAAATCAGGCCCGGGAATATAGTCCATCAGCTCATGGACATCCATATCCGGATTATCAATCAAATGTGTCAAAGCCGTCACCACCTCCCGGATGTTATGGGGCGGTATATTGGTGGTCATTCCAACGGCAATACCCGTGGAACCGTTGACCAGCAAAGCCGGGAATTTTGTGGGCAGCACAGACGGTTCTTCAAGAGTCTCATCATAATTGGGTATAAAGTCAACGGTTTCCCTGTCCAGGTCGGCCAGCATCTGATGGGCGATCTTGCGCATCCGGATTTCCGTGTACCGCATGGCAGCAGGAGAATCACCATCCACAGACCCGAAATTGCCCTGACCATCCACCAGCATATACCGAAGGGAAAAATCCTGGGCCATCCTGACGATGGTGTCGTAAATGGCGGCATCCCCATGGGGGTGATACTTACCCATGACATCACCGACGATACGGGCGGATTTCTTGTAAGGTTTATTCCAATCGTTCCGGGCCTGCTGCATGGCGTAGAGTGACCGCCGGTGAACCGGTTTCAGTCCGTCACGAACATCGGGAAGCGCTCTTCCGATAATCACACTCATTGCATATTCGAGATAGGATTGTCTCATCTCCTTCTCAATGCTGGTCACATTCGTATCTGTATCAATAATCAAGATTAAAACTCCAATTATTTCTCTTTGTAAACCTTTCCAGGTTCAACCATAAACTGAAAACTTGAAAAATATATATCTGCAAGGGTTAAAAACAGGGTGGCAACCAGGGGACCGTAAATAATACCCAGAATACCGTAAGCCTTGAGACCCCCGATAATGGCAAAGAATACAATCAAAGGGTGCATTCTCACCCGGTCACCCACCACCTTGGGCTTAAAAACATATTCAATCCCCCAGGACAGGACTGCATAAAAGACCAGCATGAAAATACCGGCACTGAACCGTGATTTGAGCATCAGGATTGCCGCCGCAGGCAGCATGATGATCCCGATCCCCAGAATGGGCAGAAACGCCAGGAACCCCATGATCACCCCCCAGAGAAAAGGGGAGTTAAATCCCATGAACCAGAACACAATGCCGCCGGCAAGGCCCTGAATCAGACCCCCAAGACCGTTTCCAATGAGAACGGCACCGGCCATGCCCTTGAACTTTTCAAACAGTTTTTCATCATGTTCATCAGACAGGGGCGACAGGTCATACAGGTATTTTATCACCCTTTTCCCGTCAATGAGCATGTAAAACACAACGATGAGCATCAGGCCAAAGTACACCACAATGCTGAACACATTGGATGTAAAAAACCTTGCCTGCTCAAACAATGATAGCCCCACGATCTTCCCCAGCTCTGAAATGGGCCGGACCAGCTCATCCCAGGTCACGGTCCAGTCAACTCCCGCCCTCACCAGGAGTTCATTAAACCGTTCCAGGGCCTGGGTGCTTGCCAGCAAATTTTTCAACTGGTTGGAAAACACCGCATCCCTGGCCATGATATAGAGATTAAAGGCCTCCTTGGAAAGCACCCCCACAAAGAAAACAACCGGGATGAACACCACAAAAAAGATCAGGATGCAGGTGAGAACTGATGAGGGGCGGGGAGGTAATTTTTTTGAAAAAAACTTAAAAACCGGGTTAAACACTCCCGTGGACACAACCCCCAGGATAATAACGGCAAAAAAAGGCGCTATCAGCTTGCCTGCCAGCAGAATTGCAATGCAGAACAGGGCAATAAAGAAAACAAACACTGCTCTCTGAGAAATATTTTGCTCCAAGATTTCACCAACTTATCTGCTGCATTATCCGGTTATAGGTTCCGGTTCAATTGTTCGGCGAAGGGTTCCGGCCCAGTTATCTGAACAGGGACCGATAATAAGCGAATCGAAAACCATGTAAAGCCGCAATATGCAAAGGGCTTGCATAAATGCGGCTTTAACAAAAACCGACAGCCGTCAGATTCTAATTTCTGATCAGACCAAGGGCTGCCAGTGCAAGAAGTATCTCAAATATAATGACTTGAACAAAACTTCCAAAAAAATGGTATACAATACCGCCGCCGACAATGGCCGGAACCGCCGTATAGATCAATATGCCTAATTTTCTAGGAATATCCATAATAAAAACACCCCTTTATGCATTTCATTTCCTTTAAAAAATATCCTGCTAAAAACATAGGGATTCTTACCATTTTAAGGCTTTCAAGTAAAGATAAAACTTATCTTTCAATAATCATGGCCATGCCCATTCCACCGCCGATACACATGGAGATAAGGCCTGTGGAATAAGACTTGCGCTTCATCTGGTTGATGGCGGTCACCATCTGACGTGCACCGGTGCACCCAATGGGATGGCCCAGGGAAACCCCTGACCCCAGTTCATTTGGTTTTTCCACGTCGATATCAAGTTCTCTCATGCATCCGATGGCCTGGGCGGCAAAGGCTTCGTTCAATTCAATCAGGTCAATGTCCTTCATGCCCATTCCGGTCTGTTTGAGCACCTTTTTAATCGCCGGAACCGGCCCGAGACCCATGTAGGCCGGATCAAGCCCGCCTGCGGCAAACCCTTTGATCTTTGCCAGCTTCTCAAGCCCCAGGGCATCTGCTTTTTCTTCGGACATGAGCAGGACTGCGGCGGCGGCATCATTGATGCCCGAGGCATTACCGGCGGTCACACTGCCGTCTTTCTTAAATGCCGGTCGCAGTTTGCCCAGTTTTTCCATGCTGGTTTCCATGGGGCGCTCATCCTTGTCCACAACCGTATCCCCTCTCCGGGACTTGATCACCACAGGTACAATTTCCTGGGAAAAGGTGCCGTCATTGACCGCAGCCAGGGCACGATTATGGCTCAGCAGGGCCAGCTCATCCTGTTCCTGTCTGGTAATTCCGTATTTTTCCACGATATTCTCAGCCGTAAGGCCCATGTGGTATCCGTAAAAAAATTTCATACAGCCCGTCAAACACCATGAGGTCATGGACCGGTCCGATACCGGTAAGTTCCATGCGGTGTCCCCATCTGGCCTTGTTCAATGCCATGGGTGCATTGCTCATGCTCTCCTGGCCTCCGGCAAGGATCACATCGGCCTGGCCCGCCATGATGGCCTGGGCCCCAAGGGCAATGGCTTTAAGGCCTGAGCCGCAAATCTTATTGATGGTAATTGCCGGGCTCTGCCGGGAGATGCCGGCCCCGATCATTGCCTGGCGGGCCGTGTTCTGCCCCTGGCCTGCCTGGAGCACATTGCCCATGATCACCTCATCGATAAACACCGGGGTCAGGCCTTCGTCGTAGTCATATCCCTTTTTCTCCAGGTCAATCATGCCCTGATCCCTGAGGGTGCCCGGTGAAAATTCATCCCCGGCCTCATCTGCCGCCGGTCTTAACCCGGCTCTTTTGAGGACGTCTTTCATCACATAGGTTCCCAGCTCAACTACGGGCACGCTTTTCAGGGAACCGCCAAAGGAACCCACCGGAGTTCTGACACCACTGACAATCACAACATCTTTCATTTAAACCCTCCATCCATATTGATTTTTTCCGTAAGAACAATTACATTTTAGCTATATTATAAGATCAATACCAGAGCAATTCCCAAAAAACAAGGAATTATCCATGTGTTTAATCCTTCTTGGCTATAAAGTGTCCCGGCAATATCCCCTGATTTTTGCGGCCAACCGTGACGAATTTTTCCTTCGACCCACCCAGCCCATGCACGCATGGAAAAGCCCACCCTTTCTGATTGCCGGCAAAGACCTGAAGCAGGGAGGCACCTGGTTCGGCGTCCATAGGAACGGAACCTTTGCCGCCCTGACAAATTTTCGGGACCCCGGCGCAGTTCAACAGGATGCCCCCTCCCGGGGGGAAATCATTGTGGATTTCCTTGAATCCGGGCAACCACCCCTGATTTATTTTAAAAAATTTAAAGAAAAGGCCCGGGCGTACAATGGGTTCAACCTGATTTTCGGGGACTTGAAAAATCTCTTCTGGTATTCCAACAAAGAAAAACCTATCAAGAGCACTGAGCCTGAAACCATTGAGCCGGGCATACACGGGCTGAGCAATAAATTTCTGGACACCCCGTGGCCCAAGGTGGCGTCCGGTAAAAAAGCGCTGGAGCAGCAGATTGCCTCTACCATTACCCCGGAGTCTCTTTTCTCCATCCTCAAAGACCGGACCTTTCCGGATGACACTCTTTTGCCCGACACCGGCGTCGGCCTTGAATGGGAAAGGATCCTGTCACCCCTGTTCATCCAGAGCCCCACTTACGGTACCCGTTCATCCACGGTCATGCTCATCAATCAGCAGGGAAAAATCACACTTGTTGAACGAACCTGGAACCCTGAAGACAGCCTGAAATTTACCGATTGCCAATTCTCCATCACGCCCTGATACAGTTATTGATCCAAAACACCTGATGCTATTGGGAAGATAAATTAGACAATGGGTTTTGGCCGGGGATCGTGTTGACAAATCCGGCGTTTTACGCAACACTTGGCCAAATTTATTGATCAAATTTATTTTTAATTAGGGAATGAGAGTTTATAGTCATGGAGCGAAACGTTGTTGTTGCGGGATGGGGCCAGATCACCCAGCCGAAAAAACCTGACACATCCGGCAAACCGGCCCTGGACCCCATGGGCCTGATGATTCGGGCCGCCGAACTGGCCGGGAAACGCATGGGATCTAAAACAATTTTAAAACACCTGGATGGGATCATGGTGGTCCGGACACTGAGCCGCCACTACCCTTACCCGGCCCGGCAACTGGCCCAGACCCTGGGTGCGGCACCCCGGTTTGCCCATGTTTCCGGCATCGGCGGAAACTCTCCCCAGACCCTCATCAATATGGCCGCCGGAATGATTGCCGGGAACGAGCTGGATTCGGTTCTCATTACCGGTGCCGAAGCCTATGTCCAGAGAGGTCAGGACCATAAAAAAATTGAAAGTGCCCTTTTCAGGGGTATGCCCCATGATTATCCCGGGGATGATATCATCGGCTCCACCCCTCTGGAGAATGCCCACGGGATTGAACACCCCATGCAGGGATTCCCTTTGTTTGAGACCGCCCTCTGGGCCGCATCAGGCCTGGATCTGAAAACCTATCTGTTGAAAATCGGCAGGATATGGTCCGAATTCAGCCGGGTTGCGGCAGGTCATCCCCATTCCTGGTCAAAAACCGTAAGAACCCCGGAAGAGATCATCACTCCAGGCCCGGACAACAGGCCCATTGCCTTTCCCTATACCAAGTTCATGAACTCCTTTGTCACCGTGGACCAGGGTGCGGCAGTGATATTGATGGCCGAAGAGACGGCAAAAAAATATTTGCAAAAGGGACACCGGCCCGTCTATTTCCTGGGCGGCGGCTATGCTGAAGATTGTCAGCGCTTTATGGTTGAAAAATCCGATTTTACGTCCAGCCCTCCCTTGGCTAAAGCGGTTGAACGTGCATTGGACCGGTCCGGAATGGCCCTGGAAAACCTGGACTGCTTTGATCTGTACTCCTGTTTTCCCTGCGCTATTTCCATCGCAAAAAAAATGATCGGGATAAGGGATGATGACCCAAGACCCCTCACCCTCACCGGAGGCCTTGGTTTTTTCGGGGGCCCGGGCAACAATTACAGCCTCCACGGGGTGGTCACCCTTGCAGAAAAGATTTCCACAGGTCAACGATCCAGCGGCCTTGTCACGGCCCTTGGCTGGTTTATGCACAAGCATGCCGCCGGTATCTACGGATCCATACCGTCAACCACCACTATCAGGGGCCGGCACAGCCAGGATATGCAAAGCCCTCTGGTGGGTGAGGCACCGGTTCAAATAGAGGATCAGGTCACGGGGATCGGCGTGGTTGAAACCTATACCATTGTCTTTTCAACGGATCAGCAACCCGCCTATGCGGTGCTGTACGGAAAAACCCGGGATAATTTCAGGTTCATCGCCAGGACCCGGAGCCATCCGGACATTTTCAAGGAGCTGACATTGGCAAACCGGGTGGGACAGCGGGTGAAAATACACTTTGATGCTGCACAAAAAATGAACATCGCCGAATTTATATGAGAGAAACAGCACAAAAAAATTGACCGGTCGGCCCATGGCCGTTGCTCCGGGATCAGTCGACAGATACAACCTGGGCCAGCACAACGGAGATATTATCTTTTCCACCGTTGGCATTGGCTTTGTGGACAAGCGCCTCCGTTTTTTCCCCAAGCCCTGTGTCTGACTCCAGAATTTCTTGAATCATGGCATCGTCCACCATGTCCGAAAGGCCGTCGGAACACAGGAGAAAGATATCCTCCGGGAAAATTTTTCCGCTTAAAAGGTCCAGAGCCGGGTCTTTCTTTATGCCCACGGCCCTGAGGATCACATTCTTGTACGCGTGGTGAAGGGCCTCTTCTTTGGTGATCATTCCCTGATCCAGTTGTTCCTGCACAAGAGAATGATCCGTGGTGATCTGTTTCAGATTTTTGTTGCGAAGTCGATAGGTTCGGCTGTCACCCATGTGACCCAGGACAAACGAGTGGTGATTAAAGGTCAACAGCTCTGCCGTGCATCCCATGCCTTTGCAGTCAGGATGGTCATGTGCATACGCAAGAATCTCATGGTTGGCGGTCTGAAACGTTTTTTTCACCCGTTCAGATCCAATGTCATCCCTGCCCTGTTTTGTGGAAAAAACCGTTGCAGCGGTCTGGGCGAACAGCCGGCTGGCAACATCACCGGCTGCCGTACCCCCTATCCCGTCGGCAACAAGGCAGAATCCTCTGTCTTCATCCACCAGGATCGTGTCTTCATTTTTCGTTCTGTGCTGTCCCTGATCTGTCTTTCCAGACAAAAAAAATCGGCTCATTTTATTTAAATCTCTTGATCATGAAATCTACCAGGTTGGATTCATCATAGGAAATATTCAGCCGGTTTCTGAGCTGCACCAGATCATCATATATCTCCTTGCCGGACTGGTACCGCTTGTCCTTGTCCTTTTCCAAACACTTCATCACAATACGATTGAGCCCCTCGGGAACATCCGGCCGCAGCTCAACAATGGGGGTGATGTCGATTTTGGGGATATTGCTCAGGGCTTCCAGTTCATTGTTGAACACATACACCCTTTTTCCCGACAATATTTCATAAAAAATAATGCCCAGGGCATACAGGTCTGACTGGTGATCCGTCTCTTTTCCCAGGGCCTGCTCAGGGGAGAGATAGGACAATTTGCCCTTGATCACCCCTGCCTGGGTAAAACTGGGTTCGCTTCTGGCCTTGGAAATACCGAAATCACTGATCTTTACCTCACCCTTAAAGGATATCAGCATGTTCTGGGGGCTGACATCCCTGTGAATGATATTTAAAGGTTCATTTGTCTCAGCACTCTTTTTGGTATGGGAGTAATACAGTCCTGAGCTGATCTTCTGGATCAAAAATATGGCCAGTTCCACGGGCAGTCCTTTTTTTTCATGGGCCATGATCTCTGCCAGATTTTTCCCATCCACATACTCCATGGCCATAAAACTTGAATTGTGCAGTTTGATCAGATCAAAGATCTGTACAATATTGGGGTGTTGAAGCATGGCAGCCAGCCGGGCTTCCCTGATGAACATATCCACAAAATCCTGATTCTGGGACAGATGGGGGAGTATCTTTTTGATGGCAACGGTCCGCCTGAAACCGTCTTCCCGGACATATTCAGCCAGGTGAAGTTCAGCCATTCCCCCCTGGGCGATCTTTTTGGTCAGCCGATAGGGACCCACCTTATCGGCTTTTTCAAATTCTTCAAGTTCTCTGGCCCTTTTTTTCTTTATGGATTTGTCCGTTAAAAATACGGCAGCGACGAGCGCCGCAATGCTGATAAGCCACAGACCCACAAGCATGCTGCCGTACCCTGAAACGGCATTGTCCAGTTCATTTGCGTCAAGTCCGAAAACAATCTTACCAATTCGAACCCCGGAGAAAAGAATCTCCTTGGTGAAGCTGACGACATCCTTGTCTTTGACCTCACCCCGCTCTATGGAAACCTGCTCAATGGTCTCCAAAGTTTGAACATCCTTGGGGGCATTGTATTTTTTATTGATGACATCCGGATCACTGTGGGCAATGACGGTCCCGTCATGGTCAAGGATGGCGGTAAAAACCGGCCCGCTCTTTTTTTCCAGCTCTCCCACGGCAACATTCAAAGTGAGGATGTCTTTTTCCAGCAAGGGCGAACTGATCTTTTCACCCATGTTGTTTGCCGCCTGAACCCCTTCTATCATAAAGGCGTTCCTGTATTTTTCCTGGGAATTTCGGATGGACAAATGCCCCGCAGTGACGATCACGATAAATGCCAGCAGATACACTGCCAGGGGTTTTTTATTCCTGTTGATAAACGCGTTCTTCAACAGCCTGCCCAGCAGACCCGAATAGGTATTAGTTGCCAGTTGTTTCGCCCATGTGATGGTCGTATTCACTCGTTCACCGACAGCCATAATTGTTCTCCAATCGCCAAAATACCATTATTTTTTATTTTTATTCGCCCGCTACTTTGTTGATAATCCCAGTGCACTGGACCACGATCAGCCGTTTGAGCCGGCTCAATTCTTCTATTTTTGCTATATCCGTGAGCAGAACCGTATCCCTTGTCCCTGAATACTGCCTTAAAATTGGAAATTTTTCAAGATCCGGGGTCTTAAATCCGGTGAGAGAAAAATTCTCATGGTTGCCGCAGAAGGGACATGAAATTTCAGAATCACCAAAGTCCGTCAGCGAAAGGGACTTTCCAGAAGCAGGCGTTTTGGATCTTAACTTTGCACCAAGGTCCTTCCACCAGGGAAGATACTCCTTGTAATTCATAATGCCAAACAAAAAAACAATTCCTGCCAGGGTGGATGCGGCAAAAAAAATAAAGGGGAGTTTTAATTGTCCGATACGTTCCGCTGAAAGGGATATCAGGACTTCACCCACCCGGGTACCTGAAAAGGTGACGTTGGATGAAAAATTCATCACCCGCAGATGGTTTGAGTTGGAGATTCTCCAATAGTGAACCTCATCAAACACGGCCGCCTTTTGCCGGTTCAGGGTGAAAAACTGTTTCTGGTCGGAATAGGCAATAATTTTATTTTTATGATCAATGATCGAGGCAAAGACCACTTCCGGTCTCTGGGTGACGTCCGCTATAATCCGGGTCAGCAGATTGATATTTTTCTCCAGAAGCGGAAGGCCGGACTGGCTTGAGATATCCTTTGATATGGAAACGCCGATTTTAACCAGGGCTTTGTTGCGGTTTCCCTCCCAAACCTGGATGAACACATAAAGGATTGAACAGACGACAAACCATGCTACCAGACACACGATCATTTTTTTCCCGGTAAACACGGTATTTTTTTTTGCTGTTAAGGTCATTTTAATCAATATCCTCTCGGAAATGCAACCACCATAAGCTCAGAAAAGGCATCATCGGTCTATTACTATGGAAAAAAAGATAAACCGGTCAATACTTTTGACCTATACAAAAAACGAGTCGCTGTCAAGCCGGTTGTCCTTTTCTCATCAGGTTTTGCCATGCAGCGGCCGGACACATGGGCATATGACGGGAAACCGGATGAAAAAACTATTGTAATATCATGGGGAAAAGTTAATACTGGTACCTGTATAGGATCGAATATAAGTAGATTTATATGGAATACGAATCAGGCAAATCATGAAAAACAATAAAATATTAATACTTCCGGCCCTCTTGCTTTTCACTCTTCTTTTCACCTCCTGTGCCGTTAAAACCCTGCCGGTTCAGGAACAGCCAACCTTTGTATACAAATCCGGTGAATATGCCCTGCACAAACTTGAAAAGGAACGGTCATTTGCCCGGCTTGCCCGGATCTACCTTGGAGATGAAAACCGGGCCTGGAAAATTGAAGATGCCAATAATCCCTCCACCCTGGAATCGTCCTCGTTCATCGTCATTCCCCTGAAAGAAAAAAACAGGGGGGGCATCTTTGAAGACGGTTACCAGACCGTCCCCATCCTGTGTTATCATAAACTGGGTTTCGGTAAAAACTCCCCTCTGATCACACCGCCGGATGTGTTTGAGCAACAGATGAAATACCTCAAAGATAACGGATACCGGGTGATTTCCCCGGCAGACCTGCTGGGATTTCTGGAATACCGGACCCAAATCCCAAAAAAATCGGTTCTGATCACCTTTGATGACGGGTATAAGTCTGTTTATGATATTGCCTGGCCCATATTGAAGGAATATGGGTTCACTGCAACCGCCTTTGTATATACCGATTATGTGGGCATCTCCAAAAAAGCCCTGTCCTGGGAAAACCTTAGACAGCTCAAGGCCCATGGATTCACCATCGGGTCCCACACCCTCTCCCATGCGGACCTGACCAAAAAAGACCCGGGCGAAAATGATACGGATTTTCATCGCCGCATCAAAAAAGAATTGCTCATGTCAAAAAAAATCATCGACAAACAACTCAACCAGGATACCATCAGCCTGGCATTTCCCTATGGCCGCTACAGCCCAAAGGCAATGGAAACCGCAAAATCCGTGGGGTACAAAATAGCCGTAACCGTGGACCGGGGCAGCAATCCTTTTTTTACAAACCCCCTTGCATTAAACCGGGATATGATATTAAAAAAGAGTATGGAAAAATTTATTTCAAGACTAAAAACATTTAACAATGTCTCTTTGAGGTGATATGCACAATGAAAATTCATAAGATACTGTCCCCTATCCTAGTATTTTCCGTTTTGATTGCCGGATGTGTGTCTTCCGGCCCAACCCCCAAAAAGGTTGAGTCGGAAGAGACCAGAGTTGTCCGGCAGCACATTGCAAAAGGAGAATTCCTGGAACAGGAAAATAGTTTTACCGGTGCCCTGGAGCAGTACAAACTTGCCCTGACCATTGCGCCTGAAAACAAAGACGCCCTCCAGCACAAAAAGGCGGTTCTGTCCAGGCTCTGGGAAACGGCCCAGCTCCACTACAAAAAAGGATTGGAATTTGACGGGCAGGGGAAATATGAATCTGCCAGAAAAGAGTATCTCAGCGCCCTGCAGAACTGGCCCGACTACAAAGAGGCAAAAGAGCGGCTGACCCCGGGCGGGGTTGTTGATGAAGCCAAGGATTATATCCTCCATACCATTCTGTCCGGGGAGAGCGTATCAAAACTGGGCATGATCTACTATGGAGATTTTAAAAAGCATGAAGTGATCGGCAAATTCAATGTTTTGAAAGACGTGACAAAAGTCCGTGTCGGGGAAACCTTGAAAATACCGGTCCTTGAAGGCTTTTCCCTGTCAGACCTTAAACAGAAGCAGGAAAATTATCTCAAGTCCATCAAAATAACGGCGGCTTCAGGCATGGGCAAACCAGATGAAGAGACCCCGATGGAAACCGATACACCCGGTGCTGATCCTGAGGCCCTGTTAAAACCGATAGATGAAAGCACGGAACCCCCGGATCTAGCAATGCAGGAAGCGCCTGTGCAGGAACCCCCGGTGAAAGCGTCAACGGCGATGGCCCCAAAAAAGGCTGTCCCTTCCGAGCCGAAAAAGGTCGAGACACCGGCACCGGCTAAAGAGATCGTAACCGCCACCCTTGTTGCTCCGGACGAGACACCTCCTGCCGCAATAGCCGATATAACAACTTCAAAAGAGTATAAACAGGGCATTGAGCAGTTCAACAATAAAAAATACCCGGAATCAATTTCCTCATTTCTGGCAGCAGCCCAAATGGAGCCGGACAATAAAACCCTGAAGGATTATCTTTTCAAATCCCATTTCCAGCAAGGGCTGGCCCTGTTCAACGCCGAAGACTACCTGGCGGCAAAGGACAATTTTCAATCCGCCCTCACGTATGACACCGCCTGCGAGAAATGCCCAGACTACATTGAAAAATGTGAGACCACATATAAAGAAAAACATTATAACCTGGGAATCCATTACTTTGGGAAAGAACAGTTGAACAAAGCCATTGAAGAATGGAAACTGGTTAAAAATATCGACCCGGATTATAAGGACGTGACCCCGAACTTACAAAAAGCTGAAATGCTGTTTAAACGGCTTGAAAGCATAAAAAAGAGTACAACTGAATGATGCAGCCCATCCCGATTATTGTCCAGCTTGTTCATATCCATGGCCTTCTCAAAGGAGAGATCCAGGAATTTTCCTGCCCTGAGATTCTCATCGGCCGCCATACCGCCTGCAACCTCAGGTTTCCCCAGGAACTTGTGGTCATTTCCCGGAAGCATGCCAATATCATCCGGGAGGGCAACCGCTTCAAGATCGTTGACCACAGCACCAACGGAACCTTTGTTAACGGCAAAAGGGTGAGTGAGGCCTATTTGAAAAACGGGGACGTCATCTTTTTTACCGAAGGCGGGCCAAAGGTCAGTTTTTTGACCCGGGTGCCAAACCCTTCGGAAGTGATGCCCTCGGAAGTGTTGCCGGATGCCCCAAAGCCTCCTGAAGCTGTCGAAGTCCCGCCCCGGCCAATGGTTCAATCTGTGTCCCCACCCGAACCCGCGGCCCCACCCATACCCCAGCCGCCGGTTCAGGCGATTCCCCCAAAGGTGCCCACACCGCACCCGATGCCACAACCCCAGCCAGTATCACAGACACAGTTTGCGCCCCAGCCGTCACCCATATCCCAACCACCGTCAGCATCCCCATCCGGAATTAAAATCGAACGGGTGCGAGCCCCCCTGGTGGTTCAATACGGGCCTGTCCTTCAGTCGTTTAATGAACTTCCCATCACCATAGGGAGCAACACATCAGATTGTGATCTGACACTGGAACACCCGGCATTGCTTGAACAGCACATTCAAATTTTTTACAGCCAGGGAAGTTACCGGATCAAAGACCTTACCGGCCGAAATATTGTCCTGATAAACAGTCAACCCATTGTGTCCCCGGCACCACTGACTCCCGGAGACAAACTTTTTCTCACGGACACAGGACCTGCCTTCCAGTTTATGGAAGGAGGCCGCATGGCTGAGATAGATATACCACCAAAAGAAGTGCCCAGAGATACTGAAAATCGGGATTCCCAAAAAAAAGCAGCCTCTGCCGGCAAGAAAAAAGGGTCCCTGTTTAAAAAGCTCTTCCGCTGATGAGGCCAAGACAGGACACGGCAATTTTTGGTCTTTAGAGTTTTGGGATAGCCTTGATTGACTTTTGAAAGAAACCTTTATATAGAACAGGTATCGTTGGAATCATCCTCTTTTGCGGTACTCTTTTCAAACAAAGATGAAACCGGTTCCATCACATCACACATTCACCCACCGGAACCGAAAAAGCGGAGCTATGTAAAGCAAAAGCTCTATAAAACGCGCATTGTGAGAGTAGACCTGTCCGGGGATGCAGACCAAACCAGACACAGGGGGTGCTTATGCCTGAACCCATATCATTTGAAAAACTTGAGTTTAATCTTGTTGGATCCATGGAACAGACCCGGAAGACTCTGGATGCGGAGACGCCTTTTCAAATCCTTGTGATGGGGGATTTCAGCGGCCGGACAAACCAGGGTCAGGACCGGTCTTCTTCAGAATTAAAGGGACTGAAACCTCTTGGGGTTGACCGGGACACGATTGATACCCTATTGGCAAAACTTGGGGTAACGGTTTGCCTTCCGATTTTAGGCGAAAATGCCCCACCGATTTCTATATCGTTTTCAGACCTGGATGATTTCCACCCTGATGCCCTTTTTCAGCGACTTCCCGTGTTCCAGGCGTTCAAGGAAACCAGAAAGAGCCTGAAAGACCCGTCAACATTTGCCGCGGTTACCCAAGATTTACTCAAAGAACCGTCTCCGGCAACAGATCCCCCATTGCCGGAACCTGAAGGGCAAAAACCTTCCCAAGATATGCCGTCCGGGGATCTGCTGGATCAGATCATTGAAAACAGCAGCGTCGAAAATCAAGCAACTGCTCCGGCTCTACCGGATCATGGATGGGATTCTTTTCTGCACAACATTGTCAAACCCCATCTGGTTCCAAAGGCCCATCCAAAGCAGGGAGAAATGATCAATGCCGTGGACATTGCGGCAGAAGAGCTTATGCAGAGGATTCTGCACCATGAGGATTTTCAGGCAATGGAATCTGCCTGGCAGGGGCTCTATTTTCTTGTGTCTCGCCTGGAAACCGACCATCTACTCACCCTTTCTTTGCTGGACATATCAAAAGACGAGCTTGCCGCAGACCTGTTCGCCACAGATGATCTTCGCCGTACCGCCCTGTATAAGCTATGGCATGACCCGGCTGGGGAAATTCCAGGGGGCCGGCCATGGTCTGTGGTGGCCGGCAACTTTTTCTTTGAAAAACAGGACAAGGACCTGGAACTGCTGGGACGAACGGCAAAAATTGCCGCTGCAGCAGGAATCTGTTTTGTTGCCGGGGCCGGGGACAGGTTTGTATGCGAGAACAGCCTGGCAGACACACCTGACCCTGATGACTGGAACCCCAGCCCGGACAAAGGGACCCACGACAAATGGCTTGAACTGCGCCACCTTTCTGAAGCCTCATATATCGGCCTTGCTTTGCCCCGCATGCTGCTGCGGCTGCCCTATGGTGAAGAAACCGACCCCATTGATGCATTCCACTTTGAGGAAATGCCTATACCCGGCGCACACAAAGATTATCTATGGGCTAACCCCTGTTTTGCCATCATCCTTCTGATGGGCCAGGCGTTCAGCCTCCAAGGCCGGCAGATGCAGCCGGGCGCTGTCCTGGAAATCAACTCACTGCCCCTTCATGTGTACAAAAAGGATGGAGAATCTCATCTCACACCCTGTGCCGAGACACTGCTGAGCATGCGGGCAGCTGAACTGATACTGGAAACCGGACTGATGCCGCTGCTGTCCTTTCTTAACCAGGACAAAATTCGAATCGGAAGGTTCCAGTCCATTGCCGAACCTCTGGCCCGTCTTTCCGGACCCTGGGATTAAGGTCAGATGCCGGATCTTATCGCAAAACTCTATGACCTGCCCGATGAACGACCCGGGCAGAAACGACTGAAAAAAGAAGGCATCCATATCCGAAAGGCAATGGCCCGGGACAAACTTCAGGTTATCTCATGGGTGAAAGAGACCTTTGGCACATTATGGGCAGGTGAATGCGATATTGCCTTTGCCCGTCAGCCCATTGCCTGTTTTATTGCCGTAAAAGACGCACATATTATTGGTTTTGCCTGCCACGATACCAGCATGAAAAACTTTTTCGGCCCAACCGGGGTTGCCCAAAATGCCAGGAAAAAAGGTATCGGAACTGCCCTGCTGTTTGCCTGCCTGCATGCCATGGCAGAAACCGGATATGCCTATGCCGTTATCGGGGATGCCGGTGCCGTGGATTTTTACGAAAAAACCATCAATGCCCATGTCATTCCCGGCTCCACACCGGGTCCTTACGCCGACCGGTTAAAAAAAAAATTAAAAAAAAACCTTATTCCGGCGTTTTTCCCATAACGCCGGCAAAATATCAGTCCTGAAAGAAAAGGTGGAATATTATGCCCATTACACAAGAAAATCGAATGTTACGCATCGCGTCACCACTGGATGATAACACCGTGGTGCTGTCAGGTTTTTCAGGAAACGAAGGCCTTTCTATTCCTTTTTCATTTGAGCTTAATCTCGTGTCGGAAAGCGATTCCATCGCATTTGACGAGATTATCGGAGGTAATATCACGGTTTCCATTGGTGCAGAAGAAGACAGCGCCCGTTTTTTTAATGGAATCGTATCCCGGTTCTCCCAGGACTGTGGCACAGGGGATGCCGGTTTGGCACGTTATTCGGCAACCGTGGTCCCGTGGTTCTGGCTATTGTCCAAGACGAGCAATTCAAGAATTTTTCAGGAGAAATCCGTTCCGGAAATCGTGGAAGAGGTTTTTACTGAAAAAGAGTTCAATGATTTTAGGATGGATTTGGATGGAACCTATGAGCCAAAAGAATATTGTGTGCAATACTCTGAAACCGACTTTAACTTTGTTTCCAGGCTCCTGGAACAGGAAGGCATATTTTATTTTTTTGAACACGAAAACGGCATCCACACAATGGTCCTTGGAGATTCGCCTGATAAACATCCTGAATGCCCTATGAATGAAACGGTGGAGTTTCACTCCGGATCTGTAGGGGACAGCGTTCATCAAGATACGATTAACGACCTTGACAAGTGGCAGGAAATCCGGATCGGCAAGTATACGGTAAATGACTTTAATTTTAAGTTGCCGAATAATGATTTGCTGGTTGGGGTTGAAAATCAAACGCCCCTGGGGCCTGGACCACGAGAGGTGTACGATTTTCCTGCTGAATACGAGACACGGGCGGAAGGGGAAAGACTTGCCAACATAAGGATGCAGGCAGAGGAAGTGCGGGCGACCTCCTTTTCCGGATCCAGCGCCTGTAAAGGATTTACAGGCGGACACAAGTATGAACTTTCCGGTGGTCATTACCGTGATGAAATGAACGAACAGGTCTATGTACTGAACTCTGTAAACCATGTTGCCTCTGAGCCTTTTGGAGGTTCCAATACGGCTGCCGGGTCATCGTTCAGTTACACAAACACTTTTACATGTTTTCCTTTTGAAGTACCGTACCGGCCCGCTTTTATCACACCCAAACCAATGATTCCGGGGGTTCAGACCGCTATTGTGGTGGGTCCTGCCGGTGAACAGATTCATACGGACGAACATGGCAGGGTCAAGGTCCAGTTCCCCTGGGACCGGAGCCGGCAGTTCAACCAGGACAGCTCCTGCTGGATACGTGTCAGCCAGACCCTGGCCGGGACCGGGTGGGGTGCCATGTTTCTTCCGCGCATTGGACAGGAAGTCATTGTGGATTTTATTGTGGGTGACCCGGACAGGCCGATTATCACCGGGCGCGTGTATAACGGGCTCAACACGCCCCCCTATTCCCTGCCTGATGAAAAGACAAAATCAACCCTCAAAACCATATCCGTTCCAGATACCGGGGGAACCAATGAGCTCCGGTTTGAGGACAAGGCAGGTAAAGAGCAGGTTTTTATTCATGCTGAAAAAGATATGGACACCCGGGTAAAGGATAAAAACCGTGAGTTTTCAGGAGGATCGCGCCATCTGATTGTCAGCGGGGACCAATTGGAAAAAGTGGGAGGGGACAAGCATTTGACCGTCAAAGGAGACCACAAAGAAAAAGTGGATGGTGTGATCTCCCAGGAAGCCACGGGTGACTTCCATCAAAAAACCGGGCCCCTTTATGCCCTTGATTCCCTACAGGAAATTCACCTGAAAGCCGGCATCAAAGTTATTATTGACGCAGGTATTGAAATATCACTCGAGGCCGGAGGCAGTTTTATTGATATCGGCCCGGGAGGCGTTACGATTCAAGGCCTTATGGTTAACATAAACAGCGGCGGAAGCGCAGGCAGTGGCTCGGGATCTTCACCCGATTCTCCTGATGAGCCGGAAGAGGCCGATACCACAGATCCTGGGCTCGAATCGGAACTCCCCGATTTGACCCCGGCAGAGGTTGCGGCCTCACAACGTATTACGCCCCAGGCCATAACATTCAGCCAGGCGGCGGAAAATGGAACCCCGTTCTGTGAAAACTGACAGTAGAATTCATGAGCCCGTGGGGCTCAAAAACAACAGGATAAAAAATGGCAAATTCAAATCAATTGCAGGACGCTGTGAATCGCGCGTTATGGATGGGGGACGGTCAGAATCAGGGTGGGGTGTATGCCATACTGGATGCTGCAAGAGAGCCCGTCATCTATTCAAAGCTTGCAGCCTCGAACAACCGGAAGGTCTGCCTTCTTATCGGGGACCAGGCACGAAAACTGGCCACCGTTGCCCCGTACCTGGTTGAACTGGGTGAAACCGATTCCTTTACCCAGTGGATTCTGGAGAAAGGGTGGGCAAAGAGCTGGGGAATTTTTCTGGAATCAAAGGCCCCATTCGTCCAGCTGAGGAATCACTTGCGGACCTTCTTGAGGGTTGCAGATGAAGACGGAAACATTTCTTTTTTCCGGTACTATGATCCACGGGTGCTTCGTGTCTTTTTACCCACATGTGATGCAAAGCAGCTTGAAACCATGTTCGGTGCGGTTGTCCGGTATTATTCCGAAGGCGAGGACGTTCATACGCTTATTCAGTATTCCGTTCGAGACAACAAATTGGTTGAGAATGTAACGAATCTTACCAGATAAAAAGTTATCACCGGGCATTTGGATTTGATTTTGATAAAAAAAATTTATCAACGGTCTTGGGGGTATTATGCTGTTATTCCCGGTTCATTACAATTGGGTTGTTAACCAGACCCGGACGTGTTCGTCCCGCTTGGTCATGCGGAATAATCGTCTCAGGACAGTAACCAGCTGCAGCCCTTATCGGAGTACACCGCCGCCGGCCATGACTGCAGCCGACGGGGTCAGCATACCCTTCCCAAGGCAATGGGCCCGGCGAGACGAGTACAGGTATGCTGAATCAGTATCTGTGACGATAGCAATGGAAATACCCGCCACTGATGAGGATGTCACCGATGGCAGTGATGCCGTAGACTATATGGGAGACGTGACAAACTATGACTGCCTCATCCACATTCACCGGCCGGATCTGAATACTTTTTTTGGTGCCATCCCCAGGAGTCGGGAAGATATTCCCGGTGCGCTTTTATTTTGGGGGCGTGCGGCAACTGTGGCAGGTGCGGTCGTCAGTGTCCTGTCTTCCTCCCGAATCGCGATAGAGCTGCACCGGGATGAAACAATGTCAAATGGTGTCCGCTGTGAATACCTGTTCATTGCGTAAATGAAATCATCCTGTTTGGCTCTGCAATTGTCGTTGACAACTGAGTATGAATCTGATTTATATTTAAATCATTGATTTAAACAAGAATCCATCAAGAAATAATAATCCAGTCTAAGATAGAGGGAATCATTCAGGCATGCTGATTATTCGAAAACAGCAGATGGAAGTATTCAGTCAAATAATGCTTGATCGGTTTGCAGATCAGGCCACAAAAAGCTTAAAATCCAATTTTGATACGTTGACAAACAAGATCCCGGATCCGGAGTTGCACACCATGGTTCATGCGGGTATCACAAGGGCCCGGACCTATGGCATCACATATGAAAAAGATGTGCTGCAGTATCTTGAATATTTAATTCGTTTTGGTGCTGATTTTGACACAGATCCCACATTTTCCGGTATCCATGAAATCCTAAAAAAAGAGGTGGACGGTACAATGAAAATACTTCTGATCAACGAATATATTGAATCCTTTATGGCGGAGACAAGATGAGCGGGGGAGAAGCCGGCAGCGCATCAAGTTCCTGTCCACGCAGCATTATACATGCCAGATGGGTGACGACACCGGTAAAATGCGGAGATAAAGCCGGGATGCATGCCGATACCGTTAATATACCGGCGGATACAAGCGCCACATTTGCAGTTAAAAAAGTTTCCGACAACGGCATGATCACCACCGTCAACACCAAAACCAAAGCCAGTTCAGTTGAAGGCGAATGGATCAGCCAGAAACCATCCGATAATTGGGATGGAGTAGATGTTAAATTTAAAGTCACGGCCGGCGGCGAAGCAGCTGATTCAGAAGAGGATCACCTGTCCTTTCATCGATATCCGGATAAGGCCCGGGCCTCTTTGAGTGGAAGAGTTACCAGCCCTCCCGGCGCTTCCAGTCCGCGGTTTGGGTGGAACAAAAAAGTATTCATCGAATTTACCAACCGGAGACTGATTCTGACGGTCAAGGTCCACCTGATTAACCGCACCCAGGATCGCCCGACAAGAGGAGAAAAAGAGTCCTACGGAGATTACTATACCCGATGCAATGCCACTCCGACAGGTGATCCTGTGCCAGCCTCCTCCAAGCGAGCCATTAAAACTGCCGTTGAAACGATTTACAGAGACAAGCTTGATCTGCACCGACGGTCGTGTCTGAGGGAAAACGGCTGCAACTGCCCGCGCAACTATTTTTGCTGCAAATTTGAAACAAAGGTTAGGCTCGAATTTGTTGAGACCTCTGGAGCCATGATCCATGAGGTAAATTTATGGCCCAGATCTGCCCGGGCCGATGCAAGCAACTGGTACAGGATAGAATCCAGGCCCGGCAAGACCTGGGCCCATGAGGTCGGCCATCTCATGGGATTCTATGACGAATACACCGAAGGGGCCACCGGGAGTGCGCCATGGGTGACCAGTTCCTCAGCCAATATTATGGGAAGCGGTACTGGAGTGCCGGATTACTATTTTGAAGAATTTCGGTCCTGGTATTCAAGCCAGGCTGGAGAGGCGTTTAATCTGATAGCGCATACGTGAAAATATTTATTGCCATAATATTCGCATTCAGTTCCCTGTTTTTAACAGATTTAAATGGAGGTCAAGGCATGAGTGAAGGCCCTTTTTCAATATCCTTATCTTACCCTTTGGACGAGGGCGGACTTCGTTATTTTCTGCAGATCGATCATACCGGACGTGCCGAACTGGTCCTTGAAAGCAACGTTGAAACACCGCAGATCGAGTCCATCGGCATTTTCCAGGACAACATAGGGTACGACAGGGCTCTCCAGCTCAAAAACATGTTTTCAACCTTAAGAAAGATGGCGGTGCCGGCTGGAGACGCGTCCGTACCAACTGAGATTATGGTTCATGTCTCTCTGGAAGAATATGGTGTAACCGAAAGCCGGATCATTGATCCAAGCACGTCTCCGCCTGCAATGTGCAAGGCGGCAGAACACCTTAAGGCGGTTGGAAACGATCTTCTGAGTCATCCCCTGAGCACCGTCAGCCTGAAAACCGGAATCGACCAAGACTGGATTGTGTGCGATGATCCGATAAAGGTATCAATTGAATTGACAGCCCAGGGCAAAGACAGGGTCATGATTGTTGACCCGGTGAAAGCGGTGGGCAACAATTCAGGCGGATTTATCATCTGGGGGGTACGGTCCGATCTGCCGCCCGCCGACCTATGGCCCGAGCACTCAAAGCATCACGCCCTGATACCGGCGTATCTCACTAAGGCAAAAATTCCCAATGAACCGGATGCAAATGGATTGCTCACCTTAAAACCAGCCCAGCAGGCTTTTTATGAATTCACTATTCCCATTGACTGGGAACCGGGTGAATATTCAGTCAAATTTATTTTTGAGACCTATCCTGATGTGGGCAAGGGTATCAAGGGCAGCATTATATCCCTGCCCGTGAAATTAAAGGTTCGGCAACCCTGAGTTTCACGAAAATACAAGTGAATGTGACCCCACCTGGGTCCATGACAAATCAAGGATAACGCAAAAAAACGAATCTCACGATAGGGCATCAAGTGGAAATACGGTGTATCTGTTATTTTCACTTGATGCCTAACCTTTTATAAGGATAAAAAAAATGCCGATACAAGTCTGTAATGGTGCCTTGCTGCAATGCCCTTTTGGCGGGGCACCGGGCATGCTGGTGGTAACACCGGAGAACAGGGTCTTAACCCATTCCCAGCCTGCCGCCACTATCATGGACAACATACCTGTCAAAAACATCCCGACTTTCATCATGTGCTCAAGCCTGGCAAACCCTGCTGTGCTCAGCGCCACCACGGCTGCAGGCGGGGTCCTGACCCCTTTGCCATGTGTGCCGGTAACCCCCGCCCCCTGGGCTCCAGGATCGCCCACGGTGCTCATTGGTAACATACCGGCCCTGAACAACACATCAACCTTGATATGCTCCTTTGGCGGTGTAATTACCATAATTCACCCTGGACAGTCTACTGTCCTGATTCCCTAGACAAAATCAAATCTAAACCCCTCCCCGTCAAGATCCACTTCAATCCTTTGGATCGACTCTCCCTTTGCCATCCTTGACAGCATTTCCCGGCTCATTTCCGGCAGCAGGGTATTGGTCAGGATATGGTCCACATTCCTGGCCCCGGAGTCCACCTCTGTACAGCGCCCGGCAATGGCATCAATAATGGCCTCCTCATAAATAAATTCAATCTTTTTATTTTTGGCCATGCGTTTGACAATCCTGTCCAGCTTGAGCCGGATGATCAGCTTCATATTGTCATCAAGGATGGGAAAATAAGGGACGATTTTCATGCGGCCTAAAAAAGCAGGCTTAAAATGGGCCTGGAGATCCGGGGTCAGCATCTGGGCGAGCTCCCCGGCATCGGGTATGCTTTCCCTGTCTGCACAGACCTTCATAATCAGATCGGTTCCCAGATTTGATGTAAGGATGATCAGGGTGTTCTTAAAATCAATGACCCGGCCTTCGCCGTCCTCCATCATGCCCTTGTCAAACACCTGGTAAAACATTTCGGTTACATCGGGATGGGCCTTTTCAATTTCATCCAGCAGGACAACTGAGTAAGGCCTGCGCCGGACCGCTTCGGTCAGCACGCCGCCCTCGCCATAGCCCACATATCCCGGAGGTGAACCCTTAAGGCTGGACACGGTATGGGCCTCCTGGTATTCAGACATGTTGATGGTGATCATGTTCTGCTCTCCTCCATAGAGAAGTTCCGACAGGGCAAGGGCGGTTTCGGTTTTCCCCACCCCGCTGGGCCCCACCAGCATGAATACACCCGTGGGTTTGGACGGGTCTTCAATGCCGGCATGGGCCGTCTGGATCACCTGTTCAATGGCTTCAAGCCCGTGATCCTGGCCGATAATCCGCTTTTTTAGCAATTGGCTTAAAGACAGCACCGTATCAATCTCATCCGAAAGCATGGAGCCCGTCGGAATGCCGGTCCACCCGGATATCACGCTGGAAACCGTGTCCACATCCACGGCAATATGGACAAGGGCCGTGTCTTTTTGTTGTTCGGCAAGGGCTTCCTCAAGGGCTGCCAGTTCTGCCTGACGTTCCTCAAGCCCTGAACCTTGATCTCTATCACCCGAACCGTCCGCAGCCGGGACTTCGTCTCCTGGTGATTCATCTCCTGCCCCATCATCATCATCAGCAGCAGCAGCCGCAGCCGGTGATGACACGTCTAACATCTCATCGGCAACATCCCCTTTGCGTGCATGGAGGTCCTGGATCTCCCGGTACAGTTCTCTGATTTTCCCGGCCGTTTCCATCTCTCGTTCCCATTGTTGGGTGAGCCGGTCAAATTCCTCCCGGACCGATTCCCTTTCCTCTAAAATGGCGGCAATCCGCTCTTCATGATTTTTTCCCAGGGCGGTTTCCTTTTCCAGGATGGCAAGCTCACGGTCCAGTTGATCCATCTGCCGGGACGCGTCTTCAACCGCCGGGGGATTGGTGGTGAGTCCGATGGCAATTCTGGCACAGGCCGTGTCCAGAACGCTCACAGCCTTGTCCGGCAGCTGCCGGCCCGAGATATACCGGGAAGACAGGCGAACCGTTTCTTTGAGTGCCTCGTCCGTTATCATGACCCCATGGTGTTTTTCCAGGAAGGGTGCAATGGCCCGCATCATGACCAGGGCCTTTTGTTCGTCCGGCTCTTCGATTTTCACCACCTGGAACCGCCGGGCCATGGCAGCATCTTTTTCAAAATATTTTTTATACTCAGCCCAGGTGGTGGCGGCAATGGTCCGAAGCTCACCCCGGGCAAGGGCCGGTTTCAACAGATTTGCCGCATCCCCGGACCCGGCGGCCCCGCCGGCACCGATAAGGGTGTGGGCCTCGTCAATGAAAAGGATGATGGGAACCGGAGAGGCTTTTACCTCATTGATCACTGTTTTAAGCCGCTCTTCAAACTCGCCTTTAATCCCGGCCCCTGCCTGGAGAAGCCCTAAGTCAAGGGTATGCACCGCAACATTCTGAAGGATGGGCGGGACATCACCTTCCACGATTCTCAGGGCAAACCCCTCGACAACCGCAGTTTTCCCCACCCCTGCCTCACCCGTGAGGATGGGATTGTTCTGCCGCCGCCGGATCAGAATGTCCACCATCTGGCGGATTTCAAAATCCCGGCCCAGAACCGGATCGATTTCACCGTTTTGAGCCTTCTGGGTCAAATTGATGGTGTACTGGGCAAGAGCCTGGCCTTTGCCCATGGGTGCGGCACCGGACATGGTGGCCGGTCCCCCTTCAGACATCTTTCCGGCCTGGGCCCCCGCTTCTTCTTCCTCCACCGATCCCGCGGTGAGGTCCATAAAAGAGGCTTTCAAGGTTTCCACGGAAATTTTCTCAAAAAGAGAGGAACTCGCATGCAGACTTCTTGCCGATTCCCGGCCGGTTAAAAGGGCCAGCAGGATATGGCCGGACCGGATAGCCGGGGCGGCAAAATCAACCGAGGCCAGAAGCCACGCGTCCTTGATCATCTCGGGAATCCTGGGAGAAAGGGCCGGGGTCCGTGCATTTCCTGTTTTAAACCGTTCAATCACATCGGTTAAATCCCGGATCAGATGAGATTCATTTATCTCAAAATAGGCCAGAATTTTGTTGACGTCTGTATTCTGAATATCAAGGAGTTTCAGGAAAAAATGCTCCAGTTCCACGTCATAGTGGGTATGGGACAGGCACAGGCCGGCAGCCGACTCCAGGCTCTTGCGGCAGGCCGTGTTCAGTTTACCGATGAGAGACTTAAGGTTTGATACAGACATTTTAGCTCCTTTTGAAATTTAGGTTAGGGTATGGCTGATCGTTTCTGCTGCTGCAGATCAACCTCCTGAAACGTAATATATTGATCCTCCTGAAAATCATATCCCGGACTTGAGGCCCAGGTGGTCCACCCGAGAATGGCCTTGTCCGGACCTTTCCGGCCCAGGACACATTGGGGCACCTCCTCTTTTTTCAAGAGCACTCTGATTTCAAATTCAAATTCGATTCCCACCATATACCGGATCAGGGAAAAAACCGGCATGAGCAGATCGCCCACGGGCATGAGCCGCTGGTAGGTTTGATAGACCACAGGTCCCAGATTGACCCGGAATTTTGTCTGGCACTCTTTGACACGGGTTCCGCACACCGCATCTTTTCCAAGGCTTGCATTGGCCTCCCCCAGGCGTGTCACATCCTCTTTTTCCAGGAGGACATCCCGCTGAACAAACTGATCCACATGGGTCTGGGCCCCGGAAAAATACTCGATGGCTGCCTCAATGCTTGCCGCCGATGCCACGGGCAGCGAAAGAAGGCCGCTGTAAAATGTCAGAGACTCCCTGGGAAGTCCCAGCATTCCCACCATTCCCGAGGTGCCCAAGCCTGCCAGGCTCAAGAGGTATCTGGACAACCGGTCACCTGCACCGGCCTGGTAATTTTCAGGAAACCGGTGTTTTTTCCATGCAAGATAAAAAAGGGAAATCAACCGGTGGTGAAAGATATTGAGAAACTCAATAAAGGTGTGGTCTTTTTGTTTTTTCCTATCGATGGCATGTTCATTGTACCAGTTGGGAAGGAGTCCTGAAGGACCGATGAGTCCCAAAAAAGCCACGTCCATATTGGCTGTCCCGTTGTCATTATCTCGTCTTAAGCCTGCAATGTCGCTTGGCGGAAAACCAAACCCGGGTTTGACCGAGAACCTTACAGGCTCTTTACCGGGCTCCAGGGTTTGGCCCAGTTTTTTTTTATCCGGGCCGAATTTTCCAGCAATTCCACAGCCTTGAAAAACGAAAATTCGTAAAATGCTGAATAAAGCTGGGATTCTATACCAGTATCTGATTGCCGCTTCTCGGGGGCCACCGTTTCAATTCCTCTTTTTTCTGAATGGTTTTCAACACAAGCTGGGAAAATGAATTTACCGAAACATACTGGGCAAGAAATCGCTCCAGAACCGAAGCAAACAGGTACAGCCCCGAACCCACGAATTTATCCTCATCCAGGGTGATGGTGATCTGGACGCCTCTGCAGAAAGATTCCCTGATCCGTTTGGTCACATGCCGGGATTCCAGGGACACAATTCCACTGATCTGCTGTTTTGTGGAGGTTGAATTTTCAAAATCATAGAGTTTCAAGATCTCTTTTAAGGCATCTTCTCCACCTTCTACAATGGAGATATAGTTCAATGACAGATGGGAAATCAGCCGCCACTGAAGGGCACCACCGAGAAAAGGCCGCCGGGTGGACGTGGGCTTGATCAGGCAGGAAATTTTTTCAATGGGTGCGGCAAGCTCCATGGTAAAATCCCCCCTGTCGTCCCCAAAGGGGAGTCTGGCCGGCAGGTCCCTGTTGGTACAGGTCAGCTTAACGGTCAGGATATCGGTTCCAGGGTCACGAGGATTCATGCTCAGGTCGGAAAAAGAGAGAAAGACTTCGGTTCCCTTGTCTCCCTGCCGCCCCGAAGACCTGCGCTGGATATGCCAGAAGACCTTGTTCTCCTTTGCATCATCCCCGGACAGGTGGTGGCGGATGGAGTAAAAGGGTCTGTATTCCTTGCTATCCTCATCTGCCCCGGATGCGTGTTTGACCTGGTCGATGGTATACACTTCCATTGCATTGCGGCGTCTTAAATCCGGGATCACCTGGTATTCGGTTTTCCGCTGTTCCACCCGAACCGGTTCAGCCACTTTTTTAAAAAGGTTCACAGCCGGGGCTGCATTGAGTTGAAAGGTCTCCGGGTTGACCACAATATCTTTTTTTAAAGCCGTGTTCAGATAGATTTTTACCGTAAGAGATGTCCCGATTTTTCTTGAATTCAATCGTTCAAATCCAGTGAGATCAACGAATAAAAATTTTTCTGGAAAGGTAAAATATTCAAACAACAATAAATATCCGGGAAAGGATCGTTTTGAATAGGGAAGCATTCTTTCGTGGGCTTCAAATCCCACCGGGCGAATACAGCCAGGATCCAGGCGGATGGTCTCAAGCCTCCCCCTTTCATTGGTAAAGGAAAACTCCAACTGGCAGACATTGTTAAACAGATGCTGGTACAGGTGGAATACATGCTGGTGGGGACCGTTGAGAAAAAACTGGAGGTGTTTACACCCAAGACTTCCGAAATCAATATCATTAAAGGTTTCAAGCCCAAGAACAATGGTCTGAACCGCCTGTTTAACGGTAGGACCGGGATCTTCCAGCCCGGCTGCTTTAACCTGAACCGGCCATATGGACACAGGCCGGCAAAGACGAAACTGGCAGGGTACATTCTTGATGGGTTTGGAAAAAAGCGTGATCCCGTCCTGGATTTCAAGTCCTTTTTCCGTAATACTCTTGGTGATGGGATCAAAGCGCACCATGGTCATGGAGGGGATGGGATTGTTGTAATGGGGATAGGTGATGCCCAGAATCGATTCCGTGATTTCAGGGAAGTCATCATCAATTTTTTTATGAATTCTGCCGCTGATAAAGGCAAATGCCTCTATCAGCCTTTCAGTATGGGGGTCTTCACACTTGTCCGGCTCCAGGAGAAGCCGGCCGGCAATTTTGGGATATTTTGCGGCAAACTCCGCACCCATCTCCCGGACAAAGGTCAACTCACGTTCGTAATAATTTAAGAGTCTGTCATCCATGGTAAAACATCATACGCTTTCTTTTTATATAAAAAAATCAATTAACCCATTGTTTTTTTTCATGATTTGTTTTGGGTAGACCAGGATGAACACCCCGGTCGGCCCATGGCCGTTATTTTGAGATGACATACCGGCTCTGATTAATATCAAAAAACGTATCAAAAGAAACCGGCTCCGCCAGGGGCTCCACCACCAGGACCCCTGAAATCCTGAAAAACAATTCCCTTTTTTTACCGACCCGGGTCTCAATCCGGACAATGGGGTTTTTCAGGCGGGGCTCAAACAAAGAGATGGTTTTTTCAATTTCCTTGCATAATTTCTTCCGTACCTGGGCGCTTTCAGGATTTTCTGCGGTGGAATCCGTAAGCCCGTAACGGATGAGAGATCCCTTAAGCCTGTTAAATGAGACAGGAATATCAATGGGGCTGCACCGGGTGTTCAAAAGATTCTCCAGATCCCTGAAGACCTGGTCCAGTATCTGGCGTTCAGATACAACGCGATACCGGACAGACTCGGAACTTACTTCAGGTTCCATGTCCACAAGCCTGTCCAGTATCGACGATGTCAGATTAAACGAATCATTCATCCTAAGATTACAGCCCTATTTATCGTCAACTACCTTTATTTTCTATCAGGCTCCAGTTTTTCTCTATATTTCCTTTTTTCTTACCTGTTTTTTCATCCATCTGAATGTAATTCTGGGTAATCTTCCCATAGTTGAATGAAATCGTTTCACTGGGCAGCCCTTCGCCGCCGCCGCCCACACCCACCGAAGAGATGATAACATCGTTCAGTGTATATTCCATGTATTTTTCTTTATCACCGCCGGCCCGGCACAACTCAAGTATGACCTTAGGAATATGTTCTCCCTTGGCGCACTTTATGAACAGCTCCGGTGTTGCCTTGTCCATTTCTTTGGTAACTGACAGATCCTGGAAATCCGCCCTTTCCGAGGTGCGGCCGCCGCCGGTGGACTGGCTGGCAGAACCCCTCTGGCTCACCCCCCAATTGTAGGACAGGATCTCTATCCATTCTTTGTGCTTGTCATCCGTGCTCTCACCAGGGACGCCTTCAATTTTCAAAAAACTGTCTAGTGCCATGTTTCTCCCTCCTGATCATTGTTGTTATATGAAAGAACTGACTGAACCCATTGGGTTCTTTCATGATGTGTTGTGGGCGAACCAGGATGAGTTACCCGGTCGGCCCATGACCGTCAATAAAAACGGTTTGCCATTGGGCTGTCTGACCCTGTCTTATCCCTGTGCCGGCGGCGGCAGCTCCGCCACCAGGCGCAGGGAAACCGACAATTCATCCAGCTGGAAATGGGGTTTCAAAAAACTGACCGCCCGATACGCACCCGGCTTTCCCGGTATCTCGCTGACATCAACCCGGGCCTCCCTCAGCGGGTACTTGGCCTTCTGCTCCTGGCTGGCATTGTCATCCAGCAGCACATAGCTGCTGATCCAGCGGTTGAGGAAATCCTCTGCATTCTGCCGGGTCATGAAGCTGCCGATCTTGTCCCGCATGATGGACTTGAGGTAGTGGGCAAACCGTGATACCGCCATAATGTACTGAAGCTGGGAAGAAAGCCTTGCATTGGCGTTTGCCGCATCTGTATCGTAAAGCTTTGGCTTGTTTCCGGTCTGGGTACTGAAAAATGCCGCATAATCGGTTCCCTTGCAGTGCACCAGGGGCACAAACCCCAGGTCGGCCAGCTCTTTTTCCCTTCTGTCGGTGATGGCGATTTCCGTGGGACATTTCAGGGCAACGTCCCCCTCGTCCGTCTTAAAGGTGTGAACCGGCAGCCCCTCTACCAGGCCCCCGCCTTCAACGCCCCGGATGGCAGCACACCAGGAATGCTTGGCAAAGGATTCCGTGAGCCGCGTTCCCAGTGCATAGGCGGCATTGCCCCACAGATACTGGTTATGTTCGGTTCCATCCACCTGTTCTTCAAAATCAAAGGCCTCTACGGGAACATTGGCCTTTCCATAGGGCAAACGCATGAGGATGTGGGGCATGGCCAGGGCAACATACCGGGAGTCTTCAGACTCCCTGAAGGATTTCCATTTGGCGTAATCAGCCCCCTGGAATATCTTTGCCAGATCCCGGGGTTCGCCCAGTTCCGTGTAGCTGTCAAAGTTGAAAAGCTCGGGTCCTGCCGCTGAAAGAAAGGGAGCGTGGGCCGCAGCCGCCACCTGGGATACTTTTTCCAGCAGGGCAATGTCCTGGGGATGGTTGGTGAACTCATAGTCTCCGATGAGCGCCCCATAGGATGCCCCGCCAAACATGCCGAACTCTTCTTCATATATCTTCTTGAACAGGGCGGACTGGTCAAATTCCGATGCCTTTTCCATGTCCTTTAACAGATCCTTTTTGGACACGTTCATAACCCGAAGCTTCATCCGCTCTCCGGTTTCCGTCTTGTCCACCAGGTATGCAAGCCCTCTCCAGGACCCTTCAAGTTTCTGGAACTCCGGCGCATGCATCACGGCATTGAGCTGGTCTGAAATTAATTTATCGATCTGACTGATCCTGGCATTGATCATGGCTTCCGTATCCTTGGAAACCGTAATCGCCCCCTCCATGATCTGGGAGACAAACTCACCCAGAAGATCTTTTGCATAGTTTTTCTGACTCTCGTCCCTTGCCAGACGTCCATCTGCGATTATCTGGTCAAGAAGGCCCGCCTCCTGTGCGGTTTCTGCTGCCGGGGCTGCATCGGGCTGGACCTGTTGTTCATTTTCAGCCATGTGTGGTCCCTCCTATATTTTTGTTGAGTAATTAATCTTTTTTAACACCGGTTTCCCTGCCCAGTTTTTCCAGGGAATCCGTGCTGGAAATGACCTCCTGGAGCAGTTCATCCAGTTTGTCGTTTCCATCCAGTTTGTTCAACAGACCAGAGAGTTTTTCCCTTGCTTCCACTAGTTTTCGCAATGGATCAATCTGTTTTGCCACCTTTTCCGGATGAAAATCCTCCAGGGATTTAAACTTGAGTTCCACTGCCATGGCGGAATCATCATCAGACAGCTTGTTGTCCACCCGGTAGGCAAGCCGGGGCTTCATTCCCTCTAGGACCTTATTAAAGTTGTCCCGGTCGATCTCGACCAGTTTTCTCTCCTTGAGCTTGGGCAGTGGCTCTTCAGGTTTCCCTGACAGATCAGCCAGAACCCCTACAACAAAAGGAATTTCCTTCATTTCAATGGCATCACCCACCTCAACGTCATAGGTGATCTGAACCCTGGGGGATCTCACCCTGTCCAGGGTATGCTGCAGACTTTCCTTGGCCATCGCTACCTCCTTTAATTATGAATGATATATTCCGGGTTTCCACTTGATTATTCATTTGAACGGTTCGAGTACTCCATGGCCTTGGTTATATCCAGGGTGCACAACCGTGTCAATATCTCCTCTGCCCGGTATCGGTCATCGTCGGAAGCCCCTTCCGCCGTGAGGCACTGATACAGGGTCCCCAGGGCCTCGGCAATCCATATGGGCGATTCCCACCGGTCCAGGGCAAGTTCGTCGATAAGGGTGTTCAGCTTCTCCATGACGGGTCTTGCCAGGTCCGCCCTCCCGGCTTTCAGGCACAGCCGTGCCATGAGCAGGCGAAAATTTGTTTTTTCCCGTACAGACTGGGCAGAGCAGGATGCACCTAATAGCTGTTCAAGGGCAGGTTTGATTCCCTGTTTGCCCAGTTTTTCCACGGCATCCTGCCACACGGCTTCTTCAATACCCGCACTGCCCAGAATCCGGTTCACATGAAAGGTGCCCACAGGTCCTGCCACCTGAACCGGTCCTGCCACCTGCCCGGCCGGAATTTGACCGCCTTCATCCGGTCCCGGCGGCAAGGTCCCGGCCATGTCACCGCCCTGGTCATCCGTTTCTTCCTGGAGCGCTTCGGGCAATGGATCCGGTTCTTCTTCTCTTTTGACCCGGACAAACTTGGTCACCAGGGTAAGGCAGTCTTCCAGGGATGTTCTCAGCTCAGCGAGCCGCGGGGCATCTTTTCCGAATTTCTCATCCACGATGGTATCCAGGACATTGAACAGGTCTACACACTGGGTAATGGTGTCGAGCAAGTCTTCGTAATAGGCCCTGGAAGATGCGTTTACGGCTGAGTCAAATTCTTCGGGCGGCAGCTTGCCTTCGCTGATCTGTTCGTCCCTTGCCTTTTTCTTATCGGCATCCACATCCCCAAACTGATTTAAAAGGTCTTTTTCAAGGCCCACCTTCCTGGACTCCTGCCACTTCATCCAAGAAAATCCAGGTGTTTTCACAGGATCGGTAATGGGAATCTCTTTGATGGGCAGCCAGAGCTTGTCATTGACAAATTCAAGCGGACCGGCCCTAAAATCCAGGTCGTCATCTTCAATTTCCGGATAAAGACTGGCCCAGAACACATCAAGGAACTGGGTGATGATGGTAAGTCCCCGCCGCACCCCTTCAAACCCCTTGACCACGGTCAAAGATTCCAGGAGCCAGGCCGCGATCTGCAAATCCTTTGTCCGGGTGGTCAGGGCATCCAGACAGAGGGAAAAGACCGTGTTCCAGTCCGAGGTTTTGACCTCATGCTGCCAATCTCCCTGGTCCAGAAGGTCATCGGCCCGTCTTGCCTCCTGAATCTCATCGTATACCCCTGTATACCGAAGGTTCTCTCCCGAAGGGTTATCACCGGCCAGGGGGGCCAGAATGGCATCCATATCCATCAGAAAAGTCTCCTTTTTAATTACCCGTCTTGTTTCAATTGGACCTGGCCGTGTTAAAAAGCCTTGAAAAATCATACGTGTTTAACGGCCGTCTGTAAATAGTCAGTACAGAATTTTCCGGCACTCCTCCCAGGAAAACCGCAGCCGGCACCTCTGGTTTTTTCCTGAACATCCCTCTGTCTTCCCTGGCCCGGGGGATTGAATCCGCCTTGGTCATTAGACTTGCAATGGGAAGGGCCATCCATTCTTTTTCCCCATTTGTCCTGAACCAGGCCGGAAGGATGTCTGCCAGCCGGGACCCGTCAGAGTCATGCCGGGATGAAGAGGCGGCAAAACTCACCCGGAAAAGCTTTGTTTCAAACGCCTTGAAATCCTCATGCCGAAAGGCTGCCAACTCTTCAAACGCCCTGTAAACCGGTTCATAAGCGCAAAAAATATGCTGCCATCTCCTGTCTCGGTCTTCCACAATTCCCTTTCCCATGATCAGCAAAGGATAGGCCCGTCCCATTCGGTCGCTGCTGTCCCTGATAAGACCCAGAACCAGCTCGTCCCGTTGTATTCCCCTCATCCAGAAACGGAACGAATGGACCTGCGCATCCTGGTTTGCGGCAAGCTTTGCACCGTTTTCAACCCAGGATGATAAGGCTGAAGCCAGAGGGGAACCGATATTCAGATTAAAAAAATCATCAAAAGCCGGATGCTTTCCAAAGGCGGAAAATTCAACCCCTGTTTTTGCCCGGCCTATTCCCAGCATTTTACGATCTCCACAGGGGTCTTTCCGGGAACCGCACTCAACAATTTCACAATGGGTTCATTGCCCTTGAAGGCATACTTCGCCGCAATAAAGCGAACCTCCATCCGGTTCAAATCGTCCTCAAAACCGGGGAAATCCGATGGGATAAACCGGGACTGCCCCGATGAAAAATCCTTGAAAAATTTAGGAAAAGACAGGCGGCCGGTGTATTTTCTGGCCAGTACCAGATGGCCAATCTTGATGGTAAAGACCACCTCACAGTCTGATTGAGGAGACCAGGTGAAGGTCTCCCGGACAGGATAATTTCGATTTTCCAGCACGGTTGTGCCTTCGGCACACACCAGCTCCAGCAGTGTGGCATGGGGTTGGGCCTGGGCTTCCTCGTTGGCACTGGTGGGATATCCGCTTATCTGCACACTATAACTTGATTTTACAGGTCTGGATGCACTCACCCCCCGGGTGAGGAATTGAAAAAAGCCATCCTCAAATTCCATGCCTTTCCCATTGACCTTGACTGAATAAAACCCCTTTTTCAATCCTCTTTGAATAAAGGGTTGACCCGGTCCCTTGATAAAATTGGTGACAAATCCCTCGGGACCCAGCAAAAGTGTGTTCATGTTCTGATCATCCGACACATCCCGCATTTCCATTAAAACGCTCTTTTCCCAGTCTTTCTGGAGCTGGCATGACGCCTCTTTTAATGCGTATTCCTGGTAAAAATCCAGGGGACCTTGTAAAACATTCCAGATCACCAGTGTATCCTTGCCTGAATAGGCCAGAGATGTCTTGAGCCGGTTGGCGGCCTGGAGGGCAGAAAAAAAAGGAATGGTACTGGTTGCTGGATCCTGTGTATAAACGTCTGTTGCCAGTTCAAAGGCGGCCCGCTGGGACGAGACTGCCGGCACAAGGTCTGCCAGGGCATCCTGATAGGTCAGGAACTGACCGGCTGCCTTCATCATGGCCTCGGCATCCAGGCGGGGTGTGAACCTCCCCGATGTTCCGGATACGGTGGCCAGTTTTGATTTCACCTTTGAGGCAGCCTGGCCCAGGACACCGGTTGATGCGGCTTTCCTGGCCTTAATTACTGCTGCCTGATCCTGGAGATGATCAAGGTCCTGCACCAGAGTCGTCCAGTCCGGCAGATCCTGCCCGTCCAGAAAGGGCTCTATTTCATCGAACAGGGTTTGAAGCAGAGAAAAATACGGTCCCTTTTTTATTCCGGCACTAAAGGAAATACGCTGCCATTGTTCCCGGCCGGCCAGGTGATTTTTCCCCTCCTCAAAAAGTGCGGCAAAATTGAGCCATTCTGCAAAATATGCCGCTTTGTACCACTTTTGAAACTCCCGTTTTTGTCCGGCCAGAATAAGCGGATCAGTCAGGGCGGTTTCCATTTCACCCACAAACCCGTCAATCTGCTGTTTTCCTTTCAGGGTAAATCCCGGGCGTACAGATGCTGATTCAGTTTCCCCGGCCGGATTCCCCCAAAAATCCGCCAGCCTGTAAGGCGTGAGTTCAGGATCTGAATTTGCCCGGATCACCAGCCAGTTGAGGTTGGTCCCCTGAATGGAGAGAATCCGTGCCAGCCACTTCTGCAGATCGTTCATTTTCTGGTTCAAGTTCTGGGTGTCATTGTTCCACACCAGATAATGGATATACAGATCTTTGATTTTCAGGCGGATATCTTCGGCAATATCCTTTTGTGCGCCAATGTCAACGACATCGAAAATTGGCCGGTGCATTTGCTCAAGGCGATCTAAGGGTTCTCCCGAGAGCTTGGCATTGATCAGGTTGATGCGTCTGACCAGGTGATCGATATGGTTCACTGAAATATCCACCGGTGTGGACAAGCTGAAATAGGCCATATTGTCAGCCATTTTCCCATCAAACGGACCGATAAACCGTTTGTCCATCAGGCTGCAATACTTTTTCTTGAGCTCCAGTTCAACATTAACACTCTCATTAAGACCGAGCCTGGGTATCCACCAGCTTTGATTGCTCTTTTCAACCGTACGGATGGTGGCCTGAAATTTCTCCAGGGTCACGATATCCGAGACCAGTTCTCCTTCAAGGATCTGGGGGCCTGAGAACTGAACAGCGGCTGTTTTAATGGTATGAAGATTCTTTACAAAGGAAAAACTTAAGACCCCGCACACGGCAATGATAATGGTGGTCCAGGCTGCAAACCCGATATTCCGGGTCAACCGTTTCCATGCAGCACTTCTCCGGGTCACCTGGAAAAGCCCCCTGTCCGAGGGAAGCAGCCATGAAAAGAAATCGTGGAGAAACAATCCCCTGCTCGTGGCCGGCAGGACTTCACGGTCGGTGATGAGCCCCATGTCCTTTAAAAAATGGGAAAAAGGTTTGCCCTCCTGACGGCCCGAGCTGAAATAGATGCCCCTGAAAAATGGGGTCTCCTGGTAGGGATTTTCCTGGAATGCTCCCCGGACAAAGGCTTCAAAGCCTGGTTTAATTTTCTCAAGTTCACTGGGAAACAGCATCAGTTCAGGGCTGATCCTGCGGGGTCCGATTTTTTTCATGAGCAGAAGCCGGATATCCCGAATCCGTTCTCCCATGGTCTTGAAACAATCGGCCACAAGCCCCAGAGGATCTTTTTCAAGACCATGGTTCACCATCCCCATGGTCTGACCCAGGGCCTCTTCTTCAAAACAATCGCAAAACTGGGTCATGCCCTGGATAAGATCACATTTGGTGACCATGATATACACGGGAAACTTTGCGTCCAGAACCCGCATCAATTCATCCAGCCGTTTCCGTATATCCCGGCCGTACTTTTCAATTTCCTCGGCAGGGGTGCTGTTTAAAGAGTCTGCTGAAATGGTGACGATCAATCCGTTGAGCGGCTCTCGTTTTCTATACCGCGATAAAAGCCCTAAAAATTTCTCCCATTCATCCCTGTCCCTGTCCTCATCCACGGGGACTGCGTACCGTCCGGCCGTATCGATGAGGATGGCCTCTTCAAAAAACCACCAGTCACAATTGCGTGTACCGGATATGCCGGATACCGAACTGACTTCGGCAAAGGAAGAGGACAGGTTTGCGCTCTTGATGGCAGTGGTTTTACCGGTTCCGCTCTTTCCAATGATCATGTACCAGGGAAGCACATACAAAGGGTTGCCACGGCTCTTAAGATGGGACTTTTTCAGGGAATCCATGGCCTCTTTCCACTTGGCCTGCATTTCCCGTAAGACTTCTTGCTCCCGTTTATCAATGGATTTTAAACGGGCATTGTCCTGCTCAATAATCTGACTGACAAATTGCTGCTCTTTTCTTTTCAGCAAAAGCTTGTGAACTAAAAGGGCCCCCAGAAAAATTCCCAAAATTCCGGCGCCGATAAACAAACAGACCCACCACGGCCACTTGGCCAATACAACCGCTGCAAAGACGGCAATCCCGATAAAGACAACCAGGGCAATGATCATAAAAATTTTAAACAGAAATACAAGCCGGTTTTTCATTTATGGTATCCTGTTGATTAAAGTTTCTCCGATATTATTTAAAACAAAAGTATAAATCAAAAACAATAGACCATACAATCCCACCGGGGCCAGAAAGGCCGCAAGGGTGAGAATTGAAAACCCCCTTTTTGCGGTAGTTTCAGAAGTTTCATGGTCTGTCACATACGAATCTGGAAAGAGCTTCATCCGATTGACGGCGGGCAAGTCCACTGAACTTCCGGTGATCAGTTTGAGGTTGGATGTCTTTAACTGGTCTAAAAGCATGTCATCACCCTGGTTGTGGTATTGTCCGGTAAATCCCAGTGCCAGACAGATATAGTAGACCTCTCTGACATGATTCTGATGGGGGCCGATGGTGTTCAGGCGCTGGAAAAAGAGTTCGCCGGCATCAGATGTCTGGAAATAGCGTCTCTGGAGCTGTTCCCCCTGCCATTGGCGCCTGCCTTCCCATGATCCGCCCATGATGGTCTCATCCACCCAGGCAAAAACGGCAAACCGGGCCAGGTCAAAGTCTTCCCTCGTGGCCCGGCATTTTTCAAACAGGGATTCACTCTCCCTGTTCAGCCGCTCCATGTCGGCACTTGCCTGGTCAAACCCCAGTCTTTCCAATCCCTGTTTTTTTTGAAGCAGGATGGTATAGGTGATGATGTCCGTAAAGCAATCCGCCAGTCTCATTTTTCTAGTTCCTCCTTACAACCATCAGTTCCGCCTTAAGGTCCTCGGGTGCCGCATCCCAGTAAAGGGCCATGTTGTTTCCCGTTTTTACCGGCTCCCATTGTTTTCCATGGTGATCAACCCTGAAATAGGTTGAACCGGCTTTTCTTGGAAGCTCCTGGGGGGGGGTGTCCAGGTGCTCAAGCTTCACGCCCGGAAGAGACTGGGCAATCAGAATGGGCATGGATTCCCTGGCACTGAGCTTTGCAATGTGGCGCATGGATTCAACAATGGTGTCTGTATTGTCTTCAGATTCCAGCACAAGGAAAAACCGGTTGCCGCCCTCAAATATCCCGGGGGGTATTTCAGCGGCAAAATAGGTTCCGTCAAAGAGGAGGGGAATGATATATTCCGGTCCGGCCGTGATCTCGTCCAACAATCGCGTGATCAGATGCTGGGCCCTGGAAAAACAGTCCCACAATTTCTTGTGGTCATATTCCGGTAAAAGGGCTGTGCCGTCCTCAAGCTCACCCCCGGCTGATATGTCTGCTGAAAAAGAAGACAGTTCTCCAATAATCTGCCGCATCACACCGTAGATGGTCCATGGCTGAATCTGGGCCGTGGCCGTGAAATGGGTCAACAGGGGAACATACCGGTTCAGGGAGCGCAGGGCCAGCATATACACCATATCCCTTGATCCGAATTCAGCCGTGTGAACCCCCTTTGATCTTTTGACCGCCTCCAGCTGACGGGTCCTGGAAAAGAGCTGATCTTTCACCTCCTTGACAATACCCGACAGGACATCGGATCCTGATACAATCAGACAGGGGGGAATAAAGTCTTTGCTTACAAGGATTTCTTCCAGATTTTTCTTGAGCCTGGCAATGGGAATGAGCTGATAATCTCCTCTCTGATCAATCTCGTTCTCCCAGAATATTTTAACCAGAAACCGCATACGTCTGATCTCGGCCGTGGGTCCGTTTGAGTGAAGGTCCGGCATCTCTTCCGGGGCAGTGGAAGAGACATAGCGTTTGGATACAGGGGACAGATCATTAAAATCCGTTAACACCGCAACATTTTCCCCATTCTCATTCCATTTTTTCAACCCAAGATAGACGTCAAAGAATTTGCCCCCCTCCTCCCAGGCCTTTTCAAAGGATCTTGCCTGGATCACCCCGTTTTCTCCGATCACGACATGGGAGTTGTCGGGAAAAAGAAACTCGCCTGCCTGGAGGTTAAACACAAAATTGGCCAGGGCTGCCTCATCGATTTGAAAACGACCCACCCCCCAGAAATGGGGAGTTGTGAATTTATGCCAGGGTTCCACCAGGGATTTATTGCAAAGATCATTCAACTGGAAATGGTGGGGCTGGAGAAAAAGCCCCTGATGCCAGAAAAGCGGTTTAACCATGGTTATTGCCCTTTAATCTTATCAATCTCTTCAATTTTATCAATCTGTTGCGGACCCAGAAACAGCCGGATATCAAGCAGTCCCGGCTTTTGTTTTTTATTCCCGGCCATAAACCCTTTTTCTTTTTCAACGACAACGGGAATTTCAACCAGCCGTGTGATCCGGTCCTTTATCAGTCCATAATACCCTGTGGCCACTGCCAGGTACTTTGCATGTTCAGCCCGGTCCAGGACGATGGTGGTGTCTTCACCCGGGTTCACGACCAACCGTTTTGACGAGGCAACCCCCTGGTCAAAGACTTTGCAGTCCAAAAGCGTGTACAAACCGTTCCGGTCCCAGGACAATTGATTAAATCCATTGGGGTCCTTTAACTGGTAGATGCACACGTGGAGTGTATGGGCCTTGCCGTCGTCAAAGTTCAGCATGGGGTCTGCAACCACCTGGAGCTTGATCGCATCCTTTTCATAGGTCCACTCGGGAGGAGCCAGCACTTTGGCGGCGCATGAGACCAGCGACAAAACACAGAAAATCAGCACAATTCGTTTAATATTTTTTTTCAATTTTCCCTCCTTTTCCATAAAAATCTCTTTATAATGATATTTTTTGACAATTTTTTTCAAATTCACTTAAAAAGGATTCCATGAACCGGCCCGACTCAAACCATTTTTCAAATTTCCTGAATTTGAGTTCATACACTTCATAATACCTGGCCTTGCGCATGGGACTCAGCCGTGAAACATCGGCCTCTCGTTCTATTTTTTCGGGCGACAGCTCTTCTAAAATCTGCATGACCTTGGCATGTGCCGCTTTTTTGGACGCTTCCTGGGCCGCAAAAAAAGCCTTGCCGATCTGCCCGATATAGGTTTCCAGGGTGCGGGTCTGGCTGCTCCCCTCTAGGTGATACCCGATGACCTGTCTGATGGTTTCATCGGCATCCTGTTTGCCCATCAGGGTAGTGTTGATCACGCTGATCAATTGATTCAAGGATTCAAAAACCGTGTTGATTGACTCTGCCAAACTCTCTATGAGCTCTTCCGTTGTCAGATCCGCTTTTTCGATGTCCCGTCCCAGAAGCAGCTTGATCACCCTGGCCAGCACATGATCATCAATGGCCAGGGCTGCCGGTTTTGCCTGCCCATTGCCTTGGACATCAACCGGAGTTTTAACCGGCTCTCCAGGGTCAAACCGGTCAATCAACCGGTCCAGTGCGGCTGTTTTTTCCAAAGACGACAAAGCCCCCAATTCAGTGTTAAGAAAATCCTCTATTGAAAGCGTTGAGTTTTCTCCCTGTTCCTGAAAAATTCTGACAAGAAAATCTTCCAGAATTTCATATTGAATCGGTTTTGTCATGCCTGCATCCCTTCGCAGCCTTTGGGTAAAGGCTATTTTTTAGGGGGTATCACCATTGTTTTGTCAAGGTCGTCCTCTTCACCGAAAAACCCCTGATTCTTCTGCTCTTTTTCTCCTGGAGATCCCGGAGAAAGGATAACGGTTTTTTCCATGTCATCAAATCCTTTTTCCGGAACACTTTCCATTGCAGCCCCGGGAAGAATCATTGTCTTTTCCATAAAATCGTCGAATCCAACATCCGGTGCTTGATCCACATCGGCAGCCAAAGGATGACCAGGAGCGGGTGGCGTGGCATCAACATCAGCCATGGGTGATGGCCCAGTTTCGGCGGATTGGGTATCCTCCACCTGAGGCATGGTTTCTTTTGGGCGGGTCCGTGATTCTTGTTCTACATTAGATTCAGGCTCGCTCTTTTCTTGAATTTCTTGCACTTCCTGGTGGATTTCTTCGTCCGGGGATGACAGCACAATGGTTTCCAGCACATCCCCATCCTCGTTTGGGGGTGCTTTATCTGTATTGGCTGCTTCCGACCCGACCTCATCCGATCCAGATTCTTCCAATCTGGATTTTTCCAATCTGGATTTTTCCAATCTGGATTCTTCCGGGCCGGCTTCAATAGCAGGTGCCCCGGTCAAATGTGCTTTAAGTGATGCCGTTTCACGCAAGGAGGCCTCAACTGATGTTGCCTGGGTCGGGCATGCTTCGGCCGTGGTGTCCCGGGCGGCCCACTCTGCCCTGAGCTGTCTAAGTATCCGGGAGATGGCCCGGCGTTCACGCCCCAGCGATTCCGAATTCATCTCTTCCCCAGACTGCGGTTCCGAGGACTCCATGGTCTCCATGGATTGTACCGACACCACAGATTCCGCCGACTCCACAATATCCGGCTCCACAATATCCGGGGCCTTATCCTGAAACGGCCCTGTTGTTTCCAGACGCCTTGAAAACAAATCTTTTTGTATGTCCTGTTTCAGGGTCTCAATAATGCCGATAAATTGTCCCAGATTTTCTTTCAGGCTCTGGTCCCTGCCGGTATCAAAAAAGCCTAGGCCCGCAACAATAATCTTCAGCCAAATCTCATGCCGTTTTTGTGAGATTGACCCGGACTGCGGATTCCAGAAGATATTTTCCATGGCCGCACTTGGGAAGGCTTGTGCCAGCTCATTATAGTCCAAAAAAACCGGGTCTTCCAAGCTTTTTTCAGCCAATCGCCCCAACGTCTCGTACACAGTGTCTCGTCCCTGGTCCCTGTTCACAAGAAAAACGTAAAACCAGAGCGACCCCAGGAAATGTGAACTTAAATTCCGGGTCTTGAGGGACTCAATATAGTTTCCCGAAGTATTGGCAATCAGATCAATGATACTCAAGTTAAAATCCCAGAAAAAGGGAAGGATGCTCCCCTTTGCCCTGGGGCGAATCCAAATGCTGTGTATGGACAAATTCACCAGGGAAAATATTTTCTTTTCAAGCCTTTGATGCAGCAAACGAACAAAGGCCTCAAAAAATGAGAGCTTTAAAAAAAGAACTTCCAGACCAAACCGTTCATCCTCTCTGAAAAAAAAATCAGATCCCTTTCCACTGGCCAGATGTTTTTCCCAGTCCATGTGTGAGCCTGGATGTGAACCTGCAACGGCAGCAGCATTTGCCTCTTCAAAGGATGCTCCGGAAATAAGGGGAAGAAAATCAACCGCCTTTACAGGCTGTGCATCAAAGAAAAGCATGTGAAACGGATAAAAAGAAAAAAAACCGAGAAAAGACCCGGCTTTTTCTCCGGTCACATAGCACTGGGCATGACCCGGGCAGTCAAGACATGGAAAGCCGGTCATTTGTGTACTTTTCACCCTGGAAAAATCTTTGATCAGCTCGAATCGGTCCTTGGTATACACTGGATCATCTGATGCGTGCGAAAACTGATAAAATTTGGGTCTGCCGCCGGCAGCAAAGCAGGCCGGACAGAAAAGATATCGTTTGAGGGATGTGGAATATGGGGGAAGGGCTGATTCGATCAAGAGTTCATCCGATTGGCACAGTTCCAGGGGTTCGCCGCATTGGGGACAGGGGGGATGAAAGAATTTTTTTATTTTTTTGCAGAAAAAAAGTGATGTAAACGGTTTGGCTCGTCCATCCCGGCCCAATTGCCCGGGAAGGGTAAAGGCCTCTTTGCCGTTAGAAAAGGCGTCAAGGGGACGGGAATCAGTGGAGTAGGACAACATGGTCTCATACCAGATCCTGTCAATGCCGGCATTTGTAAACCTGGCCAGCGCATCCGGTAAAAGGGGGTAACGGTCTCTCTGGGTCAATAAAAACAGTGATTTGAAGCAATCTGAATTATTTGCCTTTAATCCGGCCTTGACGATAATTGAAAAATTTTGTCCATTTTCAACAATCTGAAACGGGTTTGAAACCCCGCGGGATTCTCTTGCATCCTTATCATGCAGGGGGATATCAAGGAGAAAGCCATCTTTCTCAGACTCGATAAACGGAAGCAGTGAAATTGTTTCGTCTTTTTTACTCACAAAAAAGTCCAATCAATCTTAAACCATTGATATTGGAGGTCCCATGGGCAAAGAGATCTAGTAGAACTGAAATTCTACTAAAGGTCTCCAACCCTGAATGGCATATGGGTCCACAGCCGACTTAAGTTTCCCGATGACTTATTGGGAACATTAGCCGCTAATGACAAGAAAATCAACCCTTTTGCGGCGCGATTACGACTGAATCCCTAAAAAATCTTTTACCCATTGATTTTTCGGGGTAAGGATCAATTGGTCGGGACTGCCGGTCTGCTCAATTTTCCCCTGGTTCATGACAATAACGGTATGCCCTGCAGCAAAGGCCTCTTCATGGTCGTGGGTGACAAAAATCGTGGTGATATTGAGCCTTGAAATGATGGTTGTGAGTTCTATCAACAGCCGCTTTCGCAAGATCCTGTCAAGGGAACTCAGGGGTTCATCCAGCATGAGCAGCCGGGGCCGGGGGGCCAGAGTCCTGGCCAGTGCAACCCGCTGACGTTCCCCGCCGGACAAATCATCAATGTGCCGTTTTTCAAATCCCTCCAGTCCGATCATGGTCAGCATCTCTTGAGCCCGGGAAAGGATACGGGCTTTGGCCATCCCCTTCATCTTTAATCCAAAAACAATATTCTCGAACACGTTCAAATGGGGAAACAGGGCAAATTCCTGGAACATCATTCCAAAATTTCGCTGGTGAGAGGGGATGTGGTTCATTACACGGCCGTCAAAGAAAATGGTTCCAGAATCCGGGGTTTCAAGTCCTGCAATCAGCCGCAGCAGGGTGGTTTTCCCGCTACCCGAAGGCCCCAGGATCGAGAGTTTTGTCCCCCCGGGCAGGTTGAGGCTGATGTCCTTTAAGACCAGGCTTCCATCCTCAAAGTTTTTATTGATCCGGTCAAGCGTCAATTGGTTTTCCATTAAAATCCTTCTGAACTCTTTCCTCTGAAATTTTCAATCATCACAAACCCCACGGCCGTCACCACCATCAATATGGCAGAGATGGCCATAGCCTGTCCATAGTTCATGGCCCCGGGCTGACCTAGAAATCTGTATATGGCAACCGGTATGGTGGGGGTATCCGGCCGGGCCGTAAAAATGGTGGCCCCGAACTCCCCCAGGCTGATGGTAAAGGCAAAAATAGCCCCGGCCGCCAATGCCCTGGACATGAGGGGAAAATCAATTGCCTTGAATACTTTTATTGGGGATGCCCCCAGCATGGCTGCTGCATCATGGAAATCCTGAGGGATGGATCGCAAGGCCGGTAAAATGGCCCGGACCACAAAGGGAAATCCCACCAGGGCATGGGCAATGGGAACCAGGAAAACAGAGGTTCGCAAATTCAAAGGGGGCTTGTCCAGGGTGATGATGATCCCAAACCCTAAGGTAACGGCTGATGTGGACAGGGGCAGCATGAAAATGGGATCAAAAAAAGAGGTCCACCTGCTGAAGAATCGCCGGTCGCAGAATTGGATGAATACGGCGGCACACACACCGGTGACAAGGGCGATGACAAGGGATGTCCCTGCGAACAGGAGCGAATATCGGATGGCATAAAACGGGGGAATATAAAAGATGGAGTCTGACCTGTTTTCAAACAAAGCCCGATAAAAAATCAGGGAAAATCCATTGTCATGGGTCAGGGATTTGACCACAAGGGCCAGCAGGGGCATGACGCACAACATAAAAATAAAAATGATCACTCCTGCCACAAAGCTTTTCTCCCGGAACCCCTTCGCAGGTTTAAGGGCTGCCTGTTCCCTGCCGGGAGGAAACCGGTCTGCCCTCCTCGTAAAGGAGGTATAGACCCACATCAGGGCAAAGGTAAACCCGATCTGGACCAGGGAAAGAAACGAGGCCAGGGGCAGGTTGAACAGGTGGGCGGCCTGGCGGTAAATTTCCACCTCAATGGTGGAATACATGGGACCGCCCAGGATCAGGACAACCCCGAAGCTGGAAAAACAGAAGATAAACACCAGGGTACAGGCTGCGGTTATGGCGGGTCTCAGCAGGGGCAGACTGATATAAAAAAATACCTGCCGGGGACCTGCCCCCAGCATCACGGCCGCCTCAGTGATCCGGCCCTGGAGAGAGGACCAGAATCCCGTGATGATTCTCAGCATGACTGAAAAATTATAAAACACGTGGGCCATGAGAATCAGGGCCAGGGGATGGTGGATCTTTAAACCGAACAGAAGTCCCTTTTCACCCAGACAGGCCTGGAAGGCTGCGGCCACCACAACTGCCGGAAGCACAAAGGGAATGGAGGCCAGAATCTTGATAATCTGTTTGCCTCTGAATGAATAGTGAGACAGGACAAAGGCACAGGGAAGCGCGCACACCAGGGTGATCAGGGTGGACAACCCGGCCTGCCAGAAGGTGAACCACAGAATTTTAATCATTCGGGTTGAGGCAAACACCTGGTCCAGGAAAAGGGTGTTGAACCTGCCCTCCCCAAAAAAACTCTTCAAAAAAATATTGGCCAGGGGATAAAAGTAGAACACCAGGAAAAACCCGGCCGGAACCAGTCCGGCCAGGATATACGGGTGAAGAAGATTTCTTCGGATTATTGAAGTACGGCTTCGGTCCATTCCCTGATCCACTGGTCCCTCTGGCTGTCGATTAATTCCGGGTCCACGAGAGCCGGTTCCCCGGTGATCTTGGCGTGTTCGACAAAAACATCGGGCAATGCGGCCTGGCCATTGGCCGGGAACACAAACATCTGCAAGGGGATGTCTTCCTGGAAGGTCGTTGACAGGAGAAAATCCATGGCTTTCCGGGCCAGATCAGGATGGGGGGTTCCCTTTAAAATACCGGCAAACTCGATCTGCCGGAATGCCGACCCATTTTCAATCACGATGCCTGTGGGGGCCTGGTTCGGCTTTGTCTCTGCGTAAAAAACCTCTGCTGCCGGACTTGAGGCATAGGAGACCACAACAGGTCGGTCTCCCTCGGATGCGGCCGTGAATTTCCCCCAATAGGCCTCTTTCCAGCCATTGGTCACCAGAACATCGTTGGCCTTGAGCCGGCTCCAATAGTCAAGGTACCCGTCCCTGCCGAACCGGCTGATGGTGGCCAGGAGAAAAGCCAGGCCTGGTGAGGATGTGGCCGGGTTTTCAACGACGGTCAACCCCCTGTAAGCAGGTTTTGTCAAATCCTCCAGCATGGCGGGCGGCAAAAGGTTTTTGTCCTTAAACCATTGAATATCATAATTTAAACACACATCCCCAAAATCAACCGGGACCAGCCGGTTCTCGGCATCCAACTTCAGGTCCTCGTCCACCAGATCAAGATTTAATGGCTCGTAAGCCACAAAGATCCCTGCATCCAGGGCCCGGCTCAAAAAGGTATTGTCCACCCCGTAAAAAATATCGGCAAGGGGATTGTTCTTTGACAGGATCGCCTTGTTAAGGGCTTCTCCGGCATCTCCTGACTTGAGGATCACCAGTTTTGCCGACAGTATTTCTTCAAACGCTTCCTTCACAGATTTGGACATGCTGAAGCTGTCATGGGTCATAATGGTGATGACCGGCATCTTTTGGGTTGCGGCCGGTTCTTTTGTCTCGGCCTCATTTTCTTTTGAGCAGGCAGTAAGGCTGATAACCACCCAGCCCAGGATCATCAAAAAAAACATTTTTTTCATTGTCTTGTCTCCAAAAATAAAAAAACCATTCTCTGAACAAACAACACCTGAAATTCAGAGGATGGTTAACGCTTGAATTCGTTCCCTCCGCCGGTATTATCCGGATCAGGTCATGAACGGTCGGGTAAACTCCCCTCTCAGCATGCGGCTCATGCTCCCGTACAAATCTCTTTTCGCTGGTATTGAATAAAACGATTCCATGAAATAGTCAAGCAATAGATGGTTTATACAAAACAGAACCCGGGACCCAATAGTATCAAGAACCGGGGGCTTTCTTTTTGGAAGTGTTGGATGCCTTTAATTTGATCCAGGCCTCAAGCCGCTGGGCCACTGTTTTTTCATACCCCCGGTTTGTTGGAAGATAAAACCTGCTGCCTTCAAGGGCTTGGGGCAGATAGGACTGGGGGACATAGGCATCTTTATGGTCATGGGCATACTGGTAGCCTTTGCCGTAATTTAAATCTTTCATCAGCCGGGTCGGGGCATTCCGGATGTGGAGAGGGACCGGCGAATACCCGGTCCGGGCAATGGTTTTTCTCACCTGCTTGTGGGCCATATACACGGCATTGCTCTTGGGGGCCGTGGCCAGATATACGGCTGCCTGGAACAGCACATCATCTCCTTCCGGGCGGCCCAGGATCCTGAAGGCTTCGCCTGCATTCAGGGCCATGGTCAATGCCCCCGGATCAGCCATGCCGATGTCTTCCGTTGCAAACCGGACCATTCTCCGGAGCATGTAAATTGGATCATCACCGGCCATAAGCATCCGCTCCAGCCAATAAATCGCAGCATCCGGGTCACTGCCCCGCATGCTTTTGATAAAGGCTGAAATCAGGTTATAATGTTCTTCTCCTGCCTTGTCATAGAGAAGAGATTTCTTTTCAATGGCAGCCTCAATATCCTGGATCTCGATCTGCTCTTTTCCGGCAAAGTGCAGCACTGCCGTCTCAAGGTTGGTCAGGGCAATCCTGGCATCACCGTCAGACACCCGGGCAATATGTTCCAATGCCTCAGGGGACAGCCGGTCCGCTTCAAGGCCCAGTCCCATCCCCTGGGCGGTCAGAGCCCGCTTTAAAATGGTGACAACACTTTTTTGCTCAAGGCTCTTCAGGGTAAACACCCGGCACCGGGACACCAAAGCGGGAATTACCTCAAAGGAAGGATTCTGGGTGGTGGCCCCCACAAGGGTGATCAACCCCTTTTCCACATGGAGAAGAAAGGCATCCTGCTGGGCCTTGTTAAACCGATGAATCTCATCCACAAACAGGATGGTTCGCTTTTGATATTGGGCCCGTCTCTGTTTGGCCTGGGCAATGATCTCACGGATCTCTTTCACCCCTGACAGTACCGCAGAAATCTCTACAAATTCTGATTGGGTTTCATTGGCAATAATACCGGCCAGGGTTGTTTTCCCGCAACCGGGCGGACCCCACAGGAGGATGGAAAAAACCCGGTCATCTTCAATGGCCCGCTGGAGAAGGCTTCCTTTGGCGGTCAGATGTTCCTGGCCCACCAGTTCGTCGAGGGTCCCGGGACGCATCCGGTCGGCCAGGGGGCTGCTCAGGGATGGGTCTGAAAAATTTTGAGACTCAAAAAGATCCATTCTGTCTTTGCCTTATTCACTATAGGCCTTGTTCTCCCTATGCGTTGTCCCTGTCTCTTTTTCTTTTGCTCTGCTCTTTTCTCTGGTTTTGCTTCTGGGTATTTCGCCGCTTCTTTTTCTGGAAAATTCTCTCATCTTCCCTTGAATTTCCGGAAAATTTGATTTTGCCTGTTTTCTCCCTGAAATAAAGTTTGATCGGTGTCTTTGACAAAGGAATCATCTGGCGAAGCTGGTTGAGCAGATACCGCTCGTAGGAAAAATGAACTGCCTTGGGATAATTGACAAAACAGACAAAACAGGGGGGTCTTGTACTCACCTGGGTGGCATAGAAAAACTTGAGCCGTTTGCCTTTGACCAGGGAAGGCTCTGTTCGGTATACCGCATCCTCGATAATCCGGTTCAAAAGCCCGGTATTGATCCTGTGACAATACTCCCTGTGGATTTTCACCACTTCATCCAAAATCCTGTGGCACCGCTGTCCGGTAAGGGCTGAAATCGTCATGGCAGGGGCATAGGATAAAAATTTGGCCTTGTACCTCAGGTCTTCCATGTATTTTTTAACGCTTTTCCGGTCCCCGTCCAGAAGGTCCCACTTGTTGATCAGGAAAAGTGCTCCGCATCCCCTGTCTTCGGCATATCCTGCAATGGTGATATCCTGGTCGGTTATGCCTTCATCCGCATCAATCAGGATCAGGGCCACGTCGCACTCGTCCAGGCTCTTTAAAGACTTTAAGATGGAAAATTTTTCAAGTTTCTGGGTGACCTTTCCCTTGCGCCGTATGCCCGCCGTATCCACAAGGATAAATTCCCGGCCCTTGTACTTGAGGCTGAGCTCTATGGCATCCCGGGTGGTCCCGGCCTTTGCATCCACCACCACCCGCTTTTCCCCGAACAGCCGGTTGGCAAGGGAGGATTTCCCCACATTGGGACGACCCACAATGGCAATTTTGATCCGGGACTCGTCATCCACCTCCTCCGGTTCACACTCGGGCAGGGCCTCCACCAGGTCATCTAAAAAATCCCCCACCCCAATGCCGTGCTCAGCCGAAATCGGGATAAAACTATCAATGCCCAGCGAATAAAATTCGGCAAGTTCATCGTTCTGCCGATGGCTTTCGATCTTGTTGACCAGATAAAACACTGGTTTGGCCAGCCGCCGTATAAAATCCGCCAGTTCCCGGTCATAGGGGGACAACCCGGCCCGGCCGTCCATGATGAACACCAGGACATCTGCCTGGTCTGCCGCAGCCGTCAACTGGTCCTTGATCTGAGAGGCAAAATAATCTTCATCCGTAGAGATGAACCCGCCGGTATCGATCACGGTAAATTCCACATCGTTCCACTCTGCATCGGCATAGTGCCGGTCCCGGGTCACCCCGGGAAAATCATCAACAAGGGCCTGCCTTGATCGGGTGATCCTGTTGAACAGCGTGGATTTGCCCACATTGGGACGACCCAGAAGGGCCACAACCGGTTTCATTTTTCAACCTCCAGAAATTAAACTAAATTTCCCGGTTTATACAATATATTGAATTTTTTATAAATAGGTATGATGAGGACCCGGCAAATTATCTCGTTTTGCCGGGTTGTTTTATCCTGAAAATCCATGAAAATCCCTATAAATCAAATCAAGGAAAGATACGTTCAGGCGTAAACATTGATCTCAAGGGATTGCTTTTTTCGGGCAAATTCCCTTTCAAGCCGTTTCTTTTCCTGGGAAAATTCTCTTTCAAGCTGCTGGGCATCACTATTGTAATTTTGTTCCAGCTTGCTTTTTTTCCCCTGGTAGGTCTGTTCAAGCTCTTTTGCCTTGCGGGAGATATCTACGGTGTCATCGGTTTTGTCTGGATTTGAAGCGGATCGAACATCACTGGTTGAATTCCCGGAGGTTTTTGGAACATCAAGTTGAGCCTGGTATCCAGTTAAAACATCTATTCCGGATTTAATGGTCAACATTTTTCACCCCATTAACCTGACCCTATTACCGGATAAGATCAGGCCGTGATGTTAAAATTTGACAAGTTTTCTATCCCGGAATCATGTTTTCTGGCCATCCGGAACACAGGTACACCTTGTACCTTTAAGAAATATAAACGCTTATGGATGCAGTGTCAATAATAATCCCGGACTAAACAGTGAAAGGCCCCAAAACTAAAAAATCGAAATGCCCTTGAAGCAGTCTCCTGCCGATCAAAAGCATTTCGATTTCTTTTACCGGGGTAAAAGTGGCGTCCCCAAGGGGATTCGAACCCCTGTCGCCGCCGTGAAAGGGCGGTGTCCTGGACCGGGCTAGACGATGGGGACGCAATGTCTTCTTTTTGGTGGTGGGCCGTGCTGGGCTCGAACCAGCGACTCTCTGCTTAAAAGGCAGATACTCTGCCAACTGAGTTAACGGCCCAAGGCCAATCAAAAAACAGGAGATATCTATATGATTTAGTTTTTTTTGTCAACAACTTTTTGAAAGACAAACCTTTTTTATGCGTTTTCTTGGACATCCTCCAGATCAAACATTTCCTTGATCTTTTTATAGGAAACAAACTGCTCCTGGCGGTCGGACGGGGTGAGAAAGGATTTTAATTTACGTTCAAGCATCCGGGGGTGGAGATTTTCAGCAACGGCAAGGACACCTTCGGTGATGATCTTCTGCAGAAAAAGCTCCTGGATGGTTCTCTCTCTGATCTTAGATGCAAACGGCAAAAAGATAAAATTGGCCAGCACAATCCCGTACAGGGTCGATGTCAGGGCCACCGGCACGGTCAGCATAATCACCGAGGAACTTCCCTGGCCGGCCAACATGCCGATGAGCCCCACAACACTGCCCACGAGTCCGAAGGAAGGCGCCACATCCGCCATGGTCTGCAGTACCCGCCTGGTTTCATCCCGCCTCATCCTGAAAAAATACATCTCCGCACTCAATGAATCCCTGATCTGATCCCTTGAACAGCCATCCACCAGGAGGCCGATGGCCTGGCGCAAAAATACGATAGCCGTCTCATCTTCATCTTCCTGAAGTGCCAGCAGACCCTGAATTCTCTGCTTCACCGACAAATCCACAAGGATTTTAACGATATCACCCGGGTTTCTTGTGGGGTTTCCATAGGCGGTTTTCAATACTTTAAATAAAATTTCAATCCGCTCCATATTGTAGCTGAGAAAGGTGGCCCCAAGGGTTCCGCCCACAACGATCAGAAACCCGGAAAGATTTAAAAACAATCCGGTATTGCCATGGATAAAAAAGCCTGAAAAAAACAGGATCGTACAGATCAGAAGCCCGACAAGATTTTTTCCGGCCTGATTTAAAAATAAACTCTTCTCTGGTGCAAACATATGTCCTCCGTAAATAGGCGTATGATACAAATTGGCTTATTGTGCCATGGGTTTTTCTCGTGTGAGAATAATTTCCACCCGCCTGTTCAAAGAACGGTTATAGGCGGTATCATTGGGTCTGACCGGCTGGTGAAACGAATGGGCGCTCACAAAGATCCGATTCTCGTCCACCGTGTTTTCTTCGGTTAAATACCGTGCCACCATGACGGCCCGGCTTGCAGACAGCTCCCAGTTGGTTGGATATCGCTCGGAATAACTTGGCGCGTCATCGGTATGGCCCACCACGTTAATGGTTAAATCATTTTGATTGAGCACCCGTGCAATCTGGTCCAGTTGATATCGGGCACCGATTTTAAGGGCTGCACTGCCCGAGTCAAACAACAGATCCCCGGCAAGGATAATCCGCACGGCTCCGTCTCCAACCAAATCAACTGCATTTGTCCGGCCCACCATGACTTCCTGGATGGCCTGTCGTGTCCGGTCATAAATATCCCTGGACCTTCCCTGGGAATTTAAATTGACCACCCTGCCCGCCCCCTGTTCCGCCAGATGACTCTTGCCCGGGCCCGGGCCCAATTTCAAATCTTTATCTCCCACCTGGTATACATAGAGGACGGCAAAAAATATAAACATGGTCATCATCAGATCCGACCATGAAACCGACCATTTGTGACCCTGTTTTTCATCGGGAAATGACAGGATTCCATCATCATAATAATTTTTATAGTTCTGATCCATTGATCCTGAAGCCACGTCCCTGTTTTCTAATCCCATGATTTTTTATGTCCTGTTCTTTCTGTCTTATTTTTTTCTGTCGTCAAATGATAACAAACCGTGACTGAATCATTCCACAATTCCTAATAGAATCGACCCAGACCTCAATTTTCTTTAACGATCATATGCGTTTACAATCAACCATTTTCTACCTGGAGGTCAAAAATGCCTGATAGATCTGCCCTGAATCAACCCGGCAGATTTTTCCCCTTTACGATTCTTTTTTCTTAAAAGAGCAAGATTCCTGCCACAAATTATACGGACTGAACCGCTTTTTTGAGGGCATGACAGACGGTTTTTACATCATCCATTGCCATAGCCGGGAAAAGGGGGAGGGTGAGGATGCGTTCATAGGCATCTTCGGCTATGGGGCAGAGGCCCTTGCCAGTATGGAAGGTTCGCTTATAAAACGGGTGGTAGTGGACCGGGATATAGTGGACATTCACGCCGATGCCGCTTTCCCTCAAAAATGAAAAAATTTCCTGCCGGTTCTTTGAAAGAGATTCCAGGCCCAGCCGTATCACATACAGGTGATAGGCATGGGAGGCATAGGTCTTTTTTTCCAGGGGTGTAACCCCATCCATGTCCTTAAAAAATCTGTCATATTCTTCTGCGATAAAATTTCTTTTTTGAATCCTTGATTCAAGTTTTTTAAGCTGGGATATGCCCAGGGCAGATTGGAAATCAGTCAACCTATAGTTAAATCCAAGGTCTTCAATTTCATAGATCCATGACCCGGCTTGTTGTCTTTGATGAAGATCAGTATTGATGCCGTGGTTTCTAAAGGATTTCACCCGGGAGATAAGCGCTTTTCGATCTGTAACAACCATGCCCCCTTCGCCGGTGGTGATGTGCTTGACCGGATGGAAACTAAAAACAGTAAGATCCGCGCAACTGCCGGAAGGCAACCCTTTATATGCGCCTCCAATCGAGTGGCAGGCATCTGCAACCAGATAAATCCCGTGCTTTTTCGTTATCTGCCTTAACGCATCATAGTCACACATCTGACCGGCATAATCCACGGCAATCACGGCACAGGTTTTCGAGGTTATTCGTTCCTCAACCTTCCCGGGATCGATTAAAAGGGTGTCCGGCTCCACATCGACAAACACGGGCACACCACCCTGGTAAACCACTGCATTGGCCGTTGCCGCAAAGGTCATGGGCGGCAAAATCACTTCATCACCGGGCCTAATATCAATGGCATACATGGCTGAATGGAGGGCTGCCGTGCCGCTGCTGACGGCACCGCCGAATGAAACCCCGGCTGTTTTTGCCACGTCTTTTTCAAACGCTTCAACTTTGGGGCCTGTGGTGAGCCAGTCGGAGGTCAGAACCTCTCTTACGGCGATCAAATCATCTTCGTCAATATCATGCCTGCCATAGGGGAGAAAATCTTTTTTATCTTCAGGGTTTGGTTTCATATTAAAAAACTTAACTTTTTTTGTTTGTTATACTATATCCAAAGATAAAATCCCTATAACATTAGTTGATAATGCAGGCAAATAAAATTATAGTTCAATAGAAAAACGGCCAAGTCTAAAAACTAAAGTATTTTTAATGCTGAATAGGTCATAGAAACTTAAAATGAAAAAAAAACTGGTCTGGTTGATTCAATCCAATCAAATAACCCCTATTATTACAGATTTCCTGAAAACCCTTCAAAAAAGGATAGAACAGCATATTGATCTTATATTTATGGTTCCTGAAACTTCTTTGGATATCATTAAAAATATAAATTTCTTAAACCCGGTTTCTTTCAAGGCCATCACTCGGACAGCGACCGACTCATACCAGGCGTACATGGCAAAACGAGAATCTTTAGACAAAAAAAGCTTTTCAGAAGGGTTGTCTTTTGCTGATACGCTTCTTTTAGATGATCTTGGGGGAGGGAATGCAATACAAACAACTCTTGAAATTCCTTTAGACGATAATACCTGTGGTGTAATCATTCAGGTTCCAACACCACTTGGTTCCTCAGAAATTGAAGAAAGAATATTTCAATCCGCTATTCTCTGGGCAAATCAAAATAAAATTCCAATATTAGGCTACGAACTTTTACCCCTTGACACGAGATGGACATTGGCTCCCTCTCTGCCCAGCGGCTTAATTACCAGGTCTTATGAAAGTTACAACCATTTAAAAAAACAACTACCTCACAAAAATATCTGGCTTCTTCCCTTGTACGAATCCTCAATTTTCTCTTCGGTTTCCACAAGTTTCAACCTAAACGGTGTAAAGGCGTCTTACCATTACAGGAACCAGTATTCAATACCCACAGACAGGACCACCTTGTATCTTCCACACAATGTTGCGATGATATATGAATATCAGGAAATGATAAAATTTCTCCAGCCACTGGGTGATCAGCTCCATCTAATGTTCAGCATAGGAAAGGACCAAATTAGAGGTGTCTACTCACAAAAAGAAATGATTGAAATAACCTATGGCAATGAGTTAAAAAAATTTGCATCGTATTCTTTTCACGACATGAACCATTCCTGGGAAATGATGATGGCAGATGCTGTGCTCGCCTGTTCAGCTTGTTTCAACTCCCAGATTGCAGAAAACAATATTCCCAGTATTATTTTTGACCCTAAACTTCCCCCGATGCTCAGAGGGAACAAGCTAAAAGTAACCAATTCCAAAGACCTCTTGACGTCAATTGAAAAAACAATTGAGCACCATCACTATAAGACCGAACTTGCAGACATTTTAATGCTGTTGACAAAAACAGGGGAAAAATAATGGATCGCTTTTGGAATGGCAAAAAAGTCATCGCTTATATTGCTCTCACCCATCATGCCAGATTCATATCCCCTATAATGGAAAAGATCGCCGGTCAAGGAGCAAAGACCAAGTATATTGTCGGTCAGGCGGAAAGGTCACAGGAAATCACCGCTATAAAACTGGGGCTTGATTACGCCCACATATTTGATTTTGTATCGGATAAAGACGAGGAAGAAATTCAAACCAATTATCGTTTGTTAAGAGACGCCTTTTCAAACAACTTAAAAAATAATTTTCTTTTTGGTACCTCTCCAGTAACAGTAATAGACAAGACTATTTATTCAACAGCGGTTGAATATGTAGGATTTAAAAATCTTTTAAAAAAAGAAAAACCTGATCTTTGTTTTGCCCTGCATGAACTTCATAGATGGGGAAAAATATTTTCATTCTGGGCAAAAAAATTCAATATCCCATTTATCACTTTCCAGGAAGGACTCTATTACGGGCTTGATTTTGGTTATAAGGGCCATGTGCAGAATTCAACACTGGATCTTGTATGGGGAGAAAGAATCAAAAAAAAACTGGTCGACTTTGACGCACCACAAGATAAAATCATACCTGTCGGCAACACCCACCTCTCCAACGAGATTGCATTCCAGCAAAAAAATCAAATAAGAACAAAAAAACGAAAACAATACAAGTGTGACACCTGTGCCGTCATACTGCTCTTTTTTTCAGGTGAAGTCCCCCCTGTCCAAACCTTATATCCACTTTTTGAATCCGTTGCCAAAAGCCAGGGCAAACGCTTGTTAATAAAATTCCACCCCATAACGAATCATGCTCAAGTGGAGGCCTGGGTATCTTCCATCCCCAATGGATACAAAAAGAACATAAAAGTGTTCCATGATGAGGAGAACACGTATAACCTCATTTCAATGAGTGATCTGTGTGTCATCGTTCAGCCCAGCACGACGGGGCTCGAAGCCTTAGCCTTCGGCAAACCACTTGTCCATCTTGATATAAAGATGAACCAGAAACTGCCTTACTCATTTACAGAGTTCAAAGTTGCCGTCAAGATGACTCCGGCAGAATTTGGGAAAGCCATATCAGAAAATCTGGATTTCAGCACTATTATTAAGAAAGAAATCTTAAAAAACTATCTAAAAGAGGAGCTTTCAGAGACAAAAAATGCAATTGATCTCGTTGTTGATATTTCCAAGAAGGTAATTGAAGCAAGTAAGCTCATGCCCATAAACAAGATTAAATCCTCTGCAAAATCTGACAAGGAATGGTCCATTATCCTTGTCCTATCTAACCATGCTGAAAATGTGTTAAGGCAACTTGAAGCCATTGCACTCAATTCTAAAAATGCCGGAGAATTTGAAGTCATCTTGATTGAACCCACCCAGATCTCGAAACAGATATCTGATATTCTTGACACATTAAGAGGAGATATTACACGGCTGGCCACCCAGCAGGGGATATCAGTCCCTGGGATGATGAACAAGGCATCCACCATCGCCACCGGGAAGACACTGGTTTTCATGGAAAAAAATCTGCTGCCGTTACCCGACTGGCTTCACTATCTTAGAGAAGGAATACGCAGATACGGCAGAAATAAGATCTTTGGGGTAAGGATTATTGATCAAAGAAACAGTATCGTACATTCAGGAATGGTTTTGGATGAAAACCATGCGCCTGTGTCAGCCTACAGATACCTGGCTGCTCAATTCCCAGAAGCAATGAAAGAACGCTCTTTTAAAATGTTAGACCACTTTATCTGTATTAGCAGAACGCTCTTCCATGAGACCGGCGGTTTTTGGACAAAAACAGGGAAATTTGCATTCATGGATATCTGTCTGAGAGCCGATACAAATATGAAGGGGAAAAATCCGTGTATATATATTCCAAACACGTGTATGATTGCTTTGGATGGAGATAAGGAAAAGTTTAATCCTGATGATTCAATCTATTTTTTTGGCAGGTGGCAGGGAATGCTCTGGGAAAATCAGGAGACGCTTTATTCAACGGACAAAATCACCAGAGAAGAGCTGAATGCAGCCCTTCATGCACAATCAATGGAAGCAGCCAATTTTATCGAATAAACAGATTGACTTTAAAAAGGACTCATCTTGAAATGATAAACAATAAATCGATATTAATAACGGGCGGAACAGGCTCTTTCGGGAAAAAATTTACTGAGACCCTGGTCAACAATTATAAACCTAAAAAAATTGTTATCTTTTCCCGGGATGAACTGAAGCAGTTTGAGATGCAGCAGAAATTCAATCAGGACTGCATGCGATATTTCATAGGAGATGTAAGGGATAAGGAACGATTGACAATGGCAATGAACGGGATTGACTATGTCATCCATGCAGCAGCACTCAAACAGGTACCGGCTGCTGAATACAACCCGACTGAATGTATCAGAACAAATATCACAGGTGCTGAAAACGTGATCCATGCCGCACTCAACAATCACGTTGAAAAAGTCATTGCTCTGTCTACGGATAAGGCAGCCAACCCCATTAATCTATACGGTGCAACAAAATTGTGTTCAGACAAACTCTTTGTGGCCGCCAACAATTTTGCCGGTTCAAAACAGACAATTTTCTCTGTGGTCCGATATGGCAATGTTGTCGGTTCCAGAGGATCAGTGGTCCCTTTTTTTCAAAAACTAATTGATGAAAAAGCAGACAGCCTGCCGATAACGGATGACCACATGACCCGTTTCTGGATCACATTGCAGCAGGGGGTGAATTTTGTCATAAAGAACTTTCTGCGCATGTCCGGCGGTGAAATTTATGTCCCCAAAATACCGTCAGTAAAGATATCAGACCTTGCAGCAGCAATGGCACCGGATCTACGCCGGGAAATCATCGGTATCCGACCCGGTGAAAAGCTTCATGAGATCATGTGTCCGGGCGATGATTCACATCTGACTGTTGAATTTGAAGATCATTATATTATTCTGCCCTCCATAACATTCCATGACAGGAAAATTGATCAGAACACGAACAACCTTGGAGAAAAAGGATCTTTTGTAACACAGGGATTTGAATATAATTCCGGTACCAATCCTCATTTTTTATCAATACAAGAAATACTTGAATATAATAAGAACAGTTAACAAATGACCGGCATCGTCAAAGATAAAAAAACAACGTCTGTTGCCATTATTCCGGCAAGGGGCGGAAGTAAAAGAATCCCCCGTAAAAACATAAAGCTGTTTTGCGGCAAACCCATGATTGCCTATTCAATCATGGCAGCAAAAAATACAAATCTTTTTGACAGAATAATTGTTTCCACTGATGACAGGGAGATTGCCGACACAGCACTTGAATGGGGGGCTGAGGTCCCGTTTACCAGGCCATCAAAACTTGCCGATGACTACACAACAACGATTGATGTGATAAAACACGCCCTTGAGTGGTTGAATGAAAATGATGGCACATATCACCTTGCATGCTGCATTTATGCCACCGCTCCTTTTGTCCGCATATCAGATCTAAACAAAGGATATCAATTGGTAAAAGATGCCCCTTCTTATTTTTCCTTTCCCGTCACCACCTTTCCCTCTCCTATTTTCCGGGCATTGAAACTGACCAAAAACAATCATTTGGAAATGTTCTGGCCCGAGCATCTGAATACACGGACACAGGATTTAACAGAGGCGTATCACGATGCAGGGCAATTTTATTGGGGAAAAACCGATGCGTTCTTAAAAGCCGATTCCATTTTTGGAGGGGATTCCTGCCCTGTCATTATTCCCCGCCACCTTGCCCAGGACATTGATACACCGGAAGACTGGAAGCAGGCAGAGCTGTTGTATCAAACCCTTAATCCCAAAGACTGCTTATGAGCCATTTGTTCATCCGTTCTGATGCAACCCAGTCAATGGGAACCGGTCATATCATGCGATGCATTGCATTGGCCCAGGCATGGAAAAAAAGGGGCGGATCTGTCACTTTTATCAGTCATTGTCCAAACCATAAAATATCTGACCGGATTGAATCTGAAGGATTCGATCTTGTCCGAATAAAAGAAATATGTCCCTGTATTCATGATATTGAAGACACTCTAAAAGTTCTGCAAAATCAATCTTCAGATGCCGACGGCAATGCAACAGGCCGGTATAACTGGGTTATTCTGGATGGCTATCATTTTTCACCGGATTATCAAAAAAACATCATGGCCGCAGGCTTTAAACTTTTGGTAATAGATGACTATAACCATCTTGACCACTACAATGCAGACATCCTGTTAAACCAGAATATGGGTTCAAATCACTATTCTTACTCCTGCAGCCCTGACACCATAAAATTGTTGGGAACCAAATATGTCCTGCTCCGTTCAGAATTTCTTTTACCCCAGTCCATAAAAAAAATTGTCCCTGCCAAAGCAAAAAACATATTAGTGACAATGGGAGGCGCAGATCCAGACAATGTTACATTGAAAATCATCCAAGCCATTAATAAAATTGATAACCCTGACTTAAAATTTAATATTATCGTTGGCCCGACCAATCCAAACATCAATTGTTTAAGCAAGGCCTCTCAAAATCAGTTCTCAAATATCAATTTAATTGATAATGCTGATATGCAGGCGATGATGGCATGGGCTCACCTCTGTGTAACAGCAGGCGGGAGCAGTTGTTGGGAACTTTGTTTTATGCAGGTTCCTTTTATTATTATCGTCATCGCCGAAAACCAGGCCGAATTAACTGCAGGGCTTGAACAAGCAGGTGCCGCTGTATCGCTTGGAAAACAAGAGCATCTTAAATTGGATGACATCACCCAGAGTATCCTGTCACTGTCTTGCGATATGAAAACAAGAGAAAAATTTAGAACCGCCAGCATTAAGATTGTGGATGGTAAAGGAATAAAGCGTATAATCAGGCAGATGGTTGCTTACAAGTGTAGATTAAGGCCTGCCGGTATCAAAGACGCCAAACTTTTATTCGAACTGGCAAATGACAGGACCGTGAGATCATCTTCCTTTAATTCTGACCCTATCTTATGGGAAGACCATCTGTTATGGCTCAATCAAAAACTGAAAGATAAAAATTCATGGATATTCATCGCAGAAAACCACATTGGAGACCCTATCGGGCAGATACGGTTTGATAAAACTGATAAAATTTTAAAGATAAGTTACGCTTTGGATAAACTATTCAGAGGTCTGGGACTGGGCAAAACACTTCTTAAATCTGGAATACAGACCATTCAAGCAAAGATACATAAACCTGTTATATTGCAGGGTGCTGTAAAAAAGAATAATATTGCGTCTAAAACCAGCTTTAAAAACAGTGGTTTTGCCCGTGTAAAAAACAATGCCGACGACACTGCTGATTCAAATCAAGTTGTATATCAATTGATGCTGAACCCGGCAGACTCAATGGAGATGCGATGAATCAAATAACAATAAACAACAGACAGATTTCATTGAATAACCCTGTATATATCATTGCTGAAATGTCAGCCAACCATAACAAAAATTTTGATAAAGCTGTTGAGATCATTAAACAGGCTAAAAACTCAGGGGCGGACGCAGTGAAGCTGCAAACCTATACCCCTGATACCATCACCATTGATTCTGATAATGATTGTTTCAAAATAAAAGACACCATCTGGAAAGGGAAAAACCTTTACCAGCTATACAAGGAAGCGTATACGCCCTGGGAGTGGCACCCAAAATTAAAAAAAATTGCCGCTGAACTGAAAATAGACCTTTTCTCATCGCCTTTTGATGCCTCTGCAGTTGATTTCCTTGAAAAAATGGATGTACCGGCATATAAAATAGCCTCTTTTGAAATAATTGATCTCCCCCTGCTTAAAAAAGTGGCTGCAACCGGAAAACCGGTTATCATGTCAACCGGAATGGCAACAATTGATGAAATCAAAGATGCCGTTAATACATTAAGATCTAACAAATGCATGGATATTGCCCTGTTAAAATGTACGTCAGCCTATCCTGCTCCCCCTGAAGAAGCAAATCTGAGAACCATACCCCATCTGGCCAAAACCTTTGAGGTGCCGGCAGGCCTGTCCGACCACACAATTGGCAGTACGGTTGCCATTGGTGCAGTAGCACTCGGAGCATGTATTATTGAAAAGCATTTTTGTTTGGATAGAGAAGACGTGGGGCCTGATGCATCCTTTTCAATGGAACCCGGCGAGTTTAAAAAAATGGTTGAAGATATAAGGACAACTGAAAAAGCATTGGGACAAATCAGTTATGACCTGACAGACAAACAAAAAAAAAGTAAAGCCTTCAGACGGTCTTTGTTTGCGGTTGAAGATATCAAAAAAGGAGAATGCCTTACTGATAAAAACATCAGGTCAATTCGGCCGAGCAATGGTCTGCCACCTAAACATCTGGAGACAATTTTAGGACAAAAAGCAAACACAGATATCCAGAAAGGAACACCTTTGGTCTGGGATATAATACGTATAAAATAGTGGGAACGGTCTGCTTTATTTACTTCAAATTAAGAAAAGGGTTAAAAATGGTAAGTAAAATTTTAGAAGAATTCAAACAGTTTGTAGCTCAGGCAGATGGAATTATTGAGAGCGCATATCCTTTTCAGGCATGAGATAAATTCAAAGAAATATTTAATCAGTATCCTGAATAGAACCATTTATTATTTGGTTATCACGTCAGTATTTTTGAAAAATACGATACAAAAAAATATAGTTGAAAGCATAAGGATAAAAAAATGAACTGGTCTTCAAATACCAAACAAATCGAGCAATGCCTCCAGCACTTATCTGTTTATAATATCAGTACAAACAATATCCCTACAGACAAAGCCTTTGATATGCTGCTGGATACAACCATAGGCATCAAGAAACAAAAAAACACCATATTTCTTATTGGCAACGGTGCGAGTGCCTCCATGGCAAGTCATGTTGCCACGGATCTGGCCAAAAATGCTCATGTTCACACTGAAGTTTTTTTCGATTTATCCTTAATAACAGCCATTGCAAACGATACAAGCTATGAAGAAATTTTTGCAGAACCTTTGAGACGACGGATGAAAAAAGCTGATATGCTTGTTGCCATAAGTAGCTCCGGCCAGTCACCAAATATATTACGAGCCACTCAAGAAGCTAAAAATCTTGAAGGATTCATTGTCACACTTTCTGCCATGCGTTCTGAAAATGAACTTCGCAATTTGGGTCATCTCAATTTTTATGTGCCTGCATCGACATATGGAATGGCTGAAACCTGTCACGCAGCCATCCTTCATTACTGGATAGACAAAATGGTTGCCACCACAAACTGAATCTATAAAAGGGAAAAATTAAAATGAACGAAAAAATGGTGGTCATCGGGAGCAACTCTTTTTCAGGTGCAACTTTTGTAGATTATGCTCTCGGACAAGACATTGAAACTATTGGCATCAGCCGCTCCCCATTACCCGATCCTGTTTTTTTGCCCTACCCGAAACATAGATTGGGAGCGTTTCATTTTCATCAACTAGACCTCAATCATGATCTTCAAAAGATTATGAACACGATCAATGATTTCCGTCCAGATTTTGTAATCAATTTTGCTGCCCAGTCCATGGTTGCAGAAAGCTGGCTGAATCCGGAACACTGGTTTCAGACAAACACTGTGGCAACTATTAAACTCCATGATCAGCTAAGGCATGCCGACTACTTGAAAAAATATGTTCATATCTCGACACCGGAAGTATACGGGACATGTGAAGGTCTGATTTCAGAAAATACGAACTACACCCCCAGTACACCCTATGCTGTTTCCCGAGCCGCTGCAGATATGAGTTTGATGACATTCTGCAAGACCTATGACTTTCCGGTAACATTCACCAGAGCCGCCAATGTTTATGGCCCGGGGCAGCAATTGTACCGAATCATTCCCCGGGCCATCCTTTTCTTTCTTATCGGACGCAAACTTCAACTGCACGGTGGAGGTCATTCAGTACGCTCCTTCATACACATGCGTGATGTGGCCGATGGGACCCTCCGCGCCGCCAGATTGGCCTCTCCGGGAGAAATATATCATCTCTCCACGACAAGAAACATTTCCATTCGAAAGCTTGTGGAAATGATTGCTGTTCAATTAAATGCCTCTTTTGAAGAAAATGTAGAAATTGCAGGAGAACGCCTTGGTAAAGATGCAGCCTATCTTCTGGGCAGCACAAATGCCAGAGAAAAACTTCAATGGCAGGACCAAATTTCCCTTGAACAAGGCATTGAAGAGACCATTGCCTGGGTAAAAAACAACTTAGAAGAAATCAGAAAACAACCTTTTGACTACATTCATAAACCTTAAAGGAGAAAAGATGCATATTTTAGTAACAGGCGGCTGCGGCTATATCGGCAGCATTCTGACGCCAAAACTTTTGAATCTGGGCAATAAAGTAACTGTTGTGGACATCCAGTGGTTTAGTAATTATCTTCCAGAACATAAGAATTTAAAAATCATTAAAGAAGACATTCGCAACATGGATTCCATCCCCATGGAAGGTATCGACGCGATCATCCATCTGGCCAACATCTCTAACGATCCCTGTGGCGATCTCAATGCAAAACTGGCCTGGGAGGTCAATGCGCTGGCCACAATGGGACTGGTGGAAAAAGCCATTGCACACAAAGTCAAACAATTCATTTTTGCCAGTTCCGGCAGCGTTTACGGAATAAAAGAAGAACCGGCAGTTACCGAAGAACTTTCTTTGGTTCCTATTTCCGATTATAACAAAACAAAAATGATCAGCGAACGCATACTCTTGAGCTACAAAGACCAGATAACTGTCCAATGTATCCGCCCGGCAACGGTCTGCGGCTACTCTCCCCGTATGCGCCTTGATGTTTCTGTAAACATGCTCACAGTGCAAGCATTAGCCAATGAACGAATAACTGTTTTCGGAGGAGATCAAACCCGCCCTAACATTCATATTCAAGATATAACTAATGTATTTATTCATTTCCTCAATCTGGGTGACAAGGCGACTGGCATATTTAATGCAGGTTTTGAAAACATCTCTATTTTGGATATTGCCAAACAGATTACCCGGCATGTTCCAGCGGAGATTATTGTGACGGAATCGAACGATCCACGGTCATACCGGCTCAATGCAGACAAGTTATTATCAACCGGCTTTTGCCAGAAATATTCGGTTGAAATGGCCATTAAGGAAATTATTGCCGCCTTCAGGGAAGGACAGCTAAAAGATGATGAAAAAAGTTATAATATTAAGATGATGAAAAAACTTGGTTTCTAAAAATGGATTCTGATTTTAAAAAGAAGATGTACTTTGATATGCTTCGCATTCGTATGGTCGAAGAAACGATTGCCGAACGCTATTCAGAATGGGAAATGCGATGCCCTGTTCACCTCAGCATCGGACAGGAGGCTATCGCCTGCGGGGTATGCACAAACCTAAAACAGCAGGATTATGTCATGAGCACCCACCGCGCTCACGCACATTATTTAGCAAAAGGTGGCAGCCTGAAACATATGATGGCCGAAATATATGGCAAAGTTGCGGGATGTTCCAAAGGAAAAGGTGGATCCATGCACATCGTGGACATTGATGCCGGATTTCTTGGATCCACCCCCATTGTCGGTGGCATTATCCCCATTGCCACGGGTGTTGCTTTTGGCATCACCCTTAAAAATGAAGGAAAGCTCTCCGTAGTGTTTATCGGTGACGCATCCACTGAAGAAGGCGTCTTTTCTGAAAGTATAAATTTTGCAGCGCTAAAAAAGCTCCCTGTCATTTTTGTATGTGAAAACAATTTCTTTTCCGTATACTCCCCTCTTTCAGTTCGCCAACCTGCAGACAGAGACAATGTGGCTATTGCCAGAGCCTATGGTCTATATGCGGACAGAGGCAACGGCAATGATATCTTAAATATCTATGAAATCACACAAAAAGCAATTTCTCAGATCAAAGAAGGAAATGGCCCAGCTTACCTTGAATTTGACACCTACCGATGGCGTGAGCACTGTGGACCCAATTTTGACAATGACATAGGATACAGGAGCGAAAAAGAATATCTGTCATGGCGCAAGCGATGCCCTATTGAAAATTTTGAAAGTCTACTAAAGGAACAGGGAATTCTTACCAGTGCCCATATAACTCAGATCAAGGCGCAAATTGAATCAGAGATAGACGACGCCTTTATCTTTGCTAAAAGTAGCGAATTTCCCAACCCTAAAGAACTTTCTTCTGATTTATATGCATAAAATAATGATAAAGGGCTGATAAATGATCCGAGAACTAAACTATACTCAAGCCATATTAGAAGGCACAGATCAGTGTATGACAGAAGATCCGCGTGTTTATATTATGGGCCTTGGCGTTACAGATCCAAAGGGTATTTTCGGAACAACGCTTGGATTAAAAGAAAAACATGGTGAGACACGCGTCCTGGATATGCCGGTTGCGGAAAATGGAATGACAGGCATTGCCATTGGTTCTGCCCTGACAGGTATGCGGCCGATCCTGACCCATCAGCGCATCGATTTTATGCTTCTGTCTTTTGATCAAATCATCAATAATGCTGCCAAATGGCATTATATGTTTGGCGGAAAAATGAAAATCCCGATGGTTATTCGATTGTTAATTGGCCGCGGCTGGGGTCAGGGGCCACAGCACTCGCAAAGCCTGCAAGCCATATTTGCCCACATCCCAGGTCTTAAGGTGGTTATGCCGACAACACCATTTGATGCAAAAGGCCTACTGATAGCTGCTATAAGAGATAATAATCCGGTAATCTATATCGAACATCGATGGCTTCATGGCATCTTTGGACCGGTTCCTGAAAAAGCGTATGAAGTACCCATTGGCAAAGCTAAACGTGTCAGAGAAGGAAACGACATAACCATTGTATCACTGTCATACATGACATTAGAAGCAACTAAAGCTGCGGACTTGCTCGGAAAAGATGGAATCCATACGGAAGTTATAGATTTAAGATCTGTTAAACCCATTGATGAAGAAACCATTATGACATCGGTGGCAAAAACAGGAAGGTTGATTGTGGTTGACGGAACATGGAAATCTTTAGGCGTCCCCTCTGAAATCATTACCCTGGTAACCGAAAAACTATTCGATTCACTGAAAAGCGCCCCCAAACGCATCACATTTCCAGACCTTCCCACACCAACCAGCCCGGCATTGGCACAAAATTACTATCCAAGGGCCATTCACATTATCAATGCCGTACGCAAAACCCTTGGGTTAGATGAAAAAACTGAAAAACAACTGGGAATAAGACAAGACAACCCCCTTGATGTCCCTGATCAATCATTTAAAGGACCTTTTTAAATGATGCCCCAAATAATAAATCATAAAGATATGATAACCACTACAGATAAAGAATGTAACATCTGTGGCAGGCAGCACCTTGAAATTATTTTAGATTTACCCGATTTGCCTCTTACCGACACTTATTGTAAAGAACCGCCCAAAGAAAAAATAGACTGTTTTGATCAAAGACTGTTGCATTGTCCCCATTGCTCACACTGTCAGCTTGCAAACCAGATCAACCCATCTGTTCTATATGGAGATATCTATCAATTTCGCACATCCATCAGTCAAACCGCTCGTCATGGCACCGAATTCTTTATAAATTTTCTTAATGACATTCCCAGCCAGTCATCTTTTTCTACTGTTTTAGATTTAGGGTGCAATGATTTATATTTGCTGAATGCCATCAAACACAAAGCAAAACAGTGCATCGGCATAGACCCCATCTGGGCTAATCGGGAAAATGAAGTCAATGAAAAATATCTAACAGTTTATGGATTTAACATTGAAGAAATTGATCTTTGTGCAGCATTAAAAGAGCGCCCGGATTTGATTCTCTGCAGACATACGTTAGAGCACATTGGTAATCCCAAAGCGGTCTTAAAACAACTCATGTCCGTAAGTGCTGATAATGCCCTCTTTATTTTTGAAGTGCCGGGCTTTGATACACTTGTAAAAAAAATGCGGTTTGACCAGGTGTTTCACCAGCATCTACAGTATTTTTCGTTAAAGTCCATGGTGCAGCTTATAAAAGAATTGAATGCTACATTCTTGGATTTTCGTGAAAATTATCATGATTGGGGCTCTTTCACGATAGCGTTTTGTAAAAATGGTCCTACAAAATTCAAAGAAAAGGAAATTGAAACACCAGATTGGAGAAATCTACATATAAAAAAAAGCTATGAATTATTCAAATTGCAAATGGAAACTGCAAATACGATATTAGAAACATTCAAAGAAGACCGGTGCTATGGGTACGGTGCTGCCCAAATGCTTCCCATCCTCTCGTACCACATGAAAAATGATTTATCTGACCTTATCTCCATACTGGACGATGATCCCTCTAAAGATGGGCTTGGTTATGGCAATTTACCGGTGAAAATCAAGCATCCCAAACACATCAACAATCTTGAAGACGCAACAATAATGCTTACGGCCATAGACAATGCAAATCCAATAATGAAAAAATTATTGGACATTCGACCCAAACATATCATCCATCCCTTTCACATAATTTAAACTTTCAAAGGAATTATCTTATATGAATCTTGGTTTGACAGGGAAAAAAGTAATAGTAACCGGTGCAGGCAGAGGAATTGGACAAGCGATCGCTTTATGCCTTGCCAAAGAAGGTGCCCTTGTTGCAGTGGTATCCCGTACTGCCAGTGATATTGAAAAATTAGTAGTCGATATAGGAGGCTCGGATAAGGGCCACATGGGCGTGGTAATGGACCTGGAACCAGATGGTGCACCTGAAAAACTTGTCCAAACCTTAAAAGAGGGGGGATTCTCCCCCATCGATATCGCTGTTCATAATCTTGGCGGGACATTGGACATTAAAGATCCCTTTTGTTCTATTGCAGACTGGCGAAGAATCTACCGTTTTAATTTTGAAATTCCAGTAGAATTAAACAATATTCTCGTACCAGACATGCAAGCCAGAAAATGGGGACGTGTCGTTCACATATCCTCAATTTCAGCCATGGAAAACCATGGACCGGTGACATATTGTTCAATAAAAGCAGCATTAACCGCCTACAGCAGAAGTCTTGGAGGCGTTGTTGCCCCGGACGGCGTTGTCGTTTCCGCTATTTTGCCTGGTGCCGTTTTCACTGAAAATGGATATTGGGATATAACCTCCAAAGAAAACCCCGAGCATGTGGAAAAATTTCTGACGGAAAGGCAACGAATTGGTCGCTTTGGAACAACATCAGAAATCGGAAACTATGTTACATTTTTATGTTCAGAACTTGCATCATTCAATACCGGCAGTATTGTTCCAGTGGATGGTGGTCAGGGAAGAGGATATTTTGGTCAATAAATTTTTATTATTACAATTAATTTAGAGGAATTATCATGACAAATAAGCCACCTAGTTTCACAAATGCCATGCCATTTTCGCCACTTCTGGGAAGGCAGGGCTTACTTTTATGGATCAAAGAATTTTTAGATAAAACGAATTTAGATGGCTTTTATATCGAGTATGGTGTGTTCAATGGAGAGTCTCTCAAAGAAGCTTTTTATGCCTTACGAAATCAGGTAAATAAATATATCGGTCTGGATTCTTTTATAGGACTTCCCAAACTTTCCCATGAGGTAGATTTATCAAGCACAGAATTACATCCCCATTTTGTTCAAGGACAGTATTTATCAAAAGGATTTAATTTTGTAAAAACCAATATTCTTTCCACAGGGCTTGCAGAAAATAATCTTATTCTCTGCAAAGGTTTTTTTGATGAATCACTTACGCCGGATCTGCAAGCGCGTTTAAAATCAACAAAAAATGGAAAGGCCGCCGTCATTCATCTTGATGTTGATCTCTATGAAAGCACCATACAGGCTTTGGAATTCAGTTATCCTTTTATGCAGACCGGCTGCTGGCTTCTTTGTGATGATTATTGGTGTTACGGTGGGGCATCGTCATTTGGTACCCAAAAAGCATTAAAAGATTTTTTGGGTGCACATCCGGATATACTTTTCCAAGAGTACTGTTCATATCGAGGTTGGTCTAAAGCATTTTTAATCGAAAAATTGTAATCATATCTGGAGAGTTATAATCAATGAATACCCAACTGAGAAAAAAAATTGTAGATATGGTTGTTGCAGGGAATGACGGCCATATTCCCAGTGCCTTTTCAATCCTTGATATTATAACAATATTGTATAAGGAGTTTCTTAAGTTTAATTCTGAAAATCCAGAATGGGAAGATCGTGATTATTTCATATTAAGTAAAGGTCATGGTTGCCTGGCGCTTTACGTGATCCTGGAAAAACACGGCTTTTTAACAAAAAATGACCTTGATCTATTTTGTAAAACAGAAGGCATATTAGGGGAACATCCGGATTGTACCAAGGTGCCGGGCGTAGAGGCGTCTACAGGTTCTTTGGGCCACGGCCTGCCCTTTGCCATTGGCATTGCTTTAGGGCTAAAGATCCAGAAAAAACAAAATAAAATCTATGTCCTTGTCGGCGATGGTGAATGCCATGAAGGAACCATATGGGAAGCTGCCAATGTGGCCAACAATTTACAATTGGGCAATCTTTGTGTGATTGTTGACTGGAATGGGTCTGCTGCCCAGTTAATGCCGCGGGACGATCTTCTTGCCAAATGGAAAGCGTTCGGGTGGAACGTAAGTGTGACCGATGGCCACACTGAAAAAGACCTGAAATCAGCATTTAATAAAATTGAATCAAAAATCGAAGGTTCTCCATCTGTCATCCTTGCTAAAACCGTTAAAGGAAAAGGCGTTCCATTGATTGAAGGACATGGTCCCTGGCACCACCGGATACCGAATAGCGAAGAATACAAGATTATAATGGAGGCCCTTTCATGACTCATAAATCAATGAGACAACAATTTGCCGATACAATGTTTGATATCGGACAACGAGATAAGCAATTGGTTGTTTTGGTGGGGGATATCAGTCATTTCATATTACAACCCTTTGCAAAAGCCTGCCCGGGTCGCTATTATAATATCGGTATTTGTGAACCCACGATCATCAGTATGGCTGCAGGGCTTTCAAAAATCAAAATGCATCCGGTAATACATACAATCTCACCTTTTCTTCTTGAAAGAGGCTTTGAACAAATCAAACTTGATTTTTGTTACCAGCAGTTGGGCGGCAATATTATCACTGTTGGTTCTGCTTTTGATTATTCAAATTTAGGGTGCACGCATCATTGCTATGGCGATTTTGCTTTACTGAAAACATTGCCGAGAACCCAAATATTATATCCTTCAAGTGTGAATGAGTTTGATGCTTTATTTCGCCAGGCCTATCAAAACGAATTTTTAACTGTTTACCGGCTCCCTTCAAAAAGCAATGATTGCCATTTTACACGAGCAGACATCAAACTGGGTCAGGGGATAAAAATCAAAGAAGGAAAAGATTTAACCATTATCGTGACAGGCCCACTTTTAAAAGATGCCATGGCCGCAGGCGACAGCCTGATGAATAGCGGATGGGATACCGAAATTATTTATATTCATACCATCAAGCCGCTTGATGAAACAGTGGTGCTTAACAGTATTAAAAAAACAAAAAAAGCCCTTGTGATCGAAGAACACATGCAAAGCGGTGGTTTGGGTGATAGTATCCTGAAAATAGTAAAGGATATTGATGGATTTCGATTTGAATCATTATCTATCCCGGATATCTTTGTGACAGGATATGGCACATATCAGGATCATTGCAACACACTCGGACTCACAAAAGATGGGATAATCTCCAAAGTGATGACTTCATTTAATAAAGGGTTTTGACGATATACTATAACTTAAATTGACTGATAATTTAAAAGGCTCACAAAACAAAATGGGAATTGCATATGTCTGAAATTAATTTTTTAAATACTCACCCTGCTGCCAATAGAGACTACGATAAAAGGAGTTCAGAAAAAACACCCGAAATTGTTGCCTTAGCCAAACAGTTTGGCAAGGATTTTTTTGATGGTGACAGAAAAAATGGTTATGGCGGATATATATATGATGGCCGCTGGAAGGCTGTTGCACAAAGAATGCGTGATTCTTATAATCTACCTTCTAACGCATCAATTTTAGATATTGGATGTGCAAAAGGCTTCTTATTAAACGATTTCAAAGAATTAATGCCGAATTGTACCATAGCAGGTGTAGATGTCAGTGAATATGCCATTGAAAATGCCATGTCTTCGGTGAAACCCGTCCTAAAGATTGCAAGTGCTGAAAAACTGCCCTATCCGGATAACAGTTTTGATCTGGTCATTTCGATTAATTCGATCCATAACCTTCCGATTGATCGTCTCAAAACAGCTCTGAAAGAAGTTCAGCGTGTTTCTCGCAGCCATAGTTATATCACGGTTGATGCCTGGCGAAATGAAACAGAAAGAGTCAATCTCTATAAGTGGGTTCTCACTGCAGAAACCATGATGCACGTGGATGACTGGAAAAAACTCTTTAAAGAAGTTGGCTATGCAGGAGACTATTGGTGGTTTATAGCCGATTAATCTAAAAACAACTCAAATAAAAGGATAAAAGCGCATTGAAAGATATTTCACAATTTGTTGAGCTTATCGACAAAAATATTTGGGAAATGAGATTATCCGAAATACCGCAGCAGATATATATCGGTGTCCAGGATGGATACTGCAATCTCAAATGTCCAATGTGTTTTATGCACTCAAAGTCCAATACCAAATCTGATACCTCTAAATATAAAGGTATCATGCCCTTTGAAAATTTCTGCAAAATTTTAGATGAGCTAAAAGGTAGCCAGACCACAATCAATCCATACAGGTTTACAGAACCGTTGATGATAAAAAATCTACGCGAGTGCATTGTCGCAACAAAGGATAGAAATCTATCTATTGCATTAGACACCAATGGCCTTTTATTGACAAAAGAACTGGCTGATTTTTTTGTGATAAAAGGACTTGATTCGATTACGTTCAGCATTGATGCGATGACCAATGATACCTTGGAAAAGGTCAGAGGCGTCAGGGAGATGGAAAAAATAAAAGCGGCCGTTTTCATGATGCTGGATGCACGGAAAGAGTCCCCTTCGCCAAGGATCGGTGTATCGTTTGTTGAGTCAGAATCCAACCGTCAAGAAAAAAAGGCCTTTATTGATTATTGGATCAACCATGTGGATGTGATACGTGTAAATAAAATGTTTGACACCAAAAAGGTAATAAAAGACCTTCATGTGCCCAGACATCGATTTCCGTGTTATGCCTTGTACAGCAAAATGGTTATCAATTTTAATGGAGATGTTACCATTTGCACCACCGATGCCTTTAATGTAGTAAACGTGGGCAATGTTTTTAAAGACGGTGTGAAAAAGGTTTGGAACAGCCCCGAATTAAATACCATCCGTCACTATCATGAAACAGGTCAATTCGAAAAGCTGCCCTTTTGTCAAGATTGTAACCTCTGGGCGGATAGTTCATACACAGACGTTACCGAAAATGGCATGCTGATAAGAAAGTCTCAATCGGTTACCTACTATAACAGACTGGATAGAATAAACACCTGGAAACTGAGACAAAAAGGCCGAAGCAGCAACACAAAGACATGATTTAAAAATAGGCGGGTCTACACATGAAAAAACTTATTCTTACGTATCCAAACCAGCGATGGAAGAAAACTGATGCCAATACAAACTGGGATTTAAGCCCGTCAATGCTTTGTTTACTTGCTGCAATGGTAAAAGACATTGTTGACGTACAAATTATTGATGCCCATTTTTATGACCTGTCCATCGAAGAATTTAAAAAACAACTGATTAAAAGCAAACCAGATTATATCGGCTTGTCAGTTTTAACCACTGAATATGCTGAAATATTGGATATAGCAGCAAGGGCAGTCAAAGATGTTAATCCCGCCATCGTAACTATCGCAGGTGGTGTTCACGTGACCATGGAATATATGCGGGTGATGGAAAATACTGACATTGATTATGCCATCAGGGGAGAAGGCGAATATGTCTTAAAAGAATTGCTGCTATATCACATTCACAATAAACCATTTCCCGAAAGTGGATTGGTCTATCGTAAAGACGGGAAAACCATCGCTCAGGAACAAGCCTTTGTTTCAGACCTGGACAGTTTACCATGGCCGGATTATGACTTGATACGATTTGAAGATTACATCACCCAGGGCCCAAGAATCGGTCCTCACAGACCGCCAGCATATCCCTACATTATGATAGCCGGTACCCGGGGCTGCCCTTTCGGTTGTTCATTCTGCCAGGTTGAAACCATCTCCGGGCGAAAAGTCAGGCATAGGGACCCTGAAGATTTTGTAAACGAGTTGATCTATTTAAAAAAGAGATATGGCATCAAGTCCATCCTCTTTGTGGATGACAATATTGTCATGGCAAAAGATTTCTTTGTCAGAATCCTTGAATTATTTACCGAAAAAAAATTGGACCTAAAATTCATCATAGGCGCTTTTGCAATCTTCTTATTGACGGATGAACTTCTTGAATTAATGATAAACGCAGGTTGCGTAGGCGTCAACGTTGCCATAGAATCAGGAAATAAAAGGGTCCTAAAACAGGTCGTCCATAAGCCCATCAATCTTGATGATGCAAAACAGATGATTTCTATGATTCAGAGCAAGGGATTGTTTTGCCTTGCCAATTTTATTATAGGATTTCCTGGAGAAACCTGGGCTGAAATAAGGGAAACGATTCATTATGCCGAAACATGTGGGGCCGATTATGTTAAAATATTTGTCGCGGTTCCCCTTAACGGGACAAAAATGCGTGATATTGCCATAGACATGGGCGTATTGCCTGACCACTCAACTGTTTCCGTTGACTGGAGATATGCCCAGATTATTTCTGACGAATGGACGTCCAAGGATATTTCAATATTGAGGGTTTATGAATGGGACAGAATCAACTTTTCCAGCCCGCAGCAAAGAAAAAGAACAGCTGAGCTCTGGGGGATCAGTGAACTGGAAATGGAAAAAATACGAAAAGAAACAAGAGATGCACTAACATTTGAACAAGTCAGGACTGAAACCATAGGCAGTCACAAAAAGGAATGATGACGTGAAAACCACCGCAGCAGTACTTACCAAAATCAACACCCCATTACAAATCGAAGAACTGACTCTCCCTCCCTTGAAGGACGGCCAGGCTCTGATTGAAATTGCCTACAGTGGCATCTGCCATTCGCAATTAAATGAAATTCATGGTTTAAAGGGAGACGACAAATTTATTCCGCATACGCTCGGTCATGAAGGATCAGGAATTGTTTTGGAAACCGGCCCGGGGGTAACCAAAGTACGCCCCCAGGATCATGTCGTACTCACCTGGATAAAAGGTAGCGGTCATGACGTACCATCAGCCCAATATGTAAAAAAAGATGGGAGCGTTGTTAATTCAGGTGCCATATCAACCTTTTTGACCCATGCCATCATTTCTGAAAACCGCCTGATACCCATAACAAAGGCAATGCCTTTAAAAGAAGCCACCCTTCTCGGGTGCGCCATTCCAACAGGTGCCGGCATCGTCAACAATACGGCAAAAATAAACCCAGGACAAACCATTGCTGTTTTTGGCTGTGGCGGTATCGGTCTCAGTGCCATATTAATGGCTGAAAGCATCAACAAAAACACTCCCTCTGCGACCATCATTGCGATTGATATTATGGATGCAAAATTGAATCTTGCCCAAACCCTGGGTGCAACCCATACCATCAATGCCCATAAAACAGATCCATTGGAATCGGTTTTGGACATCACCAGTGGCCAGGGGGTTGATTATGCCATCGAAGCCGCAGGTCTCCAAGAAACAATGGAAAAAGCTTTTTGCTGCGCTCGAGACAATGGTGGATTATGTGTCTTAGCCGGTAATCTACCCCAAGGATCAACGATCCAAATAGACCCGTTCAATCTGATTAAAGGCAAACAAATCGTTGGCACCTGGGGGGGAGAGACCGATCCAGACCTTGATATACCTTTATATGAATCGTCTATTCTCTCTGGGAAAATCAATTTAAAACCCCTTATCACCCGAAGCTACCCCCTGACACAAATAAATGAAGCAATAACTGAAATGGAGGCCGGGCAAATCGGCCGAAGTCTGATTGAGATGTCTGTCATATAAATATCGTTAAGGGAAAAAAATGTTAAAGAAAACCTCTCAGGATGCCATTCAAACAATCAAAAAAGAAACAAAAGGTAAAAAACGAATTGTTTTTGTTTCAGGGTTTTTCAACATTGTTCATCCCGGACATTTAAGAGTGCTCAGATTTGCAGCGGAATGTGGTGATTATCTGGTGGTGGGCGTCCATGCCGATCTTTCAGGAGAGGCCCTTTTAAATGAAAACATACGGTTAGAGGGAATTCATGCCATCACGCTTGTGGATTATTGTTTTATTTTAGAAGATACACCACAGGATTTTGTACAAAGTCTTCAACCGGATATCATTGTAAAGGGAAAGGAACACGAAAAAGATTATAATCCTGAGGCAGAAGTCATAAAAGAATACGGCGGTCAAATGCTTTTTTCCTCTGGTGACATGAGTTTTTCGCTTGCAGAATTACTTCAGGATGAAAGTCAACGATTGGTTTCAAGTTCATTTATCAGAAACGAAGCCTATATGGTCCGCCATCAATTCAACTGGCCTGACCTGAATCAAACGTTAACAAAATTTCAAAAATTAAAAGTCATGGTCATCGGGGAAGTGATCGTGGACGAATACATCACCTGTGATGCCATGGGGATGAGTCAGGAGGATCCAACCATTGTGGTCACCCCGGTGGGAGTGGAACTCTATCTTGGCGGTGCAGGAATTGTTTCCGCCCATGCAAGCAATTTAGGTGCAGAGGTCTGTTTTTTCTCTGTCAGCGGGAAAGATGAAATGGCTTCATTCATAAATGAAAAACTCGTTTCTGCCGGGGTCAAGGCCCATCTTTTTGAGGATGAAAGCCGGCCCACCATCTTAAAACAGCGATACAGAAGCTCCGGGAAAACCCTTCTTCGCGTCAACCATTTGCGGCAGCATCCCATCAGCCGGGAATTACAAAAAAAAATACTGGAAAAATTCCTGGATATCATCCCAAGTCAGGATCTGATAATTTTTTCAGATTTCAACTATGGCTGCCTGCCCCAGCCGCTTGTGGATCGTATTGTTGCCAGATGCCGGGAAAAAAACGTCATGATGGTTGCGGACAGTCAGTCTTCCTCGCAGATAGGTGATGTGTCCCGGTTTGAACACATGACGCTTATAACACCAACGGAAAGAGAGGCAAGGCTTGCATTAAAAGATTTTGAGTCTGGTCTGGTTGTCCTCGCAGAAAAACTTAGAGTCAAATCCAAAGCAGAAAATATTTTTATCACCCTGAATGAAGAAGGGGTGTTGATTCATGCCAAGGGCGCAAAAAAAATACCCTTCTTCACTGATCAGATTGAGGCCATGAATAAAGCACCCGTTGATCCTGCAGGCGCCGGAGATTCTCTTTTAACCTGTTCTGCCATGGCTCTGGCCTCCGGAGCGAATATCTGGCAAAGTGCCTATCTAGGATCAGTTGCCGCAGCCAGTCAAGTCGGAAGAAATGGGAATATCCCTCTATCAACAAAAGATATGTACCTTGGAACACCACTATGAAAGCCCTTTTATTATCTGCCGGTATAGGCACAAGGCTGAGACCTTTAACCGACTCCACTCCTAAGTGCCTGGTTCCCATCAATGGCAAACCTTTAATGGAATACTGGATCGACCTGCTGTGTAAAGAGAATCAAATACCGGTAATGATAAATCTTCATTATCTTTCAGAACAGGTTGCAACATATATTCATTCAAGCCCATATCGAAAAAATATCAAAATTGTTCATGAAAAATCTCTTTTGGGTACAGGAGGAACGCTCTTGAAAAACAGAGCCTTTTTTAAAAACGAACCGATATTCCTAGCACATGCGGACAACCTTACAATATTTGATTTAGATACATTTATCCATGCACATCAATTGCGGCCGACCAATTGCGAAATAACCATGATGACATTTGAAACTCCGACGCCACAGACTTGTGGAATTGTTGAACTGGATAAAGAAAATGTGGTCTGTGCGTTTCATGAAAAAATAAAAAATCCACCGGGCAATCTTGCCAATGGTGCGGTTTATATCCTTGAACCTTCTGTGCTCGATTTTTTAAAAAGCCTTGGAAAAATTCAGATCGATTTCAGCACAGAAGTTCTGCCCAATTATCTGGGTAAAATATTTACGTTTCACAATAGCCAGTATCACAGAGATATCGGCACCATGGAAAGTTACACCAAAGCCATTAAGGATTTCTCTGATTGAGACTCTTGAATAAAATTTCAAATTTCACGGTGAAAACTAAATATCTATAGGCTTGGAATACAAATACAAACAGGAGAAAAATGGTAGACAACCAAATCCTTAAGGAGCAACCCTTACTATCCATAAGAGAAAAAATGCTTCTTGAAAAAATTGAGGATGCCGTCATTGAACTCAACCTTCTTATTGAAAGTTTCAAATCCAATGATGAAATACTGAAGAATCTGCAGCTCTTGGGATATATTCTCATCATCGCAGGGATATCAGACCATCATATCCATAACCTTTTCAAATCAAGTTCGAAAATAATGCTTCAACAAAAAGGGATCGATACCCTTTTTCAATACTGGGAGGGGTTCCGGGATCAGGACAGTGAGTTATACAGCCATATTACGGATATCTCAGAGGCAGAACTATCTGATTATGCAGAAAAAATTGATACCCGATCCATATTCGATGAAAATATAGCCTGGTTTTCAACGTATAATAAAAGATTTTTGAAAGATTTATTTGACGGCTCGGATTACACACTGGATAAACAAAGCGATCTCATTGACTCATCATTTCAGACAACCCATTCTCGCCATTACAAAATTAACAAAAAATGGTATGCTATTTCTAACCCAAACAATGCAACAGCCAACAATGCATCTGTAGACAATAAAGCCATACCTGTAATTTACTACATCCATGATCCAGAAAATATGGCTACCGTCGTTAATCAACACAAATCCAGAGTCATGAGAAACGATACAAGTAAACACGATCGTTTTATTATAATCAACTCCCATTCGATTTTTATTCTTTTGCAGATCTTGTCCTTTTCTCAACTTGATAATGGCAATTACTGGTTTCATTTTTTGCTTGAAACCAGGTGGAAAACAAGGCTAGCTCAATTGGGCAGATTGGGATATGTGCTGCCCAAAAAGGTGTTGTGCCCGGAAAACAAACTCCAGGATATCCTTTTATTTAACAATGAATTAAATTTTTATATTGACAACAACCTGTATAACAAAAGCCTGTCTGAATTGCAAAACGAATATTCTTCCCAATATATTGACCACTTAAGGAAAAAATATCAAAAGGACTCATCCAATATTCGAGTCTTGATTTTCACTTCACGACATTCGACCTATACGCAATATGCATGCGAAATATTGAATAAAGGATTTAGAAAAATCGACTGTAAATCCGTCTTGCTAAGAGAAAGAAAATTTCAAGGTGCCGGGTTTAAAGTTGAATTTGTACTCAGAATTATCAATAAATTCAGGCCGAATATGATCATTTCAATAAATATGTTCCGACCGGAATGGATACATCAATTCTTACCTGAGATACCGTATGTAACCTGGGTTCATGACCCGCCGGAGACACTTGAGCCCTGCCTCAAAATAACGGATAATGATTTTATATTCGCAGCATCCAAACTTCGAATCACTGAACTTCCTGACGTTTTCCCCATGTTAAAAAATCATAAGATACCATTGCTGCCATTAATTAAAGATATCAATACCGGTTATCCCATAATAAAAAACAAAAAATATGACGTCGGATGCATCACACATCTTTACCTTATCCCTGAAGTTCTCAGCTATTATGAACCGGATAAACGTGATGGTTCACCAAAAGAAAAGCTTGTTCAAAGGCTTTTAAAGCAACTTGAAAAACTTGAGCCTTTTGAGATTGCATCCATTATTGTATCCAAAGAAAAATCCCTATCTTTTGTACAAAAAGGGGTGACAGACCTTAATATTACTTTATCCGGCAAATTAATTGAAACCGATCCCTTGATTGCTGATACTTTCCGATTTGGAGTTGGACAATTTTTACAAAAAACACTTTCGGTTAGATACTTGATCAAAAAAGGCTTTACAAACATTTTTCTGGGTGGATTCGGTTGGAATGAACTATCCTTTTTCAGACCATATGCTGCAGGTAAGATCGCCCACCAGGATCTGCCTTTGATCGCCCGGGACATTGCAATCAATATCAACCCCACAGCTGAAAACACCTTCCATCCAAGAATAGGCGAAATGCTCGAAGCGAACAGTTTTGTTATGTCATCATGGAAAGGTGACGCAGATACACTTCCCATAACCGATTATTTTATTGAGGATGAAGAGATTGTCCTGTTTAAAACATATGAAGATTTAATAAAAAAAGTTGATTATTTTCTTGAACATCCCGAAAAAAGAGACGCTATCACCCAAAAAGCAAAAGAAAAATTTATTCAGATTTTTTCACCGGAAATCGGTTGTAGAACTATTTTAAACCATGTATTGGGCGATGATTCCATGGGATAGGATATTTAATCTGGAAAACAAAAAAATAGACAGGAATAAAAATGGACTTACTCAGTGAACAGGCCGCTGTTCAAAAATGGCGCAGCTACGAATATATTGGCCCCGGAGATGTTTTCCACCCGGTTCATTATGAGGCAGACGGCGGCCCGGACAATCAGCCGTATATTTGGGCAGATGATACCATGTGGAGTATCGACACACCAGAATCCCCACATTCCATTCTCCCGCTATTGTTCTATATTATTAACATGCCTGCACCTCCCCTGGACCTGATTGGCTCCAAAATACAATTGCAGCTTAGAGGTGACAAACTTGATCTGAAGGGTGGAACCTGCCTGTTTTGGATCGTGAGTAGTTTCCCCCATTCAAACAGGTGGCATTTAACCGCTTCTCCCCTATCCATCGGCCAAGACAAATGGGAGGAACCCGATTCCATCACCATCACGGATACTCCCGGCCACTGGCACAATAGTTTTTGCAGGGAGCAAACGTATAAGCCCACTTTGGATAAAGCATTGAAAATGACTACCAGTTTTGGCATTTCGTTTGTAAACTTCAAGGAAAAAGTCACGGGTCGATTATCTTTAGGTAAATTTTGTATAAAAAGCTTGAGCAAACGCCCGCCCAACTGGCCATACGCTCTACAGCCCGACAAATCAAACTGTGGTTGGCAGTCGGTCTTACGCGATACAAACAGACAGGCCTCCGCTGAAATACAATCTTTTATTACCCGGGATGACAACGGAAATCAAAGAAAAGTTCAAGGGATTGTCTGTCCGGATAATTTTGTGATGTTCACCACACCGGCCAGCTCTTTTTCTTATCTGGCATTTGTTCACACAGACTACTCAACCAAAGGACATCGCCTTGGAAATGCGGTTATTATTATACACCTGTACGCCTTTGAGTTAGACCTGAAACAAGGCGGAATCCACTTTTTTATTGAGCATACAGGTTCAGACACACGGTGGATATTTACAAGGAACATTGAACCCATGGTAGAGAAATCCGCATTTGTCTTGACAGAAGATGAGAGTCTGTGGTCCCGGTTGAGCGGTAAACTATCGTTAAAACAAATTATGAGACACTACGATTATTTCGGATTTATGATTGTTTCCTCCCAAAGCACACCAAGAGGAACCGTTTGTCTGCTTGATTTTTCAATTGGTCCAAATTTATGATGCAAAAAAATACTGCTGTGGAATCAAATAGAACTCCTGACCGGAATATTACACTTACATAATTCTTCTTTTATCTGGGCCGGAGTGTATTGAGAAAAATGAAAGATATATGCTGCGGCAAGCGCATCCGCACCATTCTGAATGGCCTGGACACCATGTTCCGGCCTTCCCATGCCGCCATTGATGATGATTGGTATCCGGAGTTGATCTTTAAACTGGTTTAAAAGCTCCAGATCGTATCCCTGTTGGGTTCCTTCATGATCAACCGATGTTAAAAGGATTTCTCCTGCACCCATTGATTCATATTCTTTTGCCAATGTGAGGGGATGGATATCGATGCCCCCTTTTTCTTTATTATAAACCGTATACTCATTGTTGATTTTTTTGACGTCTATAGAACACACCACACATTGTGATCCGAAAATATTGGCTGATTCGCGGATAAAATTCTGATTTTCAATGGCTTTGGAATTGATTGATATTTTATCTGCTCCGGCATTTAAGACGGTATAAATTGCTTCTATACTATTGATCCCGCCGCCAATGGTCAACGGCATGAAACATTCATCCGCCATGTCAGAAATAATTTCCGTATTGATTTCTTCACCTTTTATACTGGCATCAATATCCAAAACAATAAGTTCATCAACATTCCTTGCATTATAGACCCTGACCGTTGTTGTTGGGTGTCCAATGGTTCGGTACGAATCAAATTGAATACTTTTAACCAGTTGCCAGTCTTTGAGTAACACACACGGTATCAATCGATGTTTGAGCATTTAATTACCATTTTTCAGATTTGCAAAATTCTTTAATATTTCCAATCCGAACTTCTGACTTTTTTCCGGATGAAACTGGCAACCAAAAATATTTTCCTTGTTTACCGATGACACAAACTCAACCCCGTAATTTGTCAGGCTTGCTGCATATTTCGTCCCGGGCTTGAAATAGTATGAATGAACAAAATAAAAATCTGCCTGATCTGGAACATTTTGAAAAAGACAATTTTTACCGGTTAAAGCGATATTATTCCAACCGACATGCGGAACCTTCAACTCTTTATCATTAAACTTGACAACATCCCCATCAACCCAATTTAAACCGGGGGTCTCTTCTATTTCATAACTTTTACGGCCCAGCAACTGCATTCCTAAACAGATCCCGAGGAAAAATTTTTTTTTCTCTATGACTTCTTCCTCTAAAAGTTCAATTAATTTAAGCTTTTTTAAATTTTCCATTCCCTCTTTAAACGCACCCACTCCTGGCAAGACTATTTTATCGGCATTTTTTAAAGATTGATGATCATTTGTAATGACAACATTGGCACCAATCTTTTGAAACCCCTTTTCAACAGATCGCAGATTTCCCATGCCATAGTCAATTATAGCAATGGTATTATCTGACAACATATTCTTCTTTTCTGATTAGAGAACCATCAATATCTTTTAAAAATTCACGGGTACCGTTTCTTTTGAAAATCTTTTTATTGGTGAAAGAATCGAGTATCCCTTGTAATTCCTCTGCACTAAACCCTGTATATTTCAAATATTCGCTGATCGCTTTTCTCGGGGGAATTCCATCATATTTATTAACCAACCGGACCCCTTCTTCCCGGCTGATATACCCCAACCTTATATCCAGACAGGCATTGTCGGTCGCTCTGCCAAAACCATATTTTAGATACTTCATATAATCATGCAAATGGTTACTGTAGCAATCCAGGTTTTCAAAATTTTCATAGGTTGTTTCCACGGGGCGAACCGTTGTTGAGAAACCATAAGAACGGGATTTTGCCAGGATCTCTCTTAAATCCCATTTAAAATAATACCCCAAAAACAGTCCGGTCACCCCCACTCGTTTAATATCTTCTTCCTCGGGATAAAAATACAAAGACAAATCTTTTTTTCTTAACCCTTCAACACCAATCATATCTGAAATCCGATTGCCCAATAACCCGCCAAATTCTTCCAGCCATTGCCGATCCAGAACATCCCTGCCTTTGCTTGCGGCAGGCCCGCCATACTCTATTTGGGGGCTTTCCCCCCATACAATGAGCGGGATATTGAATTTGATGGCAAAATGCGGAACAATTGTAAAAATCCCCAGATGATTCTGCCACTCTGGGTCACCAACTCTTTTTATGGCCTCTTTTGCCAATTTTTTATATACAACCGGATTTCTTTTTACATGAATCAAATCAACCCCTAATCCATTCAGATTATCCAAATTTTTACGCCCTACTTTTGTGGGAATCGTCGGTTCAAAACAGACGCACAATGGATTTAGCCCCAACTCTAAAACTTTAATTACAATATATGTTGAATCCTTCCCACCGCTTACACCAATAACACAATCATAATCTGTATTTTTTTTATATTTATCAACGATGGATAAAAATTCTTTTTCCCTTTTTTCCCAGTCAATTCGATCATTTTTTGCTTCCTGGGAGCGGCAGGCATCGCAAACCCCCTTATCATCAAAATGAAGATCAGGTTTGGTATCAGGCATCACACATTTTGTACAAAATTTCATTTTTTATCTCCTAAAACCACTTGCAGTTTATAGCCCAATAATTTTTTATTCATACCATTTTCATCCAGTAAATTTAGGAGTTCAGTCTTATTATCTGTATCTCCCAGATACGGGTCTTCATATTGAAGATAATTATTGATCACCCCGATTTCTGATATCACCGTTTTGATATCAAGAACATTCAAACCACATTTATTTGCCAATCGTTTAATGGTATCCACACCATATAAATTGACATGTTCGAGACCATCAAACATATTGCATTTTTTCTGTAATATTCTGGCGGCCAGCGAATCAGAACTTGGAATCTGCAAAAATATAACACCATTTTCTGACAGCTGCTTTTTCATCATATTTAAATAGAATTCACCATCTTTGATATGCTCAAATACATCCCACAGGGTTATTGCATTAAATTTAATATCGAATTTAAGATTTTCCAAAAGTGCGTTACATACACCATGCCCTTTTTTTTGGGCCATATCAAATTCCTGGATATTCAGTTCAATCCCATGGGTTTCCCATTTTCTTTTTTTTGCCTGATCCAGAAAAACTCCGGATGAACAGCCAATATCCAAAATATTTGCTGATGAACTGACCTTCTCTATGCTATCCAATCCCTGATTATAAAGGTTCTCATAAAAGGGGTCACTATTTTCGACGATCTGGGCCTGAACGCTGTGATTTTGTTGATAATAATCTTTTAACGCCTCATCTGTGAAAACAGGATTAAGATAGACCATGCTGCAATTTAAGCACTTGACATAACGCCCCCCCTCTTTTGAAAAAAGAATCAAAAAATCATCTTTATCACAGACTGGACAACGTCTATGTTCCACAAAACTTTCTTTGAACAATCCGGTTGTTTCATCCATGTATTTCCAGTGATTCGAAATACTTGCATCCCATAGTTTCATTCTTTCCTTATGCAATTCTTTCACCGATTGGTTCATGGCATTTCCCCAAAATAGTATTTTATATATTAATTTTTCGGCAAGAACACCGAAATCATTGAGACGATTCACCCACCTTGTTTTAATAATTCCTCTATTTTTCTGAGGTTAAACGTTTAAGCTGTTGATATGCTTCCTGGGCGGCCTGGAGATTTCCAAGCTTTATGTAGCAATCTCCAATATCTTTTAAAACAGCAATATCTTCAGGCAGTGCAGTAAAATATTGTTCATAGGCCAGTATAGCGCCATTATAATCATCTTGAGACTGAAGGTTTTTTCCCATATTATACCAATAGACCGCATATTGTTTATCCAGATCAACTGCTTTTGTTAAAAACTGCAAACCGGAATCAAACGCCTCAACAGCAAAATAAATATCCGCTAATGCAATGTAAACATCCGGCACATCCGGTAAAATAGAAAGTGCTTTTTGATAATGATTCAACGCATCCTCGTACTTGCTTTTATCTACAAGCATTTTGCCATAGGAGAGATAAAAACTGCATATTGTTTCTTTTTTTAAACAATCAACAATAACATCTTCCTGCCCTATTAATGTAATCCATTTCTCTAAATTCTTTTTACAAACATCAAAACCGGTGTCATTTTTTTCGTTTAAACTCTGCTCAATTTTCACCAAATCATTTGTAGCAGATTGTCTGAATTTATTTTTAATAGCCGCATGGCCCGGACAGCATTTTAATCCCTTTAAAAGAAGCATCTCCACAATTGAACTTCCAAAATCCGCCAACGTACTATTCAGATGCGCCAATTTAAAATAATTGTTGGCTATTTCATTTCGTTTTTTATCAATTTTTTCACGGTACCCCTCATCAGACTTCACTGATAATTGGAACCTGTTTTCAGCTGTCTCATAATCACCGTGATACAAGGCGATTACACCGTAATAATAATGTGTTATCGATTTAGAGTTCCCTGTTTCTGAAATATATTTATCCAGAAACTTTTCCAGCAGGACATAATCACCTGATTGAAAATATAATTTTGCCAAATCAAAAATATCTTTCAGATGGTATTCAGATTTTTCAATTTTGCTTAATTTCAATTTTTCAATTTTATAATACCCAACCAGATCATTTAATTGCTTTTTAAACCGCTCCAGGTTATTCATCCTGATTTGATTCACTTTATCAATTCGTTCCACACTCCTCACAAGCCATTCCATATATTTATCAGGGATACCCTCGAGCTTCTCGATCTTTCGTTTTTCCCTTTCATCCTGCTTCAGCCCCTCCATGGTCATCTCATCAAAAATTGACCACAGCTGACTTTTATCCGCTTTATTATGACATGCATCAAGATCAGAAATTTTCTTTTGGAGCGCCACCGGCAATTCAGCAAAAGAATGGATTTTCCTGGAACCTTTTTTTAATTTTATCAAGGCCTTTTGAACCGGCCCTGATAATCTGTCTGCTTTTTTGACAATTTTTTCAAGCTTTAAAATCTCCTTAATCGTGGATTGCATTGATTGCAGGGGGCTGTCTTGTTTTTTTTGATGACTTGAACCCAAGACGACATTGGCTGTACAAAATGTCTCGATTGCCTGGGAAAGCGTCATCGTTTGGGCACCCTCAATAAAAGCCCCCCCCTCGGTTGAATTGATAACCCTTCCATTCCACTCTTTTATCATCCGCTCAAACGTTATTTTATAACTATGCATTTGTCTGTTTGTTGGAACCTCAGGCTCCAAAAGACCTTTTACCCACATAATACCTTGCGCACTGTCCAGCGCCTTTTTTGCAGTTTCATCACCACTGAGCACGACATTTGATGAATGGCCTTTATTATTTGAGAAAGCAAGATCCTGCCCCACAAATATGATTGGGTCACACCCCATAATTACTGCTGATGTAAAATTAAGATGTGCAACTGTCCCGGCCCCGCCAATAAACATATTGCCCCTTAAGGAAGCATTGATCCAGTTTTCAATGGGATTATTACTAAATGCCCAAAAGATATTGTTTCCTGGAAACTGTTTGGTCACTGTATTGGCAACCCAGGATGTACAAATCAAATTAATCTGCCTGCAGGCAGGATTGGATGCGACCCCGGAAATCTTTTCATAGGTGAGTTCATTATAATCAATCGCTGTAATAAAATCAGGTTTAATTCCATGATTGAGGAGAATTGGCAATGCAGTATCAACCGAAATAATAAGCGCTTTACCCACCGCGTTGACGATCTGGTCAATATTTTTATCCAATGAAGGGCCTGCTGCAACAATCAAAGCCGGGAACCCTTGGAATCGCCCTTTAAGATCCTCGAGTTTTTGATCATGGTGCATGGATGTCAGATGCTTTAACCGATTTTCAAAGAAAGTCATCCCATGAACTACCTTGGTGGCCCCTTCTGCATTAAATGCATTTATATAATCAAACACCAGCGAAGAAACTTTTTCATAATCCCGATTTACTCTAAAACATGAAGTAAGATTTAAGGTATGGATATCCTCCAGCAAAAATGCCCGATTTGCCGGTCCGACAAGAGAAGGTAGATTCTCGGGTTCGCCAAGAGAAAAAATCACCCGATTGTCCTCAAAAAGCGCTGTCAAATCCATATGCTTAATTGCATGAATGAAAAATTCGACATTAAGTTCAAAAATAATTAAAAATTGAAGTTTCTTTCTTTTTTTTAACAACTCAAGTACTGTATATCCAAGCCCCATGCCAAACATCAGGACAACACCGGTTGAATCCTCCCCAACCATAGAGAGGAATGTTTCAGATTCACTGCCGGGATCTTGTGGCTGATGAATATATACCGATTCATTTTCCGAAAGCTGTACCCTTAAATTTGGTTTTTGATTTTCTGCAAAGATAATCTCTGTTTTAACGGGATATTCCTGATATTCGGAAATCTCTTTAAACAGTTCCATATGATTTTTTTTTAGCAAGGACATATTTTTTTCAAAACAATTGTTATCCAATGCTGCCATTTTGCCTCCCCCATTACCGATAGATCTGTTAAATGCTGATATTTTATATATTGCAGTAGTCAAAAAAAAAACGCAACCCATAACCTATTCTTTAAAGATTTCTCCATTTTAACCGATATCATCTAACAGACATAAAGATATCCGTGAGAAGGGGGTGGGAAATAATAAAACGGAAATGTTTCAAAATTGTTCAACTAAACTCCCGGGAAAGGATTCCTGGGATCAAACTTACATGGAGGAATAAATATGGCTCTTAGAATTAACACGAACGTGGCAGCACTCAGTGCCCACAAAAACATGATTAAAAATGATAACGGTCTTTCAGCCTCCCTCGAAAGGCTGTCATCAGGACTGAGAATTAACAAAGCGGCAGACGATGCTTCCGGCATGTCCATTGCCGATTCCCTGCGCTCACAGGCAATGGGTCTTGGTCAGGCCATCAAGAACGCCAACGATGGAATCAATATTGTTCAGACAGCAGACGCTGCCCTGGATGAGTCCATCAACATTATTAACACCATTAAAACCAAATCTATCCAGGCCGCCCAGGATGGCCAGACCACAGAATCACGAGCGGCCATTCAATCAGACATTGACAAACTCATGGAAGAACTGGATATTATCGCAAAAACCACTGCCTTTAACGGCCAGAAATTATTGTCCGGCAATTTTACGGATAAAAAATTTCAGATTGGTGCCTATTCAGGTGAAACCGTTAATATTTCAATTGGTTCCAGTGAGTCTACTAAAATCGGTCATGTCACTACCGCCAAACTTTCCCTGGCCGATAATTCACCTGGAACAGTTGATATTGCAATCTACAGCAGCCTTCAAGATAAAAATTTTAAACTACAGGCAACTGACGTCAGCTATAGCAACTCCAGAGAAAACAGTATGGCGGCCGTAGCTGATTCCATCAATAAACTGGGAGACATTCTTGGGATCTCCGCGGCAGCGGAGGTAAAGTCAACAACTAACTCAAGTATTGGGACCGGTACGTTAACAGAATTCTCCATTAACGGTGTTACCATGAACGGTGTCAATGTTTTGGCAAGTGATACTGATGGTTCCCTGGTAAAAGCAATCAACACAAAAACATCACAGCATGGTGTTCTGGCTACGGTGAGTGCTGAAGGCAGATTGACACTTAATTCTACTGATGGACGGGCCATTGAAGTAAAAGCGGATTCTGCAGGTTTACAGTCTGTTTTCAAAGGCCAGGATCTGTCCACGGTGGGTCACATCAACCTGAACCAGAACGGTTCCAATGACATTGTTATCAACAACGTAGACGGCGGAAATGCAGTTACATTGACCAACAATCTTGATGTTGCAAGGTCTGAAGTGTTTACTTCTTCTGCCACAGCAACTAACGGATCAAAGATTGCCAAAAATTCAATCATCGGCGCCGGTTGGACCACCAATCAGGATATTGCTGCAGATGCGGCCTTCAGCGATGATATCATTACAACAGAAACAAGTACCCTGGCAGCCGGTTCTGTCACCGGCAGCGGTTCCACTCTTGTTTTTAACGGAACCATTAACGGAGATATCAAAACAGAAGGCACTTCAACCGGTACCACAGCACCCAGCACCCTGGGACTTTATTCTACTATCACAGTCAACAGCATCCTGGCTAAAGGGTCTACGATTGGAACGGGTGTTGCCCTTGCCGGTACCTCCATTGTTGAGGGAACTACGGCCGTAACAGCCGATAGCAGAATTACTTCCGGTTCTGTCCTGGCCGCAGGAACAATGCTGGCAGCAAATACTGAATTGTCTGGAACCACTGCAACAATTGAACAAACAGATGAAACAGTAGGGAGCAGCACAATAAAGGCAACGAGTACGCTGGCAGCGGGAACTGTACTTTCAAGTACGACAGCTCTGGGTGAAAACAAATACATCGTTGAATCAACAGGTGTCACAACAGCCACCAGTACGGTTGGGGTAAGCGGATCAGTCCTGGCACAAGGATCTGTTCTCGGCAATGGATCAACCCTGGCTTCCGGAATTGGCGTAACAGTATATCAAACCGGCGAACTCACAGCGACAACGTCGATAACATCAGGTCTGAACACATTGGCGGCCGGAACGGTACTCAAAGCCGGAACCATCATACACAGTGGTACAATTTCCGGTCTTGACGGCGTAGCAATCGTTGCCGCCGCCGGAGGCACCACCCTGTCCGGGGACGTAACCCTTGCGCAGGATGTCACTAAAGGGAATGCCGCTGAACAAGACTGGACAATCGCTGCAGGCAGTACATTTGCAAATGGTACCGCCTTTGCTTCCGGTTCCACTATTTATACAGATCTCACACTGGCATCCGGAATTACGCTCTCAGGAGAAGCAGATACTGTGACCCTTTCCATTGGTTCTTCTCTGGCTGGTGGATCAACCCTGTCGTCCGGTTCAAGCTTTGGTGCAGACATTACGCTAAGAAGTGCAGCAACCTTAGCTGGCGACCTGACAGCGAAAACAGGGTCTGTCTTTGCAGATGGTACCACCATGGCTGCCGCATCAAAAGTTGGTGCAGACATCACCCTGAAAAGCAGTGCCACCCTTGGTGGTAGTTCTGTTATCACTGCCGAGGCGGGATCTATCATTGCAGAGGACTCCAGCCTGGTAAGCGGCTCGACGATCCATGCCGATGTGACCTTAAAACAGGCCTCTACCATAACATTGGCTGCCGGCATGGCCGGTATCACCAAGGAAGTAACACTTGGTACCGGTTCTGTACTTGCAGATGCCAGTGTCCTGAGATCAGGTTCTACATTCTATGGGCTGTTAGAAAATGACGGTGATGTGAACTTTAGCAGAGACCAGGCGATTGGCGCCGGATCCACCATTGAAACCACAGATACATTTATCAAATCAGGTTCCACTGTTGGTGGTGCTGCCACGGCAAAAATAGACATCGGAATCACCGGTGACTTTATCCTGGCTGCCGGAACCAAACTGGCTGCCGGATCAATGCTGGCCAATGGATCTTCCATTGGTGGAACAATCACTCTGGATGCCGATGAAAAGGTTGCCACAGGAACCCAGATGCAGCTTGAGACAGGATCATCTCTTGCTGACGGAAGTGTCATAACAGCCGGCTCTTATCTGACCAATAACATTACTGCTGCTGACGGAACGATTTATCTGGCAGGGACTGTCGCTGAAACCGATATCGTTACAGGTGGTGTGAATCTGCTCAATGAAGCCATGACACTTAAAGAAGGGTCTGTGATGGCAGCCGGCAGTACATTGGCTGCAAATGCGGGTGGTGATGCTGCAACAGCCCAATTAACTGATTCTTCAACCAACAGGCTTTCCGATCTCAACGTTCTCACCCAGGAGAGTGCTCAGATTGCCATTGCGGTAGCAGATGCCACGTTGAAAGATCTGGACAAGGTAAGGGCGGATCTTGGTTCTGTTCAAAACCAGCTCACCTCTACCATTGCCAATATTTCAACCACACGGGTAAATGTTTACTCTGCTGAATCAACTATCCGCGACGTTGACTTTGCTGAAGAGTCCTCCAACTTCACCAAACTGCAGATACTGCAGCAGGCAGGAACATTTGCCATGAGCCAGGCCAATGCCAGTGCACAGACGGTCCTGAGCTTACTCCAGTAAGTCAGGTGAACTCTTTTTAAACCATTACTTCAGATGAAAACTTGAACATTAAAGCCCCGGAGTTCTTCCGGGGCTTTTTCTCTTTTTTTCTCATGTTTTTTATGCCATGATCCGATAAGGATAATATGACTTAATGTTATGGCGGTGAGCCTGGGACATGATGACAGTAGAGGATGGAAAATAAAATGGCAGGATCAATCACAACACTGGGAATCGGATCGGGACTTGACCTCCAGAATATATTGGATCAGCTTAAAGAAGCTGAAATGACCCCCATCACCTCCAAGCAGACTCAAAAAACAGCCCTTAAAAAAGAAATTAATGCCTATAACAGTGTGAACACCAAACTGTATGCCATGAAATCAAATGCACTTTCCCTCTCCCTTGAATCGGATTTTTTAAAAAACTCCGTCTCAGTCTCAGATGAAGACATTCTTACCGCTTCTGCTAACGATGGGATTGCACAATCTTCCCATCGCATTGAAGTCACACAGAAAGCCCAATACAATTCCTGGCAGACAGATGGGGTAGCAAGCGCCGGCAGTGTTATTTATGCAGAACCTGAATCCGGCATAACGTCCAGTACCCAGTCCATTACAACTGAAAGCAGCACCATGACAATCCTATACGGCTCCCTGGAAAACCAGCAGGCAATTGATATCAGTCTGACTACCGGGATGGGCCTTACCCAGATAATTCAAACCATCAATTCTGCGGATTCTAATAAAGATGAAGATGGGGAATTGATGGTCATGGCGTCTTTAGGGGAAAATAACGGGGAGTATTATATCCGGATTGCATCAGCAAGTGGTGGAGATAGTTCTGACTCCCAGGTCGATGTAGTGGGATATGATTATGTCATGGCCGACACCACCATTTCCATTGCCACTGCAGGATCAGGTGACCCCATGTACCTGAGTGTCTCCCCTGGAACCACCTATGAACAAATCGCCACTGATATCAACAATGCCGCAGACAACCCCGGGGTAACCGCCGCCATTATCGATACCGGTGCTGCTGAAAACCCTTTCCGGCTGACACTGACCTCAAAATCCACGGGAGAAAGCAATCGGATAACCATTCAGAATCTTCCCATGGCGGAAGTCACCGGTGCTGACGGTGAATCCTTAAATGCCGTTTTTAAAGTAAATGGTGTCGAATACCAGAGACAATCCGGGGAAGGCATTTCAGATGTAATCTCCGGTGTCACCCTGAATTTAAAAAAAACCGGGGAAACCGCTATTGGGGTTCAGAGCAACCTGGATCCGGTAAAAGCAAACATCATATCCCTGATTGAAGGATTTAACGATTTAATAACAGACATTAACGGATCTGACAGTCAAACTGATGCAGATCCAGAAACTGATGACACCCAAAACCCTCTATCGGACTCATTTGATGTAAAAAATATGGTATCAAAGCTCAAGGCATTGATCACCACAAGCATTAATACGGAATCTGAATATATCAGCCTTATTGATTTAGGCCTTGAAGTAAATAAAGACGGCATTATCAGTCTTGATGAAATTGCACTTGAACAGGCCATTGTTTCTAATCCGGATGCCGTGCGATCTCTTTTCATTGGTGATGCTGATTCGGAAATCACCGGATTGGGAGAGATCATCAATGACGGGATCACGAATATGGTCAGTTCCCAGGGGATCGTCTCCACTGAAATTGATGCGGCAGAAATCAAAATGGAACGGCTGGACAGGGATATCCTGTCTGCTACCGAGCGCCTGAACAAACGATATGAATCAATGACCGCCCAGTTTGTAAGGCTGGATACGTATATCAGCCAGTTGAATAATGAATCAGCCTTTATGCAGTCGATGATAGATTCTTTCAATAAGACAACCAATTAGGTATAACAACACAGCGATCAAACGAAGTCTAAACAAAGCGATGGAGGTATGCATGGCAGCATCGGCTGGAATAAATAAATATCTGAACAACCATTATGAAGGCATGAAGCCTGAACAATTAATCCTCATGCTTTTTAAAGGCGCTTTGGATCGCATCGATCTGACAAAGGAAGGCATTGAAGAAAACGATACAAAAAAACGCGGGGAAAACCTGAGCAAAACCATTGCTATTGTTTCTGAACTGAACTCATCTATTGATACAACAATGAACGATGAAAGCACACAGTTTTTAAGAGGACTTTACACTGCAATCCTTACTGAACTTCCCAAAGTATCCATCAATAATGACGTCCAGATCCTCCAGCGCACACACGCTTACATGGCAAAACTTATGGAAATATGGGAGAATGATGTCATGGGAAAAAGTCCTCAAAACAAAAAGATAGCCCTTCAGGGGATAGCCCGGGAAGGAAACCTTTCAGAAAATTACAGTAATGGTGCAGGCAAAGCCGCCTTTCATTCAATCTCTGTTTGATAAAAGGGATAGGGGATTTAAATATGAAAAAAGGGTTTCATCACATTAACGCAACACTGATCCGGTTGGAAAAGATTCAGGCGAACCATATTGAATCCTTTAATACCGAAATTTTACCGGACCTTGAACACCAGATGATCGAAAGAAATGAAGCCTTCCGCATATTAAAGAAAGATGTCGGCAAATTTTTAAAAGATACAGGGCCGGGTAAGGAGGCTGACACTGAGTCGATGATGTATATTTTTATTGAGCGTATTAATACACTCATCACCCAGAACAAGGCACTTGAAAAAAAAGTCATAGCCCATAGAAACGGTCTTCGAGAAAGCATGAAAAGAATGTCCATAGGAAAGAAAATCATCGGATCCTATGGATCACCATCCTCTGTCTCAAACAGACCGCGGGCAATAAATTTTACAAACTAAACGGGAGGATTCCATGAATATCGACACAATCAACACAGCAATAAACGATACCCCACCGCTTGAGAAGAAGATGCCTTCGTCTGTATCGGCCAACATTGAAACAGCACAAAGCATTCAAAAAAAGCAGGAAACCGAAAAAACCAAAGAAGATCAGAAAACGTCCTTGTCCGTAAAAGACGCAAAAGAACTGACACAAGAGATGAACGAGATCATGGATGATCTCCAGACCAGCTTAGGATTTTCCATCCGGGAAGAGTTTGACCATCAAGTTGTTGTGGAAATAACAAACAGAAAGACCAATGAACTCATCAAACAGATACCATCGGAAGAATTGCTGGCAATTAAAGAGAAAATGGGAGAGTTCGCCGGTCTTATTTTTGACCAAAGCGTCTAAAGGTTCATTCTGACTGAGACGATTCTAAAATATTGTATTGATAAGAGTAGGCGGCATCTGAAATTACCACCTGAACAACTTCATTATTGATTGAATTGATCACCAGCGGTCCCATAAGGTTTGCCGTTATTTTCTTATCTTCCTTTTCTCCGGTTATATTCACAACCACATAGACCAACAGGTTTTCCTCTTTTACACCAGGCCAGTTCATATCACTGATAAATTTTTTAAGACCGATCCGGTAATCGGGTTTAAATACCAGGGGGTCCATTATGACAAGAGCAAGATCAGGCTCTTCCAGGGATTGAAGCCAGCAGAACGGTGCTGTTTTCTGATCTTCGAGAAGCACAAAGCGCTCGAACCCGGGAAACCCAGGTAACCCTTCCGGCATGGTTAATATTTTTTTTTCGTCAACACGAATCTCACCAAATTTTCTGGTATTTACTTTCAATCTCTTTACTCCCTGGAAAATTTTTTCTTTATAAGCTCTGCAGCATCTGCAATATCAATCAATTCTTTTGCAGCAGATTCGATATTTTCTTTTTGTATTTGCTCAAAGATCTCCATTCGGAGAATAGTGATTTCTTTTGGGGCATCAATGCCGATTTTCACGCTGCCTCCCTCAATTCCCAGGACACTGACAACAATATTGTCACCGATTTTGATTTTTTCCTCTGCCTTCCGGGTCAGGATCAGCATGGGGTTTCCATCCTTTTATAAATATTCAACAAGGCTGACGTTCAGTATTTTAGAAGTGGAAGCCAGTGCCGCCTCATAGGCTGTTTGTATATTCTGAAGATTCATCACCGATTCAATAATATCCGCATCTTCTATCATGGACCGTCTTTCTGTAAGGCTTAAACTGACCTGAGACGTAATTTTTTCTCTTACCTCAAGCCGGCTGTATTTCATACCCACATCCACGATTCTTGAGGTCATATTATCAAAATTGGTTTCAAGCCTTCCTATGGTGCGTTCAATACCATCTGTATCATTCTCTGACAAATATTGTTTCAAATCAAGCAAAGTATTAAAAATACCCCACGCCACATCCCTGCTGCTTTTCAAAGGTATTTCCACATCATCTGAAAGGGAATCAAACCCCAGGATCGAACCCATGCTCTCACCGGTTCCTCCACGTGCAAGCGGGGCATTATCACCAGACTGCCACTGAAGATGAAATTCATCGAGCCGGGTTCCATTTTCCTTTATGGTGAATTTTTGGGTGTAATCATCCCAGGCCACGGTATAATCAATTGCATTACCATTGATATGGGACTCAGCCTCCATGGCTTTTTCCACTTCCCTGGCAAGTTCTGCATGGCTGTGGTAGGTTTTTTGTGTTACTGACGCCGTCAGTTTCTCAGATATTCTACCAGGGTCACCCGTGGTAATCTCTAGAAAATCAATTTTATTGTTTGATGCGTTAATGGTGACATTCACAATCGGTTCATCACTGATGGAAAATCTTACCGTATCATCGCTTGTCGCTGCAAAGCCCAATACGTCGGCTGCGTTTGTTGACGGATTATCTCCACTGTACCAGAGCAGGCTGAAAGAAGATATATCAGCCTTCCCACCTTCCTTAAACACAAATTCATTTTCAATAGCATCATAGGAAACCGCATAATCAACAGAATTCCAGGATGCGGCTCTCATCTCGGTCTGAATCAAAGCAGCCAATTGCGCCTGACTGGTATACTCCCCTTCAGGAATTTGAATACTTGCCGTTACAACGTTCCCATCTGCATCTGTCTCGGAAAAATCGATCCAATTGTTAGTTTTATCAAAGGTCATCACCACCGGATCCACTGAGCTGCTGTAGGACAGATTCCCATCATAATCCACACTGGGATCAAATCCCATAGACTTGGCAAGATAATCACTGGAAGGGCTTCCCGTATTCCAGAGCAGTTCAAATTCAGATATGGCGCCACTGGCATCCGCTATGGTAAAGTCATTGGCTCCGGCATTGTAAGTAACGGTATAATCTACGGCAGGGAAAACACCTGATGCATTAGATGCCGTATCCAATGCCGTTTCTATTGCAGCAGCAAAGCTTGTAGCGTTGCGGTAGGTTCCCGGGGCAACCGTTGCGGTGAGAGTACCTCCGGCTGTTCCCAGAAGACCAATCTCCTGAAAATTAAAGCTGTTGTTTGAACTGTCCAGAATAATGGTCCTGTCCAGGGCAATATCGCTGGCAGGATAAATTGTTTGATCGTCCACGGGATGAAAACCGAGTGTGGCTGCTGCGGTGCCGGCACTCCATTGCAAGTGAAATTCATCAAGATCTGTTCCGTTTTCCCGTATGGAAAACCGACTGGTTTTGGGATCATATGACACATCATAATCTATGGCGTTGGGACCGGCCAGGCTTGCTGCCTCCATCCTGGCTTCAATACTTTGGGCAAGGCTGTCCATATCAACATAGGTAATATCAGCGCCGGTTGTATTCAGATCAATGGCCAACGGTGTAGCCCCGCCGGTAGAATTTACCTCCTGAAAGGCAACGACATCATTTGTACCGTCTACTATGACAAGTTCGGTAATATACTGGGCCGGCTGGTCGGACACGGGGGGTGCCTGAATCAAATTTTCTGCATTAAACCCTATTTCATGACCAATACTCAGATCTCCTTTGGCTGAAATAATTTCAAATTCAATAAAGTCACCTTTATTGTTAACCGGTGCATCCAGTTTTATGGTGATATCTGGTGTGCCGGATTCATTAAGATCAATGCCGACGCTGTCAGCAGTACCCGGGATGGTTGACGGAATAATAACGTATCCAGGATTATTGACAACTTTCCAGGTGTCATCACCCTGCCAGACTATCTGGAAGGGATCGGTTCCGGGAGGTTCGGGCGTCCCAATGGTCAAGGCACTCTTGTTGACACTGATATGAATATCGTCCGGATCTATGGAACTGCTTGCAGCGATCTTATTTATGTATGCGTCTCCTCCGGACTCCCACATGAACTCTGTTTTGAGGTATCCGCTAAATGACCCGTCTTCCCTGATGGAATATTTTTCTTGTGCACTGTCATACTCGACAATATATGTGACCCCATACCCATCACTTGTGGAGACTTCATTTAAGGCGTTCCTTACCGACGTCTCAAGTGTCTTTGTGTTATACAATCCATCCGGTATGACAGCGGTTAAAACTTTTTGTGATGCAGACCCGTGACCGTTGTCCTCTTTAAAAACAATTTTATTGTTGGTTGAATTGATTTCTATTTCTTTATCCCAGAACACCTCTTTTCCATCCCGTCCCACCTGAACACCGGAGTTTTTATCGGTACGTATCTCAAAAGGGATGTCATTGCCCCTGTACAGAACCTGCTGTGGTTCACCCGTGTCAAATTCAAACGGAATAATATTTGTGTCTGTGCCACTGAATATATAACTGCCGTTAACCTGGGTATTGCCGAGGGAAACGACCTGCTCGATAATGCTGTTCACCCTTTCAACGGCATCATTGCGTTCATCCTCTGTTGTGGAGTCATTGGCAAGCCGGAGGATATCTGTTTTTGCCTCCAGAATCAAATTATTAACACTGTCGAGAGCACTTTCAGATCCCTCAAGCCAGGATTTTCCCATGATCACGTTCTGTTCGATCTGTTCAAGATTCCCAATGGAGTTCTTAAGCGTGAGAGCCTGGCTCAATCCCAGTGGATCATCAGACAACTCATTAATTCTTTTCTGGGTACTGACAACCTCATTTGCACTCTGCAATTTGCTGGTAAGGTTGCCCAGTCGGTAAGTGGAGTTGACATAGGTGGAAATAGTCGGAACCCGCATTCTATTTTTCTCCTGCTATCGGACAGAAATAAGTGTATTCAACATTTCATCCGCTATGGTCAGCAGCTTTGAGGCGGCTGAAAACGCATGCTGAAAGCGAATCAATTTTATCATTTCCTCGTCAAGTGAAACTGCTGAAATTGAATCCCTCTGCCCGGTTATAGTGTTTACCATGATATCGGCAAATTCCTTTGAACTCTTAATACTTCGTGATTTTATACCCATGGAACCGATGATCTGATTAAAATAATTATCAAGGGTTGCCTCTGTGGTGCTGGACTGGGCTTCACTTCCCCTCTGGAATGTCCAGAGCTTTAATGTTTTTTCCTGGAATTGAACATCTGCCAGGGCAAGTGCATTGGTATTGTCTCCCTGGCTTATCTTCCCGGTCTCGCTGTCAATGGTTGCGGCTGCCACAAACTTTGTATCACTTAAGTTTTCATTTATTTCCATGGTCATTGCATTACGGCCTGTAAAAAAAAGATTCATTCCTGCCGCAGCAACGAGGCCTGAAGAGGATGACGCATCATCTGAAAAGGCAAACCCGATGTCTTCAGAATGGCGCTTTGTAAAATCAAACTCAACATATCCGGGGCCGGAGACTTTTTCTGTAAAATCTATCTGTATATCAGGCACGCCGTCTCCTGAAAAATCGACACCAAATCCATCGTCATCCCCGCCTGCCGGTATCAGGTGAAAATTTCCACCGGTGGGATCATTCAAAACACCCCAGTATCCTGCGGCTGAACGCTCAAAATGAAGATTTGATGCTGCAAAATCAAGGGCAGACCAGTCATTCACTGTTATTGATGTATTTGCTTCGCTAAACCCGTTCTCTTCTGAATATTTGATTTTTTCTATTGCATAGTATGATTCTGATGCTTCGAACTTGAGCCGGTTATCCAGGGTGGTGGAGGCTTTCATTCCAGGGGCATCTCTATTAAATTGTTCAGCAAAAGAATCAATTGTCCAGTGCCAGTCGGAAAGGGTTTCTCCTGTGGGTTGCCCGGCGCTGTTCAGTGAAACCGGAATTCCTGTATCACCTGTGGTAATTGTGAATACATCTCCATCAAATACGGTTCCGTCATTAAACTTCAGTATCATACCGTCTACACGAATCTCTACCGGTGCCTGGGGGGTATAAGGAGGATCATGGCCTTCAATGGTAAATGTTTCCGTTCCAACACTGTTCGACCACTCAATGACAAGCGGTTCATCCCCGGTTGCCGGCAGGTGGCCGACCTTGCCGCCGGAGACCACCTTGAACCGGTAAATATCGTTAATGCTGTTTGCCCGACCGGTAACTCTAAAATCCAGGGGGTCCGGATGCCCGAGTGTATCCGTATTCACTGTTAATGTGTTGCCGGCCACAAGACTGCCTTTTGAAATATCGAACGTCATTGTGGTCACACCACTCTCAATAATGGAGACTTGTCCTCCATCCTCGACGGTTATCAGCCCGGATGAACCTGTTCCAATGCCGTCCTTATCCAGCCTTTCCCACAGGATCGTGCCCTCATCATCATAGAGGGTGGATGTTGAAGCATTCCGGTAGGACATTGCAGGGTTCGCATCAAGAAAATCATTTATAGGCTGGTTAGATCCTTTACCCGTACCGGTTTTCACTCTCAATTGTGCGTTGTTGTCCAGAGAATCACTGAAATTACCTATTTTAATAGGGTCTTCTGAATTGCTGTTCTTGATAATTGACACTGAACTTGCTGTTCTGATGACATCATAGGACGTGTCTATCCCCGCACCGACCAAGCCCACATTAATCTGAGTCTCAAGGTAGGTGGCAAATTGAATATCTGATGTACCGGCAGCAGCCGTGGTGGTAAAATTTATCGAAGCTCCATCCAGCTCAAAAGTGATGATTTCACCGCCTGCTGTCGAAAAATTATTAAATCCGCCTTCCCCCCCCAGGGTCAGGATGGAACTTCCAACAATTGCACTGAAGTTGTTGAAAAGACCTCCGGACCCTGCTCCATAAACAGTCGAGTGTATTGAGATACCGGGATCAACCGTGGCGGTTAGCGTACCGGTTATCACTGCAGATTTGGTTCCGCCTGCAAATGATCCTTCCCTTATTGTGGCACCGGTTCCATTGCCTGAAAACAAGATCGTATCCGTATCCAGCGTATTTGAATTTGCGACAACGGTATCTGCACCGTCAAATGTCAAGGTATTGTCACCTGGAATAGTGGAGCCGGAAAGTGCTGTAATCACAATCGTCGGGTTGGCGGCGATATTGCTGATATTGTCAAGGGTGACACCTGCGCCGTCAGTACTTCTCACGACAACCGAGTTGCCGGACACATTATTTTCAACGACAAAGGGTTGTCCATTCAATGCCGTATCAATGGCGGTATAGAATGTTGATGCCATGGCAACGCTATCGCTTGTATCCACACCGGTCAGGTCCACTGACACTTGTGTTCCGTTCACATCAAATATCAACGTGTCGCCCGTGGCAAACCCATTAAAAGTAGAAAAGCTGATGCCTGCATTATCCTGCACCTCAAAGTCCTGAACTCCAAGGGTTCTACCGGAACTGCTTGTAATGCCCGTGCTTGTGAGGCTAAGGCTGTTTACAAAAAGGTCTTTATCTTCGTTAATGATATTCACCGCTTCGGCTGCGGATAAAAGGGATTCTTCAAATTGTTCCTTTAATGATCCAGCATCTGAATCCCTGATAAAGCTGACGTTTTGAGTCAGCCCTTCCACATACAAGGCATATTTGATTTCGTCACCATCGTTGGCAGACCCGATTCCACCGATATCAATGGCGGCACTGTTTTCAGATGCCCAGGCATCTATACCGTCGACCTGGCTTAATGCCTGGGCAATGGAAGCAGCAGACCGTTTCGCGTCCCCACCCACGTCTTCAACCTCAATTTTTGTTGTACCGGTGGGACCGCCATAAATAATAAGCGTTTGCTCGGCAATCGCAGAGTTAAGCGCGGTGGCCACCCCTGATGTAGCACCTGATCCAAATACACGGGCAAGTCCATCTCCATCTGATTCCGTTACAAGCTTATCCCCCAGCACCGCATCATCCACGACAGTCAGCTTATAAATTGACTGTGTTCCACCAGGGGCCGTCCCCTGCCAATTCGTAATCCCGGCTTCAGAAAGCCCCATGTCCATGGCGATTTTCGTATACTCAGTATCGGCAAAGCTTGTATCTTCCATCCACATGACAAAGGATTTCGATGCATCGATCTTGTCACCGAATTCATAGCTTGTCAGCCATCCGCTGTCATCGGTTGCATACTCGCCAATAACAGATTCTGAGAAATATTCCAGTCCAACGCCCTGGGAGTGTTGATAATTAATAGCCCAAATCATCTCCCTGGAAAGTTCATCGATCTCTGCCCGATACTTGGGCACCACCTCATCCCTCATTTCAAGAAGCCCGCCAACCCTTCCACCCGAAACTTTATCAGAGATAGCCCTATCTCCGCCCGTGGACCTTTGCACAACAACTTGCTGATCTTGCACGGATACACCATAGGTATCCACACCGCTGACAATGGTAAAACTTTTAGCAATATTTACAATCACGCTCCCGTCAGACTGTTCAAAGGTATCAATGTCAATTAATTTTCCAAGTTCATCTACAAATCTGTTCCTCTGATCCCGCTGATCATTTGCAGTCCTATTGATTTCCGCAGATATCACTTCTTGATTTAAACTTGCAATTTTAGCCGTCAGTTCATTGATCTGTATAACGGCTGAATTGATATCGGAATTAACATCCTCCAGCAAATCATCCATATCAAGTACGGCAGATTCAAACCTGGATGCCAGTTTTTCCCCATTTTCAAAAACAGCGACCCTTTCAGAGGAACCTATTGGATTGTCGGAAATATCATGCCAGGAATTCCAAAATTCTGTTAAAACACTGGTAATACTCGTATCAGAATTCTCGTCAAAAAAACCTTCTAGAATTCTCATGTAGGATTCCTGTTCTTCAAATGATGCCTGACTCGACAATTCATTGGTCAGTCGCTGCTCAAGAAGCTTATCAACACTTTGCCGGATCTGGAATGTATCAACACCGGTTCCAAATAAAAACCCACCATACAGGGCTGGTTTTCTATTCTTCTGATCGGCATTCTGAACGCTGTAATCCGGGTTGTTTACATTGGCGATATTTTGCCCGGTGATGTTCAACCCATATTGCTGGGCTCCTATGGCCGTCTTTGCTATGCTGAGAGTGGAGGAGATTCCCGACATGATTTACACCTCTGCAGAGATAAGCCGGTTTGTGGTATTTTGCTTTAAAACGGCTCCTGAGTTGTTGTATCCCTTCCTGTCTGCAGTATCCATGATAGTCGAAAAAATTCCATTGATAATCGCAAGATATTCATTGATAAATTGTTTATTCTCAGAAGCCATCCCGGAAATATCGCTTTTACATGTATTGATGGCCAGCCTGATCTTGTCTAACTCATCTCTTTTTTCAGATGACACATTTAAAAATTTTATCAGACGAGAAAGACTGAATGACCGGACATCCATATCCAGGCCGGAATAAATTTCACCGAAAAGACTACGGATGTTCTGCTTTGTGCCTTCAATACTGATCGCAAGTGACTTTTTTTGTGAAGTTGCAACCCACAGAGAATCAACATCCATGTCAGCAATATACGTTTTTTCTGTCTCAAGGATGCCTATCAGTTTTTTATACAAAGAAAGCTTTTCCTCGAGCAATCGCTCTATTTCATCGGCAAATTTTTCCATGTTGACTCTCCTTTTACCAGGTATCGGTCTTTTCTTAGTTAAGCTGAATATTGATACCAAATAATCAGGAAAACGGAATTATTTTCCTGTCTTGTAAGTAAATTCAACTCTAATTCAGCAAAGTAGCAACATCTATGCCATGGGAAAAAAGGGATCTCTTCGGAAAAAATTAAAGGGAGCCTTTCAATTCCTTTTTCAATATAATGAAAATATGCTTGATAATTCCATTTATTTTCATTACAATAAGATTAATTTAAAAAAAATCATAAGAATTCATTACAATGAAATTATTTCCCAGACACAATTACATAAAAAAAATTGAGCCGTATTATAATAAAAACATTATTAAGGTGCTGACAGGCCAGCGAAGATGCGGCAAAAGCTATTTGTTGATGTTGATCCAAAACGAAATCAAAGAGAAGCATCCTTTAAGCAACATCATCTATATCAATAAGGAAAAGGTGGTTTTTGATCATATCAGGACATACAAAGACCTATATGAATTTGTACGCCAGAATACGGTTGAAGATCGAAAAAATATCGTAATGGTAGATGAAATCCAGGAGATAGAATCATTTGAAAAAACCATAAGGGACCTGAATGAAGACGAGCGATACGACGTTTTCTGTACGGGCAGCAATGCCACTCTGCTGTCCGGCGAGTTGGCAACCCTCCTTGCCGGGCGCTATATTGAAATTAATATTTATTGTCTATCCTACATTGAGTTTTTAACTTTTCATGAACTTGAATCTTCCAATGATTCTTTAAAAAAATATTTACAATTCGGTGGGATGCCATATCTGATTAATTTTAATTTTGAAGCCGACATTGTATTTGGATATTTAAAAACACTACACGATAGTGTTGTTTTGAGGGATGTTGTCGGGCCTAATAATTTACGGGATATCAACCTGCTTGAACGTCTGCTGCTATTTCTGGCTGACAATATCGGCAGCCTTTTAACCGCCAGTAATATCAGCGAATACCTCAAGTCCCAGAAGATCAGCATGTCAATCAATACGATTATGAATTATTTGAAAGCCCTTGAAAATGCATTTATCATTCACCGGGTAAGCCGATATGACATTATCGGGAAAAAACGATTTGAGGTAAACGACAAATACTATTTTGAAGACATCGGGATACGCAATGCTATTGTGGGCTTCAAACAACAGGATATCGGCAAAATTCTTGAAAACATTGTTTACAAATATTTAAGGACAAAGGGATACAAAGTTTTTGTGGGGAAATATAAGAACCTTGAAATTGATTTTGTTGCCCAGAAGTTCGATGAAACCATTTATATTCAGGTCGCTTATCTGTTGCCGACACAGGAAACCCGTGAAAGGGAATTCGGCAACCTTTTGAAAATAAACAACAATTACAGAAAAATAGTGGTTTCAATGGATGAGTTTGCACAGGGGAACGTAGAAGGCATTGAGCATTTGCATATTTTGGACTTTCTCAAAAGCTAGCCTTTTTTGCGGGAGGTGTTTCTTTATTTGGAGTCTTTGAGCTGATTGTATAAAAATTCTTTGATCCCAAGGGAGGTTTTGCTCGCTGACAATTCATCGGACAGGTGCTGGTCATACATGGATTTATACATATCCATACCGTGGGATTCACCCAGGAGTGCATCTCCGGGCAGAGATTGGCGCATGGATTTGACCATTGTGTGGATGAAGATGGCTTCAAACCCGGCACAGGCCGATTTTAACTCTTGTTCTTTTTGTTTCGCCTGATCCATCCCTGAAGTCTGCTGTTTGAGCCTGCTCAATTTTGCCCTGGCAAGGTTCTGGTTGACCCTATCAATATCCATGAGATCTCTCTTCTAAATTTATATGATGACGAGTTCTGCCTGGAGTGCACCGGCAGCCTTGATGCTCTGGAGGATGCTGATCAGGTCCCGGGGGTTGACCCCCAGGGCGTTCAGTCCCCTGACCAGTTCTCCAATGGTAGAGGTGCCGGGCAGGTTCATGAGTTTTTCCGTGGCCGTATTTGCCGGGTCATCGTTGATGGTCACGGAAAGATTGCCGTGGGCAACGGCAACGTTGGAGATGGTGACATCACTTCCGATCACCACAGTGCCTGTTTTTTCATTGATCACCACCTTTGCCGTGGTATCCGGAACCACTGAAAGGGTTTCAATATCTGCGATAAATTCCGCCACGTTCTTTTGCCACATGGAATCCGGGACCCTCAGACTCAGGGCACTGGCATCGATCAATCCGGCAACCCCATCGCCTATGGAGGCATTGATGGTTTCCATCATCCTTTTGGCCGTGGTAAAGTCCGGCTGGAACAGGGAAAGGATCAGGTTCTTTTTTCCATCCAGCTTAAAGGGAATTTCCTGTTCCACAGAGGCCCCGTTGACAATCCGTGCCACCTGGAGGTGACTGTCCCGGTCATTGCCCCCGCCGGCCAGGGCAAGGGTCAGGGGGCCGCCGGCCAGGGCGTATATCCGGCCGTCCACCCCTTTCAAGGGAGTGACCAGCAGGGTCCCGCCCTTGAGACTCTTGGCATCTCCCAGGGATGAGGCTGAAACGTCGATTTTATCACCGATTCTGGCAAAGGGCGGAATGTCGGCAGTGACCATGACCGCGGCAACGTTTTTAACCTTTAACTGGTCTTTATCCACATAGATATTCATCTTTTCCATCATATTGGCCAGGGCCTGGCGGGTGAAGCTCACCCCGTCCTTGTCACCGGTGCCGTTCAGGCCCACCACCAGGCCGTAGCCGGTGAGCTGGTTGGAACGGATACCCTTGATGGCGGCAAGGTCCTTGATCCTGGCCCCATGGGAGTCTGCAACAAAAAATATTCCCATAAAAAATAGAAATATGATCAGCGGAACAAAGCGATACCTTGGTGTGTTTACGGGCATGATGAATTTCCTTTTTACCAAATCTATATTTTTACCAGGGCCATATATTATCAATAATCCGGGTTCCCCAGCCGGGTTTCTGCTTGTCTGCCAGAGCACCCTTCCCATAATACTCAATTCTTGAATCCGCCAGATAGGTTGATTTTACCCGGTTGCCGGCGGAAACGTCCTGGGGCCGGATAATGCCGGACACCGTGATATACTGAACCTCGTTATTGACTTTCATGGCCCGCCGGCCGAAAAGGCTTAAATTACCGTTAGGAAGCACCTCAGTGACCCGGGCCGCAATGGAGGCGGTCACCTGTCCGGAGCGGTCACTGGTGGCCTCTCCCTTAAAGGTATTTGAAAAATCCGTACCAATGAGTTTGGTATCACCCACAGCCGCCCCGAAATTGCTGGTTTTGCCGAGAAGATTCAGGGTGGGCACCCCGATGTCCATGCCCGTCTTTCGTGAGGCATCCGTATTCACATCCATGCTGGAGCTTGAATTTTCAATGATGTCCACGATAACCGTATCCCCCACCCGGGTGGCTTTGGAATCTTCAAACATGGACCCGTTTTTATTGGCCCATAAAGACCCTTCCGCAGGTCCGGGAGAGATAAACTCCGGCTGGAGAACCGGCTGGGTTGAAGCGCCTTCCGGGAGAACCAGCCCGGTGGAGTCGGTCTGGGAACCGGTGATACAGCCAGTAATGCCCAAAAAGAAGATACTGGCCAGCAACACACTGATTTTATAAAGAAAGTGTTTCATTTGTCTATTGAATAACCTCCACTCTTGATTTTCCCTTTACAACACCCCGCACAAGCTTTCCAGAGCTTAAGTTTTCAACCCGGATAATTGTATTTTCAAACCCGTCTTCTTTGGATATCCCGGCAGTGACAATCACCAGGGTCTGGTTTCTGGAAACAAGGCGGATGATATCACCTTTTTTTACCAGGGGAGGCTCTGAAACCAGGCGGGCCGTTAAAGCCTCGTCTCTTTTGAGGTTAGATTTTAAGATCTTTCCATCGATGGCGTCAAACTTCCGGATCAGATTGCCGCCCAGCTCAAAAATGTTTTTCTTTTCCTGATATGCCGAGTCTTTGGACAAAATTTCCCCCCTTGCCAGAGACCTTGATGCAAGAAGCACCTTTTCATATACGGCCACCTCTCCGTTCACCTTTATCCGGTCTTCTTTGTTTCCATCTATGATCACATCCAGGAAAACAGACACCCTTCCTCTTGTGTCAACATAGTCATTGGAATCAAATTGATATTCCTTCCGGCCCATGGGATAAGATTCAAGTCCCTGAACACTGAAAGAGACCAGTTCATATTCCCTGTCGTCAAACCTTTGGGAAAGATCCTGATCAATCCATTGCCGGATCTCATTTTTGTCAATCTTCTGGCTCATCCGCTTCACATAGACCTGTTCCGGACAGATGATCTCGATGTTCTCAGGCAGATATCTCTGAGCCCGGACACTTGACAGGATTTTCTTTTTGTCAATTGATTTAAGCCGACCCGGCTTTGGGGAAAATCCCAGGTCAATTTTTTCAACGGCCTCTTTTAACATGCCCCTGGCATGGATATCGGAGATATCTTGTAAACGCACCCGGGGACCTTTTACACGGCTTGTCTCGTTGACAATAATTTGTATGGTGTCAAAAACCATGGGTTTATCTGCGGCAAAGGCCCAGGAGTGCAGGCCCTGGAGCACAATAAAAATCCCCAGGGCAAAAAAAACCGGCCGTCTAATACTCTCCCGTGTATTACCCGTTGAAAAACCCATCTTCATTCCTATCGTTTCAACCCGTTGGCCGTGCCAAGCATGGTGTCGGCGGTCTGAATCGATTTTGAATTGGCCTCATAGGCTCTCTGCCCGGCGATCATGGCCACCAGCTCCTCGATTACGCTGACATTGGAGCCTTCAAGGAAATTATTGACCACGGTTCCGGCCCCGTCCTCGCCCGGTGTTCTTTCCGTTGCAGCGCCTGACCCCTCGGTCTGCCTGAACAGATTGTTGCCCACGGCAAAAAGACCGGCTGAATTGACAAAGGTGGAGATTAAAATATTTTCCGTGGCCAGAATGGCATCATCCGCACCGTGGGCCGAGAGTGTACCGTTATCCTGGACTGTCACGGTAATGGTTTCAATGGGCAGAGATATTTCCGGCTGGAGCCGGTCCCCGGATGGGGTGGTTAAAAACCCCTCACTGTCCAGGGTGAAGTTGCCGGCCCGGGTGTACAACTCTTCATCTCCGTGAATGACCCTGAAAAACCCTTTTCCCTGGATGGCCATGTCCAGTTGATTATCGGTCTGGATATAATCTCCCTGGGTGAACAATTTCTGGACGCTGGTGGGCTTGACCCCCATCCCCACCTGGATGCCCGTGGGGACCTGTCCCCCGCCCGGGGTGGTCTGCCCGGCCACCTGCATGGTCCGGTACATGAGGTCTTCAAAATTGGCCCGGGATTTTTTAAACCCGGTGGTGCTGGAGTTGGCCAGGTTATTGGCCACGACATCGGTCTGCATCTGCTGTGCATGCATGCCCGTTGCCGCGGACCAGAGTGCGCGTATCATATAATTTCTCCTACTGGTTTATCTAAGTGTTCCCACATCATTTATGGCCTTGGCATCGACTTCATCAAAGGTCATCATGGATTTTGTAAATGTCTCAAACATTCGCTGGTAATCGATCATGCGGACCATTTCATCCACCACCCGTATATTTGATTTTTCAAGCCCCTGGTGCTGGACCGTCACCTGGTCTGCCAGGACCTCGTCTGTCGTTTCTCCCGTGTAGGTGAACAGGTTCTGTCCGTCCCTTTCCAGCCGATTTTTTTGGTTAAAGGTCACGATATCAAGGGTGTCAATGATTTCACCGAACAAAAGGATGTCACCGGCCTGGTTGACAAACAGGTCGGTCTCGATGTTCGGGGTATCAATGGCAATAGCCCCGCCCTGGCCCATAACCGGGTTCCCGTTCTGATCCACAAGAATGCCGTCGGCATCCAGGGTAAAATTCCCGTTCCGGGTATATTTAATACCCTCCGGGGTGTCGACCTTGAAAAATCCTTCCCCGGAAAGGGCAATGTCAAGGGGGTTTCCCGTGGTCAGTATGGATCCCTGGGTAAAATCCTTGTTGAGCTGGGCCTTAAATTTTGCGTCAAAGCTGATGGTATCCCTTTTGAACCCCGTGGTATCTGCATTGGCAAGATTGTTGGACACGGCTTCCAGTTTTCTTTCCTGCCTCAATCCGCCCTGGACGGGCCGGGTCATTTCAAGAATCATGTATCTAAAGACCTCCTTTAAATCAATCAATTATCAACCAGACTTGCAATATGAATGCCATGGATATTCCCTCCCTGTCTGCACCCTGTCTCATGGTATAAAGCCCCTGGAAACCAAATTTTTTGTCTCATCCTCGCAGGGGAAAAGAGCCTGAAATCCCTTTGTGTCGGGCTGTCCAGGGTCTTTTTTGTTTTTTGAATGAAAAAATGGAGGTCTCGGCCCTGTCCGCCCAAAAAAAAATCGGCGCCAAAAATCTTGCACGCAAAAGGCAATGATTTTGACGGAACGCAGAAAATTTTTCCTAGCACACCCGACAGGGTCATGGAATTCACTTTTTACGAGAGTATCAAACCTGAAATATTGCTCCGGGAACCGGATACTGGGTCATTTTATTTTGAAGATTTTCTGGAGTTGAGCGAATAGACAAAGGCCAGGAGCTCGGCCACGGCCACATATATCTCCGGGGGAATTTCTTCGTCTATGTCCAGGGAGGACAACACCTCAATGAGGTCGGGATCATCTTTTATGGGTATATCATTTTTTCGGGCAAGTTCAATGATCTTTTCAGCCACCTTGCCTTTACCCTTGGCCGTTACTTTGGGAGAACCGTCTGTCTCACGGTCATACTTTAAGGCAACCGCTCGTTTAATATGTTTTTTATTCATATTTTTTTTAAATCACAATATTTAATACCCTGTCATCCCTGGCCTTTACCAGGGTTTCAATAAAACCAGTTGGACGGATCTCTTCTTGTTGGGCCACGCTGCAGTCGATATTGCGGACATGGTAATGGATGGCCCCAAGTTTTTTTTTCAATTCAGGAATCCCGGCTTTAAACAGGCCGCAGATTTTCTCATTCTCGAGTAAAAATCGACCTGAAATCTCTTGTTTCAATATGGAAAAATCCGCTCTTAAGGGTCCCAGCCGGGTCATGTCCAGGAGAAAGGAAATATTGACCACTTTATCCCCTTCCCTGTCCTCCTCTTTTGATTTCCCGCCCGTATCAATGAACATCTGGCCAAATCGGAATCCGGAATCATTGAAAATCGGGAAGGGCAATAAAAATCGGCCTGAGTCTGAACTGCCTGAATTAAGCAATTGAAAATTTTCCAGGGTTTCCAGAAAAGCGAGGGCTGTTTTCCCGGTCTCTGAACTGCCTGAACCGGCAAGGAAAGAGTGTTTGAGTATATTTGCCTTAAGGTCCTGTTGTAAAAGGTTTTCCAGGAGTGCTTTCATGTCTGCCTGGGGTGTGTTGCCCGAAAAAACCCGGGCCAGTTTTTTTTCCCAGACCATTCCCATTTTTTCGATCAGCCTTGGCAAAAACTCCCTGTCCGGCTTATCTGATTTTAATGCCATCTCATATAATAATGTTTTCACCCCGGCCGTTTTGGTGTCGAAAATATCGGGCAGGGCCTCTTTGGTTGAGAACAGACGGACAAGGGAGGATACTTGCTGAGAGGTCATCTTTTGAACCGGGTCAATCAGCTTTAAAATGATATCATCCTTTTTTGACATCACTTTGAGCTGGATCTCTTCTCCCGGGGTCAGCGACAGGGCGGTTTTAACGGCAAGTTTTTGATTGTTTACCAGTATCTCGGCCTTCCCCTGGGGCAGGATGCGTAAAATTTTTGCCGGGATGACCTGACCTTTGATAAATTTCGGGATGGTTTTTTTTTTGCCATGGTCTCTGTTAACGATCATTTCCGATGATGAGACATGGACACCTGCAATCATGTACTATTCTTCTCCATTGAAAGAAACTTTTTTTTAAGATCAATCACCAGTTGAACTTCTCCTTTGGGGACGGATAGTCTTTGCGAAATGGCATCCACTCCAAGATCTTGCTGGAACAATTCAATGATTTGATTCTGCTGATCAAGGACGGCAGTGGAGGAAGCATTTAAAGGGGGAGTTCCCATTGGAAAAGACGATGAACTGACCATGTTCTGTCGTTCTTCCAGTCGCTTTTGCAGGGCATCTGAACGGGATAAGAGCAGGTTGATGCTGATGATTCTGGAATCCAGGGCATCGTTTAACTCGCGTATCAGTCGTTTTTTCTCTTTGATCTGTTCATCAAAACGAATGGCCGTCCTTCTGGACTCTTCCACCAGGGGTTCCAGCATCTTGATGATTTTCACTGCCGACCCGGCTGCGTGTTCCTTGTCCCCACGTCCTTTATGGTCCCCAAGCCCTTCATCATCGTGAAAACCTTCATTCTCGTCGGCTTGAACCAGGCGCATCTGGTCCATGTGGTTGACCCTTTTTAAAACCACGAACAAAAACATTACCAGAACAAAATCAACCATAAAGAGAAGGGCAATCCACCATTCAATTGGGAAAAAGTCCATCATACGATCGTGTCCAGCAATCGTCCCGGTGCGTCAGGGTCCTGGTCCATTTCTTCCTTTTCTTCCTTTTTCCTGGCAGCCTTTAATTCCTGTCTTCTCTTTAAGGCATCTTTTTCCCGTTTGGCCCTCATCTTTTCAGACTCGTCAAACTCCTGAACCGTGGTATTTTTCACCAGTTCGCCTGCTGCCTGCTGGGAAGCGATCTGTTCCGGAGAGGGCTTGGGCGAATGGGCCTGATTGGCCGCTTCCTGGGCAGCCCCGGACTGTTGAAGAACAATATTGTGTCCAGGTATAGCAGTCATTTTAAACCCTTTTTAACTCACCTTAAAAGATTTAAAACTCACCCGGTTGATATAATTTCCGGGCAGCACTTTCTTTAAAGTTGTTTCAATGACCCATAAAACATCCGTCTCGGTGATGTCTTCTCTTTTTTCCGAGGCCAGACTCTTGTTCAGGGAATCATAGATTAAATCCCTGTAAAATGATAAATTACCCTGAATTTCATGGTAGACCCTTTGATCGGAATAATCAATAGAGATATCCGCCGTGATATAGGCCATCTCTTTGGACGGATCAGGTGCCAGAATAATAAAATCTTTTAAAATCATATTCCCCGGATTTTTATCCATAGCCCGGGGTTGGGCTGGAATCTCAACCGTCTCAATTTCAATCTCTCTCTGGGGTTCAGCGGTCAGGCTCGCGATGGGGTCTTGATCCATCTTTTGATTGGGTTCACCTGAAAAAAAGAGAAAATACGATAGCGGCACCATAATCCCAAGAACCACCAATGCAGATACGCAGGCAATTACCAGTCTGGATTTCAGCCAGCCGGACTTAACCCGGCCGGATTTGGCCTTTGCCTTTTTGGGGACCGGTTTTGCTGCAGAGTCCTCATCATCACCCTCAAGCACCACCTGGTCTTCGTCGTAGAGGTCATCGACTTCGTCAGAATCCTCATCTTCCAGGATATTCTCATCGCCCAGGATATCTTCATCTTCGAAGTCATCATCCATACCGGCATCAGAGGTATTGTCCATCAAATCGCCCAGGACATCTTCGTCCTCCTGGTCCGCAGCCATTAACAGCGTGTCAATATCATCCTGGGAGATGAGAATATCATCCTCGTCTTCGGGGTCATCGTCTGATTCAAGCAGGAGGGCGTCGATATCATCCTGGCTCACGTCGCCATTTGTTTCATTTTCAAAATCCAGGACGGTGTCATCAGGAACGCTTGTCAAAAGGCTTTCTTCATCTTCTCCGGTTGTATCAAGGGGCACGACAAGTTCTTCCGGATCATCTCCGGGATCAGGCGTTGACATGGATTCGACTTCAGCCGACGGGTCTTCCGGCACCGGCGCTTCATCCAGCACCACCGATTCGGAAGTATCCTCTCCATCAAAATTTTGAATCAGATCGTCAATGGCCTCCTGGGCAATAAGACAGTCTTGAACATCCACGGCCTCGGCATCATCAATGATATGTTTGTCTTCCAGAACCCTGTCTTCGCCGGCAGGCGCTTCCGCTTCCCCCTGCTCTTGAGACGGTTGACCATCCGGTTCTATCGGTTTCTCTAGTTCATCCGGTGCTTCCGGGCCGGCAAGAATTTCGTCTTCACCCGCCGGACTCCCGGACTGGATATCAGGCTGAATATCGGGGTCGGAGACGTCTTCTTTCCCCTCCTCTTCCAGTCCGCCGCCCATGAGCCGGTTGATATCCTCCTGGCTGATCATTTCCATATCGTCTTCGTCCGGATCTTGGCCTGGGTCCTCCTGGTCCACGTCTTGATCCAGGGCAGGCGGATCATCCGTATCTTCCAGGGGGGAGGCATTCATCAGGCGGTCAATATCATCCTGGGACAATTCGCCCAGGTCATCTTCATCTATTTCTTCAGCCGGGTCATCATCACCTGCATCTTCCAGGGGATCTGTGGATGCTTCATCCGGGGAACCACCCGCATTCATCAACAGATCAATATCGTCCTGGGAGATGAGCTCCATATCATCATCTTCATCATCCCCCTCCACCAGCAGGTCATCCGGATCAGTTGCGTTTGAATTCATCAGCCGGTCGATATCCTCCTGGGAGAGTTCGCCCAATTCGTCCCCATCATCGCCACTATCCCCACCTTTACCTGACAATTTTTCCTCTGCTTCTTCAATGGTAGAGGACTCTAAAAGATTATCAATATCATCCTGGGAGATTAAACTGTCTTCTTCTAAGATTGGATCAGCCATTTGATGACCTCTTTTAGTTAAAATAATCCTGAAGTCCGGCCTTTAATTTTACCAGGATCGCAGTATGGATCTGGCAGATGCGGGACTCCGTCAATGTGAGAACTTCACCGATCTCTTTTAAGGTTAATTCATCATAGTAGTAGAGGGATACCACCATCTGTTCTTTTTCGGTCAATGTTCGAATGGTCCGGGCCAGGACAGCTTTGAGTTCCTCCCTGTCAAAACAATCGGCAGGGTTTTCATCACCTTTAATACCGGACTGGAAACTGGTTTTGGAATAGGTGTCATTTTTCTTTGTCTTGATGAATTCATCCAGCCTCAGCACGGTTGCCCCGTGGATTCCCGTAAGCATATCGTAGTAAGACTCAAGGACGACTCCCAGTTCGCCGGCAATTTCTTCATCCGAGGCAGGTGAGCCCTTCCGGTCTTCAACGGTTTTAACCGCCTTTGTGATATCCTGGATTTTTTTTCTCATGGACCTTGAATAGGGGTCCATGCTTCTCAATTCATCCAGTATAGCCCCTTTGATCCGGTACTGGGCATATGTTTTCAAACTCACATGCTTGGATGTATCAAATTTATCCACGGCATCAATGAGGCCCAGAGAGCCTGCGGAAATCAATTCACCGAACAGCACACTGGACGGAAGGCGCATGGCAAACCTTGACGCAATATGCTTTACAAGATAGGCATACTCAATAATACTTTTTTCACGCCATACCTCGTGTTCTGTTTTTTTTCCCGGGCCCTGATTTTTCATAAACCAATCAATGCATCCCTTTAAGCATCCCTTTTAATTTGCCTTCTGAAACACCCGGTTCATAAAAAAGGTCAAATTCCCGTTTGAGCCGGTTCTTCCAGGACTGCTCCCCAGGGTCAGAGCGATATTTTTTAAGGCCCTGGCCGAAGGTGACTCCGGGGCCATATCCATGATCAGCCCCCTTTGTTGTACGGCCTTTTGCAATTGCCTGTCAAAGGGGATGTGACCCGCATATTCCAGGACAACATTTTTTAAAAACTTATCCAGAGCAGCACTTAAAGACCCATACACCTTTTTAGCGTCTGCAATAGAGTCCACCATATTGACGATGAGTTTAAAATATCGGGTTCCATATTCCCGGGACATAACCTTCATCATGGCATAGGCATCGGTTATGGACGTGGGCTCTCTTGTGGCGATCACCACACAGTCATCGCAGGCAGAGTTAAAATACAATACATTGGATGAAATACCCGCACCCGTGTCCACCAGGATGATGTCTGCCTGATCGGACAGGGTTTCAAATTCACTCAGAAGATTGAGTTTTTCCCCTTCGTTGAGCTGGGTCAAATCTGAAAACCCCGAGCCTCCGGGAAGAATTTTAATCCCATGTTCCGAGGCAACCATGACCTGTTTCAAGGTTTTTTGGGAGTTGATCACGTGCCGGATATTGTACTCAGGCCTCAGGTTAAAAATAATATCAATGTTTGCCAGCCCCACATCCGCATCAATGATGACCACCCGTTTACCTGACCGGGCCAATGAAACGGCCATGTTCCCGACAACATTGGTTTTGCCCACGCCCCCCTTCCCGCTGGTAACGGCGATGACCCGCGGAAGGGTCTTGTTATTTGATGCCGGGCCTGCCTCTCTTCTTGAAAGTCCCTGTTTTTTGACAACCCGTCGAAGTCCCTTTGCCTGATCCAATTTAATTATTCTCCTTTGGTTCCTTGCCCAAAATAATTTTTAGCAACTGCCGCTTATCAGGAACAATTAAATCCTCTGGAACCCTTTGCCCGTTTGCAATCAAAGAAACCGGCAACTTCAAATCACTGACCTGATCCAATATTTTACCACATCTTCTTGTTTCGTCTATCTTTGTAAAGACAAGCGTCTCCGGGTTAAACACGGAAAATGCCGATGCCGCATCCTTCATAATAGTCGATTCAGAGGTAACACTCAAGACCAAATGAGTGGAAATCCTGAAATCCGTCTGAATCAATTGCAATATCTCATCAATTTTAACCCGGTCAAAGTGACTGTGCCCGGCCGTATCAATGAGGACCATATCCATGGATTTCATCCTGTCCAGGGCCGAAGACAGATCCTGGGAGTTGAAGGCAGGCACGCATACCAGCCCCATGATGGAGGCATATGCCTTGAGCTGCTCAAATGCACCCACCCGGTAGTTGTCTATGGAGATCAGGGCCACCTTCATTTTTTTCTGAAAACTCAAAGCAGCGGCAAGCTTTGCAATGGTGGTGGTTTTACCCACGCCTGTGGGCCCCACAAAGGCCGCCACATGGGGGACACCGGAAGTTTTATCCCGATTGAAAAAATCGTTGGTCTTGATCTGATCCAGGCATTGGCGCATCACCTGCTTTTTTAAAGATAAAATTTTGGCTCCCGGGTCATTTGTGATGTCCATGAAAGCCCCGGCCGTCTCTACAATGGCACTGGCATGGCGTTCACCCACACCGGCCCGCAGCAGGGAGGCCAGAACCCCCACGGATTCAAAATGATTGCAGACCATGTTGTGCATCTTGTTTCCAAATCCGGAAATGGAAATCATGTCTTTTATGTCGGCAATATCTTCTTGTATGGATGCCATTAAATGATCTTTTCCCCTGGGTTTGACTTCGGGCCGGCCCGATGGCATGGCGGCTTCAACCTCAAACATGGTCTGAGCGTAGGGATCAAGGGACTTTTTGGGAAGTTTCCGGGTACTCAGGATCATGGCGTCCGATCCCAATTCCTGTTTGATGTTTGCAATGGCTTGTTGAATATTTGCAGCTTTAAATACTTTCCTATTCATTCTTCAAACTCACCTTTCCGCTTGCCTTTAAATTAATATCATCCACTATTTCCGCATGGGAGACCACAAAAACCGTGGGCAGGGATGGTTCAATCAATTTCCTGAAATGCCGTCTCAGGCTGGGAGATGTCATGACCACGGGCTGGGTATTGAAGGCCACCTGCTGCTCCACTTCTTTTTTGACTGCCTCGACAATTTCCACAACCAGCTTCGGATCAAGGGCCAGGTATGATCCATGTTCCGTATGCTTTAAATTTTTACTTAAAATTTCTTCCAGGGTCCGATCCAGGGTGATCACCTGCAGAACCTTGCCTTCCTGGAGATAAGGGGCCAGCATTGCCTTGGCCACCCGCTGCCTGACATACTCGGTCAAAAGATCCGGATCTTTTCCCATGGGGGCAAAATCCGCCAGGGTTTCCACAATGGTGAGCAGGTCCCGGATGGAGATTCTCTCGCGCAACAGGTTGTGGAGGACCTTCTGCACCACTCCCAGGCTCAAAAGAGTGGGAATCAATTCTTCCACTGCCTTGGGACTGGTTTTGGCCAGATTGTCCATGAGATGCTGGACATCCTGCCTGCCCAGGAGGTCATGGGCATTGTTCCGCACAATCTCGGTGAGGTGGGTGGCAATCACGGTTGAATTGTCCACCACGGTGTAACCGGCAAACTTGGCCTCTTCCTCACGGTCCTGGGGAATCCATTTTGCCGGAAGATTAAAGGCCGGCTCCACCGTGTCGATCCCCTCAATTTCCCGGGCAGTCCCGCCCGGGTCCATGGCCAACAGATGGTTCACCATGAGCTCGGTTCCGGCAGCTTCCACTCCCTTGATCATCAGCCGATACTGGGCCGGGTTCAGGTTCAGGTTATCCCGGATATGGATGGGGGGAATGATGATGCCCATTTCCGTAGCAAACTGCCTCCGGATGGCCCTGATCCGTCCCAGCAGGGTTCCGTCCTGCTGTTTGTCCACCAGGGGAATCAATCCATACCCCACTTCAAGTTCAATGGTGTCCAGGGTCAACAGATGGTCCACATCTTCCGGAGCCCCGGATCCTTCCTGCTCCGCCTCTGCCCGTTCATCCGCCATTTTTTCCTCCCGTGTGGCATCCTCCTGCCGTAAAAAATACCAGGACAGGGTGCCCAGAACCAGCCCCAGGGTCATAAAGGGGATGGAGGGCAGCCCCGGTATCAGGCCCATGCAGAAAATAATCACCGACCCGATAAATACCGGTGTGGAACTGGAAAGAAGATGTTTAGCAAACTCTTTGCCCATCTTCATATCCGACCCGGATCTGGACACCAGGAGACCGGCAGCCGCCGACACCAGAAGGGCCGGGATCTGGGAAACCAGGCCGTCACCAACGGTTAAAAGCGTGTACACCGTTAATGCATCTTTCATTTCCATGCCCTGCTGGAGAACGCCGATGACAAATCCGCCCACGATATTGATCAGGGTGATGACAATACCGGCAATGGCATCTCCCCGGACAAACTTTGAGGCACCGTCCATGGCACCGTGAAACTGGGATTCCCTGGCAATGGCCTGGCGCCTTTCCCCGGCCTCAATTTCATCGATCATTCCGGCATTCAGATCCGCATCAATGGCCATCTGCTTGCCGGGCATGGCATCCAGGGTAAACCGGGCCGCAACTTCCGCAATCCTGCCGGCACCCTTGGTAATAACCAGGAAATTGATCAACACCAGAATAATAAAGACCACAAGGCCCACCACATAGTTTCCCCCCACTACAAAGCTGCCGAAGGACTTGATAATGGCCCCTGCCGCCAGGGGGCCTTCACTGCCGTGCAGGAGAATCAGGCGGGTGGAGGCAACGTTTAGCGAGAGCCGGAACAATGTCAGCACCAGAAGAAGGGAGGGGAAAATGGCAAACTCCAGGGGGGCTGTGGTATACATGGTGGTGATCAGCACCACGATGGCAAAGGAGATGTTCAGGGCAAGAAAAAAATCCAGGACAATGGGATGCAGGGGTAAAATCATTGCCATGAGGATGCCGATAAAGGCAACGATCATGAGGATATCCGATGATTCTCTTTTTAAGCCTGCAATTATGCCGATTTCACTTGCCGCCATTCATTCTCCTATTTTAAATTGACAACTTTGACACCATCGCCAAATTATTGTCACACGTTTATAATTTTTTCCCCTTTAACTTGTACACGTAGGCCAGTATCTCCGCCACTGCCTGGTACAATTCCATGGGAACCTCTTCTCCTATGTCCACACTGCTATACAAGTTTCGGGCCAATTGTTTATCTTCCACCAGGGGAACATCATTCTCCTGTGCGATCCGCCGGATATTTTGGGCAATTGGTCCGGCTCCCTTAGCCAGCACAGTGGGCGCATCCATTCGGCCGCCGTCATATTTTATGGCAACAGCCAGACGGGTGGGGTTGGTGACCACCACATCCGCCTTGGGCACATCCGCCATCATCCGTTTTCTGGCGGCCTCATGCTGGAGCTGACGTATTCTGGATTTTACCATGGGATCACCCTCGGTCTGTTTGGTCTCATCCTTGACCTCTTTTTTGGTCATTTTCTGATCATCTAAAAATTTCCATTTCTGGTATGCATAATCCAGAAGGGCCACAACAATCATGATCAAACAGACCTTTATAAAAATCCAGAACGCGACTTTTAAAATAAACAGGAGAATGTATCCGATACTGGTATCGTATAAGGTTGAAATACGGTCAAGTTCGCTTTTTATGGAGTAATAGGCCACCATGGAAATGATTCCGACCTTTAGCAGGGTTTTTACAAATTCCACGACCGCCCTTGAGGTGAACTTCTGTTTGAACCCGTTGATGGGATCCAGCCGGGAAAATTTGGGTTCAAGGGCTTTCCAGGATACCACAAACCCAACCTGGGCAAAATTTGACAGCAGGGCCATGAGAACCACGGCCAGCATGAGAGGAATACAGGCAATGACAATTTTTTCAGTGTGAAAGGCCAGGAGGCGAACGGCCTCAAACTGGGTGAGTACGGGAATCTTTTCAAAATGAAAATCAAAGTGGAAAACAGACAACAGGGTGTTGTAGATATGGGCACCGGATGCATACAGGGCCGTGGCACCTGCCAGCAGAACAAATACCGAAGGAATTTCCGTACTCTTGGCAACCTGGCCCTCCTCTCTTGTCTTGGAAAGTTTCCGGGACGATGCATCTTCGGTTTTCTCTCCGCCACTCTCGGGATCTTCAGCCATCTGCCCTTATCCTCCACCCGCATAAAAAAGAAAATACATGAGCAGCCCCTTGAACTGGGCCACATATTCCCGGGTAACGATGACGATAATCTGAAGGGTGAGCCCGAAAAGGACCAGGCCGGCAACTATTTTCAATGGGAACGCCACGATCATCACATTCATCTGGGGTGAAAACTTGGCCACCAGGCCAAAACCGGCACTGACAAAGGCCAGGGAGACAATCACCGGGGCACCGATTTTGATGGACAATAAAAAGAGCCGGGCTCCCAGGTCAATGACCTTAACCATCATCACATCCTGCATCATGAAAAATCCCATGGGCACCAGCTCAAAGCTGTCAATCACCGCCAGAAACATGACGTGATGACCATTTAAAAGAAGGAAAACAATGACGCAGACCCAGTATCCGAGCTGGTCCATGATGGACACATTCGCACCGGTCTGGGGGTCCAGCACGTTGATCATGGCAAATCCCATCTGGAAACCGATGACTTGCCCGGCCAGTTGCACCGACCCGAAAAATATTCTCAGACACAGTCCCAGTGTCAGCCCGATCATTGCCTCGGCAAGAACCAGGAGCCCGGTTGCAACGGCTGTCATGGGAAACCGTTCCAGGTCCACTTCAACCACCGAGTAAAAGAGCAGGGATACCACAAGGGCAAATCCCATTTTTAACCGGGTAGGGAACACATTTGAAGAAAACAACGGAAACATGAACAAGAAGATACTCACCCGGATCAACACCAAGAGAAAGGTCCGAAACTGAACCGGATCAATGACGTTGAGTATATCCATTTCAGTGCCCTCCTAACGGATATACATGGGGATGTTTTCCAGGATATTCCGGGTAAACGATGTCATTTCACCCAGCATCCATGGGGCCGCAAACAGCAGCCCTAAAAACACGGCAATGATCTTGGGAACAAAGGTCAGGGTCATTTCCTGGACCTGGGTCACAGCCTGGAAAACACTGACGATCAAACCGGCAATCAGGCCCAGGCCCAGCATGGGCATGGACAGATAAATGGTCAGCATGATGGCCTGCTTGGCAAATTCAACAACAAACTCAGGGGTCATGGCTATACTCCAAAACTTTTTAGCAGGGAACCGGAAATGAGATGCCACCCATCCACCAGCACAAAGAGCATGAGTTTAAAGGGAAGAGAGATCATGACCGGGGGCAGCATCATCATCCCCATGGCCAGGAGTACGGATGCCACCACCATGTCGATGACCAGAAATGGGATGTACAGAACAAACCCGATGATAAAAGCGGTTTTCAGCTCGCTGATCACATAGGCCGGGATGAGCACCAGCAAAGACACATCATCCCTGGTCTCAGGCTTTTTCATGTCTGCGCCTTTGACGAAAAGGGCTACATCCGCCTCCCGGGTATTGAGCAGTAAAAATTTTCGAATCGGCACCTGGGCCTGGGCAAATGCCTGTTCAAAGGTAATCTCACGTTCAAGGTAGGGATTCAGGGACTGCTCGTAGACCTGTGTCGCCACGGGCTTGATGATAAAAAAGGTCATGAACAATGCCAGGCCGATAATCACCTGGTTGGGGGGACTTGACTGGGTTCCAATCGCCTGGCGCAAAAAGTGGAACACCACCACCAGCCGGGTAAACGGGGTCATCAGAATCAAAATTGCCGGGGCCAGGGCAAGCACCGTGAGCAATGCAATGATTTCCAGGACTACGGCAACCTCTTCGGGTGTGGTGGCTGTTTCAACGTTCAACTGCAGGGAGGGGATGGGAAATGTAACCGCAAGGGCCTGTCCGGCCGTTATCATGCTGAAAAAAAAGATAAAAAAACATACTTTTTTTTTCATGCGTTTTCCTTTTCTAACGCTGGCTTTGTTTCCAGGTTTCTCCGGGGTTGAAATGAATTCTTCAACTTTTGACTTAAAAAATCCGAGAACCTTGCCGGAACCTCATCATCCCCTTTTGAAAGATCAATCTTTTTTTCAAGTGAGGATATTTTTGAGATATTTGTGGGTGTGACACCGATGAGAATGGATTCTCCCAGGACATCCACCAGCACTATTTTCTCTTTGGGTGAAAAATGATGGACAGACAAGACCCTGATAAAATTTTTACCCTTCTTACCCCCTTTTGCCGTTAAAAATTTTTTAATCAGAAAAAAGATAAGAATAAGCACTGCCAGAACCAGGAACAGCATGGAAAAAGTTCCGGCAAAGGCAAGCCAGATATCTGCGGATGAATTCATTCTTCTGCAGCCAGGGATTTTACCCTGTCAATGGGAGTGATCACATCTGTGAGGCGGACACCGAATTTCTCATTCACCACCACCACCTCTCCCCTGGCAATGAGCTTTTTGTTGATATAGACTTCCAATGGTTCACCGGCAAGTTTGTTCAACTCGATAATTGACCCCTGTCCCAGTTGAAGCAAATCATTGACCAGCATCCTTGTCTTGCCCAGCTCAACAGAAAGTTCCAGGGGGATATCAAGAATGAAATCCAGTTCCCTTTCGCCCCTCTCCATGTTCTCTTTGACACTCTCTTGTTCACCATTGCCGTTATCAACTTCTGCACCCTCATTTTCTTCAGCCATGTTTAACTCTCGCAATCTATGGTTATTAAATCCTTGACTTTAAAGGCCTGGAATCCCCTTTGCACACCCACATATCCGGTCAGTTTTTCCAGCCCGTCTATATAACCGGTCAAAGGCTCACCCGCATCTTTATCCAGTTGAATTACATCGCCTTTCTGCATGTAAATCAGGCGTTCACCGGTTATTTCGGTCCTGCCCAACTGGATCCTCAGATCCACGGTTGATGCCAGAATGACTTCCCGGATGGTTTTCCGCCAGTTGGTATCTATTTCTTCCACCTCGGCCTGGACACCCGAGGACAATTTGTTTCTCATGGGTTCAATCATGGAATAGGGATAGCAGACCACCAGGTTTCCGGCAGACTGCTCAAGCTCAATCTCAAACCGCGTCACCAGAACAAGGTCTGTGGGCAGAACAATAGCCGTAAACTGGGGGTTCATCTCCGACCGGATCAATGATGCCTTCACCGGTTCAATGGGGGCCCAGGAGGCTTCAATATTTTTGAGAACCGCCACAACTGCTTTTTTAATCATGACCTCTTCTATACTGGTAAATTCACGCCCCTCCACCCGGGCCTTTCCAAGGGCTTCTCCGCCGAAAAACGTATCGATCAGGTTATAGACCAACTGACTTTCAAACACGATCAGACCATGCCCCCTCAAGGGTTCCATCCGGAACACATGGAGGCTGGTGGGAACGGGCAGGCTTCTGACAAATTCGGAAAATTTCAAGGTGTCAAAGGGATTGGCGCTGACATCCACGTTGGTTTGCAGCAAAGAGGACAATGTGGCCCTGACCTCTCTTGAAAGCCGCTCATTAATGACGTCAAAGGTGGGCATCCTCGCCCGGACCACCTTGTCCTGGCTGGTAAAATCATAGGCAATAACCCCTTCAACCGGCTCGGGTGCAGCCACCTCGGGCGCGGTTTCCACCTCACCTGAATCCAGTCCGTCTAACAGACTGTCAACTTCATCCTGGGATAGTATTTCACTCATAATTTCATCACTGCATTATAAAATTTGTAAAGTAGATATTTCTCACCACCGGGTTTGGAAAAATGGAATTGATCCGCTGGAGTAGGCTGTACTTGAACATGATTTTGCCTTCCGGGCTTCTCAGCTCAAGCCAGGTCATCTCTTGGGCCTGTCCTGTGATAATTTTTCTGATCCTGTCTTCCATGGTATAGACCTGCTTTCGAACCCTGTGGTCAATGAGTTCCAGCGACAGGGTCACGCTGATCAGGCCCATGGTGGAACTCGATTTAAGCTGAATCCGCTCAAAGGGTTCGAGATCAACGATATCTTCAAAAACAATTTGTTCTTCCCGGGTCAATGCTGCTGCGGCTGTCTCTTCCATTGTCGCATCAGGTACAGCTTTTCCAGGATCTGCCCTGAAAAAAAAGAACCAGGCCCCCAGAACAAGGCCGGTCAGCAGCACCAGGCTTAGGGCAATGATGAGGATCGCCTTTTTTGACCTGATTATCCCTTGAAAAACTCCTTTTATTCGATGCTTCAGGCCTTTTTTCGGCGATTTTTTCCCCCCGTCCTCTACTTTCCCTGTTGCCCCTGTTTCTTTCAGGGCATCTAAGGCATCTGCCTCCTCTGGATCATCGGTCAGGGAGTCGTCAAGGAGATCTCCCATGACATCATCATCAAAATCCTCATCTATCTCATCTAAGATATCTTCAGCCAAAATAACCCCTGATCTAAATGGTTCTTCATTGTTTCTGCATATTTGGGAAAAGCAATCCCTGTGCCAAGAGGGTTTTGTCTCGTATAATACCGATATCAGGATGAAGGCAACTGTTCTAAAGCCCAATATAGATGCGATGTCCAGATTTTGCAAAAGATTTTATTTGCAAAACCAGACGTTTAAACGGGGGTGTGGTGCACCATATGAGAAGAAGGAAAGAGGAGAGAATGTCAACGGGGCGTGTAAAACGTCATAAAACTGACAGCGGGAACAAAGAATGTTTTTCTTTGCTCCCGCCAGGTTGCTTATTATGGATAGCTCAACTTACCGCTTCATCTGGATGACCGTCTGCATCATGTCATCCACGGTGGTAATGGTTTTGGAGTTGGCCTGGAACCCTCTCTGGTTGGTGATCAGGGAAACAAACTCTTCTGAAATATCCACATTGGACTGTTCAAGAGAGTTTGGTGCAATGGTCCCGAGACCATTTTCACCCGGCTTGTTTGTAATGGCAGTACCACTTGCCCGGGTTTCCCGGAATAGATTTCCGCCTTCATTGAACAAACCAAAATTATTCAGGAATTTGGCAAGCCCCACGCGAAACAGGGGAATGAGCTGTCCATTGGAATAAATCCCGGTCATGATACCGTCCGATGCCACGTCAACCCCCTGCAGATCTCCGGCTGAATATCCATCAGCATCCTGGAACACGGTGGATGAAGATTTTGAATACTGGGTTGTTGATAAGGAATCATTTATAAAATTAGTTTCTTTATATACCGTTCCCAGGTCAAGTTCGATGTCCATTTCAGTGGAACCGAAGTCTCCTCCAAGAAAGTCTGCTGTAAAACCGAAATATCCAGATTGTGCTATCTCCGATTTGCTTATTTCAGTCCAAGCCGTAGACCCCAGAATATCAAAGGTAATCTCACTTCTGTCAATATAGGGATGGGCACCTCCTGCAGTTTTCAGGGGGTCATCAAAAACAAACCGGATATCATCATTATCGGAATCATTTCCTGATCCGTCCAGATCAATAACAACGGCTTCATTATCTCCTTTTAACGTTGCGTTAAGATATTCCGGCGGCGGGACATCAGGGTCTGTGTCAAATGTCAAATAGCTTCCGGCCGTAACCGCCCCACCGGCAGTGGGATCAAAACTGAGATCAGACACATTATCCCCGTCAAAATCAATACCAAAAGCCTGGGTGCCTCCGGTTGTGGGGACAATGACTGCGGATGAATACGCTTCCGGTGGCGTCGGGTCCATATCAAAAGAGATAGACTGCCCTGCCGCTGTTGACAATGCAGATCCAAATTGATAGGCCGCCGTGGTATAACCGGCAGTTGTTGCCGCATTGTACCAGATATTAAATTCTACATTGGTGGAGTTACTGTTGGCGGTATTAAGCGACAGATTTGTGTTGCCGATTGTTACCGCTGTCACAGCCGGAGCACCTGTTGATGATAGAGACCATTGATCACCCAACCAGTAAAGCGTCGGTAGACCGGCGGCTGTTGTTGTCTCCATGGCCCCCTCAGTCCCCTGACTGACGATATTCAAGGTGGGATCATTTACGGGAGTAAAGGTAAACGTATTGGTAAAGTCCACCGCTTTTATGCCATCATTCCAATCCCACGCACTACCATCATATCGCAGATTTATATCCGAGACTGCCATGGACATGCCATCCGCATTCGTCACCGTTGATGTTGCCGTGGTGATGGTCCCGACGCCTCCGGTGCTAGTCGCTATTCCTATATTTGCTACCAAAGTACCGGCTGAATTGGCAATATTTGGATTACTCCAGGTCCATTCCCCATTACCAGAGACCCCGCCAACCGGATTCCAGACAATACCCAGACCGGCCGAGTCATGTGTCATAACGCTGGGGTCGTTGATCTCCAGGGTTGTATTGTCGTTTGCCGTCTCACCAAAGAATCTGCTCCCTTCAATGCCCTGGATGTGAAGATCATTTCTTTCATTAATGTCGAACCCAAAGGAATCCGTTGCCACGGCTGGTTGATCCAATTGTATCTTAATATCAGCATCTGTCTTTGGTGGACTGGTCTGATCCAGAACCAGCTGAATTTCCTGATTGTCTGAATAAATAATAGCGGCACGGGAATAATTTGACGGCAGATCCAAGCCGTTCACTGTACCATTCCCATCCGTATCCACAAAATTCCACGAAGCCCCGTCAAATTCAAACGAGAACCCATATCCATCCTGAGGCAATTCATCGTAATTCATAATCTTATAGCGAATCGCATCAACCGTATTCACCCCATTGGCCTGAAAATTCCCCAGACGGCCTGTAAATTCACTCATGGTCAAGTCCAGAATATCCCCACTGCTCTGGCTGAACAATATGGTTCCCCTTGCCAGCAGCCCCTTGCTGTCCGTACCCTGGACCCCATTTCGGTTATCCTCGTCCGGGTTGCATGTGATAATATATTCCCATTCCGTACCTGATTTTTTGTCATAAAAAACGGAAACATCATGGGTGCTTCCCAGGGTATCATATACCTTAACAACGGTCTGATATTCATAGTTGGTCGCTGCCATAGGAGTATCCTCACTACTGTCCCAATTATTGGAGAGAACAACGGAATCACTATTGGCATCCGCATCAAGGTTGGTGATGGCAGTGAGCCTTGAACTTTCTTTGGGTGGACTTGTGAATGCTTTCAGAACAAGGTCCTTGATGGCACCCACATCATCCCCGGTTTCCTCGTCAAGATCCCATCCCTGGACAATATACCCTTCCGGGTTGACCAATTGCCCTTCTTTATCAAAAAAGAAATTGCCCGCCCGGGTATACAGGGTATTTTCAGAATTTGACTGGCGCATGATGAAAAACCCGTCCCCGCCAATGGAAAGGTCGGTGGTGTTACCGGTGGACTCAAATGATCCCTGATCAAAATTCTGGGACACGTTCCCGATGGACATACCGCGACCCATCTGGTCTGTACCGGCCTGGGTGGCCACACTTTCGTACAGTGTATCTGCAAAGGTTGACCGCCCTCTTTTAAACCCAATGGTATTTAAATTAGAAATATTATTACCCACAACCTGCAGGGCATTTCCCATATTTTTCAGACCGCTGGTACCTGTAAAAAGTGAACTTGATAAAGACATAATCCCTCTCCTGTTTATGTAACCTCAACTCTGCAGATCTTTCTGCCGGTTGATCCTGATCTATTGATTAATTCCGGTTATGGATGATACGGCCACAAGTCTTTTGCTGTCGTTGAGCACAAGATACTGGGTTCCGTTCATGTTTTTAATGCCGGAAACCTCTTCAGAAACCGGTGTTTTGGCAGTCCCAAAATCTGTTGATATGGTATAATAATATAAACCGTCGGACACCTGATACCCTGAATCACCAAGGCTGTCCCATTGGACTGAATTCGCTCCACCCGTCGTGTCATCAGCCGCGACAGGTATGGTCCGGACCAGTTCACCGAAGGCATCGTATATCTTCAGGGTGGCTGCCCGGGGAGATTCCAGATTAAAGGTGAGCGCTTCACCTGAAACAGCCCCGTCCTCAACCAGAACAAGGGGAGCATCGGAACTCACGGTTCTGCCGAGGTATCCCAGGGCAGAGTCCACAGATCCTGGTCCGTCGGCAGCCTCAGCATCGGTCACCGCCGTCAGCGAACCCGGATCCAGCAGGACGTCCTGGACAACCAGGTAGGGTTTGCCGTCATTGTATGCAATTCCCTCAACCCTTCCGGTAACCGTTGACGGCACCTGGGTATACCCATACCCGGCATTGGCCATGACGCTGTACTTATAAGATCCGTCCGTAACCGCGTTGCCGTTGTTGTCTGTCCCGTCCCAAGAAATGATGTGGGACCCTGAATTCTGCTGTCCTTCATATAAAGTTTTCACGATTTTCCCTTCCGCATCCGTTACCGTGATCATCACATCCCCGGGTTGGGAAAGGTTATAAAAACCACCGGACACGGTTCCCTGATCCACGGTCATTGTGTCCACATTACCGGTCACCTGTTTTCCCATATATCCCATGGCATCACCTTCAGAACTTTTGCCCAGAGAGCCAGCAAGACTTTCCATGGAATCATTTAGATTGATCAACTGTTCAAGCTGGGAAAACTGGGCCAGTTGGGCGGAAAAGTCCGTACCATCCATGGGGTTTAACGGGTCCTGGTTCTGGAGTTGGGCCACGAGCATGGTTAAGAAAGCATCCTGCCCAAGGGCGTCGTTTTTATCGGCTTTTTTCTGTTCGCTGGACTGGTAGGAAGCGGAAATCTGATCAAGCGAACTATTACCTGTGGATGAAACTGCCATGATTATCTCCTTTTACGCAACAAAATGAAGAGCCCCGTCCAGCAAGGCATGAAGAGGGCCTGCCAGGTCATTCATTCCTTCATCGCCGACAGGGTCAATCAATTGATTTCCCCTGTTTCGATTTTTCTTGTCAAAATTTCCCGTCGGGTTTCCGGAATCTGCCATGGACTGCCGGAAATTGCTGTTCATATCCACCTCAAACTTTTCAAGGTTCACCCCGGAATTTGAAAGAAGGGTCCGAAGCTCGCTCACATTTGATGTGAGGATGTCCCTTGCAGCGGCGTTATCCGTTATGATTCCCACCTTCATGGTACTGCCAGTATTGTCGATGGTCATCACCAGCCGTCCCAGCTCCGGGGGCTTTAATTGGATTTTTAATGTATTTTCACCATTATTGATTGCCCTTACAAGGCTGCGGCTCACCTGCTGGTTGACATAGGTGGGCAAGTTTTTAAAGGATGCCTTTGTTTTTAACAGATCGATATTGGTTTGTGTTTCGCCTGTTTTCCCGGCTGAGGCAGAAGCCAGGGTTTGATCGGAAAGTTTTGTGGTTCCGGATTTCAATTCCTTTAAAAATCCCCTGCTTTCTTTTGAGGGATCATCCATATCAAGCGTTGCATTTTTCTTCCCATCCAAGACAGATACCATTTCTTTTGCCATATCCATATCTTTTGGGCCTGCCTTGTGCTTCATCCCTGCCTGGACTTCTCCATTTTCCGATACCAGCAGTCCATTTTTAAATTGATGTTTTATCTGGTCGGATGAAAATTCAAATGCCGGGGTGGCGGATGGTTTCTTTTCAAGTTTCACCCCCTTGAAAAAATCCTTAAAAAGATCCAGGGACGCCTCAGGGGCAACGGGTTTTTGCTCGCTGTTATTCCCCATATTTATTGCATCCCGGTGTTGCGACATTCGTTTGTGCAGGACATCCATAGAACCAACAGAACCAACCAATTCATCCAGGGTGAGGTTTGCTCTTCCAAAGTCAAATCCTTTGAGGCCTATTGATGCGTCAGTGGCAACGGGCTTTTGTTCATTATTATTCCCCATATTTATTGCATCTCGCTGCTGTGACATCTTTTTTCGCAATGCTTCCAGAGAACTGACCAGTTCATCCAGGGTGAGTACGGATTTCCCGGATTCAGATCCCTTAAGGCCGGGGGTAAGCTGAGACTCTTTGGATACAACCGGTTCAAGGTTCAGTTGTTTGAGCAGAAATCGGAAATTATCATCATTGGCCCGGGTTTTATAATCATTACCGGCGTAAAAAGAGGTTTTCTGAAAGGCTTGAAGCTTCTCAACGACAACATCCAGGGATATGCCTTTATCCCCTTTGTCTGCTTCACTCAGTATCTCTTGTATTTTTTCCCGGGAAATGCCCAGGGAATTCAAAAGAGACTCTAAAAAGGGGAGGGCTGACATTTCAAGAAAATTTTCCGACGCTTCCTCTGGCTCCAATTCCGGTTCAAGGGGAAGATCAAAAAGTCTATCCAGGAGTACATCCATTGACAGGCTCTTTTCTTCACCCCCTTTTGACAGCTCGGCAATCAAATCATTGATATCATCTTCTTTAAACCCGGCCTTTATCAGGATCTTTTTCAATGCCTCAAGCCCGTCTCCATCAATTGAAATATTTTTCAAATCCCCTTTTGACAGCATTAAAAAAATATTTTTCAATGCAGAAATAAAATTGATCCCGCTTTCTTTATCCAGTTTTTTCGACAAAGACGTTATGATCTTATCTATGTCTTGCACTTCCTGAACAGGTGCTTGCTGACCAGATTCTTTCTGAACATATATTTTCCCTGTTTGAACAGGCGTTTCCTGAACAGGTGCTTGCCCTGCCTCTGCCTGAACCGGTGCTTCATTTATCGGTCCATTGGCTCGCTCAACACTTGCACTTAATTTTTGTGCAAAAGTCGAATGCCCAAAATCGCTCCTGCCTGAATCAGACAGAATTTCTCTGGGAAGGTCCTGCTGAACCATATTTAAATAAGAGCTGCCGACATCTGCAAACGTAAAATTCATACCCCACCTATCCATAATTTTCTTTTAACGGATAAAGAGCAATGATCATGCCATTTGTCCAGTTTTTACAAATTTTCGAGTTAGTTCAAGAAGTTATAAAATTTTCAGGCAAGATTCCAGGAAGGTTTCCTGATTTTTTTTGGAAGTTATTTCCCCCAAAGCAGAATGCCATGGGAAAAAATTACCTGAAATAGGAAAGAGAGGGTGGAAGGAAGAGGCTTGGTGACTATTTTCTTTTAAAGGCGAGACGTTCACTGATCTTGGCGGCTTTTTCACTGTCCACAAAGGCCAGAATCTGGGATGCGGAGGCCTCCCGCATTCTTAAAAATATTTCCTGGGCAACTTCAAGATTCATCTTATCAACAATCTTGGCCGCATCTTTGGGTTTCATTCCTGCATACATTTTTACAAGCCTTCCGATCTTGGCCTCATATGCGGCTTCTTTTTCCTGCTCCCTTAGGGTTTTCTTTTTATCCAGAAGGGCCATGTCCTCTTCGATCTGTTGCTTTAAATCCTTAAGGGCCTCAAGTTTCTCGTCAATCTGCTCTTCAAACAATTCCAGTTCTTTTTTCTCCTGCAATTGAATTGCTTGCTGTTTTTCGATCCGTGTTTTTTTTTCTTCAAGACCCCGCAGCACTACCTTGGCAGGATCAGGGCACTCCGGGCATTCAGGACAGGGCGGGGGGCCGGTTTCTCCTTCATTTTTACCCGGCTCGGTTTCATCGTCTGCTGCAAGTGCAGAACTTGTGCTGATAAAAGACGAAATGTCCATTATACGAAAAGAACTGAATCCCCCGGGAACGACCATAAGAATCAAAAAAATCGACAAAACCAGAAAAAGACCAAGACAGATCATGTTTTTTTTATAGTGTTTCATGGGATAGTTTCCTTGCCGTTTTGATGGATGAAATCTCATCCAACTCTTTTTGTTCCATTTTTAAGGCCTCCTGAGTGTACTGGATCTTTAATCGTTCACGATAAAGCTCCATTGCCTTTTTATCAACACTCTTTTTCTTTAATTCCAATAGTTTCGTTTCCAGGATTTGCTTTAACCGGATCTTTCTGGATCTTTCATCTTCCATGCCGGATTCAACCGCATCCAGATATTGGTGAAATCTCCTGAATTCAATGGCATTTACCCCCTGAACGACCCGATCTTCAATGGTCCTTGCATTTTGATTATAGGTCTGTTTTAACCGGGCAATCTGCTGCTCACAGGTTTTCACATCCGATATGGCCCCGGCCACTTTCTGCCGGGCGATCCGCTCCAGATATTGCCGGTATTTGAGCAGGGGGTGTAATTTAAAGTCAAATTTCTTCACTAGGGTCCTTAGATTTTCAATTTAATACCCAGGGCTTTTTTTAACCCGTCCATACTGGCCCCCATATCCACCCTCCGGTTCATGTCCTGGCGCAAAAATTGAACAAGCCCGGGCATCAAATGCTTTGCCTCGTCAACATCTGGATCTGATCCATCGATATAGGCACCAATGGTGATCATGTCTTCGGCACCGCGATAGGCAGACAACACGCTCACGGCTTTATCCCTTAACACCACATGATCTTTTTGGCTCACATCCCGCATCACCCTGGAGATACTGGCCAGAACATCAATGGCAGGATAGTGGCCCCGGTTGGCAAGGTCCCGGGACAGAACAATATGGCCGTCAACAATGGAACGGACCGTGTCACCCACCGGGTCATTGAGATCATCTCCCTCAACCAGAACCGTATAAATTCCTGTGATGGAACCCCCGTTCTGCATATTTCCGGCCCGTTCCAGGAGGATGGGGATCTGGACAAAAAATGAGGGGGTATATCCCCTTGAAGTGGGCGGTTCACCTGCGGCAAGCCCCACATCCCTTGAACTCATGGCAAAACGGGTGATGGAATCCACCATCAGCAATACATCTTTTCCCTGGTCCCGGAAATATTCGGCAATGGTGGTGGCAAGGTAGGCCCCCCGGATTCTCACAAGTGGCGGCGAGTCAGAGGTTGCCGCCACCACAACCGACCTTTTCAGGCCCTCCTGTCCCAGGGTATCCTCGACAAAATCCTTGACTTCCCGGCCCCTTTCTCCGATCAGACCGATGACGATCACATCCGCTTTTGTATGCTTGGTCATCATTCCCATGAGAACACTTTTACCCACCCCGGAGCCCGCCATAATGGCAACCCGCTGGCCCTTGCCAAGGGTAATCATGCTGTTGATTGCCCCTACCCCCACATCCAGGGGTTCTTTAATCTGTTGTCTGTCCATGGGGCCGATGGGTGTACCGTACAGGTTATACCTTCCCGTGGCCTTAATGTCACCCTTACCGTCTATGGGTTTTCCCATGCCGTCGATCACTCTTCCCAGAAGGTCATCGGACACCCCCACCATGGGGGAGGCGGCAATGGGAATGATCTTGGCCCCAAGACTGACCCCCCGGATATCCCCATAGGGCATGAACAATGCTTTCTCCTTTTTAAACCCCACCACCTCGGCATTGACCTGCCGGCCCTGGTCGTTGATAATGCTGCACAGACCGCCGATACCAAGTCCCAGACTGTCTCCTTCGGCAATCAGTCCGATCACCTGGGACACTTTTCCCTGGGGCTGGATCATCACACATTGGTCCACGGCCCCGGAGTATGCATTAAAATTTATTTTATTCAGATGTTCCAGTTTCATGGGTTTCATGGATTGCATGCAGCTTTAACGGCTTTAGAAATGGCCTCAAGCCTGGATTCCGGATCTGACGACACAGATGCGGTATTGGTTTCGATTTTACACCCGCCCCTTTTAATGGACGGGTCTGATCTGACCGACACATGGTTTAATGAATCAATTGCCTCAAAGAACTCATCCTTGACCATCTCAATATACTCATAATCCTCGGCAGATACGTTCAGGGTCACCTCTTCCGGATGAACAAGTGTTTTCAGGGTATCCAGGATCATCCCCTTGACAAGGTCATCATCCATTTCAATCCGGGCACCGATGACTCGCCCGGCAATCTGTTGAATCAGGTTGATAATTTGGTGTTCATACTTTTCAACCAGCAGTTCCAGGGTCTGATCGGCTGTTTTCAATGTTGTTTCAAGTGAGGCCAGTATCTCAACCCCCTTTTCCCGGGTCTCTGCGCTTGCCTTTTCTTCACCAGCCTTCAACCCCTGTTCAAAGCCCTTGGATTCTCCCTGGTCAAATCCCTGTTGTTCACCCGTCTCAAGCCCCTGGGCCTCGCCCTCTTTACGGCCTTGTTCAAACCCCTGTTTTTGTCCCTGCTCGATCCCCTGTTCCATCCCTCGTTCAAAGCCTTTTTGATACCCTTTTTCTTCCGGGGTTTCCACGGGCGTTTCAGGCAATTCTTGTTCAGGCGATGTTCCGTGTGCCGAGTCTTTTAATTTTTTGTCTGTTCTCTTTTTGTCTGTCGCTTTTTCTCCGGGCGATTCATCCCTTCTTTTGATAAGGGGGGTAAAAACAATCTCTTCCGCTTCTTTTTCAGGGTCATACATGGCCTTGAATTCATAAGTTTCCTCGGGCTCGAATTCCGGTTTTTCAAACAGGGCCTTGAACCGGTTAAAATCCGGATCAGTCGCATCGGTTTTATTGGAAAATTCCGCATCAAAACTTTCCAAAGAACTCAGTGTCATGGGTTTAAACTGATCTGTATCCATATCAATATCCACATCAGACAAGGACATCGTCCTTTCCTTTCCCAAGGGTTATGGTGCCGTCGGCCTCAAGCTCTTTGGCTGCACGAACCACAGCCTGCTGGGCTTCTTCCACTTCTGCCAGCCGGACAGGCCCCATGGCCTCAAGATCGTCTTTGAGCATCTCACCGGCTCTCTGGGAAAGATTGGAGAAAATCTTTTCCTTCATTTCGTCGGTTGCCGTCTTAAGGGCAAAGGTCAGTTGCTGGCCCTCCACCTTCTTTAAAATCTCTCTCATTGCCGTGTCATCAATGCTGGTAAGATCTTCAAATACAAACATCAGATTGCGGATATCACTGGCCATTTCAGGATTGTCCTCTTCAACAAATTCCATGACCGTATCTTCAGTAGCCTTGTCCACGGAATTGATAATATCCACCAGCACCTGAAGGCCGCCGGCCTTTCCACCAGGACCTACGGCACCGGAAAGTTCCAGTTTTAACGCCCGGTCAACATCCCTGACCACATCCTCGGATATCTGGCCCAGTCTTGCAATTCTCATGGCAATGTCCCCTTTTAACTCTTCGGGAAGAGCCATGAGTATCTCCGAAGATATTTCAGACGGCATATGGGCCAGGATCATGGCAATGGTCTGGGGATGTTCTCCCTCCACATAACCTGCAAGGGTTCCCACATTCACATTCCGGCTCCAGATAAAGGGCTTGTCCTGCTTTTTCTTCTCAAGATCATCAAGGATGGCATTGGCTTCTTTGTCTTTTAATGTTTTCTTGACCACATTTTTAATAAAGGAATCACTTTCTATGATCATTTTGGATTCGCCTTCAAATTTCTCCACAAATTCCAGGGAAACGGCTTTGAGCATTTCAGGCGTGATATTATCGATCAAAGACATCTCAAAGGCAAGATCACCGATCTGTCGTTCATTCATTTTTTCAAACACCCGGGTGGTATATTCCTCGCCCATGGCCATGAGAAAAATGGCGGCCTTCCGGGGTCCGGATATGTTTTTAGGATCCAATGCATCCACCACAATTACACCTCCTCTGATTCGCTGACCCAGCCCTTAAGAATATTCAGGGTCTTGTAAAAATCTTTATCCGCATAATATTTTGCTTTTTCGTTGACCGGCAGATTGGCAAGGTAGGATGCCCGCTCAGACACACTCATTTTCTTTAAGAACCCTTCCTTTTGTTCACCCGTCATCATCTCCAGATGTTCTTTCTGCTGTCTGGCATCCATCTCAATAAATTCGATCTCTTTTTCCTCTTCTTCGATCAGGGCCAATTCTTCAGGTCCGGGCAGGGCCTCCTTTTCAACCGTTGTCTTGATCTCTTTCACGGTTTTGATGATCGGCCGTATGACAAAGAGGAAGAGCAGCAATACCAGAAGCAGGTTGGCGATGGTTCTGCCATACTCTTTCTGAACCATTTTAAAACCGGTCACAACAGGCTCGGGTGAAATTTCAGCAATAGAGGCAAAGGGGAAACACTCCATGGAAACCTGGTCACTGCGCTCTTCATTATACCCCATGGCCTTGATGACAATGTCCTGAAACTGCTTCATCTCTTCCGGGGACCTCGGCACATAGGTTTTCTGCCTGTTGCCGTTTTCATCGGTTTTATATTCATAGTTCCCGTCCACAACCGCTGCCACGGAAAGGCGGCTTAAAACCGCCATGGGTTTCTTTGTCTCCCTGATCCGCTTGCTGATTTCATAGTTAAAGGTATCATCACTCTTGTCCACCAGCTCTTTGTTCTGTTCGCCGGCAAGTCCGTCTTCCCCCACAATGGGGTTCACAGTGGAAGGGATCGGGGTTTGGTCGGAACTTGAGGTGAGTTTCTCGGCCCGGTTTTTTCGACTCCGGACAAATTCTCCCCCCCGTTCAAACGGGTCATAAATTTCTTCGTTCATATCATTTTTGGAAAAATCCATTTCAGATGTTACCCGGACAATGGCCTTGTCTTTTCCAACAATTCTCTCGAGCATGGTCTGGATTCTTTTGGTCAGATTTTCTTCAAACCTCACCTTATACTTATACTGGGCATCTGCAAAATTCTGGGCATTAATTTTGGCCATTTCCTCTTCGGATTTGCCCTCAAAAAGGATTCTCCCGGCCGTGTCAACAATGGTCACCAGTTTCGGGGTCAGGTCCTGGATGGAACTTGCCACCAAATGGGCAATGGCCGTGACTTTTTCCCGTTCAAGGTCGGCGGTCAATTCCAGTAAAATCGATGCCGACGGCTGTTTCACCTCTTCAACAAATACAGAATCTTTGGGCATGACAATCATGACCCGGGCGGTCTTGACCTCGTCAAAGGCCGAAATGGTTCTGGCCAGTTCTCCCTGGATGGCCCGGATCTTGTTGATCTTCTGGACAAATTCGGTGGTGCCGAATTCCGTCTTGTCAAATATTTCATATCCGACACCGCCCCCCTTGGGAATCCCCTCTTTTGCCATGGTCAGCCGGACATCGTACACAATGTCTTCAGGCACCATAATGGTGGTACCGTCCCCGGTCAACCGATAGATTGTGTTGGTCTCTTTGAGCTTGTCCACCACCAATGCGGCATCATCCTTTGATAATCCGGTGTATGCGGCCCGGAACTGGGTTTTGTTTGTCCAGATAAACAGAGTGGCAAACCCTGCAACCAGGGCCATGGCAAAGACACCCAGGCCAATTTTCCTGGACATGGGCAGTTCTTTCAAAGTGGACAATAATCTTTCAATAACGGGATTCATAGCACCGACGCTCCATTATCACGCATATTTTATACCTGCATCCGCATGACTTCGTTGTATGCAGACATGACCTTATTTCTCACCTGGGCAAGGATTTTCAAGGATGTATCTGCCTTTCCAACGGCCATCATTCCCTCATGGATACCCATTTCTCCCTTGATCACCTGTTCGATGGAATCATCTGCAACATTCTGTTTTTTATTGACATCCTTAACCGCAGCCTCAATTCTACGGGCAAATTCAGGATTCCGCCGGTTGATTCTAGTGGCCAGCGGCTCGGTATTTAACGAAATCCCTTTGATACCCTTTATCCCGGTCATAATGATCCTCCTGATTATTTGCCGATTTCAAGTGCCTTTAAAATCATGTCCTTTGTTGCGGAAAGGGCTGTGACACTGGCCTCATAACTTCGTTTGGCCACCAGCAGATCCGCCACTTCCGTCAAATGATCCACATTGGGCATTTCCACATACCCGGTATTGGGGTCTGCATCGGGATGGGCCGGATTATAGATCAGCCGGAAGTCTTCCTGGGATCGGATCACCTGGTCCACCCTGACCCCGGTTCCTTTGTCCTGCTTTTTTTCAGACTCAAATTCAATGGGGGAGAGACTTATCCCGGCTTCCTGTTCTTTTAATTGTTTTTTTTCGATGACACTCTTAAAATTATCAATATCCTCTCCCTTGAACACCACCATTTTCCGTCTATAGGGGCCGCCCTCCCGGGATCGGGTGGTATCCACATTGGCAAGATTTTCAGCAATGACGTTCATCTTGGTCCGGTGCGCAGCCAGGGCCGTTCCGCTGATTTTAGATGCGTTCAACAGGTCCATGAGTTATTTACCCCCCTCGTCTATGGAATAGTTCAGTATTTTCATCTTTCTCAACAAGAGTTCCGTTGTTGTCCGGTATTTTATATTGTTCTCGGTAAGGTTCATCATTTCCGTGTCAATATTCACGGAATCCAGGTGGTAGATGTCCACATCTTCGCTGTTTTCCCCGTCCATGGCAAAAAAACCGTCTATATCATAAGGCGACAGATGCCTGTCATGGGTTTTGTTCAGAAAATCCGGTTCGTTACCCCTAAGGGCCCGGTGAAGGGTTTTATTGAAATCAAGATCCCGGGGCTGATATCCGATGGTGTCCATGTTGGCGATATTGCCTGCAATCAGGTTGTGACGCCGGGAGGATACGTCCAGGGCATTTGAAATCACCTTTAAGGTGTGTCCGAAAATTCTTGAATCTGCCATTTTTCCCCGCAAAATGAGGTTAATCATATACTCACTATTTTTCACGTGAGGACTGTCTTCTACTCAGACCTGTTGAAATGCAATTTATATGCCTGAAATTGAATTACTTGTTTTCTTTATACTCATTGAGTTTGTTTCGGAGGGTCCGGACACTGATGCCCAGAATTTTTGCAGCATGGGTTCTGTTGCCCTCTGTCTGATCAAGGGTCTTGAAAATCATTTTCTGTTCCATCCCTTTTAATGATCCCGTCTCAGCCTCACCCCCCTGGTCCACGGCAGACCCGGGCAGATCATCCCGGGATTCACCCCCATGGATCAACAGATCACCCGGCTCGATCACATCAGACCGGGCCAGAAGAACGGCCCGGTGGATAATATTTTCAAGTTCTCTGACATTTCCTGAAAAAGGATGGTGATTCAGGATGGATATGGCCGCTTTTGTCATTCCCTTGACATGGCGGCCGTCAATTTTACAATACTTTTGAATAAAAAATTGGATCAGCATGTCAAGGTCCTCCCGCCGGTCCCGCAAAGGCGGAATGACCAGGGGAATGGTGTTCAGCCGGTAAAAGAGGTCCTGCCTGAAATCCTTGTTTTCCACGGCCTGTTCCGGATCACGATTGGTGGTGGCAATCACCCGGACATCCACATCAACCGGTTCGGTTCCCCCCACCCGGTCCACCACTTTTTCCTGGAGAACCCGTAACAATTTTGACTGAAGATGAAACTGCATTTCCGTAATTTCATCCAGGAACAGGGTGCCCTGGTGGGCCAGCTCGAATTTGCCGATTTTTCTGGATATGGCACCGGTAAAAGACCCTTTTTCATGGCCGAACAATTCACTTTCCAGAAGATTTTCCGGCAATGCCGCACAGTTGACTGCGACAAACGGCTGATCGCATCGCCCGCTCTTTTCGTGAATATACTTTGCAAACAATTCTTTTCCCGTGCCGCTCTCCCCCTGGATCAATACGGATGCACTGGAATCCGCCACCCGGGAGGCCAGGTTAAGAAGGTCTTTAATTTTCCCGTCCCCGGCAATAATTTTAACCTTTTTCCTCCGGGCGGCCGGGGTCTGTTTTGGGGGAGTATTCTTTTCTGCTAGGGCCAAGGCCCTTTTGGCGCACAACTCAAGCTGCTCCATTTCAAGGGGCTTTACCAGATAATCCATGGCGCCCAGTTTTATGAGCATGACTGCATGCTCCACAACCGGTTCAGTTGCCAGAAAAATCGTCCGGCAGCTCACGCCGGCCTCATCCATTTTTTTCAAAAACTCAACTGCATGAAAACCGGGTGTGGCAACATCGGCAATAAGGACATCCGTTCGTTTTTCAATCAGATCTGCAAGGGCGTTTGATCCATCCGGGGCGGCATCCACCAGAAAGCCGAGATCTTCAAAAAACCGGACATATTCCATTCTTTCCTTGGGATTTTCAAGTATGATAAAAATTCGATGTCCCGGCATATTTTGTCTTTCTTTATACCTCTTAGGAATTTTGAACTGCTTCAGCCAGATCAAGTGTATTCAGCCGCTGCTGTGCCAGTCTTGCCCATACTGAATCATATGATGTGACCACCTGCTGGAAGGCTTGTCTGGCTTTTGGAATGATATTGCCTTTCTGGTAGGCATCCCCGAGTAGGAATCCAAGATTTGCCTTTTCCTGATCATCTTCGGAAAAACTCAATGCCTTTAAATAAGCATCTGCAGATCTCACATAATGTTTCAGAAAGGCATAGGTTCTCCCCAGCTCCTTGTAGGCATGGGTTAACGCTTCATAATTTTCACCCGATGCCAGGGCCATCTCTTTTACGGCCTTTTCTCTGAGATTTGAGGCGGTTTCCATGTCCCCTTTTTTTTCAAATACGTTGGATCTGCGCATCAGCATATTCCCACGGTCAAGGGGATTTTTTGCCTTTTTAAATGCATCGTGAAACTTTTGGCTGGCCAGGGTATAATTTTTTTGGTCAAGATAAATATCTCCGGACCGGGACAATGCCTGTCCCTGGTCCCGGCTTTTGGGAAACCGCTTTACAAAGCCGTTCAATAACTTGAGGGCATCGTCCTTTCTGCCGGATTCATCCATGGCGATCCCCAGGCCCAGCAGCAGTTGTTCCGATCTTGATGCTCTTGGATATTGTTTGTAGGCATTAATCAAGTGGTTAAATGATTCTTCATACAATTTTGCCTGAAGATAGGCAAGGCCGACGGTTAACGCAATTTTCCGGCTCCCCATTCTGTCCAGTCGTTCGTGCTCAAGCTCATACCGGTTCAATACCCGTGTATACTCATCTGCCTTTAACTGCTTCTGAAACAGGGCCTCATAGGCTCTCTGCATCAGCTTAACCGCTTCATACCTCAGGCCCCTGGGATGGGTGGACAATAAATCCTCTATCTCTTTAATACACTTGTCATACTCTTCATTTGCCTGGTAAATTTCAGCCAGGCGCATCATGGCGATTCTGGAAAAGGAATGTTCAGGGAATCTGGCCTTGATCATCGTGTAGATCTCAATTTTTTCAGGATCATTTGTCATATACCGGGCGATCCCGATGGAACTGGCAATATACCCTTCGGAATCCGGGAATTTTTCTCTCACCAGTTCATACACCTTAACCGCTTTTTCCTTATTATTCTCCATGCCGTAGGTATCACCGATTTTATTTAAAATCACATCCCGCCCTTCAATCCCAGGAAATAGATTCAATACCCGGTTCAGGTTTTGCCTGGCAAGCCGGCTTTCACCCACCTCAAAATTGGCGTTTCCAATATGGAGCAATACCTCAGGAGTCTCATATACCTTTTTGGGATTTGAGGCCGTAACATAGTTTAACACCATCAAGGCATTCAGGTATTGTCTTTTCTTGAACAGGGCTTTCCCGTATCCAATACCGGCATCGGGAATATAGGAATTCTCCATTGTATCTTCAAACACCTGTTTAAAATACCGCAATGCCTTATCCTCATACCCGCGGCTATCATATATCTGCGCCAGGTGATACATGACTTCGGCAAGACCTGAATACTGGAGATATCCCTGTTTCACGATATTAAAATATCCCTCGGCTGCCGAATCGTTGTTCAGACGTTTTTGAATCATTCCAATGGCTGCATATCCATAGGGCACAAGCATTGATTTGGGGTAGGCCACCAGAGCATCCTGGAAGAACCGTTCCGCCTTTAAGAGCCCGGCAAAATCATCGGGTGCCGTTATTTTATAAAAGGCATAGGCCCTCAGGAAATAGGCCTGTTCAAGGCAGGTAAAATTCTCCTGAAAAATATACTGGTCCAGAAATTCAAATGCTTCCTTATATACCCCTTTTTTTAGCAGCAGGATGGAATTGTTGATCTGTTGTGAATCACACTGGGCCGGGTCAATACTTCGGGTAATATCGCTGATATCCCCTTTAAGCTGGCTTGTTTCTCGTTTTGGAGGAACATAGACCGTTGGCGTTGCGATTTTGACGGATACTTTGGATTCCTCTTGGCCGCCCGATTTGGATGGTATTGGCTTGGATGATTCCGGTATGGATGGTATCTGGCTTGCTGCCGAAGGCGTTGACTCTAATGCCTTTGGTGCCGGGGGATTTGATACAGGTGAAACTGCAGTGTATTCAGACTTTTTATCTGCTGAAGAAGAGGCTTTTTCCTTCTTGCCCACACCGTTTGTTTCAGAAGCTTTGGCTGATTCAGGCTGATTGATTTTTTCCCCGGACTTCACAGGAATCGACGCTGTTTTGGAGACGGTATTATCCTGCACAGTCTCCAGACGGACACTAAAACTTGAATCCGATGAATTGAATTTGGATTGCGTGTATTTATAGGGATGGGTACCGGTTAAAATAACGGCAATCACATTGCCCGGAAGGCTCTCCACAGCAATATCTCCAATGCCTGGCTTTTCTTTTCCCAGTATTTTAAATCCTTTTTCAAGCTTGACATTTTTCAGGGCCACCAGAAGCTCTCGTTTTTCAACCTGAATGACTTTAACAGGAATGTCCTGGGTAACGAAAAATTTTATGGACAAGGGCTTGTCCTGTATCTCTATCCGCCTCATCATTGCCTGGTCAGCCCATGCCGGGTTGGCTGGCAGAACAAACTCCAGGCCGATGGCAAGAAAGAGCATAAAACAGAATTGAACCCCGAGTTTAAGACCTGACTTTAGGCCGGATTTAAGACCATATCCAACGACTGGTATGACCCAAACCTGCCATGCGTAGAACAGATGATCTGATGTATAACTAGATTTACTCATAATCTTTACTTTGCCTTATGAATTTAACTCAATTACCGAATTACCATTCAAGGGGCTATAACAGCAAATAGTATGCCATATCATAATGGTTTGGGCATGTTCTGTCAAATCAAAGGTAACCCTGATCCGTCATCCGGTGCCGGCTCCTGTATTTCCAGCGGTCGCTTCTCTTTGCGAAGCAGGGTTAACCACCTCAGTCGTCACGCCCTATCTCCTTAAATCGGGAGCCTTGCACCGGCACCGTATGCCGGCCAGGGATAGTTTCAAAACGCCCGGTGCTATTTGGAAGACAAATTAGTCGGTGGGTTTGGGTAAGGGTTTACTAAAGAACAAATTACCAATTTTGGGAGCGGAATCGCCTGTCCTGGAAGGCGTGGAAAGGCTGGAGGAATGTCAAAAAATTGACGAATTATGGATCTTAGAAAAAAGGCCCCCCGGATTCAGGCTCAATATTCATTTTTTTAATCTTTTCCACAAGGGTGGTCCGGTTCATCTGCAAAAGCTCGGCAGCCCGTGCCTTTACCCATCCGGTTTCGTCCAGGGCATGGCAGATGAGCGCCCTCTGATATTGATCCACCGCCTGGTTGAATCCGATCCCCTTATGGAAAACAGACGTCACATCGGACGATGGGGCTGAAGCGGCGTTATCGATAATATATCCCGGCAGATCATGTACCTGGATAATTTGATCTTCTGCCAGGACTGATATTCTTTCCATTAAATTTTCAAGTTCCCGGATATTTCCGGGCCAGTCATAGTTGAGCAGGGCCTGCTGGATATTGTCAGGAAAAATTTTGGGCTGGTATCCGTTCACCCTTTTGGCCAGACGGTCCTGGAAAAAATCAGCCAGGGCCGGGATATCCTCCCTTCGTTCACGCAGGGGAAGGATATGGATGGGTATGACGTTCAGGCGATAATACAGGTCTTCCCTGAAAGAGCCCGCTTCAATGGCCAGGGGCAGATCCTTGTTGGTCGCCGAAATCACCCGGATATCCACTTCAATGGTGGCAGTTCCGCCAACCCGTTCAAACTGTCTTTCCTGGATCGCCCGTAATAATTTGACCTGGAGTTCGGGGCTCATATCGCCGATTTCATCCAGAAAAATCGTTCCCTGATCTGCAATTTCAAACCGCCCGACCCTTGAACGGTGGGCACCGGTGAAGGCCCCTTTTTCATGGCCGAACAATTCACTCTCCAGAAGTTCACCCGGGATGGCGCCGCAGTTAATGATCACCATGGGGCCGTCACACCGGGCACTGTTCTGATGGATGGCCCTGGCAATCAATTCTTTGCCAGTACCGCTTTCCCCGGTGATCAGCACGGAAGAATCGGATTTAGATACCTTTCTTGCCGTATCAAGAACCCGCATCAGCCCCTTGCTGACACCGGCGATTCCGGCCCTGTCAAACACAGGCTCCCGGGGTTCAGGGACCTCATCGCTTTTGAGGTCACCTTTTACAAGGGCCGTGGAAGCGGGTGTCATTTTAAAATCTTTTCCAGTTTGTCGGAAATGGCTTCAGCCGTAAACGGTTTGACAACATAATTTGAAACGCCTGCCTGCACCGCCTCAATGACATTCTGTTTCTGGGCTTCAGCCGTAACCATTAAAAAAGGAGTCTTTTTGAGACTATCGCTGGCCCGGACTTTTTTCAAAAGGTCAAGACCGGTCATCTTCGGCATATTCCAGTCAGATATGATCAGGTCTATTTTCTGCCCTTCCAGTACATCCCAGGCAGAGGTTCCGTCATCAGCTTCCACAAGATTTTTAAAGCCCAGTTGTTTTAAAATATTCTTGAGAATACGGCGCATGGTCGCAAAATCGTCAACGATCAAAATCTTGATGGATGTGTCCATTGCCACATTTTCCTCCTTCTAGTGATTAAGACTCCCCTTCTATCTTTCAAAACACACCTCAATTGTAAAATTCCCGTCGGCAGTATTAAAGGGAATAGCAATTTTTGGTCCTTCTGTATAGTGAATAATACTGTGATTTCTTCCGGTGATAACAGAGGGGATGGCGGCTCGGAACACCTTGCCGATCTCTTCCAGTTCCCTCCTGGCCTGACCTGAAATCATATTTGTCAGTTCTCCCACAGCATCTGCTATTTCATTGTTGAGCTCTTCCATGGTTTCACCAAACATACTGGATACCACGGCCAGGATACATTTTTCTTCAAAGGTAACCGAAATGGTTCCGTTGGCAACTCCTGTGAGCCCTAAAACCCCTGACACGTCACCAACAGCCGTATTGTCCGTTTTAAGATAGGGCTTGCCCGCCGTCACGGTCATAAAGGCCATGGTTTCCAGTACATTAATGGTGGCATTGATAAACGGATTTACCAGCCTGACATCCATCCAGCAACCCCTTTATGCATATTCATCGACATTCAGACGGAATCATCGATTATACTGCTGTTATACCGCACAATATTCTTAAGATGAGAATAGGTATCCACATCCATGGAATCAAAAACGATTCCCAGGCCCTGATCACTTACCCTGGCAATGGTTCCCTTCATCAGCAACTCGATTCTTTCGATTCCGCCGGTCAGATAAACCGTGATTGAGCACTTTGTTCCACCAGCAAATTTTGCCTTGGTACTGATAAATAGCCCCTTAAGGCTTAAATCCCTGGAATTTCCCTGCAAATCAATTTGCCTGCCGTCGGCGTCAAGCAGGATCTGGATTTGCGTTGTAAACCCGACTCTGGAATGCTTTCGTCTTTCATCATTTTTAGACACAGCCATGGGTAATTTACTCCACGCTTTCACTTTTCATGCCAATAATTTTAAAACAAAGTAGCACATTTTAAACCACTGCTCAAGCCATTAAACATCGGCAAAAAATTGGTCGTCCGCAACCTTTAAAAACGCGGTTACGGCTACGGGATCAAACTGTTTACCCGCGTTTTCCCTTATGATGTTGATAACATGATCCCTTTCCATCCTTTTTCGATAGGCCCTGTCCGAAGCCATGGCATCAAACGAGTCAGCCACAAATAAAATCCTGGCAAGTTTGGGTATCTGTTCCCCTTTCAAACCATCCGGATACCCTAAACCGTCAAACCGTTCATGGTGATGACGGATGATCTCCATTTCCCTGTCCCACAGCCCCAATTTACTGATGATATCCGCACCGATCACGGGATGCTCTTTTATTTTCTCATACTCTTCATCCGTGAGTTTACCCGGTTTCAGGAGGATATCATCTCTAATGCCGATCTTGCCGATATCATGAAGGCTGCCGGCAAAATTGACGATATCAAGCTCCTCTTCCGTACACCCCATCTCCTTTGCGATCATATGGGCGTATTTTGCCACCCGGGTGGAATGTTTTCTTGTATACAGATCTCTGACTTCAAGGGCGGTAACAAAGGCATAGAGTGTTGAAAAAAGATTGTCATAGATATTTTCATACAAAGCGATATTTTCAATGGCCGAGGCTGCCTTCCGGGTGATAAAATTCAGATAATAAATATCTTTTTCATTAAAAATTTTCTCCGTTCGAAAGGAAAAGGCACTGGCAACACCAAAAATCTTATCCCGAATCTTCAGGGGAACGATCATCAGCGAGCAGACCCCGTCGTCCAGGCGCTCATTTTTCCCGGGTTCTGAAATCAGGCAGGGATTGTGATCCGTGCCCAAAAGCCCCAGGATAAATTCATTGGCGGTGTGGGAGAGATCTTTTTCAAACAGAGAACGGAGGGTGTCGTTTTCAATGCCTCGATCCGTGGCGGCCATCATCACAAGGGATCTTTCTTCTTCCGAATAAATATGAAAAAAGACTTTATCGGCATTTAATTCCTCTACCCCCAGATCAACCACTTTGTTAAAGATACCATAACTTGAATCAGTCGAAGAAAAATCCTCCATCACCCGGTTCAATGTGTCGACCTCTTCAACCCTTTCAAGCAATTCCTCATTCAATTTTTTCAACCGTTCCCGGCGTTCTATCTCTTCTTTCAGGATCAGGTTCTCAACAAACAATTCGCGTTCCCGCAAAATCCGTTTCAGGGTTAATTCCATCTGTTCAAGGTTGACCGGCTTGATCAGATAGTCCACAACCCCATTTTTCAATGTCTGTATTGAGTTCTCCAGAGAGGGATAACCCGTCATCACCACCACGGGAAGGGTACTCTCGATCTGCCGGATCTTCTCGGCCAGTTCAAGTCCATCCATCATGGGCATGTTGATATCCGTAAACACACACCCGATTTTTACCCGATTCAGAATTTCAAGGGCTTCAATGCCGTTGCCGGCCGTATACACCTCATACCCCTTTCGCTGAAAATATCCTTCCGTTACATCAAGGATACCTTCTTCATCATCAACCACCAGGACTTTAATCGGATCTTTGTTCATTTTTGTCAGTATCAACCTTCTTGGATATAGATAAACCGTGTTCAGCAAATGTACCTTAAACCTTTTGTTTTATCAACAAAAATCAAAATCCCGCTCCTTCTCCGGTATTTTTATGAATAAAATTCGGGGAAAAAGATATATTCTAAGGCTATATTCTTGACAAATTTAAATACTGAGAATATTATACTCAAAAATCCCTTTGACAGATAAAAATTTTAAGATTGGAAAAATGGACAATACAGACCTCCAGATTCTGCAGATTTTACAGAAAAAAGCCCGGGTACCCAATGTGGAAGTTGCCAGAAATATTGGGATGGCCCCGTCTGCGGTGCTGGAAAGAATCAAGAAACTTGAAGCCCAGGGTGTGATTCAGGGGTATGAAGTCCGCCTCAATCCCGATATGTTTAAGTGTTCAATGATTGCCTTTGTCCATATTCAGGTGGAAACGGCTGAGCAACTACCTGAGACCGGCAGGATATTGTCGGATATCGAACAGATCCAGGAAGTGCACTACCTGGCAGGAGAAGACTGTCTGATGATCAAACTGCGGGTTTCAGGCAATACCGAGCTTGAAAGTATCTTAAGGACAAAGGTAGCCAATCTTGACCATGTAAAGAGCACCAGAACATTTATCGTTCTCGCCAGTTACAAGGAAAGTGCCAAAATAAAATTGCCTGAAACCTTAGGCTAACCCAAAAAATTCACAAAGAGCCGGTAAATCTTTCCCCTGTACTTTAAGAAAATTTTATTTCATAATTGGCTGACTGAATAAACCTCTACAAACATGACGGGAGAAGGTGTATGAATCTCAGGGATGTTTGCCCGGACAAGCTGCTCACCGCAGAGATGAGCGTCAAAAAAATTCAAAACGGTTCACGGGTATTTATCGGAACCGGTTGCGGGGAACCCCAGCAATTAATAAAGGCCATGGTAGAAGACCTTTCCATTCAGGATATTGTCATTTACCAGATGCTGTCTTCCACCCTGTCGCAATATGTAAATGACAAAAACTTCCTTTCAAGATTCTCCATAAAACTCTTCTTTATTTCCGTTTTAATGCGGCAATCCGCGTTTGAGGGAAAAATCGATTATATTCCGGTTTACCTGTCCCAGATCCCGAAAATTTTTTCAAATCATGAAATCGGCCTTGATGTAGCCCTGATTCAGGTGAGCCCGCCGGATGAACACGGATACTGCAGTCTGGGCATCTCCGTTGACATCACCCTTTCAGGCATGAAAAACGCCGACATGGTCATTGCCCAGGTCAACCCGGAAATGCCCAGGATTTGGGGAGACGGCATGGTCCACATGGATGAAATTGATTACTTTGTTGAACATAGGGAACCCATACTGGAATCTTTGCCCGGAATCAAAAACCAGCAGGTGGTTGAGCGCATCGGCCACTATGTCAACATGCTGGTGGATGACGGTGCCACCCTGCAGATCGGATTCGGTCACCTGCCCGATGCCGTACTTCCCTATCTCTGCGACAAGAAAAACCTGGGGATACACACCCAGGTGATCACGGACGGACTTTTGCCGCTCTTTGAGAAAAAAGTCATCACCAACACCAAAAAAACATATCTTGAAGACCGGGTGGTGGCCTCCCTGTGCATGGGCTCCAGAAAATTATATGATTTTGTTGACAACAACCCCATTTTTTATTTTAAATCCTCTGAGTTTGTGAATGATCCCAATGTCATTGCAAAAAATGATAATTTTATTTCCATCAGCTCCGCCCTTGAGGTGGACCTGACAGGCCAGGTGTGTACCGACTCAAAAGGGTATCTTTTTTACAGCGGCATCGGAGATCAGGTCGATTTTATCCGGGGTTCGGCCATGTCCCGGGGAGGATTTTCCATTATCATTCTTCCGTCCACAGCCCAGAACGGCGAAGTATCAAGGATTGTCCCCCATTTAAGTGAAGGCGCAGGTGTGGCCACCACCCGGGGAGATATCGACATCATTGTCACCGAATACGGGATCGCTGAAATGAGACGTAAGAGCATCTATCAGCGGGTGATGGAACTGGCAAGGATTGCCCATCCCAAATTCAGAAAGAACCTGATCGAAGAGGCCAAGAAAAGACATTATATCTTTCCGGATCAATTGCCCCCGACCACCCAGGATCTCCTGTTCCTGGACCGTTATCACTACTCGTTAAAACTGGCCAACGGTAAAAATGTTGATTTCAGGCCCCTTTTACCCTCGGATGAGTTTGAATCCCGTCATTTCTACTATTCTCTCCAGGAAGACTCGATTTACTACCGGTTTTTCAACAAACGCAAGGTATTCTCCAGGGACATGCTTCAACAGCAGTGGGCTGAGGTGGATTATCGAAGAAACATGACCATCATCGGCCTCATGCAGTTGGGCAAGCGCAAACAGATTGTGGCCATCGGCTCCTATGCCGAGGCAGGTGAAGATTCCGCTGAAGTGGCGTTTCTGGTAAAAGAGCGGCTCCACGGAATGGGCATTGCCTCCTATCTCCTTGAAATTCTTGAATCCATTGCAAAAGTAAACCACTACAAACAATTTATTGCCACGGTTTTATCTGAAAATCAAAAAATGATCCGGGTCTTCCGGAAGAGATATCCATCCGGGAAATTTTTACGGAGCAGCAGTGGTGAAGTGGACGTTGAAATGCCTTTTAAGGCTTGATCTTTTTTGAGCTCAATTCAGGAAAATCCCAGTAAAAATATTCTATAATTCCCTGGTCAGCCGAAGTCTCCTGCTTTGCTGCTTCAATCTGTCTTAATTCAATTCGCCTGATTTTGCCGCTCATGGTCCTGGGGACCTTGGGAACAAACTCTATGATTCTTGGAATCTTGAACTTGGGCAAAATGATGAGGGTGTGTTTAAACAATTTTAAGGCCGTTTCCCTTGAGGTCTCATAACCGGGATTCAAAATTACATAGGCCTTTACCAACTGGTACCGTTTCGGATCAGGCGATCCGATGACCACGACTTCGGCCACGGCAGGGTGTTCCATAAGAGCACTTTCAACTTCAAAGGGGCCGATCCTGTAGTCCGAAGATTTGATCACATCATCCGCTCTGCCCACAAACCACCAATACCCGTCCCGGTCAAAGGATGCCCGGTCCCCGGTATAATAGTAGTGATCCACAAAAACGGCCCCCATTTTCCCGGGATTGCCGATATACTCCGAGAAAAGGCCAATAGCCCGCCATTGATCCAGCTTCACCACGATATGGCCCTTTTGGCCGGGCCGGGTAATCTCATTGCCCTCGTTGTCCACCAGGGCCACATCATACATGGGTGAAGGGACTCCGAAAGATCCGGACCGCATCCTGTCCTTCATCCAGGGAGAATTGCCGATCATGGCCGTGGATTCGGTCTGGCCGTAAATATCTCTGATCATTGTTCCGGTGTGATTTTTCCATTTTTCCATCACATCAAAACTCAGAGATTCCCCAACACTGACGGACTGTTTTAAACAGGAAAGGTCAAAGGAATCCAGATTCATGTTTATGAACATCCTCCAGGCAGTGGGTGGGGCACAGAAACTGGTTACCCCGTGCCGAGAAATTGCATCAAGGTATTGTTCACCGTCTAAAAACGAAAATTTAAACCCGGTTGTGACGGCACCGACATTAAAGGGGGCAAAAAAAGAAGACCATGTCCAGGTGGCCCAACCCGGAGCCCCCAGGTTGTGGTGAATATCATCCGGTCTCACCCCCACCATCACGGTGGTGGACAAATGCCCAACAGGATAGGATACGGCCGTGTGCCCGACCCGTTTGGGCAATCCGGTGGTGCCCGAGGTAAAAAAGCAGAAAAGGATATCATTGGACCGGGTCCTTGCGGCCCGGGCCTCTTTGGGTTCCTTTTCAATCACGTCAAAAGAGATCCAGCCCTGTTTTTGACCCAATACCAGTTTGAGAACCGGCTCAATACTGGCTCCCTCAAGGGCTTCATCAATGAGGCCGGCAGATGCCTCATCCGCCATGACAACCTTGGGAGAATAGGTTTCAAACCTGAATTCCAATTCTCGCGGGGTCATGGTGACGGCGGTTGGAACGCTGACCATTCCGGCCTTGATGCAGGCCAGTCCCGCAAACCAGGTTTCAGGCACAACAGGGGTCATCATATAGAAGTTGTCCCCTTTTTCGATCCCTGATCCATGCAGAAAATTGATCACCTGATTGGCCTTTTGGGACAAATCCTGATAAGAATATTTCCGGGTTTCCAGGGTATCGATATCGGTCCAGATCAAGGCATCTTTTTCCGGATTTGCTCTGACATGGAGGTCTTCAAATATATCCGAGGCCCAGTTAAAATATTCAGGGATCTCCATCTCATTTATCCGGGCAAACAATTTTTTGGCACAACCTTCCTTGTCCAGGGTGTCTTCCATCATATTTATCCGGACAACCTCGGTAAAAAACTCTTTCATTCCGTCAAAACACTCCTTGCATTCCGTATTAATCTTGGTTATAAGGGCGGACCAAAAACTATTGAGTGTATAAGGTATCATCCCGATGTTTGTCAAAGTCTTTTTCCGACTCCCCATAAATTTACCCTTTATAAGCTTAGCCACTGGGAATTTGCCCCCTGGGATACCGGCGTTAAAATTAAACAGCCCTGTCAAAATAAATGGTCGGACATGAAAAAAGATGACTCCGTAATCATATTGGCCCCGCTCCAGGGCTTTACCGATGTCACCTTTAGAAATGTTTTCGCACGTCACTTCTCTGGTGTGGATGAAGCAGTGGCCCCCTTTATTTCCACCATGGGCCAGATGCGGCTGAAGCCCTCAAGGATAAAGGACGTTGATCCGGCCAACAACAAAGGCCTGGAGGTTGTTCCCCAGATTCTGGGAAATGTTGCAAAAGATTTTATCTTCCTTGCGGACCACCTCTATGAAATGGGCCACACGAGAATCAACTGGAACCTGGGCTGCCCCCATTCAAAAATCGCAAAAAAAAGGAGAGGCTCGGGTCTGCTCATGTATCCGGAAGCCATAGATGAGTTTCTGGATCAGGTGTTGCCGAAAATTTCAAACACCCTTTCCGTCAAAATCCGGCTGGGCAGGCGATCAAAAAACGAAATTTTCAACCTCCTGCCGGTTTTGGACAAATACCCTCTGGATGAGATCATCTTACATCCCAGAACCGGGTTACAGATGTACACGGGCGTATCAGATCTTGATGCCTTTGGTCAGGCCCTGTTAAACTCCCGGCATGTGTTCACCTACAATGGAGATATCACAACCCTTGATGCCTTTCACCGGGTCCGGAAAAAATTCACCCTTATCCGGCGCTTCATGATCGGCCGGGGGCTGCTGGCCAACCCCTTCCTGGCCGAACAGATCAAGGGAATACCGGGTGAGGGAAGTTGGCAGACAGAAGATCACCAGCCAACAGATAAAGACCGGGCATCAGATAAGGACCGATCAACGAATAAAAGCCGGATTCTTCGATTGAAAAATTTTCATGATGACCTGTTCGACAATTATCAAACCATCTTCTCGGGTCCGGCCCATTTAACCGGAAGAATGAAAGGATTCTGGAGCTATCTTGGCCCCTCGTTCCCGAACAGCGAAAAATCATTTAAAAAAATATTAAAATCCGGGTCAATACAGGCATATCAGGATCGGGTCATTGATTTTTTCCAGCAAAACCCTGAGTTCCCAATTGAATGATTTTTATACCATCTGATATAATCGCAAGGGCGGTTTCAATCTTCCGGCTCATCCTGTCCAACTTTCTTTTAAAACAGTATTGCAGGGTCTGTAAAGATGATTAAATTGATTTCAGATTTAATCTTGAATAAATTTTAACAATAAACTACCGGAGAAATAAAAATGGTTCAACCCACAAAGAACATCCTTTTTGCATCTGATCTTTCCACCAGCATGAAGCAGGTTTTTGAACATGCGGCAACCCTGGCACTGTGCCGGGATGCCAATATCATTGTTCTGCATGTCATGGAAGAAAGCCCGCGGTCTGAAAAACGTATCCGCATGGCCTTTGGGGAACAGCTCTATACCAGCTTGAAATCCGAGCAAAGAGACGGTGCAAAAAATATTTTGATCGGAAAAAATGTTGATGCCTTACGAATCCGCAAGGCCATTGCCGGATTCTTTAAGGGAAGTGACCTTAAAAATCAGGCCTCGGACGCTGATGCCCTGATCAAAAAAATACTGGTGGCTGAAGGACGGTCCATTGCCGATGAAATTACGGCAACCGCAACCGAGGAAGACTGTGACATGATCGTGATCGGATGCAAACAGCAGGGACTTTTAGCCGAAGCCATGGGCAGCCATGTGGTCAGAAAAATATTGAAACGCTCCAGTGTTCCGGTGGTTGTGGTTCCGATTTCACAGGAAGAGCCGGCCTGAAAACCCCGTATCAGGAACCACAGATCTGTTGAAGATGGTCCAGGTATCGGTCCATCCCTTTCATAAAAATATCGTTGTGATTGGCCCCTTTGATCTCCAGCAGGGTCTTGTCCACTGACTCGCAGGCATCAAACAGGGCCCGGCCCTCGGCAAACGGAATAATGTGGTCAAACTGGGCATGGATCACGAGGCAGGGTTTTAAAAATGTTTTGATTTTATCAATATTTTCAAAACCCTGTTGGGGTTTAAAACCGATACGCCCGGGATCAATGCCCAGGGTCTGAAGCAGGGGTGAAATAAAAGCAAATCCGCTTTCAATGACCAGGCTGTCCATATCATCAGCCCGGGTGCGGCCGAGTTCAAGGGCAGAGGCAGACCCCAGGGATCTTCCCATCACACACAATGTGCCGGTCAAATTTTTATTTTTCCGGTATGCCAGGACAAAATCTAAAATCTTTTTGCAGTCAGCCATCATGGATGTGACACCCGGCGTTCCCGTAGACCTGCCGTAACCCCGGTAATCCACCACAAAAAAATTGATGTTCATTCGGGTCAACAACGCCCCGAAATCATCGTAATCCGAAACGATTTCTCCATTGCCATGAAAAAAAAGAATCAAAGGGGCATCTCTGCCGGCAAAATGAAAGGATGCTGCCACCTGAATGCCTTTTTCTACGGGGATCATCAGTTCTTCACGGTTGTCTGCCCTGGGCCGATACCCACCTTCAGGCCTGGGGTGGAAAAGGAATCCTGCCACCTGCTGTTGATCCAGAATTGAATAATCCGGCTGTTTGACCAGTGTCATGTGTTTCTCCTTTTTTGCTGAAGATTTTCAAGAGGCTTTTCCCTTCCCCTGGCAAAGGTTATCCCGATTCCCACACCTGAAAGAACGGCACCCATCACCATGGTCCGGGTAAAACCGATCATAAAAAAAGGTTCCATTGAGGCCTGATAATTTTCAAGGCTTGAGCCGTTGGTAAGCCCGGCAAAAGAACTTGAAAATACCAGTCCGGCAAGGGCCACCCCCACGACCATTCCAAGATTTCTGGCCGTTGCCGTGGCCCCGGAGGCAATGCCCCGTCTTGCCGGTGGCACGCAACCCATGATGACGGTATTGTTGGGCGACACAAAAAGGGCGGTCCCAATCCCGGCAAGGGCGATTCGCCAGAGGATGGAGCCGGTTCCCATGGACGGTTCCAGCGATGTCAACGACACCAGGGAAGCCGTCAAAACACTCATACCGGTCATGCAGAGCCGTCGTGATCCGAACCGGTCATACAGGCTGCCGGACACGGGACTGACAACCAGAAGAAACAGGAAAGGGATGATCATGACCAGCCCTGTTTTTGATGCTGAAAAGCCGCATGGGTATGTCAGGTAAAACGGCATCATGAAAATGATCACAAACAATGCGGCAAACAGAATGGATGCCCCTATCACCGGAAATACAAAGAGTCTGATCTTTAACAATTCCAGGTCAAACAGAGGGTAGCGGGATTTTGCTTCGGTAACGACGAAACCCACGCCTCCAACGAAAAACAGGCCAGCCGAGCAAAGGGAGGAAATGGACATCACCCCCCACCTGGACATCTGGGTCAAAAAGACAATCAGGCCGGCCAGCATAATGACCAGGAGGATGCTTCCGACCTTATCCATGGGTTCCCCGCCCTGATTATCTGAAACAATATTATCCAGCACAAAGAGTCCGCCAAAGGCTGCGGCAATCCCAATGGGGATATTGAGATAAAAAATAAACCGCCAGGACAGGTATTGGAGAAGGATGCCGCCCACAACCGGCCCGGTGGTGAGACCCGCCGCCACCACGGCGCCGATCATGCCCAGAGCCCTTCCCCTTTCCTGAACCGGAAAGGCGTCCACAATCATGGCCGGGGAACAGGCCATAAGCATGGCAGCCCCGCTCCCCTGCAACACCCTTGAAAGAATCAGGAACACCGGGGCAGAGGCCAGGCCACAGAGCAGAGACCCGGCCGTAAATATTCCAAATCCCAGGACATACACGGGTTTTCTGCCGATAATATCCGAAAGCCTGCCAAAGGTCAGCAATAGAGAGGATATGGTGACAAGGTAAATGATCACCACCCACTGGATGGTCTGGATATCGGTGCGCAGATCCTGCATCATATAGGGTAAGGCCACATTAACAATACTGGAATCCAGAGTGGACATAAAAATCGAGACGGCAACCAGGAAAAAAATCCGGTATTTTTTTTCAACAACAGAGGTCATAAATTCATTCCCTTCTTTTTTCATTCCAAAGATTATGGTATATGAAGCCGATTGACAAGAAAAATCAAACGAACCAACTTCCAATAAACCGGGGGGCCTGTGGCTGTTGTTAACGATGTTGTTTTATTATACCTTGAAGATACGCCCGTATCTTTTGCCCGGGTGGAAAAAATCCTGCCGGATTCAAAAAAAGACTGGTACCAGATCAAATTATTGATGCTCCAGATCCCCATGCAGAGTGTCACCTGGATATTGAAGGACGACTATATCAACGGGCATGAATTTAATATGAACGGCAAACGGATGCGGCTGGAAAAGGTTGAAACTCCAAAGGAAGATCCGCCCATATCCGTTGATAAAAATGAGTCCCGCCCCCAACGGCACAACACTCCCGAAAGTGATACGGAAGCCCATTCCGGGGGCAAAATCATTTCGTTTTCCGACCTGAAGAAAAAGAACCATGACCCGGAATCCGGATAAGGTCATATCTGCCTCAAGAAGAACCGACATTCCCGCCTTTTATATGGACTGGTTCATGGAGCAGATCAGGCAAGGGGTTTTCACGGTACAAAATCCTTACAATAAAATTGAAAAAAAAATCGATACAAGTCTGGAATCGGTCCATTCCATTGTATTCTGGTCAAAAAACTATGCCCACTTTTTGACGGCCGGAGCCGGGGAAGAGTTGACCCGGATGGGATACCATCTCTATTTCAACTTTACCATAAACTCTGAATCCGAGCTGCTGGAACCCAACCTGCCGCCCCTGAGAAAAAGGCTTGACCAATTGGACAAACTTGCCTCAACCTTCGGGCCTGAAACAATCTCCTGGCGGTTTGATCCCATCTGTTTTTTCAGGACGTGTGAGCAGGGTAATTTGCAAAATAATCTTTCCGACTTTCCCATGATCGCACACCAGGCAACCGTCTGCCGCATTACAAAATGCGTGACCAGCTTTTTTGATCCTTACCCAAAGATTGAACGGCGGGCAAAGTTTCTCGCCCGGGCCGGTGCACCGACGGTCTCGTTTATGGAGCCGACCATGGAGAGACGAATACAGGTGATTCAACAAATGGAAAAATTTTTAACCCAACAAGGAATCGACCTATACCTGTGCTGCGAACGAGAGATCTTTTCACGGCTTGATCCCCATACCGGGGTAAGGGAAAATTCGTGCGTTGACGGCAAGGCATTAAAGGCTCTTTTCAAAGGTCATCCGGAAACGAAGAGAGATTATGGCCAGCGCTCAAAACAAGGGTGTGGCTGCACAAAATCCATTGATATCGGGTCCTATGCAGACCACCCCTGTTTCCACAACTGCCTTTTCTGCTATGCAAACCCGGATATAGACAACCAGATAAAACACAGAATCCAATGAAAATTAAAGATTTAAAAATACACAAAAAAACCTTTCTTGCCCCCCTTGCCGGGGTCACCAATCTGCCGTTTCGCCTGCTGGTAAAAGAATGCGGGTGTGGGGTGGTCTGTTCTGAAATGATCAGTGCCAAGGGAATCGTTTATCACTCCCAGAAAACCCTGGACCTTTTGGCCTCAAAAAAAGAAGAACAGCCGCTGTCCGTTCAATTGTTCGGGTCTGATCCCGATTCCATGGCCGAAGGTGCATCCTTTGTACAGAACCTGAATGTGGCGGCCGTCATTGATATTAATTTCGGCTGCAGTGTGAAAAAAATTGTACAACAGGGGGCCGGGGTTGCCCTGATGAAAGAACCGCAATTGACCAAATCCATTTTACGGGCTGTGAGAAAAGCCGTTGACCTGCCTTTGACCATAAAAATCAGATCCGGATGGGACCCCTCCGGACACCAGGCTCTTGAGATCGGTGAAATCGCCCAGGATTCGGGCGTGGATGCCGTCATCCTCCACCCCAGGACCGCAGTCCAGGGATTCAAGGGCAGAGCCGACTGGTCAATCATCAAAACCCTGAAACGGCAATTGTCCATTCCGGTCGTCGGCAACGGCGATATCAATTGTCCTGAAGATGCAGCCGATATGACAGAGCAGACCGGGTGTGACGCGGTCATGGTGGGCCGTGCAGCCATGGGAAATCCCTTTATCTGTTCCCAGATCGATGAATTCCTGGAGACAGGCGCCTACAAGCCCCCTTCACATTTCGACATCTTCAGGATCATGGAAAATCTGATTGATGCCTATGTGGCGCATTTTGGGGAAAAGCCTGCCTGCAGAATGCTGCGGGGCAGGCTTTCATGGTTTGTAAAGGGGTTGCCCGGATGTTCGAATTTCAGGGGAAATCTGTCCCAGCTTAAATCAAAACACCATGCCCTGGAAATGATCAGGGAATTTGAAAGCAGGACGGGATAAACGCTTACTTTTTTTCATACACGGCCGTTGCAATGGAGCTGATCCCGCCCCGGGGGGTAAATTCACCCGTGACCTCCATTCTTAACGGCTTCAGTACCTGAACCAGATCATCAAGAACCTTGTTGACCACATGTTCGTAAAACATGCCCACATTTCGATACTGAAGCAGATAATATTTAAGGGATTTCAATTCAACCAGGGTCTTGTCCGGCCGGTATCGAATGGTGATACAGCCGTTATCGGGCAGGCCCGTCATGGGACACACCGATGTATATTCCGGTTGTTTGATGGTGATGTCAATACTTCGTTTTGAGGTATAGGCATAGGGGATTGGCTCTATAATATCCGCACGCACCACGTTTGGATCTTCAATCTGATAATGGGGCGTGTAGGCTTTATTTTCAATCATGCAAATGGTGTCCTTTAAGTTATAGTTAAGATTTTCCGTTATTTTTATCATAAAAAAAATCATGTTTCAAACGAAACAGCGAAAAAGCGCATCTGTGTCGCCATTTGACAAATCGTAAAAAAGAGCTTGACAAAGGACTGGAAAAAAAGGATAAAGGGCGAACCCAAATATTAACCAAACAATTAGCGAATATTTCGATATCCTGTTTAAAAAATTCAGATGCATTGAAACATTCAAACACCTTTTGCCAGATTCAACGGTATTTTTTGGCAAAAAAATAGTCCACGGAGGATATGAACTAAATGAACGATTTTTTGCAAAGTCTTCGCAACGGCCAGGCGGAAAAACCCCGCAGCCCTAAAACACGTAAAAACTATGATAATTCCTATCATTACACGAGCCAGCCCCGCTATAATTCCTATGGCAACGGCTACCAGAACACCAGAGGTCAGCAGAACATGAAACGGCCTCCGCTTCCCCAGCAGGGAAATCAGCTCCCCATGGACGATATTACCCCCCCCTCCATGCTGTCGGAGGCCATTGAAAACCTGTGCAGCCATATTGAAATCCTGGCAAAAAACCAGGATTACCTTATCAATGCCCAGGAAAGAACGGCAGATATGCTGGAACGTCAGGCCATTGCCATTGAAAGAATCGTCAATCATCTGAATATCGCCCCGGCCCCGGAAGCAAGCTTTGACCCCAATACAATACAGGACAAAGAACAGGTTAACGCATCGGATGAAGTGGAGGATAACGAAACGGAACAGGATTTTGGAAATCAATTATTCACCCCTTCCCTGGACCCGGAACCTGAGCAAGTCGTTAAAAGGCCGGCTAAAAAAACTGCTAAACGGGCAGCAAAAGCAAACAAGCCGATGAAAGCAAAGGGTCCTGCTGAAGTCGCCAAGCCGGTAAAACATGTGATTCGAAAAAGAAAAAAAATCGTGACAAAAAAAGTTGAAGCCATGGCCCCAATAGACAGCAAACTGCTCAGCCGGGAGGCCGTCATGGATATCATCAATACCATGAGAGCCGAAGGAGCCACCTTCGACCAGGTGGCATCCCGCCTGGTGGAGCTGGGTCAGCCCACCTTTTCCGGCCGTGGAGAATGGCATGCACAAACCATTCACCGGCTCTGCAATAAGAAATAAGACTCAGACCTTAAGTACCGGCCTTAATTACAGGCCCCTTAATAAATACAGATCATGAACAGCCGGCAGGAAAAATCCTGCCGGCTGTTCTGTTTATATATAGGCCCTGGCCCAACAAAGTAAGCGAGACAAAGACAGGCAAGTTGCATATTTTATTTTCACTTGATGCTTTAAGCCCGTATGGAATTCATGTACGCGTCCCACTCAACCGGCAGCAACTGCTTTTTTTTGGTATTGCAGGCCTTGCAGCAGGAAACAAGATTAAACTTTTCCGACTTCCCCCCCCGGGCCAGGGGAATGATATGATCCATGGTCAGTTCTTTTGGGGGAAAGGTCTGCTGACAATAATGACAGACACCTGAAGCGCGTTTTCGCTTCCACCACTGGCCGGCCCGCAGTTTTCTGGCCTTTTCCCGTTCCTTTTTGATCAGGACATCGTCATCCGCGAAAGAAGACGACGGGCCCCTCTGCCTAGTACCCAAATTCGTTCAGCATCCTTCCATTGTCTATCCAGTCCTTTGTGACCTTGACAAAGAGTTTGAGCAACACCTTCTGCCCGGTCATCTGTTCAATGTCCTTCCTTGCCTTGGACCCGATCTTGGACAGCATGGCCCCTTTTTTCCCGATGATGATCCCCTTTTGAGAATCCCGGATCACATGGATACCGGCATGGATGACAATGAGCTTTTTTTCCACCACAAAGGAATCCACGGTTACGGCGCTGGAATAGGGAATCTCCATTCCGGTGAGCCTGAACACCTTTTCCCGGATAATTTCCTTGACCATGAATTTTTCCGACACATCCGTAAAGGTCTCTTCAGGGTATAGTCTGGGGCCGACCGGCAATGCGTTCTCAACCTCTTCAAGGATATTTTCGACCTGGATATCCTTTTTGGCAGACACCGGGATAATGGCTTTAAACTCATGCAGTTGACTAAATTCCTCCACAAGGGTATAGACCTCTGACTTTTTTACCAGATCAATTTTATTCAGGGCAAGGACAATTGTTTTGGATATTTTTTTCAATTGCTCAAGAATGATTTTCTCGGCAGAATAATTTCTTGCACTGGTATCCACCATAAACAGAATCAGGTCAACATCCATCAGAGCTGTCAGGGCCTTGTCCACGATTCTCTTGTTTAACAGGGTGGTACTCTTGTGTATCCCGGGTGTATCAATAAAAATAATCTGGGCCCCCGGCCGGTTGACGATCCCCAGAATCCTGTCCCGGGTGGTCTGGGGCTTTTTGGATGTAATGGAAATTTTCTGACCCAGGACATGGTTGAGCAGGGTGGATTTTCCCGCATTGGGTGCACCAATGATTCCCACAAACCCGGATCGAAATTTTTTTTCGTTTTTATTCGTCATCATCTCTACCCGTTAAATTTTGAATTTCCTCTAAAACCGTATCTCTCCCCTTTTTTGTTTTGGTGGAAAAAAGGATAAACCGGTCCGGTTCCCTTTTCATTCCGGAGCTGATGGCCGCAAGTCTTTTCTGCTGATTTGTCTTGGACAATTTATCGGCTTTGGTTAACACCACCAGAAATGGCATGCCGTGGGATTCCAGCCAGTTGACCATTTCAAACTCTTCTTTTCCGGGGTCTCTGCGGATATCCACCAGTAAAATCAGCCCCAGAAGATTTTTGCGATGGGACAGATAGGCATCAATCATGGGCTGCCACTGGGACCTGATCTTTTTTGACACCTTGGCATACCCATACCCGGGAAGGTCCACAAAAGACAGGGAATCATTGACCATAAAAAAATTGATGAGCTGGGTGCATCCGGGTTTGGAGCTGGTCTTCACCATATCCCGTCTCTGGATCAGGGTATTGATCAACGATGACTTGCCCACATTGGAACGTCCGGCAAAGGCGATCTCATTAAAATCGTACTCCGGGTACTGGGAAGGTTTCACCGCACTTTTGATAAATTCAACCTGTTTAATCTTCATGACAAAGCGTTTAAATACCCCTCCAACCGGTCAAGGCCGATTTTCAAATTCTCCATGGAATTGGCATAGGAAAATCGCAGATATCCTTCCCCGTTTGCCCCGAAATCAATCCCCGGAGCCACACCCACATGGGCTTTTTCCAGAATATCAAGGGCAAGGGCATAGGAGTCACCGGAAATATGTTTGGCATTGGCAAACACATAAAATGCACCTGTGGGCTCCACTGCAATCCCCAATCCCATCTGCTTTAACCGCTCAACCACATAGATCCGCCGCCTGTTATAGGTCTCCCTCATGGCCCGGGTCTCGGTTCCGGCGCCTGTTAACGCCGCTACCCCGGCAGCCTGGACCACGGAATTGGCACAGATAAAGAAATTCTGCTGCAGGATCTGCAATGCCCGGACAAATTCAGGGGGTGCAATGAGATACCCTAACCTCAGCCCGGTCATGGCAAAGAGCTTTGAAAACCCGTTCAATACAAAGGCCTTGTCGGTAAATTCATAGATGGAGTGCTCCTTCCCCTCATACACCAGGCCGTGATAGATTTCATCTGAAATCACATACAAATCGTTGGCCCGGGCAATGTCCGCAATCTCCTGCATTCGCTCCCTGGGAATCACGGTTCCCGTTGGATTGGACGGCGAATTAATAAAAATCGCCCGGGTTTTATCCGTAATTTTTTCTTTTATCGCACCAGGCGTAAAAATAAACCCCTGTTCTTCAGACACCGGGATTAATACCGGCACCCCCTGGACATAGTGGATGAAATTGGCATAACAGGCATAGTGGGGGTCAGGGACAATGATCTCATCCCCGGGATTGACCAGGGCGGAAAACATGAGCAGCATGGCCGGAGAGGTTCCCGATGTCACCAGAATCCGGTCCGGATCAATATGGGTATTGTAAGTCGTCTTGTGATAGGCGCTGATGGCCTGCCTGAGGCGGATATCGCCCAGGCTGTGGGTATAGTGGGTTTCATTGCCTGAAAACGCCTCAATACCGGCACAGGTCACACACTCGGGCACATTAAAATCCGGCTCCCCGATTTCCATGTGGATGACGTCAATCCCTTGCGCCTCCATCTTCTGAATCCGTTCAAGGATCTCCATGACGATAAAAGGGGTTATTTTTTCACATCTTTTTGCGGGTTTCATTTACAACACCTTGTTTAAGGAGTATTCAATAATGCCTTCAGCACCTGCTTTCAGCAGTTTCGGGATTAAATCCCTGACCACGTCCGTATCGATAATGGTTTCCACGGAATACCAGTCCGACTGATACAGGGACGCAATGGTGGGGGCATTTAGGCTCGGCAGGAGGGAAACCACCTTGGCGATTTTATTTTCAGGCACGTTCATCTTTATTCCCACCAGTTTATCGGCCTTCAGAGCCGCCTGGAGAAGCATGGCGATCTGCTCGATTTTCTCTCTTTTGACAGGATTTTTCCAGGCAGCCTTGTTGGCGATGAGCTGGGTATTGGTTTCCATGACTTCATGGATCACTTTTAAGTTATGGGCCCTGATCGTGCTTTCGGTCTCGGTGATTTCCACGATGGCATCTGCCAGACCTGAAACGATTTTGGCCTCGGTGGCGCCCCAGGAAAATTTCACGTTCACATCAATATTCCTGTCCTTGAAAAACCGTCTGGTAAATTTGACCAGTTCAGTGGAAATGGTTTTTCCGGCCAGGTCTTCAATACTTTTTATATCCGAGTCATTTGCAACGGCAATCACCCACCTTGCCGGGCGGGCACTGACCTTTGAATAGATGAGATCCGCCACCACATGGACATCGGATTCATGCTCGGCAATCCAGTCAAGCCCGGTCAAACCGGCATCAATGACCCCGGACTCCACATTGATGGACATCTCCTGGGCACGGCACATGGCACATTCAATGGAGTCATCGTTGATATCGGGAAAATAACTTCTGCCCTCAACATTGATCTTCCACCCGGATTTTTTAAACAGATTGATGGTGGCATTCTGAAGACTTCCCTTTGGAATGCCCAGTTTCAGTATCTTTTCCATTATTTATATACCTCTTTTGGATCAAAAATTTTGGATTCAACAATTTTCAGTTCATTGTCTTCCACCCGGGAGAAAAAACAGCTCTTATACCCCTTGTGACAGGCTGCTCCGCCGATCTGCTCAACGTTTAGAAGAACGGTGTCTGCATCACAGTCCACCCGGATCTCTCTTACCTGCTGAACATGACCCGAGGTCTCCCCCTTTTTCCACAACACCTGCCTTGACCGGCTGTAATAGGTGGCCCGACCGGTTTTCACGGTTTCGTCAAAGGCCTGTTGATTCATATAGGCCAGCATCAGGACCTCACCGGTTTCATGGTCCTGGGCAATGGCGGGAATCAACCCCTTGTTTTTTTCAAAATCAAGCTTTACCATGGCGTATAACAATTCCTTTAAATTCAAATTCTAAAACTTAGATAAATAACCAATATTGTTCAAAAAGTCAAATTTTATAAAATTTTTCACATCCCCATATCCTATACATTGCTAAGCCACATCAAATGATATAGTTTTAAAGTATATCGTATGAAGGGACGGGCTCCGGCTCATTAACAAAAGACGGTGCAAACTCTCATGGACGGCTTTAAAAAAGGCCTTCCCCGTGCAGTGAATAAGAGGAATAAACGACAGGACATGATACCGATCAAACAACAGACAGAATCAATGCCGACACCACGGATTGTTCAACCATTGCAGGCCTGCATATGATTCCCTGGGAAAAGATTGACACGGCAAAAGTTCCGGGACAGGGCGCCAACATCACGCTACAAAGGCGGGGGGAGGAGTTTTCCATTAGGACCGCAGGGGTGGAATTGATGAACAGCCGGGCCCACGGGTCTGAAGATGCCCTGGCAAAACTGACCCTTGACCGGATCAAGGCAAAACCCGGCTTGAAAATTCTCATCGGAGGCCTTGGCATGGGCTACACCCTAGCCGCCGCCCTGGAAGCCGCGGCAAAAGACACACACATCGTTGTCGCCGAGCTGATCCCGGCCGTGGTTGAATGGAACCGGAACCTTCTCGGTCGTCTTGCCGGGATGCCCCTGGAAGACCCCCGGGTTTCGGTCAGGACAGAAGATGTGGCCATCACCATTGGACGGAAAAAATCTGCCTGGGATGCCGTCCTCCTGGATGTTGACAACGGCCCTGAAGGGCTGACCCGAACGTCCAACGACCATCTGTACGGGATGACCGGTTTAAAGGCATGCTTTCAGGCCCTTTGCCCGGGAGGGGTCCTGGCGGTCTGGTCTTCCCGGCCGGATGATGCCTTTACCCGGCGATTGAACCAAGGCGGATTTTTAACCCAAACCATACCCGTACGGGCCAGAAAATCCGGGAAAGGCAGCCGGCATAACATCTGGCTTGCAGAAAAACCCAAAGGAAAACAATAAAATGGAAGAAGACCGCCTGATAGACCTTGAGACCAGAATCGCATTTCAGGAGCAGGCCATCAAAGACCTGAACGAGGTGATTTACCAGCACCAGAAAAAAATAGACCGGCTTGCCGCCATCTGTGATTCCCTGGTGAAGCAGGAAAAAAATTTTTCCACTTCAAGTGTGGAGGGACCGGCAAATGAAAAGCCCCCCCACTATTAACGCCATGGACCGACCGGGTGGTTCGTCCCGGCCCGGTTAAGCCGCCTTTTGAATCATGGCTTCCCGGGTTTTGGCGACTTCACGGCTTTCAATATACTCCTCAAAACTCATGAGCCGGTCGATGACGCCGCCGGGAATGATCTCAATAATCCGGTTTACCACGGTGTTCACAAACTCGTGGTCGTGGGAAGAAAAAAGGACCACCTCGGGAAATTTCACCAGACTGTCATTTAAGGCGGTGATGGATTCCAGATCCAGATGGTTGGTGGGCTCATCCAGGATCAATACGTTGGACCCGGCCAGCATCATCCGTGAGAGCATGCAGCGGACCTTTTCCCCGCCCGAGAGCATGCTGATCTTTTTTACGGCATCATCTCCGGAAAAAAGCATCCGGCCCAGAAAAGTCCGGGCAAAATTTTCACCCTCCTTTGGAGGCGCAAATTGTAAAAGCCATTGGACAAGGGTTTCGTCCCCGTTAAAATAGGCGCTGTGCTCCTTGGGAAAATAGGACCGGCTGATGGTGACGCCCCAGTTAACCGTACCGGAGTCCGGTTCAATTTCCCCGGCCAGAATCTGGAAAAGTGTGGTTTTAGCCAGGCTGCTGCAGCCCATAAAGCCGATCTTGTCCCCGTGGTTCACCGTAAAAGAGACATTGTCCAATACCTTTTCCCCGTCAATGTTCTTGGTGAGGCCATCAACCTCCAGGATCACATTCCCGCAGGAGCGTTCCGGCCTAAAGGATACAAACGGGTATTTGCGTGAACTCACAGGCATGTCTTCAATGGTGAGCTTTTCCAGCAGTTTCTTCCGGGAGGTGGCCTGCTTTGACTTGGAGGCATTGGAACTGAACCGCCGGATAAAAGCCTTTAATTCATCGGCCCGGTCAATAACCTTCTTGTTTTCCATCTGTTTCTGCTTCAGGTTCAGCAGGCTTGCCTGGTACCAGAAATCATAATTTCCCGCGTACACCGCGATCTTCCCAAAATCAATGTCTGCAATGTGGGTGCACACCTGGTTCATGAAATGCCGGTCATGGGATACCACGATAACCGTGTTCTTGAATCGGTACAAAAATTCTTCCAGCCAGGCGATTGATTTGATGTCCAGGTTGTTGGTGGGTTCATCCAGGAGCAGGACATCGGGATTCCCGAACAGTGCCTGGGCCAGCAGCACCCTTACCTTTTCTCCGCCCTCAAGATCCTTCATCCGCTTGGTGTGCAGCTCTTCCGGAACCCCCAGGCTGCTCAGGAGAACCCCTGCTTCAGATTCGGCCTCATACCCGTTCATCTCGGCAAATTCGATCTCAAGCTCCCCGGATCTGATTCCGTCTGCCTCGGAGAAATCAGGCTTGGCATAAATCTCATCCCGCTGGAGCATAACTTTGTACAGGTTTTCATGACCCATGATCACCGTATTTAATACCGTTTCTTCGTCAAAGGCAAAGTGATCCTGCCTCAACACCGCGATCCGCTCCAGGGGTCCCACGGATACGTCACCTGAATCCGCCTCAATATCTCCGGCAAGAATTTTTAAAAATGTAGACTTGCCTGCACCGTTGGCCCCGATGAGGCCATAGCAGTTGCCCGGTGTAAATTTTATATTCACGTCTTTGAACAATACCCTCTTGCCGTAAGCCAGGGCCACGTTGGTTGCGCTGATCATTGTTGTGTCATTTCCTTTTTATTCAATAAGAAAAACCACAGGAAAGAATCCCTGTGGCTAGAACCTGTCACTTAAAATTAGGTGTACCTTACCACTTTTCCCAATAAATTGGAATCTTTTTATTGGCACACGCGGATATCTTTTCATACTCCTGTCGGGCATGGGTCGCGACTCAGATGATTGGCCGTTCCTACAGAGTCTACGTTTTATCAATATAGATGGTTCTTTAGATTCCAAAGGATTTTTAATAGAATAAGAGGGCGTTGAAAACTCTCAAAATTAAATCAATTCAGAAAGGCAGGACCATTAAGTTAATCCTGCTTTTTTTATTGACCATTGACCATGATCGGGTTACAATGCGATATGATTAAAAAATTCAAACACAAAGGGTTAAAAAGTCTATATGATTCTGGTAGTCAAAAAGCAGTTAACCCTGAGCACGCAAAACGATTGCGGTTAATATTAGCCCGCCTTGACGCAAGTCAAAAGCCGGAGGATATGAATTTGCCGGGTCTTAGACTTCACCCATTAAAGGGAGATCTAAAAGGCTTTTGTGCGGTTGATGTTTCAGGAAATTGGCGGGTCTTTTTCCGGTTTAAAAATAGCAACGCCGTTGACGTTGATTATAACGATTATCATTAAGGAGCAAAAAAATGGTTATGCATAACCCACCACACCCAGGGGAAGTCATCCGGGAGCTTTGCCTTGAACCGTTAGGGTTAACGGTTACAGACGCAGCCAAAGGGCTTGGTGTTTCTCGGAAAACATTATCCGCCTTGTTAAATGGGCGTTTTGGTATTTCTCCTGAAATGGCAATTCGTCTTTCTAAAGGATTCGGCGGCAGTGCTGAAAGCTGGTTGATCCAACAAACTCAATATGACCTTTGGCAGGCGTTACAAAATGCAAATGCGATCAAAGTTAAAGCCTTTGCGTAGAGCAGAATAGGGGCATCCTCCTATAGCGATTCAGCCGGGCTATCGGAATATTTTATGTTTTCCCGAGGGCACAAATGACAGACCGACCCAAAAACAGTCAGGACAAACAAAAGGACAAAAAGTCCGACGGACAGCTTTACCGGGAGGCCCGCCTGGCACAAAAGCGGCTCAACATGCTCTTGAAATTTCTTCCCGACCCCATATTTGCCTTCACCCTGGACAACACGGTTGAATACGTCAATCCGGCCTTTGAACGAATATTTGGATGGACCCTGGACGAGATAAGGGGCAAAAACATTGACTTTATTCCCGATCATCTGGTTGACCAGGCAAAACAGGGGATGCGGCAGCTCTTCAACAAGCGTATGGTTCATGATTTTGAAACCCAACGGTACACCAAGGACGGACGGATTCTGGATATCCTGATCAACGGTTCTATTTTATACGACGACACCAACCGGCCCATGGGACAGGTATTGATCCTGCGGGACATTACCATTGAAAAACGAATGGCCAAGACCAATAGGATCATGTTCAGGATTTCAACTGCCCTGCACCAGTATCAGAAACTGGGAGATCTCATTGAACTGATCAACCGGGAGATCCAGGAGCTGATCAATGTGGAGGGTGCCTTTATTCTCCTGGCTGATGAGTCGGAAGACCAGCTCTACTTTTTTTCCGCCCAGTACCGGAATCCGGAATCGGAAAAAAAATTTAAAAAAATCCGCTTTCCCGCCGACCAAGGGGTTTCCGGACGGGTTTACAAAACCGGGAACCCCATGGTCGTCCATGATGTGGCCAAATCCGCCATTTTTCTGAGACGGGTTGACGATGAAACCGATCTTGTCACAAAGGATATCCTGTCCGTTCCCATCAAGAATAAGGAGCGGACCATCGGAGTGGTTTCCGTTGTCAACAAAAGCCACGGGAGTTTTGACGATACAGATGTGGATCTATTGAGCATGGTGGCCAACACCATTGCCCTGCCCATTGAGAATACCCGGATACATGAAGAGTTAAGAGACTCGTATACGGAACTTAAAACCCTGAATCATGCAAAAGAAAAAGTGATCAACCACCTTGCCCATGAGCTCAAGACCCCGGTTTCGGTTCTGAACGCGGCCATGAAATTATTATCGAAAAAACTGGCAGCTCTGGGGATGGAAGCACCCTTGATTCAAAAAATCCTCAAGAGAGGACAGCGGAACCTGGACAGAATCCTGGATATCCAATATGAGGTGGAAGATCTTTTAAAGGACAAAGATTACCGGGCATATCACATACTCAACCGTCTGGTGGATGCCTGTAAAGATGAACTCATCACTCTGATCGAGAGCGAAACCCCGGAAACCGATAGTCCGGGCATTGAAATACTGGACCGGGTTCATACGGCCATTGAAGATATTTTCGGCCCGAAAATGTTTTCGGCCCAATCTCTGGTTTTGGACCAATATCTGACCCGAGAAATTGAACAGCTCAAACCTGAATTTCAACACCGCAACTGCATGCTCACCACCCGGATCAACCCTGTCGGATCGATTCATATCCCGCCTGAAATTCTTGACATCATCTTCACAGGGATCATCCGGAATGCATTTGAATATACACCGGATGGGAGCCGGATCGACATTGTCCTGAAAAAAACCGACGCGCACCCTGAGCTGATCGTCACGGATTACGGCATCGGATTTACCCAAAAAAAATTATACCTTATATTTGAAAATTATTTCACCCCGCCCGACTCCATCGAGTATTCCACCAAAAAACCCTTTGACTTCAATGCCGGGGGCAGGGGCTTTGACCTCTTGAGGATAAAAGTTTTCTCCGAGCAGTACGGCTTCAAATTCCGGATTGATTCCACCCGGTGCCGGGTAATACCCAAGGATACCGATACCTGTCCCGGAGATGTCGGCCTGTGCCGGGCATGTGCCGACCCAAAAGATTGCCTTGGATCGGGAAAAACGTCTGTCCATATTCTATTTGACCAGGGCAGCCTCCCCCCATAGGTATTGCCAACCCCCATGTAATCTGATAATAATCACAAAAAAATGAATATTTAATTGTTTTCCAGGGTGTTATGAGCAAAAAAAAAAGCAAATCCGACGTATTAAAGCAACGGAGTAAAAAAAAGGAAAAAAGCATACTCCTTTCCCTTTTCAAGTGGGTTTTTCTCCTCTTGATCCTCTTCAGCCTTCTGGGATGTGCCGGACTTGCCGGACTTTACTATTACCTGAGTCAGGATCTGCCCAAAATAAACACATTGAAAGATTATCGTCCCGCCACCGTGACCAGTGTTTTTTCCGATGACGGCCGGAAAATCGGGGAGTTCTACGAGGAAAGGCGGATCGTCATTCCCCTCACCGACATGCCCAAAAACCTTATCAACGCCTTTGTTTCAGCAGAGGATTCACGGTTCAGGGAACACCCGGGCATTGACATTATTTCCATTATCCGGGCCTCCTTAAAAAATTTTAAAGCCGGCACCATTGTCCAGGGGGGGTCTACCATTACCCAGCAGGTGACCAAATCCTTTCTCCTGACCCCGGAACGGACCTACAAGCGGAAACTCAAGGAAGCCATCCTGGCCTACCGCATCGAAAAAAAATTCACAAAAGATGAAATCCTCTTTCTTTACCTGAACCAGATCTATCTAGGACATGGGGCCCACGGGGTGGAGGCGGCATCTGAGAACTATTTCGGCAAGCATACCCGTGACCTGAACCTGGCGGAATGTTCCATGCTGGCCGGCCTGCCCCAGGCACCCAGCCGATATTCACCCTTCAGGTACCCGGACCGGGCAAAACAGCGGCAGATCTACGTATTGAACCGGATGAAGGAAGACGGTTTGATCACAAACCTTGAAGCCACCGAAGCCATTGATCTGAAACTGGACATCAAGCCCAGAAAAAACTGGTTCATCGAAAGGGTCCCCTGTTATACCGAGCATGTCCGGCGGTATGTGGAAAAGCATTACGGCAAGGACGCCCTTTACAAACAAGGGCTTCAGATTCATACCGCCGTGAATATCGAACTCCAGAAGATTGGAAGGGATGCCGTCAACAAAGGCCTTATCGAACTTGACCGGAGAACCGGGTACCGGGGTCCCCTGCGAAACATTTCAACTCTTCAAATTGAAAATTTCTGTGCCCGGGTTTCAGAAAAAATCGGCAACCGGCTTCTGGAAAAAGGGGAGACCTACCAGGCAGTCGTTCTGAATGTTGACGATGAAAACAAGGTCACCACGGTCAGGGTTGGGGATTTTCAGGGAATTATTCAGCTTGAAACCATGACCTGGGCCAGGAAACCCGATTCCGATGTTGCCTATTATGAGGCAAAAGTGAGAAAGCCTTCCCAGGTTTTCAGGCCCGGAGATGTGATCCAGGTTAAGGTAATCAATGAAATGGCTGAAGACAATGTACCCGAATTTGCGCTGGAGCAGGAACCGGTTGTCCAGTCGGCATTGTTGAGCATTGAGGCGGAAACCGGCCATGTAAAAACCATGATCGGCGGGCGTGATTATTTTAACAGCCAGTTTAACCGGGCCTATCAATCCCGGCGCCAGCCCGGGAGCGCCTTCAAGCCCATCATCTATGCCGCAGCCCTTGACAAGGGATATACGGCAGCCAGCGTCATCATCGATTCCCCGGTAGTCTACGAAGACACAGAGCGTGATTTTGTCTGGAAACCCCGCAATTACAAGGAAAAATTTTTCGGGCCCACCCTGTTCCGGGAAGCCCTCGTAAAATCAAGAAATATCGTGACCATCAAAATCCTCAAGGATATCGGAATCGACTATGTCATCGACTACTCCCAAAAACTGGGCATTACCTCGGATATCAGCCAGGATCTTTCCATTGCCCTGGGATCTTCCGGGCTGTCCCTGCTTGAGCTGGTCAATGCCTACTCTGTATTCTCAAACCTGGGCTATTTGATCGAACCGGTATTTATCACCAAAATTTATGACCGGGATGGAAACCTTTTGGAAACCTCAAAACTGATCCGGAAAAAAGTCATTGATATGAGCACGGCCTATATCATGACCAATATCATGGAAAGCGTTGTAAAATCCGGCACGGGCTGGCGGCTCAAGGCCCTCAAACGCCCGGTGGCCGGAAAAACCGGAACCACCAACAATTTGTTTGACGCCTGGTTCATGGGATATACCCCGAGATACACCACCGGGGTATGGGTGGGACTTGACCAGGAAGCCCCCATGGGAAAGGGAGAAACCGGTTCACGGGCGGCCAGCCCCATCTGGCTTGAATTCATGAAAAACGCCCTGGAGGGCAAGCCGGCCAGGACCTTTAATGTTCCCGAAGGCATCGTGTTTGCCAAAATCGATGCCAAAACCGGGCTTTTGCCCATTGAGGAATCCGAAGAAACCCTTTTTGAATGTTTTAAAGAAGGTACCGTACCCACCGAACATACGGCAAAGCCGAATACGGCCTCTGATGCCGAAGAATTGTTCAAACAGGGGATATAAGATTCAGTTCAGGATCTCGCGAACGAACCGATATGCATTTTCATTTATTTCCTGCCTCCACCCGGTCCATGGGAACACCCTCATCAAGGCGGATTGAGATCCCGGCCCCCGGGTATTGCCGGGCAAATTTTTCCATATTCAAGTTCCTGTCTCCCCGGAGCCGGGATTCCCATCGTGGATGAACTCTCAACACGATATTACCTGATTCCGCCAGGCCAGGGCATGCATCAATTTGTTCACAGGCATGATCGTATAAGATCTCGGAAAAAACCAGGTGCCCGAAGGCCGGGTGCCAGGGACCGGCCAGGACTTTGGACGCATCCGCCATCATGTCTGAAGCCTGCAGCCCCAGGCGGATGACATCCACACGGGCCGCCCTGAATACGCTCACCATTTTTTTTGCCAGACAGATGCTGTGATCAAGGCTCAATGGCTGGTACCGGCCCTTCCTGTACCAGACGGCCAAGAGGCTTCCCTCCAGCACCACCAGCGGATAAATCCGGGCAAAATCAGGAGACAGCCCCACCAGTTTGTTTGTGCTGTCCATCAGGGATGTCTCATCATCTCCGGGCAGACCCAACATGACCTGGACACCGATTCGGTATTGCCCTTCCTTTAAAAGCTGCACGGCGTTCACCGTATCCTGAGCCGTATGCCCTCTTCCAGCACTAACCAGCACCCCATCGTTCATGGACTGGACCCCCAGTTCAACGGCCGATATGGTGCAGGGCTTGATAAGGTCCAGGGTTTCCCGGGTAATGGTATCCGGCCGGGTGGAAAACCTGATTCCGTCTATTTTTTTGTCCCGGACAGAGGCCTGGGCCCAGTCTAAAAGCTGGCTGATCTGGTCCTTGGCCAGGCCCAGAAAATTGCCGCCGAAAAAGGCAAGTTCCACCTGCCGGCGTCCTCCCCTGTACCCGAGGTATTGGTTGATCCGGTCCAGTATGGCGGCCCGGTCCGGCAAGGGCTGGGTCTGACCGGTGATCGTGGCCTGGTTGCAGAATGCACACTGGTGGGGGCACCCGGAATGAGGGATAAACACGGGTATGACAAGGGGCTTTAGGGTCGGCTCCATGGGCATTTATCAGGACTGTTTTCCGGACAGGATCTTCAGGGCTTTTCTTGCGGCACTCTGTTCTGCGGCTTTCTTATTTTTCCCAAGGCCCCTGGCTTCAATGCCGAAAAGATTCAGGCTGATCTCAAAGGTTTTATCATGATCCGGGCCCGTCTCCCTGGAAACCACATATTCCGGTGTGATGGCCCCTCGTTCCTGGGCAAACTCCTGGAGACTGCTCTTGTAGTCCATGGTTTTTTCGTTGGACAGAATCCGGTCCAGGCTGTCGTTAAAAAGGTCGGCAAGCAGTTCATAGACCCTGTCAAAACCGGCATCCAGATAGACGGCGGCCACAACGGCTTCAAAGGCATCGGATAATATGGAATTCTTGTCAAACCCCCGGGAAAGGGCTTCCCCTTTTCCAAGCCGGACAAACCGGCCAAGATCAATGGAACGTGCCATATCTGCCAGGGCAGGCTCGCTCACCAGGTTGGACCTTAACTTTGAGAGCTCGCCCTCATTTTTCCCCGGACTTTTTTCCATGAGCAGTTGACCGATGCAAAGCCCCAGGACGGCATCACCCAGGAACTCCAGCCGCTCGTTATCCGTGGCACAGGAGTTCTGGTTTTCATTTAAATATGACCTATGGCACAGGGCATTGTTGAGAAATGAAATATCGTTAAACCCATAGCCGATATTGTTTTCAAGGATGTTCAGGCGGGTATGCTTTTCCCGTAACGCTTCCAGCCGGGCATTCAATGCCTTGACCACGGAATAGTCAATCTCAAGGTTGCCCTTTCCCGACCCCAGTTCCACGCCCTGGTTGAATGTCCCGTGAAAATCCGATCCGCCTGTGGCAATGAGATTTTTCCCTTGTGCAAGCCTCCTGCAAAAATCGGTCATACCTGGATCATGATCCGTATAGACCACCTCGATTCCTTCAAGGCCGTAGGTAACCAGCGTATCCACAAAGGCTTCCAGCCCGGAACTCGACTTAAATTCCAGAAGCCCGGGATGGGCCAGGACCGGAATCCCGCCAGCTTCAAGAATCACCTGAATCGCCTGTTGACAGGGAACTTTGTACTTGGCCACATAGGCGGGCCTGTCTTTGCCAAGATACATGTCAAAGGCCTGTCGAAAGCTTTCAACAAACCCCTTTTCTTTCATGAACTCTGCAATATGGGGCCGGCCGGTCTGGTGTGCGCCGAATCGGGCTTCCACCTGGTCCATGGTGATGGCGAATCCAAGGCTGTTTAATCGTTCAATGATTTTGGGATTCCGCTGAATCCTTGCCTCCCTGGCCGTATCCAGAAGGGCATTGAGATGTTTATCATAGACACTGAACCCGTATCCCAGGAGGTGGATACTTCCCAGGTCCTTGAATTCCGGCGGCGGATCGCAACTGATTTCAACTCCGCTGATGAATTCAGGGGTTCCAGGCAGGGGATGGTTTAAGATTTCTTTGACACCGTCTATGGTATCATGATCGGTCAGGGAAATGGCCCGGAGCCCTGATTGCCGGGCCAGGGCCATTATTTCTAAAGGAGTGAGGGAACCGTCTGACGCTGTTGAATGTATATGCAGGTCAACCAATGAACTATCCGGCTAAATGCCCAGAGCCTTCTCCATATCCTCTTCACGCTTCTTGCAGTCAATGCACTGGGTGGTGACGGGCCGTGCCCGGAGCCGCTGTATGGAGATTTCTTCCTCGCAGGTCTCACAGATGCCAAAGGTTCCATTGTCCATCCGGGCAAGTGTTTTCTTTATTTTCTTGATCAATTTGTGCTCACGGTCCCGGATCCGGAGTTCAAAACTCCGGTCTGATTCATGGGAGGCCCTGTCCGTTGGATCGGCAAAATTCTCCTTGGGCTGGGTCATACCGGATACGGTTCCATCAGCGTGGGAGAGCAACTGTTGAAGCCTTTCATTCAAAAGATTTCTAAAAAAATCCAAATCTTCTTTTTTCATTATCTTTGCCCTTTATCTTTAATTACAGGATCATCCAAAAGAAGAATAATACACTAAAATCAATCTTCATGTAAAGAATTAAATGGCATCCCTCATCCTTCAACCGGCATCGTATCCCGGCCAGGGATAAATATGGTCATACGGGAACCGCTTTAATTACTCTTCTTCGGGCAGGTCGATATTGAACAACTGGCGGGTAACGTTGAGATAAAGAGAGTCGTCTCTATGATCCCCGGTATTGCGGAGAAAAAGTATGGGATCATGGATGGTCCGGGTGGCAATGGCCTGGGTCATGCGCCGGATGGCCTCGAGATCCTCTTGGGAAAGGTGGTTCAAATTTGAAAGGGTTTTTTTACATTCCAGTTCAACAATGGACGCCATCTTATCGTTCAAGGCCTTGATCGTCGGCACAATGGCAAGGCTTTCCAGCCATTTTCTGAATTTCACCACTGCCTCTTCAATATACCGCTCCGCCTTGATGGTTTCTTTTCCCCGCTGTTCTATGTTTGACTCGACAATATTTTTTAAATCATCGATATCATAGACATAGGCGTTGGAAATCGAATTAATTTCCGGGTCAATGTCCCTTGGTACGGCAATATCAATAAAAAAAAGCGTGTTGTGGTGCCGTTTTTTCATGGCCTGCTTTACCTGGTCCCGGGTCAGGACGTACTCGGTGGCGCCTGTGGAGCTGATGATGATATCCACCTCTTTTAAGGCAGCCTCTCTTTCCTCAAACTTCACCGCCTCTCCATTGAACTTGGCCGCAAGGGCCACGGCATTTTTAAAGGTCCGGTTGGCCACGAGAATATGCTTCACCCGGTTGGATATCAGGTGCTCCACGGCCAGTTCCGCCATTTCACCCGCCCCCAGGAGCAGCACACTCTTTTGGGACAAATCGGAAAAAATTTTATTGGCAAGTTCAATGGCTGCATAGGAAATGGACACTGCATTATCCCCGATGCCGGTTTCTTTTCTGACCCGTTTGGCAACACTGAAGGCCTTGTGCATCAGCCGGTTCAGCAGAACGCCCGAGGCCTTGTTGGCCACAGCCACCCGATAGGCCTGTTTGATCTGACCCAGGATCTGGGGCTCCCCCACCACCATGGAATCCAGGCTTGCGGCCACCCGGAACAGGTGGCGGACGGCATCATCTTCCCTGTGCACGTACAGGGCGTCTTTAAACTCTCGTATGTCCACCTGCTTGAGATCTGAAATAAATTGGATGATTTTATCCACCTGGTCCCCGGTCTCCGGGATATAAAGCAGTTCTGTCCGATTGCAGGTGGAGAACAAAAGAGCTTCCTTGATGGCCTTGTCCTGCTTTAAGAATTCAAGCGCAGCAATGGTTTCTTCGCTGGAAAAAGACAATTTTTCTCTGAGTTCAACAGGTGCGGTTTTATGGTTGGCGCCGATTAAAATAATTTCTGACATATGGTCTGCTTATCTGTAAATGTATCTGTTTGTTTACCTGTTTTTTTATCTGGTTCTTCGTCTATTTTGTAAAGGCCTGATGATGACCGCCCAGGAGCAGGTTGACCCCGAGAAAGGTAAAAATGATGACTAGAAAACCCACAATGGTCATGATGGCGGATTTCCTGCCCCGCCATCCTGAATAAAACCGCAGGTGCAGCAGGGCCGCATAGACCAGCCAGGTCCCCACGGAAAAGAGCTCTTTGGGGTCCCAGCTCCAGAACCGGCCCCAGACGACTCTGGCATAGATGAATCCGGTCACAAGCCCAATGGTGAGCAGGGCAAACCCCGTGGTCAGGCAGGTATACCCGACATTATCCAGAAGGTCCAGTGAGGGAAGCCGCTTGAAGAAAAACCCCGGGGATTTTGTTTTGATCCCCTTTTCCTGGAGCAGGTATAAAATTCCGGCTCCCCCGGCCAGGGCAAGGGTGGCATCACCGGCAAACACCAGGATGATATGGGCGTAAAACCAGAATCCCTGCAGCACAACATTAGATTCAACCGGTGTATCCGGGATCACCAGCACCAGAATCATGATTCCGGACAGCAGAATTGAGGCAAATACCCCAAGAATTTTAAGGTCAAATCGATATTGAAAGAACAGGAACATGACACCCAGGGCAAAGGCGGCCAGGGATAAACTCTGGGACAAATTCTGTACCGGCACCTGACCAAGGGCCAGGGTATGCATGACCATGCTGACCAGGTGAAACCCGATTCCCAGTGAAATCAGGCGAAAGGCTGTCGTTTGATAGACTTTTTTCTGGTTGAACAAAAACAGACCATACCCCACCATGCCGGCACAATAAAGAATGGTGGCAATTTGCAGCACCAGAGGGACTGTTTGAAGGCTCATTCATCGCTCCTTAAACGCACAAGATCCTGATAGGAATAATTTTTTCCCGGAACATCACCCAGAATATCAATCAGGAGTTCATTTATTTTCATCTCATCATTTTGTTGAATCAAGGCCAAAATCCCCCTGTCAATGAGGGTGTGAAACACCTGTTTATGCTCCTCGGGCGCATGGCCCGAAGCCAGGAGCCGTTTGCGGATATTTCCCATAAGTTCCAGGAACAGGGCATACTCCGGTCCAAACCGCTGCTCAAGATCCTGGCGGATTTTCTTGGCCATGGCAGGGCTTGATCCGGATGTTGAAATTGCCAGAACAAGGTCTCCCCTGTCAATTGTGGACGGCACCAGAAAATCGCTGTTGTCCGGGGCATCCGCCACATTGCAAAGAATATTAAACGCCTGTGCGTCCCTTTTAATCCGTTGATTCAGGTCGGCATCATCGGTGGCGGCAAACACAAGCGACATCCCCCTTAAATCCTCTCTTTCATATTTTTTTTTCTCCAGGCAAATCCCAGTTGATCTCAAGTTATCACACCCGGATGAAAAACGTTCACTCACGATGGTCACATTTGCGCCGCAGCGTTCAAGGGTCGCAGCCTTTCTGGCACCCACTCCTCCTCCCCCGACCACCAGGCAGTTTCTACCTTTCATATCAAGAAATATGGGATAATATTTCATGACCTTCCTCTACTCTCCCCTTGTCTGTGTAAAACAATTAATATATATTGCCCTAGGATATTTATCAATATCTAACCCTATTTTAGTAGGACAATTGACATGATTATCGATACCCATACCCATATTTTCCCGGACCGGATCAAACAGGACCGGTCCAAATATTTTGACAATGAACCCGAGTTCAAGCTCTTGTACAATTCACCCCGGGCAAAGATCTGCACCACAGAGGAACTCATCGAATCCATGGATATCCACGGGGTGGACATCTCCGTCATCTGCGGGTTCCCCTGGCGAAATCCCGATCTTGCAAGGCAAAATAATGATATCGTCATTGAATCAGTGCAAAAATATCCCGCCCGGATCAAGGGTCTGGCCTGTTTTGATGCCGCCTGGGAAGGAGCGGCCGATGAGACCCGACGATGTATCACAGAAGGGTTGTCCGGAGCAGGCGAACTGGCATTTTATCTTTCAGGCATTGATGGGGAGGCCCTCAATTTTCTGGAGCCTGTGATGGCGGTTCTGCGGGAAAACAAGAACCTGCCGTGCATGATCCACACCAATGAACCGGTGGGACACCTCTACCCCGGCAAAACCCCCATCACACCAAAACAGATTTACACCCTTGCCAAAACCTTTCCCCTCAACAAAATCATTCTGGCCCACTGGGGCGGGGGCATCTTTTTTTACAATATCATGAAAAAACAGACCAAAGAGGCCTTAAAGAATATCTGGTATGACACGGCCGCCTCCCCGTTTCTATACGATCCCGGGGTCTATGACCTGGCTGCAACTGCCGGTGTTATGGACAAGGTCCTTTTAGGAACCGATTTCCCCCTGCTCACCCCGGACCGCTACTATAAAGATATGGACAATTCCAATATCACCCGGGTTCAGAAAGAACTCATCCTGGGAAAAAACGCGGCCCTGCTGTATCAATAACCTTTAATCAGGACAGGAGGTCTTTTTCAAGCCAGAGAATATTACCTTTTTCATTGTAGGAATACCGGGTGAAATACTTGCCCATGATAGGGATTCCCCTTCCATGGTCCTCTTCTTCAATGCAGGCGGCACTCTGCTGTTTCTTCCAGTCAAATCCGTCTCCCTCATCCTGGATCATAAGCTTGATAATGCTCTGTCCACCAAGGGTTACCTTGAATCGAACTTTTTTTTGGGGATCACTCCCATTGCCGTGACGGACCGCATTGGTCAGGCCTTCCCGGATTACAAGGTTAATGGCAAACAGCTCATCATCAATATCATTTATGGTTGAGCAAAGATATCGGCTGGTTTGCTCGCACACATCATCAATATTTTCCATGGTTGAAGAAAAGACAAAATTAATGAAGTCCCGGGTCTGTTGGACAATAAAAATTTTCTTGATTCGGGACATGGACTTAAACCTCTACGCATAAAACAACAATATCATCCTCGGGAATAAACTTTGGGCCGTACAGATGATTCACCAGAGCCAGGGGAGCCTTGTCATAAGGTACATTTGCGATGTGTCCATACGCCTCCAGCAGGCTGTCCGCCCCGTTCACCCATGTAATTCTGTCACGGGCCGATTCAACCAGGCCGTCGGAATAGACAAAAAACCGGTCACCCCGGGATACATCAATACTCTGAAACCCGAAATGGGCATCCTTGAATATACCCAGGACATCACCCTCGGTTTTGATCAGACTGGGCTTCCCCCCTTTGGGTATGCTAACTACGGGCGGGTGACCAGAATTGACAATGGTGAGTTTTTTGGTGGTGCGGTTGAGGTGCAGGTAACAGGCGGTCAGATATTTTCCCTCGGGCAGAATCTCGGCCAGGACATCATTGATCATTTTCATACTTTCAGCCGGGGAATAGACCGGGATACAGTTCTGGGCAAGTAACGCCTTTACCGACGCGGTCATATAGCTTGTCTGGATATCATGTCCGGAAAAATCCGCCACAAAATAACCAATGATATTCTCTGAAATATTCAATATATCATAAAAATCACCGCCGGCCTCTTCAAGGGACTGGTAAAAGACACCGAACCGGGCATGGGGATTTTCCCCGGGCGCGGGCATCATACCTGCCTGGGCCCGGCTGATCTGCCTCAGTTTTCCGGCCTGCTCAGCCACCAGGGAATTGGTGGCAATGGACAGTTTGAGGTGGATTCTCACCCGAGCCAGGATCTCAAGGGGATGAAAGGGTTTGGTGATATAATCAACCGCACCCAGAGCAAATCCTTTTAATTTTGAATTCACCTCAAGGATACCGGACAGAAATAAAACCGGAATCTCACTGGTTTGTGCATTGTTCTTGAGCTTTTTAATGACGGCGAACCCGTTTTCACCGGGCATTTCAACGTCCAGGAGAATCAGGTCAGGCTTTTTTCTGAAGGCAATGGTCCTGGCATCCGGGCCGTTGTCCGCACAAAATATTTTATACCCCTCCTTGGACAAAGTTTTTTCGATAATTCTCAGGTTGAGCCGGTTGTCGTCAGCCACCAGAATTGTATAGGCATGTTTCGCTGTCATGGGGAAAATTATATTGAAATTTTAACGACTTGTAAACCTTTAATGCTTTTGGATTTGATCAAAATTTCGGATTTGGTGCCTGTCATATTGAGCCTTTTGAAAACTGATTTTTTAAAACCCCGTTTTTCCAGTTAAAAGGGCAGCCAAATCAGGAACCGATCTTTTGTTTAAAAATTGACAAAATCCATAAAAGACGCATTTTTATCGTTCAACAAATAAGGAGAACCATTCCATATGGGAAAATGCAAGAGACATCCCCACCGGGAAACAGATTTTCGGTGCGCAAAATATGATACCTGGCAGTGCAAAGAATGCCTGCACTGCAAAGACCCCAAACTGTATTGCAAACACAGGACATCCTGCCTGATTCACTCGATAACAGAAAAAGGGTTTGGCCCGGAGGATTGATGCACATGAAAAAAGACACCCATTTATTTGTCCAGGAATATAAGGGCCTGGGAGCCCTGGGATTTGACCGGGAGACCGACGAGGAAACCCTTATGTTTTACCTTCAAAAATTCTCTGAAGACACTTTTTTACAGACATTTGTCCCCCGGCTGTCGGACCGGGAGATTGAAGAGATCTATTTGTTTGTCAACGACAAATTAAAACAGCATATCACAGAGGAAGAGTACCACCATCTTTTTCTGAAGGACCGGTAGGGGTTTGTGTAAGCATTGGTTTGCATGAGTCAGTATAATTCCTTTTTGTTCCAATACCATGAATTTTATTGACTATTTCCTGTAATTGCCATATTTCCACATCATTATTAAAGGTAAAAACCAAATCCACAAAGGAGATTTCAAATGAAGAAAAAGATTTTTTTTACCGGCCTGTTGGCCGCCATCTTTGCCATGATCCTGGCCGTCGGGGCCCAGGCTGAAACCAAGAGCCTGATGATGGCCACCACCTCCAGTACGGACGGCACCGGCCTTCTGGATTACCTCATCCCCCACTTTGAAAAAGAAACCGGCATCGCCCTGAAGTGGACGGCCACGGGCACGGGCAAGGCCTTAAAACTCGGCCAGAACTGTGATGTAGATGTCCTCCTGGTTCATGCCCCACCTGCGGAAAAAAAATACATCGCAGACGGATACGGCAAAGACCGACGGGAAATCATGTACAATGACTTTGTGATCATCGGTCCTGAAAATGACCCTGCGGCCGTTAAGGGCAAAAGCATCACCGATGCCCTCACCGCTATTAAAAACAAACAAGCTGTCTTTATCAGTCGCGGAGATGACTCCGGTACCCATAAAAAAGAGAAGAGCCTGTGGAAGAGTGCCGGCATCCCCCTGCCCGACGGTGAAGCCTGGTATGTCCAGGGCGGGCAGAAGATGCAGGCCACCATCAACATGGCCCAGGAAAAAGACGGATACACAATGACCGACAGGGGATCATACATCAAGTATTCCGCAAACCACGGCGGCAACGCCCCCCTGAAAATCCTGGTGGAAGGGGATGCCGTCCTGCTGAACCAGTACGCAGTCCTCACCCTGGACCCCAAAAACTGCCCCAGGGCCAAATATGAACTGGCCCTGCAATTCTCAGACTGGATGGCCTCACCAAACGCCCAGAAATTAATAAAAGACTTCAGGCTCCTGGGCCAGGCATTGTTCACACCCAACGCAAAATAAGAAAAGGGGTTTATGGATTTTCTGGTTGCAGGCTTTTTCAAAGCATTCGAGCTGCTGATCAGCGGTGACAGATCCACCTGGTCAGCGGTTGCAACCACCCTTAAGGTATCGACCTGCTCCATGCTTTTCAGCATTGGAGCAGGTCTGCCCGCAGGCTTTGTTCTCGGCTACTTTGATTTTAAAGGCAAACGTCAGGTACGAACCCTTGTGGACACCCTTCTTTCCCTGCCCACCGTATTTATCGGCCTTGCCGTATACGCATTTATCTCCCGCCAGGGGCCCCTGGGCGAGTTTGAATTTCTGTTCACCATCACCGGCATTGCCATCGGCCAGACCATTCTTGCCTTTCCCATTGTCACGGCCATCACCGCCTCCACCATTGAAGGTATTGACAATGATCTGAAAACCACCCTGGTTTCCCTGGGAGCCGGCAAACGAAACATCCTTTTAACCTGTCTGTGGGAGGTGCGGTTCGGCATCCTTGTGGCGGCGGTCACCGCCTATGGCCGGGTCATGACCGAGGTGGGCATCTCCATGATGGTGGGGGGCAATATCAAATACCATACCCGGACCATCACCACGGCCATTGCCCTTGAAACCGGCAAGGGCCAGTTTGCCGACGGCATTGCCCTGGGGCTGGTACTCATTGCCATCGCCTTTATCGTGAATGTGTCTCTCTCGTTTTTAAGGAAGCAATGACGACAACACTTCCAACATACGAATTGACCGGTATCCGCCACTATTACGGGGACAAACTCGTGCTGGATATCCCGGAACTGACCATTGAACAGGGTTCCATCACCGGCATCCTGGGCCCCAACGGCAGTGGAAAAAGTACGCTTTTAAAACTTCTGGCCTTTATTGAACCACCGACACAGGGGCAGGTCCTTTACAAGGGTCGACCGGAACTTCCATTCTCACCCACGGTAAGGTCAAAAGTCAGTCTTCTCACCCAGAAACCTTACCTGCTCAAACGCAGTGTAATTGAAAATATTATCTATGGATTAAAAATCCGGCATGACCTTAAAAACCATGAGCAGCGGGTTCAAAAGGCCCTGACAACGGTGGGCCTGGCCTATGAGGCCTTTGCCTTCCGGAAGTGGCATGAACTGTCCGGCGGAGAGTCCCAGCGGGTGGCCCTGGCCGCACGCCTGATCCTGAACCCGGAAGTGCTCCTCCTGGATGAACCCATTGCCAGCGTGGACATTGAGAGTGCCAAACTGATCCGGCACGCCTCCCTCAAGGCCAGGGAAAATTTTGGAACCACCCTTGTGGTGGTGAGTCATGACATGCAGTGGCTGAACTCCATCAGTGACAAACAGCTCTCCATCTTTCAGGGAAACATATTTTCCACGGGCATGGAAAATATCATCATTGGCCCCTTTGACGGCCCTGACAAAAATGCTAACCTTGTAAAACATCTCAACGACGGTCAGGCCATCTTCCTGAAATCTTCCGACAAAAAACCAGGCACGGCCGTGATCCGGAAAAAAAACATTTCCATTGACCTTGAACCCCAGGCAGACCATGCCGGTCTCAACCAATTGTCCGGCCATATTGCCTCCATGCTCCTGGAAAAGAAAAGCGGACATATCATGGCCACGGTCCTGATCCACGATCTGTCGTTTGTCTTGAGAATCACACCGGACCAGATCAGCCTGCTTCACCTGTATCCCGGGAAAAAAGTGATCCTGAAATTCAAGGCAGAGGATGTTGACTGGATTTAAAGAGTTAAGTCTTCTCCGGCCGCATCACCAGAAAAAAAAGACGTCCGTATTGGTTCATGTGGCCTGCGGTAAACTTTGCATAATGTCCGTTCCCACAGAAAAGGTCTGCCCGGGCCGGACCGTTGATGGCGCCGCCCGTATCCTGGTTCAGGACAAAAAACGATACATCCTGCCACTCTTTCAAGGGATTGATATTGATGGTATCCGGGAGCCGGGTCTGGACAAAACACAGTCCCCCCTTAGGAAACAGCCGCCTGTCCGTGGCAATGGAGCGAAGGGGTGTCACCTCAACCCCGATGCTGCCGTAGGGACCGCCTGTTTCCGTCCTGAAAAACACAAAACTCTCATTGAAATGCAGGACCTCGTCCATTCTGTCGGGGTGCATCTCCAGCCAGGTCCGGATGGCCTGCATGGACATGTTTTCCTTTAATATCTCATTTTTGTCGATGAGATACCGCCCGATGGACCGGTAGGCCTTGCCGTTGCTCCCGGCATAGTGGACCCTCAAGACCTCACCGTTGCCAAGATCGATCCTGCCGGACCCCTGGATCTCCAGGAAAAACCGGTCCACACGATTCTTGAGCCAGGCCACGGGCTCGGATCGGGTGTGGAAATCTTTTTCGGCATTGATCTTTTGCCTTGAATCATAGGGCACCACCCGTTTTGTCTCCGGGTTGACCATTGCCGTCAACCGCCTGTGGCCCTTGTACTTGTCTGAAAACAGGGACAGATCGATTTCCACCAGATCGTTGGGCCGGGAATAGAGAGGATAGGGATAGGCATCACCGGGTTCCAGACTGCCCTCCCGATTGCCTTCTAGGCTCCCTTCATATGTGGGCTCAAAATACCCGGTAAACAGGACCTCACCATCCGAGTTCCCGGCAGCCGCATACACAAAAAAATAAGACCGAATAAATTCATTCAGATCGTGGGCAGACGGTTTTGTTTCCAGAAATGCCTTAAAAGTTTCCATGGAGGCGATCATGTGGGCCGCCGTATACGTCTCCTTCCCATAGGTGTAAATTCTGTCTGTGGGGACCCGTCTGAAGTATGTAAGGCTCTGTTCCATGGACTCGGCAAGGTTTTCAAACTCCATGTCATCCGTGAACATGGGATAGCGGTCCGGCTTTAATTTTTTCAGGGGGACCGGGACTTTTTCTTTGGCGCCGGGATAACAGCCGGCCAGAAAACAGACCACGGCCAAAAAACAGATTGCCTGGAGTATTCTTTTTACCGTCTTATTCATCTTACCCATCGTAATTCATGTTCCTGGTTCATATTCTGGGTCCATTATCTGGGTTCATCATCTGGGACCTGCCGGTTAAATTCTCGTGTAATGGTTTTTGAATAGTCAACCTCGCGCAGACCCTCCAGGGTCTGGGAAGAGACATCCAGATTTTCCAGTTTTTTGGCCGTTGACATGACCCGGGTCTCCATTGCCCCCACTGTCCTATTATAGGTGGTCACGCATTTTTCAATATCCCGTCCCAGTTGGTTGATATTGCCACTCATGGTGCAGAGTCTTGAAAACAATTCCCTTCCCAGGTTTTTTATCTCTTCGGCGTTTTCATAACTTTTTTTCTGCTTCCAGGAATAGGACACCACCTTTAACAGGGCGATCAGGGTAGTGGGGGTGGCCAGGATCACCCCTTTTTGAACCCCTTTTTCAATGAGATCCGGGTAATGGGTCAGGGCGGCGGAGAAAAAATTCTCTCCAGGGATAAACAACACCACAAATTCAGGGGTGGGGAAAATCTGCTCAAAATAATTCTTGGACGACAGGTTTTCAATGTGCGCCATGACCTGGCGGCCGTGGTCTTTCATTCGCTCTTTTCTTTCCCTTTCTCCCGAGGCCTCCAGGGCATCCAGGTAGGCCAGAAGCGGCACCTTTGAATCAATAATGATTTTACGGTTTTCAGGAAGGGTAACCACCATGTCCGGCCGGACCGATCCCTTGCCGCTCCCAACGGCCGGCTGCTGGTCAAAATCACAGTATTCAATCATCCCGGCCAGTTCCGCCACCCGCTTCAGGGTAATTTCCCCCCAGCGCCCCCTCACATGGGGGACCCGCAGGGCCTTGACCAGATTCCCGGTTTCAAGGTGGAGTAGATTCTGCTGCCGCCCCATTTCCAGGAGGCGTTCAGTGATGGACCCATAGGCCTTTTCCCTGTCCTTTTCCATGGAATTGAGGTGGGCCTCATACCGATCCAGGGTCTTTTGAACCGGATCAATGGTCCTCAAGATCTCGGCGCCCTTAACATCAATATCCTTCCCCGCCTCCCTCACATACGCGGCAAAATATTTGTCTGCAAGCTCCATGAACCGGGCCGAGTTGTCAAACAGGGCCTCCTGGGAAAGGGTTTTCATCTTTTTTGAAAAAAACACGACCCCGGATCTGGCCAGGAGAACACAGACCAGAGCCCCAATACAGAACCCCACCCCCAGAAAACTAAAATTTTCGAGGGTGAACATGCTATTTTGTAGTATGTGCAGTATAGGTTCCGCTTTTGCCCCCGGATTTGGATTTCAGATAAACATCAGATATTCGCATGGCCCGGTCATAGGATTTGCACATGTCATATATGGTCAGGGCCGCAACACAGACCGCGGTCAAGGCCTCCATTTCCACACCTGTTCTTCCGGCCAGAGAGACTTCAGCTTCAATCTCAACAGCCAGATTATCCGGGTCAAAGGAAAAATCAATCCGGGCATGACTGATATTTAAGGGGTGACACATGGGAATCAGGTCCGATGTTTTCTTTGCCGCCATGACACCGGCAATCCTTGCGGCTTCCAGGACATTTCCCTTTTTCACCTTGGCATCCATGACCCGGTCAAGGGTGTCTTTTTCCATGAACACCCTGCCCCCTGCAACGGCGACCCGCTTCGTTTCAGCCTTGTCTCCCACGTCCACCATCCTGACCCGGCCGTCCTTGTCAATATGCGTAAAATCCGTCATTTTCCCGCCTGTTTAAAAAATTGTGTCTTACTGGTCACCTCTGCCTTGACCAGGTTCAGGGTGTCGGTGAGAGAGGCCAGCACATTTTCCCGGATATCTCCGGCCACCACCAGGAACATAACATCATCCCCCACTGACAGGGGTTTGCCCTCCTCGATATGGATGAGAATATCCACAATACCCGGCCGTTTTTTCTGTTCCGTGAGTATCTGGTCAAGCCTTGCATGATCCACGACAATTTCAAGCCCGGTCACGTCGTCGCCTTCCCGGGACGTGGCCCTGACCACACCGTTATGGCATAGGATCATTCCGGCCCTGTGATACTCCGGATGTTGTTTGATTTTTTGTATCATGGTTGTAATATCCATGTTTTCTCCTCTTTAACCGTCCTTTTTATGAATTCTTTTTTACCAACTCTATTATTTACCAAATTCTTGATTTGGCTGGTCTTTATTGGGCCAACCTTTATTTATTTGTTTTTTTATCCGCCATTTTCCCGGCAAATTCTAGATCCTGGGGCGTATTGATATTAAATATAAATCGCATCTCAGGGTCCAGTGACCTGAGTGCTTCCACGGGTATTTCTTTGATTTTTTTTTTCCTGAAAAATTTTTTGATCATAAAAATATTCTTTTCAAGATTTCTTTCAATCAAGGGAATGCAGTCTTTTGAATACACGGCGGACAGGGGCTCAAGACCGTCATCCGTCCGGGGAATGACCACGTCGTATCCCTTTTCCATCCGGCTCACAATGTGTTCAATCACGGATCGGTTGACAAAGGGGGTGTCGCATGCCGTCACATAGGCATAGTCAAAGGATGCATAAAAGAGTCCGGCATGAAGACCGCCAAGGGCGCATCGGGACGGAAAAATATCCGTGACCACGGTCATGTCCCACCCCGCAAACTCCCGGGGCTCGTTGACCACGATAATGATTTCTTTAAACAGATCCGAAAATATCCCGTATATGCTTTCAAGAATCATTTGGTCCCCGATTCTGTGAAAGGTCTTCTTTTTCCCGGGCAGGCGTTTGTTTTTTCCGCCGGCCAGGATCACGCCCGTACAATCAAATTTCATTCACACCTGTCTTGCCAAAAAGTAAATTTTCATCCTACACTGATTATAGCAACTCAAACTTAAAATCAAGGTGTTGCCCGGCATAAAAAAAGATGATACAAATTTTAAAACACATATAAATTAAGGCAGACCCTTATATGAAAAAGAAAAAAACCATCCTGAACGACCAGGATTTTAAACGGATCATCACCCGAATCTCCCACGAAATTGTTGAACAGCATCGGGGGACTCAAAACCTGGGGCTTGTGGGCATACAGACAAGAGGGGACTTTCTGGCAAAACGGCTGGCAGACCAGATCCGTAAAATAGAAAACGTCACCCTTCCAGTGGGAAGCATGGACATCAACATGTACCGGGACGACTGGACCAAGATCAGCCACCAGCCCATTGTACGGCCCTCCAATATCCCCTTTTCAGTGGACGACATGGATATCATCCTGGTGGATGACGTGTTGTTTACGGGGCGGACCATCCGGGCCGCCATGGATGCGTTAATGGATTTCGGCCGGCCATCGCGCATTGAGCTTGCCATCCTGGTGGACCGGGGTCACAGGGAACTTCCCATCCAGGCCGATTACAAGGGAATCTCCATCACCACCGAGCACCCGGATACCATCAATGTCCTGGTGACGGAGCATGACGGCCAAGACAGCGTCACCATTGAACAGGAGTAAGTCTATGAGTACGCTATTGCATAAAAAAAACGCACCGGAACACATCAGGATCGCCGTCATCTCGGTCTCCACCACCAGAAGCCTGGCTGAGGACACCTCCGGGGCCTGGATCAAGCAGCAGGCAAAAAAAGAAGGCCATGAAGTGGTGATTCATCAGACCGTAACCGATGAGATTGACGCCATCAGGGCACTGGTCGAGCATGTCACGGAAAAAATAAATCCCGATGCCGTCATCATGTCCGGGGGCACGGGCATCAGCCCCAGAGACGTGACCATAGAGGCGGTTAAACCTTTGTTTGAAAAGGAACTCACCGCATTCGGCACCCTTTTTGCCCTCCTGAGCTTTGAAGAGATCGATTCCGCCGCTATCCTCTCCCGGGCCACGGCCGGAATCATCAAGTCAAGTGTTCTCTTCTGCATGCCCGGCAGCATCAAGGCCTGCAAACTGGCCTGCAACAACCTGATCTTTCCCGAACTCGGACATATCTTGAAACACATTAAGGAATAAAAAATGAACCCAATCGACGCCTTTATTGACACCTGGACGGAAACCGAATCAAAGACCCGCCAGGCATTCATAGAAATTTACGACCACCTGAAAACCCTGGAACACACCAGCCTGGAATTCAATGAAAGACCAAAAGTCAGTTATTCCCTGCGGCCCCGGCACCAGAACCAGAAAAACCGGTCCCTGTTTGCCATGGTGGATGTCATCGACGATGATCCCGAAGAACGGTGGCTGTCTGTCTGTTTTTACGGAGAAATGATCACAGACCCGGACGAGACCGGGGACCTCATCCCCGAAGGCCTTCTGGGCGAAGACGGTTACTGCTTTGATCTGTATGAATATGACCGGGATGAGGTTGAGTACTTGAAACAGCGGCTGACCCAGGCCCATGAAAACGCAAAAGAATAGCTTTTTTATCAAATCCCTGATATTTTTAAGCAATAATACTGCCAAACCCAGGCGGATTTTATATTCTCTATAAAATCCGCTCATCTTTATTCTTTTTGGTACCAAAGGCGCAGGAACACATGCCAATTGTAACCGACAGTGCGGAGCTATGACCCCAATGAAACCGGCCGACAAATCATCCCCCCGGGAAAATTCCCTTGTCACCCCCCTTGTCGACCTCCTGGTGGACCAGGACCGTCACACCCTGCTGAAAAAACTCAGTGCCTCCATGCCGGATGTGATTCTCAACGACCGGCAGATCTGTGATTTCGAACTTCTGGCCACGGGGGTGCTCTCCCCCTTAAAGGGGTTTATGAAACAGATGGATTATGAATCCGTCCTGGACCGCATGCGCCTTGAATCCGGAGAACTCTGGCCGGTCCCCATCTGCCTGGATATTCCCGACAGCCTTGCCGCCACCCTTGAAACCGGCCAGTCTGTCACCCTGAGAGACCCGGAAGGTTTTCTTCTGGGCATCATGAACATCGAGGATATCTGGCCCCTGGACATGGAAAAAGAGGCCCTGGCCGTCTACAACACCCTGGAAAGGTCCCACCCCGGAGTGGACTACCTTTTCAACAAGTCCGGCAAAACCTATATCGGCGGAGAAATCCAGGCCCTGAATCTTCCCATCCACTCGGATTTCAGACAGATCCGGAACACCCCGGCCGAGGTGAGACAGACCTTTTCCAAACTCGGCTGGAAGCGGATTGTGGGATTCCAGACCCGGCAGCCCATCCACAGGCCCCAGTTTGAAATGACCATCCAGGCCATGCAGCAGGCCCGTGCCAATCTACTCCTGCTCCCCATCGCAGGGGTGACAAAGCCCGGAGACTTTGATCACTTCACCCGCATGCGCTGCTACCAGAAGGTGGCAGCCCACTATCCGCCGGACTCCCACATCCTCAATCTGCTGCCCATGGCCATGAGAATGGCGGGTCCCAGGGAGGCCGTCCTCCACATGATCATTGGAAAAAACTTCGGCTGCACCCATTTTGTCATCGGCCACGACCATGCCTCCCCGGGAAACAACACCGAGGACAAACCCTTCTACCAGTATGACCAGGCAACCGAGCTTGCCCTCAACGCCGCCACAGAATTGAATGTTGAGATCATCACCTTTGAGGAAATGGTCTATCTTCCCTTTGAAGATGAATACAGGATTGCTGGCCAGGTCCCAGCAAATATCGACACCATTTCATTTACAGGGACCGACATCCAGAAAAGGATCCGTGCAGGCAAACGGGTGCCGGACTGGGCCACCTTCCCGGAAGTGGTCCGGGAACTGCAAAAGTCCTATCCCCCGCCGTCAAAACAGGGGCTGACCATCTTTTGCACCGGACTGTCCGGGGCCGGCAAATCCACCATCGCCAAGATCCTGTACGCCAGGTTCCTTGAGATCGGAACCCGTCCGGTCACCCTCCTTGACGGGGATATTGTCCGGCGAAACCTGTCGTCTGAACTCAATTTTTCCAAGGAGCACCGGGATATCAATGTCAAGCGCATCGGGTTTGTGGCTGCGGAAATCACGAAAAACCGGGGCATTGCCATCTGTGCACCCATTGCTCCCTATGAAAGAACCCGGGCACGGATCAGGGAATCCATTGAAGACCACGGCGGATTTTTTGAAGTTCATGTGTCCACCCCCATCACGGAATGTGAAAAAAGGGACAGAAAAGGTATGTATGCCAAGGCAAGGGCCGGCCTTTTAAAGGGCTTCACCGGGGTGGACGACCCCTATGAAGATCCAGTCAGCCCGGAACTTCGGATCGACACCACCAGCCTGACTCCGGACGAGGCGGCCCAGGAAGTCCTTCTCTACATCAGCCGGAAAGGATATATTTAATCCCGGCACCCTTCCAATCCTGTTACAATAAGGATGCAAAAGGGAGTTATGTGGAAACCACAGAGGTCTTTGCATGAGCGCCCAAGATTTTTTATAATTTGACGAATTTAATTATCAGCATTATTATGGGTATAATTATCATACCATAAAGATGTAGATGATGACCTGCAAAGCATTGGACCGGCAGCGGCAAGAAGAATTATACAGACAATTAATGAAAAAATCACCCAGGCTCCTGAAAAATTCGGAGCCCCATTATCAAATGATCTAAAAAATTTCCATCTGTACAAATCTGTGACCAGCAAATAAATAAAAATTTTTGCATTTTAAAGGACTCCATTTTCAGATAGAAAAATTGAATTTGAAAAATATTATTTGCAACTATAGCTGAACAAGAGGCAGCATGACAAAAAAAGCACTCATAACAGGCATTACCGGCCAGGACGGGGCATACCTTGCAGAAGGTATTGCTCGCTAAAGGATATGAAGTCCACGGTATCAAAAGACGATCCTCTCTTTTCAATACCGACCGGATAGACCACCTCTACCAGGACCCCCATGAACAAAACAGGAACCTTATTCTCCACTATGGAGATCTGACGGACTCCACCAACCTGATCCGGATACTCCAGCAAGTCCAGCCCGACGAAGTTTACAACCTTGCCGCCCAGAGTCATGTGGCCGTCTCTTTTGAGTCGCCGGAATATACGGCAGATACGGATGCCCTTGGTACCCTGCGAATCCTGGAAGGTATCCGTCTGCTCGGCCTTGAAAAGAAAACCCGGTTCTACCAGGCATCCACTTCAGAACTCTACGGCCAGGTCCGGGAAACCCCACAGACGGAAACAACCCCCTTTTATCCCAGAAGTCCATATGCAGTTGCCAAACTCTATGCCTACTGGATCTGTGTAAATTACCGGGAGGCCTACGGCATTTATGCCTGTAACGGCATCCTGTTCAACCATGAATCCCCCTTGCGCGGAGAAACCTTTGTCACCCGAAAAATCACCCGGGCCCTCGCCAGAATGAGTCTTGGCCTTCAGGACTGCCTGTTTCTGGGTAACATGGATGCCAAACGAGACTGGGGTCATGCCAAAGACTATGTCAAGATGCAATGGCTCATGCTCCAGCAGGACACCCCTGAAGATTTTGTCATTGCTTCGGGAAAACAATATTCGGTCAGGGACTTTGTCAACATAGCCGCCAAAGAGCTGGGAATCGACATTGCCTGGAAAGGCACAGGAATTGAAGAAAAAGGCTTTGATACAAAAACAAACAAACCGATCATAGCCGTGGACCCTAAATATTTCAGGCCCACTGAGGTTGAAACTCTCCTGGGAGACCCATCAAAAGCAAAACTCAAACTTGGCTGGGAACCCAGAACAACCTTCCAGGAAATGGTCACAGAAATGGTTACACAAGACCTTATAGAAGCGAAAAAAGACCATCTCTGCCAGACCCACGGATTTAATACCTTCAACCACAACGAGTAAAAATGGAAAAGTCCGATAAACTATTTATTGCAGGCCCCAAAGGGCTTGTCGGTTCCGCCCTCGTCCGGCATCTTGACAAAAACGGATATACAACCCTTTTGACCCCCTCCCATTCAGAGCTTGAACTTTTAGACAGCCGGGCAGTATCCTCATACTTTGAGAAAAACAAACCCGATTATGTGTTTCTGGCCGCGGCAAAGGTAGGCGGCATCATGGCTAACAGCACCTATCCTGCTGATTTCATCTACCAGAACCTGATGATCCAGAACAACATCATCCACCAGTCCTATATTCACAAAATAAAGAAACTGCTTTTTCTGGGTTCATCCTGCATCTATCCCAGACACTGCCCCCAGCCCATAAAAGAAGAACACCTCATGACCGGCCCCCTGGAACCGACCAACTCACCCTATGCCATGGCTAAAATCGCCGGAATTGAAATGTGCTTGGCCTACAACCGGCAATACGGAACAAAATTCATCCCAATCATGCCCACAAACCTGTATGGCCCCAATGATAATTTTGACCTTGAAACTTCCCATGTGCTCCCGGCACTGATCAGAAAATTCCATGAAGGAAAAGAAAAAAATGCCGAGTCTGTTGCTGTTTGGGGGACAGGTTCGCCCAGACGAGAATTTCTTCATGTGGACGATCTTGCTGATGCCTGCCTTTTTATCATGCAAAAAGAATTCTCAAATCAGGAATATAAAAGCCATCCGCTTTTCAACATCGGCACTGGAAAGGATATCAGCATTAAAGCGCTTGCAAAACTGGTCAAAGAGATCATCCAATTCAATGGAAAGATAGTTTTTGACACATCCAAACCGGACGGGACCCCCCTGAAGCTCCTGGACAGTTCTAAAATCAATCATCTGAACTGGCACCCGGCAATTGCATTAGAAGACGGGATAAAAAAAATTTGCGCAGCGTTTGAAGACTCAAACTTCCCATGAAAAGATAATTCTACCAAAGCAGTTCTGATTTTCATAAAATATTTTAAAATATAAGATAGATTGAAATAAAAGATAATAATGCATTTTTTTATCTCTAAATTAGAGATAAATATATAATACTTAAGGGTCAGGCCCAGATAGGCCTGCTATAACCAGACCAGACCTTCCTCAGCAGCTTAATGGGTCAGACCTCGGTATAGATATTTCTTGACTATAGCCAAAATAATAGCCATATTATTTCCATACTTGGATTGATTATTTTTTAAAAGAGGAAGAGTCATGGATAAACAATTTTCGATTAGTGATGCAAAAAACAGACTGCCGGCTCTTGTGCATGATATAGAACATGGACCTGCGGTTCAACTTACCCGGCATGGCAAGCCAGTAGCTGTGATACTATCAATCTCGCAGTACAAAAAACTTATTTCTCCTCCGAAAAACTTTTGGGCAACCCTCAGTGCTTTCAGAGAATCAGCCGACCCAGACTCACTACTCTCTTACGGCGATGATGTTTTTGATCATAGGGCGCAATCCCCAGGCAGATCTGTTAACTTTGAAAAATGAAATATCTACTTGACACCAACGTATTATCAGAGCCATTGAAAATCGAGCCGGATGCTATTGTGATGGAACGGTTGCAGCAATACCAAAATCATATAGTCACCGCAACAATAGTGCTTCACGAACTCTATTTTGGCTGTTACCAACTACCTCCATCACGTAAAAAAAAGAGTATCAAAAAATATATTGATGAAGTTGTGGTTGCAAATATTCCTATGTACTCTTACAATGAAGATGCCGCAGAATGGCATGCTCGCGAACGTGCTCGATTACAATCTATAGGTCAGACACCGCCTTTTGTTGATGGGCAAATTGCAGCAATCGCTCATGTTAATAATTTAATTTTGGTAACAAGGAATACAACGGATTTTTATTCATTTTCAGATTTACAAATTCAATGTTGGCATTCCAGTGACAACAGCAAATCATAAAACAACCGTGTACCTTCGGCAAGCATGCACAAAAATATAGTTTCAAATCAGCAAAACACCTGGCCTGTATATCTCGTATCATAATATGCAAAATTAAATATTATTGAACATCATATTATGGAAGAATTACCAACACAAACATTTCATTCCACAGAGGTTGAAACCCTCATAAAAAATGGTGAATCTGAACGTCTTGAGTTTAAAACCTCCTTTGGTAGAGAAGTATGGATCAGGTATTAAGAGAGTCCGACAATTCATGCAGGAGGTACGAGCCAAAGATCCTTTTTTTGAGAGCAAATCAGGTTTCTTCAAAGTTACACTTTTTCCCATGGAAACCATGGGTGAGGGAGTAAGTGAGGGAGTAAATTTGTTGTACGTTTATATCTTAAATAACCCTGGAGAACGGGTGCCTTCCCTGTCCATAAACCTGGGAACCGCCCAAAAGAACATTGAAAGATGGCTAAAGGAGTTACGATCAAAAGGAAAAGTCGAGTTCCGCGGCGCACCCAAAACAGGAGGGTATTATTGCAAGAAAAATCTATGATTATGATATATACATTTCTTGATTATAGCCAAAATAATAGCTATATTTTTACTTGATTGGGTTAATTATTTTTTTAAAAGGGGCGGATCATGAACAAACAATTTTCGATTAGTGACGCAAAAATCTGCACCCCATAAAATCATGAAAAATATCTTAGTAACCGGCGGTGCAGGATTCATCGGCACCAATTTTGTTTATTATTGGCTGGATAAATATCCCCAGGACCATGTTCTTGTTTTGGATGCACTTACCTATGCCGGGAACAGGACCAATCTGTCAGCGGCTGATAAAAATCCCAAATTTGAATTTGTCCACGGCAATATACTGGACCAGCCCCTTGTGGAATCTTTGCTTAAAAACCATAACATTGACACCCTGGTGCATTTTGCCGCCGAATCCCACGTGGACAGATCCATTCACGGTCCGGATGAATTTATCAATACCAATATTGTGGGAACCCACACCCTTCTCAAGACTGCCAAAAAAGTATGGCTGGATGAAACACCCCAAACCCATAGGTTCCACCACATTTCAACCGATGAAGTATACGGCTCTTTAAAACCCAATGATCCCCCCTTTACGGAGACAACCCCCTATACACCCAATTCACCCTATGCCGCCGGCAAAGCATCATCAGACCACCTGGTCCGGGCCTACCACGAAACCTATGGATTGCAGACAAGTATCAGCAACTGCTCCAACAATTACGGGCCCTACCAGTTTCCTGAAAAACTGATTCCCTTAATCATTACCAATATCCTTAACGGGAAACCCCTGCCCGTCTACGGTGACGGCCGACAGATCCGTGACTGGCTGTATGTGGATGACCACAATCTCGGGGTTGATCTGATTCTTGCGAAAGGCAAGGTTGGAGAAACCTATAACATCGGCGGAAACAACGAAAGGACCAACATTGATATTGTCAAAACCATATGCCATCTCATCCATAAAAGATTGTCCCGGGACAAAGACCTTTTAAAAAAATATCCAGACAGCACATCAGCCAGGGGCAAACACCCAGAAACCCTTATCACCCATGTAAAGGACAGACTGGGCCATGACCGCCGCTATGCCATTAATGCTGAAAAAATTTCTACCAAACTTGGATATTCACCTGCAGAGTCTTTTGAAACCGGTATCAGAAAAACTCTGAAATGGTACCTGGAAAAGGAAGGCTGGTGGAGACGAATCATGGATGGATCATACAGCAACTGGATCACTGTCAATTACGATTAACGGATTTTATCCTATGATCAACATTGAAAAAATTATAAAAAGCAGGGAAGGTAAGACACTTGAATTTAAAAGAGATATCTCCTCTTTTAAACCAATCATGAAAACTTTGGTTGCCTTTGCCAATACAGCAGGCGGCATTCTGATAATTGGCCGTGAGGATGATGGAACAATAAATGGAGTCAGTGATGCGCTTCAAGTAGAGGAAAGTCTTGCCAATGCAATATCAGACAGCATTTCGCCTGCAATGATGCCGGAAATAGAGATATTCTCAATTAAAGGCAGACAGTTGCTATTGGTGAAAATAGCACATTGGCGGGGTCCCTTTTATCTCAAAAGTGAAGGTCCTGATCAAGGTGTTTATATTCGATTGGGCTCAACCAACAGAAAAGCCGGGCCCGAAATTCTGGCAGAAATGAATCGTCTGATTCTTGGTGTTTCATTTGATCAAACGCCCTGTGGTGAAACCAGTGAAAATAGCCTGAAAAAAGAACAGGTTCAATCTGTATTTCAAGCGATTAATAAGCCCGTTGACAAAGAAAAACTTGAAACCCTTGGTATTATTGTTCCATATGCCGGGAAAAAAGTGCTTTCCAATGGCGGTGTTATACTCTTTGCCCTGGAAAAATATCGAAATCAATATTTTCCTGATGCCCGTGTCAGTTGTGCAAGATTCAGAGGCACAGACAAAACAGACTTTATCGACAGACTTGATATAGAAGGCAGTATTCTTGATGCAATTGAATCTGTCCCCAAATTCATAATGCGCAACACCCGTCTTTATTCTAAAATTGAAACGTTCAGAAGAGAAGATATTCCAGCCTATTCTGAACTGGCAGTACGTGAAGTCCTTGTTAATGCACTGAGCCATACCGATTATTCATTAACAGGCATGCGAATTATGGTTTCCATCTATTCAGATCGTATGGAAATACAAAATCCTGGAATGTTTCCTTTTGGTATGACATTGGAGGATTTCAAGGCAGGGGTAAGTAAGATCAGAAACAGGGTAATCGCACGTATTTTCAGGGAACTGGGATTGATGGAGGAATGGGGAAGCGGATACCGGCGGATTGTCAATTCATGCAGATCAGGAGGGTATCCGGAACCTGAATGGGTAGAATTGGGATCTGTAATGCGGGTGATTTTTTATCCCCACCCTGAAGCTTCTGAAGATTTAAAAGATAATGTCCCTGTAAATGTCCCTGTAAATGTCCCTGTAAATAAGCGGCAGCAATGGTTCATCAATCAAATTCAGAAAAATGTTAAGGTATCGGCCAAAGATATTGCAGAACACTGGAAGGTGTCAGAAAAGACAGCCAAGCGAGATATAACAGATTTAAAGCAAAAGGATGTGATTGCTTTTTCAGGGGCTTCAAAAAATGGTTCCTACTACTTGTCTGGTGCATCAAGACTATCGGGCCGGCAGTGATTCTACAATCAAAGTTCACCACGACAGGATTGAATTTCTTAATCCCGGCGCTTTATTGCCAGGCATAACCATAGAAAATATTTTATCCGGTAAGAACCCGTCCGCGCCCAGAAACAAACAGATTGCCTCTATTTTTAAAGAATCCTGGAGAACGGGTTCCTTCCCTGTCCATAAGCCTGGGAACAGCCCGGAAAAATATTGAAAGATGGCTAAAGGAGTTACGATCAAAAGGAAAAGTCGAGTTCCGGGGCGCGCCCAAAATAGGAGGGTATTATTGTAAGAGAAGTCTATGATCAATGATATAGAGCTTTGCCAGCCTTTCAACAACGACGTTATCGTAAACCTGCCCCGAAGACCTCACCCATGGACAAGTGAAACCTTTGAACAATTTTGTTCACCCTATGCTGCCAGCAAAGCATCATCAGACCATCTGGTCCGGGCATACCACGAAACTTATGGATTGCAGACAAGCATCTGCAACTGCTCCAACAATGACGGCCCATACCAGTTTCCTGAAAAACTGATTCCCTAAAACCATTTCAACGGCACTGAGCTTAACCCCATAACCAAAACAAGAGGTAGCATGACAAAAAAAGCACTCATAACAGGCATTACGGGCCAGGACGGGGCATACCTTGCAGAATTATTGCTCGCTAAAGGGTATGAAGTCCATGGTATTAAAAGGAGATCCTCCCTTTTTAACACAGACCGGATAGACCACCTCTACCAGGACCCCCATGTGGAAAACAGAAATCTTATCCTCCATTACGGGGATCTGACAGACGCCACCAACCTGATCCGCATCCTCCAGCAGGTCCAGCCTGACGAAGTCTACAACCTTGCTGCCCAGAGCCATGTGGCCGTATCCTTTGAATCCCCGGAATATACGGCTGATACAGATGCCCTTGGCACCCTGCGCATCCTGGAAGGCATAAGGCTTCTCGGTCTTGAAAAAAAAACCCGGTTTTACCAGGCATCCACTTCGGAACTCTACGGCCAGGTTCAGGAAACCCCCCAGAGTGAAACCACCCCTTTTTATCCCAGGAGCCCCTACGCTGTTGCCAAGCTCTATGCCTACTGGATCTGTGTAAACTACCGGGAGGCCTACGGCATTTATGCCTGCAACGGCATCCTGTTCAACCATGAATCTCCTTTGCGCGGTGAAACCTTTGTCACCCGGAAAATCACCCGTGCCCTGGCCCGTATCAGTCTTGGTCTCCAGGACTGCCTGTATCTTGGCAACCTGGATGCCAAACGAGACTGGGGCCATGCAAAGGACTATGTAAAGATGCAGTGGCTCATGCTCCAGCAGGATGCGCCCGAAGACTTTGTGATTGCTACTGGCAAACAATACTCGGTCAGGGATTTTGTCAACATAGCTGCTCAAGAACTCAATATAAAGGTCAACTGGGAAGGCAAAGGAGTAGATGAAAAAGGCTTCGATAATAAAACGAACAAACAGATTGTTGCCGTGGATCCCAAATATTTCAGGCCCACTGAGGTTGAAACCCTTCTGGGAGATCCTTCAAAGGCAAAAAAGAAACTTGGCTGGGAACCCAAAATAAATTTCCGGGAAATGGTCACTGAAATGGTTAAACAGGATCTTATAGAGGCCCAAAAAGACCATCTCTGCCAGACCCATGGATTTAATACCTTTGATTACAACGAGTAAGAATGGAAAAAACCGCTAAAATATTCATTGCCGGCCCCAAAGGCCTTGTGGGTTCAGCCCTGGTCCGCCTTCTTGAGAAAAAAGGATATGCCAATCTTTTGACCCCCTCCCATTCAGAGCTTGAACTCATGGACCCCCATGATGTTTCAGATTACTTTAAAAAAAACAAACCCGATTATGTATTTCTGGCCGCAGCAAAGGTCGGCGGTATTTTAGCCAACAACACCTATCCGGCAGATTTCATCCACCAGAACCTGATGATCCAGGCCAATATCATTCACCAGTCACAGGTGCACAAAGTTAAAAAACTTCTCTTCCTGGGCTCATCCTGCATCTACCCCAAGCACTGCCCCCAGCCAATGAAAGAAGAATACCTCATGACAGGTCCCCTGGAGCCAACCAATTCAGCCTATGCTGTGGCAAAAATTGCCGGTATTGAAATGTGCTGGGCATATAACAAGCAATATGGAACAAAATTCATCCCTGTCATGCCCACAAATCTCTATGGCCCCAATGACAACTTTGATCTTGACACCTCCCATGTGCTCCCGGCTCTGATCAGAAAATTCCATGAGGCAAAGGAAAAAAATAACGAGTCTGTTACGGTCTGGGGAACAGGTTCGCCCAGACGCGAATTTCTGCATGTGGATGATCTTGCCGATGCCTGTGTTTTTATCATGGGCAAAAAATTTTCAGACAACGACTATCAAAACAAGCCTCTTTTCAACATCGGCACCGGAAAAGATATCAGCATCAAAGAGCTTGCAGAGTTAGTCAAAGAAATCATCGGTTTTAACGGAAAAATTATTTTTGATGCATCCAAACCGGATGGAACGCCTAAAAAACTTCTGGACAATTCCAGGATCAATCATCTGGGCTGGCACCCGTCAACTGCATTGAAAAACGGTATTAAAAACACCTGTCAGCTCAAGTCGACATGGCTGACAGGATAAATCATCAGGCAGTCCTTGAAATAGCCGGCCCCTGCAAACAAAGAAATATCTGCCTGGTTCATACCTCCACTAATTTTAGTTTTAACGCACAAACCCTGTAAGTACGATGGTATGCCGAACTCGGAATCCATATCCTGGCTTGACGCCAACATTATACAAAAAGATTTGGTCTTGGCTTCTAAAAAAGTTGTTCTTATTAAAATTTATAGATTATAATTAAGGTCAACCAAATTATAGTGATTGGAAAAGGAAGTTATCATGGAAAAGAAAAAAATAGGTTTATTTTTTTGACAATAAAATGTGGATCGGCCATTGGGAAGAATTCCCAGATTATATGACTCAGGGAGAGACATTAGAAGAACTCCAGATTGGAATGATTCTCTCATAAAAACAATAAATTAGCGGTGTCATGCCCCGCATTAACCGCATGATATTAGACAATTTTAAACTATAGAGGTTCTCATGAATCGGGTCGAAATAATAAAAAAACTAAAGCAGTATAAAGAAAAGAATCAATCCCGCTATAATTTTTTAAAAATAGGACTTTTTGGATCTGCCGCAAGGGATACTAACCATGCAGGGTCAGATATCGATATTTTAGTAGAACAACAAACGCCGGATTTGTTCATCCTTGGCGAAATCAAAACCGAGCTTGAGGAAGAGTTTGGAACACCGATTGACATTATACGCCTGCATGACGGAATTAATGATCTTCTAAAAAAAAGAATACGTCAAGAAGCCATATATGTATGATTTAGAGCTTGTTCAAGAAATATTAAAACAAATTCAGTCTGCAACCGAAAAAGTCATCAATCGTTTCAAAGCGGTTAATAAAGTTGCCATCTTCACAGATTCACATGAAGGTATGGAAAAACTCGATTCGATTTGTATGCTTTTAATAGCAATTGGTGAAGGGCTTAAAAATATAGACAAAATCACAAATGGTTCACTATTATCGACCTATCCGGAAATAAACTGGAAAGGTGCTAAAGCAATGCGTGATATCATCAGTCATCAATATTTCAGTATTGGATGCTGAAATAATTTTTAATGTCTGTGACAAAAACATTAAAGACCTCCATAGCACAATAACAAAAATACTTTATGATCTAAGAAACGGATAGCGGGAAAGCATATGGGCAATATTGCATATGGCGAATATCGTCTTGAGGATTATGCAATCCATGAATCACAAAATGATTACAATGCTGTTTTGATCCCTGAAAAGTGGGGTTTAAGGCGTGATAATACAATTTTTTGAAGCAATTGTGCTGAACAACAAACACTTTTATATGAAAGAACGTCAAAACAGTTATAATTTCATGGCATTAGAAATGGTCATACCAATTGCTGTTTTGACAGTGTTCTTTCATTTTTTTGTTGTGGCCGTCAGGGCATGGGGGTTAGTCAGAGTGAGACCTCACATTCCAAAACAGACCCCGTTATCAGAATTGTTACCCTTATGGCAAATATCCAGAGATAAATATATTTACTTGACCAACTTGACCAAAATGACTATCTTAGACCTAAATAGATATACTGGATCTGAAAATTTATTATGTAGGAGCTAAGAAATGATTATCAACATATCTGAAGCCAAAACAAAACTGTCAAAGCTTGTTGACATGGCATTCCATGGTGAAGAGGTAATCATTGCCAAAAACAATTTGCCTCTGGTCGAACTGGTCATTCATAAGCCAAAAACTAAGCGCAAACTTGGCTTATTGAAAGGACAGATCAATATCCCCGACAACTTTCTGGAAGAGGATGAAGACATTAATACCTTGTTTTATGGCGGACAATCGTGAAAGTATTAATTGACACCCATATTTTTTTATGGATGTTATCATGCCCTGAAAAAATAAACGAAAAAAGACGTTATGATCTGGAATCCCAGGCCAATGAAATTTTTCTAAGCGCAATGAGCATTGCCGAACTGATGATCAAATCTTCAATGGGCAAAATAAAAATTGAATTTGATCCCCTTGAAATGGCCGAAAAAATGCAGATCGCCATCCTGGATTTTTCAGGAGTCCATGCGCTTGCATTGGGCAATTTGCCGTATCATCATAAAGACCCCTTTGATCGAATGATTATCGTACAAGCCATCATCAATAAAATCGCTCTAATGTCGGACGATTCCAAATTCAAAAATTACAATTGCCATATCATTTAATGCGGTTTGGTACAAAGGAAATTTGGTGATATAACTTTCTGAATTTATATATATTTTTGGTGCAACTTGATTCATACGATTAACGAGAATATTGGTGGGTATGGCTTGTGCGAAAATCGGTGTTTAATTTAAAAAACCTTAAAGCACGAATTTTCCAGACATCCTTCCCAGAGCTTTACGGCAAAGTATGGAAAACTCCCCTAAAACAGGTATCCCAAAGTCTTGAAATGATTTTTGTTGAAAAATATAGCTTCAAATCAGCAAAGAACTTGACCCGCGATATCTCGTATCATAATATGCATAATTAAATATTATTGAACATCATATTATGGAAAAAATACTCATATCACACAATCGACATTGGGACAGACCCTATACCGAATTATATCCAAGGGCTCTATTCCAACAATAAGTTTGACACAGATCCTGTATATAGAGGAGCACTTCTTCACTATTTATATTTATTAGCAGATACGTGTATTGTCGTTGCAGAGATGACAATTAAAAACAAGAACCTTCGCCCACCCCAGTCATATTCGGAAGCATTTGATATTCTGGGTGACAATGGTGTTCTTGAACCTGAATTTGCTTATTCCTTTGCTAAAATTGCAGGATTCCGTAATTTTTTCGCCCATGATTACGACACAATCGATACAAAAGTTATCTGTGATAAGATTCTTATTGAAATTAAAAATATTCAAACTTATGTCGCCCAAATCCAAAAAAGCTTTGACCTTTGATTTTAAAGTTCAAAGAAACAAATTTTAAGTATCAAAAAAGTTGTTCTTATTAAAATTTATAGATTATAATTAAGGTCAACCAAATGATAGGGATTGGAAAAGGAGGTTATCATGGAAAAGAAAAAATATGTTTATTTTTTTGACAATAAAATGTGGATCGGTCATTGGGAAGAGTTCCCAGATTATATGACGCAGGGAGAGACATTAGAAGAACTCCAAGAAAATCTAAAAGATATTCATCAAGAATTATGTAGTGGAAATATTCCCTGCGTCCGTCATGTGGGTGAGCTTGAAATTGCATGAAGCTGAAAGATTTAATTAAATTATAGAGGGTATGGGGTGTATCTTTATCCGTCATGGCGGGAAACATGATTGGTATCAAAATACAATTACCAAAGCTTGCCAACCCATTCCCAGACACCGTGAAATCAATGATATTTTAGCCCAAAATATAATCAAGAAGTTGAAAAATAACTGAGACAACAAAAAGAAAACAGCGATATAAATGAAAAAACGCACCGGGGGATAAATTTTTTGAAACTTCTCACCGCAACCGAAAAAGTCATCAATCGATTCAAACGGGTCCATACAGTGGCCTTCTTTACAAATTCTCCCGAAGGCATGGAAAAACTGAATTCAATATGAAAAATGTGCACGACGGAATCATAAGAAAGAATAAAATACCACATACTTTCACTTTTTGAAAGTATGTGGTATTTTACAGGAAATGAAGACAATAACGACTAAGATTATTGATCAGGGACTGGCCAACAGAATCCTCAGGGTTTCTCAGCTGAAACGGATGACAGAGGGAACCGCACAAAGTCGTTACAACATCGTTAACCGGGCGATTAAATCCAAGGAATTGTTTCGGTTTCAACGTGGCCTGTATATGCTCAATGACCGGTTTCGAGATTTTCCATGCCACCCGTTTATTCTGGCACAAGCCCTTGATCCTGGCAGCTATATTTCGTTTGAGACAGCATTGGCATACCATGGATGGATTCCGGAAGCGGTTTTTACAACAGCCAGTGTGGTATCCCACCGGAAAATTAAAAAATTTCAACATGAAAAAATGGGACTTTTCAGTTTCCATCCCCTTGCAGTTCATCGGGAATATTTTCTGGAACTTGTAAATCGGCACCAGATGAAAGGTCAAATAATGCTGGTGGCCAAACCATGCCGGGCATTAATGGACCTGGTCTGTTTGAGAAAGCTATCCTGGGAAGGAATCGACTGGCTTATAGAAGGGCTGCGGATTGAGCCGGAATCCCTGTCAACCATTACCATTAATGATATTAAAATATTAAAATTAATTTATAAACACAAACGGTTAACATCATATATATCTCATCTCAGCAGGGAATTAGCACTTGATTGATCTGATTCAGGAAAGATTAGCGGCTTATAAGCCGGCAAATGAACTGGAAGAAAATCATGCGCTTAAAGAAATTATCCAGGATATCGCACTCTATGGTTTGTGGCGGGCTGATTTTTTCGAAGTTGCAGCATTCCAGGGAGGTACCAGCCTGAGGATTATATATGGATTGACAAGGTTTTCAGAAGATCTTGATTTTATATTAAAAGTACCTGATCCTGAATTTGCATGGCCTGTATACCTTGACAAACTGATTGAAACCTTTGAAACATTTGGACTTAAATCTCAGGTGTTGGATAAAAGCAGAATGGATCAACGCGCAAAAAAAGCCATGATCAAAGACAGCTCAATCTCTAATCAGCTTAATTTATCTTTTTCCAGAAATGGCCGGGGGCAGACCCAAAAAATAAAATTGGAGATCGACGTAAACCCTCCGACAAGTTCTGGTTTTGAATACACCTACCTGGATTTCCCCCTGGATTTCGAAGTCTGCCATCAGGATCTGAGCAGCAATTTCTCATTAAAAATCCACGCACTGCTTTGTCGGCCGTATTTAAAGGGCCGGGACTGGCATGACTTCAGCTGGTATATAAAAAAGGGAGTTCAGCCAAATCTTGCCCATTTGAAGGCAGCCCTGTTCCAGTGGGGACCATGGGCACATCAAAAAATTGAGCTTAACATAGAATGGCTGAAACATGAGTTGCGCTTAAAAGCCGCCCGTATTGACTGGCAGGCAGCTGCAGATGATGTCCGTCGCTTTCTCAAGCCGTTGGAGCAGGATAGCCTGCGTTTATGGAGTGAAATTTTTTTTACACATAAAATAGAACAACTCAATAGTGAACTAAAGTAGAGGATCATGCAATCCATGAATCACAAAATGCTTAAAATGCTGTTTTGATCCCTGAAAAGGGAGTTTTAAAATGAAAATCACTCATCTTCGCGCTAAAAATTGTGTCACAGGTACATTACCTGCATTTTATTTAATTTGACCATTTCAAAAATAAGCATTATTATAGGTGTAATTATACATAAAGAAAGAGGAATATTATGCCAATAAAAAACTATTTATCCTCCACTCATTTGGCAAAACATACTGCCGCAACACTCAATTCATTAGAGTCAGGAGAGACAGACAAATTAATTATCCTGAAAAACAACGCGCCCAAAGCAATCCTTATGTCTTTTGAATCTTATGAGACAATGGAAGAAGAGATTGAAGATCTACGATTGACAGCACTTGCCCTGTCCAGAATCCAAGATTTTGACCCGACCCAGACAATCTCTCACAAAGAAATGATGGATAAATACATCAAATGACCTGGGAAGTCATTTATCATAAAAGCGTAGATGATGACCTTAAAAGTATTGGGCCCGCTGCTGCAAAAAGAATCGTTCAAACAATCGATAAAAAACTGACCACATCACCCAAAAAATATGGCGCACCATTATCCAATAACCTTAAGCATTTCAGAAAACTGAGAATCGGTGATTTTAGAGTTGTGTATCAGGTGATTTCTAAAAAAATTATCGTTTTTGTTTTGGCGGTAGGCCCCAGAAGAGACAAAGAGATTTATCAATCCGCCTCTAAGCGGATATAAGAAAGATATGAGGCTTTGTTAGATCAGACCTCACCTGTTGAGATGCAGATTTGGCTGCGCACACTTACAGCATGGCTGTTTAAAGCGGGAAAACATACGGAGAAATAATCTGCCTGTAGGAAGTCGAGAGTATATCGAACAGAACCTGGATAAAAATGCTTACAATGCTGTTTTTCGGAACGATTCTGTTTTAACAACAAACACTTAGCGGGGTCAGACCCCACATTCATATCCTGGCTTGACGCCAACACACGCACCCTGTATCTTGGAATACAAAAGGTATGTTTAAAATCAGAAATAGAAGATGATAGCAACATTACAAAATATATTCACTCATCAGGAAGACAAGATCTCATTTGCATATCTTTTTGGGTCACGCGCACAACAAACCCATACCGAATCAAGCGATATCGATATTGCTGTTTTTCTTAACAACACGGTTGAACAAGATTACTTTGATATCAAAACAAATCTGTATCTGCAGATCAATCGAATGTTGAAACAAAATAAAATCGATATTGTCATCATGAACCAATGCAAAAATATTGTACTGTTGCATCAAATCATTACCCATGGAAAACTTTTGTGTGATAACAAACCATCGCTGCGCATCGATTATGAACAAAAAATTCTTCACAAAGCAATTGACTTTAAAACTCAAAGAAAAATGGCAATGGGGATATAATGGAAAGAATTTTACAAAAAATTGGTCGTATTAACGAATACATAAGCATTATCAAAGATTTAAAGGATGATTGTGACAAAAAGTTTGACACAGATCTTGTATATAGAGGAGCACTTCTTCACTATTTATATTTATTAGCAGATACGTGTATTGTCGTTGCAGAGATGACAATTAAAAACAAGAACCTTCGCCCACCCCAGTCATATTCGGAAGCCTTTGATATTTTAGGTGACCACGGTGTTCTTGAACCTGAATTTGCTTATTCCTTTGCGAAAATTGCAGGATTCCGTAATTTTTTGGCCCATGATTACGACACAATCGACATAAAAATTATCTGTGATAAGATTCTTATTGAAATTAAAAATATTCAAACCTACGTGGCCCAAATCCAAAAAAGCTTTGACCTTTGATCTTAAAATTCACATATCCACCTTTTGTGAAAACAACCCACCCAACCAATAATGGATCAAAAAAGAAGACAATAATAGATTGATTTATCTCTAAATTAGAGATAAATATACAATATATGAAAACCATTATTTCACAACTTATTGATGATTTCCAGGAACGAAGTTTACCAACGCCCGTTTCCAGAACAAACCTTTTTTTTGAAATAAAAGGAAAAGCAGATGTTGTTATTGGCATGCGCCGCTCTGGAAAAACCTGGTTCTGTTTTCAAAAAATCAATCAGCTGCTTCAAAAAAAAATCTCCCGGAATCAAATCCTGTACTTGAATTTTGAAGATGAAAGATTGCTTGGATTCACTGTTGGTAATTTTCAGGAAATCCTTGATATGTATTATGGTAAATTTCCTGAGAACAAAAACAAAACCTGCTATTTTTTCCTTGATGAACTTCAGCGAATAGATCAATGGGAAATGTTTATTAGACGACTGTTGGATTCAGAGAATATTCAAATATTTATTACCGGCTCCTCTTCAAAATTATTAAGCACGGAAATTGCCACAAGTCTTCGAGGCCGCTCGTTAACAACAGAAATATTCCCGTTCAGTTTTCAGGAATTTTTAAGATATCATGGTCTGTTTACTGACAAACCCGGATCTTTTGGTTCAAAAACAGCCGCAATCCTGAGAAAGGCTGTAAAAGAGTATTCTCAAAACGGTGGGTTCCCTGAAGTTCAAAACATTGACCCCAATATAAAAACTGAAATATTACAAGGGTACATAGACACTGTCCTTCTAAAAGATGTAATAGAGAGACATGGGGTGAATAACATCACAGCAATGAAACATCTGGTCAGGACACTGATGTCTTCATCCGGCAAAAAATTCAGCACCAATAAATTTTACAACACGCTGAAAAGCATGTCCGTAAAATGCACAAAGAACAACCTGTACAACTATCTGGATCACTTGACTGATGCCTTTGTTTTTTACAGAGTACCCATCCACAGCAGGTCTGAAAAATCAAGGATGATCAACCCTGTAAAAATCTATACCATAGATACCGGTCTTAAAAATGCCATGATATTTCAAAACAGTTCGGATTTTGGTCCACTTCTCGAAAACATGGTATTCTTACATTTGCGACGGAACAATTACCAAATAGAATATGTCAATACCCGGAAAGGATTTGAAACTGACTTTTTTGCCCGCAACCCAATAACAAATGAAATCAAACTGATCCAGGTCTGTTGGCAGTTATCGGAACAAAAAACATTTGACCGTGAATACAGAGGCTTGCAAAGCGCCATGGAAGAATTTTCAATTCCTTCCGGCACCATCATCACCTGGGATGATGAAGCCCAATTGGCCAACAACATTAACGCAATCCCGATCTGGAAATGGCTCTTAATGGATTGAGCCTGATGTTGCTGAAAAACTAAAACAGTTGTTCTTATGAACTTGAGAGTCCAAAGTTTTTAATCAATTTGCCATTAACCGAACATATTAATCTAAAGTACGTACATTAATTTTTTATAAAAACCAATACAAACATGGGTTATAAAATACTTTTAATGTATGTAAATTTATAATTGACATACATTAAACAAGTGTGTATTCTCCGTAGTATACCCAAACCAAAGGAGGATACAGCATGGACCAATTTAGCCTTTATTTGCAGTACCAAAAAGAAGTCACCCAATCCAAACATAAAATTATCGAGCGCTTTCAGCAGGTCGAAAAAGTCCAAGACCAAAAACGTATGTCAAATATTGAAATATCCGAGAACATACTCAAAACTGCTGGATGCCCTCTGCATGTTTCTGACATAATCCAGATAGCTGAAAAGGATTATCAGGTAAAGCTTAGCCGGGATTCGATTGTCTCTGCCATTTTAAAAAAAATCAACTCGGGTCAGACCTTCATTCGTACAGCCCCAAACACCTTTGCTTTGAAAACTTACACAGACAGGTAAAGGAGGAAGCATGATTCGTGAAATCAGCGGGATATTAAACGACTTCAGGCCCTGCTTCAGATATCTGGCCGCCTTCAACTGGTTTGTCACCGTAGTATTCGGCTTCATGGTCCGGATTGATCTGTGCGGTGCCAGTGCCTTTATTCGATGGCTGAGGATTAAGCCATCCTTGTACACCGCAATGCTTTCCTTTTTCCGGGCATCATCCTGGCACCTGCCAGACATTTTACAGCAGTGGTGGCAGATCGTCCTGGAACGGTGTCCATTACCCACTATTGATAACCGGCTGTTGTTGGCCGGTGACGGCATCAAGATTTGCAAAGAAGCTGAAAAAATGCCGGCAGTCAAACGATTACACCAGGAATCGGACAACTCGGGTAAAGCACCATATATCTATGGTCACCATTGGGGTGTAATCGGCATCCTGGCCGGCTGGGTAAAAAAAAATCTTTTGTATCCCCCTTTGTGCCGAACTGCATGAAGGCGTAGCTGACATTCGTCAGCTGCAAAACAAAGCCGACCCAGTTATTAACGGCAGGGCAAAGATTAGCGTTACTACCCTGATGGCAACCATGGCCGCCAATCTGGTGGCAGGGATTGATAAACAATGCCTGCTGTTACTGGACGCCTATTTTGCTGTGGGGCCAATGTTCGAAGCGTTGAAAAAGTCTGTCAATCTCAATGGATAGCGGCTGGTCCATGTTGTCACCCGAGCCAAAAACAATGTCGTAGCCTATGCGGACCCAACGGCAAAATCCGGTGGCCGAGGAAGGCCCTGTAAGTATGGCCAGAAACATAAGCTGACATGCCTGTTCGACAGCCAGGCAACTTTGTTTGAGAAAACAGCCATCGAATTGTACGGTTACAGCAAAACCGTTTCATTTCTTTGTCTGGATCTGATCTGGAAACCGGTGAAAGAAAAAGTCCGCTTCGTCCTGGTAGTGGATGGCACCGAGCACTTCATTTTAATGTGCTCAGATCTCACCTTGCCGGCCCTGGACATTATCCGGGCTTACAGTTATCGATTCAAAATCGAAGTGAGCTTTAAAATGTTGAAGCATTTGATGGGCGCCTTTTTCTACCGTTTTTGGACCAGCGCTTGGCCGCGCATTGGCAAGCGCACTGCCAGTGACTTGTCACAGATTACTGTTCCTCGCCGACAAAGATTGATCCGGCAGACCACCAATGCTATCGAAGCCTTTGCCAACTTCGGCTGTATCGCCACCGGAATTCTTCAAATCATCGCCTTGAATTTTCACGAAACGATCTGGAAAAAGTATGCCGGTTGGTTGCGGACGGTTACCTCAACTATTCCCTCTGAAGAAGTTGTCAAATCTGTGGTTCAACAGGAGTACTATCATAATTTTTGCGTTTTCAGGAATACCGCGATTTATCGAATAATTAGGGTGCGGCTTTTTTGAAACAAATCAAATCAGCTTCAAATAGAGGCAATCAGCATTATCAACATAGGTTTTACGCCACTTCCTGGCAAGATAATGCAGGTGTCCGGGGTTATCTGACCTGATTTTAAAAAATCACTCATCAGATGGCTGCATGATGAGGTATAATCGGTAGTATTTAATTTTTCACTGAACAGGAAGTCATATTTCCGTTATGGAAGGATAGCGGAGGTATATGACATGCAGACAATAAAGCAACAAACCTTTTGTGGTCGCAAGTTTACCAACAAAGAGATTTCATTGATCCAGGAAGTAGTTGCCACTTGTGGTGGCATCAGCCGACACGAGTTGGCGTGCACAGTATGCGAACTGCTGGAATGGAAACGGCCCACTGAGCGATTGAAAAGCCGGGAATGCAGTGATCTTCTGGAGCTTTTGGAATCCAAGGGTGCACTGATCCTTCCAGAAAAGAAACGAAAAGGTCAGACCGGTTCCCAAAAGATTATTCCCGAAAATCCATGCAGGCAGCCCAAAAGTATCCTCAGTGGCAGCGTAGAAGAGTTTACACCCCTTGAGATTCAGCGGGTTCAAAATCGAGATCAAAGGCATCTGTTCAAAGAACTCATCGGTCGCTATCACTATCTGGGATATGCCATACCCTTTGGCGCAAGATTACAGTACCTGGTCTATGTAAACCGTCCCCATCGAGAGGTGGTGGGCTGTGTTCAATTTTCAAGTCCTGCCTGGCGCATGCGTGCCCGGGATGAATGGATCGGTTGGACAGAAGCAAGGCGTAAAGTGGCGTTACAACAGGTGGTGAACAACAGCCGATTCCTGGTACTGGCACGTATCCAAAACTTAGCGAGCATGATACTCTCTTGTACCCTTCGGGAATTGAAAGACGATTGGGAGCGTCAGTATGCTCTTAAGCCGCTACTTGTGGAAACACTGGTGGACCGGCAGCAGTTTCACGGTGGCTGTTATCGGGCTTCAAACTGGATAGAATTGGGAAAGACCACCGGTCGTGGGCGAATGGACAGAGCCAATGAACGCCATGGTGCCCAGGTAAAAACCATACTGGTATATCCCCTGGTAAAAGACGCTGTTCACCAGCTTAAAGGAGGGCGATAGATGAGCATGAACCCGGCGCTGGCCCTCTCTGTTGTGGAGCATCCATATAACCATTCTACTGATCAGGGGAAAGAATATTACGATGATATTGTTAATTTTCTTGGCTCTAAGGAGAACTATTTAATGAAACTTAGTGATCTGGAACAAGAACTTGAAAAACGGGGGCGGGAATTGATGCGCATCCTGCTTCAGGAACATCTGAACAAGCTCAGCCCCAGCCGTTGTGAACAGCCAGTCTGTGGTTCCGATGGAATTGATCGGCCAAATGTAAGACCCCATGATCGAAAAATAGAAACAGTATTTGGTACGGTGTCGACAAGCCGTGCCGGATAGATACTTTTAAGCGCACGCCCCAAGATGTACTCCCGGGGAACAGCAGCAACCCCAATAAAGAAAAAAGTCCACGTCCGGAACAAAAACGTGTCTGGGCAAGCCTTGAGAAATCAGCCGAACAGGTCATTGAATCTGCTTTTTCAGAGGCATCCCATCGTGATCCCAGGCAGGAAAAACATTGGGTTGCTCTGGTGGACGGTGAAAATCAACAATTGCGAATCCTGGAACGTATGGCCAAAAAACAAGGAGTGGATCTTACGATCACCGTTGATATTATCCACGTTATTGAATACCTGTGGAAAGCCGGCAGGGCCTTTCATCCCAAATCCGGCCCTGAACTTGAAAAATGGGTTCAGTATCGGCTGCTTAAAATACTTGAAGGCAAAGCCGGGTTGATGGCAGGCGGGATGCGTAGAAGTGCCACACTGAAAAAATTCACTGACAAACAACGTGAACCCGTGGAGACTTGCGCAACTTATCTTAAAAACAAAGCGCCTTACCTCAAATACGATCGTTACCTTGATATGGGACTTCCCATTGCCACAGGGGTCATTGAGGGGGCGTGCCGCCATCTTGTTAAGGATCGTATGGATATAACCGGCGCTAAATGGCGGTTGACCAGTGCCGAAGCCGTGCTACGCCTGCGTGCCTTAAGGAGCAGTAACGATTTTGATGAATACTGGGCCTTCCATGAAGCCTGTGAATACAAACGGAATCATCAGGTTCATTATCAAGGCGGGGAAGTTCCGCCAGTAAAACTTCCACATTCTTCGGCCAGACGAGGTTATCTTAAAGTAATCAAGTAATGCTGACGGAAAATGAGAAATATTATGACTACCGAAAACTGCTTTAAGACATGTTGTAAAAGAGCCGCACCCAAAAAAATATCCAGACAGCACATCAGCCAGGGGAAAACACCCAGAAACCCTTATCACCCATGTAAAGGACAGACTGGGCCATGACCGCCGCTATGCCATTAATGCTGAAAAAATTTCTACCAAACTTGGATATTCACCTGCAGAGTCTTTTGAAACCGGTATCAGAAAAACTCTGAAATGGTACCTGGAAAAGGAAGGCTGGTGGAGACGAATCATGGATGGATCATACAGCAACTGGATCACTGTCAATTACGATTAACGGATTTTATCCTATGATCAACATTGAAAAAATTATAAAAAGCAGGGAAGGTAAGACACTTGAATTTAAAAGAGATATCTCCTCTTTTAAACCAATCATGAAAACTTTGGTTGCCTTTGCCAATACAGCAGGCGGCATTCTGATAATTGGCCGTGAGGATGATGGAACAATAAATGGAGTCAGTGATGCGCTTCAAGTAGAGGAAAGACTTGCCAATGCAATATCAGACAGCATTTCGCCTGCAATGATGCCGGAAATAGAGATATTCTCAATTAAAGGCAGACAGTTGATATTGGTGAAAATAGCACATTGGCGGGGTCCCTTTTATCTCAAAAGTGAAGGTCCTGATCAAGGTGTTTATATTCGATTGGGCTCAACCAACAGGAAAGCCGGGCCCGAAATTCTGGCAGAAATGAATCGTCTGATTCTTGGTGTTTCATTTGATCAAATGCCCTGTGGTGAAACCAGTGAAAATAGCCTGAAAAAAGAACAGGTTCAATCTGTATTTCAAGCGATTAATAAGCCCGTTGACAAAGAAAAACTTGAAACCCTTGGTATTATTGTTCCATATGCCGGGAAAAAAGTGCTTTCCAATGGCGGTGTTATACTCTTTGCCCTGGAAAAATATCGAAATCAATATTTTCCTGATGCCCGTGTCAGTTGTGCAAGATTCAGAGGCACAGACAAAACAGACTTTATCGACAGACTTGATATAGAAGGCAGTATTCTTGATGCAATTGAATCTGTCCCCAAATTCATAATGCGCAACACCCGTCTTTATTCTAAAATTGAAACGTTCAGAAGAGAAGATATTCCAGCCTATTCTGAACTGGCAGTACGTGAAGTCCTTGTTAATGCACTGAGCCATACCGATTATTCATTAACAGGCATGCGAATTATGGTTTCCATCTATTCAGATCGTATGGAAATACAAAATCCTGGAATGTTTCCTTTTGGTATGACATTGGAGGATTTCAAGGCAGGGGTAAGTAAGATCAGAAACAGGGTAATCGCACGTATTTTCAGGGAACTGGGATTGATGGAGGAATGGGGAAGCGGATACCGGCGGATTGTCAATTCATGCAGATCAGGAGGGTATCCGGAACCTGAATGGGTAGAATTGGGATCTGTAATGCGGGTGATTTTTTATCCCCACCCTGAAGCTTCTGAAGATTTAAAAGATAATGTCCCTGTAAATGTCCCTGTAAATAAGCGGCAGCAATGGTTCATCGATCAAATTCAGAAAAATGTTAAGGTATCGGCCAAAGATATTGCAGAACACTGGAAGGTGTCAGAAAAGACAGCCAAGCGAGATATAACAGATTTAAAGCAAAAGGATGTGATTGCTTTTTCAGGGGCTTCAAAAAATGGTTCCTACTACTTGTCTGGTGCATCAAGGCTATCGGGCCGGCAGTAATTCTACAATCAAGATTCACCACGACAGGATTGAATTTCTTAATCCCGGCGCTTTATTGCCAGGCATAACCATAGAAAATCTTTTATCCGGTAAGAACCCGTCCGCGCCCAGAAACAAACAGATTGCCTCTATTTTTAAAGAATCCTGGAGAACGGGTTCCTTCCCTGTCAATAAGCCTGGGAACAGCCCGAAAAAATATTGAAAGATGGCTAAAGGAGTTACGATCAAAAGGAAAAGTCGAGTTCCGCGGTGCACCCAAAACAGGAGGGTATTATTGTAAGAGAAGTCTATGATTATGATATAGAGCTTTGAAAAAATTTACGATTCTACCAGACGTCTACCTCGGAACTCTACGGCCAGGTCCAAGAAACCCCCCAGACCGAAACAACCCCTTTTTATCCCAGGAGCCCTTACGCTGTTGCCAAGCTCTATGCCTACTGGATCTGTGTAAACTACCGGGAGGCCTACGGCATCTACGCCTGCAACGGCATCCTGTTCAACCATGAATTCCCCCTGCGCGGAGAAACCTTTGTCACCCGGAAAATCACCCGTGCTCTGGCCAGGATCAGCCTGGGGCTTCAGGACTGCCTGTAACTTGGCAACCTGGATGCCAAACGAGACTGGGGCCACGCCAAAGACTATGTCAAAATGCAGTGGCTCATGCTCCAGCAGGATACGCCTGAGGACTTTGTCATAGCCTCAGGCAAACAATACTCTGTCAGGGATTTTGTCACCATTGCGGCCAAAGAGCTTGGAATCGACATTGCCTGGAAAGGCACAGGCATTGATGAAAAAGGCTTTGACACAAAAACAAACAAACCGATCATAGCCGTGGACCCCAAATATTTCAGGCCCACTGAGGTGAAAACCCTTCTGGGAGATCCTTCAAAGGCGAAAAAAAACTTGGCTGGGAACCCAAAATCAGTTTCCAGGAAATGGTCACGGAAATGGTCAAAAAAGATCTTATAGAGGCCCAAAAAGCCCATCTCTGCCAGACCCATGGATTTAATATCTTTGACTACAATGAGTAACAATGAAAAAAACCGATAAGCTATTGGTTGCGGGACCCAGAGGCCTTGTGGGGTCTGCCCTTGTCCGGCATCTTGAAAAAAATGAGTATACCAATCTTTTGACCCCCTCCCATTCAGAGCTTGAACTCATGGACCCCCATGCTGTTTCAGATTACTTTGAAAAAAATAAACCCGATTATGTATTCCTGGCCGCAGCAAAAGTAGGAGGGATCATGGCCAACAGCACCTTTCCTGCCGATTTCATCTACCAGAACCTGATGATCCAGAACAACATTATCCACCAGTCTCATGTGCACAAGGTAAAAAAACTCCTCTTTCTGGGGTCATCCTGCATCTATCCCAAACACTGCCCCCAGCCCATGAAAGAAGAATATCTCATGACCGGCCCCCTGGAGCCGACCAATTCACCCTATGCGCTGTCCAAAATAGCCGGAATCGAAATGTGCTGGTCATATAACCGGCAGTATGAAACAAAATTCATCCCTGTCATGCCCACAAACCTGTATGGTCCCAATGATAATTTTGACCTTGAGACTTCCCATGTGCTGCCGGCCCTGATCCGGAAATTTCATGAAGCAAAACTGAAAAAAAAAATGCTGTCATTGTCTGGGGAACCGGTTCCCCCAAAAGAGAGTTCCTCCATGTGGATGATCTGGCAGATGCCTGCCTTTTTATCATGAAAAAAGAATTTTCTGACCCGGACTATAAAAACAAGCCCCTTTTCAATATCGGCACAGGAAAAGACATCAGCATCAAAGCGCTTGCAGAATTGATCAAAAAAATCATCGGGTTTAACGGAAAAATTGTTTTTGATACGTCCAAACCAGACGGAACTCCCTTGAAACTTCTGGATAGTTCTAAAATAAATCATCTGAACTGGCACGCGATGACACCGTTGAAAGATGGCATAAAGTCGGCCTATTCGGCTTTTAAAGAAAATCAAACCTCCCATGAGAAGGCAATTTAATCATGCGCAAAGGAATCATACTGGCAGGCGGCTCAGGCACCCGGCTGTATCCCCTGACATACTCGGTCAGCAAACAGCTCATGCCGGTTTATGACAAACCCATGATATACTATCCTTTGTCCACGCTCATGCTTTCGGGTATTACACAGATACTGATCATCACAAGCCCCCATGACCTTGATAATTTCAGGCACCTGCTGGGTGACGGGTCTCAATGGGGTATTTCCCTGGAATATGCCATCCAGCCCTCTCCTGACGGGCTTGCCCAGGCATTCATCATTGGGCAAGACTTTATAAAACAGGATACAGTCACACTGATCCTGGGGGACAATATTTTCTATGGTGAAGGATTGTCAGACCGTCTTCAGGTCATTGCAAAAAAAGACAAAGGCGCCACCATATTTGGATATTATGTTAAAGATCCCCAGCGTTACGGCGTCGTAGAATTTAACAGCAACGGCAGTGCAATCAGCCTGGAAGAGAAACCAAAGGTTCCAAAATCAAAATATGCCGTTACCGGGCTGTATTTCTATGACAATGATGTTATCAGGATTGCAAAGCAGATAAAGCCCTCTGCCAGGGGAGAACTTGAAATCACTGATGTCAACAATACCTATCTGTCCCAGGGCAACCTGGACGTGGAATTGTTCAGCCGGGGAACGGCCTGGCTTGATACTGGAACCCATGAATCCCTTCTGGATGCCGCAACCTTTATTAAAGTTGTAGAAGACCGACAGGGATTAAAAATTGCCTGCCCTGAAGAGATTGCCTATAGAATGGATCTCATTACTGCAGAAAAGCTGGAAAAAATTGCTTTCCCCATGAAGGAAAACGGATACGGCCAGTATTTATTTGACCTACTAAACAGGCAGGCCTTTTAATGGAATATACCCGTCTTGCCATTCCAGATGTAATTTTAATTAAACCCCAGGTTTTTGGGGACCACCGGGGCTTTTTCATGGAAACCTTCCGGGAGGACGAATTTAACCTGAAGGTCACACGTAAAGCCAATGCCGCCCGGGTCACCTTTGTCCAGGAAAATCACAGCAAATCAACCCAGGGCATCTTAAGGGGATTGCACTACCAGATAAAACAGCCCCAGGGTAAACTGGTCCGGGTGATTTCAGGTAATGTTTTTGATGTTGCCGTTGATATCCGAAAATCTTCCCCATTTTTTGGGAAATGGATCGGCACCCTCCTTTCCGCAGAAAACAAAAGAATACTCTGGATCCCACCCGGCTTTGCCCATGGCTTTTATGTCTTAAGCCCTGCAGCGGAATTTACTTATAAGTGTACAGACTATTATGCACCTGAACACGAACGATGCATCCTGTGGAATGACCCTGCCCTGGCAATTGACTGGCCCATTCCCCCGGAATCATACCCCACTTTATCACAAAAGGATGAAAATGGTCTTCCCCTGGAAATGGCAGAGGTATATGCATGAACGTCCTGTTGCTGGGGTCGAACGGTCAATTGGGATGGGAGTTGCAGCGCACCTATCCAAAAAACATTACCCTTACTTTCTGTGATTTTCCAAAGATAAATTTTTGCAGCACCCACAGCATCAACCAATGCATCAACTCAACCCGGCCCGACTGCATCATCAATGCAGCCGCTTATACGGCTGTTGATAAAGCAGAGCAGGATAAAGAAACAGCTTACAGGATAAATCACCAGGCAGTCATTGAAATCGCTGAACTCTGCAGGCAAAACAACATCGGGTTCATCCATATCTCAACGGATTTTGTTTTTAACGGCCAAAGCTGCAAACCCTATAAAACCGATGACACCCCAGACCCGGAATCCATTTACGGCAAATCAAAACTTAAGGGAGAACAAGCTGTTCGCAAAATCCTTGGGGAAAAGGCATTGATCATCAGGACCGCCTGGCTTTACTCCTCCCATGGGAACAACTTTGTAAAAACCATGCTCAGGCTTATGAAGGAAAAACAAATCCTGAACGTCATTGACGAACAGATCGGGACCCCCACCTGGGCCAATGGCCTGGCCATTGCAATATGGACAGCCCTTGATAAAAACATCACAGGCACCCATCACTTTACCGATGCCGGTGTTGCCTCCTGGTACGACTTTGCCGTGGCCATCCGGGAAGAAAGCCTTGCAACAGGACTGCTGGATAAAACAATTCCCATCATACCCGTTGGAACGGACCAGTATCCAACCCCGGCCAAACGGCCCATGTACAGCGTCCTTGACAAAACATTCTTCTGGCTGGCCTTAAACCATACCCCTGTTCACTGGCGTGCTGCACTTCGATCCATGCTAAAGGAACTTGCTCAATGAAAAATCTATTGGTGACCGGTGGTGCAGGATTCATCGGTACAAATTTTGTTTACTACTGGCTCAATAAATACCCTGAAGACCATATCGTCGTCCTGGATGCCCTGACCTATGCCGGAAACAGAAAAAACCTTTCTGACGCTGAAAAAAACCCAAGATTTGACTTTGTTCACGGCAACATCCTGGATCAGACCCTTGTTGAATCACTCTTACAGAGCCACAAAATCGATACCATTGTCCACTTTGCTGCAGAATCCCATGTGGACAGATCCATTAGCAGTCCTGATGAATTTATCACCACCAATATTGTGGGAACCCATACGCTGCTGAAAGCTGCAAAAAAAACATGGCTTGACGGGACACCAAAGAATCACCGGTTTCACCATATCTCAACAGATGAGGTTTATGGGTCATTAAAACCTTGTGATCTCCCTTTTACTGAAACAACACCCTATGCCCCCAACTCCCCGTATGCGGCAAGCAAAGCCGCATCCGATCACCTGGTCCGCGCCTATTACAAGACTTACGGGCTCCAGGTCACCATCAGCAACTGCTCCAACAATTACGGCCCCTATCAGTTTCCTGAAAAGCTCATCCCGCTGATGATCACCAACATTCTTAACGGAAACCCCCTGCCGATTTACGGGGACGGACAGCAGATCCGCGACTGGCTCTATGTGGATGATCACAACCTAGGAATTGACCTGATCCTTACAAAAGGCAAAGTGGGGCAGACTTACAACATCGGCGGCAACAATGAATGGGCCAACCTGGACATTGTTAAGCTGATATGCAATTTAATCCACGAAAAATTTTCAAAAGGCAAAGAACTTGCAAAAAAATATCCCAATTGCCCTTCTGCACAAGGCCATCACCCTGAAATACTGATTACCCATGTAAAGGATAGATTGGGCCATGACCGAAGATATGCTTTAGATGCCGGCCAGATCTGTTCAGACCTTAAATACCTCCCTAAAGAATCATTTAAAACTGGCATCCTAAAAACACTGGAATCGTTTATGATAAAAACCAAATTATCTGAACAGAATTAATCATGAGTTCTTTTAAACATAAAAATTTAATTGAAAAATCAAAAAACATTGAATTATCAAAAGTCTCGATTAATGAAATGCCTTTATATAACTTTTAATAAAATACCCTATCTAATGTCTTTTAAAAAAATGTCTCCTCGTATTCTTTCCATAGTTGATCAAGGGATACATTCCGCTTTTTCCTTTATAATTGTCTTAGTCGCTGGTCGAATTCTTTCACAGTCAGATTTTGGTTCATTTTCATTGGTTTGGAGCGCTTATCCTATTTCATTGTTTCTCTTTTCATCAGCGTTCTCCAATCCGCTAAGTATTGTGTATCCTGGAGGGAATCAAAAAGATAAAAAGCTACAGGATAGTTTTGTAAAAATTTTGTTTAACTTCTTCATTTTGGTCTTTATCTTTTCTTTATTTGCCTCTGTTCTGTTATTTTCTTTTTTAAAGTCAAGCCTGTTTATTTTGATTTCCTTGGGGTTTGCTTTGTGTTCGATAAGATTTAGCCAAGAATTACATAGGAGATTATTTATTGCTAAATTTCAAATATTCCGGGCTGTAATTGTATCATTATCATTTTTGTCTCCAGGGATTATTCTCATCCCTTTCCTCTTATTGACACCCAATTTAGCCGACAATCCGGTGAGTTATTTGTTTTGTGTTGTTGTCTCTCTAACTACAATGCATTGGATGGTTTATAAGGATATTAAGCAACTGCCAACCATAAAATCAATAAAAGGGAAAGGGGGGGGGGCGCTTAAACCATATGCGATTCCTCTTTTTTCTTCCGCACTAATTGAAACAATTTGCAAAAGGTTGGCTCCTTATTTACTGGCATTTATTCAATCAACTAAAGAGGTTGGGGCTTGGTCTGCCGGACGACTATTGATGGGTCCTATGCAGGTTATACTAATTGGTCTTTCAAACTCTTCTGTGCCATTGGCACGTAAGGCTTTCGTGGAAGAAGGGAAAAAAGGACTGCTCCGTGAAATAAAAAAATTGCTGATATTCACTTTTTTTTTCTATATAATCCCAATCGTTGTAACATTTTCATGGGCTGATAAAATTATTTTCTTAGCCTTTGGTGTTGTATTCAAAGGTTCCGTGGCTATTCTACGTCTGTACTGTATCTGTTTTGCTATAATGGGGGTTTCTATTATCTTTTCAACTTACCTAACGGCCAGGGGCATTGTGAGACAACAAGTTGTTATCAGCATTATTTCGTCAGCACTTTACGTATTTTGTTTGCCAGTAGTTACATATCGATGGGGTGCGATTGGTATCGCAGGGCTTTCAATTGCAGGCGAAATAACTTCTGTTTTAATTTATTTGATTTATTCATTCCAAAAAAGTGAAATATAGTGCACAATATTGACAATTATAAAAATGAAACCTTATCAGTTTTATCAGTAATTAAGCGATATATCATAAATAGACGGCCAATAATTGTCATCCCCAATATGGGAAATGCAGGGGATGCATTAATTAACCATTCTCTCTACTCAACACTAAAGCATACAAACATTCCTTTTAATGTACAAGAATCTTATACTCTAACCGATATTTCAAAGAATCATACGTATCTTCTCATGGTTAATGGCGGACTTCATGGCCCCAAACATCCAATGGACGATATTATTAACAGAATTACTTTATCCGGTGGTGACATGATATTGTTCTCCGCAACCATTAATCAACGGGATAATTTGCTAAAAAGGCTTCATGAAAGAACAACTATTGTATGCCGGGAACCGATAACCTATAAATATGTTAGCACTATTCGTCCTGATCTGACGGTAATCCTTTCAGAAGATGCTACAATGGCAATAGCTGATGGACATGCAGCAATGCCAAACCCACTTTTTGGACGGAAAATAGCATTAAGGATTAGAACTTTTATCAAAACAGGCAAATTAGGATATTCCCCATTATTTGGGATAGCACCATTTTTTTATGGTTCTCAATCAAATTTTGATGAATACTTTTCAGCACTTCGTTGTGACAATGAAAAAGCTGGAGGGAAAGACCTTCCTAAAAAAAATATTGATTTGTCATTAGTTGTTTCCATCCGCCATCAAACCCCTGAGTGGGCTGAGGCGTGTGCCGGTTTATTCCTTCAAATAATTAAATCAAAAGACAAAATTATAACTGATAGATTGCATGTTGCAATTGGATGTGGCTTAACAGGCACAGAGTGTCTCTTTTCCCCAAATAATTACTATAAATGCCAAGCCATTTTTAAGCACTCCCTGCAAAAAAGGTTTGCTCACATTAAATGGAAAAATAATTAAAATGGATTTTATAAGTTGAAAAAAGTTGCCTTCCTCTTAGATGACCGATGTTTTTCAAATATGGACTGTTCCAGGCCTGAAGACGGTAACCCCGGGATTGGTGGGACAGAATATTGTTTTATCTCTGTAGCCACAGCGATAGCTAGGTCAGGCATGTCAACTATTTTACTGCATTACAATAACCAGAATAAGCTTCCAAACCTGCCTTGTCTAACAATATTCACTATTGAATCATCACAGGAAGCTCTATCAAAAAAAGTTCTCTCGTCCGGAATTACCATATTAGTTCTTCGGGCTGAACCATATCAAGCAATGACCAAGACTCTTAAGGCTATCAATCCACAAGTATCAATTGTTTTGTGGGTCCACAACCACCTCGGCTGGCAGGACCTCCAATCTATTGGAAAAGACCAACAAATTAAACGAACAGTATTTGTTGGAAATGAACAGCATGCGCTTGCAGGAGATACCTGTTGTAGACTCAAAGGAGTAACCATACCAAACCCTTTTTCAATGTCAGTCCCATCCCCTAAAAATAATATCCAGAGTAGCGTTGTATATGTTGGAAGCCTTATTCCATCTAAAGGGTTTCATCGTTTAGCAAAAATATGGCCTGAAATAATCAGACAAGTACCAAAGGCTCGGCTTGAAGTTATAGGATCAGGAAAACTTTATGACCGGAAAATATTGTTAGGCCCACTTGGTCTTGCAGAGAAGGATTATGAACATTTAATTTTGCGAAATCTCAACGGGGAACCAAAAAATCTTGGAGTTACCTTTCATGGCTTACTCAAAAAAGAACGATTCGAACTTATGGCTCAATGTCAGGTAGGAGTACCGAACCCAACAGGATTAACAGAGTGTTTTCCTGGCTCTGTATTAGAAATGTCCGCGTGTGGCCTACCCATAGCAACTATTTTCCGCTGGGGAGCTTGTGATACTGTTATTGATGGCATAACCGGTCTCATGTCAAGAAATGAAAAGGGCCTTATAAAAAACATAGTCACACTTATAAAAGATCAAAAGCTATCCAAAAAATTGGGTGACAAAGGAAAGAACTGGGTGCAGAATAAGTTTTCTCCTCATAAAGTTGTTTTAGAATGGCGCAAACTTTTTGATGCTATTGAAACCAGCCCATCGGATCTTTCTATCCAAAAATCATGGTTAAAACCAAAAGGTCTGTATTGGTGGAAACCACTATATTCTTTAAATCACCGATCAAATCCTTTGCTAGGAAATTTGCGTACCATGTGTACCAAGGTCGAATCATGGAGACTCAAACGATAATCATCAATCGTTCTCAAAAATACAGCCAAAATATTCTTTTATGGTTAGCAGCCTTTGCCTTAGCAATGCCTCTGACAGCTCTACGGCAACGTACATTTGAAAAAGCTTTTACTGTTGATTGGCAAATTCTCTTACGCATTATCCCGCTTGGATTTCTTGCCTTTTGGTTATTTCCAAAAGCTCTCATAGCTATACAAAAGTCATCGATAACTTCGCTGCTATCCGCATGGCTGCTATTTATTTTTGCTCGAATAATTTTGCTTTTAGCGTCTCCTTCTCCATTATATGGCGGAATGTATTTATATTTTCAACTTACAGCAACTATAGTTCTTCTGGGATTGTCTACTTTGCTGAAGGACACACCATCCTGGTGGCAATCCCTCATAATACGTTACCTGATCCTTCTAATTGCAATAGCCCCAATTGTATGGTTCATAAATCCCTCTTCGTTATGGTGGGTGGAATATACATTGCATGGAAAATTATCACGATATAGCGGTGCTTTAATCCACCCATTCGTTGCAACTGAACTTGGTGCAGCATGTATTGGACTATTTTTTATTTCAGAAAACCGTTTGCATCGTACAATCTGGTTCATCTTGGGTATTACTCTTTGTTTTTTAAGCATCACTAAAACGTGGATTGCCTCTGCTGCTATCGGTTCCTTAGCCATTCTCTGGATTCGCAAATCAATTCCACGTTGGTTACTTATAATCTGTTTATCAGTCGCTATATTCATTGCTGCAGGAATTGATGTTATGGTGTTAACAAGGAGTGGCTCCATAAAAGAGATTACAACCTTAACAGGCAGAACGCATCTTTGGCCAATTGTCATTGATCACATATACGAATCTCCTTTAATCGGTTTTGGGACAGGGTCATCACGATATATATTGCCCAAGTTTACAGGACTTACCCATGCCCATAATCTTTGGCTGCAAATCTTACTGGAAGGAGGATTTGTATTGTTTCTTTTTTCAGTTTTATTGAGTTGGCGATTTTTTCAAACCATCCGTCAACTTTTAAAAAAACAAGATTTTCAAAAAGGCGTATTACTATTGTACTATGGAATTGTATTAACTTCTGCCTCAGTAACTGATATACCGGGCATTATGTCCTACAACATCTTAATGGTAGGGTGGATAAGCATTGCAGTGACTCACACTTGCCCAGAGAATATAAGGATAAAAATCAAATGGTAGATGAAATTTAATTGAACTATGAAATACAATATAGACGATTAATCGTTTAAAAATCTTTATATTCAAATGATAGGGAAGAATTATGTATGACTTTTTAACTGATTCCAATGGAAAGAGAAAAAAGGCCTATAAATGAAAGTGGCTATTGTAACTAATATTCCCGCACCCTACAGACTGCCGCTATATGAAATCCTCAATAAAAAATTAAATAATAATTTTGTTGTTATTTTCTGTGCCCAATCAGAAACAAATAGAGAGTGGGATGTATCCTTATCTTCTTACCAATTTAATTTTGAATTTCTAAAGGAAAATTTCTACGAAAAAAGTGATGGTTTTAACTATATTCATCACAATCCTGATATCTTTAAAGTGTTAAAAAAATACAGTCCTGATATTATAATAACAACGGGATACAGTCCGACATTCATATATGCGTGGTTCTATTCCCAAATAAATAGAAAAATCCACATTCCAATGACCGATGGATGGTGCCATAATGAAAAGAATCTGTCCATAGCACATAAACTGCTTCGAATCCTTTTTTTTAACACATCCAAGGCATTTATTGGGGCAAGCAATAACAGCTTAAATCTATTCAAAGCATATCATATAAAAAAAAAATCTCTCTTTAAAAGTTGTTTATGCATCGACAATTCAAAATTTAAATCCCTTCCATTAAAACAAAGACAATTTGATCTTATGTATGCCGGACATTTAGACAATAGAAAAAATATCCTATTTCTAACCCGATTAATTTGTAAAATAAATAAGTTGAAAAAAATAAAATTCCTCCTGTTAGGAAATGGTCCGCTTAAAAACGATGTTTTAACCACATTAACCCAAAATAACATTGACTATCATTACCCTGGCTTTGCGCACCAAAATAGACTTCCCTATTATTATTCAAATACAAAAATTTTTTTATTTCCAACTAATAATGACCCATGGGGTATTGTTTTAAACGAGGCGATGGCAAGTGGTGCCCCTGTGATCGCAAGTCCTTATACCGGCACAATAAACGACTTACTAATTGATGAGTTTAATGGCTATATTGTGGACTTGGAAATGGATAAATGGATAAAAAATACGTTGAAATTGCTAACTTCTGAAAAGACTTGGGAGAAACTATCCCGAAATGCATTAAACAAAGTCACGGAATTCAATTATAAAAATGCATCAAACGGAATACTTGATGCTTGCAAATATGCACAATCCAGATAACATATGAGAATACTTTTAATTCACAACGAATATCAGCAAAAAGGGGGAGAGGATTCAGTTGTTTCAACTGAAAAGGAGCTCCTCGAAAAAAACAATCACTTTGTAAAAGACTTTCTTATAAAAAACCATGACATCAACAACCTCTATTCAAAAATAAAAGTTGCGTTAAATGCTGTCTATTCAAAAAAATATCGTGATAAAATAAAAATTGAACTAGAAAAAAATAAAATCGATATCATGCATGTTCATAATTTTTTCCCCTTAATCACACCATCAGTTTATGATGCTGGCATTGAAGTAAAAGTACCGGTTATTCAAACACTTCACAATTACAGAACATTATGTTCCAATGCCCTTTTTATAAGAAATGATCAGATCTGTGAGTTATGTCTTTCCCATACCCCCTATTATGCAGTCCTGCATCGCTGCTATCGAAATTCTATCTGGGGTTCTTTTGCTGTGGCACGAATGGTTAACTATCACCGAAAAAATAAAACATGGCAGAAAAAGGTAAACCGCTTTATCACGCTGACTGAATTTGGGAAAAAAAAATTTATGGGAGCAGCATTTCCAGAACAAAAAATAAGTGTCAAACCTAATTTCATTGAAGACCCTTTGGACTCAAAGAACAGTATTAACAACCGCAAACAGAGCGCTTTGTTCGTTGGCAGACTCAGCCATGAAAAAGGCATTAAAATACTCATAGAAGCTTGGAAAAATATCAATTATCCTCTTAATATAGCCGGAGACGGCCCTCTGTTTGAGGAATTGAAGCAAACCGCTTCAGACAATATCTCTTTTTTGGGGCATTTATCCAAAAAAGAGATATTGTATCACATGATGGAGTCATCATTTCTTGTGATGCCTTCAATCTGGTATGAAGGATTTCCAGTGGTTTTAGTTGAATCTTTTGCCTGCGGGTTACCGGTTGTTGCGTCAAAATTGGGAAGCATGGCAGAGATCATTCAAAATGGAATTACCGGAATGCATTTTGAGCCCGGCAATCCTGAGAACTTGTCAGAAACTGTCAAATATTTAATATCCTCTCCTGGTAAGCTAAAACAAATGGGTATCAATGCCAGAACGGAATACGAAGCAAGATATACGCCGGAAAAAAATTATCAGATATTGATGGAGATATATAATACAGTAATTAAAGAGCATAAGAACATATAGAGTGAAAGACAAATGTAAAATTTTAAACATGACGGTTGATGTGACCTCCTACTTTAATGCCACCAATCAAATTCTGAAATGGTCTCTGGCTGAATCCGGAAGATATGTCTGTGTTTCAAATGTACACATGTGCATGGAAGCATTTGATCACCCGAATTTTTGTAAAGTTGTAAATGAAGCGGATCTTGTTGTTCCTGACGGCAAACCACTGGTCTGGGCGCAAAAATTACTCGGAGAAAAAAAGGCTGCGCAGGTTCGCGGCTCTGATCTGCTGTTAACCGTCTGCCAAGAGGCAGAAAATGCCGGTATTCCAATCGGTTTGTATGGAGGAACAGAAAAGAGCCTTGTTGATTTTATTGTTTTTTTGAAAACCAGATATGCAACTCTTAAAATACCGTTTGCCAGTTCACCGCCGTTCAGGGACCTCGCACAAAAGGAAGAAGAAGCTTATATTCAGGAAATTAATTCATCGGGCGCTAAAATTGTTTTTGTCGGTATTGGCTGCCCGAAACAGGAGAAATGGATGGCAAAGCACAAAGCCAGACTGAATTGTGTCACGATAGGAGTCGGAGCAGCATTTGATTTCTTCAGCGGGCAAAAAAAACATGCGCCTCTATGGATGCAGTGGGCTGGAATGGAATGGATTTTTCGATTAGCCAGTGACCCGAAAAGACTCTGGAAAAGGTATTTAAAACACAATCCAAGATTTATCTACTATATCCTCAAGCAACTCTATTTAAAATCATGAATGACCCAGAGATAAAACTTATTATGGCCTGTTCCCGGACTGAACTCTCACCTAAAATTCAGGCGGTCATAAAAGAGTGCGTCGGCCACATAAACGATTGGGAAAAAGTGCTCTATCTTTCATCACTCCACAGGGTCTTCGCCCTGCTGTATAGCAGCCTGAAAAAGACTTGCCCTGATTTAGTGCCTTATAAAATTTTGAAGCATCTAAAAAACTTGTATACTGATAATGCCATCCGGAACCTTTCAATTTCAACAAGGCTTTTAAAAATATTGGATTTATTTAAAAACAATAATATCCAGGCCATTCCTTTTAAAGGGCCGTTAATTGCCGAGAAAGCCTATGGAGATTTGAATCTCAGATCATTCAGTGACCTGGATATTCTTGTAAAAAAAAAAGATGTTATAACTGTAAAAAATCTTTTAATTCAAAATGGATACAAACCTGACATAACACTTTCGTCCAATCATGAACAAAAATATCTTGAACATGAAAACTCCTTTTCCTTTTATGATAAAAATAATTTTTCAGTTGATCTGCACTGGGAAATAACCGGCAGATATTTGCTTGAACCTGTTTATTTTGAAAGCTTTCAAGACCGGCTGCAAACAACATCTTTTTTAGGGAGAAACGTTCTTTCTATTCCAGACGATATCATGATTGTCTATCTTTGTTTACACGGCACTAGCCATTGCTGGAGCAGGTTTGAATGGTTGTGCTGTTTTGTCGAACTGATCAAAAAACAAAATGAGGAAACTATTTTAAATGCGTTTGAATTTGCAAAAAAAATGGGCGCTAAAAGAATATTTTTGCTTGGATTATATTTAGGACAAAATTTGCTGGGGGCCCAATATCCGGAAAAAATAAATAAAACCATCTCCTTTGATCAGGGTGTTTTGAAATGTGCCAATAAAATAAAAAACCAAATTTTTGATCAAAAAGCATACTCTTCCGACGATGCTGCCTGGCGTTTTTCACCTGTGCATATTCTTATCCGGGATTCCTATTTAGACAGATTAAAGTATTTAATTTATCTTTTTACCATGCCCACAATTAAAGAATGGATTAAATATCCAGTACCCTTTTGGCTCACACCACTATATCGCATCATTCGTCCGATAAGGCTTATTAAAACCTACCTTTTGAGAAATATAACCGGCAATTCATTTATTTCATCACTATTTAATAGACTTGAAGAAATGATTGAAAAAAAAAGAGCCAAAGGATGGGGATCTTTTTTTATATTTTTTCTCTATGTTCCAGCCAGGTTTTTTGAAAAAATATTTTCAAATTCTGTCGCATTGGTTAATAAGCATTTCTATAACCATCACATCAATGCCAAAAGACTAAACCTGTTCCATAAAAAATTTAAACAAAAAATGGATAAGCATTTCTATATTATCGGAATGCCGGGAAAAATTCATTTTCTCGAACCCTGTATTGAACTAATCCATAACAGAATAAATCTGTTTGTAATTTTAAATGGTGTCAAAAAAAATGAAAAAAAAATTATCACTGACAAATACCCGGATATACCTTTATTTGAGCTAAAAAGATTTTTCGGCTCTTCAATTCCTCATGGAGACGTAATAAATCTGCTCCTCCAGGCAAATGAAAGCAACTTCGGATTAATTGACCATGATCTTTATATATTTAACAAAGAAATATTTAATCAGCTTGACTTTGAGAGTGATGAATATATTGCCGGGCCATTTGAACTTTACAACAGGAAGGCCGACATAAGTTTTCCCGCCACATTCTTTCTTTTCATAAATACAAAAATTGTAAAAAAAATAATGAACAAATACAAAATTGGGGCGCAAATATACTCAAAAATTCCGTCAAGATTGTTACCCATATTAAAGAAAATGAATCTGGGGTATGACAATTTCTTAAAGGATTATTTAAATTATTTTGACCCATTTAACATGATATTTGCAATGGCTGAATATGAAGGTTTTAAGGCTAAGATATTAAAAATCAATAAAAATGATATAGTCCACCTTGGCGGGAATACAACAAGAGAGCTGATAAATCATCCTGAAAAAGCGTTAAAGCTGATTGAATCAATTCTGTCGAGAAAAGCCTGACAGGCAAACTTCCATGCAAAAGCATCAATTAATAACTAACACACTGAAAATCAGAAGATAACAAATGCTCAAAGAACACAGTACATTAACCCTGGATATGCAAAAAGCACTTGATATTGCAATTACCGGTTTTTCTTTTATTGCAGCCTATTTTATAAAAAGGAACCTGTTGCCGGTAAATTTAAGAAACCTTTCCATCGATCCCAACTATTATATCATTTTGCTGCTGATTGTGATTGCCTGGCATATCTCCTTCAAATGGATGGGCATGTATATGTCCTACCGTCAGGAGCCCTTCTGGCAATTTTTTGTGGTTATTTTAAAATCCTGCCTCATGGGGATGATCCTTGTCAGCATTGCCATGTATCTTCTGCATATCAAGGATGTCAGCCGGCTCCTGATGGGTATCTTCCTGGTCCTGGCTCTCTGCCTTCTGACGTTGTCCAAATTTATTATTTTTAAAACCCTGGAAAAAATAAGGACAGACGGATTCAACACCCGGAATGTTCTGATCGTGGGCAGTGAAGACCGTGCCCGCCAAGTCATTGAGGCGGTTGAAGAACACAAGGCTACCGGATACAAGGTTATAGGTTGTTTTGAGGTGGAAGAAAAGAAACTCGGGAAAACCGTTTTAAATACCCATAAGGTGATCGGTCTTGTCAAGGATCTTGAAGCCTTTTTAAGAAATAATATTGTGGATGAACTAATTTTTGCCCTGCCGCTGAAAGAGGTTACGAACGGGGACCGGTACATTGCCCTTGCCGAGAGCATGGGCATAAAAGTCCGCATCATACCGGACTGGGAGCTTCATTACCTGATGTACCGGCCGGATATTGCCACCATCCAGCTTGAAGAATTTTTGGGCATTTACAATATGGCCCTTCAGTCAACCCCCCAAAATGAAGGGGAACTGTTGATAAAGAATGTATTTGATTTTACTTCGGCCATCATTTTGATGATTTTATTATTGCCCCTTTTAATCGGCATTGGTCTTGCCATTAAAATTTTCTCTAAGGGTCCGATTTTCTACAAGCAGGAACGGCTGGGAATGAACGGCAGACGGTTCATGGTCTATAAATTCAGGACCATGATTGAACATGCAGATGAGATGTTAAAAGAACTTGCCGAGATGAATGAGGCAGACGGGCCTGTTTTTAAAATCAAGGATGACCCGAGAATTATCCCCCATGTGGGATCATTCTTAAGAAAGACAAGCCTGGATGAATTGCCCCAGTTGTTCAATGTGCTCAAAGGAGAAATGAGCCTGGTGGGTCCGCGGCCCCCCATTCCAAAAGAAGTGGATGAATACTCTGTCTGGCACAGGCGGCGGCTGTCCATGAAACCCGGGATGACCTGCCTATGGCAGATTGCACCGGGACGGAATGACTTGAGCTTTGAAGAATGGATGAAACTTGACTTGAAGTATATTGACAAATGGTCTCTGTTTAATGACTTTAAGATCCTGGTGCTCACGGCCAAGGCGGTTCTGACCGGAGCCGGGCGATAGTGAGACGCAGATTTGAACTGATAAACGATGATTGGATAACCTATTAACAGCGACAAAAATGGGCACTATAATGACCATATACATATTTTAACCAGGAGCTTACACAACATGCAAATCGATGACTATATTCCTATAACAAAGGCAAAATCCATGTTGCTGAATGTTCTCAGAAATTTTGAAAATAAAGAAAACACGATTGCAATAACTAAAAATGGTGTTCCCAAGGCTGTAATAATGTCCATGGAGCAGTTTGAGGGTATGTGCGAGACACTTGAAATTCTGTCAGATAAAAATTTGATGAGACAAATACAGGGTTCATTAAAAGATTTTGAAAATGATAATGAACTGGTAGATATAGAGGCACTGAATTAGTGTATCATGTCAAGCTGACACCGACCGCGTCTTTTATGTTTCGTTCTCTGCGCCCGAAAATCTGGGGAGTTGTGCAAAGGTCTGATATGGCTTCCTGTTTTGGTATATTCACATATAATTTCTAAAAAAATTTAAAAAATATTGCATTATTGCATACTATCATTATAATTTATATGCGATCATAATAATTTTATAAACCATTTTGTTTAAGTAGTTGTTAAAAAAATGATTAACTCTGAAAATATGCCGGTTATGGGCATTGATGAGCACTTGAAAATAATTCAAGAGCAGTACCATCATCTTGCCGTCAGGCTTCACCAATCCGAAATGTTGAAGGATGCCGTCAGCATTGAAAAAACCGGCGAAGTTGTCAGGGCGGCGAGAAAAATTCAAGGACTGAGCAGGCAGGCATTGTGCCAATTAAGTGGTGTATCCTACAGCACACTGAATAAAGTTGAAACTGGTTCGGTCTCAATCCGCCTGGATATAATGATGAAAATTGTAAAGGCCCTGGGTCTTAATCTATGGATAGGATAGGTAAGGTTTTTTTCAATAAACGGCCGGCAGGGGTTTTAAAACAGACCCAGGCAGGATACAGCTTTACCTATGATCCGGCTTATCTTGCCGATGGAACACCCCTAAGCTTTAATCTTCCATTACAGAAACATCCGTTTGAGAGCGACCACCTGTTTTCTTTTTTTGATAACCTGGCTGCTGAAGGATGGCTTAAAAAGATACAGACAAAGACTCAAAAAATTAATGAAACAGATAAATTCGGCCTGATTCTGGAGAATGGCAAAGACATGACAGGTGCGGTAACAATTTTAAGGAACAGCAATGGAATATTGCAGAATAAGCCTTAAACCGGTCAAAACAAATTCAAAATATCCGGGGTATTTAGATTCTGAATTTAGGAAATTATTCCAAAGCCTCAGGGTTAATCCGGTGCTTTCATTTACCCGAAAAGAATTTTTCAGACAAAGTCCGATTAAATCCAAAGGCATGTCCATATCCGGGGTTCAGGAGAAACTGTCTGCTAAAATCAATTCAAACAGGGAACTGGAAATAACCGCAACCGGTGGTGAGTATATTCTTAAACCCAGCCCTGAAACCTATCCCCATGCTTCGGAAAATGAGCATTGTGCCATGTTAACCAGCAAACTGCTTGGAATAGATACAGCGCTTTGTGGACTGGTCTCGTTTTCTGACGGTGAACCGGTCTATATCACAAAACGATTTGACCGCCACGATGGTGATAAAATTCATCAGGAAGATCTTGTTCAGGGATTTGGGATGAAAAACGAAGACAAATATTCCCACAGCTATGAAACAGCCGGCAAACTCATCCATACCATGACCAACGGCAAAGCCGCTGTTGTGTTTGATTTTTTTTGTCGTGTGGTTCATGCATACATAATCGGCAATGATGACATGCATCTGAAAAACATAAGCTTACAGAAATTTCCCGGGAATACCGGGCTGTATTATGACCGAATGACACCCAATTACGATTGTCTGTTTACGACTGTTTTTGATGCTGCTTCCGACTCAGACTTCCTGGCTCTGGATCTTCTTGAAGAAGAGAAAAACGGGATATTCTCCAAAGCCTATGAACAGTATGGATTTTATACCGGACATGATTTCAAAATTTTAGGCCATAAGCTGGGCCTGCTGGAAAAACCTGTCACAACCTGTATCAATACCATGAGAAAAAAAGGACCCCTGCTGATTGATTTAATCCAATGCAGCTCCATGCCAGAAGATATGAAAGAAAAAGCAGGCGTAATGGTTTTTGAAAGAATAAAAGCACTTGGAATACAAATATAGAATTATCCTTTAATGCGGTTCCTGATATTGAAGAATATACATTAAATTCCGGCATCCGTTCAGGTAATCCCGTAATAGCCGCAACAGCAGTTGAAAATAATTTAACGCTTTCATCAAGTAATGCGAAGCATTTCAAGGGGAGGAGAGATCTGAAATTAAACGTATTTAAGCCATAAATCAGGCAATCCAGATAATTAAGGCATTTTTTCCCCTTGGGGCAGATCCATTATGCATGAAGATATCGTTATTAATCGACTATTCTGCAACATTTTGCAGGATAGTCTTGACCTTTCCGCAAAATCTTGCAGAATGGCCTCATGAAAAGACAACAACAAGAACATATCATTAATGACCTGAAAAAAAAGATGATTTTTATCACCGGGCCGAGACAGGCCGGAAAAACATGGCTGCATTGTGCCTTCTGAAACATGTTTACGAACAGGTTAACCTTGAAGGCAAGGCAATCTCTCTTCACTATGTCAGGACCGAGGATGGCGCTGAAGTTGATCTCTGTCTGGTTCAGGACAATACCCCTGAATTGCTGATTGAGGCCAAACGATCCGAGGCCCAGCCATCCAGAGCATTGATTAATTTCAGCAAGCGGTACGGCACCCCGGCCGCTCAACTGGTCCTGCATTTAAAACGTAAAAGAATGGACAGTGGCATCAGGGTATGTCAGGGCATGAAATATCTTGAGTCATTGTGATTGTGATTCAAAGAATAAGAATGGTTTTCCCAAAGGTTAAAATCATCCTTTTTACTTTTCTGGCTGTTGTGACAATCGTTTGCCATACACTTGTTGATCGTTACAAAAAAAGCGGCCCTGAAATGCTGACGGACAACTGGAATTTTCATGCGCAAAAAATCGGCAGGGCCGAAAAAAAAGGAAACGAGCTGGTCCTGTTTTCTTCAGATAAAAAAACAAGTATCAACATCCGGCAGGACATACCCTTTTTTATTCAAGGCTCCATTTTAAAATTATCAGCCGACATGAAATGCGAGGATATCGAACCGGGAGAAAAATCATGGAACCGCGCAAGACTTTTACTGGTGCAGCATGACGGACAAAAAGACCGGTGGGATCTGGCGCATCTTGTGGCTTCTTTTACCGGCACCCGAGACTGGCGCAGCTATGGAAACTTTTTTATTATTGTACCTGAAACCCAAAAAATCAGGGTAACCGCCCAGTTAAGCCGGTGCACAGGTTCTTTTCACCTTAAAAATGTCCATCTTTTTCCTGTGACCCAGACTCGAATTTACACATGGGTCAAAAAAAGTATTCTCACGCTATGGGGTATCTTTGGCATATTCTTGCTGGTGTTCTGTTTTTTTACATGCCATAAACAGATCCTTCTGAAGGTGATGCTGGTTCTTGCCTTTATTGCCATCATCATCGGCACAACCATGCCGTCTGGTATGAAAACCCAGTTATCAAAACAAATTTCGACCCAAATTCACGTAGCCGATGAAACAGTTGATCAACTCCTTCCATGGGATATTACCAAAACAGGCCATTTTTGCTTTTTTGTATTGTTCGGACTGGTTCTGTCGTTGCTGATGAGCCGGGATCCTGTTATCCTGATTATGATTCATATTTTTCTGCTTGCAGGCGGAACAGAGATGGCCCAGTTCTATATTGACGGACGGTCTCCATTGTTCTGGGATTTTGTTATTGACATCGGTGGAGGACTTTCAGGGATTCTCCTGATTGAGTTATCTGGTATAAATAAATCAGAAATCACCAATTCGGGATTGAAACCGTAAAAAAAAATATAAAATCCGATAAGTTATTGCTTTCCAGCAGTGAAATTGCAGAATTTCTTAAAGCAACCTGCGAAAAAGGGCTTTCCTTTAAATTTACGGCAAAAGGCACAAGCATGTCACCGTTTATCTGCAATGGTGACTCTGTGATCATCAACCCGCTGTTTAAAAAAGACACAATAAAAGAAGGAGATATTGTGGCTTACATAACTCCTGACGGAGGTAACCTCATTCTTCACAGGATTATAAAAAAAAACAGTCAATACCTGTTAAAAGGCGACAATGTTTTTCATAATGATGGATATTGTGATAAAAAAAATATCCATGGTTATGTAAAAAAAGTTATAATTACCGGCAAAAATATACCTATTTTTCATAAAATCATTCGAAATTTTTTTCTTTTTTTTAATAATTTCAAAAAAATTATCGCATTTTTAAGCAGGCATAAAATATTAACACCTGTTTGCCGACTGACCAACAAGGTTTTAAATGAAAAATAATGTTAAGTATTATCAGGTTGCTGGGATAACGATTCAGGTCAACTCGGATTTTCCAATTACTGAAAACACCTTTCACCCGAAATTCAAATTTTTTGAAGTTGACGGTCCTGGTGAGGATAATATCATTATTCACCATCATTTTCATTTGCCGGTGGGAGAAAAAAATTTTGATGACTCCCATAAAGTTTTTAAAGACAATCAATGGGAAATTTTTAAGGCTGAAAATACATGGATTTACAAATACAATCCCGTATTCGAAAACACTGGATTTCCGTCGATAGGTTTTTTTAATAAGAACCATACCAATATCCATATATATACTGATAAAATCAATAAAGAAATCTATCAAAATTATTCCTTCCCATCGTTAACCCTTTTTAATAATGATCAAATTCTGTTTGCCAAGTTACTTTCTGATCGCAATGGCATTATCATTCATTCCAATGGATTTAATATCGAAGGAAAAGGCGTGCTTTTAACTGGTAACTCCGGGGTTGGTAAAAGTACATTGTCGAAAATGCTAAAGAATTGCGGACACAATATTCTTTGTGATGATAGAATGTTCACAATTAAAAAAAAAGACGGATTCTGGATCTATGGGAGTTGGTGTCATGGAACAGTCCCGGATTCTTCCTCAATGGCTATTCCTCTGAAGGCCATCTTTTTCCTTGAACAGTCAAAAGAAAATACTATTAGCCGAATCGAAAATAAAAAAGCAATTGTCTCAAAATTAATCCAATCCCTTGTTCGGCCCTTAATGACCCACGACGGATGGGAAAATACGTTTGAAATATTAAGCCATTTGCCAAAGGACGTGTTATGCTATAAATTAAAATTTGACTTATCAGGAAAAATTTGCAAGAAAATGGAGGCGATTATTAAAGAATCAAAATGACAAAACTACTTGATATAAAATCATTTTATGTCGTATCGAATGATGTAATAGCAAAAAAAATAGAAAACGAATATATAATCGTTCCTTTGATTTCCGGCGTAGGGGATCTTGACTCGGAAATTTACTCATTGAATAGAACCGGTTCAATCCTCTGGGAAGAGCTTGATGGTAAAAAGAGTCTCGAAGAGGTCATATACATTCTTTCTCAAAAATTCAATATATCCAAAAATGAAATCATTCAAGATGTAATGGAGATTGTTCTTGAATTAATAGAAAAAGGCTTTGTTCTTGAAAAAAAGTAACCTTTCACTACTGGCATGATAGTTGCTATACTACTTTGACAGAGTTTGATAAATATTTAAAACCATAATAATAAGGAGATCCGTAATGGAAGAACCAAAATGGGAAAAACCAAAACTTACGATAATTTCATCAGCAGATACCAGCGAAACAGTTTTATGGGGATCGCCTGGAAGTGATTCTGATCAAAGTAATACCGGTGGATTTCAACAAGGATAATAGAATAAATAATTAAAACTGAATGAACATTATTAATAACACTATTGTGAGGAAAAATATGAAAAAATTATTAGTCTTATCCGTATTTTTATTATCGATTTCCATTTCGCCTGTCCATGCCTACTATGTGGATGTGGAATGGGAGGGATCATTGCATTCGATAGTCAGTGTTGATAAAGAGAATCCATTTAATGCCGGATTATACGCGATTGACTTTTACGATGACAATCAAACAAACTTGCTCTTTACAAGGGTCGGATTCTGTGTGGAACCGTATACAGCTGTTAACGATGAAATCGGAAGTCTAGTTGATGTGAACACGGAGAATTTAAAAAAAGCCTCTTGGTTGATGTCGACTCAATGGAACTCATCTTCAACGAATGAATATGAACATACGGGTCTACAGTTAGCCATTTGGGGTGTTTTTGGCATTACCATCCATGACAATTCACAGGATTCTTACGATTTCTATTCAACCTATATCAGTAATCTTAACACTCATTACAACGGAAGCACCTTCTCCGCTGATGGATACCAAGTGGTTAGTCTGCCAAATTATCAAGACATGCTTATTCAAAATCCTGTTCCAGAACCGGCAACTATGCTGCTTTTCGGGATCGGGCTTCTTGGGATAACTGCCGTTGGAAGAAAAAAGAGATTTAAAGCATAAATTTTTATTATTTTTAAGATACTTTATCAAAGACAGGAAGTTGCAAATACTTCCTGTCTTTTTTTTTTGCTTTATGTATAATCATGCCTGATGAGTCCGAACTCCTTAAATACCAAGCTTAAGAATGCCGTCCGGATTGACCGGGCCTTGAAGTTTGTATGGCAGGCGTCTCCTTTATATTCAATACTTTCCGGGCTTGTCGTTGTTGTTGGTGGTGTACTTCCACTTGTCTCCTTATACCTGGTAAAACTGATCATTGATTCTGTTACCGGCCTTAGTTTCAGCCAAGGTACCAGCCTGTTGGATCAGGATTTTTCAAAACCTTTGCTGTATATTGGGATTGCCTGTGGAGTCGGGCTTTTAACCGCTTTTTTTAATTTTTTAGGCGATTATATCAAAAAGGCCCAGTCCCTGACGGTTACGGATTATATGTTCTCTGTGCTGCATGAAAAATCAGTACAGGCAGATCTTGCCTATTACGAATCCCCGGAATACAGAAATACGCTTTTCAGAGCCCAGCAGGAAGGGCCTTATCGGCCAACCAGCATCGTGAACGGCCTGTTTACAGCCGGTCAAAACGGTGCCTCTTTTATTGCCGTGTTTGCCTTGTTGTTCATGTTCAACCCCGTCCTTCCCATTATTATGGCTGCAGCTTCGATTCCAGGCGTTCTCCTGCGTTTGAAATACTCTGAAAAAATCTATACCTGGCAGGAGAAAAGGACTGAAGATGAGCGTCGCGCCTATTATTTTCACTGGATGCTCACAGGCGATGCCCATGCCAAAGAATTCAGGCTCTTCAACCTGGGAAAACACTTTATTGACCTTTTTAAATCCATCAGGGAAACCCTGAAAAAAGAAAAACTCTGGTTTGAAAAAAGGCGGGCCTTAGGAGACTTTATTGCCCAGTCAAGTGCAACCCTGGCTGTCTTCGGCTCTTTTGTGTATATTGCATTCAAGACTGCCCAGGGCACGATTACCCTGGGGGATATGGTCATGTACTTTCAGGCGTTTCAGCGGGGGCTCGGATACCTGAAAACCCTTTTGGAAAGCGGGGCCCAGATGTATGAGGATAATTTGTTTTTGTCCCACCTGTACGATTTCCTAAAGCTGGAACCCCAAATTATTGAGCCGGAAACCCCATGTCCTGTTCCTGAAAAAATATCCCTTGGAGTTGAATTTAAAGGTGTGAGCTTTTTGTATCAAAATTGTGAAAAAAATGTATTAAATTATGTAAATTTTTCTATAAACTCCGGAGAAATCGTGGCCCTTGTGGGAGAGAACGGTTCTGGAAAATCAACCATTGTAAAATTATTAGCCCGACTATATGATCCTCAAAAAGGCGATATTTTTCTGGACGGGCAGAATATCAAAAATTTTAAAACAGAGGATTTCAGAAAAAAGATCAGCGTCGTTTTCCAGGACCATATCAAATATCAGCTGTCTGCCGGAGAAAACATCTATCTGGGCGATGTTGAACAAAAGGATAATATCTCCAGGATAAAACAGGCTGCCAACCAGTCCGGCTCTGACAAGAAAATTGAAAGTTTCACTTCAGGCTATGATACCCTGTTGGGCAGATGGTTTAAAAACGGTGAGGAATTGAGTATCGGGCAGTGGCAGATGATGGCCATTGCAAGGGCTTTTTTCAGGGATGCTGAAATTGTCATACTGGATGAACCGTCCAGCGCTTTGGATCCTGAAACGGAAATGAAAATTTTTTCCGGCTTGAAGCAGCTGATCAAGGGAAAGTCTGCATTGATTATCAGCCATCGCTATTCCACGGTAAAAATGGCGGATAAGATCCTGGTCCTGGACAAGGGGCACATCATTGAGCAGGGCTCCCATGATGAGCTTATGCAGTTGAACGGCAAATATGCCAAATTGTATAACACACAAGCGGACAATTATGTATCATCATAAAATGACATTTTTTGTCATCACCTGAATCTATTCTTGCCAAACCGAATCTCTATTTGTTTTTTTCTATTGAAATGACTGGGTGCATTGTATAATGTGTTACTTTATATATTTCTGGTAATTTAATATAATAGTTAAGATCCCCTGATCGGAGAAATTGTCTTGAAGAAAAGAACCTGTGACAGATTCAGCATTCCGGGTACCACTCTCTATTATAAATACAAGTCCTCTTTTTTTAAAAAGGCTGAATATTCAGATGATTATTTTCCTGTTATCAACATGAGCAGGGGCGGTGCAAAATTTTTATGCAACCAGAGACTTACAGCAGGAAAAAGCATTGTCATTAAAATAAATATCCCGGGTAAGGAACAGGAACTCGAAATCCTTGCCGATATCAGGTGGATATCAAGGAATCCGGAACAAAGCTATCGATACCAGACAGGAGTTGCATTTAATTCCTATGGGAATAAAAAAAATGAAAACTCACTGGAAATTCTTGCCCTTCTCGAATCACTTGAGTAAGGGCAGAAAAACAAATGTTAAGAGTTTTTTTCATCAATTTGAGAAAAAAATGTTATAATATATGGCATTAATTACATAAAATTTTATTTAATACATATGCAAAACCGCAACCTCAAAAAGTTTTCAACTGGCATATATATTGCTTTATCAATCTTCAACAAATTGCCTTAAATTAGACTTAGGAGGAAAAATGAAAAACATTCTTTTAACCATATTATTGATTTTCAGCCTGGCACTATTGTCATCAATCAGTTTTGCACAGGAAAAAAATTCATGGGAAACGGACTATATATCTATCCTGCAAAAGGGCAGAGCTGCCATTGACAACCAGGGTGCCGGACTTGGGTATACACCGGCGGAAAGCACAGTACTGGAAGAAGCAATCAAGCTGGCAATGGAAAGAAAAGCGCCACCGTGCGAGGCCATGAAAATTGCAGTGGAACTGAAATACAGCCCTTATGGCGTTATTAAAAATATATTCGGTTATGGGGGGGAAATCAGCCTGGACCAATTGTGCATGTGTGCCACCGAAACAGGCATCAACAAGCAAATCATTGCCAAAGCTGCAGCAGACGCAACCTCTTCTTTGGGAACACCAATTTTCAACAGGGATGAAATCGTACAGAGCCAGTGCATTGGATTGGGATACACTCCGATTGTCAGGGCGCTTTATTTCACCCCTATGAAGAGACAAGAAAAAATAACCATCTCCGCATCCGCGCCGGCAAGTTAGCCTGTAACGATCGCAAGAGCAGGTAAGAGATATTACAACCCGATCCGGTTTAATATAACCCACTAAATAAACAACAAAAAAAGCCCTGAAATATACTGTTTCAGGGCTTTTTTTATTGACAATCACTTACGGTAAATACTAAGCTGCCCAAAATTACACTAAATTTTCAACTGTATTCTTTTTTATGAATTGTTTTAAATAGCGGGGTAGAAAATGAGACTCAAAAACGGGTACATTCAAAACATCTTGATTTTTTTCGTTATTTCCCTGATGATCCAGTGTGCAAATGCAGCTGACCTGCCGCCGGTTGGACAGTCAGCGAGCAAACCTGTAACCGATGATGAGGGCATTTCGTCCGATATTTTCGGTACAAAGGGGGGTCGTTTTCATCCGTTCCTGATTTTGGAGGAATTGTATACAGACAATCTGTTTGCCACGGATACCAACAAACAAAATGATTTTATCACAACGATTACGCCGGGCATCTGGCTTGCGTTTCCTGCAAACCGGGAGAAACTGCTGTCCATTGATACAACTTCCTCTTCCCCGGGCGGACTCAACCTGAGTCGGATCAAACCCGAGGCCACCAGACGGTACCAGACCTATTTTTTATACTCGCCTGAATTTGTCTTTTATTCTGATTTTTCCAAGCACAACCATATAAATCAAAAAGCAGAGGCACTTTTCCAATACAATCTAAATTCCGGGCTCTCTTTTGATCTCATCGATCTTTTTAATGACGTGGAGGAAATTGCCGGCAATGGGATAACAGACCGGCTTTACCAGCACCAGGACAATCTCCTTGATTTTATCACCACCTATGACGCTCCCTCGGGCAAATTTAAACTGCAGTTTTCCTACTCAAATTATGACCTGGACTATAAGGACGACATTGTCAGTTATCGAAACAGGAATGACGACTCTTTCGGGATATCCGTATTTTATAAATTCAAGCCCAAGACATCTTTTTTTATCGAATACAATTATGCCGATATTGATCATGATGGCGGGATCACAAACGACAGCAGTGAAAACCGATATTATGCCGGTTTAACCTGGGATATTACAGCCAAGACAAGGGGAACGGTTAAACTGGGATATATGGACAAGAATTTTGATCTGGCAGGTATTGAGGACCAGGATGATTTCTCCCTTGAAGTGCAGACCCAGCACAACTTAACTCCGAAACGGGCACTCCAGATCAATGGATATCGAAAATTTCACGAGTCTGATCTGGCAACCGCCTCAAGCTACACGTCCACCGGTATTAATATCGGCCTGATGCAGCGATTTACCGAAAAATGGTCCGGAACCCTGAGTGTGCTTTATGAGCAAAACAAGTATAACGGATTTGACCGGGATGATGATTTATTCGGAATCGGCCCGGCCGTCCGGTTTGAAGCAAAAAGATGGCTGATCTTTGACCTGGGGTATTCTTATTACAACAATGATTCAAATATCAGTGTGTATCGTTATGAAACGAATCAGGTCTTTTTCAGAGCGAGCCTGACCCTGTAACATCATGAAAAAATTTATTCGTGTAAATATATGGATATTCCTGTTTTTTTTCTTTTCATTTGCCGCCCATGCCCAGGAGTATGTGGTCGGGGAAGGCGATGTTCTGGATATCAATGTCTATGAAAATGAAGACCTGTCAACCACTGTCCGGGTAAGCGCCGACAGCACCATCCGGGTTCCCCTCCTGGGTGAAATCAGTGTCAGGGATTTAACGGTTTCCCAGGTGTCGGCCAAAATCGAAGGACTGTTCGCAGACGGATACCTGGTAAACCCCCAGGTGGATGTGTTTATTTCTGAACACCGAAGCAAAAAAGCCATCATCCTGGGCCAGATCAGGAATCCCGGCCAATACGAGTTAAGGGGAAGGATCACTTTTTTAGAATTCATTTCAAAGGCCGGCGGACTGACCCCTGACGCCGGGAATACCGCCATCATCAAAAGGTCCACTGATTCACAGAGCAATACGGACCAGATTGTGATCGATCTGGAGAGATTAATAAAAAAAGGAGATACCTCTCTGAATATCCCGGTCCTGGACAATGACAGCATCTATATTTCCAAGGCCAAGACATATTATGTGTCAGGGGAAGTCAAAAAGCCTGACTCCTATAAATTTGAATCAGATCTTACGGTGATAAAGGCGGTTACCATGGCCGGAGGATTTTCCAAAATCGCGGCCAAAAACAAGGTGCAGATTATCAGAATCTCAAATGGGCAGAAAAGAGTGTTTGAAAATGTAAATATGGATGAACCTGTTCTCCCGGATGACGTTATTGTCGTTCCTGAAAGTTTTTTCTAATATGGAAGAAAAAGAAATACATTTAAGGGATTATCTTCGGATTATCAACAAGCGAAAAGGCACGATCATCACCTTTTTTCTATTGACCCTGATTGTCGTCATCATTGCCACGTTTACGGCAACTCCACTGTATCTGGCCAATACCAGGGTGATCATAGAAAAAAACACCTCGGATTCCCTGACCAGCAGTTACCGATACACCCCCTATGACCCGGAGTTTTTAGAGACCCAGCATCAATTGATCAAAAGCGCCGCCGTTGTCCAGAAGGTGGTTAAAAGCCTGAATCCCGACAAAATATACAGCACCTTTTTCCCTGAAACAGAAGAAAAAGTATCGTATATTAATGGTGTTATTAAATGGACAAAGGATCTTTTCCTGTCTTTCAAGGAAATGATCGGGATTGAACGCTTGTTTTCATCCTCCTCCGGAACAGTAAAAAAACAAATCCCTTCAGATCCCGAGATCCCAATGACAAAATCCCAGGAGCTTGAAAATTTCATCAAATCAGGCATTTCGGTTTCACCCGTGGACAACTCACGGGTGGTGATGATCGGGTATCTTTCCGACAACCCGTCCCTGGCCGTAAAAGTGGCCAATTCGGTTGCCCAGGCCTATATTGACGAACTGGTTGACATGCAGATGGAAGTATCCGGATACAGCATCGGATGGATGAGCAAAAAAGCGGAAAGCCAGAGAGAAAAACTGGAAGAATCGGAAAAGGATTTAAACGATTACAAGCGGAAACACGATATCGTTACCGTTGAAAACCGAATGACCATCCTGCCGGAAAGGCTGTCGGAACTGTCAAAAAACCTGACCCAGTCGGAAACAAAAAGAAAAGAGCTGCTGGCAGTCTACAACCAGGTTAAAGATCTCAAGCGAGAAGATTTGGAGACCATCCCGGTGATTGTTGAAAATGCCGCTGTGGATTCCATCAACCAGAAAATTCTCATTGCCGATCAGAAAATTTCAGAGTTGTCAAAAAAATACGGCCCCAAACATCCCAAAATGATTACCGTCAACAATGAGATCAAAAGTCTTCGAGACAAAAAATACAAGGCCCTGGAAAACGCGGTTCAGACCATTAAAAACGAGTACCTGCTCGCAAAATCAAATGAAAGGGACTTAAAAGAACTGCTGGACCAGACAAAGTTCCAGGCGGAAATGCTCGGGGAAAAATCCATCCAGCTGAATATCCTCCAGCGGCGGGTGGACACGAACCGGTACCTGTACGATGCGCTGGTCACAAAGATGAAGGAAAAGGGGATCACGGAAAGAAGCCAGACCGTCAATGTCTGGGTCATTGAAAAGGCCCAACTGCCCAAATTCCCTGCCAAACCGAACAAACGCAGAAATATCCTCCTGGGTTTCATCCTGGGTCTTTTCGGAGGTATCGGACTGGCCTTCTTTTTAGAGTACCTGGACAATACGGTCAAGACGCCCGAAGATGTTGAGGAAAGATTTAATATCCCGGTCATCAGCACCATTGATTTATTTAAGGGTAAAGGCCAGACCATTGTACAAAATGTCCTGGAGGAAACGTCCTCACTCATTGCCGAGAGTTTCAAGGGGCTGCGGACATCGGTCTTTCTTTCTTCGGCAGAGAGTCCGCCCAAACGGCTCCTGATCACCTCCATGACGCCGGGGGAGGGCAAATCATCCGTGGCCGCCTGCCTTGCCGCCAGCATTGCCCAGACCGGAAAAAAAATTCTGCTGCTGGATGCAGACATGAGACGGCCGGTTCAGCATAAAAACTTTACCTGTGAAAATACGGCCGGTTTAAGCTCCCTGCTGGCCGGAGTTACCGATAAAAACGACAGCATCCAGTCAAATATCCTTCAAAATCTTGACCTGATCACGGCCGGCCCCATCCCCCCCAACCCGTCGGAACTCTTAGGCTCCTCAAAGATGAAACAGCTGCTGGATAATTTTTCCACGGCTTACGACATGATTATCATTGATACCCCTCCCCTGGCCAGTGTGACCGACCCCGTCATTGTAAGCCAGAATGTGGATGGGGTGATCATCGTCACCTGGTCCGGGAAAACCACCCATGAAATACTGAGAAAAGGCCTCAAACAGCTCCGGGAAGTGGATGCCCCCCTCACCGGGTTGGTGCTCAACCGGTTCAGTGCAAAAAAAAGCGGCTATTATTACAATTACGGGGATTATTATTATTCGTCAGAATCTTAAATCAATATGGTTTTAAAGCTCTCAAGAGGCCTGTTCTTCTTTTTATTCATTTTTACCCCCCTGGCCTTTGGAACCACCGAACCCTGGTCCTATGCCATAATGGAAATCTGCACGGGCCTGGCCCTATTGTGTTTTTTCATCTCAATTTTAAAGGATGACAACAAATTTTACCAGGTACCCGGACTCGTCCCCCTGGTTTTATTTCTAGTGTATATTCTGTTCCAGCTTCTACCCCTGCCGCCCTGGCTGGTCCAATGGCTGTCACCCGCCGCATTTGAAATCCACAAAACAACACAATTGCTGACCCATTCAGACGCATGGATAAGCCTTTCACTGAACCACAAGGCCACCCTGTCCGAATTTTTCAGGTATGGATCCTATGCCATGTTTTACGTGTTAACGGTCCAGCTGCTCAGACGAAAAGAGATGCTGCAGGCCACGGTCATCGTGATTGCCATTTTCGGGGGAGTTCTGGCCTTTTCCTCCATCCTCCAGTTTTATCTGACAAAGGATATGGCCCTGTGGTTCCGGCACTCACCCATTAATTCCATTGTGGTGGGTCCCTATGCCAATCACAACCACTATGCCGGCCTCATGGAGATGATCTTTCCGGTTGTGCTCGGTCTTTTCCTGTTCTACAGGCCCCGGATCGGCAGTACCTCCCTGATAAAAGGGATTGCAGAGATATTCAGCCAGGAAAAGGCCAACATCCATATTCTTATCGGAACATCTGCTTTACTCATCATCATTTCTATTTTTGTGAGCCTGTCCAGGGGTGCCATGATCAGCACCTGCCTCGCCCTCCTGGTCTTCACCGTCCTCCTTTTAAAGCGGAAAATCAGCAAGGGCAGCACCACGCTGCTCATCACGGTCATCATATTATCGGCATTGTCAATCGGATGGTTTGGCTGGGACAAGATCTTTGAAAGATTTGCAAGCCTTAAAAATGCCCAAGGCGTCATCTATGAGCATAGGCTGGATTTCTGGGAAGATACCAAAGAGATCATCCGTCATTACAAATTGACCGGTTCCGGAATGGGAACCTTTCCCCATGTGTATCCCCTGCACCGCTCATTTTCAAGTGAACGGTTTTTGAGCCATGCCCACAACGATTACCTCGAACTTCTGGCAGAAGGCGGAATGATCGGTTTTCTCATTGCCGCAGCCTTTCTTGCCACCCTTTTTCGAAAAACCTATATTGTATTCACAAGAAGGAGGGATGCCTTTTCCGTCTACCTTTATATCGGCTGTGTCACGGCCATAACATCCATTCTTCTGCACAGCTTTACGGATTTCAATATGCACATCGGGGCCAACGGGCTCTGGTTCTTTTTTGTTGCAGGGATTGGTGTTTCCGCAGCCAATACCGGCATGCGGAAACAAAGCCGGGAGACCCGGCTGGTTCCTGTCACCTCTGCACCCAAAAAAAGTCTCTCTTTTGTTGTGGTATTGATAGTGGCGGTCTCGAGCATTGCATTTAATATCTCAAATTTACTGGGCATCTTCTACTATTCAAACATCAAAGATTTTGCCATGGATGCAAAAACACCCTCTGATATCATCCAGAAGATTGAAAAAGTCGCCGGCCTTGCCTCCCGGTTCGACCCTTTTACTGCAGAGTATTCATTTATCACGGCCAATACGGCCTGGTTTTTAAACGATATTGAGCGATCAAGATCCCATTTCAATCGTTCTGTCAACCTTGCCCCTCTAAACTCAAGGATTTTGAATCAATTCGGCGATTTCTCGCCCAACAGGGAGATGAAAGCCGGGCGCAAATCGCCTTTGAAAAAAGCATGATTTACGATCAGAGCAATGCGGAATTTACCTTTCAATATGCGGCCTGGCTGATCTCAACGGGCAGTCTTGACAATGGATTAACCTATATGAACAAGACACTGACCCTGGATGAAGGATATTTTGACCGGGTCATGACCGTGATGATCGCATCGGGGCTGGACAACGCTGATCTGGAAAAGGCCATTCCCGATCTGCCTGGACCTGCCATTGAGTATGCCTCTTTCCTGAGCAGCACGGGTCATACTGAAGACGCCGTTATCAAGTATATGGACACCCTGGATCTGATCGACACGTTTAAACATCAGACCGTTTTTGACCAGACCCGCCACCTGCGGAAGGTCCGTTCCTTATACTTGAAAATTTATCAGTTTTTTAAAGCTCACAATGATTTGAAAAATGCCATGGAAGTCATGGAAAGGGCAGAAAAAACACTGCCCATGGATGCGCGAATAAAGGTCGCACTCGGGGATCTGTACTATCAGCAGGGTATTTTGTATAAGGCCAAGGACAAGTATGACCATGCCCTTTTACTGGAACCGGGAAACCGGCGGGCCCTGGCAATGATGAAAAAAATCAATTAAAGACGGTCAATCAAAAGCAATCAGTCCGTGACATGCATTTCCGCAAACTGGGCCATGACCTCATGAATCCGCTGGGGCGGGGATATGGTAAAATAGTTTTCCGCCACCACGTGACCAATCTCGTGGGCCACCACCCTTAAGGTGGCATCCCGGGCAGAGTAAAACACCTTGTTTTTGGACGGAGAATAAAAGGCGATATAATCCACATCCACGTGGTATAGCCTGTAAAAATCCTGGTGCACCTGTTTAACGTCCGGATGAATCACGATGGAAAACTTCAAGTCGGGCGGGAACATGTCCAGGGTGGCCATTACCTTTTCAACGATAAAGTTGATTTTTGAAATCACCTCATCTTCAATGGTATCCCCGCTGCTCCGGCTGATTCTGGATTTCAGCCGCCCCATATACAATTCATTGTTAAACCGCCTTAAATCATTCTGGTCAAAATAGGTAATGACCGCATATCGGGACTCAAGATCAATAGCAGAGGCGTCAGCAGGTAAAAGAAACAGGAGACCGGCAAACACGCAAGCATATATGGACAAAAAACGATTCATGAACAATCGTTCCTAGAGCTTTTCCCTGGAAAAATGATAGTCATTGATCATGGTTTGAATGTTTTTCTGGCTGTCCATTATTTCGTTTAAAATCGGCAGGCAGTCTTCAGCGTCGGTTCCGGATTCTTCCAGGGCCTTTTTCAGCTGCATGGTCAGCACGGCCGAGGTGGAATTAAAATTTTCCATGAGCGAGAGCTTGTCACCCAGGATAAAATTAAAGGCATTTATTTTCTGGGCCAGATCCTTTCCCTCATCCTTTTGCCGGAGAACGATTTTATTTGAAATATCCCCTTCGATCATCTCATCCAGGGTTTTCTCAAACCGGTAAAACGGGCCGGCCACCCGATGGGTCAACACCAGGGTGACAAGGACCACAATGCCCCCCCCGAAAACAATGAGCAGCCACTGGGTGCTCAAAATCTTTTTAAACAGGATACCCGGCGTGACCCCGAGCTGCAGATGGTAATTGCTGTAGGCAATGGAGAGGGTATTGGAAGAAAAAAAACTGAACACGCCGATAAAAAGGATGCTTCCCAGGGTGACCAAAAGAAAATAATTAAAAATATACCGTCCCTGGAATTCTTTGTTTATAAAATAATTTCGCCGTTTATATGATGGGTGGGTGTTCATTTTTTCCTCCAGATGTCTGCGGTTTCCCTGATGTTGTCTGTCCATTCATCTAAAAGCTGTTCTTTTTTCCTGTCCTGGATAAACAGGGAAACTTTCTTGATGTCAAATTCCGGTGTCGGACTATTTCCAGCCGCCTCCTTTTTTAGTATCTCATCCAGGCGAAAGGCAACAACCCCTTCCATGCCCTTCATCTTCGGCTTTGAAACAGTTCCTGTTTCAAGGGTCAATACTATAAATTTCAAATCATCAGACAGGTCTATAAAATCAGCTTCGATTTTCTGAACAACTTCATTAGTCTTTTCCCGGGCATCCTTGAGGCTTGGATAGGTCATCTTGGTCAGGACCAGTTTGTTCCCAAGAAAGGCCTCATACTTTGCAATTTCATCGTTGGTCACATCCACCACCAGGGAATCCAGTTTCCGGTCCAGAAGAATTTTGATCAGAGACTGCTCATAAAAATTTTCAACCGACTCCCTGAACGATTCCTCTTGATTGATCTCCATTTTAACCGCCTCCTGGATCAGGAGCTGCTTGTCGATCACAGACTCGATAAATTGTTCTTGGTTCATATAGGAGGGCTTTCGTTTCAACATGCGCTCAAACTCAGCCTCAGAGACAATCCTGTCGTTGATTGAAAATAAGGGTTTTGAAATGTCGACACGGGTGTCAAACAGCCCATAGGCGGCCAGCCCTGAAAAAACGATCATGATCCCGATCACATAGTAGATATACTTCATCTGGTTTGTATCCTTTAAAAAATTATTGATCCATAATGAGGCGGCCGGTATTTCTTTCCACCTGGATGCACCGGTCATCATAGAGTCTTTGCATATAATAGTCTTTAACGTTGGTAATTTCAAGTTCCGGCAGACCGTTGGCCTTGAGCCACTTGCGGACAATGGGCAACTGGTCCGGGTCCTGGGCCCTGGCCGTAAATATCTTGACCCTGATCCCGTTGTTGATCATCTTATTCACCAGATCCAGCATGGCCGGAATGGGCGGGCCCACCTTATCAATTGAAGAGGCCCCGTCATAATAGGCCAGGGTTCCGTCAAGGTCTACGCCGGTCCAGATGACCGGCAGATCGGGTGTTGAAGCACCGGGGGTGCTGCTTTCCCCGGGACTGTCTGGAACCTGCGAGTGAATGGAGTATTCCCGGGAAACTTCCTCTTTTGCCTGTTTAAAATATTTTTTTATTGAATTTAGCATCCTTGTTTATATAATATAAACTTTGTCCAAAACAAAGAGAAAGGGAGCAATTCTTGAAAAAAATTATCTGTCTGGTGTTTATCCTTTTATGCGTGGGCTTTTTTGCCCATGCCCAAACCGAAAAAGAATTGTTTGACAAAGGGGTCTCTCTTTTCAAGCAGGGCGAGTATCAGCAGGCGGTTGATGAATTTTCAAAACTCATCCAGCTTGCCCCGGACAATGCAGATGCCTACAAAAACCGTGGCGTGTCCTATATGAAACAGGAGAAATTCGATTCCGCCATCCAGGACTTTGAAACGGCAAAACGACTGTTTCCCGAACTCAAGGGGCTTTACAGCAACCTTGGCGTGGCCTGGTACTATAAAAAAGAGTATGAAAAAGCCATTGAAAACTATGACCTTGAAATCGAAATGGCCCCGGAGAATCATGTGGCCTATTTTAACCGGGCCCTGTGCCTTGCCGAACTGGGAAGGACCGGCCAGGCCCTAAGCGATCTTGAACACACCCTGAAGCTCAACCCTGATTTTTACTGGGCCCTGTGTTACCAGGCCGATCTCCTGGCCCAGGAAGGAAAAGACCTCCAGGCAGTGGAGGCCTATGAGGCGGCCGTGGCATTGGACCCCAAAAATACCTATGCCACCGGGAAACTGGCCCGGCTCAGGGAAAAATTAAAAGATGCCGACCAGAAGGACCCAAAGGCCCAGCAAGAAAATAAGAAGCAGCCGCCGAGAAAAAAACAGAAACCAGCCCCGTCCCCTGCCAAAGGCTATGCCCTCCAGGCAGGAGCCTTCCTGAACCAGGCAAATGCCGAAGGACTCAAGGACCGGCTGATCCAGAACAATTTTGATGCAAAGGTCCTGGTGTTGAAAGACTCCAGAGACAGAACCTGGTATGTGGTCAGATCCGGAAATTATTCCCTTCATAAAGACGCTGAGCAGGCGGCAGTCTCCTTAAAGGAGAAACTGGCCATCAAGTCTTTGGTGCGCCCGGCCGGTGAATGGTAAAACCACCCGGCTTGTCTATCTGATTTGTCTGCCTGGTTTTTAAATCAGGCGGCCGGATAAAGTGCCGGGCCGGATTTTCGGGTGAAGGTTTCAGGTCAAGATTTCGAGCCAGGGTTTCAGGTCACACGGAAAACCGGATATTTAGAATATCACCGTCTTCAACACCATAGTCCTTGCCTTCAACATAGATCCTGCCAATCTTCTTGAGTTCGGCTTCACTCCCGGCCTCCATGAGTTCAGTATATTTAAATACTTCGGCCCGGATAAACCCCCGTTCAAGGTCTGAATGGATGACCCCTGCGGCCCGGGGGGCCCTGGCACCCTTTTCGACCAGCCACTGCCGGACCTCATCCTTTCCCACCGTAAAAAAAGAAATCAGGTTCAAAGACTTGAGGCAGAGTTTTGTCAGGCTTTCAAGGGCGGTTTCCCTGATGCCCAGGTCTTCTAAAAACTCCTGTTTCTCCTCCTGGGTGTCCAGGAGTGCGATTTCAGCCTCCACCTTTGCCGATACCAGCATGACTTCAATGTCAAGGGTCTCACACCCCTTTTGAAACGCTGACAAAAGGGTTTCGTTTTCAAGGTCGTCTTCAGACACGTTCACTGCAATGACCAGTTTTTTCCGGGTGATAAACGGGTAACTCCTGATCATTTTTTCTTCATCGTTTGACAGGTCAATCAATCTTAAGGGCTGTTCACTTTCAAGAAATTCTTTTAACCGGTTCATGAGTGCCAGTTCTTTTTGCTGATCTTCATCCTTTATCTTTTTGACCATGGCGGCAAGGCGTTCAATCCGTTTTTCAACAAAGATCTGGTCGTGCATGATCAGTTCGGAATTGACCATTTCAAAATCCCGCATTGCATCCACCGACCCCTGGGCATGATAGACGGCATCGTCTTCAAAGGCGCGGACCACGTGGCAGACCGCATCCATGTCTGCAATGTCCCTGAAAATCTCTCCTGTTGAAATGGTCTCAGCCTCCATCTTGGGCAGGAGCACAAGGTCGATCCTGGCCCGGACATTTTTTTTGGGGTCGTACATGTCAACCAGCCTATTGAACCGGGAATCAAGAATGTCTGCACTTCCTGGAACCGGCTTGAGCGCCCTGGACGGTTCCTTGATTTCATTTCCCGTTAAAATCTGAAACAATGTTTTTTTGCCTGTCTGGGGCAGGCCGATAATTCCAACCTTCATGGGAGTTCGGGTATCCTTCAATTAAATTTTAAATTTTACATCACAGGAAAAATAATATATCAAACTTATCAACAATTAAACAGACCAAATAAGGAGCAGATCTTTGCCCGACCATTCATACACACCCCCCTTCCTCTTTGGAAACGGCCACGTCCAGACCATTTTCCCCGTGCTCTTCAGACAGATCAATTCCGTCTCCTATACCCGGGAACGAGTTACCACCTTTGACAATGATTTTCTGGATCTTGACTGGTCCAGGTCTACTTCCACTTGCACGCCCCGAAACGCCCGGCACAGCGGGCACGAACCGAACGACCGGAACGACCGGCTGGTCGTCATCTCCCACGGCCTGGAAGGCAACTCCAGCCGGGCCTATGTCAGAGGTATGGTCAAGGCGGTCAATGGAAGCGGATGGGATGCCCTGGCCTGGAATTACCGGTCCTGCAGCGGCGAGCCCAACCAGAAGCTCCGGTCCTACCACAACGGGGTGACCGATGACCTGGCATGGGTGATCCGCCATGCCGCAGAAAATCATTCGTATAAAGAGATTGCCCTGGTAGGATTCAGCCTGGGCGGGAACCTCACCCTCCTGCACCTGGGAAGGGAAACGCCCCACCCCAGTGTTTCAAAGGCGGTGGTGTTTTCCGTACCCTGTGATTTAAAGGCAAGCTCCCACGTCCTGGCCAGGCCTGCAAACCGCCTGTACATGAAACGGTTCCTGATCATGCTCCATGAAAAAATCCGGGCAAAGATGGAACTTCTGCCCGGATCAATTGATGATGAGGGGTATGAAAAAATAAAAGATTTTAAGGCGTTTGACGACCGGTATACGGCCCCCATTCACGGGTTTGAAAGTGCCGAAGACTATTGGAAAAAATGTTCCAGCAAACCCTATATTTCCGGTATCAGGGTTCCCACCCTTATCGTCAATGCAAAGAACGACCCGTTTTTGCCCCAGGCCTGCTTTCCAATAGAAGAAGCCGCCGCAAACAGCCGGGTAAACCTGGTCATGCCGGATTCCGGGGGGCATGTGGGGTTTGTCTCGTTTAACAGGGAAAACCGCTACTGGTCTGAACAGCAGACTATCAATTTTTTAAACAATGGATTGTGACCTGCCGGCCTGGGACCTTTTCAGGGCAATTTGATCTGCTGTTTTTCCCTGTCCATGTTCTGGCGGTATAAAATCACCACGTGCCCGATCATGCCGGCCACATGGGAGTGGGTGGCCTCTGCAATTTCCAGGGTCAACGAATTTTTCTGATCTTTTTCCTTAAAATCGTTAAACTTCACTTTGATCAGCTCAGTGGCTTCCAGGGCCTGGTCAATTTCCCTGATCAAGGTTTCGGTAACTCCATTCCGGCCGACAACGGCAGCCGGGTTCAAATTATGGGCAAGTCCTCTTAAATACTTTTTTTGCGATCCTTTTAATTCCTTCACGTCATGCATCCTTTATTCATAGTTTTTTAAAGGCAGGATTATATCACAAAAACAGGAGAAACCATAGATTTGACTCGACCCAAATCCATTGCCTCATTTGTCTTCCCAATAGTCCCGGCATTTTGGATCAGAGACAAATATTCTGGTTCAATATTATACCATAATGTGGTATGATCTGAAGATATTAAAACTCGATCTTCACCTGTTTAACTTTACGTATAAAGATAAGGATGTTGCAATGGCATTAGAAAAAATAACGATTGGTGTGGACGGCATGAGCTGCGGGCACTGCTCGGGAATGGTCAAAAAAACCCTGGAGGAGATGCCGGGCATCTCCAATGTATCCGTGGATCTTGAGGGGAAAAAGGCCGTGTTTGACGCAGACAACCCAGACCTCATCGACAAGGCTGTAGAGGCGGTGACTGAGGCCGGATACACGGCATCAAAAATATAGAGACCCTGTCATAGTGGAAAAAACCAATGAAACCACTTATTCCCTTGGAATCTAATCCCCCTTTGGCCCCAAAAGGGGCATACCTGTCAAGTTCCGGGGTGGGCTGAGCCGCCTATATTATCCAGGTCTGGATAAAGGGAAAGGAAAACGCCTCCTGCGGTGACCGCGGGTGTTGCTGAGAGAAATTTTATTAAAGTTTTTGTTTTTTTTGACAGAAACTTAAGGAGCACGTCACTAACTGCGCCGTATCATCCGATAGGCAAAGGCCGTGTTTCCAATCCTGTGGATTTCATGGATATGTTTTTTTGAATACCCGATCGTGTAGCACCCCCTTTCAACCCGGTTTACATAGGATTCCAGCCCGGCAGTCTTGATCTCCTGCAGGGCTTCATTCACGGAAATTTCCCTGTCCTTTGAGTGAGGCTCCGCAATGGGAAGGGACAACAATCTTTCCCGTTCAATGTCTGCGTCGGAAAACCCGATATTGTGCAGGACCGTTGCAGCGGATTGATAGCCTGCAGCGGACAATTCGCACAAAAGACTTACGGCATTGGCATGGTTGAATATCTCAGGCTTCATAAACACCCTTTTCCGGGCAAACAAACCAATGGCAAAAATGACGGCCCTGAGCAATTTTTTCTTCTTGACCACATCACTTTCTCTTTCATTCACCAGGTTGCCGAAATCAACAAGAATATTCAAGGCTTCAGGCCCCATTTTAAGGATGGCAAGGGCTTTTGATTCCGCATCCTCCCTATTCTGTTTCACATCCATGGACCCAATAATTTTTTTAATTTCATTTTGCATATCATTTTCCCAGATAAGATATAAACCCCTTGATTTTCAGCATTTTCCCGTCCGAATTTTAATGATCCCATATCAAATGGACCTAAATCATGCCCTCCAGGCCTTCCGGCTCCGGAACTACATGGCTTCCCGTCCCATGTTGATACCGATGGATTCCGCACATTGGATGAGCTGGGAATCAATGGACACCGCTCTGACCTTCCCGGCAAGATCTTTTAAGTCCACAAGAACGATATCCGGAGTTTTCAGGGCCACCATGGTGCCGAATTTCCCAAGGGCTGCCGCCTCCACGGCATAACTTCCCAGACGGGTTCCCAATACCCTGTCAAAGGAGTTGGGGGACCCGCCTCTCTGGATATGGCCGAGAACAGTTGTCCTCACTTCAAGGTCGATCTCTTTTTCAATCATTTTGGCCAGATGGAATCCCACACCGCCCAGCTTTTCAACTCCCTGAAGTCGGCTCTCCCCGGTTTCCGACGTGATGGTGCTTCCCCCTGCCTGCTTTGCACCTTCCGCAATCATAATGATGCTGAACGGGCTGCCGCCCTTTTTCCGGTATTGAATCTTTTTGATGACATTTTCAATTTTATACTCGATTTCAGGAATCAGGATAATGTGGGCACCCCCTGCAATACCGGCCTCCAGAGCAATCCACCCGGCATTTCTGCCCATTACCTCCAGGATCATCACCCGGTGGTGGCTTTTACCCGTGGTATGCAGACGGTCCATGGCATCACAGGCCACCTGAACGGCAGTCTGGAACCCGAAGGTATAGTCTGTTTTTTCAAGATCATTATCAATGGTTTTGGGAATCCCCACCACAGGAACACCTTTTTTGAAAAATTGATACCCGATTTCAAGGGTCCCTTCCCCACCCACCACAAATAGGCAGTCCAGTTTCAGGTTCTTAAAAGTCGCAACTGCCTGATCGGAATAATCACTGATTTTGATGCTGCCGTCGAGATTCCGTTCGCGGTATTCAAAGGGATTTCCCTTGTTTGTGGTTCCAAGGATCGTACCCCCCAGGGTTAATATATCCTTTGTGTTGCTGATGGTGAGCTGCCGTGTCTCACCGGTAATCAGACCCTCAAACCCGCCTTCGATGCCGATAACCACGGCATTGTGCTGGATGACGGCGGCCCGGGTGACGGCCCGTATCACTGCGTTAAGACCAGAGCAGTCGCCGCCTCCGGTTAATATTCCCACTCGTTCTATGGCCATAAAACCCTCTCTTCTTAATGACTACCCTGTTTTCGTGACAGTCCGTATTTTGAGAATACCCTCTGGGTTTGTAGAACAAAAAACAATTTTTGTATAGAAAAAAGCTTTACAGAAACACCACCATTGCTTAGAAACGGTATGTAAGCTGGTTCCGTCATATTTAAGATGACTTGGGGGGGATACATGACGAATTTTTGCTTTAAACCGACTTTTATGGCAGAACTTTCCGGGCGTGTCCGGCAGGTTTTTGATCAAAACAAACCCCATCCGAAAAACCCGGACAAGGAAAAAGCAGCCCCCTAAAAACCGAATCAAGAACAATTGGGCGAATAAAAATTAGACCAGGACGGCAAAATGTACGGATGGACCGGAAAAATTCTCATCATTGATGTGGCAAAAAAATCCGTTGAAGTTGATACCCCGGACATTGACTTCTATCAACGCCATGTGGGAGGTAAAGGATTCGGGGGCAAATATTTAAGGAATTGCGCCCATCTGCCCTGGGATCACCCGGACATGATGATCTCCATATTTACGGGTCCGCTGACCGGCACCATATCCCCCACATCGGGACGGGCCCACATCGTTTCAAAATCCCCCCTCACCGGACTGGTGGGGGATTCATCCGTGGGTGGAAAACTGGGCACCCGTCTCAAGCGGGCCGGGTGGGACGGGCTGGTGATCAAAGGCCAAAGCCAAACCCCCCTGGGGATTGAGATAAAAGACCACCATATTGAGTTTGTTGATGCCGCCGGCGTGTGGGGTCTGGACACCCACGCCCTCCACAGACGACTCCATCCCAAAAACGGTTCTCTTGCATCCATTGGACCGGCAGGGGAAAATGGGGTGCGGTTTGCCTCCATTGTCGTGGATCAACATTTTACAGCGGGCAGGAGCGGGCTCGGACTTGTGCTGGGCCAGAAGAAAATTAAATATATCCTGGTGAACGGCACCGGGTCCTGCCGGGTCAAGAATCCAGAGAGACTGAAGCAGGCAAGGCAGGACATCCTGAGACTCACCGCCGCCTCCCCCGCACTCATGGGACAGTTTGGGTTCACCAACCTGGGTACCGGGGCTGTATATGATCTCATGGACAACAGACGGATGATGCCCACGGACAATTTCCAGCGTACCTGGTTTGAGCCGGCATCAAAACTCAATGCGGCGGCATACGCCCGGGAATTTTCACCTAAAAAGCACGGATGCCTGGGCTGCCATATCCAGTGTAAAAGATTAGGCCAAAAGTTAAGCCAAAAAATGGCCGGAAAAAACGACCAGGGCGTCAGCATGCCCGAGTTTGAAACCATGTCCCATTTTACGGCCCTGATCGGGTGCACGGATACGGATCTTGTGGTAACGGCCAATGAAAAATGCAACCGCTTTGGCATGGACACCATCTCCTTTGCTTCCACCCTGGCCTGCCGGCGTGAGATAAAGGGGCAGGATTATACCCGTGAAAGCCTCCTGGCTCTGCTGGATGATACGGCCCTGGGCAGAAACCAGGGCAAAGACCTGGCCCTGGGAGCGGCCGGGTATGCCAAAAAAATGGGAGCCCCGGAAAAGGCCATGGCCGTCAAGGGCATGGAACTTCCCGCCTATGACCCAAGAGGGGCCTACGGCATGGCATTGGGCTATGCCCTGTCCACCCGGGGCGGATGCCATCTGAGGGCCTATCCCATCAGCCACGAAATCTTCAGGAAACCCGTTGCCACGGACCGGTTCTCCTTCTCGGGCAAGGCCAGGATCATTAAAATCGCCGAAGACATGAATGCCGTGGTGGATTCCCTGACTGCCTGCAAATTTACCTTTTTTGCCGCCGGCCTGGAAGAGTATGCCGCAGCCTATGAAGCCGTCACCGGCATTGAAACCTCTGCCCATGACCTGATGAAAAAAGGGGAACGTATCACTTATAATGAACGGATCATCAATGCCCTGAACCAATTTGATGCCCGAGACGACGATCTGCCCCAGAGGTTTTTCACAGAAAACGGCACCAGCGGCAATGCCGTATCCGTTCCCCCCATTGACAGGGATGCCTTTCTGGAGGCCAGAAAAAAATATTATGAAATCCGGGGGCTGACCGTTGACGGGCTTCCCCGGGCTGAAAAGGCAGAGGAACTGGGACTGTTGTGGAAGACCTTGTAAACAAATACGAAAGAAAATTGATCAAGGCAGGTCTGGGCGACCCCCATGGCCCGTCCCGGCCCCTGGTGGGCGGACTCGACGCTACCCTTGTGTGGAACCGAAAAGCTGCCGAAACAAAGGTTTTGGAAAAAGTGTTTCAGGGTTTGGACATCAACTCCCTGGTCTTTTTACGGCCCAAAAAACCCTATGACAATCTCCTGGGCTTTCTGGCAGAAACCGCCCTGGACTCCAATGGATTGATCCGGCCCAAAGACTGCGAAACCCGTACCTTTCTCCATGATCTGCCCGTGATTGAATCATTTCGCGCTGACCCGATCATCCAGGCCCTGAAAAAAAGAAAATGCGTGGTCATTGCCCCGGAAAAACACCCGGGCGTTTACGCCGGACCAACCGTCATCGCCCAGGGCACGGTGAGCCCGGAACAGGGGTTTGTCACGGTCAGTTCCGTCTGCTTTGCCGGGTTTGTTAAATTTTTCACCGACTTTCTTGCAGATCTTCAAACAGGCACTGCCCGTGCCCTGGCCCATGAGGTGTTTGATGCGGTCCTCCCCTTTTTGACCCCACTGCAAAAACCCGCGCCCAGGTTCATGGCCTCCCCTTTTGGGGATGAAGAAGCGGTGTATTCCGCCGTTATCGAGGCGGGCAGAAAGACAGTGGAATATGAGCTTGTGGATTCTTATTTCGGCAATGTTTCCTATCTGTGGAACAACACCCTTTACATCAGCCAGACCGGAAGTTCCCTGGATGAATTGGCCGGATGCATTGATCCGGTTCCCATGGACCACTCCACCAGCGCCGGGATCACGGCCTCAAGTGAACTTAGCGCCCACATGGAAACCATTTTGCGCACCAAATCCCGTGCCATCCTCCACGGCCACCCCAAATTCTGCGTCATCCTGTCCATGGACTGTGACCCGGTTGAACGGGCCGCCTGTGCCTTTAAAGACCAATGCCACATTTTGTGTCCAAAGAAACGGTTTGCCGGTAAAACCCCCATTGTCCCGGGTGAGGTGGGCACAGGACCCACCGGTCTCTGCCATACCCTGCCCCAAGCCCTTTCCCGGTCAGACAGCGCCATTGTATACGGCCACGGCCTGTTTACCCTTGGAAAAGAAAATTTCTCCCAGGCATTTCACACCATGCTGGAAGTTGAAAATTATTGCCGCAATACATATCTTGAAAAAATAGAACAGTTAAGGACTCCATGACGCGGCCGGACCCGTCACCTGATCTTCCCAAAAAATAATTGCCAAAAACCGTCACCATATTGCAGATTGATGCTTGAAAATTTTCGTTTAATCTAGTATCTTCACCCCCAAGCCAATGTAGCTCAGGTGGCAGAGCAGCTCACTCGTAATGAGCAGGTCTACGGTTCGAATCCGTACATTGGCTCCATTCAAAACATAGAGGGACAAAGATTTTCCCTCTTTTTACACTTTTTTCCAAACTTCGCCAAATCGAAACAAATTGCACCCAGTTTTTCACCCAATTTTTCTTCAGAAAAATTCTACCCACTCCATTATTTGAAGACCAAAGGCCGGATGTCAAAAACATAATCAGCACTGGATCAGAACAATAGCATCTCATATTATCTTTTCTAAATTCATACGAATTTCCATATAATTCCAGATAGTTCAATCTATCCATCCGCCTACTGTCTTTAGTATAATCCCTATGTAAATTACCACTAAGCACACCGAAAGGGAGCCCGTAATTTTAAAAGGATAGTTATGTCCATTATAAAGGGGGGGGGGGATAAAATGACCATTTAAAAGCCAAAGACAAACGGTTCGTATTCAGAAAGGTTTGTTCCCATCAAGGGAGCAGGCCTTTTTTTATGCCCGCACAATTCTGTCCAGTGGGACATTTGGGACAAATCATTTCAACGAAAATAATTTTTACGCCAGTCTTTGCCGGTGCAACGATAAAAAATGCCGGCAAATCTGAGAAGGAGTACTAATGGAAAAAATTGAAGGTGATAACACTCTGAATTCAACTGAAGGAACGAAGCAAGAAACTGTGGAAGATAAAAAGACGGCAAAATTTCTTTTTACACTTCATGACATCGGCAACGCAGAGCGATTCGTACAGCAACATGGCGAGAATCTCAGGTAGCTGGATGGATAATATTTGGGCTGGAGTATCTGTTGAAAATACAGATTACCTATATCGCATTGATCATCTACGTGCCACCGGTGCTGCGATTAAATTTTTATCCATTGAGCCGTTATTAGGATCGTTACCGGATATGGATCTGACAGATATCAATTGGGTTATAGTTGGCGGAGAATCGGGTCCAAGGGCACGGACCATGAAAAAAGAATGGGTACTTGATATCAGGGATCAATGTGTTGCAGCCGAGGTGCCTTTCTTTTTCAAACAATGGGGTGGTGTGCATCGAGAAACGAACGGTTGTTCGTTAAACGGAGAGAAATGGGACCAAATGCCCAGGGTTAAAATTCCTGGAGAAAATTTGTTGATGTGCGTGTAGGAACTGATTTGACTTAAAACGATTATAAGTGGTGATGGTAAAAATGGTGTTGTGGGTTTTGAGAACTACGACGCCATTATCTTTTTGAAGATGAGATCCGATCAATTCCTTTAAAAATGGAACAAAAATTTTGTTACAATATTTCACAGGACAGTAAAAATATTTCAGCAATTCAATTTTTTTGAAAATAGTATTTTATCCTTGTATACGGATTTCATATCTTATACTTTTGCGATAATTATCGGATTTAAAAATAAAGGTAACAAAATGTCGTTAGAAGCTGTTATTGAATATTTTTCAGAATACAATATGAACAACCGTGTTATGGTTTTAAAAAATTCAACCGCAACCGTAGAAGAAGCTGCCCAGGCCCATGGAGTAGATCCTGATCAGATAGGAAAGACTCTGTCGTTTAAAATCGACGAAAAACCGATATTAATTGTCGTTGCCGGCAAAGCGAAGATTGATAATAAAAAGTATAAAAGGTGTTTTTCCAAAAAAGCCAAGATGCTCAATAAAAAAGAAGCCTTGGAACATACTGGACATGAAATAGGTGGAGTTTGTCCTTTTGGTTTAAAGAAACCAATTGACGTTTACCTGGATGTATCATTGAAAAAACACTCAGAAATTATTCCAGCTGCTGGAGGCCGATACGCTTCAATACGGATGACTGTGGATGAACTTGAAAAATATTCAAATTGTAAAGAGTGGGTAGATGTCTGCAAATATGATTAGGCTTCTATCAACTTAACGAGGTGTTAAAGATAGCTTTGGGGTTATGGGGATCAAGAATCTCAAGTGAAAACATAAAAACAGAGTCACCTGGAATGCTTCAAGACATATTGATTGTCGAATACTCAGGAGATTTAAGATGCAGATTGTTTATGTAAATAAAAAACATCAATGTCGAAACACTACTCTTGATGAAACCAAAAACCGGATCTGGGTAAAACCAAATCTCAGAGAACGACTCATTGAGAAAAGAATGGTTGGCTTTGATTTAGATCAGCTTGAATCAATAAAAGAAATTCCGGGTATTGCCGAAAAAATTTCTTCAGCTCTTCCCGTGGTTTATCTATTAATGATTTTCAAAGATAAAAGACAAGTGGTAGTCGGAGTAGATGAAAAGGGTCTATATGCCATTACGGCTGCGTTAAAAATAGCTGAGCAAAGAAACGAAGATGTTTCAAGTTCTTTGGTTCACACATCGCTCTAAAAAAAAAGTGTTCAAAATTACCCTGCCAGGTTTTTTAATATATATTAAATACTGTAATATAATAAAAAAATTCATTTGATCAATTCTGAACTATAAAATTGAATTTTAAATGGCTTGTTGACCATTTGCCGGGCGACTGATTAAGAGAAGATTGATTGAGATAGTATTCATAGCCTTTTCTGGCTAACTCGGTGCAATTAAACTATATAAAGGGGAACTAATATGCATATCAGTCCAATGCTTCTCGGTCGATGATATTGAATGTGTGCAGAGTTATCGCTTTTTTAGAGTCGGGAAAACGGATTTGTAATTTTACTTTTCCTTCTGCTTTGATTCTAAAAGGGGCTAATTTGAAAAGCATTTTTATGTCTTCATCTTTGGAATAACCTTCCGGTGGAGAATCAAAAATTACTATATCTGGTTCAGATTTAGGAGCTTTAATGATCAACTCAACTTTATCGAATTGTCTTTTAGGTTCCTCAAAAACAATCATAAATGCTAATGATGGTAGAATCTGGGGTACCTCATCAACAATCAAATCGTCTTGATATAAACCCATAAGAGATATTTTATTATCTGCCTCCATTCTTATGTCATCACACAAAAGGACAGTTATATGTTTTGCAACTTTCATAATATTAATTTACCCTAATTTTAGTATCTTCTTCTTTTTCACCCCAATTCGATTTAACTAAAGGCCTTAATGGCGGCCTTCTTTCTATGTGCGCACTATTTAAAAGAACAAGAGTTTTTAATCCGGTTAACTGCTGCCCAATTTGGTTTTTAACATGGCCCTCAGTTAAAAGTTGGACAAGATAAGTATTAAGAGAAACATCTTCTCTTTTGGCCTGTCGGCTTAATTTAGCATGCAGATTTTTGGGTAATCGCAATCTAGTTTGACCACTAAAGGTTTCCATTGTCTGAGGTTTAGGGACTTTACATCCATCTTCGTGATAGACTTCAATAAATCCTTCAAGTGCTAATTTGGCCTCTTCGATTGCCTCTTCTGGATTTTCACCGAATGCTGAAAGTCCTGGGAATTCAGGGATAGTTGCTATATATCCTTCATCCTCTTCACTCCACATAATATTAATAGAATATTTATCCATAATTATTTATCCTCCTTGATTAAGTCGTGTTTATCGATAAAGTCAATCAGCTGGGATATTTGGTATTTCTTTGCTTTACATTTATCGCTTTTGTCCGGTTGGAAATTCATGATTATTCGGTGAATTGGGTGTTTATAAATTTTGTGGCCACCTTTTTGTTTTCGAAAGACAAAACCAGTTTGTTCTGCTAATTGACAGATTTCATTAAAGGAAGCATTTGTTGGTGACTCTTTTAACTTCTCATATAATTTTTTTAATTTCTTTGTCATTGTTTTAATATTAAGTACCGCATGCGGTACCACTCCGTCAACAATAAAATGCATTAAAACGTAATATTCATTTAGAATAATTGCATTGGTCTCCAGGAGATCTGCCCCAGAACCAATATTATGTGGCCCTTGGTCGCTTCCTTAGAAATTTCTTTAGGCGATCAAGATTCAAGTTTTTTTATTTCTTGAAGCATGAAATTATCCACAACTTTTGCATAAATCTGGGTTGTCGTAATATCAGTAAGACCCAAAAATTTCTGAATGATATTAACATCAATTCCAGCCCCAGCATTGTGGTAGCTGACGAATGTCTCATGTTATGAAAAATTTTATCATGCATTCCACAAATCCGGGAATATTTTTTAAACCGATGTGTGTATGTGTCAGGGTGAACCTACAAGAAAATGAATCTTTATACAATTAAATTATATTTGAAAAAACATGACCAAATGAATCAGATATGCATTCAATTTAATTGGAGATACACTGGAATGAGGAGACAAGCCCCGTTAACATTTTTTCACCATCAAGCACATTTTTAATCATGATTCATTTTTTAAGGTCCGCCCTATATCAAAAACATCGTGACAGGAAGGGCAGATAAAAAGCCATTTGGTTACATCCCCTTCTTTTTTAAGCATAGAATGGAACCCATCCCTATATCCACAAGACGGGCAGATCTTGAATTCATTTTCCATTGTCACAGTAATAATTTTATAATCCACAAAGTCCTCCTTTTTTAAATTGATTATGTCCGGCAAATTCTACCACACCTTTCGGACCTTTGATTTTTCTTTATCAATTTTCTTACCGACCAGCCGCTCCCATAATTTTATATCAGCCAGCTTCTCAACCAGTGTCGTTGGAACTAAAAATGTATCCAAGGATTGATCAGAATCTTCATTTAGCAAAACAAACAACCACATATTCAAAGCGCCCTTACCCCACTTAAAACGGTTATAAGTGACTTGTTGGAATTTTAAGCGGCCCGTATTCTTTCAAAAACAAAATCGCCTTTTTCAAATTATATACAAACTTGTTTTGATTACCAGAATGGCCAGCGACATATAAATCTCAAAAATTAACCCGGGAATGAAAAATCGATCTGTAAAAAAATTGTACCCAAAAATCCAAATATTGAAATGTTCAAAACCAACTACTCAAAACCTCTACACCCAGTTTCTTTAGCATGCTCAATTGATTTAGGATAATTTCGGCAATGTTCAGGTTTTACATCATGAATCCGGCAAATGTACTTATCCTGCTTTGGCAATTTTCTTAACCAGGGACACCGACCTACATCGTCACCGGTTTTTGGATTAATCCAAATATCATAAATATAATGATCTTCACCAAGGGGTATTGGATGAACCCACTCCAGGATATCAAACCGTCCTTCCATTTCCCACATAGCGACATCATCATCACCGACACTTGTTTGAAAAGCATCGCTGAGTTTGAGACAGCAGTTACCGCATTGTTTGCATTTGAAAGTTTTAGGGGGCATTTTAGCCCTTTATTTATAGATTATGGTTACCTCTTAAGTGCTTTATCAAAAAACATTGTTTATCTCAATCCAATAATCCTTGAATTTCCATCCCTCAAGTGCAATATACCTTTAGCAAACTCAGTTCCATATTCGCCATAACCTGAAACGGGAGACATCTCATGTATCTATCTGAAAAGAAACGGGCTGAAATCAGGGAATGTATAGGAAAAAATCAATCTAATCCAGGGCTCAATTCAGAGAGCGTTTCAGGTAAAAATAAAATAGATCATATTCAAGGATTTCATGATACAGCGGGGGGACGGAAAGTTTCCCAGATTTTATTTGATGCCAGGGATGGGAAAGAACTTGAGAGTACCGTTTTTTAAGACAAAATGGCTCACGCCACAAGCCGCAACCCTTCCGTTCTATCCAGATCTATCCTTTCGATGATGAATTTCTTGAAGATTGAATCTTGAGAAGAATCTGAGAGAAATTCGGGAAAGGTCTGCCGCAAGGCGATTGCCGTAACAAGCTCAGACGGCGCGAAATCGGTTCGAATGGTTCTGAACCAAGATCCGAAGGAAGAGAATACCAGTTGGGGGAAGGAAGCGGAGAGGTACTGGAGCAGACCCTGGGCGATCAATCCGGTTTGAACAAATCTGTGGTATGCGTCGATTTTCCTCTGCACCGCTTTTCGATACGCCTTCGGCTTTTTATGAATATACTGATTGCCGGAATGTCGTTTTATCGGTTTCATGGGCTTCATCCAGAAATGATAGGCATATGCTCCGATAGTTCTGACAGCCTGCTTGAATGAAACCTCTATTTTAAATCTGAGTCCGTACAACCGGATGATTTCAAGCGGCTGGAGCGTCAAGTCAGTGGTCATCAAGATACATTTGCCCCTGGTGGGATGAAGCACTATCACGAACCGAACCGTTTTTCCGGCTACTCGCCAGATAAGATCCAGTGATAGATACCGGATTTGCACATTACGTTCACCATAAATAGGACTCGGGGCCACAATCATCGTCTCCGAACTCTCAAACCGCTCGCGGAGCTTGATTTTTTCCCCATACACTCTTTTCCTCCCCCGGCCATTTTTTTTTCCCGTGGCTGGATAATACCCCACGGCGTTGCTTTTGACCCGGGTGATCAAATGATTTCCATTTTTCAAAAGCTTCTTCACGATTTTTCCGCTGGCATAATAGGCGTCGGCAATGAAATAAAACGGTTGATCAAGTTCAAGGGATTCAATGAGGATTATCATTTTGTCGAGCAATGTCCGCTTGTCCCGATTCGAAACGACCACCCCCTCATGAATCCGGCTGATAAGCGGAACGGAGAACACTGATTCCAAGGCTCCTACAAGAATGCCGACCGCCTGGAACGAATGTCCCATAATAAAGGAAGACTTCGAGTTTGATTCGGATTCTTGATGAAGCCCTTTGACCGCTGGCATTTTTCTGCCTTCCTTTGGGATCTTGATCCCGTCTCCGACGATGAGGAGCCTGCCGTTTGAACGTAGGACAATGGGAAAAATTTTTAGTACGGTTTTCGTCCAGATCCGTGAAAGTTTGTCCAGGTGAAGGCCGGGTCCATGAAAGAAGTCGAGTATCCGGTCATAACAGAATGGTTTGAGCCCCAAGGCGCGTACAATGCTGGTGACACCCAGGAGATCAACCCTCAAGGTAATTCCGGCCAGGCAGGCTGTGAACCAAAGAAAGGTCCGAGTCCGGGAACAGGCGGGTCTCAGGAAAGAAACGGCGTTGAACCAATAAGTCCATAGTTTCATAGCATTCTCCGTATCAAAAATAAGTTGACGAATTTGTATAGCATGTATATGCTATACTATATGATAACAGAAAAGCTAAAACAACTGGAAAATGAAATCTGTACGATAAAAAACGAGCTGCTGGAGTTAGGTCCAATGCGCCCAGGAACCCTTACGATGCAATACAAAGTGCCTGCTGAAAAGAAAGGACCTTACTATCAAATAAGCTACACTCATAAAATGAAAAGCCGGACTCAGTATGTCAGGCGGGAATGGGTTGATGATATCCGTGGGCAGATTGAGGTTTACAAAAGATTCAAAAAATTGATAGAAGAATGGATTGATCTATCCATTGAATATTCTCAGATGAAAATGAAACAGGCGAAGGAGGCGAAGAGAAGAGATCCATGAAAAAGTCATCGACCCAGTCCGTTGGTTTTATGGAGGATTTTTTGGAATGGATGGACTCCCCGAAAGGTGCCGAATCAATGGATGCCTTGGATTATGTCTTCAATGCATTGGAGGGCGCACAAGTCGATCCATTCAAAAGAAAAATTAATTGGCCGAATGGTGTAAGCCTGAGCATCAATGAAAGTGTCGATCGGATGAGTAAGGACTCCGGCCTTGATAGGAAGTCCATAATGAGTCATCTTATCGGCTGGCTCCAGATGGAATATATGCCGGAAGGACTCGACGAAAAACAGATGGAACGGTTTGAAGATCTTATTGAGAGCTGGGTGGCAAAATATGAAACCGATCCTCCGACGATGGATTCTTGAGCACGGATAATATGTTCAAGAACTCGGTACTCTCAAGGAAAGAAGTTTTTACACCGTTTTAAAATAGAGTTGATTTTAACAGACATGACTTATAATTTTGATCCGGATAAATGGTACGATGATGAAATCTATATTCTTCAATCAAAATTGAAAAACCTTGAAATAAAGCAGAATGAATACGATAAAGCAGTTGAGATCCTGGATCAGAAAATAGAAGATATGTGGAAGCGTTTGGATGGGACTTATCAGATAAACAAAAGGGCAAAATCTGAAAAGGATGACAAATAGACGAACAATTGAACATTTCAAAGGTTGTATAATTGGTGGAGCAATTGGCGATGCTTTAGGTGCACCAATCGAATTTATTTCAATCGAAAAATTCCGGTCCTATTTTGGGCATCAAGGGTTGACAGACTATTCAAAAGCATACGGCAGGATCGGTGCCTTTACAGATGATACTCAAATGACTTTATTTACTGCTGAAGGTTTAATCTTATCCAAAGTAAGACAAGAATATCGGAACATTCTCTTGTAATTTTAGATGCCGGTAAACACTTAGACAGCCCTGAAATGATTTGCGAATATTTGAAAGCCGCCCTGGAGGAAGGGGATACAAATCCTCTGATGATATGGCCGCGTCTTTATCATTTGACCTTGACAGTTTCAGCCAAAATGCCTATTTTAGCTAAAGTAGGCTAAATGCAATAAGGAGATAACTGATGGAGATGACAATAACCGCAACTGAATTCAAAAATCGGCTGGGCCGTTACCTTGATGCAGCCAGGACCCATCCGGTAGTGGTTAAGAAAGCGGGCCGTGAATCGTTTGTATTAATTTCTGTAGATGAATTCGAGCGTTTAACCAAAACAGAGGATGAATATTGGTCGCAAAAAGCACTCGAAGCTGAAAAAGAAGGATATGTCGGTACTGATGCCGCAATGAAATTTTTAACGGGAAAAAATGCATAACCTCGACCTGACCAAAAGTGCAATTTCATTTCTTGAAAAACTCCCACCCAAACAATACCGTCAAGTAGCCAGAAAAATATTTTCTCTGTTAGCAGATCCCGAACCGAACGACTCAAAAGGGCTCAAAGGATATTCTTACAGGCGGGCTGATATTAGGGAATATCGAATTATTTACCGTGTTGAGGGTGATACGGTAAAGATCCCTTTGGTTGACAAGCGTAATGATGATAAAGTTTACACAGCCCTGAAGAGACTTTGACCAGGACCTAAAGTTTTGGCGTATTTCACCCAGGAAACTGGGCAAAAATCGGTGCTTATGGCAAATATCCAGCTTACTTTACTTTCCTTGACAACACCTATCAAATGAAATATTTTCACTTCATTCTTTTAAGACCGGAACGACGGATATTCTGAAAAAACATTTGAATCAGAAAGCTTTTATTCAATAGCAGAAACATTAATGAATGGCATTCATCAAATTTGCTTGACTTGGAAAAAATTATATGGTCTACCTGTGTTTCAAAGGGAGAAACCGATGAATTTTTGCTCAACAGACAGATTTTATTTTTATTTCAGGTATTATTTTTATACCGGCCTGCCTGTTGTGCGCTGAAATTTATTTTTAACGAAAAAGCCGCAGGCAGCCAAAGCCTGCGGCTTTTTTGTTTTGAGTCTCCGGCTTTGTTTGAAATCTGCAAAGGAAACGACATGAAACAGACCTATGATGTCAATGTAAAAGAGTTCAAACCCCTTATTTCACCGGCAGCCATTAAAGAGATGCTTCCCGTACCCGACGATGCCGCACAAACCGTTATTAACGGTCGCCGTGATGTTGAAAACATCCTGCTCAAAAAGGATGGCCGCCTCCTGGTCATTGCCGGCCCCTGCTCCATCCACGACATGGATGCGGCCCTTGAATATGCCGACAGAATGAAAAAACTGCGGCAGGATGTTAAAGAAAAAATCAATTTGATCATGCGGGTCTATTTTGAAAAGCCCAGGACAACGGTGGGATGGAAGGGACTGATCAATGACCCCTTTCTTGATGCGTCCTACAACATTGATGAGGGCCTGAAAAAAGCCAGATCCCTGCTCATTGACATCAACCGGATGGGCCTGCCCACGGCCACGGAAATTCTGGACCCCATCACCCCCCAGTATATTGCAGGACTGCTGACCTGGGTGGCCATAGGGGCCCGGACCACCGAATCCCAGACCCATCGTGAAATGGCCAGCGGTCTTTCCATGCCGGTGGGGTTCAAAAACAGTACGGACGGAAGCCTGGAATCGGCCGTCAATGCCATGCTGGCCGCCGGTGCTCCCCAGCATTTTCTCGGCATCGACCCCCAGGGATACTCTTCAGTGGTCAGCACCACGGGCAACCCCTTTGGCCATATAGTGCTTCGCGGCGGCCCCACCCCGAATTACGATCCCATTTCCGTAGACAAGGCCAGAGAAAAGCTCAAAGCCAAAAATCTTCTGGATGCCGTCATGATCGACTGTTCCCATGACAACTCCGGCCAGCGATTCAGGGGCCAGGCCTTTGTATTCAAAAGTGTCCTGGATCAGCGGATTCAGGGAAATACCGGTATCATCGGCCTGATGCTTGAAAGCAATTTATTTGAAGGCAGCCAGAAGTGCAATGGTGACCCCGAATGTCTGGCATACGGGGTTTCCGTGACAGATGAGTGCATTTCCTGGAAAAGCACGGAAGAACTCGTTCTCTACGCGGCAGACAAAATACAGCCTTGAGCCCAATTTAATACAGCCTTGAGCCCAATAAATATAGTAATGAGACTGATATAGCCATGACATTAACTTCATTTGAAAAAAGAATCAAGCGACGCATTATCGGCAGGGAGCATCCTTTTTTCCTGGTGTGTTCGCCCGGACTGAAAACCGTGTGTACGGATGAAATGAGAGCCCAGGGGTTCCCGGAAGAAAATATTGTTGTCACCCCCGGAGGCATTGAGTTTAATGCCCGAGTCACTAACTGCATGGAGCTGAATCTGAATTTAAGAAGTCCTTCAAGACTCCTGATGCGGGTGGACCAGTTCAAGGCAGAGTCATTTGGCAGACTTGAAAAAAAAATTGCCGCCATTGACTGGGTTCTCTATCTGCCGCAAAATGCTTTGCTTAAATTTAATGTCACGGCCCGGAAATCAAGGTTATACCATTCCGATGCCATTGCCCAGCGGTGTGAACGGATCATTCAAGACCAGATCAGGTCCAGCCCTGATATTGCCGGATCGGCCGTTTCCGAATCCGGCATTTCAGGACCGGCCCCGCCTGCATCGGTTCAAACGATTTTCATCCGGGCCGATCACGACGTTTTCACCCTTTCACTGGACAGTACAGGAGACCTGTTGCACAAACGGGGCATCAAGCAGGAGGTCAACATCGCGCCGCTACGAGAGACCCTTGCCTTTGCCATGCTGCACTGGGCCGGATTTTCCAGAGACGATGTCCTGGTGGACCCCATGTGCGGGTCCGGCAGTTTTTCCCTTGAGGCGGCCATGATAAAAGCCAGAGTAGCTCCGGGGTTTTTCCGGTCCTTTGCCTTTGAGTCCTGGCCCGGTTTCAGCCCCAAGGCCTATGCCCACATGAAAAAACAGGCTGAAGCGCTTCAGGTCAGGGTCCCGGAAAATGAAATTTTCGCGTCCGACGTGGATGATGCAGCCCTTGCTGCCATGGAAAAGAATATGTCGGCCCATGAATTCAGCCGGGCCATAAACCTTTCCAGACAGGATTTCTTCTCTTTCCACCCTCCCGGGATCTTTCCCGGACAAAAAGGCGTGGTCCTGTTAAATCCACCCTATGGGAAAAGACTGGGAAACGACACCGATACCCGATCCTTTTTTCGTGAAATCGGGAAACGACTCAAATCAGACTTTAAAGGGTGGCATGCAGGGGTCATTCTTCCGTCAAGGGAAAGCAGCACTGCCCTTGGATTAAAATTGAGGCTGAATCCCATTTTTCACGGGGGGCTTGATCTGTTCGCCGGTATCGGAAGGATCTGATCCAGGACCAAAACCGACACAAGAGAGGAAGAAATATGCACACAAAAATTTGTCTTGCCGCAGGACTCTTGTTCCTCTTGTTTTTTTCCCGTGCAGGGGCAATGGAAAGTGTGGACAATCAAATTTATGCCTCCCTCTTAAAAAAACATGTTAAGGGCAAAACCGTGGACTATGACGGATTCAAACAGGATGAACGCCTCCTGGATGTCTATCTTTCACAACTGAGCAACACCCGGGCCGACACCCTTTCTCCCAATCATAAGTTTGCCTTTTATATCAATGCCTATAACGCCTTTACCATCAAGCTGGTATTGACCCGATACCCGGGGATTAATTCCATCAAAGAGATCGGCGGTTTTTTTTCCAACCCCTGGAGCAAGAAGTTTATTACCCTGAAGAAAAAAACCGTATCCCTGGACTATATTGAGCACAAAATCCTCAGGCCGGAATTCAAGGATCCCCGGGTTCATTTTGCAATCAACTGTGCGTCTAAAGGTTGCCCCAGGCTTCGGGACGAACCCTATGAGGGAGATATCCTGGACGATCAACTGGATGCCCAGGCAAGAGAGTTTATCAACGATGAACGCAACACCTTCATCAAAGCGGATAGGCTGTTTATCAGCAAAATTTTCAAGTGGTTTAAAGATGATTTTTCCGGGAATCCGCTCTCTTTTATCAGGCGATATGCCTCTAGGGAACTAAGGGAAAAGCTCAACGCTTCCGGAGAAAATATGACCATCCATTACCTGGATTATGACTGGTCTTTGAATCGATAAGGAAGTGTCTATCCGGCGGCCTGCCCGGCTAATTTTCCGAACCGTCTCAGGATCTCCAGGGCCGTTGGCGTGGGGCGTATCTGTTCCAGAATTGTGGACAAATCCAGACCCGATGCCTTGATAAGCGTTTCCATATTCCGGGCATAGGCGCCCATAACGGCAATATCATATTCCGGATGGAATTGTACCCCCCAGGCAGACCGACCGATCCTGAACGCATGGTTGGGCTCAAAATCATTTTTCGCCAGTCTCACGGCACCAGGGGGAAGTTGCACAACGGTCTGGGAATGGCAGACATGAGCAGCAAAGGTTTTCGGCAGGTCCCTGAACAGGGGATCTGAATCGCCTGCCCACCCCCCTTCAATCTGGTCTGTTTCAATCCGGTCCGCTTCGATCTGAACCTGTTCAGTCTGATTTTGTTCAATCTGGATCTGTTCAATTGTGGTGGTGCCGATTTCGAGTCCCTTTGGATGATAGTCCACACTCCCTCCCATGGCCCTGGCAAGCAGTTGGTGACCATAGCAGATACCCAGAACCGGAACCCCGGATTCAATCACCCCGGAAAGCCAGTCTTCCACAGCCAGACTCCAGTCAAGGTCTTCAGTCACCATGGCATGGGAGCCTGCAATCACCACTACCTTGCACGATTCAACCCGGGGCAATTTCTGACCGTTGGGAACGTCCACAACCCGGATCTCTTTTGGTTGGATTCCCAGACCGGTACAAATCCAGTCCTCAAAATCTCCCTCCGCCACTGCAATGGCCGGGAAGGTGTCTCCGGTTTTAATAATGATTGTTTTTTTCATATGCAATCCAGATAATTTTCCGGTTAAATCGTTACTTCCCGGATAATGATCTCTTCAATGGTTTCAATCTTTCCCAGGGGCCGGGTCACAATGAATTCAATATCCGGGTGAATGGACCGGGCCTTTTCTACCAGTTCAGGGATATCCACCAGAATATGGCTGCCGCTGCTGATAAAAAACGGAAATATGACAATCTTTGTGGCCCCCTTTTGGGCGAGTTCCTCTAACTTTTCTTCAAGAAGGGGCTCGGCAAACTGCAAAAACGCATGCTCGACCACGTCAAAAGCTCCTGTCACCTTTTGGGCCAGGCGATGGGTCAGGGATGTGACTTCTCGTCCGGATTCTATTCTCCTGCTGCCATGGGCGGCAATAATCAATGCCTTCACACCGTTCTCCCTATATTTTTTTGGGTCCATCAATTGGACTTTTTACGTGTTTGTTATTCCTTGGGGCCGCAAATTTTATTGTTACCCTTTTGGACCCTTGAAGATAAGATTGGATTATAGTTTGACAAGACACTCTCTGTTTTTTCATCAAACCTTGAAAATATGAATCGCTTTTTTTAATTCCTCTGCAAGCCTGGAAAGCTCATCTGCCTGGGACTGAATCACGTCGATTCCCTGGACAGATGTTTTCACCGATGCATGGGTTCGGTTGACATAGTCCAAAACACTCTGGATGCCCAGGCTGGTATTTTTCACATCCTGCCGGATCATTTCAGATTCGTTTGAGGTTTCCTCAATATTCATTGCCACCTGCCGGACCGCATCAATGTTTTCTTTGGCATTGATGTTCAGATCTTTGGCATTCCGATCCGTTACACTGATATTTGAGGCGATCTCATTTGTCACCGCGGTCTGTTCTTCAATTGATGCGGCAATGGCCAGCATGATCCGGTCAATGTCTGCAATCACCTCACCAATAGACTGAATCACATCAACCGCTGTTTTTGCATGGGCCTGCATCCCCAGAATTTTCGAACGGATGGTGTTGGCGGATATTTCCGTCTGATTGGCCAGTTCCTTTACCTCATTGGCCACCACAAAAAACCCTTTTCCCGCCTCACCGGCCCCGGCAGCTTCAATGGCGGCATTTAAGGACAATAGATGGGTCTGGGACGCAATGGCCTGAATCATTTCAATGATTTCTCCAATCTCTTTGGCGGAATCCCCAAGCTGATGCATGATCACGGTGGTATCTGCGGCCTGTTTCAAGGCATCCTGTGTAACCCCTGCCCCCTTGCTTGAATTCCGGGCAGTTTCATTAAAAGATGCGTACATCTGTTCAATGGCGCAGGCCGCCGAGGTGGTCGCCGTTGATACGGAATCGATCTTTTCTCCCACCAGAACCGTATTTTGGGAAACCCTGTCCGTGAAACCGGAAATACTGTCCAATTGTGAATTAATTTTGCCGGTGGCGGACAAGATATTCTGCATATGCCCGGAAATCTCCCGGGTCTGGGTTGTGGCATGTTCTGAATGGTCTTCCATCTCCCGGGATGAAGATTTCAAATCATGGGCAATGGCCAGAATCCGTGTAGACGACTCGGCCACAATGGATGATGTGGAAATCAGCCGCTCGATTAATCCACCCAGTTCCCGTGCTCCGGACCGCATAATGTCCGCCATGATGCCGACTTCATCACGGCTTTTGTAGTCCAGTGTTGCCGTGAGGTTCCCGGCCCCGAGTTGTTTTGCAAAAACCGCGGCCTGCTTTACGGGACTTAAGAGTTTCCGGGCAATGGCAATGGAAACAAGGATAAACCCGGCTGAAAAGAACAGAACAAAGCCCACTAAAACCCCCAGCCCCTTTCTTAATTTCTCAAATAAGAGTTTTTCCTTTTCACGGGCAATCTCCTTGATATCATCGTTAAAAACTCCCGTGGCAAGGGTCCATTTCCATTTGGGAATTCTTCGGAAATAGGTGAGTTTCTCACCTACCTCTCCTTTTAAATGCGGTTTTTCCCATTGATACGTAATAAACCCCTGGGTTTGGGTCGCTGATCTTTCAATGATTTCCCTGATAATAAATTTGCCGTCCACAGACTGAAGACCCATCTGATTGACACCCACAAGATCCGGCCGTTCCGGATGAACCACAAACCGGCCCTGGTCATCGACAACAAAAAAATAATTTTTCTTTTCCCTTCCAAACCGCATGGCAGACAGGGCATTTAGCGCAGTGCTGTGTAAATTGGTGGTTTCCAGGACAGCAGAGGCATTGTCGGTAAGCTCAACCAGTTTTTCTTTTCTCTCTTCATAAATGATGCGGTTGAATTCGTCCTGGTTGATCTTCTTCATCTGGGATAAAGAGAAAAAAAAGCAGACAAAAACAATCACCAGGGTTGAACCGATTGCCGTCATAACGAGGATACTGATTTTTGTTGCCATACCCAATTGTGTGCCCAATTTTTCTCCTTGCAGATATGAAATTAAGACGATTTCGCTTTAACCGATCTTGAGATCCGACTTAATGGTATCAAGGCCGATTCTTTCAATCATACGGCCCATACGTTCCCGTTTGGAATTTTTTTCATAGTAATCCACCACCCGGTCCACCATGTCCCGGGCCTGTTCAGACGAAAGATCTTCCACCAGGATATCGGCAAGCCGTGGCCGGGCCGAGCCGTTTCCGCCGATCATCAGGGTCCAGCCCTCCCGGGTTCCGTAAAGGGAAATATCCTTGATGCAATTTTCAGCACATTGAATTTTACACCCGCTCACCCCTATTTTCATTTTACTGGGCAGGACCCGCCCATGATAGGCCTGGTCCAGATACATTCCCATTTCAAGGCTGTCCTGCTGTCCCAGTCGACAGTAGCTTGTTCCGGGACAGACCTTGATACTCCTGACACAGAGCCCTGTGGCATGACCCGGGTCCATTCCCAGGTCTTTCCAGATCCCGTCCACCTGGTCTTCGGTGATGCCCACAAGGGCGATTCTTGCCGCACTGGTAATCTTTACGGCCGGGACCCGGTAGGTATCGGCTGCATCGGCCAGCCGCCTGAGCTGATCCGGGGTCACTATCCCGCAGGGAATGTGCGGTGCAATGGCATAGGTTTGGGTTTCCTTTCCTTTTTGTCGGATTACCCCTTTTTCACCGTCTTTGAGCATATGTCTCTCCTGTATCTGTTGCTTTATTTGTCCGGGCAATCCAACGGCCCGAATGTTCTATCTTCCATCAAAATTTGCGGTTCTTAATTTATAAAACTCTGGATCTTTTTAGTATCCGCATAAACTTATGTCAAGAAAATCACGGGATTTGCAAATCCAACCCAAAATAGTGTAATTATAGTTTTTGTACTGAAAAAGGAGCCCTTGAACATGGACGAAAATATCCAGGATAAAACCAGAATCCAGGCAGAAATGCTTGCCAATCGCGTCAAAAAAAGATTCAAGCATCTGCACAAACGGTATGCCCGACAGAATCTTGAGGTGTTCAGGCTCTATGACTGGGATATCCCGGAAATCCGGGCCGTGGTGGACTGGTATGGGGGTCACCTTGTGGTCGGGGAATACAGCCGGAAGCAGTCCTTCCCGGACTGGCTGCCCCTGATGGGCAAATCCGTGGCAAGGGCTCTGGATGTCCCGGACCGGAACCTTCATCTCAAAATCCGGCGCTCCGGCATCAAAGAGGGAAAAAGATACGAGCGCATCAACCATCTCAACCAAAAAATCGCCCTGGCCGAAAGAGACCTGAAGTTTTATATCAACCCAAGTGATTATGTGGATACCGGGTTGTTCTCCGACCACCGGAACACACGGATGATGGTCCGGGAGCGGGCAAAGGATAAAAAATTTTTAAATCTCTACTGCTACACCGGAGCATTCACCTGCTACGCCGCAAAAGGAGGGGCCTCCCAGACCGTGTCCGTGGACCGGTCGGAAACAGCAATCAACTGGGCAAAAGAAAACCTTGAACTGAACCGCCTTTCAGACAAGCGGCACATCCTGATCCAGAAGGATACCCCTGATTTTCTGAAGACGGCCCGACCCTGGTACCAGGACTTTGACCTGGCCGTGGTTGATCCGCCCTCCTATTCAACCACCCGGGTCAGGGACCGGTATTTTGATATTTCCAGGGACCATCCGGGTCTGCTCACTGCCGTGTTTGATCTCATGAAACCCAATGCAACGGTTTTCTTTTCCACCAATCACCAGAACTTTGAGTTGAGCACAAAAAATCTGTCGGCAACGGATATTAGGGACATCACATCCCAAACCATTCCCGAAGATTATCAGAGCAAGCGGCGGCAGATTCACCAATGCTGGGAAATACGGATATGAAATTTGACCCCTTTGAAAACCGGCGCTGCCGGGATATCCGGAATCACCTGGGCCATATTTTTGTCAGGGCGATCCAGGAAAAAGACCCTGACCTTTTCCAGGCCGGGATCACCGCCTGTCAAATCCCCGGGACCCCTGCCCATATTATTGCCTATACCCGTCACAGGCAGGCGTGTTTTGAAAAAGTTTTCTTTCAAATGGAGACCGGTCTTGCAGACCCTGGGGATCATTTTAACCTTTCCCTTGTCCTGTGGAATCTTGAACTGTTTTTCGAGTTCCATGAATGGCTGGAAATTCAATGGACCAGGGCCGGGGGAAATGACAAGCGCGCCCTCCAGGCCCTGATTCTTGCCGCAGTGGTGTATGAGCAGCTTGCCTATGACAGAAAAATCCCGGCCAAAAAGGTTGCGACAAAAGCGTTGCTGCTGTTCAGGCAATACAGGGACAGGTTCCCGAAAATATTTGACCTTGATCTGTTTATTGAAAGACTCACCGGCCCTGACCCTGTCCCCCCGAAATTCAGTCTTCCCCAATGAGGACCGCAGATAAGACAAGAGCAGCTATTGAATAAAACCTGCGGTCCCAAGCCCGGCGACCCGGGTCTTGTAAATGAATTTGCCGAATTTTCATACTTTGTTTGACAAAAATCAAGTTCTGATCATAATAGCTAGTATAAGGTTTATCCAAAGACCAAAAAATTTTAATCTCATCGTGCCGACTCTTGCCCGATGAATACTAAGGAGGACAGGATGGTTCCAAAAATAAAAAAGATACTCTATGCAACTGATCTTTCCGAAAGTGCCCGGTATGCATTCGGCCATGCAGCCGACCTTGCACAGAAGTATGATGCGATGATCACCATGTTATACGTGATAGAGGACATCAGCCACACCGCTGAAATCCACGTCAGAGAAATCATGGGAACGGAAAAATGGAAACAGCTTAAAGCGGATAAGATGAACTATCTCAAGGAAAAGATGACATCCCGGATTGAGGACTTCTGCCGGGAAATGAACTCTCACATTGATTCCTGCCGCCTTCTGGTTGAGGATATCCGGATAACCCACGGAAACCCCACAGAAGAAATTCTGAATATCTCAAAAGAAATCCAGGCAGATATGATCGTCATGGGGACTCATGGGTATAATATCCTGAAAGATGCCCTGATCGGCGGAACCGCCAGGAAAGTCGTCAGGAACAGTGAGATTCCGGTGCTGACCATCAGACTTCCCAGAAAATAATGCAGACCATGGGAATGGATAATCTCGATGGTTTCGAACAAGGACCGTTTCCATGATTTGTGTTTTATTCTGACTTGTTAAATATTTTTACTCTTTTTTTGTTAAAATTCCATTTATCATAGGCTTTTCTGCGTTAATAAGTAATGTTTTTGTTGACAAAAAAAAGGGGAGCGAATAAGTAAAACAGCGATATTGTTACATAGTTTTTTACCATAGACCAACTGAAGGGGACGAGCAATGCCTAAATCATCTAAAGGTACAAAAAGCACCATTGCCACGCCGCCATCCGTGATAACGATCAAGATCAATGGGTGCCTGCATAATTTTGAACCTGAGCGTGGTGAGATTACACCGACAATGACACTCTCCTATTTATTGCGAGAGAAACTGGGCTTCACCGGGCTCAAGGTTTCATGTGACGAAGGGGGTTGCGGTGCCTGCACTGTAATCATGGATGGCAAAGCCGTCTTATCGTGCATGATGCTGGCGGTTGAAGCGGAGGGACACGAAATACTGACCATTGAAGGACTTGAGAAGGATAATCCCATTGTGGAGGCGTTTGCCGAACAATGCGAACCTGGATACGGTACCGCCCTTCAATGCGGGATCTGTACACCCGGCTTTGTCATGAGTACCAAGGCCCTGCTTGATGAAAACCCGGCTCCGACCATGGGCGAAGTAAAAGAGGCCCTTTCCGGCCATATCTGCCGATGTGGATGCTATGCCGGTATTGCCCAGGCAGTCACCCACGCTTCAGAAAAAATTGCGAAAAAAGGAGAACAGTCATGAAGCAGCCCTTTACACCACGACCCAACTCGAATCGCAAATTTGTCGGCGGATATCGACCCAAGATTGATGCCTGGGAAAAGGCCCGGGGGAAAGTTGAATATGTCGATGATATAACGCTCAAGACACGGTTCCCCGGCATGTTGTATGCCAAGGTTCTGCGCAGTCCCCATGCCCATGCCCGCATCAAGAACATTGATGTGAGTCGGGCAGAGGCGCTTCCCGGCGTTGTTTCCGTAATGACTTATAAAGACCCGGAGTTTTCATCCCTTCGACCGACCAATGCCGGTTGGACCGATGGTGTGGACACGGTATCTTATGACAGAAAGATGTGGAGCCAGTTTAATGACCGCCGGGTCCTGGGTGATTATGCCTGCTGGGTGACCGACGAAGTCGGCGCGGTTGTAGCAGCAGAGAGCGAAGAGATCGCGGATGAAGCCATCCGCCTGATCAAGGTTGACTGGGAGGTGCTCCCCTTTGTTCTTGATCCCCTGGAAGCCATGAAACCGGGTGCTCCCGTCATTCATCCGGACATGACCCAGACCAATGTTCTGCCTCCGGAAAAAATGGGGGGGGATGATGTGTTTTTGGACAAGGGTGATGTGGAGGCTGATTTTGCGAAAGCCGAAGTTGTGATAGAGGCCGCTTCAACCCATCACAACGCCACCCAGGGATCTCTTGACAACTGGTGCTGCCTGGTGGATTGGAAGGAAGAGAAATTTACGCTTTACTCCAATTCCTATGAAGCAGATCAGACCCGCATGCACATCAGCCAGATGCTGGATCTGCCGTTGAACAAGGTAACCGTAATTTCTTCATATGTTGGCGGACAATTTGGCCGGGGAGACACAGGCGAGCAGCCCTTCTTTCTTTTCACGGCAGTGCTGTCAAAGAAAACAGGCCGTCCCGTAAAATTCAAACATACCCGTCGGGAAAGTTTCCATGATTCCCGTCAGCCGGCGATCTATACGGCCAAGGTTGGTGCCAAACAGGACGGCACCATCACCTCCCTCTACTTTAAGTCCATTGGTAACACCGGGGCCTATGCCGATCATTCAATTTTTGCCCTGAAATTTGCTCCCCTGGAAATTTCCGAGGTTTCGTTTGCCCATATTCCCAATGTAAAATTGGAATCCTATGCAGTGTATACCAATAAATTACCGGCCTGCATGATGCGCGGTGTCGGCAACTCCCAGTTCAACCTCATTTTCGGGCACGTAATTGACCTGCTGGCGGAACGGCTGGACATGGATCCCATTGATCTGTGCATTAAAAATTTTGGACACGAGTGGGAAACCCTTCCGGACAAGAGTCTAACCGAAGTACTGCGCCAGGGTGCCGAAAAGATCGGATGGAAAGAAAAACGCAATAAACCCGGCCAGGGACCTGTCTATGACAAGACCAAAAAACGGGGTGTGGGATTTTCAATTCATCCGGCATGGCATGCGGAATGGCAGGAAGTTCGCCGGGGGCATATTCCGATTTCCATCACCCTGAACCCGGATGGTACGGTTATTCTCAATGCACCCACCGTGGAAACCGGTACCGGCTCCAACACCTGTAACGTTCTGGGGTGTGCCGAATCCTTGAGTTTCCTGGGGGTTACCCCGGAAAAAATTCACTGGAACCACCTGGTCAACACCGATACCAGCCTGAAAGACTGTGTCCAGACCGACAGTGCCGTGTCCTACCTGCAGTCTGAAGTCATTGCCACGGCTGTGGATGAAATTAAGCAAGAAATTTTTGACAGGGCTGAACCGGTTCTCAAGGCAAAATCTGCGGATATGGATATTGTTGACGGCCGTATTTTTGTTAAGAAAAACCCGGATCAGGGAATTTCCGTGGAAGAGCTGTTATTCCAGGGAGACCTGGTACCCATCACGATCACCAAGAATAGATTGGCCAATGCAGAAAAAACAGGAGTTCCCTACTTTGCCAATTTTGCCGAAGTGGAAGTGGATACAGACACGGGAAAAGTCGACGTTCTGCACCTTGTGGTGATCAATGACTGCGGCACGGTAATGTTTGCTTCCGGCGCTGAAGCCCAGCAGGTGGGGGGCCAGGTCATGGGAATGGGTGAAGCCCTGACCGAAGAAATCATCTATGATGAAATCACCGGAGTACCCCTTAATTTTAATTTTATTGACTACAAAATTCCCACCATGGCAGATATGCCGGAAATTGATCCTATCCTTCTGGAGGTCTGGAAGGGAGCCGGGGAATACGGTGCATGCGGAATCGGAGAAGGTACCCTGACCTGCACGCCCCGGGCCGTTATGAATGCAATCTACAATGCCGTCGGTGTCAGAGTTAATGATATTCCGATCAAGCCTGAAAAAATAATCCAGGCTCTGGGAAAGGTTTAAGGAGAAAAAGATGACGATTAGAAACTTCAAACACATATCGGCTTCTTCTCTTAAGGAAGCCACAGATATTTTATCAAAAGTCAATGGAAAATCGGTTGCCATTGCCGGCGGAACCGACCTGTTGGGTGTACTCAAGGACAAAGTCCATTCCCAGGCCCCCGAGGTCCTGGTGGATCTTAAGACAATTCCAGGCCTGAACTATGTAAAGGCAAACAAAAAGGGAATTTCCATCGGTGCTTTGACCACTCTCACCGATATCTGCAAAAACGATACGATCAAGGATCAGTATCCGCTGCTGGCACAGGCTGCCCGGTCCGTTGCATCGCCCCAGCTCAGAAACATGGGTACCCTTGGCGGCAATATCTGCCAGGAACCAAGATGCTGGTATTATCGGGCACCGGACGATATATTCCACTGCCTGAGAAAAGGCGGCACCAAATGTGCAGCCCTGCTGGGAGAAAACCGGTATCATTCGATTTACGGCAGCGTGAGAGTGGCAGGACCTGCCTGTTCCGAAACCTGCCCCGGAAGTATTGAGATCCCTGCCTATATGGACTATGTCCGCAAAGGCGATCTGCACAATGCCGCCCTGATCATCCTGGCAAGCAACCCCATCCCGGCCTTGACCGGGCGTATCTGTCCCCATTTATGTGAATCTAAGTGCAATAGGGCTGAATTTGATGAATCGGTTTCCATTAGAAACGTTGAACGGGTGGTGGGCGATTATATCCTTGACAATGCGGCTGAGCTGATGGCTCCGCCAAAAAAACAGCTCAAAGAGAGTGTGGCAATTGTCGGGGCCGGTCCTGCCGGTATTGCAGCCGCCTATTACCTGAGAAAAGCAGGGCTTCAGGTTACCGTATTTGACAAAATGCCGGAAGCCGGTGGGATGCTCACCTATGGGATCCCTGCCGACCGTCTGGCCAAAGATGTGGTGAAACGCCAGGTTGACGCTTTCAAAGCCATGGGCATTGAGTTTCAATTCAATGTCACCGTGGGTCGGGACGGCGTGACCCTGGCAGACCTTCAAAAGAAGTTCACAAATGTATTCCTGGCATCCGGTGCGTGGGGGGAAAGAAATCTTCCCATGGAAAAATCGGAACTTCTCACCCCTGGAATTGATTTTCTGGCCGCCATGGGACTGGGCAAAAAACCGGCCGTGGGCAAACGGGTGCTGGTGGTCGGCGGTGGAAACGTGGCCGTTGATGTGGCGGTTACCGCCCGTCGCCTGGGAGCGGAATCCGTCACCATGGTCTGCCTGGAGTCAAGGGACAACATGCCGGCCTTTGAAGAAGAGATTGCAGAAGCCCTCCATGAAGGGGTTGTGATCCAGCCCTCCTTTGGTCCGGATAAAATTCTGGAAAAAGACGGATCTCTTAGCGGACTGGAAGTGGTCTCCTGCACATCGGTGTTTGATGAAAGCGGGCGGTTTAATCCAAGTTTTGACACATCGGTCAAGCAGACCATTGAAGCGGATCAGATTATCCTGGCCATTGGCCAGGCAACCGATATCTCCTATACCAACGACCAGGTAGCCAACAATCACGGCTGGATAGTGATAGATGAAGAGACCCGGGCAACTGATATGAAAGGCGTTTATGCCGGAGGTGATGTGGTCAGCGGCCCTGCATCGGTTATCCATGCCGTTGCCGCCGGGCGCAAAACCGCTTTCTCCATTGCAAAGATCAGGCCTGAAACCAGCATGCCCATGGGCCAGACTCTTGAGGTGCTTTGTGCCGGCCATGACAAATGTGCAAGAACCCCGGAGATAGACAGCCTGGAGGATATCCGGTCTGAAGCTGCCCGGTGCGTGAACTGCGGGTGTATTGCGGTGAATGCTTCGGACATGGCACCGGCCCTCATGGCCCTGGGTGCAACTATCAAAACTACTAAGAGAACAATGGGTGCAGATGATTTCTTTGCTGCGGACATCATGAAGTGTACGGTTCTTGACCATGATGAACTGGTGGAAGAAATTCAGATACCGGCACCCTCCAAAACAAACCGGCAGGGGTATCAAAAATTCAGAATTCGAAATTCCATTGATTTTCCCATTGTCAGTATGGCCTATTCCTATGACTTTGACGGTCAGGTCATTAAAAATGCCGGCGTCGTTCTGGGTGCCGTGGCTCCCATTCCTTTAAGAGCCGGGGCGGTTGAGGCCTATCTTGAAGGCAAACCGGCCAGTGATGAAACCGCTGTTTCAGCAGGCGATATTGCTGTCAAAGGGGTGAAGCCCCTTGCCAAAAACATGTTCAAGGTGCAGGTCGTACGAGCCCTGATCAAGAGAATGATCGCTTAAAACCCTTTCCTTCCGGCGGCCTCATGGGTCGCCGGAAGGGTTCCCCATCCTGTCTGTAAATTTTTTTTATCCCATTTTGCCGGCTCCAGGCTTTTGGATATCGCTTTTTATTATTGACTGATCAGTCATGGTCTGTTACTGTTTGGTCGTTATGATGAAAAAAACTACCAGATCAGAACGCCGATCAGGCAAAACCTCTTTGACGGCCGACGTTGATATCGCCGTTATCGGCGGCGGGGTGGTCGGCTGTGCCGTTGCGCGTAGGATGACCCTGGAAGGCGCCCGGGTTGTACTCATTGAAAAGGCCGGCGATATCCTTGACGGGGCCAGCAAGGGCAACAGTGCAATTCTTCACACCGGGTTTGATGCCCCTCCGGGCACTCTGGAGCAGGAATGTGTGCGCCGGGGCCATGACGAATTCATGGAAATTCACAGGAATTTCAACCTGCCGGTTCTCAAGACCGGGGCTTTGGTTGCGGCATGGTCCCAAGCGGAAGAGGATAAATTCGAGACGATCCTGGAAAAAGGCCGTAAAAACGGTGTTGACGACCTTCAACTGCTGGACAGAGCCCAGGTGCTTGCCCGTGAGCCCAACCTTGCGCCCACGGTTCGATCCGCCATCTCCGTCCCGCGTGAATACGTCATTGACCCCTGGTCGACACCCCTGGCACACCTGAAACAGGCCGTGGAAAACGGGGGCAGGGCCCTTTTTAATGCAGAGGTCACAGGCGGTGTCTTTGATGGTAAAAACTGGTTGCTGGATACGGGGCAGGGAAAGGTCCGGGCAGAATATGTCGTAAACTGTGCCGGTTTATACGGGGACAGGGTTGACCAAAAGATTTTTGGAACTTCTGAATTCACCATCAAGCCGCGCAAGGGGCAATTTGTGGTTTTTGACAAGGCTGCGGCCCGATTGCTCAGTTCCATCATCCTGCCTGTACCCACGGAGCGGACCAAGGGAATTGTCCTGTTCCCAACTATTTTTGGAAATATCGTCGTTGGCCCTACGGCAGAGGAGCAGGATAGCCGGGACGATGCCTCGGTTGACGAAACGATCCTGCACTCCCTCAAACAACAGGCTGTTACCAGTCTGCCCGGACTTGCCGATATCCCTGTAACCGCCGTCTATGCCGGGATTCGACCGGCCACTGAAGAGCCGCAATACCGGGTGATTCAAAGGACGGAACAACACTGGCTCACTTTGGGAGGCATCCGGTCCACCGGACTCACCGGGGCATTGGGCCTGGCCCGGCATGTTCATGACCTGCTGTCCAGCCGGGGTGCTGAGTTTAATACTTTGGAGAACCCCGGCATACCCTTTGTTCCCAACCTTGCCGAGCACCTTGATCGTGATTACACGATACCGGGTTATGGTGAGATTGTCTGCCACTGTGAAATGGTGACCCAGAGAGAAATTTCAGCGGCAATGGAGGGGTCGGTGCCTGCGGGAAATATGGGGGGGCTGAAACGGCGTACCCGTGCCACAATGGGCCGGTGCCAGGGGTTTTACTGCTCCGCCCGCCTGGCCGAACTGACCCGGGGAAAATTCGTTCATCCGCTTGGGATTGGAGAAGCCGGTGAATAATCCTTTCGAATACGACCGGTGTGATGTGGCCATTATCGGTGCCGGTCCAACCGGTCTTGCCGCAGCAGTACAACTCAAAAAACAGGGAATCGACCGGGTGCTTGTCCTGGATCGTGAATCCGAGGCCGGCGGCATTCCACGCCATTGCGGTCACCATTCCTTCGGGGTTATCGAGTATGCCCGGTTGATGACCGGCCCTGTCTATGCAAAACGGCTGGCAGAAACCACGTTTCAGGCGGGAGTCCAAATCGCCCTGCAAGCCTCTGTGACCCATCTGGGACCGGCAGGCGCCCTGACCATTTCCACACCAAAAGGAACAGGACACCTCAGGGCAAAACGGGTCCTTATTGCCACCGGAGCCCGGGAAACCCCCCGTTCGGCCCGGCTGGTTTCCGGGGGACGGATGCCGGGCATCTCCACAACGGGTGCCCTTCAGTCCATGGTCTATTTAAAAAACCTGATCCCGTTTCGCAACCCCCTGGTGGTTGGAACGGAAATTGTGAGTTTTTCCGCCCTTCTCACCTGTAAAAAAGCCGGAATCAAACCTGCGGCCCTGATTGAAGAAAAATCGTCTCCAAGTATTTTATGGCCCTTTCACCATGCAGCAGGATGGTTTGGGGTTCCCCTGTTCTTGAGTACCAAAATCAATAAAATCATGGGCAAAGACCGGGTTGAAAACGTCCGTGTAACGGACAAAAACGGAAACCACCGTGACATTGCCTGTGACGGTGTGCTGTTCACCGGACTCTTTACCCCTGAATCCACACTTGCCCGGATGGGGCATCTTCTGATAGACTTTGGTACGGGCAGTCCGATGGTTGACCGGTTTGGCCGATGCTCCGATCCTGTTTACTATGCTGCCGGCAACCTTTTACCCCCTTTGAACATGGGTTTAAACTGCTGGCGGGCAGGACGCAGGGCAGGTCGCTGGATTGCCCGGGATCTGGCCGGAACCCTTCCGTCGGCCGACACGGGTTAGGACAGACTCGAAATGGAAATTTGAGAAATGTCAATACTTGCAATTGATCAGGGAACGACAAGTACACGGGGCTTATGCGTCAATGCCTCGGGTGAAGAACGCCTGATCGCCGCGTTTGAGCACAGACAATTTTTTCCCCAACCCGGGTGGGTGGAGCATGACCCGGAAGAATTAATTCAAAATATCCAGAAATGCATTGACCAATGTCACGGCCTTACCGCCATCGGCATGGATAATCAGGGGGAAAGCTGCCTGGCATGGAATGCCGACACCAAACAGGCCATAACCCCGGTCATTGTCTGGCAGGATGATCGAACACACCCGGTCATTGAAACACTCAAATCTGAAAATGCCCGGGACCTGGTAATGCAAAAAGCAGGCCTGCCCCTGGATTCTTATTTTTCCGCAACCAAGCTGGGCTGGATCATGAACCATGTTCCCGAAGCCAAAGCACTGCTCGTCCGCAACAAACTGCGGATGGGAACCACCGACGCATTTTTCCTGGATCGCCTGGCCGGCCGGTTTGTCACAGATATCAGTACCGCCTCAAGAACATCCCTGATGAATCTTAAGACAGGAAAATGGGATCATGAGCTGTGTGCGCTTTTCGGCGTTCCTGTGGAAGCCTTGCCAAAGATTGTTTCGACAACAGGGGATTTTGGTGCTGTCCGGTCAAATGGCCGGTATATCCCGGTCCGGGCAAGTGTTGTGGATCAACAGGCGGCCCTGGTCGGGCATGGCTGCACCAGGCCCGGAGATACCAAAATCACCTTTGGGACGGGTGCGTTTGCCCTTGTTGTTACTGGAGAAACCCTTTATCAATCCGAAAACCAGGGGCTGTTGCCCACCGTGGCATGGCAGCTTGAGGGAAAACCCATCGTATATGCCCTGGATGGGGGTGTCTACTCTGCCGGTTCCGCCGTCAACTGGGCAAAGGGTCTGGGCTTGTTCCAAAACTATGATGAGATTCTTGAATTCAAGGGCCGGACCGCCATAGAAAGGGACCTGGCCTTTGTCCCTGCCCTGTCAGGCCTCGGGTGCCCCTATTGGGACAGAACTGCCGGGGGGATCTGGATAGGCCTGTCTTTGGACACACGGCCGTCGGATTTAATACAATCCATACTGGAGGGCATTGCCTTTCGTGCGGCCCAGGTAATCACTGCCATGAATGAATTTTTATCCGTCAAAAATGAAATCTCGATAGACGGCGGTCTTTCGGTGAATCCATACTTTTGCCGGTTTCTGGCAAATGTGCTGAACCGGCGGGTAAAGGTACGGTCTTCCACAGAATTAACAGCTCTGGGCACGGCAAGGTTAGCTGCAGGTACGCCGGGGGATACCATCCTGAACAAAAACTCAGCAAAACGATATGAACCGGAACAGGACATGAGTCCATATCAGACAAAATTTACAGATGCAGTAAACAGATCCGTTCAATGGAGGTCACGATGAAACCAGCCGTTCGCCAGGCTAAAATCGCCAATATTATCCGGCAACAAAACCGGGTGACCGTGAATGAGCTGGCCCAATTCCTCGAGATATCAAAAGAAACCATACGGCGTGACCTCACCGCCCTGGCAAAGGCCGGCAAAATTCAAAAATTTCACGGGGGTGCATTTTTACCCTCAACAAGCGGCGAGGGCCCCTTCCGTGAACGGATGGGTGAAAACGTGATGGCCAAAATTCAAATTGCAACCGAAGCGGTAAAGCTTGTCAGGCCCGGAGAAACCCTTTTTATTGATACCGGGTCCACCTCGCTGTATTTTGCTGAGAAACTGGCCGAGGTACCTGATTTGACCGTCATTACCAATTCAGCAGAGATCGCACGGATCATCAGTCTTTCTTCCAGGGGGTCCCAGGCATTTCTGGTGGGCGGCAAGTTCATAGGCGGGAACCGGCAGACCGCAGGGAGCCTTGCCATTTCCCAGATACAATTTTTTCGTGCCCACCATGCCGTCCTGACCATCAGTGCCATGGATTCACAGACCGGTGCCATGGATTTTTCCATCGAGGAGGCCCAGATTGCCCAGGCCATGATTGATCAGTCCCAGTCGCTTACCATCATTGCCGACCATTCAAAGTTCGGACGAATTGCCTCCTTTAAGGTGTGTGACCTGGAACAGATCAGAAACCTGGTATGTGATCAAATGCCGCCTGAGAAGATCAAATCCGTCCTCCTGAAATCCAAGGTTAATATTATCAGTGTTGCCCCATAATAAATTCTATTGAAAACACCTTGTGTATCTCCAAAAATGAAACCTCAAAAAAAACTTTCATTGTCTTTTCATAATTTTTAAAAAAATAATATTTTCTCGTTTTTTAAGTTGACTGATCGGTCAACTTATGAAAGTAATAAACGATGTCTGTTCAGAAATATAATAAAAAAAGTCAAATTAATGACTTGTATTTTTGCTACAGATCCGCATGCAGACACCTAGGTCAATCCCCTGGAGAACATACCTGGAACCGGAAAGATTTAACTATTGTCCGCAATACCAATGTGAACCAAACCCCGGGCCGGGCAGGACTTGGGACATGAGGCAATCAGGAGGGCCGTCAATCAAATGCCGAAACTTGTCGTCTATTATGTAAAATACGTTGATTCCATTTCCACCAAGCTGGGTCGGGCAACAATGTATACTATCTTTATCATGATCGGTGTGCTGCTGCTGGGTGCCATCACCCGGAACATCTTGAACATGCCGCTGTCCTGGACCGTTGAAATGGCACAATTCATCATCACGGGCTACTATATTGTCGGCGGCGCCTATTCCATGCAGTTGGAGGACCATGTTCGCATGGACCTTCTCTATGACCGATTTTCAGGTAAAACCAAGGCCAAAATCGATGTGGTCACCAATATTTTTCTGGTGCTGTACCTGGTTGCCCTGCTCATCGGCTCCATCTCCAGCACCATGTACGCCATTGAATATGGAGAACGGAAATTTTCACAGTGGAATCCGTCCATGATACCCATAAAACTCATCATGGTCGCAGGCATCTTCTTAATGTTGCTGCAGGCTGTATCCACCTTTTTCAAAGACCTTGCCAAAGCGAGAGGAATCACAATTTCATGAGTTACGAAGCAATTGCACTCACAATGTCTGGAGGAATGCTGGTCATGCTGTTGACCGGCCAGCGTATATTTGCCGCAATCGGCTTTGTTTCTGCAGCTGCAGCCCTGGGCCTGTATGGAACCGGTGCCATTGAGATGCCGTTTAATGCGGCATTCAAACTATTTAACTGGTACCCCATGCTCACCCTGCCCCTGTTCATCTATATGGGATACATCCTGTCTGAATCCGGCATCGCAGATGATCTCTACGGGATGTTTCACGTCTGGTTCGGCAATCTAAAGGGTGGTCTGGCCATCGGCACCATCGGCCTGATGGTGGTTATTTCCGCCATGAACGGACTCAGTGTTGCCGGCATGGCCATCGGAGCCACCATTGCGCTTCCGGAAATGCTGCGGCGGAATTATGACAAGGTCATGATCACCGGCGTGGTTCAGGCAGGAAGTTCTCTAGGGATTTTGGTGCCGCCCAGCGTGGTGCTGGTGCTCTACGGCATGATTGCCCGGCAGCCTGTTGGAAGGCTCTGGCTGGCAGGGGTTGTACCCGGTCTGATGATGGCGGGACTCTTTATTGTCTACATTGTGATCAGGTGCAAACTTCAACCTGAGCTGGCTCCCACCGTCAGCAAAGAAGAACTGGATATGCCGTTTAAAGAAAAACTCAAGCTTCTGAAAGCGGGCATCGTACCGTTTTTAATTTTCTTTTTCATGACTGGCCTGTTCATCATGGGGGTTACCAGTCTGGTGGAAAGCTCGGCCGTGGGTGCCACTGCAGCCACAATTGCTGCCCTGGCCAAAGGAACCATGACCCGAAAAGTGATGGAAGAAGCCATCAGAAAAACCCTGGGTATCTCCTGCATGTTCATGTGGATCATTCTGGCCGCCCTCTGCTTTGGAGCCGTATTTGACGGTCTGGGCGCCGTCAGGGCCATTGAAGCCCTGTTTATCACCAAATGGGAACTAACGCCCTGGCAGGTCCTCATCATGATGCAGCTTTCCTATATTGTCATGGGGATGTTTTTAGACGACACGGCCATGCTGGTCATCGTGGCACCGCTCTATGTACCTTTGGTCATAACCCTGGGCTTTAATCCCATCTGGTACGGAATTTTATATACCATCACCTGCCAGATCGCGTATATGACCCCACCGTTCGGCTATAATCTCTTTTTAATGCGTGCCATGGCACCACCGGAAATTACCCTGACGGATATCTACCGTTCCATTATTCCCTTTGTGCTGGTGATGACCTTTGCACTGATACTCATCATCATTTTCCCCCAGATCGCCTTATGGCTGCCGGATCTGTTTTATAATAGAGGCTAAGGTTGTAACCGTATAACAATTCAAGAGGTTCCACATGTATCTTTAACTCCAAAGGAGACAGACTATGAAAGAAGAAAAAACGGAAACTAAGACTCAGGATCAAAAGAATGGACGACGGGATTTTATCAAAAAGGCGGGTGCGGTTGCCGCGGGTGCGGTTGCCGCGACTGCGACAACATTTGGAACCGCCCCCTACTCCTATTCCGCCAGCAACCCGATAAAATGGCGGCTGCAGACTTACTCCGGCGCTCCCCTGGGCGCCCACGTCATCAAGCCGCAAATAGAGGCATTCAACCGTGCGGCCCACGGCCAGATGGAAATCGAGCTCTACTTTGCCGACCAGCTAGTTCCCACGGGCGAGCTGTTCCGCGCCATGCAGAACGGCACCATCGATGCCGTGCAGAGCGATGATGCAACCATGGCTTCTCCGGTCGACATCAATGTTTTCGGCGGATACTTTCCGTTTGCAACCCGGTACAGTCTGGATGTGCCTGTTTTATTCAGATATTACGGATTGGATAAAATATGGGCCGAAGCCTATGGTGAAGTCCGGGGCGTGGAATGGCTGGGTGCCGGCGCTTGGGATCCCTTACATATTTTCACCAAAGATCCCATCAGAAGTCTGGCTGACATGAAAGGCAAGCGGGTATTCGGCGTACCAACCGCAGGCAAATTTTTGTCCCGTTACGGTCTTGTACCGGTCACCCTGCCCTGGGATGACATTGAAGTGGCCATTCAGACCGGCGAGCTGGACGGTGTTGCCTGGTGCGGGTTTACCGAAGCCTATGAAGTCGGCTGGGCCGATGTCTGCAACTATGCCCTGCTGAACAATGTGACCGGCGCCTGGTTTGGCTCCTATTTTGCCAACAGCAAGAGCTGGGCAAAGGTTCCACCGCATATACAGGAATTGTTCAAACTGTCCATGGACAGCTCCCACTACTACCGTCAAGTCTGGTACTGGGGTGGAGAAGCCAAACTCCGGGTTGAGGGCAAGAAAATGGAATTGACCACGATTCCGGCAGCAGAATGGGATCAGGTGGTTAAAGATGCTGAAGAATTCTGGGATGAGATCTCTTCCATCAGTCCAAGAGCAGCAAAGGTTGTGCAGATATTTAAAGATTATTCAAAAGTGATGCAGAAAGCCGGCGTGCCCTATCGATACAGTTAAACACCATTGCTCACGCCCCTGCATTCATGCGGGGGCGTGAACCGCCCCTCCCGAAACTATCTTGCCGGCAGTTTTAATCTTTCCTTCCTGTCATGATCTACATGGCGTATTTACTTCAATTATTGAAATATTCCTATATCTTTTTTGTTAAAGCTCAACTTATCCTTTGATTATTTGCGGCAATATGCAGTTCTCCCATTGACAGACAATAGGTGAACAAATAAATTTGAAAACGTGAAATTTATCATGGCTATAGGGAGCGCAAATCCTTTGCCGGATTTGTTTTCTGTTTGACTTACGCCTTTGCCTGGTCCATAATCCGACCTGCACTTACCAAATATAAAAACACCGGGTAAAAAAGCCGGCAAAAATAAAAAATTCTGCCATTACAGGAGTCCGCGCGGATGAAATACTATGAAAAAGAAAAAATAAACGCCATTCCGGTCCAGGATGCCGTGGGAAAGATTTTGCTCCACGATATCACTCAAATCGTACCCGACCTGTTTAAAGGTCCCTCTTTCCGAAAAGGCCACGTCATTACCGATGCCGATGTGGACCTGCTGCTGGACCTGGGGAAAAAACATATCTATGTTACCGGCCTCAACGGCGAAGTCCACGAAAATGATGCGGCCCTGCGCATTGCCAGGGCTGCCATGGGAAAAGGTCTTGAGATCAGCATGCCCAAGGAAGGCAAGGTGGGATTTACAGCCGCCGTCAAAGGCCTCCTCAAGATCAATGTCCCGGCCCTTGAGCAGTTAAACTCGGTTCAGGATGTCATCTTTTCCACCCTGCACACGGATCAGACGGTTGAACCGGGCCAGGAACTTGCCGGAACCCGTATCATCCCCCTTTCAATCGATAAAATAAAAGTCGAAGAGGCTGAACAGGTGTGTGAAAAATATTTTCCCATCATTGAGATCAAACCCTTTAACAAACTTGACGTGGGCCTTGTGGTAACCGGCTCGGAAGTCTACAGCGGCAGAATCCGGGACGGGTTCGGCCCGGTGGTGACCAAGAAATTCAAAGCCCTTGGCAGCAATATCACCCGAAAGATCATCGTGTCCGATGAAATATCCATGACCATCACCGCCATCAAGGACCTGCTGGAAGAGGGGGCCCAAATGATTGCGGTAACCGGCGGCATGTCGGTGGACCCCGATGACCTGACACCGGCGGCCATCCGGGCCGCAGGGGGTGAGATTGCATTCTACGGTGCGCCGGTCCTGCCCGGTGCCATGTTTATGCTGGCCTATATCAATCAGGTGCCGGTGATCGGCCTTCCCGGCTGCGTCATGTACCACCGGGCCTCAATCTTTGATCTGGTGGTACCCAGACTCCTTGCCGGGGAAACCGTCGAAAAAATCGATATTGTTCGAATGGGCCACGGGGGATTTTGTTCCAGTTGTAAGGTGTGTCGATTTCCCCTGTGCAGTTTTGGAAAATAAGGACCGAAAATGAAATACGTTGAGGAGGTTAATTCATGGAATCACTCACCCAGGAGATACTTGACAGTTTAAACCAAAAAATTCCCTTTGCTCTGGCCACCATTATCTCCCACAAGGGGTCCACACCCAGGACTTCGGGCAGTAAAATGATGGTCTTTGCCGACCGCCGCATCTTTGGGACCATTGGCGGCGGCCTGGTGGAGGCCCGTGTCATGGATGCCTGCATTGAAATGCTTTCCCGGCCCCAGTGCAAAATTCTTGAGTTTACCCTGGACCAGGAATTAAAAGACGGCCTGGACATGGTCTGCGGCGGTAACCTGACCGTATGGATTGAAACCTTTGATTCCTCCCCCTCCCTGATCCAAATATTCTCCTCCATGGCCCACCGGGAAACGGCCGGGAAAAAGGCCGTACTCATTTCAAAAATCAATGGATTCTCAGGTTCAACCTTTACCACTGATAAATGCCTGGTCCTGCCCGATGGAACCATCCAGGGTTTGAACATGGTGCCCAAGGCCCTGTTTGACGATATCTGCGACAACCGATTTTCGGGTGCTGCCCCAACTATCCATCGCCAGGGCCTGGATGAGTTTATCATCGAACCCAGCCTGGCCCGTGACACGATCTATATCATGGGTGCCGGACACGTGGGATTTCAATTGGGAAAAATTGCCCATTTGACGGAATTTCGCACCGTTGTGGTGGATGACAGGTCCGAATTTGCCAACCCCGAACGATTCGAACATGCCGCAAGTGTTCGGGTGGTTGAAACGTTCACCCATGTGTTTGACGATCTGCCGGTTGACCAAAACGCCTATATCGTCATCCTGACCCGGGGTCATCTCCATGACCAGACCGTTCTTGAAGGTGCACTCAAGACAGATGCCGCCTACATCGGGATGATCGGCAGCTCACAAAAACGCAACCAGATCTATGGGAATTTACTCGAAAAGGGGGTGTCACAAGAAACCCTTGATCAGGTCTATTCTCCGGTGGGCCTGGATATCAATTCTGAAACCCCGGCTGAAATCGCCGTCAGTATTATCGGCCAGATTATTCAGGTCAGGGCCCAAATGAGAGACCGGATTAAGGATCGGATCAAAAATCAGGCCAAAGACGGGATAAGGGTAAAGAAGAAATGAGTCTTTCCAGGCATCCGTCCGGGGTCTTGTCTGCCGTAATCCCAGCGGCCGGGCTCTCCTCCCGGATGCACGCATACAAACCCCTGCTGCCCCTGGGCAACACTTCCATGATCAAGATGGTGATTGGGCTCTTTCAAGGCTGCGGTATCCGGGATATCGTTGTGGTGACCGGCCATAACCATGATCGTCTGGCGCCCGTGGTCCGCAAGGCCGGGGCCAGGGTGGTGTTGAATCCGAATTTTGAAACCGGTATGCTGGGGTCCATTCAAAAAGGGGCCGGCCAAATTTCATCCACAAGCCCGGGATTTTTCCTGCTGCCCGTGGATATTCCCGCCATCCGGCCCTTTACCATACAGACCCTGATATCGGCCTTTGAAACCTCCGGACAGAGCATCATCATCCCTGAATTTGACCATAGCCCGGGTCACCCCCCCCTGATACCGGCCAGGCTCATTCCTGACATATTATCAATGGGACCTGATGAAAACCTGGGGAACCTGCTGCTGGCCCAAAAGGATCACATGGTCCGCTGCCCGGTCCATGATCACGGGGTTTTGCTGGATGCCGACACCCGGAAAGACTATGAGATCCTGAGCCAAAGAGTCCGGCAATTGGATATTCCGGATTCAAAAGAATGCCGCGCCCTTATCCAGGAATTTCTACCCGGGGAGATCCACATCCAAGCCCACCTCTTGCGTGTTGCCGAGACGGCTCTGACACTGGCCCGTGCACTTGAAAATACAGGAGTCAAAACCGGCAAACCGGCCGGGTCAACACGCTTTAATCTGGACCTCATACAGGCCGCAGCCCTGCTCCATGACATCAAACGAAAAGAAAAGAATCATGCCGGGGCGGGGAGCCGACTGCTCACGACCCTGGGATTTCCAAGGGTTGCAGACATTGTTGGGGCACACATGACCCTTCAGCCAAAAGATCCGATAACGGAAACTGAAATCGTTTATCTGGCGGACAAAATCTGCAAGGGGGACCAACTGGAATTGGATTATACCCACCGGTTTCTCGACCGGATCAGACGGAACCCCGGGGCAGAGACCGCTATTACCCAACGATATCAGGCTGCCCAAAAGATACAGGCATGCATTGAAGCCGGTGCCGGCAAATCCCTGGCCGGCATTTTCCAGGAACCTTAAACTATCATGGCCCTGCACGCAAAACTCACGCCATTTTACAAAACTTTTCCGGTCCGGCCTTCCAATGAATTTTCTGATAAAATCTCTGGTGAATTTGCCGGTAATTTTTTGGGTCAAAATTTCAAGGGTAAGCCTCTGATCTTCCTTCTGCGCCACGGCAGAATTCAGGAACACGAGCAGAAGCGTTTCATCGGTCAAACCAATGTTCTGCTGGATACACTCGGCAGGGAACAGGGCCTGTTCTGGCAGACCGCCCTGGCGGACATAAAGTTTGACGCCGTTTATTCCAGCGCATTGAAACGATGCGTTGATACGGCCCTTCTTGCCTGCCCACACCAAAACCCCTGTCTGGATTCCCGGCTCAATGAAATACATATGGGAACTTGGGACGGCAAATCTTTTGACGAGATACGAGAGTCCATGCCCGGGGAATTTGAACGACGGGGCCGGAACATGAACCAATTCCGCCCGCCCGGCGGTGAGAGCTTTCAGGATGTGGCCGATCGGGTCCTGCCGTTTTTGGATGAGGTGCAAAACAAACAATCCGGCCCCATCCTGGTGGTGACCCATGCCGGGGTGATCCGGGTAATCCTTAACCGGCTTATGGATCCGGACCCGAATGACCTGTTTAAAATCAAAATCGAATACGGTCAGTTGAGCGTTATCTCTCGTCCGGGTCCGCTGTTTATTGAGTAATTGCCAGACGACACCCCAGAACCCTGATCACTTTTTTAATCGTAAGAAATTGAGGGTTCCCTTCACCGGAAAGGGACTTGTAAAGACCTTCACGGTTTAGTCCTGTTTTTTTGGCAATTTCCGTCATCCCCTTTTTTTTTGCCAGGTGCCCCAGGGCGATAAGAAAAACCTGGGGGTCTTCATCCTGGAAAGCAGAATTGAGATATTCGTTTATTTCTTCATCGGTTTCCAGATAATCAAGCGGATTATATGGGCTTATTTTAATTGTCATGATTCTATTCTCCTCGCAATATTTTTGCTTTTTTTTTGGCTGCCTGAATATCCTTTTTCTGGGTAGATTTATCCCCGCCGCAAAGCATTACAATAATTTTTCGTCCCTGGATCACATAATAAAGCCGATACCCTTTCCCAACAAAAATCCGCATTTCATTGACGCCCTCACCAACCGGTGCCACGTCACCAAAGTTCCCGGCTATTGCCCTGTCAAGCCGATTTGCGATCACTAGGACGGCCTTTCTATCTCTTAGTTTTTTCAACCATTTGTCAAAAGTTTCTGTCTTTTCAATTTCGTATTTCATAACTGAATATGTAGTTCGTGGCCTACAAATTGTCAAGAATAAACGATTTTTTGACATTACAGAACTACCAAAGGAAGGCAAAAACAATAAAAATTCAGTCTTTGGGCAAATAAACATGGATTTTGTGTGGTTTTCTATTTAAACTCCTGACAAAAACCTGGCTTGGAATAAAAAAT
>CAXXXR010000002.1:0-2902500 GCA_963674905.2 uncultured Desulfobacula sp. | reverse complement strand
CGGTATTTCTCAAGTATTCAATCCTGCCCTTGTTAAGGCCATGTCCAAAGCCCTTGAAAACCACCCGGTTCTGTGGGTCCAGGGCCAGGGATGTACCGGCTGCTCAGTTTCCCTGCTGAACAGTGTTGACCCATCCATTGCAGACGTACTGCTCAAGGTTATCAGCCTGCAATACCATCCCACCGTGATGGCCAGTGAAGGCGAGACGGCGCTGAGTAATCTGTACAAGATTGCCGAAGAGTACAAGGGAAAATTTTCTCTGGTTGTTGAAGGTGCCATTCCAGTCGCCGCAGACGGCAAATATTGTATGGTGGGTGAAATTGATCACAAGGAAATCACCATGGTTGATATGGTCAAGGAGCTGGGCGCAAAGGCCGGCAGCGTTCTTGCCGTTGGTACCTGTGCCGCATACGGCGGTATTCCCGCTGCCCAGGGCAATGTCACCGGTGCCACCGGTGTGATGGATTTCTTTAAAATGTACGGCATTAAAACCCCCACCGTCAATATCCCCGGCTGCCCGCCGCATCCGGACTGGATTGTCGGTTCCATTGCCCATCTGCTGACCAAGGGTATTCCTGAACTGGATGGTGATGGACGTCCGGTTGTTTTCTTTGGTGAAAATATCCATGACAACTGCCCGCATCTGGATGAATATGATGCCGGTGAAATGTCTGAAAAACTCTCGGATGCCAAAGGATGCCGGATGGATCTCGGGTGCAAAGGTCCGGATACATATGCCGACTGCTATCAGCGCAAATGGAACAGCGGCATGAACTGGTGTGTTGACAATGCCGTCTGCATCGGGTGTGTTGAACCGGGATTCCCGGATGGAACATCACCCTTCTATGAACCCGCATAGCACAATTATCCGAAACGTTATAAACCTGAGGAGGTTTTATTATGGCAGGCTGTAAACCACAAGCTGCTCCGGTCATGGCCGGGAAAAAAATTAAGGTTGCGATTGATCCGATCACCCGGATCGAGGGTCACCTTAAAGCTGAAGTTGAAGTAAAAGATGGAGCTGTTGTAGATGCCAGAGTATTCGGCGGCATGTACCGCGGTTTTGAACAGATATTAACCGGCAGAGACCCCAGAGATGCGGTCCAGATTACCCAGAGAATCTGCGGCGTTTGCCCCACGGCCCATGCAACGGCATCCGCCCTTGCCCTGGACGATGCCTTTAACATTAAACTGACCGAAAACGGCAGAATTGCCAGAAACCTGATCCTGGGTGCCAATTTCCTTCAGTCCCATATCCTGCATTTCTATCATCTGGCCGCCCTTGACTATGTGAACGGTCCTGATGTAGCCCCGTTTATTCCAAGATATGCCAATAATGATGTCCGGGTTCCCAAGGACATCAACGATGTGGCCGTTGGCCAGTATCTTGAAGCCCTTGAAATGAGAAAAATCTGCCACGAAATGGTGGCCCTGCTGGGCGGGAAAATGCCCCATGTCCAGGGTATTGTTGTGGGCGGAACCACTGAAATTCCCACAAGAGAAGCCTTGAACGCCTATGCGGAACGTTTCAAGATCGTCAAGAAATTTATCATGGAAAAATATGTCCCCATTGTGTATCTCCTGGCAGGTCCCTATGGAGATCTTCTCAAAACCGGCGGCGGTTATCATAATTGTGTTGCCTGGGGTGTATTCCCAATGGATGAAGCCGGCAATACCCTCCTGAAAAGAGGGGTTTTCACCGACGGCAAGGATTACCCGGTTGACACGGCTCTGATCAAGGAATATGTAAAACATTCCTATTTTGATGATGCCACAACCGGCTTGAATCCCACTGTGGGCAAAACCATTCCTGATCCGAACAAAGCAGGTGCCTACAGCTTTATCAAGTCACCCCGCTACAACGGCAAACCCCATGAAGCCGGTCCGCTGGCAAGAATGTGGGTCACCAATCCTGAACTGTCTAAAATCGGCCAGGAAAAACTGGGCGTTAAAAAGATGCGTGATATCGGTGATGCTGCTTTCTCCGTTCTTGGAAGACACGTTGCCAGGGCCGAAGAAACCGCCATGGTGGCAGAAGCCCTTGAACAATGGCTCACGGAAGCGGTTCCCGGAAAAGAGACCTTTGTCCCTGCACCCATCCCTGATTCATCAGAGGGTCTCGGGCTTACGGAAGCACCCCGTGGTGCACTGCTTCACTATGTTAACATCAAAGATCAGAAGATTGCCAATTACCAGGTCACCTCGGCAACCATCTGGAATGCCAACCCCATGGATGACATGGGCCAGAGAGGCCCAATGGAACAGGCCCTCATCGGTATTCCAGTTCCTGATGTTGAAAACCCGGTAAATGTGGGGCGGCTGATCCGCTCCTTTGACCCCTGACTGGGGTGCGCCGTCCACGTGCTGGACGCAGATACCGGCAGAAAAATTAAAGTGGAAATCCCATTATAATTTAAACTGATCTTTAAGAATCTTTACAGATCTTTAAGAGGGGGTGAAATCGTTCACCCCCTCTTATGTTTACAAGAAATAAGGACCGCAAGTGAAAAAGCTATTGGTACTGGGCGTGGGCAACACCCTCATGATGGATGAAGGCGTCGGGGTTCACGCCATATATGAATTCTGGAAAGAACGGGAAAATTATGATGAGGCTGTTGTTGATTTTATTGACGGCGGTACCTTTACCCAGGATATCTTTTTCCTGTTTGAAAAATATGAAAAACTATTGGTCCTGGATCTGGTCCGGGCCGGTCATGAACCCGGTACCATCTACAGCCTGGACGAAGCAGACCTGGTGCAGAACAAGAAACAGATGCTCTCCCTCCACGACGTTGATCTTCTCGATTCCCTCGGCATGGCCCAGATGAGAGGGCACAGGCCCAGTTTAAAAGTGGTAGGCATTGAACCTGAAAAAATCAACTGGGGAACCGAATTGACCCCCACACTGGCCAAAGCCTTCCCCGGATTCATGAAGGTTGCCAGAAAACATATCAAAGAGCTTCTGGCGGAATAGGGGCCGGGTTAACAGATTCTCGGCAGTTGTTCGCCCGTCAGCATATCGATGAGCCTCAGGCCCCCGATGGCGGTCTGTAAAAAGACCTTGCCCGGATCTTCTCGTGTGACCTCACCAATGATCCTGGCCTCTCGTCCAAATTCATCATTCTGAATGATCTCAAGGGCCTTCTGGGCATCCTTTTCCGGGACAAAGGCGATGAGCTTGCCTTCATTGGCAATATATAAAGGATCAAACCCCAACAGTTCACAAACCCCCTGGACCGCTCCTTTGACCGGCAGGCAGTCCTCATCTATTTTCATGCCCACCCCGGACTGGGATGCGATCTCATTGAGAGTGGTGCCCAACCCTCCCCGGGTGGGGTCCCGGAGCACGTGTACCTCACACTCGGATTCAACAAGCATTTGAACCATTTTGTTTAACGGGGCCGAATCGGTTTTGATGTCTGAATCAAACCGCAACCCTTCCCGGGAACTTAAGACCGTAATCCCGTGATCGGCAATGGTCCCGCTCACAATAATTTTATCACCGGGCCGGGCATTGCTTCCGGACACGTTGACACCGGCCGGGATCACCCCGATCCCCGAGGTATTGATAAAAATCTTGTCCGCCTTTCCCCGGGGCACCACCTTGGTGTCTCCGGTGACGATCCTGACCCCGGCTTTTTTAGCGGCAGCGGCCATGCTTTCAAGGATGGTCTTCAACTCCGTCATGGGGAACCCCTCTTCCAGGATCAGACCCACTGAGATGAATTGGGGGATCGCCCCGCACATGGAAATATCGTTCACCGTCCCGTTCACTGCCAGGTCCCCGATGTTCCCGCCCGGGAAAAATATGGGGTCCACCACATAGGAATCCGTGGAAAAGGCCAGTCGTGCACCCTTCATATCCAGACCCGGGTCCAGGCCCATACCTAAACCGATATCTAAAACAGCCCCGTCATCCTGCTGGGACAACTCCGGGTTTTCAAAGAGCGGAAGGATCATTTCGGAAAACATTGAGTGGGAGACCTTTCCCCCGGAACCATGGTCAAGTAATATTGTATCAATATTCATTTTTTGTCCTGTCTATTTTTTAAACACACGTCTTTCATGGTTAGCTGTATCGGTAAAATGCGGCGCAGGCGCCTTCGCTGGAGACCATGCAGGGCCCCACCGGCGTCATGGGTGTGCATTTTTTCTTGTAAAGGGGGCATTGTTCAGGGGTTTTGAGTCCCATGAGGATCTCGCCGCAGGCACACCCCTTTGGCTCGGGCACCTCGGGCATATCCATGTCAAATTTGAGACCTGCATCAAAGGCCTGATACTCGCGTCTCAATTCCATGCCGCTGGACTTGATCGGACCGATCCCCCTCCAGACCGCATCACACACCGCGAATATCCGGTTCATGACGGCCTGGGCCTTGATATTGCCTTCATCAGATACGGCCCGCTGGTAGGCGTTTTCAAGGACCGGTGTTCCTGCCTCGTTCTGCTGGATCAGGCGAAGAACGGCCGATAAAATATCAATGGGTTCAAATCCGGCAATGACCGACGGAATATGATATTTCTCAAAGGTCTTTCGATAGGCATTGGTTCCCGTGATTACCGAGACATGGCCGGGCAGGATAAACCCGTCAATCTTCACCCCGTCGGTTTCCATCAGGGCGGCAAGGGCCGGCGGTGTGAGCTTGTTGGCCGAATAAATGGAAAAATTTTGGATCTTATCCGTCATTGCCATGAGAATGCCGGCGGCAATGGTGGGGATGGTGGTTTCAAATCCCACGCCGCAGAACACCACCTGTTTGTCCGTGTTTTCCCGGGCAATATTCACGGCGTCAAACACGGAATAGACAATCCTGACATCCGCTCCCGAGGCCTTTTCCCGGGCAAGTGTGGAGGTGGACCCCGGCACCTTCATCAGATCCCCGAAAGTGGTCACAATCACCTCTTTTTTTCCGGCAAAGGCGATAAAGGCATCAATATCTTTCTGGGCCGTGACGCACACCGGGCACCCCGGACCCGAGAGAAGGGTAATGCCTTTGGGCAGAACGCTCCTGATCCCGTGCCGGAAAATCGAGGTGGTATGGGTGCCGCAGACCTCCATCAGCCTTAAATCTTTTCGGCTCACCCCATGAATTTTTTTGATCAAATCCCTGGCCAGGGAGCCGTCCCTGTACTCTTCAATATATTTTAAGCCCATTGGTTAATTTTCCCGTCTTAATGCTTCCAATTTAATTTACCCGGCTTCATTCACCACCTGGGCCGCAGCAACCACTGCCTGCCCCAGACAGATACCCCCGTCGCCCGTGGGAACCTGGGTGTGTGTGTACACTGCCAGATGATTTTCTTCAAGGCCCCTTGTCAAGGCGTTAAAGATGATCGCGTTGTTAAATACTCCCCCGGACAGAACGACTCGCTTGATCCCGGTCTCCTGGCTCACCCTCAGGGCGGCCGCCAGAAACGCCTGAACCATGGTGTGATGAAATCCCAGGGCAATCTTGCCGGGTGACCTGCCCTGCCCCAGGTCCGTGACGATCTGCCGGATGCAGGGCATGAGGCTGATTTCCAAACATTTGTCATCCCCATTCCCCGGTTTCAGATCAAAGTCATAGGCAGAACCGGACAAACCTTTATCAAACAGGCCTTCATCAAACCGATTTTTATAGGCCAGGGCTTCCAGCTCCATGGCGGCCTGGCTTTCATGAGAAATCCTGTGCCGGATGCACACAAGGGAAGCGATGGCATCAAACAGCCGTCCCGCACTGGATGTCAGAGGAGAGTTCAGATTTTTTTCCATCATCTGGCAGAGAAAAGACAATTTGTTTGGGTCCATCTCCTGGTTATAGGGAATGCCCAGATTTAGAAAGTCTTTTCCAAATGCCCGGTACAGGACGGATGCAGCCATGCGCCAGGGTTCAAGCACGGCCGCATCTCCGCCCGGCATATGGATATAGACAAGGTGGGCCCTTCGCTTGAATGCTTTTCTCGTGCACACAAGGACTTCCCCGCCCCAGATCCTTCCATCCGTTCCGTATCCCGTGCCGTCAAGGGTGAGGGCAATGACGGGTTCATCCAGCCTGTTTTCCGCCATGCAGGCAACGGCATGGGCGTGGTGATGCTGGACCCCTGTTTTTTTGATCCCCTTTTGTGCCAGAGCATATTGTGTGCTCATGTAGCCCGGGTGCATGTCATGGGCAATCATCTCAGGCTCGATATCAAGGATCTTTTTTAAGTGCGAAATACTGTTCTCATAAAAACTGTATGCCTTGACATTGTCCATGTCCCCGATATGCTGGCTTAAAAACACCTGGTTTTCCCGGGTCAGGCAGATGGTGTTCTTGAGTCCGGCCCCGCAGCTCAGTATCTTCGGCATTTTTGTGTCCAGAACAACCGGCAAAGGGGCATATCCCCTGGAACGTCGGACAAATCTTTGCTCTCCCGCCTGAATCCGGGTAATGGAATCATCTGCCCTGAAATAGATGTCGCGGTTGTGCAACAGAAAATAATCGGCAATATGGGAGAACGCATCCAGGGCATCCTCATTCTCAATGGAAAGGGGTTCGTGAGGCCGGTTACCACTGGTCATCACCAGAATAGGGGGTCCCTTTTCCAACAACAGATAGTGCAAGGGGGTATAGGGCAGCATGATCCCGAGACAATGGTTAAAGGGGGCCACCTCCGGGGCAATCCCCTCAATAGAAGTCTTTTGCCCGCCCTTTTTTTCCAGCAGAACGATGGGCCGGGAATAGGACTCTAACAATTTTTTTTCTTCAGGGCCCACATGGACATGGTCAAAAAGGATTGAGGCAGACCCTGCCATGAGGGCAAAGGGTTTGTGGGGACGTGATTTTTTCTGTCTCAGCTTTTGCACTGCCCTGGAATTGGACGCATCACAGGCCAGGTGAAACCCGCCAAGCCCCTTTACCCCCAGGATTTTTCCCTCACCCAGAAGTTCTGCGGCCCGGGCAACGGCATCTGCCGGACCCAGATCCATATTCTTGCCCCTGTTGTCAGTCAGAAAGACATGGGGCCCGCAATCCGGGCAGGCATTGGGCTGGGCATGAAACCGCCGGTTCAAAGGATCTTCGTACTCCTGACGGCATGCCGGGCACATCTCAAAACGCTTCATGGAGGTTTTGGGACGGTCATAGGGGATATCTTCAATAATGGTAAACCTGGGACCGCAGTTGGTGCAATTGATAAACGGGTATTGGTACCGCCGGTTGCCCGGGTCTTTCATTTCCGCCAGGCAGTCCTCACAGATGCTGACATCCGGGGAGATGAGAGTTGCCCGTGTGGCTGAGGCCCGGCTCTTTACAATTTGAAAGGAAGGGAAACCTTGAAAGTCTGTGTCCGTTGTCTCAACCTGAGTCACCGACGCCAGGAGCGGATTTTCATGAAGAATATCCCGGGTAAACTTCCTGATGCCATGGGCCGGCCCCTCCACCACAACCTTTACCCCGCCCGGAGTGTTGGACACCTCACCCGTGAGATGGTATTTTTTTGCCAGAACAAATAAAAACGGCCGGAACCCAACCCCCTGGACCACTCCGCTGATCTCCAGGATTTTTGCGACGTTTACGGCATTTGCATCTGGTTTTGAATCTGGGACAATGGAACCGTTCATCGAACCGGATTACCCCTGGTTCAGGTCGTCGGCCCGAAGCGTGTCCGCCGCCAGGATCGTCCGCATATCTTCCAGGGTTTGAAGGGCAGCCGCCTCATCCACTTTATTGATGGCAAATCCGGCGTGGACAATGACATAATCCCCGATTTTCACATCCTCCATGAGCAGGATGCTGGTTTCCCGGATCACCCCATCCACATCCACTTTGGCCACAGTATCATTGATTTCAACAACCCTGGACGGAACTGCAAGACACATATGATTACACCTTTTTTTTAAAAATGATAAAATGTGAATATAGCACAAGATTCGAACCGGCAACACCTATTTTTGATTCACAAGCATATTGGCAATCTTCCATTGTTCTGGTATATCTTGAACCTGGTTGTGACAAACGCTTATGATAAGGGAGTAACACTATCGGAACCGCAAATAAGAATATCCTCACGGCTGTGGTGGCGGCCCCAAACGGTGAGATTTTTGATTTGGAAGGGTATGGGGCCGCAGGCATGTCCGGCACAACCCCTGTTGTGCTGAAAAAAGCCGGGACCCTTACCATGCCCCACGGCAGCGAACTCATGATGTTGCCGGACAGAAAACCCATTGTGTACAATATCGCACAAGACCGTTTTGAAACTGTGGAAGACAATCCATACCATCCCGGAGAAAAAATCTTTCCCGTGGCCGTATTCAACTCTCCGGGGTACGTGAACCAGCATTTCTGCGCCTATGACGACGATGGCGTCAAAGACATGCTCCCCCTGTTCTCCTATGGAGCAGTGGGGTTCGGAAAAAACGATTTCAGGTCTGCGGCCCTTCTGGTGGACAAAGAACCCCGCCAGGATTTACGGCAAATGCCCCTAAAAGGGATTGTCAGGGGTGTCAAACGAATGCAGAAAAAATATCCCCGCAACCGTTTGATCCGGCACCTGGAAACCTGCGCCCTGGAATACGGCTGCCCTGCCGGGAAAAACTTCTTTCTCAAACGTTATGAAGCCCCGCTTCCCACGTCAACGGTATGCAATGCCAATTGCCTGGGGTGTATCTCCCTCCAGGTCGAAAACAATCTCTGCGCCTGCCAGGACAGAATCAGCTTCACTCCCACACCCGAGGAAATTGTCCAAGTGTCTCTTGAACATATTTCCCATGTGAAACACGGGGTGGTCAGTTTCGGCCAGGGATGCGAGGGTGATCCCCTCACGGCATTCAAGGCCATAGAGCCGGCCATACGCATGGTGAGGGAGGCCACGGACAGGGGCACCATCAACCTGAACACCAACGCAAGTCTGCCGGACAGGGTTGACCTCCTCTGCCGGGCAGGGCTTGACTCCATGCGGGTCAGCCTGAATTCAGTGAGACCGGACTGCTACACCGCCTATTTCAGGCCCAGGTCCTATGAATTCTCCCATGTGCTTGACAGCATCCGGGCGGCAAAACGCCTGGGAAAATTTGTGTCCATCAATTACCTCAACTGCCCGGGTTTTACAGACTCTGAAAAAGAATTTACCGCATTAAACCAGTTTATCAAAACCTTTAAAATTGACATGATCCAGTGGCGGAACCTGAACTTTGATCCCAAACGATACTGCGCCATCATGGCGGATGTGGCAGACAGCGGCAGACCCCTGGGCATGGAATATATCATCAAACAATTGTCAAAAACCTTTCCCGATCTGATCCACGGATATTTTAACCCGGCCCTGTCCTGAAGGTCCCTATAGCTTATGAAAGAAAACGGGTTCCGGCTTTTTAAAATAGGGGCAGAGCCGGCCCGGGCATTCCCGGTTCTGTCCGGCCTGGTCACAGACCAGGGTCGTGTCCACGGGCATGGCAATGGGCAGAATGGTCTGGGACATCTGTGAGGCAATGATCATGGCGGTCCAGGATTCCCTCTGGCAGCACCTGGCAGCCTCTATCTCCCCCAGACGTTCAATGATTTTTCCGGTGACCTGCTGAATGGTCTGCCGGGGGCCCGGTTTGACCGGGGTGCTCTCCAGAATGATACCAAAACCAATGCCCACGCCCAGGGCGGCACCACACCCGCCCCAGAAGGCGCAGACCCCGCCGGGAATAGCTTTTCCCCGCTCCAGGGCGGAAATAATCTGCTCGTCTGAAATTTTTCCTCCCAGATTCCGGTATGCCGCAGTAATGGCTCCGGGAACGGCAAAGTGGTGTTCAGGCCCGTGAAGGGGAACGGCCGGGTGTTGGCGGATCCGGTTGAACAGCTTGATCATGTCTGTTTCCTGGCTGGTGAGGCAGATATCCCTCACAATGTCAAAGGCATCTTTGCTGTGGCAGGCATCGCAGACAAAATGCCCGTCCTCGCACATGGCATTTGCCGATTTTTCCAGGCCGCAGATGCTGCACTCCATGGCCCTGTTTTGAGTAAAGTAACGCAAAGGTTTGCCGCAGGTCATGCAGCCGGACCTCATTTTCTGGACAACCTTTTCCTCAACCTGTTCCCGGGCTTCAGGCGGGGTGTAGCAGGAACAGGAATTTTCCATGTCGATATTGGAGGCATTTCCCTGGTCATCCAATATAAACAGATCCCCACCCTCTGTTTCAGGCCAATGTATTTTTTCCTGCTCGCCCCGGACCAGCATTTCACCCCCATCGGTGATCACTGCGGCAAAGGGACCCGGGTAGATCACCTGTTTTTTTGCTTGATCCTCAGTTAAGACACTTCGCTTATGGGCCTCATAGGTGATGGAGAAAAAAGAGTGCCCCCTGACCTCCCGATAAAAAAACCGCTTGAGAATACAGGTGTTTTCAAATCCCGCGATTTCCAGGAGACTGAGGAGCCTTGGCGTGGTCAGTGCCCCGGCAATGCATTCCCCCCTAAGCTGGGGGTCGTTTAAAATGGCCGGATCAGGAACCGTGTCCGTTACAATGTCCGAGATGACTAGACGGCCCCCGGGCTTTAAAATCCTGTGGATCTCCCTGAAGGTCTGGTGCTTGTCCCCGGACAGATTGATCACGCAGTTGGAGATGACAATGTCCACACTGTCGGTGTCCAGGGGGATGTCTTCGAGAAAGGACTTTTTAAACTCAATATTCTCATAGCCAAGCGCCGTCTCAACTTTATTACGGGACCTTTCAGCCATGGCCAGCATGGGGTCGGTCATGTCAATGCCGAAGACCCTCCCGATTCTCCCCACCTTTTTCGCCGCAATAAAGCATTCCATGCCGGCGCCGGACCCTAAATCAACAAGGGTCTGACCGGGCCGGACCCGGGCATCCAGAACCGGGCTTCCGCAGCCATAGGACCGCACCCTTGCCTCCCGGGGGACATGGGAAATCTCCTCTTCCGGATAACACACGGGATTGGCAATATCCAGATTGGGCGCGTCAGCCGCATTGCCGTAAAAGGTTTGAACCCCGGCATTGAGGGTGGAAATCGACAGCACGCAGTTGGAATGGGTCAGAGCCACCTCGCCGTGGGCATCGTCACAGGTGAGGAGCCGGTCCCCCATGCGCAGGAGAACACAGGGCCACCCAATATGGGCGGGCCCGTTATTCCCAGCCCCCCGGGCCATGAGCCACAGGGCAAGTCGCCGGTAGAGATCAATATAGGGATCATGCCCCATGAAGGCCCGGCCATGATAAAAGCTGTGATCCAGGTCACCGCCGCCCACGATAAATTTCAGGGGATCCGGCGCTTCAGATGATTCCGCCAGGGTCAGACCCCGGATATGGTCCAATCGTTCAGACTGTCGCCACACCGTCTCAAGGCCCTGGCCGGCATGGCCGCAGACCGCCTCGGGTTCCCGGATCAGAGCGGGCGTAGGATACACGTTTCCGTCAGGCCCGATGGCCAGGGACTCCCATCCCGCACTCCCGAGATCATGCCGGGTTCCCTGGGGGGAGAACACCTGTTTCTCAATGGCCTGGATATTGTCAATGGCAATATCTTTTTCCGATGCCCTCGCATCCGCTTCCCTTAAACAGGCAAACAGACGGTCCACCGGCACCAGATGCTCTTTGCCGGCCTTTCCATGGGCAAACATCCATAAATAGTGGATATTTGAAATCCCATACTGTGCCGCGATATCAACGATATCCGACATCTGGTCCACATTGTCCGGGGTGACTGCCATGGCAAGGGAGATGTTCCCATTGATCCGTGCAAGTTGTTCAAGGTTGTGTGCCAGTTTTTTAAAGGCCCCTTTGCCCCGGATGTGATCATGGGAACGCTGTTTCCCATCCAGGCTCACCTGAAAATGGAGCCGGTCCCCCGGCAACGTACTTAAAAACGGGAGAAAAGACTCAACCAGCAGACCATTGGTCAGGATCACCAGCCGGGTGTCAGGCGATTTTTCCAGGACCAGGGCGCAGATCTCTTTAAAATTCCCATGAACCAGGGGTTCTCCGCCCGTGATAAAAAACGTCCGGGCGCCCAGGTCAAAGGCCTGGTCGAACAGGGATTCAAATGTGGCAAGGTCCATGGCGGCCGTATCTGCCGGGGAACAGGAAAACATGCAGTGGCGGCAGCTTAAATTACAGGCATCGGTAATGTGGAACCAGCACTCCTTTAACCCGTCCAGGCTTAAATGGGCCTTGCGGCCCTGATAATCCTGTCTTTTGCCCGGCAGGGCCAGCTCATTTAAAAACTGCCGGGTTTTTGGGTCACAACCCTCTGGAACCTGCCCCCCCCTGCAGATCAGTTCATCCCCTTTTATATTGGGCACAATCCAGTCCGGACCCTGGGGAAATATGTAAACCGCCGTATCTTCAACCGTCATCCTGTGCCAGTGCGAGAAATCTTTATCCATGTCTGAGAATCTTCCCTATGGTTAAGCGTATGAATCCTGTACCTTAAACCCGGGCATTCTAAGACATTTATCTGAACAAAAAAAGGAAAACCATAAAAAAATCCGAATATACCCGCCCGCCCGGAGATTTTTCCGATCAGAACCGATATCCCGGCACCATTTTTTTAAGGGTATAGAAAGGAAAAAGGCAGAGCCATTGCTGACCCTGCCTTTAAATTTGATTAATTAATCGCGTGTACTATTGTTTTTTTCTGCCGATGCTCGCAAGACCCAGAAGACCGATGCCAAAGAGCATCATTGTGGCGGGTTCTGGGACAGGGGCTCCAACGAGCTGGCTTTGTCTTAATGTATCATCATAATTATCAAGACCATCCTCATCATATTTAACCAAGTTGGCAACTTTGATATCCCATCCTGTGACAGTGAAATCACCCTTAGCTAAATCCGTCAGGGTTGTATAGATGCCACCGATATCGGTATCGATCTCATCTTCTGCATACCAAATTGCATTTTGAACTTGGGTTGCAGTCGCACCATTGAGCTTGTTATCAAAATATGCAGCATACAACCATAAAGTTTGTTTTGAAATATAGGGTTTTGTACCGGGTCTTAATGAAAGTTGCGCGACAAGACCGGGAATTGTTTGAGCGCAGCGAGTTTTCCCGGTCAGCGGAACGGAATTTAGAGCCGGTAGGAACAGCCAATCATCTGAGTCGCAACCCATGCCCGACCGGGGGATAAAAGGCTTGACTCTCCGACCGGGCACCCGTTTTTTGGGTGAAATCAATTTTGCCGACGTCGCAAAATGTCAGTACCAACTGCGTTATGGTTTTTGACCAGACGTTCAAAAACCAATAGGGTTGACTTGGGCATGGTCAGAAACCATGCCTTGTGTGTGAAAATTTTTACCTATTCTATGGGTGGTGATTTTTACGAGTTTGTCAATTTTGAGGCGGGTTTATGTTTGACTAATCCTTTCTTAATAAATATACTAATCGGATTGTTAATTTGGAATTGTTAATTTTTTAACTTTTTTAACTATACTATTAAGGACTATTGCTTGAACATCGATATTAAAGGGATTGTCATCATCTGCGGGAACTACGGCAGCGGTAAAACCGAAACCGCGGTCAACCTTGCAGCAAAGCGGCGGATGGAAGGACTTGAGGTCAAAATTGCGGACCTGGATCTGGTCAACCCTTATTTCAGGACCCGGGAGGCAAGACTCGGCCTAGAAGCCATGGGGGTTGAGGTGGTGCTGCCGGACCGGCAGTACATGCATGCAGATCTTCCCATCCTGGCGCCGGCAGTTGCCGGGATGATCCGGCAGCCGGCAGAGCTGACCATTCTGGATGCCGGAGGAGACGACGTGGGGGTGACCGTCATTGCCGCCTTACAGGATCATCTGGCCGGAAAAGAACTCCAGCTCATCCAGGTAATCAATCCGTTCAGACCCTTTACCGGGGATGTCAACGGCTGTATCCGGATAAAAGAGGAAATCGAAGCTTCCTCAAAGCTGAAGGTCACCGGCCTTGTGGGCAATGCAAACCTCATGACAGAGACAACCCCTGACCATATCTATGAGGGATACCACCTCCTGCAGGAGGTCTCGAAGCAGACAGGACTTGAGGTAAAATTTATCACGGCAGGTTCACATTTAATACCGCACCTGGCAATGGATCGTTTCAGTTGCCCGGTACTTGCGATAAACAGGAAACTAAACTTTCCCTGGAAAAACAACTAAACAACAAGGAGTCGTTGCATGGCGTACAAACATATCATTGATTCTGAACGGTGCAAGGGATGCGGCCTGTGTGTCAATTTCTGCCCGAAAAACGTTCTTGAAATCACGGACAAGGTAAATGCAAAGGGACATTTTCCCGTTTTTCAGGCAAGACCGGAAGACTGTATTCACTGCACCATGTGCTGCATTGTCTGTCCGGACGTGGCCATCAGTATTGTTGAACTGGAAAATGAAGCAGCCGGTTCATAGGTCATTGGATCAATTCAGTTACCCGTATAATTTATCCATATAATTTACCAGATCAGGTTATCAAATTAGTTTACCAATTAATTTAAGGAAAAGATAATGGCAAAAGTGTTAATGAAAGGAAACGAAGCAATTGGCGAAGCAGCCATCCGGGCCGGATGCAAGAATTACTTTGCCTATCCCATCACCCCCCAGTCTGAAGTGGCCGAATACCTGGCAAAACGACTGCCCGAAGTTGACGGCGTGTTTTTGCAGGGTGAAAGTGAAGTGGCCGTGGGATACATGATTTTCGGCGCCGCCGGTGCGGGCGAACGGGTCATGACCACCTCTTCCAGCCCGGGCATCAGCCTCATGAGCGAGGCCATCTCCTATATTGCGGCGGCCCAGGTGCCTGCCGTATTTGTCAATATCATGCGCGGCGGCCCCGGTCTTGGCGGCATCCTCCCATCCCAGGGAGATTATTTCCAGGCCACCAAGGGCGGGGGCCACGGGGATTACAGGCTCCTGGTCCTGGCACCGGACGGTGTTCAGGAGGCCGTGGAGATGACCATGAAGGCCTTTACCCTGGCGGAAAAATACAGAGGTCCGGTAATGATCTTAGGAGATGGCCTGATCGGCCAGATGATGGAGCCGGTGGACTTTCCCGATGACCTGAAAACACCCCCCTCCAATAAAGATGCATGGGCCACCTCCGGCATGGGCACAAGAAAGAGCGACAAGCGGAACCTGGTCAAATCCCTGTTTCTGGACCCCACTGAACTCAATGCCAACAACCTGGCTTTAAAGGCCAAATACCAGCAGATGAAACAAGAAGAAGTGCTGTACGAGGGATACAATACAGACACCGACTACCAGGTGCTCATCGTCAGTTACGGCACCATGAGCCGGGTGTGCAAAACCGCCATTGACATGATGAAGGAAGAGGGGATTGAAATCGGGCTCCTGAGACCGAAAACCCTGTTTCCCTTCCCGGAAAAAGCCGTTTTTGAGGCAGCCGTCAAAGAGAGCTGCAAATCCGTCATCAGCATTGAAATGAGCATGGGGCAGATGGTCGAAGATGTGGAACGCTGCGTCAAAGGCCGGAAAGAAGTGGAATTCTACGGCGAATGCGGCGGAGACATTCCCACACCTGAAAAAATCATCCAAGTGATCAAAGGACTGCTCTAATCGCTAAATTTAGGAGAAAAATATAATGGGAAAAGCATTTTCAAAGCCCAAAAGCTTAAGTGATACCATGACCCACTATTGCCCGGGCTGCACCCACGGCATTGTTCACAGACTTGTGGCAGAGGCCATTGATGACCTGGGCATCATGGACAGGACCGTGGGGATCGCCCCGGTGGGGTGTGCGGTTCTGGCATACAATTACTTTAACTGTGACTTCCAGGAAGCGGCCCACGGACGGGCACCAGCCATGGCAACCGGGATCAAACGGGTAAGACCGGACCTCATCGTTTTCACCTACCAGGGTGACGGGGACCTTGCCAGCATCGGCATGGGGGAGATCATCCACGCCGCCAACAGAGGTGAAAAATTCACCACCATCTTTATCAACAACGCCATTTACGGCATGACCGGGGGCCAGATGGCACCCACCACCATGCCGGGACAGCGGGCCACCACCGCACCATTCGGCCGGGACACGGACCAGACCGGGATGCCCATGCGGATGGCCAATCTCTTAGGAGAACTGGTCACCCCGGGGTATGTCACCCGCCAGGCCGTATTAAAACCCCAGCAGATCAACAAGGCCAAAAAAGCCATCAAAAAGGCGTTTGAATACCAGGTACAGGGGAAATGTTTCAGTTTTGTGGAGGTGATCAGTACCTGCCCGACCAACTGGGGAATGACGCCCCTTGATTCGTTAAAATGGGCGGAAGACACCCTTTTGCCCTACTATGAACTGGGCGATTACAAGGTACCTGAATAGGATTTAAAATAGAACTTAAAATAAAATTTAAATGAATTTACTTTTTATAGTTGTTTTTTGGAGAGACCAATGCAGACAGAAATAAAATTTGCAGGATTCGGGGGCCAGGGAATTCTGCTCAGTGCGAAACTTTTGGCGTATGCTGCCATGAAACAGGGTTTTTTTGTAGCCTGGGTCCCCTCATACGGACCTGAAATGAGAGGCGGAACCGCCTATTGCACCGTGGTCATCGGTGACAAGCGGATCGGTTCTCCCATCATTAAAAATCCGAGCCATCTGGTGGCCATGAACCGTCCGTCCCTGGAAAAATTCGCGGCTGATGTAAAGCCGGGCGGGGTTATTTTTATCAACTCCTCCCTGATCCCCTGCCGGAGTGAAAGAGACGACATCACCGAACTCGTGGTTCCGGTCAATGATATTGCCATAGCGGCAGGCTCGGTGCGGGCAGCCAATATCGTCGCCCTGAGTGCCTTTGCCGCAAAGGCAAAAATCGTGGACCTGGAACTGCTGAAAAGCTGTGTTAAAGCTGAGTTTGCCGCCAAGGCCAAAATCATTCCCCTGAACATGAAAGCCTTTGATGAAGGGGTTGCAGCGGCAAACGCCCAATAAGGGCCGCAGATGAAATAAGCGCAAAACTTTACAGATAGAGGGGGGGACAATGATCAGAATCGAAATATCTCTTTTCCTTAAAAACGTTCCAGGAGAACTGGGGAAGTTAACCGATCTTCTGGCCGATGCCGACATCAACATTGATGCCATCACCATCCAGGATGCGTCGGCCTATGTCCAGAATCTTTTTGAGGCCCGGGGCAAATCCCTGAAACGCCTGGCCTCCTATGCCAGTTACAGCTCCATGAGAAGAGACTCGGCTGACTTTGCCCTGATCCGGCTGGTGGTGGACAAACCGGAACAGGCCGTTGACCTCCTGAATGAGAATGAATATCTGTTTGACTCAAAGGAAGTGGTGACCCTGGACATTACCAACAAACCCGGTGAATTTACCAAGATCACCAGAAAATTTGGTGAAGAACAGATCAACATCAACTATGTGTACGGATCCGTGTCTGACTCGGACGGCAAATGTCTCTTTGTTTTCTGCCCGGAGGATGTGAGGTCTGCTGCGGCTATTTTCAAAGACGGCTATTAGATGGCGTCGTAAAAAGTCACCACCACCTGCGTTATGGTTTCTGACCAGACGTTCGAAATACGATTTGTATGCCATCAAGCCTGGTCAGAAACCATGCCTTGGTTGTGAAGATTTTTACTTATCCATCGGTGTTAGAGAGTTCAGAGTTTTCTCTTGTCTTTGAGCACCTGGTTTGAGATCACGATTCTCTGGATCTCACTGGTGCCCTCATAGATGGTGAACACCCGGGCATCCCGATAGTATCGCTCCACATTATAGTCCTTGGTAAACCCGTACCCCCCGTGCATCTGGATGGCCCGGGCCGCGATATCATTCACCATTTCCGAAGCAAACAGCTTGGCAATGGAGGCTTCCTTTGTATACACCTCTCCTCTGTCCTTGACCGAAGCGGCTGAAAAGATGAGTTGCTTGGCCGCTTCAATCTGGGTGGCCATGTCGGCAATCTGGAACCGGATAGCCTGGTGCTTGGAGATGGGACCGCCGAATTGTTTTCGTTTCTTGGCATATTTTACGGCCGCGTCAAAGGCGGCCATGGCCACCCCGTAGGACTGGGCGGCTATGCCGATCCTGCCGCTGTCCAGGCCGGACATGGCGATTTTAAACCCGTCCCCCTCTTTCCCCAGCAAATGGGATGCCGGAACCCGGCAGTTGTCAAAGATCAAATCCGTGGTGTCTGATGCCCGAAGCCCCATCTTATCCTCCAGGCGGCCCACGATGAGACCCGGGGTTCCCTTGGGGATGATGAAACAACTGATGCCCCTGTGGCCGATGCTCTCATCGGTTTTTGCCGTTACCAACACCACTTTTGAGTGAAGGCCCGAGGTGATGAACCGCTTGGTCCCGTTGATCACATAATGGTCACCCTGTTTTACGGCGGTTGTCTGCTGGCTGACCGGGTCGGACCCTGCCTCAGGCTCGGTAAGGCCGAAGGCCCCGATACAGTCTCCCGAGGCCAGGGGAACCAGGAACTCCTGTTTCTGTTCTTCGGTCCCGAATTTATACAGGCTTTCACACACGATGGAGTTTTGAACCGACATCACCACGGATGTGGATGCGCAGGAATAGGCAATTTCAGACAATGCCAGGACATAGGAAATCGTATCTGCCGACTCACCCCCGTATTCCTCGGGTATCATCATCCCCATCAACCCCAGCTCGCCCATCTGCCTGAAATTTTCAGCGGGAAACTCTTTTGTCTTATCCCTTTCTGCTGCAGTGGCTGCAACAACTTTCCGGGAAAACTCCCTGACCATATTCTGGATCATCAATTGTTCATCAGTAAGCTTGAATAGCATGATTTATCCTTTTTTTGTCCCGAACCGCTTCTTTTATCCCTGACCGTTAGGGTGCATACACCACAACAATGAGTTCCGCATCTGCCTTGCCGATATTTCTCAAATCGTGCTTCACCCCGGAATTAAAATGGAGTGAATCCCCTTTTTTCAAGGTATTGACATGGTCTCCCACCTGGATCTCCACCCGGCCTTTCAGCACATAGGCAAACTCCTCTCCCTCGTGCTGGAATCCCACACCTTCGTGGCTTTTCTGGGCTTCAACCACGATCTTGAAGGCCTTGAGATGCTTGTTCTCGGCCTGGGGGGTCAGCGGGGTATAGGCGTAATTATCCGTTCTCTGGGTATAGGCTCTGGCTCTCTTTTCAACTGCCTCATCCTGCTCTTTTAACAAGAAGCTGGAATCAATATGAAGGGTTCTTGAAATCTGGAGCAGGGTTCCCACTGAAGGTCTTTTGTCACCGGCCTCGATCCGCTTGATAAACGCCTTTGATAACCCGGTTTCATTGGCCATGGTGTCCAGGGTAATTTTCTTGTCCAGCCTGGCCCGCCGTATCCGCTTGCCAATGGGTGTCATGCCTTTTTTCTTCGCCATATATCCTCTCCAGTCGTCTGATGGTGTTAACTCACCCCTGATTCATCATAAAACCTCTTCAATCCAGCCTTCACTGTCCTCAGCTTTTCCGTATTGGATGTCGGTGAGCGCATTATAAAACTTCATGGCAGTGGGTCCCGGGGTACCGTCACCTATGGAAATCACCTGATCCCCGTACCGTATTTCACCCACCGGAGAAACCACCGCAGCCGTTCCCGACCCGAATACTTCAACCAGCCGTCCCTGTTGGTGTGCCGCGAACACTTCGTCAATACTGATTTTTCTTTCAGACATGTTCATGCCCCATTTTTTTGCCAGGCTAATGACCGAATCCCGGGTAATACCGGGCAGGATACTGCCGGTGAGGTTGGGGGTGACCAGTTCATCGTCCAGAAGAAAGAAGATATTCATGGCACCCACCTCTTCGATATACTTTCTTTCTATGGCATCCAGCCAGAGCACCTGGGCATATCCCTCTTTTTTGGCTTCTTCCGAGGCAATCAGGCTTGCCGCATAGTTGCCTGCCGTCTTAAATTCTCCTACACCGCCCCGGACGGCTCTCACATGGTCCTTTGACACCCAGATTTTCACCGGGTTGAGACCTTCGGCATAATAGGCCCCCACCGAGGAAAGAATAATGAAGAACTTATAGGTAAACGATGCCCTCACCCCAAGGAAGGGGTCAATTGCAATGATCGTCGGCCTGATGTACAGGGAGGTTCCAAGGGTTTCCGGAATCCATTTTTCCTCCAGCCGGATCAATTTTTTCATGGCATCCATGACAAAATCAATATCGATCTGGGGGATACACATCCCCTTTGCCGACCGGTTCATCCGGGCAAAATTATCCCGGGCCCGGAACAGGCAGATCTTCTTGTCAGGAGTTTTGTAGGCCTTCAACCCCTCAAAAATGGCCTGGCCATAGTGAAACACCATGGCGGAAGGGGGAATGGAAAAATCAGCATAGGGCTCGATCCGGGGGGAATGCCACCCCTTGTCCTGCTCATAATCCATTATCAACATATGATCCGTGAACACGTTACCAAACCCCAGATCTGCATCTTTCGGCCGTGTCCTGTTCGTCGCAGCCGGGGTGATTTTAATTTCCATTCTTTCCTCCATGCGTTTACATATTTTTTTATACCGCTTTTATGAGCGACAAATCCTTGTTTTGTCAAGACAATTTTACCGGCGTCGCAAAAAGTCCCCACCACCAGTGTTAAACTTTATATCTTAAAGGATTTAATGACGTATGACAAAGGAAAAAAAGATATAGCTGGATATTTGCCGTAAGCCCTGAGGTTTTACCGAAAAAAAGCCGGCCAGGACCCGTTCCCACCGACTTGCCTTGCACTGGGAGGTATGGTGTGCCGGGATAATCTGAAATTCATCCGATTATGGATGGTATTTCGCTGGCAGGTATTGTATAGTTAATTTTCCTGGAATAAGATCATATTTTTCACAGACAAATCCGGATGGAATAGCCATGAAAACAATGCGAGCACTGGTAAAGGCAAAACCTGAACAGGGATTATGGTTACAGGATGTCCCTGTTCCCGACATCAGTCACAACGAAGTTCTGATCAAAATCATTAAAACCGCCATCTGCGGAACCGACGTCCATATTTATAACTGGGACAAGTGGTCCCAGGCAACCATTCCGGTTCCCATGCACATCGGCCATGAGTTTGTGGGAAGAATTGAGCGCGTCGGCTCCCACGTACTGGATTTTAAGCCCGGGGATCTGGTATCGGGCGAAGGCCATCTGGTGTGCGGCCATTGCCGGAACTGTCTGGCCGGGCGGCGGCATCTGTGCCGGGACACAAAAGGGGTGGGTGTTAACCGGCCCGGAGCCTATGCCGAATACCTGGCCATACCCGTCACCAATGTCTGGTATTGCAACAAAGATATCCCCCTGGACGTGCTGGCCTGTTTTGATCCCCTGGGAAATGCCACCCACACTGCCCTCTCCTTTGACGTCCTGGGAGAAGATGTCCTGATCACCGGGGCCGGCCCCATCGGGTGCATGGCCGCAGCCATTGCCAAACACGCCGGAGCCAGATTCGTGGTGGTCACCGATGTCAATCCCTTCCGGCTGGACCTGGCAAAAAAAGCCGGAGCCACCCTGACCATTGACGTGTCGAAACAGAGTATTGAACAGGCCCAGAAGGAGCTTGGCATGAAAGAGGGATTTGACGTGGCCATGGAAATGTCGGGAAATCCCGCCGCCCTCACCGCCATTCTGGACAACATGTGCCATGGAGGGAAAATTGCGCTTCTGGGCATCATGCCCGACAACACGGACATTGACTGGAACAAGGTGGTGTTCAACATGCTGACCATCAAGGGCATTTACGGCAGGGAGATGTATGAGACCTGGTATAAAATGAGCTCCATGATCCAGACCGGCCTTGACATATCCCCCCTGATTACCCATAAATTTCATTACACCGACTTTGAAAAGGGATTTGATGTGATGCGGTCAGGGAAGTCCGGGAAGGTTATCCTGGACTGGGAATAAATAGTGTTTGGGTAAAAACTCACCCAAACACGGGTTTTCGGTCAGTCACTGAACAAGTGTTACCATTCATTTTTTTGGGAGTAAATTAAACATGTCCACACACAAACTAGAGCCGGCGTTAACAAGGGAATTGGAAGCTTTAGCAAAGGAAGGCCGGGCAAAACCCCTGGAAAGAGTGATAGAAGGCTATATTCCGGCAGCGGGAAATTTCGGCCCCCGGTATCGCCTCGTGGGAAATGAACAAACGTTTATCCGGATGAACTCAAACTCCTATCTGAGCCTTTCCAATCATCCCGATCTTGTGGCTGCCGCAGACAAGGCCACCCATGAATTCGGAGTGGGACCCGGAGCAGTACGGTTCATCGACGGGACCTTTGTCCATCACGTTCAGCTTGAAAAAAGAATTGCCGCATTTACGGGCAAGCCGGCTGCCAAAATTTTCAACTCCGCCTACACCGCCAACTGCGGCCTGGCCCTGTCCATTTCAAATAAAAAAACCCATTGGATCGGGGACCAGCTCAACCACAACAGCATTATCCGGGCCATGCGCATCAGCAATATCCCCAGTAAGAACAAGGGGATCTTCAGGCACAATGACACGGCCGACCTGGAGCGCTGCCTGGATGAAGTGGGCCCGGACATTGAACGGGTGGTGGTGATATTTGACGGGATTTTCAGCATGCGGGGAGATTGTGCACCCATCCGTGAGATCAACGAAATCTGCAGGTCTTATGATGATAAATTTCCGGACGGCGTGGTCACGGTTGTGGACGATTCCCACGGAATCGGGGCCTATGGGGAGTCCGGCCGGGGAACCCCCGAGCATTCCGGCGCCTCCCCTGATATCATTGTGGGGACCTTTGGAAAAGCGTTCGGCGTGAACGGCGGGTTCATCGCCGCCGGCAACACCATTATCGAATCAATCCGGCAGCGGGCAGACACTTACATCTATACCAATCCCCTGAGTGTTGCCGACTGCGCCGCCGCAGTAAAGGCCATTGACATCTGTGACAGCGACCAGGGCAGGCTGTTATTAACAAACCTGAAACAGAGAACGGCCCAATTCCGTCAGGGGCTTGAACTCCTGGGCAAAGAAACCATCCCCGGACCCCATCCCGTGGTGCCTCTCATGGTGAGGGACACAAACAAAACCCGGGACCTTGTGACCTATCTATTTGATCACGGTGTGCTGGTGGTGGGGTTAACCTTTCCGGTTGTGCCCAAAGGGGATGAGACCATCCGTTTTCAAATCAATGCCTGTCATACTGAGGCAGATATAAAATATGTCGTTGAATTATTAAGCCGTTTTGAATAATATATCTGAATAAAAACAGGGTGGGCTATGGACAATCAAAACGTTCTTGACAATAAAAAAATCCTGGTGGTGGATGATGAGCCCGATATCCTGGAAACCCTTGAAGAACTGCTCTACATGTGTTCGGTGGATACGGCCCCGAATTTTGAAACGGCTGTTGATCTCCTAAAAAACAACACCTATGATGCGGCGGTTCTGGATATCATGGGCGTTAAAGGTTATGACCTCCTCAAAATCACCCACCGGCTGGAGATCCCCAGCCTCATGCTCACGGCCCATGCCCTGACCCCGGACAATTTAAAGCAGTCCATTGACCAGGGAGCGGATGCCTATGTTCCCAAGGATAAACTCGTGGACATTTCCCTGTATATTGCCGACGTATTGATTGCAAGAAAAGAGGGGAAAAAAAACCATGCCACATGGTTCTCATTGCTAAAACCCATGTTTGACAAGTTGTTCGGAGAAGACTGGCGGAAAAAAGACCGGGATTTCTGGGATGAATTTGATGAACAGCAGATCGCATCCAGGGATGATATTCAACGAATGGAATGAGTTCCCCCTTACAGGGGGATTTTGACGGTAAACTCTGCCCCTTTTCCATTATCCGAGTTCAAAATCAGTTCCCCGCCCATATCCTTGAGCAGGACCATGACGCCGGCAAGGCCGAGTCCGTGACTTTTTATGGCGCTCTCAATGGATGATCCCGTGGTGAAATAGGTTTCAAAAATTTTCTGGTGGTCTGCCAGGGGAATGCCCCGGCCGTCATCTTTGACCTTTAAAATCAGCCGGCCGTTCTCAATACTGCCTGAAATTTCCACAACCGAGGCCCTATGCTTGAAGGCATTGGTCACCAGATTTCTCAGGATCTGCCTCACCTTGGCCTCATCAAGATGCACCATGGTTTTCCAGACCCTGGGAGGAAAAGACAAGTTTACACCGTTGTTCCGGACCGCCTCATTCAGCTCATCATAGGTGTGAATTTTTCGAATCTCCTCGGTCACGCCCGGGTCGGAAAGATCGAAAATTTCCATGAGAACACAGGTGACCAGGAATGAAACCGGAAAATCAGAGGTGATCATCACCCCTTCCCTGGACCGTCCAAGCTCCAGGACATCATTGACAAGCCGCTGGGTGGTCAGGGCATTGCGGATGATTCTCTTGAGCACCTTGATCTGCTTGTCCGTCAGGGGCCCGTAGGATTCCCGGCGGTTGAGCAAAGATTTGGCCCCGGCATCTATCACCGAGATGGGCACCTTTAAATCATGAATCAGAATTTCCGTCTTAATTGTGGTATCCGGCATTTTCCCCTTTACCCTTTTTAACCTTTAAAATCCTTGCAATTTTGAACCATAATTATATATATTAACCCCAATGATCAAGTTTTTTTATAAGGGTCAGGTTTGCGTTGTCCTATTTAAGATCATTCAAATCAACAATTGTTTTATACGGGGATCAAATAATCTTGTAAAGTCTTTTGGGATTTGTTTATGAAAAATGACACGGATTCTACTGCTGAACTGAAAAAAAAAATTGAAGACCTGGAAGCACAAAATAGAGATCTTCATCATATTATTTACAAGGCCCCCATCCCCATATTTGTTGTGGACAAGGACCACACCATCACCCATTTCAACCAGGCCCTGGAAGAATTAAGCGGCCTGTCCGCCCGGGAAATGATCGGAACCCAAAACCAGTGGAAGGCGTTTTATGCGTCAAAACGGCCGGTAATGGCGGATCTGATCATTGACCAGTCTCCTGACTCCCGGATTATCGAGCATTACGGCCAAAAGTACACCAAACCCTCCAGTGACGGGGAACGATTTGCCGCCACAGACTTTTTCAAAGATATGGGGGGAAAAAGGCAAATGGCTGTATTTTACCGCCTCGGCTTTCAGGGACAGCCAGGGCAGTATCAGCGGTGCGGTTGAAACCCTCCAGGATGTCACCGAAGAAAAACTTGCGGAAAATAAAACCAGGGAACTCTACCGGGTCTATAGTAAGATCCTGGAATTTATTCCCTATCCCATTGTGGTCTATGGCGGCAATGGACTGGTATCCTATTTAAACCCCTCTTTTTCAACGGTATTCGGCTGGAGCCTGGATGAGCTCAAAGGCCGACCGGTTCCCTTTGTTCCGGAAAGACTCCAGGCGGAAACCAGTGAAATGCTGAATAAATTCAAGGAAGACCAGTCCCTTACCCGCTATGAAACCCAGCGTCTGACAAGGGACGGACGGCTCCTGGATGTGGTGCTCTGGGCCGCCTCCTATTTACGGTTTGAAACCGGTGACAGGGATACCTTTGTGATCCTGAGGGATATTACCGAAGAGAAACGGCTGGCCGCTAACAACAAGACCATCATGAGAATTTCAGCGGTCCTGCCCGAGTATCCCGAGCTTGAAGATTTGATGACCTATATTTCAAAAGAGGTGAAAGCCCTTTTAAAAACAGAGGGTGCCCTGGTCCTTCTCTACGATGAAATCAAAGAGGAACTCTTTTTCACCGGCGGGTCCTATGATGATTCAGATACGGAAAAGAGAGCCAGAACCTTCCGGTTTCCCGTTGACTCGGTCCTGGCCGGAGAGATTGTCAGGACCGGTGAATATGCCCTGGTCAATGATACTGAAAAACTGATGAAAGATTATCCGGGAAGGGATGAACGGCTGGGATATCAGACCAGATCCCTCCTGGAAGTTCCCATCAGGAGCGAAGACCGGATCATCGGGGTGTTGTGCGCCATCAATAAAAAGCAGAACAAGTTTGACTACAACGATATGGAATTGATGACCATGATCGCCGGGACCTGTGCCATCTCCATTGAAAATGCACGGTTTTCCGAGGCGGTTCGAACAGCCTACCGGGATGTGGCCTCCATGAACCGGGCCAAAGGCCGGGCCATCAACCACCTCTCCCATGAACTCAAGACACCGGTGGCCATCCTCACCGGTTCCCTGGAGATCCTCAAGAAAAAACTGGATGCTGCTGCCGGGGTCAATGCAGGGGCAACCCTGAAGCGGATTGAACGAAATCTGAGCCGGATTGTGGATATCCAGGATGAGGTGGCCGATATTATGAAAGGCAATACCTATTCATCCCAGAAGCTGCTGCTGAACATGTTTGACGCATGCAGGGATGAGCTTGAAACCCTTGTCCAGCAGAATCTGGATGCAGAAAACCTTGAGGAATCTGTGCGGCTGTTGATCGATAAAAAATTCGGTCCCAGATCCATTACCTACACCCCCATCCACTTTTCCCAATATCTTGAGGCGCTTGTCGCCTCAATGAAGCCTGAATTCGACTTCAGGCACATCGACATTCACTTTTCCATTGACCCGGATCTGCCCGTTCTGCTGCTGCCCGAAGAGATTCTCAACAAAACCATGGGCGGACTGATCAAGAATGCCGTTGAAAACACCCCGGACAACAGCCGGATCAACGTCTGCCTGAAAAAAGAGGAGGGAGGCATTTTGTTCAGGGTCCATGACTTTGGCGTGGGAATTGAAATGGATGCCCAGAAACGAATCTTTGAAGGATTTTTCAACACCCAGGAAACCCTGCTCTACTCAACCAAAAAGCCTTTTGCATTTAATGCCGGAGGAAAGGGCGCCGACCTGTTAAGGATGAAGATATTTTCCGGCCGCCATGGATTTGCCCTGAAAATGGAGTCCGAACGTTGTGGTTTCCTGTTTAAGGATAAAGATGCCGTCTGCCCCGGGGATACTGAAAAATGCGAATTTATAAAGGATAAAGGCCGAGTGCTTGAATTCGGGATACTCTGTTTTTACCGTATTTTTCCCCGCAGAAAAAAAATAAAAAAAAGTCTTTGACAAACCCGAACGAATTAAATTATTAGTGAAGACATATTAAGACTGAGCGCTCGTTAGGCAAGGTAAAATAAGGAGAAAGACTTAAATGGACACCCTTCACCACCTGACCTATTTTGACATCTACGAAAAAAATGCACTCTACCGGGGTGGATCCACTGCCGTCCTTTGTGAGGGAAAATCGTCTACCTATGCAGATCTGTTTGACCAGACCGCCCGATTTGCGGCCGGCCTCAAGAGCCTGGACCTTCCGGCCGGCTCCAGGATAGCGGTTCTGTGTAAAAATCTTCCCGTTTTTTTTCATTTGTTCGGCGCAGCATCCGCTCTCAACCTGGCACTGGTTCTCATCAACCGGCGACTCAGTCCGGATGAAATAGGCGTTATACTCCAGGACACCACCCCCAGCCTGATCATCTGCGATCCGGAAATGGCAGACCAGGCCCAAACACACGCCCAAAACCTTTCCTTTCTCAAACATTGCTATACGGCTGACGAAGAAGACCCGGATTTTACTGGGCTCTACGATCCCCCCCCCCTTGTTGCCCCCACACCCTGCCGACCCGATGATCCCTTTGTGATCATCCATACGGCAGCCGTACAGGGAAAACCCAGGGGCGCGATTCTCTCCCAGGAAAACATCATCCTGGCAAACGAACAGATCATCCACGCATTCGGCCTTGATGCATCCAAAACCTATTTAAATATTTTACCCCTGTTTCACATCATGGGGGTCAATTTAGGATTGGCCACACTCCAGGCCGGTGGTAAAAATATCATTTTAGAAAAATTTACCCCCCCAAAAACCCTAGAACTTATCCAGGAACAAAAAGTCACGATTTTTGGTTCCTTCCCGCCCATATTAACAAACCTCATGGATGCCATGGCAGACAAGGATTATGACCTGTCCAGCCTTGAAATAGCATCCGGACTTGAAATGCCGGATACGGCCAAAAAATGGGAAACCATAACCCATTCCAAATTCTGGACCATGTACGGACAGACCGAGACATCGGGTCTGATCACCTTTACCGAATACTTTGAAAAACCAGGCTCTGCCGGCAGGATCTCGCCCCTTGCCAACATCAGGATCGGCGATGACCTTGACCAAATTTTACCCCCGGGTGAAACCGGTGAAATCCTTGTCCGGGGCCCCCTGGTTTTCCAGGGATACTGGAATGCCGACGACCTGAACGCCCACACCTTCAGGGAAGGCTGGCACCATACCGGAGACCTGGGAATGATTGACGCTGACGGATTTTTGTTTTTTAAAGGCCGGAAAGCGGAGAAAGAACTCATCAAGCCCGGGGGAGAAAATGTATTCCCGGCAGAGGTGGAAAAGGTGATACTCCAGCATGAGTCAGTGGAAGCGGTCTGCGTATTCGGTGTGCCCGACCCCAGATTCGGCGAAGGCATCAAGGCGGTTTGTTCTCTCAAAACCGGCCATACCCTGACAAAGGATGATCTGATTAAATTTTGCGGATCACGCATTGCCGGGTATAAAAAGCCGGGATATGTTGAGTTCATCAACGCCCTGCCCAGAACTGAAGACGGCACCATCGACCGTGGTAAAATCAAAGCAGACCATGCCGGATAGGTGCGGGACGTTTTGATAGCAAGGGTTTTATCTTGACAGGTTATAACTGATTTACTATGGGTATTGCTTAGGGTCGTCCCGGGCTGAAATTGCCCCCAATGCGTTAGCCGGCAGGGGTATCAGGACCGAATAAACCTGATAAGGTACCCAATAACAATAAACCTGATAAAGGGGTAAACTTAATTTTGGATCTTATATGGCACATTTAAACATTTCAGACGTGACACTCTCCTTTGGCGGACTTAAAGCCCTGTCCAACGTGGACATGAACATTGAGCCGGGCCTGATCACCTCCATTATCGGCCCCAATGGCGCGGGTAAAACCAGCATGCTCAACTGCATATCCGGATTTTATCATCCCACCCAGGGTGATATTTTTTACAAGGAGAAAAAACTGACCCATGCCTCTCCCCACCAGGTCTCCAACATGGGGATTTCCAGGGCATTTCAAAACCTTGAACTTTTTTCCGGGCTTTCGGTCCTGGATAACCTGCTCCTGGCCCGGCACCAGAACTTGAAATACAGCTTTCTCCAGGCCGTGATCTTCTACGGCAAGGCCTCCCGCATCGAAGCCGAGAACCGGGCCTTTGTGGAAGGCATCATTGATTTCATGGAACTGGAGCCCTATCGAAAGAGTCTTGTGGGTAACTTGAGCTACGGGGTCCAGAAAAAGGTGGAAGTGGCAAGGGCCCTGACCCTTGCTCCGGACATCCTGCTCCTGGATGAACCCATGGCCGGGATGAACCAGGAGGAGAAAGAGGATATTGTCCGGTTTGTTCTGGATATCCAGAAGGAACGCGGGGTGACAGTGGTGCTCGTGGAACATGATCTCGGGGTTGTCATGGACATATCCGACCGGATCTATGTACTTGATTTCGGCGAGGTCATCGGCTCAGGAACCCCGGAACAAGTGGCCCAGGACCCCAAAGTGATTGAAGCGTATATTGGAGAGGACTAAATCTATGAGCAAAAATTATCCCCTGTTGAAATACTCCATCCCCCAATTGCTTCGCTGGCGGGTGAACTCCTCACCCCAAACGTCCGGCCCTGCGTGAAAAGGACTTTGGGATCTGGAACACCTATACCTGGGAAGACTACTACGATTATGTGAGGAAAACCGCTCTGGGCCTGCAGCACATCGGGCTTAAACGAGGGGATACCATTGCCCTGATCAGCGACAATATTCCCGAACTGTTGTTTGTGGCCATTGGCGCCCACTCCATCGGTGGTATTTCCGCCGGGATTTACCAGACCAGCATGCCGGCTGAAATCGCCCAGATCCTTCAATATCTTAAAGTCAGTGCGGTCTTCTGCGACAACCAGGAACAGGTGGACAAGGTTCTGGATGTCCGGGACCAGATTCCCAATGTCAAAAAAGTGATTTTTGAAGACCCCAGGGGCATGAGAGAGTATATGTCCGATGACTGGTTCATTGATATCAGGGAAATTTATAAAATCGGTGAGGCTGCCCATGCAAAAGATGGCGATCTTTTTGAGTCCCTTGTGGACCAGGGAAAGCCGGATGATGTCTGTCATCTCTGCCTCACCTCAGGCACCACAGGCCTTCCCAAGGGCACCATGCTCACCCATAAAAATTATATCAACATGGGGGCACAGCTCACCGAGGTGGATCATCTTGAACCCACGGATGAATATGTTTCATTTCTGCCCTTTGCCTGGATCGGGGAACAGATGAACTCATTCGGGGTGGCCATGGCCACGGGCATCACCCTTAATTTTCCCGAATCCGTTGAAACCGCCATGTCGGATTTAAAGGAAATCGGACCCCACTTCATGTTCGGGGCCCCGCGGATTTATGAAACCATCCGGTCAGAAATCTGGCTGAAAATCGACCAGTCCTATTGGCTGAACAAGCTGTTTTACAACTATTTCATCAAGCAGGGCCTGGCATCGGCAGACTATAAGATGACCGGAAAACCCATGCCCCTGGGATTGAGGATCAAATCCTGGCTGGGTACACATATGGTCCTGCGTCCCCTGATCAACCAGATCGGATTTTTGCGGCTGAGACGGGCCTACACCGGTGGTGCGGCCCTGGGACCTGAACTGTTTAAATTCTACCAGGCCATCGGAGTCAACCTGAAGCAGATTTACGGACAGACGGAAATCGTGGGCATTGCCTATATGCACAGGGACGGGGATATCCGGCCTGAAACCGTGGGCAAACCCCTGCCCGGAACCCAGTGCAAAATTTCCGATGAAGGAGAAATTCTGTCCCGGTCCGATTCCGTCACACCCGGGTACTTTGAACTGCCGGAAAAATCAGAGGAACTGCTTGAGGGGGGGTGGCTCCACTCGGGCGATGCCGGATTCATTGACGAACACGGCCATCTCGTGGTCATTGACCGCCTTTCCGACGTGATGCACAACAACAGGGACGAAATGTTTTCTCCCATGTTCCTGGAAAATGCCCTGAAATTCAGTCCCTATATAAAGGAAGCCGTGATCTTCGGCAACAAGGAAGATTTTGTGGCCTGCCTCATCAACATTGACCCCATTGTCGTGGGGAAATGGGCCGAAGACCGGGGGATTTCATTCACCACCTACATGGACCTGTCCTCCAGGCAGGAGGTGGCCGAACTCATGATGGAACAGGTTGTGGACGTCAACTCCCGGGCCGAAAAAGCGCATTTCAAAATCAAGCGATTTGCCCTGCTCTACAAGCTCCTGGATGTGGATGACGGGGAACTGACCAAGACCGGTAAGATCCGGCGCAAATTCGTACGGGAACGGTACCAGGACCTCTACGATGCCTTATATGACGAATCCATCCACAAAAAAGAGGTCGAGGCCTCCTTCCAATACCAGGACGGACAGTCGACCAAGGTGAAAACCACCATTGCGTTTTACACAGTGAAAGGAGCCAAAGAAATCTGATGAGTTATTTTTTCCAAATTGTGATCAGCGGGATTGTGGTGGGCTCCATCTATGCCCTGGCTGCCCTGGGCATGGTACTCATTTATAAATCAAGCCGGGTCTTAAATATTGCCCACGGACAGATTATTGCCACCGGTGCCTTTATCACCTATTTTTTGACGGTATCCCTGGGTGTCCCGATCTTCTTTTCATTTCTGGGCTCCATGATCATCACCTTTTTCCTGGCCATGAGTGTTGAACGGATCTTTTTAAGACGGCTCATCGGGGAACCCATTATTTCAGTCATCATGGTGACCATAGGTCTTGGCTCTATCATTGACGGCCTGATTTACCTGACACCATTCGGCACGGAAAACTTTTCTTTTCCCCGATTTCTCCCGACAACCCCCCTGTCCCTGGGCGGGGTCTCCATTTCATGGACCCAGCTCGTGGGTGTGATCATCACCTTTATTCTCATCGGCGCTTTTTCCTGGTTTTTTAAAAAATCCACCATCGGCATCTCCATGAGAGCCGTGTCCGACGACCAGTTCGGCTCCATGTCCGTGGGCATCTCCGTCCCCCGGGTGTTTGGTCTTGCCTGGGCAATGGCAGGGTTGTCAGCGGCCGCAGCCGGCTGCATCATCGGCAATATTACCGGGCTCAACTTTGACACCCTCCACGCCTTCGGCATCGTGGTCTTCCCCGTCGTCATCCTGGGCGGGCTGGATTCCATTCTGGGGGCGGTTGTGGCCGGGATCATCATGGGGCTGATCCAGCAGTTTGCCGGGGGTTACCTGGACGGGAACTTCGGATTGAACGGTACCGGGGATGTCATGCCCTATATCATCTTATTAATCATTCTTCTATTTAAACCCCACGGTTTATTTGGAATCCACGAAATTGAGCGGGTGTAGCCTATGTCAGCAAATTCTTGGTTAGCAACGGGTAATTTTAATACCACCTATAAACAGGAGCAAAAGACCTTTTTCACCAGCCTTGACCGGTCTTTTTTTACTTTTTTTCTGTTAATTCTCTTTGCCTGGCCCCTGATTTTCCCCCTGAGCAATAAGTATATGCTGGTGGTGGACAATATCCTCATCGCCATCGTGGCCGTCATGGGACTGAACCTGGTCACCGGGTTTGCAGGCCTGATCTCCATCGGCCATGCCGCCTTTGTGGGCATCGGTGCCTACACCGTGGCCTCGTTCTGCACCACCATGGGAACCTCAAATATTCTGGTCACCCACTTCTGGCCGGTGCTCATCGTAATTTCCGGACTTGTGGGGGCCGGGTTCGGCGCCATTGTCGGCCTGCCGGCCCTGAGGCTCAAACACCTGTACCTGGCCATTGCCACCCTCTCGTTTCAGATGATTTTTCAATGGGTGATCAATTTCATGAGTTTTTTCAACCAGGGCCAGACCATTTCCGTGGGCCGTGTGTTCTGGGTCACCGGAGAGGTGGGACGGAAAGAACACTATGTTTTCTGGTACTACGTCATCCTGTTGGTGGTGGTGCTGTTGGGTTTCGGGGTGAGGAACCTCTTGAAAACCCGTTACGGCAGGTCCCTGATTGCGGTGAGGGACAATGACCGTGCCGCCGATGCCATGGGAATGAATCCCGGGCTCACAAAAGTCTACGCCTTTGCCCTGGCCGGTTTTTTTGCCGGGGTTGCCGGTGCCCTTCGTGCCTACGTCTACCGGGGGGTGGGATTTGAATCCTTTACCCTCCATGAATCCATCGGCTATCTGGCCATGGCCATTGTCGGGGGTCTGGGCACTCTGAACGGCTCTTTCTGGGGACCGGCCGCCATTAAATTTTTAGATCTCCAGGTGGAACACCTGGCTGAAATAGCCGGCAACTATCTGCCCAGCGGCATGAACCTGGCAACGGCTTTGAAACCCTTTACATTTGGTCTTGTGATCGTATTGTTCCTGATGTTTGAACCCCGGGGCATTGCAAACTGGTGGCGGATCGTCAAATCCTACACCAAGCTCTGGCCTTTCCGGTACTGACGGCTATCACCCTGGCATTTCATAGTGTTATCAATTATAGTGAACAATAAACCCAAACCAAGGAGGAGCAGAAACATGAAAAAATCTTTATTTTTAAACGCTTTACTGGTTCTTGTCGTTATGTTTGCATTTTCATCATTGGTGTATGCAGGGGGAAAGGTGTATAAACTCGGATTTTCAGGCGCCATAACAGGCCCCACATCCGATGCCGGCAACCCTCTGGCCAAAGGAGTTGAAGACTGGTTTAAGTATGTCAATGATACCAAGATGCTGGGGGAGGATACCATTGAATGCACCATCCGGGATGACCAGTATAAAACAGATGTCACCAAAAGAAATTTTGAAGAGTATCTGGATGACGGCATTGTGTTCTATCTCAACTACTCCACGGGATCAACCCTTGGTCTGAAACAGGATTTTGAAGAAGAAGAGATGCCCGTGGCACCCTCTTCCTACCACGAGGGAAACCTGGTGGATTCAAACTATATTTTCACCCCGGTGGCCACCTACTCGGAAAACGTGGTGGCCCTGGCAGAGTATGTGGCCAACAACCATAAGGGCGGCGGCATGCCCAAGGTGGCCCTGTTCATCCATCCGTCGGCATTTGGCAGAGGCCCCCTGGAAGATACCCAGAAGGCCGTTGCTTCGGGCCTGAAAATCGACATCGTTGAAGTGGTTGAACACGGCAAGGACCTTGACAACTCCGCCATGCTCCAGCGTCTGTTGAGCAAGGACGTCCAGTATGTCATCTGCCATACGGTCCAGTCTCCCGTGGCCACCATGTTAAAGGATTCCGAACGTCTGGGAATCACCGCCAAATCCTTTGGCGAAAAAGGCAAACTGACATTCCTGGGCGCCCATTACACCGGCGGCAGCGATTTGATCGCCCTTGCCGGGAGTGCAGCAGAGGGGTTCCTGTGGACCTGCTCCTATAATCTGACCTCTGAAAACAATGAAAAATCCAAAAAGCAGCTTGAACTGGCCAAAAAATACGGTCGGGATGACAAGGCTGCCAACTCTCACAACTATGCCGCCGGTATTCTCCAGGCCCAGATTCCCACCCAGGCCATTCTAATGGCAAAAGCCGAAGGCCTGGAAGTAACTCCGGCAAACCTGTACAAGATGCTCCAGAAAATGAACGGAGACAAGGCATGGGATTCTTTTGCCGCTGTGGGTCCGGTATCCTATTCCAACATTGAACGTATCGGTGTGGACCTGGTCAACATCTACAAGGTTGAAGGCGGTCAGTTCAAAGCCCTGAGCGCCGTGGAATCCGAGTTCATGAAAAAAGTCCGGGCCAAAATGTAAGAATGAGATTCTAACCATTAAGGGAAATGCATCAAAGTTTCCTTTGACACTGAACCAGACCTGCCGGGAACAGCCCGTAAACCCGGATCTCCGGCAGGTCTAACCCCTTAAGATTTTTACCCTTTAAACTTTTTACCCTTAAGACAAAGAAAGACGTATGGAAAAAAATCTGCTGGAAGTCAACAATATCGAGGTGGTCTATAACGATATCATCCAGGTGTTGCGGGGCGTCAGCCTCAACGTGCCCAAGGGCAGCATCGTGGCCCTGCTGGAACCAACGGTGCCGGTAAAACCACCACTCTGCGTGCCATCTCAGGTCTCTTGAAGCCTGAAAACGGGGCCACCCGGGAAGGGTATATTAAATTCAAGGGAAAGGACACCACCCATCTCATGGGCACCGACATCGTCAAACTGGGTGCCGTCATGGTGCCCGAAGGCCGGCGGGTGTTCAAGCACCTCACCGTGAATGAGAATATCCTGGTGGGGTCCATCACCCGGAAGGACGGGGCCAAAAAAATCCGGGAAGACAATCAGCTCATGTACAAACATTTCCCCAGGCTCTCCAAGGTGACCAACCGGATGGCCGGGTACAGCTCAGGTGGTGAGCAGCAGATGATCGCCATTGCCAGGGCCCTCATGGCGGCCCCGGAAATGCTGATGCTGGACGAGCCCTCCCTGGGTCTTGCCCCCCTCCTGGTCAAGGAAATATTCGACAATATCAAAAAGATCAACCAGGAGCTGGAGACCACTATTTTGGTGGTGGAGCAGAACGCCAAGGTGGCCCTGGCCGTATCCGACTATGCCTATATCATGGAATCGGGTAAAATTGTCCTGGAAGGTCCGTCAAAGGAGCTCCAGAACAATCCGGACGTCAAGGAATTTTATATGGGGATTACCAAGGGCGGCGGCCGGAAATCCTTTAAGGATGTCAAGTCTTACAAGAGACGCAAACGCTGGATGTAGACGGAAAATTTTTTAGGAGTCATTATGAAAATACTGGTGGGTTATAACGGTGGAGAAGTCGGCAGGCTCGCACTCTCCCTTGCAAGGGATTTTGCCCGGACAAACAATGCCTTTGTGTATGTGATCACCTCAATGGAAGGCGGCACTTCAGAACGGCAGTCCGACATTTTAAAGGCGGAACAGGGTCTTGCCTTTGCCAAGAAACTCATGGAAGATTCCAATGTCCAGTGTGATGTCCAGCAGAGCGTGAGGGGGCTTTCACCGGCCGAAGACCTGGTGATGTTTGCCAATGAAAACGACATCGACCATATCTTTTTAGGCATACAAAAAAAATCCCGGGCCCAGAAAGCCCTTCTCGGCTCCACCTCACGAACCGTCATCCTCAAGGCCCCCTGCCCGGTCACAACGGTAAAGTTTGAATTAAGTGAAATCAATACCCATGACCTTTTGCGGGACCGCCGGGTCCTGGTGGTGGATGATGAGCCCGATATCCTGGAAACCGTTGAAGAACTCCTGGACATGTGCTCCCTGGATACGGCCGGCACCTTTGAACAGGCAAAAAAACTGATCCAGAACAACACCTATGACATGGCCATTCTGGACATCATGGGTGTCAGCGGTTACGACATCCTTGAACTGGCCCGGCAAAAGAATATCCCGGCCCTCATGCTCACGGCCCATGCCCTGACCCCGGGCAACTTAAAAGAATCCATCCAGAAAGGGGCGGATTCCTATATCCCCAAGGACGAACTGGCCAACCTCGTGGACCACGTGGCCGACGTGATCAGTGCCCGGATCCAGGGCAAACAGGGATATGGAAACTGGTTCAGGGTCCTCAAACCCTTCTTTGACAAATCATTCGGCAAAGGCTGGCAGGACAAGGACAAATCCTTCTGGAACTCGTTCGATGATAAGTACGGGGGGTAGGCTCAACCCTATCATCAAAAAGTCGCTGATCATGGATAGTTCTGCCTTCTTGGACTGGCAGGGGTTAGCAGGCGGAAAAATTAATCTTTAACCAACACGTTTAAACCATTAAGGCAGGGGATGTTTCCCCTCCCTTTTTTTATGGGATCTGAAATACAAAAACCCCAGATCACAAGTTTTTAATAAGTTTGTGGAAAAAATCAAAAAGGGATGATAATAAGAGAAAAGATTTTTAATTTTTCCATGTTCCGGAGGATAATAATGGTTGACCCTATTCGTATAAAAACACTTGCCGCTCTTTTGCTTTCTCTTGTTCTGATTTTCGGGTGTGCGTCCGATGAAAAGAAAAAAGAGACATTTCTCGCTGAAAGCAAAACCTATTTTGAAGCCCAGGAGTATAAAAAAGCCCTGATCCAGCTCAAGAATGTCATTAAAATTGATCCCAAGTCCATTGAGGCGAATCAGCTTCTGGCCCAGACCCATTTAAAACTGGGTGAGGCCCGGGAGGCATTTTCAGCCTTTCTGAGACTTGAACAGCTTGAACCGGAGAACCTGGATACCAAACTCAAACTGGCCACATTTTATCTTCTGGGCAAACAGGTTCCCGAGGCAAAATCCCGGGTGGACCTGGTGTTATCAAAAGCCCCGGAAACCGTCGAAGCCCTGTTTCTGCATGCCGGTATCCTGAGCCAAGAAAAGGCGGACATTGAAGAAATAAAAGCGGTGTATGACAAAATACTTGAAATAGATCCGGAACAGGCAAAGGCACACATGGTGCTGTCCAAAATATTTATCAGCCAGAAGGATTTTGGAAAGGCCGAGGAGAACCTCACCGCAGCCCTGGAATTCAGCCCGGACGACCTTAACATCAACAAGGCTTTGGTGGGTCTTTACCTGTCCCAGAAAGATGTGGAGGCTGCACAGAACGTTCTTGAAACCCTTGTCAAATCAAAACCTGATGCTGCTGAACCCCTTATCCTCCTGGGCAATTTCCATCTGACCCAGAAAAACAATGCCCTGGCTGAAAAAGCATTTTTAACCGCCATCGAGAAGAGCCCGGAAAACATCGCACCTTACATGATTCTGGCCCGGTACTATAACAGCGAAAAAGAGACATTAAAGGCGGAACAATATATTTTAAAGGCCCTGGAAATCGATCCGGAAAATATGGGGCTGAAAAATGCCTATGCCAATTTCCATTTTTCCAATCAAAACTTTGAAAAAGCTGAGGCCATTGTTGACGAAGAATTAAAAAACCGCCCGGATTATATCCCCTCAAAACTACTCAAGGGGAAAATCCTGGTCCAGAAAAAAGAGTTTAACCCTGCCATCCAAATCTTTCAGGAACTGGTCAAGGAGGAACCCAACTCCCAGGTAAATAACTTCCTTCTGGGCTCCACTCTGATGCAGAAAGGGGAAACGGAAACAGCCCAGCCCTACCTTTCCAAAACACTGGAGATCAATCCAAACCATTTCCCGGCACGGATGATGATCGCCAATATCTACTATCAAAAAGCCGACTATACCCTGGCTGAAACAGAGGTGAAACGGGTATTACAATTTTTACCCGACCACTATGAGGCCAATATTCTCCTGGGAAATATCCATGCTACCCAAAAAGAGTATGACGCGGCTGCCACCCTGTTTGAAAAGATGATGCGCATTGAGCCGGAAAACCCCTCTGCTTACTTCAGGCTCGGGGTGATCAACCGGCTGCAAAAAAACAACGAAACTGCCATGGCCTTTTTTGAAAAAGCCCTGAAAATTAACCCCAACCTCATGGATGTGTTCACCAATATCATTGCCGTGTACTCGTCCCAAAAGGAGTTTACCAAAGCCATTGAACGCTGTGACAGCCAGATGGCATTGGTGGGCGATGTCCCGGTTATCCAGTCCATTCTCCTCAACCTTAAGGGCAACCTTCTGCTGGCCCAGAACAATAAGGGCCAGGCAAGCAAAGAACTGGCCCTTTCCATTGAGAAAAACCCCAAATTTGTGACCCCCTATCTGACCCTGGCAAAAATTTACAACTCGGAAAAACAGACGGACAAAGAGATAGAGACATACCAGGCCCTGATCGAAAACAGGGATGACCAGCCCTCACCGCACAGTCTTCTGGGAATCATTTACGAGAAACAGGAAAAATACGATCTGGCTGAAACCCACTATCAAAAGGCCCTTGAAATTAATCCCGGCTATGTTCCGGCCTTGAACAACCTTGCCTATCTCTTTGCCGAACAGGGCAAAGACCTGAACAAGGCCCTTGATCTTGCCAGAAATGCCAAGGAAAAAGCCGGCAATGCCCCGGCAGTCATTGATACTTTGGGATGGGTATACTATAAGAAAGCGCTCTACGACAGTGCGGCCAGGGAATTTAAGGAGTGCATTCAAAAAGACCCGAACAATCCCATGTTCCATTACCATCTGGGCCTGGCCTATCACAAGATGGAAGATGTTGCCAACGCAAAGATCGCTTTAAAAAAGGCCCTTGAACTGCAAAAAGACTTTACCGGGGCGGACGAGGCCAGAGAAATATTAAGCCGGCTATAACAGTGTAATCTCATCACTGAAGCAGGTGAGGGACTCAAGCCCGTTGTCCGTGACCAGCCATGAGTTTTCAATGCCCACCACTCCGGTCCCGGGGAACACGGCCTTGGGTTCCAGGGCCATGACCATACCCGGTTCCAGGGTCAGTGTCTGGCCCTGGGCGATAAAGGGGAATTCGTCCAGTTCCAGGCCGATGCCGTGGCCGGTGAACCGGATTCGCATATCCCCGGCCCCCATGAAATTGTCCCTGTACCCCCTGGATTCAGCCGCTGCCATCATCATCTCATAAAGATCGCCGGTAATGGTTCCCGGTCCTGCCGCCTGTCTGGCCGTTTCCTGAACCTCCAGCATGGCCTGGTGGGCCCTCAACAGGTCATCGGGCAGGTGGCCCAGGCAGAATATCCGTGTGTGGTCGCTGAGATACCCGTTAAGAGCAAACACATAATCCACAAGTATGGACTGGTTGCGTTGTATCCGATTAAATCCGGGACCCTGGGCAATACTGGGATTGACCCCCCTGCCCCCGGTGGGGGAGGCAAAGCAGGAGGGAACGGCGGCCCCGGCCCCGGCCATGATGTGGCCGTAAAACAGGTCATTGTCCCACATGCGCATCCGGATCAGCCCCTGGTGGCCAAGGCTCCGGGCATAGGCTTCAAGCATTCCGGCAAAGGCGATCTCGGTCATCCCCTCCTGGATCAGATCCGGGACCCGGGCCGCCAGCCGGTCCGCCAGCCTGGAGGCCTCGCGCATCAGGGCGATTTCATGATCCGACTTCACGGCCCGCTGGAGCCGGATTTCAGGGGAGACATCCCTAAGGTCTGAACGGGCGAATATCCGTTGGAACAGAAGGTAGTGGTTGGCGGTAAGGACATCCAGTTCCAGGCCCAGGTTTTTGGGAATCAAATACCCGAAGCTTTCAAGGGTTTCAGGGATTTTTTTGGGGCTGACCAGAGAAACCACCCGGTCCATGCCGGATTCTGCCTTTGCCCGGTGAAAATCCTTGAAAATCATGAGCAGAGGAGTGCCCTGTGCCGGGATATACAGCCAGCCCTGCTGGGTGGTGCCGGCATAGTAAAACATATCCGCCTTCTGGACAATCAGAACCCCGTCTAGGCCTTGGGTTTCAAGCCTTGCCTGGAGCCCGGATATCCTTGACTGCTGCTCATGTTCCGGGGTGGTCCGGTCATATTCACTCATATCTTTTCCGTTCGTTTCTTTTGTCTGATGGTCGATCCAAACCAAAACCGCGGCCCGGCCTGAATTTTGCTTTAATGCCGGTGCCGCGGTTTTGAATTCAGCACAATATGGAATCAGGAATAATCGTAAAATCCTTTTTTCGTCTTTCTTCCCAGCCAACCTGCCTCAACATATTTTCGCAGCAGGGGGCAGGGTCTGTATTTGGAATCCTTGAACCCGTCGTACAAGGTCTCCATGATGGCCAGGCAGGTGTCCAGACCGATGAGGTCTGCCAGGGCAAGGGGACCCATGGGGTGGTTGGCGCCCAGCCGCATCACCGTGTCGATGTCTTCGGGTTTTCCCACACTCTGGTAGAGACAGAAAACCGCCTCGTTGATCATGGGCATCAGTATCCGGTTGGCAATAAATCCAGGGAAATCATTGGCCTGGGCAGGGGTTTTCCCGAAATCTTCACACAGTTTCCAGGTCGTATCAAAGGTTTCATCGGAGGTGGCCAGGCCCTTGATCACCTCAACCAGTTTCATGATCGGAACCGGGTTCATAAAGTGCATGCCGATCACCTTGTCCGGCCGGGATGTCCTGGCCGCGATCCTGCCGATGGGGATGGAAGAGGTGTTGGTGGATAAAATCACGTGGGCCGGGCAGATCTTGTCAAGGTCTTCAAAGATCTTGAACTTCAGGTCCTGTCTTTCCACGGCCGCTTCCACAACAAAATCCACAGACTCCATCTCCTTTAAATCCGTGGTGGTGGATATCCTGCCCAGGATGGCAGTCTTGTCGTCTTCGGAAATTTTTTCCTTTTTGACCATCCGGTCAAGGTTCTTTGAAATGGTGCCGAACCCGTGTTCACAAAATTCCTCTTTTATGTCGCTCATCACGACAGTGAGTCCGCTTGCCGCGGCGACCTGTGCGATTCCGTTGCCCATCTGTCCGGACCCGATCACACCAAATTTTTTCACGTCCATTCTTCCTCCTTACAAAGCAAATTCGATAGTTTTAGCTGTTATCTAGTCACAAGACAGCTTATATACTCATATCACCTGTTCACGATCAAAGCAACCGCTTCTCCACCACCCAGGCAGAGAGAGGCAAGACCGGTATTGAGATCCTGTTTTTCCATTTCATACAGCAGGGTGGTCAGGACCCGGGCTCCGCTGGCACCAATGGGATGACCCAGGGCCACGGAGCCGCCGTTCACATTCACCCGTTCCGGGTCCAGTTCCAGGACCCGGTTGATGCCGGCGGAACTCCCGGAAAAGGCCTCATTGATTTCAAAGAGATCAATGTCCGAGCTGGAGATCCCCTCTTTTTTCAGCACCTTGGGTATGGCATAGATCGGTGCCATGAGCACGTATTTCATATCAATGCCGAAAGAGGCCTGGGAGCCGATGGTGGCCATGACGGTGCAGCCCAGGTCTTTTGCCTTTTTCTCGCTCATGAGGATCAGGGCCGAGGCCCCGTCACTGATGATGGAGGCATTTCCCGCCGTTCCCACACCGTCTTTTTTAAAGGCGGGCCGCATCCTGGCCAGGGATTCCAGGCTGGTCTCCTTGGGGCATTCATCCGTATCAAAGACAAGGGGGTCCCCTTTTCGCTGGGGAATCTCAACCGGTGTGATTTCATCTTTAAACCGGCCCGAGGCCACGGCGGCCATGGCCCGTTTATAGGATTCGGCGGCAAAGGCATCCTGGACCTGTCGTGATATCTCCCATTTTTCCGAACTCAGCTCGTTGGAATATCCCATGTGAAAATCATTGATCACGTCCCAGAGCCCGTCATGGACCATGTGGTCTTCAATTTTTCCGGGCCCCATGCGGTGTCCCCACCGGGCCTTGTCCATGTAGTAAGGGGCCATGCTCATGTTTTCCATGCCGCCGGCCACCACCACCTCGGCATCTTCGCACTGGATGGCCTGGGCTGCCAGCATCACGGCCTTTAGGGATGATCCGCACACCTTGTTCACCGTGATGGACTCCACCTCCCAGGGAAGGCCGGCTTTTACCGCCGCCAGTTTCCCCGGGTTCTGGCCGTACCCGCAGGGCAGAACCATGCCCATGATGCATTCGTTGATGTCGCTTTTTTCAATGCCGGCCCGTTTAACCGCCTCCCTGATCACATGGGCCCCCAGGTCGGTGGCCCCGATTTTGCTCAAGGTTCCGCCGAAACTTCCCAAAGGGGTGCGTACGGCACTGACAATCACTGCTCTATTCATATTATCTCCTTAAAATCAATTGTTTACATGTTCCGTCTGTACTTTCCGCCCACCTCATACAAGGCCTGGGTAATGGTTCCCAGGCTGCAGGTTTTGACCGTCTCCATGAGCTGTTCAAACATATTGCCCTCACCCAGTGCGGTCTGTTTCAGGTCTTCAACGGCCTTTTCAGCGGTCTCATCATGTCGCTGTTTAAAATCCGCAAGTCTTTGAAGCTGGACATTTTTCTGGTCGTCCGTGGCCCGGGCCAGTTCCAGGTGATTGGCCATTTCAGCATAATTTGCATCCGGATCTTCAAAGGTGTTGACCCCGACGATGGGATACTTGCCCGAATGCTTCAGGTATTCATAGTACATGGACTCTTCCTGGATCCTGCCCCTCTGGTATCCGGTTTCCATGGCCCCCAGGACGCCGCCCCTCTCGGTGATCCGTTCAAATTCAACCAGCACGGCCTCTTCCACGAGGTCCGTCAGCTCATCCACGATAAAGCTTCCCTGGAGGGGATTTTCATTTTTGGTCAGTCCCCACTCCCGGTTGACGATGAGCTGGATGGCCAGGGCCCTGCGCACCGACTCGGCGGACGGGGTGGTGATGGCCTCGTCAAAGGCATTGGTATGAAGGCTGTTGCAATTGTCATACACGGCGCACAGCCCCTGGAGGGTGGTCCGGATGTCGTTGAACTGGATATCCTGGCTGTGCAGGGACCGGCCCGATGTCTGGATATGGTATTTGAGCCGCTGGGACTGTTCATTGGCCTTGTACTTGTACTTCATGGCCACGGCCCAGATCCGTCTGGCCACCCTCCCGATCACCGTGTATTCCGGGTCCATGCCGTTGGAGAAGAAAAACGAAAGCGACGGGGCAAACTGGTCGATATCCATGCCCCGGGACAGGTAATACTCCACATAGGTAAACCCGTTGGCCAGGGTCAGGGCCAGTTGGGTGATGGGATTGGCACCGGCTTCTGCGATATGATACCCGGAAATGGAAACCGAATAAAAATTTCTCACCCCATGATCAATGAAATACTGCTGAATATCCCCCATCATTTTAAGGGCAAACTCAATGGAAAAGATACAGGTATTCTGTCCCTGGTCTTCCTTGAGAATATCGGCCTGGACCGTTCCCCTGACGTTGGACAGGGCAAACTGCCGGATCTCGGCGGCCTCATCCGGGCTGGGTTCCCTGTTGTTTTTAGTTTTAAACGCTTCCATCTGCTGGTCAATGGCCGTGTTCATGAACATGGCCAGCATCATGGGGGCCGGTCCGTTAATGGTCATGGACACCGAGGTGTTGGGGGCGCACAGATCAAAGCCCCCGTAAAGGACTTTTACGTCGTCCAGGGTGCAGATGCTCACGCCTGAGGTGCCGATCTTGCCGTAAATATCCGGGCGGGTATCCGGATCAAATCCGTAAAGGGTAACCGAATCAAAGGCCGTGGACAGACGTTTGGCCGGATAACTTGCCGACAGCAGCTTAAACCTGCGGTTGGTATCTTCGGGCCCCCCTTCCCCGGCAAACATCCGGGTGGGATCTTCGTCTGCCCGTTTCAAGGGGAATACCCCGGCAGTATACGGAAAATGACCGGCAAAATTTTCTTTTCTCATCCACTGGTATTGTTCCCCCGGATCCGTGAACCGGGGAAGGGAAATTTTCGGAATCTTTGAATGGGACAAGGAGTTGCTGTACAACGGGACCCGGATCTCCCTGTCCCGGACCTTGTACACCAGTTCATCCGCTGCGTAGCGCTCGGTGCAGCCTGCAAACTCATCCAGGACCGTATCTGTATCCGGGTTGACCATCTGGCCTGCCTCGGCAACGGCCTGTTTCAATCGTTCCAGGGCATCTGGTATCTGGTCAAACCCTTTGTTTTCAAGAGTTTTAGCGGCTTCCTCCAGATGCCACCGGTTGCGGACGGCATGGGCCTGGTCTTGTGTTGTTTTATGGTAATCTCTGATTGAATCGGCGATCTCGGCAAGGTAACGGGTTCTTTCCCCCGGGATGATGATGGTTTTTGAAGAGGAGTGTTTCCGGTCTGTTCTGGGAATAGTGGATGTAAATTGAATGTTTTTCTTTTCCGCAATAAGATCCAGAAGCCCGTGATAGAGGGCGGTAATTCCGTCATCGTTAAACTTGGAGGCAATGGTTCCGTATACGGGCAGGTCCTTTGGGTCTGTATTCCAGGCCTTGCGATTTCGCTGGACCTGTTTTCGCACATCCCGCAGGGCATCTTCGCTGCCTTTTTTCTCATACTTGTTCACCACCACCATATCGGCGTAATCCAGCATGTCGATTTTTTCGAGCTGAGAAGGGGCACCGAATTCCGCAGTCATGACATAGACGGAGATATCCACCAAATCCACCACCCGGGAATCCCCCTGGCCGATACCGGCGGTCTCCACAATGATCATGTCATAACCGGCCGCCTTGACGACACTGACGGCATCGGGCAGCACATCGGGAAGTTCCGTCTGGGAACGCCGCGTGGCCAGGGACCGCATGTATACCCGGCCCGTCTCAATGGAATTCATCCGTATCCGGTCCCCGAGAAGGGCGCCGCCTGTTTTTCGCCTGGACGGATCACAGGAAACAATGGCGATACTGACCCCGGGCAGATCCCGTAAAATCCGGTTGATCAACTCATCGGTCAGGGATGACTTGCCAGCACCGCCGGTTCCGGTGAGGCCGATGACAGGTACATCCCTTTTATCCGCCAGTTCGGAAATCTTAGACATGATCCGGTCAAAGGCTTCCCGGTCATGGGCTTTGGCCTCCTGGGCCGCAGAAATAAAATGGGCCGTCGTAACCTTGTTCTCCACCGTCAGCCGGTCATAGTCCAGGCGGTCAACATCCACTGAAGGCTGGTCCATGGACCGCATCATGTCGTTGATCATCCCCTGGAGTCCTATTTTTGATCCGTCTTCGGGAGAGTAGATCCGTGTGACGCCATAGGCGTGCAGCTCATCCATTTCCAGGGGGATGATCACCCCGCCGCCCCCGCCGAAAATCTTGATATGGGAGGCCCCTCTCTCCTTTAACAGGTCCACCATATACTTGAAATACTCAACATGGCCTCCCTGGTAACTGGACACGGCAATGCCCTGGGCATCCTCCTCAACGGCCGCGTCCACCACCTCCTTTGCACTCCGGTTATGACCGATATGGATGACTTCCGCACCGGAATCCTGCAAAATTCTTCTCATGATATTGATGGAGGCATCGTGGCCGTCAAAAAGGGAAGTGGCGGTGACCACCTTAACGGAATGTTTCGGGGTATAGGCTTTGGTTTCCATGTGCGTTGTTTCTCCTTTTCAGACCTTGGGGAGTTTGATCAACGATTAAAATATAAGCCCAAGGATGAAATCTGTCTGAATTTTAATGTATTCCTCAATGGTAAAGCGCTTTTGCACGTGCCAGCGCCGAAACGCCCACATCTGTCCCAGCACCGATATATTGTGGCCCATGAGATTCAATATTTTGGGGTCCAGGGTTGGAAAATTATTTTTACCTGACAAGGATGACAGGGCATTGATAAAAATATCGGTAATGTTCAGCTCATTTTCCAGAACGCTTTGCTGCCATTTTTCCGGTAAAAACTGGGTCACCTGGTACATGAGCAGGATATGATCCCCCATTTTATCGCACACATAAAAATACTGCCGGATGGCCTCGGCTAGTCTTTCTTTTCCCTGGTCTGTCTTGGACAGGGCTTTTTCCACTGCATCTTGGACTTCCTCGTGAATGGTCTTGCATACCAGATAAAGCAGGTCTTCCTTGGAACTGACATATTCATACAAAGACCCGATGGAGAAATTGGAAGCCCTGGCGATCATCCGGGTGGTGGTTTTGTGATATCCGTGCTGGATAAACAATTTAACCGTGGAGTCAATGATCCGGCGTCGCCTCTCCCGGACCAGTTCAGGATTCTTGATCTGGGTGGGGACTTCCGTATCTGCCGGTAAAGGTCTGTTTTTTTTGGGTCGTACCAAATGTTCTTTCCCTTTATTTTTAAAAATGCGCCGCCGGGACATTTGAACGAGCGCTCAGTCATATAATTTTTTTACATTTCTTCCCGGGCTTGTCAAGAAAATATATTTCAAAAAAGCATTTGACAAATTAATCCCTTTAAATATAGTATTTTGAAAATAGACTGAGCGCTCGATCAGTTTCCAGAATTGTCGGGCCGTTTTATTGCTAAGAACCGCACCATGATCAGCGAACAATATAACTCATAATATAAAGGAGGCAAAGGGTGGATTTTGACCTTACCAAAGAGCAGGAAATGATCCGTAAGGAAGTCAGAAAGTTTGCCCAGAAAGAGATCGCCCCCATCGCCGGAGAGCTGGATGAACGAGAGGAATTTTCAGCCGAGCTCACGCGTAAAATGGGAGAAATCGGTCTTTTCGGCATGTTTGTTTCGGAAAAATATGAGGGCCAGCAGATGGACTATATCTCCTATATTATCGGTGTTGAGGAGATCGCCAGGATAGACGGGTCCCAGGCCGCCACCATTGCTGCGGGAAATTCCCTGGGCATCGGTCCCATCTACTATTTCGGATCTGAAGCGCAAAAACAAAAATATTTACCAAAGCTGTGTGCTGGAGAAGGCCTCTGGGGATTCGGGCTCACCGAACCCACGGCAGGCTCCGATGCCGGGGGCAGCAAGACAACCGCTGTCCTGGATGGCGATGAATGGGTGATCAACGGCTCTAAGATATTCATCACCAATGGGGCCTGCGATATGACCATGGGCGTGACGGTCCAGGCCATTACCGGCACACGGGACAACGGCAAACCTGAGTACTCGTGCATCCTTGTTGAGGCGGGGACTCCCGGGTTTAAAGCCGTTCCCATGCACAAGAAACTCATGTGGCGGGCCTCCAACACGGCTGAACTTTACTTTGACGACGTGCGGGTCCCCAAGGACAATATCCTGGGGAAAAAAGGGGACGGATTTCACCAGATGCTGTCCACCCTTGACGGAGGACGACTCTCCATCGGGGCCATGGGCCTTGGCGGTGCCCAGGGAGCCTATGACCTCGGGTTAAAATATGCCAAAGAACGCCACCAGTTCGGCCAGCCCATTTCCAAATTCCAGGCCATTTCATTTAAACTGGCCGACGCTGCCATGGAAATCGAATGTGCCAGAAATCTTCTCTACAAAGCCTGCTGGCTCAAGAGCAAGAAAAGACCCTTTGAAAAAGAGGCGGCCATGGGCAAACTCTATTGTTCCGAAGTCATGGGACGGGTGGTGGACCACGCCGTCCAGATCCACGGCGGGTATGGGCTGATGAAAGAGTACAATGTGGAACGATTTTACAGGGACCAGAAACTCCTGGAAATCGGAGAAGGAACCTCTGAAGTCCAGCGCATCGTCATTTCACGGTATATCGGCTGCTGAGCCATTTCAGCTTAATCCGGGAGGAACGCTTATGAACGCAAGCAATGGCAGCAAAGACAATGATCCCCTGTTGCTGAAGGAAGAAAAAAACCAGGCCGTTATCCTGACCCTGAACCGGCCCCGGGTAATGAACTGCCTGAATTTTGATCTCCTGTATGCCGTCAGGAATGAGGTCGATGCCCTTCAATACCGAACAGACATCCGAACCCTCATCATCACCGGTGCCGGAGAAAAATCCTTTTGCGCCGGGGCGGATCTAAAGGAAAGGGCGGGTCTCACCCCGGATGAGGTCAAACGCTTCATCCTCACCATCCGGAACCTTCTCACCTCCATTCAAAACCTTCCCATGCCCGTGATTTGTGCCGTCAACGGGATTGCCCTGGGCGGGGGAACCGAAGTGGCTTTGGCATCGGACATCCGCATTGCCTCGGACACGGCAAGCATGGGTCTGACCGAAGCCAGGCTGGCCATCATTCCAGGCGGGGGCGGGACCCAGCGGCTGCCGAGAATCATCGGCGTTGCCAAGGCCAAGGAACTCATTTTCACCGGCCGGAGGGTGGATGCAAAAGAAGCACTGGCCATTGGGCTGGTAAATAAAATTTCCCGGCCCGAAGCCCTGCTGGACGACTGCATGGAAATGGCGGACATGATTGCCCAGACCGGGCCCATTGCCGTTGAAATGGCCAAGTATGCCATTGACAAGGGCATTGAAACCGACCTGGCCACGGGACTTGCCATTGAATCCAATGCCTACCGGGTCACCATACCCACCGAGGACAGAATTGAAGGCCTCACCGCTTTCAGGGAAAAAAGAAAACCGGTTTACAAAGGGAGATAATACGCGAATGACCGATAATAGAACATTCTGGGAAGCTGAAGAAGAGAAACTGGAAAAAAGACGGCAGGAGGCCATCTGCACCGGCGGACAACGCGCCGTTGACACCCTTGCCAAAAGGGGCAAGCGCCCGGTCAGGGATCTCATCGCCGATCTCATTGATCCGGGAACCCCATTTTTTGAACTCTCCACTCTGGCCGGATTCGGCATGGGGTATCCCGGGGTTGAGGATGTCCCCTGCGCCGGGATTGTCACCGGGATTGGAAAGGTCCACGGCAACTGGACCATGATCATGGGCAGTGACAGCCGGGTAAAGGCCGGTACCTATTTTCCCATTACATTAAAAAAACACATGAGGGCCCAGGCCATCGCGGAAAAATGCGGTTTAAACTGCATCTATATCGCCGACTCGGGCGGGGTATTTCTGCCCATGCAGGCCGAGGTGTTTCCGGATGACCAGCATTTCGGGTCCATCTTTTACAATATGGCCCGGATGTCGGCCATGGGACTTCGCCAGGTCACCTTGAGCACCGGGGGGAATACGGCCGGCGGGGCCTATATCGTTTTCATGGCCTGTGAGTCCATCATGATTGACCAGCAATCCTTTTCATTTCTTGGGGGCCCGCCCCTGGTAAAGATGGCCACGGGCGAAGAAATTTCCGCTGAAAACCTTGGCGGGGCAAAGGTCCATACCCAGATCTCCGGGGGGGCCGACCATCTGTGTGCAGACCAGACCCAGGCCATTTCGCGAGTACGGGACCTGCTGTCTCTGACCCGGCCCCAGAGAATTCACCTTCACACCTATGAGTCCAAGGAACCCGAGGTTCCACTCTCATCCCTGTATGATGCCCTGCCCGTATCCCCCCACATCGGAATCGACGGCAGACGCATCATCGCCGCCATTGCAGATGAATCCCAATTTATTGAAAGCAAGAAAGATTTCGCGCCCGGCCGGGGCAGCAATATCCTCACCGGCAGAATCCGGATCAAGGGATTCCCCGTGGGTGTTGTCTGTTCCAACGGGGCAGGGATCATCTTTCACGAGGCAGCCAAAAAGGTGGCGGAATGGGTGGTGAGGTGTTCCTATGAACGGATCCCCCTGCTGTTCATCCAGAGTTCACCCGGGTACATGATCGGTTCGGAGTCCGAACATGCCGGAATCGGAAAATTCGGGGCCGACATGGTAAGGGCGGTTTCCTGCGCCCAGGTGCCCAGGATTCAACTGGTTATCGGGCCGGACAACGGCGCGGCCAACTACGGCATGTGCGGAAGGGCCTACAAGCCCAACTTTTTATTTTCCACCATGCGGGCCAGGACCGGTGTGATGAGCGGAAAGAGTGCGGCAGGGGTCCTGCTGAGCATTGAACAGGCCAAGCAAAAGGCCAAGGGCACACCCATGACCCCTGAACAGATCAACGAATTCCAGCAGCAAATGATTGACAAGTATGACGGAGAAGCCCATCCCTTTTTCTGTGCGTCCCGGCTGTTCAACGACCGGGTGGTCAAATTTTCTGAAATCAGGGACTGGCTGGCCATGGCCTTTGAGGTCAGCCTTGTCAAACCCATTGAAGACCCCACATTTGGAAATTTCAGATTTTAAACTATAAGGAGAAACGATGATGACAGAATATGATTATTGGAAAATTTTCCCCAGGATGCCCAGAAAGGTGACCATCGGTGATATCACCGTCAGAGACGGATTCCAGCACCTTGAGAAATTCATTTCCACCCCGGCCAAGATCACCTACCTTGAAGAACTGATTTTTGCAGGGTGCCGCAACATTGAAGTCACCAATCTCGGCAACCCCAGGAGCATGCCCCAGTTCAGTGATGCCGAAGCGCTTCTGGCCCACCTGAGAGGCGATAATTTCGTGGGCCGGGCTGCCAGGAAAGGCATTAACATGGAAGACGTGGTATTGACCGCCATTACCATCCGTGAACCCTCCGTTGACCGGGCCATTGAACTCAAGAAGCGGGGAGTAGGTCCGGACCGGGTATTGATGATGGTTTCCACTGAAGAGCAGCACCACTTTGCCAACTCCGGAACCACCCTGCCCAATTACTGGGCTGAAGCTGAAAGATGCATCAAAAAGTGCTCGGACGCCGGCATTAAGATGTGCGGCACGGTGAGCACCATATGGGGGAGTCCCATTGGCGGGGCCACGGAGTTAAAGGATGCGGTGGAATTCACCAAATACTGGCTCTCCATCGGGGCCAGCGACATCGAACATGCCGACCATGACGGGTCTGCCTCTGCAGCAGATGTGTACCGATATTTTTCCATGATCCTTGACCAGATTCCGGACACCAGCCTTCACATTGCCCATTTCCATGAAACCAAACGGGTGGCGTCTGCTTCCGTGCTTGCCGCGCTCCAGGCCGGTATCTGCCATTATGAGGCCACCCTGGGCGGCCTCGGGGGTCAGCCGGCCAACTTCATGGATGACAGACCCATCAAAGGCACGGGGGATTACTACTACGATGATGAACGATATGTGGGTCTGGTCTGTCTTGAAGATACACTTGTACAAATTGATGAAATGGGTATAGAACATGGCTATGACGTGGACAGGATCCTCTGGCTGGGCAAGCAGTTGGAAAGGACCTGCGGCAAGCGCTTGAGAAGTGAAGCCATGATCAACGGCAGAACCCTTAAAGAGGGTCATATGCAGTATGCCCGGCCCGGGCTTGCCACACTTAAGGAAAAACTGGGAGAAACCCCGAATCAAAGTTTCCCCAAAAAATAATCACCAAGGAGATACTATGGAAAAGCGAGACAAAATCCCTCATATCAATGTAGATTATTTTGAAGACCTCACCGGAGACATTGAAAACAATGAAAAAGGTCAGGTGGATGAGGTGGGAAAACGCATCCGGCAACTCAGGGAAGAACGGGGTATTTCCATTGAAGATCTTTCCAATCTAACGGGATTTGCCGTTGACCGGCTTAAGGACATTGAAGAGGGAGAAGAAAAACCGCAACTGGGAACCGTGATGAAGCTGTCCAAGGCCCTGGATGCAGCCGTGGGGCGCCTGGTGTCCGGTATGGGGACCAAACTCTACTCGATTACCAGAAAAGATGAAAGAAAACAGATTTCCCGTTCCACTTCAAAGAAGGGCAATCAGAACGTTTATTCTTACATGAGCCTGGCACCGGAAGTCCAGGGACGTCACATGGAAGCTTTGATCGTGCAATTGGAAAAAACCCCGGAAAAGGAAGTTTCCGTCCACAACGGGGAAGAATTTGTGTTTGTTCTTGAAGGGGTTGTCAATCTGACCATTGGAAAAGACACCTATGATCTGGAGCCGGGCGACAGTGCCTACTACCTGTCCACGACTTCCCACTATATCACGGCGAAAACCGATAACGCCACCATTTTAGCCGTTCTCTATGAATAAGGAGGTAATTTATGTCAAAACTGTTGTGGCAGCCATCTGAAGAAAGAATTAAAACCACCAACATCTACCAATTCATGAACCTGGTGAATAAAAAGTTTAACCAGAACTTTACCGAATACTCTTCGTTGTGGGAGTGGTCCGTGGACAAGCTGGAAGATTTCTGGTCAATTGCCTGGGACTTCCTGGATATCAAGGCCTCAAAATCCTTTGACAGGGCCATTGATGATCCCGCCAAAATGCCCGGGGCAAAATTCTTTGTCAACTCACGTCTGAATTTTGCGGAAAACCTTCTGCGGTTCAGGAATGACCGGCCGGCCCTGATTTTCCGGGGGGAGGACAGTGTCCGCAAATCACTGACCTATAACGATCTCTTTGATGAGACGGCCAAGGTTGCGGCTTCCCTGAAAAAACTGGGGGTCAAAAAAGGGGACCGGGTCGTCGGCTTTGTCCCCAATATGCCGGAAAGCATCATTGCCATGCTGGCGGCCACCAGCCTGGGCGCCATCTGGTCTTCCTGTTCGCCCGACTTCGGGATCAAGGGGGTTCTGGACCGATTCGGCCAAACCCGGCCCAAGGTATTGTTCACGGCGGACGGATATTTCTTCAAGGGAAAACCCCTGGACAGCATTCAAAGGATCGCCGGCATTGTCAAGGAACTGCCTTCCATTGAAAAAATCGTGGTCATCCCCTATGTCTCGGATGAAGCGGATATCAGCAGCCTTCCCAATGCCGTATCCTACAATGCGTTTAAAGACCCGGATGCCGTGGACATTGAATTTGAACAGATGGGCTTTGATGATCCCCTGTATATCATGTACTCTTCCGGCACCACAGGACTGCCCAAATGCATGGTCCAGAGTGTGGGCGGGGTTCTGCTCCACCAGAAAAAAGAGCTGGTGCTTCACACAGATCTAAAAGAAGAGGACGTGATTTTTTATTTTACCACCTGCGGATGGATGATGTGGAACTGGCTCACCTGTTCTTTGAGCGTGGGGGCAACCCTGGTGCTCTACGACGGCAATCCCTTCCACCCCGGGCCCGATGCCCTGTGGAAAATGGCCCAGGATGAAAAAATCACCGTGTTCGGCACCAGTGCCGGATATATTGAAGCCCTGAAAAATGCCGGAGTGAAACCTAAGAGACAATTTGATCTGTCTCCCCTGAAATCCGTGCTCTCCACCGGATCTCCCCTGTCCGATGAAAACTTTGAATTTATCTACACTGAAATCAAAGAAGACCTTCAACTGGCCTCCATTTCCGGCGGATCAGACCTGAACGGCTGTTTTGCCCTGGGAAATCCCATGGGACCGGTCTATTCCGGCGAACTCCAGTGCCGGGGCCTGGGTATGAAGGTGTTTGCCTATGACGACGACGGAGAACCCGTGACGGGTCAGCAGGCGGAACTGGTGTGCACGGCCCCCTTCCCCTCCATGCCCATTTTCTTCTGGGGGGATGAGGATGGGTCTAAATACCATTCCGCCTATTTTGACCAATACCCCGGCGTCTGGGCCCACGGCGATTTTATCATGGTCACGGAACACGGGGGTGTCATCATGTTCGGCCGTTCCGATACCACCCTCAACCCGGGCGGGGTCAGGATCGGCACGGCGGAAATCTACCGCCGCCTGGATGCCATGGAAGAGCTGGAAGATTCCGTGGTGGTGGGACAGTCCTGGAACAATGATGTCAGGGTAATTTTGTTTGTCAAACTGGCCCCGGGATTTGAACTGGACGACGTCCTCCAGAACAAGATCAAGGCGGACATCCGTGCCAATGCCTCCCCGCGTCATGTCCCGGCCAAGATTATTGCCTGCCCGGATGTTCCCTATACCCTGAACATGAAAAAGGTGGAACTGGCCGTGAAAAAGATGATCGAAGGCAAGGAAGTCAAAAACAAGGACGCCCTGAAAAATCCCGAGGCCCTTGATTTTTTTGCCCATATTGATGCCCTTAAATCCTAGGGCTTCAGAACGATTCTTTCAAACAACACCTCCCCTCTGGATGCGGTTCGATCCAGGGGGGAGCACAAAAAAAAGTTTCTCCTATAGTATTCTCCAAAAGAGGTCAGGCAAGCAAGTCTGACACGTTATCCTATGACCCTATCGAGCATCTGCAATGGAATCAGACATAAAAGACCACTATAATTCAGACGATCTCTTCCAGAGGATAGAGGCGGCCTTTTTAAAGGCGAACAAGGACCTTTCACGCCTTGAAATAAAAGACCTTGCTCCGGTTGACCAGCTTCATACCGGCGGTGCCCGGGCCAGCATGGAGTTCTTCAAAAAGATTGGATTCGTTCCAGATGGGCCCATTCTGGATGCCGGCTGCGGTATTGGCGGAACTTCCAGGCTTCTGGCCAAACAATTTAACTGCCGGGTGACGGGCCTTGACCTGGCAGACCGGTTTGTTGAGGCGGCAAGATGTCTGACCCAATGGACAGGGCTGGAAGACCAGGTGGTTTTCCAGCAGGGGTCCGTGCTCGATCTTCCCTTTGAATCGGGAAGCTTTGACGCGGTTCTATGCCAGCACCTGCTCATGAACATTCAGGACAAACCAAAGGCTGTCAAAGAATTTTTCCGGATACTGAAACCCGGGGGGAAACTCCTGCTCCAGGAAATCACAAAGGGGGACAATGACGACCTTGCTCTTCCCGTTCCCTGGGCCGCTAAAAAAGACATCTCCTTTCTTGAACCCTGGGATATCCTGGAAAAACATCTTAACGGCCAGGGCTTTTTAAAAGCCTATTTTTCAGATGAAACCCGGGGCGCATCTCTTTTCTGGGAAAAGGTCAGGGCCGTATCTCTTAAACGCACTCCCCTTCCGGGATCCCTGGGTCCGGTTCTTATTTTCGGGGACAATGCACACTCATTCGGCAAGAACATGGCTGCCAATTTTGAAAATAATTCTATCTGCCTTGTTGAAGCGGTCTTTAAAAAAAGTTATGATGGATAAATTTCTTTCTTAACCCCTTGCAACAGGAATAGGGACAGGATATATCCCGGACAGAAACGGATAACCGCAAAAACGTAAAGGAGACCTTCATATGATTTCTCAAAAACTTCAGGATGCCATTAATTACCAGATAAACCGTGAGCTGTTTTCAGAGTACTATTATCTTTCCATGGCCTCTTACTTTAACTCCGCCGGGTTGAGCGGATTTGAAAATTTCTTTCTCGTCCAGGTGGAAGAGGAACGGTTCCATGCCATGAAAATGTACCGATTTTTGAACGAAAGAGGCGGCAGGGTGACACTTCAGGCCATTGAAGCCCCTAAAACCGAATTCACATCCGCTCTGGAAGTATTTGAACTGGCATTTGACCATGAACAATTGGTGTCAAAACTGATCAATGATCTCATGGACCTGGCCATCAAGGAAAATGACCATGCCGCAAAAAACCATTTTGACTGGTTTGTGGCGGAACAGGTGGAAGAGGAGGCTTCCATGGACACGATTTTAAACAAATTAAAGCTCATCAACGGGCAGGGCCACGGCCTGCTCATGCTGGACAGCGAACTGGCCCAGAGAACTTTCACTCCGCCGGCCAAATAAAGACACGCATCATCTCAGCGATCTGCTGTCTCACCTCATGCATGACGGTATAGGCCGGTGTTTCTTCCCGGTTATTCTGCCTCATCTCTCTCATCTGTTGTTTGAAAAGTCTGTCAATGGGTTGCCGGGCCTTTTCAACCAGCCTGTCCTCATGGGTTTCCAATTGTCTGGCCATTTGTTCAACAAAGCGGTTGATATTATGGGTTGAATAGGATCTTTGGTAGGTAATATCTGCAGAATACATTGAAACCGTGTCATACCCTCCCATGGACAAGGCTTTGTCCAATGCGTCATCCATGTCTCCTTCGGCCATCTCTGCAATGACTTCATCAATGCCTTTGACAATGGATTCTATGTCCGTAAGTTCCTGTTCACTTAAATCCCCGACAACGGAGAAAGAAAAACTTTCTCCTGATGTCAGGGTAATTTCTCTTTGATTTTGGGTGACCACGGCACTTCCTGAACCTGTCTCCACAATCCCTTTGCCGTTATACATAAAGGCATCAAGGCCTGCATGGGTATTGGAAGTCAATGTGACCAGATCACCTTCTTTTGTTTTAATGGTCAGACCGGCATCAAGACTCTCATAGGCGCTGAGCGACTGCTTTTTAACAGTGTTTGAAAACTGAGCATCCTGCAGGGCATTCTGACGGGGAAACTGTTTAGCTGCCATGGCTTGGTTCTGAATTCTGCTCATTTTGTTTCTCCTTAAAAAATAGGCTGTAGAAAATCCTGGAATACATTAGTCATCGGCAGGCAGGGGAAAAACATTAAAAAACCCGGGGAGTTTAACGAATATTTTATATATTCCCCCATCAATTGCTGGTATGAATGAATATGGATACTTTTGGATTTACAAAAAAAAAGCTGATATCCCTCAGACCTGAAACCCGGCACAGACATATGGTCAGGCATTTGACCGGGTTTTACCAACGGCTGACCACCAACCGTGTGGCCCCGGCATCTCTGGATCTTTTTGCCCGGCAGTATAACGAAATCCTGGGCTGGTCAAAGATGACACCCTTTGTCCGGCCCGGTTCCCACAATACCCGTCTGTGGATTGAGGCGATTTCCGACAGAATCCACTATCACCGCTCAGCCGCCGGGGTCACAATCCGGGACCATGATCTGACCGGCCGGGTTCAAACCAGAGATCGGCCGGATCATTTGGCTGGCGATACCCCGGGGAGTGGTTCACCCCATACCCCAGGACCGGATCTTCAGACAAAATTCAACTGCCATGTGGCCCTGGACGGACTGAGAAGCCTGTTTAATGTGGGATCAATCTTCAGGAGTTGTGAGGCGGCCGGATTTGCATCCATTATCCTGGGAAATATCCCGGGAAAGGAACATCCGGGTGTCCGAAAAACAGCCATGGGGGCCCAGGAATGGATGGACCAGGAAACCACTGAGGATCTTGCACAAACCTTAATTGAAAAAAAAGAAAAAGGCTTTCGTATCATCGGAGTTGAAACCGTGAAACATGCCCGGCCCTTTTATGAAATGACCTGGAAAAGGGATACCATCCTGGTATTTGGGAATGAAGAGTACGGAATATCATCCCATGTCCTGTCGGCCTGTGATGAATTTGTCTATATTCCCATGTTCGGCAGAAAAAACTCCATCAACGTTGCCAATGCCGTATCCATTGTCTGTTTTCATATGGCATGCAAGTTTTACATCCCGGCCGGGACATGAACATCACTTTGTCTCCACAGCCTTGATCTCAATGAAAAGATCGTCCATTTCAATGGTATCGCCCGGATAAATCTTTTTGCGCTTCCGGGTTTCAATAATGCCGTTCACCCTCACAAGACCCTGGGCTATGAAATGTTTTGCCTCACCCCCGCTGGCGGCCAGGTTTTCAAATTTTAAAATTTTAACCAGTTCCACCGGGACCTGTTGTATGACAACCTTCCTTTTTTCCAATTTTACCCTTACCTCTATAGTTGATTTTCATGACCTTTAACACATTCTGACCCTGTCCATCAATAAAGTATCTTGCATTCGCTGTGGGATCTTTATAATAAAGGATAAAAAGCAGGCAGGAGTTTGAGACCGGCCATAAGGATGATTGAATGAAAACCATAAAGTTCAGTGTTTACACATTTCTATTCTCTTTTTTCTTCCTTGCCTCCACAGGTTTTGCCCTTAATTCAGGTAATCTGCATACCATCACCGGCAGGACCATGGGTACCTTTTACACCGTAAAGTTCATCTCCACCCAAAAAGGGTCGACAGCCTTCTGGAAAAAAAGAGTGGATACCCGTCTCAAAGATGTGAACAAACGACTTTCCATGTATGACCCAGCCAGTGAAATCTCAATTTTCAACCAACAGCCAACCGGGGCCGCCATGAAGATTTCCCCTGATTTTCATGCCGTCCTGTTAAGGTCCGCACACCTGTATCAGCTCACGGACGGAGCCTGGGACGGCACTGTGAAACCCCTGGTTGATCTCTGGGGGTTTGGAACCCGAAAAGGAACCGGCCGGGTCCCTGAAACCGGCCGGATAGCCCGGGCATTGGCAGACACCGGGTTCAACCATATTCAGATCAGCCCCGGACACAGGATTCAAAAACGCAGGGCCGTCACCCTTGACCTGGGGTCTATTGCCAAGGGGTATGGGGTGGACGCGGTGGCCCAGTTGTTTGTCTCATCCGGGATCACAAACCTGCTGGTGGAGATCGGCGGCGAACTCTATGGGTCGGGATTGAACCCAAAAGGCAAGCCCTGGTCCGTGGGAATCTCAAGACCGGACAAACAATATGCACGCCAGAGCCTGTATAAAATTATCCGATTGAATAATCAGGCCATTGCCACCAGTGGAAATTACCGGAATTTCTTCGAAAAGAACGGGAAGACCTTTTCCCATATTATCGATCCCAGGACCGGTTTTCCCGTGAACAACGCGATTGTTTCCACATCCGTTATTGCCAAAGACTGTACCCTGGCGGACGGCCTTGCCACGGCCCTGATGGTCATGGATTGTCAAAAGGGGATCGATCTTGTGAACCGCCTGGACAACACGGAATGCCTCCTCATCGAAAAAAAAGGCCAAACCCTTATCAGTCACCCCTCAAAAAAGTTTAATGATCTTGTGAAGGAATAGACCCTTATCCCTGAAATTTACACCCCTGAAAACTGTCCCTTGCCTCAAGGGTCTCCTGGATCAGATTAAAGGTCTGCCGGTAGTGGCCGGCCCACAGAGGCGCCCTTAATTCATCCGGATGCGGATCACCGGTGATGCGCTGGATAATGATATTTTTCGGCAGCAGTTCCAGAAAATCACACACCGTGTCCACGTATTCAGTCTGTTCCATGGGAATATAGGCCCCGTTTTTCCACATTTTATCCAGAATCGTGCCCTTGACCACATAGAGAAGATGAATCTTGATTCCGTCAATGCCGCAGTCTGCCAGGCGTTTTGCCGTTTCAAGCATCATGGGTCTGTCTTCCCCGGGAAGGCCCAGGATAACGTGGGCACAGATCTTGATCCCCCTGCCCCGGGTGGCGTCCACCGCCCGGACAAAATCTTTAAAATCATGCCCCCTGTTGATGAGCTTCAAGGTGGCATCATGAACGGATTGAAGGCCGTACTCCAGCCAGACCAGGTAATCTTCTGCGTACGCCTGGATCAGGTCAAGCTTTTGGGCATCAACGCAGTCCGGCCGTGTCCCAATAGCCATTCCCACCACCCCGTCACAGGACAACACCTCATCAAACATGCGCCTCATGTGGCTGCAACGGGTATAGGTGTTGGAATAGGACTGAAAATAGGCCAGAAATTTTCTGGCCTTGTATTTTTTCATGGCCCCTATTTTTCCGGTTTCAATCTGCTGGGTCAAAGAAATCCCCCGGGCAGACATCCCGGACCCGGACCCCCTGGAGTTGCAGTAAATACAGCCTTTCCTGGAGAGAAGCCCATCCCTGTTCGGGCAGGAAAGCCCGGCATCCACCGAAATTTTCTGGACCCGCTCACCAAACAATTGCCTTAAATAGGTATTATAATCGGAATACCGCTTTTGTTTTTCCATTCGTCCCTTCCTGATCCGCATTATTTGCTTATAATAAATCTATTTTAAGAAACAGTCCATTCATTTCCCTTGAAATCAGCCCGGTCAAGGGGTAACATTCGAAGGCGTCAAAAGGAAATAACGGCTCAATTAAAACCGGAGGAACATGAACACCATCGATATCATACAAAAACTTTCCAATGCCCCCGGTGTTTCCGGGTTTGAAGATGAAGTGGTCCAGGCGGCCCGGCAGTATATGGGAACCGAATTTGACCTTGAAGAAGACCGGATCAGAAATCTTTTTATCCGTCCCCAAACAGATCAAACCATGACCGGTCAAAACAAACCGGATCAAACCGGATCTTTTCAAAACAGACGGCCCCGGGTGATGCTGGATGCCCACTCCGATGAAGTCGGTTTCATGATCCAGTCCATCAACGCAAACGGCACCCTTAAATTTCTGCCCCTGGGCGGGTGGAATCCCCAGATCCTGAGTGCCCATGCCGTGAGAATCCGGAATACCCGCGGCACCTGGATCAAAGGGGTGGTGGCCTCCAAACCCACCCATTTCATGACTCCCGATGAGATGAAACAGCCGTTGACCCTTGCCGGCATGGTCATTGATGTGGGTGCGATCTCAAAAAAAGAGGTCATGGACAATTTTTGCATCAGAATCGGGGCCCCGGTGGTGCCGGATGTTATCTTCTCCCATGACGAAAAAAACGACCTGCTATTTGGCAAAGCCTTTGACGACAGGCTGGGATGCGCTGCCCTTCTTTCGGTGATGAAGCACCATATCCAGGAAAACTCAGGTCTTGATGTGACCGGTGTTCTGTCTTCCCAGGAAGAGATCGGGTTACGGGGGGTCAGTGTGTCCGTGAGAAAGGTCAACCCGGATGTTGCCATTGTGCTGGAGGGAACCCCGGCCGACGATACTTTCGGTTCCGGCGACGCGATCCAGGCCGGGCTGAGAAAAGGCCCCCAGATCCGCCATATGGACCGGTCCGTGCTCTCAAACCCCGGGTTTGTCAAATTTGCCGTTGATATTGCCGAGAAAAACCATATCCCCTTCCAGGAGGCTGTCCGGTCCGGCGGCGGCAACAACGGCGCCGTGATCACCCTTCACGACCGCAGTGTTCCCACCATCACCCTGGGCATCCCGGTACGGTATATTCATTCCCACCACTGCATTGCCGCCATGGAAGATTTCAACAACACGGTGAACTGGTGCAAAGAAATTCTCAACAGCCTGAACCGGAAAATCATTGAAGGTTTTTAATCCCCATATTGACCAACGGCCCAGGTGATCCTATATTATCTGGTTATGAATTTTAATTTTAAAGCATATGATGTGATTGTGATCGGGGCCGGTCACGCCGGGTGCGAGGCAGCCCTTGCTGCCGCACGCATGGGCTGCACAACCCTGCTGTTGACCATCGACATGGACAAAATCGCCTCCATGCCCTGCAGCCCGTCCATCGGGGGCATGGCAAAGGGACAGCTTGTCAAGGAAATTGATGCCCTTGGCGGGCAGATGGCCAAAATCACGGATTCATCCGCCATTCAATACAAAACGCTAAATACCCGGAAAGGCCCTGCGGTTCATTCTACCAGGACCCAGAACGATAAGGCCCTGTACTCGAAAAACATGAAGGCCGTGCTTGAGCGAACCATCAATCTGGACCTGAAACAGGCCATGGCCAAGGAACTGGTGATTGAAAACAATCAAGTGAAAGGAATCATTGATCACACCGGTTTTGAATATACGGCTTCGGCCATTGTCATAGCCACGGGCACCTTTCTCAAGGGGATCGTGCACATCGGGGCATCTAAAACCGAGGCCGGCAGGGCTGGAGAATTTTCATCCATAAACCTTGCCCAGGATCTGGCGAGGCTTGGATTCAATATGGGAAGGATGAAAACCGGAACCCCGCCCCGGCTGCACGCAGACACCATTGATTTTTCAAAATTCAGGGTCCATACCTCGGACAGCGAGCCCAGACCTTTTTCCTTTTCAACCAGGAATATTTCCAATCCCATGCTGCCCAGCTTCATGGGCAATACCAATCCTGCCACCCACGATATCATCCGGCAGAACCTGAAATACTCGGCCCTTTACGGCGGCCATATCAAAGGAAAATCCGCCCGGTACTGTCCCTCTTTTGAAGACAAGATCGTCAAATTCCCGGACAGGGAGAGCCACCACGTCATCCTGGAATACGAGGGAATGGATTCAAAGGAAATCTATGCATCCGGACTTGGCAACAGCCTTCCCCTGGAGATCCAGTATCAGGTCGTCCGGTCTGTAAACGGGCTTGGGGCGGCCAAAATCATGAGACCGGCCTATGCCATTGAATATGACTATGTCAACCCCCTGGAGTTGTTCCCCACCCTTGAAACAAAAAAAATTAAAGGACTTTTTCTGGCCGGACAGATCAACGGCACCTCAGGATATGAAGAAGCCGGGGCCCAGGGCCTGTGGGCCGGAATTAACGCGGCCTGTACCATCCAGAAGAGACCGGCCTTTATCCTTGACCGTTCCCAGGCCTATATGGGGGTGATGGTGGATGACCTTGTGACAAAAGGCACCAACGAGCCCTATAGAATGTTTACGTCCCGGGCTGAATACCGCCTCATGCTCCGGGAGGACAATGCCGACCTGAGGCTGTCGTGCCTGGGCAATGAACTGGGCCTTGTGGATGATGACACCCTGAAATTCTGTGAGGACATCCAGGACCGGGTGCAAAGGGAAATTGAGCGGATCAACACCACCATTGTAAAGCCTGGGAAACGGTCAAACGATTTTTTTATCAAAAAAGGCACCAGTCCCATCACCTCGGGTGTCAAACTCTCACAACTATTAAAGAGAGCCGAACTTGACTATGCCTGCCTGGAAGAAATCTGCCCCCTGCCCGAGCCTGTCCCTCAAAGGGCCCGGCAGCAGGTTGAAATCCAGATCAAGTATGAAGGCTATATCCAGCGGCAGCTCAATGAAATTGAAAAGTATAAGGACCTTGAAAAAATCAGGGTCCCGGAAGATTTTGACTACTCCCAAACCCATGGCCTGTCAAACGAACTGAAAGAAAAGCTGAACCGGGTCCTTCCCAAATCACTGGGCCAGGCCTCCCGGATTGACGGGATGACCCCGGCCGGCATCTCCGTACTCATGGTGGCGATTTCAGCCTTTCATAACAAAAAAACAGAGTCTTGACTTAAGACAAACCCTACTTAGTATTATAAACATAAATTGCTAAAATAATTAGATTAACCAACAAAAGGACTGAGACATGGCTGATGATTATTACGATATTTTAGGTATTGATAAAAAAGCTGGCGCCACGGAAATAAAAAAAGCCTATCGAAAGCTTGCCCTGAAATATCATCCCGACAAGACAAAAGGGGATAAGGCTCTGGAAGACAAATTCAAGAAAATCAGTGAAGCCTATGCTGTCTTGAGTGATCCGGAAAAACGAAACCAGTATGACACCTATGGCTCTGCTGACTTCCAGCAGCGGTTCAGCCAGGAAGATATTTTCAGGAACTTTGACCTGGGAGATATCTTAAAAGAATTCGGATTTGGCGGCTCCCGGGGCGGGGGCGGATTTTCTTCGGCCTTTGCTAGGGGAGGACAACGGGGCGGCCCTGGAATGGGGGGCAACCCGTTTTTCCAGAATATGGGAGGCGGGGGCGGTTTTGGGCAACAGCAGCAGCCGGCCAGGGGAAAGGATCTTGAATATGAGCTGGCGCTGACTTTGGAAGAAATGATCAAAGGGTGTAAAAAAACCATTACCGTTAACCAGGGCGGAAATGCCAGGGCCATCGAAGTCACCATTCCCAGGGGACTGACCCAGGGCAAAAAGATCAGACTTGCCGGTAAAGGCGGACTGAGCCCCAATGGGGGACCGGCCGGCAATCTCTACATCAAATCCAGGCCTATCCCGTCAAATGAATATACCATTGATGGAAATGACGTACTGGTCTCAAAACCAGTGGACTTGACCCAGGCCCTGCTTGGCGGATCACTGGAAGTGGTGACCCCGGACGGAACAGCCATCAATCTGAAGATTCCCCCGGGAACCAATCACAAGTCCAAAATGCGGGTTCCCGGGCACGGGATTCCCCAGATGAAAGGAGATGGTTGCGGGGATCTTTTGGTTGTGGTGAATATAGTCATGCCCAAGAAGCTCACAAAAGAACAGAAAACTCTTGTTCAACAACTCAAAAAAACAGGGTTGTAAATGATCAAATTCATCAACCAGCTCAATCCTGAAACCGTTAAAATTTAGTCTTTAATTGACAAAGGTGCGCGACGTGAGGTAGAAATTGATGTTGATTATTCATGTTTTTCACTTGAAAAAGGGTTTATTGTTGGGTATGGACTGGACTAGAATGAAAAATATAGAAACCTTCCTGCCATCTATGACCTGAAACCATAGGAATAAGGGGAATCCAATGATTGTTACCTGTAATAAGTGTTCAACACGTTTTAGCCTTGACGATCTTCTTGTCAAAGAAGGGGGCTCAAAAGTCCGTTGCAGTGTGTGTAAAAATATTTTCACGGCATTTCCCGAGCCCGGGGAAGTAGAACAGAAGCCCGAAGAATTAGCCGGCATCACACTTGAATCCGATGATAGTGAGGATGACGTCTTTAATACCTCTGATGACTTTGAAATACAGGACAATGATCTGTTTGATTCGGCTGGGGAGGATGAGCTTGGGCAGGAGGATACTGAGGTCCCTGAACTTGAAATGGAGGACACCGGCTTTGACCTGGACGAGCCGTCAAGCATAGATGAGGATGCCGGTGAGAGTGACGGTGACGGTGACACAGATGATTTTTCCTTTGAAGACGATGAATTTGAATTTGACGACCACGAGGAGTCCCAGGATCCTGAGCCGGAAGGTGAAAGTCTGGAGTTTGAGGATGACGACATTGAGTTTGAAGTTGAGCCGGACGAAGATTCAGACGGAATAGAATTCGAGATCATGGATGATGAACCCGGGTCCATTGATTTTGAAGCGGACGAACTCGGCCTTGAGATGGAAACGGAACTTCCGGAGATGGATTCCCAGCCGGAAGACGAAAATCCTGACGACGACCGATCTGAAGATGAAGACCTTGAGGATGAATCACCCATTGGTGAGGGTGAATTTGAACTTGAATTCGATGTTGAGGATGATGCTGAAATTGAAGGCTTTGCGGATGAACCTGACGAAACCTCCCTTGAGATGGAAATGGAACCTGAAGAGGAAGATGTCGAGCCGGCACTTGACTATGCTCTGAAAGATGTGGAAAATGAAGATAATGAACAGCCCGTCACGGTGCCGGAAAATGATTTTTCAGAATATGACAAGGTGCTGGAACAGGAAACCGAACCCGAAGAGGACCTCCTGGTTCAGGAAGAAACCATTGACGTAGAGGATATCCCGGAACGAGAAGAGATTGCTGCTGTCGCACCGCTGAAGCCTGAGTCAACAGAGCCGGCCGGAGCCCGGAGAAGAAAAAAGAAACCCCTTGTGGGAGCGCCGGTTCTGGTATTGATGCTTATCGCCCTCCTGGTTGTCGGGGCCTATATTGCCAGCGTCATGACCGGATACAACATCCCCTACCTCTCGGACGTTAAAATCCCGATTATCGAACAATACCTCAGAAAAGCCCCCGTTGAAACGCCCGAGCTCAAGCCCATTCCCAACCAAAAAAGTGTGAACGGAAGATTTGTGACCAATTCAACGGCAGGCACCCTGTTTGTGATTACCGGGAGGGTGGAAAATCCATCCAACATTGCCTACAGCCATATTGAAATCCAGGGGGCGTTGATCACAAAAGGCAAGGTAGAGTCCAAAACAAAAGATGCCTTTTGCGGCAATATCATCACCGAAGAAATGCTGAAAACCGGCAATATTTCAGACATCAACAAGCTGATCGCCGTAAAAGAGGGAAATCACAACTCAAATGTCAATATAAAACCCGGAGCCGGTGTCCCGTTTATGGTGGTCTTTTCCGACCTCCCTGAAAAATTACAGAACTTCACCGTTAAGGTGATTGGGTCTGAACCGGCAAAAAGCAAATAAAAAATTTTAGATATTGACAATCAACCCTTGTTTATGATATTTTTTTTGGGTTTTTGGCGACGTAGCTCAGATGGTCAGAGCATGCGGCTCATATCCGCAGGGTCCGGGGTTCAAATCCCTGCGTCGCTACCAGAACTTACAATGGCCGCGATTCATGATGATCACCCTGAATCGCGGCTTTTTTGTTTCGATGGGTTTGTGTATACACCGGAAAAGGTGTCGGAACCTGTAAAGGTAGCCTGTGGGTCTTGTGAAAAATAACCGGGGTTAAAAAAGATCAAGAAAAACCGGAAATGATCTGCCGATGCTATTGAGAATTTCCTATATTAAATTTACCGGGTCTATCATATGAAGATCTTCGGTCTTCACCGGATCTTCTCTCGGGCAGATATCTGGTATAAGAGAACATCCGTCTGTCATTGGATGAACGCCTGTTATCAAACTGAAATAAGAGATTTTTTTTCATTTAACCTTATCGTTGAAACCTTTTTTTACTAAATCCTGCTATTCCCAGGAGACCCATACCAACGAGTACCATTGTAGCCGGTTCGCTTATAATGTCCACATGATTTGCAACAACCGTATTTGAGAACAACAGGACCAAAAAGAGACTGAGTATTGCTATTTTTACGATCCCTTTCATATCAGTCCATCCCTATAAATCTTATAATTATAAAACTGCAAACTATTATCAGGTGTCTTCATTGAGAATATTGCAAGTTTTATACCGGCGACGGAGACTGACTTACGCCCCAAACGGCTATATTTACACATATTTTGGGTATTTTTTTTCTTAAGAAAAACATATCTCAATAGCACAAAGATTACATAATTTTAGGAATTTTTTTTCTAAATCCTATATCCTTTTGAGCTTCGGCAATCATAGAAACCGGTATGGGGAATCCCGGATCGGAATCTTTCAGGATAATTCCCTGAGGTCCCCCTTGACATTTCTGATTCAGAACAAAGTTTATGATAAGTTTTATAAAACCTTACCTGTATTTATTTTTAGGAGGCTTTATGCCGGGTGTGTATGAAATTTACGTGAAGGACCATTTTGCCGCAGCCCATGCCCTGAAAGGATATGATGGCAATTGTTCCAATATCCACGGGCACAATTGGATCGTTGAGGCCTATATCCAGTGTACCCGGCTCAACAAGCTGGGAATCGGAGTTGATTTCAGGGATGTAAAAGGAATCGTAAAAGACGTGCTGAGCAAGCTTGATCATACCAACCTCAATGAGGTGGCGGAATTCGGCAGCATCAATCCCACGTCTGAAAACATCTCCAAATTTTTGTACACCGAGCTTTCCCGGCGTCTCAACACCGAACACACAAAGGTCAGCAAAATCATGGTGTTTGAAAGCCCGGGATGCGGATCATCCTTTCAGGAGGTTTGATTGCGACTGAATATTTGCGAGATCTTTTACAGCCTCCAGGGTGAATCCACCTTTGCCGGGCTGCCCTGTATTTTTATCCGGCTGTCCGGGTGCAACCTGAACTGCTCGTGGTGCGACACAGGATATGCAAATATTGACTGTCGATCCATGACCCTTGATCAAATCCTGAAAAAAATCGCTTCCTACAATTGCAACCTGGTTGAAATCACCGGCGGAGAACCTCTGGTCCAGGAAGACACACCCGCCTTGATATCCTTACTGATCCAAAAAGGGTATCAGGTTCTTCTGGAGACCAACGGGAGCAAATCCATTGAATTGGTTCATCCCGGGTGCATAAAAATCATGGATATTAAATGCCCCTCCAGCAACGAATCCAACAGCTTTTTAATGGAAAATATCAATTTTTTAACTGCCCGGGATGAGGTCAAATTCGTCATCGGATCACGACAAGATTATGAATTTGCCAAATCCATCATTGAAAACGATCTGGACCGGGTCTCCCAGAAAAAAATCCACTTATCGCCTGTTTTCGGGCAAATCTCTTTTCAGAACATTGCCGCCTGGATGATTGAAGACAACCTCCATGCCAGGTTCTCCCCCCAGCAGCACAAGATCATATGGGACCCGAATACGAGAGGAGTTTAAATAAAGTGATACCGGATAAAGCCGTTGTTCTGTCCAGCGGGGGGATTGATTCCACCACTGCCATGGCCATTGCAAAATCTGAGGGCAGGGAAATCTACAGCCTGAGTTTCAGATACGGGCAGCGGCATTCCGTGGAACTGGAAGCCGCCAGAAAAATTGCCCGATCCCTTGGGGCCACGGTCCATAAAATTATTGATATCGATTTGCGACAATTTGGCGGCTCCGCCCTTACCGACGACATCAATATTCCCAAGCACGACACGGCAGATGAAATCAGCAAAGACGATATCCCCATCACCTATGTTCCGGCCAGAAACACCATTTTCCTGTCCTATGCCATGGCCTGGGCCGAAGTTCTCAAGGCAGATTCCATCTATATCGGCGTGACGGCCGTGGATTATTCAGGATACCCGGACTGCCGACCGGAATTTATAGAGGCTTTTGAAAAAATGGCCAACCTTGCCACCAGAACCGGGGTCACGCAAGAGACAATATTGAAAATTCAGACCCCCCTGATCCTTCTGTCAAAGGCAGATATCATCAAGACCGGGGACAAATTGGGGGTGGACTACAGCCTGACCATTTCCTGCTATGACCCGGACAGGCTGGGCAGATCATGCGGCAGATGTGACAGTTGTCTTCACCGGATCAAAGGATTTGCAGAGGCCAAAATTTCAGACCCTACAATTTACTATCAGACCTGATAAGGCCCTGTCCTGGTATAGCCCAATTGAGCAGATCCCTATCTTATCCATAGGAGTATCCCGTGGCCGGTCTGACCTCCTCCTTGATCTCTCTTTCATGGATGCCGATCAGATAGAGAAGGCCGTCCAAACCTACGCTGGAAATGGCATTGGAGGCTTTCTGCCTGACAACGGGTTTGGCGTTAAAGGCAACCCCCAGACCTGCGATGCTGATCATGGGGAGGTCATTGGCCCCATCCCCCACCGCAATGGTCTGTTCAAGGGAAATATTCTCCTTTTGGGCAATCTGCTTTAACAACTCGGCTTTTTTCTCGCCGTCCACGATCTCTTCTGCCACCTCCCCGGTCACCACCCCGTCCCGCATATCCAGGACATTGGCATACATATAATCAAACCCCAGCCGTTCCTTTAAATACTCCCCGACAAAGGTAAATCCACCGGACAGGATTCCCAGTTTATAGCCAAGACCCTTGAGGGTCTTGGTAACCAGATCGGCCCCATCGGTCAGGGGCAGGGTCTGTGATATGGTTTCCAATTGATCCTGTCTGATCCCCTTTAACAGGGCCACCCTTTTTTTGAAGCTTTCCTTAAAATCGATCTCCCCCCTCATGGCAGACTCGGTAATTTGATTCACCTGGTCCCCTACATTGGCCAGTTTGGCCAGTTCCACGATGACCTCGGCCTGGATCAGGGTGGAATCCATGTCAAACACCACCAGCTTCCTGTTTTTCCGGTAGATATTGTCCACATGAAAAGAAATGTCAATCCCGGCTTTCTGGGAAATCTCCATAAACTTTTTTCTCATATCCAGAAGGTTTAAAGGTTTCCCGCTGACGGACATCTGGACACTGGCCCTTGGATTGTTCTGGGGCTTTTTAAGTGAAATTCTCCCGGTCAGGCGTGTAATCCCGTCAATGTTCAGATTATTCTCGGCAATAATGGAGGCCACGGCGGAGATCTGCCGGGCCGTCAAGGTTCTGCCCAGAAGGGTGATGATCCGCCTTTCTTTTCCCTGGGCATGGACCCATTGTTCATAATTGTTGGAATCCACCGACCTGATATCGATCTTCAGCCCCATTTTGTGGCCCTCAAACAGCATGTCCTTGAAAATGGATGAAAAATCTTTTGAATAAGGGATTTCAGCCAGAATTCCCAGGGAGATATGCTCATGGATGACGGCCTGACCGATATCCAGGATATTAACCCCATATTCGGCCAGAATCCCGGCAAACTTGGCATCAAGCCCTTTTCTATCGTGACCCGTAATATTTATCAGAACCACATCACTCATATGGCTGTCCTTTAATTTTTACCTGAAATTTTTGTACCTTATACCATAAATATCGGTCATATCAAAAATTAAAACCTGAAATTTATTTCTTAATGGTTGACGAAGCTCAATACCACAGTATAGTGTTAAAAACAGTGTAAAATCCACAGAAAGTGGTAACTTAAACGAGCAGGTGGTTAAAGAAAACCATATGGAAGTATTTTTAGCCAGACAGCCCATTTTTGACGCCGACAAAAAAACATTTGGATATGAGCTTTTGTTTCGCATCGGCCTGGAAAATATGTTCCCTGAAGTTGACGGGAATGCTGCCACATCCAATTTATTGTCAAATATTTTCTTCCCCTTTGATTTTAAGGAAATTCTGGGTAAAAAACCGGGGCTGATCAATTTCACTGAAAAGCTCATCCTCGACAAAATTCCCTTACTCCTTCCAAAAGATCATTTCATCATTGAAGTCCTGGAAGATATTGAACCGGGAAAAGAAGTGGTATCGGCCCTGGCTCAATTGCGTGATCAAGGGTTCAGCCTGGCCCTGGATGATTTTGTATATCATGAGAAATTCCATTCAATGATGGAGCTGTGCAAGATTATCAAATTTGATGTGAGAGCAACCCCGTTGGATTCTCTTGCCGGCATCGTAAAAAAAATAAAATCCGACTTTAACCTCCTCCTTCTCGCGGAAAAGGTTGAAACCTATGCTGAATTTGAACAGGCAAAAAATATGGGGTTTGATCTGTTCCAGGGATATTTTTTCTCCAGACCTGAAGTCTTGTCAACCAAAGGAATATCCACCAGCCAGTTAACCAAGATTCAACTTATCAATGAAATCAGCAAAAAAGAGATCAATTTAAAAGTCATTGCCGCACTTATTAAAAATGATGCCGCCATCTCATTCAAACTGTTAAAATATATTAATTCCGCCTATTTTACGAGGCTGTATCCCATTGATACCATAAGGGATGCCCTGGCCTTCCTCGGAACAGATGAGCTGAAAAAATTTGTCAATATAGTTGTGATCTCTGTCCTGTGCTCAAAAAAACCGGATGAACTGGTCAGGACCTCAATCATCCGCGCAAGGATGTGTGAGAATTGCAGCAAAGTTTTGAATACAAGGTTCACTGGTGATGAGTTGTTTACCCTTGGCCTTTTTTCTTTTATGGATGCCGTACTGGACTGCAAAATGGAAGGAATTCTCGACCATATTACCTTTTCCCAAAAAATGAAACAGGCCCTGATGGGAAACGACAAAGAGTTTAATATCATCTTAAATATCGTTAAAAGTTTTGAGCTCGGCAATTGGAAGAATAAAATCTTTACCGCCCTGTCCGGCAAATCCATTGAATCGAAATTACCGGGGTTTTATCTGGATTCCGTCCAAAAGGCCAATTCCTTATTTTAAAAGAAAACAGGTCTCCCAGTAGAGGATCAGTCAACGGCTGCTTCCGGATGAAACGCTTTCATGGAAACCGTTTCTATCCGTTTTACCCTGAGAACCAGGACGGATGAAATCAGATAGAACACACCAAACAGACTGAATACGATTTTAAAATTTGACTGGGTGGCATCAAGGATGATTCCGGACAGCCAGGGACCTAAAAATCCGGCAAAAAACCCATAGGCCGTAAAGACCAGGCCAAAAATTTTTCCGAAATTATCCAGCCCGAACACCTCGGTCACCAGGGGGGCGGAAACGGTAAAAAGTCCGCCAAAGGACAGGCCGATAAAACATGCCAGAAAACTGATGGCATGCAGACTGCTGAACCACGGCATTAAAAAATAGGCCGAGGATGCCATCAAAAATATGGTCATCAATATTTTCTGCTTGGCAAAGCTGTCCGCCAACCTGCCGCAGACCAGGCGGCCAATTCCGTTAAGCACGTTAAAGCAGGTGAGGATATAAACGTATTGGGTGATATCATATCCCAGACTCTCCCCAAAAGAAGATGTCAGCAGTATCAGGGAAACACCGGCTGCACCGGACAGTGCCCAGACACACCAGAGGAACCAAAAAGAAGGAAGGGTCAGGGCCTTTTTCAGAGACAGGGCAGATCCCTGGTGCCGGCCCTGATCCAAGGTCTGGCCTGGAATCCTTATGAACAGGGCAACACTTGTCCCCAGAACAATGGAAAGAATTCCGGCGAAACCGGAAGCAAAACCATATCCCCTTGACACCAGAAGATAGCTGAATACCGGGCTCATGACCGCCGAAGATCCGCCAAAGGTTAGATTCAGAATACCGGTGATCAACCCTTTGTTTTCAGGGAACATTCTTTGAAACAGGGTGAGGCAGGGGATATAGACAAAACCGCAGAAAAATCCCTCAAGAAATGCCCAGACATACACCTGTTCAATGGTCGATGCCCGGCCCACAAATATGACGGCAAGGGCGCAGGCAAGGCTGCCGGTAAAAATCAGAAACCGGCCGGGAATTTTCTCCTGGAGTTTACCGGCCAGAACCATTGAAAATCCGGTCCCGGCCAGGATAAAAAACATGAGGCGACCAATCTGTGCCTTGTTCACAAGAAACATGGCCTGCCATTCCGAGGCCATGACACCGGGGAAACCAAACACAAAAGACCCGGGGAAAAAAATGGCCAGGCACCCGAAAACCAGGATTATTCGTTTATCTGAGAAGATACGCATAATTTTTCCAACTCTTTCAACTGATTCAATCCAGGATCATCCAGGACCCGTTCAAACAGAACTTGCTTGATTCTGCCCACTTCGGGCCCGGGAGGGATATGGCAGACCCGGATAATATCCTCACCGGTGATCGCAAGATGATTGATATTAACAGCCGCCTGCCCTGCCATCTCATGGAACAGCTTTTGCAGTTTCACCCGAATTTCAGACAGGGTATAGGGGCGCTTGGCAAGGTTTCCCCGTCTATCGGCAATTCTCATTCTCATAAAATCACGATACCCAAGCCCGTGGGCGTCCAGCATGGCCAGCAATCGCCTTGCGGCCCGGGGAGTGGTCTGGGCCGCCAGGGGCCGCATATGGGACAAAGTTAAGGCGGTGATATAGGCAATATCCCGGACCGGAAACCCCAGGGCGGTGAGGTCCCGGACCATGGATTGGGTATGCTTTTCATGGCCCGGGAAAGTTAAATGGCCCTCTTTTATCCGGGCCGCATCAAATTTTCCCGTATCGTGGAGGAACCCGGCAAGCCTTAGCATGGGCGAGTGTGCAGGAAGAACATCCCCCACGATCATGCAGTGGTCGAATACGGTTTCACCGTGGTGGGGACCGCCGTCAAGGTCGTAACACCGGTCCAGGCTGGGAAAAATTTTGCACAGCAATCCCGTCTTTTTCAAGGCCCTGAAGAACAGGGAGGGCTTTTTTACGGCCAGAGCCTTCAGGATTTCATGTTGGATTCTTTCTTTGGCAACTGAATCGTCCAGCAGGTGGCTGCAGGAGAGGACGGCGTCAAGGGAAGACAGGGAGAGATGGCCATGGATCAAGGCTGCAAACCGGCAGGCCCGGATCATTCGGACAGGATCTTCCTGAATTCTTTTTACCGGGTCCTTTGTAAACCTGATGATTCCGTCTTCAAGGTCTTTTCTGCCGTGGAAAGGATCGATGATCTTTTTTTGTACAGGGTCATAGGCCATGGCATTCAGGGTAAAATCCCTCTGGGCCAGATCAGACTCAGGAAAGTCGGCCGGATTAAATTCTCCCCGACCCGAAGAGATCTCAATCTTGTCGACCATGCAGATGGGAAAGGATTTACCCACAACTTTAAGGTTTTTATTTGAAAAAAGGGTTTTTATCTCCTGTATGGAGGCCTGGGTCAGGACATCCAAATCATTGGGAATTTTCCCCAGCATGGTGTCCCGGACCGCGCCGCCCACAATATAGGCAGCAAAGCCGTTTTCCCGAAGCCGGTCGAGAATAAAGGCGAGACTTTCTTTCCTCTGTATCAATCGCCCCACCTGGACAGGAGGTCGTGGGCGATTCCCAGATGATCCATCATCCTTGCCACCACTGTATCCACCAGGTCTTCAATGGTCCGGGGATACAGGTAAAAACTGGGGTTGGGCGGCAGGATCACGGCACCGGCACGGCCTGCCCGGGTCATGTTTTCAAGGTGAATCAAATTGTACGGGGTTTCCCTGGGAACCAGGATCAGGGGCCGCCTTTCCTTTAAGCAGACATCCGCCGACCGTGTGATCAAATTATCGGCAAACCCGGATGCTATCCCGGCAAGCGTCTTCATGGAACAGGGTGCCACCGCCATGCCGGAATGGACAAATGATCCGCTGGCGGATGCCGAAGATACGGCATCCTGGGAAAAGAGTTCCAGACCGGGTTCCCTGTCTATTTGAAGGCCGCAGGAGACCAGAAAATCCAGAAAAGGACGGTCCGGTTCATATCCCATTTCATGTTCAAGCACTTTTTTACCCGCATCTGAAAGGATCACCAACAAACGGGCATCTGCCTCCAGGAGGGCCTTGACAAGCCTGACCCCGTAAATGGAACCGGATGCACCGCTGATGGCCACAACAAAGGTCTTTTGCGTCATTTTAGCATTCCCTATTTTAAAATTCCCTGGATGAGTACGCCCATGAACAGGCAGATGGAGATCATAGAGTTGATATGGAAAAACGCCATATCAATATGGGTTAAATTGTCGGGTTTGACCAATTGATGTTCAACAATTAAAAGGACCCCGATGATACCCAGAACCACCAGGAAAAACGGGTGCATGTTAAAACTGATGTGCATGGCCAAAAGAAAACCAAAGGTGGCTGCATGGAGTAAAGAGGAGATGACCATGGCTCGTTTAGGGCCGATTTTCGCCGGCAGGGAAAAAAGGCCCTGATCCCGGTCAAACTCAATGTCCTGACAGGAGTAGAGGATATCAAAACCGGCAATATAGGTCAAAAGCCCCAGGCTTAAGAACACCACGCTCCATGACAGGGTCCCGGCAATGGCCGTCCATGCCCCCACAGGGGCAAGGCAGATGGCAAAGCCAAGAAAGAGATGACAATACTTTGTAAACCGTTTGGTATAGGAATAAAACAGGAGGACGAACAATACCGGAAAGGAAAGGACCAAACACAGGCGCGACAGCATGGCAGCCGAAAATATGAAAACCAGAGATGAGAGAACAACAAAAAGAAAAGACTCTTTTTGGGACAGGAGCCCCGAAGGAATCTCCCGAATGGCCGTGCGCATATTTTTCGCGTCAATATCCGCATCCACAATCCGGTTAAAGCCCATGGCCGCCGATCTTGCCCCCACCATGGCCGCCAGTATCCAGACCAGATCCGACACAACCGGCTCATGAAGTTCCCAGGCCATCAAAACTGCGGACAGGGCAAAGGGAAGCGCAAAGATGGTATGGGAAAACTTGATCATTCTCCCGTACACCTGTATCTTGTTTTTCAGTGCCGACATCATTTCAACCATCTGTTCATATCTGGACCCTTCATCGCTTCATTTGACAATCTCCTGAAAACCCTGTGAGACTTTCCAGGACACCATCCTATTTAATATATGCCGTAAGCCTGTGTACCGCATTGGGGACATATGCCCGTTTTCTGAATAAAATTTTGTACCTGATACCCGTGCCGCTGGACCAGAACCGCCCCACAGGAGTGACAACAGGTGTTCTCCCCTGACCCGCCCGGGACATTTCCGATGTACACATACCTGAGCCCGGCAGCCCGGCCTGCAGCACAGGCTTTTTCCAGGGAAGATACCGGGGTGGGAGGCCTGTCCGTCATCCGGTGGCAGGGATGAAATCTTGAAATATGCCAGGGCGTTTCCTGCCCCATGTCCCGGGCAATGAATCGGGCCATGGCCTTTATTTCATCTTCATCATCGTTCAACCCCGGAATCAGGAGGGTGGTGATTTCCACCAGAATCCCCATCTCTTTCATCATTTTAATATTTTCTTTAACCGGCGATAGCTTCGCCTTGCAATAGGTCTGATAAAACCGGTCATTAAATGCTTTCAGATCAACATTGGCGGCGTCAAGATGCGGGGAAAGCATCTCAAGAACCCTGGGACTCATATACCCGTTGGTGACAAAAATATTGAACAGACCTGCCTGCTTTGCCAGTCGGGCCGTCTCCAGGGCCAGCTCTAAAAAGACCGTGGGTTCGGTATAGGTATAGGCAATGCTCTCACACCCATTTTGTACGGCCTTTTTGACAATGGCCTCGGGCGACACCGGCTTTCCCGGAATTATTCCGGAAGCAGCCGGACTTATCTCGGCAATATCTGCATTCTGACAAAAGGCACATTTAAAATTGCACCCCATAGTGGCAATGGAATAGGACAAAGACCCCGGCTTTAAATGGAAAATCGGCTTTTTCTCTATGGGATCCGTGCCCGAGGCAATGAGTTTTGGATATACCAGGGACACGAGGATGCCGTCCTGGTTTTCCCGCACCCCGCAGATCCCCCTCTTCCCATTTTTGATCACACAAAAATGATGGCAGATCCCGCATTTTACACTCTTTTGTTCCAGTCGTTCATAAATAAGGGTTTCCATATCAATGCCTCATCCGTGTGGCCAGTCCTGTTGTGGGATTATACACCTTGGGCTTGTCCACCCGCAGCAACAGGGGCCGGGTTCGAAATTTCGGCACCGGCTTTATCCGCATGCCGATGAGTGTCCCTAAAAATGACTTTTGAACAATGCTCAGATTTTCAACAACACCTGCGATCTTTCCATAGGTGAACGGGAATTGAAACGTGGTTTTCCATTTTATGGGTACATCTCCCAGTATCGCAAACAGAATCTGCTTGAGCTCCCAGATACTGAAAAAATGGGCATGGGAAAAAATATCCGGCACAAAAAACCCTTTCAGCCTCCGGGCCATGTTTAATGGCGCGTACCGATTTAAGACACACAGGACCACGGTATCCTTTGCCACACGGCAAGCCTCTTCAATGGCTTTGGCCGGCCGGTCCATGAACTCAAGACTGGTGAAAAAAAAAGCCGCATCAAAGTCATTGTCATGAAACGGCAGTTCTTCTCCCGCCCCCCTGTGAAGGTCCACCTGGGTCCCCAGCCGCCTGGATGCAAAATCCAGCATATAGGGTGAGGGATCTATCCCTGTCAGGTTAAACCCTTTGTCCAGCAGGGGTGCCAGGCTCATGCCGGTTCCGCACCCGATATCAAGGATTCGCCCGCCTTTTTCCGGGGCCAGGAGGTCCAGCAGTAATTTAATTTCAAGGTCCAGGCAATATTTGGTTTTTACCTGGTCAAACCAGGGATCGTATGACCCGGCATCCTTGAAATCAAATACATGTCCCATGATCAGTCAATTATCTCGTTCACCTTATCCATCATCTGTTTTACGGCGACAACCGCGGGTGAATCATCTGCCAGGTCAAGCAGGGAACGCCTTTCCATGTCAAACTCCAGGAGGTTCTTATCGTCGGGCACGATGCACAGAATGGGGATGCCGATGGCCTCGACTTCATCCATAAAGGCCTGACTCAGATTTTCCGGTGCCCGGTTCACGATCAATCCCTTGTGCCTCACGTCCAGCTTCAGATCACCCAGCATCTCATTGATCCGCCCAACAGCCCTCAAACCCCGCAGGGCATAGTCGGTCACCATGAGCAGCATGTCCACCTTACCGCTGGTCCGGCGGCTTAAATGCTCCATCCCGGCTTCATTGTCCACGAGCAGGGTTTTATAATTTTTTTCCAGCTCATCGGCAAACCGGTTGAGAATATTATTGACCATGCAATAGCATCCCTGGCCCTCCTGGCGGCCCATGACCAGTAAATCAAAATTTTTATGCTCGATGAGTACCTGGTTCATGAGCATTTCCAGGTACAGGATCTTATCCATTCCCGAGGGAACCCCCTGGGGATCTTTCATAAAATTTTCACGGATGTCCCCCACGGTTTTTTCGATAGTCAGCCCCAGGGTTTCACCCAGGTTGCTGTTGGGGTCTGCGTCAATTGCCAGCAGCGGATGATCTTGATATTTTGCAAAGTACCGTGTAACCAGTGCTGAAACCGTTGTTTTTCCGACGCCGCCCTTGCCGGCCATTGCGATTGTTTTACCCATATATACTCCAGATCTCGTCTTAATATAGTAGTTAGTCTATTGGTTAATCTCGTATTTCATTAAATGTCCCACTAACATAACGCAATTCAAGGAAAAATCAATCCAAGAAATAGACACGTTCAGCCGATTTTCTTTATTTGGCATATTGCATGGACAATTCATGGTATGTTTTTAATTTTTCCCTGACCTTTCCAAAAACCGTTCCCTGGGGATAGCAAAGATCCGCATCAGGTTCACCTGCCGGAACCCCGGTGAGAACCTCTATTCCCTCTTCAATGGTCCTGACCCTGTACAGGTGAAAGTGTTTGTCCCGGATGGCCTGGACCACATCTTTTCTCAACACCAGATTTTTCACGTTTACGGCAGGGATCATCACCCCCTGGTGCCGGGTGAGGCCTTTTTTGACACAGATATCATAAAATCCTTCAATTTTTTCATTCACACCGCCAATGGCCTGGATCTCCCCCTTTTGATTTACCGACCCGGTCACGGCAATTTCCTGGCGAATGGGAAGACCGGAAAGACTGGAAAGCACGGCGTACAACTCCGTGGAAGAGGCACTGTCCCCGTCAATTCCGTCATAACTCTGTTCAAAGGTGATACTGATACCCACACTCAACGGATAGGTCTGGGCAAACATTCTGCCCAGGTATCCTGCGATGATCATGATGCCCTTGTCATGGGTCTCACCCGACAAATCGGATTCCCGTTCCACATTGACGATGCCCGGGATTCCCATATAGGATTCCGCCGTAATCCGGGTGGGCCTTCCAAAGGCGATCTCTCCCATGTCATATACGGCCAGGGCATTGACCTGACCGACCTTCTTTCCCTTCACATCGATCAGGACGGATTCGTCATCAAACTGCTCCAATACTTTTTCTTCGTAAAGGTTGTGGCGAAACCGCTGCCGGCCCAGGGCCAGGGCGACATAAGTTTCAGAAATCACCCGGGCATTGTCTCGCCTGGCCCAATAATCCGCTTCCTTTAATACACCCAGGATTATACCGAAACGAAGCGATAATTTTTGAGGGTCCGTCACCATCCGGTTCCCGTATTCAATGACGGCCCACACACCATCCGGGGTAAAATTCAACAGACCCTCCCGGGTACAGATCCGGGCAATAAACCGGGCATAATTGGTGACATTTTCATGGCTTGAGGGGGCTTCATAATCAAAGTCCGCTCTCACCTTAAAGATCTTGTTGAATCGCAGATCCGCTCCCTGGAGCATCCTGAAGGGCTCATACCCGCCCACAAGAATCACCTTGACGTCCAAAGGGATGGGGGCGGGTTTTAAGGAGGGCATGCCGTAATCTGCCTGGTCCGGCATATCTTCAATCTGAAGCATGGACCGCTGCAGGGTCCTTTTTAACGCTTCCCACACCGGAAGATTCATCAGGAGCGGTTCAATATCAATGACCAGAACCCCCTTGTTGGCCCTTAACAACGAACCTGCCTGAACCATGGTAAAATCCGTTGAAACAGATCCCATCACCGGTTTTTTTTCAATTTTTCCAAACAAATTATGAAAACTGGGATTCTGCTCAAAAACCACGGGCGCCCCTTTTTCCCGCCGCCGATCCACCAGCACGTTCACCTGGTAGCGTTTCACCAGAGACCCGGTCATCTCGGAAACCTTTTTGTCTTCAGGATCTTCCCGGCCTTTGACTCCCAGAAACAGGGCAATATTATCAATAATATCTTCCTTCACAGCCTTCAGGTAAACCTGGATATCCTCACAGTCCCTGAAATAATACCGAACCGGATCAATCTGATCTGAAATAAGCTGCTCAGTTTTTGAGGCCACCAGGGCCTTTAAAACATCTTTGCTCTGTTCTTCTATCCCATTGATCTCATTAAGGGCCTCCCCGAGATCTTCCTCCACCTCCAGGGCGTTGGCATCGATTCGCTGCCGCACGGCCTCATCAAGGGCCAGGTATGCCTCCTGGGCAATGGGCTGCCCATTGGCAATCGGCACCACCTGGTAATCGGTTTCCGTCCGGATGATGGTCAAATCTTTTGCCAGGGCAAGCTTTTCAAGATCTTCAAATATTTTTTTCTGCTGGTCTGAATGCTCTTTGTGGATGGCCTTCTGCTCTTCCTGAAAAGAGGGGGTTTTAAAAAAGTCCGGAATTTTCGTTTTAAGCAGTTCAATAAACTGGGTCATGCTTCTGCTGAAATACACGGCTGATCCCGCCGGCATCTCAATCACCACCGGACAATAGGCATCATCAAAATTATTGACCAGGCAAAGATCTTCCGATGTTTCCCTTTTTTCGGCATGGGCCGTCACAAGCTTTCTGACAATGGTGGCCTTGCCCGTGCCTTCCAGGCCTGTGACAAATATATTGTATTCCGAACCCTTCATGTTCAACCCGAAATCAATGGCCTGAACCGCCCGCTCCTGACCGATAATATTGTCCAGGGGCTCCAGTTCCGAAGTATCCTTAAAGTCAAACAGATCCGTTGGATATTTTTTACCCAGTTCCTTTGCCGATATCTTGAATCCCTGGCCCATGTTTTTCTCTCCTCCTAAATATCCGATTCAGTCCGGTTCCGATTCAATCCAAATTTTAATTCCACTTTCAACCCATGGGAATCATCTCTGCATCCGCATACAGGGTAGACCCTTCAAATATATTACAGTGATACACCCCATTGGCCATTCTCCAGCCGGACTGAATCCGCTCTTCCCCTGAGCCGATTTCCCGGCAAAACCGGATTTTAATATTTTTGATTCCCGGGGTTTTGTTTTGTATGGTCCGATGGTACAGGGTCTCTAAAAAACCCATGTAAATGGTATTGTTCACATGTCCGTTCACATCAAAATCCGAATACCTGAGGCTGATCTGAATCTGCCGGTCCGGTTCAATTTTCCCACAGCTCTCCCAGACATCAACTTCCCGGTCAAAACAGGCCTCTTGCTCGACCGTGTATTGACTGGAAATTTGTGGCGGCACCTTTGAAATCCGCTTTCGATTGACATCAAAGAAAAGCCAGACACTGGACGCCCTGGCAATCTCCTCTCCCTCATGGGAAAGGATGCGATAGTCTCTGAACGCCTTAAACCCTTTAAATCCCCTTGACCAGGTGATAATCCGAATTTCTTCACCCAGCAGGGGATACCGGACAAACTCGATTTCCAGGCGATGCAGCAGCCAGACAAGGCCCTGGTCAAAAAGAAATTCAGTGCCCGCCCCCACCTGTGTCGAATGGGCCGTGGCACTTTCCTGAAAAAACCGGGCCGCAGACTGGAGTCTCAATTTAAACGAATGATCCACGTCAAACAGCCCTATTGTATGATGTCGTTCTATTTTCACGGGCTTACCCCTTTACAATACGGTTGTGTTGATTCAAACCCCTAAATTAGAATCAAACCCAGGGAAAAGAAAGGCTTTTATTTTTTTCCGGACAAAATCAGGTCAAAATTCTTAAATGGACACATGAAATTAAGGCAGAGAGACTTTCCTTTAGTTGAGGTGGGAAACCCTGTTACGCCCCATTTTTTTGGATTCATACAGGGCGTTGTCTGCCCTGGATATGAGAGATTCCATTTTGTCGTTTTTATGGGGGATCAGGGTTGCAACGCCCAGGCTCAAAGTCTTATGAATGGTTTGTCCCTGGTATTCCATGTGAAATTTCTGGGCGGTTGACCGCATGATTTCCGCCAGGTTGCAGGAATTTTCCAGGGATTCCCCCGGCATGAGGATGATGAACTCTTCTCCCCCGTACCGGGCCACAATGTCTGTTTTGCGTTTAAAAACCGCTTTCAGCATCAGGGCCGCCTGTCTTAAATAGTCATCACCGGCCGGGTGCCCGTGCCGGTCATTGACCTGCTTAAAATGATCAATGTCACAGAGAATAATGGATATCCTAGACCGATTCCTGACGGACCGGTTCCACTCAAGGAGAAAACTTTCATCAAAATATCGACGGTTATACAGCCCGGTGAGACTGTCAATCCGGCTCATCGCCTCAAGATCCCGGGATTTTTCTTTGAGCAGATACTCTTTTTCCAAAGCATCCCGGTATTCCCTGTTTCCATTTTTCGCCATAAAACTCATGTACAATAAAAAAAAGAAGAGCACGGCAACCAGGGGAAAATTGGTCTGGAAAGCACCCAGAGTAAATATGGCCGGTGCCAGCATTGAGAAACAAAAGGCAAGGGACAGGCGAAAATCCGGAATATATGCAACGACTCCACCGGCACACAGCCCGGTGGTACACATTACCATGAGCATCTTTGCATTGGGTTCTCCCTCCTGGATCATGAACACGGCAAAGCCCACCCCCCAGATCAACCCGGTCAGGGCAACGCTGGTCAGAAAAACGATGGTGTTGATTTTTTCAAATTCATGGCGGGAACGACTGAAAACAAGGCGGTGGACAAGTCTGAAAAGACATATCCCTGTGATAAAGAGACAAAATTTTAAGGAAAACTCAGGATGTCGGACATAATACTGATCCGTAAAAATAACAACCCCGATGACGACAAAATAAAAATAGATGCCGACGGCGGATCGTTTTTTCAAATCATCGACCACCCTTGAATTTAGACCATATCTTGAAAGTTCCAATCTCCCCCTCATCCTGGGACCTCATACTGCAATCCTGGGACCTCATACTGCAAATAGATACTGAAAATTTTATCTCTGTCCTGGATACCGATTCCCCATCATATCAGAAAATTTCCAGGGTTTTAAGATAAATATCAATTGGCGATAAATATCAGGGGAAGATCAAAATGTAAACTATTCACGCATAAATGGATAAACCGGGTCTTCCGGCGGCACAAAATTTTCTTTGATGGTTCTGGCCGATGTCCATCGCAAAAGATTTAAACGACTGCCGGCCTTGTCGTTGGTGCCGCTGCCCCGGGCCCCGCCAAAGGGCTGGTGTCCCACCACCGCACCCGTGGGTTTGTCATTGATATAAAAATTACCCGCAGAATGGACTAGTTTTTGGGTCATGTGATCAATGGCCTGTCGGTCAGAGGCAAACACGGCGCCGGTCAATGCATAGACCGAAGTGGTGTCCACAAGGTCCAGGGTCTTGTCCAGATCCTCGTCCGCATACACGTACAATGTGAGTATGGGGGCGAAAATCTCCCGGGTCATGGATTCGTACAGGGGATCTTTGGTCACAATGACGGTGGGCTCGATAAAGTATCCCTTTGATTTATCCCCGCCGCCTCCGGCAAGGATGGAGGCCCGGTCCGAGGCCTCGGCCCGTTGGATAAACCCCATGGCCGTGTCAAAGGCGGTTTCGTCGATCACGGCGTTCATGAAATTTTGATACTCTGTCACGCCCCCGGTCCTGAGTGCCCCTATCCCGGCCCTAAGTTTTTCCTTTACCTCCTCCCACCTGGATTGAGGGATATACATCCTGGAACAGGCACTGCATTTTTGTCCCTGGAACTCAAATGCCCCCCTGATGGCGGCGGTCACCACCTGATCCGCCGGGGCGGACGGGTGCATGAAAATAAAATCTTTACCCCCGGTTTCCCCCACGATTCTGGGATAGGAGACATAGGTCTCGATATTTTCACCCGTTTTTTTCCACAGGGTCTGGAAAACTCTGGTGGAACCGGTGAAATGAATACCCCCAAGGTCTTTGTGGCTCAAGACAATATCCCCCACCCCGGCGCCCCTGCCGGGAATAAAATTGATCACCCCGTCGGGCAGTCCGGCTTCCTTGAAAATCTTCATCAGGTAATACCCGGACAGGACCGCAGTGGAGGAAGGTTTCCAGACAATGGTGTTGCCCATCATGGCCGGGGCTGCACAGAGGTTGCCGGCAATGGCCGTGAAATTAAACGGGGTCAATGCAAACACAAACCCCTCCAGGGCCCGGTACTCTGTCCGGTTCCACACCCCTTTTTCCGATTCCGGCTGGACTGCATAAATTTCTTCCATGAATTTCACATTAAACCGGAGAAAATCCACCAGCTCACAGGTGGCATCGATTTCAGCCTGGAATGCATTTTTGGACTGACCCAGCATGGTGGCCGCGTTCAGGAGATAGGTATACTTTTGAGATATCAGGTCTGCGGCTTTCAGGAAAATGGCGGCCCGCTGGGTCCAGGGCATGGTCTCCCAGGATTTTTTCGCCTCCAAGGCCGACGCAACGGCCCGTTCAACCTCTGCTGTCCCGGCATGGCAACAGGTTGCCAGGACATGGGTGTGATCATGGGGGCAGACCACAGGCTTTGGGTCAGGCGTTCTGATCTCTTTACCGTTAATGATCAGCGGAATATCCATGAGGATATCCATCTGGCGGTGCAGTTCTTTTGTCAAAAGCTCCCGTTCAGGACTGCCGGGCAGAAAGGTCTTGACCGGTTCATTATAGGCTTCTGGTAAACTTGGAATACTATTGTTCATTTTTTTCTCCTCCCACATTAAAGGTTATCCCCTGGGCAAGGGGCAGTTCGTCCCCAAAGTTTATGGTATTGGTCTGGCGGCGCATATAGGCTTTCCAGGCATCACTTCCCGATTCCCGGCCGCCTCCGGTCTCTTTTTCCCCGCCAAATGCCCCCCCGATTTCTGCGCCGCTGGTACCGATATTCACATTGGCTATGCCGCAGTCCGACCCTGAATGGGTGAGAAATTTTTCCTGGTCCCGGACCGACCGGGTAAAGATTGAACTGGACAGCCCCTGGGGGACTTCGTTGTTTATGCGGATGGCCTCTTCAAAATCCCGGTATTCAAGGATATACAGGATCGGGGCAAAGGTCTCGGACTGGACAATGGGATAGTGATTTTTGGCTTCAACAAGGGCAGGTGTCACAAAACAGCCCCCTTCTAGGCCTTCAATGGTCAGCGGGGTGCCGCCGTAGATCAGCTTTCCCCCCTGGTATAGGGCCGCATCAAGGGCCTGGGCCATGTTCTCCCGGGCCTGATCGTCAATCAGGGGACCCATCAATGTATCCGCTTCCAGGGGGTGGCCGATCTTCACCTGCTCATACCCATGGATCAGACGGGTGAGAAACTTTTCTTTCACGTCCGCATGAACGATAATACGCCGGGTGGATGTGCACCGCTGGCCGGCAGTTCCCACAGCCCCGAAAAGAACGGCCCGCACTGCCATATCCAGGTTGCAGTCCGGGGTGACAATAACTGCATTGTTCCCCCCCAGCTCCAGCAAAGACCGGCCAAGCCGGGCTCCGACACTGACGGCCACCTTTTTGCCCATGGCCGTGGAGCCGGTTGCGCTGATCAGGGGAATTCTCGGGTCATTCAGCAGGGGATCGCCCACTTCGCTGCGCGCTCCGATGACCAGGTTAAACACCCCGTCAATCCCGTATCTGTCCACCACAGGTGCAATAATTTTCTGGATGGCAATGGCGGTCAGGGGTGTTTTAGAGCTGGGTTTAAACAGGACAGCATCCCCGCAGACCGCTGCAATCAAGGAATTCCAGGACCACACCGCCACGGGAAAATTAAAGGCCGTGATAATACCGACAATGCCCAGGGGATGCCATTGTTCATACATCCGGTGAAAGGGTCTTTCACTGTGCATGGTCAGGCCGTACAACTGCCGGCTCAATCCAACGGCAAAATCTGCAATATCGATCATCTCCTGGACTTCACCCAGGCCTTCAGCCTTTATTTTCCCGGTTTCAAGGGACACAAGGATTCCCAGGGCTTCTTTTTTTGTTCTCAGGGCGATTGCAATTTCCCGGACAATCTGGCCCCGCTCAGGTGCCGGCATTATCCGGAATTTTTCAAATGCCGTCACAGCCCTGCTCATGATCCGTTCATAGTCCTTTCGGGTGGCCTGGACAACGGTTCCCAGGGGCTTCCCATCAATGGGAGAATAAGACACCAGCTCCTTGCCCGTGGTCTGTATCCATCCGTTTGAAGATCCCGTGGTTGCTCCGGAATTTATCCGTTCAATTCCCAGGTCTCTCAGAGTATTTTCTATTGTCTGATGGTCCATATCCGTCTCCTCCTGATTTGGCTTGTTCTGATTCGATAGTTCTGATTGTCTGGTTCCGGTCTGTCCTTTTATCGTTTGTCTGATTCTGGAAACAATTCAATTTTTCTCTTGGTCGATATTTGTAATATAAAAACTTTTATGATAAAGTAAAATTCATAATATTTATTATAAACATGAATATTATTCATAATAAGGAAGGTGTATGGATCTGTATCCGTTAAAGATATTTTTTACCTTGGCGAAAGTCAAAAATTTCACAAAGACTGCCGAGCATCTGTTCATTACCCAGAGTGCGGTGAGCCATGCCGTCAAAAAACTGGAAACCTCCATTGACACCCCCTTAATTGAAAGGAAAGGGAAGACGACAACCCTGACCCGGGCCGGGAAAACCCTGTACCAATCCTGCGAAAAAATTTTTTATGAACTTGAACGGGCAGAGCAGAACATTGCCCATTTCAGGCAACAGGTCAGGTTCAGCATCTGTATCGGAAGCACGGTTGAATTCGGGACCACCATTCTCATCAACCATATCAAAAATTTTCTGGAACAAAACCCGGACATCCATCTGGATTTTTTATTTTCCCATCACCTCATGGACCCGCTGGTAAAGGATGAGGTAGACCTGATGATCGACTGCCGGTCCCACCCGTCGGCCGGGATTGAAAAAATTCACCTTTTCCGGGAGCAATATATCACCATTGCCTCCCCCGCCTTTGTGGAAAATCAAAATATCCGGTCCATTGACGACCTTGAACGGGTGAACATCCTGTCCAATGACCGGGACCTTGACTGGTGGCGCAATTTTTTAACGGCCATCCCCCATGAAAAACAGACCTGTCTGAAAAATGTGGTGAGGATCAATCACATCCGGGGGCTGATAAACGGTGCCGTCTCAGGCCTTGGCATCGGATTTGTTCCCAAATATACCGTAATGAAAGAACTGGAAGAAAAAATCCTGATTGACCCGTTCCCCCATATCCAGCCGGGGGCGGACGAATTCAATATCTATATCAAACGGGAGAAGCTTGAGTTTCAGAAGAACCGGCTCCTGGTGGACTATCTCACCCGGCTGAAACTTTCAGAATTTGCCGCATAATGAAAATGTTTGTCTTGACTAACAAATAAAATAACGCCCCATTTTTTACCTCCTGAAAAACGTCAAAAGGGGCCGGAAGCTCCCGGTCCATCTTGACGTTTTTTTATTTTCAGGGTAACAAATGAAATCTGCGTGCCCTATATCTCCACGCCTTCCCCTAGTTTTGCAATGAATGTGTCATAGCCTTTCGTCTGAAGACGTCGGGCAAATGCAGCACTCTGGGAGGCTTCCCCGTGGACGATGCCGATTTTTTTAATCCGCAGATTTGAGCCGGTAATAATTTTCTCAAGCTCGTGCTTATCGGCATGGGCACTGAATCCGCTGATCTTTTCAACCTTTGCCAGCAGAGGATAACTTTTCCCCAGTATTTTGATTTCAGGGGGTTCCCCCTTGTTCCCTGAAGATTTTGCCGCATCACCCAATTCCTCTATCCGCCGGCCCAGGGTATTCTCCGCCATATACCCCACCAGCAGGATGGTGTTTTTTGGGTCATGGACCTTGTATCGAAGGTGGTGGAGGATTCTTCCGGCCTCACACATTCCCGAAGCAGAGATGACCACATGAGAGGTCTTGTCCCGGGTGAGCTGCATGGATTCTTCCACGGTCTGGACAAAGCGCATCTTGTCAAAGCTGAAAGGATTTTTTCCCTTCTCCAGAAAAACTTTATGGGTTTCCCTGTCATAGGCTTCCGGGTGTTCGCCAAATACCCGGGTAATATTGGATGCCAGGGGAGAGTCCACATACACGGGACGTCTGGGGACCTCTTTTTTGTCGTAGAGTTCGTGAAGAATATAGATCAGTTCCTGGGTCCTGCCAAAGGCAAAGGAAGGAATAATCACGGACCCCCCTCTTTGGAAGGTATCGTTCAGAACTTTTTTCAGACTGGGACCCAGGTCCTGGACCGGTTCGTGTTCCCGGTCCCCATAGGTGCTTTCCGTAACAAACAGATCAATATCCCTGTCAGCTTCATCAAACACCAGGGTGGGGTCTTTTAATATGGGTTTTCCAAACCGGCCTACATCCCCGGTGTACAGAATCCGGAAGGTTTTATCCGGTTTTTTGACCGTCACCAGGGAAAACGCCGATCCCAGGATATGGCCGGCAACATAAAATTTCACCGTGGTATCTTGGCCAATGGTCACGGGATAATCAAAGGGGACTCCGTCAATAAAGGACAGAGACTGCCTGGCCTGTTCCATGGTATAGAGCGGGGTGACGATATCCAGGCCATGCTGCTTTTGAAGATCGTGGATGGCCTCGTTGTTGAGTTCATATGCATTTTTCTTGAGCAGTTTTTTGATGTCGCTCTTTTCTCTGTCCGTCACCTTTTGCCGACCATTGTTCTGTTCCAGTTGATACAGAAAAGACCGCAGGGACTTGTAATTCAAATACTGGGCATCTGACTCCTGGATATGCCCGCTGTCCATGAGCATATACTCCAGGGCACCTGCCGTGGGCCGGGTGGTGATGATGCGGCCGGAAAAATCCCGGCTGGTCAGGACCGGAATCCGGCCGGAATGATCAATATGGGCATGGGACAAAACCATATTGGTGATCCCGCTCCTGTCTATGCTGAAATTTTCATTTTTTTCTTTACTCTCTTTTCGCCTGCCCTGAAACATACCGCAATCCAGCAGGATTCGATCCGTACCCGTATCCAGAACATGCATTGAACCGGTCACCTCACCGGCTGCGCCATAAGATGTTAGATCCATAAATTCCTCAATTGTTTAGGGTTAAAATTTGCGGTCCTCTTCCTTTTATCGAAGGGCTATTGACCAAAAACCTTTTGCAAGAGCTCTGTGGTTCTTTTGACTGGATTCTGCCGGATGGCGGCCTCTTCCCTGGCCATATAGTAGAAGATGCCGTCCATCCCTTTTGTTACCACATGATCACTAAGATCCGCCTTTACATCCGGCACAAACGGAAGGGATTTATACTGCTCGATCATGGTGTCATAGGACCTTATTGCACCGACTTCAGAAAGACTTTCTTCGATGACCGGTTTAATTTCAGCCGCCAGATCCGGAGACATCTTTTCTTTGAAGTACTGGGTGGCGGCATCATCGGGTCCGTCATAGATTTGCTTTACATCTGCAATTGTCATGGTGGAAATGGCCCCGGCAAACAACTCTTTTGCCCGGGGCGCTGCCAGTTCCGCAGCCCGGTTCAATCTGAGTTCAAGGTCTTCAAACAAAGACGACATGCCCACCCTGTTCAGCAGGGTCTTTACCCGGTCAAGGCTCGCCGGCAGGGGGATGTGGATGTTTGCATCCAGGTTAAATCCATCTGCAGCCCCCAGTTGGTTCACCACATTTTCCGATCCCACTTTCAGGGCTTCCTTGAGTCCGGCATTGATCTCTTCAATGGACAGGGCATTAATTTTATCGCTTCCGGAAAAAGACTTGAGCAATTCACTGCCTTTATTCAGCCAGGAGTTGCCGGCAAACGAGGTCATGGGCAAAACACTTATTGCTGCGGCAACCAGCATAACCATCCATAACTTTCCATGGTATAACACTCTCATTTTTCCCCCATACACCTAATTTCCGAATCCGGGTAAAAGTCCTTTGATCTGTTTTTCCACATCTTTTTTAACAGATTCGATTTTCTCCTTTTGATCCGCCTGGGTGCCCAAAGTCTGTTTTAAACTTTTTGTATCCAGAAGCCCACCCTGAATCATCCCCTTTAAATCAGGACGAATCTTAGGTGCGTTAAACGAACCCGTGATCAGAACCGGGACCGTGATACCGGACCGCTCCTCTGTGTCGCCCTGGCCTTTCAGGGTGGCGACAAACTTGGGCTCCACCCTTAAATCCAGTGCCTCTTGCCCAAGGTCGGTGGTTCCGTTCACAAGAACCCTGAGCAGGGGAGATGACAGACGGGTCCCAGCCAGGTTCACCAACCCGGACTTTGCCGTAAACGGAATTTTAAGCTCTGCAAAATCGGTCTTTGGTTTTTCAGCAGATTTTTCCCCTGTGCCGAAACTGGCCGTTACATTGCGGACCATTCCGGCAAGGTCAATACCGATAATGGCACCGTCTGCAAACATGAGCTCCCCCTGGCCGGTTAATGTCTGTTTGATCATGTCTGGAGCGTCTCCTGCCATGGAGATGTCTGCTTCAGCAGTCAAGGTGCCGTCGATCAGCTCCTTTTTCATGGCATCTTTCATCAGGGCCCCTGCCTGAATCCCCCGGGCATCCAGACGTATCTTTGTCACAGGATTATTTTTCTGGACATTAAGCTCCACCTTTGATGCCACTTTTCCCTGGTAAAGTTCCAGGCCCAGGGGGTCTATGGTGACGATGCCCTTGGCCGCCCGGATACGGACATCGATATTTTCAACAATGGCATTGTGGGCCTTTACCTTATTCGCCTTGATTTTCCCGTCAAGGATCAGGCGGCGCAACGGGCCATAGTCTGTTGGTTTCTTTTCCTGCGCAATGGCTTTGTCTTTTCCGGAACCTTTCACATCAGCCTGGCCTTCCTGGGATACCTTTTCTTCCGGCCGGGGTGTTGGCAGATATTGGTCAAGGTCGATCCTGTCCAAGTGAAGGTCAAACTTGAGATCAGGCTTGGCAAAGGCTTTTGCCGAGGCTGAAAAACTCAGTTTGGAATCATCCACCAGGACCTCTCCCATGGACAGGGAGACCTGGCTCGGGCTCCCCTTTATCCGGGTTTTAAACGCCAGTGCATCCAGGACCTTTGGATCGTTGGTCTGAACCGGGAAATCCTGATCCAGGGCGGCAAAAAGTTTTCTGGGCGAAAAAGATGGAATCTCCACTTCAAGGTCAAAGGATTGGGCAGTCAGAACATCAATCAAATTCCCTTTTAAATTGACCTCCAATACGTCCAGGGCCTTTAGGACAAAATCCAGGGCAATGCTGCCTTTGCCCGGTTCCGTCCCAATGGGCCCGGCCGAACCCTCAAGGGAAACGGGTTTGCCGTCAACTTTTGCCTTAAACGAAACCAGGACGGGATTTTCAAGACTGATATTTCCCAGGTTCAGGTCCAGGTCGGTGATCTCCTTTTTCAGGTTTGCAGCCTCATCCACATAGATCAACCGGCCGTTGGTAATGGAAAAATTACCCACCATGAGCCCGGATATGGGCAAGCCCTTATCGGATGAGGACTTGGACGCCGGTTTCTGGGCCTCTGTTTCCATGCCTTTTTTTGGGTCGTTCTTTTCCCCCAGCCCCTCCCAGTTGGCAGTACCGTTCGCTGATTTTTCCAGATAAATTTCCGGGCTGTCCAGAACAAAGGTTTTTACCTCGATCTTTTTTGTCAGCAGGGGCATCACCTTGAGTCTGACCTCAAAATTCTTCACCGACACCATGTCTTTTTCCCCGTAGCCCACAGGATTTCCCAGGTGGAGGTCATTGAGTTTCACACCCACCCAGGGAAAAATTGACACATCTATTTCATCACCAAGGCTGAAAGAGCGGCCGGTGGCTTCTGCGACTTTTTCTTCTATCAGGGGTTTATATTTTTTAACATCAATAAATTTCGGGACAATCAGACCAACGGCAACGATCAGAACCAGGCAACCAGCGACCAGGACAAACAGCCATTTGATAATGCGTTTCATGAGATCTCTCCCCGCCTTGTTAGTGATTATAAAGCGGCCTGTACTCCGCTGTAATCCGGCTCGTGGGTAATATCGTCCACCAGCTCAGCATGCAGGATGGTATTGTTTTCATCCAGGACGATCACGGCCCTTGCCGTCAATCCCTTTAAGGGTCCGTCCTGGATCAAAAGGCCGTAATCGCTTCCAAAGTCACAGTTTCGGAACAACGAACCCGTGACCACATTTTCAATTCCTTCGGCCCCGCAGAAGCGTTTATGGGCAAAGGGAAGGTCAAAGGAAAGGCAGATAACAACGGTATTGTCCAGCTCTGAGGCTTTCTGGTTAAAGGTTCTCACCGATGTGGCGCATACATCCGTGTCAATACTGGGAAAAATATTTAATACCTTGCGTTTTCCCTTAAAATCATCCAGGGAAAACTGGGACAAATCCTGTTTCACTGCGACAAAGTCTTTTGCCGGAGTTCCCTTGCCGGGAAATTCATTTGCCAGTTTGACTGGATTGCCTGCTAATTTTGTTGTAGCCATGGGATCTCTCCTTTTCTAAAATTAATAAAGAATGTTCCGTGAATCTTTTGCTTTGAGAATGATGCTTTTCTAATAATAGTGGCTTGGTCAGGTTTTTTCAAGGCCGGAATAAAAAGATAAGGGGCCTAGTCTATTTCAAGCTGAGGGAGATCCTGTTTCGTTTCACATCCACCTCAAGGACGGTGACCTTTACCGCCTGGTGCACCGAGACAATCTTTCCCGGGTCTTTGACAAAGTGGTGGGCCATCCGGCTGATATGAACCAGTCCGTCCTGGTGAACCCCGATATCCACAAAAGCGCCGAAAGCGGTGACATTGGTCACGATCCCCGGGACTCGCATTCCCGGCACAAGATCCGTGATCTCATGGATGGTCTCATCAAAGGAAACCGCCTTGAACTCTTGTCTGGGATCACGCCCGGGGCTGACCAGCTCTTTTAAGATGTCCTTCAATGTGGGCAGGCCAATGGTGTGGCTGAGGTAGGCGTTCAAATCAATTCTGCTGATCTGGGCCGGGTTCATGGCAAGGGTTTCAATATCCAGGCCCAGATCTTTGGCCATTTGCTCAGCCACGCCATAGGATTCCGGATGGACTCCGCTGTTGTCCAGGATATGGCCTGCCCCACGGATTCTTAAAAACCCGGCCGCCTGCTCAAATGCCTTTGGACCCAGTCTCGGCACCTTTAAAAATTCTTTTCTTGATTTAAACGGACCGTTTTCATTGCGGAAGGCCACCATGTTGGCGGCAATGGCAGGGTTAAGCCCGGATATCCGGGCCAGAAGCTCCTGGCTGGCCGTATTGGCCTCTACCCCCACCTGGTTCACGCAGGACACCACCACATCGTCCAGGGATTTTTGCAAGAGTTTGGAGTCCACATCATGCTGATACTGGCCTACGCCAATAGATTTGGGGTCCAGCTTGACCAGTTCCGCCAGGGGATCCATGAGCCTCCTGCCGATGGAAACCGCTCCCCTGACCGTGATATCATGATCGGGAAATTCTTGTCTGGCCGTTTGAGAGGCCGAATAAATCGAGGCCCCACTCTCATCCACCATGACCACCTGAATGGCTTTGTCCAGACCCAGTTTCCGGATAAAGGCCTGGGTTTCCCGGCCTGCGGTTCCGTTGCCGACGGCAAGGGCCTCAATCCTGTACTCGTTCACCAGGCCCAACACGGTCTTTCCTGCCCTTTCACCATTTCCCTGAAGGGGGAAAATCACATCGTGATGCAGGAGCTGCCCCTGGGCATCGAGGCAGACCACCTTGCATCCGGTTCTGAATCCCGGATCAACCGCAAGAATTCGCTTCCGGCCCAGGGGAGGAGACAGAAGCAATTGTTTCAAGTTTTCGGCAAACACCTGGATGGCCGTCTCATCGGCCCGGTTCTTTAATTCCTTGATGCACTCTTTTTCAATGGATTTGGACAGCAGGCGCTTGTAGCCATCCTGTACGGCTGCTTTGATTTCCATTGCCGATGGGGATTGGTTTTTAAGGTAAAATTTTTCAATCAGGCCCAGGGCCTTATCCTCCTCTGGCAACACATGGACGGAAAGGAGCCCCTCATTGAGCCCTCTGAACATGGCCAGTATTCTGTGGGAAGGGGATTTGAACGCATTCTCGGACCAGTCAAAATAATCCTTGAATTTAATGCCCTGGGTTTCTTTCCCCTTTTTTACCCTGGATTGAATGGCTGCGGTTTTGAGAAATAATTTCCGGATACCGGACCTGACCCGAACGTCCTCATTCATCATCTCTGCAACAATATCCCTTGCCCCGGCCAGGGCCTCATCAGCCGACTCAACTTTTTTATCGGATGAGATGTATTTTTCCGCCTCATTCAGGGGATCTGTATGGGATTGTCCCAAAAGGAATACGGCCAGGGGTTCCAGACCCTTTTGCCGGGCCGCCTGGGCCCGGGTTTTCTTTTTGGGCCGAAATTTTTCATACACATCCTCAAGCCGGGTCATGGAATCGGCATTTCGAATATTTCGCTCAAGGTCCGGGGTTAAAAGCTCCCGTTCTTTCAAAGATTTGAGGATGGCCTCCTGCCGCTGGGACAGGGCAGTCAACTGCTCGGCCCGGTCCCGGATTCCGGCAATCATGACCTCATCCAGAGACCCGGTTTTCTCCTTTCGATACCGGGCGATAAACGGGATCCCGGCCCCCTGGTCCAGCATTTGAATCACTGCCGAGACCTGGGATTCGGCCACCTTCATTTCCGAACTGATAATAGAAATTATTTCCATGACTACCTTCAATAAAAATTATGGGGATCACACGGGCATGGCCGTCAAATGGGAAAAAAGAATCCTGGAACCAATCACCAATAACACCAGGCCCCCGAAAATTTCCATGCGTTTGCCGAACAGGGCTCCCAGCCCGGTACCGATCCGTATGGCCAGGAGAGACATGCCCGTGGTGATCACGCCAATCATGATGCTGGGATACCATATATTGACCTCCAGGAGGGCAAGGCTCAGGCCAATGGCCAGGGCATCGATACTGGTGGCCACGCTGAGCATCACCATGGTCATTCCCCTGGACGGATCTTTTTTTTGAACTTCGGTGGATGATCCCATGCCTTCCCGGATCATCCGGATGCCCACAAAGGCAAGGAGAGCAAAGGCAATCCAGTGGTCAAAGGCTTTGAAATGGGACACAAAACTGATCCCCATAAACCATCCTGCAACCGGCATGAGAAACTGAAACAGCCCGAAGTGAAAGGAAAGCCGGAATTTTGCCCGGGCATCCGGCGCAAATCCTGCGGCAGCAGCGGCAAGGGAGACTGCCGATGCATCCATGGCAAGTCCGACTGCAATAATGATGATTTCAAGGGTTGTCATCTGTCTGTCTGTTTATCTGTCAAAAAAAACCACGAAACATTAACCTTAAGAAAAGCAGCCTATAAAAAATTTGTCCATAAAGCAAATCTTAAACCAATTTCAGGCACCTCCGGTGTGGGATAAATAGTTGACCCAGATCCTTCGGCTTGAAATTCCATGGCACATCATGTAATCTGCCCGGTAATATCAAACCATCAACCTGAAACAGGAGACTAACCATGGACAAATCAAACACCCTGACCATATTGAAGCATGCCTTTCTCATGGAAAAAAAAGGCAAAAGCCTTTACGAAAAAGCCATGAACCATGCAAAAGACGAGGCGGTCAAAGCCTTTTTCCAGGACCTTGCAAACGATGAACAGGAGCACATGGACATCCTTGAAAAACAGTTCAAGGCCTATATGAACAGCGGCAAATTTCTGGCCGGGAGTTTTGAAGAAGATGGGTCCCGGGTCAGTGCACCCAATATCCTGGATGATACCTTGAAGGACAAAATCAATGCCGCCGGTTTTGAAGCCACGGCCATCACCGCGGCCGTAAGTTTTGAGGAAAAAGCCGTCAAAATGTATGCAGAGCGTGCCCGGGAAGCTACAGACCCCGAAGAAAAAAAATTATACGCCTGGCTTTCCACCTGGGAAAAGACCCATTTAAAAAAATTGATGTCCCTTGAGGCCTCTCTGATGGAAAGCGTCTGGCAGGACAACAGCTTCTGGCCGTTCTAATGTGACAGGTTCAAAAAGCGACTCCATCAAATTTGTGTCTGGACCGTTGCCATTTCTATAATCGGCAGCGGTTCAAACGGCTTGCCCGGAATCAGGTTTAAAATTTTCCGGGGCATGCTGCGGTACAAGAGCCTGACCCTTACCAGCGAATCTTTTTCAGGCACTGCCGGTAGCAGAACAGTCCGGGTGACCTGCTGACCTGCCTTTATCCGGGTATCCTGGAGCACCTGCCTTGCCTTGGCAATATTGATCACCGGATTTCCCTGTCCATCACCGAAAACAGTCCGGAAGAGGATGGTATCACTGGGCAACTCCCCTCTTTTATCCGGAACACCGGTCTGAAAATCCGCTTGCCCGGCTTTTCCCTGAACCGTGATTTCAAGCCATACCTGGCGAAGATCTCCCAATCCTGTGGGAATGGAGTGACCGGCACCGGTATTGGCAATGGTGACAATCAGCTTTTTTTCTTTGATCCCGGAGATGTCCATGGACAGGGTTGCGGCATTCTGCAGGCGTTCAACCGCCATTTGATTTTTTTCCTGACCCGTGAATTGACCCGGCACCCAGGCATTGCCCCCCACAAAATAGTGGGTAAAGATATGGGGCCTTTCATCGCTGTAATCGGTTGCCGCTCCTGGATTCAGGGGCCGGGGGGTGGAGCCGGTGGCGGGAATGCCGGGCCTCTGGAACATATGGCACCCCTGGCATTCGATTTTTTTGTCCGGATCATTTGAATTATAGGGGCTGTTGGCCCATTCCGTGTAGGTGGTCTCAAGATCGGTGCCAAACACCACATGTTTCACGTTGTGGCAGGTGCCGCAAATCTCTGATTTTGTATGGAGTTTTGAGTATTGGGCCTCGTGGAAATCCGGTTCTGAATCATCAAAGGGACCATACTTGATGCCGGGGTCGTCTTCTCCCTGACCCGGTTTGAGGACAAGGCCGTTGTTGTACATTTTCTGTACGTTTACGGCTGAATGACAATAGTCGCACTGAATTCCCTGGGTGGCAATCTCCGGGGTTTTGGACAGGTCATCCGTGAGTTTCTGAGGAAAACCCGTGACCTGGCCCACAGGGGTGTGGCATTTTACACAGGATTCAGCCTCCTTGATCTCACTTGCGTCTGTCAGACCCTGGCGTAAGAACAGTGCCACTCTTGAATAGACCGGGTCTTTGTGGGCCAGATGATGCATGGAGTTTTCCCACTGCTCAAAAATTTCGGCGTGACAGCCACCACAGGTATCCGGCGAAATAAACTGATCAATATGTATTTCCTGGCCGTTTGGTGCCGCAGCAGATGATGCAGCGACTATTGTTGTGGCAAAAGGATTGACAGCAAAGACAATCCCGGTGACAAGTATAGTGATAAACCCCACGACGATTCCCATCCCTGCTTTCATTTTCACCCCTCCTGTTTTACCAGCCCACCCGGATATTCTTTTGTTTCTCCTTCAATCGTCAGGACGGTCCAGTTCCCGTTTTCCTCTTCCGCCTTTACCAGACAGTCCAGACGGGTCCCGTCATTCAATGTAATGAAACATATGCCCGACTCGTTCAGGGTATTGACCCGGACAAATTTTTTATCCAGGGAGATTTGCCGAAAGGTCTCTGCTGCCCGTTCAATGGCAATGATCCGATCGTACTCGTCTTTATCCTGTCGTTTGATTTCCTGTCTCAGGTCATTGATCTCTTGTTTCTGGTCTGCAATTTTTTGAATCACATTTTCAATTTCCGTTTGATTATCCGCTGGTATGGAAACCAGAATCTGTCTTTGCAGGTCCATATCAATTTCGATAAAATTTATTTTCTGCAGCAGCCCTTTTATTTTTCCCTTCATACACCACGCTTCTTTTGATTGTGTTTTGTCTTTATCTGCCCGACCGGCAGACTATTTTTTAATATTTCATGATTTGCACAGACTGCCCTTTTCGGCCGCCTTTTTATTTCCCTGGACCAACCATTCCAGGAGCCGGATCATGATATTTTTTTTCTTTTTTTCTCTATTCATCACAACCTCTTTCTGTATTGACCCAATCTTCCATCAATTCCCAAGCTTCCATGAATTTAATAATAATGTCAAAGAAAATATCATCTTTCCCGATTATAGACCCGGGTTTCAGGCCAGGGATTTTTCTTCCCCGGGGCCATCCAGTATTTCCCTGATGGCCGCATGCAGTTCATGGCCGGTGGCCGGTTTTTGAAGATATTTTCGAATGCCCAGGGTGAGGGCTTTTTCATCGGAAATTTTATCATTATATCCGGTAAACAGAATTATGGGCATGTTCGTTCGAACGTTTAAAATTTCGGCAGACAATCTGTCCCCTGTCATCCTCGGCATTGTCATGTCTGTTATGACCAGATCAAATTGATCCGGTTTTTCTTTAAACGCCTCTAAAGCTGAGATGGGTTCATTAAAGGCAAAAACCTGATACCCCTGCCGGCTCAAAATTTTCTCCAGGGAGTCGAGTATCCCCATCTCATCATCCACGAGCATAATCTGTTCCGTTCCCCTGGACTGAATCCGTTGCTTTTCCTCCGGGACCGGCGATTCAACCTCCGTCTCCGGGTCCACCATTGGCCAGAACACCTGGAAATTGGTGCCTTTACCCGGTTCGCTCTTTACGCTGATGCAGCCGTTGTGTTTTTTTACAATCCCGTCAACCATGGACAATCCAAGGCCCGTACCCTTACCCACCTCCTTGGTGGTAAAATACGGATCAAATATCCGCTTCAGATTTTTCTCTTCAATCCCTCCCCCGGTGTCGCTGATCTCAAGTTTAAGATATTTCCCAGGCATGACACCCGGATTGTCATCTGAATCATTGATTTCAACTTCATGCAATCCCACTGTGAGCACCCCTCCTGAATCATCCATGGCCTGGTAGGCGTTGGTGCACAGGTTCATGATCACCTGATGAATCTGGGTCGGGTCTGCCATGATCCCGGCTGTGGAATCGATGTCCTTTTGAATCTCAATGGACGTGGGTATCGAAGACCGGAGTAATTTAAGTGCCTCCTTTAATATGACGGAAACCTTTATGGGGATCTTCTGGTGTTCAGCCTGCCGGCTGAATGTCAATATCTGTTGGACCAGTGCCGATGCTCTCTGACCGCCTTTGATGATTTGACCCAGATATTTCTTTGCCTTTTCACGATCATGAATATGCATTTCAGCCAATTGGGCATACCCGAAGATACCGGAAAGAATATTGTTGAAATCGTGGGCAATCCCGCCGGCAAGCGTCCCAATGGCCTCCATCTTGTATGCCTGACGAAGCTGCTCTTCAAGTTTATGTCTCTGCCGCTCACTGGCATGAAGGTCATCCACCCTGGTTTTCAGCATTTTATTGGATGCTTCAAGATCAAGGGTCCGCTCTGCAACTCTGTGTTCAAGTTCAATGTTTAACCTCAGAACCTTGTCCTGCTCTTTTGACAATTGATATTCCAGAAAAAAATCTTTCCGTGCGGAAATTTCCAGATGCCGGGCGATGAGCATGCCCAGAAAGTTAACGGCAAACAGATAAAAAACACTGTAAAACAGTGTATGGTAGGGTATCTGGAGGATAACGACTGAAGTGATCAAATAGGCGCAGATTAAAATCAATCCGGCAATGGATGCATGGATAAATCTTTCCCGGATAAAGGTGTATCCGAACATCATGCAGAATAAAACTCCGACATAATAGTCATAGGACTTGGGCGGCTGGGCAATAACCATAAAGGCAATAAAGCTGCCTCCGGTGAGCAGGATGTAACCGAATGAAATTTCCTGCCACAGCTTTTGATAGTGGCGAGAATATGTGAAAAAATAACCGATACTGAATATGGGGACAACGATTAAGAACCGAACCAGAAAAAGGTAGCCCACATCCTGGGGAAAAAGAAAATAGTCCACCAGGCCGGCAAGGACATAAAAGAAAATGGTATAAAAATGACAATTGCGCAAATGGTTGACGTTGGTATGAAAATATTTTTCCTGGAACGGCTTTTCCAGATACTTGCCGGAAAGGTCAAACTTCAGGTTGATCCGGTTCAGATGAATATCTGCTTCACCGGATGTCGAATGGGTATTGAAAATTGTTTTCATTTTTTAAATTTTAATTCCAGGTTTCAATTTCAAATTTCAACAATTTGGGCCCGCTTTAATTCAAGTCCACTTTAATTCAAGTCCTCTGCAATTTTCAACCCTTATACAGGGGAACCAAAAAACATGAGGGATGCAACGAATTTCTTTGACTCACAATTGATTGAACAAAGAAACCGGCCCCCCTCATGTATACCGCTGATATTTTATGCTGCTCAGCAATTAATCAAAGGTCATCTCAGTTATTCATTCTTTCCAGACATTGCCCACAAGGTCGGGCCCAGGGTTTAAAAATTTTTCCCCCGGTTTCCATCCGGAAGATGTTGTTTCAGATTCTTTGAACGCCCTTAAAAGCTGAAAGGCCTGAACCTGACACAGGGTCTCGTTGACATTTCTGCTGACCCCTTATCCCTTAAACGTCTCACTTACCGCCCTGGCATATTGCTGGCAGGCCTTTGAACCTTCATCGGTTTGCATCATGGCTTCAGTCAGGTTCAAAGGTCCAAGGGTCACCATATCCATTTTAAAGACATGCTGCATGGTGTCGAAAATCATGGGAGCAGATTCACCGCTATGGGTATGTGATCCAAAAGCGCCGCCGATCTTACCGGTTAAATTGGCTTTTTCCGCCAGAAAAAGAAATTGCTTCATGCCGCCGGTCATATCCTTATGGTATGTGGGGCATCCAAAGATATAGCCGTCAAATCCTGACAATTGCTTCTCCGTTTTCAGGGAGGCTATTTTCGCAACCTCGACTTCATCACCGGAAATCCTGATACCCTCGGCCAGATAGTTTGCCATTTTTTCAGTGGTGCCTGCCCTGCTGGTGTACGCGATCAAAATTTTTTTCACCTTTTACCCTCCTAATATTAGTAAGTGTTTCTTGTAATACAAATGCAAGACTCAATTGTCTCGCATTCTCCATGAATTCATATGATACTATTCATGATTTTCACTATTTTAGTTAATAGCATTATCTGTGCCAATTTTTTTTATGTCACTCAGAAACCAATAGAGTTGATTTTAGCCCACCCCTGTTTTCCTCACCCCTCTTTAATTCATCAGGGCCATGGACATGGGGCTTTGGTACAAATATTTTCTATCCGGGCTTCCGTTGAAAAAACAATACGCTCCAGTTGACAAACGAATTGCCATATCTGTATCAAAATCTGTCTCAAGACCTGTCTCATTCATGGAATCACGGCCGGCCTGACAGGTCACTTAACCCTTGTCGATTCACATATAAAAGTTGGGATACACGGGACAATAGAAAAACTATACACCGGTTCCGGTTGAATACCAATGAATTTGTTGAGATAGATGATCAGCCGGATTTTTGTTTAAGGTCCAGTGATTTTTATGCAGGCGGACTGACGGAAAAATGACAGGGGCCTGTGTAAGCATTACTTACACCGGCCCCGGGAGTAAGAGTATCCGATCAAAGAGGCTCTATATTTTCATGCCGGAGCGTGCCCCGGGGAATGAATTGGATGATAGCTTAAATTTTTTCAATCACCGGTCTGGCGATAAACTCCGGTTGTGTGTCTGTTTCCGGCGCTTTTGTCACCAGGGCCAGAGCCGCTCCCAGGAGAAGCAGTCCTGCGGCGAGGATATACGCCATTCTCGGGCTGTTGGTATAGGCCACGATCATCTGGGATACCCTGGGAAAAATGAAACCGCCCACGCCCCAGGCGCTGAAAACCAGGCCGTAATTGACACCGAAATTCTTTAAACCGAAAAAATCCTTGGTGGCTGAAGGGAAGAGTGAAAGGTTTGTTCCATAGTTAAACCCGATGAGCATGGCGGCAAGAACCAGGAGAATAACCTGGGACGGTGTGATGAACAGAAGCGACGAAATCACCACGGCCTGGAAGATCAACATGATAAAGAGGGTGTTTGCCCGGCCGATACGGTCGGAAAGCATGCCCGCAATCACCCGGCCCGAGGCATTCCCAACAGCCATGAGGGCCACAACCACCCATGCGGCCTGGCCCATGCCCTGTTTGGCCATCCCTGCCACACCGCCGATGATCATGAGACCGGCGCCCGAGGCAATACAAAAAATTATCCATAATTTATAAAAGGCTGCCGTGCGAAGCATTTTCCCGGGTTCAAAATTCACGGTATGGGCAGAGGCAGCGGCTTTGTTTTGAACCGCATCCGGATGGACATATCCTTCCGGAGGATTTACCAGGAATTGTGCCAGGGCAGACACAATCACGAGAAAGGCAATACCAAAAATCAGCATGGACTGGGACAGTCCGTATCTTTCAATCAAAAAAATGGCCAGGGGTGCGATATACACCGATGCCAGGCCAAAGCCGGCAACCACAATACCGGCAATCATACCGGTTTTGGCCGGGGGAAACCATTTGATGGCCGGTGGAGTGGCAGAGGCATAGCCAAATCCAAGCCCCATTCCGAGAAGCACACCAAAACCAATGATCCATGAAATCCAGGCCGTGGAAAAGGAGATGATGATCAGGCCGATACCCGTGAGAACCCCGCCGATGACAGCCGTAATCCTGGGGCTGAGCTTGTCCTGGAGACGGCCGGCCAGAATCATGGCAAATGCAAACACCAGACAGCAGACCGCATAGGGATCATTCAGGGACGCAAGGCTCCAGTTAAATGTACCGTCTCCCGTCGTGATCGACGCCTTGATGGTCATTTTAAAAATACTCCAGGTGTAGAGTATCCCCAGGGCAAGATTAATGCCCAGACCTGCCATGGTGACCCGCCAGCCCAAATTCTTGATCGGTTCCATCCCAAACTCTCCTTTAATTAATGATTCCCGTTCAGTAATCTGTCATAGTTAATAGCAATCATTGTGCCGGAGACGAAATAAACACCTATCTATTTGATTTTACTATATTTTCATAAAAATTATCAAACAGAAGAATCCCATAACCTCACAACAAAAGTTGTGGAAAGCCCGTTCCCGTGAATGCAGGTTCGGCAGGCAGGGCCGGTCAAAGCAATTTACAACTTTTATTGTGGATACAACTTTTATTGTGGAATCGGTTCTAGGATTTTTCAGATCGCAGTTTCTGGAGTCTCTTGCTCAGGGCCTGCTGGGAAATACCGAGAATGACCGCGGCCTCGGACTGGTTCCCCCTGGTCTGTTGCATGGCTTTTTCCACCAGTTCCTTAGACGCTTCCTTAAGGGTGGGAAGCGGGCCCGGCACATGGTCTTCCACCCCGTTTCCGGGTCCGGACATGCCCAGACCCTTGAACAGGTCTGCCGTGATTGGACCCTTTTTGTAACGGGAAAGGGCATCATACACCATGGATTTGAGTTCCCTGATATTGCCCTTAAACGGATAGGTTTCCATCTGCTCGATCAGGGGTTTGGGCAGTTCGGGAATGGGCTTGTCCAGTTCATCAGCCGCCTGGCAGACAAACCGGTCCAGGAGCAGGGGCAGGTCCAGGAGACGTCGGCGAAGGGGCGGCAGGGTCAGGGTATGGGTGGAGAGCCGGTAAATCAGATCTTTTCTAAAGGCCCCCTTCTTCTCAAGGGCCCAGAGGTCCAGGTTGGTTGCCGCAATGATCCTGGCATCGGAGTGCCGGGTCCTGTCAGACCCCAGGGGCAGGTATTCCCTTTCCTGGAGCAGTCTGAGCAATTTGATCTGGGAGCTCAGGGCCAGATCTCCGATTTCATCCAGCAGCAGTGTGCCGCCGCCGGCCTGCTCGATCAGCCCTGATCTTGCTTTTTCCGCACCCGTGAATGCCCCGGCAACATGGCCGAAAAGGGTGTCGGAAAAAACATTGTCATCCAGTCCGGCCACATTGACCACGATCAGTTTCCCCGGCTTCTTGCTCAGGGTGTGAATGGACTGGGCAATGAGCTCTTTTCCCACTCCGGTTTCCCCAAAAATGAGGACCGGCTGGGAGGACGGGGCAATGGCCTCAATATAGTGGAAAATCGAGTGCATCTTTTTGTCCTGGGTGATGATGTGGGAGAATGCCCCGGGGTTTTTAATCTGGGCAAACAGGTCTCCCGCCCGGGAATCCCGGACCTTGTTCTCCAGGTCGTCATAGGCCAGGGCCTGTTTGACGGCGGCGATGAGACGCTCTTCCTCCACCGGCTTAACCACATAGTCCATGGCCCCGAGTTTCATGCATTTTACCGCCGTATCCACCTCAATGGTCCCGGTGAGGACAATCACAGGTATCTTTGGATAGGTTTTTCGCACGATCTTGAGCAGACGTCCGCCGTTGATGTGGGGCATATTCAGATCCAGGATAATCAGACAGGGAATTTTACGTTCCATCTGCCGCACCACATCCCTGGCGTCGCTGATGGTGATAATATTGTCCATTCCAGCCATTCTCAGGCAGGTATCCACTGCCAGAAGAATTTCCGGTTCATCATCTACAATAAGTATGGGCCGGTCCATGGTCTCTTGACTCTTTGTCATGATGGGTCCTGTTCTGTTCTCTTAATCAAAAATTTTTTCACGGGCAAGAGGCAATAATATTTTCACACTCAGGCCCTGGCCGATCTCGGAGGTAAATTCCATTATCCCTTTGTGATCATATATAATTTTCTCTGAAATGGAAAGCCCGAGACCGGTTCCCCCCTGATCCCGTTTGGTGGTGAAAAACGGATCTTTCAATTTTTTTAAATCCTGGGGAGACACCCCGGGTCCGGTGTCCGTTACTTTGATCACGACGAATCGGTCATCCATAGTTTTTGTGGTTTCTACACAGATGGATTGTTCTATGGATTCAAGGGCCTGACTTGCATTCAGCAACAGGTTGATCACCACCTGCTGCAGCTTCTGGGCATTGCCGAAAATTGTCGGCAGCCCGTCTGCAAGCTTAAGGGTCAGGTGATGAGTGGCACGTTTCAATATGGAACGGGTCAGGTCCAGGGCCTTTTCAACCACAAGGTTAATCTCCACTCCCGCTTCCATGTCTGCCCCGGTGGGACGTGAAAAATCCTTTAACTCCGTTATGATCCGTTTTATCCGGGTTGAACTGTCTTCAATGGCCGTGAGCATCATGTCGATACGGCGGCCCAGTTCCGGATACGGCATATGACAGACCACGGCATCCTGGTGCTTTGAAAAGTAATCGTCCAGAATAGGGGTAAAGGATACCCAGGCCTTTTTCAGATTCGGGGCATTGAGCATGAGGGAGGTGGCAGGATTGTTGATTTCATGGGCCACCCCGGCAACCAGTATCCCCAGAGAGGTCATCTTGTCTGCCTGGAGCAATTGTCTTTCCCTCAAACCGGACTGCTCCATGGCCCTGATCCGTTCTTTTTCCGCCCGGGTTCCCTGCCATACGATAACCCCGGACAGGATCAGGAAAAGAAACAGAATACCGGAACAGGTATAAATCAGTCGATGGGTGATGAGCAACACTTCCTGCCGGATATCTTCAACATAGAGCCCGGTTCCGATAATCCAGCCCCAGGGCGCAAACCCTTTCACATAGGAAATTTTGGGCACTATTTTATCTGGATCTCCTTTCCACTGCCAGAGATAATCCACAAAGCCGGCCTGTTCGGCTTGAACAATATCCACCATTTCCACAAACATGTGTTTGCCGGCAGGGTCTTTAAACCCGGACACATCCCGTCCCTCAAGGTCGGGACGATAGGGATGCATGATCATGTTCGGGGTCATGTCATTGATCCAGAAGTAGTCTTCCTGTTCAGGGCCGTACCTCAATTGCTGAAGATGACTGACGGCCTGTTGCCGGGCCTCTTCCTGGGAGATTGATCCGGTTCTGGCTTTTATATAAAAAAAATTCAGGGTGGACCATGCGCTTTCCGTCAAGTGCATGATGCCCTCTCTTTTCCCATCCATCATGTTTTTTTCCAGCAGGGGAATGATTAAAAGAAAAATCGTCAGAATAAAGAGGACAATGGTGAGTGCCACCGGAATGATGATGCGCACGGGAAGGGTTTTCAGGAACAGGGAGTTTTGGTTCACATCCGGTGGCGGCGCTTTTTTGTTTTCAGGCAAGGGCATAGGATTTTCAATAATCAAACTATCCCGGGACTGTCAAGAAATATTAAATTTGAATCTTATTCCGGCCAATAAAATTGATTATTTTTTAACCCGGTATATCAACAGGACAGAGCCGTGATCCATTGGTTTGTTTTCCAGCAATTCCAGGTCAATATCCAGGGATTCATGGAACAGGGACAATCCCCTGCCGAAAAGTCTCGGGACAAGCGTCACATGGATCTCATCAATCAGACCTTCCTTTATAAACAGCGTATTCACCATTGATCCGCCGATAAGGGTGGCTGTTTTAAATCCCTGGGTCTCAAGCCCTTTCAGAATCTGCCCGGGTGTCTGGTCCGTAAAAATCAAATCCTTGTCCTGGCTTGTTCTGGACTTGTTTCGGGTCATGACGATGTTCCTGCGGCCGGGCAGGACCCGCCCAATGGTATCAAATGTTTTAGACCCCATGATCATGACCCCGGCCTTCCGGGTGACCTGAACAAAATATTGCTTGTCCGCCCTGCCGGTCCAGTCGATGAGTTCCATGGAATTTCTGGCAATTTTCCCGTCTGCAGTCACGGCCATCAAGAGTATGAGTCGCATGCTTTGTCCTTTGTACTTTGTACTTTTGGTCGTTTGAGTCTCAACAGGGTTTCACCTGGAGTTCACCTGGAGTTCAAAAGGGGGGCTCAATCCTCTGCTGGCCAAGGCATATCCCTCTCTTCAACAAAATAGCAGAACCGTTTCCAGGTCACTTCTTTTTTTGAAATCGGGCATAGAAGGGTGACGGTGGTGTCATTGACGGACTTGACCTCCCAGTCACCGGAACGTCTGGACCCGTCTATCCGTATCTTCTGTCCCGCTTTCAATGGATAGGGCTTGAACAACGTCACATGATGATCCATGTTTTGGTCTCCTTTATAGTTTAATCCAGCAAATGGTTTTCAATCATTTGGGCCCGATCATTTTCAGGGGGTCCACCCATTCATCAAACTGGTCTGCGGACAAAAAACCAAGTTCTAAAGCAGCCTGTTTCAGGGTCTTTTTCTCCCCATGGGCTTTTTTGGCGATCATGGCCGATTTTTCATAACCAATATGGGGATTTAAGGCCGTCACCAGCATGAGCGAGTCGTTGAGATGTTGTGCGATTTTCTCGTGATCCGGCTCCATGCCCTGGACACAATTCTTCCCGAATGATGCTGTTGCATCCCCGATCAACTGGGCAGATTCCAGAAAATTATGGATGATCACCGGCTTGAATACATTGAGTTCAAAGTGGCCGTTTGATCCTGCAATAGTGATGGTGACGTCATTTCCCATAACCTGGGCACACACCATGGTCAGGGCTTCCGCCTGGGTGGGGTTCACTTTCCCCGGCATAATGGAGGACCCGGGTTCATTGGCGGGTAACAGCAGCTCACCGATACCGCACCGGGGCCCTGATCCCATGAGCCGGATATCGTTGGCAATTTTCATGAGGCTCGCGGCCAGGGTTTTCAGAGCACCGTGAGCCGCGACAATGGCATCATGGGCCGCCAGGGATTCAAATTTACTGGGTGCACTGACAAAAGCAAACCCGGTCAGATCAGAAATGGTTTGGGCCACCCGCCGGTCAAAACCGTCCGGCGCATTCAGGCCCGTTCCCACGGCTGTTCCTCCCAATGCCAGCTCACTTAGGTGAGACAAAGTATGGTCAAGGGTTTTCAATCCATGGTCCAGCATGGACACATATCCTGAAAACTCCTGGCCCAGAGTCAGCGGGACTGCATCCATGAGGTGGGTCCGGCCGATTTTGACGATCCCTTTCCAGGCTTCAGCCTTTTTTGCCAAATCCTCTGCCAGAGACCTCACACAGGGGATGGTATGATCCGACAAAATCGTGCAAGCGGCAAGATTCATGGCAGTGGGAAAGGTATCATTTGAGGACTGGGATTTATTAACATCATCATTGGGATGGACCCGGCGCTTTCCCCTGCCAGGTTCATTGCCCGCCAGCACATGGGCCCGGTTGGCAATGACCTCGTTAACGTTCATGTTGGACTGGGTACCGGAACCGGTCTGCCAGACCACCAGGGGGAAATGATCGTCAAGATCTCCGGCAATAATTTCATCACATACCTGGACGATCATTTGTCTTTTTTCCCGGGACAACACGCCCAGGTCATGGTTCACCATTGCAGCCGCTTTTTTCAATATCCCGAATGCCCGGATCACTTCCAGGGGCATTCTTTGGCTTCCAATCTTAAAATGGCCTAAAGATCTCTGGGTCTGGGCCCCCCAGTATTTTTCATAGGGGACCTGGATCTCTCCCATGGTATCGGTTTCCGTTCTTGTGCGCATAAAACCCCCACCTTATTTATCAGTCACCCCATTTAAGGCCCCGGCAAAAATATCCGTCTGCCGGGGCGTTTAAAAAAAGTGTGGTTGCTTAAAGCAGGTCCGCGTAGAAATCATTGCCCTTGTCATCAACTATGATAAAGGCGGGAAAATTTTCCACGGTGATCATATAAACCGCTTCCATACCCAGCTCTTCGTATTCCACCAGCTCAACTTTCTTGATAAAATCTTTTCCAAGGCGGGCCGCAGGACCACCCGGAGACCCCAGATAAAATCCGCCGTTTTCCCGGCACGAGTCGGTCACCTGTTGGGTCCGGTTTCCCTTTGCCAGCATGATCATGGAGCCGCCCTCTTTCTGGAACACCGGCACATAGGGGTCCATCCTTCCGGCCGTGGTAGGTCCGAATGAACCGGACGCCTGGCCCTCAGGTGTCTTGGCCGGGCCTGCGTAATACACAATATGGTGTTTCAGGTATTCGGGCAGACCTTTACCGGCTTCAAACCGTTCCATGAATTTCGCATGGGCAATGTCCCTTGCCACGATGATCTTACCGGTGAGGGACAGGCGCGTGGAAACCGGGTATTGACTGAGTTCCGCCCGGATATCGTCCATGGGCCGGTCCAGGTTAATCTGAACCGCGGGTTTCATTTCAGGTTCCTTTTCAGGAAGAAAAGCGCCGGGATTTTCTTCTAGCTGTTCCAGGAAGACCCCGTCCCGTGTAATTTTTCCCTTGATCTGGCGGTCTGCGGAACAGGAGACCCCGAGGCCGATGGGACAGGAGGCCCCATGCCGGGGCAGGCGAACCACCCGGATGTCCAGGGCAAAATGTTTGCCCCCGAACTGGGCACCGAGGCCGAGGTCATGGGACCTTGCCAACACTTTTTCTTCAAGATCCTTGTCCCGGAAGGCATGGGCGGTTTCACTGCCCTGGGTGGGCAATGTGTCCAGGTATCTGGCCGAGGCCAGTTTCACAGCTTTTAAATTCAGCTCTGCCGAAGTCCCGCCGATGACAAAGGCGATATGATAGGGGGGGCAGGCCGCTGTTCCAAGACCCTTCATTTTTTCCAGCATAAAATTGATCAGGGTTTCTTCGGTGTTCAAAACCGCCTTGGTCATTTGAAACAGAACGGTTTTATTGGCTGAACCGCCTCCCTTGGCCATGAACAAGAACTTGTAAGCCTCACCCTGTACCGCGGCAATATCGATCTGGGCCGGCAGATTTGTCTTGGTGTTCATCTCCTTGTACATGGTCAGGGGGGCATTCTGGGAATATCGTAAATAATTTTCAGTATAAGCCTGGAACGCCCCTTTTGACAATTCTTCCTCATCATCGGACCAGGTCCAGACCTGCTGACCTTTTTTGCCCATGACAATGGCGGTACCCGTGTCCTGGCACATGGGATACACCTTTTCTGCGGAGATGACGGCATTTTTCAAAAGTTCCAGGGCCACATACCGGTCATTGTCCGAGCTTTTTGGGTCATCAATGATCATCTTTAGTTGTTCAAGGTGTTCCGACCGGTAAAGGTGGGCCACATCCTTGAAGGCCTGGGCCGATAGAAGGGTCAGGGCCTGGGGTTCCACCAGGAGGACCTCTTTTCCCTCAAATTCTTTTATCCTGACATGATCCTTTGTAAGGAGCCGGTAAGCCGTGGTATCTTCTCCCAGCGGAAACATGGTCTCAAATTTAAATTCGCTCATGATAGTGTCCTTTCATAAAAATAAAGGCAGTGAACCTTTGCCCACTGCCTGATGATGTTTAATTTTGTCGGGCCAGCCTTACCTGGGCATTTTTTACCTGATCAGGGCCATCTTCCGTCTGAGATATGCGATCTGGGTCTGGTGGGGCAGATCTTTGGGGCAATAGTCTTCACAGCCCAGCAGGGTCATGCAGCCGAACACGCCGTCATCATCCCCCATGATTTCATAGAACTCTTCATCCGTCCGTTTGTCCCTGGGGTCCAGAGAAAATCTTGCCAGCCGCATAAAGCCTACGGCGGAAAGAAAGTCCGGTCTCATCCGTTTAGTGGCACAGGCAGACACACAGGCCCCGCACTCCACGCACCGTTCAAGTTCATAAATCTCATCCGCCACATCCGGGTCCATCCGTTCTTCAAGCTTGTCGTAATTGACGTCATCTGCATGCTGGTCATGGATCCAGGATTCCACCCGCTCGGACATGGCCCGCATGAATTTCCCCGTATCCACTGACAAATCACCGATAAGTTCAAAACCGGGCAGGGGAAGCAGCTTGATCTCGCCGTCCGGATACTTGGAGGTCAGGGTCCGGCAGGCCAGGGTGGGCTGTCCATTGACAACCATGGCGCAGGAACCACAGATACCGGCCCGGCAGACAAAATCAAACTGCAGTGAGGGGTCCTGGTGCTCCCGGATATCGTTCAATGCAATGAAAATGGTCATCCCCGGGGCCTCGGTAACCTCATAGGTCACCATGCGCGGCTTATCACCCTGCTTCTGGGGATTGTATCTAAAGATTTGAAATTTTAAGACTCTTTCCTGTTCACTCATTATTTAAACCCCCTGCCTATACGCTCATTTTTACCTTTAAATTTTTCCGGAATGGGTGTCGGGTTGAGAAGCGCCTGCAGCTCAAACCGGTCAGCTCCCGGGTTTGCTTTTTTGATCTCTTCGATTTCCTGTTTCCGTTTGGCCGTATCCGGGTGATGGATGGTATTGTCCACCCCATACCCCCTTGATCCCGGCGGCATTTCCATTTTCATGACATCCAGGTCTTCATAGGTGATCTCGGGAAGATCTGCCTCGGTATCCTTCCACGTGGTCAGGGTTCTTTTCAACCAGTCCCGGTCATTTCTTTCCGGGTAATCTTCCCTGGCATGGGCCCCCCGGCTCTCCGTCCTGAGCATGGCGCCATAGGCAACGCACTGGGCCAGGCGTATCATCTTGGGAACCCGGATGGCTTCCACCAGTTCCGGGTTGGAAGAAGATATCCGGTTTCTCAGGGCGATTCTCTTTGCCCGCTGGTTCAAGACCTTTAACTCTTCTACGGCTTTTTTGAGATCTTCGCCGTTCCTGAAAATCCCCACATCATCCATCATGATTTTCTGCATTTCAGCCTTGAGCTGGAAGGGATTTTCACCAAAATCCCTGACCAGAAGGTCGGTGATTTTCTTTTCTTCCTGTTTCATGAACTGCTGGATGGTGGAGGTGCTCACCTTCAATGAATTGGCACCGCAGTAGTCTGCCACAAATTCACCCACGATCATGCCGGCCACAACGGTCTCGGCAACGGAGTTGCCCCCCAGGCGGTTAAACCCGTGCATATCCCAGCAGGCAGCTTCACCCGCGGAAAAAAGGCCTTTCAGGGTCGGGCTTTCACCGGTGGCATTGGTTCTGACCCCGCCCATGGAGTAGTGCTGGGTGGGTCTGACCGGGATATACTCTTCCACGGGATCAATCCCCAGAAAATATTCGCAGATCTCTTTGACTTCCCTTAAATTCTTTTCAATATGCTTGCGGCCAAGCAGGGTGATATCCAGCCAGAGGTGATCCCCATAGCGGGACGGAATCCCTTTGCCTTTTCTCATATGCTCGGTCATCCGTCTGGACACCACATCCCTGGAGGCCAGCTCTTTTTTATCCGGTTCATAATCCGGCATAAACCGATACCCGTCCTTGTCCAGAAGCAGGCCCCCGTCACCCCGGCATCCTTCCGTGGTGAGAATCCCCACCGGCACGATGGCCGTGGGATGAAACTGGACCGCCTCCATGTTCCCCAGTGTGGCAATCCCGGTTTCAAGGGCAATGGCATTTCCAATGCCCTCTGAAATCACCGCATTGGTGGAGATGGAATAGAGACGTCCGTAACCACCGGTGGCAATGGTGGTGGCCTTTGCCACATAGGCAATGAGTTCGCCTGTGATCAGATCCCGGACAATGGCGCCGTAGCACACACCGTCTTCATGGATCAGGGCAATGGCCTCTTTTCTTTCATGGACCGGTATTCCCATCTGGATAGCCTTGTTGTCCATGGCATAGAGCATGGTATGTCCGGTTCCGTCCGAGGTAAAACAGGTCCGCCACTTCTTTGTCCCGCCAAAATCCCTGGCCGTGATCAGGCCGTGGGCCTCGTCTTTTTCAGTGATGGTGACTTTTTTGCCGTTAATGACCACTTCCCGGTCACCGGCCCTGACCCTTGACCAGGGTACGCCCCAGGCAGTCAACTGCCGGATGGCCTTGGGAGCGGTATTGACAAACATCCTGGCAACATCCTGGTCACAACCCCAGTCGCTTCCCTTTACCGTGTCTCCAAAGTGAACTTCTTCATCATCCCCGTCGCCTTTGATGGTGGCCCCGAGGCTTGCCTGCATACCGCCCTGGGCTGCTGCTGAGTGAGATCGCTTGGCAGGTATCAGAGACAGCACGATCGTATCATAGCCTCTCTGCATGGATGCAATGGCAACCCTGAGTCCTGCCAGCCCGCCGCCGATTACAAGTGAATCCGTATATATGACTTTCATTTAGGTTACCCCTTATTCGTGTGTTTTATCAGCCGAATGTACTTCTTCCGACGCTTCTGGTTCTTCCTGTACCGCCTGGACATCATGGACCGCTGGAGCATCAAGGGCCTTTTCATGGCCCTGCACATCTTCCAGTTCCGGAACCTCGTCCAATGCCAGGACTTCCTGGTCTATTGGAATCTCTTCCTGGGCCTGAACAGGTGCAAGGGATGCGGAATGGGCGCCGTATCGCTCACCCACCCTGTCCCTGTGGTTGATACCGATCACAACAAATACCAGGAGGGCCAGAACACCAACACTTAAAAAGAAGATGGTGGCCCTGTTTTTAAAGGTCTTAAGGGCTTTTCTTGATTTTCGGGCGTCTTTTCCCGCAAACCATCCCCATTTCATGCACAGCCGGTAGAGGCCGATGGTGCCATGAAGTTCAACACAGATCAAAAGAATGAGGTAGAGGGGCCACATATGCGCTGAAACCACCCGGTCCGCAGACAGGTAGGGATCAATGCTGCCCGGATGGGTCAGCATCACATACAGATGAACCGATCCCAGGAAAAACATCAAAAACCCGGTGACCACCTGGACATACCATAGATTGGTGTCCGTATGATTCATCATCTGCATCTGGTCTCTCATGATCCTGTGCTGTTTCCAGGAAATGGGAAACTTTCTCACGCCCAGCAGTGCATGGACGATGAAAAGGGTGAAGACTATAGAAACGGCAAAAAATACGGCAATGGGAAAGCCGTGTCCGGAATCGGACAGAAACGCCAGTTCCATGGTCTTTGCAACAAAATTAAAAGAGCCTTTGCCCAGGATGATACTGCCCACCAGAAGCATATGCACCCACATGAACAGACCTAGAATCAGGCCGGTGCCGCTCTGGACGAAATCAAGCCTTGCGGGGATCCTGCTCTTTTTCTGTTTTGATTCAATAATATAACTATCCAATTTTCTTAACCTCCTTTAGGTTATATTCAAAATACATCTTTACAAATCCGGCCGATATGCCCCAAATTTTCGCACACATGAACGCCGTTGTCCCTGAATGCCGCAATTTTCGCCTCACCCGTACCGCTGGAACCCGAAATAATGGCCCCGGCATGCCCCATCCTCCTGCCCGGAGGGGCGGTAAGGCCGGCGATAAAACCAACAACCGGTTTGGTTAAATTTTGTTTGATATATACTGCGGCTTCTTCCTCTGCACTGCCGCCGATTTCTCCCACCATGACAATGCTCTGGGTCTCATCATCCTTTTGAAAGGCCTCAAGCACATCAATGAAATTGGTTCCGTTCACGGGATCTCCGCCAATACCAATGCAGGTGGACTGGCCCATGCCGAGTTTGGTCAGTTGGTCAACCACCTCATAGGTGAGGGTTCCGGATCGTGACACCACTCCAACACTCCCCTTTTTATGAATCTTGCCCGGCATGATACCGATTTTACACTCATCCGGGGTAATAATGCCCGGACAATTGGGTCCGATGAGCCGACAGTTCTTAGCACCCAGAAAATGCTTTACCTTGACCATGTCCAGAATGGGGATGCCCTCGGTAATGGCCACGATCAGTTCCACGCCGGCATCGGCCGCCTCCATAATAGCATCGGCCCCAAACGGCGGGGGAACAAAGATAAGGGAGGCCGTTGCCCCGGTGGCATCCTTTGCCTGCTGCACCGTATTGAACACCGGTACATCATCCATCTTTTGTCCACCTTTACCCGGCGTCACCCCGGCCACGATATTTGTCCCGTATTCAATGCAGGCCCGTGTATGAAAACTGCCTTCATTGCCGGTAATTCCCTGGACAAGAACCTTTGTGTCTTTATTTACAAATATACTCACCAATATCTCCTTTAAATGATCGCCTTTAATTGACTGCTGCGGCAATTTTCTGTGCGGCATCGGAAAGGTCTGTCGCACTGATCAGGTCAAGCCCTGCATCTTTTAAAATTTTCTTTCCCTCATCCACGTTGGTGCCTTCCATGCGAACCACCACCGGAATCCTGATCCCGGTTTTCCTGGCCGCATCCACCACACCCTGGGCAAAGATATCACATCGCAGTATCCCGCCGAAGATATTGATCAGCACGGCCTTTACCTTGTCGTCGGCAAGAATGATCCTGAACGCGTTTTCCACCTGTTCGGCACTGGCACCGCCCCCCACATCCATGAAATTGGCCGGGGTGGCCCCGGCGTTCTTGATGATGTCCATGGTGGCCATGGCCAGGCCTGCGCCGTTAACGATATTGCCCACGTTGCCGTCAAGGTTGATATAGTTTAAATTATACTTGGAGGCTTCAACCTCCATGGGATCTTCTTCATCCAGATCCCTTAAGGCCAAAAGATCCCTGTGCCGGTAAAGGGCATTGGAATCAATGTCCACCTTGGCATCCAGGGCCAGGACCTGATCATCTTCAGTCAGAATCAAGGGATTGATCTCCACAAGAGAGCAGTCATTGGTAACAAAAAATTTATAGAGACTGGCCAGGAGCCCGGAAAATTGTTTCATGGCCGCTGGCGGAAGCTCAAGCCCGAAACCCACCCGGCGCAGCTGATAGCCCTGGATTCCCATCAAAGGATCAACATAGACCTTTACAATTCTTTCCGGGGTCTTTAGCGCAACCTCTTCTATGTCCATGCCGCCGTCCCGGCTTGCCATAATAACAATGGAGGCAGTTGCCCGGTCCACCAGGAGGCTTAAATACAGCTCTTTTTGGATTTTCTGCCCGGCCTCCACCAATAGTTTTTTCACCAGCCGTCCTTCAGGACCGGTCTGGTGGGTGACCAGGGTCATGCCGAGGATATCCCGGGCCAGGGTGTCCACCTCGTCCATGGAGGCTGCGAGTTTGACTCCTCCGCCCTTGCCCCTGCCGCCGGCATGGATCTGGGCCTTCACCACCACAGGGAATTCCCCGAGTGTGGCGGCAATACCCTTTGCCTCATCCACTGAAAACGCCGCACCCCCATCCGGAACTGGGACATTGCAGCTTCGAAACAACTCCTTAGCCTGGTATTCATGAATTTTCATTTAATATTCCTTTGTTCTATTTTTACAAATATGACAACAGGGTTTGCGCTGCAGCAGAAGGAGAAATTTTTTGCGCCTCTACCTGTTGTGAAATTGTGGGTATGTGCTCATTAATTTTTTCGTTATTTTTAAACAAATGTTTCAGGCCGGCGTCAACAAGGGTCCACATCCACTCCAGGGATTGCTTTTTTCGGCGCAACGCAAATTCTCCCGAAGTCGTAAATTTTTCCTGGTGATCCAGGACCGCCTCCCAGACCTTTTTGGTCCCCTGGTCCACAAGAGACGAACAGGTCAGAACCGGGGTGGACCAGTTGGGAGAGTCCGGATTCAGGAAATGCATGGCCGTCTCAAGATCCACTCGGGCGCGTTCAACCGCCTTTAAGTTGTCTCCGTCCGCCTTGTTGATGGCAATGCCGTCGGCCAGTTCCAGGACCCCTTTTTTAATCCCCTGGAGTTCATCCCCGGCCCCGGCAATCATCAGGACCAGAAAAAAATCCACCATACAGGCCACACTGGTTTCAGACTGCCCCACCCCAACGGTTTCCACCAGGATGACGTCAAACCCGGCCGCCTCGCACACCAGCATGATTTCACGGGTTTTGGCGGCAACACCGCCCAGGACATCTCCGGCAGGTGAGGGCCGGATAAAGGCATTGGCATGGGCAGCCAGTTGTTCCATCCGGGTTTTGTCTCCCATGATGGAACCGCCGCTTCTCCGGCTGGTGGGGTCCACGGCTAGAACAGCCACCTTGCGGCCCCTGTCTGCCAAATACACACCCAAATTTTCAATAAAGGTACTTTTGCCCACACCCGGAACCCCGGTGATGCCCAGCCGGATGCTGTTCCCGGTATGGGGCAGGATCTTTTCCATGACAGACGAGGCCGTCTGTCTGTGATCCGTAAGACTGCTTTCCATCAACGTAATTGTCTTGGCAATCATGCGGCGATTACCGGCCAGAATACCCCGGACAAAATCATCCGGGTCGGTTTGCATCATGTGTCTTAAGCACCTATGATATTAAGTGTCCTGTTAGCAGAATCCGTTACCATGGTTCCGGGACCGAAAATCTCAGCCGCACCTGCATGTTTCAAAAATTCATAATCCCCTGGGGGGATTATTCCACCTACCACGACTTTAATATCAGAAGCCCCCTGTTTTTTCAACTCTTCAATGACCTGGGGAACCAAAGTTTTATGACCTGCGGCAAGGCTGGACACGCCGATCACGTGGACATCATTTTCCACAGCCATTCGGGCCGCTTCCTCCGGGGTCTGGAACATGGGCCCCAGATCCACGTCAAATCCGAAATCCGCAAATGCCGTGGCAATGACTTTCACCCCACGGTCATGGCCGTCCTGCCCCATCTTGGACAAGAGTATCCTGGGCCTGCGGCCGGTCTTTTTCTCAAAGTCTTTGGTCCGCTTTCTCAAAGACCCCATCATCTCGGCATCGGAATGCTCCGACGCATACACCCCGGAAATACACTGGGTGGTAGCCACAAACCGCGTAAATACCTTTTCCATGGCATCACTGATCTCTCCCACGGTTGCCCGGGCCCGGACTGCCGGCAGACAGGCTTCCAAAAGATTGTCTCCCGACTCACAGGCCCTTGTAATATCCTCCAATGCCTGCTGAACCGCTGCATTGTCCCGGTCTTTTTTAATTTGATCCAGGCGCGCCACCTGTTCATGCCGGACATCTTCAGACACTTCCCGCACCGGGATGGGGATCTCATCTTCTATTTTGTACTTGTTCACGCCCACAATCACGTCCTTGCCCTGGTCAATCCTGGCCTGTCGTCTGGCCGACACCTCTTCAATCCTCATCTTGGGCATGCCCGATTCAATGGCCTTGGCCATGCCGCCAAGCCCCTCTATCTCTTCCAGGATTTTTCTGACCTCGTCAATAATATTCTGGGTCAGGGTTTCAACGTAGTAAGATCCGCCCAAAGGGTCCACCACATCACAGATATGGGATTCTTCCTGAACCAGGATCTGGGTGTTCCGGGAAATTCTGGCCGAAAGTTCCGTGGGAAGCCCCACTGCCTCGTCAAAAGAGTTGGTATGAAGGCTCTGGGTACCACCCAGCACGGCGGACAGGCACTCAAGAGTGGTCCTGACAATATTGTTGTACGGGTCCTGCTGGGTCAGGCTCCATCCCGAGGTCTGGCAGTGGGTCCTCAGCATTTTTGATTTTATGTTTTTCGGGTTGAACTGACCCATGATCTCTGACCACAGAAACCTTGCAGCCCTGAGCATGGCAATATCCATGAAAAAATTCATCCCGATCCCGAAAAAGAACGAGAGCCGGGGGGCAAATTTGTCCACATCCAGACCCGCGGCAAGGGCCGCACGCACGTATTCCAGGCCGTCGGCCAGGGTAAATGCGGTCTGAAGAACCGAATCCGCACCCGCCTCCATGATATGATACCCGCTGATGCTCACGGTATTGAACTTTGGCATATGGTCTGAGCAAAAGGCAATAATATCTGAAATAATCCGCATGGACGGAGTGGGCGGATAGATATAAGTATTCCGGGTCAGATACTCTTTTAAAATATCGTTTTGAATGGTTCCCATGAGCTGGTCATGAGCCACTCCCTGCTCTTCCGCAGCAACGATATACCCGGCCAGGATGGGAAGGACCGCGCCGTTCATGGTCATGGAAACCGACATCTGATCCAGGGGAATCTTGTCAAACAGGATTTTCATGTCCTCCACCGAGTCAATGGCAACCCCGGCTTTTCCCACATCACCCGCCACCCGGGGATGATCCGAGTCATACCCCCGGTGGGTGGCCAGATCAAAGGCGACAGAGAGCCCCTTTTGCCCTCCTTCCAGATTCTTGCGGTAAAAGGCATTGGACTCTTTGGCAGTTGAAAATCCCGCATACTGGCGGATGGTCCAGGGCCGGCCCGCATACATGGTGGCCATGGGGCCTCTCACAAAGGGATCAAATCCGGGAAGATTGCCTATGGCCTCTACATTTTCAAGATCTTTTGCCGTATACAAAGGTTTGACATCAATACCTTCCGGGGTTTTTCGGGTCAGGGATTCAAGGGGCTTTCCCCTCAGCTGCTTTGCGGCAAGTTCTTCCCATTTGTTCAGATCAGACATTTGAGACATGGTTATCCTCCGGTCTAATTTAGGTTAAGATCAAAGTTATCTCTCACATAACTCTACCGTTCACACAACTCTACGAGGACTCCCGAGGTGGCCTTTGGATGCAGAAAGGCAATTTTGGCACCGCCTGCCCCCATCCTGGGAGTCTGGTCTATGAGTTGAATCCCCTTTTCCTTGAGTTCTGCCAGGGCCTCCTCTATATTTTCAACCCTGAAGGCCACGTGCTGAATCCCCTCGCCTTTTTTTTCAATATATTTGGCCACCGGACCGTCATCAGACGTGGATTCCAGGAGTTCAACCTCGCTTTCACCCACCGGCAGAAATGCCGTGGTGACCTTCTGGGCTTCAACGGTTTCCGTTCCTTCCAACGTCAGCCCCAGCGCATCCGTCCAGAAATTCTTCTTCTGGTCAATGCTTGAAACGGCAATGCCGAGGTGATCAATTTTCAGTATTTTCATTGAATATCTCCATGATTAAGGTATAAAAATCACAATCATTATCTATAGATGCTTCAATAGCTGAAAGTCAACCATAAATTAGAGAGCCCCGAATGGGCAGTGTCCGTCAATTTAAAGCTTGCAAAGAAAAACAGAATGTCTATTTTAATACCAGCGGCTTAACTTTAAGGAGTACAAATGCTAAACAACCCGGCCTCTATTCCCGGATCACCTGTTAGGGGAACAGCATAAATATTGTGCAACTGATCTATCCATATTTCCAGAAAAATTTTTATAAAATCATAGTGGGTATCATCTGCATGATCGTTGTGGATCTTACCCAGTTGGTTGTTCCCCAGATCATAAAGGTGGCGGTTGACGCCCTGAGTTCAAATACCTTTAACCCAAAAAACTTAGCCGCTAACTGCCTGCTTATCATTTTCCTGGGACTTATAATGGCAGTGCTGCGGTACGGCTGGCGAAACCTGCTCATGGGAAGCGCAAGAGATGTGGAACGGGGTATACGGGATCATCTTTTCCGCCATGTCCTGGGCCTGGATATGGCCTATTTAGACCGGGTCAAAACCGGGGATATCATGGCCCACGCCACCAGCGACATCAACCATATCCGCATGGCATTCGGTTTCGGCGTTATCGTGCTGGTGGATACCATTCTTCTGGGGGGAGCCACTCTGGCCATCATGCTCTGGACCCACCCGAAGCTGACGGCCCTGGCCATGATCCCCATGCCCCTGTTGATCTTCATGACCCGAACCCTGGGAAAAAAAATGCACCTCTTTCATAAGACGGCCCAGGAATCTTTTTCACAGCTCACAGAGCTGGTCCGGGAAAATTTTTTCGGGATCCGGATTATCAAGGTGTTTAACTTTGAGGCAATGGCCGGCCAACGGGTTGAAACAGCCTCACAAGACTATTTCAGGAAAAACCTGAAGCGGGCATTTGTCACGGCCCTGTTAAGACCGCTGCTGATATTTTTTTTCAACCTGTCCACCCTGGTGGTCCTCTTTTACGGAGGGTTTCTCGTCATGGAAAAAACCCTGTCACCGGGGGAACTTGTCGCCTTTCTTCAATATCTGGGCATTCTGGCCTGGCCGGTCATCGCCATTGGGTGGATGACCAACCTCTTTCAAAGGGGCATGGCATCCCTGAAACGAATTAACACCCTGTTGGATTCAAAACCCGATGTCAGATCCCCTGAAAAAGCCGTCACAGTGCCGAAGCTGGATGGGGCCATCCAATTTGAGGATGTGGGCTTTGCCTATGAACCGGGCACCCCGGTGCTCTCCCACATCAATCTTGATATTCACCCGGGTGACGCCATCGGCATCAGCGGCCCCCCGGGTTCCGGAAAAACAAGCCTGGTTCAGCTCATTCCCAGGCTTTACAACGCCTCAAGTGGAAAGGTCTTAGTGGGCGGCCATGAGATCCGCAGCCTGGACCTTGAATTTTTACGACGTCATATTTCTTTGATGCCCCAGGAAAGTTTCCTGTTTTCAGGCACAATCCAGGACAACATTCTCATGGGCCGAAAAATGTATGACCAAAGGCTGAACCAAATCCTTCACGTCTGCTGCCTGGAAGAAACCCTGGAAGAAATGCCCCAGGGTCTTGATACCGTGGTGGGGGAAAGGGGCATCACCCTTTCCGGCGGACAGAAGCAGCGCATCACCCTTGCCCGTACCCTGGTGCGGGAAAAGCCCATCATCATCCTGGATGATCCCATCAGCCAGGTGGACACCCACACCGCCTCAAAAATTATCACCCGCCTGAACCAGATGGATATGGATGCCACCCTGGTGATAATCTCCCACAGAATATCGGCCCTGGCATCCTGTGACAGGATCTATATCCTGAAAAACGGCCAAATTGATCATTTTGGGACCCATGACGCCCTCATTGAAGCAGACCCGTTTTACAGAGAATCTTACCAGGTCCAGCAGTTTGAGGAAGAAAAATATGATGTCTGATATCCAATCCCAGGAACGCGTGATCAAGCAGGCCGACCTTAAGGTGGCCCGGGAGCTGTGGCCGTTTATCCGGCCCTTTCTGTGGATGCTGTGCACCACCACCCTGCTGGTGTTTGTGGTTACCTTCATGGAGCTGGCCATGCCCATTCTGATCCAGCGAGCCTTTGACGGGTTCATCCTCCCGGTGAATCCCGGCACAGGGGTCCGAATTTTCGGCCTTGGCATGGACTCTTTTGATACCTTCTGCCTGTTTTTTGCCGGTTTTGTAGTGGTCTGGTTTGTCATTGATTTTTTCCAGTCCCTTTTCATGGAATATACGGGTCAAAAAATCATTCTCAACCTTCGGTGTGCCCTTTTCAGGCACATGACATTTCTGCCCGTGGCCTTTTATGACAAAAATTCAAGCGGACGACTGGTCTCCCGGGTTGCCGGTGATATTGAAAACATGAACGAGATGTTTACCAGCATCCTGATTTTTATTTTCAAGGATCTTTTTCTCATGGCCGGTATCCTTGCCATCCTCTTTACCATTGATGTGAAACTGGCTCTGTATCTGTCGCTGCTGGTTCCGGTCATCGTGATCAGTATCCGTTCATTTTCAAAAAGCCTTCGCAACTCCTTCAGAACCATCCGCCAGAAAATCGCTGAAATCAACCACAGCTTTTCAGAGGCTATTACCGGGATCAAAATCATCCAGACAACCTCCAGCCGGGACCGGTTCATGCGACGGTTTGAAACCTTGAATCTTGAACATTTCACGGCTGCCATGTTCCAGATTAAAATCTTTTCCATATTCATGCCCTTTATCGGTTTTTTAGGGGTGTTGAGTGTGGCCGTTATCATCTGGACCGGCAGCTTCCAGGTGGTTGAAAAATCCATGACCCTGGGTGGGCTGGTGGCCTTTCTCACCTATATGAAACTTTTTTTCAGGCCGTTGAGGGAATTATCGGAAAAATTTAACCTGCTCCAGAGCGCCCTGGCCTCGGCAGAACGGATTATCACCATCATCAATACAGACAAGGCAAAGCAGCGCACAGTGAAAGAAAGGGCCCATCTTGAGAAAATATCCCTTCTTGAATTTAACCGGGTGAAATTTTCCTACGAGAAAGACAAGCCTGTGTTAAGCAATATCTCGTTCCAGCTTGAAAAGGGGAAATCCATCGGCATTGTGGGCCGGACAGGATCAGGCAAGAGCTCCATCATCAATCTGATCACGGGGTTTTATCGGCCCGACCAGGGCGACGTCCGGTTCAACCATATGGATCAGGCCGCCATCAATATCAAGGATATCCGGAGCCGGATTGCCCTGGTCATGCAGGACCCCCTGCTATTTTCCGGCAGCATCCGGGAAAACATCCAGCCCCCGGGCCAGGGCTGTTCAGATTCAATACTTGAGTCTGCCCTGACCAACGCAAATTGTGATTTTCTGTTTGAAAAATTTGACGGCCTTGACACCATGATACGGGAGGGGGGCCGCCCCCTGTCCAGTGGAGAGAAGCAACTGGTCTGCATTGCCAGGGCATTTGCCTTTAATCCGGATTTGATCATTTTTGACGAGGCAACATCCTATATGGATTCACAGTCGGAACAAAAGGTTCACGATGCCATGAAAAAGCTCATGAAGGGAAGGCTATCCATCATCATCGCCCACCGGCTCTCCACGGTGAAAGAGTGTGATTCCATCATCCTTTTGCGGGACGGCACCATAAGAGAACAGGGCAGCCATGCGGAACTGGCACAATTAAAAGGCGAGTATTATCATCTCCTGGAACGGGAAAAAATCTGAACTTGATTTTCGAGTGTGCCATTATTTAAACTCGATGATCTCTTCCATGGGACGACGCCGCCTCGGCGGCTGATCCCCGGCCCGAAATCCCAGGGCCACCAACACCACGACCTCATATTCATCCGGATCAATGCCAAGGATGGCTTGTACAAGGTCTTTTTCAAACCCTTCAATGGGACAGGAGTCAATCTTTTCCGACGCAGCCGCGGTCATGATATTTGCAAGGGCGATATAGCACTGTTTGGAACACCAGGCATGGGCGCTCATTCTTGGGAAAACTTCGGTTTCCATATGAGATTTATACTTCTCAATATAGGCCTTTGTCGCATCTGCCGGAAGTCCCCGCCGCTCAAAACTGTTCTTGACCCAGGCATGGGAAGGGTCAACCACCCCCGGCCGTGACAGGATGACGATCACGTGACCGGCATCCGTGATCTGGGGCTGATTCCAGCAGGCCGGCCGAAGGTTTTTTTTTACCGCTTCGGATTCGATCACCAGAAACTTCCAGGCTTCCATGCCGAATGATGTGGGAGAAAGACGGGCCGCCGTCAGGATAGTGTCCAGATGCGCTTGTGAAATTTTTTTCCCTGGATCAAATGCCTTGCACGCATGACGAAAGTTTAATGCTTCTATCACTGGATTCATGTCTGTTTCCTTTCGTTTATTTACAGGCGTATCATTTTCCCAGGCCTGTCCGGTCCGGCAACCTGTAGGGAAATATTGGAACCGTTCAGACGCTTTGAAACTTCCTGAAATGCTTTTTGGGGACAATTATTCTCTTCACTCAAATGGGCAAGAATGACATGCTGGAGCCGGTCTGTTATAAGCTCGGATATCAAATTTCCCGTGTCTATATTTGACAGGTGGCCGGTCCGGCCCTTGATGCGCTGTTTGAGATGCCAGGGGTAGGAGCCGCTGATGAGCATCTCGGGATCATGGTTGGATTCCAGGTATAAAATATGGCTGTCCTTTAAATGATCTTTTACCAGGCCCGTGGCAATCCCCAGGTCCGTTGCAATACCGATTTTGTGACCATTGTACTCCATGGTGAGCCCTGCCGGATCACTGGCATCGTGGGAAATGGAAAACGGACTCACCCGGATATTGTCGATCTCAAAGGCAGTGCCGCACTCAAAGAAAATCAGGCCTTCAATTTTCCCCAGGGATGAACACGCCTGCCAGGTTTTTTCGGTGATGTAAACAGGCAGATTGAACCGGCGGCTCAGGATGCCGGCACCCCTGACATGATCCCAGTGCTCGTGTGTGATGATGATGGCGGTCAGGCTTTGGGGCGAAATTTTAATGGCGCTGAGGCGCCGTTCGATCTCCACCCCGGAAAGCCCGGCATCCACCAGAAAAGAGCTGTTGTTACACGATACAAACAGAGAGTTCCCCTTGCTGCCACTGGCAAGGGGACACACTTTGAATGAGTTACTCTGCATCTTTTTTAGCTGCTTTATAACTCAGCTTTATTTTCCCATCCCGGGTAACATCCAGAACTTTTACAGAGATGACATCTCCCTCTTTCACCACATCGGTTACTTTTTTGACTCTGTAATCGGCCAGCTCTGAAATATGGACCAGTCCGTCGGTTCCCTGCTTGATATTGACAAAGGCGCCAAAATCCGTAATTTTAACAACCGTACCCTCATAAATTTCACCGATCTCGGGATCAAGGGCAATATCAGACACCATTTTCAGGGCAATGGCCGCATCTTCTTCGTTTTCAGCGGCAATTTTGACAATCCCGTCGTCGTTGACTTCAATGACGGTATTGGTTTCTGCCTGGAGGGCACGGATCACCTTCCCGCCCGGGCCGATGATATCCCTGATCTTATCTGAATTAATTTTAATACTGACAATTTTGGGGGCGTGGGGAGATACCTCTTCCCTGACATCCTTAAGGGTTTCAAGCATTTTATTGAGAATGTGAATCCTGCCGGCATTGGCCTGGTTAAGGGCCGTCTCCATGATCTGTTTGGAGAGCTCATTAATCTTGATATCCATCTGGAGAGCGGTAATGCCTTCCTTTGTACCGGCCACCTTGAAATCCATGTCTCCAAAATGATCTTCGTCTCCCAGAATATCCGAAAGCACGGCCGTCTTGTCCCCGTCCTTTACAAGGCCCATGGCAATACCCGACACCGGCGCCTTGATGGGAACACCGCCGTCCATTAATGCCAGGGTTCCGGCGCACACGGTTCCCATGGATGAACTTCCGTTGGATTCCATGACCTCACCCACCAGACGAATCGTATACTCAAAGTCTTCAGGGCTTGGGAGGACTCTTTGAATGGCACGGGTGGCCAGGTTGCCGTGACCGATGTCTCTTCGACTGGGACCGCCGGCACGTCTGCACTCACCCACGGAAAACGGAGGGAAATTATAGTGCAGCATGAAAGCCCGGGTTTCATTTCCCATCAGGGTTTCCACCCGCTGTTCATCCATACCCGATCCCAGGGTCAACACACCCAGCACCTGGGTTTCTCCCCTGGTAAACAGGGCGGAACCATGGGGTCTGGGAAGCTGTCCCACTTCACAGGTGATGTCCCGGATTTCATCAAAGGCACGGCCGTCGATTCTTTTGTCCTCTTTCAGTACAATATCCCGGCTCACTTTTTTGACACATTTGCCAAAGGCTTCCTTGATCCCCTTGACATCTTCAGGATAGGCGTCACAGAAATGTTCGACCACCTGGTCTTTTAAAGTTCCCAGGGCCTTGGCACGCTCTATTTTTGTCTTGATCTGAACGGTCTGATAGATTTTATCGGCTGAATATTCAACCACTTTGGCTGCCAGCTCTTCATCCCGTACCGGTGGAACAAATGCCCGCTTTTCCTGTCCAAAGGCCTCGCGCATCTGCACCTGGAGATCAATGATGGGCTGAAGTGCCTCATGACCGAAGAAGATGGCATCCAGCATGTCCTTTTCAGACACAATATCTGCCCCGCCTTCCACCATGACCACACCGGTTTTTGATCCGGCCACCACCAGTTCAATATCACTTTCCTTCATCTCTTCAATGGTGGGGTTGGCGATAAACTCTCCGTTGACCCGGCCCACCTTGACACCGGCAATGGGTCCGGCAAAGGGAATGTCCGAAATTTCCAGGGCACAGGATGCCCCCACAAGCGCCAGGGTATCCGGGTCATTGATTTTATCCATGGACAGCACCGTGGCAATGACCTGGGTCTCAAAATTATAATCATCCACAAAAAGCGGACGAATGGGCCTGTCGATCAATCTGGCCGTCAGGGTTTCTTTTTCCGAAGGCCTGCCGATTTCCCTGCGGAAATAATTTCCCGGGATTCTGCCGGCAGAGTAAATTTTTTCCTGGTACTCCACGGTCAGGGGCAGAAAACTGATATCCGATTTCGGATCTTTTGATGAAACAGCCGTTACCAGTACAATGGTCTCTCCATATTGAACAATGACGGATCCTGATGCCTGTTTGGCAATTTTTCCCCCGGAAATGGAAAACTCTCTTCCATTAATGGTGGTTGTAAATTTTTTTTCCATAACTTCTCCTGTAATAAAAAAGGCGGCAAGTTGTAAGGAAATTTTTCAAAAATAATAAACCCGCATGTTTGGCATCAAATCCCGGCATAAAACCTGTGTTTAATACCTCCATATTTAATGCCAAGCATGCGAACTTATTTAGAAAATTCCTTGAAAATTGCCGCCCCGATAAATATAAAACTACGATTAAAACACCGGTTTTTGACCCACAATGAATCAAAAACCGGCCATACTTCATGGTTATCTTCTCAGTCCGAGTCTTTCAATTAAAGCACGGTACCGGTTCACATCTTTTTTCTTCACATAGTCCAGAAGACTTCTGCGCCGTCCGACAAGAATCAGCAGACCCCGTCTTGAATGGTGGTCTTTCTTGTGAATCTTGAGATGCTCTGTAAGATAGCTGATACGGTGGGTCAAAATAGCAACCTGCACCTCGGGTGAGCCGGTATCCGACTCGTGGAGCTTAAATTGCTCGATCATTTCCTCTTTGTTTTCCGCTAGCAAAACCATAGTAAAATCCTTTGTCTGGAATAAATAAAATATGGCATGGTCTCAGGCATCTGATTTTTACGATTTCTTATCCGATATTCCATTCAGAAAAAAGAAGGGTCAAACAGATCACCACGCCACTGCAATAATAACCTGGTATTTATATCAATTAACTTGAGAAAACGCAAGTATAAATATAGGTCTGCCCGCTTTCATTCAATTGGATGATGGCCAGAAGTTGGTTGCGATCATCCGTCACCCGGACGGGTTCACCCGGGGGTGCACATACCGGACCCAGTTCATCTCTGGTCAGACCTTGACCAAAGGATATTTTTCTGGCAATTGCAGGGTCTGCCGTAATCCGAGGCATAAAGGAAAGACAGTCCGACAGGGGGATGAGCCTTTCCAGGGCCTCTGTTCGATGGAGATTTTCAAGCGCTTCAAGCTCAATGGCCTGATCCAGGCAAAAGGCACTGGACTGGGTCCGGCACAGCCTTGAAAGATGGGCCCCGCACCCGATCTGTCTGCCCATATCAAAGGCAATGCTCCTGATATAAGTCCCTGCGGAACAATAGATCTCCATGTCAATATGTGGCAGATCCATGCGGGTGATGCCAATATCAAAAATTTCGATTCTCCGGGGCGGTTTCTGGATCTTTATGCCCTGGCGGGCCAGTTCGTACAGGGGGCGGCCTTCGTGCTTTAACGCGGAAAAAACCGGCGGCACCTGATCCTGGGGTCCAAGGAATCCAGCCACAGCAGTCTCGATATCCCGGGGGTTGATTTGTTCCAGAAAATTCTCATCAGCGGTAAACACGGGCTGACCGGTGAGATCATAGGTATCGGTTTCAAGGCCCAGGCACACCTGGGCAAGATACCGTTTACGGCCATTCAGGAAAAAACCGGATATCTTTGTCCCCTTGTTGACGGCACACAGCAGCAATCCCGTGGCAAAGGGATCCAATGTCCCGGTATGCCCGACCTTTTTGACGCCCAGGGCCTTTTTGACCCGGGCCACCACCCGGGCCGAGGAAATGCCCGAGGGCTTGTGAATCGCCAGTATACCGTCTTGCATGTGATTTTTACGCGTCTTGGCCAGAGTCGATATCAGGATCCATGTCTTTGGGATCCATGTCTTTGGGATCTATGTCATTTGGGTCTATGCCGGGGTCTTTGTCTGATTCCGAATCATCTGAAGTGCCGGTGGAGGCGGATTTGATGAGTTCTTCCATCCGGGCGGCCCGGTCAAAGGAATCATCATGAACAAATTTGAGTTCAGGCATAAATTTTAATCCCAGTTTCGGGGCAATGCTTTTCTTGATAAACCCCTTGGACCGCTTAAATCCGTCCAGGGCTTCTCTGATGCGATGCTTATCACCAAACACGGCAATATACACATGGGCCAGACGAAGGTCGGCCGAAAGTTTCACCGAACTCACCGTGGCCATCTCCATGCGCGGGTCCTGCATTTTTTTATTCAGCAACCGGGTAATGGCATACTGGATCTCGCCGCTGATCCTTTCCGCTCGTGTATAGGGTTTCATTCTTAATTAATCAGCCTTGTATTTTCTTTCTTCGACTTCATAACACTCAATGGAATCCCCCACCTTGATATCATTGTATTTTTCAAGACCAATACCACACTCATATCCCTGTTCCACTTCCCTGACATCATCCTTGAACCGCCGCAGGGAGGACAACTCGGTATCACACTTGATCACCCCGTCTCTCAGGAGCCTTACCTTCTTGCCCCGGACCACCTTGCCCTCGGAGATATGACACCCGGCAATGGTTCCCATCTTGGGCACCACAAAAATATCCCGGACCTCGGCCTGGCCGATGATGATTTCATGGAATGTGGAGGGCATCATGCCGTCCAAAGCGGCCTTGATGTCGTTGATGACATCATAGATAATATCATAAAACCGCATGTCCACATTTTCGTCTTTGGCCAGCTTTCGGATCTGGGGTGCCGGCCGGACATTAAACCCGACAATGATGGCATCAGATACGGCTGCAAGGGCCACATCCGATTCGTTAATGGTACCGGCGCCGGAATGAACGATCTTGATCTCCACTTCATCCTTTGCCAGGTCTTTCAGGGAATCATTCAAGGCTTCAATAGACCCCTGGACATCTGCCTTGACAATGAGCTTGAGTTCCTTGACCTCTGCGGAACCCAGGTTTTCAAACATCTTGGCCAGGTTGGCCCGGCTTTTCTTGGCCAGTTCCTTTGCCCGCTGCTTCTGCATCCTGTGGCCGGCAATCTGTTTTGCATCCTTGTCTGTGGCCACTGCAATAAACTCATCCCCGGCATCGGGAACCCCGTTCAAACCAACGATTTCAGCAGGAGTGCTTGGACCGGCCGCTTCAATTCTGTTGCCGGAATCATCAATCATGGCCCGGATACGACCGGAGTGGCGGCCGCAGACCACGGGATCACCGTCCCTTAAGGTTCCCTGCTTGACAAGAACCGTGGCCACTGCACCCCGGCCGGTGTCCAGACGGGATTCAACCACATACCCGCTGGCATTTCTGTCCGGGTTGGCCTTGAGTTCCAGAACCTCGGACTGAAGCAGTATCATTTCAAGGAGTTCATCAATACCTTTCCCGGTTTTTGCAGACACCTTGACAAAGATGACGCTGCCGCCCCACTCTTCGGCCAGAAGATCAAGCTCCGATAGTTCCCGCATGATCCTGTCCGGGTCAGCCCCGGGTTTGTCCATTTTATTGACTGCAACCACAACCGGTACACCGGCTGCCTTGGAGTGATTGATGGCTTCAATGGTCTGGGGCATTACTCCGTCATCTGCCGCCACAACCAGAATAACAATATCCGTTACCTGGGCACCCCGGGACCGCATGGCCGTAAACGCGGCATGCCCCGGCGTATCGAGGAAGGTGACACGGCCGCCGTTGGGTGTGGGAACGTTGTAGGCACCAATGTGCTGGGTGATGCCCCCGGCCTCGCCACTGGTAATCTTGGACTTGCGGATCACATCCAGGAGGGAGGTTTTTCCATGGTCTACATGACCCATGATGGTGACAACCGGCGCTCTTTCAATCATTTTGCCTTCATCATCTTCCTCGGTTTCAATATTGAGAAGCGCCTCTTCCTCAAACGATGCCTTTTCAACTTCAAAGTCAAATTCCGTTGCCACCAGGGTTGCCGTATCAAAGTCTATGGTCTGGTTCACCGTAGCCATGACCCCCAGGGTCATCAATTTGGCAATCATCTCATTGGCCTTGATGCCCATGCGTTTTGCCAATTCGGCCAGCTCAATGGCCTCATCGATCTTGATCCGCCGTTTAATGGCCTTGGGTGTGGTGATCTGGGTCTGCTGGAAATTTCCCTTTTTCCCCAGGGAACCTTTTTTCCCCCGTTTTTTTCTGCCCCGGCCCCGGGAGGCGTATAAAGCATCCCCTTCAACAACAGACTTTCTCTTTCGCTGTTTTCGTTTACCGGCTGCAGGTTTGTCTTCACCAAAAACGACTTTGCGTTTTTCTTTCTTTTGTTTGACCGACTCTGTGTCACCCGGCAGGGGCACATCCATTCCGGAAACAGCCCCGGGAACCCCGGGGGAAGATGGCCCGTTTGCCTCTCTGCCCCTAAACGGCCTTTTCTTTGCCGTATCTTTTCTGTCGTCAACGTTCATCCCCCCCCGTTTCCTGTCTTCACCCGGGGCGGCTCTTCGTATATTTTCCAGCACCACAGGATCTGCAATCTTCACGATCTTGGCAGGCGTGGATTTTTTCTTTTTCTTCTTCTTTTTCAGTTTTTCTTCTTTTTCTTCATCTGTCGTTGGTTCAACCGATTGGTCCCCGGCCTCTTTTACTTCTTTTTCCACTGAACCTTCCGACTGATTTTCTACAGGCTTATTTTCTACCGGTGGCTCTTCTTTTTTGGGGCTGGTTTTCTTTTTGACGGCACCTTGTACTGCATCATCTTGTTCAACCGCACCCTCTTCAGCAGCCTGCGGGTTTTCTTTTTCTTCGACCTCAGGTGCAGGGGCGGGTTTTACCGGCTCCGGAACAGGCGCTTCCGTTACCACCGGCTTAATGATTTTGGCAGGCGTGGTGCTTTTAAGTTTGGGCTTTGGTTTTTTAGGGGCAGACACTTTTTTTTCAGGCGATTCTTTAATTTTTGATCCCGGTTCAATTTTTTGGGATTTAACTTTTTGGGGTTCAACCTTTTTGGGTTCATCTGCCGGTTTTTCCGGTTCCACAATGGTTTCCTCGACTGTTTCAATCACTTCACCATCTGTTTCAGGATCGACGCTTTTTTCAACTTTCTGTCGACGTCTCCTGATAACAGAGGGTTTGACTTTGACATCGGTCTGTCGTTTATCTTTGCCCAAAAGGCTTCTTTTAATTGCGGTAACCGCAGTGTCTTCCAGAGAGCTCATATGGCTTTTAACTTCAATTTTTAATGCTTTCATTTTATTAAGAAGCGCTCTGTTCGTCATGTTGAGATCTTTAGCCAACTCATATACTCTGACCTTCGCCATTTCTTGCCCCCAAGTGTTGCTCTCTTTAAATATTCTTTATTCGCCTGCCGCCCGTAAATTATATGCCCGCAAATATAGCTACTTTACATCATCTTTCGGTTCTGAATCCTGTTCCTGTTCTTCCGGCTCTTCTGCCTCTTTTTTTCCCATATCTTCCAGCTCTTCAATCTCTTCCGTTTGTTCAGCAGCGTCTTCAGGATCTTTTGAATCCTCTTCAGTCTGCTCCGACTGATCAGCGGATTCAGGCGCTTCTGCTTCCTCAATTTCAGTCTCTTCGGTTGCTTCTGCTTCTTTTTCCAGGATGTCCTTGGCCTCTTGAATCATTGATTCAACCTGTATCTCATCCAGGTCGGTTATGGAAACAAGATCTTCCACCCCGGTTTCCGATATGTCGAATAGAGAGGCGTATCCTGCTTTGAAAAGGGTTTCCGCCATGGAAAGCCCCACTCCGGCAAGTTTCATCAAACTGTCATACCCCTGCTTGACTTCACGGCTGTACTCCTCTTCACTGGTCACTTCCAGGTGCCAGCCGGTTATCTCACAGGCAAGAGAAACGTTCTGCCCTCCCTTGCCGATGGCAATGGACAGGTAATCATCGTTCACGATGACTTCCATGGATCGATTGTCTTCATCAATGATAACCCGGGAAATTTCCGCAGGAGACAGGGCATTGCACACATACCTGGCAATGTCCGGGCTCCATTGAACAATATCGATTTTTTCACCGCGAAGTTCCTGGACAATACTCTGGACCCGGTTGCCCTTCATTCCCACACAGGCGCCCACAGGATCCACATCCGAGTCCATGGAGGATACGGCAATCTTTGCCCGCACACCCGGAACCCGTGCAGCCCCCTGAATGGTGACGATGCCTTCGGATACCTCGGGCACTTCAGTCTTGAACAATTCAACAATAAACTCCGGATGGGTCCTGGATAAAATAATCTGAGCACCCTTTGACTCTTCCAGCACATCCAGGACATAGGCCCGGATTCTGTCGCCCCGCTTGTAATTTTCTTTGGGCATCTGATCCCGGGGCCTTAATACCGCCTCGGCCTGGCCCAGATTAACGATGATACTGCCCCGGTCAAAGCGCTGAACAATACCATTGAGAATTTTTCCCTTTTTATGAATAAAATTTTCATAAACAGCATTTCTTTCCGCTTCCCGCATCTTCTGGATAATCACCTGCTTGGCAGACTGGGCCGCAATTCTTCCGAATTCTTCCGTATCGATCCTGATCCCGAGACTGTCACCGATCTCGCATTCCGGATCATATTTATACCCCTCTTCAAGGGTGAGCTCGCTGTCGGCATATTCAACTTCTTCTACCACTTCTTTAAAATGGAAAACCTCGACGTCACCACTTTTGGCATCATAGTGGACTTCAATATCCGCCCGGGGCCCGATTTTCTTTCTGGCTGCCGAGATAATGGCCTCTTTCAAGGTGTTTATTAGAACTTCAGGTTCAATACCCTTTTCCCGGCTTACCTGGTCAATAACCCTTTTAATATCCGTGATAAACATTACTAAGCGTTCTCCATATTACTGACCTGCAAGTATTGCTTTGCTGATCGCATGATCTTTTATCTCAACCTGTTTCCCATCAACAGCAATTACGACAGAATCATCATTAACTATCTCAAGAGTTCCGGTAAATTTCTTTTTATTCTCAATCAACTCATCGGTTGTTATTTTTACCCGTTCACCCTTGAAACGCAAAAAGTCCTTTTTTGTATTCAAGGGACGATTGGGCCCCGGGGACGAAACTTCAAGCCGGTAACTGCCGATATCCTCTATCTGAACATCGATCAAGTCACCAAGCTGGCGGCTGATATAAACGCAGTCCTCCAGAGTAATGCCGCCGGGTTTATCCAGAAACACACGGACTATTTTCCCCCGGTCCCCACCCACGATTTCCAGGTGAACCAGTTCAAAATTTTCAGCTGTGCACAGCGGCAGTGTTGTCTCTTTAATTTTTTCAATTAACATGCGTTTGTCTCTTTTCCGGCCTCACACACTTTAGCCTTAACCGTCTCTCAGCCTTTTTCGTTTTTGCCGTCCTCAAATACAAAAACGGGCAGATGCCCGTTCCTGATACAACATTAACAAAATCTTCCCCAAAAAATTTACCCAAAAAACCTATTGGTTCAGATCATATATTAACTCCACTAAATGGAACCAATCCGCCATCGTTTCCGATAAAACCATCATTATCCTAAAAAGATGGAGCGGGCAACGAGACTCGAACTCGCGACATCAAGCTTGGGAAGCTTGCACTCTACCAGCTGAGTTATACCCGCATTAGCGGATTAATATATCAACCCCTCCCGTGTTTGTCAATATCCCTTTTAACCGGGCGATTCAGCAGTAAAAATACTGAATATTATCGTGTTTACAGCAGTTCCGGCAAACTTGCATCAAACAGACCCACAAGGGTGTTAGAAATATTTGCATGCAGTTTTTTAATATTTTTTTCTTTCAGGGTTTTGTTAACGGATCGATAAACCACCCTGAAAGACAAAGAGCGTTTACCATCGACCAGAGGGCTGCCCTCAAAGGCATCAAACAGAAAAGCCGTCTCAATCAAAGATTCTTTTTTGAAATTGGCCTCAATCGCCTGTAAAATGGCCCCAACGCTAATGGATCGATCCACGATGATGGTGATATCCCTTGAAATGGACGGAAATTTGGGCAGAAGTTCGGTGCTGGTGAGTTCAGGCAACGAATCCTGGATGGCTTTAAAACTGAAGTCAAAGACAAAGGCATCCTGTTTTAACCCGTAATTTTTCAAAACCTTTGTGTCAATTCTGCCAAGGCTGCCGATAAGGGTGCCGTTGGATTTGACCAGTGCCCCATATCCTCTCTCGTAAAAAGGAGAGGAGTTGTCTTCAATCTTTTCAAAGACAAGGTCCCGGATCATCAGCCCATCAAAAAAGCCCTCAATCACCCCTTTTAAATCAAAAAAATCCACTTCCGTTTTTTTTGAATGCCAGGACTGATCCCATCGGTTCCCGGTTATCAGGCCGGCCAGGGTCTCTTCTTCCCGGGGCAGGGAGCCTTTCTGAACGGCATAAAAGACATTACCCAGTTCAAAAAGCCTTAATGAAATCGTCTGCTGGGAAATATTTTTTTTCATGGTGTCCAGAAGCCCTGGAATCATGGAGGTTCTCAAAACCGACATCTGATCTGAGATCGGATTTAAGATCGTTTCCACGGATCGCCTGCCATCACTCTGGGACAGGTTTAATCGGTCACAGGAATTTTCATGAATAAAATTATAATTAATGGCTTCAAAAAATGAAAACCCCGTCATGAGCTGCCGGATCTTTTCCCTGAGAAGAATCTTGGGGTCCCGGCGCCTGCCCTGGGCCGGGACCAAGGGATAGGTTGTCTGAATATTGTTGTACCCCCACAGCCTTGCCACCTCTTCGGAAAGATCTTCCGGCCGGGTCACATCCACCCTGAAAGAGGGTATCCTGACCCTGAGCCGTGAAGATTCAGTGCGCTCAACTTCAAATTCAACAGATTCCAGAATCTCCCCAATGGTATCGGCATCAAAGTTTGTTCCCAGCCTGACATTCAGGGCATGGGGTTCCAGGTCTATCTCAAGGGGTTCCACCCTGTTGGGATGCTCATCAATCATATCCTTTGCAATGGAACCGTCGCAGAGCTTGGCCATCAAAGAAACGGCCCGGTTCAATGCGTTCATGGTTCCGTCAGGATCCACCCCCCGCTCAAATCGGTGGGATGCATCCGTGGCAATCCCGGTTATTTTGGCGGTTTTTCTCACGGAAACCGGATTGAAATATGCGCTTTCAACCAAGACCCGGGTGGTGGTGTCGGAAATTTCAGAATTTTCACCCCCCATGACACCGGCCAGGGCCACTGGCCGTTTCCCGTCACAGATCATGAGCATATCAGATTCAAGAAGATGCTCTTTGCTGTCAAGGGTGGTAAATTTGGTGTCCGTGCCCGCTCTTCGGACAATAATCCTGCCGTCGGCCACCTCGTCAAAATCAAAGGCATGAAGGGGCTGGCCGGTTTCCATCATCACAAAATTGGTAATATCCACCACGTTATTGATGGGGGTCAGTCCGATGGATTCCAGACGTTCCTGGAGCCAGAACGGAGAGGGTTTGATCTTAACATCAACCACAAGTCCGGCAGAATATCTTGGACACAGATCCGGATCATCAATTTGAACCTTTGCAAGGTCATGAATGGAAACATCCCCTATTCTGTCGTCCGGCAACGTATAGTCCGGAAGTCTGACGCTTTGCTTTGGTGCCGTAAATGCCCCGACTTCCCGGGCAACTCCGATATAACTCAGGCAATCGGGCCGGTTGGGGGTCAGATCAATTTCAAACACGGTATCGGAAATTTTCAGGGCCTGTTCAAGGGGGGTCCCTGCGGCAAAATCACCATCCAGGTCCATGATGCCTGCGGCATCCGTGTTCAGCCTTAACTCCGCTGCACTGCAGAGCATTCCCTGGGAGATTTCTCCCCGAAGCTTGCCCTGTTTGATTTTCAGGTCGCCGGGCAGGACGGCCCCGGGAAGGGCGCAGGGCACCAGCATCCCCTGTCTGACATTGGGTGCGCCGCAGACAATCTGGATGGTCTCGTCACCCCCGGCATCCACCTTGCAGACAGACAATTTGTCGGCGTTGGGGTGTTTTTCTACTGCCTCGACTCTGGCCACAACAATATGGCTCAGGTAATCATATCTCTCTTCAACCGCATCCACTTCAAGTCCTGCCATGGTCAGTTCTTCCGCAATCACGGAAGGGGACAGGTCAACGGGAATATAGTCTTTTAACCAGCTTAAACTGACTTTCATATTAAAACTGCCTTAAAAAACGAATATCGTTTTCGAAAAATTTTCTGATGTCGTCAATGCCGTACTTGAGCATGGCAAGACGCTCGATCCCCACACCAAAGGCAAAGCCCGTGTATTTTTGTGTGTCATATCCCACATTTTCAAAAACCGCCGGATGAACCATGCCCGATCCCAGGACTTCAAGCCAGCCGGTTTTTGAACAAATCCGGCAGCCCTCTCCCCGGCACATGACGCAACGAATATCCACTTCAGCACTGGGTTCGGTAAACGGAAAAAAACTGGGCCTGAATCTCAGGGAGGTCTCTTTGTCAAAGAACTGGTGCACAAAAGTGGTTAGAATCCCCTTTAAATCACCAAAGGAAATATTTTCATCCACCATCAGGCCTTCGACCTGATTGAACATGGGCGTATGGGTAATATCCGAATCACACCGAAACACTTTTCCCGGTGCAATAATCCTCACCGGCGGCTGGGTCTTTTCCATGGCCCGGGGCTGGGACGGAGAGGTGTGGGTCCGCAAAACGATATTTTCAGAAACATAGAAAGTATCCTGCATATCTCTTGCCGGGTGGTATTTGGGAATATTCAAGGCTTCAAAATTATAGTAGTCGGTTTCAACTTCAGGACCTTCTGCAATATCAAACCCCAGTCGCAAAAAAATATCACAGACCTCATTGGTTACCTGGGTGATGGGGTGAAGGGACCCCGGCCGGTTTGACCGGCCCGGGAGGGTCACGTCAATGCCGATAGTCGACGGGTCATTAACCGTCTCAAGCTTTGAAAACGCACGCTTAAACTCTGCCTCCAGCTTTCCCTTCAGAATATTTGCATTCTTGCCGGCACTGGGGCGCTCATCTTCTGGAAGCGAAGAAATATTTCTTAAAAAAGAAGTGAGCACGCCTTTTCTGCCAAGATATTTAGTGGAAAGCTGCTCAAGCTGCTGTGAATCTTCGGCCTGCTCTATACTTTCAAGAGCCTGTTGTTCAATATCCGTAATACTGTTCTGCAAAATACCCCCAAAAAAATTTACCCCAGTTAAATCGGGCTAGTTAAACTGGGCTCCGGCCTGGGCTGCCAACTGAGAAAAAGCCGACGGATCGGAAATTGCCAGATCGGCCAGCACCTTGCGGTCCAGTTCACTGCCTGCCAGTTTAAGTCCATTCATAAATTTGCTGTAGGACATTTCATTCATCCTTGCCGCTGCATTGATTCTGATGATCCACAGCTTCCTGAAATCTCTTTTTCTGGCCCTTCTGTCCCGGTATGCATACATCAGTGCTTTATCAACCGCATCTGCTGCGGTACGGTATAACTTACTTCTTCCGCCTCTGAACCCTTTGGCAAGCTTGAGCACTTTATTTCTGCGCCTTCTCGCCTTAAATCCTCTTTTGACTCTCATGTTGTCAAACTCCTTGATTCATTTTCAAAATCTTTATCAATTAATCTATTCTATTCTTCCGGTCCTCCGGATGCGTGCTATCCATTGGCCGGATAGGTGTTAGCCGTTGGGCAGCAGTCGCCGGACTTCCTTCATATTGTCCTGATCAATCATCTGATCCAGCCTTAAGGATCTTTTTCTTTTGGTACTCTTCTTGGTCAATATATGACTGGCATGGGATTTTCTAAACTTATACTTCCCTGACCCCGTCTTTTTAAACCGTTTGGCTGCTGCTCTGCATGTTTTAATCTTCGGCATCGTATCTTCTCCTGTATTACAATTTCTAAAAAGATGATGGTGGTATACTATTTTGGAACGTACAATATACCACCATACATTTACGCGTGTATTTTAAAGCAATATTCTTGCTGGTCTTGTAAAGTAATTTAGATTATTTAGGTCCCAAAAGCATGGTAATGACCCGGCCTTCAAATTTGGGGTGCTGCTCGACCTGGGCAAATTCTTCAGTCAGGGCAACGATTTTTTCCAGAACCAGAGCCGCCTGCTCTTTGAGCATAAACTCCCTTCCCCTGAAGACCATGGTAACTTTGACCTTATCATTTTTACTGATGAATTTCTCAATATGCTTGACCTTTGTTCCAAGGTCGTGGTCATTGGTTTTTGGCCGTACCTTTATTTCCTTAATCTGGGTACTTTTCTGTTTCCGTTTGGCCTCCTGCTTTTTTTTGGTCTGTTCATATTTATATTTACCAAAATCCATTATCTTGCAGACAGGGGGCTTTGCATCGGGCGAGACCTCAACCAAATCAAGAGATTCTTCACCGGCAAGCTTTAAGGCCTCTTCAATGGGTATAATGCCGATCTGTTCACCATCAGAACCGATAACACGAACCTGAGCGGCCCGGATTCCCTTATTCACATTCGTCTGATCCTGCCTTCCTCGCTTAGATATTCTACACCTCCTGCAACAACACGATTCTAGTTTACATTCAATAGAACAAGTATAACCTTGCGATTATAATGGCTTGCATCGAAAATTGCAAGGACTATTTATTTATGTTTTCTTTTATTGATTTGATCAAGGGTGTATGCTTCCAAATAACTGTCCTTCCAATATGTGTTGGTCTCTTTATTAAAAAATTCATAAAAAAGATCAAGACTTTTCTCGCGCAGCACCCCGGGCACGACATCCATCCTGCACTGGTTGTACAACGGGGGCAGGACCTTCAAATCACAGGAAGTCCCCCCCCCCATGGGATCTTCATAGGCATATACAATCTTTTGTATGCCGGCAAGGATAATGGCACCATAACACATCAGACAGGGTTCCATTGTCGAAAAAAGCGCGGTTTTTCCCGGCTCAAATCGGGTATCCATGACTTCAAGGCGTTTCAATGCCCGTATTTCCGCATGATCAATTTCACTGAAAAACGATCTGTCCCGGGTGGTTCCCTGGCGGGCACCCGTTGCAATTACCCGGCCCGCCTGCACGATCACACATCCCACCGGGAATTCTCCCATGGAATAGGCCTTTCTTGCCTGTTCCAATGCCATCTCCATATAAAGCTCGTCCGTCAATTTTAACCCTTCCTGCCTGAAACCCCATACGGCTCAAAACTCTATCCTTACCAAGCCTCAATCCCGGGATCATGCATTCAACTTGCTTTTTTTTGTGAAACCTGTATTTATTGGATTTCAATGAATATTCAATATTAAAGAAATATTCAATAAAAAATTTATGGAAGCCAAAAAGAAAATAGTCACCAGACCGAACCCTGTACAGGACCCTCTGGATGAAGGCCTGTGTATCCGGGAACAATTTCAGGCCAGAGAAAAAATATTTCTGTCACCATCCGCAGCCCAGAGTTGCAATGCCCGGCGGCGGCGGGACGAAAAAAATCCCTGTCATATCCGAACCCCTTTCCAGATGGACAGGGACAGGATTGTCTATTCAAACTCCTTTCGGCGCCTGAAACATAAGACGCAGGTTTTTCTTTCCCCTTTGGGAGATCATTATCGGACACGGCTCACTCATACACTGGAGGTGGCCCAGATTGCCAGAAACATTGCCCGGGCCATGCGCCTTAATGAAGACCTGGCCGAAGCCGTTGCTTTGGGCCACGATCTTGGGCACACCCCTTTCGGCCACGGAGGTGAAATCGCCCTGATCGAAGTCTTTTCCCCCCATTTCACCCATTCAAATCAAAGTTTACGGGTGGTGGATACCCTTGAAAACAGAGGCATGGGCCTGAACCTGACCTGGGAGGTGAGGGACGGGATACTCAAACATTCCAAGGGATTCGGCAATATCATTCCCGCAACCCCTGGAGAGACCGCCGTCACCGTGGAAGGACGGGTTGTCAGGGTCGCGGATATCATTGCCTACCTCAACCATGACCTGGACGACGCTTTAAGGGGCAAGGTTATCACTGCCGCGGAAGTGCCGGAAATCTGCACACGGAAACTGGGAACCACCCACTCGGTAAGGGCCGGCACCATGATCAACCAACTGGTGTGCCATTCTGGAATAAAAAACGGGAAATTCATTCTGGATATGGGCAAAGACACCTTCCACGCCATGACCATTCTGCGTAAATTCCTATATGACAAGGTCTATCGGTCTCCTGCGGTTCACGGGGAATTTATCAAGGCAAAAAAAGTGATCATCGGTCTTTACCATTATTTTTTAAATGATCCCGACTTCCTGCAGCAGGAACTTGAAAAAATGGAAATGGCCCCATGGGATGAATCCAAAAATCCCCTGAAACGATCCGTATGTGATGTGATTGCCGGCATGACCGACCGATACGCCCTCAATCTGTATACCAAAATCTTTTTTCCCAAACCCCTGGTCTGATCACACTGCCATGACAAAACCTTCCTTTCAATCCCTTGTATCCCTGTACAAGCAAATGGACAACGCCTGGGACAGTATTGCCGCAGCCTATGACTTCACCTGTTGTGGGTGTGAGGACAACTGCTGCACCTCCCTGTTTTTCCACCACACCCATATTGAACGGGCCTATTTGATTCATGGTTTTCACCAACTGGCCCCGGACGTACAAGACACAATTTTAAACCGGGCAGAAACTTATTGTGCCCGGACATTTTCCCCTGACCCGACGGACAATGGCTCCGGGATCAAAAGTCTGAAAATTTTCTGTCCGGCAAATGAAGACGGCCGCTGCCTCCTATACCCTTACAGGCCAATGATCTGCAGGCTCCACGGACTGCCCCATGAGCTATGCCGGCCGGGGGCTTCGCCCATCAAAGGGTCCGGATGTCATGCCGGAGATTTTGATCACAAAGCCTATATCAAATTTGACCGAACTCCTTTTTACCGGCAAATGGCCGGAATAGAGATGGCGTTCCGCCGGGACATGAATAAAACCGGCAGACTCAAAGAAACTGTGGCACAGATACTGATTTCCCAATAATCTTTTTACATTTGAAGACGTGTCTGGTATAGGCTCTTTAAAACCCATGCAATGGGTTCGCAAACCACCGGTTCATTTGGCCATGACAAAAAAAGGAGAGACATGGACGTACAGGAGAAACAGATCGTCACCATTGGCGGCGGAAGTGGTCAATTCATCTTATTATCCGGGTTAAGGGATCTGGAAGAAATCCAGACCACCGCCATTGTCTCCATGATGGATTCCGGGGGAAGTACGGGCAGGTTAAGGGACGAACTGGGGATTCTCCCGCCCGGAGATATCTTGAAATGTATCCTTGCCCTGTCTCCCTACCAGAATGCCTGCCGGTCCATCCTGCTCAAACGGTTTAAAAATGATCGCCGCCTGGAGGGCCACAGTGCCGGCAACATGCTCTTGACCATGCTGTCACGGTACACCGGCAATTTTCCTGCCGGGGTTGCGGCCCTGGCTGAAATACTGGATGTGGACGGCACCATCCTCCCGGTGACCATTGACCGGGCCACCCTGGTTGCAGAACTCACCGACGGAAAACGAATCTACGGTGAAGAGGCCATTGATCTTCCCCGGGGGACCCAGCGGGAGCGGATCAAGGATGTATTCCTGGTCCCCCATCACCATGACTCCATCTCGGTTTACCCGCCGGTGTTAACTGCCATTGACCAGGCCGACTATATTTTTATCGGCCCCGGGGACCTGTTCACCAGCATCATCCCCAACCTCATTGTCCCGGGAGTTCAGCAGGCCCTTCAAACCACCCGGGCAAAAATCTATTTTACCATTAATATCATGACAAAATTCGGGGAGACCCACAACTTTTCAGGAAAGGATTTTGTCGTCCGCCTGGAAGAACGACTGGGGCGACGGGTTGACGGCATCATCGCCAACCGCACAAAGCCCATACAACAGATTCTGGACACCTATGGGGAACAAAAATCGGATTTTGTCGATATCGATATTGCCGACCCCTTCTGGGACCAGCGTCACACAAGCCTTTGTGACCTTCTGGATACCAATGCAATGATTGTCCGGCATGATCCCAAAAAGCTGGGCCGCATCATCCAGAAAATCATCCACCAGGCATAGCATTAAGGCCGTTAATCTATGCGATCTTTTCTTGCCACTGAGGAGCATTAACAATCCCAAGCATACCATCTATGGAAATATCTTCATCCAACAAAGGCCAATGTATCCCATAGCCTGATGGAGAGATTTCAAAATTATTCCTTTCTTCCTTCGAAGCTTTCTCAAGTACAGGCGATATTTTCTTTAATTGAAATTTTTTCGGTTCCCCATCAATGTTGATAACAAGGAAGCCATCTTCAAATTTAAGATCGCTGATATCATGGTAGTTTTTCATTGCTGGTGTCTCCGTTGAAATTCATCCCATTGTTGCTCAATATATTCAAAATGTTCATAAATAATTTTTCGGATCTGTCTTTTATCCCTTGGTGACATATTATACGCAAAAGCCTCATCAAGATCAAAGTTTTCTCGACTTAACCAATATTTGCTTTCCATATCACCTTTACGACAATGTACATGAATTGGTTCATTGCCTTCATTTGCATAAAAAAACAGCCTCCAGCCTAAAATCACAAGTATAGTCGGCATTTTGTTCATCCTGTGTTATTTGGTGCATAACGGGGAGCTCAGCCGACCGGGGCATATTGCCGAGCAGGTTGTAAAAACCAAGTCTTTTCATAAAACAAGGACTTTCAAAAAGCCGTTAGCTCCCCGGGCGGCTGCAGCGTTTTGTTCTGTTTAATTTTATTATTTCTTTAAGTTCTTCAATCGAATAAGGGTTTTTGCGTTTGTGAATCATAGCGTGGCAATTTGGACAAACTGGTCTCAAATCATCGACAGGATTTATCTCATATTCTTGGTTTATTTCAGATATTGGGCGAAGGTGATGGACGTGAATGAAATTTTCACCAATTCCACCATAAACATCTTTGAAATTATAACCACAAACAGAGCAATTATAGCCATACTTTAATAAACATATTTTTCTTGCTTGGGAATTTCTTTCGTATGCATCAACAACATTTTTTTTAATTGCGCCTTCCTTTAAATTTGATTGATTTAATTCAATTTCATCTGGATAAACTATTGACGCATCATCTTTGATAAGAAGCACTTTTTTTTCAAATTTTTTAATTATTTCTTTTATTTTATTTAACGGAACATTTTGATAATATGATGTATATTTATTCAGTGATTGCAGTGCTAATGAAAGCCTTATTCTGTCGTTACTATTGTATAGTTTGTATAAAACCCATTCTATCTGCATAGCAGATGCATGCCTTTTATAAAGCTCTCCGGTAAAAAGGCGATCTAACCAAGTAAACGTCATGCTTGCTGAATTTCTATTCATGCCCAAACTTACTAAAGGGGCAATATCTCTGCCTCTTGATTCAAATAATTCAAATGCTTTTCCCATCAAATCTTTCGTGATCGCTGGCATAAGAATCCTTTATTTAAAAACAGAACAGCGGTAATAACTGGAAAACTTACATCATATAGCCTTATATCTGCAAATATTGTCCATTGTATCTCATATAATTAACATTCCCAATTCAAAAAATACAACGGGAATCTTGGGCCTGAGCCGAATTTTTTCGAAGAGGTCGAGGTATGGGGTTGCAGGGAATGATTTATTGGCCTTCTGTACAGGGTCTTAATGAAGTGGCGCGTAAGACCGGGAATTTGTTTTTGAATAAAACTAATTTTCCCGGTCAGCGGAACGGAATTTAGACCCTGTAGGAAGGGCCAATCATCTGAGTCACAACCCATGCCCGACCCCAGTGAAAACAAACACCTCGTGACAAGCTTTGCCGACTTGTGTCGCCTGATGTGCACAAACCCCAGGGTGTTCGGAGTGAATTGAGGGGGGCCATGGCCGGGATCAGATCGGACAGCGGGCGCTCGGTTTTTGCGATCCGCTTTATGTCTTGGCGGTTAAGATGCTGGTTCTTTAGGAATCTGTGCGCCATGCCATACGGCAACAATCCAAACGGTATCATCTTTGGTTCTATAAAAAAACCGATACGGGGATATAATGACCTCCCGGTAGGGAAGTTCCGGAAGCTCAGGTATGATTCTTCCGGATTCAGAGAAATCCTCGAGCCTTCGCAGGATTTTTTCAGCCCTGTTCCTAAAATTGACGGCAGCCGAAGGTTTATCCTTTCGAATATATGACAGCGCTGAAAGGAATTGAGTACGGGCCAGAGGCGTAAACTTAAGTCTCACGATGGATACTGGGTCAACAAATCGTCGGCTTCGGCAAGAACACTATCCAGATCATACCCCTCACCTGTTTCTATTTCCCTATCCCCCCTGGCCAAAAGACGCAGAAGTTCCTTTTCGTGTTCAGATTTCTCATAGGCATCGACACCCATTATGACAGCCGTTGCCCGCCCCCTTTGTGTAATAATCAACGGATCATTATTGTTTTTTAATTGTTTCAACAACTTGGCAGCTCCCTGCCTCAAATCGCTCACCGGAATGATATTGGCCAATTTGCCCATGGCGTACCTCCTATGGTATCCTTATATGTACCACCAACAGCCATATCAAACAAGATGTTACAAAAATATGTTTTGAAAAAAAGGCGGGCCGGGACCGTTTAAATAATCCCCTTGGGCATGGGCGGTACTTGTTCACCGGCCAGCACATATCCGCCGTCAAGCCTTAAGACGCTTCCGGTCATATAGGGTGCATCCTTTATTATGAACAGGCAGGCCTTGACCACATCCTCAACCGTGCCTGTCCTCCCCACCAGGGTGTGATCGATGAGAGTCTGCTTCTCCACGTCCGTGAGGACCTCTCTCCACCCCCGGGTATCCCGGGCATGACGGGTATCAAAAATACCCAGCATGATTTCATTGACCCGGATATGGGGGGCACCCTGGCGGGCCCAGACCTCGGTGAGGCTTGAAATTCCGCGATTGGCGGCAGCATACCCGTCATTAAAAACAAGGGCGGCAGGACCGGACCGTCCCACCATGCCGGCGATGGAGGACAAATTGATGACCACGGCATCATCAGACCGTTTCAACAGGGGAAAGACCAAAGAAAACACCCATTGCTTGGCCCTGAGCGTGGTTTCAATTTCAAGGTCCCACTGGTCCTGGGTATATTTCCCGTGAACCGTGGGCCATCCTCCCCGCTCGATATTGTTGATCAAAATATCCAGGCGACCGTATTTTTTTTCAATTGTCCGGGCCAGGCCCTCAACTTCTTTAATACTGCGCAGATCCGCCGTAATAATGGTGTGTTCGGCCCCGGAGGATGCAAAGGCTGTGTCCATATCTTCAAACGCATCTTCCCAGTCATGACGGGTCAATATCAGTTTTGCCCCCTGACCTGCAAGGGCAAGCCCGATTCCCCTGCCGATCCCCTTGACCGCCCCCAGTACCAGGGCTGTCCGTCCTTTAACCTGCATTCAGACGATTCTCCTTATCTCACTGGTTCCCATATTTCATTGCCCTTTGTATTCCATCTCCATGCCGAACAGCATGGTTTTCACCCATTGAATGCCAAGATTCAATAGCTGCACATCATCTGTTCTAATTGCTTCCAACAGGTCTTGGGGGAGTTTGAATTCTTCCAAAAGACCCTGGTCAAAAATCTGCTCACGAAAGGCATCCAGGTCATACAATGCCAGATAGAAGCGGTCTGCGGCCGCCCCTTCAAGTTTACCGGGCAAAATCCTGTTTTTCAGGCTGATCAACTCCATGAGTTTGTCATTGTGATGATTGTACGTATCCACATCCTGTCCCCTGAGCCAGTCTCGAACGGTCCGGCCGGTTTTTTTGCCGAATCCTTTGCAATGGGGCTCTTCAATCAGGGCAAAGTATTCAACGACTTCTCCGGTCTGTCTTGACCGTGAAATGGCCCGGGCCAGAGGGTACATCCGGCAGGAACCCGGCCTGTCCGTGTACACGGAACACCCTTTGGCCGTGACAAAGGGGCATTCATGTCCGGTGGCCGGATTGGGTTTAAATTCCACCACGGGCAGACCCGAACCGGGTCCGTAATGAAATGCAGTATAATCCTTTAGAAACTTTTGAGAGGGTATCCCGAGATTCTGCTTAAGACGCAGGACATCATAGGGGGTCAGTGCCTGGTTCAAGTCCCTGCAGCACTCATTAAAGCATTCATTTTGGTCATTGCAGTCAAATTCCATGGGATCACCGGGTTGAACCGGTATCATTTCTTCGGTCATTTATTTTCCTTTTTATTTGTTTTCTTTTCGTCCATATTTAATGGCAATTCGGCACCTCCTAAACTATCAGTATTTATTTTAGATTTCCAGTCTCTTTTTGATCCCTGGGCATTACTATATATTGTATCTCAACCCATGGATATTGAATAGATATTGTTGTTCCACAGGACCCCCAAAACAATTGAAAACAAAGGCGAATCTTTTTTGAAAAATTCTTGACAAAAAGAGTCCGGGGGTGCTATTCCGAATAACATTTATGCAACGCTTGGATCAGCATATGTTTGTTGATTTTGATCCGAGGCAGGTTAAAGGATTACCAGGCCGGATAGTAAAACTTACGGCCTACTTTGTTATAATAAATAGTAGCACAACGGTATTGTGCGTTTTTGATTAACTTAAATTATGGAGGTATTTTAAATGCCATCTTTTGTAATTGCAGAAAAATGTGACGGCTGCAAGGGTGGGGACAAGACAGCATGTATGTACATCTGTCCCAATGACCTGATGGTTCTTGAACCAAATGAAATGAAAGCATACAACCAGGAACCCGATCAGTGCTGGGAATGTTTTTCATGTGTAAAGATCTGTCCTTCCCAGGCCATTGAAGTCAGAGGATACTCCGACTTTGTACCCATGGGCGGTTCTACCGTTCCCATGATGGGTACCGAGGATGTTATGTGGACATGTAAATTTAGAAACGGCGTTATCAAACGCTTTAAGTTCCCAATCAGAACTACTCCCGAAGGTGAAGCAAATGCATATGCTGACCTTAAAGGTAAAGACCTTGACAGTGGACTGCTTTCTACCCAGGAAGCAGACGGTTATGTACTTGTAGCTCCCAGCGAGCTTGCATAGTCTTTTATTGTCAACCATGTAATTTTGATATTTATACATAAATTTGGAGGTATATAATGGCATTACCTAACAAGCCTATTGGAGAACTTAAAGCTGTAAGAGACCCAGAGGTTGATAAAAGAGACGTTGATGTTCTGATCGTTGGTGGCGGTATGGCTGCCTGCGGAACAGCATTTGAGATTAAAAAATGGGCCAGCGACGACACAAAAATCCTTTTGTGTGACAAAGCAGCTCTTGAAAGATCAGGCGCCGTAGCCCAGGGTCTTTCCGCCATCAACACGTATATTGGCGACAACAAACCCGAAGATTACGTGCGCATGGTCAGAAACGACCTCATGGGTATTGTCCGTGAAGACTTGATCTTTGACCTGGGTCGTCACGTTGATGATTCCGTACACCTGTTCGAAGAATGGGGACTTCCTGTCTGGAAAAAAACCGATGACGGGAAAAACCTTGATGGAAAAAAAGGCATGAAATCCGGTACGCTTAAAGGTGGAGCCACTCCGGTTCGTACGGGTAAATGGCAGATCATGATCAATGGTGAATCTTACAAGAGAATTGTTGCTGAAGCCGGTAAAAAGGCTCTGGGCGAAGACAATATCATTGAAAGATGCTTCATTGTTGAACTTCTCAACGACGAAAATGATCCCACAAAAATAGCTGGTGCAGTTGGTTTCTCAGTTCGTGAAAACAAAGTGTATATCATCAAAGCAAAAGTAATGATGGTTGCCTGCGGTGGCGCAGTTAACGTTTACCAGCCCCGTTCGGTTGGTGAGGGTAAAGGTCGTGCGTGGTATCCGGTATGGAATGCAGGCTCCACCTATACAATGGCTGTCAGAGCCGGTGCTGAACTTTCCATGATGGAAAACCGTTTCACCCCGGCCCGTTTTAAAGATGGTTACGGCCCTGTTGGTGCGTGGTTCCTTCTTTTTAAAGCACAGACCGTTAACGGTCTTGGTGAGAACTATGCGGCATCTGACGAAGCAAAAGCAGAACTTCAGAAATATGCGCCTTATGGAACTGCTGCTGTTACACCGACCTGCCTGAGAAATCATCTCATGATGAAAGAGTACAAAGAAGGCCGTGGTCCCATCATCATGAAAACGACTGATGCGCTCAAAAAACTGGGCGAAACCATGGATAAAAAAGAGCTCAAACATCTTGAGTCAGAAGCTTGGGAAGATTTCCTTGACATGTCTGTTGGTCAGGCCGGTCTCTGGTGTGCAACAAACACTGAACCTGAGAAAAAAGATTCAGAAGTTATGCCGACTGAGCCGTATCTCCTGGGTTCTCATTCAGGCTGTTGCGGTATCTGGTGTTCAGGTCCTGAGGAAGACTGGGTCCCTGCTGATTACAAATGGGGTTACAACAGGATGACAACCGTCAAAGGTCTGTTTACTGCCGGTGACGGCGTTGGCTGCTCCGGTCATAAGTTCTCTTCCGGCTCCCATGCTGAAGGCCGTATTTGTGCAAAAGAAATGATCAAATACCTGAGAGACAATCCCGGCGACGTCAGCTTCAAAGAAACGGATCAGGAGCTGGTTGACATGGTTTACAAACCGGTCAGAACCTATCTCGATAACTGTGGCTATACCACGGATGAAACCGTTAACCCGAAGTATTGCAAACCTGCCGGTATGGCAATGCGTCTGATGAAAATGACCAATGAGTATGGTGGTGGAACCGCTACTTACTACATGACAGGTGGAAAATCCCTTGAAATCCTCATGGAGAACTTTGAAATGTTCCGTGAAGATCTTGAGAACATTGCTGCCGGTGACCTTCATGAACTGATGAGAGCATGGGAAATTAATCATCGCCTCTACACTGTTGAGGCCCATACCCGTCACATCCAGTTCCGTGAAGAATCAAGATACCCCGGCTTCTATTACAGAGGGGACTTCATGGGCCAGAATGATGAAGAATGGTTCTGTTTTACAAACTCTACATACAACAAAGCAACAAACGAGTGGAGTTTGAAAAAAGTACCGTATGTTAAGATTATTGCCGACTAGTGCTGAAGACAGATCTTAACGACCGTTCTTAGAACAATAACCTCCAGGTGCTAGTTCCCTAGTGCCTGGAGGTTTTTTCAGATTATGACGACCCCGGTCTTCTACCTGTCTCCTCTTTTGCAAGCGTACAAGCGAAGGTGTGTATGTTTGCAAAATAGGAGAGAGGGTGCAGGAAGGGCTTAACGGCCTGGCATCTTAACGGCATAGCAATAAACGCTTAACCCAAAACATTTAACCCGAAAAATATAACCTAAATGCACGGAGGGACAGCATGACAACAGATAATTCAGCCCCGGTCAGTGGAAGCATCATGGTGGTTGGCGGCGGTATCAGCGGCCTTACAACTGCTTTAGAGGCTGCCGAAGTGGGGTATGAGGTCTTCCTTGTGGAAAAGGAAGCATCCCTTGGCGGAAGAGTATCCCAGTTAAAACACTACTTCCCCAAACTTTGCCCGCCTACTTGCGGACTTGAAATCAACTACAAACGGATCAGGGACAGTAAAAATATCAAAGTTTTTACCCTGTCGGAAGTCCAGAATGTCGCAGGCAGTGCCGGCGACTATACGGTCACGGTAAAAACATCACCCCGGTATGTGAATGAAAACTGCACAGCCTGCGGCGAATGCGCAAAAGTCTGTGACACTGAAATTTCAAATGAGTTTAATTTTGGCATGGACCGGCGGAAAGCCGCTTACCTGCCCCACAACATGGCCTTTCCCCAGCGGTATGTAATGGACCCGGCCATGAGTACGGACGACCGTGACAAGGTAAAAGAAGCCTGTAAATATGATGCCGTAGACTTTGACATGGAAGAAAAAACCATTGATCTCAAGGTGGGTGCCATTGTCTGGAATACGGGCTGGACTCCCTATGATGCCACAAAAATAGACAACCTGGGATTTGGTCGATACCAGAATGTCGTGACCAATATGATGCTGGAAAGACTGGCATCCTTAAACGGACCCACAGGCGGAAAAATCCTCCGTCCTTCCGATGACAAGGCACCCCAAACCATTGCCTTTGCACAATGTGCCGGTTCCAGGGATGAAAACCATCTGCCGTATTGCTCGTATATCTGCTGCATGGCCTCCTTGAAACACGCCACATACATCCGGGCCCAATATCCCGATGCCAAGATCTATATCTATTATATAGACTTGAGAACGCCGGGCAGAAAATATGAAAATTTTTATGCAAAACTCAAAGCAGATGAGAATATCTTTTTTGTAAAAGGAAAGATTGCGGAAGTGGGTGAAGAGGCCGGTTCCGGCAACATCAACCTGGTTGCCGAAGACACGATTTCCGGTGAAAAAGTCAGACAGACCGTGGATATGCTCGTACTTGCAACCGGTATGCAGCCAAACGCTGCCATTGACAAACCCAATGCGGATCTGACCTATGACGCTGAAGGTTTCATTGTAAACGACTTCAAAAAAGGCGGAATGTTTGCGGCCGGTTGTGCCAACAAGCCTGCTGATGTTGTAACATCTAACCAGAGTGCCACTGGTATGGCCCTCAAAGCCATTCAGACCCTTGTAAGGAGGTAGAGGAAAATCATGGATAAAAAATACGGAGTATATATCTGCACAGGTTGTGGAATCGGTGATACCCTCGACATGGAAGCTCTGGTCGACGTACCCGATGAGGAGGGTGTTAATTGCACCACCCATCCGTTTCTTTGCAGCAAAGAAGGTGTGGCCGTCATTCAAAAAGACATTGATGACGGCAAAGTAAATGCCATGGTCATTGGTGCCTGCTCCCGGCGGGTAAATTTTGATGTTTTTAATTTTGACGGCTGCATTGTTGAAAGAGCCAACCTTCGGGAAGGGGTTGTATGGCCCCATTCAAGAGAAAAATACCCTGCACTGACTGAAGAGCAAAAGGATGATGAAGAACATTTTGATCCGGTCCAGATGAAAGCTGAAGACTATATTAAAATGGGAATGATCCGGATTGAAAAGGTCAAACTGCCTGAACCCTATAAAACCGAATCCTTTTCTAAAAAAATCCTGGTCCTGGGCGGCGGTGTAACCGGAATGTCGGCGGCCCTTGATGCGGCAAAAACCGGTTATGAAGTGACCATCGTCGAGAAAACAGACCAGTTGGGCGGATATGCCGCCAAGATGAGAAGCCAGATGCCTGTTAAAGAACCTTTTGAATCGCTCCAGGCACCGGTTGTTGACGCATTGGTTGCAGAGGTGAACAGCCTGTCCAATATCGAGGTAAAAACCGGCTGTGAAGTGGCCCGTATTGCCGGCCAGCCCGGCGAGTTCACGGTAACCTTCAAAAAACCAGGCGAAAAGATCCCCTTCGATGTTCCCTTTCCCCTGCCCGAAGAGATGCTGGTGGATGAAAACGGTAAAGAACTGGATGCCGAAGCACAGCATGCCAAGTACCTTGAATATAACGAGGGCCGTGAAGATATCCTCAAGCTGGATCCAAACGGAGAACTCTATGGTGCCGTGGTTCTTGCCGCGGGCTGGCGCCCGGCAGTGCTTAAAGGTGAAGCCTATGCCCATCTCGGCATTGATCTTCCCGATGTTGTGACCAATGACGAATTTGAAAAATTGGCCGCCAAAGGCAAAATTGTTCGACCCTCGGACGGCAAGGAAGCCAAAAACGTCGTGTTCATCCAGTCTCCGGGCAAGGATGAGGATGATGCCGACTTTGAATACACCGGTTCGGTGACCAGCCAGGTGGCTTTGAAACAGGCCAAATATGTCAGGGAAGATTATGCAGACGGTAAGGCTTATATCATTTACCAGCACATGAGAACTCCCGGACTTCAGGAGTATTTTTACAAGAGCCTGCAGCAGGATGACGGTATATTCATGACCAAGGGAGCGGTCACTGAAGTTGTCCAGCAGGGTAACGGACTTGCCGTCACCGCCGTCAACACCCTTCTGGGTGAAAACCTTGCCATTAAGGCGGACATGGTTGTTGTGGCTGCTGGTATGGTTCCGGCGACAAAAGATGACCCCGTCGTGAACCTTGCCTATCGCCAGGGCCCTGGATTTCGGGACAATGATATTTTTGGTCAGTATGCCGACTCCAACTATATCTGCTTTCCCTATGAGACACAGAGAACCGGCGTATATGCTGCCGGCGCTATCCGACGGGCCATGACCATTGAAGAATCCATTGAAGATGCAACCGGTGCCGCTCTCAAAGCCATCCAGTGTATTGAAAGTTCCAACAGAGGAATGGCGGTTCATCCCAGATCCGGTGACATGACCTATCCGGAATTCTTTTTCCAGAGATGTACCCAGTGTAAACGCTGCACGGTTGAGTGCCCGTTCGGTGCCCTGGATGATGATGAAAAAGGAACGCCAAAAGTCAATCCTACACGGTGTCGACGATGCGGAACCTGTATGGGCGCCTGCCCTGAAAGAATTATCTCCTTTGCCGATTACACCATTGACTCCATTGGTTCCCAGATAAAGGCTGTGGGTGTACCTTCGGAAGATGACTATGATGAACCTCCATTTAGATTCATTGCTCTGGTCTGTGAAAACGACGCATTTCCCGCACTTGACATGGTGGGGATGAACCGGATCGATTACTCGCCCAATGTCAGAGTTATCCCGGTAAGATGTCTGGGTTCGGTAAACACCATCTGGATAAAAGATGCGCTGGCCCAGGGTATGGACGGTGTTATCCTCATCGGATGTAAACATGGAGATGATTACCAATGCCATTTCATGAAAGGTTCCGAGCTTGCAGAAGTCCGTGTCAAGAAAATCGGTGACGCACTGACGAGCCTGGCCCTTGAAGAAGAACGGGTGGCGTTTGCAGAAATTGCCATAGATGAATATGACAAACTTCCTGAAATTATCAATGCCTTTGTCGAAGAAGTTGAAGACCTGGGTCCGAACCCATTTAAAGGATTTTAATCAAAACTATTTAAATTAAATAGTTAGGAGGTATAACCGTATGTCTGAAAAATATCTTGCACAACCTGATCTCGGCTTTATTGCAGAACTCAGAAGCCTTGGCGGGGAAACTTTAAAAAAATGCTACCAGTGCGCCACCTGTTCTGTTGCCTGTCCCATTGCCCCGGAAGACAGTCCCTTCCCCAGAAAGGAAATGATTGCCGCCTCCTGGGGCCTGAAAGACAAGCTGATCTGTAGCGGCGACATCTGGCTCTGTCATCAGTGCGGTGACTGTTCTGATCTTTGCCCCAGGGGTGCCGCTCCGGGGGATGTTCTGTCCGCTATCCGGTCGGTGGCCATTGAAGAGTATGCGCGTCCCAAGGCCCTGGCCCGCGCCGTTAACGACCCGAAAAAGCTGCCGATCCTTCTGGCCATACCGGCCATCTGGTTTGCCCTTTTTGCATTGATCACCGTGAACGGTCAGGAAACCATGACCAAAATATTCAATGTGTTCGGCATTGCCTTTTCCCATGCCCACGAGGGGGCAGAGCATGTCATTGCCCAGGCCAATTTTTTCTCCACCTGGTTTGTGGACTTGACCTTTATACCCATTGCAACGGCGGTAGTGGTCATCTTTTTCCTCAGCCTCAGGAACTTTATTACGGATATTCATAACAATGCCGTTCTTGAAGGGAAAACAGACAAGACCGATCTTAATTACAAAGAATTGTTCCAGGCCCTTCTCCGGGTGATCCCAACGGTTCTAAAGCATGAAAAATTCAATGAATGTGAATCCAACAAGGACCGGGCAACCCCCCATATGATGGTGCTGTATGCCTTTATCGGGCTGTTCATTGTCACCAGTATCGGGTTTGTCCTGCTCTATATTGCAGGTTCTCCCGGGCCCTATTCCCAGCTCAGTCCCATGAAATGGCTGGCCAATATTTCCGGCGTGGCCCTGGTTATCGGTTCCGGTTTGATGATCAAAAACCGGCTGGATAAAAAAGAAGACCAGGTCACTTCGTACAAGGACTGGTTTATTCTGGGCATTGTTTTTGCTCTGGGCCTGACCGGCATGCTGACCGAAATGGCACGCCTGGCCCATCTGGAATATATTTCCTACTTCCTGTATTACCTGCATCTGATCGCCATATTTGAATTGTTTGCATTTCTGCCGTTCTCAAAAATGGCCCATCTTGTTTACAGACTTACCGCCATGTCTTATGCAGAGTATGGAAATAGAAAATAAATAAAAAACAAACCGCTGTACCAAAGGGGGCTGATAAAAATATCAGCCCCCTTTTTTTTCCTTGCAATTTTTAAAATGAAGTAATAAGCCATACTTACGATTGTCCCTATGGAATAAGGGGCTTGCTCTGTTTGGAGGTGTTTTCCAGGGCATATTTTTCACAGAAATTTTGATTCAATCCCAGTTGAATCAATCGTAATCAAGGAGGAAAAATTTTGGTGGAAGGAACAATCAAATGGTTTAATTCAAAGAAAGGGTTTGGGTTTATTGAACAGGAAACCGGCGACGACGTGTTTGTCCATTTTTCAGCCATTGAAATGTCTGGCTTTAAAACACTTTCAGAAGGAGAGCGTGTCCAGTTTGAAGTAGAAGAAAATGATAAAGGGCTTTCCGCCAGGAAAGTTCTTAAAGTTTAAATCATCCCCTGCCGGGGCAGGAACAAATCCCTGCCCCGGCGTGTTTATCTGATCATCCTTTCCGGGTCTTATTTCCGGTAAAACCCGCCAATTAGCCACTGCCCTGAGAAAAAGAACGGGTCCTGCCGGAATCCCCCAACCCAAGGCCGTCACTGCCCACTGCCTGGGCAATGATCCAGTATATCTTAATAAAATTTATATAAACTAAATTTACTATTGCAAAATATCAACTTTGGTATAAAATAAAATTTTTATAACCCACAAAACATATGCAGGAGATCGAAACATTTGAACAAGATTGCCGTACTTCCCGGAGATGGAATCGGACCCGAGGTAATGGAAGAGGCCCTTAAAGTTTTAAACAGGGCCGGGACCCTTTTCGGGTTTGATTTTGAATATGAAACCGCAGACATAGGCGGTGCCGCCATTGACAACCACGGCAAAGCCCTGCCGGATTCGACCCTGGCCCTGTGTGAAAAAAGCGATGCCATCTTATTCGGCTCGGTGGGCGGGCCAAAATGGGAGTCCCTTCCTCCGGCAGAACAGCCGGAGAGAGGGGCACTGCTGCCCTTACGAAAACATTTCGGCCTGTATTGCAATTTGCGACCGGCAAAGGTCTTCCCCACACTGGCATCCGCCTCTCCTCTCAAGCCGGAAATTGTGAAAACCGGATTTGATATTCTTTGCGTACGTGAGCTGACCGGTGGCATCTACTTTGGCGAACCCAAGGGAAGAGAAGGAGAAGGGCCCAATGAACGGGCCTATGATACCATGGTGTACACGCAGTTTGAAATTGAAAGAATCGCTCGATTGGCCTTTGAGGCGGCTCAAAAGAGGAATGGCCGGGTCACATCGGTGGACAAGGCCAATGTCCTTTTTTCCATGGTGCTCTGGCGGGAGGTGGTGACCCAGGTGGCCAAAGAATATCCCGACGTTACCCTGAATCACATCTATGTGGACAACGCCACCATGCAACTGGTTAAAAATCCCCACCAGTTTGACGTCCTGCTCTGCGGCAATATGTTTGGGGATATTATTTCCGATGAATGCGCCATGATCACCGGCTCCATGGGTCTGCTGGCCTCGGCCAGCCTGAATGAAAAAAAATTCGGTCTGTATGAGCCGGCCGGAGGATCGGCTCCGGATATTGCCGGAAAAGGCATTGCCAATCCCATTGCCCAGATCCTTTCGGCTGCCATGATGCTCAGATATACCTTTGGAGAGATAAAAGCTGCCGATGCCGTTGAAGCCGCCATTTCAACCGTCCTTGAAAGGGGTATTTTTACAGCCGATCTCACCGAAGACAAAACCATTGCCGTGGATACCCGGACAATGGGTGATGCCGTCATGGCGGCATTGGAAAAATCCTGATATCTATCCCGGACTGTGAAGGCTGAACGTCATGGCGCAGTTGGAAACGCAATGAATGATCTGTCTTAAAAATTAACACCCAAAAAGGCAAAGTCAAAACCAAAAGGAAAGGGTTCTCAGTGAAACACTGGGAACCCTTTCATATTGTGGCGGGAGTGACGAGACTCGAACTCGCGACCTCTTGCGTGACAGGCAAGCGTTCTAACCAAACTGAACTACACCCCCGTAACCCGCGTTTTTTGGTGGGCGATGCAGGGCTTGAACCTGCGACTTCAACCTTGTAAGGGTTGCACTCTCCCAACTGAGTTAATCGCCCGAAAAACAAGACGACTTATATCAATATTAAAAAATGGTGTCAAGCAAAAACTACTATAAAAACTGATCTTGTATCGTTATTTTTTTTATTCCTACGGCCTTGCTTGCAAGGGTGTTTAAAAAATGCTATAAATGGTGCTTAATTATACAGAAAGTCAATTTTTCTTTTCATTCTAAAATTTGAACCTGTATTTTTTACCATCATATTCCGTGATATATTCGATGTATTTGCTGAGCATAATCATATATCACAAAACAAGAACCAGACGATTCATCGTTCTTTATTTTGCATCCAGAGGTTCGCTTAAGGAGTCAGATAATGGAGCCGGTACAAGGATACCTTGAAATCATGGATAAGGGGTTCGGGTTTTTAAGGGCTATTGAAGAAAATTTCCAGCCCAAACCTGAGAACACCTATGTTCCCAACAGTTTAATACGGAAACTGAACTTAAAAGAGGGCAGTTTCATTGAAGGATTCGGGGAACAGAAAGGCCCGAGCAATCCAAATCTTGCCCTGCTCCGGGTGGAGACCATCAACCGGCTCCCCTTTGATGAATTCACCAATACTCCACTGCTGCAGGACCAGGTCAGCATCAACCCGTTTGAGCGCTATCGCATGGCCCAGAACGAAGAAGATATCACCGGCAGAGCCCTGGACATGATCGTTCCCATCGGCATGGGCCAGAGGGGTCTGATCATTTCGCCGCCAAAATCAGGTAAAACCACCATACTCAGACACATGGCTAACTCAGTGGTGATGAATCATCCCGATGCAAAGGTTTTCGTCCTCCTGGTGGATGAAAGGCCCGAAGAGGTCACGGATTTTCGAAGGGGCTTAAGAGATGCCCATGTCCTGTACTCCTCGGCAGACCAACAGATCGGTCAGCACATGAGAATGACCCGCCTGGCCATGCACACCGCCATCCGGTGCGCTGAAATCGGTCAGGATTCAGTGGTTTTCATCGATTCCTTAACCCGGATGACACGGGCCTTTAACGCGGACACAGACAGCCACGGCAAAACCATGTCCGGGGGACTTGGCGCCAATGCCATGGAGTTCCCCAGAAAAATTTTCGGGGCTGCCAGAAAACTGGAAAACGGGGGATCTTTAACCATTATTGCCACGATCCTGGTGGATACGGGCTCACGCATGGACGATATCATCTACCAGGAATTCAAGGGAACCGGAAACATGGACCTGGTCCTATCCCGGGAGTGTGCGGAACAGCGGATCTGGCCGGCCATTAATATCAACCGGTCCGGAACCCGGAAAGAAGACCTGATCATGAACGAGGAAGAACATGATCGCATGATCGAAATCAGACGCGCCATTGCCACCAAGAGCGAAATTGATGCGATGTCCGATTTTATTTCAATTCTGGGATAAATTCAACGGGGTCAGGGTCTCAATAAAACTTTAACAAAAGTGCCAATAACACAAGCCTGACCCCTTGTAGAGTTATAACAAGGCGTTTTCAAGCACCTGGGTCATATCCTCGGCATAGATGATTTCCATCTGTTTTTGAATGGATTTTGGGATTTCCTGGATGTCTTTTTTGTTTTCAAGGGAAACAATCACCCGCTTGATGCCGTTGGCATGGGCTGCCAGCAGCTTTTCCTTAAGGCCCCCAACGGGCAGAACCCTTCCCCGCAGGGTAATTTCCCCGGTCATGGCCACCTTTCGCGACACCAGCCTCCCGGTTAAGACAGACACCACGGCCGTACACATGGATATCCCTGCGGAGGGCCCATCTTTGGGTATGGCACCCTCGGGGACATGGATATGGATATCCTGGGTCTTATAAAAATTTTCTTTCAGGTTCAATTCTTTGCTCCTGGATCTCACATAACTCACGGCTGCCTGGGCAGACTCTTTCATCACATCCCCCAGTTTTCCCGTTACCAGAACATTTCCCTTGCCCGGCATGGACACCGCCTCAATGGTGAGCAGCTCACCGCCTGCCTGGGTCCATGCAAGACCGGTGACAATGCCGACCTTGTCTTCCTTTTCCAGGACATTGTCCCTGAAGCGATGGCGGCCAAGGTATTTGACCAGCATGGTGGTGGATATTTTATGCTGTTTTCTCGCCCCGGTCTGGACAATTTCTCGGGCTATTTTTCTGAGCACCGATGAAATCTCCCGTTCCAGATTCCTCACCCCCGCCTCTTTGGTGTACCGCTTGATGATGGTATGAAGGGCGTTTTTAGAAAACGTCGCATCTGTCTCGGAAAGCCCGTTTTCCTTGAGCTGTTTGGGCACCAGGAATCCAGTGGCAATCTTCTCTTTTTCAACTTCGGTATAGCCGGGTATCTGGATGACCTCCATCCTGTCCCGCAGGGGCGCAGGTATGTCAAACAGGGTGTTGGCCGTGGTGATAAAGAGAATTTCCGACAGATCATAATCCACTTCAAGGTAATGATCATTAAAATTTTTATTCTGTTCCGGGTCCAGGGCTTCCAGCAGAGCGGATGAGGGGTCACCCCGGAAATCCGCCGTCATTTTATCAATCTCATCCAGGCAGAACACGGGATTGTTGTACCCGGTCTTTTTCAGGGTCTGAATGATTTTGCCCGGCATGGCCCCGACATAGGTTCGCCGGTGGCCACGGATTTCCGCCTCATCCCGGACACCCCCCAGGGAAATCCTGGCAAAAGACCGGCCTGTGGCAGATGCCACGGATCGCGCCAGAGAGGTTTTCCCCACACCCGGCGGCCCCACCAGACAGAGGATGGGTCCCTTAATTTTTTTGACCAGAATCTGGACGGCCAGATACTCGAGAATTCTTTCCTTGGGCTTCTCAAGCCCGTAATGATCCTGATTCAGGATCTCTTCAGCCTGCTGAAGGTCATTTTTTGACCGGTTCTTTCTGAACCAGGGCAGGGAAATCAACCAGTCAATATAATTTCTGACCACGGTGGCTTCCGAGGACATGGGGGACATCATCTTTAATTTGGCCAGCTCTCTTCTGACCACAAACGCCCCTTCCTTTGACATTCTTTTTTTCTTTATCCGGTTTTCAAGCTCCTGAAATTCCGTGGCACTGCCGTCTTCTCCCATCTCTTTTTTAATGGCCCGCATCTGCTCATTAAGATAATGCTTTTTCTGCAGGGTCTCCATCTGCTCTTTTACCCTGCCCTTAATTTTCTGGGACATGGTAAAGACCTCGGTTTCCTTTTGAATCAGTTTGAGCAGGAGGAAAAATCGTTCTTCTATGTTTCCGCACTCGAGCAGGTTCTGCTTGTCCGCCACCTTAAACGGCATCTGGCTCGTGATGGTATCGGCATACCTGGATTCATGCTCTGAAATGGCCTCGAGATTCTTAAAAAAACTCTGGGACACGGCACCGGAAAGCTTGACATAATGTTCAAATGCCTCGGTGACCGTCCGGATGGCAGCATCTCTTGCGGTTTCCGGCATGGGGTCTTCATCCATTGCAACATATTCAACGCTGAGAAACCCCTGCTCATCCACCATTTTAACAATCCGGCCTCTCGCACACCCCTCAACCAGGGCCTTGACCGTTCCATCGGGCAATCGCAGGAGCTGAGTGATCTTGGCTTCCGTACCGGTCTGAAAAATATCCTGGATCGTGGGCTTTAATACTTCCGGATCTTTCTGAGTGGTCAAAAAAATCTTCTTGTCCGCTGCCATGGCCTCGGACAGAGCCTTAATGGATTTGTCCCTTCCAACAAAGACCGAGGTGATGATGGAGGGAAACAATACCATGTCTCGCAATGGTACCAGGGGAAGCTTTTTTTTCACACCCTGGATGCCGTTCTGCTGAAAAAAATTAGGAATTTTGATCATTGATTTGTAAAACTCTCATTATTTTCAGGCCTGTTTTTTGGGCTGTTCATAGAGCAGTATGGGGTCTTCTTTCTTGAGCACAACCTCTTCACCCACCACACACTCCCGAACATTTTCTTTGGACGGAATTTCATACATGATATCCAGCATGGTCTCTTCCATGATGGCACGAAGTCCACGTGCCCCGGATTTTCTGGATACCGCCTCCTTGGCCATGGCCTCGTAGGCTTCGTCCGTGAACTGGAGATCCACCCCTTCAATCTTGAACAATTCCTGGTATTGTTTGACCAGGGCATTCTTGGGTTCGGTGAGGATTTTTACCAGGGATTTTTCGTTCAGCTCACCAATGGAGGTAATAATGGGAAGACGACCCAGAAATTCCGGTATCAGTCCAAATTTAATAAGATCCTCGGGCTTGAGCTGTTCGAGAAGTTCCCCGACATTCTTGTCACGCCGGCCCTTGATTTTTGCACCGAATCCCATGGTCTTGCTGGTAATTCTTCTTTCAATCACCTTTTCAAGCCCTGTAAAAGTCCCGCCACATATAAAAAGAATATTTGAGGTGTCCACCTTTACATAATCCTGCTGGGGATGCTTTCTTCCCCCTTTGGGCGGGATACTGGCAATGGTACCTTCAATGATTTTTAACAGGGCCTGCTGAACCCCTTCTCCGGAAACATCCCGGGTAATGGAGGGGTTGTCTCCCCGCTGGGATATTTTATCGATCTCATCAATGTAAATAATACCCTTTTGTGCCTTTTCCACATCATAGTCTGCGTTCTGAACAAGGGAGAGCACGATGTTTTCAACATCTTCACCCACATAACCGGCTTCGGTAAGTGCCGTGGCATCGGCAATGGCAAAGGGAACATCCAGAAATCTGGCAAGGGTCTGGGCAAGCAGCGTCTTTCCGCATCCGGTGGGGCCGATGATCAGGATATTGCTCTTTTGGATTTCCACATCATCGTTTCTCTTTTCCATGCTAGCGCTCAACCGCTTATAGTGGTTGTAAACTGCCACGGAAAGTACTTTTTTTGCCTGATCCTGCTCAATCACATAGGTGTCCAGCAACTCTTTTATCTGTCTGGGTTTTAAAAACTCTTTTAAACTTTCCGCACCCGCGACCTGTTTTTCTTTTTCTTCATCCTCAACAATATCACCGCACAATTTAATGCATTCATTGCAAATATAAACGCTTGGACCTGCAATCAGTTTTTTGACATCTTTTTGATTTTTACCGCAAAAAGAACAAAAGAACTGATCCTTGTCATCATCTTTCCGGGACATAATTTACGCTACTCCTTTGAAGTGTCGTCTGTTTCTTCTTCCAACTCACTTCTATCCGCCACCACTTTATCCACAATACCATACTCCATGGCTTCTTTGGCTGACATGAAAAAATCTCTTTCCGTATCTTCGGCTATCTTTTGAATATCCTGACCCGTATGATCGGCTAAAATCCGGTTCAGGGTATCTCTTGTCCTTAAAATCTCATTGGCCTGAATTTTTATATCAGTGGCCTGACCCTGGGCACCGCCCAGGGGCTGATGAATCATTATCCTGGCGTTGGGCAGGGCAAATCTCTTGCCCTTTGCCCCGGCAGTCAGCAACAGGGCCCCCATGGAGGCGGCCTGACCAATACACACGGTTGCCACATCCGGCTTGATGTATTGAATGGTATCATAAATCGCCATTCCCGCCGTTACCACCCCACCGGGTGAATTAATATAAAAACTGATATCTTTTTCAGGGTCTTCGGATTCCAGAAATAAGAGCTGGGCAACAATAAGATTGGCAACTTCGTTATCAATGGCAGATCCGATAAAAATGATCCTGTCCTTTAAAAGGCGTGAATAAATATCGTAGGCACGTTCTCCCCTGTTGCTTTGCTCTACAACCATTGGAATTAGAGGCACGATTCAACTCCTTGTATTATTTTATTTTTCCTGGTGTTCTTGATTCTGATTCCGCCGGCATGCCGGACGTCAATTACTCTTCCGCAGGCTCCGAAGGCTCCTCGTCTTTGATTGAAGACTCCGTTGGAACCGCTTCCGGTTCAACTTCCGTGACACTGCCTTTTTCTATTATAAGGTCAACCGCCTTTTTTTCAAGCTGGGTGTGCTTATAATAATCTAATTGCCTGGGATCCATGTTAAAATAATTTTTCACTGCATCAACAGGGGCATTCATTCCCAGAGCCATTTCCTCAAAACTTTTTTCCAGTTCTTCATCGGTGAGCTCAAGATCTTCCTGGGTAATAATTTTATCCAGAATCAGGTGTCTTCTGGCCTGCTTTTCAGCCACGTCCCGGTATTGGGTCCTGAGCATTTCCTTGCTCATGCCAAGTTCTTCAAGCGTGGTTCCATTGGCTGAATAGGCCTGTTCCGCCTCGGCTATAATACCGTTGAGCTCCCCTTCGATCATGGCGTCAGGTACTTCAAACTCATATTTTCCGAGAAGGTCTTGAAACACCTGTTCGGACATTTCATGTTTAATCCGCTGGGCATACCCCTTTTCCAGATTTTCGCGAATGGAGGTTCTGACATCATCCAGGGTTTCAAATTTCCCCAGACCTTTGACCAGGTCATCGTTGAGTTCCGGCAGAATTTCTTCCTGGATTTCTTTTAAGCTGACCTTGTAAACAATGGTTTTACCCTTCAGGTTTTCATCGGGATGCTCCTCGGGATAGGCCACTTCGATATCAAGGTCCTGGACCGGGATCACACCAATCAGTTTTTCAGAAAATTCTTTGGGCAGGGCCTCCCGGCCGATTCCCATGACAAAATTCTCAATTTTAGGTGTGGATTCATAGGCTTCACCATTTAAGAACCCCTGGTAATCAATCAGCACAAAGTCTGTGTCTTTTACAGGCCGCTCTTCAGTCACCGTCTCTTTTTTTGCCATGGTTTTCTGAATCATGAAAATCTGACTTTCAATTTCACCATCCGACACTTCATACTTTGTCTGTTTAAGCTCAATGCCTTCAAACTCTATATCATCAAGCTCAGGTTTTACCTCAATCGTGATATCAAAATTATACCCTTTGTCCGGATCCAGTTCCGGCGGGTCCATTTGGGGACCCCCAACGATATTCAGGTTATGTTCCTTGACCGCTTCCATAAATGCTTCCTGGATCAACCGCGGTGCAACGTCGGCATGGACATCCTTTGAAAACCTGTTTTCCAATACCTTCCGGGGGATTTTACCTTTTCTGAACCCTTTTACATCTGCTTTCTTTTTCAATTCATTGTACGCGACGTTCAGCTCTTTGGTAACCGCTTCTTTGGGGATTTCAAATGAGAGCACCTTTTTCACACTGCTCTTATCTTCAATTTTCATCTGCATTCTCTTATCCTGTTTTCATTCCATTAAAATTGAATTATATATTAAACACCACTTCAAATACGTAAAAAAATGTAATATAAGTCATCATATTACATCCAAGGTACTCGTAAACAAAGTTTACCAAATAAAGTTAACCCATAAAATTTATCAAATAAAGTCTGCCAATTAAAGTTTACTAAGATAACTCCATTATATAAAGGTGTCAAGAAAATTGCCCAAAGAAAACCTCATAATAGTCGCAATCCTCCTGTCAACACTGGTCTTCCCATGCCCGGCATTGCCTGACACAACCATCCAGACCACCCAGCAGACCGTGGTGATCGATCCGGGTCACGGTGGAGCGAAAAAAGGACTGGTTGCTTCGGATGGGACCGCAGAGAAAACCATTGTCCTGGCCCTGGCCCAAAAAACTGCCCAAAAGCTTGAAACCCGTTACAATGTGATGCTGACACGGACCTCCGACATTGACATTCCGGCCCGGGAAAGAGCTTTCTTTGCCAATAAAAACCGTGCAGACCTTTTTATCAGCATCCACCTCCACCATTCAGACCCCTTAACCGCTTTTTTCTTTTACTTTGACCCGCCTGAATCAGGTCAATCCCTGCCGGGTGCCGGCATCACCACCTGGAAATCCCAGCCCCTGGCCCACCAGCCTGCCGCTAAAAAAGCTGTAAATGCATTCTCACGCATTTTTTCCGCCCCCCATGGGAATTCCAACCCGGGAAAGGTGATCCACCCCGTTTCAGAAGGCGCTCCCATCATATTCCTTGAAGGCACGACCATGCCGGCGATATTGATTGAGCCCCTGGCTATATCATCCCTGCCCCGGAACCCGGAACAGGCGGAGGCCGTTCTTGATGAAACCGCAGAGCTGATTGCCCAGGGCATTGATCTTTTTTTTACAAAAGAATAAAAGCCGCTTAAATTTCCTTGCCTTTAGGTCTCTAAAATGATATTTATTTCGATTGTGTTATTCAAGGAAATCGGGGCGTAGCGCAGCCTGGTAGCGCGCTTGCTTTGGGAGCAAGATGTCGGAGGTTCAAATCCTCTCGCCCCGACCATTGATAATAACCCCTGGAAAATCCATGGTATTTTTTACTGCCGTACTGATTGTATTCACCCTTTATTTCCTCCAGGCGGACGGGTTGATCTATGTTACGATCATTGCCGTCCTTGCCGAGCTGGCAAATATTTTCATGACACAGACCCTGGGCAAATCCGTGGAAAAAAAGACGACCCTTAAGTTCGGCCGGGTGATCACCGGCTATACCGCCAAAATCGCTGCCCAGAAAAAAACCATAAAAGAACTTGAAAATATCCGGGAAGACGCCGTCAAAAAACTCTATCAGGCCAATTTAAAAATCAAGGCTTACGAAGAAAAATTAGCGATTCAACCCGGTGAGGACATCAAACTTGAAAGCGGGCCGGAAGACCGGACGGCCGGCAAATCAAATCCGATTCAGGCAGCCCCCCTTTCAACGGAAAAAAAAGAAACCCAAAAAAAATTTGTTGACCTTCCTTCCGGCTCAAACCGGAAACAACTGGACCTGTGACCCCGTTATCCTATTGTCTCTGGTCTTTTAAGATCTTGATTCTTACGATTTGACCTTTTTTATTGATATAGGCGATCCCCTTTGCCAGGGTCCGGCCGGATTCGGCACCCACGATTTCTATGTCCTCGTCATACAGGACAATGGATGAAAGTTCTTCTTTTTCAAGGCTTGATCCTGATGGTGTTGAACTGGTATTCACGGGCGCCTTTTTTGGGGGACGTCTGGTTTTTTCAGGTGGATTTTCAGCCGCATGGTACCGGGCCTTATTCCGGTCCGAAATAAGATCGGATACGCCTGAATAATCACCCTTGCCATTTCCATCCCGGCAGGCGGAAACTAAAAAGGCCAGCCCCAGGACCAGATACAATAGGTTTTTTCCTGATTTCATTGGTATGACCCCGGAACTATTCCACCCCTTCAACGACAAACCGGCGATTCAGCCGCATGGTTGTAAAAAGTCCGTAAACATCTTTGGTTACATTGACGACCTTGAGCTCTCTTCCGACCTGGTTCAGGGTGTTGTGTGCGGCAATAATCACACCGATCCCGACGGAATCCACCATCTGTACCCCCTCCATGTCAATGACCACTCCAACTGAAGATTCATTGATCACAGACAGCAGCTCAGATTTAAAATCTTCAGCCATGGAAGCCACAATATCCATTCCCGGCTTAATAATGGTCTGGTCACCCTGATTCACTATCTCGCTCATCTTAATTCTCCTAGTGTGTATAATCGGTGCATATCAAATTTAAGCAATCGCCTTTACTGATTTGTCAGGATAGCATCAAACTATCATTAAATCAAGCATTGACGCACCCCCCGGCCGTCATCAAAGCACCATCTGCTACCGCTTCCAGCGCAGACCCGGGCTTGCCTTTCGACAAACGGATTGGATGGGATTTTTGGTAATATCCGGCGGCCAAAATTGGGCTTGATAAAAACTTAAAAACCGGCTATATATACTTCTTCCGGCCGTGCAGGCCGGTGTGGATTATTCTGATCGGTCGCCTCGTAACAGAAGGCCACGAACCTCGTCAGGTCCGGAAGGAAGCAGCGATAAGTGATCTCTTTTGTGTCAAGGATCGATCCCGGTCATGCAATTTTCCATCACCTACTGCCGGCCGGATCTTTCTTTTTCCACCCCCTATTTTTATATCTTGACATGCCTTCAAACAGACTTATTTTTCACCCATAATTTAATAAAACGCTGTGGTTAAATCACTCGCAAATGAAGAGATATTAGGAGCAGGAGAAAAAATTGGCAAAGAAAAAGGAAGACCTGACCGCAACCCAAACAGAAGATTCTCCCGGGAAAAAACCTGATGCTGAAGAAGATAAAGTTAGCCCTGAAAAAAAAACTAGCGAAAAAAAATTGGGTCTCAAAGAGATGACTGACCTGCTTGATGCTGAAAAAGACCGCGTTTTGAGGCTTTCAGCAGAATTTGAAAATTACAAAAAAAGAAAACAGCGGGAATTGGACGAATTCAGAAAATTTGCCAATGAGACCGTTTTCAGGCAATTGTTAACGGTTGCCGACAACCTTGAACGGGCAATCCTTGCCGCACCTGACACGGAAACGGATGATGGACTCCTGGGAGGGGTTAAACTGACACACAAGGAAGTGATCAAGCTCTTTGATGCCTTTAATGTCAAGGCGGTGGAAGCGGACGACAAACCGTTTGACCCCAATTTCCACCAGGCCGTTCACCAGGAAGCAACAGACAAGGTTCCTGAAAATACCGTCACCGAAGTGCTCCAAAAAGGCTATATGCTTCATGACAGACTTATCAGACCTGCCATGGTGGTTGTCTCTAAAAAATGTGAAAAAGAAACTGAAAAAACAAAAGAAAATTAAAAATATCTTGGAGGGTATATCATGGGTAAAATAATCGGAATAGATCTTGGAACAACCAATTCGTGCGTAGCGGTCATGGAAGCCGGCGGCGAAGTAAAAATCATCACCAATGCCGAAGGCGGGCGAACTACGCCTTCCATTGTTGCCATCACCGAAGGGGGCGAGAGAATTGTCGGCCAGATCGCAAAACGCCAGGCCGTCACCAATCCTGAAAATACGGTATTTGGTGTCAAACGGTTGATCGGGCGAAAATTCAATTCAAGAGAAGTCCAGACGGATATCCCGAACCTTCCGTATAAAATTGAGGGCGCCTCCAACGGAGACACCCGGATCAATCTGCGCGGCAAACAATACAGTCCTGCCGAGATTTCATCCTTTATATTATCAAACATCAAGAAAACTGCCGAAGACTATCTGGGTGAAGAGGTCAAAGAAGCAGTCATCACCGTGCCGGCCTATTTTAACGACAGCCAGCGCCAGGCCACCAAAGATGCGGGAAGAATCGCCGGCCTTAACGTCAAACGAATCATCAATGAACCCACGGCGGCATCCCTGGCCTATGGACTGGACAAAAAAGGCGAAGAAAAAATTGCCGTCTTTGATCTGGGCGGCGGGACATTTGACGTATCCGTCCTGGAAATCGGGGACGGGGTGTTTGAGGTAAAGTCAACTTCAGGGGATACCCATCTGGGCGGCGAGGATTTTGACCTGAGAATCATTGATTATATTGCCGATGAATTTAAAAAAGACCAGGGCATCAACCTTCGGGGCGACAAAATGGCGCTCCAGCGGCTGAAAGAAGCGGCTGAAAAGGCAAAGATGGAGCTCTCTTCATCCACTGAAACCAGCATCAACCTGCCCTTTATCACGGCGGATGCATCCGGCCCGAAACACCTTGACGTCAAACTGACCCGGGCAAAACTGGAATCCCTGGTTGCCGATCTGTTGGATAAGCTTGAAAAACCCTGCCTGACAGCCCTGAAAGAAGCCAAGCTAGGACCGGACGGAGTGGATGAAGTTGTGCTGGTTGGCGGGATGACCCGTATGCCGGCTGTTCAGGAACGGGTTGAAAGAATATTCAAGAAAAAACCCAACAAAAGCGTTAACCCGGACGAAGTGGTTGCCATGGGTGCTGCCGTACAGGCCGGTGTTCTCCAGGGAGATGTCAATGACGTCCTGCTCCTGGATGTCACCCCCCTGGCCCTGGGCATTGAAACCCTTGGAGGTGTCATGACCAGACTCATTGATAAAAATACCACCATCCCCACCAAAAAGAGCCAGGTGTTCTCCACCGCTGCCGACAATCAGCCTGCGGTTTCCATCCATGTCCTCCAGGGGGAAAGACAGATGGCCGCAGACAATAAGACCCTTGGGCAGTTTGAGCTGGCCGACATTCCGCCCGCACCCCGGGGGGTTCCCCAGATTGAGGTTTCCTTTGATATTGACGCCAATGGTATCGTCCATGTAGCGGCAAAAGACAAGGCTACCGGAAAAGAGCAATCCATACGTATCACCGCAGCCTCCGGCCTTTCCAAAGAAGAAATTGACAAGATGGTCAAGGATGCGGAAATGCATGCGGAAGATGATAAAAAGAAAAGAGAGCTGGTGGACACCAAGAACAGTGCAGAAGCCCTGGTGGACCAGACTGAAAAGACCTTGAAAGAGCATGGGGACAAGGTGGATGAAAAGACCCGTGAAAGCATCAAAACTGCGGTCGAGGCGCTGAAACAGGCCAAAGACTCCAGCAATCTGGACGAAATCAAACAGAAGATTGACGCCTTGTCCCAGGCCTCCCACAAGCTTGCCGAAGTCATGTACCAGCAGGCTGCCCAGGACGGTCAGGGTGGTGGTCAGGGTGACCCGGGCGGAGATGCCGGTGCGTCAGCCCAGGAAGATGATGATGTGGTTGACGCTGATTTTGAAGAGGTTAAAAAGGACAAATAATACCAGGCGATAAAATCGGACAAACCTGTTGAATATAATCCTGCCGTGTTCTATAGTTGCGCGGCAGGATTTTTTATTTAACTTAAGGACCTATTTCTATTCATGATCATTATAGATACGTTAGCCCAAAATGCCAGGCTGTACAGGGATGAAATAGCCCTTGTCGAACGAACCCCGTCTGTGAACACCAGAAGAGCCGTCACCTGGGAAGAATTTTACCGGACATCCAACCAACTGGCCAATGCCCTGGATAAAGCCGGGGTTCATAAGGGAGATCGAGTCGTTCAGCTCATGACCAATTGCCTGGAGTGGCTCCCCATATATTTCGGCATTCTGTCCGTCGGGGCCTGGGTGGTCCCCCTGAACTTCAGATTTGAATCCGACAAAATCCGTTTGTGCACCCGCACGGCCGAGGCAAAAGCCTTTATCTTTGGTGAAGAGTTCATCGAAAGAATAGAAACTATCCGGACCGAGCTTGAGACCTCGGTTCAGCTCTGGATCTTCACGGGTCCCGAGTCCCTTTGCCCGGGTTGGGCCGTTCATTACCCGATATTCATTGAATCCGCTGGCACGGATGAGCCCCCCCAGGTCCAACTCGGCATTGAAGATGATGCAGCCCTGTATTTTACCAGTGGAACCACCGGGGACCCAAAGGCCGTGCTTTTAACCCACAAAAACCTTGAGCATGCCTGTGAGGTTGAAAATGCCCATCACAATCAGACCCATGAGGACATCTTCCTGTGTATCCCTCCCCTCTACCACACCGGTGCCAAGATGCACTGGATGGGCAGCTTTCTTGTGGGAGGAAAATGTATCCTTTTAAAAGGGGTCACCCCGAAATGGATCATCGAAACCATTTCCGAAGAGCTTTGCACCATTGTCTGGCTCCTGGTACCCTGGGCCCACGACATCCTCATTGCCGTTGAAAACCAGGCGCTTGATCTGTCCGGATACCGGCTCGACCAGTGGCGCCTCATGCATGCCGGGGCCCAGCCCGTGCCCCCCAGCCTGATTGAAGCCTGGAAACGCTATTTTCCGAACCAGGCCTATGATACCAATTATGGACTCACCGAATCCACGGGTCCGGGCTGTGTCCATTTGGGCACCGGGAACGCCCACAGGATCGGTCCCATCGGCCTGCCCGGATTTAACTGGGAGGCAAAAATTGTTGACAAGCAGGGCAACCTTTTATTTGCCAATGAATCCGGCGAACTCATCGTCAAGGGACCGGGTGTGATGAAAGCGTACTATAAAAACCCCAAAGCCACTGCCGAGGCCCTGAAAGACGGATGGCTTCATACCGGCGACATTGCCCGGTATGACAGGGACGGATTTATCTGGCTGGTGGACCGGAAAAAAGACATGATCATTTACGGAGGCGAAAATATCTTCCCGGTTGAAATTGAAAATTTTTTCCTTCACCATGAGCGGATCAAGGATATTGCCGTGATCGGCATTCCCGACGACCGCCTGGGTGAAATCCCCGCCGGCATCATCAGCGTTAAACCCGGGTGTATTCTCTGCGAAAGCGATGTCATCGAATTTCAGCAGCATTTGCCCCGGTATAAGCAGCTCAAAAAAATATTTTTCGGGGATGTCCCCAGAAACCCCACCGGGAAAATAGAAAAACCCAAACTGCGGAGGCTCTACGCAAAAGACAAGAGAAAAGATATTGAAAAACTGCTGCGCTAAAAAATAATAATCCCAAAAAGAAGCCGTAATCGGCAAGGCCCAAAAAAGGAGATACTTTGACATCTTTATTTTCCAAAACCCGCCGGACATTCTTTGTCATCATTGTCTGCTGCCTGGGCATTGGTTTTTCCATTGCACCTGCCATGAACATTGCCCCGGCCATGGCCAGGGACACGGGTAAAAACCCTGCCAAAGGTCCGGTTAAAGATCAGATCAAAGAAGGAATCTTAGGGGCCATGGAAAAAAAATACGCCGGCAAAAGTTTTGAGTCGGATTTTACCCAGGTGTCCACACTGGCCGCCCTTGAAATCATTGAAACTGCTTCGGGCAAAGCCCTTTTCAGCCACCCCGGACGGATGAAATGGCAGTATCTGGAACCTGAGCAGCACGAGATCATCACCAATGGAAAAACGCTATGGATTTATCGGCCCGACGAGAATCAGGTGATGATAGGAGATGCCTCCTCATTTTTTAAATCCGGTGGAGGCGGGGCGTTTCTGTCCGACATCTCTCTGATGAAAGAAAACTATTCCATCCAGGTCAGGGCGGTCACCACGGATTTTGCGGAAATCGACCTGACACCAAAGAAAAAAACACCGGATATTACCCGGATTGTGATCCAGGTATCCCAAAAAAGTCACGAAATTACAAAGGTTCTGACCTATAACGAGTTTGACGACACCACCCTGTTTGAATTTGACAATATTCAATTTAAAGCCATTGATCCAAATGAATTTGAGTTCACTCCAGGCCAGGGAATAAATATCATTCAAATGGACTAACAGCCAGAGGCTGCCCAGGTATTTGGCTGCCTCCAGCAAACCATGAAAAAATGTGTTCAGTTTGCATCATCATTTCAAATACAATATTAAGGCAATATAATAATGAAAGAAAAAATCAGACAATTGGCCGAAGAAAAAAATGCAATCATCCTTGCCCACAACTATGAACCCCCGGAGATCCAGGACATTGCCGATCTTTGCGGTGACTCTCTTGAGTTGAGCATCAAGGCCTCACACACCAGTGCAGACCTGATCGTGTTCTGCGGGGTTCATTTCATGGCGGAAACCGCCGTGATCCTGTCGCCGGAGAAAACCGTACTCCTGCCCAACCCTGATGCCGGGTGCCCCATGGCAAATATGGTTGATCCGGTTGCCCTGAAGGCCAGGAAGGAGGAGCTGGGCAATATTCCGGTGATCACCTATGTCAATTCTTCTGCCTCCGTCAAGGCAGTATCCGATATCTGCTGCACATCGGCCAACGTCATAAAGGTCGTCAACAGCATAGATGCCGGTGAAATTCTCATGACGCCGGACAGGAACCTGGCCCAATATGCGGCAGCCAACACCTCAAAGAAAATCCATCTCTGGGAGGGGTTTTGCCCCTTCCACAACACCTTGACGGCCCGGGATGTGATCCAGGCAAAAAAAGATCATCCAGGTGCCCTTTTCATTGCCCACCCGGAATGTCCCCCTGAAGTTCTGGCCCTGGCCGACAGCATACAGTCCACCTCCGGGATGATCCGGTTTGCAGGCGAGTCTGATCAGGATTCTTTTATCCTGGGAACCGAGACCGGCCTGGTCTATCCCATCTCCCGGGCATATCCCCACAAAAAATTCTTTGGCGCGTCTCAAAAAATGCTTTGCCCGGACATGAAAAAAATCAGTCTTGACGATGTGCTCAACAGCCTTGAAAACCTGACCGGACGAATCACGGTACCCGAAGATATCCGGCAAAAGGCCCTGGGGGCGGTCCAAAAAATGATTGACCTGTAAATCATAAAGAGGAGCCCGGACAAATCCCGGCTCCTCTTTTGGGGCTCCATTTTTACAAGCTCAATTTAAAACTCAATATGGTCCTGCACAGCCCTACATGGCATCCAGCACTTCATCCGGGATGTCTGCATTGCAATAAAATTTCTGGACATCATCGCTGTCGTCCAGGACTTCCATGAATTTGACCATCTGCTCGGCTTCCTTGCCTTCAACCCGGGTCATGGTCTGGGGGATCATGGTGATTTCCGCCAGTTCATACTGAATACCTGCCGCGTCTACGGCGTCTTTTACCGCATCAAAATCTCCGGGCTCGGTGATGATCTCAAAGGAATCCGTCTCTTCCCTGATGTCTTCAGCCCCGGCTTCCAAAGCCACTTCCATGAGCGTCTCCTCGTCCGAGGATTCCTTGCTCACGGAAATCAGACCCTTCTTGTCAAACATCCAGGCCACACACCCGTCAGTCCCGACATTCCCGCCGGCCTTGCCAAAGGCATGGCGCACCTCGGCAATGGTTCTGTTTCGATTGTCGGTGAGGCATTCCACCAGGACGGCCACACCGCCGGGACCGTAGCCCTCATACAGGATCTCCTCGTAATTGACACCCTCAAGTTCACCGGTTCCCTTTTTAACGGCCCGGTCCGATGTATCCTTGGGCATGTTCTGGGACCTGGCTGAATTCAGGGCATGCCTGAGTCTGGGATTGGCCTCGGGATCACCCCCGCCCATGCGTGCCGCAACGGTAATCTCCTTGATCAGTTTGGTAAAGAGCTTGCCCCGTTTTGCATCGGTAGCCCCTTTTTTATGTTTGATGGTCGACCACTTACTATGTCCTGACATTCTTTAACGCCTCCTTAATCCTTACTTCTTATCTTTTGCTATGATATATATTTCTTTACTCTGTTTTCTGCAAGCATCGGGTTTAAATATTTTACACTCTTTAAATTTCAATTTAACATTTTTTTGAAAGGCCTGGAACTCATTGCCCTGGAATATCTTGCACACGAAATTCCCGCCCCGGGCCAGCGAGTCATCGGCCGTGGTCAGGGCCATCTCACAAAGCTGAAAAGAGCGCAGGGCATCCACGTCCTTTCTCCCGGTGGTGGCCGGGGCCATGTCACTTAAGATGACAGTGAACTGCGTGTTTTGATCCAAAAAATCCTTTGGGTCAAGTTCCAGGATATCGCCTTCCCTTGCCGTCACATTTTTTGGCAGATCAATCCCAACCTGTTTTAAATCAATCCCCCATACTTGTCCCTGGTCTCCCACCTGTTGGGCCGCGTACAACAGCCATGACCCCGGGGCACACCCCAGATCCAGAATGGTATCATTTTTTTTCATGACCTTGAATTTATTCTGAATTTCTTCCAGTTTATACACGGATCGGGCCGGATAATTCTCCTGCTTTGCCCGACGGGTATAATGATCTTCCCATTGATTTTTAGCGGGCTTCCTCTTTGAGGCACCCTTTTTTTTTGCCGGCATCAGAACAACACCTCCATGGCTGTTTTTAAGGCGCTGACGCTTTCAACGGTCATGTTTTTTATCCTGGACAACTGCTTGATGGTAGAGCCCGGGACCAGGCATGTTGAAAACCCCATCTTGGCGGCTTCCTTGATTCTTGCCTGGACATGGCCCACGGCCCGGATCTCCCCGGTCAGTCCGATCTCTCCCACCAGTATGGCCTTGTTTTCCACGGGCTTGTCCAGAAAACTTGAGGCCAGTGCCGCTGCAATGGCCAGATCGGCAGAGGGTTCCACGATCTTGACACCGCCGGTGACGTTCATGAAGATATCCAGGCCGGAAAGGTTCATCCCCAGCCGCTTTTCCATCACCGCAACGATGAGAGATACCCGGTGGTTGTCCAGGCCCAGGATGGTCCGCCTTGGGGTTCCAAGGCCGGAACTGGACACGAGACCCTGAATTTCAACGAGAATGGGCCGGGAACCTTCCATGCAGGAGGTGACAACCGACCCCGGCGCAGACTCGGGGCGCTCGGACAAAAAAACCGCAGACGGATTGGGAACCTGGGACAGACCCGTTTCGTTCATCTCAAATACCCCGATCTCATTGGTGGGGCCGAACCTGTTTTTAACCGCCCTTAAAATCCGGAACACATGACTTTTATCCCCTTCAAAATAAAGGACGGTATCCACCATATGTTCCATGATCCTGGGTCCTGCAATGGCCCCGACCTTGGTCACGTGACCCACCAGGAAAACCGGGAGTCCCGTGGTTTTTGCAAGTTTCATAAACTGCATGGCCGCTTCCCGGATCTGGGTCACGCTGCCCGGAGTAGAAGAGACATCCGGGTGAAACACGGTCTGGATGGAATCAATGACCAGGGCATCGTAGGTGGATTTCCCCACCATTGCCAGGATGGAATCAAGATCGGTTTCAGAAACGACATACAATTTATCCCCGTGGGAATCCAGCCGTTTTCCCCGCATGGAAAGCTGGCGGACCGACTCTTCACCCGACACGTACAGGCATTTCTTGCCGGCAGCAGACAGCTTTGACAATACCTGGAGCATGAGGGTGGACTTTCCGATCCCCGGGTCTCCGCCGATGAGGGTCAGGGAGCCGTCAACGATGCCTCCCCCCAGAACCCGGTCAAACTCATCCATACCGGTCTTAATCCGGTCGGTCTTGGTGGTTTCAACGGAGTCAATCAGAACCGGTTCCGGCAGGAAAGCGGATGCTCTCTTCTTTAAGGCCCCGGAAACAACGCGTTCCTCAACCAGAGTATCCCAGGCACCGCAATCCGGGCATTGTCCCATCCATTTCAGGGCCCGGCCCCCGCAGGAACGGCATATAAATGTAAAACTGTCCTTTTTTCTCAATTTGATTTAACCCTGATGCTCTGTTGTTCTTGATATTCTCTTTTTCTTAAAGGCCGGTACCATATCATTTTACCAGCTATTTATCAAGATCCCCAAAATTGACCCATTATCACTATCATACAATAATCCGTGAAATCATCAGGGTTCCGGCATGCTTGACTTGCATTCTCCGGCTGGACTATTTGACAAGTTCTAAATTGATCGGACCCGGGGCTGGATTGTAATTTCCAGGAGTTTGGCGTATGCTAACCTTCAAGCAAATGACAAGAAAACCAGAGTTTAAGGAAAGCCGGTAAAAAACCATGTTTCTTCCCACCACACAAGAAGAGGTAAGGCAGCTCAACTGGAGCCGTCTGGATGTGATTCTCGTCACTGGAGACGCGTATATTGACTCGCCTTTCATGGGGGTTGCCGTGATTGGGAAAGTCCTGGTTGACAAAGGGTTCCGCGTGGGAATCATTGCCCAGCCCGCCATGGATGAACCCAAAGATATTACACGGCTGGGGGAACCGGCGCTTTTCTGGGGCATTACCGGCGGGTGCGTGGATTCCATGGTGGCCAATTACACGGCCCTGAAAAAGAGACGAAAAAAAGATGATTATACCCCCGGAGGCATGAACACCCGGCGACCGGACAGGGCCGTCATTGCCTATGCCAACCTGGTGAGACAATACTTTAAAAACACCTGCCCCATTGTTCTGGGCGGGATAGAGGCCAGCCTGAGGCGCATCGCCCATTATGATTTCTGGTTCAACAAGATCCGGCGCTCCATCCTGTTTGATGCCAAAGCCGACTATCTTTTGTTTGGAATGGCCCACACCAGCGTGGTCAAATTGGCATTTGCCCTTAAAGACCATAAAGATCCCCGGGATTTAAGGGGAACGGCATTTATCTCAAAGGAAAAACAAGGCAAAGAACTGCCCTCCTTTGAAGCGGTCCAATCAGACAAGGCTGAGTATATCAGGAGTTTTCATCTTTTCTATGCCGAAAATGACCCCATTACGGCCCAGGGGCTCTGCCAGCGACACAATGACCGGTACCTGGTATTGAATCCGCCCGAACCCGTTTCCACCATTCTGGAACTCGACCATATCCACGGGCTCGGATATGAGAGGGAACTTCACCCATTTTACAGACAGAACGGAACGGTCCGGGCCCTGGATACCATCCGGTTTTCCATACCCACCCATTACGGGTGCTATGGGGAGTGTCATTTTTGTGCCATCACCGTTCACCAGGGCAGAACCGTCCGGTACAGGAGCGAGGCCTCCATCGTCAAGGAGGCAAAAGCCATTTCCCTGCTTCCGGATTTCAAGGGCTATATCACCGACCTTGGCGGTCCCACGGCAAACATGTACGGATATGAGTGCAAACGAAAACTGACCAAAGGGGCCTGTCCGGACAAACGCTGCCTGTTTCCAACTGTGTGCAAAACCCTTGTCCCGGACCACTCAAAACATCTGCAATTGATCCAAAAGATAGAAGCTCTACCCGGTATCAAAAAGGTGTTTATCAGCTCGGGCATCCGGTATGACCTGATTTTCCACGACAAAAAATACGGGGGCTCCTACCTTGAAAAACTGGTTGAAGACAATGTTTCCGGGCAGATGAAAATTGCTCCGGAACATACCCAGCCCCACGTGCTGAACCTGATGGGCAAGCAGTCCATTGAGGATCTGCTCCGGTTTAAATCTCAATTTGATGCCCTGAGCCGTGCCTCCAAAAAAAAGCAGTTCTTGACCTATTACCTGATCGCGGCCCACCCCGGATGCACAGCAAAGGACATGATTGCCCTGAAAAAATTTACCAAGCAGGAGCTCAGGATGACCCCGGAACAGGTACAGATTTTCACCCCTTCCCCCTCCACCTATTCCACCCTCATGTATTGCACCGGTCTTGATCCCTTTTCCATGACCCCCGTATTTGTGGAAAAAGACCCCCGGCAAAAAGAACGGCAAAAAAAAATCATCACGGACAAACCCGGGCCGGGCAGGAAAAAAAGACCGTACAAAAAATAGATACATATCATATTGTGAACGTTCAGGCAGAAAACATAACGCAGGTGGTGGTGACTTTTTACGACGCCGGCAATTTTATTTTCAGCTTTACCGGATGATGGTCTGAATGCTCAAAACCAAGATAAATTCCCTGAACCTCTTGGACCTCGACGTTGGGCGATACCAGGAAAAAATCGATGACAGTGGTGGGAGAGGTCCCTGCATCATAGGGTGCGGCAAGACGCCGATTGGTGGGGATGGTTTTATCCCAGGCCCAGGACCATTGCTCAATATAATCCAGATCAATATCCATGCGGCGGGTATTGTCCATGATGTTGGATGCAAAATCCGGCACAAATCCGGGCGGGCACTGGTTCCAGTCGCCGCCCACCACCAGAAAATTGCCCTGCTCAACTTCTTTAATTAAAAATTCCTTAAGATATCCCATCTGACGAGTTCTCAGCCCCCCGTCATCATAGGCTGAGTTGTGGGTATTGATGACCACCAGTTCTTTTTTGTTTGCCAGCCCAAATCTGGAGACCAGAAAACACCGGTCCAGCATGAACAGCCCTTGGGGCCAGGCATAGTTTCCCGGGAATGCGTGCCGGACAACGGACAGGGGTTCAAACCGGCTCAAGGTCAGCAGCCCGGACCGGACCGGACCCAGGGGATCAAGAACGGGGACGGGAACAAAGATCACGTCATAGTTTTTTGCAAAACTTGAATAAAAGTCTGGAAATGCCCGGGACAGCCGTGACACCTGGTTGATCCCATAACTTCTTTTGGATTTCTCATCCACCTCCTGGAATAAAAAGAAATCAATATCCGGGTCCTCCAAGAGAAAGGCCTGAACGGCGGACAGGTTTTCTTCCACCCGGGGTCGGGGCGGTCTCACCTGTTTTCCCCCGTCATAGAAGAAATCCATGTCCCGGCCCAGACCGGCGTACCCGATATTCCAGATCATCAGGTTGTAAATTTGGGGGTCACCGCTTGCCGGGCCATCATTTTTTCGGGCATCAATTTTTCGGGCATTAGTGGCCGGGGCAGCCCTGTTCACAGACACATGCATGACCGAATCGGGCTTAAAGTCGGTAAAGATTGCCGCCGCAATCAAACCTCCAAGGCCCAGAACCGGGATGACCAGAATCCCAGAGACTATCTTGACTATTTTTTTCATAGCCCAGAGCATAGGGTATCCCCGGTTCAGAGTCAACCGCCAAACGCCACCGCGTTCAGTGCAGACCCGGGCCCGGCGTAAACGAACGGATTGGATGGGATTTTTGGATTGTAACTTGCGGTTTCACCCTGGATGATATAGATATTTTAAGACATTTTAATTTACACGAAACTTTTGCCGGGATGGAATTATTTCAGCCGACAGGTCCGGTTAAATCAACAGACCTATAAGAAATGGATCAGGACAAATAGATGTTTAAACGAGCCAAGCAAAGCCGGGTCTTCCAGGATGTGGTGGAACAGATACAGGATGCCGTCATCAACGGCCGACTCAAACCCGGGGAAAAACTACCGCCGGAACGGGAGTTAAAAGACATGTTCAATACCAGCCGGGGCACCCTGAGGGAAGCCTTGCGGGTGCTGGAGCAGAAAGGGTTGATTGAAATCAAACTGGGAGTATCGGGGGGAGCCATTGTCAAACGCATTGACACCGAACCCATGGCCGAATCCCTGGCCCTTTTAATCCGCTCCGGAGCCGTCTCCCTTGAGCATCTGGCCGAATTCCGCATCAAAATCGAGGGCAGCCTGGTGGAACTTGCCGCCACCCGGGCCACCCGGAAAGATATCCAGGCCCTGGAGTCCCTTTTCAGGACCGCAAAAGCCTGTTATGAGACAGATGACTGGGAAACCTTTCTCAAGACCGATGAACAGATGCACACCTATATCGGCACCATGACCCGGAACCCCATCTTCCAGTTTATCCAGAAAAGCATCCATGACAATATTCACCAATACTACGCCCAATACCTGCCCATGAACCGGGAGAGAACCCTTGAAAACCTCACCGACTTCAGAAAAATCATCGACGCCATGAAAGCCGATGACCCTGAAACCGCGTCCGCCATCATCATGGACCATGTCAAACGGTTCAGCGATAAGATGAAAGAAAAAACAAACAGTTAAATGGTATAGCCCTTTCTTGTCCCGGTTTTAAGTTTACGGTCCTAAATTTTCTTGCAATTTCAAATCGCTTTGCCTATAAGAATTTAATCAGATAATTAATCAGATATTTTTATCCACCGGGAGACGTCCATGAAAACCCCCATTGACCCGGCCATTGTAAGAGAAGAAATTCAACGAATGGGACTTAAATCCGTCGGTCTTGCCTCCATACGGGAGCTGAACCGCATTGTGAACAATATTGAAGCCGCATCAGGAGAAGCCTATATCCGAATGGAGATGGGCGTACCCGGCCTTGATCCCCCACAAATTGCCGTGGATGCTGAAATCGAGGCATTGAGAAAAGGGGTGGGCTCAAAATATCCGCCCTTTGACGGTATCCCGGAATTAAAACAGGAAATTTCCAATTTTGTCAAAAACTTCATAGACGTGGACATACGGCCTGAATCCTGCTTCCCCACCGTGGGCTCCATGCAGGGATGCTACATGGCCATGATGTGCACCACCCGACGGATCAAGGATAAAAACAAAATCCTTTTCCTGGACCCGGGTTTTCCGGTCAACAAGCGCCAGGCCGGCGTACTGGGGGCCCCCTATGAGAGCTTTGACGTGTATGAATTCCGGGGGGACAAACTGGCGGCAAAGCTTGAATCTTTCCTTGAAAAAGGGGATATTGCCTCGCTCATGTACTCCAACCCCAACAACCCCTCCTGGATCTGCTTCACCGAGCAGGAACTGAGTATCATCGGAGAACTGGCCACCCGATACGACTGCATTGTTATGGAAGATCTGGCCTATTTCGGCATGGATTTTCGGAAAGACTATTCCGTTCCGGGCCGGGCACCGTATATCCCCTCTGTTGCCAAATATACGGACAATTATATCCTTCTGATCTCCAGCTCCAAGTCCTTTTCCCTGGCCGGCCAGAGAATCGGCATGACCGCCATCCCGGACAAGCTCTTCAACTCCCGGGGCAACAACCTTGAACCCTTTTTCGGGTCTGACAACTTCGGGTATGCCTATATCTTCGGGGCCATGTATGCCTTGAGCTCCGGGGTTTCCCATTCCAATCAATGGGGACTTGCCGGCCTCTTAAAGGCCGTCAACAGCGGCGAATACAATTTTGTGGATTCCGTCAAAGAATACGGGGACCGGGCCAAGGTCATGAAAAAACTGTTCACGGACAACGGATTTAACATTGTCTATGACATGGATGAGGGCGAACCCATTGCCGACGGGTTTTACTTCACCCTCTCATATCCGGGATTCTCCGGAGTAGAGCTGGTGGAAGAACTCTTGTACTACGGTATCAGCGCCATCTCCCTGACCACCACGGGCAGTGACCGCCACGAGGGACTAAGGGCCTGCGTGTCCCTCACCGGCAGGGATAGGTTCAATGATCTTGACACCCGGTTAAAGGCATTTAAGAATGATCACCCAGAAGGGGGGTCCTTTAAAATCATTGAACCTTAACAGCCTTGCGAACCAATTGATGGAAGCAAAGCGATTGAAATTTTTTAACCCGATCAGTGGACCCACTTCCTACCCACAACCATGTAGACCATGACAGACCCCAGGATGAGAAATCCAAACATCTGGATATTCCGTGTTTTAAAAATAAAGGACAGGGTCATGATGATGGCGGCACTGATCACGAAGAACACGGGCTTGGGAATCTGCTTGAGGATCAGGCGTCCAAAATGAGCGAAACGGATATGACTGATCATCAGGCCGGTTGAGGCAAGGGTGAATCCCCACAATACCACCGGGGCTGAAACAAGGGAGGCCCCCAGAACGATCAGGGCCCCGGCAGGACTGGGAAGTCCGTTGAAGATCCCCTCGGGCAGGTCGGTCCTGCGTTTATCCTTTGCCACAAACCGGACCAGACGGTATCCCACCCCGAAAATAAAGAGGGCTCCCACAAGCCAGGCCAGTGATCCGCCTTTTTCCACCACCACATAGGCCGGGGCCAGTCCAAAGCTGACAAAATCGGCAATATCATCCAGGTATGGACCATACTTGGTTCCCCCGTGCTTTAAGGCCATGCGGCCGTCAAACAGGTCAAACAACTGCCCGATGATGATAATGCAGATGGCCCAGGCAAAATAGTGGTGGTGGGTGAGAACCAGACTGGTCACGCCGCAGATAAAATTGAGTATGGAAAGGATATCTGCATAGAGCCGGTTGGGAATAAATTTAAAAACCACGGATGCCGAGGAAAGAACAATACAGGCCATAAGGATACTGTCGGCAATGTTGACCAGTCCCGGATTTTTATCCATCAATGCGCACAGGATCACCAGACCGAAACAGATGATGGCCTTGATCTTTCCAAAATTATTGGCTGCCCCGGAAAACTTGATCCAGGTCAGTATCCGCCGGGCAAGAAACTGGCCTGAAAATTCAATGATCACAAGGATCCACACCAGGTCCGGACGGATGATCCCGGCATAGGCAAATCCGATCAAAGGGGGAAGGTAGGTGAGCTTGTCGCACAGGGGATCCAGGGTCTCTCCCCACAGGGTCCCAAGATCACATTGTCTGGCCACCACACCGTCGGCTCCGTCAAGGATGGCCGCAAAGGTAAAGATAAAGATGGCAGCGGCCTGATAGGTGCTGGAAAAGTAGAGGCAGAATCCCAGGAAGGCCATGGCGGTCCGCCAATAGCAGATTGAGTTGGGGTGCAACAACCACAGGTGCGAACGGATGAATGCCTGCATGGTTTGTGTTTTAACGGCCCGGGAAAACCACAGGTAAAAGGCCGTTCCAACGGCAGCGGAAACAAGAATCACAAAAAATCTTTCCATTTTATCGTCTCAAGTTATCTAATAAAATTATCGTCTGAATTGATTCATCAATTTTCCATGGGCGCCTCGTTCCGGAGCCCTGTCTTTGTTAATTTTGTTCTATTTATCATTTTATCCGGCAATAGTCCATAATCAAAGCCGTCAACACGATTCTGTCCCGGCGGCACTATGTTTTTTTAGATTCACCCGGAGTTTTCCGGATTTGCTGTTTTCATTTTTGATATAATCTTGTAATATAACCCACAAAAAACCTAACCAAGGCAAAAATAATGGAAGATTTTGTTGTTCCGGATTCCCCGAATGCCAGTATTCTGATTGTTGACGATGAGCCCATGATACGGGATCTGCTTGAAAACACATTAGAGAGGACCCAATATCCCTGCCGATTTGCGGAAAATGGGGAAAAGGCCCTGGAAATGATGGCACAACATCCCTTTGATGTGGTGGTCACCGACATTGACATGCCCATTCTCAACGGGATTGAGCTGGCCAAAATCATCAAATCCGATTATACAGCAGATGTCATTGTCATGACCGGACAGATCCGGGACTACCAGTATGATGAAATCATCACCATCGGTGCCAGTGATTTTGTGCAAAAACCCTTTTCACCCCGGGAAATCATTCTCAGAATCGACCGTGTGCTGAGGGAAAGAAGCCTGAAGCAGATTGCAAAAAAAGCCCACGAAGAACTTAAGATCTCCTATATCGACTCCATCCACCGCCTGGTCATGGCGGCGGAGTACAAAGATGAAGACACCGGGGATCACATCGTGAGAATCGGGCAGTATTGTTCGTTCATGGCGGAAAAGTTAAACCTTTCCGACGATTTTATCGAAACCATTTACTATGCCGCGCCCATGCACGATATCGGAAAAATAGGCATCCCGGACAAGATTCTGTTAAAGCCGGGAAAACTCAACCATATCGAGTTTGAAACCATTAAAACCCATGCCCAGATCGGGGCCAGGCTCTTGTCCCGGTCCAAATCAAAAATTCTCCAGATGGCCCAGGAAATCGCCCTGACCCACCATGAAAAATTCAATGGAAAGGGATATCCCAACGGGCTGAAGGGAACCGACATCCCCATCTCCGGCCGGATTGTCGCCATTGCCGACACCTTTGATGCCATCACCTCCAAACGGCCCTATAAAGATCCCTATCCTCCCCAGGTCACCTTTGATATCATGAAAAAAGAAAGGGGCGAACACTTTGACCCGGAACTCCTTGATATTTTTATCCATCATTTTGATGATTTCATGACGATCAGGAACCGGGTCGATAGTGTTGACGAAGATTTGTTTTCCACTTTCACCCTCAGTGAACGCGACAGCCAACAATAGTAAGGCCCATAACAACAACGTGTCAACAAAAGGAGAATTCGTATGAAGCGTAGCAGATTTAAAAGTTATCTCGCCCTTTTTGTATCCATGTTTTTACTGGTGTGGGGAACCCTGGCCTTTGCGGAAAAACCCATTATTTTAGGGGCACCTCTGTCAACAGCCTATGTTTATGGATGGGACGCGGAAAGGGGCATCAAACTTGCCGTGGATGAAATCAACGCCGCCGGCGGGGTGGATGTAAAGGGCAAGAAAAGACCCTTTGCCGTGGAAGTCATCGACACCCGGGATCTTGAGCCCGGAGTCCCGGTGAGTGAAGCCCTGATGGCCCTTGAACGACTGATCTTAAACAAAAAAGCCGATTTTATCCTGGGCGGACCCAACCGGTCGGAAGCGGCCCTGGCCGCCATGTCTCTGCTGGCCAAATACAAACGGGTCTCCATTGTCACCTCCGGGGTCCTGACCCCGAAATATCATAAAATGGTGGCGGAAAAATACGACAAATTTAAATATTGTTTTAGGATTCACGGGGAAGCGGTCAACCTGATCGGTGAAATGATCGCCAACTTTAAAGACCTCAAGGAAGAATACGGGCTGACCAAGGTATTTATCATGGCCCAGGATGTATCCCATGCCAGGGGAGCGGCCGAAGTCATGGGGAAGGTGGCCGGATCCAAGGGATTTGAGGTCACGGGTACTGAAATCTTCCCCACCGGCACCACCGACTATTCCATGGCCCTGTTAAAGGTTAAATCCACGGGTTCCCAGATCATCAATATCTGGATGGACATGCCGGAAAGCGCCATCCTGCTCAAGCAGTGGTATGATCTGAAAATCCCGGCCCTGCCCTTTGGTTCCACTCTGGCGGCAGCGGAACAACCGGGTTTCTGGGACGCCACCGAGGGCAAGGGAGAGTATACCCTGTGCAACGTGGTCAATGCCGGGAACGCCCCTTCCGATGCCACGGAATGGACCATGAAATTTTATGATGCCTATACCCAAAAATGGGGAGTTGAACCTGAAGGCCTGGGATCATCCAGTTCCTACATGGCGGTCTATGCCTTAAAGGACGCCATTGAAAGAGCGGGAACACTCAAGTCGGACAAGGTGGTGACGGCCCTTGAGCAAATCGATATCATGGGAGTTTACGGCAGGCTGAGGTTTGATCCCAAAACCCACCAGGTCATCACGGCCCTGGACCCCAAAGAGGGGGCCGTGGGGTCCATTCTCCAGTGGCAGAACGGCAAGCGGATCGTCGTATACCCCAAAAGCATTGCCAAAGGCAGCATTCTACTGCCGCCCTGGATGAACTAAAATCGGATGAACTAAGATCGGACAAATTAGGATCAGACGAACTTAAAGCGAATCAACTCAAACCGGACGGAGCAGAACCTTATGGAGATTCTAGTGTACGGGACCATCAACTCCGTGTCCCTTGCCTTAATGGGCCTCGGCTTTGCCATGGTATACGGCATCAGCCGGGTGCCCAATTTCGCCCACGGGGCATTGTATATCATCTGCGGGTTTGTAACCTGGACCCTGTTTCACCGGCTGGGGCTGCCCTATGCCCTGGCAATTTTGCTTTCCCTCTGCTGCAACGCGGCCCTGGGAATGATCATGTATCGGTTTGTCCTGATCCGGGTAAGGGGGATGAACATTTCCGAAATCATCTCTTCCTATGCCATCGGCCTTGCCATTCTTGAAGGCCTGAGATTCGGGGGCTTCAGGGGCATGACCTATACCCTTCCCGTTTTCGTGGAGGGCAGTTTCATGATCGGCGGGGTGCCCGTGGATTTCCACCGGCTGGTGATGATGATGATCGGCATTCTTCTGGTGGCCGGACTCTGGGTGTTTACCCACTATACCCGGATCGGGCTGGCCCTCCAGGGCATGGCCCAGGATGAACGGGCCGCCCTCATGCTGGGCATTGACTCAGATCTCATGGCCATGCTGGCCATGGGATTCGGGGCGGTCCTGGCCGGAGTGGCCGCCACCCTGATTCTGCCCCTGGGCAATATCGTGGTGGAATCCGGGTACAATGTGCTCATCATGTCCATTGCCGTGTGCATTGTGGGGGGCTTAGGGTCATGGATGGGGGCGTTTTTCGCCGCCTTTATCATCGGGTTCGCCCAGATCCTCACGGTGGTCTTTATCGGATCTCATTTCCAGATGGTGGTGGCCCTCCTGGCCATCATCCTCACCCTGATCCTGAAACCATCCGGCCTGTTCGGCCGGCAAAAAGAACTAGAAGAGAGGGTATAAGAGATGAAGGATCAAGCATCACGAAAAGAGCGCATCGACCGCGGGATAAAGGTCCGGACCGACGGACTCTATGCCCTGATGTCCTGGCGGGAATTGTCCTATCTCACCCTGCCCAGGTTTATTTTGATCGCCGGGATGCTGGCCCTGCCCTTTCTGGTGCCGGGCATGTACTGGCAGCGGGTCATCTCCATTGTCTGTATCTATGCCATCCTGGCCCTGAGCTTTGATTTCCTGGCCCATTACGTTGGACTGGTTTCCCTGGGAGGGGCCTTTTTCATTGGAACCGGGGGGTATATCGCGGGCATACTCAACTCCTATTTCGGTGTTCCCCCGTTTCTCACCGTGCCCCTGGCCGCCCTCATCGGCGGGGTGGTCTGCACGGTTCTGCTGCTTCCCTGCCTGCCGTTGAAAGGGGTGTACTTTGCGATTGTCACCCTGATGTATCCGTTGTTCATGGCCCGGATTATCGAGGCCTTTGACATTTTCGGGGGAACCGACGGACTCACCGGAATCGACAGTTTTTCATCCTCCTTTGCAGAACAATACTTTGTCATCGCCATGGTGCTGGTCTTCCTGTTTGGGATCAGGCGGTTTGTCACCACGGACCGGGGCCTGATCTTCACCGCCATCATGGACAATGACCAGGCCGTGAAAGCCTCGGGCATCAGCATTACCCGGTACAAGGCTTTGGCCGTATTCATTGCCTCGGCCATGGGGTGCATGGCCGGAGCCTGCCTCACCCATATTTACATGTGGTCGGGCATCTCCCAGTTTGCCCTGGATTTTTCCATCCTGCCCATTGCCGCCACAGTCATCGGCGGAGCCGGCACCCTGGTGGGCCCTTTGATCGGCTGCCTGATCCTGGTGCCGGTGTCCGAGCTGTTAAGGGATTTCGGAACCTTGAGGATTGCATTCTACGCCTCAATCCTGGTGGGATTTATCCTGTTTCGCAGCGACGGGATCATGGCCTTTGGACAGCGCAAATATGAACAGTTTGAACGGTGGACCCAAATATGAAATCAAATATGACTTCAGAACCTAAACCGGATATGAAATCAGACAGGAAACCAGGTATCAAACAGGAAAGCAAACCCGCCCCAACAGATCCGATTCTTAAGATTGACGGGCTCTCCAAGGCTTTCGGCGGGGTGACGGCCCTCAAGGATGTCAGCTTTGATGTGTTTCCCGGAGATGTCCTTGGGATTATCGGGCCCAACGGATCAGGCAAGACCACCATTGTCAACAGCATTACCGGGTTTATCAAACCCGGTTCAGGCAGGATCTATTTTAAGGGTAAAAATATCACGGGACGTCCCCCACACAAGATTGCCGACCTGGGGGTGACCCGGACCTTCCAGATCATGCGGCCCTATCACAGCCTGCCGGCCTACAAAAATCTTGTCATCCCTTTGTTCTCTCCCCGGGCCAAGCGGACCGGAGGCTGGCGGGGCGGGGGACGGCTCGGGAACCGGCAGACCATTGCCATTGATATTCTGGAAGAAATCGGGTTTGAACGGGACTCGTATATCCCGTTTAAAAAAACATCCACCCTGCCCACGGGCTATTTAAAGCGGCTGGAACTGGCAAGGTGCCTGGCCCTCAAACCCGAAATCATTATCTGCGACGAGGTGTTTTCCGGGTTGTCCATGAGTGAGATCGCCTCCATGGTGCCCCTGATCGAGCGGCTCCAGGACGAAGGCATTACCATTGTCATGATCGAGCACAGGCTACGGGAGCTGTTCCAGGTGGCCAACAGGGTCATGGTCCTGAACTTCGGCGAAAAACTCATTGAAGGCAGTCCCTCCGAGGTCATGGCCGATGAACGGGTCAAGGCTGCCTATTTTGGATCTGAAGAGGTTGAGGAGGTCATGACCTATGCTTGAAGCCGTTGATTTGATGGTATTTTACGAAAACATGCTGGCCCTGAATAATATCAGCATCACCTGCGCAGACAATCAGATCGTGGGCGTATTCGGGGCCAACAGCGCCGGCAAATCCACCCTCATGTACGCCCTGTCCGGCATCATGCTGGATATCCAGAAAAAAGAGGACATGGCCGGGGGAGAACGGATCACCCTTACCGGGGACGTGATATTCCAGGGTGAAAGCATCATGAACCTGAAACCCAGCCTCCGGGCCAGGGCCGGGATTGTCCTCTGTCCTGAAAGACGACGCCTGTTCAAGGAGAGTTCCGTGCTGGAGAACCTTCGTATCGGGGGATACCTGGCCACCAGGGCCCAGGCAAAATATACCCTGGATTACGTGATGAACATGTTCCCTGCCCTGGAAAAACTGAAAAACCGTCTGGGCGGTTTTTTGAGCGGGGGTGAGCAGCAGATGGTGGCCATCGGCCGGGCCCTCATGGCCCAGCCAAAGGTGTTGCTCCTGGATGAGCCTTTGCTGGGATTAAGCCCGCTCATGCAGGCCACCCTGATCAAGGCCGTCAAGGTGATCCAGCAGGAAACCGGGATCGCCGTCATCGTGGCCGAACAATATGCCCGGCCCGTGTTTCCCATTGTGGATTATGCCTATATCCTTGAAAACGGGGCCGCCGTCATGGAGGGAACCCGGGAGGAACTCATGGGCAATCCAGATGTAAAATCCGCATATTTTGGTGTTTCATAAAAAAGGAGCCAATCCAAATGGGCAAGCATGCCATACCACTTGAGAAGGAATTGTCTTTTTCCCGATTTGATCGAATGACTGAGATGTATCCGCAAAACACGGCCGTGTCCTACCTGGGCGAATCATTCTCCTATCAGCGCCTGGGAGATCTGAGCCGGCGGTTTGCCGGGGGATTGCGAAACCTGGGGGTACAAAAGGGAGACAAGGTGCTCTTGTATATTCCCAATTGTATTCAATGGGTGATTGCCTATCTCGGCATCCAGAGGGCCGGGGCCGTCCTTGTCCCGGTTTCCCCAATCTACACCTCCCATGAAATCGGATATATGATCAAGAATTCCGGGGCCGAAACCATCATCTGCATGGACACCAATTTCGGATATGTAAAGGAAACCTTCGGCACCACCCCCTTAAAGCGGGCCATTGTCACCAACCTTGTGGACCTTTTGCCGGCCTGGAAACGGGGCCTGGGATTTTTGTTCGACAAGGTGCCCAACGGCAGAGTGGACTATGATGAAAGGATTCTCTCATTTTTATCCCTGCTCAAGGCCGGGCCCATGACCGAAGCCATAGAGATCGACCCGGTGAAGGACCTGTCATATATCCTCTACACCGGGGGGACCACGGGTTTTCCCAAGGGGGTGCCGGGCAACCATATCGGCTCCACCTCCTATATCAACAACGTGACCTATGATGTGGCCGGGAGCCACTTAAAAGAGGGAACGGATGTCTATATTGCCGTGAACCCCCTGTTTCACATCATGGCCCTGGGATTTTTCATGGCCGTGGGGTTAAATAAAGGCAACATGGTGGTGCTCATGCCCCAGCCCCAGGTGGATGCCATTTTAGAATGTGTCCAGAGATACCGGGTGAGATGGTTTCTCGGGGTACCGGCCCTGTACCGGATGATCCTGGAAAACGACCGCCTGGATCAATATGACCTGTCCTCCCTGAAATACTGCTTCTGCGGCGGAGATGTGCTGCCCGGAAAAGTCATGAACCGGTTCCGGGAAAAATATGACCTTCCCATCTACCAGGTTTACGGGTCCACGGAAGCCGGCCACGTCACCTACAGCAGGATCGGAACCGAGCCCTCTTCGGGTTCCATTGGATACCCCCTGGAAAGCCGGGAGTGTCTCGTGGTGGACCCGGTGACCCTGGAATGTGTTGAAGACGGCGAAAACGGCGAACTCTTTGTCACCTCACCCTATTCGTTAAAAGAGTACTATGAAAAACCTGAAGAAACTGACAAGACCTATATCCGGGTGAACGACAAGCTCTACTGCCGCATGGGAGATTTTGTCTCGTGCAAACCGGACGGGGAACTGGTTTACATGGAACGGTCTGCAGACGTGATCAAACACAAGGGATACCGGGTATCGGCCTCGGAAATTGAAGCCGTTCTCCAGGATCACCCCACCGTGATCAATGCCTGTGTCATCGGCATTCCCGATGAACGGGCCGGGGAACGCATCAAAGCCATTGTGGTGCTCAAGGAGGATGCCCGGGGAGTGGGGGGTGTTGAACTGATCCGCTGGTGCAGTGAACGCCTGGCCTCCTACAAGGTCCCGGGATATGTGGAATTCAGGGACATGCTTCCCAAGTCAAAGGTGGGCAAGCTGCTGCGGCGGGAAGTCCGTGACGGGGAAAGGCGCAAGATCATGAAAAAAACCGGGGCCTGATCTTTAATTCTTGATCTTTGACTCTCCATTAAGAAAATCAAAGATCAAGGTTGGGGATTTGTCGTGTCCTCTCCTGGTCCTGGGCCGGGTATTCAAATATGGGACTCCTTGTTTCGCTTGCGGTCCTTACTCCTGCTCCATCTTTTTTTGTTTGGCCTTCAGCACCTGGCGCTGGGAGGCGTTCAACGTGGTTTTTCTCAGGCGGATGGAAAGGGGGGTGACCTCCACCATCTCATCGTCCCGGATAAAATGAAGGGCCTTTTCAAGGGTCATGGCCTTTATGGGTGAACAGATCACACTTTCGTCCTTGCCCGAGGCCCGCATATTGGTCAATTTTTTCTCCTTGCAGGCATTCACGTCAATGTCCTGGTGCCGGTTGTGTTCTCCCACGATCATGCCCTCGTACACCGGAGTGCCTGGCTCGATGAGCAACTGCCCCCTGGGCTCAAGGTTGAACAGGGCATAGGGAACGGCTTTCCCCTGGCGGTCGGACACGATGGAGCCGGTATACCGCACCGGGAATTCCCCCCGGTGCTCCTCGTACCCGGACAGGTAGGAGTTCATGATTCCGGTTCCCCGGGTATCGGTCATAAACTCATCCCGATATCCGATCAAAGACCTTGAGGGGATTGAAAATTCAATTCTCACCCGGCCCTTGCCGTTGTTCACCAGGTTGAGCATCTTGCCCTTCCGGATGGAGAGTTTTTCCGTTACAACCCCGAGAAAATCTTCACCGCAATCCACAAACAGATGTTCAATGGGTTCCAGGGTTTTTCCATCCCTGTACTTGTAGATAACCTTTGGCCGTCCCACACAGAGTTCAAACCCCTCTCTTCTCATGGTTTCGATGAGGATGGCCAGTTGGAGCTCTCCCCTTCCCTTGACCGTAAAGCTTTCGTCCGTGGTGCTCTCCTCCACCTCTATGGCCACGTTCATCAGGGTCTCCTTGAGCAACCGCTCCCGGATTTTTCTGGACTGGACATATTTGCCCTCCCGGCCGGCAAAGGGAGAGGTGGAAATGGAAAACCGCATGGACACGGTGGGTTCATCCACGGTGATCCGTTTCAGGGGTACGGGGTCCTGGCGGGTACAGATGGTGTCCCCGATCTTGACCTCCTCGATACCGGACAATACGATAATATCTCCCACCTGGGCCTGTTCCACGGGATAAAGGGTCATCCCGTCATAGGTCTGGAGCTTGGACACCTTTAATAATTTCTGTTTATTGTCTTCATTGATGCACACAAGGCTTTCATTGGACGTGGCACTGCCGTTAAAAATCTTGCCGATGGCCAGACGGCCGAGGTAGTCGGAATATCCCAGATCCGAGACCAGCATCTGAAAGGGAGCGGAGGGATCATAGGACGGGGCCGGCATCTCTTCCACAATGAGGTCAAACAGGACCGTCAGATTGTCAACATCTTCTTCCAGTTCCCGTTTAACGATCCCGTCACGGCCGATGGCGTACAGATAGGTAAAATCAAGCTGCTCTTCCGTGGCTTCAAGGTCGATGAACAGGTCATACACCATGTCCAGGACTTCGTCGGGCCGGGCATCCTTACGGTCAATCTTATTGATGATGACCATGACCGGAAGATTGGCCTCAAAGGTTTTTTTAAGGACAAACCGGGTCTGGGGCAGAGGGCCTTCGGACGCATCCACCAGAAGGATGGCGCTGTCTGCCATGGACAGGGCCCGTTCCACCTCACCGCCGAAATCCGCATGGCCCGGGGTATCAATAATATTAATTTTAACGTCTTTCCATTTCACGGAACAGTTTTTGGCCGCAATGGTGATTCCCCGCTCTCTTTCAAGATCCATGCTGTCCATGAGGCGGTCGTCCGTCTCCTGGCCTTCCCTGAAAAGCCCGCTCTGCTTGAACATGGCGTCAACAAGGGTGGTCTTGCCGTGATCAACATGGGCGATGATGGCAATATTCCGTAATTTATCATTGGTCTGGGTGTTCTTTTTCATGATTCTCCTGTTAATATCCCGTGATTATTCGCGGATTGTTCGCAGGCTGCAAAGGTAACCATGAAAATTTAAAGGTCAACTCTTTAACAGCAGAAGAAAAAAACCGCTATGACCTGCCGATGGGTGCCCTACTTCGACACCCGGGTGGTGCCGTCCGGTGCCGTGATAATCCTGACCCTGTCCCCGGCCGCAACAGCCATGTCATCCTCCTGGACCACCACAATGGTCCGGCCGCCGTCTATTTTCACAATGATTTCAAGTCCGGGTTTCCGGGTGATGCCCTCTTCGGCCATGGTGCCTGCGGCGGCACCGGCAAGGGCCCCGATCACCACGGCCACTGTTTTACCGGATCCTCCTCCCACGGTGCTGCCGAGCACACCGCCGGCAACCCCTCCGGCCGCCGTGCCGATGGGGGTTTTGGTGCCTTCAATGATCACCTGCTTCACCGACTCCACCGTCCCGTTTTCAACGGTCTGGACCTGTCTGGCCTCGTCCCGGGAATACACCTGGCCGGACCGGCTGGAGGCACACCCTGCACCAACCATGGCCACCATTGCCGTAAAAACCAAACCCACAACTGCTGATCTAAATATCTTCATTGCTCCATCCTTTTTAAAAGTATAATCAGACCCGGGCCGGTATGCCACACCTTACGTTTGAAGGGCTGCACCCAGGCATTTTTTTTGTGGGCCGGATTCCTCCTATTTTACATCACCTTTGTTCCGGGTACAAGTATCCATTTTTTCCGGGACGACAAATCTCCCGGGTCCGGCTTGATTTTTGGGCATACCCCATATAGAGTGGGGTCATATTTAGCAATTTTCCCGGCCTTGTAAAATTGAAGTTTTGCATTATTGTTTCCTAAAATATGATGGAATTAAAAAGGTTAACCCCCAAGGAGCCGCACAATGACAACGATCATTACAGCCGCCGTATTCTGCATCGCCGTTGTGGGCGTTGCCCTGATGATGAAAAACAGGTCCCCCAAAAATAAATCCGGGCAAGCTCAATCGGGCAACACTCAACCCCAAAAAACAGGGTCTGACCACGGGCCCCAGTCCTCCTCCGGGCAAGGTTCCTCTTCCGGGCCGGGACAATCTCCTGACCAGGAGTTTAAATCCATCCTGGAGGTGCTGCTGCAATGTAATATGGTCCTGAGAAAAGACCGGGATCTTCCCGATGGCATGACCCAGAAGATAGAGACCATTATTGATGATTTAAGTGTTGTCACCCCGGCCATGATGGAACGATACCCCGGTGAAGCCCTGACCTATGAGATCAAGAAGATCGGTAAAAAGCATCTTTTCAACACAGTCAAGGAATACCTTGACCTGTCCACGGAGAGCCGGAAAAACCAGGCGGCCATCTTCGAGGAAACCATTGAAAACCTGCACGAGGTCTCCCACCGGTCCAGGGATATTGTTGAAAAAAACGAGACTGCGGAATTCAAGACCATGGCCAATTTCCTTGCCGGAAAATTTTCATGAAGAACGCTGGATTAACAAAACAAAGTTCCCTAAGGAGGATATGATGAATGACATGACCCAGGACCTTCAAAATGTTGCCCACCAGGCAAAGGCCCCCGTCCTTGCCGAGGTGACCCAGGTATCGGGTCAGGGTGCCCTGACCCCAGTCCAGACCCCTTCCAACCTTGAACCGGTTCAGCCCAAACATATGACCGTGGAAGATATACAGGCGGCTGAAGCCCGGGCAAATGAATTCCTTGAAAAAATCAAAGAGGACCCCTCCGACTGGCAACTGGGCGATTTTGTTTTCGGCCTGGGCCGGGACATCATGCAGGAGACCCAGACCCAGGTCAGTCTCTATGACCGCAAGATGGGCAACGTGCTCAGGAATGTGGCTACGGATGAATCCTCACCTGTGGGGAAAAATATTCTGGCCATTAAAACGGAACTGGACAAGGTTAATCCAACCGTGGTGGGGAAAACCGAACTCCCGTTTCCCAAAAAAATGCTGGGCCTGTTCACCAAGACCGTGAACCGTCTGCCCAAGGGGGATGAAATCCTGAGGATCATTGCCGAGCGCAGGGAAACCGTTAACTCCACCATTGACGGCATCCGGGACCATTTGAGAAACGAATCCGACCAGGTGGCCTTTGATGCGGCAGAGTTGTCCACCATCTGTGACGCATTAAAGGAGATCCAGCCCCGGCTCCAGGAGCAGATCTTTCTCGGCCAGATCATCTGGCAGAAGCTCATGGAGCATCTGGCCACCATTGACGACCCCAGGAATAAAGAGGCCCTGACCACCCTGACCTCGGATCTTGCCATGGCCGTGGTGGACCTCCAGACCATTGACAATTCAAATCTCCAGACCCGGTTCGGCGGCGAGATGATGGTGAGAAACTCCCATTTGGTTCGGCGCCTGGTCCAGCGGACCGACATGATCCTTTCCACTGCCGTTAAAAATGCCCTGGCCGTCCGGGTGGCGGCGGAACAGCAGATGGAAACCCTCCAGCACCTGGACATGGTCCAGCAGGCAGCCGCAGAAACCATGAAGGACACGGCAAAGGTCATCGGCAACGCCGCCATCAAGGGTGCCCAGATGAGCCAGAGCATGACCGTGAACATCGAGGCCCTGGAAGAGGCGTGTCAGACCTATGAACAGGCATTTGAAACCTATGCCCTGATTTCCCAGGAAACCATTAATATTGCCTCCCAGAGTTCCAATGCCCTGGGAAAAATGAACGACCGGTTCCGGGCAAGGACCGATGCATTAACGGCACGGCGCAAGGATTGATGTTGCCGGCCAAACCCACTAAACCAATGGAGGCATTCCATGCTTGACGCGGCCACACAAAAATCTTTTCAGTCAAGAATCACAGCCATCCGGAGCCTGAAACAAGCAGACCTTGTTTCAGGGCAGGAGGCATCAAGACTGGACATCAGAGATGCCGGGGTCCAATCGTTTTTCGACTGCCACGGCCAGACCTATGTTGTCACGGACATCAATACATACGAAGAGTTCTCGGATGATTTTAAAACCGGACAGGGGTATTTCATCCATGAACTCACCTGCCTCTGCCTGGACACCGGAAAAAGCGTTCACCTTGAGTGGGAATTTGATGATGAACTTGAAATCTCCATGACCCTTGAACGTCTCTCCTTCAGGGATTTAAAAGATGACGGGGGACAGGCCATAGATGAAGATGACCTTGACCAGATTGCCGATGACAAGGATGTGATCGTCCTTGCCGGGGAAAACTTCTGGTATGAGGATGACTGGGCCGCCATATACCTTCGGGGGGACAGAAGAGAAAAAGTCTATATGTATGAATTTGAAAATGAAAGCCATACGAAATTTCTCACGGTTGAGGAGTGGTCTGGATCGGGCAGGGATGAGTACCGGATCTACACCTCAACTCCTGTTGAACCGGGCGCAGTCACCATTATCAGCAAAGGAGATCAATAAGGATGATCAAAAATTATCCGGTCAAGACCCTTGTGGCAGGAATGGCCGTGGCAGGACTGCTGTTTTTAACGGGATGTGGCCCGGGTCTTCCCGGGGACCTCAGGGATAAAGCCAGGGCGGTTCCCCAGATTGTCAAGGAGGCCGGCTCCCGGGTGGACGTACAAGAGGACCGGTACAAGAGCCTTGCAAAAACATCTGAATTCAAGGCGGTTGAATCCTATGCGGCGAAGGAAAACTGGACCCAAAAATTCCAAGAAGCCCGGGATGAGCTTTCACGGGCAGGATCACTCTACGACCAGGACCTGAAACCTCTGGTCAAAAAGAACACACCCGAACTTGCGGCCCAGGTCAAACAGCAGATCACCCGGATTCAAGGTGTGATCCAGGATGGGGAAGACCTGGCCCGGGCACCCATGTCCCGGTATACTTTAATAAGAGACAGTATTCAGAACGCAGACGCCCTGGCACCCCGGGCAGAGACCCATGCGCGACAGATCCGGAAAATTGCTGAGGAGATACAAAACAATGTCATGGCAAAAGCCCTGGCAGACTTTCCAGGGTTAAGCGACAAAATCAATGCCCGGTTTGCGCCCCTGTCAAAACTTGACAGCCAGTCCCGAAACCATTCCACTGTGGTGAAAACCCAATACGCCAACCACAGGTCAGGATCAGACCCGGACTATGCCGCATTTGCCGACAGCACCCAGGCCCTTGATGCAGGGCTTAAACAGGCCCTGGAACATGAAAAAACCTTTTCCAAACAAATGGCCCAGCTCTATACCAGCTACACCAAGATCCTCAAGGATATGAAGGAAGACTATTTTGTCACCATCAAAAGAGAGTCCTGGGATGAAAACTCCGATTATTACGACCCCAGATTTGCCACCTACCAGCGCCAGGTCAGTCCTGAACTTTACGAGGCCCTGATTGCAGAGGATCTGGACACCATCGCCACCATCACCGCGGGATTTACCGGATCAAAATTTTCAAGCAAAATCGGGGATCGGTGGAAAGAGCTGGCCATAAACCCGGCTGAACACTGGCCGGGAAGAGGGCACAATGCCGCCGCGTTCTGGGTAGAAGACTCAAGGGAAGCCTATTTTCATAAGTATCTGTTGGAACAGGAGGGCGAGACCCGGGAGACGGACTGGGAACCGGTGGAGCCGGACGTTTATGATGCCAATTTTGAATATCTCGGTATGGCCATCCTGGCCAAGCCCTATGGGGTGTTTGAAGAAGACCGGGACGTCCAGGCGGCTCCCCCGGGCATGGCCTATGTGGGCAACGACAAATACGGGGAGTGGAAAACGGACAGTTCAGGCAATTCCTTCTGGTCCTGGTATGGCAAATATGCCCTGTTTTCAATGCTCTTCAATTCCCGGCCCTCCTATTACGGGTATAATTCCTGGAACGGGTGGAACAGCGGCTATCGAAACAGCCGGCCCTATTTCGGTAAAACCCAGAACGGGTTCCAGCAGTATGGAACCTCGGGCACGGCAGTCAAACAATCCCCTGGATTTCAAAGTTCGAATTTTGCAAGGACCGGGGGGTTCAGATCCCAGACCGCTTCCGTCCGGGGTGCCGCTTCCGGCCTCCGGGGCGGCGGACCGAACAATAAAGGTAAATAGAAAAATGTTAAGGAGAAAAGAATGAATATCGGTATAACACTTGCAGGTCTCGGTCAGGGGTTTATCTATGTTGTCCTGGGAATCGCCTTCATCTGGCTGGTCAAACTCCTGGATGACCGGCGCACAAAAGACTTTGATGATGATCGCCATATCGACGATGGAAATCTTGCCGTGGGACTGAGACGGGCCGGACTCTATCTCGGGATCGCCATTGCATTGTCCGGTGCCATGGGCGGATCTTCCCGGGGCTTTTTCCTGGACATCATCCAATTGTTGATTGACGGCCTGATTATCACGGGGTTCATGTTTTCCTCCCGCTTTATCAACGATTATATCATGCTGGGCAATATCAACAATGACCAGGAATGCATCAAGACCTTCATTCAGCCCGACGGGACCCGGAAGGTCGGCAATACCGCCGTGGGCGTGGTGGAAGCGGGCATGTACATTGCCACGGGATTTATTTTAAACGGGGCCGTATCCGGCGGCGGCGGCACCTTTGTCCAGGGCATCCTCAGTGCCGGCCTCTTTTTTATTCTGGGTCAGGTGGCCCTTCTGGTCTTTGGATTCCTCTACGAACTGATCACCCCCTTTAACGTGAGAAATGAGATCAAGAAAAACAATCTTGCCGCCGGCATCGGGCTGGGCGGGATCCTCATTGCCCTGGGAATTATTCTCATGGCCAGTATTTCCGGGCCCTTTACCGGCTGGGGCAGGGATGTGGCCGGTTTTGCCGTGTATACGATCTACGGCATTGTCATGCTCCTGATCTTCAGGATGGTGGTGGACCGGATTTTGCTACCCACCACCAATATTGCCGTGGAGATCGAACAGGACCGGAACGTTGCCGCCATGGTCCTGGTGGAAAGCGCCATTAATGCCGTGGCCGTCATCATCGCCTTTTCCATGTAAAAAATGAGCCGCCCCAAAACAAGTTTTGCCTCGATCCTGCTCTGCGCCTGCATGTTTGCCAGCGGGGCCTGCGGGATCATTCTTGAATATATCCAGGCAAGCCTGGCCTCCATGATCCTGGGCAACTCTTTTGAACAATGGGCCATGGTGATCGGGCTGATGCTGTTCTGGATGGGATTCGGCAGCCTGATCCAGGCACAGATCAAAAAAAAGCACCTCATCTATGCCTTTATCGGGGTTGAAACCGGACTTTCCCTGGCCGGCGGGTTTTCACCCACCCTCACCTATATCGCCTATGGATATACGGCCCATTACAGCCTGGTCCTCTATTTTTTCGTTTCTTTCATCGGGATCATGATTGGGCTTGAGATCCCCGTGATCATCCGGATCAACAATGACTTCAGCAAAGAACTGTCCACCAACCTGGGAAACATCCTGAGTGCCGATTACATCGGAAGCCTGGCCGGGGCACTGGTCTACGTGTTCATCCTCTTAAGATACCTCCCTATTACCGAGGCAGCCTTTCTCACCGCCGGGGTCAATTTTTCCCTGGCCTTTGTCACCTTTGTCTATTTTTCAAATAAAGGCCTGATTCAAAAGGGGGTGCTTATCCCCGTTGTCATGGTCACGGTTTTCTGCGCCGTATCCTACGGGTTTATGAACAACCGGGAGTGGAACATCAAGATCGAGCAGCCTCTTTACGATGATCCCATTATCTTAAGTCAAACCACCCAATACCAGCACATCGTTATCACCCATTACAAGCCCTTTGACGAGGTCCGGCTCTTTTTGAACGGGAACCTCCAGTACTGCAGCACGGATGAGCAGCGCTACCACGAACCCATGGTCCACCCGGTCATGAATCTTGCCCCAATCAAGTCACGGGTTCTCATCCTGGGCGGGGGTGACGGCTGCGTCTTAAGGGAAGTCTTAAAGTATGAGGCGGTACAGCAGGTGCTCCTGGTGGACCTTGATCCTGAAATGACAACCCTTGCCCGAACCCACCCGGTTCTGGCAAGAATCAACCAGGGTGCGTTCAAAGATGCCCGGGTTGTGGTGTCCACAGGCCAGGGGGTTGCCCCGGGTGACGACAAACAGCTCTACATGGACACCCCCAGAAAAGACCCCCACACCCGGCATCCTGTGACCCAAAAACTTGCCGACGTCAAAATTATGAATGTGGATGCAGATAAATTTTTAAGCCAGGTGCCCGGGGCCTGGGATGTAATCATCATCGACATGCCCGACCCGTCCACACCCGAGCTGACCAAGCTGTACGCCACCCAGTTTTACAAAAAAGTCAGGCTGCACCTGTCCCAAAACGGACTCATGGTGGTCCAGGCAACCTCCCCCTACCTTGCCAGGGAAAGTTTTCTATGCATCGGCAGGACCATCCAGAGCGCCGGTCTCGCCATCCTTCCCTTCCACGAAAACGTGCCCAGCTTTGGGGACTGGGGATGGTTCCTGGCCTGGCACCCCCAGACCACACAAAAAAAGTCCAAACAGGAAAAGATCATGGACAGAATCGACCGGATGGAAATCAAAGTGGACACCCGGTTTATCACCCCGGAAGTGTTTAAAAGCGAACTTGTTTTCGGCAAAGGTGAACTGACAACTGACAACACCTTGATCAATACCCTGCTGCACCCGGCTCTCTTAAGCATTTACAACCACGAGTCCTGGCTTTTGGAATAAGCCAATTGGTTTAAATATTTTAGGGACTGTTAATGATTGTTCAGTACAAAAGGAGAAATTTCAGATGCTTAAGATTCAGGAACTGATCAGATTCACCCAAAGGGCGGTGCAGACAAGAAGCTACTCCAATGAAGAAGAGGCGGTTGCAAACATTTTTTTAAATGAGATGAAAAAGCTGAATTATGATGAGGTATTTACAGACTCCACCGGCAATATAATTGGGCGAATTGGAAACGGCCCGGTGATTATCCAGTTTGACTCTCATATGGATACGGTCCAGGTACATGACGCTGAAGAATGGCAATTCTCTCCTTTTTCAGGAGAAATAGCGGAAGGTTATCTATGGGGACGCGGCAGTGTCGATATGAAATCAGCATTGTGTGCAAGTATTTACGGTGCCGCTCTGGCAAGGGACAATGGGTTTATTGAAGGGAAAACCCTTTATGTAACAGGAACAGTCTGTGAAGAATATTGCGACGGTGAAAACCTTAGACACCTTTATAAAGAACTGTCGTTAAAGCCGAATTACTGCATCATCTGTGAACCGAGCAACAACATCATCACTCTTGGCCATAAAGGAAAAGCACAAATTTGTATAATTTCGCATGGTGTCGCTGCTCACGGTTCTGCGCCTGAGAAAGGGTTGAATGCGGTGTATGAAATGGCAGAGATAATTTCAAGAGTCCAGGCGTTAAACAAATCACTATACAAGGAAGATGAACCCCACGGCACCATAGTCCTGTCCGATATTTCCTGTGCCAATGTTTCATTAAATGCGGTTCCGAGTGAATGCACGATTTATCTTGATCGCAGATTGGCACTCGGTGAAACCCTGGAAGGGGTAACAGAGGAGATGATGTCCCTGATAAAAGGAAAAAATGCCTCCTGGAAGGTCGGCACACTGCACCGGACAAGCTGGACCGGCACTGAGTTGGTGTATGAGCCCATGCATGCCCCCTGGAAAATCGATGAAGACCATCCACTTACCAGGGCTGCGATAAAAGCATATCATAAGGTTTATAATCATGGGCCTGAATGTTTTGATTTTTGGGATTTCAGCACAAATGCGGTCACGCCGGTTTCAATGGGCATCCCCTGTATTGGATTTGGACCGGGTGAATATAAGCTGGCACATATGAAAAATGAACGATGCGCTGTCCGGCAGATAGAAGAGGCGTGTCAAATGTATTGCCGGTTGATTAACGAGTTATAACACATGAGCCGTTTCACGACTCAATCTTTTAGCGACGCTTCGTGAATAAATTAAAAGGAAAAAAATTAACCTGTCAACTTTTCCAGCAATGTATTGATACTATTTAAATAGTCAATATTCATGCAGGGCTTTGACAGATGATCGATATATGGATCTTTCTGTTTTAGGTCTTTAATGGACTCTAAAAATTCTATGTTCCCGGAAATAAAAAGTATTGGAATGGTTTTGTCCGTTTCCCGGACATGATGATATATGTCCATACCGTTAAATCCTGCCGGGAGGATATAGTCCAGACTGATGAGGTCATATTTATTTCTGTCCAATAAATCCATGGCAACCTGTCCGTTACCGGCGATATCCACCTTATGATTGCAGGGCTCATGGGTTAGTATCCTGTACTGGACATCGGAGATGGCCTGTTCGTCTTCAACAAGCAGAATATACTTTTCAAAACAGATTTTTTCCTGTTTAACTGCTTCGATTTCATTAACGGACAATTCTTTTCTTATTACGGGCAGGCTGATGGTAACTTTTGTACCCTTGTTCAGTTCAGAATGAATAGAGATAAGCCCTTTGTGCTGTTCAACATATTTCTTCACATTGGCCATGCCGTACCCGGTTCCCTTAATGCCTGGTTTATACCTGCCTGCCTTATCTTTACTGCCTTTCAGTGTAAAGGAGGGTTCAAAAATATCCCCAAGAAACTCCAGGGGAATACCACATCCGTTGTCTTCAATTTCAATAAAAATCCGTCCATCCTGTTGAAAGGTCCGAATGATGATTTTGGGCTGTTCAACCAGGCTTGTTGCATGAATTGAATTTTGAACAAGATTTACAATTGCATGCTCTATCATTCCGGGGTCTGCCAGGATCTCCGGCACATCATGGCTGTATTCTCTGGTGACGGCAATACCTTCCATGTCCTTTTTTAAAAGGGTTATGACAAGATCCATTTTCTCATCGATTTTAAAAAATTCCTGCTTGGGTTCCTGATCCCTGGCAAATGCCACCAGGTTTTTCGTCAGATTTTTTCCACGAATGGTTTGATTGTATATCAATTCCAGTGTCTTTTTTGTTCCATCGTCCCGGCAGTCAAGCAGTGCCAGTTCGGCATTGCCCATGATGACCCCAAGAATATTGTTAAAGTCATGGGCCATTTTTCCCGCAACCCGACCGACCAGGGCGAGTTTTTCGCTTTCCGCTGCCAGGGAATAGGCTTTTTCTTTTTCAGACTGGGCCTTGCGCAATTCAGTAATGTCTTCTCCTACACAAACAATCCTTTCCATTGAACCATCGGTTTTAAAAACAGCATCAAATGAGCCTCTATAATAATGAATTTCCCCTTTTTTATCTTGAATCCTATAATTAAGGAAAGCTCTGGACAGTTTCCGCTCCTGGAATTTTTCCAATTGTTTCAATAGGGCGCCAATGTCTTGTTCCAGGATCATTGTCCCTCCGGATTTACCCATCAGGTCCTCGGGCTTATATCCCAGTCTTTCATGGGATGGGCTTGCAAAAATATAGTTTCCGGCCGAATCATGGATAGAAACAAGGGCACTGGTATTTCCGGTGATGAGTTTGAAAAGGGCTTCACTCCTTTTTAATGCCTCTTCCGCCTGTTTGATCGGCCCCATGTCAAGATCAATACAAAACATTTCTTTCCCATCGTTTGTTTCGGTGAGGACATGGGAAGAATAAACCGGCACCACAGCCCCATGTTGATCGATTAAATCAACTTCACCTGCCGGTATTTTTTCACCGGATTTTATCCACCGGTGATGCAGCATTTTAATCTCTTCCCGCATTGGGTGAGGGATAATCAAATCTTCAAGTTTTCTTCCCATGGCTTCTTTTTTTGTATAGCCATATAATTTTTCACTGGCATGATTCCAGAATATCACCTCCCTGTTTTCATTATACCCCTGGATAGATATCTCTGATACATCCTCAATAATGCTTCGGAACCGTTGCTCCTTTTCCTGAAGCGTCTTCCTGCTCTTTGTCAGGGATTCGGCCATATTGTGAAACGCCGACGTCAGCATTCCAATCTCACTTGCATTGGCGGATAGGTCGCTGCGAGCCTCAAGGTTCCCCTGGGCAAATTTTTGAGTCAAAGAAACAAGACTTCGTATGGGGGAGATCAATGTGTTTTTGCCGATCACCCAGGCAATGAAAACAGATATCATCGTCCCCAGGAGCATGAGTAATAAATTCCGGACCAGGGAGGCGTTGGCAGCCTTGAGGATATAGGCTTCAGGAATGCCAGCCCATACACACAGATAGGGCGGGGAGTCCTGGTTGAGAGCAACTTTCTCATAGGCAACGATTCGACGCAGGCCATCTGAACCGGCCGCCAGGAAAAATCCATGTTCTTCTCCTTTTTCGACCTTACCCCAGACATCGGCTCGAATCGGCTTACCAACCGGATTGGTATTTTTTTGAACGGGATGGTAAAATAAACGGGACCCCTTATAATCGGTCACAGCTACAAAAGATTTCCCAGGCAGTGTCCTAACATCATAGAATTGGTGGAAAATATCCAGTTTGGCGGCAGCCGCTAAAACAGCTTTGGGCCTGCCTTCTTTGTCACGTACCGGAAAGGCGAAAGTAAACGCCGGAATGGCTGTCCCGATCCTGGTAACAATATATTCCCCAACTGCAAACTCATTTTTTTCCAGGGCTTCCTTCACATGCTTACGGTCGGCAAGATTGACGCCGGTAAACGGTTGGCTCGAAGCCAGGACCTCTCCGTTGAGATCAACCAGGGAAATATTGATAAAGCTGTCATTCTGTTCAAGCGCGGCCCTGAGAATAATGGAACCGGCGTTGGAATCCATGGACTGAATTGACGGTAGTTTAGACAAGGTAGAGAGAATTTGTCGTGTAGATTGTGTCATCCCTTTCTGGGCCAACGCCATGTTATGGCTTATTAACACAACATTTGACCGGGCATCTTCTATAAGATGGTTTCTCAGTTCGATTCCGGAATAAAGAAGAATTGCAAGGCAGGGCAAAACCGCAAAAACGATCAATAAGGTTAGCTTTTTGTTTATTGAAAGTGAATTTAAAAATTTCATATCCACCGTTTCCCGTTCAGAGGATAGGAGACATCATCTTTGAAAGCTGCCCTATTTTTTTCAATTGTGCAAATTGTAGAGGACTGCAAAAATTATCTGAATGAAGGTTACATTAAAAAATTGGAAATAGCAAAATATATCCTTAATTTTACCGGCTTCTATGGTGAATCTTTATCAAAAAAACAAAACAGAACAAACCAATACTCCATGAAACTATAATTGGCGATAGACCTGAAGCGAATTTTTCCAAAGAGGGTGGGGGATAGAGTTGCAGTGAATGATTTATTGGCGTTCCGTACAGGATCTTGATGAAAAGGACCGGCAAATATCCAGCAGACTTTTTTGAGTTTTATTTTTCCAGGCAACTCGTGTATGGTAATCCATTATTTTATGAAATCATAGATGAGGTGGATATGCGACACTATGCCCAAGTGAAGGAAGACCTGGCAGCCTCTCCGAAAAAATGGCTGGTAACCGGCGTGGCCGGATTTATCGGGTCAAACCTTCTGGAAACTTTGCTGGCCTGCGACCAGCAGGTAAAGGGACTTGATAATTTTTCCACGGGCCGGCAGCACAACCTGGATCAGGTAAAAGCCCTTGTGACCCCGGCCCAGTGGGACAGGTTTTCTTTTACCCGGGGAGATATCCGAGATGCGGATACCTGTAACCAGGCCTGCCAGGATGTCGACTATGTCCTGCACGAAGCGGCCCTGGGTTCGGTTCCCCGCTCCCTTGAAAACCCCGTACTCACCCATGACAACAATCTTACCGGATTTCTAAACATGCTGGTGGCGGCCCGGGATCAGAAGGTTGAAACCTTTGTCTATGCCGCATCAAGCTCCACCTATGGGGATCACCCCGGCCTGCCCAAGCAGGAAGACCTCATAGGGCGGCCCCTCTCCCCCTATGCCGTGACAAAGTACGTGAACGAACTGTATGCCGATGTCTTCTGCCGGTGTTACAAAATCAGGCCGGTGGGGCTCCGGTATTTCAATATCTTCGGCCAGCGCCAGGACCCTGACGGGGCTTATGCCGCGGTCATCCCCAAGTGGTTTGCAGGCTTAATGGCCGGAGAAGAAATCTTTATCAACGGGGACGGGACAACCAGCCGTGATTTCTGCTATATCGACAATTGCGTCCAGGCCAATATCATGGCGGCAACAGCCGAAAACCCGGAGGCTTTCAACCAGGTCTACAACGTTGCCTTTGGCGAAAGAACCACCCTGACCCAGCTTTTCACCCATATCCAGGATCGGGTGAAGGCTCTCAAGGATGACCATGCCGAAGTCAGCCCTACCTATCGCGATTTTCGGCCCGGAGACGTGAAGCATTCTCTGGCCGACATTTCAAAGGCAAAATCCCTTCTGGGGTACCATCCACAATTCTCCGTGCTCCAGGGGCTTGACCAGGCCGCGCCATGGTATTTCAAGCACCTGTCCTGATTTTTTGTTTATATTATATAAAATTATTGACAATACATTTTATATAATATAATTTTTTCCCATTGAAATATCATATTATAAAGCACCCAGGGGATAACAGGGGTCGTGCTTGCATTATTATACTTTTGGACAGGGCCTTATCCTCAATAAAAACTTTTAACAAAAGTGCCGATAACGCAACTTTGGGTGATCCCTAAATAAGGATTGGCAGACAAAATGCCGGACGACAAAGAACTGGACATATTGGACCGGCAGGTGATCAAACTGCTCTCCCAGGACGGCAGGATGCCGGCCAAGGAAATGGCGGAAAATCTCAAGGTCTCGGCCCCCACCATCAAATCCCGGGTCCATTCCCTCATTGAAAGGGGCATCCTCAAAGTGGCCGGCATGGTTAACACCTTCCGGGTGAAGGATATGCTGGTGGCCATCATTGCCATCCGGGTGGATGATAACGGAAAAATGGGGCAGGTGATTGATCAGCTCATGGAGTTTGAAAATGTTCACTGGGCCGTAGCCGTAACCGGCCGCTACGATATCTTTGCCGAAATCATCGTGACCGAAGGCATTGAATGGATGTTTCAATTCTACGAAGAACAGATGAGCAAAATAGACGGGATCAGCCATGCGGAATCATTCATGGTGACCAATACCCGGCGCAAGTGGACCCTTCTGCCGCCCCAGATCAGCGGCTGGATAAAATAACTTCCAAGGACAAATGTATGAAAATCAAAAAGATCAGTGTGTGGAAAGAGGACCTGGAACTGACACGGCCCTATACCATTGCCTATGAAACCATCTCTTCGGTGGAAAACCTGTTTGTCTGCCTTGAGACCACAGACGGGGTCACGGGCCTGGGAGTTGGGTCTCCTGCCGAAGATGTGACCGGCGAGAGCCTTGAGGCGTCTGAGACCGCATTGAACACCCGACTTGAAGGTATTCTCATGGGAAAAGACCTCCGATATTCCAGGACACTTCTCAAGACACTGAAAGAGGAGCTTTCCGCCACGCCCGCGGCATTGGCCGCAGCAGATATCGCGCTTCACGATCTTTCGGCCAAAACCATGGGGCTTCCCCTGGTGGACATCCTGGGCCGGGTCCACGAGACATTGCCCACCTCTATCACCATCGGGATCAAGGGGGTGGATGAAACCCTGGAAGAGGCCCGAGAATACCTGGACAGGGGATTTTCCATCCTGAAGATTAAAACCGGGCTGAACCTTGAAGAGGATATGGTGCGCATCTTCCGACTGAATGAAACCTTTGGATCAAAAATACTCCTGCGGGTGGATGCCAATCAGGGATACGGCGGCAAAGAATTACAAAAGTTTTTTGAAAAAACCGCGGGAATGGTAGAATTCATTGAACAGCCCCTTAAGGCGGGTGATATCGGGACCATGCAGTCCATGCCCGAAGATATCCGGAAAATCTGCGCTGCCGATGAAAGCCTTCTGGGGCCTGAAACCACAATTGATCTACTCTGTCCCCCCCACCCCTTTGGCATTTTTAATATCAAACTCATGAAATGCGGGGGCATTGGTCCTGGGCTGGAAATCGCCGGCATGGCAGACCTGGCAGGCATTGACCTGATGTGGGGGTGCATGGATGAGAGTATCATCGGTATATCCGGGGCACTCCATGCGGCCCTTGCCTCCAAAGCGACCAAATACCTGGACCTTGACGGGAGCCTGGATCTGGCTCGGGATATTGTAACCAACGGTTTTATAATGGAAAACGGATGGATGCGGACCACAGATCTACCGGGGCTGGGAGTCAAAAAAATCTAATGAAACCTGATACAAAAACAGAAAAAACAAAGGCTTATCTGGAAAAGAAAAACGCCATGATGATGGGCACTGCCGTTATCCTGACCAACGGCCTCCTGGACCAGGCCGATGCAAAGACGGCCCACGGTCTGATCCGTGGCACCCAACGGTTTAAGATCATGGGCGTCATAGACTCTAACAGCGCAGGTCAAGATGCCGGAGAGGTCCTGGACGGGATCTTTCGGGACATCCCGGTTTATGAAGACAGGGACGCCTTCCTGGCTTCCGGAAGAGAAAAACCCGATTTTGCGATCATTGGTGTGGCCCTTTGCGGGGGCAGGCTGGATGAACACTGGCAGGCCCTGGCCCTGGACATGATCAATTGCGGGATCTCCATTGTCAACGGAATGCACATGCTGCTGGGTGACCATCCGACTTTCAGGCAGGCTGCCCGGGATAACAATGTCACCATCATTGATATCCGGCGGCACAAGCCCTTTGATCAGCTTCATTTCTGGTCGGGCCAAATCTTTGACATGCGGGTGCCCCGCCTGGCCGTTCTGGGGACGGATTGTGCCCTGGGCAAACGCACCACTTCCAGGATGATGGTCGACGTCTGCTCCAGCGCCGGGATATGGGCCGAGATGATCTATACCGGCCAGACCGGCTGGCTCCAGGGAAATCCCTATGGATTTATTCTGGACACCACGGTGAATGATTTTGTCAGCGGAGAGGTCGAAAACGCCATTGTCCAGTGCGAGCGTGAGGCCTGCCCGGATCTGATAATCCTGGAGGGGCAGTCCGGGATGAGGAATCCTTTGGGCCCCTGCGGATCTGAGATCATTGTGTCGGGAAACATCAAAGGCGTGGTGCTTCAGCACACCCCGTTCCGGGAATTCTATGACTCAACGGAAAATTTGGGGTGCCTGCTCCCGGATATTGACAGCGAAATCAGACTCATTGAGATGTACGGCACCCGGGTGATTGCCGTGACCCTCAACGGCACGGGCGCTGGCAAAGCAGACCTGGCCGCATACAGCCGTCATCTTGAAAAAAGACTCAAAATTCCCGTGATCTGCCCTTTAGAAGAGTCCATCGACAAAATCCTTCCCGTGATCCAGGAATTTATCAGGACCCATGAGGCTCTGCCCGACACCACCCCCAGGAAAAAAACCCTGAATAATGAAAAGGAGGGCGGCCATGCCTGACCTGATCATTCAAAATGCCCGGGTGATTGACGGCACCGGTGCAGACGGTTTTTTTGCCGATATAACCGTTGCCGACGGAATCATCACCAGTATAGAGCCAGTTATAGAGTCTGTTATAGAACCTGGGAGTGAGCCTGTTTCAGCGTCTGTTAAAGGAACCGGAATGGACCGGGCCAGTGCAAAGATCATCGACGGATCAGGACTGGTGGTAAGCCCGGGTTTCATCGACATCCACACCCATTCGGATTTTTCTCTCCTCCTGGAACCCACGGCCGACAGCCGGGTGAGCCAGGGGGTGACAACGGAGGTCACGGGCAATTGCGGGGGATCGCCCGCCCCGATTCTTGACTCGGGAAAAGATGCCTTTATGGAGTATATGACCGATCTGGGCAAACACTATAAACGGCATTTACCGGACCAGGCATGGCAATTCAAAACCCTGGATGATTTTTACGATCACCTTTATACTAAGGGTACGGCAGTGAATGTGGCCCCTCTGGTGGGACACTCCACCCTGAGGGCCAATGTCATGGGATATGCAAACAGGGTGCCGGACCAGACAGAGATGCAACGTATGAAACACCTTTTAAGGCAAGAACTTGAAAAAGGTGCCTTTGGTCTGTCATCCGGCCTGATCTATCATCCCGGAGCCTTTGCCCGATCCCCGGAACTGGCCCAGCTCACCGCAGAGGTGGCCGCCTTCAACGGCATGTACTCAACCCACATGCGCAGCGAGGGAACCTTTCTATTTGAAGCCGTGGACGAGGCCCTGGCAACGGCAAGGCAATCCGGGGTATCCCTGGAAATTTCCCACCTCAAGTGTGAGACCCCGGCCATGTGGGGAAAAGCCTCCCTGGTCCTGGAAAAAATCCACCAGGCCCGGCAGGAGGGAATCCAGGTCCATTTTGATCAATATCCCTATACTGCCTATGGTACCGGCTTAATCGAAATTTTTCCCCCATGGGCCAAGGAATGCGGGGCAAAACAGATGAGGCAGATCCTCAACTCGCCCAAAACCCGAAAAAAGGTAAGGGCGGACATGATCAATCCCTCATCGGGATGGGAAAATCCCATGGAGGGACTGGACTGGGACCAGGCCAGGATCATGGGATATACCTTGCCGGAAAACCAAAAACTGAACGGTCTTACCATCCGGGCTCTGGCCGAGGTCCTGGGACTTGAGCCCGTGGAGGCTGTTTTCCAGGTGTACTGCCAAGAAAAGGGCGGACTGAGCATGATCGTGTTTGCCATGTCTGAACAGGACCTGATCACCATATTAAAAGATCCGCTCGGCATGATCGGTTCGGACGGGCGCTCTGTTTCCCCCCTTGGCCCCAGCGGGAAATCACCGGTTCATCCCCGGTTTTACGGAACCTTTCCCAGGATCCTGGGAAAATATGTCCGGGAGAAACAGGTCATCTCCCTGGAACAGGCCATTCACAAAATGACCGGCCTTCCCGCAAAAAAGATCGGTCTCAAAGACCGGGGCCTGATCCAGAAAGGCCGGGCAGCCGACCTGGTGCTGTTTGATCCAAACACGGTCAAGGACCAGGCAAGTTTTGATCATCCCCATGAGTATCCCCAGGGGATCGTCCATGTGATGGTCAACGGCAGGCTGGTGATCGAGAACGGACGACACACAAGAGCACTTCCCGGAAAACGACTGGTCAGGGATTAGGACTCAGGATGAATTTACGGTCCTAAATTAACAGGGATACCTGGACCGGCGGCCATGGTACGATAAGGTATGAAATGGAACACTATTTTTAACCCAGCAATATTTAACCCAACAAGAAGCGGCAAGGAGGAACACATGAAAAAAAGGATTGGTTGTTTATGTTTAATGCTGTTGACGGCATTGTTTATTCTGGCACCTGTGCATGCAAAGGCGGAAAAAGTCATCTATGCCGCCGGTGATCCCAATGAACTAGGGGTCACAACATTTAACCCCATTAAAGTGGAGCTCAATCACGAGGCCATGTCCCTGATCTTTGACAAACTCATTGAATGGGGAATCGATGGAAAATTTTACCCGTCCCTGGCTGAATCCTGGACCATCAGTGATGACGGCCTGACCTGGGATGTGAAGTTAAAAAAAGGGGTGAAGTTTCATGACGGGTCTCCCTTTAATTCTGAACTGGTAAAATGGTTCCTCAAGGAAATGGAAACCGGTCCCTCGGGATACATGGTGGCCTCCATAGACAATGTGGAGATCACAGGACCCCATTCCGTCATCATCCACTATAAATACCCCGACCCCAACATGTTCTTTAACATGTCCCAGACCTTTATGGCGGTTCCCAGCATGGTGGCCTATAAAAAGTATGGCGAAGAGTTCGGCACCAAACATGTGGTGGGATCAGGCCCCTATAAGTTTGAATCCTGGTCGCCGGGGAATGAACTGGTATTGACCAAAAACGAGGAGTACACCTGGGGACCGGCCCTGGTGAACAACAAAGGGCCGGCCATCATCGACAAAGTCATCTACCGGGATATGAAAGAAGAATCCACCCGGTTTTTAGAGCTGAAAACCGGGAAACTGGATGTGGTTTTTTCGGTCCCCACCATGTTCATTGACAAGATTGAACAGGATAAAAACCTGGGGCTTATCCGGCAGCCCGGGGATTCATTGTACCACATGGTCATGAACACCCAGTCCCCTCCCCTGGACAATGTGCTGGTCAGAAAGGGCATTGCCCTGGCAGTGGACCAGGCCAGCATCACCAAGAGTGTGTTTGCAAATGCGGGCAAGCCCGCCTACACCTATCTTATCGATTCACTGCCGGCAAGCAAGGTGGCGGTCAAAGACCAGATCCGGTTTGACCTTGAAGGGTCAAAGGCCGCCTTTGAAGAGGCGGGCTGGAAAATGGGACCGGACGGGATCCGCCAGGACAAGGACGGCAACAAACTTGAGCTGAAACTCCTGGCCAAGAATGAATCCTCCTACCGGCGGTCTGCCGAGGTGATCCAGGCCCAGTTGGCAAAGGCCGGTGTGGATGCAAAAATCACCCTCATGGACCCAAGCTCCATCCGGGCCTACTACAAAAAAGGGGAACACCAACTGGCCATCCGTTCATATGAATGGGAAAATGCCGACATCCTCGAGTGGTTTTTAAACTCAACCCGCATGGGGTATCCCAATGCCGCCATGTACCATGACAACGAGGCAGACTATCTCATGCACAAAGCCATGACCCGGTCCCGGACCCAGGAAGAACGGGTGGAAAATTTCAAGGCGTATCACACCTACCTTCTGAACCAGTATGTGTGGGCACCGTTCTATCTGCCGGATACGATTTTTGCCGTTGGCAAACGGCTGGTCTATCCTGAAAATGCCCTTGACCGGCGTTTCATGGGAATGGGCGTACTGGACTGGGATTTAAAATAATCCCTTCTTTTCCATAAAGTGTTCCCCGGGTTTTTCAGTTGCCTGGCGGCAGCGGAAAAATCCGGGGAAAATTAAACAAAAAACCTCTGGAGAAGAAAAGCATGTGGCAGTTTGTCCTACGCCGTTCTTTATTGATGATCCCGATATTTGTGGTGGTGTCCATCATTATTTTTTCTTTGATTCACATCGTACCGGGCACCCCCATAGACAACCTCATGGGACCGGGGATGACCAAGGCCCACGAACAAAAACTGGTGGAAAAATACCATCTGGACAAACCCATTCCCGTCCAATACTATCTCTGGTTTAAAAATATGCTCCACGGGGATCTGGGGCGGTCCATCATCGAAAAACGGCCGGTCACGGAACTTCTGCTCCACCACCTGCCCTACAGCCTCTCCCTGGGTCTCACCGCCATTGTGCTCTCCTTTGTGCTGGGGGTTTCCATGGGCATCATCTCTGCGGCGGCCAAAAATACCATTTTTGATCATCTGGCCATGCTGGTGGCCCTGTTCGGGGTGACCATCCCGGCTTTCTGGCTGGGGCTGATCCTCATCCTGATCTTTGCTGTCTGGCTGACCTGGTTCCCGATTTCCGGGTCCGGCAGCCTCATGTCCCTGGTGCTTCCGGCGGTGACGGTTGGGCTGGGGGGGGCCGGGCTCATTGCAAGGGTCACCCGGGTGTCCATGCTCGAGGTGGCATCCAAGGATTTTATTGTGATGCTCCACGCCAAGGGCCTGGGCAAACGAGCCATCCTGCTCAAGCATATTTTAAGGAATGCCCTGATACCGGTGATCACCATCCTGGGATTGCGGATCGGGTGGGTTCTGGGGGGAACCGTCACCGTTGAAATCGTTTTTGGACGGCCGGGTCTGGGACAATTGCTCATCACCGGTCTGTTTCGAAGGGATTACCCCGTGATCCAGGGGGCCATGCTGATCCTGGCCATGGGCATCATGATGGGCACCTTTCTGGCCGACATCCTCTACGCCCTCACCGATCCCAGGGTCAGGGATCAACACCACTAAAACAAAGGGGTAGGTTTTAACGATCACCTATGGAAAACAATCAGAATCAAGACAGTATCCGACCGCCGGCCAACCGATGGCTGAGACGGGTCAAAAAAATAAAATCAAACAGGGCCGGGCTCCTGGGCGTGATCATCATCGCAGGCCTTATCTTTATTGCCCTGTCCGCCGATTTGATCGCCCCCTACTCGTACAAAGAACAAAACCTGAGCATCATGAACAGCCCGCCGTCCGGAGACCATTTCATGGGAACCGATGAGTTTGGAAGGGATGTGTTCTCCCGTATTCTCCACGGATCACGGATTTCAGTGTATGTGGGGGTTGTGTCGGTGGGGCTGTCGGTGATCATCGGGGTGATTCTGGGAGCCCTGGCCGGATATTACGGAGGCTGGCTGGACCAGAGTTTATCCGTTATCACGGACCTGACCTGGTCCCTGCCGGAAATCCTTGTGGCCCTTTTGCTGGTGGCCGTGGTAGGCGCAGGCATTGAATGCGTGATCATTGCCATTGCCCTGACCTATTGGGCCCAGTATGCCCGGTTGATCCGGGGCCAGATCCTGATGCTGAAAAATGAAATCTATGTGGAGGCCACCCGATCCCTGGGGGCAACGGACTTTACCATCCTGTTCAAACATCTTTTCCCCAATGCAATTGCACCGGTGATTGTTGCCGCCACCATCGGCATCGGCCAGGCCATTGTACTGGAGGCCACCCTTGGGTTTCTGGGCATGGGCGCCCAGCCCCCCACCCCCAGTTGGGGAGCCATGATGAGCAATGGAACCGCCTATCTGTTCATTTCCCCCTGGGTGATTATTTTTCCGGGGATCGCCATGATGATAACTGTTTTTGGATTCAATCTCTTCGGGGATGCTCTGGTGGATATCATGGATATCCGGGAGGATACCCTTAAATGAGTCTTTTAACGGTGGAAAATTTAAAGGTGGAATTCAAAACCCGGGACGGGTCGGTGGAGCCCTTGAACGGTATCAGCTTTGACATGGAAGCCGGAGAAATCCTGGGGATCGTGGGTGAAACCGGGTCGGGCAAATCCGTTACGGCCCAGGCCATCATGGGACTGCTCCCGTTTCTGGACGGCAGGGTCTCTGCCGGCAGGATTTTTTTCAAGGATCAGGATTTGCTCACCATTTCAGAACAGATGTATCAGCAGTTGAGGGGAAACCAAATCTCTTTGATTTCACAAAACCCCATGACCTCCCTTGACCCGGTTTACAGGGTGGGGGATCAGATTGTGGAGGGATTGAAACTGCACATGGATATCACCCGGGATGCGGCGGAAAAACGGGCCGTGGAGGTGATGACATCCCTGGGCATTCCCAACTCGGCAAAGGTATTCGGCCAATATCCCCATCAATTGTCCGGGGGACTGAAACAGCGAATCGTCATTGCCATGGGCCTGTGTGCCGACCCCCGGCTTCTCATTGCGGATGAACCCACCACAGCCCTGGATGTAACGGTCCAGGCCCAGATTATTGAGTTGTTCAAACAGACCACCCTGGAAAGGAATATCGGACTGATCATGATCACCCATGACCTGGGTATCATTTCCCATCTGTGTGACCGGGTGGTGGTCATGTATGCGGGAACCCTGGTGGAGACAGGTCCTGTGACCTCAATCTTTACGGACCCGGGCCATCCCTATACCCGGGCCCTGCTGGGCTGCATCCCCAAACTGGGCATGACGGACAGGTCCCTGGCCGCGATTCCGGGAAACGTTCCCAGCGTGAGAACCTTTCCTGAAGGGTGCCGGTACCACCCCCGGTGTCCCGAGGCCAGGCCCCTTTGCAAAGAAATTGTCCCCAAAACCCAGACCCTGAAGAACAATACCCGGGTGAAATGCCATCAATTCACCAGCCAGTGGAGGACCGCCCAATGAAGCCCCTTGTTCAAGTCCGGAACCTGTCCAAATTTTTCCCGGTGACCGGCGGACTCATGCACCGGAAAATCGGCGAGGTAAAGGCTGTGAATGATGTTTCTTTTGATATTTTCAAGGGAGAATCCCTGGGGGTTGTGGGCGAATCCGGATGCGGCAAATCCACCCTTGCCAGACTCATTTTAAACCTGATCAAACCCTCTTTCGGCGACATTCTCTTTGACGGACAAAAGATCAATCAGATTTCAAAAACCCGGCTGCGCAGGTTGAGGCGGAAAATGCAGATGGTGTTCCAGGACCCCCATTCATCTCTTGACCCCAGAAATTCCATTTACCGGAGTCTGGAAGAGGTGTTCAAGATTCAAAAGGTCCCCATTCCCCAGGAAAAGATAAATGAACGGATATTGGAACTCCTGGGCATGGTGGGCCTGAAACCGGAGCACTGCCGGGCCTATCCCCACCAGCTCTCCGGCGGCCAGAAACAGCGGGCCGTCATTGCCCGGGCCCTGGCCCTGGTCCCGGAATTCATCATTCTGGATGAGCCCACGGCAGCCCTGGATGTCTCGGTTCAGGCCCAGATTATCCTGCTTCTCCAGGAACTGGGCGATCAGTTCGACATGACCTATCTGTTTATTTCCCATGACCTGGCCCTGGTGGATTATTTCTGCCAGCGCATCATCGTTATGTACCTGGGCAGAATCGTGGAAATCATTTCAGCCGATCTGTCCCGCCAAAAACCCCGGCATCCCTATACAAAAGTCCTGATGGACTCTGTGTATACGGCAGACCCCCTTGCAGAAATCCGGGCCCCTAAAGTCCAGGGAGAAGTGCCCAGCCCCTTTAACCTCCCAAAGGGATGCGGATTTGAAAACCGGTGTGCCTACGCCAAAGACATCTGCCGGACCACATTGCCCGGGCTGCGGGAAATCGGGCCGGGTGAATTTGTGGCCTGTCACTTCCCCCTGACCGGCACTGAAGCCACACCCGTTTAGAAGGAGGCTTTTTACAGCACCGCCGTGACATCTCTGGATTTTCCATATCCCTTGGAATATCTTTATTCCTCGACACGTCAATGTTTTCATCTGCGAGAGGTGAGGTTTTAAAAAATTGAACCAAACTTGTTTTTCAGGCGGCATATTTTGCATTTAAAAATGCCTGATGTCAGGAGGTCTGAATTTAATGTGTGTTTATAGAACAAAAGGGCTAACGTGGAGCTGAGGGGCCGGGCGTCTTGAACCCGGAACCTCAGATAATAGTTTTTATTTTTCAAACCACATATTTGCGAAAAGCCGCTCAGTAAGCCCAGTCCCTCTCAAGCGTTTGGCTGGGCAACATGCTCAGACCAGGGTCTGATTTTTATGATGATATCATTCAGGGTTCGCTCGGCTATTTCCGTATCGTGAGCAGCTTGTGCTCGAAGCCAGTACCCATTGGATAAACCAAAAAATCGACATAGCCGTAAATCTGTATCAGCAGTAACCGAGCGCTTCCCGGCAACAATTTCACTGATGCGCTGAGCAGGAACGTCTATTTCCTTGGCTAAACGATATTGACTGATACCCATAGGCTTGAGAAATTCTTCCAAAAGAATCTCGCCCGGTGTAATCGGTTTAAGCTTATTCATAATACATCCTCCTCAGTGGTAATCAACTATCTCCACATTTTCCGCACCTGCATCCGTCCAGCAGAAGCAAAGGCGCCACTGATCGTTTATTCGAATACTGTGTTGGCCGGAACGGTAACCTTTGAGCATTTCAAGGTGATTTCCGGGTGGGACTCTCAAATCTTCAATTCGACCAGCAATTTCAAGCTGCCTAAGTTTACGCCGTGCAACATTTTCAATATTTACGAACTGCTTAACACGTTGGCCTTTCGAAAGTGCTTTTGTATATTTGCATTTGAAAGATTTTATCATGGGTATATATTAACGCATTGCGTGATTAACGTCAAGCGTGATTACGGATGCCCAACCACAAAAATCTGCGGCTTGCCCGTCAGCATTTTTTTGTTAGGATTTACTCTTGAATATGTATGCTTTCAAGTTTCTATCTATCAAAATTCTGATTCCACGATGCTTTGATATGTAGTTTTGAATATTTCTAAAGATTCGGGGATGTTTATTTTTTGTTCAGAACCAAAGCCCGAGAACCAAGTTTCTTTTTTTGACGGTTTTCGATAAAAATTATCTGAAAGCCTGGAACAGATTTCGTATGATTTTTCTAAAATCAGTTCAAAAGGTAATTCAGTCTGAAATTGTTCAGGATTCCCCAAAAACAATCCAGCGCATCTTAATTCATCTTCTATCGTTCTTATGTCGCGAACACCCCCTTGAAAACCGCTTGTGACTTTTATGAAATCAATACCCAATGTTTCAACAAAATTCACCAAACCAGGGAAAAATAGTTGGACATTTTTAGGGATAGTCATACAGGAAGGCATTCCATAGAAAGGTTGTTTTCCTTTTTAGTCCAGGATCTAAATAGAAATTCATGAATTGGGATTGCTGCATCAGATGTACATGTCTCGTAGTAAACCAACCCGCTAAAATGATCTCTGATAAGATAATGAATTATATGCGTCTTTTTGAAATTGTTACAATTTTCAAGCTTTATTTCAAAGGGTTTCTTTTGATATTTTAAAATGCCATTGCGTGTGACGAAAAAATGTTTTGATGGTGTTACAATTAGTTGGTGAACTTCATTGGAATAATCTGTTTGATACTGATTCATCGTTTACTGTCCTTGATTCCGCCATTCATAAGCACACCCATAAATGACACAAAGATATGTATGATTTGTTCATTCTTTCGTGTTTCGAAATCAATTGAGCTGTGGTCTTTTTAAAATGTTGAGGAATTAAAATCTCAGATTCATACCAGTTTATATCAGATTCGCTATTTGTCTGTGTCAACTCAACAATCCACTCGTTAATTTTTTTATTCCAGTATTTAAAATCATTTTTCTGAACAAACCCAATCATTCCACTGTGTTTTAGCTCAGATCCATGTCTCCCGGTTTTGAAGCGCTCAATTCCACCATTGTTTTTTGAACCGATTACATATTCTTTTTCTCTATTACTGCCTGGTGTGGGCAATCTTTTGGCCTCGATCGAATAAAAGGATTTATTTCCAAGAACTACTGAATTGATAACATTACCGCTACTATCAACTTTTAGCGTACCTATATCAACCGAGGGGCTGTCGCCCCTGTCTGGATTTTCCATATACTCTTTTTCGAACCAAAAGGGTGAAAATCCTCCCATGGCGTTTAAATTGAGAATTTGGACAAGCGTTTGTGTGAGGCCTTTTTCATTTTGAATTTGGGACACCGCAATAGATTCAGAAAAAATAATGAGATTTTTTTCTATGAATAGAATCACCTCTTTGATCGATGTGTCAAACTCAGGTATGTAAGGTCCGGATAATCTGCCAGATACTTCTGATTCATATTTTTCATTGAACATTATTAAAACCCTTGGTTCACTAAATCAGAAAAGGTTTCGTCAGCATCCCGAATTGCAACCGAACGTAACCAATAGCGCGTCTGCTTAGGTTTAATAAGATAAATAATATTATTTTCATAAATTCGAAGCATTCGAATGATTCTTGAATTAGAACTCACATTATTTTTGATCAGTTCATCAAGATCGTCTTCAAGCCCCTTGGTTTTTTGAAGCGCAATGGATGAAGGATCATCAAAATAAAAAGGAAAGCAGATATATGATTTTGTTTCAAAAGAGTGATACGGTTTGATGTTTTTATAAACAGAATTCAAAACCTTACAATAGACATTGGAAAATAGTTTCAACTGGCCCTGTGTTACCGGTTTTTCCGAGTCCGCATTTTCGCCCTTTCTCCTGAAATCAAGCATATAATCAAGCACATCATCCATAAGAATTTGTTCGAGATCCGATAGATTAAGCTCTGTCTCATCCTCAGGGTAAGGCAGGCATTCAATATCATTTTTTAGAAAGGCCGTAGCTCTGGTGATCATATACCTGCTGCTGAATCCGGCAACATGAAAAAGGTATGTTCTGTTATTCCTGAAACGGTTTTCTATTTTTTTGAGAGCCTCTGCTTGATTCGGAGCATGAATACCGATTATTTCATGCCTGAAGGAAAGGTCGTCTTCCCGAAATATTACTGGAATTGAAGTCTCTGATACGCCTTCCTTTATAAGAAGATGAGGGGCTTCAAAAATTTCTTTATTCTTTTTGCTACTCCGATAAAAATATTTGTTTTCAAGTTTGTAGATTTCATTGTCATTGATGCCATCTTCTGTGAATGCATCCGTTGGCAGTGTATTTTTCCCGGTAAGGTATTCTGCTGGTTGAAACTTCTTTTCAAGTTCCTTCAACTTCAGGTTTTCCTCATCAGATAATTCCGGCGCTTTTTCTTTCAATTTAACAAGCGTATCAATTTTCTCTTTATTTCCAACGATAAATCCCTCTGCGATTTTCCACCCGTCATTCTGCTCTTTTTCAGATAGAAATGCACCAAAACTTCGGATGGGTTCCAGTCTGTCCAAAAGCTGCCTTAGCCTGCCGCCTCCCAGCAAATTGGCTTTCCAGACAAGCCTGCTTTTTAAAGCGTCCTTAAAAGGCACCTTATGAAAATCATAGTGGTCCAATTCAAAGTAGAGCTTTTCTTTGGCTGGTTTTGTCCTGCGGACCGTAACATGAAGGATGTCTGTTTCATCAGGCTTTTGATTCTTTGCAAAAACCGCTGTGACCGGCACGTTTGCGCTCTCAAAAAGGACCTGGCTGAGGAACGTAAAATCAATTAGCTGCGGAACATGATACTTGTTAAAAAAATAAGTTCGAAAATCAGCAGAATTGGTATTGTATAAAAAGGGGCCTGACGGCATTATCAAACAAAGAGATGCATTTTCTTTGCACAGGGTGATAGACTGGTCCAGAAGAAGCAGTGCGATTTGATTATCCGGTAATTTTGGATACGTCCGGCGTCTTTTGTTTTCAATCCTTGCTGCGCTATCTGTCAATTTTGATTCAAAGGGAGGATTCCCCACAATAAGATCGAATTCCGGCTTTAGTAAATCGTTCTCAATTAGTTCAAAAAAATCATTGCTGATGAAATTGTTCCCAATAAGATTATCAAATTTTAAATTTTCCCAGATAACCTTTGGTGACAATTCATCTAAAAGCACCAAACTAAGGCTGAAAAACGTTAAGCGTACGGCTTCTTCGTGAATATCAACACCAAAAATGTTATTTTTTAAAATTTCTTTTAGTTCATTTAAGTTCTGGGAATCAGGTTTGGCCCAATTGTTGCGGATTTTCCACCACTGAATCATCCTTTTGTATGCGGCCACCAGGAAAATACCTGACCCACACGCAGGATCCAACACCTTAAATTCTTTTTTTCCGAAATCAGACAACGGCAGTAGCTCGTCGATAAGCAAATTGACCAAATAAGGCGGCGTGTAAACGACTCCGGCTTTTTTATCTAAAAATTCCTCATAGATATTACTGATGAGCTCGATGGGTAAATCATTAAATGAATAAAGCCGCCAAAAAGTGTACTGACCATTATCAAGCCGCCCTTCAAAAAATTCGGCAAAAGAGTTCAAGTCTGCTTCGGCTAACTGCTCTCTTTCTTTTTTGCCGTTCCAGGCAAAAATTTCTCCATTAAAACTATTCTTGCTGCTCAGTTCATCAAATAATCGAAGGCATCCTCCTTTTTTACGAAGGACATCTAAAAAATTATCCTCCCCATTTGAAAATTTGATAAAAAACCTTTTGGGAAAAACTTTGTTACCGTCTTTATCCTTTCTCTCTTCAAGGTATTTGACAAGAATCGACATCACAAGAAGTTTTTTTGTAAGATTCTCATCCAGAATCTCTTTTTTAATGATATCTCGTTTGGCTGTTTTGAGTTCAGTTAAAAGCTTTATATAGGCAGTCTCTTTTAACGAAAATTTGCTTTTATATTTTGAGTCAGTCCAGAATGAGCCATTATCAAACCGTCTAGCAGATAATCGTTTAAATTTATCCAACTCTTTTTTTGCTTTCGACGCCAAATGAATCTTTTCAAATAGGCTATATGCAAGATTTCCGGTTTTAGGATCGAAATCTGGTTGTTTTAAACAGGTTAATATTTGAATTTCTGTTTTAAAAAATAAAAAAATAAGAGGAACATGCCCGGAGTTCCAAATTTTTCGATACAGTTCTGTTATCTCATTATCTTTCCTGGGGTTTTTTATAAAATCATATATGTATATTTGTGGGATAGAGGTTCGTCCATCATTGAATTGCCTTACATATACCGCATCAACATTATATTTCCCCGCCTGTTCTAAAATAATTTTGTCACTATCCGACAAATGAAGGTCATTGGGTAACAATAGACTCGGAGACTTGTATCCTTCAGATATCATCTCAAATTTTTCAAGAAGCGCATTAAAACTAATTTGAGAATTATTTGATATCATTAGAATACTTTCTCATTTTGTGGCGTATAAAGAAGGTTCATCTGAAATGAATTACATAAGGCATGCTTTTTTGTCAATGTTTATGAAATTGATCGTTCAAAACAAATTATAATTGTGAGATTTTTAATGGTTGTTGCACTCATACTCGTATTGCATGATCCAGAATCATTTCTCCCGTTCCGGATCCTGCCCCACCTTCGATTTCAAAGGGTCCGTTTATAGGAATCTCTTTGATATATAGCAACTTGGCGTCGTCCTCATCAGCGGGGAAAAAAGGGATCCCAGCTTCATCATGCAGAAAAAAGTCGCCGTAAATAACATTGCAATACGGACAGGTGTTTGCAAAATATTTTCTTTCCACTGTTTTTGAATATCTGAAAACGAATGTCGGGACTTTGCTTTGGATAAACGACCTGATGTTATCAGGCATTTTTTCTATACCGGATACGAACATGGCGAGTGACCTGGAAGACCAGATATCGGATGATGACCTCAGACCTCTTCCCCCACTGAGCCAGGATGACATCCATTGGTAAAATCGGTTTTGTCTGATCTGATTGCTGTGCAATAATGGGTGGATCTTTCGATTGTTCCTTTTGCTCAATCGCATCAATCTTATCAGCCAAATAGTTGCTTTTGAAATACGCCTTATTCTTCCTGTTCCATTTTTCAGACTGTCTTCGATGCTGTTCTTTCTGACATGCCGGACTGCATATTTTTTGCCATCATAAATTCTCCAGCGTTCAAAGCTGGACAAAAAACATACGCAAACCGGCAGCTTGGGAACAGTCGACGGGATAGCGGGGTATATTTTTTTGCTATTGGCGGGGTTTGGTCGCGGGATATACCCGTTACAGTATTTTGTCACTGATTCGGGGCTTTGGCGTTACACTATTCGATTCTTAACAACCGAAACCTGTAAAGATATTGAAGATCACCTTTGGTGAAAATATAATTTAATCAGAAAACATATTTCAGAATGTTCTTTATTGGAGTTGAGGAAGGGCATATAAGCGCATTTTTGATATCCTGAATATCGTAAAAACTATCGAGGAGGGCGGGGCATGGAGTTGCAGGGAATAATTTATTGGCCTTCCGTACAGGGTTTTGATGAAGTGGAGCGCAAGACCGGGAATTTGTTTTTGAATAAAACTAATTTTCCCGGTCAGCGGAACGGAATTTAGACCCTGTAGGAATGACCAATCATCTGAGTCGCAACCCATGCCCGACCGGACTATAAAAAGACGTTGGTCGGCAAATCTCCGGCAGTTTTTTTTGAGTTTTATTTTTTATTCAGACAGAGCAGGACCACCAGAGTGCCCACGACCATGATGAGCATTCCGCAGGGAAAAGACAGGCGGAGGCTCAAAAAATCCATGGCCAGCCCGGCGGCCATGGACCCTGTGAGCATGCCCAGGCTGTGGGCCACGGTCATGACCGAAATCACCGATCCCATGGCTTCTCGTTCATCTCCCTTGATCACGGCACAGGCCATAATGGCGGGCATGGAAATCCCCCCGCCCACACCAAAAATTGAAACGGCAATCACCAGGTCAGAAAAAGAAGCGGCCCAGAACGGCAGGACCATGCCGATGCTGGACAGAATTCCCCCGGCAACGATCATCATCCGCTTGTCGGACCGGTCTGCCACAACTCCCATGGGCAGTTGGAGAATCCCGGACACAAAAACCCCGAGCATGACCAGGACCCCGGTGAGGGAACCGGAAAGACCGAATTCCCGGTCGGCAAACAGGGGCAGAAAACACCAGATCACGCCGATGCAGGCGGTGTAGGCGTAACGGAACAAAAAGATGGCCACAAGATCCCGGTCGTTTAAAATATGGAACCAGGAAACCACTCCCTTTGCCGAAGTCTTGACCTGTTCCCGGGACCTGGGGGGAAGGAAAACGGCACACAGGACCAGTCCCACACCGGACAGGACACCCATGCAGACAAAGGCGGCATCCAGGGACCAGATGTCTTTGATGACACCCCCCATCAGGGGGCCCAGGCTCAGGCTCAAAAACATGGACAGATTGAACAGACCCATGGAATACCCTTCCGAACCTTTGGGGGTGATCTCTCCCACATAGGCCTGGACCACAGGCATGATCATGGCTGAGGCCGCCCCCTGGATAAACCTGAGTCCGATAAGAGTTTCCACGTTTTTTGAAAATACAAATGCAATGGAGATCAGGGTATAGACAAACAGGCCGGTCACAATAAAGGGCTTTCTGCCCTTCTGGTCGGAAAGCCTTCCGAAATAGGGCAGCAGCAGGGTTCTGGAGATGGAAAATGATCCGAATATCATACCCACGTATATGCCGGTGGCTCCCAGATCATTGGCATACACCGGCAGCAGCGGCACCACGATGCCCACCCCGGTCACGGTGGAAAAAATCGCAAAAAACAGGGTGATGAAAATCCCTTTTTGATCCGTGGGAATGAGGCCCTTTCCACTGCGGAAAAACTTCAGGGCAATCCCGGACAGGGGTTGGGGCAGGAAAGGAAATTCAGCCATTTTCATCCTCTGCTGTTTCAGGATAGTTATAATAAATACTCGTGGATCTGATCGATGAACCGGCTTGGGGTGGCAAATTCACCTTTCCTGTAATTGGCATGGGTGAGGTATAAAAACCGCTCCGCCCGGGTCATGGCCACGTACATGAGCCGCCTTTCCTCGAAAACAGCCGCATCACCGGCATCAATGGACCGCCAGTGGGGAAACAGCCGCTCTTCACACCCCACGATAAATACAGTGTCATATTCCAGGCCCTTGGCCGAATGGATGGTGAGCAGGGAAACGCCGGAACCGTCTGAATCATCCTCATCGTCTTCCTTGTCCTCCCGGATCAGGGCCGCCTCTTCCAGGTATTCCAGAAGATCGGTTTTAGACCTGGCCGTGAAAATCAACTGCTGGAGATTTTCCTGCTTGGACACAAACTCGGCCGATGTTTTGGTTTTTTTCTTGAGATAGTCAAGATAATCGATTCTTTCCATCACCACTTCCATGGCCCGGGCCGGGGGAAGCTCCACGATCTCGTCTAGGACCTCGATCACCCGGGAGAGATTTTCATGAATTTTCGGGGTCAGCACCCGATCCTTTACCATGATTCTTGCCGCATCCTGGAGGCTGATTCCCGGGGCCCGGATATCGGCCATCTTCTTGATCATGGACGGCCCGATCCCCCGTTTGGGGGTGTTGACGATACGCTCAAACGAGACATCGTCGTTGGGGAAAAACGCGGCGCTCAGATAGGAGTTGATATCCAGCACCTCCATGCGCTCAAAAAACCCCTGGGACCCCTTCAGACTATAGGGAATCCGATAGGCCCTGAAAATTTTTTCAAAGGGAAGAGAACAGAATTTTGTCCGGTACACCACAGCGATCTTATCCAGGCTGATGCCCTGGCCATGGCGGTTCAACCCCTTGATCCGCCGGGCCACCCACTCAGCTTCACTGACATCGGACATAAAATCATAGATTTCAATCACCCCGCCTTTTTTCTGGGAAAAGCAGCGCTTGTCCATCTTGTCCGGATTGTGGTCGATGAGGTCATTGGCCGCCTGGACGATTTCATCGGCAGACCGGTAATTTTCCTCGAGCCTGAAAATTTTGGAGTCCCTGTATTTTTCGCCAAACCCCAAAAAATGGTTGACGTTGGAACCCCGGAATCCGTAAACCGCCTGCCAGTCATCCCCCACGCAGAACAGGTTCCGGTGGCTTCCCAGCAACAGGGTAGTTAGCTCATCCTGGAGATTGTTGGTGTCCTGGTACTCATCCACCAGGATATAGGAAAAATAATTCTGATAAAACTCCCGGACCTCTGAATGATCCCTTAAAAGATCTCTTGCCTTTAACAGGATATTATCAAAATCCACACTATTCATCTCCTGGAGCCGCTCTTCATACTGGTCAAACAGGTCTTCCATCCGGACATTGAAAAAAGAGGGTTTTAGGTCAAAGTATTTTGTTGGATTCCCGAAATTCTTGGCCCGGGAAATACGGGATAAAATTTTATTGACGTGCTTTTTTTCAATATTGTTTTTCACGCACAACTCCTTGACCAGCTTCTGCTGCTGGTACACGGAAAAAACCAGTATGGGAGGGGTATATCCCAGTCGTTCGCAATGCTGTTTTAAGATCATCAGACAGGCGGAGTGGTAGGTGCGAACCCATTGAAAGCTCTGGTATCCCAGGCCCGTCATTTTGATGAGCCTGGACTTCATCTCGTCGGCCGCCTTGTTGGTAAAGGTGATGGCCAGAATCTTTTTCGGATCATGGCCCTGGTTCACAAGGTGTGAAAACTTGGCCGTAAGGGTCCGTGTCTTACCTGAACCGGCTCCCGCGACCACAAGTGCCGGGGAGCCGGTATGGTTTACTGCGTCCTGCTGCTGTACCGATAACTCCATAAAAATTTAAAGATAAGATTTGATTAGATCAAAACCTTATTTTGTCTCCTCTATAATAATATTTAATGTCGACTCAATCTCGGCTCTGATCTCATCCCGCCTTGCCTCGCTCAGTGCCTCAAACCTGAGGACCAGTGCGGGCTGGGTATTGGAGGCCCTGACAAGCCCCCATCCATCCGGGTAAACAGCCCTTAACCCGTCAATGTCGATGACCTCCTGTTTTGCCTTGAACAGGGCCACGATTTTCGCCACCACATCAAATTTGATCGCATCCGGACACTCCACCCGGAGTTCCGGTGTGGTAAATGTTTTCGGCAGGTCCTGGATCAGCTCGTCCACTCCAAGACCCGTGTCTGCAATAATTTCAAGCAGACGACAGGTGGCGTAGAGGGCGTCATCAAATCCCAGGTACCGGTCCTTGAAAAACATATGCCCGCTCATTTCCCCGGCCAGGGCCGCATTTTCCTCTTTCATTTTTTTCTTGATCAGCGAGTGGCCCGTCCGCCACATAATGGCATTGCCGCCGTGGGCCCGGATGTCATCGTACATGACCATGGAGCATTTGACTTCCGATATAAAGGTGGCCCCGGGTTTCCGGCCCAGGATTTCCCGGGCATAGATCACCATGAGCTGGTCCCCGTAGATCACCTCCCCGTTTTTATCCACCACCCCAATCCGGTCCCCGTCCCCGTCATACCCCACCCCGAGATCAAGATGGTTTTCCTGCACCAGGCGGATCAGGTCCAGTTGATTTTTTTTCTGGGTGGGGTCTGCCTCGTGGTTGGGAAAAGTACCGTCCATATCACAATAGATGTCATGGACTTCGCAGCCCAGCTTCTTCAGGACCGGCAGGGCCGTAATTCCGCCGGTTCCATTGCCGGCATCAATCCCGATTTTAAGGGGGTGCCGGATCTCTATAGTGTTTAAAATATTCTCCATATACGGGGTGATCACGTCTTGCCGGGTGAGACTTCCCTGGCCCTGGACATAGTCTTTTTTCTCAATCACCTGGCAAACTTCCTGGAGCCCCTGGCTGTGGATGGAGTCAAGTCCGCTCATGAGCTTGAACCCGTTGTACTCAGGTGGATTGTGGCTGGCCGTCACCATGGCCCCGCCCCCAAGGTCCAGATGCTGAATGGAAAAATACAGCACCGGCGTGGGGCATACCCCGATATCAATCACATCGCAGCCCGTGGCAATGATGCCCTGGATGAAGAGTTGGGCGAATTTTTCCGAGGTCAGGCGGCAGTCCCTTCCCACAGACACATTTTTTTTGCCCTGCCGGTTCAGGATGCTGCCAAAGGCCCTGCCGATACTCACCACATCCGCGTCCAGAATATCCTTGCCCGCAACGCCCCGTATATCATATTCTCTGAAAATCCCGGGATTCATAATGCCTCCTTTAGAAAATTTTTGATAAAAGGACCACTGCCCCTACAAACCAGCAATAGGGGGCAAACAAATGGAACCTTCCCGCGTGAACCAGCCGCAGCAATATTTTTAACGCAACCAGGCCGGTGACGAATGATGCCATTGTAGCATACAGGGTCACGGGGTCAATGACCAGACCCTGGTCCATGACATCTTTTAACCCCAGGATCTCCGCCCCCAGGATGGCCGGGATGGACAGAAGAAAGGAAAACCGGGCTGCCTGGTGCCGGTCAATCCGCATGAACATGCCCGCGGCAATGGTGCTGCCGGACCGGGAAATTCCCGGAATCACGGCCAGGCCCTGGACAATCCCCACGGTAATTGCCTTTTTCATGGTGAATTGGTTTTCCTTGCTGTCAATCAAATTGCTTTCAGTCAAATTATTTTCACTGTTTTCACTGAAATAAAAATTTCTGGAAACCCAGAGGATGGTTCCTGTCAGGATCAGCATCAGGCCCACCAGGGTCTGGGAGGTGAACAGAATGTGCTCAAATTGTTTGAGGACAAGGCCGATGGCCGCAGTGGGAACAGATGCCGTCACAATAAAGACTGCCGTTTGCAGGTGGGGATCTTTTGTGAACAGGGGCCGGAGAGGTTGAAACCGAGCAGCCTTTGCAAGGAACCCCGCCACGGACAACAGGATGGCCCGGATATCGGATGCATACACCACCAGGACTGCCAGGAGGGTCCCCACATGAACACTGATATCAAAGGTCAACTGGGAATGGGTAATGCCAAAAAAAATCTGGCCCAGCACCAGGTGGCCGGAACTGCTGACCGGTAAAAACTCCGTAAGTCCCTGGATAATGCCGAGGATAATTCCCTGATAAAGTTCCATTTATCTTATGTTTTCTCTTTTTAGATTATGGCCGTTAAACAGCATTCGTATATAATTCCTGGGCATAAATTGCAAGATTTTAAAAAAAGACCGGGAGCCAAGCGAAGGATCAAAACAGGACTTGATTTTATGCCTGTTCTCCTGTAAAAATGCTATTGATGCTGTGTTAGGTAGTAATTGTGTCCGGCAGTGACTTCTTTAGTAATACATCATGAAAATATCAAACCATCAAAAGGAGAAAAAATCATGAGACTTTTAACGAAAAGCTTGTTAACACTTTTTGCCTTCCTGTTCTTATTTGGATGCGCATCAAAACAAATGGGCAGTTTACCCTCATTTGAGGCAAAACAATTTGATAAAACCATGTACGCCTCAAAGGTTGATAATTTCATGATATTGTTCGATGCATCCTCATCCATGGGTGAACGTTTCAATGGAAATACAAAATTCAGCATTGCCCAGGCCCTGGTTCACCGGATGAACGACACCATCCCGGAACTGGGTCAGATTGCCGGCTTAAGGTCTGCCGGCCACTCTGTCAACGTTTCCAAAAATCCCACCGAACTGTTTTATGGAATGGAAAAATACTTTTCTCACAATTTAGAGAATAATTTTGAAAAAATTACCGAACCCGGTGGAACCAGCCCCGTGTACAGGGCCATTGATGATGCAGGAACCGACCTTAAGGGGCTTGGCGGCATGAATGCCGTGATCATCATCAGTGACGGACTTGATCTGCCCGGCGACGTTCTGGCCTCTGCAAAAAGATTAAAAAGCCTCTATGGCGACTCCATCTGTTTTTATCCCATCCTTGTGGGTGAGTCAGCCCGGGGTGAAACACTTCTGAAAGAGGTAGCAGACGTTGGCGGATGCGGATTTTACTCGACTGCGGACCAACTCCTGACCAGTGCCGGCATGGCCGGCTTTGTTGAAACCGTATTTCTGAACAAACAAGCCGTTGCCGCCCCTGCTGTTGCTGCACCGGCTCCCGCTCCCGCACCTGCCGCCCCGGTGGTGACCATGAAAAAAGACAGTGACAAGGACGGGGTCTATGACGAGGATGATCAATGTCCCGGAACCCCCCTGGGCGCCAAAGTGAATGTGGTTGGGTGCTGGGTCCTTGAAAATGTCCTGTTTGACTTTGATCGCGATGAAATCAAACCCATGGCTTACCCCCTGCTGGACAACGTTGCCGAGATCCTTGAAAAAAATCCCGTCATGAGCGTGGAATTGAACGGTCACTGTGACAATGTAGGCACGCCGGCCTATAACATGGATCTTTCCATGAGACGGGCCCGGGCCGTTAAAAGTTATTTGGCGGGCAAGGGAATCATGAGCAACCGGATGGCAACCCAGGGCTTTGGATTTACCAAGCCGGTAGCATTGAACGGTACGGATACGGGCCGGGCATTAAATCGGCGGGTTGAGATTCACCCGTATTAACATCCATTTTGAACTAACGATACATCCGGGCAAAGAAACCGAGCCTCTGTATGGTTTCTTTGCCCCAGAGAACACTTGAGCGAGCTTAACAGCCCCGAAAAAACAGGATTTTCCCGGGGCGGGGCTGGTTTATGTTTAACTGCTGACACCAAGATCCGGATGCCAGCCAAGACCTCTGAGACGATTCCTCTCAACCGATTGGGTTATCCGGAAGATTTTGCAGATGCTGTCACAAAAATCAAAATCGAATAAAAGCCGTTTTTTATAATCGCTATGGAAATCAGCCGAAATCTCTTTTAGGCTTTGTCGCAACGGAAACAGAATCATGGGATATAAACAATAGTGTTGACACCCGTATTTTTTAAAGTTAGTGTTTAAAAATGTCGGACAAAAAAAGTAGGGGAATTGCTATCTCCCTTATTGTAAAATTTTACAGGTGGAACGATGCCGACCATTTCGATTTTTTATGGAATTCTCATCAGAATGTTTTTCTATGATACAGAAAAACACCATCTTCCACACATTCATGCTGAATATCAAGGTGCAATAGCTGTGTATTCAATACAAGACGGAAATGTACTGGCAGGAAGTTTACCAATGAAAAAACATAAATTGGTTGTTGCCTGGATTGAAATTCACCAGGAAGACTTGATGGTAAACTGGCAACTTGCTGTTAATGGAAAAAAAACGTTTCGTATCAGGGGGCTTGATCAATGAAAATTGCCAAAATACTTCCTAAAGAAAAATATATTCTTTATGTGGTTAGTGAAGACGGGCAGGAAGGTTTTTTTGATGTCAGCCCCTACCTTGGGTCAGAGGCATTTGAAGACTTGAAGGATGAAGATAACTTTAAACGATTCAATAATGGAAAATATTTCATTGAGTGGGAATGTGGAGCAGATTTATCTGCGGATACCATTGAAGCAAAATGGGAAAAAGTATTAAATCCAACCGAATAAGGTATCAGTGCACTTGAACGCGCCAACCAGCCCCGGAAAAACGAAGATTTTCCCGGGGCTGTTTTATATTTAACCCCTGCCGCCAAGACCTATAGCAAGCCTCTATACAGAACTGTACATCACCTTGCCCGTATTTTTGTTGTCATACCCCCCAAGAGAGAGGACCCGGTCCTGAAACTGGCTGGTCCGGATGGTGTCGAGCAGAACCTGAACTTTTGGGGTGGAATAGAACCGATCGGGAATGACCAGGTCATACTCTTCGGTCACCACCGGGATAAAGTCAAGGTCCAGGGCCCTGGCCGCCGCCTGGATGCCCAAGCCTGCATTGGCCCGGCCGGAAAGAACAGAGACCGCCACCGACATATGGGTGTACTCATCATTCCCATATCCCCTTATATCTTCAGGCGATATGCCCAGACCGGCAAGTTTGTAATCAAACAAAATCCGTGTGCCTGATCCAGGTTGACGGTTGATAAAAGTCAACTTCTTTGCCTTTAAATCTTCAATGGATTGAATATTTTCAGGATTTCCCTTTGGCACGATCAGTCCCTGCTCCCGCATGACCAGATTCACCACCCAGAGTTTTTCTTCGGGCAGATATTTTTGAATATAGGAGATATTATAGGACCCGTCCTTGGGGTCCAGGAGGTGGGCACCGGCCATATGGCAGGCCCCTCTCCTGATGGCCATGAGCCCGCCCATGGAGCCCACGTGGCTTGAGGAGATACTCACGTCGCGGCTCCTGCCTTTAATTTCATCCGCCAGGATATCAAGGGTGTTGTCATGGGAACCGGTAATCACAATAGTATTTTCAATGGCAGACAGGGGCCGGAGCAACCGGGCCCGGATTTCTTCATTTTCCGATATCCCCTCGACATTCCGGGGAATCCTGATCACCCCGTCCGCTTCGGTGAGGGTGGTGATACTGCCCGCGCCCCGGGGCAACTGGGAGGAAATGAGACGGCCGTCCACCGACCCGATCTTCACCCTTAAAAACTCTTCCTGGCCCAGTTTTGATGCGATCTTTCTTGCCGGCGACACCAGGACTTCCCTGTCTTCTTTCGGGGGCAGATTCTGCATGTTCAAGAGCAAGGGGCCTGCAAATTGTTCAAAGGCAACAATGGCCGACACCGGATAACCGGGTATCCCGAATACCGGCGTATCCGACACCCTCCCGAACATCACGGGTTTTCCCGGCATCATGGTGACTCCGTGGACATAGACCTTGCCCAGGGAAGAAATCACGGGTTTTGCAAAATCTTCAGACCCGGCCGAAGACCCGCCAATGATGAAGATCATATCATAATCCTGTTCTGTTGCTGCCTGAACCGATCGTTTAATATTTTCAAGGTTGTCCCTGAGCATGGGATGAAGCTCAAACTCGGCCCCGTACTCCCGGCAGAGTCCGCCCAGTACGGCGGAATTGGATTCCACCACATCTCCGGGTACCAGGGTGTCCAGTTCAATCTCATGCCATTGCCGAAGCTCTGAACCCGTGGGAATGATCAACACCCGGGGTCGGCGATACACCTCCACCGTGAATATCCCCCCGGCCAGGAGCGCCCCAAGAGAGTAAGCGTTAATCCTGTGTCCCCTTGAAAACAGGAGTTCCGTGGCCACGATATCCTCCCCCATTTTTCTGACATGCTGCCAGGGAAAGACCGGCGCTTCAATTTCAACGGTGTTGTCGTCCATAGTATTTAAGTGTTCGATCATGATGACGGCATTGGTCCCCTTGGGCATGGCATGGCCGGTATTCACCCAGAAGGCGTTTTCCCCGGGACACAGGCGGATGGGCGCCTCTTCAGAGGCCCCAAAGGTGACTTGGGCGTCCACGGCGATTCCGTCCATGGCAGCGGCATGAAAATTCGGCGAAGAGATGGCTGCAACGGCCGGTTTTACAAGGACCCGGCCCCGGGCAGACACCACATCAATAGTTTCTGTTTGGGTGGCATGGTGTTCAAATTGATCAAAGAGAATTTTTTTTGCCTCTTCTATACTCTTCATATCCAGGTATATGTTTCTTTTGGTATTCATTGATATACGGGTCTCCCTGATAGCGGTTCCGATTTTTTGTTCTGGTTTTTGTACCGGTTTTCTTCCTGATTTTCTGCGTGGTTTTTGTCCAAATTTTTAGAAATCATTTCCATCAATTGGTCTGATCCATAGGCACTTGATTACAATAGGATAACATCCACCAGCGCGTCTTTTTCCAGGCCTTCAACATGGTCCTTGACTTCAAGCAGTCCGTGGGCATGGATCATGGTCCTGATCAGTCCGGATTTTCCCAGGACCGGTTTTGCCGTCAGATGGTTCTCCTTTTTTTCCAGGATGACCCGGATAAATTCCCTTCTGCCCTGGGCAGAGGCCACATTCCGGGTCAGGCGGGCCGGTACCCGGACAGTTCCGTCCAGTTGTCCAAGCCCCTTTAAGCGGTTTAAAAACGGGATGACCACGACCTTGAGCACCACCATGGCAGAAACCACCTGGCCGGGTAGACCCCATACCGGTTTTGTCCCTGACCGGGCAAGAATGGTGGGTTTGCCCGGACTCACGGACATACCGTGGACCAGGATCTCGGTGTCGGGCAGGCCTGAGAGCACCTCCACGGTAAAATCCCGTGTCCCCACGGAACTTCCCCCGGAAATCAGGACCATGTCTGTTTCTTCCAGGGCTTTTTTAATTGCTTTTTCCAGGGCGTTTCGGTCATCTTTGACAATGCCGTAACACAAGGGAACGGCATCGGCTTCCCGGATAAAACCGGCCAGGGTATAGGAATTGATGTCCCGGATTTTACCGGGTCCGGGCGCTTCATTGATGGGAATAATTTCATTCCCGGTGGAAATGATTCCCACCCGGGGTGTTTGATAGACCTCCAGGGTTTCAAACCCGAGCCCTGCGGCAAGCCCGGCTTCCTGGGGACGGACAAAGGTTCCCTGTGAAAGGACTTTTTCTTTGGCCGCAAAATCTTCAGACGCATCAATCACGTGCTGGAGCGGGGCCACACTCTTGTAAATCTCCACAGATGTGTCGTCCACCAATTCCGTATGTTCCACCATGACCACAGCGTCGGCCCCTTCCGGAAGCATGCCGCCGGTGGAAATTTTAGCGGCCTGGCCCGGTTCAATCCTGAACCCGGGCACATCCCCCATTAAAACCGTGCCAACAATGTCCAGCCAGGCCGGACTGGACTCGGACGCACCAAAACTGCTCCTTGCCTCAAGCGCATACCCGTCCATGGTGGCCCGCCTGAATCCGGGCATGTCAAGCGGTGCGAAAATATCCCTGGCAAGAACCCGTGAAAATGCCTCTGAAACCGGTACCTGTTCAGACGGTTTTGGAGAGAACTCACAGGTCAATTCCAGTACCTGTTCAAGGCTCTTCACCTTGAAAAAATGATTCATCTTAATACCTCTTTACATCTTTCCATGGCTGTGGTCACCCGCTCAAGGCTGTTGAAGGCGCTGATCCGGATATGGGACCTGCCGCACCTGCCGAACCCCCCGCCGGGCGTACACACCACCGAGGCTTTGGACAACAGAAGATCAAAGAAATCCCAGGAATCCCTGCCCTGGCCGTCCACCCAGATATAGGGGGAATTTTTCCCACCAATCGTATCAAATCCAAGGGCTTCAACAGTTTCCCGGATGATGTCGGCATTGTTCAGGTAATAGGCAATCTGCTCACTCACCTGGGCTTTTCCCTCGGGTGAGTACACGGCCTGGGCCGCCCGTTGAACCGGATAGGAGACTCCATTAAATTTTGTGCTGTGCCGCCGGTTCCACAGGGCGTGGAGGGATAGTCGCTCTCCTGATTCACTATAGATCATGCAGTCTTTGGGCACCACGGTGAATCCGCACCGGGTTCCGGTAAATCCGGCTGTCTTTGAAAAACTTCGGAATTCAACCGCCACTTCTTTTGCCCCCTTGATCTCATAAATGGATCTGGGCAGGGTTTCATCCCGGACAAAGGATTCATAGGCCGCGTCAAACAGGATCAATGCCCGGTTGTCCCGGGCGTACTCAACCCATTGTTCCAGTTGTGCCTTTGTGGCTGTTGCACCTGTGGGATTGTTGGGAAAACACAGGTAAATCAGGTCCGCCGGCTCTTCAGGCAATTTCGGGAGAAAATTATTTTCTTTTAAACAGTCCATATAGACAATTCCATGGTACCTGCCGTTCTGAAATTCTCCGGTCCGGCCGGCCATGACATTGGTGTCCAGGTAGGCGGGATAGACGGGATCAGGAATGGCCACCCGGATGTCGACGGCAAACAATTCCTGGAAATTGCCGGTATCACATTTGGCCCCATCACTGACAAAAATTTCATCCGGGGATATATCCGCTCCCCTGGCCTGGAAATCGTTGGCTGCAATGGCCTCTCTTAAAAATGCATACCCCTGTTCCGGGCCATACCCTCTAAACGATGCATCCGCAGCCATTTGCTCCACCCCGGCGTGGAAGCCCTTGACCACGGCCGGAACCAATGCCTTTGTCACATCACCAATCCCCAGACGGATAATATCGGCGTCCGGGTTTTTTACTTGATAGTCTGCCACTCGTTTGGCAATGTCGGAAAAAAGATAGGAGGCTTTTAACTTATTGTAATGCTCATTTGCTCTGATCATAAAACGTCCTTTCACACCATCCAGACCCGCTGCCCGCAGGGCCAAATGTCCTGAACCATAAGAAAATCATTATCTTCAGGGTCTTTCGGTTATTTTTTTGATATATGGGGGAAGAATTTCATATACGTCTTTGGGGGTTTTCACGCTTCTTCTGTTGTCCACCATGGTCAGTTCGTCAATGCCCGGTGAACCGACATTGATGGGATCAGGCTTTTGGGTCAGGGTCTTTTCGTCTCCGTCGGTAAAGGGCAGAACAATGGGCCCGGCACTTTCAAGGACATAGGCCATCTGACCGTTTCTCAGGTACACGATACTGCCCGGGGGATAGATCCCGATACTCTTGACAAAGGCGTGGAGGATATACTGAAGCATCCTGTCTTTTTTGGCATAGGACCTGAACAAACGGGTCACCACTGAAATGGGGTTGATGGCCTCTTTATAGCACCGCTTGGATGTCATGGCATCGTAAATATCCGCCAGCTTGCAGATTCTGGCATACAAAGGGATCTGGGTATGCTTTTTATCCAGAGGATAGCACCGTTCTTCCCCCTCGTACAGGGGGGCATGATGGTATTTAACGATGTTCCGGATTACGGAATTCTTCAGCTTGTTCTTGTCCAGAAGGTTCACACCATGTTCATAGGAATGTCTCTTGACCTGTTCAAATTCAGCCGGAGTCAGCCGCCCCTCTTTGTTCAGCACCTCGTCGGGAACGATGATTTTCCCGATATCGTGAAGAAAAAACCCCAGGGAGATATCACTCAGATCATCGGCATAATAGCAGGTAAATGAATTTTCCTGTTTCTTGCCTGACTTTTCAAAGGGATTATAAATATCGGCGGAATGGCCGTTGATCAAATCATCGACAATGTGGGAAAAACTGGTATTAAACCGGTTGACCACCGCCGTTCCAATGGTGCACACATTGATGCAGTGATTGTACAGATAATCATCATAGGAAAAAAGCTCCTGGGTCAGATAGGCAAAGGGATTATCCGCCACCACCAGGAAATCAACCAGGTCTGAAACATTGTTCTGGACTTCATCAAAGTCAAATTCACCGCCTGTACTTTTGATGTCTGTGAGCACTTTTTTAATGCTTGTTTTTGCGGTATTGTATTTTTTACCGGCTTCCTGTTTTATCTCTTCAATTTCATGGAGCCGCATCTCGATTTCATTGGCTGCGGTATCGGGAAAGGCATGGACGGGTTCCTCTTCTTCTGTTTCAGTATCCCCAGAAGCAGGGCTTGTCTGGGCATCCAGATCAACCATCCCGTCTGCCCCCATCTGAATCATATTCCCTTTTTCGTCCCAGAGACCACCGTTTGAGGCGGCATTCACCGGAATCGAGTTGATGCCGCTTTCTTTGATAATCTCGAGAATTTTTACCTTTTCCACAAGAACATCCTTGTCCAGCAGGAGGATACTCTTTGAGTTATACACATCCACACCGGTCTTGACTTTTCCGCCGCCCTTCACAATTTCAATCAGATTGTCTATGGAAATTCTCATCGTCATCTTAAATTTTCCTTCAGCTTGTCGACCATACGGCCCGGGCAAGAGATATAAACTCCTCCACGGTAAGGGTTTCAGCCCGTCTGGCCGGATCTATTCCAGCCTGTTCCAGGGCCTGGACAATAAATTCTTTTTCAAAGTCAAACTCCTTGCCCACCATGGAGTTTTTTAACGACTTTCTTCGTTTTGAAAAAGCCGCCTTGATCACATTGAACAGCATCTTTTCTTCGTCCAAACTCAATGGCCCGGGCTCAAAAAATTTGAATCTTAAAATACTGGAGTCCACTTCAGGCCTGGGAAAAAAAGACGAGGGCCCGATAGTTGCCGTAAGGCTGATCTGAGCGGCATATTGAACCACGGCAGACAGCCTTGAGTACTCTTTTCCCCCGGGCAGTGCAATAATCCGTTTGGCCAGTTCCCGTTGAAACATCAGAAACGCCGTATCAATACACGCTCTGTTTTCAACCAGCCTGAACAAAATTTGGGAGGAAATATTATAGGGAAGATTTCCAATGACCACAAGCTTTTTGTCTTGGGCAATTTCACAAAGATCCAGTTTTAACACGTCCTGATTGATGACCTTGACATGGGTCAGACCCTGGGTTTCCAGTTCCTGCTGCAAAAGGGGGATGAGACGGGAATCCTTTTCAACCGTGGTCACATGATCGCTGGCCCGTGCAATGGGGATGGTCAGGGCACCCAGACCGGAACCGATTTCCAGGACCCGGGTATCCCGGGATATGCCGGTCTTTTTGACAATCATATCGGCCGTACCCGGATTTGAAAGAAAATTCTGGCCCAGCTCTTTGCCGGCATACAAATTGTTCGCCTTTAATATCTGCCCGGGATGTGTCATTTTTCCTTATTTATTTCCAATTTACTCATTCCTTCTCAGTATAGAACCCCAAATCCACCGCCTAATTTATATTCCCAATAGCACCGGCTTGGGATTTTTATCCCTGGCCGTCATACGGTGCCGGATGCAAGGCGCCAAGGAGTGACGACTGAGGTGTATAAACCATACTCCGCAAAGAGGAACGACCGCAGGCAACGAAGCAGACGGCCCCGCATGTCGGCCAGGGATTGCTACTTGACTTTCTTATTCCTTGCAAGTACATATATCTATACTTCATTCATGCAAACTATAGTCATTTCTCAGCCGGAGCTTATGTTTCAGGATTTCATATCAACCCCATTGGCGTTGATCGTTTATAACCCATTACATATCAACAATAAACCCTTTTCTTTGGGAGGCGTATCATGACACAAGTACCGGAACCGGGAACCAACTGGGAAAGCTTTATAAAAATGCTGTTAAGCCGGCTGGATATTCCCACACGACCAGATATCATTTCGCTGCACCACAGGCTTGACAAGCTTGAACAATTAATTTATCAACGACAGCCAAGATCAAAAAAGAATCGGGCCAGAACCGGGGCCAGGCGGAAAAGTGCGTCTTCCGTTGTCCTGGATGTGATTGCCAATCACCCCGACGGCACTGATTTTAAAACCATAAAGGCAGCCACGGGATTTGAAGACAAAAAGCTGAGAAATATTATCTTCAGGCTGGACAAGATCAAAAGAATCCAACGGGTATCCCGGGGCATCTACAAAAAAGTTTAAAAAGGAAAAACAATGGACACGACTGCATTCAAACCAGGTCAGGAAATCTGCGGATATACCCTGGAAAAGATCACACCCCTTGAAACAATAGATTCCGCCATGATCCAGCTTGTGCACAACCGGACAAAGGCCCGGCACATCCATATCCTGAGCCGGGACAAGGAAAACACCTTTGGGGTATTTTTCAGAACCGTGCCCACGGATTCTTCCGGGGTGGCCCATATTCTGGAGCATACGGTATTGTGCGGGTCTAAAAAATTCAATGTCCGGGACCCTTTCTTTTCCATGATCAAGCGGAGCCTGTCCACTTTTATGAATGCCTTTACCGCATCGGACTGGACCATGTACCCCTTTGCCACCCAGAACACAAAAGATTACTACAACCTCATGAATGTTTACCTGGATGCCGCCTTTTTCCCGCGAATAGATGAGTTGAGCTTTAAGCAGGAAGGCCACCGCATGGAGATTGTCGAGACAGACGGAAAAGAGATTGAACTGGAATACAAAGGGGTGGTCTACAATGAGATGAAAGGGGCCATGTCCTCTCCGGGTCAGGTCATGGGAAGATCTCTTCTGGCAGCACTCTACCCGGACACCACCTATCGAAACAACTCCGGAGGGGAGCCCGCCGACATCCCGGCCCTGACCTGGGAAGGTCTAAAGGAATTCCATGCCGGGTACTATCACCCGTCCAACGCCTGTTTCTACACCTATGGAAATCTGCCCCTGGAAAACACCCTGGGGTTTATCGCTGAAAAGGTCCTGGACCAATTTGATGCGATTTCCATTGATTCAAGTGTTCCATCCCAGCCCCGGTGGGATGCACCAAAAGAAATTACCCAGGCCTATGCCTATGACGACCCAAAAGATCTGTCAAAAAAATACCAGGCCTGTGTGGCCTGGCTCACCTGTGATGTCAAAGATTCCTTTGAAATTCTTGTGCTCACCGTCCTGGAACAGATTCTCCTGGGAAACTCGGCGTCTCCCTTAAAAAAGGCCCTCATCGACTCGTCTCTCGGGTCTGCCCTGGCGGATTCCACCGGGTTTGACCCGGACAACCGGGACACCATGTTTGCCTGCGGGTTAAAGGATATTACCAAAAATTCCGTCAAACAGGTGGAAGAGATCATATTTTCAACCCTTCAAACACTGGCGGACCAGGGAATCGATCAAAACCTGATTGATTCGGCCATCCATCAAATCGAATTCCACAGAAAAGAGATCACCAACACCCCCTACCCCTTTGGGATCAAATTGCTTCTATCCTTCGCAAGCACCCTGATCCATGACGGAGATCCCGTGTCCTGCATTAACATTGATCACGACCTGGACACATTAAAGGCCCATCTGACGAAAGGTCCTTTTCTTGAGGCAAAATTACGGCAGTATTTCCTTGACAACCCCCACAGGGTCCTTTTCACACTTGAGCCGGACACGGGCCTGGCCGCAAAAACGATTGAAGCGACCCGGCAGGAGCTTGCAGGCAAATTAAAGCAGATGACCGAACAGGATCTTGAACAGATACGAAGAGACACCAAAACCCTTGAAGCACTCCAGGAACGGGAAGAAGATGTGTCCATCCTGCCCACCCTGGAACTGGTTGACGTACCCCCGGAGATTGAAATCATAAAGCCCGATGCGATCAAGGATGTCACGCTTTCCACCTGTTATGACAAGGCCACTTCCGGGATACTCTACTTTACCTGCCCCGTGGGTGCCGGCAGTATCCCGGCTGACCTGTTCGGACTGGTCCCGTTTTTCTGCCAGGCCTTGACCAACAGCGGCACCAGGCAAAACACCTACGACAAGATCGCCAAACTCATGGATCTGTATACCGGAGGAATATCGGTATCACCGTTTTCAGGGTCCTATTTTTCCCAGGAAGCCGAGTCCCATTCCTTTCTGGCCATCCAGGGAAAATCCCTGGACCGGAATGTGGCGCCCATGTTTGACCTGATCAGGGAGTTCATTGAGTCCGCAGATTTCCAGGATTTTAACCGGCTGAAAAATCTCTTGCTGCAATACCAGGCCGGAATGGAAGCCTCCATTGTATCCACGGGCCATCGGTATGCCATCTCCCTGGCCTCCCGGCACCTGTCCCGGGCCTCCTATATCAACGAACTCTGGCACGGTGTGGCCCAGTACCAACTGGTCAAAAAAATCACGGAACAATTGGATTCAGGAGATAATGGTCACAAGACCCTTGAGACCCTGTCACAAAACCTGCTCACCATAAGTGAGTCCATCCTGAAAAAAGACAATTTCAAACCCGCCGTCATTGGGGGAAAAGATGCCATTTTAGATGCCGAAAAAAGGGTGAGATCCATTCACGATGCCCTATTAAATGATGCTGGGTCAAATGGTCCCGGGTCAAACCATGCCGGACCCTGTTTTTTCACGCCAAATATTTCCTTTGCAACAGACCGGCCCCATGACGGCTGGCATACCAACACCTCGGTCTCCTTCGTGGGTCAGTCGTTTAAAACGGCCCGGATTGTTCACGAGGATTCTCCGGGACTGGCCGTGATCGCAAAACTGCTCAGGTCCCTGTACCTTCATCGGGAGATAAGGGAAAAGGGCGGTGCCTACGGCGGTTTTGCCATTTACAACTCCGAGGAAGGATTGTTTTCCTTTGGGTCATACCGGGACCCCCACATCAAACGAACCCTGGATGTCTATCAGAATGCCTGTGATTTTATCATCCAGGGGAACTATACCCAGACCGATGTCAAAGAGGCCATCCTCCAGGTCTGTTCCGAAATCGACAAGCCGGAAACCCCGGGACCCGCAGCCATGAAAGCCTTTTACAGGGATATCACCCGGCTGGATGACTCCATCCGCCGGCGGTTCAAGGATGTGCTGCTGGGGCTGGACAAAAAACGGGTCCAGGCCATTGCCCAGACCTATTTCTCCATTGATGACAACCAGAAGGGCACGGCCGTCATCGCAAGCCAGAAGAGCCTGGAACAGGCCAATGCCCAGTTGGCAACAGGGGGAAAGCCGTTAAATCTGTTCAAGATTTGACGGCGTTATCCATCGGTAAAGAGCTCCCCCAGCCTTTGCCGGGCCTGGTCACTGATCCGATTACTGCTTGGGTCCCGGGCCGCTCCGGCAAGGGCAATATCCAGGGTATGTCTGCCCAGAACCCGGTAGAGACGGGAAAATTGCGGGAGTCGTCCATCAATATCGGTCAGGTGCCGGGACACGATCTCGTCATCCCCCCGGGCCACGGGACCGGTGAGGGCGTTGATACTGCCCCGGGCCTTGATATTGTTCAACGTCCCCATGATCAGCGGTTCCAGAATCTCATAGGCATTTTCTTCGGTCAGGTCTGCCTGTTTGAGCAGTTCCAGGGCAAAATGCTCCAGGGTCACCAGATAGTTGGATGCCACCACGGCCGAGGCATGGTAGAGGGTTTTGGCCCGGGTGGGAATGGTAAAGAAGTTGGCCTTTAGGGCATTAACGATTTCCTTGCCCAGTGCAACGGCTCGGTCATCCCCCTCAATGGACATGTTAATCCCCTTGAATGGAGACTTCTGTCCCCTTTCATAGGGTGCAAAGGCCTGCAGGGGATGAATGGAACCCGTACCCGCACCCCTGTTTTTTGCCGGGGCCAGGATGCATGAAGACAGGGCCCCGGACAGGTGAAAGACCACGGATTCAGGGCCAAACCCGTTTTCTTTGGCAATCCTTTCGCACACCGGCTCAATACGGGTGTCCGGGGTGGTGATAAAAACAAGATTGCAGGTTTTTACGGCCTCCACAGGGTCTTCATAACTCCTGCCCCGGCCCGCATATTCAACAGCCTGGTCTGCGGATTTAAGACTTTTGCTTGAAAAGGCCATGGGAACAAATCCCTTTCCGGCAAGAAAAACGGCAAGATTGATCCCCAGACGGCCGCACCCGATGATACAGAATTCCCGGTATTTTTTACTTGTATTCATAGTCTTTTGAGGGAAACTCCCCGCCTTTTACCTCTTTGATATACTGGTCAAGACCTTTTCTTGCCTCTCCGGCAAGATCGGCGTATTTTTTCACAAACTTGGGCAAAAATCGGCCATTGATCCCCAGCATGTCGTGCAGCACCAGGATCTGGCCGTCACATTCAGCACCGGCACCGATACCAATGGTGGGAATGTCAAGGGCCTGGGTGATCCGTGCGGAAATTGGCGATGGAATCCCTTCCAGCACCACGGAAAAAGCGCCGGCTGCCTGGACATCTGCCGCATCCTTTAACAGCCGCTCCTCATCCCGCTGGACCTTGAACCCCCCCATTTGATGCACCGACTGGGGAGTCAGGCCGATATGTCCCTGAACCGGGATACCCGCCCGTGCAAGGGCAGTGATCACCGGGCAGACATCAGCCCCGCCTTCAAGTTTTACTGCGGAGGCCCCGGCTTCCTTGAGGAATCGTCCCCCATTTTCAACGGCCCGGTCCAGGGAACCCTGGTAGGACATGAAGGGCATGTCTCCCACCACCATGGCAACTTTGCAGGCCCTTGACACCATAGAGGTGTGATAGATGGCTTCATCCATGGTCACCGGGAGGGTGTTTTCCTTTCCCTGGACCACCATGCCCAGGGAGTCTCCCACCAGAACGATCTCAATTCCCGCCTCATCCAGCATGGCAGCAAACGGATAATCATAGGCGGTGAGGGCGGTAATTTTCTGTTGTTCCTGCTTCATTTTAATCAATGTTGATGTGGTGATCCTGGATTTCATTTTCTTTGCCTCCTCAGATTTATAGTGACGATTCCTTTGCTTAAGCCCATGGCCGGCGTTTTGTTCTCAAATCCGTTCGGTGAACACTTTACCGGGATTTTTTCCAGTCCTGATACCGGCACATTCCCCAGAGCGCCTTGACGGCCCGCTCAGGAGAGGGAAAGAATACACTCTTGTATTCATACCCGTCAACCCGGTAAAGGGTCCTGCTGATCGCATCGGTCAAAAGACTCACCCCGAGAACCGGTTTTTCATACTTCTGGGTCATTTTGACCACATACTGTGTATACTCCTCTTCAAACTGAAGGATGGACTCCTTAAAAAAAGCGGCCTGGGCCGGATCAATATCAGGGTCTGTCCGGAGTACCGAGTCAATCATATTGTTGACCAGCACCCTTTTGCCGTGAATCCCGAGATGAATGACCGCATCGCATCCATCCCATTTGAGCAGTTCCTCCAGACAGGTTTTGGGAATATTGGGATCACCCTCCCCCACGATATCCACCGGGTTTGCATGGCTCCAGAACGGCGGCAGGATTCGGTTAAGCCGTTCAATAATATCCCGGGGCAACTCCGGGACCACCAGCCCGCGTTCCGTACACAGGTCCGTGGTGATCACCCCCCATCCGCCCCCAAGGGTCATGATGGCCACCCGGTTTCCCCGGGGCAGGGGCAGGGATGAAAATACCGCAGACAGGTCCAGAAGTTCCATGGGCTGATCCACCTGGATGATCCCGGCCTGGCGGCAGGCCGCATCAAACACCCGGGTATTCGAAGCCATGGCTCCGGTATGGCTTGCCGCTGCCTTTCGGCCGTTTTCCGTCCGTCCCCCCTTGAGCACCACCACCGGCTTTTGCCGAGACACCCGCACCGCACTCTTGAAAAACCGCTTCCCGTGTTTGACGCTCTCAATGTACAGGACCACGGTCTTTGTCAGGTCATCAATCTCAAACACCTCCATATAATCTTCAATGGTGACCATGGCTTCATTTCCCGACCCTGAAAATGCCCGGATACCGATATCCTGCTGCTCGGCAAAGGCCAGCAACTGGGTCCCCATGTTTCCGGACTGGGAGACAAGGGCCGTGGAACCGGGCAGGGGATAGGCATGGGCCGCACAGCAGTAGAAATCAATATGGGGATTGCAGATTCCCATGGTGTTGGGACCGAGAACCAATATCCCGGCATCTGCTGCCGCCTTCACCAGTTCCGCCTCCAGCACTGCCCCTTCCAGCCCCACCTCCCTGAACCCGGAGGTGATGAGCAAAATCCCCTTTATCCCCTTTGCCTTTAAATCCGGTATGAGATCCAGTACCCGGTGTGCCGGGACGGTGATAACCGCCAGTTCAACATCACCTTCAATTTCTATCACAGATTTGAAGACCTGACGTCCGGCAATTTTACCCCCTTTGGGATTCACCAGGTACACCTGTCCCTTATACTGCCGGGACAGGGTATTGGTCAGGAGCATATGCCCCCATTTCCCCGGGGTGGCAGATGCCCCGATAAAGGCGATGGATTTTGGATAATAGCAGGCTGCCAGTTTTTTCAGATCAATATTTTGAGGTATCTGCTCCGGTTCTCTGGCCTTTTCCAGGACGATCAACCCATCCACTGCAACGGGAGAACCGTCCGGTTGGATAATCAATGGATTGATGTCCACCTCCCGGATATCCGGAAACATCAGGGCCATGTCCGACAATCCCTGGAGAATTTTTTTAATCGCGTCCCTGTGAACGGCCCGTTCTCCCCTGAAATCTTCCAGAAGGGCACGTGAGGATAACTGGGCAAACATGTCTTCCATATCTGCATGGGTTAACGGGGCAATTTTAAGGACAATGTCCTTGAGCACCTCGGTGGTGATCCCTCCCAGGCCAAAGACAATGACAGGACCGAACTGGGGATCCTGAAACATCCCGGCCATAAACTCCCGTTTCCCCGATACCACAGGCTGGACAAGAAAGGCCTCAAGCTTTCCGGCACCGGATTCGTTCATCTGCCCCAGGGCATGACGTACTGCATCCTCATTGCCCAGGCCCACCCGGACAAGTCCGGATTCGGTCTTGTGGAGGATGGTCCTGCCGATTCCCTTTAATACCACGGGAAACCCGATCTCCCTGCATGCCGCAAGAACGCCCTCTTCCTCTGTTTCCCGGCGCTCTTCCACAATCGGGATGTGAAACAATTTAAATATTTTTTTTGTCTCATCCTCAGTCATGGACGGTGAGGCGGATTCCAGGCCCGCATCAATCAGTCGCTGGATATCTCCCGGGTTCATTTATGCGTTTTCTCCATTATGCTTTTGCTCCGTTGAATACAATGTCTGCAATGCCAAAGGACACCGCGTGAATGTCCAGTTCTTTTCCAAAGATGATCTCCCCGAGACAGGCGTGCTCGATGGCCCCCAGGATCACTTTTCGCAGGGTATAGGGGTCTGTTCCCGGTTTGAGTTCATTGTTTTTAATGCCCTTTTCAATGATCTCCAGAATGGTACGGGAATATTGCTGGACCCTTCCATAGGCAGAGGAATCAAAAAAATCCAGGGAATTGCGCACCTCCAGCAATAGAATTTTTGAAAAAATCCTATTGTCGGCATAGCTTTCTAGGCTGGTAAAGATGATCAGTTCAAGCTGTTCAATACAGTTTTTTTTGTCGGTGATCCGGTTTTCAATCTTTGCCTGGAAGACCAGGAAATGATTATCCAGCACCTGGTAGAGCAGGTCTTTTTTATCCCGGAAATACTTGTAGATCAGCCCTTCCGTCACCTTGGCATTCCCGGCGATTTCCGCCGTGGTAATGGAATGGAAATCCTTTTGCGCCATGAGATGAGAAAAAGATTTCATAATCTTTATTCTGCCCGGAGGATTGGTTTTTCCTTTGTGCTTCATGCTCCGCCTTGTCAAATATCATCGTCGGTATCATCACCAGTATGCCATGGTAAGTGATACTTACTCACGAAACCTAACGCTTGTCAAGCGCTTTAAAAACCGGTCAGGAATTAGAACATGCAAGGCCAGTCGGTAGTAACGGGTCCTGGCCGGCTTTTTTGGGTAAAATCTCCGGGCTCATGGGAAATATCCAGGTTTAAAAACCATGACTTTTTATACTCTGTCCGATTTGTTATCTTTGGTTGCTCATCAAACAAAAAAACGATAAAGGTATTGGTGAACAACGCGGTGATAATTAAGAGGGTTATTTAGCCTATAACAGTCAGCAAACAGGAGGACATCCGGGATGCCTGCCCAATTGATTGATTTCGTTCTGAAAAACGAAGACTGGTTAATGGAAAGAATCTTGAAATATGCGAGACAAAGAGCGTATACAAAATACACATCCACTCTGAAAGAGGCATGGCGACTGTCGATCTCCGGCCTATCAAAATCCCTGGTTGATGCCTTGAATGAAAAGGGCCATGACCTTGAGCTGGGGCCTGACCAAGATTATACTGATGATCCGGCATCTCAATTCGGCATCATAGAGTCTAAACGCCATAGAGAAAGAGGGATCAGTCTGGACATGTTCCTGGGGCTGATGAAATATTACCGTCAGACCTATTCCGATCTGATCCGTGAATCCGAATTTGGACTCGACAAAAAATTCCAATATGAACAGATCATCAAGCGGTTTTTCGACCGGGTGGAAATAGGATTTTGCACAGAATGGGCATCGGCGGATGCTGACGGTATTGTAAATGAATTGCAGCACAACAACCGTGAAATGACCAACGAAAAGAATAAATATCTTACCATCTTTGAAAGCCTTTCAATGCCGGTATTTATAGTTGACCAGGATGGAACCATTGAAAATTTCAACCATGCTGCATCTCAAATGTTCGAAGAAAATACCTCACCGGGAACACAATACTATGGAGAAAATAATAGGGAAGAAATGCTTTTCGTTAAAAAATTTCCATGGTTAAAAAAACTTTATCATAATTTTATGAGTGGGGATAAACGCAAAAAATCATTTGAGACCTCAACCATGGATAAAGGGTTATACTATTTTATCTCCTTTTCCCGTTCCCTTGATATTTCAGGAAAGTTTTCCAATACCATAGTGATTATAGAAGATATCACAAAGAGGAAAACCCTGGAAAAAGAATTGGAAAAATTTGCCACCACCGATCATTTAACCGGCGCAAGAAACAGACGGTCGTTTCTTGGTTCGTTTAAAAGAGAATTAAAGCGATCAAAACGATATGATAATACTTCGGCCTTGTTAATGATGGATATTGACCATTTCAAGCAGGTAAATGACAGCTATGGCCACGATATCGGAGATAAAGTTCTAAAATTATTGGTGGCTAAATCCCATAGTGTTCTTAGAGATTCGGATATCTTTGCCCGGTGGGGAGGAGAAGAGTTCATCATACTTTTGCCTGAAACGAACCTTCAACAGGCTGCCGCTGCTGCTGAACGACTCCGGGGAACACTGGCCAAAAGTGAATTGGTGTCCAATGACAGCGAAAATATTATTTTTACGGTCAGTATCGGTTTTACAATGATCAAAAACAAAAATATCAAAATAAATGAACTCATCAAACGAGCGGATGCGGCATTGTTCATGGCTAAAAGGCAGGGTCGAAATCGAGTAGTTTTTAAAGAGTGACGGTGGCACCAACAATGCATCTTTTATCAAAACCGCCTGTCACACCAGATCAAACTCAACCAGATCCGAGATATTGAGCTCCAGCATCTTAAGGCTTGCCAGGGCCCGTTTGGAGTTGCGATTGACTGCGGGAAAGTAACCGGCCGCCTCTTCCAGTTCGCCAAACATTTCTTTTATTTTCAAGATTTTTTCGTTTAATTCAATTAAATTTTCCCTGGTGTTCATAGTCCGCATTCCTTTGTGCTTTCTTTTTTGCGTAAATCCTTGAACCGTTTGGCCTTGACCTCATATCGCGGCAGCCTGCCATAGTCATAGTATTCAATCTGGTAACCCAGATTTGTTTTCAACCTCAACTGGTCCTTTAGTTCATGTTCAATGGTTTGCCTGGAAATTTCGGGCATGAGTTCAACCTTAAGCTTGATCCTGTCCACATCACCCTGCTTGTCCACCACCACCTCAAATTCGTCTCCCAGACCCTTGATTGACCGGACCACCTCTTCAATGGCAGCCGGAGACAGCAACACCCCCTTCACCTTTGTAATGTCGTCTGCCCTGCCGATGACACCGCCCTTGATCACCCTGAAGGTCCGGCCGCAGGAACAGGGGTTGGCATCCCATTCAATCACGTCTTTTGAATCAAACCGGATACAGGGCTGGGCAATCCTGTCCAGGGCCGTGATCACCATTTTTCCCTTTTTACCCGGTTCTTCTATGATTTCACCGGTATCAATATCTTCAATCTCCACGAGGAACATGGCTTCATTGACATGCATACCACAGGGCTGATGGCTGCACTCATAGGACCAGGCCCCGATTTCCGTGGCGCCTGAATGGTCATACACCCTTGCGCCCCAGGCATCCTGAATGCGTTTTTTGGTGCTGGGAATACCGGCCCCGGGTTCACCGGCGCAGGTAATTCTGGAGATACTCAATTGGGACGGATCAATTCCCATCTTGTTTTTTGCCACATCTGCCATGCGCAGGATATAGGTCGGCGTTGCCATCATTGCCGTGGCATTTAATTCCTTGATTTTCAGAATCCGGGCCTGGGTATCCAGGACACCGCCGGGAACCACTTCGCACCCCAGTTTCTCCGCCGCGTAATGCCCGGCCCAGAAGGCCACAAATATGTTGTATCCAAAGGGAATAAACACCCGGTCTCTGGGGCGGTATCCCTGGGAGTACAACACATAGGCCCAGCATTCCGACCACCACTCCCAGTCCTGCCAGGTATCAGGCTGATATACGGGCTGCCCGGTGGTGCCGCTGGTCTGTCTGAAAATTGACACCTCCTCTAACGGGACACACAGGGCATCACCGTAAGGGAAGGGATCTTTGCACTGGATTCCCCGCATCATGGCTTTTTCAACTTTTGGAACCTGCCTGATATCCCCAAGACTGCGAACATCCCCGGGTTTGATCCCGGCATCATCGTAGAGGGCCTTGTGAAATTTTGAATTTTCATAAGTCCATTTAAAAATACGCTGGAACTTCTTTAATTGCAATTCTTGAAGTTTTCCCCTGGGCAGGGTCTCTAAAACCGGATTCCAGTATTCATTGGCTTTCATTTTTTAAGCTTCCTTGTGTGTCACCCGGGATAAAGGGGGTTTGCATCAATTTCAGGAGGTCAAACAAATCCCCTGTATCCCGAATGGTCTGGTTAAGTTTTTTTGTTTTAAAGTTTCAGTTCATCTGCAACATATGCCAGGTTCAAGGAGGTCAGGCGCTCCCTTGTGGGGGTCCCTGTCTGTTTATCCCATCCCCTTGCAGCATAATAGTCATCCAGCATGAGTGTGAGCTCGTCTTTGGTGATAAAATGGCCTTTTGAGGCGCCGCCGGATATGGGCTCAGTCAAAAGTCTTTCCGGAAGTGTGTCATCAGACCGGGTGAATCCCTCTCTTACATTAAACGCCCTGGCCAGGTTGTTTATCCGTTCACCGACCAGAAGAACATCATCCGTTGTATAACTCATGCCGGTGACGGCTTCCATAAGATCTGCCGTATTCTGAGCAGCAATACCGATAACGGCCATGTCAAAAATAAACGCGCACATGGTCGGCGCATCTGTAACTGCGGTTCGAATATCCTGGTTCCATTTGGTCAGCGCACCTTTTCCTTCAGCCGCAAACCTGTCTACTTCTTTTGGGATCGGTATTCCAAACACTTCCTGGAATGCATAGCCCCGGCAATGATCCGCACCGGTAAAAGAGGTGGCATAGTTCAGGCCATGGGCCTTGGCCCCTCTGACATCATAGGCGGGAAGTTCCAGCCCCTTGACGTGCATGGCATATTTTTCAGAGCCTTTGCCGATTTTTTTTGCAGCTATTTTGGTTCCGTCAGCCAGGGTGCCTCCAAGTCCTTCACGATAAGACATTTGGTGAAGGAGGGTCATCATGGCTTTATCGTTACCAAAGTGTAATTCAATTCCACCGGTGTCTTCTTTTGTAAGTATCCCTTTTTCATAAAGTTCCATGGCAAAAGCAATTGACACACCCGAAGATATGGTATCAAATCCCATTTCATCGGCCAGGCGATCTGCAGCTATGATAGCATCGATATTTTCCACTCCGGTGATACCGCCAAAAGAGTACATGGTTTCAAATTCCGGCCCCTCGCTCAGGGTCCCCGCATAATCACCGGTTTTGGCCAGTTTTACCTGGCTACAGCCCACAGGGCAGCCGTAACAATGTTCTTTTGTCACAGTTCGGCTGGTCTGAACTTCCACACCAATCTTTTCTATTGGATCATATTCGCCTGTTGATGAATAATTCTTCGTCGGGAAAATTCCCATATGGCAGGTATGGTCCACCACCATTCCTGTTCCTAAATTTGCAAAGGCCGGATACAGCACCTCAGAGTCTTTCATGGCCTTGGTAAAGCTTTTCCTTGCTTCTTTCAACTTGTCTGGAAAGGCAATGTCAACCTTGTTTGTCCCTCTCACGGCAATGGCCTTGAGATTTTTTGACCCCATTACCGCACCCAGGCCTTTTCGGCCCACGGCCCGCCACTCATTGATAATTGAGGCAATTTTGATCTGGTTTTCTCCTGCCGGTCCGATACAGGCAATCCTGACATTCTGGTCTTTTAAATCATTTTTGATGATCTGCTGGGTGTCCGTGGTCTTCATTCCCCAGAGTTTTTTGGCACCCTTGAATTTGACCTCATTGTCTTTGATCCACAGGTAAACCGGTTCTTTGGACTGTCCTTCGATGATGAGGGCATCGTAACCGGCAAATTTCATCTCCACAGGGAAATGCCCGCCTGAAAGCCCCATGCCTACGGCTCCGGTCAGAGGAGACTTTGCCGTGACCGCCATGCGGCTGGCACAGGGGACATTGGTTCCGGAAAACGGACCCGGAGAAAAAATCAATTTATTGTCCGGTCCCAGTGCATCGGCATTGGCAGGCACTTCATCAAACAAATACTTGATGCCGAAACCGGCACCGCCGATGAAATCCTTTGCCGTGTCAAAAGAAAGTTCCTCTTCCCTTGATGTCTGATCTGTGAGATTCACTCTCAATATTTTTCCTGTATACCCACCTTTGTACATTTCCACCTCCTTGGCTAAATTGTAAACCGCTCTTCTGTCCCCGGCCTATGACCCGATAAACCAGGGGTGTTGTTTCTTCTATTGGTTATCCTGCTGTTCAGCCGCCGCCGGCAGGCAGCAGCAGGGTTATCTGATCGTTATTTTCAAGGATGGTCTGCTCCCCGTTTAAAAATCGGATGTTTCTTCCATTGACCATGAACATGATCTGTGTAGACAATGATCGTTCCTCCCCTTCAAAAACATAGGGTCCCAGACGTTCGCCATGATCCCTGTCCAACTTGTCCATAAGATCTCTGAAGGTACTGGTGTCCGGAAGACTGACCTCAAATTTCCAGTGGCCGAAAATTTCATTAAAGGCCAGACTTGTTCTGATATTCACCTTCATCTGTCGCCCGTTAACCCCTGCCTTTATTAGTCTGCCAGTCCTATTGGATAAAAAATAACCTTAAAACCAGTCCCAAAACACAAAAAGCCCCTTTTATCCAACCCTGGATAAAAGAGGCTTCGTTACCTCAAAAATTCAATACAGACTCATGCTATAAATTTAAAACACATTGCCATTTAATAACCATCTTCCCTGTTTGTCAAGTAAAAATTCTCCCCCTTGACAAACAAAGCAAAGTTTTCCTATAGATGCAATGCAATTCTACAAAAAGGCAACACGTATGGGTCAATACATTGAGTACGGTCTTGGGCAGGCGTCGCGAAAAAGCGCATATGACATGGGATTTTTGTCTGCAAAACAGGCTTTGGCACAGATTGAACGCTTTCTACCCTCCCTGGCCATTGCCTTTGTCCCCCCTACCATTGATGCGGCCGCAGCCCACAAGGGTCTGGTGGATGCCCTTGAAGGCTGTCCCCTCATCGGCACCAGCACGGCCGGCGAGATTTTAAACACCGCCCTTGAGGATACGGTGGTCATCGCAGTCATCGCTTCCCCTTATGTGAAAGCCCATATCGGATTTGGAAAGGATGTGGCCGCTGATTATTCACGGTCTGTCCAGGACGCCCTGGAAAGTGCTGAAGTGGAAGACTATTTTAATCGAAAGCATTACCTGAACCAGATGCTGAACTTAACCGCACCGGGCAACCCCTCCCCTCCCCTGTGTATGATACTCTTTACCCCGGGAGCCACCCGGTCCCAGATCTCCCTGAGCCATGAAATCCATACCCTGATCCGGAAAAAATCCGGCAACCGGATCCCCATTATCGGCGGCAGCTCTGCCGATTATTTTCAGTATGAACAGAACTTTCAAATTGCCAACCAGGAGATGAATACAAATTCCATTGCCATCGCCCTGATCGAATCCGAACTCCTGTTTGGAATGGGAATGTCCCATGGATTTACCCGGACGGACCAACAGGCTGTCATCACAAAGGCCTCGGGCCATTACGTGTACGAACTGGACAGGGAACCCGCGGCCCAGAGGCTGTCGCAGTTGTTGAACCTGCCCTGTGAAAGTCTCGACAACGGCCGGACACCCTTGACAAATTACCCGTTTGGCGTGAGCGATGTGTATGGAAATTCCCTGCTCATGGTCCCTGAAATGACCCTGCCGGATCTTTCCATTCAATTTGCGCCCATCATGAAAAACAACCAGGTATTGACCCTGATGAAAGAAGACCCGGAACTCATGCAGGACTCCTGCAGGAGGGCCTTTCAAAAGGCGGTCCACCAGGGCGGGCTCCAGAAACCTGAACTCTGCCTCGTGTTTGCCTGCGGACTGAGGAAAAAACTGCCCCGTCACTATGCTCCCTCGGAAATTGATGTGTTCAGGAAAGACGTCAAAGTCCCTATTACCGGATTTTATACCTTTGGCGAGCAGGGTCTGTCCGACGACGGATTCCCCATATACTCAAATCAATCCATTTCCATGCTGGTATTCGCAGATGAATTAAACCCGGTCACGGATTTGATTCACCGCAGAAAAAAAATCTACTCCGAATACAATCTCCAGCTCCAGAACAAAATCAATCAGATCGAGGCCATCAATGCCATTGGCAAGCTGATCACCGAGTGCACCTCCTATGACAGTCTGCTGCCCACCCTGGTCAGAAAGATGAAAGAACTGATTCCCCTGGCTGAATCCGCTTTTTACCTGACCACCAATGAGGCGGACAACGCATATTCCATTGCCAGTTCATCAAATTTTGAAGTTTTTCCTCACATGATTTCTGATGCCGGCCTTGATAAGGAGTGTATCCGGGTCCTGCTGGAAAGCGATATCAAACGATTCGGCATGCTGATCATCAAGCCCAAAAATTTATTTTCAAGGTTGACCGAAGACGATGTCCTCCTGACCAATATTATCGGTCAGATCACATCCGGAGCCCTTCACAAGATAGAAATCAATCAGCAACTGGAAAACAAATTACAGCAGATCGAAATCTTGAATCAGTTTGGTGAAAAACTGGCAAAATCAATGGAAACCGATGAAAAATATCAAAGTATCCTGAAAAATATACGAAACATACTTGAGGTCAACATGGTTTCCCTCTGGTTTGTTGATGAGAACCAGAATATCATCATCAATGAGGCCATGGATGCGGAAGAACACCTGTATCCGGGTGAACTTGAAATCAGGGTGGACAATCAGATTTCCCGGTGGCAGATCAAAAACCGACAACCGGTGTTCTCGGTCATTGGGGCACGAAAGATCTGTCCCATCGACATTGACCCCTCATTTGAGCTGAATTTTGTCTCCCTGCCCATCATGTATAAGCGTACATTGCAGGGGGTACTCAACATCTATTCCAAATTAAATTACAAGTGGTATTTTCAACGGGATGCCATGACGGAAAGCATTGAGTTTCTATCCGGATTTTCCGGTATGCTGGCCATATTTATTGAAAACCGCTCCCTGTACCAGCATAAAACCTTTAACATGGAAATTCACCACCGGGTAAAAAACAACCTCCAGACCATTGCCAGCCTCTTGCGGATGCAGGCCCGGAGGCTGAACGAGGAAGGAACCCAGGAAGCCTTTCTTGACAGTATTTCCCGGGTGATGAGTATTGCCAAGGTCCATGAGATGCTGTCGTTAAAACAGGTGGAGTCCGTGGAAATCGGCGATCTCATATCCAATATCTCAAACCTGGCACAGTCCGAGACACCCAACAAACCCTTCATCACCCTGGACATCTCAAATCCTGAAATTCTCCTGCCCTCCAAGCAGGCCACCTCCCTTGCCCTGGTCTTGAATGAACTCATCCAGAATGCCGTTAAATACGGCTATGACGGCACAAAAGAGAGCATGGTGTTAATCAAGGCCGGCCATGAGAAAAATACAATGGAGATCAGTGTCCAGGACAACGGTCCCGGGGTTTCCAGGGATTTTGATCTAAAAAGGGACAAGCATCTGGGCTTGACCATTGTTTCCACCATTGTTTCCAGCGAGCTGAAGGGCAGGTTTTCCCTGGAATCTTCCAACGGCACAAAGACAACCATACAATTCCCCATACCGGTGATCCAGCAACTGAAAAAATTAGGAGAGACCCATGACGTATAAAATTTTAATTGCCGATGATGAGTCCCTGATCCGAATGGACCTCTATGAACTGCTTACGGAAATGGGGTATGATGTGGTTGCCCAGGCTGAAGACGGCCTGGAGGCCCTGGAAAAATATGGACAGACAAAACCCGATGTCTGCATTCTGGACGTAAGGATGCCCGGGAAAACAGGGATAGAGATTGCCCGGCAGATTGCCGAACATGTTCCCATCATCCTGCTCACAGCCTATTCCGAGAGCGACCTCATCCGCCAGGCCAAAAAAGCCGGGGTGTCCGCCTATTTAACCAAACCCTTTAAAGCCAAAGATATCTCACCGGCCATTGAATTTGCCGTCCGTGATTTTCTCACCCGGACAAAGCTCACAGACCAGGTCAAACACCTTGAAAATCAACTGGAAACACGGAAGCTGGTGGAGCAGGCCAAGGGAATATTGATGAAGTCACAGCATATGCCCGAGGCCAAGGCATACCGTCATATTCAGCAGTTGAGCATGAAAAAAAATATTTCCATGCGAAAGGTGGCCGAGGCCATTATTGTCACCAGTGATCTTGGGTGAGAGTCAGGGAATGCCGGGAGGGGGTTTTTCAGTCAAAGCTATTCTCCTGTTCCCTCTGCCGGGTTTTATCCGGCAGAGGTTTACATCGGTATGGATTCTATCCGTTCTTGGGTCTGTCCGGCCGTGGCTCTATCCGGCAATATAGCCTTTCACCTTGTCCAGTTCTTTTTTGGAATAATCTGCCACCAGTTTAAACGTCTGGTTCCCGTTTTCATCCACCACAAACACATGGGACCGGTTGGTGTCGGCAACGCCCAAGCGTTCTATGGCATCGCCGGTCCAGTCCACCAGCAACCTTGCCTTTGCCGCCTTGACCAACTCCTTTTTCACCGCTTTTTTGGGTACAAAAACCGGCAGTTTCCCCACAAAAGCCGCTTCCAGGCAGACCACATTTGAGTTGGCTTCAAACGCTTTTGTCAGGGCCTTGCCCCATGCCTTTACCTCTTCAACCGCACCTTTTCCCCCGCCGTACATCACAAGAGTCTTGCCCTTGAAGTCGGACAATGCCACATCCTGATCCTCGGCATCGGAAAACCGGACCGAAGAGATATCCACTGCGGTATCACTGGCCTGGGCAGATTTACTTTTTTTATAGTTCATCCTGCCCATGTAAAATTCCTCATCCGGTTCCCTGGGCTCGATATTTATCATCCTGAACCCCATTTTTGTGGCTTCAATCTCATGCTGGTGCAATTTCATTGACGGCTGTCTGGTGGGCCCGCCGTTGCCGCCCACACACCATTGATACAATTTATGCTGGGTCCAGTGATAGGTTCCGGACATGACCGTGGCGTTGAACTGCTGTTCAAACAATACCCGGGCAGGGGTCAGCATCCAGTAGATCTCCATGGCTGCATCCACCTTTCCCTGCTGCAGCAGGTTGAAATATTCCACCAGGTAGGGTTTTTCCGGGGACTGCATCACCTCATAACACCCTGCCCCCATCCACTGCATCTTATAGGGTTTGATCATGAGGGGTGCAAATCTTTCCACCGGGCAATTGATAAACACCTTGTCCCCGAACCGTCGGTAGCAGTCGGCGTACAACCCCATCTCACCGACCTTGGCCCCCACCACATTGTCGTGATCGGCCAGCTTTTCCAGGACCCCTAGAGGGAACCCTGAGTTGTGAAGCCGCTGGAAATTATAGTGGGGAGACGGGTACAGGATGATCCCGATATTGGTGGCATCGCAAAACTCCAGGGCAGCCTTGTAGATCTCTTCATCGGTTTTGGGATAAAATGTTGCGGGAAATCCCAGTAAAAGGGTGTTGCAGCCGCAGGCTTCCGCATGCTTGAGCATTTCCATGTTCTTTTCAAAAGAATCGTACAGCAGGGTGGTGCACACGCTGAGCCTGTCTTTTGCCTCGTCCGTTACAATGCTCACCAGTCGTTTTGACTCTTCAAAGGTCAGCCCGGTTTCCCCGGCCACCAGGGTTGAAAAAAACCCGTGTTTTATTGCCTGGTTCACATCCCAGCGGATCCCGTCTTCATCCAGCTCTTTCAGATCAGGGGTAAAAGAGGGAAATGTACAATTTTCAATGCCTTTTAAGTGTTCCTTGGCCCATTTTTTCATTTTTTTTGCCACGACAGCTCTCCATTCTTATTTGGGTTCATATGATTCTCGATTGTATGCCAACAGCCATATCTCAATCGGCTTTTTTTCTCATCAGACAAGGGTATAAGCGGGTCCGCCGCCCCCTTCAGGACAGGTCCATAAAATATTATTAAACGGATCTTTGATTTCACAGGTTTTGCAGTGCAGACAGTTTGAAGGATTCAGGTGAAGGGTTCGTTCACCTGAATCGGTCTGTCTTACTTCATACACATTGCCCGGACAGAACCGGACGCAGGGATAGTCAAATTTCTCTGCACATTCACCATGGCAGATATCCGGTTGGACAATGATCAGATGACAGGGCTGGTCCTCTTCATGCTGGGTACCGGAAAGAAAGACGCCGGTGAGTTTGTCCACGAACAGGTCATCGTCGGTTTCAGGCCGGGTCCCGTTCAGGGGAGTAGAATCCTTGTCCTTCATTTCAGTATTGTTCACGGATTTTTTACCCGGTTTCATCCGGGCATGATCGGAATGGGTGGCCATGGGATCCACAAGGCCCCGGCCTTTAGAGACCTGCTGGGCTGCCAGATGGACCAGTTTGGGCAAGAAGGATTTGGCCATGGCCTGGGAAAAATTCCGGGCCGGAAGGAGTTCAGTTTTAATCCAGCTCTGGTCAAGGCTCCGGGAATAGGCCTGGAGGGTATTTTCAGAAAAATCATCCTGCTCAAATGCCATGAGAATGGTTTCTGCCGCCAGCATCCCGGATTTCATGGCCGTGTGAATGCCCTTAAGGCGCAGGGTGTTCAACACGCCGGCACTGTCTCCTACCACCAGGCCACCGTCAAAAAAGATCTTTGGCATACTGTAAAGACCTCCGGCCGGAAGGGTCTTGGCGCCCTGCTGTTTGACCTTTCCCCCCTTGATCAGATCATGGATCAAGGGGTGATGCTTGAACCGAAGAAAGGCGTCATGGGGTTCAAACCCGGGATCTTCGTAATCAAGACCGATGACCAGGCCCAGGGACACCCGATTCTCGCTCATTTGGTAGACGAAACCACCGCCCGAGGCCTCTGACCCGAGAGGGTATCCCATGGTGTGGATGACATCGGCCCCCTTGGGAAACTTTGCCCCCTCTTCAAGTTTGATGACTTCCTTGAACGCGGTTTTATAAATCTGGGGACTTTTGCCCGCACTCAGGTTCAGACGCTGGTCCAGTTGTCTGAACAGGCTGCCCTTGGAGCCTTCCCCAAACACCGTCACCCGGGCAAGGATATCAATGCCGGGTTCAAAATTGGATTTTTTATCCCCGTTCTTATTGACCCCCTTGTCTCCGGTCCTCACGCCGGTCACGGCCCCGGTGGCCTCATCAAACAGCACCTTGACCCCGGAAAACCCGGGGAAAATATTGCCGCCCAGCGCTTCAGCCTGGCCACTGAGCCAGGTGGAAAACTTTGAAATACTGACAATGCGGCACCCCTCACTGTTCATGACCTGACCGGCAAAGGGAACAGGAAAGGCCCGGGTTTTCCCCAGGTAAAAGACAGCATCTTTTGCCACAGGGGCCTCCAGGGGACAGGCTCGTTCCAGGTAGTCGGGAATCAGCTCTTTTAAGGCAATGGGATCCAAAATCGCACCGGAGAGCAGGTGGGCGCCGGCGGCCCCCCCCTTGTCGATCAACCCCACCTCAAGTTCCATGTTCTGCTCTCGGGCAAGGGTGAGCAGGCGGATCATGCCGGATAAATTGGCCGGTCCTCCCCCCACAAACAACACATCAAACTCAAGGACTTCTCTGGTAATATCGTCTTGCATGGGACTACTCCTGTATGGCTTTAATCTCGTCAATGAGGGCGGGAACCACCTCGAACAAATCTCCGACAATACCGTAGTCGGATTTTGTAAATATCGGGGCACCCGCATCCTTGTTAACGGCCACGATGGTTTTGGAACCGGACATGCCGGCAAAATGCTGAACCGCACCGGAAATGCCGCAGGCAATGTACAGGTTGGGGGTCACCACCACACCGGTCTGTCCCACCTGGTCGGAATGGGGGCGCCAGCCTTCATCAATCACGGTTCTGGAGGCGGCCACGGCTCCGTTGAGCAGACCGGCCAGATTTTCAATGGGGGCAAAATCACCGTTGGTTCCCCGGCCCCCGGCCACGACAATGTCTGCCTCGGTGAGATCTGCAGTCTCTGCTTTGGACAGTTTCTGTTCGATAAGTTCACACCTGCCCTTTTCCAGGGACAGGGACAGAACCTGGACCTCGGCCTGGGTGTCGCCTTTAATGATGTCAAACACATTGGGTCTCAGGGTGGCCATACCCGGACGTGAATCCAGCACCAGCTTTGCATTGAGCTTGCCCCCGAAAATCGGCCGGGTGTAAACCACGGTCCCGTCGGCCGGTTCAATGGCGGTGCAGTCGGATACCATACCAATGGACAGCTTTGCTGCGAGTCTTGCACACACCTCTTTCCCGTACCCGGACCCGCCGCAGAGGATCACTGCGGGAGACTCCTGGTCCACGATCTCTGCCAGGGCCTGGACATAAACATCTGAATCATGGGATGAAAAAAGCGGGTCATTCACGAGAACAATTTTGTCTGCGCCATAGCCCTGGAGATCATTTGCAGCCGGGTCAATTCCCCGGCCCAGGACAACGGCGGTCACACTGGTATTCATCTGATCCGCCAGCCTGCGGGCTGCGGATATGACTTCAAAGGAAACTTTTCTGAAAGAAGCGTTCCTGACTTCGGTGATTGCGAGAATGGTCTGGGTCATTGTTAACTCCTTTGTTTACCTGAATGGCGCGCTAGATTGCCTTGACCTCATTGTGAAGGATCTGTACCAGCCGGGCTGCCGATTCTTTGACGGTTTCCTCCTGTATCATCTGTGCAGCCTTGCGGGGTTTGGGAAATTCGAGAGAAAGCATACGGGAATTTATAGCCAGGGGTTCATCAATCCCCATGTCCGCCAGTTCTTTTATTTCAAGGGGTTTCTTCTTTGCCTTCATGATGCCGGGCAAAGAGGGGTATCTGGGGTCATTCAGGCCGCGCTGGGTGGTGATAAGGGCCGGCACAGGGCAGGTCCTTACGAATTGTCCCCCTTCGGTAATCTGGGTGCAGGTCAAACTTTTATCACCCATTTCAAGCCCGATGACCTGGGTGATCTGGGGAATATCCAGCATCTGGGCCACGGCACTGCCGGTCTGAAAATTATCATGATCCACAGACCTTGCCCCGGAAAAAACGATATCGTAAGGGATCTGTTTCAGGGCCGTGGCAAGTACGCTTGCCGTTGTATGGGTATCCACCCGGTAGGGTTCCGGGTCATTAATGAGTATCCCCTTGTCCGCACCCATGGCAAGGGCAGTTCTGATGGCCTCCTGGGATCTTTTGGGGCCGAACGAAAGGATGGTCACACTGCCTCCCCCCTTCTCATCCCTGAGCCGCAGTGCAGCCTCCACTGCAATTTCATCGTAGGGGTTCATCACCCACTTGATATTCTCCAATTGTATTGTTTGTCCATCCCCTGCAATTTCTATATTAGATGCAGTATCCGGAACCTGTTTGACAAGGACCACAACATCCATGATCTTATCCTTTCCGCTGTTGATTCAGTCTGTAATCGTGTTTAAATATCAATTATTCGGATCAATCCCGGGGGACTGCCGCCGTTACCGGCCCCAGTCCCCGGGATCATTCACACTCTAATGACCACCCGGAGGGCCGTCCATGGGTCCGCCCATGGGAGGCGGTCCCATCTTTCCCCTGGTCTGGCGGATAAAATTAATGATGCCCAGACGCAGCATGTCCCGGGTTCCGTCACAGGAGTCACCCACCCAGGCGTCATTCAGGAATTTACCCGTGTCATACTCCTCGGCCACACCGTATCCACCCAGAATCCTCATGGCCCTTTCCGCGTTTTTAATGGCCACATCCACGGCAAATGATTTGGCTGCCGGAGAGAGGACCGTTGCGGCCTGGGGATCTCCAGTATCTGCGGCACAGGCCAGTTTCCACACCATGAGCCTGGCCGCCTCTATATCCACCACCATGTCGGCCAGTTTCATGGCCACTGCCTGGTGATTGGCTATGGGCATACCCCAGCTTTCTCGCTGGTGGGCATATTCAAAGGCATACTCAAAGGCAGCCCGGGCCATGCCTACGTAACAGGCCGCCAGACCGCCGGCAATAAAGGGCAGGGCCTTGAAAAAGAACAACCCTGAGTTGGCACCTTCTTCACCGATCCTGAAGCTGGCCGGTATCCGCACTTCATCCAGGAAAACTTCCGCATGCATGCCGGTCTTCCAGCCGATCAATTCGGTTTTCTTGCCCACCTTCAACCCGGGTGTACCCGCCGGTATCATGAACATGGAGGTACTCATGAACCCCGGTTTGGTCAGGTCGGTACGGGCCATGACAAAATAGGTCCTGGCTGCACCGGCATTGGTTGAGAACGCAGACTTGCTGCCACTGATGATATAGTCATCCCCATCCCTCCTGGCATAGGTTTTTAAGCCGATCTTTGGGTCGGGAAACGGACAGAAGGAGTCTGCACCTGCCACATCCGGTTCACTGGAGGCAGAGGCCAGGACATAGTCGTTGCTGTTGACGATTTCACCCAGCCATTTTTTCTTCTGCTCCTCGTTTCCACCGTGCAGAATAATGACCGGCGAGGTTATGGATACATTAAAGTACGAGGCGGCAATGGTCAAATCCACGGCCCCCAGCTCTTCCATCAGAATCACGTTGTCCATACAGGACATGCCCATTCCGCCGTATTCCTCCGGGATCAGCAATTTGTTGAACCCCAGTTCCGACGCCTTTTCATACATGGGCTTGACTTTATCCCAGGGGGTGAATTTTGTTCTGTCCATGAGTTTGATCTCATCCACCACCGGCTTGATTTCGTTTTTCGCAAAATCCCTGGCCGTATCCTGGAGCATCTGCTGTTCATCACTTAGTTTAAAGTCTACCATTCTATTCTCCTTTGGGTTTCCTTACAGCCTCCCTCATTTTTCCATTCTCAACTTTGGAAACCGGGGTTCTGCTCTCTATCGTTTATAGTTTGACCGGCCCACATAAAACTCTTCATCCGGTTCCCTGGGGGTGATCCCGCACATCTGGTATGCCATTTTGGCCGCCATCATCATCTGGGTGTACATCTTCAATACCGGTCCCCGGGGGAACCCCCCGTTAAACCCAACACACCATTGATGGTACTTGAGCATGGCCCAGTGATAGGTCCCCATCATGATGGCCATCATATGGGTTTCAAACATCTTTAACAGCGGCGTGATCCGCCAGTAAATCTGCATGGCCTCATCATTTTTCCCCTCCAGCAGCAGGTTGAACATCTCCACCACATAGGGTTTTTCCGGGGACTGGAACATTTCATACACAGCCGCACCGCACCACTGCTGGTTGTACGCCTTGATCATGGTGGGAGCCGAACTGATCACCGGGCAATTGACCAGGATTCTATCGTTGCACTTGTCAAACACCTCTCCGATATAGCCAAAGTCGGCACTGCCGATTTTCAGGGCCACCACCGTGTCCAGGTCTGCCATGCGACCCAGAAGACCGGGCCGGAATCCGGACGGATGAAATTTTTCAAAATTCACCTTGTGGGTGGCATACAGCACAATCCCCAGATCAGAGGCCTCGGTGATCTGTTTGGTCACCTGGAAAAGCTCTTCTTCGGATTTGGGAAAAAAGTTGGGCGGATATCCCAGGAGCCCGTTATGGACCCCCACCTTGTGGGCATGTTTTGCCAGTTCAATGTTCTGCTCAATGGAGTTGCAGAACAGGGTGGTGGAAACCAGGATTTTATCCTTTGCCTCATCGGCCACAATTTCAACAAATCGTTTGGACTCCTCAAAGGTCAACCCCACTTCGGCCGAACACAGGGTAGAAAAATATCCGGATTTAATGGTCTGCTGGACATCCCATCGAATCCCCTCTTCATCCAGTTCCTTTAAATCCGGAGAAAATGAGGGAAGAATACAATTTTCCAGGCCCCTCATGCTTTCCTTTGCCCAGGCCTTCATCTCTGATCTGTCTACGTTCACGGTTTTCTCCTTATTTAGCAGTTCTACTTAGCAGCTATGTTTAGCGTCTACAGTGATTCGGTTATAATAATTCAGCCTTATTTTCCTCTCTTGGCCAGCTCTTTTAAGCTGAAGTCGTCCCGGGTCAGGTTCGGGGCCGGCACGCCGTAACTCTTGATATAGGTGGAGTGCAGGTCAAGATGATCCCTGGCCAGAAAATCGTTCATGATAAACATGCCCTGTTCCGGGAAAAAGGCAAAATTCTGGTTAATGGTTCGATACAGATTGCCTTTTTGATCATAGGCTTCCGTATACAGGATGATAAAGGTTTCCTTGTCCACATAAATCGTGCGCTGTCCGTAAACAAAATTCTCATCCTGCTGGGTGAGTTTGAGCACATACAGGGGGCGACGCTCAAATTCAAAATTGGCAAACTCTTTTGTCTTTGAATCAATGGTGGTGGCGCCGTCCAGGGTATAGGCCGGGATTAAAAACTCTCTCTCCCCGACCACCTCATAGATGTATGGGTAGCGGTCCGGAGAAATTTTCTGGTTAAATCCGTCGGCATCTTCATAGATCAGATCCTGGCCCCCCATGGGGTCCTGGGTATCACTTCCGGACAATTTTCTGGCCCGGCGCAGTCCGTTGATGTACATTAAAAACATATTGTCCTGGTCCGGTGCCACATAGGATTGCAGGGACAGAACATTTCCGTAAAGATCCCTTGGGGCTTCGGAAAAACTTGAGGTGGAGGTGAGTTCTCCTCTTTCCCTTGCCCGGTCATCGTACCAGCCAAAAGGCTCGCTCAAGAGTCTACCCTGAAGCCGCATATAGTTGACCGTTACAAGCCCTGAGAAATCTTCGTTCAAATTTTTATCAAACCCCTTGCTCTGGGTGTACAGGGTATAGTTGTCAGCCTGGGTATAGCGTTTTTCCCAGTTGTACATCACCTGAATGGCCTTGAATTTTCCCGACGGTTTGGGGAAAGGATACCCGCCCTTATAGGTTTCGTCCTTGATATATCCCTTGCCATCCTGCTGGGTTTTGCCTGAATTTTCCAGACTGGCCTTTGCAATGGGCAGTGCCCAATAGTACTGGCGTGTGGGAACCACCTTGATTTTGGAAAAGTTACCGATGTGGGGAGGTGCTCCCGGGGCAAAACGGGCATAATGGTCCGGGATCATCAACTCCTTAAAGGGCAGGCTCTCTTTCTGGTCATAGGAATATTCCCCGGGTTTGATTTGGGGGGCAATCTTGCCCACAATATCCGGGGCCTTGAATCCTACGGCCTGGGCCCATTTTTCACTGGATGCCGTTGCATCAAAGGTCACGGAGGCATAGACTTTTGGAGTGACCACATCTTTTACGGGCAGTTTTTCATAAATGGGTGTGGTGTCGTCATACACCTGTTTGTGCTGCATCAATTCGGCAAATGAGATATTGACCTTGGGTTCTTCGGCCGGCACATTGCCTGCAAAGCACAACAGAATTGACAGGCACAGGATGAGCAGGCGGGGTTTAATTTTCGGATTTGGGTTCATGCGTTCCTCCATTTGATTAAAATTAAATATGGGTTTAAAAGCGCTTTAATTAAATTTATAGGTGAGTTTACAAAACACCTGATCTTTGTTGTCAAAAAGGTCAAAGCTCTTGTTGTCCTCCTGTCCGGAGAAAATGACCGCGCCCACGGAAAACTGAATATTGTCATCGTAGGAATACACGATCTGGGGCCGCATAAAATACGCCTTGTTGGTAAAATCCTGGAGAATGAAGAACGAGGGCATGATCTTGCCGTGAAGGTATTGGGTTCCGATCATCAGAGACCCGCTGAAGTTGTCCTCTTCCGTTCCCGTGCCCCCCGGTGCCAGTAAAATCGCATCGGAACCGGGGAAACCAAACACGTGGGTATGGAAAAACTGGGGAGAGACCGTAAACGAGTTCTTGGAATTTAAAACCGGAATTTTCACTTTCCAGTCCAGGCCCACCCCCCATTTCAGGTCATTGTACTCTTCAAAGGTCTGGACCGGGCCCAGAATTTTGGTATAGGCACTGTGATACCCGTACACCGCCTCCACCCGGAGGATGGGGGACACCCCGCCCAGGGCCGACAATCTCAAAGACTCCAGGTCGGTGGCCATGGTCAGGCCCAGAAGTCTCTGGCGGGGATAATACCCTTCCATGAGGGGTTCTTCCACAATGGTGCCGTCGGCTCTTCTCCGGACCGTGGGCAGGACACCGGCCACGGCTTTGGTCACGGGAAGGTTGTCCAGGCCGTAGAAGGCGTTCACCGTGAACATGGTGTTGCCGATCAATGTTTTGATCCTTAACCCGTACTCAAATCCATCCGGGTCCCATTCGTCGGGCTCGGAGATATCGGCCCATTGTTTGCCCATGACCGCCTTCTCCCGGGGCAGGCCGGCCAGGAGTGCCGGTGGGGGACCCATGGGCGGGGGCGGCAGCATGCCAAGAGCCATCTCCGGGACCAGACCCGGACCCGGTCCCGGGATGTCCACATAGGGTGAAAATACCGCATCCATGTTCGGGGTCCAGATGGACCCTTCCTCATTGCCGAACTGGGTCTGCTGGGTGGGGATAAAGTCTGCATTGGGGTTAAAGATCATCTCAATGCCGAAATCCAGGATGTTTTCCGAATCAATTTCAGGGTAATACTCTGCCTTTGCCAGCCAGATGGGGATGATGGAAGATTCAAACTCAACGTCTGCAAACCCCCTTCTCTGGTCCAGGGGGTTGATCTGGTCCATGATCCGGTTGCCGTCCATTTCCCCCCAGGCCACCACCTGTTTTCCCACACGGATCACGGCATTTCCCGTGGACCAGGTGGCGTGAAGCTCGTTAATCATCTGCCAGTATTCATCATCAAATTCCTGATTGTCCGAAGACCGGTCAAACTCCTTATCAATCCATGAGGTATCACTGTCTTTGAGCGCGTAGATCCAGTCGGACGTGAATTTTGCCGACCCAAACAATTTTAAATCATCTGTGGGATAATAATCTGCCTCAATAAATGCTGTAAAGATGGCAGAATTGAGCCCCTCTTCGTTGTCCGGTTTATCGCCGGCCAGACTGTAGCTTGCGCCCTGGCTGATATATCCGAATAGATTCATCTGATTACCCCCCAGATCCAGAACTTTTGCGAACCCGGTATTTGCAAAGACAAACAGACCCAGTGCAACAGCGGTGACCAGATTTACTAGCATGCGTTTACCCTTCATTTCTCCTCCTTTTTCATGTTTGATAAATATGATTTTTTTGTTCTACCTGCTTTTCATCGGCGTTCGTCCGGGTGAGAAACTTTGGTCGAATCGTATAGATCAGGAGCGGGTGAAGTGTGATGGCCAGCAGAACATTGGTGGTCATGATCATTGCCAGAAAAATTCCCATCTGGGCCTGAAACTTTAAGTCGGAGATAACAAACCATGCCAGAATGGGTAAAATCATGGTAAATCCGGTATAGACCACCGCCTTTCCCGATGTCCGCATCACTGTCAATATGGCTTCATGCCAGTCCCCGTTGTGCCGGGGAAATTCCCATTTCATCCGGCTGTAGATATAGATGGCAAAATCCACCCCCACCCCGACGCCTATGGCAGCAACGGGAAGGGTATTGATGGACAGGCCGATTCCGGCAATTGCCATATAGGCAAAGGCGACCAAATTGGCGAGCAGCAGGGGAACCGTGAGCATAAGCGAGGCCACAAAGGACCTGAAGAACAGGGCGCAGAGAAGAAAAATCGTCGCAAATACCATGGAATCAATATAAAAATGGGAGCGTTTCATCTCATCGTTGACCGCGATCTCAAGGCCGATACGGCCGCCGGCCAGCAGAAACCGGCCGTTCTCCGTTGCCATGGGCCGGTCTTTGAAAAATCCCAGGGCCGCCGTCTGTATCCGTTTGAGGTTTTCCGTGGTATGGTCTGAAAAGAACAGGGTGATCTGGGCCCGTTCAAGGTTGGCATCGGCAAACCGCTGGAGGGTTCCCCGGGTCACATTTTCCCTGATATATCCCATGAGAGTGGTCATCAGGGTTTCATTTCTGGGGGTCTGGTACCAGAGAACGTCGCCGTCATGAAAGGTGACATTCACCATTTTCTCTATGTTGATCAAAGAATTTGAGGTTTTATAAATATCGGGTAAATTGGCCTCCATATACCGGGCAAAGGCCTCAAAGGTGTTGAGAACAACCGGTTCATATACCGATCCTTTTTCACCCTCGTAAAAGAGCATCAGGTTTTCCGAAGAGGCATCAAATTTCTCGTTGATGAACATCTGATCCTGATTATAGGGATGGTCGTCAAAGAGCAGGGGAGACCCCTGGGTGGGATCACCGATCTTCAGGCCGCTTGCCTGCCAGGCACAGAACCCAAACACGACCAGGCAGGCAAGGACGATGATGCGTCTGCCTTTTCCAATGGAAAAAGAGGCCGAGGCCATGCAGAACCGGTCAAGAATGCTGCTTTTTTCCTGATTCTGCTCCCATTTTCCAATGGCCCGGGCCTTGGGTGCAATGCTGCAGAGGATGGGGGTGAGGATACCGCACATGCCAATACACATCATCCAGAAACTCATGATCACGGCCACCTGCATCATGAGCAGGATCTGGGCAAAAATCAGCACCAGAAAACCGGCTGCATCCGTGGTCACCCCTGCCAAATTCGGGATCAGGGTTTTTCTCATGGTCTCGTAACAGGCGATTCCATTGTCCTGGCCCGAGGCCCGGTACTCTTCAAAGTATCGATGGGTAATCTGGACCGCATGGCTCATCATTCTGGCACCCACCAGGAAGGCCAGGACATAGAGAAGCGGACTGAAGTTGATTCCGGTCCACCCGATAAACCCAAGCCCCATGGCCGTGCACAAAAAGCTGAACGTAATCGGCGCAAACAGCCCGGCAAAATTGTTAAACACAAGGAACAGAATCACCAGCATCATGGCAAGACTGATGCCGAACACCATGATGATCTGCTGCTTGTACGAATAGATCCATCCCATGAGGATGGGGAACCCCACCGAATGGATGGAAATCTCTTCATCCTCATGGGTCTTGATCAGGTTTTGAACGATGCTGAACACCCTTTCATAGGAAATATTTTCCTTAAACTCGGTGACAATCAGGGCGGAACTGCCGTCTTTGGACACCAGGCTTCCGTTATAGGCCGGATTTGAAAAAATATCTTTTTTCAGACGTTCCATCTGATCCGGTGTGGCCGGAACATCGGGCCACATCAGAGGTTCGATGCTGATCTCCCCTTTTTTCTTTGTTTTCACCACCTTTGTGGACCGGCTGGCAATGGACACGGTCAGGGTCCGGTAGATTTCATCCCAGAAAGTGATTTCCTCGGTCATGGTCTTTATTTTTGTGAGAACACTGGGTTTAAAGATATTGCCGTCCCGGCTTTTGACGGCAATGACAACTCCTGAACCGCCCCCGCCGAACACCTGGGAAAACCGGGCATGCAACTGGAGATAGGGATGTCCAAAGGGGAACATATGCTGGAGAATGATTTCGCCGCGAATGGAAAAGGCGCCGTATCCAAAAATCATGGCCACGATAAATGTTGCTGCCAATACTTTTTTCCGGTGATCGGTCATCACCCGGCAGAATCGGTTCAGTTTGCTTTTAGATTTCATCACTCCCCCTCTAATTCTTTTCAGCAGTTAATGCCGGCTTTTGCGGTATTGGTAGAATCTGTTGCCATGACCCGGGGTCACCGGTGTAAAGAGTTCCTCCCTGGCCACAGGCAACAAATTGGTTGGACAGGTCTGCTGGACCGACCCCATTTTTAGCCGGTCTGGCCGTTACATTGTACAGCCATCCGTATGGGAAAGGCGGCTCCATGGGAACGCCGTCCCATAGCCTTCCCCCATTTTTAGACCTGAGGACAACACCGTCACCCACAATGACAATAGATTTTTCCGGACCAAGGGCAATGGAGAAAAACGGGGTTTTGGGTACATTTGTGGGTATGATCTGCCAGGAATTCCCACCGTCCCGGGTGCGCTTTACCATGCCGTCAATGCCGACGGCCCATGCCGTCATGGGATTCACAGCCCGGACATCAAACAGGTAGGATTCGCCTTCAATATCACCGGTTTCATCGGAAATATCAAAAAAACCTGCCTGGTGGTTCCAGGTATCTCCCCCGTCAAAGGTCCTGTAGATGAATCCGTATTCACCCACGGCCCAGCCGTTTTGGGCATCGCAAAAGGAAATCGACTTTAAAATATAGTCTTCATCCTGGAAAACAATGTTCCAGGTTTTACCACTGTCCTCTGTTTTTAAAATCGTTGTCCGTTCGGTGACGATAAATCCGATTTCAGGCGAGGTAAAAAATACATCCATTAAAAAATAATTGACCGGACTTTTGACGCGTTCCCAGGTTGCACCGCCATCCTGTGTGCGGATGATGGTTCCCTCATCTCCCACGGCCACCCCGATTTGATCATCGGCAAAATGGATACCGGCCAAGGTATAATCCACTTTTGTCTGCCCGGAAGCCCAGGTCTGACCGCCGTCAAGGGTCATTAAAACCTTGCCCCATCTTCCGCAGGCCCATCCTCTGTCATGGCTGACAAAGCATATGGAGAGAAGATCTTCATTTTTTGCCGCTGCCGGACCGGCCAGGCACAGCGGTATTAATAAGCCCAGCAGCATTAGAATACGCATGAATGATCCAAACTTTGATTTCTTTTTTCTTACCATTTTAAACCCTCTCATTTGAGCCTCCGTTGAAATCCGCGTTTTTAAATCCTTCCAGTCCCGCCGGCCTGGTTTGGTTTTTCCAGTTTCCCTGGTCTGAAATTCCCCGATTTTTTGGTTGTTCAGGCAGGATTACCAGGAAATTGTCCTGTCCAGTTGCCTGGGTATGCCCGCTGCCGGTGGCAATCTCCTTGTACAATTTTTGTCTTCTTTTGAGATTTTCAGTCATGATCATGACAAGGCTTGGCCGACTGGTTTGGACAGCATGGAAAACTGCCTCCCCGTCATTGTTCACGGTGATGACCGGCGCAATGGGACCAATAAAGGGACGCTTGTAAATATTCATGGCCGGGGTCACATCGGAGATAATGGTGGGTTTATATAAACAGCCCTCATAGCACCCGCCCAGGTTGATACAGGCACCTTTGATAATGGCCTCGTTTATCCGGGCATGGACTTTCTGAACCTGTTGCTCACTGATCAGGGGGGTAATTTTCCGGGAACCCTTTGCCGAACCATTGACGTCGACAAGTTGTTTTGCCGCATCAATCAAATGCTGCATAAAGCATTTTTCTATTTTTCTTTCCACAAGAACGTGGCCCGATGCCACCCACACAGGCCCGGTTTTTTCAAACAGAAGCCGGGCCGCTCGGTCAACCGAGGTATCAATGTCTGCATCATCCAGCACCAGGAGGGATGCATGGCCGAATCGGATATGGTCCACCTGCCGACTGTCTGATTCCAGCATATGGGTGGGAAGACAGGAAATCGTATCTGTTTCATTGATCACGGTCAATTGACTGATTCGTGTATCGTTGAACAGCAAGGAATCAAACAATTCACTGGGGCCTGTAATCACATTTAACAGGTCTTTGGGCAATCCGGCCAGTTGGAATATTTCTCCGACCAAAAGCCCGATCACCGGGGTTTCCATGGACGGGTTAATGACCATTGATGATCCGTCGATTATGGCGTTTACTATGGCTTTTACGGTAAAATAGAGAGGGGAGTACCAATGGGTAAAAATCAGATTAACCCCGGTGCCTTTTCCGTGTGAGGAAAATTCCGAACCTGCCGCTCTGTGGATGAGGTCAATGGACTGCTCAATTTCACTGGCCGCCCTTTCCTTGCCCACACCGGTTTCCGATGTCAAAACCGTGGTCAGCCGGCTCTTTTCAGCGTCCAGACGTTGGGCCGCCTCCAGAAGAATGGACTGCCGCTCCTTTGGCAGGACTCTGGACCAGGCCGGCAAAGATTGAAATGCAGTTTCAACGGCCCTGGAACCATCTGAAGAACCGGCCAGAGAGACCTTCGCATATCTCTTGCCCGTGGCAGGATTAAAATCTTCGAAGTATTCCAGGTTCTGGGAATTGATCCATTCGCCGTGGACAAATAATTTGTAGGGTGTAATCATAAGTGATCCTTAAAATCAAAAAAGCCCCTGCAATCCCGCATCGGATTTCAGGGGCTTCGATACCCTTATGACCCACCTTCAGATCATTTATCACATTTTCTGGTGCCGCATATTACTGGTGCCGCATTTCCCGGCGTCTTTAGGACCCTAAATGTCATCTTCGGTCCGCAAAAAACAAAGCCTCTTCTGTATTCGTATACAGAAGAGGCGTCTTTACCTCAATCTTTTCCGTCTTTGGAAAATTTATCTTGTCCACCTCTAACACAGGAAATTTAGCGGTGTCAAGGATAAAAAACAATTAAATTTTACTTTGCTAAAAGGGATAGGACCTGGGTTTTCTCTGGATACTGATCCATCGAAGTTCCGTGAACTCTTCAATGGCTGCCCGGCCCCCCATTCTTCCCCATCCGCTGTCCTTAATCCCGCCGAATGGAACCTGGGGTTCATCATGAACGGACTGATCATTGATGTGCACGATTCCGGATTCAATCCGTCCGGCAATATCCCACCCCTTTGAATGATCCGAAGTCATGATGCCGGCCGACAATCCATAGGGGGTGTCATTGGCCATTTTAACGGCAGCATCCACATCCGCAGCTTCGAGAACAGCCACCACCGGCCCAAAGGTCTCTTCACAGGACATCTGCATCCCAGACGTCACTCCGGTAAGGACGGTGGGCTGGAAACAGGGGCCCTGGGATTTTCCGCCGCAAAGAACTATTGCACCTTTACTCACGGCATCCTCCACATGGTCTTCAACAGCCTTTAGTTGTTCGCCATTGATCAAAGGACCGATAATGGTTTGAGGTTCCCTTGGATTTCCAACCGTTAAGGTCTTCACCTTTTGAACAAAGCGTTCGAGGAATTCAGCCATGACCGGCTGCTCCACAATAATCCGTCGAACCGACATGCAGATCTGACCCTGGTGCAGAAACGCCCCGAAAACCGCCGCATTGACTGCATATTCAAGATCACAGTCCTTGAGCACGAGCAAAGGATTGTGGCCCCCCAGCTCCATGGCGATCCGTTTTAAATTCCGGCCTGCCTTTTCGGCAAGATGCCGACCCACCTGGGTGGAACCTGTAAAATTGATCCGTCTGACCAGGGGATTTTCAATGAGTTCATCGCCCACCTCACTGGAACCGCCGGGGCCGTTGGTCACGACGTTGAGAACACCCGGAGGAAACCCTGCCTCGTCAAATACCCGGGCCAGGACCAGACCCCCGGCAACCGCAGATTCCATGGCCGGTTTCAGGACCACGGTGTTTCCATAGGCAATGGGAAGGCAGATGGCCCTCAGACTCAGGATCAAAGGGGCGTTCCACGGTGAAATCCCCGCCACAACCCCCACGGGCTGCCGCACGGCCATGTGGGTTGAATCCGGCAGATTGGAGGGCAGAATTTCCCCGATGGGCTGGTGAACCTGTGAGGCCGCCTCTCTGAGCAGGCCCGGGGTAAATCCGGTCTGGAACATTCCCCAGCCAAACGTTCCTCCGGTTTCATCGGCAATGATTCCGACAATCTCCTCCTGTTTTGATTCCAGGATGGTTGCGGCCTTTAAAAACAGGGCCTGTTTGACGGCAGGAAGGATGTCTGACCAGCCTTTAAACGCCTGCTGGGCCGCATCCACCGCTCGTTTCACATCTGCCTGCCTGCCCCGGGGAACGGTGGCAAATACTTCACCGGTATACGGATTTAAATCTTCGTATGTCCCCTTGTCTTCAGCATCACACCACTCTCCTTGAATATACATCTGATAAGATTTAGTCATACAGCCTCCTTTTGTGCCTCGACTAAACCCCGTCAATCCTTGGCTGCCGGATTCCGGCATTTTTTTTCTACGGATGGGCCGTGAGCACCCTGTAAACAAAAAAGGCCACTTCCGCACAGCTTGCAGAAGAGGCCTCATTACCTCATTTTCCATCCATTAGATTTCAGGAAACCTATTTAATCAAGTCTCTACACATTCCAGGAGCCCGTGTCAACACAATTTCGTTTATTTCAGACGTTTTTCCAGCTCTATAATTCTCAAGGTGGTTTTCATGATGGAATCCGGGGTCAGGGAAATGGAGTCAATGCCTTTTTCCACCAGAAATTCCGCAAATTCAGGATAATCACTGGGGGCCTGGCCGCAGATACCGCTGTGCCGGTTGTTCCGGCGGCACCCTTCAACTGCCATGGTGATGAAATTCATGACGCCGGGATCACGTTCGTCAAAATCATGGGCCACCAATGCCGAATCCCTGTCAACTCCAAGGGTGAGCTGGGTGAGATCATTGGAGCCTATGGAAAATCCGTCAAACAGTTGGCTGAACGCATCCACCATCAGAATATTGTTGGGGATTTCACACATGACATAGACCTCCAGCCCGTTTTCACCCCTGCGCAAACCGTTTTTGGCCATTTCTTCCAGCACCTGTTCTCCTTCCTTGATCCGTCGACAAAAGGGAATCATGATAATGAGATTGGTCAATCCCATTTCATCACGAACCCGCTTCATGGCACTGCATTCCAGGGCAAATCCTTCCCTGTAACGCGGATCGTAATAACGGGAAGCCCCCCGGAAACCGATCATGGGATTTTCTTCATCCGGTTCAAAATATCTCCCACCGATCAGGCTGGCATATTCGTTGGTCTTGAAATCACTCATGCGGACGATAACCGGTTTTGGATAGAAAGAGGCGGCAATGGTTCCCACCCCCTGGGCAAGCTTCTCAACAAAATAGTCGGTCTTGCTCGCATATCCAAAGGTCAGCCGTTCAATTTCGGCAGTTTCACCCCTGTCTTCAACCTTTTCCGGGTGAATTAATGCCATGGGATGGATTTTAATATAACTATTGATGATAAATTCCATGCGGGCCAGGCCCACACCGTCGTTGGGTATCCTGGATAAAGAAAAGGCTTTTTCAGGGTTGCCCAGATTCATCATGATTTTTGTCCGGGGACGCTCAAGGTTCTTGAGGCTGACCGTTTCCACATGAAAGGGCAGAAGCCCCTGATACACGAGTGCATTGTCTCCATCTGCACAAGAGATGGTAATTTCCTGACCGGTCTTGACGGCCTGCATGGCTCTGTCTGCACCCACAACAGCGGGAATGCCGAGTTCCCGGCTGACAATGGCGGCATGACAGGTCCTGCCCCCCCTGCTGGTGACGATGCCTGCAGCGGTTTTCATAACAGGTTCCCAGTCCGGAGTAGTGGTATTGGAAATCAGGATCTCTCCGGGTTTAAATTCCCCAAGCCGGGAAACATCATGGATCAGCCGGGCCTTGCCCCCAGCAATCTTCTCCCCCACACTTTTACCCATGGCAAGCACAGGCCCTTTTTCGTCCAGGACATAGGTTTCCAGGATATCCAGGGAGCCCTGGGAATGAACGGTTTCAGGCCTTGCCTGGACAATGAACAAGTCCCCGGTAATACCGTCTTTGGCCCATTCAATATCCATGGGCCGGGCCGTTCCCGCTTTTTCTGAATAGTGTTTTTCAATGGTATCGGCATATCCGGCAAGGGTTAGCACGTCATCATCCAGAATGCAGAATTGCTGCCGGTCGTCTGCAGAAACCTCAACATTTCTTGTCAACACTTTGGAATCGCCCATGCCGTAAATCATTTTAATCTTTTTCCCACCCAGATTTTTTTTGATGATGGCACGGTGCCCTTTTCTGAATGTGGGCTTGAACACATAGAACTCATCCGGGTTTACCACTCCCTGGACAACATTTTCCCCCAGTCCGTAGGCCCCTGTGATAAAAATAACATCTCTGAAACCACTTTCCGTATCAAGGGTAAAAATCACACCGCTTGAGGCAAGATCCGAACGAACCATTTTCATTACACCAATGGAAAGTGCCACATCAAAATGGTCAAAATGATTGTCAATCCTGTAGGATATGGCCCGGTCGGTAAAAAGGGAGGCAAAACATTTGCTGCAAGCCTGGCGCAGGTCATGATACCCCCGGATATTCAGATAGCTTTCCTGCTGACCGGCAAAAGAGGCGGTTGGAAGATCTTCAGCCGTTGCCGAACTTCTCACAGCAACATCCGTATCTGCACCGTATTCCCGGCAGAGAAGATCATAGGCTTGTTGAATCTGGGACCATAAATCATCGGGGATACCGGCTCCCAGGATAAGATCCCGGGCGCGTTTACCACACCTGGCAAGATCCGCAATATTGGTTTTATCAAATCCGGTCATGGTTTCTTTCAACGCGTCCAGAATGCCGCCAGCCTCAAGTACATACCGATAGGCCTGGGCCGTTACGGCAAATCCGTTGGGAATTCGAATCCCCTGGGGGATGAGTTCGCAATACATTTCACCAAGGGAGGCGTTTTTCCCGCCCACAAGGGCGACGTCCTCGTTGGTAATCTCGTTAAACCAGAGGATATACTTGCTGTTTTCTTTCATTGATCTGCCTCCTTTTTAAAAAAAGCTATCCATCATCCATAGCGGTATGGAAATTGTCGTTGATACTGGTAGTGCTGGTGCAAATGGTGCTGAAGCAATCAGGCCTCCGGAAGGACCGGCCCATTTATTCCGGTGTGGGCTGGCCTAAGAACAGGATCTGATCAATAAGATTGGAATTTCAGCAGCCTGCAATATCCCTGCGGCCACGCTCCCATAAGACACCCGGGCACCTCCCCCGAATCCGTGGGTGGCCAGGGCAATCAGATCTGCACCTGTTTCCTCGGCCACCTTCAATATGGTCTTGACGACCGAGCCCCGTTCCATCCGTGTGAAGGCATCAATTCCTCTTTTGTCAAAACCGGTTTTAAGGGTGTTGAGATAGGCTTTTGACCGTTGGATTCGCGCCTCATACGCCGCTTGATATTTTTCCATATCAATCACCTCGTCAACTCCCAGCAAAATTTCCTCTTCCTGGACTTTGAGGAAAATAGCTTGACCATTACTTCCTTTGACCAGATGCTCCACATGACTCAATATCGCTTCAGCCCGCTTGGACCCATCCACCGGAACCAGTATGGTGTGATACATTGCCGCCTCCCTTGAAGAGAATTCATTCTCTTCTTTGAGTTTGGTTTCAATTTTGATTTTAATGTTGATTCTATTATTCTATATTAGATATGAGCAACAAATGTGCCATGAAAAATGGTTACAAAAAGAGGCCAAGAACTTACCCTGACAAAGGGAAACTCCCCATGCAGACCGACCATTTCTTGTCATGCAATCCCATGTGCCGGGCGATTGCAAAATTAAAATCCCATGAACCTGTCAGCTCTTTTTACATCTTGTAAAAAACATCACCTGTATCTCAACCGTTGACAGTCCGGGGTGAGGCCCATTATACTCCGGGACAACGGCAGTTCGGCACCTCCCTCAAAAAGGATACACCACGCGGGGGGAAAGCATGCCACCTGAGAAAAAATATGAGGATTGTAAAAAAAATATGAAACCCGGAGAAAACATGACCCCTGAAAAACTTGCACCGCCTGAATTGAGAGACGCCTCCACCATCATCCTGGTGAGAGAAAAAAACAGATCACTCGAGGTCTATCTGTTGAGACGAAGCACCAAAGCAGGCTTCATGGGCGGACTCTATGTTTTTCCCGGCGGGGTTGTGGACCCGGAAGACCTTGGATTTGATGACTGGTCCCCTTACCTGGACATGACCCTGGATCAGATCGAAAATCGTCTGGGCGGAGACAAGATTTCAGGAGAACAAATTCTCGGATTCGGTATTGCCGCCATACGGGAGACCCTTGAGGAATCCGGAGTCTTTCTGGCCTCGGGCCGGGACAAGACCCAAAAGGATATGCAGGATATCTCAGCCTATCGATTGAATAAGCACCTTGCCCGGTCCTGGTTTAAAACACGGATAAACCAGGAGAACTGGACCCTGTCCCTGTCAAGTCTTGGCCGGTGGTCCCACTGGATCACCCCGAAACGCATGAAAAAAAGATTTGATACCCGGTTCTTTATCGTATTCATGCCCGAGCATCAAACCTGTGTGCCGGACAACATGGAAACCAGTCACGGAATCTGGCTGAGCCCCCGGGATGCCCTTGAACAGAACCTTATGGCTCAAGTCCCTTTAAGCCCTCCGGCCGTGGTCACCCTGACCGAGTTGTCGGCGTTTGATACCCTGGCCGCGCTTCGCCGGGAGATACAAACCCGGCCCTGGGGCAGACCGATTGCACCCCGGATGATTCCGTCTGCCAAAGGCCCGGTGATCATCGAACCCTGGGACCCCATGTTCGATCGAGTCAAAGCCCTTGATTTGTCCGATGCTATTCTTGCAGACAAAGTGCTGAAGCCGGGGGCACCTTTTTCAAGAATCTGGTGTGACAATGGAGTGTGGAAACCCGTGGGAATCTAATGACCGCAGATGTAATAAGCTGAACTACCCGGGAATCGCAGTCAATGAAGAGGTTCTCACGATCTTTACCCTGTCTTTTAGTTTGGGCAGCTCTTTTGCCAGGGTTTTCAGGGTGGCCTTATAGGGGTGGCCGATGCCGATGGCTGATCCATGCTTTTCAGCCAGTTGAATCAGTTCCCGGAATTGTCCCGTGATATATTTTATGTCCTGGACATTGTCCAGGAAAACATCTCTCTGGGCAAATCTGATTTTCAGAAGCCTGGCAGATGCCCTGCACTGGGATTGGGCCGCGGTCCTTGAATCCACAAAGAACAGATCTTTTTTTTTCAAAATCGTAAAAATCTGGTTCATCTGGTCTGCATGGGTGGTCAGCTCCGAGCCCATGTGGTTGTTCACCCCGACAATATAGGGGATATCAGCAATATTTTTTTTGAGCTGATCCAGAAGTACGTCCGCGGACATGGACGACAGGATGGCGCCCGGGCCGGGATTGACATGGGGATAATCCACCGGTTCCATGGGCAGATGGAGCATGAGCTGGGCACCCTTTGCCCGGAGCCGGTCGGAAATGTACCGGCCAAAGGGTGCAAAGGGCAATACGGAAAAGGTAATATTCGGGTTCAGTTCGCACAATGCCAGGGCTGTTTTCTTGTCATACCCGATATCATCGATGATGACGGCAATCCTGGGCATATCCTCTTTTGTGGGCAGGACCGGCCGCTCCACGATGATGGGCTCTATGTCCTCGAACACCTCATATGTGATCCCTTTGCCGGATTTGGCCTTGAGCCCTGAAAAGGGTTTTTTGCGGCTTTGATTGACGGGCTCACCCATGTCTTCACTGATGGGCATGATCCCGGTCACGGGCTCTACCCTGTCCTCTTGCCGGGGCTTTTGTTTCTGGGTCTGCTGGGTCTTTGGCCGGGCCTTTTGAACCGTTTCCTTTTTTTGAGACCGGCCGGGATGAAATAACAGATCGGCAATCATTGCCCCGGTCAGACAGATGGAAACAAGAACGGCCATTCCCACCAGAATTTTTTTAAATTCCCTGGTCATCGCCGGTTTTTTTAATTTCCCGGAGTTGGCTTTTTGACCCGATATCCTTCTCTTACCCGGTATGGTCTTTTTACCGGGTGTTTTTTTTGGGGGGACAGGCGCCCGTTTTTTAGGGGGCGCCTTTTTTTTAACTGCCATTTAGCTTGCTGAAGACTCCGTAGCTTATCAAAATATCAAGGGCTCTTTTCACCTGTGCATCATGCTGGAGCTGATCCGTATCAAGGAGTCTCTGATGTTTCCTGGGTTGTTTTCTGGCGGGTTCCGGCACGGTTGTCCGCTCAGGTTTCAAACTGTTCTTTAAATCTTTTTCCCTGAGCATTCTGTCAAATGCAGACTCTTTTTTCTCTTTTTGCTCAAGGATCTCGTATTCCACTTCAATGTCCGGCTCAATCCCTTTGGCCTGTATGGACCTGCCGCTGGGGGTATAGTACCTTGCAATGGTATACTTGATGCCGAATCCCTCCTTGAGCGGCCGCACCGTCTGCACAGACCCCTTGCCGAAAGAAGTTGTCCCGAGAATCAATGCCCGGGAGTGATCCTGGAGGGCGCCGGCCACAATCTCCGAGGCCGAGGCAGACCCGCCGTTGATCAGGACCACAAGGGGATATTTCCGGTCCTCATCACTGGGAAAGGCCTCAAATTCCTGGGTATTTCTTTCCTGCCGCCCTTTAATGGAAACGATACTGCCCCGGCTGAGAAACAGGTCGGAAATTTTGACGGCCTGGTCCAGAAGACCGCCGGGATTGTCTCTCAAATCCATGACAAGACCTTTTAATCCATTGTCCTGGGACTCCAGCTTTTCCAGGTCTTTTTTGATGTCGTCCAGGGTGCTCATCCTGAAATTGGTGACGCGCAGGTATCCGTATCCGGGTTTGAGCATGGCGCTCCGTGTGCTTTCCATGGGGATGAGATCCCGCTCCAGGGAAAACTCCAGGGACCCGGGTTCTCCCTCCCGGATAACCGTGATCAAAACCGTTTTATGCTTGGGACCCCGCATCATGTTGACCGCTTCCCACAGGGCCATGCCCTTGGTTGACTTCTCATCAATCCGGATAATGATATCCCCGGCCTGGATACCGGCTTTGTATGCCGGGGTTCCCTCAATGGGGGACACAACCGTGAGAATACCGTCCTTCATTGTGATGACGATGCCGATGCCGGAAAACTCTCCCTTTGTATCGTCCTGGAGTTCATCAAAGGCCTCGGGCGGCATAAAACTCGAGTGGGGATCAAGATTTCCCACCATGCCCTTGATGGCATTGTGAATCAGCTCTTCTGAATTGACATCATCCACATAGTTTTTTTCCAGCTCTTCCAGGACATCGGTGAACAACTTCAATGTTTTATAGGTATTTTCATCCGCAGTCACCGTTTTGACAAAACCGGTTCCCGATACCAGCACCACGAAAAATCCCAACCAAAATAGGGTGTAAAACCTGAACTTCATCCTTATGCTCCTTTTCTTAACCACTTCATGGGATTGACGGGTTTGCCGTGATGCCTGACTTCAAAATGCAGACACATTCCTTTAATTGAGCCGGTGTCCCCTGCCGTGGCAATCACTTCACCGGTGTCAACGGTTTCCCCTTTTTGTTTGAAAATTTCCTCAACATGGGCATACAGGGTATAGTAGTTGTCTCCATGATCCACGATCATCAGATTTCCATACCCTTTCAACCACTGGGCAAACATCACCTCTCCCTTGAACACGGATTTTACGGGCTCGCCCCTTTCCACCTTTATATCAATTCCTTTTTGAAAAGTGAAGGATTTGTAATCTCCGGTGATCGAGGGACCGTATTCTGAAATCACCGACCCCTTTACCGGAATGATCAGCCGCCCCTTGTGACTTGAAAAGGAAGATGCATTTGAAAAGGATGGTCCGCCCCCCTCCCGGATGCTCCTGATCCGGTTGTCCAGGTCAAATTCCGCCTGTTTCAGAGACTCCACCGCTGCCAGGGATAATTTCTTTTTCTGGCGGATATCTCTTAAAATCAATTCTTTTTTCAGGGTTTCCTTCTTGTTGATCCGTATCTGATCGTTAAGTTCGACTTCCAGGGCTGTTTTGGCCTGGATTTCCTGTTTCAATTCCTGTTCCAGGATTTCAAAGGCTTCAAGATCTGCATTCTGTTTGTCAAGAAGGGAAAAGTCGGATGTAATAATCCGCTTCATTGAATTCTGCCGGAGAAAAAAATCAAACACGGTGGTGGGCAGTCCGGCCACATCCAGTCTCCCGATCATGTTCATCTTGTAGAGTGCCTCCAGCCTTTGTCCGGCATAGGCCTGATTTTGAACGATTTCCTTTGACAATCGCTCCCGGTCCAGGTTGAGCTGGTCGATTTTCTGTCCAAACTGCACAATTTCAGTAGACAATTCCGATACCTTTATCCGGGCCTTGTTAAGGGCAAAATCTATTTCATTTAACCCTTCAATGATGGAAACCTCCTGATCGGAAAAAGTTTGCACTATTTTCTCCTGGGTTTCAATTTTGGCCCGGATCTCCTGTTTTTCCTGATTTTTGTCGTCTGCCGGGTCTGCTTTTTTTGCCGGATCTGCTGATTCTTTTTGACTTATCGTCTCTTTCTGATCTGCTGTTTCTTCCTGATCTGTTTTTTCCGGGCTTTCCGGTCCCTGCCGGGACTCTTTTTCTTTCATCACCTGTTGTTTAATGGATTTTATGACCGGTTTTTCTTCTGACTGCTCTGCCGGCTTTTCTTCCGGTTTTTCCACTGAGTTTTCCCTGGGAACCGGAACAAGGGTAATATATTTGGAACGGTTCCGGACATAGCCTGTATCATCCTTGACCACGATGGTGAGCCATCCGCCGACCCCACCCTGAATTTCAAGGACATCCACCACATCTCCCTTTTCAACCACCGTGACCACATCGGAATTCTGGGAAGGTTTGGCCCGGACATTCAGCTTCAATGCATTGACAATTCCTTTGTTCAGGACCCTGTTTTGAGCCGCAAATCCCCCACCGGCCAAGACCAGAACCAGAACGGCAAGTACCGGAAAAAAGATTATCTTAATATTTGTTTTAAGGATAAATAACATCCAAACCAGCCTAAAAAAGTGCTGCCCGAAACAATTAACACGATAATTTCAGGGGACAGAAACCGGATATCAAAATACACATACGAGGCAAGGCTCTGGGTGATCCCCGATGACACCGTGAGATAGGTGATCAAAAGTACCACAAGGCCCAGGACACCCCCGAAAAATCCCTGGAGCAGTCCCTCCACATAAAAAGGGGCCTTGATAAAGGTTTCCGTGGCCCCGACGAGACGCATGATTTCAACTTCAAGTCTGCGCGAGTAAAATGCCAGTCTCACCGTATTGGCGGTGATGAACAGGGCAATGAGAAAGAACAGGCTGCACATGGCGTATCCGGTCATCTTGAACAGGTTGAAAATTTTTAAAAATTTGCCCAGCCACCCCTGGCCGTATTCAATATCATCCACAATATCAATGGCTTTTATCCGTTGGGCAAAGGCCTGGACATCTTCAAAGCTGTTATAGGATTTTATCTTGATTTCCAGGGCATCGGGCAGGGGATTTTCGTTTAAGGTCTTCAGGAATGTACTCTGGGACGACATTTCCCGCTTGAGTTTATCCAGGGCCTGGGTCTTTGAAATATACAACATCCTTTCAATGTCCCCGGCGGCATTGATCCTTGCCTTTACCTGGGGCAGCATATCCGGGCTGAACTCTTTTTTAAGGTAGATCATGGCCCTGCCCCCCTGGTTCCACGATTCAATGACCCTGGAGGCATTTTCAAAAAAAAGCAGGAAAACACTGACCACAAGAATGGACAGGGAGATGGTGATAATGGTGATAAAATTCAAAAATCGGTTGGAGCGGATATCTGCCAGCGCTTTTTTTACAAAATGAGTCATGTGAATTTCTCTTTAAGGTCTAGAGCATGGTTGCAGTCCGTGTGATGGTCCCGTCGCTGATTTCTATATTCCTGCCCCTTACCGTACTTTCCAGCAAATGGAGGTTATGGCTGGCAATCAATACGGTGGCCCCTTTTTTATGGTATTCCATTAAAAAATCAAGGACGGCCTGGGCCGATTTTGTATCCAGGCTCCCCGTGGGCTCATCTGCAAGGATGATGGAGGGCTCGCCCACCACGGCCCTGGCAACGGCAACCCGCTGCTGTTCACCGCCGGACAATGTCGGGGGAAGGGCTTTGGCTTTTTTTTCCATGCCCGTGGTCCGCAGCACCTGCATGACTTTTTTTCGGATAAACGAGGGTTTTTCTCCGGCTGCTTCCAGAACAAGGGCCACGTTTTCATAGACCGTGCGGTTGGGAATGAGTTTAAAATCCTGAAACACCATGCCGAACCGCCGCCTTAAAAACGGCAGCCGGGAAGAAGAGATTCTGGCCAGGTTCATGCCGTCGATAAGAATCTGCCCTTCCGAGGCTCGTTCCGCCAGATACAAGACCTTGAGCAAAGTTGACTTGCCGGCGCCGGACGGGCCGGAGATAAAAATAAATTCACCCGGTTCAATATCCAGGCTGATATCCTTCAGGGCAATTTTCCCCTTGAATCGCTTGCTGACATTGAACATCCGTATAATTGAATTGTTTTTGTTCTCAGCTTTCATATTGATAATTTACCTGCCCCATACCCCCCTTAATTGACTGAAACTGAATTTACTGATATAAACGGCTCGTGTCAAGGAGTGCTGCAAAACAGTTTTCCTTACACCCCAAGCCTTCACTGTCACCGTAAAACGGCTTCTTCCAATCAGTGAAGGCTTTGGTATGTTAAACCATATTAAACAAGGCAGAAGAACCACAATGAACCTGTTTGACTCCCACTGCCATCTGGATGACGAGGTCTATGACAATGATCTGCCAGGGGTCATTGACCGGGCCAGGGAAAACGATATCACCGCGATCATGGTTGTGGGTATTGATGTCAGAACATCCAAAAAAGCCGTATCAATCGCGGGCCGGCACGCGAACATCTTCACATCCGCCGGGATCCACCCCCACGATGCAAAACATTGTTCAAAAGAAGGTCTGGACACTCTGATTGACCTGGCCCGGGAAAACTCCTGCGTTCGGGCCTGGGGAGAAACCGGTCTTGATTTTAACCGAATGTTTTCTTCCCGGAAAGACCAGGAAGCCTGTTTTGCGGCCCAGCTTGGGATCGCCGGCGACCTTGACCTGCCCCTGATTTTCCATGAGCGCGATTCACAGGGACGGTTTTATGAGATGGTGAAAGCGGATGGACCTCCTACCCGCAAGGGCGTGGTCCACTGTTTTTCCGGCACAAAAGAGGAGTTGTTCAACTACCTTGACCTGGGATATTATATCGGTATTACCGGAATCCTCACCATCAAACAGCGGGGAAAATATCTAAGAAGTCTTGCTCCCCTGATTCCCAAGGACCGGCTCCTGATTGAAACCGATGCCCCGTATCTCACGCCGGCCCCCCAGAAAAATAAACACCGGCGCAATGAGCCTGCCTTTGTAAAGTCGGTGCTGCTGAAACTGGCCGAGGTGAGACAGGCAGACCCGGAAGCCTTGTCCCGGACCATATTTGAAAATACCAGACGGCTGTATCAGATCGACGCCTGACCCTGCTATCCTAGTTCCGGGTCATGAGTTTAACCACCGCTTTTTCCAGGCCGTCCAGGGACAATTCATACATGGGGAAAATCTTTGCAATGGTGATGATGGTGTGGGTATAGTTCCACATCCTTTCCTGAACCGGGTTCAGCCACACCGAGTGGGAAAAGGTATCGGCCAGGAACTTGAGCTGTTCAAGGCTTGGCCTGCCGCTTCTTTCACTGATATGGATGGAACCGTCATGGGCCATGAGTTCATAGGGTGCCATGCTGGCATCCCCCACAATGATCAGGCGGGTGTCCGGGTCCTTCCGGGAAAAATCCATGATTTTTTTGGGTTTCCGGTACCGGGCCGGATCTTCCCACACAAAGTCATAAATGGTGTTGTGGAAAAAATAGGTCTTGACCTCCTTAAACTGTGATCCTGCGTAGTCAAAAAGGGTCTGAACCACCTGGATATACGGGTCCATGGACCAGCCCCCGTTGTCGATGAGCAGGATGATCTTGAGCCTGTCCTTTAATGCCCGGTCAAACACCAGTTCGATTTCACCGGCATTTCTCATGGTCTCCTTGACGGTGTCGTCAATATTGATCCGGTCCATGGGGCCGGCCGGAATCATGTGCCTCAGCCGGTTTAATGCCTCGCCGATCCTGGCCTGGGTCAGGGGGCCGGCGGTTGAGTAATCCTTGTACCGCCTTTCCCCGGCAACCTTTACCGCAGACTTGTTCCCGGACTGCCCCCCCACCCGCATACCGCCGGGGTGGTAGCCGGAATGGCCCACCGGGGAATAGCCGCCCGTGCCGATCCACTTGTATCCGCCATGGTGTTCCCCGTCCTGGTCTTTCAGGCGCTCCTTGAAATAGTCGATCAACTCATCCGGGGACATCTTCTTGAGTTCGTCTTCATTCACCCCCAGAGCATCTGCCATGGCCTTGGGATCTTTAAGCCACTGCTCGAGCATGCCCCGGGCAATATCATCGATTTCAAACCCATCGTTTTCAGGCAGGGGCACCCCTTCAAAATGGAGGGCAAACACCTGGTCATAGAGATCAAAATATCTCTCGCTCTTCACAAGGATGGCCCTGGCACAGGTGTAAAAATCATCCAGGCTGTTGATCATCCCGTCGTGCAATGCCTTTTGCAGGGTAAGAAAGGATGTGGGAGAGACCGGGATACCGATCTCTTTCAGGGTATAGAAAAATTTTACAAACATGGGACCGCCGATTAAAACATTCGTTTTCTGGATGCGATACTGGTCACCCGTTCATAGTCAGGACTCTTTTTAAACAATACCCCCAGAAAGGGAAGCCGGCCTTTCACAAGGTCCTTTGCCCTGAAATCAGGATCGGCATCCAATGCCCTGATCCAGTTGATCAACTCCCGGGTGGCCGGTTTTTTTTCAATGGAATCAATCTCCCGCATGCTGTAAAAGGCATCAATGGCATTCTGGGCAAGGGTTGAATCAATATTTTCAAAATGGACCCCGATGATTTTTCTCATCATCTTTGGGTCGGGAAAGGCAATGTGATGAAAATTGCACCGTCCCAGAAAGGGGTCGGACAGATCTTTTTTGGCGTTGGATGTGATGATCATCACAGGCCTGTTCTTGGCCGTTATGGTCTTGTCGGTTTCAATGATGTCAAACTGCATCTGATCCAGCACGTCCAGCATGTCATCCTGAAAATCCGTATCTGCCTTGTCGATTTCATCAATCAGGAGCACGGTCTTTTCTTCCGAACAAAAGGCCTGGCCGATTTTCCCCATCTTGATGTACTCGTCAATATTGCTCACATCCCTTTTGGAATCCCCAAATCGTGAATCGTTCAGACGGGTCAGGGTATCATACTGGTAAAGGGCCTCCACCAGCTTCATGCTGGACTTTACATTCAGAACAATCAGGGGCATGTTCAGGCTCTCGGTGATGGCATGGGCCAGCATGGTTTTTCCGGTGCCCGGCTCTCCCTTGAGCAGCAGGGGCATCTCAAGTTTCATGGATATATTCACAATTGAGGCAAGCTCCTGGTCCAGGACATATTTTTTTGCCCCCTGAAATTCATTGTTTGATTCGTTATACATACCGTGTCTCCACTATAACTGGGGTTAGTTGTCAAATTAAATTTCAGGGTTAATATTAATCACAAAATAGCTTTTAACAAGGTTTTTGTATAAAAAAGGTCGATCGGTCATTAAGTTACAAAAACGTCATTATATAAATAATCCCGGAAATTCTAAAAGATTGACACCTTAAAATCTTAGTGATAATACTTTTTAGTTGATTTAATAACCGCATGACGCAAATAGGAGAGTGCTATGATTGGTGGACTTGGAATGCCGGAACTGATAATTATTCTTGTAATTATCCTCATCATATTCGGTGCAGGAAAACTTCCTGAAATCGGTGCCGGCCTGGGCAAGGGAATTAAAAATTTCAAAAAAGCGACCAAAGATCCTAAACTTGAGGACAAAGAAGACGAGCCGGAAAAAATTGAAAAAGACTGAACAAAAGACACGCCCATATTCTTAATTGCAGCCGCCTTTGGATAAAAGCGCGGCTGCAGCACACCCTCTTTATTATCCTTCCTTTTTTTATTATCGTTCCGTTGCCTGACCGCTTTTTTTCCCTTATTTTTTAATTCAAATTTTCTTGTATCCGAAACGTTCTGGATTAAATTACAAAAATGAAATCTTTTTTGTCTTATTTAAAACATTATTGTAATATTTTATCTGTTCCATGCTTTTTTTGCTACCTGTTTCCCGGGATATACGGCAAACCCCTTGTCATGTGCGGTCTGGCACACCCTTTGCTATACCGGTATTCTGAAACTTAAATTAGACAAGTGCTATGGATACGACAAACACCGACATATTGATTCAAACGAGAGACGACCTGATCACGGACTTTCTCCGGGGCAATGAATCCGGATTTCTGGAAAAATATACCCGGATCCTGGATGAATACTTTTTCACCGTGTTTGAAAAAAGTATTTCCGCAAGGAAAATGACCATTGCCGGGTCCCCCTTTGCCGTCATTGCCCTGGGAGGATACGGCCGGAAAGAGCAGTGCATCCACTCGGACATTGACCTGCTCATCCTGTTTGAAAAAACCGTCCCCCCGGAGGTTGAGGCCTTTGTTCAGGAACTGCTGTATCCCTTGTGGGATGCCCGGTTTGAAGTGGGATATGCGGTGAGGAATATCGATGAATGCCTTGACATGGCCTTTGAGAGATTTGATATCCTGACCACGGTACTGGATGCCCGGTTTATCTGCGGGGCCTCCCTGATTTACACCGGGTTCATGGAAAAGTTCAGATTCGAACTGGCAGGAAAGCATTTAAAGGACACGCTCAACTATCTGTACAAACATGGAGAAAAACGGCATTTTGACTTTGGCGACTCAACCTATCTCATTGCCCCGGATATCAAGTCCGGATTCGGGGGCCTGCGGGACTACCACACCCTTTTATGGTACGCAAAGATCAAATCCGACATCAAGACCCGGCGGGACCTGGAATACTATGGGTTCCTGTCAAACTTTGAATATCTGAGCCTTGAAAAATCCCTGGCCGATATCTGGAGAATCAGAAATTTCCTGCATTACATTTCCAAGCGCAAATGCGACACCCTTCACTTTGAATACCAGACCGAACTGGCGGGCCTCCTGGGCTATTGGAAAACCAAACGCCAGCCCGATGTTGAACTATTCCTGGGCGATCTCCACACGCGCATGGATTTTTTAAAACAGATCAACCAGATCACGTTTGAAGATATTTTAAGCAGTGTCCGGGTTAAAAAGGGAACCATGGATTCCCGCCCCACAAAAACCGACGGGCTGGTGATTCGTAAACGACGACTCCACTTTGCCAACACCGTGGCCATCCTCCAGAAACCGGATCTGCTCTTAAAAATTTTCCTGGAAAGCGGCCAGAGAAAGATTCCCCTGTCCATTGAGGCCAGACGGGTGGTCAGTGAATTTTTGCACCTGGTGGATGAGGATATCAAAAAAAATCCCGCCTGCATCAAAATTTTCAAAAAAATCCTGTCCCTGTCCTATTGGGAATTCAATGTGGTCAATGTCATGCTGGCCACTGGAATTCTGGGAAAATTTATCCCGGAATTTTCCCATCTCGTGAACAAGATCCAGTACAACCATTACCATCTGTTCCCGGTGGACAAGCATTCCATCCGATGTCTCCAGATCGTCAACAGTTTTAAGGAAAAAAATGAGGGCCGGACAAATTCGATTTACCACGCCGTGTTCAAGGAGGTGAGAAATAAAAACGTCCTGTTCTTTGCCGCCCTGCTCCACGACATCGGCAAATCAGACCCGGCAAAAGAACATTCAAAAAGGGGGGCAAAAATCGCCCGGCCCATTTTAAGCCGGTTCGGGTTCAACCCAACCGAGATCGAGGATGCGACCTTTTTGATTGAAAACCACCTGAGCCTGGTAAAGACCGCCACCCGGAGGGATATCTTTGATGAGGAAACCGCAGTTTACATGGCCAACAAAGTCGGAAAAATCCGACTGCTGCGGATGCTCTACCTCTTGACCGTTGCCGACTCCAAGGCCACGGGACCCAAGGCCTGGAACGACTGGACCGAGAATCTTTTAAAAGACCTGTTCCTCAAAACAATGGGAATCCTCAAGCGGGGGGAACTGGCATCCAGAAAGGCCCGAAACCTCATTGACCGGAAAAAGGCCGATGTGCTCCGGCTTTTGAAGGAAAGCTGGCGCGAAGATGAAACCAACACGGTCCTGGACTCCATGCCCCGGCGCTACCTTGTCCATATCCCGGCCCTGAACATTGTCGACCATATCAACCTGTACCGGAATCTGGGGGACCGGGAGTTTATCTGGCAGATATCCAAAGAAAATGAGTCAGACATCCGCACCGTATCCATCTGTGGAAAGGACCGGCCCGGGATCTACTCCAAGATTGCAGGGATTTTCTTTTTAAACGATCTGGATATTGTGGCGTCCCAGGCCTATTCCCTGGGAGAAGACCACATCCTGGACATCTTTAAGGTCAAACCCCCCAGAGACAAAATTTTTGAACGGGAAAAATGGGGAAAGGCGGAAAAGGATCTGATCAATGCCATCCTGGACGACCATTTCCTGGACCGGGCCCTGGACAAAATACCCAGAACCATCCAGGTCTCATCCGGGAAAACGCCGGAACCCAATACCATCAAGATCGACAACGAAACATCCAGTTTTTTTACCATCATCGAAGTCTTTACCTATGACTTCAAGGGCCTCTTGTTTTCCATTACCAACGCCCTGTACAGGAGCCGTACCAATGTCAACGTGGCCATGGTCGCCACAAAGGTGGACCAGGTGGTGGATATTTTTTATGTGAGAAGCATTGACAGCGATGGAAAAATTGAAACTGAACCGGAATTAGAACAGATTAAACATGCCATTTTAAACAGTCTGCCCAAAATAACAGCAAAGGAGATGAACAATGAAGAAAATTGAGGCGGTTATAAAGCCTTTTAAACTGGACGATGTAAAAGAGGCCTTAAGTGAAATCGGAATCTATGGAATGACCGTCACTGAAGTAAACGGATACGGCCGGCAAAAGGGACACAAGGAAATATACCGGGGTGCGGAATATGTTGTGGACTTTGTCCCCAAAATAAAACTTGAAATTGTTGTGAGCGATGAACGGGCCGAGGAAACCGTGGAAACCGTCAGGAATGCGGCCAACAGCGGGAAAATCGGAGACGGAAAGATTTTTGTACTGCCGGTTGAGCAGGTCATCCGGGTCAGAACCGGTGAAACCGGAACAGAGGCACTTTAAATAAACTTAAAACCATAATACCACCCTTATAAAACCCTTATAAAAAGGAAAAAAACATGACACCAAAAGACGTACTGGCAATGGCAAAGGAAAATAACGTAAAAGTGGTTGATCTCCGTTACATGGACTTTATCGGCACCTGGCAGCACTTTTCTGTGCCCCTGGCAGAGCTGAGCGAATCCTCATTTGAAGACGGATTCGGATTTGACGGGTCCAGCATGCGGGCCTGGCAGAACATTGACAACTCAGACATGATCGTTATCCCGGAGGCCGGGACCGCAAAAATTGATCCCTTTTTCAAGGTTCCCACCCTTGCCCTCATTGGAAATATCCATGATCCCATTACCCAGGAAGCTTACAGCCGTGACCCCAGGGGAATTGCCAAAAAAGTTGAGCAGTACATTAAGAGCACCGGCCTTGGCGATACCATCTATGTAGGACCTGAACCTGAATTTTTCATCTTCAGCAATATCCGGTATTCGTCGGAACCCAATGCCGCTTTCTTTGAAATTGACTCCCCGGAAGGCCACTGGAACACCGGGTCGGATGAAATGCCCAACCTGGGGTATAAAATCCGCCCCAAACACGGATATTTCCCCCTGCCCCCGGCCGACAAATACCAGGACATGAGAACGGAAATGATGCTGACCCTGGAAAATCTCGGCATCGGCATGGAATGTCAGCACCATGAAGTGGCCTCGGCCGGCCAGTCTGAAATCGATCTTAGGTTTGACTCTCTGCTCAACATGGGCGACAACCTGGCATGGTTTAAATATGTACTCAAGAACGTGGCAGCCAAATATGACCACACCGTCACCTTTATGCCCAAACCCCTGTACGGCGACAACGGCACGGGCATGCACACCCACATGAGTTTCTGGAAAGACGGCAACCCCCTGTTTGCCGGTAACAAGTATGCGGGCATGTCCCAGGATGCACTCTACGCCATCGGTGGTATCATGAACCACTGCAAGGCCCTGTGCGCCATCACAAACCCCACCACCAACTCCTACAAGCGACTGGTTCCGGGTTTTGAAGCTCCCATCAAGCTGGCCTATTCCAGCCGGAACAGAAGTGCGGCCATACGACTGCCCATGTATTCAGCCTCACCCAAGGCCAAACGGCTTGAATTCCGGACCCCGGACCCCTCAGCCAACGGCTACATGGCCTTCTCCGCCATTGCCATGGCCATGCTTGACGGGATCCAGAACAAAATGGACCCGGGCGACCCCATGGACAAAAACATCTATGACCTGCCCCCGGAAGAACTGGCCCAGATCCAGTCTGCACCCGGCTCCCTGGAAGAGGCACTGGAATCATTAAAAGCAGATCATGACTTTCTCCTCAAAGGGGATGTGTTTACCAAGGATGTAATTGATTACTGGATTAACTATAAGATGGAAAACGAGGTCAAACCCGTGATCAGCCGTCCCCATCCCCACGAGTTCTATCTCTACTATGATATTTAAGCCCGTTTAAACCCGCTTTGCCCGACAGATGCCCGGTTATTAAGATCTTTAATGACCGGGCATCTGTCCCTCCGGCATGCTCCCCCTGACCTTCCTCATATTTTTTTAATGCAATCTCAAATAAAATAAGTTATAAGAAATAAAAAATTGTCAGCCTCAGGCTGATTATTTCAGCACTGCTATACTATTTGGCAACCGGATTCAACCATAAATAGGGAGCAAAACAAAAACCGATGAAGATGCCGTCACCCCAAACAAAACTGGTCATTTTTTTTATTTTCATCCTGTTTTTATTCCCCATACCACCACTATCGGCCCAGGAAACCAAAAAGGGCAATGAGTTTGACAAGTTGATGGCCCAGCTTGTCCAGGACGGATTTGAACAAGACAAGATCCAGCAACTGTTCGCCAGCGAAGCCGTTTTTTTCAACCCCCAGGGGGTATCCAGTTTTTTCATCCACTCGGAATCAAGTCTTAATTACGACCAGTTTACCTCAAAAAAATCCATCAGCAATGCCCTGAAATACATAGAAACGCACAAGGACACCCTTGAAAAGGCCCAGACCCTGTACGGTGTTGATAAAACCATCATCACGGCTATCTTGCTGGTGGAAACCAGACTGGGGACCTATCTGGGAAAACGAACCGTGATCAACACCCTGTCCACCATGGCCTCTCTCACCGATGAAACCTTAAGGGAAAGGATCTGGAATTCCATCCCGGACAAGAAAAAACCCGAAAAAGAGGTTTTCCTGAAAAAAGTTGAATGGCGGACAAAATGGGGATATGAAGAACTCAAAGCCCTCATCAAATATACGGAGCAGCAGGGGTTTTCCCCGGAAAGCATCAAGGGGTCCTATGCCGGCGCCCTGGGGATTTCCCAGTTCATGCCCACCAATGCCCTGCGCCTGGCAAGGGACGGTAACGACGATGGCAAGGTTGATCTTTTCACCCATGCAGACGCCATCTTCAGCGTGGCCAACTACCTGAAGCATCACGGCTGGAAACCGGGCATTGCCCGGCAGAAGCAGCACGAGGTCCTGTTCCGGTACAACCACAGCAACTATTATGTGGACACGCTCTTAAAAGTTTCCGACAAGTTAAAAGGATAAACAAACCCAGATGGATCAGATTGTCGTCACTATTCTCATCGTTTTTGCCATATCCTTAGGCCTGACCATGCTGGCCCTGATCGACATCATCCAAAAGGATTTCGGGTCTGTGAAGGCCAAAGTCCTCTGGCACTTTGTGGCCATCGTCCCCATCATCGGCTGGCTCATCTACCTTGTCTTCGGCTTTAAAAAGGGGCGGAAAAACACCCCGGCCTGAGTCTCAATTCTATTTGACAATTCCCCGGGTTTAATATAAGTATAGGTACTCGTTCATGGTCCCATCGTCTAGCGGTTAGGACGTCGGCCTCTCACGCCGGAAACCGGGGTTCGATTCCCCGTGGGATCACCATGAATAAAGGCTTTCAGAGTTTACTGAAAGCCTTTTCATTTTGGACACCCTTTTGGACACCTTTTTAACTATGAGATGTTCCTGTCTTCGATAATCCCGTAAACGCATCATTCATCCCCTGCCTAACATCCTCTATCCCTAATGACCTTAAATAAATTTCCGTTGTGGTTGGATTCTTATGCCGAAGCACCTTTTGAATAAAACCAACACTTTTGCCCTGCCGATATAAAATATATCCAGTAAGGTGGCGTATTCCATGAAAACCAAAATGTTTAACACCAGCTTTCTTACACTTTTTTTTCATTAAGTGCTGCCTATTCTTAAAGGGCTTACCATAATAATCCTTACAGAAATGATACTCATCAAGGCAGACAAATACATGCTCTCTGTCAACTGTATCAAGTGCAAACCTTTTCTTACACCATGAATACAAAACACGGGTTAGTTCATCAGTCATTGGCAATTGATCTGATTCAAGTGTTCCGTTTTTTCTTTTACGAGTCCACAACCGAACTGTTTTATGATCAAAATCAATGTCATCTTTTTTCATTCTAAACACTTCACGCCTCCTGCCAGCCAAGTGAAGGTAGCTGAGTAGCATTACTTTGTCCTGACCTTCGACAATATTATACACTTTCCAAAAATCAGTTTCAGGTGGCACATAGCGTGGTTTCTTTTGCTCAGGAAACCTATCTATAGCAGCAAATGGGTTTGGTTTATCAACAGGGAAGGCATCGATAGTCCTGACACCCCACCCCCATGCTGCAACAAGATTCTTACGGTCTTTATTAGCTGCATTGCCACTACGAGTATTGCACTGGTGCGACAAAAAATCATTAGCGAATTCAACAGTCAGATCATCAACCGCTTGCTCAGCTATACCTTTCTTATAAGAGAACAGGAGTTCGAATACTTTCCGTTTCTCATCATACGTTTTCTTAACGTATCGTGTATTGGAATGATCAAGATATTTTTCAACCCATTCAAATAAACTTACGCAAATTATGTCGGTCTGGTTCTCTAACCGTTCTCTCGTTATTTTTTCCCAATGGACTGCGTCCTTTAGTGACCTTTTGCTGTCGTCTGGAAACAACTTTTGTGTTCTTTTGTTTTGTGTTCTTTCGTTTTTTTTCCCCGGCACTGGTACGCTTGCTCTGTATCTTCTCTTCCCGTTCTTTGTTATTAGGCTTGGCATAAATTATCCCCTCTAAATGTTTTTCAAAAAAATAATAACGGTTTAACTTAAATTTTATTCCATCAATATCATCAGCATGTTTACGCAATGTTCGCACGTCCATCCCTAAGTAATCGGCAAGCTCTTTGTCATGAATACATCTGCCGAATTTCGTTGTTAATTCGCTTGCATTCATCGTTTTAAGTTCTTCAATATGCTGTTCCATGATATTAAACCTCACTGTATAATCAGGGTATTTTGGAGCATTGTTGGTTGATTGATATTCTGCATGTAAATCTCCTGTCATGGCGATATGCCATTTTTATTGGTTATTAAATTGTTTGGAAAAGCTAACTTTTTATTAGAAACTGCAATTTTGTCCTGTTTAGAATGGATGTAAAATTACAGCTTTATTTCGGTGAAAACATTGGTTTGAAACCAAATGCTTCACAATATTTTTGTTCTACAACTTCAATTAGTTCATCTTTATGAGATTCAGCAATCCGATATGAATCATGTATGCACAGACACATGACTTCTTTCTTGGCAAAGTGTAACATTACTTGATTGGCTACATTTGATTCATGATATTGAAGTTTTTTGCCAATACCGGAAAACAAATAATCTGCAATTGGTGCGTGAACTTTATTAAACCGGTCAATAAGTTTCTCTATGTGATGTTTATTAAACCCTGAAATACCAGTCTTGTTCAACTTCTGTATGATTGCTTTAGTGGCAGACTCAATCGCCTTTATTTCTCCACTCTCCCGACTTTTAGTGGGTTTATCTGTTGCATTGATCAATACAATTTGAAAGAATTTTTGGAGTTTTTTAGTAATCACCTTGTTCTCCTGTGGATATGAAATCGCAACAGGAAACGGCGCATTTGACTCATTGATGATCTTAGACAAAATCTTCTTATCAGGAAGGGTTTGGATCTTGGGCATATCATCATCAATTTTAAATGTTCCATCAATGATCATCCCGTATGGATCTTCTGGACACGGCTCTCCCTCAAGGTTGTACATCATTTGGATGATACAGGCATCAAAATCGTATTCAACCGTGGCTTCACCATCAATTTCCAAGTGTTGACGTAGATAAGAAGGGATGTGTTGATATAGGTGATTGTACCTGCCACCATGCTTGAAATCTTCGATAAATGTTCTGGTCAATTTGGTATTATTAAATGTCAACTCAAGTTTAGGATAATAGAAATATTCAACATCATCTTTTAACATGGCGAGTTTGATCACTTGATTACCAATATCACTCAAGATCTTTGAGTTAAAATAATTGTGTATACTATTCCCACTTACCCGTAAGACATCTTTCAATACCATGATATTAATATTGTTAAGCAGTGCATTTTTTTTGGTATTTTTTACAATGCTGTAATTGTGGTATTTGAATTCAGAGTTGTTATATTTCAAATGCTGATAGATGTTATCAGTTTTATTACAGATTATTTTATAGTGGCATTCAGTGTTGTTGCCGGTTATTGTCTGTTTAATGATACCTATTTTCATCAATTCCATGAAAGTATAGGGAACTACAATATTTGGTGCATTCAGGGTTAAAGAATGTTTCATGAATTCATCATTAACCTTCTGTAAATCTGACTTAATGGATTCGGTCATAGGTGTATCATCGTATTCCACCTTACGTTTGTTATGACCGGTTTTCTTATTTAAGAAGACAAAGTTTGTACCAATGTCTATGATGGGTGGGGTGGTGACTAAATCTTTAAAATATTCAATGAATTTTTCTGAACACCAAAACCGTGTAGTACGTCCTTTATGGTTACCAGTACCACGGTAACCTTTTTTTTCTTCAAACCAGCCATGATCAATGAATCTATTATAACTTCGACGTAAGTAGGTTTGACTAAATCTGATCTGTTCCAATCTTGTACCAGTACCATAACTATTATTATTCTTAGATATTGCAATTGGTCTTTCAGTAACCATTGATACAATGCCATTAAGTACCAATTGCCGTGTATGTTCATAATACAGTTCAAAGTCATCGCCAGATTTTTTAAAATTACTGGAACCCATAAAACCTTTGACAAAAGTGGTTACAGCTTCTTCTAATGTTTTAGCACCATCAGGATACGTGTACACATCTAATAAAATAGAATTGTTCAATAAGTTGTTGTTCATGTTTCCTCCAAGAAGATTATAAATATTAAAAAATTTAATCAATTATTTTATTACTAAGACACTTACCGGTAAGTCTCCAAAACCACTCAAGTTGAAAACTCAAAAACAAAATAATTAGCATTGACATATTGAACTAAATTGTATAACTTTTAACTCAGCTTGATAAGCTGTATGTATTTTGTACTAAGTTAGTTAGTACGACGTTTATATCAACGTTTGCATGTTTTGTCAAGAAGAATCTATAAATGTGTTAATTTTTCAATTAGGGGCTATTATGAAAAAAGATGAGATTCAAAGTAAAATAGAATCATTTGGGGGTAATCTGAACAGTGCTTTCCTTTTTATATGTACGATTTATCAAGACCTAAATATCGATTTTTCAAATATTTATGATACCAGTGCAGCAGAGTCCAAATTTCTGACTTTCACAAGGAACATTATAAATAAGAAATTAATCTCCCGTCCCACAAAATCAGGTCGTGCACTCTTGCTTGATGGTGGTAATATACTTGAAATTTTAGTTGTTAAAAAATATCTAAATGCCGGTGTTACAATGAAGGCACTCGTTGGGCATGTTTCAAATATGTCACCTAAAGAATTGTATGCTCGATTGTTTTCTGACCAATTATTGGATGTCGCAGATATTAACAATGAATATTCTTCCTCGCAAATACCAGAGGATTTTTATGATAATGAGCCAGAACAATCCGATTCAAACATTTTCCAACTAATAGAAGTTAATGAAAATATGAAGTTATTCATAAGGGAAGGGACCTACACGAGCGATAAAATTTCTACTATTTCAAAATATTTAAAACGCCAAAAATAATTTTAGTAGTGGGGTCATATTATGAAACGAGACAAACGAAATAAGGTTATTGTCCACGTGGACTCGATTCCTGCATTAAAAAATTCATATTTAAGTTCTCAGGAGAAAAAAGATCTACAGGAGCACTATAATGCCATATTATTTTATGATCTGGACATCCCCGAACCACCGAATAAAACAATTGTAACAGACGAATTTATAGAAGGTTTCCTGCATCAATCTGGTGCTGGTGCTGAACGGTTTGATTTTGTAAGATTATTTAAAACAGTTGACCCTAAAAATGGAAATGTTGGGATAGAAATAATTCCCGATCATCTTGACCAGCTTAATATGAGCTTTGATGACGCTTATAAAATTGCACTTAATTTTATCTACTTACCGGTTGTATCGCCAAAACTGGATCTCTGTTGCAGTGTGTACAGTAATAAAAATCTTTTCTTCCATATCCACCAACATGAGTTAGGTGGTCACTTAACTGGATTTAGCTATGAGCCAAGTAAGCAAGCTGGAAAAAAAGCCAGTTATGGTAAATGCAATGAGCCAAGACATCAAACAGACCACATAAACATATGTATTCTTCCGTCTGGTGTCGTTTTAATGTATGTTTGATACCTTGTGGTTATTCAGTCAGCAGGTGCATTTAACCGCTGATATACTTCCTTCAAGATCACATTTGATACAAGCTTGTTAAAATCACCCGAATCCATTAACCTGTTGAAAATGTCAGTGTTCTGATCCATACGTTCAATAACCTTGTTGGTAAAGGCATCCGTAAATGGGAATTTAAAATTGTCGATGGTATTTGCCAGTGCCTGAACTTTTAAATTTTCATCAGCAACACAGTCCTCAACAATTTGTTCAAAAAATAATCGGTCAGTTTCAGAAAATTCAGTACCAAACCTATCATTAATGATGTTTATGATCTCAGATAAGGGCGATTTCTCATCATCCTTTTTCTTGCGTAAACCTGCTTCGGTGGCACCAGACAATACACCATCTTTATTCTTTTCAAGTTCTAAATCGTCACCACTGGATTTATTGATACGGTAATATTCCAAGGCAACATCATCATCCAGTTTCAATCGGTCTTCAATAGATTGTTTAGGCAGTTTTTTAAGCAGGAACCGGATATAGGGGAACAACTTTTCAAGTTCGATGTCATGGAACGGTATAATCTGAGACAGGAAGGAATAGAGTCTGGTAAAGGATATCAGTGTATGTTTAAAATCATCCTGAGATACCAGACCGTCAACCGTTGCAACTTCCGGTAATGCCTTATACCTTTCTACAGCAGGATCAAGAAATGCATTTAACTTTGCCTGATTTGTGACTTTAAATTTAGGATCAAAGTATATGGTGGCAAAGTTATCTACTTCTGATTGCCATATCACCTGTGCTGTTTCAATCCGGTTTTTCTGGTCATATAATAAATTTGGGTCAGTGCAATCCTCTAATGTGGTGATTTCATAGTAAGGCTGGAAGGATGCCTTGATATCTTCGGTATCATTGGAAAAGTCCAGAACAAAGGTATCTTCTTTACCACGGCATTTACGATTTAACCGGGATAAGGTCTGGACTGCCTTAACACCGGATAATTTCTTATCGACGTACATGGTGTGTAATAATGGTTGATCAAATCCTGTTTGATATTTGTCAGCAACCAATAGTATCTGGTATTCAGGTGTGTTGAATTTTTTTGGCAATTCTTTCTCACCAAATTTATTCATTTCTGTCTCTTTATATTCATCCCCCTCGTCCTTTACAACACCTGAAAATGCAACCAAGGTCTTGATGTTAGAATATCCCTTCTCCTTAATATAACAGTCAAACTCAAGCTTGTATCTTACAGCATGGAGACGTGATGAAGTGACTACCATTGCCTTTGCACGTCCATTGATTTTCTTTGATACTACCTGCCTGAAATGTTCAATCATAATTTCAGTTTTCTGTGCCAAATTGTGTGGGTGTAATGACAGGAACCTTGCTATTGCGATCTTACCTTTCCGTTTGTCAATATTGGGATCTTCGTCAATTGCTTTGGTCAATTTGAAGAAGGTCTTATATGTGGTGTAACCTTTCAGCACATCAAGAATGAAGCCTTCTTCTATTGCTTGGCGCATTGAATACAAGTGGAATGGTACCGGTTTGCCACTGGAATCAGTTTCACCGAATACTTCTAAAGTTTTAGCCTTGGGTGTTGCCGTGAATGCGAAAAAACTTAGGTTCTTCTGTTGACCACGCAACATCATGGTTCTACGAATTTCATCTTCTGTGGTGTCATCTGTGTCAGAATCTGATTCTTCTGCATGTGCTTCTTCAAGTGACTTACCGGAAAGTACCTCCTTCATCTTACGGGAAGATTCACCCCCTTGTGATGAATGAGCTTCATCTATAATGACTGCATAATTCCGTAACTTTTTTTCACCATCCATCTTTTCCATTTCTGCAATTTTATCAATGACAAATGGAAATTTTTGAAGTGTTGTGATTACAATATTGGAACCATGATAAATTGATTCTGCAAGTTGGGTGGAATTTTTATCAATCTTCTTAACCACGCCTTCCTTATGTTCAAATTGATAAATGGTGTCCTGCAATTGGGTATCAAGGACTTTTCTATCCGTAATGACAATAACCGAATCAAATACCCGTTCATCAAGGATGTTGTGTAAGCTGGATAACCGGTATGACAACCATGCAATTGAGTTTGATTTTCCAGATCCAGCACTATGTTGGATTAAATAATTTTTACCGGCACCATTCACCTTTGCATCAGCAGATAATTTTCTTACCACCTGCAACTGGTGAAACCGTGGAAAGATCATCTTTTCGTTGACAACTGGTTTACCGTTTACTTCGGTTGTTTCTTTTTCCAGATGAATAAACCTGCCAATGATATCTAACCAACTATCCTTTGCCCATACGTATTTCCATAGGTAATCAGTGCGGTATCCATTAGGGTTTAATGGGTTACCCTTGCCATTGTTAAAACCTTTGTTAAATGGCAAATAGAACGTCTGTGACCCCATTAATTTAGTAGTCATCCACGCTTCATCTGTATCAACGGTGAAGTGGACAAGTGACCTTTTTTTAAACTGGAATATCAACTCTTTCGGATCTCGATCAAACTTATATTGGTTCTGTGCATTCACCACAGTTTGTCCGGTCATCTGATTCTTAAGTTCAATGGTGGCAACTGGAATCCCATTCAAGCCAAGTACTAAATCAAGTGAATTTTCATTTTTTAATGAATATTTTACCTGTCGTGTAATTGTCAGGATATTTGCATCGTAAAGGATTTTAGAATCTGGATTTAAGGTGCTTTCTGGCCTGAAATAAGCCATATCAAATTTAACACCAAGATCAGTAAACCCTTTGCGAATAACGTCTAATATACCCCTTAATTTTACTTCCTTGACGAACCTTTTAAAGATGTTGGATTCAATGTTTGAACCATGCAGACTATGAAGCTTTTCCCATTTATTCGGTTGTGATTGCTGCAAGAATTTAATGAAGGTGGGTATATCAATGGCAAGTTCACGGTCAAAGTCAGTTGTATTGCCTAAAACATATCCACCATGTTCAATTAATTCTTCAACAATTGCCTGTTCGAATGTTTCCTCAGTGTGTATTGCTGTCATTTTCAGGTTTCTCCCAATCACGGACATCAATTTTACCCGTTACAACTTCACTGATAAGGGCAGTGCGGTATTCTTTAAGTAGGTTTATTTCTTTACTGGCATTGGTTATAATAGTGTCTATACGGGTGGTTTCATGATCAAGGTAGTCCATAATATATTGCTGTTCTTTTTCAGGGGGTAAAGGAACGTGAAGATTTGAGATTGTTCCAAGCCCCAATGTCTGTTGGGTACCGTATGTCCAACTCAACTCGTAAGCAACCCTTAGATTGTCCGATCCAAGAACATGAAAGATAAATCTTGGTTGTATGTGCTTTCTGAGCCGTATTGCAGCCAGAGGAACCCAAATGCTGAATTCTGTATCGGTTTCAACGATTGCAGAAACACCAGTAGTCGCCCCCAACTTGACTAACAGGATGTCACCCCGTTCTGGTTTATATCTTTGGGAGAAAAGTTCGTGGTCTTCTGGCGAAATGTAACCCCATTTTTTATCAAAATCTATAAAGCCTTTGCCGATTGCTTGGGCAGAAATAAACGGAATACCTTCGTCGTGTTTTTTTGGTGATACGTGTGGGCCGTCGATGATGGGCATTGAGGCTAAGTGTTTAAGTGCAACAATATTCCAATGTTCCGGCACTTCACCCAACCATTCAATGCCAGAATCTTTCATTGGTGCATCAGGATCAATACCCTTGGTAACTGCTTCATTGATAACGGCAGTACGTTCTTCTTTTAACAGGTCTATTAATAGTTGTTTTTTTTCTATGAGAGTGTCTATTTGTTGGGTTTTGTGGTCAAGGTAGTTGGCAATTTGTTGTTGTTCCTGTTCTTTCGGGCAAGCGAACCACAATTTAGAAATGTTAACAGGATTTGTTCTTTGATGACTTTTAGTGGCAGACTCGACAGTTGAACATAAAAGTGAAATAACACCCTGACTTCTAAACAAATAGTATAAAAAAACCGTTTGTTTCTTTGTCCTTGCTTTTAATGGTATAAACTCAGTGGATGCCACTATTCTATGTTTATTGTGGATATTGGCAATCACTATTGTGTTTTTACGAGGATTTAATTTTGATATCAATAATTCTCCACCAGATAGCAGTAATTTACTACTATCAATCGACTTACCTTCCTCTAATAGTCCTTTATTTACTGCTTGAATTGAAGGAATTGAATAATGTACGACTTTTTCATTAACAAAACAGTCAGGAATAACGGTGTTTTTTTCATATTTAGCAAAACCATCCATCCTTAACATTTGCCAATGTTCCGGTATCTCACCAATCCACTCAACACCACTATCTTTATATTGTGGATAAGGTTGCATCAATTGATCACCTCACTCAACAACCCATCAGTTTCCTTTTCAAGTGCAAGGATGTCATCACGGATATCAGATAAAGATCGTAACGGTTTATATTCATAAAAATACTTGGTGAAGTTTATCTCATAACCCACCTTGGTTTTGGAATGATCCACCCATGCATCATGAACATGTGGCAACACTTCTTTTTCCATGTACTCTTGGATATCTTCTTCTGTGGATTCAGTCTTACCTTTCTTTAAGGGGATGTTTTCATAATCACGTAATTTGGTGTCTGGTTTGGGAATTCCCCGTGCTGTGGTAACAATTTCACCATTTTCAACCAATGGTCGTTCAACAGTGATACGGCTATAACCAAAGTTAGCATTGTCAAAGATCTTACAGTATTTACCTTCTTTAAACTCACCATAAATCTGTGAAATAGTTTTGATATCTTCTTCTGATATTTCATTACGTTTGTTGCCAAGGGATCTGCTCATCTTGTGAAAGAAGGATACAGCATTGATCAGTTGCACTTTGCCCTTACGTAAGGGTTCTTTGCGGTTGGTTACAATAAAGAAGTATGTTGAGATACCAGTGTTATAAAATAATTGATCTGGCAGTGCCACAACTGCTTCAAGCATGTCATTTTCTATAATCCATCGTCTTATTTCAGATTCACCAGATCCGGCACTACCAGTGAACAAGGGAGAGCCATTAAATACAATGGCAATTCTGGAACCTCCATTAGATGATTTCATCTTTGATATAAGATGTTGAAGGAATAAAAATGAGCCGTCACTAATCCTTGGTAAACCGGCACCGAACCTGCCACCATGACCTAAACTATCATGTTCTTTCTTTATAAACTTCTGAACTTTCTTCCATGCCACACCAAATGGTGGATTGACCAAGGAATAGTCAAACTTTTCATCAGGAAAACCATCTTCTGTGAAAGAATTGCCAAATTTAATATTTGATGCCTTCTGCCCCTTTATCATCATGTCTGCTTTACAGATTGCATAGGATTCATCATTCAACTCTTGTCCAAAGACTTCCAAACGGGCATCAGGGTTTAATTCTGAAAGGTATTCTTCTGCAACTGATAGCATTCCACCAGTACCACATGCACAGTCATATAACGTTTTAACAATGCCCTTCTTGGACAACATATCCCTGTCATTATTAAACAAAAGATTGACCATCAATTTTATGACTTCACGGGGGGTGAAATGTTCACCAGCAGTTTCATTACTGATTTCCGCAAACTTCCTGATCAATTCTTCAAAAACATACCCCATTTCCATTGAATTTACTTTATCGGGATGCAAGTCTATCTTGGTAAATGCTTCCAGTACAAGGAACAGGAGGTTTTTATCATCAAGAAAGGTGATTTGGTCATCAAACTTAAATTTGTCGAGTATCTCACGTGCTTCAACAGAAAAACCGGCAGCATAATTGCGCAAGTTAATTGCAATCTTGTCAGGTTCTGCAATAAGTTTATGTAAATTAAACTTACTGCGGTTGTGGAAGTTGTAACCCGATTCTTTATTTAAGATCTTGTCTGTGGCATCTTCATTCATGTTCTTGATGGATTCATACTTGTTCAGTACATTTTCTTTAGTTGCTGACAATACGCAATCCAACCGTCTTAAAACGGTGAATGGAAGGATCACCTGCCCATAAGATGACTGTTTATAATCCCCACGTAATGTGTCTGCTACACCCCATATGAAATTGGCAAGACCTTGTACATTCATTTATCTGTGCTCCAGTATATTCCGGTAATAACTCTGTTATTGTGTTTTAACCCAAATTCAGCATGAATCCTGAATTCTACTTATAAGGAAAGGTATGCTTTGTCAAAGCATGATATTGATAATATCGGTTGTCAACCGATTCTCTCTGTCTGTTCCTATTTTTCAAGAAGATACATTGGAGGGTCATGTGACTGATCTTGATTAAATCTAATTGAATAGCTCTTTACACGAATTCGTAACACTGATACTGACTTAAAGATCAAAATTTTTTAATCGTTGCAGTCGGATAAAATTCAAATTGATGGGTTATCCAGATTTATATAATGTTTAGGATATGCGGTAAAACTATGGGAGCAATAATCTTATGATCACAAGCGTTTTCTTGAGCCATAATCATGCTGATAAACCATTTGTAAGAAAATTAGCTCGAGATTTAGAATGTCATGATGTTAAGTGCTGGTTGGATGAAGCAGAAATGAAAATTGGAGATTCATTAATCCAAAAAATTAGAGATGCTATAGATAATGTGGAATATTTCGCCGTAATTCTGTCTCCAAACTCTGTCAATGCTCCTTGGGTAGTGAATGAGCTTGATGTTGCCATGAATCATCAAATCAGTGGTAGAAATATCAAAGTACTTCCTATTATGCTAAAGGAGTGCGAACCGCCCGGCTTCCTTGTAGGTAAATTTTATGGAGATTTCAAAGACGCAAGCAAATACATAGAGTCTTTCAAGGTGCTTACCAATTCCATCGGGGTGGTATTCAATAAAAATGCCATGAGTGCGGAGTCTTGCCCCAATAATTTGGGTACAGCAATTGATAAGGCAATTTCGCATAACCTGCCTTTAATGAGCGCTCCTTTCCATCGCCCATTTCAGTATATGGGTATGTCAATTGAGAAAGCAGAACAAGCAACCAACGCTAAAGCCAATGATGTTGGAAATATTGTAATTGAAAACGCCGAATGCAGAATGCTTTTAGAAGCCGAAGGTAATTTCATAAACTATGTGGACATACAGCTAAAAAGGACTGCCCCTCATAGTTTAGATCAAGAATTTGACTCGGAACCCATATTGGGAGCTTTGAGTATTGGTCTTTCTGAACTTGAATTAGTGAGAACCCAAACATTCTCTCACACATATGATGATCATCGAAAGAGGCTAAGGGTTGGCGTTTTCTGCGTGTGTGATGGAGGAGCAATCTATGTTAGTTTTAGCTCAAAATACTATGGTCAATAACATAAATAGCGCATAAAAAAACACCCCAAACAGGATATACCAATCAGGGGTGTTCAGACCATCATCATTGGTTAATTAATTTTCAGTTCCAAATAGATAATCGCTTTCACTATTTAAATTTATAACTTCATCCGGTGTGAATATTTTTAAATTAGTATCTGCTAATTCCTGCAAGATTGCTGATCTGTTCAAATTGTTAATCTTGATAAAGATATCAATGCCAGAGGTAACAATACCATCTATTTTTTTTCCCCTGCTCAATTGAATTATTTCTTTAAATTCTGGTGTTCTGTGTACAGCAGTATCTTGAACACCAATAAGTGCAATGCTTTTCGTTTCTTCTAAATTATAATTTAAGAGAATACCATCAATATCTTTGTACTGGTGATCTACGCTTAAATATTCAGTTTTAGTAGTTGTTCTAATTATCGAAATGACTTTCTCTTTTTTTCTCATATTGATATCCTTACATTTTATATGTGCATTTATATTTGCACTGATTATAAAAAACGATATATCATATTTTTAAATTAAAACTGGTAGATTTGGGGTAGGATTGACACTGCTATCGGTGAAATTCATAATAGACACAGTGCTTTAAGTTTCTTTTATTTTTTTTAACAGAATAGTGGCGATTGCTTTTATTGTCGCCTGAATAAAACCTTGAAGATATAGATACCGTTACCATTTTATTATGCCTCTTAGGGCGTTGAAATTGCTTGCTGCAAGACACGTTCGCTAATTTGGAATATGTGTATATCACCCGAAATAAATCTTCATTAAAATAGGTTATATGCTGCTTATATCAAGCCTTTTAATCATACTTGACAAACGGAATAAACCCATCACACAAATAGAAACACCCCTCACAAATCAATGCAAGGGGTGACGTAAAAACATTATCAGTAATTTAATTTATTCCACCAACGAATCTTGGATTATGATTTTTTCTTTATCTGTAATTTCCAGCCAATATTTCGCAATGGGGTTATATTTGCTGCCAATCTGAACTAACCATGATCCATCTATTTGATTCGTCAGCATCAACTGTTCTATTACAAAATGTTCAATCTCAGTATTTAAAAATTCCTTAAAGTTATTCACCTTTGGCAACTCGTTTAAATTCAGTTGATAAACGAATTCCGATGGTAACTGGATTATGAATTGGAGTTTGTTTTCATATGCCTTAATTGTGAATATATTTTTACCGGCTAAGTCCTACTGATAAATTGTGCTATTATTTTCCATTTTCATTACCTTTATTGAATTGTTTTCTTAACTAATTCTCCACGTCTGATTTTTTCCAGTACGCTCGATTATTCACGATAATTGATTCAGGGAATCCATGTGAACTCACTTTTTTATAAATCGAACTTATACTGAATCCAGTGAAACTCATTAATTCTAATGTTGTGAGAACATCAGTCCTGTCAAAATTTTCAATGCTCATAATATTAACCTTCATTTTTTTGATTGATGTGCAATTGCAACAATCTTTTTATAATATTAATTCAAACCTTTTGTGTTATCCGCAGCAATCCCGGATAATCCTGTGTCCAATTCATGCAAACCATAATATTCGTTTCCAGAAATTTAAAGGATATCCCATCGCCTGTGGTTGAATATAGAAGGTATATCTATTAGAATGAGGCTTGTTGGATTACAAATGGTAACCGGATGCACCAGTTACCATTCATGTCCACACCTTGATACACCGGAATGAATTATGAAGCCGTTGAATACCTGCTACCATGTCAAAATGGTTTAACAGAACAGCAGCATAATTATATTTTTCATATTCTGGTTTGATTTCTATATATTGTCACCCATTTTGACGTACTCCAAAAAATATCAGTTATATATATGGTAAAGCAGATCCAATGTTCAATCATAACAATGATTGAACATTCAAAGCTAAAATTCTAAAATATTTAATAATTATAGAGAGTTACAGATACTAATTTAAGTGACCTTAAAAAATGTTGCAAAACTATATTCAATAATGTATATATTTAAATATTATTGAACATTGATTGATAAGGAGGCGACCTGATGAAAAAGTTGAATGATGCAACCGGGAAGTATGTCAAACCATTTACCGCCATCGAGAAAAAACGAATCATAAATGAATTACGATCAAAGTCTAAAATACGTGATTTCGCTTTATTCGTAATTGCATGTGAACAGGGTATCAGGGCAACGGACTTACTTAAGCTAAAAATTAAGCATTTGGTAGATTTGAAACTAAAGGAAAGATATTCCTTTAAGGAGGGTAAGACCAATAAGAAAAACTTCATCTTTATTAATGATGATACCTATGAAGCACTTCATGCTTACCTTGATTCATTGGAATCTTATGATCCAGAGGATTATTTGTTTAAATCCAGAAAGGGTAGTGGTGCTATTACTCTGCAACAGCTTGGTAGATTGGTTAAAGATTGGTGCCGGTATGCAAAAGTTAAAGATCATTCACAATATGCGGTCAGATCTCTGAGGAAAACTTTTGGGAGGCTTGCATATGAGTCCTCTAATAATCCGAGGATATTGTCACTGCTAAAGGAACGTTTCAATCATAGCAGTGAGTCCATGACAATCAAGTACCTTGATATCACCACAGAAGATATGGAGGCAATCTTTAATTAATTGGAACAGCGAAACATTGCAAATATAGCAGTTAGATAAAGCCTTAAAGCTCCATTACCCAATTAACAATATTTGCCTTATATGATTCAGCATGTGAAGGAGACAACATTTCATCTTTATTCATTTGTGTAAGTAACGTCGAAATTAAATAATCTCCTTCCGCAATCATACTTACCAATTTTTTTATTTCAGATAATAAGATTTCAATACCTTCTGATAATTTAATTTCGATGCAACCTTCTAATCCTATAGTTGCAGAATGTACCAGTTCATTTCTTGCGTTTTTCGCACTTTCCAATACATCAGCATAATCATTAGGAAGTTCTAAGCCCTTAATACTTTTTAAAAGTGAGACAAATTTTCCAAAAGTGTCGTCAAAAAATTTATTATAGACTTTATCTATTGCATCAGGGTTATCCGACAATAATTTGTGCATCCGGTATTCAATTTGCTTTTCTTGTATCACTATTAGTTTGTATGTGTGTTTACATAAATTTTCAAACCTTGTACCCACAATTAATGCTCTACCAATAACCGCTTGAATTGAATCCGAATCTTCAGTTCTTTCAAAATCATCAAAATAGATCATAAAATCTCACTATATTAGGTTCCTGTACCGAACAACTTAACCAGCATGATTAAGGAAACTAAAGGACTATCAACTTTAGAAAATTGTGTAAAGCAATAAAAGATGACTCCCTTTTATACAGGCAGACGTTGACCCCTTGAACCTTATAATTAATGACGAATCATAATTGACATAGATACCCCCCATAAGTAATGCCATTTTTATATAAGTCGTGCTACCCGTGTCGGACAATTGGTTTAATATTTTTATGGATGGAATCACGCATTTTTATCGTTCCCCCAAAGTAAGGTCACAGATCAGACACCCTCTTGAACACCTTTTGCGTTTGTAGCTGGCTGTAAAAACATGATTCCTTTGCATTTATTTTGAACGAAATAACATAGCAATTGTTATAATAATCTGAAATTATAGATAATATTTAAATATCAGTCAGTTGTAAAAATGTACTGGTTTGCAAGGAAACACCCTGTGACACTTCTCTCACGCCGGTAACCCGGGTTCGATTCCCGGTGGGATCACCATAAAAAACAGGCAGTTACAAAGACAAAAAAAGCCACCCAAGGAGTCGACGGCTCCCAGGACGGCTTTTTTATTTTGAACTCCCATCAATCCTCCCTATTAAACACAAAAATTATTGTTCCCATATCCTATATTTTTTTTAATCGGAAAATTTTATTGATGGGGCTCTGTGGGGAATAGTACGTGCTGCTAGATCCCAATTCTTCACTGTACAAATGAAGATGAATTCTATCCGGCAAGGTCAAGCTTACCATGGATATTGTAAAGTTTTTAAAACTCTCGGGAAGTTGGAAATTGCATAATTATCCTTGAGTACAATCGACACTAATTTTTATATATTATAAAAAACACTCTGGAAGAATGTCCAGAAATGATGCCTGCGGTTCATATATTTGAATGGGTAGTTTTATTCTGAAAAACCTGGCATACCATATATTGGGGTGTTCCAATTTCGTTTGGACTGAGCCCTATGAACACTTATTGTCGCTGCCGTATTTCGGGTGCCCCTGAGCACTGGAAAAATAATTAAACGCCTTTGTGGGCAAGTCTCTTACTAAGCCCTAATAGAAGAGCGTTTTATCGATTGTTGCCTTCATAAATCTAAATTTAGCTTGAGAAGTTACTGGCAACAAATCGATAAAATGTATGAACTGAAAGGTAATGTTTGCCGAACCGGCTATGGGGATTGTATAATTTTTCGTCGAAGAGCTTTCCTGTTTAGAAAAGTTAAAAACAAAAAATATGAACACAAGACATCATTATTTACATTCCAACAGGTTTATTCTCCCAGTGTTTTTTGCAAAAACTCTAATATGGGCGCAATGGTCCGATATCGCTTGAACAGCGATCTGATTTTAACCCTTGATTTTAATTTCAATCATGACGAATTTAATAGCTGATTGGGCAGTTCCTTAATGATCGTCATTTTTCCTTTCTTGCAATTGGGGCAGCATAAGAGATCGTGACCTGTCAGCCTCTTCATCATCTCAAGAACCGTTTCTTCTGATTTTTGCGGCACAATGGCATTGGGATCGATAAATTTACGGATAAGCTTGACCGCCTGCTTTTTATTTCTGTGTGATAAAAAGCCGAAGTATCGGATCTTCATAAAGTTCTCTGGCAACACATGGAGCAGAAACCTGCGGATAAATTCATGGGCAGAGATGGTCATTGTCTTGGTAGTATTGTTATCGGCCCGGTCCCTGTATTCAAAACATACCTGATCATTGTCAATAGATTTGATCCGGTTATTTGATATGGCCACCCTGTGGGTATAACGACCAAGATATTCAAGTACCTGTTCAGGCCCGGCAAAGGGACGCTTGGCATAGGTGTTCCATTTTACTTTAAAAAGGGATTGGACAAAGGTATTGAACTCTTGTTTGGAACTGTATTTTGCAATTTTACCTGGTAAAGACAGTTCATCGTCCAGATATGCTTTTTTTAAAAGTCCAAGATACCGTTTCTTAAATTCCTTTGACAAGGATTGAACCCGGAATAGAAATGATTTTTTGGAGGCTGTCCAGCGTTTTTTATCAAAAGAAAGAGCGCCACCAGCAACAAGGCAGTGAATATGAAAATGATCTGTTAGCTTTTGTGACCAGGTGTGAAGCACACATATAAATCCAAGTTGCCCTTGAACTTTCCATTGTGGATCACGGGCAAATGCCTGTAACGTCTGGCTTACTGCAACAAAAAGGCTGTTCAGCATAATTTTTGGATTGACCAGTATGATCGGGTTCAGTTCATGGGGTATGGTAAACACCATATGAAAATAATTACAGGGCAGCAAATCAGCTTTACGGTCGTTCAACCATCGTTCCTTCACCATTGTCTGGCATTTGGGACAGTGTCTGTCCCTGCATGAGTTATAGGCAATTCGTTCAAAATTGCAATGGTCACATTGTTCAATATGACCGCCAAGTTGGGCGGTACGGCAAATCTTAATCTTATGCATGACCTTGAGTTTTTTGTAAGGCAGATTCGTTTGTTTCTGATATTCCTTGCCATAAAGACGAAAAATATCTGCAACTTCATATTTATTTTTCATTTCTGCCCCTCCTGTTCCCCATACATGGTATCAAGAGGGCTTTTAAATTCTGTAGGCTTTTGTTGAATCAGGTGGAGGTAAATGATCGTGGTTTTTAAAGAAGAATGACCAAGGAGTTGTTTGATGGCATAAAGATCTGTTCCCTGGGCAAGAAGATGGGTTGCAAAGCTGTGCCTGAGGCTATGAAGGCTTTGACCTCTTTTTATGCCGGCTTTTTTTTTGCCTTTTTAAAAGCATCCCTGGCAGCAGTAAAACCAATGTGCTTTTCTTTATTAATCCCTGGAAAAATCCATTTGCCGGGTTTATATTTTTGCCAATAGATTCTGAGTTCATCAAGCAGATGTTTAGATAAAACAGTGTAACGATCCTTGCTGCCTTTTCCTTGTTCTATCCTGATCATCATTCTGGATGGATCGCTCTCTATATGCCTGGGTTTGAGCTTTACAACTTCTCCGGCCCTGAGACCGGCACTGTATACAGTTTTAAGCAACACACGGTGTTTAAGATTAGCGGCTGATTCAAAAAGTCTTTTCACCTCTTCAACACTCAAAACATTCGGAAGTTTTTTAACCCGTGGTCGTGGCGGTAATTTGAATTTCCTCTCATCCCACTTAAGGACGTTTTTGTAAAAACAAGCTAACCCGGATAAATGTGTATTGCAGGTACCCCAGGAAAGTTTACGTTTCTGAAGAAGATAAAGCAGGTACTCTTGAATTTCTTCCTGGCTGATCAGATCAGGCGATTTATTATAATATTTTGCAATCCTCGTCATTGTGTCCATATAAGTTTTGATCGTCCATGGTGAAAAACGATTTAAAATCATGTGGTCCATAAATTGAGTTCTAAGAGTTTTAGCCATTTTGATACCTCCTTGATTTAAATTAATAAGACCGGCAGAACGCCTCAGAAGGTATTGTAAATCTATTCTGTTGAAATGGGAAATTGAACTTTAGTATTTTTCGAATAGTAGGAGCTAAGGGGGGCGAGAGCCCATTGCAAAATTTATGACAGGCGTTTCATTTGCGCTTTTTGCAAATGACATGACTGGCGGAAATCTTGCGGGCTTTCGCCCCCCGTTCTCCGGCAATCATGCCCAATACTTTGGCAAACCAATACTCCACAAACCTTTAAAATTTATATCACTTTAAAATATGCCGAAGCCACTTCCGCGAAGCGGTTCAGTTCATAGACAAAAGACTCGCTTTTTTACTACCTGATTGTGCCTTCTCCAAGTATGATTTTTCTCCAATAAAAATTGAATGGGAACTTGATTTATTGGATTTTGTTTTCAGCTATAATTGAATTATTATATGAAAAATTAGTTAAAAAAAATGCGCTTCAGCATTAAAGAAAAAATTTACTAACACTTGTAACATTTTTTTCCATTTTGTTACATTTATTTCTGAGAAAAAAAGTACTTTAATCTTCTGTAAATACTATCAAATAAGCCCATTGGTATTGGAAAATGTAGGTACATTTCTTGCTTAGTATCTCTGTTTAAAAAAATTTAATTTTAACCGATATCATGGTGATTATTATGTTTAAGTACTTTTTCATTTCGTTATTTTTATTAACTATCCTTTTTTTAAATATTACCGTCGAGACACAAGCTACAGTCTATTGGGAAGCTGAATTAGGCTATACCAATTGGAATGATCCTTCAAATTGGAGTAGTGGGTCAGTGCCAGGCGCTGGAGATTTTGTATTTTTTGACAGTGAGTCTTCAGCTGTTGAGAATACGGTTAATTATCATGGATTGGCATCAGCGCCTACATACGCAGAGGTGGTTTTAGATTACAACCAACATTTGTATGTGCACAATGGTATTTTTTCGGCAACTAAACTTGATGTTGGTCAGAAGCGTGCTGGATGGATGACGCAAGAGGGCGGTATTGTTGAGGTAAATGATTTTTTTACGCTTGGAGCTGCGGTGTATCAGGGGATTTCGTCGCGAGGTGAATACACATTGAATAGTGGTACGCTCAAGGTAAATAGTTTCGAGACTATTGCCTCATACGGGAATGGAAGGTTAACGCAAAATGGTGGAACTCACTTAACGTATGGATCTGTATTTTCTGCTGCGGCTAGGACAGATGCTGTAGCTAGTTATGGAACGGTCGAGCTTTACAATGATGCGTATTGGGAAATAAACGTAGGTACTCCTAAACCTGGTAACCCTGATTCGTATTATGATGGTAATTATTACATTGGTTACAGCAGTTTTGGAAGTCATGTGCAAGAAGGTACTAGCAAAACTATTGTTCGTGGTGATTTAATCGCTGGTGGTGTATTGCGCGGTGACGGTGATTTTGGGTTAATGGATAATGCAATATTGCAGGTTGATGGTAACACGATACTTGGTTGGGAAGGTGAACGTGGAGGCGGTGGTCAAATAGGGGGCACTTTTACCACTACTAATCTAACCTTTGGTTCTTCAGCATGGTCATCTGGTAATTATTTACTTGAAGGTGGAACAATTGAAGTGGCTGAAGATGAGATTATTGGAGATTCGGGTAGTGGTAGTTTTGAACATTTAGGAGGAAGTCATACGGTTGGTGGTCAAATGATTCTTGGTAAAGAATCTACTGGAAATGGATCTTATTTTCTTGAGGGTGATGGAACACTCGAGGCGGATGAAGGAATTATTGGTAATAATGGAATAGGGCGTGTTGATCAAATGGGTGGTGAAATTACATTTGATAGCCTGGATATTGGTCGCGGTGCAACGGGGAATGGAATTTACAATATGGAAGACGGCCAATTGGACATTGTGAAAAGTGGTATTTTCCCTGGGCGTGTTGATATTGGCAATGCAGGTACAGGTTCATTTCTACAGTCAGGTGGTACAGTTACGAGTGATGCTGAAATATATTTAGGAACGCAGAGTGGTGGAAACGGAACATACTTTTTAACAGCTGGGTCGTTGGACGTAGATAGAGAGATATACGTTGGTGTTGGTGGAACTGGAAACTTTCAGCATTCTAATGGCGATGTGTCAGCCGATGAATTAGTTGTGGGACAAGAAGATGGTGGCGTTGGAACATACACGCTACAAGGGGGTGCTTTAGACACTACCAAAGTAACGCTTGGATTGAATAGCGGATCAAATGGAACTTTCAATTATTCAGGTGGAACGTTAGAAAATACAAGTGGAGATCTTGATATTATTGTTGGAGATGCAGGAACAGGAAAATTTGTTCAAGAGGTTGATTCTTTCGATGTTGATGATTTGGTAATTGGGTCACAAAGTGATGGTGTTGGAACATATGTATTAAAGAATGGAGCAGATGCTATTAGTTTAAAAACGATAGTAGGAGCTTCCGGTGAAGGATCTTTTGTACATGAAAGTGGTGAGTTTTACACAGGTTTCATGATTTTAGGAAATGAGAACAATTCTAAAGGAAGCTATGAAATATCTGATGGTAATCTTGATATTTTGGAGAGTTTACGTGTTGCGCAGGGTGGAGATAGTATTGGTGCATTTACACAAAATGGTGGTGATGTAAATGTTAGGGATATGATTATTGGTACATTAGGCGGATCATCAGGAGAGTATCGATATCAAGGCGGAACATTGTCTATTGAAGGTGGTGATTTTGATTTAACAGTTGGGAATTCAGGAACAGGAATTTTTGTACAAGATGGAGTTGATTTGTCGGTTGATAAAATAGTTCTTGGCGCAAATAGTACAGGAAGTGGAACGTATGAATTAATAAATGGAGGTAACCTTACTACATCATCAAGCATAATTGGACAAGAAGGTAAAGGCACATTTTTGCATAAAAGTGGTAATCATTTAACAGATCATTTTGAATTAGGATCTGAAGAATCAAGTGAAGGAAATTACACAATTGAGGACGGTTCTTTAGAAGTTCTTTATGGACTTAATATCGGCGAAGGAATTAATAGTGTTGGGAAATTTAGGCAAGAGGGAGGGGATGTTGACGTAGGCTATGTTCATGTTGGTGCTAATGAAGGGTCATCCGGAACGTATTTTTTTGAGGGAGGCACATTGCATGATTCTGCTGGAGACCTTTCTGTTTCTGTAGGTTATGTAGGTGAAGGTAGCTTTGTTCATCATAACGGTGCTTATTTAGAGTTGGGTGTTCTTACTTTGGGCGATCTCGACTCTGGGGTGGGTACTTATGAGCTTTATGCTTTGGGAGATATAGTTACTTCTGAGTCTATTGTGGGAGAGTCAGGGCAGGGATTATTCAAACATTATGGCCAACATTCTACTTACGAATTAGTTGTTGCTAGCAAGACTGATTCATCCGGCATCTATGATCTTTTTAATGGTGACCTTATTGTCTCAGGAGAAATTAAGGTTGCAGATGGGGCAAACAGTGTGGGATTATTGGAGCAGGATGGTGGTAATCTTTCCGCTGGATCAGTCATTCTTTCTAATCTTGTTGGGTCTTCTGGAACATACACGCTGAAAAGCGGCCTTGCAACAATAACTGACACATTAACTGTTGGGGCAGTTGAAAGTTATCAAGGATCTGGAGAATTGAATTTGGCAGGAGGAGTTTTAACCTCAGATAAATTAAATATTCAAAATGGAACATTGAATTATTCAGGTGGGCTTCTTGATGTAGCAGACAAGATTCGAAATGACGGTGAGTTCAATATTAGCTCTTCTGATGGAGCAACTCGCTTTGTTAATGGTAATGTGATCAATAATGGAACGGTTAAAGTAACAGATGCCGATGTTGAGTTTACTGGTCTTTTTATCAATAGTGGAGAGTATTACAGTGATCCATCGACTAACACATTTGACGATCTTGAGATTGGAGAATTAGGGTATTTAATTGGAGGATTAGGAGATGAATTCTTAATTCAGGGGAATTTTCATAACTCAAGTAATATGGATTCATTCTGGAATACGGATTTAGCTTACTTGGGTTTTATTGGGGATGATACAGAGCACGATTATTTATTAACCCAAGATTCTGCAGGGTTTGATTGGGGGACACTTTTCTTAGATTCTGGAAATCGTTTAAATGTTTTAGGGCAGTTTTCCGGCGGAATATTTTTTAGTGATATCGTTTTGGCTGGAGGATTAGATCAGTTGTTAATGATCAATACAGACCATACTATTTATTATGATGAATTATTTGATGGCCAAGGAAATCAGCTGGCATTTTTGGATTATGCTTTATCGGGAGGTGGAAGCTTGGTTTATCGAGGCGGAGCCCTACCACCTAATTCAGGGGCCGTTCCAGAACCCGCCACTCTCCTTCTCCTTGGCTTCGGTCTTCTTGGCGTTGCTGGAGTGTCCAGAAAAAAAAATAAAGATTATATTTGAATCAGCTTTATGGCAGGGCTATTAATTTAGTTCCTGCCTTTTTTTTGCATGGTCTCCTTGCTTTCTGAATTCAGATTAATCTATATGGACCTAAAACAGCGTCATAATAAATTTTCCCAAATTAAACAAAAATATATAATAATCATAGCAACACGTCATTTTCAATAAATAATCTCTGCTTTTTCTCGAATTACTAAGCGACTATTGATGGTATCTATACCCACGAGTAAATTTTCTAAAAAGGCGACGACTTCCAAAAGAAGTGCGCTGGGGTAAAGATCAGGGCGGCAGCGACTATATTAACGTGTAGTTTTCGCTTTTTTTAAATTCTTCTGAGCACAAGATGTTGTGTGTATAATATTTTTATTCCCAGATTCCCAATTCCATTATATGGGAGAAGCCAAAGTCAAATTTTAAAATCTTCCATTATTGTTTATTGGAGATTTACTTGACAGGCATTTTCATTCTTTTTTTTTGCAAACCTATAACTCTATACTACTATCTGTATGCATAACAAGCTCAATAACTGATCAATATAAAGTCATCCGGGGAACCGACGGCTCCCCGGACGGCTCTTTCACTTTCCACCAAACATAATTTTTCCAAGGCCACCTTCACCGTTGGGTTTCTTTCCATTTTTCTTGGAAAGATTTTCTAGAGCATCTCTGACATGTTCTATACCAAGGCTTTTCAGATATCGATTGGTAGTGGTCGGGCTTTTATGTCGGAGAATCGCCTGAATGACAGACAAGTCATACCCCCTGTGGTAAAGGATACTCGCGGTCAGATGCCTGATGGAATGAAAGCCGAATGGCTTTACCTCTGCCTTCTCGCAAAGTTTCCGCATGAAATGCTGCCGGACAGTGAATGGGCTTCCATAATACTCGACACAAAAATTCATTTGGTCGAGACATATGAACACGTGTTCACTTTTTACCGGACATTGCTCCTGCCACTCGGATAGGGCGATTTGAAGTTCCTCTGTCATAGGAAGCCATTCATACTCATAGCTTCCATTCTCCCTTTTCCGGGTCCAGAGTCGGACAAGCTTGTCCTTAAAATTCACATCATCCCATTTCATTCGAAAGGCCTCCCCTCGTCTACAGGCCAAATGGATAAAAGTCAGGAGCATCAGCTGATCCTGTCCTTCAGCAAGGTTATACACCTTCCAGAAATCCTCTTCTGGTGGGACATACCTGGGAGAACGCACTTCAGGCATCTTTGGAGTTTCAAACGGATTTTCCTTGGGCAGTTGCGGTGTCATGTACATCATACCCCAATTCCACCCGGCCAGAAGATTTTTCCGGTCTTTATTGGAAGCATATCCACTCCGTTCCTTCTTCTGTTTCAACAAAAATGCCTGAACAGTACTAGGAGTTAAGTCAACGGCAGCGATATACGGATCAACCTCCTGGAAAAACCTCTTGAAGGCTATCCGCTTCTCTTTGTATGTTTTCTCAACGAATCGTTCACGGCTGCTATCAAGATATGCTTCAGCCCATTCCCCCAAACAGGTCGTGTGGGTCGTTTCTTCCCAGGCGGTGTCGGTTTGCCGTAGTTGGCTTTCCCATGCGATGGCATCCTTCTTCGTACTGAATGTTCGTTCTTTTCTCTTCCCGTTCTTTCTCACCTGAGCCTTCCAGTCTCCGTTCTTGAGTTGATATGGCATCAATAACTCTCCTTTCGAAAAATATATAGCGGCTACCCAACCGGATACCGCCCAGTTTTTTATAGTGTTCCCTTACCATTTTCACGTTGACCCCAAGGAACTTTGCCAGTTCCTCGGGCATCACTCGTTTCCCTATTTCCTTTTCCATTTCATTCATTGTCCTTTCATTTTACAGTTGCCCAGGACTTGCCCGGCGATCCGACAGCCGACTTACACCCTGGATCTAAACTGATTGGTTGTTAATTTTTTTCCCTCACCCAATCTCATTCATGAGCAGCTCACAGATTTCTTTGTCCTCAATCCCCAGGTAGCGCATAGTCACAGCCGGTGAAGAGTGGTTGTATCTCTTGCAGAGAATCTCATATCCAGCGCTGTGATTGACTCGCTGATGATAGCCCCAGGTTTTACGGAGGGTGTGTGCACCGTATTGACCCTTCAGATTGATGACACTTGTCCAGGACTTGATGAGGCGACCAACACTCTGACTGGTGAGGTGACCGTGACCTTTTCTTGACTGGAATAAAAAATCATCTGATGCGGGATTGATTTCCCTGACATAACTTTCCAGGGCTTTGTAAACGGATTTGTTAATAACCACGACATTGGTTTTACCGGTCTTGGTTTCGACAATCGAGATTGCAGCCCCGGCTTTTAATCCTTCCACCTGGCTGTACTTGATGCGAACCAAATCATTCGCCCGGATTCCATTGTTAATTCCTAAAATCCAGAGAAGATAATCCCTGGGTCTAGATTTCAGCAGGCGGGAAATTGCCTTGATGTCTTTTTGATTGCGAATAGGTTCCACGGTGACGATAGAACCCTTCTTGATACCTGTGCGGTGTCCCATGATGGTACCTCCCTTCAATGCTTAAATTGTGTTGTTAGATGTTATAAACTGGACATTCAAAACTGCGATATTTTAGAGGATCGGTGGATCGTCTTTATTGGTGGGGATTTCGGAGGGAAGCCAATGCTTACCATTACCACAAGGTAAGCTTTGGTGTTCAAACCTCCTAACTTTAAAAAATGCAATCTAATCTCAAATAAAACAAAAACCCCGACCATATTGCTATGGTCAGGGTTTTTTGTTTTAATGTGAAACTATTTTACCAAGCCTTCGCCATATGCGCCTTCCATTTTTTTTGCCCTTGATTCCCATATCTCCTTTCCAAAGGAAATCTTGTTCTCGGGATTCCTTTTGTACGGGAGAATTACGATTTGAAAACTACCCGATTTTTCTGAAGTCACGCAGAGTGCTTCTTCTGGAATATCCTCATCATAATTATGCATATAAGTGTCGCTTACTGAAATGACTTCATTAGCCTCAACTAAATTGCAGAATTCTCGCAGACCAAGCATCGCTATTGCTTTTGAATCCTGATCTTTCCACTCTGGTTGGGTTCTAAGGACTTCTCGCTTATTGATTCCGCTATGAATGTAATAAACAGGTGAGTTTATCTCTTTATCCCTTAAAAGTTCCTTTTTTGCCGCCCTTAGCATTTTGCGCATTCCAATTTTATTCATGTTTACTTCTCCTTTTTAAAAAAAATTCAAACCCCGACCATCCACCATGGATGAACCCGGGGCTTGAAATATTGATGTTTACTTCCTATGAACGTGTGTGTTCATAGGCTTGATTATTAAAATAAAAAAATCCGGCCATCCATAATGGACAAAGCCGGACAACGATAGCCAACGAACTGGGTGTTTAAGGTCTGGACATCACTCCTTTCAAAAATTTTAATTTTTTTGATTAATTTGCATTTTTTTCCGGTTGTTTTCCCAGAATACAACTATCTTGGCAGCATCTTTATCAGAGACACCAAACATGGATTGGAGCTGATATGCCTTGTCTGTAATTTTCCCGGAATTGACATGTTCGATTAAATCTAAAAAAGATAAACATTCGCGAATTGTTGCTTCTGTACGCACTTTTAACATCACCATTCTCCTAAAATAAAAAGGCCCCAATGGATGACCAGCAGGGCAAATTAAAATATCAAGAGGATTAAACTCAAATCCTCACACTTTCTTTTTCATTTTTAATATCTCGTGCTTCTTTCTCCTTTAAGGATTTCAGCCTTCACTCTTTCTTCTTCACAAAATTCTATTTTGATCCGTAGGTAGGGTGAGGAGGGGAATCTGTAGTATTGGGGAGGTAGAACCTTGTTTTCCTTTAACAAAATAAGCCCTTTAAAAAACACTTTTGATTTAGTGTCTTTAGTCACCATAGTCCTAGTAAAATAGTTTTGTTAGTACCTTTAAAACCCTTGATACTGTAGTGTTGGTCCTTATAGTCTTCATAGTCCTATTAAATTAGAATTTATATAAAACTACCTATCCCCAATACTTTGGAACAGCAGGAACAAATTTCTTAAAATATATGGGACTTTGAGGACTACGAGGACCAAACACTGATAATAGGGCATCTCCAGACTATGCTGTTATGACCTTATTTGATTTATTGAGGACCATTCTCCCACTTGATTTGATTTTCCATCCTGACTAGGAGTTCAAATTGACGTCTACATTCTTCAAGTGTTGGGAAGCGGTATACATTGGTCCGGTATCCACCCTGATTGGTTTTCACTTTGACAACACCCTGGCAAAATTTGTTTATGATACGGCCAAACTGTTGCGGTGTCTGTGGAAACCTTTGTTTCAAATTGTTGGCAAATTCCAGATAATCATCGTACAGGGCTTTACATTCAATTTCACCTGACCATCCATCATCACCGGATCGCAATGCCCCATCTTCCAAACGTTCAATCCAGAATTTACCGGGTACGTCCATGGTATTTTTTATCTGATCAAGCAGGGCTGATGTCTTAGGCGCATGTCTCAAATCATCCAGAGAATACTCCCATTGTTGAAGATCATACAGCATGGCCTCAAATCCTCCATTTTCCATCTGGTCAATAACGGCTTTGAAATATTTGTTGTCCTGCTGGTGCGCATTTGAAACATCTGAAACATAAAACCTTCGTTCATCTTCGCCTGCTGGAACTACCCAATCGTTATTGGAAGCAATGATTATGTTGATACAATTTCTAACCGTGATGGCATCTTTGCCTTTCTGCTCAACAACAATCCGTGGTTCGGTAATCATATTTTTGATTGCGCCTTCACTTTGTTTGTCACCAGCCCAAAATCCCTCATCAGCGAACACAAGCACCTTATTTTTCAAATGATGATTAAATCTGCCCAAAAGATGCCCTTGTTGAGCAAGCTGAATGTAATGCTGACCAAAAAGCCGTCCAAAGCAGTTGACAAATACCCCTTTGCCGGCACCACGACCACCACGCAGGACAATTGCGGTGCCTGGGCGCTCCCCACCCGGGTCCTGGATAATCCTTGCCATCCATCCCATTATCCAATGAAATTGAGTCTCATCACCATTGGTAATGATATTGAAGATGTGGTCCCGAAATAATGACCAGTCGCCCTTTACCGGTTTAACCGAGAAGTCTGTCCACATATTGTAGTATCCGGGCATTTTTTTGCCGGGTTCGAAAACAACCTCCTTATATTGTCTTCTCTCTCGGGATTTAAGCCAGTAGTCAACGGGATTGATTGTTTTCTTTGGGTCATCCGGGTCCGGTACCAGTTTATTGGCATAGAATTTCCGCAAGTCAGTATCAGAAGTAAACTGAATTTCCACTTCATCGGTATTGGGTCTGCGCACTTCTTTCAATATTAAACATCGACCACCAATCCAAGTGATAGCGTACTGCGAATTGAAACGTTTAATGATGCTGTCATAAATACATCCGCATTCAGTTTTCCGTAGGCTCAAACGTACTGCCTGAAACCCTTCTTCTTTTTTGAAAGATTCGTTGAACAGGTCGTTAAAATCCGAATCCACAGGGCAAAGAACGAATTCAATATCCAGATCTTTGACTGCTTCCATAGCCGATTCTTTACCACTGTTGTGGCCGGTCTTCTTCTCTGATTTGATGTCATTGTCCGCAGCGATAACAATTCGGGTTTTTGGGAAATGAGTTTTAAGCCTGGCACAAACCGCTTTAATATTGCCAGAATTGAATGCCACGACAACTGGTACCCCTGTTGCCTCAAATACTGTTATACCTGTGGCATAGCCTTCCACAACATAGAGAAGGTCAGTGTCTGTCAGATTTCCAATGGGATGAAAACAGCCAATAATTGAACAATCTGGATGAAACCGTTTCTCACCTACGGGGCTGATATACTGAATTGAAACAGCATTGCCCTCATGGTCCCCGAAGTCATGATAAATCGGAATTATTAACCGTTCATAATACTGACGGATGCCAATTGGTACGATTCGCTTTTTGGTTATGTAAGGATTGTCTGGAAGAACATTGGTACTGCTGCCCCAGATTTCATGTACCTTGTTGATTGCTTCTGTCTGTTTTTGTGTTTTTGTTTTAATCTCGACAGATTTGACATCCGCCTTGTCGATAGCCTCAGTTTTTTCTGGATACAACTCATAATCTAAATTTGACATAAAATTCTCCTTATGCCTTAAGAAACATAGCCTTTATCATTACAATAAAAGCCATGCTCGCAAATTAATGTAATGGAAGAAAATGGAATTAACTCCACTCACTCTCCCTCTTCAAAAAAATCTTTTTTGATTTTTACGGAACCCTATGCCCCGCAGTCGTTTGGCAGCATGTTGGATCTGCCAGTGAATGTATCCAGATGTGTTGTTGTGAAAGTATTGATGTTTTAAGTTTTACGATAATTTGTACTATTCTAACTATGCTATATCATCATCCGAGTCCTCCTCTTTCTCCCTCTTTTTTTGTTCCCATTTTGATTCTGCTTCCTCTTCTGCCAAGGGACCGTATAACATCCAATCTTCAACTTCTTCAAACCAATCCATCATCTCTCCTCCCTCCCTCTTTACGCAAACCATATTTGATTTCCAATTTCTTTCGACACCGAGAGCAGGTGCCGTGACTAGTAACATTCCTTTCAATTGATACTGTTTGGCTGTGATTCGATACGGAATATTCTGTTTTTGAAATGAATGCTCCGCACCAAGCACAGACCGTAGTATAAAATACTACAGTGTTATTTTTCATTTTAAGCCACCTTTCGTATATTACTGACCCCATCAGCACGGCCATTCTGTTGTTGGGTAAGAGATCCTGACTGAAGCCCCGAGAACCTCTATTTCAAAAGGGTATGCCATGTGTGCTGGCTGCCGCACCCCTTTCGGCATTGATAGGAAGGAATACGGCATTATCTGGGAGCATTATACGGAACCTTTCTGGAATTTGACCCTGGTACCACAGACATCTTGTTTCAACTACTCTGCCATGATGGAACAGAATAGTGAATTTACGGCCTCCAAAACCTCTAAATGGTCCTGTAAAATCACCGCCAAGCCTGTAATGCTGACCATCAATAATCACCCTTCTTGCTTCATCTTCTGCGGACACATTTATTTTTTTGAGCCAGAAAGAACAGTGGAAACAGTTATTTCCGATGTAAGCGTCTTCCTCACATATTCTTGAAAATTCATTCCCGCAAAATTCACAAATTTCAGTTTTACCGCTGGTATTAATCATTCTCATCACCTCCTTTTTTAGTTAATCCGTATTTTACCTCCACAGTTTTTTTACATCTGGGGCAAATACTGTGGCTGACCATGGGAAGTCCTTTGTTTTCGAACTCCCGAGAAAGCTTACTGCTTTCAAACTCCTTGGTGCCCATGTCTTTCCCGCACCAGGCGCATTTGATTTCATAAACCATTTTTCCCTCCTTTTATTTTAAGCGACTTTCTGTAAATCTTTGACCCCATCAGCACGGCCATGGAGAATGAGGTTTATAATCTTCTCGCAGTCAGATAAAACTTTGAGGCAGGCTTTATGTGGATTCATGTTGATCTTTCCAGCATACCGCTTTATGTATCGATAACTGTTGCCTGTTGTGTCTTCGGCATTTTTACCCACTATGCGGGCCAGTGCCTGTGCTGACAATTCCGCCGTGATTTCCTGGAATGGGTCCTGACCTGGCTTTAATTCCCCTTTGATGATGTAATCTGCGGTATGGGCAAGCTCATGGAAAAACGTTTTTTCGGATGGCGTGGCAAGGGCAATCTCTTTGTGTGTGGGCGAAAAATATCCGTAATAGGTAAAATTGCCTGGCACTGCTTTAACATTGATGCCCCAGTCATAAGCCCTTTCAATCAAGGGCAGTTCAGGCAGTTCAATGTTTTGATAATCCAAAGGCTCTCCTTCGGTATCTTCCACTCGAAAAACAGGCATCGGTTTGAATGACACAAGGGTTTGATTTTCTTCATCCGTGGCTTCATCAACAACTTTTTTGAAACAGGGCACCAGGATATAAATCCCCCGAGAACCTTTTTTGACATGGCGATTAACCGCTTTCCATTGGTTGAACCCTCTCGCATCAACAGTGCCACTGAGGAACTGAATAATACGATTGTTGTAGGACCATTTTTCACTGGGAATGCCATTTATCGGGGGATATGTTGCTATCGCAACGGCTTCAGGAATATTTCCTGTTTCAAATGCTTCCAGAATACCGTCAAGAACGGCTTTAATTTTATCGTTCATGGGTTTCTCCTTTTTTTATATGTGATTGGTAATGTACTGATTTAAGGCTTAGTTTTGGTATGGTTTTAGGGGGCTGGGATGGTTTAAAATTATCGAGTTAAATCTCGTCATAGGCATCCTTTATCAAGCCCTGGTCTGCGAAACTAAAATATCGATCATCTTCCAGGCTAACTATCAGGTGCTCGTGGATGGTTATTCCCATGATCTCTGATGCCTGGATAATCCTTCTGGTGATGGCTTCGTCTTGTGGAGAAGGGGTTAATTCACCACTGGGATGGTTATGAGCCAGAATAATAGCGGCAGCATTTGCCAATATTGCGGGCTTCAATACTTCCCTGGGATGAACCGAAGCAGATGATAAACCGCCAGTTGAAACGATATTTAACCCGATAATCTTGTTTTTTGTATCAAGCAGAAGAATACAGAACTGCTCACGGTCCGGCTGTCCTCTTTCTTCAATCAGTTTTCGGACCATGCTTTGTGCTTCAGATGAATTATTCAAATTTTTCTGTTCAAACTTAAGATGTTCATCCCTGACCAGGCTGACACGATAGACAGAAATGAATTTTCTGCGGATAGGCTTGGATTCTGCTATGCTGCTGAAAAGGTCCTGTTGTTGAAATTGCTGGTATTTTAATTGTTTCATATTGCCTCCTTTATTTTGCCATAAAAAAACCTTCCTGAATCAGTTCAGTGAAGGCCTATTGTTGCTGTTTTACGAGTTGTTTGGCTGTTTTAAGTGATATGCTCCCTCAACCGTTTGATGGCGTTAAAAGGGGCTAAATCGTCTCTTCCAAGGACCTCTTTTACCTGATGGCCTTCAAGAAAGATGGCACCGGATTTGTCTGGACCTTCAAGGATTTCAAGTCCAACATATCCGAGACTGGAATTGGAGGATAGAACATAGGTTTCTGTCCCTTCCCGGTAAACATCCAGGTCATCCCAATACCCGGCGGAAAGCTTATGCTTGTGCTGACCGGATTTGTCTCTGAATGTGATTTCCAGGCAGGGATTGTATCTGCCGGCATGGAGCATATCGAACAGATTTTCTTTCTGGATGCTGTAACTAAATATTCGTCGCATGTGATGGTCCTTTTCTGTTGAATGGGCATGAGTGACATTTGCTTTTATCTCGACAGGCAGAACAAACCTTTTTAGGGTCCAGGGTGCTGCCCATATAATCGAAAACTTCACCAATAGCCTTGGTCATGGGTAGGCCCATTGTCCAGGCAATCCTTCTCAAGGTGGCACTGTGTTGCCTTGTTAATTCCGGAGTGTATGCCATACCCAAGCCCCTTCATTTTCTTCATCTCTGGTACCTGACAAGATGCCGCCACCTCTCCGAATCAACTCCACTTCACCAGCAGCTATTGGAACCCAGGTTGTGTCAAACTCTACTTCAAGATAGCCCTGGATTTTGATAGACCGCAATTCACTGAAGCCGACATATCCCCATTCAGCCATTTCCAAGTCATTGTTAAGGATACAAAAACCGAACATTGTATCAACACCATCAAATTCTGTGATAAACCAATGACAATTGCCAATTTGAAAATGACAGTGGATAATTTTGTCCTCGGTTGGGATGTGCTCTGTTTCATAAAGTTTCGGGGTGGTTGCCAGTTTTTCTGCTGATGGTTCGTTCCACATGGTTTTCTCCTTTGTGTTTGTGGCTGGTTTTTCAGCCGTTTAAGTGCTGTATAAGTTTTGAGGCTTGAACTCTATCAAGACCGTTTAAATCCTTGTTAAACTGGCTATTAACCTGCTTTTTCAGACCTTCTGTGGTCAATCCTTTCCGTCCGACAATCCTCAAAATCAGATCTTTCTGTTTCTGGGTCATGGGTTTGTCATCGATACTGGTAGGCCTTTGACAAGACACCCCAGGGGTAAGGTTGTTATGGTTACAATCTGACATGGCAGGCACACTGTTTTTATTACAACCTGACATCTTGGTTAAAGTATGCCGATGGGTTTTTATAAAGATGCCTGTTAATCCTGCCACTCGGATGGTAGCATCAATCAACGCTGACTTTTCAGCCATCTTGATGCTGGTATTCAGATTCCAGTTATCCTGGCGGATATTGCGGGCACCTGAACCCTCGGCCACTACCTTGCCGTTCAACGTCTTCAACTCACATTTCAACAGGACCTGTGTGATTTCTTGCTTATGGACAGCTGCCAACTCGTATTGATGAAGATTTGGGAAATGGGCAGATAAACCCAAAATATTCAATAGCTTTTCCGCTCCGGCCTTTAGCAGTGTCGGCATGGACATATGCGAGAAATTACGGCACAGGTGAGGGACACCGGCTTTAGCATATTGGCATTGTTCAACAATATGAATACGGCCATAATCTACGTCTGGATGAAGGTTCTGCCTAATCCATTGAATAAGAGCATGATGATTCTTCTCACGCCTTTTAAGGGCATTCTCAAACGTTTCAAGGGGTAAATCCAAAGGACTGGATGGAAAGACTGATATGCCACCGGACGGGCTCGGGTTGTGGTCATCTGGTGGATCACCCGGGGGCTGACTATACCTTTTTAAAATCTCTGTATCACGGATTGGTTTAAGCATGGGACCTCCTTTGTTATGGATAGAAATGAAAATGGCCACACAGAAAGTGCAGCCTCATGTATTGATTTATGGGATGTATAATGTTTGTGCATAGTAACGCTTAATCACGATGCAGGGGGGGGGAGTAAAGATTGTTGATCAAATCGATGTTGAAATGGCTGGTGCAAAATTTACCGGAGCCCTATCCATGTGATTCAGGAACTTAGGGCAAAGGAAGGGGGGGCTATAATGTATCAAATGAAAACGAATATACACTCTCATTGATAGGTACCCAGAGACGATAAATTTCAGGGATTAAAACTGTCTGACCAGGATAATATAGAAGAAGTATCTTTTCATGAATCAGAGAACGTAAGGGAGCCAAATAATATGGTGAGACAGTGAATTATGACTTGACCATAATTCATTAAACCCAATAGATGCTTCATGAAAACTTAAATTTTTCTTTAATAGAATAATAGATAACAGTATTGTATTCATTAGTACTATACTCATTAAAATACTATCACTAAACTCCATGCTTCATATCATTATTTCAAGTTTATGAAGTTTTCTATGGAATCGAGCACTAGTTCAAAACACAAAAGATTGATTGAGAGATAAAGGAGGAGGAGTTTATAGGATAAGGATAGATACTACGATTATACTATAATAAATTATTTACTATATATTATGAAGTATAATTAATGTGAAAAGTTTCCACACATCTGGAAAAACAATATCTATTTAATTTTTTGGAGTAATAAAAAATAATTAAACATATATTATTATGAATACTACCAAAATAGTAATTTTGGAATAAATACTCTCATATACATAATAAGAATATCATTGCCATTTTTATTTCTTATATTAATTCAAGTAGTTATAACTTTAGATTATTTTTATAATTTATATTATCTTACTATATCTTTTTTTATAGTGTTTATACAATTCTATGGCTCCTTCATTATACATTCTTAATAATTGTTTTCCAATAGTGTGTCTTTCTATTTCCAACTCTTTATAGTTATTAACAATGTCTGTTATCGATACTGATGAATTTTCTTTCAACCAATCGCATACTGCATTTTTTATCACATCATCTTTATTATCTTTACGTCTTCCTCTGGGGGGGAAAATATGATTCTTGTATTGATCTGTCTCAATCTTTTTAACAAATGGCTCGTAGTCATCAATTCTATCTTTTGAAAATACATAAAACGAAACAGGATGAAATAAGTATCTTGTTCTTGCCAGGGCTTGTCGATACTCGGAATACCGATATTCTTTCGAAATTAGTTCTATAATTTCGTATTCTTCTTTATATTTCCTCGAGCCTTTGCTTCCCTGCCAAGTCCAAAAATGATTGAGCGTCTTCAATGGGACCGGATTATACTCTTTGAATTTTCCACTAATAAAATCTAGTGACATGGCAATCTCAACCGCATCGGACAGGATATAGCTTCCAAGAACGATACCGACATTACATTCTTTAGCCGTGTTGATCCCTCTTAAATTTCCATAGTGTTCAATAATAATTCTCGTATTCGGAAAAGCATCTTTCAACCAGCCTTCGATTTTTCCTCTAAGTGTTTTAGAAGTTAAAATGAAAAATTTTTGATACTCCCCAAGCTCTGGAATCATTTCGTTTAAAAGTTTTTCCACATTTTTTTGATTCTTATAAGCTCTATTTTTTGGTAAATCCGTGTTGATATTCTGCCAAGCCCTGACTTCCCAAAATGGTTCTTCGATGGTAATTGGTAGTTTTATAAATTTTGCATCAATTAATTTTTTTTCGATCAATTTTTCAGCCATCATGGTTCCATCAAAGAAAACATGGGCAGGTGTTTCATCTGTAAATTGGAATGTCTTTGGATTTGAAAAATAGGCTTTTTTTTCAGAACTGTCCTTGCTGGTAAGATTAAATTTTTGAATTACAAAACCTTTTTGAATTGCTGTTTCAATTAATTCTAAATAATCTCCAACATAATTTTCGTTATTGATGATATCCGGGGTGACATTGCCTTTTTCATAAATCCTTTCAGCCCACTTCATTTTTATATAGTCGATAAATGAAAACTCATGATCAATCGGAGGCATATAAGAGGTCGTGTCACACTTGGTGAATTGAGACAGAATGCTGTCAATCTTGAAAAAACTGTCTTTTTTGATGAAGCCTGGCTCAAAATATACCGGATTATTAAGAAACGATGTGATGGTGGCAATAAACTCCCGTAATTCTTTTTCAGCCATACTGATCGGCTGATAGCATTTTGAAAAAATAATGTCCTCATCTATGATAAAGAAGTCTCTATTTAAATTTTTATAAAAACGCTTTTCCCATTTTAAGCTGTCATAATTATGAAATATCTGATCATACATGGCATGAGTTGCGACTATAATACGGTATTCCGGGGCCACCTCCCAGTGCTTATGAAATCTACAATTTTCTTCTTTTTTACAGGTCTCACACTGAGCTTTCTTTGAAAAAATATGCTTGCTATACTGTTCGATTATATCATCATAACAGTCGCATTCATATTTGTTAATACCTTCAAAATAGTATATGTCATTGCGGTTCAAATAGTCATTCGAACACTTTTCATACATTTGACCGCTTTCGTTCAACATAAATACCTTATCTCCACTTATCACGGAATAATGATTGAGTTCAGACAGTTTATTGGTCAGATTGATACAGAAATCATCACAAAGTCGTCTAGTTGGAAAAAAGACAATGGCGGATAAATTCAAATTTGAAGACAAGGTGTCAACAATTGAGTAAGTTTTTCCCAAACCCATTGGTGCATCAATAAATAAAGCTTTTCCTTGCCGTGCCATTCCAGCCCAATCAGAGAGTTCTTTTCTTCTGCTGGAGAGATACAGATCCGAACAAACTGAAAAGAATAACTTATCGAAAATCATTGAAACTTGCCGCTCAAAATTGAGTATTGGGTTTAGGAAAATTTGATATATCTGTCCTACTATTAAATAAATTTCATTTTTTATAGTCTGCTCTATCCGGCTCTCAACTGTTTCCAATATTTCGGTCTGCTGATCGACGTATCCCTTTTGACTCAACTCTTGTATTATCTGTTCATGAATTGATTTCCCCGTGGTTTGCGAGAGTAAAAGCCGTATGGAAGAATAGAAGGCATCAACACCTTTTTTTTGTATATGGTCGTATACGACTTTGAATTTATCGTCAATAAAATCAAGATACGGCTCTGGGACTAGTTGGAAAAGGGTATTATAGTACTGATTATTCGGGCAAAGCCGTCTTAAATGAATTTTTCCGGTTTCATATTCCTTCTCCAATTGATCCAGGAACTCCGATTCATCCATAACAACACTTGCATATGATTGATCATCTTTGGATCGCTTAAATTTTAATTTGGGATGCCAGTTTTCCGGTGGGTTTATCCACATCGCTTCTTCATGATATTTAAAGAAACCCATTTTAAAGGGCATTAAAATCAGGTTTTGCATATCAAGGGCTGGTGAATTTGCGCTACACTTAAAGAAAAACCTGCCATTACAATCCAGGGTATGACACTGGACAACCTGGTAGACGATACTGCCGCAATGGGCAAAGGAGATGCCAGTTATGGATGCTTGTCTCTGGGAGGAAGGGATATCCGCCTCTGCCCTGCACTTACTGCAAAAAGCCACGTCATAGCCGTATTCAACCGTAAGATCGACCAGCTCATAAGATTCCAGTCCCATGTATTTATCCTTGAGGTGTGATAGTGATTGAATACCTATCTATTTTTTTCCCTTTTTGGTTTTCTTAACCTTATCTCCGGAAGTGTTCTCTTTAATGGCCGTTTCAAGATCCTCTATTAATTTTTGATAATTTTCTATGTATTGTTCATACAATTTTATATCATTTGTGAATTGATTAATGGCCTCCTTTAATTTTTTACTAGTATTAGCAGACTTCTTTTTTACTTTTTCAAGGTTTCCAATCGGAACGTTTTTTAGAAATGGTAAACTTAATATTTTTTCATTGTCTTCCTGGATTAGCTGTTTTGGGTCTTCTACAATACTAAGAAGCCCAGCCGTCCAAATATTTTTTGGAACTAACTCCTTTTTTCTCTCCTTTAGCTGTTGAACAGTAAGCTTTTTTTCAATCGTTTCTTTGATCAGTGTTTTTTTGACTTCACCAAATTCAGGTTTTATTGAGATTAAACAAACTTTATGACTTACCAAAAGGTTTCCATACATCTGGAAAACATCTTCGCCTAATTTTTTTATATCTTCATTCTGGACCTGTCCATCCGAAAAATTAGATCTGGACAGAGTTACAGTTAAATTTGAAACAAGAACAGGTCACAAATCTAAAATCCAAGGGAATTCAAAAATATGATTTGATAATTCCCCCCAAAAAAATATCGCTCTTTGAAAAAGTGATCAATAAATGAAGCTGAGTTTTGGTCAAAATGAAATATATGTAAATTAGCTCAAGTTGGAGATACTGTAAATAAAATCTTCTTATGCGGCTTTCCGCCACTCATATCGATGATGAAGACCGCCAACACGTGGCAAAGCAATCACTTTTCCGGTTTCCGGTTTTTCCTGGACAGGCCTTCCTGATGGTGAATCTTTATCCAGGCCAAGATGTGTGCGATCCTTATGATAATACTTGAAATATTCGGAAAGTCTACACTTCAAATGATCTTCATTCAAAACAATCAGATGGTTAACACAATCATTCCTGATACTCCCGATTACTCGCTCGCAATAAGGATTCTGCCATGGACTTTTTGCTGCAATTTTTATTTCTTCTATCCCCATACCTCGAACTCGATTTTGAAAAACCTTGCCATAAATTCCGTCACGGTCTCTTAATAAATATTTCGGTGCTGAATCCCATGGGCATGCTTCAACGATCTGCTGTGCTGTCCATTCGGCGCTTGGGTTTGCAGTAACGTTGAAATGAACGATTTTACGATTTTCATGCCACAGAACTATGAAAACATATAATACCCGGAATGTTGCATTTGGTACCGTGAAGAAATCTATCGCAAAGGTATTGTGCATATGGTTTTCTAAAAATGTCCGCCATGTTTGGGAGGGAGGCTTTCCTGTCCTGAATCGTTTCAAATAATTTGAGATCGTTGTTTCATCAATTTCAATACCCAGAGCCAACAACTCTCCATGAATGCGCGGTGCACCCCATGTTGGATTTTCGTTGGCCATTGTCTTAATAAGGTTTCTGATTTCAATTGATATTTTAGGTCTTCCGGGTCCTCTTTTTCGAGATTTCCAGGTCCAGAAAAGATTGAACCCTTTTCGATGCCAGCAGATTACGGTTTCAGGTTTTACAATGATAACAGCATCTTTCCAGTTCTTCCAATATCGTGATAAAAGAATCCAAAACAATCGATCTCGTAATCGGATTTTGGGTCGTTTGTTGGAAAGAAGGTATATGGATAACTGTTGGCGCAGTGCAAGGTTTTCCATAGCGAGGGTAGATTGATTTTTTAAAAATGACGCAACGATTGAAAACAGCAGCTTTAGCAAAATTTCAGATTTCTCCATTCAGTAACATCTTTTTTTGATACTCAGTGTATGTGATTTTCTAAAAATGAATTCAAATACCAGAATAAATATTTAATCTTTGATAATAAATTTGTCAATGATTACAGGTGTTAGCTAATTTTTCGGAGGGACAATACGGCGTATGGAAATCTTTTTGAAAGCATCCGGTGATAACCATAGAATATTGGATGAATCCCGGCGTAAAGAGTCAGAGAATCGACATCTGAGAATAAAGAATCAAAAAAGTATTCTCCCAGCCCTTCGCTTTGTTCCTCATAGAACTGTCGGCCCTCTGCCAAGTCTGACACGGCTGAAGAGAGAATCTCAATTTTCATTCAAAGAGTTTCCGTAGCTCTTTTTTGGCAGTATGCCAATCCACAATTCTATCTTTACCGTCTGCAAGGCGTTTTTCTGTTTCCTGGAGAGCCTTTTTATGCCAGGTCGGTGATTCAAGTAGTTCTTCCTCTGATAATAAATCCGCCCACAAGGCATCCACCATTCTGAGTTTTTCTTCTCTGCTAAGGTGCTTTATTTCTATTGCATTTTGCATAATTCAATCCTTCTATATTTAAAGAAAAATTAACACTAATGGCTTTTATTGTCAATTTCATCTACTAATTTTGTCAGGGAAATGACCAGCCACTACATCTACATTAGAACAAAAATTTTCCGGTCCCCCTCCGGTCCCTTGAAACAGCTGGAATAGCCTGGACAAAGGCTATATTGAACTGACACAACTGGTCTTTTGCCTGCTCCCTGAATCGCTATCGGAAAATTGCTATTTCAATTACCCTTTCTGAATTTTAAAATTTTTTACGTTTTTTTTATTGATTTGATTGTCGTGTAAAACATGGTGAATAGTCTGGGCGTTTCCGAAACTTCATTATCGCTTGAAAGCCCATTCCGTGGGTCTCTCACGCCGGTAACCCGGGTTCGATTCCCGGTGGGATCACCATAAAACCAATAAAGGATTTTGGCGCAATTGCCAAAATCCTTTTGTCTTTTCCGGTCCGCCTCCGGTCCTCTAAAAATTTTTGCTTTTCGCAATTGGGGTTTTATCCAATTCGATCGCCATTTGGTTCGATTAGCATTTTGTTTTCACAAACTCAAACAAGGGCCGGAATATTTGGAAATAGGGATCTTCAACTTTGGGGACTATCTCTTGGGCAAATTTGGTTTTATCTCCATCTGACTTAAAAACGATCTGTTGTCCGCCACCTCGGCAGGGTTCTGTTTTGAAATACATTTCTGTTTTTTCAGACCCATAGAATAAGTGTTCAATTTCACAACAGGACTCATCTTTAAATGTGGCGGACTCATCCTTGATCACCTGGACTTTGATCGATTCATTTTGGGGAACAGGCAGCATCACGGCATAGACCTCATGATTGTTTCGTTTCCGAATCAGTCCTTTAAACGGATCTGTTTCAATATCCTCACCCTTTATTCCGTTCCATTGGGCAAAGGCTTTGTCAAAATCAAACATCCCAAACAAAGGCAACCCATCCATCTCGTTGACGATTTTATCATCTGTCAAAAGACCATACAACTGATTGCAACTAAACGCATAAAACGGAATAAACGGCATGTCTTCATCATAGAGTTTTTTCCAGGCATGGGTCAGAATTATCGGATCGGTATGACCTTCGGTGAAAAATACCGGTTTTTGTTCAATATTGATGCGGTTGATGATGCTTAACAGCTGTTCCTGTTCAGAATACTCAATGATATTTGTGCTTAACTTGCGGATGGTCGGGTATTTGGGCAGATCATAACAATTGGCAGCGCCGTTTTTCATCTCGAAATATTTGATTTTTCGATTGTTGTGCTTTATCAGTGTGACAGGACTGTGACTGCTCATCAGGACATGGATATTTTGTGCGGTTTCATCGGTTATCCCGGATAATTGTTCCAAAAAAAGGTGCTGCCATTCCGGGTGCAGGAAACAATCGGGTTCATCCAGTATTCGGCCTTTATTGAAGGCATTGGGACAAAGGCTGCATCCATTTCATTCTCTGCTATGTTTCTTGGATTAATCTCACCAATGTCTTGTAATTGGCACCACACCCACCCATTTGGCAGGCCATAGGGAATCTCACCCTCCTTAATCGGCGGCAGGGATTTTTGTTTTTTGATTTTCCCTGCTTTGATCAATCTGTTCTTTTCGGCCGCTATCTCTTTAAGCAATCTTTCTGCCGGCTGATCATTGGGGTTCTGGGGCACCAGTTTAATTTCTCCCAAATCTTGCAATTGACACCACTCCCACCCATCCGGAAGGTCATAAGGAATCTCATCCTCTTTAATCGGCGGCAAAGGTTTTTGTTTCTTGATCTTCCCTGCTTTGATCAATCTTTTTTTCTCAGCTTCAATCTCCTTGATCAGTGCTTTTGCCGGCGGATCATTGGGATCCTGGTCCACCAGTTTTAGGGATGTTATAGTCAAACTTATCAACTTTCAGCAGGGGTGAACGACCATATATTTTTATTAAATGCTAAATCGATAGAGTTGAAAAAATTCCGTATTTACATTGAGTCCCGAAATCTTCCGGTCCGCCTCCGGTCCTCTGAAATTTTTCCTTTGCGCAATTGGGATTCGCTATAATTTCTATTGAGTTAATAACGTTAAAGGCACCAACTCGACTATAGAACCAGTTAAAAATTATTAATAATCTTAAGCCAAGCAGAAAGGGCTGACTGTCTTTACGACCAACATATCAATTCAAAGATTGACAATGTTTGTATTTTTACTATTATTGTATAGTATTCAAATAAATAAGGAGGATCGTATGCATATCTCACTAACACCTGAGCTTGAAACCAGGGTAAAACAAAAAGTAGCATCAGGTTATTACAACAATGCCAGTGAAGTGATTCGGGATGCTCTGCGATTCTGGGAAAAAAATGAAGAATTGGTACAGCACATGAAACTTGAAGTGCTAAAAAAACGCTTATCCATCGGTGCTGAGCAAGCTAAACATGGGGAATTTGTTGCCGAATCCGTGAGTGAAATTATTACTGAGACCAGGAATGCATAGATACCGCCTCACTCCTTCAGCAAAATCTGATCTAATAGGCATCTGGAATTATACTGTTGAAACCTGGGGCGAGAAGCAAGCTGAAAAATACCTTCAAGATATTGAGGACAAGCTTAACCAACTTGCGGCGAATCCGGAGCTCGGGAAACGACGGCCTGAAATCGTTCCTGGATATTATTCCTTTCCTGTGCAAAAACACATCATTTTTTATCTTATCCCAGACAGCCATATTGATATCATTGGCATTTTGCATGGGAAAATGGATGTTGACAAAAATTTAACGTGATACATTGAAGCCCGAAATCTTCCGGCCCCCTCCGGTCCCGGTCCGGTCCCCTCAAAATTTTTGCTTTTCGTAATTGGGATTTCCTGAAATTTTAATATATTTATTGATGGGGATGATGGTGGAACTTGACGGGGGAATTAATATTTCCCGCCAAACTTTGGTCAGATATGTTTGAGTTAGATATCGATACAGACGACTACAAAGAAATTTTCTTCCCATATGTCTCCATCAATAGATCAATGAATAATTCGTCCAAGACATTGGGATCTTTACTGAAAGACGGCTGAATATTTTTTGCAGACAAGTATTTCAGTTGCGCGTTAAGGAATCAGATAAAACCGGTATCTGTTATCGGCGACACACGAATTCATCCAAACTGGTCAAACAAATCTCCTGCGATTTCTTCAATAAGCTCAGATAGCTCAAGGCCAGCTATCCAATTTTCAGGAATAACATCAAGTCCATACAAGGCCCCCAAAATATTTCCTGTAATAGAACCTGTTGATTAGGGTAACTCTTAATTCTTTCTTTGTGATGTGGAGGGCCTGAACCAGCAGTTTTCCAACAAATTGCGCATACATGTGCGGAGCCAATTCATCATCAATCTTGCGTAGGACAGGTTTGAGATCGGAATTAGCATCCAGCAGCTCTTTCAGTTCTTCATCTAAGATCTTCTCATAAATCCCAACGGCCAAATTATTGCTTCCATCACCAGACAAGCTTCACCTTAAAATTCTTATTTGTTTTAAAACACTCCTTCTCGAACCTGATTTCCAGCAATTATCTTTTTGATACTCTCCGGCTTAACAGATTCATTTTCCGGAAGGGAATTTTCGCTCTTATCATTTCCTTTTTGAATAATACTTTTCAGTTTGCTTAAAACAGCAGACCCGTCAATTGATGCTGAATTATCATCATAATATTCAAACCAGGGGAACCCATTGTCAGTATATTCTTTAGCGGTAAACGGAACCGTTGGTGGATTATCTCCGGTTATCGCTCTCCACATAAGAGAATTGGCTATATGCACAAAACACCGACTGTTTGTATTCTGATCCCAGTCATCAAAATCATATGGATCTTCATAAATCTCCTGGTGCATCTTTCCGCTGGGAGCCAAACCCATATCAAAGGATGCGGATTCAGCTAAAAATTCACACGGTGCTGGTGCCGCTATTTGATACATGACCCTGGATTCTTCTTCTCTTTTTATTTTAGGGAACCGCTGTTCAAATATCTCTCGTTTCATAGGATAAATTATGATCTGGAGCCCACCATGCTCTGATTCACCGGTTATCTGTTCTTCTGCTGTATAGCCAGATCCCAGTGGCATGGCGACAAACTGCCTGATGATATCCTTATCAACACAATATCCGTCCAGCCATGGTTGTTTGGTTGAAATCATGTAGTCCTGTGGTTTTTTATTAAGAGAATTTTCCCATGATTTACCGGTTAAAGCATCTATTTTTCCTGTAGCAACTTTTATGGCAAATGGATAATCAGTTCCCCGATCCTGTATATAACTGGTAGTAAAATTCAACCACATTGCTTCTGACTGATACATCGGCAGCATAACACCACCATGCTTCACCCAGGTTAAAGGTACTTTATAATCATCGATGTGTTTTAGCGGAAATGTTCCTAAACCGGGTGGAAGCGGATACGTATTTTTATCATCAGGAATTCGTAGAGTTCTCTGGAAATTGATTGAAATTTCAGCATAAGGGTGAACATCTGGAAATGAAAAAGTAAGATTGCCATTGTTGAGTTCGATCATAATTATTCTCCTTTTTTTACCAGTCACCATCACGGACTTCACGGACTATTTTTAATACGGCATGATCCGGCATATTTTTCAATTCTCTTATCAGTTGGGCAAATACCTGTGGACGTTTTCTGATTATTTCTTGAATGTCGGTTGAAATCTTTCCATGGAGAGCAAGCAGAACGTCAATATCTTCATTGAGTTCATCAGCAAGGGCTATGATTTTTTCTTCAGATAGATAGGTTTGTTCGCCACGTTCAATTTTGCTCAAATAAGAGGGTTGGATACCTATTCGTGCTGCCACCTGGCGCAAAGAAAATTTTTTGTCTTTCTTTTGAAGCAGCAGCCTTCTGTCCCGCATATATTGTCCAAATACTTTGTTCATAATGTGTAGTGTATAGTACACACTTTATGATGTCAATATATTTTATGCTTGTTGATACTTGAATATTGTTTTGATATGCATGTGAATACTCGATCCTTAAAGTGGTGGATCTGTGGCAGCATAAAACTTCTTGAAGATGTTAAAATGATGAAGATACAACCGGAAGACATTGAAATCAGATGGGCAGCACAGCTTTCCCGGGAACATGAAGCTCTTTCATGGAGATACGGAGTAGATCTTGAAACCCCAACAATTAACATTTCTTCTGGTGAATCAAGGCTTGGGTGGTGGGACTCTAAAACGAAGACAATTTCGATATCAAATCATCTTATCAAAATGGAAGTCTGGGATGTTGTTTTAGAGGTCCTAAAACATGAGATGGCGCACCAATATGTCTCCACTTTCTATAACAATGCTGACATTCATGGAAAGTATTTCAAGCTGGCCTGTAAAAAATTAGGTGTGCATAAAGCTTTTGTGACGGGAAGAAAAAATTATAATCAACTGTTACAGGAATTCAAAGGGGAACTGTCGACTGATGCCAAGAAAATGTTAAGGAAAGTCGAGAAACTTATGGCTCTCGGACAATCTAATAATGAAGCAGAGGCTCAAGCCGCATCAAGGAAAGCCAATTATCTGCTTAACAAATATAATCTGGAGAGAATCAATACTGGCGACGATGATCCAGATATCAAATACCTTACAATCTGCCATAAGAAAAAACGAATTGAAAGTATCCAAAAATCCCTTTTGTCTGTCTTGGGAGACTATTATTATGTGAATTGTTTAACCTCCCGTACATATCACGCCCAGGACGATACCGTTTACAAAAGCCTGGTTTTAATTGGAAGGGAAGAGGCTTTGGTTGTTGCAGAATATGTTTATCATTTTCTTCTTGATACCTGTCAGGTACTTTGGCAAGATTTTAAAAAGAACCATGGTGCCAAAAGAAACGAAAAAGTTTCCTTTGACATGGGTTTCACCTCCGGAATCAGGGATAACCATGAATTAATGTTTGACGATTCCAAGATAAAAATAAATGGAGATCTTTCCCTGCCTGTGAAGGTAACCAAGGCATTGATGGCACAAAACCATAAAGAGAATAGGAAAGAAGAATCCAGACTTTTTCCGAGATTAAAATCAAGGAGTTATGGAAGACACCAAACCTCATCGGGAGCCTTCAAAGAAGGGTTTAAAAATGGAAAAAATACTCACATAAAAAAAGGAATTACCAGTCATGGAGTTGGGGTCGGAGGACTTTTGGTGGATTGAGGTGTGAATCAGTGTTCAACTTTGACCCCAATCAGCGTGATAGTTATCCCCGTTGATTATTTGAAATGGCTGTCGGGTATTCCAACAAAAACCATGAAAAGGAAGGCTTTAAAAAAACCGGAATACTGACTATAATTCGGTCTTCCAGAAATTCAAAATGGAGTACCTAAACTGTATCAAGCAATCGGCTCATAAACAAAAGGGTTTTTGAAATATACTTTCAAAAACCCCGTTATTCTATCTCTTAGCGGAATCGTTATTTTTCAGAAAAATCAATCTCACACTGGTCACTTAAATGAAGCCGGAAAATATAAATTGCCAGTGCTATGACAGGTACGGCCAGTATAAAACCAATAACAGGAAGCAGGGTGATCCCTATAATAATTAGGCCTGAGGCTGCAGCCAGCAGCAATGAACCCAGCATAAATTTGGATATTTTCTGAGGAACACAATCTGTTGCTTTCATGACGGTCTCCTTTTGTTAACATTTTTAAAAGATGGCAGAGCCTCAAAGAGGCCCTGCTTTCCATAATCACCCGAACTGGAACTCATCCCGCTACATCGATTCCGAGATCACATCCCAGATTTTCATCAGGATTCTCACATTCAAAATTTTTCTGCCGCGTGTCTACATGTCCCTGAATTCTCTCATTGTCACTTTCGATATAATTTTCAATTTTATTATCTGTCATTTTGTCACCTTTTCGGATTTGGGTTTTGCTTTATCCGGCATTTGAATATAAGTTAGTCATGCCAAATAAAATTTCAATAGGGCAATAATAAGTGTTTAATGATAGGCCATAACTATCATTAAATTATTCAAAAGAACCCAGATCAGCACAAAGTGCCTGGACTCGCTGATAGCGTTACCATATATGCACAAAACACCGACTGTTTGTATTCTGATTCCAGTCATCAAAATCATATGGATCTTCATAAATCTCCTGGTGCATCTTTCCGCCGGGAGCCAAACCCATATCAAAGGATGCGGATTCACTTAAAAATTCACACGGTGCTGGTGCCGCTATTTGATACATGATCCTGGATTCTTCTTTTCTTTTTATTTTAGGAAACCGCTGTTCAAAGATCGCACGCTTCATAGAATAAACTACTATTTGAAGGCCACCATGCTTCACCCAGTTTGAAGGCACTTTATAATCATCGATGTGTTTTAGCGGGAATGTTCCTAAACCGGGTGGAAGCGGATACGTATTTTTATCATCAGGAATTCGTAGAGTTCTCTGGAAATTGATTGAAATTTCAGCATCAGGGTGAACATCTGGAAATGAAAAAATAAGAGATTCATTTTTGAGTTCAATCATAATTGTCCTCCTTTTTTTACCAGTCACCATCCCGGACTTCACGAACTATTTTTAATACCGCATGATCCGGCATATTTTTCAATTCTCTTATTAGCTGAGCAAATAACAGGCCCCCCTCCGATCGGGGTCCGGTTCTCTGAAATTTTTTGCTTTTCCATTTATGCTTTTTTTGTAAACACTTCAGATTCTCATCTGAATTGATGATTCACTTTGCTTTTGAAAAATGATAACCTGACACTCATTTTTTTCAAAAGGATCTCAAATGAATGAAGCCAAGCTGACTGAAAAACTGAAACTGATAGAAGCACTTTTTTCCGGGGCAACCACGGAGGGGGAAAAGGATGCTGCCTTTAATGCCCTTCAAAGAATCAGGAGTCGATTAGAAGAGATAAAAAAGAAAGACCCTCCTGTGGAATACAAATTTACCATGTCGGATCTCTGGTCCAGGAAATTGTTTCTGGCACTGCTGCGGCGGTATGATATCAAACCCTACAGGTATTACAGGCAGAGGCAGACCACAGTTATGGCAAAGATTCCCAAGAGCTTTGTCGATGAAACACTGTGGCCTGAATTTGAGGAATTGAATAAAACCTTAAAAGAATATCTTGGAGAGATAACCAATAAGGTCATTTCCGAATCTATTCATTCTGACAGTTCTGACGCCGAGGTAATTAAGCAGTTGAATTGAAACGGTATTGGTAGAGAATTTCTCCCATTTTTATTTATCTTTTTTATGCAACATTCAGATTGGGTTGAGGTTGCTAGTGTCATTTTGTTTAATAGCGCTCAATGCGCGCTCCCTATAGCGAGGTGTTTGAAACAATGTCATTGTCTAAACCATCTGATCAGCAGCGCATATCGACTTTCGATGAGTTTGTGCGATTCGCTGATTATTCTTTAATGGACACCTTAAATGCCGATCCTGATGCCACCGGAGATGGTCGTGATCACCATGCCCGTCAGGTTTTTTCCGGTCACTTCGTACCGGTGACTCCCACGCCGCTTCCAGAACCAGAATATGTCACCCATAGCAGCACTTTTTTTAATGAACTCGGGTTGAGCGACGCATTGGTAAATGATGCAAAATTTTCCCAGGTATTTTCTGGTGATCTCTCAGCAGCGCACGGGCCTATGCGTAAGATTGGCTGGGCAACCGGCTATGCCCTGTCAATTTATGGCACCGAATATACCCACCAATGTCCATTTGGCACGGGCAATGGTTATGGCGATGGCCGGGCCATATCTGTGTTTGAAGGGGTATTCAATGGACAGCGGTGGGAAATGCAACTAAAGGGTAGCGGTACAACGCCTTATTGCCGTGGTGCCGACGGGCGGGCAGTACTTCGTTCAAGTGTGCGTGAGTTTCTCGCGCAAGAGTATATGCACGCCCTGGGGGTCCCCACAACGCGATCTTTCACCCTGTATGTATCTAAATCTGAGAGCGTTACCCGGCCCTGGTACTCCCAAGACTCTCATTCCTCCGACCCTGATATTATGGTGGATAATCCTGTGGCTATTTCAACTCGCGTTGCACCATCTTTTTTGCGCGTTGGTCAGTTAGAATTATTTGCCCGAAGGGTTCGCGGCAATGCGCATCAAAGCGCCTTAGAAGAGTTGCGCATGATTGTGTCGCATTTAATTGACCGAGAATACCAAAACGATATGAATCAAGACCTTGTTTTTGCAGATCAAGTGGTTGAGTTGGCTAAGCTTTTCCGCCGGCGGCTTACGTCACTGGTGGCCAATTGGCAGCGTATTGGGTACTGCCAGGGTAATTTTAATAGTGACAACTGCGCCACTGGTGGCTTTACCCTCGACTATGGACCATTTGGATTCTGTGAAATTTTCGACCCTGGATTTCAACCATGGACCGGCGGCGGCGAACACTTTTCATTTTTCAATCAACCAGCCGCAGCAGAAGCGAATTACCACATGTTTTGGACGGCAGTGAGACCGCTAGTTGCAGAAGATAGTGAAGCGTTGGAACAATTGGATCAAATACGTCATGGCTTTGCAGAGGCAATGCAAAAGCAAATCCAAAAAATGTGGGCGACCAAACTTGGCTTGACAGACTATCACCCAAAGCTAGTTCAGGGATTAATACAGTTACTGACCAAATCAGAGGTGGATTACACCATTTTCTTCCGTGAATTATCCCATGTACCAGAGACTGTTTCAGTCTTGAAAAAAAGCTTCTATAGCAAAACCTCACAACAACTCGATGAGGAATGGCAATCCTGGCTAAAAAGCTGGCATGACCTCGTTATCAAAGGCGGCAATTTGGCTGAGATATCGGCAAAGATGAAACTGTTTAACCCCAAATATGCATGGCGAGAGTGGTTAATTGTCCCCGCCTACCAACACGCCATGCAGGGTGACTACACATTGGTAAGAGAGTTGCAAGACGTGCTTAGCTCTCCATATGATGAGCAATCACAAAGGGTAGAAGATAAATATTATCGTTTAAAACCTGAGGCGTTTTTTAACGTTGGTGGCGTTTCGCACTATAGCTGTTCATCTTGATTTTGAAAATATACTAAAACTTAGGGCTCACGCAAAAATTTAAATTGACCTAAAAAACAGGAGTATCTTCTATGGGTTGGTTCAGTCGGATTTTTAATAATAATGAACAGGTACCCCCTACAATATTGCCGGGAAAGAATGATCCCTGCTGGTGCGGCAGTGGATCAAAATACAAAAAATGTCATCTTTCAAAGGACAAGCTTTACTTTAAGAAACATCCTATCCTTAAAAAAAAAGTGGCTGCTAAAAAAGCATGTGGTCCGGTTTTCGGCTGAGGGAAATAAAAAAAAACCCTGTACGGGTTTAAAGTTATCAAAGCAGACTGTTCAGATACCAAACATGAAACAGAAATCCAGGAATTGTTAAATATTTATGCATCAGACCCAATTTACTGATAAAACATCTTAGAGTTCGACTGTTTCGACTTTCACCCGGGCTGTCCCCTGACTGTGGAAGCCCAGTTTTTTTGCGGCACCGGCACTGAGATCTATTATTCGGTTGCCGTAAAAAGGGCCGCGATCATTCACTCTGACTATCATGGAACGATTATTCCCAAGATTTGTTACTTTAACATGAATCGGCAGGGGCAGGAGCTTGTGTGCTGCGGTTGGTTTTCCCGGGTCAAACGCTTCACCATTGGCCGTCATATGCCCGTCTTTCTGACGTAAGGTTTCGTTACCGTACCATGAGGCGGTTCCAACTTCTTGATATGTCGAAGCCTCTTTTACAGACATTGGCCTATAGCGTTTCCCTTTTACAACATAAGGGGAATTTTTGACTCTACCCTGCCTGACGGCTTCCTTTGGAGATAACCCATCAATACTTTCAATATCCGATGTCATTGGCCATTCCAATGGTGCTGCAATGACATCAAATGTAAATGCGCCGATTTTATATGACATCTTTACTGTTCCAACCCCTAATTTTGTAACAAATTTTGCGGTATCATAGGTGGCTTTGACAGTGCCTTTTGTGATTTTATACGTGGTTTTCAAGGTGGAACATGAAATTAAAACCGTCCCCCAAAAAGCACAAAAAATCAGTATTTTGAAATTTATTATCTTAAACATATCGAATTTTAGCATGCCTTTGAACATAAACCAGTATTTATCTTTATTTTTTTTGCACACCTCTTGACAATTTTCTATATTAGACTATTCTAATTTAAAAAACACTAATTTAAAAACAGATGGACGGATGGAACCAATTGATCCTGAAAAACTTGAAGCGAATGCGGAACAGGCGGCAAAACTGCTCAAGAATATGAGCCACCCCAGTCGACTGATGGTATTATGCCACCTGATGAAGGGGGAATGCCCGGTCAGCGTTCTCAATCAAGCCGTTCCCTTAAGTCAATCGGCCCTGTCCCAGCATCTGGCAAGTTTGCGACAGGCCGGCCTTGTTGACACCCGGCGTGAAAGCCAGGTGATTTATTACAGTCTGAAAAGCCAGGCTGTATCAGAAATACTTGAAACCCTGTACCAAATTTATTGTAACCCCAATGATAAGGAGAAACGAATATGAAAGGTCAATTAAGCTGGTTTAAAGGAGGTCTTTTACTGGGGGCAGCGTTTCTTGTCGCTGTCGCTTTTGTTAAACCTATCGGTGTATCAACCCAGTTTGTCATTGCCGACGGCATTGTATGGAGCCTGTTCTCAGATACAGTGGTCCAAAAAGATGCTGAGAGCAAATCCGGCTACAGCAGTTCCAACGCATATCTAAACAAGAGTGGGGGAAAATATGCTAAAGATGTGGCCAATCCGATTAACTACAGCTTTATCTTTGTTCTCGCCATGGTCGCAGGCGCTTTTCTATCCTCACGATCAGGCGGTCCCAGGCCTTCAGCAGCCGATCGCACCGCCCCTGAAGTCTGGCGGCAGCGCTTTGGAGAAAATCCCACATTGCGTTATGTGACGGTGTTTTTTGCCGGACTGGTGGTACTTTTTGGCGCCCGTCTGGCCGGAGGCTGCACCAGCGGCCACATGATGAGCGGAATGATGCAGACGTCCCTGAGCGGTTACCTGTTTGCCGTTGGCGCCTTTGCCGTAGGCGTTCCGGCAGCCATTCTGGTCTACAAAAGAAATTAGGAGGTGCTTTATGACTATCTTTCTTGCGATTATACTTGGAATTCTTTTTGGTTTCGCCCTGCAAAGGGTTGGCGCAACCAATCCTCAAAATATTATTAACATGATGAGATTAAAGGACCTTCACCTGATGAAGGCTATCTTTTTTGCCATCGGAATCAGCAGTACCCTTTTATTTCTATTAATGGCCGTTGGTATCATCGACGTCGGTCACCTGTCTGTCAAAAGCAGCTATATTGGCGTAATCGTGGGCGGCGGGTTGCTGGGCCTGGGTTTCGCAGTGGCCGGATACTGTCCTGGAACAGGATTGACCGCACTGGCAGACGGTCGAAAAGATGCCCTGATTTTTATCCTTGGCGGCCTGATCGGTGCCTTGATCTACACCTTGATCTACGGCAGTATTCAGGGATCCTGGCTGTTCAATAAGATAGCCGGCGGCAAGGTTATGCTGGCGACAGGGTCCGACGAATTCCAGGCACTGCTACCCTTTATTCCGGGACCATTTCTGGCCGCGGCAATCGGGATCGTTTTCATGGTCATCGCGTGGAAGCTTCCTGACAAAGCCTGATTGCAATTGATTCCCCAAAGGCCCTGCACTGCGCATGGCCTTTGGGCAACTGCGCCGGCTCATAATATCAATGAAAAAATTATACCGGCGGGGAAACGGCGGGTTTATTTTTCTATCTTCTACCCCTTAAAAGTGGCGACATGGAGAAAAAATGAAAATCAGAAAGGCAACTTCTTTGACAGCAGGCTTAAGTTTTATCGTAATGATACTCACCAGTATCATTCTTTATATCGTTCCCCAGGGAAGAATCGCTTACTGGGCAGACTGGCGGCTTTGGGGATTAAGCAAGGAACAGTGGGGAAATATCCACATCAATACAGGGATTCTTTTTCTGCTGGCCCTGGGGCTCCACGTCTACTATAACTGGACGCCTATCGTGAACTACCTGAAAAACAAAACAAGAAACCTGACAATCTTTACCAGGGAATTCAATGCAGCACTCATTTTAACACTTGCCTGCGTCCTGGGAACTCATTTTGAAATTCCACCCTTTTCAAGCATCCTGGCCGTCAGTGCATCCATTAAAGATCAAGCCGCTGAGAAATACGGCGAACCACCATACGGACATGCTGAATTATCTTCCTTAAAAACCTTTACCCAAAAAGTTGGAATAGACCTGAACCAGAGCATGGAAAGGATTAAGGCGGCTGGATATAATATCAAAGATGAAAACCAGACCCTGGTGGAAATCAGTAAAACAAACCATATCCCGCCTCAACAGCTTTATATTGCCATGAAACCCAGTACTGAAGGCTCTAAAATCCCGGTAGTTACTGCCGGGAAAGCGATAAAACTGCCGGATGAACCGCCTCCTGGAACGGGGAATATGACTCTGGCGGATCTATGTGTCCAGTTCAACCTGAACATCAAAACCATGCTCCGGGATTTGTCCAGAGCAGGCATAAACGCCGTTGACAGTCAGACCATTAAAAAAATCGCTGAAAATAACCAGACCGGCCCTGTGGACATTTATGAACACATCAAAACAGCCAGTCTCGGACAATTATCAGATTAATGAAACTGGTTACCGCACTGATTTTTCTGATATCAAGGCTGGTGGTCATAATTTGGTCACCTCCATATTTTCGAGACTGCCGTTATCAGATCGAGTTCACTGATAATATCCTTTTTTGAATTTGAACCGGCCAAATTTACCGATTTGAATCCTTTTATTCTTATTCAAACAATTAAAATCCTGTCTTTTTTTGATTACGATTCAAGGGCATCCATCCAAATAGCGACCATATCTTCACTGGACAGATAAAAATATTTTATTATTATTTCATATTCAGGCATTTTGCAGATTGAAACAGAAATTTGTGCAGCTTCCTGTGGGGGGATACCCAAAAACTCCACAGGAAATTGCAGGAAATGCAATGGATTTACACCCATGGGAAAGAGCCAGGTCAAGACTGTTCTTATATGCGGAAAAAAGTAGATTCGCAGGGTCTTCATCCATATAGTATCTTGGCCCCACCGTATGAATGACATATTTTGCTTTTAAATTTCCTGCGTCAGTGATCCTTGCCTCCCCGGTTGGACATCTAATTCCGTTTTCAGATTTGACTTTTTTACATGCTTCTAATAGTTTTGGGCCTGCCGCTCTGTGAATCGCTCCATCGACGCCACCTCCACCAAGCATCCTGGCGTTAGCTGCATTCACAATAGCATCCACAGAAGCCCGGGTAATATCTCCCTGGGTAATTTTTATAATAGCCATGTTTTTTCCTCTTAAAATATTATAAGTGCATTGGTTGTAAAACTCATTACAACCTGGTGTATTTGTGTGGAATCCGACTTTACAGCACCACCGTTGGGTTGTATATCCTGTTAGATGGAGATCGCTGTCGGAATTGTTGAGCGAATGAGCTTCAAGGCTTCTTGTATAATGGCCTGCATCTTTATGGGCATTTGCTTATATTCGCTTTGGCGTGAAAAGGCTAATATCTGTTGTACAAGATCTCTGGCTCTCAAGGCACTCTCAAATTAGGATACGCTAAAAAATCATTCAATGCAAAAAATTTTTGATCCATTCAACAATTCACAGGGAGCCCTTAAACGTGCGCAGCTCAGAGTTGCCGGAGAATGAGATGATCACATTTTTTGATCATTTGCATCAAAATCATTCATTTGACAAATAAAATCCTTGTGCATAAATTAGCGACCATGAACGACAAACAATTATAGTAAGGAGAGATTATGAGAGTCACCATATTGCAGGGAAGCGCCCGGAAAAAAGGGAATACAGCCAGGGTGCTGGCATGGGTTGAAGAAGAATTAACAGGCATGGGGCATGAAGTTGATCGTATCTACCTGCACTCTAAAAACTTAAAAGGATGTATGGGATGCGGAAAGTGCAAGGAAGAAACCGAGGCTGTCGGATGTGTTCAAAAAGATGACGTGCCCGAGATTCTGGGGAAAATGGTCAATTCACAATTGGTGATTTTCAGCTCGCCTTTATATTTCTGGGGAGTTTCTGCCCAGCTAAAGGCGGTAATTGACAGAACATACAGCCTTTATACCAACGCCAACCAACCGGACCACGCATCCCTTGTTGATGGCCAGCGTCAGGCCCTCATTGTAACAGGAGCCGGACCCTATGAAGACAATGCGGAGGGTATGGTTACCGCTTTTGGACGCATGCAAAAATATCACAAGGCGGTTAATGTCGGGGAACTTTTTATCGGGTCATGCACAACACCCGATGCTTTAGATGATTCAGTTCAGCAGCAGGCGGTTGAATTTGCAAGAAAAATTGTGTCATAAACAGGATATTTCCAAGATAATGATGACGGTGATCGAGCCGTCATCATTCCACAACACCGGCATTATTTTGAAATCAAAATGATCAGTTTGTCCTGATTTTTTTCCACGGGATACCTTTTGATCGAGTGAGGGGCAGGTCCAGAAATTTTGTTCCCGTCAGGATCGTAAGTTGACTTATTGATGCTGCAACACTGGACTGTATTTGTTCCAGGTACAGGATCCAGGCGGCGGTGTCCAAAATGTGTGCACCGATTGCGATACGCCCGATATTCTCCATTTTCACCACAGACAACCAGAACCCGTACCGGAAGAGTGTCCCCCTCCAATCGTATGGCTCCACCCGGGACTCGTAATTCAGAGGCGTCGTTAAGATTAATGACAAGTTTACCGTCTTCATAACCCCAGCAATCCTCCTTTTCAGGCTGTTTTGTCCCTGAAATTCCAAATATTCTCTGGAAAATATTTCTTTTCACAAATTTGACATCCATCCCATTTGTCTCCTTATTTCAGTCTTTTGTATATTAGCAGCCCGGGGCAGCACTAACTTTAGATTCATTGAGGCTGAATCCTGACGGATGGAGCTTTCATTTTTCTATCCAATAAATGACACATATCACACCGGTATTTTCAGTAAATTTTTAAATAAAACTTCGTAGGTTCCAGCGGCTTCCTCCCAGGTAAACAATTGTCTCATTGCCTGCTGCTGCATTTGAGAATATAGTGACGGATGATCCAGATAAAGGGTGACGGCCTGTTTCAATGCCCAGTAACACCCCTGGCTGTCCGGGTGAATAAAGCTGATACCTGTTGCGAATTTTTTATTTTTTGAGGCAGATGTCCAGGGAGGCGGGGCATTCCCATGGTCCGGGGCCAGACCCACCACCGTATCTTTGAGCCCCCCGGTTTCCCGGACAATGGGAAGTGTTCCGTATGCCAGGCTGTAAAGCTGATTTAATCCACAGGGTTCAAACAGAGAGGGCATCATGAAAAAATCAGATCCCGCTTCTATGAGATGGGATAGTTCATTATCATAGCCGTTGACAAACCCTATTTTATGCGGATATCGCTTTTGTAGAAAATGGAGACGGGAGCCGTACCCGGCATCACCGGAGCCAAGCATTACCAATTGTAAGGGAGGATCTTCATATAGCAGCTTCTCCAGTGCGGGAATGAGGTAATCAAATCCCTTCTGCTCGGCCAGCCTGGCAACCAGCCCCAGTATGGGAACGCCGGGATTTGATAAAAGACCCATCCTGGATTGGAGTGCGGCTTTACACACTGCTTTTCCAGCCATGTTGTTCACAGAAAATGAATGGGGAAGGAAGGGATCGGTGCCGGGGTTCCATTGGCTATAATCACAACCGTTGAGAATACCTGTGAAATCATTTCTGCGCCGGTTGAGATAACGCCACAGGTTTTCGTGGGAGGTTTCCGGCAGAAGAAGCTCCCGGCAGTACCCCGGGCTGACGGCATTAACGGCATCCGAATACATGATCCCGCATTTGAGAAGGTTTAAAAGTCCATGTTCTTCCATCAGTTCACTGGTAAAGTGCCGGGGGGGGATACCTAAAGGATGTATCCATTCAGGGTCTGTCTTGCCCTGGTAAGCACCGTTATGGATGGTGAGAAGGGAACGGGTATGGTTTAATTCGGGATGGTGGGAATAGTGTTCTTTCAGATAATAGGGCGTAATGGCGGTCTGCCAGTCATTGCAGTGCAGGATATCCGGTATCCATTTCTCTTGAAGGCAGAGCTCAATGGCAGCCTTGCACAAGAATGCGTACCGAAGGGGATTGTCCGGATACGCATAGCTGCCGTTATCATAGATACCATCCCGATTGAAAAAATCGTTGTGCTCCACGATTCTCACTGGAATACCGTCCAATGCGGTATGGTAAACAAGACAGCCGTAAGGGTCTGTGTAATTCAAATTAAAAGAGATCGAATCGGTTGGCATTGCCATCCTGTCCGTCTTTAAGGCCGTGTGTTTATAACCGGGCAGGATCACCCTTACCTCGTGGCCCCGGGACATGAGGGCTTTTGGCAGTGCAACGGCAAAATCGGCCAGCCCCCCTGTTTTTATGATACCGTCCATTTCAGAGGCGATCATGAGAATTTTCATCAATTAAATCCCACCCGGGCCCCCTTGGGAATCACCACAATGCCGTTTTCGGATACGTGGAACCGGTGTCTGTCAAATTCCGGATCTTCACCAATAACGGTTCCATCAGCGACCACCACCTCCTGGTCAAAGATGGCCCGTTTGATACGGCAGTTTTTTCCAATGTCGGTATCTCCCATGATTACACTCTTTTCAATGATCGTGTGGCTGTGAACATGGACCCTGTGACCCAGAATGCTCTGTTTCACAACAGCACCACTGATAATACATCCGGCGGCAACCGCTGAATTGACGGCACGGCCGGTTCTGTTTTCATCATCGTGGATAAACTTGGCCGGCGGTACCGGGGGCGTATAACTTCGAAGGGGCCAGTATTTATTATAGAGATCAAAGGGAGGGGTTACAGAGATCAGATCCATGTTGGCTTCATAATAGGCGTCCAGGGTTCCCACATCCCGCCAGTATCCCTTTGAATTTTCAGGTTCTCCCCGGATTTCATTGGTTGAGAAATCATACACATATACCTTCTTTCCAGGAACCATCATGGGAATAATATTCTGACCAAAGTCATGGCTGGAGGCATCATCTTCCGCATCAAGCTGCAGATAGTTGACAAGGGTATCTGAATCAAACACATAGTTTCCCATGGATGCCAGCACATGGGTGGGACGGTTGGGTATGGTTTTGGGATCGTGCTTTGGTTTCTCCTCAAACCCGATCATTCTTCCAGTTTCATCAATTTCAATAACGCCGAAGTGTCCGGCTTTTTCAACCGGAACCGGAATAGCGGCCACGGTTAATTCCGCAGCTTTGCTATGATGATAGTCAATCATCTGACGTATTTCCATTTTATAAATATGATCCCCCCCGAACACGCACACAACTTCGGGGTCATGGCTGTCAATGAGGTTTAAATTCTGATAAATGGCATCTGCAGTTCCCTTGTACCAATGTTTTCCCGTGCGCATCTGGGCAGGTATGGGATCAATAAACCTTCCGGTGAGACCGGTGATTCGCCAGGCCTGGCTGAGATGTTTCATCAGGGAATGGGACTTAAACTGGGTCAGCACAAAGATCTGGAGCAGATCGGAATTGACAAAGTTATTGAGAACAAAATCAATAATTCGATACCCCCCGCCAAAGGGAACGGCAGGTTTGGCACGCAGACTTGTGAAGGGAAACAGACGGGTCCCCTCCCCTCCCGCCAGAATCATGGAAAGAATACCTGACAAATCACCCCTCCTTTTTAATTGTTTTATGCATTAATTTTCTTTGGAACATCCTAAATCGTCTGTCAAGAAAATGTCAAGGAAATGAACGGGTGGGTGTCATGGTGATTAAATGAATATTTTTTCAAGCACCCGTCAATTTACAATATCTTTTGCCTTGTATGGGCATATGCGGCACACTGTGGCACACTGAATTTTATTGAAATCAAGAGGAAGATCTTTTGTTTATTATTCAAAGACCTTATGAAGACGGACACAAAATGGATTTTTGCACTGCTGAATGACGATGGAAATATCCGATCATGAACCCGATTTCCATACCACCCATTGCAATGGCAACATTCGTTTTTTATGTAGGATTCTATCATTTTTTAATATATCGCCGAAAGAAAGAGAATCGTGAAAACCTGACATTTGCCCTCACCTGCCTTAATGTGGGCCTCTACGCTTTTTGTTGTGCAGGGTTGTATAACGTTTCATCACCTGAAGCCGGGGTGGAATGGCAACGCCTTCAGGTAAGCCTTCTCGCTATCCTCGGCATTTCTTTACTGTGGTTTATCAAAGATTATACCGGTCATACCCACAAAAAGATTGTCATTGGATTCACTGTTTATTACATATTTGCTGCGATAACTGATTTTTTCATCAGAAGTGACTTGACATGGTCAAGTGTTCCTTCAATAAAGGAAGTCCGGCTTCCATTCGGTTATACCATCATATACAATGAAATGGCCCCGGGAACCCTTCAATCATAAGGTGGATGTGGCTGATAATGCACAGGTTGCCATGGATCTTTTGAACAGCAATGAATACGATTTAATCAGCCTGGATTATGTTCTTCCAGGAAGTATCAATGGTATGGATATATATCATCATATCCGGAAAACAAACAGAACGGTTCCCGTACTTTTTATTTCCGGCAATATCGAATTTTTAGAGTCTATCAAAGACCTTAAGCAAAAAGATCCTTTTATCGATCATCTGTCAAAACCCTGCAAAAATATTGATTATGTAAACAGTATAAATAAAATGTTCGGAGGGTTGTCAATTTGATTTTGACTTCTCTGTTCCAACAGTGAAGCCCTTTAAGCCTCATCCAATACTTTTCTTATTTTTCCGGATAATTCATAAATGGTGAACGGCTTTTGAATAAACCCTTTGCAACCCTTTTGAAGGAGCTCTTTTGCTTTGCTGTTTATGGCATAGCCACTGGACAGAATTACCGGCATCCCAGGCCATACTTCACAAATGCGTTGAAAAGTTTTTTCTCCATCCATTTCCGGCATGATCAGGTCAAGGATAACAAGATCGATTTTGTCCCCAAGATCTTCTACCTTTTTTAATGCCTCCGAGCCTCCTCCGGCTGTAACCACACTATAACCCAGCCTCTCAAGCATGCCCTGGGACACATCCACAATCATCTCTTCGTCATCAACCAGCAGAATAGTTTCCGTTCCTTTGATCATCTCATTGTTCTGGACCGCCTCTTGATCCACCTCTTTATCGGATATCGGAAGGTAGATATTAAAGGTGGTTCCAAGGCCGATTTCACTGTAAACGGTTATTATGCCGTTATGATTCTGAATGATCCCGTATGCAGAAGCCAATCCCAGACCGGTGCCCCGGCTCATTTCCTTGGTCGTAAAAAACGGATCAAAAACGCGCTGCCGTGTGGCATCATCCATTCCGATTCCATCATCCGTTACAGAGATCCTTGCAAACCGTCCCGCTTCTAACCTGTAAGGCTTGCAGTAGTCTTCATCAAGTATAACGGATTTTGTTTCCAGACAAAGCTTTCCGCCTCCAGGCATGGCCTGCCACGCATTGACATACATGTTCAGCAGCACCTGCTCCATTTGGCTCTGGTCAGTTTCAACAATGAGAGCTGACGGCTCAAATCTGGTATGAATGTTGATCTCTTTGCGGGTTCGGCCGAACAGGACTGCGCTGCTTTGAACCAGTTCATTGATATTGATGGGTTTTACCACGTATTTTCCGCCCCGTGCAAAACCCAGAAGCTGGCTGGTAAGTCCCACAGCGCTCTGGGTATATGTCTCGATAGCTTTGATGTGCTCCCAATTGTCGTGGGAAGGGCCCATATCCGCCAGCATCAGCGAAGCGCGGCCCTGGATGCCCATTAAAAGGTTGTTGAAATCATGGGCAATTCCACCGGCAAGGGTTCCGATGGACTCCATTTTCTGGGCCTGAATCAGTTTGCTCTCAAATCGTCTTCTTTGATCTTCGAAATTTTTTATTTCGGTTATATCCATTGCAATTTGAAGACGGACAAGCCGATTGTCGATCCATTGAATGGCCCGGTCATAATTGACGTACCATTTTCCATTAACCGGATTTTTGTCTTGCCATACGCAGAGACCGGTCGGATTTCCCTTAACATCAATCAACCGATCATTCGTACAATGGGAGCAGGGTGCTGATTCACCCCTGAAGATTTCCCAGCATTTCTCACCTGTGGCATTTCTGCCAAAAGTCTCAATCATATTTTTGTTCATAAACAGTATTTCGTATGTGGCCATGTCAGCCACATATATTGTCGCATCAATTCCGTCCAGCACCGTCAAAAACCTTTTGTGGGATTCTTTGAGATCAGCTTCAGCTTTTTTTCTCTCTGTTAAATCCCGGACCACACTCAAGATCACTTGTTGAGAGCCATATTCAATTGCCCGGCTACTGATCTCAACCGGAACCCAATCCCCTGTTTTCGTTTGGTGTAGCGCTTCAAAAATCAATTGTTTATCTTGTTTAATCTTGTCAATCCGATCTTGGTACAGCTCAGCGGATTCAGGGGTATCAATCTCCCTAATATTCATGCTCATCAGCTCATTGTGTTCATATCCCGTATAGTCAGTTGCTCGCTGGTTTGTTTCAAGCAGGTTGCCCTCAAAATCATGTATGTAAATGGCATCACTGGCGTTATTGAAAAGTGTTCGAAACTTAATCTCCGACCTGCGGGTCAATTCATTTGATTGATACAAATCACTGTATAATCTGCTGTATTGAAGGGCCAGTTGACCGATTTCATCTTTAGGATACCCTGAGACAATATCAACAGCACCGGACTGGATGTGCTTAATCAGTCTAAATAAAGGATTAAGCGCTTTTTGAACCACAACCGCCGCAATAATAAGGCCGATGCAAAAGCAGCTGAGAATAATAAAAATAATGAACCTTGACTCTGCTTTGGCAGCCAGAATAATCGTTTCAAGAGGTTGATGAACGATTAATCCCCAGTTTGTAACACCAGTGGGATAAAAGGCAGCAAGCCATGGTTTGCCTTGATTGAGATACGTGACCATGCCTTTTTGACCCTTCAAAACTTTTTTTACCGGTTCATATTGCATCATGCTGTATGAATCGAACTCACCGTAATTCAGCTTTTGACTGCTGTGAGCGATGAGCCAGCCGTTGGATGAAACAAGGTAGGATTCATATCCTCTAATGGTCACGGTCTTCTCAATGGATTTCACAAAAATATTATTTTCAGAAACCACAAATACACCCCTTAAAAGGGCGATGACGTTGCCGTCTTTACTTCTTACAGGGGTCGAGAATCCACTGACCAGTGTTCCCAGTTTTGATTTGACCACATCAAGGAAAATGGTCTTTTCGGTTTTAAATGTCTGGTTGACCCAATCCATATTTTCTTCTGGGATCTTTTTACCGACCAGTTCCGGATGGGTAGGATAGGACAACCATCGGCCCTGCTTATCCATCACAAAATAATAATTAAAAAAATGATTGGCATTGTTGATGTCGGAAATCGTCCCATCGACAACTTTTTTATCCAGAGAAATAATAGAATTTAATGATGCCATTTTTTCAAGTTCCATCACAGCCATGTCTAATCTATCGCTTATCTCTCCAGCAAGAAATTCGGCAAACCCATTTTGAGATTTTCTTATATCTTCGATTTTTTTTTTTTGGAGTGTCGGTGCAATATAGACGATCTGAAATAACAGGGCGATACAAAAAAGCAGAAAAAATGAAAAAAGAAGCTTACCTTTGATGCTGTGGAATATGAATTGAAACATCAGTCTCAGGCCCAAATGGTTATAGAGAAATCATGCTGCCCAACAAATGATTATCTAAGATCTTAGCTTTATTATTCAATAGACATTACATGATGGCGATGCTCAAATCAACCGATATCTCAATCATGATTTTATCGCGTGGTCATAACCAGGATAATACACCCGGCGGGAAAATGTCAGGAAATGAAACGCGGGGGCATGCTCATCCACGGTGCCATTATTGCCAGGGAATATGGATTGCCATGGATTGCAGGAGCTTCCCAGGCCATGCAGCTTATCAAGAATGGAGAGCAAATAACGGTTGACGGATATCTTGGCATTATTACATGTAAAACAGACAACCTTTAATCTATTTTAGTTCTTAGCCCTTTTTTGATCTTATTTTTTCTGGCCTCAATTTCTTGCCTGATCCGGGCATGATATTTTTCTGTGACGGGATAAAAAAAGATGATCAGAACAGATAATCCATTGCAGACGGACGGTACTAATGCATACAGAATCCTCAGCATATCAGCCGTTTCTTTACCCTGTTCAACGTTCGGCTGATAGCCAGTACTGCCCAACAGCAACAGGCCGATTCCGATCCCAAATGCAGCGGCCATTTTTTTTGCAATGGACCACAGGCCGATATATCTTCCCTCACGTCTTTGACCACTGATCAATTCATCGTAGTCAATTACATCCGCCTGGATGGATGACGGCAGCGCAAGTCCTGCACCAAAACCGATGCCGGAAATAAAAACAAGAATACCAAAGGCCCTGGCATCTCCCGGTCCTAAATAATAGACACCGGCAAAAGCTCCCGTGTTGATGACCATTGACATGATCCAGGCATTTTTCTTCCCAATTTTTCTGGATATGGCAATCCATAAGGGTAAAAACAAAATTCCCGTAAGAAAATAAATCAGTAAGAACCCTTCCGCATGGTCTGCCTGCAACACATACTCCACGTAATACAGGATAAGGGTTGCCGGCAGGTTACTTCCAAAAGCACTGATGGTATAAGCTGTCAGCAGAATAACAAACGGCCGGTTTTTGATGACATCAATCATCCCCTGAAAAAAATCATTTTTCCGGACACTTGGAGGCGCAGGCAGTTCCCTGACCTTCCATATACAAATAATGGACGAAAGGATAATCAAAGGTGCATAGACATAGGCCATGATGGAGAACCGCATGCTTTCACTGGATTGCTGGTTCATCAATTCAATACATCGGTCAATCAATACCGGAAACGCAGCCGCCAGAAGCGTTCCACTGATAAGAAACCCATCCCTGAGACCGAACAGCGTTGTGCGATCATGGTAATTGGTCGTCAGTTCAGGCCCAAGAGATTCATATGGGATGGTTACCAATGTCCAAAACAAAAAAAGGGCAAACAACCAGAACCCAAAATACAGTGTTAAATTAATGTCCGAAAAAACCGGCGGTATAAAGAGAAAAAGTATGGAAACGCTTAAGCCGGCAGCACCGAAAGCTATAAATGGCCTGCGTCTGCCAAATCGTGTTGATAACCTGTCAGAGGCATAACCGATCAAAGGGTCTGTCAGTGCATCAAAAATCCTTACAGCCAGCAATAGTATTCCCACAGTTGATATACTGATTCCCATGGTATCTGTATAAAATTTCGGCAGGTAAACATACACAGGAATACCGATAACGGCCAGTGCCATGGCCGGAAATGCATACGCAAACCGTATACCCCATGAAAGGCGGCTGAAAGGACTTTTTTCAGTCTTTAAGGTCATTATATTTTCCCGAGAAGTCTGTCACGAAAGCCCTCATCTATGGGCTTTTCACCTATCCAGATCGAGAAAAGTGCTTTGGAAAATTCTATCCCTTCAATAGTGCCAAGAGGGATGGTGTTGTAAGACAATGTTGTTCCTTTCCCCGGGATATAAGTCAACGCATACCGGTCACCAGAATCAACATCTCTGTACAGCCGATTTAATTGATCGACCTTCGGAGCAAGTCGGTTGTAGACCTCCTTGCTCACAGATTCCTTTATTCTTAGTGTTGTAGCCTCAGCAAATTTATTTGCAGGAATGCCTGCCCGGTAATCCAGAACCAGATGTCTGGGGATATCTTCAAGCGCTTGTTCTGACCTGATATCTCCAGGCAGGTAAAAAGCACCGGCATATGCCTCCATAAATACAAGATAGCGCAATAATGCCGTTCCCTTGAGTTTAAGCTCAAAGTTTGAAACCACTATCTTTTTATCAAAAAATGTTCCATAAGCCTCTATCGTCTGAACATACGCCATACCTTTGACCGACAGCATTGTAAGCACAAGCGATAGATAAAATACCTTTAAAACATTCTGTTGTATGGTATCTGACATTTTCATTATTAACCGATCCTACCAAAAAGGGCAGTGCCTCAAAAGAGGCTCTGCTGATTCACACTACTGTGCGGAAGATCATATTATCCTGCCACATCAATTCCAGGATCGCACCCAAGATTTTTATCCGGGGTTTCACATTCAAAGTTTTTATGACGGGTATCTTCGTGACCTTGTTCCAGTTCTTTTGTGTTTTCCGTGTAGTCTTCTGTTTTATTACTAGTCATTTTATCGCCTCATTGTTTTTGGTTTAATGGACTTTTCCGTTGTCCTTTAAATATAATCTAAATCGTATTATAATTATTTCAATGAGAGTATAAAGGGGGTTTAATGATGGTTAAAACCATCATTAATTGTTTTCTACCGTCTTATACCCTACTGGCATAACGGTTCTTCAGACCAAAAAAAAATAAAGATTGAAATTTCTTCTCCACCGCGATTAAATAAATCCATTGAACACAGCATCCTGGTATTGATAAAATCTTACGCCATAATTTTAAAGGATGGGTATTATGAACCTTACAGACAAGAAAAATCTGGATATTGCCGTGGTGGGTTCCGGTATCTCCGGAATATGCAGCGCATACCTGCTTCAGCACCGCCATAAGGTCTCCCTTTTTGAAAAAAACGATTACTTTGGCGGTCATACCCACACGGTTATTATTCCTGGGGGGCCAGACAAGGGAACCCCTGTGGATACGGGCTTTATTGTTTTAAATGAACGGACATACCCCAATTTCATTGCCTTCCTGAACCAGCTCGGTGTTGAAAAATGCCGGACCGACATGTCATTCAGCTATTATCATCAAAAAACAGGGCTTTACTATGCCAGCAATAACCTTGACAGCATATTTGCCCAGAGACAAAACCTTTTTAAGCCACGATATTTAAGATTTGTATATGAGATGCTCCGGTTTCTTAGAGTTCTCCGCAAAGCCTATATTGAAGGTCTTCTTGAAGATATCACCCTGGCTGAATATGTCAAAAAAAATGGACTGCACCGCGAAGTCGTTGACCAGTTTGTCATTCCCATGGCCGCTGCCATCTGGTCCGGCTCAGACTTCCAGATGGGCAAATTCCCTATCCGGACATTTGCCCAGTTTTATGAAAATCATGGCCTTTTGGCTGTAACGGGACACCCCCCATGGTACTTTGTCAAGGGCGGCAGCCACACCTATGTGAATGCATTTTTAAAGTCCTTTAAAGGCAAAGCGATAAAATCTTCAAAAATAGCGTCCATTTCACGGCAGACCCCACGGCCCACAATCCATTTCGAAAATCGCGACCCGCAAACCTTTGATGCGGTTATCCTTGCCACCCACGCAGACCAGGCACTGAAACTGCTGGAGAATCCCGGCAAAAATGAAGAACGGCTTCTGGGGGTCTGGTCCTATTCCAACAACAAAACCTTTTTACATACAGACAAAAGTGTTATGCCGCCAAACAAACGCGCCTGGGCAAGCTGGAATTATACACGCCATGCCCGGAAGGATTCAACTGCACCGGTTATGGTCAGTTATGATATGACACGGCTTCAGAGGCTTGATACCCGGAATTCCTATTTCGTGACACTTAACCCTCAACGCTCAATCCCCAAAGCTCATATTGTCAAAGAAATGGAGTATACCCACCCACAGTACTCTTTTGATGCATTTAATTTACAACAGCATCTGCCGTCCTTAAACGAAAACCAGAACACATTTTTCTGCGGGAGCTACTTTGGATACGGCTTTCACGAGGATGGCTTGAATTCCGCACTTGCTGTGGGCAAAAAATTCGGGGTGTCTCTATGAATTCCTGGATATATACCGGTACAATTGAACACCGGCGGTTTGTCCCGGTAGCACATCAATTGTCATATCCAGTCTATATGTATGGCATTGACCTGGATGACCTGCCGCTCCTTGATCACAGGTATCCTTTTTTTGGATACAACCGAAAGGCAATAGCATCCATTCACGACAAAGATTATCTGCAGCCCGGTGACATGCCGATCAGACAAAAAATTGATCAATTGCTCGTCCGGCATCATGTTGACGAATCAATAAAATCCGTATTAATGGTCACCTCTGCCAGATATTTCAACTATGTTTTCAATCCAGTCAATTTTCATTATTGCTTTTCAGCGGACAAGAAACCGGCCGCGATCATCGCCGAAGTCAATAATACGTATGGAGAACGCCATCCATATGTATTGACAAACCCCACCGGCACCGCCACTGACTGGCCGGCACGCTATCAGATCGTCAAGGCGTTCCATGTATCCCCGTTCAATACAGTTGAAGGGGAATACCGTTTTTATTTTTCAGCCCCTGAAAACCAGATACATATCAGGATTGAACTTGTTCGCGGCCGGACAAAAATCATGGAAGCTGTATTGCGCGCAGATGCCATACCCTTTTCAAAGCGTAATCATTTAAAAACTCTGGCCAAACACCCCTTTGCGCCCCATCTGAGCGTCCCCAGGATTTATTCCCATGCGTTCAGACTGTTTTTTCAGAAAAACCTGAAATTTAATGACAAACCCGTACCCCAAAGCCCCGTCACAATGCCCAGGCAGAGGCCCAACCTTTTGGAATCCATCAGCAGACGGCTGATACTCTCTGTGTTAAAAAAAATGAACACAGGACGGCTTGAATTGACATTGCCCGACAAAAAAACCATGACCGTGGGCCGGGCCGACCCGGTGAAAACCGCTGTTATCCAGATAAGGGATTTTCATTTTTTCCCAAGGACCCTTTTTGACGGTGAGATCGGACTGGGCGAAGCCTACATGGCCGGAGAATGGGACAGTCCTGATCTGGTGGCCGCGTTAACGCGGTTCATTGAAAACAGGGACCGATTTTCCGACGGAAATTTTTTATTGTCCATCCTGACACGGATTCAGGAAAGACTGGCCCATGACCGGCGCAAAAACACCATCAGGAATACACCTGAAAACATTGCCGCACACTATGATTTAAGCAATGAAATGTATGCGCTGTTTCTGGATCAGAACATGCTGTATTCCTGCGGCCTTTTTCTCCAACATAATGACACCCTGGAAATTGCCCAGGAAAATAAAATGAACCGCATCCTGAAGCAGGCTGATATTGGACCTGGGCATCACCTGCTTGAAATCGGATGCGGCTGGGGAGGCTTTGCCGTATTTGCCGCAACACAGACCGGATGCCGTGTCACCGGCATCACGGTTTCCAGGGCGCAGTATCAACGGGCCCGGCAAAGGGTTAAAAATGACGGGTTAGAGGGCCAGGTCACGATTCTCCTCCAGGATTACCGGCACACCAGAGGAGACTTTGACCGGATTGTTTCCATAGAGATGATTGAGGCTGTGGGACCCCAGTTTCTCGAACGGTATTTCAGGCAATGCAAAGATCTTTTAAAACCCGGCGGCAAAATGGTTTTTCAGGCCATTACCATTGCAGACGAACGGTATGCGCTATACTGCAGGGAAAGGGACTGGATACAAAAACATATATTCCCGGGCGGTCATCTGCCATGTCTTAAAATCCTTAAAAAAACCATCCGCGATCACACAGATTTTACGGTCGTTGATATTTTTCACATGGGCCGTCATTATGCCACGACACTGTCACGCTGGCAGAAAAACTTTGCTGAGCACCGGGATGATGTCATTGCCATGGGCTTTGACACAACATTTTACCGAAAGTGGATCTACTATTTTTCCATCTGTGAAGCAGGATTTGCAACCTCAAGCATCGATAATATCCAGGTCACACTGAAACGATGACCGATTATCGCCACAACACCTGCACCCGTCCATTTGTTGGAAAAAACAATCGAAAAAATCAGCGCCGGATTTTAAAAAAGATCATGCGTTCCCAAATCCGCGGGTGAGCCGGTTTAATTTTTCCCACAACAATTGCCTTTCCTGTTCAGATTCACCGGTTTTGGGAAATACAACGGTTTCATGGGGCCGTCTGTCCATCCAGAATTTTCCTGTCGACTCTCCTGCCTTTTTTGAAGCGGCAAGCCATACAATAGTGTCTGCACCCTGATCAGGCGTCCTTAAAACAGGATTCACCAGGGAATGAAACCCCGGCAAAGCAGTCTTGATGCCGGGGGTATCCACCCAGCCGGGATGCATGGAATGGACAGCCAGGTTTGAATGACGCATCTGCCGGGCCCAAATCCCGGTCAGTATGACAATCCCTCTTTTTGCCCTGGCATAGGCTTTTGCGCCCTCATAGGGGAAAACTTCATTTTGAATATCGTCCACATCAATCCCCTGGGTATACATGCCACCGGAGGAAACGTTGATGACCCGTCCCCCTGTTGGGGAAAAAGTGTGTTTCAGCAATTCGGTGAGATAAAAAACACCCAGAAGATCTGTGGCAAAGGTCTGCTCAAACCCTTCAACCGTCATTTTTCTTTCATTGAAAAGTGCACCGGCATTATTGATCAAAACATCAATGGTTTTTTTTCTGTCTTTTAATGCGTGTGCAGCCTGTTGAATATCTTCCATCCGGCTTAAGTCTGCTATCAAAAAATCCACGTGGGGGTTTCCGGTCTTTTCAATAATCTGCTGCCGCACCCGCTCCGCTTTGTTTTTGTCCCTTGCGATGATGGTCAGAAAGGCCTTTTTTTTTGCCAGTTCAATGGCTGCAGCCTTTCCAATGCCGGAGGTTCCCCCTGTTATGACAACCTTTTTTCCAAAAAGCGTTTCATCGGTTTCCGGCCAGAACCTTTTACTGAGGGAATATCCGAATTTGCTGAACATCAGCACACCCGGCAAAATCATATGGTCGGCAATATAATCAAATAGATTTGACCCTGAAACAAACCAGCTTCTGTCCTTGTAAATTATAGTTTTCCCACCCAGCCTGGCTTCGAGCCCTTGTACGGATTTTCGCCCGGTCTGTATTAAAACAGGCGTTAAGAATTTTTCAATGTGCCGTGAAAGCCCTGAAAAATATATTTGGGCCTCATAGTCAACTCGCGTACCGGTTGATGTTTTTGTAAAAGAGATGGTGTCAATCGCACGAAAGGATTCTCCCCTTCCTTTCAGGATCACTTTGGAAAAAGGCTGATATGCCGCAACAGTATATTGCATTTTGGGTGTGAATGGCCCGAAGCGCAAAATGAGATCATAGGTTGACCCGACCCGGGTTGGGCCTTTTGTTTTTTTCTGGGAAACTGCCACACCCGGGTCCCAGTCTTGGATATTGCAAAAATCACTGGTATAGATGAAAACATCCTCTAAACTCTTTGGAACATGAATGGATTCGTTCAACTTTATCATGGGACACCCGTATATACCCTTGTCAGAAAAAACTGTGCGTTTCTCTGTCAGTCATACCCTTCTCAGGCAAAAGACTATTGAAAAAATCTATTAGAACCACCAATTTTCCAAGAGCTTCAACTGTTAAATTGTTTGTTCGCATATTTGCCCCGTTCTTATTAAATCATTTGATCTCAATAAATCCGCATCTTATTTCCTGTCATCATCACCGACCAGCGGACGCTGCCGATCAAGTTTAAAAAACACAAGGAATCTGTCACCACCGAAATCGGATTGTTGGTTCCTGCGCTTCAAAGATGTAATCCGCTCCGAATTTTTCTCCTCCTTTACCTTGGTCAGGTACAGCCGCGTTCCCTTTTTCCCGGGTCCGTCTTCTATAAACAGATAAACGGCATGGGGATTGGACTAAAGATTCCTGCAATGATACCGGTTTTTTAAAGCCCCCTTATGCTAAAGGAGGCTAATTCATCGAAATACCAAATTTTTATAATTCACATGTTCCGTTTTTGGACCCATAACATCTATCCAGATGATGTGCGATTATGAGCACTGCAATTATAGTTGATATCATGATGGTTCTCCTTTTATATCAGTTATCATATTTTTATTACAAATCATTAATATTTCCCCATTCTTCAAAACTCTTCCTTTAGCTTTTTATCCTGCTACATCAATTCCAGGATCACATCCAAGGCTTTTATCCGGGGACTCACACTCGAAATTCCTGTGTCTGGTATCCACATGGCCTTTTTCTTTCTCGGCTTCATTTTCCACATAATCTTCATATTTTTCGTAAGTCATTTTATCACCTCATGTATTTTTTATATTTATCGTTTCCTAAAAGACTTTGTAACTCCCTGCACTTAAGAATAAATTAAGTTGTAAATATAGTTTTTCAATACCAGTATAATAAGTGTTTAATAATAGGTAAAAACCATCATATAGTTTTATTTCAATTCTAAGGAATAGCCGTTTAGATGCATTTTGACTGGTATTCCAACATACCGCTTTTGGAACGAAAAGCCCTTGAACAAAAAATCAGTTTTATACTGACAGCAGCAGTCCGGTATCTTAAAAAAAACACAGAAAAGTGATGTGCTCAGGGGATTTGCAGGTTTGCGACCCCTTGATGCACAGAAAGACGGTCAAAAACAGGATACCAAGGAAATTTCCAGAATTCATCGTTTCAAAGTTTCCCTTTCCGGCCTGATTACCATTACCGGGGGCAACCGGCCTAGCGAAAGGCAGATGTATGATTCCTACCGGGACAGCATCAACGGTATCACCAAGGCAGAACCGGATCTTGGGAAGCGGTTGCACCCAGACTGCGAATATACCTGTGACCATTCGGTATCCAGCGGAATATTCATACAATTCCCAATGATCAGGGATTGATTAAATGAATATTTTTTCAAGCACCCGTCAACTTACAATATCTTTTGCCTTGTATGGGTATATGCGGTACACTGAATTTTATTGAAATCAAGAGGAAGATCTTTTGTTTATTATTCAAAGACCTTATGAAGATGGAGATATCCAATCATGAACCCGATTTCCATACCACCCATTGCAATGGCAACTTTAGTTTTTTATGTAGGATTCTATCACTTTCTAATATATCGCCGAAAGAAAGAAAATCGTGAAAACCTGACATTTGCCCTCACCTGTCTTAATGTGGGCCTCTACGCTTTTTGCTGTGCAGGGTTGTATAACGTTTCATCACCTGAAGCCGGGGTGGAATGGCAACGCCTTCAGGTAAGCCTTCTTGCTATCCTCGGTATTTCCTTACTGTGGTTTATCAAAGATTATACCGGTCATACAAACAAAAAGATTGTCATTGGATTTACTGTTTATTACATATTTGCTGCGATAACTGATTTACTCATCAGAAGTAATTTGACGTGGTCAAGTGTTCCTTCAATAAAGGAAGTCCGGCTTCCATTCGGTTATAACATCATATACAATGAAATGGCCCCGGGAACCCTTGTCTCTCTCCAGGGCATCGTCGGACTACTCTATTTTATATATATTATCACGGTAAGTATAAGGTTCTACAAAGATGGAAATAAGAGAAAAGGGATCCCCCTGTTAATTGCCATATCCATACTTTGCGCAGGTCTCATAAATGATACGCTTATAAGCAATAGAATTTACAATTTTATCTATCTACTGGAGTATTCCTATATCGGAATGATACTGGTGTTTACGTTTTTTCTAACCACAAAGGTTATCAATGCCGGTGAGATCAAAGCGGCATTAATCAAAAGCGAGGAGAGCTATCGTTTAATCGCTGAAAATGTTTCAGATGTAATCTGGACAATGGATATGAACTTTAAATTGACCTACGTTAGTCCCTCAATTTATCAACTCAGGGGGTATACGGTTAAGGAAACAATGGAGCAGTCTCTGGATGAAATGATACTCCCTGAATCAATTGAAAAAATACTTGATATATACGCTGAAAAGCTAAAACTCATTGAATCCGGTGATTCTGAGGGATGGGAACCATACACATTTGAAATACAACAGTATTGTAAGGACGGTACTATCATTTGGAGCAGCAACAATGCAAGAATTTTGATGGGCCCGGACAAACAACCCTTGAGCCTGCTTGGAGTCACTCGTGATATCACGGATCGTGTTCTGGCAGAAACTGCTGTAAAAGAAAGTGAGAAAAAATATCGCCAGATCTATGACAATATTGTGGATGTATATTATGAAGTAACACTTGACGGAACTATTATAGAAGTGAGCCCTTCCATTGAGAAACTCTCTCAGTATAAGCGGGAAGAGCTTATTGGGAAATCACTTTACGATCTTTACACAAACCCTTCAGAAAGGGATGGTTTAATTGAGGTTCTTTCAAACAATGGGAATGCTGTTGATTATGAAATCAGTCTTTCCGACAAAAATGGCCGACAGCATATTTGTTCGTTAAATGTTGAGTTCATTAAAGATAATCAGGGCCAACCGGAAAAAATAGTGGGTGTCTGCCGTGATATTTCAGATCGTAAAAATGCAGAAGAAGAAAAGATCAAAATGCAAAGAATTTCGGATGAACATGAAAAAATGGCATTGGTTGGCCAGGTCGCAGGGAAAATGGCCCATGACTTTAACAATATCCTGGGGATAGTTATGGGCAATGCAGAACTTGCACTGATTGACTGCCGGGATGAGAAAACGAAAAAGACGCTGGAATTGATTTATAATCAGACTATTCGTGGGAAAAATCTGACAAAAAATCTGGTTGCGTTTGCCAAAGATCAGGAACCCAAACAGGAGTTCTTTTCAATTGATGAAAAAATAGATCTTGTCATTAACCTTCTGCAAAAAGATCTGACAGACGTCAATGTTATCAGAAAATATGGTCAGAAAATGCCGGAGCTTCTGGCTGACCCCGGAATGATAGAGCATGCCCTTGTCAATATAATTCAAAATTCAATTCATGCCACAGGCCTTTCTCCACAGCCGGAAATCACCATTCAAACCTATCATCAGGACAGTCAAATTGTAATAGAAATTCAAGACAATGGGTGTGGTATCCCAAAACAATTTATAGGTGAAATTTTTAAACCCTCCTTCACGCTTAAGGGAGGCAAAGATAAAATCGGTTTGTATACGCCCGGCATTAAGGGAACTGGTTACGGTATGTCCAATGTCAAAAAATATATTGAACAGCATAAGGGCAGGATTGCAATTGATTCAAAACTTCAAAAAGGAACCACAATTACCATCCATTTACCCGTAACAAAAAAAGAACTGACAGAAGAAGAAAAAATAATCATAGAGGAAAAAAGGGAAAGCATCATCTTTAAAAAGTATATTTTGATAGTTGAAGATGAATCCGCCATATCAGATGTTCAATGCAGTATACTTACCCGGGAACCCTTTAGTCATAAGGTGGACGTGGCTGATAATGCACAGATTGCCATGGATCTTTTGAACAGAAATGAATACGATTTAATCAGCCTGGATTATGTTCTTCCAGGAAGTATCAATGGTATGGATATATATCATCATATCCGGAAAACAAACAGAACGGTTCCCGTACTTTTTATTTCCGGCAATATCGAATTTTTGGAGTCTATCAAAGACCTTCAGCAAAAAGATCCTTTTATCGATCATCTGTCAAAACCCTGCAAAAATATTGATTATGTGAACAGTGTTAATAAAATGTTCGGAAGGTTGTCAACAAAGACCTTTACATCATTCCCCAATGCTGGTATGCAGCACAATTAAGCGTATTCAACATCAATCTTGGCTTTCATTCTCATACTGTTCCAGTGGCTCATATTCCCTGAATATCTTCTGAATTTTCGTCATTTTTGTTAAAGGAACTAGGCAAAGGCCACTTGAATAAGACCGAAAAGGATCAATATCATGGACCCGGCACTTATTTTATTTGGAATTCGATCGATTATCCGTTTGGAAAAGATCACCAGAGACGCTTCCGAACAATATGCAAGAGATGCGGAAGCCCTTTTCCCGAATATCCGTGCTCCACATTTTGACCGGAAAAACTTTGTAACCGGTTTTTTTGGAACCAGCGATTATAAGCATTATGTCGCCGGCGCCAATGCGTCACAGACCAGTAAAAACTGGGGGCGCTGGTATGCTCAGGCGGTTGCCAAGGAATTCGGCCTGGGTCTTGGTGGAGACCAGGGAATTCAGGTGGGCGGATACAGCGGCAGAGGCGATTATAATTTAAGGTACACGAAAATGCCTGCCATCCTTCTGGAACCTTTGTTTGCCAGCAATCCCCGGCATGCCCAATGGATCCGCAGCGAATCAGGACAGAACATTCTGGCGGCTATATTAAAGGAAAGTATTGAACGCTTTTTCCAGGATACGGGCACCATTGCCTGCAGTGTGGGGCACAAGTATAAGGAATCACGCCCCAGAGACCTTGGCGCATCGGTTCACGGTGGAGGAAACGAGGCCGATTATGCTGAAATCATACTCAAAAAAGCCGGAACAATGCTTGAAGAATCCGACGGACTCGAAAAAGAGCGGTTCATCAAAATTGTTCAGGATGGTGAAACTCTCTGGTCCGGTCCGGTGGATTCAGATGATGATGTGAACTGGGACCCGGTCAGGGGAGTCTTGAGCATTAAACAGGGGTAAATCTATTTGAAAAATTCACTTCGAATGCGCTCAATTCGTTTTCGGTTTGCGCCAAGGTCGGAATATCCGATACGGGAAGCGGATCGGATATGAATGACCTTTTCGCCGAATTGCTCTTTCGGGAAATAAAACTCCAGGTCATCAACAAATCGAAACAAAGCTGACGACGACTCTACTCGAATATAATTTTCCTGAGCCGTCAAGATCTTTGTTCGTTTTTGGGACTCAAGTATCTGCAAGAGACGGGCTCGCGCCTCCTGCCGTGTTCCTGAGTAAGGAATAGGTTGAATATACTGTTTTTCACCAATCGCTTGACTGTTCACACAGTTTGGTGTTTTCGGGCACGCAGCCAACTCTCCATTACGTATCCCCAAATCAGGCATAGTCCCCGTGCATCCGGTTAGCAATATTAAGGTTACCAGGCCAACTATAATTTGTTTCTTCAATGGTCATTCGTCCTTTATTCATAGTGCATAAAGCCGTTATACCGCAAATTTTTTCCCAGTTCCATTTTTTTCTCTCCTTTTCAAGAGACTTTATTAACTCTCTGTCTTTAAACTTAAAATAAGTCGTGGATATATCTTTTCAATAGAAGTGTAATAAGTGTTTAATGATAGAGAAAAACTATCATATTGATCAACACCTATTCTAAAAAACAGCCATTGAGATTCATTTAGCTATTTATTTCCACTCATCTTTTTTAAAACACGAAACAGATCGTCAAAATTACCGCCTATCCGTGTTATGAATCTGGGATACAATTTTACTGCCGCTCTCATCATATATTCAGACTCATCAGGTATTATCAACACAATTTGTTTACCATTTATCCGACTTTCCAAATCCGTTAATTCCATCAAGCGTTTTTTGGATTCTACCAGCAATATATAAATTTCCTCTTCAAAAAAACTTGGGTGCTTTTCTATCTTTTTTTTTAATTCTTCAAAATTATTGAAGATCAATTCACAAATCTCATAGTTTTTTTCATGAATGCTGTTTTTTAAACGTTTACCGAGCAACAACACATTCCTGTGATAAATCAGTATAACTTTCATTATTCCCCATTAACCAGAATTAAACCGGCAAGTGCCCTAATTATATTTAAGTGCCATACCATGTATGAGAAGATCCTCATTTTATAGAACTATTTTGCGACTCATTTTTATCAAGTATATCTCTGACCATAATTAAAAGATTTTTATGCATAATCGGTTTTTGAACAAATTGTTTGATTCCGAGCTCAATGACGTTTTCCTGAGTTATGTTTTCATATAAAATCCTGTGCACAGAATAATTGGTATATCAGGCTGTAATTTTAGAATTTTTGATGCGAGTTCGTATCCATTAAGTCCGGGCATGGTCATATCGGTTATGATCAAATCAAATTCGCCTGTATGGGTCTTAAATGTCTCAAAGGCTTCAATACCATTACTATATGTTTGGACCTGATACCCAAAATTTTCTAAAAACTCTTTACCGTTTTCCCTGATTGGCTTTTCATCATCAACAAACATGATTTTCTCATTGCCTACCAGCAGACGCTCTTTTTCGATATTTGAAATATTTTCTTGTGTTTCTTCTTTGACAATTGGAAAATAAACATAAAAACTGGTACCTTTTTCAGCCGTACTGTTTACTACCAGGAATCCATCATGTTCCTCAACGATCGCCTGAACAAGTGCACGTATTTTTAAAATTTGGCTGTGGTGGATCATTCAGCCCCAATCAAACCCGACCCAATGGGACAATAAGAGGGGCAAGAGGCTTTAATTATGAAGGGTCTTGAAATGTACTTGGAAAATACAATTTTTCGCAAAAACCCTTGTCAAGTAAAAAATGACATGTGATGCATTTTTTTTGCTGAATAATTACGATTTACTTTAAGAAAAATTGATGAATTGAAATCGACGATACAGATCATATTTAGAGAAAAAGAAAAAATCTGCCGCAACTCTTGTAACTCTTGTTCTGCTTTAGATGGTATCATAATTATTGAAATCCATTTAACCCGCAATTAAATACCGGCCACATTCAAGCTGGTATTTTTTGAATTTTGGATATGTTTATTTGCAGAAAAACTATTTAAAAATCAAAATTATAATATATCAAAAGTGTTTTGTAAAAAAGAATCGACTCAATCGTCCATTATTTTTTGATATCCCTGCGGCTGATTGTCAATCCGATAGGATAAGCCTATCCACATTTCCCTTGCTATCAGATTCACAAATGATTGCCTGAGACTTGAACACCCATCAATTTTGATATATGGTGGTCCTGCCCGTTAAAATCCCCAAACTTTTTGGCGATCCCAAGAGTTTCCATTGTTTGATCCTCAATGTTCAGGGGAGCAAAAAGGACATTTTCAAAGAGAAGCGCAACATATCCTGAGTGAGCGTTGGTAAGCCTTTTGCATTGCTCAAATATTTCCTTATAAATAGACTATTTCTTTAAGGGCATAAACCACTGGTTTGCCATCAACGCCCTTGCCTCTGATGTCAGGGGGATGAGGTCGGTTTTATCCAGAAGGTCCAGGTTGAATTTCCGGTTCAGGGCGGCAAAATGCTTTAACCCGAAGGCAATTTTATTGAGATAGGAAAAAACCCCGATGGCCCCGGTGGAAAATTTATTGGCCCCGGTGCCGTAAAGGGCTCTCAAATCCGGAAGATCGCAGAATATTTCTTCAATTGTCGAGCCGTAGGGTTTAAATCTTTCCGGCACATCCCGGTTCTTTATCTGTTCGCCAATTGTCTTGGCCGTCATAGCAGCCGCCATGGAGGCCCGGCACAGACCAATCCCCAGGACATGGCCGTCGCCGTAGGCCAGGCCTTTAAACACCTGATCCTCACTGGCAAACCCGCCGGTCATGATGATGGCGGGAGGGCTTAATTTCTCTGCTTTCAACTGATCACAGATGCGGACAACCGCATCCTCCAGGCAGACCGTGGGCAGGGACCACTCGTTCATCATCTTTGAAGGGCTGTATCCGGACCCGCCCCCGGCACCGTCAAAGGTGACCATGTCCACCTTTGCCTCACAGGCAATCCTAAGCACCCGCTCGATATCCTTTCTGTCGTATCCCGCCATTTTAAAATAAATGTTTTTGGCTCCCATATCCCTGAGCCCTGTAATGTGGGTGATGAGGGAATCTTCATTCCACAGGGGCAGCCTGGAATAGGTATAAAAATTGGGACAGACCCCGTCTTCATATGCTTTCTGTACGGACGGGTCACCCGGGTCCGGAATGACCACATCACCCAGGCCTTGGCGTTTCAATGCCGCTTCAATATTCTTTAAACGGATCACCGGCTGGGTCCCCTTTGCGGCCTGGCCGAATTTGATTTCAATGGCCCTGACCCCATATTTCCGGATGGCGATTTTTGGAACCCTCAGAAGGTCATCGTCCACATTGCTCTGGAGAACAATCTGGCCATATCCCCGGTCATAATTGCGAAAACAGTTCAGGGCCTTTTCCAGCAGGGGATAATCCGTCACTTTCCCCTTTTCCATCTTTAAATTCAGGTCATTGTTTCTGCCGTGTTCTCCGATCACGCAGGTGACCCCGGCCATGGCAGCCCCGGCAAAATAATCCTGCCAGTTGAGTTTGATCAAGGCGGGAAGGATCACGGGCATGGCCATTTTAACCGGGTGAAGGGTCCCGTAGGTCCTCTCCAGGTTTACATTAAAGATATTGGCCTCTTCCTGGGTTTCCTGGGCTCCCCGGGCGCCGAACACCCGGCCGTTGATATTAAAATGTGAAAAATCAATGGGGTAATCTTTTTCCGAGGCGATCTGATTGAAGCCCGTTGTTGTCGGATACACGGTTTGGGCACCCAGCACGGCTGCCTGGGAAATCTCGCAGGTTCCGGGACAATCCTGGGTGCAAAATGAACACATTCCCGACTGGGGAGATATAAAACTGCTTCGGTTTTTTGCAAAGGTAAATCCGGAACTTAATTTGGGTGAATAAGACATTGCATCCTCTTTTGTTAAATTTTTACATTTGTATTCCCATGATCCAATCCTGTTAGTTCCAAAAAATTAGCACCCATACTTTCTTTTGTCAATTTTATCAGTTCAAGGATTCTAAACGTTTCAAACCGGCCCTTATACCACTTCCTCATGGGGTAACCGGTCAGGTAAATGCTTTTGGCCCGGGTGGCGATCTTTCGAATCTGCCCGGCCACGTTTCTGGAAAATCTTTTTTCACCCTCTGCCTGGCCCATCACCAGGCACCGGCTCCCCGGATTCAGTCCCCGCCGTAAACATGGACAGGAATACGGTGGTTATTGCAGATGGAAACCACGGCTGGGATGTTTAAACACGTCCGCCCCCCCCATTTAAAGATGGAGCGAAAAGAGTTTTCTCGGGGGGGGGGGGGGGGGCGTTTCTATCCATTTTGTCATGGCATTTCTCCTAATAGCTGACTTTGGGGGGGTATCCGGTAATGGCCTGGATCTTCCGGTAAAGGGGGGCCAGGGCTGAGTACATGTTTTTGTACACCTGGCAGTAGAGATTCCGGTAAATTTCAACCGCTTGAGGGTTGGGTAAAAACCGGACCGCTGGTCTGGCCATCTGGTCCACGGCATCCCTGATCCCGGGATACAGACCGGTTCCTGCTGCCGTAAGGATGGCCGCCCCAAGGCCGGAGGTTTCATGGGTGGCTGCCTTGGCCATGGGCAGATTGAAAATATCAGCCGCAATCTGGCAGATGGCATCGCTCTGGGAGGCGCCGCCGGAAAGGGCCGCCTGCTCCACTCGAACTTTTCCCCGGGCCTGAATCCGCTCCATGCCCTCCAGCAGGGCAAAGCCAAGTCCTTCAATAACGGCCCGGTAAATATGATCCCGGGTATGGACATCCCCGAAGCCGATCATGGCCCCTTTGGCGTTGGGGTGATCAAGGCCCGGGCCCCAGTAAGGCTGGATCAGAAGACCCATTGCACCGGGTTCTGTCTTTTCCAGACATTGGTTCAGCAGTTCTTCCGGGGCCTTCCCAAGTATCCTGGCCTTTTCCACCTCTTTTTGGCCAAATTCCTTTTTAAACCAGGAAATCATCCAGAAGCCCCTGAAAATTTCCACTCCAGGGTTATAGAATCCGGGAATGGGCGCCGGATAGGGGGGCATCAGGGGGATGGATTCAAAATACCGGTCCGTGCAGGTTTGAACGGTTGCGGTTGTGCCGAAGCTCAGGGAAACCATGGTCTGGTCAATCACCCCGGAACCCAGGGTCTCGCACCCCTTGTCAGAGCCACAGGCGATCACGGGAATCCCCTGGGCAAGACCGGTGAGTTCTGCCGCTTCTCCAGTCAGGCTCCCCAAAAGCGCTCCAGGCTGAACCAGATCCGGCAGTTTTTCAGTGGGGACACAAAACAGCCTGCGGGTCAGGGCCCAGGGGCCGGCCCATCGGTGTCGCTTATAATCAAAGGGCAAATGCCCGATCTGGGACGCCACGGAATCTTTAAATTCACCGGTGAGGCGAAAATTCAAAAACCCCGAAACCTGGAGATATTTATAGGTGGCTGCCCAGATCCCGGGCTGATTCTGGATGATCCAGTTGCACTTGCCCTGGGCCTGGGCCTCCATGAGCCTGGATTTGAGGCCGCTCAGCTTCACCCCCAGATGAACCAGGCCCGAGGTGGCAAAAACCGGTTCCGCCGTCCGCTGGTCCAGCCAGACAATGGCCGGGCGCAGCACATTCCCGTCCTGGTCCAGGCAGATCATTGTGGCCCGCTGGGTGGTTACCCCGATGCCGGCAATTGTCTGAACCAGCCCGGCCTTCTTTTCCTTTAGCTCCCGGCAGGCCCGGACCAGGGCATCCCAGTATACGGCCGGGTCCTGTTCGGCCAGGCCCGGTCCGGGGCTGACATAGGGCGGGTATTCTACCTGGGCTTTGGCCATAAGCCTTCCGTCCCGGGCAAATGCCATGGCCCTGAGGCTCTGGGTACCGCAATCGATTGACAATAGGGTTTCTCTGGTGCTGGTCATGATGCATCAGCCCCGGGTGAATGGGCCTGCTCCCATAAATTTTTATACACTTGAATTTCCGTCTCCCAGCGAAGGGTGTCCCAGGCTAGACAGGGTGTGGCCGCTGCCCTTATCCGGTCCATCGTTCCGGGTTTCCAGATAATCCAGCATGACCCTGGAATTTTTCTCCACTGCCAGGGCTGCCGCTCCCGGCAGAATCAAGGTCAGCAACCAGGAACCAAAAGACGTTTGAATAACCACAGAACAGAGAATGGTCAGCCGGCAGCGGTGATCCCTGACTATGGAGATATAAAGGTCATCAGATAGTTGGTCTCCCCGATATCCAGGGTCTTTTTTTTCACAAAGCCGTGCCGTGTCACCATTTTTTCAACCTCGGCTTCAGACAGCCGGACATGCACTGGCGGTCCCGGCGGTCCCGGGATCTTTTTAAATTCAATGACTGCCAGACACCCATGGGGTTTGAGCAGGGTTTTTATTTCCTCCAATACCGTATCCGCATGACCGGCTTCTTCAAAATCGTGTAATACCGTGGCCATCAGACAGACATCCGTGCTGTAGTCATCAATATCAATCTGCTTTGTGGCATCGGTCAGCATGGGAAGAATGTTGGAAATACCCCTGTGCTCCATCTGCGCTTCCAATTGCAGGAGGCCTTCTTCCCAGAGGTCGACAGCGTATATCAACCCGGTTTCGCCGACAATTTCAGACAGAAACATGGAATACATCCCTTTACCACAGGCCAGGTCAATGACAACAGATCCTGATTTTACCGGCAAACCGGTTTTCAATGTATCGGAATCAATTAAATCAAAACTGCTTTTTCCAGCCCCCTTAGGTTTCTTTGGTGAATGATCCATATTGTATCCCCTTAAGTTTGAGTGAAAAATTTTTGTATGTTTCGTATTTTTATAGCATTGATACCGCTTTTTTTATACCTGAAACAAAATTATTGCAAATGACTTGACACGCATATCCAATCACTGGTATCGAAAAGTAACCAAAGTAATATCTATCTATGAATAAAGTAACCTGAGTAATTTTTATCAGGCATCAAAATTTGGTTTGCCGGGGCCGTAATCCTTGAACCAACAACAAACAAATGGAGGGCAATTTGATGAAAAAAAATCTTTTACTGATACTGATTGTTCTGCTTGCCGTCATGGGGTCTTTTTCCCATGGGTTTGCATCGGAAAAAATCCTGAAGATCGGCATTGCCAAAGAACCGGCAAAGCTTAACCCTGTTCTTATCCCTGGAATTTACGGTGAATCGGTTGCCGGTAATATCTTTGACACCCTGGTCTCTTTTAAAGAGAGTGCTTCATCCCCTGCACCTGCTCTGGCTGAAAAATGGGATATTTCTCCGGATGGGAAAACCTATGTATTTTATTTGAGACAGGGTGTAAAATTCCACAATGGCCAGGAACTTAAGGCCAATGACGTAAAATTTACCCTTGAATCCATTATGGACCCGGCCAATGCATCACCGAGCAAAGAGTTTTTCTCTCCGGTTGATAAAATTGAAACTGATGGAGATTATAGTGTAAAACTCATCTTAAAAGATCCCTATGCCCCATTGATGCTGGCCCTTGGGAACGCAACCTCCGGTATAATCCCCGAGGCCCTTGTCAAACAAATCGGCATGGACAAATTTGACAGCCATCCCGTTGGAACCGGTCCGTTTAAATTCCTTGAATGGCTTCCCGATGACAGAATCGTCCTTAAAAAAAACAAAGCGTATTTCCTGGGTGAGCCCAATGTCGACCAGGTGATTTTCAGGCCCATCCCCAAACCCGAGGTCATGGCAGCCGAGATTGAATCCGGCGGTATTGACATTGCCCATCAATTGCTTCCCCAGGACATTGCAAGGCTTGAAAACGACAGCCGCCTGAAAGTGATGACGATTCCGGGACTGGGAAATTCCTATATCGGGTTTTCCTATGACCAGGCCCCTTTTTCAGATGTGCGATTCAGAAAGGCCGTCTACCATGCCGTCCCCTTTGATGCCGCCATCAAAGGTATCTGGAGAGGGGAAGGGGTGAGGTCCTATTCATGGATTCCCGTGGGCGTATTCCCAGATGATACCGATTATATGAAAGCCCATGCCCTTGCCTATGATAAGGAAAAGGCCAGAGAATATTTTAATGCCCTGAAAAAAGACGGTCTGATCACGGACGGGTTTGAATTTTCCATCTATACCTCCCAGAAACCTGCCCGGGTGAAAATGGCCACGGCCGTTGCCACGGAGCTGCGCAATTTTGGAATCAAGGCAAAGGTAGAGGCCCTTGAATGGGGAACTCTCTTTCCACTGCTTAAAAAAGGAACCGGTATGTATATCATGGGATGGGGGTCCGTACCTGATCCTGATCGCTGGACTTACAAAATATTCCACAGCGGCTCCACCATGAATTTTTCCAAATACAACCGCCCGGAAATCGATTCCGCCCTGGACCGGGGAAGAGTCCTGGTCGGTACGGAAAAAAGGGGTGAGCAGTATAAAACAGTTATGAGAAAAGCCCTGGCAGAAGATTATATCCACATTCCCCTGGTTTTCAAAAGTGTCAGCGCCGTTGTGAGCAACAAAGTCAAAGGGTTTACCCCCTCTTCCCAGGATTATTTTCACCTGGTAACTGAAAAAAGAAACGTATCAATTGACTAACTTGATCGACTGATCTGATTAATTTAACAGATGAATTGTTCAGAACATTCATTTGATCCATCAACCGGATTCAGGAGGGCAGTGGTTTCTGCCCTCCTGAATAGTGAGCAATAGAGATGATCCAAGGTTCAGGCCATGCTTAGTTATACCATCCGGAGACTGCTGCTTTTAATCCCCCTATTCCTTTTCATTTCCGGGCTTATTTTCGGCATTTTAAAATTAACTCCGGGAGACCCTGCCATTGTGCTCCTGGGAGACCGGGCAACCCAGGAGGCCATTGACCTGACCCGGGAAAAATTTGCCCTGAACAAACCCATCCCTGTTCAATACTACAAGATGATGAAACATCTTTTTACCGGTGAACTCAAGTCCATCTATTACCGGGAAAACGTCATCAAGGTGGTGGGCAAACGAATGATTCCCACTCTTGAACTGGGGATTTCGGCCCTGTTTCTCGCCATTGTCATCTCCATACCGGCCGGAATAATTTCTGCGGTAAAACGAAATTCACTCTTTGACTATGCGTCCATGAGTGCGGCCCTCTTTGGCATGTCCATTCCTGTTTTCTTTACGGGCATTCTACTGATTTACCTGTTCGCGGTCAATTTGCGTTTGCTTCCCGCGTCGGGATATGGCGGACCGTTTTATACCATCGAAGGGATGAGGCACCTGATCATGCCTGCCCTGGTCCTGTCCTTTACCATGATGGCATCCACCACACGGATCACACGGTCTTCCATGCTGGATGTCATCCGGGAAGACTATATCAGGACGGCGCGGGCCAAAGGTGTCAGCGAAGGAATGGTTATTATTGCCCACGGTCTGAGAAATGCACTGGTCCCCATTACCACCAATATCGGGAACCAGATCGCCAGATTATTTGCAGGTGCGGTTCTCACTGAAACTGTTTTTGCCTGGCCAGGTGTGGGACGACTGGCAGTCAATGCCATATTCAGACGGGATGAAACCCTTGTGTTCGGGTGTGTCCTGATCTTATCAATCATTTATGTTATTGTGAATCTCATGGTTGATCTGTTTTACGCAGTGATCAATCCTCAAATCAGGTATGAATAGCATGTGGCGGCTTAAAACATTTTATCTGTTTATCATATCATTTATTCTTCTGGTCTGGATTTTTCCCTGGGCAAAAAAAGATCTCATTGCCTACGCTGTCTTTGCATGCCTGACCGCAGGACTTCTGGTATTGTCCATTGTGATATCACGGGCAGCCAACGACACGGATCAAATCAAAAGCAATGCGAGCATGATGTGGAAACGGTTGAATAAAAACAAGAGCGCCATGGGCGGCATGATTGTTTTGATTGTCCTGTGTTATCTGGCTATTTTAGCCCCGTTCATCAGCCCCCATGATTCACTGGCTTCCGACTGGGGCGCATTGAGTCAGGGGATATCCCGGGCCCACTGGCTGGGGACCGATGACATGGGCAGAGATATCTTTTCCAGAAATCTGTTCGGCATCCGGGTGGCCCTGGGGATCGGTATTTCTGCTGTTTTCCTAAATACGCTCATCGGCACTTTCCTAGGTCTTCTGGCAGGATATTACGGCAAAAAAACAGATAATATTATCATGCGACTGCTGGAAGCGTGGAATTCAATTCCCTTTATCCTTCTTGCCATTGCCATTATGGCCGCCCTGGGTACAGGGATATGGAAGCTTATCCTGATTGTCAGTCTTTCCAATATCATGGCATTTGCAAGAATCATCCGGGGCTCGGTACTCCTGGTCAAGGAATCTGATTTTATTTCTGCTGCCAAAGTCATTGGGATTCCGGACCGCCTGATCATTCTTCGCCATGTGATTCCCAATTGTATTTCACCCATCCTGGTCCTGGCAAGTCTCAGCCTTGGAGAGACCATCCTTGTCATTGCCGGGTTATCTTTCCTGGGTCTTGGCATACAACCGCCCATGCCGAGCCTTGGGGCCATGTTATCGAACGGACAGCAATACCTGCATGAAAATATACTCATGTCCGTGGTACCGGGAGTGACCATCCTGCTGATCGTGTTATCATTCAATCTTTTTGGAGACGGGGTCAGGGATGCTCTGGATTCAAGGCTTATCGATTAGGGGCCATCAAACGATTCAACCATGAGTGAACACTTACTTGACATAAAAGATCTGGAGACCTGGTTCTATACGGATGACGGCATTGTCAAAGGATGTGACAAGGTCAGCTATACCGTCAATCGAGGGGAAACCCTTGCGGTTGTCGGAGAGTCAGGCTCCGGGAAATCCGTAGCCGCCATGTCCATTCTGAATCTGATTCCAGACCCCCCGGGCAGAATTGTGGGCGGACAAATTCTTTTTAAGGGACAGGACCTTGTGGGGCTCTGTCGTGAAGATATGCAGAAAATCCGGGGGAACAGCATTGCCATGATTTTCCAGGAACCCATGACCTCGTTAAACCCGGTAATGACGGCCGGCCGACAGATCATGGAAAGCATCCTGCTCCACCAGGCGTGTTCCAAAAAAACGGCCGGAACCCGGGCCGTTGAACTGCTTGACCTGGTGGGCATTCCTGATCCGGGAAAACGGGTCCATGAGTATCCCCACCAGATGAGCGGGGGCATGCGCCAGCGGGTAATGATCGCCATTGCCCTGGCCTGCCGGCCCGGGCTCCTGATCGCGGATGAACCCACAAGCGCCCTGGATGTCACCATCCAGGCCCAGATCTTAAGACTGATCAAGAGTCTGCAGCAGAAGCTGGGAATGGCCGTGATCATGATCACCCATGACATGGGGGTTGTGGCGGAAACCGCAGACAAGGTGGCCGTCATGTATGCCGGCCGGATAGTGGAATATGGAACGGCAACGGAAATATTTTACAATGCAAAACATCCCTATCTTGAGGGATTGAAAAAATCCATTCCCAATATTGACAATGACCTGGATGAACTCAGCGTCATCAGGGGAATTGTACCGGACCCACTGAATCTTCCCAGGGGGTGCCGGTTTGAACCCAGGTGTGATCGGTGCCTTGACATCTGCCGGGAAAAACAGCCGCCAAAGGTATGGATCAATGACGGCCATTACACCTGCTGCTGGCTTTATGGAGACCACCATGGTGCCTGAAACCCCCACCGTATTGTCCGTAAAGAATCTCAAGGTTTATTTTCCTGTAAAAAAAGGAATCTTCAAGCGAACCGTGGGCCATGTCAAGGCAGTGGACGATGTCTCTTTTGATCTGTACAGGGGAAAAACCCTTGGACTGGTGGGGGAATCCGGCTGCGGCAAAACCACAGTGGCAAAGGCCATTGTAAAGCTGGTTGATGCCTATTCAGGCCAGATAATCTGCAATGGACAGGACCTTTTGGCATTAAGCCCGGGCAGGCTGAGGAAAATGCGGTCCCATATCCAGATGATTTTCCAGGACCCCTTTTCTTCCCTGGACCCGAAAATGACCGCAGGCAACATCATTGGCGAGCCCATAAAATTTCAGCGGCCCGGTTCAGACCTTGAACAGGAGGTGCTGGAGTATATGGAAATCACGGGGTTGCGAAAAGAACTCTACAAACGATACCCCCATGAATTTTCCGGGGGGCAGCGCCAGAGAATCGGTATTGCCCGGGCCCTGGCCTCCAGACCCGGCATTATCATTGCCGATGAGCCCGTATCTGCCCTGGATGTATCCATACAGGCCAAGGTGCTGAATTTATTAAAAAAACTGCAAAAAGAATTTGACCTCACCTATCTGTTCATCACCCACGATCTTTCAGTGGTGAAACACATATCCGAGCGGATTGCCGTTATGTATCTGGGGGGCATTGTGGAGATGTTTGACGCAAAAGAGATAAAAACCAAACCGGTTCACCCCTATACCAGGGCCCTGATCTCAAGTATTCCGTCGGCATTGCCGGACCGGAAAAATGATCAGATTGTTTTAAAAGGAGAAATCCCCTCTCCCCTGAACGCCCCGGACGGGTGCCGGTTTCAGACCCGCTGCCCCTACAGCACCGCTGTGTGCAAACAGATCAGACCCGGGCTTGAAACCATAGACGCAACTCACCAGGTCGCCTGCCACAACTGGCAGAAAATAGCACATCACAGGGAGACGGCATGAAGCTTGTGGAGAAACTGGGACGACAATACCGAGGGATGACCGATACCGAAAAACGGGTCTATCAGCTCATGATGGATGATGTTAAGGGATTTTCACTTAAATCCATCGGGGATGTTGCCCATCACCTGAAAACCTCCAAGACAACACTGGTCCGGTTTGCCAAATCAGCCGGATTTTCCGGATATTCGGATTTTAAAAAAGCCCTCCAGGAAGAGGAACTCCTGGAAGCGCTCCCGGCGGACAAGGTGAAAAAAATCATTCAAAACGATTCGTCTATTTCGGCTGAAAACATCCGGCAGATGGAGGTGGGGAATGTCAACAAGACCTTCGATGCCCTGGTGGTCAAGGATCTTGCGGCACTGGTGGATGCCCTGACCAGTGCCCAGTGCATTTATACCATGGGATGGGGTCCCTCCCACTATATTGCGGATATCTTTACCATGAGGATGAAACTCATGGGGCTCAAAAGCCAAAGCCTGAAAAGAAGGGATGGGACCCTGCTCCATGAGGCGGGCCAGGTTCAACCCCAGGATGCCCTGATCGTATTTGAAATGCCGCCCTATGTTCATGAGGTTCTGGCCGCGGCAAGGCTTGCAAAAAGCACAGGAACAAAGATTTTCCTTGTGACGGACAAGTCTCAATGCCCGGTTATTGAACAGGCATCACTCACTTTTTTTTGTTCAACCGACACCTCATTGTTTGGAAATTCCATGACCGGGCTTCTTTTCTGGGTCAACCTGGTCTCCTCACAGATCATGCTCAGGCTCAAGGACAGGGTCATGGCAAAACTCGAAAACCAGCAGAAAATATTCAGGGATCCAAGGTACTATATCCAATAGAAGGCAAGGTGATTTTATGAAACCTGTAATCGGCATAACCACTTATTCAGAGCAAAAGCCCATGAAGGTTTACTCTACCGTGAGTATGAACTATGTCAGAAGCGTTATCATGGCCAGAGGCCTTCCCATACTTTTACCGGTCTGTGAGGACATTGGTCTGGCCCAAGATTATATTGATTGTCTGGACGGCCTGCTTTTGACTGGAGGAGAGGATGTTTCCCCCCTGGTGTACGGTGAGAACCCCATCAAAGAAGTGGATTATTTTTCACCGGTCCGGGATGAATTTGAGATTCGACTCGTTAAACTTGCCCTGGAAAAAAACATTCCGGTTCTGGGGATCTGCCGGGGACTCCAGGTCATGAATGCGGCCCTGGGCGGCACCCTGTACCAGGATATCTTCAGCCAGGTTAAAGACTGCCTGGGACATTTCCCCAAACCATTGCCCGTGGATGAACTCTATCACTCGGTTCAGATCGAAAAAAACAGCCGTCTGCACAGGGTGTTTGGAAAAGACAGGATCAAGGTAAACTCCTACCACCACCAGTCCGTCAAGGACCCAGCAGTGGATTTCCAGGTCACCGCGCGTTCTTCGGACGGTATCATAGAGGGTATCGAGCACAGGGACAAGGCATTTGCCGTTGCCGTCCAATGGCATCCCGAAGACCTGACCCAGAGACATCCCCAGTTTATCAAACTTTTTGATGCCCTGGTTCAGGCATCCGGCCATAAAGTTTAAAGAGAGGGTGGAGATGGGTTGACTTTAATAAAAACAGATGTTAAATGATAACAATTATTATTTAAAAACAACGGGACAAAAATTGGCGGATTATAATAAAAGATTTGAAACCATCATCCGGAAATTAAGGGATAACGGCCACAAGATAACGCCCCAGCGAATGGCTATTGTTCGCATTCTTGTCGAAAGTAAAGGCCATCCCAGTGTTGAAGATATCTACGATCAAATCAAAATAGATTTTCCCACAATGAGTCTTGCCACTGTATACAGAAATATTGTATTAATAAAATCGATTGGTGAAGTACTTGAATTGGGATTCCCGGATGGAAGCAATAGATACGATGGTAACAAACCCTTCCCCCATCCGCATGTCATCTGTATAGAGTGCAAAAAAATTGTTGATCCGGATCTGGATAGTCTGGACAGCATGAGAAAAGAAGTCGCGGCCGAGACCGATTTTAAAATTCTGAATCACCGGCTGGACTTTTTCGGTATATGTAGCAATTGTATGGCAAAAAAAGGATAATATATTTTTTTGCGTTTAATTGATATTGATTATCACATAATATTTTATATCTACAACCAAACCAAATGAGGAGGGTAGTATGTCCAATGAAACAAGCAAATGCCCGGTAACGGGAGCGACTAAAAAATCCATCGCCGGTGGCGGCACGTCAAACCGTGACTGGTGGCCCAATCAGTTGAACCTCAAAATTCTTCACCAGAACTCTTCCCTGAGCAATCCGATGGGCAAGGACTTTAACTATGCTGAAGAATTTAAAAAACTTGATCTAAAGGCATTGAAGAAAGACCTTTTTGCCCTGATGACCGACTCCCAGGAATGGTGGCCGGCCGACTATGGTCACTACGGCGGTCTTTTTATCCGCATGGCCTGGCACAGTGCCGGTACCTATCGTATGGGCGACGGCCGCGGCGGGGCAGGGTCAGGGAATCAGCGTCTGGCACCCCTCAACTCTTGGCCTGACAACGTGAACCTTGACAAGGCCCGTCGTCTGCTATGGCCCATCAAACAAAAATACGGCAACAGAATCTCCTGGGCCGATCTCATGATCCTGGCCGGCAACTGCGCACTGGAGTCCATGGGATTCAAAACCTTTGGCTTCGGCGGCGGGCGTGAAGACATCTGGGAGCCGGAAGAAGACATCTACTGGGGCGGCGAAAAGGAATGGCTGGCCACGAGTGATAAGCCCGACAGCCGTTACTCCGGCGACCGGGATCTTGAAAATCCGCTTGCTGCGGTGCAGATGGGCCTGATCTACGTGAATCCGGAAGGCCCGGACGGGGAACCCGATGCGGTGGCCTCGGGTCGGGATGTTCGAGAGACCTTCGCCCGCATGGCCATGAACGACGAAGAGACCGTGGCACTGGTCGCAGGCGGCCACACCTTCGGCAAATGCCATGGTGCAGGGGATGCATCAAACGTTGGTCCTGTGCCGGAAGCCGCCGACATCGAGGAACAGGGTTTTGGCTGGAAGAGCAGTTTCGGCAGCGGAAAAGGCGACGACACCATCAGCAGCGGCCTTGAGGGAGCGTGGACCCCGAATCCCACCCAGTGGGATATGGGATATTTTGACATGCTGTTCGGCTATGACTGGAATCTGGTAAAAAGTCCGGCCGGAGCCTACCAGTGGGTCCCGGTCAATCCCGATGAAAAAGATCTTGCCCCGGCGGCCCATGATCCGTCAAAGAAGGTGACCACCTTCATGACCACGGCAGACCTCTCTTTGCGGATGGATTCGATCTATAAACCCATTGCAAAAAGGTTTCACGAGAATCCCGAGGCCTTTGCCGACGCATTTGCCCGGGCCTGGTTCAAGCTGACCCACCGGGACATGGGTCCCCGCTCACGCTATCTGGGTCCGGAGGTCCCGGCAGAGGAACTGATCTGGCAGGACCCGGTACCCCCAGTCGATCATGAACTGATCAACGCCCAGGATATCACCGACCTCAAGGATAAGATCCTTGCATCTGAACTGACGGTCTCTCAACTGGTCGCAACCGCCTGGGCATCGGCATCAACCTTCCGAGGTTCCGACAAACGCGGCGGTGCCAACGGGGCCCGGATCCGCCTTTCACCCCAAAAGGATTGGGAAGTCAACCAGCCTGAACAGCTTGCAATCGTGCTCCAGACCCTTGAAAAAATCCAGAAAGAATTCAACGCTGCGCAATCCGGCAGGAAGATGGTTTCCCTGGCCGACTTGATTGTTCTGGGCGGATGTGCCGGCATCGAAAAGGCTGCCGGGAATGCCGGCAGTGAAGTAATCGTTCCCTTTACGCCGGGACGTACGGATGCGTCCAAGGAACAAACCGATGACGTGTCGTTTGCCGTACTCAAACCCGCTGCAGACGGGTTCCGTAATTATCTCAAGACCAGGTTCAGCGTATCGGCGGAGGAGCTGCTGGTGGACCGTGCCCAGTTGCTGACGCTGACCGCACCTGAAATGACGGTTCTGGTTGGCGGCATGCGGGTCCTGAATACCAACTTCGGACAATCCGGTCACGGCGTATTCACCAAACACCCGGAAACGCTCACCAATGACTTTTTCGTGAATCTCCTCGACATGGGCACCACGTGGAAGGCCAGTCCGGAAGACGAAAATCTGTTTGAAGGGCGTGACCGGGCAACGGGTGAACTCAAGTGGACCGGTACCCGTGTCGACCTCATCTTTGGTTCCAATTCCCAACTGCGGGCCCTGGCGGAAGTCTATGGATGCAAAGACTCCCAGGAAAAATTTTTAACTGATTTTGTGGCGGTGTGGAACAAGGTGATGAACCTTGACCGCTTTGACCTTGTCTGATTGTGAATATTTGAGGGCGGCGTTTCAATAGAATTTGAAACGCCGCCCTTTCTTCAGGAGCTGTGAGATCCAGCCAATATTGTCCCCGGATCCATCGTCCCGATGATATGCGTCATTTGTCAAGAACTTCCCGGATGGCCTTTGCCATTTCATACTTCACAACCGGTTTCATCAGCAAGCGTCTAATCCCGGATTCTTCCATTGATTGTTCACTGATTCTTTCACTGAATCCGGTGCACAGGATAATGGGAATATCAGGCCGCAATTTAATAATCTGGCTTGCCATATCCATTCCCGTCATCACCGGCATGGACATATCGGTAATCACCAGATCAAATGCATGGGGATTGATACTCAACAGATCCAAGGCCTCAACACTGCCGGTTTGTATGGTGACGGTATATCCAAGCTTTTCGAGCATCTGTTTTTCCAGCTTGAGAATCGGGGCTTCATCATCCACCAGCAGGATGCGTTCCGTCCCTGTTTTGAAGATTTCAGGCGTGCTGCCGGATATCGACACGGTGGATGGGTCCATTAACGGCAGGATCACATCAAATACCGTTCCCTCCCCGACCTCGCTGCGAACCTTAATCTCGCCCTTGTTTTCCTTCACGATTCCATAGACGACTGAAAGGCCGAGCCCGCTTCCCTTGCCCTGAACTTTGGTTGTAAAATACGGTTCAAATATCTTGTTGATGACCTGCGGGTCTATGCCGCAACCGGTGTCGGAGACGGTCAGCCGGACATACCCGCCTTTTTTCAGCAAGTTGCCTGAAAATTCGCCGTCTGGGGAATCCAGTTCCCGGAGTTGGACCCCTATCCTGCCGCCCCCCTCTTCAACCGCGTGATAGGCATTGGTAATCAGATTCATGGCAATCTGGTGAATCTGGGTCGGATCTGCCATGACCAGACCGCAGTCCTGACGGATATCGGCCTCAATGACAATATCTGCGGGGATGCTGGAGCGGGTCAGCTTCAGGACCTCTTTGAGTATCTGCTGAATTCGCACCGGAACCATTGTGTTTTCCGTCTGCCGGCTGAATGCCAGGATCTGCTGGACAAGCTGACTGCCCCTTTTGCCTGCCGTATAGATTTCCTGTGCATTTGCGTATTCAATACTGTCCGGACCAAAGTCTTCCATCAAAAGTTCAGACATCCCCATGATGGGAAACAAAAGGTTGTTAAAATCATGGGCAATACCCCCTGCCAGATTACCGATGGACTCCATCTTCTGGGCCTGGTTGATTCGCCTCTCAAGCGCTTTCTGGACCGTGACGTCAACAAATATGCAGGCAAATTGATTCCGGGCATAACGGAAAGCCGTTACCCGGAAATGCCGGTCCAGGTCCTTTGAATAGCTCTCAAATGAATCCGGCACCCCTGTCAGGGCCACCTGTCCGTATTTTTTAACCCAAAGAGGTTCTATCCGGGGAAGTGCATCAAGTACGGTTCTCCCGATAAGTGACTCCTTATTCAATCCGGTGAGGCGCTCAAAAGCCGGATTGACCTCCAGGAAGCGGTAATCAACAGGATTGCCTGAATCATCACAGACAATTTCATGAAGTGCAAACCCGTCCAGCATTTCAGTGAAAAGCATTTTATAGTTCTGTTCCGCCCGGTATTTTTCCGTAATATCATCAATGGATGCAACCATGCCGTCAAACTCCCCTGAATCTCCCCTCAGGGGCATGGCATTGATGGACAAAAATACCTGACTGCCGTCAGGCCATTCAATGGCATGTTGGTCGTCAAATATTGGCCTGCCGGTTTTCCTGACCCTGTTAAACGGAAGATTTTCACCAGGAACGGGATTGCCGTAAAAATCCGTAATCTTCCACACCGGATCATCATAGGTTCTTGGCCCACCTTCTGAGAGCCGTATCCCCAATATTTTCTCTGCACGGTTGTTGGCATAGACTATTTTCCCTTGCTTATCGACCCGTACAATACCGGCAGGGCTGGTTTCCATGATGAGATCAAACTGATCACGTTCATGCCGGATCATCTCTTCCGCCTGCTTTCGCAGAGTGATATCCCGGCCGATACCCAGGACACCGATCAGTTGGCCGCTGTTTGCATAGATCGGCGTTTTAATGGTTTCAAGGATCTCATGGTGGCCGTCATTTGCAAAAACAATTTTCTCTTCATTGATGCCGGGTTGTCCTTTTGATATGGCTTCCCGATCATTTTTCCGGAAAAAGTCGGCAAGCTCCTTGTCCACAAAATCATAGTCGGTTTTGCCGACAATATCTTTTTCCCGAGCCCCGAAAAAATCTTCAAACCGGGAGTTGCAGGAAATATAAGCCCCTTTTGGATCTTTCAGCCAGATAAGGTCCGGAAGGGTATCGATCAATGTCCGCAGATGTGTTTCGCTTTGAAGTAGTTCGGTTTTGGCTTTTTCACTGATCTTGATTTGATCGGTTAACCGTTCCGTTTTCCGGGCCACTTCCCTGTTTAAAAACCAGAGCCCAAAAATTCCCAAAACAAATAGAATGGGCAATAGTATCAACAAAAGTGTCTTTAGTATTACGGCAAGGTTGGGAGACGGTTTCGGCAGGATCGGCCCGAACCATTTCTGATAGAGCTCGTCAAAAATTCCATTGGCAATGACAAGGGCCAGCCCCTCGTTTAAGCGGGCAAGCAGCTCTTTATCCCCTTCTTTGACCGCGATACAGAACTTCTGCTCAAAACTTTCCAGGGGTCTGTCCGTGATTTTAAGGTCTGCCTCTGTAGACGAGCCCACATCCATGACATTGGAAATATTGAGCTGTCTGATGAGCTGGTTCCCTGCCAACTGCTGCATGATCACGGCATCGTGCTGTCCTGCGGAGAGCCGTTTAAATGCCTGCTCAAACGAGTCGGTCAGAATTAGGTGATCGGTGATATTTTTTCGTCGTGCATACTCATGGGCCGTATCTCCCCTCATCACAAGAACTTCCTTGTCCTTTAAATCGGCTTCGGAATGGATGGATGTTTCCCCTTTTCTCACAAAAACGGTTCCGTGCAGTCTGAGGTATGGTGTGGTAAAGTCAAGGACCTTATCTCTTTCCGTAGAATAGGAGACAAAGGGCAGAACATCGATCCGGCCTTGAATCAGCTTTTCTTTGATCTGCTCCCAGGGACCCACCTCAAAAGACACATCAAACCGGGCAGCCTGGGCCACGGCTTTAAGAAGCTCCACGGAAAATCCGTCTGCCTCTTGACTCTCTTTGACAACGCAGAACGGGGGGTAGTCCATTTCGCTCCCGGATTTAAGGATGTTAACAGATCCTGAAGCTGGATCAAGTTCATTTTTGTCTGTCGCAGATCCGGTTAAGGGTATGAAAAACAACAATAAAATACCCATCAAACAAACACCGGCAAACTGCCGGGTTGTCATTTTACAATCGTCAATCAATTTTTTATCTATTTTTATGCTTAGAATCGCTGAACGCCTCCTTAATTTTTTGTTTTTATTAATGCCGACGAATGTAAACCCATTGTATCAAAACGACTTTTTGTAATTCCAGACCCTTTCTATAATGACACATTGGATATAATATCACCATAAAACAAAGATCAGATGTTGTCAAAAAATCCTTGAAAATATCTTCACTGAACACCCTTTTGATTAACCGATTGAAAACCGGTATGATTCTGGTGTATCTATTTTAAGGTATTTGCTTTAGGCGTTTTATTGTCATTAAATGAAAATTGCAGGGCACAAGGATAAAATGAAACCACAGGCCGTCACCCAAACCGGGGTCATCCATGAAACCCTCAAGGGGATTGTGGACCGGGTCACCTTTCACAACCCCGATAACGGGTGGTCCATTCTCAGGGTCATGCCCTTTAACAATCCCCAGGGGCAGGAAACCGTGATTGTCCACCAGACAAAGGTGTTTGCCGGTGCCACAATGGAGTTCCAGGGTTCCTGGACCCGTCACCCCAAATACGGCCGCCAGTTCCAGGCCGTAACGGCAAAGGAGAACAAACCTGCCTCGGCCGCGGCATTGGAAAAATATCTGGGTTCAGGCCTGATCAAGAGTGTCGGTCCAAAAACAGCCCATAAAATCGTGAAACATTTCAACGATCAGACCCTGGACATTTTTGAACAGGATATTGGGCGGCTCATTGAAGTCCCCGGTATTGCCGAAAAAAAACTGGACATGATCCAGGAGGCATGGACCGAGCACAAGGCCATCCGTGACGTCATGATGTTCTTGCAGTCCCACGGCATCAGCACGCTTTTCGCCGTGCGGATTTACAAGGAGTACGGTGACGATGCCATACGAAAGGTGACCCAGGACCCCTACCGGCTGTCCAAAGACTTTTACGGGATCGGTTTTTTCTCCGCCGACAAGGTGGCCCTGAGTATCGGGTTTGAACCGGACAGCCGACAGAGAATCCTGGCCGGGATACAACATGTCCTTGCGGCCAGTCGGGATTTCGGCCACTGCTACCTCACCGCATCCCAGATCAGGGACAATGTCAGGCAATTGCTGCAGATGGACCTGTCTGAAAAACTGCCTGAACTCTTAAAGTATATGGAAACGGAACGCCTGCTCATGGTTCGCACCCTTGTGCAGGACAACAAGATTGCCGAACAATGCTATTATTCAAAATCCCTTTACTTTGATGAACGCTATGTGGCCCAGCGAATCTCGGACATCGGCAGCCCCCCAAAGATCGATGTTGAGCGGGTATCGCGGTGGATATCCCTGTATTGTAAGGCCAGAAACATTTCCCTGAGCCAGGAACAGGCCGCGGCGGCCCAGGGAATCGCGGGCCAAAAGTTTTCCATTCTTACCGGAGGTCCGGGATGCGGCAAAACCACCACCACCCTGGTCATTGTCCGACTGATTGAGGCCATGGGGTTAAAGGTCACCCTGGCAGCCCCCACCGGCAGGGCAGCCCAGAGAATGATGGATGTGATCGGAAAAGAGTCAAAAACCATTCATCGCTTACTGGGGTGGAAGGCCGGGAGGTTTAAAAAAAACGAAGATAAACCCTTAAAAACCGACTTTCTCATCGTTGATGAATGTTCCATGCTGGATATCAACCTGACCGCCTCATTGCTCAAAGCGGTTCCCCAAAAGGCCCAGGTTCTTTTCATCGGAGATTCGGACCAGCTTCCCTCTGTGGGGGCCGGCAATGTACTAAAGGATATTATTGGGTCAGAGGCGGTTCCCTGTTTCCGGCTCACCCAGATCTTCCGCCAGGCCCGGGAGTCTTTGATCATTGAATATGCCCACCAGATGAACAGGGGGCAGATTCCCTGGATCGCATCACCCTTTAAAAAACCCGAGATATGGAAGGCCAAAACCGACTGTTTGTTCATTGATTCAGATGAAGCCACCCAGGAACAGCTCACCTTTATTTCCCGGGTCAAGCGGTTTTACGATCTCGGGCAGTCCCGGCCTGAAGAAGCCATGTCCGACCCTGGCACCGTTACCGCCAATGACGGCGATACAAATTGTTATGAATTCCGGGCCGGAGAAAGCATGGGACCCTATGAAACCGAAATCACCATTCCCCCGAAATTTCGGCATGTGAATCTTGAAAGTGTGTACCATGCGCAAACCGGAATTGAAGAGCTGCGCTCAATGATCAAAAACATCCACCCATGGTCATCCCTTCACTATGGATTCACGGCCCTGGAAGTTGTGAGGAATCTATACCAGGAGTGGATCCCCAAGTATTACGGAGACTGCGAAATTCAGATCCTTTCGCCCATGACCCGGGGGAGCCTCGGGACCATCAGCCTGAACCGGGTCATCCAGGAGACTTCAAATCCCTTTGTCCAGGGAAGAAGGCAATTAAAACTAGGGGAAAAGATTTTCAGGGTGGGGGACCGGGTGATCCACCGGCGAAACAATTACGATTTAGGCGTTTTCAACGGGGATATCGGCGTTATCCAGGATATCGACAATATGGATTTAACCTGTTGTGTTTCCTTTTTTCCCGACAACCGCCGGGTGAATTACCGGCAAAACGATATCATGGAGCTGGATCTGGCCTATGCCATCACCATCCATAAGTCCCAGGGCAGTGAGTTTGAAGTGGTCATTATCCCTGTCCTTACCCAGCATTTTAAAATGCTGTTTCGAAACCTCATGTATACCGGGATCACCCGGGCAAAAAAACTGGCCGTGTTTGTGGGCACCCGGCGGGCACTGGCCATGGCCGTTCAGAATCAGGACATCAGCAGACGGCAGACCGCTTTGCAGGAATTGTTGATGTCTTAGGCACAAGGCTTGAACAGATAAAAACTTGCGAAGGTATCAACACTGATTTCCGGGTCTGAAGTCCTCTTCCCTGTTCACTATTTTGGGTCCCGGCTCTTGATCTCTTTAATCCTGTCCGAAATATTCCGGACCGTCATTCTCCGGTTGTCTATCCACCATTTGGCATCGGCCCGGTCCTGCCACTCTTCCAGAAAACACTCAAATGCCCGGTCTGATATTTCCCGCTCACTGTCATCGCTGAACACAAGACTTTTTTTCAAAAAATCCACTTTATTGATCAGTTCGGCCCGGATTTTCTCGGCCCAGGAAATCTGCTTGACCGTGCCCTGAAGTTCAGAAAAACCTTTTTTTGCGTGGGCTTTGGTGAGTTTTGAGGTCTGCTCCTTGAAATACTCCTGTTTACACGCATCACAATACCAGTCTTTTTTATCGGCAACAAACAGGTTTTTTTCATGGCTGGCAAACAGTTGAACCCTGAATTTTTTAAAGCAGGTGTTACAGATCACCTCGTAATCGTTATTCTCCTGACTCAAGTTTTCTCCTCTTCCGGTCTTGTTCCGGGCCTGCTGAAATGATACAACAGCTTAAATTTCTGCCGTTCAAACCCTTTATACAACTCTCATATCTATCATACCGTGACATGGGAATCAACTTTGATGGGACGGCAAAAAATCATCACCTGCCGCTTATGGTTTCCCACCAGACGGGTAAAAGGTTTGGCCATACTCCCGACATATCTGCTATACTCGGATTTTTAAGAAAAAAATAAGGAAACCCCATGATAAAATTAAATATTGTACTGCTGGAACCGGAAATACCCCAGAATACCGGGAATATCGGCAGGACTTGTGATGCCATGGGCGCCGACCTGCATCTGGTCGAGCCCCTGGGATTCTCCGTGGAAGATAAATATTTAAAACGGGCCGGCATGGATTATTGGAAAGAACTGAATGTGACATATTACAGGGATTATACAGACTTTCTTGACAAAAATCCCCAGGGCCAGAAAATCTTTCTGTCAAAAAAAGCCGAAAACAGGTGTGACCAATTCCATTATGAATCCAAAGTCTATCTCATCTTCGGCAAGGAGTCCGTGGGCCTGCCCGAAAATTTGCTGCTGGAAAATCCCAAAACCTGTGTACGGGTACCCATGGCTGCCCATACCCGGTCCCTTAACCTGGCCAATACCGTAGCCATCCTGGGATATGAGGTCATGCGGCAACACGGATTCAAAGGACTTGTGACCACGGGAGAAGGCCCTGCATAAGGCTTTTATAACAAATCAAACGATTTTTGAGTGCTGATTTTTTTAATTATACTGCCCGGCACTGAAACCAGTGCCGGGCGATCTTATTGGCTTAGGCTTATCCAATCACCCGGTGGATGATGGTGAGCACGTAGTCGATATCCGCCTTTGTCACCACCAGGGGCGGGGCAAACCGGATGATATTTTCATGGGTCTCTTTACAGAGAATACCGTTGTCCTTTAAGCTTTCGCAATAGGCCCTGGCATTGACCTTTTTGGGGATAAACTCCAGCCCGATCATCAGGCCCCGGCCCCGGACCTCTTTGATCATGGGGTTTTTCAGGGTTTTTAATCCCTCTAGAAAATAGTCTCCCATGGCGGCGGAATTTTCAATCATATTTTCCCTGACCAGCACCTTGAGAGCGGCCCTTGCCACGGCACAGGCCAGGGGGTTGCCCCCAAAGGTGCTGCCGTGTTCTCCCGGATTGAGCACATCCATGATCTCTGTATTGGACAGGACCGCAGACACGGGATAGAGACCGCCGGACAGAGCCTTGCCGATGAGGGTCATGTCGGCTTCAATGCCCTCGTGCTCTTCGGCCAGAAGCTTTCCCGTCCGGCCGAGACCGGTCTGGATTTCATCGAGAATCAATACAATATTGTTCTCATTGCAGATCTGCCTCACCTGTTTCAGGTAGCCGTCCGGTGGGATAATGACCCCGGCTTCCCCCTGGATAGGCTCTACCATAAAGGCAATGGTGTTCTTTGTAATGGCTTTTTCCAGGGCTGTTGCATCCCCGAACGGGATGCTTTTAAAACCCGGCGTAAACGGGCCGAATCCTTTTTTGGCACCCGGATCTGAACTGAAGCTGACAATGGTAATGGTCCTGCCGTGAAAATTATTATCACAGACAATGATCTCGGCCTTGTTGTCGGCTATTCCCTTGTGGGTGTAGCCCCATTTTCGAACGGTCTTGATGGCGGTTTCCACGGCTTCGGCCCCGCTGTTCATGGGCAGAACCTTGTGGGAATGGGTGAGTTCACATAACTCCTTGTAAAACAGGCTCAGTTGGTCGTTACGAAAGGCCCGGGATGTCAGGGAAAGCTTACCCGCCTGTTCAATCAGGGCCCTGACGATTTCAGGATGGCAGTGCCCCTGGTTCACGGCAGAATATGCAGACAGGCAGTCCATGTAGCGGTTGCCTTCCACATCCCACACCCAGATGCCTTCTCCCCTGTTTAATACCACATCCAGAGGTTTATAGTTGTTGGCTCCCAATTGTTTTTCAATCTCAAGATAATCCATTTTACATCCTATTTATTTTTTAAATATTTGATCAAACGTTGTGTGTTTGATTGACCGACTATTTTCTCCTAATTTAACAGCATTCTGTGTTAAATCAACCCCAATGTGATCTCATCAATACTGTGAAAAGGGCTGGAGCCCAAAAAATCCCCTTGCCCGGTCGCACAATAGGTTGCCGATATTGTTTTCCCAGGATAATTTAAAGTCCCGGCAGGTTGAGGGGCGATGGGCGTAGATGCGGCAACTGACCCTGACCCCCACCTGCCCTTCCAGGGCAATACAGCGTGGGTTCATTGCCTGGGTACCTTTCATGGAACGTTGGAGACAGTTTAAAACAACGCTGTAATCCTCTGGAACACCAAAGCCATTAATCCCGTTGGCAGCGTTGTCGGGAAAGGATACACGGAAAAACGCACAACAGGCACCGCAGGTCTCGCAAGGGCTCTTTCTCATATGTCTGTCACAAACTTTTTAGGGGTCATGCCGCTCAAAAGAAGGGAAAACACAGCATCAAAAGGTTTGAAAACCGATACAAAAGGCATTCAGGCTCTTTGATTTCAAAAGCGGCTGAATAGCTATAGCATATATGCCAAAGGAAAAGAAAGATCTAGTTCATTTTTCCTTTTTTGTTCCAGGCTTTATGCCGCCATGCACCTTCATGCACCTTGTCATAGGAAAATTAACCCTTATCATTTAAATTGATCTTGTGTATGCTCGTTTGAATTATTTATTGTTTTTGGAGTAAAATTATGAAAATAGCATTTCCCGTTAAGGAAAACAACGGACTTGAGAGTATCATTGATGACCATTTCGGGGTTGCCGAAAATTTTTTAATCGTGGACCTGGACACCCGGAAATGTGAACTCAGGGGAAACCAAAAACTTGCAGGTGAAGGCCACAAATGTAAAACCGGGGTTCTGGGAAAAGAGGAACAGATTGATGCGGTGATCACCCGTTGCATGGGAGACGGCTCCCAGAGAAGTCTTGCCTCGTCCGATATCAAAGTTTTTCAGGCACAGAAAGAAACCGTCATGGAAAACCTGGAACTCCTGGAAAAAAATGAACTTAAACTCTTCCACATATTCGACTTCTGCCAGACCAAAAAGAACAAAAAAGAAGGCGGCTGCGGACACCATCATTGATGGGTGTATCACCATGACCGGCACCGAAATAAAATAATGAAAATCCTGTTCAGCATCATGGGCAGAATGGCATATAAACTCATGGGGTGGACCTATGATGAACTGCCGGATTACTGGACCGACAGGTGTGTGGTGATCGGATTCCCCCATACCACAAACATGGATACGGTGAGGGCTCTGACCTATATCAAAATCGCCAGGGTCAACGCCCGGCTCCTGGTCAAAGCGGAATGGTTTTTCTTTCCCATGTCCATTCTCCTGAAAAGCCTGGGCGGCATGCCGGTCAAAAGGGACAAAGCCCTTGGGTTTGTGGAGAGTGTGATCAGGGAATTTGAAAAAAGAGACCAGCTCATCCTTGCCCTGGTGCCGGAAGGAACACGGAAAAATGTGACCACCATCAAAACCGGATTCCGCCATATTGCCAAAGGGGCTAACGTCCCCATTATCTGCTGGTATCTGGATAACCAGGCCAAAAGAACCCGGTGGATCGGGAAAATAGACCCGGGCGAAACCCTTGAAGGGGATTTGATGAAAATCAAAGCCCTGTATGAATCCGTCGGATTTTCAATCCCAATGGGCAAGCTGATTCTCTGATCCAAATCCATCATCTGTCCATATTTTTCATCCTGCCTCAATAATTTGCCATCAAAAACCCGGCCTTTCAAAGAACGGATTGACCGAAAAAAAATCATTGAAAAAATCATTGACACATATTCTTGTGTTCTTTAGACTGAAGTTTTCGAAAAATCGGTAAAATACCGGTTCCCAAGAGAAATTCAAGCGGTCTGCCTATTTAAATCCGGCAGGCCCTGCAATTTAACAGACAAGGAGAATCTATCATGTGCCGTTTGTTTGCACTGACCAGCGAGGATCCGGTATCTCCCATGCTGGCCATCAACGCCCTTGACGTGATGAAAGAAGGACATGACGGTTCCGGCATGGGGCTCCTGCTCCAGGACCTGGGTGGCCCGTTTGAAGAGATGAAGGAAGCACCCATCCTTTCCGGCATATTCACCGAAGAGGGCATCCGTCGCCTGGACCTGTTCATGATGGACCAGGGGTTTTTGACCAAATATAAAATTTCCTTAAAAATTCCCAAAAAATCCGTTGAAGGCATCCCCAGGCGGGGCCTGTACCTGATCAGGGCCTATGAACTGCCCGAGGGGTGGGACACCCTGGATTCCGAGGAGATTGCCACGCGCCTGATGATGATCCGCCTGAAAATCCGTGAAATGGGTGAAGAAAAAAAAGACATGATGGTCTTTTCCTTCTGGCCGGATACGATCATGATCAAGGAAATCGGTGACCCCATGCAACTGGCCGAGTATCTGGGCCTGGACAGAAAAGAACTCAATGCCCGGGTGATCATGGCCCAGGGCCGGCAGAACACTAACTATGCCATTAATCTCTACGCCTGCCACCCCTTCTTTATCAAGGGCTATTGCACCATGACCAACGGGGAAAACACTGCGTTTATTCCTATCAAGGATTTTCTGACGTCACGGGATTTTCCCGGCTATAGAGGATATCAATCCGACTCCGAGGTGTTTGCCCATATTCTTCACTATTCCATGGTGGGCCTTGACCTGGGAATTGATGCCTATAAACATGTGATCACCCCCTTGCAGGAAGAGGCGCTCCTGAACCATCCGGATGCCGAATTTCTCTCCCATCTGAAACGCACCTGCCGGCCCCTGATCATTGACGGCCCCAATTGCGTCATCGGGACCCTGCCGGACCACTCCCTTTTCATGGTCCAGGACAGAAAAAAACTGCGGCCCGGAGTGGTGGGCGGAAGACCCGGGATGTTCGGGTTTTCATCGGAAATCTGCGGCCTGGATGCCGTGATCCCGGACCGGGACAAGACAAAGGATATCCAACCCATGCACATTGATACAGCAATTGTCGGTCCCGACCGGCAGGAGGTTAATATATGTCGTCAAACAGAAGCCTTGAACCTTCCTCTTTAAGCCTGAACGACCTGCCCTGGCAGGTGAGATACTCCAATGACCGCTGCACCCTGTGCGGACAGTGTACGGCCGTCTGTCCGGTCCAGGCCCTGGAACTGGGCGTATTCAGGAAAAGAAAAATCAAAACATCCATTAAAAAAGACACCGGCCATTCAGACCGATATGAGACCTTTTACGGCATCCGCCAGCGAACAACGGTTGAAAATGCCTGTATCGGATGCGCCATGTGCACCATGGTCTGCCCCAACGATGCCATCTCCCCGGTGAAAAATCCGGGCCTGGACCGGCTCAAGTTCCATATCAACCAGAAGGGGATTCCCAGAAGACGGGGGGGCAGGAGAAATTCCTCCCTGTCCATCCTGGACAGGATCAAGTTCACCCGGATCTCCATGCTCACGGACCCGGCTCTGGATGCCGGCCGTCATGAATTTGAGATGAGAACCCTGCTGGGACGGGTCCTCTCCCCCCGGGAAAACATGAAACGCCTGAAAGAAAAAGGCTGGATTCCTCCGGTACGGGAAATCTATCCCATGATCATCGGGGGCATGTCCTTCGGGGCCCTGTCTCCCACCATGTGGGAAGGCCTCCAGATGGGGGTTGCCTACCTGAACGAGGAGATGGGGATGCCGGTGCGGATCTGCACCGGAGAGGGCGGATGCCCGCCCCGCCTCCTGCGGTCCCGGTTTTTAAAGTATGTGATCCTCCAGATTGCCTCGGGGTATTTCGGGTGGGATGAAATCATCCACGCCATCCCCCACATGAAAGAAGATCCCTGTGCCATTGAAATCAAATACGGCCAGGGAGCAAAGCCCGGGGACGGGGGCCTTCTCATGTGGCATAAAGTCAACAAACTCATTGCCGCCATCCGGGGCGTTCCGCCCGGGGTCAGCCTGCCGAGTCCGCCCACCCACCAGACCCAGTACTCCATCGAAGAGTCTGTGGCCAAAATGATATTGTCCATGTCCATGGCCTGGGGATTCAGGGTCCCGGTGTACCCGAAAATATCCGCATCCTCCACTTCCCTGGCCGTGCTCAACAACCTGACCCGGAACGACTATGCATCAGGCCTGGCCATTGACGGAGAAGACGGGGGAACCGGAGCGGCATACACGGTGTCCATGGATCACATGGGCCACCCCATTGCCTCCTGCGTCCGGGACAACTACCTCAACCTGACCAAAATCGGCAAGCAGAATGAAATCCCCATCTTTGCCGGGGGCGGCATCGGTAAAAACGGAAACCTTGCCGCCAATGCAGCAGCCCTGATCATGCTAGGCGCCAGTGGTGTCCAGATCGGAAAATATGTGATGCAGGCTGCGGCAGGCTGCGTGGGGACGGAAGAAGACCGGTGTAATGTCTGCAACGTGGGCATCTGCCCCAAGGGAATCACTTCCCAGGACCCCAGGCTTTACCGGCGCCTGGACCCGGAAGATGTGGCCCAGAGAATCGTGGACCTCTTCATCTCCTTTGACACGGAACTCAAGAAAATAGTTGCCCCGCTGGGGCGGTCAACCTCCCTTCCCATCGGGATGTCCGACGCCCTTGGAATTGACGATCATGCGGCAGCAGAACGCCTCAGTATAAAATATGTGATTTAGGGAGGTGTACTCATGACAAAGACCAATACAGATGCATTTATCAAACTCTCGGGCAGAGAAAACGGCAAAAGGATTCCCTCCAGGGTTCTGGAAGAGATTGTCCACAAGCATATTAAAAACGGCCGGAGAAATATTGAAATAGAGGGGTACGGACAGCACGGCATCGGCGGACGTATCTGGGATGCGGGAACGGATAAGGTCCATATCCGGATTATCGGCCAGTCGGGTCAGCGGACCGGGTCCCTGGGTCATGCCAACACCCGGATTGACATCATGGGACCGGCCTCGGATGACGTGGGCTGGCTCAACGCCGGGGCTGAAATTGTCGTCCACGGCAATGCCTCCAACGGGGTCATGAACGGTGCGGCCCAGGGCAAAGTCTATATCAACGGGTCCATCGGGGCCCGGGGCATGACCATGACCAAGCGAAACCCAAGGTTTGAGCCGCCGGAACTCTGGGTCCTGGGATCTGCCGGGGATTATTTCGGCGAATTCATGGCCGGCGGGATTGCCGTGATCTGCGGTATTTCTGCGGACCAGGCAAATGACCCTGGAGATAAAATCCCGGCAAATAAAATCCTGGCAGACCAGATACTGGGCTACCGGCCCCTGGTGGGAATGGTGGGCGGCAAGGTCTTTGTCCGGGGAAGCGTTGACGGATTTTCACAAAAAGACGCCCGGCTCTCGTCCCTGGCCAACAAGGAATGGGAATGGCTGACGGCCAACCTGGAAATTTTCCTGAAAAAAATCCATCAGACTGATCTCCTGGAATCTCTTTCCATCCGGTCCCAATGGCAACTCATTGAGGCCAAGTCGGCCCGGGAAAAATCAACCGGCCCTCAGGCCCGGGACATGGGTGTTTTCCGGGAACAGGTCTGGGACAGGGAACTGGGGAGGGGAGGCCTTATCGGCGATCTCCAGGAAACCCGGAGGGGAACCATTCCCATGATTACCCGGGGGGACCTGCGGCGGTATATCCCGGTCTGGGAGCAGGGTAAATACATGGCCCCCTGCCAGGCTGCCTGCCCCACCGGGATTCCGGTCCAGGAAAGGTGGAACATGGTGAGGCTGGACAATATTGACGAAGCCGTGAGCATGGGCCTTGAATACACGCCCTTTCCGGCAACAGTCTGCGGCTTTCTCTGCCCCAGCCCCTGCATGGCCTCGTGCACCCGGAACCAGAACCATATGGCGCCCATTGATGTGAGACTCCTGGGCCGGGCCGGGGAAAATGTCCGACTGCCAAGGCCTGTTAAAAAAACCGGCAAAAAAATAGCCGTGATCGGGGCCGGCCCGGGGGGCATCTCTGCAGCCTGGCATTTAACTCTGAAAGGACATACCGCAGTTTTGTTTGAAACCGGAGACAGTATCGGAGGAAAGATTTCCTCGGTGATTCCCGGCTCAAGGATCCCCAAACAGACCTTTGACGCCGAACTTGCCCGGGTAAAAAAATTGATCCCGGACATCAAATTAAACCAGACCATGGGCGCCAAGGAATTTTCACAGATCAGTTCCAGCCATGAGTTTACCATTGTTGCCGCAGGTGCTAAAAAACCGCGGTCCCTTCCCATACCCGGTATTGAACGTGCAGTATCTGCCAATGCGTTTCTTGAAAGCGCCAAAAAGGACCGGGCAAAACCCGGCAAGACCGTGGTCATCATCGGGGCCGGCAACGTGGGGTGTGATGTGGCAACCGAAGCCCACCGCCTGGGCGCCGGAAAAATTACCCTGATTGATGTCCAGGAACCTGCGGCATTTGGCAAAGAAAAAGAAGATGCCCAGGCCGTGGGTGCCGTTTTCAGGTGGCCCTGTTTTACAAAGAAAATCACCCCCAAAGGTCTGGTGCTGGAAGACGGCGAAGTATTAAAAGCAGACACGGTTGTTCTGTCCATCGGGGATGTGCCGGACCTTGATTTTCTGGACAAGACCATTACAACAGAAAACGGGTTTGTCCGGGTGGATGCGTTCAACCGGACCTCAAACCCCAGGGTCTTTGCCATTGGAGACGCTGCCGGACCCGGCCTGATCACCGATGCCATCGGGGCCGGAAAAAGAACGGCCCAGACCATTGACCGGCTCATTGCCGGGAAAAAACCTGACCCGGGAGATATCCGGCCCAGAATTGACGGGCAGCGGGTCCATCTTGAATACTATGATCCCAAGGCAATTGCCGATAACCTGGCAGACTGTGGGGCTGATTGCGCCTCCTGCGGGAACTGCCGGGACTGCGGCATCTGCGTGGCCGTCTGTCCGGAAGGGGCCATTGAAAGAATCGCGGTCGCCAAACAGGATTTTGAGTATACCGTTAATCCGGATCTGTGCATCGGGTGTGGATTCTGCAAAGGGGCCTGCCCCTGCGGGATATGGGAACTTATCCCCAATCCCGCAGTATAGGTATAGCAGAGCAATTGTCGGCAGAAGAACAAAATAAAATTCTTGTTGACGGGAACTCATAATTTCTGATTAGTATATCTGATCAGCATAAGAGGTATTATGAAAAAACTGGATCAGACATATGACGGGTATATCAAAGCCCTCACCGACATCAGCCGGGCCATCACCTCGGACCTGTTTATTGAAGACCTGTTAAAGCTCATCGTCATGGTAACGGCAAAGGTCACGGGGGTTGAAATCTGCTCCCTCTGGCTGGTCAACGATGATGAAAAACCGCCGAAAATAAGACTCAAGGCAACACAGTCCATTTCTCCGGATTATATCAAGGACCGGGCACTGAACCTGAATGAAGGGGTTGTGGGATATGTGGTCACCACCAAGAAACCGCTCGTCCTCAAAGATGTCCTGGAATCCGACCGGTTCAAGGAAAAGGAAATGGCCAAAAAACTGGGACTCATGTCCATGGTGGGTATCCCGCTGATCGCCAAAGAGGAAAAAGTCATCGGGGTCTTAAACTGTTTTACGGCAAGCCCCCATGACTTTTCCGACACGGAAGTCAATCTCCTGCGGGCCGTGGCCAATCAGGCTGCCGTAGCCATTGTCAATACCGAACTCATGGTGAAGACACGGGTGATCCAGGAAGAACTGGAAGCCCGTAAAAAAATCGAACAGGCCAAGGAAATCCTCATGGATACCCGGAAGATGAATGGTGAGGCCGCCTATGGCTGGATACGAAAACGCAGCATGGACTCAAGAAAATCCATTCGAGAGGTGGCGGAAGCCGTGATCCTGTCCAATGAAATTTTCAATAACGACTCGCCCTGACTCTGGGTTATTTTCCTCTTAAAATTTCATCTGCCGTCTTTACCAGAATCCCCAGTGACCTGTCGTATATACATACAGGGCCAGGGCGAGATTGGTGGTCCCGTGGGCCACCATGCAGGACAAGAGATCTTTCCGGATGATCCACAGGCTGGAGATGAGCAGGCTGTAAGCCACGGCCGCCGGCCACTCCACCATGAGGTGCCCGGCCGTAAAGGCAAGGGTGGAAATCCCAATGGCTCCAACACTCCAGGCCCCGGGGGCCACATCGTTGATGCTGTCATGGTCCAGAGCCTTATTCAAGGGCGAATCAAGGGTCTTGTTCCGCCGGTTCTGATCCCATTGCAGTGCCACCCGGAAGATATATCCACGGATAAACAACTCCTCAAAAACAGGAACAATCAGAGAGGCTGAAAGAAGCCTGAGTAAAAATCCTGAATTGCCCCAGGGTTCTCCTGTCACTTCTATGAAAGGGGCCATGAGCAGGCACCAGAGTGCAAGACCGATGAGGCCGAAACCAATCCCGTAACCGATGGAACCGGATATTTTTTTGGGCCCTGTGATGGGGACAATCCATTTCCAGGACCAGTACAAGAGGCAGGGGACGATGATAATTTTCAGAATATAACCCCATTCAACGGGAATCCTGTCCCGACCCAGCGCGGCAATGCCCACATAGGCAAAATAGGGGAGCGCATAGGGGAGCATGAGATCCCGGTTGGCAATATGTTTTAATTCTATGTCCGTCATTTTTTTCAAGGCTCCCACAATCCTAAACTATGATTTGGTACTTTCATCTGATTTAATTGGCAAGCAGCCATACAATTGAAACCAACCCATGGCAAGGCACAGATTCACTCCTTATAGCAGAATTAATTCAAGATTTTCCATCTAAAATCGAACCTGACACCTGAAAAAATCCCGGAATTCATCCCCGCGGTGGCTGACATAGAGAATGGTACTCAAATTTTCTTTGGCAACCTGTTCCAGAAAATCCAGTACGGCCTTCCGGTTTGGTTCATCCAGCCCATGGGTGGGCTCATCCAGGATCAGGAGCCTGGGTACCTTTATCAGGGCCCGGGCAATGAGGACCAGGCGCTGATCCGCATAGCTGAGCTGCCTGAACGCAACCCGGGCCTGGCGCACAAGCCCTAAACGATCCAGCCATTTCATTGCCGACTCCTCATCCCGGCCGGTGTATTGCCGGTAAAGACCAATGGAATCGTACAGGCCGGAAATGATGCAGTGGAGGGCATCTCCCGGCACATGATAGTTCCGGTGCAAATCCGGGCTGACAATACCCATGTCTGCTTTAATCTCCCATATGGATTCTCCTGTCCCGCGCTGGATGCCGAACAGGCGCAGGTCGTTCTGATAACAGGCAGGATGGTCTCCGATGATCATCTGAAGCAGGGTGGATTTGCCGCACCCGTTGGGACCGGTGACCAGGGTATGATCCCCGGTATGAATGTCAATATTCAAATTGGTGAATATGGTTTTGCCCCCATACCCGGCAGTGCCGTTTTTCAGCCGGACCAATTCCTTTTTTCCATTAATTCCGGATACTCCCCGGCTCAATCCGGTAATTTCCCGGTCCCGGATCAACTCTGATATCGAGGCCTTAAAATCCGGATCATCCTGGAAAAATTCCCCCCCCAGAACCTCCATGATCTCAGTCCGGAGGCCGTCAGCCACCAGGCGGCCATTGGCCATAACACCCACATGGGTGCACCAGTCCGGGATGTCCGAGCTGTTGTGAACCGTGAAAATCAAGGTGATCCCCTGGTGATGCAAAATGGACAGGGCCTTGTCCAGTTCGTCACAGCTTTGGGGGTCCAGCCCGTCATAGGGGGTCTGGATAACCAGACAGGAGACACCCCTGGTAATTTGGGCCAGGAGCATGAGTTTTCTTGCCTGGCCCGTACTCAACTGCCGGTATCCCTTGTCCATGGAATCGGTCATGCCAAAGGCCTTGATCACGCCGGCATGCATCTCGGGATTTTCGAGAAATGCGGCTGCCAAAGTGCCGGGGTCAACCCGGTCTAAAAAGTCAGTATCATCTTTTTTCAGCTCTGCCTCAAACACTTCCTGCTGCTGATGAAAGGAAACGACTCCCATGTTCCGGGGAAGCTCAATCTGCTCCGCCGGGATGGTTGGATCTTCTCTGGTCAGAAGGGCAAAAAACGTATCAATTCCGGACCGGTTTCCCCCGACCAGGCACCAGGCCTCTCCCGGCTCGACAACAAACCGGTCAATGATCAGATCTCCTGATCCGGCGTTTAAAATTTTCATGACCGGCATTGAAACAGGTTAAGGCTGATTATGCAAGGGAAAAGGTCGTCACGATACTGGAACGGTTGCTGCCAGACTCTGTTTTGTTTTGTGAATTTTCACCATAATTTTCGCACCATTATCTTATGGGTTCTGCATTAAAAAAACGCTTAGGCAGCAAGTGGAAATAAAAAGATGAAGACTATCAACACACCTTATCAATGACAGGCAATACATTTCATACGTCTTGATTAACCTGAAAAACCAGGTATAATTGCGTCATACCATCGGCCTTGGGCCGGTATCACATTTTTTTCGATGAAAGGAAAAAATATGAATCAGGACATCATTCGTCTGCATGACCATTACATTGAAACCAACATGAATCGCCGGGAATTTTTAAAAAAGCTGTCTATCCTCACCGGCAGCACGGCTTCGGCCCTGGCAATCCTGCCCATGCTGGATTTCAATCTTGCCCATGCACAGACCATCAGCCCGGATGACCCGCGCTTAACCTGCGACCACCTGGAGTATCCCGGCCCCCATGGAAACATCAGGGCCTATTTTGCCGAAAAAAAGGGAAAAAGCAGGCAACCCGGAGTGATCGTCATCCACGAAAACCGGGGATTAAATCCCCATATCCAGGATGTCACCCGGCGAATGGCCCTGGAAGGATTTGTTGCGTTGGCCCCGGATGCCCTCTCCCCCATGGGAGGCACTCCTTCCGACCCGGATGCGGCAAGGGATATGATCGGAAAACTGGACAGCACCCGGAACGTGCAGAACTTTATCGCGGCTGCCCAGTATTTAAAAACCCATGAGCGGACAAACGGCCGGGTGGGTGTTATCGGTTTTTGCTGGGGAGGAGGAGTGGCCAACCAGATGGCGGTCCAGACCCGGGACATCCAGGCTTCAGTCCCCTATTACGGGATCCAGCCGGCTTTGGCAGATGTTGAGAAAATAAAATGCGCCCTCCTTCTCCACTATGCCGGTCTTGACGACAGGATCAATAAGGGTATCCCGGACTATGAAGCGGCCCTGAAATCCGCCGGCGTTGATTATCGGCTCTTCATGTACGAGGGGGCCCAGCATGCCTTTAACAACGATACCAACGCCTCCCGCTACCATCCCGGGGCTGCGGATCTGGCCTGGAAACGGACCATTGAATTTCTTTCGGAAAAACTGATCGAATAAATCCGGCCCCGGGCCGGTTCAGTGGATCATGCAGCAGTGTTTGAATTTCTTCCCACTTCCACAGGGACAGGGAGAGTTACGGCCGGTTTTAACGGGTCCGGTTTTCTTTTTCCGGGTTTGGTCCATCTGCTCAAGCTGCTCCACAAAGGGAAGGCAATGGGTAAAAAATCGTTTGTACCCGGGACACAGGTGATTGAGCTTCCCGGAAGAACCGGATGAATCCGTCGTGTCGGTAATACGGTCCTTGGGGCACCCCCCATTGCAGAAGGCAAGGACTTTGCAGGTCCTGCACCGGCCCGGCAGATTGATTTTTTTCCGACGACCAAAGGCTCCCATGGACTGAAGGTGCATTAATTTCCCAAAATGGGTTGTTTTCAGGCTGCCCAGTTTAAAATCCGGTCTTACGAAATGGTCACAGGGATAAACATCCCCGTTCATTTCAACCACGGGGATTTCACCGCATGTTCTGCGAAAAATGCACAGGGCATGATCCAGGCCCAGGGCTTTAGCAGCGACCTCTTCAAAGATCTGAACCTTGATGCGGCCGATATCACGGGCCTTCCACCGGTCAAATACGGTACAGAGAAACTCTCCGTATTTTTCAGGATCAACGCTGCCTGCCGGGGAATTGACCACGGGAAGAAACCCGATATACGCGGCATTGTTTTGTTTAAGGAACTCATACACCTCAAGGGGATGGTCCACATTATGATCGTGTACCACGCACAGGATATCACAGGGGACCCGGTGTTCCTGCAGGAGAGTAAGCCCGCGCATCACCCGGGAATGGCTCCCTCGTCCTGATCGGGTGATCCGATACCTGTCGTGAAGGTGTTTCGGGCCGTCCAGGCTCAACCCGACACTGAACCCCTCTTTTTTAAAGAACCGGCACCAGTCCTCATCCACCAGGGTTCCGTTGGTCTGTATCCCGTTCTGGACCATCACCCCCCGGGGCTGGTACTTTTTCTGAAGCGCGGCTGCTCTTTCAAAGAAATCAATTCCGGCCAGCAGGGGCTCACCCCCGTGCCAGGAAAAACGGACCACAGGTCCGGGGTGGGCCTGAATATGGCTCTGGATATAAATCTCAAGGACTTCATCACTCATCCTCCCGATATTACCGGACACGGGTTTGCCAAAAGAATCGCCGGGCAAATGACCGGAAAAATGGCCTGATAAACGTCCCGGTGAAGGGTCTGATGGATGACCGGGTGAATAATAACAATAGGAACAGGCCATGTTGCAGGCATTTCCCACAGGTTTGACAAACACCTGGAAATCAATTTTCAATTTGTCTGTTTGACCCGGTTTTTTCTTCAAACCCCTGTCTCTTCCTAAATCCCTGATCCTGAACCCTGATGAACCTGATAAAATATCTGTGTACCTGAGTAACAGGATTTTTACTTTGTGTAAACAGGCCGTCAATTGAGATCAGGGAATATTAAAACCCTATACGGCCGGGCCGTCAACCGTCATTATCGATTATGCCGTGGTCTCTGGTTTTTTTATTTGACAAAATCAAACAAATTCTTAATTTGGATAGTATTCGTCATTTTAACCAAAGGAGAAAACATGCCGGACTTAAGCGCCATTATTGAGACAAACAAGGGAACCATTAACATAAAACTTTTTGCCGACCAGACCCCTCTTACCTGTGGGAATTTTGCAAATCTTGCCAAGCGGAAATACTACAACGGCTTAAAATTTCACCGTGTCATCCCAGACTTCATGATCCAGGGCGGATGCCCTTACGGAAATGGAATGGGCGGCCCGGGATATGAATTTAAGGATGAATTTAAAAAAGACCTGAAACACGACAAACCCGGTATTCTTTCCATGGCCAATGCCGGCCCCGGAACAAACGGAAGTCAGTTTTTCATCACCCACGGCCCCACCCCCCACCTGGACGGCATGCACACGGTTTTCGGTATGGTGGAAAGTGACGAGGACCAGAAGGTGGTGGACAGCATTGCCCAAGGAGATGTCATTGAAAAAGTGACCATTAAGGGCAATTCCGGTTCCCTGTTCAAAAAGGTCAAATCCGATCTGGACGGATGGAACAAAACCCTGAACAAACAATTTCCCAAACTTCCAAAAGCGTAAAAAAAGTAAAATAGGCGGCGATATCCAAACACGCCGAAAGAATCAAGAAGGCCGGATCTGCCCATCAGATCCGGCCTTCTTGATTCATTGGTTATTCGTTCATCACTAAACGGTTCATTGGGACAATTTTTACAATAAGGTCTCTTTTGATCAATCCGCGTTGATTAATTCGTACCCTTTGGCTCTTCCAGGTCCAGATAAAAGGGAATGGTATGAGATGAAGCACTCTGTTCCTCGGTATCACCCAGGCGCCAGCTCTTGATCTTTATCCCTGTTGCCTCGATTTTTTCCACCATGCCCTTTATATTGATCAGGGGATGGCGGGAGAATACCGTGGGAAGGCCGTATGTCAGGCTGCATACCAGGCATTTCCCGGGTCTCCGGGTCAGGTTGAATGCCAGGACAATGCGTTTGTCATTGGCGGAAATGAATTCAAGCCGTATATCATATGCCCCGTCCGACGCATCCCCGTAAAGGGCTTCAAAAAAATCATCACTCAGTTCTTCGGGCAGAAGCGTATCAAGATACTCCTGTGCAGATACCCGGTCCAAAACAGCCTGATCCATACTCATCCGTTTCCTTTATAGTTCGATTTTTATAAACCCCATGGTCCGTCTTTTTTATAAAACCTGAAACGGAAAATCAAGATTAAAGATTCACCCGCCTTTAATGCCTGTCTCTCCCAGGTAAAAACAGAAAACTTACCTGTGATTTTTCCTTTATCAATGGATTGAACCCTAAAATTATTTATGATAAGTTGAATTTGAATTTTTTTCGACATCGGAACCGAATTTTAAGATCGAACCTTAGGATCAGATTTTTGGACCGAACTTTAAGACCAGACGATAGCACCAGATTTTGAAGCAAAATATAAGATCGGACTTGCACAAAAAATGAACCCGACGGCGGATCAGTTTAAGGACTGCAGATGAAATAATTTTTGTAATGGATGTTTAACCTATGAAGCATATCAAAAGTTTAAAAACTTTCAAGCCGGCACTGGCCGGGATGCCTGACTTAAGCGTTGTTCGGCTGAAACAGCCTGGAACCGTGGCCGTCTCGGCCATGGATATCCCCTATATCCGCCCCAAACTCCTGGTAAAAGAGAATGATCCGGTCAAAATCGGCACCCCTGTGTTTTGCGACAAGCGCAAACCCGCCATTCAATACCTGTCACCCGGGACCGGGCGAGTCAAACAAATCGTTTTCGGCGAGCGCAGACGCTTAAAAGAGGTGGTGATCGCCCTGAACAGCCTTGAGCCAAAAGATATGATCGGTTTTGAGCAAAAAAATATGACTGGCCCTGAGCCTGGAGATATGACCGGCCCTGAGCCTGAAAACAATGACACAGATGGGTTCATTGAATTTGAACGACTGCCCTTAGACCTTGTGGATTCAACCCCGGTATCAAAAATCGTGGAACTGCTCCAGAAGGGCGGACTCTGGCAATGTTTCCGGGAATTTCCCTTCAGGGACACGGCCGACGAAACCCGGGTTCCCCCCATGATCATTGTCTCTTTGAACGGAAATGATCCTTTTTCTCCCCATCCCGGGGTGGCCCTTGAAAAAGATTTCTCATTTTTTGATTACGGAATTCAATTGTTGCGCCGGTTTTCAAGACGCATCGTTGTCACCGCCCGGACGAACAGCATAAAAGGGCTGGGCAAACTTGCACCCCACGTCACCCATACGGTTTCCGACATCTACCCGGCATGGGACCCCGGGGCCGTTCTGTACCGGCTGAAAAAATCAAAGGAAGATAATTGCTCCTGGTACATCTATGCCGAGCACCTGGTTCTTTTGGCAAAGTTGCTCCTCACCGGCAGATATCCGGTAAAAAGAGTGGCGACCGTGACCCGGGCAAATGACCGAAAGCCCCATATTATGACCTGCCAGGGGGCCCCGGTCAAAGACCTTGCCGGTCGCCTGGAGGCAGGTGACCTGGTTGCCACGGGCAGGTTCAACGGCCGGGCTGTGGATCCCGGGTCTCACATGGGCTTTTTTGAAAACACCCTGAACATTATCCATGCCGGCCAGGAAGAGGAATTGTTCGGGTTTATCCGGCCGGGACTGACCAAACCCACTGCATCAAAGACCTTTTTATCCTGCCTGATCCCCGGCCCCAAAGAATTTGACTGCAATCTCCACGGGGAAGAAAGGGCCTGTATCAACTGCAGCTATTGCACCCATATCTGCCCCAATGATCTTGCCCCGAGCTTTATCATGAAGGCATTGGCAAGCGATGACATCGAGGATGCCTTAAGCTACGGTCTCCTGGACTGCTGCGGGTGCGGCCTGTGCTCCTATGCCTGCCCGTCGAAAATCGAATTGACGAAAATTCTGTCCCAGGGAATGGACGCTCATTACAAGGACAAAGAATAGCCTATGAATCCGTTTAAGAAACTCATCATTTCAAGTGAACGGCATTTTACCGGTTCAGGGAAGTTAAAGCGTCTTGAACCGCTGTTTGATGCCACAAAAACTTTTTTCTTTCTTCCCTCTCCAAAAACCGCCCACACCCCCTTTGTCCGGGACAACCTTGACCTGAAACGGTATATGAGCTTTGTTATTCTGTCTCTTTTGCCGGTCACCCTGTTCGGGATGTACAATACCGGGTTCCAGGCAGGCCTTGCCGCCGGGGAATCCTATACCTTTGTCCAGGCCTTTCTGACGGGTGCGACAAAAGTCCTGCCCATCATCATTGTCACCTATGGGGTGGGGTTTTTCTGGGAAATCCTCTTTGCTTCGATCCGGGGACACAAGATCAGCGAAGGCCTCCTGGTCACAGGGCTCTTGTTTCCCCTGACCCTTCCGGCCACCATTCCCCTGTGGCAGGTGGCCCTGGGCATTTCATTCGGTGTGGTCATCGGCAAGGAAGTGTTCGGCGGCACCGGGAGAAATATCCTGAACCCGGCACTCACGGGCCGGGCATTTTTGTTTTTTTCCTATCCTGTTTCCATGTCCGGTGAAGTCTGGGTGGCGGCAAAGAGCACGGTGGATGGGGTGAGCGGTGCCACGGCTCTGTCTGTTCTGGCTCCGGAAGGCGAAAAAATCACCACTGCACTTGTGGATTCAGGCTTTACCCTGACCAACCTCTTCTTCGGGCTGGTACCCGGAAGTATCGGGGAAACCTCGGCCCTGTGCTGCATCCTGGGTGCCCTGTTCCTCACCATCACACGGATTGCAAACTTCAGGATCATCCTGGGCGGGATCATTGGGCTACTCCTCACGGCCATCGTTTTTCACCTGATCCCGGGCGGAAGCCATTCCTGGGCCAATGCAGGCCCCTTATACCATTTGTTTGCCGGAGGCTTTCTGTTCGGCATCTCTTTTATGGCAACGGACCCCGTCTCTGCACCCGGCACCAACCCGGGGAGGTGGATATTCGGGTTCTTCATCGGATTTTTAACCGTTACCATACGGATTGCCAACCCGGCCTTTGTTGAGGGTGCCATGCTGGCCATTCTTTTTATGAACGTGTTTGCCCCGCTGCTGGATCATCTGGTGATGAAATACAGCGCATCAAAAAGGATACCCAATGTCTGATCCAAAGGATAAAAACAGCAAAAAAAACGTGATCCTGTTTGCCCTGCTGCTCTCGACCATCTGCAGCCTGATGATTGCCGGAGCTGCCGGCGGATTAAAGGGCCGTCAGACGGCCAACAAACAATTGGACAAAAAAATCAATATCCTCAAGGCCGTAAACCTGATCAGCGGGAAAAAACCGTCTAAAAAAGAAATCAACAATCTCTACGATGCCCATATCCAGGAAGTGACGGTGGATGATCAGGGCAAGATCGTTGAAACCGCTTCCCCCCATTCCCTTGGCCTGTATTTTTACCGGGAAGGCGATGAGATCAGAGGGTATATCCTGCCCATCAACTCCAGGGGACTGTGGGGTAAAATAGAGGGATACCTGGCCTTTGAAAACGACGGCCAGACCGTGGCCGGTTTTTCAATCTTCAGCCATTCAGAAACCCCGGGACTTGGCGGTGAGATCGAAAGTGCCTGGTTCCAAAAAAACTTTAAGGGGAAACGAATACTCAACTCCCGGAATAAATTTGTTTCCGTTGGCATTGCCAAGGGAAAAACAGAAAATCTTCCCGAAGAAAAACAGTCCCATTACGTAGACGGGATTTCAGGGGCAACCCTCACGGGAAAATATCTGTCCGAAGGGATAAAATCAACCCTGATTCAGTATGATCCCGTATCCATCACCTTCCGGCAGAAGGATCTGCGGACACAAAAGATAGAACCTTCGGCCGATTTAAAGCCAACGGATGAGTAACCGCCAATCTAAGGATAATTTTTATGTCTGACCAACCCACAAATTATATGGAAATCCTGACCCGGGGCATCTGGAAGGAGAACCCGGTTGCCTACCAGATTTTGGGGATCTGTTCCGCCCTTGCCGTTACCGTGAAGATGTCCACCGCCATTGTCATGGGGGTGGCCCTGACCCTGGTCACCGCATTTTCAAGTTTCCTCATCTCCAGCCTGAGGAAACAAATCCCGTCCAATATCAGAATCATTGCGGAACTGGCCATTATTGCCTCTCTTGTCATTGTCACGGACCAGATATTAAAGGCCTTTTTCTATGATATTTCCAAGCAACTGTCCATCTTCGTGGGATTGATCATCACCAACTGCATTGTCCTGGGAAGGGCCGAAGCCTTTGCCCTTGCCAACAAACCCGTGGCATCCTTTTTCGACGGTATCGGCAACGGGCTGGGGTACAGCCTGGTCCTGGTGAGTGTGGCTTTTTTAAGGGAACTATTGGGGTCGGGTAAATTTTTCGGATTCACCATTGTCCCGCAATTCATCTTTGATGCCGGATATCAGAACATGGGGCTGATGGTATTGGCACCGGGTGCCTTTTTTATTATCGGACTGCTGGTCTGGCTCAAGAACAGCCTGCCCGGCGTATCAAAGGAAGAAAGGTAGGAACCGCCATGGGTGATCTCTTCAGTCTGTTTATCAATTCCGTATTCATCGGCAATATTCTCCTGGCCTATTTCCTGGGCATGTGTTCGTTTATCGCGGTGTCAAAAAATGTGGATACTGCCACAGGTCTGGGATTTGCCGTCATCTTTGTCCTCACCGTCACCAGCCCGGTCAACTGGATCATTTACCACGGGCTGCTGGCCCCGGGGGCCCTTTCCTGGGCAGGGTTTCCAGACCTTGACCTCAGCTTTTTAAAGTTCATCACCTTTATCGCGGTGATTGCCGCCCTTGTCCAGGCCGTTGAAATGATCATCGACAAGTATTCCCCCCTGCTCTACGTCACCCTGGGCGTGTTTCTGCCGCTGATTGCCGTTAACTGCGCCATCCTTGGAACCTCTTTGTTCATGGTGGAACGGAACTATACCTTTATCGAGTCCATCGTGTTTGGTGCGGGTTCCGGCACCGGGTGGATGCTGGCCATTGTCTCCATGGCAGCCATCCGGAACAAGACCAAATACTCAGATGTCCCAAAAGGACTCCAGGGATTCGGCATCACCATGATCATTGCAGGCCTCATGGCCATGACCTTCATGATGTTCTCGGGGATCACCCTCTAACAAGGAGAAGAAGACGTGTTCTACATCTTAAGCATATTGGTTTTTTCAGGCGTGATCCTTGTCCTTGTCACAGTCCTCCTTTTTGTTGAATCCAGGGTGACCAGCAAGGGTGAATTCGACATCACCATTAACGGAAACACGGATGAAAAATTAAAAATTTCCGGTAACCCCTCCCTGTTGTCGGCCCTGTCCCGGCAGGAGATTTTCCTGCCCTCTGCCTGCGGGGGATCAGGATCATGCGGCATGTGCAAGTGCGAAGTCACCAGCGGGGGCGGCAGCGTCCTGCCCACGGAGCTGGCCCATCTGACCAGAAAGGACAAGCTGGCCGGAAAACGGCTGTCCTGCCAGCTCAAAGTCAAGGACAACCTGGAAATTCAAATCCCTGAATCCATATTCGGCATTAAAAAAGTGGATGCCGAGGTCCTATCCAACCACAATGTGGCCACCTTTATCAAGGAGCTGTCCATTAAACCGGAAGCCCCCATTGATTTTAAGGCCGGTGCCTATATTCAGATTGATGTGCCCGAGTATGATCTTGCGTTCAAGGATTTCCAGATTGAAAGCAAATTTGTGAGTGAATGGAAAAAATACAACCTCCTGGAACTGGCTGCCAAAGGTATCAAGCCCGGGTTTCGTGCCTATTCCCTTGCCAACCCGCCCCATGACAATGAAATTTTGATGATGAACGTCAGGATCGCAACCCCACCGCCGGGTACCGAGGGAATCCCGCCCGGGTTCGGATCCTCTTATATCTTTGGCCTGAAACCCGGTGACCGGGTAAGGGTCAGCGGTCCCTACGGCGATTTTATGGCCAGGGACACGGACAATGAAATGTGTTTCATCGGCGGCGGTGCCGGAATGGCCCCCCTGAGAAGTCATATCCTCCACCAGCTTGACGGCATCCATACCCAACGCAAGGTCTCCTTCTGGTACGGGGCCAGATCCAAAAAAGAGATGTTTTACGATGAAATCTTCAAAGACCTTGAAGCCAGACACGATAACTTCAGCTACCACATCGCCCTGTCAAACCCTGAAGAAGAAGACCACTGGGAGGGTCTGACCGGGTTTATCCACACCCATCTGTGCGACAGTTACCTGTGCACCCATGAAGACCCCACTGAGATAGAATATTACCTGTGCGGCCCCCCGCCCATGATCAATGCCATCATCAATGCACTTTACGATCTTGGGGTGGAGGACGACATGATATTCTTTGATAAATTCTGACAACCGGGTCAATCTCCCCTGCCCGGTTTTTGGTTTGTGACCGGACCCTGTAAAACCTCCCCCCCGGGCTGTGGTTTAAGACCACACCTTACAAACCGGTCTTCCCAAACCGGTCGGCATCTCTTGCAAAAGGAATATTCAGTTCCGGTTTGCCCTTCCCCCAATTTACAACTATTTGATTCTACAGCTCATTTTTCCTGGCACGCCTTTTGAATTGGTCTGATCTTGAATTTGGTCTGACTGTGAATTTACTTGCCTGTCAGCAAAGGGTTCGAATGCTTTTGCAGTGCAAACATAAACGAGGGTAAAAAATGGGAACCCGATTCCCGGGGAAACAGCGCATAACAGGGGTTGACCTGGCCAGGGGCTTTGCCGTCCTGGGCATGGTGATCCTGAACTTTAAAGGCATCTTCTCCTGCCCAAACTCGTTCCCAATACAGTTGTGCTGGACCATTGACTTCATGAACCGCCGGGCTGCGGCCATCCTGGTGATGACGGCCGGAGTCGGGCTCACCCTCTTGTCCGGGTATACCCTTGGAAATGGCCCGGCCCGGATCACGGCAGGCACACGAATGATCCTGGCCCGGCGGGCAGGGTTTCTCCTGGTTGCCGGGTATCTATTGTCCATGACATGGTCAGGAGATATCCTTCACTTTTACGGGGCCTATATCCTGATCGGGATCTGTTTTCTGACCTGTTCAAGCCAAACCCTTGCCGCAGGCGGTGCGCTGTTCTGGCTGGGCAGCTTTATCCAGTTTTCCGACTATTTTGACTGGATCATCCAGGCTGGGGAAGAGCTGACTATTTCCGGCCAATTGGTGGACCTGGCCTTCACCGGGTACTATCCCATATTTCCCTGGGCCGCCTTTCTCATTTTTGGAATGTGGCTGGGCCGCCAGGCCTTGGGGAATCCGGGTTTCCGGAAAAAAGCCTTGATCGCCGCCAGTATCCTTTTTCTATCCTCGGAACTGATCTCCAGGACTGCACCCGCCCTGGCAGGGGGAAACCATTTTTCTTTCTCCACCACCCTTGCCCGGCTCACCTTTGTTGACCTGTCCACATCAACTCCCCTGGGTGTGGTTTCCGGGATCGGGACCGGGCTCTGGGTCATCATGCTCAGCCTGGCAGCGGCCCAGAACCCCCGCAGAAAATGGATCATTCCCCTGATCCGGGCCGGCCAAACCGCCTTGAGCCTCTATATCTTCCAGATTGTGCTGGTCATCAACGGCCTGCTTTTTCTGGGGGTTTCAGACCAACAGAACATCCTGGTGGTGGTGACAGGTTCTCTGGCCTTTTTCTGGATCTATACCCGGCTGGTTGCTGAATGGCTCAGGCACTACAACAAAGGCCCTTTTGAAACCCTGATGCGCAGATTCCCCGGTTTTTACCACCCTTTATTCTCAAAACCGGAATTAAAAATTCCGCCACACTGCCAAACAGGAATCCCCGGATCTGATTATTAAATCTGATTATCAGAGTATCTGCCAGAATAGAGACCCCTTTATTCCCAAATCCGTATCATCAAAAATATTGTGATGTGAGTATTGAGTTGATATAGTAAATACAAATTGAGGTTTTAAGGTTAGTCATAAGCCTTTATGAATCAGACCCAGAGAGGTGAAATTAAATTGCCATGAAATACTGCTATTTTGAATCCCCGGTGGGCCGGCTCCTGCTCACCGGCAACAATGTCCTGGAAGGTCTTGATTTTCCCGGGAGCAGGACAAGAGTTGAACCGGGAACAGACTGGATTTTGGAAGAAGAAACCTTTGCCGATGTGATTTCTCAACTTGATGCCTATTTTAAGGGAGAACTGACCTGCTTTGATCTTGAATTAAAGCCCAGGGGAACCCAATTTCAAAAAAAGGTGTGGCAGGAACTGGTCAAAATTCCCTATGGAAAAACCATCTCCTATGGGGAACTGGCGAAAAGAATTGGAAACCCCAAAGCATCAAGGGCTGTGGGATCGGCAAACGGAAAAAATCCCATTTCAATTATCGTCCCCTGCCATCGGGTTATCGGCAAAAATGGGAGTTTGACCGGGTTTGGGGGCGGCCTTTGGGTGAAGCAAACATTGCTTGATCTGGAAAAAAGAATAAAAAAAGCATGATTTCACAAAGAAAACATTGATTTATTACAGAAAAAGTATCATTAAAAGTAAGGAGACCATCTTTTAGAAAGGAATTTTGCGATCAGTGAAAAATGATTCTGGAAATAAAGAGGACAGCAACTTGCGCAAAGAGACCAGAACCAAAGGCCGAGAAAATTCCAGCGTTGAATTTACCCCGGGACATAATGCCATTGCGTACCATTTTAAACTAAAGGATTTTTCTTCCACCGGATTCGGCATCATCGTCCGAAAAGATTCCAAGGTGCTCAAGCATATCAAGTCAGGTGATGTCCTGACCATGAATTATCATCCGGACAAGGCCACGGCCAACCCCATACCCCATCTGACGCAGATCAAGCATATCTCGGAGCCCGAGCCCGGGAAACACCGGGATCATATGCTGGTGGGACTCTTGATTTTAGAATAGCTAGCACAAAAAACCTTCCTTTACTCTTGATATGCCCGGGATAAGGGTCTGGGTCCGGTTGATCCCGTCAATCCGCCGGATGTGCTGATCCACAAACTCGGCAATAATTTCGGCGTCCGATGCCAGGAAATCCCGTTTCAGGACGATTTTTGCAATCACATCAATAATGCCGTGAACCGAATGAGCTTCCTGGATTTCATCCAGGGCAAACAGCTGTTCAATCACATCCACTTCGGGTGATGTATTGATATTGATCAGGACAAATGCGGTGATGGTCCGCTTCATCTCAGGATAGTCGGGCGCGCTTTTTTCAAGCATGGCCGTCCGGAACGCCTCCATGCTCCTGGGGATGAGGCGGTCGATGCCGATACCGTACCGCCGCTGGGAACTCCTGTCCCAGTGGTGATACGCAATATAGGTATACAGATCGCCAACACTTCTCTTGGGAAAATACTTGATCAGGTTTCCATTGGTGATGATGGCGGTCAAAGGAGTGTAAATCGTATTATACCAGTCTTCCGCAGCTTTTTTAAAATCGCTTTCCTTTCCGGTGATATTGGTCAGATGATGGTGATGTTTTTCAATCTGGGTTTCCAGAAAATTGTATTTGCCCACTTCGGTAAGGTCTATTTTTTCGGGAAGCCCTGTCTTGTCGTAGAACTTATTTCGTTCAAGGTAGAGGAGATTTTCCATGGTATTGGTTGCCGACAGCAGTTCAATGACCCTGGCCTGGATATCGAACTGCCCCAGTTCCTTGGCCGCAGCCACCCGGTGGTTCCCGTCCAGGACATAATAGTCATCCCTGATCTGATAAAGCTTTACCGGGGGCAGGGGTTTTCCTTCCCGCATGATTTTTTTGATATCGGTAAACCGTTTGCCGGCCATATGCTTTTTGGGCCTGAACCGGGAATCAAAATCATAATACTTGCCCACGCTGCCAATTATTTTTTCCAGATCAACGGTCTTGATCCCATGGTCAATGAACTGAACATCTGCCTCTTTTTCCTGCTGCTCATTAAAAGACGGTACGTGGTTGTCGTCCTCATCTTCTTTTGACGAAAAAAACCGCCTGAAAAAATTGCTCATGCTTAAACCTCTAAAATGGTATATCCGCAAATATTGATCACCTGAGTCTGATCAACTTGTGTGATTCGTTCTTCATGGTCGTTAAACTCCCTGTGAATATGACCGTGAATAAAATAATCGGGCTTTCGTTTATCAATCAGGCTGACAAAACTTTCAAACCCCATGTGGCAGCGGTCCTCAGCATCATGAATATGCCGTGGTGGGGCATGGGTCACCACCATGTCGATGCCGCCCCGTCTCCAGATGGAAAACCATTTACTAAAAATGATTTTTTTCATCTGGGGGTCTGTGTATTGATTCACCCCGCCATTGTACCAGATGGAGCCCTCAAGGCCCAGAATATTCATAGATTTGAACCGGACAAGTCGTGCATGGATGTTTTCACACCCCATGGGGTTGGTCATTGTGTACCGGATGTCATGATTCCCCTTGACGTACATCAGGGGCCGGTCCAGCCGGTCCCGTAAAAACGAGAGATATTCCGGGGGCATGTCCCCGCAGGAGATGATGAGATCAACCGGTTCCAGGGTTTTCTCTTCAACCATTTGGGTCAATGAATTGTCAAGAAAATCCGACACCGCCAGAATCTTTACCCCGTGCCGCTTCAGGTCACGCTGTTTCATACCAGATCGTCTGTCTTTCATCGGAGATGGGCAAACCATTTGAATTCCAGTTTTTTAACCAGCCAGACAATGACAAAGGTAATGGCCATGTAGAACAGGGCTGCGGTGAGAAATGCCTCATAGGGGCTGTAGAATCTTGAATTAATAATCCGGGCCGCCCCGGTGATATCGATGATGGTGATGACGCTGGCAAGGGAAGAGCCGTGGAGCATGAAAATAATTTCATTCCCGTAGGAGGGTAGGGCCCGCCGGAAAGCGCTGGGCAGAATAATCCTGCGAAACCGCAGGCGCATGGACATCCCGGCGGCCTTGGCTGCCTCCACCTCTCCGTGGGGGGTGTTCTCAATGGCACCCCGTATAATTTCCGTGGTATAGGCACAGGTGTTCAGGGTAAAGGCGAACAGGGCACAAAAATAGGCCTCTTTAAAAAATACCCAGAGAAAAGAGTTTTTAAGGGGATCAAACTGGCCCATGCCGTAATAGATGAGAAACATCTGGACCAGGAGCGGGGTTCCCCTGAAAAAATAGACATATGCCCGGATGGGACCCGACACCATAAGGTTTTTTGAGGTCCTGAGCACGGCCAGGGGGATGGCCCCGATCAAGCCGATGACCAGGGAAACAGACACCAGGACCAGGGTGTTTTTCAGGCCTTCAAAATAAACGCCAATATTGTCGAAGATAATGGAGAATTCCATGGTCAGTCCTTTAAAATCCCCTGGCTGTATCGGGTGTTGAGCCGGTTGAGTATGAGGATGGAAACAGAGGTCAGGATCAGGTAGTTCACGGCAACCACCAGGTAAAAGGTAAAGGGTTTCCGGGTTGCCCCTGCCGCAAGCCCGGCCATCCTGACCATATCGTTCAGCCCGATGATGGAGACCAGGGCCGTGGTTTTCATCAGGACCAGCCAGTTGTTGCCGAAACCCGGGATGGCGTGGCGGACCATCTGGGGAAGTAAAATCCTGACAAACACCTGGAACCGAGACATGCCGTAGGCGTATCCGGCTTCCAACTGCCCGTCGGGAACCGCCAGGATGGCCCCCCTGAAGGTCTCGGCCATATAGGCCCCGAAAATAAACCCGATGGTGGAAACCCCGGCCACAAAGGGATTGATGTCAATATAATCGATATAGCCGACCATGGGGCCGATCCTATTAATAAACACCTGGCCCCCGTAGAAGATCAACAGCATGAGCACCAGGTCGGGTATCCCCCGGATAACCGTGGTGTATGTCTGGGCCAAAAGGCTTAAGGCCCTGGAGTGGGACAGCTTTGCCAGGGCCGTGAGGATGCCCAGGAGCATGGCAATGGCAAGGGATGCAAGGCACAATTCAATGGTGAGAATTGTGCCCTGCAGTATACTGGGTCCGTATCCCTGGAGATTAAGCATCAGTCTCCATATACGTTAAAGTCAAAGTATTTGTCCTGGATTTTTTTATAGGTTCCGTTGCTGCGAATTTTATCAATGCCGGCGTTCAACTTTTCCACAAGATCGGTATCCTGCTGCCTGACGGCAATTCCGGCACCATCGCCGAACCAGCGGGGATCGGTTAAATCAGGACCGATAAAGGTGTACTCTTTTCCTTCAGGTTTCTGGAGAAAACCCTCGGAAGCGGCAATGCTGTCCGACAGGAACATGTCGATTCTTCCGGCGGTAAGATCCAGGTAGACCTCATCCTGGGTCCCGTATCGTTTCACGTCCACATCCTTGCCGTAATTGTCCGTGAGATACTTGTCATGGATGGTGGCCCGCTGAACACCCACGGATTTGCCCCTGATGGCATCCTTGGAAAATTCCGCAATCATTCCTTTCTTTACAACAAATTTTGCCGGGGTCTGGTAATATTTATGGGTAAAGGCCACTTTTTTCTTTCTCTCTTCCGTAATGGACATGGAGGCCACAATACAGTCGAATTTTCTGGCCAGCAGGGCCGGAATAATGCCGTCCCAGTCGGAAACCACCAGCTCGACATCGGCACCGGCTGCCGCCACAATAGCCTTGGCCATTTCAATGTCAAATCCGCCCAGTTCACCGTCCGGAGCCACAAAGCTGAACGGAGGATAGGCCCCTTCAACTCCCACACGGATTTTTTTCCAGTCATTGGCAAACCCGTTTCCTGCTGCGAAAACAATACCCAGAATCAGTACAGCACCTAAAAATTTTTTCATTTCTGCTCCTTTTTAAAAAAAAATTGGGTTAAACATTTGGTTATTTATTCGGTGACCGCAATAAACTCTCGGAACCGTTCGGATTTCGGGTTCTGAAATACCATTGCCGGTGCACCGTCTTCTTCTATCAATCCATTGTGCAGAAAAATCACCCGGGAAGAGACATCCCTGGCAAATCCCATCTCATGGGTGACAACGATCATGGTCCTGCCTTCCAGGGCAAGATTTCGGATGACCAGGAGCACCTCTCCCACCAGCTCCGGGTCCAGGGCCGAGGTGGGCTCGTCAAAGAGCATGACGTCGGGTTCCACAGCCAGTGCCCTGGCAATGGCGGCCCGCTGCTGCTGCCCCCCGGAGAGCTGTGCCGGATAGGCAGCCGATTTTTCTCCGATGCCCACCTTGTCCAGATAATATTCAGCGGTTTCAACGGCCTTGGCCCGGGGAATCTTCAGGACATGGATCGGGGCTTCAATGACATTCTCCAGAATGGTCATGTGACTCCAGAGGTTGAACTGCTGAAACACCATGGCAAGCTTTGTGCGAATCCTCTCCACCTGTTTGATGTCCCTGGGCCGGTTCACCCCTTTCCGGTTCTTGGCCATCAGAATTTCTTCATCACCCACCGTAATTTTCCCGGAGTCGGGCATTTCAAGAAAATTGATGCAGCGCAGCAGGGTGGATTTCCCTGACCCGGAAGAGCCGAGAACGGAGATGACATCCCCCTTGTTTGCCGTCAAATTGATCCCTTTTAATACTCGAATGTCACCAAAACTTTTGTAAAGGTTCTCAACCGATAATGCGGTCTGATTCTTGTCCATGAAATTCCGTGGCCCCATGCTTTAATTCATTGTTTGACTCAACTCTTGCTAATATTGATCCCGGGCAGATAAGTCAAGGGGTTTGTTGTTTTGCCGGCATATTTGATTGGGCAGGCTCAGTCGGGGCAAGACTTTTCACGCAAGAACCATATTTTTATAGGGGTCTTCCAGAACCCACCACTTTCAGTGTATGCCGGAGTTATTTGCAATGGACGAATTGGCTGCGATTTTTGATAAAATTCAAACAACCTGGAATCCAAAACAGTTGAAAATTTGGAAGAATCGGCCGGTAGGTTTCCGTATCACATTCTGCGCTGCAGGTGTGACCAGGGACGAGTTGCGCATACTATGTCGGGCATATTCATAAAAAAAGATGGGAAATTATAATTTGAGGCAAGCCCAAAAAGTTTACACGAGCCCGAGAGAATAAAAACAAACTATTCGTTTTAAACGTATAAATATATTGACTAATGCACTTTTAAATCATATAAATTGGACATGGAAGAAATTTTATACCAATATAATCCCTGGTGGGAAGAATTAGTTTTCAATGAAGAGATAATACCAAGAGAACGTTATCTTGATAGACTTATACAATATTTAGACAATAAACAAATTATTTCTCTGACAGGTCTGCGTCGTGTTGGCAAAACGACATTAATGAAATTAATCATTAAAGAACTTCTCAGAAGAGGCACATCTTCAAAGTTTATTTTATATATCAGTTTAGATGATTACCTTTTTCATCAAAAGAGTATCATTGAAATAATCAATGAATACAGGCAACTTCACAAACTCAAGATCGAAGAAAAAATTTATCTTTTTTTAGATGAAGTGACATATAAAGACAATTTTCATATCCAACTAAAAAACATATACGATTCTCAAAATACCAAAATTTTTGCAGCATCTTCTTCAGCTTCAATGTTAAGAGATAGAAAAGCCAGCTTGACTGGCCGCGCAATAACATTGGAAATAAAACCATTAGACTTGGAAGAATATCTATTTTTTAAAGGAATCACAGTAAAAAAACGTGATAAACAATTATACAAATCATATTTTCTCGACTACATCAAAGATGGCGGAATGCCGGAAAATGTTTTAAACCCGAACCGGGAATACCTGATGAACCTGGTTGATGATATTATTCAAAAAGATATCACGGCTTTTCATGGTTTGAAGAATCACCAAATCCTTAGAGACTATTTCCTGCTACTTATGGAACGGAGCGGAAAACAATTAAGTATCAACAAAATTGCAAAAATATTGAGCATATCACCAGATACTTCTAAAAGATATTTAAGCTATTTCGAATCCACGTATCTTATACATCTGCTCCCTCGATGGGGGAAAACCAATCAAAAATTATTGTCTGCAAAAAAAATATATGCTTCCGATCTTGGTATCAAACATCTTTTTATGGGAGATAGAGATCTTGGAAGCTATTTTGAAAATTACATTTATTTAGTATTGCGCAATAAAAAAATATTATATTACCTATACGAAAATACTGTTGAAATCGATTTTTATACGGACGATAAAATTCTTATCGAATCAAAATTTTATTCACAACTCAATGAAAAACAAAACAGGTTGTTTTCCGATTACCCTGCAAGCAAAAAAATAGTGATAGATTCCGTAGACAAATTAGTCCTCCTCAACGAGTTATAAATTCGACAAAAAAATAAACCGGATTTTACCGGTTATTTTGGTGTTCATAATTAAGGTCTTTGTGATCCGGGATGATTTGGACCCTGACGGTGGTATAGTTCTTCATCTTGATGTGACTGCCCTTTTGGCCGATCTTTTTATAACCGAGTTTTTGAAGATTTTGACAAGCTGTCGGCCTGACACCATGTTGGGCTCAGGGCTCATATGGCAAGCTCACTGACTTTATAATTGCCTTTGGGCAACATGATATCCATGGGATCTGCATCAAGGTAAATTTCAATGGCTTCTTTAATATTTTTAATTGCCTCTTCTTCGGTTTTGCCTTGGGTGACAAGCCCCTTAAGGCCCGGGCAATAAGTCATTTTAACCCGTTTATTTTTCTATCGTATCTCCCGCCAACACACAATCTGAAAACAAAACACCCGGAGCTGTTGGGGATACAAACTATTCCGTGGATTTTGCTGTTTTTGCAAAAGGAAAATCCGCCAGCACGTTTTCCCTGAACTCCTCTTGGGTGAAGTACTCATACCCGATTTGCGCCAGTATCTGTGCTGTTTTTCCCATCTGTTCCAGGGCAAAGGCAGAAGCGGCACATTGGGTAAACTCCCGGGAATGGACAACGATTTCCTCCTGGTCACCCGTGATATTAAAAAAGGCATGCATGGCCGGGACCTCATAGGTCACGTCCCCGAAATCCGAGGAGGCCCGGGACGGCTCCTGCCACTCAGGGTTCATGTTGTATGCCTCTGCAAGGGCCATAAAGGCTTTGTTCAGCTCATTGTTGGGTTTTGCCGGTTTATAGGAATTCGGAATCTCCTCCACCCGGACCCGGGTGTCCGTCATGAGGGCCGCACCTTTGGCAATGTTCTCAAACCGGGTCCGCATGGACAATAAAAACTCCATGTCAAAGGACCTCAGATAAAAGTCTGCCCGGGCATGGTCCGGGATGATGTTGGGAGCTTCGCCCCCCTCTTTGATGATCCCGTGAATCCGGCAGGTTTCCGGCAGTTGCTGGCGCCAGGCATCCACCCCGTTGAACATCAGCCGGACGGCATCCAGGGCATTTATCCCCCTTTCCGGTGCTGCGGCGGCATGGGCGGCCCGGCCCTTGAAATCAATGAGAAACTGCATGATACCGGCCTCTTCCATGGACTGGGAGGTGGGGTGATCCGAGGGATGGGCCATGAGGACCACATCCACTCCCTCCAGCGCACCGGCCCGGATCAAATCGATCTTGCACCCCCTTCTCTCTTCGGCCGGTGTTCCCATGACGGTTACCTGTCCCTGGAACTCGTTTTTTACCATCAAGTCCTTGAGAACCAGGCCCGTGCCCAGGGCAACACCCGTGATCAGGTTGTGACCGCAGCCATGCCCGATCCCGGGCAGGGCATCGTACTCGGACATGATGCAGACATTGGGCCGGCCCTTGCCAAAGGTTGCACAATAGGCCGTGTCCAGGCCTTTAAAATTTTTTTCCACCGAAAACCCATGGGATTCAAGGAAATCCGCCTGAAGCTCGCAGGCCAGGTGTTCTTCTTCGGACAACTCCGGCGCGGCATGAATTTTTTTGACAACTGCCTCAATCTCCTGCCCATGATCGTTGTAAGATTTATTTATAAAGTCTCTGGGATCTTTCATTTTATCCTCTTCATTTGAATTATACACATACACTATAATACACGAACAATCATAATACACCGACTATATAATGGATTTTGCCAAAGAATAAAACGATAGTTTCGCGAAATCGGTTAAATATTCGGTCAAACCAAATAATTCTTGCCATTTCAGAAGAGTGTGCTACATATTATGCTAAATCTGAACCAGAGTTTTATTTTTTTAACACTGACTTTAAAACAGGCTGACCCAAAAAACAGGCTGCCGGGATAAGTCAAACTTTAATGAGGGAGAAAAAAATGAAAAAAGTATTAATTTCTTTGTTTGCACTGGCGTTTATCTTAGTGTCCGTACCTGCCTTTGCAGATGATATTGAACTGGCCAAAAAATCAACCATTGAAACTATCTTGAAAAACGGTCAGATCCGCATCGGTTTTGAATCCGGTTATATGCCCTTTGATATGACCGACAAAACCGGTAAGTATATCGGATTTGACATGGATCTGGGAAGAGCTCTTGCCAAGGCCATGGGCGTGAAATGGGTTCCTGTGAACACGGCCTGGGACGGGATTATCCCGGCCCTTGTTACGGATAAATTTGACGTCATTATCGGCGGCATGACCGTGAACCAGTCCAGAAACCTTCAGATCAACTTTTCTGATCCCTATATCGTTGTGGGACAGGCTGTTCTCTTGAACAAAAAGCATGCCGATACCGTCAAATCCTATAAAGATCTGAATGATCCGAAATACACGATTACCTCCAGACTCGGCACCACCGGTGAACAGGCTGCCCAGAAAATGATACCCCGGGCAAACTATAAATCCTATGAAGCAGAAGCGGAAGCGGCCATGGAAGTTATTTCCGGCAATGCCGATGCATTGATTTATGACCTTCCCTTTATCGAAAAAATCCAGGCCCAGCAGGGACAGGGAAAAACGGTTGCATTGAGTGAACCGTTCACGTTTGAACCCCTGGCCATTGGTCTGAGAAAAGGTGACCCTGATTTCCTGAACTACCTGAACAATTTTCTGCGTCAGTACAGAGGTGACGGCCTGTGGCAAAGATCCTATGACAAATGGTTCAAGAGCACAGACTGGTTTGATAAAGTGGGTGAATAGTCATTTGATATGAAAGCATTTTGGGGCCGGCAGGATCATCTCTTGCCGGCCTTTTTTTTAAGGACTGCAAAGGGTTGAAAAATATATATGGACTCAAAAATATCCAATATTCAAAGGCTGAGTAATCCGACCGGCTATGCATTGTCCGTGGCCGGTTTTTTTGTTTTACTGTTCATGGCAATAGGCGCGGTATATTACGCAACTGTCACCGTGGAGTACCAGTGGAGATGGTTTAAGGCACCAAAGTATTTTGTATACAAGGAGACGGTGACGATTTATGCCGACTCCAATGGTGAGGTAAAGGAAATCAGGGAAAATGGAAAAAAGGTAGACCTGGTCATTACCGATGACCTTGGGGATAAAACCTATACCGTTCCCAAGGGTTCCTTTGACCTTTATGAAGGTGACTTTACCTCTCCGGGCGATACCATCGCCCGATATGAAGGCGGGTGGAAGCCTGGGCTGATGACCATCGGGCTCTGGATCACCTTGAAGATCAGTTTTATTTCCACGATTCTGGGAATTGCACTGGGGATTATCGGCGGGGTGGCCAGGGTATCCAACACACCGGTTCTCAAGTGGACCGCCATTACCTATGTGGAAGTCATCCGCGGATCTCCCCTCCTGGTTCAGATCATGATTGCGTACTTTGTTCTGGGCACGACCATCAACAAGCTGCTGTACATGAACGGATTCGGAATTATCAACCCGGAATGGTACGGGATTGCGGCCCTTTCAATTTTTACCGGGGCCTATGTGGTGGAAATCGTCCGGGCCGGTATTGAATCCATTCACCCCGGTCAGATCGAAGCGGCCCGGTCTGCGGGCATGACCTATTTCCAGTGCATGTACCATATTATTCTCCCCCAGGCATTGAAAACCATCCTGCCGCCCCTGGCCGGACAGTTCATCAACCTGATCAAGGACTCTTCTCTCTTGGGCATGATCTCCATCCGGGAGCTGACAAAGGCAACCCGCGAAGGAATTACCACGAGCCTGCAGGCGTTTGAACTCTGGATTCTCTGCGCCATTCTCTATCTTCTGATGACCTTTACACTTTCCATGTTTGTGCAATATCTGGAACGGAGGAGTGCGACAAAATGATCGAAGTCAACAATATTTATAAAACATTTTTTGTCCCCCATGAAGTCAAGGCCCTTGTGGATGTTTCAAACAAGATTGAAGCCGGGGAAGTGGTGGTGGTGATCGGCCCCTCAGGATCCGGAAAAAGTACGTTTTTGCGGTGCCTGAACCGTCTTGAAACGGCTGATCACGGAAAAATTTTAGTGGACGGCGTGGACATTTTTGATCCCAAAACCGACATCAACAAGGTCCGGGCGGAAATGGGAATGGTATTCCAGTCGTTCAACCTGTTTCCCCATTTGTCCATCATGGGAAATGTGACGGTTTCCCAGAAACTGGTCAGGAAAAGGGGTAAAAAAGAGCGGGACGAGAAAGCCATGATGCTGCTTGAAAAAGTCGGCATTGGAGACAAGGCCCACGCATACCCGTCCAACCTGTCCGGAGGTCAGCAGCAGCGGGTGGCCATAGCCCGGGCACTGGCCATGGACCCGAAGATCATGCTGTTTGACGAACCCACCTCCGCCCTTGATCCTGAAATGATCGGAGAGGTCCTGGATGTCATGAAGACCCTTGCAAAAGAGGGGATGACAATGGTGTGCGTGACCCACGAGATGGGGTTTGCCAAGGAAGTGGCGGACCGGGTTATTTTCATGGACGAGGGAATGATTGTGGAAGAAGGGACTCCCCAACATTTCTTTACCAATCCGGAACATGCACGGACAAAGCTGTTCCTGAAGCAAATATTGTAAATCTGTTCTGCCGGATTTTATGGTAAATGCCGGGTTGCATTTCCCGGCATTTATTTTTAAAAGATCGTTTTAAGAGGTGATGCGTGAAATACGGCTGCCAGTCAATGGTTGACACCATAGAATCAATTTTAATCAAACACCCCAAAGATGCCTTTATTGATCAGGATCATTTAAACCGTCACTGGCAGGCATTCAATTACACACAGGTCCCTGACTTTGACCGGGCCGTCCAGGAATTTTCCCTGTTTGAACAGGCCCTTCGCAGGTGGGTTCCAGACATTCACTATCTTCCCCCAGATCAGAACGTGGGCATGGATTCCATTTATACCCATGATTCGGTAAAGATTACCCGTCACGGGGCCGTGTATTTTCCCATGGGCAAACCCCTGAGGCAGCAGGAGGCCTCTGCCATGCAGACCTGTCTGGAAGGTATGGGGATCAAAACCCTGGGCCATATCCGGGGAAAGGGAAAAATGGAAGGCGGGGACCTGGTCTGGCTGGATGAAGAAACGATTGCCGTCGGCCAGGGGTACCGCACCAACCAGGAAGGCATTGATCAGTTCGCAAAAATGACCCAATCCTTTATCAAAGACATTATCGTCGTGCCCCTGCCCCACGCTGACGGGCCTTTGGCCTGCCTTCACCTCATGAGTTTAATCAGTATGGTCGACCATGATTTGGCCGTTGTTTTTCTCAAATACATGCCTGTTTTCTTTAAAGAACTATTGGAAACCCGGGGCATTACCCTGCTGGATGTCTCAGAAGAAGAGTATGACCGCCTGGGCTCCAATGTCCTGGCCCTGGGGCCGAGAAGATGCCTCATGCTCCAGGGGAATCCCGACATCCGGGGCAGACTTGAGCAGGCAGGGGCAAAGGTTCTTGTTTACCCGGGTCTGGACCTGTCCATAAAAGGAACGGGCGGGCCCACCTGTTTAACCCAGCCGATTTTAAGAACGCCGACAATGGAGTAAAGGTGAATGACCCATGTTTGATATTGAACAAGAAATAGAGACGATTTTTGGCGATTACGTTAAAATCCCCTCCTACACCAATACCCGGGAAGAAAGACGAGTGGAACCTTTTTTGGAATCCTGGTTCAATGCCCAGCCCTATTTTTTAAAAAATCCAGATCACTGGGGGCTTGATCCGATCAAAAAAGACCCCCTGGAGCGCCGTGTGATCTGGGGAATGGTCAGGGGAAGAGGTGAAGATGCCGTGGTAATGATCCACCATTATGATGTGGTGGAGATAGAAGATTTTGAAACGGCAAAGCCCTTTGCACACGATATAGCCCAGATCAACCAAAAGATTCGATCCATGGGCCATAAATTTGATCGTGAATCCATGGATGACCTTGAAAGCGGTCTCTGGCAGTTTGGAAGAGGCACGGCAGACATGAAGGCGGGCGGGGCGATTCAGATGGCCCTGTTAAAGAAACACAGCCTTGATCCAAATTTTAAGGGAAATCTGATCCTGGTCTGCCTGCCGGATGAGGAAAATCTCTCCGCCGGGATGCGGTCTGCCATCGGTCTTCTGAAAGACTTGAAAGAAAAATTTCATCTGAGTTATCGACTGATGATCAACGGGGAGCCCAACCAGAGTTCTACAGAGGCCAGCGGTACGGTCTACGAGGGGTCGGTGGGCAAACTCATGCCCATTGTGTATGCCCGGGGCAGCCTGGCCCATGTGGGCAGAATTTTTGAAGGCTTAAATCCCCTTCACCTGTTGTCACAACTTGTTGTCAATACAGAGTTGAACATGAAGTTCTCAGATACGGCAAACGGCGAGACAACGCCTCCGCCGTCCTGGCTCTACCTGAAAGATCAAAAAATTCACTATGACGTGTCCCTCCCCACATCTGTCCGGGCCTGTCTGAATCTGCTGACCATGAAAACACAGCCGGATGCGTTGCTGGCAAAGCTTAAATCTACTGCCCAAGACTCATTTGCCGCTGTAATCGAGCGGATGAACCAATCATACGGAAAATACCGCAGGGCCATGGGTCAGCCGGGAAAATCACTGCCCTGGACCGTCAATGTCAAAACATTTGCCGAAATCTTTCAGGAGGTGAGCAGCAATCAGACAAATGATTTCCTCCGTTCATATCAGAATAAATTAAAAAAAATTGACCAGGCAGTGGCCTCGGAAGAAAAGAGTCTGATTGACGGCAGTTTTGAGTTGATTGAGTTCTGCCTTGAGTTCTCCAGCGATAAATCGCCCATCCTGGTCATCGGCCTGTCTCCCCCGTATTACCCACATGTGGCCAACCGGGAAATGCAGGGCCTGGACAATAAAATAAGCCGATTGAGCCACACCATCCATGAATTCACAATGACCCAGTGGCAGCAACCGTATCTTTGCAAAAGTTATTATACCGGGATTTCCGATTTAAGCTATTCAAGCCTTTCCAATTCCGTGGATCTCACCGGATCGGTTGCCGCAAACATGCCCTTATGGGGTAACACCTATCAGATCCCCTTTGACGATATCCGGGAGATCAGCATGCCCTGTATCAATATCGGTCCCTGGGGAAAAGATTTTCACAAAATCAGCGAACGCGTGCTGATCAGGGACCTGTACGAAAGAACTCCGAAAATCATGGATTATGTCATCACCCATATTTTAAATCCTGAGGAGGGGACCTGACGATTTTAACAGACAGACCTGAAAAATTCCTGCTTTCTCTTTGTTGACACGCCCGGTCAAATGTCATTATACTTAAGACTCAATTCAAAAAAAGGACAGGATATAATGACAAACTACACCATTCATCCCATTGTCATGGGAACAAAAGTGTTTGATAAAAGCATGATGACCTACCAGTACGGCCAGGGAGAATCCTACACCATCCCCATCTATACCTGGGTGATAAAAGGCGGCGATAAAGTTATCCTGGTGGATACGGGGGAGATGAACCCGATTCAGTCAAAGGACCGGGAAGATGCCATTGGCGGGAAAATCTTTACCTTTGAGCAGGGTCTGGAACGGCATGGGTTATCTCCGGCAGACGTTGAAGTGGTGATTCACACCCACCTTCACATGGATCATTGCGAAAATGATTACAAATGCGAAAATGCGGAATTCCACATCCATGAACAAGAGCTGGAGTCGATTCACAACCCCCATCCCCTGGACTTTCGCTACCTGGAAGACTATATCGACGATATCGAAGAAAACGGACAGATCAGAATCATACGACAGGACGGCGAAATCCTGCCGGGTATCCGGGTGAAACACACGCCGGTTCATACCCGGGGCGGGGTAACGGTTTTTATTGAAACAAAGAAGGGAATTGCCGCCATCACGGGATTTTGCGTGATTGATGAAAATTTCAATCCCCCCCCGGAAATCAAAGGCATGGAAATGGATGTGATTCCTCCCGGAACCCATGTGGATGTTTACAAGGCCTATGACATCATGCAACAGGTTCAGGCGGAAGCCGACATTCTCATTCCCCTTCACGAACCCAGGTTTGCGTCCATAGACGCCATCGGATGATGGAAAAAGGCTTATTTGAAAGGATTTTATGCAGATAGGGGGTGGCTGGTTCAGCTCCCCCCTATCTGATTGGATTCATTAAAATAAATTATGCTTCAAGTGCCTGGCGTGAGGCCATATCCATCATGACCCTTTCTCTTGTCTTATCGATACCCAGCGCTTTTCGTTTTTTATCGATATGGGCAATGATTGCATGGGCATGTGCGATAGGATCTTCAATCATATCCCACATTCCACCGAATTTATTTTCAAACTCCTTGAACAGATAATTTTGAAATACAGGAGCACCGGTTGTCGGCAGCATGCCGCCGAATACGGTATAAACACCTGAAACAACGAAATAATGTCCAATGGATATGGCTTTTTCACTCATCCATTCAGGTGCGGAACCGGCTGCCGGCAGATCACAAATGTCATTGCCAAGTCCGCCTGCCTTCACCATTTCCGTCAGGGCCAGCAAAATACGGCTGTTATCCACACAGGAACCCAAATGCAACACCGGTGGGATACCAACTGTTTCGCAGACCTCAGCCAGACCCGGTCCGCAGTAAACCGCAGCAGATTCCGGTGTCAACAGCCCCTCGGTTGCACAGGCAATGGCATTACATCCGGTGGTCAAAACAATCACATCGTTTTTGATCAACTCTTTTATCATGGTAATGCAGCCGTTATTGTGTTGCTGCCTGGCATTATTGCATCCAACCACACCGGCGCCGCCGCGAATTCTCCCATTGATAATGTTGTCATTGAGTGTATAGTAATCGCCGCGAAAAGAGCCGCCCAGGTGATATTGAATGGATTCTACACCAAAGCCGGCAATCTGGGTAGCTGTCTGCTTCGGTATGATAATATCAGCGCCGCGATTCTGGAAATTGTCACAGGACATTTTTAGAATCCGGATGGCGTCTTCCATGGCATGGTGTTCGTCAAATTCGATGTGGATCACATTGTCCTGTTCCATCCTGGCAATGGGATGGGTGGTGATCAGTTTGGTATGGAAGCATTTTGCCACATTGGCCAGGTTCTGCATGATACACTGGATATCCACTACCATGGCATCACAGGCACCGGTGACAATCACAAGTTCCTGTTGGAGGAAATTACCTGCCGGCGGGACCCCGTGACGCTGCAACATCTCATTGGCCGTGCAGCAGATGCCGCTGAGCTGAATGCCCCGGGCACCCTTTGATTTGGCATACTCAAGCATTTCAGGGGTCTGGGCCGCTGCCACGATCATCTCGGAAAGAACCGGCTCATGTCCGTGAATGACCACATTCACATGGTCTTCTTTTAAAACACCGATGTTGGATTCAGCCTGAAGGGGATAAGGTGTTCCAAAAAGTATATCCTGCATGTCGGTTGCCAGCATGGATCCGCCCCAGCCGTCTCCAATGGCTGCACGGGTGCCCTGTTTCATCAGGTTTTTGTAATCCTGGTCAACGCCCATGTGGGTGCGGTGCATGATCTCTACTATTTCACGATCGATATTTCGTGGAATCACACCGGCTTTTTTCCATTTTTCATACAGGGGCGCCGGCGCCCTTTTGGCATAGAGAAGCTCGCCTTCTGGTTTGCCCCACTCAGCCATGGCTTTTTCAGCAAATTCAACAGCAATTTCATCAGGGTCTCTGTCCAGTTTTTTACCATCCACTTCAACCGCGGTGGCCACACCCAGATAGGGAGCAACATCCAGAAGTTTTTTATAATCTTTTATCTGATAGTCTTTTGTCTCTTTATTGGCTGCCGACAAAAAAACTTCGGCCACACTCCGCCCATGGTCTGAATGGGCGGCGGCACCTCCGGCGATCATGCGGATAAAGTTACGTGCTGCAATGGTATTGGCAGTTGCACCACACAGACCTTTTCTTTCATCTGCTCCTTCAATCCCGCCTTTGGGGAGTGGGAGCCGGCAAGGTCCCATGGAGCAATTTTTGCAACAGATACCCTGTACGCCTATGGCGCAGGGTTTCATGTTCATCGCTCTATCAAAAATTGTTTCAACACCCAGTTTATGGGCACGCACGATCATCTCCTGCGAGGCGATGTCAATTGTCGCTGCAATTGGATCAGCCAATTTAGAGGTTTTGGCTGCTTTTTTCTTTTCTTCTGTCATTAAAGGGTCCTCCTTCTAATCAATTTTATCATTATTTTTTGAGGCGTTAAAAACGGTTTCCTGCTTGTTGATAACCGGTTCATATCTTCACTATTATAAACTTATAATCTTAAGAGAAATTTTCTAAGGGATTTATTCCATTTGTTTCTGTACGATTTGATATAAAAACCGCCTTTTGCCCATTGGTCCTTATTATAATTCTTTCTGCAAGAGGCTCTCAAAATAAAACCTTCCTTTACAAAGTACCACAATGTGTTATTATATTTTAAGTTAGGGCAGATGGATTCTTATATTTAAATCCAAAGGTATTCAGGAAAGTTTTTTAAATAAGGAGAGCGTTAATGGCAAAAGATAAAATTGAAAAAATGGAGAACGTTCAGGATCGCACCATGTGTGAAGCCACCCAGCAGATGCTTACAAAAGCCAGGAGAGATGGTGTAAAGCTGGGGCTTGATCGCGGGTATGAAATGAAACCCTGCCCCATCGGTGTGGAGTCTGCCTGCTGCAAGCATTGCTATATGGGACCCTGCCGGTTGAATCCGAGAGATCCCTATAAAAAAGTCGGGGTGTGCGGTGCAACCATCGACACGATCATGGCGAGAAATCTGGCGCGAAATGTGGCCACAGGGGCATCCTCTCACAATGATCACGGAAGGCATATTCTGGGATTGTTCAAAAGTATTATTGACGGCAAGTCCAAGGATTTTACCATTGATGATACCATAAAGCTTGAACGCGTCGCCAAATCCATTGGTATCGAGGTTGAAGGCAAGGAGGTGCTTGAGGTTGCAAGGGAACTCCATGATGAGCTTGAAAAGACATTTTCCAATGTTGGCGGTGAAATGCCCTTTACCCGACGGGCACCCGAGGCAACCCGGGAGCAGTGGCGGAAGGACGGGGTCATGCCCAGGGGCGCCATGCTTGAAATCATGGAAATGATGAGCCGGACCCATATCGGGTGTGACCAGGATTACAATAATATAACAAAACAGATCTCCCGGACCGCCCTTGCGGACGGGTGGGGCGGATCCATGGTGGCAACCGAGTTGTCCGATATCATGTTCGGCACCCCGTCACCCATCCTCGCGGATGTCAATATGGGGGTGTTAAAGGAAGACCATGTCAATGTCATCGTGCATGGCCATGAGCCGGCCATGTTTGAAGGAATGATGGCGGCTGTGAATGATCCTTTCTTTATTAATGCTGCCAAAGAAAAAGGTGCGGTCGGCATCAACCTTGTGGGCATGTGCTGTTCAGGAGCGGAAATGATGTCCCGTCACGGGGTCCCCCACGCCGGTAACTTCAGTTCCTCAGAGGCCATTCTTGTAACCGGTGCAGTGGATGCCATGGTGGTGGATATTCAGTGTATCAAACAGGGCCTTGCCGAAGTGGCCAAATGTTATGATACCCATCTGATTACGACGAATCCAAGAGCTAAAATTGAAGGGGCCGTCCATATTCAGTTTGATGAACTTGATCCCAGGAAATGTACGGATGAGGTTCTTTCAAAAGCCATTGCCAGATATTCGACAAGGAAGTTGCCCGTTGAAATCCCAAAACAGGTCCAGAAAGGGGTTCACGGATTTACCCATGAGTATATTGAGTATATGCTGGGCGGTACCTTCAGGGGAAGCTATTCACCGTTGAACGACAATATCATTAACGGCCGGATTCGCGGCGTGGCCGGTGTTGTCGGGTGTACAAATCCAAAGGTGAAACAGGATTATGTTCATGTTGAGCTGGTCAAAGAATTGATTCGAAATGATGTCCTGGTTCTCCAGACCGGATGTTCCCAGATCGCCCTTGCCAAGGCAGGGCTTCTTACACCTGAAGCCGCTCCCCTTGCAGGTCCCGGTCTGGCAGAAGTCTGTGAAACCGTGGGCATGCCGCCGGTCCTGGGCCTGGGGTCCTGTGTAGACAACAGCCGGATTCTCATTGCCGCCTCGGCCATGGTAAAGGCCGGGGGCCTTGGAAAAAGCATCGCAGATCTTCCGGTTGCCGGATGTGCACCGGAATGGATGAGCGAAAAAGCCCTGGCAATCGGCCAATATTTTGTGTCTTCCGGTGTCTTTACGGTGTTCGGCATCGGTTTTCCCACCATCAAAGATACAAAATTCCATAACTTCTTGTTTGACGGTCTTGAACAACAGGGATATGGAAAATGGGGCACGGCTGCCGACCCCATGGAAATCGCTAAAATGATGATCGCCCATATTGACAAGAAGCGAAAAGAGCTGGGGATCGACAAGGCAAGGGAAAGAACCCTTGTGGATATGTCGGACCGCCGTGAAATCGCGTCCTGACGGTTTGTCCCGGGCCCGGCATGATATGCGCCGGGCCCGGGACACTATTTCCTTTTGCTGCCTAGCAATAAAAGATTTTATTCTCGGTAAGGCTCAAAAATTCACACCCCCTGTCCGTAACATGGACAACGGTTTCAATACCGGCGGCAAATTCATCTTTAAATATAAATTTAGGCTCAATTGCAAAGACCATGCCCGGTTCCAGGAGTTCTTTTACACCCCTGGCCAGGATGGGCTTTTCCACAAGCTCCAGTCCCACCCCATGGCCGATGAATTTTGACTTCAGGTTCACAAGCCCCAGAAACTCATTACCCAGGCCATGCCCGTCGGCCATGCGTACGGCAAGGTCAAATATCTCGCCCATGGGCACGCCCGGGGCCATCCTTTCCCTGAGCCCGTCCAGTATTTCCAGAGAAACCCGTGCCGCATCGGCTGCCCTGTCCGGCAGACGTCCCATGACGAACATCCGGGATTCATCCATGTGATACCCGTTGATCAGGGTGCCGAAATCAATGAGAATGGGCTCGTTTTCCCGGATCAGCCGGGGACCGGCACCATAGGGATAGGCATTGGACGTGCCGGTGCCGCATACCGGGGAATCAAGGGCACCCGGTATTCCCCCGCTTTCTCCGCTCATGAGGTGAAAACAGAACCCTTCCGACCGATAATGCCGGATGAGCAGTTTGCCTGAATGGCCAAGGGTCCGTGAATAGGCTTCAAACATGCCGCAGAACTCCATCTCTGAAAGGCCGGGCCGGATGTTTTGGGCCATATAGTCAAAGGTCAGCTTTGACACAAGGGCCGATTGCTTCATCTGATCAATTTCCCAGGGCGACTTTATCCGGCGGCAGACATTGATGACCACAGAACCGTCCTGGAAGGTCGTACCGGGAAACAGGCCCTGGTAAAAATGATAGTCCTGTACCGGCACCACGTCAAAGGCAAGGCCGCAACGGATTGGAAAATATTTAAACCGGTCCAGAATGATTCCGGGGATCTCTTTGACGGATTCAATCAAAGCAATATCTTCAAGGGCTGTCTCCTGCAGAGCCCGTGGCAGATAGCGTTTGACAAATAAAATGGGTTCATGGTCCTGTTCAATATACAGATAACAGTCCTGGGCCGTGCCTGAAAAATAATAAATATCCGGCTTATGGGTGAGGAACAGGGCATCCAGATGATGGGCTGCCATGTGCTCCTGAAGCCTTTGGTTCCGGGCCGCAATTTCAACTTTGGGTGTGGGGTCAAAGGGATAGGGTTTCATTAATGTTGTTTAATCTCCTGATGATTCCTATGGTTATCAATCGCTAACTCTTTTTTCCGTTCTATCCTAGTCTATCGCTGCCGGACATTTCATATCAACCTGACATTTATAATATTAACAGGTTAAAAGACCCGGGGTTCATTCATTTTCAGGACAATCACCCGGGTCTGTCGGCATTCTTTTTTAACCCCTTCCACAAACGGCGTGATATCCACGGCCTGGGATATGGGAGGGAATGAATCGTCATAGTGATGGGGAATGACTACCTTGGGCATGAAAGCCTTGACATGATCCAGACCGATCCCGCAGATATCCGAGTGCCCCTGCAACGGAATCAGCAGAATATCAACGGGATAGTCCCCCATTTTCCCAGGCCCTGCCCGAAGTGATCCAAGGCTGCCGAAGAAAAGGACAATCCGGTTTTCAATTAAAAATTGCCAGGCCAGCACCTGTCCCTTTGGAAAGCCTGTCAAAAGCGGAAGGAGTTTAAAAAGGTCCGCTTTTACCCTCAAAAGGGTTGAAAAGATAAGTTTTACGTCATACCCCACATGCCGGCTGAACAGGGCCCGGGCAGTATAGTGTTCAAACTTGAAAGTTTTTTTGTCGATTGAGACAGTTTCAATCTGTTCCGGCTTTACCCCGTGAGCGTGTAAAGATTTGGCAACCCCGGATGAACAATAAATTTTTATCCCTGTGTGCCGGGCAATTTCGGGGATATCCCGGATGTGATCAAAATGACCGTGGGAGACAAAAATCCGGGAGCCGTTCCGGATATCTAAGGCTGATAAATTCTGTTGGGGACAAGACTTCCAATTTCGCGACACAAAGGGGTCAAGGTAAAACACCTGGTCCCGGGTTTTAAATTCAAAACCCGCGGTCCCGAGCCATTTGATTTCCATGTCTTATTTTTCCGCAATACTGACCTTGAAATTGCTCATGCAGTCGATGATATCTTCGGTCTTCCCCTCATCCGCAGACCAGATTATTCGCTGGGAATCTTCAACCTTCATCAAACATTCAGGGAAAAAATCATAGTGCTCGTTGTTGATTGTTAATATCCTGCGCTTATCATCGGGAAAATCAGGGTCCGGAACTATATCGATCACCCGCCAGTCATCGGGAACAATGAATTCGGCCGTGATCTTGACTTCAATGGTTTTCATTTTGTATCCTCAAAAAAATAGATGCTGCCGGAGTACTTTGTTTCAAATGCATTGTATCAGCCAAAATTCTCTGCCCTATTCATACCAATGCAACTAGTATCTTTCAAGACAAAGGACGCTTCAATTCAATGAAAACCCCTTTTTTGATGATTTAAGGTTAAAAAAACCATGAAATTGTGGATTAATTTTCCAAAAGTGTTGATTTATATGGGATAAATCTCTATAGAAACTAAAGCGGCCAACTAAAGTAGCCCATGGCTTGGGAGGACTTTTTTTTCTTTAACACCTTAAGATAGTGTTTTAAATGACCCAGAAAAACTTCTTTGATACAATCAAGCAGTCAAGCAACCTGCCCCAGTTGCCCCAAGTCATGTTGCGGCTCATCAAGGCCTGCAAGAGTGAAAAAACGAGCATTGAGGAGATGACCCGGATTATCTCCGCAGATCCTTCCCTGTCCTCCCGGCTCATACAGATCATCGGATCACCCTATATCAATCTGCCCAAAGCGGTGAACAGCATCAAAACAGCCGTGGTCTATCTGGGGCTGGATACCATCCGGAATATTGCCATCAGCACATCTGCCATGCGGATGTTCAAATTTTCAAAGTCGGTTCCTGAATTTAGTCTTGGCAAATTCTGGTATCATTCCTACAAGTGCGCAGTGATCGCCGGGAAAATGGCCGAGGAAAATGAATTTTCCAACCCGGATGAATTTTTTCTGGCAGGCCTGCTCCACGATATCGGACGGCTGGTCCTGATGCAGAATTTTCCCGAGGATTACAGAAGTATTCTCAAAAAATCCTCCACGGAAGAAGAGACCATTGCTGCTGAACGAGAACTGTTTGGTGTCGATACCCCCCGGGTGAGTGCCTGGCTTTTCGGTCAGTGGAATTTAAATCCGCTTATTTGTGATGCCGTACTCTTTATCAATGAGAGCATTGAACAGATCGAAGGCGCCCTTACCCACGTCAAAATCGTTTTTACGGCAAATTTTCTGGCACAAAATAATGCCCTGGAAAATATCTATGATATTCTCCCCCTCACAGACATCTCCCGGTCACGGCTGGAAGACATTGCAGTTGAGGCGGAACAAGAGGTCGTTGAGATGGCCAAAAGCCTGGGCATCAATCCCGATGACATGGAAGACACCGGGATCGAGGAATCCCTGACCTCGGAAATAAAGGATTTGTCCCTGTTTTACGGTACCCTGCAGAATCTGCTGCATGCCGGGGATATCGATTCCGTTCTGGAGGTTGCACGGAACGGACTGAAAATTATCTTCAACATTCCCAGGGTGTTCTACTTTCTCCTGGACGAGAAAAAAAATATTTTAACCGGAACCTGCAGCAGCAGTGACAAATCCCATAAAATCATCAAAAGCATTGCTCTTCCCCTGGCCAATCGATCCAGTCTCCTGGTGAAATGCCTGAAAGAGCAGACAATTCAAAACAGTTTAAACCATGGGGCCGGACAGACCCTTGCCATTTCCGATGCACAGATTATCCGGCTCCTGGAAACCGACCAATTGTATTGCATCCCCATCCATTCCACGGGAAAAACATCCGGGGTCATGGCCCTGGGCGTGGATGAAGCAATGATTAAAAGCCTGGATGACAATCAGGGCCTGGTCACCCTGTTTTCAAAACAGACCGGGATCTGCATCCAGAGCATCCAATTCCACAATGAGTATGCAATCAATCTTCACGAAAAAAAAATGGAAGCCTATTCCACCTTGACCGACAAGGTGATTCATGAAATCAACAACCCCATTGCCATCATTAAAAATTACATTGAAACCCTGGGGTTAAAACTGCCGGACAAACATCCGGCCCAGGATGAACTTCGTGTGATCGGCGAAGAGATGAACCGGGTGGCCGGGCTCCTGGACGGTCTGAGAAGTTTTTCCCGCCCGAAAATAGGCGGATTTGAACCTGTGGACGTGAACCAGCTCTGCCAGGGCATCCTGGACGTTCTCAAAAAATCATTTCTCCAGGTCAGACAGATCCAGGCCTCCATGAGCATTGATCCTGAAGTTCCCCTGGTCAAGACGGACCGGAACGGATTGAAACAGGTGTTTATCAATCTGGTGAAAAATGCGGCGGAAGCCATGGACACCGGGGGAAAAATTGAGGTCTCCACCCGGTTCCTGTCCGGGTCGGCAAAAATCATGATTGACGAGAAACGACGGATTCCCGGAAGTATTGAAATCAAAATTTCAGACAATGGACCCGGGATTGATGAAAAGATTAAAGACAAATTGTTTGAGCCCTATACCACGACCAAGAAAGGCAAGGCAAATTCCGGGCTGGGCCTCTCCATTGTCCACTCCATTGTCAAAGAGTTGAACGGACAGATTCAGTGTACGAGCCGGCCGGGCAAAGGAACCTGCTTTACCATCACCCTGCCGGTGATGTCATCCAAAAAATAACCCGGGAAAATAAAGGCCGGAAAACGTGCACCAGGAAAAAGAAATATCACCAAAAAGGGTTGAGCCGCTGAAGACAGGAGAACTGCTTGTCAAGGAAGGTCTGATCCGTCTGGATGACATTGATACGGTTCTTTCCATCCAGGAAAAAAGACAGGATTCATTGAGCCTGAACAAGCGCCGCCTTTTTGGAATGGTGCTGTGTGACCTGAACCTGATCACCCCTCTGGACAATTATACGGTCCTGCATAAATACAATAAGCTCACAACCATTCAATCTTCGCTCGTGTCAAAAAATATTCTTGGACCGGAACGGATATCGGCACTTGAAGCTGAGTCAAAACAGACGGGCATCCCTTTGATCAGCCTTGTCCTTAAAAATAAAACCCTCTCATTCAGCAGGATGCAGAGACTATTGTTTGACCTGTTTCATATTCCCTTGAGATCTGTCAGTGATTTTGTTTTCAATGAAAATGACAAACGAGAACTGATTGCCGTACTGGACCGGGACACGGCCATGAAGAACCGGATGATTCCCCTGGTTTTAAAGCAGAACACCCTATTGTTCGGGATCACGGACCCGGAAAACCTCTTGTTTGTCCGGCAATTGAACGAAGGCTTCCCCCAGTACCGGTTCAAGACCCTGTTCATTCCATTTTCAGAATTTTCCTGGTTTTACAAACTCATATACACAGGCGGCAAAGATCCGGTGGTAACCCGGGAAAAACCCCTGGATCTGTCCCTGCTGCTCAGCCATAAAACAACACTCAATAACCCGGAAGAAGAAACTGATCTCATCCAAGACCTGTATCGCCGGTATGAACTGCTACGGCATCTGATTGGAAATGAAAAGCGTGACAACCTTGGCCGTGAATTTAAGGAATTTATTGTCCAGGCCCACCAGCAGATCACCCGGGAATATGGATGCAGGACAATTGAATTTTCCCTTAAAAAGGAAAACCGGGAAAAACATAACCGGAACCGGACCGTCACGGTGACGGCATTTCCCAGGAATTAGGAACCCTTTCATGGCCAGAATTATTACCATTACCAGTGGAAAAGGCGGGGTCGGCAAGACCGCCATCAGCCTGAATCTATCCCTGTCCCTGGCCTCCCAGGGATTCAGGGTCTGCCTGTTTGATGCGGATCTCGGCCTTGCCAATGTCAATATCCTTACCGGGATCTATCCCAAAAGGGATCTGGCCTCGGTGATCTCCGGCCAGTTCGGGTTAAGCGAGATCATGATCAAAAATTTCCAGGGAATTGACATCATACCGGGAAGTTCGGGTGTGGAAAAAATAGCAGACCTGACCCGGACCCAGACCGGCACCCTCATCTCAGCCTTTTTAGACCTGGAAGAGTATGATTATTTTATCTTTGACACCTCGGCCGGAATCTCGTCCCAGGTACTCTCATTCTGCATGGCATCCCATGAGATCATCCTTGTGGCCACCTGCGAGCCCACCTCCCTCACCGATGCCTATGCCCTGCTCAAAGTGCTGTCAAAGAACGGCTATGACTGCCCGGTCAACGTCATCATCAACCAGGTAAAATCCGGGAGGGCCGCTCAAAGCGCCTATGCCCAGCTCAAAGAGACCGTGAAAAAATTTTTGTCCATCCGGGTGGAACCATTGGGAATCGTGGCTTCGGACCGGAATGTCCGGGCAGCAGTGGTTTCCCAGACCCCGTTTTTCATGCTGTTCCCGGATACCATTGCCTCAAAGTGCATCACATCCATTACGCATAAGCTGATCGGAAAGGCCGGGCGGACCGGGGATATGCCCCTGGAAATTTTCTGGGACAAATGCCTCTCTTTTCTTGAACGAAAACAGAGGCCGGGGCATACACCCACACAAAAACCTGATCAGGATGGAAGGACAGACCCGGATGAAAAAATCAGTTCGGGAGAAAAATCAGAACTGAAAACCAAAGAAAAAGATTTGGAGACAAAAGAAACACTTGCCCGTATCCAGGCCGATCTGTCCCTGCTGATCAGACAAGTGGGCGCCATCAAAAATTTCCTTGAAACCCATGAATTTGTTCCCCAAAAAGCCGGGCAGACCGGGGAAGCCCTGGCGGAATCCCGATTCGACACCGTGTCCGAGCACCTGTCCAGACCCCTGCCCGAACCCAGGGAAATCTGTCTTGACTTTGAATCCTGGCACCGAAACAACATGCATGAAAAAGGGGTTTGATCTTCGCCCGGCAGACATCATAACCCAAACAATAAAGACGTTTTACGAGGTCATGAATCTTCATCCGGGAGATGAAACACCCGTCTACAGGTTTTCACCTCCCAGGAATCACCCGTGTGTTTGCTCTTTTCGTCGGACAATTTCACCGTATCCCGCCAGGGCCTGTTTGGATCAACCCGGCATTTGCTCAGTTTGATCACCATATTCAGCGGGGTCACCCCCACATCATTGGTCAGGGAGGTGCCGATGCCGTAGGAGTCCCGGATCCTGCCCCCGCAGTATTGATGAACCTTCACTGCTTTTTCAACATCCAGGCCGTCTGAAAATACAATGGTTTTGGAGGACGGGTCAATATGATGCCTTTTATAGTGATCAATGAGGGTGTCGACAAACACAAAGGGGTCCCCGGAATCCTGCCTCACCCCGTCAAACAATTTGGCATAAAAGGTATCAAAGGTGGATAAAAACACCGGTGTTGTGTAGGTATCGGTCAAGGCAATACCCAGGTCCCCGTGAAAGGCCTTTACCCAGGCATCCTGGGCAGACGTATTTGCCGCATGATACCCGTTGAGTGCCCCATGAAACATGAACCACTCATGGGCAAGGGTGCCGATGGGGGTGATCTTGAACTGCCGGGCAAAATGGACATTGCTGGTGCCGATCAGGGTGTGGTGGGGGTGACTTAAGATATCTTGAATCATCTGTTCGTGATTCTGGGAAGAAAACCGCCGCCGGGTACCGAAATCCGCAAATCTGACACCATTGGCTCCCAATATCCCGGCCTTGTTCAGGTTAACGGCCCGGCTGTCCTCCCCTGGGGCCGGTTTTTGCCCGGTCATGGCAAAAAAACTTTCACTGATGATGGCCATGATGGGAACTTCCCACAGAATGGTCCTGTACCAGGGGCCGGTGACGCTCAGGTTCAGGAAATCTCCATCCTGTTCAACACTCACCTCTCCGGGGTCATATTGATAGGATTCCAGATAATCCAGGTATACCGGGGTCAGAAAATAGCATTTTTTTTCAAGAAAGGCCCGTTCATCCGAATCGAGCCGAAGATCCGCCATCTTGTCTATTTCATGCCTGATCCTGGCGGCAAACCCGTCCGGAAAAGGGGTGTTCCCCCGGTTGGTAAACCGATACCCGGCCTCGGCCCTGGGGTAAAGCATGTGAACAGCCTGCTGCATGGTAAATTTATAAAGATCGTTATCAAGAATACTCTGGATCATAACAATTCGACTCCCTATTGGGGACCCCCTTTCAATTATCAGGTATAGTGGGCGATTAAGGCTTCAAGATACCGGGACCTTACCTGTTGACTTGCCAGGGCCTGTTTGATGGGGGGTAGTTTTAAGATCACCCCTAAAACAGCGGCAAGGGCCCGGTGGCTGAACAACACCTGATTGTCGAAAACCAGGTGTTGAAGTGTTCCCCTTTCAATGGCCATGACAACCGACCTGTGGGTGGTGTTCAACGGGGTGATCACCCGCTGGGGCAAGGAGACCAGTTCAAGACTTGAATTTTCACAGGCCCGGACACACAGGCCGCACCCCAGGCAGGTCTCTTTGTTCAGGCGGGCTGTTTTTCGCCTGGGATTTTTGGGATCATTGGCCGATACCAGGGTCATGGCCTCCACCGGACATGCAGCCACACATTTGCCGCACCCCGTGCACTGGTCATCTTTTATTTCAGGGATAAAATTAGAGGTGTGTACCGGCTTGAAAATGGCAAACCTCCGGGCCGCAATCATGGCTTCACAGCAGCATCCGCAGCAATTACAGATGAAATTCACCTGCTGCCTGACATTTTCCCCGAACTGGACCAGACCGGATTCATATGCCTGGTCCAGGAGGTCCATCCCCTCCTGTGCGGAAACAGACCGGGCATGGCCGTACTTTATCAGGGACCGGGCTGAGGTGTTAAAAGTCATGCAGATCTCCATGGGGCTGTCGCAGGCTCTCCCCAGGTGGGACATCTTATGGCGGCAGTAACAGGTAGAGATGCCCATGTGAGAGGCCGTTTTGATGACCTCGGAGGCCCGTTCGTAATCCAGGACATGGAGCGCATTGTCGTTGGAGAGAACCGGTTCATGGACAAAGACACGACCCAGTTGGGTCTCTCCCAGGGTGAACAGATTTTTGATAAAATCCTCTTCCACGTTCAGGTATTGATAGAACAATTCACTCAAGACCTTTTGATCAATGTCGCGGCGAACCCGCATCATGGAGAACTCAAAAAATCCGGCCATGGGGGGCGGCAGCACATACCGGGTCTGCCCGTTCTGCTCCATGTCCACGAGAATCGCCCGGGAGGCCAGGTGATCAAGAATTTTTCGGGTTTCGGCAAGGCCCATCTTCCAGACCCTGGATGCCCGCTTTGCCGTGAACGGCCGGAGGGGAAGAAGGGATACCAGATGGGCCTCTTTTTCGCTAAAAAGTATTGCCAGGATTTTGTCCAGCACCTTGGCGGGCGGAGCACCCTGGGGGAAACGGTTCAGACGATCCACCAGTCGGGGATATGGAAGAGCTGCGCCACACGCCATTTGTCGTTTACCTCCCTGCTCCAGGGGTGATCACCCTGGAATGGTTCAATTGTTCAATAAATTCCAACATGATGTCCCACATTCACTAAAATAATTTCACTTTCTTTAACAAAAAATTCAAGGGTAATTCTATAAGATAGAAATAATACTTTTTAAGGCATTACTCAAGCCTGAGCCTCATTTTAATGAAAAGCGACTTCTCACGATGTTTTTAATCCTGTATAGTAAACCATCGCAGCCGGAATGAAACAGATAAGGAGATCAGGACATGCGAATGGACCCGCAGATGAACAAGGAAAAAACCGGGGTGATCGTGGTGGATGTCCAGGGTGACTTTACCCTTGTAAAACAGGGCTCCCTGGCAGTTCAGGGTACGGACCAGGCCTATATCGACGCGGTGATTGCCGCCGCAGAGCGTTGCAAAAGCCGGGGAGTTCCGATTTTTGCCACCCAGGACTTTCACCCTCCGGACCACATCTCTTTTTTCACGAACCATAAGGGCAGTGCCGTGTATGACACCATAAAGATAGAGGGCCGGACCCAGATTCTCTGGCCCCCCCACTGTGTCCAGGGAACCCAGAATGCAGAGCTCCTCATGGACAGGGACTTTTTTTCCGCTGTCATTCCCAAAGGCCTGGACCCGAGATTTGATTCTTATTCAGGGTTCTTTGACGACAACGGGGCAAAAACCGGGCTTAACAAAACCCTTGTGTCACAGGGCATAAACACACTTCTTGTCTTTGGTCTGGCCCTGGATTACTGCGTCAGGGCCACGGCCATGGATGCCCTTCAACTGGGTTTTAAGGTAATCCTGGTCAAAGACCTGTGCCGGGGGGTAGCCCCGGACACCTCCCGGTTGGCGGTAACGGAAATGGCATCCGCCGGAATTCGCATCATTGACACCATCTCAGACATATTATAGAGGGCAGCCCTGACAACCGGCCCGGCAAAATATCCAAAATCCATAACCGCCCATAAAGATCATTGAAAAACCAGGGCAACGTGTTAAAATAGCGGGGTTTGAACAGAGAAGCCAAAATTGTTGCGCAGACCGGTTGCCCATCAAATTTATTGTGCACGGGGACCCGTTGCAGCGCAGAGACCAGTTAGAAACATAAAGACCCGTTAGCAATACAAAGAAAGGACAGATTGTGAAATCCACGGCCCTTGAGGTGAACTTATCCGACACCATGGTGGATGTCGTCATTGACTCAAAGTATGAGGTCCTGCTGGAGATTGTTTCATCCTATGTCGGAATTTTGAACCGGATGAGCATTTTTTTAAAGGAATTGTCCCATCCCTATAAAAACTGGGGATTTATCGTCAGCGAGGCCCGGCACCTGTCCCTACATTATTTTTATCTGTACAAACCCCATCCCCAGGGCAGCCGGGCTCTGGACCTGTTCGTGGATATTTTCCTGGATGCCTTTGAATCGGACTCCACCATTATCCTGAAAACCAGTGCCGCCGACAATCTCATGCTGTTTTTACAGCATATTGTCAAAGAATCGGACAACGCCTCACCAGATGCTTTTCTTCCGGTCATTGAACGGGCTGTCCAGCGAATCGAATCCTATGCAGGCAAAGACTTTTATTTTTTTGTCCGTTCCTACTATCAGCCGGACAAAATCGCAAAACAGGTCCTGGACCTTCTTGAAGACGATGCCCCCATTTTTGGGTCCCTGAACCGGTTTCTGAAGAAATTTTATGAGGCCTCGTTTGAATACTGGCTCAAACAGGAGGACCCCATCGCCTGGATCGGCAAAAGTATCGACGTGGATGAACTGGGCCAGGGCCTTCAGGATATATTGCAACAGGTTTCCCACCAGAACATACACGCCTGGCAAAAAGATCTTGATGCCGTGGTTCAGACCCTGGATCAGGTGCCGCGAAACGCCACCCGGAAACTGACCGGCCTGGTCAGCTACCAGGATTTTGTGAGCCGGATCTGGGCCGTACCCCAGCAGATCATGATGAGAAACGGTGATGATGTCAAAGGCTTTCACCTGAAACTGACCTTTCTGTTTTATATTATTCACATTCCAGGGCTGTATACCATCCATGTCCAGGCCCTCCGGGAAATCAACACCACCTTGAGTCATCTCATCGGTGACAAGGATTTTAAAAAAGACATCACCATTGTGGACCAGGTCTTTTCCCTGCTCAAGGAACACAAGGGCAAATACCCTGAAACCGTTCTGGACTGCATCCACAGAATCGGGGACTCGGTTTACAAGACATCAAAAATCGAGCTGATAAACCACTTCATCGACCGGGCCGTTGACCACGGGTTCCAGTTTCCCATGATCCAGGGCACGGGAGATGACTGGCAGATCAAGAGCAATTCCGCCCACGTGAAAAATATCCGGGTGTTTCTCGACCTCATCAGCCGCCAGCCCAAAAAGTCCCGGAGGCTGTTGTCCGCCATGATCATTTACCTGTCCATCGGCGGGGTGTTTATCAAGGATACGGATCTGTTTCCCAGGGATATCACAAAATTTTTAAACTCAGACATTGCCCCGGTGTTTAACCTGGTCAAGCAATTGGCAAGGCTGTTGCCGGCATTTTTCAACGAGATCGGTGCCGAAGGCCAGCTCCGGGACATTTCCACCCAACTGGACGAGTCCTGCCAGAGAAAAGACCGGCTGATCCATTTTTTACGCAAGCAATGCCACGTTGAAAGCTCCTCCAGAATCGTGGAGTTTATCAAGGAGGTAATTCTCTTCTGGAAAACCGGGAACAAAAGCAAACTCAAGCCCCACGTTCCCCCGTCCATCTACGATGAGATCGCGTCCTCCGGACCGTTTACGGACGGGCCCCGGATCATTCTTGAATTTATGGAGTCAAAGGAGATGTCCCTTCCCAATGATTATCTCATCTTCACGGAAGAGGCCATTGACAATCTGATTGATGCGGTTGAGGGGGTCAGCGACCTGGACCGCTCCAGGGTGAAAATGATTCTCGGGTTCTACCGGCTCCTGAGCCAGAAATACGGGATCGACAACCTGGAATTGAAAAAATACCTGTCCTCATTTAATTCGGAAAACCTGCCGGATACGGGGCGGCTGCTTGCGGCCCTGAAAGAAAAAAACCTGGAAAACAAGATCCTCTCTTTTCTGTCGTATATGCGGGAACTTAAAAAAATCATTCTGTCGGACCGGATCTACGAGGCCAACGAGGCCATTTACCATAAGCGCCATTTTGCCGTGGATATCCCCTCCATGTACGGCAGTTACAATGAGGCCAAGTTTGATGCCCTGGGGCTCACCCTGAGGGTGGAAAGTATCCTGAATGTGCTGTTTGAAGAGCTCATCAACAGTATTGATCTCCAGGTGATCACCAAGTCCACCTTTAAGCGGATTTACGGGGTATTGAACCTGTTCCGGACCGCCCTGGATCTGGACGGCATCGCATCCAACCAATTGGACGTCCAGATGGATTTTTTAAAATTTTCCGTGGATATCCGGACCTGCACCTTTACCCAGTACCTGGATATTTTCAAGGGATTTATCCGGGCAGTGGCTGATATCATCAATGACCATTTCAACAATATTCATTCCAGCAACCTGTTCCAGATTGAATCCAGGATCGGAAAGGATCAGATCCTGGAAAAATACCTGCCGCGGGGGTCTAAAAAACAGCAGTCCAAACTGGACCAGCGGGTGGCCGAGATCTTTTTCATGGACCGCATCGCCACCTCTCTCGGGCTCCAGCAGATGGATGTGTTTTTAAACCGGATCCTGCACACCCTGTTCCAGCAGTCTGAACGGTTGTCCCAGATCCACCTGAGCCGGCTGCTCAACTATGATCCCAAATGCGCGGTCATTGAGGTGGACAGTTCCGATCCCATTGCCAACAATATCATCTTTCTGGGCAACAAGGGGTTGAACCTCATCAAATTAAAAAAACTGGGCATTGCCGTCCCGGATGGGTTCATCATCACCACGGAAGTCTTTAAGTGCCGTGAAATCATCAACCAGTACAAGCCGGCCAATATCAACTTCAAGCAATACGTCACCAAAATGGTGGCCAGCCTTGAACGCCGGACAAAAAAGAAATTCGGCGACCCGAAAAACCCCCTGCTCTTGTCGGTTCGAAGCGGGTCTTCCATTTCCCAGCCCGGGATGCTGGATTCATTTTTAAACGTGGGAATGACCGAAGAGATCGCGGCCTGCATTGCCGAAACCCGCAAAAATCCCTGGTTTGCCTGGGACAGTTACCGACGGTTTATTCAGGGATACGGCATGGCATTCGGCATCAAAAGAGATACATTCGACCATATCATTTACAAAAAAAAAAAGACCTATGGGGTGGAATTCAAGCGGTATTTCACCGGAGACCAGATGAAGACCGTGGCCCTGGCCTACAAACAGCTCCTCCTGGACTCCGGGGTGGAGTTGATTGAATCTCCTTCCGATCTCCTGTTCCTGGCCATTGACCAGGTGTTTTCATCCTGGGATTCCAAACGGGGAAAGGATTACCGGAGGATCATGGGAATATCCGACGACTGGGGTACGGCCGTGACGGTCCAGTCCATGGTGTTCGGGAACCTGTCCCGGCAGTCGGGATCAGGGGTTGTATTCAGCCACAGTCCCAGGCTTCCCGGGGATACCATGCGGCTGTGGGGAGACTTTACCATCGGGAACCAGGGCGAAGATGTGGTGTCCGGGCTCGTGAAAACCCTTCCCATTTCAGAGGTCCAGCGGGACCTGGAAGAACGGGAGTCAAAGATCAGTCTTGAACAGAGCTTTCCCGGCGTTTACCGGCAGTTAAAGGACGTGGTGTATCAACTGATTTACAAAGAGGGATGGAATCCCCAGGAAATAGAATTCACCTTTGAAGGGGAACACAAGGAAAACCTGTTTATTCTCCAGGCAAGGGAGATGTCTTTAAGGGACAGAAAGAAAATTCAGGATTTCGACATGACCCCGGAAACCCTTGACCAGGCCTATCTGGGCCAGGGGATCGGCGTGAGCGGAGGGGCCATGAGCGGCAGGATCGTCTTTACCCTGGAAGAAATCGATGCCTTCCGAAAAAAAGAACCGGATACAAAACTGATCTTATTGAGAAACGATACGGTTCCGGATGATATCCTGGAAATCGATGCCACGGACGGGATTCTCACGGCAAGGGGGGGGCTCACCTCCCATGCGGCCGTGGTGACCTATAACCTGGGAAAAACCTGTGTGGTGGGATGTGAAAATCTGGTTTGCAATGAGCATAAGAAAGAGTGTATGCTCAACGGTGTCAAAATGTTCACCGGTGACTATATCAGCATCAACGGCCGGAAAGGCTCCGTGTTTAAAGGTGCCATCAAAGTTAATTAATCGTTAATTCAAAAGAGGGAACCAAATGAATACAAAAAGTTCAAAAACACTGGGAATCAACGGGCTTGGCAGAATTGGGAAATTGTCTCTGTGGCATCATGCCGGCAGGGGCTATTTTGACAAAATTGTGATCAACATAGGCCGGGAGGTGGGCAAGTCTTTCCAGGATATCCTCCACTATGTGGAAAGGGATACCACCTATGGTCGGCTGGATTCGTTTCTCCACGGGTACCGGGCAACGCCTGTGATCACCGATGTGAATGAGGCCGATGCCTGCCTCAAGGTGAACGGGGTAACGGTTAAAATTCTTCAGCAGCACAGAAATCCCGGTGATATTCAATGGGCCGAGCATGATGCCCGAATCGTCGTGGACACCACGGGCCAGTTTTTAGACCCCTCTCCCGAAGAAGAAAATCCAAAAGGCTCCATCCGGGGACATATCAAGGCCGGTGCCCAGAAGGTGATTGCCTCGGCCCCGTTCAAGCTCAAAGAGGGGACGGCCATGCCCCACGATGCCGTGACAACGGTCATGGGTATCAATGACGGGGATTATGATCCTGTAAGACACAATATCATCTCCAATGCCTCGTGCACCACCACCTGTCTGTCCCACATGATCAAACCTTTGATCGATTATTTCGGGATCGATAGAATCCTTTCCGCGTCCATGGCCACGGTGCATGCGGCCACAGGCTCCCAGCAGGTACTGGACCGGCTCCCCAAAACCGGGGCCAAGGATTTAAGAAAAAACAGGTCCATTCTCAACAATATTATCCTCACCACCACCGGGGCGGCCAAGGCCCTGCAACTGGTGATCCCGGAAATGTCCACCATCGGGTTCATTGCGGAATCCGTGCGCATTCCCACGGCCACAGGCTCCCTCATCATTCTGGTGATGAACTTCCAGGAAGAGCTGAACAAAAAACCCATTCGAAGAGACATGATCAATTCCATCTATGAGAATGCAATGAAGGCCAATACAAACGGATATCTCATGTACACGGAAAAACAGAACGTGTCCTCGGATATTATCGGAACCCCCCGGGCCGCCGCCGTCATCGAAGGCCATGAAACCCACACCCGTACCGGGGCCATCAATATAAACCTTGAACATGTCAGGGGAATAGACAAAAATGTATTGAGCATGATCAAGGACCAGGTCACCAGCATCCAGGTGACCCAGGCGGTGATCTACGGCTGGTATGATAATGAAATGGCCAGCTACGTCAATATGCTGGGCGACCGGACCGTATCCATTGCCGAGGCCATGCATTAAAATTCGGCCAGGAAAGGAAAATGCTATAGGTCACTAATTTTTTCCAAAAACACCCTCAAGAAAACCTTAGGCAGCAAGTGGAAATAAGTTGTATGAATTGCACAGGATTTTTGTTTGTTTTCAAGGCGGGGTAAGGTTCGCATAACGAGCTATGTAAATCTTACCCCAACAAGAAAAACGAGCAAAAAGACAAGCAAGGTGTATATGTTATTTTCACTTGATGCCTTAGTTCACTTCTTTGTTTTAAATCTTAAAAACTTTTTTTACCGCTCTTTTCATCTGCTTCATGCGAGTTTCCAAATCTCCAGTATATCCCAAGGCGATCCTGAGTAACCCTGGAGATAATCCCATTTTCTGCTGGTCTTCGATGCCAATTTCTGAAGACGTTGAAGAACCGGAACAACTTATCAGGGTATCAAAATACCCCAGTGAAACTGCGATCATTCCGAAAGATTCTTCATTCTGCAGTACTTCCATGAGTTCTTCGGCCTTTTCTCTAGACCCGCAGTCAATGGCCAGAATACCGCCTGTACCATATCCGTCATTCCCCAGTTCTTTGGCTTTTTCATATTGGGGGTGATTCGGCAGGCCCGGATAGGAAACCTTAACTTTCATATTTTTAAGCATTTCAGCCATGGCCTGCCCTCTGCGGCTGTGTTCCCGCATCCGGATGGGTAAATGGGGGATCCGTTGAAGCACGTCAAACGCCACACGAGGATCCATCGTCGGGCCCAGCAGCATGACCCGGCCGGTATGAAGGTCCATCAACTCCTGAATAAAAGATTTGTCTCCACAGATGGCCCCTGCGATCAGGTCACTGGCCCCGTTGATATATTTGGTCAGTGAATACACCACGACATCAGCACCCAGAATCTTAGGTGTGAAAATTAATGGTGAAAACGTATTGTCTACCACCAATTTGATATCCTGTTTGTGTGCTTCTTTTGCGAGGGCCGGGATATCTGCGATCTTGAGGGTAGGATTGCCAATGGTTTCCGTGTAGACGACTTTTGTTTCTGTGGTAATGGCTGCCTTGACTGCTTCAAGATTTGTAATATCTACAAACGTGGTCTTGATATTCATTTGAGGCAAAAGGGATTCAAAAAGGGCATGGGTTCCGCCGTAAATAGTTTCACTGGCCACAATGTGATCCCCGCTTTTACAGATCTGCATAATTGCACAGGATATTGCAGACATCCCGCTGGCCGTGCAAATGGCTGATTGTGTTCCTTCCATAGCTGCCAGGTAACGTGATAATACATCCACTGTCGGATTAAAGTGACGGCTGTACAGGAAACATCCGCCTTGTTCCGGTCCCTTTAAACCATTAAAAATTTCCGGCATGGTCCGGGGATGCATGACTGTGAATGTGGCGGATCGTGAAATGGACGGAGCAACACCACCGTGTTCTCCAAATTCTCTTCGGGCTTTTAACAATGCCTGTTCAGGGTTATAAAATTCCATACGAAACCTCCTTTGGCTGGTTGGATTTAGATCTTTGTTAGATTTGATAATATCAGATATATAATGAAATGTCCTTGTTATCTGAGCCCAATTTAGCCTATAAAACGAAAGAATATTTCAAATATATAGAAAATATCAGGAAGAATTTGTCTAATTATAAACTTGATCAAACAGATTGTGCCATGCTTGCGTTATTGCAGAAAGATGGCCGGGCATCCAATGTAAAATTGGCAAACAAGCTCAATTTGAGTGAAACACCGTGTTGGCGACGCCTTAAACGTCTGGAAAAAATTGGTTATATCCAAGGATATCAAGCAAACCTCAATCGTCAACTATTGGGTCTTGGGGTATTGGCTTTTGTGCAAATTAGTTTTTCCATACACACAGATGAATCTCTGATAAAATTTGAACAGGCCATTCAGGAAATTCCTGAAGTCCTTTCCTGCCACAACATCTCCGGGGAGTCAGATTACCTGCTTCTGGTTGTGTCAGAAAGTCTGGAGTCTTATGAAAAATTATCACGCAACGTTATTCGAAGGCTCCCTGGTGTAACTTCCGTTAAGACAAGCTTTTCTTTAAAGGAAATAAAGTCATCAACACTGTTACCGATTAATGAATCGGAAAAGTCATAAATCAATCCCTAAAATGCCCCCAAGGAAACCTTTATGATAGACCGGCGTGATGATGGATGGCAGATACCCTCTTCCTACTGCGTTGATAAAAGGGGAATATACAGGGACTGTGAAAATCTGCGGCTTGACAATACGCCGGGGTCTAACTTATAAAAAGGGATAATTCCATTTTAACCCGTTTTTAATTTTTTGTAGGACAGCTTTTGACCCAGCCATTAAATACCCCCCAGGAAATACCGATTGATGACTTTTACAGCTTTATCAATGATTTTCCGGCACTTTTGTGGCGCATCGAGATTCTAAAATCCCGTATAGAATTTTTTAATGAGAATCTCCATGTGGCCCCGGGGATTGACGGCACCCTTTTTTTAAAAAATATTAATTATAGAAACTCAAAACTCCTGCCTGAAGACCGCCATCTTCTTGAAACCTTCATGGATATGGTCAAGGAGGGGAAAAATGCTGCAATCGTTTTCCGGGTAAAAAACCAGGAGGACGAAATTTCATGGCTGAAGCTCACCGGGGCCGTCAACAGTAAAGACCCGGCCTATTATTATGGATATCTGCTGAATGTGGATGACACCGTATCGGTGATAAAAGGGATTCTGGATATTGACCTGGAACTTAAGCTCATGATTGAAGATGTCGACAACCCGGTATTGTTCTTTGAATATGGTCAACTGGATCTTATCTGTGCCAATTTCTGTGCAAAACAATTGTTCTGTATCGGCGAAGCCGACTTCAAGAAACTGTCCCTTCATGAATTATATAGTGACGTCACAAAAAAGGCATTGCAGAACGTGATAAAACTGCTTCCTCTTAACAGGAAATGGAGTGGAAAACTATCGTTTCAGTCTGTTGACAAAAAAAATATAATTTCGGCAATTACCATTGTCCGCTATCTGGTGCACAAGGGGAAAAGACTGATACGGGTTTCTCTTCAAAACACCAAAACAACCAAGGCCGTTAGAACAAAGATAGCAGATGCCGGTGAAACAGGTATGGAAATCCTTGAAAAGAAAATCTCCAGGCTGGTCGACATAAATGAAATTATGGAAACCTGCCTGGCAAGCCCCCTGGTCTCAGAACTGTATGAAGCGATTATTTTTTCCGATGTCCAGGTGCGAAAAAATGTGGTGGCCGTATACGTTGCCGGACCTCCATTTGCGGGGATGCAGCAGCCTGAAACCTTTTCATATAAAGGAACCATTGCCGAAGACATCAACCGCTACTCACTGGATTACATGGTGGTGGACGATACCCAGGACAGTATCAAGCCCATTGACTGGGCCCTTTTTGTCCCCCGGGGAATCCGGTCCTATTTTGCCATGCCCTTTTACAGCCGGGGGGTGCTGCGGACGGTTCTTATCCTCTGTTCCACCGAACCCGGCCGATTTGCCGCTAAAGAACCTGAAACCTTTATCCCCATGCTCACGACAATCAATGAGGCGGTTCGAGCCTGGCGGCGGCATCTGCGCGGTTAATTTCCTCTCATCCTGCCCCATCCCTTTTCATGATGCGCTCGTTCAAAAAAAACCAGGACCGTGGCTATCCAGATGAATTCATACGTGTAAATATTTTGGTACTACCAAAATATAATATTTTCATACAAAAATTCGTGTATGCCGGTTTTTTGCTTGACATGATTAATTTTCAATTATATTTACAATACCAATATAGATTAAATTAGTTTATAATTTATATCAAACAAGCAACTTAGGAACAGGCGATGCAGTCGTCATTGTTAAAACAGATTGAATTAACCATCCAAAAACTCGGACTCAAGGCCGGAGACCGACTGCCTGCCGAACGTAAACTTGCCGACGATCTCAAGGTGAGTCGGAATTCGCTTCGGCGAATGCTACATACACTGGAAGGCCGGGGACTTGTTGATATCAGGAAGGGAAGCGGAACCTTTCTGAAAGCAAGATTCTTCAACCCTGCGGATCCATATCTGGGTACCGGGGACACATTACCTGAAAAAATAATCGCCGATCAACTGGAAACCGCATTTATATTCTTTCCTGTTATCGTGGAACTGGCAGGTCTCAGAATGACCCCGGCCCAGCTCAAAAAACTTCAGGCGAGCAATGTTTCCCTGAGCCGGAGTATTTTTTCCAAAGACCCCCAAAAAGTCTGGATGGAAAGCCTTTCCTTTTTCAGGCTCATTGCCCGGGGAACCGGCAACAGTTTTATGCTCAACATCATGGAGGAAATCTGCTCGATTAACATGGCACCGTTTAACCACTTTTTTGACGTCACCCAAACGAACAGAGAAAAATTGTTTGGAGACCATGTAAACATCCTCAAGGCCCTCAAGGAAAAAGATTGTAAACGGGCAAAAAAGGTCACCCAGGAATACGTGCGGCACCTAAGTCAGGTTCTTGAAATTCACGAAGGTATTATACAAGAAACCACCCTTTCCAAACTTGAAGGTGAGATATAATGAAAAATGAAAGACGTCTTTTTTTTAAGCATATTTTTTCATCTGCTTCCAGTGTTTTAAACACCTTTGCCTTCCCCGACGACCCTGTGGATGACAAGGGAATGGTTTCGGATATCATGGGGGACCTGACACCGGAACTGATGGCAATGGAAGCCGAGCGGCTTGGTTTGGACCCCACAAAAGATCAGAACCGTGTGCGTCAATCCATACAGGCTGCCATGAGCAGGCCTTGGATAAAGGGCGATAGCGCGTGATGATAGTTTAAGGATAGCAGTATTTTTTTTATTATGGCCGGACGGAGCGCAGGACTCGCAATCGAGCGCTCCGCCCTAACCTAACTCAACCCCTAACACTTAAATAAACAGGAGGTTTTATGGAAAGGTTTGGTGAACAATACCTTGAAGAGCGCAAGCTTGTCAAGAGATGGTCTGGACCCATTCCCGCCATTGTCAGCCTGGTGCTGACCCTGGCAGTTTTTTATCTAACATGGTGGATCTTTCAGGATCCCCGGGGCCTGATGCGGATGTATACACCCTATGTCGGGTATATGTATTGCCGCTGGTGGCTCATTATGATGATCTGGATGGTCTATATTTTTGATTTCTGGCCCTTTAAAAGAAAATGGCTTGAAACCACCCATCCCCTGATAAAGGGAACCGTTCTCACCGCTTTGTCGGCTGTTATTTTACTGGTCCTGGTCAAAGGTTTTTTTGAAGGGTTCCTGGGCAACTACGGACTGGCCTATTTCAATCCGGAACAATTGGAAAAACTTCCGGGAATTACCAGCTTCTTTGCCGTGGAGTATGCTGCCCTGGCAATCCTCATGTTTGCCGCCATTGCCTCCTGGCTTTCACCGGCCTGGGTTGTGGCCATGGAAAAGGCACCATGGGATAAGATAGGCCAGCCGGCCAGGGGATTTTCCATTCTGGTAATCACCTTTTTTCTTTCCACAGTGATTTATTTTGTGACCATGCACCCTCACATGGGAATATTGTATCATCCCTGGCAGTATTTTACCTCCATTGCACCGCCCTATTGGGAGAAATTCGCAGACACGGTATCGGGAAATTTCCATGTCTCCTGGATCATGTGCTGCACGGTGGTGGTCTGGCTCGTGGAAACCATATGGCAGCGGTATCCATTTACCCTGATCCGGCACAATTGGACCCGCAGGTTTGCCACCTTTTTCGGAATCATCCTCATTGCACTGGCCATGCATTTTTTCCTCTATTTTGCCCAGGAACTGACCTGGGGAGAAGCCATCCGGGGAACCCGGAGGGCATTTGCACCGGACTGGAGATGGCTGCATGTGGGTGAAATGGCCATCTTTTTTCTGGTCCCGGCCCTGTTTCTCACCTTTTACTGCGACAACTGGCCCAGAAAATTCAGTCTGCCGGTAAATGTGGCGGTACGGACGATCATCTGCCTTGTGGGTGCAGTCCTCCTTTACATCGTCTATTATAAGACCTCCCACCTTTTCCTGGGAACCCAGAAAGGGTTTTCCCACCCCCAGCAATTCCCCATGATCCCGACGATCTGGCTGATCAATATCTGGCTGGCCCATCACTGGTTCATGGACAACTGGCCGGCATGGAAAATGGTACCCAAAACCCAAACCGAAATCCAGGAAGACCATGCAGGCAGACAGGCCCAACTGGATGCGGTCCGGATTACCCCAAGATTTGCCACAGGCCTTGGTGCCGGGCTGGCAATGGGGGTTGCATTTTATGCTCTGACGGTATGGGCGCTGCCTGCCCTGTACCAGGCCATTGATATTATTCCGAAATGATTAAACAGATAGGAGAACCACATGTCTGATAAAATACAACGACGTGATTTTTTAAAGGGTGCCGTCACCGGCGCCGGGATCGGGGTACTGGGTGCCATGGGACTTTACTCATACTCTGATTCGAGAAAGGCGATTTTTCCCAATCAGGAACGAAAAATGGCCGATATCGGCACCTGCAGAAAGGTCAAGGTGACGAACATTTCTGAAACAAGCTGGTTTGATAACCAGACCCTGATGGGAGACATCAAGGGGGCCGGCGGCCTTCTGGTGGACCAGTATTCTTACAACTGGCCTCCCTTTGGAAACGGCAAAGGATTGGGAAAAGGTTCTTACAAGGACGGCATTGCGGCGATCAAGGACCTGCTTCCCCATGACCTGGAAAAAGCCTGGGAACTCTCCCAGAAAAATTCAGTTAATCCCGAAAATGCCGGGGGCTATGCCTGTTTGCTGGAAGTTGAAGAACTTTCCGGTAATACCCGGAAGTTTCTGCTGGATTCCGGCTGGTCTTACAAATGGATGGATGAATGTTTCAAACGCGAAGGCATCGATAAGATGCTGTTGAATAGAGAAATTGAAGCCCTTTTTATCTCCCATGAACACTTTGACCATTATTGGGGGCTTCCCGTAACCCTGAAATATGACCCCACCATCACCATCTATATCCCCGAAGGATTTTATCCGGAAGGAAAGCAATACATAAAGGATGCCGGCCATAAGGGAAAACTGGTGGAGGTCAAATCAGGACTTTGCAAGCATATTCCCGGCATGGCCAGCTATGTGTTTCCCATTCCCATTATCTGCCGGGTTTATGGTGAGCAGTCCCTTTATTTTAATATCAAGGACAAGGGCCTGGTATCGGTGACCGGATGCTGCCACCAGGGCATTATCCAGTTTGCAGAAACCGCCTATAACGAACTTAAATATGAAAACGACAAATGCCACGGTATCTATGGGGGGTTGCACATTTCTCCCTTTGATGACTGGGATCCCAAGTATGATGACCTGGTGATCTCCCTTGAGCGCTATGGATTTGAGCGCATCGGCTGTAACCACTGCACCGGCGTTCTTTGCGCTAAAAAATTCATCACGGCAGGCTACCCCGTTATTGAAGGAACGGCCAGATTCCGTTCCCAGGACAAGGCCTATCTCGGCAATGGAGATACCATTACCTTTGGTTAACCTTTAAACAGCCCCTGTTCCAGACCATTTTACCGGATCATTCATGCCGGTCTGGAACAGGGGGACCCCTTACTGTTTGGTTTGAAAAAGAGCTCTGATACATGACTGAAACAACCCTTATGCCCCATTGGCAACTAAATAGCCTTCTGCCCCCCTCCCTCATGGCAGATTTAGACGAAGCCGCATTTGAACTGGTGAGGGCCGTGGTGATCCGATCCACCTATATCCCGGGAGTCCGCCACCGCCTGGGCTGGTGCGGCATCCATGAGGTTGTCGCCCCAGGATCACGGCCGGGCGCCATCACGGTTAAAATCAATGACCGGCCCGGTATTTTTGCCCTGAATCCCGTTACCGGTACAAAGGGGCGGGGAAGTCGTTTCTCTTTAAGCTATTTTCCGGCCCCGGACGAAGAGATCCTGGAAAACTTTTCAATCCAGGCAGGGATTCAGGCGCTGGCACCGGATTTTTTGGACAAAGTCAGACAATTTTGCCTTCACCCGGAACTCACCGATTTGTTCCACATCGGTTTTATAGAGGCGGCAATGGAAGATGAGGGCGTTTTTCTCGCATTTCAGGCCTGTGAACGGCTGGCCTGGACATCGACCCCGGGCATTGTGATCCAGGGGCCAAAAGGTCCAGTTCAAGCCGTTGCCCCGGGTAACATTGACCAGAACCTTCCGGCCCTGGACATTGCCATGGATTTTTTCAGCTCCCTTGCTGCCGCCTTCACCTATACCCTGGCATCCCCCCCGAGTATTTTTTACACCCAACGCAAAAAATGGAATCTTCCGTCCCCTGTTTTCCAGCAAACCCATGAACAACGATGGACCCTGGGATACTTCAGCCGGGGGAAACAAGCCGGGGCCTTTGGCTGGACAGGACCCAAGCCGATCATTGTCTGGGAAGCACCCGATCCCATTCCAAAGGCCCATGAAGATAAATTGTGGTGGTCACCCGACCTGGCAGGTGCCGGCAACAGCCTGGATAAAAAGACCATGGGAATCTCGGACAAACCCAGGCTGATTCTGCTGACCGGCTTTCTCGGAACAGGAAAAACCAGTTTTCTGGATCATTTTATCCAGGCCCAGACCACGGCCAATAATTTTGTGGCCGTGGTCCAGAATGAAATCGGAGAAAAAGGTCTGGATGCAGCCCTTCTGGATCAGACCTATGCGGTAACCCAGATGGACGAAGGGTGTGTCTGCTGCTCTCTTTCAGGCAATCTGCGGGGGGCGCTCGCAGATATTTTCGACCGTTTCCAGCCGGATTTTATTGTTCTGGAAACAACGGGCCTGGCAAATCCTGCCAATATTCTGGGGGAAATTGATGACCTGAAGGACATCATTGAGTTTGGCTCCATCACCACCCTGGTGGACAGCCAAGCCGGCATCCGGACTCTGGAACGCTTCGAGGTGGCCAGAGACCAGGTACGTCTGGCCGATGTTATCCTTATAAACAAATGTGACCTGGAACCCCGCCAGGGCCATGATGCCCTGAAAAAAAAAATCCACCGGCTTAATCCGGCGGCAGACATTCATCTGACCACCCATGGCCAGATCCACCCGGGCCTGCTCTATGGCGTTAATTTCCGAAAACCGGCCCGACAGCAGCTTTTTTCACCCATGGGCACCAATGCCACCCATGCGAATGACCGGATTGGCACCCGGCTCATTGATCTGAAAGCCCCCCTGGATGAAGCGAGGCTGTTAACGGCCATAAAAAATGGGGGAGAGATGATCCTCCGGGTCAAGGGGATTGCTGAATTTACAGACTACACAGGGCCCATGGTATTCCAGTATGCCCCGGGCACCTGCCAGGTGTCTGAATTTTCAGGCCCGGACACAGGGGATCGTTTTTTGGTGGTCATCGGCCAGGATCTGGAAAAAAGTTTTGATCCCAGGAGTATCTTATAATGGGTTTAATCCAACAAGGAGGCATTATGATGTGGCCTCTCATCCTCTTATCCATACCTGCCCTGGGAATTATTCTCGAACGATTGCTTTTTTTTATTTCCCACCCGTTTCCCGCTTCAAAGAACAGACCGGCCCCGGAAAAATCAGATAAACCAGACCTTTTTTCTCCTTTTTTTGATTCCCTGGCCGGCAAAATCCCCAAAAGTCAGAAGGAAGAACAGGTCACCCTGGCCTCAAAGGAAATCTTGTTTATATTTGGACGACGCCTGGATTTTCTTTCATTGGTTTCCACAACCGCCCCCTTGCTGGGACTGCTGGGAACTGTGGTGGGAATGGTTCAGGCCTTTTCAACGCTTGCCGGAACCCAGGGGAACATGGACATCAGCCTGCTGGCCGACGGCATCTGGCATGCACTGCTGACAACGGCGGCCGGTCTTGTCATTGCCATCCCCTCCCTCATGGCCCACCAGTGGTTCTGCTCCCAAACCCGGAATACCGCCTTTGAAATGGAACGGTATGCCAACCAGATCATCAACCGGCCATCGGACACCGGGTTATGATTAACCTGGCAGACCTTACGCCCTCACCCAAAAAACCCGATATCACCCCTTTGCTGGATGTGGTTTTCATCCTGCTGATTTTTTTTGTGGTGTCTTCGGTGTTCGCCGTTCAGGGGATGGAAATGGACCTGCCCGAGGCCGCTTCTTCCCAATCAATTTCAGGCCGGACCCATACCATCCGAATCAAACCGGACAACACCCTGCAGTTCGATGATACAGCCATCACTGCCAGGGAGCTTTCATTCCGGCTTGATTCAATAAAGGCCTCCAGAGGGAACCATCCTCCGGATCGAATCCTTCTTGAATGCTCTCCCGATGCCCGTGTGGGAACCTTTATTTCCACTTCTGATACGGTCAGATCCGCAGGATTTGAGGACCTGGTCATCGCCACCCGCAATCCCGGTGCCCAAGAAAGACCCTAATGTCTTCCTCACATACATGGATCGTCTGCCTGCTTTTATCCTGCTTCATCCATTGGCAGATTCTCGGCAATCACTGGACCCCGGCCATATCCGGAATAACCGGGCTCCAGACAGGGGTCCTGGAATCCGGGGGCCATGCTCAGCATCTTAAAGCCTCTTTTGCCCTTCATCAGATGCTGGAACAGATCACTGATAACCATGGGGACACCGGGACAAACCGCCGGGAACAGATTTGGGCCGATTATCTAAAAAGAATCAAAAAAGAGATCGATCACAATAAATTTTCCGGCATGGGAATGGATACCTCACACCTCATCGGTAATGCCTGTTATTGCTTTTCCATTGATAAAAATGGAAAATTTAATGCCATCCGCCTGGTAAAAAGTTCAGGAAATCCGCTCATTGACCGGGCCGCCAAAGCGGCCATCTTCCATTCCAGCCAAAAGATAAACAGGCCTGATTCAACTGGAACTGCGGCCATCACGCTGGGGGTAACCGTTAAATATCAATACGGCCTGTAATTCCAAAAATTCACCCCACCTGCACCCTCCTCGTCTGGGGACCCATCCGGATATGCCATAAAATCATCGGATAAAAGTCAACATGTGGTTAATACTGAAAAAAAAGCAATGCAGTTTGTTATACGGTTGCAGGCACAATCGCTGAAACTTCCAATGAGATCCCCAAGAAGACTACATAGCTAAGATTCGGCTATAAGGGGAATATACAGGCCCAGACACAGGATCATGAGCCCGTAAATAACAAAGAAGAGCATATTTAAGGGATTGTCGGTGATGGTCATCTTCACCCCGATGCGGCCGTCTTTCGGGTCCACAACAAACCGGGTCACGGTGACCTGGACGGACCCGTACCGCAACGGAGACAGCATGATCACCCGTTTATTTTCCACAAGGCGCGTATCCTCATACAGGGACACCTGGGCAAAATTCTTTTTGGGGTGGATATTTTCCCTGGTCATAAAGGCCCGCTGCTCTTTTTTCTTCATCTTTAAAATTTGGACATCATCGGTGAACACCACATCTGAAACCTCAATACGGTAGCGGTCCTTGAACCCGATCCCGTCCCCGGGAAAAAAAGACAGATGGCTCTGCTTGTGGCCCTTCACAAGGATGAGTCCGTGGCAGACCAGGACCATTATAAACAGACAGTGAAGAACAAAAAACAGCCATTTTTCAATCCGGCCTGATCTTACGGCCGTCTGGATCTGCCGGGTCAGGGTGCAGCAAAGGGCATTGACGAATAAAAGCCCCGCACTCAGACACAGCAGGACAAACCACAGGGCCGGGACCGGGGTCTCGGACCAGGCCGTCTTGAGCCATTCAATCACAAGGATCTTGTTCATGGCATCAAACACCTGGGGATACACCCGGCTCAGAACCACCCCTGTTCCAAGCAGAAAAACCATGAGAATCAGATTATAAAAGGTCAATTTCAGGGAAGATAATTTTTGAATCATATGGGTTTATCCCTCTAATGAAAAAAGATCATCCACAGGGCAAAAATCCCGGGGCATGATCCCAGTATAGTTCTGAACAAACGTTTCCTTCCTGGAACAGGGGGCAGGTGACAGGTCAGCATCACCAGCAGAAACAGGAGGGAGGCCTTGAAAAACCCATTGCTCCACTGCCAGGAATCTCCAAACCAGTTCAGGCACCACAAAGACCCTGACCACTCACTGCACAGGTACACCGCCGCCCCGGTCAGGGTTCGAACCCGGGCCTTTTTTAACAGAGATCCATTGTCGGTTGGGCCGATGTTAGTTGTTCCGGCTTCACTTGTTCTGATTTGGGTTGTTCCGGTTTCACCTAAGCAGGGATGACCTGATTTGGGTTGATCTGGGGGGTCAAAAAAATAAGTCAGGTATAATACAGCTGCATGAACAAAAAGCCCTGCTGCCGTCAGCCGTAAATTGAAAAACAGGATCACCCAGATATTGTTGTACATATAATAGTCTTCATTCATCCCCAGGGGGTGGGCAAACTGGAGGACCAGGATGCCCAGGATCACACTTGCATTGATCAAAAAAAATGTATTTCTCCTATTCCCTGCCGATAACAGCAGCAGGATCAGGATGATATAGGACCCCGCCTCAAAGGGTCCGAACAGGGGGGGCCGTTTTGCCGTAAATACAATATAGAGCACACCAAAAAGACAGACCCCAATCCCCAGGATCCGGGCAACTCCGGCAGTCCGGTATTTTTTAGCAAGCCTGCATACCAGTTCTATTAAAAATATCAGAAACATGGCCTGGACGATGATGCCTGGGATATTTTCTACCATCAGTATCCTCCTTTAAACATATGGGCGGGCAGAAACATCTTTTTACCCTCACCCACCTGGATTTCACGGGTATGTGTATCATAGAGACGTGAAATATTCCGGCCGGTCATGACTGAATCTGTCTGTCCCTGGACCATGATTGCATTGTCTTTTATCATCACGATGACATCGGCAAACAACGTGGCCATATTGGGGTCATGCATGGAGGCGATAATACTCATGCCCCTTGATCGGCAGAGGTGGCGGATGGCAGACAATAGATGGTACTGGTTGTTAAAATCAAGGTGATTGGTGGGTTCATCCAGGAGCATAATGGGTGAAGCCTGGGCAAGGGCCCTTGCCAGAAGGGCGATCTGCCGTTCTCCCCCGGATATCCGGTTAAAATTCTTTTGGGCCAGGTCCAGGGCATTTAATTCCCCGAGTGCGGCCTCAGCCAGTTCATAATCCCGGGGCTCCGGGCTTGCAGACATTTTCAGGAACGGTGCCCGGCCCATGACCACCACGTCAATGACCCGGTAGGGAAAAATATCAATGTGCTCCTGGGGCACCAGGCTGATCTGTCGGGCAATATCGTTCCGGGATAGCCCCTTTAAATCACTGCCGTTAACCTGTACCCGTCCTGAAACCGGTGTCAGTATCCTGTTCAGGCAGTGGATCAGCGTGGTTTTGCCGCACCCGTTTCTGCCCAGAACGGCACAGAAACTGCCCGACTCCACCGTAAAGCTGATATCCTCCAGGATGGTCCTGTTCCCGTAATCAAACCCAAGATTTTGACATTCAAGTGTCACAGCCATCCGGTCCTCCGGTTCTTGAACATGAAAAAGGCAAAAATCGGGGCCCCGGTCAGGGCGGTGAGAATCCCCACCGGGATTTCGGCTGCCACTGCACTTCTGGCAGCAGAATCAGCCACCAGCAGGAAAAGCCCCCCTATGAGGGCGGTCACGGGAATCATCCGTTCATGTTCCGGACCCACCAGGCTCCGGGCCATATGGGGGATCACCAGTCCGATCCAGGAAATCTGCCCGCAGGTGGCTACGGAGGCCGCCACCATGAATGAGCTTGCCGTGATCAGGATCATCCTGAAAATTGCGGGGTTCATGCCCAGGGATTTGGCCTGAATATCCCCCAGGGACAGAATATTGAGCCGGAAACTCAGGCCCACAAACAGGGCCAGTCCCAGAAAGGTAAACGGAGCCATGACCAGGACATTGTCCCAGGTCACCCGGCTCAGGCTGCCCATGACCCAGAAAATAATACTGGGCAGTTCATCATAGGGGTCGGAAAAATATTTAACCACCATGAGCAGAGCATTAAAAAAGGAGAGCACCACCAGACCGGCCAGCACCAGAACGATCACGGGTTTTATGGAAATCGCCCTGGCCAGGCCCACACTCATGGAAACGGCCAGGATACCGAACCCGAAGGAGAGCAGATGAACCAGGGTAAACGAGTCAAAGGGCAGGACAAGACCCAGGGCCGCACCAAAGGTGCACCCGGCCGACACCCCGAGGATATCCGGTGACACCAGGGGATTCCTGAACAGGGCCTGGTACACGGCCCCGGATACGGCAAGGCTCGACCCCACCAGGACGGCCATGATGCACCGGGGCAGCCGGATCCAGGCGAACACCAGTTCCCTTGGGATAAGATCTCCTGTCGGTTCCCTGCCGTGATACAGGTTTGAGATCATGGCAAACACATCCTCAAACCCGATGGCCACCCGGCCTGAAATCATGGACACGGCAAATGCAAGAACCAGTAACAAACCCAGAAGCCAGAGGATTTGCCGGAAGCTCAGGTCGGATTGAGACCTTTTATTGGATTTCGTCACTCAGGGTACCGCCCATCTCGCTCATTGTCCTGCCGAACAGATTTGCATGGAACTCATCCGCAATTTTCTTGATATCAAGATCCAAAAACCTTTCCGGGTAGGTTTTCTGGGCCGTCCATAGACATGCCAGGGCCGACAGGGGAGAGGGAAAATCCCACGGGGCGAGGCTTGACGGGCAGCGGTACACCCGGTGACCAGCCACGGCCGAAATCTCCTTCAGGGCTGTGTCGAAAATCCGGCGGGCCTCACCTGTTTTCATGTGCTGGGAGATCACCACGATATCCGGATTCCATTTCACCAGTTGTTCCGGAGAGATATCCTGGAAATAGCCGGTTAAATTGTGTGACACATTGTCGACACCGGCCCGGGTAAAAATTTCATCCTGGAGCATATTGCCGGTGGCGGTGTTGAAAACCCCCCGGGCCGAGGCAAAGTACCCGGTTTTTTTTCCCTCTAGGGTCAGTCCCTTAAGTCCCTGGTTCACGATATCCAGTATCCTGTCCATCTCATTTGCCACGGATTCAGGGTTCCTCTCTATTCCGGCAGCCCGGGCGATCAGGGCCAGGGAGGCCTTAATCGTATCAAAGGTTTCCGGCAAAATCACCATGGAGGGTATGCCCATGGCATCCAGCCTCTGGGCCAGGGCAAGTCCGTCTTTCTGGGCGTATAAAATTACCAGATCCGGTTTCAGTGACACCAGGGTTTCAAAATTGATACCCATGGTCTTTGACCCCACCCCGGCAAGGTTAACCACATTGGGAAAAATGGCCTGGTGCATCCGGTCCTTTTTTGATGAGGTATCAATTCCCACCAGCTTGTGAGCAAGCCCAAGGGAGAACACACAGAGGCTGGCAGGTTTAAAGGTGGTGACAATTTTATTGACCGGGCTGGTGATGACGACACTACGACCGGCCATATCCTCTAAAACGCGTGGTTCTGCTTGACCCGCACCGGCAAGAATCGGGATCACAAGTATTGAGATGAAGAGCAGGGCAGACAAAAAAAAGATCTGCCGGGTCAGGTGATTGAATTTCATATGTATCCTTTTTATTATTTCTTTTTTATTATTTCTTCTGGTGTTTATGCCAGTTCAAACAAGATGCTGATCTGCATGGTTAACGGGGTTCTGAAAAGAAAAGCCGGGGGTCTGGGAAAGGGGGAGGCCCGCTTAACTGCAGCAACGGCCGCCTCATCCAGGTTTTTATAGCGGGAACTTTTCAGGACTTTGATATCTGCCAGACTCCCGTCCTCTGACACCACAAACTGAACCTTGACCCTGCCCTCAAGGTGCCGTGATTTTGCAGATTCCGGGTATTCTTTAAAGCTGTGTATCCGCAGGTTCAGCATCTCAAAATATTCCCGGGCCGTTGTAAATTCAAATTGTTCTTCAAGGGGCAATACTTGCGGCGCCGGGTTTTGAACCTGAAGACCGGCCACTGCAAACCCTTCAACATCCATGTCTTCGGGCAATTGGGGAAGCGGTATTTCATCCCGATTTTCAGAATCATTGTTTTCAGGATCGACTGCCGTCTCTATCCTGATCCTGGGGACATGGAAGCGTTTGACCTGAACCATTTTTTCCCGGGTGACATCCGGTGTTTTTTCCCGCACCCGGGGAGTGGGTAAGGACCTGACCCGGGGATTGGATATCTGATCCAGGGACAACTCAATATAGGCGACGGCACTGGTCGTATAAATCCCTGAAATATGCAGGAAAACGAGGATATGAACCCCCAGGGAGAGGACAATGAATCCATGGAGCAGCCAGTTGGGTCTTTTTTTATCCGGGGCCATGGGGGGTTACAATCCTTTTTCAGTGGCGAGGCTAAGCCGGGACGCACCCGCAGCCTTGGCAATATCCATGACCCGGACCGCCTTATTCAATATCACTGTTTTATCGGCCTTGATGATCACCAGCCGATCCGGATCATTGCCGATCATCTGTTTTATCCTTGTGTAAAGCATATCAAGGGGAACTTTTTTATCGGCGATATAAGAGGCCCCCTCTTTGTCCACAAACACGGTTATCTCCTGTTTGATCTGGGGCGCCGATGCCCGGGCATTGGGCAGTTTGATCTTTATGCCCTCTTCTACAAGAAAATTGGTGGTGAGCAGAAAATAGATGAGCAGCAAAAACACAATATCAATTAATGAGGTCATGGGGGCCTGGATCTGGTACCGGTCTTTTTTGGTTTTAAACGCTTTCATCCGGGACCGCCTTTTTGGCAATGGCTTTTAAGAAAAGAATGGCCCCGTTTTGAAGCCTGGCCTCATAGGTGTCCACCTTGGCCGTCAGGTAAGAGTGGGCCACCATTGCGGGCAATGCCACCATAAGTCCCAGGGCTGTCGTGAGCATCGCCTCCCAGATGCCGCCGGCCAGAACTGCGGCATTTACCTTGCCGCCCATCTCCTGAATCACCATAAAGGCCTTGATCATTCCGATAATGGTGCCCAGAAGGCCCAGGAGCGGGGCAATATTGCCCACCGTGGCAAGGGTCTGAAGATAAGACGATAGATCCCTGACCTCATTTTCAGTAGCATTCACAATCACCGACTCCAGCACATCATTTTCTAGGTCTTTTGCGTCAATGGCCCTTTCCAGAACCCTGCCCATGGGAGAATTGCTCTGCTGGGACACCTGTCGGGCCGCATCCACCTCATTCTGCTGCATCAGATCAGCCACCCGGTTTTCAATATTTTTTCCCCGGCTCCGGTTTACGGCATACCGGATGATCCGTTCAAGAAAAATCGCCGGTACCAGGATTGAACAGAATAATATGGGGACGATCAATACCCCGCCCTTTGACAACATTTCCAGCATACCTTCCTCCACCTGATCAACTATTCCGATCCATCATTATATGTTTTTGTTTCTTGTTCAGCGTTTCCAATAATATCCGTAAAATCAGACTTTCCGTCAAAATCAAGATCCTTTTCCCGCTTCACGATGGCCTGGGTTTCATCATAGGTTTCCCACAGGTCGGGCTTCCCGTCCCCATTGGTATCCTCTTCCACACACTTTAATCTCCCGTTTTCATAGTGATACCAGATATCAACTCGACCATCCCGGTTCTTGTCTTCTTCTGCCTGTGCGAGGCGTTCGTCCTTACCATAAAACCAGGTGAGACTGGTTTTTCCCATGGTTTTTTCCTGAATCCTCTCCAGGTCCCCGGAGGGCGTATAGATCTCAACCACATCCACGAGACCGTCAAAGTCTTCGTCCACTTCTTTTTGTCTCAAAATTTTATCCGTAAAAAAGGACCGGGTATCCATACCTCCATCCCCATTAAGGTCCTGGGCAAGGATCAGGGACCAGGACGGGTCATCATAGGTCTGCACCACTTCAAAAACCCCGTCATAATTCATGTCCCGGTACAGACAGGTTTTGATGCCTCGTTCATACATCACCCGTAAATCCGGCTTTGAGTCACCATTCTCATCCTGTTCAAATTTTACCGGCAGATTGTCTGTGTAATACTGAAAGATATCCATTTGCCCGTCAAAGTCCGTATCACTGGTCAGGCGAACCTTCTCCTGATTCTCATTAAAAAAAATCTCTGTATCCGGTTTGCCGTCCCGGTTTTTATCCACCCGTGTGTGGCGGATTTTATTGTTTTCCATCAGGGTACTGGTCTCAAAAAAACCGTCCCGGTCAGTGTCTGCCTCAACTTTCTCCAACACCCCTGCCCGGTAGTGCCTGATCCGGTCAATTTTACCTTTCCCCTTTGTATCTTCACGGGTTTTCAAGAGCCGGCCCTGGTCATCAAATTCGGCGAAAAAATCCATGGTTCCGTCAAAATCCACATCTTTTTCCTGGGTTTCAGGCATATTTCTTGCCGATGAAAACCGGGTCAGTACATCAAATTTTCCATCATGGTTGGTGTCTTTTTTCTGTTCCTTTGGACAATCGTTCTCAAACCAGATAATCTGATCAAAGCGTCCATCATCGTTTGTGTCCCGGTTCCGGGTTTTCATCTCACCATTTTCAAAAAAAATATGGGTCCTGTACTTTCCTTTTGCAAACGGGTCTTTCAACAATTTTTCAACCCGGCCCTGATCATCAAAAAATTGAATCTGATCCATGATCCCGTCTTCATCTTCATCCTGTTCCCGCTTTACGGGGATCTGATTTTTATAACGTGTCCACACGTTTATCCGGCCGTTGTTGTCCTTATCCTGTGTAGATGAAACAATCTCCCCGTTTTCAAAATAATAGAGGGTATCAAAGGCATGGTCTGCAGTGGTGTCCTTTTTCATCAGGCAGATATTTTCCCTGTCATCAAACAATGACACCTGTACCAGGTTCCCATCCGGATCAAGCCGTTCCTGGCGAATTCTTTTTTCGTTTTCAATGGTATCAATAGTGTCGATTCGTTTGTCTTTATCCGTATCCCGTTCAATCCTGACCGGTTTTCCATCTTGATAGATCTGGAGTCTTTCAACAACTCCGTCATGGTCTTCATCAATTTCAACCCTGAGAATGATTCCCGTGTCATCATAAATCAGTACCTGATCCATCCGACCGTCCTGGTCCGAATCTTGTTCAATCCGTTTTTCAGCCCCGGCCGGTTGTAACGACAAAAAACAGACGGCCATAATGAGTCCCAGCCGGATGAGCACCCGCCGGGCCATGACACCCCATTTTGTTGAGAACCCCGTCATTTTGTTTTTTTCTGAACGAACAGATCCTGCCCGGTCATTGCCCCCTGTTTAAAAAAATTCCACACATCTTTATTCCTGCCGTTCCCGTCGGCACGCAAAATTAAATATGAGTTTTAGTTTCCATTGTCAAGGATTGTTCTATTGAGTTACAAATTATAACCATAAATTACGATTTATTACCGATGGTATCGAAACATTTTATTGACTCTCCTACCCCTTCCCGACTATATAAAGGCAAAATAGATAAATTTTAAACAGGGAGACCCCATGAAAAAATCAACCTTCCACCGGTTCCTGCTGCTTGCATGCCTTTTCCTGCTCCTATTTTCCTGTTCCCTCCGTCCGGGCCTGATGTCCGGTCCTGTGACTGCCCGGGTCTCTGACGCGGCTTTGGCCCTCCCGCCGGAACGAGTGGTATTAAACCTTACCCGGACACCCTGCACCAGTCAGGCCGTCACCTGGCGGACCAGAGCTTTGGGGACATCACCAAGGGCTGAACTGGTCCGGGTCTTTGAACTGATGAACTCCGAAATCACGCCCCGGACATTTTCGGCACAAACCTCTTCCATTGAAATAGACCCGGGAACCATGCGCTATCACCATTCCGTTGTATTCCAGGGGCTTGCGCCAAATACCCTGTATGCCTATCGGGTCGGTGATGATGCCGGCCAGAGTGAATGGAACCAGTTCAGAACCGCCTCAAAACACCCCGAACCCTTTACCTTCCTGTATTTCGGAGATGTCCAGGAACAGATCCATTCCATGTGTTCCCAGGTGTTCAGGGCTGCCTTGCAGACAGAACCCAAGGCAAAGTTCTGGCTGTTTGCAGGTGACATGGTGAACAACGGCCCGGATGACCGGGAATGGTCTGAATTTTTCACAGCCCTGGGCTGGATCCCAAGGACTCTTCCCCTGGTCCTGGTGCCGGGAAATCATGAATACCCGGATCCACGGGTTGTCCCAACTGAAGACCGTCACATGACCCGTTTATGGCGGCCCCAGTTTACCCTGCCGGAAAACGGTCCAAAGGGTCTTGAGGAAACCGTTTTCAGCTTTGATTACCAGGATGTCTGCTTTGTGATTCTCAATGGAAACGAAGGCATTGAAGAACAGGCCCTATGGCTGGAAAATATTTTATCAACGAACGAACAGCCCTGGATCATCGTCAGCATCCATCAACCCGTGTATTCCATCTCCAAACGCCGGAACCCCGTAAAATTTCAATCGCTTTTTGTTCCCATTTTTGACCGGTTTTCCGTGGACCTGGTATTGCAGGGCCATGACCATGGCTATGCCCGAACCCTCCCCTTAAGGAACCACCGGCCGGTGTCCCCCCAACAACACGGAACAAAAGAAAAGGGAACCGTGTATGTGATCTCCAATGCCGGCCCCAAAGTCTATTCGCCCGACTCCCGGTATGCCGGGCTCATGGCCGAAACCGGGCCCGGGCAACTCTTGTTCCAGTCCATCCGGGTGGAAAAAGATACTCTGAAATATACCGCCTTTAACCTCATGCAGGAACAGGTGGATGCCTTTGAACTGCACAAGTAACCCGATCCTGCCTCAATAGATATTTATAAAACTGAGGAATTGGATCAGGATTCAACTGTCAAGGATCTCTTATCAGCCAGTGAGTTGCGTCTTGCGCATACCACAAAAGCCTTCTTGACTATAACCATATTTGGTAATAATATAACTTATGACATATGAGGTCAAAATAAAGAAAAAAGTTGCTCGCGACTTAACAAAGCTACCTGCAAATGTCCAGAAGTTGTTATTTTTGTTGCTTGAAGACCTCAAGGCAGATGGCCCAATACAAAAAAGTTGGCAGAATTTTTCACCCTTGGGAAAGGATACATACCATTGCCATTTAAACTATCGGTATGTTGCCTGTTGGACTTTCTGGCAAGAAAAAATTGAAATTGAGGTGTATTATGTTGGCTCTCGTGAAAAAGCCCCGTATTGAGATATCTCTTCAAGGGGAAAATGTTGGTGAACTCATTGAATGGATCAGAAAAAAATATGACGTAAACATTCTTACTTCTGATCAGGATGAAAGTATTCCTATTGAAGAGACGAATTTTTGGAAAGAAATGCAATCAAACCGGATAGGCAACCTTCTTATTGCTGCCCGGCTTAAGGCAAATCTCTCACAGTCTCAACTTGCCCAAAGACTTGGGATTCGCCAGAATATGATCAGTGATTATGAAAGGGGGAAACGCCGATTAACCCCGGATATGGCAAAACGGATTGCTGAGACGCTTAAAATCAAAGTAGAAAGAATTTCTTAGACCCTAAAATAAAATAAGTTGAGCAAAAATAGCCCAAGATTTTGGTTCATTTAGTTGATTGCCGCCCCGAGGTCTGATTTCCCGCATCCAGGTAGGTGTCGTCCAAGACCAGTTAGATGCCTTTGAAATACACAAGTAAGCAGTTTATTGTTAAATCATTATTTGGTCGATAAGGTTAACGGGAACAACTGCTCCTGAAAGCCAGGAACAGTTGTTATCTGGGTCTTGCATTTTCTAACTTTCGATTTGACCTGACCGAACACCTTTAAGATAGTTCATACAAAAATCATCCCGGCCCAGGAGCATATCAGCCGTTCTAATGGAAGCCATGATTTTTCGATCCAGTGGATCAATTATAGCAGAATCCATACCTGCGTCCATCATCAGGGTGACAAAGGTCCGGTTGATGATGTGACGCTGGGGTAACCCGTAAGAAATATTGGACAGGCCGCCTGTAATGTGAACTTCTGGAAATTCTTTTTTGATGAACCTGACTGCCCCCAGAACCATAAGGCCCTTATTGGAATCCGTACTGATGGGTTGCACCAAAGGATCAATGTATATGGCAGATGTAGGGATATCAATTTTATTGAGTTCTTTGACTAAAGTTTTAGCCCGGCCCAGTATGTCAATGGAGGAGGCCGGCATACCGGTATCGTCCATGCAAAGAGCGATGACTTTACATTGCTTTCCCTCAAGAAACAGCATCATGGCATCATACCGTTCTTTTTCCAAAGAAATTGAGTTGATCATTGGGGGCTTTTCCACCATGTCAAAGGCCATTTCCAGAATGACAGGGTCAGGACTGTCCAGTGTAAGCGGTACAGGGGTAACGGGCTGGATAATGTGAAGGAGCCATTTCATGTCTTCAGATTCATGACCGATGCGAGCACCGGCGTTCACATCTATAAAATCAGCTCCGGCTTCCACCTGCTTTTTTACATCATTAATAATGTAGTCGGCATTTCACTCAGCCACAGCAGTCTGAACCAGTTTCCTGGAGGTGTTGATCCGTTCCCCGATAACTTCAAACATGGTCTCTTTCTCCTAAAAAAAGTTAAGCGGCAAGGGATTTAGCCAGTTTTGAAGCAGATCCGGCATCGGCGGCAAACCCGTCTGCCCCAATTTCATCGGCAAAGGCCTGGGTAACCGGTGCGCCACCCACCATGATTTTAACCTGGTCTCTTAATCCGGCTTCGACAATGGCATCAACGGTCTGTTTCATCATGGGCATGGTGGTGGTCAAAAGTGCTGACAGGCAGACAATCTGAGCATTTTTTTCTTTGATCTGGGTGACAAAGTCTTCCGGGGAGATATCAACCCCGACATTATGAACTTCCATTCCTGCACTTTCCATCATCATGGCCACAAGATTTTTACCGATATCGTGGAGATCCCCCTTGACCGTGCCGATAACAACACTGGCACCGGTTGTGGATTCATCTTCACCCAAAAGCGGCTTCAAAATTTTTACACAGCCTGCCATGGCCTGGGCTGCCATGAGGACTTCAGGAATGAACATGTCACCGTTTTCCATTCGTTCTCCCACAATATCCATACCTGCGATCAGGCCCTGATTCAAAATATCTGAAGCCGGGGTTTCTTCTGAAAGCGCACTGTTGACGAGCCCTATCAATTTATCCTGATCACAATTTACCAATGCATCCTGCATCGCTTTAAAATCCGCCATTTCCTTTTCTCCTTCCCAATAATTCTTTCAAAACTACTTGATTTACATCTGTGAATTTTTTTATCTAACTTATCCAATGACCGAAAAACTTGAATCCGGATTAATTTTTCTGAGTCGGCTAAAAAAACCAATATCGCATTCCCGTTTTGTATAGTGCATATGGAATTTTACGGGTTCGTGATCATGGCGGATTTCACTACAGATCTGCCGGCTACGGCTTTGATCTGGGGGGACTTTCTTAACCTTGATGCCAGGGAAAGACCTGCAATAAGGACGGTGAAGAATTTCACCTGATCACCCACTGGGTAACAATATCGAATTTCTAAGGCCCTATGCCTTATCCCATCGATCTGGATTTAGCTCGGCGCGAGCATGTTTTTGTTTAATTTTTTCATCATACTTGTTGTATAAATTCAACAAAAGCTGTATCATCTACTTTCAGGTTTTGATTTCCAACCAGATGTTCACGAAACATTTATCATTTTTGATTTCGCTATGGCTCAGTCAACTGCATATAATTATGATGTTTACCCGGTGCCAGTATCGCAGTTCAGACTTACGGGGTTTTTTTAAACTTCAATCCGCACCTGCACGCCATCACTACTGACGGCTGTTTTCTTGATGATGGTAGCTTTAAAACAGCTCCTGGATTTATACTGGAAGATCTGGAAAAAATTTTCCAGTATGAAGTGTTGAAGATGCTCAAAAAAGAGGGAAAGATTAATGATTCCGTCATTGAGAATATGCTTTCATGGCGCCATAGTGGTTTCCATGTTTATATCGGTGACAGGATAACGTCTTCCGATAAAACAAGCCTTGGCAACCTGGCCCGGTACATTATCCGTGCCTGCTTTGAGCGCTAAAGCTTCACTTCGTGCCCCAGGAAGAATGATCTATGTCCCGGCTGAAAAATCAACAGACGGTATTGCCAAAGTTGTTTATACATCGAAAGACCGAAAATCCCGGAAAGTTTTCATGGCCCTGGACTGGTTGGCCAGACTGGTCACCCATATTCCCAGCCGGTATGAACAAACTGTCCGATACTATGGCTGGTATTCGAACAAATCTCGGGGGATGAGAAAAAAAGCCGGCACGGATGATGACGTTCCTGCTATTATGCCAAATGAAACATCTTCTAAAGAATCCCGGCAGAACTGGGCACGCCTGATACAGAAAATTTATGAGGTTGATCCGCTTGTGTGTCCAAAGTGCCAGGGGGCCATGAGAATTATCAACTTTATCGAAGAACTTGACATTATCGAAAAAATATTGCGCCATTTGGATCTTTGGGACATCCGTAACCATGATCCGCCTGATAAGATTTCAGATTATATCCTTGAATTGGTCTGTGATGAAACAGACTCTCGGATTCCGGTATTCGATGATTGGTATTGATTTTTTCTAAATTGGCTTGAGGGATCACAGGTGTTCTATACTCAAAATCAGGTCATTTTTGAAATTTTCAAGTCTGCTTTAATGATTTCTTATCCTGCTGTTTCAGTATTAATATTTCCCTTTTTCTATCAACGCACCCCAACCGGACACCGGCACAACATGTTGTGCCGGTGTCCGGTTGGGGCCATATTTCAGGGTTTTAATAATTTTTCATACTTTTCTTGACAAAAAGCATCTATCCTAAAACGAACAGCCCTGGATCATTGTCAGCATCCATCAACCCGTGTATTCCATCTCCAAACGGTGGAACCCCGTAAAATTTCAATCGCTTTTTGTTCCCATTTTTGACCGGTTTTCCGTGGACCTGGTATTGCAGGGCCATGACCATGGCTATGCCAGAACCCTTCCCTTACGAAACCACCGGCCGGTACCCCCCATCAGCAGGGAACAAAAGAAAAGGGAACCGTGTATGTGATCTCCAATGCCGGTCCCAAGGTCTATTCACCCGACTCCCGGTATGCAGGACACATGGCTGAAACCGGTCCCGGGCAACTCTTGTTCCAGTCCATCCGGGTGGAAAAAGATACCCTGAAATATATCGCATCCAACCTCATGGGAGAACCGGTGGATGCCTTTGAAATACACAAGTAAACCGGTGTTGCCGGTATCAACCTACAACGTGCCGGTGTGCTGACAGAACGACATCGACCGGGTAAATCTATTTTTCAGATACCACCCATTTCAGCGAAACGACTTCGCTTCAGCATGGCCTTTTCCTCTCTTTCGTATTCAAAATATTGAAGACCGCTCTCATGCCATATTTTTAATGAAACCCAGGCATTGCTCAGACAATCTTAAGGTTAATATTGGTAAATATTGGTTATAATTTTGCTAATTATTTTTTTATTATTTAATATCTTGACTAAAAAGAGGTTAAAATATAAAAAAAATAACAAAAGACCTTCCAGATATTTATAGGTTTTCACTCGATTTTAGCCAGCGGGTTTTAAACAAACGCCTAAAAAAAGGAGATCAAGATGATCAACAAAATTTTAAAGATAAACGGCATCACCAGAACCCTGATAGTCAATGAAGAGGATTTACTATCCTCCGTACTTCGCAACAATCTTTTTTTAACCGGCGTGAAGGTCGGGTGCGGCGAAGGCCAATGCGGCGCCTGCAACGTAATTCTTAACTCCAAACTGGTCAGGGCCTGTATCACAAAAATGAAACGGGTGCCGGATGATTCTGAGATTACCACCATTGAGGGGATCGGAACTCCTGATCATCTGCATCCCATCCAGGCGGCCTGGATTGTTCACGGCGGTGCCCAGTGCGGATTCTGTACCCCTGGATTTATTGTTTCGTCCAAAGCCCTGCTGGATGCAATCCCCTCTCCAACCCGGGATGATATCAGAGACTGGTTTCAAAAATACAAAAACGCCTGCCGGTGCACCGGGTACAAGCAGATCGTGGATTCCGTCATGGATGCGGCCCGGGTGATCAACGGCCAAATGACCATGGAAGACCTTTACTACAAACTACCGGAAGACGGCAGGATCTGGGGCTCCAGATATCCTAGACCCACTGCTGTTGCCAAGGTCACAGGCACCTGCGACTATGGGGCTGACCTCGGGATAAAAATGCCCGAAGAAACCCTGAAGATGGCCCTGGTACAGGCCAAAATTTCCCATGCCAACATTAAATCCATAGACACATCTGAAGCTGAAAAAATGCCCGGTGTGTACAAGGTGGTCACCCATAAAGACATTCAGGGAAAAAACAGAATTACAGGCCTGATTACCTTTCCCAGCAACCTGGGGGATGGATGGGACCGGCCTATTTTATGCGATGAAAAAGTATTTCAATTTGGAGATGCCATTGCCATTGTGTGTGCAGACACTGAGAAGAATGCACGGGCAGCGGCCCAAAAAGTCCATGTGGATCTGGAACCCCTGCCCGAATACATGAGTGCGCCTGCGGCCATGGCGGAAGATGCCATGGAAATCCATCCCGGCACCCCCAACATCTATTATACCCAGAAGATTCAAAAGGGTGAGGATACAACGACATTGTTTAATGGGGCCGATGTGGTGATGGAAGATGATTTCTACGTGGGCCGCCAGCCCCACATGCCCATTGAACCGGATGTGGGTTTTGCCTATCCCGGGGAGGACGGGAGTCTGACCATCCATTCCAAATCCATTGCCATACACATACATCATGCCATGATTGCACCGGGTCTCGGCATAGAACCGGAAAAACTGACCCTGATCCAGAATCCTGCCGGCGGCACATTTGGATATAAATTTTCCCCCACCATGGAAGCCCTGGTGGGAGCCGCTGCCCTGGCAACCGGGAAACCGGTTTTTTTGAATTATGACTGGTTCCAGCAACAGACCTACACGGGGAAACGGTCTCCGTTTTTCATCAATTTGAGACTGGCTGCCGATAAAGAGGGCAAACTTTTGGGAATGGAAAGTGACTGGAGCGTTGACCACGGTCCCTATTCCGAGTTCGGTGATCTGCTCACCCTGAGGGGCGCACAGTTTATCGGAGCCGGATATGACATACCCAGCATCAGGGGGGAGGGACGAACGGTCTGCACCAACCATGCCTGGGGATCTGCATTCCGGTCCTACGGCTCCCCCCAGAGCGAATTTGCCTCGGAAGTGCTCATGGATATGCTGGCGGAAAAATTGAACATGGACCCCTTTGATTTAAGGCTGAAAAATGTCTACCGCGAAGGAAGCACCACCCCCACCGGGGCTGTACCGGACAGTTACAGCCTGCCTGAAATGTTTGAAAAATTACGCCCAAAGTATACGGCGGCAAAAGAGAATGCAAAAAAATCCACCACCGATGCTCTGAAATATGGTGTGGGACTTTCCATCGGTGTCTACGGCTGCGGTCTTGACGGGCCGGACAGCTCGGAAGCAAAAGTCCGATTGAATGAAGACAATACCGTCACCCTGTTTAATTCATGGGAAGATCATGGCCAGGGTGCAGACAGTGGTTCCCTGGGAACCGCCCATGAGGCATTGCTTCCCCTTGGCATTAAACCGGATCATATCAAACTGGTCATGAATGACACCTCAAAGGTTCCCAACAGCGGGCCTTCGGGCGGCAGCCGACAGCAGGTGATGACCGGCCAGGCCATCAAAGCTGCCTGCGAGCTTCTGCTGGGTGCCATGCGAAAAGGGGACGGCAGCTTCAGGACCCATGATGAAATGAAAACAGAAAATATCCCCCTTGAATATACAGGCGCCTGGACCGCCCCGGCTGTAAACTGTGATGAAAACGGCCAGGGTAGTCCCTTCTCAGCCTATATGTACGGGGTTTTCATGTCGGAAGTCGCTGTGGAGGTTGCCACCGGTAAAACAAGGGTCCACAAGATGACGGCGGTTGCAGATATCGGTAAAATCAACAACCAACTGACAGTGGACGGACAGATGTATGGCGGCCTGGCCCAGGGAATCGGTCTGGCCCTTTCCGAGGATTTTGAGGATATTCAAAAACATTCCACCATGATGGGGGCAGGATTTCCCTACATCAAGACCATCCCGGATGATATTGAGCTGATATATGTTCAATCCCCAAGGGAACATGGCCCGTTTGGCGCTTCCGGCGTGGGCGAGCTGCCATTGACATCCCCCCATGCGTCCATCATCAACGCCATCCATAATGCCTGCGGCGTCAGAATCAAACGATTGCCCGCAACCCCGGACAAGGTGCTGGCAGGACTTCAGGCATTGTAACCCTCATTAACCCACCGACCGCCGGGTGTTCAGCATTCACCCGGCGGTCGGAACCCCCGTGATTGTCTCGTTCTGGAAGCGCTATGGAAAAGTCTGTATTAACGGCATTTGAACAAAAATGTATCCAAAATGAACCGGCTTACTGCACGGCTGCCTGCCCCTTTCACATGGATGTGAAAGCGTTTATGGGACACATGGCGAAAACGGAGATAGACAAGGCCTTCAAGGTCATTGAAAAAACACTTCCCCTGCCGAATCTTCTGGCCAGGATATGTGACCACCCCTGTGAAGACGCTTGTATCCGTAAAGACATTGACGCTCCCCTATCCATCGGTACCCTTGAACGGGCCTGTGCCGTCAGCCGTTCAAAACAGAAAAAACGGTTTCTGCCGTCTCCCAAAGGGAAAAAAGTGGGCATCTGGGGCTCCGGCCTCTCCAGTCTCACAGCAGCCTGGGATCTTGGATTGAAAGGTTATGAGGTCATTGTTTACCATCAGACCGGAATTCTCGGCGGTCATCTGCGCAGACTTTCACCCACCGTATTGCCAAAGGAAATTATGGATGGAGAAGTGAAAAATCTCTTAACCTATGGGGTCAGCTTTAAAACGGCTGCTTCACCCGATGATGCCTTTGGTGGCCGGAAAATCCAGTCCTTTGATGCCGTATACCTGGGGTTTGATTCACCTGGTGAGTCTTTTTTCGGTATTTCCTATGACGAGACAGGTCTTCCCATGGTCGACGCAGTTACCCTCCAGACAATAGAACCCAAAGTGTTTGCCGGCGGATTTTCACCTGCGGGTGCACACCTTACCCAATACGCCTATCCCGTTGCCCATGCGGCCCAGGGCAGAAAGGCGGCCACATCCATTGACCGGATTTTGTCACAGGTTTCCATACTGGCCGGACGGGAGAGAGAGGGGGCCTGCGAGACCCGGTTGTCAACGGATATCAGTCAAGTTAAGCCCCAACCCCGCATTGATTCAGCCATTGACCCGATTATTGACCCGGACATCACGACAGGGGCCAGGCCGGAAAATTTTGAACAACGGTTTAATCTAACAGCGGCCGGTCATGAGGCAGAGCGATGTATCCGGTGCGATTGTTCACGCTGTGTCAGGGCCTGCACCTATATTGATTCCTTTAAAGGATTCCCGGGGAAATATGCCCGGGAAATCTACAACAATTCCGCCATCGTCATGGGCGAGAGAAAGGCCAACCTGCTGATTAACTCCTGCTGTCTGTGTACCCTTTGCGAGACGGTCTGCCCCCATGATTTTTCCATGACAGAGCTTTGTCTTTCCGCAAGGCAGGAAATGGTTGAAAAGGGACGAATGCCTGCCTCGGCCCATGAGTTTGCGTTGAAAGAAATGGCCTGGGCTTCCGGTGACAAGTGTTTTTTTGCCCGCCATGAACCGGGAAAAGACCATTCAAATCATATTTTTTTCCCCGGCTGTCAGTTGCTGGGTTCTGACCCGGCCCAGGTGGAAAAGGCTTATGCGTTTTTAAGAACAAAACTGCCGGGAAGCACCGGGTTTATCTCGGGATGCTGCGGTGCACCCGCAAGATGGGCTGGCCGGGAAGATCTTTTCGAAAAAAACCTTGAGACCTTTAAAGCCTTTTGGGAAAATTCAGGCAGACCCGATATTATCACAGCCTGCACCTCCTGCACCCAAATGCTCTTAAGGGGATTAAAAGACGCAAAAATCACTTCACTTTTTCAGGTCATGGCTCAAATGCCGGACCTGATGGATGATGTGGCAAACAAAAAGGCTTCAAACACCTTAAACGAATTTAAACACGGTTTGTCAGACCCGGCAAACATCATTGATCCCTGCACGGCACGGGACGACCTCCTGGTTCAGGCAGCCGTCCGGGACCTTGCACAAACCGCCGGTGTAAAAATCTGCGATCTTCCGGCATCAGGATCACTCACCGAGTGCTGCGGTTTTGGCGGGCTCGTATACAATGCAAACCCTGACCTTTCAAGGAAGATAATCCAACAGCGGGTCGCCCAAAGTGAATCGGACTTTATCGCCTATTGCGCCATGTGCCGGGATCGCCTGGCATCTACCGGAAAAAAAGTGGTGCACCTGCTGGATCTGTTCTGGCCGACAACAGACCAGCCAAAACAGAGAAAGGACCCCGGCTTTTCCCGGCGGCATGACAATCTGGCCCTGGCCAGGACGCGGATGCTGGAACAGGTATGGGACGAAAAAGAAACTGATCAAAAACCATCAAAAAAAATGCATGTCCGTATCAGTCCCCAGGTGGAAGCAGTGCTGGAAGACCAGTATATTTTGGTGACCGACATCGAAAAAGTGCTGGAACATTTTGAAACCCAGGCTGACTATTTTTTAAATTCCGAGAAGAATAGCAAGATCTCCTTTTTCCGCCCAAACAATGTCAGCTTCTGGGTGGAATTTAAAGAGATAGATGGTGGTTATGAGATTTTAAACGCCTGGAGCCACCGGATGGAAGTGGTGGCTGACAAGACATTTATTCCCGGCACCCTCACACAGGTCCATGAGGGCGACATCCAGTGCGCCTCCTGCAACCAGACATTGACTCCATATAAAAATCATGTGGCGTATCTGGGCAGCCGGTTTGATGTGGTCCTGCCCCAGTGCAGCCAATGCGGCAATATTTTCATATCCCGGGAACTGACCCGGGGAAAGATGGCAGAAGTTGAGAAAATCCTTGAAGACAAATAAATTCGACAATAGCCTTGATCTTGCACAGGAGTTTGAAATGGGTCAGGTTCCCTATCTGTTCAAACAAAAAGTATTGACCCGATTGACCGGCGAAACTTTAAGGCCGGGGGGGCTCATGCTCACGAAAAGAGCCGTGGAAGTTTGTGACTTTGATCGGGATGATCCGGTCCTGGATGCGGGGTGCGGCTACGGCATGACAGCCCGATATCTCCGGGAAAGACACGGGATAATGTCCGTGGGAACAGATGCGGCCCTGGATATGATGAACCGGAACAATGAAACCAAAAATCACACCTCTGACAGGAGGGCCCCGGAAAAAGCATCTGAATCCATACTGCCGCGAGTCGTTCAGCCACTATTTTTACAATCCCGGCTCCCGGAAATTCCATTCAAGTCCAAATCATTTTCCGGTATTTTTTGTGAATGCGTCCTGTCTCTGATTCCGGACAAGCCGGCATGCCTGGGGGAATTTTTCCGCATTCTCAAAAAAAACGGCAAGCTCGTGCTAACGGACCTGTATATTCCGGAACTTGCCAAAACAGCGTCTGCCCCTGGAGAAGCAGGGAAAACACCTGTCTCCTGCCTGGACGGGGCCGTCACCGTCATCACACTGATCAAACTTCTTGAAGCCGCAGGATTTCAAGTGGATATCATCGAAGACCACACCCGGCTCCTGAGGCAGTTGGCCGGACAGATGGTGTTTGAACACGGCAGCCTGGATAATTTCTGGGAACGGCTTTCCGGGACGATCTGTGATACCGGTGTATCAAGAGCCTGCCGGGCCGGGCATCTGAAACCAGGCTATTGCATGGTGATTGCAGGCAAATATGAATGATATCCAGATATTAAAGTTCAAAAGCCAGGGGTATTGCTGCAGCCAGATCATGGTGCTCCTGGTTCTGGATTTCATGGATCGGAAAAATGAAGACCTGGTCCATTTTGCCGGGGGCCTGTGCATGGGCGGGGGAACGGAAAAAGGAACCTGCGGTATTCTCACCGCCGGGATGTCCATCCTGGCCATGTATGCCCGAAAAGAAACAGACAGGCTGGTCCTCATGCAGGAGTCATATCTGGCTTTTTTCCAGGCCCAGGCCGGAGCGGGTATTTCCTGTAAAGATATTGCTGGAGATTATTATCCGGCCCCCCATCCAATCGCATGCGGCCCCCTGTTAAGCCGGTCCTTTTCACAGATCATGACCATCCTGGTGGAAAACGGCTTTGATCCGGCAGACAATGCCGATGGCTGAGCCGAAATCGCTTTTTAAAACCCAGAGCATCTGCCCTGTGTGCTTTGCCTTGATAGATGCAGATCATGTTCTGAAGGATGATACCATCTACATAGAGAAAAGATGTGATGTCCACGGACGTTTCCGGACAAAGATCTGGCAGGGAGAAAAGAGCTATCAACAATGGGTCAGCCCTAAAATCCCCATTGTAAACCGGTTTGCCATGGTCCCAGAAAAAAGAGGCTGCCCCTTTGACTGCGGGCTCTGCCCCGAACATCGCCAGCACACCTGCACCGCTGTGCTGGAAGTGACCCAGAACTGCAATTTCAACTGCACCTTTTGTTTTGCAGATGCAAAGATTTCAAAACCTGTCAAAGATCCGTCCCTTGATCATATTGAACGGTTGCTGGCATCGGTGTATGAGGTAAGCCCGGGATGCAACCTGCAGATTTCAGGCGGGGAACCCACCCTGCGAAAGGATCTGCCCCAGATTATTGCCCTGGCAAAAAAAACCGGGTTTGGCTTTATCCAGCTCAACACCAATGGATTTTTGCTGGCAAAAGACAGATCTCTTGCAGAAAAACTTAAGGAGGCCGGCCTGTCATCCGTTTTTCTCCAGTTTGACGGCATCTCCGACCCAGTCTATGAACGCCTGCGGAACCGGCCCCTGTTTGCCGTAAAACAAATTGCCGTCTCTTGTTGCATTGAAAATGATATTGGCGTGATTCTGGTGCCCACCCTTGTGCCGGGAGTCAATATTGATCAGATCGGTCCGATTCTTTCATTTGCCCTTGACCACGCTCCGGGGGTCCGCGGGGTTCATTTCCAGCCGGTCAGTTATTTTGGCCGCCATAAGGGGCAGCCCGGTGACAGCCAGCGCATCACCATACCGGAAATTCTGTGTGAAATCGAAACCCAGACCCAGGAAAGGCTCAAGCAAAAGGATTTTAAACCCTCATCCTGTGAACATGCCCTGTGTTCGTTTAACGGCAAATTTTTGATCGAGGCAGACGGGACCCTCAATCCGCTCATATCATTTAACACGGACTGCTGCAGTCCCGTACCGGCGGAACAGGGGGCAAAAAAGGCAAAAGATTCCGTGGCAAGGCTGTGGAAGGCGCCTGAAAAAATCGACGATCCAAACGCCCCGGCAAATGAAGATGGTCTGGATCGATTTATCCGTCAATCAAAAACCCATATATTTTCCGTGTCAGGCATGGCATTCCAGGATGCGTGGAACCTGGACCTGGAGCGGTTAAAAGGCTGCTGTATCCACTCTGTGGCAGATGACGGCAGACTGATTCCGTTTTGCGCCTATAATTTAACCAATGGAGAGGGGAAAGGCCTTTATCGAAACCCATGACCCCTTCTTTCCTTGACCGGCAAATTTGTGAAACCATGGGTTCAGACCGCCGGGATGTCTTGAAAAAGCTAGGAGAATTTCAATTGGCCGAACTGAGGCATACGGTGTCCCTGGCAAAAAAGGCCGGCAGGTTTTATAAAAAACATCTTGAGGGGGTCAGTGCCCAGAGCCTTAATACCATGGATGACGTTACAGACCTGCCGTTCACTTTTCCCCTTCATATCCAGAAAAACAGCCATGAGTTTTTGTGCGTGTCCCAGGATGAGATCAGCCGGATTGTCACCCTGGAAACCTCGGGGACCACAGCCCTTCCCAAGCGGATTTTCTTTACTGATTCAGATATTGAAGAGACCATTCATTTTTTTGGTCTGGTTCTTTCTCAACTAATGCAGCCTGGAGAGACGGCCCTGGTCCTGCTGCCGGGAGACACACCTGCCGGCGCAGGAGACCTCTTGAAAACCGCCGTGGGCCGAATCGGGGGAAAGGCAATTGTTCCAGGGATTATTAGGGATTTCAACCAAACCAATCTTCTCATCCACACCCATACCCCTCTGGTGATCATCGGGATGCCGGTGCAGGTATTGGCCCTGTGCGAATGGTTCAGGCAAAAAAAGACGGTTCCCGATTTTGTCCGCCATGTCATCCTGACCTCGGATTATGCCTCTCCTGCCGTGAAATACCGGATCAAACAGGTGTTGAACTGCCGGGTATTTGATCACTACGGCATGACGGAAACAGGTTTTGGCGGGGGTATCGACTGTTCTGCCCACAGAGGGTACCACTTGCGGGAGACAGCGCTGTTTTTTGAAATTATTGATCCTGGTACGGACAGACCCCTTCCAAAAGGCCACTGGGGGGAGGTTACCTTGACCACCCTGGGACGGGTGGGCATGCCCCTGATCCGATACCGGACAGGGGATATGTCCCGGCTCCTCCGGGAACCCTGCCCCTGCGGCAGTCCGTTTCAACGAATGGACTATATCAGAAACCGGTATTCCCAAGCCATTCCATTGCCGGGCAATCACCGATTCGGCATGCCCGATCTGGACGATATGTTTTTTACCATTCCAGGGGTGGCGGATTTTGATGCCCTTCTTGTGTCACGACAGAGACGTCTTTATTTGGATGTCATATTAAAAGGTTTTGATACCTCCTTGATCCCGGAGATTGATATCCAACGCCTTTTACCTTTGTCACCTGTGCTGGAAAAAGCGGTTGAACAAAAGGTGATTCAATTTGGATCAATTCATTTGAAAAGATTTCAATCCGTGGACACCTATACCGGCAAACGACGGATTAATGTCCAGGCAAAACCAGGCAAACGGCCGACTGAACCGGTTCAGGCAGCAGGGTTTTTTCCCCCGGACCCACCCATATAAACCCCTGCTCAAAAATCCCCGGGTGCCTGGATCATATTTCCCAGCAGACAAGGGCGGACCTGTTACCGCTGGGCCAGACCAGCTTCCCGTCCTCTGTTTTGAGATGATCTTTCAACAGACCTGAAAGGAAATGGTCATATTCCGATCTCTCGGCAAGATTCAGCCGGTTCTTAAGCTCGGCCAAGGCCTCCTCATGGGAATCATTGGTCCATGCCGGCCATGATCCATCTGTTTCCATGATCACGTCAGGATAAATATCCATCTCTAAAAGAATATTATAGGCAATATGAAAATTCGGGCTGTCATGGGGCTGTCCAAAGACGTGCCGGGCAGCCTTTGCCATGACGGAATTTACATAGGGTACTCTCAGCAATAAAATACAGGCTTTCCGGGCGGTCTGGTTCATCTTACGAACAAAGGTCTGAAGGTCTGCAACCCCGTAGACTGAATGTGAGGCCAGCACATAGTCATGGGGTGCTGCGTCATAATCTGGCCAGGTACCGGTCACCATATCAATATTGGGTATGGCCTGTTCCTGAATTTTCTCGCCCAAAACTTCCCGCATGGCCGATGACGGCTCCAATGCCGTGACGCGTTTGGCATGGGGTGCTGCCAGTAACGACCATTTTCCCGTACCCGCACCAATATCCAGAAGGGTGGAGCCCGGGTTGTCCTTTAATTTTTGGATCAGATAATCCCTTGATGAATCCGGTCTGGACCATCGTTTGTCCACCATTTTATCATACTCCTTTGCCTTGTGTTTCCAGAAATCACCCTCCGGACACTCCCTTTTTCTGGCAAAGGCCTTTTCCTGGATATCGGACAGCTCTTTCCATAATGTGCACCAGTCTGTAAGTCTTTCCATGTATCACCTGTCTGTTTTTTTTATATTGCCAATACCAGGGGGCCCCTGGCCGTATGAATCACCTCAATGGTTCCGCCATAGGTCTCGGTCAGCAGTTCCTGTGTCAGGGTCTGTTCAGGAGGACCTTTTGCCACAAGACTTCCTTTTTTGAGCAGCACCACCTGGTCGGCAACTGCGGCCGCAGCATTGGGATCATGGGTGGTGAAAACAACGGTCCTGCCCTTTCGAACAATGGTTTTCATCAAATTGAGCATGTGCCGTGAATTAATTAGATCCAGATGGGAGCAGGGTTCATCCAGCAGGAGAATCTCCGGATTCTGGGTAAGGGCCCTTGCTACATTGACCAATTGCTTTTCACCGCTGCTCAACCGGCTCATGCCCCAGGTGGCCATATGGGTCATACCAATGGTTTCCAGGGCATTTTTGACCGCACCCCTGTCGTCTTCACCGGGAATTTCAAGCAATTTCAAATGGGGCGCCCTTCCCAGCAGAACGTATTCCTGCACGCTCAAATCAAAAGGGACAGAGTCGTTCTGGGATACCATGCCAATGATCTGTTTGATGTGACCTGCACCATAGCCGATGTTTGATTTTTCAAAAAATAACACCTCACCGGAGTCAGGCGGAGACAGGCCGAGCAGAATATGGAGCAGGGTGGTTTTTCCCACACCGTTTGCCCCGAGTATGGCGACCACGGACCCCTGGTCCATATCCAGATTCATCTTGGATATCACAGGGGCCTGATCCTGCCCGTATGAGAAGTTTAAATTCTTTATGGAAATAGCCGTGTTCACTTTGTCCCCTGTCCAGTATAAGGTTGGGACCGCATCAACAGCATTAAAAACAACCCGGCCCCAATAACCGACGTCAGTATCCCCAGAGGAATCTCCCCTGACAGAACAGTCCGGGCCACATCGTCACACACCAAAAGAAAAATCCCACCCAGCAGGAGTGAACAGGGTAATGCCTTCTGGGCATCCGATCCCACCAGACGTCTGGAAACATGGGGAACAATCAGCCCCACCCAGCCGATCTGGCCGGTCTTACACACCACTGTGGATGTGGCCAGAACCGCAACCAGCAGCAGCAGAATTCTTTGCCGGGATGCATTGGCCACCAGGGAGAAAATGGTTTCATCTTTCATGGACAGCAGGTTCAACCGCCACCGGAACAGCCACAGGATAAACAGACAGGGAAGGCAAACACCCATCACCTGGATGGTGTCTGTCCAGGTGATGCCCCAGAGTCCCCCGAGAAGCCAGAATGTCAAATCCGGCAGTTCCTGCAGGGGATCGGCCAGATACTTTAACAGACCGGTACCTGAAGCGAATATGGCTGACACGGCAATGCCTGAAAGAATCAACCGCAACACCCAGTCCCCGAACCGTATCCGGGTTGCGATCATCCAGGAGAATCCCAGCCCCAGGAAAGCAAACCCAGCCGCAGCCCCCTGGATGACCAACTGTGTGCCCCCTAAAACCACGATACCCAGGGAGGCGCCAAAGGCTGCACCCCCGGAAACGCCTAAAAACCCTGCATCAACAATAGGATTTCTGAAAATCATCTGAAAAACCGTTCCAGAGACCCCAAGGACCATGCCCGTTACAAAGGCTGTGATGATTCTCGGGACCCGGATGCCCGTGATCACCTGAAGGACCAGGTCCTCGTTGATCATATCGGTCAGGGAGGTAATATAGGGGGACGGATATCTTCCCAGAAATATTGACCCGAAAACCCCCAGAACAGAGAGAACAAAAATAAGAGATCCCCATTTTCCGCTTAACTTCATATTGGCCGGCAAACTCACTCCTTAGTCCATCCTGGACAGGATATGCCGGTCAACTTCGGCTTCATCCATCCGGTACAGGATCTTAAAAAATTGCCTGGCCGTTTGTTTGATATCCAGTGCATGTGAACCCTGTGCTTCGGGATATGTCATCTTTGTCATCCACAGGGCCCCCAGAATCCATCTGGGGGTTGCTGCATCCCATCCAAATATTTCACTGGGAAACAGAATTAAGGTGTTTTGCTGCACTGCCTTTAATTGTCTCCATTTGGAATCCTGATACAGCCGATTGATTACCTCAGTCCCCTGGAGCCTATACCATACCGTTAAAAATATCTTATCCGAATTCCAGGCGGCAATTTGTTCAAACCCGGTGACCTGCCAGCCATCCTGGAGATTCAGACTGTCCAGCCAGACCGGTGAGCCACCGGATATTATTGCCTGCTGGGTTTGAATCCATGCTCTGGCCGGAACGCTGAGTGACAGGTGTTTCCCACGGCTGCTGTACTCAAGGACAAGCACCCTGGGTTTGCCTCCCAATGCTGCAGTTCCCACTATTTCATGGATCAGGGACAATTTGTCCCTGTAATACTGAACAATCGTGTCTGCACGTTCAGGGTTGCCGAACACCTTGCCAAGATTTTTAATATCCGCTAAAAACATGTCGGGATTTTCCGCTCCCAGGTACAAAACCGGTATGCCCAGAGACTTCAGGGATCTTGCCGGATTTCCTTCAACCATTGCCTTGGAAATCACCAGATCCGGTTTCAAGGCTGCAACGCTTTCAGGACCGGGATTGGAATAAAGGGTTTGCTTTGACCCAAGTTCAGGATCAAGCAGTATTAAGAATTCGTCCGGTTTCCGGACCTTGACTTCAAACCCCTTGAGTCGCTCTCTGGTTTCATCAAACATATACAGCATGTGAAGGGGAATAAACGGGGCATTCCCTGTCACCACAATACGTTCCGGCAGTTTATCTAAAACAATGCGCCGGCCTGCCGCATCTGTAATTTCAATGGCCCAGGCTCCCGGAACCGGGTGGAGGGCCCACATCAGGCAAAAAACAATCCCCAGGCAAAATAAGCGGTTTATTCTTTCCAATCTCTTATTCCTTCTTTTGAATCACCAGGCGATCGGCATATCTGTCAAGGAAATGGTACCCTGAGCCGCCGGTGGATATGATTTCCAGCAATCTATCCGGCTGGGTGACCACAACTCCGCCGACGATACTGACACCCCGCCTGAAAAGCGGTTCCGGCAAAGCGCTTGCCGTGGGCCCCATGACGGCAATCTCAGCACCTGGTTTTGCAGCGTCCAGTATCCCTTCCAGGGTGTGGTTTATCAGCGTGACACCCGTAACAATCAGAATATCGGCGCAATTGATTATCGGCGTTGACTCCTCTGCCGGAACAAAGTGGGGCATCTCATCTTCCACCAGTGTTTCCGGATCTTTTTCAATCACCCACCATGTCCCGCCCCGGGCTTTCAATGCCTGCAGAGTGGGGATAAACGCACCCACCACTGCCACTGATTTTTCAACCGGCATCTTCACGGCATCCTGGGCATCCATTTTTTTTGTGATGGTGTAGTCTCCCTTGAGCCCTCGTTCCCAGCATGCGGCGCTTAAGGCATTAAGTGTGGCGATGGCCACAGCCGTTTTTACGGGTTCTTTGGAAGACAAGCCGGTCAGTGTCTCTCGTACAGACAATCCGTTTAATGTTTCAGGGTTAAAGATCCTCCCTGCCGAGCTCGGACAGCAGACCGCTTTCGGGATATCCTTAACAGGCGTATAACACAGACCTCCGGCCCCATTGGAAAGCTTGACACCGGTAAAAAAAAGACCGACAACCGCTTTTTCAATGAAAAGAGCTTCAACCTCTTTTCCAATTTTTGTTGTTACAAGCTCTGCTGTTTCTTCAAGAATTTTCACATTGTCTCCTTTTTCAGATAATTTTCACCGCTTTCGGGTTTGATTGATCGTTCAATATCTTTTTTTGGCAGACATGGGGGATGGTTGATCCTCAAAGTTTTTGTCCAATGAGAACCAAAACGACCAGAACCCCGGCCGTTATGAAGGCCAAAATGTTGTGAACCGTTGAAACAATGAATGTGACATCAATGGCGGTAAATGCGGGTATCCAGGATATCAGTCCCGTAATCACGGTGAGCAGACAGAGGAACAACAGCCAGGCCGACAAGCGTTTGTTGTTGATCTTTTTTCGGATCAGAAAGAAACCGAAGACAATGGACAGAAGCATCAAAAAAGGCCCCAAAAAAGATGCTCCCTCCATGATGGCCCCATGGACTGACCCAAGAACCCCCATGTCTCGGTTCATCAGCAAATGGCCCGCACAAAATGCCGTCATAAGGACAATCGCTAAAATCCCGGTGCGTATTCCGGAAGCATTTGCCGGCACCCGGCCGGATGAAAAAATCCGGAATGCGATGATCAATACGAGAACCCCGGCACCGGCTAAGAAAATCGGCAATGCCGCTTTCAGGTAAACGCCAAACAGGGAGTTCCATGGCTGAACCCAGAGAGGCAGGTCCAGAAAACGGGCCATGGAAAGGGTCTGGGGCCGGCCGTTGTCGGCGAAATAATCCGTGACCACAAGGCCGTTGAAGATATGGGTGTCGTCGGCATGACAGTCCGTACATCCGCCGGCACCCAGGGCCTTGTCCGCATAGGCCACATTGTGGCTGATGGAAAAATAGGGAAGTCTGCTCACCCATGTGGTGTCAACTTGCCTGTCCAGGGACTGGGACTGGGATTTGTCCAGTGAATACAGGGTCCCGGCGGTATGGAAATGCGGGGCAATGATTTTAAACCGCCTGTTTTCCCGGAGGGATTGGGCAAGGGTCTCCAGCATGATACGGATATTTGTGGGATCATGGAAATCATAGGGCTTACTCCGGGGCGACATCTGCTCCTGGCAGGCTTCATAGGCCAGGGCCACTTCTGAAAGAAAGAGGGGAACGTATGTCCCGTTTACATCCCTGTTGGTGAACAAAGTGTTGACCATGGGATTGACCGGGGTGATCCGGGGCTTCTGGTCTCTGTCTTTTTTCCGGATCACATAGGCGGGTTTCCACGGCTTGTGCTCACCAAAGCCTTTGGTGCCGACCCGGCCCTGTTTGCCGAACACCCCGGTATTCAGGTACATGGCACCCACAGGGCTCCGGTTCAACTCAGGAATGTGGCAGGCCTCACAAGACAGCTTGTCCAGGTGATCCTTTCGAATTTTCCAGTGTTTCATCCGGGTGGCGCCTTTATACCCGGTTGTATGGCAGTCCCGGCAAGACCGCATGGTATTGTCCAGATCATCGGCAACCGTACCGTCCATGGCATTTCCCTTGGCAAAGTTATGGCTGATATCACCAAAATGGCAATCGGTGCAGGTCAGCCCTGCCAGATGGTGGACATCCGGATTGACCGGATCGCCCCAGGAATTGCCCCGTTTGCCCAGTTCAATGGTGGCATGGCAGATCAGGCAGTTTTCCGCCCTGGGTTTAAACACCATGTCCGGCATGTAAAAGGTGCCGTCTTCATTGAACAGGCGCCGATTGTAGACCACCCTGGGAACTCCGCCCTCACTGACGCTGCCGTAAACCCGGCCGATACCTGCGGCTGCCGTACCCGCCCATTTAAAGTTCAAATTTTTGATCTGCAGGATACGGGTCTGAATATGATACCGGTCGGCGTGGCAAAAAAAGCAGTCTGGCTCAATGACCCCGGTTTTATCCCAGCGGCTCTGGTAATAATCCCCGTCCAGGGTATGGGCAAGCCCGGGATTTTCGGCCAGGCGCCGGTCATACCGGAGACCGTCCCGGTCAAACTCCAGCATTCCTCCTCCGGGATGGCAGGCCGCACAACCGGGTTTCTGATACCCGTTAAACGCCTGGGGTACCCGGGCAACAAAATCAAACACACCCAGGTCTATTTCATGGGGGTGGGTGTTTTCCTTTTTGGCCAACTGAAAAAACCCATAGGTGATTAGAGAGCCGGTGAGTCCTGTGGAAACCTTCCACGGGGTCGGGGTATCCTTAAACCGGTCATCATCAGCCTTATCCCAGTCCATGTTGAAGTGATACCCCTTTGAAATGGTATCAACATCATGACAGGCGCCGCAGGTCTTTCGCGTTGAAAAGGGTTGGTCAGCGTTTTCACCGCTGATGGGGTTTATGATGTCTCCCGTGTCCGTTCTCAAATAAAACGGGGGACAGGGATTTGTCACTCCCCGGCAGGTATCCGGCAGGATCAGGCAGGCTGCAAAAAATACGAGACAAAGTATCTGGTTAACCGATTTTGTCATTGCCGGATCGCCTTGGAATCTTCACACTCATCTGCATGGCGCCTGTCAACCGGCATCTGTTCCGGTTTCATTTATCCTTTTCCCGGTTTTTCGCAAAATTCCGGTGGGAAAAATTGAACAGATCAACGGCAATTTGACGAAGTTGTGGTGAGCAGTCTGCCCGCCGAAATTCCCGGTCTGCGGCAAATTCACGCCAGAAGGGCGGCAGGCAGTCAAGGCGGTTTGCCATCCCCCCTTCCCTGTCTTCCACCACGTAGAGCACAATTTTTATCCCGGAATTGATGATGCGGGTCAGGCACATGGGACAGGGTTCCACCGACGAAATCAGCACCAGGTCTTTACACTCCCTGGCGCTGATACCCTTTGCCGGGTCATTCTTTTTTTGAAGCCGGTCCTCATACCGGTTGAGCAGGTCCATTTCCGCATGCAGATCACTCCTGAAATACCCGCTGTACTGACGGTTCCGGCCATATTCCACCACTTGCCCCGTAGCGCTGTCCACCAGACAGGCCCCGATGCCGCCGGATCCCTCCTTCATGGATTCCAGGGCGCTTTTTACCACCATCAGCCCATAAACATCGTCTGCAAAGCTCGCCTTCACCCGGTAGGACAATACTCTTTTTTCAAGTTCGCTTCTTTTTTCGTCGCTTCCGGCAAAAACCCAGGTATAGGCGGCAAGAAAAATAACAACAAAAATGAAAATCCGCTTTTTGCCCCTCATGGTCCCTCCTCCCGGAATTTAAAAACGTGAACCCTTCCCATCAAGCTCCTTCAAATGAGTCTGTCCGGGCAGTCCAAAAAATAATCCCCCGGTAAAACCGGGGGACATGGGTTGATGCAACAATTAAAACTTGCCCTGGATTCCCACAAAGAAAGTGCGTCCCTGCTGGGGATGGCCGATTTCCATTTGATAATTCTCATCAAAAATATTTCTCACCCCAAGCTCCAGGTTGAAACTTTTATGAAGTGTGGCAATCATTTTCAAATTCGCCACCCAGAAGTCCCCCACCTTGACCTGGTTGTCGTCGGCATCGGTGTCATATCTTTCACCGTCATATTCAGCACTGGCAAACAGTGTCACCCACTTGTTGAACACATATTGGTCACTCAGGTAAAGTTTATGAGCGGGTATGCGGTCCAGATTCTCGCTTGCAACCCCCGGGGTCTGGTTTTTTGCATCCAGATAGGTGTAGTGCATCTCAAAGGTATTATCCGGAATCATCCTGGAAATAAATTGAAATTCAAGGCCCATAAACCTTGACTCTTCAATGTTCCGGTACTGCTCCTCGAAGACGGGGTCCACAATGTCCACCCGTTCGATTTTATCCTCTACGTCGGAATAAAAGAAGGCCAGACTGATATTGTTGTTGTTGGGAAGGGGTTTTGCAAACCCTACTTCATAGTTGGTGGATTTTTCCTCTTTCAGACTTGGGTTGGGTTTAAAATCATTGTCCAGGCCGTCTGAATACAGCTCTTTCAGGGTGGGCCATCTGGTTTTCTGACCCACTGAGAAGTGGATGCTTGTATCTTCCCATACGGTCAGGACCAGACCTGCCTGGGGGTTGAAGGCTGACTCCGTATCCCTGATCTCACTGTTGCTGATCCCGTTAAAGGCCTTTTGGGGATCCTGAATATCGTACCCCAGCCCCAGAACAAGGGCCAGGTTATCCCTGATCTTGATATCGTCCTCAACGCCGAAAGAGTACATGGCCTGCTCATAACTTCCCCAGGGCTCACCTATATTGCCCTGTTCTTCGTGGACATCTTTTTTGTAGTGAAATGAGGTACTGATGGTGTTTTTGGGAATATACTTGATCCTGGCAACCATGGAACCGCCATAGCTGTAGTCGTCATAGGTGCTGTGAAATGCATATCGCATATTCTGGGTGGTCGTGGTGGCATCGTCATAGGAGTCCAGGACATTATAATATTCATCGCGATACAGTCGGGTTTTCAAGGACAAATTATCGGTCAGGCGGCTGTCGCCGATGAAATAAAAGGTCTGTTTGTTCCAGTCGGTAAACCGCCAGTACCGGGCCCGGTCATTTGGATCAGCCGTGGGCGGCAGGCCTTTTTCCTTTTGGATGGTCTGGTATCCGACGGCATATTCATGACCTTCGGCCGGGGTCACGCCGAATTTTACCGCAGCATTCCAGTCCTTTAGATCGGAATTATCCCGCTTGTCACCATCTTCGTTGGGGTTGGGATCAAAACCATCGGACAAATACCACCCGTCGGAATCGGTAAACCCGGCACCCAGTGTAAAATAATACTTGCCCTGGTTGGAGCCCACGATCAGGTTGCCGTTCATTGCACTGTCATCGGAAAATTCCATCCGATAGGCACCTTCGAACTTTTCCTTCGGCTTCTGGCTCACGATATTGATCACGCCTCCCATGGTATTGAAGCCGTAGAGTACGGAACTGACCCCCTTGGAGACATCAATGCGCGACACATTGTCCGTGGTCAAATTGCCGCTGTCCACATACCCGTCATAGGGAATATACAGGGGAATGCCGTCATAAAATATGGGAACATACCGGTTCTCAAATCCCCGGATGGTGATGGAGCTTTCCGCCTTGTTCCCGCCCGAGGACATGCTGACGCCCGGCAGGGTGTTCAGGGCTTCGGATATATTGCGTGAGTTGGTCATGTCAATTCTTTCCAGATCAACCGTATCAACGGTACCCACCTCATTAATGGTATCCGACTGTCCCCTGACCACCACCTCACCCAGACTGAAAACATTGTCTTGTGTCGATGCCCCCTCCTGGGCCCAGGTCCCGTAAGGAATTAACACAAACAAACATATCAACACACCGCAGAACCTCCCCAGCCTCGCCAAATTCTTCATCTTGCCTCCTTAAGTCTTTTCTAAACCATGCATTTATTTAATCGCTTGTATCTCTTTTCTAACCCGGATGCTTTGACCCAAATCAAAGACAACAGGCTCTTTCATAGTTATATGATAGCTGCTTGTCAATAGAATACTGTAATTATCAATCTATTTTGGTGCAAAAATTTAATTTTTTAATTATAAATTACCATAACTAACCAATACGAACATGTAATTGAGACTTCAATAAAATATCATGACGGGAAGGGATTTATCCATAAAAATAAGGACCGCAGGAGACAGACGTGCGAGAAAAGCACCCTCAGGATAAGGAGTTCCACAAACAGGCCAATAACAGCCGAATAATATAAGCCGGATCAGAGATCTCTTTTCCGGCTCATTGAATTTATCTTTTTAAACTTGTCTTAACGACTGCCGGTCCCGGGGTCCGGCCCGAGAAAGAATGCCCTGGTTTTGCCGTATCCGGCAGCCGTCTTCAGCTTGGCGTTTTCGATCAAGGCATAGAGTGTGGGGACCACCACCAGGGTCAGGATGGTGGCGATCATCAGTCCGAAAATCACCACAATGGCCATGGATCTCCACCATTGGCTGGATTCGCTGGCCAGGGACAGGGCCATGACGTGGAAGTCGTAACTGATGCCCGTGACCATGGGCAAAAGCCCCAGGATGGTGGTAACGGCCGTCAGAAGAACCGGCCTCAGACGGGTGGCACCGGCGGAGATGACGGCGTCCCGGATGCTCAGCCCGGTGTCCCTGAGCTTGTTGGTATAATCGATAAGAACAATGGCATTGTTGACCACCACTCCGGCAAGGGAAATGATGCCCACACCGGTCATGATAACGCCAAAGGGCGAATTAATTACGGCAAGACCCAGAAATGCTCCCCCAAAAGAAAGAATCACCGACGTGAGTATGATGACCGGCTGGACCACGGAATTGAACAGGGTCACCAGAATCAGGAAGATGAGAAAAAGCGCGATTAAAAATGCTTTGGATAAAAATTCCTGGGATTCTTTCTGGCTTTCATCCTCTCCCGTGAATTTGTAATGATACCCCACCGGCAGATCAACCGTACCGAGCAGTTCCATGGCCCGCATCCTGGCTACGGTCCCGGTGGTTTTGGCCTCATCTACATTGGCCTTGACCGTGACAACCCGTTCATGGTTTTTCCGCACAATATCCCCGATAGTACCTTTGTATTCAATAGCAGCCAGGGTGGTCAGGGGAACGATTTCTCCGGAAGGAGAGGGAATCATGAGCTTGTGAAGCACATCCGCCACCTGGCGGTCGGACTCGGCAAGTTTGACCACGATGTCGTAATCCTCATCTCCCTCGTAATAGGTTGAGACATCCAGGCCGTTGTAGGCGGTTTTCAATGCATTGCCGATGGCACTGGTACTCATGCCGAACAGCGCTGTTTTCTGGCGGTCTATCTTGACCTGTACACTGGGAAGCCCGCCCTGATAATCATCCCGCACGTCTTTTACATGGGGAATGCTTTCCAGCATTTTCTTCATCTGGTTTGCAATCCGGCTCAAAACCTCAAAATTATTCCCGGAAATCTCGATGTTGATGGGGGGCCCTGTGGGAGGGCCTTCCGCCTGCTGATCCACGGTGATTTTCACCCCGGCAATCTGACTGACCCGGTGCCGTATCTCTTCCAGGTCATCCCTGGAAAACGTTTTCCTGTGCTCAAAATCAATGAACTGAATACCGATATGGTTGGGAAGATTGGAGTCAAACACGGAGGACCCTGCGCTCTGGACCACCCGGGTATAGATATGTTCGATATTGTTGATATTTCCCGGGGCCATGAATTTGCTGCCGTCGGCATTCTCATGCTCAGTCAACTCCATGGCCTTCCTGTAATCAATGGCCGGGCTTCCCGTGATGGCCATTTCAACCTTTTTTACGGTTTTATCAATAAAATCAAGGTCGGCTCCTGCCGGCGGATCAATGTTCACATACACGGATCCCGGGTCAATGGAGGGAAAAAACTCCAGGGGTTTTTCAATCCCGATCTTTAAAAACCACACCTGGACCAGGATCACCAGCACGGCAAAGGATGCGAGCAATACCGTGATTTTATGGTTCAGCAATCGGTTTAACAATTTGGTATACAGCTTTAACAACCGCCCCTTGATTTCAATGGGTTTTTCTCCCTGGGCCTCAATTTCCCGGGCAGTGAGGGTGTCTCCATTGAGCGTTGTTTTTACCCGCATGAAAAAAGCGCACAGGGCCGGGTTGATCACAAGGGCCACAAAAAGGGATGAGGAAAGGGTCACGATGAGGGTGATGGGCAGATATTTCATGAACTCTCCCATGATGCCGGGCCAGAAAATCATGGGAAAAAAAGCGGCCAGGGTGGTGAAGGTGGAACCGATCACGGGCCAGGCCACTTCACCCGTGGCCTTCATGGCAGCCTCCACCCGGGGAACCCCCTGCTGCATATAGCGATAAATATTTTCAATGATGACAATGGCATTGTCCACCAGCATCCCCAGTGCCAGGGTCAGGGAAAACAGCACAATCATGTTCAACGTATACCCCATGGCCTGGAGAACAATAAAGGAGAGGAACATGGAAAAAGGTATGGCAAGCCCCACCAGCAGGGCATTTCTCAGGCCCAGGGCCAGAAACAGGACCACCACCACCAGGATCAGCCCTGAAATGATATTGTTCTCAAGGTCCGCCACCATGAGCCGGATATCTTTTGACTTGTTCATGAGCTTTGTAATGGTGGTGTTTTTCGGGAATGTCTTTTCCGCTGCCGCAACGATGGCATCGATCTTGTCCGAGATAAAAATAATATTTTCACCCACTCTTTTTTTCACGGATATGTTCACAGAATCAACCCCGTCCAGACGGGACCGGGACGTCTCTTCCTTGATGCCGTCCACCACCGTTGCCACATCCTTGAGATAAACCGGGCTGTTGTTGTGGGTGGCCACCACCAGGGAGAGGATCTCTTCCGGGGTTTCAAATTCTCCGGGAACCTTGAGCTGGTACCGGCCCTGTCCAAGGGTGATGGCACCCCCGGAGGTATTCTGGTTCTCCTGGGCAATGGTCTGCTGGAGAACGGTGATGGGAATCCGGTAATAGGCCAGTTTATCCGGGTCCACTTCAATGCGGATTTCCCGTTCCTGGCCCCCGGTCACCTCTGCCTCCAGTACCCCGGGCACCGCCTCTATATCGTCCTTGAGGTCATCGGCAATCTTCTTGAGCAGTCTGGGACCGCATGTCCCTGCCAGGGAATAGATAACAATGGGCATCTCGGAAATATTCACCTCAAATACGGAGGGGTCATTTTCAAGGTCCGAGGGCAGATCTTTTTTGGATTCATCCACCTTGTCCTTGACCTTGGTGAGCACCTCGTTGATGTCCGTACCCGGCAGAAACTCGATATTGATCTGGGACAGGCCCTGGGAACTCACGGAACTGATATTTTTAACCTTGTCCAGGCCCTTGAGTTTTTTCTCAATCTTTATGGTGATGGCGGTTTCAATATCCGAGGCTGACACCCCGCGATAGTCGGTCTGGACAAACACATAGGGAATGGTGACGTCCGGGTCGCTTTCCCTGGGCAGGGATTTATAGGCATAGATACCCATGCCCAGGATGATCAGAGCCAGCACCAGGACACTGATCCTGTTTTTTATGGCCGTATCCGAGACCATCATTGAGAAATTTCCCCCATGGCCTGAACAACCTTTGTCACATTGACCGGTTCGCCGTCCTCAACTATACGGTGACCCACCACCACCACTCGTTCACCCGGATTCAGTCCCGTGGGAATCCTGACCTTCCACCCGTCCAGGAATCCGGGAACCACCGGCCGGAAACGGACAACACCCTCTTTTTCAACATAAACCCCGATCTCCTTGTTGAAATTGACAAGAGAATAGATGGGAACGGCAATCCCCTGGGGGTCCTGCTGCTTGATGATGGTGACCCGGGCAAACATGTCCGGGAGAATCCGGCCGTCGACATTGTCCAGCCGGATTTCAAGGGTGTAAAGCCGGGCCATGGCATCGGCGGTTTTATACAGGTAATGGTATTCACCGGAAAGGGTCTGTCCGCCAAGGGCATCAATGGTCATGTCAAAGGTTTTCAAGTTCCGAACCGCATCGACATCAGACTCGGGGATACCCACCTCGACCTTAAGTTTGTCCATCTGTAGAATTTGGACCACTGGATCACCGGTATTTAAAAAACTCCCGGTTTCAATGTGAACCCGGTCAATAATTCCTTTCATGGGAGACAGGATCATGCACCGGCTCAAGTTGAGCTCGGCATTGTCAAAGGCTGCCTTGGTCGTTTTGACCCGGGCCACGGCATCATCCAACTGGGACTGGGTCACAAAATTGTTCCTGGCCAGGGCTTCTAAACGTTTCCGGGTTGCCAGGGCTGACTCATAAGATGCCAAAGCCGAATCATAGGCGTTCTGATAATCACTCTTGTCGATCACGGCCAGAACGTCTCCCTTGTCCACTTGACGGCCTTCAACAGCCTTTTTAGTGATGATCTTTCCCTTTATTTCCGAGACCACTTCCAGGGAAATCCACGGTTTGGTCACCCCGGGGAGGCTTATTTTTTCCATGATCATGGCCGGCACCAGCTCCAGGGTCACCACGTTGGTCAGGGGTTTTTGCTCACCCTTTTCCCTTGACTGGATATCGGCAAGGGCCTGTTTTTTTGACTCGATGCGAGAGTATAGGGGCAAAACGACAAACAGGATGACCAGGATGACCACAAAAAAAGGGATACATTTCCAGACAAGCCTGAGTATTTTTCTTATGAACGGGGGGGTGGTATCTGGTGTGCTCTCCATAAATTTATCCTTATACGGTTTAAGAAATCTTAGATAATACTATTGTCATTCCCGGGATTTTCAAGGGCCAAACTCTTTTCATCGTCAAAATTCGTCAACCATCCCGATACCAGAGTGAGAAGAATGATGAAAAAGGAGACCGCAAACATGATTTTATACGACAGGCTTCCCAGGTGGGAAAAATGATCCAGTATCTTCCCGAATACAGCAGGAAATCCAGACCCGAACGCAATGGTTAACAGGGGGGCCACGGCAAAATACCCGGTGGTATCCTCTCTGGTGCAGAATTTTTTGACGGCCGGGGAATAGACCATTCCCCTTGTCCCCCGGCAAAATCCCATTAAAAAGCTGGCCCCCAGAAAGCCGGAAAACGTCGGGCAATAGATGAGCAGCACGAGGGTTCCAAGGGTGAGGATCTTTGTGGATAAAAATTTATTTTTCAGACTCATGTAGTTCAGTGTGCCCAGCAGGAGATTGGACGCAATGGAGCCCGCATAGATGACCCCCACAAAAAGACCGGCCGCCGTATAGTCCTGGATCCCGAAATACTGGGTGGCATAAACCGCATAAAACGAGATCAGGGTCACAGTGACATAGTTGTCCAGATCCGAGATCAGGTATTTGACCAGGTTCCTGTTTTGCAGCATTTCAACAATGGTACCTCTGGTATGCCGGAAAAAAGAATCCCTCAAAACCGGTGAAATTTGTCTGGACGGCAGTTCTTCTGTAAAAATAAAGCAGAAAGACCCGATAAGGAAGCAGATGCCCGAACACAGGAAGATCCAGGCAGCGGACACAAGAGAAAATGAAAACGCCTCCACCACCTTGATGATAAAGACACTGGCAATCAGTTTGGCCGTGTTCTGGGAAAGGTACATGATGCTTAAGCCCTGGACATTTTTTCGAGCGGAAAAAATTTTCACCAGAAAATGAAGCCATACCGGAATGGTGAGTCCGATACACAGGGAAAAAATCACATAGGAGACAAAAAATACCGGCAGAATCAGGGCTGTGTCCTCGACAAAGAACAGAAAAATACCAAAAACCAGGGTGGAACAGGAGGATATGACGTGGAGCATGAGAACGATCTTTTTTTTATGCTCATGATTCCGGGTCAGGTAGCTGGAGACCAGGGGAAATATGGAAACTCCGAAAATAAGAATTGAAGGGACAAGGCCGATCAAAAAGTCCGAGGCCCCCATATTTTTCAAAAAAATCTGAAGAAAGGTGGATTCCAGAATTACCGGGAATCCCAGGCCCCAGAAAAATTCCACCACGGCAACACTGGTTGCGTTTCGTTTGAAATGTTTGTCTTTAAGCGAGTCCATACGGCCCCGCCTGCCGAAAATCTGAAACAGGGAGTATCATTTCCCAGCCCACACCATTGTCCATGAAATCCCTGCCGGGAATAGCCCGCCTGATGACTTTTTGCCTCACATCATGCAGATCTTTGAATCCCGGCAGTGATGACGCCCGCCCCGATCAGGGCGGTCCCCCCGCAGCGGTCAAACCACTTGCGGACCTTTCCCTTCCGGATGTGTTGACTGAGTCGACCGGCAAAGGCTGCATACAGGGCCGCGTTGAGACCGGCCAGGGATAAAAAGGTTCCGCCCAGGACGGTTAATTGTGAACCTGCCGGTTGGAGCGGGTCAATGAACTGGGGAAGAAATGCCACAAAAAAGGCAATACTTTTGGGATTCAGGGCCGTCACAATGAAGGATCTCTTGAGAAGAGCTCCTGCAGATGCCCTTTGAATGCTGATGTCAACCTGACCGTTGTCAGGGGTTGATCGCCAGAGTTTTATTCCCAGATACATGAGATAAAGGGCGCCAACCCATTTAAAAACGACAAACAGGGCCGCGGATGTGGACAATAACACGCCAAGCCCTAAAAAAGAGCACATCATGGCGGTGAAATCTCCAAGAACCACGCCGATCGCAAGGGGAAGCACCGACCATCGCCCGTGGGAAACCGCCTGACTGATGACCAGAATAATGGTGGGCCCGGGTATGACCAGAATCAAACTTGATGCCAGGGCAAAGGGTATCCAGATTTCCAAACTCATCATGTTCTCCCATAAAAAAATTATCTCACGAATTTTGCCAGCCAAAAGAACTTCTGCCAAATTAACCCTTATCACCCCCGGGTTCAAGCACTTTTAAAAATTTTCTCAATCGTTGAGATCCCTGTCCAAGCTGATATAGGACCAGGGCAATTGGATATAGTTAAACGCCCTGGCTGTCCTTTGCATTGACAGATGCTTGAAAAGCCTTGAAACATTCAGGCCGATGCCGATATACAGGTTTCTTTCCCGGCGGGTATCGGTCTCCTCATATCCCCTTGTATAATACCCCAGGTGCAGTTCTAAATATTTTAGATAATTTTTTTGGGCAAAATCAAACCCGTCAAATTTCAGGGCCACCAGAAATTTCTGGCGCTCATAGTCGGTAAAAAAATCCCATTCATCAAAATTTGGCCGATATTCCAGTCTGAAATCAATTTTTTCAGCCATGGCCGGACAGGTATACAGCCAATACCCTGCTGCACTGCCCATCAGATTCATAATGACATCCTCATATGAAAATCCATAACGGGAGAAGGAATCGCCCAGTTCCATCCACGTGGTCAGGCCGAAAGAGGATATCGATCCCCAAAATGCCCCCTGCCGGGCAGAGTATCCTTTTTTCTCATAGATCGTCGACAGGATATGGGAGAGGCTGTATGCAAAATAAAAATGCCCGATTTTGTCCTGGCCCCCGCTTTTGGTATTGTCGGAAAACCACCCTTCATCTGCTGTTTTCGGATCATTTTTAAAATAATCCCAGTTTAAAACCCCCCATGTGGTAATGGCGGCCAGTCCGATCCCATTTGAAATCAATAGGGTTTCTTCTTTTGAAAAATCACTGTCAAACCCCGAAACCGTTCCGGGGAGAAGCAAGAGGATCACAGCAACGGCAAAAACATGGAGTTTGAAGAACTTCAAAACACAAAAATATCGCATGACACCTCCAAAGTACAATTTTAACGATGGGAAAATCCTGGTCATCTGGAAGTTTCAGGCAGAAATGAGCCTATGTGTTATTACCCCATGCGCTATCACCCCCATATCCTTATAATAGTGATAAAAAAGAATTTACGCCTATCATGAGCATAGGGAAAAAAGGCAAACCAATAGAAAGACAGGGCCGGAATCAGGAGTTCAGGATTTATAAAACATATCATTTCTTTGTGAAGAATGCAAAATTTTCCATTTCGTTTTTTGGGGGCAGTTGCAGCAGCGTATCCACCGATGTGTTCAATTGTGGGGACGTCTCCATTTTTTGGATTTTAAGATTTTGAAGATTTAGTTGACACCTCTGGCACCTTTGGTCTATTCGTTTAACTTAAAATCTGGTTCCTGGTGGGCCAAAGAACAGGAAAAATTCAAAAATTTAACGGTATCTGTTTTTCAGTTTCACTGGAAAGGTATTCAGGCGTTGGCAGGCATGGTGACTCGGACCATGGATTTTTCCGTTACCATATCAGACGGCATGGTGTATGTTTCTGGTGAAAATGGTGACTGCGAGGTGCCCTGGGTGCCCTTGCAATTAACCCCATAATGATCATCATGCAATAACTTGCATTAAAATACAAAAGGAGAACCATGTCAAAATTGTTTGAACACGGCACAATCAATGGGATGACACTCAAAAACCGCTTTGTCAGGTCCGCCACCTATGAGGCAATGGCCGATCCTGACGGCAAAGCAAAAGACAGTTTGCTGGATGTGATGGCCGAGCTTGCCCGGAAGGATGTCGGGCTGATTATTACGGGACATGCCCATGTGGCCCTGGAAGGCCAGGCAGGTCCCAGGCAGTTGGGCATCTATTCCGATGCAATGATCGACAGCTTAAAACAGGTGGCCCATGCAGTTCACGAGAATGGCGGGAAAGTCGCCGCTCAACTGGCCCACGCCGGAATGCGGGGGATTGGAAAAGACGAATTTTCTCCCAAAGGCCCTACCGATGTTGTTGAAAATGACATCAAAAAAGCGTCGGCAATGACCATTGAAGATATTAAACGAACCATAAAAGCTTTTGGAGATGCCGCACACAGAGCTGTTGCCGCGGGTTTTGACGCCGTTCAAATCCACGCGGCCCACGGCTATCTGATCAGCCAGTTTTTATCTCCCTTTTTTAACAGGCGGGATGACGACTATGGGGGAGGCCTCGAGAACCGTTCAAGGCTGCTCATTGAAGTTTACCAGGAGATCAGGCACCGGGTGGGCGACTCCTTTCCCATCATGGCCAAGATCAACTCAGAGGATTTCCTTGAAAACGGGTTTAGTGTGGAGGAGATGATCACGGTTGCCCAAAGGCTTGAAAGCCTGGGAATGGATGCCGTTGAGATGAGCGGGGGAACCTTTGAATCCGGCAAATGCATTCCCTCCAGAAGGGGAACTTCAAAGGCTGAAGATAGAGAAGTGTATTACAAAGAGGCGGCCCGGGCGTTCAAGGATAACATAAAAACTCCCCTTATTCTGGTGGGGGGCTTTCTAAGTTTTGCGCTTGCCGACGAGGTCGTGAATTCAGGAATTGCCGACTATATTGCCCTGTCAAGACCTCTCATAAGAGAGCCCGGGCTTGTCAAACGATGGGCAGTGGGCGACCGGACAAAGGCTGCCTGCATTTCATGTAATCGTTGTTTCTTAACCCTTGGAACACCAGAGGCGCTGCACTGTGCCCAGGACAAAAAACAATGAGATTAAACATACTGGTCCTGGTAATGCTGGGTGTTTTAGGAACAACCACCTGTTTTGGTGAATCTGCATGCAGTCATGTGAACATAGACTGGATTTCAGGTCATGTTCCCCTGCCCGAAGATGCCCGTGTGGTTCTGGCCCGGGAAAAGGGGGTGCTTTGTGAAGTCATTCTTTCCATTGACAACGGGCTGGTGCCGATCTATGCGGGTAAGGATTTTGTTCTGGCAGGTCAGCTTTTTGAAGACGGCCGGTCCGTCACCCGGGAAACCCTGGCCGCCATGCCGGATATGGTTGAACGAGAGCGGGAAAGAGCGGCCCTGAAAAATGCCCTGAAACGAGAGAATCGAAAAAGTTTTTTTCAAAAAAATATCAAAGTCCTGGACGAATTTGTTTCGCTATCCTTTAAACCGGATCAGGCCCGGGATTTTTTTTATGTGATAACCGATCCCAACTGCTCCCATTGCAAGGAACTCTTGCCCAAACTCCAACAGGCCGCGCTGGAATCCGGGACAGAGGTAAAGGTGATCATCTATCCGGTTCTCGGCCCCCAAAGCAGGGACATGGCCTCCCTGGCCATCTGCAATGGATACTCTTACCAGGACTATGCCGGGATCAAAATGCCTGAAACTGCGGTATCCTGCGAAAGAGCAGACCGCCTGATTGATCGGACAGAAGCTTTTCTCCGGTCATCCAATCTTTATTCTGTTCCCCTGATGGTGGCCGGGGACGGCTCATGGGTGGTGGAAAATAACGATATCAGCCTGTTCAGGGCCCATTTAGGCATTGAACCCGGTGGGGAAACGGCCGGCTCCGGTGGCGGGGCCTGTATTGCTGGTGAGGCACAATAGCCTTAAGCCAGGTAACATCCAGACGGTTTCATGCCTGTCCCGGTTATTGGATAGTATGCAGTTAAAGCGTTTACACTTTGTTTTCCGGCCTTGACAAAAACCCCTGTCCTGTCCTATATCCTAATTTATCGGTGAGAATTATTTGACAAACCATAAATAACGGGGAATGATTCAAATGAAAAGAAAATCAATATTTTTTTCAGTGCTTTTGTGCGTTTTATCGCTTTTCATGACTGGTTGCATGTCTTCCATGAAAACAGGGTCCAGTGAGGCCAAAACCGTGGCCACCGGATCTGCCGGAGGGGCCAATGCCCAGAATGCCAACAGCGGACTGGAACGTTGCGATGCCTCTTTGGGAACAATGGCGATTTTTGAGGACACATCGGAAACATGGTATCAGCATTTGACCGGGGAGTTAAGACTGCCTTCCACCATCCCGGTTATCCGTCTTCTGGCTCAGCAATCCAATTGTTTTGTCATTGTTGAGCGGGGCAAGGCCATGAAGCAGATGATGGAGGAAAGGGCCTTGATGGATTCCGGGGAAATGCGAAGCGGGTCGAATTTCGGAAAAGGGCAGATGGTTGCCGCCGATTATACGGTGACGCCTTCCATTACCTTCAGCTCCGGAAATACCGGTGGCGGTGGTGCTTTGATCGGTGGATTATTCGGATCTGTTGCCGGAGCCGTGGCAGGCGGATTCAGAAATAGTGACGCCAGTACCGTCTTGACCATGATCGAAAACCGTTCAGGGGTTCAGCTTGCAGCGGCCGAAGGAAGTGCCAGGAACACGGATTTTTCTCTCATGGGCGGTATGTTTGGCGGCAGTGCAGCCGGTGCAGCCGGAGCCTACTCAAGAACTCCGGAAGGCAAGGTCCTTGTTGCAGCCTTTACCGATTCCATGAACAATCTGATCAAGGCGGTAAAATCCTACAAAGCCCAAACCGTTAAAGGGGGCCTGGGGACGGGAGGACAGCTCGGGGTTCAGGGTAGTCAGACCGGCCCGGCAGTAGTGGCTCAGCCCGCTGCCACCGCCGCAGCACCGGAAGCAACTCTGGAAGGCGTCATGACCGAACGTAACTTTAACCAGGCCGCAAATACCTATGAGTATGTTGTGGTCACAAAAGACAAGAGCCAGACCTTTCAGTTCAACAGTCCCAGAAAAATTCCATATAAAAATGATCTGATCCAGTTCTCCCTGGTTGACGGCCAGATAGATGAGCCGTCCATCAAGTTGCTGGAAAGGAAATATCTGCAGAAATACTGGCAGTAAGGTCCATGGACCAACCACGGCTTCTTGCTCTGGTTTGTCAACAAATCATGAAAGAAACGACGGGTTCAATAAATTCTTTCATATAAAAAAAAGGGAACTGCGAAGATGCAATCCATCTTCGCAGTTCTGTTTTTGGACATCCCCATTGCCGGTTAACGCTGTACGGCAACTTACCGGAACAATCTACCAGGACAATTTACCAGTCGATGGGGAAATAATCCTTTAAAAATTTACCGCACCAGTGTTTTCCGGTCAGGATGCCGTGGAAAAACGGATCACAGATCCGTGCCGCACCATCCACAATATCCAGGGGCGGCTGAAAATCATGGCGGTCCTGTTTGAGTTTGGCCAGGACAGCAGGATCTTCATCCGTTACCCAGCCCGTGTCCACAGAATTCATAAAAATCCCGTACCGGGCCAGGTCACTTGCAGCGGTGTGGGTGAGCATATTCAAAGAGGCCTTGGCCATATTCGTATGGGGGTGGCGGCTGTCCTTCTTAAAGCGCAGGAACTTGCCCTCCATGGCCGAAACATTGACGATGTGCTTCTGACCGGTGTTATCCTGTTTCATCAGCTCTGCCAGTTGGTTGCACAGAACAAAGGGGGCCACACAATTGACCAGCTGAATCTCCAGCATTTCAGACGTCTGGATCTCCCCCAGCCGCAGGCGCCAGGAATTGGTCTTCCGAAGGTCCACCTGCTGGAGATCGGCATCCAGTTTTTGTGCGGGAAAAACCGCAGGCAGATCCAGGCTATGATCATAGGAATAGGGAATCTGGGAGAGCTGGGCCGACAGCCTCAACCCCACGCCCGGGGCGGCTCCGGTCCAGGAAACCGGCAGGGCCTTTTCCTGGCCCACATTTTCTGGCTGTCCGTATTCCAACTGGGAAATGCAGGTGTGGTACTGCCCTAAAAGAGAAAGAGCTTCTGCCGGCAGTTCTGCCCCGGGTTTTGTTTCATTCGCCATGAGGTGGGCATAGAACCCGGGGGGCCGTCGCACGGTCTGGGCCGCATTATTGATAAGAATATCCAGGCGGGGATATGTCTGGCTGATGTGATCGCAGAAAAGTTCCACACTGGGCGTATGCCTGAGGTCCAGTCCATAGATATGGAGACGATGGCCCCAGTCGGAAAAATCCGGTTCCCGGGCAAATCTCAGGGCCGAGTCCCGGGGAAACCGTGTGGTGGCAATCACCTGGGCTCCGGCCTTGAGCATCATCACTGTGGCCTGATATCCGATCTTGAGCCGGGACCCCGTGATCACTGCGGTCCGGCCTTTCAGGGAGACGGTCTGGAAGCGCTTCTGGTAATTTAAGTCTGCACATTCCGGGCACATGGCGTCATAAAAATGGTGAAGCTGCTTAAATTCGGTTTTACACACATAGCAGTTTCGGGGGGTTTCAAGAATTTGAGTCCCAGGGCCTTCCCCGATTTTTCCCCCCTTAAATTCAATCTGTTCAGGGGCGATAAACACATCCGTCTCCCGGGCCTTGCGAATTCCGGTGCCCGCCCTCATCCGGCGTTCTTTTTTGACAATGGCCCGGCGCTTGATCTGTCGTTTGTCCTTGTTCCGCTTTTTGATCTCGGCCCTGTCCGGCCGGGATATTTTTCCGGCCGCCGTGACCAGGGTGATCCGCTCGGATTCGGTGAGCCGGGCCAGGATATCGGACTGGGCCGCAGTCTGTTCTAAAATTGGAATACAGTGGCGGAGGCTTTCCAGGAATTGTTCTTGATCGTCTGTGGTGGTGTCTGAGGTATGGTCTGGTTTCATATGGTCTTATCTAAGGCATCAAATTATTTCCACTTGCTGCCTGATTATGGTTGAATCCAATAGGGCAAAATCAGACTCAACCTGTTTAAAAGGATGAAATTATTATGGATTTGAATAAATTTGTCAATGAAACTTGTCATTGATGCCCATAAAAGGTATAAATTTAAGAAAAATAATTCCAGGAGGCGTATGGGACAAAATAATATCATATTTTTAGAAATCCTTGAATGGTTTGACAGTACGGGCAAAGAAATCGTACAGCGCATTCCCGCAAGCGGGTCCGGTGACATAAAATTTGGGGCACAGATGATTGTCCGGGAAAACCAGGCCGGTGTTTTTTTCTACAATGGACGGGCCATTCACGTATTCCCACCCGGGCGGCACACCCTGAAAACCCTGAACATCCCCATCCTGACAAAGGTGCTGTCCATCCCCTGGGGCATGACCAGCCCCTTGAGAGCTGAGGCCTATTTCATCAACATGAAGGTGTTTCCCGGGTTGAAATGGGGAACCCGTGACCCGGTGGCGTTCAAGGACAGTGAGCTGGGGCTGATCCGCCTGAGGGCATTTGGCATGTTCAACCTCAGGGTGATCCAGCCCCTGTTGTTCATCAACTCACTCATCGGCACGGTGGCCAATTTCACCACCGCCGATATTGAAGCCTATCTGGGGAAAGTGATTGTGTCCAGATTCAACGACTATATGGGAGATCACCTGGATACCATTCTCAATCTTCCGGGGCAGTATGAAACCTGGGCAGAGGGATTGCAGAAGAGCCTGGCCGATGAATTCAGCCGGTTCGGCTTGGGATTGACCGACCTGTTCATCAACGCCATTACCCCGCCGGCCGAAGTGCAGAAGCTCATGGATGACCGCAGTGCCCTGGGCCTGTTTGATGACATGGGCAAACTCATGCAGCTCAAGACGGCCACGGCCATGGAAAAAGCAGCAGAAAATCCCGGGGCTGCGTCCCAGGGACTGGGCATGGGGCTGGGGTTCATGGTGCCGTCTATGATTTCCGGGATCTCAGGGATTCCCGGGTCATCCGGAACCCCGGAGCCCAAGAAAGAAGCGTCCCCCCAGGCCATTCCGGACCGGCAATGTCCAGAATGCCGGCAGACCATTCAGCCGGACGCGGCATTCTGCCCCTTTTGCGGTCACCAGATCCTGGTGTTTGAGCAGTGCAGGGTCTGCCGTAAAAATCTGTCTCCAGGTGCCAGATTCTGCTCTGGATGCGGCACCCGGGTTGAACAAAAGGAAACCGGCAGATTCTGCAAGGCCTGCGGCGCTGAAAATTTAATGGATTCAAAATATTGCAACACTTGCGGTGAGCACCTATAATTTTCAAATAGACCTCCAGTGCCCCGGTTGCGGGGCACCGGTCGTCCTGGAAGAAACCCAGTGCATTATTGAATGCCCATTCTGCCGGACCCGCAATATCCTCCAGGCCCTTCCCTATCCCTGCTATACCATGGGCGCTGAACCCAAAAGAGACCTTGAACTGGTCTATATCCCCTATTGGCGGTTTAAAGGGCTTGAATTCAGCCTGGGCGGACAGGCACCGGGATTCAGGGTGGTGGACCATTCTTTTCTGGCCGTGGACAAAATTGATTTGCCCCTATCCCTGGGGCTGCGTTCCCAGACCCGGAAACTTCACTTTGTCCGCAAAGATACCCCGGGCTCATTTCTAAAACCGTCCGTGTCCCAAAAAGACATTCTTTCCAGGATTGTTCAAGAAAAAGGAAAGGATAAAAAAATCCATATCGGTGAAATCCTCAGCCTGATTTTCATGCCCTTTTACCGGGATGGAGACACCCTGTATGACGGATTGACGGGGAAGGCCATGGTAACTGATCCTTTAGAGTTATTGATCGACAAAGGTCCGCCCACATCCCGGCTCAAATTTATACCCGCCCTCTGCCCCAACTGCGGGTGGGACCTTGAAGGAAACGTTGATTCCCTTGTTCTCCGGTGCAGCAACTGCATCAGTTTCCACCTCATCCATCACCATAAATTAAACAGGCTGACGGTGACGGCCCTTGATTCGCCCTCACCCACAGATCTTCAACTGCCCTTCTGGCGGCTCCAGGTGGAATTTAAAACCCTAGCCTGTTCCACCCAAGCCCATTTGATAAAAATGGCAAATATGCCCCGGGCCATCACCCAGGCCCATGAACAACAGCCTCTGTATTTTTATGTTCCCGCATTTAAAATCAATCCCAAATTATTTCTAAGGGTGGCCAGGCAGACCACCCTGGCACAACCGGAGCCCTCCGGGATTAAAACCGTTCCGGACAAGAGATTTCATCCGGTGGATCTGCCCCTTGAAGAGGGGTTCCAGGCAATTCTGCCCCTGGTTATGGACCTGTGTGTCCGTAAACAGGAAATCTGGGACGTCCTTGAAAAAGAACGACTGAAGTTGACGTCCGCCAGCCTCACCTATATACCGTTTAAAACCCTGGGCAGCGAGGTGGCCCAGGAGACCCTGGGTTTCAGCCTCCCAAAAAATTCCCTCAAATTTGGCCGGCAGTTGTAGGATAACTTTTCACCTTAAAAGCGTTGACGGAAAAGAATTGGAAAATCCGGTCTCAAGATGAGATATCATTCGCCATGGGATTATATTTCGTCATACCGGATGATATATGGCCGGTTAGAGGTCAAAGAGTTCAGCCCATTCACAAAACCGGTCTGCATGGCCCTGATCAATGGCTTCAAGTTTTTCAACGATATCCATGGTGGTCATCTGCTGGTCTGACCGGCCCGGACTTTTGGAGTGATACTTGTCTGCCACGCAGATGATTTTTTCCTCAAGGCTGATGGGAACCATATCCCTCTGGGGCAGGGGAAGATGGTTTGCCAGGATGTTTTTTCGGGTGATCCCGGCTCCGGTATGCCGCTCACACACCAGCCCGACTTCCGGGGGCAGCCCCTGCTCATCCAGCAGGTTCCGGCCCAGATATCCGTGGCAGATGTAGGGTGCGTTCCCGGTACAGCCCAGGGAATCGGCCCGGGTCATGAAAATGCCGATGTCGTGGAGCATGGCACCGGTTTGAATCAATTCAAGATCCGGGTTCAGGTGGGACAGGCCGGCCGCGATTTCAAGACTCTTTTTTGTAACGATCCGGCTGTGATCCACCAGTACCCGGTAAAGCTCTGTGCCGGGCCTGTAAAATTTTTCAATAAGGGCCATCGGGTCCATGTCAGGAGAGCAGAACACCTTCAATAAAGGGGTCCAGGTCCCCGTCCAGAACCCGGTCCACATCCCCCACCTCAAAATCCGTCCGGTGATCCTTCACCATCCTGTAGGGGTGCAGTACATAGGACCTGATCTGGCTTCCCCAGGCAATATCATCTTTGCCGTCGTGAAGGTTCTGCATTTTTTTGTCGTGCTTTTCCTTTTCCAACTGGTAGAGTCTTGATTTAAGCACCTTAAAGGCAATCTCTTTGTTGCGGTGCTGGGAAGGTTCCTGCTGGCATTGGACCACGACACCGGTGGGAAGATGGGTGATCCTCACCGCAGAGCTGGTCTTGTTTACGTGCTGGCCCCCGGCACCACTGGCCCGGTACACGTCTATCCTTAAATCCGACTCATCAATGTCAATGACGATTTCATCTTTTATTTCAGGGTAGACAAACACCGAGGCAAACGAGGTGTGGCGTTTTCCGTTGGAATTAAAGGGAGATATCCGTACCAGCCGGTGAACCCCGGATTCAACCTTCATAAATCCGTAGCAGTTGGTGCCTGAAACCAGGAGGGTGACCCCTTTAATCCCTGCTTCATCCCCGGGTTGATAGTCGATAATCTGGTATTTATATCCTTTTTTATCGATCCAGCGGGTGTACATGCGAAACAGCATTTCAGTCCAGTCCTGGGAATCGGTTCCCCCGGCACCGGCATTGATGGAAACAAGGGCATCCCTGGCATCGTCTTCATCGTCAAGGGTGATCTCAATGGAGAATTTTTTTATCTTTTCCTCAAGCCTGGACAGCAGTCCGGCCACTTCCATTTCACTGTCCTTATCTGATTCTTCAAGGGCAAGTTCCAGAAGTATCCCTGCATCCTCAATCTCTTTGTAAATCAAGTCACAGGTTTCCAGGAGATTGGCAAGATGGGTTCTTTCTTTTAATAGAGTGGTGGCTTTGTCTGAATCGTCCCAGAAATCCTGCCTGGACATGAAATGTTCAAGCTCCCGGAAGCGTTTTCGCTTGACCGAAGGTCAAAGATACTCCTTGAGCTGGTCGGCTTTGGTGATGATGGATTGAATGCTCTGTTTTAATTCTAAACTCATTTTAATGTCTCCTCAACTTTTGTCTCACCCCTTTTACCACGAAAACAAGGAAGATTGCAACCAGCGAGCTGACGGCAAAAACATCTCCGTATCTTGTATACAAACTGATGTGGGTCAGGGCCGGCACCTGGCGCGTCACCGCCGCATCCTGGAACAGGGCCGTTGTCTCAAGGATCTTGCCCTTTGGATCAATAAATCCTGAAATCCCGGTATTTGCAGCTCTTGCAACGGTTCTCCGGTTTTCAATTGCCCGGAACACGGCAATGGAAAAATGCTGCTGGGCTGCTGAAGTATGCCCAAACCAGGCATCATTGGTGATGGTGGTCAGGATATCAGCCCCGTTTTTCACGAAATCAGAGGCAATGGACGGGAACAAAATTTCAAAGCAGACGAGCACCCCGGTTTTACGGCCACTGAATTCCAGGGGAATAAAGCTGCGGTCCCCCGGGGAAAAATTGCCGGCCTGGGCTGTTATTTTTCCCAGAAATGTGAGCACCTCACCCAGGGGCACATACTCACCAAAGGGCACCAGGTGGGTCTTGTCATAGGTTCCCGTGACAATGGAAAACCGGTTGAGCATGTATACCCGGTTGTAAAACCTTGCCCTGCCCCCTTCATACGTATAGGCCGGGCTTCCGATGAGAAAATTGGTTTTTAATGACCGAACACAGGCATCCACCCGATTTGACAGGAACTTGTCAACCCCATAATAAAAGGGCAGGGCTGTTTCCGGCCAGATGATGAGGTCGGGATTTTTCTTTGATTCCTGATTTGCTTCCCGGCTGGAAAGACGGATATATTTTTCAACCGTCCGCTCCTTAAAGGCATCACTCCACTTTAAATCCTGCTCAATATTGCCTTGGACAACGGTGATACGTGTCTTGTCTGCAGCCTGGATGCGAGCGTCAATGGTATTCATTTTTACGATAGCGTAGACCAAAGCCCCGGCAACCAGGAGAAGGGTATAGACGGCAGGAATGGTCAAAATTTTCCTGGATTTTTTTTGAGAATTTTTCCCCAGGATTTTTTCCCGATTTTTTTGGAAGGCCGTCCAGAGACCTGTGACCAGACAATTGACCAGAACAATGAGAAAGGAAATCCCGTAAACTCCGGAAAAATCGGCAATCTGGATAAAACTCAGGTTTAAAAACTGGCTGTATCCCAGGCTTCCCCAGGCAAAACCGGTGAAGGCGTAAGTTCTGATGAACTCAAGACCCACCCATAGGCAGGATACAAACAGAGGATAAAACCAGAGATCCGGGTTTAATTTCTTTGAAACAAAGGCAAAGACTGCCGGGAAAAGGGCAAGATAAAGGCTCAAGAGCACAAGAGTGGAAACGGCAAGGATTGGGTGGAGCCCGCCGTAGACATTCACGGTGGGAACAATCCAGTAAATAAGGGTCAAAAAATGAACCAGGCCGCATGCAAGTCCTCGGTAAAAAGCATCTTTCGGCCCCAGGGCTCTGATGGATACCAGCAGAGGAACCAGGGCAAAAAAAGCAAACCACCACAGGCCCGGCCCGGGAAAGGACAGGGTCAGGAGAAGACCGGAGGTCACTGCCGGCCAGTATGCCGGCAAAAATCTATATTTTTTTTGAGCCATTATCTTTATATCTGCCTTTTTTGCCGAATTTTTTTCCTTTATTGTTTTCTTTTCTTATATTATTAGAAAAAGTCTGTTATACTTATCAGCTAGTTCACGGGCCGTCAAATAATAGGCCGTCAAATTGTGGTCATCGAATTATGGCCATCAAATACTAAAAATAGCAGCAGGTGATTTTTTGTATGAATGACCGGTATGATAAAATCAGCCTTCAAGATCATTTAAAAAATATTCTGACCCCAAAAGACCCTTTTGAGCAAAAAGAAGATGGGTTGAGCCCCGGGGAGATGAAAACCATCCTGGATTCCTCTCCGGCAGCCATCGGGATAGTGAGGGACCGGATCATTGTCTGGACCAACAATATTTTTTATACCATGCTCGGTTATACGCCCAGGTTTTTGCAGGGAAAGGATACCCGGATACTCTATGCCAATGACCGGGAATATCAAAGGGTGGGCATTGACCTGTATTCCCATGTGGACCATTACGGCAACGGGCTGGTTGAAACCCAGATGGTTCGGAAAGACGGATCATTGTTTGACTGCCGGATCAGGGCCTCAAAACTGAACGGTAATTCGTCCAGGGGAATCGTCGTGGTCATCACCGATATTTCAGAACTCAAACTTCTCCAGACCCAGCTCCAGCAGGCCCAGAAGATGGAAGCCATCGGGGTGCTGGCCGGCGGCATATCCCATGATTTCAACAATATCCTCATGGGCGTCCAGGGCCACTTGTCCCTGATGCAGATTGACTTGTCCGCCACGGAAAAAGTAGCAGGCCACGCCAAACATATCGGCAGGCTGGTGAAGACCGCAGCAGAACTGACCAGCAGACTCCTCGGCTTTGCAAGGGGGGGGAAATACAAAATCGAGGCATTGAATATCAATGAGCTGGTTGCCCTTGCCCTGAATATTTTCAAGCCCATGCGAAAAGATATTGTGGTCCATGAAACCTATGAGGAAAACCTGCAGTTCGTGGATGCAGACCAGTCCCAGATTGAACAGGTGTTTTTAAACCTGTTGATCAACGCCTCCCAGGCCATGCCCGAGCAGGGTGATATTTTTGTCACCACTCAAAACATGGTTATCGTTGAAGACCATGAGTATCCGTTTGAGATCAAGCCCGGGTCATACATCAAGGTAACCATAAAAGATAACGGTATCGGCATGGATATGGAAACCCGGAAAAAAATTTTTGATCCGTTTTTCTCCACCAAAGAGGCGGGCAGCAAAAAAGGACGGGGACTTGGCCTGTCCACGGTTTTTGGTGTGATCAAAAACCACGGTGGATTTATCATAGTGGACAGTGTCAAAGGCAAAGGGTCCAGCTTTCACGTCTGCCTGCCCGGCTCCGGCATCGTTAAGGCAAAAGAAAAAAAAGAAGCCTCACGGCCCCTTGAGAAGATGCAGAAGGGCTCTGAAACTGTTTTACTGGTGGATGATGAGGAAGAAATCATCAATGTGGGCAGAAATTTTCTGGAAAAACTGGGGTACAAGGCCCTTGTGGCCAGAAACGGCTTGGAGGCTGTGGAAATATTCAAGCTCTACAAGGATGAAATCTCCCTGGTTGTCCTGGACCTGGTCATGCCGGAGATGAACGGGAAACAGGCATTTGCAGACATTAAAAGCATCCATGCCGATGCAAAAATTCTCATATCCACCGGGTATGCCGTTGATGACAAGATAGAAGGATTTTTAAACCAGGGATGCCACGGGTTTATTCAAAAACCCTTTTCTTTGTTTGAATTTTCCCGGGCCCTGCGGAAGATCCTGGATACCCCCTGTAATGGATAACCCCTGTGGTTGAGCCTAGACCATTCCCCCGTTAACACCGATCACCTGGCCGTTGACATAGCCCGCCTCTCTGGAACACAGGAACAGAACCGTGTGGGCCACCTCCTGGGGCTGCCCCAGCCGCCCGGCCGGTATGGAATCCATGATCCCTTCCAGGCGGGTGCCTTCCAGCATGCCGGTCTCGATAAAGCCGGGAGCCACGGCATTCACAGTGATATTCCTGCTGCCCACTTCCCTTGCCAGGGCCTTTGTCGCCCCGATAAGCCCGGCTTTTGCCGCCGAGTAATTCACCTGTCCCGCATTCCCCATCTGGCCGGCAGTGGAGGCCACATTGACAATCCGGCCAAACCGGTTTTTCAACATGTTCCTCACCACCGGCCGGGTCACATTGTAAAAACCGTTCAGATTGGTATCCATGACCGTTTGCCAGGAGGATTCCTTCATCATGGCCAGGAGGGTATCGGACCGGATACCGGCATTGTTGACCAGGATGTCGATCTTTGCCCTGTCCCTTATAATGGCTTTAACGGCAAGGTCGGCGTCCTGCCGGCTGGTGACATTAAATTGCAGAAGGTCCCCCCGGCCGTTGTTTAACTTTATTTCATCAAGGGTTTCTTGGGCAGACTCCCTATGGGTCAAAAAATTGACATAGACAAAAGCTCCCTGCTTTGCCAGAGCCAGGGCAATGGCCCGGCCGATTCCTTTTCCCGCCCCTGTGACCAGCGCAACCTGGTGTGAGTCTTCAGTCATGGGTCTCCTCAGGTCTAGGTGTAAATCATGGAGTGAACATACCACCATCCTCTCTGGTATGCAAAATGCATTTATCATTCACAGAAAACCATTTCAAGCTTTATTGTGTGAAAGACCCAATGACCGCAAAAATGGATTTTGTAATACGGCTTTACAAAATCCGGCTCTAATGGTATTTTTGCTGGATCGTTGGATGATCGATTTAACGGTATCATCAGGAGTTTTATATGAAACATATAGAAATTCGGTTTGGAAACAATATTGAAACACATGCTGGTGAAGAAAAATCTTTTGAAGAGATGTTTCAATCCGTCAACCCCATGTTTTGTTTTTCAAAAAGAATCTGGAAACCCCAGATGGATATATTTGAAACCAGAAATGAGATTGTGATTCAGGCTGAGATCGCAGGTGTCAGAAAAGAAGATATTATCATCGAGGTGAGCAATAAAGCCGTCAAGATATCCGGCAACAGGGAAACAAACCACCTTGACCGAACCGCCACGTATCGGCTGGCTGAGATTCAGTTTGGACAGTTTGAGCGGGTACTTTACCTGCCAAGTGTCATTGATGTTGAAAAGGTAACGGCCAAATTTTCCAATGGATTTTTGGAGCTTAAACTGGGAAAGCTGTTCAGGAAAAACATTAAACGCCGGCAAAATGTTTCCATGGATTTCATTTAAGCAATAAATTCCAAAAGGAACCCGACAATAATGGATGATCTTAAGACTTCCTCCCGCAAGATAACACCCGATAACATCCCGGACATCCTCCCCATCCTTCCCATTGTTGACACCAATCTTTTCCCGAAAATGGTACTTCCCCTGGTTTTGATTCAACACGAAGCCGTTGAGCTGATTGACGAGGCCATGGCAGGAAACAGGATGCTGGGGCTGCTGCTGTCCAAGCGATCCGATATTGATTCCCGGCATACGGCAGATGATCTCCACAGGATCGGCACGGTGGCCATTATCCTGAAAATGTCCAAGATGGAAGACGACAAAGCCCAGCTTTTGATTCAGGGCCTGGACCGGTTCAAGGTCAAACGATTTCTCAAGGGTAAAAAGTACATGCAGGCCGAAATTGAGATCATGGAAAACCGCAACGCCGACCGGAACAAAGAGAACAGAGCCCTGATGGCCAACATTGTCGAGCAGTATGAAAAAATCGTGGAGCTTTCCCCGGGGCTTCCCTCGGAAATGGGCCATATGATCAAATCCCTGCAGGAACCCCATATGCTGGCGGACATGGTGGCCTCCACCATCAACGCTCCGGTCAAAGAAAAGCAGAATGTGATCGAGCTCTTGGATGTGAACAAGCGGCTGAAAAAAGTGACCCGGCTGGTCAACGATCAACTGGAGATCCTTGAAATGGGCTCCAAGATTCAGACCCAGGTGAAAGAAGACATGGACAAGCGGCAGCGGGAATACTATCTTCGCCAGCAGCTCAAGGCCATAAAAGAAGAGCTGGGTGAAACCGAAGATGAGCGGGTAGAAATACGGGAGTACCAGGCAAAGATTGATGGCCGGCACCTGCCGGAAGAGGCCAGAAAAGAAGGGGAAAGGGAGCTGCTGCGCCTGTCGCGGATGCACCCCTCCTCTTCGGAATATGTGGTGGCCTCAAGCTATCTTGACTGGCTGACCTCCCTGCCCTGGGACAAGAGTTCCAAAGACAAGCTGGATATCAAAAAGGCCAGGAAAATTCTCAACAACGACCACTACGGGCTTGAAAAACCCAAAAAACGAATCCTTGAATACCTGGCCGTCCGAAAGCTGAAAAATGACTCCAAGGGTCCGATCCTCTGCTTTACAGGCCCCCCGGGAACCGGAAAAACATCCCTGGGACGGTCCATTGCCCGGGCCCTGGGACGCAAGTTTGTGAGAATCGCCCTGGGCGGGGTGAGGGATGAAGCAGAAATCCGGGGCCACAGAAGAACTTATGTGGGCGCGCTTCCGGGACGGATTATCCAGTGCCTGAGAAAGGCGGGAACCAAAAATCCCGTGTTCATGCTGGATGAGATAGACAAGATGGACAACTCCTATCACGGAGATCCCTCCTCGGCCCTCCTGGAGGTTCTGGACCCGGAACAGAACTTTTCCTTTTCCGATCATTACCTGGATGTGCCCTTTGATCTCTCCGATGTCATGTTTTTAACCACGGCAAATGTCCTGCATACCATTCCAGCCCCCCTGCGGGACCGGATGGAGGTTCTGGAACTGAACGGGTATACGGAAGAGGAAAAATTAAAAATCGCCACCCGGTACCTGATTCCCAGACAGAGGGAAGCCAACGGCCTGACATCAGCCCATATCAAAATCACCTCCGGAGCCGTTAAAAAAATTATTTCAGGATATACCCGGGAGTCGGGCCTGCGAAACCTGGAGCGGAATATCGGGTCTGTGTGCCGGGGCGTTGCCAGCAAGATTGCCGAAGCAGAAGCCGAGACCCTTGTTGTGGGACAAAAGGATCTGCACGCGTATCTGGGCCCCCCGTCCAATATGCCGGACCTGGCCCTGCGGATCAATCATCCCGGTGTGGTGATCGGCCTTGCCTGGACCCCATACGGCGGGGAGATCCTGTTCATAGAAGCCGTTGCCATGACCGGCGGCAAGGGCCTTGCCCTGACCGGGCAGCTGGGGGATGTGATGAAGGAATCCGCCAACACGGCCCTGAGTTTTATCCGGGCCAATGCAAAAAAATTAAAGGTGGATGAGGGATTTTTTGACGCCCATGATCTGCATATCCACGTGCCGGAAGGCTCCATCCCCAAGGATGGCCCCTCTGCCGGGGTGGCCATGCTCACCTGTCTGACATCCCTGATGACCGGCCGCCAGGTTAAAAAACGGCTGGCCATGAGCGGAGAGATTACCCTCAGGGGAGAGGTCCTGCCCGTGGGCGGGATAAAAGAAAAGGTAATTGCCGCCCACCGGGCTGGAATCAAAACCATTATCCTGCCCCTGTGGAATCAAAAAGACATGGAAGATGTGCCCGATTCCATCCGAGACTCAATTGAATTTCATTTCACGGATAAAATGAGGACGGTATTAGAGCTGGCCCTTGACTGATCATATGACACATAGCAAGGCATTTTTATTTAAATTCAGAGTCTGGTTTCTGATACTGACATCCCTTACCCTCTTTGGGTGTTCAAATACCCTGGGAACCTCCTATGATCCGGCCCATATTCCGCCGCCCACATCATCAAGCTATGAAAAAAGTCCGTCTTCGTCAACCAGTCAACGAAAACCGGCAACCCAAAGACCCTACAAAGTAGGGGGGGTGAAGTATACCCCCATTGCCAGCGCCGGCGGGTTTGTCCAGAACGGTAAGGCCTCCTGGTACGGCAGGAAATTCCACGGCAGAAAAACCTCCAACGGTGAGACCTATAACATGTATGCCATGACCGCGGCCCATAAGACCCTGCCCATGAACACCTGGGTCAGTGTCCATAACCTTGAAAACGATCGTAAGATTCAGGTCAGGGTCAATGACCGGGGGCCCTTTGTCCGGGGCAGAATCATTGATTTGTCCTACACCGGGGCAAAACAACTGGGGATTGTGGGACCGGGAACGGCCAGGGTCAGGGTATCCGCCCTTGGCAGAGCCACATCCTATTCCCCAAAGACAAAGGCTCCCGTTACCTTTAAACCCATAGATTATTGGAAGGGAAATTTTACGGTACAGGTGGGGGCGTTCAGGGTAAAGAAAAATGCGGACCAGTACCGGTATAAATTATCAAAGACCTATCAAAATGCCCACACCACGAAATTCATTGATGATCGGGGCGTGTTTTACCGGGTGAGGATCGGCAGGTTTACCAATGTAAAAGATGCTGAACGCTTCAGTGATAAAATTATTGCCCAGGGCTTTGGCAGCGCCTTTGCCGTTGCAGAATAAGCGGGCAGGGCCATGGGGTATACTGTGTTTCTGGACCGGGACGGGGTCATTAATTATGATTCTCCCGACTACATCAAAGAGGCCTCCCAGTTTGAATTCATTCCCAGAAGCCCTGAAGCCATTGCCCTGCTGAACCAATACGGGTTTTCCATCATCGTCGTCACCAACCAGTCCATGATCGGAAGAAACATGGCCGACCAGACCGCATTGGATGAGATTTTTGAAAAGATGACCACCGGTGTCACCAAAGCCGGTGGAGAAATCAAAGATATCTTCTTCTGCCCCCACACCCCGGAAGCCGGCTGCTGGTGCCGGAAGCCGAAACCGGGAATGCTCTTAAACGCCCAAAAAAAATACACCCTTGATCTTGATCGCTCGTGCATGGTGGGGGACAGTGTCAAAGACATGGAGTGTGCCCGGGCTGCCGGGTGTGGAAAAGCAGTTCTGGTAAAGACCGGGAATGGAGGCGTTGCGGCCCGGACCCTCCTGGAAAAGGGCAGGCCCCCGGATTGTATCGCTTTTGACCTGTATGATGCCGCCCTGTGGATCATCAGGAATGTGAAGATTTAAATGATCACCATCAAAGGCATCATAGAGCGCATCACCTTCCGGAACCCGGAAAATCATTATACCATTGCAAAACTGAGCATCCCCAAGATCAGTGATCCCGTGACCATTGTGGGCCACCTTGCCGGGGTATTTGAAGGTGAAAGCATTGAAATTCAGGGGAAATGGGCATCCCACCCCAAATACGGGGACCAGTTCAAGGTTGAGGCCTATCGAGTGATTTTACCGGCCACAGTGTCCGGGATCCGAAAATACCTGGGGTCCGGTATGATCAAGGGCATTGGAAAATCTCTGGCCGATAAAATCGTGGATTTTTTTGAAGAAAAAACCCTGGATATCATTGAAAACGAACCTGGAAAACTAAAAAAAATTCACGGCATCGGCAATGCAAAAAAACAAATGATTGAACAGGCATGGAACAAGCACCACTCCGTTCGCAGGGTGATGCAATTTCTCCAAGACAATGGTGCCGGGGTTTTTCATGCAGCCGTCATCCTCCAGACCTATGGGTCAAAAGCCCTGGATATTCTGGAGAAAGACCCCTATGTGATTGCCCGGGACCTGCCCGGGATCGGGTTTAGCGTTGCCGACAGGATCGCCGTAAACGCCGGTGTTGAAAAAGATGACGCAAATCGCCTCCAGGCCTGCCTGATCCACCATCTATTGTCCTTTGAACAGGAGGGTCATGTCTATGGATTCAAAGAAAACCTTTTCAATTGCGCCTCAAAAACCGCCGGGGTGGAACCGGAACTGTTTGAACCGGCTTTGGAATCCCTGGAGGACACGGATGAGGTTAGAACAGAAAAGGGAGCAGAAGACACACGGGTCTATCTGAAACACCTGTACCGGGCAGAGACCGGCATTGCCGCACGGATCAACGCCATCAAGTCCATGCCGGCCCGGCCCCGGGAAATCGACAAAGACCAGATCCTTGAAGCGGTCCTGACCCGGCTTGCCGTGAAATTATCTCCAGAACAGTTGACCGTGGTTCACAAGGTGCTCCAGGAAAAAATCGTGGTCATCACCGGGGGACCCGGAACCGGAAAGACCACACTGATACGGGCATTGTGTGAAATCTTCAAACAGCAGAACCAGCGGGTGGTGCTGGGTGCACCCACGGGAAGGGCTGCCAGGCGGCTGTCTGAGGTCAGCGGGGAAAAGGCCTCCACCCTTCACAAACTCCTGGGCTTTGACCATGAGAGTAGTACCTTTGACCGGAACCCTGCCAATCCCCTTGACCTGGATGTCTTTATCGTGGATGAAGCATCCATGGTGGACACCCTTCTCATGCACCACCTCATCCAGGCCCTTCCGGTGAGCGCCGGCCTGATTCTTGTGGGCGACACCTTCCAGCTTCCCTCGGTGGGCCCGGGCAATGTATTGTCTGACATTATCGAATCCGGCCGTATCAAGGTGTTTTACCTGACCAAAATTTTCAGGCAGGCCAAGGAAAGTCCCATCATCATGTATGCCCACAAAATCCGGAACGGAGAAATGCCCCAGTTCCAAAAAGCTGAGACCGGTGAATTGTCCCAGTTTTACTTCATTGAAAACCAGCACCCGGAAAAAGTTGTGGAAACCATCCTGGAGCTGTGTTCAAAACGAATTCCCAACGCCTTTCCCCATATCCGGGATGTTCAGGTTTTGACCCCCATGCACAGAGGAGAAGCCGGCACCATTAACCTGAACCAGCAGCTCCAGCGGGTGTTGAACCGGACAAAGGGCGGCATTGATGCCCGGGGCATCCGGTTCAAACCCAATGACAAGGTCATGCACCTGAAGAACAACTATGAAAAAGATGTGTTTAACGGGGATATCGGCGTGGTGTCCGAGGTGATGAAGTCTGAAGGAAAGGTCCTCGTAGACTATGACGGCCGCATTGTGGAATATGATACCCTGGAACTGGATGAACTCACCCTGGCCTATACCATTTCGGTCCACAAGTCCCAGGGGAGCGAGTATGGGGCCGTCATCATCGCCCTGACCACGGCCCACTTTCCCCTGCTGCAGCGAAACCTCCTGTATACGGCCATGACCCGGGGAAAAAACCTGGTAATCATCGTGGGCTCCACCCGGGCCCTGGAGCTGGCCCTTAACAACAACAAGACCTCCCTGCGCCTCACCGGCCTCAAGGAAAAACTGATGGCCCTGTGATGTCCAGCCAGGACTTTGCAAAGAGTATCTGATCTTCTCGAAATCCAGGAAAATTCACTTTCCTGCTATCCGCCCTCAAGTATCCAATTTAATGGTGTGTGTACCCATAGGAAGGGGCGCTAATACAATATCGCCTGGAAATAAAAACCACCTTCAGTTCAGCGCTTAATGGGGTCTAGCACCTTTCGAATTGTCACTGCCAGATCAAGTTCGGTAATCGGCTTATTCAAAAGGGCTCTGATACCATTTTCCCTTAATTTTTCTTCAGACAGCTGTCTGCTGAATCCCGTGCACAGGATCACAGGAATGTCCGGCCGGATTTTCAATACTTCCACAGCCAGAAGATCACCGGCCATTTCGGGCATGGTCATATCCGTGATCACCAGATCATACTTCTTTGGATCGGATCGAAACAATTCCAGAGCATCAGAACTGCTGACACTAGAAGAGACTGAGTACCCTAAATTTTCCAGCAGCCTTGTGGTCATTTTAACAATCGGTGCTTCATCATCCACCACCAGAACATGCTCGGATCCGGTGGGTATGGATATTGATTGTTTTAAATGATAAGGCTTGTGGTCGCTTACTGTCAACAAATAGATCCTAAAACAGGTTCCTTAACCTGGTTTGCTTTCCACGGCAACCTTTCCACCGTAACTCTCTACAATTCCGTGGACCACTGCCAGCCCCAAACCGGTTCCTTCTCCTTTTTCTTTTGTGGTGAAATAGGGTTCAAATATCGATTTCATCGTATCCGGCGACATTCCGGAGCCGGTATCAGACACTTTTATTTCAATATAATTTCCCGGCTCAAGCCTGAGCCCCAGGGTATTGGAACCCGGCTTCACTATCACGTCTTTAATCTCGATTTCCAGGATGCCCCCTGTTTTTTCCATGGCATACGCCGCGTTGGTACACAGATTCATCAATATCTGGTGGATCTGTGTCGCGTTTCCCATGGTCAGGGATTTGGTGGCAATATTCTGCCTGATGTCAATGGTTGTGGGGGTGGAGGATCGAATAAATTTTAAGACTTCTTGAACCGGGGTGCAACACAAAATAGTGGTGCAATCAAGCTGCCATCCTGACGTCTTCTTCTGAACAGTAGTAATACTTTCTTTTCATAATATTACAGGCAGTTCGACATGCATTTCTTATCTTTCCAGTCAAAACTAACGAGCGCAGAAAAATAACATTTTCAGCGTGCTCACGTTTCCAGAACATGCCGGCACTCTTCACCCTGAGATTTATAACTCTACGAATTGCGCTTTCAATAGAACCACTTCCGATTGGTAACCCCTTATCCGCAAAAACCTTATATTGGAATTTGGAATGATCGCCAAAATAATGACCCAGTTTTTTCAAGACGGTTTTTCGAGCCTTCCTTTTTCTGGATAACTTTCTTTTGGCCAATTCAACAATTTCAGCAATATTTCCGTTCCAAAGAGAATTTTTTATCAGGGATGATAATTTATCAGCTTCTTTCCCTGCAACCTTTAAGGCTCGTTCAATCGTGGATACAACAGTGCCAATGTTCTGCTTTGCATGAGTGTAGTCAATAATGCATTTTGCCTGATGCATATTCAAATCATCAATTAGGTTTTTTGTCCTGCTCCAGATCCCCGGGCCATTATCAGAACAGAAAACGATTTGAGAAGCTTCCCCGAAATTGATATTTTTAAGATGTTGTTTTAGCAATTCAAAAAACTCATCCATGCTACCGCATGAGCCCTCCAGAATAGGAGAGATACTTTTGATTTTCTTTCCGTTCTCATCAAATAGACTTATGGATAACAATCTTGGTTCAATCCAGTCAGAATAAAATCCCTGTCTCTTCTGGCCGGTTTTACGTTTACCACGCTTTTTGCGCCGTTCCCGTAAGCGCCCACCATCAACGCAAACCAAGATATTCAATCTCGGCTTTTGCCAGACTTCGTCAGCATGACACTCGACCCTGATTGGCCTGGCCAAATCAGCAAACCGATGGGTAATCGTTTGAAGCAGATGCTGATTCATTTGAGTACCAAGACCTTGCAATGCATTGGCCGCGACTTCAAAGGAGGGGCAAAGGACTGCCATGGAGATACAGATTTCCAATAGAGCCGGAGTGACCTTATTGATTATACCGAGATATTCAAGGCCTAAATGGCATAGTCGGCCTTTTTGCCGTCCAGGGGGCCGGCCTCTTTTTTTTTAGGTTTGGCCTTGAGAAATACAGGCGAACGAATTTCATAGCTTTGGCCTGATTTAAGACGAATAGATATAGTTCGGTACTCATGAAATCTGAGAGCACACTTGCCGCACCAGGCTTTCAAATACTGCAGAAAAGGTATGCTTGTCAGCAACCTGTTCAGTGTGGTGACAATCTCACGCTCTGCCTGTTTCTGATAGCACTCATATACCCGTTGTTCATAGTCTGCAAAACTGTCAGCCCAAACACCTCAATGATTGTATCTGCCACGGCCATTGCTGATCCTTTCATAGCTGCGGCTTGTTGCGGACCATGTTTAGCTGTGGAGTACGTTCCTGAAATTGCGACATATTGGAAAAACCCAGATGCCCTTAATCGGAACTTTGAGTTTTGAATAACGATCTTGACGGCTTCGTCCTTTGGTTCTTCCAATATGTTGCCAATTAGCGGCTTTGTAGCAAGTCCCCACAAAACGGGTTGTATCAACAAATGTTTCCACCAAGGCTATCCTGCTTCCATAGCGATGTTGCCAATCATCGGACAAACGGCGCAGAACCGTTCCGAGAGCATAGCTGGCGAGGTTAAAAACATTGACCCATGGCAAAATTAGAAACCGGGTATTGTTGCAGACAAATCCAAGATTTTGTTCTCGTAATGTAGGAGACCATCCAATCCACTTGTCACGATCTTCAGATTTCCATGCTGCAGCTCCAAAAAGCAGGCAACCGAGAGGACGTCCATCGCCACTGACAATAAGATATTTCATGTTTTGCCCTACCGGTCGGCCATAGCTGAGATAGTGGTATTCTTTAACAAGATGATTGAATGTTTTTTCATTGTCAGCTGAACTTCTGGCATCAATGATTCTAACCGGCTGCAAAGCTGAAAGTTTACAACATATTGGAGTTTGGTCAACGCTTACCGGCTCAATCTTCGGAAGACGACCTGGGCCTGGGCACTGGCGAGGAGGAAGCTTTATCAGGGAACGAGACTCAAGCTTACGCAAAAGTTCGCGACAAGCCATGTCTTTTAGTTGACCGTCAGGACGTCTCCAATTCCATAACTCACATAATTCCCGGGATAAACGAGATCTGTTCCATGAAGCATTACCACCAAGAAGCGAGCGGATCTCATTGACCTCGATTTCTGTTAAAAAACGTCCTTGTAATTTTAACGGCCAGTTCATGGACTGAGATAGTATATGTTTGTGGCAGTTGAGTCCAGCCTTTTATGAAAAATTTACCACTTTTTCGTGTTGCACCCCTTGAACCGTATAATCGATTCGGATCGGGAAAATTTTTTCTTCTGATTTCCTTGCAAAACTCAGAATCTGGGCGACGAGCATCTTGGCCCTTTCCCCGGCATTATAGATTTCCTTCAAGTCATCTTCGATTTCCGAATTTTTTTCAACATTGAACCGGGCGATTTGGGCAAATCCGAGAATGGATGTCAGGATATTGTTAAAATCGTGGGCAATTCCCCCGGCAAGGGTGCCGATGGACTCGAGTTTTTCAGCCTGCCTGAGTTGAGACTCCAGCTGTTTTCTCCGGGTGATGTCTGCGGCAACACATCTTGCTTCTATGACCTTTCCTGCTTCATCTTTAACCGGCTGGACCGTAAGGCTCACCCAGACATCTGTATTGTCCTGATGCTGCATTTTCAATTCTCGATCATGTACGGTTTTGCCGGACATCACCTCAGTGAAAAATCTCTGCGCCCTGGGCCTGCCGTCAGGTCTCTGTGAGAAAAGATCAAAGAATGTCCTGTCCAGCAGATTTTTCCTGTCAAACCCTAGTAATCCAGAGGCAGATGTGTTGCACATGATGATGGATTGATCTGAAATCCGGATCGAAAAATAGGCTATCGGTGCATTCTCATAAAGATCTCTGAACCGGTTTTCATTTTCCTGGATTTTTTGCTTTGCATTCTCAATTTCCGTTATATCGGAAATATTGTGCACATAAAAAGGAATGTTTTTGTCTTCATCAAAGACCGGGTCCACCGTAACCGTGTAAATTTTATCCTTGGCCTTCATGACCATGGATTCTCTTTTCCGTGTGTCTTTCATGCACATCGCAGGACAATCCGTTATGGGTCCGGTGGTTCCGTGCATAAGCTCCCAGCAGGTTCCGCCGATGATTTCGCTGAGCGGTTTTCCCAGAAAAGCCGCCATGGACTTGTTGGCCCGCAGAACTTTTCCTTTTGTGTTGATCAGACAAATCGCATCATCTATGGCATTGAATGTCATTTCCCAATACCGGGCCGAGGCCTTGACTTCCTTTTCAGCCTGAATCCGCTTGAATTGGTCTTTTTTTTCAGCCAGAGCGCGCCTGATCGCCGGCACAAGACGGGAAATCCTGTTTTTCAGAACATAGTCCGTTGCCCCGTGCATCAGGGTTTCAATGGCCATTTCTTCACCAATGGTTCCTGAAACAAAAATAAAGGGGCAGCCGGGACGATTTTCGCGTGACGCATACAGGGCTGTCAGGCCGTCATAGGAAGGCAGGCTGTAGTCTGCAAGGATGATGTCCGGTTTAAATCCCTTTAAACTTGTCAGGAACCGGTCGGCGGTGTCTGCACATTCAAGAACAAAGGAGAACCCTTCTTTGCGCAGCTCACGCTCAACCAGTTCAACATCTTCTTCATTGTCTTCAAGCAATAAAATTTTGAGTTTGTCAGCCATTTCACACCTTGAAAATTTAATGCCACAGCCTTTTTCTGACCTTGGAATCCTATGCCGGGGGTTTATTCAGCAATAGCCAGTATAACCCCAGTTCCGAGACCGTGTCCATGAATTTTTGGAACTCAACCGGTTTTGTAATATAACTGTTCACGCCAAGGTTATAGCTTTCCGCAATGTCCTTTTCCTCCTGGGAGGATGTCAGCACGACCACTGGAATCAGTTTTGTCCGTTCATCGGATCGGATTTTTCTGAGAACCTCCAACCCGTTGACTTTCGGAAGATTCAAATCCAGCAGAACCACTTTTGGATAATTGCTCACATTTCTCTCTTTATATGTAGAGTAGGAGGCAGGCTTCGTCTCAGGACTTATCCAGCCTCCCCTCTTCGATTCCGGACATGAAGTTTTCCCTCATCCGGCTCTGTTTTGTTTCTTCACGATATACCCTTCACATGGCTTGTCTTTGTCACAACGAAAAACTCAAGACCATTCTTTTTGAGTATTTTCCACGTGTTTGGTGTCAAACACTTGCTGCTACGCTGACTGAGCCGTTTGGCCCATCGATAAAATCTGCCTATTACAAACCAATCCAGCTTGAAAAAGACCTGTTTTGGATAACCACACTGGACAAAATAATTCTTCCACCCTTCAATTATAGGATTTACCTCTGCTATCAACTTATCCAACGTTTTAGAGGTCCTATGTTTTACAATCATACGAATTTTATCTTTAAACTTCTTCTGACTTTTCTTACTGGGCTGAACTTTCAAGTACCACCGCCCTCTTTTCCAGAAACAGGGCACTCGTTTGAAGTTGAACCCCAAAAAGTCAAACTCAGCCGATTGTTTGCACATATTAACCACTCGGGTTTTCTTCTCATTCAATGTCAACCCTTCTGATTCAACCATTTCCTTGAACCAGGAGAATTGTCTTTCCGTGAACGGTTTTTTATGCATGATCACAAAATCATCTGCGTAGGATATCATCCGGCAGGGGGTACTTTTGTTGATCAACATGCTAAAATCGTTCAAATAGAGATTGGCAAACAATGGAGATATCACTCCGCCTTGGGGCGTTCCTTTCTCTGTCCGTCTGATACTAACCTTTCCATCAGGGCTTGTTTCTGCCACCGGAGCCCGTAAAAACTTACGCATCAGGGTCAGCATGCTGGTGTCGGAGATGCGCCGGGCGACTTTATTCATAAGCCTGTCATGGGGTATGTTATCGAAGTATCCTTTCAGATCGGCATCTAAAACATGTGCAAATCCTTGTCGAATGGATTTATCGATCAACTCTACTGCATCGGCCGCACATCTTCTGGGGCGATAACCATAACTGCTGTCACTGAACTGGGCCTCAAATATAGGCTCTGTGACTATTTTACAGGCGGTTTGCACCACCCGATCGCATATGGTTGGTATTCCCAGCGGCCTTTGCCCGCCATCCGGCTTAGGAATATAAACTCTTTTGACCGGTTTGGGAACATAGGTTCGGTTCTTTAACATCTGGGATATGTTCTCAATCCAGGCTGTAAGCCCTTGTTTTTCTATATCCTTGAATGTCATCCTGTCTATCCCTGGCTTCCCCCAGTTAGCCCGACACTGGAAATAGGCCTCAAAGAGGATATCCTTTCGATAGACTTTGTCATACAGACTATAAAACCGACGGTCCTCGTTCTGCTTTGATAAAACGTAAAGCTTTCTTTGAAACAAACGAATTTTTATATTCTGAGTGGTAGCCATCTGGCAATCCCTTCCGTTTCTTCGCCAAAAGCGTGAAACAAACTGAGCCCCTTCCCTCCGACAGAGTTATGTTGTCTCTGTCCTCAACAGTACTATGGGCTCATCCGACTCCCTGCCTACCGAAATCTTCATTTCGACTGGGTCTTATAAAAGATCACTGGGTGTCACCACCACCCGATAGACAGGGTCTCCCACGTTCACTGTGCATCCTTGAGTACATGCCGCCCCATATTACGCCGGAAGGCCATACCGCTGCTCTCACCAGTTTCTTCACGGCATGTGGCAGGGTTCGATGAGTACGAGAATCTCCCCACCTTCACTTGCGTGACGACGCTTAACTGGGTTCACTTAATGCTACGGCCTGTACCTCGCCTCAAACCTTTTTGGTCCTTTGTCACTGGGCTTCAACCAAATAAATGGTTGCCAGTCAGGCTTCAGGGTGAACTGGTAATTACCCTGGTAGGTACATTTCAACCTACTGGATTGTTTAATAAAACATAGGATATCCTCCTATCACAGCGCCTCGTGGCGCTCCGTACTTTCCGCACCCCAACCGAGCAAGATGTAAGTAATTTTTTTTGACCACATTTTTCATGGCGTGAGGAATACTTCAGGCTTGACATTAAGTGCTCTGAGATATTCTATGTGGACATCCTTGAATGGCCTAGCCAGTTGCCGATGTCTCCCACTTTTAATCACAAGGACGGTGTGAAATTTTGTTGACATCATAAAGGCCGTTGGCCTCTTGGTTCTTCGCTTCATCCACCCGGTTATTGTGGTTTCTTTTTCTTCAATATATATGCGCATTGATCTCTCTATAAGGCGCCATATCAACAGTGCGATCAATAAAATCATTCCAAGGACTTCAATCCTGGAATTCTTTTTCAAGAAAACACTGTTGATGATGACAGGGTTCTTTAGGAATCCAAAGTTCTGCTCAATACCACACTGGCTCTTGTATAAGCGCAGAAGGCCTTCAGCGTCCCAACTCATTTTTTCTAAAGGCGAAACCAGGTTGGAAAGCAGGACAAAACACCCGGCTTCTTTCCGGAGGGTGTCGACCTTTTCTTTATCCTCTTCAAGGGAGATCTCCAGATGAAATTCATATCGTTCCGGAACACGTTGCTCTCCTTTTTTGGGACGGCCCCTTGGATATTTGGCAACCTTTTCAATAGATGTGGCTATCTGAAAGATGTCTGTTTTTTTCGGTAACCGGGATAATTTTTCTGCCGCTGCCAGGGCATCGGCTTCACAATAATAGGGTTCGGAAATAAGCTTTTGGGCCAGCTGTTCGAGATCCTTTTTGTTCTTTTTGAGCAGGCGGTCTATTCGTTTATGTCTGCGTTTGTCGTGAGCACTGGAGTGTATGACTATCACCCGGTAGGTGGTCCCGTATAATGTCACGGTGGTGTCGAAGGCCTTGTAATGAGCTGACGGTCTTTTTTTTGTGTCTTCAGTTTCTGCAACAATACCGATATCAATCCATTCATCTGCCTGAACCGCACTCTGCACAGCCCTGCTACATTCATTGTATGTTGCCGGTAACCGACTGATAAATTTTATTTTGTCCCCGGCTTTTTCAAGATTATTTTTTGTAACGAATGCAGAGTCGGCCACATAGACAAAAGCATTTTCTTTAAGCCCATGCTTGGCCATATGCTTGGATATGGTGCTCAACAGTTCATTGTTTAAGGTTTTATCCGAGCCATTGCCGTCGCGAGTGGCCCCGAACAGGGGGATATTCCGGTCAACACACAGCATTTCGACAAGAAACTGTTTCAAATCCGGTCGTTTGTCTTTGCTGTGGCCGTATGTGATTTCAAAAGGTTCGTCGGTCATGGCATAATCGCCATAAACGCTGACAGAGGTTGTATCATAGTGAGCCCCGGTGGGCTTGATTTGAAAACTGTTGACAGCGTTCAGGCTCAATTGACTGAATATCTTTTGGGCTCCTGTTTCATAAATCTTATCCAGCGCCCGTCCGATATTGTGATCGGTGAACTGTTCCACACTGACAGCGTGGCCAAGCAGAAGTTCAACGTCTTTTCCTTCAAAAAAATCCATCAACCGATAAAGGGGGGACCTGCCGGACAATGTGTCCAGCACCATGCCAAGAACAACGGGTCCCGGTTGGAGGTCCATTTCTGTGTCGACCATATGATTGATGGTATCCACCAGATTGATCCGGCGGGCGTACTCTTTGACTATGGGTAGAAACTGTACATCCGGTATCGTCAGATTGCTAAAATCCATTGCTTTCATTTTGCCTCCTGTATATCGATTCCTCTTTGCTGAGAATCGATATCATCTAGAAGCAAAAAAATCTAGTCTAAATATAATTTATATAGTGAATGAGATTCATTAAATATAACTATCCGAATTTAAAGAATAATAAATTTGCATCAAATCGAAGCCTTGGGGTGCGGAAAGTACGTTATATTGGCCGGTTGCAAAAATATAGTCCAGGGCCTGTTCACCGTCTTCCACCACATGCAGTCTGTTGGCGAGATTCTGTTTTTTAAACGCCCGAAGCGTCACCTCTATATCTTCTGCGCTGTCTTCAACCAGAAGGATTTCAACCATGTTCATTGTATTCATATCTTTCTCCTTATTTGGGAAGGCTGAAATAAAAACCGGCGCCTTTGTCCGGTTCTCCTTTGGCCCATATCCGGCCCCCGTGCTTATTGATAATCCGCTCACAAAGGGCAAGCCCGATCCCTGTCCCTTCAAACTCCTTTGAGCCGTGAAGCCGCTGGAACACCTTAAACAACTTGTCGGCATACCTCATGTTAAATCCGGCCCCATTGTCCCTGACATAATAAACAATTTCATCATCGCCTTCATCCCGGCCGATCTCAATGGTTCCTGTTTCTTTTTGTCTGGTAAATTTCACGGCATTGGAAACAAGGTTTAAAAAGACCTCCCTCAGCATGGACCAGTCCCCCATGACGTTGCCAAGGGGCGTTATCATCCATTTCACGGTCCTTTTGCCCAGGTAAAGTCTAAATTCATTCACCACGTTTTCAACCAGATGGTCCATGTTGACCTTTGACCGTTTAAGCGTCTTTCTATCCAGGCGGGAAAAGGCCAGGAGGTCGTCAATGAGCTGTCCCATTTTTTGAATATTGGTCGTGATGACATTCACCACCCGCAGGCCTTCATCATCAAGCCGTGCAGAGTGGTCCTCTATAAGGATTCGGGCAAAGCTGTCAATGGCCCGGAGGGGCGCTCTCAAATCATGGGACACGGAATAACTGAATGCTTCCAGTTCTTTGTTGGCCGCCTCCAGTCTTGCGGCATATTGTTTGATATGCGCTTCAAATTCTTGCCGTTTTTCTGCCATGGTATTAAAGGTGTCGGACAATTCTCCGATCTCGTCCCTTGATTTGATTTCGACCCGGTAACCAAGATCTCCCTCCCCCCGGATTCTTGCCGCAGTTGTCAGCAGGCGGATGGGGCCGGTAATTGAACGGGATACTAAAAAAGCGATTAAGATCGTCATGCATATCATGAGGGTAGATATCACAAGCATTTTGTTTCTCATAATGGAAATAGGGGCTAAGACTTCTTTGATATTATGGCCGACAATAAAAATCCATTGAAGCCCTTCATCCCCATCGATAGGTGTTGAAGCGACATAGGAAAATAATTTTTTCTTTTTATCTTCCCGGGCAATGAAGAATCCTTTTCCCCCCTTTATTTTATTAAAAAAAGCTTTTGTTGAACGAAGCCGCTGCGCGGAGAAAAATTATTCCTCAATATAGTGTATACTCCTGTAAGTGTCCAATTCGGGGCACCTATAATAAAAGGAGTTTACCATGAACAAAACAGAAACGAAACGGTTCAATTCACTTTATCAATGCCACCTGAGACGACTTAAACTGCAAGGTAAAAGCAAGAGCACTATTGACAATTATGCCAGGGCCGTTAGAAGGGTCAGCCAGCATTTCGATTGCTGCCCTGACCAGCTTGCACCGGATCAGCTGGAAATTTATTTTAGCCAATTTCTTCAAACACATTCCTGGAGTTCAGTCAAAGTAGAACGAAATGGGTTACAATTTTTCTGGAAACATGTGCTCAAGTGTGATTGGCAGTGGGTCAATATGATCAAGCCGCCAAAGGTCAAAAGCCTGCCAGACATTTTGACTTCTGCTGAAATCGAAAAGCTCATTGGTACAACTCGAAAGCTGCGTTATCGTGTTTTCTTTTTGACCACATATTCTATGGGGCTTCGTTTGTCAGAAGCATTATCACTCCAAATCGGGGATATAGATGCCGGCATGAAACGGGTCCATATTCGACGGGGAAAAGGACATAAAGACAGGTTTGTGCCATTGCCTGATCTGACATTACAGGCATTGCGTTCTCTTTGGGTCAAACATCGTCATCCCAGTCTGATATTCCCGAATGCAAAAAGATCTTTAAAAAACATTCAAAAGGCAAAGACACATATGAATAAAGGCGGTACCTGGCATGCTATGAAAGCGGCTGTTTCAGAATGCGGTATTAAAAAAAAATCCATATTCATTCGCTCCGCCACAGTTTTGCAACACACTTGCTCGAACGCGGCTTAAGCCTACGTCATATTCAAATCCTTCTGGGTCACGCCAGACCCGAAACAACTGCCCGGTATACTCACCTGACCGGTATAGTCGAAAAAAACAGCAGGCTCACCATTAACGATTTGGTCAACACGCTTCACATCGATTTAAGGAAGGTGTGATCATGGATATGGCCAAAATTATTGACCAGTATTATTCCACACTCATAACCAGATATTCCAACAAATTACTGCCCAGCCATCTAAAGGCGCTAAATGCCATTCGTCGCTGCCGTACCCCGGATTCCGGGGAGCTTTTTGTTCAATGCCCTGATTGTAATCATTCGGAATGGAGACCTCTATCCTGCGGTCACCGAAGTTGCCCAAAATGCCAGAATCATGAAGTCAGTACCTGGATTGACCGGCAGCAGGAAAAGCTGCTGCCGGTCCTGTACTTCATGACCACTTTTACATTGCCGTATGAATTGCGGTCATTCACCTGGTACCATCAAACCAAGGTCTATTCAATCTTTTTTGCCAGCGTTGCAAGTACTTTAAAGGATTTCGGGCTAAATCCAAGGCACTTGGGTGCACAAATCGGCATGACCATGGTATTGCACACCCATAACAGAAAACTGGATTATCATCCTCACATTCATGTTGTGGTACCTGGCGGTGGTGTGGATAAACGTCGACGGCAATGGAAAAAGATAAAAGGCAGGTACCTGTTTAATCAAAAGGCTCTATCCATGGTTTTTCGTGCCCGTTTCCTTGCAGCGTTGAGTGAAAACGGGCTGCAAGTTCCCGGAAAACTTCCTGCCGAATGGGTGGTCGACTGCTCCCGTGTTGGAAAAGGAATCACAGCTTTGAAATATCTGTCCCGGTATTTATACCGTGGAGTTATCAGTGAAAAGAACATTGTTTGCAACCATGATGGGAAGATCACTTTTCAGTATGTTGAAAGCAGCACGAAAAAAATACGATACCGGACTCTAAAAGGGGAGGATTTTTTATTTCTGGTCATTCAGCATGTCCTGCCAAAAGGTTTCAGAAGGATTCGGGATTATGGATTCCTTCATGGCAATTCTAAAAAACTGTTATCCCTGGTCCAATTGATTTTACATATCATTATTGAAGGGGCACACAAACGGCCACGACCTGTCTTTAGGTGTCCTTGCTGCAAATCGGCAATGGTGATTTTAGGCTTTCGACAGTTTGCGTTGGAACCTGGCTGATCCATCATTTATGGCAGCAACCATGGCGCTCATTTAAAATAATAGGAGGGCTTTTGCTTATGATATAGATCATTCTCCGTTGGCCATGTATATGGTCATGGCATGGGTGCGCCTTCAAAGCGCCTCATCTTTTCAAACAAATTTTCTCCTCTTTGCCTTCAAAAAGATAATTTCTTATATAGAGTGAGTTCGGGCTTGTTCAACAACCGGATAAGATCGTGGTTCGTTCCTCACACGATCTATCCTTATTCGTTGAGATATCTTCAAACAGCTGGAACGGCCTTGATGAATCAATCACTTTTCCTTTCTTTGTAACCAGCCGCATTTCCGTTGTCTCGTGCCTGATCAAAGAAAGGGTGGATTTTGCCAGGATGCTTTGGGTGCTTAACAATGCCTTTATCACCCCGATGAACTCCTCCCTGTCGTTTTCAATCCTGACGCAAAGGGGCACGGCATAATTTTTCGCACTTTCATCATAGATCACGTCCTGGATCACCCATCCGTTTTTGCGGGCTGCCTGCCACCAGTTTTCATCATCCTGGCGATAATCCGTTGTCCGGTTTGATGCGGCAACGAGTTCACCGTATTTGTTGGTGATAAAGACTTCCTCAAAAATATGATATCCCTGTTCATATTCCCAGAACTCAAAAAAATCAGCCCGTAACTGCCGGGACAATCCCCCTGCTATCAACTGCTTCATAAATTGCGTTTCCTGATCCAGGGGTGCCGCCTGCCAGTCTTTATCAAGACTTGTGATCCTTTCCTGAGGATTGTCCTGCCTTTCAGATGCGGTATTGGACGTCTCAAGAACGGAAATAACCCGTTCAGACCGGCAGTATAATTTGAGATGCTTTACACGGTGTTCAATATCACTGGATATTTTTTCCAGGGTGTCTTCAGCCAGGAACATGAAGTTTTTCCCCACTGAATTTTCAAGGGTCCGGCTGCTGACATTGATGAAATATGCCGACAAAAAGATCATGGCAATAACAACAATTAAAAACGCGGTTGATAGTTTTGTGCCTATTTTCATGCCTGTCTCATCTTTTTACATACTGGATTTCACCCCTGACAATCTGGGCGGGATACAGGGGGAAGTCGATGTCATGGCCACCTGGTTTTATTTGAAGTCTTCCAAGGATCCCTGTAAAGATGAACCCCTGTTCAAGGGCCTGTTTGATACCTGCCCTGGAAATTTCTTTCCCTTCCATCAAGCCCGCCAGCAGTTGGACAGCATCGTAAGCGCTGGCAGCCTGATGCGTAAGTGGTGTTATAAATTTTTTTTCGTATTTATTGACGACATTCCTGGCAAAAGGGTAATTGGGATTGTACAGGGCAGGGGCGGCAATATACACATTGTCTGCCGCGACAAGGGTTTTTACCGAATGGGATGATGCCCCGGAAGCGGCCAGGACAAGGCCGGTAAATTCTCCTTCCTTCAATTGCCCCAGTATTTTTTTAAGCTGGTTGACAAAACCGATAACATAAATCGCCTCATTGCTTTTCAGGGCCTTTATCTGATCATGGAAATCATTTTGTGCCGGTTCAAAATTCTGAGACTGAACCGTTCTTCCCAGGGTTTCACTCTTTTTCTTTAGAATCCGGTTAATAGGTTTCCCATAGAGGTCATTTTGGAACAATATTCCCAGCTTCTTTATTTTGAGTGCTTTCAGCCAGTAGAGAATGGCGGCCACTTCGTTTTTCGCAACCGTATAAAACCTGAAAGCCCATTCCCTGTTTTCAGTAAACCCGGGAACAGATGTAACCAGCCCGACAAGGGGAACCTTGTTTTTTTCGGCCAGCGGTGCCAGTGCCATGGAAACCGAACTCAGGCAGGAGAAGTACAACACCGGGTGGTAAGTCTTTTCCATCCATTCAAACACTTTTTTTGCTTCATTGGGATCGGACTTGCTGTCTTCAATGATCAGTTCAATTGTTTGTCCGTTCACCCCGCCCCATTTATTAATTTCTTCAACCGCCAAGAGCATGCCGTCCCGTAAATCAATCAGGTGTGACCCTGGTCCGGTAAGCGAGAGGATGCAGCCTATTTTTATGGACTTTTCCTGTTTTGAACAACCGGCTGTATTCATCAAAAGGGCTGCCAACACCACCAGCGTCGCAAATTTTTTTTTTTGATTTGGCTGTCTTTTAAATTCACAAGCGATCTCCTTACAATCCTGGAGGACCTTTTGTCATGTAAAAACAGGAAAAGCTGTAATTATTTTGAGTCGTCTGCCAGTACCTTCTGGATACTGATTCATAAATATCTTTCATCTTGGGGAACGAAATAGAAAATTTTTAAAAAGACATTAACCATTATATCATCACTAACTTTTTCCACAAGCTATATTAAAAATGGGCAATGTTTTCACCTGTCATATCTGGATCTGATGCCTGAAAAACATCAGGGCCGTTCTGTTCAGCTCTTGTCCACCCTTATCCGGCTGGCGATACAGGCATGGCAACTGCCGGACCTTAAGGGGGCTGCATCTGTAAGCGAGAGGACACCGGAAACAGGCTGCTGCTCTCCGGGAACCACAAACAGGCGGTGAAGGTCGTTTAAGATCATTGTCTTGATGGCACTTTCAACAGGGTCTTGTTCATGACACACAGCGACCGGGTGTGACATAATCGTTCCAGCGGCTACTGACAGATCCCGGCCATGCCGGTAACAGCTGGGCCTGGCTTGTTCTTGACGGCGACAAACTCAAAGCGAAAGACCGCCAATGCAAATTTTCCTCTGACACCGGCATAAAGCCACTGCTCACCATTGATGTCTGGGAACACGTGTATTACCCGGCTGATATGGAAGCTGAAGCAAATGTTATCCGGATAACGGTGAATTATAAGCCGGACCCTTTAAACAGTTCTTTCTGGGTCTCAAGATCCCATACTAAATCATTTTCAAGGCCCCTGGCTTTTTTAAAGGCCGTTAATGCTTTTTGGGAGCCGTTGCCAAAGGCACCGTCAATTTTCATGGAATAAAAACCACCCTCAGCCAGTCTTCTCTGAATTTTCTTTGCATCTTCTGCCGCAGCAGGATTTAAAAAAACCGTTCCAGATGAAATCAATCCTTCCGGCGCTGCAGGCGTTATTGTAACACTCTCCTGTTTTTTCCATGCTGCAAGATAGGGATTTAAGAGTTCTTTAGGTTTGTTATAGTTTTTAACAGAGCTGAAACGGCCGATCTGCCTCAATTCAGTGTCAGCCGGATCAATGCCCGTGTTAAACTGAACATTGAAAAATATGTCTTTCTTGGGGGAATCCAGTGCGAATTTTCCCCCAACAATCCCGACGAGCCATCCGTTATCGTTCAGATAATGCGGAATTGACAAAGTTTTTTCCGAGGCATTCTCATACTTTGATACTGTCAGGACAAACCGGCTTTCCGGCCGGAGCCTTTCCATGCAGAACACCAGCACACGATAGCTTTTAGGTGTCACATCCGACTTATATTTCAACCGGTCTATGAAGGAGAGCTGATCATATTGTTCGTGCCGGATCCTTTCGGCTTTGGTCGGTTCCATGGTCACTGCTTTTTGCTGGGCCAGCAGATAAAGGCTTGCAAAATTATTCTTTACTTCGGGAGAAGCTTTTTCCACTGCATCCTTTGGCAGGATAAAAGCTTTGACTGTGGGATATGGATTGGGTAAAATTTCATATTCAGAGTTTGTAATAATGATATCTTTTTTTGCAACCACATACTCAGCACGGACAAGGGCATAGGCAGAACGTCCAATGGCATCTTCAAAAAACAGACCGCATTCCAGCAATGCCGGCCGGACATTATCTAGGGGTTTTTCAGTTTTAAAAAAAATGATGTCCACAAATTTTACATCAAATTCTTTATAGGTAAACCGTTCCTCAAGAAATTCATGTCTCCCTTCCCGGTCAAAACTCACGTTGGGGAGGTTTGCATCTCCTCGGACGGCATTGATCATGGCGGCAATGACCATCTCAACATCAGAGGGAAGATGATTTCTGTCCGTCATCACCCTTTCCGGCAGCTCAACCACCTCTTTCTTGGCCTGATTCTTTTCCGCTGGTTTTACCAGATCCATGGGAGCGACGCATCCCGATGCCATCAGCATCATGTTCAGGGCCAGCAGGTACAAAACAAATCGCTTTATCATGTGAAATTCTCCAATGAACTACTTATAAATACCATGGCCGGTACTGTCGGTAAAATCCGGCGGAGGCATGTGGTTGACTGCGGATTTTTTCGAACTCTCCATATTGTCATATCCAACGCTGCCTGCAAATCCAATAACCGCGTTCACAACTTTTTTGCTGGTGGATACTTTAGACAGAATGGCAGAACTGACTGATTTCTTAACGCCGTCTTCAACTGCGTCTTCTATGGATTTTCCTTCTGAGAGGCTCCCGGCAGTGCTGGCCGCGCCGTCCCCGACGACGGAAATGACGACGATGGTTGGCAGAATCGCCGGGGAGGCCACCGCACCAACGATTGCCCCCGCTCCAGTGGCCGCATAACCGGTCCCTTTGGCAATGGTATGCTTCAGGTTGGCTTTATCCATCTCGTGAAACGCTTGCTCCAGTTTGTTTTCTAAAATCAGCTGTTTTGCCTTTTTATATCCCTTCCATTGCGCATCTGACCAATGGTCGGGCTTTTCTTTCAACCCCCAGGGATTCCGTTCAGGCGGATTATTTACAAAATCAGGGGTTCGAAATTCCGGTTCAATATTCTCGTCCTCATAGTCAGAGGGGCTGTCCGGGCTGCCGGAGCCGATGGATTCCCCGCCACCGCCACCGCCGCCGTCACCATAGGCAAACGCATTACTGTATAACGGCACTGACAAAATAAGGACCATGACCCACATCCATAGAAGCATTTTCAACTTTGCTTTCCCCATTCCTTTTCTCCTTATAGAAAACCGTTTCCACGTTTCCAATTAATGCCCCGCACACTGACAGCTTCAACTGATTAGCACAAAAAATCTACAGGCGCAATCCTTTGAAAGCAATAAACCGGGCCTGTTTTACCTGCCGTCAACCGCCATGCTTTTCCCTTTTGCCTCTTTGGGCGACTCCAGCACCAGACTTTCAGGAACCCTGGCGGTCAGAGGCAAAAATTCCGGAACCATGGCGGCCATTTGATTGTGGCTGAATCGGAAAAGCCGGATGGCCGGGCTTGAATGCCCCTGATCATCCATGTGGGTCAGGTATAGTTCCGTATAGGGTGAATTGGCTTTGCACGTAAAAACAAGCCATTTTGAATTCGGGGACCAGGAATGCCAGGAATTCATCACTGGCTGATTGCTCACGAGAGGTACTGCTGTCCCGCCAGCCGAAGGAATGATGCACAGCCGGCTGTCCGGCTGAAGTACGAGACCGGTAGGGCTTTGGGTAAATACCAGCCATTTGCCGTCCGGCGAATACCTGGGGAAATAATTGCTGAATCCGTTATGGCTGGCCCCTTGAAGGGGCACGGCGTTTCCTCCGGCACCCCCATTAAATGGAACCGTGTAAATATCAAATTGAACCGGGTATTTTTGATTCAATTCATGGATGGTCTGGGCTGAGCTTTCCCTAAAAACTTTTTTTTCCAAAACCTGTTGGATCACTTCCGGGTTTTTCCGAACAGCAGCAAACGCAATTGTTCTGCCATCCGGGCTCCATCCCGGTGATGTCTGAACCCGGTCTGCATCGCTGGCCCCGGGCAAAGGATAATAGGTATTCTGCCGGATATCAAAAATGGCAATCTGTCCGGTAGAGGGGAAGAACAGCTGTGAAAATTCTATATCATCCATCATCACAAACACAGAGGTTTCATTGACGGTTCCGGCCATATATCTGCCGCCGGGAGACAGCCTGGCAAACAATCCCATGTTATAGGCGGCCGGTTTTAGCGGGGCCAGGGTGTTCCAGGAAAACACGTCTTTTTTTTGAATCTCCATTTTTTCCTGGAGATCCATGACCGTGAACCCTCCCTTGTTTCCGGCATAGTCAATGTCCAGGGTCATTGACTTCCCATTCAAGGCATAGGAATGACAATTGGCACAGGTGGGAAAATCAGACAGGATGGTTTCAGGTTTCTGAAATGAGGTCACGTCTCCTGCAAGCAACTGGGTTTGCTGGGGATTATTTTTGGCATTCAAAAACGGCAGGGGTTTTCTCATAAACATCAGCCACGCATCGATCCTGTCTTTAGAAAAACTAAAAGACGTGGTTCCAGTGGAGAGGATTTCCCTGCCGCTCCATCCTCCTATTCCCGTGAGGATAACTTCAAGCATGTCATTTCCTGACCTTTTTTTCAGGGTATTCCAGAGCTTTTCTTTGGGAATCCACCAAGGTTTATCCAGTATTGCCCTGACAAAGGTATGCTTCCCGTTCCGGATGGTCAGGATCCAGGCCGAACTTTTGGCTGGATCTTCCCAGACAAATGCAATTGAGGCCATGTCCCGGGGAAGGAGAGTTGCAGCAAGCGGCTCTGCCAGTCGGATCATCTTCAGCGGCCCTTCTTCCCGCATGACAAGGGAATCAACCCAGGATTCCAGTGCCTCTGAAAGCAAAGTTTGAAAAGGCTCAGCCGTGTAGAACAATACGGGTGAATCTTTACTGGCAAAGGCGGTGGAACAGGCCGCAGCAAAAACAAAAAAGGCTGAAAAGCTCAATAAAACAAGTGATGGTTTTAAAAAAAAAGACCTGGGCCTGTGTTTCATTATCCTGTTCCTGTTTATAAGATTCTGCCACCCTTAGGCATCAAATGGAAATAACATATACACCTTACTTGTCTTTTTGCCTGTTTTCTTTGTTGGGGCAAGGCTTACTTAGCTCGTTATGCGCACCTTGCCCCGCCTTGAAAACAAACAAAAATCCTACGTAATTCATACACGTTATTTCCACTTGATGCCTTACCATAATAGCATGCAAGTCGCAAGGTTCCCAAATCCGCTGCCACGGCAAATTTAGTCTAATCTCAAGATGTCACCGTATGGCACTCATAATGTGAGTTTGACAACCCAGTTCATCGATTGAATTACACATGGTTTTACCATCAATGGCCAAACTTTCATGGACGGAACCGACTAATATACAACCTAGGCTCCGCATATGTTTTCTACGGTGGTTTTATTACATATTTTTGTGGGTTTGTTCAGCTTTGTATATAAAATATTAATATTTATGACAAATATTCGATAACGTAAAATCACCCTGGTACTTGTATTTTAGTTGTGTAGGATGATAGATTAAGGCCATTGGCCGGATACGAAAAAATATATATTATCAGGAGTAAACCATGGCGGTTGGATGGGCCCGGGACGGGGCGGTTCAGGAACAGATTGATGCCGGTGTAAAAGATGCGGTGGAACTTGCCCGGAGAGATTTGCCCCAAGGGGAGAGCAAAACCCATTGTGTAGAATGTGGGAATCCTATCCCCGTTGCCCGCCGCAAAGCCATGCCCGGGGTTTGTCTCTGCCTTGGCTGTCAGTCTGAACGTGAAACCCGGCAGACCGGGATGAACCCTTACAACCGGCGGGGGAGTAAAGACAGCCAGTTAAAATGAATTTTATCAAAACAACAATAGAGCCGGAAATCACACCGGACAGGGCATATTATTTTATTTTTTCTGAAAATGCCGTTCTGGTTGAAAAAAGATCCAAGACCCTTGTATCCATTCCCTGCATCAAGCAGGCATCTGCGGAACAAATAGGGCTGGATAGGATCTGCTTTTTGGGACGATACAACAAGATTTCCTGCCATTGTGCCGGGATCAGGGACAAGGATGTTCCTGATGGATATGAACTGATTCCGCTCCGATCCCTGTATGGAAAAATTGACAATGGTTTCTGGGGCATCTCAGGATATGCGCGGCAGATCCATGACTGGAACATGAATTTTAAATTCTGCGGCCGATGCGGTGCAAAAACCACAAAAAAAAGAAACGAGCATGCCAGGGTGTGTGGAGACTGCGGACTGGCAAGCTACCCCCGGATTTCCCCGGCCATCATCACGGCCGTGGTCAAAGAGGATGAGATCCTCCTGGCAAGGGGGGTAAATTTTCCCAACAAAAAAATGTTCAGTGTCCTGGCCGGGTTTGTGGAGCCGGGTGAATCCCTGGAAGACTGTGTTGCCCGGGAGGTGTTTGAAGAAACCGGAATACGCATCCGGGAGATTGAATATTTTAACAGCCAGCCCTGGCCGTTTCCCGACAGCCTCATGATTGGTTTTACTGCGGTGTATGACTCCGGCAGTCTATCCATTGACATGGAAGAAATACTTGAAGCCGGGTGGTTTAAGGCAGACCGCCTGCCCATTGTCCCGAAAGCCTATACCCTTGCAGGTGAGCTGATTCGATGGTTTGTCAAACACCAGGGCCTGGATGGTAACGGGATTTGACAAGGCCGGTCTTTGACTGTATCTTTTGCTGGTTGTATTCAATCTCTTTAAAAAAAGGGTTTTAATTAAAAACGCATATATGGACAATCACAATTGCATCCGCAAGATTCGCTCTGCCGTTCAGAACAGTTCCCACCCCAAACCCCCGGATGAAAATATCTTTCAGCCTACCAGTGTGATGGCCCTGTTTATTCTGAAAAAAGAAATCGAACTCCTGTTTATCCAGAAAGCCGATGTCAAAGGCTACCCCTGGGCCAACCAGATGGCCTTTCCCGGCGGCCATATGGACATGACTGACCGCGACACAAAGGAAACCGCTTTGCGGGAATTGTCCGAAGAGCTGGGGATCATCGAAAAAAACGTGGAGGTCATGGGTTCTCTGGGACACTTTCAAACCATTAACAACAAGGATATTGAAGCCTGGACCGGGATATGGAACCAAAAAGATGTGATCCAGTGTGATACCACTGAGATTTCCCGGGTGTTTCAGATCCCGTTAAGGCATCTGATCCTCCGGCACAAAGACAAAAAATTCCATGAACACATCCCGGATATCACACAATTGACTTACCCCTATGAAGATGTCCGGATCTGGGGGGCTACGGCGAAAATTGTCTTTCACCTGATCGAGGTGCTGCTGACGAGCAATTAATTGTTTTTTGACCGCCGGCGCAGCCTGAAAAACAGTTTAATCACCAGAAACAGACTTAAGAATGCCAGAAATCCGGGAAACCAGACATGGTCCCGGAAAGCCCGGGTCTGCAATCCCACCAGGACACCGGCAGAGGCAAAGACAAAAACAAAGACCATCATAAAGATGAGGACCTTGCAGGAAAAGCTTGAATCATACCAGGGCGTTATGGCTTTTCTAAAGTATGGATTGGGGTCTAACTGCATTTACACTCTCATTAAACTTGCGTTAAAACACAATATATAGATTATTTTTCTTGACAAACAACAATATGTTGAATAAACATAGTGCCCAGCGCTCCAGGCAGCCGGATGTCAACCTGCCGCAAACGCTGACAAAAGATAGGCTAATTTCAATCAAATTTCAATAGGTGGGACCATGTTCGAGCAAATTAAAAAACGGGACGGAAGAGTTGCACAATTTGATTCATCAAAGATTACCTATGCCATTCAAAAGGCAGGTGAGGCAAGCGGTGAATTCAATGGGAGAGAAGCCGGAAAAATGACAATGAAAGTTATCACACTGGCAAGGGACATGCGGATTGGACCTGTCCCTGAAGTGGAAGAAATCCAGGACATCGTTGAAAGGGTCCTCTTGGATTCCCCGTTTTACAAGACCGCCAAGGCCTACATTATCTACCGGGAGCAACACAACCAGATCAGAAAAATCGCCATTAAAGAGAATGTCGATTTAATGGAATCCTATATCCGGAGAATGGACTGGAAGGTCAAGGAAAACAGCAATATGAGCTATTCTCTCCAGGGATTGAACAACTATATCTCGTCTGACATTACTGCGGAATACTGGCTCAACAAAATCTATCCCCCGGATGTAAGAGCGGCCCACTATGCCGGAGACCTCCATATTCACGATTTAAGTCTTTTGTCCGTATACTGCGTGGGCTGGGATCTCCAGGATCTTCTGGCCCAAGGGTTCAAAGGGGTGGCCGGAAAAGTGGAATCTTCTCCGCCCAAACATTTCAGGAGTGCCCTGGGCCAGATTGTCAATTTTTTCTACACCCTCCAGGGCGAGGCGGCCGGGGCCCAGGCCATGTCCAATTTTGACACGCTTTTAGCCCCCTTTATCCGGGAAGACCGTTTAAGTTACAAGGAAGTCAAGCAGGCCCTCCAGGAATTTGTGTTCAACATCAATATACCCACAAGGGTAGGCTTCCAGACCCCGTTTACCAATATCACCATGGACCTGAACGTCCCGTCCACCTTAAAGGATTCCCCCGTCCTCATCAACGGCTCTTATAGACAAGAGACCTATGCCGGGTTCCAGAAAGAAATGGATATGCTGAACGCCGCCTTTGCCGAGGTCATGATGGAAGGGGATGCAAAGGGCCGGGTCTTTACCTTTCCCATCCCCACCTATAATATCACCGAGGATTTTGACTGGACCAATCCCAATCTTGAAAATATATGGAAGATGACCGGGAAATACGGGATTCCCTATTTTTCAAATTTTGTCAACTCAGACATGGACCCTGAAGACGCAAGATCCATGTGCTGCCGCCTGCGGCTGGACAATCGGGAATTGAGGAAAAGAGGGGGTGGGCTCTTTGGTGCCAACCCGCTCACCGGTTCCATCGGGGTGGTCACCCTGAATCTGCCGAGAATCGGATACCTGGCCAAAGATGAGCCCGACTTTTTGGCCAGACTGGACACCCTGATCAAAATCTCAGCCGATTCGCTGGGCATCAAGCGCAAAATCCTGGAAAAATTTACAGATGGGGACCTGTATCCCTATTCAAAATTCTATCTGCGCAAGATCAAGGAGAGCACTGGAGTCTACTGGCGCAACCACTTTTCAACCATCGGCATCCTGGGCATGAACGAGGCCTGCATCAACTTCATGGGCCAGGGCATTGCCACCCAGGAGGGCCAGGAATTTGCCGTCAGGGTCATGGATCATATCCGGTCCGGGATTGAACGCCTCCAGGAGGCGACCGATCAGATTTTCAACCTTGAAGCCACCCCGGCCGAAGGCACCACCTACCGGTTTGCCAGCAAGGACAAGGCCAAATTTCCAGACATCATCTGTGCCAATGAAGCGGAATACAAACAGGGCAAAGACCCCTTCTACACCAATTCCACCCATCTGCCGGTGAACTTTACCGATGACATCTTTGAGGCTCTGGAACTCCAGGACCGGCTCCAGACCAAATATACCGGCGGGACCGTCCAGCACCTGTTCCTGGGAGAAGAGGTCAGCGACACCCAGGTGGTAAAAAATTTAGTGGAAAAGGTGTCCAGCTCTTTTAAACTGCCGTATTTCACCCTGACCCCCACCTTCAGTGTCTGCCCCTCCCATGGATATCTGTCCGGCGAGCACCCGGTCTGCGACACCTGCGGATCTCAGACCGAAGTCTACTCACGGGTTGTGGGATACCTCCGGCCGGTGGGGCAGTGGAACAATGGGAAGCAGACTGAATTTCATATGCGCAAAACCTTTAAGGTTGCCTGACTATAATCTTGCGTGATTATGATATTACCTGACGTTAATGTTTCCTGATTATGATATTATCTGATCGGAAAGGTTTATTGTGATGAATATCGGTGGATTTCAAAAAAATTCCTTGATCGATTTTCCGAAAACCATTGCCTGTATCGTCTTTACCCAGGGCTGTAATTTTACCTGTCCCTACTGCCATAACCCGGATCTGGTTCCCGGGCCCCAGGGGGCAAACCACAATCTGTACGATGAAAAAAAGATCATAGAATTCCTTGAAAAAAGAAAGGGGCTCATAGAAGGCGTGGTGGTTACGGGGGGAGAGCCCACACTGCAAAAAGATCTCATCCCTTTCTGCCGGACCCTCAAGGGCATGGGATACAAGGTAAAACTGGACAGCAACGGAACTTGCCCCAGTATTCTGGTAAGCCTGTTTGAAGAGGGTCTGGTTGACTTTATCGCCATGGACATCAAGACCAGCCTTGAGCAATACCCTCTTCTGGTGCCGGGCGAATTCGATGCCCAAAAGATTTTGAACAGCACCCGGATCATCATGGAAAAGGCCCCGGCCTATGAGTTTCGGACCACCTGTGTCAGACCCTTTATCACCAGGCAGATCCTCAAGGAAATCGGAAAAATGATCACAGGGGCCTCTACCTATATTCTCCAGAAATGTTCGAGAAATGTGAGTGTGCTTGACCCGGAATTTCTAAAAAAGGATCATCTTTTTTTTTCCGATGAGGACATGAAGGAACTAAGAACCATCATCAACCCGTATGTGGGCAACTCCCTTGTCCGATGAACCAAAACGGTCCGCAGGCAACAAAAGGGCCCTGGGACCGGACCTGATAGTTGTGCACAAAAGGGCTGAACATGATATGTCTAATGAAAACCACAGGCGGTTAAAAAGGAAACAGGCATGGATTATCCACTGGTAACGGCGCATATTGATCTGGATGCCATCGGACATAACGTTAGAAACCTGAAACTTATGGTCAAGCCACCCTGTGAATTCATGGCGGTTGTCAAGGCAAACGGCTATGGTCACGGGGCCGTTCCCGTGGCCCGGCAGGTACTTGCAAGCGGTGCGGAGCGGCTGGGGGTTGCCCGGCTCCATGAAGCTGTCGCTCTTCGCCAGGCCGGGATTGATGCGTCCATTCTGGTCTTCGGCTACGTCCATCCGTCCCAGGTGGAGACACTCATCGATCTTGACCTCACCGTCACGGTATTTGACTTTGAGATGGCAGATCATCTGTCCCGGGCCGCAAAAAAATGTGGGCAGCCCGTTAAAGCCCACTTAAAAACAGACACGGGAATGGGCAGGGTGGGCATGATCATCCCCAGAGACCTGTCCGATAAAACCGCCCTTGACCGGGCAGTAAGGGCAATTGAAAAAACAGCAACCCTTGCCTTTCTGGACCTTGAAGGGATCTATACCCATTTTGCCGTAGCCGATGCCCGGGATAAAACCTATACCAATATGCAGATAGACCTGTTTTCCTCCCTGGTGGACAGACTGGAAACAGATGGGATACACATCAAAACCTGCCACGCCGCCAACAGCGCCGGGATCATAGATTTCCCGGAATCCCATTTTGACATGGTGCGGGCCGGAATTTCCATTTACGGGCTTTACCCCTCTGAAGAGGTGGACAGAAAGAAGGTAAGGCTGATACCGGCCATGACCCTGAAATCTATTGTAACCGGTGTAAGAAACGTCCCCAAAGGATTTTATGTCAGCTATGGAATGACCCATGAAACTGAAAAGGCGACCCGGCTGGCATCGGTGCCAATGGGGTATGCAGACGGGTTTTCCCGGAGATTTTCATCCAATGGGCATATGCTGGTAAACGGCCACAGGGCCCCCATTGTCGGACGGGTCTGCATGGACCAGACCCTGATTGATGTGGGAAACATTCCCCATGTCAAACTGGGTGATGAAGTGGTGGTGATGGGGTCCCAGGGCAATGATGTCATAGATGCGGATGAACTGGCAGAGAGGATCGGCACCATCAATTACGAAATCGTATCCGCCCTCACCCCCCGGGTCGAACGAATTTATTCAGATTCCGCATCGGGCTCGGGATAGACCATTTTACCGGTCATGGACAAATCATATCCCCCGTATTCCTGAGCCGTGGCCTGGATCACCTTTCCTTTTAAAAGGGAAAGGAAGAGTTGAATTCCCTGGTCAAAGAATCGTTCTTTTGTGATGAGCAGATCAAATCTTTCCTTGCACACGGGAATAAAATCAAGTCCCAGGAGCCCTGCCACCGGCCGGATGCCCGGACCGGCATCCGCCTTGTTCGTGAGAATCTCCAAGCCCAGGTCCATGTGCCGGGCCAGGCATTTTCCATATCCGTCTATGGTTTCCCCGCTGATGCCTGCTTTTTGCAATTCCCGGTCAAACAACTGGCGGGTTCCCGTGCCGAGCTGGCGGTTGACAATGCGGATACCCGGTCTTCCCAGATCCTTGACCGACTGGATATTTTCAGGGTTCCCTTTTTGTACGAGAATGCCCTGGTCCCGGAAACAGAAATTCACCACTGCCGGAATCTGATTCATTTCATCTTTTAAAAAAGGAAAATTATACTCTTCATTGTCAGCCACAAGATGACTGGCGGCAATGTGGCAGAGATTTCGCTTCAGGGCCTTTAACCCGCCCATGGACCCGGCAATGCCGAACATGGCCATGTGCTCTTCATGCTTAAGGTTAAAGGTTGAAATCATTTTATCCAGGAGCAGATCGTTGCTGCCGGCAATGAGGACAAGCCCGTGATACGGCGGAAGCTTGGCGAGCTGGGGATAATTCTCGGTACCGGTTTCTATCCACTGGCGGACCAGGTGAATGGGGAAAATCCATTTTCCCGTAACTTTTGAGGCAGGCAGGCCTTTTTCAGCCACAAGTGAGTAGACCATCTTTTCGTTAACATTTAAAAACTTTGCAACTTCTCTGGTTGACAGCATTTCACCCATGGCAGGTCTCCCCCAATCTCAAGATAAATCGTTCATTGCCTGTTCAACGACCTGTTCCGCAGTCATTGAGCCACAATCAATTTTGATATCACAATATCTATTGTATAAGGGAGTTCTTTCTTTGTAAAGGTCTTCAATACTCTTTCCCGGACCAATGGCCACGCCCCGGGAGGTGACGTCGGACAGCCGGGTTAAGAGTGTGTCCAGATCAACGCTCAAATAAATGATGGTGCCAATGGCGGCCAGATGTTCCATGGCTCTTGGGCTGTAGACAACGCTGCCGCCCGTGGCCACTACATGGTTGGTACAGGAAATACCCACAATATGGGTTTCTTCGATGTGTAAAAACTGGTCCAAACCCTTTTCATGGATGATCTGGGACAGGGTTTTACCTTCTTTTGATTGAATCACATGGTCTGAGTCAAGAAAATCAAACCCGATTCTTCCGGCCAGAAGATTTCCCACCGTGCTTTTTCCAACGGCAGGCATTCCAATCAAAGTGATATTTTTTTTCGTTTTCATCAGAATATTTTTAATATTTTGCAATATAACGTTTTTTTACACAATAAAATTAAAAAATTATATACTATTCCTTATTTTCAAATACAAGCAAAATTCCCTGCATAAGGAAAATTTGAAAAAATTGCTTTAATATGATTCAGGGTGTTTTATGCCCTGGGAGCAAATACCGGTTAAATCGGTGTGATGAGTCCCGTGTCCAGATAGTATTGATAATCTTCAACATCATCCAGGTCACGTTTTTCCTCCAGGACCCGGAGGGGCAGGCCAAGGGCCTGGATACGGTGTCTTGTTTTTTCATACACCTCGGGAGTACTCCAGGGAATATGGGTAAAAATATCTTCAGGCCGGGTGAGTCCGATCAAATAATATCCCCCGTCCGGGCAGGGACCGATAACGCAGGTGTCAAATTCGAAGGCATCCGTGACAAAGGCCCGGGTTAACAGGACATCAGACCCTGTGATCATGACGCGCTGATAAAGCTCCAGTTCGGTTTCAAAGGCATGAAACATGCGGTCCCCCAGATTCTGTCCCCTTTGCACGACAATATTGGATTTTGGCACAAGATCCTGAAAATACGACTTGTCCCCCAGAATATATACCTTGAAATCATATGGCGCAAGGGTATGGGTATGAATATGAATGGAATGAAGCAGCATCTGTTCATACACCTTCCGGGCCCGGGCTCCGATGGATTTTGCCAGCCGTGTTTTTACGGGCTCTGTGTCCGGATTTTTGGCAAATAGTACCAATAGATTTTTTTGGGACATAACGACCTGTTCTTTTACCGGTTCAGGGATGAATGATCCCTGGACCCCTTCAAAATTTCTTGGCAGGCCTGGAGTATCCATACCTTTTGGTAGAACAAAACCCGTTTCGTCCAATTGTGGTGTGTGTATTTACGCGCACTGGTCAACAGGGAAGCCCCGGTGGAGCGCAAACGAATCCCGTGGTGGCGGGCTTTCCACACGAACAGGTGGTCTTCGCCGTACCGGGCCTGTTCATCATACCTGCCCAGCCTAAAAAAAAGATCTCGTCGAAGGCAGAATCCCTGGTCCCCGAACGGAAGGCCCAGAAGCGAGGAACGCAGATTGGCAAAGATTTCATTGATTTTCATGTATGGGGGGCCGTCATCCAGCCACTTGAGGTTAAAGTACAGCAGGGCATGGGGATATTTTTGAATGCCGGTAAACAGGGCCTGGAGCGTGTCCAGACAGATCCGTGAATCTGCATGGACAAACCACAGATAGTCTCCCCTGGCGTTTTGGGCCCCCTTGTTCAGGGTTCTTCCCTTGCCCCTTCCTGAGGTCAGATACAATACCTCCACCCCCGGTAACTGGTCCTGGAGTCCGGCCTGACTGATCCCGGCCGGTTCCGCTCCCCGGGTACCCACCACCACAATCTGGACCTCCCCGGCAATTGTTCCTGAATCTTTGAGCAATGCGAATTTAAAATCCCTGAGCAAGAATTGATACTCAGATTCATGGGGTCCCAGGGGAATGACAATGGAAACCAGGCTCATCTTTTGAGCACCGCCAGAATCTCCTTTTGCCGGTCATTCAATGCTTCCACAGGAGTGATAATGGCCGTATCCAGGGAATGACGGCAGGAACAGTCCAAAGAGTCTTTAAAATTTTCAATGACGAATTTTATCAATTGTCCGGCCCGGGCAAGGCTTTTCCCATACCTGGAAAATACCATTTCCACGCTCACATGTTCGCTGGGATCATCCTGCCAGCAGTCGTAATCCGTGACAATGGTCAGGGTGGCATAGCAGATCTGGGCTTCCCGGGCCAGAAAGGCTTCGGGCACGTTGGTCATCCCCACAAGATCACAGTTGGCCGGCCCTTGCAGAAAGAAACTTTCAGCCCGGGTACCCAGGCGGGGGCCGTCCACACAGGCATAGGTTTTTTTCGTATGGATGGTCATGTCCAGGCAGGCTCCTGCATGGATCATGGCCCGGGTCAGCCCCGGGCATACAGGCTCGGCAGTGGAGATATGGCCGGAAAAGCCCTCACCAAAAAAGGTGTTTTTCCTGCCGCCCCTGACAAAATCAAAGTATTGGTCCGGGATGGCAAACTGGCCCGGGTGAATTTCTTTTTTCAGACTGCCCACGGCTGAAATTCCCATCACAGCAGTCACACCCAGGGATTTTAATGCAAAAATATTGGCCCGGTGGTTGACTTCATGGGGCAAAAATTCATGATTTTTCCCGTGCCGGGGCAGAAAAAAAAAACCGATTCCCCTTGTAATCGAGCTCCATCACCGGACCGGAAGGCTTTCCAAAGGGGGTGATCATCTCATGCTCTTTTTTTACAATCGTATTTTCAATGTCATACACGCCCGTACCACCTAAAATTCCCAGCATATCCTCACCTCCCCACAGCTAAGGATCACAAATCTCATCTGCGGTCCTAATGTTTCTTCCTTCAGCATCATATTTTTCAAGGCTCAACAACAATTTTTGATTTAACCCTATCCTATTTCTCAATGCAAGGACAAAAGCCTTGTGCCCGTGATGGGATCACCCGGTGTTTCAAACAATTGAAAGTGAAAACCGGTTTATTGCACGGATTGAAGTTCTCCTGCTTGACTTTCTCTGTTCCGGGCTTTACTTTAAAAAAAAATTAATCGAACACAATCGAGACCATATACATGAAACCAAAAATAATTGCCGTTGTGGGAAAATCCAACTCCGGCAAGACCACCCTTCTTGAAAAACTCATTGCCTGCCTGACAGATAGAGGATACAGAATCGGATCCGTCAAACACACCCATGACGGGTTTGAGATGGACACACAGGGAAAGGACAGTTGGCGCCACAGAAAGGCCGGTGCCACCGCCACACTCGTGATCAGCCGGGATAAGGTGACCCTGATCAAAGATGATGCAACCGCGCATCTGGATAAGATGGGTGCCTATCTTGGGGACATGGATATTATTCTGGCCGAAGGATTTAAGCGGGAGAATCTGCCGAAAATAGAGATTTTCAGGACCGGCAGCGACCATATGCATCCCCTGTGCATGGATGATGAGAACCTCATTGCCTTTGTGACGGATTCAGACCACACTCCAAATGTGCCCATATTCGGGCTTGAAGATATCAGACAGATTGCCGATTTCATTGAATTCAATTTTTTGACACCTCACAACCGTGCAGACCACTGATTTTCCATTGAACTCCATTGGCCGGATCATGAAGGCCCCTCTTTTTTCGAATTTTGGTGTAATTTCTGTTCCGATTTTTGTCCTGCTTTTTGTCCTGCTTTTTATTCCAGCCCCCTGCCTGGGTGCGGCAAATCCGGACCCGCCAAAGGCATACCATTGTATTTCCCAGTTTGAAAACGGTGTGATCAACTGGAGCACAGGTAATATTTCAGCCGTGGGCAAAGCATCTCCCCAAGACAATAGAGACGCTTCCCAAGGGTCGGTTCCCGGCTCGGCCCGGGCAGATGCCAACCGGCAGATCATTGAAATTTTAAAGCAGATAAAAATCAATCCCGCACTGAGCGTGGGTGAGTATGCCTCAAAAAACGACATCATCCTGGCAGGCATGGAAAAAACAGCATGGGATGCCCGTATTTCAAAGCAGTATTACACCTCGGCCCTTGCCGTGGAAATAAGCATTGAAACCAGCATGTTCGGAGGATTTTTACAATTGGTCCTGCCCGAAGAGATCCGGCAGATACCCAAGATCAGCCCGGAAGCAGCCCCAAAAAATCCAGTGGATACACCACTGGATATAAGAGACAACCCTTACACAGGCCTGATCATCGATGCCCGGGGGCTTGGGGTTGAACCCGTACTCAGTCCGGTTATCGTCTCAGAACAGGGCCATACCGTCTACGCTTCCGCATTCATCAGCAGAGAATTTGCCGTGCAGAACGGAGTCTGCAAATATATCTGCAATATGGATCAGGCATCAGCAGACAGGAGAATCGGCAGTCACCCCCTGGTGCTGAAGGGACTTCGCAAAGAAGGAAAGCCCCATTCCGCGGTTGTGATCAGCATGTCGGATTACCACCTCCTGGAAAAAGCAACCGAGCGTCATATTTTCTTGAAAGAGTGCCGAGTCATTATTGTGACGGATCAATAAGGGCGTTATCGATCAACCTTGTTTTACCCACCCGCACGGCCAGAGCCAGGACAAAAGACTCCTGAATTCGCTCAATGTCTTCAAGGGTCTTGGGATGACAAAGGTTAATATACTCCGGGTCTGCCCCGGGAAATGTCCGGATAAAGGCGTCGATTTGATCCCTGACAACCCCGGGATTTTTCTCTCCCCGGGCAACTAGGTCCCGGGCCAGACTTAATGATTGAGAAAGGCTGAGGGCGGATGTTCTCTGGGATTTGGAAAGATAAGCATTTCTGGAGCTCATGGCCAGTCCGTCCGGTTCTCGCACAATCTCACCGGCATGGATTTGGATGTCAAGATCCAGGTCCAGGCAAAGCTGCCGGATGATCTGGAGCTGCTGATAGTCTTTTTGCCCGAAAACTGCCATATCCGGCATGACAATATTGAACAACTTGGTGACCACCGTGGCCACACCGGCAAAATGAACCGGCCGGAATCTGCCGCATAAAAATTTGGGAAGGTTTTGAAGACTCACTCGTGTCTGGAAGTTTTTCGGATACATGGTGCTTTTATCAGGCAGGAATACGGCTGTGACACCCGCCTTTTCGGCCAGGGCAAGATCGTTTTCAATATTGGAGGGATACGCGTCCAGGTCCTCGTTGGGCCCGAACTGGGTGGGATTGACAAAGATGCTGACCACCAGCGTATCACACAGGAGTCTTCCCTTTTCCATCAGGGAAAGATGTCCCTGGTGAAGATATCCCATGGTGGGAACAAAACAGATGGACTTTGACTCTTTTTTCCGGTCTTTTGACCACTTGCGCATTTCTTCTTTTGTCTTTAATATCTCCACTAAATTCCCAGCTCCTCTTTAACGGCAATTCCCATATCCAGTATGGTATAGGGTTTTTTTATAAAACTTCCAGCACCCAGGTCCAGGGCCATTAATACCTCTTCCGACTCAGAATATCCACTGGTAATGACGGCTTTTTGATCCGGTTTTATCTCCTTTATCATCTGATAGGTCTTAAGACCGCTGATGGAAGGGGCCATGACCATATCCAGAATCACCAGATCCGTGGGCGTATGCTTGATGAACTCAATTGCGCTGTACCCGTCATCAACCGATCGGGCCTGATATCCCAGGTTTTCGAGAATGCTTACGGCAATTTTCTGCTGATCTTTTAAATCATCCACCACCAGGATGGTCTGGCCCTGACCTCTTATTTCCTCAAGGGATTCTGTCGCCGCCTTTTGGGGTATCTGTTCGCGAGTTGCCGGAAAAAACAGATCAAATCCCGTGCCCCTTTCACTGGACCTGACTTTAATGACTCCATCGTGGTTCTGAACCGCATTCCAGACAACGGTAAGCCCCAGACCGGTACCGCTCTTTCCCATCTTTTTTTTGGTGAAAAAGGGTTCAAATATTTTTTCCACAAGACCTTCATCAATGCCCGGGCCGTTGTCATCCACACTCAAAAGAACATATTCCCCCGGGACCATGTCCGCATACCCGGGACTGCCGGGACCGATATAGCGATTGGCCGTGGTGATGACCACCTCGCCGCCCTGTCTGTCGGACAGGGCTTCCACGGCATTCAAAAAAAGGTTCATAATTATTTTTTCGATGTGGATATAGGACCCCTTGATATTCAGGAGTTCCGGTTCCATGAGAATTTCCACTTCCACCGGAAAACGGGTCTTCCTGATTTTGTCAAAATCCGGAGCAGATGTATACCGGTCCAGGATCAAATTGATATTAATGATTTCCTTTTCCGCGACTGCCCCCCGGGAAATGGTGAGCAGGTCACTCACAACTGCGGATGCCTTCCGACCGGAATCCTTGATCAGGCCCAGCCCCTGGCGGATCCCGGGGTCGAGAGTCTTGTCCATCAACAGCACTTCCGGATAGGTGGCAATTCCCGAGAGGATATTATTCAGGTCGTGGGCAACACTGCCGGCCAATATCCCCAGTGCCCTGTATTTTTCAGCCTGGAAAAGCTTTGCCTCTATCTGACTTTTCTCCTGTTCTCGGCTGTTGATGCACTGGTTTAATTTTTGGTTGGAAGCTACCAGGCCCCTGACCTTGATGGCAAGGAGAACGGTGAAGGCTGCAGATAAAAACAAAAGGATTCCCAGGACCGGGACCCATTTCCCAGTGTCTGGGATTCCGACTGACTGGTCCGACAATAGACCCGAGAAATTAAATCCAATGACGACCCCGAACACAATCAGGGCAATGAAATTCAGAACCATACCGGCTACCAGAATGCTGAACAGCCGCTGGTTAAGCTGCCGTTGCCCCGGAGAAAAAAGAGCAGCCTCATTGCCTTTGTGCACAGGATGATCATTGGAACCGCTTGACACCATAAGCGTTGACTTCTATCCGGTTAAAAGATAAGAAATGATCTTACTATATAGAGAAAAAAATGCAATAAGATTAAAGGATTTGACATGGACATAAAGGTTCCCACACGGGCAGATGCATTTGATTTATTAAAAAAATACAATACAAAACAGGGGCTGATCCGGCATGCCCTTGCCGTTGAATCCGTGATGGGTCATTTTGCCCGCCGATTCGACGAAGACGAGGAGATGTGGAGGATCATCGGACTGGTGCATGACCTTGACTATGAGCGTTATCCTGAAGCCCATTGCCATAAGTGTGTTGAGATTTTCAAGGAACACCACTGGCCTGAAGACTATATCCGGGCCGTGATCAGTCACGGCTGGGGAATCTGCACCGACGTGAAGCCCGAGACCAACCTTGAAAAAACATTGTACACCATTGATGAACTCACAGGGCTTGTGGCAAGTGCGGCCCTGGTGAGACCGTCCAAAAGTATCCTTGATATCAAGGCAAAATCCGTCAAAAAGAAATTCAAAGATAAAAATTTTGCCGCCGGGGTGAACCGGGACGTAATCCTGCAGGGGGCCGAGTTCCTTGATATGGAATTGTCAGACCTCATCACCGAGGTGATTATGGGAATGCGCCCGGTAGCTGAAGAGATCGGTCTTAAGGGGAATTTATAGTATGGAGTTTCAGAGGTTTCGGCAGAAAAAATAAGGCGTCAAAGACCTGACGGCATCGGCAGTTTTTTCCCTGTTCAATTAAGATTGCCATAGAGCATATATTTCATAACTATTCGAAATAATAATGCTTATCTCATATTCAGAACCATTGGCACACCTATTGCTACTCTTGTTTCAGACCATAGATTTGCACTGAAACAAGGGAAAAAAATGAAACAGGCACTGAACAGACTATCCACCGGAATGACCACATTGTTTTCAATGGTGTTCAAAGCTGCCGAAAGACAGGCAGACCATAAAAAACTCTTCCATCACATTGTTGAGCTGAACAAGAAAGAATCCTCAACAGAGATCATCAATGAAGTGGCCCTGTGTTTGAAAGACAGTCTCAATTACCGGCTGTTTGCCTTTGTCCTGAAAAAAGAGACCGGCGTGGATGTCTGGCTGGACCCCAGAATGTACAAAAAATCCCTGGAAGACATTATTTTAAAAGACTTCTGCATTAAGGACAAAGAAAAATTAAACTACCTGAATCATACCTTTCATCCGGATGAGCACGAAGAAAAATTTGACCTGGACGACCTTGTATCCTATGAAATCAACGAAGAAAACTGTTATTCCAAAATCTATATGCTGCCCCAAAAAGAGTTGGCCACCTATCATGATGAAGTGGTAAACCTAATCCTGCGGGGATGCTCCTGTGCGCTTTCCCGGCAGCTTAAAATTGAAAACTTAAGGGACGCGGCAGTCATTGACCCTTTGACCGGATGTTACAATAGAAGAGAGTTTGAAAATCAATTAAAGCGAAATATCTCCGGGGCCATCCGGCACAAGAGCAAATTGTCCGTATTTATGTTTGACCTGGATCATTTTAAGCAGGTCAACGATACCCATGGGCACCTTGCCGGTGATGCCGTGCTTAAACAGGTCTCCAGCCTGGTTCAGCAGAACATGAGAACCGGTGATATTCTTGCCAGGTACGGGGGGGAGGAATTTATTGCCATCCTGCCTGAAACCGACAAGGTCAAAGCCATGGAACTGGCAGACCGCCTGAGAATCAAAATTGCCAACAAGCGGATTGTTCACGACGGCAACGAGATCAGTGTGACCGCAAGCTTTGGCGTGTCCGAACTCAACCGGTCCGCAGACATGACCCGAATCATCCATGATGCAGACACCATGATGTACAAGGCCAAATTAAACGGCCGGAATACGGTAATGCCCGGTGTCATCAAAATCGTCTCCAATACGACTCCGAAAAAAAGAAAGCAAAACATGATATAGGGCCGCTTAAACCTCACTGTTTTAAGTTTCCCAAAGGTTTTTTGTTTTCTTGACTTTATTTGTTCCCATCGCTTAATATAATCCATATTCTTTTCAACCATCCCCTTATGGCGGTGCAGTACATTAGGTGCTGCAACAGGTTTGGACCTGCAACACCTTTGGATGTCAGCAGGGGAGTTTGATATAAAATAACCAGGGATCTGCCACGGAGAACTCTATGACTGCCATCCAGGAACTTGTTAAAGAAATCAAAAATTTAAAGCCCATACCCGCCGTGATCCATCAGATTCTCGAGAAGGTTGATCAACCTGACAGCTCCATGAGCCAGATCGCAGACATCATCCAGTATGACCCGGCCGTCACGGCCGATGTATTAAAGACGTGCAACTCAGCCTATTTCGGCTTGCGGCAGCCTGCCGAATCCATCAAGGATGCGGTAAGCCTTCTGGGAATCGACCAAATCCTTGAAATCGTGTTGATGAAATCCGGTTCAAAAGTGCTGGGAGGCAAACAGGAAGGATACGGCCTCCATGAGGGAGCCATGTGGAAATACTCGGTCTCTTCGGCCCTGATCGCAAAGCAGATTGCCACCCGGCTTTCAATGGAAAATAAAAACACCATATTTACGGCTGCCCTGCTCAAGGACATCGGGAAAACGGTCCTGGATCGGTTTGTCAGGGACTCTTTTGAAAAAATATCCGCCCTGGTGGTCAATGAAAATTTCAGTTTCCAGGAGGCTGAAAAAAAAGTGATCGGTGTGGACCATACCGAACTTGGGGGAATGATTGCCAAGATGTGGAAGTTCTCCCCTAAAATGGTAAAGATAATCCGGCATCACCATCTCTCGGATGTCTCAATGGTCGAGGACAAGGAAATCGCCGTGGTTTATCTGGCGGACTGCATCTGCATGATGATCGGAATCGGCGTGGGGTCCGATGAGCTGGCATATCAGTTTAACGAAAAAGCCATGCAGGTGCTGGGCATGGAGTCCGATGACATTTCAAAGATCATCGCTGAATTTGCAGCAAACATGCAGGCGGTTGAAGACCTGTTAAACGTGGTTTAAAAAAAACTATATCTGGGTCCTGATTTCTATCCCGTGTTCAAAAAGATAGGTTTTGACCTTCTGGATGGGCACCTCCTTGCGGTGGAAGATTCCCGCGGCCAGGGCCGCCTCTGCCCGGGTTTTCTCAAACACCTCCAGGAAATGAGCCTCGCACCCGGCCCCGCTGGACCCGATCACGGGTATGGAAACCGCCTCCCTTACGGCATTGATCAATTCAAGGTCAAACCCTGAGTTCGTCCCGTCCCGGTCAATACAATTGAGGAGAATTTCACCAGCCCCCAGGTCCTGGCAGGCTTTGGCCAGGGCAACCGCATCCAGGTCCCGGGTCTCCCTGCCGCCCCGTACCGTGCACTGATACCAGCAATATCCTTCCCCTTTGGGTCCGGGAAATTGGGTTTTGATCACGTGGTGGCGGCCGGCCTCGCCGGGAGAACTCACATACACTCGTTTGGGATCGATGGAAATCACAACCGCCTGGTTCCCGTAAACCCGGGAAATTTCTTCGATGGCACTTTTCCCTGTTTTTACCCCTGTTTTCAGATATTGTTCAGCAATCGCCACGGCATCGCTGCCGATGGAAATTTTGTCCGCACCCGACCGAAAGTATTGGGATGCCACATCCAGGGCCGTATAGGTTTTACCCCGGCTGTCCGTATACTCCCGGATTCCGCCGCCGATGGTCAGGGGAACAAACACATTTTTACTGGTATTTTCCAGGACCTTGATCATGGGCATATCTTTTAGGGGGAAATCCCTGAATCCCGTGATGTTTAAAAAGGTGATTTCATCGGCCCCCTCTTCATAGTATCGCCTGGCAAGCTCCACGGGCCGGCCCAGGTTCCTCACATTCCCCTTCTCCCGGACATCGTACTGGTCCCCCTTGGTCACCACCAGGTCACCCTGGTCATTGGCCCGGACATCCAGGCAGGCAATAATCCGCTTTGACAGTCCTCCCCCCCTGACGTCAATCTCACCTGAATCCTTGAGATCCCTTTGCCGGATAAAATTTTCAAGCAGCCCCATGCCGGCGCTCCCGCTTTTTTCCGGGTGAAACTGGGTCCCGATAATATTGCCCTGCTGGACACTGCTGGCAAACTCATAATCGTAGTGGGTGGTGGTCAGGACAATGGATGGATCTTCAGGTACAATATGATAGGAGTGGACAAAATAAAATTTTGAATCCGGCGCAACCCCCTTAAAGACGGGGGAATTTTTTTTCAGGTTTACCCCGTTCCACCCGATGTGGGGAACAGCCAGGCGTGTCTCAAACCGTTCGACCCTGCCCTTGAAAATCCCCAGGCTTTCATTGTCTGACACATCTTCCTGACTGCCTTCAAACAATGCCTGCATGCCCAGGCAGATGCCGAAAAAAGGACGGTCTGCCCCAAGGTACTCCTGCAACGGCCGGATATAATTTTTCTCGTTGAGAATCCGGATCATGCTTGCATAGTTTCCCACGCCGGGAAACAGGAGTTTTTCAGCATCCAGGATATCCGAGGGCCTTACCACCGGTTTGATCCTAGCCCCCAGTTTTTCAACGGCATTGACCACGCTTCTCACATTACCGGCACCATAGTCCAGCAGGGTAATTATCATTTTGTTTTTTATCCTTTAAACTCGGGAATCTGAAGCAGTTTATCCTTTAGCTCACCTTCAATTTTCAACGGTTTCCCCTTTAAATCCGCAATCACAAAGGTAATGTCGGCATCCACGCACACGGCATTGGTTTTTTTGTTGATCACCTGCTGGCGGATCACCGCACTCGTGTTGCCGATCTTTCCAAGACCGGATTTGATAAAAATAAGGTCATTGACCCGGGCCTGATTTTTATAGGAGATATTGATGTTGACCACAAAGAATAAAAACCCTCGTCCCATGAAGGCTTCAAGGTCCATATGGTCTTCTAAAAGCTGCCAACGGCCTTCCTCTAAAAATTCAAGGTACCGGGCGTTGTTCACGTGCTGGTACAGGTCTGTGTGATATCCTCTGATTCTGATTTCAGGTTCCATTTTCTACTCCGTTGGAAATTTCCGGTCAATTTTAATGCGCTTTGGTTGCATATTTTCTGGTTAAATATCTCAGGCTAAGTGTTCTCAGGTTGAATATCCTCATACTTCAAAAGGATCATTCCGTTTTGATCAATAAACTGGCGTTTTCAATGACAGCCATATTCCCGCCGCTCGTATCCACCATCTCTTGTATCCCGGCAGGGTCCTTCTTTTGCACCCCGATTTTCCGGCAGACTTTATCATCCAATGCAGTTTTTAGGAAGAGTTTTATCCGCCCGGTCTTGGCCATCACGGACAGGGCAGTGCCGCCGTTACCCTTGTAATCTTGGGATAGAACCTCAAAGGCTTCTTTAAAACCCTTAAAATCAAAATAGGGCATAAAAGCGTCAGACCCGATCTTGTCACGGCACTGGGCAAAAACAATGAGACTGCCCCTGTCCCGGACAAACATGGCGGCATTGTTGATGGCCTTGTGGGCCTGGATCAAATTAATATCCTTTGGAAATCCCCCACAGGATGCGATCACAAGGTCATAAGTTTTTACGGCCCGGGTTTTATAAAAAGAATCAAGCAAAGTGCAGGCCGATAGAAAATCATTGTAGCTTGTTCCCACAATGAGCCGGCACACCCGGCCCTGGGAATCCAGAATCCCGTGGATGGATACCCGGGGTATCTCAAGCGCACCATCCATTTCTTTCAAATCCAGGGCCAGGGGGTTGTGGTCAAGGTTTCCGGGCCGGCACCCGGAGCAGAGTCTCCCTGTGGCTTGATCCAGAAAAAGGCTGTGGTTTTGATAAATATCCTGCCGATACCCCAGTCCCGGAAACAGGAGTTTCCGGCCCCCGCCATACCCGGCAAAATAGTGGTGGGACAATGCCCCCATGGTAATGATCACATCACTCTTGAGAAGGTCGCGCCGGAAATGAATTGGTGTGCCCTGACCGGTTTTGCCAAGGGGTGTAAAAAGTGCTTTATCCTTTGCATCATGGTGAACAAAGCGGCAGGTCTGATAGATATCGCCATAGGCATTGATACTCTCCCCATCGCTCTGCCGGGCATGGGTTCCATAGGCGATAAAAAAAGTAATCTGCTCCTTGTGGATACCCCTTTTATGGAGCATGTCCACCACCCAGGGCAGATAGGTTTCGTACCCGCAAAGCCTTGTCTTGTCCGCCACCACAATGGAAACAACGGCGTTGTCCGGCAGGTCTTTGGGCAGGGCCTGGGCAATATCCGTTTCAAACTTTTTTCGATGGATATCCAGGCCCGGTTCCTTGATTTTCAAGACATCAATTGTATCCGGAAAATCAATGGGAACACGGTCCTGTCCATATTTAAACTCAATTTTTCTGCACATAGATCCCCTGGAGCGAGTCATGATTGTGGGCCTAGAAATTAATACTTCCCGGGGTCCTGGGAAAGGGGACAACGTCCCTGATATTGCTGATACCGGTAATCATCATCAAAAATCTTTCAAACCCCATGCCAAACCCTGAATGGGGGGCGGACCCGAATTTTCTGGAATCCAGGTACCACCAATAATCTTCCATGGGCAGGTTCATCTCCTGCATTCGTTTTTCCAGGACAGCCAGCCGTTCCTCTCTCTGGCTGCCGCCGATGAGTTCCCCGATCCTGGGGACCAGCAGATCCACTGCAGCAACGGTTTGTTCATCATCATTCATCCGCATGTAAAAAGGTTTGATGCCTTTTGGATAATCCGTTAGAAACACGGGCTGCTTAAAATAGACTTCCGCCAGGAAGCGTTCATGCTCGGACTGCAGATCAATCCCGTAATCCACGGGAAATTCAAACTTGTTCTTGGATTTTTTCAGAATATCAACGGCATCGGTATAGGAAATCCTGGCAAAGTCTGTATTTAAAATCCTGTCAAACAGGGCAGGCAAGGATTTGTCCACAAATTTGGTAAACAGTCCTAAGTCTTGTTCACATTTCTCCATGGCATGCCGGGTCAGGGTTTTCACCAATTCCTCACCGTGGTCCATGTTTTCGCTAAGGTCGCAGAAGGCCATTTCCGGTTCCAGCATCCAGAATTCAGCCACATGTCGGCTGGTATTGGAATTTTCCGCCCTGAAGGTCGGGCCGAAGGTGTAGACATCCCCCAGGGCCAGGGCAAACATTTCCGCATTCAGTTGACCCGACACCGTTAGGTTGGATTCCTGGCCAAAGAAATCCCGGGTAAAGTCCATTTTCCCCTGTTTTTTCACCATGTCCGGGTCCAGGCTGGTCACCCGGAACATTTCACCGGCCCCCTCGGCGTCGGAGCCGGTAATCAGGGGAGCGGTCAGATAACGGAACCCTTTTTCATTGTAAAACTGATGAATGGCAAAGGCCATTTCCGACCGGATTCGAAAGGCGGCCCCATACTTGTTTGTCCGGGGTCTCAAATGGGCAATGGTTCTTAAAAACTCATCGGAATGTCTCTTCTTCTGGAGGGGATAGGATTCCAGGGCAATGTTTAAAATATCGATTTTCCCGGCCTGGATTTCCCATGTCTGTCCTTTTCCTGGGGATGCCACAAGGCTGCCGGCGACACACACAGATGTTCCCGTGGTAATGGTCTGGATCTGTGTGTAATTGTCCAGATCGTTGTTGGCAATGACCTGGATATTTTTCAGGCATGACCCGTCATTGACTTCCATGAAACAAAACTCTTTTGAATCCCGTTTGGTTCTCACCCACCCCTTGATCAGCACCTCTCCCACGGTTTTGTCCAGGGCGATCAGGCCATTGATCTTTGTTCTTTTCATTGCTTTATCCTGCAAAAAATAATATATTAAAAAATTTGATTTTATCCAACTTGCGGCCATGGGCCCACCGGGTCGTTCACCCGGTTTCACCCACAATAAATCATGAAAGAAACCAATTGCTTAACCGGTTTCTTTCATTTATAACAAAGGTTATTTTTAGAAAACTCAATATCATGCATCAGCAAAATTATCAAGAAATCCTTGCAAAGGTTCAGACCCCGACCCGGTATGTGGGCAATGAAATCAACAGCATTCAAAAAGATTTAAACCGGCTGGACCTGACATTTGCCCTGGTATTCCCGGACCTCTATGAAATCGGCACCTCCCACTTTGGACTGCAGATTCTGTATTCCATCTTAAATGAACAGGACAATATTGCAGCCGAACGTTTTTTCTCACCCGCCCCGGACATGGAGGCCCTGCTGCGTGAACGACGCGTACCCTGTCTGTCAATGGAATCTCAAAAAGAGTTGAAAGCCTTTGATATCATCGGTATCAGCCTGCTGTATGAACTCAACTTCACCAATATTCTGACCCTCCTGGACCTGTCCGGGATACCCTTCTATTCCGCCCAGCGGGATGACACCTTTCCCCTGGTGATCGGCGGAGGTCCCTGCGCCTTTAACCCGGAACCCCTGGCAGATTTTTTTGATGCCTTTGTGATCGGTGACGGAGAAGAGGCGGCGGTTCAAATTTCCAACCAGGTGATTGAATTCAAACAAAACGGGGACGGCAAAAAGAAAAGCCTGCTCAGACGCTTGTCAAAAATTGACGGGGTGTATATCCCCTCGTTTTTTGAACCTGCCTACGATGAAAAGGGTATTCAACATCTTACCCCCGAGTTTGACGACTATAAAACAGTGAAGCGGGCGTTTCTGCCCGGCCTCACAAAGGAAAACTTCCCCAAATCCCCCATCCTCCCCTTTGCCAAGCCGGTCCATGACAGGCTCAGGCTTGAAATTGCCAGGGGGTGCTCAAGGGGGTGCCGGTTCTGCCAGGCCGGCATGATCTATCGACCGGTGAGGGAACGGTCGTTGGAGGACCTGGTGGAAATCGCCCGGGAGTCCATGAAAAACACCGGGTATTCCGATATTTCCCTGCTCTCCCTGAGCACCGGGGATTATTCCAATCTGCCCCAGTTGATGGAGAGCCTTCTGGACCTGGGTCAGGGGTATTGCAATGCCATCTCCCTTCCCTCCATTCGGGCGGAACGACTCACCCCCGAACTCATGGACATCATCAAAAAGGTCAGGAAGACCGGATTTACCATTGCCCCGGAAGCAGGATCCCAGCGCCTGAGAGATATTGTCAACAAGAACCTCACCGAAGACAGCATTCGGGCAACGGTTGAAAATGCATTAACCCTTGGCTGGAAAAACATCAAGCTCTACTTCATGATGGGACTTCCCTTTGAAACACAGGCAGACATCCAGGCCATCTGTGACCTGTCCAAAGGCTTGGCCGCTGCCTATGCCCGGGGAAAAAAGAATATCAATGTGAGCACGGCAAGCTTTATTCCCAAGGCCCACACCCCGTTCCAGCGGTGTGCCCAGGATTCCCTGGAACAGACAAGAGAAAAGCTGCAATATTTAAAAGACAACCTGCGCCAGCGGAATGTAAATCTTAAATGGCAGAGTCCTGAAATGAGTCTGGTTGAAGGGGTTTGGGCAAGGGGCGACCGGAGATTGTCAAAACTTCTGGTAGCCGCATTTGAAAACGGGTGCCGCCTGGACGGGTGGACCGACAAATTTGATTTTTCCCTGTGGCAAAAGGCCTTTGAGGATACCGGGATCGACCCTTTATTTTATACGACGCGCTTAAGAGATGAAAACGAAATCCTTCCCTGGGACCACATTGATTCCGGGATTTCCCCGGATTTCCTGAAAAAAGAATTTCAACGGGCCAAAGAGAGTGCCCTGACCCCGGACTGCAGGGAGAATGACTGCACCGGCTGCGGGGTGTGTGATTTTAAGACTGTACAACCCGTGGTCTATGACAGACTCACAGATTCCCAAAAACCCAGTTCGGTAAAGCCCGGCCCCCTGAACCGACTGCCGGATGATGCCTTCAAAAAATTTGAGATTTCATTTTCAAAAATGGAATCAGCCCGGTTTTTCGGGCACCTTGAGCTGGCCGGTATTGTCCAGAGGGCAATCCAGAGGGCCGGGCTAACGGCAAAATATTCCCAGGGTTTTAATCCTCTCATGCGCCTTTCCTTTGAAACCGCCCTGCCCGTGGGAATGGAAAGCGAACAGGAAACTCTCTTTGTCTATCTTGAACGGAACCTGGCACCCAAAACCATTGTTGATGTCCTGAACCGGGTGTTTCCAAAGGGACTCGAGGTCATCGGGTGCAAACCATTTTTGAAATTTACCAAAAGAAATGATGACATATCACGTTATACCATCCGGTTAAGCCGAACACCCTTTGACCGGAAAAAAATCGATGCCTTCCTGGCCTTGACCGAGTTTATGGTTGAGGACCTGAGCAAAAAGAAAAAAAAGAGGCAGACGGATTTGCGCAAATCCGTTGAAAAAATTTCTTTTATTGATTTACAAACCATTGAAATGGTTTTAAAAAAGTATAATGAACGAACCATTCGACCCCTGGAAATACTGAAGAATTGTTTTGACCTGGATGAAGATGTCATAATCACGGCAAGAATTAAGAAACTAAGGGCCACACAATAAGGATAATCTCATGTTAAAAGAACTGGTTGTCAATTCCGCACCCCATGAAACCCGGGTGGCGCTTCTTGAAAACGGCACCATTGTCGAGGTGTTCATCGAAAGGGAAGATGAAACCTCCATAGCCGGAAATATTTACAGGGGGCGGGTCCAGCGGGTACTCCCCGGGATGCAGGCCGCCTTTGTGGACATAGGATTTGATCAGGCTGCATTCATCTATGTGGACGATGTCCTGGATACGGCCAGCCATAAAATGTACCGGAAATTTGAGCAGGACAGTGACGGGGAAACCGATACGGCTTCCATTGACGAGGGTATTGAAGCCACGGACATGGGAGAGAATCACACCTCCTGGAAGGCGGCCTTAAACCATGAGTGCAGCATTGAAGACCTGCTCACCGAAGGCCAGGAAATTCTGGTCCAGGTGGCAAAGTCATCCATCGGCACAAAAGGCCCCCGGGTAACCACCCACATCTCCCTGGCAGGACGGTATATGGTGCTCATGCCCACGGTGGATCACATCGGCATTTCAAAGCGAATTGAAAACGACGCGGAAAGAACCCGGCTCAAAGAGCTTTTATTGTCCATCCGGGAAAATTCATTCGGATATATCTTCAGAACCCAGGCCGAAGGGATTGATGAAGATACCATCAAAAAAGAGATCGACTTTTTAAGTAAAACCTGGGATGCGGTCATGACAAAGAATGAGACAGCCGCGGCCCCATCACTTGTTTACAAGGACCTCACCGTCACCTTCAGGGCCGTGAGGGATCTTCTGGCCAATGAGGCGGACAAGCTGGTCATTGATTCAAAAGAGGAGTATGACAATGTCCAGAACTTTTTAAAAAAACTGCTGCCGGATGTAAAATTGTCCGTGGAATTATACCGGGGAAGAGAGTCTATCTTTGACGCCTACAACATTGAAGGGGATGTGGCCAGGGCCTTGAAGAGAAAGGTGTGGCTCAAATCCGGCGGGTATATCGTGATTGATCAGACCGAAGCCCTGGTGGCCATTGACGTGAACACGGGACGATACGTGGGAAAGCACAACTTTGATGAGACCATCCTGAAAACCAACCTTGAGGCGGTAAAGGAAATTGCCTACCAGATACGGCTCCGGAATATCGGGGGCATCATCATCATTGACTTTATCGACATGAAAAAAGAGCAGCACAAGGAAAAGGTCATGGCCCACATGGACGAGGCCATGAAAAAAGACAAGAGCCAGACCAATATACTGCCTTTGACCGAACTGGGCCTGGTGCAGATGACCCGGAAAAGAATCCGGCGGAACCTGACCCGGACCCTTTGTGAACCCTGCTTTTACTGCAATGGAGACGGACACCTCTTGTCCGGAAAATCCATCTGCCATAAAATTTACAGGGACCTTGTGAGCGAGGCCGGAGACATCATGGGAAACCGGTTTACGGTAAAGGTCCATCCGGAAATTGCCCAGTTGCTCCACGGCAGGGAAAAGCATTTGATTTCATCCCTTGAAAAACAATTTTCAAAACCCATTGCCATATATCCTGAGCCCCATTACCACATAGAAGAGTACCATATCTTTGAATCCCTGGTAAAATAGTCGGCCCGGCCGGGGCGTTTCCCCGTATGCCGGACACCCAAAACACGCGCCATCAGACAGGTCACTGCAAACGAAGAGGAGAAACCAATGTCAAAAATTCAGATGAAAACCCCCCTTGTTGAACTGGACGGAGATGAGATGACCCGGGTCCTGTGGCCCCTGATCAAGGAAAAACTCATCCAGCCTTTTGTTGATCTGAAAACCGAATACTATGACCTGGGCATTAAAGAGAGAGACAACACCGACGACCAGGTGACCGTTGATGCGGCCAATGCCATCATAAAATACGGGGTGGGCGTCAAAAATGCCACCATCACGCCCAACCAGGAGCGGGTGGAAGAGTATGGGCTAAAAAAACAGTGGAAAAGCCCCAACGGCACCATCCGGGCCATGCTGGACGGCACCGTGTTCAGAAAACCCATTCTGGTCAGCAACATCAAACCCGGGGTAAAATCCTGGAAAAAACCCATTGTTGTGGGCAGGCACGCCTACGGAGATGTGTATAAAAATGCCGAGATCCGGACCCAGTCCGGGGGCAGGGCTGAAATCGTCTTTACCGACACCCAGGGTAATGAGACCCGGGAGACCATCATGGAATTTTCCGGACCCGGGGTTATCCAGGGCATGCACAATACAGACGCCTCTATTTCAAGTTTTGCCCGGGCCTGTTTTGAATACGCCCTTGACCAGGGGATCGACTGCTGGTTTGCCACTAAAGACACGATTTCAAAGCGCTATGACCAGACCTTTAAACTGATCTTTGAAGATATTTTCAACCAGGAATACAGGGGTCAATTTCAGGCTGCGGGCATCTCGTTTTTTTACACCCTGATAGACGATGTGGTGGCCCGGATGATGAAGACGGAGGGCGGGATGCTCTGGGCCTGCAAGAATTACGACGGAGATGTGATGAGCGACATGGTGGCCTCGGCATTCGGCTCCCTTGCCATGATGTCCTCGGTGCTGGTCTCTCCCAACGGATACTATGAATATGAGGCAGCCCACGGAACGGTCCAGCGGCATTATTACAAACACCTGAAAGGCGAAAAAACCTCCACCAATGCCGTGGCCCTCATCTTTGCCTGGACCGGTGCCCTGAAAAAACGAGGTGAGCTGGATGGTCTGCCCGAGCTTACAGCGTTTTCAGACAAACTGGAAAATACCCTTATAGAGACCATTGAGGCCGGATACATGACCGGGGACCTTGCCGCCATCTGCAACCCCCCGGCAAAAGAGGTGCTGGATTCCACCCAGTTTCTGGACACCCTGGCCCAGCGGCTTGAGCAGGCATTGTAAACCGGGGGAAACTTACACGGAAATCTCTTCAGCCTATTAGGGGCATGGGAATTTTCAAACAAAAAAATCTAATGCCTGGTTTATGGCCTGTTGAATTAAATTATGCCTGCTTTTGGAGAACAACTATATATTCCTGCCTCATGGTATTTGCCATGCCGACAATCTGCCGGGGAAGGGATCTGACATGTGACAGGCCATTTGACAAGCCAATGTCAACAATAATTTTGTTCAAGCCCGATACCTTTTCCTTGGGCATTTTCAACGCTTTACTCAGTTGGCTGTCATTTGTCCCGATTATGATGGTACAGAACCGATCTTTTTTTAAGACACGGGAACACTCGGAAATTACCTTGCCCATATCTTCCAGGTAGAGGCTGTATTTTTCTTTTAAAGATTTGCCCCTCATCCCAATCATGTTTTGATTAAATTTTGAAAGATCACTTTCAAAGTATTTTAAATGAGAAAAATCATTCTTCAAGTAATCAATGGCAAAGCTGTAAGGGGGAGAAAAAATGATCCCGTCGATGCGATTTTTTTCAATATCAATATTTCTTGCATCCCCTTGTTGAAGGGTGGTTTTAGCAGGTGAAATATCCAAAAAATCTTCAACAGATAAAATCTTTTTTACAGCGGCAATGTATCGTTCCAAAATTGACTTAAAATGTTCCAAATGAGATTTTCTCTTACTTCTCTGGGCATACCCTTCACTGTCAAGGAAGGCTAAAAACAATAAAGAAAAAATTTTATCGGTATCCTTTTCTTCGGGAAATTGATTCTTTTTAAAAAATAAATTCTTTTGCTCGTCAAAATTTTTTGGACCAGAGTTGAAATTCGAGAAAATACTTTCATACCTATCGGTTAAGCCGTCCAAACTCTTATCCTTAATTTTCAAACCATCACATTTTGTCTGGGCCATAAATCGGCAGAACGGACTTGCTTCTATCCCAATGGCGTTTATTCCCATCAAGGCTGCTTCAACAGGAACGGTTCCCGATCCCATCATGGGGTCAAGAATCGTTTCTCCGGCTTTAACCCCCATTATATTTATTATCGCTTTGATCATTTGGGGATGAAACTTCCCCCGGTATGGGAAAAGCCCATGGGTGGCATAACCTGTTCTGAATTGATTGTTAATAAAAAACGACTTTAACCGTGCGGATGAATATTCAGGGATTTTAACCGGATCTCCGGTACAAATGTAATAGTGACGGGTAAACCTATTGTCCACTTTTACAAAATAGGCACTGTTGTCTATCAGCTCTTTTTTAGTGAGTATTTTGCTTTCATAATATGCAAGGGCCAGTTCATAAACCTCACTGAGATTGGGCGAAATCTCCATACCTTCAGGAAACAAATTGTGATACATCCCCCGCCCAATGACATCAGCCGGACTTTTTCCTTTGGGTATGATCTTTTCGCCGGGTTTATCTGAGGGCTCTGCCATCTGTACCCTTTTTTATTGGAGAAACATCTTTTGACAAATCGTCGTGCTCAATTTCAATCACTGCAAGAAATCCATTTGATATTTTCAGATTTTTCCAAACATTAAAATACGGCTCAATTTCAGCAAAATTACCAACTCTGTCAGTCAGGTATTGATACATATCCCGGGACGGCAGTATCAGAACCCCACCCTCAATAACACCATCCATCAGACCGACGGCCATTTTATTGATTGCTCTGTGGCTTGAAGAAATATTGCCAGTTTCCCACTCCACGGCAAAGGTCCTGTTTCCCGACAGAATTTTTACGGAATCAACAGGCCCCGGCCTTAATCGGGAGGCAATTTTCATCCTGTACTCACCTTTCCAGCCGTTTTTTTCAAGGGATCTAATAAAATTCTTTTTAATGGGCACGACACCGCTTGCTTTTTTTACAGGATATAAAGTGAATCTTTTACTGTTTTCCGGCCAGACAATGGAATGGATGGCCTCATATATTTCGGTCAGTATCTGTTCAAACTCTTTTGATTGGGAAAACTCACCTTTTTTTATCAGAAATTCCGTTCTCAATATTTTCATTTAAACTCTCCTCTACATCATGAACCATGTTTGCAGCGGTTGTTTTTAATGTCCTGGAAAGCAGCAGAATAGTCTTCAAGGAAGGTTGTCTTAAGCCTCTTTCAAGAAGAGAGATATAACTGCGGTCCAGCCCGCACTCCTGGGACAATTTTTCCTGGGACAGGTTGTTGGATGTTCTGATTTTTCGAAGTACACGGCCAAATATTTTCTCTGCAGTCAAATCAAAGCTCCCCTTTATAGTTTAGTACCATACCTATTTTTAAAAACAGCTTCTACAGACTATAGTCCGCAAAATTGGAATTGATCAGACCGGGTTTATGTGTTAGGTATGTTGATTAGAAGTTAACTTACAATAGTGACCTCAAAGAGGGTAAAATATATATGCTTTTCAAAGCACTGCAACTCAATGACAACCTGTCTTTGAACCGATTTTCAAAAAAAACAGGAATTCCCGTCAAACGTCTCAAATATTATAACCGCACCCACAAGATGCCTTCAGGAGCTGATTTAGAGCGTATACTTGGTGAAACCGATTTTTCAAAGATTGATCTCATGCTTTTAACACAGAATTATAATCGTGAACTAAAATCACTCCTATCTAAAAATGCAGACCAGATCAGCCGGATCTTAGCCTCTACAAAAGAACAAAAAAAATCTCGAAAAAAGATAGAGCCTGTTTATCAGACAAGCCTTGGCAGCCTCTATAGAAATGATTGTTTGGATCTCATCCCTACCATTGAAAACGATAGTGTTGATCTTATTTTTGCCGACCCCCCCTTTAATTTAAACAAACTATATCCATCTAAAATCAATGATGACCTGAAAATTGATCAATATTTGTCGTGGTGTGAAAGATGGGCAGGTGAATGCAGCCGGATATTAAAACCTGGAGGAAGTTTTTTTATCTGGAACCTTCCCAAATGGAATACCTATATGTCTGAATTTTTAAATACCCTATTAACATTCAGGCACTGGATTTCAGTAGATATCAAATACTCTCTCCCGGTCAGGGGACGACTGTATCCATCCCACTATTCACTTCTTTACTATTGCAAGGATGAGAAACCCGGCGCTTTCCATCCGGACAGACTCCCCATGGGAATTTGCCCCCATTGCTATGGTGATTTGAAAGATTATGGCGGCTATAAAAACAAAATGAATCCCAATGGGATAAATATCAGTGATGTATGGACCGACATACCGCCTGTGCGGCATGCAAAATATAAAAAACGAAACGGGTCAAACGAATTGTCCGTCAGGCTTCTGGACAGGGTAATTGAGATGTCCTCAAATGAGGGGGATCTTGTGTTTGATCCGTTTGGCGGGTCAGGTACCACTTATGCTGTTGCAGAATTAAAAAAAAGACGATGGCTTGGCGTTGAAATCGGTCCGGTGGACAGTATAATCAACCGATTTGAAAATATAAATGAAGACCGGTCAAATCTTGAGAATATCCGGAAAGATATTAATGCATTAATCCCTGAAAAATCTTATCAAAAAAGGGTTGAAAAAGGGTTGTGGACACCTGAATCGGTCCGGGGGAAAGCGTCGTGATGAAATTTTTTCGTTATTGACAATTTTTGAAAAAGGCGTTAAAGTGTTGTGTTCATTATGGCTTGTAGTATTTACGATAAAATTTTGGAAATTATTTAGTGAGGATTGTGGATTTATGAAACGAACATTTCAACCAAGCAACCGGAAAAGAACAAGAAAACACGGTTTTCTCAAAAGAATGGCCACACCCGGTGGACGGCGTGTAATTAACGCGAGAAGAGCAAAGGGAAGAAAAAAACTGACGGTTTAGTCGAGGCGTTTATTGAGTAACTTTTGTTTGCCAAAAAATCTAAGGCTCCTGAAAAGAGCTCAATTTTTAACACTTTCGAAACAAGGGAAACGAGTACATACTGGAAGCTTTGTAGCAATTGTACTTCAAGGAAAAGCTCTAAACAATCGAATCGGCATTACAATATCAAAAAAAGTGGGAAATGCAGTAGAGCGTAACAGGATAAAGAGACTTATTAGAGAATATTTCAGGCACAATAAAGAGAACATTTCAGGACCCAATGATATAAATATCATTGCAAGGAAAGGTCTGACTACGCTATCCAACGGACAGATTATTGAAAAGCTTGATAAACTTTTTGCAAAAATAGCCCCACAGAGACAATGAAAAAGCTATTCTTCATATTTATTAAATTTTATCAATATTTTATATCACCTTTAACAGGACAAAACTGCCGTTATTACCCGACCTGTTCGGCATATGCCCTTGAGGCGATTGAAAAATACGGCAGCCTTAAAGGCACAACTCTTGCCGTCAAAAGAATTCTGCGTTGTCATCCATTCCATGCTGGAGGGTTTGACCCGGTTCCGTAATTTATCCGAATGCCCGACTCGTTTCCTCTTTAAATTTAAAATTGCCGTTACACTTTATTTTAAGTTTAGGAGAGAAAATGGATGAACAAAAAAGACTAATCTTGGCCATCGTGCTTTCCGTGCTGGTGCTTGTGGGCTACCAGGCATTTTTTGTAAAGGTGCCGGACCCCAATAGTCTTCCCCAGCAAGTTGACACCCGGAACACGGATCAGCGCCAGGTCCAGGACACCCAGCCCAATGTGTCCGACTACAGCACCCAGGCCGGGGTCCTGCCCCAGGCCGCCCAACCTGCCCCAAAAAATTATCGGACCATCCAGGTCTCAACCCCCCTGTATAATATTGCCATTTCCGAATACGGTGCAGCCATTAAGCGCTTTGAACTCAAGCAGTATAAGGAAACCAACAAAAAAGACTCTCCTTTAAAACAATTGGTGCCCCTCCAGATTGAATCCGGAACCCTGTTCTTTGACCTTGAGGGACAATCCATTGCCGGGCTGAAAGATGCCGTGTATTCCGCAAAAGTTGACAGCCTTGAGACCTCTGTTGTTGACGGCGAGAAAACCATTGAGTTTGTCCTGGGAACCTCCCAGGGGATTGTGGTAAAAAAGATATTTACCTTTCGGCCGGACTCCTACATGATTGACTGTGATATTGTTTTCCAGAACGGCTCATCCATGCCCCTGAACGATTCTCTCGTGATTTCCACGCCGGGATTTTTTGATGAGGAGACCAAGAAAAAATCCAGGTTTGCCTTTGTGGGACCCATGGCCTCCATCGACGGCAAATTCACGGACGTTAAACCCGATGACATTGAAGACCAGGACACCTTTCTTGGGAGTATTGACTGGACCGGATATACGGAACAATACTTTATGACGGCGATCATGCCCAAAAAACCGGAAACCGGACTGGCCCCTGAAGCCAAATTCAAGCTGTCCTATGCCGATGACCGGGTGGTCTCCTCCTATGTGAGGAAAATGGACCGGCTGGAGCCGGGCAAACAGGGAGCCTATTCCTTTTCCTTTTATATGGGTCCGAAAAGCCATGCCGTGCTGAGCAAAGAGGGTACCGGCCTGCAAAACGCCGTCAATTTCGGATTTTTTAACATCATTGCCAAGCCCCTGCTGATCACCATGAATATGATCCACAATGTGATTCCCAATTACGGTGTGGCCATTATTCTCTTGACCATTTTCATCAAGCTGCTCTTCTGGCCCCTTGGGACCAAGAGTTACAAGTCCATGAACGAGATGAAAAAAGTACAGCCCCTGATGATGGAGCTTCGTGAAAAGTATAAGAATGACAAGCAGAGAATGAACCAGGAAGTCATGGGACTGTACAAGACCTACAAGGTCAACCCGGCCAGCGGCTGCCTTCCCCTCCTGGCCCAGATGCCGATTTTCTTTGCACTCTATAGAATGCTGTACCAGGCCATTGAGCTGCGGCACGCCCCTTTTTTCGGGTGGATAAACGATCTGTCGGCCCCGGACAGGCTGTTTGATTTAAATTTTTCAATCCCAATGATGCAGGCCCCTTACGGGATACCCATGCTCACCCTTTTAATGGGAGCCTCCTTTTTGCTCCAGCAGAAAATGACGCCCACTGCAGGTGATCCCATGCAGGCCAAGATGATGATGCTGATGCCAATATTCATGACCGTGCTGTTCATCAACTTCCCGGCAGGGCTGGTTCTGTATATGTTTGTGAACAACATCATATCCATGGGGCAGCAGTATTATATTCAAAAGAAATTTTCCTAAGCAGGAGGTATTATGACACAGACTCAAGAATTCAGCGGGAAAGATCTGGATATTGCCATCAAAAATGCCTGTAACGCATTAAGTCTTTCCAAAAATGAATTAAAATATGATGTGATTTCAGAAGGTGCATCCGGAATTTTCGGGATTGTCGGCAGAAAAGATGCCAAAATCAGGGTGATCCTTCCCCGGGAGGATGCACAAAAGTCTTCTGAAACTGAAATGGAGGGAATCCGGTCCATCGTGGATGAGGCCTTTGGTGAAAACACACGGCTTGAAGAAAAAAAGCCGAAACAGCCAAAACCAAAGGCCAAAAAACCGGAAGCATCTGCCCCAAAGGCCGCAAGTCCTAAAAAATCTGAAAAAGCTAAATCGGATAAGCCAAAACCTGAGAATAAAGAATCTGATAAGGCAGAACCGGATAAAGGTGAGCCTGAAAACGCAGACTCTGAAACCGCAGTGCCTGAAAAAACAGAAGCCAAAACCTTTGAAACCCCGGAACCGGTGGATGTGTCTGAAGCCTCCATTGCCCTGGGGATTGAAGCCCTCCAGAAAATGGCGGACCTGATCACGGATGATGCCAAGGTCACGGCAACCACGGAATCCGACAGACTGACCCTGAGGATTGAAGGTGGAAATGCCGGCATTCTCATCGGCAGAAAGGGCCAGACCCTGGATGCCATGCAGTTTTTGACCGACAAGATCATCAACCGGAAAAGTGAGGCCAGAGTCAGGGTCAAGGTGGATATTGAAGGGTACATGGAAACCCGAAAATCCAACCTCAAGCATCTGGCCTATAAAATGGCGGACAAGGCCAAAAAAACAGGACGTCCCGCCACCATCAACCAGATGAGTGCCCAGGACAGACGGATTGTCCACCTGGCACTTAAGGATGATAATGCCGTCAGAACCCAGAGCATGGGTGACGGATACTATAGACGACTGGTGATCTTCCCCAAAAAGAAAAACTCCTTCAGGGGAAAAAGACGATTGAGAAAATAGCCGATCATGAATGATACAATTGCCGCAATAGCGACCCCTTTCGGAAGCGGCGGTATTGGTGTCATCCGGATTTCCGGACCCAGGGCCTTTGAGATCGCTTCAGGGCTGTTTTCCAAACGAAAAGACCGACCCCAGGGGGGTGCGGATTTTAAATCCCACAACGTCTATCACGGATATATCTTTGAGGGCAAAACCCGGGATATTATAGACGAGGTGCTGTTGATCCCCATGAAGGGTCCGTCTTCGTATACGGCCGAGGATGTGGTGGAAATCCAGGCCCATGCCGGCCCCATGGTATTGAGAACCATCCTGGAGGCGATTCTGTCCAGGGGGGCAAGACTTTCAGAGCCGGGTGAATTTACCAAAAGGGCGTTTTTAAACCAGAGAATTGATCTGACCCAGGCCGAAGCCGTTGCGGACATCATCAACGCAAAATCCGCCAATGCGCTGAAGTTTGCCGCAGCACAGAATGTCGGGGACCTGAAACGTGAGATCCAGGCCTTAAGGGAAAATTTGATTCAATTTTTGTCTTTGCTTGAAGTCAATATTGATTTCTCGGATGATGTTGAGGCGTTTGAACCGTCTGAACGAGAGATTGCACTCATCGACGATGTGCTTGAAAAGTGCCGGGAATTTATCCGCCGGCACAACGATGCCTGTTTTCTAAAGGACGGTATAAGGATCACCATCTGCGGGGCGCCCAATGTGGGAAAATCCAGCCTCATGAACCGGCTGCTCCGGCAGGACCGGTCCATTGTCACCGCCGTCCCCGGCACCACCCGGGACCCCATTGAAGAGGGGCTGAATATTGACGGTATCCCCTTTGTGATAACGGATACGGCAGGAATTCACCAGACCGATGACCTTGTGGAGATCATCGGCATTGAGCGGGCAAAAGATCGCATCACTGCCGCCGATATCGTGCTGTTCATGAAAGAACCCGGCACCCGGTTTTCCGATAAAGAATTTGAAAGGCTTGTGCCCCAGGAGATTCAGTCCAGCAAAAAAGTTATTTTCGTCATCAACAAAATTGATATTGCAGACAACAATTTGCCCTGTCTGTCGGAAAAATATGGTCATCTTCCCGGGGTTGAGATTTCAGCCCTCCTGGACAAAGGCATTGACGACTTAAAACGTAAAATTACGGCCGTCACCATGGCCGGGATGGATCTGGACAAGTCATCGGTCATCCCCAATTTACGGCATAAAAAAGCCCTTGAACAAACTGTTGACAGCCTTTTGGCCGTAAAGCAAGGACTGGCGATCAGACAGGAAGAAGAAACCCTGGCCATTGATATTAAGAACAGCATTGATTCTCTGGGAACAATTACCGGAGAAACCGCCTCGTTAGATATATTGGACAGTATTTTTAGTAATTTCTGCATTGGCAAATAAAGGCAAATAAAGAGGATAATTATTATGGCATTAGATTTAAAAGAACACTTTGTTAAATATGAAGCACTGGTCCAGATGGTGGATGCGGTATTTGACCGCGTTAAAAAAGAGTACCCAAAAGAAGTGTTCTGCCGGGAGAAGTGCAGCGACTGCTGTTACGCAATTTTTGATCTGACCCTCATAGAGGCGCTTTATTTAAAAGATAAGGTGCTGAAAAAATTTAAAGGCAAAGAAAAAAACGACCTGATCGAAATTGCGGACAAGACAGACCGGGCCCTGACAAAAATGAAGCGGGAGGCGTACAAACAGGTCAAAAACGGTGCAGACGAACTTGAAATCGTGGGGAAAATGTCCCAGGAAAGAGTCAGATGCCCCCTGCTGGGTGAGAACAACCTCTGCCTCATGTACGAGTTTCGGCCCATTACCTGCCGGGTTTACGGCATCCCCACCTCCACTGCCGGTGTGAGCCACATCTGCGGTCGAACGAATTTCAAACAGGGAGAACCCTACCCCACGCTGAATATGGATAAAATTTACACCCAGCTCCAGCTATTGTCGGCTGAGCTGGTAAAAGACATTAAAACCGATAAGATCAAAATGCATGAAATGCTGATTCCCGTTTCAATGGCAATTGTAACGGACTTTAACGAAGAATACCTTGGAGTCAAAAAAGATGGATAAGTTTACCCGGGAAGAGATTGAAGAGAAAAAACGCGCCATTTTTGATGCCATGGGCAAAAGAGGGCAACGTCAGATTACCAAAATAGGATATGAGGACTGGAACCCCTTCCAGGAGCCCAAAGATCCCATTGATATCCGGAAAGACAAGACCAAACGCACCAGCCAGGTCCTGATCCGGGAATTTTTAAGCCAGATCGATCATGACGATTATTCAAATACCCTTGCCCAGGGTGCATTTGAAATGTGCCTGGGCATCATCAATGACGATGAAAGGATCAGGGGCATGTTTGAATTTGCCTGCTGGTATGAAGCCCTCTTAAAAAAAGAAGGTCATGAGCCCCTATGATATGGATGGTGCCAAACAAAATGTTTTAAACATCCTTGACCGATCCGAGGTTCAACTCACCCCCCAGGCCTATATCCGGGAAATACAGACCCTTTTTTCAATGTCAAGGGCTGAGGCAAAAAAAATACTGCAAACCCTGGTTCATGAACAGGAGGTATCCTATCATTATCTCTATGGCGCCACCTATGTGGAAAAAAGCTTTTTAAGACCGGTTCAGATCTCTGACCATTTTATTCTCAAACCCCCGGGATTTGGGACCGCCCTAACGCCCGGCACTATTGAAATCATAGTCGAACAGGGCATCTCTTTTGGTTCCGGCACACATCCCACCACCCAACTCTGCCTTTCGGCCATTGATTTTTGTCTGAATGAACAGCAGATGGTCAGGTGCGGCCCAAATTTTTTCTGTGCCGACATCGGCACGGGTTCCGGTGTGCTCGCCATGGCAATGGTATTGTCGGGCCTGGGGTCCTGCCATGCCTATGAGATCGATCCGGTGTCCATCAATGAAGCCCAAAAAAATATCGCTTTAAACCATCTGGAGGACCGGATAAGGGTGTTTGAAAATACCATGAAAACAGAAAAAAATAAATTTTCCATGATTGCAGCCAATTTGAGATTTCCCACCCTTGTTGCCTTGTCCAAGATGATCTTTGACAGCCTGACCCAAAACGGTATTGCTGTCCTGTCAGGGGTAAGAGAGTGGGAAGCCCGGGAGCTTACGACCACATATGCAGCCATTGGATTTGAGCTGATCCGGCACCAGGAACAAAAAAAATGGTCGGCCTTTATACTGAAAAAAGTGATGAAAAAAGGTATTGAAGAAAAGCAGTACAAAAATGGTAAAAAAAAATCTTAACCTGTGGTTCATGATCAACGCCCTTATTTGCGGGCTATTTGTTGTCTTTTGTTGCAGTCTTGTGTACGGGAATATCTATTTCTGGACCGATGAAGAGGGGGTCAAGCATTTTACCAATATTTCGCCGCCCTTAGACGCGGAAGTTGAAGAACTTGAAGAGAGCAATGCCGTCTTCCAACGACTGAGTGCACCGGAAAATAATGGTCAGGTGTTCAAGGTTTTAAAGGTGTTTGACGGCGACACCATTCAGGTGAAGGGGCTGGGCCTGATATTTAAAATACGGCTGGTGGGAATCGACTCCCCTGAGACCGGATATAAGGGGCAGGCCGGCCAGCCCTTTGGTCAAAAGGCAAAACAGCATCTGGCAACACTCCTGAACAATAAGAATATCTTTGTTAAAAGCTATGGAATCGGCGGTTATAATCGGCAACTGGCCGAAGTGTTTGTGGCTGGCAGAAACATTAACCTGGAAATGATCCGGGCGGGACTGGCTGAAGTATATCCGGGCAGACGACCGAAAACCCTTGATTCCAAACTCTATTTAGCGGAAGAATCAAAGGCCAGGCGATCAAAACGAGGGATGTGGATTCAGGGGCGTGCCTATAAGCGTCCGAGGCAATGGCGCAAGGAACATCCCTGGAAGTGAGGGCCGCATCCGCAGCCCTAATCTGTAGACGACATAATTTTTAGGCTTGCCAAACTATTTTTTAGTGTTTACTCTTTTGCCATGGAAGGACGGTTACCCGTTAATTTTGTATATCGTGTCCGGGAAATTTTTCCCTTCAGCAGAAAGGAGCCAGGAATATGAAAGACAGAGCATTGAGACGGCACCAGGAATTGAAAGCGAAAAAAAAGAGCCAGGAAGCCTATACCACCTGTATCGGAGATGACCTGCCCGACTCTGAACGACAGGCCCTGGAAAACAATGTCCAGAAATTAAGAAAGGTTTGTGTTGCCGCACATCTTGAGGAGGAGTCTAAAAAATCCGCCACAAAGACCGTCCAGGAGATGAAACATGATATTACCATGCGGGAACAGTTGACCCCGGGTCTGGAAGAATAGGGTTTAAAAACAAACCGCCTCGCACCGGAATGATCTTGGATTCCCACGCGAGGCGGTTTTTTGTTGTCTGTCGAACCTATTTTATCTGCGGTCCTTAAAACGGGATATCATCATCCGGAATGGGTGCCTGGCCTCCGGTCATGCCCGGATTTGTCCGACCCTGGAAATTGTTGCCTGATCCGGAATCAGCGTTTTGGTTACCACCACCGCCCTGCTGATACCCCCCGCCTCCCTGCTGAAATCCACCCCCGCCACCCTGGGGGTTATTCCCGGCATTCTGCTTTCCGCCAAGGAATTGAAAAGTGGACACCACGACCTTTGTCATATAATGGGTTTGACCTTCTTTTTCATAGGTGCTGGTTTGAAGCCTGCCCTCAATGTATACCTGGCTGCCCTTTGACAGATATTTTTCCAGGGTCTCCGCCTGTTTGCCAAAGGCCACAACGTTGTGCCACTCTGTTTTTTCCTGTCTGTCACCGGTATTTTTGTCGGTCCACTGTTCGCTTGTGGCAATGGAAAAATTCACCACAGCCAGACCCTGCTGGGAATACCTGATTTCAGGATCACGGCCAAGATTCCCGATGAGCATTACTTTATTTAGACCTGCCATAAACTTTCTCCTATATTTGAATAAATTAGGTTTGAATGGATTTTTATTTTCGATTTTTCTAAAAAATACCTGATTCAAAACCCGGTGTCAAAGAGATAATTTTTTTAAAACCTTAAATCCGCATTAAAGTTGACAATCCCTGAATTTGAGTTTATGTTGCTATTCAGGTAGCAACTTTTTTTGAGAAATCAAATGGAACCCTATTCAAATTTGAAACAACTGGGCTTTTCACAGTATGAGGCCGCCTGTTATATGGCACTGGTGGCCGACCATCCCGTGAACGGGTCCCAGTTGAGCAAATTGTCCGGGATCGCCAGGTCACGGATATACGATGTCCTGCGCAACCTGATCTCCAAGGGCTATGTCATTGAAATCAGTTCCGGGCAATACGCGCCCCTGCCGTCGGATGAGTTAATCCGGCGCCTTAAAAGAAGCTTTAGCAGCAGCATAGATGAATTTGAACAGCTGATTTCCAAGGCCTGTCAAAAAAATGATTTTGAATATGTCTGGACCATCATTGGGTATGACCATGTCATGGAAAAAGCCCTGGAAATGATCCAGAGGGCAAAAATCGAGATCTATGTGCGGCTGTTTCCCAAGGCGGCCAGGCATCTAGACCGGTATTTGGCCGCAGCCGCCAAAAAAGGAGTGAAAATCCGGTATATTGCCATGGGAGACATCACCCAGAAATTTGATGTCCAGGTGATGCACCCGGATCATGAGCACCTGCAGGAGACCATCGGCGGGAGATCCATTGAAGTGATTACAGACAAAAACGAGGCCCTGGTGGGGATATTTGAAACCGGGAACGAAGACAATTCACCCATCAACTGGACACGGAATCAATGGTTTATCGTTGCCAACCGGGACAGCCTCCGTCATGATTTTTATCACAGTTTCCTGGAAAAAATGCTGGACCGGCACCAGGAACTGACCGAGGATGAAAAAAAAATTTATAAGATCATAAAAGAAGACAATTAAGAGAGGTGTAAGATGACTGCAATGAAAAAAAAAGATTTTGCCGCTGGGTTTTCCAAAGAGGATGACACCACCATTTTCCATCTGGAAAAAGATTATGGTGCCCACCACTATGAAAGGATCAACATTGTCGTCAGACAGGCCAAAGGCTGCTGGCTCACCGATGAAAAAGACAATAAATACCTGGACTGCCTGGCTGCCTATTCTGCTGCAAACTCAGGCCACCATCATCCGGATATCACCAATGCGGTCATGGATGCCCTGATCGGCAACTATGCCTCTGTCCTGTCCAATGTCGTGTTCACGGATCCCCTGGGGATTTTTCTCTCCCAGGCGGCAAAATTCGCCCCCCAGATGGGGCCTCGGTTCGGGGACCACGGCAACAAGGTGCTGCCGAAAAACGGGGGAGTGGAATCTGTTGAGACCGCCATTAAAACCATGCGCTACTTTGGATTCAAACAAAAGGGTATCCCGGACGGAGATCAGGAAATCATCGTGTTTGACAACAATTTCCACGGCAGAACCATCTCTGTTGTCTCTTTTTCATCCAGTCCAAAATACAGAGAAGGCTTCGGCCCCTTGACCCCGGGATTTGTATCGGTTGAATTCGGAAACCTTGAACAGGTCAAAAAGGCCGTCAATAAAAATACCTGCGGCATCCTTGTGGAGCCCATGCAGGGTGAGGGCGGAATGAAAATCCCGCCCCAGGGATTTCTCAAGGGGCTCAGAGACCTCTGCGACGATCATGATCTTCTCCTGGTGTGTGATGAAATCCAGGTGGGCATGGGAAGGACCGGAAAAAAATTCTGCTTTGAGCACGACAACATTGTTCCGGACGGGGTCATTCTCGGAAAAGCGTTGTCCGGCGGACTGGTTCCCCTTTCCGTGTTTATCACCAATGCAAAGCTCATGGATATGATCTTTTCCAAGGGATCGGACGGGTCCACCTTTGGCGGGTATCCCCTGGCCTGTGTGGCAGGAACCGCAGCCCTCAAAGTATTTGAACAGGAAGGTCTGGCCGAACAATCGGCCCGAAAGGGAGAAATCCTGAAACAGAGGATTGAAGCCATTGCCAAACGCTCCCCCCATGTCAAGGAGGTCAGGGGAAAAGGGCTCTTTATCGGGATAGAGGTCAAAAACGGCAATGCCATGGATTTTTGCCAAAAACTCCTAAAACTGGGTTTAATTGTCAATGACAGTCACGGCCATACCATCCGGATTTCCCCTCCCCTGGTCATCAACGACGAAGAGATGGATTTTATGGTGGCCCAGCTTGAAAAGGTTTTGCTTGATAAGGTTTAGAGGCATCCAGCACGTATTTTTGCGAAAACAATCTGCCGGGGGTGAAAAGTTTACCCCTTGGCAGATTGTGATTTTTGGCGTCATTAATCAGGAGTCATTACAATGGTCAAGGTTGAAATAAAGAGCGGTATCTGTGGATTCACCACCCGGGTCCATGCTGAAGATAAAACAGGGTATCATGCGGCCTTCCGCCTGGAAACCGACTGTCCCAACTGGCAGAAAGTCGATGAAATTCTGGGAGGGAAAACACTGAATATGATGAAGGAATTGTTTAAAGATAAAAAAACCGGGACCCTCCACTCCCAGGTCCTGGATATTTCCCTGAAAACAATTCCCCATGTCTCCTGCCCGGTTATCTCCGGAATCCTAAAGGCATTGGAGGTGAGCGTGGGCCTGGCCCTTCCCAGGGATGCAAGTATCAGATTCATAGAATAAATCCATTCACCATATCCGGGAATCACCACAAATGTCTTGACAACTTTACAGATATAAAATAGTGTATCCTCAAATAACAAAGAATTTGAGGATACCATCATGCTCAACCCGAACTCTCCCATACCCCTGTACCATCAGCTGGCCGATGCCCTTATGGAGCAGATCCGGTCCGGAACCTATGAGCCCGGGGCCGTGATTCCTTCCGAAAACGGCATGGCCAGGCACTACAATATCGGACGGCCCACCGTGCGCCAGGCCATGGACATCCTGGTACGAAAAGGACTTGTGGAACGTAAAAGAGGGTCTGGAACCTTTGTAAAAAAGCAGATGCCCCAGGTGGATCTCTTTTCCCTTGCCGGCACATCCCAGGCCTTTTTGACAAAAGGGATAGAAACCCGGTCAACGAGTCTGGAGCCCGTATCCTTTCAGAATGTCCAGGATGACGGGACAAACCCCTTTAACGGCGGGACGGCATTTTTTTACTCCCGCCTGACCCTGGTCAAAGATGAGCCCATCCTGATGGAGGAATTTTATCTTCTTTCCCAATTGTTTCCAGGCCTGGACCGGATGGATCTTGAAAACCGTTCCCTGGCCCAGGTGGTGTATGACCACTACTATCTGAAACCCGTTACAGGCCGGCAACGGTTTAAAATCGCATCTCTGCCCGATCCCAAGGCAAAATCTCTTGGAATTACACCCAGTGACCCCATCCTTGAAGTGGAAAGAACCCTGGATTTTCCCGGGGCCAAAAAAGCCATATTCTCCCGGCTTTTCTGCCGGACAGACAATTTTGCCTTTTCCCAGACCATCCACCTTGAAACCAATTAAAAACGAGATAAAACCAAAGCATATACCATATAAAAATATTAACAGATAATTCAGCATCCGGCAGGAGGTAGTAAGATGAAAAACAGGGGATATTACGGCAACTACGGCGGGGCATTCCTGCCTGAAATCCTTGTGGCCACCTTTGATGCACTTGAAATTGAGTTTGAAAAAATTAAAAATGATCCCCTGTTCTGGAAAGCATATGAGACCTTGATGTCCTCATACTCCTGCCGTCCCACCCCCCTGACCTTTGCCGAAAACCTGACAAGGAAATTTGGCGGCGCCAAAATATACATCAAGCGGGAGGATCTCAACCACACCGGTGCCCACAAGGCCAACAACGTCATGGGCCAGGGCATGCTGGTCCAACGCATGGGCAAACGCCGGGTGATCGCGGAAACCGGTGCCGGCCAGCACGGGGTGGCCACCGCCACCATGGCGGCAAAGTTCGGGTTTGACTGCACCATTTACATGGGAGAGGTGGATGTCCTGCGGCAGCGGCCCAACGTTTTCTGGATGGAGCAATTGGGCGCCACCGTGGTGCCGGTGACGGACGGGACCCAGATTTTAAAAGACGCTATCAACGAGGCCTTCCGGGACTGGGTGACCCATATGGACACCACCCACTATGTCCTGGGAACCGCCTGCGGACCCCATCCCTTCCCGGAAATGGTCGCTTATTTTCAATCCATTATCGGCAAAGAGGCCAGAAAACAGATCCTTGATTTAGAAGGAAAACTTCCCAGCCGGGTATATGCCTGTGTGGGAGGGGGCTCCAATGCCATGGGTATTTTTTCAGGATTTTTTGACGACCCGGTTGAACTGGTGGGGGTCGAAGCCGGGGGCCGGGGCCTGGATTCGGGCATGCACGCCTCCCGGCTCAGTTCAACGGACGGCAGCATCGGCATTGCCCAGGGGTACAAGACCTATTTTCTCCAGGATGACGACGGCCAGATGCAAGAGACCCACTCGATTTCAGCCGGTCTGGATTACGTGGGGGTTTCCCCCATCCTGGCCGATCTTCACGACCAGGGAAAGGCCAGGTTTGAGAGCGCCACCGACGATGAGGTTGTGGCGGCCCTGAAGCTGACCATGCGCAAAGAGGGCATCATCCCGGCCCTTGAATCGGCCCACGCCTTTGCCCGGGCCTTTAAGGAAGCCCCCACCCTCTCAACCGAAGATGCCATCATCATCAACCAGTCGGGCAGGGGGGACAAGGACATTTTTACCGTGGCAGATGCAGTGGATGACCCCAAGTGGAAAGAATTTATTATTGAAAAGGCGAGAGAATACCATGCTTGAATCCTATATAAGAGTCCGGCGGACGACAAAGGATATCCTCTTGATGACCCATATCGTCATGGGCTATCCGTCCTTTGACGCCTCCTATGAGATTGTCCGGCAGATGGTTGAGGCCGGGGTGGATTTGGTGGAGTTGCAGATCCCGTTTTCAGAACCCATGGCAGACGGCCCGGTTATTCTGACGGCCAACCAGCGCGCCCTGGAAAACGGCTCAAGCGTTGAGAAATGCATTGAATTTGCCCGGCAGGTGGCAAAAGATTTTCCCATCCCGTTCCTGTTCATGACCTATGCCAACATCCCTTATAAATACGGAATCCAGGCCTTTTCAGACCAGATGGCCCGCATCAGTTTAAAGGGCGCCATTGTCCCGGACCTGCCCCCGGAAGAGGGCAAAGACTACATAGAAGCCATGCGAAAGAACAAACTGGACCCCATCTACATCTTTTCGCCTGAAACCAGCGATGAGCGACTGGCCTATCTCTCCTCCTTTGCCTCGGGCTTTGTCTACTGCCTGGCCCGAAAAGGGGTGACCGGAAAAGAGACAACATTTTCCCAAGACCTTGCCGCCTATCTTTCCCGGTGCCGAAAGGCCACCCGCCTTCCCCTGGCCGTGGGGTTCGGGGTCAAGGACCGGGCAGACGTGGACTATTTAAAGGGTAAGGCCGACATTGCCGTGATCGGTTCCCAGACCATCCGGGTGGTTGAGGAAAGCGGAACCGCCTCCATTGGAGAATTTATCCGCAGCCTGACCTGATATGGTCTGTTCTGACCGAATATAGTCAACGAACGGACTGGATAGAATTTTTGGTTAACCTCCAGGCCTGAGGCAAATATCCAGCCCAGCAAAAATTCTCTTGACTTGATTTCCCGTTTTATTGATACTTGGATTCTATTATATTAACCCACCTGACAAAACTTAAAGAGAGAGCCATGACCCAATATATCTATGAATTCGGCCCGAACAAGACAGACGGAGACGCTTCCCAGAAAAACCTGCTGGGCGGGAAAGGCGCAAACCTGGCCGAGATGGCAAAACTGGGCCTGCCTGTCCCTGCGGGATTCACCATATCCACCCAATGCTGCAACGATTATTTTGACTTTGGCAAACGATTTCCCGATTCCCTTGAATCAGACGTGGAAACGGCCATGGCAGGTATTGAACGGGAAATGGGGATGGGGTTCGGGGACTTGGAAAACCCCCTGCTCGTATCCTGCCGGTCCGGGGCCAGAAGTTCCATGCCCGGCATGATGGAAACTATCCTGAACGTGGGCCTCTGTTCGGCAACCATCCCCGGACTGATCCGCAAAACCGGGAACGAGTGGTTTGTCTATGATGCGTATCGCAGACTCATCATGATGTATTCCGACGTGGTCATGGAAAAGGCGGAACAGATCACCCCGCCCGACGGCCTGGGAATCCGCCTCCACCTGGAAATGATGATGAACAATCTCAAGAACGATAACGGCTATGAAAACGATACCGATATTTCAACCCAGGATATGAAGTCCCTGTGTGACCGGTTTAAAAAGAAAATAAAAGAATATTTAAACATTGAATTCCCGGACAGTCCCAGAGAGCAGCTTTTCGGCTCAATCGGCGCGGTATTTAAAAGCTGGAACGGGAAACGGGCGGTGTCCTACCGGCGGATTGAACATTTGCCGGACTCTTGGGGAACAGCCGTGAATGTTCAGAGCATGGTGTTCGGCAACATGGGAGACACCTCGGCCACGGGCGTGGCCTTTACCCGGAACCCGGCCACGGGTGAAAACCTGTTCTACGGGGAATGGCTGATCAATGCCCAGGGCGAGGATGTGGTGGCCGGTACCCGGACCCCCAACCCCCTGAACCGGGATACGAAAAATTCCCAGAACCGGCACCTGGACTCTCTTGAAGAATCCATGCCCGATTTGTATGCCCAGCTCTTTGATATCCGGAACCGGCTGGAGCATCACTATCGAGACATGCAGGACATCGAGTTTACCATCCAGGAAGGGGTTCTGTACATGCTCCAGTGCCGGGTGGGAAAAAGAACGGCAAGTGCTGCCCTGAACATGGCCATGGACATGCTCGAAGAGGGTATGATCGATGAAAAAACCATGGTGTGCCGCATAGACCCCAAGTATCTGGATGATATGCTCCACCCCATTGTTGATCCGGAAAATGAAAAATCCGCCGTTCGAATCGCCGAAGGCCTGCCTGCCGGACCGGGAGGGGCCTTTGGACAGATCGTGTTTACCTCGGAAGACGCGGTTAAATGGGCCAGGACCCATAAAAATGTGATCCTGGTCAGGGAAGAAACCAATCCCGAAGACATTGAGGGCATGCGGGCCGCCTCGGCCATTCTCACGGCCAGGGGCGGAATGACCAGCCATGCAGCCCTGGTGGCAAGGGGCTGGGGCAAATGCTGCATTGTGGGTGCCGGGGCCTTGAAAATCGACCTGGCAAACAAACAGATCCACATCGGAACAAGCACATATAAAGAGGGAGACTTTTTAACCCTGAACGGTACAAAGGGGACGGTGTATGCCGGGTGCCTCAAGATGAGTGACGCCACGGAAAATCCAAGATTTAAAAAATTCATGGCCATTGCAGACACCTACCGGACCATGGGAGTCCGAACCAATGCAGATACCCCTGACGATGCACGGACTGCCCTGGCATTCGGTGCCGAAGGCATCGGGCTGTTCAGAACCGAACACATGTTTTACGGGGCAGACTCTGAAACCGCCCTGTTCCTGTTGAGAAAAATGATTTTAAGCGGGACCAGGGAAGAACGGCAGACCGCTCTTGATGAGTTGTTCTCCCATGTCAAAAAGGAGATCCAGTCAACCCTGGAGGTCATGGACGGCCTGCCCGTGACCCTGCGCCTCCTGGACCCTCCCCTGCATGAATTCATTCCCCAGTCCCGGGAGAATCAGGAGGAGATTGCCCAGGCCCTGCACATTGATATGGAGGAGGTCCTTAAGAGAAGTGAGCTCCTGAAAGAGTCCAATCCCATGATGGGCCATCGCGGGGTCCGACTGGGCATCACCTTTCCGGAAATAACACAAATGCAGATCCGAGCAGTCTTTGAAGCGGCAGCCGAGCTCATAGCGGGGGGGAAACATCCCCTGCCGGAAATCATGGTGCCGGTGACCTGCAATGAAAAAGAGCTGACCTTTGTGAAAAAAATCGTGACACAGGTATACGAGGACGTGGTTTCAAGGTATAGGATCGAGTCCATTCCCTATCTGTACGGCACCATGATCGAAATACCCCGAGCCGCACTGATTGCCGATAAAATGGCCGAGGAATCCGAATTTTTCTCGTTCGGCACCAACGATCTGACCCAGATGACATTTGGATTTTCAAGGGATGACATCGGATCATTTATGAACGACTATATTGACAATGCCGTCTTGAACTCGGATCCCTTTGAAACCCTTGACCAGGAAGCCGTGGGAAGCCTGATCCAGATCTCGGTTGAACAAGGACGGAAGACCCGGCCAAATATCAAGCTGGGGATCTGCGGAGAGCACGGCGGGGACCCGGCTTCCATTGAATTTTGTCACAAGACCGGTTTAACTTATGTTTCCTGCTCCCCCTATCGGGTTCCCATTGCCCGGCTGGCCGCAGCCCAGGCCGCCATCCGGTTTAATCAGCACCCGGTTTAATCCGCCTCCTGGTTTAAAGAAAATGTCCTTAAATATGGGCGTTTTCTTTAAACCGCCGGGTGATCATTTCAATGATCTCCTCAAAACTGGTTTCAATGGGTTTGTTGCTCACATCTATCATGGAAAATCCCTTGTTGATATAATACTTCTGGGCGTGCTGGATCTCTTCTTCAATATCTTTTCTGGAAGAATATGAGGAAAACTCCGATGTCCCCAGACTCTCCTGGCGCATTTTTCTGTGGGCCAGCAACTGCTCCACATTGATATGCAGGGCAACAATCCTTCGACGGTCCACCTTTGACAGCCCCTCAGGCATGGCGATTCCCGGCACATGGGGAATATTGGCCACCTTCCATCCCATGATGGCCAGATACATGGACAAAGGGGTTTTCCCGGCCCGGGACAATCCCACAAGGACAATCTCGGCCTCTTCCAAATTGTCGGAATTCAATCCGTCATCGTGGGCAAGGGTAAAGTCAATGGCAGAGATCTGTTTAAAATCGATCTGGTGGATCTCCCGGTAGAGACCCGGCTTCTGGAGGGGTTTCGTGTTCAAAAACGCCTGAATCTTGGAAATGATCGGCCCCATGAGATCAATGGTCACAATGCTTTTATCAATCCCCTTTCTGGTGAGGTACTGCCGTAAATCCTGGTTGACAATGGTATGGACGATGAGACTTTCAACATCTTTTACCTTTTCAACCAGTTCATCCACCTGGCTTTCCGTCCTGAGGTGGGGCACCTTTACAACGGTGATGTCATTACCGGGAAACTGCACCAGAGTGGATTCAACCAGGTGAAAGGCGTTAATGCCTTCACCGCAGGATGCAACATAAATCATCTGGAATTTTTTGGATGCAATTTCGTCCAGCATGATGGATCTCCTTATATTGATTCAAATTTAATTTCACTATCCATAAAATAATCATGGCCAGGAGTCAAACAAATGAATGCAAATGACCGTTCAGGATCAATTGCCTCCGGCGCGTGAAAACTATTGGAGGATGACCCAAAAACAGCATTTGTTCATCAAAAAAAGGATTAATAAAAGTGTGAACTTTTGCTATAAAGAAACGGCAACACAACAAAACCACATTTAACCTTTAAGGGAGTTTGGGTGTATGGAGCCATTGACGCTGAAAACCTTTATGAAGTTCATTCTGTTTTCTATCATTTTTCTTTTCATATCCGGCTGCAGTACGGCATACTATTCAGCCATGGAAAAGATCGGCAAGGAAAAACGCCATATTTTAATTGATAATGTGGAAGATGTCCAGACGAGCCAGACAAAGGCCCAGGAGGAATTCACGGATGCCCTGACGAAAATAAAGGAACTCTACGCCTTTGACGGCGGAGACCTGGAAAAATTTTACGACCGGCTCAAGGACAGCTATGAAGATTGTGATTCCAGGGCCGGCCAGATTGAACGACGGATCAATGATGTAAAAGAGGTGGCTGAGGACCTGTTTATTGAGTGGGAAGCAGAGATTGCCCAAATCAAGGATACAAAGCTGAAAGCCTCCAGCAGACGTTCGCTTCAAGATTCAAAGGCAAAGGTTAAGAAACTTGAAACAGTGATGGATACCTCCACAAAAAGGATGGTTCCTGTTCTGAACAAACTCAGTGACTATGTCCTGTATCTCAAGCACAACCTGAATGCAAAGACCATCGGGTCTTTAAGCGGGGAAGTGGTGTCCATTGAAGAGGATGTGGCAGGACTGATCAAGGATATGAACGTATCCATAAAAGAAGCCCGAAATTTCATTAAAAACTTTTAATCAACGGCCACGCCGACCGATTAACTCGTCCTGGTTTGCGTACAAAAAAAGCGACCTATCGGTTAAATACGTTCTTTAAAACCCGGAGACTGTTATATGAAAGTAGATGGAAAAGATATGAGACCGATCTGGTTTGATGGGGGATCCCAAACCGTCCAGGTCCTGGACCAGCGGTTTCTTCCCCACAAATTGATCATCAAAGATTTAACCACCGTGGATGACACCATTTACGCCATACGAGAAATGGTGGTGAGGGGGGCTCCCCTGATCGGGGCCACCGGAGCCCTGGGGGTTTATGTCAGCCTTGTCCAGAAGGGCAACCGGGGCGCAGACAACGACTATTTTGTATCAGAGTGCCGGCGCCTCAAGGATGCCAGACCTACGGCCATGAATCTTTTCTGGGGGGTGGACCGGGTCATGGCTGCAGCATTGGAACAAGCAAACTATGAGGCCCGGGTCAAGGCGGCCCTTGCCGAAGCCCTGGCAATTGTGGAGGAAGAGTCCGTCAACTGCCAAAAAATCGGTGCCTGGGGCATGCCCCTGATCCGAGAGATCAGCCGAAAGAAAAATGGGAAACCTGTGAATATCCTGACCCACTGCAATGCCGGATGGCTTGCCTGTATTGAATACGGCACAGCCACAGCCCCCATCTACACGGCATTTGACAAGAATATCCCGGTCCATGTGTGGGTGGATGAGACACGGCCCCTGAACCAGGGCTCCCGCCTCACCGCATGGGAACTGGGAAAACACGGGGTAAACCATACCGTGATCACGGACAATGCCGGGGGCCATCTCATGCAGCACGGCATGGTGGACCTGGTCATCGTGGGAACCGACAGAACCACCCGGGCAGGGGATGTGGCCAATAAAATCGGCACCTATTTAAAGGCCCTTGCCGCAAAGGACAACAACATCCCCTTTTATGTGGCCCTGCCCTCCTCCACCTTTGACTGGGGCATCACCGACGGGATAGCCGATATTCCCATAGAAGAGAGAGATCCCGACGAAATCCGGTATGTCCAGGGCCTTTGCCATGGAAATGGCCATGAAAAGGACAAGATTGAAAAGGTCCTGGTGCCGCCGGCCGACAGCCCGGCAGCCAACCATGCCTTTGATGTCACCCCTGCACGCCTGGTCACCGGTTTTATCACGGAAAGAGGGGTGTGCCGGGCAGGGGAAGCAGATATCCTGTCCCTGTTCCCGGACAAGAAGCCGATTGAATAGAGGCGACCCAATAAAAGAAGAGAGGTAACCCATGAAACAAAATACCGACGAACAAACGCCTGGGCTGACGGATTTGGAAAAAAAAATTATTGCCCTGCTCCAGACCGATATCCCGGTGGTTAAACGCCCCTTTCTTGAGATGGCAAAGCAGATCAAGATCACGGAAGACCAGTTTTTAGCCGTGCTGAACGACCTCAACGACCGGGGGATGATCCGGCGGTTCGGGGCCACCCTCAAGCACCAGAATTCAGGGTTCAAGGCCAATGCCATGGTGGCCTGGCAAGTGGATGAAGACCGGGTGGAAGAGACGGGAAACATCATGGCCGGTTTCCAGGAAATCACCCACTGCTACAGGAGAAACCCGGCCCCGGGTTGGAAATACAACCTGTATACCATGGTGCATGCGTCCAATGAAGATGAATGCCATGCCATTGTAAAGAAAATTTCCCAGGCAGTGGGCCAGGATGAGTATGAACTCCTGTTCAGCCGCAAAGAGCTGAAAAAAACCTCCATGACCTATTTTGAAGACTGATGTCCCCCACATTCTCTGCATAAACCCATGGATTCATGACTTTGCCGCCTTTGACTTCTGGGCAAAGCCCCTGGGCCTGTTGTACATTGCCGCCATTCTGCGGGACCAGGGGTTAGAGGTCTCCTATATTGACTGCCTTGACCGATTTCACCCCAAAGAGTCCAGGCCCCCAAAAGTCCTCTGGGACGGCCGGGGGCCGTTTCGAAAGACAGAGATTGATCCGCCCCCGGGGCTTGAAAATTCCAATCGAAAATTTTCCCGCTACGGCATAAAACCCCAATGGTTTGCAGAGGATCTTGAAAAGCTACCCCGGCCGGACCTGATTTTTGTCACCTCGTTGATGACCTATTGGGCCACCGGCGTGGGAGAGACCATCGAGCAAGTCAAAGCCGTCTATCCGGATGTACCCGTGGTGCTTGGGGGAATTTATGCCAGTCTCTGCCATGACCATGCCAGGCGAGAAAGCCTTGCAGACCTGGTGGTACAGGGTCCGGGTGAGCCCCACTTAAAAAAAATCATCCATGATTTCACCGGATTTGACATGGCAAAAGGCTCTCCATGGGACCTTCAAACGGGTTTAGCCAACCTGGATGATCTGCCGTTTCCCGCCCTTGATCTCCAGAGAAAAATGACCTATGCCCCCATATTGACCTCAAGGGGATGTCCCTTTTCGTGCGAATACTGTGCCTCTTCATTTTTAGAGCCAAGCTTCCGGCAGCGATCGCCTGAAAATGTATTCAAAGAGATACAATACCGGCATGAGATCCAGGGGATTAAAAACTTTGCCTTTTACGACGATGCCCTGCTGGTGAACGGGAGGAACCATGCCTTCCCCCTGTTTGAAAAAATTATCGCCTCAAGGATGAATCTTTTCTTCCATACCCCCAATGCCCTGCACATCAAGGAAATCACACAAGAGGCGGCCCGATTGATGTTCATGGCAGGATTTAAAACCATCCGCCTGGGTCTTGAAACCACGGAGTTTTCGCCAAGTCGGCATCATGACAAAAAAGTGGAAAAAAATGATTTTTATACGGCAATTGACCTTCTCAGGGAGGCCGGGTTTACAAAAGATCAGATCGGTGCCTATCTGCTCTGCGGATTGCCCGGGCAGAATCCAGATGATGTGGAAAATTCCATGCTTCTCGTGAAACAGACCGGGATACTGCCGGTCCTGGCCTACTATACACCCATCCCCCACACCCCCATGTGGGAGACGGCAAAGGCCCACTCACAGTTCGACCTTGATCAACACCCTGTTTTTACAAACAATACCCTTTTCCCCTGTGTTAATTCACGCGCTGATCTAAAACGTATTTCCCGATTGAAAAATTTGAGATTTTAAGATATAAGTCTCAAAATTTGTTAAGATTTTGTTAGGTTTGTTTTAGGACAGTACCAACAGCAGCCACATTCAAAGGGGAAAAATTGAACATTATCGGCATCATCATTCAAACGCTTGGCGGGCTGGGACTCTTTATTCTGGGAATGAAAATGATGACCGAAGGTCTTCAGGCCACGGCAGGACAGAAAATCAGACGGATACTGGAAGCGCTCTCCTCCAACAGACTCATGGGATGCGCCACCGGTGCCGGTGTTACCGCCATGGTGCAATCTTCATCCGCCACCACGGTCATGCTCATCGGATTTGCCAGTGCCGGCATCATTTCCCTGGAACAGGCCGTGGGAGTGGTGATCGGTGCCAATATCGGCACCACGATTACCGGCCAGATGATCGCATTCAAACTCACAGAGGCGGCCTTGCCCGCCATCGCCCTTGGCGTGGGGTTAAAATATTTTTCCAAACGAAGAAACTACCGGCGTATCGGAGATATTATCCTGGGATTTGGTCTCCTGTTTTACGGCATGACCGTTATGAAACACGGCCTGGCCCCCATAAAATCAGACCCCCAGTTTATTGAATTTTTTACCACCTTCAGTACGGAAACCATGGGCGGAATTCTGCTGTGCGTGTTCATGGGAACCATTCTCACCGTCGCAGTTCAGTCCTCTTCCGCCACGGTGGGCCTGACAATGACCCTGGCGGCATCAGGGCTTTTAACCTTTCCCACAGCCCTTGCCCTTGTGCTGGGTGAAAATATCGGTACCACTATAACCGCTCAATTGTCCACCATCGGGTCGAACAATATCGAGGCCCATCGGACGGCAAACGCCCACACCATTTTCAACGTCATCGGCGTGGGGATTATCCTGGCAATTTTCCCCTGGTTTGCTGAGATCGTGGAAGTGTTGACTTTAAAATCCGGGGCCGGAGCCGTGACTCACACCGTAAACGGTGAATACGTCAATATTGCAAGATATATTGCCAACGGCCACACGCTTTTTAACCTGATCAACGCCGTGGTATTCCTGATCTTTCTTCCCAAACTGGTACAACTGACCATCTTCTTGTCCCCCAAACCGTCAAAATCCCGGGAAAGATACCCCCTGCCTGAATTTGACTCCGGGTTTATTGATTCCCCCATCGGGGCCCTGGCCAAGGTAAAGGGTGAGATCATCAAAACCCTGGAATTTACCCATATGAACTTAAAAAAAACCTCCACCTGCCTCGTGATACGGGATGATGACATTCTTGGGGAAAGAGAGGCCATAGAAGAGCATCTGGATGAATCCCAGAAAGTGATTATCAAATATCTGACCACCATCTACCAGGGTGACGTCAATGAACCCGAGGCCAAGGAGATATCGGAACTGATGAGAATCACCAACAACATTGAACGCCTGGGCGATTCCATGGAAAATGTATCGAAAATACTGGAAAGAATATATGACAACGGGTTTTTATTCAGTGAAGAGGCCCGGCAGGACCTGGTGTCAATCTCAGAACAGGTGGATATCTTCCTGGGCCTCATTGTTGACGAATTCCAGGAAAAAACAGAGGGTTTTTATCAACGCGCCCTGGCCAAAGAAGATTTGATTGACCAGATGCGTGAAAATATGCGATACCAGCATATTGAAAGACTTCGGGCAGGGGAATGCTCCGTGGACGTGGGTGTCTTGTTTATTGCCCTTGTCTCGAACTATGAAAAAATGGGGGATTATTGTTACAATATCGCCACCGGTGTAGACAGAATTATCTAAAATGATGGCATTTGATAATGATCGTATTTGATTTGGAATGCTTAAACGGCCATACCTTTGAGGGCTGGTTTGATGACAAACAAGACCTGGAGAACCAGCAGGCCCAGGGGATTTTAACCTGTCCGGTCTGTGATACCACATCCGTGGTACAAAAACTTCATCCCATCAGCATCAAAAAAGCCACTGGCAATACAGGTCAAAAAGCCCTCCAGGCAAGCCAGGAAGCCATGGTCGAGCTCACTGAAAAAGTGGCTGAATACGTTGAAAAAAACTTTGAAAATGTGGGGACCGGTTTTTCAGAACAGGCCCTGAAAATGCATTACGGTGCCCAGGAGTATCGGAACATCAGGGGCACCACAACCAGAGAAGAAGATAAAGTCCTTGCCAGAGAAGGAGTGCCCGTGTTCAGGGTACCGGTTGCCAAAAAGCCGAAAGATGATTTGAATTAAGGCATGAAGCCCAAACTTCATAAACGCATCAGCCCGGGATGATGGTGACATTGACCCGCCGGTTTCGCGGGCCGTCAAATTCACAGAAATAAATGCCCTGCCAGGTACCCAGCACCAGGTCACCGGCCGCAAGAGGGATGGTCTCCGAGGGGCCGAACAGGCTGACCTTTATGTGGGCCGCAGAATTGCCTTCCATGTGCTTGAAACCATCATCCCAGGGAATGACCTTGTTGATGGTGTTGAGGATATCATTTTCAACGGCAGGGTCTGCATTTTCATTGATGGTGACGGCAGCGGTGGTGTGCAGGGAAAACACATGGACAAGGCCGTTTTTGATCCCGGATTCCTTCACGGCCGCCCGGACCTGGGAGGTGATATCCTTCATCTGGGTTCTTGCACTTGTTTTGACACTGATCTGCATGGCCCCCTCCTTGTAAACCTTCGGGTGCTGAAATTTTTTTCAGCACCCGGCCCTGTTTTGCATTATGTTAATTTGCCCGGCCTGATTTTTTACCGGGCCTTAGCCCGGATCTTTTATTTTAGCAGGTCCAGGGCATTTTTTACGATGTTGCCCACGGAAAACCCATAGGCTTTGAGTACGGTTCCACCGGGCGCGGAAGCCCCGAATTTGTTGATTCCCAGCACCTTGCCTTCAAGGCCGGTGTACTTTTCCCACCCCATGGAAATCCCGGCTTCCACGGCCAGACGTTTGGTCACACTGGAGGGCAGAATTCTTTCCCGATACGGTGCAGGGGCGCGTTCAAAGTTTTCCCAGGAGGGCATGGACACCACGGATGCCTTTATGTTGTGGTCCTTTTTAAGTACCTGGGCCGCCTCAACACAGATGTGGACTTCAGACCCGGTTGCAATGAGGATCATTGAAGGTTCCAGAACCTTTTTGACCGCATAGGCCCCGTAATTGAATTCGCCGTCCCTGTGGGACACGTCCAGGGTGGGCAGCTTCTGGCGGCTGAGGATCAATGCCGTGGGTGAGTCGAGGGTGGTCAGGGCCTGTTTCCAGGCAAGGGCGGTTTCATTGGCATCCGCCGGCCTGACAACGGTGAGACCCGGGATGGAACGAAGGGCAGCCAGGTGTTCCACGGGCTGGTGGGTGGGACCGTCTTCACCAACGGCCACACTGTCATGGGTAAACACATAGATGATGGGCAGTTTCATCAGGGAGGCCAGGCGGATGGACGGGCGCATATAGTCGGCAAACACCAGGAAAGTTCCGCCAAAGGGCCGGATCCCGGAATGAAGATACATGCCGGACAAAATCCCGCCCATGGCATGCTCACGAACCCCGAACCGAATGTTGCGCCCCTGCCTGGACCCTTTCTGAAAATCCGGGAACCCGTTGAGATAGGTTTTATTGGAGGGTGCGAGATCCGCAGATCCTCCCATGAGCGCGGGCAGGTTCTGGGCAATGGCATTGAGCACCTGACCGGAAGCGGCCCTTGTGGCAACGGGCCCCTCTTCAGGCCTGAATTCCGGAATATCTGCATCCCAGCCCTGGGTCAGAAATCCTGATACGGCATCCACGAAGGAATCGGCCTTTTTTGGGAACTCTGTCTTGTACGTGTCAAAGGTCTTCTGCCAGGTCTGTTCAAATCCCTGTCCAAAGGTCAGGGCTTTTCCACAGTTCTCAAGAACCGCCTGGGGCACGTAAAACTCCTTATCTTCGGGAACCCCATAAAATTTCTTCACCAGCCGGATCTCATCGGCCCCAAGGGGGGCACCGTGGGCATCCGGGGTGTCCTGCTTGTTAGGGCTGCCGTAGGCGATATGGGTCTTGATCTGCACCAGGGTGGGCCTGTCCACGGCATCCTTGCCCGCCTGGACAGCCTTCTGGATGTCTTCAAGGTCATTGCCATCTTTCACCGTGACCACGTGCCAGTTCTGGCTTTCGAACTTTGCCCGCACATCTTCGGTAAAGGCGATATCTGTTTTGCCTTCAATGGTGATGGAGTTGTCATCATACAGGCAGATCAGCTTGCCCAGCCCCAGGTGTCCGGCAAGGGAAATTGACTCCAGGGCAACCCCTTCCATGAGATCTCCGTCACCACACATCACATAGGTGTAGTGGTTGATGAGTTCACTTTTTTCTTCATTGAACCGGGCGGCCAGGTGCTGCTCCGCAATGGCCATGCCCACGGCATTGGCAATCCCCTGGCCCAGGGGGCCGGTGGTGGTTTCCACCCCCGGTGTGTCCCCGTGCTCGGGATGGCCCGGGGTCCGGGAGCCCCATTGCCTGAAATTTTTAATATCCTCCAGTTCAAGGCCGTACCCAAACAGAAACAAGAGGCTGTACAACAGGGAAGAGGCGTGGCCTCCGGAAAGAACAAACCGGTCCCTGTCAATCCATGCCGGATTTTTGGGATTGTGTTTTAAAAATCGTTTAAACAATACATATGCGGCCGGAGCAAGGCCCATGGGAGCTCCCGGATGTCCGGAGTTTGCTTTTTGAACCGCATCCATGCACAGGGCCCTGATGGTGCTCACGGTGAGTTGATCAATATTGGTTTCGACTTGGGTCATGGTTGTTTTCTCCTGTAAAATTAAATGGGGTGTTACAAGGCTCTCATGGATTCGGGTTTGAGTTTCACATTTCCCTTGAGGGCCTGGGATATGAGTTCCAGGGTTTTTTGTTTTTCTTTGGGCAGTTTCGCCCGGATGGGCAGATAGTTGGAGGCATGGTTTGCATGAAAAAGTCCGTCGGTCAAATGGGTGGATGCGATCATCAGCCCCAGTTCCTCCAGCATTTCCCTGGAGCTGATGAGGGTAAATTCTCCTCTTTCATACTGGTCGTTGAGTTCGGTTCCCGGTATCAGCATCAGACTCAGGGCACCCACAAAATCAGGATCAATGGCCGACAGCACCCGTCCGGTTTCCCGGGCATGGACAAGGGACCTTTCCCGTCCGCCCAGACCCACCAGAACCGTGACGGACAATTGCATGCCCGATGCTTTGACCCGTTTTCCCATGGTGATCATCTTTGCGGAATCTGCCCCCTTCCGGATCTCCTTCAGGACCTGGTCATCTCCTGATTCCAGACCCATATAGGCGATTTTGACCCCGAGATCATACAGCTCTCTCAACTGGTCATCGGTTTTCATGCCGATCCCCTTGGTGTTGGCATAGAGCCCCACCCGCTCCACCCAGGGCAGGCGCTCTTGTATCCGTTCCAGAATGCGGACCAGCCTTTTCTGGGGAACGATCATGGCATCCCCGTCACAGAGAAACACCCGGTTCTGACGCCGGCAGTGCTGCCGGGCAAATTCTATATCCTGAAAAATAATATCATCTTTTTTAATATCAAACCGTTTTTCCCGGAAGGTGCCGCAGAAGGTGCATTTGTTATGGGAACAGCCCAGGGTGACCTGTAATAAGATACTGTCGGCCTCACTGGGTGGTCTGATAATCATTCCTTCATAATGCATTTGGTTTATCCTTATATGATTAAAGCCGTTTATTATCAGATATTGACCGAAATTTCAATTGCGAGTCTCGTTCATCAAGTGGTTTACCCCATTTATATAATCCATATTCTTACACGGCTTTGACAGATGATCAAGGTGTGGATCTTCGTGCATCAGGTCTTTAACAGACTCTAAAAACTCAATGTTCCCGGACATAAAAAGAATGGGAATACTTTTGTTCGTTTTCCTGATATGGTGGTACACATCCATTCCATTGATCCCGCCGGGAAGCACATAGTCCAGACTGATAAATTCGTAATGTTTTTTATCAAACAGGGCCATTGCCACCTGGCCGTTGTCTGCGATATCGACATGGTGGCAGCAGGGTTCCTGGGTCAATATCCGGTATTGCACCTCTGAAATTGCCGGTTCATCCTCCACCAGAAGAATCTGTTTTCCAAAAAATTTGAACTGGTCTTTAATCTGACTTTTTTCCTGTACGGATAACTCCCTGTGAATCACCGGCAGACTGATGGTAAATTTTGTACCGGAATCCACAAGAGATTCAACCTGAATTGTACCGTTGTGCTGGTCAATATATTTTTTGGTATTTGCCATTCCATAACCGCTTCCCTTGACACCGGTTTCATATGCCCCGGTCACATCACGGCTTCCCTTTAAGGTAAAAGACGGCTCATAAATCGTCTCCAGATATTGGCTGGGAATCCCGCATCCATTGTCCTTGATTTCACACCAGATATGGTTTTCCCGACAATATGTCCGGATAATGATGACGGGATTTTTCGTCCTGCCCAGGGCATGGATGGCGTTCTGCAAAAGGTTGACCAGGGCATGCTCGATCATCCCGGAATCGGCCAGAAGATCCGGTATGTTTGATCCATGCTCTATTCTCACCTCAATGGCTTCCAGATCCTTTTTCATTAAATCCAATACCAGATCAATCTTTTCATTGATTTTAAAGAATTCCTGTTTGGGTTCCTGGGACTTGGCAAAAGCCACCAGGTTTCTGGTTAAATTTTTGCCGCGAAGGGTCTGGTTTAATATTAATGTCAAGTTGCTGCAGATGGTTTCGTCCTTGCAGTCCATGAGAGAGAGTTCGGAAGTACCCATGATGATCCCCAGAATATTATTAAAATCATGGGCCATTTTCCCGGCAACCTCACCGATCAGGGCCATTTTTTTTGCTTCGGCAGCCTCTGAAAAAGCCTTCATTTTTTCGGCCTGGGCCTGTTTCCGGTCTTTGATTTCTGATTCAAGGGATAGTTTTGCCCGGACCAATTGGGACCGCTCTTCATCCAGATGACGGGCCAGCTCTTCCTTGCGTTTATATATCCGGAACAGCCCTTTTACCAGGGATGCCACGGAAACCGCAGTGATGGCGTTCAGGACAATAAAGTTGATGCCCGCTGTGATCATTGCCGGCCGGGAATTAAAAAATGGGAATTCACTCCCGAACTTTCCCGTGGAGATCAACATGCCCATGGTGGATATGAAAACTGCATTCATCACAATGGCAATAAATGCGGCCCCATTGCCCATGAGCACGCCGGAAAGGACGGCAAAAGCGAACAGCCACGCCGGTCCGCCGCTGAGAGGCCCCACTGATAAAATAACGGCCACTCCGATGGCATAAAACATGAAAAGGGTGATGGACAACCTGACCTCAAATCTGATCCGGTGTACAAACAAAAACACCAGGCAGAGGACAAGCCCTGAAAAATCCACAACAGCCAGGCCCCATGCATTTTCCCTGACAATCAGGAAGGTGGTGGGAACCAGGGCAAAGATGCCGAACACTATACCGGCAATCAGGGTTGAGGAGAGGATGACGGCCCGCCACTCGACCAGGCTGTCCCGCTCAGTTGAATGCGGCCAGACGATTCTTCTGACAATAGACTTGTGAACCCTGACAAAATGATCAAAAATCGGAAATTTATGTTTCAGGCGTTTCAATGGTCCAGTCCTTTTTATTAAAAAAGAAAACGAGACAAAGACAGGCAGGGTGTATACATGTTATCTTCACTTGATGCCTTAGGTCAGACCACGAATACCCGTATCAACCGCTTAACCATTCTGCATTTTCTCTTTTAGAAAGGCTGAGTATTTTTTGTCTGTTTTCATGATATGGTCTTTCAGCCAGTCGGTCAAGAATTGCATCAGATCCATGGTCAATGCGGCTTTACCTTCTTCAAACTGGGTTTTAAACTCCATGACCTGATTCACAAGTTCCCTATGAATTTTTATATGCCCGGTCTTGTCCGGGTATCCGTATATCTCAAACAGGCCTTCCTCGTGGCTGAAATGGTATTGTGTATACTCTGCCAGCCCGGCGAGAATTTCTCCTGACTTTTTAAGGCCTTTTTTGAGTTTCATGGCTTTGTGCAGCCGGTTGATCAGGACAACCAGCTCCTTGTGCTGGTCGTCAATTTCTGTGATACCGAGAATTAATTTTGGCCCCCACGGCATGAGATCGGGAATATCTGCCTCAGAAATTTCTGAGGCCTCATCATATTGGGCATCTGTTTCAGATACTTTAAAGACGCTGATCATATCCCTTAATTTTGCTGACAGACTGGAAAGATCCATGGCACTTTGATTCATCTGCCGGCTTCTTTTGGACATATCTTCAGCCACGGCATTGACCCCGGAAATATCTTCTGCAATTTCCGAAGAGACCTGGGAGCTCTGGGCAACATTTTCATTGACATGAACAATACCGGTTGATGCCTGTTCAATGTTTTGTGCGACTTCTGTCGCACTGGCAGACTGTTCTTCAACGGCTGCGGCAATGGTGGTAACGATTTCATTCACATCGGCTATCACCTGTGATATACTTGTAACATCCATAACCGTATCATCGGTGGAGCTTTGTATCCCGGCAATTTTTTCTTTAATATCCCTTGTGGCCTTGGCTGTCTGGCCTGCAAGGCTTTTAATCTCTCCTGCCACCACGGCAAATCCTTTGCCTGCCGCACCTGCCCTGGCCGCTTCTATGGTCGCATTCAGGGCCAGAAGGTTGGTCTGTTCTGCAATATCGGTGATGACTTCAGTCACCTTGGAAATCTCCTTTGCCGCATCACCCAGCAGTGAAACCCGGCGTGATGCCGTGTCAACCTGGGTGGTTGCATCACTGGAGATGCGCCTTGCCCGGTCGCAATTTTCCGCCACCTCGCCAAGGGTGGCCTGCATTTGCGAGGCTGAATCCGCAACCCTGCCGATATTGGTGGATGCCTGTTCGCTTGCCGCGGCAACGGAATTCATATTTGAACTCATCTCTTCTGATGCTGCAGCCACGGTATTTGCCTTGCCGGACAACTCCTGGGCTCCGTCGGACATCTGTTCCGAGACAGAGAGCAGTTCACCTGACGCTGCGGTAACGGTTTCCGCGTTTGCACCAATATCCACGATAATATTGTTCAGGCGTTCAATAAATGCATTAAACCATGTTGCCAGCTCCCCAAGTTCATCCCTGGTTTTAATTTCAAGCCGCTGGGTTAAATCGCCTTCACCGGTTGCTATGCTTTTTAATCCGGATGTGATTTGGGTTAACGGTTTGAATAGCAGAGACCTGAACAAAAGCCAGCTGCTGACAAAAATAAGCAAACAGCAAAGCGCCCCAAACAGCCATATTTTATTCCTTGTCTGAACCTTTACCTGGGTGCTGAATTCCAAAATACTGGAACCGATCTTTTGAACCGCAGCTTCATTTTTTTCCGACACCTGGGAAATAATCATGCCCATGCTGTCTTTTACCGTTAAAGATTCACTTTCCAGGATGGCCCCGATTTTTTTTGAATTTTCTGCAATCAGCGCATCAAAGCTTGCAGTCATTTCCTGAATTTTCCCATGAACTCCTGCCTTGTTCATGCAGAGCAAAAGATACCCCAGCTCTTTTCCATCCACCTCTATTTTCTTATTGATGATAAATACGTCAGGGTCATTTTGGGAGGCTGAAACTACCTTCATGTACTTTTTTTTGCCCTGACCTGTTGTGAAATATTCTTTGATTTTCTCTTTGCTCTTGTCAAAATATCTTACATAGGGTTTATCGTCAGGCTTAAAATACATGGCATAGACCACATTCTCATTTAAACCGGCTGACTTGATATAGGATATGAGCGCGGTTAAATCGTTGCTGAGTATTGCTGCCGGGGCCACCCTGGCCAGGAGGGTGGCCAGGGAACGGGTACTTTCTTCCAGGGAATTGATCCATTCATCGGAAATTTTCTGTTTTTCCCGTGACAGGGCTGTGGTGGTGGATTGACTCAACTGGTCAGATGTTTCTGCAGACATCTTTTCCAGATTTCTGCCCACATCTTCATTCATTTTTGCCAGGGCCTGCCCAACCGTCTTGTTTGACGCGGAAAGCAGGGTACCCACATTGGCCCCCATGTTATTTAAAGAATTTCCCTGGGAGTTGATGATGACCAGTGCCAGACCCAGGAGTGAAACACCCAGGACCAGTGTAAGGGGCACCAAGAGTTTGGTGCTCAGACTTGTCATCGCCCGGCGGGCGACGGGTTTTTCACCGGCTTTAATTTCCATCATTTCAATTTTCTCCTGTATTTTAAACAAGCTGAAAACAAAGTTACCGGAACCTGGTTTTTATTTATACGCCCCTATTTTCAACTGGATCTGCAGATCTTCAACCCCCTGATACTCCAGGGCATCGGTCCAGCCTACGATTTTGGCATCCTGGGCCGCTTTGTCCGTTGATTTTAACTGCTTTAATGCGGCAAGCACTTTTCCTGAAATCTGATCGGATGTGGCTTTTGTTTTTGCCATGGGCCATTCAGGATAGAGGTCAGTACTGCATACAAAAGGAAAATCATCATATTTTTTTGAATTGATGATTTTAAACTCCGAAAGTTCGACAACCCCTTCAGCAGCCATCCTCTCCAATGTGTCCGTCCTCACGGTTCCCGCATCCACGACACCATTTTGAACGGCAAGGACGACATTGTCGTGTTTGCCGCCAAAATCAAGTTTTGAAAAATCCTTAAACGGATCTATCCCCTGGTTCAGTAATTCCATATAGGCCATCTGCCACCCGCCAAAAGAAGATTTCTTGACCCCCATAAATGTTTTTCCGGACAGGTCTGCCATGGAATTTACATCCTCATTCTCTTCGCTGGTAAAGATCACGCCGCCAAATGATTTTAAGGGTTTACCCTGTCTTGCGTTGATCATTGTCGCAACGGCTGCGGCACCATACTTCACCTTTGCCGTGATGAACATGGATGAATTAATCAGGAAAAAATCCACTTCTCCTTTTTCAATTGCCGGGAATACGGCATCAAAATCAAGGGGGATAATTTCAAATTTATCCCCAATGCCGGCGGATAGATATTCCCCGGTGCCTTTCCACATCTTAAGCGCCTTTACCGGACCGTTCTTTGCCAGGACGCCTATTTTATAGCTGTCCCCTGCAAGGCAGAAATTACCAAAGAACAAAACAGACATGACCACGAAGCCGACCATTAATTTTTTCATCATACAATTTCCTTCAATTTAAACGATTAAACATAATATATAAACAAACAAAGCGGTTAAGGCCTTCACTTTAGCAGCCGTTCCACCTGGGAAATGATTTCCTTCATTGAAGACGGCTTGCTCAAAAAAGCATCCGCACCCAGGAGAAGCGCCTTGTCCCTGTTCTCGGTTGTGCCGTGACCGGTCATGATTAAAATTTTGATCCTGCTTGTGGCGGGATTTTCCTTGATGGCTTTGCAGACCTGAAACCCGTCGGACCTGGGCATGAACAAATCCAGGATAATGAGGTGGGGCTTGAATTCCATGACCTTGATACCGGCTTGAAAACCGTCCGAGACCACCTCTATCTGTGTAAAAACTCCCCCCAGTATCGTCTTTAAATATTCCTGGATGGTGACATCGTCATCCACGATGAGAATTTTGCTTTTCTTTTCCTCGAACTCCTCTATGTCGATGGGCATGTTGTTTTGTTCCAGAAAAGACTTAAAATCTTCAATTAAAATCCGGTTGTGACCGCCCGGGGTGCAGTATGATGAAATTTTTCCCGACGACACCCACCGGTTAACGGTGGACCGGTTGACCGAACAAATTTTTGCGACCTGGGAGATGGAAAAATATTTTGTCATAACCTTCCTGACTGGGTTGCCTTAAAAGGCCCAATAACACCATATGGTATATTTGCGCCAAATGCAACATTTATATAAGAATAAGATAATGGTGTCAAGGCCAGGCATGTGAAAACCTTATCTTTTTTTGACACCAAAAATTTATGGGAAATCTTTTTTGTGGGAAAAGAGAGCGGCTATACCCTGTTCATGAATGTTTCGACCCGGCCCGGTCCAATGTTTCCCTGACCATTCGGGCCATTTGCAAGAAAGAAACAGGCTTCAATAAAAACCCGGTGATCCCCAATTCCATTGCCCTGGCTTCGGTCATTTCAGAGTTGTATCCGGTGATGAGGAATATGGGGATATCTTTGCGGACAGACAAGAGGTGCCCGGCAAACAGATCGCCGGTCATGCGGGGCATGGTCATGTCCGTAATCACCAGATCAAATTGGTTTGGATGCCGGGCAAAAAGTTCCAGGGCCTGTTCCGGGTCTGTGAAGACCGTTACCCCGTATCCCAGTCCCTCCAGCAGTTCTTTGCCCACCTCAACCAGGGCGGACTCATCATCCACAAATAAAATTTTCTCCCTGCCCCGGGGCAGGTCCTGGCTTTCCTCCTGGACCGGAACCAATCCCTGGTCGATCTTGGGCAACAAAACCGTAAAGGTTGAACCTTCCCCCATTTCTCCGGCAACCTGGATTGTTCCACCGCAGCCCTTTACGATGCCGTGAACTACAGCCAGACCAAGCCCGGTTCCCTCTCCCTGTTTTTTTGTCGTAAAAAACGGGTCAAAGATACGGTTCAGGTCATGGTCGGGAATGCCGGGGCCGGTATCTTTGACCGTGAAGTTCAGGTAAGGACCGGGTTTCAGATCCGGGTTACGGGCCGATGCTGCCGGATCAACCGTTTCGCTGGACAATGACACCTCAAGGGTGCCGCCGGTTTTCTGCATGGCCTGTCCGGCATTGGTGCACAGGTTCATGACAACTTGATGGATCTGGGTGGCATCTCCCAGGACCAGTGAATCATCGGCAATATTCTCACGGATCTCTATATTTGCCGGTAAGGAGGCACCCAGGAGCTTGAGTACCTCTTTTGCAATAATTTTTACGGACACGGGTTTGAGTTCATACTCGGCCTTTCGGCTGAAGGTAAGAATCTGCATGACCAGGTCTTTTGCCCGGTTCCCGGCCTTGAAAATCTTGTCCAGATAGTCGAACGCCTTGTGTTCAGGGGGCAGATTGGCCTGGGACAACTCAGTATATCCCATGATGGCGGCCAGGATATTGTTGAAATCGTGGGCAATGCCGCCGGCCAGGGTACCGATGGCCTCCATTTTCTGGGACCGGAGCAGCAAGGATTCAAGGTGCCTCTTGTCCCGAAGATCAAGAAAACTTTCAATCAAGTATTCCCTGTTGTTGATCATGGCCCGGTTGACGGTTTTCATGATGGGTATCCGGGTCCCGTCAGCCCGGATCAATTCCCGGTCGGACTGGTCGATGCAGAGCCCGAGATCGGTAACCGGGCAGGCCCCCATGTCATTGGGGCAGATATAGTTGTGGCAGACGTTGTCTATAATGGTGTCTTTTGGGGCACCGATCATCTCCAGGGCGGCCCGGTTCAATTCCAATATTTTATGGGTGTCGGGATCGATCACAACAACGCCGGCCTGTATGGAATCCAGGATAGCCTGCAGCCAGTCCTGATTCTCCCGCAAAGCATCTTCTGCCTGTTTTTTTTCAGTGATGTCTCTGCCCACGGCCACGTATTCAACGGGTTGTCCCTCTGGATTGAGGATGGCCCGGTTCGACCAGGCCAGCCAACGCCGACCCGATCCGGTTTCGGCACAGACTTCGTGAAAGGAGGTGTGGGGTGCCCGGTCAAGCGCACCCAGGGATTTTCTCACCATTGCACGGTCCTCTTCACGGACCAAGGATAAAAACGGTCGGTGAAGGATTTCATCCCGGGTCTTTTCAAACAGATCACAATAGGTGGGACTGGCAAAAATCAAATTTTTATCCTGATCCAGTTTAATGATGAGGTCATTAAGATTTTCAACGATGAGGCGGTATTTTTTTTCGTTTTTAAGCAATGTCTGCTGGGCATGCTTTCTGGCGTTTATCATGCCATTGGCTGAGTGGGCCAGATTTTCAAACTCCCTGTATTTCATTAGTCCCGGATCAATGGTTGCAGACTCCCTGGCACCTCTGTCAAAAAATGCGGTAAAATGAGCAAATCCGGATTCTGCATTGCTGGCGGTTCGCCGGGCAAACAGCCAGGCAAACAGGATGAGACCGAATAAGGCCGTCACAATCCAAATAAAATTGTCCTTCATTTCCCGAGTCATTCCGGCCTGCTTGATCCCAATGGCCGTTTCAATATCGTCGATATAGATACCTGCACCCACATACCATTCCCAATCTTTGATGCCCTGGACATAAGAGAGTTTGGGATCAGGCTTCATCCCTTTTAATTTAGGCATCACATACCGCAGAAAACCCCCGTTTGACTTTGCCAGGGTGATGAGTTCCCGGACAATCCTGACCCCGTTGGCATCGGTTGCTTCCAGCATATTTCTGCCTTTGGCCGGTCCGATCAAATCCATTCCGTCCCACTGGGTGACAAAAACATATCCATCCCTGCCAAATTTGACAGTGGAAAGATAGGTAAGAACATCTGCTTTAATATGGGATTCAAAATCGCTGAGATACTCGCCCGTGCCGATAATCCATTGAAAGGGTTCAAAAATTTTAATAAATGAAATCTTGGGAACCCTGTTTTTGGATAGTCCCGGTCGGGTCCAGTCATATCGGTAAAATCCCTCTTTTTTTTGTTTGGCCAGACCGATCATGTCCTGGACCACACCAGCCTGATTCGCATCCCGTGTGTCCAGCATGTTTTTGCCTTCAAACTCCGGACGTTCAGCCATGAGTTGATTGAACCCGTCAAGGTCCAGGATAAAAAAATACCCTCTGCCCTGATTGAACCTCATGGCCCTCAGCGACTCTCTGACAAGATCCTGGATTTCCGGTGTGGATTTTTGATTCTTCCATTTTTCTGACAAATGGGATGCGATGGAATGGGCCTGGTATACTCTTTCCCGAATTGAGGCCATGAGCCGCTCTTCCGTCAAGGCCTTTTCGTGCTGGATATAATTCACGGATTTTTCGACCTGTATCCGGAGAAGGTCCCTGTAAGAATCAAGCATCCTTACCCTTAAGTCAGAAGATTCCCGGTGAAACTTACGGGTCTGCTGCCAGGTCCAGAGGCCCGCGATGAGGCTGATCGATACGATGGTCACCAGCAGCATACTGGACAGGAATATCCTGCTGATACTCTGTTTTTTTTTCATGTCAATCCCAGCACCTTGTGAAAGTGTCATAAATCCACGTCTCCCGTCATAAAGAGACAAAGGTTCTGCTCATCTTAATTTGAAACGGCAATAAATCATGTATCTTACAATAAAAAGCCTTCCAAAGCAAAAAAATATATCAAAGTTGACACACAACTGCTAAAAAAGCCCTGGACTGACAATAAAACAGGAAAACAAAACAATGAATCAGGTCATGGGGGCAAAACTCTGGTGTTTAATCGTCATTCTTTCCATGATATGGGGGGCCTCATTTTTCTTTGTGGAAATTGCCGTAAAGACCATGACCCCGTTTACCATCGTGCTGTGCCGGGTGGGGCTGGCCGCTTTTCTGCTCCTGGGTTTTGTTCTGTTCACCCACCGACGACTGCCAAAAGATCCCGGTCTCTGGGCCGCATTACTGGTCATGGGGGCGTTGAACAATGTGCTTCCCTTCAGCCTCATCACCTGGGGCCAGGGCCATATTGACTCAAGCCTGGCCGCCATCCTGAATGCAACATCCCCTGTTTTCAGCGTCATTCTTGCCCACTTCTTAACCCAGGACGAACCCCTGACAAAGAACCGGCTTGTGGGGGTGCTGTTTGGATGGGCCGGGGTGGCGGTTCTCATCGGAATCGACGCCGCAGATGGAGCGGGAATGAAGACCGTGGGCCAGGTGGCCGTGCTGGGGGCATCCCTCTGCTACGCCCTTGCCGCAATTTTCGGCCGGAGGTTCAAGGCCATTGATCCCGTGGTGGTTTCCGCCGGGATGCTCACCGGTTCCTTCCTGATCATGCTGCCCCTGGCATTTGCCTTTGAAAACCCCCTGAGCCTAAACCCCACGCCGGTTACCTGGGCCGCGCTCGTCGGTCTTGCCGCCATTTCAACCTCTCTGGCCTATATCATCTATTTTCATGTGCTGTCAAAAGCCGGGGCCACCAATATCCTGCTGGTCACCTTTTTAATCCCGGTGAGCGCAGTTTTTCTAGGTGTAATGGTGTTGGGCGAAGCCCCGGGATGGAATGTCTTTGCCGGCATGGGATTAATTTTTTCAGGATTGCTCTGCATTGACGGGCGGCTATTAAAACACTTCTTTACAAATCCTTGAGAATTGCCCGATTCCCGGAACCCGTAAAAATTTCTTCGACCGTCACCAGCCTCAAAACGGAGGCTGACAAAAAGGCTGCCCCAGCCGTATTTTTCCCCTGTTGAACCGGCCGGGAGCCCCGGCCTTGACATTTTAATTTTTGCCCCAATTATTAGTATCAATATTTTAAACCTGAAAATTTAAAACAAAATAAACAGGAGCAACCATGACAGCAAAGAAAACACGTAAATTTAAAACCGAAGTGCAGCAGCTGCTGCACCTGATCATTAACTCACTGTATTCCAACCGGGAAATCTTTGTACGGGAGTTGATCTCAAACGCCTCGGATGCCATTGACAAGGCAAGATTCAAGGCACAGACCGAACCGGATCTGTTTGCCGACGACAATGACTTTCACATCCGCCTTTCCCTGGACCCTGAAAACAAGACCTTCCAGATTTCAGACAATGGAATCGGCATGACCGTTGACGAGGTCAATGACAATATCGGAACCATTGCCCAGTCCGGAACAGCCGCCTTTATGAAGGCCATGGAAAATTCTAAAAAAGAAAACGCCCTCTCTCCTGAACTCATCGGCCAGTTTGGCGTTGGCTTTTATTCCGCCTTTATTGTGGCCGACAAGGTGAGACTGGACACCCGTGCAGCCGGAGAAGAAAAAGGCGTGAGATGGGAGTCCGACGGCAAAGGCTCGTACACGGTCCAGGAGGTTGAAAAGGCGGGCCGGGGCACCACCATCACCCTGTACCTGAAAGAGACTGAAGAAGGGGACCAGGACTTTACTGACGAGTACACCATCCAGCACATCGTGAAAAAACATTCCGACTTTGTCACCTATCCCGTGATCATGAATATGGAAAAAAGCGAGCCCATCCCCGAAGAGGCGATTATAAAAAACTCAGAAGGCAAACCCATTGGGGATACGTTCAGAAAAGTCAAGAAAGATGAAACCTTAAATTCCCGGAAAGCCATCTGGTCAAAGGCCAAAGAGGATGTGACCGAAGAAGAGCACGAAGAGTTTTACAAACATATCAGCCACAACTGGGACAAGCCCCTGGAGGTGATCCATAAAAGGTTCGAAGGGGTTACCGAATACGATGTTCTCATGTACCTGCCGTCCAAGGCACCCATGGACCTGTTCCGGCCGGAAAGAAAAAACGGGATGCAGCTTTACTGCAAACGGGTATTTATCATGGATGACTGCAAGGAACTCCTCCCGGAATATTTCGGGTTTATCCAGGGAGTTGTGGATGCACCGGATCTGAACCTGAACGTCAGCCGTGAAATCCTTCAGGAAGACCGTCTGGTCAGAAATATCCGGAAGAATCTGGTGAAACAGATATTTTCCGTGCTGGAAGGCATGGAAAAAGACAAGTATGAAGAATTCTACGTTGAGTTTGGCCAGTCCCTGAAAGCCGGCATACCCACTGACTTTCAAAACAAGGAACGCCTGGCCTCCCTGCTCCGGTACAAGACCACCAAATCCGAGGATAAATACATTACCCTGGATGACTATATTGGAAACATGGTCGACGGCCAGAAAGAGATCTATTATCTCACGGGTGAGAGCCTGACCTCCCTGAAGAATTCACCCCTTCTCGAGGCCTTGAAGGCAAAGGATTATGAAGTGCTGCTCATGGTGGACCCCATTGATGAGTGGGTGACCCAGTCTCTGCCCGAGTACAAGGAAAAGAAACTCAAGAGTGCTGAAAAAGGGGATCTGGACCTGGACAAGGTGGATGATGAGAAGAAGAATGAATTCTCTGCCCTCCTGGCCTTTCTCAAGGGAAAACTTGAAAAAAAGGTCAAGGATGTGGTGGTCTCCAACCGGCTCAAGGATTCCGTGTCCTGCCTGTCCGGCGATGACTGGGGCATGAGCGCCTACATGGAAAAAATCATGAAAGCCTCGGGCCAGAAAACCCCGGACCAGAAGCGTGTGATGGAAGTCAATGTCAATCATCCGGTCTTAAGCAAAATGAAGACGATTTTTGAAACTGACACCACCAACCCGGTGTTACAGGACTACAGCGATCTTCTCTTTGATATTGCCGTGATCAGCGAAGGCGGCAAGCTGGATAATCCCTCAAGATTTTCCAAGCAACTGGGAGAGCTCATGGCCAACTCCCTGTGATGGTTTTCCTTGAAACCCTTGGATGTTCAAGGAACCAGGTGGACAGTGAAATCATGCTGGGAAAGATTGCCGGGGCGGGCCACACCATTACACAGGACCCGTCCCTGGCCCGGGTGATCATCGTCAACACCTGCGGATTTATATCAACAGCCTCGGACGAGGCTGTTGATGTGATTCTGGAGATGGCCGGGTTCAAGCAGACCGGGGCATGTGAACGGCTCATTGCCACGGGATGCCTTGCCCAGCGGTATAAGGATGACCCCGATCTTTTGTCCACCCTGCCGGAAGTGGATGCCTTTCTTGGAACCGCTGCCTGCGACCGGATTGTGGAGGCGGTGGAGGGCAGACAGCTCAGTCCGCTGACACTTTTTCCCGACCCCGGAACCCGGGCCTTCCAGGACCCGGCCCAGGAGAGGCAACTGCTCACAGACCATTTTGCCTATATAAAGGTGTCGGAAGGATGCAGCCGCAAGTGTACCTATTGCATCATCCCCCAACTCAGGGGAACCCAGCGGTCCCGGCCCATGGAGGATATCTGTAAAGAGGCCGTAAACCTGACCTCAAGGGGAGTGAAGGAGATCATCCTCACCGCTGAAAACACGACGGATTACGGCCTGGACCTTGATGAAGAAAATGGATTCGACCAGGTTCTCACCCGCCTTGCCCTCTGCCTGGACCCTGAAAAATCCGGGAAAGCCCCCTGGATACGGTTTTTATATACCCACCCCCAGACCCTGACCCAAACCATTGTCCAGGCGGTCAAAGATCACGATACGATCTGCTCCTACTACGATGTCCCGATCCAGCATGCAGCCTCGGGCATTCTAAAACGAATGGGCCGCCCCTATACTCTGGAAGATCTGCATGCCCTGTTCAAGACCATCCGAGAGACAGACCCGGATGCCATCCTGCGAACCACCCTTATTGTGGGATTTCCCGGAGAGACAGACCAGGATTTTGACACCTTGATGAACTTTATCAAAGAGGTGAAGTTTGATCATCTGGGGGTATTCACCTACTCAGATTCCCAGGACCTTGGTTCACACCGTCTCAAGAACCATGTGCCGGAAGATCTTGCAGAAAAACGCCGTGACACCCTCATGGCGGCCCAGGCAGAGATTTCAGCCGAGTTAAATCAACACCGTGTGGACAATATCTATGAGGTGCTGGTGGAAGAAAATCCAGACCAGGGTGTATTCATCGGAAGGACCATGTTCCAGGCCCCCGAGGTGGACGGGGTCACATTTATTTATGCAGATGGGCTTGAAATCGGCACCCGTGTTAAGGTAAGAATTACAGACGGGTTTGAATATGATATTGCCGGAGAGCTTGCATGACCAAGGGATTAAAACAACGTATCATTGAGGCGGTTGCACCGGATCTGGAACAGGTGGAAATCGCCCTGGAACGGCAGCTCAGCCCCAATCTGGAACTGGTACGCAAGATTGCCTCCCACCTGCTTTTCAGCGGCGGGAAACGGCTCAGACCCCTGCTGATGATCCACAGTGCCAGGCTTTGCGGGTACAGCAACGGGTTTGAAATTGAGTTTTCCACCATCTTTGAATTTCTCCATGCCGCCACCCTCCTTCACGATGATGTGGTGGACCAGGCCGATGTCCGGCGGGGAAAAAAAGCGGCCCACACCCGATGGTCTGCCGCCGAGGTGGTGCTCACCGGAGATTTTCTCCTGGCCCGGGCCCTTGATATTGCTGCAAAGACAAGGGAACCGGATATCGTATCCGTCATGGCAAAAATAACCAGGGACATGTCCCAGGGCGAAATCGACCAACTGGCCAAAAAAGGGAAACTGGACCTTTCAGAGCAGGAATACCTTGAAATCATTGAAAGAAAGACGGCTGTTCTGATCCAGGGTGCCTGCCGGAGCGGGGCCATCCTGGCAAAGGCCGGTGACAAAAAACAGACAACTTTGAGCCAATATGGATTTCACCTGGGCATGGCATTTCAGATGGCCGATGATCTCCTGGACTATACGGCAAGCGCTGAGGAACTGGGTAAAAATCCCGGTGCGGATATGCGGGAGGGAAAACTGACCCTGCCCCTGATCCACAGCCTTGCCAATGCTTCGGCAGCGGACAGGACCTGGATGACGGATGCACTAGCTAAAGCGGATTTTAACCCGGACCGGTTTGAGCGCTTAAAAGAAAAATTAATTGCCTGCAAAGGAATCGACTATACCCGGAACCGGGCAAAAGATCATGTGACCAGGGCAAAGGCATGCCTGGATGAATTTGAGGACAATGAATCCAGACGACTGCTCACCCTGATCGCTGATTATTCCATTGAAAGAAAGGTGTAATAGGGAACAAAACAAGGAAAGAGGATAAAACATGGTTAAAAAAACACGTCATATCGGCCTGATGATTTTACTGGCCGGCATCCTGTTCGCCCGGGACATCTCCTTTGCCGCCGGAAATCCAGATGTATTCACGGGTGTGACCACGGCTCAACAAAGGATTGTGAATCATAATATCCAGCAGGCCAAGCAGAAAGCCGTTTCCGATGCTCTGGACCTTGTGGTGCAAAAGGCCTTTGCCGAAATCGTATCCCGGCAGGTGTTTGCCTCCAACCTTGAATTTTTTTATCACCAGGTCCTCTCCCATACTTCGGACTATATCATCACCTACCGCGTGTTGAGCGGGATTGAAAGCCGTGACCACTATCTTGTCGCCGTCGAATCCAGGGTGGATCTCGCCCTGCTGGAGAAAACACTCACCCAGGCCCGGATACTCAATACCCAGACGGACAAACCCGTGATCCTGTTTTTTATCACAGAGAAAACCCCTTCAGACCTTTTGCCCAGATACTGGTGGGGGAACAATCCCATCCCCTATAAGTCCTTTGCGGAAGAGGTCATCGTGGGCAGGATGATCCAGGACCGGTTTATTGTGACAGGGAACGGAGCTGAACGTCCCGACCCCTCTTTTTACAATATCAGGTTTGCCTCCATCTATGATATTGAGGCCGCTAAAAATCTGGGCCGGGAAATGAAAGCAGACATGATCGTTTTTGGGCGGGCCGACGCTTCGGAAGCCATTAACCGCATGGGAGAAGAAAAAACTTTTAATGCCCGTATCAGTCTGGAAGCCTATAGTCTTGAAACCGGAGAAAAAGTCGTGACCTCACAGGTCCAGGCCGTGGCAAAAAATGAAATAGCCGGCCAGGGAAATATCCAGGCCATCACCAAGGCTGCTGAGCTGTCTGCCATTGATCTGAGCGAAAAAATCAATACTTTCTGGTCACAGAACCTGAGAAAAGAGCACGCCTTTGATCTCAGACTGGAGGGGGAAAATTTTCTGCCCCGGTTCATTGCATTGAAACAGCGGCTCCGCCAGATCTCCGGGATTGAGAACATGCAGCCCAAAGAGATGGGGTCAAATTACGCCCTTTTAGAAGTTTTTTACAAGGGCAGATCATCCCAGTTCGCCGATGCGGTCATGCTCAAAACCTTTGACACTTTCGGCCTGGAAATCTCGGATGTGACCGACAACCTTGTCACGATCCGATTCATTGAAAAAGAACAGCCCTCCGGGTTTGACGAGATTTCACCCGCGGAAGCACCTGCCGGGGAGGAAAATCCGACGACAGGAGAAGAAAATCCAAACCCCCTGGAATAAGTGCCTTGTTTTTCTTGACACACACCAGGGGTTCTGGTAATAAAGCTAACGATTCAGGCGCGTAACTCAGTTGGTAGAGTGCTACCTCGACACGGTAGAAGTCAGCGGTTCAAGTCCGCTCGTGCCTACCATAAAAATACAGGGTCCTGGAAAATGATTCCAGGACCATTGGATTTTATAATCCTATCACAGACACCATGCTTCCGGTTCATATACTCTTTCACCAGAGGGAGGATGTCAGTCTTGATCTTGGGATGATCCCGGCTACCGGGAAAATTCTCATGAATACATGGCTTCAATCAGGTCTTTGTATTTTTCACTGATATTTTTGCGTTTCAATTTCAGGGTGGGGGTGATGTCCCCGTCCTCAATGGTAAAGGGTCTGGGCAAAAGTTTGAATTTCTTGATGGTTTCATACCGGGCCAGCGGCTTTGAATGGTAGTCGATTCGTTTTCTATAAAATTGGATCACATCGGGGTCTTCAATGAGATCGTCAATGGAGGTGTAGGTGATTGCCTTTTTTTGGGCCCAGGCTTCAAGGGCGTCAAAGGATGGGGCAACAAGGGCGCTGATAAATTTTCGATTGTCCCCGATTGCCACAATCTGTTCGATGAAAAAATCTTTTCCCACAAGGGTTTCAATGTGCTGGGGGGCAATATTCTTGCCTCCGGATGTGATGATAAGATCCTTGATCCGGTCGGTGATTCTTAAAAATCCGTCTTCATCGAATTCGCCCACATCCCCTGTCTTGAACCAGCCGTCAACAATGTCTTCAGCTGTTTTTTCCGGGTTGTTGTAGTACCCTTTCATGACCTGGGGGCCTTTGACCTGGATCTCTCCATTGTCCCCGATCCTTACCCTGCAGTTGGGTACGGGTTTTCCCACGGTTCCAAACTTGAACGACTGGGGGGTGTTATAGGAGATCATGGGGGATGTTTCGGTCAAACCGTATCCCTGGCAGACCAGGAGACCGCAGGCAAAGAAAAACTCTTCAATGGACTTGTCCAGGGGGGCCCCGCCGGCGGAAAAAAAATTTTTATCACCCCCCACCACCTCCCGTATTTTAGACAGAACCAGTTTATCAAAAATCTTGTGTTTCATCCGAAGACTGAAAGGAATACTCTGGTTCGTTTTAAGGCGGTACTGATAGGCTTCTCCGGTTTGCACGGCTTGCCTGAAAAGCATCTTTTTTACGGATGAAGCGGTTTCCTGGCTGTTCATGACTGCGGCATAGATTTTTTCATAGAGCCTGGGCACCGAGACCATGGCCGTGGGCCTCACGTCCCCCAGGGTTTCGATCACCTTTTTGGGGTCCTCAAGATAGGTGTGGACGGCACCCTTGAAGTAGACGTAATAGGACCACATCCGTTCGTACACGTGGCTCAGGGGCAGAAAGCAGAGGGAGGTGTCCTTGCCCGTGACCGTAAAATTTGCATCCACGGCCTCAAGCTGGTGAAACAAATTCCCGTGGGTAAGCATAACTCCCTTTGGATTGCCCGTGGTTCCGGATGTATAGATAATGGTGGTGGTATCGTCCCTTTTGATCTGCCTGCGACGCCGGTGAAGCTCATTCTCAAAATCGGCCGGATTTTTAATGTCCATAAAATCGCTGAAATAGTCTGCAAAAGAGGGATTGATCTCTATTGTTGGATCATAGGAGACAATGGTCAGGTCAATATCCCGGGAACCAATGGCCTCCACGTTCGTGTATTGAAAATTGTTGCCCACAAACATAAGGTTTATTCCGGCATCCTGTATGATAAACCGGGCCTGTTCCTTTGTATTGGTGGCATAAATGGGAACACAAACAGCCCCTGCCAGAATACAGGCGAAGTCGGTTACAGCCCACTCATACCGGTTGGCGGAATAGATCCCCACATTGTCACCGGGTTGAACACCGGACTTGATCAGGGCACAGGCAAGGCATTTGATCTTTTCTCCAAACTCGGAATAGGTCAACGTTTCCCACCCGCTGTTTTGTTTAAACCGCAATGCCGGATGACCGGCATATTCTTTCACTTTTTCCAGGATCATGTCGCCGATATTCTCAAACTTCATCTGATTGGACCCCCAAGAATCAAATTATAATAAATAAACACTGTTTACTTCTATAATTAATCCCAATAGAGTGCAAACAAAAAATGATCTAAAAATTCTTTCATAAGAGGTTCGGTTCAGATATACTGCACGCCCGGACGAAAACCCGTACCGGGCAGTAATTTTGTACAATTGGCAGGACTAAGGGCCCACTCAAAAAAAAAGGAAACTCATATCTTTCATAAGGATCTTTCTTGCCCATGACCATTATCTCCACCATCATTCCGATTTTTATCATCATTTTTCTGGGGCTGTTCGCACGTCAAAAGGGGTTTATCACCCCGGAATTTCTCAATCCGGCCAACCGACTGGTCTACTATATTGCCATCCCGGCCATGATCTTCAGTGCCATTTCAAAAGCGGCCCTGAGAACCCAGATGAACCTTGGCGTGATCCTGGTCACCCTGGGATCTTTGCTGGTGATTACAATTCTGGCCTGGGGAGCCTCTGTTTTCTTAAGGGCTCCGCGCCCGTCAAAAGGGTCGTTTATCCAGTGTTCGTTTCACGGAAACCTCGGCTATATCGGTCTTGCCGTTGCCTTTTACTACCTGGGTGACAGCGGGTTTGTAAAGGCCGCCATTATTGCCGGATTTGTGATGATCCTGCAAAATATCCTGGCCGTGATTGTGCTGCAATTCCACAGCAGTGCCACCCTTCGCCCGGGAATCCTTGATGTATTTAAAAAAACCATGGCCAATCCCGTGATCCTCTCGGCCCTGGCCGGAATTTTATTTTCGCTTCTCAATATCCCCATGCCCCTTATCATTGAACGGGCCCTGGATATTTTAAGGGGCATGGCCCTTCCCATGGCCCTGCTGATCATCGGTGCCTCACTTTCCTTTGAGCAGTTAAAACCCAGGTTTTTAAATGTCCTGATCTCCACCTTTTTAAAGCTCATCCTTGCCCCGGCCATTGGCTTTATGCTGTTCAGTTTAATCTCTTCCGCACCGGAAGATTATCTGCCGGGATTGATTATTCTTGCCTCGCCAACGGCAACCCTTGCCTATATCATGGCAAAAGAGATCGGGGGTGATCCTGATTTTGCCGTGGCCGCCATATCCATCTGCACCATTCTTTCCAGCCTCACCTATACCCTGTGGCTCCACATGGGATAAAGGGGCAGTGAAAAATATATTTGACAATTTCAAACAAGTGTTTTATTCATTTGTTTAAAACAAATGTATTCAGGAAAATTTCATGACAGACGATTTGACCACAAAAGAAAGAATTGTTGACAAGGCCGGGGATATCTTCGGCAAAAAGGGATTCCGGGCTGCCACCATCCGCATGATCGCCCGGGCCGCCCATGCCAATGTTGCGGCCATCAATTATCATTTCCGGGACAAAGAGGGTCTGTACCGGGCCGTTCTTGAGGATATCTTTTCAAAAGGCTTTGAAAAATTTCCCTCAATCCAGGTCACTGGAGACAACACTGACCCGAAAGAAAAATTACGCATTTTTATCCACAGCATGTTTTATCGATTCCTGAGCAACGAGGGGTGGAATGGAGTTTCCGGCCCGGGAAAACTCATTGCAAGGGAATTTTTAGATCCCACCCCCGCGTTTGAAGATATTGTGGAAACCTATATCAAACCCCAGAAGGACCTGCTGGTGTCCATTATCATGGATTTATCCGGCAACAGACCCGAAATAATGGACAGGATCATCCCCTGTGCCCTGAGTATTATTGGCCAGGGCATCTACTATGCATTTGCCGCCCCGGTGATCCAGCGGATTGCACCACAATTCATGCCGATCCAGGAAAATATCGACCTTCTGGCAGACCATGTGTTCAGGTTCTCCCTGGGAGGCATTCAACAGATTAACACCGATCTTGCCGGTCTGCCGGCAGACAGCCCAAAGGAAACACACGAATGAAAAAACGACTTGCCCTTCTGATAATCCCCTTAATGATCATTGCAGCGGTCACAGCCTGGTTTTTTTTGTTCAGGGAAATTCCTGATCCCGGCACGGTCAGGGTGTCGGGAAACATTGAAGTCATTGATGCCCGGCTAAGCTTTAAAATTCCGGGACGGCTTGAACACTGCTCTGTAAATGAAGGCGACATTGTGTCCAAAGGGACCCTGCTGGCCCGTCTGGAAAACGATGACCAGAAAATTTCTGTAGCCCTGGGCCGGGCAAGCCTTGACCGGGCAGAATCCGTTCTCGCAGAACTTGAGGCCGGGTCCCGTCCCCAGGAGATCGCCCTGGCAGGGGCAGAAGTTCTCCAGGCCGAAACTAACGTCAAGGAACTCACCCGGGGCAGCCGGGCCCAGGAAATTGAAAAAGCAAAATCAGATCTTGATACGGCCACGGCAGGGGAGAAATCAGCCCGGGTCCAGCTTGCCCAGGCCCGGGCAGACCATGACCGGTTTTTCACCCTCCTCCAACAGGGAAGCGTGAGCCAGAGAGACTTTGAACTCTACCGGACCCGGTATGACCTGGCCCGGAATGAAGCTGAGCAGGCAGTCTCCCGGGTGAACATTGCCCGACAGGCCCTGTCTTTAACCAAAGAAGGCCCCAGATCCGAACAGGTTGAACGGGCAAAGGCGGTTCTGGCAAAGGCCCGGGCCCAATACGCCCTTGTGGAAGCCGGACCCAGAAAAGAAAAAATCCAGCAGGCCCGGGCCATGGTCAATGAAGCCGAACAAAACCTGAACCAGGCCGGGCAGCAACTCTCATATACTGAACTCTATGCCCCCATGGACGGCGTCATCCTGAGCCGGTCGGCCGAGCCCGGAGAATACCTGAATCCGTCCACACCGGTCGTGACTCTGGGAGATCTTGAACACCCTTGGCTGAGGGCATTTGTCAGTGAAAAGGACCTGGGCAGGATCAAGCTCGGGGACAGGGTTGAGGTGACGACGGACTCGTTCCCGGACAAATCCTATGAGGGCAGGCTCACCTTTATCAGCAGCCAGGCAGAGTTCACACCAAAATCCGTCCAGACCTTTGAAGAACGGGTAAAGCTCATGTTCAGGGTCAAAATTGAATTATCCAATCCCAACGGCGAACTCAAACCCGGGATGCCGGCAGACGCCGTGCTTTTGATACCGGCAGAATAAAAATGAACCTCGTTGAGAACGACAAGGTGTCTGTTGAGGCCGTGAACCTGACCAAGTCTTTTAACGGGATTACCGCAGTGGACCAGGTCTCTTTCACGGTTCACAGGGGTGAAATTTTCGGCATTGTGGGACCGGACGGTGCCGGGAAAACCACCACCCTGCGCATGCTGGCCGGAATCATGGACCCGGACTCAGGCACGGCTGCCATTGAGGGCTTTGACGCAAAAACCCAGGCCTTTCAGATCAAAGAGCACCTGGCCTATATGAGCCAGCGGTTCGGCCTGTATCCCGACCTCACCGTGGCCGAGAATATTGGTTTTTATGCCGATCTTTACGGGGTGCCCAAAAAGGGGAGGGAAAAACGGATCACCGAGCTCCTGGGATTCAGCCACATGCAGCCGTTTAAACGCAGAAAGGCCCGGGACCTGTCCGGTGGAATGAAGCAGAAGCTCCAACTGGTATGCGCCCTGATCCACACCCCGGAAGTTCTTCTCCTGGACGAACCCACCAACGGGGTGGACCCGGTGAGCCGCCGGGATTTCTGGCGGATTCTGTACGAAATCGTCAACCAGGGCGTATCCATCCTGGTGACAACGGCATATCTTGATGAGGCGGAGCGCTGCGACAGGATCGGGCTCCTGGACAGGGGACGTCTCCTGTCCACGGGAACCCCCAGACAGATCAAACAACTCATGAAAGGCGAACTGCTCTTCATCAGAAGTCCCCATGCCCGGCAAATCAACCGGCTGCTTCAAAGAAGCCTGACCGGCCCAAAGGTCACCGTATTCGGAGATACCGTGCACATTGTCTGTGACCGGATAGAAGCGACACGGGACAAAGCCCTTAAGCTGATCCAGTCCGCCGGTCTGACCATTGATGAGATAAAACCGGCCATGCCCAGCCTTGAAGATGTATTTATCAGCATGATGTCCGGCAGCCCCGGGGAATCGGAACCCATGGGAAATATCTCTTCCGCCCTTACCGGGGCTGACCCCGGTGCAAAGGAAAACCCTGAAAACCCCTTGCCGGGCGCGGCGGTACAGGTGGATCACCTGACCCGGGTATTCGGCAAATTCACGGCCGTGGACGATATCAGCTTTGAGGTCAAAAAAGGAGAGATTTTCGGGTTTCTCGGCCCCAACGGTGCCGGGAAAAGCACCACCATCCGCATGCTGTGCGGGCTGCTCACCCCCAGCTCCGGAACCGGAACCGTGGCAGGTCTTGATATCCTCACCCGGGCCGAACAGATCAAGCAGCAGATCGGGTATATGAGCCAGAAATTCTCCCTGTACGAAGACCTGACGGTTGAGGAAAATATCAACTTTTACGGGGGCATTTACGGGCTGAAAGGCCCGGCCATGCGAGATAGGAAAGCCTGGGCCATGGAAATGGCAGGCCTGTCCGACCATGGAAAATCCCTGACCGCGGTCCTGAGCGCAGGATGGAAACAGCGCCTGGCACTTGCCTGCGCCATTCTCCATGAACCCCCCATCATTTTCCTGGATGAGCCGACCTCCGGGGTGGACCCGGTGAGCCGCAGACGGTTCTGGGACCTGATCTACGACATGGCAGACCAGGGCATCACCGTGTTTGTGACCACCCATTACATGGAAGAGGCCGAATACTGTGACCGGATCAGCCTGATTTATAAAGGCCGGATGATTGCCATGGGCACCCCTTTGGAACTGAAAACCCTTCACATGAGGGAACAGATCCTGGATCTTCAATGTCCCCTTCCCCAGGACACGGTAAAACACCTGGTCCACCTTCCCGGAATTCAGGATGTTTCCCTGTTTGGCGCAGGCCTTCACGTGGTCACACAGGATGCGGCCCAGGCAGAAAATCAGATCCGTCAAACGCTGGATACCCGGGGCATCTCCCCGTATACCATTGAACAGATTCTGCCCAACATGGAAGATGTGTTTATTTCCCTGATTGAAGCGGATGACCGGAATGACCCGGCAAATAAAACAACCGATAGCCCCATCGACAAACCAATGGATAAAGCGGGGGAGAGTCCATCGTGAAGCTTCAGCGACTTGCGGCCATTGCCCGAAAAGAATCGATCCATGTGTTCCGGGACTGGCGGAGCCTGTTTCTCTCCCTGGCCATTCCCGTGATTCTCATCCTCTTGTTCGGGTACGCCCTGACCCTGGACCTGCGCAACGTGCCCACCGTAGTCTGGGACCAGTCCAGAACCCGGGAAAGCCGTGACCTCCTGTCCCTTTTTTCAGGGTCTCCCTATTTTTCCATGACCGGCTATTGCGACAATTACCAGGACCTGCAACTGGCACTGGACAGGGGGACGGCCATGGTCGCCCTTGTGGTACCCTCGGATTTTGCCTCAAGGATCAATGGTGGTGAAAACACAAGTCTCCAGGTGATCGGGGACGGCAGCGATGCCAACACCTCCCGCCTTGCCATGGGCTATGCCACAACCCTGGGCCTGATCTATTCCGGTAATGTTACGGCAGAAAAGATGCAGTTTTTGGGCGCATCCAACCCGACTCCGCCAGTGGAAATGGTGACCCGGTCCTGGTACAATCCCGACCTGAGAAGCCAGAATGTCATCATCCCCGGGATCATCGCCATTGTCATGGTGGTGATTGCCGCCATGCTCACATCGGTCACCATTGCCCGGGAATGGGAAACCGGCACCATGGAGCAGCTCATCTCCACTCCCTTAAAAGGCCCTGAACTGGTTTTCGGTAAAGTTATCCCCTATTTCGTGATCGGCATGGTTGACGTCATCATTGCGGTTTCCATGGGCAAATGGCTGTTCAATGTCCCCATCGTTGGAAATGCCGGACTTCTCTTTGCCATGGCCTCCATTTTTCTCATCGGTGCCCTTTTCTGGGGAATGACCCTGAGCATCCTGCTCAAATCCCAGGTCCTGGCCAACCAGATCGCCATTGTTTCGGGCTATCTTCCCACCCTGATCCTGAGCGGCTTTGTCTTTGCCATTGAAAACATGCCCCTGCCCATCCAGTGCATCACCTATATTGTACCGGCCCGGTACTTTATCGCCATTTTGAGGGGGATTTATTTAAAGGGCATCGGCCTTGAAATTCTCTGGCTGGATGCCCTGCTCCTCTCAATTTATGCGGGTATCATGATCCTTCTGGCCAACAAAAAATTCAAATTCAAACTGGAATAGCCATGAACCTTCGCTTAAAGCACATGCTGATCAAGGAATTTTTACAGATCCTCAGGGACCCGCGCATGCGCATGGTCATTTTCGGCATGCCCGTGATCCAGATGGTGATCATGGCCTTTGCCCTGACCACGGATGTGACCCGGATCAGGACAGCGGTTCTGGACATGGACAAAACCCCTTCATCCAGGGAATTGATCACCCGGTTCACAGGGGCCGGGTATTTTGAGATCAACCAAATGATTGCCTCCCAGCAAGAGATTGGAGATCTTCTGGATCAGGGGGTTGTCAGGGCCGTGATCCACATCCCGTCCGGGTTTGAACAGGACCTGTCCCGGGGTTCCACCGCAAAGGTCCAGGTCCTGGCCGACGGGACAGACTCCAACACCACCGCCATTGTCCAGGGATATGCCGGCCGCATCATCACAGAGTTTTCAAACGACGAGCTGACAAAGCAGATGGAAAGAAAAGGGCTGAAACCCGCCCTGGGGCTGGTCAACACCCAGGAGCGGGCCTGGTTTAATCCCAACCAGGAGAGCAAATACTATTTTGTTCCCTCCCTGATTGCCGTGATGCTGTTTATCTTCAGTCTCCTGCTCACCAGTATCGGCATTGTCAAGGAAAAGGAAATCGGCACCATTGAACAGGTCATGGTCACCCCGATCCGGAAAATAGAGTTTATCCTGGGCAAAACCATTCCCTACATGATCACCAGCTACGTCTCCATGACCATCATGCTTGTCGTGGCATTTATGGTCTTCAATATCCAGGTCAAGGGGAGTCTGACCCTGCTTTACGGGCTTTCAGGGCTCTACCTGTTCGGGAACATGGGGATTGCCCTGATGATCAGCGCCAGTGCCGAAACCCAGCAGCAGGCCATGCTCACCAGCTTTCTGGTGCTCATGCCCTGTGTCATGCTGTCGGGTTTCATGTTTCCCATCAAAAACATGCCCGATCTGGTGCAATATGCCACTGCCCTAAATCCCATGCGGTGGTACCTGGAAATCCTGAGGGGCATTGTCATGAAGGGCGTGGGCCTGAAAGTATTGTGGCCTGCCGTTGTTGCCCAGGCCGCTTTGGCTGTCGCGTTTATCACTCTTGCCTGGGCCCGGTTCACCAAGACCCTGTCTTAAAGAAAAAAATGAAAGGCCACCCCCTTTAAATCATTTATATTGCAAATTGCCGGCAAATAATGTTGAATACACAGAGGCGCAAATTCCATCGGCCTGGAACCATGATATCCCAGTTCAACCTTTAAGGGCCGAAACAATAAAATGCAGAAAACCGGAAAATTGATGAAACCCAACCCTTTTGCCAATCGATCAAAGCATAAGTTTATGCTGCTCTTTATTTTTGCTTTCACGGCGTTGAATATGACTTTTTCGGGGTCGGCATCCAGTGGAGAACCTTTATCCGTAAAAGTCGGCGCATATGAAAATCACCCTAAAATTTTCATGGATGCCAAAAGTGCCGCGCCAATAATTTTTAGGCCTGTTTCCAAAAAAATTCTGTGTGAGTACCACGATTCTATTTCAAAAATCTTACCAGACTGTTTTCATTCTTCCGCCGTCAACAGATAGTGATACTCCTGTAATATAAGAGGCTGCGTCAGACAGCAAAAAGGTGGCGGCTTTTGCAAATTCTTCGGGTTTTCCATAGCGTTTCCAGGGAATAGTGGACTCTATCTGTTCACGCCGTTGCTCATGAGTTATACCCAACTGATTGGCAGCGATGTCATCAAGCTCATATAGTCGGTCCGTACTAATAAATCCAGGAATGATATTGTTTACGCGAATCTGATAGGTTGCCAATTGCTGTGATAAACTTTTAATTAAACTGGTGACACCGGAACGCATAACATTGGATAATATTAAAATGTCAATCGGTTCTTTTACCGAAGATGACGTAATGGCAAGAATGGATCCACTCCCTTGTTCCTTCATCGACGGTAAAACACTACGAATCATACGGATAGCACTCATCAAAGTTAAGTCAAAGGCAGTCTGCCAGTCTTTGTCATCAAAATGATCGAATAATCCGGTAGGCGGACCACCGGCATTTATCAGCAGGCCATTGATTTGTCCGTATTTTTCTAATGTATCTGATGTCCATTTCTCAATACTCGTTTTATCTGTTGCATTGAAAACAAAGGACGCCACATTTCCGTTGGTTTCCTGACGAATCTTTTCAGCGGCTATTTCAATCTGTTTTTTTGAACGGCTTGCGATTGAGACCTTGGCACCCTCCATCGCACATTGCCATGCGATCGCATATCCCATACCTTTACTTGCGGCAGCCACCATTATGACTTTATTCTTTAAATTTAACTCCATTTATACTCCAAAAATAATTTTTTAATAGCCTGATCTATTAACAAATAATCAGGAATTGTAACATTCCCGCCATCAACAAAAAAGCTATCCCCTTCAACAAACTTCCGGTTGCACTCTCCATCAATCTTATCAACACTAATTTTTAATTTATTATACCCTATCTCAACTCTCTATTTTTAAAACAAGTGCTGCTCCGGTATCCCCGGCAGCACAGCCGGTAAACAACAGATACCCGCCGCCCTTGGCGGCAAGTTCTTCAATGCCTTCGATAATCAACCGCCCGGCTGTTGGGGCCTGGGGATGGCCGAATATCATGGATGATCCGAAATTGTTGACTGTCACGCCCAGGATAAGATAATCAAACACCTCCGGGCTTATTTTTCTGGTCTCAAGAAAGTTTCCGGCTGTCTTTGCCCCTAAAACAATGGAATGCTCATTTGCCATGCTTCCCTGCCATCTGGCAAATGGAGAGGAATAAAACCCTTTATACGGGATATATGCGTTGGTCAACATGAGTTCAATCTCTCTTTGTCTGTCGACATTGTCAACTTAAATTTTTGGTATTTAAATATGCTCCATCAAGTATCTCGGTCAGAACACCACAGGTTTCTGAGGGAGGCATGATAAACGCATATCGATTCCCAAACAATTTTCTCGGTTTTTCATCAATAAGCTTTTTCCCTTTTGCTGTTAACTCTTTTAATCCTTTTTCAACATCATCCGTCCGATATGAAATCAAAAAAACACCCTCCCCCTTTTTTTTAATGAATTTTGCCACATCCCCATCAGGCGAGGTGGATTCCATTAACTCAAGGGCAGTGTCTCCCAGGTAATACCGGGCTACTTTTATTTTTTCGTTTTCAGCCACATATTCATGAGCCAATTCAAATCCAAGAGTGTCTTCATATATTATTTTTGCATTTTCAAGATTTTTAACGGCAATACAAATATGATCAATTGAAGTCGCTTTCAATTTTTTCTCCTTTTTTCTATTATGATAAGCGTTTTTTTGCCTTGATTGCGGATAAAATCTTGTCCGGAGTCAAGGGAAAGGAGTCCATATATACGCCAATGGCATTGTTTACAGCAGCCGAATACGCCTGGGCTGCGGACATGGCAATGGACATGGCGGCTTCCTTGGCACCATACGGGCCTTTGGGTTCAATGGATTCCACAATGATGCTTTTGATAGGGGGCATATCACAGGCCAGAGGTAACTTGTAGTCCAACATGGTCGTGTTGATGCATCGACCTTCCTTCCATTCATGGTATTCAGTGAGCATGCCGCCCTGTCCGCCCATGGCAACAGAACCTTCAAACTGGCCTTCCAGCACCAGAGGATTCAAGGCCTTTCCCACATCCTGGCATGCGACAGCATTCATTACGGTGACCTGACCTGTTTCAGGGTCCACTTTGACCTCAATAATGGTGGTGCCGAACGAAAAAGCCTCGCACATCTGTCCGTAGGGATTAGAGACCCATTCCCGTTTCATGTCCACCTTGGGCCAGTAACCGCCTTCTGCATTAACGGAAGTAAAATTCAAAAGACTGATTCTCACCACTTTTTTGATGGGGATACATTTTTCAGGATTGTCTTTGACAAAGATCATTCTGTTTTTCGCAGCAAGGGTATCAGGTGCAACCTTCAATATCTTTGAAGCTACCTCAAACAGTTTTTGTTTACAGTTATAGGCTGCATTTTTTACAGCCTGGCCACCTACAAAAGTGGACACCTGGGAATAGGAGCCGGGATCTGAAGAGGTGGTTTCCGTGTCTGCATTGACCAGGTGGATATCCTCGGGCAAAAGTCCCAGCTCTTCCGCAGCAATCTGGACCAGCATATTTTCATTTCCCTGTCCGTTGTCCACAACCCCTGACATGACCGTGGCTTCTCCGTCTTCGTTAAATTTGATAAATGACTGGGACCCCCCGCGAATTCCCATGGGAAAGCCGGTCTGGACCGAATTGGTGCCGATACCGATACCGTGGAACGGGGGCAGTTTGCCCCATTTTTCTTTCCAGCCGGATGTCTCAACCGCCTTATGGATGGTTTCATCCAAGGCACATGAATCCACATAAGATTTTGTGCCGGTATATTCACCCGGTTGCCGTGAATTTCTCAGACGCATTTCCACAGGGTCAATGCCTAAGTGCTCCGCGATCAGGTCCAGCTGGGTGTCCAGGCCACAGGCAAATCCTCTGCCATGGACCCGGATCATTCCCCGAATGGGTTTGTTGGTGTAAATCCGGTAGCCGTTGTATCTCACACTTCCCATTCTGTATACCTGCTCCATGGAAAGAAAAGGAACACTGGTAGCAATGGGCCCGGTGGAAGAATAGGCGCCGCCGTCCATATAACATGTGGTTTCACGGGCCAGGACTTTTCCCTCTTTGTCCACACCGGTTTTATGGGTGGTGATCATGGCATGGCCCTGGCGGGTGCCGATAGTATTTTCTTCCCTTGTAAATTCAATTTTGACAGGGCAGTTGGTTTTTTTTGCCAGGAGCGCACAGATATAATCCGCGGGACAGATTTCACTTCGTCCACCAAACGCACCGCCAATGGCAATCCTTCTGACCTTTACCTTGTGAAGGGGAATTTTAAAGGAATTGGACAAGGGTTTGGATTTCATGTGGGGGCCGCCATTGGGGCACCAGATCTCCAGGCATTCCTCATGATCGAATCTTGCCACGACAGCATAGGGTTCAGCCTGGAAATAGGATTCTTCAGGCGCTGTAAAGGTGTCTTCCCGAATATAATAGGATTTTTTGAAATTTTCATCCACTTCTCCGGTATCAATATTCACATGGATATTGATATTATTGGGGTACTCTTCATGGATCAGTTCAGTCTGGGATGCCATGGCTTCCATGGGGTCAAACACCGCGGGCATCTCTTCCCATGTGACATCAATCAGGTCAAGGGCTTTTAGCGCTGTTTCTTCATCGACCGCGGCGATGCCTGCCACCTCATCGCCGATATACCTTGCCTTGTCTGTCTGGAGAAACTGCTGATCTCTTGTATAGGCAAAAACCCCCCATTTTACCCCTTCGGTATCTTTTCCCGTGACAACGGCTTTGACCCCGGGCAACGCCAGGGCTTTGGAGGTGTCAATATTGATGATACGGGCATGGGCATAGGGGCTTCTTTTAATTTTTCCCACCAGCATGCCGGGCAGTTTTAAATCGGCTGTAAATTTTGCCTTTCCCATGACCTTGGCCCGGGAATCCACCCTGGGCATCCGTGATCCGATGATGGTATAGTCTGACATATCTTACTCCTTTGTTTTACCACCGTTTTTACAATCCGGGCAATCGTCCTGGGGATCGGATGCATGTGCCACAGCCGTAACGATCTTAGCATATCCGGTGCAGCGGCAGATGTTTCCACCAAGGGCTTTTCGTATGGTGTTCTCATCAGGGTTGGGATTGGCATGAAGCAAGGCATCTGCGGTCATGAGCATACCCGGAGTGCAGAATCCACACTGAACCGCACCGTGATCTATAAAAGACTGCTGAAGTCCGGACAGTTCATCCCCGTTAGCCAGTCCTTCAACTGTCTTGATGTTGGCAACTTCGGCTTCCATGGCAAGCGTCAGGCAGGATCTGACAGGATTTCCATCCATTTGAACAGTGCAGGACCCGCACACGCCTTCGCCACAGCTCTCTTTTGATCCGGTCAGATCCAGCGTGTCCCTTAATACCTCAAGAAGGGTATCATTGGGGGAAACCGTTACCTCAAATGGCTTATTGTTTATATTAAGGGTAATGTCTATTTTATCCATTTTCCTGCTCCATTGTTCTTCAAAGTTTTATGCCTTAAGGGCCCGGGCTGCCTGTTCAAGGGCGCGAAAGACCATTTCAGACACCATGGCACACCGGTATTCTAGAGTGGCACCGACATTGTGAACCGCGAAAGTGGCAGCACTGTTCATTGAGGAATGGGCCGCTTTTCTGAAGGCCGCCGTATCATCAAGGGCCTTTCCCTTCAAAGAATCGGATTCATGGGCAAGAAAAAGAGGCGACCGGCCCATGGCGCCCACAACAATCCTTGCATGGGCGATCTTTTTTTTACCGGTATCAGGTGTTAATAAAACACTTGAACAGACGATGGGATAATCAATGGCAGACCTGTAGGCCAGACGTTGATATGCGCTCTGCCCACTACTAAAAGGTATGATGATCTCTTTTAAGAGTTCACTGCTATCCATGGCAAAAGGCATGATTCCGTCCGTTGTATAAAAGTCAGTCAGATTGACCGTTCTTTCATAGCCCTTGCCTGCAAGAACCACTTGGGCATCCAGGGCGGTAAGGGCTGTGGCGCCGTCAGACTGGCAGGTGGAGTTGCATCTGTCAGAGTCATCCCGTGCATAGCAGATTTTGCCGCCGTCCTTGTGGCAGGCCTGGCGGCCTGATCTGTAAAATTGGGACTGGTTGTAATGGTGGCATCGGTTGTCCTGGAGGATATTGCCGCCGATGGTCCCCCTGTAATGCTGGATGGTGGCAGCCCCGATTTTTTCACAGGCCTGGTACAGGGCAGGGGCCTGTTTTTGAATCTGGTCTGACGCAATGATATTTGCAATACTTGTTCTGGCTCCGATTTTCAGAGCGCCGTCCTCTATTTTAATATATGATAATTCATTCAAGGCTTTGAGGCTGATGATGAATATAGGACGCAAGAGTCCTTTTTTCATCCTGACCAGAAGATCCGTTCCTCCAGCCAGAATTTTTGCATCCTGCCCATGGGTGGCCAGAAGTTCAAGCGCGCCGTCAAGCGTGTCGGGGCATAAATATTCAAACTTTGGTAACCGCACGTTTATATCTCCTTAACTTTTTTGGCTGTTCATTCAAAAGGCCTGGTAAAAACAGGACCAATTCAGGGAAAAGATATTATTATCATTATACAAAAGGCAATTGACCTTAAAACCGGACACTTTTAACAACCTGTCAATAATAAGATTAAATTAAAATGATTTGATGCATTAGAAAGATTATTCCATCAGCCGGTTGATAACTTCATCCGGCATAATGATGCTTGAATGGCCCTCATCCGTTGGTGTATTTAATTCATTTTGTTTTTTGGCCACTCGTAAAGCGCGTTGTTTTTTATTTCGTGCTGCCTTTTTTAAATGGGATATTTGAACTTCAGGCATATTTTCAAGAATCAAATAGTTTGACTCTTTGGCTTTCATGACCATTTCACTGCCATTGTCTGAACGAATGATAAGTGTATTCCAGCCTTGCCGGCCTTCAAACATTCCAACAGAAACATCCGCCCATTCAGATGTCAAATCAATACAATTAAAACAACTGTGTTGAATATATGGGCGGACATCTTTTAATGGAATGTCAATATCCTTTGATTGAGTCTTTACTATAAGCATATCCGCCGGTGGCGGTGGTATTTCCATAGATTTTATTTTCTTTAAATCAATTTTATCCTCTATAAATTGCACAAACCGGGTGGGTGAAAAAGCCCAATTGCAAAACAATCCAATCGTAAAAAATTGACTCTGTTTGATTTCTTCAATCTCCAATAGATTCGCTTTCATTTGAGCAACAGCCGTCATCTGACAGGGTGTGCCAACGATACCAATCTTTCTGTAACCTTCATGAACAGCACGATTCAAGGCGGATAGCGTAGGTGCTGCTGTGAATTTTGATGAAGCACAGGACAGGGCATCCTCCACTGTGGTAACAATGCGGGGAACAGGCTGACCATCCACACTATCCGTAAGAATGGCGGCTTCGAAATAGTTGTGTTTCAGTCCAAATGCGACAAGGGCACTGACTGTCCCCCCACCCTGATAGTGTTGTCTGGGTAAGACCGGGCCCGCTTTTGCTGCATGTATTGATTTGAAATAACCGATTGAATGCTCCCTGTATGGCCTTTGTAAGAGTGTTTCAGATAATGCGGCATAGTCAACTTCAATTTTAGGGCAGTAGGCATGGCAGCGGCCCGCTTCAAAATCGCATTCAAACGGTTGAATAATTTTCCCGTGGTAATGTTTAAAATAAGGACATAGATCAACGCATGCACCACAAACACAACATTTTCCAGCCATTTGAACCCTTTCTTTTAATTCATTGGGTCCTTTACTTTTCATTTTTGATAGTTCTCCTGATAATGGTTGGATTTTTAATTCATTATTTGTGGCAGCCATAGTGCAATTTTGGGATACATCATAATTAAAGCAATGGCGACGGCATCACAAATTAGGAATGGTATTGCAGCCTTATAGATATCCGTCATTTTAGTATCCGAGGGTGCAGATCCTTTCATGACAAAAAGTATCATACCAAAAGGTGGCGTGGTCAACGCCATTTCAAAATTGATTAACAATAAAATGGCAAACCATATGGGATCAAAACCAAGGGTTTTGACAATAGGCATGTATATTGGAAGAATCATCATCATCAGCGCTATTTCGTCCATAAAACAGCCCAGAAAAAGTACGGTGATCAACATTCCGACCAAAATGGCCATGGGTGGCAACGGCAGGACTGTTGTAAACTCGATAAGCCCTTTAACACAGCCCGTGTAAGCCAGAATCTGGCTGAAAGCCATCGCACCCAGAAGTATGCTTAAAAGCATAATGGTTATTTTGGTTGCATTGGTGATGGATACCTTTACAACGTCCCATGTCAGGCTTTTATAGCATGCAGCAAGAACAAAGGCTCCAATTGCTCCAAGGGCTGCAGCCTCTGAAGGGGTTGCTATTCCGACCAATATGACCCCGATAACCAGAAAAATGATAATGGCAATCGGGACAACATTGATAAGGGTTAGACGTATCTTTTTGCCCAGTGGAATATGGGGAACGGAATAAGAGGGTGCAATAGACGGCTGAAAGTAACACCGGAGGATAATATAACCGGCATAAAGAATACCCATCATAACGCCGGGCAAGACACCGGCCATTAGAAGCTGTCCCACTGAGAGCGATGCCAGGCTGGCAAGAAGGACAATATCGGCACTGGGCGGAATAATCATGGCAATGCCACCTGCACCTAAAATGGGCCCCAGACTCATGGGCTTTTTATATCCCCGTTTTTCCATATCCGGGGTCAAAGTTGCAGCCAGCATGGCTGTGCTGGCCACACCCGAACCACTAAGCGTCGAAGAAACCACACCGGCACCAACACCAAGAAGTCCGAGTCGTCCCGGCACCTTTCCAAGCCAGGTATCAACCACATCAATTGCCCTTCCGGCCATTCCTGACCGGAACAGCACCTCTCCAAGTAATATAAATAACGGAAAGGGAAGAAGCACGAAACTTTTTACCGAATTTTTCATTGTCAAAATCAACTGCCCCAGACCGGATTCTCCTCCCCAGAACAAATAAACCCCAACGACATTGACCGTCATAAAAGCCATAAAAACAGGCATTCCCGTCAGCATGAGAAAAATCAAACAAAGAAAAATCAATAGTAGCACATAATACCACTCCAAGATGAATGTCCTCCTTTTATGGTGTTAATAATTTTCCAGCAAAGCCCTAATACCAGGCTTCGATAATTCATTAATTCGATTTCATCAATATCTTTATGTGTCCATAAATCTGGCGCAGCATTTGGATACCAAAAAGAATTAAACCAAAAGCAATGGGAATCAGCAAGGTTGCCTTGTGAACCTGAAGAATACCTGTTTCAACTGCGTACTTTCTTTGCAATAATTCAGCAATTTCAATTAAACCGAAATACAAAACAATTGATAAGGCAAAAACCGAAATTACAGACGCCGAAAGTGCCAGAATAGTTCGGGGTTTCAAACTGAGACCTTCGACGAGAAAATCCATTCGAACATGATCATTTTCTTTTAACAGCCATCCAATCCCCAGGCTGACAATGCCGACAAGGGCAAATTCACAGACGTCTTTCGCCCAAATGATGGGCTGATTAAATAGATACCGCATGAAAACATCCAGGCCCACCAACAGCATGGCCAATGCCAGAGTCACACAAGCAAAAAACATCAACAGGTCAAGAAAACGATCGAATATTTTCCCCATGATTTCTAGTGCTTTCAAAGTCAGTCCCTCTTTTTTGATTGGGTATAGAATTTTTATGACAGCGGGTCTTGGCCAAAGCCAAAACCCGCTGGTTAAATACAGTTTTTAATCTATTTGGTATGGTCTACCAATTTGGAAAACCGCTTAAAATCTTCAGGTTTCATCTTTTTTTCAACGTATCCCCAAAGTGCATCGTTCCATTCTTTCTTGAACCATTCATTGTCTTTCTCTTCCCATTCAATCCGTTCGATGCCGGCATCAAGCATGGCACCTGTTCCATATTTCTGTCCGTTATAAAGCCAGAAATGATAGGCATAGATTTCCTCCAGATGATCGATAATGGGCTGTGTCAGCCATTTTTGTTCCTGCACAGACAATGATTCCCAGACATCATTGTTAATCAGCGGACAAGATGGTGTGGACCCCTCTATCAGCTTGGGACCTACCCAATATTTGGCAACCTCATGCCATCCGAATTGGGTGTAGCCCACCGGAACCATGGTGAAACCGTCAATGGTATTTCTTTCCATAGCCGTATAGATTTCCATCAACCCCACACTGACCGGGATAGCCCCAACAGCTTTGACAGAATCAAAATATGACGCACCGGTTCTAATCTTTTTCCCCTTCAGATCATCAGGGCTTTTGGCTTTTACATTGGTGGTCAGTGCCAGAAACTGGGCCGTATACAGCGGACCAACCCAATAGGCATTACAATCGCGTTTTATGATTTCTCTATACAGGTCCCACACACCTTTTTCTTTTTCTTCCCACGGTGTCATACCCGTTAAAACCATGGCAGACCCCAGCGGCGTCATCTGAGAAATATCGTCACCCATGGTAAAAATCATGTCAATTCGACCCTTGCTGAGCGCAAAAATCTGCTCTTCACTGGGGATAACCTCACCGGCCCCCTTTATATCAATGATCAGCTGTCCCTTTGATGCGTTTTCAACCCATTCTTTATACTGCCAGATGTGTTTCATGTTGATGTTGTCAACCGGAATCAGTCCAACGGCACTGAGAACTCTGGGTTTGTCTGCAGCGCCTGCACTCAAGGCAAACAAGAAAAGAGATAAAACCAGTATGGCTGAACTCAAAAATCTTTTTTTCATTCTTAACTCTCCTTTTTTAATTACATTATGTGTTATATTCCGATCGAATGCAGTTGTTTCCAGCAACCACAATACAATCGATCGGTTGTTCTTTCTTATCCATTCTGAAGACATAGCTGTCTGCCCTGTCTAAACGCCTCAATGTTAAGCGAGGCATATCTGGAAGACACTGTCTTTAAAATAACCTCCTCAAACAGCTCCGCTGCAAAGCCAACTTGACCAGAGGCACACAAGGCGCCTAACATAACGGTGTTTAAAAATTGTATGTTGCCAATATTTTTTGCAGTTTCAGTGGCTGGAACCCACCATATTTTCCGGCTCGATTTTTCCAGCAAGGTAAATATTTTTTGGACATCCGGATACACAAACCGTCCGGATTGCACCCCAACCGGCTCAACAGGAAAATTGTTCACAACGATAACGGTCTTGTCGTTTCCATATTGGGACAGAACCCGCAATGCTTCCAACGGCTCGAATGCCAAAAGAAGATCAAGGCTGTTTTTTCGTACCAGCGGCGGCTGAAGACGCTTACGGTTCCAGCGGACATGACTGGCAACAGATCCCCCGCGCTGGGATAAACCGTACACATCGCCAACAGACACCTCATACCCGTCAGCCAGTGCTGCAGAGGCGAGAAGTTTGGCAGCCAGGACATTGCCCTGCCCACCAACGCCGGTAATAATGGTATCTTTTGAATCGGTCATTGTTCTCAGCCCTCCATCTGTTTTAAGCTTATAGCCTTTTGCGGACAAGTCTGGACGCACAGACCGCATCCTGTGCACAGTTGTGTTTCAATGCCGGCGATCCCTGAATCCGGGTCTGAAAAAATGGCCGGACAGCTTAAAACCCTGCTGCAAAACTGATTGCATCCGCAGGTTTTGCCGATGCAGATGGATGGATCAACCTGGGCAACACAAGGCTCTGAACGCTGTATTTTTTTTAATGCATAAGTGGCACACGGATGACGAAAAATAAGAACATGGACCCCATTTTTTGCCTGAAGGGACTTTAATATTGCATCAATCGCATCCTGTACCCTGGCCACCGGATCAATGACCATGGGTCTTGCCCCTATTCCACTTGCGGTCTTTTCTATAGAAACCATCTGTTCAGCTCCGGGAAAACTACCGGGTGTTGATGGGTTAACCTGGAATCCGGTCATTGCCGTCACTGAATTATCCAAAATAATAAAAACAGCATTCATACCGTGATGAACTGCATTGACAAGCGCTGGAAGTCCGGCATGAAAAAATGTTGAATCTCCTGCTGCCGCAAGGACCGGCTGATCAAAACCCATTGACGTCAACCGGCTGAAACCGTTAAGATTGCCCATGCCAGACCCCATACAATGCAATGCCTTGATCTGATTAAACCCGTGGCGCCGGCACCCAACCCATAGCATCCAATATCACCAACCAGAAAACCCTGGCGGTTATCCAGTTTTAAGGCAGTATTAATTGCATAAAATGATGCACGATGGGGGCATCCCTGACAAAAAGAAAGTTCCCGGGGAATCAGCATGTCCTTTGCCTGTTCTTGTAACCCCAGCGGGATGGCTGTCGCAGGTGTCCATTTTATCTCAAAAAGACGACTCAACACCGACAACATGATATCGGTATTCATCTCACCCACACCGGCACCATGCTCTCCTGCAACCCAACCGTTGCGTTTGCCGATGAATCTTACCGGCTTTGATTGCGTCTGGTTTTCAGCATAAATCACCTTGACCGCTTCTTCTAAAAAAGGATCTACCTCTTCGGCAAATACAACATCCTGGGCAGCAGCGATGTGATGGAGTATCAATTCATGTGGGATCGGCCATACGGAACCGATTTTCAAAAGTCCCACCCTGTCTTGCAGACCAAGCGTATGGATGGCCTCTTCAGCATAGACAGCACTCAGGCCCGAAGCAATAACAAGAGTGGTAATGTTTTCCGGTCCTTTATAGGAATTGAATTTCGAAGTTTCAACCTCCTGTCTGATATTCTGAATGACATGAAGTAACCGGGCATGGTTTTGCGTCACAAGGAACGGCAGGGCAACCATGGGTTTGTTAATATCAAAACGAATCGGCGTGTCGTTCTTTTTACCGGGTCCTAATGAAACCGGACCGCGGCCGTGGGACAGCCGGGATACAGTTCGCAGCAAACAGGGCAAACCGTATTGTTGGGACAAGTCCAGGGCAAAAACAGCCATTTCTTTGGCTTCCTGGGGTGTGGACGGTTCAAACAACGGAATTTGGGCTATCTTTGCAAAGTGGCGTGAATCTTCCTCATTGCTGCTTGTAAGCGGTCCCGGGTCATCACACACCACCACCAGCAATGCACCCGGCAGCTTGTCCAGACAAACGGTTGTTAAAAAGTCTGAGCAGACATTGATGCCGTTCTGCTTCATGGTCACAACGGCCCGTTGACCGGTAAAAGCAAAAGCCGCTGCAGCCTCTAAGGCCACCTGTTCATTTACCGACCATTCAACAATCACGTCATTATTCGTTTTAAGTTTAAAAAGAGTTTCCACAATTTCAGATGATGGGTTACCGGGATATCCAGTGGCATAGGCAACCCCACCTTCAATCGCGCCGTGGGCAATCGCCTCATTACCCAGCAGTAAAATTCTCTCAGAAGGGTTCTTTATTTTCATGTTAGTTTCAGGCATTAAGTGCCACCTCTATACGATCCAGTGCACGGTCAATAATATCTTCAGATGCAGCAAACATCATCCGTGCATGACTTTTACCCTGGCTGCCGAAAAATGGTCCCGGTACGACAGCAACCCCATTGTCCAGCAAACGTTGAAAAAGCTTTTCTGCTGAGGGTTCCAAACCTGTAAAATCCGGAAACACATAAATGCCTCCTTCGGGAACAGGACAATTGACGCCAGGAATCGCATTCAACCTTTCAACCATTTTTTCCATATTGCGGCGACATAAATTTCGGGCTTCATCCAAAAAGGGCTGACATTGAGGCAAATATTGAGCCATTGCGGATTGCCCCACAGAGTACGAACACAATGAAATGCTTTCTTTATAAACTCCCATTTGACGAATCACCCAGGGATGTGCGACAACATATCCAAGACGCCAACCGGTAACTGCAAACGTTTTGGAAAAACTGTTGACCACAATAACATGGTCTAAAGCATCAAAACTCAATGCACTCACATGTTCTCCCGAGTATAAATAATTATGGTAAACTTCATCAGAAAGAATAAATGTCCCATATCGACGGGCCTTTTCCAGTATAGCAGAATAATCCTGTCTGGAAATCGTCGCTCCTGTGGGATTTGAGGGAGAATTGATCACAATGAGCTTGCATCGTTCATCAATGAGTTCAAGAATTGGATCAGCTTTGATTTGCCAGGTTGGTGACTGTATCAGCGGATAAAAACAGACCTTGGCTCCCAGTCGATGTGAAATCGGTTGCATGATCCCCCAGCCGGGATCAGGAAGAAGCACTTTATCACCCGGGTTTATCAACAACTTTGTGGCAAGGTATATTGCCTCCATCCCTCCCACGGTGAGCATTATATTCTCATCCGGATTAACGACAGCGCCCATCTGGGTGTTTAGAAAATGAGCAATTGCCGATCGAATTTCCGGGGTTCCATTTGTTGATGTATAACGGTTGCGGCCATTTTGCATGGCATTGACGGCATTTTTGATCAACTCATCAGATGCATTAAAATTGGCCTCACCTGATGAAAGATTTATCAAATCAGGGGTCTTTTCCATCATTTTCATCATTTCCCTGATTGGAGAGCTTTCTGTCTCTTTGGCAATGGGATTTATTGTCTGAAGATTTAAAATATCATTTTCCATAATTTTCCACCTCATTTTCTAAAGACCCTACACCTGGAATATCAACTGTGATGCGGTCTCCGGCCCTCAAAAAGATACCGCCACCGTTTTTCATATTTTCAATCACTTTGGGAAATTCTCCCGGTCCTATAGTCAGGCCTTTGACCCAGCCGGTCCCCGCCCCCGTTCCCAAAGCAATGACATCACCCGGCAGCAGAGTCGTACAACTCGAAAGATACGAAACACATTTTTCCGGCCCCCAAACCATTTGATCTACACCCGAATCCTGCATGATTTCATCATTTAGAAAACACCTGATTCTGAGATCACCTGGGTTAGAAATCTGATCTGTCGGGACAATGAAAGGCCCAAGAGGTCCAAAGGTGTCTCTTGATTTGCCACTGTAAAAATCTAAGCGGCCATCAGCGAGCATCATCAATTGGCGATCTGTGATATCATTATGGCAGGTAAACCCTGCCACATAGTCCATGGCTTTTTCCACGGGTATATTTTTGGCCTTTTTCCCGATGACGACGGCAAGCTCTGCCTCCCAATCAACGAAGTCAGAGGATGGAATGATTTTCTGACTTGCACCGATGATACAATTCTTATCTCCTTTCCAGAAAAATGAAGGCTGGAAATCTTCTGGAATACTCATCCCCATCTCTTGTGCATGATCATAAAAATTAAGGCCGACATTAATCATCTTCCCTGGTGAGGGCACTGGTGCAAGAAAGGCAACCTGTTTTTCATCCACACCACCCTGAAAACCGTTTTCAAATAAAAACAAAGCAGCTTTTTGGATCTGGGGCAGCAATTGTTCCCAGTGTTCTAACAAGTCCATCATCGTAGAAATTTCAGGCATAGCCGCCACAGGCAAACTTGATTTGCTGGCTTTCAAGGCGCTATTTATTTCCCAGACCTTGTCTTTCATAACCAAACCTACGGATTCAATACCCTTAAATTGATATGTCGACAAACCATAAGTAACTTTTGCCTGATTCATTCCGTCTCCTTTTTCATGGATTGTGTTTTTTATTCTTTGTGATTGACTCTTTTTGAGCCGGATTTGACAGCCAGTGTTGCGGAGTATTAACAACGAGAATTTTATTTTGAAATTGTGTGAAGTTGGTAAAGCTGTGTGATGTTTCGCCTCGATAATACATGGTATCACCCTCTTTAAGGTAATATTCTTCCTCATTAAGGTGAAATAAAACTTCACCTTCTATAACATAAACAAACTCTTCGCCGTTATGGCTGAATGGTATATCCCTTCCCTTTCCCGGTGGGCTGATATAAAGGGTTGCCTGAAGGTTGGCGCCTCCCTTTCGGATAAGAGATTCTGAGTAGGCTGTTGCCTCACTAAGAGATAACTTAATGCCCTCTCCCTTAGGCGTAATCGCTCCAAGCTGAGTATTATCAGCTTCATCTTCAAAGAACTGAACCATTTGGACATCAAGAAATTCAGCAATTTTATTTAAATTGTCCAAAGAGATATTCGCTTTTCCAGTTTCCAACTGGCTTAAAAAAGAAACGCTTAGTCCGGTTCCGTTTCTCATCTCCTCCAATGAAATTCTCTTGTTCGTCCGTATGTTCCGAATATGACCGCCAACAAGACAAGACGTATTTTTTTTTGAAACACTCATAACTATTATTTCCTTTTTAAAATTTTATATATATTCATAAAAAAATTTAATCAACATTTTTTTAAATTTATAGACTCAAAAAATGAAATAATTGTAATAGTCTGAATTTTTGATAAAAATTATTAATATGATCATTTTATTTAAAAAAATAGTGCTATTTTTTCAAAATATATTCATTAAAATATAAATATTTTTTATACTATACAATAAAAAAATTTGTGCAAAAGAAAAAAACCTCGGTCCTGAGAGACAGGATTTGGGTGATCCTTAGAAAGGGGATGAAAAAGTGGACATGAAAAATTCATGAAGCGTGTATTTAACCCAACCTTTGCGGCAATCTTCAACTTGAAAAAAAATCCACTGAGAATTGCTGTGTGGGGTGCGGCTGAATATCGGGTGAAATATTTTTCGCTAAAGTCTTCTCAGTATGGTATGGTGCATGCCGTTGGTGATAAAGCCATAACCTACAGGAGAAAAAAAGTGAAATATGCGTGGATGGTTTTACTTTTCTTTTTAGTGTTCCCGGCCTGCGGGGAAGACGAGCCTGTCATCAGGGTGGACTTAAAAAAAACAGAGCAGGTGATACTCAAAGAGGAAGCCGGTGTTATTACCTATGCCTATCTTCCCCAGTATTCCCATACCATATCCCATACCCGGCACCATGCGCTTATCCGGTATTTACGCAAAGAGACCGGATTAAATATCCGCCAGATTTTTCCGGATACCTTTGATCAGCACATGCAGATGGTCGGACAGAAGAAAATTGACATCTCTTATTCCAATCCGTTTATTTATGTTAAAATCGCGCATCGATATGGGGCAAAGGCATTTGCCAGGATCGTGGAAATGACCGGCAAAGAAAGTTTCAGGGGGCAGGTGATCTGCCGGGCGGATAATAAGGCCATCCAGACTTTGGCGGATTGTCGAGGAAAAAGCTGGATTGCCGTGGATCCGGCATCGGCCGGCGGATATCTTTACCCATTGGGGCTCTTCATAAGCCATGGTTTGAATAAAATGGATTTCAGGGAACTTTCATTTGCCCCGGGCCCCGGGGGCAAACAGGAAAAAGTCGTTTTTTCTGTTTATGCAGGGAAATATGATATTGGCACCATCAGGGAAGGAACCCTGGATGTGGTATCCAATAGAATTGATACCACCCAGATAAAAATTATTTCGACCACAGACCCTTATCCGGGGTGGGTTTATGCTGCCCGGAAAAATTTAGATGCAAAAAAAGTTGAAAAATTAAAACAGGCGCTGGGCAAACTGGATTTTAATGATGAACAGCACCGCGAAATTTTAGAGGCAGCCAATTTTAATAAGGTCATAGATTCTTCTGATTCTGATTTTGATTCTGTTCGGCAATTGGCGGCCCGGGTGGGAATAAGCCTTGAAGACTAAGGACATCACATAAAAAAATGAAACTGGGATTCCGGAGTAAAATATATCTGGGTGTTTTTTCTCTGCTGCTCATTCAGGGCCTTGTCATCTTTTTCTGGGTCAGTAGTGTGATAAAGACCGCCATGCTCGAAGAAATAAAAGATCGGGGGATTTCCATCGGCAGAAGCCTTGCCTACCGTATGGTGGAGCCCATGCTGGCCATGGATTTTTTGAGGATGAAAATCCTGATGGATGAAACGGTAAAACTGGGTGATGATATCTTTTATACCTTTGTCCTGGATTCGGAAAACAACCCTGTCATTCATACATTTAAACAGGGTTTTCCCGTAGCGCTTAAAGCGGTTAATCCGATTAGCGACAATGGAACCGGGTCTATGAAGCTTCTGGATACGGGTGACCAACTGATTTATGATTATGCCGTACCGGTGTTGATCAATGAAACCCGGCTGGGAACCCTGAGACTGGGACTTTTCAGAACACGGGCGGAAAAAACGGTCAATAAAATTATGGTTTCTACGATTGTCACCATCATCATTGCGATCCTCATGGCGGGTATCGTGGGGAGCCTGCTTCTCAATCCTGTGACAAAGAACATTAAAAGACTCCATGCCTCTTCTGAGCAGGCTCTGCGGGGCAACCTTGATGTCAGGACCGCACCCCGCCTGAAAAAAAACTGCTGGGATATCATGCAGTGTGACCAGCTCGAGTGTCCGGCCTATAAAAATTCTCGTCACCGGTGCTGGTATTTGGCCGGAACCCTCTGTCCAACCTGTGTTGAAGGCGAATACGCCAAAAAGATAGACTCCTGCAGGCATTGCCAGGTTTACAAGCAATGCTCTGGAGATGAAATCCAGAGCCTGGCAGAAAGTTTTGATGCCATGACCCTGTCATTGAAAGGCAACCTCTCTGATTTGAGAACTGCCGAAAGTATTTTAAACGAACAAAAAGCCCGGCTTCAGATGATATTGGATGCTATTCCGGATTTTATATCCCTTCAGGATCATGAGGGGCGGTATGTGTCTGTTAACCGGGCATTTTGTAAAATGTTGAAAAAAAGCAGGAACGAAATCATTGGCCGGACAAATGATGACCTGTTCCCCCGGGAATTAGCGGCTCACTATAATCAGGAAGATAAAAATACTATTGATACCGGCGTTTCCCTTATCAAAGAAAATAAAATCGTTGGCCAAAACAGAATAAAGTGGATCCATGTGGTTAAAGTTCCCGTTTCGGAAATAACAGAACCTGTCAACGGTTTGGTCGGCAGCGGCAGAGATATTACACAGCTCAAATTGGTGCAGGAGCAACTGACCCATGCCCAGAAAATGGAATCCGTCGGCCGCCTTGCAGCAGGGGTTGCCCATGAAATCAACACGCCCCTGGGGATCATCCTTGGATATGCCCAGCTTTTACTGGAAGATGTGGATAAAAACGGACAGATATATGGTGATGTGGAGACCATTGTCAAACAGACAAAAAATTGCTCTAAAATTGTAAAAGACCTGTTAAATTTTTCCCGCTCCAGTGAAAGTAAAATCACCGAGTTTAATATCAATGATGCGGTGAAAGAAGTTCTGGCAATGGTGGACCATACGTTCAGCTTGAATCATGTGGCGGTGAAACATGAATATCAGGATGATCCGCTGCTGATAAAAGGGGATAAGGAAAAAATAAAACAGGTGTTCATCAATCTGTTGAACAATGCCTTTGATGCCGTTAAAGAAGACGGCAGCATCTGTATCGATACGGAATTGGGGAAAACAGACAATGAGATAACCATATCCATAACAGATACGGGTCATGGCATTAAAAAAGAAGATATCAGTAAGATTTTTGAACCGTTTTATACCACAAAGGGGCCGGACAAGGGAACCGGGCTTGGATTATCCGTAACATTTGGTATAATAAAAGAGCATAACGGAACCATCAATGTCTTTTCTCCTCCATTATCCGGGAAGAAAGATGAGCAGGGAACACAATTTGTCGTTGTGCTGCCAACGGGATTAGAAAACGGCTGACATAAAAAGGGAGAGACGTAAATGGCGAATATCCTCGCACTGGACGATGTACTGGACGCAGCCAATCTGGTGAAGCGGATTCTTGAGAGAAAGGGACATACGGTTTTCCCTTTTACAGAAGAAGAAGACGCCATCCGGTTTGTGGAAACCCACCCGGTTGACCTGGCGATACTGGATATCAAATTAAAAAAAATGAGCGGCGTTGAGGTTCTTGAAGAAATGAAAAAAAGACTGCCGTCCATCCGGGTGATCATGCTGACCGGCTATCCCACCATTGAAACGGCCCGGGAATGTTTAAAACTCGGTGCCGGAGAGTACTGTGTCAAACCCATTGATAAGGATGAGCTTGAAGAAAAGGTAGCCCAGGTTCTTAAGAATTAAAGAGATTCAAAGGGGCATTTTTTGCTTTTTTTTCACTATCAGACATAAAATGGAAACATTTTTGAACAAATTTTCCTGAAATGGTATCGGCCACGGAAAATGTAAAATCCACATCCGGCTGAAATTTCCCTGAAAATGCAAGGAATACGGTCAGGGAAAGCTCAAACAGCAATCGCCGGATCTCATGCTTGTCTTCTGAAAATTCAGGTTTCCCGAAAATCCGGCATCTGGCCGGCCGGATGTCAAAGGCCTCACATCCGGAACCCGTATTCAACGGACACAAACTATTGGTTTGTTTATAGGTTTCAACCGCTCTTTTGATCAGCACCTCTCTCTGGGCAGAACTAAAATGCCTGTTCATCCTGGAATGCAGATAAATCACTTCTATTAAAAACAGATCAAAGGGCTCCCTGCAGCAGGGGTGAATTCCCTCCCCGCACATACCACTGTCTTCTCCGGAATGACCTGTTGTGCTGTCGTCAATTTTTCGGATCAAAGATTCATAATCTGAAAAGAAAACACTTAAGTCCACTCTGTTTTTAATTTCCAGCGAAGGTTCCCGGATGGTGAGCACACCGGATTTTTTGCCGTATTTTTTTAATAGTTTCCACTGGCCGTAATTGGAGGGATTGGCGCCTGAGGCTTTTAATTTTTTTGACGCCGCTTTGAGTGGGAGGCCCTTGCGAATCATGTAGGAGGTAACAAAGGTGCCTGTTCTCCCGATGCCGTGCCGGCAGTGAACCAGAACTTTTTTCCCGAGGTAAATCGCCTCATCAAGCCAGGCAAGAGCGGTTTCCATATCTGTCATTTCAGGGATATCCTCATCCCAGACGGGAAGGTAGCATACTTCAAATCCGGCATCAGTCTCAATATCATGGAGGTCGCTGAATTCAGCGCAAAGATTTACGATGGCGTCAATGCCGCCGGCCTTTATGGCTTCAAGATCGGCATATGACATGGGGGCATATCCGACAGCAAGGCTGTCTGTAATCCATGTAATAGGGTAATCGGACATCATTGCGCTCCTTTTGCATTTAACCGATTTTATCAACAGCCGACCGGAAATCATACCGGCCGTTCATAAAATCATCTGTCAGCAATTCCACATCAGATTTTTCTTTTATATACATATCCATTAGTTTTGTTGCGCCCAGAAGTCGTCCGATCATGTCAAGCGTTCTTTTCATGACGGTTAATGACCCATGTTTGAATTCAGCATCAATGAGATCTGATTTGATTTTAACCATGAACCCGAGCCGTGTCAGGAGTGTTTTGATAAAATCCGCCCGGAGAAGTCTCCCCTCCGGGCTTCCACCGCCCCCGGAAAATCTGAAAAGAATGTAATTGTCTTTTTTGGAAGCAGAACAGATGGTATCGATGACGACAAAATGGTATCCAAACCTGAAGTTGACGTTCAGATAGTCTCTGGACAGAACGGCATAACTGCCGAACTGGGCCGAATCCGCACTGATGATCCCTCCGGCCATGACGATCCGGTCGTACTCTTCCCAGTCAAAATGGGAGGCCTCGGACCAGCAGATTCCCGGGTTTGAAAGTCCTTTCAATATGGCCTTCATTGGAACACTGGTAATATTTTCGGGTGTTAAAACCGGTTTGCTATGAGATTTTTTTGTTCCTGAGCCCACATCCAGGACATAAAACAGCATGGGGATCTGGGAAACCAGTTTTTTTGCCCCTTTTTTCCGGCTGCCCTTTCTATTTCCAATGGAAAACATTTCTTTGAGTGCTGTTTCATGGACGAACCGAATGATATCATGAAGTGATCTGCAGGATTCGGGACTAAACTTGTCTGATTCAGGATCGGTGAGTTTTAATTTGGAACAAAAATTCATCACATACTGAAGCTTGACCCGGAAAGAGCTGTCATCCAAACAGTCCTTTCCAGACGGCGCCTTTTTTATCAGGGCATCTACCCGGCCTTCAAATACCCTCCCCCTGCCGGCATCCACCGTTACAAAGCTCCCCTGAACAAGATCATCAAAACCTTTGTCAACATTGGTAACAGCGGGAACCTTAAACTCCCTGGCAATGGACGAAAAATGGCCGGCACGGCTTCCGGCAGCAATAATAACGGCTGTTATGCGGGGTATGGCCGTAACAAGCTGAGGACCTGCATGCCGGACCACCAGTACTGATCCGGCAGGGATTTTCTCTGTTTGAGAAATGTCATCAAGCCGGTAAACAGACCCTGATCCGATTCCTGGGCAGACCGTTTCTGCCTGTGAAATAATCAGGGTATTGGTAATTTCGCCGGGAGAAGCGTCCTGCTGTGTCACGGACTGCCGGTCTGCTTCTTCAGGAAGATTTAAGGGCCTGGACTGAAGGACAAACAAATTCCCGGATTCATCCTTGCACCATTCAATATCCTGGGGCTGCTTAAAATAGTTTTCCAGGGTAATCCCCCATCGGGCAAGTGTCCGGGCGGATGTTTCATCAAGAGAGGATTTTTTTCTTTGACCAGGGCGGGTATCAATTGTCTGGATGGAATCTTTGGGTCCCAGGACCATCTGTTTTGATTTGTCGGCGGTTTTGGTCTGGATATTGGCCGAAGGATTTTTTCTGGATACCCGGATAAGGTCCGGGGAAACTTCCCCGTCCACAAGAAGCCCGCCCTGACCCCAGACGGAATGAATCAGCAGGGTTTCAGAGGCCTGACCTTCAATATCCCGGGTGTACATCACGCCGGATGATGCTGAGTCCACCATTTCAAGAACCAGCACGGCCATGGGGGTTTCATCGTCCAGTATGCCGCGGCTGATCCGGTAAAAGAGTGCCTGGGCAGAATATTTACCGGCAATGATCTGTTTATAACCGGTCAGCAGCTCTGATTTGTTCACATTGAGAAGGGTTTTGTATTGACCGGCAAAAGAGGCTTTTCCATCCTCTTTTACCGCACTGCTTCTCATGGCAACGCCAACCGGTTCCGGAAATTTTTTTTCAAGAGGATTCACTGCTGCGAATATTGCCGTCTCAATATTTTCGGGGACAGGGGCGTTCAAAATCAACTGCTCAATGTCAACCGCTGTTTGGGAAAGAGAAATAGCATCGCTGATATCAAGATCAGCTAATTTTTCGTTAATGGGGCCTCGCAGGTCATTGGCCTCCAGGAAATAATGAAACGCATGGGTGGTGATCACAAATCCGTCAGGGGCCGGCAGGTGAAGATCTTTAGATACGACAGACAGGTTAAAGGCTTTCTTTCCGACAATTGCTTCGGCAAAAGATGAAATATGCTCAAAGGTAATGGTAAAAGGGGGTGAAAAATCAACCTCCGGGGGTGCCAGCATAAACCGGACATAAAAATCAAATTTTTTATAGTAGGCTTTCAGACTCCAATAGTTTGACGGGCACATTTTCAGCAGGTCTTCAACCATTTGTAAAACAGAAGCAGAGAACTGACCATAGACCTTTATGACGGCCTGAAAATCATATTTTTTTTGGCTGTAGTAAATATCTTCCAATGTCGCCATAAACTCGTGGGAGGACTTGTCATGTTCCAACAAATTCTTAAAGGCTTCATATTTTTCCCTTAAAACGGTTCCCGGAGAAAACACCTGAAATGTCCAGTATCTGAATAAATTTCTTATCGGCATGATTGTTTGTTCCGTTCCCGGGACCGGTTAAAAACCATTCTGCAACCAAAAGATAAAAAATAACATTGAAACCAAAAGAATACAAACAGGATTTTTTCAGAAAAACAATGCAGTAAAAAATATGCAGCGCAATATTTTTATTGCGCATAATTTTTATGGCATTTTGTTTAGAAACCAATGGAACCCCTGTCTGGAATGGGCTTTGGGCAAATTTGACGAATAGAGTGATAAACAGGCAATCCTCAAAGAAACCAAAAGAAATGGGGGTTGGATATTTTATTTCAGGCTCATACCCACGACAATTTTATTAATTTTCAAATAGTTATAATCTCCATGGCGTATCCGGCCCGGGTCGAACAATGGAATTGGCACATTTCTGGCTACACATAGGGCCGACGCATTGCAGAAATATTAGTTTGCTATAAGGAGGCAATAAATTATGAATAAAGATGTTTTCAGTTTGTGTTTCATGTGTTCCGTCAGATGTCCGATCAAGGTTACGGTAAAAGACGGGCATGTCGACTGGATAGAGGGAAACCAGAATGTGGCAGGCATAGACGGCAGTTTATGTCCGAGAGGATCAGCCGGTAAATCATTGCTTTATGATGACCAGCGCTTACAATCCCCCCTGATCAGAGTGGGCGAAAGAGGCTCCGGTAACTGGAGAAAAGCATCCTGGGACGAGGCCATTGACTATGTGGGCTCACGGCTGAAGGAGATCATTGAGAAGCACGGCGGTCACAGTGTTGCCCTGTGCGAGCGGGCCCAATTGTCCACCCATGTGAGTAAAACCTTTTTAAAGGCCATCAAATCCCCCAACCACTTTACCCATGATGCGCTCTGCAAAGGGTCCGTCAATACCGCCTGCAGGTCATTATTCGGATATACCGACGGACAGATGGGAATCAACTACGGAAACACCAAACATATTGTTCTTTACGGAAGAAACATGTTTGAGGCCCTGGCTGTAAAAGAGGTCAACACCCTGATGAACGCCCTGGAAAAGGGGGCTAAAATAACCTATATCGATCCCCGGGTGAATGTGACCGCATCCAAGTCCCACCGGTACTGGATGATTCGTCCGAAAACAGATCTGGCACTCAACTATGCCCTGATGCATGTCATTTTAAAAGAACGCTTGTACGATGCGGAATTTGTATCCAAGTGGGTCCACGGGCTGAGTGAACTCCAGGATTTCGTTGAAAACTGCAACCCGGAATGGGCTGAACAAGAGACCGGAATTGCCGCAGATGAAATTATCAGCCTTGCCAGAGAAACCAGCAAGGCTAAGCCGGCGGTTATTTTCCATTATGGATATCGCGGGGCCAACCATACCAATGAAATTTATCTGCGAAGATCATTACTGATTTTGAATGCCCTTATGGGCAGTGTGGAAGCCAAAGGCGGTATCTTTTTTAAAAAAGGTCCGGGCGAGGTCGGCGGAAAGGCTGCCAGGAAACTGGTCAGTCAGGATTTCCCCAAAATTGAAGTTCCCCGGTTTGACAAAGTCGGCACCAAGGATTTCCCCCTTCCTGATCCGGCCCACGGGGTTGCCCAGATCTTTCCCTATGCGGTGTTAAATGAAGATCCCTATCCCATAAAGTCATTGATCGCATACCGACTTGACCCGCTGATGTCCATTTCAGATACCAACCAGACCAAAAAGGCGCTGGAAAAACTCGACCTGATCGTCGCCATTGACATTAATTATTCTGATATTGCATGGTATTCCGACGTGATACTGCCCGAATCAACCTACCTGGAAAGAACCGACTGTATTCAGCAGATGAACGGGCTTAAACCCCAGATGTTTCTGAGAAAAAAAGCCGTGGAACCCAGATACGATACCATGGACGGCGCAGTGATTTTGAAAAAAATCGGCGAAAAACTGGGGATTGGTGATTATTTCCCCTATGAAACCATGGAAGACCTGGTCGAGTGGCAGCTTGAAGGTACCGGCTTTACCATGAAGGATTTTGAGGCAAAAGGGTTTGTATCCTATGGACCGGACCAGATTTTCTGGGACCGGGACAACCTTCCGTTTAAAACCCCGTCCGGAAAGATAGAATTCAAATCATCCCTCCTGGAAGATGCCGGGTTTGAATCTTTTCCCAAATATGAACCCGTACCGCGTCCTGAAGACGGAACCTTTCGTCTGGTGGTCGGCCGGTCAGCCATCCATACCCATATCTCCACCCAGAATGTGCCTTATCTGAATGAGCTGGAAAGTGAAAATGTGCTGTGGATTAATACGACAAAGGCCGCAGAGCTAGGCATCAAGAACAATGCTGTTGTTGAAGTTGCTTCATCTGTTGGGAAAGGACAAATCAAGGCCTTTGTTACAGATCTGATCCATCCGGAAGCCGTATTTATGCTTCATGGATACGGACATGAGGCGGCCCGGGCAAAACGGTCTTTTAATAAAGGGCTTTCCGATGCACTGATCCAGAAGAATGAATACGATAAGGTTGGCGGAAGCCCGGCGTTTCATGAAACTTTTGTATCGGTCAAACCCCTGTAATAATGGTAAAAATTAAAAAGATGTCTGACAATAAAAAAAACAGTTCAGATATCAAAATTCTATATTTAGGTCGGAGGCTTTAAATGAGCAAATATTATCTGTTCCAGGATATTAAAAAATGTATTGGATGCCATGCGTGTGAGATCCAGTGCAAAACCAATAAAGATCTGCCGCTGGGCCCAAAACCCTGCCAGATTATTCAGGTGGGTCCGAAATTTATCAACGGACTGCCGAAAATGTCCTTTATTTTCATGCCCTGCTTTCACTGTGAAAATCCCTGGTGTGTATCTGCCTGTCCCACAGGCGCCATGCAGAAAAGAGCCAGGGACGGCATTGTGTTTATTGACAAGGATCTTTGCGTGGGATGTAAAACCTGTGTGTCCGCCTGCCCCTGGGGAGCTCCCCAGTGGAATCCGGAGACGGGAAAGGTTGTAAAATGCGATTATTGCATGGACAGAATCGATCAGGGACTGAAACCGGCCTGTGTGACCACCTGCACCACGGGTTGCCTGCAGTTTGGGAATGTTGAAGACACCACCCAGATTCGGCGTCAAAGACATGCAGAGGCGGTGGCCTCCCTTGAAAAAAGCAGTTTCTAGTCTGATAAGGAGTTAACATGGCGGAGAAAACCTGTCCGGTTCGAAAAACCGTTATCTATCTTTCTGAACAGATTGATTCAGGATGCCTGACCGATCCCAAGGGAAGAAGAATTTCAGAGCAGATTTTAAAATTGACGGAAGAAATTTCCGAGGGTGCGGCAGGTTCCGACCATCTTCCGGCTATTGATTCACTTGTTGATGAATATTTCCATGTGTCAGGCCCCTCAATCAACCAGGAAACCGGCAAGGTGGTCAAAGGTATTCTGGAAGCCCACCGGGAAATTTTTCAAAGCCATATTGAAACAAAAAACTGCCCGTCCCATGACTGTGGGAAACTGGCCCCGTCACCCTGCCAGATGGCCTGTCCGGCGGGCATCGACATTCCCACGTATCTGAGTCTGATTGCCGAGGGAAAGGATGCCGAGGCCATAGAGGTCATCCGGCGGGATAATCCCCTGCCGTGGGTGTGCGGTCTTATCTGCACACGGCCCTGTGAAATGATGTGTGTCCGGGCCCGAATTGATACGCCGGTCTCCATAAAGTTTTTAAAGGCGTTTGCAGCAGAAAGGGCCATGTCGGAACGGGCCTATAAAAACCCTGAGAAAAAACCCTTTAACGGTAAACGGGTCTGTGTAGTGGGTGCGGGGCCCGGAGGCCTTTCCGCCGCTTACTATCTGGCACTCATGGGATATAAAGTAAGGGTGATTGAAGCCCTTCCCGTACCCGGGGGTATGATTATGGTGGGCATTCCCAGATATCGACTTCCCCGGGAAGTTATTGACAGGGAAGTGGCCATGATTGAAGAGCTGGGGGTTGAGTTTTCTTATAATACCCGGTTTGGAAAAGATGTGACCTATGCACAGTTAAAAGAACAAGGCTATGATGCGTTTTTCATTGCCATTGGTGCGCACAAGGCATGGGATCTGGGGATAAAAGGGGAAAAAGAGTTTCCCAGGGTTTTTGATGCAATTAAATTTTTAAAAGACGTGGCCCTGGGAGACCACCATTCTCCGGGGAAACGTGTTGTGATTGTGGGCGGCGGCAATGTGGCCATTGATGCGGCAAGAACCAGCCTTCGACTGGGAGCCGAAAAGGTGACAATTGCCTATCGACGGTCCAGGAACCAGATGCCGGCAGATATTGAAGAAGTTGAGCAGGCAGAAGAAGAGGGGATCGAATTTACTTTTTTAACGATTCCAAAAGAGATTGTCGGTGAAAATGGTGCCGTTTCAGGCCTTGCCTGTGTAAAAGCCGAACTGATAAAGAAAAAAGGCTCTGACCGGCTGGCACCGGTTCCCATACTGGGTAAGGATTTTATCATCAAGGCGGATGCCGTCATTTCCGCCATTGGCCAATATGTGGATGATGAGGGGATGCAGGCCTTTAATCGAATGAACTGGACCCGCAGGGGCACCATAGAAGTCAATCATGCCAGCATGGAGACCACCATGCCCGGCGTTTTTGCGGCGGGTGATGCCGTATCCGGCCCTGCCACGGTGATTGAAGCCATTGGTGGCGCCAAAAGAGCCGCCGAAGCCATAGACCGCCATTTGAACAACATTCCCCAGCCCCGGATGCCGAAACTGCCGATCCGGCACAGGATTGAACGGCCCATTGAGATGTCGGCCAGCCGGAAAATGACCCTGAAACGCCCGGATATGCCCATGTTGAACGTCGACCGGCGTCGGACCATGTTTCAGCAGGCAGAACTGGGGTATGATGAAGAAAGTGTCCGGCGGGAAGCCGGGCGTTGTCTGCGGTGTGATATCTGTCGACGGTGTGCCAAATGTGTGGAAATATGCCGGGATAAAATGGGAATCGGGGCACTGAACTTTGGATATATGGATTTTGATAATCCGTCCGAGACGGATTTCCGAGTTACATCTGAAAAATGTATTACCTGTGGTGCCTGTGCGGCCAATTGTGAAAACCACGCCATTGTCATAGAAGAAACCGATGGTCAGCGGATGCTGAAACTCTGCGGTACGATTTTGAACAAGCAGGATATTCAATACTGTGAAGAATGCAATGCGATTCTTCCTTCCAGAGAATATATGCAGTTTATTTCAAAAAACACTCAAAATGTAACCCAGCGGTCTGATGAAAGACTGCTGTGCAACGCCTGCCAGCGAAAGCTAAGTGCAAAAATAAATGTTGAAACACGGCCGGTTAATTAAGCCAAAGGAAAAGGAAAATACCTATGCAATTCCAGAGAGGGGATAAAATAGAGGTCTGTAAAAAATCAGCAGATGAAGCCTGGGAACCGTACATGGATGATTTTATCGGTCTCCACGGATTGATTACCGACCCGGACACCACCATCAATGATCCAGATGCATTAATCGAGGTCAGTCTTCAGGGTAAAGGCACCCATCGGCTGCCCCAGGACTCTTTGAAACTTATCGATAACATCTAAATACAGGGATGAAACGGCCATGAAAGTAAATGATCTTTTGGAAGAGAGCAGCAGTCATTTCCATTCCATAGCGCAGGACCAGACAGTGGAGCAGGCGATTAAACAAATGTCGGCCTACACAGTATCCGCCCTGGTGGTAATAACAGAGGAAGTATCCCAGGGTATTTTTACGGAACGTGATCTGTTGCGGTGCCATATTCTTTTCCCGGACAAAGATATCAGAGAGATCCCGGTTAAAGATGTCATGACAAGGAAACTGATTGTTGCAGAAACCAATGATACCATCGAAGATGCCATGAAAATGATGATCAAAGCCAAAATCCGTCATCTTCCGGTGATTTCCGAGGGTCGGATCAAAGGGGTGCTGAACCTTGAAAATCTGGTAAAAAAACATGTGGGCGATTTGACCAAAGAACTTCATTACATGAGGGATTATATTTCTGATTTACAGGATGCGGCACATGATTGAAATCTTCATTGACGACAAAAAAATTTTAGCAGAAGAAAATCAAACCGTCCTTAAGGCGGCAAAGGCAAACGGGATAAATATACCCCATTTATGTTTTCACCCGGCCTTGAAACCGTCCGGATCATGCAAGCTCTGTGGTGTCGAAGTGACCTCTCCCACCGGTAAACAGGTGGTCATGCTTTCCTGTATCCTTAAGGCAAAAGAAAACCTTTCGGTCAAAACAGATTCAGACCTGGTGAAAACCACCCGGGAAAAAGCGTTTAATAAATTGCTGCAACTGGCCCCGGATTCGGACCGGATACGCAATCTGGCCAAGGAGTTTAATGTACCCGTCACTCCCCCGCCCAATGGCTGTATCCGTTGCAGACTCTGCGTACGGGTCTGCAGTGAAATCGTCAAAGCCGGTGCTTTGAAAATGGTGAAAACCGAAAATGGGAGCCAGGTGGTTGCAAATCCGGGCTGCTGCATCGGGTGCGGGACCTGCGCCAACCTCTGCCCCACTAAAATTATCAAAATCGTTGATCAGGACAATGTCCGGACGGTTTCCATCAAAGATGAAATCATCGGTCAGCTCCCCCTGGAACGGTGTGAGGGATGCGGGGCAATGTATGCCACCTCCGACTTTCTCAAGCACGTAGAAGAAACCGGTCTTCCTCACCCGGATACAAAGGAGCATCACCACCTTTGTTCCACCTGCATCAAACTGATGTCCAACAGGACCATTACGGCAAGGGAGAAGATACAAAAATGACAATTGCAGCATTAAAATCAATTTTTACGGGTATCGGCGGATCTTTGATTCTGGCCGGATTTTGTTCAACTTTTTTAACCATGGATAAAATTCTATTCATCCTGCCGCTGTTTATTGCCTTTAACGGTGCAATGACGGGGTACAGGCTGGTGGAAGTGCTGAAAGAAAAAATTATGAACGTGCCGGTCTTTTCATTCGTGCTGGGGGCCGGCGGCGGGGCCGCAACCTTTGCCATTGTAAATTTTGCCGGTTCCATGGTCCCAAACCCGTTCTCACTGACCCTGTCTGATCTGTTCATATATATGGCTATATCAGGAATCACAAGTTATCTGGGGGCAAAACTGGCTGTCAGATATTTTAATTTATAATTATTGCATGATGTTTTTAAAAAGGAGAATTAAATGAAGAAAATTTTTAAACATTTTATTTTGATGTCGCTGATCCTGCTGGTTTCAGCGGCAGGATCGTTTGCCGGCGAAGGGATATCCGCATCTTCCTACAAAGCAGGAGATATGGTGGAGATCACCGGCAAAATTGCCCCGGGCCAGGACCTGTATCTGACCGTTGCCCAGCAGGAAATGTTTGCCCCCAAAGACACGGATGGGGCATTTGAAATTAAACGACTGAAAAAAGATGCTGAAAAAGTCGGATTTTCAAATGACACGGCGATCCCGCCCCTTTATTATGTCATCACCAATGTCCCTGAAAAATTTGGTAAAACAGAAAAGAAAAAATTTGGCGGACCGTCTGTTCTCATGAAAAAGGGACAGGGGCTTTACAGCACCACCATGTTTTATCTGAACAAGCAGTTAAGTGATGTGGATGCGGCTGCCCGGAGTATGCTGGGTCCTATCAAAACCGAGGAACAATGGAATTTTTTAAAGTATGCCAATGAGACCTCCTACGGCATCACGACCATCGTAAAGGAAGGATCAAAAAGAGGAAAAATTGTTATTTTTTCACGCAGCGTGATCACGGATCAATCCAGCGGCAATTACTGGGACAAGGGGACGTCTGTCAAACTTGACAAGGCAACCGGTGAGTTTACCGCTTCTTTTAAATCCTTTAGACATACACCGCCCGACACCCAGTTTGATGTGTATGTAAACGGTGCTAAAATTGGAGATTATAAAATAGAGAAAAACGGATTCTGGATGTCCAAGGGTTTCCGGTATATGAACCCATTATGGGTGGTCATCGGCGCCATTATTGTGGGCACTTATTTTTCCATGATCGGCGCAGCCGGTGGGCTTCTCATGGCAGCCTTCCAGGTATTGGTGGTCAACACGGCAGGCCCTGTGGGTATCAACGCGGCCAATGTGTTAAAGCCTTCCAATATTGCTCTGACCCTGTTTTCTCCTCTGGGATCATTTTACCGGTACGCAGTGGTTGAAAAACGGGTGGCCTGGCCGGTGGGTATTTCTTTTGGCGTGGGTATTTTTATCGGTTCCATCTGGCTGGGTAAATATGTCTCTGCCGTGCTTCCCATGAAAGCCTATCAGGAATGGCTGGCCATTCTGGTCCTTCTCATGGGTATCAAGACCTTGATGGAAATGACGCCAAAGGCCATGAACAAAAGAAAAAATATCAAGGCCATGACCCAGAAATTCAACAAAGAGATTTCAGCAGCCAAGGCTGAAGGCCGATCCGCACAAATGGGCAGTATTGAACCGGTTAAAACAGGCTTAACCGATTACCGGTTCAAATTCTGGGGTGAAGAATTCCAGATCAACCCATTGCTGTTTGCCATCCTCGGTGTTCTCATCGGTATCGTCTCCCGATCCTTTGGTATCGGCGGCGGCTTTCTCCTGGTACCGGCCATGACAACCCTGGGTGCCCTTCCCATGTATGTGGCCGTTCCCATATCTTTGATCGGAACCTGTTTTTCCAGTATCGGTTCTTTTATCGGATACCTGATGGCAGGATACCTGCCGGATATGACCCTAGCCATTGCCATTATTATCGGTGGATTTGCAGGCGGCATGCTGGGCAGCCGTGCACAGAAGATGTTCTCTGAAATGGCCTTAAAGGTGATTCTTGCGATTACATTGTTCTTTCTGTTTTTCAGATTTTTCAAAATTGAAATCTGGATCTAACCCCTATTAAGGGCAAATGAATCTTGAAACCCGTGCGCTGAATCTCTATAATGAGAACGTCAGCCACGGGTTTTATTTTTAAAAGAGGTGCTATGAACGACCTTCTGGACAGCGCATGGGAAATGATAGCCGCAGGTATGGATGGCGCGGTGGTGTTTGTCGACTCCCTGTTTTCTCCGCTTGAAATTTTTGGGCCGGCTCCTGTGATCTTTCTGCTGGCTTTTTTAGTGGTCGTTGTCACCCGGACCATGGCCCGGTTTTATGTGACCAAACGACATCTCCGCCTGGAAAAGGAATTTCACTACTGGCAGGGGATACGCGAAGAAGCCATGAAGCATCCTGACAGAGAAAAGGGAAAAACACTGGCAAAAAACATTGATCAGGCAAAGTTAAACCGGGCCTATTACGACTATTTTTTTGAAGGTCTGCTCAAGCATTTTATCGTGAATGTCCTTCCCATCCTGTTGACGGTTTCCTACGTAACCCGGGTGTATACCCCCCGCAATCTGTCTGAGCGGTTTGACAAAGAATGGGTGTTTTCATTTTCTTTTGGAGCATCTTCTCCAATGCATATCAGTTCTCTGCTCTGGTTTGTCGTCTGTCTTATCCTGTCATTTGTGCTGTTTGCCGTTTTAAAAAAAGTCTTTAAAAAGCGATTTGCAAAAAATGAATCTGATAAATAGACAACGGATATTGACCCTCATACCGGTTGCACTGGCTGCGGGGTTGATCCTGTTTCCGTCAAACGGTTACACCACCCAGCTTCATGCCGACTCAGAAGGAATTATCACCCATCAGATAGGCCATCTGTTTTTTCTTTTTTCAATGGTGGTTCTGATTTTTACCATCACCGGCAAGGGTCTGAATAAAGAGAAGGGGTGGCGCCTGATTCAATATTCAGCCTTTTTCTTTATTCTCTGGAACCTTGATGCCGTGGCCGCTCATTTTTTTGACAATCAGATCCAGGCCGTAAAAATCGAGAACATATCCCTGACAACGATGAGAATTGTTACGGGCAGTAACTCAAGCATCCTTGCCGGGGTTTACTATATGTTAAAGCTGGACCATTTATTATGTGTACCGGCAATGTTTTTCCTTTACAGAGGTCTCTCCGGTCTCGTTAATGAGCAGAGACGGTTGATGGGAAAAAAGGACAGACCATGATTACCTCGTTTATTCCCATCCTCGCAGTAGACGTCCTGGGATCGGTTGCCATGGTGGTCATCGCTCTTCTGTCCCTTTACAAGGCCGGAATACTGCGCAATATGGATTCGGACAATGCGGTGTTTCTCTACCTGCTATGGATCAGTACCGGGTTCACGATTTTTGCTGTGTCACGGGCGTTCGGGCATATTTTAAAACAATTTTTAGTTTTGACAGCCAATGCAGATGCCTGGCAGGCGATCAGTTCTTATTCAGGCAGCATCAATACGGTGTCTTTCATGCTGGTGGGCCTGATTACTATTTTTTTTAATCAAATCTGGAAGATCAACGAGAAAATATTGTCCAGCCGGGAAAAACTGGAAGAAACCCATATTCAGCTCATGGATCTGAACCAGACCCTTGAGCATAAAGTGGTGGAGCGAACAGAACGGCTGACCAGCAGCGAACACAAGTGCCGCAGGATCTTTGAGCAGTCTCTGGATACCATTATGATGACGGACAATGAGTTTAAGATCATTGAGATCAATCCGGCCGGTATCACCCTCACGGGATATTCCCGGGATCAGATGATGATTGAAAAAATGACGGCGGGCAGTTTTTTTGCAAACCCGTCTGAATGGGAAAGAATCCGGAACAAAATCGCTTCCGAAGAATATATTCTCAACGAGGAGACGGAATTTTTAAGACCGGACAATGAAGCGGTACTGGTATTGATTACCGGCGGTGTTGATTATGGGGCGTTTGGATGCGCCAAGTCTTTTCACTTTATCATTAAGAATGTCAATGATAAAAGACAGATGGAGCGGCAAATTGCCCAGGCAGACAAACTGGCGGCTCTGGGTGAATTGTCCGCCGGCGTGGCCCATGAAATCAACAACCCATTGGGGATCATCCTCGGATATTCACAATTGCTTCTCAAACAGGCACCGGAACATGTGGATGACTTGAAAATTATTGAAAAACATGTGAAGAGCTGTAAAACCGTGGTGTCGGACCTTCTTTCTTTTTCCAGGAAAGGATCGTCTGAAATGGCCATCGTTGATATCAACAAAGTCGTTGACAGCGTGGTTAAATTTTTATCCAATCATTCTGATTTCCGAAATATTGAAATCGCTTTGAATCCGTATACAGGAGATCGGCTCAATATTCTGGGGAATGAGCAGGAATTGTCCCAGGTTTTCATCAATCTGGTCATCAATGCCTGCCACGCCGTGGACGGAAAAGGAAGGATCGACATCAGCACCCGGAAGACGGAAAGAGACAGAATTCTGATCGTGGTAAAGGACGATGGAAAAGGAATTAAAAAAAAGCACATATCCAAAATTTTTGATCCGTTTTTTACCACAAAACCCGTGGGACAGGGGACAGGACTTGGCCTGTCGGTCGGGTATGGTATTATCCGCAGGCATGGCGGAGATATAACGGCAAAAAACCGGAAGGAAAAAGGCGCTGCCTTTACCATCAGTCTTCCCCCGGCTGACCTGGAAACGGACAATCCCGTACCGGCAAAGTACAGGAGGCAAATTTCATGACCGTAAACATATTGGCAGTGGATGACGAACCAGACATGACCCGTCTGCTCCAGCGGACCCTTGAACCTGAGCTGGACTGCCGGGTAACCATGGCCCATTCCGGGGAAATGGCCCTGAATATCCTGGACCAGGCCGGATTTGATCTGGTCATCTGTGATATCAAGATGCCGGGAATGGATGGATTCGAACTCCTGGAACGTCTGAGAAAAGCCTACCCCGATCTCACCGTGGTCATGCTCACGGCATTCGGAAATATTGATTCCGCAGTCAAGGCGATTAAAACAGGGGCCTATGATTTTATTCCCAAACCCTTTGAGCAGGATGAGATCATCTTTAAGATCAAAAAAGCCCTGGAAAGAAGCCTGCTGTTAAAGGAAAACAAGCGGCTGTTAAAGGAAAAAGAAACCTTCCCGTTTCAATTGATCGGCAAAAGCGAACCCATGCAGCGGGTGTTTGATCAAATTAAACTGATTGCATCCAGCGATGTCACCGTATTGATCACCGGGGAATCCGGAACCGGAAAAGATCTGACCGCAAGATCCATCCACGCCCTGAGTCCAAGAAAGGACCAGCCGTTCATCCCGGTCAACTGCCCGACCATTCCTGAGCATATCCTGGAGAGTGAATTGTTCGGGTATAAAAAAGGCGCCTTTACCAATGCCGGGCGGGACAAGAAGGGGCTTTTCCAGGAAGCGGACAGGGGCACCATTTTCCTGGACGAAATCGGCGATATCGGACCCGCCATCCAGACAAAGCTGTTGCGGGTCCTCCAGGAAAAAGAGATCAAGCCCCTTGGGGATACACAGGTCGTCAAAGTGGACATCCGGATCATTGCCTCCACCAACCGGAACCTCAAGCAAAAGATTGCCGACAATGAATTCAGGCAGGATTTTTTTTACCGCCTGAATGTCCTTCCCATTGAGCTGCCGCCCCTGCGGGAAAGAATTATTGATATTCCCTTGATTTCCGAACATCTGGTGGCCAAACACTGCAAAAAGATGAAAAAAGCGCCCAAACTGATCTCTTCCCAGGTCATGGACCTGTTAATGAAACAGCCATGGCCCGGAAACGTCAGAGAGCTTGAAAACATCCTTGTCCAGGGAATTTTGTACGCAAAGACAGACACCCTGGAATTGTCCGATATCCCCCTGAAAGATGCCGAACCCGGCAACAGCCGGTTTAAAGGGGGTGACGCTGCCGGCATGAACGCCCTGTCCTATAAGGAGGCCAAGGAAAAAACCCTGCAAGAGTTCAACCATGACTATCTCGGGGCAAAGCTTTCCATGAGCAGCGGCAACATCGCCCAGGCTGCCAGAGACTGCAGAATGGACCGCCAGGCCCTGCAGCAGATCCTGAAACGGTTTGACATTGACCCGGAACATTTCCGATAGACTCTGGATCACTATTCATTACCATAAAGATCCATATCCGGATAATATTTTTTTGCACATTCCTGACAGATACCATGGCTGAATTCCGCATCAGAATGTTCATGGATATAACTTTCAATCGAATTCCAATATCCCTGGTCATCTCGTATTTTTTTACAATGGGAGCAGATGGGCAGAAGGCCACTTAATGTTTTTATTTCTTTCAATGCGTTTTGAAGTTCAACAATCAGTCGTTCTTTTTCAGCTTCTGCTTGAATACGCTCAGTAACATTTCGTGACATTTCAAGGACTGTCAATACCTTGTCACTTGAATTTTTCAAAGGAATTCCGATATTTTCCCAATAGCTTTCCCCTGAAATTTTTGATGCGGGTTGATACATAACACCTGTTTCGATTTTTCCAGTTTCCAATGCTTTCTTACAATAGCATCCATCGCAAATCCTATCATTGCCGGGAAAAGCTGCGTAACACACCTGCCCGATTGCTTCTGGATTCATTTCCAGTGCGGCTTTATTCGCCCAAAGGACATTTAAGTCGGCATCACACTCTATAATCATATCCGGGATGCTGTTAAGAATGCGCTTTAGTTTCTCTTCACTCATACGAATCTTTGCTTCAGCAACCTGCAACAGTCGATTATCCCTGTCAAGTTGAATTGACGTTTGTCGAAAAATTGCCAACGACCTGGCCATCTCCCCTATTTCATTTTTTTGATTCAATAGCGGTATCTCTACATCCAACTCCTTTTTTGCCAGCTTGCGAAGGCTTGATGTCAGGCGGCCAATCGGTAAGATAACTTTTGCATTGACATAAAACATAACTAAAATCAAAGCCAGCAAAGACCCGGTACTCCCAAAACAATGAAAAAGTATTTGCCGCCAACATTGATTTAATTTCATGGAAGCGTAGGTTTTAGTTTCTGAAACAATAACATCCATGAAAACGGCAATCTCATTCAGTGTTTTTACACCATGGTCAAGGAATTCTTCCTGGGAGTATGGATATGGGCCGCCTGTTTGAGCAAGGGGAAATATCTCATTTCTATAGGGGAGGTACCCGGAAGAATAAAGCTGTTTCAATTTTTTCAGCGCTTCAGGAATTACGGGACTTGAAAGTCCTCGGCATAAAAACGAAATAGCGTGGAAGTGTTGATTCGTAATGACATGAAGATGTTCAATCTTTTTTTGTAATCCCTTTTCAATGGGTTCCCCAGACAATATGGTTGCGGATAGAATTGACATCTCGGGGCCGGCAGTGTTTCTCAGAGCCAGGGTCTCATGTTTTAATGAAAAGTATCTACTAATCATTCCATCAGAGTTGCTGATATCTATTGAGATGGTAACCAGCAATGCCTCAATGCTTTCGATATAGTTCGTCATTGCTGAAAACCAGACCTTCGCAAGCCCCTTTTCTCGTTCGTTTTTATTCAATACCAGGTCGTTTGCAGTTTTTTGTCTCAGTTCATCAATCTTTTTTCGTGATTGTTTAACCTGTAAAATTTTTTCAGATAATCCCGGCAATGTTGCTGAGGAAAGTTTTTCAAATGCTTGAGAAAGCGCATTGTCTCCTTCTTTTCGTCGCTCAATGATGAAGTGTCTGTTTTTTTCCATTTTGGCAACAGGCCCGGAATCATTCAGCACAACGTTAACCCGTCCTCTTTCAAAACCATAGTTCCCAACTGCCGTAAAAAGAGCGTCACTGACATCGTTTAAAAATGCTACACGTCTGGCGTTCTGAAGGATTTTAACGGTCCGGTATAAACCGGGCAGAGAAGAAAAAAGATGTAAAACAACAATTGCCGATAATGAGGCCAAAAGGATTGTTTTTATCTGTTTGGAAACCGAAACTCTGCTGAAGTTATCGCCCATGTTTTAATTGCCAATCCTCATACCGGTTTATGATCAAAAATCCTTCGTACTTCCTTTGCCATAGCCGCCCTGGCAACCGGTTTCATCAGAAAGCCCCTGATGCCCATAGCTTTTGCAGTTTCTTCGCTAAACCGTTCACTAAACCCCGTACACAATAATATGGGAATATCCCTGCGTATTTTGATCAATTCCACAGCAAGTCTATCACCCGGCATCTTTGGCATGGCCAGATCTGTAATGACCAGATCAAATTTATCCGGACTATTTTTGAACGCCTCAAGGGCTTCAATACTGCTCGTCTTTGATGTCACTCGATACCCTAAACGTTCCAATGTCTTTTTTTCCATTTTAATGATGATGTCTTCATCATCCACAAGGAGAATGCGTTCATTTCCACCCGGTATTGCCTCTTTGATCCGGGATTCTTTTGTCTCAAAAGAACTTTCAGCTAGGGGCAGATACACATGGAATTCAGTGCCCTTACCCGACTCGCTATGAACCTGGATTGCACCGTTCAAACTTTTGACGATGCCGTGAACCACTGACAATCCCATTCCAGTGCCTTTCCCTTTTTTCTTTGTGGTAAAAAAAGGGTCGAAAATTTTCTCTGTTAATCGTATATCCATGCCGATACCCGTATCCGCAACCGTCAAACAGGCGTATGGCCCCGGTGCCATATCAGGATTTATCAGATGATTCCGACCCAGTTCTATTTTCTTAAGGCTGACTTTCAGCTCCCCTCCAGTCTTCTCCATGGCATGATAGGCATTGGTGGTTAGATTCATGACGATCTGATGAATCTTTGTGGGGTCTGCTTTTACAGCACCACAGTCAGGTTGCAGGTTTTGATGAATGGAGATGGTTGTCGGAATGGTTGATCGGATCAGTTTCAGGGCTTCCTTAATAATGGGCTGCATTTTCATCATTTTCAGTTCATTCTCCCCCTGTCGTGAAAACGCAAGAATCTGTTGAACCAGGTCTCTGGCTCTCAAAGCACTGGTGTAAATTTCATTCAGGCTGCCCTTAAAAGGGCTGTCTTTTGGAACGTCTTCCATCAGCATCTCTGAGTGTCCGACAATGGGGAATAGAATATTGTTGAAATCATGGGCAATCCCGCCTGCAAGCGTCCCGATCGCTTCCATTTTCTGAGATTGCTGGAGATGGGCCTCCATTTCTTTTTTTTCAGTAACATCACGGAAAATCGTCATTTTTGAAATTTCCCCATTTGAATGAAAAATGGGGGAGTTAGAGATATGATAAACTCTGTTGTCCCTGGGGCTGACATTCTCAGATTTAACGGATTCACCTTTCATTACACTGTCATGAACACACCAGGGACATTTTGCATCAAGTGCATGCATGGCCTTGTAACAGAGTTCACCGGTTGCGTCATACCCGAGTCTTCTGATCATGGCCGGATTCATATATTCCAATACAAATTCCCTTGAACAGATATAGGTCGGTTCATCCATGGATTCCATCATGGAGCGGTATTTTTCCTCGCTTTCTCGCAAAGCCAAAGAGGTCTGTCGTTGTGAAATTCCAACTGCCAGACTTGATGCCAGATGTTCTAGAACGGCAATTTTATGTGTATCAAACCGATCCCGTCGTGTATCATTGCATTGAAGCAGGCCTATCCTTTGGCTGCCAAGGGTCAGTGGAATTAAGGCAACGGATTCATAGCCTTCACCATGACAGCGGTTCCACGTTCTTGCCTGCCGGTCATTTTCTGTTGTGGACCTCAAAAGATCGCTTGTGCTGTTTGTCCAGAAGCTGCCCTGTTTTGTGAAAAAGGGGAGAGCCGGATCAAACCGTCCCTGTATGACATTGCCGCACATACATTCTAAAACAGGGTTGCCTGTGCAGTCCCGAATGATCTCACCTCGTTTGTCCATTGCACATAAATATCGTTCAGCCGCTACAAACTGGGCGGGAAAACCCCTTGTTTCAAAGTAAGGGTAGTCCTCCCCGTCTTGAAGGCGGATACCCACAGCTTCGCATCCTGACCAGTTTTGCATCAGACCCGTGACCTTTTGGATAAGGGTTTGCAAATTTGCTTGTTCATGCAGGGCGTTTAAAAGATCGATACTTATTTTCTGTTCATCCTGGTAATTGATCCGTTCGGTTATATCGCTATGAATACCCAGCATACGGGATGCCGTTCCTTTGTCATCCCTCTCAACTGTTTTCCCCCGGGCCAATATCCAGGCCCACCTGCCGTCTTTTGAGCCCATGCGAAATTCAATCTGAAACGGCTCCCCGGATTTGAGGTGCGCACGTATTGTTTGTTCTGATTCGGGCAAATCATCCGGATGAAGCAGTTTTCTCCAGGTTTCAAACTCCTGGGGCAATTCATAGGGGTCATATCCAAGCATTGTATACCAGCGCGAACTGAAATAAACATCTCCTGTATCTACCCGCCAGTCCCAGACGGCATCGTTCACGGAATCTAATGCCAAGCTCAGCCTTTCTTCACTTTTTCGCAGCTCCTCCTCTGCATTGCGCCTTGCTTTTGTCATCTCATTGGCAGCATGTGCGATGGTTTCCAATTCTGCAAAATCGATTTTATCCGGATTGATGGATGTGGATTCAACAGCCGCTTTTGAAAAAAAATCCGTTATTAACTCAATATTTCTTTTGGATTTTCGGGTCACTTTAATCGCAAATAAGCCTATAAAAAGAATCAGCGCAACCAGTATTAAAATTATTTTTAAGATATTTCTAACTATCTGTTTTTTGGCCGCACTCTTTTTCTGCAGTATGGCCGTTTCAATCTCATCGATGTATATCCCGGTTCCCACATACCACTCCCATTCCGGTATGCCGATAACATAGGCAAGTTTAGGATCGGGCCTTTTCCCATCCATTTTAGGCATGACATACTCTATATAACCGGACCCTTGTTTTGAGACACGAATCAATTCCTGCACAATTTTCAACCCATTGGCATCTGTCACATTGATATTGTTTTTACCTTTGCCCGGGTTTGTCAGGGCAACACCATCCCATCTGGTCGCAAAGATATAACCGTCATTCCGGTATGAAATTTGTTCTATATATTCAATAATCTCTTTTTGAATATCCTGCTTTACATCATTGATATATTCACCGGAACCAATCACCCAGTTAATGGGCTTGAGAATTTTAACATAGGCTATTTTAGGAAAATACCCCTCTGCATTGGGCCTTGTCCATCGATATGAATAAAAGCCTTCCTCTTTTTTTTCAGCAATATCGATCATATCTTTTATAACATATTGACCATCAATATTCTGAAGACTTGACAGGTTTTTCCCTTCCATTTCGGGCCTGTCGGCAAACAATTCTTCGACACCTTCAAGGTTGAATGCAAAGAAATACCCCCGGCCATTATTGAACCGTATGGGGCGTAAGGCCGCTTTGATCATTTTTTTGATTTCTAATGGCTGTTTGCTCTCTTTGTATTGTTCAATGATGTTTGAGGCAACGGCATGTGCCTCATAGACCCTTTCTTTGATGGAGTGCTCAAGCTGTTTTTCGACCTGTCCTTTTTTAAATTCAAGGTAGGATTCTACCTTATCCACTTCTTTTTTGATCACTTCTTTATGCGTATCCAGCAGTCGTTCACGCATGGATGTCAATTCCACCCGAAGCCCGGACAATTCACTCTGTATCCAGAGTATCCCCATAAGGCTGATCGCTAAAATGCCAACAATCAAACCCTTTGTTATCAGGGTATAGGTTATGGTCGGTTTATTTGACACGCTATTGTCCATGGCATTCATTCCTGAAATAATTTAATCTTCCTTTTTACATAAAACCATCCGGCCATGGCAAATGCAACAAATAAGTTACACACCCAGGGTTATCTCAACTTCAGATTTTTTTCATCAACGGCAGATCAACGTTAGAGGTTGTTTTAACAAATTACGGAAGAGGTCGTTAATAATTATGACTACTCTCAGACACTGGACATCCCCATAGAGGATATTACAGGAGTTGAGGATCAAATACCGTCTGCTGGAATCCGCAGTCTACCGGAGATGGCCGATCATATAAAAAATTTTCATTATCTTAAAATGGAAAGACTTCGCCGGTATCTGTTGTTTGATCCACTTTCTTTTCCACAGGTTTTTCAGCCAAAAGGTGTTTTGGATTCCCGTCAACATAGATCGCCTTGTAGGGTCTTGTGGGGCAGGCGTGTTCGCATCCGCCGCAGCCGACGCAGATGGCCTCATTCACTTCCGGGATGACAAGTTTTCGTCCCGGGGCATTCAGGTAGGGAACCATATGAACCGCCTTGGTCGGGCAGTGTTCTGAACAGGCCCCGCAGTTGGTATTGTCCGTATAAACCACGCAATTTTCCCTGATAAATTTTGCCGTACCCACCTGGGTGAGCCGCTTGTCCTCCTTTGAGAGCGGCAGGATGGCACCGCTGGGACATACCTGTGTGCAGGCCGTGCAGTCGTAGTTGCAGTGGCCGACCTGAAAATTCATCTGGGGCTGCATCATTCCGGCAAAACCATAGGAAAGAAAAGACGGCACAAGCACCCGGGACGGACAGGTGGTAACGCAGAGGTGGCAGGCCGTGCAGGCAGCGGTAAACTGAGCGATGCCGATAGACCCGGGGGGTGAAATCGGGCAGGTCTTTTTTTCAGGAATGGTGGTGGGCCGGCTCTGGACAGGTTGGCTGATCGGCTCTGCAGCGGCCTTTTGGGTGACCAGCCCCAGGCCGCCTGCTGCCAAACCCAATATGAACCCCCGACGTCCAGACTCAGGCTCAACCTGCCGAGTCTGCCACAGCCCGCCTCGAATGATTTTCACGGCCTGGTCAGGACAGGCGGACAGACAATTGCAGCAGGCCACACAGCGGCTGAAATCAACGAGGTTCTTTTTCAGGTCGATACAGCCTGCCTTGCACACGTTCCGGCATCGTTTACAGCCTTTGCAGGCATTCTTGTCAATGCCGATCCTGAACAGCGAGACCTTTGAAACAAGGCCCAGCAATGCCCCCACCGGGCAAATAGTGTTGCAGTAAAGGCGTCCGTGCCGGGCACTCAGCCACACCACCAGCACCAGCACGGCAAGGGATACGCCCAGGGAAACCGGGGCAATCATTGGCCAGGGCATCCGGTAAAGGATGTGGCTTCCCAATCCTTCTGCCAATGGAACCCCCAGATTATTCAGGGCAAGGACAAGGGGCCGGAAAAGGTTTGAAAAAATCCGGCCGAAGCTGCTGAAAGGATCGAGCAGATTCAGCAAAATCCCGCTGCCGGCCAGGAAAAGCAGGGTTGTCACAAAAAAAACAGTATACCGAATACGGTTGTGAGGTTTGGAAAACTCGTATTGATACCGTTTTGTCTTTTTTCCCCGGAGCAGGTTATTCCCGGGGCCCAGGCGGAAAATCAGGTCCTGGAAGGTTCCCAGGGGACAGATTGTGGAGCAGTAAACCCGGCCGAAGATCATGGTGAACACCAGAACCAGGATGAATCCGGCACATCCGGCCGTAACAATTCCTGCCAAACCACCAGCAGCAGGTTGGTTTAAAAATTTGAGCATGGACGGAACAAACTGTAGAAAAAGCAGTTCTTGTGCAAAAGACCGCACCCCGGACTCCCTGAAATCCAAAAACAGAACTGCAATGGGCAGAAAGAAGACAAGGGCAATGCAGACCCGAAGCGGTTTTAAACGGCCGAGTTTCATCCCATCAAATTTTGATCCGGTTGATTGACAGACGCTTCAGGTCCATCTGTCCCAGATTCATCTCCGAGGCGATCTGAATATGGCGGATATCTTCCGGTTCAAGCCCAAAAAGTTTTGCTGCCGCAGTGTCTGCCGCCACAAGGTCTGTGGAAAGAATTTGGGCTTTCAGGCTCACAACGTCATTGACAGATACCCCGCGGGGCCCGTTTTGTTTCATGACATTGTAAGCATCCACCACAGTGAGATCAGGTTTGCGGTATGAGGCAAAGTCCGCGATACACTGGTGAAGATCGTTGCGATGCCAGTATCCCCGGTCCCAGACCACCCCCATCAGATTCTTCATGCCAATGGAGAGCATGGAGGAGCTGTGGTGTTTTAATACTGGGGCATTTATGAATACATCCGCCTCCAGAAGGGCTTCATGGACCCTGGCCCGGGTAAGTCGTTTTCCCAAGGGCAGGTCAATTTCCCGGTAATATCCCTGGCTGTCACCCGAGGCGATTTTACCACCGGCATCCTTTACGGCTTTTTCAATGCCGCTGTTTTTATAGCATCGGTTCCAGTTGTCGCAGGTGTGATCAAACACGGTCACCGCTTTGGCCCCGGCCGCCATGCACTGCTCGACAATGCGTCCCACAAGTCTGGGATGGGTGTTTCCGGCCCGTTCCGGAGGCACGTCCCAGCCGATATTCGGCTTGACCAGGACACGGCTGCCCCTGGGAACAAAGGCCTGCATCCCTCCCATGGAGGCAATGGCCCGGTCAAACATCAGATCCGGTTCCCCGCCCCTGACCGCCACTAAATCATAGGGGTCTGTCTGGGTCCCCTGGGCAGCGGCCCAAAGTTTGCCCACTTTCGGAAACGCCAGAGTCGTCCCTGCTGCGATCCCGCCGCTGATTGTTTTTTTTAAAAAATCTCGTCGATCCATGGTCTCGTCTCCTTCCGGCTGGTGGTGCAACAACCGTTTCCACGACCAAACCGTTCGGTTTACTATTGGGCGGCAAGCATGCTCATCAACCGAAAAGACTCTCTTTTACCCGGCTGATACTTGCCCGTAACCACCGTAATATAATAATTAACCGGGCGGATTTCAAGCATTGGCAATTCTAAACTCCATCATCGCCACGGTACCCTTGCCGGTCCCGGGCTTTGAATGCATAAACTTCCGTTGTTTGATTCCACAAAGGTTTTGCAATAATAAAGCCCAAATCCGGAAGATCCTTTGGTTGAAACACCGAAATTAAAATTTTTTCATGTGACTTTTCCTGACTGTTCATAATTTTACCCACACAAAATAAAAAGAGGGTAATAACTTTTGGTTTGCTAAAACTCTTTTAACAAAGAACACCAAAAGGAATTCCCCATGTTGGTAAAATGATTTGTCCGGTTTGACCCGGCATGTTCGGGCAGATTCAATTGTAAAATTGTTGAATTTTATAGCAATATTCGGGTGGCAAATTTTCAAATTAAAAGTTACTCTTCAGATGAGCTCAAAGAGATGATGAAAAAGGCCCATGACAATGATATGCAATTATGTTTGCACTGTATTGGTGATGGTGCACTTGAACAGGTTGTTCAGTGTTTTGAAGATATTATCAACTCCGGGGGCAATCATTTAAGACATCGTATCGTTCACTGCCAGGTAGGACACCATGAGCAGTATAAAAGGATTGCCGGGTTGGGAATCACCATTAACATTCAACCCATTCAAACCATGACAGATTTCCCAATGATAGAGCACAGGCTTGGTAAAAACCGGGCATCCACCTGTCACGCGTGGAAAACATGCATTGATTACGGAATTAATGTAACGGGAAGTTCTGATGTCCCATGCTCCTACAGTTTGGATGCTGCAAATCTAACTGGTAAACTTATTTATAAAATCTAACCCTTCATAAAAACTTGGAAATTAAGTGGAATTAGGAGCTGAATATCACTTTGTCATAAATCGTATCAAGAAGAGTCTTCTTTCGTATGCGCAATTATAAAAAATCATTTATTCATTGCAATGAACCTCATCATGACAGACCGTACAAAGTGCAATCAGATTATCTTTCTAACAGAACAATTTTTTATTTCAATTCGATTGTATAATCCCATGCTGATACTGTATAACAAAACAATTTTATTTTTAACAAATTGCAGGTTTTTTCAATGAAAACAAGATTAATCGCGGCTATTATTATTTTATCCGGAATCAGCGCTTTCGGCTGGCAGGTTTATCAAAAAGTATCTGTTTCCACAAGGGGAATTGAGCGCCAAAGGCAAAACATCCCTGTTGCCGTAGAGGTCGCGGCTGTAAAAAAAAGTCCCATAAGGGAAATCGGGAACTTTACCGGGTCTTTGCATCCCCTTTCCGAGTTTATGATCGCATCAAAAATCGGCGGACGACTTGAAAAATTATCGGTGAATATCGGTGATACCGTTCACAATGGTCAGCTTGTGGCCGTTCTGGACAGTGATGAATACCGGCAGCAAGTCATCCAGGCCACTGCGGAGCTTGAAGTTGCCCGGGCAAACCTTGAGGAACAAAGAAACGCCATTGAAAATGCCCAGAGAGAATATGAACGAACCAAAGCACTGAGATTAAAGAAAATCGCATCCGAATCCCAGCTTGATGCCGCAGAATCTGAGTTCAAAAGTCAGCAGGCCAAACTGAAAGTGGCCGGGGCCCAGATATCTCAAAAGGAAGCCGTCTTGAAAATGGCTGAAATTCGTCTGTCTTATTCCGTGATTAAAATATTAGGAACCAGCGCAACAGGTTATGTGGTGGGAGAGCGCTTTGTGGATGAAGGCGCCATGCTGGCGCCCAACACCCCGATTGTCTCCATACTTGATATCGAAAGGCTTATTGTCGCCATAAATGTCATCGGACGGGACTATCCAAAAATTCAAATCGGGCAGGAGGCTGTCATTTCAACGGATGCATTTCCCAAAGACACTTTCACAGGAAAAGTGATACGCCTGGCACCTATACTGAAGGAGAAATCCAGGGAAGCCCGGGTGGAAATCGAAATACCCAATACGCAGAGGCGTCTGAAACCGGGCATGTTTGCCAGGGTTCAAATACAGTTTAACGTCCATGATAATGCCACGGTGGTTCCTTTAGCCGCCCTTGTAAAAAGAAATGGGCTGCAAGGCGTTTTTGTGATTGATCCCCAGGAGCAAAAAGCCGGATTTGTTCCGGTTACCCTTGGTATCATAAATCACGTCCAGGCAGAGGTGCTGGCCCCGGTTCTCACGGGAGCAGTAGTGACGCTGGGACAGCATCTGCTGGAAGATGGAAATTCGGTAATTCTGCCGGACAATAAAGACCAAAATCAACTGCAAAAAGGAAAGCCCGATAATAAGGAAACTAAACCCCTTAAAATAGAAGAAAAATCGTGAACATTTCCCATGTTTTCATACGGCGCCCGGTGCTGACCGTCATGGTCTATTCCATTGTTATTCTTCTTGGCGTGATTTCATTGTACAGGCTTTCCATCGACTTGATGCCGGATATCACGTATCCGACACTCAGTATCAGCACTGAATATAAAAATGCCAGTGCCGAAGAAATCGAAGAGTTGATCACCCGTCCGGTCGAAGAGGCAATGACTGCCATACCGGGAGTGGACGAGGTTACCTCTGTCTCGGCTGAAGGGAACAGCAGCGTGCGGGTGACGTTTTCATGGGGTATCAACCTTGATGAAGCCGCCAACGATATTAGGGAACGCCTGGACCGTGTCATTCCGAATCTTCCGGAAGATGCCGAACGACCCCGCCTGCGAAAATTCGATCTGGCGTCTTTTCCCATATTAATCATGGGCGTCTTCAGTGACTTGGAGCCGACCCAGATACGTGAAATTATAGACAATCAGGTGAAAAATCGCATTGAACGCATTCCCGGTGTGGCCTCATTGGATATCCGCGGTGGGCTGACCCGGGAAATTCATGTGAACCTGAATGCGGAGAAGATTAAAGCCCTGGGAATTCCTGTTGATAAACTGATCGAGCGTCTCAAGGAAGAAAATATCAATCTTCCTGCCGGAACGATTGAACAGGGATTTCTCAATATTACCATCCGGACACCCGGAATATACACCAGTCTGGATGAATTGCAAAATACGGTGGTTGCCATTCGGGAAGGGGTTCCCATTCAGTTGAAGGAAATTGCTGCGGTAGAAGATGCCTGGGAGAAAATAACCCGGATTGTTCGGATAAACGGCAAACCCGGGGTTCGTCTTTCCATCAACAAGCAATCCGGGAAAAATACAGTGGAGATAGCCACCGGAGTCCTCAAGGAGGTTGAACAGATCAACCGGGATTTCCCCCAGCTTCACATCATCCCCATTATCGACTCATCAGATTATATCAAACGGTCTATCACCAATGTGGGTACAACCATTCTGTATGGCGGCGTACTGGCCGTGTTCGTGCTCTTGTTTTTTCTTCGTAATGTCGCCAGTACAGCCATTATTGCCACCACAATTCCCATATCAGTGGTCGCCACCTTTGCATTGATGTATTTCAGCGGGTTTACCCTGAACCTGATGACCCTTGGCGGTCTTGCGCTGGGCATCGGCATGCTGGTGGATAATGCCATCGTGGTGCTGGAAAATATCTATCGGATCAGGGAGTCGGGTGAAACGGCTGAGGCATCCGCCATACAAGGCAGTCAGGAAGTGGTGGCGGCTGTTATTGCAAGCACCTTGACCACGCTGGTTGTCTTTTTACCCCTTGTTTTTGTGCGCGGCATGTCCGGAATCATGTTCAAACAGCTCGCATATGTGGTGACGTTTTCACTGGGATGTTCACTGGCCGTCGCGCTGACCCTGGTACCCATGCTGGCGTCCAGAGCGGGTGCTCAGATGGCGGACAAGAAAAAGTCCGACACGATTCAAAACCACAGGTTCTTTTATATTTTCGAACGGTTTTTCATCCGCCTGGAAAAAAATTACATTGGGTTGCTCGGTTTTGCTATTCGTCATCGGGCGGTGGTCCTGGGCAGCGCATTGCTGATTTTTTCAGGCAGCCTGTTTTTGATTCCTTTGGTGGGTGTTGAGTTGATGCCTGCCACGGATGAGAGTGAGGTAAGGGTTTCAGCAGAAATGGCCGTCGGAACAAGACTGGAGCTCGTAGACCAGGTCTTTCAAAAGATTGAAGACATTGTCAGGCAGGAAGTACCGGAGATTAAAAACACCGTATCCTATATCGGGGGGTCCAGTTGGCAGGCAAGAGGCTCCAATGCGGGTGAGATGCGAATTGCATTGAAACCGTTGAAAGAAAGAACAAGATCCAGTGAGGAAATAGCTGCCGCCCTTAGAAAAAAGCTTGTGTTTATGCCGGGTGTTAAAATCCGTACCCGTGCCGGCCAGGGGCTGTTTATCCTTAAAATCGGCTCCGGAGGGAATGAAAGCGTTCAGGTGGAGGTGCGAGGGCATGATAATGAGACTTCCGATGTGCTGGCCCGTAAGGTTGAAGAGATTATTGAAAAGGTGGCCGGGATAACCGACACCCGAATAAGCAGGGAGACGGGAACACCCGAAGCACTTATCATTGTTGACCGGCAAAAGGCGGCTGACATGAAACTGACGGTATCCAGGATTGCCAATATGCTTCAAACGGCGTTGTCCGGGACATCTGCCGGCAATTACAGGGACAGGGGAAACGAATATAAAATTCAGGTGAAGCTTGAGGACTCGGAAAAAAAAGAGCTACAGGAGATTTTAGACCTTCCCATCATCAATATTGATGGAGAGCCGGTTGTACTCAGAAATGTAGTGGATGTCCGCCCCAGAAGCGGACCGGTACTTATCCAGCGGAAAGATCAGGAACGCGTCGTCTACGTGACCGCCAATATCAGCGGCCGGGATATGGGCTCTATTCTGACCGATATCCGGGAGGATCTGCAATCAACGGTTGTCCCAAGAGATTTTAGTATTTTTTTGGCCGGAGATTATGAAGAACAGCAAAAATCCTTTCAGGAACTCCTGATCAGTTTTGTACTGGCCTTGTTATTGGTATACATGGTAATGGCATCACTCTTTGAGTCATTGCGATATCCTTTTATCGTCATGTTTTCCGTACCCCTTGCCGCTATCGGGACAATCTTGATGTTGTTTTTTACCAACACAACGTTTAATATTCAATCCTATATCGGTTGTATTATGCTCGGAGGCATTGCCGTCAATAATTCCATTCTGCTTGTGGATTATATCAATTTGCTTCGCCTGCGGGATATGCCGATTCAGGACGCCATTTTAGAGGCCGGCAGAAGACGTTTCAGACCGATTCTCATGACGGCCACGACCACTATCCTGGCCATGATGCCGTTGGCCATAGGTGTCGGTGAGGGCGGCGAAGCCCAGGCCCCAATGGCCAGAGCGATCATCGGCGGACTGATCAGTTCGAATCTGATTACACTGATCGTGGTCCCCACCGTTTATGCCGTCTTTGAACGAAAAAAGATGAAAACCGATCATGATGCCGTCATCAGGCCTGCTGAACGCAATCCCGAAAAAATGATTGGCGAGGATCTGATATGATATCAAACCCCTGTTTTCAAAAATCTGTCGGTATACTAATGATGATAAGTCTTTTTCTTTTACCCGTCGCCTGTATGACTTCCAGGGATTCACGGATTGCAGTCCAACCCTTTCAGACAGACGATCAAGATCTAAGGAATAGGACGGTACCCCTTGACATCAAACCCGGCCTTGAGCAATCTGTAAATGCCCCTGAAAAAAAGCCGCTGAACATAACGGTAAGTGATGCCATTTTCATGGCACTTGAAAACAACCGCTCGCTGCTGGTGGAGCGGATAAACCCGTCTATTCAAGAAACATTTGAGGATGAGGAACGAGCCGTGTTTGATCCAATTCTAAATGCAACCGGATCTGTCCTGCAAAATGACAGCCGGCTATTAAACTCATCAGGACGATATGAAGATCACTCAGCAAGCTCTGTATTTCAGGGTAGTGTCTCGCTCAAAGAATTCTTCCCCTCCGGGACATTTGTGGAAGTGGGGACCGTCACGAAAAAAACCAATTCAGATCAGTATAATGAACCATACGCCACCACCCGTCTGGGCCTGACGGTAACGCAGTCGCTCCTTCAAGGGAAAGGAACCCATGTGAACACGGCACGGCTTCGTCAATCCCGGCTTGAAACGGATATTACCCGATATGAGCTTCGAGGATTCAGTGAATCATTGCTGGCACAGGTTGAATACACCTATTGGGACTATGCACTTTCTCTCAGGCAGATGGAAATTGTAGAAGAATCGCTTAAACTGGCCCGGCAACAGATATCTGAGACCGAAGAAATGATCAAGGTGGGGAAAATGGCAGAGGCGGAGCTGGCAGCCTTAGAGGCGGAAGCGGCTGCACAGCAGCAGGGGCTGATCGATGCCGGAAGCACTTTGGAGTCAAACCGGCTCAGGCTCATCCGGTTGATTAACCCGCCGGGGAATAATCCCTGGGAAAGAGAGATCACACTGGTACATCCCCCGACATTGCCGGAAATAAGATATGATGATATCGGCGTGCATGTGGCGCTGTCCATGAAAATGCGGCCTGAGATAAATCAGGCAAAGCTGGATATTCAGAAAAACGATATTGAAATCGTTCGCACTCGAAACGGACTGCTGCCCAGGATGGATTTATTTATTACCCTTGGGAAAAGCGGATATGCCGATTCCTTTTCAGGGTCTGTGGGTGATATCAAAGAAGAGAGCTACGACATGATGATGGGACTCAATTTTGAATACCCTATCTTCAATCGAAAGGGGTCGGCCCAGCAAAGAAGAGCTGTTTTGAATCGGGATAAGGCAAAGGCGGCATTGGACAATCTGGAACAGATAATCGAGCTTGATGTCCGAAGTGCATATATTGATCTTCACCGCACAAAAGAGCAGATTTCAGCAAGCACTGCAACACGAAAGTTTCAGGAAGAAAACCTGCGGACCGAAACCGAAAAATTCAGGGTGGGACGCTCGACAAATTTACTGGTGGCCCAGGTTCAGCGGGATCTTCTCCAAAGCCGCATAAATGAAGTAAGTTCAATTGTTAACTACCTTAAAGCGATTGTATATTTCTACCGAATGGAGGGCACGCTTCTGGAACACAGAGATATAACCGCCTCAGACCTCAACTCTTCTGGGGAACATAAAATTTCTGGAGTGCCAACGCCAGCATCAGAGCAATAAAGCCGGTGGTATCGGCCCAGTATTCCGGCCAGAGAAGACCTATGGCGGCAAGCCAGAATAAAAGGGTTTCCACCACAGTGGCCTTTCGCAGAAAATACCGTTCAATGGCCGAGGCAAAGGCAACCAGTCCCAGGGTGGTGGTGACCATGGTCAGAATCACTTCCCAGTGCAGCAGTTCATAGGTCTTGCCCATTCCCAGGAGGGGCCGGTAGGCCATGACAATGGGAATGATATAAATGCCCTTGGCCAGTTTCCAGGAGGTGAATGCGGTCTTCATGGGGTTGGCCTTGGCAATCCCGGCCCCGGCAAAACTGGCAAGGCTGACGGGCGGGGTGACATTGGCATCCTGGGAATACCAGAACACGATCATATGGGCCACCATGATGGGTACCCCCATATCCAGCAGTGCAGGACCGGCCAGGGTGGCCAGGACAATATAGCTGGCCGTGACCGGAAGTCCCATGCCCAGGACCAGGGAGGCACCGCCGATGAGGAGAATGGCCAGGGCCTTGATCCCGAAGCTCAGTTCCAGCACCAGGCTGGAGAACTTAAGTCCCATGCCGGTGAGACTGACCATGCCCACGATGATGCCGGCGGCGGCGCAGGCCACCGATACCATGACCGCGTTTTTGGCCCCGTTTTCCAGGGCTTTGACGATGAGCTTGAACTCGCGCATGCCGAATCCGAAAAGGCTCACCCGTTTTTCATCCGCCATTGCCCACTGGACCAGGTTGGCGGCAATGCTGATGGCCAGAGTGGAGACCACGGCAACAAACCCGGCCATCATGGGAGAGTAGTTGGACACCAGCACATAGATCAGGATCAACACCGGAATGATAAAGTGCAGCCCCTTGCGGATCACCGTGGTGATTTTCGGGAGATTCTCTTTGGGCTGGCCTTTTAAGCCGAATTTTTTGGCTTCATAGTGCACAAACACCAATACGGTGAGATAATACATGATGGCCGGTACCAGCGCCACCTTGATGATGGTCAGGTAGCTGGTGTTGGTGAACTCGGCCATTAAAAAGGCCCCGGCCCCCATAATGGGCGGCATGAGCTGTCCCCCGGTGGATGCGGCCGCCTCAATGGCCCCGGCCACATGGGAGCGGTACCCCACCTTTTTCATCATGGGGATGGTAAAAGAGCCTGTGGCCACCACATTGCCCACGGCAGATCCGGACACCGACCCCATGAACCCGGAGGCCACGACCGATGCCTTGGCAGGTCCGCCTGAAAACCGGCCGGTCAGGGCATAGGCCATGTCGATGAAAAAGGCCCCGCCCCCGGTGGTTTCCAGGATGGCCCCGAAAAGGACAAACACAAAGACAAAGGTGGCCGCCACCCCGATGGGGAGACCAAAAATTCCCTCGGTGGTCAGCCACAGGGTGGTGGTGATCCGTTCAATGCTGTATCCCTTGTGGATGATCAGTTCCGGCATATAGGGGCCGTACATGGCATAGGCAATGGCAGCGGCACAGATGCCGGTCATGATAAACCCGATGACCCTGCGGCAGGCTTCGAGCACAAGAAGGGTTCCGATCACACTGACAACCCGGTCATGGAGCAGCCAGTCCCCCTGGCGTTCAAAAATGGCCGTTAAGTTGGTGCAGATATAAACCGTGCAGTAAATGGACAGGGCCACCAGTATCCAGTCGATAAAAAGGAAAACCGAAAATTTATCTTTTCTCAACCGTGAAAAAGCCGGTTTGAGCAGAAAGGTGAGGCAGAGAATGGCGCCCAGATGAATGGACCGCTGAACCAGGGCCGTGAGTGCGGCCACCCCGGCCGTATAGAGCTGGTAAAGACTCAGGCTGACGGCAACGGCCATGACCACCCCGGCGGTTAACCTCATCAGGGTCTGGTTGGCATCTGCCGGCCCATGGGTTTTCGCGGGATTCCCGATTTTCACAGGATCTCCTGATTTGATGGGTCTACTCTTTTTTATTGGAGTCCCTGATGTTATAGAATTTCGGGCTTGAATGGATTCATCATTTTTAACCATTGTGTTCCTCAAATTAGTGTGTTCAAACTGGCTCAGACACGGATGTGTGGATCACCGCCTGCCAGAAACCGCCATATCCGGCCCAGCATACTCCCGGGCCGGCCGGAAAATTGTATGGCCTGGTGGGCAAATCTCTCCGACAGATTCACCCGAAACTCCCGCCAGAGAATGGTGTGGTCAACTCCCGGGGAGCCCACCCGCAGGATGAAATCACCCGTGGGCATGTGCATATCCTTTATGACCTCATACTTTCCCTCGGTGACCATCCGGCCCACCCCGGGCATCTTGCCCATGCCGGCACCGAATTTTTCGTACCGCTCCTCTTCAATATAAATCCTGCCCCGGGCATCCATGCTGTGGGTCTCCCAGATGGGGGCGTTCTCAACCGAGTGAAAATAATGGATGGTAAACAGCTCGCCCGGTTTAAGGGGAAGAACCAGCACGGTTTTCTGGTCCTTGACCCGGGTCAGCACCAGTTCCGGATCACCCGTTACGGCTGCCAGAATCAGCAGTAAAACCAGGCCAAGCCCACAGACGATGAGAATGGAACTTGACCTGGTCATTTAGTCTCCTTACGGAATCAATCGTGCCGGCACATCAATGCCTTTTTCCTTTAAATATTTGATGGTTCCCGGATGCAGGGGAATGGACGAATATTTTACCGTATTTTCAGGGGTGGTATAGGCTGCCGACGGATGAATTTTCATGAGATAGGCATTGTTTTCAAACAAGGCCTTGGCCAGCTTGTAAACCAGGTCCGTGTCCAGGGATGCCTGGCAGATCATCACGTTCCAGACCCCGATGGTGGGTACGGGCGTATCAATTCCCCGGTAAATTCCCCCGGCAAGATCCACCGAGGCATAGGTGGATTTGGAGGCCAGTATTTTCTGGGTCTGTTCCGGTGTAAACGGCAGGATCGTAATGTCATGGGTGGTGGACAGATCCAGGATGGAGCTGGTTCCCGGTCCCACAGACCAGATACCCACCTGGATGGTGTTGTCCCTCAGGGCATTGGCACTCTCGGTGAATGACAGGCGGCTGTCCTTAAACGAATCCGTGGGAATCTCAAGGGCCTTCAACACGGCTTCGGCCATGAAATTCGTTCCCGATCCCGGGCTGCCGGTGCTGATGTTTTTGCCCTGCACCTCTTCAATGTTCTTGATCCCGCTTTTTTGGAGTGCCACCACCTGGAGCAGGTTGGGATACATGATGGCCATGGAAAGGATATCATGTTTCTTGCCGTTGAATTTGGACAGGCCGTTGTAACCGGCCGCAGCTACGTCTCCCATGACCTCACCGATAACGGTTTCACCCTTGTGGGCCAGTTTGACGTTTTCAACGCTGGCACCGGTGACTTCGGCAACCGCTTTGATGCCTTTTACGTTCTTGGACCAGATTTCAGCCACGCCGCCGCCGTAGGGATAGTAAATACCGCCGGTTCCACCGGTTCCGATGCTGATAAAGGTCGTTTTGGCAATGGCGGTCCCTGAAAACACCAGGGCAAAAAATACGACAGACAGGATGATATGATTTCGTTTCATAAGGCAAATCTCCTTTTTTTTATGTGACATTATTTGCTCATTGTTTTAATAAAAAGATCAATATTTCCCGGAGCGCAATTCATCCCCATGACCGGATAGGTAAATTCAAGGATCTCGCCCGGTTTCATCAGACCTTTTTTAGTTGTCCTGGGCAGCAGGCCGCCCACGGCCTTGCCGTTTTCAAGAAAGATATTCACCTTAAAGCGCTGGTCCTCAGAGCTGATATTTTTAACGGCAATATTAAAATGAAGGGTGTCTGCGCCTTCATATTGCTTGACCACACATGAAAAACTTTCCAGGGACGCTTCCGGCGCAATCACCTTGTTGATATCAGCGTCTTCGGCACAGGCAAAGACTTCCCCGGGCACAGGTGTGGCCTTCATACAGCCGGTCAGGGCAAGCACCCCTGCAGCAAAAACAAGTAATAACCATGAAAATTTGATTTTAAACTGATGCATAAGACTCTCCTTTTAAATAATGATTAAAACTTCAAATCCCCCATCATGCCCATGAGTTCTTGAGGCCCTATAAAATACCTGTCTTCAATTCGTTACTACCTGGCCCGGAGCGTGTCAATTAAAAATATTGATTCCAACCGGTCCGGGCAAAACTCCTTCACCTTTTATCTGTTCAAAAAAAATCCTCCACTGAATCAAATCAAGTGGAGGATTTTAAGGTTTCCAAAAGAAAACGTTTTAAATTCAAGCCCTTTTAAGTCCTGCGTCAATACATGAGGTTGGGCAGGAACAGGATGATTTTCGGAAAAATAATCAAAATGATCACCCCCACAATGACGGCAATAAGGAACGGCAGAATCCCCTTGAATATCTTTTCCAAAGGAATTTCATGCTCCAGTACATTTTTTGCCACCCCGTAGACCACATAGACGTTAATTCCCACCGGCGGCGTGATTACACCCATTTCCGTAACCATAACGATGATGATGCCGAACCAGATGGGGTCATACCCCAGTTCCATGATCACGGGAAAGAAAATGGGTACGGTGAGCGTGACAAAGGCCAGGGCATCCATGAAACATCCGCCGATAAAGTAGATCATGATGACCACGGCCATGACCAGGAAAGGCGCCATTTGAAGTTCACTCACCCATCCGGCAATCTCAAAGGGAATCCGTGTGACGGCCAGAAATTTACCGAAGATCACGGCCCCGGCGATGAGCATCATCACCATACACGAGGTCCTCAGGGTCTCCATCAAAGATTTGACAAACCCTGCCCAGGTGATCTGTTTTCGGATCACGGCAATGAGGAGCATGCCGAAGGCACCGATGGCAGCCGCCTCGGTGGGGGTGAACAGACCGATGAAAATGCCGCCGATCACAAGAACAAAAACGATCAAGGTTTCGCCAAGGCCCCAGAGCGCCTTGAGTTTTTCAGCCCAGGTGAATGTTTCTCCGCAGGGTCCCTGATCAGGGCTGATTCTGCACCGGATATAGATGGTGATGATAAACAAAACCGTGACCAGCAGAGCCGGGAAAATTCCGGCAACAAACAGGGCACCGATGGACTGCTCGGTGAGGATACCGTAAATGATCAGGACCACGCTGGGAGGCATGATCATGCCGATACCGCCGCCGGAGGCTACAGATCCTGTGGCCAGCTCATCGTCGTAGTCATAGCGCTTCATCTCGGGAAGCCCCACCGTGGCCATGGTGGCTGCCGTGGCAGGGCTGGAACCGCAGACGGCGCCAAAGGCGGTACAGGCGGAAACCGTGGCCATGGCAAGCCCGCCCCGGGTGCTTCCCAGAAACTTATACCCCGCGTCATACAAGCGCTTGCTGATCCCGGAGTTGAATCCAAGCTGCCCCATGAGAATAAACAAAGGGATGGTGGTTAAATCGTATGATCCAAAAACTTCATACACATTTCTGGACAAGAGGACCAAACCGGCATTGTGTGTAATCATGGTGCTGAATCCAACAAAGCCCACTATGGCCATGACAAAGGCAACAGGCATTCTTGTGAGAAACAGGAGGACCATGATGATGATTCCGATAATTCCGATCAGTGTTGGACTCATTTTGTTTTTAATTCTTTCAATTGCTGAATATCTTTAAAAATAGACTCGACAATGGTAACGGAAAATATCAAGAGACCAAAGGCGAGCAGGTATACAATGTAATAAATGGGGAATTCCAGGTTCATGGAAACCTCTCCTGTGTCATGTATATCCGCTGCATAGAGAAACATCTGCCAGGTCACCAGGCAGAACAGGAAAAGGCTCAGGGTTCGGGTAAAAAGGTCGATGATAATCTGGGTTCGCTGGGACAGCAGCCGCACCAGTATTTCCACACCCACATGCCCGTCAACCTTGTAGGTATAGGGCAGGGCCGCAGCAACCACGATGGTGGCCAGGATGCCAACCAGTTCAACCGAGCCGAAAATGGGATACTTGAAAAACCGGCCGATGACATCCACAACGGTTAACAGCATCATGGCCGTCAAGGCAGTGGCACCAATAATCTTTAACAGACCGGAAAACTTGTCCAGAGATTTGGAAAAAATGTTCATAAAATGTCCTGCGTATAAACTGATCCATGCCGTACAGGTGACCGGCGTTTGCTCAAACTGCCGGTCACCTGTGAGGAAACTAACCCTTACATACTTTCTTTGATGAATTCCACAACTGCTTTTCCATCAATGCCCTTTTCTTTGACTTTCTCGGCGTAATCATCCATGATCGGGGCAACAGCCGCCTCCCATTTTTTAGCCTCTTCAGCGGAAAGCGGTACAAATTCTCCGCCTTTGGATTTAAAAAAGTCAATCCCGGCCTTGTCGGATGAATCCCATCCCTCTCCGTGTTTGTCGGCCCATTCAGCATTGATATCCATGATGATCTTGTGCTGTTCCGGAGTAAGTTTGGCCCATTTTGACTTGTTCATGAACACGGCAAAGGTGGTGGTATAGGCAATGGGATAACTTTCAGTGACATACTTGACCACTTCACCCAGTTTCCAGCCTTTGTTGGATTCAAGGGGATGGAGGGAACCGTCAACAACCCCTTTTTGCAGAAGCTGATAGGTTTCTCCCATGCCTTTACCCACGGGTGATCCGCCCAGGGCTTCGATGACACGACCACTGGCACCGGTTGTCCTGATCTTCAGACCCTTCATGTCTTCCAGGGTGGCCACCCGTTTATCAACGGTATTGAGAAGACCGGGTCCATGGGCATGCAAAAACATGATCTGGGTGTCGTTGAATTCAGACGGATGAAATTTGTTTAGTACGGCATTGGCAACCTTGGTTGCCTGAACACCGGTTTTATATCCCAGGGGCAAATCAATGGCCGAGGCAATGGGGAATCGTCCTCTTGAATAGGCCAGAACCGTCAATCCGATGTCTGCAATTCCATTCACAACCGCGTCATAGGTCTGGGGCGCTTTTGCCAGGGACTGGGCCGGAAAATACTTGATGCTGATGTCTCCGTTGGTTCTTTTTTCTACTTCGTCACACCAGCTTTGGGCCAGTTGACTTTGAATGTGAGTGGGGGGGAAAAAATTGGCATAGGTGAGCTCGGTTTTAGCGCTTGCATTGAATGCAAACATCGCACTGAAACAAAAAATCAAAAACGTGATAAACGTAACCCTTTTCATTTTGTTGACCTCCTGAAATAGTTTGTGATTGGAATACAAATTGTGTGGACCCTGAAATTTGGATGCTGCGACCCTGTGTTTACTGGGATTTCACCTCCTTATCTTTAAGAATGTATAATAGTGTCACAATGTAACTATAACTCAGCTATAATAAAACACTATATTTAAAAGGACGAAACCCTGTCAAGGAAAAAGTAAACTTTGGGCAATAAAATCAAATCCGTATCGTTGACATATCAACCATTCCTCATTCCCCATTGACTCCTTCCTTTGACCGGGCGCAGATTCAACCGGGGATATGGTTATAAACCAATTGTTTAGATGATGGCCTGCACGAAAAAAAATTATAAATTTATTCTTGACGTGTAGCTGTAATGTATCTATAAAACATCTAAGTAGTAGCTGGTGCATTCAATGATCGGCTGCCGTGTTAACAGGAGTCTAAACATCATGGCAAGTGACGACGCAAAAGATGAGGGGGAAATAGAAGATTTTCCCCGCAAAAAGGTAAAGTTTGAAATCTATGGCGAAGAAATGATCCAGAAAACGGTCAATTCAAGCGGTAACAGTGGACGGGTTTACCTGCCCCCCCATTGGATCGGGGCAAAAGTGAAAGTCGTAAAATGCTGAAGAAGAACAGGCCTCATCCATATCAGGCATAAAGCATTCGGCAGGTTCCGTTAGACAAGATTAAATAGTTTGATAATCAAAAGGAGAAAAAAAATGACGAGCGTACCGGATAAGATTCAAACCTGGCAGATGGTCAGCCCTTTTAAAAAAGACAGAGAAACCGGTGAGACAACCCCGGGTGAGTTGAAAAAAACAGAGATTGATGTTCCCGAGCTTAAGCCCGGGGAGGTGCTGGTTCAAGTGGCCGGCTGCGGTATCTGCCACACGGATCTCGGGTATTTTTACTATGGGGTCCCCACGGTGAATGCTCCCCCGTTAACCCTGGGCCATGAAATCTCCGGAGTCGTCGTGGCCACAGCCGACGATTCAGCCGCCTGGAATGGAAAAGAGGTGATCATCCCGGCAGTCATGCCCTGCAGAAAATGTCTCCTGTGTAAAACCGGCAGAGGAAACCGCTGCCTGGCCCAGAAAATGCCCGGTAACAGCATGGGGGTTTACGGGGGATTCTCAAGCCATATCCCGGTTCCGGCCATTGATCTTTGTGAAGTGAAAAACCGGGGCGATATTCCCCTTGAAAAACTGGCCGTGGTAGCGGACGCGGCAACCACGCCTTTCCAGGCAGCCAAACGTGCCGATGTTCAGGTGGGAGACAATGCCATTGTCATCGGTGTGGGCGGTGTGGGCCAGTACATGGTCCAGATTCTCAAAGGCCTGGGAGCGGCAAACGTTGTGGCCATTGATATCAACCAGGAACGCCTGGACACCATGCTGAAAAACGGTGCCGATTTTGCCGTTAACTCCATGGGCAAAACCCCGAAGGAAATTTCCGGGGAACTCAAGGCCTTTCGAAAAGAAAACGGTCTGATCTCCACCGGGTGGAAGATCTTTGAAGTTTCCGGAACCAAACCCGGACAGGAACTGGGCCTTGCCCTCCTGAGCTTTACCGGGAAAATGATGGTGGTTGGGTTCGGTCCCCAGAAAGTGGAATATTCCATTTCAAGACTCATGGCATTTGATGCAGAGCTCATCGGCACCTGGGGATGCCTGCCTGAATACTACCCTTCTGTTCTCAGCATGATCACCAGCGGGAAAATCAATTTTGAGGAGTTTGTCCAGACACGGCCCATGAGCACGATTGTTGAAAGTTTTGATGAGGCCCACAAGAAGTCACCCGATCAGCGGATCGTACTGATACCTGATTTCTAAATATAAAAAGGAAAAAACATGAAACTTGAAGGAAAAAAAGCCATTGTCACCGGCGGCTCCAGAGGAATCGGCAGAGCCATTGCCCTGATGTACGCAAAAGAAGGGGCAGATGTCCTGGTCAACTATCATTCCAATGATGCGGCCGCAAAAGACACGGTTGCGGAAATTGAACGCCTGGGACGCAAAGGGGTTGCAGTGGCAGCAGATGTTGCCAGTTATGAAAGCGCCCAGAACATGGTGGAAGAGTGTGTGAAACAATTGGGCGGTGTGGATATTGTGGTCAACAATGCCGGGGTCTCCAAACCCTCCATGCTGCTTAAAATGAAGGAAGAAGACTGGGATGCCATCATTGATATCCATTTAAAAGCCGCCTTTAATACCACCCAGGCTGCCGGCCGTCACATGAAGGAAAAAAAATACGGTAAAATCATCAATGTCATCTCCACTGCCGGTATCTTCGGCACCATCGGCCAGATCAACTATGCCTCGGCAAAGGCCGGGATCATCGGGTTTACGAAATCAGCCTCCAGGGAGCTTGGCCGGTACAATATCAATGTCAACGTCATCTGCCCGGGAATCACCAAGACCGAGATGACCGGAAAACTCCAGACCGATGAAAAACTTCGGAAAATATACGAGGGCAGAATTCAGCTCGGCAGGTTTGCAGAACCCGAAGAGATCGCCCCGGCATTTGTATTCCTGGCCTCGGACGATGCCAGCTATATCACAGGCCAGGTCCTGGGCGTTGATGGCGGATATATCGGATAAAGACCGTAGATAAAATTAAGTTGAACAAAAATTTACGGCCTGAACAACATAACTATATTAAGGAGATCAAGATGGCTTTAGAGTGGATGCCGAGAGAAAATGAAGCAAAAGACCATGCATTGCACAGAAATCCACACTGGGGAACCGAAGCCCCCTGTGTGGTGTATGAAAAAAAACCCTTAACCGACCCCGAAGGAAATGTAACGGAAAAATTGTTTGTGGCATGGGTCACCCTGAACAACCCCAGACAGTTTAATTCCTATACCACGGACATGGTCAAAGGCGTGATCGCGGGATTTGAAAATGCCTCTTTAGACAGAAGCGTCGTGGCCGTTGTATTTACCGGGACCGGTCCCTATGCCTTCTGCACCGGCGGCAATACAAAGGAATATTCTGAATTCTATTCAAAACGATGTGACGAATACGGCCAGTACATGGAGCTATTCAACCACATGGTGGATTCCATCCTCTCCTGCAAAAAACCGGTGATCTGCAGGGTGAACGGGATGCGGGTTGCCGGGGGCCAGGAAATCGGGCTTGCCTGTGATATTGCCATTGCCTCGGACCTTGCCATTTTCGGCCAGGCCGGACCCAAACACGGATCAGCCCCTGCCGGCGGGTCTTCGGATTTCCTTCCCTGGTTCCTCACGGCGGAAGATGCCATGTGGAACTGCGTGTCCTGCGAGATGTGGTCCTCATACAAGATGAAGGCCAAGGGCATGCTTTCCAAGGTGGTCCCGGTTCTTAAAGTTGACGGGAAATGGGTGAGAAACCCCACCATCATCACGGATAAATATGTGGAAGACGGAGAAATCGTATACGGCGAGTACAAATCCGGACAGGAGTTTAAAGACGGCCGGGCCTTTTTGAAACAGCACCAGGCCAACGCAGACTTTGAACTCCTGGACAAGGAAGTCAACAACGTGATCTGGAAATTCGCCAACCTGTTCCCGGGCTGCCTGATCAAGTCCATTGACGGTATCCGCCAGAAAAAGAAATTTTTCTGGGATACCATGAAAAATGATCACCGACACTGGCTGGCCGCCAATATGGGCGGCGAAGCCTTCCTGGGCTTTGGCGCCTTTAACACCAAAAAAATGACGGGCCAGGACACGGTTGATTTTATCAAATTCCGCCAGAACGTTGCTGATTCAAGACTGTGGGATGATGAAATGTTTGCCGAAGTTCTGGGAAAACCCCAGGAATAAGGTCAATATTAAATCCATTTTATAGAATAAACTTGTGGTTCAGGGCCGGATTTACGGCCTTGAACCATAAATCTTCATTTTTTAAAGACTCATATAAAACAAATACCCCACAAACAAAATACCGCAGGCCATCACACCCACAAAAACGGCGATTAGTCTGGGCTTTAAGACTTTTCTTAAAATCACCATTTCCGGTAAAGACCGGTCAATGACCCTCATCATGAATGCCGACCCAGGGCCCAGGGCTGCACCTTTCCCTAAAAGTGCCTCAACTAACGGGATAACTCCGGCCGCATTGGAATACATGGGAAGCCGAGGCCGGATTTTTATTTTTGCTCCTGGTTATGGATACCAGCTATACGCGGCAGGAAACCTGCTAAAATCATGAATTGATTTTGCAAATTTTCGTTTTTTGGTCTAAGGTTCTTTGGATACACTTTTGCGTAAATATTCAGGGTCTGAAAAACTTTATAATACAATTGCATAGGAAAACCAGTTTAATTTTAAAATAAAAATAAGAATGAACTATGAATTCAAACAATTCTGCTTCACCTGAGACGAAATCAATACAAATAATGCAAAAGCTTAAAAAGGAAACCAAAGGCTATCATTCAAAGCTTGAGTCGTTACCCTATTTCCACGCCCTTATTGATCATAAACTACCCTTGGAATGTTATGTCAATCAACTGAGAGCATTGGCAATCATACACAGCTCTCTGGAGCAAGAGCTTGCAAGCTCAACAGACAATCAAATACGTTCTGTCTGGGATAACGATTTGAGAAAACTTGCCCTGCTGGAAGAAGATCTCAGATTTTTTAAACCCCGTGTAATACCGGATACCAATAAAGCCATTGAAGCAGCTCTTTCGATGACAGAGAAGATACGCCTGCGAAAAATAGAAAAACCGGTAACATTATTGGGTTACCTGTATGTGTTTGAGGGATCCATACTGGGCAACAGCATGCACCGTCCGGACATCACAAAGACCTTTCACCTGAGCGGATTGAATGGGTGTTTGTATTATTCCGGCTACCGTGAAAAAGTACAGAGTCATTGGAATCAATTTTTAAAAACTATGAATAAAGCACTTGCCGATCCATCATTACATGAATCAATCCTATCGGCTGCTCATGAAGCGTTTTCAGGCCTTGAATCCCTTTACACGGCCTTATTTCCGCTTTCTAAAAACGAAAAATCATTTCATGTAACCCGGCTTAATCCAGAGGCGGGCAATCATCCTATACCTGAGGATAAAAGGGAAATTGAGGCGGCCCTGAAAGCCAGCGATCGCGGGTGGGTAGAATTTCCTTATTATAAGCAGCGCTATGGCAATCGTGGAAAGCGTTTTTCCGATAGTGACTCCTGCTGGATCGTAACCCTTACTGATTTAGATCAGGAAACCCTAAATCTTCAGATCGACTGGCTTTGCAGGGTGCTTGCTACCCGGGGGATGCCTTCAATTATGATGGAACAAACCCTGAAATACTTAGCTGAGGAATTAACCCGGGCGCTGCCTGATAAAGCGGCGTGTTATTCAAAGCTAACGGCCTCGGCAGATGCGCTGGAAGGACTCAGGATGAAATGGTTTCACGGAACGGATTTTAATTCACTGGTAACCCGATTTGATGTGGCTGTTGGACCAGAAATGGCAAAAAAGTATAAAAATATCGGCTGTTTGATTGTATCAGCGGTAGCAGATGAAAAAAACGGAATAGAAGGTAGCGTTGATATACTGCAAAAATGGCTGACAGATAAAGAACGCTTTCCGGATGAATGGATTCAAATTGTTAATGAAACCTTTGAAAAAGCAGACAACGCTATTGGTCGGTAATCTTATAAACCCTTACCGATAAAAGGATAACGGCATGGTCCATCAAAACACATATGATGCCTATTTGAATGCTCTCCTGGCCGGAAGACGTCTGGAATGCCGAAAAATTGTTCAAGATCTTCTGGATACCCATATCGAAATTAGAGAACTATACAGCCAACTTTTTCAAAGAAGCTTGTACAAAGTTGGAGAGCTTTGGGAAAATAATCGTATTACCGTTGCGAACGAACATCTGGCAACAGCCATCACAGAAAATCTTTTGAACCTGGTCTATCCATCTCTTTTTGCCACAGACCGTATCGGGAAAAAAGCGGTTATTTCATGCAGTGCAAATGAATATCATCAAGTCGGCGGCAAAATGGTAGCGGATATATTGGAACTGAATGGGTGGGATGGATACTTTATAGGAGCCAACAAGCCCCATGGGGATATGGCTCAGTATATCCAGGATACAAAGCCTGATCTCGTGGGGTTTTCATTAAGCATTCCATCAAATATTAATAGTCTGAAACAGGCAATTGACGTGGTTAGAACTGATTTCCCAAATATGGATTTGCTCGTTGGCGGTCAGGCGTTTAGATGGGGTGGGCTGGATACCATAAAAAAATACAAAAATACCATCTACATTTCGACGCTGGACGAGCTGGAAAAGGTTATAAAAACGGGTTGATATGGTTGATAAATACTCTATTCGTGATGCAGTAAATTTGTATTTTGATCAAAGGCACCCGTGCTTTTTTTTATTCTTTCTCTGGAAGGGGAAATAGTATCAACCAATCGATATGCAAAGGAGGTGACCCGGCGTCACCTGACCGGACAAAGCTTTTATGATGTGATGCTTGACTTTTCCGGAGAATTCAACCTGGTTACAGCTCTTAACGACCCATCAACAGAACGAATCATCCATATTGGGGTTGAGGGCGGCACCCCCCAGACTTTTTACTTTACATTTGAACAAAACGACGACTGCATTCTGGCGTTCGGCAAACTGAACGCTGATGAGCTTGAAACCCTGCGCCAAGAGATATTATCCCTGAATCAGGAGCAGAGCAACCTGATGAGGAAACTTCATCAGACAAATGCCCGGCTCAAACGGCTTAATGAAGAAAAAAACCGTTTTCTTGGAATGGCTGCACATGATTTACGCAAACCCATCGGGCTGGTGCTTGCCTACACGGATTTCCTCATTGATGAAGCCAAAAATATTCTAAACAAAGAACACATGGGTTTCTAAACACGATCAATGACTCCTGTTCGTTTATGAAACGGCTTGTGGACGATTTTCTGGACGTCAGCGCCATCGAAGCAGGGAAATTTGAGCTGGACCTGAAACCCGCTTCCATTGAAGCGGTTCTGTCCAATTGTCTTCAATTCAATAAACTTCAAGCAGCTAAAAAGGCCGTTGATTTAAAGGTCAACTGCGCCGATAATTTACCAACCATCCTTATTGATACCCCTAAGATGGAACAGGCCATCACCAATCTGGTGTCAAATGCAATTGAACATACGGGCCTGAACACCTCTGTGATCATAAGTCTTTCTTCCACCCATCAATTTGTCGTTTTTTCAATTCAGGATTCCGGACCTGGAATAGTGCCGGATGAAATGGACAAACTTTTCAAACCCTTTGAAAAGACAAGTTTTAAAAAACTGCCAGCAAAAAAAGTACCGGTCTTGGTCTGCTGATTACCCGTAAAATTATAGATGCACATGATGGGAAAATATGGATAGACAGCAGAGTTGGACAAGGCGCAACCGTTTACTTTAACATACCAATTAAACCGGTATAAAATGAATGGGGATAAAATGAACCAGGATATAAAGATACTCATTGTGGATGATGATCCGGATATCTTGTTTGCTACGGCACGGGTCATCCGAACAGCCGGGTTTAATGTGTTTGAAGCATCCACGGGCAGTGAAGGTCTCGATAAAGTCAAAGAGATCAAGCCCGATCTCATATTATTGGATATTATGCTTCCGGATATGAATGGGCTTGAGATCTGCCGCAAATTAAAAAGTGATAAACCCACCGCCGGTATATTCATCAGCATTGTTTCCGGAGAAAAAATAAAATCATCGGATCAGTCCAATGGACTTGATATTGGTGCGGATGAATATATCACCCGTCCCATAGACAACCGTGAGTTGCTCTCCCGGGTCAAGGCCATGGTCAGGATCATCAAGGTTGAAAAACAACTCGAATATCAAAAAAAACATTTAGAGCAATTGGTCGCAGAACGTACAGATGAATTACAAAAAGAAATAGAACAAAGAAAAAAAATCCATTCAGAACAGAAGATAACACTTGAAAATTTGAGGGCTGTTTTTGACAGCAATCCGAATATGCTTGCCGTTGTTGATATGGATAGAAGAATTGAAGATATAAATTCCAAGGGTGTTCAGTTATCTTTAACATCAAAACATAACTTGATCGGTCATTTGACGTGCGACGTCTTACATTGCGCAAATTATGGCAAAAAAAAGGATTGTTGCGAGCGCACGCCTGGCGGCCCGGACTGCTCCATCAAAAATCTTATTGCATTAACCTTTAAGACAAAAACATCCCATGAAGAGGAAGGACAACTATTCGTTGCAAATAGCGGGGAAAAAAATGCAAAGTTTTTTATCATTTCAACAACGCTCATAAATTTTAACCGGTCAGAAAAAGTTCTTCTATCCTTGACCGATATTACGGATCGCAAACTTGCTGAAAGTGCTTTGAAAAAAAGTGAACACCAGTTCCGAACCCTCGTGAATGTGTTGCCGCAATTCGTGGCTTATATGGATAAAAATCTAAATTATAAATTTGTAAATCAAACTTATATTGATAACTTTGGGATACCAAAAGAAAAGATAGTCGGGAAAGCATTGGCCGATGTCATTGGGAAAACAGCGTTTGAGAAAGCACGCCCTCATATTAAAAAAGTACTAAATGGGGAGATTGTCCGGTACCAAGAACGATACGAATATTCCATAGGGGAACCACGCCATATTGAGGGGGTTTTAATACCCAATATTTCGAGAAAAAATGAAATATCCGGATATTATGCCGTCCTGAGTGACATTTCCCTTTATATCAAAATACAAAATGACCTGAGGGACAGCAAAAGTAAATTCAAGGGAATTATTGATAATCTGCCGGCAACTCCCTTTCGTTTTGTATTAGACAGAACAGGAGGTATTCATTTCGATTATATCAGTTACAAATGTCGGGAAATAATAGGTATCAGCGATGCTGAAATACGAAACGATGCAAATAAGTTTTTTGATCAAATTCCATCTCCTGATCATGACAGGGTTATGACTGCCGTTTCGGAATCCGCAAAATCTCTGAAACCCTATGATATAGAGCACAGTTTTGTGAAGCCCAATGGCGAATTGATCTGGTTGCACACGACTTCCATACCCCAGAGACTGGAAAATGGAGATATTATATGGGATGGCCTTGGCATGGACATCAGTGACCGTGTCTCAGCAAACCAGGCACTTGAAAAATCACACAAGGATTTAAGGTTAAGGGAAACCATTGCCGAGTTGTTTTTAACATCGATTGAAGATGAGGTGTTTAATTACATCCTATCCGAATTATTGTCTTTTTTCGACTGCGAATACGGCTATTTGGGGTATATCTCAAACGATGGCGACCTTGTTTGTCCATCAATGAGTCGTGAAATCTGGTCAAAATGCAAAATTCCAGGGAAACAAAACGTGTTTCCGGCAGAAGTGTGGGGCGGCATCTGGGGCGAGTCGTTAAAACAGAAACGGTCCATTTTCAGCAACGCGAATTTAACATTGCCTGAGGGGCATATCGGTTTAAACAATGCGCTTGCCGTTCCCTTGATGTCCGACAAAATCCTTGTCGGTCAGATTGTTTTAGCAAACAAGTCGGATGATCTTACGGTTGACGATCAAAAAAATCTTGAATCCATAGCAACCTTTATGGCGCCGATTTTACAAATGTATTTAGAAAAAGAAATCGCCCAGAAAGAGTTAAAATCAAAAATAAATAAACTTAAAGAAATAAATATTGCGCTCAATATTCTCCTTGAAAACCGAGATGAGGATAAAAAGAAAACCATAGACACCATATTAAACAACCACGAAAAGTTGATATCTCCCTACATTGAACGATTAAAAATCGCTGACAGCAAAGAGGACGCATGGACCATTGCAGGCATCATTGAAACAAATTTACAGGAAAGTCTCAGGCCTTTTGAGAAATCATTTTCATCCGCATATAGAAAATTTACCCCCATGGAAGTCCAGGTTGCGGATTTAATAAAAGCAGGAAAGACAAGCAAGGACATGGCCAAAGTGCTGAATTTAAGTCTTCGAACCGTTGGGTTTCATCGGGATAATATACGCAAAAAACTTGACATTAATAAGGCCAAAGTTAATTTACGAACTTTTCTTCAGTCGCTTGAATAAAACAACAGGTTTTGCCTGTTATTTGACTGTTATTTTTTTAGTATCCCCAAAATCCCTCCCTTATGCTAATCTAATAAAACATAATGGGACCACAGAAATTTATAATTGCCTCTGCGCTTTCTGGTGATCGCCTGGAATGCGATCATAAATAGACCTGATTCGTTCATGATATATTCTTTCTGATAGTCCGCAAGTGAAAGATATTTCCATGAAACCGTTTTATAAAAATATTCTTGATGGCTTACCAACACCATTGGCGGTTGTCCGGGAAGACCTTCTGGTTTCAACCTCTCTGCTGGAGATGGATAAAGGTAAAAGAGTGCTTTTGTCTTTGACGGATATAGCCATGAATCTTGTTACCAATGCGTATCATGCCGTTGAAAAAAACACTGGCTGCATAGATATCAAGGTTAAAGCGATACGCCTTGATTCTGGAAATTTGATAGACGAGAATCAAAGCCCCGGGAAATATGCTGTTTTAGTTGTCGCTGATAATGGTGTGGGTATTTCACCGACGAATTTAGAAAAAATATTCGATCCGTATTTTACAACCAAGGAAAAAGGGAAAGGTACCGGGCTTGGTTTGTCAACGGTTTATGGTATTGTAAAAGAACATCAAGGCGATATTAAAGTATATAGTGAGCCTGGAATCGGAACGACTTTCAAAGTATTCCTCCCTTTAATGCAAAAGACAGACCCTGTTGAGTCCGACGAAAAGGTTGAAATTATGGAAACAGGCAAAGAAACCATTTTGCTTGTGGACGATGAGATATCGATCGTTCGACTTGAACGACAAATGCTTGAAAGACTCGGTTATCAAGTCAATGCACGAACCAGCAGCATGGATGCGCTGGAGGCATTCAAATCCAGGCCTGAAAAATATGACCTCATTATATCGGACATGAATATGCCGAATATGAACGGGATTCAGCTTGCAAAAGAGATACAGAAAACAAGACTGGATATGCCGATTGTCCTTTGTACCGGCTTTAGTGAAAGAATCAGCCGGGAAATTACCAAAAAAATCGGCATTAAAGGGTTTCTAATGAAACCGGTAGCAAAGGCTGAAATGGCAGGCGTTGTCAGAAAAATTCTGGACGAGGTTAAGGTATGAAAAAAAATGATACTTCCAATAAAGTTTCACATTATGTCGGTGTCGGTGCATCTGCCGGTGGATTAGAGGCGATTGAAGATTTATTCAGCCGAATGCCTACAGACAGCGGTCTTGCATTTATAGTGATCCAGCATCTGTCACCGGATTATAAGAGCCTGATGGTGGAACTGCTGTCAAAAAAAACAAAAATTCCGGTCCATCGATCTGTTGACGATATGGACGTAAAACCGAACAATATTTACATGATCCCCCCTCAAATGAACCTGACCATATTTCACGGCAAACTCATTTTAAAAAAAAGAGACAGTGTCCGGGGGGTGAACCTGCCCATTGATATATTCTTACGGTCTCTTGCAGAAGATCAGGCGGAAAAAACCATTGCCATTATCCTGTCCGGCACGGGAAGTGACGGCACCCGGGGGTTCGGGCCATTAAAGAAAACGGCGGCATGGTCATGGTCCAGGAAGAATCCACAGCCAAATTTGATGGAATGCCCAGAGCGGCCATATCAACCGGTGTGGCTGATTTTATCCTTCCTCCGGAAGAGATGGCGGACCAGTTGACAGCCTATGTTGGACACCGTTATGTAACAGGGAAAAAACCATCCGATCGATTGCTGAATGATGAGCAGGGGATGACCAAAATTTTTTCCGAACTTCGGGCAAGAACCAAGGTTGATTTTACCTATTACAAACCGTCTACTATCACAAGGCGAATTGAACGCAGAATGACCGTAACCCAGGTGGATGATTTAAATGATTATGTGCAATATTTAAATCAATTTCCGGCTGAGGTCATAACACTTTACAAAGAGCTGCTCATTGGCGTCACCAGTTTTTTCAGAGATCCTGAAGCCATGAACGAATTGATGAAAAACGGACTGCCCAATATCATCCGACGAGCAAAGAACAGGGAAATCAGATTCTGGATAACCGGTTGCTCCACCGGTGAAGAGGCTTACTCCATAGCAATTCTTGCCAAAGAAACCATGGCATTGTTGAACGAAGCCGCTGCGCGGAGAAAAATTATTCCTCAATATAGTGTATACTCCTGTAAGTGTCCAATTCGGGGCACCTATAATAAAAGGAGTTTACCATGAACAAAACAGAAACGAAACGGTTCAATTCACTTTATCAATGCCACCTGAGACGACTTAAACTGCAAGGTAAAAGCAAGAGCACTATTGACAATTATGCCAGGGCCGTTAGAAGGGTCAGCCAGCATTTCGATTGCTGCCCTGACCAGCTTGCACCGGATCAGCTGGAAATTTATTTTAGCCAATTTCTTCAAACACATTCCTGGAGTTCAGTCAAAGTAGAACGAAATGGGTTACAATTTTTCTGGAAACATGTGCTCAAGTGTGATTGGCAGTGGGTCAATATGATCAAGCCGCCAAAGGTCAAAAGCCTGCCAGACATTTTGACTTCTGCTGAAATCGAAAAGCTCATTGGTACAACTCGAAAGCTGCGTTATCGTGTTTTCTTTTTGACCACATATTCTATGGGGCTTCGTTTGTCAGAAGCATTATCACTCCAAATCGGGGATATAGATGCCGGCATGAAACGGGTCCATATTCGACGGGGAAAAGGACATAAAGACAGGTTTGTGCCATTGCCTGATCTGACATTACAGGCATTGCGTTCTCTTTGGGTCAAACATCGTCATCCCAGTCTGATATTCCCGAATGCAAAAAGATCTTTAAAAAACATTCAAAAGGCAAAGACACATATGAATAAAGGCGGTACCTGGCATGCTATGAAAGCGGCTGTTTCAGAATGCGGTATTAAAAAAAATCCATATTCATTCGCTCCGCCACAGTTTTGCAACACACTTGCTCGAACGCGGCTTAAGCCTACGTCATATTCAAATCCTTCTGGGTCACGCCAGACCCGAAACAACTGCCCGGTATACTCACCTGACCGGTATAGTCGAAAAAAACAGCAGGCTCACCATTAACGATTTGGTCAACACGCTTCACATCGATTTAAGGAAGGTGTGATCATGGATATGGCCAAAATTATTGACCAGTATTATTCCACACTCATAACCAGATATTCCAACAAATTACTGCCCAGCCATCTAAAGGCGCTAAATGCCATTCGTCGCTGCCGTACCCCGGATTCCGGGGAGCTTTTTGTTCAATGCCCTGATTGTAATCATTCGGAATGGAGACCTCTATCCTGCGGTCACCGAAGTTGCCCAAAATGCCAGAATCATGAAGTCAGTACCTGGATTGACCGGCAGCAGGAAAAGCTGCTGCCGGTCCTGTACTTCATGACCACTTTTACATTGCCGTATGAATTGCGGTCATTCACCTGGTACCATCAAACCAAGGTCTATTCAATCTTTTTTGCCAGCGTTGCAAGTACTTTAAAGGATTTCGGGCTAAATCCAAGGCACTTGGGTGCACAAATCGGCATGACCATGGTATTGCACACCCATAACAGAAAACTGGATTATCATCCTCACATTCATGTTGTGGTACCTGGCGGTGGTGTGGATAAACGTCGACGGCAATGGAAAAAGATAAAAGGCAGGTACCTGTTTAATCAAAAGGCTCTATCCATGGTTTTTCGTGCCCGTTTCCTTGCAGCGTTGAGTGAAAACGGGCTGCAAGTTCCCGGAAAACTTCCTGCCGAATGGGTGGTCGACTGCTCCCGTGTTGGAAAAGGAATCACAGCTTTGAAATATCTGTCCCGGTATTTATACCGTGGAGTTATCAGTGAAAAGAACATTGTTTGCAACCATGATGGGAAGATCACTTTTCAGTATGTTGAAAGCAGCACGAAAAAAATACGATACCGGACTCTAAAAGGGGAGGATTTTTTATTTCTGGTCATTCAGCATGTCCTGCCAAAAGGTTTCAGAAGGATTCGGGATTATGGATTCCTTCATGGCAATTCTAAAAAACTGTTATCCCTGGTCCAATTGATTTTACATATCATTATTGAAGGGGCACACAAACGGCCACGACCTGTCTTTAGGTGTCCTTGCTGCAAATCGGCAATGGTGATTTTAGGCTTTCGACAGTTTGCGTTGGAACCTGGCTGATCCATCATTTATGGCAGCAACCATGGCGCTCATTTAAAATAATAGGAGGGCTTTTGCTTATGATATAGATCATTCTCCGTTGGCCATGTATATGGTCATGGCATGGGTGCGCCTTCAAAGCGCCTCATCTTTTCAAACAAATTTTCTCCTCTTTGCCTTCAAAAAGATAATTTCTTATATAGAGTGAGTTCGGGCTTGTTCAACAACCGGATAAGATCGTGGTTCGTTCCTCACACGATCTATCCTTATTCGTTAGGCATTTCAAAAGATATCAAGATTTTTGCAACAGACATTGACCGCGATGCCATCATGCATGCCGGTAACGGGATTTATCCAGAAAGCATTACAGCAGATCTGACACCGGGTCTTCTGGGAAAATACTTCTATAAAAAAGGGGATAATTACCAGATTGCCAGGCATATCCGGGAAATGGTGGTGTTTGCCCAGCACAATCTGGTCAAAGATCCGCCCTTTACAAAAATAGATCTGATCAGTTGCAGAAATTTACTCATATACCTTCAGCCGGTGCTCCAGAAAAAGGCATTGGAGATGTTTAACTTTTCTTTAAACCCTGGGGGTGTTCTGTTTCTCGGCTCCAGTGAAACGATTGGGGAAATGAGCGATTGCTTTGATGTCATACATCAACGACACAAGCTCTACCGTTCCATAGGAAAATATAAAGCCAAAGTTCTTCCAAGTGATAAAGAATTAAAGGAAAATAAGTCGTTTAAAACAAACTATTTGTTCACAGTGGGAGAACCCAGACGATTAAACAGACGACTTGAAGACAATAGTATGATGGACCGATATATGAGTGTCCTTCAGGGGCAGTATATCCCCTTTTCCGTCATCGTAAATGAGGAAATGACGGTCCTTCACATTTTTGGTGAAACCCACGGCTTTTTTAAGGTCCCTTCGGGAAAAATGGTTTACGACATCACCAAAATGGCTGAAAAAGATCTTGCCATCCCTTTGGCCACGGGCATCCAGAAAGCATTGAGGACCAAAACAGAACTAACCTACACCAATGTCAGATTCAATCACCGGGAGGATAGAAAAAACATTACGCTGCGAATGCTTCCTCTGCCGGATAAAAAAGGCTACGAATCACTGGTTGCGGTATTTTTTGAAAAAGTCAAAATTGCGAAGAGCAAAAAATCCCTGAATGGTGAAGTGTATGATATCGAACAGGATGTTCAGCAGAGAATCAATGATCTTGAACAGGAACTTCAATTTGCAAGGGAAAATCTTCAGGCAACCATTGAGGAACTGGAGACATCCAATGAAGAACTTCAGGCAACAAACGAGGAGCTGCTGGCCAGCAACGAAGAATTGCAAAGTACCAACGAAGAGTTGCAGTCCACTAACGAAGAACTGTTTACGGTTAACTCAGAGTATCAGAACAAGATCACTGAACTGACAGAGATGAACAATGATGTTGAAAATCTGCTCTCCAGTTCAGGTGTGGGAATCTTGATCCTGGATGAAAACAATGAAATTCGCAAATATTCCCCAAAGATATCCGCAATTTTCAACATTCTGGAAAAAGATATCGGAAGGCCGATCCATCATATTTCTCATAACATAGAAGATTTTCATCCCCTGGCGATTGCCCAAAAGGTTCAGCAGACCAGTCAGCAGATTTCCATGGAATCAACTGATCAGAATAATATTGTCTACCTGATCCGAGTCCTTCCCTATCATATTGGTCCGGATTCCTATGCCGGCACTATTTTTACTTTTGTGGATGTAACGGAACTTAAAAAGGTTAAACAGGATCTTTCAGATAGCCTCAGGCTTTCAGAGGATATAACCGAGTACCTACCGTCAGGTCTGTTCATTTATTCGTTAAATGAACAAAATGAACTCGTTCTTGAAAGCAGCAATCAAAAAGCCGAGGAGTTAACCGGGATCAGTCATAAACGATTAAAGGGCATGCCGTTTCAAAAAATTTGGCCAAATGCCCAAAGAGTTGGCATCCTGAACAACTTTATGGATGTCATGGAAACCGGAGATCCCTTTGTTATAAGCGATTTAGACTATGGAGATGACAACGTATCCGGTCATTTTCGTGTGACGGCATTCCAGCTTCCCAAAGGTAAACTGGCCGTTATTTTTGAGGATATTACCATTCATGAAAAGATGCGGCAGCAGCTGGGTGAAACAAAAGTCAAATACAATACTCTTTTTGAACGGGTAAGCCAGGGGGTGGTATATCAGAATATCCATGGAAAAATAATTTCTGCCAATCCTGCTGCTGAAAGAATTCTGGGGGTGTCACTGGATCAAATGAAAGGGAAAACGTCTATTGACCCGGACTGGAAAGTCATCACCCCGGACGGGAAAGATCTTCCCGGAACTGAGCATCCGTCCATGATCGCCCTTAAAACCGGTAAATCAGTAAACAACTTTATTATGGGAGTGTTTCATCCTGGCGATAAACAGCATTGCTGGATGCGGGTAAGTGCCTTCCCTGAATTCAGGAAGAACGAGAAAAAGCCGTACCAGGTATTTACCATGTTCGAAGAAATTACAGATCAAAATGAAATAAAAAAACTATTGGCAGTAACAAATAGCTATGCAGGAGATTGATTTTATGGGTTCAAATGATTTTAAAGATATTTTGAGACAAAAAGCGCAAAAAAATTATACCCCATCATCTGAGAGCATCAAAGACATGGACCGTCAATCGCTCAACCAACTGGTTGAAGAATTGCAGATCCATCAAATCGAACTTGAAATTCAGAATGAAGAACTCAGAAATGCCCAGTTGATATCCGAAGCCAATAAAAACCGGTATATCAGTCTGTTTAACAATGCCCCCACCGGGTACGTTGTTCTGAACAGGGACGGGATTGTCAAACAATTCAATTCAGAATTTGAAACCATGACAGGCTTCAGGCACTTAAATGGTTCAGGTATTGCATTTGCCGACCTGCTGGTTAAAGAAGACGCCCCGATTTTCCGCGCAAGATTTAATGCATTATTCAAGCGACCAGAAGGAAAACAGCTTGAATATCGAATAATCGGGGCGAATCGCAGAGCGTATCATATACAGATAAGCGCCAGGTCGCATACCAAAACTATTTATGACCCGGATTCAGATACGAGTGAATTACTGCTGATGGTCACCGATATCTCTGAGTTAAAATCAGCCAAACAAAAACTGGAGAGCTCTCTGGCTGAATCTCATTTTCGGGAAAAGGAGATTCAGGCGCTTTTAAAAGGGGCTGAGGCTGTCCTGGAGCAGACTGATTTTCAAACCACTGCCCGAAAAATATTTGACCTTTGTTCTGAAACCATTGGATCAGCATCCGGTTATGTGGCCCTGTTGTCCGAAGACGGTGAAGAAAACGAAGTGTTGTTTCTGGAAGCCGGCGGTCTGCCCTGTTCGGTTGATCCTGATCTGCCCATGCCGATCAGGGGGTTGAGGGAAACCGCATACCAGACCAACCGCACGGTGTATGATAATGATTTCATGAACTCCCAGTGGTTGAAGTTTATGCCAAAAGGTCATGTCCGGCTTGAAAACGTCATGTTTGCACCACTTGTCATTAAAGGTAAAACCATCGGTATCATGGGGCTGGCAAACAAAAAGGGTGGCTTCACACAAGAGGATGCCAGAATTTCAGGCGGGTTTGGTGAGCTTGCGGCCATTGCCCTTCAAAACAGCCGAAACCGGGACAAACGGGATACAGCAGAAAAAAAGAATCTGGAATTGATTGCAGAATTAAAAGAAGCCCTGGCCAATATAAAGCAATTGAGCGGACTGTTACCCATTTGCAGTCATTGTAAAAAAATCAGGGATGATAACGGATACTGGAACCATCTCGAATCGTATATCCAAAATCATTCCGCCGCTCAGTTCAGCCATGGTATCTGTCAGGATTGCGCAAAGATACATTATCCTGATTTGGATATCTATAAAAAGTAATCCAGGCGATGATTGATTTTTCTAAACCATAAGGATCGGCTATATGGAAAAAATAGATAAAAAAAGCATCAAACTTGCAGGCAGTGACGTGATCTTTCGCGGATTATTTGATCATATGCCCAGTGGCTCAGCTATCTATGAAGTCATGAACGATGGGTCAAAGGGATCAGACTATATGATACGGGGCCTTAACCGGAAAGGCCTTGAATTAGAGGGAAAAACCCTTGATGAGGTGATCGGGAAAAGTTTGTTTGATCTGCGTCCGAATATTGATGAGTATGGGTTGATTCCTGTCTTGAAAAAAGTTTGGGAAACCGGCGAAACAGCATATTTTCCTGTAAAAATTTACCAGGATGACAATTTTTCAAATTATTATGAAAATTATATTTTTAAGCTCCCATCGGGTGAGATTGTGGCTATTTATAATGATGTGACCGATCAAAAAATGAATGAACTGGCACTCAAAAAAAGCCAGGAAAACTTTGAATTGGCCATGCGGGCGTCAAACATGGGGATTTGGAACTGGGACATTAAAACAAATACATTGGACTGGAATGATCGGATGTATGAGCTTTACGGCATTAAAAAATCGGATTTTCCCAATATATATGAAGCATGGCTGAACGGTCTGCATCCCGATGACCGGGCAGAAAATGATAAGATTTCAGAGCAGGCAAGGCGTGGTGAGCGAGAATATGATACTCAATTTCGCATCATCCTGCCGGATGGGTCGATTCGATTCATTAAAGCCCTGGGAGAGGTGGCCTGGGATTCAAAAGGTAACCCGGAACGGATGACGGGTATCAATTATGATATCACTGAATCAAAAAAGGCTGAAGAACGCATCCTGCAGGCCCAGAAGCTGGAATCCGTCGGAATCCTGGCAGGAGGAATTGCCCATGACTTTAACAATATTTTATTCCCCATTATTGGAATGTCTGAGATGCTTCTGGAAGACCTTTCTCCAGACAGCGAAGAATATGGCAACGCTCAGGAAATTTTAGCAGCGGGAAAAAGGGGCAGTGATCTGATAAAACAGATATTGGCCCTTGGCAGACAATCCGAAAACAAAATGATGCCGGTTCATTTCCATGAAATACTCAAGGAAGTTCTTACGCTCTGCCGATCAACGATTCCCGCAAATATCGATATCACCCATGAAATACAGGAAAATGTTTACCCGGTGACGGCCAATCCCACACAGATGCATCAGTTGACCATGAATCTTATCACCAATGCCTATCATGCCATTGACGGAACATCAGGAACCATACATCTAACATTCAAAGAGATTGTCCTGGGATTGGATGATGTCAAAAATTATCTTCTCGCGCCCGGTCGTTATGCCCTGCTGTCTGTCTCTGACACCGGCAGTGGAATCCCAAAAGCCCTGATAGATAAAATATTTGAGCCCTATTTCACAACCAAGGAAAAGGGGAAAGGAACCGGTTTAGGTCTTGCCATGGTTCATGGGATCGTGAAAGAACATCAAGGCGATATTAAAGTCTATAGTGAAACCGGGCGGGGAACCACATTCAATGTATATCTCCCAACGATGGAAGCACCCGGTCAAACCGTCTCTTCTTTCATGGAAGAATCCCATGCAGTTGGAACGGAACGAATTTTGATTATTGACGATGAAGCTGTCATTGCAAATCTTGAACGACAAATGCTTGAACGCCTTGGTTATCAAATAACCACCTGTGTCAGCAGCTTAGATGCGTTAGAGGTATTTCGCTCAGATCCAGATTCTTTTGATTTGGTTTTAACGGATATGTCGATGCCCGGGATGACAGGTGATGAATTAGCCGGAGAATTGCTGTTAATACGGCCGGATATCCCCATTGTCCTTTGTACGGGTTTCAGTGAAAAAATTGATGAGGACACAGCCATAACTATGGGACTAAAAGGATTTCTAATGAAACCGGTCGTCCAGCAGGACATTGCACAAACTATTCGAAAAATTTTAAATGGGTCTAAAGATACACGGGAATTGTCATGACTGAGAAACCCACCTATGAAGAACTGAATAATAGGGTTCAAGAGTTAGAAAAAAAAGAAGCCGGGTTAAAAAGGTTGGAAAAAGAATTACATGAATGCTTGCGGGAGAATGAGTCAAAGTACAGGCATCTGGTTCAAACCGCTTCTGATGCAATTTATCTGATTTCAGAAGATGGCAAGATTTTAGATGCCAATCCAGCAGCCTGTTTTTCTTTGGGGTGGACAAAGAAAGAAATCCTTCAGCTTGATATCAATGGAATTGATCCAGGCTTTACAGTTGAAGAATTCCTCAGCTATTGGAAGAAAATTCCTTTTAATGAACCAAAGGTGTTTGAAACCAAACACAAACGGAAAGATGGATCACTGGTTCCCATTGAAATCAGTGGCCAGAAATTTAAGCTTGACCAAACCATTTTTTATTATGGCATTGCCAGAGATATCACTGATCGTATCCGTGCAGAGGAGGAGTTAAGAGAAAGTGAACTTTTCCATAAGGAATTGTTTGAAAAATCTCCAACCGCTTTATATCTTCAGAATTTTTCCAAGGTGGCTGAGCGTGTTGACGAACTAAAAAAAGCCGGCGTAAAAAATTTAAGTCTTTATTTAAAACAGAATAAAGCAGAAGTAGAAAGTCTTGCGGATTCTGTGGTCATTTCTCAATTAAATATCGCAGCTTCCAATATGTATCAGGCCAATTCAAAAAATGGTTTATTGAAGATCTTTAAACATAGGCTCGATAGTGGTGATATGGAGCATTTCATAGATCAGGTTGTGGCTTTCACTGACGGGGAGGATTGGTTTGAAGGAGACGCAAGGAATTTTGATTTTCAGGAGAACACTTTGGAAATCATACTCAGAAAATCAGTCATTAACCGTTCGGAAAACGGGCTGTCCAAAATCCTTGTGTCGGTAACCGATGTCACCGCATTGCACCATTTTCACAGGGAAAAAGTACAATTAGAAAAACAATTACAGCAGGCTCAGAAAATGGAGTCTATCGGCAACCTGGCCGGGGGGATCGCCCATGACTTTAATAACATTTTGTTCCCAATTATTGGTATGGCTGAAATGTTATTGGAAGATTTTCCTTCAGACGGACCTGAACATGAAAAGCTTCAGGCAATCTATACATCAGGCTTAAGGGGTGCCGACCTCGCCAAACAGATTCTTGCTTTCAGTCGACAATCCGAACGCAAATTGATACCGGTTCAAATTAAGCAGGTATTAAAAGAGGTGATGAAGCTGATACGCGCTACAATCCCATCCTATATAGAAATAGATGAAAATATTCAATCGGACTGTGGACTGCTTATGGCAAACCCGACACAGATTCATCAAATCGCTATGAACATCATTACCAACGCTTTCCATGCACTAGAGCCAAAGGGAGGAAAAATAACGGTCCAGTTGAAGGAAGTCAATCCAAGGACGGATAAATTACCTGATAGCTTGCATGGTGAAGGTCAATACGTTCTTTTATCAATCTCCGATACAGGGCATGGGATATCCTCTGACATAATGGATAAGATGTTCGAACCCTATTTCACTACCAAGGAGCAGGGCAAGGGCACCGGCCTTGGGCTTGCAGTGGCTTATGGAATTATTAAAGAACACAAGGGGGAAATTAAAGTTGACAGCGAAATTGGAGCGGGTACTACGGTCAGAGTTTATCTGCCTTTGATAGGAAAGGCTGTTAACACAGGCAAGGAAGAAATGATAGAAAGTGACCCTGAAGGAAATGAAAACATTTTGTTGGTTGACGATGAAGAGACCATCACAAAACTTGAAAAGCAAATGCTTGAGCGTCTCGGATACAAAGTAACTTCACATATTAACTGCTTAGACGCCTTGGAGGTGTTTAAAGCCAACCCAAATTTCTTTGATCTGCTGATTACCGATATGAACATGCCGCATATGACCGGCGATCAACTGGCCAAAAAAATAAAGTCTATCAGGCCAGACTTTCCAGTCATAATCTGCACCGGATTCAGTGAGAGACTTGACAAAGAAAATGCCAAAGCGGCCGGGGTAAATGGTTTTTTGATGAAACCGATCAGCAAATCTACGATGTCCCAGATGGTAAGGAAAGTACTGGACGAGGCTAAAAACGCCATTTAAGAATCATATCTTAGGCGTGACTATAGTCTAAGGTCGCTATAGGGCCTTAAGCAAAGGGAGTTGCTTTATGGTAAAATTTATATTGTCAGTGTTAATTGTGTTGCAACTTTTCAACGCCCCTCCCAGCGCAGCTATAGACAGAGAATATCAAACAAATCGCAGTATAATCATCGGAACTGAACAAAATTATCCTCCTTATTCATATCTTGACAACAATGGTGATCCTGTCGGTTTTAACATAGAAATCTCATATGCGGTTGCTAAAGCCTCTGGGATAACTATCGAAATTGATTATCGGCCATGGGGAGACATTCGAAATGACCTGGAAAGCGGAAAGATCGATGCCATCGCCGGGATGTATTATTCAAAAGCCCGTGATGAATTCGTCGATTTTTCGCCGCCGTATGCAATCATTAGCCATGCTGTATTTGCACGCAAAGGAGCGCCTGAAATTAATTCAGAAAATGACCTGTTTGGGAAAAAAATCATTGTCATGCAAGGCGACATCATGCATGACTACGTCATTCAAAAAAAAATAAGTCAAAATCCCATTTTGGTCACGGATCAGGCGAACGCATTAAGGTTACTTTCTTCCGGCCATCATGATTATGCATTGATTGCAAAACTTCCAGGATTATATTGGATAAAGAACTTAAATCTTTCCAACATTATTGTCACCGGCAAGCCGCTTCTTGTTTCCAAATATTGTTATGCCGTTAAAGAGGGGGATTCAGAGTTGGTTTTCCGTTTAAGTGAAGGCCTTGCCGATATCAAAAAAACCGGCCAATATAACAAAATATACAACCATTGGCTGGGTGTATTAGAACCGAAAACATTTTTCATGGAGATTATTTCAAAACATACGGTCAGTATCCTTTTATCAATTTTTTTAATTTTTTTTGGAGTACTCCTGTGGTTTAAGTCTTTGAAAAAACAAGTTGCGATGCGAACAACTGAACTGAAAGCAGAAATTAAAATACGTGAACAGGCAGAAGAACTTCTGTCGGAAAAAGAAACCTTTCTTGTGACATTGATTCATGCAATACCGATTCCAATTTTTTACAAAGATAGGGATGGAAGGTATCTCGGATGTAACCAAAAGTTCGAGTCTTTTTTTGGGAAAACTTCGGACCAGATGATTGGTAAAACCGTGTTTGATATTAATCCGCCGGAGCTTGCAGAAATTTATCATTCCAAGGATTCGGAACTATATAAAATAGGGGGTGTACAGGAATATGAAACCAATATTGAAAATGCACATGATAAAATTCACGATGTCATATTTTATAAATCAATTTTTGCTGACAAAAAAGGAAATGTTAAAGGACTGATTGGGGCAATATCCGATATCACTGATCGAAAAAAGTATGAGAAAAAACTGCAAAAAAGCGAAGAAAAATTTCGCATCCTATTTGAAAATTCCAAAGACCCCATTTATATCAGCATTTTGGATGGTACCATCATCGATGCGAATCAATCCTTTTTCGATCTTTTCGGCTATACAAAAGAAGATTTGTCCCGTTTGAAGACTCTGGATTTATATATCAATCCTAAGGACAGATCCATGTTCATAAAAAAAATTGAAACATCAGGTTTTGCCAAAGACTTTGAAGAAAAATTACGGGATAAAAATGGGCGGGAAATGGATTGTCAGATCACTGCTACGGTTCGTAGGTCTGTTGATGGGGCTATTAACGGATACCAGGGAATTATTCGTGATGTGACGGAGATTAAAAAAAATCAAATTGAAAGAGAAAAATTAATCGCTGATCTTCAAAGTGCACTTAAAGAAGTGAAAACACTAAGTGGATTGCTTCCCATCTGTTCCCATTGTAAAAAAATTCGTGATGATAATGGGTATTGGAACCAAATCGAGTCTTATATCCATGAGCACTCAGAGGCTGAATTCAGCCATGGTATCTGCCAGGAATGTGCAGAAAAATATTATCCGGATATGGACCTTTATGGTGAAGATGAAAGTTAACTATAATTATATAATCCCAAAAATACAGTTTTACGTTCAGCTCTCCTAAGCATCAATGTGTTTGGATTTTCCAAAAGCTTAGCCTCGAAGAACTCATCCGTAAAAAAAATGATCGCCCATATGCTTTAATAAAAATTTAATTACATTTTTGAATTAAAATATACTTCAAAAATGTAATATTTATTTAATTGTTAATTTTTTATCTCGATTATTAATAAAAAATTTAACTTGATTTTCATTTTATTTCAAATAGTTACAAACAAATTTTAATGTTTTATATTTATTGGCCCCTGTTTTGCATTTAACCAGATCAACATGTTTTATAACTTTTATTACGAGGAGCGCTAAATGAAAATCATACAGGCAATCATCAAACCGTTTAAGGTTGATGAAGTTAAGGATGCCCTGGCAAGCATCAATATTAACGGCATGACCATTTCAGAAGTCAACGGGTTCGGTCGTCAGAAAGGCCACAAAGAAATCTATAGAGGTGCGGAATATCAAACAGACTTTGTGTCCAAAGTAGAGATCAAAATCGCAGTGGATGATGCCCAGGTAGACGACGTCGTTGAAACCATTATTGCGGCTGCCAAAACAGGAAAAATCGGGGATGGGAAAATTTTTATTTTCCCCCTTGAACAAGTGATTCGAATCAGAACCAATGAAAAAGGGTTAGACGCCTTATAAATGGAAAGGAAAATAAAAAAAAATGAAAAAGATTAGTATTATAATTGTTTATCTGTTGAGTTCGATCTGTTTAGTCTGGGCCGGTGATGATTCACCCACAGTCGCTTCCAATAAAACAGCCATTGATCTGGTTCAGTCCCATGCAGACTATGTCTGGACCCTTGTTGCGGCAATGTTTGTATTTTTTATGCAGGCCGGTTTTGCCATGGTCGAGGCAGGATTTACCCGGGCGAAAAATGCCGTCAATATCATGATGAAGAACCTGATGGATTTTTCAATGGGCTCCATTGTCTTTTTTGCCGTTGGATTCGGCCTCATGTTTGGTGCCTCTAAAACCGGTTTTTTTGGAACCACAGGCTTCTTTTTAAGCGACTTCAAGGTTGGCGGAGACCCATGGATACTGGCATTCTGGATGTTTCAGGCTGTTTTTGCAGCCACTGCTGCAACCATTGTTTCCGGTGCCATGGCAGAACGTACGAAATTTGTCGGTTACCTTTTATATTCTGTATTTATCACCGGTCTTATTTACCCTGTTTTCGGCAGTTGGGCATGGGGAAGCCTGCTGAACGGCGGCGGCTGGCTTGAAGGCCTGGGGTTCATCGATTTCGCAGGATCCACGGTGGTTCATTCGGTGGGTGGATGGGCAGCCCTTGCCGGAGCCATGGTCCTAGGCCCCCGTCTTGGGAAATACACCAGAGATGGAAGGGTTAAACCCATACTGGGACACAATATCCCCCTGGCGGCCATCGGAGTTTTTATTCTCTGGCTGGGATGGTTTGGATTTAATCCAGGCTCGACCACAGCAGCATCCAAAGACATTGCCATGATTTTTGTCAACACAAACCTTGCCGCTGCCGCCGGTGCCATTATGGCCATGCTGGTATCCTGGATGAAATTTGGGAAGCCGGAAGTGGGCATGAGTTTAAATGGGGCTCTGGCAGGCCTGGTTGGTATTACCGCAGGATGTGCCAACGTAACCCCCACAAGCGCCATCTTTATTGGTGCCATTGCCGGTATCATTGTTGTATTCTCGGTATTGTTTTTTGATAAGATAAGAATCGATGACCCGGTAGGTGCTATTTCCGTCCATGGCGTATGCGGCGCCTGGGGAACCCTTGCAGCGGGTATTTTTAATATAGGCGGAACGACCTTTGGTATACTCGGCGTTCAGTTGGCTGGAATCTTCGCCTGTTTTGCCTGGACATTTCCCGTGGCCTATCTTCTCTTCAAACTGATCGATATCACCATTGGATTGCGGGTTTCCAAAGAAGAAGAATTGGAAGGTCTTGATTCCACAGAGCACGGCGGTAATGCATATCCTGATTTTGCCACCATCAACCATGGAACCATGGGTGAGTTTGGCGGACCTTCCGGAAGTAAATATGAGCCGAGCCCGTCTTTTGCATCCAAAAAGATTGTTGATCCGGCATAAAGAAAGACATATAAACCATTCAAAACCTGTCACCTCATTGATTTGAGGTGACAGGTTTTTTAACCCTGTTCAATGGGTTCCTCTCCCCCAAAAAAGACCCGAAATTCCAAGTTTTTTTCCGGTATTTCCCGAAATTACAATTCCGGATTTCATTGACCGGATGGTCAATTTGACCTATAAACTCCGGACATTGGAATAAAGTAATAAACATTAAACAGGATAAAAAATGTTTTCGTCAACCCATGCAATGCATGCATTTAAAACCGCTTTTGCCGCTCTCCTCACGTTTACGATTACCTCCCTTTTAAACCTTGAATTCGGATATTGGGCCGTCATATCCAGCGTCATTGTTATGCAGGTATATGTAGCGGATTCAATAGAAATGTGTCTGTATCGATTTTCCGGCACACTTATCGGGGCCATGTTAGGCGTGATTGTTATCTTTGTCATTTCCAAAACCGAATTCTTTATTGGAATCGCTTTGTTTGTGACCGTTGGACTATGCAGCTTCCTGACCCACTATAAATCCCGTTATAAAATGGCGGCCATAACCCTTGTCATTGTTATTATGACAGGGACACACGCCCGGAACATTTTTGTTTTCGGACTATCCCGGGTCTTTGAGATCTGTATGGGAATTCTATGCGCTTTTGCTGTCTCAGTGCTTATTTTTCCAAAAAGGAGAGTCGATGTTTTAAAAGACCGGCTTGAAGAACAGGCAAAAGTTTGTTCTGAAAAATGCAGCATCCTTGCCAATGCATTTGTTTCAAGGCAGCAGAATGTAGAAGAAACACTAGTGGAAGATTTGGTTAAAAATGTTTGGGAGAATCATGAGATATTGGAAAAAATCAGGCAGCATGAGTCGTTAATCTACCATAAAAAATTTAATGAAAATTTTTCTACCAAAATCTCTATTTTGAACCGTTCAGCGGAACACCTGCGCAATATGGTTCGGGCTCTTAACTCCCTGGATGGAGACGGATATGAAATTGTGATGTCCAAAGAAATTGAAAACCTTGCTCAAGAAAGTGGTAAGGCTCTTGTTAATCTCATAAAAAATGATTCAGCATCAATTTCAAATAATCTTGAAAAGATGGTAACCCTACAACGTTACTTACATAATTCCAGTTTCCATAATTTTTCGTTTCCTGTGTGAAAGATATGACGCATGATTCCGATTTTGGATCCAAATTGTTTGATTAATCAAGACCTGTAACTCATTTTTTCTTGTTGGCAAAAGAGCTTTAAACAGGAATCTAAGAAGAGATAGCGTAATGGAAGGCACTTTTTTTCCCCAGCCTGATTTTCAGGTGCCAGAGGAAGAAATGTCCGAGTATGCATGTTATAATATGGTGATGCCAACCCGGAAATTTCCTCACCTCGTACTGATCCATACCCAACTCCGATTTTGTTTCTTCAAAACACTGTTCTATGGCCCACCGAATCCCACTTAACCAGACAAATAGAGGTAATCGTGCACTGGTGGAGGCATTGCTGATAAAAAAACTATATTCAGGTTTTTTGCCGATACTCCTTCGAATGATGACCCAAACTTCTTTTTGAGGTAGCCCGTCAGCGGAAATCCTTACTCTACGCCGAGTAAACTCATAAACAATTGGGCCCTTGGTGCCTTCAGAAACTTTACGCCGGTACCAAAAGAAAGAATTAGTATTTTTTGCCAGTGTCGACAATAAGATGGGCTTTTTTTCGGTATCAGCAAGAACTGTTTTAGTTCTTGCCTCACCTTTATATTTGTAATGTTTTTTCACGGTCATTGGTGATTTTAACCAGCAGAAAGTATTGCTTGGAACCGATACAAAATAAGTAGTATCTACCAAAGAGTCGGCAGCCTCAATAAAATCAGGACTGATGCCGTAAATGGAATCGCCTAAAATATATTTGAATGGAAGAATTTTTTCTTCTGTCAGGCTATTTAACATCTCCGCTGCTAATTGAGGTTTTGTTCGAAACATTGTGTCAGCAGGGAGCCTGCATTTTTCCCTACGTTCCTTATACTCATCTTCAAACCATTTTTCAGGGATGAACAAACGCTTGTCTACAAGTGAATATCCTACTTCTGAGGCGTATGCCGCAAATACACCAACCTGGCAGTTGTCAACTTTACCGATGGTTCCGCAATACTGTTTTCCGACCCCAATAGACTCTTTCCCTTTTTTGGCAAATCCGGACTCATCGAAAATCAAAGCACCATCTGGACTCCCAAAATCAGATGCAACCATATTGCGATACTTAGACATGATTTTATCATCATCCCATGGAGCATCACTAACAAAGCGCTGCATTGACCTAACATTGCCACCTTTTATATTCAGAGCAATTGGTTCGATGGATTTCCTTTCAAGCTCGCTGAATTGTCCGCTCATATATTTTAAGAAGTGATCCCTGGACTCACTTCTTTTAAAACAATCATAAAAATTTGAGTGGAATCCGTCAAGTTCATCACTGAAACTTTCTATGTCTTGAGAGGTTAAGTCAAACTGCGGGATATCATATAGATTTTCATTTTTACGACAACTTGGTAGCATTGCTTGTCTCCTTTCTGAATATTTTTTATTCAGAATATGACAGAAAAAACTAAGCAAGTCAAATATTTTATATTATAAGTATCGTTGTAGGGGTAACTGATCTGGACATTAAATTGTTAAATCTTCGAAAAGAAGGCCTGGTCCGAAGATTTGATTCAAAAAGACTGGTGCAGGTTTTTTCATTTTACAGCAGCCTGATCTATCTTGCACAAGATATTATTTCAGGAATCCGGAAACTCTAACCGGTCTTTGAGTTTGATTATATATTGTGGAGTTCGTGACCGGATTTCTAATTTTATTCCCGGCTATGGATACGTAAACCCTATGAATACAAAACGTTTCTTCTAAAAAGAGATTGCATGTTTCAACTTTTTGAGTTAAATTATTTTTTCCATAAAAATTGCAATTAAGGAAGGAAGCAAGCAATGATCAAGGTCAAATGGTATCAGAGTATTCAATTCAAACTTCAAGTATACATCTGTCTGATTTTTATTCTCTGTGTCGGGTCAATACTCATCCACGATTATAGAACCAGGATTGCCGACCTTGAAAACTCTTTGCTTGAAGACATGAAAAATAATTACTCCCAGGTGATAGAGCATATTGACAATGCCACCCTTCGAGCAGTCAGTCTGTCAAGCTGGGTTGCCAATTCCAAAAATATTCAGGAAATTTTTGCCAAAAAAGACAGGGATCAACTCAAAGAAATCACTCTGCCAATATACGAGGAAGCTAAAAAAACAGCAAACTTTGATAAATTTCAATTCCACTTGCCTCCGGCAACTTCCTTTTTACGCCTGCACAAGGTAGAAAAATTCGGAGATGATTTATCCAAAATCCGGCCCACGATTGTGGCGGTTAATTCAACAAAAAAAAATGTTCAGGGTTTGGATCGGGGAACATTTGGATTCGGCATCAGGGGGCTCTCACCCGTCTTCTATGACAACAGGCATATCGGGTCTGTAGAATTCGGTGTTGGATTAAATGATCAATTTCTTCAAAGACTGAAAGATCTATATAACACCAACGCTGCCATTGTCATTGATGCTGATGGCGGATATAAGGTGCTTGCGCAAAACTTTGAGTTCAGCAATCCTGAAAGTTTTTATAAATCATACGATTCTGTCATAAATGATGGAACAAAAAAGATGATGATAAGGGATGTTGACGGGCATCATCTGTATTCATTTGCCGGTGCATTAAAAGACTTTAGTGGAAAAATTGAAGGTGCTGTCGTCATTGAAAAAGATGTTTCAGATAAAGTGAATGCTTTGCAAAAAATGCTGATTTACTATGTCCTGGCTGCCTTATTTAGTGTTGTCGTCATCGTCTTTGTCGTTTTTCTTATTATCAAACGATTATTGCAGGATAGAATAAAAAAATTTTCAAGGGTCTTCAGAGAAGCTTCCAGGGGGGATTTAACGGCAAGATCCCGGGTTCTGAAACCTGATGAAATGGGAATGCTGGGTCAGATGCTCAATGAGTTTACTGGATCATTGCAGTCAGATATAAAAAGTATATCAACAGACGCTGTTGAGTTAAATAATGCATCCACCAATATGTATTCTGTGGCAAAAGAGTTGTCTGAAGAAACAGATCAATCTGAACGAACAATTGTCAGTGTCGCAGAAAATGCTGAAAAAACCAGTGAGGACATGAATGCAGTTGCCGCGGCCATGGAAGAGTTGTCAACCAACACCCAACAAATTGCCTCGGCAACCTCAAGCATGTCTGAAACTATCAGAGAAATCTCCAGAAACACAGAGCATGCAAGTGACATTTCAAGCAACGCCGTGACTAAAGTTGAATCTGCATCTTCAAAGGTTGATGAACTGGGTGAGGCTGCACAAAAAATCGGTCAGGTATCAGACACAATCAATGATATCTCCGAGCAAACCAATTTGCTGGCACTGAATGCAACGATTGAAGCGGCACGTGCAGGTGAAGCCGGCAAGGGATTTGCCGTTGTTGCAGGTGAAATTAAAAGCCTTGCCCAACAGACCGCGGAAGCAACCGATAAAATAAAAGAAAGTATTGCCTGGATTCAGGATTCTACCAAATCAACCGTCAATGATATCAAAGATGTTGTAACAGTCATTAATGATGTCAACAAAATCGTCAAAAATATTTCACAGGCAGTGGATCAACAGACAAAAACAATTGCAGAAATTGATACCAATGTCTCCCAGGGTGCGAGTGCTATTCAAGAAGTCAGCGTGAACGTGGCAAATGCATCCAGTGCGTCTGATGAAACATCAAAAGATGTTAAAACCGTGAGCAAGTCGATTTCACATATTTCATACAATAGTACCGGTATTGCATCCAGTGCGCAGCAATTATCCGGACTTTCAGAGAAACTGCATACAATGGTTCGCAAATTTAAAGTTGACTAACACCCCACGGTGGTGACGAATTTGTCTCTACCATGAACCGCCAGAATTCTCCTGACAAAGGCAGGCAAGCGCCGGGGTTTCAGGGAAGGTGTGGAAAGACCTATAGATTTGCCGCCGCTTCCAGTTCTGAAAGCAGCAGGGCAAGGTCAAGGTGATATTTGTCTGCAACAGACCGGATCGGCAGGAAAAGCGAACAGCAGCAGATACACTCGCCCGCAGCCGCATCATATTTTTTAAAAACCGTTTGCGTTTGCCCATATGCATATATGGTATCCAGAACCGTCATATCAGGATTTATTGATGTTTCAGGATGATCCGCCATGGTCCTCCTTTAATACCGTTTCCACTGCCCTGGGAATTTGAGCGATCATTTCAATGACCTGGGTGGCGGGTGTTGGATCGGCATAAAAACCCGCTACCCTGTTAATTTTTGCCGCAGCATAAGCGGCTTTCGGGATGGCCATACCTGTGCTGATAAGTGCGGTAACAATCCCTGTTAGAGTATCTCCCGTTCCGCCGATGGCTTCCATTGATTCCACGGATGGGCTGTCAACTGAAAAAAGCAGTCCGGTCTGATCCATGATATAATCTGTAGACCCCTTTACCAGAAGATATTGTGCGGCATTTTCATGGGCATAGGCCCTTTGAACAAGATCGGTCACCCGATTATCCGTTTGCAGAATAAATCCCCTGGTATAAAAGGGATGGGGGGCCATTTCATCGGCCAGAAAGGCCAGCTCCCCGGCATCCGGGGTAAACAGATCGTAATCCTTTGCCTGCCCGCTCATTTTGGCGGCATACATAAAGCCTGCATCTGCTATCATGACAGGTTTATCCGCCATTTCATTCAATTTGAACAAAATCTTATGATGCCAGTCCACATCCGGCTGAAGATAATGAAAAACAAGTGTGCTGATACCCGACAAAGCCGCCTCATCCACCAGATATTGATAGAGGCGGCGGCTGCCGGTTCCAAGACCGGTATCATTGGCAAGAAATCCCTGGATATCGGTTTCCCCAAAAACTTTCAGGGTCTGAACGACCGCCCCTAAAAGTGCCGGGGTACCCCGGTTCACGGGAACGCTTCTCCCGTCCAGGCGGATCATATTGTTGACAAGATCAACCCGGCCGATCATCAATCCCGGGTCAGGATCAGGAACAGTGCCTGCTATTGCGAGCATCTTTTCTGCATCTCCTCAAAGGCAAGTCCTAAAGCATATCCGCACAGTGTATGCCCTATATCCAGCGGCCTGGGACATGAAAAAAGGGGTTTACCCACCATTTCACAGGCCAGATAGGGTACATCCGGGCATCCACCGCCGGATATATTAACAATCAATGTTGTTTGCTTTTCAACAGTTAATTTCATATTGGCAGCCCTCACCATCAAAAAATCGCCCAGATCCTTGACCTGAAAAAGGTCAACCGGTTTTAACATGGGGCCGGCCACCGGAACAACCTGTAAGGGTTCAATCAGGGACTTCTCCAGAAATCTTAGAATATTGAGCTGCTCAATCAGGGGAAATTGGATCACCAGGTCACAACCACTCTGTATTTCAGGCGGAGGCCCCTTGACGCTGATATTCCAGCCTTTGGACTTCAGAAGCCTTTCCGCCTGAATCACCTCACTGGTATTCTCAAACACCAGGAAGCCGAAATCTGCGTATGAGGCATCCTGGACAGATGACGGCAGGGTTTTTTTCTTAAACAGATTAAACAAAAAATGATTTTCCTTTAAACGATTTAATTTCTGATAATCATGATCCGGTATTCATCTTGTTCTTGGATGACATCCGTGACGTTGCAGCCCTGATTTTCCGCAGCCCGTGATACATTTTCTTTTGAAGCCTCCGTATCCACAAGCACGATCCATTCTTTATCAGATGCTGATTTCACCGCGTCCATAAACATGAGTACCGGCTGGGGACAGGACAGCCCCCTTGCGTCAATAGTGAGTGCCATTATATATCCTCCTTAAGATTGTTTTCGCATTGTAAATCCGATGAACAGACAAACGGCCAGTCCGATTATAACAGCGGCGATACCGTAAGGCCCCACCCCTTTGGGAGAGCTTGCCAGTCCGAAATTATGGGCAAATCCCGCTCCTGTTATCATGCCGAAAACAAATACGGCTGCATCTCCATCGCCTTCTCCGGCCAGAAAAAGTTGACGGCCCGGGCATCCCCCTGCCAGGGCAAAGGCCAGTCCGGCCAGGGCCATTCCCGCAAAGTTCCAGACATGAAGCGTGTGGGCAACCGGCTGTCCTGCAAAACCCGGGTTGAACTGACCCAGTATCAGGTTTGTCAGGGCTGCCACAATCAACAGAGCCAGAACGCCTGAAAAAAGATGAAACTGGCCGAACAACAGGAGATCCCTGAACGCACCCATGGTGCAGAAACGGCTCCGCTGGGCGATAAACCCGATAAAAAGACCGGTTGCCAGCGCAATGAACAGGGGTGCGTGCATGGCCCCGGGTCCTTTAATGCTGTAAGAAAGGATACCTGTTTTGGCCTGCCCCTCCACCTGGGGAAAAATCAACATCAATATCAAGAATCCGAGCATGACCAGCGGTAGCATCAGGCCTGCTGAAAAGCTGGTTTTTTGTGTCCGTCCCAGTGTATAGCCGTTTTTTAAAAAAAGCGTGCCGATCCATATGCCGAATACCAGCCCTGCCAGGCCCAGGATGGAGTTCAGATCACCACCGCTCAGTCTCAGCAGTGCACGCCACGGGCACCCGAGAAAAACAAGGGCGCCGATCATTGCAAACGCACCCAGAACAAACCTCACAAAAGGGGAAGAACCTGTCCTGGCACGAAAATCCTTAAACACGAGTGCGGCCGCCAGGGAACCCAGGACAAACCCGATGATTTCAGGCCTTAAATATTGTACGACCGAAGCCGTGTGAAACCTTACCGCACCGGCAATATCCCTTTCGAAACAGGCCACGCAGATCCCCATATTTCCGGGATTGCCAAGCTTCTGCAGTATGGGTGCCAGAAGACCGATCAACCCACCCACAACAATAATGCCTTTACGGGTCGCAAAAAAGTTTTTCATCCGATTATCTTACCTCCTTGTAATGGTTGTTTAACAATATAATACCCTTTTTTGAAATGCCTTTTTATATTGCCGGGTTTGCGATCGGTCAAATTGATAATTCAGATATATTTCTTGAAAAGGATCGTATTTTTCTATGACAGTTCTTTCACCTGTTGAAAACTCCAGGATTCAAGGAGCGGCTGAACATTCTACCGGGAAGCCGCACTGTCGACGACTGCCGTCACACTCTTGGGGCTGTCGTTCTATAAGTCAGGCAGTCTTTGAATAAAGTGAGGGTGCCGGGCAGGATGAATCGGCTTACAAAATGTTATTTTTGAGCGGGCCCTTAACCTCAGATAACCGAAATTCTCTCTTCTTGGCTTTCAACAACATCCCCAATTTGGGCTGCATCTGCTATACCCCCCTTTTTCAAGGCAAATACAAGGTCAGTGCAATGGGCATCACTGACGCTGATCAGCAGTCCACCGGATGTCTGGGGATCGAAGAGAAGATCCTGGATCGTGCGCGGGACTGTCTCGGCAAAAGTGACCATCTGTTCACGGAATTCCCTGTTATTATATGCACCGGCCGGAATGAGCCCCATGGCGGCAAATTCCTCCGCTTCAGGTATTACCGGCACCTGACCGGAAACAACCCTGGCGCTGCAACCCGATCCTCTCACCATTTCCGCAAGGTGACCCAGCAGCCCAAAGCCGGTTACATCCGTGCAGGCACTGATATCAAAATCCGCCATTATCCTTGCAGCATCACGGTTGAGCGCAGCCATCAAGCGGGTCACTTTTTCTGTTAAATGCGCAGAGACCATGGCCGCCTTGATGGCTGTGTTGATGATGCCGGTGCCCAGCGGTTTTGTCAGCACCAAACGGTCTCCCGGTCTCAGATTTTTCTTGGCCAGCACCCGCCCCGGGTGAATGAAGCCGGTCACGGACAGCCCGTATTTAATTTCCTTATCCTCAATGCTGTGTCCCCCGATAAGGACCACTCCAGCCTCATTGAGCTTGTCGATACCCCCCTGGATGATTTGCCGCAGGACGCTCAACTCCATTGTCTTGACTGGAAAAGCGACCAGGTTCATGGCGGTTTTCGGTGTTCCACCCATGGCGTAAACATCGCTCAAGGCGTTGGCGACGGCAATTTGACCAAACCAGTAGGGATCGTCCACAATAGGTGTAAAAAAATCCACCGTCTGAATCAGCGCCAGATCGTCCGATATTCGATAAACACCGGCATCGTCAGCCCGGTCCAGGCCGATGAGGACATTTTCATCGGATGGAAACACCATGCCGCAAAGTGCCTTGTCCAGGTCCCCTGGAGACAGTTTGGAGGCTCAGCCGGAGCCGGTTACGGTTTCGGTCAATCGAATTTTTTTTCTATCTTCCATTTGTATATTTCCCGTTGTGTTCATTTAGTGCATAAAGCCTCACTACCCTATGAAATTGCAAAAGCCCTGAAAAATTTGTCTTAATAACCTGGTCTCGATAGGGAGGATGATATTTATTAAATCCTTTTACTGATTCTTTTTCACTGAATATGCACCCCCGAGTTTCTTCAACTCCTCAAGGACGTTTTGGGTCAATTGATCCACTTTTGATTCAATTTCAGGGGTCAAGTTTTCGCCAAGGGTTTCCAGGTCTTTGGGTTCAATACCGATAATGGTGGTCCGGGGTACATGGTCCAGGGAACTGCAAAGGGTCAATGCCTCAATCAGGTCCACCTGATGAAGGGAATTTTTCGCCAGAATCCGGTAAGGGATCTCATGGTGCTCAAGCCTGTGAAAATCTCCGGGTTTCCCGTGGTTCAGGACCGTGTCCACGACAATCAGTCGTCCGGCATTGGAAATCACACCCAGCAGATTAATTCCTAAAACGCCCCCGTCCACAACAAGCACATTATCTGGAAAATCATATTCCCTTTCCAGTTTTTCAACCACCCGGATACCAACGCCGTCATCCCTGTAAAGGGTATTTCCAACGCCTAAAATGGTAATATTATCGTTCATGTGGTTCCTTGCTGAAAAAGGTTCCGGCAATCACCTGCCCGGAACCTTCATGAATAAAATAATTTATATTACCCTGACCTTGTAGGTTTCATTGTTCTGCAGGTCTGTCACATGGACGGCACAGGCAATGCAGGGGTCATAGGAATGCACGGTCCTCAACACCTCAAGGGGCTGCTTCGGATCGGCGACCGGGGTTCCTATCAAAGAATTTTCCACCGGCCCTTTCTGGTTTTTCCCGTCGCTGGGTCCAAGGTTCCAGGTGGAGGGGACGACATACTGGTAATTTTTAATTTTTCCCCCTTCAATGTCAATCCAGTGTCCCAACGCACCCCTTGGCACATCATTCAAGCCGAACCCCATGGCCTTGTCCGGCATTTCCCAGGACTGGTATGTTTTTTTATTCCCGGATGCAATATTGGATTTGAGCGTTTCAATCCATCCACCCATGGCATTGCCCACAACCACGGTTTCAATACCCCTGGATGCGGTTCTGCCCAGGGTGGAGAAAAGCGCATCCACACCCACACCAAGCGTTTTCAAAACATGGTCCACAAGGGCTTTTACATCTTTCTGTCCACTGGTGTATGCCACAAGCATCCGTGAAAGCGGACCGACTTCTGCTGATTTACCATCATATCTCGGGGCCTTCATCCAGGAGTATTTGTCATCTGTATTATATTCCACTTCACCCTGGACCGGTTTTGTTTCTCCCTCATAGGGATGCCTGGCACTGCCTTTTTCATACCATGCCCGGGTGACGTCTTCTGTAATCTTATTCGTATCAACTGCTATGGGATTCAAATCTCCCATGAGAGCACCGGAAGGCAGCAGCAGATCGTCATTTACCCCTTTTTGGGGGAAATCCCCGTAAGAAAGATAGGTTTTGTTGTTGCCGCCGATGGCAGCCCAGTTCTTGTAAAAAGAAGCCACTGCCAGGAGATCAGGAATATAAACCTCGTCCACAAAGGTTTTTGTTTCCTTCCAGATTCCTGTAAACTCATCAATTCTTTCAGGTGTCAGATCTCCCACACAAGTTACGCCGCCCACGACCAGGGATTGGGGATGGGGGTTCTTGCCACCGAAAATGGCATGCATCCGGGCGGCTTTTGCCTGGAGTTTGATGGCTTCAAGATAGTGAGAAGCTGCCATGAGATTGGCTTCTGCCGGAAGCTGATAAGCAGGGTGGCCCCAGTATGCATTGTTGAACGGACCCAGTTGCCCGGAGTTTACAAATGTTTTCAACTTGGCCTGGACCTCTTTAAAATAATCTGATGACTGGGGCCTGCCGCTGACATTTTCAGACAGCTTGGCTGTCTTGACCGGATCGGCGGAAAGTGAACTCACAATATCCACCCAGTCAAGGGCATGGAGGTGATAAAAATGAACAATATGGTCATGCTGGTATTGGGCCCCGTGGAGCAGGTTTCTGATAATCCGCGCATTTTCAGGAATTTCAATCTTGCAGGCATCTTCCACTGCCCGGACCGAAGACAGGGCATGGATATAGGTGCATACGCCGCAGGATCGCTGCACAAAATGATGGGCATCTCTTGGGTCCCTTCCCTGGAGCATGATTTCAATACCGCGAAACATCTGACCGGAACTCCATGCATCAATGACTTTTCCGTTTTCAACTTCAACTTCTATTCTTAAGTGGCCTTCTATCCGGGTAATGGGATCAACAATAATTTTTTTCCCCATAATAATTTTCCTTTCACTGCTATGTATTTTGACATAAAAAATTTTTAAGAAACTCTGTGCTGCAAATGTATCTATCCTTCTTCATAAAAAGGCGTCATGCTGTCCCAGAAACCGGGTTCACTGCATCCAATGCAGGGATGACCGGCCTGAATCGGAAAGCTTGTGGCATCATTAAATTTAGCAGTCGGACAATTATTATAGGTTTCAGGGCCCTTACACCCCATCTCGTAGAGGCAATACCCCATTTCCGCCTCTTTTGAACCGAACTCTGTAACGAATCTGCCTTCTTCATAATGCGAAAGCCTGGGACAATTATCATGAACGGTTTCACCATAGGCAAACAAGGGTCTGCCCAGATCATCCAGCTCAATAGTTTCCTTGTTCAGATATTTCACAATGGTTCCCAGAAGATTCAGCGGATTCAGCGGACATCCCGGCAAATTTATGGGACTGATGCCCAATGCATCTCCCAGGCCTTTGTAGCCGCCTGGATTGGGGCTTGCCGCTGAAACTCCACCGTAAGCTGCGCAGGTTCCGATGGCAATGGTTGCCGCTGCTTTGGGGACAACTTCCCGGGCAATTTCCAGAAAGGTCCTGCCGGCAACTTTTCCATACGCGCCGTTATATTTTGTGGCAATGGCGCCTTCAACTATACAGACGAACTTGCCGTTGTATTTCTCAACCGCATCATGAAGATTTTTCTCAGCCTGTTCACCCGATGCGGCCATGAGCGTTTCATGATATTCCACGGAAATGGTTTCCAGAATGACGGCACCCACATCCGGGGTTCTCAGGAAAGCTTCAGAACATCCGGTGCATTCACTAAAATGCAGCCACACAACAGGAGGGCGGGGTTTTGATGCAGCCTGTTCAATCTGCTCAACCACTTTGCCCACGCACGAATATGACAACCCCATGGCCGCCGTCAACGCTGTACAATACTTGAGAAAAGCCCTTCTTGAGACTCCCTTTGCTTCCAGTTTCTCATAAAATTCGTTTTTCTGTTCTGTTTGTTCCATTGCACCTCCCATAAGTTTATTATGATTTCATATCATAACTGCCGAGCCTGTATTAATAAATTAAGTATGCAAAACAGATCAAATTGATTGTTCCAATTTATATTCAAAACCGCATTGGATATCTCAATAACACCAGGGAATCAGATAAAAACAGCCTCAATTGATTTTCGATAAAACCCGGGCCGGATTTTGAAGGCCAAGACCTTAGGTATTGAAAATATCAATCTGCAGGAGGGTTATCCATCCATATAATCACTTTGACATGGGTTCGGATTTTATTTAGATAGCTCACTTACATACTCTTAGAAGCGAGGGGAAAAAGTGGATCAGATTGTTTTCCGGTTGCATCCGGGTCAGGATCTTAAAAAAGAGATAGACCGGCTTATAGAAAATCAGAAAATCAAAGCGGCATGCATATTAACCTGTGTTGGCAGTTTAACCCGGGCAATGCTGCGTTTTGCCAACCAGGAAAATCCTGAAGAGCTTAAGGGACATTTTGAAATCGTTTCGCTTACAGGCCTATTGTCAACAGAAGGTTCTCACTGCCATATCGCCATTGCAGATGAGCAGGGCAAAACGTTTGGTGCCCACCTGATGGATGGCTGTATCATATATACGACTGCTGAAATTGTCATTGGTGTCATACCCGATTGCAGCTTTTTGAGAAAATTTGATCCGCAGACCGGATATCCTGAACTTGAAATCGTTTATTCAAAATAAAAAAGGAGCGTAATAATGGGTTTTTCCGAAAAAATTAAAAAAGATTTTACCACCACCGTCATGGTACTCATGGCTGTTGCCATTGTTATCAATATTGCAGCCGGTCAATTGGTATCCATGCTTAAACTTCCGATTTTTCTGGATTCCATCGGCACGGTTCTCGTGGGTATAATGGCCGGCCCATGGGCAGGCGGTTTGACAGGATTGCTGACCAATTTAATCTGGGGAATGATCTCATCTCCTGTTGCAGCGGCTTTTTCACCCGTAGCCATGGCCATCGGCATAGCCGCCGGCTTGTGCGCTAAATACGGACTCTTCAGAACATGGTGGCTGGCAATCATCAGTGGTGTGATTATCACTTTTTTCAATGCTGTTGTTGCAGTGCCGATCAAATTGTACCTGTTCGGCGGAATTACAGGTTCGGGCGCTGATTTTATAACATCCTATATGCTTGCCCTTGGTAAAGGCCTTTTTGGATCTGTGGTTATCAGTGTTTTTACATCCAATCTTATCGATAAAGTTGTGACGGCCGTATTGTCCTGGGGAATTGTCAAAGCCCTGCCGGAAAGGACTGCAGGCCGATTGCCGCGCGTCAACGCAGTTACACTTAAGAATTAATGCCGTTCCTTTATTCAAAATCTGCTTTGATCCGTCTGTATTGATAGAACCATGACAGGAAATGGAGCAGACCTTTAAATATGCACCCCCGTGCATCGTACCCCACATTGTTTATTCCCGGGGATTCATGGCTTCACCGGATTCATCCGTTTAATAAACTATGCTATATCCTTTTAACCGGAGTATCTGCTTATTTGCTGCCCGGGGAATGGCTGAAGGATATTGTTTTGCTTCTGATCAACCTGGGATTTTTACTCAGCGCCGGCATTTTCAAATCTGCCTGGAAACTGATCTGGAAAACCATGCTGCCGCTGGTACTTTTCATGATACCGATTCACGGGATTCTTTATCCGGGAAACCATACGCTGCTGATCAGCCTTCAATGGTTCCATCTCTATCGGGAAGGATTACTGTTCGCATGTAACACGCTTTTGCACCTGTTGATTTTATTGGTTGCGTCCCTGCTTTTTGTGTTCACAACCCTTCCGGCAGATCTTATCAGCACCATATCCCAGACTGCCGGATCACCTGTCCTGGCGTATCTTATCGGCAGCCCCCTGCTTTTACTTCCGGCCATGCGTGAACGGATTGTGACCATTCAGTCAGCCCAGCAATCAAGGGGACTTGATACACAAGGAAATTTTCTGAAACGCTGTTATGGCTTGTTTCCATTGCTCATCCCTTTGGTTCTTGGATCACTCATCGAAATAGAACAGCGGTCGGTTGCCCTTGAGCTGCGTGGGTTTAAGTCGGAACACCCCAAGACCTTTGTCAGGAAAGTCTCTGATTCAAGACTGCAAAAGCGTGTGAGACAATTGATGCTGGTCCTCACCATCTGCATTATCGGTTACAGGGTTGTGGGGTGATAATGTCCGGAATCGAGATCGAAAGACTTACCTATCATTATCCCGGCACGGACAATGCCTCGCTGAAAGATGTGTCACTTAAAATTCCAAGAGGTGAATTTGCTGCGATCATCGGTGCCAATAATTCAGGCAAATCAACCCTTTGCTGTGCAATATCCGGTATCGTCCCCCATTTGTATCATGGCCGGATGCACGGCATTGTCAGGGTCAATGGAACGGATATCTCCGTCATGAGTGTCAGTGAGATCGCCCGGGATGTTGGAATGGTCATGCCGATACCCGGAAATCAATTATCCGGTTTCCATTATACCGTATTTGAGGAAGTGGCGTTCGGCCTTGAAAACAAAGGGATGCAAAGGGATAAAATCATAGAACGGGTTAAACAGGTTTTGCTGATGACAGGACTCGAAGATTTGGCCGAACGATCCCCTTACCAACTGTCCGGCGGTCAACAGCAGCGATTGGTATTGGCCGCCTCCATCGCTCTGGAACCCTCTATTCTGGTACTGGATGAACCCACTGCCCTGCTTGATCCAATGGGGACAACAGAGGTGTTTACCCTTTTGCAAAGACTCAACAGACAAGGTACAACCATTGTCATTGCAGAGCACCGGCTGGAATTTATCGCAGAATATGCAGACCGGGTGATCGCTCTTTACAACGGAAAAAAGGTTTTGGACGGCATACCTCAGGACATCCTGACCTCATCGGTGTTAAAAAAGATCGGCCTGGAATGGACTCGGTATACACAGGTGGCTGTTTTAGCCAGAGAAAGGGGTCTCTGGGCAGCCGGCAAACCGTTGTCCACATCTTTTTTTGACACAGTCAACGGAATGGTGAAAAAATGACCCAAAAAGGATTTCAAATTTGCATTGATAACCTGACATTTAAATATTCAGAAAAAATAATTGCACTCAAAAACATATCCCTCAATTTGATTGCAGGAGAGTGTGTCGCTTTAGTCGGGCACAATGGGTCGGGAAAAAGCACCCTTGCCAGGCATTTTAACGGCCTGCTGCGTCCGTTTGCAGGCAAAGCATGGATACAGGGGATTGATGCGTCGACCCAAAGCGTGTCCCAACTGGCCAAAAGAGTAGCGTTATTATTCCAAAATCCGGATGATCAGATTTGCAGGCGCACGGTCAGGGATGAAGTGGCCTTCGGTCCGAAAAATTTAGGGTATTCTGAAAAAAAAATAGATCAGCTTGTCAATAAGGCTTTATCAAGTTTTGATTTATTGCCGTTCCAGAAGACGAATCCCCATGATTTAGGATTTAGTGAACGTAAAAGAACGGCACTGGCATCTATCCTGGCAATGGATACCCCCATTATCGTCTTTGACGAGCCCACTGCAGGATTTGATTCACATGAAATCAATCTTTTTGTCACCACCTTGCAAAGATTGAGAGAAGAAGGAAAAACAGTTCTGATCATTACCCATGACATGGATTTTGTTGCAGAAAACACAACCCGCATCCTTTGCCTTCTGAACGGGGAAAAGGTTTTTGACGGTAATGCCCGGGATTTTTTTTCTGACAATAACCTTCTTTCAAATTGTAGATTGCTGCCGCCACAAGTGGTTCGGCTCAGCACCCATTTTCGACAAAAAAGGCTTGCCGTGACGCCGAAAGAATTTATTGAGATTGCATGACTTTCAATGTAAACCAAGATAAGAGACTGCAACTGGATATATAATTTCAAGTGTTTTAATTGGGAAAAAAGCGTGGTGGTGCCTTGACAGGAATAAATGCTTCGGAAAAAATAGAACCCGCCAGGCAACCGGATGTTTTGGAAATCAGGGAGATCAGTGAGCCTGACGCTTGGGACCGGTATGTCCTTCGGAACAGGGAGTCCGGATATACCCATCTTTTCAACTGGTCCAAGGTCATTGAAGAAACCTATGATCACAGGCCGGTCTTTCTATCCGCCGTCAAAAGAGGTCAAAAAGGAGAGACCGAGATTTGCGGAATAATGCCGCTGTTCCGGTTCAAAACATGGGTGAAAGCCTCAAGGGTGGTGTCCATCCCGTTTTTTGACACTGCCGGCATCCTCGCTAAAGATGCCTTAACCCGTAATTTTCTTTTTAAAAAAGGCCTGGAACTGCTTATTAAGAATGGAATTTCAGACATTGAGTTACGGCAGTACGGCATGCTCGAACTTCCGGATTTAAGCCTCATGGGTGGTTCTCCCCGGATTTTTACAGAAAAAGTGGGATTGTCCCTCCCCTTATCCGGTTCGCCCCAGGCGATGATGCATCAATTCAAGTCAAAGCTGAGAAGTCAGATCAAAAAAAGCCACACCTGCGGGCTTGATTGGAAAATAGGCAAAAAAGAGCTTATTGATCCTTTTTATAAGGTGTTCAGCCGGAACATGAGAGATCTTGGCTCACCCGTGCACGCTAAAAAATTCTTTGAAGAAATTTTCAGACATTTCTATCACCACGCATTCATCTGCACCGTGTTTTACAAAAAAAGACCTGTTGCGGCAGCGTTTATGTTCAGATTTAAAAAAAGGCTGGCCAACCCATGGGCCTCCTCGATCAGGGAATTTAGATATCTGAATGCCAACCTGTACCTTTACTGGCAGATGATACGGTTTGCCTGCCACCTGGGAATGGAAGCCTTTGATATGGGGAGGTCCTCCAGGGGTGCTGCTACATTCCGTTTTAAGAAGCAATTTGGCCCCTGTGAAACCCCTCTTTACTGGTATTCCTGGTCTTTTAAGGAGAAAAATGCTTTTCAGATAAAGGAAACCTTATCCATCCCGCCATGGAGAAAAATGCCGCTGGGGATTGCAAACCTGATCGGCCCTGTGGTGAGAAAAAGGATATCCCTGTGAACAAAATCAATATATCGATCCCCATGCCGCTTCTGGTTCTCATAGAAGATGTCGGCTGGTGGAAGGGAGAGGATGGTTCAAAGTTTAATGAACCTTTCAGGACAGGAATGCCCAGGGATCATGTGCCTGAAGATTACGCAGCACTGGCAGCGCTTGGAAGAGAGTTGGATATGAAAATCCTGGCCGGGTTTGTTCTCGGTGAGTGGGACAGACACAATATTTTGAGAAACCTGCCCTCCTCCACCTGGATGGGAAAGGTCTGGACAGCACCGTATACAGACCCGGAACAAAAAATCAAAGCCGCCTGGATCATTAAAAATGCTCAAAATCACATAGAATTGGGAGTCCATGGTCTATGCCATGAATTCTGGGACCAGGGGGTCATGCAAAGGTCGGAATTCCACGATACAGACTGCACCATGAGGGACCCTGATGAAATACGACGACACTTGTCCTATTTTTTCAAGATCTTAGATCAGTATCAGTTCTGTCAAACCCCTGGAACATTTATTCCCCCGGCCCTCAAGCACAGTTTCGGAGATCCGGACAACGGATTCCAGAAAATATTGGCCGAGTTTGGAATAGATTCTGTTATCCTTGTTTTTAAACGGACAAAATTATTTTCAAGACCCCAGACCGAAAAGATTGCCTGGGAAAACAATGTGCTGCTTGTGGAGCGCGGGGAATTGGAAATTCCCTGGAACAAGGTGGCTGCGGCTCCTGAATTCAGATTTGACAGGCCCATACTGGCCCTTCACTGGACCAACATCCTTCATCCTGACCCGGAAAAAAATCCCGGGGTGATCCAAAAATGGGCGAAATTCATCAAAACCGGCAGTAAAAAAAACGGAATGCTTCCGGCCAAAGACAAGGGTGAATGCCTTAACCAATATTGCCATCACATCATGTCGGAAATTAAAAGGATTGACGACGGCTTTTCGATTGATGTGGGCTGGAGGGAAAAAATCCCTGCAAGCCCGGGGAATCTTCCGATCTACTTGAAAGTGGACGCACCGGCAGGAACTCAGTTTGATATTACAGGGGCAAAGCGGCAACCTTGTTTAAGAGCCTCTGAGAAATCATTTCTCAAGCTGTCTGTTTCAGGCATGGAGAAAAAAATAATCCTACGGCCCCGGAAGTTTATATAGAAAATTTAGATATGGATTCAAATGATCATTCATATTATCGTTTTGACTTGAGTCAGCGGGGTTTTATAATGCGATAGAACATTAAAAACCCATAATGACAAAAAAAATTTGCATTATCAAAACTGATATGAAACTTGAATATATCCTGGAATGCGGTTCCGGAAAATTAAACGAAGACAACCTCATTGTAGAAAAGAATCTTTTCGGCGTATTTGACGGGGCCACAAGCCTTGATAAAAGAACCTTTGACAATGGGAAAACCGGCGGTTTTCTGGCCTCGGCCGCTGCCCGGTCTGTTTTTGTGAAAAATCACTATCCCCTGGTTTCATTGGCCAAAGGTGCAAACCAGGAGATCCACAATCAAATGCTCGGCCACGGAGTGAATCTTTCAAGAAAAGAAAACCTGTGGAGCACCAGTGCAGCAGTGGTCCGGATAAAAGACGATCGCCTTGAGTGGGTCCAGACAGGGGATTGTTTCATCGTCCTTGTTTTCAAGGATAATTCACACAAGGTCCTTGTGGAAAAACAGGATCATGATTATGACACCCTCTGCATGTGGAAAAAGGCAGTTGAAAAAGACCTGACCGGGCCGGACAAAATATTACCGGTTCAATCAACATCAGATAAAAACCGGATCAATGAAGTTCTCGGAGCCCAGATCAAAAAAATCAGATCCCAGATGAACGAAAAATACGGGGTTTTAAATGGTGAAGAAAAGGCTGTTGATTTTTTAAATTACGGATATGAAACCCTGGATGGGGTCAAAGATATCCTTTTGTTCACGGACGGGCTTTCAATTCCCCAAAAAAACCCGGAACGATCAAAAAACTTTTCATCCCTGGTCAAGAATTATCTGAGCCTCGGCCTGGACGGTCTGGCAGCCGAAATCAGAAAGACGGAAAAAAAAGATCCCCACTGCACCGTATATCCACGGTTCAAGTGCCATGACGATATTGCCGCCATCGCCATTAAAAATCCCTGATTGCCTGTTTGTATGTTTTTTCAATCCGTGAAAACACCCGTTCCCAGATATACTCTCGGGTAATCTTCCGGGCAGCCGCCATGTCCGGCCGGGGATTTTCAATTGTTTTTTTTAATTGAGCGTTCAATGACCCGGGCAATGCGTTTCTCAAGATCCTCCATGTCACGCAGGACTTGCCCATCAATGCCGCAAGCCTGTCATGGCTTAAAGCACCGTGCACGATCACCCTTCCCTTGAATCTTTGGGCCAGACCTAAGCTTTCTTCTTTTTCAGGACCGCTGCCACCCCCGGCAATATGAAGGGTCCAGGGAAGATCACCTATCCTTTCCCAGTTCCGGGCAGAGGGTAAACTGCCTCAAACAGGTGCCGTGGCAGGTGGTTACCATGGGAAAATCGGCAAGGACGGTCCTGGCGACTTTTGATGCAAGCCACAAAAAAATTTTCATGTCCCCTGGCTGCTGCACACTTTATCACTGCCTGAAAAGACCATCAGAAAAACAATCAGATGCTTTGATAAACGCATAATAAATCCTTTGCTGAGCCCAACGCAAACATCTGCGATTTGTCCGTCAATATGTTTTTTGTTTAACTTTTTCATCATACTTGTTTCATAAATTAAACAAATGCCGTATCATCTACTTCCAGATTTTGATTTCCAACCAAATGCCCACGAAACATTTATCATTTTTAATTTCGCTATGGCTCAGTCGACTGCATACAATTATGATGTTTATCAGCCGCGTAATCCTAAGGCAAGCGCATATTACAAGTGTGTCGAAAATCATTTTGAAGAACTTGAGCGGTCGTGGGACTATATGTATGCATCACGCCTGGGCTTCTGGCGGACATACGTAATGACCGTGATTTATAGATACCTGGATTGTGGTGACCTCCATATGGGATTTGCCAGGGTGCGTTGCGAAGAATGTGGTCATGAATATCTTCTGGCGTTCTCCTGTAAGCGCAGGCAGTTCTGCCCATCTTGTCATCAGAAACGGGTAATTGAATATGGTGAATGGCTGCTGACCCACGTTTTAAAGGATGTTCCCCATCGACAGTGGGTTTTCAGTATTCCCAAACGGCTGCGAATCTACTTTCTCTATGATCGAAAGCTGTTGGCAAAATTATCGATCTGCGCCTGGAAGGTGATGAATACATATCTGAAATCCGTTGTTTCCGACACCAATGCCGTTCCCGGCGCCAGTATCGCAGTTCAGACTTACGGAGATTTTTTAAACTTCAATCCCCATTTGCATGCTATCGCTACTGACGGCTGTTTTCTTTATGATGGCAGCTTTAAAACAGCTCCTGGATTTATATTGGAAGATTTGGAAGAAATTTTCCAGTATGAGGTTTTGAAAATGCTCAAGAAAGAGGATAAGATAAATGATGCAGTCATTGAGAATATGCTTTCATGGCGCCATAGTGGTTTCCATGTTTATATCGGTGACAGGATAACGCCTTCCGATAAAACTGGTCTTGGCAACCTGGCCCGGTACATTATCCGTGCCTGCTTTTCACAGGAGAGAATGGTCTATGTCCCGGCTGAAAAATCAACAGACGGTATTGCCAAAGTTGTTTATACATCGAAAGACCGAAAATCCCGGAAAGTTTTCATGGCCATGGACTGGTTGGCCAGACTGGTCACCCATATTCCCAGCCGGTATGAACAAACTGTCCGATACTATGGCTGGTATTCGAACAAATCTCGGGGGATGAGAAAAAAAGCCGGCACGGATGATGGCGTTCCTGCTATTATGCCAAATGAAACATCTTCTAAAGAATCCCGGCAGAACTGGGCACGCCTGATACAGAAAATTTATGAGGTTGATCCGCTTGTGTGTCCAAAGTGCCAGGGGGCCATGAGAATTATCAGCTTTATCGAAGAACTTGACATTATCGAAAAAATATTGCGCCATTTGGATCTTTGGGACATCCGTAACCATGATCCGCCTGATAAGATTTCAGATTATATCCTTGAATTGGTCTGTGATGAAACAGACTCTCGGATTCCGGTATTCGATGATTGGTATTGATTTTTTCTAAATTGGCTTGAGGGATCACAGGTGTTCTATACTCAAAATCAGGTCATTTTTGAAATTTTCAAGTATTTTTCAAGTCTGCTTTAATAGTTCCAAAAATTTTCTATCCTGCCTTTTCACATTAATATTTCCCTTTTTTTATCAACGCGTTCCAACCGGACACCGGCACAACATGTTGTGCCGGTGTCCGGTTGGGGCCATATTTCAGGGTTTTAATAATTTTTCATGCTTTTATTGACAAAAAGCGTCTTCCTATCCGATCAACAACAAATGAATCACACCGTCCAATCAATGCCTCATCATCCGAAGTTTTTTTTTCATCATAAGGTTATGGCCTTCTTGAACAACCAGGGTGTTGATTTTATCCAGAATATCAGGTGTCAGAAGCCCGACATTATCTTTCAGGGTCTGAAGAGGATAGGTGTCATCATCATCCATCATGCCATGCCCCAGCATCTGTCTTAAGGTTTTGTGGTTGTTCGCCATTTCCTGGAGCTTATCATAATCCCAGTTGCAATTGAGACGGATGGTGCCCATCACAAGGATCTTCCACAGGTCCATTCCCGGCCGCCCATTTTTGGTGTCAGTCTCTTCCGGGATCACATTTTTGAGGGTGGCAAAAACTTTTTCTCGCAGCTTTTGATCGCAATAGATGTGCTGGAGACCCAAAAGCAGTTTGGGAATTTCATCCCTGGCTCTCATGTCAATTTTGATTTGATCGATAGGGGTCTGCCCGAATGTCATTTGTGGTTCAAAAATTTTACGCAAAATAACCTCGAAGTTTTGTTGGTATGTTGAAATTTGAATTACTTTCTACATTGCTCATTTTTTTTAAATCTCTTTAGTTTTTAGATGCTTACATTAACATAGTAATCAGTAAAAATCAACAAGTAATTCATTTTTTAGTAAAAATTTCAAACAACTTTTAGCCCGCATACCCCTGAAAAATATGGTGTTCTGGGTTTCCGTTCAGACACTAAATAAAAAAAGTGACCCTAAGAAACACTTCAGGTCAGCTATTTAACTCACACCAATAATTTGTAAAAAAAAACTTGACAACAATAATTATAGCAAATAAGTATAACGTGTAATCATTACATAAGATACTATATAATCTGTAATTAATCACAAGGACAGGAATCAGACCATGCCGACAAAAAAGAATCCCCAGCAAAAGGACACATTGGTTTTGTCCTCATTTATCAAACTGGTCCGAGCGGCTGAATCGGTTTCTGTCCGCGCCCATAAACACCTGTCAAAAGTCAAATTGAGTTTTGGCCAGTTTGCTGTGATTGAAGCGCTTTACCATCTGGGGTCATTATGCCAGAAAGACCTTGCGGAAAAGATACTTAAAACGCCCCGTAATATAACAATGATAGTGGACAACCTTGAAAAACGGAAACTGGTGAAACGAAAACGGAATATATGTGACCGGAGGTACTGGGATATCCATTTGACTGAAAAAGGCAGTCGGTTAATTGAAGAAATTTTTCCCCGCCATATCGAAAGTCTTCATGAAGAAATGGATATTTTAACAGAAATGGAACTCAAAACCCTTGGTGACATGTGCCGGATTTTAGGCACGAAAAAAAGATAATCCGGTTTGGCAGTGGCAGGTGTAACTATTCATAAATTTTCAAACAAACAGGGAAAGGAACGATTATGATGAACAGAATGTGGATCACTTATTCAGGCGCTTCTATTTGCAGACAAAAAACTATTGTTTTGGGACTTAAAGTATTGGCGATATTTTTTCTTGTGATGGCTTTAATGCCGGTTTCCGGCTGGACCAAGACATTGATGCTGGGCCATACGGTTCCACCCAGCCACGTCTGGCATAAAGTTGCCGTACAGTTCGCGGACAATCTGGCCAAAGAAACTCAAGGACGTTTGAAAATCAAAATCAATCCCTTGTCCAAGCTTGGAAATGAAGTACAAATGGTCAGTATGATTCAGTCCGGGGCCATTGCATTTTCGATTCTGCCTGCCGGAGTACTCTCCAACCGGGAAGAATCCATGCTGGGATGGTTTCTGCCCTATCTGTTTGAAGACGTGGAGCAGGCCGGAGCAGCAGCCGGGTTGCCGGCTGCCCGGCAGATGCTTGAACGCCTTGAACGCCACGGTATTATCGGTGTGGGGTATACCTTTGCGGGCATGCGCCATGTTCTTTCGGTGAAAGAGATTAATTCCCCAAAAGATTTGATTAACCAAAAAGTCCGCGCATTCCCAAGCCCCATTTTTAACGACTGGTGGAAAGGAAACGGGGCCTCGCCCACGGCACTGGCACTGGGCGAGATCGCGCCGTCCCTGACCACAAACCTTCTGGATGCCATTGATGTGGATCTGGATATTGTTGTCGGACTGAAATTTCATCATCAGGCACCCTACCTGGCATTGACAAATCATATGGCTTTCCCGGGTATCCTTCTTGCCTCTAAAAAATGGTGGGATGGAATTTCTGATGATGACCGCGCCACCATTCAGCGAGTTTACCACAAGGCCGAGTTATGGGGCATCGAAACACAGGCCAAAGCAGAGAAATCAAATCTCGATAAATTGAAAGAAGACGGTGTTATTGTCACCAATATCGATTTGACCTCCTTTGAAAATATAGGTCGGAAAATCAGTGAGGATTATATCCATAAAAATGATGTGATCAATGATTTTCATAAACAGGTTAAAGGAATAAAGGAATAATATCACCCGTGCAGGCGAGCGGGCCGCAATCAAACCGTTGTTTGCCCGCCACCCTGCCATACGAAAGGTTGTCACCATGATTGGTTTGCTCATCAAAGGCGATAATTACCTGGCTGCAATCGAAAAAGTGCTTCTGACCCTCATTACAGGATCACTTGTCTTGATTTTGATGGCCCAGGTTGTGTTGCGCTACGGGTTCAGCCGCCCCCTGTTCTGGGCAGAAGAAATTTCAGTTCAACTTCTTGTTTTTATGACATTATTTGGATTAAGCATATTGCTGAAAGAACAGCGGATGATCGCCATCGATTTTATAGTGGCTTCTTTTTCCGAAAAGTATCGGAAAGGGATATCCATTGCCCTGCAGGTTATCGGACTGATTGTCATCCTCTTTTTCGCCTATGAAGCCACACTCTGGATACTAAGACCGGAGGTACGGATCGAATTGTCCCCGACAACGCAGATTCCCGTTTGGATTAACTACGCTGTTTTTCCAGTTTCATTTTACGGCATGTCGTTTCATCTGATCGTCGGATTTCTGAAAACGGTCAAATCTTTTTAAGGGGGAAGAATGCTGACACTGATTGTTTTTTTTGCATTGCTTTTTTTGGGATTTCCGGTGGCGTTGACATTAATGGCAGGAACCCTTGTCTTCATTTTTACAAGCGATTTGCAGGTCTTGTTGAATACCGTTCCGATTCAGTTTTACGGCTCTGTGGAAAAAAACGGTTTGCTGGCCATCCCATTGTTTATGCTCGTGGGCGAGGTGATGAACCGTGGCGGACTGACGCAGCGCCTGATGTCCGCCGCCAATGTCCTGGTCGGTGGTTTCAGGGGGGGACTGGCGTATGTGAACTTGTTGACCAATGCCATGGCTGCTTCAATTATGGGCTCGGCCGTTGCCCAGATATCCGTGATGAGCAAGGTGATGATCCCTCAAATGGAAAAAAGAGGGTATAACAAGGGCCTTTCAGCAGCCATAACCACGTCCGGCGGATTGCTGGGTCCGATTATCCCGCCATCCATGCTGATGATTATTTACGGCGTCATTGCCTACCAGCCCATTTCAGCGCTTTTTGTAGCGGGCATCCTGCCTGGAATCCTTATGTTTATTGCCTTTGCTTCTGTTATCTTTATTGTCGGGATTAAACATGACTTGCCCAAGGAACAATGGCAGCCGTTTAGCCAGGCAGTCCCTAAACTGATATCCGGTCTGGCGCCGGGACTGATACCCCTTGTGGTTATCGCCGGCATCATCTCCGGAGTGATGACCCCAACCGAGTCCGGAGCAGTGGCATCCATCATCGCATTTTTCCTCGGCATATGCATATACCGGAACATCCGTTTATCAGAGATTCCGGATATTCTGGGATCCGTTGCCTTGAATACTGCGGTTATTACAAGCTTAATTGCCGCAGCTTCGTCTTTTGGATGGGTATTGACATTTGCCGGACTGCCGGACCGGCTTGTTGAAATCATCTCCAGCATGACCGGCTCGCCCCTGGTCTTTTTGTTCCTGATCAACGTGCTCATGCTGATTCTGGGTATGTTTCTGGAAACCATCAGTGTGCTCATCATTATTGTTCCGATTTTACTGCCTGCGGTTGAAGCCATGGGGATTGATTTAATCCACTTTGGTGTTGTGGTCTGCATGGGCACCGTAGTGGGATTGATCACCCCTCCCGTGGGACCCGGTCTCTACATTGCCATGATCCAGGCCGACATCCCCATGCGGGAAATTTTTTACTGGATTCTGCCCTTTCTTGTGGCGCTTTTAACCACAATGGTGCTCATCAACTGCTTTCCTCTTATTTCAACATGGCTGCCTGGAATTACCGGTCTCATATAAAAAACTATAATTTTACTGAGGAAAACAAATACAGGGGGAACTATGACTGTTCAATGTACGAATACCTATGATGCTGAATCGGCTAGACGTTATGAAAAAAACCGCTGGTGGCTGGGAGTAACCATCGGGGATATTCTGGATAAAAATGCAGATCTATACCCGGACAAAGAGGCCCTGGTCGGCCAGGCAAAGCGCTATACCTATGCCCGGCTGAGAGAGTTAACCGATAAGATGGCGTTTAATCTGCTGGCCAGTGGTTTTAAGCCGGGGGATCGGGTGATGTTGCAACTGCCGAACTGGCCCGAGTTTATCATTGCTCACTATGCACTCCAGAAAGCGGGCCTGGTAATGGTTTTACTCACCGTCAACCATACCGCAAGGGAAATTGTCCATCTGGCTACGCTGACCGAGCCCAAAGGCTGGATACTGCCTGCAGACTATCGGGAAAAGAATTTTCTGCCTATTGTCCGGCAGGTCACGGAGAAACTTCCCGGCCTTGACAAGGTCATTCTGGCCGCAGAACAGGCTGAAGAAGGGTATCTGTGTTTCAACGATCTGATGAACTGCGGCGCCGACCCTGACACCATTTCCCGGGCGCTTGTTCAGGCCCGTCCGGATCCATCGGATGTCTGCTATCTGTTGCCCACAGGCGGTACCACGAACCTTCCCAAGTGTGCAGTTCGAACACACAATGATTATCTTTGTAATGTTGAATACACATCCAGGGCCTGGGACATCAATACAACGGATATCAGTCTTGTCGGAACCACTGTAGGACACAACCTGGCCCTGTTGGTGAGCATTTCAGGTCCTCTTTTCCATGGCGGAAAACTTGTGGTTCTCGATTCCACCCGGCCCCAGGATTTCTGCCAAGCCGTCCAGGAAGAAAACGTTACCTGTGCGAGCCTTGTGCCGACCCTTATCAGTCGGATTGTCGCCTATGAAAACCTGGGAGATTATGACCTGTCTTCACTGATCAAAATCTATGTGGGCGCGGCCAATAGTTCTCCTGATCTTGTAAAACAGGTGGAAGAACGAATGGGCTGCCGCTATACGAATGCATTCGGGATGGTTGAAGGACCCTGTTCCCAAACCCGTCCGTCCGATCCTTTGTCGGTGCGCTCGGACACTATTGGAGTGCCGGTCTGTCCTTACGATAATTTTTATACCCTGGATATCAACGGAGCCAAAACGCCGGTGGGTGTTGAAGGTGAACTGGCGGCCAAAGGGCCGGGTATATTTTCAGGGTACTACAACAATTCACAGACCAATCAGTTTGCGTTTACACCTGAGGGGTATTTCCGAACCGGTGATCTGGCTGTGATTGATGAAAACAGGCGCATACGGATTACCGGCAGAATCAAGGATGTCATTATCCGGGGCGGTGAGAATATATCTGCACGTGATGTTGAAGATATTATTTTTTCACATCCCGCCGTGGAGTATGTGGCAGCAGTCGGCATGCCGGATGAAGACCTTGGGGAAATGGTCTGCGCATTTGTTAAACCCGTTGACGGTCAGGCGTTTTCACACGATGATATTGTGGCGCATATGGAACACTATGATGCCGCCAGGGCGTTGATCCCCGGGTGTACCGAAATCATAGACACCATACCCCTTACGGCAGCCGGTAAGGTAGATAAAAAAATTTTAAGAAAAATGATTGCTGAAAAAATGCGTGCAGTAAAGGACGATAAATAGAAAGTTAAATATTGAGGAGGATAAATGGATTTTACTATACCTGAACACATACAGCAACGGACCCGGGAAGCAAGAACCTGGGTTGAAGATGTTCTGGACCCCCTGTCAGTTGATCTGGAAGAAAAGGAAATCTTTCCGCCCGCACTTTACGAAGAGCTGAAGCGGGGTCGATTTTTTGGTGTGACCATCCCGAAAGAATACGGCGGAGAAGAACTGCCGGTGACACATTGGTTCCCCTTATTAGAGGAATTCTCCAGAGGCTATGCATTTGTGAGGATGATGGCACATTGCATGAACGGACTGATGTGGCGGGCGATCTACTCTTTCGGGAAAGACCATCATAAAAAGGAATTGCTGCCGAAAATGGCCAGGGGCGAGATCATGGTGGCCAATTGTTTGACAGAACCAGAAGCCGGAACTGGAAAGGACATTAACACCCGAGCAAAAAAAGTCGGGTAACAAATGGGTCATTAGAGGACACAAGTGGCTTATAACCGTTTTCCCGGACCTGGTTCCCTGTTTTTACATAACATTTGCCAACACTGAAAACGGGGGGGTGACCTGTTTTGGCGTCCGGGATGACAATCCCGGTATTGTATTGAAGCCCATGGAGAAAATGATGGGTACCCAGGGACCCCGGCATTTTAATATATTGTTCAAAAACTGCGAAGTAGACGAAACCGATATCATTGGTGTGCCGGGCGAAGGGCGCTGCGGGTGGCGTTTGACATGCTGGCACTCAGCCGCGTCTCGATTGCGGCCTGCTGCGTGGGCGTGGCCCAGAAACTGCTAGATTTATGCGTACCAACGGCCAAAAGCCGCCATACCTTCGGAAAACCCCTGGCCAAAAGGCAGGCAGTTCAATGGAGCCTGGCAGAAATGGCCACATCCATCAGTGCCGGCCGGGGATTGTACCAGAAGGCCGCCTGGCTGTATGAACAAGGGCTGCCCTTTGACAAGGAGGCTTCCATGGCAAAACTTTTCACTGAAGAAATGGTGGTAGAGGTTGCCGAGAAGGCATTGCGGATGCACGGCGGTGTCGGATACACCAAGGCATTGCCGATTGAGAGATTTTTCCGCGACTGCCGATCCTTCCACTTTGAGGAAGGGACTGCTGAAATTCAAAAACTCGTTATCGCAAGGACACTTTTAAAATAAAATTTGCCGGCTGCCGCCGGCTTGCAGTGGGCGGTGAGGCAGAACGTAAAACATACATTCAGAATGCCCCTAATTAATGGGGATAACCCAGGAGTTCAATAATGCGTTTATTTAAACCATATCACATCAATGATAAACTTTTGATTGAAAACCGTATCGTCATGCCGCCGGTGGTCACGCGTCTGGCTACGGTAGAGGGACACGTAACAGAAAAATTGATAAATCGTTATTTGATGTATGCCAAAGGGGGGTGCCGGCCTGGTGGTCACAGAAGCTGTGGCAGTAAAAGAACAGAAAAGCGGACAGCTATTGCGGCTGAACTCTGATGAATTTATTCCCGGTTTAACGGAATTGACACAGCGGATTCATGGCGAAAGTTCAGCCAAGATCGCTCCCCAGATCATTCATTTTCTTAAGATTGCCCGCAGCGGATACCGCCAGAAGGTAGAAGATCTCACCCTAGAGGAAATACAGCAGATCCCCGGATTATTTTCAAGCGCTGCTTCACGGGCCAGAGACGCCGGTTTTGACGGGGTTGAGCTGCACTTTGCCCATGCATACACCATGGCCTCCGTCCTTTCGTGCCATAATCATCGAAAGGACGGATACGGCGGCAGCCTGAAAAAAACGATTGAGGCTGGCCCAAGAGGTACTTGCCGCAACCCGCAAGGCAGTTGGAGAGGACTTTGTCATCGGCGCCCGAATAAACGGAGATGAATTTACCATCGGCGGAAGTACCATGGCCCATTCCATACCCATCGCACTCAATCTGGCTGAGTTGGGCCTGGATTATATCAGTGTCTCGGCAGGGGGGCGTTTTGAAGATGCCCTCCCCCGGGAAGGAGAGGCTCTTGATCCCTATACCGGGTACAGCGGACACCGGACCATGCCGCCGCTCTGGATGGGAGAAAAAGTGAATGTCCACCTGGCCTCTGCGATAAAAAACTCCTTGAACCAAGCCGGATTTAAAACACCTGTCATAACGGCCGGCCGGATTCCTGATGCAGCAACGGCCAACGGTATTCTGGAAAACGGGGGGGAAGCAGATCTGGTCGGGATTGCCAGGCCTATCCTATGCGATCCTTACTGGCCGGTCAAGTATAAGGAAAACCGGGAAAAAGATATCCTGAAGTGTGTCTATTGTAATGAGTGCCGTGAGGCAGAGGGTGCATTTGAAGAGGTGATCTGTGCCCGCTGGAAAAAGAAAGATGGAACCATCCAGGCGCCTTCATTTTAGCATCATTGGTACGGAGATGAATTCACTTAAAATTAATCAGGTTTTAAAAGGAATAACATATGACTCTTGAAGGAAAAACTGCCGTTGTTACGGGTGGCGCACAGGGTATTGGTCGGGCGATTGCCTTGCGGCTGGCGAAAGATGGCGCCAATATTGCCATCCTGGATTTGAGCCGGGATGCAGGCCGGGCAACTATGGATGAAATTGAAAAAATCGGCGTAAAAGCCATGGCATTTACATGTAATGTTACCGATTACGACCAGGTCAAATCGGCTGTTGACAAGACCCACCAGGAATGGGGAAGCATTGATATCCTGATCAACAATGCCGGGATAGACCGGGCAAAACGCTTTGTGGACACGGACCAGGAACTGTGGGACCTGATCATAAACGTCAACTACCGCAGCTTTCTCATTGCCAGCCATGTTTGTGTTCCCTATATGATTGCCCAGAAAAGCGGCAATATCGTCAGCCTGGGGGTCGGATGCCGGACGGGTCGGCAATCCGGGCGAAGTCCTGTACTGCGGCACCAAGGCAGCCATCATGGCCAGCAGCAAGGCATTGGCCAAGGAACTGGCCCGGTATAATATCCGGGTAAACGCCGTTGCTCCCGGCCCGGTTAAAACCGCACTGTGGATCAACTGCACGAGGGAGAGAAAGGCCAGAAAGTTACCGCCGCCGTCACCCGTGCCATCCCCATGCGCCGGCTGGGATCACCGGAAGATGTGGCAGATGTCGTGGCTTTTTTTGTGGGGGAAGATTCCCGCTATCTGACGGGTCAGGTGTTGAGTATCGACGGCGGTTTAACCATGATCGGTTAAGTTGTAAAATCCGGACAATATTTTGTTCGATGTTCTTAAAACCCAATATGTCCCCACGGCCTTTACCAACGATATTCACCGGGAACAGGTCGGTACTGTTTGGGGAAATGGTATGGCAGCCCGGATTATAACCGGGAATGATTTCACCAGTCCGGGCGGACTGAGCATTGAGGGGGAAAAAGCAGCCATTCATTCTATACTATAGATTAAATGGCTGCCTGATTTCCCCCGGATTCAATGGATCATGATCCAATATTGATTATGTCATTGGAATCTTTGAACTGCAAATCAGAAAAGTCCCGTTCCTTGATGATTTTATATCCATCCCATTCATAGAACCCCTTTCCGGTTTTGACACCCAGTTCATTCCGGGAGATCATCCGGAAAACAATCAGGGGCGGATAAAGCCGAGGGTCCTGAGTCGCGAGATACATCGCCATGCCGACACGGTACATGGTGTCCATACCGATAAAATCTGAAAGTTTGAAATTCCCTGTGGGTGCCCCAGACTTCCCTTAAACCCCCAGTCCCCGTCGGCAACAGTTATTTCACCACGTTCAAGGGCACGGTAGGCATCGTACATGAAGGGCATCAGGTGTTTGTTGACCCAGAAACCGCTGACATCAGCGGCCACAAACGGCTTTTTGCCCATTTTTTTGAGAACGCCCAGGGTGAACTGGAGGGTGTCGTCAGACACTTTTTTGTGCCGGACAACTTCGACAGCCGGCATCTGATGCACCGGGTTCATACCATGGGTACCGATAAAATTGCCCGGTTTGACACATGCTTCAGCCATGGCAAGAACATTCAGCGAACTGGTGTTGCTCCACACCACAAGATCCTTTGGCAGCCGAGGGGTGAATTTGTTGAGCATGCTGCATTTCAGTTCAATGTCTTCAAAAATCGCCTCAAGAAAAACCTGGCAGGACTGCAGTTCTTCAATAAAAGCAGCTTCGCTGTGGACAAGTCTGTACCTTTCCATACACGCCTGGACATCGAAATTATCATCCGGGGTGTGTCTGTTTTTTTTCAACCATGCAAGGTCGCCGGCCGTCTGTTTCTGTGATCGCTCAAATATGTCTGAACTGGCATCAAATCCAATGACTTCAAAACCAGCCTCCAGAAAATTTGCAACCCAGTCTGCACCCATTCTCCCAAGTCCAATCACTCCGATTTTTTTTACGTTTTCCGGGTCCATGCCTCCTCCTTTTGATTCAGGGGTAAAAAGTTAAATTTGAGTATGTCTTACATCTATGCAATTGCTATCTTTAATTTGGAAAAATTAATGTCAACAGCCGATTCCCACCAGGGTCGTTCACTTCCATCCGCCTGTAGACAAACCAAAATTCTTTGCTGTTTCTGTCCGGCTTATTTTTGAGTGGGCCCTTGGCGCTCCAACGGTTTAAAAACCGGCCGTTGAATCCATACAGAGCTGTCTCCACATAAGATTATCCGTTGCAATAGCGTCTATGTCCTGGCTCAGCTTCTCCCGGCACTGATCCACCTCATCGGGGTAACCCGTTAACTCCGGATAAACCCGAATGCCTTTGAACAAGGCTTTGACTACCTCAGGGTCAAAGTACAGATTCGCCCCTTTTTGAATCTCAGTGAGCGCATCCCAGAAGGTCTTTTTTCGGATATGCTTCCTGCCGGAGATCATCGTTTCAAAGGCATCACATACGCTTATTATCCGGGCACCCAGAGGAATTTCATTTTTTTTCAGCCCCATGGGATAACCGGAACCATCATATCTTTCATGATGATAGAAAATAAACGGCTCGATTTCTTTAAAAAAAGTGAGGGGATGAATTATTTTCAAACCGATGTCAGGATGTTTTTTGATAATGTCCATTTCCTTGGCATCCAGAATCCCCAGTTTTTCAAGGATAAAATCTTCTATGCCGATTTTCCCGATATCATGGAGAAGCGCCCCATGGTATATCATTTCAACGGTTTTTTCCGAAAGTTCCATGGCCATGGCAGTGATCCGGGCAAATTGTGCCACCTTGACCGAGTGACCATGGGTTTGTTTGTCTTTTGCTTCAAGTGCCAGGACAAGGCCCTCAATAAACTGCCGCAGGGTTTCAAGCATTTTTTCATCGTAATAAAGGGCTTTTTGCAGGCTGATGGCGCCCTGCTCTCCAAGTGCTGTTACCAGTTTCAGTTCATCGCCGGACAGTTTCTGGGTACCGGTGAAATAGACAGCCAGAATCCCAAGACAGGACGGATCAATTTCAAAGAAAAACCCGTTGATGGATCCCACACGTTTCTTCCCTAACCTTTCAAGATCCGGGATGCGATCATCATAACGGGCATCTTCGATGAAAACCGTTTCCCGGGTTTCAGGGTTGAAAATCCGGGTCAGCGAATCATAGGTGACAAGGGAAAGACTGCGATAATCAAACCCGTGGAAAATCTTGGCCTCGATCTCTTTTTTCCGTGTATTGATCACCCAGAAAATAGTCCCTTTTGAACTCGTGATTTTTGTTATACTGGAAACGATACGGTCAATGATTTCATGGGAGCTGATCCCCGAATGAATGGATTTGCTTATACTGGCAAAAATATCAAAGTACGATGAATACATATCTGAGGTCATTTTAAGCTGCTCCTAGGATATCCATGGGGTTGGGCTGCCAGCCTCCACTATTGGATACTGGCATCCTGTTTCCATCAGACCGCAGTTTTCTTATGTGACTTGTGTCTTTTCAACTGAAATTTCCTGCCTGCGAAAGGAATCAAAAAACTTCTCGATTTCTGTGTCCTCCGATTTTTCTGTTATCATCGATACAATGATCAAAGCAGCCATACCAAGGACAAGTGCCGGGATCCCGGGCAGCATTCCAAAGGAAATCGCCTTGGGGATAAACCCGAGGGGGATACCGATCAGGATAATTTAAGAAACAATTATGGCAGCGATACATCCGGGTGCTGTGCACCGTTTCCAGTATAAGGTACCGATGACCGGAATGATGATGGAAGCGTAGCCGGCAAAACTCCATTCAATGATTTTGATAATACCCATGGGGTTCATCAGCGCACTGACAAACGCGATCACGGCAAACACAATAATGAAAATCCGGCTGAGCATGATATCATTGTTTTCCTTGTCTGCCTTTTTCACTCTTGAACCCAGGAAATCTTTGATCAGCATGGTGCCGAGTGTCAGCAGCTGTGCATCAAGGGAGGACATCAGGGCCGCAAATATGGCCGCACCCAGAATCCCGGTTATCCAGACAGGTGCATACTTGGACAGGAGCATGGGAAGAATTTTATCCGATGCAGCACCCTGGAGGTCGGGAAAGGTGATGTGGCCCCACATGCCGATATAGGCAACTGCAAAAAAAATAAGAATAGCAGCAAACGGATAGATCATCGCCATTTTCCTGAGCTTTTGCGGCTTGTTACCGGTGAGAAGCCGGATATAGACCTGTGGGAACATCGGTACGGACAGGGATACAATTATCCCGTAACTGAAAAACAGGGCCATGGGAAATTTGGAGCGGTCCATCAAATGCGGGAATTTTTCCACCACCTGTGCGGTTGCTTTGGCGGGTCCGCCCATGGCGTAAGCAATGATCACAAACATGAGAAGGCCGCCGATCAGAAAGACCACTGTCTGCAGGGCATTTGTCCAGGCTGTCCCCCTCATGCCGCCCAGTGTGATATAAAGGCAGACGATCACCGTTACGATGAGCGCTCCCATCCAGTAGGGAACGGCACCATGGGTCAGGCCGACAAAGGTTTTGCCGCCGCCGATCACGCCGACCATGATGTACGGTACTGTGTAAAACATGAGGACACCGCTGGTCAGCCAGGCCAGGGCCCGGCTGTTGAACCGCTTTAAAAAAAGATCCGATTGTGTTATCAGGTGGAATTTATAGCTGACCTTCCATGCACGGTCCCCGATAACGTAGAAAAGGATGGGGGTCAGCCAGGCCCATGATGTCACAAAATAGGGCCAGACAGCCCACCCTATGTGGTATGCTTTTCCCGGGCCGCCGATAAGGGCAACCGCACTGATGTTGGTACCGAAAACGGCACAAAAAAGAATAAAGGTATTAAACTCCCTGCCCGCCATGTGATAATCTTCCATTGTCGGCTTGGAAAACCTGAAGCTGTAGATGCCAAGGGCCAGAACGATCAAAAGATACCCCATCATAATTACGATAATTGTCGTGACGTCACCACTCATTGTCTTCTCCTTAATCTTGTTTTCCCCAGACACCTATGCACAGCCAAAATACCAGTCCTGTCCCAGCCAGCCAGATCCCAACCTGGTAAAGCATGGGCACCGAAAGCCAACCGCCGATCAACGGATGTATTTTGGTCCCCCACCACCACCAGTCAACCCGGATCACCATCAAAACAACGGAAAGGATGTAGATGATTGTTAATGTTGCCCGAAAGGACCTGACGTTTTCCTGAGTCATCGCAATCTCCTTATTTTATTGATTTTCAGTTTCAAGGACCAGTTGCCGTTCAATCAAGTCCCTCAGTGCTTTTTTGTCCACCTTTCCCACATTGGTCAATGGAAGCGCATCCAGTATTTCCAATCGCTCGGGCATTTTGAACTTTGCAATCCGCCGCTCGTTCTCCAGAAAAAGATTGAGACCTGTTAAGTCTATGGGTTTGTCATTTTTCAAGGTGATAAAGGCACATGCCTTCTCCCCCAGCACAGGATCCGGCATGGCAACATAAGCACAGTTGCCGATTAGGGGATGAGCGATGATGTGATTTTCGACCTCTTCTGCGCTGATTTTTTCTCCCCCCCGGTTAATGCAGTCCTTGATGCGCCCTTCTACGATAATATTTCCACTGGAATGGAGCCTTACCAGATCTCCGGATTTGTAGAATCCGTCATCGGTAAATGCCTTTTGGTTGTGTTCCGGTGCATTGTAATATCCCCTGATGGTATGGGGGCCCCTGCACCACAGTTCACCGACTTCTCCTTCGGGCATTTCTTTTTCTGTAACCGGGTCGACAATTCTGAACTCTTCACCCTGTGACTGGGGACGGCCCTGTGTATGGATTTTAATGTCCTCAGGGTCATTCCTGCGAGCCCAGAAAAGTGGACCTTCCGCCATTCCCAGCACCTGCTGAACATCGCAATGCAGCTCTTTGCCGATTCTTATAGCGACCTCGGGGTTCAGTTTGGAGCCGCCGGTAAGGATGACCTCAAGGGAACTTAAATCAAACCTGTGGCGGTCCGGGTGATTCAGCAGGGATATGATCATGGCAGGTACGGCGATCCAGTGGGTAACCCCGTGTTTCTGCATCAAGGACATGATGGTTTCAGGCCGTGGGTCCTTGCTGATGATCTGGCACCCTCCCTTGCAGACAATCCCCATAAAACCGGGACAGGCAAGGGCAAAATTGTGCTCCAGTGGAATAGCGGTCAACATAACGGAATTCTGGTCCAGTTCACAGGTGTCTGCATTGCAGGTGAAATTGTGAACATAATCGTTATGGGTCCTGGGAATAAGTTTGGGCACACCGGTTGTTCCGCCTGAAAGCTGCAGCACGGCAGGACAGTCCGGGTCGGGCTGGGGAAGGATTTTCGGATTTTCCCTTTTCTCGATGGGATCCCTTAGGAGGGCATCAATCGAAAAGAATCCTTTTTTGACACCCTCACCCAGAACAAAAACCAGCTCAAGGGGGGAATTTTTCTGCTCCAGAATATTGGCCGCCATTGCCTGTTTGTCTATTTTTTTGAAAATGTCCGGAATAACAATGGCCCTTGCACCGGAAAATTGAGTAAAATATCCAATCTCTGCTTCCTGATGGGGGGGCAGTGCCATGATGGGAATTCCTCCGGCCTTGATGATGGCAAGGCCGACAATCAGGACTTCGGGAACATTGGGCAGCTGCAGGACCACCCGGTCTCTCTCCTTCAGGCCAAGGAAGTGGAAGTGCAGTGCCAGGCGTGTGATCAGAGTCCCGAATTCTTCATAACCATACCGCTGGCCACTGTCTGAAATCAGGATGGTGTTATCTAAAAACCGGTGAAAACTTTCATCTAAAACCTGAGATATGGTTTTATCCTTCCACAATCCTTTTTCACGGTATTGCCTGGCAAATTCCTCCGGATAAGGCGTGAACCCCTCAAAACGAATCATTTCAAATTCCCTCCTTTGTAATTACAGGTGATTGCCAACAATAAAGCAATTGAAAGAGCAATTTTAATGCCAGTATATAACTGCTTGTTATTGCAGTATAAAATAAAAAAATAGATTTAATAATTGAAAGATTTTTTCAATTATTAATTGAAAAAATCTTTCAATTATTTTTTTTAAGTTGTTAACCGGCCCTGATTTTTGATAAAGATAACACCTGGGTAAAAACAGCAGGACATTACTGAGAAGAGAAATGAAACTGAAAACCATATTGGAACAAAACCGTGACCGTATCATAAACGGCTGGTATGACGCCATGAAAAGCGATCCTGAAAGCAGCTATTACAACATATCAAAACAGGAATTGTTTCCACTGGTTAAGGAAGCTGCCTGCGGATTTTATGAGGTGCTGGTTTTAGACCGATGGAAAAGGCTTGATTCCTTTATCACCAGTATCGCCCATAAAAGATTTGCACAGGGATTCAAAGTGTCTGAAGTTCAGAAAATTTTTGAACTTTATCGCCGGATACTCATCCCCCTGATGATAGACCATATGAACAGAGAAGTGCTTTGCATGGAAATGCTTCGCCTTCAGGAATGTATGGTATGGACGATCACTCGGTTCAGCGAATTTTTTCAAAATATACACAACGAATTTATCAAATCATATGCGGATTCCCTTGAACGGGAAGTTGTCCGGAGGACAAAGGACCTTGCACAGTCTGAAAAGAAGTACAAAACACTGGTGGAAGATATTACCGATGGTTATTTTGTGCTGGTCAGGGGGAAAATCGCGTTTGCCAACCGCTCTTTTGCACAGATGCACGGGTACTCTCAAAACAGTATTCTTAAACTGGACTTTTTGGATTTTGTTGCCCCTGAATCCAATGACGCAGTTAAATCAGTCTATAGGTCAAGCCTGACCAGAAAAAAATCACCCGGCAGGATTGAATATTTAAGGTTGTATAAGGACGGGCGCAGACTCCCGACGGAAATCATTGCGAAACGGTCGAGGTTTGGAGATCAGGCAGCGAATATCGGTATCTGCAGGGATATCAGTGAACGGATTGCCCTTGGGAAAAAAATCCATGAAACAAAAAAACTAAAGGCGCTTGCAAAACAGGCCGGATCACTGGCCCATGAGATCAGGAACCCCATGTCGGCAGTGAAGATGAACCTGCAGATGTTCGAGCAGACAGAACAGGACTCGGTAAAACTGCAATTGATCGGGACCAGCCTCGATGAAATTACACGGATCGAACAATCCCTTCTGGAAATGATGAATTTGAGCATACCCTTTCGCCTTGAAAAAAGATATGTAAGTGTGCGCAAGCTGTTAGAAAATGCAATGGCCGTAATGCGGCAGAGAATTATTAACAACAACCTGCAGTCCAGTGTTCGGCTGTGCCGGAGGATCGATATGATAAAAATTGATCCCCACCGGATCGAACAGGCGGTTTTGAATCTGTTGTTCAACGCCATCGAGGCTCAGCCGGATTCAGGCAAAGTTTACCTGTCTTCCAGGCAGGTAAAGCATGCAAAACGGACAATGCTTGAAATAACTGTCGGTGATAATGGATTTGGGATTCCCAAAGAGATGCTGGCCCATGTTTTTGACCCCATGTTTACACAGAAAGGGAAAGGCAGCGGGATCGGCTTGAATAACGTAAAGCGGATTGTGGAAGCCCACGGCGGTGAGGTGGAGATCAGACCCCGCCGTCCGCTGGGAATTAATTTTACAATTCGGCTTCCCCTGGAGTGAGGATATGGCATCCAAGGTATTGATCATTGATGATCAGCCCTCGATTCTCGAGTCAATGAAGGTTTTTTTCCTTCAGCGGAACTGGGAGGTTCATACATCTCTGGAAGGACTCAAGGGGCTTGCAATGGCCCGAAAACTGAAACCAAAGGTTGTGATTCTCGATATCAAGCTGCCGGATATCGACGGGTTGGTGATCCTTGAGAAAATAAAAAAAGAACTGCCCCAGATCCAGGTGATTATCGTTACAGCCTACCAGGACATGGAAAATACCATTGCATCCATCAAGATGGGGGCGTTTGATTTTATTCACAAACCGATTGATATCCATGAGATGGACGCGGCGCTGTACAAACTGTCAAAGCTTGCCGGCCATGAAGAAAAAGGCCGGACCAGTCCGACTCCGGGGAAAAGACTCAATTATGACATACCGTATATTGTGGGAAAGAGTACGGCAATGAAAGAGGTGTTCAAAAAAATTGCACTGGTTGCTGATTCCAGGATTACCGTATTGGTACAGGGAGAAAGCGGGACAGGCAAGGAATTGATCGCAAAAGCCATCCATTTCCAGGGCGCATACAGGAAACAGCCGTTTATTGTAATGGATTGTTCAACCCTTGTGAACACACTGACGGAAAGTGAGCTTTTCGGCCATGAGAAAGGGGCTTTTACAGGAGCGGATTCCACTGCTGTCGGCCGCCTGGAAAAAGCAGGAGAGGGAACAATTTTTTTTGATGAAGTTGGAGAAATGCCGATGCAGACACAGAGCAAGCTGCTTAGATTTCTCCACGAGAAAGAATTCATCCGGGTCGGGGGGACCAAGGTTATCCGTTCCAACGCAAGAATCATAGCCGCAACCAATCGAAAACTGAATTTAATGATGCATCAAAAACAGTTTAGAGAAGATCTTTTTCACCGCCTTTCCGTTATGATTATTCATGTTCCACCGCTGAGGGAGAGAAAATCAGATATTCCACTGCTTGCTGAATACCTGGTTAAAAAGATATGCACCCAGATTGATGTACCGGCAAAGCAGATCCATTCGGACATGCTGTATGATATTTATTCCAGGCATGACTGGCCGGGAAACGTCCGACAGCTCGAGAACACATTGACACGTGCGGTCCTCATGGCAAAATCCTCAGTTTTGACTGAGGAAGACCTTTACGGCGCCTTGGGCAGAATTCCCGGGAAAAAACCGGACAAGCATCAGTTCAAGCCCCTTTGCGAGATAGAAAAGGACTATATCATTGAAGTCCTGAATGCAGTGGACTCTCACTTTGGAAAAACATGCCGCATTCTTGGGATCAGTCGTCCAACTTTGAGAACAAAACTAAAAAAATACGGCATCGGCGCATAATCATCAAACAAGCAATTCAGACGGCACTGGGAAAAAACATAAGTGATGCGTCGACTACTAACGGGAATGGAACTGAAAGGGAAAAGAGTATGATACGATCGTTTGACGGGAAAACACCACGAATCGCACCCACGGCTTATGTGGACGAAACCGCGATAATTATCGGGGATGTTGAAATAGGGGATGAGAGCAGTGTCTGGCCGGGAGCCGTTATACGCGCAGATATGGGAAAGATAATCATTGGGAAACAATCCACAATTGAGGACAATTGTGTCATTCATTCCGGATTTCCGGGAAAGGATGAATCCCCTGTACATATAGGGGACAGGGTGACCATAGGACACGGTGCCGTGGTTCACAGCAGATCTGTGGGCAGCCATACCCTGATCGGTATTAACGCCACCCTGCTGCACGGTTCAACCATCGGTGAATTCTGTGTTATTGCGGCGGCCACTCTTGTTGGAGCAGGCCAGGAGATTCCGGACCACTCTCTTGCAATGGGGGTCCCGGCCAGAATCAAGGGCAGGCCATCGGAAAGCCAGCTTTGGTGGGCAAAAAATTCCTTTGAGAAGTACAAAAATACCGCAGATAAAATTAATGCCTCTGCTGATGAATGACCGCAGGTCGATTCCCAACCCAACCGCCGCAGTCTTTCTGATCCACCTGGCCGGTGTGCATTTTTTTCAGGCCCTCGCATGAACAGTTGACGTCTGTTGCTGTGATTGATCCATGGGAAGGCCGAACCTTTAATTAATGGACTTAAGCGATACCCTGCCGAAACATCATCATGTTTTTGACAGGGTATTGGCTAAATGCCATTTTTAGTGTATACGAAAAGATCATATTCTAAAGGAACAATGCATCAAACATTTTTATATAAAAAGGAAAAATATAATGGACAACAAGGCGAAGATTTTACTGCTGGATGACGAGAAAGAGTTTATCGATTTAATTAAAGAACGCCTGGAACTGGCCGGCTACAAGGTGACGGCCTGCTATGATGTCGGCCAGGCCCTGAAAGAGGTGCAAACCCATGAGTATGACGTTGCCGTGATCGATCTCATAATGCAGGATGCCGACGGCATCACGGCAATGACAAGGATGAAGATCATCAAACCTCTGCTCGAATGCGTTGTTCTGTCCGGCCAGGGCACATTGAAAATGGCTGTTGAAGCAATGAAACAGGGTGCATTTGAATTTTTAGAAAAACCCTGTGATCATGAGGTGTTCACCCAGATCATTGATGAGGCGTGTGCCAGGAAACGCGAACATGAACACCGCATACTGCGGGCAGCCCAAAAGGTGTATTCAAAGATTGAGCGGGCTATGGTAGGCGCCACATTTGCCCAGGCAGGCGAGTTCGGTACGGCCCGGGAGATTGCGGCTGAAAAAGACAAATAATCAGCCATTTTAAAATGGATCATGGCCTTAAAGAAACGATAGAATTTGCTATGGAGACGCTTTAAGGCCATTTTTCTATCAAAAGACCATGCCAACAGACTTGTTCACATTTTTTCCGGTCTTGTTCAGTCAAATATTGTCCCGGCTGATCCTGAATTTCTTGATTTTATAGTAGAGGAGCTGCCGGGATATCCCCAGGGTGGCGGCGGTTCGTGCAACATCAGATAAAAACCGGATCAATGAAGTTCTCGGAGCCCAGATCAAAAAAATCAGATCCCAGATGAACGAAAAATACGGGGTTTTAAATGGTGAAGAAAAGGCTGTTGATTTTTTAAATTACGGATATGAAACCCTGGATGGGGTCAAAGATATCCTTTTGTTCACGGACGGGCTTTCAATTCCCCAAAAAAACCCGGAACGATCAAAAAACTTTTCATCCCTGGTCAAGAATTATCTGAGCCTCGGCCTGGACGGTCTGGCAGCCGAAATCAGAAAGACGGAAAAAAAAGATCCCCACTGCACCGTATATCCACGGTTCAAGTGCCATGACGATATTGCCGCCATCGCCATTAAAAATCCCTGATTGCCTGTTTGTATGTTTTTTCAATCCGTGAAAACACCCGTTCCCAGATATACTCTCGGGTAATCTTCCGGGCAGCCGCCATGTCCGGCCGGGGATTTTCAATTGTTTTTTTTAATTGAGCGTTCAATGACCCGGGCAATGCGTTTCTCAAGATCCTCCATGTCACGCAGGACTTGCCCATCAATGCCGCAAGCCTGTCATGGCTTAAAGCACCGTGCACGATCACCCTTCCCTTGAATCTTTGGGCCAGACCTAAGCTTTCTTCTTTTTCAGGACCGCTGCCACCCCCGGCAATATGAAGGGTCCAGGGAAGATCACCTATCCTTTCCCAGTTCCGGGCAGAGGGTAAACTGCCTCAAACAGGTGCCGTGGCAGGTGGTTACCATGGGAAAATCGGCAAGGACGGTCCTGGCGACTTTTGATGCAAGCCACAAAAAAATTTTCATGTCCCCTGGCTGCTGCACACTTTATCACTGCCTGAAAAGACCATCAGAAAAACAATCAGATGCTTTGATAAACGCATAATAAATCCTTTGCTGAGCCCAACGCAAACATCTGCGATTTGTCCGTCAATATGTTTTTTGTTTAACTTTTTCATCATACTTGTTGCATAAATTAAACAAATGCCGTATCATCTACTTCCAGATTTTGATTTCCAACCAAATGCCCACGAAACATTTATCATTTTTAATTTCGCTATGGCTCAGTCGACTGCATACAATTATGATGTTTATCAGCCGCGTAATCCTAAGGCAAGCGCATATTACAAGTGTGTCGAAAATCATTTTGAAGAACTTGAGCGGTCGTGGGACTATATGTATGCATCACGCCTGGGCTTCTGGCGGACATACGTAATGACCGTGATTTATAGATACCTGGATTGTGGTGACCTCCATATGGGATTTGCCAGGGTGCGTTGCGAAGAATGTGGTCATGAATATCTTCTGGCGTTCTCCTGTAAGCGCAGGCAGTTCTGCCCATCTTGTCATCAGAAACGGGTAATTGAATATGGTGAATGGCTGCTGACCCACGTTTTAAAGGATGTTCCCCATCGACAGTGGGTTTTCAGTATTCCCAAACGGCTGCGAATCTACTTTCTCTATGATCGAAAGCTGTTGGCAAAATTATCGATCTGCGCCTGGAAGGTGATGAATACATATCTGAAATCCGTTGTTTCCGACACCAATGCCGTTCCCGGCGCCAGTATCGCAGTTCAGACTTACGGAGATTTTTTAAACTTCAATCCCCATTTGCATGCTATCGCTACTGACGGCTGTTTTCTTTATGATGGCAGCTTTAAAACAGCTCCTGGATTTATATTGGAAGATTTGGAAGAAATTTTCCAGTATGAGGTTTTGAAAATGCTCAAGAAAGAGGATAAGATAAATGATGCTGTCATTGAGAATATGCTTTCATGGCGCCATAGTGGTTTCCATGTTTATATCGGTGACAGGATAACGCCTTCCGATAAAACTGGTCTTGGCAACCTGGCCCGGTACATTATCCGTGCCTGCTTTTCCCAGGAACGAATGATCTATGTCCCGGCTGAAAAATCAACAGACGGTATTGCCAAAGTTGTCTATACATCGAAAGACCGAAAAACCCGGAAAGTTTTCATGGCCCTGGACTGGTTGGCCAGACTGGTCACCCATATTCCCAGCCGGTATGAACAAACTGTCCGATACTATGGCTGGTATTCGAACAAATCTCGGGGGATGAGAAAAAAAGCCGGCACGGATGATGGCGTTCCTGCTATTATGCCAAATGAAATATCTTCTAAAGAATCCCGGCAGAACTGGGCACGCCTGATACAGAAAATTTATGAGGTTGATCCGCTTGTGTGTCCAAAGTGCCAGGGGGCCATGAGAATTATCAGCTTTATCGAAGAACTTGACATTATCGAAAAAATATTGCGCCATTTGGATCTTTGGGACATCCGTAACCATGATCCGCCTGATAAGATTTCAGATTATATCCTTGAATTGGTCTGTGATGAAACAGACTCTCGGATTCCGGTATTCGATGATTGGTATTGATTTTTTCTAAATTGGCTTGAGGGATCACAGGTGTTCTATACTCAAAATCAGGTCATTTTTGAAATTTTCAAGTATTTTTCAAGTCTGCTTTAATAGTTCCAAAAATTTTCTATCCTGCCTTTTCACATTAATATTTCCCTTTTTTTATCAACGCGTTCCAACCGGACACCGGCACAACATGTTGTGCCGGTGTCCGGTTGGGGCCATATTTCAGGGTTTTAATAATTTTTCATGCTTTTATTGACAAAAAGCGTCTTCCTATCCGAAAAATTTTCCGAACTGGAAAAATATGACCAGGAAGTCCAAAAAAGAACTGACTAAAGAAATCATGATTGAGGTTGTGAATAATTACGATTATTCCCGATCCTTGGACATCCCAATGGAAGAACTCATAGGAATTGAAGACCAAGGACCATCTAAAGGAATTCGCAGTCTTTCTGAGATGGCAACCTATATTGAAAATTTTCATTCTGATAACTTGTTCTATTTGGATGGCTTAAAAAAGCCTTATCCTGAAATTGTGGATAAAGAATTACAGTTTATTGATCAGCTTTTAGATGACCAGATCATCAACAGCTTGATTGCGCCTGATGGATATTCTGCTCCACATAGAGATATCCAACCCTATCAGCTATTTCGGATGGAGCTTTTAAAAATTATCAAATACCCTGAAATCAGCTACAGAAAGTTTTGCAGCGATGAATATTTTGGCAAGGAACGAAAGCAAAACAGGCGATTTGTAAGACTGCCTCTCAACACCAAAAATCAAGCTGATCATACCGAGCTGTGCCATTTTCGGCATCGTCTTCGTTTCCATCAATTAATGAATGTTCTTGTGTACTTTCTTCATCATTTTCATAAATCAGGATGTCTTGAGAATGCTGTTATCCATGGTGTCGATTCAACGGAACTGCCGTCTGAAGTCAATTATCCCCTCTGCACAATCAAAGTCAACGGTAAGAAAATACGCATTTATTCTGACCTGGACTGTGATTGTGGAAAGCGCCGGAACAAAAGGGACAAATCGTATTTTGTTATAGGCTACCGGCTTCATACCCTGACAGCTATCAACCCCTCAACCGGCCATAGTTTTCCATTGGTGTCTCTTGTGGGTGCAGCCAACCATCACGACAGCCTGTTTTTAAAACCGTTGATCAAACTGGCCCAGGCCTTGGGGATAGATATCAAATTGATCACCGCCGACCAGGCATATCACGATAGTAACGGTTCGGTTCTTAATGAAACCGGTGTATATGTTGTGGCACCTGCATCTGAGAAGGCAAAGCTTCCTGAAAATGTTTTAGCATTACCATTGAGAGTCACCTGCGATGATTACTGTGAGATTCCAATGAATTTTTTGGGAGCCACTAATGACGGGCATGAATTTAGCTGTGGTGCAACCTCCGGTGAATGTATGTTTGAATCAACTTGCCCAAAATCAAGAATTGTTGATTTTGACAACGGTCATTTCCAGCCGATGCCCACGTTCCATGATGGTTCTCAAGATGCAATCGAGATTCGAAAGAACTGCGAACGGCCTTTCAATCTGATGAAAAAAAGAGAAGGGCTTGAGCAAACAAGGGTTAGAAGCCAGCATGGTGTAATATTTCGATCCGCATTGACGACAATTGTAACCTTGTTAATTGAAATGGCCGGAACAAGGCATAAGCCAAAGAAAAAAGATAATGGACAAAAGGAGTTGTTTGCTGCCAAGGGATAAGAAAAAAATACAGTGCTGACTTTTTCCCAAGCCAATTGATTGGTCGATATCGCTATTCCTGATTTATTATGAAGGCCGCTCCCTGAAATAAAATTCATACGGCAAAAAACAAAAAATCAGATTTCACAGCGGCAAAGTTGATCATAGACTTGAGAAAAAAAGAATTCCAAAAGCGTCGGGCAGCTATAACGCTATAAAATTTGATTGGTTTCAACACCCTTTATCAGCCAGTGCACCCTTAATTTTATGGATTTCATCTGATGTAAGGTACTGTATGTTTTTTCTGATTTCCCTTAACGCGGGAAGAAAAGCCAAAACTCGAGGACATGTTTCTGGATGATAGGGAACACACGCCTTCAATACTGCAGCAATGTCTTTTTTGTTAGAACAGCTCCTGAGTAATATTCCATCTGGGGTAATAAATAAGGAAAGTACGGCTTCTTCTGAAATTTTATCCAGACCGCTAAATCCTTGTTGCTGGAGGGACAAAAAAAATGTAGATGCGCTATGAGACTCTCTATAAATGGAAGTATGTTTCTTGCCTCGTTTCTTTTCCAGTTCACAGTAAAGGTCGATGACGGATTTGAATTCTGGCGATAACAAGTGATAAGCTCCTCTTTTGAAAAGCTCATGCCTTAGCCTGCCATTCGGGTATCTGCCATGAACATCAAATCGTTGTATGGCTCCGATGATAGTTCGTTGATAACGAAGATAAGCAGAGGAGCGGCATGTTTTAGTGTACTCCAGATATACATCTGTATAACATGACCACTCTTTTGAATCTGCAGACGTCAAAATTTTTTCAATTTCCCTTTTGATCCTGCAAACGTAATCTTTTGAGTAACAGTTGATTTCAAGGTGGGAAATGAGTTTGGGATAATTATCCCGTAGGTTTTGTACATTCATTAGCATGACCTCCTGTTTAGTTAATAAGAAGAAGATCATACAGTAAAAAAAAATCCGAACCTTTTACCATAAAAAACAATGAATATCAGGAGTCTACAAAAAAGGTTCGGATTTTATTTAGGTTTGGATAACGGAGATTATCCAAACGTTTGGATAATTTGAGACGGCACGTCGCCACTTATGCAAGCAGATCAGGAGTACCAATTGAAATCGTGTCGAAAATAATTCTCCGCCATGCAAATTTATCAACCACTCAGCGGTATTTAGGAAAAGTCAGTGATACAGAAGCTATTCACTGGATTGACAACCTTTACGGATAAAACTTTCGGGGATCGGTTAAAAGCCGGTCCCCGATTATAAAATTCTTTGCTAACCATTTTTAATAGTGGTATGAAATATCTGGTTGATATTTTAAAAATTATAATAGTCTGGATACGATCAATGGTGGCATAACGGTAGAAAATGACTTCAAAAAAAAAACTATCCGAAAGAGACATCTGCACAAAATTTATTCAACCAGCTCTTGAAAAAGCAGGTTGGAATCCGCCTACCCAAATTCGGGAAGAAGTCTCTTTTACTGATGGTCGTATCTATGTCAAAGGCAACCGGACAAGCAGAGGGAAAAGGAAAAGAGCGGATTACCTCCTTTATTATAAACCCAATATCCCCATTGCCATAATCGAGGCAAAAGACAATAAACACTCAGTAAAAGCAGGCATCCAGCAGGGGCTCAATTATGCCGAAATTTTAGATATTCCCTCAGTTTACAGCAGCAATGGTGATGGCTTTTATGAACATGACCGCACTTGCTCAGATGGCAAAATTGAAACAACCCTAACCCTGGATCAATTTCCTTCGCCGGAAACTCTCTGGCAACGTTACAAAAAATATAAAGGAATTGAAACAGAAGAGCAGGAACGTATTGCAGCACAGGATTATTTTTTTGATGGTACAGGCAGAACCCCTCGCTATTATCAGCAAATAGCCATCAACCGAACTGTAGAGGCTATTTCAAAAGGACAAAATCGTATCCTGCTAACCATGGCAACAGGTACTGGCAAGACCTATACAGCATTTCAGATTATCCACCGCCTATGGAAAAGCAAAACCAAAAAACGCATACTGTTCTTGGCAGATCGAAACGCCTTGATTGATCAAACCAGGCGGGGGGATTTTCGTCATTTTAAGGACAAAATGACGGTTATCAAGAAAAAGAAAATTGATAAATCCTATGAAATATACCTTGCCCTATATCAAGGCTTAACAAATTACGATGAAGACAAAGATGCGTATCGGGAATTCAGTCCCGAATTCTTTGATTTGATCATCATTGATGAGTGCCATCGTGGCAGTGCCGCCGCCGACAGCGCATGGAGAGAAATCCTCAACTATTTTTCTGGTGCAACCCATATCGGCTTAACGGCCACTCCCAAAGAAACAGAAACCGTTTCCAGCACTGAATATTTTGGCGACCCCATCTATACCTATTCTCTGAAACAGGGCATACAAGATGGTTTCCTTGCCCCATATAAAGTTGTACGAGTAAGCTTGAATGTTGATCTTGAAGGCTGGCGGCCAGAGCATGGCAAAACAGACAAACACGGCTTGGTTGTAGATGACCGCATGTACAACCGTAATGACTTTGACAAAAACTTGGTCATTGATGAACGAACCGAAACAGTTGCCATAAAAATAAGTGAATTTCTTAAAAAGACCAACCGGTTTGATAAAACCATTATCTTCTGCGTCGACATTGATCACGCCCAGAGAATGAGAGCCGCAATAGCAAACGAAAACAGTGATCTCATGGTACAAAACCCCAAATTTGTCATGCAGATTACCGGCGACAATGATGAAGGTAAAATGGAGCTGGACAACTTCATCAACCCGGAGGAAAGATATCCTGTAGTTGCCACCACCTCAAAACTTATGACCACCGGCGTGGATGCCCAAACCTGTAAACTTATTGTGCTGGATAGCAACATCGGCTCCATGACTGAGTTCAAACAGATCATAGGCCGTGGGACACGCATCAATGAAGAGTTCGACAAAACATTCTTCACTATCATGGACTTTCGCAATGTCACAGACCTCTTTGCCGATCCTGACTTTGACGGTGATCCGGTCAGGGTAAAAGAGCTTGATGAAGATGATGAGTTTGAATCACCGGAAGAGGAAGCAGAATCCCTTGATGCAGTCATTGACGAAGACGGCGAGGAAATAATTTTTGATCCACCGCCTTACGAGCCGGATGTTATCACCGGTGGAGACATTGTTGCCGAGACGAGAGAAAAATACTATGTCAACGGTGTCAACGTGGCTGTGCTTAATGAGCGTATCCAGTATATGGACAACAACGGTAAACTGATTACCGGCAGCCTCAAGGACTACACAAGGGAAAAAGTGCGTGAGCAATACCGCACCCTGTCAGACTTCCTTAATAAATGGAATCAGACCGACAAAAAACAGGCGATCATTGAAGAATTGATAGAGCAGGGAATCGTTTTTGAGAATCTTAAGGAAGCCATTAATAAAGAAATGGATCTTTTTGACCTAATTTGCCACACAGCATTTGACCAACCTCCATTGACCAGAGCGGAACGGGCGAACAATGTAAAAAAACGGGATTACTTCACCAAATATGGCGAACAGACCCGCAAGGTGCTGGAAGCACTACTGGAAAAATACGCAGATGAAGGCATTGAGAACATCGAGGACATGAAAATTTTGCAGGTTAACCCACTGGATCAATTCGGATCTCCCCTTGAGATAATCCGTCTTTTCGGTGGCAAAAAGAATTATTTGCAGGCAATTACAGAATTGGAACAGGAAATATATAAGGCAGCATAGACAACATGACAAATATCAGCGGTATTGTAAAATCGGCAAGAAACATCATGCGCCAGGATACTGGAACCGGGAGTGATGAACTGCGTATCCTGCAATTGGGTTGGATGCTTTTTCTGAAAATATTCAGCGATAAAGACAAAGAATTGGAGCTGTTGCAGGACGACTATGTTTCCCCCATTCCCGCTGAACTGCATTGGGATGAATGGGCCGGTGATGACGAAGGCATGACTGGTGATGAATTACTCTATTTTGTCGATCAAAAACTTTTTCCAACCCTGGCAAATATTGATCTTTCCACTGGCAACAAACGCGCCGTACTGGTACGTGAAGTTTTTGCAGGCAACTACAATTACATGAAATCAGGGATTCACCTGCGTCAGGTCATTAACAAACTCAACGAAATTGACTTTAATAACTCCAAAGATAAGCAGGTATTCGGCCAAATTTATGAGACCTTTTTAAGTGAATTGCAAAGTGCCGGTACATTGGGTGAATTTTACACCCCCCGTGCCATCACTGAACTGTTGACTGAACTTACCGCCCCCATAACAGGTGAAAAGGTGCTTGATCCGGCTTGTGGCACGGGCGGTTTTCTTACCGCCGCACTGGAACATCTCAAGACCAAAGCTTCATCCGTGGCAGAACGGGAAGCTATCCAGCATAATGTCATGGGCTGGGAGTACAAGCCTCTACCTTATTTGCTCGGTAATACCAATCTGATTCTCCATGATATTAATCTGCCCAATATCCAGTATGACGATTCACTGGCAAAACCCCTGTCTGAATACCGCCAGAAAGACCGGGTTGATGTTATCCTTACCAATCCGCCTTTTGGTGGAGTGGTTTCCAATAACAACGAAAACAATTTTCCCCAGACCTACCGCACCAAGGAATCGGCAGACCTGTTTTTAATCCTGATGATCCATATCCTAAAAGATGGCGGTAGAGCCGCCATTGTACTCCCCGATGGTTCCTTGACCGGTGATGGCGTAAAGCAGCGTATCCGCCAAAAACTGCTGGAAGACAGCAACCTCCACACCATTATCCGGCTGCCAAATTCTGTGTTTCAGCCCTATGCCTCGGTGGCTACTAACTTACTGTTTTTTACCAAAGGCGAACCAACCCAAAATGTCTGGTATTGGGAACATAAACTGCCGGAGGGATACAAGGCTTATTCGAAGACCAAGCCTATCCTGTCTGCCGAGTTTGATCAGCTCAAAAAGTGGTGGAACAATCGGGAAGAAAGCGAACAGGCCTGGCAGGTTGATATGAAAACCATCAAGGGAAACGGCTATAACCTTGATATTAAAAATCCGCATCAACCTGAGCAGGAAAGGCAATATAGTAGCACTGAATTGCTTGACATGCTCCATCAGTCCTTTGCCAAAGGTGATCAACTCCTGGGGCAGCTTAGGAAGGAGTTGGTGTAGTGGCAAATACATTCGTGCCCATTGGCAAACTATTCAACCTTGAAAAAGGGCAGCTTCAAAGTACGAAATGTACCCCCGGCGAATACAACTTTATAACCGCTGCCGAGGAGTGGAAAACACACAATGAATTTAACCATGAATGTGAAGCATTGATTTTTGCCGCTGCTGCTTCCGGTTCATTGGGCAGAACACACTATGTCAACGGCAAGTTTATTTCCAGTGATTTGTGTTTTATTCTAACTCCGAAAGATGAAAAAAAATATCCATTAAACCTTGCCTTTTATCACTTTGTCTTTAATTCAATGCGCGCTGTTCTTGTTGCGGCAACTAAATCAGGGACATCGAAAGAGTCCATAAATCTAACCAATCTCAAGAAATATGAACTCCCCTATTTCGATATAGAGCAGCAGGACTTATGGATTGAAAAACTCAAAAACACACAAGTTAGAAAAGAATTGCTCGGCTCTGAACTCACCCACCAGCAAACCCTGCTGAAAAAACTCCGTCAGCAGATTTTACAGGAAGCCATCGAAGGCAAACTCACAGCCGATTGGCGGCAGCAAAACCTCGATGTTGAGCCAGCCAGTGAACTGCTGGCCCGCATTCAGACAGAAAAAGCCCATCTGGTCAAAGATAAAAAAATCAAAAAACAAAAGCCACTACCGCCAATCAATGAGAAAGAAAAACCGTTTTCTTTGCCGGATGGGTGGGTTTGGTGTCGGTTGGGAGATTTATTTGAAATAGTAAGGGGCTCTTCTCCCAGACCAAAAGGTGATCCTCAATATTGGTCTAAACATAGAACCCCCTTTCATTGGATAACTATAGCCGACTTCACGCCTTATGGTAAAACTGGATTTCTTACTGATACAAAAGGATTTCTAACAGAAAAAGGTTCACAGAAAAGCAGGTACGTTAAAGAAGGTGATTTGTTGATTGCTTGTAGTGGTGTTGGAAGTGTAGGTCGATCAATCCAAACAGGGATAGCTGGTTATATTTATGATGGATTGTTGGCAATCAGAAATATTAATATTGAATCCTTAAGGGCATTGTTAAAGTTGTTTTTGAGATACAAAGAAGCACAAATCTACTCTGTTGCTTCGGGAGCAAATTGGCTTAATATAAACATCGAAATACTCAGTAATTATGTTCTTGCTTTCCCCCCACTTACTGAGCAAAAAGTCATAGTCGCCAAAGTCGGAAAACTCCTCGCCCTGTGCGACCAACTTGAAACCCAAATTGCCGACAACCAAACCAACGCCGAACAACTAATGCAGGCGGTTTTACGGGAAGCCTTTTCCTATTCTTCGGACCTGCAAAATCGAGAGGCGGTCAATGCTTAACAAGGTTGCAAAACTCACCCTTGTCGCCACTTCGCTGGCACCTATCTGTGTGACACTCTGGTTTGTCGAGTTCAGCAAGGCATGGGATTGGCGAGCTGGCTATAATTATTTATTGGTGGCGGCACTGCTTACTTTACTTTGTGCTGGTCTGATATTGCTTTCCGGTAAGAACCTGGAAAAACTGCCGGTCAAAATAAAAGCCGTAAAAACCGTGGACAAGGAAATAGTCGGGTTTCTGCTGGTCTACCTGCTACCGCTCATTAACCAGACCAACAACACAATCAGTGTGCCGGTGCTGATTTTTATCTCGATGGTCTTTTTCTTTATCGTCCAGAATTCCCATGCTTACCATTTCAATCCGCTACTGGGTTTCTTTGGCTATCATTTTTACGAGGTCATCATTGAGGGCGATATCACCTATGTTCTGATCACCAAAAAAAATATTGCCGATTGCAAATCCATCACCCAAGTCGTACAGCTAACCGAATATATGATATTGGAAACCAACAATGCCTGAAACCAACAACCAAATCAGCAACCTGTTTGCCATCCTTGATGACGCCCAGACACCCGTCAGGCGAATCCCATTAACTGAGCAATTCCGCCAGGAATTAGGTGAATTCTTCTCAGATCAAAAGCAAGAGTTTATCTCCGACAAACAGGAAATAGAATTTACCGGTAGTTACAATGTTGATTCCGGTGAAATTTTTACCATCGCAGAGTACCCACTGCCGGAAACTATTTCCAATGCCCTGGGGAATCCCCTCAATAATCCAGTCCTTGACCTGAATACGGAAACTAACCGCATTAAAGCCCTTTTCACCGGCAATTGGTCGGATCAAGAGCAGCAAGTCAGCTTTCAGATTTTTAACTCTGGCAAGCTTTTGTCAAAAGGCTGGACGCTTATCGGTTCAGGTGACACCTATAAGAAACTCGAAGAGCCGGGATTGATACTGCACGACAAACTGACAGCCCAATTCCAAAATGGCACGTTGCTGTTTGTCTCCTACCACAACACCAAAAGGTTTCTGGATTTAAGTGAGTACTACCGGGAGGCGACCGACACAGACCTTGATGCCTTCGCAGAAAATGAACTATTCGAATTTGAAGATCAAACCACGTTTAAAGGAAATGCGGACAGCATCATAAGAAAAAAAATAGCTCTTCTGCAAAAAAACGATGTGCTTGAAGACCTTTCTGTCGAGGACATAGTAGCTGTTGCCGACGATTTGAATGAAAATATAGCTGAAGAACACAGAATAAATATAAAAACTAACAACGGCAAGCTCGTTATTCCACAGGATAAAAAAGAGCTAAAAGAACTGATCCGATTTCTCGATGAAGACTATGTAACTGCGCCATTAACACAAAGAAGGTGCTTGATAAATTCAAAAAAATATTTGTAATTGTCAACAAATCAAATTTCGATTATCAACTCGTATCAACTGATCCCAAAATCCGAGTTTTACGAATATAGTTGACCCGCTTGGAATTGATCAGTTCCCAAAAGCCAGTGAGGACTACCTGCATGACAAGGCCCGATTTACAGACGGATGGAAACTCCAGACTATCCCTGCTAATGCTGCTTTGAAATAGCCTCGAGCGGCCGGTCATCCTAAATAATTTCTAAAATTTTATTTGACTTTTTGTATTCGATCGATTACAATTTCCTTATGTATACGGTTAAAACATTACCCGAATTTGATAAATGGCTCGATAGCTTGAAAGACCGTATCACGCGACTTCGCCTAAGCCGCCGTCTCGATAAAGCACAGCGAGGCAACCTTGGCGACGTAAAACCAGTTGGCAACGGGGTCTTTGAAATGAGAGAACATTTCGGCCCAGGCTGGAGGATGTACTACACCAAACGGGGTGAAGCTTTAATCGTCATGCTTGGTGGAGGAGATAAGAGCAGCCAGGAAAGTGACATTGCCAAAGCCAGACAGCGAGAAACAACTTTAGAGGATTAAACTATGAAAAAACGAATTGCAGACCTGCCGGATTTTGATATGGCCCAGCAGCTTAAAAGTGAAGAAGACATCGCAGCTTACATCACCATGGTGATTGAGGATGGAGATGCCGCAGAACTGGCTCACGCACTGGGGGTAGCTGCCAAGGCCCGCGGAATGAGTGAAGTTGCCAGATCGACAGGAATAACCCGTGAAGCCTTATATAAAGCACTTAAACCAAATGCCAAACCACGATTTGACACAATTAATAAGGTGTGTGCCGCCCTTGGTGTTCGCCTGATAGCTCAGCCTTCCAACCCTCATTGAGGCGAGGACTACCTGCAAATCCAGCTCCGATTTTTAGGTAAAAAGTACTCCAGACTTTCCTGTAACTCCTGACTACATAAAGGCTTCTCTGACAATGGCCTCACGATTTTTTAATTGCTCAGAAAATCCCAAACGCAAAAAGCCCTGATGATCGTTTTGATCACCAGGGCTTTTTTTAAAGATTAATCCGGCGGCGTTCTACTCTCCCACACAGTCTCCCATGCAGTACCATCGACGCTAAAGAGCTTAACTTCCGTGTTCGAGATGGGTACGGGTGTGGCCTCTTTGCTAAAGCTACCGGATTAAATCGGCTGGATCCTGAACTTTTGAAGGTTTTCGTTACGTGTTCAATAAATCCTGAATTTAATCTGTTGTAGTAATATCTTAAATATGTTCACAGTATGAGGTTTTGAAAATGCTCAAGAAAGAGGATAAGATAAATGATGCTGTCATTGAGAATATGCTTTCATGGCGCCATAGTGGTTTCCATGTTTATATCGGTGACAGGATAACGCCTTCCGATAAAACTGGTCTTGGCAACCTGGCCCGGTACATTATCCGTGCCTGCTTTTCCCAGGAACGAATGATCTATGTCCCGGCTGAAAAATCAACAGACGGTATTGCCAAAGTTGTCTATACATCGAAAGACCGAAAAACCCGGAAAGTTTTCATGGCCCTGGACTGGTTGGCCAGACTGGTCACCCATATTCCCAGCCGGTATGAACAAACTGTCCGATACTATGGCTGGTATTCGAACAAATCTCGGGGGATGAGAAAAAAAGCCGGCACGGATGATGGCGTTCCTGCTATTATGCCAAATGAAATATCTTCTAAAGAATCCCGGCAGAACTGGGCACGCCTGATACAGAAAATTTATGAGGTTGATCCGCTTGTGTGTCCAAAGTGCCAGGGGGCCATGAGAATTATCAGCTTTATCGAAGAACTTGACATTATCGAAAAAATATTGCGCCATTTGGATCTTTGGGACATCCGTAACCATGATCCGCCTGATAAGATTTCAGATTATATCCTTGAATTGGTCTGTGATGAAACAGACTCTCGGATTCCGGTATTCGATGATTGGTATTGATTTTTTCTAAATTGGCTTGAGGGATCACAGGTGTTCTATACTCAAAATCAGGTCATTTTTGAAATTTTCAAGTATTTTTCAAGTCTGCTTTAATAGTTCCAAAAATTTTCTATCCTGCCTTTTCACATTAATATTTCCCTTTTTTTATCAACGCGTTCCAACCGGACACCGGCACAACATGTTGTGCCGGTGTCCGGTTGGGGCCATATTTCAGGGTTTTAATAATTTTTCATGCTTTTATTGACAAAAAGCGTCTTCCTATCCGAAATCCATCGGCACACTGGCGGCCGGTGTTGCCCATGATTTTAACAATATTCTGGGGATCATCATCGGCAACACCGAATTTTTACTGGAAGAGATCTCACAAAAAAAAACCAATCCTGTGCACAATCAATTCCGCAAGAACCTGGAAGATATCAAAACCGCCGGGATCAGGGCCAAAGACGTGGTCGCCCAGCTGTTAAGTTTCAGCCGGAAGACAAGGGTGCATAAGAAAACAGTGGATTTAAACCAGATCATACAGGAAACCAGAGGACTGTTACGGGCAACCATCCCCTCCCAGGTCGACATCCAGTGTCAATTATCCGAAGAACCGCTTTTCATCCTTGCCGATACCTCCCATATTCAGCAGGTGATTCTGAATTTATCCACCAATGCCTTCCATGCCATGGAAAAAACAGGCGGACACCTGACCATTGGTTCTTCAAAAAAAATCATCCGCAAACACCAGGCATCAGCCGTTGGCGAACCTGTGCCGGGCAATTATGTTCAACTGACGGTAAGCGACACGGGCAAGGGCATCCCCGATCATATCAGAAAAAAAATCTTCGAGCCTTATTTTACGACGAAAAAGGCAGGCAAAGGCAGCGGCATGGGCCTTGCCATGGTCCACGGCACCATCAATTCCCACGGTGGTACGATTCAGTTCAGCAGTGACAACAGGGTGGGAACCGTGTTTAAAATCCTGCTGCCTGAAGCCGAAACCGTTGATTCCGGCTTTTCAGAAAGGGATTTCATTGAACCGCCGGCAGAATCGGACAGATTGAAAGACAGATCCGCTGTCACCATCCTGTTTGTGGATGATGAGCCCATGCTCTGCGATATCGGTCAGCGGCTGATTGAAACACTGGGATAACAGGTGGTGACGTTTACAAATCCTGTTGAAGCCCTGTCCGTTTTCAAATCAAAACCCGAAATGTTTGATCTGATCTTTTCAGATATGCTCATGCCGGGGATGTCCGGTGACAAACTGATCAAAGAAATCAAAAAAATCAGACCCCATATCCCGGTGGTGATCAGCACCGGATTCAGTGACACCATCGGACCTGACACCATTCATGACATCGGTGTCACTGAATTTATTTCAAAACCCTTTCTGTTTAATCTCTTCTCCAGCACCCTTGAAAAGGCGCTTACAAAAAATCTGCATCCGGCAGAAACAGACTGACGCTGCGATCTATGGTTGCTTTAAAAAAGTAATCATAAGCTGGTCGTCCTCATATTTGGCCGTATCAATCTCACTTTTTGCCAGGGTGTCCGGAAGCCTGAGAATGCGGGAGTAAGCTCCGGCAGTGATCAGCAGGTCATTGTCTTTTTGTCCGATATCGAGAATCGATTTGTCAATGTTCGGAAGGGCAATCGATAAGACCACCTGGTCATCCTGCTTTTTAAATGTCACGGTGTTCACGCAGGAAAGTACGCTGGATGGGTTAAGGGCTCCATAAATATCCCTGCCCATGGCTTCAAGTTTCGACAGGCCAATGGGTTCACTGTCATAGTGTCTGATGGGCAGTATCCGGGTGTTCAGAAAGGATTTGTTTAAAACCGCCATCTGTTCGGTCTGCAGCTGACACCAGTTTTGGAAGTATCCGGTCGAAAGCTCGGAAGGGAACAGCTTGTTAACTAAAATGGCATCCACCGGAAACCCAAAAAGAGAGAAATAAGTATAGGCCCGTTTTGATTCGGCAATGGCAATTTTATCCGGATTCAGAACCAGCCGGATGGAGGCGTGTTCAGGATCACGAAGAATGACACCCAGCCGGCCGATATCCTTGATGACCTGTTCAAAGGTAATGTACAGCTGATCGTCGGGCAGGATCTCTTTTATCCCTTTGATATGCTTCCCAAACGGCCTGATCAGCTTTAGGATATTCCGCTCAATCGCAAGGATCCGGTTCATTTTGCTGGAAGAAGAATCGGTCATGGTTAATAATCGCAGCGTGCCTGCTGTGGGGGCACAGTCTATGATCACCACATCATATTGATCACTTTCGATTTCACGCAGAATCCGGGTGAGAAGAAATAATGCATCCATGCCGGGAATGAGGGAGACCTCTTCGGCAATCATTCGATCGATATCCAGGTAGGAGAGAAAATCCGCCAGGTATTGCTGAACAGACGCCCAGTTTTCTTTGATTTCCGCCAGTATATTGACCTCGAGTATGGTCAAATTTTCCGACACCTTTACCTGCCCCTCCTCACCATGGATATCAAGGATATCAAACAGATTGTGGGCAAGGTCTGAGCTGACGAGCAGTGTCTTTTCGCCGGTTGCCGATGTCAGTGCAGCTGTGGCGCAGGCATTGGTTGATTTCCCGACACCGCCTTTGCCGATAAACAGAATTGTTCTCATATCAACCTCTCTAAGAAATTTTAATTTTCTTTATCACTGTGGGGGTGATCTCTCCTTGTTTGAGAAACAAATTGAGCAGATATTCTGCAGATTCTATGTATTCATTAATTTCTGCAAACCGTTCTTCGAAAAAAGAAATGTCTTCATTTTCTTCTTTGGTTTTTCCCTTTATATTTTTCAAATCCTTGCCACTGTTGGAAAAAATCTGTTTGACCCTGTCGATCTCATCCTTGGCAATGGTGGACATGATCTCGGTTTCAATCTCCCAGATGCTGCCGCGGATCTCATAAAAATTTTTCCGTGCCCCCCTGTGGTAAACTTTTTTAACGACTTTCCAGGATTCAAGAAACCGGATATTGGTAGAGATGGACCCTTTGGAAACTTCCAGCCGTTCCGCCATTTCATCCAGAGACATGGGTCGTTTTGAGAACAGGAGCAGGCCTTCCAATTGTCCGGCAATCCGGGAAAAACCAAACTTTTCAGCCTTTTCTCCAATGGCGTTAATCAAATCGTTTCGGATATCTTCTATGTCTTTTTTCATGGGGACCTCCTGTTTTTATATTTATTTTATTTAGTATGTACTAAACGTTTTATACATATAATACTATTTGTGGTTCGGCTGTCAAGAAAAAAATAAAACCGTCTTTACACCCCCAAGTCTGCTGGGTGCAGGACCGGTAACACGCTGCTGCACATTGACCTGGAATTGATCATTATCCAAAATTCTTGGCGCCATGGCTTTAGCGGCAAGAGAAGTAAAGAACAATTTTATGCCTCTGTTTTTAAGGAAACATGGAAAGAGATGGAAAACATTTATCAAAGCGGTCGCGCAGAAGTGAACATTTTCTTACCCATTCAGATCGCTTGACACAAACGGTACAAATTCGTATTATCGTGAAATAATACTGAACATTTAAAATTAAGGCCGTCTTGCCGGTTATCCTTGTCTGAAAAGAGAGCCTGCAGGGCCGGGGGATCTTGGTTAAAGCCTGTCCGATTTCATCGCAAGGGCATGGACCAATTGTTTCTTATTTAAAGGAGCTGTCTCCACCATGAAAAAGATCATTGTCTTCAAGCGGTCCATTGGCACAGTGATAATTCTAATCATTCTTTTCGGGTTTACACAATCCGGTTGCAACTCCAGCAAGCCGATTAAAATAGGGTTTATCGCCGGCATATCCGGGCGAGTGGCGGATCTGGGCATGGCGGGCTCGACGCTGTCCAACTGGTTATAGAGGAAGTCAACCAACAGGGCGGAATAAACGGCCGCCGGGTGCAACTTATCATTAAAGACGATCAGCAGAATCCGGACATTGGCCGGAAAGCAGCAGAAGACCTTATCAAGGAGGATGTTGCCGCAATCATCGGTCCCATGACAAGTGATATGGGTATGGTCATTGCTCCCATCCTCAATAAGGTTCGGCTTCTGAATGTTTCTCCCACCGTTACCACCCAGCATCTGACCGGTATTGACGACTATTTTTTTCGTGTGACGTCATCTGCACACGCACACGCAACTTTAAGTGCCCGTTACCAGATTGATTCCGGGGACATGCGACGGGTTGCAGCAGCCTATGACAAAGGAAACAGCTCTTTCACAGAAAGCTGGCTGAAGAGTTTTGAGAGCCTGTTCATTGCAGAAGGTGGAAAAATCGTGGCCACCGTCGCATTTAACACAAAGGAAAAACGATCCTTTTCCGACATTGCCGGCGAATTGCTTGGACACAAATCCTGATGGTCTTCTGATCGTTGCCAATTCCATGGATTCTGCGCTGTTGTGCCAGCAAATCCGCAAAGTCAATCACCATATAAAAATTACCCTGGCAGACTGGGGCGCAACGGAGCAGCTTATTTGCATTATCAAAACTGATATGAAACTTGAATATATCCTGGAATGCGGTTCCGGAAAATTAAACGAAGACAACCTCATTGTAGAAAAGAATCTTTTCGGCGTATTTGACGGGGCCACAAGCCTTGATAAAAGAACCTTTGACAATGGGAAAACCGGCGGTTTTCTGGCCTCGGCCGCTGCCCGGTCTGTTTTTGTGAAAAATCACTATCCCCTGGTTTCATTGGCCAAAGGTGCAAACCAGGAGATCCACAATCAAATGCTCGGCCACGGAGTGAATCTTTCAAGAAAAGAAAACCTGTGGAGCACCAGTGCAGCAGTGGTCCGGATAAAAGACGATCGCCTTGAGTGGGTCCAGACAGGGGATTGTTTCATCGTCCTTGTTTTCAAGGATAATTCACACAAGGTCCTTGTGGAAAAACAGGATCATGATTATGACACCCTCTGCATGTGGAAAAAGGCAGTTGAAAAAGACCTGACCGGGCCGGACAAAATATTACCGGTTCAATCAACATCAGATAAAAACCGGATCAATGAAGTTCTCGGAGCCCAGATCAAAAAAATCAGATCCCAGATGAACGAAAAATACGGGGTTTTAAATGGTGAAGAAAAGGCTGTTGATTTTTTAAATTACGGATATGAAACCCTGGATGGGGTCAAAGATATCCTTTTGTTCACGGACGGGCTTTCAATTCCCCAAAAAAACCCGGAACGATCAAAAAACTTTTCATCCCTGGTCAAGAATTATCTGAGCCTCGGCCTGGACGGTCTGGCAGCCGAAATCAGAAAGACGGAAAAAAAAGATCCCCACTGCACCGTATATCCACGGTTCAAGTGCCATGACGATATTGCCGCCATCGCCATTAAAAATCCCTGATTGCCTGTTTGTATGTTTTTTCAATCCGTGAAAACACCCGTTCCCAGATATACTCTCGGGTAATCTTCCGGGCAGCCGCCATGTCCGGCCGGGGATTTTCAATTGTTTTTTTTAATTGAGCGTTCAATGACCCGGGCAATGCGTTTCTCAAGATCCTCCATGTCACGCAGGACTTGCCCATCAATGCCGCAAGCCTGTCATGGCTTAAAGCACCGTGCACGATCACCCTTCCCTTGAATCTTTGGGCCAGACCTAAGCTTTCTTCTTTTTCAGGACCGCTGCCACCCCCGGCAATATGAAGGGTCCAGGGAAGATCACCTATCCTTTCCCAGTTCCGGGCAGAGGGTAAACTGCCTCAAACAGGTGCCGTGGCAGGTGGTTACCATGGGAAAATCGGCAAGGACGGTCCTGGCGACTTTTGATGCAAGCCACAAAAAAATTTTCATGTCCCCTGGCTGCTGCACACTTTATCACTGCCTGAAAAGACCATCAGAAAAACAATCAGATGCTTTGATAAACGCATAATAAATCCTTTGCTGAGCCCAACGCAAACATCTGCGATTTGTCCGTCAATATGTTTTTTGTTTAACTTTTTCATCATACTTGTTGCATAAATTAAACAAATGCCGTATCATCTACTTCCAGATTTTGATTTCCAACCAAATGCCCACGAAACATTTATCATTTTTAATTTCGCTATGGCTCAGTCGACTGCATACAATTATGATGTTTATCAGCCGCGTAATCCTAAGGCAAGCGCATATTACAAGTGTGTCGAAAATCATTTTGAAGAACTTGAGCGGTCGTGGGACTATATGTATGCATCACGCCTGGGCTTCTGGCGGACATACGTAATGACCGTGATTTATAGATACCTGGATTGTGGTGACCTCCATATGGGATTTGCCAGGGTGCGTTGCGAAGAATGTGGTCATGAATATCTTCTGGCGTTCTCCTGTAAGCGCAGGCAGTTCTGCCCATCTTGTCATCAGAAACGGGTAATTGAATATGGTGAATGGCTGCTGACCCACGTTTTAAAGGATGTTCCCCATCGACAGTGGGTTTTCAGTATTCCCAAACGGCTGCGAATCTACTTTCTCTATGATCGAAAGCTGTTGGCAAAATTATCGATCTGCGCCTGGAAGGTGATGAATACATATCTGAAATCCGTTGTTTCCGACACCAATGCCGTTCCCGGCGCCAGTATCGCAGTTCAGACTTACGGAGATTTTTTAAACTTCAATCCCCATTTGCATGCTATCGCTACTGACGGCTGTTTTCTTTATGATGGCAGCTTTAAAACAGCTCCTGGATTTATATTGGAAGATTTGGAAGAAATTTTCCAGTATGAGGTTTTGAAAATGCTCAAGAAAGAGGATAAGATAAATGATGCAGTCATTGAGAATATGCTTTCATGGCGCCATAGTGGTTTCCATGTTTATATCGGTGACAGGATAACGCCTTCCGATAAAACTGGTCTTGGCAACCTGGCCCGGTACATTATCCGTGCCTGCTTTTCACAGGAGAGAATGGTCTATGTCCCGGCTGAAAAATCAACAGACGGTATTGCCAAAGTTGTTTATACATCGAAAGACCGAAAATCCCGGAAAGTTTTCATGGCCATGGACTGGTTGGCCAGACTGGTCACCCATATTCCCAGCCGGTATGAACAAACTGTCCGATACTATGGCTGGTATTCGAACAAATCTCGGGGGATGAGAAAAAAAGCCGGCACGGATGATGGCGTTCCTGCTATTATGCCAAATGAAATATCTTCTAAAGAATCCCGGCAGAACTGGGCACGCCTGATACAGAAAATTTATGAGGTTGATCCGCTTGTGTGTCCAAAGTGCCAGGGGGCCATGAGAATTATCAGCTTTATCGAAGAACTTGACATTATCGAAAAAATATTGCGCCATTTGGATCTTTGGGACATCCGTAACCATGATCCGCCTGATAAGATTTCAGATTATATCCTTGAATTGGTCTGTGATGAAACAGACTCTCGGATTCCGGTATTCGATGATTGGTATTGATTTTTTCTAAATTGGCTTGAGGGATCACAGGTGTTCTATACTCAAAATCAGGTCATTTTTGAAATTTTCAAGTATTTTTCAAGTCTGCTTTAATAGTTTCAAAAATTTTCTATCCTGCCTTTTCACATTAATATTTCCCTTTTTCTATCAACGCGTTCCAACCGGACACCGGCACAACATGTTGTGCCGGTGTCCGGTTGGGGCCATATTTCAGGGTTTTAATAATTTTTCATACTTTTATTGACAAAAAGCATCTTCCGATCCTACTTGATTTTCGGGGTTTTTTTGCCGTTTTTTACGGCATCTTCAGCCTGCATTGAAGAGTATGCATTGATTTTATCCGTCCACTGGGAGATGGACTGAAAAGACCGGTGGGAGATCCGTTGCCTGAGCTGGCCGATAAATTTTCTTTCTTCAAGACTTTTATCCCTGACCCCGTCTATGATCACGCAGTCATGGACGCTGCTGTTCCTGAACCCGGCCCGCTCCCGGTTGTAGAGCCGTGTCTGGTTGGAGTAATAGGCCAGTCTCTTTGGCCGTTCCTCAAACCAGAAGGTATTGGCAATCTTAATCCTGTACCCGATTTTTTTTTCAAGATTCCCGGCCTCGAACAGAATTTGAATTTCTTCTGCCAGCTCCGGGGTCACCTCTTCATCTGCATCAATATTTAAAATCCACTGGTTCCGGCACTGGGATTCACCAAAAATTTTCTGCTGCCCATACCCTTCCCATTTATTGTGAACCACGCGGGCACCTGCCCTTTGGGCAGTTTCAACGGTGTTGTCCCGGCTTCCATATTCCACAACAATGACTTCATCGGCAAACCCGATCACGGAATTTACGGCCCGGAGAATACGGGTTTCCTCATCCTTTGCAATGATGAACACAGACAGGGGCAGCGGCAATGGGCTGGTCATTTAATCCTCCTCAAAATACCCGTCCTTACTATACCGGTTTCAAGGTGAAGCGCAATCACTATTTGAGTTCAATCACACCCCAGTGTCAAGACTCCCTGCCGGCACAGGCCAGGGCTCACCTTCCGGGGAAGGAAAAAAACATTGACCTGTCCCCTGCCCCGGTTTAAAATATTTATTTTTCCTAGAGCGATGTAAGGGTTAAATGGTTATGAAAATTCTGTTGGTTGAAGACGATAAACGGCTCGCCCGATTCCTTGAAAAGGGTCTGACAGAAGAACAATATTCAGTGGACATGGTTCACGACGGGCTTGACGGAGTCCTGTGGGCCAACACCTATGAGTATGATCTCATTATCCTGGATGTGATGCTGCCTGAAAAAGACGGGATGACCGTGTGCAGGGAAATCCGCAATAAGGGAAATATCTCTCAAATCATCATGCTCACGGCCAGGGATTCCATTGACGATAAAATCAAGGGCCTGGATTCTGGGGCGGATGATTACCTGGCAAAGCCCTTTGCCTTTGATGAGCTTTTGGCAAGGATCAGGGCCTTGCTCAGGAGGACCCAGAAGTATAAAAACCCGGTTTTAAAAGTGGCCGACCTGGTACTGGACCCGGTGACCCACAAGGTAACACGCCAGGACCGTGAGATCACTTTAACGGGCAAGGAATATGCCCTGCTTGAATATCTCATGCGCAACCAGGACAAGGTGGTCACGGAGACCAATATTATTGACCATGTCTGGAATACCCAGATCGAATCACACACCAATGTGATCAATGTCTATATCCACTACCTGCGCAACAAAATCGACAGGGGATTCGGCAATAATCTCATCCATACCATCAGGTCCGTGGGCTATACCATGCGGGACAATACCGGTGCGTAAGTCCATCCGTGTAAAATTCACCCTGTGGTACGTGGGATCCATCAGTTTTTTGTTTCTGGTTTTCGGCATTCTTGTATTTTTAAAATTGCAGACCGTATTGATCGGCAATATTGATGCCGAGCTCTTAAACGGCGGCCTTTCCCTTGCCCATGACCTGCCAGAGTATCGTCTGAAAGACAAAAACAGGCCCCAAAGCCTTTACACAATGGACCTGGAAGGTGAACTCCTGTTCAGCGACGACCTGGAACAAGAGGTAAAAGAAATTTTCAGCGTTAATGTTGCCTTTGTTCAATTGATCACCTGCCCGGAAAATTCCGGGGATTCGCCCCAGATTGTTGCCGGGACAGTGAATTTAAAAACCCCCCTGCCATTCCCGGAAAAACCCGGGGAAAAAATCGGGTCGGATTCACCCCATATTCAAACCATAACCGACATTTTCCCTTTTTCCATACGCATGATCAATATCAGGGCATATGATTATCACAAGAATCCATATATCCTGCAGATTGCCATTTCCATGAAAGAGATGAATCAGGTTTTACAGAACCTCCTCCTGTTTATCTGTTTTCTTTTCCCGCTGCTGCTCATTCTGCTTTCCATTGTCGGTTTTTTTTTCATGAAAAAAGTATTTTCCCCCATAAAACAAATCGTGGACTTAACGAATCGTATTACGGCAAAAGACCTTTCCAAGCGGCTGGACATGGCAGACAACAGCGATGAAATAGGGGAGCTGGCGCAGACCTTAAACCACATGATAGAACGGCTTGAACAATCCTTTGCCCGGATCAGGCAATTTTCCGAGGATGTGGCCCATGAACTCAAAACACCCCTGGCAAAACTCAAGTGCAATGCGGAAATATCTCTTCGCAAGGACCGGACAACAGCGGAATATCAAAATGACATATCCGCGATCATCAAAGACATCAAAACCCTGGAACAGATCACGAACGACCTGCTCTTTCTTTCCCGGATGGATTCCCGAAAGATCCCCCGGTCCTTTGAAAAATTTTGTCTGCATGAACTGGTGTTGAGCGTCTTTGAAGAGACCCATCAATCTGCCCATGAAAAAAAACTCATCGTTGACTTTGGCCGGATTGATCCTGTCGATATTTACGCGGATCAAGGCCTTATCAAGACCATGGTGGACAATTTAATCTCCAATGCCGTTAAATATACCAGGCCCGGCGGAATCATCCGAATCGACCTGCAAAAACAAAACAAAGATGCTGAACTGACCATCACCGACACCGGGGTGGGCATCCCTGAAGCCGACCTGCCGCTTATATTCGACCGGTTCTTCCGTGTTGATCCTTCCCGCTCCCTTGAAACCGGCGGTTCCGGACTTGGCCTGGCCATTGTTCAAAAAATCATCCTTTTCCACGACGGCCGCATATCCGTCAAAAGCTCTCCAGGCAAGGGCAGTTCTTTTTTCATACGTCTCCCCCGGGTAAAATAGCCCATCAGTTTCATCCCAGGTTCACCCCATCAAATATTAGAAAATTTTAATCTTTCTTTAAGGATTTTCTAAGACTCACGGTTTATAGTGCGTTCAAATATTTCAAACCGGCCCGACTTGGCTTGACTCATATCAACGGGTCCGGTTTGAAAAATTGCAATCATTTAATCGGTCAAAAGGAAAATGCAATGGAAAACCATGTTCAAATGCCCGGGAATGATGAAAATACCAGACCGGTTCAAAAACAGGATTTTCTGCCGTTTTCAAGGCCCTCGATTAATTTGGCGGATATTGATGCGGTAACGGCGGTTTTAAAGTCCGGGTGGATTACGACCGGGTCAAAAAGCGCAGAATTTGAAAAAAATTTCCAGAACTTTACCGGCAGTTCCAATGCCGTGGCCCTGACCTCTGCAACGGCCGGCATGCACCTTTTGTTAAAAGCCTTTAACATCGGGAAGGGGGACGAGGTCATTACCCCCTCCATGACATGGGTGTCCACCATCAACCTCATCACACTGGCAGGGGCAACCCCTGTGTTTGCTGATGTTGACAAGCACAGCCTCATGGTCACCCGGAAAACCGTGGAAAAACACCTGTCCGACAAGACAAAGATGATCATCCCGGTCCATTTTGCCGGGGCCCCGGTGGATCTTGCCCCCCTGGGGGAGCTGGCCCGGGGCCACGGTATCCCCCTGGTTGAAGATGCGGCCCACGCCCTGGGTACCGAATACAGGGGCCGTAAAATCGGAGCCCGGGGAACCTGCATATTCTCCTTCCACCCCATTAAAAACATTACCACCGGAGAAGGGGGCATGCTGTGTTCAGACGACAAGGAACTTGTGGAAAAAATACGAAGATTGAAATTTCACGGCCTGGGCATGGATTCATTTGACAGGACCGTCCAGGGCAGGCCGCCCGGAGCAGAGGTGATTGAACCGGGGTATAAATATAATTTACCCGATATCCTGGCAGCCCTCGGCATTTCACAGCTCAATCGGATCACGGCCTTTAATGAAAAGCGGCAATTGCTTGCACTGGAGTATCTTGAACGCCTCAAAGACGTGGAAGAAATCCTCCCCCTCAAGATCCCCGAAGGAAAGATAAGGCATTCATGGCATCTGTTCATTGTCCGGCTGGATATTGACAAGGCCCGGATCACACGGAACCAGTTCATGGACGCATTAAAGGACCATAACATCGGAACCGGCCTTCATTTCAAAGCGGCTCATCTTCACAGATACTTTAAGACGCATGCGGTTGGCCTGCCGGGCTGTCTGGGCAATACAGAATGGAATTCCAGAAGAATTTTGTCCCTGCCCCTTTTTCCGGACATGACCCGGGAAGATGTCCATCGCGTTGTGGATACAATAAAAAAGGTATTGAAAAAATGAAAAAAACATTACTGATTTCCATCGTTATCCCGGTATTCAATGAGGCGGAAAACCTGGATGAACTCACTGCCCGGTGCCTTTGTGCGTGTGAGGGCATGGGGCATGAATATGAGATCATCATGGTTGATGACGGCAGCAAAGATGCTTCAGTGGAAAAGATAAAACTGGCTGTAAAGAACCATCCGGGTGCCGTAAAAGGGATTTTCCTGAACCGGAACTATGGTCAGCACTCAGCCGTCCTGGCCGGTTTCGGCCAGGCCCGGGGTGATATTCTCGTTACCCTTGATGCGGATCTGCAAAACCCGCCGGAAGAAATCCCCAATCTCGTGATCCGGGTTGAGCAGGGGTATGACGTGGTGGGGAGCGTAAGGGAGAAAAGGCAGGACACCCTTTTCCGGAGACTGTCATCCTTTCTTATTAACAAAACCGTCCAGAAAATAACCGGCATAGAGATGCATGACTACGGGTGCATGCTGAGGGCCTATAAAAAACATATTATCGATGCCGTTCTCAACTGCCCGGAAAGAAGCACCTTTATTCCGGTCCTGGCCAACTCTTTTGCCGGGTCGTTCACGGAAATAATGGTGGCCCATGCAGAGCGCAGAAACGGTGATTCAAAGTACAATATTTTCAAATTGATCTCCCTGCAGTTTGATCTGCTGACCTGCATGACCACCTTCCCGTTACGGATGTTGAGTATTATCGGCGGGCTGTTGTCTTTTTTTGGTATCGGCTTTGGTGTTTTTCTCATGGTCATGCGGATCATATTCGGGTCTGTCTGGGCTGTCAACGGTATCTTTACCCTCTTTGCCGTTCTCTTTGTTCTCATCGGTTCACAATTTCTTGCCCTGGGACTCCTGGGGGAATACCTGGGCCGGATCTACAATGACGTCCGGGCCAGGCCCCGGTACAATATCCGGGAAATTGCGGGCGGAGAGACCAGGCCGCTGCGGGCAAAAAATCATACGAATCTTGTGGCCATGGGCAAGTGACGCTGGAGCCTGTGGATTGAAGCCAATATTCTTTTAACACATAAAATCAGGAAAAATATACCCTCATGAAAACAATTGTCTTTGCCTACCACGAAATGGGCTGTACCGGAATCAAAACCCTTTTGACGAACAAGTTTACCATTGCCGCCGTCTTTACCCATAAAGACACGCCTGATGAAAATATATGGTTTGAGTCTGTGGCAGACCTCTGTGCTGAACATAAAATTCCGGTATATGCGCCGGAGAATGTCAACCACCCCATGTGGGAAGAAAAAATCAAGGCCATTGAACCGGATATTATTTTTTCATTCTATTACCGGAAACTTCTCGGCACCACCATATTGAACACCCCCTCCCATGGGTGTTTCAATCTCCACGGTTCGCGACTGCCGGCCTACCGGGGCCGGTGTCCGGTCAACTGGGTCCTTGTGAACGGGGAACCCCTCACCGGCATCACCCTTCACCGGATGACCCCCCGGCCGGATGACGGTGACATTGTTGCCCAGGCAGATATTGAGATCTCTCAAGAGGACACGGCCCTCACCCTGCACAAAAAATCCAATGATGCGCTTCCCGGGCTGTTGGATGCGGTCCTGCCCCTGATCAAACAGGGCCGTCATCCCCGGGTGAAACAGGACGCCTCCCTTGCCTCTTACTTTGGAAAAAGGACCCCGAAAGACGGGGAAATCAACTGGGACCGCCCTGCCCCGGACGTCAGAAACCTGGTAAGGGCCGTGACCAAACCCTATCCCGGCGCTTTCTCCTTTGCCGGCAACCGGAAGGTCATCTTCTGGAATGTCTCGGTGCCGGCACAGGCCGTTGATGCCGACCCCGGCACCATCGTGTCCGTATCCCCCCTGACCATTGCCTGTTTTGGCGGTGCTGTACGCGTGAATTACGGCCAGATCGAATCCGGGATATATTTGACCGGGGATCAGCTGGCCCATGAGTTGAAGCTGACCTGCGGCATGAAATTCGGTCCCGATGCCGGAATTAAAATTGAGTCGTCCCGGAAAAAGCGCGTACTCATACTGGGCGTAAACGGATTTATCGGGAATGCCCTGAGTGAACGCCTCCTTGAAAGCAATCGATATGAAGTTCACGGCATGGACATGCAGTCCAACAGCATTGAACGGCTCCTTCACAGGCCGGGATTCAACTTCCATGAAGGGGATATTTCCATCCACCGGGAATGGATCGAATACCATGTCAAAAAATGCGACATCATTCTTCCCCTGGTGGCCATTGCCACCCCGGCCGAGTATACCCGGAATCCCCTCAAGGTTTTTGAGCTTGATTTTGAAGAAAACCTCAGGATCGTCCGGTATTGCGCCAAATACAAGAAACGGGTGCTGTTCCCGTCGACTTCCGAGGTCTACGGCATGTCCGATGACGCGTCCTTTGACGAAGACAATTCACGGCTGGTTCTGGGTCCTATCAGGAAGCAGCGGTGGATATACTCGTGCAGCAAACAGCTGCTGGACCGGGTCATCTATGCCTATGGCCAGACCGAGGGACTGGAGTTTACGATTTTCAGGCCGTTCAACTGGATCGGTCCCCGGCTGGACAGCCTTTCCTCTGCCAGGATCGGCAGTTCAAGGGCCATCACCCAGCTGATCCTGAATCTGGTGGAAGGAACGCCCATCCAGCTGGTTGACGGCGGAGAACAGAAACGATGCTTCACCGATGTCAATGACGGAGTTGAGTGCCTGTTCAGAATCATTGAAAACAGGCACAAACACTGCAACCATAAAATCATCAATATCGGCAATCCAGACAATGAATCTTCCATAAAGGATCTGGCCCGGATTCTAGTTGAAAAATTTGAACGCCACCCCCTGCGTCACCATTTTCCACCGTTTGCCGGCATCTGTGAAACCGAGAGCCGATCTTTTTACGGGAAGGGATATGAGGATGTCCAGCACCGAAAGCCCAATATCAGAAATGCCCGGAAATATCTGAACTGGGAGCCCGGAATACAGATGGAGCAATCCATTGAAGAGACCCTGGATTTTTTCCTGCGCCAGGCTGTGGAAGACCTGGAACATGCCTGAAACCGTCCTTGGACTGCGGATTGATGTGGACACCTTCCGCGGCACCAAAACCGGGGTCCCCAATCTCCAGAAAATTCTGGGCAGGTACCGGGTTCTGGCCTCTTTCTTCTTCTGCCCGGGGCCGGACAACATGGGCCGCCATGTCCTCAGGCTGATGAATCCCGGGTTTCTTAAAAAAATGCTCCGGTCCAATGCACCCAGTCTGTATGGATGGGATATCCTTTTAAAGGGGACCCTTGTTCCGGGTCCGGTGATCGGCAGAAAATGCCCGGATATTATCCGCTCCATTGCCTCAAGCGGTCATGAAACAGGTCTCCATGCCTGGGATCACCACCAGTGGCAGGCCCACATACTGAAGATGAGCCGGGAACAGATTTTTAATGTTCTGGAAAAAGGGGTGGAGAGCATGAAATCCATTACCGGGAAACCCCCGGACTGCTCGGCCGCCCCCGGGTGGATTTGCAACAACAAGGTGCTGGAAATCAAAGAAAAATTTTCATTCACATACAACAGCGACACCAGGGGGTCCCACATTTTTTTCCCCCTGATAGGAGATGAAGTTTTGACCCGGCCTCAAATCCCCGTCACCCTGCCCACCTACGATGAAATCATCGGCCGCAATGGGCTGAACCCGTCAAATTACAATGAATTCATTTTTTCATTGATAAAACCCGGCCGGTTGAATGTACTGGCCGTACATGCGGAAGTGGAAGGTATTCATTGTCCGGACCTGTTTGAAAATTTCATCCAGAGGGCTCTGGCCCAAAAGATCTGCATCCTTCCCCTGGGCAGTCTGCTTGACAAATTTTCATTCAGTGAGGTCAGCAGGGTCATTGACAAAGAAATCAAAGGCCGTCACGGCAGGGTTGCCGTCCAGGAAGCCGCAATTGAGGATCCCAAAAACCCATGAAAAAAACAATATGGCTAATGGCTGTCTGCTTTTTATGTCTGTATATTCTCCCGCTTAACATCAGACCCCTGGTGATCCCGGATGAAGTCCGCTACGCCGAGATACCCAGGGAAATGAAAGACTCGGGTGACTGGATTGTGCCGCGCCTGAACAATTTGCTCTACTTTGAAAAACCCGTAATGGGATACTGGCTCAATGCCATTGCCCTGAAGCTATTCGGAGAAACCAATTTTTCCGTTCGGATTACCTCGGCCCTGAGTGCCGGGCTGTCCGCCCTGATGGTCTTTTTCTTAACCGCCGAATTTTTAAACAGCCGGAAAAGAGGGGTGTTGGCAGCAGCCGTTTATTTGACTTTTTTCCTGGTGTACGGTCTCGGGGTGTTCAGCGTCCTTGACGGGATGTTCTCTTTATTCCTCACCGGTTGTATCGGGTTCTTTTTCATGGCCTGGCTGCACAGGCAGGATTCGCCGTCCTGTTATGGGTATCTGATCCTTTCCGGCATCTTCTGCGGGTTTTCTTTTTTGACAAAGGGATTCCTGGCATTTGCCGTGCCCATTTGTGTCATCCTGCCTTTTCTGGTGTGGGAAAAGAGCTATCGAATGATTTTCAAGACCTCCTGGATTCCCATTTTAACCGCCCTCATCATCATCCTGCCCTGGGCCGTGCTTGTCCATTTAAAGGCACCTGATTTCTGGAACTTTTTTTTCTGGCACGAACATGTGAAACGGTTTTTTTCTGAAGGGGCCCAGCACAAGGAATCTTTTTTCTTCTTTTTCATGGTGCTCCCGGCCGCCATTTTACCCTGGACCTTTATGATTCCCGCATCCATTGCAGGGTTCCAAAAAAACGGCCTGAAAAACCCGCTGCTGAGGTATGCCCTGTGCTGGTTTGTGTTTCCATTTCTCCTGTTTTCCATATCATCGGGCAAACTGTCAACCTATATCCTTCCGTGTTTTCCTGCCCTGGCCATTCTTCTGTCAACCGGGCTTATTGACTATTTAAGTTCCCGGAAAACCTATTGGTTTGACAAAGGGGTCATGTTCCTGATGGGACTCCTGGGTCTGCTCATCCTGGTATTGATCGTCCTGCAGAGCGGGGTCATCAAAACCTTACACCCCTTTGCCTATGGCAATCAATGGCAGGGCCTTCTGTTTTTCCTTGTTCTGATAATTTTTATCCTTGTCTTAAAGTTAAGTTTACATGCAAAAGACCCTGTAAAAAAAATACTCCTGGTGGCAGCAGCCCCCCTGTGCTTTTATCTTTCTGCAAATTTTCTTGTCCCGGACCTGACCCTTTTACGGAAATGCCCCGGGGATCTTATCGAGAGGAACAAAGCCCGCATTGATGCGGACACCCTTATTTTCTCACCTTCAACACCCCTGAGGGCAGTCAGCTGGTTCCTCAAAAGGGATGACGTTTTCATGCTGAATACGGGAGAGGTGCGGTACGGCCTCAGTCAACCGGATGCAGCCCACCGCAAGGTCAGCTATGAGGAATTTTACCGCCGGGTCTGGGAAAACCATGAACAACGGAAAATCGTTTTTATTGTCGACCACAAGGACTTTATCAAGATCAAAGACAATTTTCCCGAGCCTGTATTCATGGATTCTTCAGGCAATGACGGATTTGTATTTGTAATTTTTAACTGATGAAAGGCATCAATCGGACCTGGCCCAATTGTATGCCCGGGGAACATTTATGAACAGATATATACCGCTCATCCTTTCCGGTGTTTTGCTCAATGCCTGCGCCCAGATCTCATTAAAACAGGGAATGCGGGTCATCGGAACCTTTTCATTCAGTATGGAAAATTTTTTCCCGGTCCTGGCAAAGGCCGGGGCAAATCCCTTTATCCTTGCCGGTCTTGCCTGCTATGTCCTCAGTGTCCTTGTCTGGCTCATGGTCCTTTCCCGGGTGGACGTCAGTTTTGCATACCCGCTTTTGAGTGTGGGATATGTGGTGACCGCATTTGCAGGGCTCCTGTTTTTCAATGAAAATATGGGGGGCCTGAGATGGGCCGGGGTCCTGATCATCTGCCTGGGTGTGTATCTCATCACCCGGACAGGATAGAGGACAGGAGCCGGGGCCGGTATTCACCGGCATGAAACAAATGAACATTGTCAACACATATATTTTCAAAGAACTGGTCCTGCCTTTTTTTTGCAGCCTTTTTTTCCTGACATTTGTATTTTTAATGTCCAGGATTCCCGATATCACCAACATGGTGATGAACTACCATATCAGTATTTCATCCATTTTCATTCTCCTGGGTCTGAAACTTCCCAGGTTTCTGGAGTTCACCATACCCATGTCGGTGACCATTTCCATTCTCCTGACCTTCATGCGGATGGCCGGTGAAAATGAGATCATTGCACTCAAGTCCGCAGGCGTATCCCTGTACCGATTACTCCTGCCCGTAATGGCTTTTAGTTGTCTGGCCACGATTTTATGCCTGGGGATCACCCTGTTTGCACTGCCCTGGGCAAACACCTCGTTTAAAAACAAGCGCATCGAATTTGCCCGGTCCGGTGTTGATATGGCCATACAGGAACGGCAGTTTAACGGCCAGGTGGACAATCTGATGATCTACGTCACCCATGTGGATGTGAAAACCCATGACTTGAAAGATGTGGTCATTGACGACAGGAGAAGTCCGGGGGCGGTGAGCGTATCAACCGCGCCGGCGGGAAAAATCATTTCCAGCAGGGACAAGACGGCCTATACCATCCGCCTGTATGACGGGACCATCAATCTGGTGCAACTGGACAACGGCTCGGTGAACCATATCAATTTCCAAACTTATGACATCGTCATTGACCTGGCTGCAATGGACCGGACCATGGCCGGGACCCCCAAAAGAATTGATGAAAGGAGCCTGTTCGATCTGGTGCGGTTTATCCGATCCGGAATAGCGGACAGAACCATATTAAGCCGTGCCTTGATGGAACTGCATGAAAAGTTTTCCATTCCCGCTGCATGCCTGACTCTGGGGCTCCTGTCCTTCCCCCTGGGGGTTCAGTCAGGTTCCATGAAGCGGTCCAGGGGCCTGGGACTGGGCATCTTTTTCTTTTTTCTGTATTATTTCCTGCTGGCGGCTGGATGGTCCCTGGGGGAAGGCGGCGCCTGTCCCCCGTTCCTGGGCATGTGGATGCCCACCATTGTGCCGGGAATCGCCGGTGTCTATCTGTTGATCAGGAACACCCGGGATCATCTTGTCAGGTTGTCCCTGCCCCTGGGATTGCAGCGGTTTGCAAGGCGTGCCGGAACCCGCCTCAACGCGTTTTTCTCACAAAGATTCTGAACATGCCCTGTCTCCACAGATACCTGTTAAAGGAATTCGGTAAATTATGTTTCATTATCCAGGCCCTTATCCTGGTTTTGTTTGTTTTTATTGAATACCTGTCCATGATGGACAGATTCTTGAATTCAGATATCACCCTCCTGGGAGCCCTGTGGTTTGTCATACTGGAACTGCCCTTCATGTTTGTACAGGTTGCCCCGGCAAGTGTGCTGCTGGCCAATATTTTTGTGTTCGGACTGATGAACCGGCACAATGAACTTTTGGCCTTAAAATCATCGGGAATCAGCGTCTATTCCCTGGTAAAGCCCGTTGTTTTTTCAAGTCTGATCATGGTAGGGCTCCTGTTTTTTTTAAGTGAAATTCTCGTGCCCTTCTCCATAACAACGGCACACGATATTGAAAACACCGTTATCCGAGGGAAAAAAAATGTTTTGCTCGACAAAAAGAATATATGGATTAAATCCGGGGAAAACCTGGTTCATTTTAATTTCTACGACCCAAGCAAAAAGACGGTGGCCGGCATTACCATCCTGGCCATGGGTGAGAATTTTCAACCCCGGTTCAGGCTTGATGCCAAAAAAGGATTTTACCTCAAAGGAGTGTGGTGGTTTGAAAAAGGGATACAACAGACATATAATGCCCAGGACCGCGGTTATGATGTGGTAAATTTTGATACCACATCCATTCACCTGGACCTCATGCCGGAAGACCTGGAAAGGCTGGTCAAAAAATCCGAAGAAATGGGGATTTTTGAACTCAGAGACTACATGGATACCATACAAAAGGAAGGATATGATGCAACCAGGTATGTGGTGGATTTCCACGGGAAAATCGCCTTCCCGTTTGTCTGCCTTATCATGGCCCTGACAGGAGCTGCCTTTGGGATGAAATCCCATGCAGGGGACAATCTTCCCATGGCCGTGACCTCTGGGATCATCATTGCATTCACGTACTGGTTCTTCCACGGGTTCTGCATGTCCCTGGGCTATGCCGGGTCCCTGCCGCCGGTGCCGGCTGCCTGGATATCCAATCTTTTCTTTTTATGCTTTGGGGTCATTTGTCTGATACGAACGGAATAGTCGCATTCTAAAAATCATGGGCCTTATACAATTGAAAAGAAACATCATAGAAAAATTTTTTAGAGTGCCTGAAGGGGAGCTTTTTTGTCACGACCTCTGAGGCGGGTTCAAGATTCATCTCATCTAAAAAACCCACTGGATTAACGGTCTGCCAGACCACGAGCACATTTTTATGGGGCCTGTATTTTTGCAGGGGAATGGACGGGGTGATGAGGGTGGAATCCTGTAAAAACAATTTCAGATTCCCCCCGATGAATTTATCTTCAGTCAGGATCAGGCCCCGGTCAAATCCCCTGCCGCGAATTTCCATTGACACTTGTTCAAAGGGAAAATTGGCCCTGTGGGGGCTTTGGCCAGGTCCACCAGCAGGACCCGCATCGGCTGGATGAGCATCACAAGGGCACAGGCGATCAGGCCCATGGATATGAAAAAATTGAGTCTTTTTGCCGGAATCAACTTGATGTCCGTGAGGGTAAAGGCCAGCATGGGCACAATAAACAGATAAGGCTGGAGCCAGCGCTCTTTTATGTTGGTCACCTGCATCACTAGAATGACGGCAAAAACAGCCGCAAGGCTTGCAATGATATAGGCAATTAAAATTCCGGCGGGCCGGGTGAGTCTGCAGTGGAATGCGCCCCTGAAACATCCCGCATAAACCGCAACAAAGGGGATGACAAATGCGATATAGGCCCCCAAAAGTTCCATGCTCCCGTGCAGGATATCCGACCCGTAATTTCCCTTTTGATCCAGGCTCATGCGGACCATGGTTTCCGATGTGGCAAGGTCCTGGTTTGCCAGAAACCATAGCATGTGGGGCAGCACCAGTACAATGGTCACGATGACGGACAGTACGAGGTTTCTGGTGAATATTTTTTGGCGATACCCGTGTACAAACAGGGTGGCCGCCATCAGGGCAAGGATGACCAGGACAAAATTATATTTTGCCAGGACCCCGCAGGCACAGGCCAGGCCGATGAGGATGAACCCAAACGGCCCCTGTTTTTTCAGGGTGTATGATTTTAATTGGACCATGAATGGTAATGTTGCAGGCGTTATGGTTAAAGTTTATGATGGCTATCTGGATCTGGAATATACACAAAATATGACTGAACGGGTCATCCAACAGATTAATTTTGCCAGAACCCTTTGCAATTACGGTGGTGTCAGGTTGTGGTTCAGGTGTCCATCATGCGGGTATCGTGTTGCCGTTGTATATAACATCGGAAACGGTTTTGCGTGTCGCAAATGCAATGATCTTGCATATGATTCCTGTAATATGTCTGAACAAGACCGTGTCCTATTGAAATACAATAAGCTCAAACAGAAGCTGGGTGGTGAACCTGGGATAATTGCTCCTATGCCGGAACGGCCAAAGGGAATGCACCACAAGACATATGAAAGATTACGAGATGAAATTGAAATGCTGAATTATGTTTTTGTGATTAAATTCTTTAAGCTGGACGGGGTGGATACCGGAATGAGGAACTCTTAATGGGTGATATGATAGAGATGAAGGTAACACCCACACTCAACAACAAGGGAAAGGAGCCGATTCACTTCAAGGATAGGATGTCCTTGAGTAACGAGGACCCAACAATATAGGCACTCAACGCCTAAAACGAGTCAAGATTTCAAATTTTAAGATAGCATAAATTCGATATCTTTAAACATCGCTATTACATCACTATGCGTTGGATCAATTTTCTTCAATAACTGTTTTTGAAAAGCTTTTATATCGTTTGATGTAGGCACACCTTCAATTTGTAAGTCCACCCAACTTTTTATTATTTCTTTCACTATTGTCCAAAAACGGGATTTAGATAAAAAAATGTTGAAGTAATTCTCCTTGTGGGATTAAGGTTGTTGCTACCACGACAATAACCTGAAAATCCACACAAAGGAGAATTGAAATGATGGTACGACATGCAAGCCTTTTCAGTCAACTATTAGCCTTTTTTGACCGCAATAAATTTAAGAATTTGGTTATGAAGCATGGTGCGGAGAAATATTCTAAAGGGTTTAAAAGCTGGAATCACTTTGTTTCCATGCTGTTCTGTCAAGTTGCCCAGGCCAAGAGCCTCAGAGAGATCAGTGGCGGACTCGCCTGTTGTAATGGCAAACTACGCCACCTTGGTGTGGGGTCTGCACCAAACAAATCAACTTTGTCCTATGCCAATACAAATCGGTCATGGAAGCTTTTCCAGGATCTGTTTTACGAAACCTTTGATTTTTGCCGGAAAGCATCACCTGGTAAGCATAAGTTCAGGTTTAAAAATAAGTTGTTGTCTTTAACCCCCCCTTCCAGGGGTAACCCAAAACCCGACACGCTGGACCAGATTTTTTACATAAGACCTATCTTGACATAGGAGATTAAAACTAATCCTCTTTTCATAGGATGTAGATTTAACCGGTTAGACTTTTTTACGATTGCCGTAAAACCCTTGAATTGTCGATATGCTATGAACCAAGTCCGGAAAAGCAGGTTTAAAAAACGATTTGTTCATTTTGTTCTGTGCTTTTATTTATACCATCCCGGGCTCTGGTATAGGTATGGGTCAAATGCGTTTTTAAATGCTCTATAGCGGTTTTAGTGTCCCTTTTTTCAATTGCATCATATATGGCAATGTGATTTTCGGAAGCATCCTCAAAAGGGCGTGGAAGAATAAAACCCTGACCGGATCTTAGATATAAAAGGTCAAAGAGATGTCTTAGAAAAGAAATCGATAGATCCTGGTCTGATAGCTCCGCGATGGTCATATGGAAATGAATATCCTTTATAAGTCGGAATTTTAAATTACCACTCTGAGGAGCATTCAGATAATCATCCAAGGCCTGTTTGATTTTTTTTTCACCGACTTTATCCATGTTTTCCATTGAAATAGATAGCAGTTGAGGTTCTATCATGATTCTGAGCCTGAAAGCTTCTTCGATTTCTTTTTGGGTGGCCTTTTTAACAACAAATCCCCTGTTAGGTGTATGTTTAACCAAACCCATGAATTCCATATGTTTCAGGGCCTGAATCATTGGTGTCAGGCTCATGTCAAGACCCTGGGCCATTTCTCTGTAAGGTATTTTTTGTCCGGGTTTAAGATCGTTTGCAAAAATCATTTGTCTGATTTCCTGATAAGCTTTGGTCGTCAGTTCTGTTTTTCCGGTGGGCATTCAGGTCACCTTTCTTTATTCGTTATACATCATAATTCAATTTTGTCAGCTTTTATGTATCCATTTAATTATTTAACAATAAAATTTCTTGTTGTCCATCTTTTTTAAGAGAATTTATTTTAGGGGTGGTTTGGTTTTTGGCAAACCGGGCTATATCATTACGCTACAAAGCACTGGCAATTTGAGTGCTTGCATATTTTGGATTCAAAATTAAATTCAATTCAAAACATTTTTATAATTTAAAACTTGACGCCTTTTATGGATTAAGATATGAATTCATAAAACGTAGTATATTTTTAGTTTTTTATAAAATTCAAAAAATGTTTTGGTTGGTAACGAAAAAGTTGAGAAAATTATTAAAGGGACTTTGTAAGAAGAGGGATAATGACAAAGACTGACCATGACCTTGTGATTATTGGTGTCGGGCCTGCCGGCTTGACAGCAGGAATCTATGCCGCCCAGGCAAAAGAATGGGAGCGACGTTTGGTTCCCGGTGCAATGACCATGTCGTGCAGCATCGGATTAATGGAGCAGGCAGGCTTACTGGATGATGTAATCGCCTTTATGGCGGCGGAGAAACTGCGTTACCTGGCACCGGTATACATTGGCGACACCTTGCGTGTAGAAATTGATTTTATGGAAAAGAAGCCCCTAAAAAACGGCAGTCGCAGTGCTATTTTATATAAATTCAGAACTTACAACCAGAATGATATCGCTGTGTTTGAAGCCCAGAACACTTGAGTGTGCAACTCTTAAGTTTCCAGGTGGAAATTTTAATTGAGAATATCAAGGTTTTTCTAATATAAGGAAAATCATGAAATTAAAAACCATAAATGAAAGGATCACAACATGTCTATCAAAGAATTAGAACAAATGGTAAGTCGTGGAGAAATTTCCCGCCGTCAGTTTGTAAAAGGAATGTCTGCAATGGGTTTGGGTGCTATGCTGATTAGCCCTTTGTCTGCATCCAAAGCATTTGCAGCTACCCCTAAAAAGGGAGGACGTTTCAGGATGGGTTTGCTGGGGCATACCACAAGCAGTACACTTGATCCGGCAACCAACTTTAATATCATGGAGCAGGTTGTGGGTCGACAATGGGGCAGCAACTTGATTGAAATCAGTGCTGATGGGAAACTGATTCCAGAACTGGCAATGAGCTGGGAAGGATCTGAAAAAGCTTCCAAATGGGTGATCAAACTCCGGGAAGGTGTAGAATTCCATAATGGCAAAACCATGGATGCCCAGGATGTAATTTATTCGATACAACACCATAGATCTGAGAATTCAAAATCTGTGATCAAATCTTTATTTGCGCCCATTACAGAAATCAAAGCAGACGGAAAAAATACAATTATTATCAAATTAGAAAGCGGTAATGCAGATTTTCCCTGGTTGCTGAGTGATCTGCATGCCCTGATTATGCCGAACGGAGCGGATGCCAATTCAGGAATTGGTACCGGCGGGTATATGATTACAGAATATAAACCCGGTATTCGAACGCTTGGAAAACGGTTTCCTAATTATTTTAAAGAAGATGCAGCATTCTTTGATGAAGTTGAATGTTTGAATATCAGTGATAAAAATGCAAGGGTAAATACGCTCAGATCCGGTGACCTGGATTATGTGTGCCAGGTAAATACCAAATTGGCTAAACTTCTGGCAAAGGACCCTGATATTGAAGTTCTAAACTATGGTGGTCTGATTCATTCTTGTTTCTCAATGCTGACGGATGTGGCACCCTATGATAATAATAATCTACGTCTGGCATTAAAACATGCCATTGACCGGGAGCAATTGGTAAAAATGATATTGAATGGGTATGGTACTGTTGCCAATGATCATCCTTTCCCATCATCCCACCCTTATTATTCCAATGAGATTCCCCAGCGTAAATATGATCCTGAAAAGGCAAAATTTTACTTAAAGAAATCTGGGTTAACCAATCTCAATATAGAACTATTTACAGCGGATAATGCATTTAGCGGTGCTGTGGACGCATCTTTATTGTTCCAACAGTCAGCAGCCAAAGCAGGCATTACTATTACACCTAAAAAAATGCCCAACGACGGCTACTGGAAAAATGTATGGCGCAAAAAACCATGGTTCTGTTCCTATTGGACAACACGAAGTTCAGCCGATTGGATTTTAAGCCTGGTATATGGTGAAGATTCAACCCGGAATGAAACCAACTGGAAACACCCTGCATTCAATAAACTTCTGAAAGAAGCAAGAGTTGAGACCGATGAAACCAGACGTAAGGTCATGTATAAAGACCTACAGCTCATGATTAGAGATGAAGGTGGCGCAGTCATTCCAATGTTTGCCTCTTTTGTTGAGGGATTGTCTTCAAAGGTTGGCTACAAAAAATTACGCCCTGACTGGGAAGTCGATGGTGCTCGTCCTCATGAACGAATGTGGTTTAAATAGCCTGGGAGTATTTTTATAATGTTTAAAAATAGCCTTTTAAATTTGCTTGGCAGAAGAATCGGGTTGGGCATCTTTTGTGTCTTGATGGTATCGCTCTTGATTTTTATTGGCGTAGAAATGCTTCCTGGTGATTTGGCGGATGCGATTCTCGGTAAAGATGCAACCCCCGAAACCCTGGCAGTTTTTCGATCCGAACTGGGTCTGGACAGGCCCAGTTATGTTCGTTATGTTGAATGGCTTGGCGGAATCGCCCAGGGCAACCTGGGCACTTCTTTATCGAGCAAAATAGAAATCACCGAACTGTTGAGTGGCCGGTTGGGAAATACGGTTTTTCTGGCCCTGATGTCAGCCGTTATTGCTGTTCCGTTAGCTCTTGCCTTGGGTATCCTGGCTGCGCTTTACAGAAACAGTATTTTTGATCGAAGCATCAGTATTTTTACCCTGAGTGCCATCTCTTTTCCGGAATTCTTTATCGCATATATACTGATAGCTATATTCGGCGTGTGGTTAGGCTGGTTTCCGCCCATCAGCAATCTTAACGGGGAAATGAGTCTGTGGCATAAAATATACATGACGGTATTGCCGTCTTTGACGCTGACCTTTGTGATTACAGGTCATATGATGCGAATGGTTCGGGCTTCAATCATAACTCTTTTGTCCATGCCCTATATTGAAATGGCAAACCTCAAAGGAATTAAAAGGCTTCGTATCATTGTAAAACATGCATTGCCAAATGCATTGTCCCCCATTATTAATGTTGTGATTCTTAACCTGGCCTATCTTGTGGTTGGTGTAGTGATCGTGGAAGTTGTTTTTGTCTACCCCGGTATGGGACAATTGATGGTTGACTCTGTTTCGAAAAGGGATCTGCCGGTTGTTCAGGCATGCGGAATGATATTTGCCGTGACTTATATTCTCCTCAATCTTTTGGCGGACGTACTTTCCATTGTGTCAAATCCGCGGCTAATGCATCCACGAGTTCAATAAGAACACCGGCACCGGGCCCTTATAATTGTCAAATCCAAAATGAATCGCTGACGAATTATTTATTATTATACGTTACAGGAGATCTAAATAATGAATGAGTTAAGTAAAGAAAAAAAACTATTGAAAGATTCTGTTGCCAAAATGGCAAAGGATAAAATTGCCCCGTTAGCAGCGGAAACAGATCGAGAAGCAAAATTTCCATGGCATACCGTAACGCTGTTAAGACAATACGAGATGTTTGCTGTGGATTTTCCTGAAGCGTATGATGGAGCCGAGATGGGACTTTCTGCATCCTGCATCATTATCGAGGAATTGGCCAAAGTATGTGCATCCAGTTCTGTTATCTGCTGTGTCCATGAACTGGGGTCAACACCTCTTCTTTTGGCTGGAAATGAAACTCAGAAACAAAAATATATACCCGAGCTGGCTTCAGGTGAGAAATTGATCGCGTTTGCTTTAACTGAACCCGGCGCAGGGTCAGATGTATCAGGAATTGAAACAACCGCGGTGAGAAACGGTGACGAATACCTGGTCAATGGTGTTAAAACCTTTATCTCCCATGCGGATGTCGCCGATTACATATTGGTTACAGCCAAAACAAATCCGAATTGCCCACCCCATAAAGGTATCAGTATGTTTATCATTGAAAAGGACACCCCTGGGCTGAGCATCGGTAAGCATGAAGAAAAAATGGGAATCCGTGGTTCTTCAACAGTAGAAGTGATTTTCAAAGACGTTCGCATCCCGGCGGCAAATCGAATAGGAAATGAGGGGGAAGGATTTAGCATAGCCATGAAAACATTTGATATCACCCGTATCCCGGTGGCTGCCCAGGCCGTAGGAATCGCCCAAGGCGCATTTGATGCTGCCCTGGCATTTACCAAGGAACGAAAACAGTTTGGCCGGTCCATATTTTCTAACCAGGGGATCCAGTGGATGTTTGCCGACATGGCAACTCGCCTAGAGGCAGCCCGTGAATTGACGTATAAGGCTGCATCAATGTTCGATAGTCTTCCCAAGAATATGGATCGATTGCCTAAACAGGCGGTCAGATATTCTGCCATGGCCAAACTTTTAGCAGCTGAAACAGCCATGCAGATAACCACGGACGCCGTACAGTTGTTCGGCGGCTATGGATTTACAAAAGATTATCCAATGGAAAGAATGATGCGAGATTGTAAGATCACACAGATCTATGAAGGCACAAGCCAGATACAGAAAACGATCATTGCACATACTTTATAAATAAACCCTAACCAACTAAACAGGAGGATGAAATGACTAAAGAATATCGGGAAAACGATTGGAGAAAACCGGTTCAGGACATGGAAATAGGCGATACTTTTATTACAAAATCACGTATCATTACACAGGCGGAAACCGAACTTTTTGCACTATTGGGCGGTGATATTATCCCTATGTTTTTGAGTGAGGAAGGTGGGAAGAAAAGGGGATGGGGCGGACAAATTGTTCCTGGTCTCTGTACGCTGAATATCGCATACGGGCTGCTCATGCAGGGTGGGTTTCTGATGGATGTCCTTGCCTATATGGGAACCCGGGATATGGAGTTTGTAGAACCGGTGTATCCCGGTGACGCCATCTGGGTGGAAACAAAAGTGACGGATAAAAAGGAAGTTAAAAAAGGAACCATTTGTGACTATGACTGGACCATTTACAAAGGAAAAGATGTGAAGGTGGGCAGCGGTCATAATTATTGTATCTTTAAACCCTATGAGGCCTAATCTGGCCCATGTGCCCAATTGAAAAGTTTGAACCTTTAACGCCCCGTTTCTGTAGAGTTTATCATAGATCCATATAAGGATAGTAAAATGAAAACGCTTTGGAAAAATTTAAAAGAAATGCCTTTAAGTGCCAGGATTGGTTTGGCCATTGTTGTTGTAAACCTTCTTGGTGGAGCATTGGCTCCCCTTGTCGCACCCTATGGAGAAAACTTTATTGCCGGTGATTTCTGGGAACCTGCTTCTTCTAGGTTTCTGCTGGGAACAGATCAATTGGGTCGGGATATGTTGTCACGACTCCTGTATGGAGCACGCAATACCATATCCGTTGCCCTGATCACAACTTTTCTTGCCTTTAGCAGTGGAATGATATTGGGCTCCCTGGCTGTGGTTAAAGGGGGTTGGGTGGATCAGATTTTCAGCCGGGTAGTTGATGTTCTAATGGCATTTCCCACATTGATTCTTGCATTGATAGTCATCTCTGTCATGGGCACCAATACTTATGTTCTTGTGCTTACCATCGCCTTGATTGCATTCACACGGGTATTTCGCCTTTCCAGGGCATTGGCCATGGATGTGGAAGTAATGGAATTTGTAGAGGCAGCCAGGCTCAGGGGTGAGGGGTCTACCTGGATAATTGCCAGGGAAATTATTCCCAACATCATACCTCCCCTGATAGCAGAATTTGGCTTGCGATTCTGTTTTGTCTTTCTCTTCATCAGCTCCCTTAGTTTTCTGGGACTGGGACTTCAACCGCCGACAGCGGACTGGGGATCAATGGTACGAGAGAATGCCGATGCAATTAGTTATGGTTATCTGATTCCTTTGTTTCCTGCTGCAGCGATTGCAATACTGACAGTGGGCGTGAATCTGGTGGTTGATCACCTTTTAAATAAGGCTGCCGGGAATGTCCACGGTGACATGTAGACCTGCACAGGAGGATAATCCATTGAATGATATAATACTTGATATAAAAGATATAGAAGTAGAAGCCGGTAATGTGGGTGAAAAACAAATCACCATTGTGGATAAAGTTGACTTGACACTCCGCAAAGGTGAAGTGATCGGGCTGATTGGTGAGTCCGGGGCCGGCAAATCGACACTTGGTCTCACTGTGATGGGATATTGTCGACCGGGTTGCCGAATAACATCCGGGAGCATACAATTTAGAGGACATGACTTGATGAATGCCTCTCCAAAGGAAATGCGGGAATTACGAGGTGTTAAAATTGCATATGTAGCCCAAAGTGCTGCAGCGTCCTTCAATCCTGCCCATAAACTGATTGAACAATTTGTGGAAGGCCCCCACCAGCATGGCATCATGACTGCCAGAGATGCGGGTAAAAAATGTATTGATTTATACGGTAAACTTAAGATGCCCCAACCCGAAGTCATTGCCTATCGTTTTCCCCATCAGGTTTCAGGAGGACAACTTCAACGGAGTATGGTGGCCATGGCCATGGCCTGTAACCCCGACATTATTATTTTTGATGAGCCCACGACAGCTTTGGATGTTACCACCCAGATTGAAGTTTTGGCAACCATCAAAGATGTGATTCGTCAATTTGGCATGGCAGGGGTTTATATTACCCATGATCTTGCAGTGGTTGCCCAGGTGGCCGACCGTATTAAAGTAATGCGTTATGGCAAGGAAGTTGAAGAGGATACCACAGAAAATATTATCAACCATCCCTCCCAGGATTATACCCGGGAACTTTTAGCCTCACGGTCCCTTGTCCGGGATCGTCAGGTCGATAATATTGAGGATGATATTCTTTTGAGTGTGGAGCATGTGAGTGCTGGGTACAAGCGTGGAGAAAAAATTTTAAATGACGTGAGTGTGACCGTGAAAAAAGCCCAGACCGTTGCGGTTGTGGGAGAATCCGGAAGTGGAAAAAGTACGCTTGCCAGAGTGATAACAGGCTTATTGCCCGCATGGGAAGGCAATATTATCTTTGATCACAAAAGACGGGATCCCGATATCAAGCAACGGTATCGCAGCACATTAAAACGGATGCAAATGATTTACCAAATGCCGGATACCGCACTAAATCCCACTCAAAAAATTGAAACTATTCTGGGAAGACCCCTTACCTTTTACTTGAATATGAAAGGGGCTGCAAGACGAAAACGAGTGGAAGAATTGCTTGACATGATTGAACTGCCTAAAAATTATATCAATCGTTATCCAAACCAACTCTCCGGGGGAGAAAAACAACGGATTTGTATTGCCCGCTCCATTGCAGCAGAACCAGAACTGGTTATCTGCGACGAAGTGACCTCTGCCCTGGACCAAATTGTCGCCGCCGGTATCTTGAGATTACTTCAAAAATTACAAAATGAACTAAAATTGTCATACTTGTTTATCACCCATGATCTGGATACAGTTAAAGCAGTTGCTGATGAGGTGGTGGTGATGCTGAATGGCAGGGTTGTGGAGTCAGGTTTAAAGGACGATATTATTCATCATCCGCAGCATGAATACACAAAACGTCTTCTGGACTCTGTACCACTCATGGATCCCACCTGGCTTGATAAAAGACTGGCCAGCCGGGTAGAGCTGATCGCTGATTAAAACAAATCCAAAAAAGTATAAATATAATACAATAATGAATTCACTTATATTCATAATATATATAAAAAGTGAATTATTTAATTGACATATAAATTGAATTGATTTATGAATACATAATAAATTCTAAATCTACTTATTATGAGGAGAATAACTATGGCTTCAATTGCCAACGAGCCGGATACTCAAACAATAAATGTTATGGCTGATGTACTGGAAGATTATGCGACCAAAATCTTGATGAAGGCCGTTGATATGCCTGAAGCGGATGCACGGATCACTGCAAGCAATTTGGTATTCGGTAATCTAAGGGGTGTTGATACCCATGGTATCGCACGACTTGGCGTTTACCTGGCACATCTTGAAAAAGGAAAAGCGGTTGCAAAACCCAACCTTTCCATTATTAAGGATAATGGTGCATCTGTTTTGGCCGATGCCGATCATGCCCTGGGTCAGGTTGCAGCCAATTATGGAATGAAAATTGCCATTGATCGAGCAAAAAAATATGGCCTGAGTTGGGTTGGTGTGCGCAACGGAGGTCACATCGGCGCCTTGGCCTATTGGTCCATGATGGCCCTGGAACATAATATGATTGGTATCTGTACAACAAGCACCACGCCTGTCATGGCTGCATGGGGAAGCAAAGAAACCACTGCGGGGAACACACCCATTTCAATTGCAGCGCCCTCGGGAACAGATATGCCGCTGGTACTGGATATGGCTTTAAGTGTTGCCGCCAGAGGAAATCTATTCATAGCCAGTCGTCAAAAGACTAAAGTTCCGGACGGATGGGCAATTGATAAGGATGGGGTTCCAACCAATGATCCCGATGCAGCATTACTGGGGTCTGTTCTGCCCATCGGAACCTACAAAGGTTCTGGACTTGCCATGATGATAGAGGTACTCACAGGAGTACTTATGGGAACAAATTTTGGTACGGATAAAGGACAGCTTGTTCCACCGAATTTAGAAAAACCCCTGGGACTTACCCATCTTTTCATTGCCTTGCCCATTGAGAATTTTATTCCCATTGATATGTTCAAAACCCGTATGGATGAACTTATTCGTCAGGTAAAAGAAAGCGCATTGTCAAAAGATATAGAAGAAGTGCTGGTTCCCAATGACAAAGAGTATCGTAATGAGCAGATCAGAAGGGTGAAGGGTGTTCCTCTCAATCAGGTGACTGCCGATGAACTAAGAAATTTCTCCGGTAAATATAACATCCCCTGTCCATTTTAAAACACAAGGAGGCAGTATGGAAAACCTACTCATGATGCATGAAAAAGATAATGTCGCAATCTGTCTAAAAGACGCAGTTGCCAATGAATCTGTAGTCGTGGAAAAAAAAAGTAACCAATCAAAATATAATATCACCTTAATAAATGACATTCCCTTTGCACACAAAGTGGCTTTAAACGATGTTGTAAAGGGAGAACTCATTATTAAATATGGGGAAATTATAGGCAGAGCAACACAAAATATTAAAACAGGTGAATGGGTTCACATTCATAATGTTGAGAGCACAAGAGCAAGGGGAGACCAGCATGTCAAATAAAATAATGGCCTATCGCCGACCCGATGGAAAAATTGGTATACGAAATGATGTGGCAATTATTTCAGCCATGGATAACACCAATCCTTCAGCCAATAGAATTGCAAGCCTTGTAAAAGGTACGATTCCCATCACCACCCCCTTTGGCAGGGGACAAATTGGTCATGATCTTAAAAGCACCCAGGATGCACTAGCAGGCCTTGGAAATCATCCCAACGTGGCTGCTGTCCTGCTTTTAAGCCTGACCCTTGAAACTGCAGAGCCTATCAGAAAGAGCCTTGAAGCGTCTGGAAAACCCGTTGTTACAATGGGGCTTCAGGAAATCGGAGGCACACTGGATCTCACCATTGCCGGAGCAAAGGTCGCAGCCAAAATGGTGCTTGATGCCTCTGAGCTGATGCGTGAACCCTGCGACATGGGTGATCTGGTGATTGGTGTTGAATGTGGCGGATCTGATGCAACTTCAGGTCTTGCAAGCAACCCTGCAACCGGCAAGTTTTCAGACAAGCTCATTGATGCCGGGGGAACGATAATCATTTCCGAGCCCGCTGAATTCATGGGAGCGGAGCATCTTCTTGCAGCCAGAGCAGTTCACAAAGAAGATGGAGACCGTATTGTTGAAATGGTTAAATGTTTTGAAGATATTGCCATTGACAATGGCGTGGATATGCGGGGAACCAACCCCACACTGGATAATATAGCCGGTGGTCTTACCACCTTGGAAGAAAAATCTCTTGGCGCCATTGCTAAGGGCGGTACAAGACCTATTCAGGGTATTGTAGAATATGGGATTCACCCAGAAAATCATCGGGGCCTGGTTGTCATGAATACGCCTTCTGCAGCCTGCGAATCCATGACAGGACTTGCCGCCGGCGGTTGTCATATCATTATTTTTTCCACGGGAGCCGGAAATAGCATCGGCGCGACACCCATTTGTCCCACAATTAAAATCACTGGCAATCCCAGAACCATGAAGAATATGGGTGAAAATATTGATGTAAATGTCAGCACCATTATCACGGAAAATGAGACCATTGAATCTGCTGGCGAAAGACTTTGGAACCATGTTGAAAAAGTTGCCAACGGTAAAAAAACCAGTGCGGAAGTGCTTGGTGAAGACCAGTTGTCCGTGAGTCGCTGGGGGCTTTCTGTATAACAGCCATGCGTAGCCTGGATTACCCAGTTGCGCACGACAAAACATAAAATATCCGGCTGATTTTCAGCCGTATCGCATATAAATTAAAGGAGATTAAAAATGAGTGCAAATGGAGTTCATATTTTATCATTGGATGATACGCCACAAGAGGATCTTGAGGGTGGCGGCTGGGTCAAACGTATTGTAACTAAAGAAAAAACGGGCATGGATCTGACCTTTTCAAAGGGATTTGCCAAACCGGGCTGTGGGCATGATATGCACAGCCATGAGCAGGATGAGGTAATGTTCTGTCTTGAAGGCGGGGGTACCATGACCATTGAAGGACAGGGTGATGTTGAATACAAAGCCGGTATGGCCTTTGTTATTCCCAGAAATGTAAAGCACTGCAATAAAAATACCACAGGTGAAGAACTGTATGTGGTTTCAATGTTTAACCCTGCTTTGCGATAACCATTATTCTATTTGAATTGTTTTGTAAGTGACGTGTTTCAATGAAAAGTATTTTTGATTTACTTAGTGAAAAAAAAGAAAATGAGCCGAAAAGACGACTGGGGCTTGTGGGAGGAGAATCGGTATATGCGCTTCAAGCCTGTAAGGTATCAATGGACAGGGGGCTTATTGAACCGGTTTTCATTGGAGATCACACTAAAATTAAAGGCCTCATTAAAGCAATCGGCTTTTCAGGTGATTGTGAAATCATAGATGCAGATAGTCCGGAAGCCATTGCAACCAAGGCAGTCGCTTTGGCCAAAGAAAAAAAAATTGATATTTTGATGAAGGGCCAGATCGAAACAAGCCTCCTTTTAAGAGCGCTTTTAAATAAAAGAACCGGGCTTCCGCCAAAAGGACTCATCAGTGCGGTTTCTTTATTTGAATATAAGGGCAGACCACTCTTACTGACGGATGCTGCCGTTAACATATCTCCTGATCTGGAAATGAAAGTCGAAATCATTAAAAATGTCTTGTCCGTTGCCAGGGGGCTTGGAATAAAAACACCTAAAGTTGCCGCTCTATCACCCATGGAAAAAGTGAACCCGCGTGTGATTGAAACCGTCCATGCTAAAGAACTATCAGATATGTCTGAAAGAGGTGTCTTTGGCGATGCCATTGTGCATGGTCCCATGGCACTGGATTTGGCATTGTCTGCCAAATCGGTTAAACAAAAAAATTATGAGGGTTCCGTGGCTGGAGATGCGGATGTACTTTTTGCCCCGGATTTGAGTTCGGCAAACATTCTGCACAAAGCCTTTGCTCTTTTAACTGATTGCCCTCATGCTGCCGTGGTCGCAGGGTGTCATATCCCGTTAATCATTAACAGCAGAAGTGAAAATGAATTTACAAAATTTAACAGCATCGCCATGGCATCATACCTGGCAGGCAAAAAAAGTTAAAATTGGAGATTTAATGAACTTCAACATACTGACAATCAACCCTGGTTCAACATCAACAAAACTGGCAATTTTTAAGAATGAACTTGAGGTATCGAACTTTGAAGTTTCTTATGAAAAAAAATTGCTAGTTCAGTTCAAGTCTATTTTTGAGCAACTGCCCCTACGCAAGGAAACAATATTATCCTGCTTAAAAGAGAAGAATATTTCACTTGAAGATATAGATTGTTTTGTTGGACGAGGCGGCGTTTTACCTCCCCTGCCCGGCGGGGTCTATGAAATCTCGCAAGATATGCTTAAAGATACGGAAGAGGCCCGTTTTGGAGAACATGCCTGCAATCTTGGGGCTCACCTTGCACATGAATTTGCTTCAAAATATTCTAAACCCTGCTTTGTTGTAGACCCCCCAAGCACAGATGAGGTTATTCCAATTGCACGGGTGACAGGACTGCCGGAAGTGAACAGACGGTTTTTAACCCATGCACTGAGCCAGAAGGGTATTGGAAGGATCGCTGCAAAGGAATTGGGTCTGGAATACGAATCATGCAGATTCATTGTGGCCCATCTTGGCGGTGGCATTTCCATGGGAGCGCATAATTTTGGAATTATTCAGGATGCCATCTCTGCCTATGACGGAGAAGGGCCTTTCTCCCCGGAACGTTCCGGGGCTATTCCGGCATTGGCTATTTTGGATTTAATAGAATCAGGAAGAAACTCTTCGGAATTGCGTAAGATCCTTACTAGCGCGAGCGGACTATGGGCCCATTTAGGAACTTCGGATTTACGTGAAGTGGGGAAAAAAGCCGCAACAGATTTAAAAAGTAAATTATTACTCGATGCCATGGCCTATAATATTGCCAAGGGCATCGCCCAGATGGCACCGCTTCTTTATGATTCAACTATTTCTTCTCCAATTGACGGAATTGTTTTAACTGGTGGAATGGTGCGATCTGAATACCTTATGAACAAAATTAAGCACCATGTATCATGGATTGCCCCGCTGTTGTTGTACCCGGAGACCTGTGAAATGAAAGCCTTGGGAGCCGGAGGGCTAAGGGCTTTAGAAAAAAAAGAAATTGCTAAAACGTATGCATCTCATGACGGCTAAATCATTTGTTAGAACTTTAATCGTTACAAAGGCATGATGAAAACAAAACTACCAGGACAAACGATTGTTTCAGCACAAAAATTAAAAGAATTTTGTGTAAAGGTTCTTATGCAATCATCGAGCATGCCGTTAGCGGATGCCCGAACCGTAACGGATAATTTGATTTTTGCCAATCTCAGGGGGACAGATACCCATGGAATTACCAGACTGGGTGTGTATCTGGAACTTCTTGAAGCCGGTGTCGCCACGGTTCAACACAATGTCAGAATCATTAAGGATACTGCATTAACCGCTCTGGTTGATGCGGATAATGCCCTGGGTCAGGTTGGGGCACAATTTGGTATGGAATTGGCCATCCGACGTGCCCATCAACACGGCATAGGATGGGTCCTGGTAGGCAACAGCGGTCATATTGGTGCCCTGGCATACTGGGCAATGATGGCACTTCAACATGATATGGTTGGGATCTGTTTTACAAGTACCGCTTCCATTATGGCAGCCCATGGCAGCCGGGAAAATACATTGGGAAATAATCCCCTGGCAATAGCAGCACCCTCTTCCGGGCCCATGCCCCTTGTTCTGGACATGGCCTTAAGTGTGGCTGCACGTGGGCATTTAGCTGTTGCCAAACGAGAAAATAAATCCATCCCCCTGGACTGGGCAATGGATGCACAAGGAGTGCCAACCACTGACCCTGCCAAGGGTCTGGAAGGATCGGTTTTACCGATAGGTGGTTATAAAGGATCTGGCTTATCAATGATGCTTGAGGTCCTGACAGGAATATTGTCAGGATCACCCTTTGGAACGCAAAAGGGATCGCTGGTACCTCCTGATTGTACAAAACCCCTCGGTCTTTCCCATGCCTTTGTAGCTTTAAAAATTGATAATTATATTCCAGTTCCTGCGTTCAAAAAACGCATGGACGTGCTGATCGATGAAATAAAAAATAGTGCGCCCTCACGCAATGTTCAAGAGGTATTGGTTCCAAACGACAAGGAGTTCCGAATTGAACAGGAAAGAAAAAAGAATGGGATTCCGTTAAGTTCAATTCTGATAAAGGAATTGAAATCGTTTTCAGATAAATATGATATCCCTTTCCCAACTTAAGTAATCGAAGAAATAAACCTTAATAAACCAAGGTAGGAGAAATATGAAACCAGTTAAATTTCAAATTGAAATGTGCAAAGGTTGTTTGCTGTGTACAACAGTGTGCCCGGCTAAAATCATCTCTCAATCAAAAAAGTCCAATTCAAAAGGGTATTTTACAGCCGAGGTCATAGAAGAAAAATTAGATGAATGTAAGCAATGTGGATTTTGTACATTGATCTGTCCAGATGCTGCAATTATTGTACAAAAGAAAAAAGGAGAAGCCTGATATGAATCAGCAAAATCTTTTTGTTAAAGGAAATGAAGCATTGGCAAGAGGTGCAATGGCTGCGGGTATGGATTGTTATTTTGGATATCCCATCACCCCTCAAAATGATATCCCTGAATTCCTTTCCATTGAAATGCCAAAGGCTGGCAAGCAGTTTCTCCAGGCTGAAAGCGAAGTGGCCGCCATCAACATGGTTTTAGGCGCATGTGCAACGGGAAAATTATCCATGACCAGCTCCTCAAGTCCCGGGGTCAGTTTGATGCAGGAAGGGATCTCATATCTGGCTGGAGCTCAATTGCCCGGTGTCATTGTAAATGTGAGCAGAGGGGGCCCTGGAATAGGTGACCTTGGTGCAAGTCAGAGTGATTATTTTCAGGCGACACGGGGCGGTGGGCATGGAGATTACAGGACCCTTGTCATTGCTCCCTCAACAGCACAGGAAAGCTTTGATATGGCGATCGAAGCCTTTCGTCTGGCTTTTAAATACAGAAACCCGGTGTTGATGCTGACAGATGCAATCATTGGTCATGTTAAAGAATCCATAGTCGCATATACACCTGAGCCCATAGATACAAAGGCCGGAGACTGGTGCCTGGGGTTTGACAGAGATGCAAAGGGTCGTCATCTGCACAGCCAGTGTCTGACAAAGCACCAGCCCCTCGCTCCCCATACGATTCTTTTAAAGGAAAAGTATGAAAAAATGCAGGAAGAGGTTCTTTTTGAAGAATATCTTACAGATGATGCTGACTTTGTTGTTGTTGCATATGGGTCCATTGCAAGGGTGTTGAAAAATACCATTGATAATTTGAGAAATGCCGGGCATAAAATTGGGTTATTCCGCCCCATCACCTTGTACCCGTTCCCAAGTAGTGCATTGCAAAAACTTGCCACTGGAAATCGTAGGTTTATGACCATTGAACAAAACCTGGGACAAATGGTGGAAGATGTCCGTCTGGCCATTGCAGGTACCTCAGAATCTGCCTTTTACGGTCAACTGCCCGGGACCATTGCAAACCCTGATGATTTTTATTTGCCTGTTTTAGATACTTACAAAGGAGAACAATAATATGTCTCAAACAATAACACCTACGAAATGGACAGGTGTCCCCACACATTATTGTCCCGGATGCCATCATGGCATTGCCCATCAAATGGTCGCCAGAGTATTGGACGATCTGGGACTTGCAAAGGACACTTTGCTTGCCAGTTCAATTGGATGTTCCGGGCTGGGATACTACTATATTGACTTTGATTCCGTTGAATCCCCCCATGGTCGAGCCCCTGCTGTTGCAACGGGTTTAAAGCGCGCTCGTCCCGACAAAACGGTATTTACCTACCAGGGCGATGGAGATTTAGCATCCATTGGAATGGGTGAAATCATGCATGCGGCCATGCGTGGAGAAAAAATAACCGTGATTTTTGTGAATAATGCTATTTATGGAATGACGGGTGGACAGATGGCACCCACCACAATGTCCGGCCAGGTCACTTCAACCACCCCCCTTGGCAGAAATCCTGAATTGACCGGATATCCTGCAAAAATAGCAGAGATGGTTGCTGCATTTGATGGATGTGCATTTTCTTCCCGGGTTGCGCTTAATAATATTAAGCATATTAAAAAAGCTGAAAAAGCTGTGAAAAAAGCGTTTGAGCTGCAAAAAGAAAATAAGGGTTTTACTCTGGTGGAGTTCTTGTCTACCTGTCCTTCGGGTTGGAAGCTGTCACCCTTGCAGGCAAATGATTACATTGAAACAAATATGATTCCTAATTTCCCTTTGGGAACTTTCAAAGATACAGAGGTTTAAATGGAGACTAAATATATAGATTGTATTACAGCTGGTGTAGGAGGACAAGGCGTCATGACGATTGGAGAGCTTTTTGCGTATTCGGGAATTGCTTCAGGCCTTAATGCAACAAGTTTACCCGAATATGGAACTGAGATGAGAGGCGGCAATGCAAATTGCACGGTTGTACTATCATCAGGCCCCATAGGGTCACCCATCATTAAACATCCAAAGTCAATTATTGCCATGAGTCAATCTGCGGTTGATTCTTTTTTAGATACAGTTGTTGACAACGGTTTTGCTTTGGTGAATTCATCGCTCGCGAAACTCAAAACAAATGATCGGATCAAAATTTATCCTGTCCCCATGAATGATCTTGCCAGTGATGCAAATCTCAATAAAATGGTGAACATGGTTGCCATGGGTGCCTTTGTTACCCTGTCAAAAATTGTTGAAATGGATAAAGTGATTGAGGCTCTTGATAAAGTAATCCCTGAACGGTATATGCATTTAAAAAATGCAAATATCCAGGCATTAAACCTCGGTGTTGATTATGCTGCAAAAACCTTTTAAGGTTTCAACCTAAAACCGGCTTTTCTTATATTAGGAACAGGTAATGTCACATAAAGATTTAAAAGCATCTGCCAGAATTATTGCAAAAGCAAAGGCGTTAGGGGCTTCTTTGGTTGGTTGGGCTTCGATTCCCGATCTAAAAAAAGGGCCCTCTGCTTATCTTGCACCCAGAATGCCGTACAGAAGAGATGAGTTTGAAGGGGTAGGACACAGGGTGGATGCAAGTCTTAACCTTAAACATGGTGAAATTAATTGGCCTAAAAGTGCTAAAAGTGTTCTGGTTATTGCTTTGGAACACCCAAAAGATAAACCGGAGATGGACTGGTGGGTTGGGCGCTCTGACCCCCCTGGAAATCGAAAACTGATCAATATCATTAAAGAACTTTGTTTATGGATCAATGAAGAATACGGTTACCGCACCACTCATTTTCCCTATCAGGTGGGTAAAGGTGGTATATATCTTAAAGATGCGGCTGTCTTTGCAGGTATCGGGTGCGTGGGTGAAAATAATATGGTTGTTACTCCCGAATTTGGTCCGAGGGTTAGGCTGCGTGCTCTTACTATTGATGTGGATATGCCCTCGACCGGGCCCATCCATTTTAATCCCTGCTTCAACTGTGCCAGGTTTTGTCGCCAGGCTTGCCCGCAAAAAGCCATGGATGATGTTGTGTATCTACCTAAAGACTACAACGGTTTGACTGATTTGCCTGGTAGATCGGGAGTTTATAATGTTTCAAAGTGTGATGTTCAAAATGCAATTGATGTTCAAAATGCAAAAGAAGAAATGGTAGAGGGTTTTGATGAACCCCAAAAGATCCTACGTTTTTGCAGACTTTGTGAATTTTCCTGCCCCGTGGGTTCCTGAATTTATCGAAGTAAATTAAAAATTCATCCTTCCCCGTTATTATAGACACGACGTTAAGCATGTATAATGCAAATTAAGAAGGACAAAGCATAAATTCAGAACCCTGATTCTACCCCCCCCCCCCCCCCAAAAAAAAACTGGAGACAAGGTTAAAATCCTTGGGTAAAATATCCGTAAAAAAAATAAGAACTCCCCGGATAATCAAAAAGTGATTATATGTCTATCTACAACCAGTGAAGTCCCCAGTCTGAAAGAAGTTGACTTCTTTTGGCAATAGTGACTGCATCAAAATTGAACCATAGAAGATTTGTATTCATAGCCTGAGTTTTAGAAAAGTTCTGGACAACTCCACATCTTGTATGTAGAGTAGGAGGCAGGCTTCGTCTCAGGACTTAATCAACCGATACCGGTTCCCCTTACCCAGGACCGCAATGGTTTCGTTCTCAGGATCAAAATAATCAAATTCCAATGTGGCAATTTCACTGGCCCGGGCACCGGAGTCATAAAGCAGGTGAAGGATGGTAAAGTCCCTCATTCCTTCCTTTTTTTTCAGATCGACTGCGCTAAAGACCTTCATGATTTCTTCAGGATATAAAAAACCCATCACCTTTTTCTGAGCCCTTTTCTGCGGGATGGTCAGGACAGCTACCGCGATTGGTTTTTTATCCGGATGCATAAATCGGATCATCTTGGCTAAAGACTTGATAACAGCCAGGCGTTGGTTTCGGGTCTGAACGCTGTTTTTCCGGTCTTTTTCCAGATAGTACAAAAAGGCGAATATTGCATCCACAGTTAAGTGTTCGATTCTCAAAGACTTGATTTTGATTGAGTGATAGTCGGCAAGAAAATGCATGAACAAAGAAAAGGTCTGCTGATACGCTTTGATGCTATGCTCGCTGATCCCCTTTATTCTGGGCAGGTATTCATAAAAATACTGATGCAGGCAGGTGGATAATCTCATACATCCTCACTCCTTCGTATTAAAAAATCAAGCATCTGGCGGCGATGTTCTGCATCCAGTACCTTTAAATAATAGATTGTATATTTGTATTTGCTGTGCCCCATGTAAGATGCCAGTACCGGCAGGGCGTTTTGACAGGATTTCCCTTGCTGTTTAATTCGTTTTAGCGTGTTCACCGCAAATGAATGCCGCAACGAATGATGAGAAGGCTTGCTGAAGTTTGTAACCCCAATTATTTTTCGGGGCTGATCAAGATTAATAAATGTGAGAGCCTTTTTAAATCTCCGATTTATAAACATACGTACCAGTTTCTCACCTTTCACCTTTACCAGCAAAAAATGGCTGTCATCAGGGAATAACCGACGAACGTTTAACAGATTGTTGATTTCATGGGCTACAGTTTTGGGTATAGGGATCAATCGATCTTTTCTAAATTTTGTTTTTTCAATATAGATGGTCCTTTCTTCCGGGTTGTAATGAGTTTTCAATAGATTAAGGGGCTCCGAGCTTCTAAGTCCGCATCGAGCCATCAACAGAAAAGCGATATAGGCACTAAAATCTGATAAATAAAACTTTTCAGTTGTTCGCATCAGCTTGATTACAGCTTTGAGAAAAAGGTCTGTTTCTTCAGGAGAAAATATAAAAGGAATAACTTGATTTTCCTGTAGCTCAGTAATTTCCTGTAACGGGTTTTTCAGGATCAAATCTTTGCGTATAAGATAATTGAAAAAAATTTTGACCATTCGAAAAATCATATTTATGGATCGGGGCTCAAGATTAAGATCTGCTCTGAACCGGATGAAAAACAGCGGATCAAGTGATGCCAAGGTCACTTGTTTTTCAAGCACATATCGATCAAGCAGCTGAAGGCAGTATACCATCGAGGTATTTGAATATCCCAGTTGAAAACGATATTCGATAAAATCTTCCATTTGTTCAGCCAAAAAACTTTTAAAGCGTTTCATCAAGGATAACCTTGCGCATCAGGTTGATATGGATGCTCAGATACTTTTTGGTCGCATCGAGGCTTTTATGCCCCATCATTTCTTTAATTTCATAAATGGATGCACCGGATTCCAGCAGATTCTGGGCATATGAATGTCGCAGCCAGTATGCGCTCGATTCAAGATTATTTTCTGCCATGCATTCTTTTATGTATCGGGGGATATCGCACCTGTTGACCGGTTTATAAGGTGGTATTAACTGTAAAAATAGAACTCGTGATTGAGTTTCAGGTCTTGCGCCAACCATATAAGCGGCAATGGCTTTGATCACGTTGTTTGATATTGGAAGATGGGCAGGTTCGCAATTTTTTCTTGTATGAATGAGGACTTCCTTTTGCCTGAATGAAATGTCATCCAAGGTTAATAAACGGATTTCTTTGGGCCTTAACCCCAGATAATATGCCAGGTGCAGGGCGGCATTGGTGCGAAGGTCTTTTGCTGTTGACAGGGATAGACTGTCAAACAGCTTTTGAATTTCATAAGCGCGCAAGAATTTGGGCGGTTTTGATGGTCCGAACTCTGGAGGGCTTACCACCAAAGCGCCAAGGTCTTTTTTGAGATCTCCGTGTTGATAAAGATACTTTAAAAACTTTCGTACATGTGATCGGTGTGTTCTGCATGTCCCGGGAGCATATCCCTTGTTGCAGACTGCTAAAAATTGATCGACTTGGTCAATGGATATGTTGCCCAAAGATGCGTTTGCACCCTGAAGATAGGCCGCAAAATCTGTTAATGTCCTTTTTGTATAGGACACCGCCTCCCCGGAAGCTTGATCCCGATAATAGTCCAGGTATTTCTCCACTGCTTTGGTGAACAAATTTTCAGCTTCCATCATGGCTGCCTCCAAAAGATTGCAGGACAAGGCTTTGGATGGTTGCCGGATCATGCTGTTCCATATCTTTTTGATTTTTAAGAGGGGCGGATGAAGACAGAGCAGGTCCTTCCGGAAGGGACAATACCTGAAAAAGGCTGCCGTCAAATGCGACCAGGTCCTTGTCAATCAATGCATTCCTGGCAAGGATGTAATCATCAACACAAATCCTGAGCAGGGTGCAGATTTTATCATAGCTGTAATAGGACAGCCCATGACGATCAGCCACGATAATCAAAAACAGGTACAACAGGAGTTGATGGTGATCCAGGCTTGCCCAGAACCCGTCCTGCAGGAACCGGTGTTCGATAAAAGCAAAGCTTCCTTTAATTTTTCTGATGCGGCGGGGATCAATGGGATTTTTTGCAATGGACGTACGAAAACAGCGTTGAAACTTTTGATTCAAATTGTTGGCTTTATTTTGTCCGGTCTTCATGGCATTGCCTCCTTGAAGTGATCGTTAAAGGCAGTTTACCCCTTTTTTCAAGGGGGATCAGTCCCCGTTTGTTGTTGGAAACGGCTTTTTCCCCGATATTTTTTTTGAGGCCGGGGACCAAACCCTAACGGCGGCGGCAGGATATCCAGGTATGGATCGGCAAGTTCCCGGAGATGGGGTAAAACAAATTCAACCCCAAGTGCGGATCTCAATGATGATAAAGTTGCCTGACCATTTGACAATGACGGGATAAGGTCGATCAATAAAATTAAACTTGCACGAATCAGAAACAATCTGTGCCTCATCCATCGCAGGATACCAGGCAGACCGATGTCCGGCCGCATGTTATCTGCTGCGGCCTCCTGGCTTGGTGCTGCTTCGATCTGATTAATGACCGTTTCCGCCTCCATCAATGTCCCTGGCAGACGTGAGGACAGGCAATCGGGCAACAGCCCGAAGGTGGTCCTGCCATCTGGACAATACCACCGGGCGATCTTTGTACCGTCAGGGGATTTTCTGCTATAGGTCCCATGCTTGCCAAATTTGCAGCCACCTTCCGGATGTAACGGGCACTGATCCAGTTTTGCATCTTTCCATGCTTCCTCCTCTATATATTGTTCAATAGAAATGTCGGTGGCAAATCGGAGCTGCACGATCTTTAACCTTGCGCTAAAATTTAAAATATGAAACATTTTTCCCATGGCAAAGATCGGTCGCAATACACCATGCCCTTGCGGCAGCGGTAAGAAGTATAAGAAGTGCTGTTTGTCGTTGCAGTCAGCGGGAACTCAACCTAAGCCCTATCCTGCCGGATTTACACCAGTTTACACGGAATTGGATCTGCTTTCAAACAGTGTAATTGATCTGATCGATGAAAACAAATTCGGCGAGGCAGAAGCTGTATCAAAGAGATTATTGCATGAATATCCAGATCAGATTGACGGCTTTCACAGGTTGGGACAGGTCTATGAAGCTCAGGGGAAAAAGTATGAAGCGGGAGAATACTACCAGAAAGCCGCAGATTTTGCCCGGACAATGCCGGGTTTTGATCCGGAAACTGTTGAACGCTTCCTTTTAAAAGCCAAGAAATATAGGGAAGAAGCAAAGTAGAAAAATTAAATTCAAAGAAAATAACTCATTTAGAACTTTTTCTAGAAGAAAATCACGCTACAAAAAAAAGTCGCTACATAAATACCATAAATAGTCGCTTTGAGTTTTTGTATAAAGGTAACGAGTCTGTAAAAAAATAGTTTTTTTAGATGTGATTAAAACCTTTAAAATAGGCATGGAAATCAAAGAAAATTAAGTAAATTAAAAGACCGTTTCTTCTTTGAACGTAACTTTGCCCTCCTTTTGAAATATCCTTACCAGGCGCAGGTGCATATTATCATCGCCTAAATTTTTATAATACAGGAACATGTTGTCATCGTTGGTATGATTGATGGAGGACAACGAACCACACATAAACTGGGTAAAGGATTTCCCGGAATACAGGTCGGTTGTTCTCATCAGTTCCAGTTCATGGGTATGACCGCAAAAGACTATTTCAATTTTGTGTTTATGCACAAAATCTATCAGAGAGGATGAGTTGATTAATGGACACTCATCCGTACCCAGGAGTGAGTGGTGAATCAGCAGCAGCGGCAGATCATATTTCATTTGCTTGATTTTCCTGGAAACTGCTTCCAAGACCTCTTTTTCAACATATCCGTCATCCCTGTACAGCTCATTGGTATCAATGCTGATAATCAATATTTTTTTTTTGTTGATTGAAATGGGTTTGATAAAATTAATATCGGTAAAGTTGTCCCGGACTTTGGTTATCTCCCGGTCCAAGAAAAGGTGTTTCTTTTTTGTTTTTTCCATTTCAGGGATGTAAATAACCTCGGGATTGTAAATATATTTTCGGAATAGTTCATGGGAACGCATATTCCTTTTGTCATGGTTACCAATGATGGAGATGACATTTTTACATTTAATGGATTTCAGGAAACGTCCGGCCTTGGCATATTCGTCTTCCAGACCGTCGGTGGTATTGTCTCCGGTATTAATAACGATATCGGCGTCAAATGAATTAATTTTCTTGAGCAGGATCTTGTCGTCTCCCTCCCAGTGCCTGGGACCGAAATGTAGATCTGATATGTGTAAAATATTCATGCATGACTCCCTGTTGAAACCAATTTGTTGCCTCTTTTCAGTTTGACACGCTGAATTTGCAGATTTTTGCGATGCCGGTGCATTGGGTAAAAAACTTATGCGTCCAATTTACAGTTTTAAACCAGGCTTTGCAATGCATTTGAAAAACAAGGGTGAATAACGCTGTTTGTGGGACGCACCTAAGTGCAAAAAAAATTTTGATCCTTGACTTTATTCGATATTCCTATACTCTGTTAACTGTCTTACTGATATAAAGGATTCGGAAACGTTCCCTTCTTAAGGTGTATATCCCCGATACGTAAATGTGGTTTGCCCCCAAAGTTAGAAGCTTTTATCTTTAATAAAACCTGTCAGCTGCACAAGAAATATCATCTCCAAAACAGATGAATATTTTTTGAGTCCATTAATTGTTAAGATAGGAAGGCCTATGAAATCAGAAAAAAAGTCTTACCCCCAAAAACGCATAACAACAGCCTTGCTGCTGGCAGCAGGTACTGGAAGCCGCCTACTCCCCCTTACAAAAAAATCACCCAAATGCCTCACCCTTGTGAATGAAATCTCCATATTGGAACGGTTGATCAAAAGCCTGAATCAAAACGGATTCAAACGACTGGTTGTGGTGACTGGTCACCTAGAAGACTGTATTCGAAATTTTCTGGAAACCCGGGCAGGCAATCTGTCCATTGAGTACGTTTTCAGCCCGTTATACAAAACAACCAATAATATATACTCCCTGTGGATGGCCAGAGACATTATTAATGAACCTTTTTTGCTCATTGAAAGTGATCTTGTGTTTGACCCGTCTTTATTAAAGGACATGCTTTACCCCGATAGGATTGCCATTGCCAAAATGAAGCCGTGGCTGAACGGTTCAACAGTCACAATCAATGCATCCAACAAGATTAATGCATTTCACAGTGATGCGGCAAACGGTTCCGGCCCGATTCGTTATAAGACGGTAAATATATACAGTCTTTCGGTTCCCTCCTGGTATCTGGTGATTGAAAAACTGAATCAATTTATTCAGGCAGGCCTGGTGAATGAGTATTATGAAAAGGTATTCAGGCAATTGATAATTGAAAAAACACTCTGCCTTGATGCTATCTTTTTTGACCATAAGCCATGGTATGAAATTGACACCGCAGAAGACCTTGCATCTGCTGAAAGACTGTTTCCCAAAAAGGTCGGTCTGCCCGTTTATAATTCAGGGTCAAATTATTTAAAAAAACCAGACCTGCCGATTCGCAAAACCGTTTTTCAAGGAAGCCTGTATGCCCAGTCCTGATTATAACAACCCAACAGAGAAATATGATTATATTTCAGGTCAGCATGGTGGGTATTACCGCCATGATTTTATTGATCATGCCTATTTATATAACCTTTATTTCCCGCCGGAAGAGGTGTTTACCCGTTTTAAGAACAACATTCATGACCTTGTCCTGAACTACCCGGTTGCCCAGGATATCCTGGCTGATCTTATGAGCAAGCTGATTGATCAGCCACCGGAGCGCATTGTTGTCGGCAATGGTGCGGCAGAGCTGATCAAAATCGTCTCGGGACAGATGGCAAACAGGCTCATTGTCCCGGTGCCGTCATTTAATGAGTATGTGAACGCAGCTCCTCAGGGCAGTGCGATAGAGTTTCCCCTTGAATGGCCGTCTTTCCGGCTGGATGTGGACAAATTCGCAGTGCACACTATTAAAGCCAAAGCAGATGTTGCGGTTGTGGTCACACCGAACAATCCAACCTCAATGGCCGTTCCAAAACAGGATCTGGTGCGCCTGGCCCAAAAACTGACCAATCATAACTGCCAGATGATTATTGATGAGTCTTTTATTGATTTTACAAAGGACCCGGATCAATTTTCAATGCAGGATGAACTTGAGCAGTATCCCCATATCGCTATTTTTAAAAGCATGAGCAAGGCATATGGTATCTGCGGTATTCGAATCGGATATCTGGTTACGGCAAATCTGAGATTTGCCAATGCAGTTCGTCAGGGTGTCCATATCTGGAATATAAACGGATTTGCCGAAGAGTTCTTAAGAATTCTGCCTGATTTTCGCGGGGATTTTATGAAAAGCTGCCGTCAGGTTCGAAAGGACCGGGACAAACTTTATGAAGACCTGAAAGCTTTTTCACAGCTTTCGGTGTATCAGCCAGACGCAAATTTCATTTTTTGCCATCTGCCCGACAAAGGCCTGAATGCGCCGCAATTGACACAAAAATTATTTGTTGACCATAATATATATATCAAACACTGTCAGGGTAAAACCATGGCCCATGGGGACCGCTTTATCCGGATCGCCTCCCGGACCGAACAGGAAAACACCAATCTGGTGGATGCGCTGGCATCTATCCTCGGGTATAAATAGAGAGCCTGCAATGAACACACATAACCCCTCACATCAGACCGGCATGCTCTGGTTTGCCAAAGATCTTCCCAATATCTGCTCCCTTGCAGGGCTTTTATGTGCGCTTTTAGGGATCTACTTTGCGATTTTGCAGCTATTCCCCATTGCCGTCATTGCAATGATCTGGGCTGTTCTTTTTGACTGGGGAGACGGCATTATCGCCCGGAACATGAAGGGCAGAACAAAAAAACAAGGGGAATTTGGAGGGCAGCTGGACTCGTTGATCGATATGGTCAGCTTTGGCATCTGCCCGGCTGTTTTTCTTTTAAGTTATGGGAGCTTCAGTGCATGGTATCTGCCGGGTGCCTTTGTGATTGTTGCCGCTGGTGCCATACGGCTGAGTTATTTTAATGTATTCGGTCTTGTGGACAGCTCAACTTACAAGGGGCTCGCACTGGACAACAATGTTATTTTATTTGCGTTTGTTTTTTTGTTTGAACCGTTTTTTGGCTCTGGTATTTTTTCTATCCTACTCTATGCTATGTTCATGATCATGGCGGGTTTTAACCTGTCATCCCTGCGAACACCAAAATTTTCCGGTGTCTGGTTTTATATCCTCATGGGGTATACGGTGATACTGACACTTATCTATAGTTTTACACTTTTGAATAATCAATAAATTAAAATTCCATTAAGTTTTTTTAGTGACAAAAATTATTTTGGAAATCTTAATTACTACCACTTTGGTAATTTTTTCTTCCTTCTAAGGACTGATTTCAGTCCTTCTTTTGCCACTCTTTTGCCTTGAGTTTCAATGGAGAGTATAAAATTAACGGCATTTATTGCATCAATATTTTTTTTGTTATTATTCTCAAAAGGCTTACGATTAAGAATTTCAATAAAAATAGTTTTAAATTCCAGTAGTCGCTCTTTTGTTAAAATTTTCTTAAAAACATCTTGAGGCAGACCTGTATATCCTGATTCAATAAACCGCTTCTCTAAATATGTGAGCGTCCTGACTGTAGGTTTAAAGCCAAAAGTCTTCTTCAGTAAAGCTGGAAATGCAGGGCGTATAGTCTCTTGAATAGCTCCTTGGATAATTTTTCTTTTAGGTTTTCGGGTTTTTAATAACTGATGTGCCTCTGCTTGACGGCAAAGATGCTCTGCTTGAAGGGCTGCTGCCTGAAGATAGGCACTTAAGTTATAAAATCCTGTGTGTATATACTCCGGGAGATCATCTCCACTTCGGCTGAATATATATCTATATTTATGATCAATTTCACCCCATGCCTCCTCAAGAATAGTCCGCAATTGAAACTCAATCTGAAGCCCTTTCAATTCATCGTCGGAACCTGAATTTTCTCCCAGCTCTACTTGATAATGAATAGATGAATATCCACTGTATCGGAGATCAAGCCCCGTTGGAATCGTCTCTCCGGGATCGACAGGTAGAATGAATGATCTTTTATGATCCGGTTCCCTGATAAATTTCAAGATTTTCTCATCAGCCAACAGCTCAAGATAATTCTTGATTTTATCTATATCCGAAAGTCGCAGACAGATAAGTCTGATACCAAGAAGGTCGTCAATTTTAACTTGAAAATTTCTCTGCGTGATAGACTCCATCTTATTCTCTGATCTTTTGTTCTCTTCATCAATTTTCTCTATGAGCCTGGCTTTATCTTTTATGCGGTAGGTAATTGTATGAAGGCTTTCTTTCGGTGTTGAAGGGTCATCCCAAATTAGAGAAATCATGTACTCTGCCAGCTTCTCATATTTTTCTTTTTCCTTGAGAAATGAAATTAGAATAGCATCTTTCTGACGTTTTCTCATGTACCAGGCCTCCTTCGGTCGATGTATTATATTACCTTGCATAATAGGCTCAATAATCCTATCATACAATCATACAAAGGAGAAAAGATATGGTTGCAACAAAAACAGAAACAGTTATAGACTTCCTTAGTAATGCCTATAACGACAATAATATTGATTCTCGCGAAAACTCAATAACATTATCATACGACTTTATCATTGATACAGGGACCGCCAGAATATTTATAAAAATAGGGCGGAAACGTTGGGACGAGTCTAATAATATTTCCATTGTGGATTTTTTAAAATCGAAAGACCAGCAGATTTGTAAGGCTCTTTTAATTAATCAGAACGCAATTCTTCCAATAAAATAGCTCATATAGAATCCAATGAATTTTTTATTAACTATTTATCTTTATATTGCTAAAGGTAGGCATTCGTTTAGCTTTTGAGGACAAATAATTTTTTTAAAAAAAAACCGTACACAAAAAATATCCTATCAGAAAAATGAGGGAAAAATAGTAGGAATCAAGAACCCCACAATATGTCTATTTGTGTTGCGAGTATGTTTTGTTGCCAGTTTTTTTCTTCTATTGTTTTTTTAATGATATTCCCGTTTCAATGTCGGATTGTTTTTTGAAATATGCCTACCTGGGGTACTGCATTTACTGTAAAAAGGTCTTTTTGTGATTTTTGCAGTACCTGTAGTAGACTCATTCTTTGTTTTTTTGACTTTTTGTAGTTTTTGCAGTGCCTCTGGTGTCCGTTTTTTTGCTTTTAGTTTTTCAAGATAATTGCTCATTATTCACCCCCTCTAAAATAATAGAGGATTTTCGGTCTACCGCCGGTTTTGACCTGTTCCGTGGAAAGCCAGTTATAATCTTCCAACAACTCCAGAGCATCTTTTACCTGGTCCCGGTCAGTCAATTTTGACCATCCAGGTCGCCATACCTCATGGCTGGTGAAAGGGGATTCTAAGGCTCCATTCTTGATCTTGCTCAGTATCGCCTTTGCTGTGGAAACGTCGGGTTGTGTTACAGAACCATAAATTCTTCTGGCATGGCTGTCCAGGTACTCACCCCAGGCCAGGGCCTGCAATGTTGCTGGTTCTGATACAAGTCCGGTACAGCCATTAGCCAAATGGATTATTAAAGCCAATGACGGGATCAATTTACGGTATTTTGCAAAATGGCTTTCAAGGGCTGGGTGAAGGTCTGACCTGAGTTCTTGTTCAAGGTTTGTTCGCCATTCAAGGAAAAGCTCGACTGCAGCCGATTCAAACCGAAGGTATGGTATCCCATCCGGGCTGCCGTCAAAGTCTGTATCCTGGATTGCCCCTATCTCAATGGGGTTAAACTTATCCAGATATTCAAAGACTTCAAAAGCCTGGTTCTTTGCCTGGGTATCTGGCCGTCGGTCAACGTTGTGCCATTTCTTTTTAAGGTCCGGCCAGACTGCCAAACTAAAACGCTGAATCAATCCATCGTCAGCCGCACCACCTTTCACTGCTGCCCGGACATATTCAGACAATCTCCCCGGTTGGGTTCCCCCCAGAAGGGATAAACAGATAGCCGGAATGGTCAAATTCAGGCCCCTGCCGATCCGATCAAAGGTATAAGGACTGTCACCATTCCAAGCCGTCAAATAGAAACCCCTGCCTTCCTCTTGGCCGTCACGGTCCAGGCTTTTTAAGAGTGATACAACCTCATCCCGAAAAACCATCAGGCCATTTGGATTCTGCCTCAACAATTCACCCAGGCTTGCCGGGGTCGAATCATTTGCTAGGTATCTTTTTAGTGTGGGTGCCGGTACTTCATCCACTGCTAAAACTGCTAAAAGGTCAGTGTCTGGATTCTTTTCTAATAATTTGCGGGCCTGTTTCTCTTTGGCCTCCTTTTTCAGCTTGGCAGCCAGGGATTCAAGCTGGTATTCTTCCTGTGCCATCTGGTACAGATCGTTTGCAGTTGCAATCAGTCTTTTTAATGGGGCCAGGCCAGCTTCTAATGCCGGGGATTTTAAAACTCCTGGCCGTCCCACTACCAGTGCCCACATATTACTGACAACAGTCCAATCAGTATGGGCTTGGGGCCTTATCCCCACCTTTCTTCCAATGACTGCAGCAAGGGCTGTCATGATCGCAACAGCTATAAAATCTGGTGGGCATTGCAGCCGGTCAGAAATGTCAATTGCCCATGGCTGCAGACTTTCTGAGAGAAGGGCAAATTCAAAGGGCATTACCGGCAACAACTCATCTGGCAAGGGTATGGGGCCAGAATCACCGGAAAGCCGCCGGGTTTTCTTCAATGCCTGCTGGACTGCTGATATTCCCTGGGCCTGTTGTAAATCATTAAAATCTGAATCCATGGGGCAAATACATAGTTCTGCACCAATGGCACCAGCTGCCTGTTCTGCCGCTTTTCTGCCTGGGTTCGATCCTATCTTTTGTTCTGTGGCAAGGTCATTGTCTGCACAAATTTTGATGGCCTTATCAGGATATTGTTCTTTAATAACTTCAGCCACCCGTTTGAGATTTCCAGAATTAAAAGAGACAATACAAGGTTCACCAGTGGCAGCATGTATACTTGCCATTGTCGCATAACCTTCACCAAGGTTAATAATGTGACCAAGCCCAGGGTTTCCAAAAGAATAATATCCACCTTTGATTTTACCCCCAGGCATAAATTTTTTTAAACCATCAGGGAGGATCTCTTGTAAGGATATAATTTGTTTTTGACCATCGTAGATAGGAACAAGCAGAGCTTGCCCGGATTGTTTTAACCCAAATGATCGGATCTGCTTTTTAATCAGATAACCATGATTAGGATTTGCTGGTTGTGCATTGTTCCAAATCTCATTGGCTTTTTTAGCTGCCTGGGCCTGCTTTTCTATCAATTCTTGTTCGGCTTGTTCCCGGGCCTGCTGGATCTGCCTATTGAAATTTTGTTGCTGCTCCCGTGATAATGGCTTGCCATCAGGAGTATGAAACCATTTTTGATTAATATCTTTCCAGTTCCCAAAGGCCGCCCCTGCTGATCCATCAGGGTTGATATTCAAAATGCACCAGCCGTTTTTGTTTTTACCACCATCGTCTGAAAACCTGTTGATTTTTTAAATTACGGATATGAAACCCTGGATGGGGTCAAAGATATCCTTTTGTTCACGGACGGGCTTTCTATGCCCCAAAAAAAACCGGAACGATCAAAAAAATTTTCATCCCTGGTCAAAAATTATCTGAACCTCGGCCTGGACGGTCTGGCAGCCGAAATCAGAAAGACGGAAAAAAACGATCCCCACTGCACCGTATATCCACGGTTCAAATGCCATGATGATATTGCCGCCATCGCCATTAATAATCCCTGATTGCCTGTTTGTATGTTTTTTCAATCCGTGAAAACACCCGTTCCCAGATATACTCTCGGGTAATCTTCCGGGCAGCCGCACATTTTATCACTGCCTGAAAAGACCATCAGAAAAACAATCAGATGCTTTGATAAATATAAGAAAAAGTGGTTTCTTTGATCGCTACAGGAGAGTGTCTCCATGGTGTGACGGCTTTCCTGGAAAAAAGGAAACCCGATTTCCCGGATATTGATTCTTGATCTCTTGTTTGAGATGCTCCAGATGTGTAACTGTAGATAAATGGGTCAGGATCACCATTGCTGACGGGATTAAGGTTATGATTTAACCATCCCATTTCCCAGTTCTCTGAGAATATCATCTGTCAGTGCTCCGAATTTTGGATTAGCACGGCTCCGGGGACGTTCCATGTCCACCTGAATTTTTTTACGGATCTGTCCAGGGCGGCAGGACATGACCAGAATCTCATCGGCCAGAAACACGGCTTCATCCACGCTATGGGTAACCAGTACAATGGTTTTATGGGTCAGCTCCCACACCCGTAAAAGTTCTTGCTGAAGCAGGATACGGGTGTGGGCGTCCAGTGCGCCAAAGGGTTCATCCATGAGCAGTACATCCGGCTCATTGGCCAAGGCCCTTGCAATGGCAACCCGCTGCCGCATTCCTCCGGAAAGCTCATGGGGGTATGCGTCCTTGAACGTCTCCATGTTGACCATTAAAAGGTAGTCCATGGCATCATGGCGGCGCTTTTTTTTGTCGACTTTTGCAAATTTAGGCCCCGCAGCCACATTATCCAGAACCGTCATCCAGGGGAAAAGAGAATATTCCTGAAACACGAGCCCGATTTCACCACAGGGTTTTGTTACCGGGGACGCGCCATAATGAACCGTTCCTGTCGAAGCGTGTTCAAGACCAGCCGCGATGCGCAGGATGGTTGATTTCCCGCAGCCGGAGGGACCCACAATACAGGTAAAGGAATTTTTAAAGATCTTCAGGCTGATGTTGTCCACTGCGAGGAATTGATCTCCTTTTTGGGTGGTAAACGTCTTGGAAAGACCGCGAATGCCTATGATTTCCTGCCTTTCTCCATTCATGACACTGCCTGTTTGCGCCATGAGAATTTTTTAAGTTCAATACGGCGGAAAACCATATCCATGAACCCACCGACAACTCCGATTGAGATCATTCCTGCGATGACAATATCGGTTGAGGCAAGGGTAAAGGCGTGGGTGATCATATAGCCGATGCCGGAAAGAGACCCCGGCAGCATTTCTGCAGAAACAAGGCACATCCATGCGATGCCAAGGCCGATACGCATTCCGGTTATAATTGAGGGCATGGCTGCGGGGATCAGAATTTTTCTGAAAATCTGGCCCTCAGTGGCGCCAAGGACCCTGGCCGAATCAATGAGGGTGACTTCGACATTTCTCACACCATGGATGGTGGCGGTAAGAATGGGGTAAAAGGCGCCGATGAAAATAATGAACAGCATGGCGAATTTGATGTTGTTCAGGTAGATAAAACTCCTTCCTGTTTCAACCCCGATGAGGGTGGCCAGGCTGGAAATGCCGAACCAGGCCATGACCAAAGGAACCCAGGCCAGTGGGGGAATGGGCCTGAACAGGCTTAAAAACCCGTTAAAAAAACGGAAAACCAGTCCATAGTATCCCATGACCACCCCCAGGGGAACAGCCACCACTGCGGCAATTGAATATCCCATGACCACCCGGACCAGACTCACCAATACGTTGCCGGCAAGGGATCCCATGCCGATCATATCCTGCGTGGGGTGGAACAGGAGTGTGCCCACCTCCCACACACCGGGCAGAATCACCTGGTTGTCTATCCTGGACGCAAGAATGAGCCATAAAAAAACCAGGAAGACAGGGGCAAGAACCGGAATCAACAAGAACACGGCATATTGCTTGATATCAATTTTGGGAAAATTACTGCCAAAGCTCTCCCAAAAATTTTCGGTATTGGATAAAATTGCCATAAAGCTTATTTGGCCAGGCTTTTTTTAACAAATGAGAAATCATAAAGAACCGGCGCTGCTGCCGCAAGATCCGTATCCTTCATACTTCCTTTGAATTTATTCATGCTGTTGAGCATGTCCAGAAATATCCCCTCCCCCTTCATCCAGTTTTCAGTGGGATCCGTGGTATAGATGATAGTGGATTTTTCAACCGCTTCTTTTGGAACCCCAATCCAGTCGGCTGAAATTTTGGCGGCTTGCGCTTTGTGGGTGTTGCTCCATCTTGCGGCCAGGGTCATTAAATCGGTCATGGCCTGGATAACTTCAGGCTGCTCGGCAATCATCTGCTCGCTGGTTCCCATGACACAGCAGGGAAAGTCGGTCCATTGACCTTTGGGGGGCAGATCTCTGGAAGAAAGACCGATGTGGCCGACATGTTTGTATTCAGCCACTGCAGGATGGGGTGCCGGTCCCACCCAGCAATCAACCTGTTTGCTGAGCAGGGCTGGAATCAGGTTTGCGGTAGATTTGAGGTCCACCATCAAAATATCGGCGTCGATATCATTGGGATTGCCTGTGATCGTATATCCGGCATTGTGCAATGCGCCTTCAAAAACCACCCGGGGGGCACTGGTGGGTGAGTGATAGCCTATCTTAAACGGAGTTTTTGAGTTTTTGATCGCTGCAGAAATGGCTTCATATCCGTTGATCTTGCTGTCGGCAGGAAACACCATGCTCATGCCGTCCACATGGAGGGGACACAAAATTTTCATTTTAGTCCCCTTGTCAATACCGCTCATAAAGGCGGTGCTGGAGGAAAGGCCGAGATCCAGACGGTTCATGGCAAAAAGTGTGGATGTCTCGGAGCCGCTTTTAGAAACAATGAAATTGAGCACGGCCAGGGGAGACCCATCGGCGGATATGAGTTTGTATTTTTGCCTGGGAACCATGGGGGTCAGATATGCCCCGGACTCCTTGAGGGCTTCCCCTTTTACGGCGGCCACCATCAGGGGCGTGTGGTGGGTGGTGAAAACATACCCCAGGTAAAGGCTGGGGATTTTATTTTTGGCCGCATGGAGGGTGACTGTACCGATGCAGAATACCAGTGCCAGGACGGCGATAAGTGCACCTGTTGTTTTAAAAATGGGTTTTTTACTGTTCATTTTTGGTTTCTCCTTTATCATATTAAATAAAATTATGTGTTATTCGGATAGTTCAATCAAGGCCTCGATCCGTGTCCGAAGCTGTCCTTCATCGGATTCGGAATAGTCGGTTTCGATATGCAAAAAGTTCAATTGAAGGGTGTCTTCGACAAACCTTTGGAGGGTCGTGGATTCAGCATTGTAGGTGTGACATCCCAGCCAGGTCATATCCAGGACGGCATCGACCTTGAAAAGATCGGCCATTTCCCGGATGGATTCCGGCCGGCCGGGATTGGGCGTCATGCAGGAACAGGGAATCTTAAGGTATCGGCGGGCAATGGCCTCACGGGGATCCCCGGTTTCATCAACCGCCAATGTCATGCCCTTTAGTCCGGAGCAGTTTTCCATGGTGACGATCCGGGCCCCAAGGTCCTGAGCAATTCTGATGACTTTGTCGGATCCTTTGCCCACCGGGCATCCGGTGAGTAGAATGCGAACCCCGCCCTGGTCCGGCAGATCGGGCAGGCTTAAAAAGGTCTCCAACTCATTTTTCAGGGTTGTTAATTGAGCAAGGTAATTTTCAGGGTGCACACAAAAACTTTTACTTTCCTGTACGGCCAGCATCTCAATTGCCGTAAGAGGAGAGCATCTGTCAGCGGCCAGAATGGAGATCTCCCAGAGGGCTTTACGGATGTCATTCTGCTGCCGGATCTGATGCTGCAGACGCTCTGTGGTAACGGTTATTCCGGAGCATTCAAACAAGAATTTTTCAAGTTCTCTGAGACCTTCCACCCAATACGCAAGGGCGGCATCCCCTTCCTGGGTGTGGGGAAGATGCATCAAATGCAAGGGTTTGAGCTCGCTCATCAGCTCGTACATTTTCTTTTTACCGTCGCAGGTTGTTTCGGCAATGAGGATATCTGAAAAACTGAAAAAGGGGCAGGTGTCGGTCACGGCATATCCGTAACTTGATTTTACCAGAGGACATAAGCCGGCAGGAAGTTCCCTTTCCGCATCTTTGATGGGCGCCTGCTTTTTACCACACAGGCTTACCGGGACAATCCCGGCGGCACGGATGAGTTCATTGGGCGCATAAATGCAATAGACCCCTGCTGTTTTTCCGCCTTGATTTTTCCATTCATCAAGCTCGGCAATGCTGACTTCTGAAAAAGAAAGAAACGGTTTAAGATTCATGGATTCACCCTATATCTGAATTAAATTTCAATACCAACGATACATATGGTGACGGTATAAAAATGTCAAAACGCTTATTTCAATAAAAGTGCAGAAATGAATAGGGATTTTCTATGCAATACAAGGAAACCGAGACTCTGAATAGTCGTATAAAAGAACCTTTGACAATGGGAAAACCGGATCATGATTATGACACCCTCTGCATGTGGGAAAAGGCCGTTGAAAAAGACCTGACCCGGCCGGACAAAATATTACCGGTTCAATCAACATCAGATAAAAACCGGATCAGTGACCTTCTCAGTACCCAGATCAGAAAAATCAGATCCCCACTGCAACGTATATCCACGGTTCAAATGCCATGACGATATTGCCGCCATCGCCATTAAAAATCCCTGATTGCCTGTTTGTATGTTTTATTCAAAAACTTCTGTATGCATTTGTTGAAGGGTTTTTAATGGTAAAAAAAGTTCCAAACCATGATCAGGTAAAGGGATAAACCCAAATTTCAGGTAATATCTTTTTACGTCCTCATTCTTGGCATCAACAAACAAACCAACTATACCAACATGTTTTGAAATTGCTATTGCTCGTCTTACTGCATCAATAATCATATGTTTGCCGAAACCCCGATATTGTAAAGCATTGGCGACAGCAAGACGGGCTATTTTTACTGCCGGGAGGCTTCCTTTGTATTTTTTTGAAAATTTTTGAGGCAACTTTTGAGCAGAAACTTCAAAAACTGACAATGTGTAAAAAGATAAAATTTCTTCTGGAACATTGTCAGATGTCAATACAAATGTTCTGGAAAGACCTTTCTTCAGATTCTGATGTGCAAGGTTATGAATAAAAAGGTTGAGTTCCTGCAACCCGCAATCAAAACCAGCTCGATTATGTGAACGGGTTAATTCCTCAAACCTGTTCATCAATGAATTCTCTTTTATAATCTCTGGCAGCCTTTATTAACAGTTCATTTGGCAATGGTGGATTTTCAATTATTTCAAAAAGCGCTTCAGCATCACGATAAGTTAAATTCAATACTTGTTCTCTTTCCAGTACTGAATTTGCTTTCTCCAAAGCTGATTGTACAACAAACTGGTTTAAAGTTGCACCTGATATTTCTGCGGCATGCGTAAGCCTTTCATGGACATGATAAGGCATTCGTGTTTGAAATCTTTTTTCTATTCTTGGCATAAACCCTCACTTTTTTATAATGCATTATTAAGTGTTAAACGCTGGCTTTATGATACAGAATATGTGCCAAAATGACAATATCTTTTTCAGTATCACAGCTCTAATTGCTAAAAAAGCGAAGATTTTAATGTTGCAACCGGTATCTTCTCGACAACATCAGGATCAGTAAATTTTTGCAGAGTCGTACCATTATAGCCCTTTTTCCCACCTGGTTTCTTTTGGCTGGGCGCCTTCTTTTTTTTCTCGCGGTTCGGGTCTGTTGATAGCGATTTGCTGCTGTTACTGCTATTGAGTCCTAACCAGTTCGATCCCCACTGCACCGTATATCCGTGCCTGCTTTTCCCAGGAGAGAATGGTCTATGTCCCGGCTGAAAAATCAACAGACGGTATTGCCAAAGTTGTTTATACATCGAAAGACCGAAAATCCCGGAAAGTTTTCATGGCCCTGGACTGGTTGGCCAGACTGGTCACCCATATTCCCAGCCGGTATGAACAAACTGTCCGATACTATGGCTGGTATTCGAACAAATCTCGGGGGATGAGAAAAAAAGCCGGCACGGATGATGACGTTCCTGCTATTATGCCAAATGAAACATCTTCTAAAGAATCCCGGCAGAACTGGGCACGCCTGATACAGAAAATTTATGAGGTTGATCCGCTTGTGTGTCCAAAGTGCCAGGGGGCCATGAGAATTATCAGCTTTATCGAAGAACTTGACATTATCGAAAAAATATTACGTCATCTTGATCTCTGGGATGTCCGCAATCATGATCCGCCGCAAAAGGTTTCAGATTATATCCTTGAATTGGTCTGTGATGAAACAGACTCTCGGATTCCGGTATTCGATGATTGGTATTGATTTTTTCTAAATTGGCTTGAGGGATCACAGGTGTTCTATACTCAAAATCAGGTCATTTTTGAAATTTTCAAGTATTTTTCAAGTCTGCTTTAATAGTTTCAAAAATTTTCTATCCTGCCTTTTCACATTAATATTTCCCTTTTTTTATCAACGCGTTCCAACCGGACACCGACACAACATGTTGTGTCGGTGTCCGGTTGGGGCCATATTTCAGGGTTTTAATAATTTTTCATACTTTTATTGACAAAAAGCATCTTCCGATCCTATATAATTACCGTTCCTTAAGTATCCAGCATTTCTTCTAAATATAGTTCCGCAGCATCCGCCAATAGTTGCGATCTTTTCATACCTGCACCCGCCCGGTATTCATCCACCCGAATTAAAAGATCTTCTGAGAAGATCACATTAAACCGTTTCGTTTTTGTGTATTTCTTTTTGATTGATTCATCCACCGGAATGGGCACGATTTCCGCCCCGGGATTATCCTTTTGCAGTTGTTCTTTTGGTGATTTTGGACGAATAATTGTTTCCGGTACCGACAGACAAGCGGCCAGGGCATCAACTCCCATTTCATAGGCTTCATCCCATGTTTTTCCAAACGTCTCGCAAATCTCCACATCTGGAATGGAAACCAGAATATTATCGTCTTCTTTTGTAAAAACAGCGTAAAAAAAATTCATTTTTACCTCCATGTTAAATCTTATATTTTCAAAACGGGGTGCCCCGGAATAGGTTTTTTACCGGATACCGGCTCTTTTTAAAATGCTGTTTACCGTCCCATTTGGGATGTCTCCGGCATGCCTGGGGATGGGGACTGTTTTTCCGTCTTTTCCCCAGACTTCGTGCCGCCCTTCTCTGAGGAGTTTCCAGCCGGATTTTTTCAAGAGCTTTAGCAGTTCCCGTTTTGTCATTTGATTATTCCTGTTCCGTTGGTTTTGAAAATAATATAGTGTGTATTTGTGTAATAGTCAAATAAAAAACATATTTACACACTATTTTTGTTTTTCTTTTTTTTTGCCGCGGGGAAACTTTTTGTGATCGTACGGTAATGGGGCGGTGTTTTTTTGAGATTCACGGCCTTGTGTCTTGTGCCTCATCTTTTAACCCGGCTATCTCTGCGTCAAGGGCCTTTTTTTCCATTGCCTGGCGATGTTCTGTCTCTTTTTCCGCCATCTTTAGGATACGATCAGCGGCCCCAGGCAGAAGCTGTTCATAGCCTGACAAATAACTTGGGGGTGGTATCGGGCCTTGGAGTTGTTCAGACACGAACTTTTTTTGGACTAAAGCCGAATTGTTCCCTTTGTTTTTTGTGGACTTTTTTGGTGGGAAGGATTTTTTACCTTTGGACATTGCTCTGGGAAGAAACGGCTTTTGAACCTTGTCTTAGGGGTGAATCTTTCAAGAAAAGAAAACCTGTGGAGCACCAGCGCAGCAGTGATCCGGATAAAAGACGATCACCTTGAGTGGGTCCAGACAGGGGATTGTTTCATCGTCCTTGTTTTCAAGGATAACTCACACAAGGTTCTTGTGGAAAAACAGGATCATGATTATGACACCCTTTGCATGTGGAAAAAGGCAGTTGAAAAAGACCTGACCCGGCCGGACAAAACATTACCGGGTCAATCAACATCAGATAAAAACCGGATCAGTGACGTGCTCAGTGCCCAGATCAAAAAAATCAGATCCCAGATGAACGAAAAATACGGGGTTTTAAATGGTGAAGAAAAAGCCGTTGATTTTTTAAATTACGGATATGAAACCCTGGATGAAGTCAAAGATATCCTTTTATTCACGGACGGGCTTTCAATACCCCAAAAAAAACCGGAACGATCAAAAAATTTTTCATCCCTGGTCAAAAATTATCTGAACCTCGGCCTGGACGGTCTGGCAGCCGAAATCAGAAAGACGGAAAAAAACGATCCCCACTGCACCGTATATCCACGGTTCAAATGCCATGATGATATTGCCGCCATCGCCATTAATAATCCCTGATTGCCTGTTTGTATGTTTTTTCAATCCGTAAAAACACCCGTTCCCATGTATATTCTTGGGTAATCTTTTGGGCAGCCGCCATGTCCGGCCGGGGATTTTCAATTGTTTTTTTAATTGAGCGTTCAATGATCCGGGCCAGGCGTTTCTCAAGATCCTCCATGTCCCGTAAATAGGGGGAATCAATGGTTTCAAGAGTGGGAAGACTGACCATCTCAACCATGGTGCTTCCCAAATCCCCTAAGATTTCCATGGTTCCCGGCAGGGATGTTGTGATGATCCTGCATCCGGATGCAAGGGCTTCTATCAGGACCAGGGGAAGGCCTTCAAAAAAAGAAGGCAGAATAAAGATATGGGACCTGCTCATCAATGCCGCAAGTCTATCATGGCTTAAAGCACCGTGCACGATCACCCGGCCCTTGAATCTTTGGGCCAGACCCAGGCTTTCTTCTTTTTCAGGACCGCTGCCGCCCCCGGCAATATGAAGGGTCCAGGGAAGATCACCTATCCTGTCCAGAGAGCGCAGGAGCCAGACCAGGCCCTTTGCCCGGCTTAATTTCCCGGCATACAGCATGTGGACCTGCCCTGGGCATGGTTTTTCAGAACTGAAGAACAGCGTGTCATCATACCCTCCCCCCACAATGTCTATCTTTTCGGGATCAATGGAATGTATTCGTTTAATCTGATCTTTCTGGTAGCGGCCCAGGGCCATTACCCTGTCAATCTTCCGGCATGCTTCCCCCACATCCTTTCCCAGTTCCGGGCAGAGGGTAAGCTGCCTCAAACAGGTGCCGTGGCAGGTGGTGACCATGGGAAGATCGGCAAGGACGGTCCTGGCGACTTTTGACGCCAGCCAGAGATGGTGGGTATGAACGATGTCGGGCCTGAAACGGTCACAGGCCTTTTGGATAATCCCTGCAAATGCCCGCTCATAGGCTGCTGTCTGATTTCTGGTAAGACTTGAAAAAACCGTGCTTCTATAGGGCATGACATCGCTCATGCCGGGAATTGGATACCCAAGGTCCTGGCCGTCAAATTTCAGGAAAAGCGTATTTTCAGGTCGGATGACCCGGGGGTCGAGAATAAAATCACCCTGAATGCCGGCCACAAGAAAATTTTCATGCCCCCTGGCTGCTGCACGCTTTATCACTGCCTGTATGTATTTACCGCTTCCGGTAAAATCCGGTGCCTGGCTCAGGATATGAAGTATTCTCATGGGAAATCAAAATATCACAGGCATTTTAAAAATAAAAGCGTCATGTCCCCCGGCCATAAAATTTGCATTTCTGAACGATTCAACGTTATTTTTGAGTGGGTCCTTACCCCGGGGAATTGCAGATGCCCTGAAAAATTTGTCTTAACAGCCTGTCTTCTATAGGATTGAAGCGTTCCGATTCCTTATCAGAGTATTCTGGATTCCGGGATTTCTTTTGATCCGATCTTTTTTCCACAATTTTTTCCTGCCATGAAAAGCTGAAATTGTCTTCACCTCTATTTTTTTCGAGCCATTTGTCGCACTGATCGTGTGAGCCGATGCAGAGAACAAAAAGACTTTCTTTCCCAACACTCAGTACAAGCCGGTAGCCGTTACCAAGTTGGTATTTTAACCCGTCTTTCAGCCTCAACTCCCCGGAATGGGTCAGGTTTCCCATCCCGTGGAAGTCTTGTCTTGACTGTTTAAATGCCGAAATGATGTTCCAGGCGTTTTCAACCGCTTTGCCTGCCTTGTCGTTTGACTTTTTAAGTTTTTCGCATTGTTTTTCAAACTGGGGATGATATTTAATATATTGAATCATTGGGGGGTTTCTTCTTCAAGTACCTTCTTCTTCAAGTATCATGGCCGCACCCAAAGCGCCGATCATCTGTGGATTTTGATGAACAAGGATCTGCCTGCCCAGGGTTTGGGCGATCAATTCCCGGATACAGGGATTCTTTGCCACACCGCCGGAAAACACAATCGGTCCGTTTGACGACACCCTGTTGATCATTCCAATGGCCCGTTTGACAACGCTGAGATGCAGCCCCCGGGCAATTTCCTTTCGGTCGGCCCCTTTTGCAATCAAAGAGGTTACCTCGGATTCTGCAAATACCGTGCACATGCTGTTGATACTCAAATCTTTCGTTGCCTCAAGGGCTGCGGGTCCGAATTCATCAATGGAGAACCCAAGGTTTTTTGCCATAATTTCAATAAATTTTCCGGTTCCGGCTGCACATCGATCATTCATTTCAAATTTTTGAACCCGTCCATTTTCATTCAGGGCAATGGCTTTGCTGTCCTGCCCTCCGATATCCAATATGGTGCCGGCATCCCGGAAAAATGCACGGACACCCTTTGCATGGGCTTTAATTTCCGTTACGGTTTTCGAATCATCAAAAACAATCTCAAACAAATTCCGGCCGTATCCGGTTGCCATGATTCCGTCATAGGCAACCCCGGCCAGAATTTTTTTAGCTTCCGTAATTGGATCAAATCCGGTATCGGCCTGGCGGCTTTCAATTATCCGGCCGCCTTCCAGGACGACAAGCTCAATGGTCCTTGAACCGATATCAATTCCAGCATATTTCATAGGTTTTAATCTCTGATGATTTATACGACGCCATCAATCTTTGATCTGTTCAATAAAAGCTTCCACCCGTGTTTTGACCTGGCCCACATCCTCCATTCCATAATCGGTTTCAATGCGAAGGCAGGGAATGTTCTTTCCTTCCAGGGCCTTTTCCACCGGAATGGACTCCATAATATATGGATGACAGAACTGAAGACCGTAATGGATAACCCCATCGGCCTTATAGATTTTTGTCATGTCCTCAATATGGTCGAGCCGGTCTTCATTGGGGGTAAAAATAGCGCAATCCACTTTAAAATACCGGTCGGTGATGGCATCCATCAGTTCATCCACCGTTGTCCCGGAGTCTTTGGTAAGATTTCTGACACCTCTTTCTCCCACGCAGGATTCTTCACCCACGATCACGGCGCCTGATGTTTCAATGATCCACGGCAGTTTCCAGTTGGGAACAGCCATGGGGCAGCCGGACAATAGAATCCTGGGTGTTTTTTCCGGTGTAACACCCTGTTTTTTCGCTATCCTCGTTTCCAGTTCATCACAGATCTTATTGACCGATTCAGTAAATCGGGCGGGGTTGTCATAAAAGAACACCTGATTTGCCAGAAGCGCATCCAGCCCTGAAATGGGAGAAGGATCAGCCTTTCGAAGCATGGACAGCCGGTGGAGGGCTGATCGCTTGGCATTAACGGTCTTGACAGCCTCCGTAAGAGAGTCTGCAGTGATGGCAACGCCGGTGAGTTTTTCAACCGCACTTTTGAACCGGTCATACTCATTCCTGAGAAGATCTCGCCCCTGATCTGATTTCATCTGGGGCAGGTCCATGATATAGAGATTATCAACCAGAGAACCAAGAGACTCATACGCCTTTTTCTTTCCGTCACAGGTATTTTCTCCCACAATCATGTCGGCACTCTCAAGATAGGGGCATACTTTGCCCAGTTTAAACCCGAATGATGATTTAATCAGGGCGCAGGTATTTCTTGGCAGATATCTTTCTACCTCTTCCATGGCAAAATCTGCTCCGGAACACAGCCCGACAAGTGTTGCATTGGCTGCCAAAGCAATTTCCTCGGGTACAAACACACAATAGGAACCGATAATTTTTCGGCCCTGCAGCTTTTCGTCCATCAGCTCCTTGATTCTCAGGCCATGCACTTCGCTCATCACAAAATCAAAATATCCCATCCCCTCCGGTCTGTCCTTCTGGGTCAGAAAAATATCCTTATAAGCGTTTCCCAGAACACTGAGCAGGGAATCATGGGCTTCAAGATCTAATCCCAAATCCTTCCACATGGATACATATTCATCGTTCATTAAGTTTTCCCTATATTGATTGTTATAAATGCGGCTACAGTATTAAGGATTTCACGTTTAATCAAATACGTATTTTCAGTAAAAATTTCCAAATGTATTGAAAAAAGCTATAGATAAAAACGCCTGATGGTTTTGTCGATTTGTTTCAACACTCAACTTTACTTCCTGCAATCGTTTCAATTATGATCATCCGAATTTTCGACGAAATTGCCGGAAAAACCTGATTCAAAACTTTTTTATTGAACCCGGCTTGCAATTGATTTGAACATCCCTATTTTTACACTTTCACCAAAAATTTAAATTAAATTTTTCCCGGTCATTTTTAAGAAGATCGGAGTTTACAATAAGGATATTTTATGAATAAACGTGTCGTGATTATCGGGGCTGTCGCCCTGGGCCCCAAAGTGGCATGCCGACTCAGACGTCTGGACCCGGATACCCAAATTACAGTGATTGACAAGGACAGTCTCATCTCCTATGGGGGTTGCGGGATTCCCTATTATGTGGGCGGCGATATCCCGGACATAGAGGGACTGTGTTCCACCTCTTCCCATGCCCTGAGGGATGCACAATTTTTCAAAACAGACAAAGGGGTGGATATCCTGCCCCGGGTGGAGGCAGTCCGAATTGACCGCCATGACAAAAAATTATTGATCCGCCGTCTGGATGACGGCACCGAAGAATTTCTACCCTATGACAAGCTGGTGATTGCCACAGGTGCCACCCCGTTTAAACCACCCATTCCCGGCGCAGACCTGCCCATGGTATTCACCGTCTCCAATCTTCATTCCGCCAGGGATATCAAGGACAAAATTTCCCAGGGGCAGGTCAATAAAGCGGTAGTGATCGGGGCCGGCGCCATCGGCATTGAAATGGCCGAAGCACTTACCGATCTATGGGGCGTGGAAACCACCATCATAGAAATGGCCGACCAGGTGCTGCCTGCGGCCCTTGGAAAAAATATTTCAAAAGTAATTGAAAACCATCTTAAGCAAAACGGAGTCAAGATTCTTCTCTCCCAGCAGGTGAAAAAAATCAATGGAGATGAAAAATCCGGGGTCACGTCTGTAGAAACCCAGGACGGCTCCCTTCAATGCGACCTGGTGGTCATGTCCGCCGGGGTCCGGCCCAACACCGGATTTGCCCGTGAAGCAGGCCTTGCCGTTGGACGCTCGGGTGCCCTTCTGGTGGACCGGGGGATGAGAACGACAGACCCCCATATCTATGCCGGCGGCGACTGTGTTGAGGTCAGAAACCTGGTCAATGGAGAAAATATGATCATGCCCCTTGGATCTCTGGCCAACCGCCAAGGAAGAATCATCGCCAACAACATTCACGGAAGGGGGTCCAAATTCAAGGGCACCGTGGGTACCTTCTGCATCAAAGTCTTTGAAATGGCGGCCGCCAAAGCCGGGATCACATTCAAACAGGCCCGGGAAATCGGATATGATCCGGTTCATGCCGTTGTGGCCCAGCCGGACAGGGCCCATTTTTATCCCTCCTCCCGACTCATGTACATCCATTTGATTGCCGACCGGAGAACCCGGAAAATCCTTGGAGTTGAATCTGTCGGATACCAGGGCGACGCTGTCAAGGGCCGGGTGGATTCCATTGCCCCCCTTCTCCAGGGAGGCGTTGACGTTGATGAGATCTGTTCCCTTGAGACCGCCTATGCACCGCCGTTTGCTTCAGCCATGGATATTATCAATAATGCGGGCAATGTTCTGGACAATATTCTGGAAGGCCGGAGTATCCCCATGGACCCCATGGACTTTATCACTGCCTTTAAAGAAGACAAGATCCAGGTCATTGACGTCAGGGATGCCAAAGAGGCAGAACCCTTTGTGGAAAAATACAAAGATAAATGGGTGAACATTCCCCAGGGCGAGCTTAGGGGAAGGCTGGATGAAGTCCCTAGGGACAGGCCTTGCTGCATGGTTTGCGGAACAGGCGCCCGCTCCTATGAATGCCAGAATATGCTCAACCAAAAGGGATTTGACAATATCTGCAATGTCCAGGGGGGCCATGCCATGATCCTGGCAACCGACCCGAATTTTATCTAAAAACCGAATCTAAATACAACCGGCAGCTTCTTTTTCCCCAAAAGGGAAAAAGAAGCTGTCGGGTCCAAAACTTTAAACCCAGTTTGCCGGTTGCATGCAAATAATTTACAAGAACGGGGAACCAAGGTCGGCCAGGAGATCAGCCGCAGTTTCGTAGGGATCGGATGCGTCAACGGAAAACCGCATCAGGATCTCATTCAGTGCCGGGGGTATATAGGGATACAACTTGCCCAGGCAGAAGACGTCATGGGTCAGGTAAGCCCGCTGATACGCTGTCTAAGAGAATCGTTCTGTTCAAATATCATGGCATGGTCTCTCCTTCCAGGGTATTTCGGATACTGTTGACAAAGGCATAGAAAATCCTGGTTTTCCCCCGCATAAACCGGCAGTGGAAATGGGTGAACATTTTTTCTCTTAACCCTCTGGATATTTCCAGTTGCACGCCTTGCCCGGACCTGCACCGGTTGCAGATATTTTCAGGTTCGATCCCGCGAAGCCCTTTTACGGAGCAGATCTCTGCCTTGAATCCGGCCGTGTTCAAGGCGGTCAGTATGCGGTTTTTGAGCCCCTGGTATCTGCCGCCGATGAGGACTCTTTCTTTCTTACTCCGACATCCATGAATTGAAACCACAACACCTGCCTGTTTCGACATGCTGAGGCCCAGCGGTTCATCATATTGATTACTGCTGATGTGCAATCGTTTATTCCCTGTTTTTTTAATGCCTTTGAGCGCATAAAATGAATGGTCTGTTCCGGCAACAGCATCTGCAATATCAAGGGTGCCGGGTTCTATGCCGCCCCCGTGGGGCGCCATTATGGTAATTTCTGAATCGGCCTTGCGATGAAATATCGCAAAATCCTCCCCCTGTATTTCATTTTGTTCCAGCTCAGCAAAATTTTGATATTCCCCGGTCATGGCATTTAAAAAGCAAGTGTCATGCCATTTTCAAACAAATCCTCAAGCGCCTTTTCCGGCAGTATTTCCAGTATTAAAATTGCCGAAAATTTAATTTTCCCCATAAAATAGTGAATCCACCGGCTATCAACCTGTAAAAAAAACCGACATCCTGATATTGATACCGCAGCAGCGGTTTTACCCAAACATACATAGATATTTAGTTTTTTTATGTGAGTTACATTTTTATCAGAAATATGATAATTTGATTATTTGGTCTTTGTGTTTTCTTAGATATTAAGAAAACAGCTTTTCACTGGGTATACAGATAACGACTAACTGGATCATCCGACAGATACGGGAGGCTTACACCAAATATTAAAAGGTACACAAATAGACTGATGATCGAAAAAAAATTTGAAATACCCTTCATTGCAGACCTTGCACGTCGTGAGAAACAAATTCAGTAAAATTACCGCCCGATTATTGCGGTTCATAAATGGTTTGCCAGACGTCCCGGGACATTGTTCCGGGGTCTGATTTTATCTGAATTTTCTAAAAAACCCCTTCAGGAGGGATATTACACCACCAATAATTTTTCAGGGCTTCATATTGCAGATCCCTTTATGGGAGGGGGAATCCCTGTTTTGGAGGCGAACCGCGTGGGTTGTGATGTAACAGGGTTTGACATCAATCCTATGTCATATTGGATTGTAAAACAGGAAATTGAACACCTTAACCTGGATGATTATTCTGAAGCGGCTAAGCTGCTCTGTGACAATCTTGAAAAGGAAATTGGACATCTTCACAAAACTCAATGTACCCTCTGTGGCTCCCAAGATGCCCATGTGAAATATTTTTTGTGGGTGAAGGTCATGCCATGTAAACAATGTGGAAAGGATATGGATCTGTTTCCTGGCTATATGCTTTCGGCTGACTCCCGGCATCCCAGAAATGTATTTATATGTCCAGACTGTGGAAAACTAACCGAAACGGAAGACAGAAAAAAACCAGGCAAATGTCACCATTGTTCCTTTGATTTAACCTCAAACGGACCTGCCAAAAGAGGCCGTTGTACATGCCCTGAATGCCGCACTGAGAATCGATTTCCAGATCCATACCTGGGTCCTCCCAGACATCGCCTATATGCCATGGAATATCACTGCACCATGTGCAAGCCCTCCCACAAAGGCCGTTTTTTTAAAACGCCGGATGAAGAAGATATTGCCAAAGTCGAAGAAGCTTCAAGGCGCTTATCCAAAATGAACTCAAGATATATTCCCGAAGTCAAAATTCCGAGCGGGGACGAAACAAACCGGTTGCATCGTTGGGGATATACCTATTACAGTGAAATGTTTAATCACCGGCAGCTTCTTGGACTTGAACTTTCCGCCCGCCTTATTTCCGGTCAACCCAATGAAAGGGTACGTAATGCTCTGGCAACAAATCTTTCCGACTTACTCCGCTACCAAAACATGCTATGCCGCTATGACAGCCGAGTTTTGAAGTCCCTTGATATTTTTTCTATCCACGGATTCCCAGTTGGGCAGATTCAGTGCGAATCAAACTTCCTTGGTATCACGACCTCTGGTCAAAGCCTGTGTGTCGGCAGTGGCGGGTGGGCAAATATTATAAAAAAATTTCAAAAGGCCAAATCTTATTGTGACCACCCTTTTGAAGTTCAATTCCAGGGCAAAACAAAAAAGGTGATCCCCGTCAAGGGAGAATGGATTGGAGATCATTTAAACGGAAATGATACCGCCCCTCAAAGGCAGGTTGATATTTCTTGCCGGGACGCTGCGACGTCCAATCTTTCAGATGGCATGCTGGACGCTGTTTTTACGGACCCTCCCTATTTCGGCAATATTCAGTATGCAGAGCTCATGGATTTTTGCTATGTCTGGTTAAAAAAAATAATTGGAGAAAGCGTTCCAGCTTTCAGAAAGGCTTCAACTCGATCACCCGATGAATTAACCGGCAATATGGATATGGGCCGTGGCTTGGATCATTTCACACAGGGTATATCCAAGGTATTCCAGAGAATGTCCAGGGCACTGAAGCCAGGCTCGCCTTTGGCGTTCACCTATCATCACAATAAAATTGACGCTTATTACCCTATGGCTGTCGCCATTCTGGATGCAGGGTTGATCTGTTCCGCCTCCCTCCCTTGCCCTGCTGAGATGGGTGGATACATCCATATCAATGGTACTGGTTCATCAATCATCGACACCATTTTTGTTTGCCGGACAACCGGTATCATGCAAGGAAAATGGATCGCAACATCTCCAAAGGGTCTCGCCGAAATTGTTAAACAGGATATGACCCTTCTCAAATCTGGAAATGTAAAACCGACTCATGGGGATATAAGATGTATTGCTTACGGACATTTAATCCGTCATGCCATCTGGAATTTGCGACATAACTGGGATAATACGAAAGCAACTACAAAGCGGATTATAAAAGTTATGGATTGGATTCGATTCTTTGGCGGATGGGATGAAATTAAACGATTTATAGACATATCAGAAAAAGAAAGATCTAAAGAAAGCCCTCTGTTTTCAGTACAGGAAACCCGTTCCAATTATGGAGATAAAAATATTGATGTTCCCTTTTAAGGCAACTCTTGAAGAGATTATCAATGATCCTGAAAACTATGTTGATTCTGTTTTTCAAGTCTGGAGTCAGAATTTCTTGTCATGCCCAAAGGAAATGGATTTGTTGAATACCAAGCCTTTGAAGAAGGCTATGAATCCCTTAAAGCCGCCACTAATGGATTTTCTGTACTTGACCCTGTGAAAATTTACCCTGTGGTGATTTCCGAACCAATTACCATCATTGTTCTTCGCACGATGCTCGGATTTACACCGCCCGAGTGGGGTTATGTCACGACTCAAAAAACTGGCGTGACGGTTACCCAGGGTTTTATTCGTTCTCTGGATCGAAAAATCAGAATGACGCCGGAAGTGGAACTGGCGACAAACGGCGTAGCAAAGGAGAGAGTGGAGGCAATGATTCTAACCGCATGCCGGTTGCTTTCCGCCGGGGCGCCCAAAGTGAACAGTGATCAATTACATCGATTAAACAAAGCAGACACGAAATGTGGTGTTTCCGGCATCAAAAATTTATCCCGGATTGGAGCACCCTATGCCATGCTTTTGTATGAAAGATTCCTTGGGAGGCCTTTTGCCGGTCACCGTGATTCAGTCAGTGATATCATAGGAGACAGCCTGGAAGCTGCAATTGAGGACGTGTTAACCAAAGCAGGTATCAGTTTCCGTAAAACTAAACGGGCGGAACGTATTGAAGGTTTTGACCAAACGCCTGATTTCATAATACCGAGTGAATTTAATCCCCAAATTGTCATAGAGGCAAAAATTACAGAAGACGACGGCACCGCACGTGATAAAGTCACTCGCATTCAACATCTTGGGGAATTAAGTCTTGCAGGAAGGCCCCTGAATAATCCTAAATATGAAGTCATTGCCTGTATCGGAGGACGGGGTTTTGGAGTTCGCAGAGAAGATATGAAAAAAATGATATTGGCCACAAGGGGAAAGGTTTTTACAGCAAAGACCCTTGACCATCTTGTGGAATGTACGGGATTGAAAAGATATAGAGTGGTCCAATAAAATAAGGATAAGCGAAGAAGCGTCTTGCGAACACTTGATCATGGTTGTGATAATCACTGAGAATGTGCTGTCCCTCCCCTTTCTTAAATGATGAAATCTAATGGATTCTTTTTCATCATTTTTTCTTGACACGTAGTTATTATGTAGCTTATATATAGTTACATTGTCTTGGATAGGGTGGATAATTTTGGTTGACAGGGCATGGCATTATATCCGGCAGCAAAGGCTTACCAGCCCCGAAACGATGTCATGGATTTTGACGGAAGGGAAAAAAAATGAGATATGCAGAAACAGGGTTTAATCTGGAAATTGATTTAACCCGGGGAAACATTGAAAAGGTCGCAACCGACCCCAAGGAAACCGAGCTTTATCTGGGAGGGCTGGGCACGAATGCCAAGCTGCTGTGGGACAGGGTCCCCCCTGAAGTGGATGCGTTTTCTCCCGACAACCTCTTGATCTTTGCCGCCGGTCTTCTCTGCGGAACACCGGCCGTGGGCTGCAATCGCACCATTGTGTCCACCATCTCTCCCCAGACCCAGCTCATGGCCTTTTCCATGATGGGCGGTTTTTTTGCACCGGAGTTGAAATATGCCGGGCTTGACAAGATAGTTCTCCGGGGCAAGTCACCCAAGCTGGTCTACGTGTGGATCAACAATGACCGGGTGGAACTGAGGGACGCCTCCCATTTAAAGGGTAAGGGCTCCATTGAAACCGCAGAGGCCATCCGAAAAGAGCTCAAGCAACCCAAGGCCCAGGTGGCTGCCATCGGAAAGGCCGGTGAAAACCGGGTGTTCTTTGCCTCCATTGAACAGGGCAGATCCTCGGCCAGCCGGGGCGGGATCGGCGCGGTCATGGGTGACAAAGGGGTGAAGGCCATCGTAGTTCGAGGCACAAAGGATCTGAACATTGCCGAACCTGAAAAATTCATGGAACTGGCCAATGAGGTCATGGACTATATAAAATTCAGGAACGATCACCCCATTCCCGGAGTCATGCCCATACTGGCCGGCCTTGGATCACCCCAGGAGATGAAGGTCCATGACGAGAAGTGGCATACGGAAAATTTCATGTGGGGAAATTCCCGGACCCGGAGAAAGGGTTTCTGGACCGATGAGGTGGCCAGGGAGTGGATGGAGACTCTGGACAATGCCCGGACACGGATGATTTCCTGCTACAACTGCCCCATGACCTGCGGGGCCACAATTTCCATGCCCGGACTGCCCACCTATATGATGAAGTGCTTTACAAAACTGACCTATACCATGGGGGCGTTTTCAGACCTGGATTTCGGCCTGAGGATTGCCCAGAAAGCCACTGAATACGGGCTGGACGGATTTTCAGCCCCCCAGGTCATGGCCTTTGCCCTGGAACTTCTTGAAGAGGGTATCCTGCACGAGGAGGACTTTCCGGAAATGCCCGAAGACACCGAGGGCCGGTTCTACTATCTGCTGGACATGATTGTGAACCGGGAAGGCATTGGAGACGTGCTGGCCGAAGGCACCTACTGGGCCGCAAAAAAAATCGGCAAAGGGGCCGATGCCTTTGCCCACAACAATATCAAGAAACATGAACAGCTCCCCCTTAAACTCTCCATGCTCAATCCCATCTATTTTCTCATGTACTGCACCGGAGAAAAGATGAACATCACCCAGATTGAAGGTCAGTTCCCCCAGGCCCCGTATCCGAAAAAAGAGCACAGAGAAAAATTCTGTGAAGACTGGTTCCACGTTCCGGATGAAAAATTCAAGCAATACTTTATCGACTGGGAACCCCGGGGAGAAAACTCAATGCCGTTCTACCCCACCGTGGACATGTGCTGTGACATTGTGGACTGGCAGGAAAAAATGCACTACATTGACGATGCCCTGGGCCAATGCGCCGGGCTCTCCTCCTTTCCCCTGAAACCACCCTATCATATCCACAATTACCCCAAGTTTATTTCAGCCGGGGCCGGAATTGAAATGGATGAAGAGGGTCTGTCCAAGGCAGCCAAGCGCTACAGGACCCTGGTCCGGGCCGTCAATATCAGAAGGGGGATGCGCAGGAAAGACGAGCGGCCGCCCGAAGACCACTGGAAGAAACGGTTTCCCGAACTTGAAAAAGAGCTTTTAGACACCTACTACAAATTCAAGGGATGGAACAATGACGGGATTCCCACAAAAGCATCCCTGGAAGAACAGGGGCTGGGTTATGTGGCAGATGAATTCATAGAAAGAGGGATTCTGACGGATACGGATGAGGCCCCGGGCCAACAGACTTCGGCAGAAAAAACGACCCCATAGAGTGGAGGAAGAGAACCTTGACTGGTGATACGACAGAAACAAAAAAGAAAATTATTAAAACCATCAGAATTGATGTTGATAAATGTAACGGCTGCAGGGCCTGTGAAATGATCTGCTCAGCGTTTCACGCCTCCCCGAAGTACAGCAGCAACAATCCGGCCAGGTCCCGTATCCGGATCATCCGCGAGCCCTTAAGAGACCTGTATATTCCGGTTTACGCCGGGGAATACACCGTGGCGGAATGTGCCGGCAGGGACAAGTACACCATTGACGGCAAGGAGTATGACGAATGCTCCTTTTGCCGGGCCTCCTGCCCCTCCAGGGACGAATTCAAGGAACCGGATTCCGGACTTCCCCTTAAATGCGATATGTGTGAAGGCGAGGAAGAGCCTCTGTGCGTCAAATGGTGCATGCACGATGCCCTGATCCTGGAAGAAAGGGAAGAAACGGTTGAGGAACAGGAAGAACTGGAGGACCTGGAAATCGGTCTGGAGTCCCTGGCAGACAAATACGGCTTGGACAAAATCATGGATGCCATGGCCCGTATGAAAGCACAGAACTGACCAACGCCCGGGAAAAACTTAAAAAAACCGGTAACCATTGAGACCAAATCAATACGGTCCAAATTAATACGGTTAAAATTAAGGATAGACAGTGGAAACTATAGCCCCCTTCATAGAAGTAATTGACGAGATAAAAGAAGCCGGTGGAGACATCTTTAAGATGTGCTTCCAATGCGGCCTCTGTGACTCGGTGTGTCCGTGGAATACGGTACGGCCCTTCAGCATGCGCAAGTTGATCCGGGAGGCGGCCTTTGGTCTGACCGAGATCGAAGGTGAAGACATCTGGCGCTGCACCACCTGCGGCACCTGTCCCGCCCAGTGCCCCCGGGGCGTCAAACAGATTGACATCAGCATTGCCCTGCGACGGGTGGCCACTGAATATGAAGTATTCCCAGCTTCGGTAAAATCCGCCCGTACGGCCCGGGCAAGTCTGATTTCCGAGGGCAACCCCCTCCAGGGAAACCGGGAAAAAAGGGCGGAATGGGCCAAGGATTTGGCTGTCAAACCCTATGACGAAGGAATGGAGGTCTTGTATTTTGTGGGGTGTTACCTGTCCTATGACCCACGAATGAAACGGGTGGCCACGGCCACGGCCAAGATCCTGAAAAAGGCCGGGGTTGATTTCGGCATCCTGGGTGACAAAGAGAGCTGCTGTGGTGAGAGCATCCGAAAAACCGGCAGCGAAGAGGTATTCAAAAACCTGGCCAAAGAAAACATCAAAACCTTTATCGACAACGGGGTCAAAAAGGTGATCGTGTCTTCCCCCCACTGCTATCACACCTTTAAAAATGAATACCCTGAATTCATGGTAAACTTTGAAGTGATTCACATGTCCCAGTATATTCTGGAACTGATCAATGACGGACGGCTTGAATTGACCGGGGAATTTCCTGAAACCGTCACCTACCATGATCCCTGTTACCTGGGCCGGCACAACCAGGTGTATGACGAGCCCCGGAACCTGCTCAAAAAAGTGGAGGGGCTTAATCTGGTTGAAATGGAAGCCTTTGGCAAAAACAGTCTCTGCTGTGGCGGCGGCGGCGGCAGAATCTGGATGGACACACCCCAGGCGGAAAGATTCTCCGACATTAGGCTCAGACAGGCAAAAGAGACCGGGGCTAAAATTCTGGCCACTGCCTGTCCTTACTGCATCACCAACTTTGAAGAAAGCCGCCTGAACCTTGAGTATGAAGAAGATCTGGAAGTTAAAGACATCACTGAAATTATCTGTGATATGATATGATGAGGAGATAGAAATTGGGAAACGACCTACTGCCAAAAGAAGTGCTCGAACAATTTTCTGAAGGTCTTGTGTCAAAGACCGGCAAAAACTTTGGGGATGTCGCCGTTGTGGGCGGAGGGGTCAGCGGAATTCAAGCCTCCCTTGACCTGGCAACTGCCGGCTTCAGGGTGTACCTGATCGAGAAAGGACCCAGCATCGGCGGCCATATGGCCCAACTGGACAAGACCTTTCCCACCAATGACTGCTCCATGTGAATTCTCTCTCCCAAACTGGTCGAGGTCGGCCGGCATCCAAACATAGAGATTCTCACATTCACTGAAGTCGAAACCGTGGAAGGTCAAAAAGGGGACTTTCAACTGAGCCTTAAAACAAGGCCGAGATACATCATCGAAGAAAAATGCACGGGGTGCACCACCTGTGTGGAATACTGCCCGGTGAACTACCCTGACCCGTTTAATCAGGACATATCCGACAACAAGGCGGTTCATGTCTACTTTTCCCAGGCCATTCCTCTGGTTGCCTATATTGACGACTCCTGCCTCAAGCTCAAAGAGGGCAAGTGCGATATCTGCTCGGGTGTGTGCCAGACCGGTGCCATTGATTTCAGGCAGACCCCGAAGAAAACCCAGATCAACGTGGGCGCCGTTATCCTGTCCTCGGGTATTACCCCCTTTGATCCATCGGCCAAGGATGAATACGGCTACAAAAGAATCAAAAACGTGGTCACCAGTATGGACTATGAGCGCCTCCTGTCGTCCACCGGCCCCTATGAGGGCGAGGTGAAGAGGGGTTCGGACAAGCAGCATCCCAAACGCATTGCCTGGATTCAATGCGTGGGGTCCAGACGGGTGATTGAAGGGGAGAACAGCTATTGCTCAGGCGTATGCTGTACCTATACCCAGAAACAGGTGATCCTGACAAAGCATCACTATGAAGATGCCCAGTGCACCATCTTTCACAATGACATCCGGTCCTTCGGCAAGGACTTTGAACGCTATTTCCAACGGGCCGAAGCCCTGCCCGGGGTTGAGTTTATCCGGAGCTACGCCTCCATCGAGCGGGAGATCAAAGACACGGGCAACGTGATTGTCCGGTATGCTACCACGGATGACGGGGTCAAGCGGGAAGAATTTGACATGGTGGTTTTATCTGTGGGATTAAATCCGCCCAAAGCCTATCGAGAAATCTCGGAAAAATTCGGCATTGACCTGAACTCACACGGATTTTGCCAGTCAGACTCCACCAATCCCGTTCAGACCAGCAGGCCTGGAATTTTTGTCTGCGGGGCGTTCCAGGGACCCACGGATATTCCGGAATCGGTATTCACCGCCTCCGGGGCCGGTTCACGGGTCGGTGAACTTTTAGATTACCGACGGGGAAAGCTGGCCCGGGAACGGATCTATCCCGAAGAAAGGGATGTGTCCGGAGAAGAACCAAAAATCGGGGTCTTTGTCTGCCATTGCGGGGCCAACATCTCCAGCGTGGTCAATGTGCCGTCCACGGTCGACTATGCCCTGACCCTTCCCAACGTGGTCTATGCTAAAGAGCAGATCTTTTCCTGTGCCACCAACTCGGCCAAGGAAATTACGGACCTGGCCCGGGAAAAAGGGCTCAACCGGGTGGTTATTGCAGCCTGTTCCCCCAGGACCCTGGAACCTTTGTTCCGGGATACCTTGAGGGAAGCCGGTTTAAACCAGTACTACCTTGACATGGCCAATATCAGAGAACATTGCTCCTGGGTTCATGCCAAGCAAAAGGACGAGGCCACCCAAAAGGCCCAGGACATTGTGAGGATGTCCGTGGCAAGGGCGGCCCAATTGGAACCGTTAAAAGAATTCGACCTGCCCGTGAACAAGGCGGCCCTGGTGGTGGGCGGGGGTATCGGCGGCATGACCTGCGCCCTGTCCATTGCGGCCCAGGGGCATGAGGTCCACATCGTGGAAAAAAGCAAGGATCTCGGGGGTATGGCCCGAAGACTTCACTCCACTCTGGAGGGACTGGATGTCCAGACTTATCTGGACGGCCTGATTCAACAGGTCTACGAAAACCCGCGGGTCCACGTGTCCCATGGGGCCGACATCTTATCCGTAACCGGATACCTGGGTAATTTTACCACCACGGTGAAAACCGAAGGACGGATTAAAACCATCAAACACGGGGCCTCGGTCCTGGCAATCGGTGCGGATGAGTACGTGCCCACAGAATACCTTTACGCAGAAAGCGACCAGGTTTTCACCCACCTTGAGATAGGAGAACAGATCGCAAAGGAAAACCCGGCCGTTCTCAATGCCGAAAACCTGGTGATGATCCAGTGTGTGGGCTGCCGGAATGAAGACAGAAATTACTGCTCCAGGGTCTGCTGCGGCCATGCCGTGAAAAATGCCCTGAAACTTAAAAAGCACAATCCTGACATGCGCATCTATATCCTGTTCCGGGACATGAGAACCTATGGATTCAGGGAAGATGCCTACAGGGAGGCCTCGGAAAACGATGTCCGGTTCATCCGGTATACGCCGGAAGATCCACCCGTCGTGGAACAGACCAAAGAGGGGGGCAAAGATGTGATCCGGGTCACGGTTCCCGATCCGATCCTGGGCCAGCGGCTTGAACTGGATGCAGATATTCTTTCCCTGGCCGCAGCCGTGATTCCTTCGGCATCCACCCAGAAAATCGCGGGACTCTTCAAGGTGACCCTGAGTCCGGATGAATTTTTCAAAGAAGCCCATGTGAAATTAAAACCCGTGGAATTTGCAACGGACGGGGTATTTCTCTGCGGAACCGCCCACTATCCAAAGCATATCCCGGAAACCATCAACCAGGCATATGGTGCGGCCGGCAGGGTCCTGACCCTGTTGTCCCGGGACACGGTAACGGCATCGGGTTCCGTGGCAAAGGTCAATGAGTTTGAATGCGTCTCCTGCGGCGCCTGTATCACCGCCTGCACATATGATGCCATCCAGTTTCACGACACACCCAAAGGCAAGAAAGCCATTGTCAACCCGATCCTGTGCAAGGGAGACGGGCTGTGCAATGCAAAATGCCCGACAAACGCCATTGTTCTCAAACATTTTACCAATGTGGCCCTGTGCAGCCAGATCGATGCTGCCGTTACCCGTGAAGACATACTGGAACAGATGGATGCGGTCCTTGAAAATGCTTAGGCATCAAGTGAAAACACGTTGTATGAGGAATAGAGGAGGTTCCAATCGATGAGTGCAGGTCTTGAATTTACACCGAAAATACTGGGTTTTGTCTGTCACTGGTGAGCATACGGCGCTGCCGACCTTGCTGGAGTTTCCAGACTGCAATATACAAATGAAATGCGGCTTATCCGGGTCATGTGTTCGGGCAGAGTGGACCTGGAATTCATTCTCAGGGCCTTTGCCAACGGACAGGACGGTGTGTTCATCGGCGGGTGCAAGCTGGATGAGTGCAACTATGTGACCCACGGCAACTATGATGCCCTGGCCAACACCTATTTAGCCAAGAAAATACTGGCCCACATCGGACTGAACCCGAAACGCTTGAGAACCGAATTCATGTCCGGTGCCGACGGCAATCTCCTGGCCGACTATACCGATGATTTTGCCCGGCAGTTAAGGGAATTGGGACCTATTGGAACCAGCGAAAACATGGCTCCTGAGGTTGTAAAATTCAAGCTTGAAGCGGCCCGGAAACTGGTTCCCTACATGAGACTGGTGGAAAGGGAACGGCTCAGGGCGCCGGTAAAATCAAAAAAAACCTACACTGAATTTTTCAGTGACAAAGCCACAGACCGGCTGTTTGATGAGATATTCACAGACAAACTGGCCATCAGTCAAATCATGCTTCTCCTGAAAGAGGCTCCCCTTTCCACAAGGGATATCTCCCACCGGCTGGGCCTGAATCCCTCGGATGTGTCCCGGCACATGATCGTTTCATCCCGGCACGGAATGGTGAGATACGATACCGACACCAATTGTTATGCACGAACCTGAAAAAAGATAAACACTTAGGAAAGCGGCAAATGGAAATTGACAAAATCGATCAGATCATTGACAAACATAATGGTGAAGCCAGCAACCTGCTTCAAATCATGCTGGATATTCAAAGTGAAAACTCCTGGCTTCCCAGGGAAGCCCTGGCAAGGGTCAGCAAGCGGCTGGAGGTTCCGTTGACCCGGATTCAGCATATTGCAACCTTTTATAAAGCCTTCAGCCTGGTTCCCAAGGGGCGCCACAAGGTCCACATCTGCGTGGGTACGGCCTGCCATGTCCGGGGGGCCACACGGATTCTGGACACTGTTCAGGATGCCACGGGCATCAAACCCGGGGAAACGGACCTGGAGCTGAAATACAGCCTGGAAACGGTGAATTGTCTCGGCTGCTGTGCCCTGGGCCCTGTGATGGAAGTGGATGGAAAGGTCCACGGCAAGATGTCACCGGTAAAAACAGCACAAGTCTTAAAAACTTATGAGTAGGGGAAAAATATGGCGCGGTTAAACAGGCCTGAAGATTTACAAGAGCTCAGGCAAACGATTCTATCCCGAAGAAATCCCGAAAATCCCTGCATTTCCATCTGTGCCGGTGCCGGGTGTGTTGCATCGGGCGCAGACGAAGTGATCAAGGCCTTTCACCGGGAAATTGAGTCCCAGGACCTGTCTTCAATAGTCGACACCAAGGGAACCGGGTGCCCCGGTTTTTGCGAAAGGGGACCGGTGGTGGTCATATATCCCGAAGAGATCTGCTACCTCCAGGTAAGGCCCGAAGATGTTCCCGAGATTGTTGAACAGACCATCAAAAACAAACAGGTGATTGAACGGCTCCTGTTCAAAGATCCCATCACAGGGGAACGGGCCGTAAAAGAATCGGACATCTCGTTTTACCGGCAGCAGGAAAGAACCGTTCTGTGCAACAATATCAAGATCGATTCCAAGAGCATTGACGACTATATCTCCCTGGGCGGGTATTCCGCCCTGGCCAAGGCCCTGGGAGAAATGACCGACCTTGACGTGCTGGAAGAAGTTAAGAAATCCAATCTTAGGGGCCGGGGCGGAGCCGGATTCCCGGCCGGCCGGAAATGGGAAGGCTCGCGTAACGCGCCTGAACCCGTCAAATACGTGATCGTCAATGCGGACGAGGGGGACCCCGGTGCCTTCATGGACAGGGCCCTGCTGGAGGGAAACCCCCACTCCATCCTTGAGGGACTGATTATCGGCGGATATGCGGTAAAAGCCAATGAAGGGTATTTTTACGTGCGCCAGGAATACCCTCTGGCCGTAAAAAACATCCATCTGGCCATTCAGCAGGCCCGGGAATACGGCCTGATCGGAAAAAATATCCTGGGGTCCGGCTTTGACTTTGATGTCATCGTTCACCAGGGAGCCGGTGCCTTTGTCTGCGGAGAATCCACGGCCCTGATGACCTCGCTTGAGGGCAAGGCCGGAGAACCCCGGCCCAAATATGTCCGGTCCAATGTCAAGGGACTGTGGAACCGGCCCAGCGTGCTGAACAACGTTGAAACCTGGGCCAACGTCCCCCTGATTATCAACAGAGGGGCGGACTGGTTTACCTCGGTTGGAACCGAGAGCAGCAAGGGCACAAAGATTTTCTCCCTGGTGGGCAAAATCACCAATACCGGGCTGGTTGAAGTGCCCATGGGAATGACCCTGAGAGATATCATCTATAAAATCGGCGGCGGTATCCCGGGAGGCAAAAAGTTTAAGGCGGTCCAGACCGGCGGGCCTTCAGGCGGATGCATCCCCGAGGACAAGCTGGATTTACAGGTCGGCTTTGATGAGCTGACCAAGGCCGGTTCCATGATGGGGTCCGGCGGGATGATCGTCCTGGATGAGGACACCTGCATGGTGGATGTGGCCAGATACTTTATTGAATTTCTCACGGATGAATCCTGCGGCAAATGCGTTCCCTGCCGGGAGGGGCTGCGGCAGATGCACCACATCCTGACCAATATCACCAGGGGCCTGGGAAAAGAGGGGGATATCGAACTGTTAGAAGAGCTGGCGGAAACGGCAGTGGAAGCCTCCCTGTGCGCCCTGGGCAAGAGTGCGCCCAACCCGTTCTTGAGTACCCTGAAATACTTCAGGGATGAGTATGAGGCCCACATTAAAGAGGGCCGATGCCCGGCCCTGTCCTGCAAGGAAATGATCTCCTTCTACATTGATCCTGAACGCTGCATGGCCTGCGGCATGTGCCGCAAACAATGTCCGGCCGACGCCATTGACGGTGACAAAAAAATCATCCACATCATTGATCAGGACAAGTGTACCCGATGCGGCACCTGCTTTGAAGTCTGTCCGGCCAAATTTGGTGCCGTGACAAAATTGTCCGGCGAACCGGTTCCCCAGGCGATTGAAGAAGAAAAAAGAAAGATTGAAAAAAAGACCAAAAAAGATGCGGGGCAAAATGAGTGATATCCAATTTGAGATTGACGGCATACCGGTGACGGCGGACAAAGAGATGACACTTTTAGACGCGGCAAAAAAACACGGCATCTACATCCCCACACTCTGTCATCACGAGGATCTGGAACCCTTTGGCGGGTGCAGGCTATGCATTGTTGAGGTGGAAGATCGCGGCTGGACAAAACTGGTTGTTTCCTGCGTTTTTCCGGTGCAGAACAACATCATTGTCAGGACCCGGTCTGAAAAGGTGGACCGGATTCGAAAAACCATTATCGAGCTTCTCATGGCCCATGCACCGGATTCCCCGGAGCTCTGCGCCCTGGCAAAAGAGTATGGTGCCCTGGTCAACCGGTTTGAAAGACACCCGTCCTTCTGCATCCACTGCGGCCTGTGCGTGCGATACTGTGCCGAGGTGGCACAGAAAAATGCCATAGGGTTTGTTGACCGGGGAATCAACAAGGAGATCAGCTTTATTCCGGAAATAGCGGCAAAAGAATGCCCTGACTGCAAGGCATGTTTTCCGCTCTGCCCGACATCCTATCTCCAGGCCGCCTATGTACTGACCCAGTCTCTGTCGTTTCCGGAACCGGCACTAGGAGACTAAACTGAGCACTGGAAAGAATACGGATTTTTATACTGCCCTGAAATGTGAAGAAAAGGGCTGCATCAAGCACTCTCTGGAATTGATCGGAGAAGAGCCCCTGATGATTCACGTGGATGAAAAACCGTATTCCGTGGTGATGCGGACCCCCGGGGAAGAGGTGTTTCACGCCGTGGGTCTCTGTCTGGGAGAAGGCCTCATCGACGCGGTGGATGATATTGAGACCATTGGCTATGATAATGATCTGGCACCCAATGTGATTGACGTCTGGCTCACCCCGGAACGGCGGGGAAAAATCGGTCATTTGCTCGAGCGCCGGACCTATGTGAGCCAGACCAGTTGCGGCATATGCGGCAAAAAAATGATCGAGGATCTACACCAGGTATTAACCCCGGCCGGCAACGGATTTGAAGTGGGGATCGACCGGATTTTTGACGGCATGAACAAGTTATCCGAATACCAGAATTACTACCCCCGGACCCGGGGGTCCCATGCGGCATTGATATTTGACATGGACATGGACATGCTCTCCTTTGCCGAAGATGTGGGCCGTCACAATGCGTTGGACAAGGCTGTGGGAAAAGCATTTATGAACGGGAAACTGTCCCAGGCCCGGCTCCTGGTTCTGTCCTCAAGGATCTCCTATGAGCTGGTTCAAAAGGCTGCCCGGGCCCGTATTCCCATGATGGTCAGTAAATCACGGCCCACGGCCCTTGCCGTTGAAATGGGGCAGGCCCTTAACATGACGCTGGCCTGTGCGTTTGAAAAATCCAAACTGATGGTTCTCTGCGGTGAAAACCGCATCAAAAGAGAATAGGATCAGGATACAATTTGTGTAATAAGAAAAAGCGTGAATACAAAAATAATCAACAGGAGGATCATGTGAAAATTCTCACGACGGTAAAAAAAGTAGTTGATGTGGAATTGAACATCCGCATAAATGAGGGTGCCATTATTGAAGACGGGCTGCAATACGTTATCAACGCCTGGGATGAAAATGCCGTGGAAGCCGCTGTCCAGCTCAAGGAAAAAAACGGGGCCGAGACCACCCTTGCCAGCATCGGCAATGGAGACAACACCGATATCATCCGCAAATGCTATGCCATGGGCATTGAAAACGGAATTCATATTGATGACCCGGCACTGGCCGGGGCCGATTCCGCCACCTTTGCCCGGGTCCTGCAAAAAGTCTGTGAAGCGGGTGGATATGACCTGGTCATCACCGGCAAACAGGCCCAGGATACGGACAGCGGCCAGACCGGAATCATGCTGGCCGAACAAATGGGGCTTCCCTGCGTGAGCAATGTGATTGCCATTGAGGTTAAGGACGAGGCTCACATCAAGGTGTCCCGACTGGGAGATACGGGAACAGAAATCGTCGAACTTGAGCTGCCGGCCGTGGTCACGGTGAGTGACAGCATTAACGAACCCCGGCTCCCGGCCATGCGGGGAATCATGATGGCCAAGAAAAAGAAAATTCAGGTCATGGACCTGGCCGCCCTGGGAACATCGGCCGATGAGGTTGGAGCCGGTGCTCCGACATCGGAAGTGGCTGAATTCATGGCCTCGAAAACACGCCAGGCCGGACAGAAGTTTGAAGGTGATCCCGCCGAGATTACGGCCCGGGTCGTAGGGCTCCTGGCCAATGAGGCAAAGGCGCTATAACCGTCATCATTCCCAACCCTGATTTTTATATAAGGAAAATAATATTATGGCTAAAATACTCGTAGTGGCAGACATCAAAAACGGTGTTCTCAAAGGCAGCACCGCCGAACTCTTATCCAAAGCCCGGAGCCTTGCGGCTCAGACCGCGGTGGTGGCCATTGGCTCCAATATCGAATCCTTAACCCCGGCCCTGGCAGCCGTAGGGTCCGACACCCAGTATATTGCCGATGATCCCGGGCTTGAACTTTTCTCGGCAGGCCCCTTTGCCTCCTGCGTTGTGGATGCGGCCGGACTATTTGAGGCCGACCAGATCTGGTTCGGGTTTTCCGAAAGCGGAAAAGCCGCAGCTCCCCGGGTTGCTGCCCGTTTAAAGGCGGCCTGCGCCACTGAAATCACCGACGTGATCCTCGGAGACCCGGTTGAAATCATCCGGCCGGCCATTGCCAACAAGGTGGTACAGCGGGTAAAAATCAATACAGACCAACTCGTGGCAGTTGTCCGGGCCGGCGCCTTTGAGGCGGACCCGGGTGTCACCGGAACCGAGAATCCGGTCAAGCTGGCCGCCCCCGCAGCCGACTTAAAGGCCGTAATCAAAGAAATCCTGTCCGACGCCAGCGGTGAAATCGACCTTGCCGATGCCGACATTGTTATCTCAGTGGGACGGGGTGCAAAGGACCAGGCCGGTGTGGATCTTGTCAAAGAACTGGCCAATGATCTCGGGGCAGGCTTCGGCTCTTCCCGGGCCATGGTGGACGGCGGATTCATGGAACACAACAAGCAGGTGGGCCAGACCGGTAAAATCGTTGCCCCCACCCTTTACATGGCCATGGGTATTTCCGGTGCTATCCAGCACCTGGCCGGAATGAACGGATCAAAAACCATATTGGCAGTGAATAAAGACCCGGAAGCCCCTATCTTTAATGTGGCGGATTATGGTATTGTGGGTGACCTTTTCGAAGTGGTGCCCATACTCCGGGAAGAGATTAAAAAAATCAGAGCCTAGTGTACAATTACAATATAGTGGAAACTATAATTGGTTAAAGAGCTAATAATCCGGTACAGGGCTGTACTCAGCCGGAAAATTAGTGTATCGTGCGGATTTAATTTTTACAGGGCAATTTCCAGACCCCCCAAATCTGAAAACCAGATCTAAAAATCGGGTCTGGGAATTGTCTTAACTATTATAACCGCAAATTTAAGGAATTTGCACAAGCAATTTGATGAGGTAATTATGAGTCCCATTTTCATGTCTTTACTGCTCATTGTCGGACTGGCGATTTTCAGCCGCACAATGGTTCAAAAAATCCAGCTCCTGCGAGCGCTTGAACCCACCGACCGGGCCAATCATATCACGGACCGCCTGAAAAACATGGTCATCATCGCAGTGGGCCAGAAGCGCCTGGTGGGAAGAAAAAAAGAGTGGATCTCAGGATTGATGCACGCCCTGATCTTCTGGGGATTCTGCATCCTTCTCATCCGCAGCCTCACCCTGTATGGAGAGGGATTTGTCAGGGGCTTTCAACTCCCGTTTTTCGGGGACGGATCCCTGCTGGGATATCTGTACATTGCCCTGAAAGACATCATGGAAGGTGTTGTCCTGATCATGGTCCTGTATGCGATTTTTCGCAGAGCCGTCCTGAAACCGCCACGGATGCACAATACCTGGGAAGCCTATTTTGTGCTGGTTTTGATCGTGGTATTGATGATTTCCGATCTCCTGGTGGACGGGGCCAGGTTCAACCTGATCACCCTGTTTCACAACCCGGATGGCCTCCATTTTTTCAACAATCCCCAGTACGGCAACGAGTTTATCTGGACACCGGTTTCCGTGGGCGCAGCATCCCTGATTTCCGGGATGGGGGCCGAGGCCAATACAGGGATACTCACTGCCATGTTCTGGCTGCACATCATTACCCAGTTGACCTTCCTGAATTTTCTGCCCCTGGGAAAACACTTTCATGTGATCACCGCGCTTCCCAATGTATTTTTAAAATCCCTGGGCTATCCCCATGAGCGGACAAAACTCCTGGACCTGGAAGACGAGTCGGTATGGGAAGACGAATCCCTTGGCATCAACCACATTCACCAGCTCAACTGGAAACAGGGGCTGGATCTTTATACCTGCACCGAGTGCGGCCGGTGCAAAGAGGTGTGTCCCACCTATACCACGGACAAACCCCTGAACCTGCATGAATTTAATGATACGCTGAAAGCCGAACTCTTTGACAATGCAGCCAATATTATCCAGAGAGCCAAGCTGGCCGCCACCATCACTTCGGAAACAGATCCTGAAAAGGCGGAAGAAATCAAGGCGGCCATGGCCGAGCTCAACAGCAAAAAAACCCTCATCGGCGACGTGATCTCCGCAGACACCCTCTGGGCCTGCACCACCTGCCGGGCCTGTGAAGAGGTCTGCCCGGTGACCATTGAACATGTGCCCCGGATCATGGCCATGAGACAGGGACAATCCCTGATGGCCGGGGAATACCCCCAGGAGCTGAACGTGGCCCTCAAGGGCCTGGAGCGAAACGGCAATCCCTGGGGCATCGGGTATGACAAGCGGGCCGACTGGGCCGAGGGCCTGGGCGTCAAAACCATGGCCGACGACCCGGATGTGGACTACCTGCTCTGGGTGGGCTGTGCCGGGTCCTTTGACGACCGGAGCAAAAAGGTCTCCATCAGCCTGGTCAAGATCCTGCAAAAGGCCGGTATCAATTTCGCCATCCTGGGTACCGAGGAAAAATGTACGGGTGACTTTGCCCGGCGTGTGGGCAATGAGATGATGTACCAGATGATGGCCCAGGAAAATATCGAAACCCTGAACAATTACAAGGTGAAAAAAATTATCGCGGCCTGCCCCCATTGTCTCAATACCCTCAAGCATGAGTACCCGCAAATGGGCGGCAACTACGAAGTGATCCACCATGCCGAATTCATCGACCAGCTCATCAAAACCGGCAAAATAACCGTGAGCAAAGGGCTGGAAGGATCTTTGACCTACCATGACCCCTGCTACCTGGGCCGGTACAATTCAATTTACGACCAGCCCCGATCCATTCTTTCATCCGTGTCCAAAGAGGGTGTAAAAGAACTTGACCGCCACGGCAGGGAAAGTTTCTGCTGCGGTGCCGGCGGGGGAAGAATGTGGATGGAAGAAACCATCGGCAAACGAATCAACCTTGAGCGGGCCGAAGAAATCGTGGATCAAAATGTGGCCACCGTGGCCGTGGGCTGCCCGTTCTGCCTGACCATGATCGAAGACGGCATGAAAGAACTGAACAAGGAAGAAGATATCCGCACCAAAGATATCTGCGAACTTGTGGCGGACAATATGGTTTAACTCCGGCTCAACCTGCCCGCCCGGCAGGAAATGACAGCCGGATACAATAATCATTCCCGTCACTCCCGGGGATGACTGGAAAAAGAACAGGGTTCATCGTCGACCGACGATGAACCCTGTTTGTATTTCCCGTCTTTCCAAACCTGAGTTTATCAAACAGCTCTTTTACCAGATTGGCCTTTTCGTCAAAATAGTTGCTTTTATGACAATCGTCTTATATAAAACAGAATATTCCCTCTTTTTCTGTTCCTGTGCTGCCTCTTTTCGCCTACCCGTGTAAGCGAAGGTGCGGAGCCTTGCCTGATCTCTTGTTTTCTTTACACTTTCTTCTCCATCCATATTCGTTCTTCTTTTCCCTCCTGAGATTTTCCTGGTTTCTCATCCATTAATCAAACAAACAAATGAGGTGTTCCATGAAACAGCAGACCATGGATTTAAAAATCCGGGAGTTTCTTCTATCAAACCGCAAGCAAATCGTCCATGCCTGGAACCGTCGTCTAAAAGGGTACCCTTCCTTTCAGGATCCGGTTAAATTTTCAACCCTCCAGGAAGAACAGGAAAAGGAAACGGACCTCTTTTCGGCTGTTCTTGGATGGGAAAACCTGCCTGGAAAAGACCTGCCCGATGGCATCTGGTCCATCGTCAAGCGCATACATTCCCCAGCCTATTCGGTTTCCGATTTCGCCATTGAAGCATACTGCCTGGAAGATGCCGTCACCCACGCCCTGATGCGCACAAAATCAACGCCTGAACAAATGGTCGCCGCAAACCAGGAGATACGCAGGTCTTTTTTCACACTTTCCCAAACCATCCTGGAGCAATCCGCCGGGATTTATGAGTATGTGGTTGAAAACGGAAAACGGGCCTTTTGTTATTTTGACTGCCATGGGTATTATAAAGGTCAACACGAACTATGAATTTACCTATGCCAATCCGGCGGTCCAGGAAATGCTTGGGGAAAGCAATCTGGAGCTGTCTCTCTTGTTCAGTTGGCTGGGAAGAATTGAAAGCATGGTTCCTGAAGACAGGCCTGAGCTGATGGATAAAATAACCCAGCAGTTGAAAAAAATAGAGTTGACTGTAGACCGGCTGGCCCTGTTTGAGTCGGGCAAGGGTGTGATCGCCTACAATGAAGTGCGGTTTAATTTTTCCGAGGTGATTCATTCCATTAAAAAGGATTTTCCAAAATCGGAAATAGCCCGGATCAATTTTAAAAATGATCACACCCCGTCTTTTAAAGGCGAAAGCTTTCAAATCAGATTCTGTGTGGAAACCATTCTCTCCTATCTGCTCCGTTACCTGCCCGGGGACAGAAAAATTGATGTGAGGGTCACGAACAATACAGAGTGGATACAGTGCCGAATAAAAGGAGTCCTGCCCCTGCCCGGAGAGGACGGTATTGCTGAAGACAAGGCTGCCATGCGTCAAACCCTGAACGATATGGCTCTGGGTGAGCCCATTATCGATCAATTTATTCGTTAAAATCATCACGGGAAATACATCCGGCCAAAGGGCCGGGCCGGACAATTTCGAATAGACCTGCCCATAAGGAAAACAGGGCTTAAATTCCTGGAAAATTTACGCGATACCCATACCCCGGTATTTTCTATCCTCATCTGCCCGGCAATTGACCAGGAAATCTCTGATTTCCAGGCAAGCTGCACCGGTGCCCTGTCCTGTGAACCCCTGTGCAAGGACAGCACCTGGGTGAAATATTTTTATTCCAAGGTTAAACGAGCTCTGGACACCCCTTTTAAAGAAGAAAACAAACTGGGGAAAGTCGATATTTTCCTTGATAAACACCAATATGCCATGAGCGGGACCGGGAAACCATTCCTTTCCTGATGGACAACTCTCTGGTGGACTTTGAATCTCTTTTGGAGGGGAAATTCATTGAATTCAGGCTGGGGGCCAGGGATGTGTATACCGAGACAAAGGGGAGTGCCAATCAATTCCGGCAAAACTATATCACCTATATCAATTGTCCTGAACAGGCCATTGTCCCCGGCTCCTTATGGGTAAGGGACAACCGTTTGTTCACCGGCCCTGACGAAAAAAACACAACCAAAAACGTGACCACATTTCTCCAGTCTTCGGCCGTCATGGCCGACAAACTCCATTTGCCGGCAAGCGTGGGCAACCGCCTGACCACCTTGAGTGAAACCTGGGAAAAGATACCTTTTCTTGAAAATCCGGAAAAAGAGTCCAACGAGATCATCAACCAGCAGCTTGCCGCCATGAAAAACCTCCGGCTTAAGGGCCGACCGGACGCTTCCCGGTTGCTTGATGCCATTATTTTCACAACCTTCAGCCCAAATTAAACCCTAAAGAAAAAGATTTACTGCCGGCGAAAAAGGTGAAATAATCATCTGAATAAATTCAGGTGTTAAGGATCGGGTTGATTCCAAGGACCTGACTCTGTAATTTAGCGGTTTTTACTCAATCAAAATAAAGGGGGAAAAATGTTGAAAAAAAGTGTTGTTTTGTTCGTTGCCATGGTTGCCGGCTTTTGTTTTACCGCAACCCAGGCGCCTGCTGAAACCCTTGAGCTTCTGACATGGAAAGGGTATGCACCCACTGTCCTTGTGGATAAATTTAAAGCGGAAACCAATATTGATGTAAAGGTCACCTTTACCAACAATGAAGAGATGATTGCCAAACTCCGTGCCACCCGGGGCGCAGGATTTGACCTTGCCCAGCCCAGCCAGGACAGGATATCTTCGGTCCAGGCGGAATTTAAAATCTACCAGCCCATTGATCTGTCAAAGATCAAAACCGATCAGATCATTATCTCAATGCTGGACGCGGTGAAAAAAAATACCATGGTGGATGGAAAGCCCCATGCCGTGCCTTTCTGCTGGGGAACTTCAGGCATGATCGTCAACAAAAAACTGGCCCCCAATGCCTCAGACTATACCGATCTTCTCAACCCGGCCTATGAAGGCCGAGTGAGCTATCGCCTCAAACGGCCCACCCTCATTGCCATGGCCTTTGCCCTGGGCGATGACCCCTTTGCCAAATATTCAGATGCGGCGGCCTACAAAGCACTCATGGACAAGGTGGGACAAGAACTCATGGACAAGAAGCATCTGGTCCAGAATTACTGGTCCAACGGCGATGCCCTGCTCCAGTCCATGCGGTCCAACGAGGTATACGTGGCCATGGCATGGGACAACGGCGGATGGAAACTCCACGCGGAAAATCCGGACATTGATTTTGTGGCACCCAAAAGTGGGGCACTGGGATGGATCGATACCTTTGCCATTCCTGCCAAGGCAAAGAATACGGACGCGGCATACAAGTGGATTAATTTTATGCTCAGACCTGAAAATGCCGCCGTGTTTACCAATATTGAAAAATGCGCCACCGCATCCAAAGGAGCAATCGCCCTCACCGATGCAAGTGTCAGGGGTAATTTTGAACGCAGTTTCCCTGATGCCGATATTGACAATATCAAATGGTATCCCCCGGTACCGGATAAACTGGAATCCATCGAGGGGATGATACTGGACAAGGTCAAAGCCTCAAAATAAGGACCTGTTCAGGAGATTTGCCGGAAGACCCATGGCCGATAGCCTTGCCATGGATCTTCCGGCCCATTGATCTGCCGGCAAACAGCCAATGGATGTTGTCGTTTTTTTTATCCCATTATCCGACCCAGGACAGTCATGCACACAGACCTTTCAGTCATCAACGTGGTAAAAGCATTTCAGGATTTCATCGCGGTTGATTCAGTATCCTTTGATGTGGAAAAAGGAAAGTTTTTTTCTATTTTAGGCCCCTCAGGGTGCGGGAAAACCACCCTGCTGAGGATGATATCCGGATTTTTTGAGCCCACCAGCGGAACCATTGAAATCAATGGAAAAAATATGGCAGGAATTCCACCCAACAAACGGCCGGTGAATCTCATTTTTCAGAATCTTGCCCTTTTCCCCATGATGAATGTGGGACAGAACATCGGGTTTGGACTTGAGCGTCAACGGGTAAAGAAGACTATCATTCGAAACAAAACGGCAGAGATGCTTGAGCGCGTCGGTCTGCCCGGGTTTGAAGACAAAAAGGTGGATCAATTGTCCGGGGGACAGAGACAGCGGGTTGCCATTGCCAGGAGCCTTATCCTTGAACCGGCCGTCCTTCTCCTTGACGAGCCCCTGGGCGCGCTGGACCTTAAGCTCCGGGAGCAAATGAAGATTGAATTAAAAACCCTCCAGACCCAGGTGGGCACCACCTTTGTCTACATTACTCATGACCAGTCCGAAGCCCTTGTCATGTCGGATCATGTGGCCGTGATGAACAAGGGGAAATTTGAACAGGTGGATACCCCGAGAAACCTTTATGCAAAACCTGAAACCCCATTTGTTGCAAGGTTTGTGGGAGAAAATAACCAGTGGAGCGCCCGGGTAACGGGGCTGGATCATTCCATTGCCTCCATTGTCACACCCGAGGGCAACGCCTTTAAAACCCTCCTGAATGACCGCCTGAACCCCGGCGATGAGGTGGACCTGTTCCTGAGGCCCGAATCCATCCTCCTGGAACCCGACCCGTCCATTGCCACCCTGAACCGGTTCGACATCATCGTAAAATCCATTCTGTTCGACGGTGCCAACTCAAGAATTCTGGCCGTGCTGCCGGAGTCTCTTCAGGAGATCCAGGTCTCCCTTCCCCAGAACCGGCAGTTTGATCACATCCAGCCGGGTAACCGGGTTGAGGCGGGATGGAGTATGGAATCCGGCATCACTTTCCCCCGGGAAACGGTGGCCCCATGAACCGGAAAATCCGATGGGGACTGGTTATTTTCATCACCCCGGTACTGGTCTGGCTCACCCTTCTGATCCTGCTTCCCCAGGTGGATATGTTCATCATGTCCATACGGGCGAAGGATGAAATGGGAGAAATGGGGTTCAGCTTTGCCAATTTCACCCTGTTCTTTTCAGAACCCATTTACTGGAGAACCTTTGCCCGCACCGCAATTTTTTCCATTCTCGTGACCTTTCTCACCTTTGCCATTACCATGCCGGTTGCCTTTTACATCACCAAGGTGGTGTCACCCAGATTCCAGGGATTTCTTTCCGTCCTGATTCTCATGCCCTTCTGGGTCAGTGAACTTGTCCGGGTGTACGGCTGGATGATCCTGTTGAGAGAGAGCGGGGTCATCAACCATTTTTTGGTGAAATCCGGTATATTGAGCCAGCCGGTTGAGATGCTCTATAACGACGTGAGCATGGTCATGGGACTGGTTTACACCTCCATGCTCTTCATGCTGGTCCCGCTGCTGTCAGCCCTGGAAAGCCTGGACAACTCCCTGATTGAAGCGGCCTATGATCTTGGCGGCACGGTCTGGTCCATTGCCGTCAAAATCGTCATCCCCCACTGCCTTCCCGGGATCGTCTCCGGCTCTATTGTGGTGTTTATGCTCACCCTTGGAAATTATCTGACCCCCAATCTCATGGGCGGAAAAAACGGGCTCTGGTTCACGGAACAGATTTACAACCAGTTCATCGCCAGTTTTAACTGGAACCAGGGCAGCGCCTTCGGGTTTCTCCTCCTGATTCTCTCGTCCGCCATCATCTGGGTGGGACTCAGGCTGACAAACCAGCGACTGGGCAGGGTGGTCCAATGATACGAAACATTCCCCAGACAAAGACCTACTCCACGGGATTCAGGGTGTACGTGATCCTCTACTTTATTTTTCTTTTTGCCCCCCTGGCCGTGACCTGTATCCTTGCCTTTAACGACTCCATGTTCCCCTCCCTTCCCTGGAAGGGGTTTACCCTGGACTGGTTCACAGGCCATACCCTGGAAAGGACCGGCATATTCAATGACAGGATCAACCTGGACAGCATATGGGTCAGCTTTAAGGTGGCTTTTTTCGTCTCAATTCTATCCACGATCGTGGGCACCATGGGGGCATTTTTGTTTGAACAGGAAGATTTCGCATTCAAGCAGGTTCTTTTTTTCCTGATGCTGGCCCCCCTGGTCATTCCCGGCGTTATCCTGGGTATTTCCATCCTGCTTTTCTCCAACACCCTGGGACTCTTTTTTGAAACCCGGTTCGGCATTGATGTGGGGCTTTTCAGGCCCGGGTTCTGGCTGGTGGTGCTGGGTCAATTTTCCTTCATCACCACCATTGTCACCCTGATTGTATCGGCCCGGCTGAAAAAATTTGATCCCACCCTGGAAGAAGCCGCCATGAACCTGGGTGCCACCCGGTTTGAAACCATCGTGCACATCACCTTGAAATTCCTCAGGCCGGCCATTATCGGGGCCATGGCCGTATCGTTTCTCATGTCCTTTGAAAACTTTAACACCACCCTGTTCCTGGTGGGTTCCCAGGCAACCCTGCCCATCAACCTGTACCTCCAGGTCCGGGACGGGTCCACACCGGTCATCAATGCCATCTCCGTACTCATGATCGGCGGCACCTCTCTGCTTGCCCTTGTTAACCTGTATTTTTCCAGAAAAGAACATTGACGGTGTAATGACGTCATAAAAAGTTACCACCACCTGGGTTTTGGTTTCTGACCAGACGTTCAAAATACTATTTGTATGCCTTGCGCCTGGTCAGAAACCATGCCTTGGTTGTAAATATTTTTACTTGTCCATCGATGCTGGTTTTTACAAGTTTACCGGCATAGACGGCACCGCCAAAAATTACCCCTGCCTGGACAATCGGGGCCGGGTCACATCAAACAAGGAGGACTATCATGCAAATTGATTTTCATCATGCAGTTACCTATGTAACGGCAAGGGCGGCCGGGTTTGAGCATGGAGAAGCTGAAAAAATCGCCTAGTGTGCCCAGTATGTGGATGATGCCGTTCACACCGGCACCATCACCTTCCAGAACAAGGCCCTGTACGAAAGAATCTGCTCAGCTCACAAAACCGCAGACTATCGGAACATGGAATCGCTTGCCAACCACAGGGTCTGGATTCCCTTCCACTTCCTGCCGGGCAACGGGGGGAAAAATGCACAGGAAGATCCGGACCAAAAATTTGTTGAAAAAATCGTCTGCAAAAAAGACAGCCCCATTGCCCGGGACATGTTAAAGGCCTGCATCCAGGACAGGAACAAAGCCTTTGGGCTGCACCGACTGGGCATCACCATGCACGTGTATGCCGACACCTGGGCACACCAGGGATTTGCCGGGATAAACGATGAGGCCAATGACATCATTGATCTTACGGATGAATCCGATTCCGGCCTGGATTCCCAGGGTATGCTGTCCCGGTTTTTCGGAAAGCTCTTTGACCGGGCCGCAAGCAAGCTGGTGGGAGATGTCCTGCCCCTGGGGCACGGAGCAGCCCTGTGCTTTCCAGACCTGCCCTATCTGAAGTGGAGCTATAAAGACAAGACCGGCAAGCGGGTGGATCGCAACAACACCCTTGAGTTTCTGGAAGCCGCAGATAAGATGTGCCGGGCCATGCAGCGATACCGGGCCAATGACCATGAAGCCCCGGTGACCGGACTGGGCAGTGATTACAAAAAAACCATGGAAGGACTGTTTAGAACTTTGCTGGATGAAGAGGGAAACGACCGCCACGCCCGCTGGATGGCGGCCATCCGGGACGGAATTTTCCCCTTTGACCCCATATCCCTTGAATATCATGCTGAAGGGAAAAAATCCTGGAAAGGGCAGGTGCTGGGGACTTCAAAATATGCCTCGGCATACCCCTGGGACAAATCCTTTCTGGCAAGCGACTGGAAATGTTTCCACGATGCCCTCATGGATCACCGGTTTTCCCTGCTCCACGATATCCTGCCCAGGTACGGCATCTGTGCCGCCTGATCCGTATCTTTGATTCCAATGCACATGCATTTGCCCCTGGATCAATAACCGTTAATTTTATTTATAAAAAGAGGTGAACCATGAAATACCCTGACATTGGTGACCGTGTCGACACGAACCAGGCCCTTGAACTGTGCCGGCATTTTAAACTGGACTATCTGGTCTCCCGTATCGAATCCGAAAAAAACATTTATAAAACCTGGATTTTTGACGGATGTTCCTGCATCCACGATGAATTTCTGGGAATTCTGACCCAGTGTGACAGCAAGGCTATCACCTATGAATGCTGCCTTCCCCATGATCTCGGGTATGCCTATGGCGAGCCCGGGAACCGCCTAGAGAGAAAACAGGTGGATCCTGAAATTCCAGAGCGACCTGGTCACAAAGGCCGGCATGAAGGAATGGATGGCGTCGGCCATGTATGAGGGGGTGAGGGTGGGAGGGCCCGAGGTCTTTGGACTGTCATTTTCCTGGGCCTTTGCCCAAAAATAAAGACGGCCCCGGAGCAGGATAGGCGGGTCAGTATACAATTAAGCAGAATACAACAGAACAGGATGCGACAGCATCAACATCAAACAAAGGAGGTCTGCCATGTGTCTGGTATTGGGAAAAACAAGGACCTTTCCCCAGAAAAACGGTAAGGATGTTCAACTCAGGGTGTATGGAGATGAGTTTTTATGCCCGTTACGAAACCATGGACGGGTATACGGTGATCTATGATACGGACAGGGAGAGCTATTGCTTTGCCATACCGGCAAAGGGCCGGCTGATTTCCAGCGGATCACCCATACACAAGCCCGTACCGTCAGGACTGATCCGGCATCTCCAGGAAGACAAGAGCGTGCGCAATAAAAAATTCGACGAAAGATTTGGGATGATGCGCCCCACAAAATCGCCGCCCCCAGGTGTGTCGGCAACCCTTGGCCGGAACAACGGCCTGCTACCGGGAACCCAGCTTTCACGGCAGGCCAGGGTAAGGGGCCTGACCATCTTGATCAATTTTAAGGATGTAACCACCCAGATTGAAAAAGAGCACGTGGAGGCACTTCTCAACGGTGACAATTTCAATGCCTACGGCAATGCCTGCTCGGTCAAGGAATATTATCAAAAAATATCCACGAACCGGATCGAGTATACCAATACGGTGGTGGGACCCGTGACCCTGGAAAAAAACCGGACCCACTATATCAACACTCCCTGCATGCAAGAAGCCCTGGACCTTGCCGTGAGTGAATTCGGAGTGGACCTTCATGAATTTGACTGCAAGAACAGGGGGGTGGTTGATGCCGTGAATTTTCTCTATGCCGGAGAAACCCTTTATGAGGAATGGCTCTGGCCCCATAATTATTCCATGTCCTATTCCCACGACGGCATGAGGACGGATCTGTATACCATCCAGAGCCTGGGCAGAACACCCGTGGACATGAAGATCGGAACCTTTTGTCACGAAGCCGGTCATCTCATCTGCCGTTTTCCGGATCTTTACGACTACGGCAGCCGGGACGGTGATTCAGATCCCAGTGCGGGCATGGGAACCTATTGCCTCATGGCCGGCGGCAGCCACTTGAACCAGGGCCGTTTTCCGGCCCCGGTCTGCGGCTACCTGAGAAATCTTGCCGGCTGGGCCGACAACGAGATCATCCTGAACAACCCGGGCAGATACCAAACCGGACACGGAGATTACAACACCATCCATAAATTCCTTGTGGACAACAAGCCCAATGAATATTTTATCGTGGAAAACCGGACCCGCCTGGGCCTTGATGCCCACTGCGCGTCAAACGGTATCGCCGTCTACCACTGCGACATCCTGGGATCAAACGAGTGGCAGGGGGGAACTGCGGACAAGCACTACCAGTGCGCCCTGATCCAGTCCGACGGTGCCCGGAACCTTGAAAACAACCGGAACCAGGGCGATGAAGGCGATCTGTTCAAAAAGACCGACGGCCTCGTCCTTTCACGGGATACCATCCCCTCGTCCCGGGCATGGGGCGGCATGGAGTCCGGGTTGAAAATCTATAACATCAGTGAACCCGGGGAAATGATTTTCTTTGAAACCGGCAGCCCCCTGGAACCTGAGGGAAGCGGGGAGGCCATTTTAAAACAATCCCGGCCCTCCATGCTGATTCCCGACAATGAGCCCAAAGGCATATGGGATGAAATCGAGTTTGTAAAACCCGGCACCATCAAGAAAATCCTGGTGGGCGTAGACATCACCCACACCTATGTCCGAGATTTAACGATTGAGCTGGAATCACCCCAGGGTCGGACCATCCCCCTTTTCGACCGGGAAGGGGGAGACGGTCATGATATCCGGGCCGAGTATGATTCAGACGGGGTGTTGTCCGGTCTGACGGGCGAGACCTTTGCCGGTGTCTGGAAACTTCATGTCAAGGATCTGGTTAAAAGGGACATCGGCAGACTCAACCGGTGGACGATCAAGATTGATTATCAGGCCCAAAAGCAAGTCGTCACACAGGAAAAAACCGAAAAAATTGCCATACCCGACAATACCCCCAAAGGCGTGGATTCCGTCATTGCCGTATCCGAGACAGGACGTCTTACCCAGGCACTGGTCCAGATTGAATTAACTCACTCTTACCACGGGGACCTTGCCGTAACTCTGACCGCACCTTCGGGCAAATCCGCACCCCTGGTCCGGTTCAACACCCTGGGAAGCGCCGGGGGCCTTTTGTCACCATCTTTTTCCACCCCCACGGACCCGGGGCTTACCGCCCTTGTGGGAGAAAGTCTGAAAGGCGACTGGACCTTGAATGTAAGTGACAACTGGGAGCATGACAGCGGTTTCCTGAACAAATGGTCTTTAGAACTGGGGTATGAGAATTGATGCCCCGTAAACCATGGGTGTGGTTTTTACGAGTTTATCGATCTTAAAACAGTAAAATTCAAGCATCCGGCACTGAATAATTGCCGGACAACCGGGTATGGGCATTCACGATTAAAAAGCGCCGGGTGTCAACAGGATATTCAAGCTGTTGATCCCCGGCGCTTTTTTTTGTCAATAAAAAACCAGACCATTTAGTAAATGGGTTTCATGGCGCCACAGTGGTTTCCATGTTTATATCGGTGACAGGATAACTCCTTCCGACAAATCTCGGGGGATAAGAAAAACAACCGGCACGGATGATGACATTCCTGCTATTACGCCAAATGAAACATCTTCTCTATAATCCCGGCAGAACTGGGCACGCCTGATACAGAAAATTTATGAGGTTGATCCTCTTGTGTGTTCAAAATGCCGAAGCTCCATGAAAATTATCAGCTTTATCGAAGAACTTGATATTATCAAAATTACGAAGACATACAGCCGTCATCATCTTTGACGACTTTTGAATAGCATTCGTCTTTTTCCTTATCAGTCTTTGAATTTTTATCGCAATCAGACATTTTTTCAACAACGTTCTTCTGGTCTTCTGCATCACAATAATCTTTTTTTTCTTTTTCAGTCGTCATGTCATAACCTTCTTTTTATTATTATTATTATTATACCTATTTAAAATAACTTAAAATAAATTTAAACATTCCACTTTGATTGTCAATTAAAATTAGCTGACCTTGAAAGGCGAAAAAAGTTAAGCATCTAACACATGTTTTTCCAGAACAAAACAGGTAAACTCACCCGAGAATACTGCATCATTTTCACGTTTAACTACAACGGTTACAATATGCTTTTTCCCATCGGACGAAATCACTTTAGCCTCTGCATAAAGAGATTCGTTTATTTTTACGGATTTTATGAATTTGACATCTGCACCGCCAAGAACAACGTTAGGATGATTTACGGCAAGCATGGCTGCATGATCGGCTAATCCGAAAATAAATCCACCGTGAACAAGACCAGAATGATCGACCGCCATTCCTGAACATGTAGAACATTTTTTGAGCCTGAAAAGTGATTCCGATTTTCTGGCTTATTCAGCCATTTTTGCTGGCTACTCTGCATTCCGGCTTACGGCAAAATTTTTGTCTTTTTAAATGGCGGGGATCGGGTTTGTACAGCTCACTGCAGTTTTTGCACCTGCGCTGTCGGGTTCGTTTTATCATAGACCTGATACCTCCTCAGATTTATGATAAACTGGGGCGGAAGTTGGCGGGGTATTATTTTTTCAAAATAAGGGCGGGGTCCGGCTGGATTGGGCGGGGTAGAACTGGCAACATAAAAAACTCGCAACATAAATACCATCATTGTGCTTTTATAAAAAATATGGAATAGTAAGAATAGAGCATCGAGTGATATACGTTATATTGCCTGCAAGGTTTAATGATTTAAAAACTGTGGAACTACAGGGATGGTCTGGAATTATTTTTTGGCGAAAGACCGAACCTGTCTTAGAAAGTAGTCTTCGCTAACAAAACATACCAGTAAAATCAGTTCAAAATTGCATACATAATGCAATAATAAATGGTCCCCTTTCCTTTTTATTGGAACCTGTAGGACCGCCATCATAGCCCTTTTCATAAATAGATTTTATGTAAGAATTGCTGAATACGGCTGTTTTTAGAATTTATGAGGGATTCAAAACTACCGTCAAAGACAATGAGCCCCTTTTCTAGGAACAGCACCCGTTTGGCAAAATTTTTAACCATATTCATCTGGTGGGTGACCAGAACTACAGTCATGTGACGGCTGGCAATAGTCTGGATGGTTTCAAACACGTCGAAGGCCAATTCCGGGTCCAGTGAAGACGTCGGTTCATCAAAGAGCATTATGTCTGGGGCCATGGATAGGGCCCGGGCAATGGCCAAGCGTTGCTGTTGCCCACCGGAAAGCGACCGAGGATATTGGTCTTCCTTGTCTTCCAACCGGACCTGCTCCAAAAGAGTCATCGCTTGGGAGCGTGCCGCTTTGGCAGAGAGATTTTTCACAGTTTCAAGTGGCCGGACAATGTTGTTTAGAACCGTATAATGAGGAAACAGGTTGAATTGCTGAAACACCATACCCACCCGACCGGCCACCGAATGCGTGGATTCCACAAGGGTTCCATCCACAACTACGCAGCCGGAATCCACCTTTTCCAGGCCGTTTAGACACCGGATCAGAGTACTTTTTCCAGAACCGCTGGATCCAATGATGGCCAAGATTTCCCCTTGGGAAATCGAAAGACTAATGTCTTTTAATACTTTGGTTTTACCAAAGGATTTACTTATGTTTTCTACTTGGATTAGGGGGTCCATTTAATACCTTTTTTCTCGATCCATCGGGAGACCAGGGCTACGGTATAGGTCATGATAAAATAAATGATGCCGATCGCGATATAAATTTCAAAGGGGCTCAAGGTACGGGCGTAAATCTGATTTCCGATGCGGGTGATCTCTGCAATGGACAGAACGGACACCAATGATGTCTCCTTGATCATAGTGGAAAAGTAGTTCATGAAAGTAGGCAACGCAATCCGAAATGCTTGGGGCAGGATGATATAGACAAATACCTGTCTACGCCCGTATCCCAGGCACAAAGCCGCCTCATATTGACCTTGATCCACAGAACTAATGGCAGCCCGCACCACCTCGGACATGTAGGCTCCGGAGTTCAATGACAGGCCAATAACTGCAGCAGTTATTGGCTCCAGTACGATTCCGAAAGTGGGTAGACCGTAATATATAAAAAAAAGCTGAATTAGCAGTGGAGTTCCCCGGAAAACCTCCACGTAGCATCCCAGGAAAAAATCCACAGGTTTAGGCAGAGTACCGGATCGAAGTACTCCAGTCACCAACGAAATCACCAGCGCCAACAGAAAAGAGGCCACCCCGATAACCAGGGTGACCTTTGAAGCTTGGATCAATTGTGGAATATAGGGAACGAGGAAAGAAAAATCCAGATTCACCGGTTACATCCCATTAAAGAGCCAGCCATTTCTGAGAAACTGCGTCAAATTCACCGTTCTCTTTTATTTTGTCGATGGCCTGGTTTATATGTTGAGCCAGGGTATCATCTCCGTGGTCCATAACTACCACAATATCCACTGACCGGACCGGGTCATTGACTATTTTAAGATCTTTGTTACCCTTGACCTTAGTCGCAGCATATGCAAATCCCACAATCACTGCGTCGGTACGACCATTTTTCAGGTCTATGAGTGCCTCTGAGTTCCGATTATACCGGCGGATGTCAGATGCTACGATCCCCATATCTTTTAGACTGTCAGCAGCCACTTCGCTTGTGCAGTTGGCCTGGACACCGATTACCTTTCCGGTCAGATCTTCTTTGGTGGCAATATCCTTGTTATCGGTCCGGGTAACGATAATTTCGCTGAGCTTAATATAGGGTTTGCTCATGGAAACGCTTTTGGATGCCTGGGTGGCCTCTTCCGGAGACATGCAGGAAATGACAATGTCATGGTCTCCTTTTTTCATGCCGGCAACCAGGCCTTCCCAGGCGGTATCCTTCATGACGACTTCCAACCCCATGGCTTTTCCGAGAGCTCTTGCAAAATCCGAATCAAAGCCTTCAACCCGGCTGTCCGTGTTCCTAAAGGAAAAGGGAGGATATTCGGGACAGTTGCCAACAACAAGTTTTTTAGCTACCACGATCTTATCCCATTTTCCTGGATCAGCATTTGATGTTAAAAGGCAGAGGCAGAGGGACAGTAAACTAAACACTAAAATAGTAAACGAATTCTTTTTCATCATTAATTTTCCTTTTCATTGGTTATGGTAAAGTATCGCTGTCAGAGACAGACGTTATAAATCCTTTCAAGGGCACGCTTGGCATGATCCACTGATTCAAACCGGGGTTCGAACAAGAGATAAAGACCATCCGGTCCGAGTTCCCGGACGGCAAGAACCGCCTCATCCACCCGGTGACAGACAATTTCCAGAAGCATGCCTTTCTCCTTGATTTGCTTGAGTTCCGGCAAAAAATCCCGGACCCCGTCCAGATACGGCTCAGGGTTCCAGAAAATTCCGTCCAAAGAATTGATAGTGGAGAGGTCATCGATAAACCGGGCGTGACGGACCGAACACATGTTAAAAAGGGTATGATCCATATGATCACAAACCAGGGCAATCTCAGGGATAACAAACTCCTGGAACATTTCAGGGGATAGCATAAGGCTGAAGTCGCAGCGGACCCCTTCAAATTTTCCTTCGCAGAAAACCTGGAACCAATATGCCGACTCCCCGTATCCGGACACTTTTAGAAACTCGTAAAAAAAATCGTAAAAATCGAGGTAGGCGATGGTCATTTCCCGGACTCGTTGATTAACTGTTTCTTTATCCGTCATCAGGACCATGAGCAAATCCTGGCTGCCGCACAGCCCGTATAAGGAGGATAGGGCATCCAAACTCATGGGAGGGTTAACTAATGCCCGCTGCCCCACATAGCTGATCACTTTTTCATAACAGGTCTTTAGTTTCCACACCAGTGGATGTTCAGGCGAAAAAGACGGCGCAGGTAGATTGAGATCAAACCTGCCGGGTTTAAAATCAATAAAATCATTGGTGCTGCTGTAATCGTAATCTCCACCGGCCAACACAGCTGTATTGGTAATATCAAGACCGACCATAAGGCTGGCTACCGGCATGGCATCTGCCAAGAAACAAGTTCCGTCTAAGTAGTTTTGAACCATGAAAAGATGCCATGCCGGGCAGAGATCCCACTCCTTTCTGGAAAGTTTGGAATTCCAGGAAACGGGCTTAAACCCCGGCCTATCCGCCACGGCAAATACAAGGGGAATACCTTCGGAACGGTTCTCCCAAAAAGCCTGATGCCGTCTTCGAGAGTCTGCTTCGTTGTCTTTATCTTTATGGATCATTTGTCGGCTGTGCCCTTTTAAAAATTTGAAATCTAAAAAATAAAGGGACGCCCGTCAAATCGTTAGTATCAATGAATCCTAATGTGCATATAGAAAAAATGAATAGAAAAACTAAAGTATCAAGCGTTCAGAATCCGGGAAAGCTCATCGATAAGCCTGGGAAGCGACGTTTCAACGTTTGATTCATCCAGTCCGAAAATTTCAAGACGCAATGCTTTTTCTGTGAGCTTTTTCTGAAAGGTTTCCATGAAGATCCCGGGTTCCTTAACCCATTTCATGGTTTCTACTTTTCCCCAAGTCTCTGTAGAATCAAGGAAATCTCCCCCCCATTGCTTGGATCGGCAGGTTTTTTTCACCCCACAGCTAGGGCTGCCGTCAATGCCGACAATTCCCAAAAGGGTGTACCCCTGCTCTTGGTACATGGCCACCTGCCGGACAAAAGGAGATAGTAGTCGGGCACAGCAGTCTGAAAAAAAAGGATGGGCCAACTGCTCCTTTACATGCCCCCAGCGGCGCGTTCCCAGCACCTCAGTCTCTGGGCAGGGCAACTGGATCATACCCACTTCTTGGTCTGCCAAAAAACCGGTTAGTTCCCGGACCGCAGCCGGATAAGAGGCCAGTCCGTCAACCTTGGCATTGACGTTCAAAATACAGTGTGCCAAAAAAATAATTTTTTTTCCGCGTTTCATGTATGCAGCTCCTGATAAAAACTTAAGCGAAAATGGCCAGTCCGAACTCCAAGCCAAAGAACAATTAAAGACTTTATGTAAATCAGAATACTTCTTGTTGTCAAGGAACGGATAAACAGCTCACCTTTAAATAATTATGGCAGAGCTAACTTGTAAGGACCATTGCTTTGGTTGACCTCTTTGTTTTTCGAGTTTTTGATTTAGGTAATGAGCGACACATGTGTCTATTTATGTAGCGAGTTTTTTATGTTGCCAGCTCTACCCCGCCCTTATTTTGAAAAAATAATACCCCGCCACCTTTCGACCCAGTTTATCATAGATCTGAGGAGGTATCAGGTCTATGAAGAAGAGAATCAGACAGCGTAGGTGCAAAAACTGACAGCAGACTTCTGGCTTCTGAGTGAAGCTTCTACAATTCATAGTTTCCACCGGACTCTCTTTGTTCGGCAAAGGTTGTCTGCCAAGAAAAGTCGTTAAGTGAACATAACCCTGTTCCATGATGGAAATTCATTGCTGAGAGCAAGAGGGTTTTCTGGGGTAAACGAATGTAAGTTTTTATATTGTGGCGACTCTTTGTTTAATTGTTACAACCCCCCAGCCGATACAATACCTATGGGAAATTACGTCATCAAAGATTGCAAGGGATGTCATCAACCGCTGCGTATCCCGGCAGATATTGGGGGAATGCTCATGCGCTGCCCCATCTGTGGGCATGAACTCCATACCGATTTCAAGCTCGGTTCCAAAATCCGGGAAGGTGGGGATGATAAAGAACCTGCCCAGGAAACGCCCACACAAAGACCCCCGTCTAGTTTTAGAGTTATAGTGTAATCTCTTCAGCCTAAAAGGGAAGTCGTGGACAATTCTTGACAAAAAGCATCTTCCGGCACCTTAATCCGAGATGAATGCCGGGGAGATGAGTGACCTTTTCAAGCTTGCTCACTCGACTCCCAGGAACTTTTTTATTGGCCAATGAAAACCCAGGCCATTTAATAAATGGGTTTCATGGCACTCATGTAGCCGCGCAGGGTTTTTCCGATGCGTTCAACCCCGGTGGTTCGGATGGCCTCATTCACCCGGATGAGGGTGATATTGTCCACGCCCCTGGTGCTGACGTCCAGGCCTTTGCCGATGACATCAGACCCCTGTCTTGCCATGAAGTCCGCCAGCAGGGGTAGGGCCTTGTGGTTAAACAGATAACAGCCGTATTCGGCTGTATCGGAAATGACCACGTTCATCTCATAGAGTTTTTTCCTGGCAACCAGGTTGGCGATCAGGGGAAGTTCATGAAGGGATTCGTAGTAGGCAGACTCCTCACCAATCCCGGTGGCGACCATGGTATCAAAGGCAAGTTCAACCCCTGCCTTGACCAGGGCAATCATGAGAATCCCGTTGTCAAAGAAGGCCTGTTCCGGGATGTCCTGGTCACTGGATTTTGATCTCTCAAAAGCGGTGCGGCCGGTTTCCTCCCTCCATTTGAGCAGGTTGGCATCATCATTTGCCCAGTCTTCCATCATGGTTTTTGAGAAATGTCCGGACATGATATCATCCATGTGCTGATGAAACAGGGGTTCAAGAATAATTTTCAATTCTTCACAAAGACTTTGGGCCTTGATCTTTGACGGGTTGTCCAGCCGGTCCATCATATTGGTGACCCCGCCGTGTTTCAGGGCTTCGGTAGTGGTTTCCCACCCATATTGAACCAGGCGTGAGGCTGTTCCCGGGTCAACCCCCTGTTCGATCATCTTGTCGTAGCAGAGCAGAGAGCCTGTCTGGAGAACACCACAGAGAATGGTCTGTTCCCCCATGAGATCGGATTTGACCTCAGCCACAAAAGAGGAGTGAAGCACCCCTGCCCGGTCTCCTCCGGTGGCGCAGGCATAGGCTTTGGCAAGTTCCATGCCCTCGCCCCTTGGATCATTTTCCCGGTGAACCGCAATCAGGGTGGGCACACCAAACCCCCGCTTATACTCTTCCCTGACCTCCGTTCCCGGAGATTTTGGCGCCACCATGATCACGGTGAGGTCTTTTCTGATCTGCATGCCTTCCTCCACAATATTAAACCCGTGGGAATAGGAAAGGCAGGCATCCTGTTTCATCAACGGCATGACAGACTCAATCACATTGGTGTGCTGCTTGTCCGGGGTGAGGTTGATGAGCAGGTCTGCCCCCGGGATTATTTCTTCATAGGTTCCCACATGAAATCCGTTTTCCGTGGCGTTTTTCCAGGACTGCCGTTTTTCTTGGATGGCTGAATTCCTGAGGGTATAAGACACATCCAGGCCGCTGTCCCGAAGGTTCAGGCCCTGGTGAAGTCCCTGGGAACCACACCCCACAATGACGATTTTTTTTCCTTTCAACGCCTCAACCCCGTTGAACTCAGATGAATCCATGAAGCGGCATTGGGACAATTCTTCCAGTTGGCGTCTCAGCGACAGGGTATTAAAATAATTTTGGCCCATGATCTTCTCCTTTATTTAATAATATTGGCATATTTTTAATTTAATTGTTTGTATTCATGACCTATTTCTCTTGTTGCGTCAAATGAATTGTTTGCAATGCGATGTTTCAAATATGGCAATGTAACTTTTGCAAATTAATGTTGCAGATAGTCGTTTATACGCAATGCGTTATTGCGAAAATTGAAACAAAGTGGTAGGCTTTTCCCATGTTAAAATTTGAGGCTGAAACCTGACCAGGAGAGTCATGGATATCCGAAATTTAAAACTGTTCCGGCACCTTGCCGGAACCCTTCATTTTGCCAGGTCCAGCCAGGCCTGTTATATTACACCGTCAGCATTGACCCGGGTGATCCAGCGGCTTGAATCCGACCTGGGTGAGCCCCTGTTTATCCGGGACAACCGGTCCGTGGAACTGACCCGGGCCGGGAGGGCCTTTAAAAAGTATGCAGACGACGTTCTCCAGCGGTGGGACCGGCTCCATGACGAGCTGGCCCAGGATGATGTCCTGGAGGGGGAGCTGTCCATCTATTGTTCGGTCACCGCAGCCTATGGGGTTCTTCCCGACATGATGGCCGCCTATCGAAGCGCCTATCCCAAGGTCCGCATCCACCTTGAAACCGGTGATGCGGCCAAGGCCCTGATCAAACTTTCAAACCAGGATGCAGACATGGTCATTGCGGCCCTGCCCGACCGACTGCCCAGAGACCTTGTCTTTCAAACCATTTCCCAGACCCCCCTGGTCTTTATCGCACCCCGGGAATATCCCGGGACCATCATCGAAACAGAAAATGGAATTGACTGGGAAAAAACCCCTTTGATCATCCCGGATCAGGGATTGGGCCGTGACCGCATCGACCTGTGGTTTGCCAAGGAAAACTTTGTTCCCTTTATCTATTCCCAGGTGGCCGGCAACGAGGCCATCATCGTCATGGTGAGCCTGGGCTTTGGTATCGGCCTGGTTCCCGGGATGGTGCTTGAAAAAAGCCCGTTTTTAAACCGGGTACGGCTCCTGGACAGAACCCCGAAACTGCCGCCCTTTGTCATTGGACTCTGCACCCGGGAAAAAAATCTTTCCAATCCCCGGGTCGGGGCATTGTGGGATATTGCCCGTGAAAAATCACTCTAACGGGCCTGACAGGTCTTTGCAAAGATGAAACCCACCCTGCCCATACAGGCCCATATTCCCGAAATTAAAAAAGCCCTTGACCAATACCGGTGTGTGGTCATCCATGCCCCCCCCGGTGCCGGCAAAACCACCCGGGTTCCCCCGGCACTGCTTGACCAGCCCTGGCTTGGGGGAAAAAAAATTATTCTCCTTGAACCCAGACGTCTGGCCGCCCGTTCCTGTGCCGCCTATATGGCAGCTCTTCTCAATGAAAATATCGGGCAGACTATCGGGTATCAGGTCCGTCTGGACCGGAAAATCGGCCCGGCCACCCGGATAGAAGTGGTCACCGAAGGCATATTCACCCGGAGAATCCAGAATGATCCCCTGCTGGCGGATGTGGGCCTGGTGATATTTGATGAATTCCATGAGCGTAGTATCCACAGCGATCTCGGACTTGCCCTGGCGATAGATACCTTTGAAGCCCTGCGCCATGACCTGCGCCTGGCTGTCATGTCCGCCACAATGGATGTGGAGGCAATCTCGAGTCTTCTGGGCCATGCCCCCACGGTGATTTCCCAGGGAAAAAGCTTTCCCGTTGACACCCACTATGTTGAACAACCCGTAAGGCAGGCAGGGCCAGTCCCCATTGAAAAGACCTGTACCCGGGTGATTGACCAGGCCCTGGCCGAAACCCAGGGAGATCTCCTTGTTTTTTTGCCCGGCGTGGGGGAAATCCAGCGCCTGGCAAAACGTCTTGAAAAGAAAACAAACCCGGACCCATCCATCCATGTATTTTCTCTGTATGGAAATTTAACCCAAAAAGAGCAGGCCCGGGCCTTTGATCCGTCAATCCCGGGGAAACGAAAAATCGTTCTGGCCACATCCATTGCTGAAACCTCCATCACCATCGACGGCATCCGGGTGGTAATTGATTCGGGTCTCATGCGGGTGCCCCGGTTTTCACCCGGGACAGGGATGACCCGCCTGGAAACAATCCCAGTGTCCAGGGCATCTGCCGACCAGAGGAGGGGCCGGGCCGGCCGCACCGCATCAGGTCGTTGTTATCGGCTCTGGTCCGAATATGCGCATGGATTGCTCAAGCCGTTTACACGGCCTGAAATTTTGACTGCCGACCTCAGCACCCTTGTGCTGGAACTTGCCGCCTGGGGTGTATCTGATCCGGTTCAGTTAAAATGGCTGGACATGCCGAACCAGGCGGCCGTTGACCAGGCCAAAGATCTGCTCAACACCCTGGGGGCTCTGGATGAACAGGGCATGATCACGGCCCATGGAAAAAAGATGGCGGCAACAGGCCTGCATCCCCGGCTGTCGCATATGGTCATCCGGGGAAATGAACAGGGCCGTGGACTGCTCGCCTGCTGGATCGCCGCCTTTCTGGGTGAGCGGGATTTTATCCGGTTTGACCCGGGGGCCTATGACCCTGATATCCGGCTGCGTCTTGAACTCATTGACGCAATGATTCACGGACAAAATATCCAAGACAACAGATTCCGGATCAACCGAGGAAGTATTCACCAGATCATCAAAATTGCCCGTAAAATGGCCCGGGACATGAAAATCAAAGGGTCCGGAGTGAAGATTGAAAAAACCGGTGCCCTCCTGGCCCTTTCCTATCCGGACCGAATCGCCCGAAAAAGAGATTCAAGCCTGACCTCATTTTTAACAGCCTCGGGAAAGGGGGCCTATTTTACCGGGGCAAACACGGTGTCCATGAACGAGTATATCGTTGCAGCCTCCCTTGACGGGAACCTTCAAAATTCAAAGATTTTCCTGGCCGCACCCTATTCACGAGTAGCGCTTGACCGGGAATTCTCCGACCAGTTCAAGACGGTTCAGACCACGGTTTGGGACAAGCGGGCAGGTGCTGTAACCGCAGGAAAAGACCTTGTTTTTGGAAGCCTTGTGCTGGAACACCATAAGATATCAGACATTGATCCGGACAGGGCATGTGACCTTCTAATGGACGAAATTCAACGATCAGAACTGGCACTATTGCCCTGGACCAGGACCCTGTCAAGCCTGAAGGAACGGGCCTCTTTTCTCCACAGAACCGGCCGGTTCGAGTCTCTGCCCGACCTGTCGGACAAGGCCCTCAAAAGCGGTATGGAGGTCTGGCTCAGGCCTTTTTTGACGGGGATCTTTTCGTTAAAAAAGCTGGCGCAGATGGATCTTGAGTCGGCATTTTTATCCCTTTTAACCTGGAAACAGCGGCAGGTCATAGACAAAGAAGCCCCCACCCAAATCCGGGTGCCCAGCGGGTCAAAAAAACCATTGAGATACAGCAGTGAACAGGGGCCTCTTGACAGCCCCGTTCTGGAAGTCAGACTCCAGGAGATGTTCGGTCTGACCCGGACACCCCGGGTCGCAGGACAGGCCATTCCCGTCACCCTTCATCTCCTGTCCCCGGCCGGACGACCCGTTCAGATCACCCAGGACCTTGAAAATTTCTGGAAAACCACCTATGCCGAGGTAAAAAAAGACCTCATGGGCCGGTATCCCAAACATTTCTGGCCCGATGATCCCCTCAACGCCATACCCACAAACCGGGCCAAGCCCAGACCCAATCCAAGATCAGGACCAACGGCCTGACAATTATGCTATACTGAAAATTTCTGAAAAAAATATTGCCAAAATCATATAAAATGTTTAGTGTCTTATTGGGTATTTTTAATGGCACATGAGATACTATTGTGTCAAATCATTTTTTAAACATAACTCGTCTTTTATAGGATATTTAAAAATTGTGGTATAATAAAACCGGTTATACAAAACACACTGCATACCAGAAGGGGGCTATATGTATTTTGGGAAAAATCTCGCAAAAGTCAGAAAAGAAAAAGGATTAACCCAGGAAGAACTTGTCAAAACAAGCGGTGTTGCAATTTCTCAAATCAGACGATATGAAACAGGCAAATCCACACCGTCACTGGATGCCATCATAAAACTGGTATCAGTGCTGGGTGTCTCCATCGATGAGATGGTTTTTAACAAAGTCACCGGTGTGGCTCAAAACAAAATCATTGACCGTGAACTCTTAGAGCAGTTTGAGTCCATATCCAACATGAGCGAAGATGAAAAATACGTGGTTAAAAAGGTTCTTGAAGGGGTGATTGTGAAGCACCAGGTAGAAAAAGTCATGAAACCAAAGGCAGAAAAATCCTGGTCAGAGAGATTCAGAGACATTACTGACAGGCTTGCACAGGGAGCGCCGGATTATCCCCAGAAAGATATCGACAGCGTTATTGACCAAGCAGTGGAAGCGGTAAGGGACAAAAAATATGCCCATTCTTAGGGCGGTCATTGACACCAGCGTCATGGTCAGTGTCGCTTTTGCCAAACAGGGCATAGCAAAAAAACTGCGGGATCTAATTGCGGATAATGCCTTTACCATGGTCACTTCAAAACCGATCCTGAAGGAATTGTACGAAGTCTTGCATTATCCTCACATCATGCAACGGTTCAACCCTTCAAAGTCAGATATTGACGAGTTTATCGGCATGATCATAGAAAATGCTATGGTCACCAAAAACACCTATCATATTGACGGCATTACTCTGGACCCAGAAGATGACATGTTCATTGCCTGTGCCCTGGAAGGTGATGCCGATTATATCGTCTCACGTGATCCGCACCTGCGTAATATCAAGCATTTTCAAAGAATACAAATTATTGATGCCACGACGTTTGCCAATAAAATCGACAAGAAATAAGGAACCTCAAGATATGGAAAAATCTGGAATTATGGACATCAACTTCTGCACCGGCTGCGGATCTCCCACTGAACAGACGACACCGCCTGATGATGATCATGTCCGGGCTGTCTGCACCAACTGCGGCAGGGTACACTATCAGAATCCCAAGATGGTGGTGGGATGCATCCCTGAGTTTAACGGGCAAATTTTATTGTGCAAAAGAAATATTGAACCCCAAAAGGGAAAATGGACCCTTCCGGCAGGCTATCTTGAAAACAGGGAATCGGTCCAGGATGGTGCAGTCCGGGAAACCCTTGAGGAGACACGGGCAAGGGTTCAAATTGTCGCCCCCTATCGGCTGTTTAATATTGTGTTTGTGGATCAGGTCTACTTCATGTTCAGGGCGGCCATGACCTCGTCAGATACCTTCGGGCCCACGGATGAAAGCATAGATGTCCGCCTTTTTGACGAAAAAGATATCCCCTGGGATGATATTGCCTTTAAAGTCATCCGACAGACCCTGGAACATTATTTTCTGGACAGGAAAACGGGTGATTTCCCATTTAAAATTTTTGATCTTCAGTAAAGGATCGGCTCCAGAATATCAAACCGGTCAAAGGGCGGCATGATACAGGCGCCTGCGAACAGGCTCTTTGCCAGGGCAAGCATCTCTCTTGACTGGTCAATTCCCTCCTGAACCGGATCTTTGGCCTCCTTCATCCGCCGGCGCAGGGGTTCAGGAACGGCAATCCCGTCGACCTTGTCATGCAAAAACCGGGCGTGTTTATAGGACAGCAGCGGAAGGATGCCCATGATCACCGGGACCTTGAGACGTCTGACCGCCCCGTGGATATTAATGGCGGTCTGCTCATCGTACACCGGCTGGGTGACGATGAACCGGCATCCCGCATCCACCTTTCTCGTCAGACGTTCTGCCTCGTGGTCAAGCCCGTTGACTTCCGGCCTGAAATCCAGGACTGCGCCGGTAAACAGATTGGATCCCTTGGCCATGGCAATCAACTGGAACACATTCAAATCCCCCACCGTGGTGGTGGGTTCCGCCGCCCTGGAGGCGGACGGATCACCGGTGACCGCAATGATGGTATCAATCCCCAGGGCCTTTGCTCCCCAGAGTTCACTCTGGAGTCCCAGCCGGTTGTGGTCCCTCACGGTGCAGTGCAGGATACCGGGCTTGCCCGTGGCATCCTGGAGCAGACGGGTGAACACCATGGCCGACATTCTGGACTTTGCCACGGGATTTGACGCAACACTGAATCCGTGAAAAGAGAGGCCGGCAAGGCGGGACAGTTTCTCCAGAAGGGGGCCGGGGTCATTGCCTGCCGGCGGCACCACTTCAACCGTGATGATAAATTCATTTTCCAGTGAAAAAAGAGTGGTCATGACTGATTCCTGATCTTAAAGGTTATGAGGGTAAGTTTAGCCCCTTGACCGGTGAAAGGCAATGGATTCCAAAAAATTTTTAAAAAAACTTGCCTGGAATAAACGGCTAATGCTATTGTTGCAAAAAGATGGCAGTATTTCTTAAAAAACAGGGCCATATCCAAATATAAAACTTAAAACTGCAGACCAAAAGCCGGGACCAAAGGGATTTTAAACATTTGTAAACCACTGTGTGGATATAATGCTTAGGAGGTCGTTGTGAAGTTAAGCTACCGAATGCGTGTTTTGATCGTAATTTCAGGCATTGTCGTGCTGTCCCTGGGCGGTCTTTTGTTCAAGCGGCTGTTGGTCCCGAAATCCTTTGGTCTGTATGGTCCCTACCGGGCGGATGCCATTGCCGAAGCCGCCCTTGTTCCCATCCGGCACGCAACCAATGCCTCGTGCTTCACCTGTCACCCCTATGAAGCAGGAATCCACAAAACAGGCCGCCACCGCACCATATCCTGTGAATTCTGCCACGGCACCTATGCCGATCATGTGACGGACAATAAAAAAACCGGGACCCTGCCGGTTAAAAAGGAGAAAGAGATCACCACCCTCTGCCTGCGATGTCACAATACCGAGATCAAGGCAAGGCAGGAAGAGGTCATCAAAACCGTTGCCATGCCCAATCACCTCAGTGACCAGAATGTTAAACTCACCCATAACTGCAATCAATGCCATCATGTCCACGCACCGCTAAAACATATCATCCGGGCAAAAGAGATCACCGGGTTGATGGAGGCCGCCTTATGAAAATTGTAGATCCCTCCCCGAAAATAGATCGGCGATCCTTTGTCAAAAAGGTCTTAAACGGAACCATTGCCGGGTCCCTCTACCTGGTCTGGCCCATGGGGGGCGGCAGCCTTGAGATTCCGGAACAGATCCCGGGCATCCGGGGCAAAGCCTATGATATTCTGGATCAGAAATTCGCCTTTATCGTGGACATTACCCAGTGTATCGGCTGCGGGTCCTGCTGCGTGGCAGACAAACGGGAATACAATGTCCCGGACGGAAACTACCGGACCTGGGTGGAGCGATATGTCAAAGGGTTCAGCGACGAAATTTATGTGGACTGTCCCAACGGCGGGCTGGACGGGTACCAGCACCCGAGAACCGACATAAAAGAAGAGACAAGGGACACCTTTTTTGTGCCCAAGCTGTGCAATATGTGCGCCGAAGCCCCCTGTGTCCAGGTGTGCCCGGTGGGGGCCACCTTTGTTTCCCCGGACGGGTTTGTCCTGGTGGATGAGGAACGGTGCGTGGGATGCGCCTATTGCATCCAGGCATGCCCCTATTCCGTCCGGTTCATCCACCCGGTAAAAAAGGTGGTTGAAAAATGTACCTGGTGCTACCAGAGGGTGCGCCAGGGACTGCTCCCGGCCTGTGTCGAAGTCTGTCCCACCGGTGCCAGGAAATTCGGCTCCATGAAGGATGAAACATCTGAAGTCTACAAAATTCTCAAGGGTCCCGGTGTTCTCACCGTTCTTAAAAAAGAGATGGGGACTTTTCCCGCACTCTATTACAAGGGTGCCAGAAGGGAGGTGATCTGATGGATGCCGGACACAGTGCAACAATGCTGATTTCCAATTTTGTCTTTCCCAATGATCTTCATGTCCACTGGAGCATGATGATCGTGCTTTACCCCTATATTACCGGACTTGTGGACGGGGCATTTATCATTGCCGCCCTTTACTATTTGTTTGACGTCAAAAGCCTTCGGCCCGTGGCCAGGTTTTCGCTCCTGTTTGCCCTGGCATTTCTCTGCTGCGCCACCCTGCCGCTGCTCCTCCACCTGGGACGGCCCGAGCGGAACCTCAACATGCTGATCACCCCCAGCCCCAGTTCCGCCATGGCGGGTTTCGGGTATATCTATGCGGTTTCCATGGGGGTTCTGGTCTTTATCGTACTCTTTGTATACCGCCCGGATCTCGTGGAGTTGAGGGCCACGTCCAAGGGGTGGCTCCAGCTTCTTTACCGGGTCCTGACCCTTGACAGCATTGACCTGTCAAAGTCAGCCCTTGAATTTGACCGGAAAATCATCCGATTCCTGGTGGGCATCGGCATCCCCATTGCAGCGGTGCTCCACGGGTATGTGGGATTTATCTTTGGCGGGGTCAAGGCCGTTCCCACATGGTCAACCCCGCTCATGCCCGTGATTTTCCTTTTTTCCGCCTGTGTGTCGGGAATCTCGGCCGTCATCCTGGCCTATATCCTCATCCGTAAAATAAAAGGGCGCTCCATTGATCATGCCTGCATAAAAACCTGCATAAAAACATTGACTATATTTTTTATCCTGGCCTTTACCTTTGAAATGCTGGAAGTGTTTTCCCATTCCTACCTGAAGTCCGGGTACCACCACATGGTGGAAGGCCTCCTGAACGGTCCCCTGGCCGCTTCCTTCTGGCTGTGGCAGGTCAAGATCGGCTCAATTCTTCCCCTGGTCATCCTGGGGGTCATGGGACTTGTGGGCATCCGCAAATATCTCTACAACTTCATGGCAGCCGTTGTGTCCGCCATTCTGCTGCTCCAGGTATTGATCATGCGCTGGAATGTGGTTATCGGGGGCCAGCTCATGAGTAAGAGTGCCCGGGGATATACTGAATTTCACCCCGAATGGTTTGACAAAGAAGGAATTCTTGCCGTAATCCTTGTCATGGCCATTCCCTTTATCATCCTCTTTGTGTTCTCCCGGATTTTCCCCTTCTGGACACCCGGCAATAAAACCCCTGAAACATAAGCATTACGCTGACTTAATATAAATTTTACAGACAAAGAAAGGAGGGGATGCAGGTAAAATTGGGTATGGCGGTGCAGACAGGACAATCTGTTCTGCATTCTAACTTATATTGCAGGAGGAAAAGAATATGATAGTTTTAAGGTCTTTCCTGGTTTTATTAATGGTATCCGTGTTTACGACCGGGGCTGCCTTCGGGCTGACCCAGGCATCCTTTGACGTAAAGGATCCCAAAAACCGGGAAATGAATAAAAAATGCATCACCTGTCATTTAAAGGAAAACGTATCCCTGGTGCGTCAATGGGAAAAAAGCGCCCATGCCGCTGCAAAGGAAGGCCAGGTCGGCTGCTTTACCTGCCATGCGGCGGAAGCCGGGGATGAAACAGGGTACAATCATGAAGGCGCCTTTATCAAGGCCATCCTGTCCCCCAATGACTGTGCAAAATGCCATGAACCCGAGGCAAAGGAGATGGCCATATCCCATCACGCCACAGCCGGTGAAATTATGGCATCCCTGGACAATATGCTGGCCGAAGTGGTGGGCGGCATGCCGAGCAACAAGGGAAACATGGCAAGCGGCTGCTGGCAGTGTCACGGGTCCGTGGTCTCGTTGAACCGGGATAAAGACGGCAAACCCATGCGCTCCAAAACCGATGCGCCCCAGATGGATTACAACACCTGGCCCAACTCGGGTATCGGCAGGATCAACCCCGACGGAAGCAAAGGGGCGTGCAATGCCTGTCATTCCAAGCACAACTTTTCCGCATCCCGGGCCAGACAGCCTGAGAACTGCGGCAAATGTCACCTGGGACCGGATCACCCCCAAAAAGAAATTTATGAAGAGTCCAAACACGGGATTGCCTATTTCACGGCGGACAAGGGCGCATCCCCCAACGGCATGAACATCATGAAGGACGGATCATGGGTTCTGGGTGATGATTACCACACCGCACCCACCTGTTCCACCTGCCACATGGGATCATTTGTCAAACTCAACGGCGCCATTGCCAAAAACAGCCACAATGTGGGTGACAGGATCTCCTGGAATCTGAGAGCCCCGGTGTCCTCAAAACTGAACCGGGTGACCTTTACAGACGGCACCGTGACCGATATTACCGGCGATATTCCCCCCCGCCCGGGCCAGACCGCCAAGTCCAAGTCCTATGTCCGGGAAGGTGACCGGCTCAAAAAAGTCATCTCGGACAAGACCATCCAGAGTGTGGTTTCCTGGGAACAGAGACGGAACAATATGCAGGAAGTCTGCAAATCCTGTCACGGGATTAACCAGGTAAGAGATTTTTACAAACAATTTGATGATACAGTCAATCTCTACAATGATAAATTTGCCAAACCCGGCGTCGAACTGGTGGACATGCTGAAAAAAGACGGCATCTGGGAAAATTCAGGATTCCAGTATAAAGTTGGGTACACCTGGTTTGAAATCTGGCACCATGAAGGCAGAAGAACGAGGATGGCAGCCGCCATGTTTGCTCCGGATTATACCCACTGGCACGGACTGTACGAGGTTTCCAGAAATTTTTATCATGAATTCCTGCCCGAAGTCCAGGAAATGGCAGACCACGCGGGCAAGGGTGAGAAATACCGCACCTACATTACAGAGCTTCTGGCCAAACCCGAACATCTATGGATAAAAACCGGGGGCAGTGCAGAAACCATGAAGTTAATCGAAGAAGAAAATAAATTAAGATACAAACAATAATCAAACAACTCACCGGCAGGGGGCCATCCAAAGGCCCCCTGCCGGAATACCGATGTGAACAAAATTGTTTAGGACCGCAGATGAAAAATAAAAACATCCAGGCAAAAATCAAACCCACCTGTATCTGGTTCATACTCTTGATCTGCCTGTGGTCAGGCCCGGGTCATGCCGCAGATCTGGAGGATCTATTTGTCCAGGTTGAACAACTCAACATAAAACGGCAGGGATATGTTTTAGGGGCAGCCCTGAATCCCGGGCAACTGGCAACGGCCGCGGCAAATCCAATTGATGCAACAACTGAGGACACCTTTAAGTTCAAGGACGGAACCCTGTATATCGTTGCCCAGCAAACCACGAACAGGGTCCTGGTCATGTATGAACAATTTTCTGACCTTCCCCAAAAAAAAATCCAGGACCTTGTCGGTGATCTGTATATGGGCTTTGATGACCCAACGGTTCTGGCCCATGACAGGGTGGTTTACTGGGCCTGGGCCGAACAGGGAAAAATCAGTTCACAAGCCTTTGACCGAGCCCAAAAAAACAAAAAAACCCTGGCCGTTCTTGCCACGGTGAAATGCATCAGCGACATCAAAATCATGGAAAACTCAGAAGACCCGGCCTTAGGACAGGTCTATTATATCATCAGCTCAGATCCGATTCTTAAGTTTTTCAGCCAGGGTTAAAAGACAATAGGATCAAAAAACTGAAACACACCCCTCCTGATCAGTCCAGACAAAAATTTCAGGCTGAGATGCCGTAAAAAAAATACATGATAAACATGACCACAAAGATGAATAACATCGTCATGCCCGAGCCGGCCCTGACATAGTCCATGACCCTGTAACCGCCGGGCCTCATGATCAGCGCGTTCACCTGGTGGGTGGGAAGGACAAAGGTGTTTGACGCTGCCAGGGCCACCAGCAGAGCCGCCATTCTGGGATCTGCATTGGCCTGGACCGCCATGTTCATGGCCAGGGGAATCATGAGCACGGTGGCCCCCACATTGGAAATCACCAGGGTAAAAAAAGAGGTTAAACAGCCGATGAGCAAAAACAGGATCAACGGCGTGAGCGCGCCTTTAAGGAGGGTGACGATGGCAGTGGACAGATACAGGGCAGCCCCGGTTTTTTCAAAGGCAAGCCCCAGGGGAATCAGGCCGGCCAGCAAAAAAACCGTCATCCAGTCCACACCGCGATAGGCCTCGTCAATGGTCAGAACCCGGGTTAAAATCATGCCCACGGCACCGGCCAGAAGGGCGATGGAAAGCTGAACATTCAACCCCAGGGCCAATCCCAGGGCCAGGATCAGACAGGCAACGGCAAAGCCTGCTTTTTCCGGGTGCAGGAGTTCACCCTGGATATGTTCGGTAAAGGCCAGGTCTTTTTTCTGCTGGAGCAGATGAAACTTTTCCAGTTCGCCAAACAGGAGAAAGGCATCCCCGGGCTGGATTTTTGTTTCGGAAATATTTTCCAGCAGCACCTGATTCTTTTGAAACAGGGCAATGGGACTGACCTGGTACCTTTTCCTGAAATAGACCTGGTGAAGGGTTTTACCCACCAGTTCAGACCGCGGCGTGACAATGGCTTCGGCAATCCCGGAGTTGTCCGGTGACAGGATCTCACTCATGTGGTTGAGTTCATCGCAGAGCTCCCAGCCAATGGTTTTTGACAGATCCTTGATGTTCTCCTGGTTGCTGATCACACCCACAACATCGCCGGGCTCGATGATATCGGCCCTTGAGGGAACATCGACTCTTTTTTTGGCCTCCCCCGGCCCCTTCTTGCAGATACAGATCACGGTTGAGTGAAATTTCGGCCGTATTTCAAGCTCATCCAGCCGTTTGGTCACAAAGTCGGTCGGCACATTCAATTCATAGGCATTGTGAATTTCCCGGCCGTAGGTGCACTCAAGGTCGTGGTCCAGGAGACAATAGTCTTCATCCTGGATCTTGACCCTGGGCAGAATAAATTTTCCAAAAAAAATAAAATAGGCAATTGCCGCAGCAACAAGGGCAATGCCGATGGGGGTGACGCTGAACAGTCCAAAGGGTTCAAAATTTCTGGCCGCTGCAAAATCCGGGTTGTTGGACCACCAGGACCCCATGAGGTCATTCAAAAGGATGAGGGGACTGGAGCCCACCAGGGTCACACACCCGCCGATGACGGCACAGAATCCCATGGGGATGAGAATCCGGGACACCGGCACGTTCAACTGCCGGCAGATCCGGTTGGTGGCCGGTAAAAACAGGGCCGCAGCCCCGATGTTCTGCATAAAACTGGAAATAAAGGCCACGGTCCCTGAAATCAGGGCCATGATCCTGACCTCACTTTTTCCGGCAAGCCGGATGATATTCCGGGCAAAGATATTCATGACCCCTGTTTTATCCAGGCCCTCCCCGATAATGATCACGGCGATGATGGAGACTACCGCATTGGAACTCAGGCCGCTGATGGCCTGGGCAGGTTCGATCACACCGGACAGGGGCAGCAGGACCATCATTAAAAGCCCCACCATATCCACCCGCACCAATTCGAAAACAAAAAGAATCGTCACAAAAACCAGGAACCCGAATACAATCATCATATCCGTTGTTATCACAAGGGAAGGCACCATATTTTCCTCACCATTAATTGAATGGACGGATTGTATGCAAGATCAGGGCATTAGTCAAGGCGGGCAAAATTTCCAATAGCACGAAGGTTTTGAATCTATACCCGGTCTTCTATTTCCACGACGAGGCGTTTGGTGATCAAGAGGCACTGGGTTTCAGGATATTTTGTTCCGTTGGTCTGGATGATCATATGACCCAGAAGCCAGGAATCATAATCTTCCGGCGGCATGGTGATGATGTGACCGGGTTTCCGGATAAACCGGGTTTTTTTAACCCTCACCTCATCCCCCAGAGACTGGGTACTCAGTCGCTGAAGCCTGCCGCTCTTATGGGCATGGATCCGGACCCCGATGTGGGGACGAAAACAAGCCGGTCCGTTAACGCATACAGGCTTTTTTTCCGCAAAATCCAGGGCAAGCTTGAGAATATCCAGGTCCCCGGCTTCCAGCAGAAGTGAGGGCAGGCAGTCTCCTCCGGGCCTGGGGGTCATTTCGATGAGTACGGGTTCATTGTCCCTGAAGATAAGATCCACCATACAGATCCCCCTGTGTATCCCGAGAACGGCGGCACTTTTCAGCAGCATGCGTTCAAACTCAGGGCCGTCCACCCGGGGGGGCAGAGCCGCAGGGATCACATATCCAAGGATGGTTCCAAAGGGCCGGTTCACGGGTTTTATTTTACGGGTCATCCGGATAAGGGTGACGGTCCCGTCTTCCACCATGAAATCGCAGGAAAATTCAGGCCCCTCTATCATCTCTTCTGCAAGCATGAGGTGGCCGCACAGGGCATTATCCTTGAACAGGGGAGTTGACGACCGTTGCGACAGGCCGGCCTTGATGATTTTAAAGGCCTGTTCACATTCTTTTTTTGTGGTGCACCTGAAAACCAGTTCACTGCCGCTGCCGAACATGGGTTTTAAGACCAGGCCGGTCCGGGTCTGGGATAAAAAATCAAGAACATCTGCCACAGAATCCACAGGCACACTCCCGGGACAGGGGATATGGTGTTCCTGCCAGATCTGTTTGCAGACAAACTTGTCCCTGCAGTTTCGTATGGCCCTGATATCCGGATAGTCCAGACCCATGCCCGGGGCCAGGGCCGCGGCAAGTTCCATGGATTCACAGTCAAAGCAGGCCACACCGGTTAGGGTCAGGCCCCATTTCTCCAGGTGGCGATCAATCTCGGCCCTGATCCGGACCGGGTCATCCAGGAGGGTGAGGATTTCTTCTTCCGGGCCGGGACCGGCCTCTTCAGCCAGGCGCCGTATCCCGGGGTCTGTCAGGAAGAGTGCCCGGTTCGGGCAGGCCTTCCTGATCCAGTCAATATAATCCGAAGTGGTGCCCACAACCAGCACCCTGGCGGTTTTAAGCGCAGACAACTCTTGATTCATGAATGCGTGTTCTTCCATAGCCGGCAGCGTCTCTGTCAAGACTGAGTTCATAAAGGGGTCTGGGGGTCAGGTGAAACCGCTCTTTCCAGTTAAAATTGCCGCAGAGAAAATCAACCGTATCAAATTTTTGACTGCATGACCATTCCATGTGGTGAAGGTTGATGAGCTTGGCAATGCCGGGAAACTCGGGATGGGTTCCCCCGGCCAGAAGCGTATATGAATTTTTCCAGATCGCCCCCATATCCACGGCTGCAACCCTGCCGCCCACCATAATTGTTGTGGTCCTCAGCATTCCCATTTTTTCCAGAAATGTTGCCAGAGAGTCAAAGGATTGATGAAAAAGGGCATCACTGAAATATGAGTCCTCGCCAAAGGCCTCAAGATTCATCCGGAACATAAGGTCAAGATCCTCGTGCCGGTTAAACCGGTAAGTCACTGCCCCGGGCTCAAACCTTTTAAGGTCGCTTTTCAGTTTTTTTCTTGATTTCCCTGAAAAAGAGAGCCAGTAATTTTCAAAATCAAAGTCATACAACCCGGGATAAAAAAGGTAGCCGATTTCATCTATTTTGGTAAGTCCGGTAAAATCCAGTAAGGGGCTCCAGTTCAGGTATCTCAGACTCAAAGAACCTGGAACCGCATCCAGAAGGGCCTGCAAAACCGCCGGAGTTGAGGCAATCACACGGTTCTGTTCCAGCCATGTTTTTCCATGCCAGGTTTCTCCGGGGAACTGGACGTACTTTTTTTCCTGTTCATCCCAGGACAGGGCAAGAAAGCCTGCAAGTTTTTTCTTGTCCTCCACCACGATAAATCTCAAGGGTCTGGAAAAGGAATCGTGGAAACAGGACCGGACCTGCCAGAGATCAAACAATCCTTTGACCGGCCACATTTTTTCCCAGACAAGGCGACACGCTTTTGGGTCTTCATATATAATCGTCTTCATGACTATGCCTATCGCCTGAAGGTGACGTTCAGGTTGGTAAATGATCCGTTGAAATATTTCTGGGCAAAGGTTCTGACCTGTTCCGGATCATATGTCTTGCAACTGAACACATCAAGGTAGGTGGTATTGGTAAGGTTTGCAAAATGCGCTGAAATCAGGGAGGTCTCAATCAGTTGCACCATTGAAAATCCGGCAACCTTTTCATCCTCTCCAAAATGGACGACCTGGGTCTCTCCAAATCGTTTCATTTCAATCAGATCGCACAATTCCAGAACAAATTGCCTGATCACGTCTGCATCCCTGATCTTGTCAGGGTCACAGTTATAAATATCTATGGAAGATGCTATGCCCCAGACGTCCAGGGCGGGATCGATTTTTACGGCAGATGATGTGTTCATTTTTTTCCCCTCTCGTTTAAATTGGCGCAAGTTAGCGTCGCTACCATTTTTGTTTTTCCATTTTTTCACCTTTGTTCCTTTTTGCCGGATTGATTTTTTTCCCATTGATCTTCATCCGGGGGTATTGTCCTTTTGTCATGCCTTAAGCATATGATGTGCCATAATAAAAAAATAGACTCATTTTTTTATAAAATACTATGATTCTATATAGTTACAATAGAAAGCAATTACATTATCCGTCACAATACGGTAAAAAATTACCAGATATAGCCATTACCGGTAAATTTTTACTAAAAAATGAAAATCAGCTTGGAAAAATAAAAAAATTCAGGTGGTTGCAAAAAATTATTTTTTTGTTTTTACTTGGCTTTTCCCAAAAAATACCGTATATGGGAGTCTGATAAATAAAAATTGGTATAATTTTACCGATAAAGGACGAACCCCATGCTGATCAGACTGGTCTGTGCCATTAAAGAAAAAAAACTGCTCAAGGACCTTGAAAAACGGCTGGCAGATCTGGATGTGCAGCTCAAAAGCTGCGGCCGGAAGAGAGAACCCTGGCAGGAGCTCGTGAGAAGCTGCGGTGATATTTTCATCATCAGCCGCTCCCTAATCCCCAAGCCCATTGAATCCAGCGTTGCCATTTTGAACAATCTGCCGGAAAAACCCATCACCATCATTCTGCATGACCAGGAATCCTCTGAAAAACATGCCAACCTTCTGGCTGCCGGTGCAGATGTTGTACTCTATTCCGGCATCCTGCTGGAAAGCATGATCGAAGCCATTGAAAGCACCATTGAGTCCCGGCGTCAGTTCCACCACATGGACCGGTTTGACCAGAGGGGCAGGTTCCAGCCTAGGCTCAATGATTTTATCTCCAACAGCAAAGAGATGCAGTTGTTTCTCGAAGAAGTTCAGCAAGTGGTCAAAAGCGATACCAACCTTTTGCTGTTGGGTGAAACCGGTGTGGGCAAAGAGCATCTGTCCAAATCGGTTCATGCGGAAAGCCATCGATCTTCAGGGCCTTTTATCGCCATCAACATGGCCGCCATTCCCGAGCAGCTCATGGAAAGCGAATTGTTCGGACACGAGCAGGGCGCATTTACAGGGGCAATCCGATCCCGAAGGGGGGCCTTTGAACTGGCCCACGGGGGCACACTTTTTCTGGACGAAATTGGTGAAATGCCCCTTCACATGCAGCCCAAACTGCTCCGGGTGCTCCAGGATTTTGAATTTATCCCGGTGGGCGGTGAAACACCCATATGGGTGGATGTCCGGGTCATTGCCGCCACCAACAGGGACCTTGAAGAAGAGATTGCCAAGGGAAATTTCCGTCAGGACCTCTACTACCGACTGGGTGTAATCACTCTCACCCTTCCGCCCCTGCGCAAGCACAAAGAGGATATCCCGTCCATGGCCAATCATTTCTTAAACATGTACAATAAAAAAATCGGCCGGGAAATCAACCGGTTTTCCCGGGCCACCATGGACGCCCTCTGCAATTACAACTGGCCCGGAAACATACGGGAATTGATGAACGTCATTGAAAGGGCCATCCTTTTATGCAAAACCGACACCCTGTCCCTGAACGATCTTCCCGGCACATTCCAGCGGGATCTTTCCGCCTTATCCAGCCCGGTTGAACTGAACCCAAAAGACCTTGGTTCCTGGCAGAACAAAACCCTGGCCCAGGTCAGGCAGGAAATCGTGGATCAGGTTGAAAAAAAATATCTTGAAATGGTGCTTGAGAAAACCAACGGCCTGGTGGGGGAGGCGGCAGCGATTGCCGGGATTCACCCCCGGGGGCTGTACGGAAAAATGAAAAAACTGGGGCTGGACAAGGCCGTATTCAAACCCGGTAGCAAGTGATTTTCGAAACGACCATCAAAAATCGCATTATTTTGTTTTTTTAATGCCTGGGCCCTCAATTCATGGTAATGTAAACCTTAGATTCCAACCTTTTATCCCTTAAGGAAACGCAAATGAAAAAATTAGGTGAACTCCTGATGGGCCGGCCTGGTTTTGAGGAAATTTTAATGGGCAATGAAGCCCTTGTCCGGGCCATGATAGAGACGGGAACACGGGTGGTGGCATCCTATCCGGGTTCTCCCACCCCTGAAATCGCCACGGCCATTCTCAGCATCCCCGAAGACCTCCGGCCCTTTTATTTTGAATTTTCAGTAAATGAAAAAACCGCCGTGGAAGTGGCCTTTGGGGCCGCCATAAACGGGAATCTCTCCTGTGTTTTTTTCAAGAGCGTGGGCCTGAATGTGGCCCTTGATACCTTTGTCCAACTGGGGCTGATGAATATTATCGGCGGCATGGTGGTGGTGGTGGGTGACGACCCGGGCGCCAACTCCTCCCAGAACGAACAGGACAACCGGAATGTCTATCTCATGGCCCGGGCAACGGTGCTAGAACCTGCAAACCCGGCAGAAGCCTACGAATACTATAAACATGCCGCCGCACTTGCGGCAAAGGAGCAGACCCTTGTGGTGCTCAGACTCACCACCCATGTCTGCCACGCCCGGCAGAAGATCTGCTTTGATTCCTATTCACCCCCCGGGCCTTACAAAACCGACTTCAACAAACAAAACGGTCCGTATATCGCCCTGACCACCATGGCCCTGGATATGAAACGCCGGTCCATTGAAAAACTGAATCACAGCGGACAATATATCAAAGAGGCCGGTCTGAACCGGGAAATTTCTTCCAAAACCTATAGAGGCAAAGGCATTATCACCTGCGGGCTTCCTCTTCTATCGGTGCTGGATGTGCTGGAAACCGCCCGGTACACGCCGGATATCCTGAAACTCGGGGCAATAAACCCGCTGGAACAAGAGAAAATCCTCTCATTTTTAACTGCCCATGACGAGGTCCTGATCCTGGAGGAACTGGACGATATCCTTGAAGTCCGGATCAAGGCCCTGGCCTATGACCATGGCCTTACCACCACACTCATCGGAAAAAAAGAACCTGACGATTTCATCGGGGAGTACACCCCGGACAAGACAAGGGACAAACTTGCCCGGGTATGGCCGGACCTTCTGGATTCCCGGGTGGGCCCGGAACCCAAAACCCCGGCACTTGATGTTCCACAAAGACCTGCCCAGATGTGCCCGGGCTGCGGCCACAGGAGTGCATTTTTTGCCATTAAAAAGGCTTTGAAAGATGAAGATGTCACCGTGGCGGATATCGGCTGCCACACCCTGGGGTATATGCCGCCCTACAACATCGGGGAAATTTTAATGTGCATGGGGGCTTCCCCGGGCATGGCCTCGGGACTATCATTGTTCAACCCGGGCAAACGGGTGGTGGCGTTTTTAGGGGATTCCACCTTTTTCCATGCAGGCCTGCCCGGCCTGATCAACACGATTTTCAACCATCACAATATCACCCTGATCATCATGGAAAACGGAACCACGGCCATGACCGGGCACCAGGACCATGCAGGAAATCTTATTCCCATTGAAGGGCTCTTAAAGGGGCTGGGCATTGAATCCATCCTGGCCTGCGACACCTACAGCCAGTCCAGGTTGACGGATCTTGTAAAAGACTCTCTAAAGATAAAAGGTATCAGCGTTGTGATTGCAAGACACCCCTGCATGTTAAAATTCACACGGCTTCGGCAGAGAAAACCCGGATATGTTCGGCAGCATGTTCACATTGACCCCAAAACCTGTACCAGAACCCACGACTGCCTGGAAAAATTCGGATGCCCCAGCTTTGTCCGGAAAATTGATGCGAGCGTGGCGATCAATCTTGACCTCTGCATCGGGGACGGTTCCTGCAGGCCGTCCTGCCCGGAGCAGGCCATTGGTTTTGAAAAAGGAGAAAAATGAACCCATACAATATCCACATCACAGGTGTCGGGGGTCAGGGAATCGGACTCTTGAGTCAGGCCCTTCTCAGGGGAATAGACCACGCCGGAATCACGGCACTGGCAGTCGATACCCACGGACTTGCCCAGCGCGGCGGAGTGGTGGTATCCCAAATTCGATGCGGACACAGGGTCCACTCCCCCCTGATCATGAACAAAACAGCCGACCTGGTTCTGGCCATGGAGATCCATGAGGCCCTGAGAGGAGCGGGAACCGTCCTGAAAAAAGGGGGGGCACTGGTGTATCTGGATGTCTCGTGGCAGCCTCTCCCGGTGCGGCTGGGGCAAAAAAAAGAGGTGACGTCTGAAGACATTCAACGAGTCTGTGAGACCATGGGGGCCACCTCAATCCAGGTGGACATTGCCGGCATGGAAGACACCCGGATGCAGAACATGGCTTTATTGGGGTCCCTTGCAAGGCACAGAATCATTCCAGGACTGGTCAAAAAAAATTATCATGATGCCCTGACCGATCTTCTGGCCGGGGATCTTTTGGAAAAAAACAGGGCCGTGTTTGATGAATATGCCGGATAAAACCGGGAATTTTATCCTGAATAATCAGGGGCAAGCCGAATTTTTTATTTTTTAACGCCAAGGCATCTGGTTATTATTGAATCCAATGATAATCAGTGATAGCATACTTCAATCTTGACCTTTATTAGAGGAGGGAACCCGGATGTCAAAATCAGAAGACTCAAAAAAAGACGTAAAGAAAAAACCCCAGAAAACAGCCAAGGAAAAAAAACAGGAAAAAAGGGAAAAAAAGAAAAACCGATAGCTGAATACAATTTGAAAGGAGAAAAAGCACATGGGAAAAAACCGAAAACTGATGGCATTACTGGCAACCGCAGTCATGGGACTTTGTTTTTATTCATCTGCGGCATGGGCCCAGGGACACTCACCGGAACAAACGGCAAAAGACTTTGCCAAAGCCTATTTCATGCTGGATGCTTCAATGGAGGAATATCTCAGTGAAGAGGCCCGAATGGATGAGAATGGAATTGACCTGGTGGAGCTCTATCTTGATGCAAAGGCTTTTGACGCCCAGGACCGCGGATATAAAACCAGCTACCTGCAGATGCACCCCATCCTCCTGAAAACCCATGTTGTGACCATGGACGATGAATCGGCCACCATTGCCCTTGATGTCCTTGCCCTTCGCAGCATCAACCCCCTGTTTCGGATGGTGGGGTATGTTTTCGGTTTGCTTGAAGAACATCAATTTAAGGGAACCGTCCCCCTGGTCAAACAGGACGGGGAGTGGAAAATAGGGCCGGGCGCCCTTGATATGCCCATCTAATTGATATGCTCATCTAAATTTTGACGTTGTTCACAATATCCCCTGTTCGCCTGAAACCATCCCAAGGCCGGCAGGGGATATTTTTTCCGGAAAAAAACTTAAAGTCTGATCCGGATATGGGTGAAAACATGCAAACGATAAAAAAAATACTTTGCGCCACAGACCTGTCAAAATTTTCAACCCATCTCATTGAATGGGGTGTTGAACTTTGTTCGCGGTTTAACGCCCGCCTGTTAATCTTCCATGCCATTCCGCCGCCATGGGACTCGGTTGCCCGGCAGATCGAATTTGAAAGGGGTGGTGAAAAAGAAGAAAATATCGAGGCTTCCCATGAAAAAATCAAAACAATCATGGGGCCGTTTGATATCCCCTGGGACAGCATCCTAGCCTATGGTGATCCCGTGCGTGAGGCGGCAGAGATCGCAAAAACGACACACGCGGACATGGTGATCGCGGCAAGCCACGGACTGACGGGATTCCAGCAGTTTTTTATGGGCTCGGTGATCGGGAGCATGGCCCAGACCGTGGCCCGGCCCCTGTTGATGATCCCGCCCCCTGAAACCGATTTCTATACACAGGGTCCAAAACCAGACATCAAAAACATCATCACGGCCTGCAGCCTGACCTCTGCCGACAAGGATCTCAAACCGTTTGCCCTGACATTTTCCGAAAAATTCAATTCGCCCCTCGAGATGGTTCATGTCATGGAATCTCCGGTGAACACAGAAGTCGTATCCGGCACATCCGCACCCTATGATGAGGTACAGAAACGTCTGGAAGTGCAACTGGCCCAACGGCTGAAACTTCTGATGCCCGGCAAAACACAAATTTTAAGAGGGGTCCCTGGCGAAGAGCTGATGCAGTATGCCAAAAATCATGCCGTTGATTTGATCATCGCAGGGATTGACGATCGCCCGGGCAGGATCATTACCACCACGACTGCCGCCCTTTTGCGGCATCTGCCCTGCCCCGTGCTCACGGTTCCCGTAAAAACAGACGGGTAAATCCCCATATATTTAATCGGGATATGTTAACCGGGATATGTTAACCGGGGTGGATTAACTGGAAATTCTTGAACAGAGACACGTTAATCAGCTATGTTATATTTGGGATAAGGGGAAATGGACAGGAAAACCGGCATTGTAAAAGGGGAGATTTTTTTAAGGCATATTCCGGGCGAGGGGTGTCCGGACACGCCCGACAGGCTCAAGGCCCTGTATCAGATGCTGGATGATCCCGACATGCACGGTGGCTTTGTTGATGTCCCCCCCCGGAAAGCCGAACAAGAAGACATCCTTTTGTTTCACACCCCGAAATATTTTGAAAAAATCGCGGAAACCCGGGGCAAATCGCTTATCGCCCTTACCGGCGACACCCATGCCTGTGAGCACAGCTTTGACGCGGCCCTCTGCGCCGCGGGCGGGCTTTTAAACGCCATATCCGGTGTCACGGCCGGAGATATGGACAATGCCTTTGCCCTCACCCGGCCCCCGGGGCACCATGCGGAAAAAAGCCGGGCCATGGGGTATTGCCTGTTCAACCATGTGGCAGTGGGTGCCCTGTTTGCCCGGAACCGGTTAAAGCTGGGCAGGATATTGATCGTGGACTGGGACATCCATCACGGGAACGGAACCCAGCACGCCTTTGAAAGAGATCCCAATGTCCTGTTTTTTTCCGTTCACCAGTCCCGGCTTTTCCCGGGCACGGGAAGTTTCATCGAAACCGGCTCCGGACCGGGCGAGGGATATACCATCAATTTGCCCATTCCCAAAGGGTATGGTAATGCAGAGTATACGGCGATTTTTGAACGATTGCTGGCACCGGTGGCTGAACAGTTTGCACCGGACCTGATTCTGGTTTCAGCCGGATTTGATACCCACAGGGACGATACCATGGGCGGCATGCACATGACAGCCGACGGGTTTGCGGCAATGACGGCCTCGATCAAAAAAACGGCGGACAGGGTCTGCCAGGGCAAACTGGTGATGTCCCTTGAAGGGGGATATCATTCGGAGTCACTCGCAGGATCGGTAAAGGCGGTGTTAAAGGAGATGGCGGGGATAACCCGCTGCGATATCAATGCAATGGCGGCAGGGGCCGACGAAAAAAAAATGGCCTATGTGGTTCGGCGCTGTATTGATGTTCACAAACATTCCTGGAAGTTTATTGAATAAGGACCGCAGAGTTTGCAGTCCTGAGGATGGCAATCATGAATAAAATTAAAATCATGGACGCTGCGGTGAGAAAATGGCAGAAAATCATCGACAAAAAAGGGTCTGACGGTGGGGTCCTGGATTGTCCACCGTGCAGGATCTATTATTTCACCATATGCATCGGATGCCCCATCGCCCAGTACACAGGGAAGAAATTCTGCAAGGGCTCGCCCTATATTCCCTGGTTCAGGCACCAGTTGGAAGAGCATGACAAGATGTTCAAAAAGGTCTATTGCCCGGAATGTGAACGTCTGGCCCGGGACATGCAGAATTTTATGATTGAAATACGGGATCACCTCAAGGAGGAAAAGGCCCGAAAAGAAAGACGGGCCGAGTGCTGATCTCTGTTCTGGTGGTTGCGGAAATTTTTGTTCTGTGCACGGCGGCATTTCTTGTCTTTCGCACCAGGGGCAATCCCTTTGCTGAATCTGCCTCATATGCCGTTATCTCGGTATTTATGCTCTTGTCTTTTCTCCTTCAATTGTCCTTGATCACCGGCACCTCCATTCCTTTCTCTACCATTGAAGCCCTGTGTGTGCAGGTTTCACTGGTCCTGATCCTGAGAAACCGGACCTGTGTTTTCACCACCTGGTCCACCATAAAAGACTTTGGGTCCAAAAATCCCCCGGCCCCAGTCTTTTTAGGGGCCTGCTTTCTGGTCATGGCCGTCCATGCGTTTCTCCCGGTACCTGAAGCATTTCAAACCAGCCTTACCATCCTGTCTCCTGATGAAAAAATCGGTGTTTCCGGGACCCTGCCCATGAACCACCTTATTTTATTCCAAACCTTTTTGCGGTTCAACACCCATGCCGGTGCCGGTATCTTTTGTGTTCTGGCCTATTTTTCCATTGGATTTTCCACCTATGCCCTTGCCAGGCGATATTCATGGCCCCCCACGGCCTTTACCACCGCCATTCTGGTCATGTCCATGCCCCGGCTGGTGGTCCAGGCCATGTTTCCGGGAACCGAGACCCTGTCCATTGCAATTGCGCTTTTTTGTATTCTTGCCCTCTATCGATCCGTGGAGCTGCCGAATCCCATGGATCTTATTTTTTTAATCCTGGGTCTGTTTTTCTGCGTTTCCCAGAATATTGCCGGAATGATCTTTGGGTTGATTTTTTTTGTGCTGTCCTGGGTGGTTCTTTTCAGGAGACACGGGATGATCCAATGGAAACAGATTCTGGGCAAAAATTATCTTGCTTTATTGGCGGTTGTGCCGGCAGCAATTTTTTCACAACCTTGGTTTTTTTTGTCTGACGCGTTTGGCTCCCGGTTCAGTGAAATTTCAGACATTTCTTTTAATCCCGACGGAATTCAGGGGGCTCTGGCAAACCTTATCCGGTATATGTTTGAAAGCCTGTACTTCAGCGCCCCCCTGGACCTGATTTTCAATGGGATTTTTAACCCTCCCCAATTCCCGGCAGGGTCTTTTCTGGGTGAAATGGGTGCGGCCCAGATATTTCACCTGGCATGGCCGCCGGACCAGGTAGTTTCCTTTGGGCCGACCGGGTTTTTCCTGGTGGTTCCGGCCCTGGTGTATGCCCTGATAAAAGCACCCAGGCGGCTGAAAGCCGTTGCCATTGCTTTTTGTATTTATCTTTACATGGTCTGCCTGATCATTGCATGGGCACCGGACAATGCAAAATTTCTCTCCCTTTTTTACGTATGTTCGGGATTCAGTATTTCCTTTTTTCTACCGCCCTGGCGATTCACAAAGGGATTCAAGCGAATTTTTCAGGCCGGGGCCTGCCTCATTCTGCTCTTAAGCCTGTTGACGGCCCTGTAATCTTTTGTCAGCCCGACAAACCCGCAACCTTTCCACACCACATTCGTGCAAAGCCCATAAGGATATCACTCTGCCGGAATGATAGCTCTGGAATTGATATCGATGTGATCATTGATATCAATCAGTTGAATGGTTCAATCAGATAGATGAGATAAATCTGGTAATTGAAAAAAAAATAGGGGATAATCCCAACAAACAAAACACCTTTATACGGAGATCACACGCATGCTGGTTCGTTTTATTTCCTTGCTTCTTTTTTTCCTGGTCTGTGTTTCAACCCCGGCCCCGGCCGGAGACAGCAAAACAGCCGGCCCCGTCTCCACCCCGGAACAAGTTGCCGAAGAAGCGGCCCAGGACGCGGACAAAAATGAATCTTCCCTGAAAATGCTCCGTTCCATTTCGGAATTAAAAAAAGGGATTGACCAGCGGATCAGGGAAAAGACCCAGACCCTTAAAAAGAGCAGTTCGGAAACTGAAAAAGACAGTCTGAAATTTGAACTGGAACGTCTGGACAAGCAGCTCAACGATTACAGCCTGGACTTTGAACGCATTGCCACGGGCATCGATATCGGCTTGTTTGCTGAAAAAAAAGCCGAAGAGTTTGACTGGAAAAATGAGGTTGTGAGCCTGGTTGAGCCCGGTATCAAGGAGATAAAACGGTTAACGGTCCGGGCCAGGTACAAGACAAAATTAAAAGATGAGCGCTCCTATTACCAGAACCTGAAACCCATTGCCCGGCAGGCCGTGGAAAATATCAACAACCTGATTGCCCAGACAGACGACGGGGAGTTGAAAAAGAAATTAGCCGCACTTTTACCGGAATGGAAGGGGGTTGAAAAACAGATCCAGAGCAAACTGGAAATCGCGGACATGCAGCTCGCTGAGATGGAGGGCGAAGAAAAATCCATCATTGAAACCTCCCAAACCTCCATAAAGAATTTTTTCCGCACCCGGGGATTGTTTCTCTTTATTGCCCTGGTCTCCTGCCTGGGGGTGATCTTTTTTTTGAGACTGTCCGCAAGATTCATTGTCCGGTTCATCCCCGGTTATACGGCAAAATACCGGCCGTTTCACGTCAGGGTATTCAGCCTGCTCTTCAGAGTTCTTGCCCTGGTCCTCACCTTTTTTGTCCTGATTTTTGTGTTTTATCTGGTAGAAGACTGGGTCCTGCTCAGTTTAACCATCATCTTTATCATGGGCCTGGGCTGGGCCGTCAAACACACCCTTCCCCAGTTCTGGCACCAGAGCCGGCTCATGCTCAATATCGGCTCGGTCAGGGAAGGCGAACGCATGATGCTTCACGGCGTGCCCTGGCTTGTCAAAACCATCAACGTGTTCAGCGAGCTTGAAAACCCTTCCCTGGGTGTCAGGCTGCGCCTGCCCATTGAAGACCTTCTGGGAAAAACCTCCCGGCCGTTTCATAAAAATGAACCCTGGTTTCCCTGCAAACGAAATGACTGGGTCATTCTTTCCGACGGCACCAGGGGGGTGGTCACAAGCCTGTCCCACGAGATGGTGGAGATGGTCCAGAGGGGCGGGTCCCGGAAAACTTACCAGACCGCCGATTTCATGGCTTTATCCCCTTTGAATATCTCGGTCAATTTCCGGCTGAAAGTGTTATTCGGGATCAGCTATGATCTCCAGAAAGACGCCACAACACGCATACTTGAGATATTGGAATCCCATATCTCAGAACAGATCGATACGGAAGGCTATGGAAAAAATCTCTTGAATCTCAGGGTGGAATTTGCCCAGGCAGGGGCGTCATCCCTTGACCTGGTGGTGATTGCGGATTTCAGGGGTGAGCTGGCACCCCTGTACCAGCGGCTGTCCAGGGCCATCCAGAGGTGGTGCGTGGATGCCTGTACCCTCAACAACTGGGAAATCCCCTTTCCCCAGCTCTTCATTCATAAATAAGAACTAAAAGTCTCATTCAAGCTTGAATAGCGGCCCATTGCCGGCTGTCTTAGACGCACCCCCGGACTAAAGCGTTGCTAAGGCAGGGGATTCAGACAACCTGGCTGCGCAGGTTGTGAAAAATTTCCTCAAAGGAATGGGGGTCGGTCTGCCTTATTTTTTGAACCTGCTTTTCCACGAACCGGTATTGAAGCTCATTTTCCATATCCGACAATCGGCGGTAATATCCCATCCGCCGCCCCAGGATAAAATGGGTCTGATCCTCTTCACTCAAGGATAAAAACCGGTCCAGGATACTGATGAGCCGATCCTTGTCACCCGGCAACCGGCCCCGGATCTCCAGAAGCAGGTCAACGCTGTGATGGTTGGCGTAATGGCTGGTAATCCCCTCAAGCTGCTCAACAAGCAGCCGCTGTTCCGCGATCATATCCGCTTCCGACGGCAGGGTGAATTCTTTTGCGGCCATCTGAGCGTCAAGCCCGGAACCGGGTTTGACACCAATGGTCAGGACCCGGATCTGATCCGGATTGATTGTGTTGAGCACCTTTGCCGTCTCAACCGCATGGGTGTCTGACAACTCTTTTCCCCCAAGGCCCAGGATAATAAACTGGGTGGTATTCATGCCCGCCTCCCCGGCCATCCTGGCCGAGGTGATGATGGATTCAGGGTTAATGCCTTTTTTAACCTTTTCCAGGACCTGGGCCGATCCGGATTCCATGCCGCAGTAAAGTTTGTTCAACCCGGCGTCAAAGATCGCCTGCATGTCAGCGGGTGTTTTTTTGACCATGGTCTGGGCCCTGCCGTAAGAACTGATCTGGTGAAGGCAGGGAAATGCCTTTTTCAATGCTTCCAGAACCTCAATCAGGTCCCGTGTTCCCATGACAAAGCTGTCCCCGTCCTGGATGAAGCAGGTTTCAAAGGGATGACCGTTGAAATACGCTTTGGCGGCCAGGATATCTTTTTTGATCTCATCAACCGGCCTCATGGAAAATTTCATCCCCTCATACAGGGTGCAGAAGGTACACCGGTTCCACGGGCAGCCCCGGGTGGTACGGATCAAGAGGCTGTCTGCCTCGTCAACCGGTCGGATGGGACCCATTTCAAAGGGAAAGGAACTCATTTGGCCTCCAGGGCGAGAATTCTCATCATATGATTATTCGGCACCGTATTCTTTAAGGTATGCGTCGATCTTTGCCAGCATGGGGTCATCCAGAACCACCCGGCCGTTTATGTCTTTGTTGTGCAGATATTCTTTGATGTCCGTGATGGTGACAATGGCATGGATGGGAATGCCCAGGACCTGTTCCACTTCCCTGAGTGCATTTTTCTCGGACTTGCCCCGCTCCTGACGATTGACGCTGATGACGATACCACTGACCTTTGGATTGTCGCAGGATTTCAACACCTCGAGGGATTCCCGGATGGCCCGGCCCGAGGTGATCACATCATCCACAAGGATCAGCCGGGTGGCGGCGGTCAGGGGCATGCCCACTACAAGGCTTTTGTCGGCATAGGTCTTGGCCTCTTTCCGATTGAACACATACCCCTTGTCCATGCCCATGTCGGCCAGGGCCTGGGCCGCTGAAATGCACAGGGGGATACCCTTGTAAGCCGGGCCGTAGATGCCGTCAAAATCATCGGAAAAATGCTCGTGAACGGCCTTGGCGTAAAAAATGCCCAGCTTCTTTATTTTCAGGCCGGTGTCAAACATGCCGGTATTGATAAAATAGGGGGCGATTCTGCCGCTTTTCAGTTCAAATTCGCCGAATCTCAAGGCATCACATTCAATCAGAAATTCAATAAATTCTTGTTTATAGGTCATTGGCAACCTTCCTTTGGGAACAGGTGTTATTGGCATCTCCAGGAAAAATACTCGGAAAGATCCACTTCTTTTCCTGATTTTAACAGGGCTTTTGCATTAAAATCTTTCATCTCCCGGAGCTGGGCCGAGTGGAACACGGGTCCGTCCTTGCACACCACCTGTCGGCCGCAGACACAGGCACCGCACACCCCGAATCCGCATCTCATGTACCGTTCCAGGGACACCTGGCAGGGGATATTATGGCGTTCACAGATGGTGAACACCCGGTGCATCATGATCTCGGGGCCGCAGGCATAGACCATGTCAAAACAACTGCCGGAATCAATCTCCTGTTCCAGGCAGTCGGTGACCAGTTGTTTGCGGCCGAAACTGCCGTCATCCGTGCAGAACTGCCGCTGGACGTCAAACCTTTCCAAAAAAAGAAGATAGGCCTTTGACCTGGCCCCGTGGATAAAACAGGTGTTTTTCGGCAGTCGCTCCACCAGGGCGGCCAGGGGCGCCATGCCGCATCCGCCGGCCACCACCGCAGCTCTTTGGCCCGGCTGAATATCAAACCCGCGGCCGAAAGGTCCCCGGATACCCACCAGATCCCCCCTGTCCAGGGAAACGGCTTTCTGGGAAAAAATTCCCTTGGCCTCGACAGTGATGCCGAACCGGTCTCGTGAATGATAGGAAAGGGTATAGGGTTTTTCATCAATGCCTGGAATCCAGACCATGACAAACTGACCCGGCTCAAATGCCAGGGCATGATTAAACGACAGGGTGGCAAATCCCGGGCAGTCGATTATTTTTTCGTCCACCCTCACCATAACGGGTTTCTGCTCAAAGATCGGGTTCATGATTTTTTTCCCTCGTGGGCCGCCCCTCTAATCTCTTCCAGAGTCAGGTTCCGGGCCAGAAGCCAGGCATCCATTTCGTCCGCCACCTTTTGAAACACGTCAATTCCCCTGTAAAGGACGGCACTGCCCATCCCCACAAGGCTTGCACCGGCCATGATCATCTCCAGGGCATCGGCCCCGGTACTGATGCCGCCCAGCCCGATGATGGGAATCTTCACGGCCCGGTAGATGTCAAACACGCACCGGACGGCAATGGGCTTGATCATGGGACCGGACAGCCCCCCTTTTTTAAAGGCCAGCACCGGCATTTGAGACTCAATATCAATCACCATTCCCGGACCTGCCGTGTTGATGGCGCAGACGGCATCGGCTCCCGCATCTTCGCAGGCCCGGGCCACATCCCCGATGTCCGGGGCCTGGGGGGTCAGTTTGGCGATAAGGGGCACGTCAATCACCCGTTTAACCGCCGCGGTAACGGCCCGGGCGGATTCCGGGTCCACCCCGAAAATCATACCGTGCTGTTCGGAATTGGGACAGGAGATATTGATTTCAATAAAATCCGGCTTTTTTGAGGATACAAATTCAGCCACCATCTGAAATTCTTTGACAGACCCGCCATAGATGCTGGCAATCAGGGGAAATCCTCTGTTCGCCAGGGCAGACCATTCATTTTCCATGTTCAGATACCCCGGGGAGGGAAGGCCCACGGCATTGATCATGCCGTGACCCAGGTTGATTACGGTAGGATTTTTATGGCCGTCCCTGGGTGCGGGACCGATGGATTTCATTGTCACAAGGCCGCAGCCGTTTTCGTGAACCCTTTCAAGGATATCCTTGCTGTTCCCGAGAACACCCGAAGCCAGAACCGTGGGATTTTGTAATGTTTTTCCAAAAAACATCAGGGTCATGATGCATGTCCGTTGTGTTAAAATTTATCCTGGCCCTTATTAGCATACTATCACAATGTGAAACAATGAAGATTTCAGATTTTTAAAGGCCTCCTCTGAAATAAAGCAGTCAACCTGTTGGCCTTTTTTTGCCGAAACTGTTATAAGCAGAGGAACGGGTCACATCCTTTTTCAATAAAACCATAATTGATTGTGAGTGTAATGGGAGACCGCAAAAACAAACTTATTTTGATCCTGAGCCTTCTCCTGACCACCGGTTTTCTGGCAACAAGCCTGGCCGCCTACTACGTATCCCGATCTTCCCTGAGGTCCCAGATCAGCAAACAGGAACTTCCGTTGACCAGTGACAATATTTATTCGGAAATTCAAAGGGATCTTCTCCAGCCGATTTTCATTTCATCCCTTATGGCAAACGATACCTTTGTCCGGGACTGGATCATCCAGGGAGAAAAAGATGAACTTCAGATGATCCGTTACCTCGGGGAAATCCAGAATAAATACAATGCCTTTACCAGCTTTTTTGTTTCCGAACACACAAGAATCTATTACCAGGCAAAGGGAATATTAAAACGGGTAAATCCTAAAGACGAACGTGACCGGTGGTATTTCAGGGTACGGTCCATGGACTCGGAATATGAAATCAATGTGGACCCGGATATGGCCAACAGGGATTCCATGACCATTTTCATCAATTACCGGGTACTGGATTACGATCAAAATTTTATCGGGGCAACCGGTGTGGGGCTCCGGGTAACCGCGGTCAAGGACCTCATCCGGAAATACCAGGAAAACTATGACAGAAGCATCTATTTTATTGATAAAAAAGGGCAGATCGTCCTCCATGGAGAAAACCTGCCCGACACCATCAAACAGATTTCCGAGATTCAGGGGCTCGCATCTCTATCCGATAAAATTTTATCACAACAGGGCAATTATTTTACCTGCAAGAGAGAGGGGAAAACCATTCATCTGAACACCCGATTCATCCCTGAATTTGACTGGTATCTCCTGGTGGAACAGACCGAAGAAAAAGCGACCCGGCAAATCCTTCATACCCTGATGATCAATCTGGGTATCTGTGCCGTGATCACCCTCATCGTTCTTTTCCTGACCAACCTGACCATTTCATCCTTTCAGCGCAGGCTGGAAAAAATGGCCACCATCGACAAACTGACCGGGGTATACAACCGCCAGGCCTTTGATATCATCATCCGCCAGATCCTGAAGGATATCCAGAGAACAGAGGCGAACCTGTCCGTGATCCTGTTTGATATCGATCATTTTAAACGGGTGAACGATACTCACGGGCACCTGGCCGGAGATGCCGTGCTTCAGCACATTGTGACCCTGACACGCCGGGTGCTGCGGGATTCGGATATCCTCTGCCGGTGGGGAGGTGAAGAATTTTTGATCCTCCTGAAAGATTGCGGGCTGGATGATGCCTATGCGATTTCGGAAAAAATCCGGGAAACAGTCCGGGATACCCCAGCCGTTTACCAGGACAAAAAAATTGTTTCCACCATCAGTTTCGGCCTGAGCCAGTACCGGCCTTCTGAAGAAGAAGACAGCCTGCTTTCAAGGGTTGACACCCTGCTGTACAAGGCAAAGAACAAGGGAAGGGACCGAACTGAGAAAGCGCTTTAATCTTTTTTTGCTTATGTTTGAATCTTTAGTGAAATAATATCTTTCATCAAAATGAAATACTTATCCAACGTGTATATTTTACAATTATTTTGTTTTGCGTTTTGTGCGATTAATAAATCAGGTACCCCAACACCACTCAACCCATTTCTTAAACATTGATATTGGTAATCTATAATTTCATTCCAATTTATGAATAACTCCAACCTGTTGATATTAGATAATACCTTAATAAGTTTTGTTTCATTTCTGAGTTTCAGGAACGGTATTAATTCTGTCAAAATAAGATCATTGGTTACAAGAAGGTTCTCATCAATAAAAAAATCCAAGAGTATAGAATCATTTCCGCCTCTAAAATAGTCTATCCATATCGAGGTATCAACTAAAACCGACAATTACGCCCTCTGATCGTTTCTAAATCGATATCTAAATTTATTTTCCCTTTAAATTCTTTAATCTCGGATAATTGCGCTCTTCGAATTAACTGCTCCAAAGCCGTGATAATGACCTTTGTTTTTGTTTTGATGTGAGTCGCTTTCATGGCTTCATTAACCAAATCATCCGGCAAATCAAGCGTTGTTCTCATAATTAGTCTCCTTTTATGCATAAGAATTACAATTTATGCATAAAAAGTCAACTGTATTGTGCTTGCCTGAATATTTGCCACAAGGTTTGAGCCGGACCCATCATATTTTCCTACCCAAGCATCAACAGCTCAAAACACCCTTATTCCATTACTAAATCAATAAAAAATTTAATAATAATGGGAACTATATTGACATAGGAAAAACCGGAATTATTTTAGGCTTCATAAAGAAAATGTTGTGGGAACAACGGTCTTTTAGAAGAACAGATGACGCCGTTATAACTTTCATGAGCACGTCAACTCTACAGACCCAATTTTTCCCGCAACGACTTAAAACAACTTACCAGAGGAGGACGAATTATGTTTACAAGATTAAGTGACATTGACAGATTGTTCGGGACCATGAATCTGCTTCAAAAGAAATTGAACACGCTCTATAATGATTACGGCGAAACATCCGGATACAGATGGGGCTTTGAAAAGACCTCTCCCCGGACAAATTTCTACGAAAATGGTGATAGCTTTGAAATCAGGGCGGAAATTCCCGGGCTTGGCAAAGAGAATCTCAACGTAAAGATCCAGGGAAACTATCTTGAAATCAGCGGGACCAGGGTTTCTGATGCACCAGAGGGGTATAAGATCCATAAAACAGAACGGGGAACCAGATCTTTTTCAAGGAGTTTTACATTGCCTGCAGATGTTGACGCTTCCAGAGTTGAAGCAACCTTGAAAGACGGTGTGCTCTACCTCAGCCTGCCCAAATCAGAGGCGGCAAAACCAAAGAAAATTACCATCGGCTGAACTCAAACAGGTTCGTAAAACGCTTACCAATGAAGAGATAAAGGAGGTTTACCATGGAAAATACCCAGGAAATTGCCAACAAAAAAGACAACAATATCTCAAAAGTTCAAAAATTACATGAAGCCACCCCTGCGGTTGACATTTATGAAAATGAAGATGAAATTCTGCTTCATGCGGATATGCCGGGGGTGTTAAAAAAAGATGTTTCCGTAGACATCGACAACGGCACGCTGGCCATATCCGGTGTCAGGAGACTGCCCCCGGACCCTGCCGCAACCTATGAAGAGTTTTTCGATGTTGAATATGTCAGGAGTTTTTCCGTACCCCAGGCCATTGATGTTGAAAAAGTTGAAGCGGAATTGAAAAATGGTGTGCTACGGCTTCACCTGCCGAAGTCTGAAGCAGCAAAACCCAGACAGATTGAAATTAAAACTGCCTGATGCACACCTGAATTTCACCTGACAAAAACAAAAGCCCTGACGGTTCAGCCTCACAACAGCGTATGACGGTCGGGGCTTTTGTTTACCCCTGGGATGATTTGTCTAACTCCCCATGTTCCTTAAAACTGTAAAATTCTTTTGTATTGAAAATGACATGGTCCAGAAACCGGATACCCAGGATATTTCCGGCATCAATAAGACGTTATTTTTCCCAGTCGTTCCGGTTTCGGATCAGTTTGAGCCGGAAGGACACGTTGGTTTCCAAAACCCCTTCGGTGAGGTTAATTTTTTGTATCAATTCACGGAGTTCTTCATTGGATTTTACCCTGAATTCTATATCGAAATCATATGCCCCGGTAAGCTGAGCAATATACCAGATACCGTCTAAGTGTTCCAGGCATTTGACAACCACATCCGTTTTCTTGATGTCAGTCTTAATTTTAATGTTGCCGCTGATTATATATCCCAGTTTTTCCTGATTGATGACGGCTACGATTTGAATCACTTCATCCTCAAGAAGTTTTTTAATTCGTTTCCGAATGGCTGTTTCCGATAAATTCAGTTGCTTTGCAATTTCCGTATTGGGTGTTTTGCCGTCTAAGGTAAGTATTTTTATAATCCTGGTATCAATATCATCGACTTGTAAACTCAATTTTCACCTCAATAATTCAGTAGGTCGTTTCAAAACAAATTCCCTGCAAACATTTGTGGTCACCCACAATAAAAGTTAATGCTTGATTGAATTCATATCACGGCAGGGTTTTAAAATACAAGTTCGAATATCGAATATTCGATTTTAGTATTAAGAGCGCATCGATTCGCACCAAATAAAAAAAAATAGTTGACATTCGAATGAATAATATATTATTTGGGTCGATAGGGGTCGTATCGTCGGTTTGATGTTGCCGATTTAAGTATCAGGCCAACAGAAATCAAACCTGCTAAATACAAAAGGCTGATACCAGCTAAACTCAATAATTTTGGGAGATTTAATATGTCGCCGATTAGTCGAGAACTCATTGAACGAAGAAACAAAAATATTCCCCGGGGTCCATTTAATACCACAACGGCTTTTATTAAAAAGGCAGAAGGGGCGTGCATGACCGATGTGGATGGTAAACAATATATTGATTTTGCCGGCGGCATCGGTGTCAACAATGTCGGCCACAGCCATCCGAAAGTGGTAAAGGCCATAACGGATCAGGCAAAGTCATACATCCATACCTGCTTTCATGTGGCCATGTACGAACCGTACGTGGAGCTAGCGGAAAAACTCAATGCACTTGCTCCCGGTAATTTTGATAAAATGACCATGTTCGCAAATTCCGGGGCTGAAGCGGTTGAGAATGCGGTAAAGATCACCCGATATGCCACAAAAAGAACAGGGATTATCTGTTTCGAAAATGCATTCCACGGCCGCACACAGATGGCCATGAGTCTGACAAGCAAAGTCAAACCGTATAAACTGAACTTCGGACCTTTTGTTCCTGAAATATACAGAATGCCCTATGCGTATTGCTACCGATGTCCGTTTAAATTGAAATATCCTTCCTGCAACACCTATTGTGCAGACTATCTGGAAGATTTTTTCATCGGCAATGTGGCACCGGAAAATACAGCCGCCGTTATCGCAGAACCCATTCAGGGTGAAGGTGGTTTTGTAACGCCTCCTCCTGAATATTTCCCAAAGCTGAAAAAGATATGTGAAAAATACGAAATTCCCCTGATCATTGACGAAATACAGGCGGGTGCCGGCCGGACCGGAAAGTTTTTTGCCATCGAGCACTGGGGTATTGAACCGGATGTGATTACCCTGGCAAAAAGTTTTGCCGGCGGCATGCCCTTAAGTGCAGTCATCGGGCGGGCTGATCTCATGGATGCACCCCATGCCGGTGGTTTGGGCGGAACCTATGGCGGCAACCCGGTCTCCTGTGCAGCAGCCCTTGCAGTCATGGAAATCCTGTTTGAAGACGATCTTTTGTCAAAAGCGAAAGCCCTTGGAGAGGTCCTTCAGAACAGATTTAAAAAGCTCCAGGAACAATTTGAAATCATTGGCGATGTCAGGGGGAAAGGCCCCATGCTGGGAATGGAACTGGTAAGAGACAGGGAAACCAAAGAGCCTGCTGCAGAGGAGGCAAAGAAACTGGTCCAACTCTGCTATGATAAAGGATTGATCATCCTGTCCTGCGGTAACTTCGGAAATGTCATCCGAACGCTGATGCCCTTTGTCATTACAGATGATGAGCTTGAAAAGGGGCTGTCAATACTTGAAGAAAGCTTCCATGAACTGGAACGGTAGATCAATTTTATGAAACAAAACGTTCAAACGCTAAGTTATAGCAAATTTAAATTATAATCACTTTTTTGGAGGATATTTTATATGAAAGCAACAGATTCTATGCCGGAACGAAAATTGGATGACGCATTAAGCGAAGCGAAAAAAATGGTTGATTTGATTACCCGGCCCGAGGTTGAACTTTCCATGGAGGAAGGTAAGCAATTGGCTGTTGAAACGACTAAAAATTTTCAAAATCATATCAATAAAGGATTTCTGGAGTATCGAAAATCAGTCACCGAATCAGGCGATTATGCCATGACTGAATGGACTGGGCAGGGATCCATACTTAAGGATGCCCTTGGACGCGAATTCATAGATGTCCTCGGTGGTTTCGGTATTTACAGCCCGGGAATCCGCCATCCAAGGATTGTGCAAGCCGTCAAGGGACAGCTCGACCGCACCCCCCAATACAGCCAGGAAATGCTGGATCCCCTGCGGGCACACCTGGCAAAGATTCTGGCCATGATTACACCGGGTGATATTCAATATGGATTTTTTTGTAATAGTGGAACCGAAGCCGTTGAAGGTGCCATGAAACTTGCCAAGTTTCACACCGGCAAAAAAGGGTTTATCTCTATGCTCAAGGGATTTCACGGAAAAACTCTTGGATCCCTGTCCCTCATGGGGAAATCAGTTTTCAGAAAACCCCTGCTGCCGCTTCTGGAAGGTGTGCAGCATACCCCGTTCGGCGACGCCAATGCCGTTGAAACGGCCCTGGCAACAGCCAAAGCCGTAGGGAATGATATTGCTGCCGTAGTGGCAGAACCCATACAGGGTGAGGCCGGTGCCATTGTTCCACCGGATGAATACTGGCCCAGGTTGCGGGAGATTTGTGATCATTATGATGTTCTTTTGATTGCCGACGAAGTACAGACCGGCATGGGGCGGACGGGTAAAATTTTTGGCGTTGATCACTGGAATACGGCACCGGACATCATCTGCCTGGGTAAGGCACTGGGCGGCGGTGTTGTTCCAATGTCGGCCTTTCTTTCAACGCCCAAGGTCTGGGAATGCATGGAACCCAATCCGTTTATGCATACCACCACCACCGGTGGAAATCCATTGGCCTGTTCTGCCGCACTGGCACATATTCAGATCATGCTTGAGGAAAACCTGCCGGGTCAGGCCGCAGAAAAAGGGGATTATATTATGGGAAAACTGGCAGAGCTGCAACCCAAATACCCGAATATTTTATCTGAAATCCGGGGCAAGGGATTGCTGATCGGCATGGAGTTTGAGACGGATGAGATTGGATACAAAGTGGCTTCAGGCCTTTTCAGTCGAAATGTCATCACCGCCGGAACATTGATTAATTCTAAAAATATTAGAATTGAACCGGCTTTAAATATTTCCTATGAGCTCATTGATGAAGTGCTGAGCCGCCTGGAAGATACATTTAAAAATATTTAGAACAACTGAAAGGAAATGCCATGGAGATGTTAAGGGTCAACATGACGAATCAATCAATTCGTTCGGAAAAAACACCGGAAGAATACAGGTTTCTTGGGGGGCGGGGGCTCACTTCAAACCTGATCAACAATGAAGTGGACGCAACCACGGATGCATTGGGGCCTGACAATAAGCTGGTATTGGCCCCGGGATACCTTAGCGGTACCCCGTTGATCAATACGGGACGTCTGTCTATTGGCAGCAAAAGCCCTTTAACCGGTGGAATTAAAGAAAGTAACGTCGGTGGTACAGCAGCCTATGCACTGGGCCGGATGGGACTTTCTGCGGTGGTTATCGAAGGTGCATCAACACAGGACGTCTATTTTCTTAAAATTGAAAAAGATCGATCTGCTCAATTGATAAAAGCGGATGATGCCAAGGGATTTAGAACCTATGCCCTGGTTGAACAACTGAAAAAAAAATATGGGGACGACTACAGTGTCACCTGTATCGGCCCGGCAGGAGAACTCAAACTCACTTCAGCATCCATTCAGACGACGGATCTGGACGGGCGGCCATGTCGGGCAGCCGGAAGAGGCGGATTAGGAGCCGTAATGGGGTCAAAAGGACTTAAGGCAATCCTTGTGGCAAAAAACGGAAATACCCCGGCACCCCTTACATCCAAAACAGAATTTATGGATGCCTCTAAAGCCTATGCCAAAGCCGTAAAGGAAGATGAGTTCAGCGGTGAAATTCTCCCGGAATTTGGTACGGCAATCCTTGTGGAACCCATCAATGCAGCCGGTGCTTTACCGACAAACAACGCAAGGGAGGGACAGTTTAAGGGCGTTGAAAAAATAAGCGGTGAGGCAATGGCTGAATTGATCAAGTCCAGAAAGGGAAAAACACGGCATAAAGGATGTTCCCAGTGTATCATTGATTGTTCCAACGAGTTTGTGGACGCAGATGGCGGCTATGTGACCTCTTCCCTTGAATATGAAACTATCTGGGCCATGGGTGCCATGATTGGTAACGATAATCTTGACGCCATTGCAAAACTTGATTTTCTGTGTGACGATATCGGACTTGATACAATGAACACGGGTGTTGGCGTAGCGGTTGCCATGGATGCCGGGTATAAATCTTTTGGTGACGCAGATGCTGCAATCCAAATGGTTGAAGAAGTGATAAAAGACAGTGAGTTTGGAAATGCCCTTGGAAACGGCCCCAATGCAGTGGGGGAATATTTTAACCACCCTCGAGTTCCCACTGTTAAAAGACAGAGCATCGCAGCCTATGATCCCAGGGCAATCCAGGGGATGGCGGTGACCTATTCTACAACTGCCATGGGGGGGGATCACACAGCCGGCTGGGTGGTTGATCAGAACCTGGAAGCATTCGGCGGAACCCTTGATGCATTGTCGGCCAAGGGTCAGGTGGAGGCTTCCAGAAATACCCAAATTCACATGGCTGCGGTTGATACTGCGGGGATTTGTGATTTTGCCCAATCCGGCCTTGCAAGCCCTGAAGGTATCAATAATGTTTACCAAATGATGTCTTCAAAATCGGGGAAACCCTTTGGGGAAGAAGACTGGACAAACCTTGGTACCCAGGTGATCAAGACCGAACTTGAGTTTAATAGAAAAGCCGGGTTTACAAACCTGGATGACCGGCTTCCACCCATGTTTTATAAAGAGCCCCTTCCCCCGCATAATAAGGTAATCCTTATAGAAGATGCGGATTTGGATTCAACATTTGACTTTTTGAACCGGTAAAAATTCCGGCCCGTGCCCAATTTTTTTAACACATAAGTAGTATTTGCTATCACTATTCAGGCAAAAAGATGATAACAGGGGAGCCGGCGTTTATGAGGGTGAAAATTAAAAGTCTGAAAGGCGGTATATGCCGCAGAAAAGACTGAATGACGCTCGTAAACAGCCATAAATACATAATAGTATAACAAAAGGATGGAAAAGACATGAAATCTAAAAAATGGTTAGTCAGGGCTGCATTTGCAATTTTTTTGGTATTGGCGTTTTCTTTTCAGGCCAGTGCGGCGGGAATGAAGTGGAGAATGCAGCATTCATGGGGAGCCGCTGAAAATCACTTTTTTGAGCACTATGCCAAAATCGTAAAAGAAATGTCTGGTGGAGAAATCGATATCCAGGTGTTTGCAGACGGTGAACTGGTGGATGTTGAAAAGCTTTGCGACGCTGTGGCGGCCGGCACGCTTCAGATGGGACATACCCATCCCGACTATCAAATGGGATCAGTGCCTGTGGGTGAGCTGGAAAGTGCTCCCTATTTATTTGAAGACCTGAAACAGGAAATGGCTGCCATTTACCGGTATGGCCTAGGCGACATCTACAAAGAGGCGTTTGAAAAAAGATACAAAATTAAGGTTCTTGGGTTCCAGGCAGATGACTGTGGTGCATTGATGTTTACCAAGGAAGTCAACAGCCTTGAGGACATGAAAGGGCTGAACATCAACATTCTGGACCCCTATGCCACATTTCTGCACGATTTGACGGGTGCTTCGTCTGTTTATATGGGGCCAGAGGAGCTCTACACGGCGCTTTCCCGAAACGTCATTCAAGGGGTTGAATACGGCGGGGCAAAAGCCATGTATGACATGTCCCTTCACGAGGTAACAAAGAGTTTCCTTCTCCCCAGACACCAGGTCGCTTTTTTCCCCTTTTATTTTATCAATGAAAGAGCGTGGAATAAGCTGCCGGCCAATCACCAGGCAATTCTGGTGAACGCTGTCCAGGCCAATACCGTATACATGGCCGCCTTTTATGCTGAAAAAGAGCAGGAAGCCTTGAAGACCATGCAGGACAAACACGGCATTAAAGTCACCCACCTGCCGGAAGCCGATGTAAAGACCATTACCAACAAGTCTGTGGAATGGATAAAAAATGATTTTGCCAAAAAGGGGCCGTTTTGTAAACGAGCGGCTGATGCTGTCTTAAAAGCAATGAAAGACTTCGGGCGAATCGAATAAAGTAAGGCAACGGTTGCAGGTGATATGGATCACCTGCAACCCTTTATCCGATAGAAGCGACGTCATAACTTTTTATTAAGACAGGATCAATTATATGGACAAACTAAGAAAAGCCGTCTGGTTTATGGACAGCCTGGGCATGGGAGCAGCGAAATGTGTCAAGTGGTTGATCTTAATCTTTGTGTTTATTACCCTCTTTGATGTGGGGTTAAGATATTTCTTCCAGGCACCGACCCTGTGGGCCCGTGAGCTGGTTGCACTGCTGTTCGGCCCCATGTGGATGCTGACCGGCGCCTACCTTTTAATCACAGATGAGCAGGTACGAATGGATCTGGTGTTCCACCGTTTCAGTGCCCGGAAAAAGGCCATTTTCGACTTGATTACATTCACACTTTTTTTCTTTTATTTTGGGGCAATCGTATTCTACTCATGGCAGGACTGGTGGATCTGCCTCATTAACAACGAACACACCAGATCGGTCTGGAGACCTGTGCTGTGGCCCTTCAAACTGGCCATACCTGTAGGTATTACTTTACTGCTGATTGCAGGGATAGCCAAGTATATTCGCGACCTGTATGTGGCGATCACCGGGAGGGACTGGAATGGGAATTGAATTAATAACACTATTATTGTTCGGCAGTATGCTGCTGCTGTTGCTGACCGGTTTTCCCATCAGTTATGGACTGGGAGCCGTTGCCATGGTATTTTCGCTGTGGTTATGGGGACCGGAATCCCTTTTCATGGGCTATCTGGCGGCAGTGGGGACGGTGAATTATACGGTTCTGGTCTGTATTCCCATGTTCGTGTTTATGGGAATGATGTTATACTATTCCGGGATCGCTGATGACCTCTATGATACCTTTCAGAACTGGCTGGCGCCCGTACCGGGCGGTCTGGCATCCGCCACCGTGGGTGTCTGCACCATGATTGCGGCCCTGGTGAGTTCTGAAGCCGCCGGCACGCTCACCATGGGGAGGATCGCCCTTCCCTTGATGCGCAAGCGGGGGTATCAAAAAGAGATCGCCACCGGATGCATCCAGGCAGGAGCGGCATTGGGATTTCTTGTCCCGCCAAGCTGCATCGCCATCCTATATGCCGTTATCGCAAAGGAATCCATAGGAAGGCTCTTCCTTGGCGGTGCCATTCCCGGATTGATGCTGGCGTCCATGTACATCATTTACATCACGGTCCGGTGCTATCTTCAGCCCCATATCGCCCCTCCCGTGCCCAAGGAGGAAAGAGCATCATGGGATAAAAAAATAAAAAGCCTCAGACACCTTATCATGCCGTGTGCCATCATCTTTTCGGTTATCGGGACGATTATGCTGGGGCTGACCACGCCTGTGGAATCTGCTGCCATCGGTGTCCTGGGCGGCCTGATAGCCGTTGGGATCAAAGGGAGGCTGAACCTTGCGCTGATAAACAACGCCCTCATGGACAGTGCAAAGCTCACCTCAATCATGATGTGGATATTCATGGGAGCGATGACCTTTGGTCAAATCTATGATGCGCTGGGAGCAAAGGAGATCATACATACCGTGACCACTGCTCTTCCCCTTGGACCCTGGGGCGTTCTCATCATGATTCAATGTACCTTCTTCATCCTGGGGATGTTTATGGATGACACGGCAATTTTGTTCATTACCATGCCCATATATATCCCTATTATCGACGAGCTGGGGTTTAACCCGACATGGTTCGGGGTTCTCTACATTATCAATATGCAGATGGCCTACATGACCCCGCCTTTTGGATACTGCCTGATGTTGATAAAGGGAGTGGTCCCGCCTGATATATCCATGGCCGATATTTACCGGTCCGTGGTCCCGTTTGTGATCATTCAGGGTGTGGCCCTGGCCCTGATTATGTTATTTCCCGAGCTCGTACTCTGGCTGCCGCGAGTGATGCTGGGAGGCGGATAAGGACCACAGATAAAATATTGACGGCGGCAGAACCGGAAAGGGTTCTGCCGCCAAACCCTTTTTTTGCTTTGGAAACCAATGATGACTGAAATAAAAACAACACCGGTTCAGGACGGGTACTGGATGCCGGGTGAATTTGAATTCCACAAAGCCTGCTGGATGGTCTGGCCTGAGCGGGGAGACACTTTTCGCCTGAAGGCAGGGCCTGCCCAGAAGGCATTTGCGAATATTGCCAGGGCAGTTCTTGAGTTTGAGCCCTTAAATGTCTGCGTATCAAAAGCAGGGTTTGAGCTTGCAAAAGAGAAATTACCGGGTCAGGTGAACCTGGTTGAAATGGAATCCGATGATGCATGGGCCAGGGATACCGGGCCCAGCTTTGTCGTTAATAAGACCGGGGATGTCAGGGGCGTCAACTGGGAGTTCAACGCCTGGGGCGGTATATTCACCCCCTTTGACAAGGATGCTGCCCTGGCCGGTAATATTCTGACCCATGAAAAAATACACCAGTATAAGGCACCTCTGATTCTTGAGGGCGGCTCCTTCCATGTTGACGGTCAGGGCACCCTGATCACCACACAAGAGTGTCTGCTCAACCAAAACCGCAATCCAAATCTTTCCAGGGCAGACATTGAATCGTATCTGAAAGCGTATGTGGGCGTTGAAAAAATAATCTGGATTAAAAAAGGGGTGTTCCTGGATGAGACAGACGGGCATGTGGACAACCTGTGCGCCTTTGCACGTCCGGGAGAAGTTGTTCTCACCTGGACGGACGATACCAGCGACCCCCAGTTTGAAATTTCAAAAAATGCCTATGAAATTTTGTCCCGGGCAATTGATGCGAGAGGTAGAAAATTGACCATCCATAAAATTCACCAGCCCGGACCGCTGTTTATCTCAAAAGAGGAAAGCCGTGGGTTTGATGTGGTGGAAGATGCAAAATTAAGGAAACAAGGGGATCGTCTCGCAGGTTCATACGTTAATTTTTATATGGCCAACAATGGGATTGTCATGCCCTTGTTTGATGATTCCCATGACCATGCCGCCATTGAAACCATGAACAAAATTTTCCCCCAACGAAAGATCATCGGTGTGCATACAAGGGAAATCCTACTGGGAGGCGGCAATATCCATTGTATGACCCAGCAGCAACCCTTGCCTGCCTGAACTTTGCATCAACTATAAAAAAGGACAAACTTCGCAACCGGACCAGGATATTTGAGCCGGCTGAAACTTGTTTTGTCATTAAGGAACCTTATGAAAATAAATGGCAATAAAATAATGAGTATAGAGGATGCTGTTAAGACCTATGTCAAAGATGGATGCCACTTATCCATCGGTGGGTTCACCATCAACCGGAATCCCATGGCTGCTGTTTACGAAATCATCCGTCAGAAAATAAGAGATGTTCATTTATACGCCCACTCCAACGGACAGGGCGTGGACGAGCTTGTGGGTGCCGGTGTCGTAAAGAATCTTGAAATTGCCTATGGCGGCAGTGGTAAATTTGCATCCACCTGCATCCGTTTCAGAAAAGCCGTTGAAGAAAAAAAAATCAATGTGGAAGATTATTCCAACTATCAGATGACCCTTCGTTTTCTTGCCGGTTCCATGGGTGTACCGTTTCTGCCGACACGCTCAGGCATGGGAACGGATATTGTAAACATCTGGGGTTTTTCACCCGAGGCCAGAAAACAAAACACCAGGATTCCCAACGACAAGCTCATTGAAATTGAAAATCCTTTTGGGGAATGGGGGGATACAAAAAAACTCATCCTTGTTCCGGCCATTAACCCCGATGTCACCATTATCCATGTTCAACAGGCCGATTACCGGGGCAATTGCAGGATCGACGGCCTCACCTTTGCCGATGTGGAGCAGGCAAAGGCTGCAAAAAACCTGATCGTCACCTGTGAGGAATTGATAGATGACGATTCTTTAAAGAACCAGCCCGACAGGAACCAGATCCCTTTTATCCATGCAGATGCCGTTATCCACATCCCTTATGGTGCCTTTCCCACCGCCTGCTTCCGTTGTTATGATTATGATCCGGTATTTTTAAAGGAATATGCAAGGCTTGCAAAGGATGACACGCAATACCATTCGTATATTGAAGATACTATTTTTAAAAATCCTACCCACCGAGACCTGCTTGACTCAATTGGCCGAAAACGCCTTGAAATGATCTCGGCAGATGAGAATCACGGGTATGCTAAGAATCTTGACAGAAGATAGGTGAAGGAAGACATAAGATGGATTATACACCCAAAGAGATGATGACCATTGCTGCCGCAAGAGAAATCAGGAACGATGATATTGTTTTCTGCGGTACCGGTATTTCAATGCTGGCAGCCATGGCAGCCAAAAACATCAATGCCCCTCAAAGTGTTATCTTCTTTGAGACAGGCGCCATTGATTCCAAACTCGAAGATCTGCCACTGGCGGTGGCAGACCCGAGAATCATGTACCAATCCTCATCCAATGCAGGGCTTCTTGAAGCATTCGCCACCATGCAGAACCAGATAACCGGCCGACATGTCGTTGGAATTCTGGGAGCGGCCCAGATCGATATTTTCGGGAATTTGAATTCAACCGTCATCGGAGACTATGAAGGACCGGATGTCCGGTTTTCAGGGAGTGGTGGTGCCTGCGATGTGGCTTCTTTTGTGGCAAGGAGCATTATCTTCATGACACAGGAAAAACGAAAATTTAAGAAAAAACTGGATTACCTGACAACGCCGGGCTACCTGGAGGGACCGGGTGCACGGGAAAAAGCAGACCTTCCCGGCGGCGGACCCGATAAAGTCATTACCAACATGGGGATGATGGGCTTTGATGATCAAACCCGGCAAATGTATCTCAAAGGATATTACCCCGGCATCACACCAGATAAAATTTTACAAAATATGGAATTTGAAATTGATATAACCCGTGCACAGGAGATTCATCCGCCCTCTGCAAATGAGCTTTCATTGCTGAGGGAAAAATGTGATCCCCAGCGCCTGATTCTGTAATACCATTGATTGACTACATGGGTTTGGAATGCCCGGTAAAAAGATCTTTTGTTAAAATAATGGAGGCAAAATGGCAGACAATCAATCCTCGTTAGATCTGCAAAACAGTGAAACCCTGATAAAAAATTCAATTGTATGCCGGCTTGGTATCAATAACGGCAAAGCACCATATGTTGTACCGTTAAGCTTTGGATATCGTGACAATACATTATATTTCCACAGTGGACCCAAGGGAAAAAAGCTGACCCTTTTAAAGGATGATCCTAATGTTTGCTTTGAATTTGACAGGATTTCAGAGGTGATGGAGGCGGACAATCCCTGTTCCTGGGATATGAAGTATCAAAGCATTATGGGTACCGGCAGGGTGGAATTCATAGAAAAAACAGAAGACAAAATTAAAGCACTGAAAATCATTATTTCACAATACACGGACCGACCCATGAATATTCCCGAAAGCAAGGCCAAATCTACCGTCATCTTTCAGGTCGGCATAGACAATATGACCTTTAAGCAGGGTCCGGTTTAAACCATTGCCGGCAAACGAAACAAAGGTTCATGGACAAGAAATTTTTGAAAATGACCTGAGGATCATTTATGTTTCAACATCAGTTTAATTTTTCAGGTAAAGTGGCGGTTATCACCGGAGGCAGTTCAGGCATCGGGTATGAGACTGCCCGGATGCTTCTTGCCGGAGGAGCCCAGGTGGTTCTGATCGGCCGCGATGGACTCAAGGGTGAAAAAGCCGTTATGCAGTTGGCAAAACCCGGCCGGAAAATATATTTTTTTAAGGCAGATGTATCAAAGCCGGCCCAGTGTAAAAAAGCGATCTGCTCAGCCGTTGAAGAACACGGCAAAATTGATATTGTGATCAACAATGCCGGCGTTTTCAAGGCAAACCCCATAGAAGATGTCACTGAAAAAGAATTTGACTGGATCATAGATACCAACTTAAAAGGCGCTTTTTTTATATGTAAATATGCCGTGCCTTTTCTCAAAGAAAATAAGGCCGGTGCCATCATTAATGTTTCTTCCGATGCCGGCCTTCAGGGAAATAAATTATCATCGGTTTATTGTGCCTCAAAAGGAGGTCTGACAATTTTCTCAAAAGCTCTGGCCCTGGACCTGGCTTCCCATGGGATTCGTGTCAATTGCGTCTGCCCCGGTGATATTGCAACCCCGATGCTTGATAAGGATCTTGAAGCAAGGAGTGATCCGGAAAAATATCTGGAAACCCTGACAGGATCATATCCGGTCGGGAGACTGGGGCGGCCGGAAGAGGTGGCATCGGTTATCTGCTTTTTAGCATCCAGTGCATCTGATTTTGTAACCGGTGCTGCCTGGTCGGTTGACGGCGGCATAACCGCCTGATTAAAAATGATCTACTGACCCGTGATCAAAATCGGGTTGACCTTGAATGAATCCATCATATTTTATATATGCCGTTTTGGTTTCTTTTGGTTGTCTTTCTCCTTGAATTATCCGATTTTATATACTATCAACCAATAACAACCCATTGTCCTTTAGGCTAAAAAGGAAGTTGCATCATACAAATTACCGCCCGTCAGGAGGTCATATATGAAAAAATTCATCTGTATCATCGGCATGGCTTTATTTATTTCCGGGAACTGCATGGCTGCAGATCTTACCGTTTTCAGCGGCGCCGGTCTAATGAAACCAATGGAAGAAATGCGAAAAAATTTTGAAACCCAAAAAAACATCAATATAGACGTACACTATGGCGGCTCAGGAGAAATCTTCGGCATGCTGGCAGCAGGGCAGCCATGTGATGTCCTGATTCCCGGTGCGGAAAAATACACCCGGGATGCCTTGAAAAACGGGTGGGTCATCAAAGACACCATCCAGAGCCTGGTTCTCCATGTCCCTGTAATTACCGTTCCCAATGGAAATCCAGCCCATATCCAAAAGTTGGAAGACTTGACGAATCCGGGTGTCAAGGTATCCATCGGCGACCCCAGGGGCCCGGCCATCGGGGCTGTGGCTAAAAAAATACTGGACAAAGCAGGCCTTTGGGAAAAAACCCAGGCCAATATCAAGGTCTATGCCCCCACCGTGAACCAGTTGCTGATCTATGTGGCATTGAAGCAGGTTGATGCGGCCATCATCTGGGAAGACCTGACTGCATGGGCCGAGGGAAAGGGGAAAATTGAAGTCGTCCCCATTGATAAAAAATTAAATATGATCAAAACCATCCCCACTGCTGTCTGTACCAAGGCGCTCCATATGGAGAACGCCCGGGCATTCAGTGAGTATATTGCTTCGGATAAAGGCTTTCAAATCTGGAAAAAATGGGGATTTACGCCTTGCAGCGAATAGATTTTTTCCGGCTTGTTTTTATTCTTATTTCCCAGGCCGTCACCCTGATTCTGGTTCTCGCCATAGGATCTTTGCTCCTGGTTCCGGAATTTAAGGATGTCTGGCAAAACCTGTGGAGCGAGGAAATGATATTTTCCCTAAAGCTTTCCCTGATCACTGGCTTTATTTCAACACTCCTGGTCATGGTCTTTGCCCTGCCCATTGGATATACCCTGTCCCGGTTTCATTTTTTCGGCAAGGGATTTGTGAAGACTATTATCGATCTGCCCGTGGCGTTTCCGGAACTGGTTCTGGGCCTGTGCCTTCTGTTGCTGTTCGGCAATAGTTTTTTCGGGAGATGGCTGGAATCCATGGGGATCAACTTTGTCTTTACCAAACAGGGGGTGGTGGCGGCCCAGTTTTTCACTGCCCTGCCCTATGCGGCCCGGATTATGAAGTCCACCTTTGACTATATTGATCCCAGGATGGAATTTGTTTCCCGTTCCCTGGGATATTCCAGGTTCCAGAGTTTTTTAAATGTCTCAATCCCCCTTGCAAAAAACGGTATCCTGGCCTCCACGGTCATTTCCTTTGCCAGGTGTATCGGAACATTCGGAACCGTACTCATCCTTGCCGGGGGATCATATATGAAAACCGAAGTCCTCCCCATAACCCTGTACCTGAATATATCCTACGGCAACATGGGAATGGCCTTGACCAGCGGCATCGTATTGATGGTGGTTTCCTTTGCCGCCATCTACGTATTTGAAAAAGCAGAGGCCAATCTCTGATGTTTCTGGAAATTAAAGATCTGCATATCAATCTTGGAGAATTCTTTCTTCAGGGGGTTTCCTTTGATGTTGAACGAGGAGACTATTTAAGCATTATCGGACCCACAGGCGCGGGAAAAACCATTCTCCTGGAAAGCATCATCGGATTCTGGACACCGGATAAAGGCCGCATCATTGTTGAGGGGCAAGACCTTACCAATGAATGGCCGGAAAAAAGACGAATCGGAATTGTATATCAGGATTATGCCCTGTTCCCGCATTTCACGGTGTTTCAAAATATCGCCTATGGCCTCAAAAAAATAGAAAAAACAGGAATTGAAAAAAAAACCAGGGCCATGGCCGCCTCTCTTCATATCGAACATTTGCTTCACCGGAAGCCGGGCACGCTTTCAGGCGGCGAGCAGCAGCGGGTGGCTCTTGCCCGTGCCCTTGTTGTCAACCCAAGACTGCTGCTGATGGATGAACCCTTTTCCGCCCTTGACCAACAGACCCGGAAACAGGCCCGGCAAATTCTTAAAAATGCACTTAAGGAACGCGGAACAACCGTTATTCATATTACCCACGATCTGGATGATGCCTGGGCCCTTGCCAATAAAATCGCGGTAATGAAGGACGGCAAACTGATTCAATACGGTACGATGGAGGAGGTTTTTCATCAGCCGGCAACCCGGTTTATTGCAGATTTTGTGGGCGCCAACATCCTCGACGGATGCGTGCTTCAAAGCCTTGACGGTAGCTGTGTCGTCAATGTGAACGGCACCGGCCTGACCTGCCGGGGTGAGGCCCGTGTCGGGCAAAAGGTGAAAATTGCCATACGGCCTGAAAATGTGCGGGTTGTCAAAAACCCCCCGCCCCAAAACTTTAGCCGGAATATTTTAGAGACAACCCTCACCAGTATCACCAGTGAGGGAAACATCTGTCTGCTGCATTTGAAATCCCGGGAAACATTTATCAAGGTTCTGGTCACCCATAATGCCCTTGAAATGCACAGTCTTAAAACAGGCGACAGCTTATATGCCCTTATCGGCCGGGACACGGCCAGGATTGCCCTGGGTTCATAGGGGCCTTTGCTTTAAACCCTTTTAAAAATCAGGATCAACCATGATACAAATTGATATTCCCGGAAAAAAGTGTTTCAGGATCAGGCATGTTATATTTGACTATAACGGGACCATTGCCAGGGACGGTCAACTCATACCCGGTGTAAAAGAGGGTATTCACCAATTTTCAGACCGGCTGAACTTCCACGTGCTCACGGCAGACACCTTTGGATCGGTTCAAAAACAGCTTCAGGATGTAAATGCCGTATTAACGATTATTTCCAAAGATAATCAAGACCAGAAAAAGCTGGACTATTTAAAAGGGCTTGGGCCGGACCAAACCCTATGCGCGGGAAACGGGCGCAATGATGCATTAATGCTCAAGGAAGCCTGCATCGGAATTGCCGTTCTCGGGGATGAGGGGCTGTCATCCGCCTGTTTTTCAGCATCGGATTTAATGGTGAAAGATATACTGGATGTTTTCGATCTGCTGAAAACACCGGAAAGAATCATCGCAACGCTGCGCGTATAACAGGCCCGGACTTTTGAACTCTGGAAAGCCCTTCTTCTTGACCGGGGCTGGTCGGAAATCAGGATTTCTTTTTTGCTGCATGGGGTTTCACAACCACCAGGGGAACGCCCAGTATTTTTTTAAGTTTTTCTATCCGGTCCTTCTTTTTTTTCAGCGGTGCAGCCCCTCTGGAGGAATCGAGAATGGTCAGGATCACATCCTGGTGAGACTCAACAAACCGGCCGATATCATCTTCAGGGTCACCGCCGCTAAGGGTTAATTTCAGTGGAACCCCGTCTTTGTCGTCCGCCAGCAAATCCTTGAGCGGGTCCGACACATCAGCCAGAACCTTTTCTGCATCCAGGCCGACTCTTTCTTCGGCAAAAGCCACATCTACAAAGGAATCCTCAAGAAACCGGCCCAGGTGGGCCGCTTTTTTCCGGGTGGTCAAAAGATGGTCTGCCAGTTTGCCTTTTTCGACAAAACGCAGGATGTTTAACTCAGCCCGGATTCTTTTGCTCAATTCCACGGCATATTGGAATGCATTTTTTGACGGGGTCTCACCGTTGATTGCAAGAAGAATTTGTTTCACCGTATTACAGCCTCATTTGGGGTCTGTGTAAATCCTGCTCATTGTTTTTGGCTTTTATTTGGCGCGATTGTTTTTGGTCTATTTCGTCAGCCATCAGTTTTAAGGCAAAATCGTGCTGATTTTTTTCTGCAAAGGTTGCGGCAGTCATCAAATCTTCTAAAGTTTTAAACAATTCCATCTTCATGAGTATCTCCTGTTTAATTGGTTTTAGGAATTGCCAATGGAATTAGCATTTTGCATACCAGGCAGACTGAACAATTTAAAAATTGTAGAATCCCGCGGTTTAGAAAGGCCTGGAAATGGATTTCAAATGACGGGGAGAGGCCGGCAGGATTTGAACCGGACCGGGATTTTGTTTCATTTTGTAATACAGGAATATCAACCCGGGAATATTTCTTGTAATATTAAGAACTTACTTTACCATTGCAGTTTGAAGGCCTGTGTTGTCAATTGTAACGGGCCGGGATAATTTCATTATTTATTCATGACCGCCTTTATTGGTTTTCTCGGCGCCACCAGTAGCGCCACTATATGCCACCTCCTATCATAAGTGGCGGTATATAATTTTATCAACCGCCAATATTTTCAATCTCCAAAAGCACAAAAATTAAAATTTATTTTGATTATCAGATAGTTATAAAAAATAAATCAGCTTTTCCCCTGGCCGGCACAAATGTTGATATTAATAAAATGATAGATGGTAACGTAAAGTTAAAATGCGCATTTTTCTTAACGTATAATTCACATAATTTTTTTACAAAGGAGATGTAAAATGGGAAAACTCAATAAATATATGATGGTTCATAACAACCCTGGTATTGATTGTGAAGAAGTTCAGGCCAACTGGAGAAAAATGGCCGATGTTGAAGCCGGAACCTGGATCCGAACCTATTACAATGAAGATCAAGGTATCCGGTATTGTATCTGGATGGCCAAAAGCGAAGAAATTCTGAAAGATATCTGTACAGAAATCGGTATCAGTTGGGATTCCATTGTTCAGGTTGAAGAAACCATACCTGATATGTGGGGTGAGAAGTGGGAGGAACATATTCAAAACGAGGCAGTAGCAGATACGCTCGGCAATTAACGGCATTGAAATGGAAAGTGCAGGCAGCTCTTTTCCGAACCTGCACTTTAACTCGCAGATGCAGTTCTGTGGGCACCCTGTCCGGTACTGATTGTACCGCCGTCATTGATACCGGGACTTGCAAGAGAAGGATGATGTCGCATAAACCGCCATGTGTCACTCTTGATGGACAGCAGCATCAAAGTGACACATGGTAAGCAAAAGGAGACTGCATATGCACGCAATATTTTTTTTTACTTTTTCTACCCGAGGAGATTATCATGAGTGATTCATCGTTTTCTGATATAGCAATTGTTGCCTGTGGAACCATGAGCCCTGAAATTAATTATCTGGTCAAGGAAGGATTTCTTGACACCCGGCATGTTTTTTACACAACTCCCGGATTGCATCAAAATATTCCTGAACTCGAAACCCAGCTCATAAAATTTATTGAGAAAGCCAGGGCAAAGGCCAAAGGGGTGATCGTGGTGTATGGGGGTAAATACTGCTACGTTAATCCAGATAACCCCACACGGTTGATGCAGACCCTTATACAAGAGCAGGGACTTGAGGTTGCAAGAATTGAAGCCACGCACTGCATGGGAATGCTGGCCAGTGATGAAGAAATGAAACAGATTACCCAGGAACTTGCCGGAGGTGAGCCGGTCTGGTTTATGACGCCCGGATGGGTCAAATATCGAAAACAGGTTTTTGACGGCTGGGATAAAGCCATTGCCAATGAAAATTTCCCCCGTCATACCGGGGGAGCTGTCGTACTTGACGGGATTGGGTATCTGGACCAGTATATGGCGGAAAGTCCGGAGGAATTTCTGGAGTACTGTGACTGGATGGGTATTCCCATGCAGGCGTATCCCATAACCCTGGACCGGTTTAAAGGGCTGCTCATGGATCAATTAAAAATATTGAAAAACAGGTTGACTTAATTTCATCTGCAATCCTTATCTATTATCGAGCAGTACCTGGTCATGAATCTGATTTAACTCGCCGGCGGTGAGAATCCTGATATTCCGTTTCAGGCCGGATTCGATGCTCTCAAGGTCGGCCCTGTTTTTATCGGGGAAAATAATGGTTTTGATGCCGGCCATTTTTGCGGCCAGCAATTTTTCCTTGATCCCGCCCACGGGCAGAATTCTTCCACTCAGGGTCAGCTCTCCGGTCATGGCCGTATCCCTGCGGCAGGGCACCTGCTTTAACATGGACAGCAGGGCCATTGCAATGGTAAGCCCGGCAGAAGGACCGTCTTTGGGAATCGCACCGGCCGGGACATGGATATGGATATCCTGGTTATTGAAAAAATCTGCAGAAAGGCCGAATTCACGGGTATGGCTTCGGATATAACTTAAGGCGGCCTGGGCAGACTCCTTCATGACCGCTCCCAGTGAGCCTGTCAGTATGAGCTGGTTGGTTCCCATCATTTTCGTGGTTTCAACGAAGATAATCTCACCGCCGGTTTCAGTCCAGGCAAGCCCTGTCGAGCAACCGATCCTGTCCTTTGCACCGGCGATTTCAAAATGATAGGGGCCGGCGCCCAGAAGTTCATCCACCATCTCTTCGGTGACCTGTACCGGCTGGTCCTGGGCAATGGTCTGCCTGACAATTTTGTAGGTGATTTTCCGGCACACTGAAAAAATTTTCCTTTCCAGCTCCCTTAATCCGGCTTCCCGGGTGTGCTCGCGAATAATTTTTTTAAGGGCCTCTTCTTTAAAATAAATTTTAAATTTGTCCAGCCCCGAATCCTCGACAGCCCTTGGAATCAGGTGTTCTTTAGCGATATTGACTTTTTCGCCAACCGTATAACCGGACATGTGGATCACTTCAAACCGGTCGAGCAGGGGCCTGGGTATTCTGCCGATGGTATTGGCCGTAGCAATGAACATCACCTTTGACAGGTCATAGGGGACATCCAGGTAATGGTCAATGAAATGATGGTTCTGGTGGGGATCCAGGACCTCAAGCAGGGCCGCAGCAGGATCACCCTTAAAATCCTGGCCGATCTTGTCGATTTCATCAAGCATAAAAACCGGATTGCCGGACTCGGCCCGCCTGATTTCCTGGATGATACGACCGGACAATGCCCCTACATAACTTCTGCGGTGGCCCCTGATATCGGCTTCATCCTTCATGCCGGCCAGGGAGATCCGGACGAATTTACGTTCCAGGCTTCCGGCAATGGATTTACCCAGAGACGTTTTTCCGATACCCGGCGGTCCGGTAAAGCACAGAACCGGGCTTTTGGTGTCCACCACACCGGTTTTTTTATTCAGGGCGCTCTTGACCGTCGAGCGGATTTCATCCAGTTTCAACGGTTTGGCAATAAAATGGAAAGACCCTCTTTTAATGGCATCCACCGCTGTCAGAACAGTGGCGTAACCGGTGATGATAATCACTTCCGTTGACGGGCTGATCTTTTTGATACAATCCAGAAGCGTCAGTCCGTCCACCTTGTCCATCTTCAGGTCTGTGATCACCAGGTCGAACCGTTCCTCTTTGAGTATGGACAATGCCTGGCTGCCGCCCGAAGCACAGGTCACATCATACCCTTCCTTAGAAAGAACGTGGGAAAGATTTTCACGGGTCAGTCTCTCATCATCAGCCACCAGGATTTTCTTTTTAGCCGACAATTTCATTAACCTTACGGCCAGATGCTCCAATATCCTTTCCTTGATTTCACCCAGGCCGTAATGATCTTTGTTCAATATATCCTCGGCCCGATTGATATCCAGATTATCTTCGCTGTACCGGTTCCACGGCAATGTGGTCAGATAATCAATATAGTTGATGCCGATGGTATACTCTGCCGACGAAGCACTGATTTTGGACAACTTGTCCACTTCTTTGAGAATTATTTTTTCAACAGCCCCGGGCATCTTTTGGTCAATGACGTTCTGCCGGATCTCATCAATTTCCGACGGCATCTCTTCGGCTTCTCTTCTGAAAATTCCCTTCACAAACGACCATCCTTTTTCAGGTATTTGCATTCACCCCTGTGCATGGTTAAGCTGTTTATATTGCCATGGGGCTGATACCACGCCAGATCAATTTGAGATCAATCTTAGACCACTCTCAGATCAGTCCAGTCTGCATTTTGCAAGTACCGTGCCTTATGAATTCAGCTCCAACCGGTCCGCCCGGCTGCCGGGCCGTGGCAAGAAAAAATGCGATAAAAAATAAATCAAAACACCCAAGACAAGAGGCCCACCCCTGCCGGCAGAACAAAAAGGCCGCAAAATCGTTTCATTTTGCAACACGCTATTGTAGCGTGCAATATCTTTTCAAAGCCCTATAAATAAAGGCAGGAGAAGATATCTGGGATATGCGTTACAATCTGCAACAAAAGAAATTTGACCCGGTTGACTCAAATCCATTAAGCCCCTTTATTTAAAGGGCGTTCAGCCGCTCCAAGACCATGGTATGCATTTTGCTCTTCACCCCAGGAGGAAACCATGAACAGCTAAAAACCATTATGAAGGAGACAGATCATGGCATTTTTAAATACGCTGAAAACAAAACTGCTTAATTTCAATAAAAAAGTGGATGATTACCAGGAGGCCATCACCTTTTCCGAGGCGGGTATCCAACAGGACCGGGACCGGTCCAAGGCAATGACCTGCGTGGAAAACCAGGGGCACAACCTTGTGGTGGCAATCCAGAACAGCCGGTTCCCGGATGACATGGTCGACTATGCACTGGAGATGGCCAAACGGATGAATTACGACATTATTGCCGTAAATGCGGCCAGCCTTACCCGTGAAGTCACGGAATTTTTCTCCAGCACCCAGGAAGACTTGTACCGGGAATTCAAGCAGGTGTCTGCTGAAATGGTTCGGGGTTTTAAGGAAAAGAGTGAACGTATGGGGCTAAAATTTGTCCATGTTACCAATTTTTCCGATATCGACCATGCGATAAAGGATATCACCCACGAGTGCGGCCAGGTGGAGTTTGTCATCACTGAAAATCGTGACCAGGCCCGGGTAAGGGATGCGGCTGAAAACACCCAGCGCATTGCCCGGCGGCTTTTTGTCTATTCGGTTAATTAGGGAGGCAAATCATGCATGCCCATTTTTATTTAGGTCTCGCCCTGGTGCTGGCTGTCGCCGTCGTTTGCTTTATCTACCGGAACGAGGACAAAAACTAGCCCCTGCATCTGATGATTGCCAAGGAGCGCTTTTATCACTTGAATGACACAAATTATTATGGATTGAATGGAGAATTTGCACAATGACGCCTGAGATGATTATGACGATGATTGTCCTTGTTTTTGTTATCTGTCTGTTTGTTTTTGAATGGGTCCGGGTGGATGTCGTGGGCATCATGATGATGGTACTGCTGCCCCTGATCGGCCTGATTAACCCGAAAGAAGCCTTTGTGGGCCTCAGCAGCAATGCGGTCTGTTCCATCATTGCCGTGATTATCATCGGGGCCGGTCTGGACAAAACCGGGATCATGAATAAAGTGGCCAAACCCATACTGGCCCTGGCCGGAAAAAGTGAAAAAAAAATCATGGTCCTGGTGGCCGGAACCGTTGGTGTGATTTCCAGCATGATGCAGAATATCGGTGCGGCGGCCCTGTTTCTGCCGGCAACCCAGAGGATATCCAAACGCATGGGAATCCCCACCTCCCGGATATTGATGCCCATGGGATTCTGCGCCATTATTGGCGGCACCCTGACACTGGTGGGAGCCAGCCCCACCATTTTGCTCAACGACCTCATGGTCCTGAGCGGTGAAAAGCTTGAACCCTTTGGACTGTTTACACAGACTCCCATCGGAATATGCCTGCTCCTGACAGCCCTTGTCTATTTTACCGTTTTCGGCCGGTTTATCCTTCCCTCGGGCAGCGGCAGCCAGGGTAAAGGGGCATCGGAAGTCCTGATCAAAGAATACCAGGGAGTCAATAATATCATTGAACTTCACGTTCCCAAAGAAAGCGGGAAAACCGGAATTCTGGATGATTTGAACATCCGGCCCCAGTTTCTGGTCACGGTCATCGGCATCAGTTCTCCGGGAAAACGGTATACCAATCATGTGCCCCACAGCTATGAGGAAATCTGTGCAGGAGACGATATCGCCGTGGTGGGGAAGCGGGAACATATTGAGCAGCTCGCCCGGGAATACGGCTGGGAGATCAAGGACGGACTGGCAACATTTGCCGAAAGTCTTGCCAATACCCATGCGGGCATGGCAGAGACCATTGTATCCCCCAGGTCCGAGTTGATCGGTAAAACATTGAACCAGGTGGATTTCAAGGAATTATTCGGTTTAAATCCCCTGGTCCTTTTCAAGGGTAACCGGAAATATTACAGCGGATTGACCAATATCAAACTGGCCATGGGGGATACCCTGCTTCTCCAGGGTCCCTGGGAAAAGTTTCATATCTTAAAGAACAGGCCCCAGCCCAGGGCACTGGCCTTTGCATCCCCTCTTGAAGGAGAAATTTTAAGACCCAAAAAAGCCGTGTTTGCCGTGCTCTGGCTGGCCATTGCACTTGCCCAGATCATATTTTTTAAAGTCCAATTGTCCGTGGCTCTTATGTCCGGTGCCCTGGGCATGATCATCACCGGGGTGCTGAACGTTGACGAAGCCTACCAGTCAGTGGACTGGATGACGGTTTTTCTTCTGGCCGGCCTCATACCCCTGGGAATCGCCTTTGAGAAGACAGGAACGGCAGCATTTATTGCCAAAACCGTCCTGTCCTTTATCGGCACTCCTTCTCCCATTGTACTCCTGGCCGTAATCGGGATCATGACATCCTTTTTCACCCTGGTGATTTCCAATGTCGGGGCTACGGTCCTGCTGGTTCCCCTGTGTATGAATATGGCGGTCATGGCCGGGGGGGACCCCCGAATGGCCGCCCTGGTTGTGGGGCTGTCCGCCTCCAATACCTTTATGCTGCCGACCCACCAGGTCAATGCGCTGATCATGCGTCCGGGCGGGTATCGGACCATTGATTATGCACGGGCCGGAATTGTCATGACCATCTTGTTCCTCACGGTTGAACTTGCGGTGATCTACTTTTTTTACGGGATCGGCTAGTTTTGTCGGGATTCGACAACAGCAGATTATGTTGAAACAGACCCCTTTCAAACGGGTCTGTTCATGTAAATTCCAGATTATGCTTTGCATGGGGCCGCAATAGGTCTATAAAATGTTTAAAATGAAACTCAAGCTCAGACAAAAAATATTGCTCCACTTTTTGATCTTTATGGCGTTTAACAGCGCCATCTGGTTTTTTAACTATTACAGCAATTCAAAGATCAATGAGAAGTTGATTATCATAGAGAAAAAAAAAGATCTCCTGGATACCGTGCTTGAAGCCCGGCGGTATGAAAAAAATTTCTTTTTACGAAAGCATAAAGAGGACCTGGCCCAGGCCCTGGTCTATATTGAAAAAACAGCACAAAAACAGGAGATCATTGAACATAATTTTGCCAGCCTCCTGGAAGATCTGGAAGCGGTCAAGAAACGGACCCAGATCATTGCCGACTACCGGCAACAGATGAAACAGCTCTATGACCTGTATCACAACAATATCAACACACCTTCTGCCACCAGGGAAATTGACCGTATTCAACAGATGATCACCCAGCTTGGCAGACAACTGACCACCGATATTGAACAGGTTGAACGAAATGAAAAAGAACGGATCTACCACCTGCTGGATATATCCCGGAACTATCTGGTTGCCTCTTTGCTGTCCCTGTTTCTGCTCACGGTGCTGACGGCATTTTTTCTCATAAAAAACGTTAACCGGCCCTTGAAACAAATTGAGGCCGGCATCAAGCGGATCGCTGACGGTGAATTCGACAAAATTCCGAAAATAACCACCGGGGACGAGTTTGAATCCCTGGCCCTCAGCCTGAACCACATGATCCGGGAACTGGATAAAAGAAAGGATCAGCTCGTACAGGCGGAAAAGATGTCATCCCTGGGAACATTGACGTCAGGGGTGGCCCATGAATTGAACAATCCGCTCAACAATATTTCCACCTCTGTCCAGATCCTCAAGGAGGAGATTGAAGATCCGGATATGGCGTTTAAAAAAAATCTGCTGGCAGAGGTGGAAGGAGAGATCGACCGGGCCAGGGATATCATCCGGGCCCTGCTGGAATTCTCCAGGCAGAGTGAATTTTCTGTGGAGCCGATATTTTTCCGGAGCCTGGTCTCCAGCACCATGCATTTAATAGCCAGTGAAATCCCGGTGGACATAGAGGTTGTCATTGATGTGCCGGATGATCTTGAGGGGAAAATTGACCCCAGACGAATCCAGCAGGTTCTGCTCAATTTGATCATCAACGCTGTTCATGCCATGGAAAAAGGGGGCGGCACCCTGACGATTTCAGCCCAACGAGAAAAGATGCCCCGGCAATTTATTTTTTCAGTGGCTGACACGGGCCGGGGCATCCCAAAGGATAACCTTGCCAGAATTTTTGATCCCTTCTTTACCACCCAGGATGTGGGGAAGGGATCGGGCCTGGGTCTGTCCATCATACACGGTATTATTGAGCAGCACGGCGGAACCATAGACGTAGACAGCCGGGAGGGAAAGGGGACCGTTTTTTCAATCCATCTTCCGGATTAACGACAACCCACGGGAGTATCATGCCTTACGAGATTTTAATCATAGAGGACGAACAGATCGCCAGAAAAAACCTGGAGCATATCCTTTCAAAGGAAGGCTACCGGGTGACCTCTGTCGAAAACGGCGCCAAGGGCCTAAATCTTATCAAATCAAAAAGCTTTGACCTGGTGATCACGGACTATAAAATGAAAAAAGTGGACGGCATGCACGTGCTCGAACAGAGCCGGCAGATCCAGCCTTACACGGAAGTGATCATGATCACCGGATATGCCACGGTTGATAATGCCGTCAGGGCCATGAAGGACGGTGCCTATCATTATATTGCCAAGCCCTATAAAATTGACGAGGTCCGGAGAATCGTAAAAGAGGCGCTTCTGAAGCGCTCCCTTCAACTGGAGAATATCCAGCTTAAAGAGGAGATCCAAAAAAAAAACAGGATGCCAAAAATCATCGGCAACAGCCCGGCAATGGAAGCGGTAAAAAAGATCATCCGCCAGGTGGCCCAGACCGATATCAGTGTCCTGATCCTGGGAGAAAGCGGAACCGGTAAGGAACTGGCGGCCAGAGCTATTCACAATCTGGGCTCCCGGCAGCATCATGAAATGGTGGCATTTAACTGCGGCTCTTTCTCCGAAGAACTGATGGCCAATGAATTGTTCGGCCATGAAAAGGAAGCATTCACAGGGGCTACCAGAACAAAGAAAGGGCTTTTTGAAACCGCAGACAGGGGAACGGTATTCTTTGACGAAATCGGCGATATGCAGCCCTCCATGCAGGTCAAAATTTTAAGGGTGATCCAGGAAAAGGAATTTATGCGCGTGGGCGGCACCCATACCATTCCTGTGGATTTAAGATTTATCGCAGCAACCCACCGTGACCTGAAACACGAAGTTGAAAACAACCGTTTCCGCCAGGATCTGTATTTCCGCTTGAATGTGGTCTCCATTGAGCTGCCGCCGCTGGTTGAGCGTCACGGTGATATCCCCTTGCTCGCCTACCATTTTTTGAACCTGAAAAATCGGGAAATGGGTAAAAATATCAAAGAAATCGACCGGCCGGCAATGGACTACCTGTCGAAATACAGTTGGCCGGGAAACGTCCGGGAACTGGAAAATATCGTTGAACGTGCCGTGGCAATGGAAACCGGTGAGATTATCCATCCGGAAGCTTTGCCGGAACACATCACCCAACTGGATATTGAAACCTATCGGGAAACAGGCATTGGAAAGGTCCCGACCTTAAAAGAACAGGAAAAGAAATATATTCAATGGGTCCTGGGAAAAACCAATTGGAATAAAACCAGAGCCGCTGAAATGATGGGCATTGACCGGGTATCACTCTGGCGTAAAATCAAAGCCTATGAGCTGGAGTAATCTGAGCAAAGTTTCCAAAATCAACTGTCTCCACGCTTCATCAGGTGGAATTCCAGGCCAAGGCTGTTCAGCAATTCAAATAAAACGCAAGATAAAGTTTCCGTTCAGGGACTTTATTGATTTTTTAATTACATATTGCTTTAAAAGTAACCGGTCGGGGACTATCCCGCTCTGCGGCACAGGCTGTGTTGAGACAGCACTATTGTTTCAGGTCAAAGCCATACTTTTTATTAGTTTAAGTTATTTTTGGTTGATTTTAATAATTATAAATATTCATATTGACAATTAATGACTATAACAGATAAATTCCTACAAGAATATTTTACACACACAAGAATACAGAATCTGCAAGGAGGAGAAAATGAAAAGAGTTCATCTAACAGTGAATGGTACCCGGCGCCAGTTTGTTGTCGACGAAGACAGAGTGCTTCTGGATCTGTTGCGGGAAGACTTGAAACTTACCGGCGCCAAACAGTCTTGTGACCGAAAGGGACAATGCGGAGCCTGCACCGTCATCGTCAACGGCAAAACCGTCAATTCTTGTTTGACCCGTGTGGCCGGTCTTGAAGGAGCGGATATTTTAACCGTTGAAGGCTTGGGTACTCCTGCCAACCCGCATTTAATCCAGGAGGCTTTTGTGATTGCAGGGGCGATTCAGTGCGGGTTTTGCACTCCCGGCATGATTATGGCCACCAAGGCTTTGCTGGACCGTAATCCCGATCCTGACCCGGAAGAGATCAAACACGCCCTGCGCCGCAACCTGTGTCGCTGCACCGGGTATGCAAGAATTTTCAAGGCGGTTGAACTGGCCGGCCGGTTCCTGCGCAAAGAAATCACCCCGGCCGAGGTAACTCCTGATCCCAATGACGGTCAAATCGGCGTTTCACACCAGCGGCCCTGGTCAATGCTCAAGGCCTGCGGGCTTGCCGAGTACAGCGCCGATGTCATCATGCCCGGAGCCCTGGAAATTGCGGTTGTGCGAAGCCCCCACCACCGGGCGAAACTCCTGGGTATCGACACGAGTGAAGCAAAAAAAATGCCCGGGGTTGCCGGCATCATGACGGCAGCAGATATAAAGGGAAGCAATTCCATGGGGTTTGGTAAAGACCAGCCCGTGCTGTGTACGGACAATCTTCCGGTCCTGGGTGCGGCTGTGGCCGTCGTGGCTGCCGACACTCAAAAACAGGCCCTGGCAGCCGCTGCTGCCGTAAAGGTTGACTATGAGGAACTGCCGGCCATGCGAAATTCAAGCGAGGCCATGGCTGAAGGTGCACCCGAGGTTCACCCGGGCATTCCCAATATCTGTCATACGGCTGGTCAGATCAAGGGAGATGCCAAAGCAGCCCTGGAAAAATCCGCAGCAGTGGTTTCCGGGGAGTTTTACTCCCCGTTGATCCACCAGGCACCGCTGGAGCCGGAAGCCGTGGTCTCCTTTATGGATGGAAAGGGCGAGGATGCACAACTGGTGGTGATCGGACGTTCCATCTGGATCCATCAGCATGCCCAGATGATTCAGGACGCCGTGGGCTGGGGCAATGTGCGTTACATAGAAGCCTTTGCCGGCGGACAATTCGGCATCAAGTGCGATTTGACCTCCGAGGCAATTGCCGGTGCGGCAGCGCTGCATTTCCAACGGCCGATCCGCTATATTCCCAGCCTGACCGAGTCCATGTGGATGACCCCCAAGCGGCATCCTTTCCGCATGAAAACACGCATGGGAGCAGACGCAGACGGAAAACTGACCGGCCTTGAAATGGACATGATTGTGGAAAACGGTGCCTATATGTCCATTGGTCCGGGTATCATCGAACGCGCCCTGGGAATGCTCAGCAGCGGTTATAACATCCCCCATGTGCTGGTGGATGCCAAGCTGGTCTATACCAACGATGCCTGGGGCGGTGCCGCAAGGGGTGCAGGCCCTCCACAGGCAAATTTTGCCCTGGAATCGTGCATGGATCTTCTGGCAGCCAAACTGGATATGGACCCCTGTGAGTTCCGGTGTATCAACGGATTACAGCCCGGGCAGACCACTTCCAACGGGCAGGCGACGGATGACTGGCCGTTTAATGCCTGTCTGGAAAAGATCAAACCGATCTACGACCAGGCAAAGAAAGAGGCCCGGGTCTTTAAGTCCGGTTCTCTGCTGCGGGGGGTGGGCTTGGCGGGTTCCAGCTTTGGCATTGCTGACCCCGGTGATGTTTCCAATGTGAGTGTGGAACTCGATTCCGACGGAGGGGTGACCATCTACGGTTCCGTTGCCGATCCCGGCGAGGGAAATGATGCCATGTTGACCCAGATTTGCGCCCATTTGATGAACATTCCCCGGGAAAAAGTACGGTTATCGACCCGTGACACAGAACTTACCCCGGATTCGGGCTTGTCTGCAGGATCACGGCAGACCTATATGTCCGGCAAAGCCCTGGTCATTGCCATCGAAGCGCTCAAGGGTGCCATGGAAGCATGCGGTGCCACTACCCGTGATGAACTGGTCAAGGCCGGCAAAGCGTTCCGTTACATGGGAACCAACACCAAGTCCCATACCGGTATGGATCAAAAAACCGGCCAGGGAGAACTTTGGGATAGTTATTGTCACGGGGTTCAATTGGCCGAGGTGGAGGTGGATACGGACACCGGTAAAGTCAGAGTGGTAAAAATGACCGCAGTGGTGGATCCCGGAACCGTCATCAACCCCCTGGCAGTCACCTGCCAGATTGAAGGCGGCATGGATATGGGGGCGGGCATGGCCCTGAGGGAAGAATATGTCCATGGAAAGACCAAAGACTGGGTCTCCTATAAATTTCCCACGACCAAAACATCTTTTGATATGGAGACGATTTTTCTGGAAACGCCCCGTGAAAAAGGGCCTCTTGGCGCAACCGGTGTGGGCGAATTCACACTGGTGCCCACCCATCCGGCCATCATCAATGCCGTTTATAACGCCGTCGGCATAAGAATCTATGATATGCCGGCCACACCGGAAAAAGTTCTGGCTGCCCTGAAAGCCAAAACCGTGTAAAAAAGTGAGCAATGGACAAAATGCCGGAAAATACCGGAGAACAGCGCAGAAATATAAAGTATATCAACGGTCTTGAGATCATTATTGACGGTGACGGGTTCATGCAGAACCCGTCACTGTGGTCTGAAGAAGTGGCCCGGTTTCTGGCCCTGGAGGCGGGGATCGAGACCTTGAATGATCAGCAGTGGCAGGTCCTGCGGTTTATCAGAGCATACTATACCGAGCAGGGCAAAGAGCCGATGAATCATAAAATAAAACTGGGGGTTGGTTTGAGCCTGATGGAGATCGAAGCCCTTTTCCCCGGAGGTATCGCAAAGGGGGCAAGACGTCTGGCAGGTCTGCCCAAAGCCAGGGGATGTGCCGCCGGTTGATGACTACGGCTGCCGATATCCGACAATTTTTGACATGGCCTCAACGGCCCGGTCAATTTCAAATTCGGTATTGAAATTTCCCGGACTGAATCGTACGGTCCCGGCAGTGATAGTTCCCAGAGCTTCATGCACAAGGGGAGCGCAGTGAAGTCCTGTCCGAACGGCAATATTAAAATCCCCGTCAAGTATGGCCCCGACAGCTTCAGGCAAGATCCCCTCTATATTGACGCTCAGCACAGCCAGGTGGCCGGTCAGGTCCTCTGCACAATAGAGTGTTACCCCCTGAATTTTTGAAAGCCCCTTACAAAGCTTTTGCATCAGGGCCATTTCATGATCATGAATCGCCGGAAGCCCTTTATTGATAATATGGTCAATCCCCAGGGACAGACCTATAATTCCCATCAGGTTGTGTGTTCCCGCCTCCAGGCGGTGGGGAAAGTCCTGGGTATGGTCCGGGCTTTTTGATTCTATGCCCGTGCCCCCGAAACGGGTGGTTTGAATATCCAGGCCCGGATGGAGTGCCAAGCCGCCAATTCCCGGAGGTCCATAAAGGGATTTATGGCCCGTAAACACGATAGCCGATGCCTTCATGGCCGTCATATCCACTGCAATCCGGCCCGCGCTCTGGGATGCATCAACCAGAAAGGCAATGTCGGCAGCCCGACAGATCTCCCCGATTCGTTCAACCGGCTGAATGGTGCCGATGACATTTGAGGCATGGTTGACAATGACCAGTTTGGTTTCAGATCGAATGGCCCCTGCAATATCATTCGGATCGACAAATCCCTGGTCGTTGAACGGGATGAGGCTTAAGTCAATTATTTTCTGCCGCTGCAGGTGATACAGGGGCCTGAGAACGGAATTGTGCTCCAGTCGTGTGGTAATGACGTGGTCGCCCGGCTGGAGCAGCCCGAATATGGCAAGGTTCAACCCATCCGTTGCATTGGCTGTAAATATGATCCGCTCCGGATCAGGAGCCCCAAAAAAACGGGCCAGCTTGCCCCGGGTCTCCTGGATAAAATCCTGGGCCATTGTGGCCAGATCATAGCCTCCCCTGCCCGGGGAAACCCCGATCCTGGAATACAATTCAACCATCCCTTCCAGGAGTCCCCCGGGCTTGGGATATGTGGTGGCGGCATTGTCCAGATATATGAATTTGTCGTCCATAATGGTTTACTTTATCATTATTTATCTGCTGTTATTTTATTCATACAGGCATCCCATTCATTGACTAACCGGTCTATCTCATTTTCCTTTGCCATGGGCGGAATCAGCATCATATTGTGGAACGGCGTAATAAGCAAGTCACGGTTCAGCAAAAACAAATGCGTGAAATACATCAGTTCCCAGTCAAAATGTTTTTTCGCTTCCCGGCCGTTGACCGGTAGAACCGGCATAAACTGCAATTCACACCGGGCTCCGGACCGGGTAACACTCCAGGGAAGATTATATTTTTTGACGGACGTCTCAATCCCGTCAGACAACCTGTTTTGCCCTGCAATCATTTTTCCAAAAGCCTCCCGGGTTGCCACCTTTTCAAGGGTTGCTTTTACGGCGCGAAGAACAAACGCATTTCCGGTCAATGTTCCCCCGATTCCCATGGGATCGGATACAGATTTACGGCCATAGCCTGCATTGATCGCATCCGCAACCTCGGAGGTAAACCCATAAACCGCTACAGGGATACCGCCGGCAATTGATTTGCCCAGAGTAAGAAAATCAGGCTTCAGTCCGAACGCTGACGTGTATCCACCCGGTCCGTTTGAAAAGGTATGGGTCTCATCAATGATCAGATATGAGCCGTAGCGGGTGCAAAGCTCACGGAGCCTGTCATGATAACCCGGGGCGGGAAGGACCATGCCGCAGTTGGTCATGATGGGCTCAGCCAAAACGCAGGCAACATCTTTATAGGCCAGTTCCCTTTCCAGAGCTTCCACATCGTTGAATTCCACGACACGGGTCAGGGCATCCTTGGGAATACCCGGATTCATGTCGTAATCCGTACGAAGTTCAAGATTTCCATTTTCCCCGATGTGCGGCAAAGACTCATCCAGACTCCCGTGATAACATTCGTTCATGACCAGAATCTTCGGTCTTTTGGTCAACGCCCGGCAGTTGCGGATGACATAACGATTGGCTTCCGTTGCCGTCATGGCAAACTGCCAGAAGGGGAGCCCAAACCGTTTAGCCAGTTCACGGCCGATGTCCAGAGAGTCCCTGCCTGGCAACATAGTCGTTATGCCCTTGCCGATTTGACTTTCCACGGCTTTGACAACCGGATCGGGAGAGTGGCCGAACATGGCACCGGTATCACCAAGGCAGAAATCAATATATTCATTACCGTCAATATCAATCATCTTATTCCCCTTTGCCTGATCGACGAATACAGGGTAAGGGGTTCCCCAATCCCCCATCCAGGGCATTGGAACACCATTCAGCATCATCTCATGGGCTTCACCAAATGTTTTCAAGGACTGAGGCGTTCTTTTTTTAAAAAGTTCTGACTCTTGTTGCCACAATTGCCTGAGTTTGTCGTCTGATATATTTCGGTAGGGAGATTTTACATTCGTTATCAAAATATTGGATTCCTTTCCATCAAATTAGTATTCTCCTTATGATATCCCCAAGGAACAATGGGACAAAAAAACCAAAAAAATTTTCCCAATCGTCATGCCTCCTATAAAATAGACATTCCCAAGTCCGGCGATGATACTGAGGATCATAAAATACTGAAGATTTTTTTTAATGACAGTCATTCCATTGTTCCTTGAAATAATCAATGCGGCATAAAAATAATGTAGCCGCACTGATTATTGGAGCTTATTTTTAATAGATTAAAAAGTGAAAACTTTTGAATCTTTGGATAATTCAATGAGTTTGGGGGCTCCTGCGAACCGGGCTGTCTCCACAATGTCATCTTCGCCAACCTGGCGATTTTTGGCACAGGGAATTCAAACATATATAGGAACCTTATTTTCAACCAGAAAAGCAAAATAGTCATTTGCTTCATCCCCGGTTGGGGCTTTTATCTGGTCGGTCATTCCGGGTTTGGCCAGAAAGACTGCATCATCTGTTAAAAAAATATGAACTTCGCTGCCGCTTTCCTTTGCAACCTTTGCAAGCTGAAAGGTTCGGGTTACCCGGGTCGGATCTTCCAGTCCCCGGGTAAGAACAAATAAAAATTTTTCCATTATGTTTTCTCCTTTAAATGGTTCGCAGGGGTGATAAAACCCAAGCAGTTAATACGAATTACTTCTTAATTCTCCTTCTGGAATATCTGCATCGGTACGCCAAGTGACAAATTCACTTGTTTCAAGCACATCATCAGCGCCCACAGCCTATAGGCCTTCCAGACAATTCGAGTATTGCACTCATAGACTCTTTTTCCAAGCTCAATTTGTCTTTTTAACAGGGCAGAGTCTGATTCCTCCCTTGTTTCATAGACTGAAATTACTTTTTCCTGAATTTAAAAACCCAAGCAAAAAAATAATTTTTTCTCGACATTTTTGTCGAGATCATCGGGGATTGTCGAAAATCCGTTGAAATCTTACTGCGCCTTTAATTCTTTAATATCCTGAAATTAATGATGATTTTAATATTTTTTGTTGCCGGCACGCATTCTGCTATATATGTCTTCAGCCGGTGAATGGTAAAACGATTTTAACATTAAACATCAATGAAACATCAAGGAGAATGAACAATGAAAGCAATGAAAAAAATGGTAATGGCAGCGGGTGTTATAAGTATCTGTTTTACGGGAGGCCAGGCGTTGGCGGTCAATACTCCTGATAATGGACCCGGAAACGGTTTGAGCATCTGTCAGCAGGATATGGGCAGTATGCTCATGGCACGGGGTGGAAACGGCAATGGAGGAAACGGCCCCGGCGACGGCACGGGAAACGGCGGTAATGGCCCAGGTAACGGAAATGGACCTGGTGACGGCACCGGAAACGGCGGTGAGGGACCTGGTGACGGCACCGGCAATGGACCCGGGACAGGAGACTGTCTGAGCACGTATCAATATGATATGGGCAGCATGCAGATCGCACGGGGCGGCAACGGTAATAGACGCGGCCCCGGAGATGGAACCGGTAATGGCGGCAATGGCCCCAGAGACGGTTCGGGCAACGGCAGCAGAACCGGTGATTGTCCGGTTGCATCATAAAAAGTTAAAAAAACCGTATTCAATATGATATTTTGGGGCGGGAGAGAAGTCTCCCGCCCTTTTTGGTATTCTGTGCCGACGACAAGGTTAACGCTCATCTTTTTCCAGGCTTAATGAATGGGCCTATGATCAGGATAGTCGCTTTGGAAACCGTTTGCCAATATTCAACGCATTTGTTAGATTTTCCTGGAATCAAATAAAAAGGAATCATGCGTGTCAAGATTAATTTACCTCTTCTTTTTTTTACTTTGTTTCAATCCGATTTTCCCTGCCCGGGCTGATTCACAGGAGTACCTTTCAGGGCAAATCCTGGAGGTGAACGGGAAAAACATGGAAATCACACTATCTCCCGGGGAAAAAAAGAAGGATGAAATCAATGGGGGAAAAACCATCATAGTTCGCATGGCCAAAAATAACTTTTTTCAAACACAAAACAGCCGTCCTTTTTTCCCCGAATGTGTAAGACCAGGAAACTGGATCAGAATCTGGGGACACTGGAAAGAAGATACCCAGGAGGTGATGCTTGCCTCTGATATAAAAGGATGTGCCGAAGGGGGATGCTCTGATCCCACAGGAATCATGTCCCGGCTGAAAAAGATGATGGGAATGCCGCTGAAAAATTCTGTTAATACCGGCCATGGTTCACAGGGCAGCCCCGGGAGTTCCGGTAAGGGCGGTGGTTCTGCCGGCCACGGCGGTAGCGGCGGTAGCGGCGGTAGCGGCGGTAGCGGCGGTAGCGGCGGTAGCGGCGGTAGTGGCGGCGGTGGCGGTAAATCATGAAGCTTTATCCTGGTTGGAAAGGGAACCTTGTTGTATTTGGGGGGTTTATCGTTTTAATCCTGGGAAATTTTTTCTGGCAGGTTCAAAATACCAATAAACGCTTTAGAGAACACTCCCTGGAACACTCAAAGGTGTTGGGGGCAGTGGTTGAACTCAATATTAGGAATTCACTCATGAGCCGCTCCGGTATGGAGACCATTGTCGGCAGCTACCTGAAAAACAGCGCCGGTTTTATTGCCTATCTTGACCAGTTTGAATCGTTTTCCGAGCAGGAACTTAAAGCGTTTGCAGACAAATCAGGTCTTGCCGGCATTAAGATTTTTCGTAACGCCGGAAAAGAGCAGGTCACCGGGCCAAAAGGATGGCTGTCCCACACCTTTTGCCGGGAAAACAACGCGTTAAAATTTTTATCTGAAGAACATCTATATATTTATACCCTGCCCTATTCAGAAGGGTCCTCTTCATCCGGGCAAACCTGTATTCTTGTGGGTATGTCATCCCAGGAAACCGAAAAGATTCAAAAAACAATATCGGTTGAAACCCTTCTCAATGTTTTGAATCAGATGAAGGGAATTGAATATGTACGGTTTAAAAAAGCCGGGGAAAGCCGTGAGGAATTGCCCTCACAGGGTACCGGGCTTATTTATATCAACCAAAAACCCATTTCAGAAACACGGATTAATATCGGGGATAAAGAACTCATTGTCGGACTTGAGGCGGATTATTTTTCCGGGCGGATGCAAACACTGAAAAAAGAGACCCTCGTATTTGTCGCATTTCTGGTAATTCTAGGTTTTTTTTCATCCTGGTGGCTTTACCGGAACCAGCAGCATCGCCTGGAACAAACCCGGAAGTTTGAAAGGGAAATGGCCCGGCAGCTTGAGCAGGCATCCCTTGGAAGAGCAGCCCTGACCATCACCCATGAAATGCGGAATCCATTGAATGCCATAAGTATCGGTTTGCAGCGCCTGCAGATGGAATCCCGGGCCCTGGACCGTGATCATCGTGATCTGGTCACCAGCATGCGGGAGGCAGTGACGAGAAGCAATTCAGTCATCACCAATCTGCAGCACTATGCCAAATCCTTTGAGCTGAGCAGAAAGGATATTGTTGTGGCCAACCTGATTGAATCTCTTATTGTTCTCTATCGGCCTCAATGTCTGGAAAACAGGATTGAATTTAAGTTGCAATTGGACAAAACCGTGATCCTGAACGGTGACGGCAATTATCTTGGCCAGGCCTTTGAAAACATCATTAAAAATGCGGTTGAAGCCCAGCCTGAAGGGGGCTTTATCAAAATCCAACTTGTCAAAAACAAAAAAGAATTCGTGATATGCTTTGAAAATCCATGCACAGCACTGAATCCGGATGAAGCTGAAATGACGCTTAAACCTTATTTTACGACCAAAACCTATGGAACCGGTCTTGGGCTCGCCATCAGCAGAAAAATAATCGAATTGCATTCAGGAAAGGTCACAACCGATTTTAAAAACGGGATGTTTTCCGTATCTGTGACATTTTTATTGAACCATGAGGCCGGTAACGCCAAGGAGTATTTATGAGAATATTGATTGTCGACGACGAGGAAATTCAACGAAATATGCTCCGGGGTTTTCTTGAAAAGCAGGGCTTTCAAACACTGACGGCATCAGGAGGCAGGCAGGCCCTTGACCTTTTTTCAAGATACCCGGTACAGCTTGTCCTGATCGATCACAGGATGGATGATATGAACGGTGACGAGGTGCTGGAAAAAATGAAGGCATTGTCTCCCATTGTCAAGGCCATCATGATGACCGCTTACGGAAGCGTGGATACGGCGGTAAAGGTAATGAAACTTGGAATCAATGATTTCCTTGAAAAACCGGTTGACTTAACTCAGTTGCTGGAAAAAATAAAAAAGATTGAACTGGAACTGGACATTCAAAACGAAGCTGAACTGGTAGCAGAATCCATACTTCAGCAGAATCTTCCAGTTGTTATTATCGGTTCAAGCAAAAAAATGCAGGAACTTTTGTCCATGGTCTGCAGGATCGCCCCAACCGAATGGTCCGCACTGATCAGGGGCGAAACCGGAACGGGAAAGGAACTGGTGGCAAGGCTGATTCATCTTTTGAGCCATAGAAAGGAGGAGCCTTTTATCGAAGTCAATTGTGCGGCAATACCGGAGAATCTTTTTGAATCAGAATTGTTCGGCCATGAAAAAGGCGCGTTTACCGGTGCCTCAGCCAAAAGAAGAGGACGTTTCGAACTTGCGAACAAAGGCTCCATATTCCTTGATGAAATAGGAGAGTTGCCGCTGCAGCTTCAGGCAAAACTTTTAAGAACCCTGCAGGAAAAGAAAATCACGAGAGTGGGCGGCGAAATTGATATTGCGGTTGATATTCGGGTTCTGGCAGCAACAAACAGAGATTTAAAAAAAATGGTAGGTGAGGGCTTGTTCCGTGAAGATCTCTATTTTCGCCTCAATGTCCTGGAATTAATGGTTCCCCCCCTAAGAGAAAGAAGAGAGGACATCATCGAGCTGGTCACCCATTTTTTAGCAAAGTATAATTTTAATGATATCACCTTTGATAATGATGCCGTGTCCCAACTGGTAAAATATGATTTTCCGGGTAATGTGAGAGAACTGGAACATCTCATTCAACGGCTGGGGACTCTGGCCAGGGGGAAAATGATCCGTTCACGGGACCTGCCCCCGGCGGTCAGGGAAAAACAGTCAAATTCAGGTCTGCTGAGTGACCGTCTGGCAAGTGTTGAAATTGAAATGATCATCACAGCCCTGGAGGAAAATGACTGGGTCCAGACCAAAGCTGCCGAGTCTCTTGGCATAAGTGAACGTGTGCTGAGATACAAAATGAATAAAGCCGATATAAAAAACAAAAAAGGCGATCACCAGGGGAAGCAAAATGAAACAGGAGGATGAATGATTTGAACCCAGTATGTTTTTAAGAATTGTATTTCATCGTGTCGGTGTGATAATCTATCAGACTAATATAGGGTCAGATTTATCTTTATGCCTTGTCTTTTAAGAGCAAAGCGTCTTTTCTTTAAAAAGGGGGGTCTTGTATGAAGCTTAACATTGGCACAAAAGTAAATACTTTAATCATTGTTGCACTGGTTCTGGTGGGGGGTGCATCGGTTTTAGTGTCTGTCTCTGCTTTGAAAAATGAAGGAGAGGTCTCCATTCAAACCTACAGCGCCGCTATTATGGGAGAAAAAAAAGCCCAGATCAGGGATTTGGTCAATTCTGCTTTTACCATTGCAAAAGAGCGCCTGGACGCCTCCAAGGACAAAGACACCATTCAGAAGGAATATGGAGAAAATGTAAAAGCCGTGGTGGATCAGGCGATTGCTGTTTTTGAATCGGTCAGCCAAGATGACGGGATTGGGGGTGTGGAAAGCCAAAAACAGGCTGCCATCAAGATTATTGATAAAATGCGCTGGGGCAAGGATGGGACAGGCTATTTCTGGATTCAGGACACAAAGGGCGATATGGTGCACCACCCCATCAATCCCTCTTTGAACGGGAAAAAACTTCTGGGGCTGAAGGATCCCGACGGCAAGCTTTTTTTCCAGGAGATGGACGATGTGGCCAAGCGGGACGGGGCCGGGTTTGTGGATTACAAATGGCCCAAACCCGGGTTTGAAGAGCCCGTGGATAAAATTTCCTATGTCAAACTTTTCAAACCCTGGGGATGGATTATCGGCGGAGGGATTTATCTGGAATCCACGGAAGAGCAGTTAAAGCAAAGTGCCCTCCAGAGCATCGGCGCCATCCGTTACGGCCAGGACAACAGCGGATACTTTTTTATCTATGACTCCAAGGGAACCTGTGTATTGCTGCCCCCGAAACCGGAACGGGTAGGGAAAAATTACTACGACCTTAAAGACAAAAAGGGCAATTTTATTGTTCAGGATTTCATCAAAGCCGGGGATGCAAATGAGCAGGGAGGGTTTTCCACCTATTATTTCCCCAAACCCGATTCTGACACCCCTTTGCCCAAAACCGCATTCAACCGGAAATTGGCCGAGTGGGACTGGTATATCGGCACCGGGGTTTATACCGATGAAATTGATGCGGTGGTGGCAGAACAAAGCAGTATGGTCAAAAGCAGTGTTTCCAAGGCCGGCATTAAAATGGTTTCTGTGGTTGTGGTGATTATTCTTCTCTCTTTGGTGGTTTCCTATTTTATTGTTGCCAAGGGCGTGGTAAAGCCCATCCGGAACATTATTGAGATGCTCAAGGAAATTGCCCAGGGCAAAGGGGACCTGACCAAGCGGATTGAAGACAGTTCCGGAGACGAAACCCAGGAGCTGGCGGAATATTTTAATAAATTCATAGAGAACATCCAGTCCATGATCAGCAACATCCAATCAGACAGCCAGGCCCTCACAGCAGCATCCTCCTCCCTGTCCGGTATCTCAGACCAGATGAATTCAGCAGCCCAGGACACATCCGGACGGGCAGAATCTGTGGCGTCAGCATCCGAGGAGATGACCGCCAATATGACCTCCATGGCAGCGGCCATGGAAGAGGCTTCCACCAACATCAACATGGTTGCTTCAGCGGCAGAGGAAATGACCTCCACCATCAACGAGATTGCCCAGAATGCCGAAAAGGCCAGGAGCATTACAATGGATGCCGTTGGCCAGACTGAACATGCCACCCGCCAGGTGGATGAACTGGGTATTTCCGCCAAGGAGATTTTTACGGTAGTGGAAACCATCACCGATATTTCCTCCCAGGTCAATCTGCTGGCCTTGAATGCCACCATAGAAGCTGCCCGGGCCGGGGAAGCCGGTAAGGGGTTTGCGGTTGTGGCCAATGAGATCAAGGATCTGGCCAACCAGACCGCGGAAGCCTCCAATGCCATCAAAGAACGGGTAGCGGGAATTCAGACCTCAACCAACGGAACCATCAAGGAAATCTCCAATATCACCCGGGTGGTGACAGAAATCAATGAAATTGTGTCCACCATTGCCACCGCCGTCGAAGAACAGTCTGCCACCACAAAGGAGATTGCCGAGAACGTTTCCCAGGCGTCCCTGGGGATAGGTGAAGTCAATGAAAGCATTGCCCAGGGATCTGTTGCTTCCCAGGGGGTTTCCGAGGAAATCTCTTCGGTAACCCAGTCTGCAGTTCAGATGGCCGATTCAAGTTCCCAGGTCAAAACAAAGGCCAATGATCTGTCCAGCCTTGCCAATAAACTTTCTGAAATGATGGGAAAATTCAAAGTTTGATAAGGGGTTTGCCCGGGACGATTTCGGAAATCCAACTGAAATGATAGGGGTTACCCGGGATTTTACCCACACGGCCTGTTTAACCGGCAGCCTTCAAGAGATCACGAGTGCGTTGAGATGGCTTGTAATAACCGGATATTTAGGATATAAGACAGACATTGTTCAGGTGCAGATATGCATAATAGGGAACTCCGTTAAAATCGGAGACGGGCCCGCCGCTGTGAACGGGGACGAACGCTGTACATTGTCACTGCCTTTTTAGACAAAGGTGGGAAGGCGCAGTTAATAGAGTGATCCGTGAGTCAGAAGACCTGCCTGAATGGAAATGATCAATGCCCTTGGACCGGAAAGATCATTAAAAATGAGGATTAAAAACGCAATCCCCGAACAGGAAATTCCTGTTCGGGGTTTTTGTTTTTATGGTCCCCTGGGGAAGAGCCCTGACCAGATGGATACAAAGAAATGGTGACGCTAAAAATTAAAAAAGCATTATATAGACATACGGTATGGGAGCTTCTCCTTCTTCTGGCTGTTCTATCAATTGCGCTTCTCGTTTCCGCAGGTATGGGATATATGAAAATTAATTTTACCGATGTCGTGAACATCATTGTCTCATCCATCACGGGAAATAGTGAGCAAATTCAAAACCTGGAGGAAATGGCCCGTGTTGTTGTGATGGATGTGAGGCTTCCAAGAATTTTATGCTCGGCTATTGTGGGTTCGGGACTGGCGGTGTCCGGCTGCGTTTACCAGGGTATCCTGTTAAATCCCCTGGCAGATCCCTATACGCTTGGAATTTCCGGAGGGGCGGCCTTTGGGGCTTCTCTGGCCTTCCTGTTTTTTCCTGAAGCCGGCCTTTACCTGATTCCCTGCTTTGCTTTTTCAGGTGCCGTCATCACCCTTTTTGTTGTGATCCGGCTCTCTTCGGGAAAAACCTTTTCCCGGGACGGACTGTCATCAAACAGCTTGATCCTGGCCGGTATTATTGTGGCCTCGATTCTTTCGGCCGGTATCAGCTTTTTAAAATACATTGCCGATGAAGAGGTTTCCGTTATTATTTTCTGGCTCATGGGAAGTTTTGCATCCAAAACCTGGACAGATGTGTGGCTTCTTTTGATCATCGTATCAATGGGTTCTCTGGTCATCTATTTTTATTCCCGGGATCTGAATGTCATTGCCCTTGGAAGCAGAATGGCCTCAACCCTGGGTGTCAACACCGGCAGAGTCACCATGATCCTTCTCATCACCGCCTCTCTGGTTGCGGCTGTCTGTGTTTCCGTATCAGGGATCATCGGTTTTGTGGGGCTCCTGGTCCCCCATATGATGCGCAGCGTAACCGGTCCGGACAATACCCGCCTGATTCCGGTCTGCCTGGTTGCCGGTGGAATTCTCCTGGTGACGGCCGACACCGTCACCCGGGCCGTGCTGCCGGTTGAGGTACCCATTGGTGTCCTGACGGCCCTGATCGGCGGCCCCTTCTTCTGTTACGTATTCCGCAGGAATCATTTAACAAACAGGGGAAAACAGGTGTGATATTCACGATTGATACCCTCTCTTTTTCCTATGATTCCACCCCTGTCCTGGATGGGATTTCCATTGGGTTTAAAAAGGGGTCTTTTACCGGAATTCTTGGCCCCAACGGGTGCGGCAAAACCACTTTTCTCGATCTTTTGATCAGACATAAGAAACCGGACTCCGGCCGCATTTTATTTTCAGGCACCAATCTTTTGGACATCAGCCATAAACAATTGGCACGAAAAATCGCCCTGGTGTCTCAAAATTTTTATATCAACTTTCCCTACACGGCCCCGGGAAGTGGTGATCATGGGTCGGTATCCCTATATATCCCGGTTTTCATCCCCTTCACCAGAGGATCTTGACAGAGTGGGACAGGATCATGAAGAAAACCAGGGTGGATCGCCTGTCGGAAAATTTCATCACGGAATTGTCCGGAGGGGAGAAGGCAGCGGGTCGTATTTGCCAGGGCCCTTGTCCAGGATACTGAAGTTCTCATTCTTGACGAGGCAACCTCCAATCTTGATATCAGGTATACCATTGATCTCCTGGATATCGTGAGGAACCGGGTAGACCGGGAAAAAACTCACGGTGATCTCGGTTTTTCAGGATATCAACCTGGCAGCCCGGTATTGTGACCGATTGATTTTCCTTCGAAACGGTACGCTGGTTGCAGAGGGAAAGACAGAAGAAATAATCAACCGGGATTTGATTCAAACGGTGTTTGATGTGGACTCAGAAATCCGCTTTGAGCCTCTTTATAATACCCGCCAGGTGATTTTCAAAAAGGGGTCCCATGACATTGGCTAAAATCTGTTTTTGCTTGTTGCTTTTTCTGATCACTGCCGGGATCGGATATGCCGATGATGCGCCCTCCTTTTATATGAAGGGAAAAAATATCCTTGTGGATCAGAGGGGAAGACAGGTGGCCCTGGACAAAGTCTTTAAAACGGATTATCTCTCTCTATGGGGCCCATACGGAAAACCTTTTTTATCTGGGGCTTGACCCTGAAATTATCGGGGTGACCCAGGCGGACAAATACCCCAAAAAAGGCATTGAATAAGACGATTTTTTCCCAAAGGGATGATCCGGAAAAATATCTGGCGGCGGCACCGGATCTTGTCCTGATCAGGCCCATGCTTGACAGGGGGGTATGCCCGGCTGTTCGACCGGCTTGAAAAAAGCGGGATTATTGTTTTATCCCTTCAACCGAAAAACATTGAAGAGATGTATACCTACTGGGAGATCCTTGGTGCCCTGACCGGCAGGAGAAATGAAGCCGGGACGATGGTCCGGGAATTTAAGCGATCCGTGGCCGACTACCGGATGATCACCCGTGATGTGAGCAAAAGACCCCGGGTGTATTTTGAGGCCATCCACACCAAAATGAAGACCTTTACCCGGGGGGCCATGGCCGATTTCGTTCTGACTGCCTCGGGTGGGACCAATGTGGCTGCCGACGGCTCAGCCTCCCGGGGAACGAATATTGCCGTTTATGGAAAAGAGCGGATATTGTCACTGGCAGACCAGATTGATGTGTTCATTTCCCAGAGAGGTGCCATGAACCGGATAAACCGGCAGATGATTAAAGACGAGCCCGGATTTCATATTATCAAGGCAATTCAGGACAACCAGATTTTCATTGTGGATGAAACAATCGTATCCAGGCCCACCATGCGCCTGCTGTACGGGATATCGGAAATCGGGACCTGTCTCTACCCCGACCTTTTTAAGGATAAGGCAGAAAACATATTAAGGAAAACGTTTGGAGAGTATCGACCGAATGAATAGCAGCGGGAACAATAAAAACGGCATCATTGTTGCCGGTACCAACAGCGGGTGCGGAAAAACAACCATTTCCCTGGCCCTGATGGCCTGGCTTACCCAAAAAGGATACCAGGTGTCTCCCTTCAAGGTGGGTCCGGATTTTATCGACCCCGGGCATCACAGGAGGATCACCGGCAGCCAGAGCAGAAACCTTGACGGGTGGATGCTGGATCAAGCCTATAACCGGGAAACCTTTAACCAGGGGGCAAAGGGCTCGGATTTTTCCATTGTTGAGGGTGTCATGGGGCTGTTTGACGGATTCAGCGGAAAAGACGAGGCCGGCTCCACCGCGCAAATGGCCAAATGGCTGGGACTTCCCATCGTTCTGGTGGTCAATGCCCAGAGCATGTCAAGAAGTGTTGGAGCCCTTGTACAGGGGTTTGAAAATTTTGACCCGAACCTGACCTTTGCCGGTGTGATCTTTAACAAACTGGGGTCAAAAAATCATTTTCAATACCTGAGGGACGCCCTGGAGGGGAATGTCAAAATGCCCTGTCTGGGATATATTCTCCGGGATGAGACAATCGCCATCCCGGAACGGCACCTGGGACTTGTAACCGAAGATGAGCATCAGCTCTCAGGCGCTTATGCGGACGAATTATCAAACATCATTGAAACCCGGATCGATACGCAAACACTTTTTAAAGGGTTAACCCGTAAAACAAAAATCACTGGGGGAAAAAAGGAAAAGAAGCATAGGGTAAAAATCGGTGTGGCACGGGATAAGGCCTTCTGCTTTTATTATAAAGATAACCTTGACCTCCTTGAAAGAGAAGGGGCTGAGCTGATTTATTTTTCTCCTGTTTCAGACAAAGATCTGCCCCACGGAATCCAGGCCATCTACCTGGGCGGGGGCTACCCCGAGGTGTTTGCGGGTCCTTTGTCGGAAAACCAGACCCTGCTGGCACAAATCAGACAGGTCAGCCGGAACAAGATGCCGATTTATGCGGAATGCGGCGGTTTTATGGTCCTCTGCCGCAGTATCACGGACCACAACGGTGACTATCATAAAATGGCCGGATGTTTTCCCTTTGACACAAAGATGCTGAAGACAAGGAAAGCCCTGGGCTACAGGGAAATTACCCTGTCCAGCGACACCATTATCGGCGACAGGGGGCTGAAGGCCCGGGGCCATGAATTTCATTATTCTGAAATTGAAAACACCACAGATGAGCTTAGAGATGACCATGGGATAAAAAAGAATTATTCAATACGTCCGAGAATAGGAAAAAAATTTTTGCAGGAAGGTTACACCAGGGACAATACGCTTGGCAGTTACGTTCACCTCCACTTTGGAAGTAATCCAGACATATGCAGGCAGTTTATCCGGTCTGCTGTGGCATATCGTGAAAAAGGAGAATCATGAAACCCCAGGATATCGAAAGTTTAAGTTTTCAAATCATTGACAGGGAAGCTGGACAACATGAATTTAACCGGCAAGAGTGGAGCATTGTGAGGCGGATGATTCATACGTCTGCAGATTTTGAGTATATGAACAACACCTGTTTTTCAAGTGATCCTGATCCCGTTAATGTCGGCATAGCCGCCATCAGGGCCGGAAAAAATATTGTTACCGATACACAGATGGCCCGATCCGGTATCCGCAAAACGAGTGTGGAAGAATTTGGGGGCCGGGTATCCTGTCTGATCAGCGACAGGGAGGTGGAAAAAAAGGCAAAACAGGAGGGTGTCACACGGGCCCGTATGGCCGTGGACATGTCAATGGATACGATTGAAAATGGGATTTATGCGGTTGGGAATGCACCCACGGCACTTCTCAGACTCATTGAATTGATCAATGACGACAAAATCAAACCGGCACTGATTCTCGGATTCCCGGTTGGGTTTGTCAATGCCGCAGAATCAAAGGATCTTTTGATGAAAACCAAGATTCCGTTTATAACCAATAAAGGCAGAAAAGGCGGGTCAAATATCGCGGCCAGCGTGGTGAATGCCCTTATTATACTGGCCCAGGAAACAGGTGATTAAGATGGAAACAAAAACAGGAACCCTTTATGGAATCGGGGTTGGACCGGGAGACCCGGATCTTCTCACAATCAAAGCCGTTAAAATTCTAAACCGTGTGGATGTCGTGTTTGCCGCATCCTCCATAAAAAACACGCACAGCCTGGCGGTTGATATTGCGCGGCCCCATATGTCGGCGGATGCCGATGTAAGAGCACTTCCCTTTCAGATGTCAAACAATGAATCAGAGCGGGGAAAACTCTGGGAACAAAATGCCGAACTTATTTTGTCGGAACTCAGGAGAGGCAGATCCGTGGCTTTTCTGACCCTGGGTGATTCTCTGACCTACTCTACATTTGGTTACCTGTTGAAAATTATCCGGCAAAAGGCACCCCATATCACCATTGTCTCGGTCCCCGGCATCACCTCCTACCAGGCCGCGGCCGCACGAATCAACACCCCCCTGGTGGAGGGGGACGAGTCCCTGCTCATCACATCCGGTGCCCGGGGAGGAAATGAGCTTCGCAAATGCGGTGCATCAGCGGATAATGTGGTGCTCCTGAAAGCCTACAAAAATATTGTTGATATCAATTGTGCCCTGAAAGATGCCGACCTGTTGGAGAACAGTATCGGCATCTCCAAATGCGGGAGAAAGGATGAGCAGATTTTCAGGGATGTCAGGGAATTTGAAAAACGGAAACCGGATTACTGGACCCTTGTGATTGCCAAAAGAAAGCGGGTTGTTGATCAATGAGACCCAAAAAATGAAATCAGGAAGAAAAACGCCGAATTATCAGAGGATGATGATATCCTTGATGATCTCGTGCGCCCTTCTGCTGTCCGGGGTCTACCTGATCCAGTCCCTGACCCTTATGACGGTTTTTAATCGGCTCTTTGTCCCCCTTGCCAGGCTGATGGCCTTCATCACCCTGGGCCTTGTTTTGGGCCAATACCTGGAACTCTCCGGCCTGACAACAAAACTGTCCATTCTGGCCCGGCCCCTGTTCAGGTTCGGCAGACTGGGGGACCGGTGCGGAAGCGCCTTTACAACCGCATTTATCTCAGGTGTTGCAGCCAACGGCATGCTGCTTGAATTTTACGAGGATGATAAAATTTCCAAACAACAGGTGTACCTGACCAACTTTGTCAACCACCTGCCGGCTTATTTTCTGCACCTTCCCACCACATTCTTTATTGTTCTTCCCCTGACCGGCAGGGCCGGGTTAATCTATTTTGGCATCACGTTTCTGGCAACCCTTTTGCGGGTTTTTCTCTTTCTTCTGTACGGGCGTCTCTTCCTGTCACAGCCCCAGGAGTATGGTATGCAAGCGCCAAAAACTGAGGCCTCCGTCAAAACGAATAAAGAAATCCGGCAGCGCATTAGGGACAAACTTCCCCCAAGAATCATTAAGGTCTTTATATGGATACTGCCCATTTATATCTTCATTTACGTGGTCAATGCGGCCGGGCTGTTTAAATTTTTGAATTCCGCCCTTTCCGGTTTTATTGTGACAAAAATCGTACCCGTGGAATCTCTGTCCGTTGTTATTTTAAGTTTTGTGGCGGAATTTACATCGGGATTTGCCGCTGCCGGCGCTCTTCTTGATTCCGGCGTGATCACGGTAAAACAGACCGTCATCGCACTTTTAACCGGTAATATCATTGCCTTTCCAATCCGGGCAATCCGGCACCAACTGCCCCGGTATATGGGGATTTTTTCACCCAAAATGGGAACAGGCATGCTGCTCGCAGGACAATTTTTCAGAATATCCAGTATCATATTTGTGGGGGTGACTTATTATCTGTTTTTTTAAAAATCAGAACAACCAGGAAACGATCGGGTGACAAAAAAAGAAAAAAAATTAAGGTCGGGATTTACAACCGGAGCCGCTGCGGCGGCAGCCGTAAAAGGTGCACTATGGCTGCTGGTCCACAGCGAAAAAAAATCCTTAGTGAATATTCCTTTTTTAAGCCGGGGAAATGAAAAAACCGTCTCTGTTGATATTCCCATTTTTTCACTCGAACAAAAAGAAAACCGCGTCTTCTGCTCGGTGATCAAGGATGCGGGTGATGACCCGGATATCACGAACAGGGCGCAAATTGGTGCTGCCGTATCCATCCACACGTCGGATAAGAGTGATATTCTCATAACGGGCGGAAAGGGAGTGGGGCAGGTCACCAAACCCGGCCTGGAAATTTTACCCGGGGAACCGGCCATTAATTTGGGTCCCCAAAAAATGATCCATCAGGCTGTCAGGGATGTGATTCAAAATTTTGATGGAAAAAAATGGATTGTGAATATTGAAATCTTTGTACCCCGAGGAGAAATCCTGGCAAAAAAGACCTTGAATCACAGACTCGGTATTATCGGGGGAATCTCCATTCTCGGCACAACCGGTGTTGTCAGGCCTCTATCCCACGACGCCTATATCGCCACCATCCAGAGTTCCCTCTGTGTAGCCTCGGCTGCCGGAATCAAAAATCTTTATTTTACAACGGGACGGCGAAGTGAACGCTTTGCCGAATCCATTTTCACATCAGACCCCAAAGAGGCCTTTGTGCAGACAGGAGATTTTTTTGGAAAATCTTTGGAAATGGTTTCCAAAATGCCCTTTGAACAGGTCATATTCGTGGTTTTTTTCGGCAAGGCCATCAAAATGGCCCAGGGTGTTTATCATACCCATGCGGCAAAATCCAGGCTCAGCCTGGGACAGCTCGCCGACTGGACCTATGAAAGAACAAAAAATGCAGCACTTGCCGATACAATCAAACACGCCAATACGGCAAGGGAAGCTTTTTTTATCTTATGGGAAGACCACCCCGGGGTGATACAGGATATCAGCAAAAAAATTGTGACCTCTGCAGGAGCCTATGTATCACCCCATATCCGTGTGAAGGCGGTTATTCTGGATTTTCAAGGTGAAATCGTCGCAGAATCGGAACCGGACAGATCAAAACCCAAGAGATCGGAACCAAACCTATCGAAACCAGAGGAGGAGGGCAGGCCATGAACAAGGTATCAATCGTCGGGCTGGGAATGGGCTTTCAGGATCTTACGGAACGACATCTGACGATTATCAGAGACTCGGACGTTCTCATGGGAGGGGTGCGGCACCTGTCTTTATTTCCCGATTTCACTGGTGAAAGAATTGAAATCTCTAACAATTTACAAGAGATTGCTGACTTTATCATAGATCATCAAGCCTCCCGGAAAATTACGGTTCTGGCATCCGGGGACCCGCTTTTTTACGGGATTGGCGGGTATCTTTCAAAGAAAATCGGCAGGGACAAAATAACGGTTTATCCCAATATCACTACCATTGCCGCTGCCTTTGCACGCCTGGGCCAACCCTGGCAGGATGCCGAACTGATCAGCCTTCATGGCAGACCGTTGACACCCGCCCACTTTGAAAGGATCAGGGGTTGCCAACGAGCGGCAATTCTGACAGACACCACTCAAAGCCCTGCATGGCTTCAATCCAGGCTCCAGGAGGCTGCCATAAAAGGGTTTAAGACCTGGGTCCTGGAAAGAATCGGGGAAAAAGATGAAACACTGACCTGTATTTCGGAGGATGAAATACCCATACAGGACTTTAAAGACCCGAATATCGTTATTCTCCTGAGACAGGAAAAGGATACTGGTGTAGATACAAAGAAAATTTCATCGCCCCCCCCCATTCATATCGGTATGCCCGAAGCCCTGTTTCACCATGAAAAGGGATTGATCACAAAACCCGAGGTCAGGGCCGTATCCCTTTCCAAATTAAAATTGATGACCCATCACGTCCTCTGGGATCTCGGTGCGGGCAGCGGCTCCATATCCATTGAGGCCCATGCCTTTATCAAGACCGGACAGATTGTTGCCGTGGAAAAAAACCGAAAACGGATTAAAGACATTGAAAACAACAGAGATAAATTTAATGTTGATATCCTGAAAATCGTCCATAGCCAACTCCCGGAGGGCATGGAAGGTCTGCGTGTTCCGGACAGGGTCTTTATCGGGGGAGGAGGAAAAAACCTTCCCGATCTGGTTGAACGTTCTGCCACTTATATGAAAAAAGGAGGGGTAATGGTGGTCAATACCGTGCTCGTCGGTAATGTCACCTCTGTTCTTGAAAAAATGGATCAATTAAACTTTAAGACTGATATTGTACAGATTCAGGTGAGCCGCGGTCATCACATGCCGTGGAATTTGATGCTGAAAAGTCAAAACCCTGTTTTTATAATATCCGGAGAAAAAAGATGACAGATAGTCAGGAAAAAAATTCACATCCGGTTCTTTTTACCGGAGCAGGCCCGGGTGATCCGGATTTGATCACGGTGAAGGGAATGAAAGCCTTGAACGAAGCCGATCTTGTGATCTATGCCGGATCACTGGTGCCCGAGGCAATCTTAAAATGGGCAAAAAAAGCCGAATGCATCAATAGTGCACCCCTTCACCTGGATGAAATAACAAAGATGATGACTGCCGCATATAGAAAGGGGAAAAATGTCGTCCGTCTCCATACCGGAGATCCCTCTCTTTACGGTGCGATCTTTGAACAGATGGCAGAGCTGGACAGGGCAGACATCCCTTACAGGGTCATACCCGGAGTCACGGCTGCCTTTGCCGCTGCTGCCGGACTGGGAATCGAGTATACCCTTCCCGAAATTACCCAGACCTTGATTTTAACACGAATGGCCGGCAGGACACCGGTTCCGGAATCTGAAACTTTGGAAAGGCTCGCATCCCATGGTGCATCCATGGCGATTTATCTGAGTATCACCCTTGTCGCAAAGGTTCAGGAAATCCTGGTGAACGCCTATGGACCAGAGTTCATCTGTGCCGTCGCATCCAAGGTCAGTCATCCGGAAGAACGGTTTTTTTGTGTTCCTTTGAAACAACTTGCCCAAACCGTTAAAAAAGAAAAAATCAAAAGTCAGGCCTTGATTGTGGTATCAAAATCATTGAATACGGACAAGGGCAAGATGGTCTATAAATCAAAACTTTATGATAAATCCTTTGCCCATGAATACAGACGATAAAACTGCGGTCTGGGTATTGACCCGGGGCGGATGTGCCATTTCCAGACGACTGAAACAGAAGCGAACAGATGCGGTGTTTTTTGTTTCAGACCGGTTTGATGATGAGATCTGTGATGTCTCGTTTACGTCCTTAAGGCAGTGTGTGGATGAAAATTTTAATCGATATCCACGTCATCTCTTTATCATGGCCACGGGGATTGTCATCCGGATGATTGCCGGGCATATCCGGCATAAAACCGTTGATCCTGCCGTGGTTTCCATGGATGATGCGGGCCAGTATGTTATCTCCCTCTTATCGGGTCATCTGGGCGGGGCCAACCGACTGGCACTGGAAATTGCAGACCTGACCGGTGCGAAAGCGGTCATATCAACGGCCACAGATGCAAACCAGGTGCCTGCCATTGACATGCTGGCACAGGAAAAAGGCCTCAGGATAGAAAATCCACAGATGATCAAACGAATCAACATGGCGTTTCTGGATAAAGAAAAGATCTGGTGTCATGATCCTTTCTGTCTCTTACCTGAACTTTCCCATGATGCCGGTAGGGTTTTGGATAAAGAAAACAGGCGATGCGATTATGGTGTGGTCATTGATGATTGTATCAATGATGATCCTATCCATGATGATGATCATTGCCTCAAATTACGACCGGCAAGTCTCTGTGTGGGTATCGGGTGTAACAGGGGGACCCCGTCATCTGAAATCCTGGGGCTTTTAACGGATGTATTTTCCCAAAGCTCACTTTCATTGCTGTCTGTCCGGAATATCGCAACCATTGATATCAAAAGGGATGAACAGGGGATTTTAAGGGCCGCAGCGTCACTGGAAGTTCCAATTGTATTTTTTGAAAACCAGGAACTTGATGCCGTTAAAAATGTAAAAAATATTTCTCAACTCGTCAAAAAACATACAGGAGCAAAAAGCGTATGCGAAGCAGCAGCAATTCTGGCAGCAGCAAACGGGAAACTGATTGTGGAAAAGCAGAAAACCCAAAATGTCACACTGGCAGTGGCCAGGATAACAGATCCCTGTATATTGTCGGGCTAGGCCCGGGCAGTCCCGACCACATGTCCACCCGGGCCCTGTCTGTGCTTAAACAAGTGGACACCGTGGCAGGCTATACCACCTATATCGATTTGATCAAAGATCTGATTGCAGATAAAACCATCATCGCCACGGCCATGAAAAAGGAAGTTGACCGGGTAAAGGCCGCCATTGATACGGCATTGTCTGGGAAATCCTGTGCCATTGTGTCCAGTGGTGACCCCGGCATTTATGCCATGGCCGGCCTGGCCCTTGAAATATGCAGGGAAAGGCAGGTTCCCGTCTTCAGCCCCCAAAGGCAAAGAATTGATGAAGATGCATTAAGGGTGGAAATCGTCCCCGGGATCCCGGCCCTGTCATCAGGGGCATCACTCCTGGGTGCACCGCTCACCCACGATTTTGCCTGCATCAGCCTGAGTGATCTTCTGACCCCCTGGGAAACAATAGAAAACCGCATTGAAGCCGCAGCAAAAGCTGATTTTGTCATGGTTATTTTTAATCCCAAAAGCAAAAAGCGTGACTGGCAGCTTAAACGAACAATGGAGATTGCGCTGGGGCACAGGGACAAAAACACCCCGGTGGGAATCGTGAAAAATGCCATGCGAAACTCCCAGGATGTCAGTATTGTATCCCTTTCAGATCTTGCAGATGCGGATGTGGATATGCTGACCACGGTCTTCATCGGGAGTACCCAGTCCCTGAGATACCGGGATTTCATGTATACACCCAGAGGGTATGCAAAGAAATACGCAATGGATTAAGGACCTCAGGTGCTGTTCTCATGATAAGGTATGGAATACTTTTTGAAAAAAAATAAAAAGCGAGGATTTGAATTAAATTGAACGATACTATGAAAGCACCCTGTATCGCTGTTTTTGGTACGGGTTCCGATGTAGGAAAAAGTGTCGTGGTCACGGCCATGTGCAGATTTTTTGCCGATCTGGGTCTGAGGGTCGCCCCCTATAAATCCCAAAACATGTCCAATAATTCAGGGGTCACGCCCGAGGGTCTGGAAATGGGGCGAGCCCAGATCGTTCAGGCCGAAGGAGCCGGCATAACCCCCCACGTGAATATGAATCCCATTCTTTTAAAGCCCACCAGTGATGTGGGGTCCCAGGTGATTGTAAACGGCCGGGTCTGGCAGAACTGTAGCGCTGAAGCCTATCATCAAAAAAAAGAAGCATTGTTTGCCGTTGCGGCCCAGTCCCTGGACAGGTTGAGAGAGCAATATGATCTGGTGGTGATTGAGGGTGCGGGATCATGCGCTGAGGTGAATCTCATGGCCCATGATATTGTAAATTTCAAGATCGCCGAATATGCAGAGGCAGCCGTGATTCTTGTGGGTGATATCCACAGGGGCGGCGTTTTTGCCCAGATTGCGGGAACCCTTGACTGTCTGCCGGACAATTACAAAGATCTGGTCAAAGGCATCATCATCAACCGGTTCCGGGGGGACATCTCCCTGTTTCATGATGGTGTTCAATGGATTGAGGACAAAACACAAAAGAAAGTCCTGGGAGTGCTTCCCTGGTATACCCATATCGAGATTGAAGCCGAAGACTCGGTGGTGATTGAAACGGTCAGCAAAAAGCTTCCGGATCATCCCAAAGGCAACGTGATCGCAGTTATCAGGCTGCCTCACATTGCCAATTTCAATGATATTGATCCCCTGCTGAATATAGAGGGTGTGGAGGTTTTTTTTCTGGACCGGGTGTGTGACCTTGATACGGCCGATGCCGTGATTATTCCGGGATCTAAAAATACCCGGGCCGATCTTGGCTGGCTTCATCAAAACGGCTGGTCTGATGCGCTGAACGCCTATGTGGATAAGGGCGGTCATGTCCTGGGAATCTGTGCCGGATACCAGATCATGGGAACACGGGTCATGGACCCCGAGGGCTTTGAGGGAAAACCCGGGGAAACAAAAGGGCTCGCCCTGCTTCCCGTGGAAACGATATTGAAAGCGCCGAAAACAACAACCCTGAGCAGGTTCCGCTGGCAGGAGAGCGAGGGCTCTGGATATGAAATCCATATGGGCCATACCCGTGTTCCCAAAGGCAGCCACCCCTTTATCATATATGAAAGAAACTCAGAACCTGCTGATTCTCAAGATGGCTGCCTGGCTGAAAACAACCGGTGCATGGGAACCTATGTTCACGGATTTTTTGATTCCCGTGAAATTACGCAAAAATGGCTCAACATGATTGGGGTGGATTCAGCCGTGCACATTAAAAACAGGGGGCTTGAAGAACGAAACAAACAATATGACCTTTTGGCGGAACACCTTAAAAAACATATTGATACCGATTATTTAAAAGGACTGGTCCCGGGGTCATCCGGGGTGTAATCTTGATAGAAAGGAATTGTTAAAATTCTATCCCTTTCCGGGCCGTAACCCCATTCCTGAACGGATGTTTTACCTCTTGCATCTCGGTCACTAAATCGGCAGCTTCAATGAGTTTGCCCGGCGCATATCGCCCGGTCACCACCACGTGGAGGTCCTGCCTTCTTTGCTGGATGTTGTTCAAAATCACATCTGAATCTATCAGCCCGAAACTCATGAGATAGGTCAGCTCATCCAGAATGACCATAAAATATTCCGGTGAATTGAGGTGCTTTTTGGCCAATTCCCATCCCTTCATTGCACATGCGATATCCTTTGCAAGGTCTTCGGATTGCCAGGTAAACCCATTCCCGGTGACAAAGATATCAACCAGGTCACCATATCTTTCCACAGCCAAATGCTCGCCATAGGTTTCAGAGCCTTTAATGAATTAAATCACACACACTTTTTTTTGATGCCCCATGGCCCTGAATGCCTGTCCCAGCGCGGCAGTTGTTTTTCCTTTTCCATCACCGGTATTCACCATCAACAAACCTTTGTCCATTTCAAACACCCATAAATATAATGCCTAATGTAGTTGTTTGAGGAGCTGGAAAAGGCTTCCAGCTCCTCAAATCCTTAAACAAGCAAACACCATCACTCATTCCAAGGAGAAAAAACGGCAACCATTAAGATTTAAGCCCAAAAGAAATGGCATACTCTTGGAACCCCTCCTTAAAGGTTTTGTCCAGGCGGCCGGTATTCCGCCCGCACACACCGTGCCGTGCATATGTGAAACAGGATTTCAGAAGGCAGATCTTTTTAACCGTCTGAGCCTGAGATCACCGAACAAACAATCAACACCTCCGGCCAGGCATTACGGCCCGCCGGATCGAACTCGTTGAAGCCTCATCAAAATTCAAATTATTGCTAAAAACGGCCCAGGGGACCCTTGATGTGGTCTACCCAGATGTCGACAAAGTCATCATACTCTGCTGTGCCCTTAAGAACGGTTTCACATTTGATACCGGCTGCAGTGAAGACTGATTTCCAGGAATCCTCTTCTTCGCCGGCCATATCATTTTTGGCATGATCCCCGGCCACCGACATGAGGGGCATGAGCCATACTTTTTTAATGTTTTTGGCCTGAACCCATTCGATTATGTCGCTTACTTCGGGATATCCTTCAACTGTGCCGACAAAAATATTGGGGTCCGCCAGTTGGAGCTGGAACATTAAGGCTGCATAGAAGGCATTGGACGGATGGTGGGTGCCGTGACCCATGAGAACGACGGCTTCGCCTTTTTTCCGTGCCTTGGGGACGATTTTGAGAACAGCGGCTTTTACCCGTTCCATGTCGGCCTGTGTGGACATAAGGGGATAGCCAAGGATAATTTTTTCAAAGGCACCCATGGCTTTGAACCCTCCCACAATTTTTCTCAGATCATGGTATTCGGCTCCGCCGATGGTGTGAAGACTCTGCACGGCTACATGGGTAAATCCCTGATCACCCATTTTGGCTAACGCCACTTCAGGTGAATCCAGGATTTTTCCCTGCTGGGCCAGTTTGTGGCGGATAATGTGGGAGGTATAGGCCCAGAAGATGGGAGTGTTCGGATAGGCGAGCTTGGCTCCTTTGGAGATGTTTTCAAAGGAGACCTGGGCGCTGGCTTCACTTGATCCGAAAGCCACCAAAAGGATACCAATTTTTTTTTCTTTTTCTTCGCCGTGGTGACCGGCCAAGACATTGCCCGCATAAATAAGGGTCAAAGCGGCGATGAGCGTTAGAAGCACTGAGTGTTTAAGTTTTTTAATCATGATCAATAAACCTTTCTTTTGATTTTTAAATGATTTCCTTCAGGCCATCCGGCCGAAAGGAGATGGACACATCCTTTTTCCTTTGACAAACAAAGGGTCTGACAAAAAACAAAAACCCCGGACCGATTTATTCAATCAATCCGGGGTATCCCTTTTCTTATCCTAGATCTTCACCTTCCCCGATACCACGCGGGGTATGTCATATCGTCCTTCCAGGCAGGTCTTCTGACTTTTGGATCATTCTACTGGCCGGGCCTTCCCGTTTGCTTAAAAGCAAACAGTGACATATTACGGCGGTCGTCCCCAATTACAGCGGCGGGTCCGTTCCGGAGTTAAACCGGATTCCCTTTTAGCCGCAAATAGCGGCACCTGAAAACAGTATTGTTATTCTAAATAAAAAATCATCTGTCAAGAATTATTTGTCTGGTACAAAATAAAAAATTCAGTATTTATCTCATCCTGGCGAGACAGGTTTGTGAGAAACCCCTGTAAATTTCCGTTGATATTCTTTGGGTCGCAGGCCTGTCAGCCTGATGAATATTTTCCTGAAAAATAAAATATCTTCATACCCGGCCTGATAGGTAATTTCATTGAAGGTTTGGCTTCCCTCTTCCAGAAGTTGTTTCGCATATTGACGAAAAAGTTAAAGCATCCATAGGCCATGATTTTGTGTCTGCAATTTCATAGCCAGATCAATATTAAAGATGGCAAAATACCGGGCAGGTGCGGTTGATCACCGCACCTGCCCGGCATTTAATTTCCGGTAAAGCTAAATATCGACTAAGGTTCTGTTTTACTCAGGAATAGGCGGAAATCCGATTTTCCTGGGAACCAGAAAAAGCTTGGCCAAAATATAATAGCAAAAACCTGCGACTAAGGAGGCTGGAAAAGCTGCACCGCAAACACGGAAAATGCCTTCGATATGGGGCACACAACTGACAGGGTTATAAATAAGAAGTGAAAGAATAGTTCCGATGGCGCAACTGATCACAAAGAACACATTAATACCTTTCCAGTAATAATACGCACTTTTTGAGCTGACATCGTAGATTTCTCTCATATTGATATTCATCTTTCTGAGAAGGATATCAACGACCCAGACCACACCCAAAGGTCCAAGAAGCGCCCCATAAAAAGCGACAAAGGTTCCATACTGATCGTAGGCTGCAGGAATCAGAATCAAAATAATCACAAGCAGATTGATTGACAGGGCCTGGAGCCAGGACAACTTTGGCCAGACCACCCGGGCGGTTAAAGCCACAATATACATCGTGCAAATACCTGAAAAAATATTGGCGACACCTAGGAAAAGCATGTAAAGCACAACCCAGATACCACCGATGTCTTTTAACAGATAAACAGGATCTGTAACACCGGCGACAAGACCTCCGGCTATCGCAGGGACACAGGCAATGGCCCAGATTGGACCCCATCCCCACCAGGTACCGTAAAATGCTGCAGACTCGGTTTTTGCCAATCGACAATATACCGCAAAACTGAACGGCCAGCTAAAACCCAGTCCGACATTCATTTCTATGGCGATCATAAAACTGATCCATGGATCTTTATGAAAACCTTCAGGAATAATTTGTGAAATATGGTCCCACCCGTAATGGGAAAATATTTTATAGGTTAACAATGCAAGCAAAAGGACAATACAAGGGGTCACGATGCGGAAAAAAAACTTCAAAACCGCTGCGGCTTTCCACAAAATCACAAATGCAATTCCCAAAGCAACAAACGACCAGAACGTCGCATTGGCCATGGGACCTGTGACGCTTAAAAAGCCCAGTGACTCACTTACCGTCCGGCCGAACATGACAATGGGTATTGAAGTCCATCCTAAATACATGGGGGTTGTAATGGCGACAACAATAATCATGGTCCCCAGGGGACCGGCAATAGAATTTGTTATGATGCCATTATCCAGACCCCACCGAGCGACAAAAGGACCAATCAGACAATGAAACAAAAGCGGCAGAGAACACCCGACCATGCAGGCAATAATTGCCAGCGGCAGCGGAGTTGCCATGCCCGTCCAGGCCCCCAGGACCAGCATCCATGTTGCAACACTGAAAGAAACCTGGATAAGAATCATATCTGTCATGCTCAACATACGCTCATTGGGCAGCGTCGGCAACCTGCTCTTTACAACCTCTTCCCGAACCATTTCATCTGTTGTTTGCTTTTTTACTGACATATCATTTTCTCCTTTATATTTTTTTTGATTTGATAAAATCCACTAAAATTCAGACCACTATCAATTCGGAAAGTAACGGGGAAAAATGGATACAGCCCCCCATACAAACAAGGCAACAAGAATCAGAATAAAATAGACGGCATGAGAAGCCTGTTTCAGGGTAAAAGAAGTCACTTCAGCTTCCTGGGTCCCTGGTTTGAAATCATGATAGATATCTATTCTTTTATCTGTTTCTTTTTCAATCAGTTCCATGAGTTGTTCTGTTTTTTGATTCAAAATAACATCCTCCGTTTAAAATGTTGTGTCAAAATATAGCTCTGCCGAAACCATTTTTAACCTGTCGCAGAAAGAATTCAAAAATATCCACAATCAATAATTACTCAACCAGGCCCAGTTGTTTATAAAAGCCATAGGCATCGTAATAATCTCCGGAATAAATGATTTTGACCTTTTTAATTTCATCAAGGTCAAGCCATTGATCTTAAATCTTTTATTCTCCAACACTCATGGAGACCTGGCTTTCATAACGCCAAGCCTCCTTTTATTTACAATTTGAGATATCAAGAAAGTATGCCAACCAAATCCGTAAGGCCCAGATCTTCGATGGTTGATTCTGACGGGATCCCAGTTTCACCATCCCATCCCATGGCCTGGTATCCAAAACGTTTGATGGCTTTGAAATCAAGATTCCGACCGGCAATGGGACCGGTTGCCGGGGGCTGATCCAGTCTCGGCGGAATGCACCATTCAGATGTTCTAACCCCTTCCCTGATATTGAAGGCCTGGCGCAGTGACTGAATTCGACGTCCGGCTTTTAACCCTTCAGACAATGAAAAATCCCATCCGGTGATGGCAGTCATGGCTTCGATCAAGGGAAGGCTTTCCGGATAAGTCCCAAACCAGCACAGTCCAGCTGAAGTTGATAATCGGTCCAGGTCACTGCAGGTTGCGAATACTTTTGAATAGGCTGGATAGTCATAAATATCTGCTTTTACCACTTTGGATTCCGGTAGCATGACGCTGGCAACATCTTCATCCACACTGTCAATATATTGTGTGGCCGTATGCCTGCCGGGAGTCGGATCACAGATATATCCCCAGCCATGGCCCACGCTTGTCCTTGGGTCATGGGCCGGCAGGTCCTGACCACCGACATGAACCGCCCATTCTTCAGACCCTTTTCCGATTCGGTCTGCGGCAAATTTGCTGCCGTCTGCGAGAACAGCCCCAAATCCCTCCCGAAGACCGATTCTTTTTATCATGGCCAGCATGGCATCCGCGTTTCCCCATGTCAGTTCAATGCCATCGGTATCATTTTTGGAAATGACACCCCTTTCATAGCATTCCATGGCAAATCCGATGACGCTGCCAACCGTACAGGTATCAAGACCATACCGGTTACAGAGGTCATTTGCCTTAATCAGGGGCTCAGGGTCTTCGATCATCAGGTTTGATCCAAACAGGCCCAGGGTTTCGTATTCGATTTTGCCGCTGTTTTTAACCGCATAAGGGCCTTTATCAATGGTCAGCTTTCCTTTACAAACCAGTGGGCAGCCTGAACATCCTTTCTTTTTCTTTTGATAATGGGTGATTGAACCGCCATGCAGACGATCCCAATTGGGGAACCCTTCCTCGCCGAACAGACGCCAGTTTTTAATCGGGCAGTCTCCCATTTTAAGATATCCCTCAAAAAAAGAGCAGGTTCCCCCGCCTTTGAAAAGGGGCAGCCAGGGATGACTTGAGGTTTTAACATCCCTGCGATATTCCATCCTGAGCCGTAACAACCTCTCCGGATCTGCCGGATTCGCAGTTTTTGTTCCCTTGACAGCAAAGGCTTTTAATCCCTTGGCGCCCATCACCGCTGCCAGACCGGAACGGGCAGCCGCGCTTCCATCCTGGATAATAGCCGCACTAAGAGACTTGAGCTCTCCTCCCAGCCCGATACTCAATACCCTGACCTTTTCATCGGCCAGTTCCTTTTTTATACCGGTCTCTGTTTCGAAGGTATCTTTACCCCAGAAATGTTTGGCACTTTTGATTTCGACCTTGCCGTCATTGATATAAAGATAAACAGGTTCGGAAGAACACCCCTTTATGAAGACCCCATCGTACCCGGTTGCCTTAAGCGCAACAGCGAAAATACCGCCAACATTGGAATCTCCCCAGCCTCCGGTGATGGGCGATTTACCGACAACCTGCAGACGGGCGCCATGAAATCCTGTACCTGTCAGGGGACTGCTGACAAACCCGATGATATTATCCGGCCCTAATGGATCGACATGGGGCTTCATATATTCATAGAGAATTCGGACACCCAGACCCTGCCCACCGATAAAATCACGATAAATACCTTCCGGCAGCTTTTTTTCCATTACATTAGATGAAGTTAAATCAACGAAAAGAACCTTTTGCATATACCCATTATCCATAAAAACCCCCTTGGCAATTAAAATTGATTTTTAAGATGGCAAGAAATGAACGGGTGAGCAATACCTCAAAAAGAGGTATAAATCGGGTATAGAGCATACCTATTCTTGGAAGGTATGAAGATAGCTTCTCAAATTAACTTTTTTCTGGTTGATCCCTATTTTTTTTCGGATATTTTTTCGCTGGGTTGAAATGGTTTTTTCAGACAGACACAATAATGATGCAATCTCCTTGGTTGTCTTTCCATGTTTTATCAGATCAGCCACCGTCAGTTCGGCAGGGGTTAAATTATAATATTTTGAGATCAATTTACGTGAAAATGGCGATACGATTTCGTTGAGATTTGTTTTTATTATTTGCATGTACATTTTTTGTGTTTCACTTAACGGCCGGTTCTGAATCTTTTCAAGATAGGGAGCAACAAGTTCGTTTATGTTAGCCAGCATATTGTCTTCCATCTCTTTTTTATTTTCATCGCTTTTTCTTAAAAGGACCTTGAGAGCATTATTCACTTCCATGAGATGCTTTGATTTACGTTGCAATTCTTCGCGACTGAGAAGTAATGACTTTTTGTTCTGCTCAAGCTTTCGTGTTCGATTTTCTATTCTCTTTTCTAAATCTTTATTCAGGAGTTCAAGGGCCAGTTCCATTTTTTTATGCTTTGAGATATCGACTTTGGTACCGGTCATTCGTATGGGCGTTTGGTCTGGTGCCCTTTCAACTATCCTGCCGACATCCAGCACCCAAACCCAATTTCCGTCTTTGCCCCGCAGCCGATGTTCACTTTTATACCGGGGTAACTCGCCTGACATATGACGATTCAGACGGTCAAATACCCGTTGTTTGTCATCAGGGTGAATCAACTTTTCCCAGGAGGAAATATGCGGTTCTATTTCGTCAGGCGTATATCCTAGAATGGCGGCCCATTGATCCCCGAAAACAACTTGACCGGTTTTCATATACCAGTCCCAGATCCCGGAACCGGTTGCCAGCATGGCTAATTCCAGCCTTTCTTTATTTTCTTTTAAATCGGATTCAGCCCGCCTTCTTCGATGTATGCTCTGGACGTTAACCATCAACAAATACGGTTCCACAAAGGCAGCCCTGAATTGGAGATAGGTTGACTTGCCTTTGATATCCGGTTGGTACATTAGTTCCGTAACAAATGATTTTTTTTCACAGAAAGCGGTTTGAAACCCGTTCCTTAAACCCGGAAAATCAGAAAAAATAACACGAATTGACTGATTCAAATTATCCGGGTTTATTTTTTTAATGATCTGGGTGGCAGCATCGTTGAAATCGAACAGGATCATATCATCACCGGTATATTTAAGAATAAATGTGGGAACCGGTGAAGAGGCAAACAGCTTCCTGTAGTCAATTTCATTTATTTTTGTCATTAAAAACAACTTAGCAGATTCATTAAAATTTACAATATCAACTACAATTTTATTTTCAAAACTCTTAATTCACTCAAAAAGCAAGCGCAAAAAGCCCTGATCATCGTGGTGGCCATAAGGGTTTTGCAAGGAATCAAAAAGAGGCGGTCTTTCAACCGCCCCTTAATTTAAAGGATCATGCCATGGTCTGGAGGAAACTGCCCAGCTTTAAATCCGCATAATCCGTGTTGGAAAAATTCGCCATTAAAGATTCCATGACCTGGCGGTAAACATTTACTGCCTGGTCCTGGGAGATTGTCTGATTCGAGGACAATCCCTGCATCATGTTCATGTTTTCCTGCGTATCAGCCTGGGCAGCTTCTATTTCATCCTGGGAAATCACACCGTCTTCATTTGTGTCCAGGAGTGAAAACACCTCACTTGACAGGGTGGATTCTTCATAACTGATACTGCCGTCTTCATCCGTATCTTCAGCTTCCAGAATAGACCGGGCTCCGCCCATACCGCCGCCCATCATTGGGGGTGGTGGTGGCCCGTTGGAAAGCATCTCTTCAAGCTCCCGGGTATTCAGCTGACCATCTGAATCTGAGTCTGCGTTAGAAAACATCTCTTCGGACATGGGGGTTTCATCAATAGTTAATACACCATCCAGGTTGGCATCATCCTTTTCCATGATACCGGCCGCACTGGGTGGATCAAAACCGCTATTGGTACCCTGACTGCCACGCGTGCTCATCGACTGATAGGCTGAAAATGATTGTCCAATTCCTTGAATATTCATTTTAACCTCCTCGTTAAAATTTAAATTTCATTGCCAATTATTTCTCATCTTTCAAACTTTCATTTCACACATTCATAGGCATCACCTGCTTTCTTTTATGGCTAACAATTAGGGAGAAACCCATTTCATTCATAATGGAATGGATTTCTTCCGGGCTGTAACTGCACCGTTAATCGTCGGTTTTCTCGGGGCCTCTACCTTCAGGGGGATTATCAGGTCGAAGCACCAGGCGGTTATCCTCATCTGCAACACAGGTGCCCGTCACCGTATCGCCGCGGGGGCTTTCAAATTCCGCCGTATCCCCGGCGCATTTCCCTTCACATGCGGTATACGCTTCAGGGGGTGGGCCTTTGCGCCTTCTATCTTTTCCTTGAGCGGATGCCCCACTTACACACAAATTCACGATGACAAAAATTCCCAGCAGGGCCATAATTATGAACTTACGTTTATTCATTACCATTGCTGACGCTCCTAATTCATTTAACGGCATCATTAACCTAGCATCCTTGTCTGACAGGCTTGGGCTCCCGGCCGTACCCCGGCCCTTTTTTTCTCGGCTGCATATCATACAATTTCATCTTTTTGATTTGATCCCCAGTAAGAATTTTTCCAAGGGCCAGGCGCGATTCAACGTCCTGAACAAACATTTTACCCCTCAGGTCGGAAATTTCCTGTGCGATTTTGAGGACAGCCGTATCGTCAATTTCTTCAGTGAAAAAGACCTTGTCCAGTTGCAGGTGGAGGCTGTCGAGCTGGGCTTTCAACACCAGGTGTCTTTCACGAAAGGTAAAGTCCGTCTCCTTGATCTGTTTGACCTGATTGTCGGTAAGCGCAAGTTTTTCAACCATTTGCGGGTTCCGCCAGATACCAAGAGCCGGGCCGCCGTGCGGTCCTTTCATCTCGAACTCTTTACCCTGCCGTTGTTCGCCCGGAGTCCCTGCCGATGACAGGACCGGAATAAAACAGATGGTGATGAAAACAACCATCACGCTGGTGGTGAATTTTTGACTCAATTTGGATTTCATGGTGTATCTCCTTTACATAATGTCATTTTGCCGGGGAATGCCCCCGGTTTTGACTATAAAATAGACCCGGCATGTAAAGCATTTATGTTGATCAAGGGAAAAATTGTAAAGATCGTGTAAAGTAAATTGCGCTCACGGTGATGATGGTATAAAAATGAGGCAGTATTCAAGAATGAAAAGGTGGAAATAACCATGGCACATGAGGAAATCATTCCAGATGGAACAAAAATTTTGATGGTCGATGACGACAAAAAACTGTGCCGGCTTGTAGGAGATTACCTGGGACCCATGGGGTATGTCCTGGAGGCGGCCCACAATGGTGTCAGAGGTCTGGAAATGATTCAGGCCGGTAGTAAATACGCGGCAGTCATTCTTGATGTCATGATGCCGGGTATGGACGGATTTGAGGTGTTGAAACGATTGCGCAAAAAATCGGACATACCGGTTTTGATGCTCACCGCAATGGGTGAGGAGACTGACCGGATCGTGGGGCTCGAGATGGGGGCGGATGATTATCTTCCAAAGACCTTTTCCTCGCGCGAGCTTTTAGCGCGCCTTCGGGCCGTTACCCGTCGGCATTCCAGGTCCCGCCTTCAGACTGCCGTTGAAACGAAAGATGCAACCCTGATATTCGGGAACCTTTACATTGACCCGGGCGCCAGAACGGCCCGTCTGGGAGGAAAAACCCTGAACCTGACCCCGGTTGAATATGATCTGCTCACCCTCCTGGCCAGGGCCCCGGGCCGGGTGTTGACACGGGACCAGCTCTTGGATTCCGTATCCGGCAGGAGCTACGATGCGTTCGACCGTTCCGTGGATGTTCATATCTCTTCATTGCGGCGCAAGCTCGGGGAAAATCCCCGCAACCCCGGATTCATCCGGACGGTGCGCAGCGCCGGGTATATGTTCAAAGATCCGGAAAGCAAAAACACATGAAGCCCATATCCTCTTTATTTGCCAAAATCATGTCCTGGTTTTTTCTGAACCTGCTCCTGGTGGCACTGGCCCTGTCCGTATTCTTCGCATTCCAGCCCCAGGTGAACCTGCATGCCGTCTTCGGTCGGCAGGGATCCAACCGCCTGCACACCGCAGGCATGCTCATCGCCCATGACCTGAACCAGAAACTGCAGACCCACTGGACCGGTGTACTCTCCAGGCATGCAAAGATCCATCAGGTGGATTTCGCCCTTGTGCTTGAAGACGGCCATTGCTTCTCTTCCACGGGCGAAAGCCTGCCCGGCGAGGTCATCAAAAAGGCCAAAGATGCCCTGGGCCGACCCCCTTTACCCAGCCGATTCCCGCCACCCCCCGGATCTGAAGGCCCCCAGAGCCCCCCAAAAAACCCAATGGTCCATGGGGGCGGTACCCCGTTGGAAAAGAGTACCATGGAAAGAAAACTGCCCCTGCATGGGGATAGGCCTGATAGAGAACCCAGTTTCATAATGAAAACCCGGCATCCGACCCGGTACTGGACCGGTGTCCGAATTCCGCTGCCCCCAAACGTTTCCCATCCCCCGGCTCCGGCCCTGCTGCTGGCAATATCGGACTCCGTGACCGGAAACGGCTTTTTTTTCGATCCCCTGCCGTGGATGATTGTGGCCGCTGCGGTGATCCTGATCTCGGTATTTTTCTGGATTCCCATGGTGAGAAACATCACCCGGCCCCTGACCCGTATGACCCGGGCCACGGAAAAAATTGCCCAGGGCCGGTTTAATGTGACCCTCCATGAACCCAGAGCCGATGAAATCGGACGGCTGGCCAAAGCGATCAATCACATGACAATGCGATTGTCCGTATTTGTGAAAGGCCAGAAACGATTTTTAGGAGATGTGGCCCATGAACTGGGTTCGCCCATTGCCCGGATTCAGTTCGGCCTCAGTGCACTGGAACAAAGAGTGGACACGGAAAACCGCAGGCGGGTCGTTGATGTCATGGAAGATATTGACCACATGTCCAAACTGGTCAATGAACTTCTCGCCTTTTCCCGGGCCCGGATGAATTCAAAAACCATCAAGCTGGAAAAGGTCTTTCTGTATCCCCTGGTGCAGGCGGCAGTAAAACGGGAAACCACACCGGCGGCAGAGATCATCATCAAAATGGATCCTGAAATCCTTGTTTTAGCATCTGCCGACCTGTTAACCCGGGCCCTTGCCAACCTTGTGCGAAACGCCGTCAAATACGCCGGAGACAATGGCCCGATATCTGTCCTGGCCCAAAGAAAAAAAGACAGGGTTTCCATAGAAGTCCGGGACATCGGCCCCGGCGTTCCCGAAAATTTCCTGGATCAGCTTTTCGAACCTTTCTTCCGACCGGAACCTTCCCGGGATCGGGATTCCGGGGGGGTCGGCCTGGGCCTGGCCATTGTGAAAACCTGCGTGGAAACCTGCCGGGGAGAGGTCACTGCGCGCAATCTAAAACCCCGTGGCTTTGCCGTTACCATTATCTTAAAAACCGGACCTTCCGTGGGATAAATGTCTTTCCTGAATCCGCTAAGAAATATTCAACTGTAAAAAATAAAAATGCTGTTTTGTGCAAGTAACCACTAAAAACACTGAACCAATTTGTTCAAGATGGCAGATTTTTTGTTTGGGTTCCAAACTGCGTTGATATGAATCTCAGGTAACGGCTCTTTGACCTTGATATACTGAATTTCCTGATTGAAGCTTTCCTTTAAAAAAGCCGGCGCAAAGGTAATGCCCATCCCTGATGCTGCAAGCAGTAAAGATGTTTTTTGGACATCGGATTCATGGCTGATATTTGGTTTACAACCTGCTCCTGTAAAACAGTCCATAAAATCATCATAAAGGAAGGGTTGTATGTTTCTGGGGTACATGATGATATTTTCACCATCCAATTCACCAAGAGAGACCCGTTTCCGTTTCGAAAAGCGATGCCCGCTATGAACTGCAAGCAAATATCCGGATTGCAGCACGGTGCGCGTTTTCATGCCATGCAACTTGCGCTTGTGCAGGTGCAGGAAACCGATATCAATTTCTCCGGATTTAATTTTTTCTATCTGATCATTGGAACTGAGCTCGTTCAAAGAAATCATAGTCTCTGGATACTGATCTTTGAAGTTTCTGAGCAGCGTGGCCAGGAAACCATCCATGACCATTTCAAGGAATCCGATATTCAACCGCCCCATCATACCGAGTTGCACCTGCCTGGCCTTATAGATGGATTGATCCAGGCTTGCCATCAGGTTGCGGGCATCATGGAAAAAACTTAAGCCCGCATTGGTCAATTCAACATGGCGGCTGGTTCGATCAAACAGCTTAACGCTGATTTCTTCTTCCAGGTCCCTTATCTGCATGCTTAATGGCGGTTGGGAAATACCCAGACGCTTGGCAGCCTTGCGAAAATGAAGCTCCTCGCCTAAAACCAGAAAATATCTTAAATGTCTAAGTTCCATATTTTTTTGATATTAATTATATATTAATCCTTATATTAAAATATATTGGACAAATCAATACGTTTTGCATATATGATAAATAAGGGTCTTGAGTATTAAAATGAAACCGCGCTCCGGACCGGCACGAACCGGGAATCATTGAATCATACCACTTTTTTTGACAAGGAATACAGTGGAGCCAAAGATGTCACCAATCGCAATTCGGGTGGAAAACACGACAAAAATATACGGTGAGGGGAAAAATAAAGTAATTGCCCTGAAGAATGTGACGATTGAAATTCCCGAAAATGAATTCTTTACGCTTCTGGGCCCTTCCGGCTGCGGGAAAACAACCATATTGAGATTGATAGCAGGATTTGAAAACCCGACAAAGGGGAAGGTCTATTTACACGGAGATGAAATTACGGGGTATCCGCCTTTTAAACGGATGATCAATACGGTGTTCCAGAATTATGCCCTGTTTCCCCATATGACAGTGGCGGAAAACATTGCCTTTGGCCTGGAGATGCTGGGCAAACCCAAGAATGAAATTAAGCGAACGGTTGGCGAAATGCTGGGGCTTGTTAAAATGGACGATTTAAGAAACCGGCAGATCAGTCAAATATCGGGCGGGCAGCAGCAGCGGGTTGCTCTTGCCAGGGCCCTGGCTCCAAAACCGAAAGTGTTGCTGCTTGATGAACCCCTGTCGGCACTTGATCAGAAGTTACGAAAAGAGATGCAGATCGAGCTGAAGCGGCTTCAAAGCGAAACCGGGATTACCTTTATATTTGTAACCCATGACCAGGAGGAAGCGTTGACAATGTCTGACAGAATTGCCGTCATGAATGAGGGTGAGATTCTGCAGATCGGTACGCCGCACGAAATCTACAGACAGCCCTCGGAAAGATTCGTCGCCGATTTTATTGGGGAAACCAACTTTCTGAATGCAGAGGTTATTGGCTGTAATAACGGTATTGCAACCCTCAGACTTACCTCAGGCAAAACAGTCGAAACAATCATTAAGGAAGATTTCAAACCCCAGGGGAAGGTGACCATTGTGATTCGCCCTGAACATGCCGTCCTTGTTGAAAATGAAGAAGAATGCCTGCTGAAGGGGCACCTGCTCGATTCAGTATACTTTGGAACGGATATGCATTTTCACGTCGAACTTGAGAAAGGGGAAAGGTTCATGCTTAGAATTCAAAACAACCCCGATGAGAAGGCAGCTTCCCGGATCAATGAAAAAAATATTTACATCGGCCTGCAGAAAAATGCGGTTCAAATTTTAAAGGACTAATCATGGGCCTTAAAAAACCGGCCAATCTGTCAGAGAACCCACCTGAATCGGCTTCTGCTGTTCTTAAGACCGAAAAAAACAGGCCGGAACGACGACGCTGGCTCCTGCTCTCACCGGCATTGCTGCTGCTGCTGCTTGCTGCTTCAGGACCGCTTCTGATTGTTCTGGTCTACTCCTTTCTCACGCCGGCGGATTATAGTGGTGTGGTTTGGGATTTTTCCCTTGAAGGATGGAAGGGGGTGATCTGGCAGCGGGATATTTTTACGAACACAATCAGCTTATCCGACGCGCATTTGCGAGTTCTGGTCCGTTCCGTAAAATTGTCTTTTTTTACAACGGCTTTAACCCTTGTCTTTGGTTTTCCCACCGCCTATTTCATTGCCACAAGACCCGCAAAGAAAAGATCGTTCTGGCTGTTTCTGATTACGATTCCTTTCTGGACCAATTTGCTGATCCGTACATTTGCCATAATGGAAGTGATCCGTAACCAGGGAATCTTAAATTCACTTCTCATCCATATGCACCTCATTGATGCTCCGCTTCAGATTCTTTATACGGACTTCGCTATTCTGGCCGGGATGTTATACGTATACCTGCCGCTGATGGTACTGCCAATATATTCTTCCATGGAACGGTTTGACTTCAACCTTGTAGAAGCCGGCTATGACCTCTACGCAAGCCGCCGGCAAACCATGAGACATATTATTCTGCCCCTTGTAAGGCCCGGTATTGTCGCAGGTTCCATTCTTGTTTTCATTCCTTCACTGGGCGCCTATGTCACCCCCAGAATCCTGGGTGGGGGCAAAAGCATGATGCTGGGAAATCTGATCGAACTTCAGTTTGGACAGGGAAATAACTGGCCGCTTGGGGCGGCATTGTCATTCTTTTTGCTGATGTTGACCATGATTTTTTTATTTGTGTACATCCGTTTAACTTCAAAATCGGTAAAATCTTATGCTTAGGTCCAAAAATCGACCGCATAACTTTGACATTCGTCACCAAAACGGATTTACAGCCATAGCCGTCATCTGTTTTGCCTTTCTCTATACGCCGATTTTCACGATGATGGCCTATGCCTTTAACCAGGGCGACTCCATCGCCTTGTGGGAAGGTTTTTCTTTACGCTGGTTTGTTTCCGCCTGGGAAAATGAACAGGTAAAGGAATCTGCCCTGCGGTCACTTGTCATTGCAGGGTTTGCTTCCTCTATTTCAACAATCGCTGCGACAATGGCGGCACTTGCAACCACCAGAACCAAAAAATTCAGGGGACAAAATATCGTTTATGCCGTCATTAATCAGCCGTTGATGGTTCCGGAAATTGTGACGGGGGTTGCCCTTTTGATCTTTTTTGCCTTAATCAAAAGCATCACAGGGTACACGGGCCTGGGTTATCTTATCATTGCCCATACGGCCTTTTGCATTCCCTTTGCGTATCTGCCCATCCGCGCAAGGCTGGAAGGAATGAATCTTATACTTGAAACGGCTGCGGCAGACCTTTACGCCACACCCTGGAAAACGTTCAGGCGGGTGACCTTCCCCTTACTTTTCCCGGGCATTATTGCCGGAGCCATGCTGGCATTTGTGATCTCGCTGGATGATGTTGTCATAACGGAACTGGTAAAATCAGCAGGACAGGATACGCTTCCGACCTATATGCTGGGGCAACTGCGCCGGGCCATCACTCCGGAGATCAATGCAATTTCAACGGCATTGCTGGGCATAACCGTATTCATATTAACCCTGTTTTATCTGTTGAGTCGGAAATCCGAATAAAACCGCTTTTTGAATAACCGGTTTTATTCCCATCAAAAAGGAGGACAAAATAGCAGCAAAGATCATTTGTATTTTTTACACTCAACCTAACCTTAAAAGGAGCATGCGATGAAATCAAGACTGATCAGTATCATCATGTTAGTTGTTATAATGGTCGCACCATCAGTTGTTATGGCCGAGGGTAAGCTTAATCTTTTTAACTGGGGAAACTATACCAATCCCAAGCTGATCGAAAAGTTTGAACAGCAATTCAACGTCGAAGTGACCATAACGGATTACGATTCAAACACAACGGCTCTGACAAAAGTGAAGGCAGGGGGCCATGGGTTTGATATTGTGGTCCCTTCCGCCAACTACATTCCTATTTTTGTCAGAGAAGGCCTGCTTTTGGAGTCCCGCCCTGATTTAATGGAAAATTTTAAACATATAGATCCTGTATGGGTGGACGTGCCCTGGGATGAAGGCCGGCACTACTCAGCTCCCTGGCAGTGGGGAACAACCGGCATCGCAGTCAACACCTCTGTTTACAAAGGAGATATCAACACCTCTGCCATATTTCTGGATCCACCGGCAGAGTTGATCGGCAAAGTTAACGTCGTCCCTGAAATGAGCGATATCATTGCATTAACCATCATGTACGAAGGCGGCGCACCGTGTACAGATGATATGGAGGTATTGAAAAGAGTGAGAGACCGCCTCATTGCTGCAAAACCAAAATGGCTGTCAATGGATTACGGCACCACTGAAAAACTGATCAAGAACGACTATCTTGCCACAGTCAACTGGAATGGTTCAACGTTTCGTGCGCGGTTGAAAAACCCGGATATCGCCTATGGTTATCCAAAGGAAGGATTTCCGCTGTGGATGGACAGCGCGGCTATCCTGAAGGATGCAACGAATGTTGAGAACGCAAAACTATTCTTGAATTTTATCATGGCACCGGAAAACGCTGCCTTGATTTCCAGCTTCGCCCGCTACGCAAACGGCATTTCAGGGTCTGACAAGTTTATGGACGAGGATATGAAAACCGCTCCTGAAATAATCATCCCGGAAGAATTTAAAAAGAACGGTGTATTCCTTCCCACCTGTACGCCGGAGACAAAGAAATTGTATTCAGCCATCTGGACAGAGCTTCTGAAGTAAAACCGCCGGTTCTGAAGGCAAAAACAAAGGAGGTAGTACCTTTGACGGATTCACCAGAAATTGGAATGACCCGTGCTGCATTCGGTGAGGTTACCCTGGAAAACTGGAGAACACCCCCCATCAGCAAATGGGCTTTCCACCATGTAAGGGAGCTGATCCCCTCAGCTCAAATTGAAGCGGGTGATCAAACCCTGCCGATGTCCGTGTCTCCTGTTTGTCTTTCAAACCTGGAATTTACGGGGTTACAGGACGAGACATGGACATTGCAGCAGCTATTGTCTGCGTCAAGAACCTCCGGTTTCATCGTGGTAAAAGAAGATCGCATTGTTTGTGAACACTATTTTAACGGTTTGAAACCCAGTCAGCCTCACCTGGTCTTTTCAGTCACCAAATCCATTACCGGCATCATTGCCGGAATATTGACGGAAAAGGGAATCATCAGGCCTGATAAGGATGCGGTAACATACATACCGGAAGCCAAAGGGTCGTGTTATGACGGTTGTTCGGTACAGAACCTTCTCGATATGTCGGTCGATACGGAGTTTACGGAATCCTACCTCGACCGGCAGGGAGATTATGGACGGTACCGGGAATCCATCGGCTGGAATCCTTACACTGACCCTGAAAATCCAAAAGATCTGAAAGGGTTTCTGACCACCATGAAAAGAGGGAACCGAGAACATGGCGATGCGTTTCACTATGTAACCCCCCATACCGATTTTGTCGGATGGATACTGGAACGTGCCAGCGGAAAAACCTATGCACAATTGGTCAGCGATCTTTTGTGGAAACCCATGGGTGCACAATGGGACGCATATGTTACCGTTGACCGCCTGGGGGCGGCAAGGGCCGGGGGCGGTATCTGTACCACACTCAGGGATCTTGCGCGTATTGGAATGGTGATGAGAGATGCCGGCCGTGCCCTGGACAGCACCGTAATCCCTGATGCATGGATCCGGGAGACCATTGGAGGGGGAGACCGAAACGCCTGGATTAAGGGAGATTTCAGCGCCTTCCTGCCGGATGGATGCTATCGAAATTTCTGGTATCAGACGCGTAATGCCAGTGGTGCTTTTTTCGCCCTGGGGATTCACGGTCAGTGGTTATATATAGACCCAAAATCCAGCGTCGTCATCGCAAAAGTTTCAGCCCAGGAAGAACCTGAAAATGATCCCCTGGATCAGGTTCTGTTAAAGGCATTCGATTCCATATGTCGAACCCTGGAAGATTGATAACGACAAAGCCCTGACCGTTGCAATAACGGTCAGAGCTTTTGCAAAAATTGACCCGACGGCGTTCTATTCTCCCAAATTGTCTGCCCTGTTGCAGTCCATCGACGCTAAAGACCAGAACATAAAACCGGGCCTTTTGTGTTCGCGAAGGCTATAGGTGTGGCCTCTTTCTCAAGTACCTTATCAACATACTTTTCCAGAAACCGCCATATCTTATTGTCAGACTCATTGATGATTTGGCAGGCGGAATGCACCGGCATAATGGCACAAAGTTCAATGATGAAGACTTAAAAAAGTAGGATGAGCCCCGAATTCATTCCAGCCCAAGGCGGTGATATTAATTTCGTTTTGTCGTTGCCATAATCAATCCTGGGGGTTCTACAATGGCGATAATTTTTCATGGTAAAAATAAAAAAGCACTTGACATTTAGCTCGCTAACAATTAGCTTACTAACATAAAAATACGAAGGAGAAAAAAAATATGAAATATAGAGATTCAGATAAACCTTTAACGGGTCTTTTCATGCACATAGGGAAATTGCTAAATGATCGGTTAAGGGGAGCTCTTGGTGAGGTTGGAATTCATTTTGGGCAGGCGAGAGTTCTTGTTTCATTGATGCAACATGGTAAATTGACCCAAAGGGAGATCGGGCAAGGTCTGCACATCAAACCCGCGACGGTCACAAATATGGTGAAAAAAATGGATGAGTCCGGGCTGATTGACCGAAGGCGAGACATAAATGATGACAGGATCATAAACGTCACGCTAACTTCAAAAGGGAAAAAAGCCGCCGATTTCACCATAACCGTGATGGATCAGATTGAAGACGAGATCCGTTCAGAACTGAACAGAAAAGAAATCGATATATTGCGCCATCCCCTTGAAAGAGTCCGCAACACCCTTGGTGGTTCTGATCCTAGCATATAATATCAGGTAAATGCATGACGAATAGTATATTTTAAATTAACACGGCTAATAGATTAGCTGACTAACAATTAGCACAATAATGAAATTGGAGATTGATAATGACCATAGAAAAGATCCAAGGATGTATTGGCTGTGGAACGTGCATAGAAACATGTCCCACCGACGTCATCCGCAAAGACCCAAAGACAGAAAAAGCATTCATCGCATATCCGGCTGACTGCCAGATCTGCCACCTGTGCAGAATGTACTGCCCTGTGGATGCAATCACCATTTCACCGGAGAAATCTATTCCGGTTGTCGTCTCATGGGGGTAAAAATGAATACATATATAAAAACCAAATTTTTTAGGCAATCCATACTTTATTTTACGGGCATACCTCTGCTTATCTGGGTAATGGGTAATTTACCGGAGCGGTCGCTATTGAAAGAATCTTTTTCCGTCATAACAATTCTGGCCTTTTGCCAGATGATGGGGCAGTTTTTTTGGACACGCACGGGCAGATTCGCTCGTGCAGATCTTAGGATGAGCAACGTGGTAAAATATCATAAAATCATCGGGTATACCGTCGTCACCATCCTGTTCTTCCATCCCTTTTATCTGGTGGTACCACGGTTTTTTGAGTCAGGTGTTTCCCCTATTGACGCTTTTATCACGATTATCACCACGCTGAACCAGGGGGTTGTGCTTGGAATTATGGCATGGTGCTTGATGCTGGTATTGGGAATTATGTCTTTTGTACAAAAAAAACTACCCATAAAATACAAAACCTGGCGGATTTTTCACGGCATTCTGGCAATATTGTTTATTTCTATTGCCGCATGGCACGTCATTGATCTTGGCCGTCACTCAAATCCTGCCATGTCAATCTTAATCAGCTTGCTCACGGCAGTAGGGATTCTGCTGCTTCTGAAAACTTACACGTTTAAAAAAACAAAAAACAATGAGGTATAAAATGAAAACATCCCAAAACACAAAAGACATGTCCCGCCGCAGGTTTATGTCACTTGCAGGCGGTGCCGCAGGACTCGCAGCAATGGCCGCCATGGGGTTATCCCCAAAATACGGAGATTGCAGCCCGAATATCCCTGAAATTGATATAAAAAAAATGACATATGCCGAAAATCAAGCAGATGTATTGGTTATCGGTGGGGGAATGGCAGGATTATTTGCTGCTGTCAAGGCATATGATACCGGTTCCAAAGTGATGCTTGTCTCCAAAGGCCGTCTGGGGTCTTCAGGTCAGACACCTTTTGCAAAAGGAATATTCTCATTTGATCCCGGTTCTGCGAAAATGAGTCTTGATGAATTTACAGATGCTGTCTCCCGTTCTGCAATGGGCACCAACAATCCGGTTTATACCCGGCAAATGGCCGAGCATTCCCTTGCCCGTGTCAATGAACTTAAAGAATGGGGGTTTTTTGACTCGCCTCTTTATAACAAGAATTTTAACAACCCTGTTAAAGAGAGAAATATCCCTGTTAAAGAAAGAATCGTAATCACCCATTTGATCAAAGAAAAAGGGCGGATTTCCGGTGCCGCAGGCTTCAGCCTGGATGAAGAAAAGGTGCATTTTTTCAATGCTAAAACTGTGATTCTGTGTACCGGAGCAGGCGGATTCAAACCCAATGGATTCCCCATTTGTGATCTGACCCACGATGGCACTGTCATGGCCTATAATATTGGTGCCAAAGTGACCGGCAAGGAGTGGAACGATGGGCATCCCGGACAGTCAAAAAATGCTGCTGCCTGCTTTGACGGCTGGCATGGTATGTTTGAAAGGAAACCCGGTATAAATGGTGTTGACGTACATCATGATTTAGGGGTGGAGATCAATTACAAGGCCTATATAACTGGAAACCCCGTGGCAGGAGGACCTCCGGGAGCGGGAGATACGGGTGAAATCGTTCAAGGCGGGCCATCTAGGCCGGCTGAATTTGCTGAAAATAAGTATCGGAACAGCGAAGGGAAACCGGGTGCCGGAGGCCCTCCAAAAGAAGGCGGTACACCTGGTCCGGGAATGGGAGGAGGAGCCGTGGGCGGTTCATCAGCTGGAATGTCCATTCACAAATCAGAAGGTTTGACTCCCATCAATGAGAAGTGCGAATCCAACATCCCAGGGTTATATGCTGCCGGTGATGCATTGGGCTCCTATATGGCCGGGGCAATCTATACTCAGATCGGATCCTCACTGGCCGGCTCTGCGGTGCAGGGAGCTGTGGCCGGGAAGGCGGCCTCTGAATATTGCCGGGGTGTTGAAATGCCGGAAATTTCAAAAACTAAAATGAATTCAGTAAAAAAAGAGATACTTGCCCCGCTAAAAAGAGAGGCCGGGTACAGTCCCGCCTGGGTGACGCAAACCCTGCAAGGCATCATGATTCCTAATTTCATTATATACATAAAGAAAGAAAGACTTCTTAAAGCCGCACTTGCCTATGTTGAAGAGTTGAGAGATCATCACATGCCAATGCTGCGGGCTGCGGATTTACATGAATTACGTCTGGCTTTTGAAACCAGGAACATGATTCTCAGCGCTGAAATGAAGCTCAAGGCATCACTCATGCGCAAAGAGAGCCGCTGCAGCCACTACCGGCTGGATTACCCGCAGACGGACACTAAAAACTGGAATGCCTGGATCAACATATATAAGGGTAGTGACGGTTCAATGAAATTCGAAAAACAACCTTTTGGCAGATGGTCGACCTAAGTTCGTGAAGTCAGCGAAAACCAAATCAAAACTTGCCCAAATCAAATATTGGCATATAATTACATCAAACATGTCCGGTTTAATATCGAGCAATTGGTTCTCATAAGGGCATGAATAAACTTGTTGGTTACCGAGGATAAATTGTATAGGGGTTGGTATAAAACCGATCCCTTTTCTAATCAGTAATTATTTTCTGGTCTGGATACCATTTAAAAATATTGATTAAAGATTAATATTTGAATTTGACAGTCTATACTCACTCAAATATAGTGAAACTATATTTGTTATCAGAAGGATTTAAATGAGCAAGTCTATTTCCAAAAATGAAATTATCAATATAATCAGAGCTGAAAGATTTTTTTTAAAAGAAAATTTTGGCGTCCTTTCTATCGGCCTATTCGGTTCTTATGCCAAGAACAAACAAACCCCTGACAGTGATATTGATTTTTTGGTTGAATTCGCAGAACCTCGGTTTGAATGGATCGCCGGTCTAAATTCATATATGGAAAAAAAATTTGACCGGAAAATTGAAATAGTCAGAAAGCGCAATATGGGAGAAAGTAGATTTTTGAAGCGTATTGAACGGGAAATCATTTATGCCTGATGAAATTATTTTAGAAAACCTGTTTTTGATTTCCGAATCAGTAGAGTTGATCCTTAAGCGATTTGAAGATATACGCAAACCGAATGATTTTGTTCTTGATGATAACGGGGTTACTATTCTTGATTCCATTGCCATGCGGCTACAGGTCGTTGGCGAGCTGCTAAAAACAATTGAAAAAGCAGACAACTCTTTTTTAAATAATTATGGTGAGATAAATTGGGAAAATATCATGAGATTACGTGATATCGTTTCCCATCATTATGAAAAAGTTGATCATGAAATCATCTATGATATTTGCCAAAATCATCTTCCGCTATTAAAAAAAACAATTCAGACGATGCTTGAATAAATTCTGTCTATTTGCAACTTATATGGTCCGTAAGTTTTAATAGATCAGATCACGGTGAGTTGAGGAGAGGACTATGTCAAAGCAACCTTCTTTTTCCTGGTGAATGACCACCATAGACTATCCGGTAACTCCTCATCTCAAGATGGCGGATATGATAGTATTGTCACAATTCTTAATTCCTCCGAAAATCCCAAACGCAAAAAGCCCTGACCATCGCAGTGATGATCAGGGCTTTTTTAAGGATTAATCCGGCGGCGTTCACCTCTCCCAGATTGTCAGTCCCATGGCAGTCCATCGACGATAAAGACCAGAACATAAAATTGGGCCTTCCGTTTTCGAGATGGGTACGGGTGTGGCCTCTTTGCTAAAGCTACCGGATTAAATCGGCTGGATCCTGAACTTTTGAAGGTTTTCGTTACGTGTTCAATAAATCCTGAATTTAATCTGTTGTAGTAATATCTCTTAAATATGTTCACAGTAAAGCGTTCAAACATCTTTGTGAAGAAAGTGGCTAAGCCTCACGACCTATTAGTACCAGTTAGCTGAACAGGTCATCATACTTATACGGCAGCCATACCGAGCGTTTAGTCTTCAAGGGGTCTTTAGTCTATAAATAGATGGGATATCTCATCTTGAAGTTGGCTTCCCGCTTAGATGCTTTCAGCGGTTATCCATACCCAACTTAGCTACTCAGCAATGCCGCTGGCGCGACAACTGAAACACCATTGGTTGGTCCAATCCGGTCCTCTCGTACTAGGAACAGATCTCCTCAACCAAATCATACAATCGGGCCTGCGCCCACGAAAGATAGGGACCAAACTGTCTCACGACCCCCCTCTGGCTATAATAGGGCAAATCTGGTAAACCCAGCTCATGTATCAGTTTAATTCTTTTATAACCGCCTGTTCTTTAAAACTGTAATATGATTTTTTATTAAAAATAACATGATCCAAAAATCGGATACCAAGAATATTGCCTGCACTGATAAGCCTTTTTGTTACCGAGATATCACTTTTACTGGGGGTTAAATCTCCTGAAGGATGATTGTGGGCCACAATGACTGCGGATGCCCTGTCCATAAGGGGATCTGCAAAGACCTCCCTTGGGTGGACCTGGGTGGTATTGACCAGGCCGATGGAAACCACCCGGATATTCATCACTTCGTTGGCCCCATTAATAGAGGCACATAAAAAATGCTCTTGTTTTCTATCTGCATAATGTCTGATATGGGGAAGGATATCTTCCGGCGCATTAATTTTGAATCCTTCCGGTTTAATCCGTCGCCTTGTAAACTCTATGGCGGCAAGGACAATGGCCGCCTTTGCATCTCCAATACCCTTAAATTGTTTCAGGTCTTCAGCGGTCAGCCGGAATCCTTTTTTATCAATCACCGGAATCAATTTTTCAGCAAGGGTCATCACATCCAGATTTTGCGACCCTTTACCCAGAAGAATTGCCAGGAGTTCTTTGTCCATAAGGACTTTGGCGCCCTTTTCCAAAAGTTTTTCCCGGGGTCTTTCTTCAGGAGGAATTTGGTTAAGTTTTTTTTTCATTCTGAATTATTCTGCCATTATTGCCTGAAACCCACTATCTATGACGGTAAAGGCCATGATATCAAAAATGGCCCCGGCATCCATATATTTCGGATCAAATAAGGTTTCATACCGGTTCCGATCCTCATAGGCCTGCTGTATCTGTCGGTCAACTTCTTCCTTGTAAGTGTCCCGGATAAAATATTCATCTTCCCTGTGAATGCGGATGGTGTTTAAAATGGTCTCATCCTGCATTTTTTCTTCCGTCACTTCACGGATGATAATGGCTTCATCATCTGATATGGTAAATTGCTCGCGAATTTTATCAATGGCATCCTGGATGGTTACCTTTTTCACGGGCACCCCTGGCCCTTTCCGACCTTTCGTCGCAAGCTTTACCGGCCCACCGCTCCTGACCTCATCAACAAATTCCACATTGGCCTTGATCACCTTTATTTTCCGTATCAGCTTCATCAAATCGGACACAGCCCCTTTTTTGATGAGCTGGGGCCCCACAATTTCAGCAAAGGAAACAAAGACTGAAATATGTGGCGGGTAGTGGAAAAATCCTGCCATAAAATAATACACTTTTACAAATTTTTCCAAAAGATACACAAATGATTTCCTTTGATCCGGGTCGAACAGGCGTTCCTGAAATCGACCCCTTAACTCAGCCACCCTTTGCTGCACAAGGGCATCCCTATTCTGTTCCATCAGATCGGCCATTTGATCCGCATCTGTCTGATCAAATATTTTTTCAGAAAGAATGGCTGCATACAGATCCATGCAATCTTTCTTGTCCGGCTCTCCTGGTTCAAAGGGGGTGCCTTTGCGATATTTTTGAAAGGCTTTCAAGATACTTTTTGCATTGTTGGTGAAATCAACCACCACCACCTCGTCCTTGCCTGCATGGCACCGGTTCAGCCGGGAAACCGTCTGGACCGCATTCCGGTCCACCACAGCCTTGTCCAGGAACATCCCTGCCAGCAGGGGTTGATCAAAGCCCTCCTGGAACTTGTTGGCCACCACCAAAAGCCGGTAATCTTCCCGTGTAAACCGGTCTTCAATGGCTTCTTCAGGTTTCAAATGGTTGATTCCGGCCTCTGTGATTACTTCATTGGTGTCGGGGTGGACAAAGGGAGAAAAGGCATACAGAACATTACAGGCACTTTTTCTTTCCAGCAGCTTTTCCCTGAGAATATTAAAATACCGGAGGCCTGCAATCCGGGAAGAGGCAACGACCATGGCCTTAGCTCTTCCATTGATCAGCCCCATGACCCGTTCCTCAAAGATCCTGAGCATCACTTCCGCCTTGTACTGGATCAACCCGTCATCCTGGAACGCCACGTTTTTAAGTGCTTTGGTCACCACACCCGCCGGATAAAGCATTTCTTCATCCGGCTTCGGCACCACAGGGCAATGCAGATGGTACAGGGTTTTGTAGGAAATAATGCCCGTGGCCACATCCAGAATATACCCCTCCTGGATGGCTTCGTCCTCTGTATAGGTGTCAAAAGGTTCGCCAAAAAGGGTCAGGGTCGCCTTTGAGGGGGTTGCCGTAAAGGCAACAAAAATCTGATTCTGGTCATTGGCCTGGATAATTTGGGCCAGCTCCTCTTCCGGATCTTTTTCGCCTGGGTCCTCAGGCACCTCCTCTTCAGCACCCGGGTCACGAAAGGGCTGTTTGACCGCCAGGGCCATCTTGCCCTCCTGGGACCTGTGGGCCTCGTCAATGAGAAAGGCCACCCGAAGCTGCTTTAATGTCTCATCCCCCTGGATCTGATCCAGAATATATTTAAATTTCTGCTGGGTGGTGACAATGATGTGGGCGGTTCCCCCGCGAATATAATTTTTTAAATCCTCGGCTTTTTTGGCAATGCCCACCACATCCTTTAAATGGGCCAGTTTTTCCATGTCCTCCTTGATATTTTTATCCAGGGATTTTCGATCCGTCAGAATAAAGATCAACTGAACAATTTTTTCATTGGTTCCGGGCCTGAAAAGACTGTGAAACCGATCTGCCAGCCAGCAGATGGACAGGGTTTTTCCGGACCCGGCTGAATGGTGGATCAAATATTTTCTGCCCAATTGCCCATTGTCTGAAAACTGAGCTTCCAGATCCCGGGACAACGCTTCCACCATTCTGGACTGGTGAAACCGGGGAAAAATTGTCACCGCCGCTTTTTCCGGTCTGTCCGCTTTTGCCTCCCTGAACGGAACATAAATCAGGTAAAAGGAAAGGGCCTTTAGGATGGATTCCTTTGACAGCACCTCTTGATACAAAAATGCCACGGGATATTCCCCCGGGGTATCTGTGTCATTTTTCAAACCGGTATTGTGCCACCTGAAATTTTGTTCCCGGGAAGGATCCGTGGCCACCATGACATCTGAAGTGTCTGCGGCAATGTGGAGAAAGGGAAGCTGGAAAATCCGGTCCCCATGGTCCCGGTTCACATACTGGTCCACTGCGTCATGAACGGTTTGATTTTTTTCATGTTTCAGCTCCATGGTGATGATGGGCAGCCCGTTTAAAAAAAATACAAAATCTGGCCGTTTCCCCTGTTTAATCACCAGTTCTTCCCTGAAACTGATGCGGTTCTGCCCAAAATATTTGCCGGCCTCACTTTGCTGTGACCGGGGAATGGGGTAGTAGAGTTTAAAAACAAGCCCCCGGACCATGAGGCCTGTTCGAATAACCAGCCAGAGAGGCGTCCCTTTCAGCACCTTTTTCAAGGCCTTGAAAATTTCATCCCCGCTGTCGCTGCCGTAATTTTTTTCAAGGGCGGTATAGGTTTCCTTCTGGGTGGCCCGGATAAAAGCCAGCAGATGATCTTCAAGAAAATACCAGTCCGGATCAATGATATCCGATGGATCAAGGGGAATATAGTGATGACTTTTTTCGAGAAATGCTGCGATATGCTTCTGGAACTTTTTTTCCGGCCCGTCCGCCATGGGATTGCTACTCCTTTAGATCATTCTGAGTAATCCTTCTTTTTCCGGTCACACATTCATGTATGATGGATTTGCGATAGAGTTCAAGGGTTTCTATCTGTTTTACGATATTTTTTTTCAGTTTTTCGATCTGGGATATTTTTTTATCCAGATGACAGGCGATTTTAATTTGCTCTGATTTAGGGGGAAACACAGAATAAAGAGATCCAATTTTCACATTGTTTAAATTCAATTGTGTCGTAAGGATCGCTGTACTCAGCAAGGCCGGTCTCATACAAGTAAAAAGATAATATAAATAATTGACATCTGTTTTATGGCCCGGATAAAACCCTACAATACTGTCTGGAAAACAGGCTTTAAAATCCAGTATAGCCACATCTCCAATATTCGCAGCAATGGTCATCACCAGAGTGCCTTTGGGAAACTCCTTACTCACACGATAACCATTGTCATTTAAGGTCTGTCGATAGGACAGAATAAATTTTTTTGCCCCTGTAACCTCACCGGTCTGGATAAATGGATACTCACCCCCATAAAAGCTGGGATCATTTCTTGGCCTGTGGGTAAACTTCCCTCTTAAAATCTGGGTGATATCTTTAATTCTTTTGACTTTCCAGTGCTTTGAAATTTTCCCCAACCACTCCACCCCGGAATCTTTCATTTCAACCGCATCATCCACCCCCTGGGTCACGGCTTTGTGAATAGTGGATTTTTTCAAATCGTCGAGGATTTCCAGTTGTTTTTGTTTGATATCGATAGCGGTGTCAATGGAGCCACAAATATTATTCAAGTAATGTAGTATAAAATCGATTTTGCTCTTGGACAGATGGAACAGAAATTAATAACTCTCGAATTTTCACTAAGTGAAGGTTGTTTACAGATGTTTTCTTGCTACTTTCAAAAAGTTGTTGTTCAACGACATCACTTCCAAAATAGTACGCAAAATAATAAGGATTAATATTTTTTTGCAACCGGATCAAACACAAGCTAACAAAAATACTAAATTCCCAATTCCAATTTATGACTTTTATAATCCCGATTGTTCCATTTTTTGATAAGAGAACGTCTCCTTTTTCAGGTCGGACTCTCTTACAAAGTGTTTCATGCTCCTCTTGAGAAATATATTTAACTTTGCTTAAATCAATTTCTTCAGTTTGAATATCTGTTACTCGTAAAAAAGGAACACCCGCCTCAATATAATCAGGGGTAAAATGCGTTCCGTCCAATATTTTTTCTGTAACATACTTAAGCTTTTGCATTTTCCAACACTTTGGAAATCCAAATAGATTTTTGTCCATTTTTTCAGAATCTCCGATTTGCTTATTTTTTGTGATCATGAATGCTTCTCTCCAAAGCTCCGTAACATCTCCTCAGCCTGTTTCTCAAGAACCCAAAATTCCTTTAGCAGCTCATCCGCCGGTTTGGGCGGTTCATATTTATAAAAATACTTGTTGGGTAAAATCTCATACCCAAGCTGGGGGCTGTCATTCCACCGGATAATGGGTTTCTCAATTTCTCGTTTGAGAAATACGTCGATATCTTGGCCAAAGGGGATGTATTCGGTATCAGACACATAGTAGGCGATGGGTAAAAACCACGGTTTTGTCCAGTTCTTTGATAAATTGATTGATGGCTTTGGTCTTTTCCGGGGCGGTTTTCATCCCCTTTGTGAGGGACTTGATCTCCGGCTTAAAGACGACCTTGATCTCTTGTTCAAATCGCTTGGAAAACAGATCATCCGGGGCCAGGGTAAAGGCAATCCTTGCTTGCCGGTCTTTGGATGCCAACACAATGGAAAAATCCAGATCACTCGCGTAAAAGGTCTGCTCCTTTTTAACGTTGGCCGGGGTGAGGGGTTTGGTGTAGGGTTCGGTGACAAATCCAGGCTCGTCCTTTTCGTCGGTTTGCCAGAACACCACCGAAACCTTGTGAAAGGCAAAATCCGTGGTATTGAATAGTTTTACATGATCCGCTTCACCCCCTTTTTCCCATCCCTTTTGTAACCATGTCCCTTAAGGGTTTCCATGTGACGGGCCGATATCCGATTGCGCTTGTTGCCAAAGGATTTGGGCTCTTTGTCAAAATAGCTTCGCCCGTCCAGGAGCATCACCTTTTTTTTATGGGTTTCGGGCTTTTTATTGGACAGCAGCCAGATATAGGTAAAGATGCCGGTGTTGTAAAAAAGCTGGTCCGGCAGCATGACAATGGCATCCAGCCAGTCATTTTCAAGGATCCAGCGCCGGATCTCGCTCTCCCCCGAGCCGCAGTCCCCGTTGCTCAGGGGTGACCCGTTAAAGATAATGGCAATTTTGCTGCCCCCGTTTTTGGCAGGTTTCATCTTGGACAGCATGGTCTGGAGAAAAAGAAAGGCCCCATCATTGGTCCGGGGCATGCCGGCGGCGTACCGGGTGGTCTTGAGTTTTCTGGCCTCCCGTTCATACCCGTCCTTGCCGCCCCAGGTGACCCCGAATGGGGGATTGGACAGCATATAATCAAACCTGTCTTTTGCCCCGGACAATTGATCCCCGGGTTCCGGACTGTTCTGGGCATCGGGTATCAGGGAGTTACCGAAGAAGATTTTTGCCTCCTCTTCCTTGATGAGCATGTCTGATTTGCAGATGGCATAGTTGCCGGGCTGAAGCTCATGGCCGTGGAGGGTGACAAACTGCTGGACATTGGTTTTTTCCAAATCGGTTTGCGCCCTGTCATATAGATACTCCTTGGCAACCGTGAGCATACCGCCGGTACCGCAGGCAGGATCATAGATGGATATATGTTTTTGGGGCAACGGGAATTTCCAGCAATTCCACCATGAGACGGATCACCTCCCGGGGGGTAAAATGCTCCCCTGCCTCCTCACCGCTCTGCTCAGAAAACCGCCGCAGCAATTCTTCATACACATAGCCCATTTCAAGATTGGTCAGCGCATCCGGCCCCAAGCGGTTCTTTTGCATACTGGTTCAGGATGGGGGAGAGCCGGGAATTTTTAACCATGCGGCCGATGATTTCCCTGTAATTGAAATGATCGATGATTTCCTGAACATTTTCAGAAAACCCTTTGATATACGCCCTGAAATTTTTTTCCATGAGGGTGGGGTCTTCGGCGCAGATTTTTTCCAGGGTCCAGGCAGTGGTATTATAAAACGGGGCTTTTTTCGAATTCAGTTCCAGTTTTTTAACCAATTCCCGGATCTCTTCGTCTTTGAGGCCCGGACGTTTGACTCGCAAGTTCTGCGGCCTGGGTTTCCCGCCACTGGATCAGTACGCATTCCAGACGCCGGATAACAATAATGGGAAGAATGACTGCCTGGTATTCATAGGCCTTGAACTTTCCCCTCAGTCTTTCGGCTGATTTCCATATTTCATTGGTAAGATTATTGAGTTTGTCCTTATCTACGGCCGGTTTTGTCTGTGCTGATTTCATTGATTCCCTGTTCCGTTATAACATATCTCTGTTTTGAGCTCGTCGGCTTTTCCGGTATGGTCATCCGAATCAGGCCACTGCTTACCAGTGGCTTTAAATGATTGTTCATAAACGTTTCTCTGTGCTTAAAATTAAAAACCTTCATCATCTCTTTAATGGACTTTGGCTGCTGACAATATTCCAATAGCATCGACTTGTCCGATACTTGTCCGGTACTTGTCCGGTGCTTGTCCGATTGTTGTTCTGGTAATTGTACTGGAACAACCGGACAAGTCAGAACTGATTTAAAATAGTCGCCCATTTCTTCCATTCTAAAGTCAATTTCAGGATACTCTTTTAACGCTTTTCTGATCCGCAAAAAACCGGTACCGAATTTTTCGATATCCCCTAAAAGATAAAAAGCTTCTGCCAAAAGTTTGTTTCTGATCGAAGACACATAATCGTCACGATATAAATCTTCAATGTTCAGATTTCCATAAATGGTACCTGGATTAGAAAATTCGATCCTGTCATCAAATATTTTAATCACAATGTCAGAAGTGTTTTTGTAATCCCGGTGGACCACAGCATTTAATAACAGTTCTCGTACCGCCTCAAGCGGATACTGCCACCTTTCTTTTCTCGTAAGGCTGCCGTCAAAAGAAAAAGAAAGATTAATATGTTTTTTAATAAACAGCATGGCCTCATCCAGAGCCGGTATTAATGGATCTTTGATCAGAACATCATCAATAATGGTGTCGGAAGATTTAAACCGACCAATGTGAATCGAATAATTATGATCTCCAAACAAAAGCAGGGCAGCGAGGGATACTTTTTTCTCTTTATCAACCAGTTTAAGTTTGACAAGGTTGGTGTTCATGTCATCTAAAAGCATTTTTCTGCCCATGGCATTAACCTTGGAACAGAATTTTTCAATCAAGTCAATATGAATGGCTTCCATGCCGCTGGATGCGGGGTAAGCATCATATGATATCTGGAGGCTTTGCTGCTGAAGATCAACGATTTCATCAAGGTTCATCAAATGGTTACTATTTTTTATCCGCTTATAATATCGATTTTTATAGGCAACCGGTTTGACCGGGTATTCACTGACTTCGAAAACAAGCGCTGTCTTTCCGTTTGACTCATGGACAAAGGTTTTGGGAATGAGCTGGGGATAGGTAGCCACTTTTATTTCATTGATATACCGCTGTTCGGTTTCATTGCCAATATTAATACCACTAACAATGCCTGTGTCGTCCATTCCCACATAGACCCTCCCGCCGTTTGTATTGGCAAAGGCAACAAGAGAAATAATAACTTCCTTGCCGAAACTTTTTTTATACTCTATGGTTTGTGATTCGTTTTTCATTGATTCATGACTTTTATTGAACAACATCGTATATCATGCGTTATCTAGTATGATATTTAAGGGAAAGAGTAAACCCCAAATACCGGCAAGAGAAGAGTTACGCCTCCCGAGCACTGGGTCCTGACACAACGCAAAAAGCCCTGCTCATGAATGTCATGAACAGGGCTTTTTGAAGAATAATCCGGCGGCGTTCTACTCTCCCAAATTGTCAGTCCTATTGCAGTACCATCGACGGTAAAGACCAGAACATAAAATAAGGCCTTCCGTGTTCGGGATGGGTACGGGTGTGGAAGTCTGATCTTGAACTTTGTTCAAGAGGGAAAATACAAAAAGCCCTGACCATCGCGGTGATGACCAGGGCTTTTTTAAGGATTAATCCGGCGGCGTTCTACTCTCCCACACAGTCTCCCATGCAGTACCATCGACGCTAAAGAGCTTAACTTCCGTGTTCGAGATGGGTACGGGTGTGGCCTCTTTGCTAAAGCTACCGGATTAAATCGGTTGGATCCTGAACTTTTGAAGGTTTTCGTTACGTGTTCAATAAATCCTGAATTTAATCTGTTGTAGTAATATCTCTTAAATATGTTCACAGTAAAGCGTTCAAACATTTTTGTGAAGAAAGTGGCTAAGCCTCACGACCTATTAGTACCAGTTAGCTGAACATGTTACCATGCTTACACACCTGGCCTATCAACCTTGTAGTCTTCAAGGGGTCTTTAGTCTATAAATAGATGGGATATCTTATCTTGAAGTTGGCTTCCCGCTTAGATGCTTTCAGCGGTTATCCATACCCAACTTAGCTACTCAGCAATGCCGCTGGCGCGACAACTGAAACACCATTGGTTGGTCCATTCCGGTCCTCTCGTACTAGGAACAGATCTCCTCAAATATCCTGCGCCCACGAAAGATAGGGACCAAACTGTCTCACGACGTTTTAAACCCAGCTCACGTACCACTTTAATTGGCGAACAGCCAAACCCTTGGGACCTGCTCCAGCCCCAGGATGTGATGAGCCGACATCGAGGTGCCAAACCGCCCCGTCGATGTGAACTCTTGGGGGCGATAAGCCTGTTATCCCCGGCGTACCTTTTATCCGTTGAGCGACGGCCCTTCCATTCAGAACCGCCGGATCACTAAGACCTACTTTCGTACCTGCTCGAAATGTCTCTCTCGCAGTCAAGCTCCCTTATGCCTTTGCACTCTGCGGCTGGTTTCCAATCAGCCTGAGGGAACCTTCGCGCGCCTCCGTTACTCTTTGGGAGGCGACCGCCCCAGTCAAACTACCCACCAGACACTGTCCCTAACCCGGATTACGGGTCGAGGTTAGAACACTGAAATATGAAGGGTGGTATTTCAAGGGTGACTCCACAAGCACTGGCGTACCTGCTTCCAAGTCTCCCACCTATCCTGCACATCATATCCCAAAATCCAATGTCAAGCTGTAGTAAAGGTGCCGGGGTCTTTCCGTCTTTTCGCGGGTAGACGGTATCTTCACCGCCATTCCAATTTCGCTGAGTCCCTTGTTGAGACAGTGTGGAAGTCGTTACGCCATTCGTGCAGGTCGGAACTTACCCGACAAGGAATTTCGCTACCTTAGGACCGTTATAGTTACGGCCGCCGTTTACTGGGGCTTCAGTTCAGTGCTTCGCTAAAAGCTAACAAATCCCCTTAACCTTCCAGCACCGGGCAGGCGTCAGACCCTATACTTCGTCTTGCGACTTTGCAGAGTCCTATGTTTTTAGTAAACAGTCGCTACCACCAATTCTCTGCGGCCCCAAACAGCTCATAAAGTTTTTTAATCACCATTCGGGGCATACCTTCTCCCTAAGTTACGGTATTATTTTGCCGAGTTCCTTAACAAGGGTTCTCTCAAGCGCCTCGGGATACTCTCCCTGCCTACCTGTGTCGGTTTACGGTACGATCACCTGTTGTCTCAATAGAGGCTTTTCTTGGCAGCATGGGTGCAGTCAGTTTATGGGATAAATCCCTCCTCATCGCTTCTCGGCCTTAAGAAATTCCGGATTTGCCTGGAACTTCAGCCTACCAGCTTAAACCGCCTATTCCAACAGACGGATGACTTGCCCTCCTGCGTCCCCCCTTCTCTCAAACAACAACTGGGTGGTACAGAAATATTAATCTGTTTTCCATCGACTACGCCTTTCGGCCTCGCCTTAGGGATCGACTAACCCTGAGCAGATTAGCTTTACTCAGGAAACCTTGGGCTTACGGCGAGCGGGCCTCTCACCCGCTTTATCGCTACTCATGTCAGCATGGTCACTTGTGCAATCTCCACAAACACTCGCGTGTTCGATTCTGCGACGGCACAACGCTCTTCTACCGGTAGCTACTAACAAGTTAGTCGCTACCCCGCAGCTTCGGTACTATACTTTAGCCCCGATACATTTTCGGCGCAGATCCACTCGACCAGTGAGCTATTACGCTTTCTTTAAAGGATGGCTGCTTCTAAGCCAACCTCCTGGTTGTCTGGGCATTCCCACATCCTTCCCCACTTAGTATAGATTTGGGGACCTTAGCTGGCGGTCTGGGTTGTTTCCCTCTCGTCCGCGGAACTTAGCTCCCGCGGGCTGACTCCTATGATCTTACTTACCGGTATTCGGAGTTTGGTTAGGTTTAGTAATCTGGTGAGACCCCTAGCCCATCCAGTGCTCTACCTCCGGTAAGAAACTCATAAGGCTATACCTAAATATATTTCGAAGAGAACCAGCTATCTCCAGGTTTGTTTGGCCTTTCACCCCTATCCACACCTCATCCGAACAGTTTTTAACCTGTGACGGTTCGGGCCTCCACGAGATTTTACTCTCGCTTCACCCTGGACATGGATAGATCACCTGGTTTCGGGTCTACTCAATGCAACTTGCCGCCCTGTTAAGACTCGCTTTCGCTACGGCTACACCTATCGGCTTAACCTGGCTGCATTAAGTAACTCGCTGACTCATTATGCAAAAGGCACGCGGTCATCTCGCTACTAAATCACTCTAAGCTATTTTTAATACGTTCAAGTAATAATTGTTTTGATCGGCCACCATGTTTTAAAAGATGCTCTCTCCTTCTGGCAGCCTGTACGGTTACGTATGCTTCATAATAAACCAGTCTCCAGGTTTTTCCCCTGGTTGACTTATTGTAACCTTTGTTGTGATCAAACACTCGTTTCTTTAAATCTGAAGTATAACCTAAATAAAAGCCTTCATCTTCATTTTGTATTACATAAACATAATGCATGCTATTAAATCCTAGAGTACTTTAGTAGCGAGACTCCCACTGCTTGTAAGCAAACGGTTTCAGGTACTATTTCACTCCCCTAACAGGGGTACTTTTCACCTTTCCCTCACGGTACTGGTACGCTATCGGTTGTCAAGTCGTATTTAGCCTTATGTGATGGTCCACACAAATTCCCACAGAGTTCCTCGTGTTCCGCAGTACTTGGGAATACAATAAGAGAGACCGATTGTTTTCGCTTACAGGACTGTCACCCGCTATGGTCCGGCTTTCCAGCCGGTTCAACTAACAATTGGTTTTTTTACTCTCCGGACCTTCCGAAACAGATCCAAATTATATCCCGCGACCCCAATTACGCAACGCTTTCGGGCTTGACACGTAATCGGTTTGGGCTGGTTCCCGTTCGCTCGCCGCTACTTGGGAAATCGTTGTTACTTTCTTTTCCTGGGGGTACTAAGATGTTTCAGTTCTCCCCGTTACCCTCCTGGCACTATGTATTCACACCAGGATGACACAATATTAATCGTGCCGGGTTTCCCCATTCAGAAATCTCCGGATCAAAGGATGTTTAGCTCCTCCCCGAAGCTTATCGCAGCTTTCCACGTCTTTCGTCTTCACTTGACACCAAGGCATCCACCGTTTGCTCTTAGTAGCTTAGCCACTACACCACAAATAAGTTTAAACGCTTTAGTGCGAACATATTTAACTGCGTATAATCTGCGAAATTCTTCGTTGCTCATTTCTTTCCTTCAATCGAAGACCAAAAGGTCGACTCTGTCAGTCAAAAATGTGCGCCTTGAATTTCATCAAATTCTACTTGTTAAATCTTGCCTTCCTTTCCGGTTCAACAACCAGAAGTTCAGGCTATATTTAAATCAGTCATCAAAATGATGACTGCGCATTATTGATATTTTCTACTACAACAAATTGTCAAAGAACATTGAAAGATCCGGTTACTCGAATTCACCGTTTTTGATCCCTCAAAATTGGCCAGTGATACTCCATAGAGCTTTTATATTTCTTTCCTTAGAAAGGAGGTGATCCAGCCGCTGATTCCTCAACGGCTACCTTGTTACGACTTCACCCCAATTATCAACCATACCTTAGGCGCCTGCCTCGATAAATCGTTAGCCCAACGACGTCGGGTATAATCAACTCTCATGGTGTGACGGGCGGTGTGTACAAGGCCCGGGAACATATTCACCGCGGCATGCTGATCCGCGATTACTAGCGATTCCAACTTCATGGAGTCGAGTTGCAGACTCCAATCCGGACTGGGATAAGCTTTAGGGATTCGCTCACCGTTGCCGGTTCGCTGCCCTCTGTACTTACCATTGTAGCACGTGTGTAGCCCTGGACATAAGGGCCATGAGGACTTGACGTCATCCCCGCCTTCCTCCCGGTTAACCCGGGCAGTCTCTCTAGAGTTCCCGCCTTTACGCGCTGGCAACTAAAGATAAGGGTTGCGCTCGTTGCTGGACTTAACCAAACATCTCACGACACGAGCTGACGACAGCCATGCAGCACCTGTCACTGTGCTCCCGAAGGCACTTTCGTATCTCTACAAAATTCACAGGATGTCAAACCCAGGTAAGGTTCTTCGCGTTGCGTCGAATTAAACCACATGCTCCACCGCTTGTGCGGGCCCCCGTCAATTCCTTTGAGTTTTAGTCTTGCGACCGTACTCCCCAGGCGGTTCACTTAATGCGTTAGCTCCGGCACATCAGATTTTAATACCCGATACACCTAGTGAACATCGTTTACTGTGTGGACTACCGGGGTATCTAATCCCGTTCGCTACCCACACCTTCGCGCCTCAGCGTCAGTATCGGTCCAGAAAGCTGCCTTCGCCATCGGTGTTCCTCCTGATATCTACGAATTTCACCTCTACACCAGGAATTCCGCTTTCCTCTCCCGTACTCAAGTCTTGCTGTTTCAAATGCACGTCCAGGGTTGAGCCCTGGGCTTTCACATCTGACCGACAAGACCGCCTACGCGCCCTTTACGCCCAATAATTCCGAATAACGCTTGCACCCCCCGTATTACCGCGGCTGCTGGCACGGAGTTAGCCGGTGCTTCCTCTACAGGTACCGTCAATACTATCATCTATTAAATAACAATAATTTCTTCCCTGTCGACAGAGCTTTACGACCCAAAGGCCTTCTTCACTCACGCGGCGTTGCTGCGTCAGGGTTGCCCCCATTGCGCAAAATTCCTCACTGCTGCCTCCCGTAGGAGTCTGGACCGTGTACCAGTTCCAGTGTGGCTGATCATCCTCTCAGACCAGCTAACCATCGTAGTCTTGGTAGGCCTTTACCCCACCAACTAACTAATGGTCCGCAAACTCATCTCCAAACAATTGCTTTCAAGAAGAGGCAATCTTTCATACTTTGGCTTATGCCAAAACACTTCATCCGGTATTAGCCATCCTTTCGGATAGTTATCCCGGGCTTGAAGGTAGATTATCTACGTGTTACTCACCCGTGCGCCACTCTACTCAGGATTGCAAGCAATCCCTTTCTCGTTCGACTTGCATGTGTTAAGCACGCCGCCAGCGTTCATTCTGAGCCAGGATCAAACTCTCCAGTTATAATCCTTTTTCTTCAAACTCTTTTAAGTCTCGTTTAAGACTTTGCTCTAAATTTCTCACTGACCAATTTTCAAAGATCAAAATTTAACCCGTTCAAAAAAAAACTCCCCGAGGACACTCAAACCGTCTCTCGTGAAGACCGGCGTATAATGCATGAAAATGAATCCGGTGTCAAACCTTTTTTTTACAAAAAACACACAAAATTCATATCTACCTGAATTCATAATTAATTTACAAAATAATAATATCATTTTTTTTATTCCAGGGGACAGGTATTCAAGATTATTGGCTGGTGTGATGCCCAAGACGCCCAAAAAATTGAGAATGATAAAGCCTTGATTTCCCCCTGTCCCTCCCTTATTTTAAGGGGATGAATTCAAACCCCTCTTTTTTTGGAAACCCGACGTGAATGATTTATGGGCAACGACCCTGTCATATCTCGACCCTTTTATCAAGGTCGATGTTCTGAAACGGGCAGGGGATCTCCTGTTTACACCGGGGTGGTGGCAGCTTCTGCTCATTTTTACGACCTGCTCGCTGGTGATGATTTTCCGACTCAATGCCATGGAAAAAAACGGATTTGAGGGCACCCTCATCGGGACCCTGGTCATGCCCTATTTCAGCGGGTTTCCCAACCTGTGCTTTGCCTGGCTGATCCTGAAAACCCGTGGAGACGGTGGTGTTGTCCTGGAAAACTGCCTGGTGAACAATTTAACCACCCTCACCATTGTCCTGGCCATTCCCTCCCTGTTATGGGGTCTGAATCTTTACAGAGGCAGACAAAGGCCGGGCTCCCAGTCTAAAATCAACCATTTATCATTGCTTTTGAGCATCCTGGCCCTGATTTTCTTTTGCGGTGCCGTGGTTGTGACGGCAAAGGACGGACAAATAAGCCGATCCGACGGCATGCTCCTGGTGGGAATCTTTCTATTCTGGCAGCTCTACCACGTCTTTGATGTGCTGAAAAACAATACGCGACAGTCCAGAAAACTCAAAAAAAGGATGATACTGGATTTTATCCTTATCAGTATCTGTGCCTGGGGTATTTTTTCCAGCCTTGAAAATTTAATTGAATGGATATCCGCCCATGGCCGTGGATTTTTCTCTCCCGCAAACCTGGGACTTTTGAGCGGCATTCTCATGGTGGTTCCCAATGCCTTTCTGGCCGTGTACTACTCGGCGGTGGAGCGGGCCGATATTGCCTATTCCTCCCAGATCGGGGACTGTCACATCTGCATCCCCCTGTGCATCGGGCTGTTTGCCGTTGGGTCGCCCATCACTGCAGGACCTTCCCTGGAACCCACTCTTTTTATCATCATGGGGGCCTCGGCCGGACATTTTTTGTTCACCGCGTTTATGGGCAGGCTCCCCCGGTTTGCCGGGGTGATCCTGACCGGGTGTTACGCCTTTTTTATCTACAAGGAGATCCTCTAGGATTCGACCATGACGCAAAAATTAAGTATTGATGCTCTAAATCCGGCCTGGACCCCAAAGGCCATGGCCTTTGTGACCCGCTCCCACCGGCATTTGTGGGGAAAAAACAGTGAGGGTCCCCAGGCATTTTTGTTCAACCAGGGCCTGAACAACCGATTCATAAAGGACCACCTCCTGGGGTGGAACAAATTCGGCCAGGAGCGGCCGGCGCAAAACTGGGGCCTGACCACGGATGCATTCCCGAACAAACGTCTCTTTCTTCCGTCAGGTATTGTGGTCCCGTATATCGTTGATAAAGCCCTGCGCTCTGTTTTCATCCAGGCCTGGGAAGGGGGCAAGGACACCCTTCTTTTACCGGGAAGTGCCGACCCCACAATGGTATTGGGAAGGGGGCAGGACAAACTTGTCCTTCTCCAGGATCTGATGGACGGCCTGTTTCTCTTCCAGGAAATGAAAGACCAGTGGTGTGTGATGGTCCATCCCTGCCCGGATATCCCTCTTGATGGGCACTGCCGGTCCATGTTAAGGCATGCCGGTGAGGCCCGGATAATCGTGAGTAAAGAAAAAGGACTCCCGGAAACCTCGCATTGCTTCCCGGGTCTTGACCCCGTTGGTTCTTCTCACATTCGAGTTTGCACCTACGGCTCAAAACAGGAGCTGACAGACTGCTGTCTATTGCACTGAATCCGGGGCTTTCTTTTTTCTCAAATTCACGATGACCACCCCCGTCACAATAAAAAACATTGAGATGGCCAGGTGGGGGGTAACGGTCTCTCCCAGGAGAACCACCCCGAACAGGACTCCTGCCAGGGGCATGATGAATATAAACGAATGCAGAGAAGTGGCCCCGAATTTCTGCAGCAGGCTGTTCCAGGCAATAAACCCGAAAGATGCCGTTACAAGGGACTGATACATCAGGGCCTTGATAATGTCCGGGTTGATCATGACGATCATCTGCTCGTCCCATAAAACCCCGCCCAGAAAAAAGAAGGGAATACCCAGAATCATGGGATAGATGGTGATCTGAATGGCATTGTACTGGGCAATGATCCGTTTGGCGTAAACCGCATTTGAACTCCAGAGGCACACCGCCATAAACACGATGAGATCCCCTGTCCTTAAATCAGCACTCAGGTCCTGCTCATCAAAGAACAGAAACAGAACACCGATAAATCCCAGGGTGATGCCGATTCCTTTTTTAAAGGAGATCCGGTCATTGGGAATGAAAAAATGGGCCAGGATCAGAACAATAAAGGGCAGTACATTGGATATCAATGCCCCGTGGGAGGCGGTGGTTCTGGCAATCCCGTGATAAAAGCAGGAGAGCTGAACCACAAAAATGGTCGCCAATACCATCATCTGACCCAGTTGTTTTTGATTGATTTTTAAGGGGATGTGTTTGAGCCTTGCCCAGGTATAAATCACAAGGGCTGCAATGGTAAAGCGGATCCCCACTGCGGTAAAGGTCCCCAGTCCTGTCAGACATACCTTGATGGCCACGGGATTGGCACCAAAAAGAATGCACACCAAAATAGTCAGGGCCACGGCCTTGACGGTCATATCATCATTCTGCATTACAGGGAACGCTCCATATTTTTCAATCGCTCATAGGCCCTGGCCCAGATGCACAATTTTTCTCCTGAAGGATTATTGAAGGTCAGCATCCTGGTACATCCGGACAAAGGCGTTGAGCTTTTCAGCTTTGTCCTGCATGAATCGTATCCAGCAGGACAACACTTCCCGGCCCTCTTCCGTGATGGTATAAATTCTTTTGGCAGCCCCGGCCTGCTGGGTTTCCCATTCAGAAAGCACCAGGTTGTCCTCTTCCATCTGGCGCAGATGCCGGTAGACCATTCCCGGCGGGGCATCACCCTGGACAAAACCAAACGACTGGATGGTCCCGATCAATTCATATCCATAGGAGGGGCGTGAGTTCAATCCCAGCAAAATCGAGGCCTGAATATATCTTTCCTGGCGCCCGGACCCCGGTTTGACATTATCTTCTTTGTCCATATATTTCTCCTTGACATATATCCTTCAAGGATATATTAGTTTATACTAACATGTATGTCCCAGTATATACATTATTTTTTCGTTCAACAACAGGAGGATGTGATGAGTAAAATATTTGTCAGAGAAAGACGCAAGATTGAAAAGGGAGAAAAAAAACCCCGGCTGAGAATCGTGGGGGTCAGCGGGAACGATATCAAGCTGTATGCCAAGCATGTCAGAAAACTTGAACTTGAAACCATTGCCAATGAAACCGGGGCACAGATTATTCTTCTGCCGGGTCACGGCACCGGCAACCAGGACGGGTCGTGCAAATAGACCGGTTGGGGCAGGATTTTACAAATCTTTGTAAAATCCTTCCTGCTCAGAGCCGGTATAAAGGAGGTTCCACCTAAAGAATAATCCTTCTATTGATAAATGATCGTGCCCACATGTTTTCCTTCCAGGGCGTCCCGGATCAGCTCCGGATGATTCAGGGCGTCAATGATCTGGAGCTCTTTTAGGCACTTGGCCTGTTTCAGCATTTTGAGTATGGGCCGCTCAATGATGAGGTCGTCCAGGTCCAGTTCTATGAGTTCATCCACACTGATCCTGTCATAAAACTTCAGATTCCCGGCCTTTTTTCCCGCCTTTTTGGGATCATCGGCAAACAGGCCTTGTTCATCTTTCAGGTAAATCAGGGACCGGGCGCCGATATTTTCCGCCAGGAGAAAGGCTCCGCAGTCCGTCCTATGGGGAGGGATGGACCCGAATTCCGCCGGGTGCTCAAAAAACCCATAGGGCGGGATACCCGTGGTGATGGGCAGGTACCCTTCCTTGCAGAACATGGTCAATTGTTCCAGATGATCCCCGTGGCCGATTTTTACCCCCCCATGTTTGGCCAGGAGCACGGACAGCATTTCCGCATTCTGCCAGGACACCTTGTCTCCGAGTTTGGATAAAACCCCTGTGGGCATTCCCAGGTCCACTCCGATATTGTACACGTGCCGGGCCCGGGTACCGCCGCCCGTCATGAGCAGGAGCTTGTAGTCATCCTTGAGCTCTATCAACTGGTCCACAATGGGAAACATGGCCTTGCCCCCCCTGTCCATAATGCTCTGGCCCCCTATTTTCAGCACATTGATATCCGGGTGCATCCTGAAATACTCTTTGGATTCCGTGGTTTTCAAAAACTCCTTGCTCACAAGGGATTCCCCCATGAGCGGGGTATCAATATGGAGCCTTCCCTTGTCATCGGTTTCTTTGATCAGCTTTCCCATAATCACTCCTTAAATTTGTATGCAATAAACGTTTTTACGTGCATCTCATATTTTAATTATTTAAATATTCAAGCGACCGGATTTTAATAAATGGGCCAGCAAAATCCCGACACCAAAGGCCAAAGCGAGGTTTGAGGCAAGGGTGATGCCCAGCATGCAGACCACCACAAACATCTGCTTTGGCTCCATCACGTCCAGGATGGTCATGGACAACTGGCTCCCGGCAAAGACAAGCAATACCCCGAGAACGGCCATGGGGATGATGGACAAAAAGGGAAAAATACCGTCCCCCAGCAACAGGACCAGAAGCATCAGAACCACGCCGATCATGAGGTTTGACCCGGCGGTTCTGGCGCCGAAGCGATAGTGGGCGCTCAAGCCCCCGGCACCGTGACACAGGGGCATGCCACCCAGTACAAAGCTGATGAAATTGCCCAGGGCCATACTGATGCACAGACTCTTATAGGTCATCTTTTTTGCGGTTGATCCAAAATAGGTATTGGACAGGTCCGCGTTTGCGATGACCGCATTTCCAGCGGTCATGGGGATCTGGGGCAGCACAAGGGCAAATACCGCAAAGGTGAAATCCATTTTCTCCGGAAACCCCAGGGGCATCAACCCGGGCAGATACAGCCCCGGCCGGATAAGGGCAAGCTCCCTGCCGTTGCCCAGGACCAGACCCACCACCAGACCGGCCAGGACAATCACCAGACCGGCTGGTATTTTTTTATTGTCCAGCAGCAGCAGGGTGATAAAAATACCGGCAATACCGATGATCAGTCCGATGGGCACCGGCCCCAACGTCTGGATGTTCAGATAGGGTTCCGCCATTCCGTGCACCATCTGAATCTTTGATTTGCCCATCATCATTTTCACCCCCTGGACCATTAACAGGGTGCCCGTGGAAAGCTGGACTCCGCGAATCACGGATTTGGGGGTGTATTTGCCGATGATATCAATGGTGCCGGTGAGCCCGATGACCAGCAGCAGGACCCCCATTAACAGGGAGGATGCCAAAACCTGATGAGCCGTCATCACCGTCGCAATGGAATAGGCCCCGATAACCTTCATGGGCTGAACAGGGACTGTAATCCCGAAATACACGCCCGTGAAGATATAAAAAAGCCCCACGGAAAAAAACAACCCGGTTGCACTCAGCCCGTTGACCAGGATCATACCCAGGGCCAGGGGCAGAATCGTTCCCAGGTCCCCCAGTGATCCGGCAAATTCCCGGCGGTTAAACTGGTATTTTGACGTCAAGGACGCTTCCTTTCACTTTAAAACTGCAAATGAAATAAACCCATACAATGAAGATTGTATCAGGTCTTGACAAACCGATCGTCGGATTTCAGGGAAACGGCATTTTCATAATTTTTTTCAAGCCAACCCACTGCCGTGACTTCTTTTGCATCAAACCCCGGGACATAGGGCTTGATATCGATAAGCGGGGTGTTGTCCAGCACATCAATGCCTTTAATGGTCAATTCATTGTTCTCTCTCTTGATCAGTTGGACAATGGACAGTCCGATGGGGTTGGGACGTCGGGGTGCCCGGGTTGAAAAAAGCCCTCTTTTTTGGTTGTCCAGAAAAGGCTTGACCATCAAATTAAATCCCTTTGAGTGATGCAGGTGATAGAGAAGAATGATGTGGGAAAACCCTTCCAGATCGGTCAGGCCCTGTTCAAATTCTTTGTCCACCACAATGGTGCCGATGACGTCAACGGCACCCGAGGGCTGTATGGGCATACCCTCCAGATCATCAAAAGGGGTATGAATTGTCCCGATGGGGGAAACCATGAAACTCATTTACTATTCTCCTTTATACAGGGTTGTCCGGTTTCTTCCGTTCTGCTTGGATGTGTAGAGCGCTTGATCCGCACGGCTGATCCACTCTGCCGGGGTTTTTATCTCACAATTCCCGGTGAGCAGGGCAACACCGAAAGACATGGTGATCTTTAAAAATTGATTCTCTAGGGTTGTCCCGGTTCTATCGGTCTGTTCAAATGGTGTCGCCTGAATATTCTTACGCAGTCTTTCAATGATTTGAAAGGCCTGACTTGCATCGGTTTCATCAAAAATCAATAAAAATTCCTCGCCCCCATACCGTCCTGCAATATCAAAGACCCCCCGCATGGAATTTGAAAGAATATCACCCACTCGTTTCAACACCAGGTCTCCCTGGATATGGCCGTAGCTGTCATTTATTTTTTTAAAAAAATCAATATCCCCCATGGCGATGCATGCAACGGAAGCAGGCCTTCGTTCAAACCGTTTCAGGATGATATCAACTTCCTGCCGGATCTTCCGGCTGTTGAAAAGCCCGGTCAGGTGGTCATATTCGGCCTGCCGCTCAAACCGGGTTTTCAGGAGAATGGCAGATAAAAAATTGCACATGATTTCAACACCGGCCTTTTCATAGTCTTTGACGGAAGACTCTTTGCCGCAGAAGTCACCACCGAACAAATAGGCTCCGCCGAAACTTTCCGGCAGATACACATACCCCATGATATCACACCCTGCACCCGGTACATTGATATCTGAAATCCGTTGGTTCAAAAACGCCGTTACCTCATTCACGTATTTTTTATCCGGATCATCCAGAAACAGTCTGAGTTTCCCGCCCTCTTTCAGGTCAGGCCGGAGATTCCTGGGATCCAGAATTTTAACAACTTCCAGGATCAGCCGGTTTTCAATCACATTTGACACCTTGTACAACACACTGACGTCAAACATCATGGTGGTTTGAATGATTTCAAGGGGAACGTCAAAACAATCGTCTTTACCCGCACCGGCATCCAGATCCTTTAAAAATCCGGATAATCTTCCCAAATGATTTAAAACAATTTTTGCATCGGATTCATGCTTTTTCATGGGGGTCTTCCTTAATTTTTCTGCACCTTAACACGTCTTCCCATGAATTTGAAGAAAGGATTGAACGGCATGAAAGCTGGTTCCAATGGAAAGTCCGGCACCGCATTTGTTCCTGATCCAGTCCTGATGGGCCAGAATAGAGCCTGCGGCAAAGAGGCTCTCGAAAACCACCTGCCTGTCCGGGGTGACCGGCCTGGATACCGCATCCGTCTCAATACCGGCCTGGTTGATTTTATGACCTCCAGGGCTGAAATAGTCTTGCCCGTGCCAAAGATTCCTGGTTTTCGGCTGAACCACGGGCAGATTAAATACCGGTTCGTGGATTTTCTGCTGATCCGCAACCAGGCCCTTACCGAGAAATCGTCCCGTTGCCAGCAGGACCGCGCCGGCATGAACCCGGACCGGATTGATCTCGGACCCCAGCCGGCAGTCAAAACCCCGGTCTGAGGCGCTCACCACCTGTGCCACCCGCTGATTGGGCATTACGGTGACGCTTGAACCCTCAAGGGCCTTTAACATAGCTTCTTTCAGCCGCAAGCCGGCAACAGATACGGGTGAGGTTGGAATTTCAAATATTCGAACACCCAGTTGGGTTTCCAGGAAGTTCAGGGCCTTGTCCGAAGAATGAACGCTTAAAACTGCGGGCATACCCAGATAAGCTTCTCCCCTTAACAGCGGCTTGACCAGGTGGACAAACTTTTCCCGGACCTGCTGGGTTTCCATACTTCTGGCCAGAAACGGAGTAAACACTTCAGATCGCCACTGGGTGTCGGGAAATTCGATGCAATGCGTTTTCAGGCTTGGCCAGTCTCGTTTCAATACCTCTTTTAAAAAAGTTGCTGAAAACTCCCTTAACCCCTTGAAATCAAGTATCAGACAGGGGTCTTTTTTCCTGAAGGCTTCAGCGTTTGCCTGCATGGTCACGGGCAGGCGATAGCAGGGTTTCAGGGTGCCGAAGGGTGTCATTACCAGGGTATTGAATGCCTTGCGCCCCCCATAGGTAAGCCCCTGGGTCTTTAACGACGCCATCAGTTCCGAAAATGCCTGTTTCAGGGTTTCTTTTGTTAATTTTGCCAGGGGATGGTCCGGCATCTCACCTGGAAGTTTTGCCAGCATGTCCCATGGTTTCAGGGTGAGCCGCCCTTTTTGGGTCAGGGATTTACCCCACAGGTCCAGAAGACCGCTTGAATATTCAAATCCGCCGGCACCCCCCACAAGGACGGCCTTAATATTCCGGTTGGCCGCAAACAGGGCCCCGGACATTCCGGCCATGCCTGATCCGATAATCAACAGGTCTGTTTCAATATGATGCAAAGGTTCCATTCAATAATGCCTTTGTTTTATTTTTCCAGTTCAAGTCCGTAAAATCCGCAAAACAGGGCTTCGTTCAGTTCGGTCTGAGCAAGCTGGTTGCCCCACAATACCGGACGCTGTCCAATGAACCTTTCCTGGAGAAGGTCTTTGATATTGTAAATTCCCTCGTCTGATTTTAAGTAATCTTCATCGTACATGAAGCCTGTAACCCGCTGGCTGCAGAAGGTTCCCTGACAGGCGCCCTTGCCCAGTCTGGAATGAATGCGAAGGGCGTTGAGATCCGCTTTTTTCCGATTTTTCTTGAGCCATCCAATCAATTGTTTAAACTGATTTCTGGAAATCATTTCACATTCACACATGGTGATATCATCTTTTTCACCCTTTTGGGCCCAGAGCCGGAAAGACATCCCCGCCTCGGTCATCTGACTGGGAGCATTGGATCTCAAGGGAGTCACCGCAGTCGTGCACCCTTCTGTATTGTGGAGTTTTTTTGCAATCAGATCCGCGGTCTTCTGGGCCATCAACCTGAAGGTGGTCAATTTGCCCCCGGTAATGGTGATAAAATTGTCCAGATCATCGTTTTGATGATCGATCAGATAAAACCCTCTGGAGACGGACCGGTCATCACCCGGGCCTGCCTTGTCATTGGAAATTTTTGGTTCGGCACTTTTTTGGCTGATGAGAGGCCGGACACCGGCATAGGCCCTTATATACCGGGTGTTTTCCAACTGAGGCACCATGGTGGCAGCCTCCTTTACCAGCAGGTCGGTCTCTTCAATGGTGGGTCGAATCGTATCCAGGGTATTGATTCTCACAGAGGTGGTCCCGAAAATAGACACCGTACCGCCGGGAACCAGGATATCTCCGTCACTGGGAACTCTCAGGCGGTTTATCACATGGTTGGAGATCCGGTTATGGGTGATCAGAAGGGTTCCCTTGGAGTAGATCATGTCCACATGAATGCCCGCAAGCTTTGCAATTTCACCGGACCATGCCCCGGCTGCATTGACCACGATTTGTGCCTGAATTTCAAATTGTCTTTTATTCAGCACATCCCGGGCCAGAACTTTTTGAATCCTCCCGTTGGATCGGATGAATTTTGTCACCCTGCAATGATTAAAATACCGGGCCCCGTGTTCAATGGCCTGGTTCATGTTTTCAAGACTGACGTGAAAGGGATCAATCGAGGCATCCTCTACCCGGAAGGCTGCCTTTATATCCTTTGAAAGTGCCGGTTCCAGCTCAAGGGCCTCGGCCACGGACAAGCTTTCACAGGGAATCCCGGCATTTCTGCACAGATCCGGAAACAAGGCGATATAGTCATCTTCATCTTCCCGGACCGCCACATAGAGGCCGCCGGTATCGTCAATACAGTGGGGGGCGATCTGTTTTAAAATATCGGCTTCCAGTTTACATTCCAGGGCTGATACGGGATCTGAAGACACATATCTGGCCCCGGAGTGAAGAAGGCCGTGATTTCGGCCGGAAGCACCGGAATTGATAGACTCTTTTTCCAGTACAATGGATGAGAGTCCCCTGAAGCCCAGATCCCTTGCAAGACCGGTTCCGGTGACACCGCCGCCGATGATGAGGACCTGGGTTTCAAGACTTTTTTTTTCAGGCATGATCTATTTTCCAGTTAAGGGTTCGATGAACGGCTTTTTTCCATCCCTGGGTCAGGTTTTCCCTCCAGGCCGCTTCTTTTGAGGGGGTAAACCGTGAATGAACGGCCCAGTTTTCTTTCAGGTCTTCCAGGCCCGACCAGAATCCCACGGCAAGACCTGCGGCATAGGCAGCACCCAGGGCCGTGGTTTCGGCAATTTGGGGCCGGATCACCTCAACATTCAGGATATCGGCCTGGAACTGCATCAAGAGACGGTTTTCCACCATTCCGCCGTCCACTTTCAGGCGCTTGAGATCCAGGGTATTGCCGAGCTCCTTTTGAACGGCCTCCACAATATCCCGTGTCTGGAATGCCGTGGCTTCAATAACGGCCCGGGCCAGGTGGCCCTTGTTTGCAAACTGTGTCAGGCCCGCGATCACCCCCCTTGCATCGGACCGCCAATAGGGGGCAAAAAGACCGGAAAAGGCCGGAACAAAATAGACATCGCCGTTATCCTCAACCGTCTCGGCAAGAGCTTCAATCTCCGATGCCTGTCGTACTAGCCCCAGCCTGTCTCGTATCCACTGGACCAGGGCACCGGCATAAGCAATGGAGCCTTCCAGTGCATAACAGGGTTTTTGGCTGCCGATTTTATATGCCGGGGTTGTCAACAGACCGTGTTCTGAATGATGAATTTTTTCTCCGGTGTTAAACAGAAAAAAACACCCGGTTCCATAGGTATTTTTTGCCTCTCCGGGTTCAAAGCAGGTCTGGCCGAAAAGGGCGGCCTGTTGATCACCCAGGACCCCGCCAATGGGAATCTCGGCATTAAAGGGTCCCGACTTTCGGGTTCTGCCGAATGCAATGTCATGGGAAGAGGCGACGATTTTGGGAAGGGTGTGATTGGGAATTTCCATGACGGATAAAAGATCTTCATCCCATTCAAGGGTTTCAAGATTCATCAAAAGGGTTCGCCCCGCATTGGTGACGTCAGTCACATGAAGGCCTTTATCACTGCCGCCGGTCAGGTTCCATATGATCCAGGTGTCCATGGTGCCGAACAGGACATCCCCGGTGTCCATGCCTTTTTTTATGTCGGGAAGATTGTCTGCAAGCCATTTGATTTTCGGACCTGAAAAATAGGTGGTCACGGGGAGGCCGGTCTTCTGTCTGAACCGGTCCTGCCCCCCTTCCCGGACGAGTTCTTCACAAATATTTTGGGACCGGGTGCATTGCCAGACAACGGCATTAAAATAGGGTTTTCCCGTATGCCGGTTCCAGGCAAGGACGGTTTCCCGCTGGTTGGTCACCCCCACGGCGCACAGATCCTTTCCGCGAATTTTGGCCGCTTCAAGTCCCTGCTGAATCACGATTTGTGTGTTGCTCCAGATTTGAACCGGATCATGCTCCACCCAGCCCGGCTGTTTACAGATCTGGTCATGTTCTTTCCGGGCCAGACCCATGATCCTTCCCTGGCGATCAAAAACAATAAACCGGGTGCTGGTGGTGCCCTGGTCAATTGCGCCGATATATCGGGTCATGGCAAACTCCTTAGAAAAGATTGGTGTTTTGGATCAGGTTCCCTATTTATTAACATTTTTTCCTGATTTCTGGCAACCGATTTCACTCATCAACAGCAATTATCGGTATCACTTAATTATCAGGGGAATCGTTAACCGTTCCGGCCCTCTTACCTTGCATTTGTTGGTTGGACAGTTTGACAAAAAGTTTATTAATGCCGGCAACATAGTCTTTATTTGAACAGGGTTTTGACAGATGGTCAATATAGGCATCTTTTTGTTTTAAATCTTTTATGGACTCTAAAAAAGTGATGTTCCCGGAAACAAAAACAATGGGAATATTCTTGTTTGTCTTTCTGATATGGTGATACACATCCACCCCGTTCATTTCGCCGGGGAGAAGATAGTCCAGGCTGACCAGATCATAATGATTTTTTTGAAACAGATCCATTGCCGCCTGCCCGTTCTGTGCGATATCAACCCTGTGACAGCAGGGTTCCTGGGTCAATATCCGGTATTGTACGTCTGAAATCGCCGACTCATCTTCAACCAGAAGAATATCTTGTCCGGAATAAAGGATATCTTTTCGAACCTGATTTTTTTCTTCCAGGGTTAATTCCCTGCTGATGACGGGCAGGCAAATGGTAAATTTTGTACCGGAATCGCTGTGTGATTTAAACGTGGATTCAACAAAAATACGGCCCCTGTGCAGCTCAATATATTTTTTAATATTGGACATCCCATAACCCGTTCCTTTTATGCCAGGTTTATATGAACCAGTTAGATCACGACCCCCTTTTAAAGTAAAAGAGGGTTCATAAATATTTTCCAGGTGCCGGCTTGGAATGCCGCACCCGTTATCTTCAATTTCAAAACAAATCTGATTCTCTGAAGAATAGGTCCGGACAATAATTTTGGGTGATTCCACACGGCTCACGGCATGGATGGAGTTTTGAACAAGATTTACCAGGGCATGCTCGATCATTCCGGGGTCAGCCAATAGATCCGGCACCCCTGATTTTTCTTCCCTGATGAGTTCTATTCCTTCCAGATCCTTTTTCAGCAGGTTTAAAACCAGGTTAACTTTATCCCGTATACTGAAAAACTCCTGCCTGGGTTCCTGATTTTTGGCAAAGGCAACCAGGTTCTTTGTTAAATTTTTTCCCCGGATGGTCTGGTCAAATATCAACTCAAGGGATTTTTTCATCCCGGGATCTTTGCAGTCCATGAGCAGCAACTCTATATTCCCCATAATGATGCCCAGTATATTATTAAAATCATGGGCAATTTTCCCTGCTATCTGTCCGACCAGGGCCAATTTTTTTTGTTCCCCGGCCAGTTTCTGGGCCTTTATTTTTTCTTCCTGGGCCTTTTTTCGTTCAAAAATTTCTTTTGCAAGCTTTCTGTTCCATATTAAAAAAACGGTTAAAATAGTGCCTGAACAAAAAAGAATCAAAGCCATCCATTTGAGGACATCAGCTTTGGTGATCCCGTGTTCGTACCGGATCGAAAGCCATTTGTTCCGAATCTCCATATGCTGGTCCGGCCGCATCGCCCCAAGGGCTTTGTTGAGTATGTCCAGCAGTTCCGGCCAGTCCTTTCTAACCCCCATATAAAGATCGTAGTTGCCGTAGGGAGTCGGTGCGGCTACCTTAAGATTGACCAGGCCTTTTTTCTGGATGAGATAACCGGCTGCGGCAAGGTTTTCAATATGGGCATCGGCCCGGCCCAGAGAAACCGCTTCAAGGGCTTTGAACGGGGATTCCACATGAAAGGGTATAAAATTAATTTTGTCTCTGGCCAGCCATTCAACAATGGAATTTTTGGGTATGACGGTTAATTTTTTACCGTGTAAATCATCAATACCTCCTATAAAGGAAGCGTCGTTTCTACTGATAATCACCAGAGGAAAGGACAGGTATGGTCTGGAAAAATTGAGATAGGTGTCACGTTCAAGGGTCCTGGCCGTGCAGGGAATCAGATCAATTTGACCTGCCCGGGCTCTTTTAAGGACTTGTGGCCAGGAAAGATTTTTCTGTACCTCCACCTTTACCCCAAGCTGGTTTAAAATGGAAAAAATATAGTCTGCAGAAATGCCTTTGAGGAGTTCATCTTTTCCTTCAAAATAATGAAAAGGTGGAAAGGATCTGGGACCGCCAATCCGTATGACCGGATGATTTTTCAACCATGCCTTTTCAAGGGGGGTAAGCTCAAAATTTATTATCAGTTGCCTTGTTTTTTTGTCAGTCTCACCATCCCAGGTACTGCCCGTGGTCATGGCCATGAGCAAAAAAAAGATAAGGATCATCACAATTTTAAAAAAAGTTAAAGGCGTGTTGTTCATATTTTGATCCAGATGGGTGTTGAGCTAATTATAGCGGTATTGTCTTGGTTTTCAGAAATTTTCATATCACTTGCCCATGTTGTACAATATACCATAAAGTCAGCGTTTCAGGTAAATAAATTTAGCCTGTAGTCAAGATCAGGTCTTATCCCCCTTAAATTCGGATTTTTTTGACTATAAAAAATTATTATTTTCCCTGGGTAAAAAAATTCTGTTATGATTTTGTTTCACATTAAATGGAATTACAATTTTATAAAAGGAGAGTTGTTTTGGAAGATAATAGTATTATCCGTTTTTCAAACCGCATGGATCAGCTTCCCCCCTATTTATTCGGAATGATCAACAAGATGAAGATGGATAAACGGCACAAAGGGGATGATGTCATTGATCTGGGCATGGGAAATCCAATGGACCCCACCCCCAATGCCGTGATTGAAAAGCTGGTGGAAGTTGCCAAAGATCCAAAATCCCACCGGTATCCGGAAAGTTCGGGCATGCCCCATTTAAAAATTGAAATTTCAAAGTACTATAAGCGGCATTATAATGTTGACCTTGATTCTGAAGCGGAAACCTATTTCACCATCGGGTCCAAAGAGGGGATCTCCCATCTCTGCCTGGCCATCATGGGGCCTGGAGATTCTGTGCTGGTGCCGGCCCCGGCCTTCCCGGTCCATATCTATGCCGCCGTCATTGCCGGGGCCACGGTCATGAAGATACCCATAGAACCGAAGAAAAGTTTTCTTGAGCGCATCATCAACATCTGCGAGTCCTGCTACCCCAAACCCAGGGTATTGATGCTCAACTATCCCCACAACCCCACAGGGGTGGTAACGGACAAAGAATTTTTCACACAAGTGGTGGCCCTTGCCAAACGATTTAAGTTTATGGTGATCAATGACTTTGCCTATTCAAAAATCACCTTTGACGGGTACAAGGCTCCCAGTTTTCTTGAAGCCCCGGGTGCAAAAGATGTGGGAGTTGAATTCGGGTCTTTTTCAAAGTCCTATAACATGGCCGGATGGAGAATCGGGTATTGTGTGGGCAACCCTCAGATTGTCCAGGCCCTGGGAAAAATAAAAGGCTATTTTGACTATGGAATATTTTCCGCCATCCAGGTGGCCGGCATCATTGCCCTGCGCGACTGTGACGATACGATTTCCGACCTGGCAAAAATTTATGAAAACAGAAGAGATGTTCTGTGCTCGGGTCTTGAGAGAAGCGGTTGGGAGGTTACCCCCCCGAAAGCCGGCATGTTTGTGTGGGCAAAAATCCCGGAACCCTTCAATAAAATGGGTGCCATGCAATTTGCCGTTGAGATGATGAACCGGGCAAATGTGGCCGTGGCTCCAGGCACCGGGTTCAGCGATGAAGGAGAAGGATATCTCAGGCTTGCCCTGGTGGAAAATGAGGAACGGTTGCGCCAGGCGGTTCGTCAGATGAAAAAGGCCATGGACGGCATGAACCCTTAAAAACTCTTCAGGCAGGGGGTGTTCTCCCCCTGCCTGACGATAATGTTTAATAATCCAGTGAAGAAACCTCAAGAGCATGCTTTTGAATAAAATTTCTCCTGGGCTCGACTTCCTCACCCATGAGAAGACTGAAAATTTCATCCGCCTTTTCAGCATCTTCGATGTTTACCCTAAGCATAATCCTTTTTTCAGGGTTCATGGTGGTTTCCCAGAGCTGGTCTGCATTCATCTCCCCCAGACCTTTGTACCGCTGAATTGAAATTCCTTTTTTGGCTTCAGCCATGATAAATTCAAACAGGGTGTCGGTGCTATCAAAATTAAACTCTTTTTTTCCCGGGGCATCTGATAATTTTGAACTAATGGAAAACGGGGGTTTGTCAAATTCTCTGACTCGCTCATATCCTTTGAGCATCCGCTTATAATCGTTGGTGGCCAGGATTTCTCTGCCCACCCGCAATGATTTTTCTTTTTCCTCTTTTTGATATACGTCCATTTCATAGATATTCCGTTCAGGATCATAGTCTATTTCACCATAGGAATACCCGTGGATATCCAGCTCTTTGGCCAGCAGAACAAAATTTTGCCTGTCTTCGAGAAAAAATTTATCTTTTACCCCGTTTTTAATCAGGGTCAGTAAAAGGTCCGTATCCATATCTCTTTTCTTGAGCTGATTCACGGCACCATAATAATCGGTAAAATCGGCCAGGAAGGTATAAAAATCAGATTCTGAAACCGGCTCATCACTTCCGTTCAAAAATAATTCTTTTTGTCCGGAAATTCGTTTGACCAGATAGTCGGAGTACTCTTCCTCGTTTTTCAGGTATACCCCGCTCTTGCGAGACCCCACCCTGAAGAGTGGCGGCTGGGCAATATACAGATACCCCTTTGATACAAGATCCGGCATCTGGCGATAAAAAAAGGTCAGCAACAGGGTCCGGATGTGAGATCCGTCCACATCCGCATCCGTCATGATCACAACTTTGTGGTACCTGATTTTTTCAATATCATACTCTTCCCGTCCCACACCGGTTCCCAGTACCGTGATGATGTTCTTAATTTCATCGCTTCTTAAAATTTTATCAAACCTGGCCTTTTCAACGTTTAGAATTTTTCCCTTCAGGGGAAGTATGGCCTGGAACCGTCTGTCTCTGCCCTGCTTGGCGCTTCCCCCGGCAGAATCTCCCTCCACGAGAAAGAGTTCCCTTTCCGCCGGGTCTGCATACTGGCATTCGGCCAGTTTTCCCGGCAGGGTTGAGTCCATGAGGGTGCCTTTTTTCCGGGCAAGTTCCCTGGCTCTTTTGGCTGCATCTCTTGCCCTTGCAGCATCCACGGACTTGGCAATGATTTTCCGGGCCACCTGGGGATTTTCCTCAAGGTATTGGGACAGTTTTTCATTTAAGAGGGATTCCACTATGCCCTTTATTTCGTTGTTCCCAAGCTTGGTCTTGGTCTGGCCCTCGAACTGGGGTTCCATGAGTTTCACCGAAATAATAACGGAAAGACCTTCTCTCATATCATCGCCGCTGATTTTAATATTCTGCATGTTTTTGGGCAGGTTATTTGATCCGGAAGAAATATAGGAGTTTACGGTACGGGTAAGGGCCGCCTTGAAACCGGATACGTGAAATCCGCCTTCAATGGTTCGGATATTATTGGCAAATGAATAGAGTTTTTCCTTGTAGGTGTCGTTATACTGAATGGCCACTTCAATCTGGACATCTTTTTTATCCCCTTCAATATGAATGGGGTCGTGCAGAACGGTTACACTCCGGTTCAAATACTCAACAAAGGAAATGATTCCGCCTTCATAATAAAAATCCTGTTTTTCGGCAGACCGCTCATCTTCAATGATAATTCTGAGGCCTTTGTTTAAAAAGGCCAGTTCCCTCATTCTCCGGGAAAGGGTCTCATAAACAAATTCATTCTCGTTCATAATCTGAAAATCAGGACTGAAAGTGATTTTTGTTCCTTTTTTTTCCGTGTCCCCGATCACGGCAAGATCCGTGATCTTGGCTCCCCTGGAATAGGACTGGTGATAAATTTTGCCTTTTTTATAGACTTCCATATCCAGTTGCTGGGACAGGGCATTGACAACGGAAATTCCCACCCCGTGCAACCCTCCGGACACCTTATACGAGTCCTTGTCAAACTTTCCCCCGGCATGAAGCTTGGTCATGACCACTTCACAGGCAGGAATATGTTCGGTCTCGTGCATTTCAACGGGGATGCCCCGACCGTTATCCTCCACGCTCACCCGGTTGTCCGGATGAATGGTCACGAGAACGGTATCGCAATGTCCTGCCATGGCCTCATCAATACTGTTGTCCACCACCTCATATACCAGGTGGTGAAGCCCCTGAAGATCGACGTTTCCGATGTACATGGACGGTCTTTTACGAACCGCTTCAAGACCTTCCAATACTTTAATGGAGCCGGAATTATACTCTTTTGAACTAATGTTTTCATTCATGATATATGCATCGCCATTATTACACAGATTAAGTTATCATCATCAAGCCCTCTGATGATACAGGGACTTTTATTGTCTTTCACATTTATAACGACAATATCGTCTTCAAAAACGCTTAAAGCATCCATAAAATATCTTGGGTTAAAGGCACTTTTAATCTCTTCACCGGCATACGAGACAATCATCTGTTCTTTTGATTCACCTATTTCAGGGTTGGTAATACTCACCACCAGTTCATTGTCCCTGAAATTTAAAATCACGCTTTTAAAATCATCAGAGGTTAAAATGGATACCCGTTTCATCATCGTATAAAACATGGTTCTGTCCATCTCAACGGAGGTCATATCCGTGGTATTGATCACCGGCTTATAATTGGGATAGTCTCCTTCAAGGAGCTTGATCATTATGGATTCATTTTCATTTTGAACAATAAAATGGTTGTCTTTTATTCCCACCTGTATATTGCCCCTGCTGTTGTCGATAAATTTACTCAGTTCGGATAATCCCTTTTTGGGGATAATCACATTTTCATCGGGCAGGGTAAGATCTCCTGAAAAGTTTATATCACAGCAGTGAAGCCGCCGGGAGTCTGTGGATACGATTCTGAGTTTTTCACCGTCAGGGGTTGAAATCTTTTCAATCAAGGACCCGATCACATAAATTCGTTTTTCGTCACCTTTAAAACCCACAATGGAAGACACCTCAACCATTTTTCTCAGGTCTTTAGAATTGATGTCGATAAAGTCTATATTTTCAATCACCGGGGTCTCGGGAAAATTTTCAAAATCGGAAGATACAATATGATAAATACTGTCACCTTCCCCTATCTCCACCCACCTGTTTTCAATTTCATTGACCCTGATTTTGTTTTCAGGGTATTCCCGGATAATTTCAAAAAATTTTTTTGAATCAATAGACAGGATGCCTTCTTTTTCCACCTCTGCCGCATAGGTACCGGAAAAAACAGTTTCCAGATCATTGGCTGTAATGGCTATTTCAGATCCCATGGCCTTTATCAGAATATTGGAGGTAATGGTCAGGTTGGTTTTTCTCCCGGTCAACCCCTGAATTTTCGACAGAACATCTACAATTTCTTTTCTATTAAACGAAAACTTCATTTAAAATCCTTTTTCTAAAATTGTACAATCCTTGAATATTTATATTAAAAACGCTCTTTTATCAATTGTTAATTCAGTTGTTAATTCGATACTGCAATAGTGATGATTTTATTAATTAATCTTTAAAAAAAACAATGATAATAATAAGGGGTGTTCAAATGTTTATAAGTTCATAATTAATTTAATTAATTTAATATTCTATCAATAAAAATGGATAAATTGGGTTGATGATTTTCATAAAAACCCATGGGTTTTGTTTCTTTTTTAAAGGGTGTTTAAAACCCGGATGTTTTAAACATTTTATTAAAATGATTCAATCCAGCGTTTAAGATCCTGCAATCCTTTACGATTCCAGTCATCCGAGGTCCGCTGGTCCAGATAGTTTAAAAAAAGCGTGTCAATAACTTTATAAATATTAAAACAGAAAAAAGCCTTTTCCAGGACAAGACCTTCCATTTCATCCTCTTTTTTTGACAGGTCAATCTTCGGGGGTTTCAGACCGGTTACATTGAGGCTCTCCCCTTTGATGGTGAATTTATACTCATCTTCATTGATTTTGCAGATCAGGTTAATTTGGGTAACAAAGGCCCCTTTTTTTAAGGCAGTGGTTCCCTCTTCAAGGCCTGCCTGATCCCCTTTGATGGAAATCTTTTCCTTGGATTTATCTCCCAGTTTATTTTCAAGAACAATGGAATTGCCCACTTCCAGGGTGACCTTGTCTTTTGAATCCAGAAGAGAGGCGATATCTGCATCGGTTTCAATTAAAAACCAGATCCAGGTTAAAAAATCATTTCCAAGAAAGGCGTATTTATTATAAGCGGTTGCGATATCAAGCATGATTATTGCCTCGAATATTTGACAGGGGCCAAAGCAAGGACCCGGTCTTTTTTAGAGTTTGAAAAGTCTGATCCGGTTTCAACGATGGTGTAGGGAAACAGCCGTATGGGTTTTAAATTAAAGGATTTGAGAAACAGGGTTTCAAAAAATTCATTGGCGGCTTTCTGTGTGGTATACAGGTAAAGACAGTTTGTTTCATAATCCCAGAGTACATCATAGATACTGGGAACTGCTGGTACTTTGAGCATCAGCATATCCGTGACCGTCTCTTTGATTTCCGATTTTTCATTTTTTGAAATAAAATCTCTTCCGGACTTTTTCTTTTTTTTTTCAATTTCCAGGGCCATATATTTTTGAATTAATTTGATGGGAATTGATTTTTTATCAATCCTCAAAGAAAAGAGAAAATAGGTGCCGAATTGAAATGAAAATTTTTCGAAATCAGGGTTATACGGACTTTCAACCGGGGTCCATCCTGCAAAAATTTCATCGTATTCATTTTCTATTTTTGGGATGGAATGTTGAATCAGGCCGTTTTGCACTTCCTGGGTGATTGACCCCTCAATTTTTCCCTCGATATGATACCGGGAGATGGAATGGGTTGAAGAAATTAATGCCATAGAGTTTCCTTATTCATTGTTTTTATAAATAGCTATTTTTATTAAAAAAAATATAATCTTTGATGAAGACCTTTTTATCATAGTTTACGTCAAATGAACAGACCCATGGGAATACAAATTAACAGGCGGATTTGGGTGATGCGCCATTGCTTGACATAGTTTTCAAAAATCTTATGGTATGGGGCATGATGACTGTGAAAAAAATAAGAATTTTAGTCATGTTGGCATTAATTTTCGGCCTTGTTTTCGGATGCAGAAATGGTGCTGAAAATCAGAAAATTGAAAATTTGTCTGCCCGACAGGCATTTGAATTGATGGAAAACAACACCATTTTTGTTCTGGATGTCAGGACCCCGGGTGAGTTTTCCCAGGGCCAAATCAAAGATGCCTTACTAATTCCGGTTCAGGTATTAAATACGGATTATTCAAAAATTTTGAACCATAAAAAAGATCCAATTCTGGTATATTGCAGGTCTGGAAACCGCTCTGTTACCGCATTAAAAATACTTTCCAACAATGGATTTGAAAAATTATTCCACCTGAAAAACGGGATCAAAGACTGGGTTAAAAACGGGTATCCAATCCATAAAAATCCCTGAAATTGTCTCCTTTATTCCTGAATTTATCAATAATATCTGACCCATAGCTTTTGTTTCTTTATTTACTTATCCGCTGGGTTATTGTATGATTCGCGGGTTATATTGGAATTTAAGTTATTCTTAATAATATAAACGAGAGGAATACTATGAAAAAGAGAATGCAGACCATTGACGGAAATACGGCAACAACCCATGTGGCCTATGCCATGAGTGAAGTCGCTGCCATATATCCGATTACACCCTCAAGCCCCCTGGGAGAGATTGCAGACACCTGGGCATCCAAAGGCAGAAAAAATATTTTCGGCCAGGTGTTGAATATTAAACAGATGCAGTCTGAAGCCGGAGCTGCCGGAGCTGTTCATGGCTCTCTTGCCGCCGGCGCCCTGACCACTACCTTTACGGCTTCCCAGGGGCTCCTGCTCAAAATTCCCAATATGTATAAAATCGCAGGAGAGCTGCTTCCCTGTGTCTTTCATGTGACTGCACGGTCCATATCCGCCCATGCCCTGTCTATTTTCGGTGATCATCAGGATGTCATGGCCGCCCGCCAGACCGGGTTTGCCATGCTGGCCTCCAATTCAGTCCAGGAAGCCCAGGACCTTGCCCTGGTTGCCCACCTGGCTACCCTGGAGGGCCGGGTCCCGTTTCTACATTTTTATGACGGATTCAGAACCTCCCACGAAATTCAGAAGATAGAAATGATCGAGTATGAAGATATGGAAGCCCTGTTTAATTATGAGGCATTCAAGGAATTTAAGAGCCGGGCAGTTAATCCCGAACACCCGGACACCAGGGGAACAGCCCAGAACCCGGATATTTATTTCCAGGGCAGGGAAGCGGTGAATGCCTATTACCTGAAAATTCCCGGTATTGTAAAAGAATGCATGAAAAAGGTGAGCCAACTCACGGGCCGGGAGTATAATCTCTTTGACTATGTGGGAGATCCGGAAGCCGACAGGGTGATTGTGGCCATGGGATCGGGGTGTGAAGCCATTGAAGAATCCATCAATGAACTCAATGCCCGGGGTGAGAGACTTGGACTTGTAAAAGCCAGGCTTTACAGACCCTTTGACCGGGAAAGTTTTTTAAGGGCCATTCCGTCCACGGTGGAAACCTTGACGGTTCTTGACCGGACAAAAGAGCCGGGCGCCCTGGGTGATCCCCTTTACACGGATGTGTGTACGGCTTTTATGGAGTACGGCCAGAGTCCCAAGATCGTGGGCGGCAGATACGGGCTGTCTTCCAAGGAGTTTAATCCCAACATGATCAAGGCGGTTTATGACAATATGAAATCGGTCCAGCCGAAAAATCATTTTACCGTGGGGATTCAGGACGACGTCACCCATACCTCCCTGGATGTAAAAACCGGTTTTAACCCGGCTCCAAAAGGAACCATTGCCTCCAAGTTCTGGGGCCTTGGTGCCGACGGAACCGTGGGAGCCAACCAGAGTGCCATTGCCATTATCGGCGACAACACGGATAAATATGCCCAGGGATATTTTGCCTATGATTCAAAAAAATCCGGGGGTCTGACCGTATCCCATTTAAGATTCGGTGATGTACCCATCCAGTCCACCTATCAGATCGACAACTCCGACTTTGTGGCCTGTCATAAATCCAATTATGTGGAAATCTATGATGTTCTCAAGGGCATAAAAGAGGGGGGAACCTTTCTGCTCAACTCTCCCTGGTCTGTCAAGGACATGGAAAAAAACATTCCCGGTGATGTCAGGAAAACGATTTTTGATAAAAAATTGAAATTCTACAATATAGATGCGGTTAAAATTGCCGGTGAAGTGGGCCTGGGCGGCCGGATCAACATGATCATGCAGACCTGTTTTTTCAAGCTTGCCAATGTACTTCCCGTTGAAAAGGCCATCAGCCTTCTCAAGGAGGATATAAAAGCCAAGTTTGGTAAAAAGGGTGAAAAAATAGTTTCAATGAATATCCAGGCCGTGGACAAAACCCTGGACAATTTGATTGAAATCAAGGTCCCTAAATCCTGGAAAGATGGGGTAAGGAAGGAAGAGAGTGTTGAAAAAACCACCCCGTTTGTTGACAATGTCATGAAAAAGATCAATGCCCAGGGTGGAGACGATCTTCCGGTCAGTGCCTTTTCCGTGGACGGGGTGTTTGAACAGGGAACCTCCCGGTATGAAAAAAGGGGGGTGGCCATCAATGTTCCGGAATGGATTCCGGAAAACTGCATCCAGTGTAACCAGTGTGCCTTTGTCTGTCCCCATGCCGCCATTATTCCCATTGTGGCCAAAGAGGAGGAACTGAAAGGGGCCCCTGAAAATTTTACAGCCATTGAAGGCAAGGGTAAAGGAATGGAGGCCTTTAAGGTCAGGATTCAGGTCAATCCCCTGGACTGCCAGGGATGTGGAAACTGTGCCGATATCTGTCCCGCCAAAACCCCTGCCCTTGTGATGAAACCCCTGGCCGGTCAAATCAAGGCCCAGTTGGAAAATTATAAATTTTCCACCACGGTTCCGTTTAAAACCGATATTCTCAAGCGGGAAACCGTTAAGGGAAGCCAGATGTATCAGCCCCTGCTTGAATTCTCCGGTGCCTGTGCCGGCTGCGGCGAGACGCCTTATGTAAAGGTTTTGACCCAGTTGTTCGGCGAAAGAATGACCATTGCCAATGCCACGGGCTGTTCCTCCATATGGGGCGGATCAGCACCGTCAACTCCATACTGCACCAATGCGGACGGAGAAGGTCCGGCCTGGGCCAGCTCTTTGTTTGAAGATGCGGCAGAATACGGGTACGGTATGATGCTGGCCACCTCAACCCGGAGGAATACCCTGGCCGCCAAAGTTGAACAGGCCCTTGAATCGGATATTTCAGCCGAGTTAAAAGCGGCATTGGAAGGCTGGCTTGCCGGCAAAGACGATGCAGAAGAATCCAAGAAATATTCATTTGCGTTAAAAACCCTGTTAAAGGATAAGACAGAGGGAATCCTGGCCGAAATTTACGGAGAACGGGATATTTTTGTAAAACAATCCCATTGGATTTTCGGGGGTGACGGATGGGCCTATGATATTGGATTCGGCGGCCTGGATCATGTGCTTGCCTCGGGTGAAGACATCAATATTCTGGTCATGGATACGGAAGTGTATTCCAATACCGGGGGGCAGTCTTCCAAGGCAACCCCCACAGGTGCCATTGCAAAATATGCCGCCTCGGGTAAAAAAATCGGCAAAAAAGACCTTGGCCGCATGATCATGAGCTATGGATATGTTTATGTGGCATCCATTTCCATGGGTGCAAACAAGAACCAGACCATGAAAGCCCTCCTGGAAGCGGAAAAATATCCTGGACCCTCTTTGATCATCTGTTATGCCCCCTGTATCAACCAGGGGATCAGAAAAGGCATGGGCAAATCCCAGCTTGAAGGCAAACTCGCCGTTGAATCTGGTTACTGGCCGTTGTACCGGTACAACCCTGAGTTGATCAAACAGGGAAAAAATCCTTTTATCCTTGAATCAAAGGCACCGGACGGGACCCTTCAGGATTTCCTTGGTGGTGAAACGCGATTTGCAGCCCTTGAAAAGAGTTTTCCGGGAGAATCCGAACGTCTGAGGGCCAGGATTGAGGAAGAGGTAATGGATAAATACACCATGTATAAGATGATGGCCGATGCCGGCAAAGAAGAAAAATAACGACTTGAATTTATAAAAACAGCATCCAAAGGGCCGGGAGTCTATCCCGGCCCTTTGGCGTCGATTGCAAATTATTGTTTAATGTTTAAAATGGCCCGTCGATCTGGATTAGGCTGCGTTTATAAGGTCTTTCACGATCATATGGAACAGCTTTTGTGCTTCGGCTTTCCGGAATCGGAATCGGTCGGCAACAAAATTCAGGTAGAATTTTCGGTTATGGGTACGGGTTGTCAGTCCAAGACCGATGCCCGGCCCGATGGAGGCGCTTGAGTGAATGTCGTCGATGATAAAGTCCCCTGCGCCCAGAACCACAGAATCGGTTGTAGGACGTCCATTTTCAAACCGGGGCCACATCACGCCGATGTTGGAGAGGTAAAAAGTACAGGGCATGGTTTGGGCCAGAGAGTGTAGAATTTTTAAACGGAGCTTGAGCGGAAATACCCGCATTGCGGCTATGAATTTGCTAATGAGATCATAACATAGAATATCCATTCCCTGGGAAAGCTGGGTTTTACGTATATCCCGGTAATGTTGAATGATCGAATCAAGTTCGGTTATACCCTGCTTCATGTGGACCCAGCTGATGGCTGATATCCCGGCACCGGCATTGGGGGGCAGCTTCGTACGTCCCGTAAGGTTGGTAATGAGCATCATGCGAAAACGATCGCTCGTTTTTCCCAGCTTTTCATTCCACCGTGCAATGGCCATACGCGCCACTGCCATGATCAGGTCATTCATGGCAGCATTATTTTTTTTCACCCGTGCCATTAATCCCTCTATGAGCTTTGGATCATCGATCACGTAACGCAGGCTGTGGCGACCTTTGCAGGTACTAAAGTCGCGAAGTGCCTGGCTGGCGACCTGGTCGATACGGCTGGCTCGGTTTTCCAGACAGACGTTGACAAGCTGTTGTTTGATAAAGGGGCCAACGCAGATCGGCTTGATAAGCCCACCCTCCCGTTTGAGGGCTTCTATTCCCAGCGCGTCAGCCCACTCCGGAGGCTTGCCCGTCACTTTCCGATGATAACGGGAAAACAGCTCAGTGAGCAGGTGAAACGCCTTGTTCGGATCCAGGGTACTGTGATGATAAAGGATGGATAAGATGTACCGGTCATCCTTGACCCTGAGCAGAGAACAGTTGAAGGGGAACTCCCTGGTTAGGTCGATGCTTCGGCAAATTTGCTTTGCATAGTAACGGGTAGAAAAGTCCATGGGGTCAAAGGGGTCATCTCCGGCCATATGTCGGCAGTCCACAATCTGTAAGAGGTTTAGCACTTCCCGGTCAAAGACCCAGTATGGCTGGTGAAACAGTCCATGGCGCTCTTCGATCAAATGGCTTGAAAATATGGGGAGTAAAGCTATGGCCTCTGAGTATGCCTCAGAAAAGGCCCCGAAATCGATTTTGCCCCTGAGTCCGATCTGGGTGAAGTCGGTTTTGGGGTAGTCATCGCTTTCAATAGCCATGAAACATTCTGAAAACAGATCCAGCGGGGCTTTGTATTTGCCGTTATCCATATGTGCCTTCGTGTCAGTCTTTGTCGAGCCCCAGGGCACGGGCAGCATTGTGATAGAAAAAATAAGGCTGAACTTCCGGTCTCACCAAGGCTTTCCATTCCTCCACAATGTTGTAGGGGAGACAGGGGTAGCTAGTGCCGAAAATTGCTTTTCGCGATAGAAAAGAGTTTATCCCGTTCAGCATCTCCGAGGGCAGGTACTTGGGTCGCAGGCCGGTGAAGTCGATGAACATGTTGGGGTTACGCTGGGCCACGGTGATGCCCAGGTTTCCAAATCCGATACCGGCATGGGACAGGACCAGTTTCATGTTCGGAAAGTGGACTGCCAGTTTGTCGATATATAGCGGGTTGCCCAGGTCCAGTTCGGTCAACGGGTTGAAGTGGGTCGAGGCATGGATCTGCACAACCTTGCCCATGCTTTCACACAGGGCATAGCAGGGGTAATAGCGGGGATCGGTCGGGTAAACGCCGGAGATGAAGGGACTCAGGCTCAGGCCGTGCATACCGAATTTATTAAAAGCGCGCTCTAGGTCCTCTGCCGTTTTGGTCGGGCCCTTGGTGATGTCAACGTCGGTGAGCCCGATAAAAAATTCCGGGTATTGTAAAATGTCTTCATGGATAATCTCACACCCTTCTATATTCCCGGCAAGGATGACCGCCTTGGTCAGACCGGCGTTCTTCATCTCCTCAACTGATTCAACCAGGGAGGAAAGCGCCATGCGGCCGTCCAGGTGGTAGATCTTGAAATACTCTTTGAAAGCCTGGATTGGCTCGGGGACGAGATCACGGTAATAGTAACAGGTACGTGGGCGTGCACGGAAGTCTAATATTTCCATGATTGCCTCATTTCCCCTAAAAACTTCCGAATTTTCACCGCTCATGCACTCCAATTCCTTAGTCTTTTTGGTTTCCTTTCTTCACTGCTGATGTAATGAAATAGGTCACCAAAGTGATAGAACAAATAAATACGTCTACCCTTCCATGTCGATTCGTATCAAACTAAATTACCAAGTTCAAGCCCGGAATTTCAGTTTACTAGCAAAGCAACACATCGGATGAATCTTCGCAACCATCAAGGTTCATTTATGGAGTTTAATTCTGGTCATTGTCGAAACTACCATAATGGTTGAAGGTAAAAGCAAAATATCTCCCAAGAGAGTCCAGAACATCATCAGGGAGCTTAACAATCCAAAATTTCTGGTCGGTACAAACTGACTGAACATTGTCACGCCAAATCCGACAAAAAGGATAAGAGAAGACAGGATCATCGCCTTTCCTTTTACCTGTAAGGACTTTGTAATGGCTTCACGGGTATCTGTTAAACCGGAGAGGTTCTTTTTTAACTCCATCATGAAATGAATGGTATCATCAACGGCAATACCGATGACTACTGCGGAAATCATGGCTGTGGCACCATTTATTGGAATTTTGAACAACCCCATGATTCCAAAATTCAATGCAATGGGAAACAAATTCGGAATCATGCTCAAAAGCGAAAGGGGTACTGATCCTAGTATAAAAAAAATGATGAGCAAAATAATGATGATTGACGTTGCCAGGCTATAGAGCTGGCCTTTTACCAGAGTATCAATTGTTTTGACCTGCTGCAATACCAGTCCGGAAACCTGTATATCCAACTCCTTTGTATCCATTGTTTCAACAAAGGCCTTAATCTGTTTTATCATCAATGCCTGATCCCGGGTAGAATGTTTTGACAGTCGGATGGACATCCGGGCATGGTTAAAGAGAGCATTGACAAAATTCTTCATCCCATCTGAATCATAAATTAAAAGATACTGGGAAATCAGATCAACGGAATCCGGTATCTGGTAAAATACAGGATTTTCATTGTGAAAGGATTTGTTCAGTCCCTTTATGAAATCAACGATGGACAAGGTTTTGTCCACGCCTTCAATGGTGTTTATTTTATTTTGAAGTTCTTCGATTATCAATAGATTTCCAGGCTGTTTAAACGTGTCAATCGAATCGGCCTTGAAAGAAATGTCAAGGCTTTCAACACCGGCCAGCTCCTTTTCCACGAATTCTGTGGATATCCTCACAGGGCTCCGGGGTTTAAAATTATCCAGCAGATTGCTTTCAAACTTAAGCTGAAAGGATAACCACACGGACAGGATGCTTATCAGGATACCGCACAGGGATATCCATCGAAAATACTTAAGATTGAAATCTGATATACGACATAGAAAAATTCTCATATCCAATGACCCTGTCCTTGATCTGAAAAAGGATTGGATTAATTTTTTTTCATCAAACAGGAGCATAAAGGCCGGCAAAAAAGTAAAGGAAAAGAAAAATTCAAGTATCATTCCTGCCGCGGTAATGATGGCAAACTCCTTTATGGGAGGACTATCATTTAAATACAGGGAGGAAAAGCCGACAGCCGTGGTCAGAGATGTCAAAAAGCAGGGTTTGACCAGTTTTCTGAGAATGACTTCAAAGGCCTGCTCTTTATCCGGGAATTGTTTAATGACAGTCTCATCAAGTGAGGAAAAAATATGAACCGTATCACTCAGGGCCAGAGCCATGACAACAGGAGGGATAATAATGGTGAGGGTGTTCAGACTCACCCCGAAAATCGGCATGAGTCCCATCGTACATCCGACACAAAGAGAAATATTGACTATACTGATCAGGGTCAACCGGATATTCCCGAAAAACAGAAACACGATCAGGGGGATTAATATTGAGCCTATCGGAATGAAGGTGGTGATATCCTTTGTCAGGTACCGGGCAAGTGCATGGTTGGTAAAGGTCCATCCGGCAACATGAAATGCTATGTCAGCGCTTTTATATTTTTCAAGTAAGGTTTCTGTCTGTGTAATAATTTTTTTCCTGAAATCCGGTTCATTTGGTTTTACATGAAAAAAAATAACAATGGCAGCCGTATTTCCATCAGGTGATATCAAATTTTTCAAGTACAGAGGATTCCCGACCGCTCTTTTTTTATATTTTTCCAATGACTTTGGGTCATCGGGAATGGTTTCAAGAAATTTACGGACAATAAAAAATTCCTCCTGTCCAATGATATCATCCACATTGGACAGGCTTTTGATCTCCAGCACTCCGTCAATGGCGCCCAGGTCATCTGTAATCCGTTTTAAAAGATCCAGATTTTTTGCTGTAAACAGAGCATCTTTTTTAAAGGCAATGATTAAGAATTCATCATTACCGAAAACGGCTTTTAATCGTTCATGAAAGAGAATATCCGGATCATTTTTAATACGAAAATAATCCAAATTATTCACGGTTTTTATTTTAGGTGTCAGCAGAACAAAAGGAATGGCAATTAAAAGTGTTAAAATCAACACAATGTATTTATGGGTAACAATCTGATGGATCATATTTAAAAAATATTTTTACCATCAGAGGTGCAAACCCTCAAGCATATCGCAATGAGAAAATGGGTCTTTTTCATGTGGTCATATCTAAAGAATCAAAGTCCAGTTTCAACATGTGTTCGCACATAGTTTTCAATATAATCCGGGCTTCTGATTGTGGTGTTACTTTGCAAAGCTCCTGCCAGCTGTCATTCAAAAGCGACAAGGCTTTCTCATTCGCTTTTTCGATCGCACCCGAACCGCGTACCATCTGGATTCCCTGTGCCAGACTATCCTCAGTAACCGGTATTTCCTTACACAGCAACCTTTTAAGGAAAGCCCGTTCTTCACCTTGAAGGGATTCTAAAGCCAGCAGGATGACATAAGTCAATTTGCTGGAAATCAGATCCAGGCCAGGTTCTTTTGTCCATTTTCCGGGACTGCCGAAATCATGGACGTCATCTTTAATCTGAAAAGAAATGCCGAAATTTCGGGCAAAAGAAATCAGCGTTGAGGTGGTCGCCTTGTCGGCACCTTTGATAATGCAGGCATAGTGGGTGACGGCCTCCACGGCTGCAGCACTTTTAAGCGCATACACATTGAGGACGTCATGGATTAACGGCACCAGATCAACATTATCCTGTAAGGTTTTTTTTGCATTCCGGGCAATATCCAGTCCCTGGCCAAAATGAGCTTTAACAAAAAATTCCATTGTTTTCGAATAAATGACCAGTTTCTGTTCATCCGTTATGAACTCATTTTCCGAAAGTTTAAAAATCGGTAGGAAATAAAGGGTGTTGGCTGCATTGATGGCGATGTCAGTCCCATATTTAACATGAAGGCAGGTCTCATTTCGGCGGGTCTGGGCATTGTCTTCAATGTCGTCAATGACCAGCGATGCAAGGTGCGTTAGCTCGGTGGTGACCGAAATCAAATCTTCGTATCGCATCGAATCAAGCCCCAGGACCTCTGCCATTAGAATGCCGAATATTGGCCGCCAGTGTTTGCCGCCACGACGAAGCAGATCCCATATCGGACGGGTCAGAAAATCTTGGACAGCTTCTATGTTTCCTTGTCCGGGTCCAAAGCCTGTACATTTCCTGAAGAACTGTTCATCAGGTATTTCAGGAAAAAAGTCCTCAATATGTTTGGAAATATGATGTGAAAAAGTCTTCAACACATCGGATAGATCAAAGATATAGCTGTAACCGTTTAGCTCCAGTCGAGCAGTTCCCTCAACTGATTTGCCGTTCAGGGTTCCTCGGACGAGCCCTGCACCTTCCCATATTGCCCGGGTTATTCCGGTGACGGGTATTTCCTGATCATCGCTTAACGGCACAAAAATCAATTTTCCGTCTAAGGAAGGAATGCTTATTTCCCATTCTATGGGGTAGACAATACATGTTTTGGAGCTGTACCAGAATCGTTTCGGATCAGCATGAAATTCATCTATTTTTTGGGCAACACCGTCTTTATCGATTAAAACAAAATTAGAGACCAGAATTTTTCTGGTTTCCATATCCTTATGAATCAAAACGACTGCTGATCTGCCGTCATTAAAATTGATACCGAACCAATCCCACCCTAAAAGTCGTTTTTGCCCGGTAGACACATCTATCGCTGAAAACCAGCTCATATCACCCCATTGATGGTCGAACCAGGCACTGCCGGATATCTCTTTGCCGGCGTAACAGCCTGAAAGATCGCAGGATGGGTATGTGAGATAACCCATTTTTTTCTCCCCCGGAGTCCCTAAATGATGCAGATCAACCATTGGTGTCCGGGAACGAAGAACAAACGTGTTTTCTTTTTCAGACCACGGCACATTAAATTTTAGAACCAAGGTTCCATCATGTGTTGTCAGGGAAAAGTCAGCCCAGGTTATACTGAAGTGTTCCTCTTCAATAAAGGTGATTGAATCTTCTGAAGTTTGGGACTCAGGCAAACCGTATTTTGCCACTTCTTCAAAATAAATTCTCAACAGGTTTGCATCAAGGTTTGTTTGGAGGAGTTCTTTCTTGGACCTGTCCAAAAGTTCTTTCAGGTGGCCATCCGTCCGGGAAACAATATTGGGTGATCCATGGACTGAATCCTCAAGACGAAACAACATGGAAAAACCATGAGAACCATCCAGATCATGCCGAAAGATACTGAACATAAAATGCCCGGACAGGCCTGAGATTGAGGAAAAGTTCCCATGAGCAAACCACCATTCCACAAGGGCATTATCATGTGGCCATGGCACTTCAATCGGGATATGTATAAGAGTTGCTGATTGTGTCAGATCAAGTTTCTTCATAAAAATTCCTCCATCAATGGTTAGTGTTCGTTTGTCCTCCGGAGGGATCATAGATTACGTAAAGTGACTGACGAACGCTCTCTCCATACTTCTTGCCATTTTTGCCCAAGCCCCTCAAGTTCATTTTGTTTGTCAGGTTCTATGGTCATTGTTTGTATCGTTTCCTATCAGCCTCACTTTGGTATAAAAATACTTGCTTCTAACATATATAATCGATGAGCTCAATTGTAAGATCTCTAAAAATACCGATAAATAGTGTCTGACCGAAAAAACTGATGGAATTTGGCCATGGGTGTTGAAATATAATTAGACCTTTGCGTGAACCGTATTTTGTTTTCCCTGTAAGATCCATCCTAATTGTAGCGCTTTGACCATTTACCCCCCCCTTGGCATAAATATTGACAATAATCTTTACTAAAGGCGATTGTTTGGATATGGTGCCGGATAATCCGGTGTGAATGTTAATAGAATGGGAAACAATATGTTCAAAAAGAAATTTGTATTTACCTTGTTATTGACGGTTATTTTTTTGGGTTTCAAAACAACCTCCGGGCCTGCTTCAAATTCAAAAATGCCCCTGCCCCTCCCTGTGCCGGAGGTTCAAATTATTAAAGGAGTTGTAAAAGGTGGGGATACAGCCTCTTCCCTGCTCAATGAATATCTGCCCCTGAAGACCATATACGAGATCAGCCGATTGAGTGCAGACGGGTTTTCCCTGACCTGTATCAGAAAAGGTCAGCCCTATAAAATTATTCTGAACCAGGACAATCTTGTGGGGTTTGAATATGAGATCAACAAAGAAGACCGGCTCTTGTTTAAAAGGGAAAACGGCATGTTTTCCATGAACCAGGTGCCCATTGAATATGATGTGGATCTGGAACTGGTCTCTTCGAAAATTGAATCCAGCCTGTTTGAGGCGGTGAGAAAATCAGGGGAAAAGGGAGAACTGGCATGGAAATTATCGGACATCTTTGCCTGGGACATCGATTTTATAAGGGATATACGGCCCGGAGATCAATTCAATGTGCTCGTGGAAAAACGGTACAGGGCCGGCCGGTTCTGGGGGTATGGAAAAATACAGGCCGCCTTTTTTACCAATCAGGGCACCCTTTTTAAAGCCTTTCTGCACCAGGATTCAAACGGGGAGGTTGGATACTATGATGAACAGGGAAAATCCCTTCAAAAAGCCTTTTTAAAGGCACCCCTGACATTTTCACGCATCTCATCCAAATTTACCCGGAAACGACTCCACCCCATTTTTAAAGAGTATCGGCCTCATCCCGGAGTGGATTATGCCGCCCCCAGGGGCACCCCCATTAAAACGGTAGGAGACGGGATAATACTACAAATCGGTTACAACAAAGGCATGGGAAATTATATCAATATCCGTCATCCCAACGGATATATCACCGGATACAACCATATGTGCAAATTTGCAAAAGGCATGAAGAGACAAAAACGGGTATCCCAGGGAGATGTGATCGGGTATGTGGGAATGACAGGATATGCCACCGGACCTCACCTGGATTTTCGTATGAAAAAGAACGGACGACTGGTGGACCCGCTCAAACACAAATCACCACCGGCAAAACCGGTGGCATCAGATGAGATGAAAGTTTTTACGGCAAGAGCCCTGGAAATGTCCCACAAAATATTGAGTTCCCACAAAATGGCCTCCTCGAAATAAAACCCTAAAATATCCATGGAAAATGTGCTAAAGATAAAAGAACACCATGTTGTCTTCAGGGGAAAAACAAATGACAAATTCCATGCGGTTAAAAGCGATACAGGGTCTGGCACCGGGAGATACATTTACATATTGCAGAACGTTTACCCAACAGGACACTCAGATATTCGGTGACATGACAAGGGATTACAATCCGGTCCACTATGACGGGCGCTGGACAGATGAAAAGGGGTTTAAAGGCCTGATCTGCCACGGACTTCTGGTGGGAGCCATGATCTGCGAATTCGGCGGTCAGGTGGGATGGCTTGCATCGGGCATGAACTTTAAGTTCATCCACCCGGTATACTTTGATGATACCATTCAATGCAGGATCTGCATTACGGGAATGGAAAAAAACGGCCGGGCAACGGCTGAAGCGGTTTTCACCAACCAGGATGGCAGACAGGTGGGGTTTGCAGAAATGACGGGCCGCCTGCCCCTGAAAGAGGAAAGAAATATTTTAGGTTTCATGGTAGATGAGGGAGACCCTAGCAACGGATTGGCAAAGGAAGGCTATCCCCTGATAGATTTAAATTGATGAATTTAACCTGATAGGTTCAATCTGATAGATTTTATTTCAAAAGGATGTGAACGGAATCATGTCGCCTCGGATGGAAAATAAGGTAAAAGAAGAGGTTGTTGCACTCAATCTGGGCAATAAAATCAGAAATCTTCGTAAGCTTCGGGCCCTAACTCTCCAGGAGGTATCCGACCTGAGCGGGTTGTCAAAACCCTTGCTCTCACAGATTGAAAACAATATTGCAGCCCCCCCCATCGCCACCCTGATCAAGATATCCATGGCCCTGGGCGTAAAAATCGGCCATTTTTTCCGGGACCATGAAATGGAAGACCGGATCGTGGTGGTCAAAAAACATGAGCGCTATGGTGTTAAAAAGCTGTTTCACAATCAAAATGAATCCACGGTAGGGTACCGCTGGGAATCCCTGGCATACCCCATGGCCAGAAAACAGATGGAGCCCTTTATTGTTGAGATAGAGCCGAGAAAAGAGGGGGAATGCCTGTTCAATGATCACAAGGGAGAGGAGTTTCATTTTATTCTGGAAGGAAAAGTGGAATTCCGAACAGCAGACCGGATGGTTCTCCTCGAAAGCGGGGACAGCATCTATTTTGATTCGGGTATCCCCCATGCCCTTTGCGGAGTTGGAGGCATGGCAAGGGCCCTGATCATCATCTACACCCCCCAGTAGACAATCGGTACAAAAATTAAGATCCAAGGAAGACCGTAAGGATTGGGAAGGCCGAAAGGACCGGGCGAATAAAAGAGATCAGGCTGAATCCCTTTCTGTTCATCCTATACTACCTCGATATGCCAGGGTTCAAACCGCACACCAAGATCGTTGTCGCGTTCATACCTGAACTTCATATAGCCAAGCTGGGTCAGTCGTTTATACACATCGGTCTGGGTAAATCGTTCAGTAAAATTATGGATTCCGTATCCTTTTTTCCCCACATCAAAGTCCCCGACACCGTGAAATGAATACCCTGGCGGTGCAAGGGATCTGGAGGCCATGGAAAGGTTTCCCCGGCTTGCCGCAGCCTTGTTTAAAAACAATAGAAATTGCTTCATGACACTGCGGACACCGGATGTCAGGATCACCTCTTTGCCGACTTCCCTTTTAATGGTGGTGTACATCTCAATGGCTCTGCCCCGGTAGAGATAATTCCCTGTATTGGGAATTTTTTGTACCGATTTTTTGATGATTTTTCCGGTAATGGTTTTAATGGGTTTTTCCCCCATAAATCCATACTCGTTGACCCGGGAGTAAAAAATCATTTCAAGGAAATCAAGCTCCCGGCGTGAAAACGGACCCACGGCAGAATAGGATCTTCCAATTTTTACGGCATCATCAAAGTTCAGCAGATTGAAATTGGCATACCCCACGAGTCTCTGTATCTTTTTCAGGCGGCCGAGAGAGGGTTCCAAAAGGGGCAATTGGTTTTTATCCAGAAAAATATCTTCAGCATACACCTTGTTATAGAGTCGTTTTTTAATGAGTTGATCCTTGACATGGACGTCATGAAAACCCAGGGTCATTTTCACCGTTTCTGCAGGATTTGCCAGTGCCGTCGGCAGTTTGGCCATGGTAAAAAAGAAAGCAGCCTGTTTTAAAAAGGTTCTTCTATGCATGGGTTCATCATTGTTCATATTGTTTTTTATAGACCGCATAATAGGTGACCGGGATCACCAGCAGAGTAAAGAGGGTTGATGCGAAAAGACCAAAAATCAATGCCCATGCCAATCCTGAAAACACCGGGTCAAAGGTGATGGGAAAGGCACCGATTGCTGTGGTCATGGCGGTTAACAGGATGGGCCGCATCCGGACAACCCCGCTGTTTAAAATCGCATGTTTAAAGGAGTCCCCCTCTTTTATGGCATCCTGGATGAATTCAATCAATACCAGGGAATTGCGGATCACGATACCGCCCAGGGCAATCATGCCGATCATGCTCGTGGCCGTGAAAAAGATGGGATTATCAAACCCGCCCACACCCTCGGTGAACAGGTTTAAGAGAAAAAATCCCGGCATGATTCCCAGGATGGTCAGCGGGATGGCCATCATAATGAGCATGGGCATAAAATAGGACCCGGTATTGATCACGAGGATAAAATAGATGCCGAAAAGGGCGGCTGCAAAGGCAAGCCCCATATCCCTGAAAACCCTCAGGGTGATTTTCCATTCACCTTCTCCTGCCCAGTTGACACGGATACCGTCCCCAAGCGGGGTCTGCTTAAGGGTTTTCATCATGTCCAGTACAGCCTCACCCGGTGCCCTGCCGGTCATTTCACCCACCACATAGACAACCGGGTCCAGATTTTTATGGTAAATCGGCTTCCGGTTTTGGGTGTCCCTTATCCGGACCAGCTCGGCCAGGGGAATCATCTTGCCCAGGGAAGACCGGATGGGAATCTGGGAAATGGAAATCATGTCCGATCGCTTGTCCCGGGGCAGGATCACCTTGATCCACAAGGGATTTCGTTCAGGGTCCAGGTGAAGGCTGGCCGGGGTGGTGCCGCCCACGGCACTTTTCAGGGCATCCAGAATGGTTCGGGTATCAATCCCGTGCAGGGCTGCTTTTTCCCGGTCCACCACGATGTCCAGTCTCTGGCTGTTCGTTTCCGTCATGATATGGACGTCACTCACGTTGGGCTCATTTTCCATCACAGCCCTGACAGACTCTGCGCCCTGTAAGAGCTGTTCATAGGTTTTGTCGGAACTGCCGTAGATCTCAGCCACAAGGGTGGACAGAACCGGCGGACCCGGCGGCACTTCCACCAGTTGAATCCGTGCATGGTGGAGCTTTGCAATTTTTTCAAGATCCTTTCTGATGCGCAAAAGGATGGTATGGCTCTGCTGTTCCCGGTTTGATTTGTGGGCCAGGTTGATTCGGATATCGGCCATGTGGCTGTTGTTGCGGATAAAATAGTGCCGGACCATGCCGTTAAAGTCCATGGGCGATGATATGCCGGTAAAGGAAACAATATTGGTCACCTCGTTCACGCCGGTTAGATAGGCTTCAAATGACCTCACCACCCGGTCCGTGTGTTCAAGGGATGTGCCTTCGGGCAGATCCAGGATGATCTGGAATTCATTTTTATTGTCAAAGGGAAGTAATTTTAAGGGCACAAACCTGAAAACAGCCAGCAGACAAGAGCCGGCCAGGAGAATCACCACCCCGGCCAACAGGAGTATCCGCATATACCGCCGGTCCAGAAAGGGTTTAAGGCTCGCGGTGTAAACCCTTGCCAGGGGTGAAAGGGATTGTTCTTTCGTTTTCAGGGTGTATTTTCTGTTTTTTAAGAGTTTATAGGAGATCCAGGGAACAATGGTCAGGGCACACACCGTTGAAAAGGTCACGGTCAGGGGCACGTTGACAGCCATGGGGGCCATGTACGGACCCATCATGCCGGTGATAAAGAAAAGAGGCGTAAAACAGACGATAATGGCAATGGTGGACATGATTACCGGCGGCAGCACTTCCCGGACCCCAAAAAGGGTGGCTTCAAGGGGATCCAGAAGTTTTGCCCGGATGTGCCGCTGGATATTGTCCACATTGGTGATGGGATCATCCACCACCAGGCCCAGGGATAGAATAAGGGCGAACAGGGTCACCCGGTTGATGGTATATCCGAAAATATAGTTCATGAAAAGGGCCAGGGAAAAAGAGATGGGCACGGCAACCGCAACCACACAGGCCTCCCGCCACCCCAGGGTAAAGGCCAGAAGGATGACAACGGAAACAACGGCAAACCCCAGAGAGCTTAACAGCTCATTCACCTTTTCATGGGCGGTCTGGCCGTAGTTCCGGGTGACTTCAATGTGCATGCCGGCCGGAATAATGGTCGTTTTCAGCTTTTCAACCTCATCCAGCAGACACTGGGCCACTTGAACCGCATTGGTTCCCTTTTTTTTTGAAAACGCCAGGGTCACACAGGGAAAAGACAGGGGGAGGTCTGACTGAATCTTATGGTCTTTTTGATAATAGTGGGAAAAACTGATCCGGGTATAGGAATCGGCCTCTTTGGGGCCGTCAATAACATCGGCCACATCGTCAAGAAAGACCGGTTTTGATTCCCGGCCCGATATGACCAGGGCTTTTACCTCGTCCACAGAGGTTAAAAATGAACTGGAGGTGATGGTGATCCGGGTGTTGTTTTTGTCGACAAATCCGGCCTGGGTTGACACATCCGCCCCCTTGAGGGCCTGCTCAATATCCTTAATGGACACATTGAATCCCTTCATTCGCAGGGGGTCTAGCTCAACCCGGATTTCCCGTTTTCTGCCTCCGTAAATGGTGGACCGTGAAATATTTTCAAGCCCCGACAGCCGGGCAACCATTTCTTCTCCCACTCTTTCCAGCTCATGATCGCTGTACCGGTCTGAATAAAGGGTGAGATTCAAAATAGGGACATCGTCTATTTCAATGGGCTTGATCAGCCAGCTGGTCACAATGGGCGGTACCCGGTCCAGGTTCATCTGAATCTTGTTGTGAAGCTTGAGAATGGAGTTTTCACGGTCTTCACCCACAAAGAACCGCACCGTGACCATGGCCTTTTCCCTGGTGGATGTCGAGTATACATATTCAACCCCGTCGATTTCCCAGAGAATTTTTTCCAGGGGGGTGGCCACGAGTTTTTCAATTTCTTCCGGGCTTGCACCCGGGGCCTCCACATAGATATCTGCCATGGGGACCACAATCTGGGGCTCTTCTTCCTTGGGGGTGATAAAGATACTGAAGGCGCCCAGGACCAGGGATATGATGATGAGCATGATGGACAACTGGGAGGTGAGAAACAGCCTTACAATCGAGGTCAGCAGGGAATTTTGTTTTTCAGCCATGACGGTTTGTATCCTATGGGTTGTATCCTATGATTTCATTGCCGGTAAGCCCTGCCAGGATTTCGATTTTTTCATTGAAGCGTCTGCCGGTTTTGACGTAAACCGATTGCCAGAGATCATCTGTTTTGACATTTACCAGTTGGAGCTGCCCCACCTGGGTCACGGCCTTTTGGGGTATGAGAAGAGTCTGGGCCTGCTCGACCGGGATCAGGAGTCTGCCGAACATTCCCGGATAGATGCCGGCGGTTTCCGGCAGAGCACCCTTGACCAGGAAGGTCCGTGTGGCCGGATCTGCATAGGGTACGATTTCTTCGATGGTTGATGATACGGTTTTTCCCAGGGTTTGAATGTGGACCTCATAGGTTTTTCCCAGGTTGATTCTGGAGATCAGGCCCTCCCTTACGTTGGCCTCAAGCCTCAGGGCGCCGCTGGTCTGGATCATCAGCAACGGCTTTCCAGGGACGGCAATGTCTCCGGGATCAATCATTCTTTCCACCACCACACCGTCGGCAGGAGAAATGATCCGGGAATGGTCCAGGGCAATCCCGGCCTGTTTGACGATTTCTTCAGCATTTCTGATGGAGGACTTTGCAGCCGGCGCTGCTTCCTGGGTTTTTTCAAGCCTTGCCTTGGCCTGGAGAAAGCCGGATTTGTCGATTTCAAGCCGTTGAGACGGTACGATATCGGATTCAAAGAGTTTTTGGGTCCTTTCATAGGCGGCCTGGGCCTGGTCAAGCCCGGCCTTTGCCTCATCAATGGACTTATAGGTCTGTTGAAGATTGTTTTTTGCAACGGCCAGGCCCTCTTTTGCCTGTTTGAGCTGGGCCGTGAGATGCCGGGCATCCAGTTGGATGAGCATCTGTCCCTTTTTCACAGCCAGACCCGGTACACACAACACCTTTACCACCTGGGCGCTGACCTGGGATTCGATCATTGACTGGGTGAGTGGCCGTATGGTACCCACGGCTTCATACATCTGGGTAACTGCCTGTTGTTCAACACGGAAGGAGGTTTCAAAGTCGGATATGGCTCTGGAGGGACCGGGTTCTGTAAACCCGGGTGGTATTTTATCGTTATCGCAGGCAGAACAAATCAGGAAAAGACATACCAGCGACAGGAAACGCATTTTTTTTTCCATGGCAGAATTCTTTCTCTTGGTGTTAAGTTTGTGAGCGCCGTCATTCTAACCCATTGGTGTTGTCCGTCAACCCACATTGTGGTACCCTGAACCCGGCTGAACTATCGATAATCTTTATAGCTAATATTGTATTTTGCCGCCTTATACGCGTATTTTCTTACGGTGATCCCAATGAGTTTTGCCGCCTTGTTGATATTTCCCCGGGTGTTTTTCAGGGAATCCATCAATATCTCTTTTTCAAGGTGGGCAACCGCCGCTTCAAGGGAGAGGGGAAGGGTTTTGGATTTGCTGCCGGTTTGAAGGGTTGCCGGGAGATGATAGCTGTGGACGGCCCCTTCATTGCAGAGGATAACGGCCCGCTCAATGCAGTTTTCAAGCTCCCTCACATTTCCGGGCCAGTGGTATTCCATCATCATGTCTATGGCAGGGGTGGTGATCCGTTTGATATCTTTTCCATGCTCTTGTCTGTATTTTTCAAGAAAGTGGTCTGCCAGAAGAATGATATCTGTTTTTCTCATTCTCAGGCTGGGGATGTATATGGGAAAAACATTGAGCCTGAAATAGAGATCGTCCCGGAATTTTCCCTGCTGAACCATTTCTTCAAGGTTTGAATTGGTGGCCGCGATGATCCTGACATCACTTTTAATGGGTTTGTATCCGCCCACCCGTTCAAATTCCTTTTCCTGGAGAACCCGTAACAGTTTTACCTGGGCCGCAGGGGCCATGTTCCCGATTTCATCCAGAAAGATGGTACCGCTGTCCGCCATCTCAAATTTGCCTTTTTTCTGGTGGGAAGCCCCGGTAAAGGCCCCTTTTTCATGGCCGAACAATTCGCTTTCAATCAGGTTTTCAGGAATGGCCGCACAATTGATCTTGATAAAGGGTTTTTTATTTCTATTGGAGTTATAGTGAACGGAGTTGGCCACCAGTTCTTTGCCGGTGCCGCTCTCTCCCCGGATCAGGACCGTTGCCGAAGACGCAGATACCTGGGAAATCATCTGGAGGACCTCCCTCATCTTATTGGAGTTTCCAATGATATTGGTAAACGAGTATCGGTTTTCAAGTTCCGACTTCAGGCGGATATTTTCTGTTTTGAGCTGCTCTTTTTCCACCCGTATGGTTTCGATATTGATCACGTGATGGGCCACCATGGCTGCGACCACGGAAAGGAGTTTTTCTCCCTTTTCCAGGGACTCTTTGCCTTCAAAGGGACGATCCGCACTGATGGCCCCCACGATACGGTTGTCTTTTTTGATGGGAACACAGATAAAAGAATAGTCCCGGCCTTCCACAATATCCCTTGAATGGGTTTTATCCAGGAACAAGGGCTCTTCACTGATCCGGGGGACAACGGCCGGCTCTCCGCTTTGAATCACCCTTCCGATAATGCCTTCTCCGGGCAGGTACTTGATTTTACGGGTGGTATCTTCGGAAATGCCGTGGGCAATTTCAATCCTGATTTCACCGGTTTCAGAGTTGATCAAAAAGATGATCCCCCGGACCAGGCTCAGGGATTCGGACAGGACGCTCAAGACCTTGAACAGAGATTTTTTCATGTCCATATGCTGGTTCAGTGATTCACTGATTTCATACAGGAGCGAGACTTCTTCAAAAGATTTCATTCAATTTTTTCCACGTAAGCCGTTATTATATCAGGCATTGATACCACACACCGGTTCTGCTTGTCTATTAAGATTCGTGTTTCCGTAAAATTCCTTGATAAATCAAACTTTAAATGGAATAATACACCTCATTTTTTGCGAATCGTATACATCGGGCTGGATTGAAGGAGTTAAATGGGTAAAAATCAACCTGAAAAGAAGCGGAATCCGGGTAAAACCATAGAAGTTTTGTTCAAGATATCCGAGGCTGTGGGTAAGACCCGGAATCTGGATGAGTTGTACCGGGTGATTCATCAAAGCCTTGATGAAATTCTCAATGTTGATAATTTTTATATTGCACTTCTCCATGAAGAAAAGGACTCTCTTACCTTTCCATACCACGTGGATGAACGAGACGAAGATCCTGAAGAGATTTTTAATTTCAGCAAAACCCCCACCTCCACAGGGTTTGTGATCCAAAATAGAAAACCAATGATTTTTTTTCAGGAGGATATTCTCAGGATTGCAGACCAGGCAAGGGGCAGGTGCATTGGAACGGTGAGCAAAATTTGGCTTGGCGCTCCCCTGATCATCAACGAGAGGGTAAAAGGCGCCATTGTGATTCAAAGCTACACCTCTTCAAGCGCCTATGAACCTGAGGATCTGGACCTGTTAAATTCGGTTTCCCAGCACATTGCCCTGGCCATTGAAAGAAAGGAGTCGGAAGAGGCCCTGAGTGATCAGCGGCAGGTCCTGGAAGCCATCCTGGAATCTTCTCCCATGGGAATTGCCCTGATTCAGAACCGGATCTTTAAATGGGTTAACCATGAAATGATTCACATGTTCGGGTATGCGTCCAAATCAGAGTTTGAGGATCAGAGTACCCGGATGATCTATGCAGACAAAGAAGATTTTACCCGCAGCGGTGAAAAAATATATGCCGGCCTGTCCAGTTTCGGCAAGGCAGATTATGAAATTGATCTGAAGAAAAAGGACGGGACCCTGTTTCCAGGCCATATTCGCCTCAATTGCAGGGACAGTGCCGACCCCATGGCGTGGACCATTGCGACCGTTACGGACATTTCCATGAGAAAGGCGGCCCAGAAAGAAACCTATGAGCGGGAAAGACTTCAGGGGGTCCTTGAAATGGCCGGAGCGGTCTGCCATGAGATCAATCAGCCACTGCAGGCCATTTTGGGGTATTCCGAACTATTGCTCATGGGCCCCGGCCGGAATGAAGAAAACAACCTCCATTCCATCAAATCCCAGGCAAGCCGGCTGGGCAGGATTACCCGGAAACTTTCCAATATTACCCAATACCGAACACTGGAGTATCCCGGAAACAGCAGAATTGTGGATATCTGGGGCGCGGGCAGCGAAGCGGAACATTAAGGACCGCAAGATTTAAGACTGAAGGTTGTCTCCTTTTTCCCGGGCAAGACCGTCCAGATGGTTTTCAACAACGGCCCTTAAATTCCTGTCCGGATCAAGTCTTTCCGAATAATAGTTTAAGACCCACCAGAGATCATTGAGCTTTTTTTCATCATCCTGCCACCAGGAGACAGACTCTTTTATGGCTTCGGGAGAATCAAACTCGGAATTGATCTTGACGTAGAAATCATGACACTTTGTCCGGGTGACGGGCTTAAGCTTGAGAACCTTGATGGTGTTTCTGTCGATCATTCCCACCTCCCCCTGAAAACTGCATCACTGGGAAAAATCCCGGATTAACTGTGCCGTATTCCTTAAAATTTCTATATCAAACCCAGGGGATTGTAAAGTCAAAACTAAACCAAGGCTTGCCAATGCGGGCACGGATAAGATAAGTTGGGAAAAATATGAATATCCGGGAACAACGGCAAAAGAACAGGACAGGATTGTGACACATGAGATAACATTGGTCATTGGCGGGTGCAGAAGCGGAAAGAGTCGTTTTGCACTGGACCAGGCCAACCGGTTGGCAGGGGACAATAAGGTGTTTGTGGCCACATCCGTGCCCACGGATGCTGAAATGGAAAAGCGGGTGGAAAAACATCGGCTGGAGCGGGGACCGGGCTGGAAAACTATTGAAGAACCCATAATGCTCCACGACGTCATACGTGTTTATTCTCCAGAGGCCAGTGTCATGCTGGTGGACTGCCTCACGCTCTGGGTCTCCAACCTGATGTTTGATTCGGCCCCAAAAAGTCCGGCCCAGGGCAGCTCAGTTCAGACAGATCCGGGTCAAGGTGCCGAGGCTGAGATTGAAGCGGCTGTTCTTAACCTGGAAAAGGCCCTGGCAGCCAGCCAGTGCCCGGTGTTTCTGGTGGCCAATGAGGTGGGGGCGGGAATTGTCCCGGAAAATACCCTGGCCAGGCAATTCAGGGATCATGCCGGTTTTGTGAACCAGAGAATGGCCAAAATTGCCCATAGGGTTGTCATGACTGTTGCCGGGATTGATGTTCAGATCAAGCCGAAGGCATATTGGGCAGATGAAACCGTTAAACCCTGAAGACAGAAGAATCAAAGCCTGGATCAACATTGTTTAATATTTGATGCCCGGGCATCACAGGAAATGACTATGAAGTATCATCATATTTTCGGGCCCGTTGTGTCCCGGCGCCTGGGCATCTCCCTGGGCGTGGATCTGGTTACCCATAAAATTTGCAGCCTGGACTGTGTCTATTGCGAGTGCGGAAAAACCACCCGGTTGACCATGGAACCCGGGGAATATGTCCGGTTCGATGAGGTGAAAAAAGAGCTGGACCACTATGGTCGGCACAACCCTGACCCGGACTATATCACCTTTTCCGGGTCTGGTGAACCCACCTTGAACAGCAGCATCGGCCGGGTCATTGAGTATATCAAGGAAAAAACTCCCCAGACCCGGGTGGCGGTCCTGACCAATTCAACCCTGTTGTTTGATCCTTTGGTCCGCCAGCGGCTTTTAAAGGCAGACCTTGTGGTGCCCTCCCTGGATGCGGTATCCCAAAAGGTGTTTGCCCGAATGAATCGGCCGGGCAGGCGGATGGATGCCGAGACCGTGGTCCGGGGAATTGTTGATTTTAAACGGGAGTATCCGGGGCAGCTCTGGCTGGAGATTTTCATTCTTCCGGGGATAAATGACACTGAATCTGAACTGCTCCTGTTAAAAGAGGCCGTCCAAAAGATTCAACCGGACCAGGTCCAGATCAACACCCTGGACCGGCCGGGAACCGTGTCTGATCTCAGACCGGCCACAGGAACCGAGCTGGAACGGGTGATCCAAATACTGGACTTTCCAAAAATTGAGATCATCGCAAAGGTGGATGAAAAACTTAAGGCCCAAATTCAAAGAGAGGATGCAAAGGCCGCCATCATGGAAACCGTTCACCGGCGGCCCTGCACAAAACAAGATCTCCAGCAGGTCCTGGGTCTTGAAAATGATGAACTTGACCGCCATATCAGGGACCTTGAAGCCCAGGGCAAAATTTTTGGAAACGCCCGGGAACGGGGTATTTTCTATCAGACAATAAAAGAGAAAAGATGAAGAAAGAGTTTTTTACGGATTTAAGGTCTGCTGTTTTGTTTATCAGCATTCTTCCGGCAGGAAAAGATGTGGCCTACTCCCCCCTGGGCATGATCCGGTTTTTTCCGGTTGTGGGTTTGATTCTGGGGGGGCTTCTCCTGGCCTTTGACACTGTAGTGTCCATGGTCTGGCCCCCTGGCGTGGCCGCGACCCTGGATGTTGTTTTTCTGGTGGTGCTGACCGGGGCCTTCCACCTGGACGGCCTGGGAGACGCGGCAGACGGATTGTTCAGCCATAGGTCCAGGACCCGGGCCCTTGAAATCATGAAAGACTCCCGGACCGGGATGATGGGACTTGTGGCCGTGGTCTGTGTCCTGGCCCTTAAAACAGCCGGGATTTATTCGGTTAAAACCGGGGCCACCCCGTTCCAGACCCTGGCCCTGCTCCTGATTGTTCCGGCCTATTCAAGGGGGGCAATGATATTTGGCATCCGATACCTATCCTACGGCAGAAAAGAAACCGGGACCGGGCTTGATCTGTTTGCAAACCCGATTGGGTCAAAAGATTTTGCCTTTCTACTGATTCCAGTGGCCATCTCCCTGTTTTTGGGATATAAAGGCCTGGTTTTGAATATCGTGTTTTTGACAACCCTGGTGCTGGTTTTGGGGTTTTACAAAATAAAACTCAATTGTATTACAGGCGATATGCTCGGGGCCATGAACGAGATCATGGAAGCGGTTTTGTTTCTGGCAGCCGGGGCAGTCATCGTCTAAAAGGAAAGTGTTCATGATTATCGGCCACGGTGGCAACATCAAAGACCTGGCAGAAACCCTGGGCTGCTCTGCCGACGATATTGTCGACATGAGCAGCAATTTGAATCCCCTGGGACCGCCTGAAACCCTGGAGCGTGTCATCTGTGACAATCTTTTCAGGATCAGGTCCCTTCCCGAACCTGATGCTCTGACCATACGAAAAGGGTTTGCACAATTTCACGGCCTGGATCACAACCGGGTTGTGGCCGGCAACGGCACCACCTGGTTTATCTATACCATCCCCAGGGCCCTGGGGTCTAAAAAAGTGTTGATTGTCGGACCCACCTATTCGGATTACAAAGATGCCTGCCTCATGCATAGTATCGAATTTGGGCACTGCCTGGCAAAAGCCCCGGAGGCTTCTAAAACAGTCGCCTTTGCACCGGATATTGATGCGATATCCCGGATGGCGGAAGATGCGGACACCGTGTTTATCTGCAACCCCAACAATCCCACAGGTTCGCTGGTGTCAAGGGAAAATCTGAAATACCTGATCCAAAAACATGGGGATACCATTTTTATTGTGGATGAATCCTATCTTCCCTTTGTGGAGAATGCCGGCGACATTTCCCTGGTGTCTCACACCGGGTATGAAAACCTCATGGTCCTGTCTTCCATGTCGAAAATATTCAGGATTCCAGGTCTTCGGACCGGGTTTTTATCGGCCCCCCCCTCCCTGGTTGAAAGGATCATGGCCTTTTACCAGCCCTGGAGCGTCAATGCCCTGGCCCAGGCCGTGATTGAAGATATCTTTAACCATCCCCACCGGATCCAGCCCTTTTACCGGGAAACACAGCGATATATCACGGCGGAGAAACAGGTGTTCCTGGATCACCTGAAACATGTCCCGGGTATCCGGACATTTGATTCAGCCGCCTATTTTATTCTGGCCCGACTCGAAAACGGCATGAAGTCCGGTGAGTTTTGCCGGCGTATCGGCCGGCACAGGATATTGATCCGGGACTGTTCCAATTTTTTGGGCCTGTCTGACCAATATGTGAGATTTTCCCTGAAAGAGCGGTCCGTGAACCAGCGGCTGGCAGAGGTGATTGCACAGGCGATTACAAATGATTGAACTTCACTGGCCCGTTCTTTTGGCTGCATTTATACTGGACTTTATCCTGGGTGATCCCAGGTGGATGCCCCATCCCGTTATTTATATGGGCAGGGCCATAACTTTTTTTGAGACCCGGTTTAGAAGAACCATCAAATCCCCCCTGGTTTCCGGAGTATTTTTTGCCGGGTTTTTGATTGGTTCTGCATGGCTGATCAGCTTTTTGCTCATAGGGGTGGGCATGATGATCCAACCTGTGCTGGGCAGTCTTGTCCAGATTGTTCTCCTGTTTTTCTGTTTTTCGTCCACAAGCCTTGAACGGGCAGCCCTGGAAGTTTTTAGGGCTTTGGAGGAAAAGAACCTTGAAAAGTCCAGACGAGCCGTTTCCATGATTGTGGGCCGGCAGACCGAAAACCTGGATGAACCGGGGGTTATAAGGGCCTGTGTGGAAACCGTGGCTGAAAATTTTGTGGACGGATTTTTATCCCCCCTGTTTTTTGCCGTCATCGGGGGAGTGCCTTTGGCAATTGCCTATAAAATGGTCAACACCCTGGATTCCATGGTGGGATATAAAAATGAGACCTACTTCTATTTCGGCAGGGCATCTGCCCGGACAGATGATGTTGCCAATTTTATTCCGGCACGGCTCTCGGTTTTGATCATTTCCCTGGGCGCGGCCCTTTTTTCCTTTAACCAAGGTATTTTGGCATTCAAGACCGGTTTTTCCCAGGGAGACCTTCACAAAAGCCCCAATGCCGGATACCCGGAAGCTGCTTTTTCCGGTGCCCTGGGGGTCAGGCTGGGCGGCCCCAGCACCTATCACGGCACCCGGGTTGAAAAACCCATTATCGGAAGATCATTCAACGATCCTGAAAAAGGGAAGATCAAACAGGCATGTGACCTGATGATGCTGGCATCGTTTCTGGCCACCCTTGTCGCATGCGCCATTCTTTTGGTATTTTAGAATAAAGGGTCATTTTTTAACCCTCAGCCGGGAGAGGACCCCTGACAAAAGCTTCCCGGGAAAAATCATACAGGACTTGGACAATGAATAAAACACATCTTAAGGACAGATCCTTTGCTCTGGGCACCACCTCTTTTATCTTTCCGGACCATATCATCCCCAATGTCAAACGACTGGGTCAGGTGTTTGATGAAATCGAACTCCTTGTGTTTGAAAGTCGGCCCAAAGAGGTGCTTCCCTCAAAAGATGAGATTCAGGAGCTGCTCGGCCTGTCCCGCAGCCTGAACCTGTCCTTTAACATCCATCTTCCCACGGATGTGAGCCTTAGCTGTGAATCTTTTACCCTAAGGCGGGCGGCAGCCGATACTCTGTTGACGGTTCTGGATCTTTTTGTCCCCCTTTCTCCCACCACCCATACCCTTCATCTGGAAATGCCGGCAGATCTGAAAAAGGATCCGGGCAATTCAGAAAAATTCAAAGTCTGGGAGGAGAACACCTGCCAGGGTCTGGAAATGGTGTTGTCCCGGATTCCTGATCCCGGTATCATTTCAATTGAAACCCTGGACTATCCCTTTTGTCTTGTTGAGAGCCTGGTGGACCAATTCAACCTGTCTGTCTGCATTGATGCCGGACACCAGATCAAGTATGGTCACAACCTGATGAAAACCTTTGAAAAACATCACTCACGAACACCCCTTGTCCATCTGCACGGGGTTGATTTTTCAGGCGAAACCAGAAAAGATCACCTTTCCCTGGATCTGCTGCCGGAACCTTACATGGCCCAGGTTCACACCCTCCTGCAAACCTATGCCGGCGTGGTCAGCCTTGAAGTATTCAACCTTGAGAACCTGAACCGCTCTTTGGGTTGTCTGTCGGGATTTTTTAACAATATTTTGTCCCCTATTAATTCAAAATAAAGAAAAACCAAAGACAAAAATAACCATATGGGCGGGCAGGAGAAATGGAATTGCCGGGATGTTTATTCAGGTTTGGGGATCGGTCCCTTGACGTTTTCCACGAGCAGCGCAGGCCAATGCAGCATGGCTGTTGTGCGGCGTTTTGTCTCAATATCCCTGTAGATAAAATCGGCCTGTTCAGCGGTAATTTCGATTATTTGACCCAGTTCTTCCGGCGGAATTTTTTGATTATGAGCCCAGAGCGCCAAATCCATTTTATCAAAAGGCAGTGAGTAATAAAATTCATCCTGGCCCTGGGGCAGGCTGTATGTGTCCGTCGTGGGGGTGGCTGTGCAGATTTCATCGGGCAATCCCAGATAGCGTGCAAGGGAATACACCTGTGTTTTGTAAAGATGTGCGATGGGTTTAAGGTCTGCCGACCCATCTCCGTTTTTTACAAAAAAGCCTTGGTCATACTCTACCCGGTTTGGTGTTCCGACAACGGCATAGTTCAGCCGGTCTGCATGGAAAAACTCTATTGTTTTTCGAATTCTTTGTTTAAAGTTTGTTGCTGCAACGATCTGGAGAAAATTTTTTAAATCCAGTCTTTTTTTGTGCGTGGTGCCCTCGGGAGACTGGACAACCAGATGAAAATGGTTGATTTTTCCACTCGTTCCGCCGTCAATGATGATTTTATTTTTCCAGTTTGTATCATATTCTGGAAATATCTTTTGTATCGCTGCATCACGCCATTGATAACACCCTATTGCATCAAGTGTTCCGGCAATATCCACAACGAGATACTCAATGTCCAGGTGCTCTGCCAGCATTTTCCCCCGTTTGGAACTCTTGGATGATGAGTCAGTTTCCGGCAGTATCAGGCCGAATACTTTTTGAGACCCCAGAGCCTTGACACACAGGGCAGCGGAAACAGAACTGTCTATACCGCCTGATATGGCCACGACTAAGCCCCGGCGTTTCAAGTGAGTTCGTAAAAATGAACGGATACGTTCCGTGATTTTCACTATTTCCCGGGCATGGTCAAATTTCAATACCTCGTGCACAGTATTTGTGTCTATCATTGGGCATCTCCACTTCTTGATTGACGGTTTTCATCAGGGTAATTACAAAAAATTCATAATTTCATGACAGTCACTATACCCCATACCCCATTTCCAGTGTCAATCTATATTAACAAATATTTTCTGATACCCCAAAGATTAAATAAAGATTAAATCCTGCTGTCTTGAATAAAAAGAAGGGTTTTGATATCGTATCTCCGGGAAAAAGAATGTTTTGTGCTTACGGCCGGGAGGGGTTGGCTGTAAGTTTTTAATTTTTTAGATTTCAGGATGCAAAGATGTCCCTGGTTCAGCAAAGACGCGCCACCCGCCGGATACGTATCGGCAATGTAGAGGTGGGCTCAGGCGCACCAATTTCAGTCCAGTCCATGACCAATACCCAGACCCAGGATGTGGGAGCCACGGTGGGCCAGATCCTTGCCCTGGAAAAGGCGGGGTGTGAGATCATCCGGGTGGCGGTTCCGGATATGGAGGCGGCCCTGGCCATTGAAAAAATCAAGGATCAGATTCATATTCCCCTGATTGCCGATATTCATTTTGATTACAGGCTGGCCCTGGCATCGGCAAAGGCAGGGGCCGATGCCCTGAGGATCAACCCGGGCAATATCGGGGAAAAACGGAAAATAAAGGCGGTGGTGGACTGTGCCCTGGATCACGGCATTCCCATCAGAATCGGTGTGAATGCGGGTTCCCTTGAACGGGAGATCGAACAGCGGCTGGGCACCACGGCCGAGGCCATGGTGGAGAGTGCGCTGCGCAATATTCAGATCCTGGAAGACCTGAGTTTTTACGACATCAAGGTTTCGTTGAAAGCCTCGGATGTGTCACGGACGGTGACGGCTTACCGGCTGCTGGCCCCTCAAATTGATGTGCCGTTTCACATCGGGGTCACCGAGGCGGGCGGGCTGTTTGCCGGTATCACAAAGTCGGCCATCGGGATCGGCATGCTCCTGGCCGAGGGTCTGGGGGATACCTTGCGGGTGTCGCTGACCCGGGACCCGGTGGAAGAAATCCGGACCGGTTACGAGATTTTGCGTGCATTGGGGATCAGAAGCCGGGGACCTGAACTCATCTCCTGCCCCACATGCGGGCGGTGTAAAATTGATCTGTTTAAAATTGCCCAAGAGGTAGAAAATGCTTTACTTGAGCGGTCATCCCGGATTAAAGTTGCGATTATGGGATGTGTTGTCAACGGTCCCGGGGAAGCAAAAGAGGCGGATATAGGAATCGCAGGTGGTGATGGCAAGGGGATTCTATTTAAAAGAGGAAAAGTGATTCGGAAAATAGACCAGGACGAACTTGTGGATCAATTGCTGGGCGAAATTGATAATATGACAAAAAATTCGGAGGAATGGAATGGCCAAAAAGATTAAATCAGCAATTTCGCCAACCCGGGAAGAGGATTATCCTTCCTGGTACCAGGAGGTGGTCAAGGCATCGGATATGGCTGAAAACTCACCGGTCAGGGGATGCATGGTGATCAAACCCTGGGGGTATGCGCTGTGGGAAAACATTGTGCGTGAGATGGATGCCCTGTTCAAGGAGACCGGGGTAAAAAATGCCTATTTCCCCCTGTTTATTCCCTTAAGCTACATGGAAAAAGAGGCGGAGCATGTGGAAGGATTTGCCAAAGAGTGTGCCGTGGTCACCCACCACCGGCTTGAAAAAGACGGGGAGGGCGGGCTGCAGCCGGCGGGAAAGCTCACCGAGCCCCTCATCGTCCGGCCCACATCTGAAACCATTATCGGGGAATCCATGTCCAGGTGGATCGGAAGCTATCGGGATCTGCCTCTTCTCCTGAACCAGTGGGCCAACGTGGTGAGGTGGGAGATGCGGACAAGGATGTTTCTGAGGACCAGCGAGTTCCTGTGGCAGGAGGGGCATACGGCCCATGCCACGGCCCAGGAGGCAAAGGAAAGAACCCTGCTCATGCTGGACGTGTATACGAAATTTGTTGAAGAATATCTGGCCATGCCTGTTGTTCGGGGCAGAAAGACTCCTTCCGAGCGGTTTCCGGGTGCGGATGATACCACCTGTATCGAGGCCATGATGCAGGACAAGAGAGCGCTTCAGGCCGGGACCTCCCATTTTCTGGGACAGAATTTCGCCAAGGGGTCGGGCATCACATTCCAGACGGAAGAGGGAACTGAAGCCCTTGCCTGGACCACCTCCTGGGGAACCTCCACCCGGATGATCGGCGGGATGATCATGGTGCATTCCGACAACGACGGCCTGGTACTGCCGCCCCGGGTCGCATCGGCCCATGTCGTGATTCTTCCGATTTTCAAAAAAGGTGACGATCCTAGAGTCGTCATGGAAAGTGCCCGGGGTCTCAAAGATGCCCTTGAGGGACAGGTTTATCACGGCCAGCGGATCAGAGTGGAACTGGATGACCGGGACATCGGCGGTGCCCGGGGCTGGGATTGGGTAAAAAAGGGAGTTCCCGTCCGCATTGAACTGGGACCCAGGGATATTGAACAAAATTCGGTGTTCATGGCCAGGAGGGATCAGCCGGCCAATCAGAAGACATCCATGAACCGGGAAACCTTTATCGAGGGAATCACCCAAATTCTGGACAATATTCAGGACACCCTGTTTAACCGGGCCCTGGCCCATCGAAAAGAAAATACCTTTGAGATTGACGATAAAAAGGAATTTTACAAATTGTATGAAAAATCAACAGGATACGACAATGGGGCCTTTGTCATGTCCCATTGGTGCGGGTCGGGTGACTGTGAAGAAAAAATTAAAAAAGATCTCTCCGTCACCATCCGGTGTATTCCCTTTGACAGCCCCACGGAAGATGGAAAGTGCATTTGCTGCGGCAATGCCAGTTCCAGACGGGTGCTTTTTGCAAAAGCCTATTAAGCGGGTTTAATGATCAGGATTACCGACATACTGGATAAAATAGATGAGTACAATCCCGGGGGGGATTCAAACCTCATCGACCGGGCCTATATCTATTCTGCGCGGGTCCATGAGGGACAGGTGCGTCTGTCCGGTGAGCCCTATCTGTCCCACCCCCTTGAGGTAGCCGATATCCTGGCGGATATGCGCCTGGATGTTGAGAGCATTGCCGCTGCCCTTCTCCACGATGTGATTGAAGACACCCCGGCCACAAGGGAAGACATTGAAGAGATGTTCGGGCCCGGGGTGGCCCATATTGTTTCCGGTGTGACAAAATTGTCGGTCCTGCCCCATTCCACCAAAAGAACCCAGCAGGCGGAAAGTTTACGGAAGATGATCCTGGCCATGGCCGATGATATTCGGGTGGTCCTGATCAAGCTGGCCGACAGGATTCACAATATGCGGACCCTGAAATATCACCGGAACCCGGAAAAACAGGCAGCCATTGCCCAGGAAACCCTGGACATTTACGCGCCCATTGCGGCCCGTCTGGGCATTTTCTGGATCAAATACGAACTGGAGGAAATTGCCTTTTACTATACCCTTCGGGATGAATATGAGCGCATCGATGCCCTGGTCAACAAGGCCAAGGATGAAAAAGAGGCCTACATCAAGGAGGTGAGCCAGAAACTTCATGATAAAATGCAGGAAATGGAACTTGCGGGTGAAATAAAGGGTCGGTACAAGCAGCACTACAGCATTTATCAGAAAATGATTTCCCAGAGCCTTGACTTTGATGAGGTCTATGATGTCATTGCCTTCAGGATCATTCTGGATACGGTTCCCCAGTGTTATGCAGCCATGGGGGCGATCCATTCCATGTGGAAGCCGATTTACAACAAGATCAAGGATTATATCGGTAATCCCAAGCCCAATATGTACCAGTCCATCCATACCACGGTGGTGGGCCCCAAGGGCTTCCGGGTTGAAATCCAGATCCGGACCCGGGAAATGGACAAGATTGCGGAATCCGGCATTGCCGCCCACTGGAGCTATAAGGAAGGCACCAAAATCGACGAAAGCACGGGCGAACTCTTTGCCTGGATCAGAAATCTTGTGGAGAACCAGGAAAATTATAACGACCCGGATGAATTTTTAGAAAATGTCCGGATTGACCTGTATCCCGATGAAATCTATGTGTTTTCCCCCCAGGGGGAGATCAAGACCCTTCCCAAAAAGGCCACGCCAGTTGATTTTGCCTATCTGATCCATACGGAAGTCGGTGCCGAGTGTACCGGTGCCAAGGTCAACGGAAAACTGGTACCCCTCCCCTATGAATTGAAAACAGGGGATACCGTTGAAATCATCACTACCAAAGACCACACCCCCAGCCCAGACTGGCTCAATTTTGTCAAAACGGTCAAGGCCAGGACCAAGATCCGGTCCTGGATCAATGCCCGGGAAAAAGAGAGAAGTTATTCTCTGGGCCGGGAGATGTGTGAAAAAACATTTCGAAAGCGAAACGAGAATTTTAATGCCCTGGTTAAATCCGGGGAGATCAAAAAGGTTTCCGATTCCTATGGGTTTAAGAGCATTGATGATCTGGTTGCCAATGTGGGGTTTGGAAAAATCACCCCGCTGCAGATCTTGAACAAAGCCCTGCCTGAACTTGAACGGCAGACCGTTAAAGAAGAGAGTCTGCTCCAGAAACTGGTTCGGAAACGAAAGAAACCGGTTTCCAACGGCATTATCGTGAAAGGCCTGAATGATATCCTGGTGAAGTTTTCAAAATGCTGCAACCCCCTTCCCGGAGACCCCATCATCGGGTATATCACCCAGGGTCAGGGCGTGACCATCCACCGGAAATCCTGTCTGAACGTCATGAAATTGAGTGATGAGCGCCAGATTGAAGTCCAGTGGAGTGATGAGTTTACCGAATCCTACCCTGCCAGTATTAAGGTCAGGACAGACGACAGGTTCGGACTCCTGGCAGACATTGCTTCGGTGATCAGCAAACAGAAGTCCAATATTTTAAGCGCAAAAACCGAAACCCAGGAAACCGGCCAGAGCCTGTTTTATTTTACCCTTCTGGTTGAAAGTACGGACCAGCTTCGAAAAATCATGACGGATATCAGAAAGGTTAAAAAAGTAACCGATGTGAAACGGATCATCAGGACTGAACAATAAAAGGTCCGGGCAAAATTGAACTTAATCTGCCGGGACCTTTATTATATCTGGTATTTAGATGAGGGGTAAGACAGGCCGTCTTAAGAGGCTTTAATGACTTTTCCCGCCTTGATGCAGCTCGTGCAGACATCAATTTTTCTGACACAGCCTTCTTTGATTACGGCACGAACCCTTTGAAGGTTTGGATTAAACACTCTCTTGTTCAAATTATGGGCATGGCTGACATTGTTACCAACCATTGGTTTTTTTCCGCAAACGGCACATACTTTTGACATTTTGCATACTCCTAAAACTAAAGATTTCTCAAACAAACAAATAACCTGGAATTAATATACCACACACAACTAAAAGTAAAGGATTTTTTAGCCTTGGTCTGGTTTTCAGTCTTGGTTCTCCTGCTGGTTCCGGTTTGCCTGTTCCCGGCATTCCGGGATTTTATTCAACGCCTCTTTGCCTTCCTTTGAATCCGGATAATTTTCCACAAGATACTCGTACCGTTTCAAGGCAGCCTGATATTTTTTTGTTTTATAGTAGAAATCGGCCACATACAATTCATGCCCGGACAGGTTGTCCAGACATTTGCCGATATTTTCCTTTGCCCGGCCGGCATATTCACTGTCCGGGTATTGGTCGATGAGGCGGCTGAACTGGATCAGGCTGTTTTTAGCAGGGGTGTGGTCCCTGTCTATGGACCCCAGTTGATTAAACCAGGAAAGCCCGATCTGGTAAATCACATAGGGCACGGCCTCATTTCTCGGGTGCATCCTTTCAAACTCTTCATAGGCAAGAATGGCCTCATCATAGGCTTCAAGATGATAATGGGCATCTGCAATCTTCAGCTCTGCCAGGATGGCATATTTGCTGAACGGGTACCAGTCCTTTAAGTCTGTATAAGATTTGACGGCTGTTTTATAATCACCGGAGACAAAGGCGGAAGATCCCTGGGAAACCAGTTCATCTGCATTTTGTTCCATTTCATGGGACTCTTCAAAAAAAGAGCACCCGGAAATCAATAGGGCAAGGGCAAAGAGTAGAAATCGTTTTTTCATCATCACAGGCTCTCGATAAAGTGTTCTGCAGAAACCGCGGCAATGGCCGCATCCCCTACAGCGGTAGCGATCTGCCTGAGAGGGGTATCCCTGACATCTCCGGCAGCATATACGCCGGGAACAGAGGTCTGCATTTTTGAATCGGCAACAATAAATCCATATGCATCTGTTTTTAGGGAATCATTTAAAAATGAGGTGTTGGGCAAAATACCGATCCATATAAAACAGCCGTTGGCTTTCAGTGTTCGTTCTTCACTGGTTTTTAAATTTTTGATCCGGACACCTTCCACCGCGAAAAAGCCTTCCACACCAGTAACAACACTGTCCCAGACGATCTCGATTTTTTCGTTTTCAAAGGCCCTTTCCTGGAGTATTTTTGCGGCCCGAAGTTCATCTCTCCTGTGAATCAGATATACTTTTTGGGCAAATTTGGTCAGGAAAATGGCTTCCTGGACAGCGGTATCACCGCCGCCAACGGCAACCAGGGTCTTTTCCTTGAAAAAAGGTCCGTCACAGGTGGCACAAAAAGAAACCCCTTTTCCAAAAAACTTGTCCTCGCCAATGCCCAGATTCCTTGGGGATGCGCCCGATGCAATGATTAGGCTCTTACAGGTAATGGTCCTGTCCTTTAAAATGATTTGTTTGACCTTTTCCGAAAGATTGAGGGAATGGACCTCTGCCGTTTCGATCTTCAACCCCAGGTCTTCAGCCTGGCGTTTCATTTTTTCCGACAGATCATATCCGGAAATGCCTTCTGGAAACCCGGGATAGTTTTCTATCCAGTCGGTTATCAATATCTGACCGCCGGGCACGGCTTTTTCCAGAAGCAGGACATTCATCCTTGCCCTGGCAGCATAGAGTCCTGCGGTCAGGCCTGCGGGACCGGCACCGATAATTACCAGATCATAGTCAACGGTTGTCATTATTCCTCTCCTTACAACACCCCTTTGATGGTTTCTTCAAGTTTTTCCTTGGCAACCATTCCCGTGATCTGGTCTGCAATTTCTCCGTTTTTAAAGAAGATCAGTGTGGGAATTGCCTGGACACCGAATTTGCTGGGACTGATGGGATTTTCATCCACGTTGACCTTTGCAAAGGTCATCCGGTCACCGTACTCTTTTTCCAGGGCCTCCACTGTGGGGGCAATGGCTTTACAGGGACCGCACCAGGGTGCCCAGAAGTCAACCATTACCGGCTTATCTGATTTGAGCACTATTTTTTCAAAGGAATCATCTTCAATTTCAATTATATTTTCCGTCATCGCAACCGTCCTCATTTTTAATGTGTATTAAAAAAATATCGTGTAAATATATGTTCTTATTTCATCCTTGTCAATCTATCTGTCCCGAACCGCCATGCGGTGCCGTATGCCGGCCCGGGCGGCACAATAATTAAGGGGTAATTACTTTTTCCATGAAGTATAAAAGCGATTTACCCCTTAAAAACCAGGTTGCAAATTCTCAAAGATTACCAGTTTTCACCCAGCAGTTCAAAGTGGGCCTGGGGATGGTCGCAGGCCGGACAGGTTTTAACGGCTTCCTTTCCCTCATGAACATACCCGCAGTTCCGGCATCTCCATTTTGTGACGCCCTCTTTTTTAAATACCGTGCCCTTATCAATATTGGCAGCCAGTTCAGTATATCTCTTCCCATGCTGTTTTTCCGCCACGGCAATCATTTCAAAGACATTGGCAATGGCTGCGAAGCCTTCTTCTCTGGCTGTTTTTGCAAAATCAGGATACATGGTTTTCCATTCATATTCCTCTCCTGCCGCACCTTCCCTGAGATTCTCAACAGTTGTTCCGATCACTCCTGCCGGAAATGCCGCAGTAATCTCAACTTCACCGCCTTCCAGAAATTTAAACAGGCGTTTGGCGTGCTCTTTTTCCTGGGCAGCCGTTTCCGTAAAGATGTCTGAAATCTGAACAAAGCCTTCTTTTTTCGCGGCACTGGCAAAATAGGTGTACCGGTTTCTTGCCTGGGACTCACCGCAAAATGCAGTCAATAAATTTTTCTCAGTCTGGGTTCCTTTTAAACTTGCCATTGTTTTTCCTCCTTGGTGGATCAATTGTTTGAAATGCACGTTAAGCTAAATTGTCTGTCATAACCGTCAATTTTGTTCGGTTCACCGGGCCTTTAAAAAACGTCAAACCTGCCGGGGCGAGATGAATGGGTGATTTTTAAAGGTGGACTCGCTCAAATGGCTGTTGCATGATCATCAGAACAGCCAGGTAACCTATCGCCGGATGAATTATACTGATACTATATTTCCCTGTTTTTTTAAAGATTAATTTCATTTTTGACGGATAATCTTTATTCGGTGTCATTTTTTTTTCTCATGATAACGGGTTTGCCGTGACGTCTGGTAAAAACAGCTTGAAAATGAAAACAGCTTCCTGGTATACGGGAACAGATGATTAAGGAGGATCAGGCCGTTGAAGGACATGGTATCCGTGAAAATCGTTCCCATCCACCCGGAAGAAGCCCGGGACCTCATTGATGAGCTGGATGCATATCAGGCATCCCTGTACCCTGCCGAAAGCAATCATCTGGATTCCCTGGATGTCCTGGGCCGTGAAAACGTAAAAATGTTTGGTGCCAGGGACAAAGCAGGTCTCCTGGCCATGGGCGCGGTAAAGATATTTGCTGACTACGGGGAAATCAAGCGTGTCTTTGTTCCCCAAATTCACCGGGGAAGGGGTCTTGCCAAGCGAATAATGGAGAGACTTGAGCAATCCCTTGTTGAACGATCCATATTCCAGGCAAAACTTGAGACCGGTATACTTCAGCATGAAGCCATTGGATTGTACCGTTGGTTCGGGTATTGTGACTGCCCGCCCTTTGGTTCGTATCGTCCCGATCCCTTGAGCGTGTTCATGTCTAAAGACCTCAAACCCATATCCTGATGTTTGTTTCTTGTGGTTATAAATCCAGAGGGCTCCTGGCTTTTTTCAGAATTTTAGACTTTATGGTATGGGTGTAAATCATGGTTGTTCTGACATTTTTATGCCCCAAAAGTTTCTGAATCGTTCTGATATCATAGTTTGCCTGGAGCAGGTGGCTTGCAAAACTGTGACGAAACGTATGGGCGGTAGCTATCGACAAAGGTCTTGATTAAAACGGACTGAACACTTCTGTCAGGCGGCTATATGAATAAAGCTCAATCATTTACAATAAAACAAGTAAAAGAAAAACTTGAATTATTTTAATAAATACCGATCAAATTTTTGTTTAAGGCTTTCCGGGAAAAAGTCCTAACAACGAACATGCTGACGGGCGAGCCGCAGATGTTCAAAAGTTCATGGCGCCTGGGCCTCATTGGATTTCCAGATCAGTTGGGGGACAAACAAAAATACCTTTTTTAATTTCATAGGGTCCATCTACAGGAGCAACAATCCATGCTGATTTAGGATTTATTGCATCAACCAGCTCATAAAATCCGCGGGAAGGTTTTGGCGCTTTTGACAGTTTGCATTCAAAAAGATGCTGTTGTCCTGCCCTCTCCAATATGAGATCTATTTCAGCACCATTCGAGGTTCTTATGAAAGAAGGTTTCCAGCGATCATATCCCGTAACAATATTTTCAATGACAAAGCCCTCCCAGGATGCACCGGCTATCGGATTCGACAACAACGAATCATACTGTTCAATATCAAGCAGGGCATGAAGGATTCCACTATCCCGCAAATAAATTTTTGGAGATTTAATCAACCTTTTTTTTAAATTTGTTTCCGCTGGTGGCAATAAACGAAGCATATAGGTCTGTTCTAAAATTGCCAGGTATTTCTTTAGAGTTGGAATTGAAATATTAACAGCTTCTGCCAGTTTATGATAATTTACAGTTTGGCCATTGTAATGGGCCAAAAGCAGCCATAATCGTTCAATGACCGGGACCGGAATATTGAATCCTAAATTTGGAATATCACGTTCCATAAATGTTCGAATAAAATCAAGACGCCAGTCAAAACTGTCCATATCATTTCCAGCGAGAATACTTTCGGGAAATCCGCCTCTAAGCCAAGTATCCGACCAGTTTGTGATGTTGGCTACTTCTTTAACTATAAACGGTGTTAGATCAATATAAGCGATCCGGCCCGCAAGTGATTCTGTCGATTGTTTGATCAAGTCCCGGGAAGCTGATCCCAAAATTAAAAATCTGCCTGGCCTTCTATCTTTATCTATTTCTGAACGGAGAACAGAAAAGAATTCTGGAAGAAGTTGTATCTCATCAAGGCAAATGAGCTTATCTCTATAGCGGTCAAAAAAAAGTTCCGGTTCTAAGAGTTTATTCCGGTCAACTCGGTCCTGTAAGTCAAGATAAACTGATGGTGTGTCTTTGAGAAGCCTTTGGGCAGTTGTAGATTTGCCGGATTGCCTGGGTCCAAGAATGGCTACAGCTGGTGAACGAGAAAGCGCATTGTGTAATTTTTTTTCTTTCTCTCTTTGTATATAGCCATGCATAATGAGTATCCTTATTCATTATTTACATGGATGATACGGAAATAAAACTAAAATGTCAACAATTCAAATGAAGGCGGATAAACTGCAGGTTTTCATGTTACATTAGGCCTAGCGTGGTTGTAAAAAACTGATTTAAATCGGACAAGTGGAGTATTGTCCAAAAAACAATGGAAAATATGTTTTGACATTTGCCTGGTACTCTTAACGTTTTTTTCTCCTAAAATATAACGTTTGACATTTAACACAAGCCGTTATATTTTTAGCTATGATAAAAAATTTTAAATGCAAGTATACACAAGCCCTTTACAAAGGGAAAAGCCCAAAGCAGTTCAGATCTTTTCAGGCGCAAGCAGAACGTAAGCTCCAAATCCTTGACAGTGCAGCCGAACTGCTTGATTTACGATCTCCACCCGGTAATAGATTTGAAAAATTAGGGGGAGACAGACAAGGGCAGTACAGCATAAGAATCAATAAACAATGGCGTATATGCTTTGCGTGGTCTGATAAGCCATACGATGCAGAGATAACAGACTACCATTAGAAGGAGCAGATTATGAATAATATGCGAGCAATCCATCCTGGAGAAATAATCAAAGAAGAGTATTTAGAACCATTAAATATGAGTGCGAATGCTTTGGCTGTTGCTTTGCGCGTACCAGCACCTAGAATCAATGATGTGATAAGACAAAAGAGAGGGATTAGCATTGATACTGCTCTCAGATTGGCTAGGTATTTTAATACCACCCCACAATTTTGGATGAACCTGCAAATCAGTTACGACCTTAAAATGGCCAAACAGAATATGACAAAAATCGAGAATGAAATTATCCCTCTACAAGCTATTACTGCTTGAAAGCGGCGGGGTAACTCTCCAAAATATAAATAGAACCAATGCATCCACCTGACCCTAACATCCGTGGAAAAATATGATCCTGCAGTTGTAAAAAGAGAGATGAGCAATAAGAAAATTTACCTTTATGATAACGGAATCATCTCCGCCATTTGGTATGCCTTTTCAGAAGACCGGGGCAAACTCCTTGAGAATCTAATCTTTACCAGGGTTCGCAACATCACGGAACCGGTGTTTTTTCTAAAAAACGGATTTGAATGTGATTTCGTATGCTTCCCTGAAGCCGAGAAAACACTTCTTATAGTCGATGCCTATACGGCCTGGGAGTGGCTGTTAAAACAGGAATAAAACATTCCAGGGGTTGGATTAAGGCTTGAAAACTGAATACCGGTTAAGGTGTAAAAAAGTCCGGGGCAGCTCCTGGCGGTATTCAAGCTGCCCCGGATTACGGAGGTGGTTATTCAGATCTTGGAGGTAAGTAAATGCCTTTACGCTGTCTGATAACGTGAAGGAATCATTGCATACTTGATGCCAACCCGTTCTGTTCTGTTTGAAATCGCTGCCGTATCTAACACTCTGTGCGGGTTCAGTGCCTATTTTTATTTTATTGTCATTTGTTGGTCATGGTTAAGGTAACGGCATCGCCCCATGGGTAACGCAATAGTAACGTTACTTGCATCCAATGGTAACGGTATGTCCCTGTTTATTTGCCCTCTTATTTTTCAATATTAAGCCCCGAGATCCTTTGTTCAAAAGGAGTCATAAACCCATTGCCCTTTGTTCCCGTCTGTTTTGTCAGTGTTGGCATCAAGCTTGCTCTAAGCTCAGCATAAAGAAAAATCACTGCATCTGAGCCCTATGAAAAGATGCCACACAAACCCATGAACCTAAGGAGAAAAAAATGACGGATTTAAATTCATTAACAGCATCAGATATCGTTGACGCAAGAGGCAGTGCATGCCCCGGGCCCCTTCTTGAAGCCAAAAAGGGCATCGGCAAAGTCCAGGTGGGACAGACCCTTGAAATTTTGTCCAATGACAGCGGTACAAGGACGGATGTACCGGCATGGGCCGGAAAAGTCGGACACGAATACCTGGGTCTTCTTGAAGCAGACGGATATGACAGGCATTTTATCGTCAGAAAAAAATAGGCAGGCCACCATGTCACCCCAGGCGAAAAAACAAGACAATAAAATTTTAATTCTGGCCACGGAAACCTGTGCCTATCCAGGGGCGGATTCCGTGGGCCAGTCCCATTCAACCTACCCTTCAAACACTTATATACTAAGAGTCCGAGCGCCGGTATTGTTTCCTGAATCCTTTTATATCGATAGTTTTAAAAAAGGGATCAGCGGCATCATTGTCATGGCCTGCGGTGAGGAATGCCCCTATGAAGGTGCCTATAAGGCCCTGGCAAAACGACTGGACGGCGTTTACAAACAAATGAAATCTATTGACCTTGATATGAAACGGCTCCGTCTCACCGCCATCTGTACCGTGTGCAACCGGGCATTTTTAAATGAGGTGAACCAGATGGACAAATTGGTGCAGGAACTTGGCCCGCCACAATTTGCACCCGGGCTTTAGCACAACAGACACGATATCGGTTCGCTGTCGTTTTTGAGGGCAGCGAACCGATACAAAATAATTTTTTCAGGAGGATGTATGGTTTCCACAGATAATCTCTATTTTGACACCCTTGTTATCGGGGGCGGCATTGCCGGCCTCCAGACAGCCCTGGATCTTGGTGATCAGGGATACAGGGTTGCTGTTGTGGAAAAAGATGCTTCCATAGGCGGCAAAATGATTCGGCTTTCAAAGGTTTTTCCCACACTTGACTGCGCAAGCTGTATCACCACTCCCAAGATGTCTGCTGCCGCGCATCATGAGAATATCACTTTATTTACCTATTGTGATCTGACCTCGCTGGACCACGACGGGCAGGCCAAGGGTGTTACCGCTGGTATCACTCAGAATCCGAGATATGTGGACCCGGTTAAATGCATCGGGTGCAGGCAGTGCGAGTTTGTCTGCCCGGTATACGTACCGGATATGGAGCAGGGCGGATTAAGCGCGACCAAAGCCATTTCCATCCCGTTTTCCAACGCCATTCCTCAGTTGCCCATACTGGATGTGGAACACTGCATGCTTTGCGGGCAATGTGAAAAAGCATGCCCAACCAATGCCATTGATTATTTTCAGAAACCGGAAACACTTCGGATTAGCGCAAAAACAGCCGTGATTACCACAGGATTTGACATGCTTGCCGTGAAGGACAGTTTTCAATACGGCAACGGCACCATTCCCAATGTTATTGATGCCTTGCAGATGGAAAGACTTTTGGCACCCCATGGGCCGTATAACAGGGTTTTACGGCCTTCCGACGGCATGGAACCCGATTCCATTGCCTATGTTCAATGCGCAGGTTCACGGGATAAAAGCCTCGGCGTTTCCTATTGCTCAAGGGTCTGCTGCATGTATGCAATAAAACAGGCCATGCTTCTTTCCGGGTCCCTGCCCCTGGCCGATATTACCATTTATTACATGGATATACGGGCCTTTGGAAAAGGATATGAACAATTTTATCAAAACGCCAAGGCCATGGGCATCGAATTTGTCAAAGCCAAGGTGGCCAGAATCGACAAGGGAGAAAACGGAACTGCCCAGGTGCGGTATGAGCGCCAGGATGGGTCGGGCATTGCCACTGCAGACCATGATCTGGTGGTTCTTTCCATGGGAATCATTCCCGGCTGGAACCCTGAGGCCCTCTGCTCTGTTTCCAGAGATGCGGATCAATTTGTCACCTCAATAAAACCCAAAATATCCCCGGTACTGACCAATCTGGACGGCCTTTTTGTGGCCGGCGCTGCGGCCGGGCCCAAAGATATCGTGGACACCATTACAGAATCGGGTTCTGCTGCTGTGGAAGCGGCGAAATTCATGTCTGCCGGCCGTATGGAGAATTAAAGATGAACGAAACTAAGAAAAAAATAGGGGTTTATATCTGCTATTGCGGGGGTAATATCTCGGATCATGTTGATGTGGAAGCGGTCAGAAACAGGGCTGAAAAAATGCCGGATGTTGCTGTGGCACGCACCAATATGTTCATGTGTTCAGATCCGGGTCAGGAACTTATCATATCGGATTTAACGAGCGGCAAGGTTGACCGGGTTGTGGTGGCATCCTGTGCCCCAAGCCTCCATGAAAACACCTTCAGAGGGGCCATTGAAAGAGCCGGCGCCAATCCCTTTATCTATGAACATGCCAACATCAGGGAGCAGGTCTCCTGGGTCCACCACGGAGATCCGGCAACCGACAAGGCCTCCGTCCTGATTGCATCGGCCGTGGCAAAAGCCAAACTGCTCAAACCCCTGAAGCCGATCCGGGTTGATGCGAAAAAACACACCATTGTCATCGGCGGTGGAATTGCCGGTATGAAAACCGCCCTGGATATCGCCCGGAATGGGATTAAGGTCACCCTGATTGAAAAATCACCAAAGCTTGGCGGACAGCTCAACCGTCTGGATCGGCTTGCCCCCTATGGAGAAAAAGCATCCGACATCGTACAGGAGCTGGCGGACCAGGTAGTTTCTGACAACTCCATCACGGTTTACACCCATTGCAGTATCCTGGATGTCAAAGGATACGTGGGCAACTTCAGCCTTGAGATCCAGGCCAAACCTGAGGCTGAAGCCGTCACCATAGATGCCGGTGCGGTTGTAATGGCCACGGGATCAGCGCCTTATACGCCCTTTCAGGGAGAATTCGGCTTTGGCCTGCACCCGGAAGTCGTAAGTCTCCAGGACTTGATTCTCCAATTAAAAGAAAATCCGTCATCCGGGTCTGTTCTGGAGGTGAATGGACGTCCCATCAGAAATATGGTCATGATCCATTGTGTGGGCAGCCGGCAGATACCGGGCATCCATCAGCCCAAGGAAAATGGAAAATTAAATGAATATTGTTCCCGGACCTGCTGTGCGGCCATGTTGAACACCTCCAACCAGGTCAGGGAAAAATTTCCTGAAACCCGTATCTATGAAATGTACAGAGACATCAGAACCTATGGCCGGGGCCAGGAAGAATTGTATGCCCAAGCCTCAAAAAACAAAGTGGTTTTCATGCGGTATGAACCGGATACCCCGCCTGAAGTCAGTGTGAGCAGCCTTTCTGATTATCCTTTGCAGGTCAAAATTACAGACGGGTTGACCTTTAATGAAGAAATGCAGGTTCCTGCCGATCTGGTTGTGCTGGCAACCGGCATTGAACCCAATGATGTGACAACACTGGCGTCAAAAATGAAGCTGCCCACTGGAACAGACCGGTTTCTTCTGGAAGTTCACCCCAAACTCAGGCCGGTTGAGTTCCCCGTAACCGGTGTTTTCCTTGCCGGCACCTGCCAGGCACCCATGGACGTCGGAGAGGCAAGCAATGCCGCCGGCGCTGCAGCGGTAAAAGCATCGGCCCTGTTAAGCAAGGGATATATTGAACTGGATCCATTTGTGGCTGAAGTTGATCCGGATAAATGCCAGGGCCACGGCCTCTGCGTTGAGGCCTGCATTAAAGAGGGGGCCCTGACCCTTGTGGAAACAATTGTTGACCAGAAGACAGTTAAACGGGCACAGGTTACCCAGGCCCTTTGTCTGGGCTGTGGTGCCTGCGCTGCGGTCTGCCCGGAAAAAGCCATTGATGTGAACGGATGGGCATTGGAGCAATATGAAGATATGGTGGATGCCATTGTTTCAGACGGCTTTGCCGTCTGATCCATTGACCTTCTGCCTTTTAACAGGAAAAATAAAAATGAAACCCACAAATATTGAAAAAGAGGCGAGAAAAGTGGCCATGCGAGACATTCGAGCCCAGAGAAAAAAATTTATAACGGCTGCGTCAGTGATCATGAAAACCCAGAAAAAAGAGATCAACACCATTACTGAATTTTTAAAGAATCAGGCAGGAACCATCCCTGAGATTGCAAAGGCAATTCATATGCCATCGGATAAAACCCTCTGGTATATGGCAACCCTGAAAAAATACGGCCAAATTGTTGAGGTTGAAAAACAGGGGGCCTTTTTTAAATACGCGCTGAACAAGCCCAAAAACCCCCCAGAAAAAGCAGAGGTTTGATATGAGTTTATTAGACTTGGATTTTGCAGAAGAACTGAAAGCCTATGGCGAGGATACGGCGCTCGAGTGTTTTAACTGCGGGACATGTGCCGCCATCTGCCCCCTGGTCCATGATAATTTCCCCCGAAGAATGATTCGATATGTCCAGGTGGGGGCCCGGGAAAAAATCCTTGAAAATTCAGATGAACTCTGGCGCTGCCTCCACTGTGGGCTGTGTACGCATACCTGCCCGAGGCAGGCGGATCCGGGTGAAATTATTCTGGGTCTTAAACGGTTTGTCATTGCAAACTGGAGGTCTTAAACATGTATAATCCACAAGATATCATTGAAATTCTTGCCAATAATGTACGACAGACCAAAAGTCCTTTCGGCATTCCAAAATTTATGGCAAACACATGGTTCAAAAATATGGACCTGCCGGAGAAAGGCGAATACCTGCTGTTCACCGGGATGATGTATCAATTTGTTCCGTTTATTGAAAAGTCCACCCAATACCTTGAAAAATATGAGGACACCAAAATAGCCGGATATTTAAAATATGCCGGATTATTCCCTGCCTATATCTCAGGTGTGGGCCTTGCCATGATGACTTCGGCAAAGGAAAAGAGAGAAAGCCGTAAAGCCCTGAAAAATATTGTCACCCTGCTCCAGAAATCAAAGGTGGACTTTGGCTACAGACCTGATCTGGATAATTATTCGGGAATCCTCCTCTATGACATGGGTGATCAGGAAGGGTTTGTCGCCCATGCCAAACGAGTGGCCCAGGAACTGAAGGCTGCCGGGATAAAAAAAATCATTACCGTTGATCCCCATACCGCATATGCATTAAAAGAACTCTTTCCCAAATACACCGGCATTGATTTTGATGTAAAACCCTATTTTGAACTTCTGGATCTTGGGACAAAAGACTGCAAACTATCGGTCACACTCCATGATCCGTGTTTTTTCGGCAGATATCTGAATGTATCGGATATCCCCAGAAAAGTGCTGGGCAATCTGGGGATATCGGTATCATCCATCAGGAATCAGGGGGAGTTTACGAGCTGTTGCGGCGGACCTGCTGAATCCATTTCTCCCCGCCTTTCCTTCGACATCATGGGAAAAAGGAAAGAAGAACTGGAAAAACCGGGAAAGCCCGTCATTGCCTATTGTCCTATCTGTCTGGGAAACCTTAAAAAATCCGGTGCCAATGTAGAGGATTTATCCGCTTTACTTGCCCGAAATATTGAATAAAAAATAAAATTAAAAGGAGAGTAAAATGTCAGAAACCATAGAAAGCATCGTGTACTTTGCAACCCATGCAGGCGACAATCCGGAAAAAGCCTGTATCCCCTTTGCCATGGCCAATGCCGCTCTTGCAATGGATATCCAGGCAAAAATCGTGCTCCAGGGCAACGGGGTTTATCTTGTCCAGCCGGCCTATCGAAAAAACATGCTGCCCGGAGGCGGTTTCCCCAACTTCGACAAATTGTTTACAGATTTTCTTGAGCTTGGCGGAGAACTTCATGTGTGCGCGCCCTGTATCAAACAGCGGAACATTGAAGAATCAGAGCTGCCTGAAGGCTCAAAGATAACGGCTGCCGGTCAGGTGAATCTCATGGCCATGGAAGCAAAGGCCGTATTTGTATTTTAGCCGGACCAATTTTTTTGTAATAAAACCCCATGAGGTGAAAAATGGATAACACTGCCGGTATCACTTCACCAAACCGAATTACCGATCTGGTGAATTTAAAAAACCAGGGGAGCAATTTGGACATTTCCATGTCCTTTGATATTGTTCCTGTAAATTTTACCCATAAAAATTATGCATTTCAGGCATATATTTTTCTTTGCCGCTATTTTGGAACAGTGAACGGCACGGCATTTACCTTTCGGAAGTGTTATGCCAAAGGATGCCCCGACAACCTGTGCCCCCACGTATCCCAGGCAGTGATGATTGCCAACCGGTATTTAAAAAGAGATTATCAACGACTTTTGGATGCCGGTATTTGCCTCGAAGAAAAGTTTTTCAATCTTGAAGACATGATGGTCAAATTCGATGGGGTTGACATTGAAAAAAATAAAACCACCGGCGGTATTCTGACGATCCATGATTATATCAATATCGCCAAAGAGGGCAATGAGGTCACGGTTCAGATTAATCTTGAGCAGATTCCGGCGGTTGAACACTTTGCCGGTCAGAAAAATGAACAGACCTTTTTCATGGCCGATTTCAGTATCACCACCCTGGGAAAAACCAGCCGGTTCCAGAGATGCCTGGCCTGCTTTCAGACCCACAATGAATCCGAGGAAAAACCCTTTACCCTGGCCACTGCCAATGACCGCTTGAAAATTTTGTTCACTGAATTTGACGAGGCAAAGGTCCTTTATCACCCCTGTTTTTTTGAATAAGGAGAAATATCGTGCATGCAACCATCCAAAAACCGATAAAAGAAATTGTCAAACATATTCAGCCGGGTGAAAAAGTCTTTGTTGTCGGGTGTAACAATTGCGCCTGGAAATGTCATTCCGGTGGTGAAGATGAAACCGCGATGATGGCAAAGCGCCTGACCGACAGGGGGATCGAAGTTACCGGATATACGGTACCCGGCCCCCAGGGCATGTCTTTATGTAAATTGTCCCACACCCGCAAGGTGTTAATGGAAGACTATAAAGACCAGGTCGGCAAGGCAGATTCCTTTCTTATCCTGGGATGCGGCCAGGGTGTTCACACCGTGATTGATGCCACTGACGGCGGTATGGTCCATCCCGGCTGCGACACGATTTTTGGTGGAGAGACGGTGTCGGATACGGATATTGAAGAGTTCTGTTCCCTGTGCGGGGACTGCATTATTGAATTCACCGGCGGGCTGTGTCCCATGACCCTCTGTGCCAAGCAGCTCCTGAACGGCCCCTGCGGCGGTGCTGAAAACGGTCATTGTGAAGTGGATGAAGACCGGCCCTGCGGCTGGATTTTGATTTATGAACGCCTTAAAAAACTGGGACGTCTGGATCTCCTCGATGCCTATCAGCCAGCCAAGAACAATTCCAAATGGAGCCGTCCCCGGACCCTGAGGGTCAGCCCCACTGAAGCCACATTCTGTTCAGTGGGAGGCAAGATTACGGTCAGCAATCAGGATTAAACGGGCAGGCGTTAAACAACCAGATAATTTTAAACATATCCGAAGAGGGAAATAATCTCCAGGGAGTTGAAACATGAAATTGACAACCTTATTTGATCAAGGCAAATTCGTTATTACCGGTGAAGTCGGACCGATCAAGGGGGCCATTCACAGGGATAAGAGTATCGAACCCTCCTGCGCCATTGAAGCGCTTCAACTGAACCAGCATGTGCATGCCGTCAACGTGACCGATAACCAGTCTGCCGTCATGAGACTGGGGTCTCTTGCGGCAAGCGTGCGCTTAAAAACCAATGGGATAGAGCCGGTATACCAGCTCACCTGCAGGGACCGGAACCGCCTGGCATTGCAGTCCGATCTTTTGACGGCCTACTCCCTTGGTATCGACAATGTACTCCTGCTCACCGGCGACCATATCCATCTGGGGGACCATAAGGAAGCCAAGCCGGTTTTTGATCTTGATTCGGTTCAATTGATTGAAATGGCAAAGGGTCTTAAAAAAGGATATGACACCTCAGGGAACCGGATTGAAAATTATATCGACATGGCATTTGGTGCGGTTGTGAATCCCAATTTCGAGCCCCTTGACCTGCAATTGATGAAAATGAAAAAGAAAATTGATGCCGGGGCACAGTTTTTTCAGACCCAGGCAGTGTATGACATCAAGCTGTTTGAAAAATTCATTAAAAAAGCTGAAAAGTTCAATATCCCCATCCAGGTGGGCATTGTGCTCCTTAAATCTCCCCAAATGGCAAATTTTATGAATAAAAATGTGTCCGGTATTCATGTCCCCCAGGACTGGATTGATGAAATCGGATCAGTCCCCAAACAGGACCGCAAGAAAAAATCCGGGGAAATGGCCGGCCGTTTTGTCAAAGAAATCAAATCCATGGTCCAGGGCGTCCATATCATGCCCCTTGGCTGGACCGATGTGGTACCGGAGATTTTAGATCATGCCCAGGTCAGCATCTAATTCAGGGATGGAAGGTTTTTATAAATCCAGAGGGCTCCTGGCTTCTTTCAGAATTTTAGACTTTATGGTATGGGTGTAAATCATGGTTGTTCTGACATTTCTATGCCCCAAAAGTTTCTGAATCGTTCTGATATCATAGTTTGCCTGGAGCAGGTGGCTTGCAAAACGGAACCAGAACACTACATATTCAACACGGATCAAGGATCTCAATACACAAGTCACGAGTTTACCAATGTCCTGAAAAAGCATGGCATCAAAATCAGTATGGATGGGAAAGGCCGGTGTTTGGACAATATTGTCATCGAACGGCTATGGCGCAGCGTGAAATATGAAGAAGTTTATGTAAACGAGTTTGAATCCGTTGGGCAGTTACGCAAGGCCTTGAAAAAATACTTTGATTTTTATAATCACGAACGACCTCACCAAAGCTTTGAAGCACAGACACCTGCTGAAGTTTACTATGGACAGAACCAACATGAAACCAATAAACAACAACATTTTAACCGTTTTGTTTAAAAAACATCCTATTTTCTCCTTGCACAGTCGTAAGACAATCGATATAAAACCCATAGTAAAAACAACCGTTCCGGCATCTGGTCCGCGGCATTGTTCAACAACATTTTATCAATAATCCCGCTTGCCGGACTGACCCGTTCGGAACCTATTATGGCGTTTAATGAAGGAATCAGCGATACAAACTTCAATCCAAATCGAGAAACTGATTACCGAGTCGCGTCGCATTGCCGATACGTCCAATGAAACTGCAAGCCAGGCTAAAAAAGCTTTGGATGTGACTATCGAGAATTTCAGGTTGGAACAAAGAGCATGGGTCGGCCCGGGAGAAGTTCAAACAATCACGGGAGCAAAGGTAGGCCTCCAATTTAAGATTAGCGTGTCTACAGTAAATAGTGGCAAGACACCCGCCCTCAGGTATAAAAGTGCTGCTTACCTAAAGATGATGTCCCCCAAAGATAAGCCTAACTTACCGGACCGAATAGTAGGCAAGGCTATGCAGGAAACAAACGCGGTGATGTATCCAGGCATGACCTTCAAAGTAACTCCTGAATTAAGCAAGCCTCTCTCTAAGATTGATATTGATAATCTTGCTAGTGGTAAAAGGATTATTTACCTTGTTGGGATTGCCACCTACGAAGATGTTTTTGGTCGGCCTCATTCGACAAAGTTCTGCATGTATTTGGCTACTGATCTGATTCAATTAAAGCCTTACGAAACCGGTAATGAGGCAGACTAATGGAAAGGATAACCTGTCACTTGTGCGGACGTAAAGGGCGCGCCGCACAGTTCATCGTTCATGCAGTCGCTGTGCTCCTGCATGAATGGTCCGGATGACTTAATTGTATCGTAGCGCTGATGAACAATCCGGATTGAGCAGACAAATAAATTTGCTGGTCATCCGGGCCATTAAATACCAATAAAAAAACCATTTACACCAAAGAAGAAAAAAGATGACAGGGAAATTTAGCGTCTTGAATTTTTGTATTTTGTTTTTAGTTTTCGGAAATATATCTTTTGCAGAGCCTTTGAAAGTATCAGACTTCTCAGGATCAGGTCTTAACGGATGGGAAGAAAAAAAATTTAAAGACTCCACTTTCTACCAATTGTTTCAAATTGGGAATAGGCAGGCTCTATTGGCCAAAAGCCGAAACAATGCATCTGCTCTCATCAAAAAAGTCCATATTGATATTGAAAAATTCCCTTTTTTAAACTGGAGTTGGAGAATTGAAAATCGGTTGGACACTGGGGATGAAAAAAATAAATCCGGGGATGATTATGCCGCAAGAATCTATGTGGTTATTGACGGCGGCATTTTTAGATGGAGAACCAGAGCGGTCAACTATGTGTGGGCAAACAGGGCATCTAAAGGAGAAATATGGGAGAATGCTTTTGCCGGTGGAAATGCACAAATGATGGCCTTAAGGAACAGGCAAGACAAATTATCAACCTGGTATTCTGAAAAAAGAAATGTATACGAGGACCTAAAAAGGCTGTTTAGAACCCAATTTCATCACATTGATGCAATTGCCATCATGACAGACACAGATAATAGTCATGGACAAGTAAAATCATATTATGGCGATATTTACTTTTCAGAGAAATAAAGGTTGAAATCCGACGCTTATTTGGAATTTTTTTTGGGAAAATATTCAACAAACGAAAATGAACCGGATTCCACCGGTTATTTTCATGTTAGAGTATTATTGATATGTAGTGGTTTGATACGTTTCATATCATATTACGGTTTTAGGTATCAAAAATAATAGAAAGGATTTTGAATATGCCGGATACTTCATTTGCAACATTGATCGATAAAGCAAAGAATGCGTCTAAAAATACAGAACTGTTTGTGCCGGATGACTGGATGCAAGGTCGCACAGCCTATGGCGGGCTGGTTGCAGCAATGGCTTTAAAGTCAATGCGCGGACATGTTCCTGCAGAACGAAAAGTGAGAAGCCTAATATTTTCTTTTATCGGGCCTCTGTATTCTGACCCTTTCTTTATTCAAACTCAGTTATTGCGTTCAGGCAAGTCGGTCACTACTATTGAGTCCAGGATCGTTCAGAATGATAAGATATGCTGCACCGCAGTCGGAAGCTTCGGGGCTGATCGCGATTCGAAAATCCAGATCGAACCGGTTGAGCGTTTGGAAATGAAGGAACCGTCAAAGGGTTTAGAGCTGCCATATATTGAAGGGCTCACCCCTGCTTTTATACGCCATTTTTCGTATCGATGGATCATTGGAGAACTTCCTTTTACCGGCAATGGCGGCCAGGAATTAGGCGGCTGGATAAATTTTCGTGAAGAAACAACCTGTCTGACTGAAGAGTGGCTGATCGCTATGGTGGATGCATGGCCCACCCCTGTGCTTTCTCAACTGACAGAGCCTGCTGCAGCAAGTACATTGACATGGGCATTGGGATTTGTTCATCTGGATCGCATGACCTGCTCTGAAAACGAATGGTGGTCTTTTCATTGCCAGATTGACAGTGCTGAACGAGGATACACTCACGAAAGAAGCGCTATCTGGGATCCGGACGGTCAGTTGGCCATTTACAGTCATCAGACGACAACTGTTTTTGCATGATTGGGCAACTCAAAACTCATACCTTGATACGACGATCTTTTGAGTCCCTTTTGTGGGGACTCAAATGCGGTCTCGACCGGAACAGGAACAGACAGGAAGGCTTTTGAAATGGATTCGATAACACAAATTGCTCTGGGTGCGGCTGTGGGAGAAGCCACCCTTGGACGAAAAGTCGGCAGACCCGCTGTTGTCTGGGGGGGGATCTGCGGATTATTGCCCGACCTGGATATTCTGGTTCCTTTGGGAGATGCGGTCAAAAATTTTACCTACCACCGAAGCGCCAGCCATTCCTTGTTAATCCTCACGTTGCTGACACCACTGGTGGTAAAACTGATTTTACACCGGCATCCTGAATTTATCCGGTATCGCGTTGGCTGGACTCTCCTGGTTTTTCTGGCCTTTATCACCCATATACTTCTTGACTGCCTCACCGTTTATGGCACCCAGATATTGTGGCCCCTGGGCACACCGCCGGTGATGTGGTCTACCATATTCATTGTGGACCCGGCATACTCGTTTCCATTGTTCTTTGGGGTGTCTGCAGCTTTTTTTATGTCCCGTAACAGACCGACCGGTCATATCATCAACCAAACCTGCCTGCTACTCTGCAGCCTTTATCTGGTGTGGACCTTCGGGGTAAAAATGCATGTCAGCCATGTGGCCCGGGAATCCCTGGCACGCCATAATATCAGTTACAGCACTATCGTTACCGTGCCGTCCCCATTCAACTCCTTTCTCTGGCGGATTTTGGCAATGGGTGACACCACATATTTTGAAGGGTATTATTCGATTCTTGACCATGACCGGTCTGTTGAGTACACGGGTCATCAAAATGGGAAAACCCTGCTAAAGGGGATAAAAGACCACTGGCCGGTGAAACGGCTGCAATGGTTCACCCAGAGTTTTTATGCTGTCCGGCAGGATGCTGAAAAAATCATCATTACCGACTTGCGTATGGGAACCCAAGGCGCGTATATTTTCCGATTTCAAGTGGGTGAGCTCAGGGATGGTACAATGGTGCCGGTGAAAAGCCGCCGCCTGAAAACCCGACTGCATCTCCGCCAGTTGGAAAGGCTCTGGCATCGAATCTGGAACAAGACCTAAAAAGTCGTGATTATTTCGGAATGGGTGTCAGAATAGTTATATAAAAAATATTGCGTTTTAGCCTGGACACCGTTAAACTGCATCATGCCGTTATCTGTATGAAAGGCAAATTTATCAAAACCTTTAAAGGAGGAAACCAAATGGCTAATTGTTGTGATATGAAAGAAGGCGATGTGTATTTTTGTGAAGCTTGCGGCCTTGAATTGAAAGTGTCTAAACCCTGTTCCTGTACTGTAGGATCTGAGGATGCTTGCAGTGTTCCGTTGATGTGTTGCGGGAAGGAAATGAAGAAAAAATAGAATTTGATTTTATAAGGCTGAAATCGGCAAAATAATCCGATGATCCCAGAATTCTTCCCACCAGTCATTCGCTCTCAAAATGCGCAAAGAGAATATCGGATTTATAGAGTCACTTCGCCAGCTTGCACCCGGTATCTTTAACCGTTTTTGGGGGATTGATTTATGTGCACTTTCTATTTCTCCAGATCCGATTGGATAGAGATTATTTCATATAGTTCCCTTGCACAAGATCTGCAATGTTCGGATAAAACGGTTAAAAGATGGTTAACCATACTTGAAAATATGTATGTTATTTTTAAAGTTACACCTTTCCATAAAAATATTGCCAGGGCTATCCAGAAAGCGCCAAAGTTTTATTTTTATGATACCGGTCAGGTCCTTGGTGACCAAGGCATTAAGCTGGAAAACACTGTGGCATGTGCCATTCAAAAGGAATTACATTTCCGGGAAGATTGTCTGGGAGAAGAAGGAAAACTGTATTATCTGAAGGATAAAGATGGCAGAGAAATTGATTTTTGCATAACAGCAAACAACACCCCTTCGCTATTAATAGAGGTAAAATGGAACGACAGCAATCTCAGTCCAAATTTTGAAACATTTAAAAAATTCTTTCCCAACATTAAGATGGTTCAAGTTTCAAAGATACTGAATAGAGAGAAAACATATCCAAATGGGGCTGAACCTAGAACTGCATCCAAATGGTTGTCAAAATTCAACCTATCTTGATAATCATCTTCAATAAAAAAAATGCACTGGATTTCACCGGTGATTTTGGTGTTATGCGTCACCTTTCTAAAGAGGATCTGGAAGAATTCAGAATTGAAATCATCTGCAATGAGGCCTTGAAAACATCTGAGATAGAAGGTGAGATCTTAGATAGGGACAGCCTTCAATTATCAATCTGCAAAGAATTTGGTGTCGGTGAAAAATATTTACATGGGAATATAAAACCAGAAGAAGCAGGCATTGCGATGATGATGAAAGATCTGTACACAAATTTCGATTCTCTTTTAACCAATGAAATTCTTTATTCCTGGCATGATAAATTATTGAACGGAAGAACAGATATTGAAAGGGGTACCCAGCAATATCACTTGAAGCATATAAAAAATAAGTAGGGAGCAGAACCTCATTGGATTTCAGATATATAAAACAAACTCAACAAGTAACATGTTGCGGGCAAGCTGCAGATGTTCGTGGTTAACATCGGTTCCCCGCGATAAATTTTCTTTTGCCCCAACCCAGAAAGAACATTTATGCTCTTTTTGAGTTGGGTTCGTATTTCAGTTTTATAAATTTTTTTATTTTTTGGGAAAAAGCAAATTTTTATTCTAAGAACGTCATATAACAGAATATCCATATATGATGTTCAAGATTGTTCAGGTTCCGGGGAGACCTTTAAAAAGGCAGGACCTTATTCACCTCGCAGCCGCTTCACCGCTTGGACCACCGTTTTTACAGCCTGATCGATTTCTTCAGGGGTGGTCAAACGTCCTGTGGAAAAACGGACCGTGCCCTTGGCCCACTGGATGGGAACCCTCATGGCTTCAAGCACATGGGACAGGGTAACCGTGTCTGCATGGCAAGCCGCACCTGCCGAGGCCGCCACATTAAGGCCGATTTCCTCCAGTATACGGTTGGCTTCAAGATTCTTGAATGAAAGGCTCAGGGTGTTGGGCAGTCGCTCTTCCGGGTGGCCGTTGAGCCGGACTTCGTCCAATTGATCCATCAATTCCTGATACAGCTGATCACGCATAGCTTTCAGGTGGGCATGATTGCGGTCCAAGTGTTGGGCCGCTATTTCACAAGCTTGGCCCAGCCCCACGATCCAGGGAACGTTTTCCGTTCCCGCTCGCCAACCCATCTCCTGGCCGGCACCGTGGCAAAATTTCTCTGGCAAGTGTCCGCTTTTTACAAACAGAGCGCCAATGCCTTTGGGTGCGTAAAGCTTGTGCCCGGCCACGCTGAGCAGGTCGACCCCCAGTTCCTGAACGTCAGTGACGATCTTACCCATGCTCTGGGCCGCGTCTGTGTGCACCACGATGCCGTGCTGTCTTGCCAGGGCGGCAATTGCGGGAACGGGCTGAATCGTGCCCACTTCATTGTTGGCATGCATGACCGAAATCAGGATCGTATCCGGCCGGATAGCTGCTTTAATGTCATCCACATGCACTTTACCTGTGTCGTCTACGGCCACGCAGGTGGTTTCGAAACCTTCGGTTTCAAGAAACCGGCAGACCTCCAGAACTGCCGGATGCTCCACGGTGGTGGTGATGATATGCCTGCCTTTTTTTTGTAGACGCTTTGCCATGCCCTTGATGGCATGGTTGTTGGACTCGGTACCGCCGGAGGTAAAAAAAATTTCATCCGGCCGGCAATTCAAAAGACCGGCTACCTGCCGCCGCGCAGCCTCCACAGCCTTTTTGGGACGGATGCCATACCAGTGCGAGCTGGAGGGATTGCCGAATTCGATTTCCAGGAATGGCCGCATGGCCGAAATGACTCCTGGGTCGTGGGGAGTGGTGCCGTTGTAATCAAGATAAACAGGGTGTGTCATAAATCCTTCTCTCTTGGGTTATGAAAAGTTGCCCATATGCAAAGTTTTGCAGCAATGCTGCAGATGGGTGAGTTTTCGTTCAAGCAATAGTTAAAAATTAAACACCTTTGCTTCGACTGACATATCAATCAGATGGGGGCCTCCGTCCAACTGCATATTGGTAAAAAAATTGGTTTCATCCAGACCGCGGTTTTTTGCGCAAGGAGTACATATGCCTGTGGTGACTTCATTTTCCACAAGAAAGGGAAGGTAGTCTGCAGGGCAGTCCCCAGTGTCTGTTTTAATGGAGAGATCCCTGTTTTTATCGGCCCACATGACACCGCCGTCAATGAAAAACATATCTACATGATGGCTTTTTGAAAGGGCGATTTTGGCAAACTGGAAACATCTTGTGGCTGACTCGTTATCATCCTTGCTGAGAATAAACAGAAATTTGGTCATAATTTTTTCTCCTGTACTGATTAAGTTAGGTGCAATACCCCCCTGCAATCGGCAAGGGGACCGTGATTTTCTTCTCTTTTTTATCAGGCAGAACAAGAAAAGCCAAATTAAATATCGCTTAAATTCTGGCTCCTATAAAACAAAGGCTGATATCACAAGGCTTCATTTTTCTGTGAGACGGGAAAAAAGGAAAAAGTTGAAATGTCACTGACTGCGTTAAGATATTCATTCCCCTATCAAAGGGATTCCTTTTGAGGGTAAAAACTCTTCAGCAATTCGAAAAAATTTTTAAAAAAGGAAAACACCAAAAGAATAACAGTACCGGGTTTGGATTAAGCCTTGAAAATTGAACGGATGAACGCGTTCAGCTCGTCAAAGGAGATTTTTTCCACCCCGGCCTTTCCGATGTGCTTAAGGAAAACAAAGTAAAGGTCTTTTCCCTGCTTTTTCTTGTCTTTGCCGGCAGCCTGGATGATTTCCTGTGCATGGAAATCAAGACCTGTGGGCAGGTGAAGGTCTGCCAGGAGTGAGGTGATCCTTGAAACCTCCCTGTCCGTGATCAGGCCTTTTTTTTGGGAAAACAGGGCAGCAGCCACAATGCCCATGGCAACGGCCCGGCCGTGCCCGGCCTGTTCAATTTTTTCAATGGCATGGCCGATGGTGTGGCCGAAGTTGAGTTTTCGCCGCTCCCCGGACTCTTTTTCATCCGCCTGGACCACCCGGGACTTGACGGCTACGGAATCGGCCACCAGCCTGAAAATGGTGTCAGGATCGAGGTCCAGGGCCTTTTGTTTGTTGTTTTCGATGAAATCAAACATACTGGCATCAAACACCAGGGCATGTTTGACAATCTCGGCAAAGCCGTTTGAAATTTCATTTTTCGGCAGGGTGGTTAAAAGCTGGGTATCACAAATGACAAATTCGGGCTGGTTGAACACTCCCACCATATTTTTATACGCATCCAGGTTGACACCGTTTTTCCCTCCCACGCTGGCATCCACCTGGGACAAGAGGGTGGTGGATACAAACCCGAATCTCACTCCCCTTAAAAAGGTAGAGGCGATAAAGCCGGTGATATCACAGACAATGCCGCCGCCGATTCCCACGATAAAGCTTGTCCGGTCACAGGAAAGACGGATCAGCTTTCTTAATACGGCCTCAACCGTGGCAAGGGTCTTGATGCCTTCCCCGGTTCCAATGGTGATCACGGGAACATCGGGGAAATTCCGGCCGTAGTGTTTTTTGATGTTCTCATCCGTGACAATGACAACCTGTGTTGGCGGCAGATAGGTTTCAAGATTTTTAAGGCGTTCTCCTACGTATATGGAAGAGCGCCCCAGTTGACCGCTAACGTGGAAGGTTTCCATTCTTATCCCCTGACAATGGCATGGATGGCGTTCATTTTTTTCATGAGGGCAAAAAACTGTTCCGGATATAAGGACTGGGCCCCGTCACTCAGGGCGTCTTCCGGATGGTTGTGGACCTCGATCATGACCCCGTCCGTGCCCAGGGCAGCGCAGGCGCAGGCAAGGGGAATGACCTGATGTCTGACACCGGCGGCATGGCTGGGGTCGACAATGACGGGAAGATGGCTTTCTTTTTTGACCGCCGGCACAACAGACAGGTCCAGGGTGTTCCTGGAGTGTCTCACAAAGGTCCTGACCCCTCTTTCGCAGAGGATGACATTGTTGTTGCCCTCTTCCATGATATATTCGGCTGCCATGAGCCACTCCTGGAGCATGGCGGACATGCCTCTTTTCAGTATCACCGGCCGAGAAGATTTTCCGGCCCGCCGCAGCAGGCTGAAATTCTGCATGTTACGGGTACCGATCTGGACAATATCGGCATATTCTTCAACCACATCAAAATTTTCAACATCCAGAACTTCCGTTACAACCGGCAGCCCGGTCTCTTGCCTGACCTTTGCCAGAAGTTTCAGGCCTTTTACGCCAAGTCCCTGGAAAGAGTAGGGCGATGTCCTGGGTTTGAAGGCCCCTCCCCGGAATACTTTTGCACCGGCGGCTTTAACTATTTCTGCAATGGCCAGGACCTGGGTCTCACTTTCAACAGCACAGGGGCCGGCAATAACGGGCAGGCTCCCATTGCCGAAAACAGCATCACCCACTTCAACCCGGGTATTTTCCTGCTGAAACTCCCGGCTGACAAGCTTATAGGGTTTTGTCACCGGAATAACCTCCTTGACACCGTCAAGCCCCAGAAAATGGGCCGCATCTACAGAGCCTTTATTGTGAAGGATGCCGATGGATACCCTGTCTCCTCCGGGTATGGGGCGGGCGGTGTAGCCTCTTTTTTCAATTGCGTCTACTGCCGCTTGAATTTTTTCTTCCGTTATACCTTTTTCCATTACAACTAACATTGATTTCCTCCGTCTGGGTTTGTACCAGTATTCAGTTTTTTGAGCAACAAAAAAGGCATGGCCTGGCAGGCCCCCAAAACAGCAAAAGGCTGCGATGTCTGCCCGCAGCCTTTTCTTTGGTGTATTCCGGTTCTGCTATGTCAGGCCGCTGCTATGGATATTTCCCCGCCACCATGGGAACGCCGTCGCATCCGTTTTATAGACCTGATTATTTGTTTCTATACATAAGAACATCATAATGAAAACGAATTATAGAAGGTTTACGGGGTTTGTCAATAAAAATGTTCCTTAAAATAAAAGTATTGTTTGATTTTAATAAGTACTCAAGATAAGATTTTTATGGCTCAAATAAAAATCGTCGGAGGAGAATATGAAAACCAGAGTCATCATAGCAGATGATCATTCGATTATTCGGGAAGGGTTGAAAAGCCTCCTCGAAAAAAAGGGAGTGGACGTCATTGCTATTGCAAAAAATGGCCGGGAGGCCATTGCTCTGGCAAAAGCACACCGGCCGGATGTGGTGATGATGGATATTTCAATGCCCGGACTCAACGGTATGGAGGCAACGGCAGCCATCAAAAAGGAAGTCCCCACGGCCAAGGTCATTGCGCTGTCCATGCATTCCGACAAGCAGATTATAGACAAGATGTTTGCCGCAGGGGCATCGGGATATATTTTGAAAGAATCCGCATTTTCCGAATTATACGTCGCCATTCAGGAAGTGGGCAAGGGCAATTTTTACCTCACCCCCAGCATTGCCAGAATGTATGTTGACACCCGGGGCAGCAATATATTTAAGCGTGTTCAGGACATACCGAAATACAAAGAAATTTCAAAAAAAGAGCGGGAAGTGCTTCAACTGGTGGCAGAGGGAAAAAAAACCAGGGATATTGCCGAAAAAATGGGCCTCAGCATCAAAACCATAGAAACCCATCGTCGAAATATTATGAAAAAACTCAGTATTTTCAGTATTGCCGGGCTCACTAAATTCGCGATCAAAGAAGGTATTGTCTCTCTGGAGTAAAAAATCGGGGCCTTTTTTTCAAAATTCAGGGTTTACCCTGATTGAAATACCGGATCTGTTCGAATATAGTAAATTTTGTCAACAGGTATAAACGCAGATTTCGGTGAGGGGGAAAAAATGGAGTATATACAATCAAAAAAAGAGACTCCTGATGCCGTGGAAGTTTTTGCCGGCGGGATTGCCCACGATTTCAACAACCTCCTGGCAGCCATAAAGGGCCGGGCCTCCCTGATGATGAACAGCGTCACCCCGTCCGACCCCCTGTATCGGCACATTAAAGAAATCATCTCCTGCATTGATAAAGGATCTGAAATTGCGAACCAATTGCTGGGTTTTGCAAAAGTAGATGAGTACTATACACGGCCTGTGGACATCAACCGTCTGGTTCGAAGGGTCATGGAAAATCTTGACCTGAAAGGGAAATCAATTGTGCTGGATGTGGATCTTGATAGAAAGTCGCTCGTGGTTGAAGCTGATCCGGATAAGATCACCCAGGTTCTGATGAGTATGGTTGACAATGCCCTGCTGGCCATGCCCGGGGGCGGAAAACTTTCCATAGTTACCGAATCCTCCAGTGTACTGAACGGGACCGCAGCATCTTTTGGCGTCAACACCGGGTATTTTGTGAAAATCACCATCACGGATACGGGTTTTGGTATGGAAAAAGAGGTGCTGGACAAGATTTTTTCTCCTTTTTATTCCGCAGACCACAGGAAATATCCAGATAAAAAGGGGCTGGGGCTCACCTTTGCCAGGGAAATTGTTCAGAACCATAAAGGGATTATTGATGTGTGGAGTTCCCCCAATGTCGGGTCTTCATTTTCAATTCTTTTGCCGCTCAAGGAAACAACAGACAGTATCGATATCCCGGAGGAAGAAGAACGAATGGTTCTGGGGAACGAATCCGTTCTTCTGGTGGATGACGAGGAAAGGATTTTGACGGTGGGACGGGAAATATGCAGGGCCCTGGGGTATAGTGTGATCACTGCAGATTCCGGAAAACAGGCCATCAAGATTTATAAACAAAAGAAAAATCAAATCAACCTGGTGATCCTTGACATGATCATGCCGGAAATGAACGGGCTTGAAACCTTTATAGAATTGAAAAAACTAAATCCAAAAATCAAAGTGCTGCTGTCAACCGGGTATTCCATTGATGAAAAGGCTCAGGAAATGCTCAGGCAGGGGTGTAAAGGGTATATTCTCAAACCATATAGCGTGGTTGATTTTTCCCATAAATTACGAGAAGTCTTAAATGCGTGATCTTGTGAAACCAAGTCGCAGGGAAGGTTTTAACCAGGCTCTAAGCCCTTTTTTTTAAAACAAATTCAAGTCTTGACTATCATCTTCTGATTTTCTATAGTCCTTGAAAATTAACTGAATGGACGTTTTTGCTGAAGATACGAGATGATTAACTTTGACAGTTCTGCACCGGTAAGATTAAAAGGGGTTGGTGATGGTTTCTGGATTACCCTGGATCCGTGTTTCCCGGAAAAAATTCTTAAATCCGAATTAGACAAATTATTTAAAAATCTAAAGCATCTGGCCGTAAACGCGAGTGTGGTCATTGATCTCGGCGGTGCCAAGGGCCATGATGATCTCCTGGAAAGCATTACATCATACCTGATCGATACCTTTGAAGTGGCAAAAGTCTCTTTGCCCCCTGAAAAAAGATCCATACCAGTGGAACGGATCCGCCAGCGGGATCTTACCAAGGGCTGGAATCAGCATTCGAGCAATGTGCTGATGCTCCGGGGCAGGGTTCGGTCTGGTCAGAAAATAGAGTCGAAAAAGCATATTGTGATCACAGGAGATGCCAATCCCGGATCGGAAATCTGCGCCGGCGGCGATGTCATCGTTCTGGGGAAACTTGCGGGAAAAGTCCATGCCGGGTGCCCGAACAATGAAAAAGCCATCATTTTTGCCCTTGAATTCAAACCCACCCAGGTTCAGATCGGGCAGGTGGCGGCAGCGGGAATTGATGAAGAGTTTAGTGCAAAACCGGAATATGCATGTGTTGAAGATGACGGCATCATTGTAAAGGATTATATGAAGGCCAATCCTTTCCGGAAAATGCCCTGGCCCGAAGCAATGTAAAAAGTTTAAGCATAGAAAATTTAAACATAGAGGTGTGAATTGGAAGGAAAAGTAATTGTCATAACATCCGGAAAAGGAGGTGTTGGAAAAACAACGGCCACCTCTTCCATTGGTGCGGCCCTGGCCCTTGAAGGCAAAAGGGTTGCCATAGTGGATATGGATATTGGGTTGAGAAATCTTGATGTGGTCATGGGCCTGGAAAACCGGATCGTGTTTAATATTGTTGATGTGGTGCAGGGAAAATGTAAAATCAGTCAGGCAGCCATCCGGGACAGGCGCATCAAAAATCTTTTCCTTATTCCGGCATCCCAGAGCGATAATAAAGACGTACTCACTACTGCCGGTGTTGAGCGGGTGGCCAATGAGCTGAGAAAAGAGTTTGACTACATTATCATGGATTCTCCCGCCGGTATTGAAAAGGGGTTTGAAAACTCCATTGTGTCGGCCAACGAGGCCCTGGTGGTGTGTACCCCTGATGTGTCGGCGGTCAGAGATGCAGACCGCGTCATCGGCCTGCTGTATTCACGATCACTGACTCCCAAGCTGATTGTCAACCGGATTGAACCGGCCCGGGTGGAAAGGGGAGAAATGCTCAGTCATGAAGATGTTCTGGAGGTCCTTTCCATTGATCTTGCCGGCCTTGTTCCCATGGATGAACATGTGTTAATTTCTTCGAATACCGGTACGCCGCTTGTGCTGCAAAACGATTCCAAAGCGGGCCAGGCATTCAAGCGTATTGCCAGAAGGCTCAATGGTGAGGCGGATTTGCCCATCGAGGTTCCCAGTCACAGAACAAGCGTGTGGGGCAAAATCAGCAAAACCTTTGGGTTTAAAAATTAAGGAGAATTGAATGTTCAACGGATTATTGCGAAAATTCATGGGTCAAAAGGCAAGTAAGGACACTGCTAAAAAAAGGCTTCAATTTTCTTTAATATATGACAAACTTGAGGTGAACGACACCACCCTCACCGATCTTCAAAAAGATATTGTAGCGGTGATTTCAAAATATTTTGAAATCGACAAGGACTCTCTTGAGCTGAAAGTCAAGCGAGATGCCGATGTGTCCGCCCTGGTCTTTAACACCCCTATTCTTCACGTAAAACGGAAAAGAGCCTAACCCCTTCTTTTAAGGTTTAAAAATAAAAACAAACCAAAGCAAGCGGCTCTAAAAAGGCCGCTGCCTCAAAATTCTACCGGATTTTTCCAGATCTCATGCTGGCCCGCAGGGCCAAATTTGTGGTCCTTAAGCCCGGTTTTTTGCGTTATGGGAAAATCGTGATTATCTTTATTGTAATTCAGGATTTTTTTCCAGCGGCCTTTAATCCTTATGGCTTAAGTATCAAGTGAAGATAAGACTGGAAAACAAGCCTGAAGGAATCAGAAAAACTCTATACAAGGAGATCAATCATGCGGGCAAGAATGCTGATAGCAATAATTGGGGCGGTGTTTGTTTTTGGGTGCCTGGCCTTTGCCGGGAAACAGGAGGCCATGGATGAGGACATGAAAACCGATATGGGCCAATTGGAAGTCGCCACCTTTGCCGGTGGATGTTTCTGGTGCACGGAATCAGACTTTGAGAAAGTAAAAGGGGTTAAAGATGCCGTATCCGGATATAGCGGCGGGCAAAAAATGAATCCAACCTACCAGGACGTATCCGGGGGAAGCACCGGCCATACCGAGGCCATCCAGGTTCACTATGATCCCGGGGTTGTCAGCTACAGGGAGCTTTTAGAGGTGCTCTGGCGACACATCGACCCCACAGATCCGGGTGGCCAGTTTGTGGACAGAGGGACCCAGTACCGGTCGGAAATTTTTTATCACAATGATATGCAAAAAGAACAGGCCACGGCATCTAAGATGGCTCTGGAAAAATCCCTGGTGTTTGACAAACCCATAGTCACGCCCATTACGAAATTTGAAAAATTTTACCCTGCCGAAGATTACCACCAGGATTACTATAAGAAAAATGCAGTCCGGTATAAATATTACCGCTGGGGTTCCGGCAGGGACCAGTTTCTGGAAAAGGCGTGGAAAAATAAGAATATGGAGAAAAAATCAATGATGATGGAAGAAAAAGCAACCAAGGATATGTCATCCTGGTCAAAACCGGATGAGGAGACAATCAAAGAGAACCTGACCCCGCTCCAGTACAAGGTGGCCAGGGAAAACGGGACGGAACCGCCCTTTAACAATGAATACTGGGACAATAAACAGGAGGGGATTTACGTGGATATTGTTTCCGGAGAACCGCTTTTCAGTTCCCTGGACAAGTTTGCTTCAGGAACCGGTTGGCCCAGTTTCATCCGGCCCCTTGAGTCGGATCATGTAGTAGAGAAAACAGATAAAAGCCTGTTCATGGTCAGGACCGAGGTGAGAAGCAAGTATGGGGATTCCCATCTGGGACACCTGTTTGACGACGGCCCCAACCCAACCGGTCTCAGGTATTGTATCAATTCGGCAGCCCTGCGGTTTATCCCAAAGGAAAAACTTGAAGTTCAAGGGTATGGCAAATATCTTGATTTATTTTGAATAAAACGGGGATTTACAAAAAGACGGCGTCCTTTGTTATAAGGACGCCGTCTTTTCCTAGGAGAACCTGGTTTATTCTTCTATCTTGGAAACCTTGATGGCAAGCTCCTGGAGCTGCGCCATGGAAGGCTTTGACGGCGCTTCCGTCAGAAGACAGGTGGCTTTCTGTGTCTTGGGGAAGGCAATGACGTTTCTGATGGAGTCTTCCTTGCACAGCAGCATCATGAGCCGGTCCAGGCCAAAGGCGATTCCGCCGTGGGGAGGTGCTCCGGATGACAGGGCATTGAGCAGAAAACCGAATTTTTCATTGGCCTCTTGTGCGTCAATGCCCAGACAGCTTAAGACCTGCTCCTGGAGTTGGGTGGAATGGATACGAATGCTGCCGCCCCCGATTTCAATCCCGTTGAGCACGAGATCATAGGCCCTTGATTTAACCGCAAGGGGATCGGTCGATAATTTGTCAATGTCCGACTCAAGCGGGGCTGTAAACGGATGGTGCAGGGCCTGGTATCGTTTTTCGGTTTCATCGTAATCCATGAGGGGGAAATGGGTCACCCAGGTGAATTCATAGGTGTCGTCGGAAATGAGTCCCAACCGCCGTGCCAATTCATTTCTCAACTGGCCCAGGGCCTCGTTGGTGATTTTTGGCTGGTCTGCCACAAAGAAAACAATATCCCCGGGTTCAAGGTCCAGCCGCTCCCGCAAAGCCTCTTTTTCCTGGTCGGTGAAAAATTTGGCAATGGGTGACTGCCAGGCATCTTCCTTGATTTTTATCCAGGCAAGACCCTTGGCCCTGTAAACTGCTGCAAACTCCGTGAGTTCGTCAATCTGTTTTCGGGTAAAGTCTGCACAGCCCTTGGCATTGATCGCCTTTACAAGGCCGCCGTTTTTCACCACATTGGCAAAGACCTTGAATCCGGCATCCTTTACAATATCGGAAACCTCGCACAGCTCCAGGCCAAACCGCAGATCCGGCCGGTCCAGACCAAATCTTGACATGGCCTCATCATAGGTGAGCCGGGCAAAGGGGGTGATAAGCTCAATATCCAGGACCCGTTTAAAAATGGTAACAATCATGCCCTCGGCAATGCCCATGATCTCCTGTTCATCAACAAAGGACAACTCCATGTCGATCTGGGTGAATTCAGGCTGGCGGTCCGCTCTTAAGTCTTCATCCCTGAAGCATTTGACGATCTGGTAATACCGGTCAAATCCCGATATCATTAAGAGTTGCTTGAACAACTGGGGGGACTGGGGCAGGGCGTAGAACTCTCCCTGGTTGACCCTGGACGGCACCAGGTAATCCCTGGCCCCTTCCGGGGTGCTCTTGGTTAAAAACGGGGTTTCAATGTCCACAAATCCCTGGTTGTCCAGATAGTTCCGGATGGCCATGGTGGCCTGATGTCTTGCCAGGATATTGTTTCTCAACTGGGGACGTCTTAAATCCAGGTACCGGTACTGAAGCCGGATGGATTCCGATGCCTCCACCCGGTCTTCGATCTGGAACGCCGGGGTGACTGCCGTTGAAAAGATGGACAATTCATCCACCATCACCTCAATTCCGCCGGTTTCCATATTGGGATTGAGCATGTCGCCGGGCCTTGAAATCACCCGTCCTTTCACCCCGATCACATATTCGTTTCGGATATCCCGGGCTTTTTCATGGACTTTTGCGGAATGCTCCGGGTTAAAAACGATCTGGGTGATACCCTCCCGGTCCCTTAAATCAATGAAGATGACCCCGCCATGGTCCCGGCGGTGCTGAACCCAGCCCATCAGGACCACTTCCCTGTCAATATCCGTGTCTCGCAATTGACGGCAGTGGTGTGTTCTTTTCAGGTCTCCTAGTAAATCAGTCACGGGTGTTTTCCTCTATTTTATTTTTATAATTTTTTTTCAATGTTTTGTAATATCGGGTTTGTCATATACCGGTTTTTATCTATTTGGGTTTTTACATATCCGGATCAGTTCAGGCACCAGGGTTTCAAGTTCCAGTGAAACCTGTTCTTTGGTGGTCATGTTTCTGAGAATAACGGCATTTTTTGCCAGCTCATTTTCTCCGGCAATCAATACATAGGCTGAACCCAGCTTGTTTGCCCGTTTCATGAGGGCTTTCAGGCTTTTTCCCTGAAAATCCATGTCCGTGCGGATACCGGCCTGGTTCAGGTCGCAGGACCAGTGATATCCCCTGTCCATGGCAGAGTCACCCAGGGCAATGATAAACAGGTCAAGGGGCGTGTCTTCACGTGGCTGGTTCATCTGCTCCATGACCTCCACGAGACGGTCAAACCCGATGGCAAATCCAATGCCCGGGGTCTGGGGGCCGCCCAGCTCCTTGACCAGTCCGTCATATCTGCCGCCCCCGGCCACGGAACTCTGGGCCCCAAGGGTGGTGGTCTGAATTTCCCAGGCCGTCCGGGTGTAGTAATCCAGGCCCCGGACCAGGGTCTTGTCCACTTTGAAATCAACCCCCTGTCGTTCAAGGGTGGCTTTCACCGTATTAAAGTGGTCCTCACATCCTTTGCACAGATGATCCAGGGTTGCCGGGGCCTGGGCAAGGGCATCCCTGCACTCCGGGACCTTGCAGTCCAGAATTCTCAAGGGGTTTTTATCCATGCGCCGGATGCAGTTTTCACACAGCCGGTCTTTTCTTGCCCCAAGAAAATCCAGGAGGGCCGCCTGAAAACCGGGTCGGCATTCCGGGCATCCCAGTGAATTGATATGGGCGGAAAGCCCGGTCAGGCCGAGCCGTTTAAACAATTCGTTCAGCAGAAAAATCAATTCACTGTCAATATAGGCGGATTCAACTCCGAAAACCTCGGCATCAATTTGATAAAATTGACGATACCGACCTTTCTGGGGCCGTTCCCTCCGGAACATGGGGCCGATCATGAAAAATTTTCTCACGGGATCGACGGCATACATTTTATGCTGGATATAGGATCTGACAATGGACGCCGTGGCCTCGGGCCGGAGGGTCAGCTTATCTCCCTTTCGATCGGCAAAGGTGTACATCTCTTTTTCAACAATATCGGTTGCCTCGCCAATGCTCCGGGCAAACAGATCCGTTTTCTCCAGGATGGGAATCCTGAGCTCCTTATACCCGAAGGCGTCAAATAAACCGGCTGCTTCTCGTTCAACCCGCTGCCACAGGGAAACCTGTTCCGGCAGGATATCTCTGAATCCTCGTATGGTCTGCATTCTTTATTCTTTACCGCTAAAAATTAATACCAAAATTTAAACAAACGTTATATATAGTTTAAAATCAACGTCTTAGTCAACATATAATAGTGCGTTACCAGCAATTGCCGGATTTTTTCGGCCTTCAGGGATGCAGATCCGGGTGACAGGCGGCTATTTCCGGATGCGAACCGAATTGGCATGGGCGCCCAGGCCCTCGATATCCGCCATTTGGATCACATCATCGGCCTCTCGTCTGAAGGCAGACTCAGAATAGTGGATCAGGCTGGTTTTTTTTACAAAGTTTTCAACGCTCAGGGCCGATGAAAACCGGGCCGTACCCGCCGTGGGCAGGACATGGTTGGGGCCTGCAATATAGTCTCCCATGGGTTCAGGCGTATAGGGTCCCAGAAAAAGGGCCCCGGCATTCTGAATTTGGTCGATATAGTCAAAGGGGTCTTTCACGATCAACTCAAGGTGCTCGGGCGCCAGGCGGTTGGACAGCTCAATCCCGGTTTCAATATCCGGGACCAGGAGGATGGTGCCGAAACGATCAATGGACTGCCGGGCAATCTCTTTTCTGGGCAGACCTTCAATTTGAGCCTTTAGTTCGGTTATGGTTTTTTCGGCAAGGTTCCTCGAGTCGGTCACGAGTATGGATGAGGCCATGACGTCATGTTCAGCCTGGGAAAGAAGGTCTGCCGCCAGAAACCTCGGGTCGGCATCTTTATCGGCAATGATCAGGATTTCACTGGGGCCGGCGATCATGTCAATACCCACTGATCCGGCAACCAGTTTTTTGGCAAGGGTCACAAAGATGTTTCCCGGACCCACGATCACGTCCACCTTTGGAATGGTTTGGGTTCCGTAGGCCAGGGCTGCGATGGCCCAGGCACTGCCGACCTTGAACACCGAAGTGATCCCGATTCTTTTGGCCGCCACCAGAATATGGGGGTTGATCTCACCGTTTTCCATGGGAGGGGTCACCAGATTAATACAGGGAACGCCTGCCATCTTTGCCGGGATTCCTCCCATGAGTACGGAAGAGACCAGAGGGGTTTTGCCGCCTTGGGCACCGGGAGCATACACACCGGCCGCGCTCACCGGTTTTACGAGCTGGCCCACCATGACTCCGTTTCTAGGGGTGTCGATCCAGGAGTTTTCCCGTTGCCTGGAATGAAAATCCTCCAGTTGACCCACGGACCGTTCCAGGGCTTTTAAAAATTGGGCATCCACCTGTTTGAGCGCCCGGTCAAACTCTTGTGGAGTGACTTTTAACGAGTCCAGGGTGACGTTTTTGGAGTCAAACTTATGGGTGTATTCAACCAGAGCCTCATCCCCTCTTGTCTTAACATCTTCAAGATAGGCTTCAACAATTTCCTGGTCCTGCTTTGAAAAACCCAGACCGCGCTCAATGGTCCGGCGTACTCTTTTTTCCGCCTCGGGAGACGGATAGGGATATAGTTTCATGGGTTTATTTTTTCCAAACTTATGGGTTTCAGGGGTAAATAGACCCCGATCTTTCACCGCTATCAGGCCTTTCAATAGTATCCGTTTCTTAACAGATAGCCGTATATTAGGCCCTTTTTATAGCAAAACCAGGCCCATAAATCCATTAAATAAAATAAACGATAATAGGAAGATTTGGTAAGGACCCCCGGGTGCGGATGGTCTGCCCCGGGGGTATGTGTGAGCTCGGTCTAAAAGCTGAGGGTTTTTGTCAGTTCATCTGTGGAAAAATCCCATTGGGTATCATGGGGAGGAAAGGCTTCCTTAAACATTTCGGGAAGCTGATCATGCACGGAGCTGAATCCTGCTTTCCGGTTGAATTCCATTTCATTGTTCAGGATGGATTTACCCAGGGCCATGACATCGTCCGTGGTAAGGGTAAGTCCATGCTGGGCATTGATCAGTTCCACAATGGTGGGCAGCCCGTCTTCATTGTCAAGAACGGCAAATGCCACGAACAGACAAAGTCCTGCCGCATCAATGGCTGCCGTTGCAATCTGAAGGCCCTGGGACAATTCAATATTGCCCTCTTTTTTCGTTGGGTTCACTGTTCCGCCGACACCCAGGATATTGGCGGTAACGCCGTAACCTGCGGTATGATCCGCACCCATGGGTGTGGTGGCAAAGGTCACCCCAACCCCTTTGCAGGATCGGGGGTCATAGGCGGGAAGGGCCTGTCGTTTCACCACAGGGACCCGGTCAACTCCCAGGGCCTCTCCGGTGAATGCAGCGCCGTTGCCGATGATTTTGCCTTCGGGTGCGCCGGCTCCTACTTTGGACAGCAACTCAATGGCAGCCTTGCCGTCTCCCCATGGAATCATGCCGCCTTCCATGGCCACTCCGATGGTGACCCCGGTTTCAATGGTATCCAGTCCGTAATCGTCACAGAGCCGGTCCAGCATGGCGATGTCATCCAGTTCTTTAATGGTGGTATGGGCGCCAAACGCCCAGATGGTTTCATATTCAAACCCGGAAGTCAGGTACTTGCCTTCCTTGTCATGATAGACATTGGAGCATTTGATCACGCAGCCCGGATGACATCCTTCAGTAGTAATGCCGCCCCTTGCCTGGATATTTTCAGCCATTTTTTCACCGCTGATATCCTGGGCATGCTCAAACCTTCCGGATCGAAAGTTCTTGGTGGGCAGCGCACCGGCTTCATTGATCACGTTGACCAGTACGGCCGTACCCAGTGCGGGCAGGCCTTCCCCGGTCACCGGGTGTTTTCTTAGCATGTCCACCCACCGTTTATTGGCCGCCTTAAAGGCTTCGGGATCTTTCATTTCAAGACGCCCGGCCCCTTTGTCATCCACTACGATTGCCTTTATTTTTTTGGCTCCCATGACCGCACCCAGGCCGCCTCTGCCGTGGGCACGTCCCGGTCTTCCGTTCATATCGGCCTGCTGGATGCTGGCCCCTTTCAGGCATTGTTCTCCGGCCTGGCCAATGCTCAGTATTCCCACGGATTTGCCGTATGTGGCCTGGAGACTCTCCATGACCGCATAGTTGCCCTTGCCCATAAGGTCACCGGCCGGAAGGATTTCAACCCCGTCCTTGTTGATGACAATGATGCTATAGTCATTGGTCTGGGGCTTGTCTTCCAGGACAATGGCAGAGATGCCCAATTTGGCCAGTTTCTGGGAGACAAGGCCGCCGGCATTGCTCTCTTTGATTCCTCCGGTCAGGGGTGATTTTGCTCCGGCGGAAAGTCGTCCCGTATCGGCGGCTGCCGACCCGGACAGGATTCCCGGCGCAAAGATGAGCTTGTTGCCTTTTCCCAGTGCGTGACAGGTTGCCGGCACTTCATCCAGGATCATTTTTGAGGTGAGTCCCCGACCCCCAAGGCCAATGTAGGCCTTGGGTACTTCTTCAAAACCAAAGGTTTTTTCTTTGGTGTTTACCCGTAATAGTTTACCCATTTTTTTCTCCTTGGCAAAGGTTTGTTTAAACGCATTATCTTCTGTTCTTTCGTCGCTTGTTTCTGCCGGGTGGCGCCATTTTCACCCGCCTGGGTTCAAATTTCGCCACAATATCAACAAGACCCTTTTGTTGATCCATGACATCTTCTATCTCCTTGTATGCCATGGGTATTTCATCAAGTCCAGCAGAAATCAAAGTTATCTGTATTTTTTGCAAATTTTTTCTTAAATCATTAAAATTAAACTACTTTATAGCTATATTGCGGCTTATTTTCCGGCCGGCTTAGTGGGCAGAAGACCTTAGGCCAGGCTCCCGGATTCCGATAATTCCACCAGTCCGGCCAGATTGTTAATTTGAATGATTTTTGTCTGCACTTCGATAAAAGAAGCGTCCGTCATTTTCTTTAATATCCTGGAGACGGTTTCAGGCGTGGTGCCGATGAGGTTGGACAATTGAGCCTTTGAGATGGGCAGGGTGACCCGCTTTTCATTTTTCTGTTCTTTGGACAGGGTAAGGATATAGGCGGCAAGCCTGGCAGGAACTTCTTTTAAACTTAAATTTTCAATCTGTACGGTAAACTCCCTGAGCCGCCGGGAAAGATCCGCCAAGAGATTCATTCCCAGCCCGGGTGTTTGGGTAATCAGGTCCACGAATTTAACCCTGGGAAGAAATAGGATCACGGATTTTTCAAGGGCCATGGAAGAGGCGGGAAAATTTTTGCCTTCAAACACCGGAACTTCGCCAAAGGTGTGACCCGGCCCGTAAATATGGAGGATCTGCTCTTTGCCTTCCACCGAGAGCTTGAATACTTTTATCTTTCCCTGTTCAACCATGTAAAATCCGTCTCCCTTTTCACCTTCATGGAAGATCATCTCTCCCCGGTCATAGGTGAGTGTTGAGGCAATTGCGGCGATTTTTTCCAGGTGTTCATCTGAGAGACCTGAAAAAAGAGGGATTGTTCTTAAGTTTTTAATAACGTATAATACTCCGGTTCATATTCCAAAACAATTAAAATTCTGTAAAAAAAATAAAAAAAAGTGAAAAACTTGATCCAGGTCAAGGAATTCCCTCCATTTCTATAGTAAGTTCAGGCCTGGATGTAAAGTTCAATTGTTCGTCAATCATAAATAGAAGGAGAAATACCATGTTTTGTTTTCAGTGTCAGGAAACAGCGAAAAACCAGGGATGCACCATAAAAGGTGTTTGTGGAAAAGAAAATACCACGGCCAACCTTCAGGATCTGTTGATATATCATCTGAAAGGCATTTCAGTGATTGCTGAAAAAGCGCAGTCACAGGGAGCCGTCATCTCAAAGGATATCGGGGTGTTTGTCAGCCAGGCCCTTTTTACCACCATCACCAACACCAACTTTGATGATGAGAGCATGATCCATTGGATTCAAAAAGCCCAGAAGGTAAAGAAAACCCTCCATGCCGGCCTGAAAGATAAGGTGGGTGAGGATCTTCACGAGAGTGCCCTGTGGGTTTCCGATGATACGGCATCCTTTGATGCCAAGGCATTGACCGTTGGAGTCCTTGCAACGGAAAATGAGGATGTCCGGTCCCTTCGGGAACTCCTGGTGATCGGACTTAAGGGAATTGCGGCCTATGCAGACCATGCCGCTGTTTTAGGGGTTCAAAAAGATGAGATTTACAATTTCATGTATACGGCCCTTGCCTCCACCACAAAAGATCTGAGTGTGGACGAGATGGTGGGACTGGTACTCAAGGCGGGTGAGGTGGCGGTCACGACCATGGCGGCCCTGGATGGCGCCAATACCGGTGCCTACGGCAACCCGGAACTCACCGAAGTCAATCTGGGTGTGGGAACAAACCCCGGAATATTGATCTCGGGACACGATCTCAAGGATATGGAAGAACTCTTGACCCAGACGGACGGAACCGGTGTGGATGTCTATACCCACGGTGAAATGCTGCCGGCCAACTATTACCCGGCGTTCAAGAAATTTGCCCATCTGAAGGGCAACTACGGCAGCTCCTGGTGGCACCAGAATGAGGATTTTGAATCCTTTAACGGTCCCATCCTCATGACCACCAACTGCATTGTTCCCATGAAAAGCAAAAACACCTACAAGGACAAGGTTTTTACCACGGGTGTGGTGTCTTACCCCGGTGTAAAGCACATTCCTGAAAGACTGCCCGGAAAGGCCAAGGATTTTTCAGAGGTGATTGCCCTTGCCAAAACCTGCACTGCCCCAACAGAGCTTGAAACCGGAAAAATCGTGGGCGGATTTGCCCACAATCAGGTCCTGGCCCTGGCTGACAAGGTGGTGGATGCAGTGAAGTCCGGCGCCATTAAACGTTTTGTGGTCATGGCAGGTTGTGACGGCCGCCAGAAATCAAGAAGTTATTTTACAGAAGTGGCTGAGAAATTGCCCAAAGATGCCGTGATCCTGACGGCCGGATGTGCAAAATACCGGTACAACAAACTGGATCTGGGTGACATCGGCGGCATTCCAAGGGTGCTGGATGCAGGTCAGTGCAACGATTCCTACTCCCTTGCCGTGATTGCCCTGAAACTCAAGGAAGTGTTTGGGCTTGAGGATATCAACGATCTGCCTTTGTCCTTTGACATCGGCTGGTACGAGCAGAAAGCCTGTGCCGTTCTTCTGGCCCTTCTGCACCTGGGCGTCAAAGGTATCCGTCTTGGGCCCACACTGCCCGCCTTTGTTTCTCCCGGCGTTTTGGACGTGCTGGTGAAAAACTTTGATATCAAACCCACCACAGATGCAGATGCCGACGTAGCCGCCATCATGCAGGGAAAATAAGATAATAAATATGACCATTCGCGCCGGTGCAGTACCCTGTCCTGCACCGGCCGGTTCCAAAATTTATAAAAGAGGCTTAAAATGAAATGTCCCGGACAAGATACCCAATACTGGAATGGTGATGCCATCTTTGATACCCAATGCCCTGAATGCGGTCATCCTATGGAATTTTTTAAGGATGACGCCACCAGAAGATGCGCCGGATGCGGGAAAAAAATCGTCAATCCCAGGATGGATTTCGGGTGTGCAGCCTATTGCAAGTTTGCCGAACAATGCCTGGGAACCCTGCCCGAAGAGTTTGTGGCCAAGAGAGATGATCTGCTTAAAGACCGGGTGGCAGTGGAGGTGAAACGGTATCTGGGAACGGATTTTAAACGGATCGGCCATGCCGCCAAGGTGGCCAATTTTGCAGAAAAAATTGGAAAAGAAGAACGCGCAAATCTGCCGGTCATTCTCTGTGCCGCCTATCTGAATGATATCGGAGCAAAAAATGCCCTCAAAGGCGACCGGTCAGACCCGCCCGAAGCATTTGAAAAAAAAGGTTCACAAGAAAGTGATACCAGAGAAAGCGCTATAGTGGCCAGGGAGCTCATGGAAAAACTGGGGGCCAAAAAGGAGCTGGTCAGTGATGTGGTTGAACTGGTGGGCCGGCACAACCGACCGGGTGAGAGCGACAGCTTGAACTTAAAGGTTTTGCACGATGCCGATATGCTCACCCATATGGCGGCCTGTGAACGGAAAAACAATGTGGATGATACCCAGTTTTCAGCCAAGCTGGACCGGCTTTTTTTAACCCCGGCCGGAAAAATTCTGGCCAAAAATGTATTGATGGAAACAACTTAAAAAAAACGATTGAATACTGAACAACGGACAATGCCCAGGATTCATACTGAAGATAAAGCGAGGAAACCCAAGATGAAAGTGACCCGGAAAATAATTGAAATTGATGAAGATCTGTGTAATGGATGCGGAAATTGTGTGATTGCCTGTGCAGAAGGGGCCATTCAGATTATAGACGGCAAGGCAAAAGTGATTGCGGACAAGTATTGTGACGGTCTGGGTGCCTGTATCGGTGACTGCCCGGAAGGGGCGTTAACGATTATTGAAAGAGAGGCGGATGATTTTGACGAAGCTGCAGTTGAGGCCCTGCTAAAAGAACAGGTGGCCGGGAAAAAAGTGGCCGAACCTGTTGCCTGCGGTTGTCCGTCCGCTGCCGTGAAAACCTTTCCCATGGCCGGGGCGGCGACTGCCGAAGCCTGTGGCTGTGCCAACCACGCAACAGTGCAGACATCCGGCGGCGCATCCGACCTGGGCCACTGGCCGGTTCAGATCAAGCTGGTTCCCCCGGGCGCCCCGTTTTTAAAGGGTGCCAATCTGATTATTGCAGCGGATTGCGTCCCCGTGGCCTACCCCACCTTTCATGCGGATTTTTTAAAGGGCAATGCCGTGATGATCGGCTGCCCCAAGTTTGACGATGCAGATAAGTATGTTGAACGGCTCTCCCAGGTGTTTAAAGTATCCGGGATAAAAAGTATCACCGCCGTTATCATGGAAGTTCCCTGTTGTTCAGCCATGCCCGTGATTCTTAAAAAAGCTCTTGCCAAGGCAAATGTTGACATCCCGTTCAAGGAAGTCGTGGTCAGTGCCCGGGGCAAAATTCTTTCATGAAGTGGTCCAGGGAAGCGGAGGATGCCATACGCAAGGTTCCTTTCTTTGTGAGGAAAAAAGTAAGAAAAAAAGTTGAGGCCCATGCTGATCAAAAGGGCAGGACATGTGTTGATCTTGTTGACGTCAATGAACTCAAGAAGAAATTTCTGTCCAAAGGCGGGATGGAAAAAGAGATCAGGGGCTATGAGGTAACGACCTGCTTCGGGAGCGGTGGATGCCCAAATACGGCAAACTCCTGCACCCGCCTGGCAAAGGATATTGAGGCATTGTTTGAACAGGCGGATATCCTTGGCTTTTTAAAGGCAAACGTTCGAGGGGACCTGAAATTTCATCATGAATTCCGGGTCTCCCTGGCCGACTGCCCCAATGCCTGTTCCCGGCCCCAGATCGTGGATATCGGTATCATCGGCTCAGTGCTTCCAGGAATTGGTGACGACCCCTGCACTCTCTGCGGGTCCTGCGTGGATGCGTGCAAAGAAAAGGCGGTTGCGCTGGATGAGGATAACGTCGTTCCCGTCATTGATGAGGCGCTGTGCCTGATGTGTGCCAAATGTATCATTGCCTGCCCCACAGGAACCATACAGGAAAGAAATATAGGCTTCCGGGTGATGCTGGGCGGAAGACTGGGACGCCATCCCAGGCTTGCCATGGAGGTTCCGGGACTTCACGAGCATGACCGGGTATTGGAAATTGTCAAAAACTGCCTGGCATTTTACAAAGAGCACTCAAAAAACGGACAGAGATTCTCCCATATTCTCTCGTCCGTGGATCAGGTTCTCTCCCACGAATAATTCGCAAAACCACGTCCAAGGTAAAAATTGTTACTGTTTTTCTCCCTGGGGTCATTTTTGTCGTGAAAATGGAGGGTTTGTAGGAAAATTACCTACACGACAATCAGAAATCCTCCCATTGATTTGTTGACCTCCTGTTTGGTATTCTCCTAAACGGTAGAGATGGATTATTCAGTATGTTAACATCAACAAACAGGAGATTCGTATGAAAAAACAAGTATTAATCGCAGGGTTTATCGCAGTCCTTACCATGGCATTTTGCCAGACCGCCTTTTCAAAAGACAGAGTCGTATTCGGTGGCGGACCTGCCGGTGGTACCTTCCAGGTAGTTGCCAATGCCGTACAGGTGTATAAGCCCATAAAAGAAGCGGCAACGTTTAAAGTCCAGGCACAGTCTTCAGCCGGTTCAGTTGAAAATCTGAGGAAAACCGATGCCGGCCGTCAGCAGATGAGTGTTGTATATTCCGGTCATGTGTATCTGGGCCGCAACGGCATGATGAAAAACGATACCAAAAAATACGAAAACGTCCTGGCGGTTGCATGGCTGTACGGTGCTCCTGGCCAGCTGGTTGTCAAAAAAGACTCCGGAATCAAAAGCACAAAAGATCTGGTGGGCAAAAAAGTGGGCGTTGGTAATGCCGGTTCCGGTGCCTTTGCCAACTGCGAACTCTTTTTCAGCCACATGGGTGTATGGGATAAAATCGAAAGAAACGCCATGGGATACAATGATGCAGCCCAGGCCTTCGGCAACAACCAGTTGGACGCTTTCTGGCTGTTCACCGCTTTCCCGAGTGGCGCGGTTATAATGGCGGCCCAGACCAATGATATTGCCATGGTCGATCTGAATGCAGATGCCGAAGCCAGTGGATTTTACAAAAAATATCCCTATTTTGCAAAGCTTTCTGTTCCTGCAGGAACCTACAAGGGTGTTGATACTGCCACAGGATCATTCCAGGATTCCGCTCTCTGGGTAGCCAACTCAAAAGTGTCTGATGATGTTGTTTATGAAATGCTTTCCCTGATCTATACGGATGAGGGCCTTAAACACATGGCAGACCAGAAAAAGACATTTAAAAAGATGGCCGTTGCAACCGGTGCCGACGGTATCGTAACCCCTTTCCATCCGGGTGCTGAAAAATTCTGGAAAGAAAAAGGCGTTTTAAAATAAACGGGATTCCTTAATGCAGTATAAATGAGTGGAGATGCGGATGGATTGGAATCCATCCGCATCTTGATCCAGACACGCCATCGTGCAAAAGATTTCAGTCGGCAAGTTAAAAATAATTAAATCCAGAAAATAGGAAGGCAAATTGTGTACGAAAAACTAAATAGATTCGAGCAGATCATCTTTGATTTATGCTCTGTGATCCTGGTCGTTTTTTACTCCTATGCCGCGGTGATTCAGCCCATGGCAACCCAGTATCACAGGGGAGTTTATGTCATCATCACCTACATCCTGGTCTTCTTATTATACAAGTCCAAATCCACGATCATGCGGGTGGTGGACTATACGCTCATCCTGCTTTCCATTGCCTCCATCGGGTACTGGATTTTCATGTTTGAGACCATCAATTACCGGACAGGTGCAGAAACCCAGGTTGATATGATTTTTGCCATCATCGGTGTACTCATCGGTATTGAACTGGCCCGGCGGGTGGTGGGCAACATTTTTGTGATCATGGGAGTGGTCATGCTGGTCTATGGTGTGTACGGATATCTGGCACCTGACCTGGTGTCCCATGCCGGCGCCCCGTTTACAGAGTTGTGCATCAGTATCTTTTACAAGAGCGACGGTGTATTCGGGATCATGGCCAATGTTCTGGCCACCTATGTAATTTTGTTTGTGCTCTTTGGCGCCTTCCTGGAAAAATGCGGTGCCCAGAAGTTTTTCATTGACTGGCCCCTGGCAGCCGTGGGCCATAAAATAGGCGGACCCGGCAAGGTTTCTGTTATTGCCTCTGGTCTGTTCGGCTCCATATCCGGATCAGCCATTGCCAACACGGTTTCAACCGGGATGTTTACCATCCCCATGATGAAGAAAGCCGGGTTCAAACCCCATGTTGCCGGTGGAATTGAACCGGCTGCATCCATCGGCGGCATGTTCATGCCCCCGATCATGGGTGCCGGCGGGTTCATCATGGCAGAGCTCACCGGCGTGCCCTATTCCACCATCATGCTGGTGGCCATTTTCCCGGCTTTGATGTATTTTTTCAGCGTTTTCTGCATGGTTCACTATGAAGCCAAGATTCATAATATCGTGGGCGAAAAATCAGAGTTTTCAGCCATGCAGATCTTTAAGAAAGAATGGTTTTATGCCCTGCCCCTGGTGGTGATCACCATTTTCATGCTTACGGGTTACTCACCCGGTTATTCCGCAATTCTTGGCCTTGTGTCCTGTGTCTACATCAGCTGGGTCAGGAAAGAAAAACGCATGGATCTGACCATGGCCATCATCGTGACCGTCATATTCTTGATCTCCATGGTCGACATGATCCTGCCGGGATCTGAGACGATTATTCCACAATGGCTTGGACTGGTTATTGGGATTCTGGTTGCCGGGGGATTTTATCTTAAGTTCCCAAAAGAAGCAAAGCCCGGCCTTGCAAAGTTTTTAGAGGCGGCCCGTTCCGGAACCGAGAACAGTCTCAAGATCGGTGCCACCGTGGGCGTTATCGGAATTATCATTGGTGTATTGACTTTTTCAGGACTGGTCCTCACCTTTGCCGACATCATGATCGAGCTGGCCGGCGGGTCGCTCCTAATGACCATTCTGCTGGTTGCCCTGGCATCCCTGGTTCTGGGAATGGGGGTCCCTGTGACGGCTGCCTATCTCATCACGGCCGTTGTGGCGGTGCCGGCCCTCACCCACCTGGGCGTTAATGAAATAGCCGCCCACATGATTGTGTACTGGCTGTCCCAGGACTCCAATATCACACCGCCGGTGTGTATTGCCGCCTTTGCCGGTGCAACCATTGCAAAGGCGAATATGTGGAAGACCGCCTTTACATCCTTCAAGTTTGCAAAATTTTTATACCTGGGTCCCATCCTGTTCGGATATGTGCCCGGGTTCTCCCTTAACGGAAGCTCAATGGATATCATCAAAGCCTTTGTCGCAATTTTCTTTGGAACCTGGCTCTATTCTTATCTGCTCAGCGGTTATTGGCTCACGTATTTCAAAAAAAGGTCAAAGCGAAATCCGGCGTAAAAACCGATTCGATCCGTATCGATTTCAGCTTAGAAAATTAACTCCTCCCTGATGCCTTTTGGTTCAGGGGGGAGTTTTAATTTTTCATTGGGGATAAATTAGTTGCATCATCAACGATTTTATATCATATTGGCAGATAAAATGAACAGGGGCGGGTGGGCCTGATGAATATACTATTTTAAATGGAAAGAACGCGGAAAATTTTATGGAAACATTTGAGAAGATCATTGACTCCTCTATTACATATCTGGTGGGCCGGACATCCAGGTCCATGATCAAGCGCCTGACCAATAAATTCTCAGATGCCGGCTTTGACGTGAGCTATGAACAGTGGAGTATCCTTGTTCATCTGTATCGAAAAGACGGGCAGACCCAGCAGGAGCTGGCCAATATCGCGGTAAAGGACAAGGCTGCCATTACACGGCTCTTGAATGTCTTGGAAAAAAAGAACATGGTATTGAGGATACCGGACAGAAGTGACAAGCGAAGCAAGCTGGTTTACCTGACCCACAAGGCCAAAGCCTTTAAACGAGACCTGATTGCCGTTGTTGAAGAACTGCTGGAGGAGGCGGATCATGGGGTTGAGCCCCATGAAATGGCCCAATGCAAATCCACCCTGAATAAAATATTTTCCAATTTTGACCGGTTGAATCTTTGAGTTAATTCTACAATTCCACTATTTTGTTTTGAATGGCATACCGGGATAAATCGGAATTATTCCTCAGACTCAGTTTTTTTAATATTCTGGATCGGTAGGTATCAACGGTTTTCACGCTGATGTTGTAGGATGTGGCGATTTCCCTGTTGGTCGAACCCATGGCAAGCTTGCGCAGGACCTGGAGTTCTCTCATGGACAGGGATTCGGTGAGGGTTTGACTTTTATTTCCCCGGATCACCCGCAAGGCCAGGGCTTCGCTTGCCTTTTCCGTCAGGTACCGTCCTCCTGAATTAATTTTTTTAACGGCAGCCACCAGTTGTTCCGGTGCGGCCTGTTTGGTGACATAGCCCATTGCACCGGCTTCTATGGCCCGGATAACGTACTGCTCTTCATCGTGCATGGTCAAAATAAGGACCGGGACATCTGAGCAATAACTGGTCAGCCGGGTCACCACCTCCAGTCCATCCATTCCGGGCATGGAAATATCGATGACAGCCACGTCGGGCCGCTTGTTCATGGCCTCATCCAGGGCGGTTTCCCCGTCGGCTGCTTCAGCAATCACCTCAATTTCGTTGCTGTCCTCCAGGACTTTTCTCAATCCTTCCCTGACAATGCTGTGGTCATCTGCCAGCAATACCTTGATCATGTCTTATCCTTTCACCTTGCAGCAAATCCGTGTGCCCTGGGATATCGTTGAGGAGATCTCAAGTATACCGCCCACAAGGTTGGCCCGCTCCCTCATACCCTCAAGTCCGAATCCACCCGAATCCGTGTTGTTGGCGGGTTTAAATTCAAACCCGCATCCATTGTCCTGTATGGTGAGAACCATGCCCTCCTCATCGTTTTTAAGTTCAACGATAATGGTGTTCGCGTTTGAGTGCCGAAGGGAGTTGGTCACGGCCTCCTGGCCGATTCGATACAATGCCGTGGCCAGGGTATCGTTGATCTGGGGAATATCGTCATGACTGAAAACACAGGACACATTGGATCGCCGTTCAAAATCAGTCAGCAGTGACTCCAGGGCGTCAACAAGCCCGAGATCATCCAGAACCCGGGGCCTCAGGCGGTAGGCCATGTCCCGCACATCATTGATGGTATCATCGATTAACGAGCACATTTTACCGGCTCTGTTTCCGGCGTGTGCGTCAATGGGAGTCAAGTATTTTTCAACCCATACCGCATCGATGCGCAGGGCGGTCAGCACCTGTCCGAGATGGTCGTGGAGTTCCCTTGCCATCAGGGCTTTTTCCCTTTCCTGGGAGGCAATAATGTTTTTGGACAGATTTTTTAAGTTGTCTCTTGCCCGTTCAAGCTGGGCCGTTCTCTTGTTGACCTGCTGTTCAAGATCATGGGAGTATTGGGAGAGTTTTTCTTTGGCAATCTGAAGGTCTTTCTGGGTCAGGTTTTTTTCCGTTACATCAACGCTCACGGCCAGGGACCGTATGATATCACCGGCTTCATTTGTGACGCCGTAACAGGAAAGCAGGATGTCCATTTTTTCTCCGTTTTTTTTCACATAGGTATAGGGGACATCTTTGCAGAATCCTGTACTGAAAAATCTGGGAAAGATGACATCCAAAGCAAATTGTTTGGATTCCGGTGTGAAATAATCGATGAGCATTTCACCGATAACCTCTTCTCTACTATACCCCATCACCTCCACCCAATGATCTGAAACCCGTATGATTCTGCCTTCAACGTCGATGGAGTGTAGCATCACCGGGGTCTTGTGATAGATATGCCGGTACCGTTCCTCGCTGAGCCGCAGTTCTTTTTCCGCTTTCTTCCGTTTCGTGATCTCCTGGATTCCCAGCTGGTAAAGCACCATGACCAGAATACCCGCCAGGATCAGCACGGAGATGATCACCGGCCCGATGACCCTGACAAAGGGTTCCGACACCTGTTTTTCCAGAGCGGCATAGTCCCTGAGGAGGATAATTTTCCAGCCCGGATAATGGTCAACGTCAAGACTTGTCAGCAGGTAGCGGGCATTGTTTTTGTCTCTGACCCCCTGGGCCTGATCCATTGAAAAACCGCTCCAGGCCCAGGGACCGTTTCCGAACTGTTTTGAATTCTCGACTTTGTTTATGGTTTCTTCATCGGGCTGCCAGAGGAGATTGAACCTGAGCTCATCTTTGTTGGAGATGAAGATAACACCATCAGGATCCACAAAGAGCAGGGATTCTCCGGATTCCGGAAAAAGCGTTGTTTCAACAAACTCCACCGATGCCTTGATTACGGCAACACCCAGGATCTCTTCCCGGGTTTCATTGTAAACGGGGTGGGCGTAGTACACCCCTCTTTTTCTGGAGGTGGTGCCAAGGGCAAGATAGGTGGCGGGTATCCCCTGAATTCCCTGCTGGTAATAGGGCCGGAATGAAAAATCATGCCCCACAAAGCTGTCATGGGCATTTCGATTGCTAGAACACAGGGTGATTCCGTTTTTATCCATGAGATAGCTGACTTCAAGGTCAAGGGAGGCGGTAAAATTATCCAGAATCTGGTTGGCCTGGTAAATGGAATCCAGGTTGGTATCCACAAGGGCTGCCCGCAGTTCTTTGATTCCGGCCAGGGTTTTTACCGGCTTGATATGTTCTGAAAGATAGGAGGAAAGCTGGCCCGTCAGGAGTTCCAGCCGGGAATAGGCATCAGCCTCTGTCTTTTGAAAGGCGGCCTGCCTGAACGAATAATAGTATAAAATGCCGCCGGATAGGGCTGATAAAAAGGCAAACAATGCCAGGATCAATATGATGATTCGCAACCGCATAGGAAGGAGTATATCCGGGTTTCACGGGTTTTTCAATGACCTTAAAAATCATTGTCAATCAGCGGGCTTTTTTGTATGATCTGGAGTTACTGGGTGCCATTCCAGTAAGTTGCCATAAATGATTAAGAAAAAGGGTCTATTCATGCCGGTCATCACATTTAATGCATTTTCGTTTCTGCAGAAAAAACTTAAAGAAAAACAGGTGGAATATTCCAATGTGACCATGAGAATTGCACCAGGAACCACTGCACAAGACCTGGTTGAACAGGTTCAATTAAGACCGGAAGAGGTTGAAGTCGTGTTTGTGAACGGCCGGGTCAGGCCTCTGGATACGATTCTTCAGGACAATGATCGCGTGGCCCTGATCCCGCCCGGGACCCCGGGGCCTTACCGGGTTCTCCTGGGGTTTAAAAACAAGCAGGCGGGTTGAACACACGAGGTCAATTCTTCCGAACCTTTATTTGGAGCCCATTTTTTGAATCGCTTTGTTCAAACGCCGTAAAATTGCCAAGATTCTTTTTGACCTCCAGGGAAGAATACACCCCTTTGAATACGGTTCCCGGAAACACATTTTTGTTTATTTTTATCTGGGCAAGATTCTGTTGTTTTCTTGTCCATTCAAAAAACATAAACAAATCAATTTTGAGTTCAGTGATTTCTTTTTGTATTTTCGGTTCAAGCCGGTTGATTTTTTTTTCGAGCAATGCGCGTTCATTTTCATATTTCTTTTTAGTTGTATTTAGTTTTTTCAAAGAAGAAATTGAATAGGCCATTCTTTTTTCAAAATTTTTCACCAGAGTTAAAATATTTTTTGATTTTTCTCTGGTCAGTTTATTTTTTTTCTTTTTAAATTCATCACCCAGTTTTTGTTTTTTGTTTCGGGCCCGGTCGTGGAAAATTTTCAACTCAATCATTTTCTGAAATGTTTTTTTTGCGTAATGATCCTGCTCGTTCCATTTTTGTTTTAAGGCATCAAGTTGTTGGCTGATGTTTTTAATTTCAAGATGAATCCTTCTTGCCCGCTCAAGGATGTGATGCTCGGTCCCGGCGGCAAGACTACACGCCGTTGTCCTAATGCTTCCGGCACCGGCGATGTCAATGCCTTGTTTAGCGTACAATGCCGAAGAAATGACCCGGCATTGACTGGAATCGATTTTGCCGCTGCAAAAAATTTGAGAGTCAATGATTTCATTTTCAACGTAGATGTTACCAAAGGTTTCGATTCTGCAATTATGGATATATCTTGCATGGATGTCTCCCTGGGCATAGATGGTCGAGTTGGTGATACCGATGTGGGAGTTTACCTCTCCAACGGCGTCAATATGAGCGTTCCTGATCTCTCTTACCGTAATTTTTCCTGCGGTTACAGGGTATGCACCGGTCAACACCCCGGAGATATTGAGATGGGCATATTTTTCAAGGGGTCCATACTTGAGGTCTGCATCCTCGAGAACGTTAATAAAGGGGTGGACGTATATTTTTTTTTCAATGGAAAGGGCAGGGACACCGGTTTTACCTGCAAATGCTTTTGTCCTGTCATTTGAAAGCCGGGTTCCCGAGGCACACCTAAAGGTTAAATCATAGCCCCGGGTCTGCTGGATGTCCTTTCCAAACAGGTCTTTTTTCAGGTGGGTGTCTCCCCCAAAATTCTGCTCGGCAAGGGTTTCACCTTTTTTTTTGACCTCCGCACCCCCCGGGCCTGTATCAAAGTGGTAAACTGCTCGTCTGCTCTTGATTAGCTCCAGGGAAAAATCCTGCCGGGCAACCGGGAATTCCGTATTTTTCATGTCCAGATTGCACTGGAGCAGGGCATCGGGATATATTCCGTATTTCACCCCCGTTGTTTCAAGGGCCTGTTTAATCTCCTTGATGGTGATTTTTGGCGAATGGTCCTTGATGAAGAGAGTTGCTTCCATTCGGTCCGGGCTGATGCTGACCCGGATTCCAGGATGGGTATGGGGTTTATGCTTGACTTTCAGCCGGTTTTGTTCGTCTAAAATCAGATTGTTCTGCTCTTCGGTCAAATAATTTAATTCAACCATGATGGACCCCAGAAACTGGATGTGGTTTTCCCGTTCAAAGGCCTGTTCCTGGATTTTCTGGGCAATCCTGACTTCCCGGACTGAAACAAACCCTTTCTCCAGGATGCTTGCGGCAAATTCCTTGTCCAGCACCTTTATCCGCAAAAATTGCTGTTCATAGTCTGAAAGCCTAAGGTCCTTGTTTTTGTCGATTTTGCCCGAAGGCTCCGGGGCAAATATTTTTTCTGCCTGGGTATCCAGAAAGGTCTGTTCCCTGAGAACGATATTTTTCTGTTTTTCCGTAAGTACCCGGGATTCAACCAGAATATCACCGATGAGTTTTTTGACCTTGGCCTGTTGGAACTCTTTTTTCTGAAGCTCAAGGGCCCTGTCAACGTCTTCTCTGGTGGCAAATCCCTTTTCAACGGCAATGGCGCCGAATTCTTCCCCCCGTTTTTTAATGATCAGATATTCCTGAATCAGGGTCAAGAGACCGATCTGGTAGGCCGTGGCAAATTTATGGGTCAGGAGCAGGTGGCTGAAATCCACAGGCCGGTCCTGTCGTTCATTTAATGAGGCCAGGTGATGAATATGGGCAAATTGCTCTTTGGTGATAGTGCCGTATTGCAGGGCAAGCGACGGCAGAGACGGGATGTGGTCCTCTTGTTCCACTGCGGTAGGTTTCAATTTTTGTAATCTTTGGGTCATTTTTCAATGCCGATCCGGGCAGTGACTCCCTGGTGGTAATAATGTTTGATCTCTTTCATTTCCGTCACAAGATCGGCCCGTTCAATGACGGCATGGGTGGCTCCACGCCCCGTGATGATCAGTTCAACGTTTGGGGGTTTCATGGCCATCAATTCCAGGAGCTGTTTCTCCGAAAACAGATTGCAGGTGACGGCCACATTGGCCTCCTCGGCAATCACCACATCGTGGTTGTTTGCCTTTAAAATCTCACACAGTTTGAGATACCCGGCCCCACCAGCGGCAATATCCTCTTCCGAGGGACGGCCTTTCACAAATTTACCCAGACCGTATTGCTCGACGGTAATGGTTTTAAATTTGGACAGGGCTTTTATCTCAGAGTAGTCCCCTTTTTTTAGGAACTGGACAATATAAACCCTGAGCCCGGCACCGGCCGCCCTCAGGGCAAGGCCCAGACTCGCGGTTGTCTTTCCTTTCCCATTGCCGGTATAAACGTGAATATATCCTTTCATTAACTATCCCCTGCTTTTTCTTTTTTCTGTCATAGTGCTTGAATCCCATGGTTTGCCAGCGGCCCCGGTGGAGATGACCTTCTTTGTCCCGGACCCCTGCCAATTGCATATCATGTCATTTTTTTGCTGCCTTCGCAATGGTGGCGGCTCTGTTTTTTTTTCTTTGGCCCTGAAAAGTTAACGATAAGGTTTCACGTGAAACAGGTCATGGCTGATAATTGCATTGTTCCATGTGGAACAAGTATGCCTTGGCAGGGATAAAAAGCATTGTTTTGCCGGATAATTCCATGTTAAATTTAATCAGGTCCCCGGATCATGAATGAAAGGCTAACCCTGAGGTGAGTCAAACTGAACCATGAATTTTTTGGATTTGATCTTAAAAAAACGAAACAACAAGTCCCTGTCCAAAGAGGAAATTGGTTTTTTTATTTCCAAATATGTGCAGGGGGATATCCCCGACTACCAGGTGTCCGCCTTTTTAATGGCCGTCTGGTTTTCCAAAATGGATGCCCGGGAAACCGCTGACCTGACCTTTGCCATGCGGGACTCCGGCGATGTGGTGGAGTTATCCGGAATTTCCGGGGTAAAGGCGGACAAGCATTCGACGGGCGGGGTGGGTGATACCACTACCCTGATCGTTGCTCCCCTGGTGGCGGCCTGCGGTTTAAAGGTGGCAAAAATGTCCGGTCGGAGCCTGGGCCATACCGGCGGAACTCTGGACAAACTGGAATCCATTCCAGGAGTGTCAACGGCCATAGGCATGGAGCGGTTTAAACAGATCGTGTCCCAGGAGGGGCTGGCCATTGTCGGGCAGACAAACCGCCTGGTACCGGCGGATAAAAAATTGTACGCCCTCCGGGATGTCACCGGAACCGTGGACAATACCTCTTTGATCGCGGCAAGCATCATGAGTAAAAAGCTGGCCCTGGGCAGTGATGTCATCGTTCTGGATGTCAAGGTTGGAAGCGGTGCGTTCATGCAGCGACTGGAAGATGCCCGGGATCTGGCAGAATCCATGGTTGCCATCGGCAGGGCAGCCGGAAAAAACATCACGGCACTGGTCACGGACATGAATCAGCCCCTGGGCAATGCCATCGGTAATGCACTGGAGGTGAGGGAAGCCATAGAGATCCTTCAGGGTAAACGCAATGGAGACCTTAAGACGGTTTCCATTGCCCTCGCACAAAAGATGCTGGTTGCCGGTGGCAAGGCAACGGATGGCGGCAAGGCATTGTCCTTGCTTGATCAGGCCCTGTCTTCGGGAAAAGCCCTTGAAAAACTGGAAAAGATGATTGCGGCCCAGGGAGGCGATCCAAAGATTTGTCAAGATACGAGCCTCCTGCCCAAGGCTGAAACTATTGTCCCGGTCAGGGCTGGGAGAACAGGGATTATCAACAAAATGCGCACAGGCCGGATCGGGACGGCAGCGTTATTGCTGGGTGCGGGAAGGGTGAACAGGGATGATGCAATTGACCCTGCCGTCGGCATCTGTATGGTGCATCGTCTGGGTGACTCTATCAAACAGGGGGATGTCCTTGCCCGGCTTCACGTGAACGACCCAAAGAATCTTGACCTGGCAATTTCAAGATTCCAGTCTGCTCTCGCCATCGGACAGGATCCCCCTAAAAAGACTGCCCTGATCCACGACATTATCGGTTGAAGACGCACCAAGTGAAAATAATTTGAATGGATTGTGCGGGATTTTAGTTTTCAAGGCTGGGCAAGAAACCTTATAGAGAATAAGGATAGGAGATGAGGATGCAAAAGAAGACACTGGCCCGCTATTTTGATCATACCATTCTGAGCCCCGGTGCCACAACAGCGGCCGTGATACAGGTGTGTGAGGAGGCAATGAAATTTGGATTTTTCAGCGTATGTGTAAATTCCGTCCATGCACGGACAGCGGCCCTCCACCTGGTCGGGTCCGGTGTAAAGGTTTGTTCCGTGGTGGGATTCCCCCTGGGCGCGTCCATCTCCGATATTAAAGCGGCAGAAGCATCGGCCGCCGTCAGGGACGGTGCCCGGGAAATTGATATGGTCATGAACATCGGCGCCTTGATGGACAAAGACTATGATCAAGTTGAAGCGGACATCGCAGGAGTAGTCGCGGCGGCAAAAGGCAATATGGTAAAGGTGATTATAGAAACCTGTCTCTTAAATTCAGACCAGAAAATAAAGGCCTGTAAAATTGCGGGAAGAGCCGGGGCCCATTTTGTTAAAACCTCCACCGGGTTTGCTGGCGGCGGAGCCACCATTGAGGATGTGACTTTGATGAAGGCAACAGTCGGCAATCGCTTAAAGATCAAAGCCTCCGGGGGCATTAAAACACTCCGGGACGCATTGGGGATGATTGAAGCCGGGGCCGCCCGCATCGGCGCCAGTGCCGGTGTGGCCATTATCGAGGCCCTGGAAACAAAATAGATGCAGGCAATTGTCCTGGTCATAGACAGCTTTGGCCTGGGGGTCCTGCCCGATGCAGGCCGTTACGGGGATACGGGTGCGAACACGGCTATGCACATCTGCGAGGCTGTTCCAGGTAAAAAATGGCCCATGCTTCAGGCCTTGGGGCTTGGCAATTGTGCCGAACTCCTGGGGCATTACCTGCCAGGGTGTGGGCCGGCCAGGACTCCTCTGGCAGGTTTCGGCGTGATGGCAGAGGTCTCACCCGGCAAAGACACCACCACCGGACACTGGGAGATTGCAGGAATTGAGCTTGTGCAGCCCTTTCACACCTTTCCCCCTTGCTTTCCCTCTTTTCCCGACAAGCTGGTAGCAGATTTTCAGGAACAGACCGGGTTTGCGGTACTGGGCAATCGAGCCGCTTCCGGGCCAGCCATTATCCAGGAACTGGGAGGTGAACATATGAAGGGCCGGGGCATTATTGTCTACACCTCTGCAGATTCCGTGCTTCAAATTGCGGCCCATGAAGAACTGGTACCGGTTCAAAGGCTTTACCAAATTTGTGAGATTGCCCGGCGCCTGTGTGATCCCTATAATGTGGCCCGGGTCATTGCAAGACCGTTTACCGGCCGTCCCGGAGAATTCAAACGCACGGAAAGAAGGAAAGATTTTTCCATGCCCCCTCCCCAAAAGACCATCCTGGATCATCTCCAGGCCGGAGGGGTTCACACGGTGGGTATCGGTAAAATCGGGGATATCTTCATGGAACAGGGGCTGGATGCGTCTTTCCATGATGCGGGAAACACGGCCTGCCTGGATAGGACCCTTGACTGCATGGAAAAAGCCGGGGAAAAAGATCAATTTGTGTTTACGAACCTTGTGGACACGGATATGCTGTTTGGTCACAGAAGGGATATCAAAGGATACCTTGATGCGGTCCAGGCCATCGATGACACGCTCCCCCGGGTCATGGGCCTGATGACGGACCAGGATTTGCTCGTCATCACCGCCGACCATGGGTGTGATCCGGGATTCAAGGGCACGGATCACACCCGGGAATATGTTCCACTGCTGGCATATCAGAAGCAGGGGAAACCAAAAAATTTAGGAATTCGAACCAGTTTTTGCGATGTGGCCCAGAGCCTGGCATTTTTTTTTAAAATTCCGGCAATGGCCCGGGGAAGTTCTTTTTTATAGTATCAAACAAAAGTTCATAAAAATTTTGACCGATGGATATGTAAAAATCTTAACGCCTTACGTGGTGACTTTTTACGACGCCGTCAAAGGAGATAGCGATGAGACGATTGTTGGTTTTAGGGCTAACTGCACTGACCTGTATTGTTTTCGGTGTGGCCGGTACGGCAGGTGCCAAAAAATTTAAAGTGGCCATGGTCACCGACGTGGGAGGGGTAAATGACCAGTCGTTCAACCAGTCGGCATGGGAGGGCCTGGAACGGGCCAAGAAGGAACTGGGTATCCAGATTGCCTATAAGGAGTCCAGACAGGATGCCGACTATGCACCGAACATGGAAACTTTTACCGATGCAGAGTTTGACCTGATATGGGGGATCGGGTTCCTCATGGGAGATGCCATCAAGTCCACGGCCCGGATCAACCCTGACCAGAAATATGCCATCATCGATTTTGCCTATGGCCCACAAACCCCGAAAAATGTGGGCTGTGCCGTGTTTCAGGAAGAACAGCCCTCTTTTCTGGTGGGATATATTGCCGGTAAAATGACCAAGACCAACAAAGTCGGTTTTGTGGGCGGGATCAAGTTCCCTCTCATTGAAAAATTTGAGTACGGCTTTCTGGCCGGTGTCAAGCTGGCCAATCCGGACTGCGAGGTCCTGAGACAATATGCCGAGTCCTTTACCGATGCTGCCAAGGGCAAGGCCATTGCCAACAATATGTTTCAGCAGGATGCTGATATTGTTTTTCATGCGTCCGGCGGAGTGGGAGACGGTGTGATAGAGGCTGCCAAGGAAAAAGGCAGATGGGCAATCGGCGTGGACAAGGACCAGAATTTCCTTGCCCCGGACAATGTGCTGACATCGGCAATGAAGCGGGTGGACAATGCCATCTTTGACATGGTCAAGAAACTGACCAGGGGAGAATTCAAAGGGGGAGACACCGTTGTATACAACCTGTCCAACGATGGTGTGGGCATTGCCCCGTCTTCGGACAAACATGTTCCCAAACCTGTCCTTGTCCAGGTGGATGACTTGATCGTGAAAATCAAGGCAGGCAAAATTGTGGTTCCGGCCACAATGGATGCCTATGAGGCGTTTATCGAGTAGGTACCCCTGCCGGGGGCCCTCTTATGTCAGGGTTCCCGGCGGTTTTCAGGAGGTCCGGGTTTGGAGTTCATTGATTTTTCCCATAAAGCCGTTGAGATGATTGATATCGTGAAAAAATTCGGCGATTTTACGGCCAATGACAGGATCAATCTCACGGTTCACAGAGGGGAAGTCCATGCCCTTCTGGGTGAAAACGGTGCCGGAAAGACCACCCTCATGAACATATTATACGGGCTGTACCGGCCTTCTGGGGGCTGCATCCGCATAGACGGACGGCCCGTGGACATCAAAGATCCCATTACCGCCATTCGAAACGGTATCGGTATGGTGCACCAGCATTTTATGCTCGTGGAGCCGTTTACGGTCACTCAGAATATTATCCTGGGCAATGAAATTACCAAAGGGTTGGGGATTCTCGACCTTGGCAGGGCTGAGAAGGAGGTGGCACGGCTTTCCGAGCAGTATGGACTGGCCGTTGATCCCAAAGCCCTGGTGCAGGATCTTTCCGTTGGAAGTCAGCAGCGGGTTGAAATCCTGAAAGCCCTTTACCGGGGTGCCCAAATTCTGATTCTTGACGAACCCACGGCTGTCCTGACCCCTCATGAAATTGGGGAGCTGGTGATCATTATCCGCAACCTCACAGGCCAGGGCAAGTCCATCATCATGATCACCCATAAGCTCAGGGAAATTAAACAGATGGCGGACTTCTGCACCATTATCCGGCAAGGCAGACATATCAACACCGTGGATGTCAACCAGGTGACCCGGGCGGAACTTGCCGCAAGGATGGTGGGGCGGGATATCAGCTTTAAGGTGACAAAACAGGACCGGACCCCGGGCGAAATTGTCCTTGAAATTCAAGATCTTGTGGTTAAAGACAGTCGTGGCATACGGGTGGTGAACGGCCTGAATTTTCAATTGAAAAGAGGAGAGATTCTGGGTATCGCCGGCGTGGACGGCAACGGCCAGACCGAGCTGATCGAGGCGCTCACCGGTTTAAGAAAAGCCGGGGCCGGCAGCATACGGGTTCATGGAAAGGATGTCATGAACCAGACCCCGGGAAAGATGATCCATGTTCACAAAATCGGCCACATTCCTGAAGACCGCCGGAAAAGAGGGCTTATATTTGAATTTGATGTTGCAGAGAATTTGATTTTGGAAACTTATTTCGAGCCGCCGTTTTCAAAGGGGTTCATCTTGAATCACCGGATCATCCAGGCCCATGCCCAAAACCTGATGGAAAAATTCGATGTCAGGCCCCGGGATCCCAAACTTCCGGCCAAAGCCCTTTCCGGCGGGAACCAGCAGAAGATGATCATTGCAAGGGAAGTGACCAATGACCCGGACATACTCATAGCCGCCCAGCCCACCAGGGGGCTGGATGTGGGCGCCGTTGAATACGTGCACCAGACCCTGGTGGCCGAGCGCAATCAGGGAAAGGCCGTCCTTCTGGTGTCCTTTGAACTGGATGAAATACTGAATGTGTCGGACCGGATCGCAGTGATTTTTGAGGGAAAAATCGTAGGGATACTGAATGCAGATACGGCGGATGAGCAGCAGATCGGATTGATGATGGCCGGGGGGGGGCTATGAAAGTCGATGGCCCGGGATTGGAAAAAATATTTTCCAATGGATCACTGGGCCTGACCATGGTTGCCGTTATCCTGGGCTTTCTTGTCGGGGCAGTGGTCCTCCTTGTGGCAGGGTTTAATCCCCTGGAGGCCTACATGGCCATACTCAAGGGGATATTTTCCAAACCCAAGTATATGTCCTATGTGATTATCTATTCTACCCCCCTGATTATTACCGGGCTGAGTGTTGCCTTTGCCCTGAGGACCGGGCTGTTTAACATCGGTGCCGAAGGTCAGTATATTGTGGGGGCCATGACCGCAGCTATGGCCGGTTATTTCTTTCACCTGCCCATGGTGGTGCACGTTCTGGTCTGCGTTATCCTGGCAGCCCTTGCTGCAGGAATGTGGGGGGGAATCGCCGGGTATATCAAGGCCAGGTTCGGTGTCCACGAGGTTATTTCAACCATCATGCTCAACTGGATTGCCCTGTATTTGTCCAACTGGGCCGTGACCCTGAAATCATTCGGCAAACAGGGAACGGGAAAATCATATGCGATCCGGGAAACCGCCAGGATCGATCTTTTCGGAGAGTGGAAAATCACGGAACCCGGTATTGAGTTTATGCGGTCCCACAGCTTTCTGGGCGATATTTTAAAATCTCCGGTCAATATCGGTATTCTGGTGGCAATTATTCTGGCCGTTCTGGTGTGGATTGTCCTGAACAAGACCACCCTGGGATATGAACTCAGGGCCGTGGGGTTCAACCCCCATGCCGCAGAGTACGCCGGGATCAATGTCAATCAAAGCATCATCACCTCCATGGTGATTTCCGGTGGGCTGGCCGGTACGGCAGGGGCTCTTCAGGTGCTGGGGGTGAGCCACAGGATTGCCAAACTGGCGGCCATGGAGGGATACGGGTTTGACGGTATTGCCGTCTCCCTGATCGGGAACAATACAGGGCCGGGCTCAGTGCTTGCCGGATTTCTGTTCGGGGGCCTGAAATACGGGGGCTCAAAGATTCAGGACGTGGTGGGGGCACCCACCGAGGTGATCAATATCATGGTGGGAACCATTATTTTGTTCGTTGCCATGCCCGGTTTGATACGATTGCTCCTGGGATTTAAGAAAAGGTAGACATGGAATCTTTTATCGGAGATCTGGGATTTATCATCGGCACCACATTGATGGTTTCCACCCCTTTGATTTTTACGGCGTTGGGCGGAGTTATCACCGAGCGGTCCGGGGTGGTGAACATCGGCCTTGAAGGGATGATGTATTTTGGAGCCTTTGCCGGTGCGGCCGGGGCCTATTTCAGCGGCAGTCCCTGGGTGGGACTGCTGTGTGCGGCCCTTGGCGGGGGAATTCTGGGGCTTGTTCACGCCGTTGCCTGTGTCTCGTTCTGTGCGGAACAGATTGTCTCGGGCATTGCCGTCAATTTTCTGGGACCCGGCGCGGCCCTGTTTATCTCCCGGATGCTGTTTGACGGTTCCACCCAGACCCTTACCGTACCCAACAAGATGCCCCTGCCCCTGAATTTCCTTTTTGGCGAAGGAAAGTTGTTTGCCTCATCAGGATTCATGGATCTGGTGTTCAACCGTTTTGCTACGGTGTATCTGGCTTTTTTTATGGTGGTTGTGGTCTGGTTTGCTCTGTACAAAACAAAGGCGGGCATGCGGCTTCGGGCCGTGGGCGAAAATCCTGAAGCCGCCAATACCCTGGGGATCAGCGTTACAAAGATCCGGTACACGGCCGTTGTCCTTTCCGGGGTTTTTGCGGGACTCGGGGGGGCTGCCATGAGCATCGCCGTGGTTTCAAGGTTTTCCAATACCCTGATTTCAGGCCATGGGTTCATTGCCCTGGCCGCCATGATTTTCGGGAAATGGAAACCCCAGGGTGCCCTTCTGGCCTGTCTGTTGTTTGGTAGTGCCAAGGGATTTGAAATCTTTCTGGGGGCAAAGGGTGTGCCCGTACCCGGAGACATCCTGGCCATGCTGCCCTATGTTCTGACCATTGTTATTCTGGTGGGTGTAGTGGGAAAAACCACACCGCCCAAGGCCATTGGAAAAATATTTGATAAAGGAAATCTTTGATCATGCTGGAAAAATTGCAGGTGGCTGCCGATTATATAGTCTCAAAAATAAATGTACACCCCCAATTCGGCATCATCCTGGGTTCCGGTCTTGGCCAGGTGGCAGATCAGGTGGAATCCGCCGTCAGTATCGGTTTTGAAGATATCCCCCACTTTCCAGTTTCAACGGTTGAGGGGCACGAGGGCAAAATGATCGTGGGGACCTTGAACAACACACCAGTTCTCGTCCTCCAGGGCCGGTTCCACTACTATGAGGGGTATTCCATGGACCAGGTGGTCTTCCCGGTCCGGTGCATGTTGTGTCTGAATATTCCCAACCTGATCGTGACCAATGCGGCCGGGAGTGTGGACCTGGATCATCAACCCGGTGATCTCATGCTGATCAGGGACCATATCAAGTTTCACTGCGACAGTCCGTTAAGGGGGCCCAATATCGATGCCTTTGGTCCGCGGTTCAACGACATGTCCGATCCTTACACCCGGGAGATAAGAGACCTTGCACGCAAGTGCGCCGGACAACTGGATATCCCGCTCAAGCAGGGGGTATACTACTACCTGGCCGGACCCAGTTATGAAACCGCCAGTGAGGTAAAAGCCATCAAACTCCTGGGTGCCAATGCCGTGGGCATGTCCACCGTACCTGAAGTGGTTGTGGCCACCCATGGCGGCATGAAGGTCATGGGGATTTCCTGCATTACCAATATGGCAACGGGCATCAGGGATCAGCCCCTGGGCCATGAAGAGGTGATCAAAACCGGGGCCAAAGTTAAAAAAAAGATCATGGCCCTGCTCACATCCATCATCAGGGAGTGGGCTGCCCTGCCAACGCCCTCAACGAATGATCAGGAGCCACAAAAATAATCTGTACGATTTTCTGTTATTTGGTTTTATCCAGTTGATTTTGCGTATATATCGGGCTCTGTTCAAAGGGCAGACTTTGATATTCAAATCTATGTTTTTCATGGAAAAAAGCGGCCAGCGGACGGGTAACACCGGCGGCCCCATAATCCCTTGTCCGTTGAACGGTTTCCAGGTCAATCATGGCGATTAAATTCTCCTGGAGTTGTCCTGCTTTCTGGACGATATGTCCCTCTGGGTCTACAATCAGACTGCTGCCTTTCCCTCCGGAGCCGACCCCGTTAATGCCCAGTCCGTTTACACTGACCACATAGCACTGGTTTTGAATGGCAGCAGCCCGGGCTAAAATCATTTCTTGATCACGGTCCTGTGTTCCTGATGCCGTGGGGATGAAAATAATTTCAGCGCCCTTAAAAACCAGGTCCCTGATTAATTCCGGAAACCATAAGTCATAGCAATTGCAAAGGCCGATTTTTCCAATTCCCGGCATATCAAACACCAGGGTTGCGTTTCCTGAACTTGTTTTTTCGTGGGGACGCCAGGGATACATTTTATGGTAAATATGAATAATATTGCCCTGGTCATCAAAGATCGGGATGGAATTATAAATTTTATTATTTTTTTTCTCATACAGGGATCCCGGGATGAGAAAAATTTGGTGGTCTTTGGCCACTTTTGAACAAAGGTCACATATGGGACCGGGTATGGTCTGAGCCAGCGCCTTAAAATTGGGTGAACCCTGAAGTATCAGTTCAGATGCAACAATAATCCTTACCCAGGGACTGTAGTATTTGATCAATTCAATTTGCTTGACCAGATTTTCAAGATTTTTTCCTATTTCTCCGGGAATCACTTCCAACTGGCAGGCAGCAATACCTAACAAACGACTCATAACAACTCCTTACTTTGAAATTAACTCACCCTGGTCCCATAATTTTTTATGGAAATGACATCTTACCCAGCTATTTACAGTAATGCCATTAATTTCAGGGCTTATTTTACTGCATATGGGTTGTCCGTAATCGCATCGGGGATGGAAACGGCATCCAGGCGGCGGATTTGACAGTTTCGGGACTTCGCCTTTTAAAATTCCCAGTTCACCTCTGGATTCCGGGTCTGCAATGGGAACCGCCTTTTTCAGTGCCCGGGTATAGGGGTGCCGGGGGGAATCAAAAAGGGATCTGCTGTTCTGGACCTCCACCACCTGTCCTGCATACATAATTGCCACTCTGGTACAGACATGTTCCATGATACTTAAGTCATGGCTGATAAACAGATAAGTTAAATTTAATTTGTCCTGGAGCGCTTTCATCAGGTTGATTACCTGGGCCTGGACCGACACATCCAGGGCGCTGGTGGCTTCATCAAAGACAATAAATTCCGGGTCAGTTGCCAATGACCGGGCAATGCAGATTCTCTGCTGCTGGCCCCCGGAAAACTCATGCGGGTACCGATAGATGTGTTCCGGTCTCAGGTCCACAAGATCAAGCAATTTAACCGCCTCTTCAAGATAGTCGGCCTTTAAAATTCTGGAGTTCAGCACAAGTGCCTCACTCAAGATCTTGAATATGGTCATTTTTGGATTTAAGGATGCTTTGGGGTCCTGGAATACCATCTGCATTTTCGCCCTGTAGGGTTTCAGGCGTTTCCCGGTAAGCTTACCGATATCATCACCCATGAATCTGATTTCACCCGATGACAGGGGAGCAAGCCGTAAGATCGCCCTTCCCAGCGTACTTTTCCCGCATCCGGACTCACCTGCCAAACCAAGACATTCGCCTTTAATGATATCAAGGCTGACATCACTGACGGCCTTGATCCAGGACCTTGGTTTACCGAAAACAGGGTTGTCATTGGGGAACCATGTGTTCACCTGTTTCAGTTCAATGAGGGAATCATTCATATTTTTTCTTTAAGGCTATATTTCATTGTTGGTATAAAAAACAGGAAACCGTATGGTTGCCTTCAACTTGTTTGGGTGCAGGCTTATGTTTCCTGCACATATCCATGGCATGGTCACACCTGTTGTGGAACCTGCAGCCTTCCGGCGGATTGACAAGATCCGGAATAATGCCCGGAACAAATGACAGGGGCACATTTTTACCCATCCTGGGGACGGCATTCAGAAGCCCACGGGTATAGGGGTGTAAAGGATTTTTAAAGATCTTTTTGGTGGCGGCAATTTCAACGATTCTGCCGGCATACATGACTGCCACCCTGTCGCAGATCTGGGCGGCAATTCCCAGATCATGGGTGATGAACAGGATGGCCGTCTTTTTTTTATCGCACAGATCTTTCATCAATTTTAAAATATGGGCCTGGACGGTGACATCCAGAGCAGAGGTGGCTTCGTCTGCTATTAAAATTTCAGGAGACGATAAAAGAGACAATGCAATACGATATCGCTGGGCCATACCACCGCTGACTTCGCCCGCATAGAGTCTGAGCATCCGTTTTATATCTGTCAGGCCCACCTCGTTTAATTTCTCTTTTGCGATAATTTCCTGGGCCTGCTTTAGACTATAGCCCTTTTTTTGTTTAAGATTTTCAATTTCATGGGGTAAATACAGCCGGATCAGGCGAAAAATTTGTTCTCCAAGGGTAAAAATCGGATTAATACTGGATTTGGGGTTTTGAAACACCATGGAAATCCTGCCTCCCCTGATGGCCTGAAGTTCCTTGTCCGAAAGGGACAACAGGTCTTTATTGTCGAACAATACCCGGCCCGTGATCTCTTTGGTATTGCCCGGGATCAGGTTGAGAAGGGATTTGGCCGTCACACTCTTGCCCGAGCCGGTTTCGCCCACAAGGGCCAGGATCTCTTTGGAAAAAAGATCAAAGCCGACCCCTTCAAGTATGTGTGCCCGGCCCCGGGGGGTATTGAATGTAAGAGTTAAATCACAGACCTGGAGGACAGGTTTTTCAGCAGCCTCACCCGTTGATTTTACCAATGGATCAGGTGGTGTGTTTTTATCCGGGGCACGATTAATCACAATTTGTTTTCCTGATTATACATAAATTTAAGCCTTCATCCATTGGAATCCAGGATTTCTTTGAGGGCATCACCAAAAACATTGAATGCGATGACCACGACAAACATGGCACATCCAGGAACAATGGAAATCCACCACTCCGAAAGGATGTTCGGCGCTCCTTCCCACACCATTAATCCCCAGTCCGCCATGGGCGGCTGGGTTCCGAGACCGATAAAGCTTAACAGGCCGATGGTGATGATCGCCGGCCCAAGGTCCAGGAGAATCATCACCATAACAGGGGTCATGATATTGGGCAGAATATGACGAAATATGATATATAGTCTGCCATATCCCAGCATCTGAGCAGCTTCCACATAAAGGGTCTGCTTGATGGAAAGAACCTCTGCCTGGACCAGTCGTGTATACCAGGGCCACCAGGGGATGATCAGGGCAATGATGGCCGTGGACCAGCCCGCCCCGATGAGAATGGAAATGGCCATGGCAATGAGTGTGGCAGGGAAGGATAAAAACAATTCAACCAAACGGGATATCAACGCCCCTGATATTCCTTCATTATACCCGGCCCATAACCCCAGGGGAATGCCGATCAGGGCGGCAAAAAAAACAATACAGATACCGCCGAAAAGAGAAATCCTGGCCCCGAAAACCACCCGGCTGAAGAGGTCCCTGCCATAGATGTCGGTTCCCAGGGTGTAGTCTGAACCGGGAGCCTTGAGCCTGTGCTCAAGGTTGACTTCCCCCCTGCCCTGGTTGGGATAGGGGGCGATCAAAGGGGCAAACACTGCCGACATCAGAGCCAGTACCAGAATCAACAGGGACACAAAAGCCGCCTTGCGCCGCAACAGGCGCTTTAACTGGAACCATTTCACTTTTCGGTGTTCCCGGTTTACCTGTTTGGCCTGGGTCTCATATGAATGTGCGTGTCTTGCCATGGTCGGCCCCTTATTTTATCCGTGGATCAACCACTCGTCTGACAATATCCATGGTTGTGTTTGCGATCACATAGACGGCCCCGATCATGAGGGTGACCCCCATTAATGCCGTGTAATCAAGACTGATAATTGCAGCCAGGGAATAATACCCCACTCCGGGCCAGTTAAAAATCATTTCCACATAAAATGTTGACAATAAAATAATTGCCACGGACAGTCCGATAACCGTCAATACAGGGGAGAGGGCATTTCTCAACCCATAAACAAAAAATAAAACCCCTTCGCTTATCCCCGAGGCCCTGGCTGCCAGTATATAATCCTGTTCCATGATGTCCAGCAGGGAGGAGCGGGTAAGCCGCGCAATAATTCCCCAGGGACCGACACACAATGCCGCCACAGGAAGCACCATATGCCGGATCACATTGAAAAATGCCGGGAGGTTTCCTGTGATAAGGGTGTCAACCATGCTGAACCCGGTTATATTTTCAATGGGATGGGTAAATTCCAGAAAAGAATCCAGCCGTCCCTGTAACGGAAACCAGCCCAGATAATTAAAGAAGAACAATTGCAAAAGAAGTGCTAAAAAAAAGATGGGAATGGAGACTGCAGCCGATGTCACCCATTTAATGACGTCATCAATCAGGCTGCCATGGAAATAGGCGGCCGCAACGCCCGTAAAAACCCCAAAAAAGGTCGCAATAAAAAGCGCCCAGAATACCAGTTCAAAGGACATGGGTATTTTTTCCATCAAATCTTTGAAAACCGGACGATGGGTTCGCAGTGAAACCCCCATGTCTGCATGGAGCAATTTTTTCATATATATTTTGTACTGGACAAGTAACGGCTTATCCAGTCCCAGTTCCAGCCGGGCAATTTCGATTTGTTCGGCCTTTGCATTGCCGCCGATATAAAGGGCTGCCACATCCCCGGGCAGGGACCGGGTGAAAAAGAAGACCAGGGCGCTGAGAATCAGCAGCAGCGCAATCAGGCCTGCAAATCTTTTACACAGAAACAACAGCATGGGGCCGGGTTTTTCCTTTTTTTATTATGGTTTTTCCGGCCCGGATCCAGGCGGGTCAGATCCGGGCCGGGAGAGTGGCACGGCGGTGTTTCTTTATTCAATAGACATTTGATAGAAAAAGGGTACCTGGGGGTAAGCCGGGTTCATGACAACCCCCTTTAACCGCTTGTTCATGGGCCAGTTTTCCCGGACATCAACAATCCATGCCACAGGAACATCTTTCTGGATCAGATTCTGGGCATCCACATAAAGACCCAGGGCCTTTTCAGGATTGGCTCCAACGGTTTCATAGGCCTCGCGGATCATCTTATCATAGGCGGCATTTTTATAATACGCCAGATTCCATACCGGTTTTTCTCCTTCATCATGGAGGAGGGAATAAAGGGTTTCATAGGGATCACTATAGGTCGGCCACCACAGCAGAATGAAAATATCCTGGGCTGTTTCAGGGTCTTCTTTGGCCATTGTCCACTGGGTACTCCAGGCAAGGGCTTTAATCTCCACATCCACCCCTATTTTTTTAAATTCACTCTGAATTAAAGGGGCAAATCTGGCTTCCTGGACATTTTCAGCAGCATAGGTCAGTGTCAGTTTGAATCCGCCGCCTGGGTGCCCTGCCTCTGCCAGCAGTTTTTTTGCCAGTTCAATATCGTATGTATGCTGCACCACATCGGTTGTTCCGCCAAACTGGCCCTGGGGAACCGGGCCCCTTGCCTGACTGGCATTGCCGTTAAAACCGATGGTGATGATATCCTCGTAGGGGATGGCGTGAGACAGGGCTTTTCTGACCTTTACATTGTCCAGAGGGGGACGGGTTGTATTGAAAAATGCCATGTAATTCTGGTAGCTCGGTCCGTACATGACCGTGGTGTTTTTGGCGGACTTCACTGAAGGATAGCTGTCCAGGGGGATCCTGCCCACCAGCATTGCCTGGCCGGACTGGAGCATTTGAAGCTGGGTCAATGCTTCCTTGGTGAATTTGACCAGGATATTTTCAACATGATTTCCATCCCAGCCTCCCCAGTAGGCATCAAATTTTGTGAGCATCCAGGATTCACCATTTTTGTAATTTTTCAGGGTATAGGGGCCGGAGCCGGCATCATTGCCCTGGTTAAACCAGTCAGCATCCCTGTCCCCCACTTTTGGACTCATGATATAGGAGGCATAGGCAGATGCCGCAATCTGGGGTAAGGGCACGGGTTTGTCTAAAATCAACTTAACCGTGTAATCATCAATGATCTGAATTTCTTTTAAATCACCCCAGATAAAGGCTGCGCCTTTGCCGATTTTTTTGGTTCTTTCAAAGGAAAATTTAACCGCATCTGCCGTAAAAGGGGACCCATCATGGAATGTTACCCCTTTTCTCAGGGAAAAAGTATATTCCAGGCCGTCTGTTGAAGCCGTGTATCCAGTGGCAAGAACAAAGCTGAAAAGCTCTTTGCTTCCCGGGGGATTCACCCTGATAAGGGTTTCATAGATATTTGCCATGTAACCCAGCTCAGTAGAATAGGATGTGCTCGGGTCAAAGGTTGTGATACCGTAAGGTGATGCAAACACCATGTTTTTTTCTGATGCCCAGGAACTTGTAGCAAGCACCAGCACCAGCACTGTCAGACAAAAAATTTTAATAAAACGACGACTCATTTTTACCTCCCATACGCTTTAGGTTTGAATTATAAAAATTAAGATGTAAATTGTGTCTTCCTATCTTCACACGCTTTGTAGTCATATCTTTATTTCCAGTTGATGGAACAATGGGTATCCCTTATAAAATTTGCCACAGATTTTGCGTCACCCTTCTCAATGAGTGCAATGAGTCTGAAATGTTCCTGGTAATTGAGTTCACGTACTTTTTCCAGCCAGTCTCCTTTGGCGCCAAAGTCAAACAATCTCTGCCGAAGAATACCGAGCTGGTCCAGCAGAAGCTTGTTGCTGGACATGTTTAGATAGACGTTGTGGAAGGCATTGTTCAGGTCGAAGTATTGACTGATATCTTTGCTGGATGAACAGGTTTGATACATCTGTTCATTAATCTCTTTCATCTGCTGAATATGGTCTGGGGTGATTTGATCAAACACGGAAAGCAATGCCCTTGAATCAAGGGCGCCGAGCACTTCATATATATCTTCCAGGTCACTGTCGGACAACTCGTTAATCTGAATTCCCCGCTGGGGCAGGAAGGTCACAAACCCCTCTACCTGGAGCTGCAAAAGGGCATCTCGTAATGGAGTCCTGTTGATACCAAGCTGTTGGGACAATTGATTGATGGTGACGAACATGCCGGGTTTTAAGGTCTGATGCCGAAGCTGCCTTCGCAGGTGTTCATATACCTGACTTCTGAGGAGCTGGAAATTGTTTTGAATCTGCATCTTCATTGAAATTTTCCTTTGTTTGAATCTGCATGAGGATCGTTGTATATTAGTATATTAACATACTAATATATTAGTCAAGAAAAAATTCAATTTTTTTTGTAAAAATTTGAGTCAATGATAGTCTATCGCTGCCGAGTGTTCACGGCTCGTCCAGCCGGAATGGATCTGTCCGGGCTAGGGGGTCAGGATAAACGGTGACGGCAGAAGATCTGGCAACCGATACACCCGATCATGGGCATTGGTGACCACCCAGGCATTTGGGGCAAGTTCCGCCATCCATTGACGGCAGCCGCCGCAGGGCATGGTCAGGTTTTCCCGGATCATTCCCTCTGCATCTTTTGAGGCATCCACACAATTGACGGCAATGCCAATGATGTTTTGGCACCCGTTCATCCTGGCCACGGCCATGGCCACCCGTTCGGCGCAGATGCCTAAATTAGTGGAGGCGTTTTCAATATTGGCGCCTGAAAACACACCCCCCTCGGTGAGTACGGCAGCACCCACGCGAAATTTTGAATAGGGTGCATAGGCATGCTGGGCCGCCTTTTGGGCAGCGGCTAACAAATCAATCTGTTCAGGGGTCATGATAAGGGTTCCATTTCTTCCTGGCGGTATCTGTAATAACATTGGGCACACAAGGCTTCATAGCTCACATTGTCTTCTCCTTCAATGGCCACCTGGATGCCCTGAAAGACAAAGCGGCCATTGAGTTTTCTGGCATTGGCAAGGGCTTTCCGGCCGCATTTGCAGATGGTTTTCAACTCTTCAATGCTGTGTGCCAGGAGGAGCAGTTCACTGCTGCCGTCAAATCCTTTTAATAAAAAATCCGTCCTGAGGCCGTAGCAAACCACCGGGATATCCTGGAGGACGGCTGTTTCAAACAATTGTACGGCCTGATCCCTTGTCAAAAACTGGGCCTCATCCACCAGAACACAGCGGATATTGCCGGAATTTTTTTGGATCTTTGCGATGATCTGGAACAGATTGTCCTGTTTCTGGGCAAAGATATCAACCGGACGTGAAATCCCCAGCCGGGAAATGATGGTATGGTGACCCTTGGAGTCGACGGCAGGTTTCACAATCAGGGTTTTCATCCCCCTTTCCTGATAATTATGGGCCACCTGAATCAGGGCGGTTGTCTTGCCTGAATTCATGGCCCCGTATCGAAAATACAATTTTGCCATTCTGATTACAGCCTTTCAAATTTCTGCTTGATTTCCGTCCAGTCGGCACACCGGTGCACATTGTCGTTAAAGGAGATCGAACGGTTCCAGGGCCGGTCCAGAAGGGCCACCCTTATCCCCATCTGTTCGCTTAAAAATCGGGCCATGGGGCCGGAATCTTCCACGGCAAGATCAAAGGTCTGGGTTGAAAGGGTCTCAAGGGAGATGGAGTCCTCCCCTTCCGAGGATTGCCGCCCGTACTTGTTTACAATGGAGAAGGTATCATGAGCAAAGGCGTGACGGTCCAGCCATTGGAGGGAAACCTCGACGGTATTCAGGGGACGTCCGGTGAGGATACAAATCCTGTATCCCTTGTCCCGCCAGAGATCCAGGGTTTCTCTTGCCCCGGTCACCGGCGCATGGAGTATCATCTCTTCGGGCCTGTGGATGCAGTCAAAAAAATGGATATATTCATCATCGGACAGGTCAAATGATGCCTGGAGGTCAAAGGTTGTGATCTGGGAATACTCCTTTTTTTTCCCGAATTCTCTTTCCAGGACCGCAAGGAAGGTGTGGTTGCTTTCGGCCAGCACATCATCCATGTCGATATAAATTGATGTCATTGTTTCCTTTTAAGTTTTAGAGGTAAAGATATCCCGGTTTAACACATCAAGTGAATTGAATCCAACTTTTAACGAAAACAGAACAGACAATATGGTGGAAAAATATTCTGTATAGAAAATGGAAAACATGATGGCAATCTGGTACTTGATGGCCACCATGGGGATGGAGCCCCCCAGGATCTGACCGGTCATCATGCCCGGTAAGGAGACAAGACCGATGGTGGCCATGGACGCAAGGGTGGGGGTGACGGCCGCCAGAAAGTTTTCCCTGAAATAGGGCATGAGTGCCTGAATCCGGCTTCCCAGCAGGGAAAGTGAATACAGGTAAACTTTCTCGTCCTTTCTGATGCCGGAATAGAACCCGTTTAACCCGACAATGATGCTCCTCAGGCAGTTGCCCAGGAGCATACCGCCGATGGGGATGAGGTATTTTGCCTCAAACAGGTTGTCAATCCGGACCACCACGGCATTAAAGAAAAACAGGATCACCACAAAGGGGATGGCCAGGGATAAAAACACGGGGATAAAAATTTTTTTCACCCTGAGCCGGCTGGATCTCACAATGGACTGGCAGGCAATGGATATCATAATGAGCAGATAGACGGTATTTAAAACAGGGGAGTTAAACCGGAATAAAAATTCAAGATAGAGACCCACAAAACTCAGTTGAACACACATCCTTACGACAGAGGTGATCATGGTTCTGTTGATGCCCAGACCCAGTCGGCGGTTGATGAGAAAGACCGGAACGAGGAAAACGGCCAGGGAGACCAGTGATAAAATGGAGAGATCCCGGGCACCCATCAGCGCCACCTCTCTATTCTAAGGCCGGGTCGAAGGTCAGGTCGAAGGTCTGAGTTTTGCTTCCAGACATCGTCGTGGGAAATGATGACAATGGTTTTGTCCCGGGCCGGAATATACGCTACCATCTTTTTTTTCATGACGTCGTCCAGGGCTGAGGTGGGTTCATCCAGCAGCCAGACCGGCCGGTCCAGGAGGAAACAGATGAGCAGTCCGATTCTCTGGCGCTCACCCCCGGACAGCTCTTTCACCTCCTGGTCCAGAATTTTTTCATTCAGCTCCAGAAAATCAAGCAGATCCATGAGATGGGTTTTGTCCGGGTTCTTGAATGAATTAAATCTGTTGATTTCATCCAAAAGGATTCTGACGGGTTCATTTTTAAGATCAATATCCTGGCTCAGATAAAAGATTTGGCTCCGGATGGTTTTGATATTCTCCCTGACTATATCCAGCCCGTTAAACCGGACAGTTCCGGAGTCTATGGGTTCAAATCCCAGAAGAATTTTGAACAGGGTGGTCTTGCCTATACCGGATTTTCCCTGGATCAGGACCTTTTCCTTTTCCCTCACCCTGAAATTCAGTCCAGAGAAGATCTGCCGGTTGTTCAGCTTCAGGTGGACCGAATCAAATTGTATCATAGCTCTACTCGTATCGGGTCTGGTTTTATGGGTCTATTTTTCCTGTTTAACATCGGGTATCACATGATAGCAGACCCTGAATATTTTGGCCATGCCCGGCCCGGAAATTTCTTTACCCAACAGGCCCTTTGTCCGGGAACAAACAGGAGGCCGGGGTTTTCTTGGGGGATACTTCATCCCCTTCATGGATTGAACCATTGCACATTTTTCAAAAGAGTGGTATTTTTCTTCAATTTTAAATACTTATCCGAGAATGAAACCCCCATGAAATTTGAAACATACCACATATCCTCCGCCATCAAGAGAAATCTGTCCGACCTCGGGTTTAAACGGCCCACCGACATCCAGTACAAGGCTATTCCCTCCATCATGAAGAAAGAGGATGTCCTGGCCATCGCCCAGACCGGTACCGGGAAAACAGCCGCTTTTGCCATTCCCGTCATCGACCGGATTCACAAGTCAAAACGGTCAAAACAGTCCTGGGGAATCAAATGTATTGTCATGGTGCCCACAAGGGAATTGGCGTCCCAGATCGGGGCCGTTTTTAATGAATTGTCACGGCACACCCGGGTAAAGGCCTTTGCCGTTTACGGCGGAATTGAACAGGACCCCCAGATCAAACGACTGGCCGACGGCATTGATGTGCTGGTGGCAACTCCGGGCCGGATGTTTGACCTGATCAGCCAGGGGGTCATTAACCTGAAACAGGTGGACACCCTTGTTCTTGATGAAGCCGACCGGATGCTGGACCCCGTGTTTATCAAGGATATTATTGCGGTAAAGAAACGGCTGGTTCAAAAACACCAGACCCTGTTCTTTTCCGCCACCATTGATAAAGAGATTAAAAAGCTGGCCTTTTCCCAGGTAAAATCCTCGGCCATCCGGATTCAGATTTCCCCGGATGATCCAGTATCCAAAAATGTATCCCATTTTGTCATGTTTGTTGAAATGGATGAAAAACGGTTTTTTTTGAGGCGCTTTGTCAATGACCATCCCGATGCAAGGATCATTGTGTTTGTCAGGACCCGGGTCCGGGCGGAACGGGTGGCAAAAGCCCTTGAAAGGGGGAATATTGCCTCGGTAACCCTGCACGGGGAAAAGGATCAGAAGGAAAGAACCCGGGTCATGGATGAATTTAAACAGGGGAAGATGAACATCCTCATCGCCACGGATGTCAGCGCCCGGGGCATTGACATTCCCGATGTCCATTATGTGATCAATCACGATCTTCCTGAAAAGAGTGAAAATTATGTCCACCGGGTGGGAAGAACCGGCAGGGGTGTTAAAAAAGGAATTGCCGTTTCCTTTTGCTCCACTGAAGAAAAAGAACGCCTGGATGCCATCCAGGGATTTTTAAACAAGCCCATTGAGATGATCCCCATCAGTAAACAAGAGCATGCCGAGACCATTGTGATTTCCAGGGAACCCCGGAGTGTCCGGGATCTGATCCTGGAACAGGAAGTCTGGGAAAAAAACAAGAAAAAACGAAAGAAGAAATAAATTCAGAAGCTGCTGATGGGCTCATACCTTGCCCGGGTCAGTTTCCCCAGGTCCTGGGGTGACAACCGGACTTGCAGTCCCCTTCGTCCCCCGCTCACATAAATCGTATCAAAATTCAGGGCCGACGCATCAATGATGGTTTTGAGCCGTTTTTTCTGTCCCAGGGGGCTGACCCCTCCCAGGAGGTATCCGGTTGACCTTTCCACCAGTCGCTTGTCGGCCATCCCGGCCTTTTTGGCCTTTATCACCCGGGCAAATGCCTTTAAATCCAGTTGCCCGGATACCGGTACCAGCGCCGTAAAAAGCGCTGTATCGTCGGCCGAGACCACAAGGGTTTTAAAGATTTGGTGGACAGAGAGGTTTAATTTTTTTGCCGCTTCCTCACCATAGGCTTTTGAGCCTGGATCATGGTCGTAGAAATGGATCTGGTGGTCTATTTTTGCTTTTTTCAGGCAGTTGACGGCCGGCGTCATGGGTTATTTCCCCCCTGGACTTGAATGCATGGTCTTCATAAATTATCTGGTGTTTTAATTTTTTTCCACAATCATATATACAAAATCAGGCACATTAGGCTGATCCCCGGGTTTAAACCCCAATGGTTTAAGCAGTTTATCGTATGTATCATATTGTTCAGCCGTTTTTTTATTGTTCAGGCTGATTTGGAATTCTTTAAATTTTAAACCGCTTAAGATTAAAAAAGGCTCAATGGACTCCAGAAATCCTGTTTCAGACGATGGATGAAACAGATAAAATTTATGGTTGGGCAACCCGGCACGTTGAATTTCAGTTTTTAAACCCGGTCTGCTTTTATCAGAAAAATAAGCCACCATTTCCTGATAAACGCTGGGATAATTCTGTATATTTCTTTTTAATGAAACAGGATTTTTTGAATCCCTTTTGGTTGATATTAAACCGGCCCCCAATAATTTTGCAGAAATACCCTGATATGCTTTTTCACTAAAAGGCTTTAAGGGCTTATACCTGCCATCGGAAAGCTGATGATCTCCGGAAATTTCATACTGGTCAAATAGTCTTTGAAATGAACAATAGATCGTATTTTTACCCAGCCTGGCAATCGAAAAAAAAGACTCCAGGGAGCATGAATCCGACCCCTCCGTATAAACCTCCCTTTTAGAACGATCATTTGATGGTACCAGACCCAGGGACAGCATTAATGGAATGGGGATTTTAGATTCTGCCGGAATTTCAGCCGGTTTTAATACACTGTCGTAAAATTCCAATGTTCCTGCTTTTTGAAATCCCATTTTTTCCATGGACGCGCCTGTAATATCAAATCCCAGTGCGTGAACAATGGGCTGAAAATCTTTTTTTACTGTGTCGGAAAGCATTTTCACCAGGCTGTCATGTCGCTCGTATTGATCTGTCTGATCCCAGTTTTTTCTCAATTCTGATTTTTTCCAGATCAAGGCCCAGTGTTTGATGCTTTCAGGGTAAGAAAACCAGTGAATCGCCAGTGAAGACACGGTAATTTGGTCCTGTCCCAGAAAAGACATGCCAGCCTTCAAAAGTTCGAATAATTGCGGCAGATTTTTTTCTTGTAACGGCCCGAGCCGGTTACGATATGGATCATTTCCCTGGTAGGCTTTAAAATTTAAATGATGTTCATCTCCCATGCGAAGTTCAAAGTTGATATTGTCCTGCGCTAACCCCATAGTGACATCTTTGACATTCACCTGCCAGTCGGTCTTACCCACAAGCGTATGAAATGAGGCACAGGGTTTTGCAATGGTCTGTGAAATGAAACCCATCAAAACCATTTGAAATCCACAAATAAGCAGAACAGACCGTCTTAATCTCATTTGATAACCCTCTATTTCTTATTTCATAAAAAATTTAAGTTGATCGATTCGTGTTTATCTTCTAATCTACACTATACTTTATACCAGCCATTACTTTTTTATATATAAAACAGGACATTGCCATGATGGTTTTAATATCTGAGCGTATAAAAAATGTCAAACTAGCATGCAGCCTGGGATTTTTTCTTTTGTTTCTCTCAACCGGTTGTGTGTCCCATTTTTCTCAGCCAATGACCAATCCCGGTGAGCAGCAACTGGATGCCGGTATTCTTGGAACCTGGTATTGGCATAAACAAGGGGAGTCCGGTTATATCCATATCGGCAGGGATATCACAACAGAATTATTAAAAATCGCCATGGTTGAATTGAACGCTAACGATGAAATTAAAATTTCTCAATGGTCGGGGCACACCTCTATGTTTGAGGATACCCGGTATCTTAATCTACAATGGGTCTATCCGGAAGACAAAAGACATAAGGGGTATCTGATATTTAAATATGAATGCCTTAAGGACAGTTTTGGCTTTTATTTTATGAAAGACAGCGTGATTGAGGATGCGGTAAAAGAGGGTGTGCTTAGAGGAGAACTCATCAAAAAAGGCTCTTCATCCTCTGCCTGGGTGACACAGGATCAAAAAAAACTCGTGCATTATATCCGTCAACATCACAGGGAGTTGTATACAGATTTCAGCCTGCTCCCAAAATTGAAATTGCCTTAATCTATGTTCAAATTGGTAAGGGTCCTCGCAATACTTTCCGGGCTGAATCCCTGTTTTTCCGCTTCACGCGCATAGAGTTTCCAACTTTTTTTTGTATTGATTTTCAATGCCGTGCTGAAAGCATCCAGCCATTTCGGAAGTGTCTTGTCTTTTTTTTCTTTTTCCCTGCCGATCTGGAAAGGAATATTTTTGTAAACCGATTTTTCCGGAATAATATAGCTGATCTGGCAGAGGCTCTCTTTTTTTGAATCTGAAATGATATTAAGGGTATATTCAAAATAACCCTTATGGATTTGTTTTTCCATCCATCCGTCATAGGCCCCGGTAATTTTATGTACAGATAATAATTTTCCGGGAGATTCAATATTTTTTAAAATAAGGGCGATGGAAATGGCTGCCTGTTCACCATTATTTGGGGTATCACAGATCAAATCTTCAGGTGTAATAGAAAAGCCAAACCGGTTGATTTCGGACAGCCGGACCGGGCCGCCATATATTTTTTGCGTCATTGACTGATTGCCCGGTGAGGATTCAAAGGACAGGTTTTCCAGGCTCTGGGTTTTAAAAATATCATTCACCGGCCTGTCCGGCAGCATTGCTGCAAGAATTTTTAACCCTTCCCGGGTTTTCATCAGGATATCGGTTGTGGACTGATATCCTTTTGAGGCAAAGACATGGGTGTATTGTGTCTTCGGTATAAGGATTTCCACATTGTTCCAGGGCAGCACCCATAAATTGTCGGATGAATGGTTATCCAATGCTTTGGTAAAAGTGACGAAACTCCTTGGGTTTGTCAGGTATTTTGATTTTAATTCACGGCAGGACCTGCCCCGGGCCAATTGATTTTTCAGAGCCACGGCAGAGACGGGTTCCATGCGCCAGGCCCCGGGTGAACGCCGGATAATTACGCTGTGGGTATTTAGTTTTGAAAAATTTAATTTCCAGGAGTGACAAATCTGATCATCAAAATAGACCTTTACCATATGGTCTGTATTAATATCCAAGTTGTTTGCAACCGGACCTGAGTGTTGACGGTTAAAATATAAATTTTCTGAGGCATCAATTTTTAAATATAATCGATCTGTGTGTTCACTCAAGGTCTTGGCAAGATTTTCACCGAAATATACGGTGCCGATATTATCATTTGCCGAAACAGAGGCCGAAAACACGATGAATAGAAATATAATGAATTTTTTCATGATTTTATCCTTTCATTGCCAACATCTGTCCAGTCTTTAATCCCATGCCCGTTCCGGTTGTTCAAAGTGATTTTCAACACACCTGTAATATGTGCTTGCCTTAGGGTTAGGCTGTTGGTAAACATCAATATCATATGTCATTGACTAGGCCATGGCAAAATAGATGATAGTGATAAATTTTTTGTGTATGTCCGACTGGGGTTACAGTACAAACCGTTTAGTCTAAAATAATACAACAAATGACGAAAAATACAAACAAACAAGAGAATACAAAAATGGCGGGCCAAATAAAAACATGATTCGATCCCGGCCTATCGCTTCAGACAAGGGTGAAATCTTTGAGCCCATGATCGCAGCCAATGATAAAGAATCCTTTATCAAACCCGGCCGACACAGGGAACCGGCCCTGTTTTCCCGGCAATTATACTTAAAGCTGTGTCCCCTAACCGTTATTGACAAAGAAACTCTTAAACTGATTCAGGTTCTGCAACTGCACATGGCAATTGATTATACCCGGAGTGCCAAGGGTTCAGCCGTTCTTTTGAGGTCTTTGATCCGGCCCCGGGACATTTTCTATGCCGCTGGCCCCAAAAGCCTTGTAATTCTTGACGAGCCGGTGGAGGAAACGACAAAGTCCTGGATCTTATGGCCGGTTGGGAGTCTCACATCATTGATGATCTGAGGCCTCTGTCCGTGCACGGTGTGGGGCTGAATGCCAACGAGCTTATCAACAACCCCGCGCTTACGGCACATACGGTACAGGATCTGAACACCACCCCCGGTCTTGCCTTTGATGACCATGAATTTGATTGTGCCGTCTGTTCTCTCTCTGTTGAGTACCTGACCCATCCCAACCGTATCTTCAAGGAGGTGGCCCGGGTTTTAAAACCCGGTGGGACCTTTATTGTATCATTTTCAAACCGGTGGTTCCCTGAAAAAACCATAAAGATCTGGGAAAATCTTCATGATTTTGAACGGATGGGCCTGGTGACGGAATACTTTATTGAATCCGGCCGGTACAAAGACATTTCAACTATTTCATCACGAGGCTATCCCCGGCCCCACACCGACGAATATTTTCCTCAAATGATGCTGTCAGACCCGCTTTATGCCGTGATTGGGCGCACCGAAAATGAATAAAAAAACTCACAAACCGGTTCTGGTCACCGGCGCAACAGGATATGTCAGCGGACGGCTGATTCCGCTTTTATTGGCCTCAGATATCCGGAATGGTTTCACTTTGGAGATTCCGCTTATTCCGGGGGCACGATCCTTTCCTGCGGGTATCAGGCCACAGTAAAAGGCAGATCCAAAGATCTTTGGAAATCTGTTGTGACCATCGGGGGAGAGACCGGTTACTATGGTGCCGATTTTTTATGGAAAATCCGGGGCATTATCGATATATTTACCCGGATGCTTTGCGGGCTGGTTAATGCCTCAGGTTTAAAGATGGTCACACCACCGAAACGGTTCAAACCGGAACAGACAAAAACATGCCGGCTACCCGACGAATAATCCGCTAAATCGATTTTAGGATAAATGTTCTTGGTGAATTCCCTATACCAGATTTACATCCACGGTCACGCTCAACAGGTGCTGCCCGCCTCCCAGCACAGTTCCTTTTACCGGTGTTACATCACTGTAATCCCTTCCCCATGCCAGGGTCAGGTGCTGATCCACAGGGATGACATTGTTGGTGGGATCCAGATCCACCCAGCCCATGCCCGGTATATAAAGGGCAAGCCATGCATGGGAGGCATCAGCACCGGTGAGTTTTGGTTTGCCCGGCGGCGGCAGGGTGTGCAGATATCCGCTGACATACCGGGCGCAGAGCCCAAGGGAGCGCAGACAGGCAATTTCAATATGGGCAAAATCCTGGCACACGCCCCGCTTGATATCAAACGCCGCCTCCACCGGTGTGGTGGTGGAAGTGGCCTGGGGATCGTATTTAAACTCGGTGAAAACTTTTTGTGTCAGGTCAAGGGCCGCCTTAAGGACCGGTGTTCCGGGCTGGAACAAATCCCGGGCCCATTCAGCATACCGGTCATCCACCGGGATCATGGGAGAGGCAAAAACAAATTGAAAGGCATCCAGGTCCTCAGGGGTTTGATGCTGCCATACCGCGGCCTTGACCTCTTCCCAGGCCGGTGTCTGATCCGGCAGGATCATTGCTGCCGGGGAGAGGTCCACCCGGCTGGCAGCCGTAATTTCCAGCACGGTGTGGGGAACCTCAATGGTGGTGGTTGTGGCGGTATTCCCGAAATAGTCCTTTCTGCTGGAAATGGCCGAAGGGACAGGTGACAGGGTAATGGTATTTTCAATACAGTTCTGAACCGGGGTATTTCTGGGGGTCAAGAAAAGTTCATTATGGGACAATGAAGCCGTATCGCTGTACTGATAAAGGGTCGTGTGTAAAATCTTATATTTCATAGAGGCCTTTTCCTTCTGAAACATACGCATCATCAGGTGGTTTAAGAAAAACCCGGAGCTGCTTTTCGGTCTCAGTCCGGCTGAGATAGTGCTGGGTAATGGTGGTGGCCAGTTCCTGAATGCCGGTGTTCAATCGGTCAAGCAATTGAGTGAGGTTCGGCAGGGTGCCGTCCCGGGTCATCTCCATAAGGTCCTGAATATCGGTGAGGCGCAGCTGGGTAGTAAGGTCCAGGGTAAGTTTTTCTTCCTTTGTCCTGAAAGGTCTGGGAGTGCTCCTGGGAAGTGTCTCCACATGATCAAACAGGGAGGCCAGCTGAAATCCCACGGACTTGGGGTTGAGTTCATCCAGGAGCAACAGGTCCACAATGGGCTCCATGTGAAAGGTGGTACGGTAACGGGTATGGTAGGTGATGGTATTGTCTGCCACCTCAAGCAGGGCTTCAAGGTCATTGCCGGGAGGCTTGCCCGGCGTAAAAAACAGGCTCTGAAGCAGGGCAATCATATACCGGGATCGCTCAATGCGCCTTCCCATGTCCATGAACCGCCAACCCATGCCCCGGGTCATGCTTTCCTGGGACAGACCGGCAAAGGCGGACAGGGTCAAGATCATCTCGTTTATCAGCTCATGGACTTCACTGACCTGGCTGTGGCGATGGGGTGCAAACCGCCGCAGCTCATTTTCCATGCGTCCCAGGATCTGCCAGGAATCATTGGACAATCTGTCCCGGACACTTGCCGCTGACTGCTTGACCTGGGACACGGCATTTTTAATGCTGCCGGGATGCTGAATACCGAATATGGACTCCAGAATTTCCGTTTCCAGAATTCGCATGTTGTAAACGGCATCGGCCTCAGAAAGGGCCGGAGAAATGATTTCAAGGTTGGCCATGATCCGCAGAAAAAAGGGGAATTCCTTGATCAGATCCAGCCGGGTTTCACTGTTGAGCCGGTTTAAAACGCTTCGAATTACCCTGAGCAGGCCTTCGGCACGTTCCACATAGCGTCCCAGCCAGAGCATGTTGTCCGCCACCCTGGACGGCAGGTCACCGCCCCGGTGGATTTCCAGGGACTCTGTAAAGTGGTGCATCATACTCTGATATTCGACAATTTCATGGGAAAAGCACCAGGTGTCTTTGCTGCCCTGTTCTTTGCCGGTCTGGATCATAAAGGCGGTGGGATCATCTGAAATCCGGGTCAGTGCGCCGGGCATGATTGCAATTGTATTGTTGTCACTGCCGGGGGTGCCGGTCTTGGCAGTGGAGAATATTCTTACGGCGGCACAGGCGTATTTTAAATCGCTGTTTTCCCATACCGGGAGGGAACAGGGAATCAGGGGGTCACGGCTGACATAGGCATAGGGGGCAGCCTTGATTTTCAGGATCAGTGTCTCCCGTTTTTCCTGGCTCAGGCCGCGAACATCCACGGTCCGGATATGGGGTCGGGCAAAGGCAGAGGCAATGATCATGGAAGTATTAGTATCCGAAACCTGTTCCAGAACATGGTTCAGCTGATCTGCCTGGCCGCACCACGAGGTGGGCAGATCCTGTAAAAGCAGGTCTTCCCCCAGAAGCAGACGGCACAGACCGGGCAAAAAAGGAATCAGACCCGGAGTCCCCAGAACGCCGCTGCCCAGAGGATTGCTCACCACCACATTTCCCTTGCGAACGGCCTGTACAAGCCCTGGAACTCCTATAAGAGAAGTGTTGCCGAATACCAGGGGATCGCAGAACGTATCTTCAATGCGCCGCAATATCACATCCACCTGATGCAGCCCCCCAAGGGTCTTGAGAAAGACGGAATCATTTCTAATGGTCAGGTCACTGCTTTCCACCAGGGTAATGCCCAGGTAGCGGGAAAGAAACACATGTTCAAAATAAGTTGGACCGGCAGGGCCGGAAGAGAGCATGACGATAAAGGGCTCCCTTTTTTTCAGGCCTGATATTTCCATGAGGTCGTGGTTGAACAACTTAAAAAACGGTGCCAGGCGCAGCACTTTGCCGGAATGAAACATCCGGGGCAGGATCCGGGAAAGGATGATACGGTTTTCCAGGGCATATCCGGCGCCTGAGGGGGCCTGGGTCCGATCGGAAATCACCCGCCACCGGCCGTCGGGATACTGACAGAGATCGGTTGCATTAAAATGGAGTTTAAGGGCGCCTTCAGCGTAAAGGCCATGGCACTGGTGCAAAAACCGGGGGTTTGCAAAAAAAAGTTCCGCCGGCAGGTGATGGTCCCGGATCAGTTTCTGTGCACCGTAAATGTCTTCAAAAACAGCGGTCAGCAGCCGGGTTCTCTGGCAGATCCCCTTGTCCAGAAAGCCCCAGGTGTCAGTTGAAATGGGAAAGGGGACAGGGTCCAGCTCCCATGGCCGTTTCATCTCTGTCTGGTCACTGAAGACATTATAGGCCGCACCATGTTCATGCATGATCTGCCTGGCATTCTGCCATCGCCGGTCCAGTTCTTTGCTGCCCATGCCGTTCAGATAGGTGATGAGCGACTGCCAGTGGGGGGCGGGTTTCCCTTCAGGGGTAAACACCTCACTGCAGCCGTTCATAAAAGAACTTTTTTCCGGAAAGACAGGGTCTGCCGCTGGGCTGTCCTTTTCTCATGAAAAATTGACCCTCATTGTTTCCTGCGCAGATCAAGGGTATGGGGAAACTCCGGGTTGATCCTTTTTTTCGGGATATGGTCCAGAGGCCCGGGTGTGTGCCCCATGCTGAAAAATCGGGAAACCCTTTTCCCTTCAGCTTCATAGGAATTTACAGGAAAAATCTCATAACTGCGTCCGCCCGGATGGGCCACATGATAGGTGCATCCGCCAATGGATCGGCGGCTCCAGGTATCCACAATATCAAAGATCAGGGGCGCGTGCACCCCGATGGTGGGATGCAGGCAGGACGGGGGCTGCCATGCCCGGTAACGGACACCGGCCACAAACTCTCCTTTGGTGCCGGTGGGCTGCAGGGGCAGAACACGCCCGTTGCACAGCACCATGTGCCGTGCATCGTTCATGTTTTTCACCAATACCTGCATTTTTTCCAGAGAAGAATCCACATACCGTGCAGTTCCACCGCCGCCCGGCTCTTCTCCCAGGACATGCCACGGCTCAATGGCCACCCTGAGTTCCAATTCAATTCCGGCATGGGTCACCTTGCCCACAAAGGGAAATCTGAATTCAAAATGGGGATGGAAATATTCGGGTTTCATGGGAAAGCCTTCACGGCTGAAGATTTCCAGCACATCGCAGAAATCCTGCCACACGTAAAAGGGCAGCATAAATCGGTCATGAAGAGTGGTCCCCCACCGGGTCAGCTTTTCTTTGTGGGGCTTTTTCCAGAAATTTACCATGCAGATACGCAGCAGCAGCTGCTGGGCAAGGCTCATAAAGGCGTGGGGCGGCATTTCAAAGGACCTGAATTCCACCAGACCCAGCCGTCCCGTGGCAGAGTCCGGGGAGTAAAGCTTGTCAATGCAGAATTCCGCTCTATGGGTGTTGCCGGTAAGATCGGTGAGCAAATGCCGGAAAAGCCGGTCCACCAGCCAGGGGGGACAGACAGCGCTGGCATGTGTCCGGGCCTGCATCTCGTCAAAGGCAATTTCAAGTTCATTGAGTGAATCATGGCGGGCCTCATCCATTCGGGGGGCCTGGCTGGTGGGGCCTAAAAATAATCCTGAAAACAGAAAAGACAGGGAGGGGTGATTGTTCCAGAAGGTTAAAAAACTGCGCAGCAGGTCCGGACGTTTCAGCCAGGGGCTCTCTGCCGGGCTGGGGCCGCCCATGATGATATGGTTGCCCCCGCCCGTGCCGCTGTGGCGGCCGTCCAGCATGAATTTTTCCGTACCAAGCCCTGTTTGGCGGGCTTCTTCATATAATTCTGTGGTGGTGTTCACCATGTCTTTCCAGGTGGCGGCCGGGTGGATATTCACCTCCATGACACCCGGGTCCGGGGTGATGGAAAACCGGTTGAAGCGGTGGTCAAAGGGCGGGGTATATCCCTCAATGATCACGGGAAGATCGGTTGCAGCTGCAGCCGCCTCAACCGCGGCAATGAGCTCAAAATAATCTGATGCCTTTTCCATGGGCGGCATAAACACGTAGAGCCTGCCGTCACGGGGCTGGACACACAGGGCAGTCCGGATGACCCAGCCTGCAGATTCACCTTTTATCGGACGTGGCTCTGAAAACGGCCGGGGCTGGTCAATGATGTCTTCCCGGATCTCATACTCCGGCTTTCCGTTAACATGAAACTGGGATTTCTGCTCTTCCTTCAAGGCCTTTATTTTTGCCCTATCTGCGTCAGAGGTCAGGGGGTCAAAAAGGGGTGTTTTTTTCCCCATGGGGTCTTCTTCAATTATATGGGGGTACGCTTCTTCTGCGACCCAGGGAAGGGTATCCAGGGGCAGGCGAAGTCCCAGGGGGGAATCTCCGGGCGTCAGAAAAAGATTTTTACTTTTCAGGTGCCAGGGGCCGCTTTTCCATGATCCTTTCTGAAGGGGCAGCACATAGCCCGTGGGCTCTCCTATGCCCCGTTCAAACACGGCTGCCATGCGGGCGCGCTCTTCGGCATTTTTCAGCTTTGAATCCGCAGGGTCCACATTAATCGGCAGCCGCTGTTCCTTCCAGAGCCAGTAAAAAATATCCTCAAAAGCCGGCATGATATAGGCGGCATCAACCTCCAGAATCCGTGTCAGGGCTGTCAACAGTTTCAGGGCATGGGCAGGACCAAATCCATAGTCTTTTTCTTCATCTGCCAGAAGATTGTCTTCTTTCCAGACCGGGGTGCCGTCCTTTCGCCAGAAACAGCTCAATGCCAACCGGGGCAGGGATTCACCCGGATACCACTTGCCCTGTCCAGAGTGCAGCAGACTGCCCGGCGCCCATTTTCCCCTCAGCCTCTTGAGCAGGTTAACGGACAGGATTTTCTTGGTGGGGCCCACGGCTGCCGTATCCCATTCTGCCGCCTCCATATCCTTTGCCGACACAAAGGTGGGTTCACCGCCCATGGTCAGGGTGATGTTTTCCCGGACGATTTCCTCGTCCACCCGGTACCCGAGGGCTTCAATCTCGGACCAGATGTCTTCGGGATAGGGTTTGGTGGAACGGGGATCTTCATGAATCCGGGTGATGTGCATGGTATGGGAAAAATCAACCCCGCATTTTTCAAGGGCACCTGTGACCGGTGCCGCACTTCTGGGATCCGGTGTGCAGGCCAGGGGAATGTGGCCCTCACCTGCCAGGAGGCCGGATGTGGCATCCAGGCCGATCCAGCCGGCTCCGGGCAGGAAGACTTCGGTCCAGGCATGGAGATCGGTGAAATCCTTTTCCGGTCCGGACGGGCCTTCCAGGGATTTGACATCCGGTGCCAGCTGGATCAGGTAGCCTGAGACAAACCGGGCCGCAAGTCCCAGGTGACGGAGAATCTGCACCAGGAGCCAGGCCGAATCCCGGCAGGACCCGCTCAATTTTGTCAGGGTTTCTTCTCCGGACTGGACGTTAGGCTCCATTCGGATATTATACTTGATTATTTTTTCCAGCCCCTGGTTGACCATGACCAGGAAATCATTGGTGTCCACCCGTTTGCGGTCAATGCCGGAAAGATATGCCGCCAGCTTTTCCCCGGGCGCATTTGTTTCTAGAAAGGGTTTGAGGTCCTTGGCCAGTTCAGCAGGATAGGTAAAGGGAAACTTTTCGGCATAGGGTTCAAGAAAAAAATCAAAGGGATTGATCACCACCATTTCGGCCACAAGATCCACCACAATGGAAAAGTGATCGGTTTTTTTATTAAAATTGAGCCGGGCAAGGTAGTTGCTGAAGGGATCCTGCTGCCAGTTGATAAAATGATTCCCAGGGCTGATGGTCTGGGAATAACTTAAAATGGGTGTGCGGCAGTGGGGTGCCGGCCGAAGCCGGACCACCTGGGAATCCAGCTGGATTTTTTTGTCATATTTATAATCTGTTTTATGATAGAGCGCCACCTGAACGGCCATAAACGTTTCTCCATTGGTTAAGGACACTTGATGCGCCCTGTTTTTTTTTATGGTATGCCTGAAACTGCATCATTTTATCACTGGGAAGATTCACCGGCTGTTTCAAAGGGAATAATTTTGAAAAACGCATCATGGATATCCGTGCCCACCTTGTTAATTTTGATTTGCAGGGCATCCAGGTACTCGTGCATGCCCGTGGTGATGATCTCGTCAATATCGGAATAATCCAGGTCTGCACACAGCCGTCCCAGGCTTTTTTCCGCCTTGTTGGATACGGTTCCCACAGGTGTGCCGGAGATGTTATGCAGGGATTTTTCCGCTTTTTTCAGGCAATAGCGCATGGATCGGGGAAACTCACCGTCAAAAATCAAAAAATCACATACCTGCCTGGGAATGATCCTGTGGAAGCGTTTCCGGTACATTTCAAGGGCACTGGCGGATTTGAGCACGGCTGCCCATTGAATGGAATCATAGGGTGTGTTGACGTCCCCTGCCTGGGGAAGCAGCATAAAGTATTTTACATCCAGGATTCTGGACGTCTTGTCCGCCCGTTCTAGCAAAAGACCGGTCAGGGCAAACTGGAAGGCCTCACCATGGGACATGGTGGAGTATAAGAGGCCTGTAAACATGTGGCCCGCATGATGATGATTTTGAAAAATTTATGGGGATTGCGATTGGCAAGATCGGTTATGGCGGCATCCTTCAGATCAAGGTAGTACCGGTTCACCTGTTCCCACATTTCAGAGGAGATGATCTCCCGCACGGATCTGGCGTTTTCCCGGGCAGCCCTCAGGCATGAGATAATGGAATTGGCATACCCCTGATCCAGGGCAAGGAAATGAATCACGTTTTTGGCAGAATAGTCAGTATGGTATGTTTTTTCAAACAGGGTATGGTCGCCTGTGGCCATAATGATGGGTTGCCACTGCCGACTGGATTCACTGGAAAAATCCAGGGTAAAATTCAGGTTGACGCTGATAAAACGGGCAATGTTTTCAGCCCGTTCAATGTACCGGGTCATCCAGTAGACTGAACTTGCAACGCGGCTAAGCATGGGCACCTCCTTTAGGGTCACTTTGACCGGTTGACTGGGACTGGGACGGCAGGGTATTGCTGTCATCTGTATCGGCAATGACCCATGTGTCCTTGGTGCCGCCTCCCTGGGAGGAGTTGACCACAAGGGAGCCCTTTTTCAATGCCACCCGGGTGAGACCGCCGGGCAGGACATAAATTTCTTCTCCGTACAGGATATAGGGCCTTAAATCCACGTGACGTCCTTCAAAGTGAGTGTCCACAATGGTGGGAACCCGGGACAGGGCAAGGGTGGGCTGGGCAATATAATTCCTGGGGTTTTTTTGGATCAGCAGGGCAAATTCCTCCCGCTCCTTTTCGCTGGCATGGGGACCGATCATCATGCCGTAACCGCCGGATTCGTTGGCAGCCTTGACCACCAGTTTATCCAGATTCTTCAGCACATGGGCACGGTCCTTGTCATCCCGGCAGATAAAGGTGGGCACATTGGGCAAAATAGGATCTTCATCCAGATAGTATTTGATGATCTGGGTAACATAGGCATACACGGCCTTGTCATCGGCAATGCCGGTTCCCGGGGCATTGGCCATGGCCACTTTTCCGGCCCTGTAAACCTCCATGATGCCGGGAACCCCCAGCATGGAATCGGCCCTGTGACATGACACCAGATATCGTTAGGCGGTGTCAACCCTTCACACTGTTTCCGGTATGTGGCGCAGGACATGATCAAATCTTCGGGTACGACCTTGTCCTTTAAAATTTTTTTGGCATGATAAATATCGTTGATAAATTGATTCAGAGCATAGATCCGCTGCTGGAGCCCTAACTCTATCTTGCGCCAGTCTTTGTTCCCGATGATCCGGGGAATAATATCAAAGGGCAGGATTTTTTCCGTACCCTCTTCACTGCCGTATACCGCAAAGGTATTGCCCATTTGGAGCAAGGAAGTTTCTGCGGATTTCTGCTTGTGAAGAAGATCATTTTCCGGCAGGGATTCGATTTTGTTTATCAGCAGCTCCGCACCGGGCCGGGGAATGCCGTCCGCATCAAACAATTCATCATAAAAGCCCTGGGTAAGATAATTTGAAAATTTCATGTCTGCTCCTCTTATATGAATGCCGGCAGTCAAACCACAATTCTTTAAGTATACAATACTGCCTCTTAAATAGAAATATATAACCGAATCAGGATTGAAAATAACCTTGATTTTGTTGACAAAACCAGAGTTCTATTTAAGTATAAGGGTTAAAATCTAATGAGAATTTGTTTCAGGTGCAGAATAGTGCCTGATGATGTTAATCCGTCAGGAAGGTGAAGCATGAAAAAGTTTTCCTTTAAGTTAAAACAGAAGATTTTAAGTGTTATTGTACTGGTTCCGGCCGTTGTCATGGTGGTCTCATCCCTTGTCGTGTCCGTGGTGATTTACAACCAGAATGTAGAGACAACCCATACCAATATTTTGGTTGCAGCCAATAACATCAAACATAAAATCAACGAGATTCAAGCGGATTTGATTAAAAAAACCGATGAGATGAACCAGGTTTTCAAGGTCAGTGAAAATGTTAAATTTATTGTGGAATTCAAGGAAAAATTTGATCTGGGCATGACCGAGACCTCTTATATAGATCTTGCCAATGCAATTTTTGCCGTATCCAGTGCCAACAATATCCATGGAATGGCCGTGTATGACGCCAAAGGGGAACTGGTCGCCTTTTCCGAAGAAAAAGGGGCCGGCTCCAGACGAGTGGGCTTTTATTATGTGAACCCGAAAAAGGCATTCAACCACGTGACCTTAAAGGTGAATGAGGATTTAAAGAAAAGTACCTGGCAGACGGATGAGACGGTCCAGGATCTCGGGATATCCGTGGTCAAAGAGGATCTGTCATCCAATGCCGTTAAAAGTGAGCTGAAAACAATGGACAATCAGCTCTTTCTGGATATCACCGTACCCATCATCATGGATGATTACAACAAAAAAACAAAAGCCATGGAGCCAAAGGTTTTTGGGTTTATGGTGTTGAGCAAAGTTCTGGGAAAGGCATTTGCCGGACAGATGGCCGAGTTAACGGGAATGAAAATCAATATTTTTGCCGGTGATAAACAATCAGCAGGAGATCTTGAGGCGTATGACAGGCTTTCAAAAGACGGGTTGGCAGATCAGGTTGATCCTTCCTGGACCTTTTCCGGGCAGGAGGTGGTGCTCAATACCCTCACTATCGGGGAGGATAAATATCTCCAGGGAATTCTGCCGGTCTATAACGGGGGACGTCTGAACGGTGCCATAGCTGCCTTTTATTCCACCCGGACCGTGATAGACAACACGTTGCAGGTGGTGTATGTCATGATCATCGTCTACCTGTGCTGCTTTGTTTTGATTATCCCCCTGGCCCTTGTTGTATCGAGAACCATTGTCAAGTCCATCATCCGGGTGACTCAGAGTCTCAAGGATGTTGCCCAGGGAGAAGGTGACCTGACCCGGAGAATCGAGATCACATCAACGGACGAGATCGGAGAGTTGTCAAAGTGGTTTAATCTTTTTATTGAAAAACTCCAGGTCATGATCCTGGATATTTCAAAGTGTGCTGCGGCCCTGTCCCGGTTCTCCGGCATTACGGAAAAACAGGCCGGCAGGATTGCCGTTGACGCCGATGATATGTCAACGATTACCGATGCGGTAACCGGTTCCACATCTGAGATGAGTTCCAGCATATCCGGTCTTTCAGGTGTGGTGAATCAGGCATCGGACAATCTGGATATGGTGGCTTCGGCCACCGAGGAAATGACGGCCACCATCAACGAAATTGCCGGGAAAGCGGAAACTTCAAGGCAAATGGGTATTGAAACCGGTGAGAAAATTGAAACCGTGGCTCAGCAAGTCAGCCGCCTGGGGGATGCGGCAAAACAGATCGACACCTTTACTGAATCCATCAATGAGATTTCAGAGCAGACCAATCTGCTGGCCCTGAATGCTACCATTGAGGCGGCCAGGGCCGGGGAAGCCGGGAAAGGATTTGCCGTTGTGGCCGGGGAAATTAAAGAGCTGGCCAGGCAGACGGCGATGGCCACCCAGGATATTAAATCCAAAATTGACAATATCAGAAATACTACCGGGACCACCCTCACGGAAATGAACATTATCTCAAAGACCTTCGGGGATATGAACGGCATGGTCAATGAAATTACCGCTGCCATTGAAGAGCAGTCCGCCACCACAAAGGAGATTGCCGCGAACACGGCAACGGTTGCAAGCGGTATTGGTGAGGTGAATACGAGTATTGCTCAGTTTGATACCATGACAACCGATATCTCCAATGAGATGAAAAAGGTGAATGAGGCCAGTACCCGGATGTCTGAAAATTGTTCCAGTATCAATTCAGATGCCCGGAGCATGCAGGATCAGACCGACACCCTTGATGGTCTGGTCAAGCGGTTTGTGATCGAATAAACAGAAAACAGCCTCTATTTTAGCTCAACTTATTTTATTTGCGGTCCTTATTTTTTAAAGGCAGCCGCCATTGCCTCCACCGCTTTATTTAAAATTGATCTGGGGCAGGCAATGTTCACCCGTTCAAATCCGGCCCCGTTTTTTCCAAACCAGTCCCCATGGTCCAGGGCCAGTCCGGCATCTTCCTCCACCGCCCGGATGGTCTGGTCGGGAGACAGTCCCAGGGGCCTGAAATCAACCCAGGCCAGGTAGGTGCCTTCAAGGTCAAACACCTTTACCCCGGGCAGCCGGCTTTCAAGGGAGGTTTTCAGGTAGACAAAATTCTGGTGCAGGTAAACGATCAGGTCATCCAGCCAGGGTTCTGCCCGGTTGTAGGCGGCCTGGGTGGCAATGGCCCCGAACAGGGTCCCGAATCCCCCAGAGCCCACACCCAGGGTTTCAAAGTACAGGGAAAATTCACTGCGGAGCCGGTCATTGGGGATGATCAGGCTTGACTGCTGAAGCCCGGCCAGGTTAAAGGTCTTGCTGGCGGCATTGCCGGCAATGGAATGATCGGCAAATTCTTGGGATATCCCCTGAAAGCAGATGTGGCGGTATCCCGGCATGATCAAATCGCAGTGAATTTCATCGGCAAAGACCAGGACATGATTGTCGATACAGATCCTCCCGAATCTTTTCAGTTCCTCCCGGGTCCAGACCCGGCCCACGGGGTTGTGGGGACTGCAGAGGATGGCGATTTTGACCCGGGGGTCATTGACTCGTTTTTCAAGATCTTCAAAATCCATCTCATACCGGTCATCCACAATCTTCAGGGGATTTTCCACAATGCCCCGGCCGTTGGCTGTAATGGAGGCGGCAAAGGGATAATACACCGGTGTCTGGATCAGGACCTTGTCGCCGGGCAGGGAAAATCGCTGAATGAGATAATTGGTTGCCGGCACGATCCCCGGGCTGGTCAATATCCATTGGTCGTCAATCTCCCACTGGTGCCGCCGTTGGTACCAGGAGATCAGGGCGTCGTTGTATCCAGGGTCCGGCATGGTATAGCCGTACACCTGGTGGGCCAGGCGCTTTTCCATGGCCTGTCTCACCACGGATGGGCACTTGAAATCCATATCCGCCACCCACAGGGGCAAAAGATTCTCTCTTCCCGGTCCGAATTTCTTGCATAAAATTTCCGGCTCCCATTTCATGGAACAGGTGTTGGCCCTGTCAATGATCTCGTCAAAATTCCAGTCTGGCTTGCAGTTCATGTTTTTCCTTATATTTCTTTATTATCTTTTCTTCCGATTGTCGTTTCTCAGGCAATTTTAATAAATTTGCTGTCGGAACAATTATCAATTGTCATTTGATGATCAGAATATCCCGGGTAAACTTGTTGAGAACTTCGGTTTCCCCTTCAAGGTTGATGACCACGATATCCTCCACCCGCATGCCCACTTTACCGGGAATACAGATGCCCGGTTCAACGCTGAAGGCCATGCCCCTTTCCAGGGGCCTTGAATTGTAACCGCTGATATACGGTGCTTCATGGACGTCAAACCCGATGCCGTGACCGGTCCGGTTTAAAAAATACCGCCCCATGTCGTGGTCCTCAATCACGGCCCTTGCCTGTTGGTCCACATCTTTACAGGGGACCCCCTCCCGGGCAGACTGGACCGCCGCTTCCTGGGCCTGTTTTACAATGGTATAGATGTTTTTCTCCTGTTCAGAAATATCCCCGATAAAAAAGGTCCTGGACGTATCGGAACAAAACCCCTGGTAGCGGCAGCCAAAATCCAGGAGCAGGACGTCTTTTTCGGCAATGACACCGGAATCCCCGCTGTAGTGGGGCCGGGAATTATTGCTGCCGCAGGCCACAATGGGCGTAAATGAGAGACCCTGGGCCCCTTTCTGCTCAAACAGGTCTTCAATTTTAGCTTTGATCTGCCGTTCCGTCATTCCCGGCCGGATGAACCGGGTCAGGTCTTCCATGACTTCGTCGGCCATGCGGGCTGCCGTCCTCATTCGGTCCAGGTCCTGTTTCGTCTTGATGATCCGGATCTCTTCCAGCAGGTCTTTTCCGTTGATGAAGGTGCAGGAAAAAATGTCCTGCATCTCAATGAGATCCACGGCCGGGATCCCGTCTCCCACTGCGATTCGACCTTTGTCAAGTTTGAAATCCCCAAAGGCCTTTTTAAGGGTGTCATGAACAGTGTGGGCATCATCCCACACATAAAAGGGGGTGTCTTTTGGAAACCAGTGTTGCATGTCTTCGGCATAGATGAGGTTGCAGATGTAAAAATAGTGTTTTTTTTGCGTAATGACCAGTGCCTGGAAGCGTTCACAACCACCCGGGTTGAAACCTGTCATGTACTCAAGGGTGTTGGACGGGCCGATCACCACTGCATCCAGGTCTCTCGCTTCCATTAATGAGAAAAGTTTTGTCTGTTTTATCAGGTCAAACATGGGAAAATCCTCTTTTTAAGTTGACGTCAATTGGGCTAAGGCATTGCCGGACAGGCGGTACCGAATCCACTCCGACTGGGGTTCGGCACCCAGGGATTCATAAAACCGGACGGCCGGTTCATTCCAGTCGAGAACAGACCACTCCACCCGGCCGCAGTCTTGTTCCAGGGCCAGGACGGCCAGGTATTTGATGATTTTTTTTCCAACTCCCATATTCCGATAACCTGCAGAAAGGTAAAGGTCTTCAATATAGAGTCCGTTCTTTCCCTGCCAGGTGGAGTAGTTGAAAAAATACACGGCATGGCCCATGGGGGTTTTGTCTGTTTCACAGATCACGGCATGGGCTGTTGCATCTTTTGCGAACAGGGTTTTTACAAGCTGTTCCAGGTCGGTTTCAACCGCATGTTCGGCTTTTTCTTCCCTGGCCAGTTCATGCACGAATTTGAGAAGAACGGGGGCGTCTTGAATTACAGCAGGTCTGATGGTGATGTCGGGCATGGTCTGTTTCCTTTAGGGGCGGATTTCTTGTTTGAGCAGGCAGCAGGCAATCCTATATTCGGGCCTCCCTTTTTTGTCGTAACTCAGATTCCCGGGCTGAATCATCTTGTTCATGACACAGCCTTCGGGGATGGTGAGTTCGAACAGGTCCTGTTCATTGATTTTTGCAGTGGGGACCAGTCGATTATTCCGGATTTCAAGACTATGCAGGGCAAAATCTTCACAGACCGGGCATTGATAGACCCGGCCGTTGGGAAAGATAAAATAATTATCCGCCACGATACCGGCGCATTCAAAGGGTTCGTCCGGGGCAAGAAAGACTTTTGGATAGGTGGCTGTAATCCCCATGGCCGCCAGTCGTTCTGCGACCCTGGGCACGATGTCCAGCCAGGCGGCTTTTGATACTTGAAGATCGGATGCCGGAAGACTCGATGTCCGGGGATCGGATACCCGGCAACTATCATCTGTGTTAGCCGAGTTGCCCCTGAGGCCGATGGTCTGGATAAAAAATCGTTCTATGCCCAGGTCTGCGGCCAGGTCTGGCATCAATCCAAGCTCATGGATATTCATGGCCGACACCGTATAGATCATGGAACAGGAAAAGCCTCTGGCAACAGCGTCCCCAACCCCCTTTACGACCGCCTCATAGCAGCCCTTTCCCCGGATGGCGTCATTGACGGTTTGGGTGGCACCGTCCAGGGAAAACGAGAGAAAATCGATATCATCGCTGGAAATTTTGTCCAGGATGTTGTGGAAAAGATACCCGTTGGTATCAATGGTGATGGACTTGAACCCCAGGCGGTTGGCCGCTTTGACTGCCAGGTGAAGATCCGGGTGAAGGGTGGGTTCCCCTCCCAGAAAAATCACATTGGTCTGGGCGGCCCGGTCTGAAAAAAGGGCCAGCCATTTTCTAATGGTGTCGATGCCAAGGGTGGCGGTTCCGTGCTGATCCGGATTGATATAGCAATGGGCGCAGGACAAATTGCACTTTGTCAGGATATGAAAAAATAGATTGGAAGAATCCTTTGAAAAGGCAACGGTGTGTTTTTGCATCTTACCCCATGCACTGCTTGGTAAAATTCGGGTCAAAGGGAACCGGGTAGTCACCGTCAAAACAGGCCTTGCAAAAGCACTCGTTCGGATTTTTGACCCCGGATGCTTCCAGCATGCCCTCAATGGACAGGTAATGCAGGGAGTCAAGGCCCAGATAATCTCTCAAATCATCCCCGGATTTCTGGGCCGCAATGAGTTCTCCCTTGGAAGAAAAATCAATGCCGTAAAAACAGGGGAACCGGTGGGGCGGACAGGAGATGCGCATGTGAACTTTTTTGACCCCCAGCTCCCGCAATGCCTTGACCCGGGTTTTTGCCGTGGTGCCCCGGATAATGGAATCTTCGATAATGATGATATCCTTACCCCGTATGAGTTCTCTCACCGGATTGAGCTTTACCCGGACGGCAAAATCCCGCATGGACTGGGTGGGCTGGATAAAGCTTCGCCCCACATAGTGGTTCCGGATCATGCCCATTTCAAAGGGGATGCCCGATTCCTTGGCATAACCGATGGCGGCATAGTTGCCCGAGTCGGGAAAGGGCATGACCAGGTCTGCCTCCACGTGGGATTCACTGGCCAGCCGGCGGCCCAGGGCTTTTCTCATCTCATAGACATTTTTTCCGTCAATGGTGGAGTCGGGCCGGGCAAAGTAGATATATTCAAATATGCACAAAGATTTGTGGGCCGCAGCCTTTGGGTGCCGGAGGCTGGTGATGCCGTCTTCGTTGATGATGACAATTTCTCCGGGGTCCAGCTCCCGGATGAATTCCGCCTGGATCAGGTCAAAGGCGCAGGTTTCCGAGGCCAGGACATAGTGGCCGTTGAGTTTTCCCAGGGCCAGGGGCCTGAACCCGTTGGGGTCTTTCATGCCGATGATCTCCCCCTTGCAGGTGAGAAGGATCATGGAATAGGCCCCTTCGATTTTAGACACGGCCTTTAATACCGCACTCTCAACATCCCCTTTGATGAGATTTTTGATAAACAGATGGAGAAATACCTCTGAATCCATGCTGGTCTGGAAGATGGAGCCCTGCTCTTCCAGCTCTTCTTTCAGGATGTGGGCATTGACCAGGTTTCCGTTGTGGGCCACGGCATAGGACCTGTGCCTGTGGTTCACCACAAAGGGCTGGGCATTGGTGAGAACCGAATCTCCCGTGGTGGAATACCGGACATGCCCGATGGCGGACCCGCCTTCGATCCGTTCCAGGTCATCCATGTTAAAGATCTCGGGCACAAGGCCCATACCCTTGTGAGAAAAGATTTTGTCATTTTCCCCCCGGTTCACCGAGATACCGGCACTTTCCTGGCCCCGGTGCTGGAGGGCATAGAGTCCGAAATAGGTGATTTTGGCAGCTTCGGAGTGGCGGTACAGACCGAACACCCCGCATTTATCCCTGGGCCGTTCGTTTTCAAATAGGGTCTTATTCATAGATATTTTCCCGGTGATAGTCCTGAATGGGTTTAACGGAGAGTGTCTCCTTCTTAAGGGCCTGGATGGCACTGCAAATGGCCTTTGTCCCGTCGGTGGTGGTGGCATAGGGGATTTTATACTTGATGGCGGCCCGCCTGATTTCGTATCCATCCTGCTTGGTCTGGCTGGAGGCCCCGGTGTTTAAAATCAACTGGACTTCGTTGTTGGTAACGGCATCCACCACATGGGGACGACCGGCTGAGACTTTTTTAACCACCTGGGTGGGAACATCATTTTCTTCCAGGAACTGGGCCGTTCCCCGGGTGGCCATGATGGTGAATCCCATTTCATGGAATTGTTTGGCCACGGGCAGGGCCGGCTGCTTGTCCTTGTCCTGGACACTGATAAACACCGTGCCCTGGGTGGGAAGTTTCTGCCCGGCGGCAAACTGGGCCTTGGCCACGGCAGCCCCCAGATCCCGGTCAATGCCCATGACCTCACCCGTGGATTTCATTTCAGGTCCCAGGACCGGATCAACGTTTTCAAACCGGTCAAAGGGCATGACCGCCTCTTTAACACAATAGTAGGGCGGGATGATTTCCCGGGTAAACCCGAGTTCCGCAAGGGTTTTGCCCAGCATCACCTTGGTGGCCAGCTTGGCCAGCGGCACGCCAATGGCCTTGGACACAAAGGGAATGGTTCTGGAGGCCCTTGGGTTGACCTCAATAATATACACGGTGTCGTTCATGATACCAAACTGGATGTTCATCAGTCCCCTGACGTTGAGCTCCCGTGCAATGGCCCTGGCTGCGGCTGCCATCTCATCAATATGGACCTGGGAAATGGAATAGGGGGGCAGGACACAGGCAGAGTCACCCGAGTGGATGCCCGCCTCTTCAATATGTTCCATCATGCCGCCGATAATGGTCTGTTCTCCGTCGGAGATCACATCCACATCCAGTTCAAAGGCTTCCTCCAGAAACTTGTCAATGAGGACGGGTTTGTCCGGAGAGGCCTGGACCGCCAGGTCAAAGTATTCTTCCAGATCGCTTTCATCAAAGACAATTTTCATGGCACGGCCGCCCAGGACAAACGAGGGACGGACCATGACCGGGTATCCGATGTCCCGGGCCACCTCTCTTGCCTCGGCATAACTGAAGGCAATCCCGTTTTCCGGCTGCCGGAGGTCAAGCTTGTTGAGCATTTCCTGGAAAAGGTCCCGGTCTTCAGCCCGGTCAATGCTTTCCGGGCTCGTCCCGATAATGGGGACCCCGGCTCGCTGGAGGTCTGTGGCCAGGTTCAGGGGGGTCTGGCCCCCGAACTGCACGATCACGCCATAGGGCTTTTCCTTTTCAACGATGTGCAGGACATCCTCCCGGGTCAGGGGTTCAAAGTAGAGTTTGTCCGAGGTGTCATAGTCCGTGGACACGGTCTCGGGGTTGGAGTTGACCATGATGGATTCCACCCCCTCTTCTTTCAGGGCAAAGGAGGCATGGACACAGCAATAGTCAAATTCAATACCCTGGCCGATGCGGTTGGGGCCGCCTCCCAGGATGATCACCTTTTTTTTGTCCGACACCCTGGCCTCGCACTCCGTCTCATAGGTGGAGTAATAGTAGGGAGTGGCCGCCCTGAACTCTGCGGCACAGGTATCCACCAGCTTGTACACCGGTACGATGCCCAGGTCCTTTCGGGTCTGTTCAATCTGCCGGTCGGTGAGTTTTGTCAAATGGGCCAGTTGGACATCGGAAAAGCCGAATTTCTTGGCCCGTTCAAACAGGTCCCGGGGCAAGGCCTTGCCGGCCAGGGTGATCTGTTTTTCCAGGTCCACGATCTGCTTCATCTGGTGAAGGAACCAGGGGTCAATTCCTGTCATCTCATAGATCATGGTAATGGGCATGCCGTGTTCAATGGCATATTTTAAATAGAACAGCCGCTGGGAATTGGGTGTGGACAGCTTGTACTCCAGCTCATTGCCGGTCACGGAGCCGGGAGCCGGATCTTTTCCATCTCCCCCGAACCCTGCCCTGCCGATTTCCAGGGACCGGATCCCCTTTTGAAGGGCTTCCTTGAATGTCCGGCCGATGGACATGGTTTCGCCCACAGATTTCATGGCCGTGGTCAGGACATCTTCGGCTTCGGGAAATTTTTCAAAGGTCCATCGGGGAATTTTCACCACGCAATAATCAATGGAAGGCTCAAAACAGGCCAGGGTTTCTCCGGTGATATCGTTGGGAATCTCATCCAGGGTATACCCCACGGCCAGCTTGGCCGCGATCTTGGCAATGGGAAATCCCGTGGCCTTGGAGGCCAGAGCGGAACTCCTGGATACCCTCGGGTTCATCTCCACCACGATCATGTCCCCGTTTTCAGGGTTGATGGCAAACTGGACATTTGATCCGCCCGTGTCCACGCCGATTTCCCGGATAATGGCAATGGAGGCATCCCTGAGCATCTGGTATTCCTTGTCCGAAAGGGTCTGGGCCGGGGCCACGGTGATGGAATCGCCCGTGTGAACCCCCATGGCATCCACATTTTCAATGGAACAGATGATCACCACATTGTCGGCATGATCCCGCATGACTTCCAGCTCATACTCTTTCCATCCCAGCACAGATTCTTCCAGCATGACCTGGGTGATGAGGCTGGCATCAAGGCCGGCCTTTGCCAGACCCGCCACCTCTTCCATGTTGTAGGCCACCCCTCCCCCGGTTCCGCCCAGGGTGAAGCTGGGCCGCACAATGATGGGAAAGCCGATGCGCCGGGACACCTCTTCCACCTCCTGGAGATTCGTGGCAAACCCGCTCTTGGGAATTCTCAGGCCGATCTTGTTCATGGCATCTCTGAAGAGCTCCCGGTCTTCGGCCTTGTTGATGGCGTCTTCCGATGCCCCGATCATCTCCACATTATATTTCTTGAAGATGCCGGTCTTGGCAGCCTCTATGGCCGTGTTCAAGGCGGTCTGCCCGCCCAGGGTGGGCAACAGCGCATCCGGCCGTTCCTTTTCAATCACCTTGATCACGGTTTCCGCGGTCACCGGTTCAATGTACACCTTGTCCGCGGTCTCAGGGTCGGTCATGATGGTGGCCGGGTTTGAATTGATGAGGATAACCTCATACCCCTCCTCTTTCAGGGCCTTGCAGGCCTGGGTGCCCGAGTAATCAAATTCACAGGCCTGGCTGATGATGATGGGACCTGCACCGATGATCAGGATTTTCTTTATGTCTTCACGTTTTGGCATCTTGAATCACTTTTGCAAACTGGTTAAAAAGATAGGCGGCATCATGGGGCCCCGGGGAGGCTTCCGGATGATATTGCACGGCAAAAGCCTTTACATCGTCATTTTTCAGGCCTTCCAGGGAATCTTCATTCAGGTTGATATGGGTCATGGCACAGTGGTCACGGCCCAGGGAGTTTAAATCCACGGCAAACCCGTGGTTCTGGGAGGTGATTTCAACCTTGCCCGTGGCCAGATTTTTCACGGGCTGGTTCCCCCCCCGGTGGCCGAACTTGATTTTCATGGTTTTTCCGCCCATGGCAAGGCCCAGAAGCTGCATGCCCAGGCAGATGCCGAAGATGGGAGCAAGGCCCAGAAGCGCTTTGATGGTGGCCACCGCATGGGTCAGGGGTTCAGGGTCTCCCGGCCCGTTGGACAGGAAAATCCCCTCCGGTTTCAGTCGGCGGATGGTATCGGCATCGGTTGTTGCCGGCACCACCAGCACCTCGCACCCTGCCCGTTCAAGGCAGCGGATAATATTGTACTTGAGTCCGAAATCAAGGGCCACCACCGAATGTTTCCTGCCCCTGTGGTGCCAGATCAACGGATCTTCCAGCTTGGCCGTATCCACATAGTCGGGCTGGTTGTATTTCCAGAAATAGGGTTTTTTCGTGGTGACGTGGCCCACCAGGTCCCTTCCCTCCATGGACGGGATTTTTTTTGCCTTTTCAATCAGGGAAGCCGCATCCAGATCCGAGGTGGAGATCATGGCCCGCATGGCACCGAATTTCCGGATATGGCGGACCAGGGCCCGGGTATCCAGGTCTTCAATCCCCAGCACATGGCCTTTGATCAGATAGTCGGCAAGGTTTCCCTTTGATCTGAAATTGCTCGGGAAATCCTGGTACTCTTTCACGATAAAGGCGGCCACCTGGATCTTGTCGGATTCAACATCTTCAGGGCAAACCCCGTAATTACCAATCAACGGATAGGTCATGGTGACCATCTGACCGTAGTAGGAAGGGTCGGTCAGGATTTCCTGGTAACCGGTCATGCTGGTGTTGAACACCACCTCTCCCGATGCCTCGCCCGGTCCGGTAAAACTCCTGCAGGAAAAGGTCCTGCCATCCTCAAGGGCTAATAATGCTTTCATAAAAATTCACACCTGTTGGCCATGGTATTGATAAAAGCTTTCCAGGGGTCACCCCGGAAAATTGCAAAATGCCGTTATAAATCAAGGCCCTTTAGATACCACAACCAGTGTAAATTTGGCAAGTTACTTCTTAGGACGGCAAATTTTATAACTTGAATGAAATTGTTTGTCTTTTAATCCATCTACTGCTTTGCATATAGGCGACATTAATCCTGACTATTGAACCTTTAATCCGCCCAGTAGATGAACCAAAATCCTGCGTTCTGGTTCTGTGGGGCGAATTGTTGCTGGTTTCAGGTTCAACCCCAACCGCTGGCGGTGCATTGAAATGGCTGTATGAAACACTGCCCCTGTCGGTGGTGGAGGCCTCCCATCTCATCGGCAGCATTGTCGGCCTTCTGCTGCTGTTCATGGCCCGGGCCGTTCGGCTGCGTATCGATGCAGCCTATTTCGGTATCCTTGTGCTGCTGATCACAGGCGCGGCCTCCTCCCTGCTCAAAGGTTTTGACTGGCAGGAGGCCCTGGTTCTGGGAACACTTTTGATCCTGTTTCTGCCGCCCCTGCCCTGGCTGCACCCTCAGTTCTATTGAGTGTTACCGGGATGATAGCGGGCAGTTGGAAAGGTATTTTTGCCAAATAAAAGGTGCAACCCCTTGATAAGGGATATCATTCCAGGCCTGTGGCACATTTGCCACAAGCCCATAATGATGCCTTACCTGAATTTAATGAACAAGAGTTTCAGTGTTTCCCGGCAACAGGCCTTCCTTGCCCCATCCCCGCAACAGGTAATAGTCTTCCAGCATTTGGCTCATCTCTTCCGAGGACAGAGCCTTGCCGTCGGGCAGCGGTTCCTTGTGAATCCGTTGCGGTAGCTGATCCTGCTCAGGTCTGAGACCTTCCCGGAGATTAAATTTGCGTGTCAAGTCTGCGATGGCGGCAGCCTTTTGCCTGAGCTCTTTTTCATCAAGCGCAAGACCGGTCACATGGAACAGGACTTTTTCCAACTCTTCCCAGGTATAAAAGTCTCTGTAAAAGCGGCAGAGGACACCGGTGTCAAAGATATTGAGCCGGTCCTCGTAATCAATGAGGAGTTCGGCTTTGCCGATGATGGTGTCCGGGGCAATGATCCCGGCAAGTTCGGGTTTATAAAAGGTGGTCCGTAAATGGCAGGCGCCCCGGGGTGAGGTGCCGAAGGTCAGGCCCATGCCCTTGAGTGCCCGGGGGTCGTATCCCGCGGGTTCCATGCCTTTGACATGGATGGCCAGATCTTCAAGACCCCAGGCCCTGGCCGTGGGGATGATGCCCTGGGCCAGAAGGTCACCCACGCCCTGTCTTGCGGCAATCTTTCGGATCAGGGCTGCGATTGCGTCGGTATCTCCGTATTGGATGCCTTCCTGGATGATGCCGCGCTGTTCAGCTTCAATGGCCAGGCCGCACAGGTTGCCAGCGGTGATGGTATCCAACCCGAACCGGTCGCACAGGTCATTGAGAAAGGCAATATCGGCAATATCCGTGACCATGCAGAGGCCGCCAAAGGCATAGATGGTTTCATACTCCGGCCCTTCGATTTTTAGTCCCTTGTGCTGTCCGGTGCGGATCACCGCCATTCTGCCGCAGGCCATGAAGCACTTTGCACAGGCATGGGGCTTGATATCGTGTTCCCTGTGAAAGGTCTCTCCGTTAATGCTTTCCCAGTGGTCACAGGTGCCCTGGGACCAGTATTTAGACGGGAAGGCGCCCGCAGAATTCATCAACGACACCATCATGGTGGTTCCCATGCCCTTGTAGGCCTTGACGGCCGGATGGTCGGCCCGGTCTTTTAAAAAGGCTTTGCAGTATGCTTTCAGATCATCGGGACGGGCCGGTTCCCGTTTCCGGTCTCCCTGGAAGATAATGCCTTTTACATGCTTTGATCCCATGACGGCTCCGGTACCGGCCCGTCCCGCACACCGCCACTTGTCATTGGCAATCAGGGCAAATCCCACCTGTTTTTCTCCGGCAGGTCCGATGACCACGGCCCCGGGTTTTCGAAATCCGGGTGTGTCAAGGCTAAACTCCTTGAGCACCTGTGCTTCCGTGTCATAGGTTTCTTTTCCCCAGATATGATCGGCCGGGAGGATGGAGGCGCCCTCGGGATGAACACGGATGACCTTGGGGGATTTTGCCCGGCCCGTGATCAGGACGGCATCGTATCCGCAGGAGTCAATGGCTTCGGGTACCCGCCCCCCGGAATAGGACTCTGCATATAAACCGGTGAGGGGGGATTTGGTATAGACACCGTACCGGCTGCCGCCCCAGATCAGGCTCTGACAGAACTGACCCGTGGCAAAGATCAGATGGTTTTCCGGGGCCAGGGGGTCCACACCCACAGGGTTTTTCTCGTTAAGGAGATAGGTTGCCAGGCCTTTTCCGCCCAGGTAGGCGGCAAGGATCTCGTCCTCCACAGGGTCGATACGCACGGTTTCGGAGGTCAGGTTAATGGTGAGGATACGGTTATAAAATCCATACATGGGTGTTTCCTTTGTTAAAATTTTTACTGCAAATCATGGGGATTATCCGGCCGTCAAGGCCTTTAACCCCTCTTCAAGAATATTCAGGCCCTGGGCCGGTTATTCATCTTCATCCTCTACCGCTGATGCTTTTACGGCAACCACGGGACAGGAAGATTTCAAAATGACGTATTGGGCAGTGGAGCCGAAAATCAGTTTTCCCAGTTTGGATCTGCTCTTTACGCCGATGATCACCTCATCTATTTTATGGGTTTCGGCATATTGAACCAGGTCTTCCTCTACCCCCATCCCGGTTTCAATCAGGAGTGCGACACAATCAATCCCCTGGTCGAGAAAAAATTGTTTCGCTTTATTCAGGTTTTCTTCGGCTGTGTCAAATTCGATTTTCGGCACCTCTTCTCCCACTGCCATGCTTGTTACCAGGTGAACCTGTGCCTTGAACGCCTTGGCCTGGTCAAGCGTAACGGTTATCACACTGCTGTCCAGGGGGAATTGGTTGTATCCCAGCATTATTTTCATGAAAGATCCTTATGATGATAGATAATTTTAGCGTTAAGCTTTGCAACCCCTACCCGCCAAAAATGGGTTGAAAAATTTTGATCTGCATACCCTCTTCCAGAAGAGAATCCTCTTTTGCCGGACGTTTGTCCATAAAAATCATGCCCAGGCCTTCTGTGGAAAGATTCAGGTGAACCAGAAGATCCCTGACCCGGCTTTCCCCGGGCAGTGTAACGACAAGGCCGCCCTGATGATCGTATGGTTCAAAAGGGCGGCTCAATGTCCCGTATAATTTAACATTCAATTTCAATGATTCAATGTTCCTAAAAATTAAATGGGGTATCCATTTCTTTTCTATTCATATGTTGTGTTTCGGTCCGGCAAGAGGCCCAAAACAGTATCTTTATTATTTGAATAGTGTTGTTACCTCTGTCAAGGTTTCATCCAACCGCTTGATGACTATATCAATGGTTTCATAGGAGATAATTCCCGGAGGTTCGATCCGGTTTACCCTGGCATTGTTCAAGGTGCCCCCCGTCATGATGTGGCGCTTGAACAGGCCTTTGGAAACGGCCCAGCCGATTTCCGGCGTGGTGTATTCCAGCCCGATCAAAAATCCCTTTCCCCTGACATCCACCAGGATATCATATTTTTCCTTGAGTTTCACCAGGCCTTCCATGAAATATTTACCTTTTTCCCTGATCTGTCCGGGCAGGTCGGTTTTAACGGTATAATTAATGGCGGCGATGGCGGCGGCGCAGGCAAGGGGGTTCCCGCCGAAGGTGGGTGATCCCAGAATCCAGGGGTTTTCTTTTAATTGATCGGTCCAGAGATGGGGTCGTGCAATGATGCCGGTAATGGGCATTACACCCCCGCCGAATGCCTTGCCGAATGTCATGATGTCAGGGACCACGTCATAGTCTTCACAGGCCCACATGGAGCCGGTTCTTCCCATGCCGGTCTGGATCTCATCAAAGATGAGGATTACCTTGTGTCTGTCACAGATGGCCCTTAGTTCTTTTAAATATCCTTCCGGTGGCAGGATAATTCCGGCCTCTCCCTGGATGGGTTCCACAATCATTCCTGCCACGGTTTCTCCCACGGCCCTGAGATTTTTAATGGCGGTTTCAGCGGCCTTGGCATCACCGAATGCCACATGCTGAAATCCCTGGATGATCGGCAGATAGGGTTTTCTGTACATGCCTTTGCCCGTGGCTGATACCGCTCCCATGGACTTGCCGTGGAATCCGCCCACCGTTGAAATATAGTAGTGTTTTCCCGATGCCAGCCGTGCCAGTTTTAACGCCATTTCAACGGCCTCGGCCCCTCCGTTGCAGAAAAACGCATACTGCAGGTCTCCCGGGGTACACATGGCAACCAGCTTGGCCAGGTAGCCCCGCAGGGGATCCACCAGTTCCTGACTGTGAAGGGCATACCGGTTCAACTGGGCCTGGACGGCTTTTACGATTTCCGGATTCCGGTGACCGGCCGTGTATACGCCGAATCCGCCCAGGCAGTCGATAAACTCATTGCCGTGGGTATCGGTAAAGGTTTCCTGGGAGTCGGCCCATTCGACAAATGTGGCGTCCGTGGACACCGATTTCCTGTATTTCAACCATCCGGGATTGACATGGTTGTTAAAGTTATCAATAGAATCCGCGGTGATCCGGTCCCTGTCTTCCGGGCTTAAGTTGTCCTTTAAAATATAATCCAGCACCTGGGAAGATTCCTTTAAAACCGAATCCTTGTAATCCATCATCTTATTCTCCTTTTAGGTTGTTAAAATTATAGGCATGATTAAAAAAAAATAAAATATCGGCCATAAATTGTCAATAATATATTTGACAATTTAAACCGAAAGTGTAAATAGTTGTTTTTAATATTGCGAAATTCGAGTTATTTTATATGCAAAACAAAAGAATAGGATGATTATTTAAAATATGATTAAAAATAAAATCAAAATTGACACCCTTGATTCCGAGATCATCCTGCTGCTCCAGAAAAACGGACGGATCTCCAATACAGCCATAGCCAAAAAAGTAGGTATTGCCGAATCAACGGTGAGAACACGGCTCAAGCGGCTGATGGACGAAAAGATCGTTAAAATCGTGGCCGTGAGCAGTCCGTTTGATCTGGGATTCCAGGTGGCAGGCAATTTTAAGATCAACATTGATCTGAAGAAAAAAGACACCATCATGCAGGAACTGACGGCCATCAAGGAGCTCTGGTATGTGGTGCTGACCACCGGGGGAACAGATGTGGATGCCGATTTTATCGTGCCCTCTTTTGAGGAGTTGCAAACCCTTATTTTTGAAAAAATCAACAAGATTGACGGCATAAAAAAAGTGGAAACCTCTTTGATCATGGAGTATGGGAAGCATAATTTTGATTGGGGAACGGCCATGAACTAGCATCTGGAAGATCAAACTCCAGGGTTTTATCGTTCAAACAACAGCCGTTATGTATATTTATATTAATTTTTTGGAGGATTTATGAGAGTTTTACTGGTGGGAGCGGGTGGCGTGGGTGAAGCCATTGTATCAATTGCAACTAAGAATGATCCTGATGCCCAATGGCTGGAGCAAATAATCGTGTGTGATTATGATTTCAACCGTGCGAAAAAGGTTGTTTCAGAATTCAACGATGCCCGGCTGACGGCGGAAAGGATCGATGCCAGTGACAAAGCCCAGGTGATTGCTCTTGCCAAACAATACAAAGTGGATTTCATCATGAATGCCTGTGATCCCATCTTTAATATGCCGATTTTTGATGCGGCATTTGAAGTGGGAGTCAAGTATATGGACATGGCCATGAGCATGTCCCACAGGGACAAGGAAGACCCCTATGGAACCGTGGGCGTTAAGCTGGGAGACGTTCAATATGACCGGCATGACGCCTGGGTTGCTAAAAACAACCTGGCCCTGTGTGGATCAGGCGTGGAACCCGGGATGGTCAATGTCTTTGCCCGGTATGCATGTGACCACCTGTTTGATGAAATCCATGAACTCAATGTCCGGGATGCGGATAATATGGAGGTTGAGGGCATTGATATTGCCTTTGGGTTCTCCATATGGACCACCATAGAAGAGTGCCTGAATCCCCCCATTGTTTGGGAAAAAGATAGGGGATGGTATGTGACTGAATCTTTTTCAGAACCTGAGATATTCCGGTTCCCCGAGCCTGTGGGGGATCAGGAAGTTATCAACATCGAACATGAAGAGGTGTTGATGTTTCCCCGGTACTTCAAGGACAAGGGCCTCAAGCGGGTCACGTTCAAGTTCGGTGTGGACCGGGATATGCGGCGGGTGCTCAAGATCCTGGAAGCCCTGGGCCTTACCAGTACCGACCCTGTGAACGTCAAAGGGGTTGAAGTCTCTCCCCGGGATGTGGTGGCGGTGTGTTCGCCCAATCCCGCCAAACTGGGAGACCGGATGACGGGCCAGTTGTCGGCCGGTCTCTGGGTAAAGGGAATAAAGGACGGGAAAGAAAGAAGCGTGTACATCTATCAGTTGGTGGACAATGAAGATTGTATGCGACAATACAAAAGCCAGGCTGTTGTGGCCCAGACTGCCGTGGGACCGGTCATCATGATGGAGTTGCTGTCCAAGGGAATCTGGACTGGAAAAGGGGTTCTGGGGCCGGAAAATTTTCCGCCGGAACCGTTTATGGAAAGACTGCCGACCTATGGATTTCCTTCCGCCATGATGGAGCTGGAATCGGAATACAAAGAAGCCCAGGATATGGCTGGATTTCAAAAAGGCTTTTAGGGACGGGGATAGATTAAAACGCCCGGGGCTATTGGGAAGATAAATCGGTGGTGGATTTTGGTCGGATGGTCTGTTTAAACGGCAAGGCTTAAGTGGTGATAGTTAGTTTAAAAAAAGGAAAATGATATTTGATATGAAGGGTCTAAACCTTAAAGGGATCAATAAAACCTATGGCAAAGTCAAGGCAGTGGTGGATATTTCCCAGGATATTCATTCCGGAGAATTTTTCACCCTGCTGGGGCCTTCCGGCTGCGGCAAAACCACCCTGCTGCGCATGATCGCGGGTCTTGAGCTTCAGGATTCCGGGAGCATCATCCTTGAAGGGGAAGACATCACCGGGCTGCCGGCCATTAAGCGGCAGATCAATACGGTTTTTCAGAGCTATGCATTGTTTCCCCATCTGAATATTTTTGAAAATGTGGCCTTTGGACTCCGGTCCCGGAAAGTTGCCGGTCCTGAAGTGAACAAACGGGTGAAACGAACACTGGAAATGCTGGAACTGGGGGGAATGACCCAGCGGTTCCCCCACCAGCTTTCCGGAGGACAGAATCAGCGGGTGGCCCTTGCCCGGGCCCTGGTGAACGAGCCCAAGGTGCTCCTGCTGGATGAACCCATGTCGGCCCTGGACGCAAAGCTGAGGGCCCAGGTCCAGGTGGAGCTTCGTCGGTTGCAGCAAAAGCTCGGCCAGACCTTTATTCTGGTCACCCATGACCAGGATGAGGCCTTGGTGGTGTCGGACAGGATTGCTGTGATGAAGGACGGCATGATCGTCCAGTACGGTACGCCTGTGGAGGTGTATGATTTCCCTAAAAATAAATTTGTGGCCGAATTTTTGGGGACCGCCAATCTCATTGAGGGCACGTATAAGGATGGATTTTTTCATACACAGATGGGAATATTTGAATTGGAAAAGCCGCCGGCCTGGGAAAAAGGCATCATCGCCATCCGGCCGGAATGGATCAGGGTCAGCGATACAAAACCTGCAAAAAACGGTATCCGGTCCGTTGTAACGGAAATTATTTACCGGGGGACCAACCTGGATATCTGGCTGAACCCGGGGCCCATAAGGGTCCGGACCAGCACCTATAAGAATATCCGGATCGGAGATGAGGTGTGGCTGGATCTGGCGCCCCGGGAAATGGCGGTGCTCGGTGAATAAACTCATGATCTGGTACGGTGAATTGATCACCGCTAAAAATCTGTACAAGAGAGGACTTTTTTTCCTCACTCCGGGTATGCTCTGGCTGATTCTTTTCCTGGTCCTGCCGGGCCTGATCCTCATCCTGGTCAGTTTTGCCGGAAGAGGAGTATACGGGGAGCTGGTATGGGAGTTCAGTCTGGACAACTATAAGCGCCTCATCGGGTTTGGCATTTTCGGGTGGACCCCGGATTATATTTTGATTCTCTGGCGCTCGGTCTGGGTGGCCTTTGTGACCACGGCCCTGTCCGTTTTCCTCTCCTATCCCCTGTGTTTTTACATTGCCAGGAAACCCGAGCGCACCCGGTACCTGTGGCTGACCATCGTCATCATCCCCTTCTGGACCAATATGGTCATCCGGACCTATGCCTGGTTTCTGATCCTGGCACCGGACATGCCCCTGGCAAAGCTTGCCGGGTTTTTCAAGCTTATCACACCCGGGATGCCCCTGTATCCCAGTGCCTTTGCCGTATATCTCGGGATGATTTCCATGTTTCTTCCCTTTGTGGCCCTGCCGCTTTTTTCCAGTATTGAGCGCCTGGACTGGACCCTTGTGGAGGCGGCCCAGGATCTGTATGCATCCAATGTCCGGATTTTCATGCACGCCATTCTGCCCCAGACCCTGCCCGGCCTTTCAGTGGGCATCATCCTGACCCTGGTGCCGGCCATGGGCATGTTTGTGGTTCCCGACCTTCTGGGCGGGGCAAAATACATGCTCGTGGGAAACCTGATTCAGCAGCAGTTTGGGACCAGCCGGGACTGGGCATTTGGGGCCGCCATCAGCATGGGGCTTATGGTCTTGACAATGTTCAGTCTGTATCTATATAAGAGGAAAAATAAGGATATTGATCTGATATGAGAAAGATTAATCTATTTGTCAGTATTACGGCCATTGCCACCATGGTTTTTTTATATCTCCCACTTATGGCAGTGGCCTTTTTCTCGGTGAACGATACCAAATACGGACTGGTGTGGAAGGGATTTACCCTGGACTGGTACCTGAAACTGTTCCAGAATGAGCTGATTCTCCATGCGGCCTGGAACACACTGGTTCTGGCCGTGGTATCCACCATCGTGTCCACCATTCTCGGAACCATCCTTGCCATCGGCATGGACCGGTTTCCCTGGCCCGGACGGATGAACACCGGTCTTGACCTCATACTTCACCTGCCGGTCATCATACCGGACATTATTTTTGCCGCGGCCATGGTGGTGGCATTCGGGTTCCTCCGGGTCCTGTCATCCGTGTTCGAGCCCGGGCTTTTAAACATGATCATCGCCCATATTACCTTTCAGACGGCGTTTGTGGCCCTGGTGGTTCGAAGCCGCCTGGTCAGTATCTGCAAGGATGTTGAAGAGGCAGCAAGGGACCTGTATGCCGGCACAACCTACCTTTTGATGAAAATCACACTGCCCCTGCTCACCCCGGGTATCGTTGCCGGGGCCATGCTGGCCTTTACCCTTTCCCTTGATGATTTTGTCATCAGTTTTTTTACGGCAGGCCCGGACTCAGTGACCCTGCCCCTGTACATCTATGCCGCAGTCAGACGGGTAGTCACGCCCCAGATCCACGCACTTTCAACCCTTATTCTGCTGGTGACCATAGTCATGGTCATCTGCATGGAACGGTTTACACGAAAGGTGAACATAAAATAGACAAAGGGGTTTTTATAGTCTTTTATTAACTAAACTCAAGGAGAAGACAGATGAAAAAAGTATGGTTTATGGTGTTGGCAGCTTTGATTTTTTTGTCGGGTTCGGCATGGAGCAGCGGGGGTGAGTTGAAAATCTTCACATGGTCTGAATACATGGATGAAGAAAATATGCCCCAGGATTTTGAAAAGGCCACCGGTATAAAAGTACAACTGGACATGTACGAGTCCAACGAAGAGATGATGGCAAAACTCCAGGCCGGTGGTCTCGGACAGTATGATATCATCATACCTTCAGACTATATCATGCCCAGCCTGATCAATTTGAAGCTTTTAACCCCCCTGGATCATTCCAAAATACCCAATTTGAAAAACCTGGGACATAAATTTGCCAATGCCTCTTTTGATCCGGGCAACAAATTTTCCGTGGGCTGGCAGTGGGGAACCGTGGGCCTGATGTACAACAAGGCAAAATTAAGCGACCAGGATGTAAAATCCTGGGCCATTCTTTTCGATCCTGCCAAAGATCCGGGCTCTTTTTACCTCATCGATTCGGTCAGAGAAATGCTGGGCATTGCCCTGGCATACCTTGGATATGATTTTAATTCCGCTGTCCCCAAAGAGCTGAAAGAGGCATCTGATCTTTTGATCGACACCAAAAAACGTAAAAACTGTCTCGGGTTCAAAGGTGGAGTGGGCGGGAAAAACGACATCATCTCCGGGGTTGCAGATGCCGCCATCGTCTATAACGGGGATGCCATCCAGACCGTTTCCCAGGAACCGGAAAAATACGGATTCATCGTTCCCGGAGAGGGCAGTGAGATCTGGATTGATTCCATGTGTATTCCTGCCAGGGCACCCAATCTGGATGCGGCCCACAAATGGATCAACTGGGTGCTTGAGCCGGAAGTGGGGGCCTCGCTCTCCAATTACAACCAGTATGCCACCCCCAATGATGCGGCCATACCCTTTCTCACCAAAGAGGACCTGAAAAATCCGGGGATCTGGCCCACACCGGAAATCATGAAGACCCTTAATTTTGTCAAGGATCTGGGGAAAGATAACAACATCATCGACCAGGCCTGGACCCGGGTGAAATCCCACTAGGCCCTTTGTACAGAATACAGGTGACGGGCAATGGTTCCGGCATTAGCCGGCTGCCTTGCCCGTCACCTTATTGACTACCTTAACTTTCAATGAAAGGGGATCGGCAATGTATTGAGAATCAAACCACCCATGTGCATCAACAAAGACGATGTGGAGTTTATCGTCAAGGTCCTTGACCGGGCCTTCTACGAGGTCTGATACCAACCATCAAAACATGGGTGGGGGATAGGCAGCCAGCAGGCTGAGAATTTTTTCCAGACAAACCACGTCGTCTGCGTCAAACTGATCCGGCCTGTCCGAATCAACGTCCAGAACAGCGATCACGTTGTCGGCCTTGAATAAAGGAACAACAACCTCGCTTTTTGATCTGGAATCGCAGGCCACATGGCCGGGGAACAGGTCAACATCTGGAACAACAATGGCCTTTTTTGCCCTGACGCTGGAGAGGCAGACCCCTTCGTCTTTCAGAATCTGGCAGGCAAGGGGTCCCTGGTAGGGTCCCACATGGAGGACGCCGTCCCGGGAGGTAAAGTAAAAACCGGTCCAGAAGTGGTGGGACATTTTATGGTGGAGCACCGCGACAATGGTTGACATGGCCGCGATGAGGTTCGGGGATTTGTCCTGGATCAGGCCTGTTAACTGATCATATATTCTCTGGTAGCGGCCCTGGCGTTTTTTTTCGGTCATAGGATGTCCTCTTTTAAATTGTTTTTATTGGGTCCGGCAGACAGTTGAAAAACCGGCCCACATCCGAAGCCCTGTGGGCGTCAGATCCCAAAATGATCCCGATGCCCATGGCAGAGGCGGCTTTAATGATCCAGGAAGAAGGGTAGGCTGCTGCAACCGGATGGATAATGCCGTTGGTATTGATTTCCATTTTCATGCCCGCATCCCTGAGAACCCGGAGCGTGGAAAAAATCAGGTCCTGGTACCATTGGCTCTGTTCGTCAAAAAACCGTCCGTCCACATTGAATTTCTTGACCACGTCAAAATGACCGGCAATATCAAACCAGCCCGTGGCAAATGCCTCCTGCAGGGTCTGGTAATAGGCCGCGACCAGGGCTTTGATGTCCCCTTTGAACATGGCCAGGCAACGATGGAATTCAGCTTCATTTCCATTGACCAGGGAGACCTCGTCCCGGACAAACAGGGTATGGACCGAGGCAATGGTCAATTCCCAGCCCAGGTCTGCAATGGACCTGAACCATTCCCTGAAACGGGGAATGTATTCCATTTCCAGGCCGGTCCTGATCTTGAGTCGGCCTTCAAACTGCTGGCCGGCCTTTTCCACCGCCTGCCTGAATTCCGTGATCCGGTCAAAATCCATGGCATACCGGGTGGGATAGGGCAGGGGTACGTGGTCGGTAACGGCAATGGTGTGCAGGCCTTTTTCAAGGGCTGTTGTAGCCATCTGTTTTACAGATGCGCTGCCGTCGGAAAAGAAAGTGTGCATGTGATAATCAGCCGCAATGTCCAATTGCATCATAACTCCTTTGTCTGGTGGGTCTTGCCGCACATCGTGGTATCGGTTCATCCTTTTGATCGGAATAAGCTACTCAACTCTTGGGGATGTCGGATACAGGCGTGTGCACCCGAAGCTTCCAGTTCATCCTTTGTTCCGTATCCCCACAGAACGCCAAGGCCAAAAAGACTATTCGCTCTTGCACCAATCATATCGTACCTGCGATCTCCGATCATTTGTGTTTCGGTTGAGGCAAGCCCTTCGCTCTGGAGAATATGGGATATGAGTTCCGTCTTATCGCTTCGTGTACCATCCAGTTCGCTTCCATGAACAGCCGCGAAGTATTGCCGCAAGCCAAAATGTTCAATAATCTGTCGCGCATAGACCCCTGGTTTGGATGTGGCCAGATACAGCATATGTCCCGTCTCCCGGAGGGCTGCCAGTGCTTCAGGGATACCCTCATATACCTCATTTTCAAATAGCCCGACTGAACGGAACCGCTCTCGATAGAGCGCCAAAGCTTTTTCGGCGAGTTTGTCGTCATCGGACGCCAGCAGCTTTTTAAAGCTGTCTGACAGGGGTGGCCCAATACACCATTTCAACTTCGCTTGGGCTGGTGATGGTCTGCCCATGGCGTTCAACGCATGTGATATGCATCTTGTGATTCCCTGATAGGGGTCTGTCAGGGTCCCATCCAGATCAAATAGTAAGTTCATAGCATTAAGAGCATTAAGGGGGTCAGGTCTTGAAATATCATCTTTTCTTATTAATAATCTTGCTCACTGTTGTATAGTGTATGGATAAAAAATCGGCAATCTCCTTCATTTTGTATCCGTACTGAAAATAAGCCGCCCATACCTTCGCGTTTCGACAAGGTTTATCCTTTACATCTTGAAAAAGATCTCCAAGACTGACTCGATCCACATATCGCTGCACCTTTGGTACTTCTGTAATGTTCTGATCCTCTGCTTTCATCTCCTGAACGGAACGAATAAATTCTTTGCTCCCGAAAAATACCTGCCCTTTCAAGTCATCCCAGGGCGACGTTTCTTTTAAAATTCCTTTTTTTACAAAATCCTGATACCTTTTCCGGGCCATTTTCTTGTTTGGAGCAAACTGCCCGAGTATCCAGTCTGTTGTGAGCCAGGCTACCGTAATCGCATCATAAGCTGTTGCCTGATAGCTGCTCCATATCCAGTCTCCGGGTTTTTTTACCATTTTTGCCCTCACTGGATTCAGAACAACATACCGGCACAACTCCAACAGGTGAGCATCCCTTTGAACCAGAACGGCCTTATATCTGCCCTGAAAAATATGTCCCCCTCGGCTGTGCCTCCGGTTGAACGACTGGGTGTAAATTCCGTTTAGCTGCCTCATTCCCCGCGACAGGCTAGGATCAATGGTTTCGATAAGAAGGTGATAATGGTTGCCCATGAGACAAAATGCATGACACAGCCAGTTGTATCTCTCAATTGTGTCTGACAAAATTTTTAAGAAGTCTTGCCTGTCTTCACCTTCTATAAAGATGGGTTCCCGGGCGTTCCCCCGGGAAGTGATGTGGTAAACCGCTCCTGGATATTCTATTCTTAAAGGACGAGCCATAATGATTCTTTGGTATCATACTCAAGCTTATTTTTCAAGACCTGACCCCTTCTTTTTCTTGATAAAATCTTTCGGCAATATATGGTGCTCTTATTTAACCTGTAACCATAGGGTGCGAATGGAAAAAAGTCGGATTGAAACGGTATTTCCCGGGCTTGATGAACCCCTGATCAACATCGTACAAAACCGGGTGGAGTCTTTTGAAGAGAGCCTGGAAAGGCATGGGCTTCACATTGATATGGATGGGGAGCTGGAATCCGAACTCATACGGATTTTTTTCTACAGTGAATTTGCGGCATCAAGTCTGGTAAAAAATCCGGGCATGCTCAAGGATCTGATCGATTCCCGGGACCTGTTCAAGACCTATTCAGACCAGACGTATCGGGTGAGGCTTGGCAAGAAAATTTCCAGAGACATGGACACGCCGCGTGTCAAGGAAATCCTCGTGCAGACCAAGCTGTACGAATCCATCAGGATTGCGTGGCGGGACCTGGCAGGCCGGGCAGATCTTGGGCAAACTCTGTCCGATATTTCCTGCCTGGCAGATGCCGTTGTTGATGCGGCCCTGGACGTCATCTATGACGAGGTGGGCCGGATCTATGGGCTTCCCGTGGACAGGGAAGGCAATTTTCAGCAGATGATTGTCCTGGGCATGGGCAAGCTCGGGGCCGGAGAATTAAATTTTTCGTCGGACATTGACCTGATCTTTGTGTACCCGGAACCGGGCTATACCACGGGTGAAAATATGGTTTCCAACGAAGAGTTTTTCACCAACGTCTGCCGGAGGTTTTTGAAGTTTTTTGCACCCGGGTCCCAGGATATCAATTTTTACCGGCTGGACACCCGGTTGCGTCCCTATGGTGACGGAGGCCCCCTGGTTATGAGCAGCGCCGCCTTTGAAGAATATTACCAGGCCCAGGGTCGAGAATGGGAACGGTATGCCATGATCAAGGCCCGGCCCGTTGCCGGTGATATTGCGGCAGGGTATACGCTTTTAAAGGTGTTGAATGCCTTTATTTTTCGGCGATATTTTGATTACGGGTCCTTTGACTCGTTCCGGGATATGAAGGCCAGGATCACCCTGCAGGTCAAGAACAAGCGATTGAAAAATAATATCAAGCTGGGTGCCGGCGGCATACGGGAAATCGAATTTTTTGGACAATTGTTTCAGTTGATCCGGGGCGGGGTAGAGCCCAAACTCCAGGAGCGTGGAATCTTAAAGGTCCTGGATCTGCTGGTGATCCATCAGTGCATTCCCCTGGAAGTGAAAAATGACCTGGAAAAGGCCTACGTGTTTTTGCGGAGAGTTGAAAATCGGCTCCAGGCGTATGCGGATCTTCAAACCCATGATATTCCTGAAAAGCAGACCCGGGCAAAGATCCTTGCCCTGTCCATGGGCTATGAGGCATGGGAATATTTTGAACGAGATCTGGAGGCCCACATGCAGCGGGTCCACTACCACTTCAGCCAGTTGCTGGTCTCGGAAGGACAGGAGAAACCGGATCAGGAAACACGGGACCTTAAGGAGATGTGGGTGAATATCAATGATCCCGGTTTTGCTGCAGATGCCGTGGGCATCGGCGGGTTTAAAGAGCCTGAACGGGTTCTGGGCATTTTGAGATCCCTGGAGGAGCACCCCAATACGCGGAGCCTGACCACCAATGGACGGAAAAAACTGGCACGGCTGATTCCGGTCCTGGTCAAGAAGATCAGTGAGCAGGAGGAGCCGGAAACCATTCTGGTCAAGCTGATTGACCTGGTCATCACCATTGAACGAAGAACCTGTTACCTGTCCCTGCTCATTGAAAACAAAGGGGCCCTGGAAACCCTGATTACCCTGGTCCGGAAAAGCCCCTGGATCATCACCTTTCTGTCAAACCACCCCGCCCTGCTGGATGAACTCATGCACCCGGCCACCCTGTACTCCCCCCCGGGCCGGAAGGCCCTGGAAAAAGAGATGGACACCCGCATGGCGGCGATTCCTCCCGGGGATATGGAGTTCCTGCTGGAGGAGTTGTGCATTTTCCGGCAGGTCAATACCCTGCGTGTGGCAGCCGCCGATGTGAGCGGGAATTATCCGCTGATGAAGGTCAGTGACCACCTCACCTATATTGCGGAAACCGTTCTGAGCCAGGTGCTGCGAATCTCATGGGATATCGTGACCCGAAAATACGGTATTCCCCGGGGCGTGTCCGGAGAAAATATGGATCACTGCGGGTTTGCCGTTGTGGCATACGGCAAGGTGGGGGGACTTGAGATGGGGTATAAGTCGGATATTGACATTGTTTTTTTATACCAGGCAGAACCCGGGACCACGGCGGGAAGGGGAAAATCCATTGACAACATGCGATTTTATTCAAACCTGGGCCAGAGAATTATCAACGCCCTGACCATGCATACGCCGGCCGGAACCCTTTACGGGGCAGACATGCGCCTACGTCCGGGGGGAGCATCCGGGATGATCGTGTCCCACATCGACGCCTATGAAGACTACATGAAAGATGAGGCCTGGACATGGGAACTTCAGGCATTGATCCGGGCCAGGTGTGTGGTCGGGGACCAGGTTCTTTGCGCACGGTTTGACGACATCCGGCAGCGTGTCCTGACACGGAAAAGAGATGCAGTCTCCCTGAAAAAAGAGGTCAACGACATGCGGGAACGGATGCGGGGTGAACGCCTGAAGCCCAGGCAGGACTTTTTTCATTTAAAGCAGTCCCGGGGCTGTATCGTGGACATTGAATTTCTGGTGCAATATCTGGTCTTGAAAAATGCCCATGCCTGTCCCGACCTGGTCCTCTGGACGGACAATATGAGGCTTCTGGAAAGCCTTGACGGCGAGGGGATCATTACCGGGTGTGACGATGAACAGCTTCAAAACGCCTATCTGGTCATGCGAAAAGCCATCCACCGGCTCAACCTCCAGGAAAAGAGTCTTGAGGTCCCTGAACCCGGGTTTGCAGAGATACGGAAACAGGTGATTGCCGTATATGATCAGTACCTGGGGGATTAAGAAGGACCGTTAAGAGATCAGCTAAGAGATCAATACAAGGCTGAGCCAGGGCCAGTAGGTGATGATCAAGACGGCCAGGAGTAGGACCAGCATAAAGGGGATCGTGGCCCGGTAGATGTCGATAATGGGTTTGTTAAACCGGTATCCGGCAATGAACAGGTTCATGCCCACGGGCGGGGTGAAATATCCGATCTGCATGTTGGCAAGGAAAATAATGCCCAGGTGAACCGGATCAACCCCGTATTTCAGGGCAACCGGCAGCATGAGCGGGACCATGATGACGATGGCGGAAAAGATGTCCAGCATGGCCCCGAGAATCAGCAGAAAGATATTCAGGAGAATTAAAAATACCAGCTTGCTCGACACAAAGGTCTGGCAGAGGTCAAATAATTTCATGGGGACCTCGGCATCAATCAGAAAATTGGTAAATGCCAGGGATACGCCCAGGATCAGCAGAATTCCCCCCACCATCACCATGGACTCCCGGATGATGGTGGCCAGGCGGGCGAAGGGGATCTCCTGGTAGATAAGGACTTCCACGATCAATACGTACATGGCGGTCACGGCCGCAGCCTCGGAAACGGCAAAAATTCCCGTATAGATTCCTGTAAACACAAAGATGGGCAGAGGGATTTCCCAGATGGACTCCCTGACCGCGGCCCGGGCGGTTTTAAAGGAAAAGGGGGTCAGGGGAACCGGCATCTTTCGATTGGCCCAGATACTCCAGGCCGAAAGGAGGACAATCATCAATATGGCCGGCAGCACACCGGCAACGAACAGACTTTCAATGGAGATATTCCGGCCTGAACTCATCTGCTGGGCAATCACCCCGTACAGGATCAGGGGTAGGGACGGGGGAAGCAGAAGCCCCAGGCTCCCGGAGGTGGTCACAAGACCCAGGCTGAACCTGTCTGTATATCCGGCCTGTTTCAAGGCAGGGTAGAGCAGTGCTCCCATGGCAACGATGGTCACACCCGAGGCCCCGGTAAAGGCGGTAAACAGGGCGCATACAATAAAGGCCACAATGGCCAGTCCCCCGGGCATCCATCCGAAAAAGGCCTGGGTCAGCCTGACCAGACGTCCCGAGGTGTTGCTCTCACCCAGCAGGTATCCGGCAAAGGTGAACAGGGGCAATGCCAGGAGAATGGGGGTGTCGGCAATGCGGTACAACTCAATGGCCATGACGGACAGATCAATATCGCTGGAATAAAATCCGGCCATGGCTGCGGCCGTGATCACGCAGAAAAGCGGTGCACCCAGCAGGGCCAGGAAAATCAATAAACAGATGATGAGCATGATCATGGGGTGCCCGGCCGGAACAATCGGACAAGGGTGGTTGCGGACAACAACAGGTACCGGGCAGAGATCACGGCAAAGGCCACTGGGATGATGCTTTCACAGACCCAGGCCGGGATCGCTGCAAATGCCGTAATCTTATCCGCTCGTTCCATCATCACAAATCCAAAACTGTACCAGGTCATCACGGCGCAGACAAGGCAGGTGAATGCGCAGACCAGCAGCGTGGCCACCTGTTTTATCCGGTCCGGAAGATACCGGGAGATAACGTCAATGCTGATGTGATGGTTGTTGCGGCTGGCGATCATGGCCCCCATGAGACCGATCCACAGGACCAGTATCCGGACCAGGGGATCACCCCAGAGAATTCCTGAATCAAACAGGTTTCTCAGGGCAATCTGCAGGACAGCCATGGAAATCATCGCCAGAAGCAACGCAATGAGAATCCCATCCTCTATTTTTTGAAACAGGGATATGATGGTCCGGACAAAAGACCGCTTCCTATGGTCCTTATTTTTAAAGGCTTTATTCTTAGGGTTCATGGGTGACGGCGTGTGCCGGGTCGTCAAAATTTTTAAGATGGGCATCCAGGCGATCTGTCACGTCTTTGGGCAGAACCCCTGTATCCACCATTTTTTTGGATGCAATGCGGGCGATGTCAACCCATTCGGCCAGGGTCTCCCCCCGGGGTGAGATAAAGGTGATCCCCCTGTCCTTGAGCGTCTGGACGGCCTTTACATTATCTTCCCGGTTTTGAAAATCAATTTCTTTTGATGCTGCGGTCATGACCTGAGTGATGATTTTTCGATCTGATTCGTCGATGGTTAAAAATTTCTTTTTCTGGACGGCCAGCACGGCGTGAAGATAGATCAGGGGGACGTTGGTAAGGTATTTGATCTGAGTGTGCCATTGCAGGACCAGTGCTCCCACCGGAGAGGTTGCCACGGTGTTGATTAAGCCGGACTGGAGGCTGGTCCGGACATCCGCAATGGGCAGGGGAATGGGGGTGATGCCGAATGCGTTGATGGAATCTTCGCTGATTTTGTCATTGTCCGGAATCCATACCTTCTGGTTCCGCAGGTCGGCCACAGTCTCAACGGGTTTTTGGGACATGATATAGGCAAATCCCCCGCCCATGAGCCCAAAGGTCACAAATCCCGCCGCATCAAGGCCGTCAATGATATACTGGTCCATATATTCTCTGACATAATCCACCTGTTCAACGCTTTTGAACTTCATGGGCTGGGCATAGATCTGATTTGCCGGGAAAAATTGGGAAAGACTTCCCCCCACAACAGCACCGCCGTGGAGCTGGCCAATGCGGATTTTCCGTAAAACCGCCTTGTCATTGCCCATGACACCGCCGGGATAGAATTTGAATGTTACGCGGTTATCGGTTTTTTGGGCAACCTGTTCCGCGCCCTTTTTCATTTTTTCCATCCACATGGAGCCTTCCGGCGACAGGGTGGCGATTTTCAGCCGGAGGGCATGGGCTGAATCAACTGCCGATATCAGCAGCAGGATAAAAATGAGTAGACTAAAAAGTTTTGACCTCATGGCCTTCTCCGGTTTTTTTGCATTTAAAATTTATTGGGTTAAAATCAGTCGTGTTTAAAAATAATCATCCCCGCCGGCAATCAATTCCCGGGCCTGTTTTTGTGCCCAGGTGTTGACGAGGGTATAGCCTTCCACGCGGGGGTCGGCCGCTATCACCTCTTGAAGCAGCCGGTCATGAAGGGGCCGGTTAAAGACCATCCGGGCGTACAATTTGGCATAAATGACCTTTACCATCAGGTTTTTGCCTTGGGACAGGGACAGGGCCTTTTCAAAATAAAGTTTTCCCTGTTCCGGCTTTCCGCCCAGGGCCGGGGGCAGAAAACTTGCCAGGGTTCCCAGGTAAAGAAAGGCAGCCCCGTCTCTATATGTTGGATCAAGCTCAATCACCTGCTGCATGATGATCTCAATGCGTGACAGGTCGGCAATGGCATTAAAGTCGTCTGTATTGGCCATGATCCAGCCGGCCCAGGCATTTCCCAGGGCAAAAAGCACGGGCAGATGTTTTTTTTCCATGGAGGAAACAAAGGTGTGAAAGGTTTCAAATGGGGAAGACCTGAACCCGCAGGCATTCGGTTTTGCCAGGCAGACGGCCTGACCGGCATATCCCAGGGCCTTGGCTGCCATCTTTCGGGATCGTTCCCTGTCGTGTACAAAAATGTCTGAATATGCCGTGTACAGGAGACCGGCCGTGGTGAGCAGGGTCTGGTTTTCCGGGTCTTTGGAGATAAGGCTGTCGACCATCAGCAGATAGGCCGGGGCACCGGTTTCCACCAGCACCAGGTCGTCATTATTCAGGATGGTTGCGGACAGATGCTTCATATAATCCGACGTGGCCGACGACACCATGAGAGAACACCCGGACAGACCCACAAGACCCATGCAGCAAAAGACAAGGAAAATATGGGGCAGTGCGGATAGTCTCAACTTCCGGTTCACTGCCTTGAAAAAAATCACGAACAAATCAAACCCTTTATATGTTTTGAAATTTTGGTGCCGAGTGTTATCTTGTTCTTGAAAATTACCGTTTTCCGCAAAAAAAAGCAATAAGGATTCACGGTTAAATCTTAAGGTGCGTATAAAACAGGCGTTTTTTTACAGGACAAGATGGGGTAAATATAAAATTTCAAATGAATAAGATTCCAGACATGGCGGTCCTTGTGATATGGTGTGAAAATCGTTTTATAGGGCAGGGATTAAAACAAGGTGAAATATGTTAGATTTAAACAATTTTTTGTGGGTTCACATTCTGGAACAGGGGGTGAGCTGCTGATCCATGGAACCATCGGTTCAGCATAAGGTGGGTTGCCTGGTCCGCAAGACACGGGTCATGACCCTCGCGGTGTCAAAAAAGGATGTCCCCTGGTCTGCCCCGGTGTATTTTGTGTTTCACGACAAGAGATTCTATTTTTTTTCCAATGAAAACAGTGCCCATATCAAAAATGCAGGAGATCAAAAAATTGTTTCAGCCTCTATTTTCCATGACTCGGACTGGATGGACCGGATTTTCGGATTCCAGATGTCCGGGAAGGTTGACCCAATATCAAACAGGGCTCTGTATCTCATGGTGGTGAATAAATATGTGGCCAAGTTCAGTTTTTTACGGCAGATATTCGGTCCCGGGATTGTCCAGAACCCCGGTTTTTTTCTGGAAAAATTCAAATCAGGTCTCTATTGCTTTTGTCCGGATAAAATTTTTTTATCGGACAATTCACGGACAATGGACAGGCGGGTTGAAATCGACCTGAGCCTCTGGAACAATAAAGATGTATAGTGCATATTTTGATTTCCGGGAAAAACCGTTCAAACTGGTTCCCAATCCAGAGTTTTTGTTTCTGGGGAAAAGCCATGAAGAGGCCCTGGCCCACCTGATCTATGCCGTTTCCCAGGGGGACGGATTCGTGGAGATCACCGGTGAAGTGGGCACGGGTAAGACCACATTGTGCCGGGCCTTTCTTGAAGATCTGGACCGGGATATCGAGGCGGCCTTTATCTTTAATTCAAAACTGGATTCAACCCAGCTTCTGAAGGCCGTTCACAGGGAACTTGGAATTGAAGGAACAGCTTTAGAGCCTGCCGGTCTGACCCTTGAACTGAATGAATTTTTGCTGGACAAAAAAGCCCGGGGAAAATCCGTGATCCTTCTCATTGATGAGGCCCAGAATCTTGGTCGAGAAACCCTGGAGCAGGTGAGGCTGTTGTCCAACCTGGAAACTACGCTAAGCAAGTTGCTCCAGATTATTCTGGTGGGGCAGCCGGAGCTGGGAGAAATTCTTGAATCCCATGACCTGCGCCAACTCAGGCAAAGAATCAACCTGAGTTGCCATATCCTGCCCATGACCCGCAAGGAAACCAGCGGGTATATCGAGCACAGGGTCAATACGGCATCCCGGAAACCCAGGGCATTGTTTACCCGTGGGGCCCAGCAAAAGATATACGACTATTCCCATGGCATACCCCGGCGAATCAATATTGTCTGTGACCGCTCCCTCCTGGTAGCCTATACCCTGAACAAAAAAAAGGTCACATATTCCATGGTAAGGATTGCCATTCATGAGCTTGCCCCATACCGGGTACGCCGGCCAGGGCTTCCGTCTTTCGTGAAACTTGCGGCATGGGCCGGAGCTTTCATGATGCTTGCGGCCTTTCTTCTGCCGGTAATTTTCAGGGAAGGTCCTTTTATACCCATAGCCGGTATAAAATCCGCTGTTCAGGCGATACACATCCCCGGAAGCGGAAACCAATCGCCCGGGCCTTTACCTCCCTTGGCCGGCGTACAAAGCCCCGTGGTCCCCAAAGAGTCGGAAGAACCGGAATTGCTGAGACCGGAACCTGTGGAGGTAAAATCCGTGAAACCTGGTCTGAAGGAACCGGGATCATTAACGCCCAAATCCCTGGAATCCGGTTTGTCTCCGGCCCTTCCTGAAGTGCAAGTGGACATTAAAGAGAACCTTTTAGCCATTCCCAATGCCGGTACCCGGGAGCAGGTGTTCGCCCATGTGGCGTTTCTCTGGGACAATCAAGCCATGGCCCTGCCTGATCCCCTGACGGAAAAGATTGAGTCGGACATTGATTTTTTCAGGATTGCCGCTGCCCAAAGAAATCTCAAGATCCTTTATCTTAAGGAAGATCTGGCTCTGGTTCTTAAATATAACCTTCCCGTCATCCTGGGCCTTGGGTCTCCGGATGACCCTGTTCAAGGCTATATTTCAATTGACGAAGTTTTTTCAGACAATACGTACAAGATTTTTCCGGGTAATGGAAATGGGCCGGCCCGGATTACCTCTGACCGGCTGAAACCCTTTTTGACCGGCCGGGTCTACATCCCATGGAAAGATGATTTCGGGTATGGGGGAACCATATCCGAGACATCGTCAAGGGCCTCCATCGTTATGCTCAAGATTTTTCTGAGGCAGATCGGATTTTCCTCCATTGATCTGACACCTGTGTATGATGACTCTGTCCGGGAGGCTGTCCAACAGATCCAGGCAAAATATGGTCTGGTTGTGGACGGCAAGGTGGGTCCTTTGACTAAAATAATCCTGCACAGTGAAAAGAGACAGGAAGGCACCCCCTGCCTGGACAGGAAGCGTTTTAAACCAAAAGGGCAGGATAATGGGGGACGGATAAATTGAGCACCATTTTAAAGGCCTTGAAAAGAGCGGAACAGGATTGTCAGGACCGGGGCAGTAAAACCAATGCGTCATTGAATGTCCGGGAAACCCTGAATTCAGAAAATCAGCGGCAGTGGGCCGGGTTTTGGATGCCGGACGGGCGGATAGTGTCTGTTCTATGTGTCATCCTGGTGGTATGGGCTGCCGCCTATCTGGTGTTCGTCCGGAATGATCCGGGGCCCCGGCCGTTTTTCCGGGAAACACTATCCCCACCAACGGTTCCGGCACCGGCTGAATCGTATCATGCAACAACAGGGGGCCGGCAGATTGTGGACAAGGCTCCGGCCCCGGTTCCAGCCCCAACCCCAATTCCAGCTTCAGTGCAAGTTCCGGTTCATGGACTGACGCCGGCTCCAGCCCACGTCCCGGTTTCAGACCCTGTTCCCAAGCCTGCTCCGGCCCCCATATCCCGGGCAGACGTCACAGAAGAAATTACAGAAACAATCAACGAAGAAATAACAGAAACAGTCAAAGAAGATTTAAGCAAAGAAGACCCAGAAAACATAAGCCTGCCGTCCCCTGCCCCCCGGGAGATCCTGCCCCTGAAAGGGGGAATACTCAAGATCCAGGCCATTTCCTGGGCCAGGGACCCGGCAGACCGGATTGTGGTGATCAACAGCAAAATACTGGAGCAGGGAGAATCGATTCAAGGGTACCGCCTGGTCCAGATCAAGGAGGAGACCGTGATCCTGGATCATTCAGGCCAGGAGTATGAACTGGCCTTTGACTATCGATAGCTTTTGTCATGGCAAACCAGACAAAAATAGATTAAAGAGACACGAATGACGGAAGCGAGTAGAAAATGAATAACATACCGGTACAAAATATAAAATTAAAGTCTTCCCGGGGCTGGCTCATATTGATCGTTGCCGGGTCATTGTTCATCCTGTCTCAGTTTTACCGTTCTTCCGTGGCCGTGATCGCGCCGGACCTTATCCAGGAGTTGGGCCTTGATGCCTGGGAATTGAGTACGGTGTCTGCCTCATTTTTTTATGCCTTTGCCCTGATGCAGATTCCTGTGGGGATTTTTCTCGACAGCATCGGGCCGAGAATCACCATGACCCTGCTCACACTGGTGGCCGTGGCAGGTGCCTTTCTCTTTTCCACGGGTGAATCCTATTATTCTCTCTCCATTGGCCGGGCACTCCTGGGTATCGGCATGGCCTGCAACTTCATGGGAACTTTGAAACTCATCACCATCTGGTTCAGACCCGGTCAGTTTGCCACTCTCTCCGCCGTGATCGTGTCGGCGGGTACGGCCGGCAATATCGCCGCTGCCACCCCCCTTGTCCTGATGGTTCAGTCCATGGGGTGGAGAAACAGTTTTTTAACCATGTCCGGACTCACTTTTTGTATGGCAATGCTCTTCTTTTTTCTGGTCAATGATCGTCCCCCTGCCAAAACAGTTCAAGGTGATACGCCGGATTCCCGGCCCCGGATAAAAGATACCCTGGCCAGTGCCCGAACCCTTTTTTTCCGGAAAGATTTCTGGATCATCTCCTTTTCTACTTTTTGCCGCTACGGGATTTATGCCTCGGTTCAGTCTCTGTGGGCCGGCCCCTATCTCATCAATGTTGCCGGGCTCTCCCCTGTCACCACCGGTAATATTCTTTTGCTCATGAGCGTGGGATTGATCATCGGCAGTCCCGTGAGCGGGCACTTGTCCGACAGCATATTCAAATCACGGAAAAAAGTCATTGTTTCAGGGATCTGCGGGATGATACTGGTCCTGGGGATCATCGCATCCCTTCCCGTTGACGCGGGAAGGGAAATTCTTGCCCTCCTGTTTTTTTGTTTTGGACTGTTCAGCAGCACAGGCCAGGTGATGTATGCCCATATCAAAGAGCAGGTTCCACTTGAAAATGCCGGCATGGCAATGACAGGCATCAATTTTTTCACCATGGCCGGTGTCGCCGTTTTCCTCCAGGGGCTGGGCTCTTTGATGAAATTCCTCTATCCGGGAACCTCCCTTGGCCCGGCGGCATTCAGGGGCGGCTTTGTCTTCTGCACTCTTTGTCTGGTCCTGATCGGCATACTTTACCTCTTGACTGAAGAAACCCTGTCACCCCGGCAAACAGAGTCTTCGGATGAGTTTTTTTAACTACTGGATATTTTCAATATTTACTGCAATACAGTGGTATACATTCGTCTGATTTGTTTCTGATTATGTACACCATCTGAATTTCGAACTCCTGATCCTCCTGTCTGCCAAGCATTTAATTCGCCGTCGCTACAGCCCGACTTCAAGAATGTGTGAGATAGAAGTGAAAAGGCTTGGTGGCAAATTTATTCTCAGGGCTGATACCTATGGCACGGGGAAATATTTTATCAGCCAGTGGGCCAACGACCTGAATGACTATGAGGACTGCAATCAGGCAATGTTCGTCAACGTCGGCCAAATCGTAAATTTCAGTATAGGTCCGGGCGGTACCTGTTTTCTGAGAACCTATTCGGTGGAATCCAACTACCTCAATACCTGGTGGAACAGTTCGCATGGTTCGGAAAATTGCGCCGAAGCAGAGTCCTTCACCGTGACAACTGGTTAACTGGTGGCATGTGCGGTATGAAAAAATAATTGAGCGCGAGTTCTGGTTGAATCAGGGAGGCATGAATTACTTTGAAGAGTACTATGACAACAGCGGCGGTTTTTCCCTGGAAGACCTGGGTTTCAGTTCATTCAATCCTCTGCACGCAGGGTCTGGTGGTCAGAAAGATCACCAGATGGCATTCAGGTGGTGAAGGAGGAACCGAACAGGGCTATTTCTTGCCCCCGGCCATCAGCACGGCCTGGCGGTTCCTTCGAAGCCACAAAACGCTGATCGGTGCTAAAAGTCCGCCCAGGCCCAGGACCAGAAAGCCGGGGCCCCAAACCGTTGCCTCGGTGGGGCTGACAGCCCCGTTATACATCTCAAGGATCTGCCCGAATACAAAAGGCGAGACAATGGTTGCCGCATATCCAACCAAAGATTGTATGCCCAAAGAGGTGCCATGGTATCTGGGGTGAACCATCTCGGTCAGCCCGGCCTTGAATATGGCGGAATCCGCGATCACCCAGAAGCCGATCCAGGAGGCAAAAAGCAGAACAATGGCCAGGGAATGCCCGAACAGGTAACCCAGAATAAATTCCGCCATGATGGAAAATGATCCGGCCAGGGCAATTGACTTGGTCCGGCCGATCTGGTCTGCCACCTTTCCCCAGATCCACGATGCCGGGACTCCCAGCAGGATGATGCCGGCTGCAAAGGTCCCGCCCCAGCTCACGGCGGCCATATTGGACATTCCGCTGGCCATTGCCGTTGCCACCAGAAAAGGACCGATCCACCCCCAGAAGGCATAAAGCTCCCACATGTGCCCCACATACCCCACCGTGATGACGGTGGGGCCTGAAAATCCCCCCGCAGGTGCTGCAAGGGAATTTTCCCGGGCTTGATCCTGGGAAAAAGACGGATCCGCATCAATGGTCTTGTCCTCCACAAAAAACCAGACAATCAGGGCGGCCAGAATGGCGGGAATGCTGGTGCAGATGATCCCGGCACGCCATCCGCCATAGGAGGCAATCCAGGAGGCGACCACATACCCGCCGGCATAGGAAGCCACCAGAGCAGCGGTGTATGCCCCCAAAGCCTTTCCCCGCTCTTTAGAAGGAAACCAGCGTGAAAGCAGGGTCATGCCTGGAACGTAAATTGCCCCGGCAGAAAGACCGGTGATGAGACGGAGAATCATGATACTGTTTCTATCATGGGCCAGCCAGACAAAGGCCGTGGCAGAGACACCCGTCAGCAGGGTTGCCCAGAATATTATTTTTTTCAGGCTGATCTTGTCGGCCAGCCAGCCTGTTACCCCGACGACCACCACATATCCCACCTGAAAGGCGGACAAAATTGCGCCGGTATCCCCTGAGCTGAGAGAAAACTCTTCGGCGATATAGCTCAGCAAGGCAGAAAAATTGTACCAGGGCATATACCCCAGAGCCATGGAGGCGATCATGGCCCAAAAAACGATTTTCTTCTTTTTGTTCTGTTCTGAGTTTTCCATAATTCCTGTCCCTGCTGTTCCGGGTTTAACGGTTCTTTATTACAGGTTCTATCAAATAACACAATCAGAAAAATCCGGTGTTTAAATTCCGGGACACTGGATTAAAACCCGATATTTTTCTTATTTCATAAGTGCCTTGAATTTTTCTTCCTCACCGGCCTCCAGTTTGATCGCGTCAACATCTGCTTCTTTTAAAAATCGAACAGCATTGTCAACCGCCTGGGCATCCGAGGACTGGTAACTTCCAAGGGGCATATGAAGATGATGCACTGGAAGATGTGTTAAGACTGGGCAAGGCAATGACCTATAAAAATGCCGTAGGAGGCATCAACTTCGGCGGTGGTAAAGCGGTCATCATCGGTGACCCGAACACAGAAAAAACCGAGGATCTTCTCCGGGCATTCGGACGGGTGATCCAGGGACTGGGCGGTCGGTATATCACGGGCGTTGATGTCGGAACCGATGAGGATGACATGGTCATTGTTCACCAGGAAACCAAGTACAACGTTGCCATGCCCCTGTCCTATGGCGGAGGCGGAAGTACGTCTGCGGCAACTGCCTATGGTCTGTACCTTGGAATGAAATCTGCCGCCAGGGAGGTGTTTGGTGACGATAGTCTGAAGAAAAAATTCTAATGACCAAACCGTTCAAACCGGGCAACAAGGGGATTGTGATCTGAAAAGGATTTGCAGTCAAGGGCCTGGATATCAACCACTGCAAGCTGCCTTGTGTATATCCGGTCCAATGGGAATCCAAACCATTCTTTAACATGTTCGGGGTGCCGGGGCCGGGCAAGGTCAAGATTCAGCCGCCTGGCAAACGTATCTAAAATAGTTTTTCGGCGTTGTCTCCAGCAATTGAAATCTCCGGCCAGGATCATGGGGCCTTCGTGGCCCTTGATCAGGTCGTAGAGCTGGGAGAACTCCCACTGGTACCAGGCAAGGGATCTGAAATTAATGGCGTGGATATTGACCACCATTAACATCTCTTTATTTTGAAATTGATAAATGGTGATCAAAGTGTTTTTTCGTGTGGAGATAAAGGCTTCCCTTGCCCGGGTCATTTGGAACTGACTGGAAAACGGATCTGCACCGGCAGCAGTTACCACGCCGGAAAAACTTTTTGGCAACCGGATATTGGCGGCTCCGACAAAGGGAAATCCTGCAATGGAAAAAATGGATGGGGAGAATCTGGCCTCCTGAAGAAGTATCAGGTCCAGGCGATATTCTTTTTTCCACTCCCGAATCAGGACAGAAAAGTTTTTTTTCAGATTTTCCTTGTGAATGTTCCAACACAAAAGGCTGAAGTCATCGGGAATAACGGTTTTTTCAAAAATAACCGGGGACTGCATGAGGGGGGTGGCAGGGGTTAACATGGCAGTTATAGCAGGGGAGCAAATATGCTCATTAAATTTTCACCCATTTTCCGCCATTTACTGGCAGGTTTCATCCGGCCGTGGCATTTTTCAAGAAGTTGTTTCATCCAGTGTTCACTTAACGCAATGACTTCTTTGGAATAGAGGAAGCTGACCACCTCATAGTTTAAAAACAGGCTGCGCTGGTCAATATTGGCCGAGCCCATCATCACCTCTCGTGTATCAATCAAAATGGCTTTGGCATGGATCATGCCGGCCCGGAAAAGGCACACCTCAATTCCGCTGTTAGACAACTCCCTCATATAACTGGACCGGCCCAGGTCTGCTATCAGATGGTTTGAGTTGGCCGGGGTGATCAGTTTGATATCCACCCCCCGGTGGCGTGCAATGACCAGGGCCTGCATCAGGCTTTTGTCCGGTACAAAATAGGGGGTGACCAGCCAGATTCTCTCCTCTGCCGTAAATATGGCGGATAAAAGGGCTTCATACAGGGCATCGCCGGTAATATCCGGGCCGGAGGGGACCACCTGTATGCCGGTATCCCCATAGGAAATGGGCATTTGAACGGGCAGATCAAGCTTTTCTTTGGCCGTGTGGTTCCAGTCTTGGGTGAAAATTTCCCTGTAATGGAAAACTGCAGGCCCCTGGATTGAAAATAGAATATCCTGCCACCGGTTATCCCAGGGGACGGGCCCCATATATTCCCTGGAAAGGTTCATGCCCCCCGCCAGGACGGTCTTGCCGTCAAACAGGAAGATCTTCCGGTGATTTCGCAGGTTGATATAATTTTGAAAAGGCCTGGTAAGGGGGGGCATGTAAAAAGCCACCTGTCCGCCGGCTTTTTTCAATTCTTTTAAAGGCCCCTGGAAAAGATACAGGGGCAGGGATCCGATACTGTCAATGAGCAGTTTGACGGTCACTCCCTGGGAGGCTTTCCCGGTTAATGCAGCCAGAATCGATCTGGCCACCTCATCTGAACTGAATACATAGGTGGAAATGAGAATCTGTTGTTCAGCCTGACTGATTTGGGTCATCAAGGCTGTATAGGCAGCCACCCCGTCGGGGTAAAACTCAAACCAATTGCCCAGGGTGGCACCGGCAATTCCGTTTCCCCTCAGGATCATATCAAGGGAGGTGGCGTTTTCCGGTGCCACTTCTCCCTTGCATGCCAGTTTAATGGGTGTCTTGTTTTTTTTTTTCGTTTCCGGCTCCGGAAGATAAAGTAGAGAGGTACGGCAATATAGGGAAGCAGGATAATGGCCAGAAGCCAGGCAATCATACTGGTGGGTTCCCGTCGATTGTAAACCATGTGGCCAAGGGCGCTCAATACCAGGATGTCGGCGACAATGGCGCTTAAATGGATTATTAATATATAAATTATGTGTTCATTCATAGGCGTCTCTTACTATAATACCCCCTTTTCCCGCCTTTGGAAACACCACACACCCATAGCAAACAGCAATTGTTTAAAAAAAGCTGGGCTGCTTTGGATTGCTTGAACACAGAAATAGTCTTTGAATAGCTGATTCCCTCATATGTCCAAAGTGCCGGGGACCTATGAGAACTCCTTATTGATCTTCTCCATCCATTCCGGGACCTTAATATTTTCTTTTTGCATGTAATGGATGCTGTAGGGCTTGATATCAATGACAGGGCTCTGGTCAACCGCTTCAAAGCCTTTGACGATCAATGTGTTTTTTTCCCGCCTGACCAGTGGCACGGCAGAGACCAGGACCGGGTTGGGCCTAGCCGGGCTGCAGGTGGAAAAAATTCCCTGGAGAGGGATTTCTTTTCTCCCCATGGGATGCACCTGTTCAAGTTTTCGTTTTTCCGGGTCAATGAGGTGGGGCCAGTACAACACCAGAACATGGGAAAAAGCATCTATTCCTTTAAGCAACGGGGTCCATTTTTCAAATATCCGGATCTCGCTCAGGGTTTCGGCGATTTTTTTATGTTGCTTTTTAAGTTCTTCCAAAGAGGGTGTTAACCGGATATTGTCTTTTGTGGCCGCAAGGCTTGGGGTTTTAATGGGGCTTTGGACAATGCCCACCGGTACAAGATTCATTTCCGGCCAATTTTCGTTTTCCATGGGAGTTCCTTTTTTTATTTAAAAAATTAAGCGGCCTGTTCATCTTTTGCAGAAACCCTGGGATTGTTTTCGATGCCTTCCACAGGAATGATGACGGGCAGCCCCTTGTGATACATGATATCCACTCGTACGCCATAGACCGCTTCCACCATCTCCGGGGTGATGTCATGGATATTGCCGGCCGAATAAATGGTATGGTCCTTTAAAAAGATATACTTGTCCGCATATCTCATGGCAGTGTTCAAATCATGGAGGGTCATGACCGCTGCCATATGATGATCCGTGATGATATGGCGGATCAGGCCAAGTATCCGGGTCTGGTTTTTCAGGTCCAGGCTGGCTGTGGGCTCATCCAGGAGCAGAATATCGGTCTGCTGGACCAGGGCCCTGGCAATGCTGACTTTTTGAAGTTCGCCCCCGCTCAACTGATTCAGATATTTAAGGCTTAAGTTAGAAAGATTCAGGTGGCGGATGACCGCATCCACCTTGATCAGGTCCTGTCTGCCGACCCTGTAATTGATGTGGGGCCGTCTGCCCATGAGGATGGCGTCAAAAACCGTTATTCTGGCAGCTTCGCTGGTCTGTGCAACATAGGAGATCTGTCTTGCAATCTGTTTGACCTTCATGGTTCTGATGTTTTCGCCTTTGACAAGGATCTTCCCTTGTTTGGGGAGCAGAATACGGTTCAGGCATTTGAGCAGGGTGGTCTTGCCCACGCCGTTGGGGCCGAGGATAACGGTAATTTCCCCCTGTCGGATGGAAAAACAAATATCCTTGAGCGAGTCATGGCTGTTATAGGCAAAGGAAAGGCCGTTTACATTAAGAATCATTTTTTATTTCCTCGTATGATCAGGTAAATAAACACAGGGGCCCCCAGAAAAGAGGTGAAGATGGAGACCGGCAGGACATGGGGTAACAGGACCAGCCGGGCCGCAATATCTGCTGCCAAAAGGATCAGTGCCCCGGCCAGGATGGATCCCGGCATGAGAAACCTGTGGTCGTCCCCGATGACTCTCCTTACGATATGGGGGGCCACAAGCCCGATAAATCCGATGATCCCGGCAAAGGAGATGATGACCGAGGTGACGAGGCAGGCAGCCATCATTCCGGAAAGCCTCACCATTTCCACCCTCACGCCCAGGCCCTTGGCGGTCTCGTCCCCAATGTCCATGGCATTGTAATTCCAGGAGTTGGCCAGAAAATACACCAGGGCAATCCCGGTGATGACAGACAAAAAGGCAAGGTCGTTCCAGTCGGTCCTGGCCACATCCCCAAAGGTCCAGAAGACCATGGCCGCAAGCTGGACATCGTCGGCAAAGAACTGGAGCATCATTGTCCCGGCCGTGAACAGGGCACCCAGAGCCACGCCGGTAAGGATCATGACTTCAGGGGAGGCCCCCCTTATTTTGGCTATATAGGAGATCAGGAAGGCGGTTCCCATGGAAAAGCCAAAGGCAGACAACAGGGTCAGCAATGGATTGGATATGGTGACGGCATCCCCCAGGGTGCTTGCCATGAAGCCGGACCCGAGGATCATGACGGAAAAGGCCGCCCCAAATGCAGCGGCATGGGCAATGCCAAGGGTAAAGGGGGATGCCAACGGGTTTCTCAGCACCGACTGCATCACGGTTCCAGCCCCGGCAAGCCCGGCCCCTGCCACAACAGCCGTCAGGGTCTGGGGCAGACGTATGTTCCAGATGATCAGATCAAATTGTGGGATCACATCATTTTTTAAAAGGGTTTTGATCACATCCATGAACCCTATGTGCACGGCCCCTGATGAAATGCTTGCCACAATTGTGACAATAAGGGCTGCCAGGATCAGGGCAATGAACAGGGATTTTCCCAGGGTATAGCGGGTGTATTCTTCGGACACCCTGCCGTTGTCAAAATGCATGTTTGTGCCTAATTTAAGTCTATCCGTTTGAACGCCAGGTGTTTAAACGAGGCGTTCATCTGCCGGAACAAGGGTTTTGACAGCAGAAAGGTATAGATTTCGTCTGCTTTTTTATCCGGCACAATGTCGAAAAATTGTTTCGGAAAAAGGATTTTACCGATAAACCAGGCATCTGCCAGGATGGAGCCAAAATTTTGGGTGTACCAATTATAGGGCAGAACACCGTAAACTTCTTTGGCTCCCACGGCGCCAAGCCCCTGAAACACCGGGTCATGTTTCAACTCGTACAGACCGCCCTGGTCCTCACCCATCTGAAGGGTGGACAGATCCAGGAAAAGAACGTCAGGATTCAGGACCAGAAGTTTTTCCCTGGAAAAATTGCTCTGGGCAAGGGTTCGCTCATTGGGACCCGGTTTTGCAATATTTTTTGCATTCACAAATTGAAATGGGGGGTAGCCGGGTTCTGTGGACTGAAACCCATGGGGGCCTCTATAGGCAATTCCTCCCACAAAACAGGTTTTTTTTTCACTATCGGGAAAGGCGTCTGTCCGGTCTGCCAATTGACGGATCTGGCTGTCAAAAAACGCCATCACCTCCCGGGCCCGGTCCTGCCTGTTCAGGGCCCGGCCCAGGATGGTCAGGGCCTGATAAAGCGCCTGCCTGTTCTGGCCAAGGTCTCCGTATTCAAGGGTGATGACGGGAATCCCGGTTTTTTTTGACAGTTTGACCGGATCATAACCTGTGCCGGCATAGGTTTTGAAAATCACTTGTGGCAGTGGAGAAAGGCCCATGATTTTTTCAGGAATATCCTGACCCCGGAACCCGCCGAAAACGGGGAGCCGTTTAAATTGCGGATTGGCAAAGGCATAGGGCCGGGCATCAAATTGACTATTGCCTGTCTCAATGTCGTCAACCCCCACAACCAGATCCTGGGCCCCCAGGTAGGACACGAGCCTGAGGCAGCCGGGACCGGAGCAGATAATATGATCGATCTTTTCAGGGATGACACTGGTTCTGCCGGCAGCATCCGTGATCTCTTGACTTGCCCCGGCACCTGCTGTTACGGTCACCATGAGGACCACCAGGCAAACCCATTTGGATAGTGATTGTTTCATGCTTTCTCCCAAAAAACAAAAAGCCACAAAAGTACCATTTCCTCACAAAAGGAAATTAATGGGCCTTCGTGAATTTTCTGCGTATAATTATTGAAGTTTACTACTTGTCTTTTTCCCTGCCTTCAGGCAGAAGCTTTAATATTTCTATTAAATTATCCCTCGGGTGTCAAGGAAAGTATGTATTTTATGTAATTCTGGATGAGTCATCAGGGTTCAACCGCTTTGTCAAAATCAATGGTTTTTTCCTGTGACAGCAGCACGTCCTTCATGCTGAAGATGAGCATCCGGCATGCCTGGGTAAAAAGGCGGTTGACAAGAAACAGGGTGGACAGGTCAAGGTGTTCCTCTTTGTTAGCACATGAGGTCTGAACAATCTGCTGAATAAATAATTTATCCGCCTGCTCCACATGGGCAAATGCTTTAACAATCGTGGTGTATTGTAATTGCTCGTCTTTTAATGAAAGGACCTCATTGATTCCATGGTACAAGGTAACCAGCCGTTTTCTGAACCGGTCATACTGGCGGTTTAAAAATGCGGAATCAGATGATTCAAATTCATCAAAATCCGGTCGGATACCTTTGAAATTTTTGGCTGAGTTCATGATATTTCTGGATGCAAGAATTGCTCTTTCCAGGTCCTGGGCAACGACTTCATCCAGTTTCTGGGCCTGAACGAGTGAATAGTAGGCAATAATGGATGAATGCAGTTCTTTTATATCATTGTAAAAATCCTCAACTGACAATTGTTTTTTTTTGCCTTTTTCAAAGGGAAGCGGCTCTTCAAAAACAAGCGTCTTGTCAATATGAAGGGATCTCAGGGTGTAGAGCTGGCATTCCTGCAACAGGTGAATAATTTCATTTTTCAGGGCGACCACGGCCGCTTCCACCTCTTCTGCCGGGGTATCGATGATATGAACACACAGTTGGGTCTTCCGCTCGGGAAACAGTCGAACAAGAAAGTTTGTCATCACCTTGACAATCGGTAGGAAGATAATCACTCCGGTGATGTTAAAAATGGTATGAAACAATGCCAGTCCCACAGGCCCGTTGACCGTGACATCAATGAATATCTTCACGATCATCACCATTAGCGGCAGTGCGGCAAACGCAACCACACCGGTCACAAGATTAAACGCCAGGTGGCTGCCGGCCACTCGTTTTTTAGGAGGAGATCCGCCGATGGCACCCAGAAGAACTGTGGCGGTTGTACCGATATTGGCACCGATCACCATGGCCGCTGCCATTTCAAATGTCATCAACCCGCTGTTCAGAGCGGCAAGGGTGATGGCGATGGTTGCGGCACTTGCCTGCATAAGTGCCGTGATCACGGTTCCAATGAGCAGGCACATCCACAGGGCCAGGTCCTGAAACTGCCCTGGATTAAAATTTTGTGAAAAATTCTCCACACTGGTTTTCATGTAGTCCAGACCCAGGAACAGGAAACCAAAACCAATCATCAGCCTGTTGATGTGATAAAACCGGGTCCCGGGTTTAAATAAAATCAATCCGGCCGCCCCTACGCCGATGAAGGGAAGGGCAAATGTTTCGATTTTGATTTTAAACCCCAGGGTGGCCACAATCCACGCGGTAAGGGTTGTACCGATATTGGAACCGAGAATCACACCAATGGCATTTTCCATGTTCATGATACCGGCACCCACAAAGGCAAGAACCATCAAAGATACGGCAGAGCTGCTCTGCAGCAGAGCGGTGACCAGGGTCCCGTTGGCAATGGCTTTTAACCGGGTATTGGTATAATCCCTGATGATTCGTCGAAAGGCCTTTCCAGACAGATCTTTAACCGAATTTTCTAAAAGCTGCATACCAAACAGGAAAATCCCCAGACCTGCCAGCAGCTTCCAATAATCAAATTCAAACATGGAGACTCACCAAAATAAGGGTTGTTGGATGTTACATTCTCAATATCATATCCTTTATTCAAATCAAACCGGAATCGATAAAAAAGAGGCAGTTGATCTCATTTACGGGCCTTTAACATAAAGGCAATCGGGTGTTCTTGGCTGGATACTATCCACTGTTATTATTGATAGAGGTCCATAAGACTCTTTTCTGATTCACCGGTTCCGATCAAGACCATTTCAAATTGTTTTTCAAGGAGGATCGACGGTTCGGGATTTATATTTAGTTTGTTATTTTCACTGATTGCGATAACGCTGCAGCCGGTTTTTTTTCGGATCTGGCTGTCGGCAAGGGATTTACCCACAAGAGAAGCATGCACCGGCACACGAAAGATGTTCAGTCCTTCTGCAATCATCAGTATTTTGTTGGGTTTTAAAAGATTGATGATGGTATTTGCACCCATGGAGGCATGGGACATGACAAGATCGGCTCCGGCACTGTGCAGTTTTGATATGTTCCCGTCCAGATTTGCCCTGCTGATAATCTGTATATCTGATCTGAGTTTGCGGCAATGAGAAGCTGATCAAATTTTCCAATAATATTTGCCCCCATACTCATTCCCATGGTTCTTCGTGCCAAGGATTCTCCCAGCATCTTCATGAACTGAAAGACATGGGTGCTGCCGGCAAGCCGAAGAATATCGATGGAATTATCTGTGTCTGCATTGGTTATTATGGGTATTGCTTGATCAATCTCCCTTACGGTGAAAGATATGTCCGTATTGGTCATATCATCATTGTTGGCCACCAGCATGGCCGCCTTTTGAATGCGCAAAAGTTTATAGGTTTCCGGATCACCCAGATCGCCCCGAACCACATTGTAATTCATATCATACAATTCCAGAGCCCGCTGCAGATCAGGGGCGATAATTGCGTAGTGAATACCATAGATGTTTAATTTCTCGATGAGGTTTATGGTGATGGGATCAAAGCTTGTGAATATCACGTGACCTTCTGTGTTTTCCGGAAGTTCTCTGGGGGTTTTGGCCCTTGATTGTGCTTCAAGCCACGGACCGTAGAAAAACTGAATAAAGGTAAATGGCAGCATGACCAGAAGAAAAAGAATGCCTGACAAAAGAACAACCATGGTAAAGGCCTTTCCGATATCACTGGCAAAGGTAATATCGCCAAATCCAAGGGTGGACATAACCGTGAGAGTCCAATAAAACCCTGTCATCCAACTGAACTCTTTGCCTTCCAATATCATGATGAAATGAAACAAAATGCTGAATAAAACAACCAGAAGAGATAGCACGAGCAGGAAAATCAATAGAAGTTTAAGATTTCTTTTGGTTGTTCGACTCCGGGTAAAATAGAGAATCTGGGAGGGAATAAATTTCATAGGGGTATTTCTTCCTCAGGAGCACTTGGCCTGTGATTTTCTCACGGCCTTGTTCAGCTTGGCCTTTTGCAGAACAAATTTATTTTAAATTTTATTGATAATAATCTATCTGGACAAACCTTGCAAGTATCCCAGGTTTGAACTTTTTGCTCCGGGTAAGGACTGATAACCAGATGAAAATAGCAATTACCTTGTGTCACTATTGACCTTAAAGACAAAAGTATTTATCGTATGAAAAGATATCTCATTATTTAAAGAGAAAACTTCAATGAATCAAAAAAAATGTTTTATAGTGTCTTTGGCAATGTTCTGGGTCCTGTTTTTTGTTTTGGGAAACCTGGCCGGAAACATTACCCGTGCCAATGAAAAAAAACAAAAAGTCTATATCATCCCGGTGGAAGGGACGGTGGAGCCGGGCATGGCAGCCTATATAAAACGTGCCCTGGAAGACATACAAACCGATGCCGATGCCGTGATCGTTTTCAAGATGGATACCTTCGGCGGCCGGGTGGATGCGGCCCTGGAGATTGTGGACACCATCTCCAATATTCCCAAAGGAAAAACTATTGCATTTGTGGAAAAAAGGGCCATCTCGGCCGGTGCCCTCATTGCCCTGTCATCCAGCCTCCTGTTTATGAAGGAAAATACCATTATCGGAGACTGTGCCCCCATCATCAATACCCAGGAAGGCCAGAAAATGGCCGGGGAAAAGATCCAGACCGTTTTACGGGCAAAATTCAGGGCCCTGGCCAAGAAAAACAACTATCCTGTACTGCCTTCAGAGTCCATGGTCACCGTTGATATGGAGGTCTATTCCGTGGTCATGGATGGAAAAAAAATCTATATGGATAAAAAAGGCTATGACGATCTCACCGAAGATGAGAAAAAAAAGATCACGGCAAAGAAGACCATTGTGGCCAAGGGCGAACTGTTGACCATGGATGACCAGGAAGCCTTTGATCTTGGGTTTTCCCAGAAAAGCGTCAAAGATATGGAAGAGGCCCTGTCTATCCTGGGTTATGACGCCATTGACATGGTCACCATTCAAGAGTCCTGGTCTGAAACCCTGGTCAGGCTGCTTCAGCCCATACTCCCCATCCTCATGCTCATCGGTATCGGTGCCGTGTATACGGAAATCAAGGCCCCTGGATTTGGATTGCCCGGTATGATCGGCATCATCTGCCTCGGGCTGGTGTTCTTCAGTCAATACCTGGTGGGCCTTGCCCATTATACGGAGTTGCTGCTCCTGCTCATCGGTGTCCTGCTCATGGGGGTTGAGGTCTTTGTCCTTCCCGGGTTCGGTGTTGCCGGGATATCCGGTCTGCTCTTTATTGCAGCCGGTCTTGTGCTCTCCTTCCAGGGGTTTGTGATTCCAGACCCCTCGCTTCCCTGGGAGGGTGCCCTGCTCATGAAAAACCTGGCCATGGTGCTGGGATCTTTTCTACTGGCCTTTTTCATTTCTCTGTTCATGATACGCTTTGTCCTGCCCCGGATTTCAAGAATCGTAAAGGGACCCTATCTGGATGCAGATCTGTCCTTGTCCCAAGTGGACGTCACAACGGCCCTGGGGGTGAAACCGGGTGACACCGGGGTTGCCCACTCGTTTCTCAGGCCTTCGGGAAAGATATTGATCAATCATAAAAAGATCGATGCCGTGACCCAGGGGGAATTCATTGACCAGGGAACAGCGGTGGTCATCCATAGGGTTGACCAAAATCGCGTTATTGTGAAACCCAAACCAGATCAAGAAGGGGCAGGCCGATGAAATCCTATCTCTTACCCATTCTGCTCCAGATCATGGGGCTTGCCGTCATCGTTGCCGAGATTTTTATCCCGTCACTGGGGCTGTTGACCTTTATTGCCCTGGGCCTGTTTTCTTACTCCCTGTATCTGGTGTTTACCACCATATCCTCAACCGTTGGGATGGTGTTTGTGGGCCTGGATATCATCCTGATTCCCACCCTGGTTGTCCTGGGGATGAAGTCCCTGGCCCGGTCCCCCCTGTCCCTGAAGCAGGAGTTGTCAAAAAAAGACGGGGTGGTGTCCCAGCGGCAGGAGCTTGAAGCATTATTGAATATGACGGGAACATCCGTCACCGACCTCCGCCCGGCCGGAATGGCCGAGATCAATTCCCAGCGGGTGGATGTGGTCACGGATGGAGAGTATATTGATGCAGATACACCGATTATTGTCATCCATGTTACCGGTAATCGGATTGTTGTTGAAGAAAATAAAAAATAGGAGATTGTTTCCATGGATTTAATGGTCATTTTGTTGATTATCGCAGGAATTATCGGCCTGGTATTGTTTTATTTTATTTTTTCATACCTGGCCCTCTGGCTCCAGGCCCTGGTATCCGGTGCCAAGGTCGGGCTCATCAATATCATTTTCATGCGGTTCAGAAAAGTGCCGCCAAAGCTGATTGTTGAGTCCAAAATCATGGCGGTCAAAGCCGGGATTGAAATCCCCACGGACAGCCTTGAGTCCCATTTTCTTGCCGGCGGGAATGTGAGCCGGGTGGTTCAGTCGCTCATTGCAGCGGACAAGGCCAATATTGAACTGACCTTTAACCGGGCCGTGGCCATTGATCTGGCCGGCCGGGATGTATTGGAGGCGGTGCAGATGTCGGTGAATCCCAAGGTCATTGAAACCCCCCTGGTGGCAGCCATGGCAAAAGACGGTATCCAGTTGAAAGCCATCTCCCGGGTTACGGTGCGGGCCAATATCGACCGTCTTGTGGGCGGCGCCGGGGCCGAAACCATCCTGGCCAGGGTGGGAGAGGGGATTGTCACCACCATCGGGTCGGCCAATACCCACAAAGAGGTGCTTGAAAACCCGGACATGATTTCCAAGACCGTTCTCAAAAAAGGCCTGGATGCGGGAACCGCCTATGAAATTTTGTCCATTGATATCGCGGACGTGGATGTGGGGAAAAACATCGGGGCTGAACTGGAAACCGACCGGGCCGAGGCAGACAAGAAAATCGCTCAGGCAAAAGCCGAGGAAAAGCGGGCCATGGCCTATGCCCAGGAGCAGGAGATGAAAGCCAGGGTCCAGGAGATGCGGGCCAAGGTGGTGGAGGCCGAGGCCCAGGTTCCCCTGGCCATGGCCGAAGCCTTCAGGAGCGGGAATCTGGGTATCATGGATTACTACAAGATGCAGAATATTTCCGCAGACACCCGCATGAGGGACCAGATCGCAACCCCTGAGCCGGAATCGGAAAGATAAATAAACAGGGCCGGTCCCCTGTCCGGAATTGAGGCAGGGGATCGGCCGTTTACCAGGATAAGAATTATGGATTTTGATTCTATTGTCACCTTTTTGTTCATTATTGCCTTTTTTGTGCTGCCCTCAATTTTAAAGCAGATCCAGGCCCGGAAAAAAAAGGCGGCTCCCGGACAAAAGGTCAGGAAAAAGCCGTCCATATTCGGGAAGATTAGCGACCAGATCAGGGAATTTATTCTTGAAATAGAGCGCCAGGCCCGGGAGCAAAATCAAAAGAAGACCCGGAATCAGGATAGGGAGCAGAATCAGGCCCGTCCGGCTCAGCCCTCCCTCTGGGAAGCACTCAAAGAAGATGAACAGGCGCCCTTAGACCTTGGGGAGAGCGGCAGGGACACGGATTTTGGCGAATCTTCTCCCCTGTCTCACCCGGAAAAAGCATATTCGGAAAACGCCTATCTGAAAAAGACGTCCAGGGAAAAGATCGGGCCGGAATTTGAAGAGAGGTTTCAGCCCCAAAAGGAAGCCCAGCAGGCAGGGGGTACTTTGAGAAAAGATCAATGGAGCAACTTAAAGGATCCAGGCCAGGGGTCTTACATGAGACCGGCGGCAGGAGCTGCCAGGCAGGCAGGTCGCTTCAAATCCAATCCTTTGCAGAATGCGGTTGTGTGGTCGGAGATCCTGTCCAAACCCATCGCCTTAAGGGACCCATAAAAACAGGTCGGGCAATTATTTGTCCATATATTTTGCAAACAAATATTCATGGGAGATATACGCTTCCCGGCCGGGGTCTATGAGGTATTTGCGCAGGGCATCCACCCGTTTGAGTATCTCCTGTTCCGCCCGTTTCCGCATTTCCTGCTTTGTCCGGATAATATCCTCTTTCAGGCTGGGGGTCCGTTCCTTGGCATAGTATTTTTCAGTCTTGTACTGGATGCGCATCTCAATGAGGGCCTCGCGTTTTTGATTGTGGGCATCGTCCAGGAACAGAACTTCGGGCATTAAGTCGGCAAAATGGGTGACGGCAATGATATCTTTCTTTCGCTGCCAGTATCCCATTAAAAACTCAGGCTCAAGGTCTTTGTAATTCTGCAGGGGCATATACATTCTTCGAAGGTAGAGCAGCACCTTTTCCGTTTTTTTCCGGTGCCCGCCGATGATCACCGAGCCGCCCACCTCGTCTTTTCTCACCCCTTTGGTCCAGGGCGCTCCCGTGATCCCGAAATCAATGCACAGGGGAATTCTCAGGAGTGCGGAAAGGGTGTTCAGGGCCAGGGCATATCCGGCGGAGGGCCCGCCCACGTTATAGGATGCCGAGAGCAGTTGATGGTGAAGGGAATATCGTCGGAGAAAATCTCCGAAAATCCACGGAACACTGAACTTCGGGGAGAGCTCCTGGATATAGTTTTTCACCATGGTCAAGGCTTCCTGGGCCGATTGTTTGGTCATCTGGACGGCCATGTCAAGTTCCGCGGAATTGGCCGAAGAAGAGGATACTGCACCCGTGACGATAATCTGGGACCCCTCCACCCGTCCGGTGAGACTGGTGGCAATGGGTAAAAGCATCCCGGTCACGTCATTGGCGCCCACACCGATGATAAACCCGACCTGGGGTTCTTTGCTCAGCTCTGTTTCCAGAAATTCGTTGAGCTGGATCGAGCCTTTTCTCACCGGACTCTGGGAAATCTCCCTGCGGGCCGATTCAAGATGGGCTTCCACAAGGGGATAGTCCTGCTCGGACACGATGTGGTCCACATTGGCCAGGATCTGATCATAGTGTTCCACAAAGTTTTTTAAATCGTTTTTAATCTTTGATTTTATAAGGGGCGGGGCCTTGACCGCATCCAGGATGCCGATGATGGTTTTAAAATTCAGCTTGATAAAATCGCATTTTTCCATGTGGGTGGAGTCCTTGAGCTTCCGCAGTTCCAGGAGGACCTTGTATTCGGTGCTGCACAGGGCAATGGCCTTCTCAGTAAACGAGGTAAAATCCGCGGGTGTGTTGCAGATTCCCTGGGCCGTCTCGATGATTTTTTCGATACCGAATTTCCGTTCATGGGGGATGGATTCAAATTGCCGCTTGATGATGTCAAAGATATCTTTCTGTCTCAAGTGACCGGATATTTCAAGGGTTTTCAGGCGTTTTGAACGGATCAGGGCTGGATCAAGGATATCCAGGCGGTTGGTGGTCAGAACCGTGAAAACCTTGTTGATGGGGATTTCTCCGTCAATAATATTTAAAAACTTATTGGTCAGGGCATCCGAGGGCTGGCCCCCGGTGGCACTTCTTCTCGGGGCCAGGGCATCGCCTTCGTCAAAGAAGATAATGGTGGGGGCGATCATCTTGGCGATATCAAACACTTTTTCCAGGTTGGCCACGGCCCCGTGAACCGGACTGGAAGAGTCCTGGAGCGCGGACGGGGAGGTGGCGATGTCATGGACCTTGAGATTGGACGACAGCCAGGTCCTGACCAGAAAGGTTTTGCCCGAGCCCGGCGGTCCGGTCAGGACCACCCCCTTTTCCTCGCTGATGCCGTAGCTGAAGCAATTGTTGGCCATTTCTGAAAACTTGTCCTTGATATCCCCCACATACTCATCCCAGGCTACATTCCGGTCCATGCGGTCCACCACTTTGCCGTACAATTCGCCGTAGACGTTTTTGGCCACGAGCTGGAATGCGTTTCTCACCAGGATGCTGTTGTTCAGGAAATCCAGGATGAAATCCCCCCGGATGTTGATGATGGATTCGATGAGTTTTCTCACGTAGGCGGGACTGATTTTAAGGCTTCTCTCCTTGAACACCTCGTATATCTTTGCCGCCGCATCATCCAGGCCTTTGGAATCCTGGTGATAGGTTGTAGGGATCTGGTGGCGCTTGATTTCAAGGAAGATGATTTTTTTAAGGTTGTCAACGTTCATCCAGTATCTGGAAATGTCGATGATACAGCCTTTTTCCACGAACCGCCGGTATATGGCTGAGTCAAACCGGTGGGTCTGGTCTGAAGTGGCAATGATAAAGCAGTCTCTGCGGCCCTCAATGATTTCATCCAGGACGATATTGGAGGTGTCGATGAGGGTCCGCTGCTGCTTTTCCGCCCCGCCGCTGCCCGGGCTGCTCTCGGATTTGCCAAAGGCGGAGTGGGCCTCTTCAATGTGCCGGATGGAGGTGACCTTGGGGTGGCCCATGGCCCGCTTGAAATAATTGCCCGGTTCGCCGGACAGGGCGGTCTGGTAATCGTTGGGGGTGATGATGGAAGAATCCACCGTGATGCCCCGTTCTTCAAAATAGGTCAGGCTGTTCATGATTCGTTTTTTAAAGATGCGCCGTAAAATTGGAATCCGGGCAAGGCGGCTGTAAAAGGATTGTTTGCGCTTCCTTGCGATCTTCATGGCAAACTCGGGGTCCACATCCTCCAGGCTTTCAAACAGACTGTGGTTGGCCAGGATTTCCTCTTTTTTCTTTTTCCAGTCAATCATGGGGATGACTTCATTCCGGAACACCACTTTTTCCAGGGCCTCCCTGACTGTTGCGCTCTTGCCGCTTCCGGACGATCCCTCGATGAGAACGATGGGGGCCTTGGGAACATCCGGGTCTTCAATGTGTTCTTTTCTGATGTGGACCCGGTAAATCTTGTCAAAGGTTTCCTCAAGTTCAAAGGGGACATGGAGATCGGTGAGCTCTTTGTCCAGTACCGCGATCAGGTAATGGTACTCGGGTTTGGTCAGTTCTTTTTCAATGATGGTGTTCCAGGAGGCCCCGGGATTGGTCTCCCCGGAGTATAGAAACCGTTTTTTCCAGTCCCTTAAAATTTCAGGGTTGTTCAACACGTTCATTTTTCTTTTTTTTCGTCGCATGAAAAAGAGAAGAAAAAGAGAGTCTTTGAGGAATGAAATCACGGGGTGGGGCTGTTTATACTGGTTCAGGCGGGATCGGACAAAGGCCTTGGTATCATAACTCCATTCCGTGACAAGATTTTCAATCTTTTTGATGGAGTCTTCTTCAAGCCGGATCAGTGTTTTTTCTTTGGTGGTTCTTTTTGCCATGACCTTCTCCCTGAATAAAATGACATCAGCCTGCGATTAAACGTGTTTAATCAGCCCGGGGTGGTGTATTTTCCTTGTCTTTTAACGGGGATTCCAACAGAGGCGGCAGTGTCAAAGCCGGTGTCTGACCTGAGCCGTGGAGAACAAAGGTTTTTTGTTCAGACTGGTTTTTTTCATAGGCAGTGGCCCATTTCTGCTGGGATAAAAATTCAAACAATGCCGGATTGACCCCTTGTCTGTCCGACCCACCCAGGGCCAGGTGGAGGGATTGGATGCCTTCAAGATAGGCCTTGTACAATTTTTTGATCCGGTCCGCCTCCTGGTCGGCGGCATAGTTGTCTGCCTCGGCGATGAGCTGGCGCCGCTTTTTTTCTTCGGTTGCCTCCACCAGTTTGTCACCGAACCGTGTCTCATTGAGCACGAAGCTGACCACTTCAATGCCGAATTTGTCCTCAATGGTGGGGCCGTCCATATTGATGGGACGATCCTTTAATGCCTGGAAGATAATTTCCTTTATCTTTTCCCGTTCACTGATGAGGTTATTGACTTCCTGGGCCTGGAGGGTGTCTTTGGAAATACCGTCAAAATCCCCCTGGAGAAGAATTTCCGGCGAAAGGTTTTCAATGCCCCAGACCTTTAGGTCTCTTATTTTAAAGGTCATGGATGCCGACGTCCACAAGGCAACGTTTTCCTTGGAAATAATTTTAATGGGAGCGGAACTGCCGCCAAGGTACAGGTTCTGGTTCATTAACGGAACCTCTTTTTCAAGTCTGGTGAAAAAGGGAAGCCGGTAATGCCAGCCCACATCTGTTACGGCCTGGCGTTTTCCGCCGAATTGTTCAAGGATGACCGCATAGTTGAGCTTTACCTTGTAAATAACCTTGGTGGAATACACCACCGCAACCAGAGAGTAGAAAATTGCCACAATAAAACAGAGGAATGCCATTCTTCGTAAAAATGTCATCACCCTTGCCCGCTGAAGAAATACCTGAGAAGACTGATCCTTCATTGCTGATCCTTTCTTTTTTGGTAAACAACAGGTTGGTTAAAAAATTTAATTAACGCTAATTTGTGAAAAATAGTACTGAATCCGCGACAAAATGAGAGTAAAATCCCTATGAATTTCAATAATTATTACAACCATACAACAGGAGCGAAGCGGAGTCAAAAAATATTTATTTCAATTGGTCAAACCTGCATTTTGGCCAGCGGTGATCAGATTATGGTATCCTGGATTTTTTTGTTGACAGATGCCTTATTAACAAGAAATATATGCGGTGAAGCGCGACGTCTTTTAACCCGATTGTTTGAACGAATAATAATAACCATTAAAACGAGGTGACCCATGCTGAATCTTGCCGGCGCATTTGAACACAGCGCAAAGGAATTTCCCGACAAAAAAGCCATTGTTTTTCAGGATAAAAGTTTTACATTTGCCCAGACCGCAGCCATGGTCAACAAGGTGGCCAACGGCCTTAAGGCCAGGGGCATTCAAAAGGGGGACAAGGTGGCTTTAAGCTGTCTGAATATCCCGTATTTCCCCATGATATACTATGGGATATTAAAGGTGGGGGCCGTGGTTGTTCCCCTGAATGTCCTGCTCAAAGGGCGGGAAATCGCTTACCATCTCAATGATTCCGAGGCCAAAGCCTACTTCTGTTTCCAGGGAACCCCTGAACTGCCCATGGCCCGGGAGGGATTTGCCGGATTCAAGGAGGCCGAAGCATGCAAGGATTTTTGCGTGATCATGGCTGATCCAACAGCCGAGTCTGCCATTGAGGGGACCCAGACCCTGGGGCAGTTTATCGCAGAGGGTGACATCGTCTGTGATACCGAACCCACCGGCCCGGAGGATACGGCGGTGATTCTCTATACCTCCGGCACCACAGGATTCCCCAAGGGGGCCGAGCTTTCCCATTCCAACATGACCATGAATGCCATTGGTTCCCGGTACCTGTTTCAGCTCACCCCGGATGATGTCCATGCCCTGGTACTTCCCCTGTTCCATTCATTCGGCCAGACCTGCCAGATGAACGCCGGTTTTGCCACAGGCAATACTCTGGTGCTCATACCCAAGTTTACGCCCGAAGCCGTGCTGGCCGCCATTCAGAATGAAGGGGCCAGTATTTTTGCCGGGGTTCCCACCATGTACTGGGCCATGCTCAACTACGAGGACAAGGAGGGACAATTTGATTTTGATAAAATCGGCGCCACCCTGAGGGTGGGGGTGTCCGGTGCGTCTTCCCTGCCCGTTGAGATCATCAAAGGCATTGAGGCAAAGTACAAAATTCCCATCCTGGAAGGATATGGTCTGTCTGAAACCTGTCCTGTGGCAACCTTCAGCCATCTGTACAAAAAACGGAAACCCGGTTCCATCGGTACCCCCATCTGGGGGATCGAGGTGGAAGTTTTTGATCAGGACAACAACGCCCTGCCGGCCGGGGAAGTGGGAGAACTGGTCATTCGGGGTCACAATGTTATGAAAGGCTATTACAACAAACCCGAGGCCACGGCAAAGGCCTTTGACGGCACCACCTGGTTCCACACCGGGGATTTGGGCAAAAAAGATGAGGAGGGTTATTTTTATATTGTGGACCGGGTCAAGGATATGATTATTCGGGGGGGGTACAATGTATATCCAAGGGAAATTGAGGAGGTGCTGCTCACCCATCCAGACATCTCCCTGGCATCGGTGGTCGGGGCTCCCCATGATCGCCACGGAGAGGAAATCGTGGCCTATGTCGTTCCCAGGTCAGGGGCGGATATCACGGCGGACCGGATCATTGAATGGTCAAAAGAACAGATGGCAGCCTATAAATATCCCCGTATCGTCCATCTGAGAGAATCACTGCCCATGACGGCAACCGGGAAAATTCTCAAACGAGACTTGAGGGTGGAACAGGAAAAAAGCTGAACCTTATCCTGTCATGATGTAATACCGCTCAAGATACCCGATTGCGTGGGGCCTTCAAAGGGGAGCCGCCGGATGTTCTTTACCCCGTGTGCCTTGAGCATGTCGGAAAGCTCGGTTTCACTGTATGACCTGCCTCCCGGTGTTCCCAGGTACATGTTGATGGAAAAAAGGGCCGGGAACAGGGGGCCGTCTTTGGTGTTATCCAGGATAAAGTCATGGATCAAGATGCTGCTGCCCGGTTTTAGGCAGGCCACGGCTTTTCCAATGATCTTTTTGGCCTGGTCCGGCCCTTCTCCGTGAAGGATGTGGGAAAGCCAGGCCGCATCATAAGCATTTTCAAAGGAAAATTCATCCTGGACATAGTCTCCAGGGATGAAGTTAATTCGGTCCGCCACCTGAAATTTTTCGATGGTTTTTTCGGCAAAGGGACGGGTGGTGGGCAGATCATAGACCGTGGCCTTCAGACCCGGGTTGGCAAGGCAGAAGTGAATGGCAAAGGTTCCGGGACCGCCGCCGAGATCCAGCAGTCGTTGGCAGCCGGACAGGTCAAGCGCCTTTGACAGCCTGGGTGCGATGGCCATGCCCATGTTGAACATGCCCATGAGAAAACTTTCCCTCCGCCCTTTATCGGAAAATGAAGACCGGTACCGGGTGGGTCGGCCCTGGATAATGGCCTTGTCCATTTTTTCCCATGATTCCATGAGATAGTGGTGGTGCATGATCATAAAGCCGATATACCGTGGGGATTCCTTTGAAAGAAGTTCCAAGGCCTGGGAAGAATTGGTATAGGCTTCATCGGTTTTTACCAGGAGCTCCAGGGCAGCCAGGGCATTTAAGAGCAGACCAAGCCCTCTTTTGTCCACCTTCAGCCGTTCGTTGATCTGATCGCAGGTCAGGGTGCCTGATCCGATGGCCGTGAAAATATCAAGTTTCACGCCGGTATGCAGGGCACAGGTCTGCCAGTAAGATCCGGACATCTTCAGCAGGGTTCCCGGGTTCCAGTTAAACTCGCTCATCTTGACTCCTTTTACTTAAACTTAGATTTGTATCCAGGCTGCATTGAAAAATGTTGGGAAAATTATATCGAAGAACTTGGGTTCAGGCAACAGAGAATGCAGAGAATGTCTGCCCCGATCCTGGATCAGGGGGATTTTATTAAATTGACTTTGGCGAACCGAAGTGATACTGCCACATCATTCTAGCTGACGTGATGTGGCGGTTTTCATCAGACCCTGGTTTTGAACAATGTTTTACTTTCAGACAAAGAGATAATATGTCTTTTATTCTGGGGAAAAAGGTTCTTGAAACACTTTATGAAAGCGAAAATTCCCTTGTTCTAAGGGCCCTTGATGATATTGATCCCAGGCATGTCATCCTGAAAATTCTTAAAAAAAATTGCCCCGACCCGCGGGAGATATCCCGGTATAAAAATGAATATGAAATCATTCGCATTCTCAATTCCCCAGGGGTGATCAGGGCCCATTCCCTTGAAAGATATCATGATTCATTTGTCCTGATTCTTGAGGATATTCAGGCCGTTTCCCTGGCCGAATTCTGCGGCAATAATGCCCTGGAACTGGAAATTTTTCTGGATATTGCCGTTCAAATCGCAAAATCTCTGGGTTATATTCACACTGAACATATTATTCATAAAAACCTGAACCCCTCGAATATCATTTATAACCCTTTGACCAAACAGATCAGGATTATTGATTTTGGAATCGCATCAGTTCTATCAGAGGAGAGCCGGCCGGCGATAAAAATCCGGGATATTGGAAGCAACCTGGCTTATATGTCTCCTGAGCAGACCGGGAAAATGGACCGGGGCATTGATTTTCGTTCTGATTTTTATTCCCTGGGTATTGCCTTTTATGAGCTGCTTTGCGGGCACCGGCCCTTTCCAGGTTCAGATCCTCTGGAAATGGTGTATGCCCATTTGGCAAAGCTGCCCCCCCCACTCACCCGGTTCAACCCGGACATCCCCGGGCCGGTCTGCGATATTGTCATGAAGCTTGTGGAAAAAAACCCTGATAACCGGTATCAGGAGTCGATTTCCATTTTAAACGACCTGACCCGGTGTCAGAGCCTTTTAAAAACCAGGGGGCAGAAATTTGATTTTCCCGTCTCTCCTTCCAGACGCTTAAATGGGCTGAAAATAAGCGGACAATTATTTGGAAGGGACAGAGAACTTGCGAGGCTTTCCCACCTGTTTGGCATGGTGAAAGCCGGACAAAAAAAGATTGCCCTGGTTTCCGGCCCTGCCGGTGTGGGGAAAACGGCGCTGGTGATGGAGCTGGGACAGAAGATCGTCATGAACCAGGGATATTTTATCGCGGGTAAGTTTGACCAGGCCCGAAAGGATGTCCCCTATGGGGCCATGGTGGATGTTTTTTCCCAGTTAATCCAAAAGGTGTTAATGGAAAAAGAATCGGTTTTCAAACACTATCAGCAAAACCTTCAAACCAGTCTTGGCGGCCGGGGACAGATCATGGTGGATCTGTTCCCCGAGCTTGAATACATCATCGGCCCCCAGGACCCGGTTGTGGATCTGCCCCTTGTGGAGGCGAAAAATCGATTTGTCTATGTATTTGAAAATTTTATCCGGGGATTTGCCGGCATGGAACAGCCTATTGTGCTTTTCCTGGACGATCTTCAATGGGCGGATACGGCGTCTCTGGAAATCCTTGAGATGATTTTGCTTGCCGATGATATTAAATACGGTTTTTTCATCGGCGCTTTCAGAGACGGCCAGATAGAGGCCTCTCACCCGTGGCAGGCTGCTTTGAAGCGGTTTCAACATATGGGATTCGACATCAATACCATTTGTCCGGCCCCACTGAATACCAATGATGTGAATCAATATGTTTCCGCGTCTTTAAATTGTCCCCGGGAAAAATGTCTTGGCCTCTCCGACCTGGTCATGGAAAAAACCCTGGGCAATCCCTTTTACATCCGGGAGTTTTTAACCGCCATAAACGCCAAAAAACTGCTTGAATTTGACCCCTCTGCCTCTGCCTGGAAATGGGAATTGAACAGTATCCGGGAGGAGATGGCTGTAAATGAAAGTATTGTCGGTCTGGTCATGGACAGAATGCATATGCTGGGGCATGAGGCGATGGACCTGTTGAAAATTTCGGCCTGCCTGGGCAACCGTTTTCATGCCTATACCCTGTCATTGATCAGCGGCAAATCCATGGATGAGGTTTTTGACCTTCTGGATGCTGTGGCGGTGCAGGGGATAGTGATTCACATTCTTCATGGGCCAAAAGCCGGGGGCCGGCAGGGGGGTGACGTCGCCGGAGGCGGACAAGAGTTTAAGTTTTTGCACGACCGGTTTCAAAATGCAGCCTACTCCATGATAAAACCCGAAGAAAAACCGGGTCTGCACTGGAAAATAGGTCGCCTCATGCTCAAATCCGTACCTGGTTTAGAAAAAAGGGAAGATATTCTTGATATCGTCCATCACCTGAACCTGGGAAAAACAACTGCCCGCAGCGAATCTCAAAAGCATCTGCTGGCCCAGGTCAATCTGCTGGCAACCCAAAAGGTAAAAGCCTTGTCTGCATTTGAGGCCTCGTTTACCTTTCTGGAAACCGGGATTTCGGTTTTCTGTCCAAAAGGAGAGACCCTGGAAAGCGGTCTGTCTGCCTGGGAGAGAGATTATGATCTCTGCCTTAACCTGCACGAGGAAGCTGTGGAAACAGCCTTCCTTATTTCACGGTATGACCGGATGGAAGCCCTGGCCAAAATAGTGGACGAAAAGGCCGGAAATATACTGGACCGGGTAAGGATCACCGAGGTCAGGATCAGGTCATTGTATGCCCAAAACAGACTGGTTGAAGCCGTTGATACAGCCATCTCCTTTGCCGGGCATCTGGGAGAGAAATTGCCCCGTCATCCCACCAGGGCCCATCTTTTCTATGAAATGCTCAAGATGCAATTTTTCCTCAAAGGGAAAAATATTCAGGCATTTGCAGACCTGCCAGTGATGACCCGGCCTGAACCCCTTGCCATCCAGAAAATTTTATCCAGCATGGTCCTGCCGGCGTATTACGCCAGACCCAATCTTGTCCCCTTGATTGTTTTCCGTGGTATGCACCTCTCCCTGACCCATGGGAATACGGAAGAATCCCTTTTCGGGTATGCCGGGTATGGGTTTATTCTGTGCAGCATTAACGGCGATATGGATCTTGGGTATCAATTCGGAGAACTGGCCCGGAACCTTTTGGATCGCCTGGATGCGGGAAGAATAAGGGCCAGGACAATGGCAACGATTTATCTGCTGATCCAACACTGGCGGATGCCCTTGAAAGAGGTCCTTGACCCCCTGCTGGAGGCGCACAAATCCGGGATGGAATTCGGAGACCATCAATACGCGGCCATTTGTGCCAAAGGGTATTGCAGCAGGGCAATATATGCGGGTGTTGATTTAAAGAAAATCGAACAGGATGCCGGGTCCTATACAAAATTGATCAAAAAATTGAACCAGGATGTTGCCCTCAATTATATCTGCATTGTCAGGCAGATGGTCTCTAACCTTCAGGGAAAGTCAAAACTGCCATGGCTCCTGAAGGGTGATTTTTTTGATAGTGAACAAATGGTTCCACGGCTTTATGCATCAAAAGATCAGATGGGCGTGTTTACCTCACACCTGATGAACCTGATCCTTTGTTGCCTCTTTGAAAAATTTGATTTGGCAATGGACTTTTCCCCGGGTGTGAGGCAAAATTTAAAGGCGGCCAGGGGGACACCGGAAACGGTAATTTTTAATTTTTTTGAGTCTTTGTCTATTCTGGGTTTTTTAGGACTGCCGGCCCAAAAGAATAAAATCCAAAAGAATAAAACCTGGAAAGATAAAATTGGGACGAACAAAAAAAAATGCCTTAACCAGGTCAGGACAAACCAGCAACAATTGAACAAGTGGTCCCAATCCGCTCCCATGAATTTTGAGCATCTGTTCTGCCTGGTGGAGGCGGAAAGATTTAATTTTAACCAGGATCCTGAAAATGCAAAAAAGTTCTATGATCTGGCCATCCGGTATTCAAACAAAAACGGCTATGTCAATTTTGAAGCCGTTGCCAGGGAGCTGTTTGGAAGATTTCATTTAAAATGCCGGGACCTGGATGCGGGAAAGGATGAAATCCTCTTGGCCCATCAGGCTTACCTGCAATGGGATGCCCTGGGCAAATGCCGGGATCTGGAAAAAAAATATGCTGTCTTTTTTCAAGACCCCGGATTTTTAAACCAAGGAAGCGCACATCCGGGGATATCAGACAGGGGAAAAGAGCCCATGGGAATTGATATGAGAGCCGTTTTAAAGGCATCCCAGGCCATTTCAAAAACAATGGAATTTGATAAACTCATGGCCGAGCTGGTCCGGGTGGTGATCGCGTACTCCGGGGCTCAAAAAGCCTGTTTGATGCTCTATTCGGACAAGATCCTGAAAATACAGGTCATGGCTGAAACAGACCCGGATTCAGTGAGAATTTTAAACTCAATTGTCCTGGATGAAAATACCACGGATTTGCCCATATCCATTCTTTACTATTCAGTCCGGTCCGGCCAGAGCGTTATCCTGGGCAATGCCTCACACCAGAACAAGTTCAGTCTTGATCCCTATCTTGCCGGCAAAAACCCCCTGTCCATCCTCTGCACTCCCCTGGTCAATAAAAAATCCGTTAAAGGGGTGTTGTACCTTGAAAACAACCTCATCAAGGGTGCCTTTTCCCGGGAACACCTGGAGATTCTGGGCATTTTCATCTCCCAGATCCTGATTTCCATAGAAAATTCCCAATTGTACGAAACCCTTGTCAAACAGATTGAGGAAAAGGACAGGGCCGTGAAAGAGATTCAAACCAAACAGGAGTTGCTCCAGAATATTGCGGGCGAGCTTGCCGCTGCGGAAGAGCGGGAAAGAAAAATCATTGCAGAGGATCTTCATGACAGTGTGAGCCAGTCCCTGGCATTCAGCATTTCAAGTTTGAGAACCCTTGATTTAAAGGATATGGATCACACCCGGGATCGGCTGTCGGATGTACTGACCTACCTGAAACAGGCGGCCAACAATATCCGTTCCCTCACCTTTCAACTCAGTCCTCCCCTGCTCAAGGATTTTGGGCTTGAAGACACCCTGGACTGGCTTTGTGAGGACATTTTTACCCGGTACAGCCTCAAAATTGAGGTTGAAAAGAATGTCCCCACGTCCGTACACCTTGATGAAACAGTTAAGCTGACCCTGTACCGCGTCATAAGGGAACTGGTCATGAATATCGTCAAACATGCCGGGGTGGAAACCGCCTTCCTGGGTATTTCCTGCAACCGGGACCGGTTTTTTATTGTCCTTGAAGACAGGGGTGCTGGATTTGACGGGCAGGTATCCCCGGAAGAATCCGACAGTTTCGGCCTGTTCAGTGTATACCGGCGGATGGAGGCCATCAGGGGCAATATCCGGATACGCTCGGAAAAGGGCAAGGGCACCGTTGCCTCTATCGATGTCCCCTTGGTGTCTCCATCTTAATCCTGGACCATCCTTATTTTTTCCCGATTAAAAAGATGCCGTAAGAGGCCAGCAAATTGGGTAAAAACCGGATGGTCCTGCCCTGGATCGGATCGGGTCCTGTATTAATGGCCGCCTTTTTCAAGATTTTAAACCCCATCTGATCGGCAAAATTTTCAAAATCAGTGAGACTGAGCACCCGGATATTGGGGGTATTGTGCCAGGCATAGGGAAGGTCCTTTGTCATTGGAGCGCAACCGGTCATGGCCAGTTGGGCACGGACCTTGTAATGACCGAAGTTCGGAAAACTGACCACCCCCATTCTGGCCACCCGCATCATGGCGTGGATGAGGTGGGAGGGTTCATAGACCTGCTGAAGGGTCTGGGAACACAGGGCATAGTCAAAGGCATGGTCGGGATAATCTTCAATCTCCTCGTTGATGTCTCCCTGGAGCACGGAGATACCCTTTTCAATGCATGCTGCCACCCTGGATTCTTCTATCTCTATGCCCCTTTCCCGGACATTTTTTTTCTTTTTCAGCCAGTAGAGAATGTCTCCTTCTCCGCACCCAAGGCCCAGCACACTTGATCCAGGTTTGATCCACGAGGCGATGATTTTCAAATCATACCTCAGGGGCTTAACTTCCATCAGATACCCCCCTTAAAAATCCCCGGATCATGGTGTCCAGCCGGTCATTGGGAAGCAGAAACGCATCATGTCCCCATTGCGCGTCAATTTCGCAGAAACTGACATCCAGGTTGTTTTTTTTCATGGCCGTGACCATTTCCTTTGACTGGTAGGTGGGATAGAGCCAGTCCGAGGTATAGGACACCACGAGAAATTTTGATTTGCAGTTTGAAAAGGCCTTTACCAGAGATCCTGAGCCGTAAAGGCCGGCCAGGTCAAAATAATCTGCTGCCTTGGTGATATAGAGGAAGGAGTTGGCGTCAAACCGTTCGATAAATTTTTTGCCCTGGTATTGAAGGTAGCTTTCCACCTGGAATTCCGCACCAAACTCAAAGCTCAGGGCAGACCGGTTCTGGAGCCTGCGCCCGAATTTCAGGCGCATGGACTCGTCGGACAGATAGGTGATATGCCCGATCATCCTGGCAATGGCAAGGCCCATATCCGGTTTTTTCCCGCCATAGTAATGGCCTTTATTCCAGTTGGGGTCCACCATGATGGCCTGGCGGGCCACCTCATTAAAGGCAATGGCCAGGGCCGAATGCCGGGTGGTGGTGGCCAGTGGAATGGCGGACTTCACCCTGTCCGGATACCGGACGCACCACTCAAGGGCCTGCATGCCGCCCACAGACCCGCCGATCACGGACAAAAGCCGATGGATTCCCAAATGATCCACCAGGGCCCTCTGGGCTTCGACCATGTCGCCGATGGTGATCAGGGGAAAGTCGGTGCCAAAGGCCTTCCCGGTTTCGGGATTGATGGATGAAGGGCCGGTTGACCCGGCGCAGGAGCCCAGGATATTCGAGCAGATCACAAAGTACTTGTCGGTATCAATCCCCTTGCCCGGACCCACCATGATATCCCACCATCCGGGTTTGGTATCGCCTGGGTCATACACCCCTGCCATGTGGGAATCTCCGGACAGGGCATGGAGAACGAGAACGGCATTGGTTTTTTCAAGGTTCAATTGCCCGCAGGTTTCATAGGCAAGGGTCACGGGACCGATGCCGGCTTTGCTTTCAAGCTTGAGTCTGTCTGGCGGTCCGGCAAAGGTGAAAAATTGCTTTTCAACCCTGCCGATGCCGGCATTTGACTGATTTTTATGGGTATATTCGCTCATTTTATTTATGGTTGGTTTTAGTCGTGCGCATAATTAACTCACAATTGATTCCTAAATTGATTCCAGGGCCTGGGCCAGATCATTGCAGATGTCGTCGGGATGTTCGACGCCAAGGGAGAACCGGAGCAGTTTGGGATCGGCCAGTTTGTCTTTCAGGTCCTGGGGAAAAGAGACGTACTGGGAGGAATAGGGGTGAATGATAAGGGTCTTGCAGTCCCCGAGATTGGCCAGGTTTAAAATCATCTCCAGACCGTCAATCAGGGCAAAACAGGCGGCCTGGTCTTTTAACCCGAAGGTGAGCATGGCCCCGAACCCCTTGTCACGGAACTGCTTTTTCGCCATTTCATGGGAGGGGTGGTCTTTAAATCCGATAAAATTCACCCATTCAACCTTTGGCTGTTCTTTCAGGAAATTGGCTGTTTTGACGGCGTTGTCCATGTGGCGTTCCATGCGGAGGCCCAGGGTATTCAGGCCGATGGCCGTGAGAAAAGAATGAAACGGTGCCGGAGTCGTGCCGAAGTTGACATGATACTCTTTGAACATCCGGTGCAGAAAGGCAAGGTTCCCCCTTTGCTCCACAAACGGGGCAAAATCAGCGAATCGTTCTCCGGTCCAGTCAAAGTTTCCCCCATCCACCACCACGCCGCCCAGGGCTCCCCCATGTCCGGACAGGTATTTGGTGGTTGAATGAACAACAATATCCGCCCCCAGTTCAATGGGCCGGCAGAGCCAGGGGGAGGCCAGGGTATTGTCCATCATGAGGGGCACCCCTTTTGCATGGGCAATGTCGGCGATGCCTCTGATGTCGGCAATTTCCATGCCCGGATTGGTGATGGTTTCCATATAGACGAACCGTGTTTTGCGGTTAATGGCCTGGTCAATCTCGTCCAGGTTCATGGGATCCACCAGTTTGACCCTGATCCCGTATCTCTTGAAAATAACGGTAAACAGGGTATAGCTGGACATGAAAAGGGATTTGCTGGCCACAAACTCATCCCCGGCAGACAGAAGGGTCATGCAGGCATTGTTGATGGCAGCCATACCCGAACCGGTCACCACGGCACCGGCCCCGGATTCCAGGGAGGCCAGCTTTTGTTCTAGAAACCGGCTGGTGGGGTTGCTCAGCCGCATGTAAATATGGTCTTGGGTTTGACCGGCAAATGTTTTGCTCAGGCTATCGGCGCTGTCGTGAAAGTGGGCCGCAGTCTGGAAAATGGGGGGAAGGGTGGCCCCCTCCCAGGGGCTGTCTTTTAATCCCTCATGAATCGCCCGGGTTTCAAAGTGGTAGTGCTGTTTTTTGTCCATTGAATTTTCCTTTGTGTCGCTTGATTTTAAAAAAATTCAGTATCACCATGTGGTGGGTTTTTGTCAATATTTTGTTTGGCAGGCCATAAATTATGTGAGGATTTTTAAAAAAACATGGTATACTTATGTATCGCATACAGTCTGGAAAGGAGAATATCATGGAATTTAAAAAAATTTTGAATCCAGTGGACGGTTCAGGGCACTCGATCAATTCAACCCGGTATGCCATCGAGCTTGCAAAGCTTATGGATGCAGAGGTGACCCTGCTTCACTGCCATGCCCGTTTCCCCATCATCCTGGCGGAACCCCATTATCAGGAGGCGATTAACAGTATCAACAAATCGTCTGAAACCCTTGTACAACCGTTTATTGAAATGCTGGAACAGGGGAAGGTACGGTTTGATGTCCGAATCCTTGAAGGGATGCCGGGAAACCAGATCCCTGAAATGGCCAGAATTGAAAAAATGGATTTGATCGTCATGGGCTCCAGGGGAGTCACCGATTTTGCCGGTTTGTTCCTTGGCAGTGTGGCCCACCAGGTCCTGCATAAGTCTACCTGCCCTGTTTTCATCACCAAGCAGGGACAAAAATAGACGGCCTATATAGATTCGATGCCCACGATAATATTGATTCAGAATATGGGGGGCAATCACCATAAATACTTGAAAGATTGACATTATCCGCTTTTTCGAGTAAAAAGGCCAGTGAAAAAGACCCTTGGTTATAATAATTTCTCTGGGGCAGGAACCGGCCGCAGTGATCATCACTTGTGCAATAATGGAGTCAGGAATGAATTCTTTTTTTACACTTCGTTCAAAAAACATGTCGGCATTTCTATGCATCGCATTGATCACCGCCATTGTCGGCGTTACCGGATTTATGGGGATGAAAAAACTGGAAAATAAGTTCCAGCTCGTCATTGAATCGGCCCCCCTTATCCAGACGGCCGTCAATATGAAGCTCATGGTGAGCCGGGACCTCATGGTGGTCATGAAGCTCATGGCAGCCCTGGATACGGATGAACTTGCCGTGACATGGAAAGAGCATGAAGCGATTGCAAAGCGTTTTGAACAGCTTAAAAAAGCGGTTTTAGATGGTCGAGTCAACGAGTCCGGCACCATATTTCCGGCTAAAGATCAGAAGTTGCGCGATATTGTCACGGCATCGGGAGAGTATCATTCAAAAAATTTTATGCCCAGCTTTAACGTGATTTTTGACCAGGTGAATAAAAAACTGTCGGCTGAATCCTATGATTACGATCTGCTGGATACCATTGATGAAACAACCATCAATATAGGAAGTCAACTGGAAAAAGAGCTGGATAAGGTGATTGAAATTGCCCAGGCAGTGATTGTTCAGGCTGAAAAAGAAGCCCAGGAAACCAAAGCCATGGCTGTAAAAATCACATTGATCGCCACGGTTTTGGGTATTTTTGTTGCGGTCATACTGGGGTTTGTCTTTTCAGGAATCGTGACCCGGCCGGTGATCCAGGCGGCTGAATACACACGAATCGTATCTGACGGTGATTTTACAAAATCCCTGGACATCTCCCGGAAAGATGAAATCGGTACCATGGCAAATGCCATCAACAAGATGACGGCAAGTCTGGCCACTATTTTCAGGGACATTACAAATGGTGTTGTCACCCTGACCCGGACTGCTTCAGACCTGGCCGAAATCTCTGGGGAACTGAAGACTCATGCAGGAGAAATGTCCGATAAATCCAATGCGGTTTCCAAAGCCTCGGAAGAGATGAATCAGCGACTTTCCTCTGTGGCAGCCCTTTCCGAGGAATCTTCATCCAACCTGGATACGGTATCCGCAGCCATGGAAGAGATGAATGCAACGGTCAATGAGATTGCGAAAAATACCAATGAGGCAAGATCCATTACCGAGACTGCCGTTAAAAAGGCCAAAAAAACCTCTGAGCGCGTTAATGAACTTGGGACCGATGCCAAAGAAATTGGCCAGGTCACGGATGTGATCGGTGAGATTTCCGAGCAGACCAATCTTCTGGCCCTGAACGCAACCATTGAGGCTGCCCGTGCCGGTGAGGCCGGAAAAGGATTTGCCGTTGTGGCAAACGAAATCAAGGATCTGGCCAACCAGACCGCAGAGGCAGCCAAAAATATCAAACTCAAGATCGACCGGATTCAAAATTCCACGGACGGCACCGTAGTGGAGATTGAAGAGATATCCAAAGTCATTGATGATGTGGATTCCGTTGTATCCTCCATTGCCGGGGCCGTTGAAGAGCAGTCGGTTACGGCAAATGAAATCGTCCGGAATATTGCCCGGGCAGCCGACGGGATACATGAAACCAATACCCATATCTCAGAGTCATCCATTGCATCGGCCACTATTGCCGAAGATATTTCAAGTGTAAATGAAAACTCCACCCGGGTGGCCGATTCCAGTCAAAAAGTCACGGACAATGTCTCACGCCTCACCCAGTTTGCCCTTGAGCTCAAACAGGCCCTGGCCAATTTTAAGGTGTGATGGTCTTATTCAGCAATTGGTTCATCAATTCCATATGTTTTGCACTATCAAGGCGACCCTTTGTAGATACTTTTTTCCAGAACTCTGGACTGCCCATGTTGTTGTGACAGCCCATACAGGTTCCAATGCGTAAAAATCCCTCAATCTCCTCCCGGTTAAAGGCCCGGCTCAGGGGCCAGTGGGTCCCCACCGTTGCCAGGGCCGTCCCCTGCCGGGTGGTGATCTGGGCCCAGTCCATTTGGGGGTAAAGGGTCTGGGGAACATTGATCCCGCAAGTCATTCCCAGACCGGCTGTTTTGGGGCTGGTGTGACAATTTTCACAGGATCTTGCCGTTCTCTGACTGGTGTGGGGCTGAACCGGAGCCGTATCAAGTCGTAAGGGTCCCGTGCCCGGATTTTTACCCAGGCTGGAATCTTTCTCCGACCCAGGGCTGCCGGCAATCCGGTTGAGGGCCAGGAGGTTCCCATCGGGTCCAATTACGGTATACACCACCTGGGAGCCCGGCATGAGAGGGGAAATATTGCCTTCTCCGTTAATGCCCAGAACCGGGTCTTCCCATCTTAAAAAAGCGGGTTCCTTTTCAACTTTTCCAGGAGATAAAATGCCTTTTGAGCCTCTTTTTGATTCAGATGTGGACCCGTTTTTCATCCAGGAATTACCCGTTGCCACCCAGTCAATTTCCAGGGGGAGGCCGGTTCCATAGTCCACCCTCACAAAAGATCCATAGGACTGGGAGGCCAAGGCCGCGTGGCAGGTATAGCACTCCATGCGTTTCAGGTGGGCAGACACGGACTCCATGGCGGTTCGAGCGGCAGGGTTCTTCCATTTCTTTTCTTTTGCGATCTGTGCGAGAACCGGGACCTTGAAATCAAGTCCTTTTGCCGAGTGAACAATGACGCCGTCTCCTGATTTGACCACGTTGCCCAGGGGATTTCCCCGGGCAGTGAGCAAAAATCCGTCTTGGCTCTCATAATTGAATCCAAACTGCCGGGCCGATAGTAACTTTTCACGGGTCAGGCCCCGGGATGGGTACAGGGAAAGGTCTTTGCCGAATTCGTCCATGTGCCCTAAGGGCAGTTCCCAGGGCAGTTTTTCCGGTGTGCCGTGGCAGTCTGTACATTCGATTTCAACCTGAGCCAGGGTGGTGCCGTGGATGTTTCCATCACCGTGAACATCGTGGCTGGTGTGACAGTCCTGGCAGAGCAGACCGCCTTTGGGATTTTTGATTCGGCTGTTGTCGGTATTGTGGTGCAGATCCCCTGAGAGCTTCAGGTAGTTTTTCCCGTGGAGTTTTGACTGGGGATTTCCCTTTTCATCAAAGGGTGTTTGAAAGGCTGCGGTCATCAATCCCTGAAAAGAGATCCCGATTTTTTTCCCCCGGCTGTGACAGGCATTGCAGGTTTCCACGGGAATCCCCCCTGTTTTCCGGTTGCCCCTGAGCTGATGGGTCTGGATATGACCGGGCCTGTTTTTGGGAATAGACGCATCCCGGCCTTGGTAAAACCCGTCATTGGCGTAGGGCATATGACAGGCCGAGCATCCCATCCCCCGATAGTCACCCTCCATGCGGCTGCCCCGGACACCCAGATGGCATCTCTGGCATTCCCGGCGCTGGAGGGTAAAGCCGGCAAGCCGGGGGTCCTGTTCAATCTGTCCGATGTCCGGTCCGGGCAGTTGCAGAAGGCTCGTGGGATATTGATCGGGATAGCGGCGGGCCATGTCCGCCATGTATGCCGCGTATGCCTTTGTCGCCCCCAGGGGAACTGGGCCGTCAGTGTCCGTGATATCGTAATTTCCAAAGGGAACCCTGTGGTTTTCAACCGAGTCAATCCCCCAGGCATGGAGGTTGCCCTGGATGATACCGGCCTCCGTATTCATCAGGGAGCGCTCGGCCCGGTATACAAATCCGGGATGGCAGACCCCGCAGGTATTTTTTGCAATCCATATGGAGCCGGGGTCCGGGTAAAAATCTTTAGGCCCGGCTGCTCTTAAAAGGGTTTTGGGGATGGATTTGTGTGCGTGTTTCTTTTTTGACGTGTTGGGGTTCCCGCCGTGGCAGACAACACAGCCGTCCGGGTCGCCGTGGCGCCAGCCGTTCTTCTTGATGAGCTGCATCATTTCTAGTTGCATGGGGACAATGTCGCTGATACCGGCATGACAGCCCTTTGTGGTGCACCCGCCGGCAGCATGGCCCATGGCAATGGACAGAAAGGTTCCCATAAGGAAAGCCGTTAAAAAAAACAATGTCTTTTTTGTATACTGCATCTGTTTCACCTCTGCTTCACACCTGCCTGATATGATGATGACGATGATTAATTAATGGAATTCCCTGACCATATCTGATATTCAATACCCCAATAACCGGATAAATTCAAAGATTAAAAGACCGGACAAATTATAAGACCGGACAAATTATAAGATTAGAATGGAAATTTTAGACCTTACCCTGGATCAGCTCACCTCCCGATTAAAAAGAGACTACGGCAAGGGGCTGTTTCACGCCGCCGCCGTTTATCGGGAAATTTTTAAACTCGGGAATAAAGACATTTATACGGCCCAGGAGTTTCAGGCTTCACCCGGCCTTGGACTGCTGCTGAAAGATGCAATTACTCTTGAGCCCGGACAGGTGATTCAAACCTTTGATGAAAACAATCTGACCAAGTTTATCACCCAACTGGCGGACGGGAACCGGATAGAGTCTGTTGTCATCCCCATGACCAACCACCACACCCTCTGTGTTTCCAGCCAGGTGGGGTGCCGGATGGGCTGCCGGTTCTGCGAAACCGGCAAGATGGGCTTGAAAAGAAATCTCACCCCGGGTGAAATCACGGGGCAGGTGTTCAATGCCAGGTTCAACCTCAAACAAAAGATTAAAAATATCGTTTTCATGGGTATGGGAGAGCCGTTCGACAATTTTGACAATGTGGTCCAGGCCGTGCAAATCATGAACGAACAGAAGGGGTTTGACATTGCCCTGCGCCATATCACCCTGTCCACAGCCGGGTTGCCTGATGGCATTGAACGACTTGACCGCCTGAACTTATCCGGCTTGAGGCTGGCCGTGTCCATCAATGCCGCTGACGACAAGACCCGTTCCCGGATCATGCCGGTGAATCATAAAGCCTCCCTGGAATCGCTTAAGACCGCGCTCAAAAAGTTCAGACTCCCCAAAAGGGGATGTTTTTTGTTTGAATATATTTTAATCAAGGGATTAAATGATTCCCCAAAAGATGCTGTAAACCTGGCAGAGTATATTAAACCTCTGCCTGTCAGGCTGAACCTGATTCCCTACAATCCTGTTGACGGGTTTGATTTTCAATCTCCTGGTGACGATGAGATGAAGCGGTTTGCCGATCTGCTTACCAGCCAGGGTGTGTTTGTGATTAAACGCTGGAGCAGAGGCCGGTCCGTGGCTGCGGGCTGCGGCCAGTTGGGACAGGGGTGCTGATTTTTTCCGAAGGGATGCCCAAATCCACGGCTTGACAGAGCATACGATCTGTGAAAGGTAAGATCCAGAAGAAATGATGATAACTTAGGTGAAGAATGAATTATACCGAAGAAAGAAGTAAGGCAGGTGAATACCTGAGACTGGCGTTGAATTATATCTCAAAGTATAACCTGCCGGTGAATCCCATCAATTATACGGTTTGGTATGAGTATGTATCCGGTAAAAATATCAAACTGAAAAAAGCCATTGACCATTCCTTTGAAACTGCCAAACCCCTGGATGCCGTCAGGGTAAAGACCCTGTACCAGAAATATGTGGCCGATGGAGACCGGATCGTCATCTCCAAGCTACTCACCCAGATTTCCCTGATGCTCAAAGATATCACCAGCCACGTGTCTGAAACCGAAGGGGACCTTTCCGGCCACGGGAAAAACCTGGGAGAACTGGCGGTCCAGATCAGTGAGGTCCATGATTATGGTGAGATCAAAACCATTGTGGACCAGATGATCGTTGAAACCAAGGAACTGGTCAATTCCGGGAAAAGGCTTCAAACCCGGATGAAGATTTCTTCCGACGATTTAAAGCAGTTAAAACAGGAACTGGAAAAGTCCCAGCAGGAAGCCCAGACAGATGCCTTGACCTCATTGATCAACAGGAGAGGGCTTGAAAAAAGACTTGAGCTGGAAAGAATCAGGGCCAGGCAGAATGATGCACCCTTTTCCATTATCATGGTGGATATTGATCATTTTAAGCGGATAAACGACAATTTTGGCCACCTGGTGGGAGACAGCCTCTTGAGAAGCATTGCCCTTCTGCTCAAAGACCATTTGAGAAGAAATGATATTGCTGCAAGATACGGGGGAGAGGAATTTTTAATCCTTTTGCCGGAAACCGGTGTGGAGGGGGCCGGGGCCGTGGGTGAAAAAATCAGAAAAACCCTTTCCACAAAGGAGTGGAAGCTCAAGGAAAATGGGAAGAACATGGGAAAGATCACCGTTTCCATGGGCATTGCCTCCTACAAATTCAATGAACCTGAAAAAAATCTGATCAAGCGGGCAGACGATGCCCTTTACCTGGCCAAGACCAGGGGCAGGGATCGAATTTTTACAGAGAAAGACTTGTAACCGTGTCACAATGACCGGGCAATTTCCTGGGCCTCACTGATGCAGTACATCAGGTGCCGGGGTGATTTGGCATCCCCGATGAGGTGGAATTCGGCATCGGTCTTTTTTCCAAGCCTTACGGCATCTTTTATGGAAGTCTGTTTTTCCGAGATCACCACGGACTGGAAATGGTCCAGTACAACCTCTTGTCCGTTGCTCTTAAATTCCACCCCGTCATCCGTGAATCGTTTGACGACCACGTTTTTATACAGAATCACCCCTCCTCTTTTCAGGCGTTCCCGTAAATAGTAGCGGTCATTGCTGGACATTTCTTCGGCAAAACTCTTTTTTCGGTTCAACACCACCACCTCTCTGCCCTGGTCGGCCAGGAAATCCGCCGTTATCAGCCCGGTCATGCCCCCCCCCAGGACAATGACCCTGTCCCTGACCGTTTGTTTTCCGCTCATCACATCCACGGTGGTGGCAAGATCCATCTTTGTCTGGAAAAGTCCTTTGATCACGGGCATGTCCGGTAAAGATCCCGTGGCAAGGATCACATGGTCAGGCCCCACCTCGTTGATCAGGTCCAGGGTGAGTTCGGTGTCGTATCTGATGTCCACCTTCAACGCTTTTATCTCCTGTCTGAAAAACTCCAGGATATCGTTGATTTCCCCCCGGCCCGGGGCTTTTGATGCAAGGGACAGCAGCCCCCCGGTTTCCGGACTCTTTTCGCAGACAATGGTCTTGTGCCCTTGGCGGGCACACTGCCGTGCCGCTGCCATCCCGGCAGGTCCGGCCCCGGCAATCAGGATGGTCAGGGATCTGGACGGTCTTTCTTCGTCCGTGAGCTTATACTCCCTTCCCACATCCGGGTTGACCACGCAGGAGCCGGGTTCCTTGGCCAGCACGGCATGGATACACCCGAGGCAGCACCCGACGCAGGGACGGATTTCTGAAAAATTTCCCAGTCTTGCCTTTTCCGGATAATAGGGGTCCGCAAGAACAGACCTGCCCAGAGCCACCATGTCTGCCTTACCCTCCCGGAGGATCTGTTCGGCATGGTCCGGGTACTTGATCCGCCCCACGGTAATTACCGGGATGTTCACCTGTTGTTTGACGGCCTCGGCCAGATGGACAAAACAGCCATGGGGAGTGTACATGGAGGGGATCGTCAACTCGCTGGACCCGTAAACCCCGCCTGAAATATGCAGGTATACGGCCCCGGCCTTTTCCAGCAGGGGAGCCAGTTTTATTGCCTCTTCAAGGGTCCATCCGTTTTCAATATAATCGTTTCCATTGATCCGGATGCCCACGGGAAAGTCATGGCCGGCCTTTGCCTGGATATCCCTTATGATGTCAAACAGGAACCGTGTCCGGTTTTCAAAGGACCCGCCATACTGATCTGTCCGGATATTGGAATTGGGGGCCATGAACTGGTTGATCAGGTACCCGTGGGCACCGTGAATCTCCACAAATTCAAATCCCGCCTCCCGGCACCGCCGGGCGCTGTCCCCAAAACAGGAGACCAGTTCTTTTATTTCATCAATTTCCAGGGCCCTGACCGGCCCCTTCACAACGGCCGGTGCCGGAATGGCAGACGGGGCCACTTTTTCAGGAAGATAGGACTGGCGCCCTCCGTGCAGGAGCTGGACCCCGAACCGGGTGTCGTAGGGTTTGACTTTTTCCACCATTTTTCTCAGGGCCGGGATGGCATGGTCATTATACATCTGGGGCAGATCCGGCAGTTCCTGGCCCCCGGGGTGGACGCTGCCGCCCCCCACCAGCATCATGCCGATGCCGCCCCTGGCTCTTTCCACAAAATACTCGACCAGCTGGTCGGTCACACAGCACTGGTCATCCACACCAAAATTAATGCTCATTGCCGACATCAGGAGCCTGTTTTTTGAGGTCATGTTGCCGATCCGGATCGGGCTGAAAAGATGTGATAGCATGGGGATAGATTCCTTTTGAATTGTTTGTTAATATCTTATTCTTTGCCGGAGATCTCGGTCAAGACTGATTCGACAAAGGTCTCAAAATTTGATACGGCTTTTTTTTCCTTTAATAAAGCATGACCGGTCACGGCCTTAAAAAATTTTACACAGATGGTTCGCTGGGCCCGGGTAAAATGGGTGGTATAACCCTTTTTGGATTCGGCCATATTTTCCGGGTCCTTGTCCATATCCCTCCGGCCATGGGGCCGGTTGATCATATGGGAATAATAGATCAGGGCCCGGTCAATCAGGATATACAGAAATTGGATATTTCTGCCGGGCCCCAGGCAAAGGCTGTCCCCGCCGAACCGGATCCCGGCCCGTTTCTTTTTCACCATCTTTTTGCCCCCGAGCACGGCGGAACCGGCCCCCAGAATGCCGCCCAGGGCCGTAAACACGCCGAATGTGATCCCGGCGGCGGCCGTGTCAATTGCTGCGCCCATGGTCCCGCCGATAACCGCTCCGGCGCCGGCCAGCTGTTCCATTGTCAGGCCCAGCACATCCCAGGTCTGTTTTGAAAACAGGTCGTGTCTGAGGATTGAGTAGTCGGGCAGGTGGACGTCAAACAGATTGTGTTTAAACAGTGATCTGATATTTTTGAACATCTCCTGTTCCAGGGCTTTGATATGGGCCTGGTATCGCTGTTCCAGGCGCTGGTTGATCTGCTCCGGGTCATTGCCCTGGGTGACCGGTTCAGACACACTAAAACACAGGCTTTTTTCAATGGTCTTGACAATGCCTGCCGCAGCCAGGCAATTTCTTCGCTGCCAGTCTTGTTTAAAGGCATGGATCACCCGGGATAGAAAAGGTTCCCATTCCTGGTCAATGGCCTTGAGGCTTTCAAGCATTTTGATGCGTTCACTAAAATCGGCCGTGTTTGAATTAAACACCCGGATGGCGTTAAATTGTTTTCGAAATTCAGACTTCCAGTTGCGGGTGTAGTCCCGGCCGTCTGTCTTGGAATTGATAACGGCCATTCTCGGGCTGCCGGTGAGGCGCAAAATTTCCATTTCAGCAAGGTCATCATCCCGCACAGGCCGTGATCCGTCCACCACATAGATAATGCCGGCACCCCGGGCCACGGGCCTTAAAAGTTCGCACTCATCCGCAAAAAACGGATCATTTTCAAATGTCTTGATAAACTGCTTCACCACCTGGTCCGGGTTCCCGTCAAAGGCCTTGAACCAGTCAAGGGTCTGCCGGGGCACCTGGAACCCCGGGGTGTCCACGAACCGGATGATCTCCTGCCCGTCAATGGTTACGGTGTAGGCTTTTGATACCACGGTTTCACCCGGGGTCCGGCTCACCTTTATCCGGTCGTTCTCGGTAAGGGTGGATACCACGGAAGATTTGCCCTCATTGGGATGACCCAGTACGGCAAACTCCGGTACAGGGTTTGTTTCAGGAAAAGTCTTCATTTTTTGAAAAACCGTTTCACCTGGATACCAGGGTCCTGGAGCCTGCGTATGGCGTTTTTCCACACAAGATAATCCATGTCGTCAGGGTCAACCGACAGGTCCTCCTGCCCGGGGTCCCGGGTCAGGAGGATGAAAAGGGATTTTTCCCGGGCCATGGTCGCCCGTATCCGGGTAATATAGTGGAGCACCCCCCTGATGGGCGGCTGCCAGACCTCGTGGAGCAGGATCACCGGATCGGCATCACCCGCGTCCATCCGGGCAAAAGCATGGGAATCTTTTTTCAGATCAAACTCAATCCTGATCGTCTCTCGTACATCGGCAAACAGGTGGGCCTGAGCATGGGGGATGATCTTTTGTATGACAGCATCCGGGTACACGCGTTTGGATGCAAGGATGACCGCCTTTTGAGGGGTAATCCCGGAGGGGGACCGGCCCGGCAGGTTGTTTTCCGTCTGATCCTGATTTCCCGGAGGGTGATCCGCCGGGCCCGTATCCGTCCCTGCCCGAGTCTTTGGGCCTTCATTGTCGTCAATGTCCAGGACAGGGGACTGCATCCTGGCAATGACCTGACGGAATCCGGGCCTTTCAAAGTTAAACTGTCCCAGAACACGGGCCTGGGCCAGAATGCCTGCCAGGACGAGAATTCCCCTTGGAATCACCGCGTAGACCAGGGTGCTCATGCACAGAAAAGGCCACCAGGACGCCAGGTCCCGGGTTGCCAGAACCGATATCCCGTCCTTTAGGATGATCCGGGACCCCCGTATCTGTTCAAGGGTGGGGTGGGCAAGATCCTGGGGCAGGAACCCGGACCAGGGCAGGGCCATCAATGAAACCATGTCATGGACGCCGGCACTGGTGGTCATGAGGGTGGACTGCCATCCAAAGGCCATGTCGCTGACAATCACCCGGAAAAACAGCCCGGACAGGGCACCCAGGGAAAAACTGAAACCAAACAGGGCGGTCAGGATAAAGAACGGCCAGAAAAAAATGGCCTGAAATTCCCTGTGCTTTATTTGAACCAGGGATGAGAGCTTGATCAGGGCATCCCATTGTTTTTGAAAAAAAGATCGGCCTGTTTTCTTCAGTATTCTGGGCAGCACATTAAACACCAGGGAAGACAGGAGGGTGTGGATGATGGAAAGACGGCCCCGCGGTTTTCTGTTCCGGGTTCCCAGTGCCCTTCGTCCCAGCAGCACCAGGGTAGACAGGACCAGGATCACCTGGAGGACCACAAATATGGATAGGAAAACCGCCACATTCACGGGCCGGGTGCCGTGGTAGGCAAGAAATGAAACCACCAGACAGATCCCGGCCATTGCACCGGAGACAATCGAGGCATAGACCAGACCGGTGTAAACCGAGGAAAAAACACTGCCGGGCAGGAGAGCCTCTTTTTTGTCCGGGTCCCTGAAAAATTCTTTTCGACGGAACTCGAGCCAGGTCAGTAAAATCGTCTGTCCGGTTTGACCCTTTAGGCTGCAATGGGTGTAAATTTCACGATCTTTAACTGCCCGGGCCTGAAGCGCCTCTCTGGAATCAAGAAGGGCATCATCCATGTTGATGAGATACTCCAGATCAATGATATCTTTTAGTCTTGGCGCCATCATTTGTTATTAACAGATCAGTGCATTTTTCACAATCGACCGGGAAAAATGCATACAAACCCTGATCCGGCTCAGGAGCTGATTTCCGGGTGCCTGATTTTCTTATAGTATGATTTTGACTGGTAAACGGCAGCCAGGGGATTGTGTCCCGTGACCCGGTCCTTTACCGCCAGGACCGTGGTGGGAATATCTGTGAATTGTAAAAACAGAGAATCGTGTCCCACGCACAGTCCCAGGAGGATGTTGAAGTCAACCGCCTCATGGGTCAGGGCTTTTGCCTGGAATATGGGGTTGCACATGGCCTCATCCGTTCCCCTGTATATCTTCTCATCGTCTGAAATGCCGATGATCTCTTTGGAACTATTGCCGGCTTTACAGCAGACCGATGCCACTTCAAACCCGTATCCTGTGAGGATTTCTTCAACAATTTTGGCTTCCTCTGCCAGCCCCAGGCAGAATGCCAGGCCCAGCCGTTTATATCCCATTTTCTGTGCAAATTCACAGGTCTCAACGATCCGGGTTTTACACGGCTGCATGATATAGGGCTGCCGGTCCCGGTTGGCATAGCACTCAGCTTCCTGCAGGGAGGCATTGTGGGCAAACCTGTTGGTGTCTTTGTTCTCGTATTCTTTGTTGGCCGCCTCGAGAACCTCTTTCCGGGTCAGGGTGGGACATCCTTTGCCGCCCTTTCCCTTGTCGGAAAAACAAATTTTTTCGGGAATGTCCATGTCACAGGATGCGCAGGAGGAAAACTTCTTGTTTTTTTCAGTCTCCATGATCTTCTCCACTATTGAATAATCGATTGGCAATAGAGTGTATGCAAAGATTTTGCCGCCGTCAAGAAAGGGTTTTGCAAAAACAGGTACGGGGTCATGGAGGTCCGCCCTCTGCGGTTGTCTCTAGTGCAGGTGTGGGGCTGAGAGGTTTAGGGAAGAAAACAAGAGGTGTCGGCCGGAAGTCCTGGGTTTTAGCCGTCATCCTTGAGCAGTTCTTTGATCTTGTCCATCACAAAATCCGTGGCAAAGGGTTTGGTGATATAATCGTCCGCCGCAAGCCCCATCCCCTTTGCGATGTCAATGGACCGGGCCATGGTCGACAAAAAAACGATACGGGTATTGCTGTATTCCTTTTCTTCCCGGATTTTACGGCATACCTCATACCCATCCATACCCGGCAGCATGATATCCAGCAAAATAAGATCCGGCTTCCACGTGGATATCAGATCCATGGCCCGTTCCCCGGTTCCTGCGGTCTGAACCTCGTAGTGGTTCTGTTCCATTAAAAATTCCAGCGGGGCCACAATATTGGGCTCATCATCAACAATCAATATTCTTTTTTTCATCTGCCTACCCCCCCCCTTTCTGGATATTTTCATCTGCAAATTACCCGATTGTCTCCTGTCTATTCTACCAGAGGCAGCTTGAAAAAGAAACTCGCCCCTTTTTTTGTCGCACCTTTCCAGAAAATTCCCCCGATCACGGCCGGGCAGAACTGGGCCACTGCTGCAAAGGAAATCATGCCGATGGAAACAAGGGAATAATATCCCACCACGTAATGAAAATACAGGTACCCCAGCAGCAGGATGAGGACGATGCTGATTCTCCGGATGGTCAGCACCAGACGGCCTTTTTCAGATGGGCCTCATCCACATTCTCCACCACTCACCTGGAATTGCCGGGGAAGCAGGAATATGGCCATCATGGCCGGGAACAGGGCATTATACCACCCGGTGAATGTTGAACATTCACCTCCATGACAAAGAGCTGTCGTATCTGGGGAACGAGGTCTGCCCGGTCAAACAGGTCCCTGAATCCTGAATACAGCCCAAAGGTAATGAACAGGCCCACGGATATGATGGCCGCCAGTTTGACAATGGATTCAAAGGCAATGGCAAACAAGAGCCCCATATATCCGAAAGAAACAAAAATGATGATTTTTTGTTCCAGCATGGTTTGCCTCAGCTGAAATCCGGCCGCATTACCCGGCTCAGCCGGAAGGGTTGATGCCGTCTGTCCCGGTATCCGTTTCCGACAAGGGATGGCGCTCCGGGAATTTTTCACACAGGAGGATGAAAGCGATCAATATGAACCAGGCAGAGAAGAGATAGAAAAATAAAAGAGGAATCCCGAACACCCGGGCATCCCGGTTGAATATGGTCAGAACAGGATAGGAAAACAGAAAACCGCCCAGGAGAAAAATTCCGATACACCGTGGAATTATGGATTTTTTATCCGGCATGGGATCATTCCTTCATTTATTGCTGAATTGATCGTTGGCCTGTGAAAAAAGACCCGTGAGCAAAATCCAGGATCTCCATTGAATACAATAAAAAATCAAAAACAATCAAGGAGTTTGTCCATGCAATTGACAATAAAAATAATCGGTATCAGCCGGTATTTCCTATTCAGATCTGTCCATATATTTTTCAACCAGTCGTTTAAGGGCTTCATGGGGCTGGGCGCCCACTATCTTGTCCAAACCCATCCTGAAGGTGGGAACGGCTGTTATCCCGGCCCTTTTTGAAATTTCCCAGTCCGCGTCAACCGCATCCCGGAACAGCCGGTTGTCGATGACCGACTCCCCCTCTTCACGGTCAAGTTTGCAGCTTGCAACCAGGTCCAGCAGCACCCGTTTCTCGGCAATGTTATGGCCCTGGACAAAATAGGCCTTGAAAGCTGCCATGTGAAATTCATGGCCACACCCCTTTGTCTCGGCCCACAGGCCGACCTCCTGGGCAAGGCGGCTGTTGTAAGTCATCTTCCGGTCGCCCAGGGCAAGCCCGAGCTTGGCTGCCGTGGCCTTCAGCCCCGCCATCATCTTGTCCACGTTCACGGGTATCCCTTTTTTCTTGAACAGCTCTTCCAGGGAAAGTCCCTGGTCCGGCGTATCCGGATGCAGGGGGAATGCCCGCCATTTGATGTGGATATCATATTCTTTTTCCAGACGTTCAATACTCCCGGTAATGAAGTAACACCAGGGTCAGACGTAGTCTGAAAAGACCTCAAGCGTTGGTAATTGGGGCTCTAAGTCTTTATTTACAGGGGTCTTCATACTTGCCATTTTAGCCTCATTTCTAACTGATTATCATGTGTTTGGACTCAATTTGGGCACATGTGCCCAAACCCGATTCTCGCTAAATTCCCCCACAATTTATACCTGATTATTTGCTGCATTAATATGAATATTTTGCTAATGCAGCATCCTGTTTTTAACCAAAAACTAAAAGGAGAACAAGTTGAAAATTATCAACCCTGCCTGTTAAAATCCTGAAAATCGGATAAAGCACACACTTTAAAGAAAAAACACAACTCCATAAGCACGAAGTAATTGAAAAAACTTGCTTTTTTTCTTGCTTTTTTAAAATGTACGTATTATAATTATACGTATATTTTAAAGGAGATTTATGCATGGCTAAACCAATAACAGGAAAAACTCACGTCGGAGAACGCCGTGAAAAGCGTCCGAATGGTGATATTTACGTCTATGAACGGATTACGGCTTACAACGAAAAGACCAGAAAGACCTATACGGTCAGTCAGAAGCTCAAGGGAAAAATCAAGTCGGGAACGCAAGAAGTTGTGCAGACTCGTCCGAAAAAACGCAAGGGCAAAGGAGGCGTTGCCGATGCAACACGTCGGCATACCGGCCTCACGGATATCCTGGAATGGGTTGGCAAAGTTTCCGGCATTGATGATGATGTCTGTGCTTCATTCAGCGAAGGTGATGCGGCGAAAATGCTTTCTATTGCACGCTACTGGATCGGTTCCGGTGGCAACACGTTGCCGCGTCTTGAGAGTTGGCAAGTCATGCACCCTCTTCCATATCAGGAAACGATCACTGAAGACGTGTATGGTAAGCTATTTAAGGATGTTGGTCGGAATGAAGAAGGAGTCCAGTGCTATTTTTCAGCTCGGGCGGCACGCCTGGGAGAGTCTCCTGTGCTTGCGTTTGACTCAACCACCATCTCGACCTACTCTGAAAATCAGTCGGAGGCACGGCAGGGGTTCAATAAGGATGGCGACGGACTCAACACGATCAAGCTTTTGACCTTGTATTCCGTGAAGGCTCGCGAGCCGATGGCCTTCACTAAACAACCCGGTAATATTCCAGATGTCATAACCATTGAAAATACTCTGACACAACTCAAGTGTCTCAATTTGGAAAAACCTCTGATCGTAACTGATAACGGCTATTACAGTCAAAAGAACATGATGGAATTTGCCTTGCGTAATGTGAAATTCCTGACCCTGGTTGATCCGAATATTGTCTGGGTCCGCGAGACAGTTGATGCGCTTCGTGAAACACTGGCGGGTATGTCCAGCACTTGTCCGTTCGATCCATCCGTCTGCGGAGCAACTTTGCTTAGAATGCACCAGTTCAGCAGAGTACGCCAGCGATCACGCAACGGCAAGGTCGCCGGTGAGAAAGAAACGATCTCGCGCCGTCTGTATCTGCATGTTTACTATTCTCCTGACAACGAAGCCAAAAAAGAACTCGCCTTCCGTAAGGATCTGCTTGAACTGAAGGCGCAAATAGAAGGAGGAGAAACCGAATTCACGAAATCAGCGCAAAAGAAAATAGACAAGTACCTGACCTCGTCCAGAAAGGGGCGTGGGGGACAGTTGCAGGTGGGGTTCAATGATGAAGCCATTGCCGAAGCAAAGAGCTACTTTGGCTATTTTGCCCTCGTCAGCAATCAGACTATGGACACATTTACCGCACTTGAAAACTATCGGCTGCGAGAAAAAGTCGAAGAACTTTTTGCCGTGCAAAAGGGGAGGCTCGACGGTGCGCGACCACGCACATGGTACCCAGACAATCTGCGTGGAAGACAATTTACACAATTTATCTCGCTGGGCTATCATTGTTTTTTGACCAAAAAAATAAAGCAAGTGCAAGCCAAGCTCGGTGAGAAAGAACCCGGAAAAACCAAAGCAACCATTAAACTCGAAAAGAAATTGGATAGCTGGCTTGCGCAACGCTCTCTCGCTCAGATCCTGGATTGGTTCGACTGCATTGAAACCACAAAGGTACAGACTGCCATGGGTAGCTATCGATGGTCCACCGAATCAGTGGCCAGAGACAGGTTGTTCTTGGAGTACTTAAAAGTGGATGCTGAATAGTGTGCGCTTTATCCGACTTTCAGGTTAAAATCGATTTGCCAGATTTCCAAAGGTTTTACAGCATGTCAGGGAAGCGTGAGAGTCTTGTAAAAGCAACGCTATGGCCCGACTTATCCATCTGGACAAATGATTTATGTACATATAATTATTGCTTTTTTATGTCTCATTGTGTAACTTAAAAAAATTCAAAGCTATGCTTAAACGGATATTTTGGACCTTAAACAGGAAAATGTCCCTTTCAATTACAACATATATCCTTGACGGAAAAGGCCGTATTATATCAATCAATGGGCCATGGGATGAGTTTGCCCATGAAAATGGAGGCGTTGATATATATGCAAACGACATTCAGGGTCAACTGATATGGGATTTCATATCGGGTGATGCCACACGGATGTGGTTTGACACTTTGATCAATTTTGCAGCCATTAAAAACGAAATTATAAAACGACCTTACAGGTGTGATTCACCTGAGTTTAAGAGATATATGCGCATGACGATCACCCCAGAGGGGAATGGCTTGTTAAGGATCGATCACGAGTTATTGTCCTTAGAACAACGCAAAAATCCCATATATCCGGTTCACGAATCGAAAAGTATTTCGAATATCAGTAGAATTAGATGCAGCATATGCGGACGTATTAATAATGGTATTTCGTGGGAAGAACCACACATAAAACATACTACTGGATTGAATGAGATTGTAGTGATATATACTGTTTGTAATGAATGCAAATCATCTCTACCTGTTCGTCAAACCCAAATTGATTAAAACAAAACCCATTATGCCTGCGTATTGGATCGGCATAGTTGAATATTTTTTTGGAGTGGTGAAGAACTTAAAATCAATTTTTACCGTTGAATTTGCCTATGGAATGATCTTGATAATACTACTTTTCAACCCGAAAAACTGAAAAGTCATATGTGCCAACTCGTGAGCGGTGTATAAATTCAAGATTTGAGGATATTTTGGATGACAATAGACATTAGCGAAAAAACCACTGAAAGTCAACGAAACAGGCCAGTTCAGATTGATGAAGCTATCCGCAGAAAGACCTTCTTTGAACAGTCCAGAGATGGGATAGTCATCCTTGATCACCAGGGATGCGTATACGAATCAAATCAAAAATTTGCCGATATGCTGGGTTATCCTCTCAGGGAAATGGATAATCTTAATGTCTTTGATTGGGAATGTTTTCACCCACGCGATAATGTAATTGAAATGCTTCGTTCCGTAGATAATATGGGGCATCATTTTGAAACCAGACATAAACGTAAGGATGGTAGCATTTATGATGTAGAAATAACGACTAACGCGGCGATGTTTGACGGACAAAAATTGATTTTCTGTAACTGTCGTGACATCACTAAACGCAAACAAATCAACGACGCTTTGCAGCAAAGTGAGGCCCGTAATCGGGCTCTTTTGGACGCAATACCGGATCTGATGTTTACATTCAACCGTGATGGTATATTTGTAGACTATCATGCACCTCCCGGCACGAAGCTGATAGCTGACCCAAGTTTTTTTTTGGGGAAAAATATTTATGAAGTCCTGCCCTTTAACCTGGCTGATATGACTGCGGTTTTCATCCGTAAAGTATTCAGAGAAAAAAAAGTTGCATTGTATCATTATAATGCCATTGTCGATGGCGAAGAAAAAATTTTTGAAAGCCGCATGACCCCAATCGGTGACGATACCGTACTTTCCATAATTCGAGATATAACGCAAATCCAAAAAGCCCAGAAAGCTTTAACAGAAAGTCAGTCACGGCTTAATCTGGCATTGGAGGTTGCAAAAATAGGTTATTGGCTGTGGGAATTTCCAACCAGCAAAGTGCATTGGTTTCCCGGCCATGAGAAGCTGTTCGGTATTTCTATGGAAGAGTTTGGAGGCACGATTGATGCTGTACAGCGTATTGTCCACCCAAATGACAGGGAGCATGGCATATTGAATTTACAGAAAGCAATAAAAGAAGAACAGCCTTTTGACAACACCTATCGGGTGATTCATCCGGATGGCAGCATTCACTGGCTGAATTCCTTTGGCCATGTATATTGGGACGATATGGGACAACCCCTTCATATTTTCGGCATTACCAAAGAGATCACGGATCAAAAACGCCTTGAAAACATATTACTGGAAACCTCGGAACGAGAACAGCAAAGACTGGGACAAGAATTACATGACAATTTGTGCCAGGACCTTAAAAGCATTGAAATTGAAATAGCTCTGTGTGAATCCATGCTGAAAGCCAAGGGATTACCCGAAGCGGATAAAGTCGCTTTATTGGGCGGAAAAATCAATATGGCTGTTCAAAACGCCTACGCGCTTGCAAAAAACATGTTGCCTGTAGGGGTAGATGAAAAAGGACTGGGCGAGGCGCTTAAAGCACTGGCCTTGAAAATGAATAAGGATAGTCCGGCGAAAATAAATTATTCTATTGATTTAAAATGTATTCCTGACAACAAAATCAGTGCATATCATTTGTACAGAATTGCCCAGGAAGCACTCTCTAATGCGGCAAGGCATTCTGGAGCCTCCAAAATAGATATATTCTGGGGGCGGCACGAAAAAAAAACAGACCAGATCTGCTTAAAAATCGGTGATAACGGATGTGGCTTTTTAAATCAAAAATCTTCAACAACCGGTATGGGAATTGAAGTAATGAAATCAAGGGCCGGTGCGATCGACGCTTATTTTAAAATCGTAAAAAATAAGGGAAGAGGAACAATGGTCAGTTGTGTAGTATCCTCTCAAGAACGCGGTTAATGGATATGTAAGGAACTATTATATACATCGGTTATGTGGATGTATTTTCAGCCAAAAGTATAGTATAGGATTACGATTTTAACTTAGCGAACAAATCAAGGATGAAATGGACTCAATGACTCGAATTTTTATCGTAGACGACCATCCGGCTATGCGGCACGGAATCGTGCAGTTAGTGGACAATGAAGAAGATTTTGAAGTATGCGGTCAGACAGGAGACTGGAAAGAAATTTTGGATGAAATTGAAAAAGATTCTCCTGATTTCCTGATCTTGGACATTTCATTGAACAATTCAGATCGTAACGGTATTGATCTCATCCCTTTTATACTTTCATCCGTCAAAAACCTGCCCATTTTGATTTACTCGATGCATGATGAAAAAATATATGCCGAACAGGCCCTGCGTGCCGGTGCACGTGGATACTTAATGAAACAGGAGCCGGTTGGTATGTTAATTGAAGCCATTCGAAAAATTATTAATGATGGCATTTATATCAGTGATGAAATAAACAAAAGAATGCTATTGGATTATGTGGGTCTTTCAGGTGACCGCCCTATTCTATCATCTCCTGAGAGCGCTCTTACTCACCGAGAATTAGAAATATTCATGTTGATTGGAGAAGGGCTGCAGCCAAGGGAAATCGCTAAAAAATTATACATCAGTACAAAAACAGTAGAAGCGCATCGAATAAAAATTCGGAAAAAATATAATTTGGCCAATGCCTCAGAGTTGATACGCTTTGCCATTAACTATAGACGGAAAATCAGATAATCTGTAAAATTAGGTCAATTCACCTACCCCCCCCTCTCTATACAGCAAGAATTCACTTACCAGCCCATCATCCTATAGACTGTTTTAGCTTTTCTTTCAGGTAGTTAGTTGAATTTTTTAAAAAAGTATACTAATTTTCAAAAAAGTATATCTGTTTTTTTAATAAAATTTAATAGTGATTGTTGATCATTATTTGAGCTTTCGGAATGTCGGGAGGCAGGTTTCGAAGACTATTTTCACAAGCCGGCGAGCCTTTCTGATCTGTTGGTCGCTGCCGAGCATGCATTCAAAAAATTAGGCCGCTGGGGAAAAAGGTAATGGTGAGTTCGGAGCAATCAATGGGGGAAAACACCGCTGGAAAAAAGATCTTAACCGCTGTAGTCGTTAATGACGACGCTACCCAGCTCAATATCCTTACCAGCCTTCTGCACAAAGAACGGCTTGATGCCAAAGGCTATCAGGGTGCCGAGGAAGCACTGTTAAAAATGTCTACGGACCACCCGCCTGACCTGATAGTGACCGATTTATATATGCCGGATATTGACGGTTGGCAGTTCTGCAGATTACTCCGCTCAACCGAATATCAAGCGTTTAATAGGGTCCCCATCCTGCTTGTTTCAGCAACTTTTGGTGGGGATGAAGCCTCAAATATAACAGCAGAACTGGGGGCCAATGCTTTTTTGCCCTCGCCTGTGGACGGCCGTGAATTTATTAATACGGTTCGTGCAATTTACGCCGGTCGAAAGCCGAAAAAAACGCTTCGAGTACTTATTGTGGAGGACAGCAGAACATTAGCGGGATTGTTAGCAAGATATTTTAAAAAAAACAGTTACAGGGTTGATATTGCCAATACCGGAAAGGAGGCACTCAAGTGTTTTGCAATGGGTCAGTATGATATAGCCCTACTGGACTACCACCTCCCCGACATTTTTGGCGATACCTTGCTAAAAAAGTTCCAAATACAAAATTCCGCCTGCGTTTGCATTATGATGACTTCGGACTCGAATCCAAAACTGGCCCTTGAGTTTATGAAAGCCGGCGCGGCAGCTTATCTGCGCAAACCCTTTGATCCCGAATATCTTGTCGAACAATGTAGCAGGGTTCGCAGAGAAAGAGTGCTTTTGCGTGTTGAAGATCTTCTTGAAGAACGGACGCGCGAGCTTTTGAAAAGCAAAGAAAAATATCAGAACATTTTTGAAAATTTACCCATTGGTCTGTATCAGACAACCCTTAATGGAAGAATCATTACGGCAAACCCTGCTTGCATGAGTATCAGCGGGTGTCCTGAAGGGAAAAAAGAACAGTGGCTGTCACAAAACACGTTGGATTCCTATTGTTATCCAGAACAGGGAAAGCGGTTCCGCAAATTGTTGTTAGAATGTGGAGAGGTCAAAGCATTTGAAACAGTTTTAAAGGGTTGGGATGGAAAAAATCGCTGGCTTAGTCTTAATGCAAATTTATTAGAGGATGATCAGGGGCAGAAAAACATTATTTCAGGCAGTTTGATTGACATCACGGATCTTAAAATTGCCGAGAAAAAATTACAAAAGACTCGAGAATTCCTTGAATCCGCTATATTTCAATCTCCATCAGGTATCCTGATCGCCGATGCGCCATCCATGAAAATCCGATACGCCAATCAAGCCGCCTCTGACATCCTGGGTTATGGTTCAAAAGACTTAGAAGGCCTTGATGGCACTAAAAATAGTATTGAATGGACAGCTGTTCGGCTAAACGGGATGGAGTACAATGCAGAAGAAATGCCGCTTGCCCGGGCACTATTGAACGGCGAGGTCACGAAAAATGAAGAAATATTAATCCACGACTGTAAAGGAAATAAAAAGTGGATCAAGGCCAATGCGTCTCCTATCTACAATCCAAACGGCCAAATTTTGGCAGGTATTGTTATTTTCCAGGACACAACTGAATACAAACAAATTGAAACGGAAAAACAGCAGCTTGAACTTCGAATGGTGGAAATCCAGAAAATGGAATCCATTGGAAACCTGGCCGCTGGAATTGCCCATGACATCAATAATATTCTTTTTCCAATTCTTGGCAGATCAGAGCTTTTATTGGATGATTTGGTTAAGGGCGGCCCAGAATACAACCATGCGGAGCAAATTCAACAGGCGGCTATTCGGGGGCGTGATATTGTCAGACAGATTTTAACCTTTGGTCGAAAGACGGAGCACAAGATGGTGCCGATCCGTATCCAACATATTTTAAAAGAAGTACTGGAACTTAGCAGATCGGCCATACCCTCCACCATTGAAATCCATCAGAAAATACAATCAAAATGCGGTCCTGTTCTTGCCGATCCCACACAAATCCATCAGGTCATGATGAATATCATTACCAACGCATACCATGCCATTGACAAGGATGGCGGACAAATTAGAATTGAACTCAAAGAGGCAGAGTTGAGTAATGATCAGTCTTTTGATTTGGGTATAAAGGTAGGGAGATATATAAAATTAAACATTTCAGATACCGGGCCTGGAATACCTGATACCTTAGCAAATAAAATATTTGACCCCTATTTCACCACCAAAGGTGAAGGGCAGGGAACAGGTCTCGGTCTTGCAGTGGTTCATGGAATCATTAAAGAGCACCAGGGAGCGATTCGTGTTACCAGCGAGCCGGGGAAAGGCGCAATATTTAATATATTCCTTCCGTTAATAAAAGAATCAACAAATTCTGTTCAACCAAAAGAGGACAACGGAAACTTTCAAACAGGAGAAGAAAAAATTCTCGTAGTTGATGATGAACCGTCTATAGCCATGCTTGAAAAGCAGATGCTTGAACGTCTTGGATACAAGGTATCATCCTTCCATAATAGTATTGAAGCGCTGAATATGTTTAAAGCGAAACCTGAATTTTTTGATCTGGTAATTTCTGATATGTCGATGCCAGAATTCAGTGGGATACGCCTGGCTAAAAAATTAAGAAAAATTCGACCGGACATCCCGATCATTATCTGTTCAGGTTTGAGCTGTGAGATGAACACCCAACATATTGAGTCAATAAAAATAAACGGATTTCTTGTAAAACCTGTTACCAGAACAGAGTTAGCAAAAACGATCAGAGCAGTTTTAGGGCAAATAGAAAATCAAAAAAGGATCTTTTGATGAACCCTATTTTTGAAAAGCAAAAACGGAAATGGAAAAAAGAAGCAGAAGAACTTCACGACAAACTATCACATTTGTTTAAGGAAAATCGTTTTTTATTCGAACTTGAAACAAGAAAACTCATTGAAGAAGCCATTAACTTTGAGAAAGACGAACGCCAAAAGGAAAAGTTGTCAAATTGCCAAAAAAAAATAGAGCGAATATTAAAAAATGCAGGATCTGACCACAACAGGCTGGTTTTGATGAAGATGCTGTTTTGGGAAGCCGTCAATGATAGATTCAGACCCTTGCTAAACGGCGGTGGTAAAATTGATTTTAGATAACTTTTACAAATGCTTATTAAAGAAATAATAAGCTTTACAGATAAAAACTGCGTAAGTTTGGAAACTCAATGAGGTGATTTGAAGACCCTGAAAATAAGATATCACATATGGTTATGTTTCAAGGCATCACCGAGCTTAAGAGGGCCGAGAATGCCTTGAGGGCAAGTGAAAATAAATTCCGATCTCTGGTTGAGCAGGCAGCGGAAATGCTCTTTTTGCATGATATGGAAGGAAATCTTGTCGAGGTAAATTTGGCTGCCATCGAAAATACGGGTTACAGCAGGGAAGAGTTAAGGAACATGAGTGTTTTCGACATCGATCCGGATGCCCGAGACAGAGATGACATGCGAATCTACTGGGAATCACTGAAAATTGAGGATAGCCCTGTTACTTTTGAAACCAGACACAAGACAAAAGATGGCTCTGTATACCCGGCGGAAATTGTTTCATCCGAGATAGCCCTTCAGGACAGCTGTTATATTCTGGTTTTAGCCCTTGACATTACCAGGGATAAGATTATCAAATAAAAGGTAAAAGGAATAAAAAACCATGGGAAAAACGATGTCACGAAATTTCATGTTTGTTGTCGTCTCAATTTGTTTTGTTTGTTTTTATCCTCAAAACGGGCAGGCACAGGAAAAGTCGCTGGAAAAGGTTTCCCTGGCGATTCAATGGCTTACTCAATGTCAATTTGCCGGGTATTATGTCGCTTTGGATAGAGGTTTTTATGAGCAGGAAGGCATTGATCTTACGATTATTCCAGGGGCGTCTGATATTAATCCGATCCATCTGGTCTCTTCAGGGGCAGCTGATTTTGGAACAAAGTGGATAGCCGATTTTTTAGTTGCGAAAGAAGAAGGGCTTCCTTTGATATCCATTGCGCAAATCCTACAGAGCAATGGTTTGGTATTGATCGCAAAAGCCGAATCCGGCATCAAGACACCTCAAGATTTTATTGGTAAAAAACTGGGAATTTGGTTTTTCGGTAACGAAACCCAATTTTTTACTTTGATGAACAAATTCAATATTCCCCTTGATCAAATGCATATTGAAGAGCTCAAGTGGAGTATTGAGCCATTTTTAAATAACGAATTTGATGTAATCACAGCCATGATTTATAATGAATATTTGAGAATTCTTGACGGCGGCGATAAAAAAGAAGAAATGAATATTATTGATTTCGCAGAATATGGTTTGAATTTCCCCGGACAAGTAATCTTTACAAAAACCGCTATTTTGAAAAAACAACCGGATTTATGTGAACGAATGGTCAGGGCTTCTCTCCAGGGATGGGCATGGGCAATGGATAATCCGGAAAAAGCGGTGGATATTGTATTAAAAAATGATAAAACCAAAAGCCTTAAAAGGGATCTTCAGCTAAAACAGATGAAGGCGGTTATCAAACTCATAAAGTATGGTAATCGACCTTTGGGATACCATCAACCAGACCAGGTTTTATTCGTGATGAACAGTTTGGTTCAAAACAAAGTCATTTCTCACTCCCTGAATTTATCTGATGTCTACACAAATAAGGTATGGGAAAATGCTCAAAAAGGGGAGAGAAACCAACCATAAATGTTGTCGATGAATCGGAAACGAACATATATAACCGCCATCACCATTGTTGTGGCAGCATTTATTGCTGTTGCCACTTCATCGGTTCAAAGCTGGGTCTCCATACAAAAAATATTTTACGAATTAAATGCCAACTATATTCCTGTTTTGGACCGCATATCAAAAGTATCCATTGATATCTCCCAGGCACGGACAGAGCTTTTTCGGTATTCCAATAACTATGAACCATCTCCCTTTCGAATACAGGAATTTCTTAAACAGGTTCAGACAAATTTGCTGTGGATAACCCAACGGCAGCTGCCACAAAACAGTACGGATTTGGCAGAGGTGTTGCTGGCTAAAACCGGCGAATTTCAAGACACCTTGAATTTATTAGAAACTCATATGAACAAGAAAGAGGCCATCCTTGTTCTCGTCACGACCAATAAACTAAAAGGTTTGAGTGCAACGTTATCATCCTTGTCTCAAACATTAAATGATAAACTCTGGGATCATATCCTGCATAAAAATAAAACATCCCAGCAAAAGATCTTGAGCAACAATGCCATACTGTCGACCATTTCATTTGTTCTTATTTTAATATTGGTTTGTGGTGTCCTGTTTCAGAACCGTATCCTTCAAAGACAGGTTCAGAATAGAACAGTCCAATTGCAGGATCAACTGCAGGCTCTTTACCAGAGTGAAAAGAATTTTAAGGATAGTGAGGAAAAATACCGGAAGCTTGTTTCCAATATATCCGATGTCATTGTTATCATGGATAAAGACGGTATTATAAACTACAAAAGTTCAAATATTACCGAATATTTTGGGTGGAGCCCGGACGATCTTATCGGCAAACACGGCTTGTTTACAGTCCACCCGGATGATCAGGAAAGGATTGGAAAAGAATTGACATGGATTCTTATAAAAGATAATGCAAAGACAAGGGTTGAATATCAATATTTGTGCAAAGATGGAAGTTTTAAGCCGGTAGAATTGACTGCGGTAAATCTGGTGAACGATCCAATCATAAACGGGGTTTTGGCAAATTATAAAGACATTACCGAGCGTAGACAAAAAAGTGAAGAACTGCGCAAAAGTGAAGAGAAATTCAGATTGACATTTCTTACAAGCCTGGATGCAATTATTCTCAACAGGCTGGATGATGGGACGTATCTTGAAATAAACGAAGGCTTTACAAAAATAATGGGTTACTCTCGTGAAGAGGTGATTGGGAAAACTTCAGTTGCGCTTAATATCTGGAAAGACCCCAAAGATAGAGATCGCCTGCTTTCTGGACTGAAAAAAGATGGAGTTATTGAAAACCTGGAAGCTGAGTTTATCGGAAAAGACGGGCAGATTAGATCCGGTCTTATGTCTGCACATATACTGAAAATTGGAAATGACGAGGTGATTCTTTCCATAACCCGTAACATCACCGATGAAATCAGGATGAAGAAAGTGTTGCAGCAGTCCCAGAAAATGGAAGCCATCGGCACCCTTTCCGGTGGGATTGCCCATGATTTTAACAATATTCTTTTTCCTATAGTTGGTCATACAGAAATGCTCTTAGACGATGTCCCTGAAGACAGTCCGTTCCGAGGCAGTCTCAATGAAATTTATGCCGGGTCATTGAGGGCCAGGGATCTGGTGCACCAGATTCTCGCCTTTTCGCGCCAGGAAAACAGTGAACTGAAGCTGATGAAGATGCAGTCCATTATCAAAGAAGCCTTAAAACTTATTCGATCCACAATCCCCTCAACCATTTCCATCCATCAGCATCTGCAGTCTGACTGCAGTGCGGTTAAAGCAGATCCCACACAGGTTCATCAGATTGTAATGAACCTTGCAACAAATGCCTATCACGCCATGGAAGAGACGGGTGGAGAACTTAACGTCACTCTCAAAGAAATTCAATTAGGCGAACATGAGTTAATCACTCCCGATATGATGCCTGGTTCATATGCCTGTCTGACTATTGCGGACACCGGCACGGGTATTGACAAGAAAACGATTGATAAAATCTTTGACCCGTTTTTTACCACCAAGGAAAAGGGTAGAGGAACCGGAATGGGATTGTCAGTGGTTTACGGTATTGTCAAAAACATGAACGGTGTAATTCAGGTTTACAGTGAATCCGGCAAAGGGACCCGATTCCATGTCTACCTGCCTGTGATCAAGACCAATTCTGTAAAAGAAGAGACCCTGACAGATGAACCGATACATTGTGGAACTGAAAGTGTTCTTCTGGTGGATGACGAAGAAGGTATCATCGTAATGGAGGAACAGGTACTGCAGCGGTTAGGATATCAGGTTACGTCCCGTACCAGCAGTATCGAAGCATTGGAAGCATTTAAAGCCAATCCGGATAGATTTGATCTGGTGATTACGGATATGGCCATGCCGAATATGGCTGGAGACAAACTTGCCGTTCAATTGATCAAAATTCGTCCTGACATCCCCGTATTGCTTTGTACGGGGTTCAGTGAAACCCTGTCTGAAGAAAAAATTCAATCCATAGGTGTAAAAGGTTTTTTGTTAAAACCCATTATTATGAAGGACCTTGCCAAAAAAATACGACAGGTTCTGGACCGCCACAATTGAAAAACAGAAAAGAATAATCAGGGGTTTCAATACAAAATCAATTGTATTCTCAAATAAAGCGCATGAAGGGGCATTTGATGGCCGACAAACAAACAATGGAAGGTAACAAGGAAAATTTGATGTGGAAAGCGGCCCTGTCTTTTCTGATTTTTTTTATTGGCAGTGCATTGGCATGGATGTCTGTTCAGCACAAAGACATCCGTATGCAAAAAGACTTTCTGCAGGAGGCACGTCTGATTGCAGAGGCCATCGAACCTCAGTGCATCCGGAATCTGACAGGCACATCGGCCGATCTTAAAAATCCTGACTATCTGAGACTCAAAGAGGCACTGGCCTGTGTCAAGCAGTTTAAAAACACCTATCGGTTTTTATACCTTATGGGAAGAAAACCTGGTGGAGAGGTATTCTTTTATGTTGACAATGAACCTGTCGGATCTGAAGATGAATCACCTGCCGGCCAGATTTATACGGAAGTTCCAGATGAATATTTAGGTGCTTTCAATCGTCGGCAGGCACGTGTCGCAGGCCCGGTGACCGACCGCTGGGGAACCTGGCTGACGGCACTTGTGCCGATTGTCCTATCCCCAGACGTTCCCGGCAATATTGCAGTACTGGGTGTGGATATGGATGCCGGCAAAAGGCTGGGCATGCTGATCAGATCAACCATACCGTCAATAGTATTCACCCTGTTGTTGCTGATCACGCAGTATGGTTCTCTTTATCTGTTGAAAAAAAGAAAAACAGCCGGAGCTGTCGGTGTGCGGATGAATTACCTGGATGGCGGCATTGTAGCAGCCGTCGGGATCTTCATCACACTGTTTCTTGCATGGCATGGCAATGACCTTGAAAAAAACGCAATACGCGATTCCTTCCAGGCGATTGCCAAAAGTAAAACCGCCCTTCTTTCCGAGGCGTTTCACACACTCCAGGATACTGAAATCGAGGGGCTGGCAAATTTTTTTGAGGGATCAGACACGGTTTCTCAGGATGAATTTAACCGCTACACGCATCATCTTCAAAAAAATGATGCTGTCCAGGGATGGGAGTGGGTTCCTGCCGTTAAGGCATCAGAAAAGCAGTCCCATCAACGCCTGATGCAGAGAATGGGATTTCCCGGATACCGGATATGGGAGAAAGACGTATCCGGAAGGGCAATAGAAGCTTCCGACCGGGATGATTACTATCCGGTTCAGTATGTGGTGCCCCTTGAGAAGAATCACAAGGCCCTGGGGTATGACCTGGGTTCTGAAACGGTTCGAAAAAAAGGGTTGTTGGAGGCCCGGGAAACAAGGCGGGTCAGCGCCACTGATCCGGTTGTTCTGGTGCAGGAGGGCGAGAGCCGGAAAAGCATACTGATTTATCGTCCTGTTTTCAGCAGTGGAAATGCATTAAAAGGATTTGTCCTGGCGGTCCTGAGATTTGAAACGCTTCTTTCAAAGGCCCCTCCGGACCGGAATGCGGCTGTTCAGTTGCTGCAGTTGAACAGCGAAAAAGCACCTGAATGGCTCTCAAATACTTCAAATGAATACAGCATCATGAATTTTTCCGATTCAGGAGCTCTTGTCTGGCGGCCTGTTTTTGTTTTTGGTAAAGCCTTCTGCCTTTTATCCGTACCGGGAATTGATTTTCATCAAACCTACCCGGCTCGTGCCTGGTGGATCATCCTGGTGGCCGGCATGACGGTATCCATTGCTTTTGCATGGTTTGTGGGCGGAGTTCTACATCAGAGGAACCGGTTGAATTATTTTGTCGCAGAACGGACAAAAGAATTAACGGAAAGTGAATCTCTGCAGCGCAATCTTCTGGAAAACATTGATGCCGGGGTTGTGATCATTGACAGGGACACCCATGTCATTGAACGGGTTAACCAGAAAGGGGTGGCGCTCTTTGGCGGCACTGAAGCGCAGATTGTCGGGAAGGTCTGCCACTGCTTGCTCTGCCCGGAGGAAAAAGGCAGTTGTCCGGTCACAGACAGGGGACAGGCGGTTGATAATTCCGACCGCATTTTGCTGAAAGCCGACGGCAGTCAGCTTCCCATACTCAAATCAGTGCGGCACATTCAGATTAACGGCAGGGATAAACTCCTGGAAACGTTCATCGATATCAGCGTTCGCAAGAAAATGGAAAATTCATTGCAGGAGAATCAGTCCCGCCTTGATCTTGCATTGCAATCAGCCCTGATGGGCGCATGGGAATGGGATATCATTGAGGATAAACGCCATTTTGATGCAAAAGTGTGTCAGCTTCTGGGGATCACCCCGGCAACGTTTAAAGGGACTGCAGAGGAATTTTTTGATGCGGTGCATCCGGATGACCGGGAGATGCTCAAAGAGGCGCTGACCCGGACCATTGATCAGGATATGCCCTATGAACCTGAGTACCGTACCATGTGGCCGGACGGCAGCGTCCATTATATCGGGGCCCATGGCAGGCTGGTTCGCGATGATTCAGGTCGGCCGGCCAAAATTATCGGTCTTATAGGGGATATCACCGAAAAAAAAATCGCCCAGCTGGAAAGTGATAAAAAATACAGCATCTATAACAATGTACCGGTTGGGTTGTATCGTTCAAGACTGAGCGATGGGAAAATAGTGATGGCTAACAAGCGGATGGCTGAAATATTTGGTTACCGGAATGTAGAAGAATGTATTAAAAATTACGTTGCTGTTGAACGTTATGTATATCCGGAGATGAGGAACAAAGTGGTGGAAAGCATAAATGAACACGGCAGGCTTGACAACTTTGAAACCAAAATTAGAAAAAATGATGATTCCATTGTATGGATTCAGTTCTCTGGAATTGTCTCCCCGGAAAAAGGGTATTTTGAAGGAATGTGCATTGACGTCACCGATCGCAAGCAGGCGGAGAAAGAATTGTTTGAAACCAACCTCAAGCTTGAGGCGGCCATTGAAAAAGCCAACATCATGGCTGTTGAAGGCATGATGGCCAGTTCCGCCAAAAGTGAGTTCCTGGCCAATATGAGTCATGAAATCAGAACACCCATGAACGGGGTCATCGGCATGACCGGTCTGCTTTTAGACACTGAATTGACCGAGGAGCAGCGCCGGTATGCAGAGACCGTGCAGACCAGCGGGGAATCCCTTCTGGCACTCATCAACGATATCCTGGATTTTTCCAAGATCGAGGCAGGAAAGATGGATATGGAAATTATGAGCTTTGATCTCCAGGACATGCTGGATGATTTTGCAGTCACGCTTGCCCTGAAAGCTCAGGAAAAGGGACTGGAATTTGTGTGTGCTGCCGATCCCCAGGTTCCCTCCCTGTTGAGGGGTGATCCGGGCCGGTTACGCCAGATTTTAACCAATCTGGCAGGCAATGCCGTTAAGTTTACCCACAAGGGGGAGGTGGCGGTCCGGGTTATGACGGAATCCGAAACCGACCAGACGGTCCTGCTTCGGTTTTCTGTAACAGATACAGGCATTGGTATCCCAAAAGACAAACTTGGCCTGCTCTTTGATAAATTTACCCAGGCAGATGCGTCCACCACCCGGCAGTATGGCGGAACAGGACTGGGACTGGCCATTTCCATGCAGCTGGCAGAGCTGATGGGCGGGCATGCCGGTGTCGAAAGTATAGAGAATGAGGGATCTGAGTTCTGGTTCACGGCCTGCCTTGAAAAACAGGCGGGCGGCATGAAAACCGACATGCAGATTCCTGCCGACCTGCTCAATACACGGGTATTGATTGTGGATGACAATGCAACGAATCGGGAAATTCTGATCATACGGCTGACCGCGTGGGGAACGCGACCTGCAGAAGCTCAGGACGGACCCGGGGCGCTTTCAGCGCTCCTGGTTGCCGCCGAAGAAAAAGACCCCTTTAGATTGGCGATCATCGACATGCTGATGCCGGGCATGGATGGAGAGGCACTGGGCCGGGCCATTAAATCCGACAAGCGCCTGTCAGATACCCGGATGGTGATGCTGACATCAATGGGAGCCCGGGGTGATGCCCGACGCTTTGCAGACATCGGCTTTAACGCCTATCTGACCAAGCCGGTCCGGCATCTGGACCTTCACAGGGCGCTTTGTCTGGCATTGGGGGAAAACCACGGTCCTGATCAGATGATGAACCCCATTGTCACGCGCCACACCGACCGAACAATATTGAACCGGTTCAAAGACCGGAAGGCACGCATTCTGCTGGCCGAGGACAATATCACCAATCAGCAGGTCGCCCTTGGAATTCTGAAAAAACTGGGCCTGAGAGCCGATGCGGTTGCCAACGGTGAAGAAGCGCTCAAAGCGCTTGAAAACCTTCCCTATGATCTGGTGCTCATGGATGTGCAGATGCCTGTGATGAACGGACTTGACGCGACTCGGAAGATCCGCAATCCAGAGGCTTTCATCTTCAATCACAGTATTCCCGTCATTGCCATGACCGCCAATGCCATGCAGGGTGATCGTGAAAAATGCCTGGAAGCCGGCATGAATGATTATGTGTCAAAGCCTGTTTCTCCCCAGACACTGGCAGCCGTATTGGATCAGTGGCTGATGGGGCCGCAGGAGGAGCAGGAGAAGGTAAAGGCAGATGAAATGAAAACACCCGTCAAAACAGATGAAAAAATACAGGAAAAAGGGGATTCCCCCCTGGCCGTGTTTGATCGAGACGACCTGCTCGACCGGTTGATGGGAGACGAGGAATTGTTACAGACCGTCATCACCATATTTTTGGATGACATTCCCATACAAATGGCTGATATCAAAGAATCTGTGATCCGGGGAAATGCCGACAGGGTGGGGTCGCTGGCCCATAAAATAAAGGGGGCGGCAGCCAATATCGGCGGGGATGATTTCAGCCGGGCAGCCCATGAAATGGAAATTGCCGGCAAGGCAGGGAATGCCACCCGGATTAAAAAATTGTTATCACGATTGGAAAAGGCATATGTCCGGTTGGCAGATGCCATGATGGCCAAAGAAGGTTGAAAAACATTTTCATGAATGGCTTTATGGTGTTGGCTAGTATGGATGAAATAGTAAAGGAAAACATGGAAATTTTAATTGCCGAAGATGATCCCACATCCAGAATAATGCTCCAGGCAGCGCTTGCAAAATGGGGTTACAAAGTGGTCAGCACCAGCGATGGTGATGCAGCTTACGCCGCACTCCAAAAGGAGGATGCTCCCAGCCTGGCATTGCTGGACTGGGAGATGCCGGGCATGGATGGCGCTTCTTTGTGCAGAAAACTTAAGGAACAGGAGCGCAGCACACCTTTATATTTGATTTTGTTGACATCAAGGGCCAATCGCAATGACATGATCCAGGGGTTGCAGGCAGGTGCGGATGATTATATTGCCAAACCCTATGATACTATAGAATTGCAGGCCAGGGTTGAAGTTGGGAAACGTTTAATCAATCTGCAAAACAAGATGCTGCAACAGAAAAAACTCCAGGGAGTGCTGGAAATGGCCGGGGCGATCTGCCACGAAATGAATCAGCCGTTGCAGTCAGTATCCGGGTTCTGTGAACTTCTCCTGATGGATATGGACAAAAGTGATCCGAACCATAAATTCCTTGATAACATAAAAGCCGGCATTGAGCGTATCGGGAATCTGACACGCAAGATCATGGGAATCACACGGTATCAATCCAAACCGTATTTAAAAAGTAAAATTATCGACATTGACCAGGCTTCACGATATGATATCCATAAAAGATAGATCCATGTTTGCACAGCAGAAAGAAGATTTTTTCCATACAGCCATTGTCGTCAATGATGATGTCACCCAGCTCAAATTACTGACAGGGCTGCTGACAAAGACAGGGATAACAGTTTCAGCCTTTGAAACTGCTGAGACGGCTCTAATGGCAATGGAAGAAAATCATCTGCCGGACCTGATTTTTATCATGATGACCACAGATCCCCTGCCGCAACTGGCCCTGAAATGGATGCACCAGGGTGCTGCCGATTATCTGAAAAAACCGTTTGATCCCGAATACCTGGTTGAATTATGCGTGCGGGCACGTAGGGAAAGATCTCTTTTACGCGTGGAAGACCTGCTGGAAGAAAGAACCCGTGAATTGAGGGAAAGTAAGACAAGATACCAGACACTGGTCGAAGATTTGAATGAAATCATATACCGGCTGGATGACCAGGCAGTGATTACCTATGTTTCTCCGAGTATTGAGACGATGTCCGGGTATAAACCCGAAGAAATTATCGGCAGGAATTTTCTTGAATTTGTCCATCCCCGGGATTTAGACGGCAGGATCGAACAGTACCGCAAAATTATGTCCGGTATCATTGAATCCTCTGAATACCGGTTTCTTGATAAAAAGGGACAGGCAATATGGATAACAACCAGTGCCAGGCCTTTAATTGAAAATGGAAAAGCAACAGGAATCCAAGGCGTACTGATGGATATAACCGAGCGCAGGCAAGCCGAAGAGAAACTGCGGGAACAACGCTTGCGTCTTGAAAGCATTGTCGAAGGCACCAATGCCGCCACCTGGGAATGGAATATCCAGACCGGTCAACTCATTGTCGACAGGATCTGGGCACAGATGATCGGGTGCACCCTTGAGGAATTACACCCCTGCACGATTGAGACATGGAAAACCTTTGTTCATCCTGAAGATATGAACCCATGTGCTGCCATTCTTGAACGTCATCTTGCCGGAGAACTGCCCTATTATGAATGTGAATACCGGATGAAACATAAAGATGGATATTGGGTTGAGATTCATGACCGGGGCAAAATCATCACCCGGACAACGGAGGGAAAACCGCTGTTGATGTTTGGTTTCCACCTGGATATTACCGAACGAAAGCAGGCCGAGGCAAACATATTTCACCTCCAGAAAGAGGAAAGTCTGGGACGTATGGCCGGGGCTGTGGCTCATCACTACAATAACCTGATACAGATCATAGCGGGGAATCTGGAACTGGTTCAGGAAAAGCTGCCGGAAAATTCAGGATCTGCCGGCAACCTGGCGGACGCCATGCATGCTGCCCGCCGAGCCTCAAACATGGGTGGCATGATGCTGGCATATCTGGGACATACGGTTGCCCGGCATGAGAATCTGGAATTGTCCGGGACGTGCCGTGGATTCCTGTCTTCCTTTATTGCAAACATGCCGGCACATGTCACCCTGGCGGCGGATCTGTCCAAACCGGGGCTTATCGTCAACGCCAATGCCGGACATATCCGGCAGATTCTTGAGATCCTTATCAGTAATGCTTCGGAGTCCGTGAAGGAACAATCGGGATCTGTTTTTTTAAGTATCCGGAAGAGCGCATCGGTGGATATTCCAACAGATCATCGTTACCCGGTGGATTTTCTGGCCAATCCGTCAGACTATGCCTGCCTGGAAGTAAGGGATACCGGAGAAGGTATTCTGCAAAAAAATCTTGAAAAGATCTTTGACCCGTTTTATTCCACCCGGTTTACCGGCAGGGGGCTGGGACTGCCCATTGTACTGGGCACTATAAAGACACATCAGGGATGCATGACCGTGGCAACGATGCCCGGTAAGGGAAGTACCTTCCGGGTATATCTGCCATTGATAAGGGAAAAACAATATGACCAGTATTAAAAAATTGCTTTTAAAAAACATGTTGTTCATTACCGTTATTTCCTTTGTCTGTCTCTATTTTTTATGGGTTTTTAATGAATATACCGAATTTAAAGAAGACGCTGCAACAATTACGGAAAACTTTGTTGCCTCGGAAAAAGAAAGATTGAAAACACACGTTCAGGCCGTAATGGAATATGTTCACTACATGAGAGGCCAGACGGAAAAAAGGATCCGGAACTCAATTAAAGGACGCGTGGAAGAAGCCCATGCCATTGCCGTAAATATTTATAATGAAAACAAGGATTCAAAATCCGGTGATGAAATCAAAAAAATGATTACGGATGCCCTGAGGCCGATACGGTTTAACCGGAACCGGGGCTATTATTTTGCTTTTACCATGGAAGGAATTGAAACGCTTTTTGCCGACAGGCCTGAAATGGAAGGGAAAAACATGCTGCCGGTTCAGGGTGCCAGGGGAGAATTCGTGGTCCGGGATATGATCCGGTTAATCCGGACAACGGGTGAGGGGTTTTATTCTTATACCTGGTCAAAGCCGGGGGATAAGAATTCCGAACATTTGAAAATCGCTTATGTGAAATTGTTTGAACCCTATGGCTGGGGCATTGGAACCGGAGAATATGCGGCAGATGTGGAAGGACAGATCCAGGAGGAAGTCCTGGAAAGAATTTCAACGATCCGATTTGAAACCGAAGGTTATTTTTTCGGGAGTATTTTCGGGGGCGACCCCTTGTTTACAAACGGGAAAATCACAAAGGGTACTGAAAATGTCTGGAATATGACCGATCCCAACGGTGTGAAAATTATACAGGAACAGAACCGGGCTGCAAAAGAGCCAGGGGGAGGGTTCGTTTCCTATTCCTGGCAGAAGATGGATTCAGAGATGCTTTCTCCCAAAATGTCCTATGTCGTCGGTATTCCGGAATGGGAATGGATTATTGGTGCCGGTGTCTACCTGGATACGATGGATGAAAGTATCCGTTCAAAGAAAAAAGATCTGTATCATGCGTTTTTAAGGCAGGCGGTTATTTATTTTGCTGTTATGATTTTCATATCCCTTCTGATTATTTTATGGGTCAGTCATCAATTCCTCAGGATTCAATCCGGGATCAGGCTTTTTTCAGATTTTTTTGAAACAGCCTCACTGCAGGCTGCAACCATTAATCCGGCCGATTTGCAATTTGAGGAATTCAGGCGGATTGCCATGGCGGCCAACCGGATGATTGATGTCCGGACCAAAGTGGTCCAGGCGCTCCGGGAGAGTGAGGAAAAGTATAAGTTTCTGGTGGAGAACACCTGTGATATCATCTGGATTTTCGACCTGGCGACCATGACTTACTCCTTCGGCTCTGCCTCGCTGGAGCGCGTCCTGGGGTACACCCCTGACGAGGCAACGGGCCTGCCGTTAACCGACATATTTCTGCCGGAGTCCCGGAAGGCCGTGCAGGAAGAGTTTCGGAAAGTCATCAGGGAAGGGGTATCAGACCGGGTCTTAATGGAAGCAGAGCATATCGCCAAGGACGGCCGCCGGGTGTGGATGGAAATTAACGCCATGGTGCAAAGGGATGAGGGCGGCCACATTGTCGCCTTCACCGGTGTGAGCCGTGACATCTCGGACCGCAAACGGGCCGAGACAGAAAGAGAAAAACTCCAGGCCCAGCTCCTCCAGGCCCAGAAAATGGAATCGGTCGGCCGCCTGGCCGGGGGAGTCGCCCACGATTTCAACAATATGCTGGGAGTGATCCTGGGCCATACGGAAATGGCACTGGAGCGGACGGAAAACAATGGCGGTATCTATTCTGACCTGAAAGAAATCCAGCAGGCGGCGCAACGCTCGGCAGACCTGACCAGGCAGTTATTGACCTTTGCCAGAAGGCAGGTCATCGAGCCCCGGATTCTCAACCTGAACAAGACGGTCAAACGCATGATCAGCATGCTGCAGCGGTTGATCGGAGAAGATATCGATCTGGTCTGGAAACCTGGTGCATTCCTCTGGATGGTTAAAATGGATCCCTCCCAGCTCGACCAGATCCTGGCCAATCTCTGTGTGAATGCCCGTGATGCCATTGCCGGTGTGGGCAAAGTCACCATTGAAACCGGCATGAAAACGTTTGATCATGAGTATTGTGAAGCGCATCCGGGTTTTGTTCCCGGTGATTTTGTCCTTCTGGAGGTCAGTGATGACGGCTGCGGTATGGATAAAGAAACCCTGAAAAACCTTTTCGAACCTTTTTTCACCACCAAGGAAACCGGTAAAGGAACCGGCCTGGGGCTTGCAATCATTTACGGCATCATCAAACAGAATAATGGGTTCATCAATGTTTACAGTGAACCGGGTCAGGGAAGCTCATTTAAGATTTATCTGCCCCGGTGCCTGAGTGCAGAGGAAACCTCCTCTGTCAGTACTGCGGGGGCGCCGACTCCGGGAGGGACCGAAACCATCCTGCTGGTGGAGGATGAACCGGCTATCCTGCGAATGACCCGGATGATGCTGGAACGGAAAGGATATGTCGTTTTATCTGCCGGTACCCCTGCTGAGGCCATACGTGTTGCTGAAAAGTATGAAGGGAAAATTCAACTGCTGATGACCGACGTGGTCATGCCCGGGATGAACGGCCGTGACCTGTCCCTGCATCTGCGCAGCCTTTATCCGGATTTGAAGCACCTGTTCATGTCCGGATACACGGCCAATATTATAGCCCACCAGGGGATTCTTGATGAAGGTGTGGCGTTTATCCAGAAGCCTTTTTCAATGAAGGATCTGGCTGAAAAGGTTCGGGAGGTCCTGGATACCAAAGAATAATAAAATGATGCCCAGGTGTTAGTTTCCTGGTGCCGATGATTAATTAAAACCATAGGAGAGGAGAAACAGAATGAAAAAAATTACCTTAATCGTTTGTCTGATGATTGGATTATTGGCAACACAACTTCTGGCCGGTGATCTGAATCTGGGTGTTGCCTGGGAGGGAAAATCCGGGATGGCGAACCGGGTATTTTCAGGTATGGAAAAGGCCCTGACTGAAAATGCCCCGCAAATCACACTGGATATCCGGAAGGAACTGGCGGACTTGGCAGCTCTGGAACCGGTTGTTGCAGAATTTGAACAGACCAAACAGGGCATGGTTATCCTGCGTAGCAGCGGCACGCAGTTGCTCGGGAAAAGGCAGTTGTCCATCCCCTCATTTATCGGGGGGGCCAACAATCCGGTTGAGCTCGGCGCGGCAACCAGCCTTTCCCAACCGGTTACCAATTTGACCGGAGTAACCTATTATATTCCGGCGAAAGTGAAGCTGGAAACCTTCAGGCGGGTTTATCCCGCTTTTAAGAATTACCTGCTCCTGGTGGAAAAAGATCATCCCGGCTCACCCATTGATGCCGGTGAGACAGCAGAAGCGGCGCCCGGACTTGGCTTGACCGGCAAGACCGTTTCCTGCGCAACGGTGGATGAAGCCCTGGCCGCCATCAGTGCCGCCGGTGAGGATGTCAGCATTATTCTTGGTTCCCAGGCCATATTGATCGACAGTGCCGCCAGGCTTGTGGATGCCGCCGGAACCCGTCCGGTGTTTTCCTATTCCGAGCGTCCGGTGAAGGATGGTGCCCTGGGTGGCGTGGTGGCGGATGACACCACGCTCGGTTACATGCTGGGGATGATGGTGATCGAAGTCCTGGTCAAAGGCAAACCTGTTGGAGAAATGGCCATCCAGACCGACCCTGCGCCTAAACTGTACCTGAACAGCAAGACCATTGAGCGACTCAAGCTGAAGGTGCCTTACGAGATATTGAGTCTTGCGACGATAGTCGAATAGGCAGAAGAAAGGATGGCATAACATGAGAATACGTGCAAAAATATTGATTCCTGCCTTAGGGTTGCTCATGGCGGGTATCATGATGGTCGGGGCTGCCGGAATTGTGATATCCGCTCGCTCTAACACGAAATCAGCCAAAGAATTAATTGTCTACATGGCTGAATCCATTCGTGACCGGATTGATGCCTGGATGGTGGCCCGTACCGAGCAAATTTCTGTTTGGAGCCATCAGCCGGTCTTTGTTGATGCACTGGGCGAGGGATTTATGGCGACTATGGCTCAGGCTCAGGCCGATATAGAGATCAAGGCGATTATAGAAAATATCCCCCATATTGAATCCATGTCTCTCCTGGACATCCAAGGTCAGGTAAAGATTTCCAGCACTCCTGATGATATCGGTTCACGTCTGGGGGAGGATGCTTTTTTTAAAAAGGCAATGCAGGGACAGACCGTTGTTTCTGAAGCATTTATCAGTAAAACAATGGGGTTGCCTGTTATTAGAATTGCCGGTCCGGTCATGGACAAAACCGGAACAATCCGGGGTGTCCTTGTGAATACCATCAAGCTGAACATGCTGTCTGAATTGTATATCGATACCGTCAAAACCGGTGAATATGGGTATGCGTATCTGCTGGATCAAACAGGTCTGGTGATTGCTCATCCCGTTAAAAAACATGTACTGAACCTGAAAGCTTTTGACCTGCCGTTCGGTAATCTGCTCCGGCCGGGAAAGGGTCTTGCCGACTATAAATTTGAAGGTCAGAGCAAACTGGTCGCTCTCAGCACCTGTGCGGAAACAGGCTGGATTGTAGGTGTTTCGGCAGACCATCGGGATATTAACGCATCTGCATGGCCTATGGGGATAACGATTGCAGGGATTACTTTTCTTGTGCTGATGATTACCGCGGTGATTATGTCTTTGATCACCCGTGCCATTATACAGCCCATCCGGAAAACCGCAGACATGATAAGGGATATCAGCGAGGGTGACGGTGATCTGACCAAACGGCTGAATGTGACCAGCCAAGATGAAATTGGAGAAATGGCCCGCTATTTCAACCAGTTCATCGAAAAGCTCCAGGGAATTATCAGCAGCACAATGGGCAACGCCCGAACGGTTGATTCATCATCAAAGGACCTGGCGGCAGTATCCGCCCAGATGACCACCAATGCAGGCAACACGGCAGAACGATCCCATACGGTCGCTGCGGCAGCAGAAGAGATGACCACGAATACGAGGTCTGTTTCAGCCGCCATGGAAGAGGCAGCTGCCAATATCCAGATGGTAGTGGCTGCAGCCGAAGAGATGACCGCTACGATCCACGAAATTGCCAATAATACGGCCAAGGGCAACTCGATTACGCAAAGTGCGGTCACGACCGCCAACGAGGTATCCCAAAAAATCAACCGACTGGACGGGGCAGCCAAAGATATCGGCAAGGTGACAGAAACCATTGCCGATATATCCGAGCAGACCAACCTTCTGGCGTTGAATGCAACGATCGAGGCAGCCCGGGCCGGGAACGCCGGTAAAGGGTTTGCCGTGGTGGCCCAGGAAATCAAGGCCCTGGCCCAGCAGACCGCCCATGCCACCAATGAAATCAATACCCGGATTTCCGATGTCCAGATCACCACAGTTGACTCCGTAGAAGCCATTAACAGGATTGTCCAGGTCATCAATGAGATCAATGAAATCATGACAACGGTGGCCACCGCCATTGAAGAGCAGTCCGTGACCACCCGGGAAATTTCAAACAATTTGGCCCAGGCGGCATCCGTGGTGAATGAAGCCAATGACAACATGACCCAGATTTCAGAGGCCACGACTGAAGTAACCCGGAATATTGTCCAGGTCAATCAGGATACGGACCAGATGAACACCGGCAGTGTCCAGGTCAACACCAGTGCCAAACAACTCTCAAAACTGGCCGCAGAGTTAAATGACATGCTGGGACGTTTCAAAATTTAAAGGGAATGCAAAGAGCAATGATAACCGGTTCGGAAGAAAAGAAAAAAATCCTGGAAAAGGAGGCCCTGGTTTCACCCGGACGACAAACCGAATGTAATAGAAACCCTGCTCATTTGTTCATATTGTAAAAAAATCAGAGACGATAAAGGATATTGGAATACAATCGAATCGTACATCCATGACCATTCAGAAGCAGAATTCAGTCATAGTTTCTGCCAAAAATGTGCAAAAAAGCATTATCCTGGTTTGGATATCTATGATGATTGAATTATTATGGAATCCATATCATATACAGATCGTACCTGTATCATTGTTGTAGAAATTGATTCTGATACTGCAACTGTGCTCATCGGTGTTGTTGTTGATGCTGTATCAGAAGTGTTGAATATTTCTGAAGAAGAAATTGAAGAAACGCCTGCATTTGGCACTAAACTGAATACAGACTATATTCTGGGTATGGCAAAAACAGAGGGTAGAGTAAAAATTCTTCTCAATATCGACAAAGTTTTAAGTGCCGAAGAGATCACAGAGATTGAAGAAACAATATGAAAACATAACTTAAAAAAGGAAGGTATTATGTTTAAAAAAAGAAAATTGGGAACCCGGATACTTGTTCCGGTGGTGATCATTACTTTTGTTTTTTCAGTTGTGATTTTTATTGCAGGAAATTTTATTGTTAAAAGACTGATTCATATGAACCTGAGTAACATGGTAAGTACAAAGGTGGCTGATATTGACACCAGTATCCGGCGGATTTCCAATAACATGCTGGGACAGGCCGCTCTTTTCAGCCGGGCCGATGCTGTGAAGAATGCTTATAAAACAGCCCACCAGGGAGATATCACAATTGATGAAACTCGGGAAATGGAAGAAGCCCGTAGCCAATTGAGAGGTTTTTTTGGATCCCTGGAAGATGGTTATAAAAATGTGATGAATGGAAAGAATTTTCGAATTCATTTTAACTTGCCATCGGCAAGAAGCCTGCTCCGTTTGTGGCAGACAAAACAGAATAAAAGTGATGATTTAAGCTCTTTTAGAGATACCGTCCTTACCATCAGTAAGGGAAATCATGAACCCTTAAAAGGCATAGAAATTGGTCGGGGTGGATTTGCAATACGGGGGCTTGCACCAATTATTTCTGATGAAAAAAAATACTTGGGATCTGTTGAAGTTCTTTCTTCTTTTGACCCGGTTGTGGAATACAGCGTATCAAATGAAAACGAATTCATAGCCGTCTATATGAATAAGGAATTTTTACCCATTGCCACAAAATTGCAAAACCATGAAAAAAATCCGGTGGTCGGCAATGAATTTGTTTTTGTGAGTTCTACCAGCAAAGATGTAACCGATCCACTTATCTCGTCGAAGCTCCTGGCCCAGGGGAAGACAACAATGTATGAAAGCCAGACCGGTAACTATTTGATTACAGTCTTTCCCATCAAGAGTTTCAGTAATCAGGAGATCGGAGTTATGGTTTATGTCTATAATGCTTCCATGCTTTTTAATACATTGAATAAGGTTCGCTGGGGAGTGATCATCCTCTGCATTCTATTGATGGCCGGCATTGTGGTTCCCATGGTATTCATTCTCAGAAAAATAACCATCCCCATTACCACCATCACAGTAGGAATGAGCGAAGGTGCCGACCAGGTGAGTGCAGCAGCGGGGCAAGTATCTTCATCCAGTCAGTCCCTGGCGGAAGGTGCGTCTGAACAGGCGGCTTCCATTGAAGAAACATCCTCATCCATGGAAGAAATGTCATCCATGACCAAAAAGAATGCAGAAAATGCCGGTCATGCAGACGGTTTAATGAAAGAGGCAAATCATGTTGTGAAGCAGGCCAATGAATCCATGAATCAGTTGATCCAATCCATGGCTGACATTTCCAAGGCCAGTGAAGAGACATCAAAAATCATTAAAACCATTGATGAAATTGCTTTCCAGACCAACCTGCTTGCCTTGAATGCCGCAGTTGAAGCAGCCCGGGCAGGAGAAGCAGGCGCTGGCTTTGCCGTTGTGGCCGATGAAGTCAGGAACCTTGCCATGAGAGCGTCTGATGCGGCAAAGAATACAGCTGCATTGATAGAAGGGACCGTAAAGAAGGTAAGTGCGGGTTCAGTGCTCGTTTCTGATACCAGTGAGGCTTTTGGCAAGGTGGCGGAAAGTGCAGCCAAAGTCGGTGATATTGTTTCCGAGATTGCAGAAGCATCAATGGAACAGTCCAGTGGCATTGAGCAGGTCAATATTGCCATTACGGAAATGGACAAAGTGGTCCAGCAGAATGCAGCCAATGCAGAGGAATCCGCCTCAGCTTCTGAAGAAATGAATGCCCAGGCAGAACAGCTCAGAGACTATGTTAGCGACCTTGTCATGCTGGTTACCGGAAAGAAAAATCAGGCCGGTGCTGTTAAAATTCATCATGTCATAAAACCCATTTCTCCTAAATCAAAATCAGTTCCCAAAGGAAAGAATAAACTGCTGTCCGGCAAGACCAAAGAGGTCAGACCGGATCAGATCATCCCGTTTGATGACGGCGACGATTTTAAAGATTTTTAACTGAACCATCATTTAACAATAATATTTTTTTGGAGAAGATTTTAGAAATCAAAGCTTTTAGAAAAAATTAAATAAGCCATCATGCTGAAAAGGCTTTGAATGAGAGTAAGAATTGGTATAAATTATTGTCCGCAGTATTTTAATAAAATTGTAACCGTCCGATAGGAGGAAAATAAATGATAAAAATTTTTTCCAAAGAAAGTTTGCTTGTCTGTTGTGTTGAAGCCATTATTCTTACAATCATCGTATTTTTTCTGCAAAACTGGTCCATTTATTTGACAGGATGCCTTATTTTTATGGTGTTGATTCTGTCTAAAGCTGTTCAACCTGGAAAAAAGCTATCTTCAGGCATTAAAGAAGCCTCTCTGTGGGAGAATATAGCAGCTAACATCAATAGTGTTTTTGAGTTTTTTGTCATATCAACAAAAGAATTAATTCAAACCATCAAAAATATATCATCAGACATGGAAGATCAGATGACGACCACAGAAATCAGTTCAACCGCAGTGACGGAAATGATCAGTACCGTGAATTCAATTTCTCAGCGAATGAATGAACAGGCAGATATCGTCAATAATTTTTCATCTACATCAAAACAATTGGCTGCATCTATTTCCGGGGTGGATACGATATCAAAAGCCACGGCTGAAGTAGCCCAGGAGCTTTCCAGTGCCTCTGAAAAAGGAGCGCAAACCATCAAAATTGCGGTTAATTCCATTAACTCCGTTCAAAAGCTGACTGGTCAGATTAATAAGGCTGTGTCCACTATTGCTGATATCGCGGATCAGACCAAACTCCTTGCTTTAAATGCAACGATTGAATCGGCCCGGGCCGGTGAGGCAGGAAGGGGTTTCAAGGTCGTTGCCGATGAAGTCAAAAACCTTTCAGAAATGAGTTCAACAAATGTTAAAGAGATCAGCGATCTATTCAATAATATTGTGGTTGAAATTGAACTTGCGGTAAAAAATATCAATGATGCAGGGGAAAAATTTGATGGGATCAAGACCAATGCCCAGAAAACCAAAGAGAGCACCTATGAGATCGCTCAGACAATGACGGAACAGGCAGCCACGGCAGAAGAATTCAGCGTCTCGACAGAAAACCTGGTGTCGATCACCAATGATTTGCAGACCAGTGTCAAGGAACAGGCGGTTGCCAATCAGGAGATTAAAGATGCCGTCACCAATATGGTCAAAATTGCCGAAAGTGTAAAGAGTTCTATCAATATATTAACTGAAAAAAAATTCCGGATGATTGATGCGGAAAACAGGCTTGGAAAGGTTAATGTTAGGGTTAAACGAATTATCAGGGATTCCATATAGATGAAAGGGAGTACGAGCATGACGATTGATTGTGAATTTAATCAGGAATTTGATAAAAATCTTATGTATCAGTATGTTAACAACGAAATATCCGTGATGCACTGCCATCATTATGCCACCCTTTTTACAAAGCTTGCCATGGATATGGACAAAATCGGAGGAACCCGTTTCCTTCGAGAATCCATGGAAGAGTCAAGCTATTTAACTCTTCACAGGCTTTTTTTAACTCAGAAAATTACATTAAAACCAGATAAGATCAGAGTGGCAGAACAGTATTTCGGGCTCAGTGGTCTTGGAAAGATAGAGCTGGATATCGGATCTTCCGGCGGCAATGCAAAAATGACACATTCCCATGTAGATGACGGCTGGATAAAAAAATGGAAGCAAGAAGACCGGCCTGTAAATTTTATCGGACAGGGTTATATTATTGCAGCTTTTTCCATTATTAACAAAAATCCCATCGGGTTCTATCAGATAGTGGAGACCAAAAGCATTGTCAAGGGCGACAAAAACAGTGAGTTTATCATCACGGAAAAAAAGAGGTGAAATTATGGCAATAGATAGAAATAAGGCGATTCATGATCTTTCCCAGATCAAGGTCAAAGGAAACGAGGAAGGTTTGATCCCGGCATTCGGAGTGCTTGTTCAATTTTTGCCGGCCAATTTCTGGAATACATTTACAGAGAAAATGCTGATGTCGGCTGATGATAAACATCTTGAAGAGGTAGAACTTGGACTTGAGAGGGCTGCAGGAGAATGCGGATATCATACGGGATGGGGGATTATCAATTCCGAAGAATTCAAGGCCATTGTCGGTCCCATGATCAAGAAGATGCCCGAAGATGTTCTTCATGGTGCTTATGCGGTTTTTTCTGCATGGGGATGGGCAAAATGTGAAATTGTTGATCTCGTTCCGGGACAGCGTAAGGTCGTTCGGGCTTATGAGTATTATGAATCAAAGATTACAGAAACCCTTAAGATTAAAAAACCCTGTGCCTATATGATCAAAGGCGTGACAAGGGCTTTTATGGATATTGCCTATGGAGGGGAATATCCCGATGGATATGGATGCTTCAAATGTGAGCAGGTTAAAGCCATGGAATTAGGGGACAGCTATGGCGAATTTGTTATTACCAGAAAATAATTCATGGCAATGATTTATCTCAACAATGCCGCCACATCCTTTCCAAAACCGGAATCCGTCATTGAGGCGGTAAACAGGTATAACAGGGGATTACCTTTCCATTCTTTGCGATCAGGTACTCTGACCCATCAAACGGATTTTGTCCTGGCGTTAAGAGAAAATCTGAGACGGCTTTTTAATGCCGACAGTCCAGATCAGATTATCCTGACATCAGGTGCGACCCATTCATTAAACCTGATAATAAGAGGCCTCCTCTTAGAAAATGACCATGTGGTAACCACGTGGACTGAGCACAATTCTGTTTTAAGACTTCTAAAGACCCTTGAACATCAGAAGTTGATACGCTTGACGCTGGTTGAATGCGATGAATACGGAAGGGTTGATCCGGAGAATATCAGGGCAAATCTGTCTGAGAAAACAAAAGCAGTGATTGTCAATCACTGCTCCAATGTGACGGGAACGGTTCAGGATCTTAGCCAAATAGGGAGCTTACTCTTAAGCCACAACGCTTTTTTTATTGTTGACGGATCTCAGTCTGCCGGCAGCCTGGATATCGATGTAAAAGATACTTTTATTGATGCCCTTGCTTTTACAGGCCATAAAGCCCTTTTCGGAATGCAGGGAACAGGGGGGCTTTATATCAGTGACACCATTGTCCCAGATCCTTTGATCATCGGTGGGACAGGCGTCAGAAGCGATTATTTGTTTCAGCCGCCCGGTAAACCCATGTATTATGAAGCCGGGACACCCAACATGCCGGGTATTGTATCATTGAATGCCGGCCTATCTTTTGTGTTGAAAGAGGGGATCCCGGTAATTCAGGCTAAAAAAAAGGAATTGAAAGACATCGTTCTTGAAGCGCTTCTGAACACTAAATCGGTGAAGGTATATGGTGGAAATCAAAAACAGGATTTTGCCAATAATGTGGAGGTTATCAGCTTTAATATTAACGGATTTTCTCCGGAAGATACAGGCTATATTTTAGAAAATTCCTTTGGTATCATCTGTAGAAGCGGCCTTCACTGTGCCCCCTTGATTCATAAATCCGTTGGATCATATCCAGAAGGATCGATCAGAATCAGTTTTTCATATTTTAATGAAAAAAAAGATGCCGAAGATCTGATAACTGCTGTCCACAAAATAGCAGGTGCCCGGTAATTCCGTGAAAGTTATCAGCATCACAAATCAGGAGGATTGTTTTGACGGTTCCATTATGAAAGAGGTGGTGTTTGATGAACCTGTAAACCGAGCCTTTATCGATTTTATGGGGAAAAAAGGGGAACTGGATTATTTTCCGTCTTTTGCCCGACCTTTTTTCAAGGCTGAGATAAAGGGCCATTACTATGTAAAAGGTATTGAAAATAATATATCCATTAGCCTTATCCTTTATAAACGAAATCCAAAAGAAAGTCTGAATAGATTTATAAGTGATATGAACGAATTTATGGGCTGATAGTTTTATGAATGAAAGTTATTATGGACTGTTCGCAGACATTTCGATGAGGAATTAGAATTAAAAATCTTGCTGGAATAACCACCCCGGTATTTACAATTTGGTATCTTTAAAATATCCTCAAAAAAACCTTACACAAAAAAACCATATTGCAAAAATTGTATTGATTCGATCCTTTTTTTTCAGAGATCGGGACATAGTGCTTTCCTTTTTTGTGATTACAATCATGATTCAGCCCGGCCACACCAAAATCAGCACCGGTGAATAAATCTCATTATAGATTGTCTGGAATACTGAGAAAAAAAAATTGAATTTACTTTAAGGGTAACCTCGCGTATTTTGATCCTTTGGATTTTTTGTAAACATTAGGAAAGCCCATGTTGCTGACATTCTTAAAAGGATTTGGAACCGGCGCCGGATTGATCATTGCCATTGGGGCCCAGAACGCTTTTGTCCTGAGCCAGGGCGTAAAGAAACGTCATTTCCTGGTGATTCCGTTTATCTGTGCCCTGTGCGATGCCCTTCTCATCATCCTCGGGGTCACCGGAACGGGTACCCTGATTGCCTCAAATAAAACGCTCTCTTTGGTCGCAGGCATTGGCGGGGCAGCCTTTCTCTTTTTTTACGGGGTCAGAGCCTTCAGGTCTGCCATCCGGGGCGGGAGTCTGTCTGCAGATCAGGCAACCGAATCCTCTTTAAAGGTTGCCGTTCTCACCACACTGGCTGTGACCCTGCTCAATCCCCATGTGTATATCGATACCATTATCCTGCTGGGCAGCATATCCAGCCAGTTTACACCGCCCGGCCACCTGGTCTTTGGTGCCGGTGCCGCCCTGGCGTCCTTTGTCTGGTTTTTTTCACTGAGCCTGGGTGGAAGGATGCTGGCCCCTGTGTTTAAAAAAGAGTCTGCCTGGAGAATTCTGGACACCCTGGTGGGGATCATTATGTGGGCCATTGCCCTGTCCGTGTTAAAAGGGGTGTTCCCGGCCTGAATATTCGCCCATGAGCAGCCGGTTTTTGGGGGTGATGGTCCCGGGGATCTTCCCGGTCACAATCTTGTACCCATGGGATTTCAGGCGTATGGCTCTCATGGCATCAATGGCCAGAGATGGGTCCATCCACCCATCCAGACTGCCCGTGGAAGAGGCCTTTGCATCATGACAGCAGGGCAGAACCGCCACTCGGGCCCGGGCTTCAACGGCCTTGGCAATGATCCTGTCCGTAAGGCTCCCGCAGGCATGGGCCGATACCACGATATCATCCGGAAGCACATCGATGTCCTGGATTTTCATCTGTTTGTAAATGATCCTGTTTTCCAGTCTCGGCCAGGATTGAATCAGGGCCTGGGATAATTTTCGGGCATTGGTGGGCACGGCTTTGTCAACGGCCAGGGCAACGGATGAGGTGTCGTCTAAAATCAGCATGATATGCGCCAGGAGCCCGTGGCCGCAGGCAAGGTCCAGGACCCGGCTGCCACGGTATCGCCGTCTCACCCGTCTGGCCGTTTCCCAGGCTTCATGGAGTTCTTTTCTCGGCAGGGTCCCGGCCCGGCACACGGCCCTTGCAATTTTGTCGAATAGGCCGGTCCCAGGGAAAAGGTCCTGCTGGCCCGGGGTGAGTCTGTTTTTTGAGGATTTTTTCATGGGAATGTCCTAACGGATATCGGCAGAATACAGCCGCAGGCTGTTGGAGACCACGGAGATGCTGGAGGCGGCCATGGCAAGGGCAGCTAGGATGGGGTGAAGCTGTCTTAAAAAGTCAGGGAAAATCTCAAAGGGGGCCAGGATTCCGGCTGCCACCGGGATCAGGACAATATTGTACACAAAGGCCAGAGACAGGTTCTGCTTGATGGTGGAAATGGTTTTCCGGCTGATTTTGATGGCCTTGGGGATACCGGTGAGTCGTCCGCCGGAAAGGATCACATCCCCGGTTTCAATGGCCACATCGGTTCCCGTGCCGATGGCAAAGCCGATATCGGCCTGTGCCAGGGCTGGGGCATCGTTGATCCCGTCTCCCACCATCCCGACCAGAACATTTTTCTGCTGGAATGCCTTCACCCGTTCTGATTTTTCTTCGGGCCTAACCTCTGCTTCAACCTGATCCACATTCACCTCCCGGGCAATGGCATTGGCCGTCTGGAGGTTATCCCCGGTGAGCATCACCACCTTGAGCCCCTGGGCGTGAAGGTCGGCAATGGCCTGACCGGACTCAGGCTTTACGATATCCGATACGGCAATGAGGCCCAGGACTTTTGTATCCCTGACAAGGACCATGACGGTCCTGCCCTTGTTCTGCAGGGTGGAGATGAGCTGTTGGACGGCCTCGGACAGAAGAGAGTCCTGCTCAAACCATTGGGGTTTGCCCAGCCTGAATGTCTGATCGTCCAGCCGGGCTTGTACGCCGAATCCGCTGTGGGCTTTAAAGTCAATTGGGTCCATTAGTTTAAGGCCTTTTCCCTTGGCAAAGGCAACAATGGATTTGCCGATGGGATGCTCAGATCCTTTTTCAAGGGAAGCGGCAAGGGTCAGGAGTTCATCCGCCGTGATCCATGATGATTCAACTGGAATCCAGTCCGTCACCGTGGGTTTGCCCATAGTTATGGTCCCGGTTTTATCCAGCACAATGGTCTTCAGCCGGGCCGCATTTTCCAGGGCCCGGCTTCGTTTGAATAAAATCCCGTTCTCCGCCCCTTTTCCCGTACCCGCCATGATTGCGGTGGGGGTGGCAAGGCCCAGGGCACAGGGACAGGCAATGACCAGGACCGCTACCATTCGGATCATTGAGGGAACAAACTCCCCTGTGATGCCCCACCAGAGGCCGAAGGTGATCACGGCAATGGTGATCACCGCTGGTACAAATACGGCGGCCACGCGATCGGCAAGGGCCTGGATCGGTGCCTTGCTGCCCTGGGCTTCCTGGACCAGCCGGATGATCCGTGCAAGGGCCGTGTCTTTTCCCACCCGGGTGGCACGAAATTTTAAGAGCCCTTCGCCGTTTACCGTGCCCCCGGTCACGATATCGCCGGAGGCCTTGTCCACGGGAATGGGTTCACCGCTGAGCATGGATTCGTCCACGGCTGAAGCCCCTTCAAGGATGATCCCGTCCACCGGGAACCGCTCTCCCGGACGGATCACAATCACATCTTCCAGTTGAACCCTGGAGATGGGGATCTCTTTTTCAGCCCCATCTTCAATAATGAAGGCCGTTTTCGGCTGGAGGCCGATCAGTCGTTTAATGGCACCGCCGGTTTTGCCCTTGGTCCTGGCTTCAAGGAGTTTGCCGAATTTAATGAGGGTGATAATCACGGCTGAAGTCTCAAAGTAGACATGCCCCCCGAGCCCGGGAACCAGGAGGATGGCCAGGGAATAAAAATAGGCAGTGGAAGACCCCAGGGCAATCAATACATCCATGTTGGCGGTTTTATTCGTTAAATTCTTATAGGCCCCGATATAGTAGTCCATGCCCGTATAAAACTGGACCGGAGTGGCAAGGAAGAGGAAAAACCAGTTGACCCAGGGGGCATGGCTCCAGGAACCGATGAGCCCGAAATCCCGGGACATGCTCATGAGGAACAGGGGCAGGGCAAACACCACGCCTGTAATGAATTTTCGGGTCTGGTCATGAATTTCAGCTTGCCGGGCAAGGGCTTCCACATCCTCTTGTTCATCTTCATCCGCCACTATCAGGTCAAACCCGATTTTTTTGATGGAAGCGACAATGGAGTCAAGGGAAACAATGGACGGGATAAAGTCGACCACCAGTCTTTCCGAAGCAAAATTCACGGTCGCCGATACCACCCCTTCCACCCGATTGTTCAGGGTTCGTTCGATATTGGCTGCGCAGTTGGCACAGCTCATCCCTGTGACGGGCAAGTCTTTCCGGCTCAGGGGAACGGCAAACCCCAGGTCATGGATTTTATGGATAATTTCTTTTAAATGAATTTGCCGGGGGTTGTAGGATACCATAGCCTGCTCAGCGGCAAAATTGGCATTGGCCTCAATCACTCCGGAAAGTTTACCCAGGGTTCTGGTAATATTGGCTGAACAATTGGCACAGCTCATTCCGGTAACGGGCAGGGTTAGGGTTAGTTCTTTCATAGGTGATTCCTTAAAATATGCGTTCAGGGCAGTTCAACCCTTTTTTTCTTTTATGCCTTAATATAAGACTAAAATATTTGTTTGCAAAATTTATAAAACTTCCCTATTTAAGGGCAATGATTGTCCTGAATGCCATATTCCCCATCTTCACCCTGCTCTTTCTCGGCAGCCTTTTAAAACAATTCAGGATTACCAACGAGATCTTTTTAAAGACGGCTGACCGTTTGGTATACTTTATCTTTTTCCCCATCATGCTGTTCTGGAAAATCGGAGGTGCAGCCCCGGACACAGGCACCAGCTTCAACCTCTGTCTGGCCGCCATCCTGGCCGTGGCCATTGTCTATGTCCTGAGCCTCGGGGCCATCCGGCTGTTTCATATTTCACGGTTTCAGGCAGGATCTTTTTCCCAGGCCTGTTACCGGTTTAACACCTATATCGGCATGGCCATTGTCATGAACACCCTGGGGGAGTCGGGAATCCGCTACTTCGGCATCCTCATCGGGTTTGCCATCCCCATTATCAATGTGCTGGCCGTTTCCACCTTGATCTGGTATTCCGGGAAAAAAGCCGGTCCGGGTCAACATTTCGCATCACTGATCAGGGCATTAATTTCCAATCCCCTGATCCTGGGATGTGCGGCAGGACTGATTTTCTCACGGTCACACCTTGGTTTTCCCGTTTTCATCGACAACACCTTTCAATTGATGACCGCCGTAACCATGCCCCTGGCACTGATCTCCATCGGCGGGTCCCTGAGTATGGCAGGGCTTCGGCACAATACAAAAGCCGCTCTGGTTGCTGTGGGGTTAAAGTTGCTGGTCCTGCCCTTGATCGGCTTTTTTCTATTAACCGCATTTTCCATCACCGGGGTCCCGTTCAAGGCCGGGATGATCTTTTTCACCCTGCCGACATCCACCGCCATATATGTCCTCTCCGCCCAGATGAACAGCGACATCCAGACCGCCTCGGCCGCCATCCTCCTGTCAACCCTGCTGTCTTTTGTCTCCCTGTCTGTCGCCATTTTAATCTGAGGGTGATTCTTTTGTCCGTCAGGGTAATCCCTTTTCTTCCCAGGGATTAAGGCCTTTTTTCCAAATTCATCGCCTAATTTATGTTTCCAATAGAACTGGGCCGCGTTGTTTTGATTTACTTTTATTTTTCCGGACATTATAATGCGGATCTGTTTTTAAAAGAGATAGGTCCGGCATCGGGAAAAGCTTAATTTTGGGGGCTTTAAAGGGGATCATGGCCGGGGAATCAGATAGTATTTATATGAAAGATATGGAGATCCAATGATGGATACTGAAATGCTGGCCGTCACCCTTGGCCTTGCCAGCGCAGTGGTATGGGGTGCAGGAGATTTCAGCGGCGGGTATGCCGCCCGGAAGGGCAATCTTCTGGGTGTGATTCTGATCTCCCAGATCCTGGGCGGGGTGCTTCTGGCAGTGATGGCACTATTGTTCGCCGAAAAAATCCCTTCCTCAACCGATCTTTTTTATGGAGTCCTGGCCGGGTTTTTCGGCAGCCTGGGACTGATTGCGCTTTACAGGGGCCTGGCCCAGGGTCGCATGGGTATTGTTGCCCCTCTGTCCGCCGTGCTCACGGCATTGGTTCCCATCGGATATGCCGCCTTTTACGAGGGCCTGCCCACGATCACCCAATTGCTTGGGTTTGTCTGCTTTATGGTGGCGGTCTGGCTGCTCTCCTCTGCCGATGCCGGATTAAAGATGACCGTGAGTGAATTTGTTCTTTCCTTTATTGCAGGATTCGGGTTCGGGCTTTTCTTTATCTTTATTGACCGGGGAAATGATCTGTCCATTTTCTGGCCCCTGGTGGGGGCAAGATTTGCCTCGGTTGGGGTCCTTCTTGTGATGATTTTAATAAAGGGAAAACCGGCAAAACCCCTCCAGGGGCAATGGGTCTTCATTGGCATCACCGGGGTCCTGGATGCCACTGGGAATGCCCTTTTTTCAACGGCAGCCCATCTCGGACGTCTGGACGTTTCCGCTGTTCTGGGATCACTTTATCCCGCGGCAACCGTCATGCTGGCCTGGTTTTTCCTCAAGGAACGGCTTCTTAGGCAGCAGTGGATCGGGGTTGCCGGTGCATTTGTTGCCCTGATTCTCATCTCCTTGTAGTCGCTGCTGCAGCCCTGCTGTTTTTCCGGTTCAATCATATTCTTTTCGGGAAAACCAGAGACCTGATCCACCCCAGAAAGGTGTTGCCCGCCAGGAATTGTCGTTCTGCGGATTCAAGGACCCGGGTCATTTGGTCGGCATCGGAAAACCGGTCTTTGCGGGTGATCATGGGCCTGTCCGGGTCAAGGTGCTTGATGATTTTTGCGGGATTGCCCGCTGCAATCACATTGGCCGGGATATTTGAGGTGACTACTGCCCCGGCCCCGATGATGCTGTTTCTGCCGATGGTTACACCCTTGCAGACAATGGCACTGTCCCCGACCCATACGTTTTCTTCAAGGGTCACGGGTTCGGCCTCTCGTGGGGGCATGGACCGGTCATAAATCCCGTGCCAGTCTGAATCGGTGATATAGACGTGGCTTGCCAGCATGCACGAGTCGGCAATACAGATGGATTCGGCCGCAGAGATCCTGACCCCGGGAGAGATGAGGACATGGTCGCCGATGACGATTCCCCTGATGTCCTTTTTGTCCGACCAGACCGTGAGGCGGGTCTGTTTGTCGGAACATCCCAGAAGGGTGATGTGGTTTCCGATCCTCACGGGTCCACCGAAGATTTCAATGTGCCAGGGCTTTACGATAAAGGGATGACGGCCAAGGGACGTGAGCTGGGGGGCGAGCTTGTGACGGATATACAGGTGTTGAAGCCGGTACCAGGCCTGCTTGATATAATAGGGTCGATAATCCTTTATCAATTTGAAAGCTCCAGAAAACTGAACCCGTCCCAGGATTTGTGGCAAAAAATTCTGGAGGCCGGTGTCAGGTTGTACAGGAGGTCTGCTGCCAGGAGTGCCACGGCATTGGTCCAGGAGATTTTTTCTTCCGGCCAGATCACCATATCCGGAAAGGTGTATCCGCACCAGAAAGTTTTGTCCTCATATGTCCGGTCCTGGATCCATGAAAACACAATTCCCGCCTTGTCCACATGCCCCATTCCGGCCAGGGCCAGCACCAGTTCCGATGTCTCGGCAATGGTTACCCAGGGCTGGTCGGATACGCACCTGACCCCCTGTCCTTCGATCACATATTTTTTCCAGTACTTTAGAATCCGGGCCTCTGCTTTTTTCCCGGTCAAAGCCCCGCTCAAGATGGGGTAAAACCAGTACATGGAAAACCTGGACTTGCTCACATTATAGTTGTGAATATTGTCCCGGATGGACCGGCCCAGAAGGTCAAAGGCCCTTTCCCACTCCGGTTTTTGTTGTCCAAGGATTCGGCCGGCGGCCAGGGCACATTTCAAACTCATGAAAATGGAACTGGAACCTGACAGCAGGGACATGGGGTCAACGCGGCCTTCAGGACTCTTTGCCCAGTAAATCTCCCCGCCCCCTGTCTGGAGGCTGAGGGCATAATTAATCCCTCGTTCCATTGTGGACCAATAGGTTTCAAGAAATGTCGTGTCTCGACAGGAAAGCCAGGTGTGGAAAAGACCCACGGCCATGTAGGCGGCCATGTGGGTTTCACAGGTCCGGTCCTCGGGAGTCCCGTTGATATAGGAAGAATACCAGGACCCGTCCGGGTTCTGCATGTTTTTCAGCCACTCAAAGGCCTGGTGGGCTGCATCAAAACATTTTCCAATGTTCAGACCCATGATGGTTTCCACCAGGTCCCATGGATCTGTTTTTCCCTGCTCATGCCAGGGGATATCCCCGGATTTTCGTTGAAGCGACACAATAAAATTCACAACTGAGTCTATGTTCATGGAATTGGAAGTCTTAATCCTGGGGCCTTTTACCGCCATTAAACGTCTCCGATCAATAAATATCCAAATTAAGGGCTTAAATTAAAGCCACACACTAGCATAACCGGTTTTTTTTTACAAGGAAGGGGAGGCCTTATTCGTGAATGAGTATTCATACCCGATTTTTTTGTGTTCTTCGTGACGAACCATCAGCACGCCTTAAACAACCAATATAGATAAGGGTTTGAAATTGAATGAAAATTATTCTGAAATCTTGTGGGGTGTTTCCAAATTATTTTTCTTGACAACCGCGTGGGTTATCTGGTAATCCAAAATGAATACTCATTCATAAATTTGATTAAAAACCCTGGAAATAGGAGGAAATCATGATAAGAAAAGTCAGAAAGGCTGCAGTTATCGGGTCCGGAATCATGGGAGGCGGGATTGCCGCCCTTCTTGCCGGTGCCGGCGTAAAAGTGCAGCTCCTGGATATCGTTCCCTTTGATCTGAAGGATGAGGAAAAAAATGATCCCACTGCCCGAAACAGGATGGTGAAAGCAGGTCTGGATGCGGCATTGGCCTCAAGTCCTTCCCTGTTTTTCAACAAAAAAGATGCCGGGCTCATTGCCATTGGAAACCTTGATGATGACATTGAAACCCTGTCAGAATGCGACTGGATCATTGAAGTGGTTGTGGAAAACCTGGCCATTAAAAGAGAATTGTTCAAAAAAATTGAAAAAGTCAGAAAACCGGGTTCCATCGTGACCTCAAACACCTCGGGTATCCCGTTAAAAGACATCTGTGATGGGTTCCCCCAGGAATTCAAAGAACATTTCATGGGTACCCATTTTTTCAACCCGGTTCGCTATATGCACCTGCTTGAGCTCATCCCGGGTGCAGACACCCTGCCGGAAATCCTTGATTTTATCGCCGGATTTGGCGAGAAAAACTTGGGCAAGGGCATTGTCTGGGCAAAAGATACCCCCAATTTTGTGGGCAACAGGATCGGGATTCAGGGTATCGGCGCCATTGCCAAAGCTATGGTGGAAGAGAAGATGACCATCCCTGAAGTGGATGCCATTTTTGGACCTGCCCTGGGCCGACCCAAAACAGCTATTTTTAAGACCGTTGACCTGGTGGGCCTGGATACGGTGGTCCATGTGTGTAAAAATTCTTACGAACTCTGCCCGGATGATGAACAGAGAGATGCCCTGATCCTGCCGGAATTCGTCGGAAAAATGGCTGAAAAAAATCTTCTGGGCAACAAAACCCAGGCCGGGTTCTACAAAACCGAACTTACGCCCGAGTGGAAGAAAATCAGAAAGGTCCTCAACCCTGAAACCATGGAGTATGACGACCTGGTAAGGCCGAGCTTTCCCTGCATTGATGCGGCAAAGAAAAAATCAAGTTTAAAAGAAAAGGTCGACTGTGTGCTCAACGGGGAAGACAGGGGCGGCAAATTTGCCTGGAAAATGGCGGCCAACAGCTTCCAGTATGCGGCCAACCGGGTGCCTGAAATCGCCGACACCATCATTGAGATCGATAACTCCATGAAATGGGGATACAATTTTGAGATGGGCCCGTTTGAACTCTGGGATGCCTATGGGGTTCAGGCAGGGGTTGAGCGGATGGAAAAAGAGGGCCTTGGGGCTCCGGCCAATGTGAAAGAGATGCTGGCAAAGGGTGGAACCTGTTTTTACAAACTCGAAAAGGGTATCAAGTATTTTTATGATTTTGCATCACACGCCTACAAAGCAATCCCAATGAGTCCCAGCATGGTTTCCATTGCCGCAGCCAAGGGCAATGACAAGACCGTCCTGGAAAACCCGTCCGCCAGTCTCGTGGACATCGGGGATGATGTGTTCTGTCTTGAATTTCACACCAAGATGAATGCCATCAATGCCCAGATTGTGGATACCATTGGTGAAGCCCTGGACTATGTGGATAAAAACGGGGCCGGTCTGGTCATCGGGAATGAAGCCGGGGGTATGCCCGGGGCATTTTCCGCAGGCGCGGATCTCGGATTTATCTCCCAGCTCTGCCACGACAAGAAATATGCGGAAATTGATGCATTTCTGAAAAGGGCCCAGTCCGGTATCCAGAGGGCAAAGTATGCGGCCTTCCCCGTGGTTGCCGCTCCCTACGGCATGGTCCTGGGCGGCGGGTGTGAAACCTGCCTGGGTGCCGACAAAATTGTGGCCCATTCCGAACTGTACATGGGACTCGTGGAAATCGGTGTGGGTCTTCTCCCGGCCGGCGGCGGAACCATGAACCTGTGGAAAAAATATATTAATGCCCTTCCGGCCAAGACGGCAAAAGACACGGACCTGGCAAAATTTTTTGTTCCTGCCTTTATGAAGATTGCCATGGCCGCGGTTTCAATGTCTGCGGCCCAGGCAAGGGGAAACGGGTTCCTGGGACTGGCCGACAGAATCGTGTTCAACCGTGACAACCTCATCGGAGAGGCCAAAAAAGAGGTCCTGAAAATGGTGGATGACGGATATGTTCCCCCGGCAAAACAATCCCTTATCGTCATAGGAGATGCAGGGCAGGGCATGGTGAATGCAGAGATCTTCAACATGCTCAACGGAAAGTTCATGAGCGATTATGATGCCTTCCTTGCCCGGCGGATTGCCTTTGTCATGAGCGGCGGGGATGTCAGAACCGGCAGTGAGGTGGATGAAGACACCATCCTGAAGCTTGAAAGAGATGCCTTTGTCGACTTCTGCAAAGAAGAAAAAACCATTGCCAGAATTGATCAGATGCTGAAAACCGGCAGACCACTTAGAAATTAAAGAGGAGGAAATAGTCATGAGAGACGCATATATTGTACAATCGGTGAGAACCCCCGGCTGCAAACAGAAGAGGGGGCTATTCAACCAGACAAGGCCTGAAGAGCTGATTTCCTTTATCATGAAGTCTGCGGTTGAAAGAACCAAAAATCTTAATTTTGATGATTTTGATGACGTCATGCTGGGATGTGCATTCCCGGAAGGAGAACAGGGCCTGAACCTGGGCAGGGTCGCCCCGAAAATGGCGGGATTCCCTGACAAGGTGTCCGGTGCCACGGTTAACCGGTTCTGCGCATCCGGTCTCGAGGCCATTGCCCTTGCATCGGCAAGGGTCCAGATGGGCTGGTCCGAGGTTACCATGGGTGCCGGGGTTGAATCCATGACCTTTGTTCCCATGGGCGGCAATGTGCCCCGCCCCCATCCTGAATTTTCCAGGACCAACCCGGAAATGTATATTTCCATGGGGATTACCGCGGAAAATGTGGCCTCCCGCTACAATGTGTCCAGAGAAGACCAGGACAAATTTGCCGCCGCTTCCCAGGCAAAGGCGGCAGCAGCCAGGGACAATGGCCTGTTCACTGAGATCGTTCCCACCCCGGCCGCTAACTATGTCCTCCAGGCGGACGGGACCTACAAAAAAGAGACCTTTATTGTAAAACATGATGACGGTATAAGGGTTTCCACACCCGAAGGGCTTGGAAAGCTGAGAACGGTTTTTTCCGCCCAGGGAACCGTCACGGCCGGGAACTCTTCCCAGACCACGGACGGTGCTGCGGCAAGTATCATCGCGTCCAAGGAGAAATGTGACGAACTCGGTCTTGAACCCATTGCCAGGCTTGTGGCCTACACAACCGTGGGCTGCAAATCCGATGAAATGGGTGTGGGCCCCCGCTATGCCATCCCAAAGGTGCTGGACCAGGCCGGGTTTTCCATTGAGGACATCGATATCTATGAAATCAATGAAGCCTTTGCCTCCCAGGCCCTGTATTGCATCCGGGAGCTGAAACTGGAAAATTACATGGACAAGATCAACATCCACGGCGGCGCCATCGCCCTGGGGCATCCCCTGGGATGTACCGGTGCAAAGCTCACGGCCACCTGCCTGGCCAACCTGAAAGAAAAAAATGGCAGATACGGGGTTGTTTCCATGTGCATCGGCGGCGGCATGGGTGCTGCAGCCGTATTTGAACGATTATAGATATCATTTTTTTTCTTAAAAAAGGGGCGGTTACCATGTGATATTGTGGCAACCGCCCCTTTTGGTTTTCCCTTGGACTTGATCCATCAAACTGTATAACCCAGTGGCAGGGTCGATCATCTGTGATAGATTTTTTGCCACCTTTTCAAATCATTTGAAAGAGTTCTGAATTTGAGAACAAATTTCATCTTTGAAAAAATAGAAAGTCAACATAACAAGCTCATTACCGCCAAGAAATCCGAGTAATCTAAAAATATTGTTTCCATGCTGAATTCTTACATTATTGTTTTCTTGCCCGGGAAGAGACTTAATCAAATATTTTACATGTCATGGCAATTATTTTCAAATGATAGACCATTGAGATAGGGAAAGTCTTGGGTTCTCATCCGCCTGAAGGAAAGAGCCTGCTCTGTAATAGTCCTCGCTGTCTTTCAGTCACAAATCCCTGAGCCATATTTTCTAATTCAATCCGATGTTGAAATATGAATTATGATCTTACAAAATTTAAAAGCGCCTCATAGTCATAATTGTCAGCTTTTTTCAGAGCCTTAATATACATAGCACGAACATCTCCTGTTTTAGCAAGATTGACCTTTCCCCAGGATAAAGGTTCTTTATTGAATATCTTTTCCAATATAAGATCAGCAATCAATCTGGTGTGTCTACCGTTTCCATTGGAAAACGGGTGAATGAAAACCAACCGATGATGGAACCGGACGGCAAATTCATCCGGAGGGTATGCATCAAACTCAAGCCAACCGGCTGCTTCATCACAGAGTTTGTGAACCTCCACCGGGATATCAACATGCCGGATGCCAATATTCTTTTCTGTTTTTCGGTATTTCCCGGCCCATTTCCACACATCACCAAACATTTTTTTGTGAAGCCGGCAAATGAAAACCGTATTCAGGATTTTGTCTGATTTAATTGTTTTCATCCAGGCAGAGGCTCGTGCAATATTCTCCAACTCCAATGCATCGAGTTCCCCTTTGGTGGTGATGTGTGTAGGGATTAATCCTTTGATCTCATCAAATTCTAATGGAGTGGCACCATCTTCAATCTCAATCATTTGAACTTGTTATCCCATAGTTTTGAAGGAGATTCCAAAATTTCTTCCACTATACTCTCAAAAGCTGCTTTAGAATGGTGATTCGTCAACTCCTGCGCTTCAAGATACATATGATGTGAAATCGTATTCATTCTTTCCCGCGCAAGGCAAGTGGCTTGATTCCTGACTGTGTTTTCTAAGGTTGATCTGGGAGCAAAACCATATACGAACACACAGTCCAGTTTATCCGCGACTTTTTCCAATGTTTTAATGGTCAGTGCCCCAGAGATTTCATCCTGCTCAATTTTAACAATCCGAGATTGACTAACCCCTAAACGATCTGCTAACTGGCGCATATTCATTCCAATAGCATCCCGAATCGCACGAATCCACCCTCTGACAGGCCTGGCTACACTATTCGCCCCTGTAAAGACCTTAAGCGTTTCATCTAATTGTTCTCTGACTCTCTTTAGTTTTCTATGCTTCATTTTATCATGCTTATATGAATTAATATTAAATTTTTACCACATATATATTATTTTTTTCAACTTGTCAATCATATATATATGATTAAAACTGTCAATCCTCTATAATTTTATCTGTAAAGATTATCAATCCAGTGAATAGCTTCTGTATCACTGATTTTTCCAAGATACCGCTGGGTCGTTAATAAATTTGCATGCGAAGAATTATTTTTGAGACAATTTCAATAGGCACCCCTGATCTGCTTGCGTAAGTGGCGGCATGCTCTCCTTAAATAAAAATTAGTGTCTTTTTGCCTGGAAGAGGCTTCAATCAAATATTTTACATGCCATTGCAATTATTTTCAAATGAGAGATGAGTGACCGGATAGTCTGGGGGAAATCTTGAATCTTGAAAGGCCATGATTATAGCCAGAAGTGTTCTCTTTTATTTTTCTCAGTTTGATCTGTTAGGTCCTCAAAAAAATCATCAAGGATTAAAATGATATCATTGATACTCTGAACGTCACGTGGCAGTTTCCATTCGGATAATAATTGTTGAGTTTAGCAAGGCTAATCAGCTGCGCTGCTTTTTGCGTCGGCTGCATTTGCTTGCCTGGTAGGATATTTTAATAGATTCACTCAATAAATTCTCCAATGACACTATGCTTCAACTTTATTTCATGAATATGGTGATCATAATTTTTCATCCGGATTATTGATTTAATTATCAGGTAAGAGCCGAGAACAACTAAAAAAAAATTGAGTAAACCAAGCGGAATAAGAAAATGCAAAACATGAAAAATGTCATAATATTTTGAAGTCGCTATCAATACGCTTGTTACCGATAAAGGCAAGGCTAAAACAGCTATACCAGTTCTCATAACAGCTAAAGATGTACGTTTTTCTGCTAAAATAAGTTGCACTTCATTGATTATGATTGAATTGTAATTTTTTGCATCTTTAGTCAATATATATTCCTTTTTTCATCCTAACAAGGCGTTTTTGTATGGTCTTTGAAAAATATGTTTTCGAACGATTTTTCCATAAACCAGCTCAAACAGGACAGATATACAAATAAATATTAAAAAAATACCTATTGCTGTCAGATTATTTGTAAAGGTATGAATAAGCAATGTCAATAATGCAGCACAACTCACAAGAGACGCTATCAATACCATTGTTTTATTTGCTTTTATTATTTTATGAAGTTTAAGTGCTGCCATATTGACAATGAAAAAGATCAATAAAAAACTTGCACTACCAATAATTGCTATTTCGGTTAAGTTAATCGAATTGGCCATGATCAAACTGAGGGATGCAGTGAGAATAACGCCCAGAATCGGTATATCTCTATTCTCTTTTTCCAGTATTTCCGGAAGTTCGCCATCTTTTGCCAATATGTACCCTAAGCGGGAATTGCCGAAAATAGTGGCGTTGATAGCAGAAAACGTGGCCAATAAGGCAGCGATAGTCACTAAAGTGAAACCCATTTGTCCCAGTGCAGGTTTTGCGGCAACGGCTAACGCATAATCTTTTGCCATTAGTAGCTGGTTTTCTGACACTGTGCCTACCGTTATTACAGCAATGAGAACATACAGAAGAATGACCAGCAATACCGAACCATAAAATGCTTTGGGTAAATTGAACTTTGGCTTTTTAATATCTTCAGCGGCATTGGCAATTAATTCAAAGCCTTCATAGGCAACAAAAATAACCATACCGGCAACGACAATAGAAAAAGAACTCCCCCACTGTGCGGGAGATAGTCGTTTAATATCAACAGATGATGCACTGGCCACAATAATCAGTACTAACAAGGTGATTTTAATAATCACAATGAGAGTTTCAAATTTACTGACAAAAGAAGCACTGATTAAATTAATGATTACGGGAAGGAAAATAGCCAAACTGATTAAAAAATGCCTTATCAAAGGAGTTATATTATCCGAAAAGAATGTTTGTGCATAACATGCAAATGCAACAGCATATAGAGAGATGGTAACCAAATAACTTAGCCAGAGCATTAAATTGACTGTGCCGGATAAAAGATTGTGGCTAAAGGCTTTGTCTATAAATGTTACGGTGCCACCTCGATTTTGATAAGTGACCGACAGCTTTGCATAGGAATAAGAAGTCAGCAAGGCAACAATCCCTGCGAAAAGAAAGGCAATGGCAGTAGCGCCATGAGCCAGTGACACAGCCTCACCTAACACGGCGAAAATACCACCGCCTACCATACCGCCGATACCAACTGCGATGGCTCCAAATAATCCGATGGTTCTACTTTTTTCATTCATGCTTCAATCACTTTATCTGATGCCTAACAGGTTGATCTAAGAGTCCGCGTATCTTGTAATTTTAAATGATATCTGGATCGAAACGATCAAAAAATCCTGATCAATATTTTTTTTATATGAAACACCACAGCCCAAAAGGACATAGTGCACCATTGGCATCACATTTTCTGTGATCCCCTTTTTTAAAATTCATTTTTTTGTAACTTTTTGAAAAAAGCTCCTTTGTCTGTGCGTGTACTTCCAATAAAAATCACTTTTATAAAGCAGAATTGATCAGCCAGGTTTAATACAGTTTTATATGCGTAGTTCCTTCAATGAAGGACTGACAGTTCGTTGTGCAAAAGGCTGATCAGTCATGTTAGTCTCGCGCTCTATGGCTTCAGTTCGTCATCGACTTTCGTTCCTGCTTTTAAAATGCTTTTTGGCTTTTTTTTAATTCATACATGGAACAAGTTCATAACCTAGCTGGTTGGCCCTTTTTTTAATATTATCAATAACCCGTTGTTTGGTCTTGGCATTCAAATAATCTTCTCCAAGATCCATGAAGGTGTCACCATGTTTAATGATATTATAAATTGCTTTTGAAATTCGGTGTGCAATTGCAACGATGGCTTTTTTTGCACCACGTCTGGACTTTAATTTAAAATATTTAGCTCTGTAATATGAGCCTTTTTTCTTGACTGCCGCCCATGCAACCTCTATCAGAATTGTTTTAAATGGATGGCTTCGCACAGAAGTCCTGCCGGTTTTCCTTTTGCCGGCACTTTCATTATTACCCGGACATAACCCCGCCCAAGATGCAAGCGCACCCATGCATATAAACTCATCCAAGGTTACGCCGATTTCACTGACAATCGATTGGGCCGATTTTTTGTCAATGCCTGGAATCTCATCCAGACGATTTAATAAATCTTGATGTCCGGCTGTGAGTATATCCATCCTATCGGTTATCTCTGAGATTCGTTTTTCAAAAGTTGTAATCATCTCCATCATACCGACCAGTTGAAATCGATGGTGATCTTCAAAAAATCCTTGGATACTATAATACAGTTCCTTGGACTTTGCTTTCAGCCCTCTTTTAGCATTCTCCTTGATATGGGCTAAACTTAATTCGGAGTCTTTGCATAATAAAGAAATCAGGTTGCGCCCGGTCATCCCAAACAAATCAGACACTACAGAATCAATTTTTATGTTGGCGGTTTCAAAGAGTTTGTGAACACGTCTTTTATAATCAGCAAGGGAGTCTGTATAGGTTCTTCTGAGCCGTGTCAGTTCTCTCCATTGACGGATCTCTTTCGGGGGAATAAAACTTCCTCTTAATAGCCCATGTCTCAAGAGCCCTGCAAGCCATTTACTATCGCCGATATCTGTTTTGCGGCCTGGAACATTTTTGATATGCCTGGCATTCACAAGAATTATTTCCATGTAGCCCTCAAGAACATTATGAACAGGGCGCCAATAGATACCGGTACTCTCCATTGCCAATATTGGGCAATGATTATCTGTTAACCATTTTTTCATCGTCAACAAATCATTGGTAAATGTTCCGAATTCTTGAATCGTATACTGTTCTTCACCCTGCTCATTTATCGTTATAAGACAGGCTGATATTTTTTTCTTATGTACGTCTAATCCGCAACAAACAGGGTGAACAATTTGAATAAATGTGGTATCTAATTTTTTGGTCATAGCTATCCTCTTTATTTTATTGTGGTAGATAAAAAATTTGATAGTTATGACCATTTCTTAAATTTTTCAAGTGTTTCATTCTTTGTTGTGCCCGCCAGGAGGGCATGGGGGTTAGTACCAAGATAAAATGTTTTAGTAAAGGCGTATTCAAATATATAGGGAAAAGTAAAATCAAAACAATCAATTCCCTGTTAAACATAATTGGAGAGTAACCTGTCTTTTCAGTCCTTACCTTCGATTCGAAGCAATATAGATTTTCTTTTCCCGGTAAATGACCACCAAGGTGAAGGTTCTCCACCCTCCATGAAATCAACCGCAGACATGAATACATCAATGACACATGGGTCATGTCTGATACCTGTTTTCGTGCAAAGACTTTCATATAAAATCAAATGGATCTTTCCCGATCAATCTCTGGGGATGATCGATTCCAATCAACCGAAGATCTTTTCCGATTGCTTTTCCGATATTCGGAAGATCTTCAAGTTGAGATACAGTTTCTCGATTTGGATTTTTCATACTGTTCTTTTCATGCCATGGTTAATTCAACAAATCAACTATAGTGGAAAAATAATGTATTCAGAAAGGATATCTCAAAAAGTTTTTTATTGGAGATTAAGTTGAATGGACAGAATCAACCATTCTTGCATCATCTTTGATTCAATTTTGAATTAAAACCAGTTTTGATTTGTTTTGGTATCTTAACTTTTTCCAGGTGAAGACTACGTCAAAAATATCATTCTCTCGTTCCAGAATTTAAAGTCCGGACTATTATTAATAGCCAATACCCTGTTTTTTATAAAGTATTGTCGTTTTCCCGTGTTCATGAAAAATATGGGACGAAGAAATGATTTTAACTCCATTATATGGCAGAGTTCAAAAATACTGGGAAGGACAATAAGAAACCCCCGGACCGTTGAGGCCCAGGGGCTTGTGTTTGGTGGGGTTGAATAATTATAGAACTATATCAGACCTGATATGGTGGCAACCGTCCCTTTTGGTTTGTCCGGTTTGTTGTAGAAATTTTCTACTTATTCTTCCACACCGGTCTTCTCTTCTCTTCAAAACTGGCAATACCTTCAAGGGTATCTTCCGTCTTCATCATGGTATTTAAAAAATAATTGCTCACCAGATCCACGCCCTGGGAAAAACTGGTGCCGATGTGGCGTTTCACCGCCCGTTTGTTCAGGCGGATAATCAGGGGGCTGGCATGGCAGATCTGTTTGACCTGGCCCTGGACCACTGCGTCAAAATCCTCCACAGAGGCAACTTTTGATACAAAGCCCAGATCTTTGGCTTCCAGGGCCGAGTAATTCTGTCCCGTGGTTAAGATCTCGATGGCTTTGGCAGGCCCCACCAGTTCCGGCAGCCGCAGTGCGGCATAGGGCGGGAAAAATCCGAGTTTGATTTCCGGTTGTCCCAGGATGGCCTTTTCCGATGCAATGACCATGTCACAGGCAATGGCAAGTTCCATGCCGCCGCCGAGGCAGGCCCCGTTTACGGCGGCAATAACCGGGATATCAATGGTATTGATGATTTCAAAAATCCGGTTGAATGTGGCCACCATTGCATCCACATTGGGGGGGGCATGATCCGCAACCTCAACCCCGGCACAAAAACTTCTGCCTTCGCCCGTGATGACAAGGCATTTTAGGGCGTCGTCATTTGCAATCTTTTCAAGTTCAGCGTTCAGTTCATCCATCATGGGGATATCCAGAACATTGTGCTTGGGCCGATCCAGAATGATCCTGGCCACCTCGCCATTGTTTTCAACCTTTAAAAATTTGGGTTCCGCCATATTGACCTCCTCTCATAAAAATCGTGATTTTTACCCTCTGATAACCCTGGGGGTAATTAAATGGTGCTGGGGACAGATGGATGTTGGATTCTGGTAGGCAGCACCTGCAAAGGCTTTCAAATAATTTCTCAGGTCACCCATCTTCACCACTTCATCCACCATGCCCTGTTTTGCACAATAGGCCGGTCTTGAATTGTCATGGTACTCTTTGGCCAGTTGATTCATCTTGTCGATAATAGGCTCAAGGGGACGGCCGGCGTCTTTTTCCTTGACCAGTCTTCTGGAAAAGCTGGCCGCTGCGGCGGTTTCGCCGTGCATTACATAAATTTCCGTGGTGGCCAGGCCCAGGGTAAAGGCGTTGTGACGGTTGGCGGTGGGGCCGCCCATGACGTAGTGGGCGGCTGCGGTTCCTTTTCTCAGGGTGATCAGGGTCATGGGAACATCGGTCTGCTGAATCGAGTAGATCAGCGACTGACCCAGGCCGAGAAGTTCGGCTTTTTCGGCAATATCCCCGACGTCAATTCCCGAGGTGTCCTGGAACCAGATCAGGGGGATGCGGTCCCGCCCGCAAAAGGTGACAAATTCGTTCATCTTGATCAGGCCCTGGCGGTAAAGCTTGCCGCCGATGCCTCCGTAATCCGCATACTCGGGATACTCTTCCCCGAGCCAGCCCTGGTTGTTGCCGATAATGCCCACCAGAAATCCGTCTATTTTTACCAGGCCCGTATAGATTTCAGGTCCGTATTCGGGTTTGAATTCCATGTGTTCACTATTGTCCACCAGGCGGGCAATGATTTCCCTGAAATTGTAGATCTGTTTCTGGTTATGGGGAACCAGCCGGTAAAGATCGTCTGCCGGAAATCTCGGGGCTTTGGGTTCTGCCACCCTGAAAAATTTGGGATTATAGGCCGGCATGTCTTTCATGTAATCTTTCAGTCCGTCCAGCACCCCTTTTTCCTCTTCATACACATATCTGAAAAACCCGGTGACATCGTGATGGACTTCCACTGATCCCGGGGGTTTGGCCTTGTATTGTTTGGCCGATGAAATTAATTGTTCCGCACCTTCCAGGTCAAAATATCCCTTGGGGGACATGCCGCTCAGGATACCGCCGCCGCCCACGGCAATATTGCAGTCTTTGTGGGCAAACAGGATGGTGGGGCTGATGCCCTGGTATCCGCCGCCGGCGGGGTTAGTGCCGTAAATACCGGCCAGGATGGGGATTCCCATCTGTTCCAGCTCGGCATGGCGGTAAAAGGTGGTGCCGCTTCCCCGTCTGTTGGCATAGAATTTTTCCTGTTCCGTGAGTTTGACACCGCTGCAGTTGACCAGCCAGACCAGGGGGATATTCAGGCGCTTTGAAAGGTCGGTGACCCGCAGGATGTTTTCAGGCTGGCCCGGAAGCCAGGCACCGGCCATGACCTTGTTGTCAAAACCCGCCACAACACACCATTTGCCGGAAATCTTTGCCAGACCGTCAATCACGTTGGTGGTTCCCTCAACATTGTCTTCGGGATTGAACAGGGTGTGAAGCGGATTCCATGTTCCCGGGTCAATGAGGTATTCCAGGCGCTGCCATACGGTCATCACCCCCCTTGCATTGATTTTTTCCGTGGGCATTCCCGCATTTTTGACCAGTTCAACCGCCTCATCGATTCCGGCTTCCACTTCCCGGATATTTTCTATATTTTTTTCCGAACTTAAGATTTGACCCTTATTCAGTGGGACACCAAACTCCGTCATTTTTTCAAAATATTGTCTCATCCTCTACTCCTGCTACAGTTTATTGATTGTTATTTTTAAGATTGTGTCCCCTTAACTGATAAGAAGACCTGATCCTGTGGCTCCAAATTTTATGTTTTGTGGGCGAATACAAATATCCCGGGGACATCCCTTCCCCTTGACTTTAATCGCTTGTTTAAGTATAGACCAAAATTGTCTTGTATTGGAAAAAATCTTTTTTTGGCACAAAAAGGATCTGATATCTTTTGAGCCTGATTTTTTGAACCCGATTTTTTGAACCTGATTTTTTTTAACAAAGGAGATGAACATGAGCACTGAAATCTTGAGCCCCATGCCCGGAACCATTATCCAGGTAAATGTCGAAGCAGGCGATGATGTCGTTGAAGGCCAGGAACTCCTGGTCCTGGAAGCCATGAAAATGGAAAACCCCATTGTGTCAACCAGTGCCGGCAAGGTAAAGGACGTCCAGGTAAAAAAGGATGACAAGGTTGCCACCAAACAAGTGCTTGTGGTGATTGAATAGGGGTGAAAACCCAATATTTTGACCTTTGATTTAGTATATTCCGGCATATTGAATTTTGTATCTGCAGGGAGCATACGGCTCTCTGCATGATATAAATCTGTTCATCTTGTTCTCGTGTGCCGCCCTTTGCCGTTGTTCCGGTCCAGATGAAACCGTACCCCTTGTTGTTCCGTTCAATAAAACAGTGTTTTAATTCCTGCCCACGATTAAATAATTCCCTGTTTTTGTCAAGCTATTTTTTAGCTGTGTTATGACTTTTTTCTTGACAATCCCGCAAAAGTTTAGTTTATCTTACCTCCACTATATGAAACAATGTTTTAATATGCAGAACAGGTTCGAGTGAAAAATAGCTGCCGGACCAGGAAAATCAGATATGCCCGGAGATATCAAACGACTGAACGCCATTGAAAAGGCCCTGGAAATCATGCTCAAATTCCAGGATGTTAAGCCTTCATGGGGGATCAGGGAGCTCAGCACCGCCCTTGAGTTCAGTCCGGCTACGGTCCAGAGAATCCTCCAGGTTCTCAAATCTTATGAATTTGTCAGGCAGGACCCCAAAACCCGTCAGTATTTTATCGGCAATATCTTTTACCGGTTTCTGGAGAATTTGAACACCTCCAATAATCTGACCCGGGTGGGCAGAAAATTCATGGAGGAACTGGCCCTGACAAGTCTTGAAACCGTACACCTGAATATCCTTGAAGGCAGTCTGCGGATCTGTATCGACACCATTGAATCCTCCAAGGTGTTGAAGGCCGGCATGCCCATCGGCAACCAGTCCCCGCTCTACGCCGGGGCCTCTGCAAAGTGTCTGCTGGCCTTTTCTTCCGAGGAATTCCAGGACCAATATTTTAAAACAACCAAAATTTTACCCCTTACCGACAAGACCATTGTCCAGGGGAACAAGCTGTTCCAAGAGCTCCACAGGATAAAAGAACAGGGATATGCCGTCAGTCTCGGGGAGAGAACCCCGGGCCTGGGATCGCTGAGCGCCCCTGTTTTTGATTATAAAGGCCGGATCCTGGCAAGCCTGAGCCTTGCCATACCTGAGATCAGGTTTGTTCAGGAGGATCACCTTTCTCATTGTATACACATACTGACCCAGGCGGCAAAATCCTTTTCACGAGAAATGGGATTGAGCGCCGAAAAATTTTAATTGTTTAGGAGGACGAATGGATTTTAAATTGTCAACAGAGCTGAAAATGCTCCAGAAAGAAATCAGGAATTTTGCAAAAAAACAGATCGCACCCTTTGCCGATGAATGGGATGAAAAAAACTACCTTCCCATTGACGAGGTCATGAGGCCTTTAGGCGAACTGGGTTTTTTCGGCACCGTCATTCCCGAAGAATACGGTGGGGAAGACATGGGGTTCATGGCGGCCATGATCGTTACCGAAGAGCTTGCCAGGGTGTCTTCATCCCTGAGGGTCCAGGTCAACATGCAGGTCCTGGGATGCGCCTACACCGTCTTCCGGTACGGCAATGAAGAGGTCAAGAAAAAATACGTGGAAAAACTCTGCACTGCCGAATATATCGGCGGTTTTGGTATTACAGAGTCTGATGCAGGTTCCGATGTCATGGCCATGGCCACCATTGCCGAAGACAAAGGGGATCACTGGCTGCTGAACGGCTCTAAAACCTGGATTTCCAATGCCAACGTGGCCGATGTTCTCATCTGCTACGCTTATACGGACAAGGCTGCAGGATCAAAAGGGCTTTCCGCCTTTGTTATTGAGCCGAAAAATTTTGCCGGCATCAAAACATCGGGTCTGGAAAAACTGGGCTCCCACTCCTCACCCACGGGAGAGGTATTTCTTGACAACGTAAAAGTGCCCAAGGAAAACATTTTGGGTAAACCCGGTGACGGTGCAAAAATTGTTTTTTCCTCCCTGAACCAGACCCGGCTGTCCGCCGCTGCCGGCGGTGTCGGGCTTGCCCAGGCCTGTCTGGATGAGGCCATCAAATACTGCAACGAAAGAAAACAATTCGGTAAAAAAATTGGTGAATTCCAGATGAATCAGGACATGATCGCCCAGATGGCTGCTGAAATCGAAGCCGCCCGTCTGGTGACCTACAAGGCTGCCTGCGCAAAAGACGAGGGTAATCTCAACAACGGTCTTGATGTTGCCATGGCAAAATACCTTGCCGGTGAAGTGGCCACCAAGGCCTCCAACTATGCCATGAGAATCCTGGGTGCCTATGGATATTCCACAGAGTATCCCGTGGCCAGATACTACAGGGATGCCCCCACCTATTCCATGGTTGAGGGATCGGCGAATATCTGCAAATGGATCATTGCCCTGGATCAACTGGGGTTTAGAAAAGCCAATCGATAAACTTTTACCCGCCATCGTGAGCAGCAGTCCTTTTCGCCTTTTGGGCTGTTGTTCACGATGGTTTTTCAAGGAGGACCACTTTGGACCCCAAAGAGATTGCAAAAAAAACAGGAGACACGGCAAAGCTGTATTTTTCAACGGTGAAGGACGAGGACAAGCCTTACAACCTGTGGAAATATTTTGACAAGGGCCTTGCCAGGGACATGTCCCTGTATATCACGGGTCAGATGTACGCCAGGGAAAAGATCCCCCACCAGACCCGGCAACTGGTGACCGTGGCCGCACTGGCGGTTCTTTCCAGGCCGGATGAGCTCAAGCTGCATATCCATGCGGCCCTGAACGTGGGGTGTACAAGAGAGGAGATTGCCGAGGTGATCTTCCAGACCAGTATTTACGGCGGGGTGCCATCCGCCAACACAGCCCTTTCTGCGCTCAAGGATGTTCTGGAGGAACGGGGCGAAGCCTAGTACCGGAAAATTCCCTATAGGGGTTTGCCCAGGATGGTGTTCCAGATCCCGTCCGGGCATCGTCGTTCAATAATATGGACCCGCTTGTTTGACAGGGATGCCAGGATTTTTCTGGCTTCGGAATTGAGCAGTCCGGACAGAATAAAATATTTTCGGGTCAGAAGAAACGGGCTTTCAATGATATCTTTCATGACATCGTAATGGATATTGGCCACCACAAGGTCAGAGGGGATCTGTATGACCTCTTCCCCCTTTGCCTGGAAGGCCAGAATCCTCTGTTCAAAGCAATTGAGGCAAATATTGTTCCGGGCGGTTTTCACGGCCAGAAAATTAAAATCACAGGCCATAACCTTTTTACAGCCCAGGGCTGCCGCACCAAGGGACAGGAGTCCGGTTCCCGTACCAATATCCAGAACTGAATCAATCTGATGCCCAGTACAGAGGCGGTGGATCAGAAAGAGACAGTCCTCGGTGGTCTGGTGTCGGCCGGTTCCAAACACCACCCCGGGGTCCAGGAGGATGCCTCTGCCTGGTTCAGGATTCCGGGCGGGGTGGTTCCAGGGCGGATAGATGCACAGATCATTCACCCAATAGGGTTCGATCTTATCCCCATGCCATTGCTCACCCGTCATTTCATAGCGATCGATCAGGCAGATGCCCCTGTTTTCCCCAAGAATTTTTTCCACCACCTTATCGGAAGGACAGGAAAAGAAGAGAAATGCGATCTCTTCGTCCCGCCAGAGGCCAAGGAAGCCGCCATCCTTTGCCAGGGCTGCTTCATCAATTTTTGGAACTCCGTTACAATAGTAAATATACAGATGTTGGTATGGATTGATCATTTCTTTGATTATTTTATTTTTTCCCGGTCTTATTTTGTCCGAATTTTATTTCTTTTAAATTTACATAGATTAGATTTGACAATTTCATGGGAATGAAAAATAATCCTTTATTCACCAAAACACAAGCGAGAGTTGAAATCCATGAAATTTAAACGCATCCGTGTCCAATTTGAGGCAGATGATCTTATTGTTGCCGAAGAGCTGATCTGTGATATTTTTTTTTCCTTTCACCTCAAGGGCGTGGTGTGTGATGTCCCCCTGGAGGAGCCGGATGAAGGTTTTGGAACCCAGACCCTGCCCCGGCCCGACATCTGCTCCGTAACCGGGTTTCTTCCTCAGGTGGATTCGTCAAAGAGTGTCCTTGAAAGCATACGGGAACAGGTCTTAAAATTATCAAGTTTGAAAATTAAAACCCATATCCTGGTGGACATCGTTGATGAAAAGGACTGGGCCGATGCATGGAAAACCTATTTTACCGTGACCCGGATCACGGACCGGATCACGGTAAAACCGGCCTGGAAAGACCACACTCCCCGGTCTGATGAAATCGTTATCCACCTGGACCCGGGGATGGCTTTCGGCACGGGCACACACCCCACAACGGCCATGTGCCTCCAGCTCATGGAAACCTGGATGAAATCCGGATCAAGATTTCTGGATGTGGGGACCGGTTCCGGTATTTTAATGGTTGCCGCAGCCAAGCTGGGGGCCGGTCATCTGTCGGGCATTGATACGGATGAGGTTGCCCTGGGCGTGGCCCGGGAGAATCTGATTAAAAATACTATCGATCCGTCCCTGGTGGATCTTTCCTGCACCACACTGGATAAAACAGACACGGATCCCCATGATTTTATTGCCGCCAATATTATTGCCCAGGTGATCGTGGACATCCTGCCCCAGATATCCCTGAGAATGACGGGTGTCTCTTTTGCCGTGTTGTCCGGGATTATCCAGGAGCGGCTCGCTGATGTATACAAGGCGATCGAAGCTGCAAGCCTTTTGGTTATTGAAGAGAAATACCTGGATGAATGGGTGGCCCTTGTGGTGAAAAAGAACCCGGGTGAAAAGTACACCGGTAAAAAAGAGACGGATGAAACGCCGTCCGGTAAAAAACAAACAGATAAAAAAGAAATTTATAAAAAAAGAGCCGGGTCCCTGTGAACTCCGTACCCCAATTCCATATGTCTCGGCAGGGCGGCTCAAGCCTTGTCTCCATTACGGGCAGGCTGGATGCCCGGGGGGTGTCCGGCCTGTGGTCCGCCGTCACCCGGAAGATTTCAGCCCACGACACACAGGATCTGGTGATTGATCTTGAAGGGGTGGAATATCTGGATACGGCAGGAGCCACCTTTATCAGCCATTTGGAAGCCTTTGCCGTCGGCCTTGGATTCAAGGAGGTCTCTGTAATCAATCTCAAACCCGGGTATGGGTCCCTTGTGGACCTGGCAAGGGGTATTGGCCGGACAAAAGACCGGGATCAGGCCCGGGACCTCTCCTTTATCGAGAAAAGGGGGAGGGCGGTCCGGGATGGGTTGTTGGAAACAAAGGAATTTATCACGTATACGGGGGAAATTGTCTGGGCCCTGATTCAAAGTTTCGGGCATCCCGGGAGGATCCGGTGGGCCGACACCTTTCTGGTGGCGGAGCGGGCCGGGGTGGATGCTCTGCCCATTGTGGCCCTGATCAGTTTTATTGTGGGACTTGTCATGGCCTTTCAGGCGGCCGTGCCCATGCGGATGTTCGGGGCCGAGCTCTATGTGGCCAACCTCATCGGAATTGCCATGGTCCGGGAGCTGGGTCCCCTGATGACGGCCATTGTCCTGGCCGGCAGGTCGGCATCCGCCTTTGCCGCTGAAATCGGCACCATGCGGATCAACGAAGAGATTGATGCATTGACGGTCATGGGCCTTGACCCGGTGAGGTTTCTCATCGTGCCCCGGGTGATTGCCGCAACCCTTATCACGCCCCTGCTCACCATATTTTCCAACCTGGTGGGGATCCTGGGCGGGGCCCTTGTGATTACCTCCATGGGGTATCCCATTGTGTCCTATTACAACCAGATTGCATCATTTGTGGAGTGGAATGACTTTGCCGGGGGCATGGTAAAATGTTTTGTTTTCGGGATTTTGATTGCCACAGCCGGGTGTATCCGGGGATACCAGACCCTGAGCGGGCCCTCTGCCGTGGGGATTTCAACCACCCGGGCCGTGGTCACCGGCATCATTCTCATTGCCGTGTTTGACGGTATTTTTTCAATCGTTTATTATATTCTTGGCATATGAAACAGACACAGGTCGCCATAAAAGTGGAAAACCTTTCAGCAGGGTATAACAAGGTCCCCATTATTGAAAACATCAACTTTGAGGTGTTTGCAGGGGAGGTGTTTGTGATCATCGGTGGGTCCGGGTGCGGGAAGAGCACATTGCTCAAAAACATGATCGGGCTGCTGGAACCGATCGCCGGCCGTGTGATGATCCTGGGAGAGGATATTTGTCAGACATCGGGCAGAGACAAGAACCGGATTCTGCAGAAAATAGGGGTTGCCTTCCAGAGCGGTGCCCTGTTCGGCTCCATGACCGTGATGGAGAATATCCTGCTACCCTTAAAAGAATTTACCCGCCTGCCCCTTTCCCTCATGGAGGACATTGCCCGGGTAAAACTCAAACTCGTGGGCCTTGAAAAAACCGCCGCACTCATGCCGGGCGAACTTTCCGGGGGCATGAGAAAAAGAGCGGCCCTGGCCCGGGCCATGGCCCTTGATCCGTCCATCATTTTCCTGGATGAACCCTCGGCAGGACTTGACCCCATCACTTCCGCAGAGATGGATCACCTGGTGACGGACCTTGCAAAATCCCTGGGCATCACCTTTGTGATCGTCACCCATGAACTGGCCAGTATCGAAGCCATATCCCACAGGATCATCATGCTTGAAAAAGAGGCAAAGGGCATCATTGCCCAAGGCACACCGGCCCAGTTGAAAAATGATATCACCCGGCCCTATGTCCATAGTTTTTTTAACCGGACACCTTTTAAGGAGTCACTTGTTGAACAGCCTCCTGATCGTAAAAATGGGGCAGGACAGGACCCTCTCGGGCAAAACCCTTCTAGACAAGACCATGTGAATCAACTCTCGGATAAAGGTGAAAAATGACCCAGAAAGCAAATTTTTTTAAACTCGGCCTGTTTACCATTCTGGCCTTTGGACTTGGCGCGGCATTTTTAATCGTTTTCGGGGCCGGTGAATTTTTGAAAAAGGATCTGCCTGCTGAAACCTGTTTTAACGAATCCGTCCAGGGCCTGAGTATCGGGTCTGAGGTTAAATACAAGGGCATCAAAATCGGTTCGGTCAAATCCATTACCAGTGCGGCCCGGATCTATCAGACCAAGTCGGACTATGTTCTGGTGGTGCTCTCCCTTGAGGATGATACCTCCCTGGGTCAGACCGGTAAGTCGGCAAAGATAAGGGTCCAGAACGCCATCCGGGACGGGCTGACCATCAGTCTCGCATTCAAGGGCCTGACCGGGGCTGCCTATCTTGAAACCGATTATTCGGTAAAAGACGTGGAAGCTCCCCTTGATATCCCCTGGACCCCGAAAAATATTTATATCCCCTCCCGGAGAAGCAATATGAAACAGCTTGGCGATGCCCTCAACCAGATCCTTGACAATCTTACGGTCATCAATCTCAAAGGCATCACTTCGGACATTGAAACCCTTTTAAAGACTCTGGACCAGAAGGCCAATGCGGTGGACACCCGGGAGATATCCGGTCTGGCAGCCTCGCTGCTGACGGAACTCAAAGATACCAACCAGAAGATCAATACCCTGATCGGGTCTACTCGTGTTGCCAGTGTTCTGGAGGATGCCCGGGCCTCTTTTGCCAAGCTGAGAACCATCGTGGAAACCTCAAAAGATCCGCTGACCGGGGCGATCAATGATTTTCAACAAACCGCGGAGCGTGCGAAGCGCCTGGCCGCCGGTCTGGAAACAGGATTGTCTCCCAGGATACAGAGCCTGTCCGCCCATCTTGATCAGCTCATGGAAAGCCTTGGGTCCACATCCAGACTCCTGGAAAACATGGTGTGGATGAATTCCGACAAGATCCAGCTCATAATGGAAAATCTTGAAACCACTACGGAAAATTTAAAGCAGATGAGCAAAGATCTGAAGCGTTACCCCGGGCGCCTGCTTTTTGAAAAACCACCGGAAAATACCTCTGGGGAGAAACAAGACTGATGCCGACAAAAAAAAACATTTTCCTGGCCAGTGTCCTCATTTTTCTTAATCTTTTCTGGGGATGCGCCGGCCTGGAAAAAGAACCGGTGAAGAAAACTTATTTTGATTTGAGTATCCCGGCTCCGGATTCAGACCTATCTGGAAAAATGGCCAAAGAAACGGATAATGAGATGGACAACAGCCCCAGGGGTGAGCCCATCCTGATAAAGGAATTTTCCATCAACTCTGCATTTGATTCCCACGCCTTTGTCTATTACACTGGAAAAGACCGGTACACAACGGATTTTTTCAATGAATTCATCACCTATCCGGCACGGCTCATCACGGAAAAAATTTCAGGATATCTTTTTAGCACCGCCTGTTTCACCCCGGCTTTTACCGGCGTGCAACAGGAGGTGAATTTTCGGTTGTCCGGAAAAATCATCCGGCTCTATGCAGATTTCCAGGACCCGGACCATCCAAAAGCTGTGGTGGAGGTCCGGATGATTCTGGAAAAAAGGACCCTGGAAACCGGGACAGGCAACACGTACCAGGTGATCTTAAACAAGGCCTATCCGGCCCAAGAGCCCATGTCGTCTTCACAGCCTGCGCAGCTTGTAGCCGGCTGGAACAAGGGACTGGCCAGGATTATGGCCGCCTTTGTCCGGGATTTCCAGGCCCTCACTCCGTAACATCTTCTGGAAAAAAACTGCCACTCATTTCGCTATCGCTTCCTTATCCAAGTATATTTCAAATTGTTTGTAAAGCATAAGCACGAAAATACCGCCGATTTTTTTCTCATTGCCTGTCATTGATCCTGACCCCTCGGAAGGCTTTACATCAAAAAATGGAGTTTTTATTTTTATTTTACAAAACGAATTTTTATCTTTATATTATCTTTAAATTTATATTTTGGTCGTTTATTTTTACTTTAAGAGCATAGGGGCTTGCCATGAGATTCACAGAAGAGGTCGTGGAACTTATTAAAAAATATATTATTACGAATGTTTCGGAAAATCCTAACCAGATAACGCAACAGACGTGCGAACACTTTGGTATCACGAAACCGACTGTTTTAAAATATTTGAAAGAACTGGATCGTGACCGCATCGTTGAGAAAACAGGTTCCAACCGGTATCCGAAGTATAAATTAGTTCAAACGAAAAAATGTTGGGACTATAAAAATGAAGATTTAGAGGAGGACATCATCTGGCGAAATGATATTTCTCCATATCTCAAGTCCTTAAATGCCAATGTTAGAGATATTTGCCAATACGGTTTTACGGAAATGGTCAACAATGTAATTGATCACTCTGAATCAGACAATATTGTAATCTGGTTGATATATGATTTTTTAAATGTTGAATTCAGAATTGTCGACAGAGGGTTTGGGATCTTCAGAAAAATAAAAAAGGCATTGGGTTTGGAGCGCTCAAATCAAGCGATACTAGAACTTGCGAAAGGGAAATTCACCTCTGATCCAGAAAATCATTCAGGCGAAGGTATCTTTTTTACTTCGAGGATGTTTGATGCATTTGTTATTACTTCCCATAGATTAAATTTTGTTGGCAGGGGGAACGTTGACGGGGTGATCTGGGAAGGCCAAAAAGATATAGACGGTACTGGAGTATTGATGCGAACAAACAAGACCTCTTCAATTCAAATGAAAGATATTTTTGATGAGTACGCAGATCCAAATAAAGACCCCAGTTTTCATAAAACCATTATTCCTGTTAAACTCATGGAGCATGAAGGAGAATCCTTACTTTCCAGATCCCAGGCAAAACGATTGATTACACGGTTTGACAGATTTATTGAAGTTGTTTTGGATTTTGAAGGCGTTACTCAGATAGGTCAAGCTTTTGCCGATCAAATTTTCAGAGTATTTCAAAACAAACACCCAGGGGTCCATCTTAAAATCAGTAACGCCAAAACAGACGTTAAAAACATGATCAAGCGGGTTCAATCTTCCTAACTTTTTACAGGGAGCAATCAACAAACGGGTATACCCGACATATCGTGATTTGAGGGTTATAATCGCCCCCTTCACGGGGGCGTGGATTGAAACCTGCCGTGCCACTTTCGGGAAAGATAATGCTGTTCAAATGACCGGATACAGGAACAAGGTGTTGTGCCTGTATCCGGTTAATGGTTATATTTCAGCTTTGGCCGGAAGGTTAATGCGCTTCGTAGTCCGTATACCCGGCAGGCCCCGGCGTATACCACAGGGACATGTCCTCACAGGGATTCAGGGGCCAGTCGTTCTTCCACCGTTCAACCAGGTCGGGGTTGGTGATATAGGGCCGGCCAATCGCCACCAGGTCTGCCTGACCCTGCCTGACTCTTTCTTCGGCCGTTTCCAGTGTATACCCGCAGTTGCCCATGATCAATCCGTCATAAACGGCTTTAAATTCCGTTAGGGTCATGGGGTCTCCCTGTTCATGGAACCCAAATGCCAGGCCGTCCATGATATGCAGATATCCCAGATTGAGTTTGTTGAGTTCCGTTGCCGCATAGAGATAGGTTTCCCTGAAATCCTTGTGCCCCATATCGTTGAACACCCCGTTGGGTGAAATCCGGGCACCCACCCGGGAGGGCTCCCACACCTCAAGGACGGCCTCAAGCACCTGTCTGAAGAGCCGGAATTTATTTTCAAGGCTTCCCCCGTACTGGTCCGTGCGGAGGTTGGTTTTGGAATCCAGGAACTGGTTGATCAGGTATCCGTTGGCACCGTGGACTTCCACGCCGGCGAACCCGGCCTCTTTTGCGTTCACGGCAGCCTGCCTGTAGTCGGCCACAACTTCCTTGATCTCCCCCTCAGTCAGGGCCCGGGGGGTTTCATAGTCTTTTTTCCCCAGTGGGGTGTGGATGCCGTCCCCCTGGAGTTGAACTGCTGAAGCAGACACCGGAAGATTTCCATCATGGAAATCGCTGTGGGATGCCCTGCCGCAATGCCAGAGCTGGAGGAAAACCGGGGTGCCGGCGAGGTCCGGTTGCTGGGTAACTTTTTTCCACCCTTCAACCATCTCCCGGGTATAGATTCCCGGTGAATCAATCCAGCCGATCCCCTGTTTTGAAACCACGGTGGCTTCGGTTATCAGCAGGCCGGCCGAGGCCCGCTGGGCATAATATTTTGCCATCAAATCGTTTGGTATGCGGTGGCTGCCGGCCCGGCCCCTTGTCATGGGTGCCAGGACGATTCTGTTCTTTAATTGAAGATTTCCCATTGATACAGGTTCAAATAGTCGGGTCATTTTACCCCCTTTTTATATGTGAAAGAGCTTGTTTCGCCCATTCGTTTCTTGTTTGTCTGCTGCGGCGGGTCCGGGTGAGCACCCTGATCGGCCAAGGCCGTTATTCGCCCGCCGGTTGGATCACTATGGTTTAAAATGGTCACTCCACAGAAAAATACAAGGGGGAAATTGTCTCTTGGCCGGGATTGCCGACGAAGCTTGATATCAGTAGTTTATGCGTCTTCGGAAATCTCTTCTCTGAATTCTTCGATGGTTGTGTCGATTCTTTTCAGCCGGTCCAGGTGGGCAATGTGAATGACGGCATCTCCACGGTGCACCAGGGGTAGGTCCAGGCGGCCGATGACCATTCCCGAGACCGGGGAGTGTATCACCTCTTCCTGATCTCCAAATGGATCGGCAATGATGCCGATTCTCGAATTTTTAACCACTCTGGCCCCAAGGGGGGCTTTCATCTGCAAAATACCACTGACCGGTGCCCGAACCCAGGAGGTGGAGTCTGCGATCATGGATTCGGCTTTTGGTTTGGCCTGACGGGGTGTGGGCCGCAGCATTTCAATGTCTGTCATGATTGATAATATCCCGCGAATACCGGCCCGTATGGCCTCTTCATCAAAACGCAGGGCCCCGCCGGCCTCATACAGGATGGTGGGAACCCCTTCTTCGGCAGCCGCCTTTCGAAGTGATCCGTCACGTACGGCCGCGTTGATGATCACGGGCACTCGGAAGGCCATGGCCAGGGAAAGGGCCTGGGGATCTTCAATATCAACCCTGATTTGCGGGAAATTTGCCCGGTGATTTGACCCGGCGTGCAGGTCAATCCCATACTGGCTGCCCCGGACAACTTCTGACATGAAGGTTTGGGCCAGTTGTGAGGTTAATGAACCGGTTTTAGAGCCTGGGAAAAATCTGTTTAAATCCCTCCTGTCGGGGGAGTAACGGGAATGCTGCTCAAAGGCGTATACATTTACCACGGGAACGGCAACCAAGGTTCCTTTCAGATTTTTGACCCGCTTCAGTTTGATGAGCCGGCGGATAATTTCAGTCCCGATGATTTCGTCGCCGTGTATGGCGCCGCATACAAATAGTCTGGGTCCGGGTTTCCGCCCGTGGATCACATGAACCGGCATGGCCATGGCAGTATTGGTGTACAGCTTTGGCACCGGAACAGGGACGGTCACCCGTGTCCCCGGTTTTACCTGTATTCCGGCAATGGTGACTGGGGTCTGCATCCTATCCCTTTCCCATTGTTCCGGTTTTGCCCGGGGATGCGTTTTCTTCAATAAACCGGATCACCTTACCCGCAATACCCAGCCCTGTGACCGCTTCTATGCCTTTCAGGCCCGGCGAAGAGTTCACCTCCATGATCACAGGCCCGTGATTAGACCGCAGCAGGTCCACACCCGCCACCCGAAGTCCCATGATTTTCGCTGCCCTCACTGCCGTGGACCGCTCTTCCGGTGTGATTTTTATTTTTGCGGCCTGTCCGCCGCGATGCAGGTTGGATCTGAATTCACCTTCGGGCCCCTGGCGTTTCATGGCGGCCACAACTTTAGAACCGATCACCCAGCAGCGAATATCCGTGCCCGATGACTCTTTGATATATTCCTGGACCAGAATATTGGCTTCGAGGCTTCGCAGGGCTTGAATAACGCTCTGGGCCGCTTTTTGTGTCTCTGCCAGGACCACGCCGATTCCCTGGGTTCCCTCAATCATTTTTATGACCAGGGGTGCGCCGCCCACCATTGAAATCAGGTCATCGGTAAATTTTGTGCTGTGGGCAAACCCTGTCACCGGCAGTCCAATGCCCTTGCGTGCCAGTAACTGCAAACTGCGAAGTTTGTCCCGGGACCGGCTGATGGCCACCGACTCGTTCACACAATATACCCCCATCATTTCAAACTGGCGGACCACGGCGGTACCATAAAATGTTATGGACGCACCAATCCTCGGGATAATGGCATCAAATCCTTCCAGTTTTTTCCCTTTATAGTGAATGGCCGGATTATGGGAGGTGATGTCCATATAACAGAGTAAGGGGTCGATGACCGACACCTCATGCCCCCGCTTTCTGGCCGCTTCAACCAGGCTGTTCGTTGAGTAGATAGATGCCTTTCTGGAGAGAATGCCGATCTTCATATTTGCTGACTCCCTTTTTTTACATTTGGATAGGATAATTTTAATTTTTTCCCGGTGAGGTATGCCCTGGCAGGATCTACTATAAACCGGTCTTTAAGGGCGGTTCTTCCCAAAAGCATCCTGAACATCATACCTTCACGGCTGGTCAACGATATTTTGATGGGCCACACCAGGGTTCCCAGAAGAATTCTGGTTTCAATGACATACCGCATTTCAGCATGGCCTCCCGAGTCTTTCACCAGGCGCTGGTCAACCACCGGCGCTTCACAGAACAATTCAACATCCGACCGTTTCCGAAGCGGATGAATACCAAAACGGACCATCAATTGTCCCTGGGAAGTGAATGTTTCAAGACTGAAGGTATGAAGGGCGGATGTCCTGGCACCGGTGTCAATCTTGGCTTTCAGGGCCGGAATCTTAAGGTCCGGCAAGGCCAGCCATTCTTTCCAGCCGATCAGCGTTAATTTGTCTTTGCCGGAATTCGATTGGGATTCTAACACAAAATATCCTTTCCAGATTAAAGCTGAACATGCTGGTATCACATTGGGAAATTATATCAAGACGATCTTAGGACGTCTGTTTATATTTTTTTTATTTTCCCCGCTGCCGGATCAGGGTAACCGGCTCTCCGCCGATCCCCCAATTGTCTGTGTCCACTTCCTCAATGACCACGACGGTGGTGGCAGGGTTTTTGCCCAGAACCTTTACGAGCAGGTCGGTGGTCCCTTTGATGAGTTCGGCTTTCTGGTCCGGGGAAACCCCTTCCCTGGTAATCTTGATATTGACAAACGGCATGACGGCTTTTCCTTATTTTCAGATTAAGGTTAAATCAAAGGTTCAGGTCTATTCAAACTCCAGGCGCTGGCGCTTGATTTTCAGTTTTCTCATCCGGGACGCAAAGGTTGACCGGTTGATTCCCGAAGTCCTGGCGGCCCAGGTAATGTTCCAATTGTTTTTTTGTAAAAGCGAGGTGACATACTCTTTTTCCAGCTCGGGCCAGGTCATGCTGCTCAAATGACCGGCAAAATCAACGGAGCTGCCCGTGGGTATTGTGTCGGGGCTTGCGAAAGGATCCAGATCCGCCCCCTCATGCCTGACGTGGATAGGGATGTTTGCGGCATCGATATCCTCATCCTGTGTGGTGACCATGAGGTACCGGATCAGGTTTTCAAGTTCCCGTATGTTTCCGGGCCAGGAATAGGACACCAGCGCCTGCATGGCCCGGGGGGTTACCGTTTTTTCAAGGAGACCGGCCTTTAAAGATTCTTTTTCAAGGAAATGCCGGACCAGCAGGGGGATATCCTCCCGTCTGTCCCGTAATGGCGGCAGATGGACCGGCAGGATGGATAACCGGTAAAACAGATCCTGGCGAAACGTGTTTTCGGCGATCATCTGCTTGATGTCTTTGTTGGTGGCGGCGATGATCCTCACATCAATATGCCGGACACTGGTTTCACCCAGGGGTTTGATTTCATTTTCCTGGAGCACCCGGAGCAGACTTGCCTGGATACTCATGGGCATATCCCCGATTTCGTCCAGAAAAACGGTTCCCCCGTCCGCCGCCTCAAACAGTCCGATTTTGTCGTGGTTGGCCCCGGTAAATGCCCCCTTTTTATAGCCGAACAACTCACTTTCAAGAAGGGTTTCCGGAATGGCACTGCAGTTCTGGACCAGGAAGGGTTTGTTCTTTCGAAGACTGGATCTGTGAATCTTTTCCGCCACCAATTCCTTGCCCGTGCCGCTGTCCCCGGTGATTAACACGTGGAACTCGGTATCGGCATAGCTTTTGACAAGGTCCATGCATTGTTTAAATCCAGGACTTTGACCGATGATGAGATTTTCGTTTGTAGATTCTTTCAGGGCGGTCTTGAGGTTCTGGGTGATTTTCTTTTCCTTGGCATATAAGATGGCATTGCTCAATGCAATGGAGCAGATATCCACGAGAATTTTCAATTGTTCCAGGTACCCTGAATCAAGATTGAGACGGCTTTTTTCCGGGGTGGTGTCAATGATCTGGACGGCGCCGTAAACTGTTTTGTCCCTGAAGAGAAGGGGGAAGCAGAGAATCAGGCTGCTCTTGACGGCAAATTTATCTTCCAGCTCCCTGTAATGGCGGCGGTCACTCTTTGTTTCCGCCACCGTCATCTTGTTGTTCTCAATTACCCACCCCACAATACTGGGCTGACTGATGTCCAGGCTGACCCCCCTGATTTTATCGCTTTCAGCACCGGCAGCTTCAACGCACAGGTAGGTATCTGTCTTTTTGATCCATATGGACCCCCGTTGAACATTTTGAATTTTCAACAAAGAGTTGAGGAATTTTTTTTGCAGGGTATCGGGATTGAGTTCCTTAAACAGGTCAAGGTTGGACTGGTTCATGGGAAGCCTTTAAAAAAGGTTAAATATAACAATTTTAATTAAATAAAAATAGTGCATGTGAAATAAAAACACAAGTCGTATTGAGTTTTAATATTAATTTCATACAATAATGAATATATCCAATAAATTCCGTAAGATCAAATACTATTTCATCCAATTGGCATAAAATGTGTATTGATGACTATTCATGGGAGATCTGAGCAGGCCGCGCCCCAATTGCAAACAGGAGATGAGAATGGGAGTCAGAATTTTAATTGACAGTCTTGATACGGCCCGGTTTGCCTGCCCTGAATGCGGTCAGGGGAAAATCATGCAATTGTCTGAGTATATCATCAGAAAACCCTGTACCCGGGTGAAGTGCACCTGCCGGTGCGGCCATACTTATATGGTGACCCTTGAAAAAAAGATCGAACCCATCCACGATACACAACTTCTCGGGACCTTTGTCTCAACCAGTGACCAACAATCCGGCAAAATGATCATCAAGAAACTCAACTCCAGAGGTCTGGTGTTCAGGACCAATATCGACCACAACCTTTTGCCCGACCTCAGGCTTGTTCTTGAATTTGTCCTGGACGATGCCAAGCAGTCCATCGTCAAAAAAGAGGTAAAGGTCACGGCAAAAAAAGGCCGGTATCTGACCGTCGAGTTCACCTCCCATGACCACCCGGACAATCTGGGACCTTATCTGACCTTTCACAAGCTCTGAAAATAGATCTTTTCAGTCGCATCACCCTGGCAAACCCATGATTTTTAGCATTCATAATTTGACCATCTGACTGCCAGCATTGTGATATCATCGCTCTGATCGGCCTCTCCAATAAATGCGAACAGGTCTGATTTAATGGCTTCCAAAAGCGCCTCTGCAGAATCATCAATGCCGTTTTGAATTAAGGCTTCAATTTTTTCCCTGGTATAAAATTCCCGGGTTTTTGATCTTGCTTCCGTCACGCCGTCGGTAAAGCCAAACAGCAGATCTCCGGGGTCCAGTTGTTCGGTTTCAATTTTATATTCAGCTCCCCGGACGGGGCACAGGGCCGGACCGGTGGCATGAAGCACCTTTTTTATGCCGGTTTTCCCGATTAAAAATGCCGGTTCATGCCCACCATTGACGTAATACAACTTGCCCGTCAATTGATCAATAACACAAAAGAGCACGGTTACAAATATCCCGTCTTTACCATGTTCTCTGGCCAGGTACTCATTTGTCAAAGAGACTGCTTTTAAGGCATTTCCGGGCACATCCCCGGCGATGGCGGCATCGTTAAGGTCACCCGGGTTTTCACCAGGGGCGATTGATCTGGAAAAAATGCGCAAAAGGCTTCGCGTCAAGGCCATGAAAAGCGAAGCGCCAACCCCCTTTCCGCTGACATCGGCAACAACAAAACCCATATGATGATTGGGCAATTCAAACACATCGTAAAAATCACCGGACAATTGCAGGGCAGCATGGAAATAGAATGAAATTTCACAATTTTTTACTTTGGGCGGGAAAAGGGGTAGAAAATCTTTCTGGATTTTTTTTCCCCTTTCCAGTTCATCATTCAGCGCTCTGGAATATTTTTCAACCGCCTGCTTGGCTTTTTCAAGGGATCGGTTGGATTGTTCAAGCTTTTCGTACAATTTGGCATTTTCAATGGCCAGTGCCAGATGGTTGGCAGTCTGCTGGACGATGTTTACCGTGGTCTGATTAAATTGTGACGGCAAAGAGTGAAGCAATGTAATGATACCAAAGAGGGTATCATTCCGGATAACAGGCACGGCCAGAGCAGAACGAACCGTATAGGATTGTCCCGGCATGGTAAGCCACCGGTCATCTGTCGTCGCATCGGTTACAAGTCCGATTGAAAGCGTATCTTTCACCCAGCCGGCAAGTCCTTTATCTATGATTTTACCGATCAGGCTGTTTGGGCTCTCACCGCCGGTCTGGTCCTGGGTCAGGGAACGATCTGTTACCACGCCGTTTTTATCCAATAGAAACAGGCTGCCCTTCTCTGCACCTGAAAACCGGGTGGCAATCTCCAGAGCATCTTTCATGGTCACATTCAGCACCTCTTCTTCAGTAGAAGATCGTGCCATGTTGATAAATGTCTCAAATAATTTGTTCTGGGCATCGTGAATTTTTTTATATTGCCGAAGAACAATTATTTCTTTTTGAAGTCGCTCCAACTCCATAGGTGTCCCTTGATTACATGTTTAGATATGATCCGTAAATTTCTTTCCCAACCCGGTCAAAGATTCCATTTAATCTTCAATTTGTATATTGGGTATTGTACTTTTTTGCCGTCACTTATTCCAGTTTTTTATTCAAATCCCCTGCTCCGGTGTGGTATAGTGGCCGGGAAGGGTTATTGGGGCCAATGGATATGGATGCATTGGCCCTTCCATGGGAAAAAGGAAACAAAAATGAGTGTCTGTTATGACGGCAATGTTCTGGAAGAGTTGCTCCGGCTCTTAAAGCTGGAAAAGATAGAGGAAAATATTTTTCGGGGAGAGAGCCAGGACCTTGGATTCGGCAACGTGTTCGGGGGACAGGTGGTGGGCCAGGCTTTGTCTGCCGCATCCAGAACCGTGGTTTCGGATTTTCATGCCCACAGCCTCCACGGATATTTCATGCTGGCCGGGGATGCGGCAAAGCCCATTGTCTATACCGTGGACTGCATCCGTGACGGGAAAAGTTTTATCACCCGCCGGGTAAAGGCGGTTCAGAACGGCCGGGCCATTTTTTCCATGGCCGCCTCTTTTCACAGGCAGGAGCAGGGGTATGAACACCAGGACCCCATGCCCGATATTGAAGGACCCGAGGGGATTGAACACGAGGTGGAAATGGCCAGACGTCTGGCAGATAAAATTCCGCCGGCCATCCTGGATAAACTCCTGTGCAAAAAACCCATTGAAATCCGGGTGGTCAATCCCATGAACCCGTTTGCACCCAAATCCATGCCGCCGGAAAAATATGTCTGGTTCCGGGCCATTGACACACTCCCGGATGATCCCTCAACCCACCGGTACCTGCTGGCGTATGCCTCGGATTTTCACCTGGTGGGAACCGCATTATATCCCCACGGCAAAAGCTTCTGGTCCCCGGATATGCAGGTGGCCAGCCTGGACCACTCCATCTGGTTCCACCGGGAGTTTAGAATGGATGACTGGCTCCTCTACGTGATGAAAAGTCCCCAGGCCGGAAGGGCAAGGGGATTGAACATGGGGTCCGTCTATACGAGAAAAGGGGTTCTGGTGGCCAGCGTGGTCCAGGAGGGTCTGATAAGGCCCTTGAACGAATAAATTTACATGAGCGAGTAGGGATCAACATCCACAACCATCCTCACCCCGGATTTCGGAGCCCCGTCGGGATGGGCTGTCACGGATCTCATCAAACGGTTCAGCAGGGCGGAAGACGGGCATTTGACGAGAATCTGCCATCGGAACCGTGAGGATATCTTCTGAATGGGCGCCTCAATGGGGCCCAGGATCTGAATGGTCTGCCCCTGTTCCCCAAGGGTTTTTACCAGGTCCGCCAGAAGACCGGTGATATTCCGGGCATGGGCTTTTGCGGCCGGGGCTTTGGTACCTGAAATTTTGAGTTGGACCATCCGGGAAAAGGGCGGATACATCAACGCCTTTCGGAACGGGGCCTCGTTATGGAAGAATTCAAGGAAATCCTGGTTTTTTGCCGCCTCGATAATAAAATGTTCGGGATTATAGGTCTGCATGATCACCCGTCCGGGGGTGTCGCCTCTCCCGGCCCGGCCGGCCACCTGGGCAAGGAGCTGAAAGGTCCGCTCCCCGGCCCTGAAATCCGGGAGGCTTAACGACAGGTCTGCGCACACCACCCCCACCAGGGTGATGGAGGGAAAATCATGGCCCTTGGCCAGCATCTGGGTTCCCACGATAATATCCACATTCTGGTTTCTGATGCTTTTTAATATCTTGATCACCGACCCTTTCCGGGAGGTGGTGTCCTGATCCATCCGTGTCACCCTGGCATCCGGAAACATGCCTTTTATCATGGCTTCCAGTTGTTCGGTACCAAACCCCAGGGCCTTGATGCGCTTGGATTTGCAGGACGGGCAAAGGACGTTTACGGGTCGTTCATACCCGCAAAGATGGCACCGATAGGCATTCTCACCCTTGTGAAGGGTCATGGTGACATCGCAGTAGCGGCAGCACAGGGATTTTCCGCAGTCCAGGCATAAAGGCGAGGTGGCAAACCCCCGCCGGTTCAGGAAAATCAAGGACTGGTTCCCCTGGTTCAGACAGTGCCGGATCTGACGTGACAGTTCCGGGGTGATGATCCGGTCCGCCCCCCTCACATCTTTGTATTTTTTCAGGTCCACCAGGGTGATTTCAGGCAAAGGATGCTGGTTGATGCGGGTCTGGAGCTTTAACTCGGTGAACCGGTGTGAGGTTACATTCTGATAAGACTGCACCGAAGGGGTGGCCGATCCCAGGATTACGGGGCAGTTGCTGAGTTTTCCCCGGACCACGGCCAGATCCCTTGCATGGTACCGGAGACCCGACTCCTGCTTGTAGGACGTGTCGTGTTCCTCGTCCACAATGATGATGCCGATGTTGTCAAAGGGTGAAAAAACAGAGGATCTGGCCCCGATCACAATGCCGGCCTTTTTTAAAGAGATTTTCCGCCACTGGTCCAGGCGCTCACCTGCGGACAGGGAGGAGTGGATCACGGCGATTTTTTCCCCGAACCGTGCCCGGAACCGCCGTTCCGTCTGGGAAATCAGGGAGATCTCCGGCACCAGGACAATGGCCTGTTTTCCCCTGTCCATGACATCTTTGACCAGCCGCATGTAAACTTCGGTCTTGCCCGACCCCGTGATTCCGGACAGAAGATAGGTGCGAAATCCTTTGTCGGATTCGGCCTCCACCTGGTTTACCACGGCTGCCTGTTCCTGGGTCAATTCCGGTGCCGTGTCCGGTTCCACAGGATCACCCAGGGGGTCCCTGAACACCCGGCGCTGGATAATCCTGATATACCCGGCCCGGGCCAGGGGCTTTATCAATGTTGGTGCCGTGGGAATCAAGGCCTTCAGTCCGGTCAGAGAGATCTCCTGCTTCTCATCGACCAGGGCCAGAAGCTTTTTCCTTTTTTTTGACATGGGAATGGGGGTTTTGGGGTCATCACAGGTCAGAATAAATTTTTCTTTTTTGACGGTGGCCCCGTCTTTTTTCAATACGGCTGAAATAGAGACCAGATCCTGATCTTCCATCTTGCGGACCAGGGCATTGATGGTCATATTTTTGCTGTTTTTCTTTAATTGTTTCAGGGTACACGAATCCCGCTGCACGATAAACTCAATCACCTCTTTTTCCCCTGGTGTCAGACAATCGGCATCCAGATGGTCCTGCCCCTTTTTTGTCACAAGAATATGGGCCACATCATGCTGGTCCAGACCGGTGGGCAGAGCCGCCTTGATCACGTCTCCTAAGGGGTGAAGGTAATAGTCTGAAATCCACTGGAAAAAGGGTATTTCAGATTCGGGAAAAAGGGGGTGATCATCCAGTACATCCAGGATATTTTTTGCCGTGAACCCCTCACAGGTGTCCCGGGTGCCGAGAATGTATCCGGTGACCCGCCGGGGCCCGAACGGGACCAGGACCCGCATGCCGGGCAGACAAAAATCCCTGAGATGATCCGGGACCTGATAGGTATAGGATTTCATGACCGGAAGCGTCACTGCCACCGAAATATAGGGTGCTTGATTCATCCTGCCTATTGTGCATAAAAAATGGAATTTATCAATATAAGACTTGGCCGATACTTATTTGCTTGACTCACCCGGGTGATTTTAATAGTTTCCTATACATATTTTTGCCGGAGAGTTTTATTCGAGAACCTTATTCTCAAGATTTTGTTTTCGGTGAAATACACTAGAACAAAGGAGGCAGTATGACGGTATTTGTAGAGGATCATCCTCTTATAAAGCATAAACTGGGACTGATGCGTCAGAAAAACATCAGCACAAAAGACTTCAGGGACCTGTCCTCTGAAGTGGCAAGGCTGTTGACCTATGAGGCCACAAAAGATCTGGTCACGGAAAAAAAGGTGATCGAGGGCTGGGCCGGCAAGGTTGAAGTTGAAAAAATTAAGGGCAAAAAAATTACCATTGTTCCCATTTTAAGGGCAGGTCTGGGAATGATGGACGGTGTGTTTGATCTGATACCGTCTGCCAAGGTCAGTGTGGTGGGATTTTACAGAAATGAGGAAACCCTTCAACCGGTGCAGTATTACGTCAAAACCGCCAGTTCCATGAAACAGAGGATCGCTTTGATTCTTGACCCCATGCTGGCCACCGGCGGGACCCTGATTGCCACCATTGACCTTTTGAAAAAGGCGGGATGCAGAACCATCAAGGGGCTTTTCCTGGTGGCGGCCCCGGAAGGGATTGCCCGGGTGGAAGAAAAACACCCGGATGTGGATATCTACGTGGCCGGTGTTGACGAGTGTCTCAATGAGGTGGGCTATATCCTGCCCGGCCTGGGTGATGCCGGAGACAAAATTTTCGGCACAAAATAAAAACAATTCAACCAAAACTAAGAGGTGAAAACAAAAATGTCGCATTCCAATCAATCTCCAACAGATTACAATTTTCAAGTTAAAGACTGCTTTTTAGGGGCCCAGATGCTCTTTGTCGCATTTGGTGCCCTGGTCCTGGTACCGCTTCTCACCGGCCTTGACCCCAATGTGGCCCTCTTTACCGCAGGCCTTGGAACCCTGGTATTTCAGGCCATTACCCGGGGAAAAATCCCCATCTTTTTAGCGTCTTCTTTTGCGTTTATCGCCCCCATTATCTACGGGGTACAGACCTGGGGAATTCCCGGAACCATGTGCGGTCTTGCCGCGGCCGGCGTGGTCTATATCCTGCTGAGCCTCCTGGTCCGGGTCCAGGGCGGTCATGTGATTAAACGGGTGCTTCCCCCGGTGGTCACCGGCCCGGTCATCATGGTCATCGGGCTGATTCTTGCCCCGGTTGCCGTGCACATGGCCATGGGAAAAACCGGAGACGGGGCCGTTGTGCTCTTTCCCGAGGCAAAAGCTATGACCGTGGGTCTTCTCGCCCTTGCCACCACCGTCCTTGTCTCCATCCTGGGCAAGGGAATTTTTAAACTGATTCCCATTCTCTGCGGGATTGCCGTGGGGTATATTGCGGCCCTGTTTTTTGGATTTGTTGATTTTTCCGGGATTGCCAAGGCGGCCTGGTTCAGTGTTCCCAATTTTGTCATGCCGGAGTGGAACCTCCAGGCCGTGTTCTATATCGTTCCCATTGCCATTGCCCCGGCCATTGAGCATTTTGGCGATGTGGTGGCCATCAGCGGTGTGACGGGCAAGGATTACCTCAAGGACCCGGGGATCCAGAACACCATGCTGGGTGACGGTATTGCCACCTCCCTTGCATCCATGCTGGGCGGTCCCCCAAACACCACCTATTCCGAAGTCACGGGCGCGGTGGCCCTGACCAAGGTCTTTAATCCCGCCGTCATGACCTGGGCTGCTTTCACCGCCATTCTTCTGGCCTTTGTGGGCAAGCTGGGCGCCATCCTCCAGACCATTCCCACCCCGGTCATGGGGGGGATCATGCTCCTGCTCTTCGGCGCCATCATGGTGGTCGGGCTCAACACCCTGGTCAGATCCGGAGAAGACCTTCTGGAAGCCAGGAACCTGGCCATTGTGGCCCTGATCCTGATTTTCGGCATTGGTGGAATGAGTTTTTCCGCCGGCCAGTTCCAGCTCCAGGGCATAGGCCTTGCCGGTATCCTGGGGGTTTTCCTGAACCTTGTCCTCCCCCGTGGTCAAAAATCTTGATGGGGTCGTAAACAATCACCACCACCTCAGAGATGTCCGGGGCATTTGACGCTTCTTAAGTACCGCCAAATGCCCCGGTTTTTTGTCAATCCAGTTGATTTTCATCCTGACTCTCACCTGGGTCGATGAAGTTTTGGCCGTCTCGCCGGCAGTTGCTTTTTCTGATTTGCTTTGGAGGCTTTTTATATCCACAGCACGGCCCAGGATACCACCACATACCGCAGGAATTTACCCGTCCCCACCAGCAGGAGAAACAGTCCAAAATGCACCCTCAGGATTCCTGCGGCAACGGTGAGGGGATCGCCGATGACCGGAACCCAGGCAAACAAGAGGCTGAACGTCCCGTATCGTTTAAACCGGGTTTCAGCCTCCGCAATCTTTGGGCCTGACAGGCCGAAGACTTTTTCAAGCAATATCCCGGACCCCCAGAGACCCAATCCGTAATTGACCACCGCTCCCAGCACATTGCCCGAGGTGGCGGCTAAAATCGCGGCCCAGGGACTGAAATCATGGGCCAGCAAAACTCCCAGGACCAGTTCGGAACTAAATGGGAGGATGGTGGCGGCCAGAAAGGATGCCAGGAACAGACCCGCGTATCCATAGGCGGCCAAGGCATCAAGTGTTATGCTCTCCATCCGGGTTTATTCAAACAGTTTAAACAATGACTGGGTCCCGTTGTTTTCATATCCCATTTTAACCATTCTCTCGTACAGGGACAGGGTCAGATCAAGCCCCGGGGTTTCAAGGCCCAGAAGGTTTGATGATTCAACGGCAATCTTCATGTCTTTTATAAAATGCTTGATGTAAAATCCAGGCTCAACATTCCCTGCAATCATCCGGGGTCCCAGATTATTCAATGACCATGATCCTGCCGCACCCTGTCCAATGCTTTTGAGAACGGTTTCCGGGTCAAGTCCCGATTTTTTGGCATAGGCAAGGGACTCACATATCCCCACCATTCCGGCTGCAATGGCAATCTGGTTGGCCATTTTGGTGTGCTGCCCCGATCCCGCCTTTCCCTGGAGGATGATATTTTTACCCATGACCTCAAACAGGGGAAAAACCGCATCAAATGCCTTTTTATCTCCGCCCACCATGATGGTAAGGGTTGCGTTTTGAGCACCCAGGTCTCCGCCCGACACCGGTGCATCAAGGGCCTCAATGCCTGCCTCTGCCGCCCGGTCGAAAATTTTAGCGGCAAGGTCGGGACGGGATGTGGTCATGTCGATGACAATGGTGCCTTTTTTTGCATGGTTTAAGATGCCGGTCTCGTCCAGATACACCTGTTCAACATCTGCGGGAAACCCGACAATGGTAATAATCACATCGCATTTCCCACTCAGGGCCTCAACCGTCTCCTCCCAGGCAGCTCCTTTTGCAATAAGGGTTTCAGCCTTGTGCTTTGTGCGGGTATAAACATGCAGCTCATATCCGGCGTCTAAAATATGCCCGGCCATGCTTTGTCCCATGACCCCCAATCCGATAAATCCCACACTGGTTTTTCCAGGCTCTATACTCCCAATTTCAATACTCATGGATACATCTCCATTTTATTATGTTGTTTTGCATGAATAACGGTTTTTACAGTTTAAACAAGAAAGAGTCCAGAGTCCTTTGCTTTGTTTTTGCCAGGGATCGACTCCCTATACATTTTCACTTGAATACTCGATTAACCGGATATACTCATTGATGGTGTCCCAGGCGTCATCTGCGCTGTCCAGGAGAACAAACTGAACCCCCACGGCAATTTCGTCTGATTTTTTCCTTGTGTTTTTGATTTCCCCCTGAAACCGGATGTCCTGCTTGGAGCCTGGAAAACGGCACCTGAAGGGCAGGGTATGGTTTAAGAGACCCTGGTTTAACCGGTTGGGGGGAAGGTTTTTATCCGTTGAAGACGCTTCAATGATACACAGGCAACCCCCCTTGCTGATATTCTCAATCACCCCGCCCCTTTCTTCACACTCCACCTCGGTCTGGGCAACCACACTGCATTTAAACCGTCGATGTGCCCGAAGCTCATGATGTTCTATCTTTTGGGGATACTCGATAAACATGAGTTTTGAGGGCTTTGAGATGATGCCCATCAATTTTGAACGGAACGCGTAAATGGTTCCCTTGTACAGGGACTTTATGACCAGATCCTTGATCTTGAAATGGTCCTGGCCCATCCTGTCCAGCAGACCGGGCACCTTTAACAGAAGGTATTTGCCGTGCTCTATGCCCACCAGCGTCGTTTGAAAAGACACAGGCTGGTCATCAAAATCGATCAACAGCTTACTCCCGATTTCCAGGCAGAAATCTTTGTTTTTCAGTATTCTTCGGGTGATATTTTTATCAGACAGGGCGCTTATGATTTCTGAATTTCCTGAATTTTCTGGATCATCTGGGTCGGCGGTTTTTTCCATTTCATCGGCAATTCGTGCGCTTTCGATCAATATGTGCATCAGGGGCAGGTTAACGGCATTGGTTCGCTTTGATCTGTTCTTTTCCACCTCTATCACAATATTATCCCAGGACAGGATATCGTAAACTGCATCAAGGTGTTTTAAACTGGTGGTGCTTGAATCAATCAAGGTTCCGTTGAGAAAAAAAATCAACCCCATATTTTTTTTGGTGAACACCTTTATGGTGCAGGTTTTTTGCTCCATCTCGATCATCTGCAGAAAAGATGAGAGGTTCACACCGGAAATCTGCCCTTTAATGCCCCTGTTGTCATCTGATATCATACCTGTTCATTCCTTTATTAGAAAACCAATTTACATTAGCAGTTTATTCAAGACTGAGATAGAATAAATTTAAATTTTGAATTGATTGTGATAATACCGGTCATGATATGCAATGATGGAAATTAGAGAATGAATACTATAATGATGAACCCTAACCGAAGAAAGTTGGAAAATGAAATCTATTGATTTGAGAAGCGATACGGTCACACAACCCTCGGATGCCATGCGCCGGGCCATGATGAATGCAAAGACGGGGGATGATGTTTACGGAGAAGACCCCACGGTAAATGAACTTGAAGCCCTTTCCGCAGAACGCCTGGGAACTGAAGATGCCGTCTTCTGCACCAGCGGGACCCAGAGCAACCTTCTGGCCCTGCTCCTCCACTGTGAACGGGGAGATGAATATATTGTCGGCCAGCAGGCCCACACCTTCCGGTATGAAGGCGGGGGAGCGGCCGTTCTCGGCAGCATCCAGCCCCAGCCCCTGGATTTTGAACCCGACGGCACCTTAAACCTTGAAAAGGTTGCCCAATTTATCAAGCCCGATGATTTTCATTTTGCCAAAACCCGGCTGCTCTGCCTTGAAAATACTCATGCCGGTAAAGTACTGCCCCTTGCCTATCTGAAATCGGCAGGGGAATTTGCCCGTGAGAACCGACTGAACCTTCACCTTGACGGGGCAAGGGTGTTTAATGCCGCCGTAAAGCTTGACTGTGAGGTTAAAGAGATCACCTGTCATTTTGATACCATTTCCTGCTGCCTGTCAAAGGGGCTGGGCGCTCCGGTGGGATCGGTCCTCTGCGGGTCAAAGGACCAGATCCGGCGGGCCAGGCGCTGGCGAAAAGTCCTGGGAGGCGGGATGCGGCAGGCCGGTATCCTGGCGGCTGCCGGTATTTTTGCCCTGTCAAATAATGTCCAGCGTCTGGAACAGGACCATGAGAATGCCCTGACCCTGGCCCAAGGACTGGCCGGCATTGATGACCGGATTCAGGTGGATGTAGAAACGGTTCAGACCAATATTCTTTTTGCCGATATCCGGGCAAATATGAATGATCTGTGTGCATTTTTAAGGGCCCGGGGGATCATCATCGACAATAGCCGTCACCTGAGACTGGTCACCCACCTGGATATTTCAAGTCAGGATATTGAGGATGCCATTGCTGCATTCACGGCGTTTTTTGCCTGATGGGTTCCGACTTAAACTTTGGGGATAAACCTCTGGGGAAAGTCTGTAAAAATGCCGTCAACACCCAGATTGACGAAATAATAAAATTCATCCGGGTCGTTGACGGTAAACAGGTTGATTTTTCTGCCTTTTTTTTTCAGGCGTTCAATCTGGTCCACCTGTATCAGGGTTGAATTGGCATTATAGGTTGGAAAGGAGAAGTCACCGAAATCAAGGGGGTCACTGTCATTTTCTCCCACAAGGGCCTGGATCTCAATTTTCGGCTCTTTCGCCCTGATCCGTTCAAGCCAGTCATGCTTGAATGAGGAAATTACCACCTGGTCAAGGCCAATACCTGTTTGACGGATGATGTCAAGGGTCTGGTCGGGCAGGGAATTGTCTTCTCCGGTCCTGCCGGGACCGGTCAGATCACCCCTGGCCGGCGGGAAATACTTCAGTTCAAGATTGACAATCCAGTGGTTTTCTCTGGTAAACACCAGGCCCTGTTCAAGGGTGGGGACGGGTTTATTCTTGACTTTTATGTTATCAAGATCTATATTTTTGATATATATCAACACGGCAGGAGATAAAGTATGGAAACAGCAAAATTATTTCAAAACGGGAGATCCCAGGCTGTAAGATTACCAATCGCCTTTAGAATGCCTGGCAGTGAGGTTAAAATTTATAGGAAAGGAAAAAAGATCATACTGGAACCCTTGGAATCAACCTGGGATTTATTATTTGACTCGCTTGACGAATTCCCCGAAGATTTTATGAAGGATGGTCGTAACCAGCCGGAAATGCAAAAAAGAGAATCATTCTGATGCAAAAATTTCTGCTTGATACAAACATTTGCATCTACATTATAAAAAAACATCCCGAAGCGGTTCTTAACAGGTTCAGGCAGCACTCACCTAAAGATGTTGCGATCTCGATTATCACTTTATTTGAGCTTGAATATGGGATTGAAAAAAGCAGACATGCAAAACGTTCCAGGCAAGCACTTTCCAAGTTTCTTTCTCCTCTCACCTTAGTCGGTCTTGACAGAGATGCAGTATCGGAAGCAGCCTCCATCAGGGCCAGACTTGAAAAAAAAGGAATGCCAATCGGCCCTTATGACCTTCTGATAGCAGGGATTGCCAGATCACGCGATATGACCCTGGTAACAAACAATACCAAGGAATTTGAAAGAATAGGCACGCTTAAATTGGAAAATTGGATACCCCCTGATCTCTGATCAAATCTGGAACTTATAGGAACTTGCTTTTTGCTAAAGAAAGTATCGGAAAATCCTCAACGTACCCCAAAAGTTAAAAATATTGATTTCCTCTGATACAAGCACAACATGTTGTGCTTGTATCAGAGGAGGAGAATTTAGGTCAAGGGAAAAATCAATACCAATTCTCCAATTCCGGAATCCGAGTGTCTGCCTCATCACAGACCAGTTCAAGAATATAATCAGAAATCTTTTTCGGCGGGTCATGATTACGGACATCCCAGAGATTAAGGTGGCGTAATATTTTTTCAATGACATCAAGTTTTTCAATAAAGCTGATGATTTTCATTTCACTCTGTCTTTGGATGTGTAAACAACTTTGGCAATACCATCTGCTGAGTCGTCAGCCGGAACATAGACCATTCTCTCTTGTGGCACGAAGTGAAGCTTTAGCGCTCAAAGCAGGCCCGAATAATGTAACGGGCCAGATTGCCAAGACCTGTATTATCTGAAGGATAAATCCTGTCACCGATGTATACATTAAAACCACTGTGGCGCCATGAAAGCATGTTTTCAATAACTGCATCATTTATCTTGCCCTCTTTCTTGAGCATTTTCAGCACCTCATACTGAAAAATTTCTTCCAGATCCTCCAGCACAAAACCAGGGGCGACTTTGAAGCTGCCATCATCGAGAAAACAACCGTCAGTGGTGATGGCATGCAAATGGGGATTGAAATTTAAAAAATCTCCGTAGGTCTGAACTGCGATACTGGCACCGGGAACAGCATCAGCATCGGAAACAACGGATCTCAGATATGCATTCATTACTTTCCAGGCACAGATCGACAGTTTTGCCAACAGTTTCCGGTCATAAAGGAAATAGATCCGCAGCCGTTTGGGAATACTGAATACCCATTGCCGGTGAGGCACTTCCTTTAAAACATGAGTCAAAAGCCATTCGCCATATTCAATCACCCGTTTCTGATGACAAGACGGACAAAATTGCCTGCGCTTGCAGGAAAATGCCAGAAGATACTCGTGACCACATTCTTTAAACGTTGGGGATAAACCGCTGGGGGAAGTCTGTAAAAATGCCGTCAACACCCAGATTGACGAAATAATAAAATTCATCCGGGTCGTTGACGGTAAACAGGTTGATCTTTTTGCCTTTTCTTTTCAGGCCTTCAATCTGATCCGCCCGTATCAGCTTTGAATTGGCATTATAGACGGGAAAGGAAAAATCTTTGAAATCAAGGGGGTCAGTGTCATTTTCCCCCACAAGGGCCTGGATCTCAATTTTCGGCTCTTTCGCCCTGATCCGTTCAAGCCAGTCATGCTTGAATGAGGAAATTACCACCTGGTCAAGGCCAATGCCTGTTTGACGGATGATGTCAAGGGTCTGGTCGGGCAGGGAATTGTCTTCTCCGGTCCTGCCGGGACCGGTCAGATCACCCCTGGCCGGCGGGAAATACTTCAGTTCAAGATTGACAATCCAGTGGTTTTCTCTGGTAAACACCAGGCCCTGTTCAAGGGTGGGGACGGGTTCTCCTGCAAAGGCCTCCAGGTCCCGGGCGCTGATATTTCCTTCTGCAATCTGGGAAAAGGGGTCTGTTTCCATAAAATAGGATCCCGCATCCAGGGATCTGATCTCTTCCAGGTCAAAGTCTTTTACCCGGTACGAGGGGCGTGAGGGAAATTGTGAAACGACATTGGTGCACCTTAAAAGGGTCTCATCATGGAAAAGGATGAGCCGGCCGTCCCGGGTAAGATTGATATCCGTTTCCCAGAGATCGGCTCCGGTGTCATGGGCAATTTTTACGGCTGCCAGGGTGTTTTCCGGGGCAAGGCTTCTGGCGCCCCTGTGGGCGATGACAAGGGTCATTTTTATTTTTTATTCCCTTTTGTCCATGGGGACATAATCCCGTTGACGATGACCTGAATAGATCTGGCGGGGCCGGCATATTTTCATCTCCGGATCAGACACATCCTCTTTCCACTGGGCGATCCATCCGGGCAGACGTCCGATGGCAAACATCACCGTAAACATATTGGTGGGAATCCCCATGGCCCGCAGCACAATGCCGGAATAAAAATCCACGTTGGGATAAAATCCTTATGGAAGAATTTTTAAAACCAATGGGCATCAGTCAATATAGACTGGCTAAGGATATTACTGTGCCGCCAAGGCGTATCAACGAAATTGTCCAGGGGAAAAGATCAATTACTGCAGATACAGCTCTCCGCTTGGGAAAATTTTTCGGTATCCCTGCTCAGTTTTGGTTAAACCTTCAAACGCGATTTGATCTTGAAACAACTGAAGATTTGTTATCAGATCGTCTTGATAAAGAAGTCCATGCCCTGCATATAGATGCTGCATAGCATTTCCTATAGGTTAGGACTCTTTCAAATCATGCCGGCCACTCTTTTTTGGCAAATTTCTGGCTATTCCCTTTGTTGATTTTATCTGGAAATATTTTCAATCCTTTCGGTGCGATCGTTTGTTTCTCCAGTCATGTCTCACCTTCTGTTATAAAAATTCCGGGCTAATACCATCATTGTTGCCTTGTGGAGTTTCCCTAATTTTTATAAAGGCGGTCAAGAGGGTTCTGCATCCGATGAATGTCTTTTCGCATGACATGGGTATAAATTTCAGTAGTTTTTACATCGGCGTGTCCGAGAAGTTCCTGCAGAACACGGATGTTAACACCATGCTCAAGCATATGGGTGGCAAAGGAATGACGAAGGGTATGGACGGTGGCTCGTTTATCAATACCGGATTTTAAAACCGCTGCTTTTACCGCTTTTTGCAATCCTGACTCAAGAACATGGTGACGACGCTCGATCTTACTGCGAGGATCAATGGAGCGGGAACGACCCGGAAAGACATATTGCCATGGTGCTTCTTTTTCAGCGTTTTTATATTTCTTTGCCAGGGCATCAGGTAGATACACAGCACCAAAGCCCTCATCAAGATCCTGCTGGTGGAGAATTTTTACACGCCCAATATGTTGGCTCAGTTCATCTGCGACTATTTTCGGAAGATAGGTGGTGCGGTCTTTTCCTCCCTTGCCGTTTCTGACATAAATCTGACCCTGTCCAAAATCAACATCCTGGATGCGCAGCCTGATACACTCCATAAGCCGGATGCCGGACCCGTAAATCAGTCTCGCCATCAGCAGGTGTGTACCGCTCATGTAATCAAACACGCTTTTCACTTCTTTTTCTGTCAGGACAGTGGGTGGCCGTCTTTTACGTTTTGAACGGACAGGCGCTATGGAGTTGTCAAGAGGCTTCAGCAATACATCGCGGTAGAGAAATACCAAGGCATTGAGAGCTTGTCTCTGTGTAGAGGCGGCAACCTTTTCATTGGTAGCCAGATGGGAAAGAAAACGTTCAATTTCCTTTTCTCCCATATCCTTTGGATGAACTTTTTTTTCAAAAAAATAGATATAACGTGTAATCCATTGGCAATAGGTTTTTTCAGTAGATCTTGCATAATGATAATAGCGCAGCGTTTCTCTGACCTGATCAAGCAGTTTTAAATCTGGATTAAGAGTGAATTTCTTCTTGTTTTCCATGATGAATGTGATAATACTTGTTCAAATGGAAAATGTAAAGAATGATGTAATACTCTGGAATGAATTTTCTATATTGAAGTCGATAATATGCAATAATATGGAAAATGTTTGCAGAGATAAGGTAATCTGATGTAAATTTTCCAGGTATTAACACTGTTCTGTGTTCAGTACAATTATTCAAAGGCTTGGAAACATCAAAAACAATGTTGCGTATTGCGCAATATGCTGTATAATTAACACATGATAAAAACATTTAAACACAAAGGACTCAAAAAGTTCTTTGAAACTGGAAAACTGTCAGGCATTCAACCCGAGCATAAACAAAAGCTCAGAATTCGATTAATCGCACTTGATACTGCAACCAGCATCGAAGATATGGATACTCCGGGTTGGCGGCTTCACAGTTTAAAAGGTGATCGTCAAGGATTGTGGGCGATTGATGTTAATAAAAACTGGCGTATCGTTTTTGAGTTTAAAGATGGTAATGCCTATATTGTAGATTATGAGGATTATCACTAATGGCTATGTTTAACCCTCCCCATCCTGGGGAATTCATTAAAGAAGTTTACCTGGAGCCCTTAAATGTAACGCCCCGCAGCGTCGCATTACAGCTTAAGATTTCGCCTTCGACCTTTTCAAGGCTTATTAAAGGACAAAGTGCAATCAGTCCAGGAATGGCTCTACGCCTATCAAAATGTCTGGGCCGCAGTCCTGAAAGCTGGCTTCTTATGCAGGACAGTTATGATCTTTGGCAAGCTAAGCAAAGCATCGATCTTTCTGAAATAGAACCACTATCAATTTCAGCTTAAGCAGTTCATCGAAAATCACACAGAACCTGGCGTTTCACTGGATTGCAGGGGTCTCGGTCGCTTTGACAAGTTTTGATATGACAAACATTATTATCACGAATAAGTTTTCTGGAACCCCCTGCAACCAGTGAACTTGTCGTTACCCCCTATAATAAAGGAAAAGATATAATGAGTGATAGGAACAATCGCGTATGTCCGGTTGAAAGAGCGGGCAGTCTTGATAATAGAATTCGGAGGTGGTTTCAAAACCCTCAGAAAATACTAAGACCTTATATAGAAGAAGGGATGACAGTTCTCGACGTAGGATGTGGTCCAGGTTTCTTCTCTATTGATATGGCTCACATGGTTGGCAAATCCGGCCGAGTTATTGCTACCGATTTGCAGGAAGGTATGCTTCAAAAAGTAAAAGACAAGATAAAAGGAACAGAATTTGAAGAACGAATCAAACTGCATAAGTGCGAAGAGAATAAAATAGGTGTATCAGATAATGTTGATTTTGTTCTATTGTTTTACATGGTTCACGAAGTTCCGAACAAGGAAAAATTTTTTGATGAGATAGGAACAATACTAAGCCCGAACGGACAAGTTCTTATAGTAGAACCACCATTTCATGTTTCAAAATCAGCCTTTGAAGAGACTATCAAAAAGACCAGAGACGTTGGGTTTGCAGATACTGAAGGACCGAAGATGCTTTTTCACAAGACAGCGATATTGAAAAAGGGCTAACAAGAGCCATACACCTGACCCAGCAACGATGCGACTTTCCTAAAATCTCTGGTAACTTTAATTTTTCAGTTTTTCTACTCTTCCAGCAACGTTCCCGCTGGTCAGGTGATGGCTGACGTTAGCCCGCTAAAAACTTGTGTGCAAGTCGTTATTTTTCGTGTAGGAGGACACCATGTCCAGTAATAAATATGGCCGCAGATCAGAGTGGTTCGACAATGCCTATGGTGGTCAAAGGCCACATATTCCTACCGCACCTTCGCGTGCTGAAGCTCAGACAATGATAGACCAAGTCCTATGGAGTCTTGGGATTGATCCCCAAAAGGCTGCCGACCTGGAAGGTTGGCGTCGCTTGAGTTTGGGAACGGCGCACGGTTTAATCAATGTTGTGGAATGGGAACCAGGGGTCCACTTTTTGGTAGTATGGTCGCCCATCTTGCGCGTACCGGCGGATCTTAGATTACGTGCCGAACTGTTTGAAACCCTGCTGCGACTAAACCATCATGATACGGGCATGGCGCGAGCCTCACTTCAAGAGGACTTGATCGTACTTTCGTTTGTCCGTCCCATTCACGGCTTGGATTTGGATGAAATTCTCGATGCCATTCGTATGGTAATGATAGCAGCGGATATGTTGGATAAACCGCTGCAAAGTGCCTTCGAGATCGCCATGCCTCGAATTGAGGTGGATAAAGCTACTTGGCAGGGCATTCTGGATGTACTACGTTTATGTGATACCTACACTCAAGGCATCTTCAAGCATCTGTTGGAAGGTTGGGTGGCACGTAAAGGTACTGTGACTACCGGAAAAAATGGTATTGCGCTACGAGCCAAATCAGCCGGTGATAGAACTTTGGCTGCGCTGATTGGATATGCTTCTGCTGGCCCATTGGTCACAGTCGGCTGGGACTCGCTGGGGCGGCAATGGGGTATACAAGAACAGGATGAAGCAACATTCAAGCGGGCTGTACCACGTCCTCAACGCTTCAAAATAACGGAAAGCTCCGCGCATCTGCCAGTAGATGATAGTTTCACTGAGGCAATGGCTGAACAGCTTCTTGATACACTGGCTATACTGGACAAAGCGTTAAAACGTGCCTCTCCACCATCTAAGCCAGCTCTTCCTGACATAGAACAACACTGGGGACTCAAAATCGAAGTAGGAGGGGCAACTCAACGTGGTATTCATACTTTGCTAGAGTCTTGTTCACCAGAGGTGCGAAAAATCTATCATTTGCTGATTCAGGGATGGTATGATGCCGGCCAGAAACTTTATACCAAGACTCCAGATCGTGTTGCTCTACGGTTAACCGTGAATAATCATACTTTTGGGCTTTGTACACTGTATGGGCCTCAAAAAAAGAGAGCTCCACGCATTGAACTCTTTTATCCCTTATCGTACTATTTTGAGAATCGTGAGGAAGTTCGGCGGCGCTATGAACAAGCAGTGGCGCGGATACCACAATTCACCCCTCACAATTCGGGCGCTCGTATCACGATGGATGACACATTTTCAATCAAATTGGCCGAGGACTTGTTGAAAATCCTGTGTAGTTTAGCTGAAGACGCAAATGCTACTTTGTCAACTTAAATCCCGAAAAGCGGGCTAACCACTCGTTGCACCCGACCGCCTGATCGAGAACCTTTTTGGTGCCAGTTTTCGTTTTTGCGGTGTTTCATGCCGGGGGGGGTGTTGCAAACCCCGGCGGCTGATGCGCGTAGCGTTAGCCCGCGATACTCTGTGAGAGGAGTTTTCGGTGAAGAGGATAGCACTTATAGCATGTGCCAGTAAGAAACGTGTAACCAGAGCCAGGGCTGAGGAGCTGTATACCAGCACCCTTTTCAAATATAGCCTACAGTATGCCAGGAAACTCAATCCGGACGCCACCTTCATTCTATCTGCAAAACACGGGTTGCTCACTCTTGGTGAAGAAATAGAGCCGTATGACGTGACTCTGAACAAGATGAGGGCTAATGAAAGAAAGGCTTGGGCGAAAAAGGTGATAGAGCAACTCAAAGTACATGCTGATTTGCAGCATGACCATTTTATTCTCTTGGCAGGAGAACGTTATCGGCAGTATTTGCTTCCTCACTTGACATCCTATGGGGCCCCGCTCAAAGGGCTTCGGATTGGTGAGCAACTGCAATACCTCGAGAAGCAGGTGTATGGTGGGTGAAATCTGTGTTGCATTACATCATCTTTTCAACAGGCTGGAACGTTTCACTTTTCCGTTTGCAGTGAGCGAGATACCGCGTAATGGCATCTACATTTTGTTTGAAGCAGGCGAACAAGCACATGGTGTAGACAGGATTGTTCGGGTATCGGCTTATAGTACTCGGATATCCTAAACAGGTATTTTTCAAATTGGACTGGTTTGTTGTTGGCAGATTCTACAGGTGGGCCAAACGGCTCAGCCAGCGTAGCAGCAAATGTCTGACACCAGGCACGTGGAAAATTCTCAAAAAGAATGGTCTTGAGTTTTTCGTTGTAACAAAGACGGTCCCTGTGAAGGGTATTTCGTGAAGAAACAAAACAGAGCCGGATGAGGGAAAACCTCATGTCCGGAATCGAAGAGGGGAGGCTGGATAAGTCAGTGGACGAAGCCTGCCTCCTACTCTACTTCAATCACCCGTTTCTGATGACAAGACGGACAAAATTGCCTGCGCTTGCAGGAAAATGCCAGAAGATACTCGTGATCACATTCTTTAAACTTTGGGGATAAACCGCTGGGGAAAGTCTGTAAAAATGCCGTCAACCCCCAGCTTGACGAAATGATAAAATTTATCCGGGTCGTTGACGGTAAACAGGTTGATTTTTCTGCCTTTTTTTTTCAGGCGTTCAATCTGGTCCACCTGTATCAGGGTTGAATTGGCATTATAGGTTGGAAAGGAGAAGTCACCGAAATCAAGGGGGTCACTGTCATTTTCCCCCACAAGGGCCTGGACCTCAATTCTGGGTTCTTTCGCCCTGATCCGTTCAAGCCAGTCATGCTTGAACGAGGAAATCACCACCTGGTCAAGGCCAATGCCGGTTTGACGGATGATTTCAAGGGTCTTGTCGGGCAGGAAGGTGTTCTGGTCTGCTGTATCACTGCCGGGTGAAGGATAATACTTCAGCTCAAGATTGACAATCCAGTCGTTTTCTTTCGTAAACACCAGGCCCTGTTCAAGGGTGGGTATGGGCTCTCCTGCAAAGGCCTCCAGGTTCCGGGCGCCGACATTTCCTGCGGCAATCTGGGAAAATGGGTCGGTCTCCATAAAATAGGATCCCGCATCCAGGGATTGAATCTCTTCCAGGTCAAAATCTTTTACCCGGTACGAGGGCCGGGATGGAAATTGTGACAGAACATTGGTGCACCTTAAAAGGGTCTCATCATGGAAAAGGATGAGACCACCGTCCCGGGTGACACTGACATCCGTCTCCCAGAGGTCGGCTCCGGTTTCATGGGCGATTCTTACAGCTGCCAGAGTGTTTTCCGGGGCAAGACTCCGGGCGCCCCTGTGGGCGATGACAAGGGTCATTTTTATTTTTTATTCCCTTTTGTCCATGGGGATATAATCCCGTTCACGATGACCTGAATAGATTTGGCGGGGCCGGGAGATTTTCATTTCCGGATCCGACACATCCTCTTTCCACTGGGCGATCCATCCGGGCAGGCGGCCGATGGCAAACATCACCGTAAACATATTGGTGGGAATCCCCATGGCCCGCAGCACAATACCGGAATAAAAGTCCACATTGGGATACAGGTTTTTTTCTTTGAAATAGGTGGCGTTTAAGGCCGCTTCCTCAAGCCGCTGGGCAATGTCCAGGAGGGGATCTTTTCGCTTGATTTTTGAAAGGACAATATCCCCCATCTTTTTCATGATTTTGGCCCGGGGGTCATAGGTCTTGTACACCCGGTGTCCGAAGCCCATGAGCCGGAACGGATCATTTCTGTCCCTTGCCTTGGCCAGGCACTGGTCAATGGTCAACCCCTCTTTGTGAATTTTTTCAAACATCTGGATCACGGCCTGGTTGGCCCCCCCATGCAGGGGTCCCCACAGGGCGGAGATGCCGGCGGAAATCGTGGAATAAATGTTGACCTTGCCGCTTCCCACAACCCTCACCGCCGTGGTGGAACAATTTTGTTCATGATCGGCATGGAGAATCCAGAATACATTCAAGGCCCTTACCAGGTCATTATCAATCTGATAGGGAATTACCACGCTGTCAAACATCATATTTAAAAAATTGGCACAATAGCAGAGATCCGGACGGGGATAGACCACCCGCTCGCCCAGTGAGATCCTGTAGGCCATTGCCGCCATTGTCCTGATCTTTGAGATGAGGCGGAGATAGGTCCTGTTCATCTCCTCTTCAACATCCACCAGTTCGGGGTAGAAAGACCTCATGGCATTGACCATGGCGGAAAGAATTCCCATGGGGTGTGCCTTGGGAGGATAATTCTGGTAAAATGCCTTCATATTCTCGTGCAACGGAGAAAAGTCGTTCAGGTACACGCTGGTCCGGATCAGTTCTTCCCGGGAAGGAAGCTGGCCCGTGATCAGGAGGAATGCGGTTTCCACAAAGGTGGACTGTTCGGCCAACTGTTCAATGGGAATCCCCCGGTATCTCAAGATTCCCTTTTCCCCATCCATATAGGTAATGGCACTTCTGCAGGTCCCGGTACTGCCGAATCCGGGGTCAAAGGTAATATACCCGGTCTCCTGGCGAAGACTCCGGATATCAATGGCCTTTTCACCTTCCGTTCCCTTGATGACAGGGAGTATATATTCTTTTCCATCAATCACAAGCTTTGCAACTTCACTCATCAGCACCTCCTCAACCGTTTGCAACGGCAGACCTTGAATAGAAAAAAATGAAAGATTCAGGAAACAAATTTTGTCAGGCTAGGGGGTTTCTCCCGGAACGGTATAGGTTTTACAGGACCCGGTGGAACATTGTCTTTCCTGGGTTTGAACGCCTGTAGACTGCCCGGATGATGAACCGCCCATGGCAAAATTGGTTTTGGACACCACCCGTTCAAATTCCGTGGATTTGCATTTGGGGCAAGCCACGCTGGTATCGTCATCTGAAGCCCTTACAATGACTTCAAAAAATTCCTCACACTGTGAACATTTAAATTCATATATCGGCATAACACTTCCTTCATTGGCCAGTTTTGATAATTTCTTAAATTAAGCATATCCCCGGTTCTGTCAAGACGCCGCCTCCTGGAGAAGTTCCCGGGCATGGGTCAGGGTGGCCGGCGTAATATTGGCTCCCCCGATCATCCGGGCGATTTCTTCAATCCGTGCCGATGCGTCCGCCAGGGGCACAATGGTGGTAAAGGTCCGTCCATCCCGGACGTTTTTGGAAATCCTGAACTGATTTTCGGCATACTTGGCAATCTGGGCCAGATGGGTAATACAGATGACCTGATGCCTGGACGACAATTGCTTTAATTTCAGGCCCACTTTTTCAGACGTGGCCCCCCCGATACCGGCATCCACCTCATCAAAAATCAATGTTTCCAAAGACCGGGTCTTGGACAGGACTGCCTTCAGGGCCAGGACAATCCGGGACAATTCTCCGCCTGAAGCGATTTTGACCAGGGGTTTTAATGCCTCACCCGGATTGGGACTCAGCAGAAAACTCACCAGGTCCATCCCGTCCGGTCCTATCCGTTTCTGGTCCGGGCCGGCAATATCCCGGGGCCCGTCCGCACTCCGAAAGGAAAAGGCCACCTCAAACTTTGATTTCCCCATTTCAAGGGCATCCAGCTCGGCCCGGGTGAGCCGGGACAGGTCTTTGCCGGCTTTTTTCCTGAGCTTGGACAACTCAACCGCCTTTTGGGAAATCTCCTGTAAAAGCGCCCGGCACTCTGATTCAAATGTTTTGATCTGTTCTTCAGTATCCATAGTCCGGGCAAGGCGGTTTTCCATGTCATCACAGGTTTCAAACAGAGATTCCAGGCTTCCCCCGTACTTTCGTTTGAGCCGTGCGATCAGGTCCAGTCGCTGGTCCGTCATTTCAAGTGATCCCGGATCAAGGTCAATGGCCGAAGAAAAATGGCGCAACTCCGCTGCAATGTCCTGGAGATCAAACACGGTGGACGACAATTGCCCGGCTATTTTTTCCAGGGACTTGTCTGCCGCGCCTGTCCGGGAAAACTCATTTGTTAAAAACGAGAGTTTTTCCACCACAGATCCTTCCCTGTCATGGATTTCATGGATGGCCCGGTTGACGGCTTCAAAGGTTTTAGATGCATTTTGAAGGGTTTTGCGCTGTTGTTCAAGGTCTTCATCTTCATTGGGCAAAATGGCAGCGGTCCTGATTTCATTGACCTGGAATTCCAGAAAATCCTGCTCCTGTCGTTGCCGGTCCAGGCTTTCCCTGAGTTCCCCAATGGTTTTCTTTAGCGGCAGAATTTTGTGGTATAAGTTTCTGACGTCTATTTTAAGGTGGGAGATGCCGGCAAATTCATCTAAAATATCCAGGTGGTTTTCTTCCTTTAAAAGTCCCTGGTGGGCATGTTGGCTGGATATGCCGGCCAGGTCACAGGTCACCTGCTTCAAGAGATCAAGGGTGGCGTTTCTTGAGTTGATAAATACCCGGCTTTTACCGGCGGCTGAGATCACCCGGCGGATGATGAGTCCGTCGGAAGCGTCAATCCCCTGCTCATCTAAAATTACGGCCGCGTCGGATTGGTCATCAAGATCAAAAAAAGCCTCCAGTTCTGCACTGTCACACCCGGCTCTGACCAGGCCGCCCGAAGAGCGTGAGCCCAGCAGCAGGTTCACCGCCTCAATGATAATTGATTTTCCCGCACCTGTCTCACCGGTTAATACGGAAAACCCGTCTTTAAAACAGATGTTTATGTCATCAATGATTGCAAAGTTTTTTATGGACAGCTCGTTTAGCATAACGCCTCCTTGCAGAACAGAAAACCCGGTACAGCCAGGCAGCGACAATGGCGGCAGCCAGCCTTGGAATCCATAACCAGAACAGGGGCAGCCCCAGGGGCAGGAACAGGGCCGGATCTTCAATCATGGCGTGGTTGACCCCGATGGACAGATGAAGTCCGGTTAAATCCTCTTTTTCAAAGGCATTGTCCCGGGTTTCTTCCATAATCACGGCGGCCCCATAGCCCAGCCCGAATACGGTGGCGGTCAGCCACAGCATTCCGGTTGACTGTTTCAATCCCATGATTGACAGGAGCGGTGATACCAGCCGGGTAATGGTCTGGATCGTATGAAATGTTTTGGCCAGCTCCAGAATCACCATCAATGGCATGATAATGCAGAAGATCTGCACCACCAGTTTAAAGGTTCCCCAGCCCCAGAGTGTGAGCATGGTGGAGAACGACTGAGTTTCCACCGTCAGGGCTCCCATGGCCCCGGGAGTGTCACCTGCCGGAGTTACCCCCATTATTCGTGCGCAGATAAAGGTGACGATAAAGGCCGTGACCAGTCTGAAAACAGCGGCCAAAAAGGGATTGATTCCGGAATTCCCCTGGACAATGCTTTCCTGGATCAGGTTATGGGCGATGAGGACAAAGATGGCCATCAGGATCATGTGGTCCATGGAAAAGGGCATGGCAAAAAGGGCGGCCACAACTCCGTAAGGCCCGGTGAAAATACCGATCACCAGGACAAGGGCGGCGGAGGCCGGCAGGCCCAGCAGGCTCATCACCGGGGTCAACAGAAAATCAAGCCTGTAGATGATTCCGAAATGAACCAGGAGACTGGTGGCAAAAGAGATGGGAATAATAATCTTCAACAGCCATACCAGACCGGCCCATCCCTTTGTCAGGCCCTGTCGTATCCCGGATTTTAATTTAAATGCACGGGTTTCAGTCTGGGGTGTCATTGGACGGGACTGCTTTGTTCACGTTTTCTTTGACGGTTTCATTGACGGTGGCATAAATATCCCTGAAGGATTCATGTATGTTGGACGGTGACAATCGCCCCATTTCAATGAATTTGACGATAATTTCCTTGGTGGCCCTCAATATCTGTTCGTCTTGTGATTTCATGGAATCATGAATACCAAAACTAAATATTCAGGTCAAGATCCCGGCAGTAATTCTCATTATAAACATCAGGTAAAATAAAAATGAGAATTGCGGAGATCCCGGCAGGTTTTGGACTGGATTATTTTGTATTGCCTTCAAAAATATAGTGGTTATATTGGACCCAATATTTATTTGATTTGAAAAGGGTACTATAGTTCATGGAAAACACGCCCCGGAAAGAGGATAGGCAACTAGTGGATACAGACGCAAAAGATACAAACAGACAGGGTAACGGGGGCACCCCCCCGGATCGTGTCGGGGAAACAGACGGTATGATCAGCCGTCTGACCTGTAATGAAAAAGAGATTATTCTCATCGGAACGGCCCACGTGTCCCGCCAGAGTGCGGAACTTGTGCAGGGCACCATCCAGGACCTGGAACCGGACACGGTTTGTGTAGAACTGTGCCGGACAAGGCTTGCCTCCCTCAGGGATGCGGACCGGTGGCGGAACATGGACATCGTCAAGGTGATCAAGGAAAAAAAGGCATTGCTCTTGTTCATCAACCTTCTTCTGGCCTCTTTTCAGAAAAAAATGGCTGACAAATTTGACATCAAACCGGGCCAGGAAATGATCAATGCCATTGCAGCAGCCGAAAAAATCAATGCCGTGGTTGTGCCGGCAGACCGGGAAATCCAGATCACCCTTTCCAGGGTGTGGCGGGGAATGGGCGTGTGGGAAAAATTAAAACTCATGACCTCCCTTGTGTTTTCGTTTGGTGCCTCGGATGATATTGAGGAAGCGGACATCGAAAAAATGAAGCAGGAAGATATCCTCCAGACCCTTCTGGCAGACGTTAAAAAGAGTCATCCCATTATTGAAAAATCCCTGATCGATGAACGGGACCAGTATCTGGCCGAGAAGATCAGGTCCGCGCCCGGCCAGAAAATCCTTGCCGTGGTGGGTGCGGCCCATGCCCCGGGGATTAAACGCTATCTGGCCGCCAATGAACCCATAGACCTTGATGCCCTCAACCGGGTACCGCCCCCCGGCCGGATCGGAAAAATCCTGAAATGGGCAATTCCGGCGGCGATTTTGCTGTTGTTTGTTGCCGGATTTTTAATGGAAGGCAAAAATGCCGGTGCAGACATGATCTGGATCTGGATTGCCGCCAACGGGATCTTTGCCGGGATCGGCGCCACGCTTGCTTTGGCCCACCCCCTGACCATTGTCTCGTCCATTATTGCCGCCCCCCTCACCTCTTTAAATCCCATGATTGCCGCCGGGTGGGTATCCGGTCTTGTGGAGGCGTTTTCCCGGCGACCAAAGGTCAGAGACCTTGAGGCCATCCCCCAGGATATCGTATCCATCAGGGGGTTCTGGCGCAACAATGTCACACGGATTCTGCTGGTGGTGATTTTTACCAACCTGGGATCATCCATTGGCACCATGACGGCCGTACCCCTGATGCTCAAGCTGATCAATTAATGAAAAAAATATTTTTTTATGATAATATAAAGTTCTGTTTTCAGGCAGGGACTGGGGGCATTCAACTTATTTCATTTGCGGCCCTTATGTCTACTTGATGCCGAAATGACAATGTATCCGGGCCATGGCCCGGTATAACAGACAAGACCGGAGTCGATATGGATATCTATGTTGCGCGGCAACCAATTTTTACAACCCAGAAAAAAATTTTCGGGTATGAACTTTTGTTCAGGCTGGGCCTGGAAAATGCTTTCCCCGACATTGACGGCGATACGGCAACGTCCAGTGTCCTGTCCAATACTTTTTTTTCCTTTGAGCTCAAGGAAATTTTGGGTGACAAGCCCGGCCTGATCAATTTTACAAAAGAACTGATCCTCCAGCGGGTACCCCTTCTGTTTCCCCAGCGCCACATCATCATAGAGGTCCTGGAAAATATTGAGCCGGATGAGGAGATCATCGCCGCTTTAAGCCAATTCAAGGAAAAGGGATTCAACATTGCCCTGGATGATTTTATCTATCATGAAAAATTCGAGCCCATGATGGACCTGTGCCGGATTATCAAGTTTGACCTCATCGCCACCCCCCTGGAAACCCTTCCCGAGATTATCAAAAATATTCAATCCAAATGGGATATCACCCTTCTGGCTGAAAAAGTTGAAACCTATGAAGAATTTGAATTGGCAAAGAAGATGGGGTTTAAGCTTTTCCAGGGGTATTTTTTCTCCAGGCCTGAAATATTGTCGAAAAAAGAGATCTCCCCCAGCTCGATTTCCAAATTAAAGCTCATCAATGCAGTGGGGCAAAAAAATCTTGACCTGAAAAAAGTGGCCGGTTTGATCAGACAGGATGTGTCCGTGTCCTTTAAGCTGTTAAAATTCATTAATTCCGCCTATTTTCGGCGGCCCACACCCATTCACACAATCAAAGAGGCCATCACCTTTCTCGGGACGGACGAACTCAAAAAATTCATCAATATCGTGGCCGTATCGGGTTTGAATGAAAACAAACCCACCGAACTGGTGAGGCTGTCCGTGATCCGGGCCAGGATGTGCGAGCAATGCGGGTCCGTCATTAAGACGCATTTTACGACGGATGAGCTGTTTACCCTGGGGCTTTTTTCTTTGATGGATGCCATGCTGGACAGCAGGATGGCAGATATCCTGGAAAATATCTCTTTTTCGGAAAAAATTAAAAACGCCTTAATGAAAAAAGACCGGAATTTTCAAAAGATCTTGAACATTGTGAACGGTTTTGAGCAGGGAGACTGGCAGAACAGCTTCTACGCGGTCATGTCCGGAACCTCAACGGAAAAGAAACTGCCGGGATTCTATCTGGACGCCATCCAGATGGCAGATACCTTTTTAAGCTGATCCGGCCCAGGCCTATTTGGGCTGCGTGCAGCGCCGTAGATGGCTTAAAAGGCAAGCTGTTTCGGTCAGGCTATAAAAATCCTTAAAGGCTGTCGGCAAATTTCTGGATACACCGGGGATAGAGTTCCCACTCTTTTTTAAGCCCTTTTCTTTTGACATCGTCAAGGGTATCCTTGTCTTTAATTTCAAAGGCCTTTTGACCGATAATGGGCCCGGTATCTTCCCCGTAATCAATGAAATGAACCGTACACCCCCCGATTTTGCAACCGTATTGAAAGGTGTCCCCATACCCGTCCGTACCCGGGAATGCGGGCAGAAGCGCGGGATGGATGTTCATGATCCGATACAGGCCCGGCAGGGTATTGATCCTGTCGATGAAATAGGGGGTCAGTACTCGCATGAATCCGGCGAGGACAAGGAGATCCATGTCATAGGCCAGGATGATGTCCAGGAGTTTTCGTTCGGCAATGGCCCGGGTTTTTAAAAAAAAGGCGATCTCTTCTTCGCTTGCCCGGGTTTCAAGCAATTTCTGTTTTGAGCGGATTTCGTCCAGGTTAAAGTCTCGTGGAAGATCTGATGGGGCTATCCCCTTTTTGCACGAGCGGATGATGTCTGAATAATCCACCACAAAGGTGTCGATACCGGCTTTTTCTGCACGTTCGAGTCCTTTGACCCCTGGAGTGTCGGACCCGGTAAAAATGATCCGTGCATCAATGGTCTGGTTGCGACAGGCATCGATAATGGCCTGAAGGTTTGTGCCGCCGCCTGAAATCAGGGTTCCGACATTGATTTTGTTTGCCATCCGCTCCTCCTCTTGTCTGCCTGGGTAAAGTGTTGAAAAAAGAGTGTATTTTAAAATGGGTTGGGAATGCAAGCCCTTAAAACGCCTTGTTTCGAAAATCCGGATTCAACAGCCTACTGGTTCCCGTATCCGTTCTGACCACCGCAATCCGGGCATTCCCAGGTGATGCCGTTGCAGGTCATGCCCCACTGGTTTTCATACATACAGTCCTGGCATATGGAGAATCCGCATCGGCAGTTCCAGCAGAACATCATTGTCCGTCCGCAGCAGTGACAGACTTTGGACTGCTTTTTTCGTCGCTTTTCTTTTCTGGTGTCTGGTTTCTGGCTCATGGTATAAATATACTTCTCCTTTGATAGAAAAGATAGTATATATGCCCTGAATTGAACAAAAATTCAACCTCACAAAAAAGGGCGGCAACATGGCAGGTTCCAAAAAAATATTCCTCATTGACGGCAGTGCATTCCTTTACCGGGCATTTCATGCCATTCGAAGTCTTTCCACATCCGCAGGGCATCCCACCAATGCCACATTTGGTTTTGCACGGATTCTGCTCAAATTATTAAAAGACAATTCCCCTGAATATGCCGTGATCATGTTTGATGTCAAAGGCCCGACCTTCAGGCACCATCTCTATGACCAGTACAAAGCCAATCGCCCCCCCATGCCCGAAGAGCTGGCGGCTCAGATCCCGGATATCCACCGGATGATCCGGGCCTTTAATATTCCCATTGTGGAAAAAACCGGATATGAAGCCGACGACCTTGTGGGGACCTATGCACGGCTGGCACAGGAAAAAGGGTTTGAAGTGGTCATGGTCACCGGTGACAAGGATTTTATCCAGTTGATCACGGACCAGTGCAGCCTGTGGGACCCCATGAAAGACACGGTCAAACAGGTTCGCCACATCAAAAAAGACATGGGAATCGACCCCGGACAATTCATCGATGTTCTGGGTCTTGCCGGGGACACCTCGGACAATATTCCCGGGGTCCGGGGTATCGGGCCCAAAACCGCCATAAAGCTGATCGCCCAGTTTGGTTCCATTGAAAATCTGTATGAAAACCTTGAGACCCTTAAATCCAAGAAAAAATTGTATGAAAACCTGTCAACCAGTAAAGAGATTGTTCAACTCAGCCGGAAACTGGCCGCCATTGATACGGGTGTGTCGGTTCAACAGGATGTTGAAGACTTTAAACTGGGAGACATGGATACGAAAAAGGCCTTTGACCTGTTCCAGGAACTTGAATTTAAAACCCTTGCCATGGAATTTGCCGGGAAAGCAGACAAATCCGAAAAAATATATCAACTGGTGTCCACCACCAAAGAACTTGAAAAACTGGCCCATGTTCTTGAAAACAAGGGTGTGTTTGCCATTGATACGGAAACCACTTCCAAAAACCCGGTTGAAGCTGATCTTGTGGGGATGTCCTTTTCTTTCAGGGAAAATCAGGGGTTTTACATCCCCGTCAATCACACCTTTCCCGACGGTGTGGAACAGCCGGACAAGGACGAGATCCTGAGAATTTTCGCGCCCGTGCTTGAAAACCCGGAGATCAAGAAAGTCGGGCAGAACATCAAGTATGACTATATTGTCCTGGCGCGGTTCGGCATCACCCTCAGGGGGATCAGCTTTGATACCATGATTGCCTCTTATCTGTTGAACCCGTCCATCCGGGGGCACAGCCTGGACCGGATCGCCATGAATCTGTTCGGCTACAAAACTATTTCCTACGAAGAGGTGGCCGGCAAGGGCAAAAACCAGATTGGATTCCAGGAGGTGCCGGTGTCTGAGGCGGTCGCCTACGCGGCAGAAGATGCGGACATCACCTTTATGGCTTATCAGCATTTTGAACGACAACTACGGGACCAGGGCCTTTTTGATTTAATGGAGACCATTGAGACCCCTTTGATTCCGGTCCTGGGGGATATGGAAATCTGTGGGATAAAGGTGGACCGGAACACCTTGAAACACCTGTCCAACATCTTTGAACTGGAATTAAAAAATCTTGAACGAGAGATCTATGCCCTTGCCGGGGAAGAATTTAATATCAACTCTTCCCAGCAACTGGGGGTCATCCTGTTTGAAAAACTGAACCTGAAAACCGGAAAAAAGACAAAAAAGAAAACTGGGTACTCCACCGATGTGGAGGTCCTGACCACCCTGGCCAAAACCCATGAACTGCCGGAAAAACTCCTGAGATACAGGACCCTGGGCAAGCTCAAATCAACCTATGTGGACTCCCTGCAAGCGCAGATCAACCGGGAGACCGGACGAATCCACACCTCCTTTAACCAGACCATCACGGTAACGGGCCGGTTGAGCAGCTCAAATCCGAATCTCCAGAATATCCCCATCCGCAGGGAAGAGGGCAGACAGATCCGGGAAGCCTTTATTCCGGAACCGGGCCATGTCCTGATCTCAGCTGACTATTCCCAGATTGAATTGAGAATTCTGGCCCATTGTGCCGAAGACGCCATCCTCATCGAGGCCTTTAACAACGACGAAGACATCCACACCCGCACGGCCAAGGAGATCTTCCAGGTCCTGCCGGAGTTTATCACCGACGATCTGCGGAGCCAGGCCAAGGCCGTTAACTTCGGCATTGTATACGGAATGAGCGGGTTCAGGCTGGCCAATGATCTGGGCATCAGCCGGAAAATGGCCACCACCTACATCGACAATTATTTCAAGCGGTACAGCGGTGTGAAACGATTCATTGATGCCACAGTAGAGGAAACGGAAAAGACCGGCCAGGTTCAGACGATTTTCGGGCGGAAACGGCGCCTGGACGATATCAACTCCTCCAATGTCAATCTTCGGAATTTTGCCCGGAGGGCGGCCGTGAACACCCCGATCCAGGGAAGTGCCGCCGACCTGATCAAGCTGGCCATGATAAAAATGGATGCCGCCCTGAAAGAGAACGGTCTGGCTTCAAAAATGCTCCTGTCTGTCCACGATGAGATTATTTTTGAATGCCCGGTTGAAGAAAAAGACCGGCTCATCGAGCTTGCCACGGATGTGATGGAAAATGTCCATCCCCTCAAGGTTCCGCTCAAGGTCAATTTCGGCAGTGGCGAAAACTGGGCCCAGGCCCATTAAGGGTCTGACAGCCTGTCTATACGTAAAATTTCATGACAGGCCCCGGGGAAAAATACAAACCCCTGTTCCTGGGTGAATCTGAATGGTTGTATAGAAACGTCGGATTTTCGAGCAGTAAAATACATAAATTTATGTAAAATATGTAATATTTTATGGATAAAAAATAGTCTTCCCCCAACCGGATGATTTCCTGAATCTTTCAAAATCCATTGATAACAGGGGCTCTCTATCTCTATTGATTCTCCGGGCATGCATTTTGCTTTTTCTTGGGATTGTGTCGTGTTAATCCAAAACCAAAAAGGCGGCCGGGTATGAAAATCAATACCAGTAAAAATGTCGGGATGGAACGGCTGATACGCCAGTACAAGAAAAAATTCGAGACCGAAGAAAATCTCAACTACTATGCCTACAAAGACTTCATACAGGCACAAAGAAAATATCTAAAGTTTGTGCTTGACGGCTCCTTTGGGGCAGGTGCTGATCCGGCAAATTAAAAAATCAACAGGTGTTTTTAAAGTGGTCATGGTTTGCAGATGCCGCAAGGCTTATATCCTTGCTGAATCGCCTCTTCCCTGGCAAAGAACACGGCAGTGCAGTTTTGACTCTTTGAAAACTTGCAATCAAATCTATGAAAAACTAGGGACCCGGTATTGCCCATCAGCCGGGAACGGTCATCGCCGGTTTCGACAGGGGTCTCAGTTTTATTCTCAATTTTTACCGGGGCCGGTTCTGCCGGTTTGTTCTCTGATATTTTGGGCTCAAGTGGTTGAATGGCTGCGGGTTCAATCTTTTCAGGCTCAATTGATCCTGTTTTTCGGCTGCCGTCATCGGGCAGCTCAGGGTTGACCGGCCCGGCGGGCGTGTTCTCAATAGTGGAGGGTTTTTCACCATTTCCCGCAGATTTTCCTTTTGGCGGTATATCGTCGCGCTTGAGATAAAGGGTCAGGCCCCCGGCAACGATCAGTATCAGCGGTATGATCCCGGCCAGAAAACTTAAAAAAGAGGTGAAGAATATTGAAAAACAGGGTAATCCAATGACAATTGCCAGGGAGCCGCCAATAACTTTTTTCATAAAACCATTCCTTTCGTCCGGGCATTCCAGTCAAAATCGCTTTGAGCATCAGTAATTTTTTATGGAATGTATTGTGATTTAAGGAAATTTGTCAAGGAATCATATGGTTCTGAAATAATTTGAAGAAGGATTCGGGATGCAATGATTTGATGTCACTGATCCTGTTGTCCATATCCTGCTTCTGGAGGAGGGTCAAAACTTCTTGGGCCAGATTTTAATTGCTTTGTCACCACCTGTCTGATATTTTTGTCTGAATTTTGAATGAAAAAGGCGGCTGAAGCATGATGAACAGGAAACGGATCGGGCTGGTGATTAAAAACGACGCCACAGCCGAAAAAAACGGTGTAGCGCTTGAAAAAAGGCTGGGTGACCAATGTGTGGTAGTGGATGTACAGCAGTCCGCAAGCCACGATATCCCCGATGACCTCCTGTGCATCATTGTCCTGGGCGGGGACGGCACGTTTTTAAGTGCGGCCCGGTTCATAGAGGATAGGGACATCCCCCTCATGGGAGTGAAATTCGGTGAGGTGGGATTTCTGGCGGAAACAACCGAAGACAGCCTTCACCATGCCGTGACATCCATCCTTGAGGGGAAATATCTGGTCCGGAAAAGAAGCCGGCTGGATATCAAGGTGATCCGGGGCGATGAGCAGATCATTGACGTGGATGTTCTCAACGATGCCGTGATCAATAAATCCGCCCTGTCCCGGCTGGCCTCCTGCGCCGTATACCTTGACTCCACCTATCTGACCACCTACAGGGCCGATGGCCTGATTGTCGCAACCCCCACCGGATCAACGGCCTATTCTCTGGCAGCCGGAGGGCCTGTGGTACATCCTGCCGTGCCCTCGATTATCCTGACACCCATCTGTCCGTTCACCCTGACCAACAGGCCCCTGATCATACAGGATTCCACACGAATAGAGATCCGGTTGGAGGGCAGTCCCGAGGATATGATTCTCACCCTTGACGGGCAGGAGGGGTTTGAAATGGACCCCGGGGATAAGATTTTTATCAAGAAAAGCCGGAACGATATCAAAATGATATCCTTCGAGGATCATTCTTATTTTAAAGTGCTGAAAACCCGCCTAAAGTGGAGCGGCGGCCGGAGCTGAGATTCCTTCCCCACCCAAGGCCGGAACAGGCTCATGGCAAGTTCAGTACGACAAGCCTCTAACAAGTATAGGACCCGGGCCCGGCTCAGCTTTTTAATAATGGGCATCTGCGTATTCCACCCACCCCCCGGTTTGAATCAGGGCTTTGTCAAATTCTGAAATATGAAATTTGATCTTTTTTGTCCGGTCGTTGGATTGAATGGTGATTTCCGATGCCTCAATATCCGCTGAAATTTGGGTATCCTCTGATGAAAATTCCTTAAACAGGGTGTCGATCTCATCCGTTGTCAGTTCAACGGCCAGCATGCCGCAGTTAAACATGTTCTGCCTGAATATCCTGGCAAAGCTTTCGGCAATCACCACATTGATATTGTTTTCCTCCAGGGCCCAGGGTGCGTGTTCCCGTGAAGACCCGCACCCGAAATTTTCCCGGGTCACGATCACGGCCTTTCCCGCAATATCGGTTTTCGGGTGAAACCCATTGAGCTTTAAATCTTCAAGCAGATGGGGCTGCATGGCTCGTTTTTCAATTTCGGTGAGGTATTTGGCCGGGATGATTTCATCGGTATTGATGTCTGAACGGTCAAGAAACAGCACATTTCCCTTAAAGTCTTTCATTCTGGTCTTTCCTTTTATAGCCTTGCCTTAATGAGTGTATTTTTTTATCCACAAAAAAGGGCGGAGTTTGAGATTTCGCCCTTAAGGGCACTGGCAGCGGCGGTGGCCGGGCTCATCAGATGAACCATGCCCCCCTTGCCCATGCGGCCGTTAAAATTTCGATTGGTGGTGGCTGCTGCTGTTTCTCCGTCTGCCAGGACCCCGTTGCTCATGCCCAGACAGGCCCCGCAGGTGGGGTTGGTCACGCAGAAGCCTGCGTCCATGAAAATCTGAATCAGCCCGGCGTCCAGGGCCTGGGAAAATATTCTGGGTGTGGCAGGGGAAACAATTGCCCGGACCCGTTCGTGAATGGTATGGCCTTTGAGCACCTGGGCGGCAATCTGGAGATCTTCAAACCGGCCGTTGGTGCAGGAACCGATATACACCTGATCAATTTTTGTTCCCTTCATCTCAGACACGGGTTTGACGTTGTCGGGTTTATACCCAAAGGTGGTCAAAGGCGACAGATTGCTCACGTCAATGGTTTTTTCTGATGCATATTCGGCATCATCATCCGACCTGAATTTGGAAAAAACCTCCAGGGCCTCCTGCCGGCTGGAGAAATCGGTTTTGATAAATTCCCAGAGATAGTCCACGGTGGTCATGTCCGGCAGGCAGATCCCGCTGGTGGCCCCGGCTTCAACCGCCATGTTGGACAGGGTCATGCGCTGGTCCATAGTCATTTCATCCACGATATTGCCCCGGAATTCAATGACCCTGTTGGTGGCCCCGTTGACCCCTATCTCCTGAATGACCTTTAGAATGATATCCTTGGCATACACGCCCCGGGGCAGGGTGCCCTTGATCTCCACCTTAAAGGTTTTGGGAGTTTTAAAGGTGCACACCCCCTTTAAAATGCCCACCTCCAGGTCCGTGGTCCCCACACCGGCGGCAAAGGCCCCGAAAGCCCCGTGGGTACAGGTATGGGAATCTCCCATGATAATGGTGAACCCGGGACGGACAAATCCTTTTTCCGGGAAAATGGCGTGGCACACCCCGTTGCGGCCGATGTCGAAAAAATCTTTGATTTTGTGCCGTCTGGCCCAGTCCCGGAGGATTTTCCCCTGGAGCGCAGTTTTGGAGTCCTTGGCAGGGGTGACGTGGTCGATCACGGCCTTGATCTTGTCCGGGTCAAACACCCGGTCCTTTCCCCGGGCCACGAGATCCTGGATCGCCGTGGGCGTGGTAATTTCATGGCAGAACACCCGGTCCAGCCTCAACACGCCGACATCACCAAAGGGTTCATCCACCAGGTGGGCCTGAAAAATTTTTTGTGCAATGGTTTTTTCCATTATTTTCTCCGGATTTTATGATGTTTTATCGCCAAAATAGTCTTCTCCGTCTGCCGGGGTCACCACCCAATAGGCCTGGAATGTCCGGTCATATGAATTCTTGATAATGTGGGGGATTTCCGAAAAAAAGGAGATGGTGTCGCCCGTGTGAATTTCATAGGTTTCTTCTCCGTACACGAGCTGTGCCGACCCCTGGACGACAATGCCCAGTTCCCGCCCCAGATGTCCGTCTTCCTGATCTCCTCTTTCCTGTCCCGGGGCCAGTTCCAGAAAAAAAGCGTTAAACGAGTGTTTGCCCTTGACCTGGCTGTCGCCGCAGAGTTTTTCATATTTAAACCCCTTGCGCTGGTAGATCTTCCGGTCATCTTTTCTGATGATTTCAACCACGGAACTGGTTTCATAATCCTTGAAAAATTTATTGGGCGGCACCCCGTAGACCTCCAGCACCTGGAGCAGGGTATCCAGGGAAGGGGAGATCCTGTTTCTTTCGATCTGGGACAGGAGGCTGGAACTGACACCGGCCTTTGCCGCCACCTCTTTGATGGTCAGATGCCGTGAACTCCTGATGGCTCTGAGTAGCGCCCCCAGTTTTGTTTTCATGGACCCACCCGATTTATCTCTAAAAGTTTAAGTATAATTAATTAAAATTAAATAATACTTAAATAAAGAGGATTGTCAACCTCTTTTTTCTATGTTTTTTCAGATCCGAGCCGGCCGATATTCAGAACGTTCCGGCAATAGTGGATGCTTTTTTTTACGGTTTCAATCTCCAGGCGCAGGGCCTCATCCCTGTTCTCAAGGCTGATGCCCATCTCGGTCTCGATATTGATCCGGTTGCCCGGGGACAGGGTTTTAATGAGGTCATAGGCTTTTTTCATATCAATGTCTCCGTCACCCACGGCCGTCCCCCGGACCCGGAACCCGTCCCGGCAGAATTCAACCCGGTCGTCCCGGAAATGGTTGGTCACGGCAACCGGTGCCAGATTCTCAATGGCCTGCATGGGATCTTCGGCAATGTGCCAGGCATTCATGGTATCAATGCAGGCTTTGACGAACGGGTGATTCACCTCTTCCAGCACCCAGAGAATCTCTTGTGAAAAACTGTCGCAATGATTTTCAAGGGCCAGGCAGATCCCCAGAGAGGCTGCCATGGGTCCTGCCTGTTTGAGCTGCTTGACGGTTTCTTTCAGATACGGCATGACATCCGGATGAAACCGGCTCCCGGCCCGGGGTCTGGGCCGGGGGATTTCCATGCCCGCCTTTACGATGTCGGCTCCCAGGGCATCGGCGGTTTTCAGGCCCTCTTCCAGATCATGCTGGATTCCGATGCCGAAATGCCCAAGGTCCATGGACATATTGTACTCCAGATAGAGATTTTTTTCCTTTGCCGCAGCCCCCACCTCCCGGAGAAAAGAGGGGTCCAGGCTTTCCAGGACCCCGTCGTCCAGGTGGAATCCGTCCAGCCCCAGTTCAACACCCAGGTCAAACAGGGCAAAGGTCGTCAACTGCCGTTCCCAGGGAAGTTGAAATCCAGCCCAGGCCTGGCCGATGCCGTGAAGATACAGGCTGTAAGTGTGAAGTCCCAGTAGCATCTGACTGTCCTTCCGCACAAAGGGTATTTTATTGGGGGAAGCATCATCCGGGGGTGTGGTGTTGGGCGGCGTGCCATCAAGGGAGGTGTCGTCGGGCCATGCATCATCTGAATTCATGATAGAGTGTATCCTTTGGGGTTTTCAGGGTTGAACCTCACGGCCGGTTATATTTTCAGCACATTCCGGCAATAGTCAATGCTTCTGATCAATGCGGCCCGTTCAATTTCCAGTGTCTCTTCCATATTGTCCACGGGGCAGTCCAGGTCCAGCTCAATATTGATTCGCTGAACATCCGGGTTTTGCCGGATCAGTTCATAGGACCGCTTCATGTCCAGATCCCCTTCCCCCAGGGCGGCCCCGGTGAATTTCAGGCCCCAGGGCGCGAGCACGATTTTATTGTCCCTGAAGTGGTTGGTAAATGCCCGGGGGGCAAGGTTTTCAACGGCAGTGATGGGATTTTCCGTGACATGGATGCCGTTTACCGTGTCAATACAGGCCCCCACCAGGGGGTGGGAAATTTGGTCCAGGACCCAGATGATTTCTTCGGAAAACGCATCCGTATGGTTTTCCAGGGCAAGTCTGACTCCTGTTTTTTCCACAAGGGGGAGGGCCTGTGTGACTTTTGTGACCACGGCCTCAAGCTGTTCCATGATCTGGGGATGAAATTTGCCTGCTGCCACGGGCCGGGGACGCACCAGGTTTAACCCGATCTTGGTGATATCCGCCCCGATACTGTGGGCAATGGCAATCCCCTGTTCCACCCTGTGCTGGACACTGGAATCATAGGCCCGGCTTTCCATTGCAAAATTATATTCAAGGTAGAGGTCCCGGTCCCGGGCCGCCTGTTTGACCCGTTCAAAATAGGATTCATCCATCTGGTCAAAGGCTTTGGCATCCAGGTGCAGGCCCTCAAGCCCCAGCTCCTTGATATAGTCCATCATTTCAAACAGGCTGATCTGTCTTGCCCACGGCAGCTTGAACCCTGCCCAGTCTTCGGCAACTCCGTGGTGGTAAAGGCTGTAGGTATGCATTCCCAGACGCATGGTTGCTCCTTTTAATATAAAGGACCGCAGATTTTATGGCCTCAACAAAACAGCCGATCCCGTCTGCGGTCCCAGGTTTGTCGTGTCTGTTGCATTATTACGGGATCATTGCTGTTGTCAAGCGTCTGTAAAACAATTTCCACATTTTAACAGAATCTTTAAAAAATATTTTAAAGGCATAAAAATATTTTTAAATTTTTGTTTGCATCCATAATTTTACACCCCATTCCCCAGGGCGGAATACGCTTAAATTTTAATTAGTTAACTCGCAAATTGTGTTGGCCGTAAAAATGGCATGAATGTTGCTAAATCCTGAAGAGAGGTTGCCTTAAGAAAGTGTTACCAATTGAGGATAAAATAAAATAGTCAGCACAACACCAGCTTAAAGACAAGAGGAGGATGGGTTTATGACACAAGAATTGCTTTACCTGAGCCAGGAAAATGTTGCTTCCACAGGTCTTTCCATGTCCCAGATCATTGACGCCGTTGAAAAGGGGTTTGAGGAGATGGGAAACGGCCGGGTTGAAATGCCCCCCAAACCCGGGGTTCATCCCGGAGACAACGATAATTTCATTCACGCCATGCCGGCCTATATTCCTGCCATGAATTCCGTGGGGGTCAAATGGGTGAGCGGGTATCCGGGAAACCCGGAGAAAGGGCTGCCGTATATCAACGGGCTTTTGATCTACAATGATCCCGCCACCGGTCTGCCCCTGGCCGTGATGGACTGTGCATGGATTACGGCCATGAGAACGGCTGCAGCCTCTGCCGTGTCTGCAAAATACCTTGCCCGGCAGGAATCTTCGACCATCGGTATTCTGGCCTGTGGTGTCCAGGGCCGCACCAACCTGGAAGCCATGAATGTTTTGTTTCCCCTAAAAAAAGTATTTGCATTTGATCCGGTCCCGTCCCAGGCCGGGGCGTTTGCAGACTATGCCGGGAACACCCTGGGACTTTCCGTGGAAATCGTGGATGACCCCCGAAAAGCTGTTACCGGCTGTGATATTGTGGTCACCTCAGGGCCGATCCTGAAAAAACCCCATGAAACCATCCGGTCGGGCTGGGTGGATGCGGGGGCCTTTGTATCCTGTGTGGATTTTGACTCTTTCTTTTCCCGCAACGCCCTAAACCAGGCAGACAAGTGGACAACAGACAACCTGGCCCAGTATACCCATTACAAGGACAATGTCGGGTTTTTCAAGGAGTGCCCCAATGTCTATGCAGAACTGGGAGAACTGGTGACCGGTAAGAAAAAAGGCAGGCAAAGTCAGGAGGAAAGAACCTTTGCCGCCAATCTGGGGCTGGCCATGGAAGACATGGCCGTGGCCCCCCTGATTTACACTCTGGCCAAAGAAAAAAACATCGGCACCTGGCTGCCGCTTTAATCATAGGACAAGGAGAAGAACACATGGGTATGTACACGGACGAACTCAATTTTAAACCCCGGCTTCAGGTGATCAACACTCCCCAGATTCAGCAGATCCACATGGCCACGCTGGAGGTCCTGGAAAGAACCGGGATCAAGCTGACCCATCCCCAAGCCCGGGAACTTTTGTCGGATGCCGGTGCCAGGGTAGAAGGAGACCGGGTAAGGATTCCCTCATGGATGGTGGAGGATGCCATACGAAAGGCTCCCAAACGGATTGCCCTGGGCAACCGGAAAGGGGAAAGAAGCCTGACCCTTGAACGGGACAAGTCCTATTTCGGCCCCAGCCTGGACTGCATTGACTACATGGACCCGGCCACCCACAAGCGGTGCCGGTTTGAGAGCTGCCACGTGGAAACCACAGCAGCCCTGTGTGATGCCCTGCCAGGGTTTGACTGGTGCATGACCATTGGAATGGCAGGGGATGTGCCTCCTGACACGGCAGACCGGATCGTGGCCAGGAAGACCATGCAGTTCTGTGAAAAACCCCTGGTGTTCTGCTGCAAGGACACCAACAGCGTCAGGGACATCTATGAGATGGCCCTCCTCCTGGCCGGTGGCAGGGAGAAGTTTGACAATGCGCCCACCATTGTTCATTATTCAGAGCCCATTTCCCCCCTGGTCTACTATGATCCTGCCGTGGACAAGGTTTTGTTCTGTGCCAAAAATAATATTCCCCTGATCAATTTTCCCGCACCCCAGGCCTGCGGGTCTTCACCGGCCACCTTTGCCGGCACCATTGTCCAGGCCGGGGCTGAATCCCTGAGCGGTCTTGTCATACACCAGTTGGCCAATCCCGGCGCTCCGTTTATTTACGGCGCCTTTACCACCATCATGGACATGCGCACCTCTATTTTTTCCTATGGTGCCAATGAAATGAGCCTCATGACCGGGGCCCTGGCCCAGATGGCCCAGCACTACGAACTGCCCTTTTTCGGCACGGCCGGTGCCACAGATGCCAAGTTCTGCGATGCCCAGGCCGGTGCCGAGGCCGCGTTCCAGTGTCTGAGTTCCGCTGCCGTGGGGTCCGGTCTGGTCCATGACTGCAGTTCCTGGATGGATCACGGCAACCTGGTTTCCCCGGAGTTCATGGTATTGGTCAACGACATCGTGACATCGGTGAAGCACTTCATGGACGGCATCCCCGTGAACCGGGAGACCCTGGCCCTGGATATCATTGACAAGGTCGGCCCCGGCGGCCACTATCTCCAGGAACAGCATACCATGGATCATTTCAGGAAAATCAAGTATTCCGACCTGTTTGAACGCCAGGTCTATGCCAACTGGGAAAACGCCGGGTCCCGGACCCTGGAACAGCGGCTTCAGAAATTAACCCTTGAAAAAATGGAACATCGGCCCGCCCCCCTGTCACCCGAGGTTGTTGCAGAACTGGACCGGATGCAGGCCGCATGGAAATAAGGAGGAGATTATGAACTATCAAAATCGCGACCAGGGAATCGGACGGATGAGGGCCCGGAAGAACCATGCCTGCTACGGCATGGGAATCGGCATCATGATCCTGGATGATGTGTACCCGGGATTTCCCGGGGATGTGAGAAATGCCTCGGCCTTTCCCTATCCCATCCAGTATGAGATCGTTGAGGGCATTGATATCAGAAAGCTGGTCTGGGGCGAGGACAAGTCCCCCTGCCTGGAGCCTATTCTAAAGGCTGCCCGAAAACTGGAAAGCATGGGGTGCCGGGCTATTGCCGCCGAGTGCGGCTATTTTGCCTTTTTCCAGCCGGAAGTGGCCGCTGCCGTGGATATTCCCGTTTTCATGTCCAGCCTGCTCCAGGTGCCCTTTATCCAGCAGACCATCGGCCCGAAAAAGGATGTGGGCATTGTCTGTTACCAGCAACAGTTCTTAACCCCCACCCACCTTGAAAAGGTCGGGATCAGGCCGGACAGCAATTACAAGATCGCCGGGGCCGGAGATGAATACGGGTGCACGGAACTGGACAAACTCTGGAACTGGGAAGTCCGGCCCGAGGTTCCCGAGGCTGATTATTCCGTGCAGGAGGAACAGATGGTGAGCACCTGTGAAAAATTTTGCCGGAAAAATCCCAGTATCGGCGCCGTCATGCTCGAGTGTACGGGAATGCAGCCCTTTGCCCGGGCCATCCAGCAGCGGCTTGATCTTCCGGTCTTCTCCTGGGGCACCATTCTGGACTATGCCTATTCAGTGGTGGTGCACCGGGATTATTATGGTCATGTTTAGGGATCAGAGTCCCCATGGGACGGATTAAAAATGATATCTCAGGACTGTTTCCCAACCTGGATTTGAATCAATTCTCATTTCTGCCCCTTTTGGAGGATTTTTTTGAAGGCATCCTTGTCACGGATGCCCATGGCCGGGTGCTGTTCGTCAACCATGAACAGGCACGGATTGACGACATGCCGGCAGAAGAACTCCTGGGCAGACGGGTGACCGATATCTACCAGGTGGATGAGGGGGACAGCCCCAATATGCAATGTATTAAAACAGGCAGGTCCATCAAAGGGCTTGCCTGTTATTACCGGACCTGCACCGGGAAAATCGTCAACTCCATTCACAATATTTTTCCCCTGTTTGAAGGCAGACGTCTCGTTGGGACCATCTGTTTTATCCAGGATTTTTCCATCATTGAACAGCGGTTTGATGCCGTGAACCAGGGGCCGGCGGTCGAAGATAAAAAAGATAAACACCTGGCCAACGGGACCCGGTTCAGGTTTACGGATATCATCGGGAAATCCCGCCAGTTTCTTGACTGCATTGATGCGGCAAAAATGGCAGCCCTTTCCGTGTCTCCCGTGATGCTATCCGGTGAAACCGGTACAGGCAAGGAGCTCATTGCCCAGTCCATCCACAACAACAGTGCCAGAAGCGCTCACCCCTATGTGGCCATCAACTGCGCCGCCATTCCTGAGAATCTCCTGGAAGGCATCCTGTTCGGGACCGCCCGGGGCGCCTTTACCGGGGCCGTGGACAAACAGGGGCTGTTTGAGCGGGCCCACGGCGGCACCCTGTTCCTGGATGAAATTAACTCCATGAGTGTGGGACTCCAGGCCAAATTGCTCCGGTTTCTCCAGGAGCGTAAGGTGAGGCGGGTGGGGTCTTTGGCTGAGATCGACATTGATCTGAAGATCATCAGCTCGGTGAACCAGAATCCCCACACCTCCATTGCCGAAGGCAGTCTTCGGTCCGACCTGTTTTACCGGCTGGCCGTGGTGTTTATCCTGATCCCGCCGCTTCGGGAACGCATGGAAGACCTGTCCCTTTTGATCCCGCATTTTTTGAAAAAAACCGGGGCCATGCTGGGCAAAAACGTCAGGGCCGTGTCCCATGATGTCATGGCCCTGTTTGAGGAATATGCCTGGCCCGGCAATGTCAGGGAACTGGAGCACAGTATTGAAGGCGGTATGAACCTTGTGGGCCGGAGTGATACCATCATGATCCGCCACCTTCCCTCCCATCTGGCCCTGTTCTTTAAAGACCGTTCAAAAAATGATGCCCCTGGTTTTTTGACCACGCACGCTCCCGGAAACGCCGGCCTCCAGGATTCCATCCCCCGTGATTCCAATCCAGACTTTACCCCGACATCGGCCGTTCACACCCGGCCCGAAGGGGGTTACCACGAGCCGTCCCTGGCCCAGACAAACCGGGACAATGAACTGGGCCTGATCCAAAAGGCTCTGGCAAAGGCTTCCGGCCGACCTTCCGCAGCCGCCGGAATCCTCGGCATCTCTCCCCAGTTGTTGAACTACAAACTGAAAAAATACCGGATCAATCGCCTGGACTACTTCTCTTCCCGCCCATGACCTTTGGGTCACCTATACCATGCACAGTCCCTTTTGCTCCAGTAGAACCCCAAGGATGCTGCTATGGAGAGATTCAGGGGTATAACTGCCCGTGACTTGTCCCGTGGACTGGCTTTCAATTTCCAGGTTCCATTTCAGCCCCTGCCCCCGGACTTCGATTCTATGGCGCATGTGGGTGGTATGGGGATCAGCCACAATCACGGACCGGGTGGCCTCAAACCCCATCCCGGCCAGGGCAACTGCGGCATGGACATTGACATTACGGGGAAAAACCCTGCACGCCTCCCGGGTGGAGCCGTCAAACAGAGTCTTTGGCTCAAGTATCCCAGCCGGGTCCATGCCCAGGTTCCGGGGATGCTTGGTGGTGGTGATGGAGACCGAGGTCAGCAGTTTGCGGCCATCACGCAACCCGTCCAGTCCCAAGACCGCGCCATGGGGTAAAAACACCCTCCGGCCGGATGCATTTGCCGCCTTTTGAACCTGGGTCCGGAATTTTGGATCAGCCATGCTGGTCATGGAGGCCACCATTAAATCCGCCCTGGACACGATGCAGGGCCAGAGACGCTTCACCGCATCCGGGTGTGCCGCCTCAACGATCAGGTCCAGGTTGGATCGGGAGCCCAGGTCTTCGGGCCCCGGACACACCAGATCCGGTGCAAGGTCTGCGGTCTTTTTGGGGTCTGCATCCCAGACAGCAGCCACCTCAATGCCTTCCTGGGCTGCAAACCGGTCAAAGAGATGGCGGCCGATGAGGCCGAAGCCGGCCAGTCCGATTCGTTTCATATTATTTCCCCGGTTTCAGTCCGTGTTTATCTGCCAGGTCTTTTAACACCTTGACCATTCGGTCCATGGCAGCGGCCCACTCTTGTTCATCCCGGGCATAGCAGAGCCTGAAATGGCCGTCCCCCTGGATTCCGAACTGGTATCCCGGACTGACCAGGACCCCGGCTTTGGTCAGCAGGGCCTGGGCAACTTCATAATCGCCAACGTTCAGGGCAGAGACATCTGGCCACACATAGGCGGTACCGGCCTGGGGTTCAAGTTTCAGCCAGGGCAGTCGCCTGAGGCTGTCAATGGTCATGGTTCGCAGGGAGGCAAAGTCCTGCAGTCGCTCCCGGAGCCAGTCGTGGTCATCCCGGAGCCAGTTGACGAGCAGATGCTGGGCATAGGCCGGGGCTCTCAGGGAGGTAATCGAGAGGACATTTTCAAGCCGGGGCATGACCTGGGCCGGGCCCACAACCACGCCCAGGCGATAGCCGCTGAGCGATTCGGTCTTGCTGGGTCCCAGCAGGGTGACCACCCGGTCCTGCATCCCGGGCAGTGATGAGAGATGGGTGTAGGTGTGGGAATCATGAATCAGCCGGGAATACAGTGAATCCACCACCACGGTAACGTCATATTTTTGAACCAGCCGGGCGATCTCTTCCAGGACCGGCGCTGGATACAGATAGCCGGTAGGGTTGTTGGGATTTGAAAAAATCAGGACCCGGGCGTTTTTCTGTGAAAACTCAGTTTCCAATACATCAAGATCCATGGCCGGTGCTGTGCTGCTGTGATGCAGGGGCACATACCCGATATCTGCATTTAAAAACTCCAGGATCCGGGCGTTGAACAGGTAATCCGGATCAGCCAGGGCCACCCGGTCTCCATCCCCCACCAGGGAGGCCAGGGTCACAAACAGCCCGGCCTGGGTCCCCGGGGTGAGCAGGATATTCTGGGCCGGGTCAACCACGATTCCCAGAAATTGACTCAAAGAGGCGCCCAGGGTGTCCAGAACCCCTTTGTTTCCCCGGTAGGGGGTATAGGCCAGGGCACCGTCGTTTGCGGCCCGCTCAAATTGAGCCGCAGCCCAGGGCGGCGGCGGAAACCGGACCGTATCAAAGTGTGTGGTATCCAGAAACGTGTCCGGTGCCTGGGAGATCAGGTCAAGATCTGCCTGGCGGGCACTGGTTCCGGGAACTCTTCCCGGCAGTTCCAATCGATTAATTCGAACGGGTTTTTTACTCATTTCATCAACTCCTGTCTTGTCCTGTCTAAAAATTTGAGAATAATACAATATTTAATTCAAAGCCAAAAGCATAAACCAGGGACCATGGAAAAAAATTTAATCTTTCCCCGTATACATACCCTCGTAATCAAGGGTGGAAAGGGGGGTGCCCGGAGAGGGGGCCCCGCAGGATACAACCTGGCCGATAAAAAGCGTATGGTTTCCCGGGTCATGGCGCTCTTTTACCTCCAGTTCAAACCAGGCTGCGCAGTCCCTGAGGATGGGAACCCCTGTTTTACCGGCTTCCCAGGCAATCTGGGAAAATTTTTTCACCGGGTCCGGTCCCTTGAACCGTTTGAGCAGATCTTTCTGGGACTGGTGGATGGCGTGGAGGCCAAATACCCGGCCCGTGTCGATCAGGGAGTGGGAGTACCGATTGGGATGGATCGCCACCATGATCAGGGGCGGGTCGTAGGACACCTGGGTGACCCAGGAGGCAATCATCCCGTTGATCTCATCATCCAGGCGACAGGTTAACACATAAATGCCATAGGTCATTTGCCCAAAAGCTGAGCTCCATTCTTTTTCCATGTCATCCTCCAATTTTTGTTCGGATTAATCTTCGAATATGGTCAATGGCCTGCCGGACCCGGGAATAAGAGATACGTTCCTGCTCCAGTCTCAGGCTCTGAGCGTGACGGTTATGCCGCAATGCATAGGTAGGATAGGAAGACGCTTTTTGTCAAGAAAAGTATGAAATAGTATTAAAAGCCTGAAATATGGCCCCAACCGGACACCAGTACAACATGTTGTACTGGTGTCCGGTTGATAGAAAAAGGGAAATATTAATACTGAAACAGCAGGATAGAAAAACTTTGGAAATAAGAAAGCAGACTTGTAAAATACTTGAAAATTAGAATCAATATTACTAAATTTCAAGAAATTTAGTGAAAAAAACTTGATATTTCGAATTAAAAAAACTATATTTCATGTATGTATATTAATAGAATAGCAAGCAACAAATTGTTAAGGCTGGCCAACACATTTCCGGCAGTTGTTATTTCCGGCGCCAGGCAAGTTGGAAAAAGTACACTTGTAGAACACCTTTTTATAGAAAAAGCAGATATTGTTGTTTTTGACCCTGTTATTGACATTGAAAATGCAAGACAAGATCCTGAACTTTTTTTAAATAATCATCGTACGCCAATTATTCTGGATGAAATACAATATGCACCTGAACTTATTTCAGTAATAAAAAGACGCATTGATAAGGATCGGTCTCCCGGGCAATATATAATAACTGGTTCTCAACAATGGGGGGTACTAAAATCCATATCCGAAAGTTTAGCTGGAAGGGCAGTTTTCCTTGATCTTGAATCTTTGTCACTTTCCGAGATTTCCGGGAAACAGGATGTTAAAACATTTATTCCTGCGTGGCTGGATTCTCCAACTGTTTTTTTGACGGTCGCCCCTGACCGCCTGCCTGTTAATTCAAATCTTTATGAACTATTGTGGAGAGGTGCAATGCCGGAAACCCGATTTCTTGACCTGCAACTGATCCCTGATTATTATAACGCTTATATCAGAACCTATATAGAAAGAGATGTGCGGCTCCTTGCTAACATATCGGACTTTCAGCTTTTTGGAAGATTTTTACGTTTGATGGCGGCTCTCTCTGCACAGGAGATTAATCATAGTCAATTAGGCAGGGAATTAGGGCTGTCACCCAAAACTACCAGCCAATGGCTTCAAATACTCACTGCTACATTTCAATGGTTTGAAATCTTTCCATACTCCGGCAACACAGTCAAAAGAATTAGCGGCAAACCAAAGGGATATATCGCAGACACTGGCTTAGCCTGCACGTCTCAGGCAATATCAACGCCATCAGCTATCAGCTCACATCCAAACCTGGGCGCATTATTTGAGACTGCTGTCGTCGGCGAAATAAGAAAACAAATTTCAATTTTATCACCTAAACCCAATCTGTACCATTGGCGTTCTCATGGTGGTGGAGAGGTGGATTTGATTCTTGAAAGAGATGCTGTTTTTTATCCAATTGAGATCAAGGCCAAATCTAATCCCTCGCGGAAGGATACAACCGGAATCAGCAGTTTTAGAAAAACATATCCTCATTTAAAAATAGAAAAAGGACTCGTCCTCTGCCCGACTGATAAGGTCTTCCAATTGTCGGACCTTGATTATGCTGCGCCTTGGGACATTGCAGGAGAATAAGTCATTCAGTGGAACAAGCATTATTCATCCTTTGTTTTTGTTCGGGTTTGATCTTCGAATACGGTCCACCGCCTGCCGGACCCGGGAAAAAGAGATGCGCTCCTGCTCCAGTCTCAGGTTCAAGGCGTGACGGTTATGCCGCAATGTGTCATAGACCCGGGTCTCCCTGGGTGTGAGCAGGGGCAGATCACGGTTTACAGGGGAAGGTTCTCGGCCCCACAGGGGTTTGTGGGCTGTGAGCGTGGCCTCATCCATGAGAAAGGAACAGGTCCGGGGAAAATAGTGCCTCACCTGGTCCAGCATGGCAAAACCGTGGGTGTCCAGATCTCCCCAGTACCAGATTGGTTTGTCGTTCATCCAGGCGGCGGATGCCAGGGATGACAGCGAGTATCCCAGCCCGAATACCACCAGGGCCTTTGGAAAATCCGGGAAGGCCAGGCCGGTGATATCGTTTTCCACGATAAATACAATCTCCGGTTCCACGGGCAGATGGTGAAAGTCGCCGGCCGGTATTTCCAGGTCCGACAACCCCATGAGGCTGAAATTTGGATCAAGGGTCCTGAACCGGATACGGGCGGGTTTGGATCGAAAGCCGAAACGGTTTTCAAATGCAGCCGGTCCCGTTGCGTTTTCGTTCACCGCATTTCCGGGAAGCACATTGGTGAGAAGCTTGATCAGCCAGGACTTATGGGTTTCAATGAACTTGGTGTCCACTCCGGGAATCTCCAGTTGCCGCAGATAAATTCCAGGGCAGGGATTTTCCCTGATATACGAGACAATGGCCAATAGTTCATCCCACACCCTGTCGTGGGCCAGTACCTCCAGGGGACTCTGGGTCAAGAGGTCTGAAAGTTCCGGGAATTGGGCCGTAATCTCCTTAAACCGGAGCTGATATTGTCTGGCCGGATCGGTTTTATCAAGATACAACAGGATCTGGTCAAGGGTCTGGAAAATAATTGCCCGGGGGAGTTTGTTCCTGCCCAGGGTCCGATGCTTGAATTCATGCCATTCAATGTCAAAGGCTGGTTTGTCTTTTTTGCCTGCATGTTGGACCAGGTGTGCCACCCAGGTGCGGGCCTCCTCAAATTCATGGGCAAGCTCTTTGGCAGTGGGGTGTTTTAGGGGAATGCGCAGGGGCTCAAAGGGCTGATTGTCCACACATTGTGCCAGGATTTTTCCCCTGTTCCACATTTTCTCCAGTCGTTTTTTGATATCCCTGTTCCGGGTCCAGGCAATCATGGGGTTTTCCCCTCACGTTCGTCGCGGTATTCCTCGATACTCATGTTCCGAAGTCTGGAAATTTGTCCGTCACGGCTGTACACCAGGCCCACGGCAGACACGTAGGGTTCGATGATATGGATCTTCTGGAGCGGGGTGATGATGAGCAGCTGGAGGTTGAGGCGTTTGAACAGCTCCAGGCTGTACCGGGTGGATTCATCCGATCCCCGGCCAAAGGCCTCGTCAATGGCCACAAACCTGAAGGTCCGGGACCGGATGGCCCCCCATTCCAGACCGAATTGATAGGCCAGGCTGGCCGCCAGGACCGTATAGGCAAGTTTTTCCTTCTGGCCCCCGGACTTTCCGCCGGAATCGGTATAGTGCTCGTATTCGCTGTGATCTTCCTGCCAGCGTTCAGACGCTGCAAACACGAACCAGTTGCGGACATCACTGACTTTTCGTGTCCACCGCCGGTCAATATCGCTCATGCCTTCCCGGCCCCGGAACCGTTCGATCAGGGCCCGCACCTGCAGGAACTTGTTTTCCGAATAATGGTCCTCGTCTGATCCGGTCAGGGCCCCTTCGGTACAGGCCCGGAGCTGCTGGGCAAAATCACGGATATCCACGTCCGGGTTGAGTTGGGCCTCAAGAACAATGTACCGGCCCGGGTTGTATTCAATATCCGACAACGACTGGTTGATCCGTTCGATGCGCTCCCGGATGGTTTCCCGTTCACGCAGGAGCTGGGACTGAAAGTTTGCGGTTTCACGGATGGTATTTTCGTTGAGCAGCTCCTTAAAACGGGTTTCAAATCTGGGCAGGTTGTCGGTCCGAAGCCGGGTCAGCATGACTTCATACTCCGGGCCCGATGAGACACTGTCATCCACCTCACGGGTTTCCAGGGGGAAATCACGCCGGAAACCGTGCATGGCTTTCACGATCCGCTCTTCCAGGGACCGGCTCCGCTTGTCCAGGCTGTCGATTTTTTGTTGAATGATATTCCGCAGCTCTTTTTCCCGTCCATCGCAGGATTCAATGGTCAGGACATGCCGTCCAAGTTCCTTGTGCCGCATGGATTCCAATTGTTTGAACAGAGATTCCCGTTGTTCGGGTTCCTTGTCCCGGTCCGATTCCAGATCCGCTTCACTGTTTCGGATGCCCTGACGTGTCTGGGCCTGTTTTTCCTCGTTCCTGGACCGGGTATCCCGGGCCTGTTTTGTCTCCTGTTCCGTGTTGTTGATATCTTGTTCAAGGGTTTCAAGCTGGTGCGCCAGGGTCTTGAGGATGTCGGAAGCTTCTTCCAGTCGTGTTTTTTCCGCCTCCAGCCGTGAAATATCCCGGGTGATTGATTTCCAGTCCAGGTCTTCAAAGTCTCTGAATTCGCCCAGCCGGATGAGGTTGGTCAGGTTTTCCTGGAGAGCCTTCTTTTGACTCTCCAGGCCTGAAAGCGTGTCTGCCAGGGCCTGCATTTTCCTTTCCAGTTCCCGGCATTGTCGCTTCAGGGTCCTGATTTTGGCTTCATTGGTCCATCCCAGGATGTAATTGGATCGGTCCTTTATGTCTCTGCGGTCGTCTTTTTCATGGCGAATGCCCCTGGATTTGATCTGGCCGGCTTCGGTCACGGCCATGGGCTCCCGGACAAATTGACGAATATCCGTGCAGCAGGCATAATTAAAGCGAACGGCCAGCTCTTTTTCCATCCAATAATAAAAGGGGGATTTATCTTTGATGACCAGTTTTTTAACCAGGGATTCCGGATGGAGATGGAACTCTCCTGGTTTTTTGTTCACAGTCACCAGATAATACACCAGCCGTCCCCTCAAATGCGTGGCATCCACCCAGGCCGTGACATCTTTGTACAGGGTTTGAGACACCAGCAACGACAGACCGAAATTGTGGAGGATTCTTTCAGCAGCTCCTTCCCAGGCCTTTTCCGATTCTCTTACCTGGATCAGCTCACCGGCAAAGGGAAGGTTTTTCTCATCCAGGTTGAGATGGGCACACAGGTCATTTCGGATGCGAATTTGTTGGGCATGGATATTGTTCTTCCGTCCGGTCAGGGATTTAATCTCCAGTTCCAGCGCATCACGGGCCGATTTCATTTCCCTGAATTCAACTTCAATGTCCGTGCGCCGGTTTTGAATATCGGCATCCGTTTGTTCGAGCTTCTGCTGCCGGTCCCGGATCTGAGCCCCATTGTCCTCAAAGTCATCTACCGTGTTCACGGCCTTCAATTCCAGGCCTTTTGCCAGGTCGGCATATCGGTCTGCCTGGTTCCGGCGTTTTCCTTTTTCCAGACCCAAACGCCGGATATCGGCCCGGAGACGCTCCAGGCGGTCTCCGCCGTTTTCGGCAATGGCGCGCTTGACATCGTCCCTTTGGCCCATCTGTTCCCGGTGCCGGAAGTCCAGGGCCTGGATTTTCCGGTCCAGGCGCTCCTGCTCATCTTTTAAAATTTTTATCCGTTTTTTGAACAGCACCCGCTTGTGAAATCCGAAAAAAGGCGTCAGGGCATCTCTACAGTCCCGCATCTGGTTTCGTTCATCCACCAGCCCAGCCTGTTTTTGGCAGTCGTTTACCAGGGGGGCCAGGCGGTCGATCTGGTTCTTGGCCCTGAGCACGGCATCATGGGCCCGGTTCAGGTCGTCAAAATGATGAATCAGGGCCTCAATGCGGGGCGCCACATCAAAGGGTTCCAGCATGTGTTCCCGGACAAAATCCGTGAGGTTGCCCACTGATTTCATGGAAACCGTCTGGTGAAACAGGGCCAGAGCCTGTTCATTTTCAATGCCGAACCGCCGCCTGAAAGCGGCTCCGTACTTGGGAAAGGTTTCAAAAACTTCTGTTTTGGCCATTTTCTTCAGGCGTTTTTTAAGCCGGCCGATATCCGGACCAAAATCACTGAAATGCTCGGTGATGGACAGGGCCGTGTCCGCCACCAGGTAAAAGCGTTCGGGCTGGCCCTGGTTGTCCCTGGTCCAGAACACCTGGGCCAGGGTCACCTCCTGGACAAACCCTTTGTTTTTAAACACGCCGAGGATCACGGAAAAACTATTGTGATCCCGCAGGGCAACGGATTTTGCGGCATGGCCGATATCGCTTCGCTCGGATTTGTAATATCCCTGGACATAGGACCGCAGGCTCCGCTCCCGGGTATCGGCCCCGGCTGCTTTGTTGTAGGCCACCCGGTGTGCCGGGACCAGGAGGGTGGTCACCGCATCCACCAGGGTGGATTTACCCGAGCCGATGTCTCCGGTGAGCAGACCGTTCCGGCTCTGGAGATCCAGGCGCCAGACCTGTTTGTGAAAGGTGCCCCAGTTGAAAACCTCCAGGGTCTGGAGACGAAATCCGGCCAGGGTGTCGTCCGGGGAAAAATCAAGGAGTTGTTCTTCCATCAGCCCTCTTCCTTTTGAACGTCTGAATCCGCTGAAATCTTTTCATGGTAGTCTCTGAGCCGGTCATCAAATTCATGGAGCCACTGGGCATCCACAAAGGATTTCAGGATACGGACAACTTCAATCTTGTCCTGCCTCCCCTTGAGGTGGCGGATAAATCCCAGGTCCGCGATTTTGTTAAGATGGGTGTTGATATTGTCCACCAGACGGGCTTCGTTGGCATGGGCCGGGAAAAAGACCTTGACCATATCGGCAATGTCCTCCACCGATAAAATCAGGCGGGTATCATCCCCGGATGAATCAATTTCAGCCAGTTTTTTGCGCAGGAGAGCAATGATCAGGCTCACTGGATAGGATAATTTTCGGCGGCCCACCAGCCGGGGCAGGGGATCTTCTCCGTCAACCGGCTCCCGGGTTCTCAACCAGGCGTATCCTTCGGAGTCGTCCAGCACCAGTTCAAGGCCCAGGACCTCCACATAGTCGCGGATGGCAATCCGCCCGTCTTCAAGGGTCTGCCAGAGTCTTTCATCATTTTCCCGGAACACCACCCCCTTCATCAGTGCGATCAGGGGTTTTGATATAGTCGTCGGGAGATTGTCCGTTGGTTCCATAATATCACCTGTTGAAAATCACTGCGGAAAATTTGCCCGGCGGCGCATCCCGTGCTCATCAATCCAGGACACCCTTTGCTGCCGGGAGTCGTCAAACTGGGCCCTGTCATCATCCGTGGCCAGGCTCAGGTAGGTGACCAGCTCGGCCAGGCCCTTTTCCAGGGGGTGCTCGGCAAGGATTTGTTCCAGGGTCACCTGATCCCGTGTCTGCAGGCTATTGCGGATAATTGCCTTTAATTTGATCCGGTCCACAAACACGGCAGCATACAGCATATCCGACGGGATATCCGAGCCATCTCCTAACAATACGGTTTCTGTGATCACCGGCTTGACCGGAAAGGTGTAAAGGGGCCGTTCCATGGGCAGGAAAATGCCGGGGCCGGATTCATCAATGGAGATGAAATTGCTCCTGGGCGGGTTTTCTTTTAAGTGAACCGCCCGGTTTTCAATGCTTTGAATCACCTGCATGATCCGTTTGTTTTCAAGAAACGCCTGGTCGTCCAGGTAACGCCGCAACTGGCCGGACAATTTGGCCACCGTGCGCTGGGTATGCTCCCCTGCCTCAAGCCAGTCATAATGAACTCGCTTCAGGCGCATGTCCGGGGACAATTCCTTGACCGCCTCCAGTTCAAAAACCTTTTGGAGCAGACCGGACAACTCTTCCTGCCTGGCCGGTGACATCAGAAGGTCCCAGAAGGCATTGAAACTCTTTCCCTGGTCTGATTCGGCAATCACGTCCCGTTCACCGAAAAAATCTTCGAGCAGCATGCCCTTGCTGCCTTCCCAGAGGGCGATCTGTTCCCGGACTTTCTGGTCGAGATTCCTGAAATTGTACTCCACTTCACGGAAATCACTGAGCAGTTCCCGGGCGGTTTTGTTGACCAGCAGGAAACGGTCCTTGAGGGCCGTATCGTCCAGAATATCCAGACTGCCGGCCCGGACACGGTCCAGGTCTCGTTCAATCTCCAACTTTCGTTTTTCCAGCTCCTGAATCCTCATCTCTGCATCTGCCTCGGCCCCCTCCACCATCTGATGCAGGAGTTCGAAAATAGTCATCAGCCGGGACTCGGTGCCGATAAACGGCTGTTCGATCAGGTTTTCAAGCCAGGTCAAGGCCTTTTCCACCGAAGGCATCAGATCATAGTGGGGTTCATCCGAGCCCCGGGGATAAAATTTTCGAAGCCACCCCTTTTCCTCTCCGGCCCAGTCATCCAGATAGGATTCCGCCTGCCGGGGAAAGGCGGTCTCACCCTCGGTCTCCCTCAGGGCAAACAGGGTATCTTCCAGTGCCGACGCAAGATCGGCCCGGCTCATGCGCCGGCGGTTGGGCATGATAAACGTCTTGTGGATAAACGCGGCGATGAGCGGGCTGTGATCCGCCACCAGCAGCCGCCATGCCGGGTGGTTTTTCCTCAATGCCTTTAATGTGGAATAGTCAAAATCCATATGGCCCTGTCTATTATCTCATGGTCTGCATCTTCCGTTCGATTCTTTGTTATCATTTTTTTGGTGTTTTCGCTTTGTTTTCTTTGTTATTGTTTAAATTATTGATACTTCTGATCGATGAGCATATCGTAATACCAAGCATCAAAGATGACAGTTCCTTGGTTGTTCCGGTAACGACAACCCCTATCGGATATTGTGACGTTTGAGCTTTCGCTGAAGGGTTCGGGAAGTTATCCCCATTAAGGTGGCAGATTCCCCTTTTCGCCATCGGCATTTTTCCAGCGTATGGAGGAGAAATTTTTTTTCAAATTGCTCAGCCGCTTTTTTAAAATTTGTCTGGTTTGTGTCAAGCAGGGTTTCAGGAGCGGGGATCAATTGATCCGGGCCGGTTTTATCCAGTTCATCTATAAAATCAGTCTCCCCCAATACCACGAACCGTTCAAGCAAATTGCGCAGTTCACGGACATTTCCCGGCCAGGTGTAATTTTCAAACGCAATTCTCAATCTGGACGGCATTGAGTAGTAGTTTTTACCCGGGCTGAGTTTTTCTAAAAAATGATCTGCCAGCAAGGGGATGTCCTCTTTCCGCTCCCGCAGGGGAGGAAGGTGGATGGGGATCACATGAATCCGGTAAAAAAAATCTTCCCGTATCTTTTCTTTGGCAATGAGGTGTTTAATGTCCCGGTTTGTGGCGCTGATGATCCGGACATCCGGGTTTTTAATTTTATTGCCCCCCACCGGCATATATCCCAGTCCATCCAGAACCCGCAGCAGTTTTATCTGAACATTGAGGCTGATTTCCCCAAGCTCATCCAGAAACAGGGTGCCGGTGTCCGCCAGGTCCAGAACCCCTTTTTTATCCGCATATGCCCCGGAGAATCCCCCCCGTTTGTGCCCGAAAAATTCACTCTCCATGAGGGTTTCCGGAATAGCGCCGCAGTTGACGGGTATAAAGGCCTTGTCCCGACGATCCCCGGAATCATGAATGGCCCTTGCAACGAGTTCTTTACCGGTGCCGGACTCTCCATATATGATCACATTGGCAGTTCCTGAGGCGGCCCTGAAAGTCAGGTCGTAAACTCGCCGCATACTCGAACTTTTCCCGATAATATTTCCAATTTTATAGCGCTCTTTCATCCTGGATCGGAGAAGCGTATTTTCCCGTTCCAGTTTTATTTCCTTGATTTTCTGATCGCTGATGTCCGTGATAAACCCTTCAAGGGCGATGAGTTCCCCGCCCACGGAAAAAACCCCTTCCCCCCGGTCCAAGACCCATTTTACCTGATCCTTTTTCCCGGAAGCGCCGCCCACATTGGTTTTGATAGGGTAGACCAGTTCATAGGATGTCTTTTTTTCCAAGGCGTCCCTGATCATGGTAAGGTTTTTTTGCCTGTCCTCGGGCTGCACCGAATCCACAAAGGAGAAGAGGGGATCCCCTTTCAGTTTTTCCAGTCCAAACCCCAGCAAATCATAGGTGCCGTGGCTGATGAACTCAATGGTCCAGTTTTCATCATTGGTGCACCGGTACACGATGCCCGGCAGGTTGTTCATCAATGTTGCGAGCATACGCCTGCTTTCCAGCAGTTCTTCATGGACCTGTTCCAGACGTTGCACCTCTTTTTCCAGCCGGATCAGGTGCTCATCCGCCGGGTTATGGGAACAAGGAGTGTTCATGGTATTAGCGATTCCAATATCTGCTCCATCCAAAATTTTGCGCTATTTATGGTCAACTTATTTCATTTGCGATCCTTATTTAAAAAACTTTTTTTGTCAACCATTGTGTTTCACCATTTTGGGTAATATGCCGGCTCACAAACCTGTTTGGGAAACGGCTGATCCGACACATTTATTCAAAATAGCGACAATATTGTCGTATTGGCAAGCGCCCTTCCGGGAAAGGATGTTCAGCTTTTAAAGAAGGGAATGCGACAATATTGTCGCTATTTTTATTCTGTCGATTGAACACTCTTAAAAATATTGGGACAGGTCTTGAACGGCACACACCCATATAAACCCGGCAGATTTGCCTGCTATAATAATAAAATGCCATGCAACCCATCCCTGGTACACTTTTTGAAATCTCCCTATTTTTGATTTGCATGCCCGGGTCCTGGAATCATCGGTGGTTATACCACTGCCCCGTCCATGCCAAAGATTTACATTTCATCTTTTTAAGGAGTTAAAATATGACCAGATCAGCCGGCCGGGCCGCAGTCATTGGATTTGACTGCGCCATTCCAAAACGTCTTGAAGCCCTTATGTCCGAAGGGGCATTGCTCAATTTCAAACGGTTTGCTGATCATGGCAGCTATATAAGTGAAGGGTATAACCTGCCCACTGTCACCCCGCCGTCCTGGGCCACCATTTGTACCGGGGCCTACCCCAGAACCCATGGAGTGGAAGATTATTATTATTACCTTGAGGGCCAGAGCCTGGACCATAAAAAGGTCTGCCAGGCGTTTGGTTCCGATATCCTCACTGCCCAGACCATCTGGGATGCCTGGGATCAGGAGGATAAAAAATGCCTGGTGGTCAACTATCCCATGTCCTGGCCCAGTAAAATGAAAAAGGGGGTCATGGTCATGGGGGAGGGCCTGTCACCGGCAGAATCCCGCTGGGGCCTCACCGGCAATGCCCATAATGAGTTCCTGGCCTCTGAAAGCGTCCTATCCACCGATCATTATCCCATGGGCAAGCAGTTTGAATTTGATGATGCCCGGGAGTGGAAAAACCTGCCCGAATGTGATGAGCCCCTGGAGGCCCAGGTCCATATGGAATTCAAAGAGTCCATGCATCCTGTTGAGGGGCAGACCTGGTACCTACTCTGCTGGGAAAGCAGGGATGAGGGGTTTGACCGCCTGGCTCTATGCCCGGAAAAAGACTATGCTTCGGCCTTTTTTACGGTGGAAACGGGGCAGTGGAGTCCGGTGGTCAAGCATTCCTTTACCATGGCAAAAGACGGCCGCAGGGAAATGGGCACCTTTCGCTGCAAGCTGATGAAGCTCTCCGATGACGGAGAAGACTGCACCCTTTACATGACCGGCGTGTCCGGCTTTGAGGGATTTGTGGATCCGCCCGAAAATGCGGCCTGTCTCAATCTGGACAATCAGGTGATCTGCAACGACATGGGACTGGTGGCTTATATTCACGGCGTTATTGACATGGACACGGTGGTGGAAGTGGCCCAATTCCATTCCGACTGGCTCCTGGAGGTGTCCCGCAGCCTGTTAAGGGATAATCCTGACTGGGAGCTGTTTTACATGCATACCCATTTGATTGACTGGTTTTATCACGGATGGCTCAGCGATATGGACAGTGATGATCCAATAAAAAGCAAAAAAGCCTATGACATGGAACGGCGGATTTACCAGATTGAGGATAAATTGCTGGGCCAACTCATGGCGGAAATGGGCAAAGAAACCCTGGTTTGCCTCTGTTCTGATCACGGCGCCACCCCCATGGGACCCATTTTCAACACCGCAGAAGCCTTGAAGCAGGCAGGGCTTTGCCACTACGAAGCAAAGACCTCCGAGGATTACTGGGACATCTATGCCGATACAGAAGGGTATAATTACGAAATGGATGTGAGCAAGTCCCTGGCCGTTCCCCAGCGCTATATGTTTGTGTATGTGAATCTTAAGGACAATTATCCCCAGGGGATTGTGGAGGAAAAGGACTACGAAAAGGTGAGGGATGCCGTCATTGATGCCCTGCTGGATTACCGCCACCCGGACACGGGCGAGCGGCCGGTGCTCATGGCGATTCGAAAGGAAGATGCCCGGGTCTTCGGCATGGGTGGGGCCCAGGCCGGGGATGTGGTTTACGTGCTCAAGCCCGAATACATGGCTGAGCATGGATATGGGCTGCCCACCGGGGAGTCCGGCTGCGGTTCCCTGAAGAACGTGCTCATGTTTGCAGGGCCCAACATCAAGGAGGGCTACCGGTATGAGCGTCCCCGGTGGCTGGCCGACATCGTGCCAACCCTGTGTTACCTGACGGGGAATCCGGTACCGGCCGACACCGAAGGCGCCCCGATCTACCAGATCATGAAGAATCCCAACCTGGTGGACTGAGACGGTGTAAGATGACCCCATCGTGGTGTAAGGATACAGACCCCAGATGACACAAGATACAACCAAATCAACATGTGAGAGGAGACGGAAAATGGCGACAAAAAAGGTGATTTTGGCAACAGCCGGGCATTTGGACCTCCAGAGCGACGGCCCGGCCCTGAAAAAATTTATGAAAAAGGCCGTGGTGGTTGAGAAGTATGAAAAGGGGGAGGTGCTGTCGGATGCCGTCAGAATTTCAGGAGCGGTCAAGACCGATATCAATGACCTGAAAAAAGCCCTGACCTTTGCCGATCTCGCAGTCATAGGCCTGGGAAAAGGGGATGTTACAGAGGCAAATCTATCCGCTCTACTGGATGCGGCCAACCGCAAAACCCTGCTGGTACTGGCTGCCGGCAATTTGCTGGCCTTTTACGGCCTGGGAATTGATGCCAGAAAGAAAACCATCCAGCGGGCCGCCACAGCCCGGGACGTGGTGCCTACCATCGCCTATATTGCAGATCTCACGGTGCCGGACGACTGCACCGGAGCGGTGATTTACCAGATCCTGAAAGATCCGGGCATGAAGGCCAGGGAACTGGCGAAACTCCAGGAAGCCATCCAGCGCATGGAGGCGGCTCTGCAACGGGACAACCGTGAACCCTGGGACAAGCATGATTGTGCCTGATCTTTTTTGCCCGTGATTTTAAACGGTTAACAGCAGATTTTTGTCACACTATTTGTGGGGGAATACCAATGGGTTCAAATGATGGGGCCTTGGTGGAATATGTATACCACGATGCCGATACCCAGGACATATTGTTCAATGACCCGGACATCAACGATCTGGAGATAGACCACTCTGACACACCGCTGGTCATGCAAGGGGGCACCTCCCGCAGACTGCTGGCAGGGTCTGTGATGGCCTGCATGGGGGGAACCCTGGCCGCAGGACTTGAGGCCCGGGGGGTGACCGTGGAATCCCTGACCGGCAGGGCCGAGGTGCACACATCACAGGATCTTCCCAGGCGAATCGAGGCCATTGATATCGAGCTGAGGCTTAAAGTTCCGCCTGGCAATGAAAAAATGGTGGACAAGGTTGAAAAAATAGTGGCCAAAGGCTGCCTGATCAGCCGTTCCCTGAGACCGGCCATGGAAATACGGGAGGTCATTATCCGGGAATAAGGGTAATCGGCACCGGCCCTGTTTCTCCCGGGCATCTGGAGTTTTCATCATTCTTCAGGTCATTTTTATCTTAGAGGCCGGTAACAATGATGCCAAAAACAGCGGTGATAATGCCAACGACTTGAAGTTTATGGACTTTGTCTTTTAAAAAGATAACGGCCATACCGATGGTAACCAGGGATAAAGCCGATGCAATGGGTGTAATCAAAATGGCATCTCCAATGGTTAACCCAAAATTAACGATTGTTATTGCGCCGGCTTCTAAGATACCCATGAGCACAATCATTAATTTTGTCCTGGCCGTCGCTTTTGTTCGGTAAATATTTTGTTTTACGAGCAGTGAAAAAAGTAGAAGAAGCAAAATAATACCGGCTTTTATGAATAAGGTTGCCTGTAACCATCCGATTCTTTCAGATATGAATTCGCTGATATTCCAAAACGAACCAAAGAAAAAAGCCCCCATAATCGTTTCTTTAACCCCTGCTGAAATCTTGAAATCTTTATTTTTCATCTCACGCCAGTTTAAAGATGCGATAATCGCTCCGGAAAGAATCAAAAAAGCGCCCACAGACTGAAGTGCCGAAAGCCGCTGACCCATAAAAATAAAAGCGATGAGCATTGTGAACACCGCCCATAGATTCATGATTGCTGCAACAATAGAGATGTTGCCGACCTCAAAGCCTTTCATGAAAAACAAGTATCCGGCAGAATAAAAAAGGGAGGCGATGGGAAGCAAAATAATCGTTGAAACAGGAAGATTTAGATGAATTGGAAATAACGGGATCAGCAGAATAATGAAAAAACAACCCGCCAGTTGTGACCAGAAAAAAGTCTTATATGGACCGATCTTTTTGGCATAAACGCCGGCAAAAAAGTCGTATAGTCCCCACCCGAACATGCCGCCTAATCCGGATAATAAGCTGATTGTCGTTAAATTCATGTGGTTCTACTCTCTCCATTGGTCCCGGCCGAAAACCTCTATTTTCAGTATGGGGTTTATACCGGGTGCTACCGGGTTGTGCAAGGATAAATCCGCACATCTCTTGGTCCATGGATGCCTGGCGGGTGTTTCAGTTGTGGCTGGCCACGGCCATGTCCGGGCGCCCGGTCAGGTCCGCATAAATGGTTCTTCCCATGAAAACCGCGTCCCCGCCGGCAGTGACCGGGAGAAGATCATGGGTTTTAAGGGTGACGCTGCGGGAACTGGTCCCGGCGGCAAGGGCCCGTTCCCTGACCATTTGAACCAGCTCTTTTCTGGCAAAGGCATCGGCATCGTCAAAGACCTTGAATTGGTGGGTTCCGGCAATTCCTTCCACCCTGAATCCGCCCTGGTCACCCGGGATGATCCGCAATTGTTTCTTGATGACCACGTGACTGGTGACTGCACCGATGGCATTGGCCACGTCAGCGTCATCCGGAAGAATGGCCCTAGCCCCCAGGGGTTTGACTGCCTGGGCAAGAAAATATCCAATGGGGGCGCCGATGCCGATCACCGGGTGTTTCAGGTTGATGGAAATTGAGTAATGGGGATTGTCTTTTTCCATCAGGGTGTTGATCAGGGTTTTGCACACCGGGCAGTTGTGCAGGGCTTCAGGGTCGACCTCATCGTCCAGCCGCCGCTTTAAGAGTTCAAGGGTGAGCATTCGCGTGCCCATGTCCAGAAGATGCCGGGCCATTTCAGGAACGGTCTTTTGGGACAAAAAGGCGAGCATCCCTGCGTATGCCTCTGCCGTTCGGGTGTCCCACTTCACAAATTGGCCGGTGATGTGCAGAAGATCGGTCAGGGTGAGGCCGCATCTCTGGAGGATAAAATTTTCCTCCAGCCGCTGCAGGGGCAGGCCGCTGTCCGACAGGACCCCGGTTTTGGCCACCAGTTCTTCTATGGAATGGGGCCGCTGTTTCAGGAGTGAGACGATTTTTTCTTCCAGGGACGTCAATTCCAGTTGTTTGACTGAACCGGTCAGGGCAAGGATCTGCATCTTCCGGGACGAGGCAGCGTGGGGTTTGAGGTTCTGTTTTAAAAAATTGACGGCAGCACTTGTTTTGGGGTGCATCTGCCCCAGCCAGGCAATGGGGGCCACCCGTTTGGGGCCGATGAGAAATTCGCCCCTTTCAAATTTGATCAGACTGTCTCCACCAAGGCCCGTGGTCCGGATCTCCAGGGCCTGGACATGGGTCCGGTGTCCCCCCACGTTTGATCCCTGTTGGCTCAGGCTGACCTGGTTGCCTGCAAGGGCGGCCGTATCGGTTGTGGTGCCGCCCATGTCCACTACCAGGGCATCCCTGATCCCGGTGAGGTGCCGGGCGCCTGCTACGCTGGCGGCCGGTCCGGAAAGGATGGTTTCCACGGGACGGAGCCGGGCCATGGCCGCGCTCATCAATGTGCCGTCCCCCTTGACCACCACCATGGGGGCAGTGATACCCAGGGCGTTCATAACCTTTTCAAGGTCTGCCAGAAGACCGGTGAGCCGGGGAATAATCCGTGCGTTGAGCATGGCCGTGACGGCCCGGGTCTGAAAGTTTAACGCGTCAGACAATTCATGACCGCAGGTCACAAAGCAGCCCGTGTGTTCATGGATGATCTCTTTGACCCTGAGTTCATGCTCGGGATTGATGGAGCCGGCATACCCGGAAACGGCAAATGCCGTGACCTTGTGGGTTTCAACCATCTGGGCGGCGGCCTGCCTCACCTGGTCCGGATCAACGCCAATGACTTCACTGCCGGTGATGTCCAGTTGTCCTTTGACCACGGCTTTGGGATGGTGGGCAATGTTTTTTTCAATACCCAGCCCCGGGGGGGGCATGAGGATCATGCCCACGGTCTGGCCCTCGTTTTCCACAATGGCATTGGTGGCAAGGGTGGTGGACAGGGAGACCAGTTCCACCTGGAAAAGCTTTTCCTGGTCCAATTTTTTCAATGCCCGGCTGATGCCCATGGTAAAATCCCATTTGGTGGTCAGCGATTTGCTTTTAAAAAGGGTAATATTGTTTTTCAGGTCATAGATTACAGCATCGGTGTAAGTGCCGCCGGCATCAATGCCCAGGCCGATGGTGATGGTTGCATCCACAGGGGTGTCAGTGCCCCGGATTTCCACCTCGGAATTGGCTATGCCCGTTTTCTGGCCCTGGTCCAGAAATGGATGGGCCGCCAGGGTGGAGTGGACCGCATCAAAGGAGATGACGTGTTCCGGCGGGACATACAAAATCTCAGGGGTGGATCCATGGGCCGTGATCAATTGTTTGATCAGGGCCTGGCTGCCCTGAATCTTATCATACGTCCACTGGTATTCCTCGGCCATTTCCCGGGCGAATTTTTCATACCGGGGAGATGTCTTGGCCCCGGTTTCAATAAAGGCGGCCCGCTGATAGTTTTTCTGCCATGAATTGAGAAACTCAAAGGTGTGCTCGGCAGCGTCCTGTCCGTATTGATCCACCAGTTCCGTGAAATTAAGTTTCTGGTCTCCATAATTTGCCCATTGCTTTCTCTGGGACATGGGTTCGGTTTTTTCCTCGCACCAGCCTGCGGACAGGTAATAGGTTCCCGGGTATTGTTTGAACTGATCCTTGTAGGCCTGATCCCCTCCCAGAAACAGGGCAATGCAGTCATGGACCCTGGGAATGGTCATGGGAAGGTTCCGGGATTGAACCCCGATGGTGCCTTTGCCGCAGACACCGTATCCGATAATGATCCGGCTGCACAGGCCCGAGGCGGATATCTCATCAATGGCGGCCTGGAGTTTTTCCTTGAGCAACGGCGGGTTGTTATGAAGACCGGCTTCCAGGAATTTATAGTCAATATCCAGTCCCAGTTCTGCGGCACTGTGTTTCATGTCAATGGCCAGGACGGCACAGGCAATGACAAAGGGCTTTTTTTTCAAACGATGACTCCCATGGTTCTTGTTATGTTGGTAATGTTGACCCCGCAGGCCAGGACCTGGATGAGCACCTCATCATGGCCCGGGGTTGGAACCGGCAGGTCTGTCCGGTAATCCAGACGGTCAAACCCGCCATGCCCGTTAAGCAGCACCCCTGCCATCTGTGCGGGAAGAGGCTTCATTTGAGAAAGGTGTCTCCCCGTTCAAAATCCCCCTCTTTGAACCGGCTGAAGCGCAGGGGATTGTCCCGGTTGTCCATTTTGCCCATGGCAATGTCGGCCACCCGTTTGCCGGCCTCGGGCGACATCATGACCCCGCACCAGTATCCGCAGTTCAGGTGCAGCCCTTTGACCTCCTCGCAGGGTCCGATAACGGGTTTGTCATCCGGGGTGTACACGTACTGGCCTGCGGACACATCAATGTCGTCGGCCTTTAAGTCTTCGGCAACGTCCTCAAAAAACGGGTTGAGCCGGGATGCCCTGTGGATGGATTCTGCAGCAAAATCCCAGTCTGTGGGCAATTCATCCGAGGGCGGGGTCTCGGGTTCATCCGGGTCCACCCAGGCGCAGAGAACGCCGCCGGCTTCGGGTCGCCAATATCCGTGATTGTTCAGGTCCACGGTAAAGGGGGCGTTTCGAGGTACGCTCTTGTTGTCTGTCCGGATAAAGGCTTTTTGACGCCGGACCGTTCTGAACGGCAGGTCAAGTCCTGCCATTTTTCCGATGATTTTTGCATAGGGACCGGCACAGTTGACCACCATCCGTGTGGAGATGAGACCCCGGTCGGTTTCAACCCCGCAGATCCCGTCACTATCCGTCCGCAGTCCGGTCACCTGGGTCCGGATGAAAAATTGGGCCTTTGCTGATCCCTTGGCAAATCCATAGGTGGTCTCATGGGTGGAGATCCAGCCGTCCCGGTTGTTGAATGTGGCGGCAAGGGCGTTGGGTGCCAGAAAGGGAAACCGGGTGTGAAGGTCGCTGCCGGTAATGAGTTCCGACCCGGTTACTCCGAGTGTCTCATATTGGGCAAGGGCGCGTTCAAGATCCGGCACCATATCGGCATCATCCGTGACAAACAGATACCCTCTCTGAGTGATGTTGATGTTGATGTCCCTGAGGCCCACCACCTCATTGAAATTTTCAAACATGGCCACGCTGGGAAGGGCAAGGTCGGCCATGGCTTTTTCCGTGAACTGGGTCCTGAAGCATTCGGCACTGGCGGCCGTGGTCAGACTGGACAGGCCGTCCCTCTTTTCAACGAGGATGACGGACATTCCGGCCTTTGACAGCCAGAATGCCGTGGCAGTTCCAACAATACCCCCGCCGATGACCACGGCATCGGCTGTTTTATTGGTAAAATTTTGAGGAACACATATATCGCTCATTTTTGCTCTCCTTTTCGATCATAATAAAGGCGTATGGGTTTGAACCGTGAGACATAAACCTATCCGATCCAATGCCCTTTATATTGTCTGTGTTAATACTGTACAAAGCACCGGGGTTTAAATCTTTAAAACATCACGGCAGTATCGGATGCTTTTGACCACGGCATCGTATTCTTTTTTTCGGGCCTCCTGGGGGCCGTCATTTCCTGCATCCCACTCCACTTCAATGTTGATGCGATTCATGGCCGAGGTTTCCTTGAAAACGGCCAATGCCTTTTTTAAATCAATATCTCCGTCACCACAGGCCACTCCGGTAAATTTGCATCCGAACTGGTCCCGTTCAATTCTGTGGTCGCAAAAATGATTGGTAAAGGACCGGGGTGATAGAATTTCAATGGCCGTCATGGGATCTTCCAGGACCATCACCGAGTTGACCGTGTCCACACAGGCGCCCACCAGGGGATGGTTCACCGTATTGATCAGCCATACAATCTCCTCAGCAAAGGATTCGGTATGGTTTTCAAAGGCCAGTCTCACCCCGGTATCCGCAACCAGGGGCAGCACCTTCCGGGTGAGGCCGGCAATATGTTTGAGCTGGTCCATGACCTCGGGGTGCCGGCGGCTGGCGCACAGGGGACGGGGGCGGCGAAGATCCAGGCTGACCTTGCCGATGTCCGACCCAAGGGTATGGGCGATGCGGATACCCTCTTCCAGGGTGTGGGTGAGCCTGGGGTCAAATTCTTCGTCCAGAGAAAAATTATACTCCAGGTAAAGATTGTGGTCTGCTGCTGCATCCCGGATTTTCAGGAGCTGTCCTTTGTCCGTAGATTCGCAGTCCACCGCCGTAATATGAAGGCCGTCCAGTTCATTGTCCACGGCCCAGTCCATGAGTTTGAAAATATCCATTACCCGGGGCCAGGCAAGTTCATGTCCTCCCCAGTTCTGGCCCATGCCGTGCAGGTGAAAGCTGTAAGTGTGTAGGCCCAGTAACATATGATTCTCCTTGTCTATTCGTTGCAAAATAATGGTGTTTCGAAATCTATGCGTTGCGGATTGATTTTATATAATTGTCCAAATCTTTGCGGGCGGCCGGGTCCATGGACGGTTCTTCGTAAGATTTGAGCATGTCTTTGTATCTGGCATTGGCCCGCTGTTCCATGGTCAGGGCGCCTTTTCTTGTCCAGGCATCAAAATTGTCCCGTTCCTCCATGAGAGGGGCGTAGAGTTCCTGTTTGAAATGCTGGAACGTGTGCATGTGGGTCAGGTATTCTCCGCCGGAACCCACCTGTTTGATCACATCCACGGCCAGTTTTTCCGCCGTGATCTCTTCACCCCGCTTGATCCGTCGGCACATGCCGCAGATTTCACTGTCAATGATGAATTTTTCATAGGATGCCGTAATATACCCTTCTAAAATTCCGGCCGAGTGAAGCACAAAATTGATGCCGGAGGTAACGGCCATCATCATGCTCATCATGGATTCATAGGCGGCCTGGGAATCAACTATTTTTGCATCGGTCAATGCCCCGCCTCCCCGGACCGGAAGGTTGTAAAACCGGCCCATCTGGGCCGTGGCCGCCGTATTGACCGCCATTTCCGGGGCCCCGATGCTCAAAGTGCCGTAGCGCATGGCTGTGGCGGAAGAAGAACCGGCAAAGACCACGGGGGTACCCTCCCTTACGAGCTGGGCCAGGGTGATGCCGGCAAGGATTTCAGCGTTCTGAACCACCAGGGTGCCTTCCATGGTGACCGGGGATGTGGCCCCGGCAATGGAAAGAGAGGAAATGAGCTGGGGCATGCCCGCCTGGGCGTACTCCATAATGGCGCCGCACATCTTGTCATCATAGGCCAGGGGGGTCAGGGAACACAGGATGCTGACAAAGGGCGGTTTTTGGGCCATCTCTTCTCTGGAACCAAAGACCATGGATGCCATCTCAATGGTCTGCCGGGCATCCCCGGCTCCGGTGCCGGCTCCCATAAAGGGCTTGTCCGAAAGGATCATGGACGCATAAAGCCGTTCGGCATTCCGCTGGTCCACCGGGATATCGTTGGGCTCGGTCATCATGCCGCCGGTGATATCCATGTACGGGCTCTGAAAGGCCAGTCGGGCAAAATTCTTGAAATCTTCCAGGGTTCCCAGGCGCCGGCCATTGTCCATGTCATTGACAAAGGGGGCACCGTAACAGGGCATAAAGGCGATATGGTCTCCGCCGATGGTCACATTTTGTTCAGGGTTCCGGGCGTACAGGGTAAACTCGGACGGGGCTTTTTTGATCTGGGCTTCCACCAGTTTCTTCGGGAAAAATACCCGCTGCCCGTCTATTTTGCAGCCGGCCTTTGCAAACACCTCTCTTGCAGGGGCATGGGTGAATACCAGGCCTGCGGTTTCCAGTACCGTGAGGGTGGCCTCATGAATCTGTTCTATGTCATTCTTTGAAAAATACCTGAAAAATTCCATTGTTTTTTCTCCTGAGTTCGGGATACCTGCTGTTATTTGTCAATTGAAGCAATGTCAGGTGAAGCAATTTTATAAACCAAATTTAATGATTTCAAACAATATTTTATCCATTTTCAAAACAATTTGCAAAAAATTTGCATGATCCATGCCATGGAAATGTTCCGGGGTGAAAACGGATAAAATGCTCTTTTATTAATAGGGGTTGGACAGGGTTTTCCTTGGGGACAACTGAAAATCATCCGGAGTGTTCAGTGAAAAAATCAAAATTTTTTTATTTTCCTTGCATTTTAAGTGAAAAAAAGGGATGCATACATATTGGGTGTAAAAACAGACGGCCTAAAAATCAAGTTTTTTTGATAAGGAGGAATTCAAGACAATGGACACGCTGAATCTTGATGATATTGATATCTACAGGGTCCTGTCCTCCATGCATGAAGGAGTCCTGATATCAAACGACCAGGGCATTGTCCGGTTTTATAACGACACCCAGGCAAAGATTGATGATATGGATCCCCAGGATGCCATGGGGAAAAAAATAACCGATATTTATCAGCTCACCGACGACACCAGTCCCACCATGCGGTGCCTGAAAACCGGCAGGCCTATCATGAATGAAACCATCCTGTACCGGACACGCCTGGGCAAGGTGGCCAATATTATCAACAATGTCTACCCCCTGTACAAGGCAGGAGAGCTGATCGGGGCCATTAATTTTTGCAGCAACTATCAGATCCTGGAAAAAACAATTGTCCAGGACCAGGAGGCCCTGCCCAAAAAGAGTAAAGCAATGGACGTTCCCCGGTTTCAGTTTAGCGACATCATCGGATCAAACCCGGATATGCGCAATGCCGTCAGGATCGCCCGGATGTCTTCGGAATCCCCTTCGCCCATCATGATTTACGGCGAGACCGGAACCGGGAAAGAGTTGTTTGCCCAGTCCATTCACAACCACCGGTCAAGCAAGAAGAGACCCTTTATTCCCATCAATTGTGCGGCCATTCCGGAAAATCTTCTGGAAGGGATATTGTTCGGAACCTCAAAGGGTGCGTTTACCGGTGCCATGAACAAGAGCGGTTTGTTTGAGCAGGCCAACGGCGGTACCATCTTTTTAGACGAGCTGGACTCCATGCCCCTCACCCTCCAGGCCAAGCTGCTCCGGGTGATTCAGGAGAAAAAGGTGAGACGGCTGGGGTCTTTAAAAGAAATTGATCTGGATGTGAAAATCATCAGTTCCGTGGGACATCCGCCCCTGGAAATTGTCCGGAAAGGAACATTGAGAATGGATCTTTTCTACCGCATGGGGGTGGTGTTCATCATGCTGCCGCCGCTGCGGGAAAGAAAAGATGAATTAAACGAGCTCATCACATATTTTATTGCCGAGTATAATCAGTCCCTGAGGGTACAGGTGTTCCGTGTCTCTAAAAAGGTGATGGACCTGTTTAACCACTACCATTGGCCGGGAAATGTCCGGGAGCTCAAGCATGTGATTGAAGCGGCCATGAATATGGTGGGGGACAGCCGGACCATCCGCCTTGCCCATCTGCCCTCCCATATTTTTTCTTTTGCCGGAAAAAGTCGTTTCCAGGCCGGTTCAGGCAGGGGCAAGGTTCTGCATTCAAGCGCTCCTGCCGTCGGTCCAATTTCTTCCGATTCAAATTCTTCTGATCCGGTTTCGTCCGACCTCCACAGAACCCAGGCTGAAAACGAACGTCAGATTCTGTGCAGGGCCCTGGATGCAGCCAATGGCAATGCGGCAAAGGCGGCCCGAAGCCTGGGGGTTTCTCCCCAGTCCCTCCACTATAAGCTCAAAAAATACCGGCTGAACCGGAAAAATTTTGTCCGGACTCGACCCTAAAAAAGAAAAGTCTTGCCAATGAAAAAAAACTGTAAAATAAATTTACAGTAAAAATCAAAAAAAATTGAAATTTCCCCGGCATTCTAGAGACAGTCTGTAAAATTTTAATTTTTTTTAGTGTTGGTCAAAACCAAAACAAAGCGCGACTAACCTTCTGTTTCGTCCCATTACCCGACCTGAAATTTCGTTTCCCACCAAAAAACCACCCATTGGATGGTATATTAAGTGCATAGACTCATTCAATTGTTTGTGTGGCTTCATCTATTATTTACATTAATTTTGGAGGGAAGATTCATGGTTACAAAAAAGTTTCAATTGTTTATCGCTTTTTGTGCAGCATTTCTTTTTATTTTTTCAGGAACGGGATTTGCCGCAAGTCAATCTTTGAAAGTGGGTGTACTGGGACCGTTTACAGGTCCGTCCGCCCAGACCGGTAAAGAATTCCAGGCCTCTGTTGAAATGGCGCTGGAAACCATTGATTACACAGTGGGTGACTACAAAATTGAAGTGGTCTGGGTAGATTCCCAGTCTGACCCTGCAAAAGCGTCCGGCGCATATGCAGAGGCGGTTGAGGGCAAAGGAATCCAGGCCGGCGTCTTGAACTGGCATTCTTCAGTGGCCATTGCGGTCATGGATGTGGCAGCCCAGTACAAGGTGCCCCACATGTTTGGTTTCGGCGCCAGTGAAGTGGTCAACCAGAAATGGCAGGCTGATCCGGAAAAATATTCCTATTGGGGCGGTAAAGGCTGGCCTGTACCTGCAAAACTGGAAAAAAATTATATTGTGGCCCTGAACAAGGCCATTGAAGCCGGAACATTCAAACCCAAAAAGAAACTGGCCGCCATTTACGGCGAAGATACGGACTGGGGAAGAAGCGCAGGCGGTTCTTATAAAAAAGCCCTTCTGGACAGCGGATGGGAAATTCATTCCGAAGAATATTTTCCCGCCACCCAGACCGATTTCTATCCGTTGCTCAGCAAGTACAAAAAAGCCGGTGTAGCCGTTGTTGCCGGAACTTCTACCTCCCCCTCCGCCATTACAGCTTTTGTAAAGCAAAGTGTTGAAGTGGGTCTTAAGAGTGTGATCGTGGCATCTGGTCTCGGCTGGATTGGAGACTGGTACAAAATGACAGGACCTGCCTCAAATTACGTGCTGGACAGTATTCCCCAGTTAACCACTGCCGAAGCCAAACAATGGGCCAAGGATGTGAAGGCAAAATACGGGTTCAACCCCAGTCCTTCCGCCGGTGGACTCTCCTATGACGGCATCAGAATGTTCATTAAAATCCTCCAGAGAGCCAATGATCTTTACGGCAAGCTGGACAAGGAAACCATCCACAAAACCATGGTTGAAGAAGTCAACACCGGCAAACTCACCTATGGTAAAAAAGACGGCGCCATCATCATGAACGAATACAAATATACGGCAGAAACCATGCCGGATATGGTGGTTGCACCGGATGCCTATTTTTTCCCCATTCTCCAGTACGAAAAGGGACAAGGCTACATGATTTTCCCGGAAGTATGGAAAGAAAAAGATTTCCGTCAAAAATAGCCTGATACGATAAGCAACAGGGGATCTGGACTTCAGATCCCCTGTTGGTTTACTCTTTAAATTCAAGAAAATCAGAGGCTGAAATGATTGTATTGGAAACCGAAAATTTAACCAAGAAATTTGGCGGGTTAATCGCTGTCAATAATGTCTCCATGACATTGCACCAGGGAGATGTCATGGGCTTGATCGGCCCAAATGGTGCCGGTAAAACAACTTTTCTCAACGCCATTACCGGGTTGAATCCATCCACTTCCGGGACGGTGAAATTCTTTGGCAAAGAGACCACGGGCCTGCCCCCGGAACGCATGTGCCGGCGGGGTCTCTCCCGGACATTCCAGATCCCCAGCCCGTTTCCGAAAATGACCGCCATTGAAAGCGTCATGACCGCCACCATATTCGGCAATAAATCAGGGGTGATAAAGGACCCGAAGGCCCATTCCAGGGAAATGCTGGAATTTGTGGAATTCCCCATGGATGAAACCGTGGTGGCGGAACAGTTGAACACGGTTCAGCTCAAGCGTCTGGATCTGGCAAGAGCCCTGGCCAGCAGCCCCAAGCTCCTGTTCATGGATGAAATGGCCTCGGGCCTCAGCGAAGGCGAACTCAACGATATCATGAGGATCATCGGCAAGATCAGCCAAAAGGGGATCTCCATTCTCATGATCGAGCATATCATGCAGTTGATCATGGCGGTGTGCAATCGGCTGCTGTGCATCCAGTTCGGAACGAAAATTGCCGAAGGCACCACCGAAGAGGTGGCCAATGACCCAAAGGTTACCAAGGCCTACCTTGGATAGCCAAACCATTAACTTTAAGAATCAATGGAGATCTTATGCTGCTGGAAGTGAAAAATCTTGATTCAGGGTATGGATATCTGCAGATACTCCGCTCGGTCTCATTGAATATAGACAAGGGTGAGTACGTCTGTATCGTCGGACCCAACGGCGCCGGAAAAAGCACGACCATGAAAACCATTGCAGGGCTGATCTCTCCCATGGGAGGCAGTATTGTTTTCAACGGTGAGGAGATTTCCGGGCTTGCCGCTTCCGAGATCACAAAAAAGGGAATCTCCTTTGTTTCCGAGGAGATGAACCTGTTCGTCAATATGTCGGTTCACGAGAATCTTTATATGGGCGCCTATATTATCAATGACAAACAAGTCCGAAATGAACGACTTGACTTTGTGTACAGCCTGTTTCCCCGCCTGGCGGAACGAAAGGACCAGTTGGCCGGAACCATGAGCGGAGGGGAAAGAAAGATGCTGGCCATCGGCCGGGGCATGATGTCGGACCCCAAACTGCTGCTGGTGGATGAACCCTCCTTTGGGCTGGCGCCCCAGTTGACCGCCAACGTGTTTGAGTCCCTTGACGTTCTGGTTAAAACCGGCGTTACCATCCTTCTGGTGGAACAGAACGTGACCAAAACCCTGGCCGTGACCAATCGCGGATACATCTTGGAAAACGGGAAGATCGGCCTGGAAGGAAAGAGCAGCGACCTGGCCGATGACCCCCATGTCAGGAAAGTATTCCTTGGCGTTTAATTCAGATTTTGGAGAAATCAATTTATGTCGGAAAATATATTATCCAGGAGTGTGAGCTGGACAAAATCAGCAGCAGGAATATCCATCTTGATAACCATCCTGGCTGCGGTGGTTGCCGCCATGTACTCGGGTCCCTACCTCATCGTCAATACCATTGTCACCGGCGGCATGCTGGCATTGGTGGCCACGGGTCTCACCCTGATGCTGGGGGTTCTCAACATCGCCATGTTTGCCCATGGTGAATACTTTATGATCGGTTCTTTGACCGCTTACTACGTATTTACCCCCATCAGCAACTATATCAGTGAACATCCAGACTCGTTCATGGCCGTTGTCGGGCCGTTGATCGCCATCATCTGTGCGGCAATCGCCGGGGCCGTCAGTGGTATCATATCAGAAAAACTGGTGTTTGGCCCGTTGCGGCGTCGTTCCACCGACAATTGGGTGATGAACTCGTTTCTGCTCACGGTGGGCCTGAGCGTGCTCCTGATCAACCTGCACCAGCTCATATTTGGTGCCGACTTCAAGGGTATCGTGGGCTATTGGAGCGGTATGCCCGTTTCCATTGCCGATGTGTTTATCTCCCGGGACCGGGCCATGGCCTTTGTGATATCAGCCGTCATCGTGGCCATGTTTTGGTTCTTCATGACCTATACCCGGACCGGCATGTCCATCCGTGCCGTGTCCCAGGATATCACCGGTGCCCAGATTGTGGGCATTGATATTGAAAAAATTGTTTTGCTGACGATTTCCCTTGCCTGTGCCCTGTCGGCCGTGGCCGGAGGCAGTCTCTTGTTCATGTATCCCTCATACCCCACTGTGGGCCTTGAACCCCTTTACCTGGCCTGGTTTGTGGTGATCCTTTCGGGGCTGGGAAATATTCTGGGGGCCGTGGCCGGTGCCTTTATGGTGGCCCTGTTAAAGGCGGTCACGGTGGAATATATCGGCGCCGGATGGGATTTTGTCGTTCCGTCGGCCCTGATCATGCTGGTGTTGATTTTTAAACCCAGCGGCATATTCGGCTCCGATGTCCGGGGGGCCTTAGACAAGTAAGACTGCACAAATAATATTGGTCAAATAAGATTGGACAAGTAAAGCCGGACATATGAAACGGATACGACAAACAGACAGATAGACTGGAACAATATATCAAAAAAACACGGCCGGATGAGTCATCGGGCAGATGATCGGAACAAATTTGGAGCAAACAGGAGATTTCATGGAGAGTACACGAACAGGTCAACAAATGAATCCATTTGATAAATTACTTGATACATTGTGTCTGACACCGGCAGGACTTGCAGGACTGGTCCTATTGCTCGCCCTGCCCTATATCCCGCCGTTCAACCAGGAGTATATGCTCAGATGGCTGATTTACTGCGGGTTTATCGCCGCCATGAGCGTGGGATTTGACTTCACGGCCGGGTATATCAGCATCGTGAATTTCGGGTATGCCGCCGTGTCCGGTTTCGGCGGGTACACCTCGGCACTTCTGGTCATCAACATGGGTCTGTCTCCCTGGATTGCCATGGCCGCAGGCGGGATTACAGCCGGTACCCTGGGGCTGATCATCGGGATGATCTCCCTTCGGCTCAGGGGGATTTTTGCGGCCTGCCTTTCCTGGTTTTTCGGCCTGGCCATTATGGGCCTGGCCGTTAAGATGGTCTGGCTCACCCGGGGACCCCTGGGACTTCGAACCCCCCGGCTGTTTGAGACCGAGTCAAACCTGCCCTTTTATTTCTTGATCGTCATCCTCCTGTTTCTGATTTATCTGGCCTGTAAGTGGGTGGTCCGCTCGAAAATGGGTCTGGCCTTCCAGGCCATCGGTCAGAACATGGATGCGGCCAGGACATCGGGAATCAACCCGGTCTATTACCGGGTGTTTAACTTTACCATGTCCTGCGCCATCGCAGGGGTCCTGGGGGGATATTATGCCCATTTCTACGGGATACTGACCCCGGATGTCATGCACACGGGAAAAACCGTTGAAGTGCTGGCAGTGGCCTATATCGGCGGAAGAGGAAGTTTATGGGGCGGTGCCGTGATTGCCTTCCCCTTTATATTTATCATGGAAATCATCCGGTCCACCCTGTCGAATCTGCCCGGGCTGAACCTGGTTATCTATGCCCTGGTATTGATCCTTGTCATGATCTACTACCCGGGCGGGTTCTCTTATTTTTATGACACGCATATCAGAAACCCAAAAAACAAGGCCTTGCGCTACTTTCTTAACGGAAGGGCGTAAAGAACGATTAATAAGGAGATTTACACGCAATGAAAACCAACGCAAGAGCAGTCATTATCGGTGGTGGCGCCATCGGAGTCAGTGTTGCCTATCACCTGGCAAAATATGGATGGAAAGATGTTGTCCTGGTTGAAAAACATGAATTGACCTCGGGGTCTACCTGGATGGCCGCGGGAAACGTATCCTTTTTCCATTCAAACTATTACGGCACCCAGGTCAACATGAAGAGTATTGAAATATTCAAGCAGTTGGAAAAGGAAACCGGTCAGTCCACGGGATGGCACACCACCGGGTCCATCCGTACGGCAGATAACCCCGGTCGTATGGATGAGCTTGGATATGCCTATTCAATGAACCGCTGCCTTGGATTGAATGTAGAGTATGTCACCCCCGAAGAGATGGGCAAACTGCATCCTCTGATGAACACCGAAGGTCTTCTTGGCGGTCTTTACTGGCCCGATGACGGGGATGTGGATCCCAATTCCATGACCCAGGCCATGGCAAAAGGTGCCAGGACCTATGGAGCTGAACTCAACCTTCACACCCTGGTGACCGGGATAGAACAGAAAAAATCCGGAGAGTGGGTGGTAAAAACCGATAAAGGGGACATTACCTGTGAGGTGGTTGTCAATGCCGCCGGTCTCTGGGCCCCGGAAGTATCTAAAATGGTGGGTCTTGAAATCCCCTCCATCGCCATTGCCCATACCCATATCCTCTATGAAAAAATTGATGCGGTTGACCAGAGAGATACCTTTTTACCGCTGGTACGTGATCCGGATAAATCCGTTTACCTGCGCCAGGAGATGGACAGCCTGATCCTGGGCATGTACGAGGCAAACGGCCAGCAGTGGAAGAAGGACGGGGTGCCCTGGGATTATGCCCAGGAGGAGATTAATCCGGATATTGATAATATTTCCGACTGCATTGAGGCGGGTATGGAGAGATTTCCGATCCTGGGTGACACCGGTTTCAAACACGTGACAGCCGGACCCATCACCTATACTCCCAACGGAGATCCCCTGGTAGGGCCTGCAGCCCCGTTGAAGAATTTTTACCAGGCCTGCGGGTACAGCTTCGGTATCACCCAGGCCGGCGGCATCGGCCACTATCTTTCCGGCTGGATCATGAACGGCGAACCTGAAATTGATCTCTGGGCCCTGGATTCAAGGCGATTCGGCTCCTATGCTAACTGGGCCTATAACACCCAGAAAATCGCCGACACCTATCCCAGACTCTATTCCACTATTTATCCCAATGAATTCAGGGATGCGGCCAGACCTAACCGGACCAGCCCCATCTATGAATACCAGCGACAGGCCAATGCGGTTTTCGGCGACTACTATGGGTGGGAATGTCCCAATTACTTCCCCCCGGCAGGAGAGGATGGCTATGAAACTCCTTCCTGGAGACGGTCCAATGCCTTCAAGCATGTGGCCAATGAGTGCAACCATGCCATGAACCATGTGGGCATCATTGATTTGACCCGGTTTGCCAAAACAAAGATTTCCGGCCCGGGTGCCAAGGCCTGGTTGAACCATATGACCTGCCAGCGGGTACCGGAACGGGATGGTTCCATTGCCCTTAGCCCCATGCTGGATAACGATGGACATTTTAAGTCGGACATGACCATTACCCGGGTGAATGAAGAGGAGTTCTTCTGTGTCACGGCCAGTGTGGGTAAAAAACATGACCAGCACTGGATGATGTCCAACCTGCCCGAAGACGGGTCTGTGTGTATGGATGATCTGACCTACAAAATGGGGTGCCTGGTCCTGGTGGGACCGGACAGCCGCAAGGTGCTGGAAAAAGCAGCCTACGGCGATGTGTCCAACGAGGCCTTTAAGTTTTCAACCAGCCGGGAATTTTATGTGAACAGAACAAAATGCCGGATCAACCGCATGAACTATGTGGGCGAGCTGGGGTTTGAGATTTTTCATCCCATGGAGCAGCAGATCGCGGTTTATAACGCCCTCATGGAATCGGGCAAGGCCTTTGACATCAAATTCATCGGCATGCATGCCATGGATTCCATGCGCCTTGAAAAAGGGTATCTGGCCTGGAAGAGCGAAATGAATGTCCACCACACCCCCCTGGAAACCAATGTGGCCTGGACCGTGAAACTGGACAAGGAGTTCATTGGAAAACAGGGCATCCTCAAGCAAAAAGAAGAGGGCGTTTCCTTAAAGCTGGTTTGCCTGGTGGTGGAAGCCACCGATTCCGACGCCTGGGGATACAACCCGATTCTTAAGGACGGCAACAGGATCGGCATGACCTCGTCCGGCGGGTATGGCCACAGGACGCAAAAGAGCATCGCCCTGGGGTATGTGACACAGGAATTTGCCAAGGCCGGAACAAAGATGGAGGTGGAAATTCTGGGCCGGGCCCGCAGTGCCGAAGTCGTCACCATGCCCTTGTATGATCCCAAGAATGAGCGAATGAAGGCCTGATGATCGAACCAACAATGAGTAGTATTTGTAAATGTATATTGTATAAACGCAGAATAAGGATAGACCATGAAAATATGTGTATGTGTAAAACATGTCCCTGACACGGCCGCAGGTATAAAGATTGCCGGAGACACGGGGTTTGAAGACGCGGATATCAAATTTGTCTCCAACCCCTATGATGAATACGGGATAGAGGAAGCGGTTCAACTGGTGGAAAAACAGGGCGGCGAAGTGGTGATCGTGACCGTGGGCAAGCCTGCCGCTGCCACCACCATCCGGTCGGCCATGGCAATGGGCGCCCACCGGGCCATCCTGGTGAAAACTGAAACTCAGTTCCTGGACAGCGACCTCACGGCCAAAGCCCTTAAGGCGGCCATGGAAGCGGACGGACTGCCGGACATGATCTTTACGGGCAAGGGTTCCGTGGACACGGAAAGCTTCCAGACCCAGTATCGCCTGGCCAAATACCTGGGCATGGCCGTGGTGAACGAAGTGTCCACTCTGGATATTGACGGCAATACTGCCCGGGCCGAACGGGAGACCGGCGGGGGCGAGCGGCAGGTCATTGAACTGTCCCTTCCCTGTGTGATCGGTGCCACCAAGGGGTTGAACGAACCCCGGTACCCCAAGTTCCCGGACATCATGAAGGCCAAGAAAAAACCAATCAAGGAGATGGAGCTGTCCGACCTTGGTATTGACATGGCCCAGGCCAAAGTGACCATGGAAAAACTGGAATCCGTGCCTGAAAGATCCGGTGCAAAAATGTTGGAAGGATCTGTGGACGATCAGGTGACTGAGCTTGTCAGAATCCTTAAGGAAACAGAAAAGGTATTATAAGGAGAGTCAGACATGATCAAAACGGGAATTTTAATCGAAATTGAAAACAATACGGTAAAAGAAACCAGCCTGGGCGTGATGACGGCTGCCGCAGGTCAGGAAATTTATGCCCTGGTGCAGACGGATGATGCTGGGGCGGTGAAAGATAAACTGGTAGAATACGGGGCTGCAAAGATCGTGGCCATCAAGGCCTCCGGCAGTCCGGATTTTACGGCAGAGGTGCTTGCATCGGCTGTAAAGGAATATGGACTTGGGGCCCTTCTGGGAACAGCCGGCGCCATCGGCCGTGACCTGTTTGCACGCCTGGCCCCAGTCCTGGATCAGCCCCTGGTATCCGATTGCGTGGCCGTGGACATTGAGGGAAAGACGGTGAAAAAATCCCATTTTTCCGGCAAAACATTTGCCACCCTCAAGGTGAACGGGTCGGTGCTTCTGTGCACCCTGCGGCCCAACTCATATGAGCCTAAGCCTGCCGCGGCACCCGGTGCCGGAGAGATCACTGATTTTTCTCCGGAGGTTCAGGAGCCTGGACGGGTTAAAATCGTGGAGACCAAAAAAGGTGGAACCGGCACCATGGATCTCACCGAAGCCCCCATTGTGATCACCGGGGGCCGGGCCATCAAGGCGGCTGAAAACTATGCCATGCTCGAGGCATGTGCCGCAAAACTGGGCGCAGCCGTAGGGGCCTCCCGGGCAGCCGTGGATGCGGGGTATGCTCCCCACACCATGCAGGTGGGCCAGACCGGTAAAACCGTCAGCCCCAGGCTCTACATTGCCTGCGGTGTTTCCGGAGCGGTCCAGCATTTCGCCGGCATGAAGACCTCCAAGGTGATCGTGGCCATCAATGAGGACAAGGATGCCCCCATTTTTGCCAAGTGTGATTACGGGATCGTTGGCGATATTTTTGACGTGGTCCCCGCCCTTACTGAAAAATTATAAGCGTATCGCAATCTGAATGCCGCTGCCGACAAACGAGAATCCTGTCGGCAGCGGTTTTATTTTCCGGAGATTTTTGTGACCGACTGATCAGGACAAACAACACCAGGGCCGGCAGAGAATTTATTTTGTCTGCGATCTTTAAAGGGGAGGATAAGGATAATGAACAAAAAACTTCGATATAAAATTCTATTGGGAGCGATCCTTCTTGTGTTTGTCGTGTGCGCTGCCATTACAGGGGTTGCCTCGGTGATTATCAGCCGCCAGAACAAAGCCCTGGTCCATACCGGCATGGACCGTTCCATGACGGTTATCAGGGATTCTCTTACTGAAAAACAGGCGGCCTTATCCGACACCATGTCGCAGATGGTGTCGGTGAACACCATCGGCAGTGTTATCAAGTTTCTCACCGAGTTCAAGGACAGCGGGATCAACCTGGTCCGTCCGAGTTTTGACAAAATAGGAACGATCATTACCAACACCGCCATATTGGAAAATTTGATGAATGTTCGCATTTATAACATGGAGGGAACGCTTCTGAGTTATGTGGTGCAAAAAGATCCTGAAACACGGGTCATGGGGTTTTATTATGATTCCGTATTCCATCACAGATCCTTTAAGGAAGAAGAACCATATGATGGGATGAAATTCACTGAAGCATCCGCTATTGACGGGGTCACCCTTTCCAAAGACTATGGTGACACCGTAACACAACAAAAGCTGATGTTATTTGACCGGTCGGAGAAATTTTTAAGTCTGAAAATTATTGTTCCGATCTATGCCGGTGCTTACAACCAGGAGACGGAAAAAATCGAACCTTACCAGTGCGGGGTGGTGGTTGCCGAAGAAAGGCTTTCTGATGCATTTGTTTCCCGGATGCACCGGATCACCGGCATGCAGATGAACCTGTTTGTGGGTAAAAATTTCAGCGCAGGTACGGTTCCTGAATATAAACAAGTGGATGTCACTGGTGTTCAAAAAGTTTATGAACGACCATGGGACATCAAAAACCAGGCCTTTTATTTTAGTGGAATAGCCATTGGCAATCAGGCCTATTTCCAGGCCATGCTTCCCCTTTACAACCAGACAAGATACCTTGGCGGGCTGTTGATCGTCCAGCCCGATGAGGTGGTCAAGGCCAACACCCGCCAGATGATGGTCATGATTGGTCTTGTGGCGCTGGTCTGCATGATTTTTGTAATTCCCCTGGCCTATGCCGCTGCCGGCCGGGTGGTGCTGCCCCTCATCGATATTGTTGAAAAGCTTAAAGATATTGCAGAGGGAGAAGGAAATCTGACCCGCCGCCTGGTCGTCAAGTCCGGGGATGAGATCGGCCAGGTGGCCTTATGGTTTAATGCGTTTATGGATAAAATCCATGGATTGATTTCAGATGTTGCCGAAAATGCCCGGGAACTCAACCAATCCGCCTCAACCCTGGCAGGAATTTCAAAAACCATGTCCCAGGGGGCTGAGCAGACCTCCACCCGGGCAAATTCCGTGTCTGCGGCAGGCGAAGAGATGAGTGTGAGCATGTCGTCGGTGGCGGCTGCCATGGAACAGGCCACAGGCAATATGGGCATGGTGGCGGTAGCCACCGAGGAGATGTCCAACACCATCAACGAGATATCCAAAAATACAATCAGTGCAAAAGAGATCACGGATGAAGTGGTTTCAACGACCGGGGAGGCCTCGGGTCAAATTCAAGAGCTTGGGGCTGCGGCAGATGAGATCGGTCATGTGGTTCAGGTCATTACCGATATTTCCGACCAGGTAAACCTTCTGGCCCTGAATGCCACCATTGAGGCGGCAAGAGCCGGGGCAGCCGGCAAAGGATTTGCTGTGGTGGCCAATGAGATCAAGGACCTTGCCGCCCAGACTGCCGGCGCCGCCCGGGAGATCACGGAAAAAACGGCAAAGATCCGATCGTCCACCGGGGTCACGGTGGATCAGATCACCCGTATTTCCCAGGTGGGTCACAAGGTCAATGAAATCGTTGTGATGATCGCGTCTGCCGTTGAAGAACAATCCGTCACCACGCAAAATATTTCTCAAAACATTGCCCAGGTCACCCAGGGCATTGATAAAATAAACGAGAATATTGCCCAGAGTTCGGCCGTGTCGTCGGAGATTGCCAAAGATATCACCGGGGTGACAACCACAGCCGGTGAAATGACGGAAAGCAGCATCCAGGTGGATGCAGGATCAAAGGATCTGTCTGCCCTGTCTGAAAAACTCATGAAGCTGGTAAGAAAATTCAAGATCTGAAAGCAGTTTCAGGTTATCACACCATAACTTAAGAAAGGGAGGAAATTGAATGCGGGACAAATTTAATACAGACTATGAAATCGGTCAGGATAACGTCAGAAAATGGGGCATGGACATGCACAACCCTGTTTTTTTCGTATCTGCTATTATCGTGGTGGTGTTCATCGTGCTGACCCTGTTAAATCCGGTGGCGGCCAAAAAGGTGTTTGACACGTCAAAGGCCTGGACCATTGAGAACTTTGACTGGTTTTTTATGATCTCCGGTAATATTTTTGTTTTATACTGCCTGGTATTGATCGTGCTGCCCGTGGGAAAAATCCGCCTGGGCGGGGATGATGCAAAACCTGAATTTACACGGATGTCATGGTTTGCCATGCTGTTTGCCGCCGGCATGGGAATCGGTCTCATGTTCTGGAGTGTTGCAGAGCCTGTGGCATATTACACGGACTGGTGGGGCACCCCGCTGAATGTGGCTGCAAAGACACCGGAAGCGGCCCGGGCCGCCATGGGTGCCACCATGTTTCACTGGGGCCTGCATCCCTGGGCCATGTACGCGGTGGTGGCCCTGGCCCTGGCATTCTTTTCCTTTAACAAGGGGCTGCCCCTGACCATCCGGTCTACTTTTTTCCCGATTCTGGGCGAACGCGCCTGGGGTCTGCCGGGCCATATTATTGATATCATTGCCGTGGTGGCAACCATATTCGGTCTTGCCACATCCCTCGGGTTCGGGGCTCAGCAGGCGGCATCGGGCATGCATTTTTTATTCGGCATTGAAAGCAGTATCGGGCTTCAGGTCATCATCATTGCCTGTGTCACGGCAGTGGCGGTTATCTCGGTTGTCCGGGGGCTTGAAGGCGGTGTAAAGGTGTTGAGTAATTTCAATATGCTTCTGGCGGTGTGTCTGCTGGTTTTTGTAATTCTTGCCGGGTCGTTTATGCATTTCTTTTCAGGACTCGGCAAAACAGCCATGGCATACCTTGAGTACCTGCTGCCCCTGAGCAACTGGATAGACCGGGCAGATGATAAATTCTACAAGGGATGGACCGTATTTTACTGGGCATGGTGGATCTCCTGGGCGCCTTTTGTGGGGATGTTTATTGCCCGTATCTCCAAGGGCCGCACCATCCGTGAGTTCCTTACAGCCGTTCTTCTGGTGCCCACCCTCTTGACCATCGTCTGGATGCAGGCATTTGGCGGCAATGCCCTTTTGCAGATCAAGAACAATATCGGGGTTCTGGCGGAAAAGGGCCTTGGCGAGGTGCCCCTGGCGACCTTCCAGATGCTGCAGAATCTTCCCATGACCCAGATCACCTCATTTTTTGCCATTGTCCTGGTTCTGGTTTTCTTTATCACCTCTTCAGACTCAGGCTCTCTGGTGGTTGATTCGATAACGGCCGGAGGGAAACTGGATGCACCGGTTCCCCAGAGGATTTTCTGGGCCACAATGGAGGGATTGATTGCGGCAGCCCTTCTGGTGGGTGGGGGTGCAGATGCCCTTGGTGCCATACAGGCCATAGCCGTGACCGTTGGTCTGCCGTTTACGGCAATCATGCTGGTCATGTTGGTCAGCCTGTACCTGGGGCTGAGACATGAACTGGAGTATGGATATAACAATACCAATACGGTATTTGAGTCCTAGGACAAAAGAAATAGATCCATGGCAAACAAGTCAGTGCAGATGAGTGACGGGTTCACACGGATAAACGGTCCCCTGGCAGGTGCGGCTCTGGTAACGCTGGCAGCCGCTTTCTGGGGAATGTCCGGAATATTTGTGACCATCATTATCGACAATTCATCAGGCACACCCGTGTCCCTGGCATTCTGGCGGGACACGGCAGCCTTTGTTTCCCTGTTTTTGTTTACCCTTTTCACCCATCCCCGGAATCTGAAGGTCGAGCGGCAGGACCTGCCATGGCTGGTGGGAATGGGCATTTTCCTGGGCGGGTTCCACATCCTCTACAACCAGAGTATCATGCTCAACGGTGCCGCAGTTACAACCGTACTCCAGGCCGCCATGCCAGGGGTGGTCACGGTGGCGGCATTTTACCTGTGGAAAGAAGAGTTGACCCGGGCCAAGATCGGGTCCATGATCATTATTTTTATTGGAACGGCCCTGGCCTCGGGGGTTAATATTTTTTCTCCGGTCCAGGCAAATCCGGCCGGACTCCTGGCCGGGTTTACCGTGCCGTTTTTCTATGCCGGGTGGAGTTTGTGCGGGAAAAACATGGTCACCAAATACGGGGCAACGGCCAGCCTTTCCATTGCATTTGGCGTGGCATCCCTCATGCTCCTTCCCCTTCAACCCTTCACTCCCCAGCCGTTTCCCCTGAACATGACCATTGGGTCGGCGTTTTTCGGATTAATTGCCGTGTCCACCTTTGGGGCTTTTACCCTGTACCTCATGGGAATGAAATATATCCAGGCCGGGGTGGCCAGCATTCTGGTGATGTCGGAAATCCTCTTTGCCGGTGTGTATGCCTGGTTTTTGCTGGGAGAACGGCTCACCCCGGTTCAGATCCTGGGCACGGTTCTCGTTATCGCGGGGGTTGTCTGGCTGTCCAGCCGCCGGAACCGGTTGTAAAAAAGACAACGGCAGCATCCGGGTTTGCTTACGTTTACCGGATGCTGCCGTTTTATAACGCTTTTATCAGATTTTAACTTTCAAATCTTAGCTCTTAACTCTCAATGGCCCCGGCACGAACCCCTTTCAAAAAATTCATGCAATAGTCATCATGGCCCAACAGCATGTCTGCCGTTCGGATGGTGGCCATGATTTTCTTGTCCAGGGGATCAATAATGGCTGAATCCATTCCTGCATCCATCATCAGGGTGACAAAGGTCCGGTTGATGATGTGGCGCTGGGGCAGACCGTAGGAGATATTGGACAGGCCGCCGGTGATATGAACCTCCGGGAATTCGGCTTTGATGGCCCTTACCGCATCCAGGACCATGTTGCCCTTGGTGGAGTCGGTACTGATGGGCTGAACCAGAGGGTCCACGTAGATGGATGCCGTGGGAATGCCGATCTTGTTGAGCTCTCCAATCAGAGTTCTGCCCCGGCCCAGGATGTCCTCAAAGGAGGTGGGCATGCCGGCATCGTCCATGCACAGGGCAATGATTTTGCACTCTTTTCCGTCAAGGAAAGGCATCATGGCATCAAACCGTTCCCGTTCCAGGCTGATGGAGTTGATCATGGGAGTTTTCTCCACAAGTTTAAACGCCATTTCCAGGATGGCCGGGTCCGGGCTGTCCAGGGTGAGGGGAACGGTGGCCACTGGCTGAATAATTTCCAGAAGCCAGCGCATGTCTGCTTCTTCGTGGCCGATGCGGGCTCCCGCATTGACGTCGATATAGTTGGCCCCGGCCTCCTGCTGCTTTTTTACGTCATCAACAATATAATCGGTATTCCGGTCTGCCACGGCAGCCTGAACAAGTTTTCTGGAGGTGTTGATTCGTTCTCCTATTACTTCAAACATGGTCTGTCAGTCTCCTAAAGTTTTGGCCTGGTCTCAGGCATCAGGTAAAATTAAAATTTAGAACTTGTTTTCACTTGATACCCTAATTGACAAAGGATTTGGCCAGTTTTGAAGCGGCTCCGGCATCTGCTGCAAACCCGTCCGCCCCGATTTCATCGGCAAAGGCCTGGGTCACGGGCGCTCCGCCCACGAGAATTTTAACCTGGTCCCGCAATCCGCTTTCCACAATGGCATCCACGGTCTGTTTCATCATGGGCATGGTGGTGGTCAGCAAAGCGGACAGACAGACGATCTTTGCCTGTTTCTCCTTGATCTGGGCCACGAAATTTTCCGGGGCAATGTCCACACCCAGGTTGTGAACTTCCATGCCGGCACTGCCCATCATCATGGCCACCAGATTTTTACCGATATCGTGGAGATCGCCTTTGACCGTTCCAATGATCACACTGGCACCGGTGGCGGATTCACCTTCCGCCAGGAGGGGTTTGAGGATGGTGACGCAATTTCCCATGGCCTGGGCCGCCATGAGGACTTCAGGAATAAACATGTCTCCGCTTTCCATGCGTTCACCCACGATGTCCATGCCGGCAATGAGGCCTTTGTTGAGAATATCTCCGGCCGGTGTGTCTGCAGCCAGGGCATCGTTCACAAGGGTGGTGAGTTTGGCGCTGTCACAGGCCACAAGGGCCTCGATCATTGAATTGAAATCAGTCATTTTATTCTCCTTTTTTTATATAAAACAATTAGTTAAGTATTTGTTTTTTTGATTTGTTAAGGGCGAGCCGGAGTGAATTGCCCGGTCGGCCCACGGCCCTTATTTGCCTTTACGTTTTTCAACATATTCAGTCAGTCGTTTTTCAATTTCCGGGTCAATCTCCGGCCGCTCATAGGAGGCAAGCCGCTGGGCCACCTTATCTTGGGCCAGCTCGTCAATGCGTTTTTTGCCCGCCTTCATCCAGGCATCCGGATTTTTCCGGCTCATGAGAGTGGGTATGAAAAATTCGGTCCGGCAGAGCTGGAAGGTCTTGGGATGAGTCAGGTACTGGCCCCCGATCCCCACCTCTTTGATCACATCGATGTCAATGGATTCATCGGTGAGCGCAAGAGGTTTGAGCATGCTTCTTACCATTCCGCAGACTTCCTCGTCAATGAGGAATTTCTCAAAACTCATGGCAATATAGGAACCCAGGATACCGCACGAGTGGAGGATAAAATTGACCCCGCTTCTGGCTGCCGTGGAAAGGGCCAGGGCCGATTCCGCACCGGCCTGGGCATCAACGGCCAGGGCATCGGTGAGGCTGCCTCCGGAACGGGAGGGCAGATTGTAAAACCGTGCCATCTGGGCGGCCAGGTGAATGTTTTTGGACAATTCCGGCGCTCCGATGGACAGGGCTCCTGTTTTCATGTCCATGGCCGAAGAGGTGGACCCGTAGACCACGGGGACCCCGGGCCGGACCAGTTGGGCCAGGGTGATTCCGGCCAGGATTTCTGCGTTCTGCAGGGCCAGGACCCCGTCCAGGGTCACGGGACCGGAACCGCCGGCCATGATCAGGGAGGCGATCACACATGCCTGGTTGTGCCGGGCAAGCTCAATCAGGGCACCGGCCATCTCATCGGAAAACTGCAGGGGAGAAAGGGAGTTGATCAGGGAGACAGACACGGTTCTGTCTGCGATATTTTCTTTGCCGCCCCAGAGGATTCCGGCCATTTCAATGCCGTCAATGGCACCCTGGCGGGATACCGGACTTCCCATAAAGGGCTTGTCACACAGGAGCATATTGGAAAGGTTCAGGTCCAGATGGACCGTTTCATGGGGCATATCTGCCGGTTCCACCATCATCCAGCCGTTCATGTCGATGTATGGGGAGGTCTGGATCAGCTTGCAGAAATTATCATAATCTTCCATGGAAGCCTGGCGCTGGTTTCCCTTGGCATCCATGACAAAAGGGGCACCGTATCCGGGTAGGAAGACAAAGTCGTCTTCACCAATGGCCACGTTTTTTTCCGGATTCCGGGCATACACCGTGAATCGGCTGGGGGCTGTTTTGATTGCCTTTTGAATATCAGATTCTTCAAAAAATACCGTGCTGCCGTTCACTTGGAACCCGTTGGCCTTGAAAATTTCCAGGGCTTCGGGTTCGTTAAAGGCAACACCGGTGTTTTTTAAGAGGTCCATGGCAGCGTCATGGATTTTTTCCATATCCCGGGTGCTCAGTTCCTGCATTCGATCAACCATTGTCTGTCTCCTTTAAGGGGGCATCCCTTTATATAATTGATTTTTTGGTCAATATGAATGCAGAATCCATACCAGGGGCGTATTTTTTATGATATCCATATCTAAGATACTTATATTACAAGTAAAATTATGTGGAAAACAATCGAATTATTTTTGATTCCGAAGGATAGAAAAATTTTTTTCACTGGAAAATTTGAGAAAATATAAAAAAATTTTTAAAGAAAAAACAGGGCGGTATCAATGGAATTTAGACAAAATCCAGGCGGGAAAACCCATGTTTTTTGATCTTGTAGTGAAGCAGTTGTCGGGAAATGCACAATTGCCGGGCCGCCTTGGTGACATTGCCGTGGGCAGCATAAAGGGCGGCTTTCACCGCAGCTTTTTCCATGGCAGACTGGTCCTGGGCAAGGTTCCGGGTCAGATTTTGCTTTGGGGGAGAAAATTGATCCTGATTCGAGACAGGATTGGGCCGTTGCCGTGACTTTGGATCGCCTGTCTCCATGTTTCCGACTTCCACGTTGCCGGGCGCAGTATTAGCGGGTATGGAGGAGCCGGGGTCCGGACCGGAGAAATCAAGCTGCTCCAGGCTGTCCAGGCCGGGTGAAAAATGTTTGATCCCGATGGTGTCGTCATATCCTGCCAGGTTCATGGCCCCTTCTATCAGGTGTTCAAGTTCCCTGATGTTTCCCGGCCACTGGTAGGCGGCAAACAGGTCAAAGACTTCCTGGGAAAGCTGTCTGACCTGGGTGCCCAGAAGGGCGTTGTATTTTTCAATAAAATGTTGGACCAGCTCTTCCATGCAGGTTTGCCGGTCTCTCAGGGGTGGAAGTTTTACCATGACAACCGCCAGCCGGTAAAACAGGTCGGTTCGAAGCCGGTTTTCCCGGACGGCTTTGCGGGGAGGCAGGCTCACTGAAGAGATGACCTTTACATCCACACGGGTCTCTTCGGCCGAGCCCAGGCGGCGGATACATTTTTCCTGTAAAGCCCTGAGCAATTTTGCCTGGAGATCCACGGGCATGGCCAGAAGCTCGTCCAGAAAAAGGGTGCCCCTGTGGGCGATTTCAAAGAGACCGGGCTTGTTCAATGCACCGGTAAAAGCCCCCCGGGTGGTGCCGAACAGCATCCCCTCCAGGAGATCATGGGGGATGGCGGCGCAGTTTATTCCTACATACTTTTCCCGGCGGCGCAGGCTTTCGTTGTGAATGGACTGGGCCACCAGTTCCTTGCCGGTTCCGGTTTCCCCCTGGATCATGATGGGGGAGGTCGAGGAGGCGGCTTTTCTCGCCGTTGCCACCACCCGCTGAAAATCCGCACCGCTGCCGATAAGATCGGCAAAGGTGTACTGGGTGCCGTTGCCCAGGTCGGACCGGCATTCGGTGATGGCGGTCATGGGAGTGGATTTGTAGAGCAGTTCATAGTCCTTGACCAGGCAGATCACCCCGTTAAAGGTTTTCTGGTTGAACAGGGGGTAAACACTGGTGATGGTGTTGGCCACCTTTCCCGAGCTGGTCCGATAGAAAAACGCCCGGTTCTTTATGGGTGCCTGGTGCTGGATCACCTGCATGATCATGCTGGTGCGATTGTTGAGTTCATAGATGTCGGTGACCTTGAGCCCGATGGCATCCTGGGGCGAGACTCCGTCTATTTTGGACTGGGCCGTATTGTAGAACAGAATGGTTCCGCCGGCATCGGCAATGATCACGCCGTCATCCAGCCGGTTGAGCACGGAGATAAAATCAATCCGGTCCATGTCCAGCAGACCCGGGGAAATCATGAGGACGTTTTTTCCAACAAGTTATCTATTCGGCTGATATACTCAATATTCCGACAGGGTTTTGACAGGTGGTCAATATGGAGGTCGTGTTGTTTCAACTCTTTTATGGATTCCAGAAACTCAATATTCCCGGAAATAAACAGGATGGGGATGGAAGGATCAATCGACCTGATATGGTGATAGACATCCATTCCGTTCATCTTTCCGGGAAGTGCATAGTCCAGGCTGACAAGGTCATACCTGTTTTTTCCAAACAGGTCCACAGCCGCCTGCCCGGTTTGTGCAATATCAACCCTGTGGCTGCAGGGCGGTTGTGTGAGTATCTGTTGCTGAACCCCTGATATGTCCTGTTCGTCTTCCACCAGCAGGATATTCCGGTTAAAATGGGTTTTCTTTTGTTGAAGTTTTTCTTTTTCCAGGGGTGTCAGCTCTTTTTGAACCACGGGCAGAAGGATGGTGAACCGGGTTCCCGACCCGAATGTTGATTCCAGAGAAATGGTTCCCCTGTGCTGTTCAATATATTTTTTGACATTGGCCATCCCATACCCCGTGCCCCTGATACTTGTCCTGTATGAGCCGGTCACATCTTTGCCGCCTTTCAGGGTAAAGGAAGGCTCATAAATGGATTCAAGGTGTTCCCGGGGAATGCCGCAGCCGTTGTCCCGGATTTCAAAACAGATATCTCCGTCATGACGGGTTGTCCGGATGCTGATCCTGGGATGTTCAGCCATTCCAACGGCATGGATGGAATTTTGTATCAGGTTGACCAGGGCATGTTCGATCATCCCTGGATCGGCGAGCAGGTCCGGCAGATTTGGTTCGTTTTCCACGATGATTTCAATGCCTTCAAGATCCTTTTTCAGCAGGCTCAGAACAAGATCGATTTTTTCATTGATTCTGAAAAATTCCTGTCTGGGTTCCTGGTCCCGGGCAAATGCCACCAGGTTTTTGGTTAAATTCTTTCCTCTCATGGTCTGGGAAAAAATCAATTCCAGGGTTTTTTTTGCCAGGTCATCCTTACAGTCCATGAGCAAAAGTTCGGTATTTCCCATGATAATACCCAGAATATTATTAAAATCATGGGCCATCTTCCCGGCTATCCGCCCGACCAGGGCCAGTTTTTTCTGCTCCTCTGCAAATTTTTGGGCCTTTATCTTTTCCGTTTCCGCCTTTTTCAGCCGGGTGATATCATGGACCACAATCCGGGCACCCGTTAATTTTCCGTCCTGATAATCAAAATCAGAGTTTAAAATGACGGTGAGCTTTTCTCCGTTTTTTCTGATAAGATCGCGTTCAACGCTTGACGTCGATTCCTTTGACCGGTAAAGTTGTTCAAACCTTTCAATCTGGATATTTTTGCTGTCTTCTGTTAAAAGTGTCATCGGATTCATGGTCAGCAGTTCCTGCTCTGAATACCCCGTATATTCGCACAGGATATCATTGACCGTAATCAATTTGAGTCGTTTAAAATCAATTTCACAGATCCCTGCCGGTGCATGCTTGAAAATGTGCCGGTATCTTTTTTCACTTTTCCGCAGGGCATCGTCCGCCCGTTTGCGGCTGATGGCCACGGCCATCTGGTCCGAGGCCACGGCAAATATCTGCAGATCTTCTTCCCGGTATAGATCCGGGCTCACATAGCTCTGGACGGCAACCACACCGATCACTTCATCGTCAATCATTAACGGCGTCCCCATCCAGATCAGGGGTTCGGGTCCCCATACCCCATTTTCCTCCGCCCGTTTTTTGAGGTCCTCATGTTTCATTAAAACCGGTTTGCGCCGGGAGACCACCAGCCCTGTCAGGGAAGAGTCCGTATTAAAATCCGTGATGGGAGAAAAATCATCATCCATAGTATCCACGAAATAGGGAAAGTTCAGTATGTGAGCTTTCATGTCCACCATGGCGATAAAAAAGTTGGTGGTATCCATGATTTGGGCCAGGGCCGCATGGATGGAGGCAAAGAGATCGTCTAAATTTTGGGCTGTATTCACGGCGCTTGAAATGTGAAACAGGGCTTTGTTGATTTTCTCAGCCTGTTTGCGTTCCCGTATTTCCTGTCTCAACCGTTGGTTGGTCTCGATTAAGGCCTTTGTCCCCTGTTCAACGCTTGATTCAAGTTCATTGCGCGATTTTTGAAGGGCAGCCTGTATCTGCTTATGCCGGCCGATATCCCGGACAATCCCCCTGAACCCCACGGCTTTTCCATTCTCGTCCCTGATGAGAGACACGGAAATTTCTACATCGACTTTGCTCCCGTCTTTTTTAATAAATTCCCAGTCAAATATCTGTGTCGATTCCCCGGTTCTGAAGACCCGGTTAAATATTGCATATGTTCTTTTAAGGGTTTCCGGCGTCATATACTGCCGGTTGTTCATGCCCATGAGCTCATCACGGGAATAGCCGTAAATTCTGCACAAAGAATCGTTAAAGGCGGTAAGGTTTCCCCTGATATCCACCTCATAATACCCGTCTTCTATGCTGTTCAGGATATCGCGGAACTGTGCATGGGTTTGTTTTAACATGTCATTTGATGGCCTGTTGATGCGTGATTTTTCTTTTAAAAGTTTGTAATTATATCGGATCGTAATTGTTGACTCTTTCATATCTTATTATTTGTTTTTTATCCAGCACTTCCCGAGTTTTGGCAGCGATATTTTCATTTCCTCTGTCATGCTCACAGGGAAAATTATGACATAAAAGAAGTGTAAAACGCAAAGTCTTTCTATCGTCCGGAAGGATAGGGCAGGAGGAAATGATTTACTGACGGCCTGGACAGGACCGGGTTAAAATTGAAAGGCCGTCCCTTCCCCGGGGAAGGGACGGCCTTTGCCGGAGTGTGTTGGGGGCTATTCCTTGTTATGCCGGTAAAAACCGGCGGATGAAGGCTCCTCCAGGGTGTTGCCCAGGATAAGATCACAGGCTTTTTCCGCCACCATCATGGTGGGGGCATAGATATTGCCGTTGGTTACATAGGGCATGACCGAGGCATCCACCACCCTGAGGTTTTCCATTCCGTGGACCTTCATGGTATCCGGGTCCACCACGGCCATGTCGTCCGTTCCCATCTTGCAGGTGCACGAGGGGTGGAGGGCGGTTTCCGCGTCTTTTGCCACCCATTCAAGGATATCCCGGTCGGTCTGGATATGGTTTCCCGGCGAAATTTCACCCCCGTTGAATTCATCAAAGGCGGGCTGGTTCATGATTTTCCGGGCACATCGGATGGATTCCACCCACTCTTTGCGGTCCTGGTCCGTGGACAGATAGTTGAAGCGCAGGGCCGGATGCTGACGGGGGTCGGTGGATTTGATCTTGATTGAGCCCAGGGAATTGGAGTACATGGGTCCCACATGGACCTGGTAGCCGTGATTGCTGCTGGGCTGACTTCCGTCGTAACGGATGGCCAGGGGCAGGAAGTGGAACTGAATATTGGGATAATCCACATCATCGTTTCCCCGGATAAACCCGCCGGCCTCAAAGTGGTTGGTGGCGGCGGGTCCTGAGCGGTGGAAGAGCCATCGGTACCCGATAAAGGGTTTTTTCCACCACTTGAGAGAGGGATTCATGGACACGGGTTTTTTGCTCTTGTACTGGACATAGACTTCCAGGTGGTCCTGCATGTTTTCCCCCACGCCCGGCAGATCATGGACCGGTTTGATGCCCAGTTCTGACAGCTCTTTTGCGTTGCCCACTCCGGACAATTGGAGGATCTGGGGTGAGTTGATTGCCCCGCCGCAGCAGATCACCTCTCCTGAATGAACGGTCTGGGGAGACCCCTTCTTTCCTTTAACGAATTCAACGCCAATGGCTTTTTTGTCCTGGAACAGAATCTTCGTGGTCAGGGCCCGGCAGACGACATCCAGGTTGGGCCGGGTCTTCATCACCGGATGAAGATAGGCCCGTGCCGCACTGATGCGGCGGCCGCGATGGATGTTCCGGTCAAAGGGGCCAAACCCTTCCTGCCGATATCCGTTGACGTCGTCAGTGCGGGGGTATCCGGCCTGTTCGGTTGAATTGAGGAAGGCGTTGAATAAGGGGTTTTTACAGGGTCCGGTTTCAAGGATCAGGGGGCCTTTTGTGCCGTGGTAATCATCCGGTCCCTTGAGCCGGTTTTCAGCCCGTTTGAAATAGGGCAGGTTGTGGGCATAATCCCATTTTTCCATGCCCGCATCCCTGGCCCATTTCTCATAATCCATGGCATTTCCCCGGATGTAAATCATCCCGTTGATACTGGAGGAGCCCCCCAGGACCTTTCCCCGGCCGTGGAAAACTTTTCGGCCGTTCATGTGGGGCTCAGGTTCGGATTCGTAGCACCAGTCATAAAATTTATTGCCCAAAGGAAAGGTAAGGCCGGCTGGCATATGGATGAAGACATCCCAGATGTAATCGGGCCGTCCGGCTTCGAGAACCAGGACACTGGTTGAGGGATCGGCACTGAGCCTGTTGGCCAGTACACATCCGGCAGACCCTCCGCCGATGATCACATAATCATATTTTTCTTTCATTGATAAACTCCTTTGCAAAAATAAACGTCTAAAATAACCAGACCCCAGAGGGCTTTTTTAGTCAATTGTATTTTAATTTGCGGACATAGATACATGTCTCGCTTATCAGCCCCTGTCAGTGACCAGGCAGAGAAATCCTGCTACAAGATCATCAATATCCATCTCTCCGTCCCTGACCAGGGCCTGGAGGGCCACGCCCTGGAGACTTGAAATAAAACAGACGGCCGCAGCTCTGTTGGTCTTTTTGGGCTCGATTTTATCCAGGGCTTTTTCAAATGCATCCACAAAAATGTCATAGGCGGCCTGGATTTTTACGATCACCGGTCCCCGGATTCCGCTGAACTCGGCGGCCAGGGATGCCAGTGCAATAATGGTGTCCGGGTGGTTGTGAAACCGGTCCATGAAAATATCCATCATCCCGTGAATCATCCGGGTATAATCGTCATGCTCTTGGTCCAGGAACTCTATGTATTGATCAAAACTGTGGTTCAGCTCTTCCACCACCTCTTCCAGGATATCTGTTTTTGAATTGTAATGGTGGAAGACTGCTCCCGTGGTCATGCCGATATGGTAGGCAATGTCCTGAATGGTGGTTTTGTGATACCCGAGTCTGGCAAACAGGTAGGTGGCCGTATCCAGAATTCGTTTCCGGGTGGCAATGGTTTTGGCTGCTTTTTTATTGATCGGGGTGGACATCATAGATCCTTAACCGTTTCAGGGTGTTCTCCAGGGGGGCGCCGTTTTCATCCCACCCCCTGATCCTATAGTAATCCTGTCGCATAAGGGCCATGTCTTGTTTGCTGATACAATGACCCTTGCCCGGTCCGTCCGGAAGCGGTTCTTCTACAAATCTGCGGGGCAGGGTGTCGTCTGCGACATTTATCCCCCTGCCAAGGTTGAACAGTCGGACCAGGTTCCAGATCCTCTCTCCTGTTTCCTGGAAAACATCCGGGGAACAGGACCTGCCCGTGGCAGCGCTGAGCATCCGGGCATAGGTTTCTTCAGAAATGCCGTAGGTGCCGAAATCGCATTTCACCAGGGTATCGGTGCCGGCGGAATAGTTCTGGAGGTGGACCACCATCCCGGCTTTGCCTTTTGGGGAGAGCGGGTCCAGGGGGTGACCGTTCCACTCACCGGCGAGCTCGTAGGATACGGGAAATCCCCGCTGGTGACAGCCGCCGCGGTCCGTGGTCATCAGGGCCAGTGCCATGCCGGATACGCCCCGGGGACCCCATGCCGGAGATTCCAGTCCCTTGGTATGGACGGCAATGTCATGGGCATTTTTCCCGATGATGCCGGCAGCCTGTCTGACCCCCTTTGACAAGGTCCTGCCCAGCCAATCGGTCTGGTTTGCAATGGCATGGATCAGGTGTTCGGCTGCCTCAATATTGCCGAAGGTGAGATCAATGCCCCCGGGCGGTTCGATGAGTCCCCGGTCACAGGCCTCCATGGCAAATCCGATGACCGCGCCCGTGGACATGCTGTCCATGCCATAGAGATCGCAGAGTTTGACCAGGTGGGCCACGGCCCGGATGTCGGAAATATCCAGGTTGGACCCCATGAGGGCCGCACTTTCATACTCCACAATGTCCGTGACAATGCCCTTGTATTTTCCCGTGCGGACTGCCCCGATTTTGGCGCACCGGATGGGGCACCCCATACAGGCGGAACTGCCCAGCCACAAATGTTTGGATTGTCCCTTGTCTGCCAGTTTAGATGCCTTGTCAAAGGTGCCGTATTGATAATTTTTATGGGGCAAAAGCCCTGCCTCACTTGCAAATTCCACGGAGGCGGCGGTTCCGGCAAGCCTGAAGGCTTCCACATCCGCACTCTCTTCCAGTTCTTTTACTGCGCTTTGGCAGGCGGTTTTAAACCCTCCCGGGTCATGGACCCGAACCAGACCTTTGCCTTTAACGGCAAGGGCTTTCAAGTTTTTAGACCCCATGACGGCCCCGGCCCCGCCCCTGCCTGCCTGGCGGTTGTATTCGCAGCAGATCAGGGAGTACAGGATCTTGTTTTCTCCGGCCGGGCCGATGGTGGCTATTTTAAGGTCGGGATCATCCAGCTCCGCTTTAATGAGGCGGTTGGCTTCAAGGGTGTCGGTCCCCCAGAGATGTTGGGCATCCCTTATTTCGACATGGTTGTCGTTGATGTGGATATAAACGGGTACCTCGGCCTGTCCCGTTATAATGATGCCGTCATATCCCGCGTATTTGATCTCCGCTGCCAGGCTCCCCCCAAAATAGGAGTCCAGAAAAATGTTGGTAAGAGGAGATGTGGTGACCACGCATCCCCGCATGGCCGGGGCTATGGTGCCGGTGAGGGGGCCGGGTATAAACATGATGGGATTGTCTGGATCAAAGGGGTGAGTGTCAGGGGAAACCCGCTCAAACAGGAATTTTGCTCCAAATCCCTTGCCGCCGATAAAATCATCTGACAGGGATTTTGGGACGGGTAGGATTTCATGGGTTTTTTTAGACAGATCAATGATCAGCAAATTGTTTGTGTAAGCCTCAGTCATTGATTTTCTCCCTGTTCCTTTGGACAAGCTCAAGGGCCCCTGTGGGGCAGGCCTCCACGCAGAGCGGCTTCCCCTGACACAGTTCACATTTAAAAGCCTTGCCGGTTTCAGGGTGCAGACCCACGACCTTGATGGGGCAGTATTGGGCACAGAGCCCGCAGGCAATACATTTATCCGAATTGATGGTGACAACGCCGGAGTCATCTCTGGTGATCGCCTTTGCCGGGCAGACATTCATGCAATAGGCGTTTTCGCACTGGTTACAGACAACGGGCAGGTGGTAGAGGTTTTCTTTTTTATTCAGGATGACCAGCCGGGCAAGTCCGGGGTTGTACCCGCCAAAATAATCCATTGAACAGGCAAGCTGGCATATACGGCAGCCAGTGCACTTGTCAAAATTTGTATGGATGAAATAGCTGATGATGCGCTCCTTCAATACGTTACGACACTTTAGGATATTTTTAGCCAACAGAATATCACATAGTATGTACTATGTAAAGCTAAAACTTTACAAATTGTTTTTTTCTTGATTTACATAGAGGTGTATGTTATGCATTGATCTCAAAATTACATATTACATACTACGTGATAGTAAAGCCGTTCGAACTTCAACATGAAGAAGGGACCATACCATGCTTAAGGTAAAGAACGTCACCAAAAAATTTGGTGAGATCGTTGCGGTCAACAACCTCAGTTTTGAGGTGGACAGGGGGCAGGTGTTCGGTATCGCCGGTCCCAATGGTGCGGGGAAGTCAACCCTGTACAACCTCATCACGGGATTCTATAAATATGAAGGCAAGATAGAGTTTGACGGCAAGGACATATCCGGACTTCCCACCCATAAAATTGCCCGTCTGGGGATTTCAAGAACCTTTCAGATTCCCCAGATTTTTGAAAGCCTGACCGTGGAAGAAAGTGTGAACCTGGGCTGCCGTTTCGGCAACATCGGTAAATACGATCCCGGCTATTCCGATGAAATGATGGCTTTTACGAGCCTGGAACAGGAGCGGGGCAGTAAAACCGACGTATTGAACCTGCTGGGAAAGAAAAGACTGATGATCGCAGCCGCCATGGCCACAAAACCCAAAATACTCATGGTGGATGAGCCCATGGCCGGGTTGAACGCCTTTGAGATCAAGGAGATGACGGATCTCATAAAAAACATCAATCAAGAGGTGGGCATCACCGTTATCATCATTGAACATTTTATGAAGGTGTTGACTGAGCTTGCCAATCCCATCCTGGTGATTGAAAACGGAACCGAAATCTGTATCGGGACTCCCCGGGAAATAACCTCCAATCCACAAGTGATTGCATGCTATCTGGGAGATTCACATGATGCTGAAAATTGAAAATCTGAATGCCTATTACGGACAGGCCCATGTGCTCAAGGACGTGTCCATTGATGTGAAGAAAGGGGAAGTGGTGGTGATGCTGGGACCCAATGGTCACGGAAAAAGTACCCTCTTAAAAAGTATCTGCGGCATGGTGGATTCCAAGCGAGGCAGGATATCCTACAAGGGTCAGGACATCATTCAACTTCCGTCCGAGCAGATCGTCAACCTGGGAATCACCTACATTGCTGAAAACCGTGAATTGTTTCCCTATATGTCGGTCATGGAAAACCTTAAATTAGGGGCGTATTCAAAGAACGCCCGCAGCCATGAAAAGGAAAATCTGGAAAAGGTGTTTTCCCTGTTTCCCCGTCTGGCAGAACGGCGAAAACAATATGCCACCACCATGAGCGGGGGTGAGGCCAAGATGCTGGCCATTGCCCGGGGGCTCATGTCCAACGCGGAATTTCTGGCCATTGATGAACCTGCCCTGGGGCTCCAGCCCAATCTGAGGACGGAAGTGGCCAGAATTATCCGGGAGATCAACAACCAGGGAAAAACCATTTTGGTGGTGGAGCAGAACATTCCCCAGATCACGGATCTGGCCGACAAACTCTATGTCCTGGAAGAGGGACATATCACCTTTGAGGGCAGTAAGGATGATGCCCTGGGCAACGATAATCTAAAGGAAATCTTTTTGGGGATGTGACATTGTCGTAAAAAAAGAATAGAACCTGCTGGGTGGCAAATCCGCCTACCGGTTTTATCAGATTAGGGGGAAGGAACACCAGATGTTTATAGAGATTATTGAAGTCATTATCAGCGGGTTGTTGAACGGGTCGGTTTATGCCCTTATGGCCATTGGGCTGGCACTTGTCTACGGGGTGACAAAAGCCTTTAATTTTGCCTACGGGTCTTTTTATACCATGGGCGGTTATTTTGCCTGGACCCTGCTGGTTTCCCTGGGCATAAAGGGGGGATACTATACGGTTTTTCTCACGGCCATCCCCTTTCTCTTTTTTGTGGGATATTTTTTGGAGAAAATACTCATATCTCCCCTGCGAAAGCGTTCCGACTGGCAGATGAAAGCCATGATGTTGACCCTGGGCCTGTCCCTGTTCCTGGATATCGGATACATTGCCGCCTTTGGACCCCGGCTCAAATCTTTGCCCGATATCGTGGAAGGCACTCTTGATATCGGGCCGTTTGCCTTCATGAACCAAGATGTGGTGATTTTTATCCTGTCCATTTCAGGCCTGCTCTGCTTTGCCTGGATGCTGAACAATACCCGTGTTGGCATGGCGGTCCAGGCCGTGGCCCAGAATCCCGTGGGGGCCCAGATTGTGGGTATTCCCAAGGACCGTGTGTTTGCCGCAACCTTTGCCATCTCAACCATCATGGTGGGGATCGGCGGAATCCTGCTCAGCCAGAAAAATTTCGTCAATCCCCAGGCCAGCACCGGCATCATGATCAAGGCCTGGGTGATTACCGCATTCGGCGGCATGGGGTCGATCCGGGGCAGTCTTTATGCGGCCCTGATCATCGGAATGCTCGAGGCCTTTGTGGGCTATTATCTGGGAATGATCCACATTGAAGTCGCTGTTTTAACATTGCTTTTAATAACCCTGGCATTTCGTCCCCAGGGGTTGATGGGAAGAGAATAAGATTATGAATTCTAAAAGTATGGTTGCAATACTTGGGGTCACCTATGGAGTTATCGGCATCCTGCCGCTGTTTCTCGGCGACAGTTCAATTCTCATGAGGATATTGACCATGATTTTGATCTGGTCGGTTGTGGCCTCGTGCTGGGACCTCATCATGGGATATGCCGGGATATTTTCCTTTGGCCAGGTGGCCTTCTACGTGGTGGGGGCCTATGCATCCGCCATATTGTCGGTATCATTTAACCTGCCGCCCATTGTGACCATTTTCATGGCCGGAGCGATCACGGCAGTCGTCGGTGTGATTATCGGCCTGCCCTGCCTCAAGCTGGCCGGACCCTATATTGCCCTGGTGACCTTTGCATTTCAACTGGCCCTGGAGCCTTTTCTCAAGGGTCCCATGGGAAAGGCCATTGGTTCCGGAGGCTCCCGGGGCATTATCAGCGTTCCCCCGATTCATTTCTTTGGTATGGATTTCAGCTCGGGCGAACTGGTGCCGTTTTTTTACCTGGCCCTTGCCCTGACCCTGATCTGCAGTGCCGCCATTGTGGTGATTTTGAAATCCCACTGGGGAACGGCCTTTCTGGCCCTGAAGGATTCCGAAGATTTTGCCGCAAGTCTGGGCGTCAGCGCCTTTAAATACAAACTTCTGGTGTTCGGCATTACCTCGTTTATCACCGGGCTGTTCGGGGCCCTCTACGTTCACTACGTGGGCATATTGTCCACACGAATGCTGAGCATGGAGGTGTTTACCGTTCTGTTGATCATGATCGTGGTGGGGGGCATCGGCCAGTACCCGGGGGTTGTCCTTGGGGCAGTGGTCACGGTCACGGCCAATGAGCTGCTTCGGCCCATGGGGATTTACCGCCTCCTGATCATGGGGGGTCTGGTGGTTGTCATTGTACTGCTGCTGCCCGACGGGGTTACCGGTTTGATTCGAAAATTCTCCGGCTTTCGTTTGACAAAAAAAGAACAGGGTTTTATTGAATAGGTTTATCATAAGCAGTAAGGGATTTTTTTATTGCATCATTAACTCATAAAGGGGAAGGATTAAAATGAAAAAAATCAGTTTAATGTCGTTATTTGTTGCCGCCTGCATGATGGCGGGATCATGGGCTTTTGCCGCCGATACCGTTAAGGTGGGGTGCGCGTTTTCCTTGACCGGTGATTATGCCGGTTCCGGAGACAACTATTTTAAAGGGGTTGAAATGGCGGTTGATGAAATCAATGCCGCCGGTGGTCTGTTGGGCAAACAGCTTGAGATCGTGATGTTTGACAACCAGGACTTTGCACCTGAAGTGGTCATGCAGGGTGCCGACTTTCTGTGTGACCAGAAAAAGGTTGCCGTTGTGGTCGCGGGCTGGGCCGGAGCAGGAGCAGATGTCCGGGCCTATGGAAAGTATGATGCCCCGTTTTTTGTTGATGACGGTTCCCAGGCATCGGTGGATGTGTTCAACGAAGATCCGGAAAAATACTATAACGCCTATTTCATGACCGATATTGCCGCAGACCAGGGCGGCAGTGTGTTTGACGCATTGCAGAAAATACCCTATGACTATCCCAATAAAAAGGTTGTCCTCATCAATACCGATGATGCCTGGGGCGGGGAAATCGGGGCCGTCATGGACAAACGGTTCAAGGAGATCGGATGGGACGTGGCCCTTCACGAGGTGGTTCCCTACGGCACCAATGAGTGGGGCCCTATCTTAAGCAAGATCAGACGGATCAAACCGGCCGTGGTTCACTTTGAAATCGCCGCCTCCCAGGAGCCCATCACCTTTGTCCGTCAATTCCTCAAAAAACCCACCAATACCATAATTAGCCTGGGATGGAGTATTACACCTCTGGAAGTCGTTGGTACCCTGGGTGATACGGCTGACGGGGTTCTGGGTCAGATGCCGGCCGGTGTTCCCGTGCCCGTGGCACCCACTGCCGAAGCACAGGCATGGCTGGACAAGTACAAAGAGCGGTACAAACACGATCTTGGGGTCGGTTCTTTCGTCACCTATACCAGTTTCATGGCATGGGCTGAAGCGGCAAGAACAGCAGGTGATCCCTATGATTTTAAAGCCGTGAACAAACATCTCAAGGACGTTCCCTACAAGGGACTGATGGGAAATATCACCTGGGGTGCGAACAATACGCTCCACGCCCAAACCGGTGCTCCCATTGTTCACTACCAGGTCCAGAACGGTGAGCTGGTCACCCTGTTTGCCGATCCACCGCTGACACCTTACAGGGACAGCAAGTTCATCAAACCCAGATGGATTAAATAAGCAATACCTTCAACCGATGAAACTTCGCCCCGGACAAATGCGCCGGGGCGAAGTCTTTTTTTGTTTGTCTGTTTACTTTGTTCATTTTTCGTATGGGGTCATTTTGGCCAATCGCATCACAGTATAAAGAGGGAAAGACCATGCCGGGCGAAAAATTTTCCTTTGAGAAAAAATGTCAGACATGGGGCTGGGTCCTGTTCATCGCATCCGCCCTCTTCTTCATTGCCGCAAGCATCAGGGCAAAGGATGTCGTGGGCTTTTGCGGGGCCCTGCTGTTCCTGGTGGCCTGCTTTGTCTTCCTGATTCCTTTTGTATTTTCCGGTCCGTCCAAAAAAAAATCGCCGTAAAAACTCCCCGTCATAAAATAAGTAACTTGATAAAATAAGTGAATTGTGTGAGGGATGATCAGGCATGAACAGGGTGAACATGGGAAGGAAGGTTTTTTGACGAAAATTTGGCCGGACAATAAAAAACATTGGAATTACAGGGCCTTGCGGTGCACCGGTCGGATCCTGATGCTGGCGCTGGTATTTTTCCTTGTCCTGAGCGGCTGCCGGACACCCGGCGACTACCGGGTTGAGGTGGATCAGAAAGCCCGGGGTATCGTGATGGCTGAACAGGCACGGGTTCTGGAAGAACAAGGGGATTTCAGCCTTGAAGGACCTGAAGAAAATCTGCGACGGCTGCTGATTGCCCGTGCTAATCTTCCCAATGCCGGACCCGCTTCCCTGGGCACGGATAGATTGTCTCCCCTGCCGCACTGGCCTGAACCCGATTATCCGGCTCCATTCAGGGCCGTGACAGATCCGGTTTTGTCCCCGGACGTTCCCCTTGTCCTTCCCCTCCTTAAGGCCCTTGAGATCGGCGCACTGAACAGTCCGGACTTTAAGAACAAAAAGGAGGCCGTATTCCAGGCTGCCCTGGCCCTTTTTCTTGAACAGGAGGCGTTTCGAAACAGTCTGATCGGCAGGGTTCAATACCTTGCAAGCTCCGATACTTCCCAGACCCCGTCCCAAGAGGGAACCCTTGGCACCGGCACCCTCACCGGGACCCGAAAATCAGAGGGCGGGACTACGTTGACCGCTGCCCTGGCCCTTGATCTGGCAACGCTTTTATCAGCCGGTGGTAGTTCTTCCTTTGGGATCGCCGGTGATGCAAGCCTGTCCATTCCCCTGCTGAGAGGGTCGGGCCGGCACATCGTCACGGAACCCATGCGCCAGGCCCAACAGAACCTGGTTTATGCCATCCTGGAGTTTGAACAATTCAAACGACAATTTGCCGTGGCTGTGGGCAGGGATTACCTGGGTATTTTAAAACAATTGGATAGTGCGGAAAATGCCGGGGAAGATTATCGAACCCGGATGGTTTCGGCCCAGAGGAGCCGGCGACTGGCAGATGCCGGACGGCTCAAGGAGATTGAGGTGGACCAGTCGGAGCAGACCGAGCTTGTGGCCCGCCTGAGATGGGTATCGGCCCGGGAGCAGGTCAAGAAACAGATGGATGCCTTTAAACGCCTGCTGGGTCTTCCGCCTGACGCAGATATCAACATTGACCCGGATGAACTCAAACGTATCCCGAGTCTGTCAAAATCCGATTCAGGCCATGCCGGGCGCCTGGAGCTGACCAGCCCGGAGGCGGTTGAACTGGCACTGGCCAACCGGCTGGATATCCGGATCAGCCTCGGCAGGGTATTTGACGCGCAACGGGCCGTGGTTACGGCTGCCGATGCCCTGGGTGCGGAACTTACCTTTCTGGGATCAGCCTCCCTGGGAGAGCGGCGGACCATCACCTCCGCAGACCTTGAAAATGCCCGGCTGCGAATGGATAAGGGCGTATTTTCAGCTCTTCTGACCCTGGATCTGCCCTTTGAACGGACTGCGGAAGCCGTGACCTATCGCAACAGTTTTATTCTTCTGGAGCAGGCGGTCCGTGATTTGCAGATCCTTGAAGATACCCTGAAAATAGAGGTCCGCAGCCGGCTCAGGGAGCTGCTGGAAGCCCGGGAAACCTTGAATATTCAGTCCAGGGCCGTATCCCTGGCCGAAAAGCGGGTCAAAAGCATCAGCCTGTTCATGGATGCGGGACGAGCCGAGACCCGGGACCTCCTGGAGGCCCAGGATGCGCTGCTCGCCGCCCGGAACGGTTTGACTTCGGCCCGGGTCAATTATCGGATAGCAGAGCTGGAAATCCAGCGGGATATGGGCGTGCTCACGGTTACGGATACGGGTTTGTGGCAGGAGTACACGCCCGGGGCAGAATTTACGGAGGCAACACGCCCGGAGGCAAAATTCAATGATGAAAAATAAAATGTTTATGTGGACAATTCTTGCCCTTGTTTTCGGCGGGGGGCTGGTTTTCTGGGGGATCAGACTCATTGATTCACCCCCAGAAATGGCCGATGCTCCGGTCTTTACGGTGACCCGGGGACCCCTCAGGGTGAATATCGTTGAGTCGGGAACCATCAGTGCAAGGGAACAGATCATCATCAAAAACGAGGTGGAAGGAAAGACCTCCATCCTCTACCTGATTCCAGAAGGCACCCAGGTCAGGAAGGGAGACCTCCTGGTGGAGCTGGACGGCTCCACCCTCATGGATGCACAGATCAACCAGGAGATCATGGTTCAGAATGCCGAGGCCGCCCATGTCAATGCCAGCGAAAACCTGGCAGTGGTTAAAAACCAGGCCAAAAGCGACATGGACCTTGCTGAACTGACCCTGGAATTTGCCCACCAGGATTTGAAAAAATATCTGGAAGGCGAGTACCCCAATGAGCTTCAACGAGCCGAGGCCGAGATTACCCTTGCCGAAGAAGAGCTGGCCCGGGCCAGGGATACCCTGAAATGGTCCCAGACCCTGAACACTGAAAAATATATTTCTTTAATGGAATTGACGGCAGATCAATTGTCGGAAAAGAAAAAAGCCCTGGACCTGGAACTGGCAAAGAACAGCCGGAATCTCCTGGTCAACTATACGTACAAAAGAAACCTGGCCCAGCGTGAGAGCGACGTGAGCCAGGCCCGGATGGCCCTGGAGCGGACCCGCCGGAAGGCCAGGGCAGATGTGGTCCAGGCAGAGGCGGAATTGAAAGCGCGTCAGGCCGAAGACCAGCGCCAGAAGGACAAGCTGGACAAGATCCTGGAACAGATAGGGAAAACAAAGATCGTTTCCCCGGCAGACGGTCTTGTCATCTATGCCACCAGCGCCCAGGGCGGGGGATTCCGGCACAATGCAGAACCCCTCCAGGAGGGCCAGGATATCCGGGAGCGTCAGGAGTTGATTTATCTGCCCACGGCCAATTCAAGCAATGCTGAGATTGCCGTCCATGAATCCAACCTCAAGAAGGTCACCGTTGGTTTGCCCGTGGTGGTGACCATTGATGCCCTGCCGGGCAAAAAATTTTCCGGCCGGGTCACCCGTATCGCCCCCCTTCCCGATGCCCAGAGTCTCTGGATGAATCCGGATTTAAAGGTATATACCACCCAGATTTTTATTGACGGCAATGACGGTGCCATCCGCACCGGCATGAGCTGCCAGGCGGAAATCGTCATAGAAAATTATACCGACGTCCTGTTTCTGCCGGTCCAGGCTGTCCTGCGGGTGGGTGGAAAGCCCACGGTTTTTGTTCAAAACGGATCTGTATTTGAAGCCCGGACCATTGAGACCGGCCTGGACAACAACCGGATGATTCATGTGGTCACAGGGCTTGAACCGGGTGAGGCCGTCCTGCTCACACCCCCCCTCAAGGCGGCTGGAGTTGACGCCCAGGTGCCGGATAAACCAGGGAAGCGGATGAAAAAATCAAGGACTGCTGAGTAATCCCATGGAAACGCCTTTCCCGGATAAAGAAGACAACATCGTGGTCAGGCTTGAAGATGCCCATAAGATATACACCATGGGCAGTCAGCAGGTGGCTGCCCTGGGAGGAGTCAATGTGGCCTTTGCAAAGGGAAGCTTCTGGGCCATCATGGGGTTCAGCGGGTCGGGCAAAAGCACCATGATGAATATTATCGGGTGCCTGGACCGTCTGACCTCCGGCCGCTACCTGTTCCAGGGAAAGGATATCAGCAATCACGGGGATGATGCCCTGAGCGACATCCGGCTGAGGCACCTGGGGTTTATCTTCCAGAGTTTCAACCTGATCCCCCAGCTGACCGTACAGCGGAATATTGAACTGCCCCTGTACTATCTGGGCTGGGAAGCGTCCAGAAGCGCGGAACATGCCCGGCAACTGGCAGCCATGGTGGGGCTTGAAGACCGCCTGAACCATCGCCCGGGAGAGTTGTCCGGAGGCCAGATGCAGCGGGTGGCCATTGCCAGGTCCCTGGCCACCAATCCGGACCTGATCCTGGCGGATGAGCCCACGGGCAACCTGGATACAAAGACCAGCCGACAGATCATGGAGTTGCTGACACGTTTTCACAGGTCCGGGAAAACCATCATTATGGTCACCCATGAACCCCATATTGCAGACTATGCAGGGAACCGGCTTTACATGAAAGACGGGCGCATCGAACGGATTGAAGGCGACTGATATGCGGCAGATAAAATTTTTCAGGGAACTGGGGTCGGGTATCCAGACATTGCTGCTCCACAAGCTGCGGTCTTTTCTGACCATGCTGGGGGTTGTCTTTGGCGTCGGCAGTGTGGTGGCCATGCTGGCAGTGGGTGAAGGCGCCGGCCGGCAGGCCCTGGAGCAGATCCAGAAACTGGGGAGTAACAATATCATCATTTCATCGGTCAAATCCGTGGAAGAGGAGACTTCCGGCACCACCCGCTCGTTCATCAGCGTCTACGGCCTCACCTACCAGGACCATGCGAGAATTCAGGAAAGTTTTTTGTCCATTAAAAAAAACGTGCCCGTGAAGGTGATCCGCAAGGAATCCAGGCTGGGGAAGCGGTCCATTGAACTGAGGGTGGTGGGAACCAGCCCCCAGTGGTTTGAGGTGATTCCCCGGCAGGTCCTGGGGGGTCGGATTCTCAGTCAGGCAGACACACAAAAAAAATCAGCCATAGTGGTATTAACGGAATTTGGGGCCAGGAAACTTCTGGCCACCAGGAACACCATGGGTCAGAGTATCCGGATCGGGGGGGACAGCTTTGAGGTGGTGGGCATTGTTAAAAGCGAAACCGGTCAGGCCGGGGCCATACAGATCCCGGATACCGAGATTGATGCCTATATCCCCATCACCACGGCCCAATCCTATTTCGGGGACGTGACCATGAAGATTTCGGCAGGATCACGGCTCCGGGAAAAGGTGGAGCTCCACCAGATCATCGTACAGGTGGACCGTCTTGAGGATGTGGAACCTACATCCCGGGCCGTTGAACGGATGCTCTCCCTGTTTCACAAAAAAAACGATTACCGGATCAGTGTTCCCCTGGCCCTGCTCAAACAGGCAGAGGCCACAAAGAGAACCTTCAGCATTGTCCTGGGCTCCATTGCCGGGATCAGCCTCCTGGTGGGCGGTATCGGGATCATGAACATCATGCTGGCATCGGTTACCGAACGGACCAAGGAGATCGGTATCCGCCGGGCCATCGGTGCCCGGCGCGGCCAGATCATCATTCAATTTCTCATTGAAGCCGTGGTGCTTTCAACCATAGGGGGGATCATCGGTCTTGCCCTGGGAATCGTCATCCCATGGTTCATCACCCTGTTCGCAAAAATGCCCACAATCATCACACCGGCAGGTATTCTTCTGCCCCTGACCGTGAGTATTGTGATCGGCATCGTCTTTGGTCTGTATCCGGCGGCCCGGGCCGCCCGGGTGGACCCCATCGTGGCCCTGCGCCACGAGTAGCTCCGTCAGGATCTATCTGTGTATATTCCGGCACCAGGTTTCCCTGACCCTGAATGATGCTGCCAGGGCCAGGATTGCGAAGATGATCATGATGATAAAACCGTTATGGTAATCGCCGGCGCTGTAGACCCGGAGTCCGTCTATCATGGTGCCGTCCCAGCTCAGGTCGGCAATATAGCCGAACAGGGGCTGTGCCAGGGCAGTGCCGATGAAGCAGCCGGTATTGACCACGCTGACACCCATGCCGGAAAGCTGGGGATGGACAATCTCTTTGGCCGCAGCAAAGGTGATGACAAAACCCGAACCTGAAAATCCCATGAATCCAAAGACGATGAAACCGCTTATCCCGGGTGTCCACGGCAGAAACATGAGCATGAGCCAGGACAGGACGTAGGCTGCGGCCGCAGACAGGAGAAAGGGTTTTCGCCTGCCGGTTTTGTCGGATATCCATCCCCAGAACAGGGCGCCCAGGGCAAAACTCAGCAACTGGACGGTCATGTGATCGGCGGCAAAGGCCCGGTCCAGGCCATGGACATCCCGCAGAAAGGGTATGCCCCAGAGTCCCATAAAGGCATAGCTGCTGCCGATCATTCCCAGTTGCACCCAGAATCCGGGCCAGATGCCCAGGTCCATTACCACATCCTTGAGATTGGCCAGCCAGTGTCTGTTGTGGGTTTGGGACTGACCGCTATAGGTGTTGGGCGGAACAAACCCCAAATCCCGGGGATTATTCCTGACGAGCAAAAATCCGGCCAGGGCCAGGATCAGGGAAAGGACGCCGATACCGATGAAGACCGTGCGCCAGTGAAACACGGTCAAAACCTGGGCCAGGGGGCCGGCAGCCAGGACAGCCCCGAGATTGCCGAAAAAAAGTGTCAGGCCGCTCATGATGCCGAACACCTTTTCATGGAACCACACCGAGTTGTTTTTCATGATGGCGATAAAGACCACGGAAACCCCGAGTCCCACCAGGAAACGACCGGCACAGGCCATTTCAAAGCCGGTGGCCATGCCGAAAAGAATAGACCCCAGACCGGCCACCAGGTTTCCGGAGATAATGGATGTCCGGGTCCCCAGGGTATCGGCAATAACCCCGGAAGGAATCTGCATCAACGCATAGACGGCGAAATAGATGGCGGACAGGGCGCCCAGCCGGGTTCCGCTGGTGTTAAAGTCGGCCATGAGAAATTCAGATACCACCCCCGGGGCCATGCGGTGAAAATAGACCAGGATATAGGTGAGAATGAGAATGGCAAATATGGACCATCTGGCCAGTTCAAATCGGAAGTCTGTTGTTTCAGCCGGATTGGCTGCGGCGTGTTTCATTTGCGGTCCTTATCAACTATTGATTTCATATTTTATCCTCTCTTAACGGTGTGTAATAGAATGGACACAGTATTGCGGTATGACGTAAATGTCAAATCCCTTGAAGTTAAAGGTCTGGAAAATTTATCAATCACAGGGTTTACTTTGAACTTTCCGGGTCTTAGATTTGCAGATGAGGTCGTGTGAAAAAACGGGGCCGGTTCCTAAAACAGGGATAGGGTTATTCCGGGATTTGTGATAAATTGATCGTTGCTTTTTAAACGTGCGATGAACAGGAAAGAAAAAGATGTCAAACCATGTAACGGCAGGTGATGTCGGTAAATTTATTGAAAATTATGTGAAAGCCTATCCGGAAAATACGGGTCAAAAAAATATCTGGAGGTCCCCACTTTCTGTCACGGCAAGGGCAGACAGCCGGTTTGATATCCTGCCTGAAATTGCGGCAGATGACCATGTTCTTCCCAGGGACATCCTGGCCGTTGCCCGGTCTGTGGTGGTTTTTTTTGTTCCCTTTGGCAAGGAGCTGGCCGTGGACAACCACAGGGGAGACATTCCCTGCCGCAACTGGGGCCTGGCATACCAGGCCACCAATGCCTTGATCAACAGCCTGGGTGAGCAGATTCGGCTTTTTCTTGAACATGCGGGATATGCATCGGCCCTGGTTCCGGCAACCCATAACTTTGACTCCAAAAAACTCATGGCCCGCTGGTCCCACAAACATTTGGGGTATATTGCCGGCCTGGGGCGGTTTGGTGTTAATGCCCAGTTCATAACGCCTTTGGGTTGTGCCGGCCGTCTGGGCAGCCTGGTAACGGAAGCGGACCTGGGCGATACCCCCCTGGTGACCGAAGCGGAACTTTGCCTTCATAAAACCGGCCACAAGTGCCTGGTCTGCGTCAGGCGCTGCCCGGTGGGGGCCGTGTCTGAAAAAACCGGCATAGACCGGGAAAAATGCTGGGCCCGGCTCAAATCCAATCTCACGGATACCGAGGAGATGGCCGGGCTGGAACAGACCACCCATGTGTGCGGGAAGTGCCAGGTTCTGGTACCCTGCAGCCTTAAAATACCCAGGGCGTAATTCCGGATGGTGAAGTGCCCCTTTTTGTTTGACTGACCATAATAAATAGAGCCGATCCAAGACCATGCAGAAAAAAGAATCCAATCATTTAAACCTGTTGTTCAATATCAGTGAACTGGCAGACCTTGTCACGGGCAGCTCAGATCTTGAGACTTTTCTCCAGCTTTCCGTGGACCTGGTGGCACGGCATTTTAATGCCCCGGTCTGTTCCATTTACCTGTACAATGAAACCTTAAAGCGGCTCACCCTTAAAGCCACCCGGGGCCTGAAACCCGGGGCGGTGGATAAAATAGCCATGAAACCCGGGGAAGGGCTGGTGGGCCGGTCTTTTGAAACCCTGTCCATTGTCCGGGAAGGCAATGCCCCGAAAACCCCGGGGTTTAAATATTTTATGGAAGCCGGGGAAGACCGGTTTCGGTCATTTCTTTGTGTTCCCATCCGGCGGGGGCTTGAAAAAATCGGGGTCCTTGTGGTTCAGCACAGGGACGTGGATTATTTTGACACCTCGGATGAAAGGGCCATCCGGACTGTGGTGGCCCAGCTTGCCGGCTCCATAGCCAATGCCAGACTCCTGTTTGAACTTTCTTCAACAAACGAAGATGCCCAGGCAGGGGACCCGCTTTTGTTTGTGAAGGGGCGATCCGCCACTGCCGGTTATGCCATGGGAAAAGCCGTGATCCTGGATGGAAAACGAAAATCCATCCTTTATGAACCCATTATCCGGGAAGAGGTTTTCACCAAAAAAGACTTTTTATCAGCCATTGAAAAAACCACCCAGGAGCTAAAGGCGCTGCAGAAAGGGTTTGCCGAAAAATTGCCTGAAAGTGCCTCCCTGATATTCACGGCCCATTTCATGATATTAAAGGATAAAAATTTTATCGGGAAAATGGCGGCACTTATGGATGAGGGCATGGCCCCCTGTGAGGCGGTTCGAAAAACCGCGGCCAGATACATGGGGATTTTTCTATCCAGCCCCCATGCCTATATGAGGGAAAAAGCCCAGGATGTGGAGGACCTCTGTATCCGGATACTGAATAATTTCAAGCCCGGAGATGAAGAAAAATCTTACGAAAGAGGCAATATCGCAGTTGCAAGGCAGGTGTATCCCTCGGATATACTCAAACTTGTGTCTGCCGGGATCAGGGGGGTCATCCTTGCCGGCGGCGGCGTGACCTCCCATGTCACGATTCTGGCCCGGTCCCTGAAACTGCCCCTGATCATGGCGGAAGAACCGGAACTCTTATCCCTGCCGGAAACCACCACCCTTCTCATGGACGGGGAACTGGGCAATATCCATATCAACCCGGAGCCTGAGACGGTACAGCTCTTTGAGACACGGAAAACGGTCGAACAGGAGACCTGCTCGGTCTGCATGAGAGAAAAGACCCTGACCCTGGACAATGAAGGCGTGGTCCTGCTGGCCAACATCAACCTGCTCAGTGAAGTATCCCTTGCCCGGCGGCTTAAGGCTGAAGGTATCGGCCTGTACCGCACGGAATTTCCCTTTCTCATCCGGGCCACCTTCCCGTCCGAAGCGGAGCAGTATATTATCTATAAACGACTCTTTGATGAAATGGGGGATGGCCCGGTCACCATCCGGACTTTGGATGCCGGCGGAGAAAAGACCCTGGCCTATAGTGATGCGCCCAGAGAAGATAATCCGGAGCTGGGAATGCGGTCCATCCGCTTCTCCCTGAAGCACAGGGATATTTTTGAGGCCCAGATCCGGGCCATATTACGGGCCGCAGCCGGGAAAAAACGGGTCAGGATCATGTTTCCCCTGATTTCATCCCTTGATGAGTTTTCATCGGCCCGACTTCTGGTCCGGGAAAGCATGGATGCCCTGTCCAGAGAGGGGCTTGAGTTCAATCCAACTGTTGAGACCGGGATGATGGTTGAACTGCCCTCTGTCCTTGAAACCATAGATGAATTTGCCGTGGAAGCGGATTTTTTTTCCATCGGTACCAATGATTTCATCCAGTATATGCTGGCAGCAGACCGGGCCAATCCACGGGTGGCCGACTATTATATTCCCCACCATCCGGCCGTGAATCGCGGGATTGCCAAAATTGCGGCAGCGGCACAGGCCCATGGTATTGACGTGTCGGTGTGCGGTGAAATGGCCCATGAACAGGCCTATATCCCCTTTCTACTGGGGGTTGGCATCCGAACCCTGAGCGTTGATCCCCAGTTTCTGCCCCGGGTTCAACAGGGTATCCAGACCATGAACATGGCCGATGCCGTGGAGTATGCCCAAAAAATGCTGGCTCAAACCAGTATCAGGGGGGCGCAAACCATACTTGACTCCTGGAAAAAATCATGACCCCAAGGGATGAAGCAAACTCCATACCGGTGAATCAGGGTCTGCCGGACCGGCGGATGCCCATTATCATGGCGGCCCTCCTGGCCCTTTTCCTGGGGGCCATGGATGCCCTTGTCATGTCTGCGGCAATGCCCACCATCATCACGGAACTGGGCGGCCTTCACCTGTATGCATGGGTCTATTCCGCCTATTTCCTTGCCCGGGCCGTGAGCCTGCCCGTATTTGGAAAACTCTGTGACCGGGTGGATACCAAACGGCTGTTCCTGTTTTCCATTGGGCTGTTCATTGTGAGCTCCATGGCGGCCGGAGCCGCCCCCAGCATGGCATTTCTCATCGGAGCCCGGGTTTTCCAGGGAATCGGGGCCGGCGGGGTGTTTGCACTTGTCTACGTGGTATTGTCAGAGGTCTCCCTGCCCGGGCAGCGTGTGAAAACCCTGTCCTTTGCCAGTTCCATCTGGGGAATTTCCAGTGTGGTCGGACCCACCCTGGGCGGGTTTATTGTTACCTATTTTTCGTGGAGATGGATTTTTTATATCAATGTGCCCCTGGGTGTTCTCTCGTTCGTCGGGATCAGCCTTTACCTGAAGGAGTTCCGGGAAAAACGGGACAGCGGGGCCCTGGACATGGCAGGGGTTGTCTGTCTGTCCGGATTTATCCTGGCGCTGCTGACCCTGTTCATGACCGGGGGCAGGGAATTTGACTGGGACTCCCTGCCTGTCTTGTTTCAGGCTTTGATAACCCTTGCGTTTGGAATTGGATTTTATCTGGCAGAGAAACGGGCCCAGGACCCTATCCTGGATCTTGAATTTTTCAGATTTCCCGGATTTGCCTATGGGAATCTGGCTGGTTTTTTCAGCAGTTTTTCCATTTTTTCCCTGTTTGCCTATGCTCCCCTGTTTCTCCAGGGGGCCTTGGAGCAGACCCCCATGCAGGTGGGGTGGGCCATGCTCTCCCTGAGTCTTGGCTGGTCTCTGGGCTCCCTTTTCCTGGGCAGGATCATGCACAGGATCGGTGCAAAGACATCGGCCCTGGTGGGCGGGCTCCTCATGGTATCGGGCAGTACCCTGACCCTTGGGTTTTCTCTTACCACCACCATGTTTCACAGTTTTATGGTATTCCAGATCGTGGGGCTGGGCATGGGATTTGTCACTCTGGCAACCCTGATCCTGGTCCAGGAGACCCTGTCGAAAAAAGACCTGGGCGTGGCCACATCTTTTCATCAGTTTGCCCGAACCCTGGGAGGGACCATCGGGGTGGGGGTTTGCGGCGGTCTGGCCACTTCCGGTCTCTTAAGCCGATTGGAATCAAGTTCCCAGATGCTGGACCCTGAGCTTCTGGCCCGGCTCCGGGACAGCCTTGAGAGTGTGTTTAAACCTGAATTTGCCGCCACTATGGATGAAGGGTCAAGACAAATTCTTCAACAGGCTGTTTTAAATGGTGTGGCATCCATTTTTCTGGTGGTGTGCATTTCCGCCGGCCTTTGTTTCCTATGCTGTCTCCTGCTCCCGGCCGGGAAACGAAAGAAGACCCTATAAGTGATAATGGGTAAATTCTTGGAATTTTCCCGCTTTTCGAGAACTTTCTATTCCGATGACTATGAAACAGAGAAGTCATAGTTCTCTTTTGCCTATCTCCCTCTGCAAATAGGTGTTGGCTGAGAATTTGTAATTTTTTTGATGTATTTCATGACCAGGATCTGCAGAAAACGGAACTAAAAAGTCTTTTAACCCGGTCATTAAACCCCCATGTTTCCCTTCAAACCAGTGTCTTAAACAATAGGCACAAATTTTGCTAAGCAAATTTCACGTTAAAAAATTCGGCCTGTTAGCGGCCCTGGGAAGTGACCCATGGCCCTTAATGCTGCCGCAAAAATGAATTGCCCGCTGGGGCGCATGGAGGAGAGCATGAACTGGAAGTTCTGGGAAAAAAAACAGACACATGATGTAAAGGTTAAACTTTCCAAACCCAAAGACCTGACCTCCGGGGTTGGGAGGTATCTTGTGGTGGATCTCGGGTATTCGCCGGACTGGGTCTGGAGCCTGAAATCCGTTATCAAGGCGAAGAAAGATCAAAAAGGATTCTTTGATTTCCGTGTCTATGATCCTGATTCGGCAAAGATAAACAATGTCACCGTACTGGATTATACCTCCCTGGAAGAACATCCTGCCCTGATCTTGTTTGAGGGGTGGTATGATAAAAATTCCTGGGACCTGGAAGTCAGGGACAACCACCATGTCTCACAGCAGCAGTCAGCGGGTTAGTAGACACCATTAGCGGCTTCAGCCTGCTTCCAGCGTCTGCCTAAATACGCCTTTCAATAAGTTTTTCCGGGATGCGGCACACAGGTATGGGATCCATCTTGTGGCGGTTGGCCTTATGAAATTTTTCATAGATGGCAATCACCTCTTTTTGTCGAGCATTCAGGGGGCTACTCCCGGGTGAAGCCAGGGTGGTCATGGCCCATTCAAGCTCGGTATAGGTGGCTCCGATCTGGCTTTCATCGGTGCGGTTATCCGTCCAGAGACCGTCTGTGGGCGGGGCGGCCAGGATGGCCTCATTGACGTCCAGTTCCTTTCCCAGGTCATAGACTTCGGTCTTCATCAGATCGGCAATGGGGGAGATATCCACACCCCCGTCCCCGTATTTGGTGTAAAATCCCACCCCAAAGTCTTCCACCTTATTGCCGGTTCCGGCCACCAGCATTCGATGATGGGAGGCAAAGGCGTACAGGGTGAGCATGCGGAGTCTGGACCGGGTATTGGCCATGGTCAGTCCGTCCTGGATTTCCATGGGAAAGCTTTTTTTAATCTGGTCAAAAACCGGGGAAAGCCCCATGTCTATGCCGCTAACATTTTTAAAGTTTTTTTCAAGCCGGGCAATATGATCTGAAGAGAGAAAGACCTGGTCCTCTGCCTGGTATATGGGCATGTTAAGGGCCAGGACAGGTTTGCCGGTCCGGGCACACAGGGTTGAGGTAACGGCAGAGTCGATCCCCCCGGACACTCCCACAACAAAGCCGGTTAAACCGGATTGGTCAAGATAGGTATCCAGCCATGAGACAATATGGTCAATCACTTGTTTTGTTTTCATCTGTTTATTTCCCGTTCATTCATGTCTGTCTAAAATACCCGTTAAAGGCGCCCATGAGTTTAAGGACCTGTGGCGTTTTTGTCAATCTCTGCATGCTGCCGGACATATTCGTACAAGAGAATAGATGCGGCCACACTCACGTTCAGGCTCTGGGATTTTCCGAACTGGGGAATGGTCAGGCGCCGGATATCTGGAAACAGCTCCGGCTCAAAGCTGATCCCAAACTCTTCATGGCCGAAGATAAATGCACTCTTAAGGGGCAGTTGAGTTCCCGTCAAGGGGCTGCCCTTGCCGGGCTCCAGAATAAACAGGGTATAGCCCTGGTTGACCAGGCGGGTATAACAGGAAAAAAAGTCCCGGTGAAATATGGCCGGGACCCATTTAAAGGCCCCCATTCCCGGGGCCGGATCAAAGAAATCAATGCCGACCAGGTGAATTTCCCGGGCTCCGAAGGCTTCCGAACTCCTGAAAATTTTTCCAATATTATAACCCGGCTTTAAATGATCCAGGACAATGACACAGTCGTGGACACCGGGTTCGGCCAGATAATTTTTATTTCGCTGCCGCCGGAATCGTCTCTGGGCCATTTCCCTTTCGGCCTTCATCATCATCCTGACTTTATGGGGCCCCATGAATCTTGACATCCTCTGGTTAATTGTTTTTTCGCGTTTTTATCCCGCACCTGATATACACCGGCACGTATTAAATTGCAACGGACCCGGAGACGAGTACAGGGTGATTTTCTCAGGATTTCTGCGTTCAGAGCTACATGGGAAACATTCGGGTGCAAAAAGGGGCTGATACTACCATAGCGCCACGAGGCAAGGTCTAAGGTCTTGTCATGTTGTTTTCTCATCCAAGCCTCCATATAAAAAATGTAATTGCCATGAAGGCTTGGTACCAAATATGTTGATTTTAAAGAAAAAAGCTTCAAACCTTTATTCCCTTCCTGAAAGAGGCCGCATGGTACCAGAGCTTCAGGACCAAGGCATTTTACAATATAGGGAATTGCTTATCCCCCCATGGCGATTAATATACAGGATTGCTGAGCGAAAAATCTTTGTTTTAGCTGTGATAGATTCTCGACGGAACGTTGAAGATATTTTGTTGAAGAGAATGATTTTTTAAAAAAGCATTGCGAACAAGCCGGTGCAGTTGACAGCCAGGGCGTGGCGTTTTTTGTAAGAAAAAAGATTACACCGCATTTTAACTGGGTGGCGGAAGAATCTACCGTTGCAAGGAACCGTTTATCCGGCTACAATATGTGGAATTTTGATAGATAGCTGAAAAGGAGCTAAGAATGAACGTCATTATCGATCTGTGTGTGGTGCCCCTGGGAGTGGGGCTGTCTGTTTCAAAATATGTGGCTGCCTGCCATAAGGTGATAAAAGAGGCCGGGCTTAGGTCCGAGCTTCACGCTTACGGCACTAATATCGAAGGTGACTGGGACAGGGTGTTTGCAGCCGTGAAAAAATGCCATGAAACAATCCATGACATGGGAGCCCCGAGAATCACGACAACCATCAAGCTGGGAACCCGGACCGACCGGGACCAGACCATGGCGGACAAGGTGGCCAGCGTCAAAGAAAAGCTCTAACCCTCTTCTTTGTTTTCAAACAGGATGGCGAGGATTTCTTCAATTTTCTCATCGGCTGTTTCCACATCCAGGGTGCAGCCCCCGGCCCCGGCGTGACCCCCGCCCCCGAACCGGGCCAGCAGGTTGCCGATGTTGACCTTTGATTCGGTGTTGAAAATACTTTGACCCACACTGAGAATGACCTTTTTTTGATCAGGGTCGGTAAATCTGATTTTTACGCCGGTACGGGTTTCCGGAAAAATGGAATAGGTGAGAAACCGGTTGCCGTGGGGAACATTGTCAAGGGATCGAAAATCGGTGATGGAAACCTTGTCAATAATTCGCGTATGCTGCCGCAGGTGGGTCTCGTAGGCTGCGTTTTCCTCAACAACACCCCGGCACCGGGATTTGACTTCCGGATCTTCTAAAATCCGGTCAATGGGGGTTTGGGTGAGGAGATCCACCAACCGGTTCCAATAGGGGATGTCCTCATAATCCCTGTTTCTGATGGTCATGGACAAGATAATATATGGATAGTTTTCAGGATGCCTGACCTGGTCCTGGTCCAGCTTTGCCGCGTCAATGATATCTGTGTGAAAGATCAGTTCATCATATTGATGGTCCAGCTTTCCCTTTTTTTGATAATAATTGTACACAACCCGGGCAGCAGACGGAGCGATTTCAAATGCACCCTCAAATCCCCCGGCCGGTGTGTTGGAGACGTGGTGGTCAAACCACATGGTGCAATCGGGTGAATAGGGAAGGTTGGCAAGGATATCACCGGGCAGGACAGGGGCCTGTCCGGACTGGACCTCATGGGGTTCAATCCAGAGGATGTCGGCATCAATGTTTTCGGCCTGGTACAGGAGGACGGCACATACAATTCCATCGAAATCCGGGCGGGTGACTATTCTCATGATGATTCTTTCCTGAAAAGGTTAGCGTATGGGTGTTGATCAATCATAATATTGATAAATCATAACCCGGGATTTTTCAAGGGGATTTTCCCATAAGATCATTGGAATATACTGAATCATTGTCTGGTTTCATGTTTTTGTCTTGACCCGCCCAAAGACTTTGTGCTGTTATACCCCTGATAAATTCCCGTATTTTTTTGATTTTCTGTGAAAGGTGAGCAATGAAACCATTTGACATTGAAACCATTGAAAGGAATTTTTTTAAACGCGGAAATCCCATTAAAAAACTGTTGAAAATATCCCTGGATCTTTTTGATGCCAAGCATACCGGTATCCTGTACGGGACCAATCAGACAAAAATCAAATTTCTGCCCACCGACAAGTGGGACCGGGGAATCATGGATAAATTTGACGGCAGGGGAGTCAGGGGATTTGTTCTGAAGATGTTCGGCACCCATATCGTCACGGCCAGGAACCTGAGTCCGGTATATTTTTTCAAGGCCGATTCAACGGGTAAGCGAACGGACAATGACGGGATCATCTCTTATGTGCTGCGAAATTTTACGGATTATTATCGAAAAGGAATCCGTGTGATCATCTGCCCTGACACGGACAAGCACTTGCAAACGGCCGATCAAAAATATTTTAGAATACCGTTTTTCAGTTATGACGGACATCTGCTGGAAAAACCGGAACAGGGGATCAAGGTGGACACCCGGATTGTCAAGCATTTTAACTCGAGCAACTCCATCTATATCTATCTGCCGGATTACGGCATACTGGTGATCAACACGGCGGACACGGCCCTGCTTGCGACAGGGGGTGGTGGTTTTGTAAGGGAAAAAGAGCTGCTCCAACGCCTGGATATATTGATTAAACTGGTTGAATCCTCTTCTTTGGCATATCTTGGCCAGCTCACCGGAAAAAAGGGTGCCCGGCTTTTATGGCGCAAAGAACAGCACCTTCGCAAGACATCCCAGGAGCTGATTGAAAATGAAAAAAATTATCGGGATCTGTATGAAAATGCCCCCATTGCCTATATTTCAATGGACCCGGAAGGAAGGATTTTAAAGTGCAATCAAAAGGCGGAAATCCTGTCCGGATATACCAGAGATGAGCTGATCAACCAGCGGGCCGTACCGCTTTTTTTTGAGGCCGCAAACGCTGCTGTGCACGCTGCCGATATCGGGAAAAGGCTTGTCAATGACGACGGGGTCAAGGACATGGAACTTCAGATGAGGCCCAAAAACGGGGTCCCGCTCTGGGTCAGCGTTTCCGTGGATGGTATCCGGGACAAAGCCGGGAGGATTGTCGAACTCAGGGCAATGGTGATGGACATCTCCGGGCGCAAAAGCCTTGAAAAACAATTGTTCCAGGCCCAGAAAATGGAAGCCGTGGGAACCCTTGCCGGCGGCATTGCCCATGATTTCAACAATATCCTTTCCCCCATATCCGGTTATACGGAAATGATGTTAATGGACATGGGGGCAGAGGACTCCAATAAAGAATTCCTTACCATTGTACTGGAGTGCGTGAATCATGCAAAAAAGCTTGTCAATCAGATTCTGACCTTCAGCAAACAAAAAGAACATGAGCTGATACCCCTGAATTTAGGGGATGCGGTAAGGGAATCCATGGCACTGGTTCGGTCTTTTCTGCCGGCAACCATACGCGTGAACCTGGATATTGATCCAGCCTGCGGCCATATCCAGGCAGACCCGGTCCAGATCCATCAGGTGATCATGAACCTGGTGACCAATGCCTTTCATGCCATGGAGGAAAACGGGGGAGTCCTGGACATCAGTCTTGGGCAAGAAAAAAATATGGAAGTGATTTCTCCGGAAATTGCCGGCCCGGGAAAAAGCTTTATCCGTCTCTCGGTAAGGGACACGGGCATGGGGATTGACCCGGCAATTCTGGATAAAATATTTGATCCCTATTTTTCCACAAAAAAAGAGGGCAAGGGTTCGGGCATAGGTCTTTCCGTTGTACACGGGGTTGTGGAAAGTCATAACGGGTATATCCGGGTGAGAGCCAATAAGGACAAAGGCAGTTGCTTTGATCTGTATTTTCCCGTGTGCCAAAAACGACTGGTGATTCAGCCCGAAAAACGACAGGACTTGTCCATTAAAACCGGAAACGAAAGTATCCTCCTGGTGGATGACGATGAAAAAGTGGGAATCATGGAAACCCATATGCTTCAAAAATTGGGATATACCGTCACCTGTCTCAACGGCAGCCTTGCGGCAAAGGCCGCGTTTAAAGAAAATTCCGCCCGATTCGATGTGGTGATAACCGATATGACCATGCCGGACCTGACAGGGATTCAGCTTGCCAATGAACTCCAGTCAATCCAGCCAAATGTGCCTGTCATCCTCTGCACCGGATTTGGTGATACCATCAAGAAAAACCATAGTGACCTGCCGTTTATCAGGGGGTTTTTAAAGAAACCCGTGGGCATCAGGGATTTGTCCCATATGGTCCGCCGGGTTCTGGACCAACCGGATTCAACCCATGGATGAACACTATTTTTATTCGGTGGCGGATCAGCGGACCACCACCCTGAAAATCAAGCGGTCTGTTTTTATCTGCACACTGGAACCCGTGGAATCCATTGAAGCGGCAAAGGCCTTTATCTCGGGCAAGGCAAAGGAAAACAAAACCGCCACCCATAATTGCTGGGCCTATATCCTGGGCGAAAAAGGGGAGGTATTTCACTGCTCTGACGCGGGTGAACCCTCGGGAACCGCGGGAAAGCCCATGCTCAATGCATTGCAGGCCCATTGCATGAGCAATGTGGCCGCAGTCGTGACCCGGCATTTCGGTGGGGTCAAGCTGGGTGTCAGGGGCTTGATCGATGCCTATTCTGCCTCGGTGGAAACCACCATCCAGATGAAAAAACTCAAGCGACTGATCCAAACTGTAGGGGTCCGGGTGGAGCTTTCCTATGAATTTAACGACCCCCTGCTCAACCAGTTAGGCGGCGTTCTGGCCGGGATCAAAGACACGGTTTACACCGATAAAATTGTGCATTTCATGGAATTTGAACAAAAAGATTTTGCCCGGGCCGAGCACCTGCTGTTGGAATATCAATCCCGGGGAAAATTGACGTTCACCTGCCTGTCCTGAAACCGGTGTTCACGGTTTCAGATTTATCCGGTACAGGGGGTCGCCCACGAGAACCATTTTCCAGGAAAGATAGGGCAGGCTGACAAGGTAGGCTTCGGCCAGAGTCAGATACCCTTCCGTGAGATAGTTAAAGAAAATTTCCGGGACCGGAAAGGACTGGACATAGGGTTCTCCCACCGGACCTATGGTGGCGGCAACCCCGTTGTCCAGCATTTTTTTGCACCAGACCCGGGAATTGGAATTTTTGAGGGTGGTGCATTCGGAGCTGGCAATGTGATATCCCACAGACCCCTTTGTCCAGGTAAAGGCGTCCACGTAGTTTGCCAGACTGTACCAGCCGCAGTACAGGGCCGTATCCGGGCATTCACCCTTTTGGAACAGCCGGGCCTCGTCATTGATGGCCACGGGCATCCGGTTTTCCCGGGATAGAAACTGAGCTGCCCTGTGAATGGACTTGTCGTAGAAGGCATATCCCGACACCTTTTTGTCCCCGGGATCTTTCCACCGGGCATCAAAATATGCAGTTCCCTTAAGCCCGGTTTTTTCCGCTTCAATGCTGTCGTTGATGATGCGCTTGACAATGGTCTCGTCGGCACCGTCCAGGCGGCTGGTCATCAATACCTCGGATTTTTGTGCACTGGTCTTCTGGTTGCGGAATCCCAGGTAGTAAGGGTTGGGCAGCCACATGTTCAGGTCATAGACCTCTTTTTTTACCAGGGCCAGTTCAGAATCAAACGAGGCGGTCTTGTCGATTTTCCGCGTATAGTCGGTAATGGCCGACTTCACCCGGGACAATTCGTTGTGGCGCTCATCCCTTGACTTTGAATCCATTTTTTTGCCCGAGGTCAGTTCATCTTCCAGGGCCTTTTTTTTCTTTTCAAGCCGGTCCAGCCGTTTTTGTTCGGCCCGGGTTTTTTCCGGGGCCGCAATCCGCAGGGGAACCCCGTACACGGTGACCAGGGCCCGGATATGATTGTTTTGTTCCAAAAATCTTCGGATGGGCGGGATCGCTTTTTTTTCATATTCATCCCGGGTACAGGTCTCCTTGTCCGTCATGAACAGGGACACCATGTTTGTTCGCGGGATCTGCCGTTTCTCCATGTAATACAGGGCCAGCCCCTTGCTCTTTGCCGCATTCAGGTTTGCGATCACCAGAACCTCTTCAGGAACAAGGGCAGATGCGGGCCGGCAAACGAGAAGGGCAAAAACCAGGTTGAGGAGGAGAAGCCATTTGGAATTTTGGCCGGTCAGGCCAGGCATCCTGTAAAAATATCTCTTCCCCATATCAATCCATTTGAAGTTCATTGGAGATGAGTTTCAATCCGTCAAGGGTGAGGGAGGGTTCCACCTGTTCAATGGTGTTGGACAGGCCTGAAATCAATGGTGCCAGGCCGCCCGTGGCAATGACCCGGGGGCGGGTGTTCATTTCTCTTACCATCCGTTCCACCATCCCGTCCACCATGGCGGCGTTCCCGTGGATGATCCCGGATTTAATGCTGTCAATGGTATCCTTGCCGATGACCTTTGCCGGGGCCTGGAATATCTCCACCCGGGGCAGCCTGGAAGCCTTTTGAAAGAGGGCTTCCGCGGAAATCATCACCCCGGGTACAATGGCGCCCCCAAGATATTCTCCTTTTTCGGAAATCACATCCAGGGTGGTGGCGGTTCCAAAATCAATGATGATCAATGCGGTATCGTACTTGTGAAATGCGGCCACGGCATTGACGATCCTGTCGGCGCCCACCTCGTTGGGATTGTTGTAGAGAATGGGCATGAGCCGCTTCACGGAATCCGGATTGATCCACAGGGGCGTCAGCAGAAGGTATCTTTCACAAAAGGCGTTTAAAATGGGAACCGAAGACGGGACAACCGAAGAGATGACAATCCTGTCAATGGCGGTCCGGTCAAGGCCTTTGTCCAGGAAAAGCGCGTTGGCAAGGACATTGAACTCATCTGCCGTGGTATCCCTGATGGTCCTGATCCGCCAGTCATGTTTCAGGTCGTCACCCTCATACACACCGATGACCGTATTGGTATTTCCCACGTCAATTACAAGCAGCATGGCCTCTCCTTTATTCTATTTTTACGGTAAATACCTGGGGCACGGCATCGGTCATGATGAGTTCCGCAGGGATGTTGATATAGGCGTGCCGGGCATATACCCCGGGTCCAAGACCTTTGAGGTCGATAAATGAATAGATCTGGTCCATGACTTCCTTGTTTCCCAGTGTTTCAAATGGGCCCTTGACCCGGACCATGATTTGGGAGGGTTCAATGGATACCTTTAGCGTGGAATTCCAAATTTGGATGGGAATATTGTCCACCTGTCTTTCGACGAACTGCTGCTGAACCGGCACGGTCACAATGATCACAGGGTCTGATGCAGAAATAATGGAGGGATGATCCAGATCCAGGGGGATCTTTTTCTTGAAATTCTCATTGGCATTGGTGAGGTCAATGGGTTTTGTCTTTAACTCAGTTATCGACTGAATCAGAGAGGCCGGGCCCACAAGCTCCATTTCAGTGGGCTCGGTGGCGGCATCCAGAGCAATATATCCCTTTGCCGGGGTCCCGGTATAGGGAACACTGATCTTAAGGGTTTTCCTGATTTTCCGCTCAAGCTGCACACTCAGATAGGAGGGGTTGATACTTAAAATTTTGATGGCCGGGTCCATGGGGATTCGCTTCACCTCCACCGGGATCAGGTAGGCTCCCGGTTCAATGGAGTTGGAATCGCCTGCCGGATCAAATTCAAGGTCGGTATACAGATCCACGGGATAGCGGGTATTCTCCTGGTTGATGAGTTCCATCAGCTTGGGTTTTGCCTGGATTCGGATTTCGATCTTGTCCGTGTGAAAGTCAGTGAGGACCATATCCTCGGGCACATTGGAAAAATCCACCGGAAGCAGGAGGTCGGTTTCAACCGGTTCCGGGGTGCACCCGAACGAACAGAGAACAGCGAACAACAGACACAGACTCAAAACTATGGCATACGGCTTGAGCTTAAGCATTCCTGATCGAATCGAGGATACGGGTAAAGGCCCGTGCTTGTTTAACGTCATGGACCCTGACGATATGGGCGCCGTTGAGCATGGACACGGCCACGGCAGCCAGGGTCCCGGCTTCCGTCCGTTCATCATCCGGTGCCACCCGGGTTTTGTCTGTGTCGGACAGGATCTTATGGATAAAAGATTTTCGAGACACCCCCATGAGGACCGGGAAACCCAGGGCGGTTATTCTTTCAAGATGCTTGATCAACAGCAGGTTGTGTTCCACGGTTTTCCCGAACCCGATTCCCGGGTCAAGGATGATGTGCCGCCGTTGTATGCCTTTTTCCATGGCAAAGCCTGCCCGTGCTGCAAGATAATCCGTGATTTCACGCATTAAATCCCCATAATCCGGGGCCACCTGCATGGTTTCCGGGGTTCCCTTCATGTGCATCAATACCACGGGCACATTCCTCTGGGCGGCAAGGCCGGCCATGCCGGGATCTTTTTCCAGTGCAGAGATGTCGTTGATGATGCAGGCCCCGGCATCCAGGGCTGCCCGGGCCACCGCAGATTTTACCGTATCAATGGAAATGGGCACCTTAATCCGTTTGCACAGGGCTTCAATCACCGGTATGACACGGTCAAGCTCTTCCTGCTCTGAAACCGGGGCGGCAAAAGGCCGGGAGGATTCCCCCCCGATATCCAGGATATGGGCCCCGTCTTCAACCAGTTTGATCCCCTGTTCCACAGCGGTTTCAAAGGTGTTGAACCGTCCCCCGTCGGAAAAGGAATCCGGTGTTGCATTCAAGATTCCCATGATGCAGGTGCGGGGGCCCAGTTCCAGGCGATGCCCGTTGAATTCAAGCAAGAACGGCTCCATGGTCTGTCCTATTCCGGGTCCTTTTTATCTTCCCGGCTCTTTTTGCCATTGTCGGGCGGTGTTGCATCGTCCGTATCCGGGTTGCCGTCATCTGTTCCAGCGCCGTCCGCGCCGGATTCATCCGAGTTACCCGACTTTTTTGGGGGGGCTTCACCCTCATCAGCGGCGGTCGTTTCTGGATCTTCTGTTTTGGGCGGATGAATCGGCGCAGACTGGACGTTTTTCTTGCCGTAAAAATCAAAATCCGGCCGCATGGAGGCAATCAGACTGTCCAGTTCCGGTCCCAGAACGGTTTCCTTTTCAATGAGCAGTTCGGTCAGGGCATGGAGGATGTCGATATTTTTTTCAAGAATGGATTTTGCATTCTGATAGGCCCGGTCAATGATCAGGGCCACCTCGGCATCAATCTTCCGGGCGGTTTCCTCTGAATAAGCTTTGGCCTGGGTCATTTCCCTTCCGATGAAAATATTGTCATCATGGTTTTCATAGGAGAGCGGAGCCAGGTTGTCGCTCATGCCGAATGTCCGGACCATTCGGTTGGCAAGGGCTGTGGCCTGTTTAAAGTCATTGGAGGCTCCCGTGGAGATGCGTTTGAAAATCAGGTCTTCGGCCACCCTACCCCCAAAGGCAATGGCCAGTTCATTCTCAAGCTGGTCCTTGTACTTGAAGTCCCCCTCTTCCGGCAGGAACCAGGTGACACCGGCAGCCCGTCCCCGGGGAATGATGGTGATCTTGTTCACCGCGTCCGTGTAGGGCAGGAACCTTGCCACAAGTGCATGGCCCCCTTCGTGATAGGCAGTGGTCTTTTTTTCGTCTTCCTTGATGACCTTGGATTTTCTTTCCAGACCCATGTACACCTTGTCTTTTGAATCTTCAAAATCCTTCATGGTGAGTTTTTCATGGTCCCGTTTGGCAGCCAGGAGTGCGGACTCATTGACCAGATTTTCAAGGTCTGCACCGGAAAAACCCGGGGTCCCCTTGGCCAGGAGCATGGGATCAACATCAGCATCCAGTGGGGTTTTTTTCATGTGAACCCTTAATATGCCCTCACGGCCCTTGATATCCGGCATGTCCACCACCACCTGGCGGTCAAACCGCCCCGGCCTGAGCAGGGCCGGATCAAGGACGTCAGCACGGTTGGTGGCGGCCATGAGAATCACCCCTTCATTGGATTCAAACCCGTCCATCTCCACCAGGAGCTGGTTCAGGGTCTGCTCCCTCTCGTCGTGTCCGCCGCCAAGGCCCGCGCCTCTCTGCCGTCCCACGGCATCAATCTCATCAATAAAGATGATGCAGGGCGCGTTTTTTTTGCCCTGGGCAAAGAGGTCCCTCACCCTTGAGGCCCCCACGCCCACAAACATCTCAACAAAGTCGGACCCGGAGATGGTGAAAAACGGGACCCCGGCTTCCCCGGCAACGGCCCGGGAGAGCAGGGTTTTTCCGGTTCCCGGATTGCCCACCAGCAGGACCCCTTTGGGAATCCGGCCGCCCAGGCGGGTGTATTTTGATGGATTTTTTAAAAAATCAACCACCTCGGTCAACTCTTCCTTGGCCTCATCAATTCCCTGGACATTGGCAAAGGTGACTTTTTCTCCCTTGTCGTCCAGGAGCCTGGCCCGGCTCTTCCCAAAGGACATGGCCTTGCCGCCGCCGGCACCTCCCTGCATCTGGCGCATGAAAAAGATCCACACACCAATGAGAACGATCATGGGCAGCCAGGATACGATGATGGACATGAACCAGGAAGATTCAGCCGGGGGTTTGGCCTTGATGGCCACCCCGTTGGTCCGCAGAAAAGAGATGAGATCCCCGTCCTCCGGGGCAAAACTCTTCATCCTGGCACCGGTGGTGTCGGTGAGGTAGAGGTCGTTTCCCTGGATCACCACGCTCTGAACCCGTCCCGATTCCACCATGGCAAGGAATTCAGAGTAGCCAACGTCCACCTGGCCCACCTGCTGCTGGTTGAAGATATTGTAAAGCATGACCATCATCAGGACGATTACCAGCCACAGAGAGATATTTTTATAAAATTGATTCAAGGTTTTTCCTTTCTATTCTTATTGCGCCGCCTGTTATTCAGCCCGCTGTCAGCCGATTGTTCAGTTGCCGGTCCGACCGGTGTATCACCTGTTCCGGATTTTTGGCCGACAGTATTTTTCCGGTAAAAACTAATTAATATATAAACATGATCTTTTAATATACAAGAAAAAGTTTTGCCTGTCATGGTGCCGGGGTTTTGTTTTGATTTTTTTTGCGCTTTGCCTCCTGCCGGGCAAGTTTTTCTGTTTTGCCGATCTGCCTCAAGGGTTTATCTTCCCGTTTAACCAGAATTCCCTCTTCTTTCCTGTAAATCCTGACTTGTCCGGGCAGGTCCAGGCTGACGCCTGAAGATGAATGAAAACAAAATTCGACAATATTCCTCGTATGGGCCAGGCTGATGCCTTTCAGATTTTTTTTAACGGCCAGTATGGCCTGTCTGAGGACCCGGTTTAACAGGGCTGGATGAAGCTGTGAGAGAAGGGGGGCTGAAAACAGGACAAGATTTTTTTCCTGGTTGATCAGGCAATGGTCGAATTCTTTTTGGGTCCGGGATTCCATCCACTCGTCTTCCATGCGCAGTATGTGGCTCAACCGGTCCAGGGCATCGACAATTTCCGGATTGTACTGGTCCTGGAGCAGGGGGATGAGCTGACTTCTGATTTGGTTTCTCAGGTAAACCGGGTCCTGGTTTGACGCGTCAACCCTGTACCTCTGTTCCCGGGCCGCGAGAAATTCCAGGATCTGGCGTTTGGACACGTGGATCAGGGGCCTGATAATTTTCTTGTCCCGCACGGGCGGGATGCCTGAGATACCCCGGGTGCCGGACCCTCTCAGCAAATTCATCAATACCAGTTCGGCATTGTCGTCCCGGGTGTGGCCCAGGGCGATTTTCGTGTACCCATGGGTTTTGGCCGTTGCTTCAAAAAATGCATACCTCAGGTTCCTGCCGGCCTCTTCAACGGACAGGCCCCGGGCCTTTGCATGGGCCCCTGCGTCTGCCTGTTCATGGTGAAATGCCAGGCCGAGCCTGCCGGCCAATTCCCGGGTAAACTCTTCATCCCTCTGGGAGTCCTCACCCCGAAGCCTGTGGTTCAGGTGGGCAATGCCCAGGGTCAGGCCGTATTCTTTTTGTAAATCCAGCAGGGACAGGACCAGGGCAACGGAATCCGGGCCCCCGGAAACACCGGCCAGTACACGGTCCCCGTATTCCAGCATCTTGAATTCAGAGACGGTTTTCACCAGGGTTTTAAAAAGCGCCTGGGCAGCGGTTTTGCCAGGGGGGCAGGTCAGGCCCTTTGGTATGTCTTTTTTCTTACTCATATCTTGTCAATTATTCTATTTGTGATTTACCTGTTTTATCATCTGCCCGTTTAGAATCCATTGGGGCAGGCAAACAGGGAAGCCTTAGATTTCTTGATCAAGCCGGAGGTCCGGGCCTGCCTGAGAAAGGCCCGGACCGCAGCCTCCCCGGTTTTGCCAATATCCCGTGAAAAATCGTTGACGTACAGGTCGATATGCTGCTGGGTCACGGTTTCATCCAGTTCCTGGGCATGGATTCGGATATAGTCCCGGGCCGCTGCAGGATGGGAAAAGGCATGGTCAATGCTCTGGCAGATGAGACCCTGGATGTCCCGGGCCACGGCCGGGTCCATGTCGCGCTTTACTGCAATACAGCCCAGGGGAATGGGCAGGGATGTTTTTTCTTCCCACCAGAGCCCCAGATCGGCCCTCAGCTCAAGCCCCATGGCCTGGTATGTGAACCGTCCCTCGTGGATCACCACCCCGAAGTCGGCCTGCTTCTCCAGCACGGCCGGCATGATCTGTTCAAAGGGCATGGGCAGGATGGAGACCGGTTTCCCGGGGAAAAGATCATCCATGTAAAAGCGGAACAGGTGAAAGGCAGTGGTTCCCATGCCCGGCACGGCAATCACGGGTTTTTCCCCGGCCCCTGTCCCGGCCCCCAGAGATTGGTTGGGAAGCGAGATGATCAAGGGACCGCAGCCCATGCCCAGGGCTGATCCGGCCCGCAAGAGAGCATATTGGTCCATCAGGCTGCCGAATGCGGCAAACGAGAGTTTGGTAATATCATAGGCTCCTTGGGCCGCCTTCTGATTCAGGGTTTCCACGTCCTCAAGCACAATGTCAAAACCATATCCGCGCAAATCAATGAGTTCCCGGGCAATGGCCTTGAAAATAAAGGTGTCGTTGGGACAGCTTGAATAGGCAAGCTGAAATGTCTGCTTGGGTTTCATATCTTATCCTATTATCAAATGAGAGACCATAAAAGCAATTTGATTTTCCGGTTAGCCTAACTTTACTTTTGATTCTGCCGTGCTTATGATTTTGGCTGTTGAATTGAACGAAGAAATCATGCGAGGAGAACAAGAGGGTATGAAAAACCAGGGATCAGGGTGTGCTGTGGTGAGCCGGGCAGGAGAACCAAAAGAAACAATTTCAGAATCAGGTATTGGATCAGATTCAGGCTCTGGTACCGGATCAGTTTCAGGTTCCAGGGAGCTTGACCGGATCATGGTCAAGGGGGCCCGGGAGCACAACCTGAAAAACATTGACGTGGACATTCCCAAAAAAAAGATGGTGGTCTTTACCGGGGTGTCCGGGTCTGGAAAATCCAGCCTGGCCTTTGATACGATTTTTGCCGAAGGCCAGCGCCGGTATGTGGAATCCCTGTCCTCCTATGCCCGGCAGTTCATCGGCCAGATGGAAAAACCCAAGTACGATACCATCCGGGGACTTTCCCCCACCATTGCCATTGAACAGAAGGCGGCCAGCAAAAATCCCAGATCCACCGTGGGCACCATCACGGAGATCTATGACTATCTAAGGGTGCTGTTTGCCCGGGTGGGAACCCAGTACTGCTGTAAATGCGGGGAAAAAGTGGGCCGGGGCCATGCCCAGAGCATGGTGTCCCAGATCCTGTCCCTGCCGGAGAACTCAAAAATCCTGATTCTTGCCCCCATCGTGGAAAACCGGAAGGGTGAACACAGGGACCGGCTTGCGGACCTGAAAAAGGAGGGGTATGCCCGGGTGAGAGTGGACGGGGTGGTCCAGGACCTTGAAAACGTCCAGACCCTGGCAAAGAATAAAAAACATCACATTGATGTGGTGGTGGATCGGCTGGTGGTCAAGGCGGATGACGGTTTTGAAAAGCGCCTCACCGATTCCGTGGAAACAGCTCTGAAGCTGGGAAACGGCCAGATCATCGTTCACATGGTGGGCAGGGAAGACCTGAAGATGAGTGAAGCGCGATCCTGCTGCGGGATCGCATACCCGGAACTCGCCCCCCAGATTTTTTCATTCAACTCACCCCTGGGCATGTGCCCGGACTGCAACGGCATCGGCACCCTCCTGTCCATTGACCCGGATAAAATCGTGCCGGACAAGCGCTTAAGCATCCGTGACGGCGCAGTCCTTCCCTGGAAGAATTACTTCATCAAAAAGCCCCGGTACAATAACGATCACTCCTGGGGAATGAGCCAGCTCAAGGCCATGGAAGAGCAGTGGAATATTGATTTTGACCTTCCCTGGAAGGATCTGCCCAAGGTCCAGCAGGACCTGCTCCTCTACGGGTCAAAGAGCAGGGAGATGACCGTGGCCTGGAATTCCGCCAAGATACAGGGAGAATTCACCCGGACCCATGAGGGGTTGATTCACACCCTGATGCGGCGGTACAGGGAAACAAAATCCGAGGGACAGAAAAAGTACTATTCCGGGTTCATGACTGCGGCGACCTGTCCGGCCTGTCAGGGCCGGCGGTTGAAAGATGAGGTGCTCCACGTCCATATCCAGGGGCAGTCTATTATTGACGTCACGGCCATGACCGTTCGTCAGGCCTTTGAGTTTGTTCAGGGGCTGAACCTTGAAGGCTCCAGGGGGCTGATTGCCGGAGAGCTGCTCAAGGAGATCTCGGACCGGCTGGGCTTTCTTGTCAATGTGGGGCTGGACTACCTCTCCCTTGACCGGAGCGGTCCCACCCTTTCCGGGGGGGAATCCCAGCGAATCCGCCTGGCCTCCCAGGTGGGATCGGAACTCACCGGGGTGTTGTACATCCTGGATGAACCCTCCATCGGCCTGCACCAGAGAGACAACATCAAGCTGCTGCAGACCCTGCACCATTTGCGGGATATCGGCAACACCCTCATCGTTGTGGAACATGACCAGGAAACCATGGAATCCTCGGACTGGATCGTGGATATCGGCCCCGGAGCAGGCCACTTGGGCGGGCAGATCGTGGCCCAGGGAACCCCGGCCCAGATCAGGGACAACCCCCTGTCCATCACGGGAAAATTTCTCACCGGCAGGGAACAGATACAGATCCCCAAAAAAAGACGGACCCCGAAAGCCCGTGGAAACAAGTGGATCACCATTGTACGGGCACAGGAAAACAATCTGAAAAATCTTACCGTGAAAATACCCCTGGGTATGCTTGTGGCCGTGACCGGGGTTTCCGGGGCAGGGAAATCCAGCCTCATCAACCAGATCCTCTACCCGGCCCTGGCCGTGAAGCTCCACCATTCCCAGATGACCGTGGGTCGGCATGAGCGGATAAACGGCCTCTCCCACTTGAACAAGATCATCAATATCGACCAGAAACCCATCGGCCGGACCCCCAGGAGCAATCCCGCCACCTATACCAAGGTGTTTGATCATATCCGGGATTTTTTTGCCCTGCTCCCGGAATCCAAGGCCCGGGCCTACAAAAAAGGACGGTATTCGTTCAACGTCAAGGGGGGCCGGTGCGAGGCCTGCAGGGGTGACGGGTATATCAAGGTGGAAATGCATTTCCTGGCAGATGTGTTTGTTCCCTGTGAAGTGTGCCATGGAAAACGCTTTAACCGGGCCACCCTTGAAATCACCTACAAAGACCATTCCATTTCCGATGTCCTGGACCTGTCCATCCTCCAGGCCAGGGAGCTGTTTATGGATCATCCCAAGATTCGCCATATCCTGGACACCCTGGTGGACGTGGGGCTGTCCTATATCAAGCTGGGCCAGGCAGCCACCACCCTTTCCGGGGGGGAGGCCCAGAGAATCAAGCTGGCCCGGAACTGGCCAAGCGGGATACCGGGGACACCCTGTACATCCTGGATGAGCCCACCACCGGGCTTCACTTCCAGGATATCCGCCTCCTGCTCAAGGTGCTGGACCGCCTCACCGACTCCGGCAACACCGTGATCATTATCGAGCACAACATGGACGTGATCAAGACGGCGGACTGGATTATCGATCTCGGGCCTGAAGGCGGGTCTGGCGGGGGAGAGGTCATTGCCAAGGGATCACCTGAAACCGTTGCAAAATCTTCCTCAAGTTATACCGGGCTTTATCTGAGGGAGGTATTAAATCCTCCGGGGAGACACCCATGATGTACCTGAAATGGGTCCTGCGCCCCTACCTGGTCCTTCAATACTATTTCCAGAAAGTCACGAACACGGGCGGTTTCGGGAAAGATCCGGCAATATATATTAAATCCCCCTATGAGAAAACGGGCAATTCCTTAAAAGACGGATTGTTCACCCACCATGTCAAACAATTTCATGAATCCTCCTGCTCCACGGCATCGGTGGTGAGTGTTGTCAACACCCTGCTGGAGCGGCAGGAAGGGGTGAACCCGGTTCCGGTGACCCAGCAGGATCTGCTGGAAAAGGTCAGGACCGCCCATTGGAAAGAACGGATGAGCGACCAGGGGTACAAGGGGCGGCGGGGCCTTCCCCTGGAGATCCTGGGCCGGGTGGTTGAAGACTCGCTCAATGCCTATAAGATCCGGTATCGGTTCGTTGAAACCATCCATGCAAGCATTGATCCTGAACAGAGAGCCTCCATGAAACAGGACCTTCTCAGGCGGCTGGAACAATTTGAGACAGAGGGCTCTTGCCTGATCATTTCCCATTTTGACCAGGGAAGTTTCCTGCCGGAGTTTCACATTCCCCATATTTCCCCGGTGGGCGGGTTTGATCCGGATTCGGGAAAGGTCACCCTCCTGGATGTTGATCCCTCCCAGGTCCATCCCTATGAAGTCTCCTTTGACAGGTTTTACAGGGGATTGTCATATGATTACAATTTCATGTTCCATTATTTCGGATACTCAGGCGGCGGGTATGTCCTGATTCGGGTCTGATTCAAAGAGTTAAGGCGTACCCATTAATCCCTGTAGCAGGGGTTTTTTTAATGTGGTATAGGTGCCGGGAGAATCAGCAGTTGACACCAAAATACAAGGAGAGACGATGATGGACATAAAGAGCGAATACGGGTGGGACCCCTCCATGGGGATTTCCCTGTACGACAAGATCCGCCGGGACATGAAGCAGGCCATGGTTCAAAAAGATACGGGGGTCCGGGACACCATGCGGCTCATCATGGGGGAATTTCCCGGCCTGACCGTGGCCATCACCCTGGAGAGCGGGAAAAAGACCACCCGGGTCAAGAAGCCGGAAGAGATCACGGATGACGATCTGCTTGACATCATACGGAAATTTGTCAAATCGGAAAAAACCGTACTTGAGTTCAAGAAACAAGAAAGGTCGGATTACCTGGACCTGCTGAACTGCTATCTGCCCAGGATGGCAACCGCCGGGGAGATCCGCCATTGGATCAAAGACAACGTCGACCTCTCCCGGTTCAAGAGTCCGTTGCAGGCCATGGGGGAGGTGATGAAGCATTTTGGGAAACAGGCCGACGGGAACCGGGTCAAAGAGGTGCTCAAGGCCATGGGGCCGTCCTGATAGCTTGATCCATGTTTAAATCTGAAATTCGAAAAACCATTTTCCTGTCCATTCCCATTGTGGTGGGGCAGTTGGGGCAGATGCTCATGTCCGTGGTGGACAATATCATGGTGGGCAAACTCGGGGCCGGGGCTTTGGCGGCGGCCTCCCTGGCCAATTCCCTGTTCATGCTGGTCATGGTGGTTGGGTTCGGCCTCACCATGGCGGTCACGCCCCTCACTGCCATTGCCTATGGTGCGGGCAGGGATCAGGAATGCGGGGTTGTCCTGAGACAGGGCCTTATCGTGAACCTTTTGTCCGGGCTCCTGCTCTGCGGGATCACGCTTCTGGTGTCGGAATGGATTCAATATCTTGACCAGCCCGTGGAAATCGTGGGCCCGGCATCGGTCTACATGAAAGTCCTGGGCCTTTCCATGCTGCCGATGATGCTGTTCCAGAGCTATCGTCAGTTTGCCGAAGGGGTGAGCTTTCTGAAGCCGGCCATGATCATCACGGTTCTGGCCAACCTGGTGAATGTCCTGGCCAACTGGATGTTCATCTACGGGAATCTCGGAATGCCCGCCCTGGGACTGACCGGTGCCGGGATCGCCACCATCAGTTCCCGGGCCTTCATGGCCGGGGCCCTCATGATTGTGATCATGAAGTCTTCGGAAATGAAGAAATTTGACCCCAGCCTCAGGTACAGGAAAATCGATTTTTCCATGATGCGACGGCTGCTCGCCATCGGCATCCCGGCCGGGTTTCAATATTTTTTTGAGGTCAGCGCCTTTACCGCCTCTTCCGTCATGATCGGCTGGATCGGCACCCGGGCCCTGGCGGCTCACCAGATTGCCCTGAACCTTGCCTCGATTTCCTTTATGGTGGCCATGGGAATCTCCTCTGCCGGAACCATACGGGTCAGTAGTGCCGTGGGTCAAAAAGATATCCAGGCCACACGGAATGCCGGGTTTTGTGCCGTGTCGGTCTGCGCCGTATTCATGGCCTCGGCCGGACTGGTGTTTATCGTGTTCCGCAGCTTTCTGCCCACCCTCTATATTTCCGACAGGGCCGTCATCGATATCGCCACCTCCCTGCTGGTGATTGTGGCCTTTTTCCAGATATCCGACGGGACTCAGGCCGTGGGGCTGGGCATACTGAGGGGACTCACCGACATGAAAATCCCCACCGTTATCACCCTTGTGGCGTACTGGCTCATGGGGCTTCCTTCCGGGTATATCCTGGCGTTCAGATTCGATATGGGCATCTATGGAGTGTGGTACGGGCTGCTCATCAGTCTGAGTGCCTCGGCTTTGTTCATGATGATCCGGTTCAACGCAAAGAGCAGGAAAGAGATCCGGCTGTCTTGACCGACTTAACCGGCCTGTTTTATCCCATCTGATTGATTTGATCTGGTCCAATCTGCCCGGTCGGTTTTTTTCGATATATTCTGCCTGATCTACTTTATGGGGATCAGGCAGGTCTCAACCCGGACCGGTTTTTTGATCTGGTTTTCCTTGAGCATGATGGCCTCGGTCTGTTTCCAGGCTTCCGCGTCAATGGTTCCGATTTTAACAGACGGAGAGGGTTTGATCAGTTTTCGTGTGGCTGCCAGTTGCAATTGCCGGAGCCGGTCATCGGCATCCTTGTCCAGGCCTTTCACCGCTGAAAGGACCAGGGCTTCATTTGCCGGGTCCATGGCTGCTTCCCATCCCCTGAGCAGGGCGGTCAAGAATTTTTCCACAATTTTTGGATTCTTTTTCATCATGGCCTGGGAGGTGACCACGGAATTGGCCACAAAATTTACCCCGAAATCAGCCGGACTGAAAAAATAAACACTTTCGCCCTCCCTGGCTAGGCGGTCTTCCAAAATGACTCCCTGGGAATTGCGGTACACGGGCCAGACATCCACCTTGCGCATGAAAAACGGGGTAAAGTCAAACCTGACACCGGTGATAATGACATCGTCCTTTGATATCTCCCCCTTTGCGAGGATGGTGTTCATGATGGTTTCATCATTTCCCCCAAAGGTGATGCCGATGTTCCGGCCTTTAAGGTCTTTGAGGGTTTTGATTTTTGACTGATCCGTCCGGTAAATCCACTGCATGGGATTGATCTGGAAAAGCTGGGCCAGAACCACGATTTTGGCCCCCTTGTCCAGGGCCCGGATAACCTGGTCGGCGGACGCCACTCCAAACTGGGAATGCCTCAGTTCCAGTTCATTGATGGCATTTTTTTCGGGACTTCCCTCCTTGACCGTCACCTCCAGGCCGGCATCTGCGAAATACCCCTGGACATCGGCAAAGATATCCCCGGCCACGCTGGTGTTGAAGAGCCATTTGAGCCGGTAATTGATTTGGGTCTTCTGATCCGCTGTTACCGGTGCTGCAAAGATGAGTGCCGACAGGATCATGGCCTGTATGATGATGTATTTCTTCATAGGATTTTTCCTTTTTTTGAAATGGACCATTTGTTTTTGATCTGTTCGCCCAGGGTTTCCAGTATCCCCTGGTATACGGAAATGACGATACCGATGAGAAACAGGGCAATGAAAATTTTTGCCAGATCGCTCTGGTAGAGTGCGATCCGGATACTGTAACCGATTCCCGCGTTGGCGGCAATAAATTCCGCCACAATGGTTCCGGCCATGGCAAGGGTGGCGCTGCCGGCAATCACGGTGGTCAGCTTGTTTAAATTTTCAAATGCCCGTATCTTCACCTCCAGTTGCCACCGCATCCTGCCGGTGACGATGTAAAAATGCTCAATGTCTTCCACGGGCGTGGCCATGATCCCGATGACGGACAGGAGAAGGGGGAAATAGCAGATCATGGAGGCAATCATCAGCCGGGGAATAAACCCGTCCCCCAGGAGGATGAAAATAATGGGGGCCAAGGCCACGATGGGGTATGCCTGGATATTATAGGCAGTGACCTTGATAAAGGAACCGATCCAGGAGGATTTCCTGCCGGCAATGCCCACGGCAAAGGCCATGAAAATGGACATGCACTGGCCCAGAACCGTGACGGACAGGGTGTTCATGACATCGGAGAAATAAGGAGCCAGCATCTGTCCGGCTGTTTCAAGGATAAGGGGTATCCCCGGGATCACATAGTCGGACAGGGACAGCCCCACCTTGATGGCCAGCAAAAATGAGATGCCCATGGCATATACGATTAAAAACTGGTAAATTCGTCTAAAAAGCATTCATGATCTCCAGCATGGTGATGTCCAGGCTTTGCTTGTTCAGGCGATAGCCTTGTTTATAATCCTGACCCTGGACCATCAGGCTCCCCTTGTTTTCAGAGGGTTTTCCAAACACCAGAATTTGCCTGCAAAATTTTGACACTTCCATGAGGTTATGGGAAATGTACAAAAACATTTTGTCGGCAAACAGCTCTTTTATGGCCAGGATAATGGTTTCCCTGAGTTTTTCATCCACATTGGCCAGGCTTTCATCCATGACCAGGAGATCAAAGTCCTGGAGCAGGTAGCGGATGAGGTTCATCCGGTTCTGCTGGCCCATGGACAATTGAGAAAACCGGGAATGCACCACGTCGTTTAATTCAAATATGTGGATCAGTCGCTCTCTTAATTCGGTTTTTCCCGGGGGGGTCACCTTGTTCAGGTGGGTCCCCGTGCTGGACCATCCCGGAAGCCGTTCCAGGTTATACGAGTATAAAATAACGGCTATGTCCTGGTTGGTAATCCTGCCGTCAATGTCGGCGTCTTTTTTGGCGATAATTTTTGCCAGGGAGGTTTTCCCCACTCCGGACGGGCCGAATACCGCGTTGAACCCGGGTTTGGTCATGGAAAACGAGAGGTTGTTGATAACGGCAACATCACTGCCCGGGTAGGTGAAATTCAGGTTATGACATTCAAGATGCATTCAAGACTCCAGGGTTTGTCTTTGCCAAATTCCCCTTACACTTACAGGCCTTTTCCCCAAAAATCAATATGGTTTTAAGGGGTCAGGCTTGCGTTATTGTGCTTTGGTTAAAAGTTTTATTGAGACATGGGCCCTATCCAAAAGTACAACAACGCAAGCCTGACCCCGTTATCTTCAGAAAAACTTCACCAGGCCGGGCAGGCTGAACCGGGTCAAGCCCGGAGGTCCGGCGCCCTTGGTTCCGGCAATGACATGGGCCGCCATGATCCCGCTTTTAACGGCATTGTGGATTCCCTCTCCCATGTCCAGGGTGGACAATCCGGCCGCATCCCCGATGGCAAAGGCATTGTTCTTCCTGAAAGATTGGGGTTTATGGGCCAGATAATAAATGTGCCCCCGGGGAGGGGGCGGTTCCCCGGGGATCAGGGCCAGATCCAGCAGCCGTTGAACGAAAATATGCCAGAGCGCCATGATGGTCCGGTTCTGCTGCTTTAATTTCAAGGATTTTCCGCCGATCCCGATGTTGAGTCGGCCGTCAGCCTTGGGCAGGTACCAGGCATACCCGGGCAGGCCGTGCTCAAAGTACCAGATATGGCAGTTTGCATCCGATACCTGACAGGGATATTCCGCTTCAACGGCGTTGACCAGCGCTGCGGCCGGACGTTTTTCCGTTTGTTCGAAAAATGTCCTGAACACCGGGCAATGGGTGCCGCCGGCTCCCACCAGGTATTGACAGCGATAGGTCTGGTCGATGATATAGTCTCTTCCCTGCCTCTCAATCTTTTTTACGGTATGGGTCTGCACCAGCACCCGGGCCTGCTCGAGCATCCACTGGTCAAACTCTTTCCTGAAGATAGCGTACTGGCGGGTTTTAACGGGAATTCTCATCCCCTTCACATGAAAAATTATTCGATTAAATTGTCCCAGGCTGTGGGGATATGTTTTCGGATTGATCTTCAGGGAATGGAACAGGCCGGGGCCGACCCACCCGGCACAGACTTTTGGACGGGGAAAACGCTTCTTGTCCAGGACCAGAGTCTTGAGGCCGGTCCTGTTCAAGGATAGGTTCAAGGTCCGGGCACATGCCGCACCTGCCGGTCCCCCGCCCACCACAATGACTGATGAATCGATCATTGGGCTCGAGTTTTTTGGGACGGGGTTTTTTCAGGCCCGATTTTCTTGGATCGGGTCCGCCCTTCCCAGGTCGTTCCGGGAGGTGTCATGATGATCTGCCACAATTGCATGCTCCGGGATCGAAATCCCCCGGCAGAGCTTAAGAGGTAGAACTCCCACATCCTGAAAAACCGTTCCCCGTATCGGTCTCTCAGGTCCGGCCATGCCTGCCTGAAATTCTCATACCAGGCCATGAGGGTTTTATCGTAATCTTCTCCGAAATTCTGCCAGTCCTCCATGATAAAAATTCCCTCCATGGCCTGGCCCAACTGGGCAATGGAGGGCAGCATGGAGTTGGGAAAAATATATTTGGTAGTCCATGGATTGCTGATCCGATTGCTGGTATTGCTGCCGATGGTATGCACAAAGGCGATGCCGTCGGGTTTTAACAATTCACGGGTCTTCTTCATATAGGTGCGGTAGTTTTTATACCCCACATGTTCCATCATCCCGATGGACACCACCCGGTCAAACCGGCCGGATGCCTTCCGGTAATCCTGGGTCAGGATTTGAACGGGCAGTCCCCGGCAGAGGTTCTGGGCGAAAAGGGCCTGTTCTCCGGACACGGTAAACCCGGTGACGGTGACCCCGTATTTTTTGGCCGCATATGCGGCAAATCCGCCAAACCCGCATCCCAGTTCGGCGATTTCCATGCCGGGTTCAAGTGCGAGTTTCCGGCAGATCAGGTCCAGTTTGGCTTCCTGGGCCTGGTCAAGGTCAAGGGCATCCTTCCAGAACCCGCAGGTATACTGCATGCGCCGGTCCAGCATTCCCTGGTACAGATCATTGCCCAGGTCGTAATGGCGCTTGCCCACGGTAAAGGCCCGGTGGACATTCTGAAGGTTAAACATCTTTGCCTTGAGGATATTCCATGTAGTGGCCCAGTCCTGTTTGACCCGGTCCAGCAGGTCATTTCGCAAGACTTTTTCCACAAAGCGATCCAGGGCCCGGCACTCCCACCACTTGTCCATGTATGATTCCCCAAGCCCCAGCACGGTCCGGCTCAGGACCCGGTCGTAGAACTGGTCATCATGGATGCGGATATCATAGGGCTTGTCCCCGTTAACGGTGATCCCGGCCATCTCCATTAAACCTGAAAATATCTGTTTTTTTGTGTTCATGGCATTCACCTGTAGCGATCTAAGCTGCTTTGGCTTAAATCGTGTCGATTTAAATAGTTCGGGTTTAAAGTTTTTAAAAATTTTCAAGGCAAGTATTATGCCGGAATCCAGGGAAAAAATGACCTGCCTGTGGCGGGCAGACCGGCAAAACAGCCGAATGCCAAAGCCCTGGGCAGGCGGATGGATGCCGTCGCAAATCAGGGAAACACCCGAAAACCGACCCGGGAAAACCTTTTCCGGTAAAGACAGGTGTCAGGTTTTTTTACAGGATGTAAATATTGCCAAATGTGTTCGTTCTTTCTCATGGCGCTTGACCGGTACCGGGTCTTTGCTGAATTTTTCGGGTGGATTTTCTTTGCAATGCCCGGGTTTGTATGAGAATATAGGGTGAAAATACCCTTTGAGAAAAACATCCCCGGGTGTTTTGCATGAGATCTGATCCCCGACCGGGGAATTAAGGAGGCTGATCATGACCAGCCGGTTCAGGGTTTTTCAAAATATTTGTAAGACAGAATGCTAGGGTTTTATAGATAAAAGGAGGGTTGATGAAAGAGACAGGTGTTGTACCTCCGCTCTTCCCCCATCTGCCGGACCGGATCAGCGGCCTGGAGGATCTGGCGGAAAATCTCTGGTGGAGCTGGAATCCCGGTGCGAGAATGCTGTTCAAGACCCTGGACCGCCAGGCCTGGAAGGAGAGCTGCCACAATCCGGATCTGATGCTCAGGGAATTTCCCCGGGCCCTCCTGGAAAAGGCGGCGGCTGATCCTGCCTACCTGGCCCGGTACGACGAGGTGATGAAGACCTTTCACAACTACATGGCCCCCAGAGACTGCGACATGCTGGGGCCGGTGTCTTTGAACAATCAATATGCCGTGGCCTATTTTTCCGCTGAATACGGTCTTCACCGCTCCCTCCCCTTTTACGCCGGAGGGCTGGGGTTTCTGGCCGGAGATTTCATCAAGGAAAGCAGCGACCTCTGCCTTCCCCTGGTGGCCGTGGGATTTATGTACCCCGAGGGGTATTTCCGCCAGCGCATACCCGATGACGGGTGGCAGCAGAACCTTGTGGAGCCGGTCAACAAAGAGGCAGCCCCAATCTCCAAAGTCATGACCCCGGAGGGAAAGCACTTGGTGATCAAGGTTCCGCTGATCGAACCCGCCATCCATGCCTCGGTATGGAAGGTGGCTGTGGGCCGGGTGTCCCTGTATCTTATGGATACGGATATCGACCTCAATGATCCCTGGAACAGGGGGATTTCAGCCCGGCTGTATACAGGGGATCTTGAGCAGCGCCTGCGCCAGGAAATTGTATTGGGGCTGGGCGGTGCCCGGATGCTGGAGGCGTTGGGGATTGATCACTACCTTCTCCACCTGAACGAGGGGCATGCCGCCTTTGCCGCTCTGGAACGGATCAGGGAAATCGTATCCAGGGGTAAAGATTTCCAGACCGCCTTAAGAGAGAGCACGGGCACCTGTATCTTTACGACACACACCCCGGTGCCTGCGGGTCACGATGTGTTTGCCTTTTATTTGATTGAAAAATATTTCCACTCCTATTGGCCCGGCCTGGGCCTGGACCGGAATGCGTTTTGCCGTCTGGGTGCCCACCCACAACACCCGGAGCAGGGGTTTAACATGACCGCCTTTGCCATGCGGCTGTCCGGCTGCCGGAACGGGGTGAGCCAACGGCACGGCCGGGTTTCGCGCCGGATGTGGCAGGGGCTGTGGCCGGACCTGGACCCGGATAAAATTCCCATTGATCATGTGACCAACGGAGTCCATGTCCCCACCTGGATCGAGCCCAAGATGAAACTTTTGCTGGACAGGTATATCGGACCGGACTGGGTGGACCGGCACGATGATCCCGGTATGTGGCAGGGCCTGGACAGGGTCCCGGACATTGAACTCTGGCAGACGCATTATTGGCTCAAGGTGAAACTTATCGATGCCATCCGGGAACGGTCCCGCCTTCGATGGTCCGGCGGGGATACGGGAACATCCGTCACCCTGACCGGGGGCGCGTTTTTAGACCCTTCCGTCCTCACCATCGGGTTTGCAAGACGGTTCGCCACCTACAAGAGGGCTTTGCTGATCTTCAAGGACCTGGAGCGCCTGAAAAAACTTCTCAAAGACCGGTGGCGGCCCGTGCAATTTATTTTTGCGGGCAAGGCCCATCCCGCAGATGATCCGGGCAAGCGATTTATCCAGGAATTGATCAACCTGGCCCGGAATCCCGAACTCGGGGCAAGGATCGCCTTTGTTGAAGATTACGGTGAACAACTGGCCCAGTATCTGGTGCACGGGGTGGACATCTGGCTGAACAACCCCCTGCCGCCCTTTGAGGCCAGCGGGACCAGCGGGATGAAGGCGGCCCTGAACGGCGTGCCCCAGCTCAGCATCCTGGACGGATGGTGGGAGGAGGGGTTTAACGGGAAAAACGGCTGGGCCGTGGAACACGACCCGAAAGCGCCGGACCCGGATGCTGCAGATGCCGATAAGATTTATACCCTCCTGGAACATATTATCCGGCCCATCTATTACAATATGTCAGAGGACGGGGTCCCCCATGACTGGGTGAAGCTGATGAAAGAGACCATAAAGAGCACTGCAGCACCATTCTCTGCCCGGAGAATGGTCAAAGATTATATTCAAAAGTTTTATTCCCAATGTATGGCTCCTGTTTAAATCCTGAAAAGGGAGAGGGGCGATGGGCAGAGCCCGTCCATGACTGCCAGGTCTTTGGCTGCGCAATATCCCTTGGAAATATACCCTTGTTCAAATCCTTTTTGGGTGATCACCTGGAGATGGGTGTGGTAGAACCAGTTTCCGTTTTCGTGGAAATCCCCGATACAGGCAAAGGCATCTCCTGCAGAGAAATCCGTATCCATTGCCGGCAGCCTTTCCCGGTTTAAATGGCCGTAAAAACTGTAAAAGGTTTCAAAGTCAGGGCTCTCGTGCTTCAGGAGGACATGGCCCCCGTAATTGCCGTCTCCGGCCTCGTATCCGCTCTCCGCAACCCTTGCCCCAAGCGGGGCGTACAAAGGGGTTCCCAGGGGCACGATAATGTCCAGACCCAAATGGTAAAACCGCTGCTCTTTAACCATCTGGGGGCATTGTGACAGAACTTTTGCCCGGTTTTCCAGGTAGGAGGCCACGCCCCAGGAAAACCCATCCTTCATCATCTCTTCCAGAAGCCGCTGGAACCCTTGCTGGTCCCTCACATCCAGGGTATCAAACAGGGGGGAATCCACGGACATGTCCACCACCAGTGGGGCCCCGGTCAGGTCTTTGAAAACCGGGTGGATATCGACTTTTTTATCGTACGCAATATAGGGGTATTTCATCATATTTTAATTTATCCGTTTTTTATTCATCCAATGGACAGGCCTTTTACAGGCCTGTCATTCATTTTTTTAATCAGGACACTGGAAATGCATTTGCCTTGACAAGCCCCTGCACCGGCACCACGGGACATCCCTTGTCCAGGGCAATGTCCCGGGGGAAGGTAAAGTCTTTGTCCATGCACTGGTAATAGTCCAGGTCATAGCAGTTCAGTTTCAGGTTTACCTTGTCATCTTCCAGCACAAAAGAGGAGGTGAGCCCGTAATCCACTTCGCCCAGGACCGTGGATATCATATATCTCGGGATTTCCCTGCCCGACCCTTCTCTTCTTACCTTTGTGGCAATCTCAACCACGTCATAGGAATCCACGGGGTGGTGGATATTCCACTCATTCTGAAGGGGAAGTCCTGCCGCATAGAGGTGGTGGAATTCAATACCGGTGCTGCGCATGGCATAGGCCAGGTCGTGGATTTTTTCGTCCGAGTCGTTGACCCCGCCCAGCAGGGCCGTGTTGGCGTAAACCGTTATGCCCCGGTTGTTCAGGCGCCGGGCCAACTTGGCGTGGGTATCTGTAATCTCATGGGCAAGGGTGAACCAGGTCTCGATTTCCAGTCTCAGGGGGTTGGTCACCCGGAGCGTGTTCAGTTCTCCCAGGGTATTGATCACGGCCCGGGTAAAGGTTTCAGGATGGGTGTTAAACTTTGTTCCGGCCAGGCGGACGGCATTGACGTGGGGGATGTGCAGAAGCCGGTGGATGATGCGTTTGATGTAAAAAAGCGAGGAGGTCCCACCCAGGGCATCCCCGCCGCCACCGGAACCGGTATCACTGGTGTTGTCCGGTTCGGCCGTGGCCGGCCGGATGACCACGTCAGTGATTTTGTCATGGGTAAGGATATAGGCCATGGCCTGGTTCGGGGCATGGATGTCCAGCTCCACCCGGGTTTCATGAACCCGCACCAGACCCGGAATTTGGGTATCCACACCCGCAGTTCCGGTTTGTCTTTCCCGGGCCAGTCTTGCGCAGAGCTGGTCAAGATCCGCCTTGGGGGCGGGGGGCGTTTTGACGGCGGTTCTGGCGGGCCGGGGGCCGAGAAGCATGCTTTCATCCCCGATCTGGGCCATGTACTGGATATCAATGGTGCCTTCATCGTTGACCCGGATATTGGTCAGCTCATTGGCCAGGGGGGCAAATGCCTTGAAATACTCCGGGGTGTACGGGGTCCTGATCCAGATAAAATTGTCGTTGTTTGCCACCTTTTCCACGGCCCAGCCCGAGGTGTACCAGTCCATTTTCCCGATGGGGGTTGCCGTGCAGATTCTCGGGATGACCCTGTCGGACAGATGGGCCCGCAGGTGCCGGGCGATCCCGGTCCCATTGGACAGGGAACTCCAGTAAATGCTGTTGCCGTGGATGGGACTGCAGGGGATATAGATATAGTGAAGCTCTGCCCCGGTCCCCCGGAGCAGGCTGAACAGCCGGACCAGTTCCGGGCCTGTGTCGTTGCAGGCATTGAGGAACGGGGTCTGGACATACACGGCGATCCCGGAGTTGACCAGGTCGGAGATGATTTCCAGGCTTTCCGGGGAGACTTCATCCGGGTGAATGAAGTGGGTGGCCACTTCCATGCGCTTGCCGTGCTGCTGAAGCTCATAGCTCTTCTGCTTGAGATACTTGAGATAGGCTCCCTCTTTTTCAAGGAAAAGATCCGGGTAATAGGAAACGGACCGGGTGGCCAGTCTGAGGGTCTGGACATGGTCCACCCCCATGAGGCCGTCAATGGCCGCGGCCATATTGGCCCGGTTCATGAAGGGATCACCCCCGGTGACAACGATTTCCTTGATGGACGGGGAATCCTTGACATGCTGGACCGCGTGCTGAACCTCTTTGACCCCGGGATTTTTTTCGTTCCTGGAATCTTTGTGCTTTCGGAAGCAGAACCGGCAGTAGACCGGGCAGGTCATGTTCAGCAGGAAGATCACGCGGTTCTGGTACATCTGTTCCAGGAGCCCGTCATGGAACTGGCCGATCCAGGTGTTGGTGTGGCCCCCGGCATCCAGTTCCTGGATGAAGGGCAGGTACTGGTAGGCCACATCCCTGGAGACCAGCATCTGGCGGATGGTATGACGAGAGATGCGCACCGGGTAGGTGTCAATCACCTGCTGGAGCTGGTCCCTGTCCTCATCCGCCACGGGCAGATGGGTGGTCGTCTGGAGCTGGTCCGTGTTCTTGATGGAGACGTACCCGTGTCCGGGCAGGACTTTTTCCAGCATGGAAACGAGCATGAGGTGGGGTATGGTGATCCCGTTTACCTGTATTTTTTTCATTTTTCCCTGGGTAACGGCCGATAAAATCCGGGTGAAAAACTCTGTTGGATCATTGGGATACCCTGTCTTTTCCAGGAGATTTGAAAATTTTTCAATTCCCGGACCGTCTCCGGTGATGCTGCAGAACGCTTTTCCTGCCAGCCCTATGGTTCCGTGGATATCAAGGAATTCAATCACGGCGGATGTCAAGGCTGCCGTACTCACATCTGTTGTCTTCCCTGAGTGTTCAAATACGATGTGTATTGAACCATGGTTCGTTTCCATTGCGCGCTTCCTTTAAAAAATAGGTCTTTACCAATTTAATTTGTTTTAATCCGGCCCGGTCCAATCCAATTTGGCCCAATCCGTTCTTCTTCAGGCTCCGGCCTTGTACAGGTAGTATACCGTGTCTTTGGGCAGGCCGTATCCCATGACTCGTCCCAGTGTTTCATCTTCATTTCCCGGGTCAATCTCAATGACCAGGTATTCTTTGATCCCCCTTGTATCACACACTTTTCTCCAGGCATACCCGCCCTTTGTCAGGTATTGATACACCATGAGGGAATCCTGGAAAATAGAATCGGGATGTTTGTTCAGATCATTTTCAAAAATAATATAGGATCTTGCCGGGTCAAGGTTCTGCTTGATCCAGGTAAAACTTTTGTGTATCAGCTCATGATTTGAAAAATCCTTGAACATGGGGGTTTCACCATTGCATCAGAGTTTCAGAAGCCGGCAGTTGGCCGGCACAGCGTGTAAAAACACCTCATCCCCCCGGCGGAACGGGGATCGTTTGACAAAATTGATGGCATGGAGGATAAATTTATTTTCAAGTTCCACAAAATAGCTGACCTCACCCCCCATATAGCTTCTGTCCTTTATCTTCCCGAAAAAAACATTCATTTTTGGATTGGGCACATGATCGGTTCTATATCCCAGGATCATCTTCTGGGCCCGGATCACCATCTCCACCCGGTCTCCATTTTCATACTCCCCGGCCGGGACGGCAAGGCAGGAACCGCCGTGTTCCAGGGCCACACCCAGGTAGTCCCCTTTTTTCTTTTCCACCACACCCGGGATAAAATTGGAATGGCCCAGAAAATCAGCCACAAAGTGGTTGACCGAGTTGTTGTAGACCTCTTCAGGGCTTCCCTGCTGCTGGATAAACCCGTCTTTCATGACCACCACCTTGTCCGACATGGACAGGGCTTCCCGCTGGTCATGGGTCACAAAAATCGTGGTGACCCCCAGTTCCTGCTGGAGGTTGTCAATCTCCCTTCTCATGTCTTCCCTCAGGTTCTCATCCAGGGCAGACAGGGGCTCATCCATGAGCAGGACATCCGGCTCGATCACGATGGCTCTGGCCAGGGCGATCCGCTGCTGCTGGCCCCCGGAGAGCTGGGAGGGTTTGCGGTCCCCGACCCCGGGAAGCCGAACCGTTTCCAGGGCACTTTCCACCCGTTCCCTGATCACGGCTTTTGAAGCGCCCCTGTACTTTAGGCCGAAGGCCACGTTGTCAAATATGCTCTTGTGGGGAAACAGGGCATAGTTCTGGAAAATGATGCCCAGATTCCGCTTGTGAACCGGGGTGTCGTTGATTCTTTTTCCCTTGATGAAAATATCACCGGAGGTGGGCTCTTCCAGTCCTGCAAGCAGTCTCAAAAGGGTGGTCTTCCCGCATCCGGACGGACCCAGGAGGGTGACCAGTGACCCTTCCGGAATGTCAAGGTCCATCTTTTTGACGGCCGTCACCTTGCCGTATCGTTTTTCAATTCCCTTGAACTGAACAAATCCAGGGTTTTTTTCTTGAGTCAAAACATCCATCTCCCAGGCTGTCGGGATTTCCAGGACCGGCCGGGGCCGACCCTGGAAATCGTTTCATAAACAATGTAAACCTTATTTTCCGGCCATTACCCTGTCCCATTTTTCGGCCCAGTCGAGCTGGTGGCCGTTCCAATAAGCCGGATCGGCAAATTTATACCCTTCCAGTTTTCCTGTGGGATCAAATGCCGGTAATTTTTTGACTTCCTCGGGCATGGCCACCTTTGTGGGGTCAAGACTTGTGGGATAGCCCTGGCCTATGGCTACGGCTATGGCTGCGCCGGGTTCCAGCATAAAGTTGAGGAGCTGCTGGGCCACTTCAAGATCCGTGCCCTTGAGGACATACATATATTCCATCCAGGAATAGGTGTTTTTGGGCGCCAGGTATCCAATGGGATGGCCCTCTTTCTGGAGCAGGCCCACTCGGCCGGACCAGGCAACCGTTGCAAAGATGTCCCCGTTGCCCAGGAGACTCATGAGTTCGGACCCCGAGGCCCAGTATTTTTTGATCATGCCCCGCTGCTCTTTCAGGGCGTCCCATACGGCTTTTTCGTCCGTGATATTGTTGGGATCCTGGCCGGTGTGCAGGGCTGCATACCACATGTTGGTGATGTGATCTCCTCCCCATGACCCAAGTTTTCCGTCCAGGCTCTTGTCATAGAGCAGTGAGGCGCCCAGCTCTTCCGCCTTGGCCTTTGAAATTTTGTCCGTATTATAGGCAATGCCGGTCTGGCCCAGATCGTAGGGAGCTGCGGACAGTTTCCCTTTGCTGATGGCTTTCAGGGTATTGGTCATCTTGCTCATGACGTTCTTGAGGTTGGGTATTTTGCTTTCATCCAGTTCCACGCCGAATCCAAGGTCGGTGTACCGGGCATAGTCATACACGGCGCTCAAATGGGCGATATTGAATTCTCCACCCGGCGGATAAGAGGCTTTGACCTGGGTTAAAAACGCGGCCATGCCCGTAAACGCGGCATCAATCACTTCAACACCCGTGGCCTTGGTAAAGGGATCAAATGCAAATTTTCTCAGGGCTTCGGAAGTGGTACCTCCCCAGGAGTGGCAGGTGATTGATTTTGCGGCAAATGCGTTTCGGACCAGGCCGAAGGGTCCGCCCAGGATGCCCAGGGCCGCACCGGAAAGCCCGACAAATTTTACAAAGTCACGTCTTGAGATCTCTCCCTGCTGGTAACTTTCATAAACATCGTCAAATTTTTTTTTTAAATCGTTTCCCATTCTGTTTCTCCTTTGTTTGGAATTAAAAAATACCTCGCCATATACACATTGTTATCGTTACACCTTGATTTAGGACCACCTTGATTTATTTCCCCGCACCCTTGGCAAATTTCCTGGAGATATATCCGGCCAGCAGCGGGGTGGATACGGTCAGGACAATCATGACCGCCCCCAGGGCATTGATCTCCGGGCTGATGGAATTTCTCAGCATGCCGAAGATTTTAACCGGAACCGTCTGGTTCTGGGCCGTGGCCCAGAAAAGTGTTGCCGTGACATCGTCAAAGGATATGGTAAATGAAAACAGCATACCCGCAAAAACCGCCGGTGCCAGGAGCGGGAAGGTGATTTCTCTGAATGTCTGGAACGGGCTTGCCCCCAGGGAAAGGGCCGCTTCCTCGTATTCTCTCTTGATTCCCACCAGCCTTGCCTGGACAATGAGCAGCACATAGGGCAGGGTCAGGACCACATGGCCGATGAGCAGGAGGGCAAAGCTCTTGGGCTGCTGGAGCCACCGGATGAACAGGAGCAGGGCAACGCCCAGGACCACTTCCGGGATCATGATGGGGGCCAGCAGAAGCGTGTTTAGAAACTCTTTGCCCCGGAATTCGTAGCGGATAAAGGCCATGGCCGCCGGGACCCCGATGGCCGTGGAAAAGATGGCCGTCAAAGACCCCAGGACAAGGGAATTTTGAAAGGCATCCAGTATGGTGGAGTTGTGGGACAGCTTGACAAACCACTTGAAACTGAACCCTTCCATGGGAAAAGACCCGAACTGCTGGGGGTTGAATGCCAGGATCACCACGGCAACGATGGGGGCAAACATCCAGATGTACACCAGCAGGGTGTAGAGTTTGATGAACGACCAGCCTGATAAAATTTTTTTCATATCCGTCCTTGCACTTGGTTTTTGCCTTTATTCACTGCTTAATGTCTTGAAAATCTGGCCGATGCCCATATACCGGTTATAGGTGTAGACGATCACCAGCAGCAGGAGCAGAAGAATGGTGCTGATGGCCGATCCAAAGGGCCAGTCAAGGGTGCCGATGACCCGCTTGAAAATCAGATTGGCGATCATCTCATTGCCCGGGCCCCCCAGGATCATGGGCGGCAGGTAGGTACCGCAGGTCAGGACAAACACCAGGAGGCAGCCCGCACTCACCCCGGGAAGGCTCAGGGGCAGGGTCACCTCTTTGAATGCCTGCCATTCCGTACACCCCAGGCTCTTTGCCGCCTCGGCCAGGCTCTTGTCGATCCCGTCCAGGCTCACATAGATATTTAAAATCATGAAGGGCAGCAGATATTGCAGCAGCCCCATGATGACGGCACCCTCGTTGTAGAGCATGGCAATGGGGGTCTGGATCAGGCCGATTTTCATCAATACGTGGTTGATCAGGCCCGAGTCCCCGAGAATATTGATCCAGCTCAATGTCCGGATAATAAAGCTGATCCAGAACGGCAGCATCACGATGATCATGAGAAAGGGTTTGAACCGGGATTCGGTTTTATAAAAAAAATAGGCAGGGATATATCCCATGACCAGGCAGAAAAAAACCGTTTCCAGGGCCACCCTTATGGTGGAGATCAGGATGGACGGGTAAAAGAAGTCTGCAAAAAATTTTGAATAGTTGCCGAATTGGAAGGCCGGGATGTCCGCGCCGGAGGGCGCTCTCAGCCAGAAGCTGTACACGACCACGAAACACACCGGTATGACCAGGAGAAAAAAAACGGCTGCCAGGGACGGGGAGAGCAGGAGCCAGGGCTTCCACGGTTTTTCTTTCATATGTGCATCCTGTGCTGAGGGTTAGGGTTCAATTTTATAAAAATATTGAATAACGCAATTTTTATGCCTGGTTTTAAATTGTTTTCTTAACCAATTGAATACATACGTTAAATTTATTTGGTAAAACCTCAGATAAGAGCTATGAAAAAAATATTGATTCGATTATGAATCAATATATTTATGTAAGTATTTGGAATAATGGAATAATGGTTTTGATTCAAAAATGAATCAAAATATAAAAGAAAAAATAATCAGGATAGACATATGAACAAATGATGGAGCAAATGGATTTTGCCTGTTTTGATTCAAAAATGAATCGAAACAATATTTGAAATAATCCATCATCAGGGTCCGGCTCCGGTAATTTCATGATTTCCCCGGCATCTTGATCTTGTACTGCCGGTATTTTCTGACCACCGAGGGCTGGCTGATTCCCAAAAAGGCTGCGGCCTGCCGGGTGGTGTCACAGGCAAGGGCCGCCTGCTGCATGAGCCGGGCTTCCAAACGGCCCAGTTGTTCGGGAAGGGAACCCGGTGTTTCCAGGTTTTCCCCATCCAGAGCCGGGGATTTGGCCGAATCCAGGGACTGGATAATATAATCGTCCAGGTGCCGTTTGTCGCAGAGCACCACGGCCTGTTTGATGATGTTGATCAGTTCCCTGACATTTCCTGGAAAGTCGTGGGAACGCAGCCGTTCAAAGCCCTTGTAATCAATATAGGCCCGGCGGTTATACTTTTTATTGTAGCGTTTCAGGCAGATCCGGACAAGGTCCAGGATATCTTCGGGCCGCTCCCTCAGGGGTGGGATGACAAGGGTAAAGGTGTTCAGGCGGTGGAACAGGTCCAGTCTGAATTTTTTTTTCACAGTCAGGGCATTAAGATCCTGGTTGGTGGCGGCTATGATCGAACACTGGATTTTTTTGACGGTCACCCCGCCCACGGGCCTGATTTCGTGGTCGTCCAAATACTTGAGGAGCTTGGCCTGGACCGGCAGGGACATTTCACCGATTTCATCCAGAAAAATCGTGCCCTGGGAGGCCAGCTCCAGAAGCCCGGTCTTCCCCTTTTCATTGGCCCCGGTGAAGGCCCCTTTTGCATACCCGAAAAGTTCGGCTTCCAGGAGATTTTCAGGCAGGGCCGCGCAGTTGATCTGGATAAAGGGCCTGCCGCTTCCATGGCTGTTTTTGTGAATAAATTTGGCCAGAAGCCCCTTGCCGGTCCCGGATTCTCCCTGGATCAGGATGTTGGAGGCATTAATCCTGGATAGTTTCAGGGCCAGCTTCAGGGTGTGCTTCATGGAATCACTCTGGGCCACAATATCGTTTTCGTGGAGTTCAAGAAGGCTCAGCTCGGTGAGTTCGTCCCTGATTTTATCCGACTCTTGGCGGGCCTGCTCCAATTGGACCCTCATGCTCCTGATCAGGGAAATGTCCCGTTCATTGACCACCACAAAACAGACTTCCCGGGCATCGTTAAACACCGGGGTGCCCGTGACCAGAAGGGTGTAGTCTGATCGGGGCGTGGTCTGGATCACGCTGACCTGGCGTTTGGTCTCCAGCACCTCCCGGGTGGCGGACCGATCAATCTGTCCCTCTTTTACCAGGGTCCCCACGTCTTTGCCCAGCACCTCCGAGGCCTTTACCCCATTTAAAATTTCCGCAGCCCGGTTGAGCTTAAGGATTTTGCCCTGGGCATCGCAGATCATGAGACCGTCGGCGGACTGCTCAAAGATGGTGGCCAGATAGGTGTTGTCCAAATTGGTATTATCCGGATAGATTCTGGCCGTGCAGGTGCTGGCCGGATCGGCATCGACCCGACTAGTATCGACCGCATTGGTCCTGTCCTGATGGATATCGGCCGGGCAATTATTTTTCATATCCGGAACTTTATTCATTACATGATAAATCCCTGTTGAAAGGGGTCATCATCCTTAACTACAAAATGGTGAATCCCAGTTAAATAGGCCCGGCCTTTGATTTGGACAACGGTTCCGTCCACTTCGCTTCCGTCCACACCGGTCCCAATCCTCTCTTTTCTCACCAGTGCAGCACCAAAAGAGGTTCCAAGGGGGCTGAAGTTGGTATACTTCTGATGCATTTTGATTTTTCCGTAATGATGGAGCAGGGTGAGTTTTGCAGCCGTGCCCGTACCGCAGGGAGACCGGTCTGCATGGGATTCACCGTAAATGACCATGCCCCTGCCCGAGGTTTTGTCTCCACCGGGTTTGGTGTCATAAAATTCCGTGACATCAACGGTGTTTACATCGGGCCGGACCGGATGGCGGACGGTAAGCTGTTCATTGGCGGCATCGATGATCTTCATGCCCAGCTCCGTCAGGATTTTTTTATTTTCCAGAACCGGTTCAATATTGAGGGTCCGGGCGTCGACCATGGCAAAAAAACCACCCGTACACACCAGGTCCAGAGTGATCCGTCCAAACCCCGGGACCTCAACGACCTGGCCGGTTTTGTAAACAAAGGAGGGCACCATATCAAGGGCAATGGATTCAATTTTGCCTGCCTGAACCGTGACCAGGGCCTCCATGATTCCGGACGGGGTATCCACGGGCACCCGGTTTTCTCCGGAATCAAGATCAAGGAATCCGGTTTCCCCAAGGGTTGCCACGGCCCCGATGGTGGCGTGCCCGCACAGATAGGGGTAGCGCCGGGCATCCATGTAGATGAGGCCGAACTTTGCCCCAGGGGTTACATTTTCAGTCACCATGGCGGCCAGTACCGCCCTGGACCCCCGGGGTTCCTTGGTCAAAAGACGGCGCACATGATCGTGGCAAGATTTAAATTCCGCCAGTTTGTCCATCATGGTTTTGCCCTTGATATGGCCGACACCGTTGACGATGAGCCGGGTGGATTCGCCCTCGGTGTGGGAATCAATGGTGGTGATGCTTTTCTCAAACCCCTTGGAAAATCGTGAAAAATTGTTGAAAAACTTCATGATAAAAGATCCCTGGAATTACAGGTTTTGACCTGAATCTATTTGATTGTTTTATGGCTCCACCTTAACAGAGGGACTGCAAATTTGTCAAAGGCCAGGAACCCAATTTCGAAAAAGTCGAGACTATTCCGGAATACGCTCCGAAAAAATCGGATATCAGGGGGGATTAAGTGTGCCTATCTGGAGGTTTTGGGCCAGGGCCGGTCAAAAATATTTACATATCAGACTTAACCTGAAATAATGCGGCAAAATTAAAATTGACAAGCCCGTAAAGAATAAGGAAACCACTATGTTCAGCACCATCATCCAGGCCCAAAAACGATTAAGCAAACACGCCAATTTAACTCCTGTCATGACATCCTCCTTTCTGGATGCCGAGGTGGGGGCAACGGTTTTTTTAAAGTGTGAAAATTTTCAGAAAATGGGGGCCTTTAAATTCCGGGGGGCCTTCAACAGCATGTCCAAATTGTCCGATGCGCAGAAAGCAAAGGGAGTGGTCACGTTTTCCTCGGGAAACCACGCCCAGGCCGTGGCCCTGGTGGGCAGGATGCTCAAGATCAGGACCGTCATTGTCATGCCGGTCAACGCCCCTGCCATCAAACTGGCCGCCACAAAATCCTATGGGGCCGAGGTGATTGAATATGATCCAAACACCCAGGACCGGGAAGACATGGCCCAAAATATCCAGGCAGAGCAGGGGATGACCATGATTCCTCCCTTTAATCACCTGGATGTCATCGCAGGTCAGGGAACTGCAACCCTGGAATTGTTTGACCAGGCCGGCCCCCTGGATATGCTCCTGACTCCCTGCGGTGGTGGTGGACTCTTAAGCGGCAGTGCGGTTGCGGCAAAGGGATTGAATCCCGGATGCACCGTCATCGGCGTGGAACCGGAACTGGGGGATGATGCGGTCCGATCTTTCCGGACAAAGACCCTTCAGACGGTTCACAATCCCCAGACCATTGCCGACGGCACAAGGACCTCATGCCTGGGGGACATCACCTTCCCCCTGATACTGGAGTATGTGGATGATATGGTCACGGTTTCCGAGGCAGACATTATCCGGGCCGTGCAGTTTTTGTTCTTCCGGATGAAGCTTGTGGTGGAACCCTCGGGTGTCCTGGGCCTGGCCGCCCTGCTGAGCCGGGCCGTGGTGCCGGGGAAAAAGACCGGCATCATCCTGAGCGGGGGAAACATTGATGCCCAGACCATGACCCTGATCCTGAACTCATGAGAGGCATTGTTTATCAATACCCCTAATCAATGACCATTATCGGGCTCAATCACCGGGATGTCGGCCATGACATCATCGGGCAACTCATCCTGAAAGGGCATGAGCACGGCCTGTGATGTCTTGCCGTCCACAAGGATTTTCAGGGGATTTTCAAACCGGATATGTTTTAAATACTGGGTGGTGTTCTCACAGGCCCGGCATCGGAAAAACTCATAGTCGATAAAGTCGTCGGTCCGGTCCGACACCGTTATATAACTGATGCCCAGGGAGGTGATGTTCTGGAAAAAATGGGACCCCTGGGACGGGTCGGCCTTGATGCTGTCAATGGTGGTTTCCAGCATGACACCCACATTGGAAATATCGTTCCACACCACGGGAATGCCCAGCCACCGGTCTGATGATCCCCAGCGCCCGGGCCCGATCAACACGTATTTCCTCCCGTCCGTATTGAACAGGGCATTGATTTTGTTGATTTCCCCGGCGATTTCAACGGTTTTTAGGGGATCAAAGGTCTCGGGGTCTACATAAACAACGTCGCGGATATCCTTGTACTCCCCATTCCCCAGGGACAGGGCCGAATAGCAGAAGGCCCGGTCAATTTCCGCCTTCCCGATATTCACCCCGAGGTTCTGTTTATATCGTCCCATGGGCCTGAGTTGAAGCAGGGAGAACTGGGGTTTTTGAATGTCATCCGCCGGCAGGTTCACAGCAAATTCCACTTCAACGGATGATCCCATCCATTTGCTGCCGATTTTCGTGACCTCTTCAAGCAGTCTGGCCAGGGGGAAGGAGTTGTATTTCAGGATATCGGCAAAGGTCAATATTGGGAAACCCTTGTCGGAAAAAGAATCCCTGATCCTGTTGTCCTGGACGTAGAAGGTGGACAACAGCTTCCTGACGGCGGGGTGGTCAAGGGCATCGCTCAGGTCAAGCCTGGCAAGGGTGGGGTCTTCCATGGACCCGGCAGTGGGTTGTTCATCTTCGGGAATTTCATCCAGGTTCAGGGCATAAAAATATTTCTGGGAATTTTCCAGGATATCATCCACCATGGAAAACTGGGGCAGGAACTGGCGGTATTTGGGACAAAATCGTAAGGTCTTCCCCCCTTCCATGACGATTTTTCCCAGCCCCAGGGCAATATGGGAAATACCGTCTTCGGCATTTAAATGGGCAATGGGATAAAAGTTATACGACTGGGCCACCCCGGAAATTGTGGGATAAAAATAATTTTTAAAGGTTATGCCCGTGAGCTGCTGGAGAATCACGGCCATTTCCTCGTCCTCGGTCCGGTGCATGGTGGATTTTGCATAGGACCGGGGTGCCTTGAGATAGGTGGAGGCGTATACTCGTTTGACCGCCCTGAGCAGCCGTTCCAGCCGTTTGTCAAGACTGGGGTGGGAGTTGGGCAGCATATAGGTGTGGTAAAGCCCGGCAAAGGGCTGGTAATGGGCATCTTCAAACAGGGAAGAGGACCGGACCGCAATGGGATATTGCACGGTTTGCAAATAGGCTGCCAGGTTTTTTTTCAATTGCCGGGGAAATTCAGCCTCCATAAATATCTGGAGAATCCTGTGGTCTTCCAGTTCCTGGTCCGGTGCAAGGAGCCGGGACAAATTGTTTTTTTCAATAAAGGTTTTAAACCCTTCCGTTGAAATCACAAAGGTCTGGGGGATATTGATGTCCACATCCGGAAACCGGTCCTGCAAAGCGGTATCTTTCCGGAGCTGGGAGGCCATGAACGCCAGTCCCCTGGCCTTGCCCCCAAGGGACCCGCTTCCAATTTTCATGAAATCCGTGTCTGAATCAAATTTTTCCGAATTAAAATCGATGATCTGGCCCTGCCTGGACCCTTTCCTCCGGGCGTGGATGCTCTGGGTCAAAAATTTCTTCATGTCCTGGGGGTCTGGGAAATCACTGATCTTTACCGGCTTGAGCTTGAGGGCAAATTCAATTTCACTCCTGGCCATGAACCAGCGTGAAAAATCGTTGTTCATGGCATGGAAGACAATGGATTCATCGGGAATTTCCGACAATAGTTTTTCAATGGCCCTCAGGTCCCCGGCCCGGGCGATTTCTTCTCCATTGGGCAGCCGGAAGATAAAGTCGCCAAATCCGAGATAGGTGACGAAAAAATTCTTGATCTGGTCATTTAAGGTGCTTGAATTTTTGTTGATGAATACGGCTGGAATCTCAAGGGCCCGTTTCCAATTGTGTTCCTCGGTGCTCAACATGAGTACGGGCAGGTCCGGGATTTCTCGTTTGATCTTTGTCAGCAGTTTGTACCCGGCACCGGCATCTTCCTTCCCGTTGATGGGATACCGCATATCTGAAAACACGGACAGAAGATAGGGCTTGTATTTCTCATACAGGACCATGGCCTCGTCATAATCGTGGGCAACCAATACCTTGGGCCGGCCACGCATTTTCAAGAGCCGGTGTTCTTCATTGATGGAGTCGTCAATCACGGACTGGGTCTGCATCACGATCTGTTTGTACAGCACGGGTAAAAACGAGGAAAAATGATAGGGGGAATCCTCCACCAGGATAATTACCCGGACATTGGCATTTTCCGTGTCAAAGGCCACATTCATCTCATCTTCCCGGTTCTTGATGATGGCCAGGAGAAGGTCGGCATTCCCTCCCCAGATATAGGTCCGGTCAATGGCCGTGGAGTTGTCCACACTCAGATAGGTGTCGATATTGCAGGTGTTGTGCAGGAGCATGAAAAAGGGCAGGTCCGGACAGGTCTCCTTTACCCTGGCCCCAAAGGTGTAGACATCCATCTCATCCAGGCTGGGCATGGCAAGGATGAGATCAAATTTCTTCTTTTCAAGCCGTTCAAAAGCCTCGGAAGCCGAAGACACCCAGGTCAGCCTCGGAGGTTTTGACAGGTTCAGCCCCTTGTACTCGTTGATGATCCGTGTGGAAAGGCGGCCCTCCTCTTCCATGATAAAGGCGTCATAGGGGCAGGACACCAGAAGGATATCCCCGACTTTATTGGCCATTAGTTCGTGGTAGAGTTTAAGAGACGATTTTTTGCCGCTGTGATCGGAAAGGTTCATCGGTTTGTGCCCTTTTTTTATTGGCTCATTCACTGCATCCCCAGACCCGGGGATTTTAAAACTTTAATTATAGTGAAAATAGCCTGGGAATGCAAACCGGAAACGGTTTTGTCAGCAAGCCTCATTTTAATTTAATCCCATGACGTCTGTTTGTTGACACCGGCCCCAAACCGTGTATTTTAGGGGAAAATAATTTTTTTTGGGAATGCCTTAACATGATTTCAGAAAAAACAGGTGGTACCGTCCCTGGACAGACATTTGTCGCAGTACCTGTACGGCACGGGCTGCAAGCGTACGGCAGGATCATTACCGCTGCCTGCTTCAGCATCCAGGCGGTTGGTGTGGGGATTTACATCTCCTATGGGGTATTTTTCAACCCTTTGATGGAAGCGTTCGGCTGGCCCAGGGCAGCCATATCCGGGGCCTCTTCCGCAGCCTTTTTTTTCATGGGCCTCTTTGGCATTCCCATTGGTCGCCTCAACGATAAATTCGGTCCCAGGATTCTCATGAGCGTTGCAGCCGTTTTTTTTGGCACTGGGTTCTGTCTCATGTCCCAAATCACTTCCCTGTGGCAGCTCTACCTGGTTTTCGGCCTGATTTTCGGCATCGGCCTTAGTTCCGTGGATGTCATTGCCCTGTCCACCATTGCCAGGTGGTTTGCCCGGAAACGGGGGAGGATGACCGGGATTGTCAAGGTGGGTACAGGTGCGGGCCAGTTTACCTTCCCGATTCTGGCCAGTTTTCTCATTGCAGGATTTGGCTGGAAAAACGCCTTTGTGTTCATGGGATCTGCCGCTCTGATACTCCTGCTGATCATTGCCCAGTTCCTTCGCCGTGATCCTGAATCGGCTGGTTTCCCTTCTGCTGCCGGTCCCGGGGAAGGGATCAATTCCCAGGATCAGGGGATGTCTTTTTCCCGGGCCCTGAAAACCCCGGAATTATGGCTGATCTGCCTGGTAAACATGCTCATGGTCTCCTGCCTCATGAGCATCCTCATTCACATTGTTCCCCATGTCCGGGATATCGGGGTGTCCCCCCACCGGGCCGCCGGTGTGCTTTCGGCCATCGGTGCCGTGAGCATGGCGGGCCGGTTTGCTTCTGGCCTGGCCATCGACCGCATCGGCAGCAAACGGATCATGGGAGTTTGTTTCGGCCTGCTCATGATCAGCCTGGTGTGGCTGACACGGGCCGATGCATTGTGGAAACTCTACTCATTTGCCTGCATTTACGGGATCGCCCACGGCGGTTTTTTTACGGCCATCTCCCCCATCATGGTGGAATTGTTCGGGATCAGGGCCCATGGGTCCCTGTTCGGACTGGTGGTCTTCTTCGGTACCACGGGCGGGGCATTGGGACCCATACTCACGGGTCACCTCTTTGATCTCAACCACAGCTATATCCTGGCCTTTAAACTGATGCTGGTGGTCAGCGGCATCGCCTTTGGGCTGCTGCTCTGCCTCAGGGCCAGGTTCAGGGAGGATTGATTCCATGGAGGTAAAAATCACCAGAACCGCCGACACCATCCTCATGGTCAGGCCAAAAGATTTTGGGTTTAACGAGGAAACCGGCGGTGACAACGAATTTCAAAATAAACTGGATATGGACCCGGAAGCGGTCAATAGAACGGCCAATGCGGAATTCCAGGCCATGGTGGACGGTCTACGCACGAGGGGAGTAAGGGTCCTGGTCCTGGAGCCGGCCATTTCCCGGGAAGTCACCACTCCGGATGCCATTTTCCCCAACAACTGGTTTTCCACCGAGCATGACGGCACCATCCTGACCTATCCCATGATGGCCAAGAACCGGAAAGCCGAACGGCGACTCCTGGAAGTGGAAAACCTGCTCAATGCCAACGGATATACCATCCGCAACTGCATCAACGTGGGAAGACTGGATGAGCCGGAAAAATTTTTGGAAGGTACGGGAAGCCTGATCATAGACCCGGTGGATGAGGTGGTATATGCGGCAAGGTCCGAGCGATGCCACCCGGATCAGTTTGACAATTTCATTCGGCTGCGGTTCTACCGGGAGGGAATATTGTTTGATACGAAAAGCTCTTCGGGAAGGCCCATTTATCACACCAATGTCATGATGAGCCTCGGGGAAAAATATGCCGTGATCTGCTCGGCCTGCATACCGGACAAAGATCAGAGAAACCATGTGCTTGACGTCCTGAACCAATCCTTTGATGTCATGGAGATCACCATGGAGCAGATGGAAAAGCATTTTTGCGGTAATATTCTTGAGGTGAGAAACCAGGACAACCAGCGCTTTATCGTGATGTCAAAATCTGCTGAAAAGGGGTTTACACCGGGCCAGAAAAGTTTCCTGGAACAATACGGCAGGATTCTAAGTTTTGATCTGTCTGTTATTGAGCAGGTGGGCGGCGGCAGTGCCCGGTGCATGATGGCGGAGATTTTTTCCGTCAGGCAGGAGAGGTTGCCCTAGTCAATCCCCATCCGGCGTTCAACCTCGGCGATCTCCTTCAGGAGAGTTGTCTTTTCTTCCGGTGTCAGATCAGGGCTGGACAGTCTCTTCTGCAGTCCCAGAAGGATCATCTCCTCCCGGTATTCAGTGCAGGTATATTTCCATGTGGTTTCAGATTTGCTCATGGTTCATTCTTTTGCTAGTACAGGTCATATTTGACAAGTTTTCCGTCAAGGCCGCCGATTTTCAGGGGGCGTTTCCAGGTGGGTGAAAGGGGAACTTTTTTAATATACCTGGGTTCTCCAAAATAGACAAAGGCGGTTGATTTCGGGCATCTGGTTTTCAGAAAAAGGCCGAAATCATGGTAGAGCTTGTTAAGGTTCTGGTCCCTTCCCATGCGGATTCCATAGGGCGGGTTGGTGATGATCACATGGTTTTCCAGACAATCGATTTCCTGGAAGTCTCGCTGGGTGATGGTAATCTCTTTGCCGAAATGAAGCCCCATGATATTGGTTTTTACGGCATTCACCGAATGCTCGGACATATCGCTTCCAAAGATCAGGTTGGGTTCCAACGGTCTGAAATTATCCCGGGCTTCCTGTTTAACCTGTTCCCAGAGATTGGCATCAAAGTCGGGGAGCCGCTCAAATCCGAATGCGGTGCGAAATACCTGGGCCGGAATCCGGCAATGTTTCATGAGGGCTTCGCACAGCAGGGTGCCGGACCCGCACATGGGATCGTATAAGGGCCGGGTCCCATCCCATTCCGAGAGACGGATAATGGCGGCGGCAACGGTTTCCTGCATGGGGCCGGATACGGTTTCCTCCCGGTAGCCCCGCTTGTGCATGGGGCCGCCCGAAGCGTCAATGGTCAGGGTTGCCAGGTTCCGGTGGATGTGCAGGTTGATAATGATATACGGGTTTCTGGCATCCACACTGGGCCTCTTGTTGGACCGGTCCCGGAAATAATCGGCAATGGCATCTTTGACCCGCAGGCCTGCAAAATTGGAATGGGTAATGTCGGATTCAGACACGTTGGCGGTAATGGAAAAGGTGTTTTTAAGACTGAAAAATTCTTCCCATTGTATTTTCTTGGCTGCCCGGTACAGGTCGTCCTTGTCACTGCATTCAAAGGAAACCAGGGGGGCAAGAATCCGGGAGAGCAGGCGCGAGGCATAGGTGATCCGATAAAAGTCCTTTTTGGATGCCTTGAACCAGATCCCGCGGAAAACCGGTTTTAAATCATAGGCCCCCAGTTCCCTGAGTTCTTTTCCGGCCATCTCCTTTACGCTTTCAGCCACCTGGGCAAAGTACTGGGACTCTTTCTCGTACAGATAGGCCAGCTTGGCCTGTTTCCTTGTCTTGCCTTTTCCTTTTTGAAGGATACTTGTTTTGCCCGTATTCAATTTACCATCCTGTAAAGTTTAACCCTTAAATCGGTGATTATATCAGGATTACCTGTTTTTGAAAATAACCCGGGAAAAATAAAGTTTTTCAGGCTTTCAGTTTTAATAAAAACGGGAGACCGCAGAATCCGATCAAAGCGCTCACGACAAACATGTTCTCAAGCCCGGTAAAATCCCCGATCACACCGGCAAAGAATACGGCAACGGCCCTGACGGCAAAGGAGATCATCATGAACAGCCCGTTGGCGGCCGAAGGGTTGTCCCTGGCATTTTCCTGGATAATGGCCAGCATCACCGGGGTGGTGGACAATACCGTAAATCCGGTCACCGCCACCATGGCGATTTTCAGGAACCCCGTGGTAAACACAAAGATCAGGATCGCCACCGGAGCCGTCATCAACACCCAGAACAGAACCCGCTGTCTTCCCAGCCAGTCGCTGAAGGTCCCGGCACTGAGGACGCCTGCCACCCCAAAAACCTCGTACAGGGCAAGGGCGGCGCCTCCGTACCAGAGACTTCCGGTTTGCTTTTCCACAAAAACCGTGAGGAAAACCCCCATGGATGCGTGCATAAAGGAGCGTGCCGCCAGAATCCCGGACAGGGGAATGAGCACATGTTTGATTTCTTGATAAGACGCGGTCAAAGAACCGGTTCGCTTAATCTGTGTTTTTTGCTCTTCCCGCTCAAGGGTAAAGTAGAGCAGGATGGAGGTGAGAACGGCAAATCCAATGACCCAGTAAAAATGGTCCTGCCCCAGAAAGGATACGGCGGCAACGGCAAACATGGGCCCCAGGGTCCGGGCCAATTCTCCGCCGGTCATAAAGATACTCATGCCCCGGCCCTTTTTATCCCCGGAATATTTTGCCACCAGCACCGGGGAGGGCACATGATAAAGGGCCACACTGATACCGGAAAAAAAGAAGAGCGCCAGGAGCAGATAGTATGAAGAAACGTTTAAAATAAAACTCATGGGGATGGCCGTGAGCGTGGGGGCAAGGATGACCAGCCATCGGGCAAGGCCCTTGTTGTCTGCAAACAGCCCGATAAAGGGATTGAGCAGGGCTGGGATCTGCATCACCGTGGACAAGAGTCCCGCCTGGCCCAGGGTCAAAGTGAGTCGTTCAATGATCAGGGGCAGCAGCGGGGCAAGGAAACTGGTATACACATCGTGAATAAAATGGGAAAAGGCCACCAGCGTGACCCGGCCGGTCTGGAATTTTTGAGGTTTCATCCGGGCATCAATATCAAAATTGTTCCGGAAAGGCAAAGAGTTATATGCCCCCTGGATATTTTTCGTAACCCGGTTCACTTGTCGGTACAAATGCAAAAAAAGCTGGATCTGTTGTGAAATTGTGATAGATTGATACCCAATGCGGGAAAAACGCTCTACCATCATCATAAATAACCCCTTAGTAAAGGATCTCGTTTATGGAATCGTTTTCGTACAAGGCCTTGATCGTTGAAGAGCCTGAAAAAAATAAATTTACCCGGCAGATCAAACAAGCCCATGTCAATGACCTGCCCGACAACGATGTTCTCATCCGGGTCCAATACTCGTCCCTGAATTATAAAGATGCCCTTTCCGCAACCGGGAACCGCGGTGTGACCCGGAAATACCCCCATACGCCGGGAATTGACGCCGCCGGAATCGTGGAAGACAGTCGTGTGGATACGATTCAAAAAGGAGAAGCGGTCCTTGTCACGGGCTATGACCTGGGCATGAACACCCCGGGCGGGTTTGGGCAGTATGTCCGGGTCCCGGCGGACTGGGTGGTGAAGCTGCCCCCGGGGCTGAGCCTGAAACAGAGCATGATACTGGGAACCGCCGGGTTTACTGCGGGTATGTCTGTTTTTAAATTGACCCGGACCATTTCCCCTTCCCAGGGCCATATTCTGGTCACCGGTGCCACCGGCGGGGTGGGAAGTCTTGCTGGGGCGATTCTCTGCCATTTGGGGTATGAGGTCACGGCGGTCTCGGGAAAAACAGACACCGGCTTTCTTGAACGCCTGGGCGTCAAAACCGTCATCTCCCGGGACGTCTTTCTTGAAAATAAAAAATCATTGATTTTAAAACCCCAATGGGCCGGGGTCATCGATACGGTGGGCGGGGATATCCTGGCCACGGCCATCAAATCAACCCACCAGGACGGAGTCATCACCTGCTGCGGCAATGTGGCCTCTTTTGATCTGCCCATCAATGTATTCCCGTTTATCCTCAGGGGGGTCTCACTCCTGGGCATTGATTCCCAGCACTGCCCCATGGATTTTCGGTTAAAGGTATGGGAAAAACTTGCAAAAGACTGGAAGTTTGACCTCCTGGAAACCATGGTTGAAGAGATCGTTCCGGATCAACTGGAGGATAAAATCCAACTGATATTAAAGGGCCGGCTCAAAGGCCGGACCCTGATAAATCTGGAATAAGGTCTGTAAATTTTATTTAAGTTATAAAATTTGCGGTCCAGAGTTAAATCTTTGTTTTCCCTTGACAAGAAAGGCAAATTAAACTTTAATTTTGAGTGAAGCGTTCGTTTCAAACACCACCAAACAAAGGAGGATATCATGACAACCCCAGCACATTGCCCAGGTTTTGAGCAGTTTAAACACCTGAAATCCTTTACCTGTAATTGTCCCAAATGCGATGCACCCAAGGAAATTTTCTCGGATGAGTTTGAGAAAACCCATAAATGTGATAAATGCGGGGAGGAAATCGATTTCACCAGTTGTACCTATGAGGCCGGTCTATAGGCCTTGTCTTTCATCTGAACCGATCCCGGTTTTTACCCACGATTCTGCGGCTCCGGCTTAAACGGGTAAAAACCGGGATTTTTTTTAAGCCGTTGTTTTCCAGTCACACCACATACCAGACCTGAAAACCTGAAGTTTCCGGAATATCCATCGTCGTCAGACCCTGGATATCCTGTTTTGAAATTTTGTGATACGCCGGGGTCTGCCGTCAAAAATAATTTCTCAGTTTCAGCTCAAACGGGTGGGGGTTCAGATAGGTCTGCTGTTTCAGCCAGGGCTGATCATATTTCATCACATAGTGCCTGATCAGGGTGATGGGAACAATCAGGGGAACATACCCGGACCGGTATTGATCAAAAATGGATAAAAGTTCCTGCTTTTCAGCCGGGGTGAGGTTCTTTTTGAAATACCCCATCACATGCTGGAGCACATTAATATTTTTTTTCACCGTGGTTTGCAGGCCCAGGGCCTTTAAGAGTATCTTCTCATAGGTATCAAACAATTCATCAATCCCAAGGGATTTTCCCTGGGCCGTGAGGGGTCCCATCTGCCGGTAAAGGGCCTGGCTGTGGGAGAGGATGAGCAGCTTGTTCCGGGTGTGGAAATCAACCAGACCGCCTGGGGTTTTATTGCTGTCGATCAGGTCCCGCCAGTTTTTCAGGGCAAATACGGCTTCAATAAAATTTTCCCTGAGCCCGGGATCATTCAGCCGTCCCGCCTCTTCCACCGGAATCCTGGGAAAGTGTTGTACAAAAGCCTTTGCAAACAGGCCGGTTCCGGTTTTCCGGACCTGGCCATCATCCCCGTACACCCGGATTCTATACAGTCCGCTGGAGGGGGATTTGCTCTTAAAGATAAACCCGCACAGGTTTTCACTTTCAAGGGTTTTCAGGCGATCCTTAATCCAGTCCTGCATCTGCCGGGTTTTATCAACCTTTGTTTTTTGGGTGACCAGGCGCGGATTTTGGGGATCGCCCTCAAGACGAATTGCCTCCCGGGGAACGGGCATGCCGCATTCCACCTCCGGGCACACGGGGACGTATTCCACAAACAGTCCCAGGGTCTGGGTGAGAAACCGATCGTGGCTGTGGCCGCCGTCATACCGGACCTTATTGCCCAAAAGGCAGGAACTGATACCAATTTTCAAGGGAGAGAGCATATATCCTCCTGTTGTCTGTCTGGAGTTATCGGTCTGGAACAGTCTGAGCAGGTCATTTCCAAACAAGACTGTCATTGACATATTTGTTTCAGTATATAGATTTTGAGAAGTTATCAACCTTTTATTTTATGACAGACAATTATTCACACAAGTTGTTTGATGCGATATTCATATTGATGGACAGATCTCTCTGGACGACCTGAAAAGGATGTGACACATGAACCCGGACACATTGAAACAATTCAGAGCACGCCCCCTTCTCCTGATCATGGCTTTCCTGATACTGGCGCCCGCCGCTGCCTGTTCTTCGGGTAAGGAAAAGGCGTTTTCGGAAGATGAATGGGCCAGGCAGGTGGAAGATACCCGGGTGGAGGGCCTGTATGCCCCCCACCTTAAAGAGGGCAGATATTTTGCCCCCTGGATGGAGATGGGGGATAAAAGTTTTCTGGATGTACTGGGATGGAAATTGTTTTCCAGAACGGAATACACTGGAGAGGAAAAGGATTTTCTGCCTAAAATTCTGGCAAATACGGCCGGGCGGCTGGAACAGACCCGGGGGGATTTTATCCTCTGGATCGGTCACAACACCTTTCTGGTCCGGATCGACAATGTCTACTGGCTGACAGACCCGATGTTTTCCAGACGGGCCCTGGTACCGGCAAGGGTGACGCCACCGGCCCTGACCCTGGAGGCGTTTAACCGGATTGTCAAAGATGTCAACGTTGTGATTTCCCATAACCACTATGACCACCTGGACAGGGCCAGCATGGAAGGGCTGCCCGGACAGGCAAAGGTGTTTGTCCCCAAAGGCCTGGGAGAGATGGTCCGGGGCATGAACAAGGAAAATGTTCGGGAGATGGACTGGTGGGAAGAGACAGACCCGGGAAACGGCTCTCGTCTGATCTGCCTGCCGGCTCAGCACTGGTCCATGAGAATCAACCAGGGCCGGAACCGTTCTCTCTGGGCCTCCTGGATGCTGGTCACACCCAAGGTGACGATTTATTTTGGCGGGGACTCCGGGTATTTCAAGGGTTTCAGGGAAATCGGCAGAAAATTTTCAGACATTGACTATGCCTTTATGGCCACCACAGCCTACCATCCTCGCTGGTTCATGCAATACCAGCACATGAATGTACCCGAGGCAGTCCAGGGGTTTTTTGATCTTGGGGCCCGGTTCTTTGTCCCGACCCAGTGGGGAACCTTTCACCTGGGCTCCGAACCTGCGGGATTCCCCGGCCTTGACTTAACACGCTATATTCAGGCAAATGGGCTTGACCCGTCCCGGTTTAAAATCATGGATATCGGCAGGATCATTCCCATTGAAAAAAAATCCGGCTGAGGTTGAGTTTTTTCCTCATGATATTATGCATCTGGTGTCATTGGTAAATCAAGGTATTGTGTGATTTCTTCAATGGCCTGTCCTGTGTCAATGATATCCAGATCAATGCACAGAGATTCCTGGAAATGATATTTTTCAAGGATTTCATTTAAAAATCGTTTTTTCACCGTACACACCAGTATTTTTGTGTCTGAACCCAGGGCCGATATTAATACCCGTTCAAGACCGGCACCCCCAAGTTCGAGCTTGCCGAGCTCGTCAAGGACAAGGATGTCGGGACAAGTGGCGGTGATATGACCGGCAAATTGGTTGTCCAGAAAATCCTGGGTATCCGGGTTAAAATCATACCCGTTGCTGTTTGACCGGGGGGTTGCCCAGGCAAGGGTTTCCGGTCGTTTGATCCGGTAAAGCACATACTTGTAGGCAAACTGGCCAGAACCATGTGTCCTTTGAGGCGCCTTTGACAGAAACCCGTCAATCTGACATTGGGAGGAGAGCTTATCTGCCAGAATCGACAATAAACTTGTTTTTCCGCTGGTAACCGCCCCTGTAATCAATACAATCTTTTGCATGCCGTTCATACTCCGTTGATTAATGCGTTGTCGGTTCAACCCCTGTCCATTTATGCCCAATCCATTAATATCCGGTCAGCTCCACATATCCCATCCCGGTAACTCTTTTGCCGGCCGGTCCTTTCCCGGCAAATCTGACCGCCCCTTCCCAGTAGGCAAACATATGGGTGTGTTCCTGGTCTTTCACCAGTGGCGCGGCAGTCAGATCAAGCCCGTAACAGGGCAGGGATATTTTCCACCCGCTGGGATATTTCCGGTTGGTGGCAGGGCTTGCCCAGACCCCCTCGGGCTGGATGGAAAATGCGTCCTGTGACAGGACTTCATAGGTGCCGTCGGAAAATGAGATGCTGCCGAACCCAAACCCGTTGGAAGTTCCGTCCTTCTGCCTGATTTGGCAGACCATGAGATCCCTGCCGTCATCCAGATGGACGGAAAACCAGTCCCACCCGGCCACATCTGTTCCCAGGGCACTGGTACTCCATTCATGGTCAAACCAGGAGGTGCCGGATATTGCATAGGTGTCGGAACCGATTTCCAGGGTCCCCTCTGTCCGGAGTCTTGGCCGGGAATAGTAATAGGACGCATCACCCGGTTCCGGTCCCTTTTGACTCCACCCCTTTCTGCCCTGGAGAATGACGGGCTTTTCGTCGAACAGCTCAAGCCGGATACGGGTGTTTTCCCCCCGGGCCGATAAAACCTGACGGTCTTTGACCTGTTCGGCCCGCCAGTCGTCTATCCACACCGTAAAGGGTAGACTGGTTGCTCCGGCAATCCCCAGGCTCTGACGGTTCATGCGGAAATCGGAAACAAAGGTGTCTTCCCGGACATCGGTCACGGCAAAATGGGCGAAATACAGACCTTGTGTCCGCCACTTTGATGTTCCCTGTACCGGTTCACAAGACAGGGCCTGTCTGAAAAAAGTTAATTGATATCCGAATTGTCTTCCCTGGGCGGTTTCAAGATTCCCTGTATAATACCACCATTCGGTCTGGAAATCCTCATGGGGGCCGGAATCTTCTGGAAATTGAATTTGTGCCGGAGGTTCGGCGGTTTCAAAACACTCGTTTTTCGATGAAGACGACAATGCCTGGGAAATATTAATCCTGTCCTGGTCGGCAGGGGGACTGCACCCGGAAATCAGGGCCGTGAGAACACCTGACATCAGCATCATGAGCAAAAGGATGAAATATATTTTCATAGGGGTCTACTCCATGTGAAGGGCCTGGCCGATATCGGTCCGACCGGCTTTGACGGCCGGGAAAATCCCTGCCAGAACGGCAGCCACACAGGCCAGGGTCACTGCCTGGATCAATGTTGACGGCGTCACCACCATATCATAGGTCCAGCCAAAGGATCGCTGGTTGACAATATGGATGAGAATCCAGGCAAGGCACACCCCCAGGGGAAGGGCCATGATCCCGGAAATGAGTCCGGACAGTCCGCATTCCAATAGTATCAGTCTGCCGACCTGTCGGGTTTCAGCACCGCAGGCCCGGAGGATGCCCAATTCCCTTGTCCGCTCTATGAGCAGGGCCGTCACTGAATTGAGGATACCGGTCAGGGCCACAATGGCGGTGAGTATCTGAAGGGCCGAGGTGATCAAAAAGGTCCTGTCAAATACATCCAGAATGCCCTGTTTGATGGACGCACCCGACACCACCTTGACCATGTCCTGTTCCGGGATAAGAGAGCGGATCTTTTCCATCACCGGTTTGATTGGTTTGGCCGGTTTTTTGGGGTGTAAAAACACCTGCATGGCCGTAATATCCCCATATCCCCAGAATTTCTGCATGGATTTCCGGCTTACCACCACCCGGCCGCCCCCCATGAAAAAATCCCTGAAAATGCCGGCGATCTTAAACGATACAGGGCCCTGAAGTGTTTCCAGTGTGACCTCTGCTCTCTGTCCGGCTTTGATCTGGTTTCGGTCGGCAAAGATTTCAGACACAAAGATCCATCCCTGATCCAGCAGGGAGGGCATATCTGCCTCATCCGCCGCTGTCCAGGACCATGTCTTGGTTGACAGATCCCTGACATAGGAAAAGATATGAACCTCGCCGGATGTTCGTGAAAAGATCCTGTGAATGTTATAGGCTGAAATTGCGGCCACTTCAGGCATGTCCTGGATATTTTTCAGGAGTTTCGGTTTCAGGGCCCTGTTCAGGGTATCTGAAGAAGATACATGGATGTCCCCCCCGATGTTGCCGGTTACCCAGTCAACAATGGAAAACCTGAAACTTGTGGTCATGATGTCAATGCCGATATACACCGAGGTCACCACCATGAGGGAGGCGATCAGGACGCTGGTCCGGCTCAGGGACCGGGCAATGTTTCTTGCGGCCATTTTTACGATGACGCCGGCTTTTCCCTGGACCAGGAACAGAAGCCCCCTGATGGCGAACAGGATGACCACAGGTGCCAGAAGGGCCGCACCAAAAAAGATCATGAACACGCCCAGAAAATCTACTCCCGGTTGGACATTTGAATAAATCAAGGCCGCCACAGCCCCGCAGATGATCAGGCACCCGAACAGGGTGAGCAGGGGCAGGTAGCGTTTGAGGGCGCTTTCAGATGCAGATCGCTGCAAAAGGGTAATGGGCAGGGTCTTTGCCGCTGTTATTGCCGGAAAGATTGCCGCGGCAAAGGAAGACAGGATGCCGGCCGCAAGTCCTTTTAAAAGGGTGGGCACCGTGATGTGGGTCTGACTCACCGTCAGCACGAAATACATGTCTGATACGGTTCGGCACACGGCTTTGACTGCCCCGGTTCCCAGCAAAATGCCCAAAAGAATTCCCAGAACAGATCCCACTAAGCATAAGATCATCACCTCTAGCAGAACCCCCTTGAAGATATCCATGCGGCAGACGCCCAGAGCTCTGAGAGTCCCGAAAAGCTTTCGTTGCCGGGCCACTGAAAAGGACACGGTATTGTAGATCAGAAAAATCCCCATGAACAGGGCCAGCATGGAAAAGGCGGTCAGGCTGGTTTCAAAGGAACGGGACAATTGACGCACCACCCGGTTCTGCTGGTCGGTTTCCACGAGAAAAACACCCGACGGCAGGACTTTCTCGACCTGATTGACCTCTGTTTTGTCCGCCAGGATCAGATCAATACGGGTTATATCATCCTTGAATTTTAAAATCTCCTGGGCCAGGGAAATATCGGCAATGATCAGGCCCTGGAAAACCGTGTTGCTTGCCGCATTTTTGCTGTCCAGGAACCCGGCAATGGTGGTGTGAAATTCCTGTTCTCCAAAAACCAGGGTAAGGTTTTCGTTTTCAGCCAAACCGTATGGGCCGGCATTGGCCCGGGACAGGAGCACCCCTGAACCCTTTGTCAGAAGATTAGACAGGTTGTTGTCACTTTTTCCATTGGTCTGAACCGTGAGATCCCGGAAATAGGTTTCGGAAAACGGATCAATCCCCATGAGGGTCAGGGGGGTGTTGCCAAGTTCTTTGACCATGACCCGGCTTTCGATGACGGGTGCGGACCGGTGAATTCCAATCCCGGTCCTGATCTCGGTAAAAACAGACTGGGGCACCTTGAAGTTGCCGGCCACCACCTGATGAGTGGCCCGGGATGTAAGAGCAGCGGTTGACAATTCAAAAGACTTGCTCACACTGGTTTTGGCAATATCTATGGCAATGACGCCAGCCACCCCCAATGCAATGCCGAACACCAGAAGAAAGGTTCTCAACGGGTGGCCCAGGCTCTGCCTCAGGGATATTTTTATCAAAGGGTTCAGGGCTATGGAGGGGGGATCCAGGATCATGGGAGATCCGACCCCTTTGTTTCAGGTACAAGCCTTCTGCCTTCAACTTGCATCACCTGGTCTGCGTATGCCATTGCCTCTGGACTGTGGGTCACCATGACAAGGGTTTTGTTTCCGTTCTTTGCCAGGCGTGCAATCATGTCAAGAATCACCCTGCCGGTCTCAAGATCAAGGTTTCCGGTGGGTTCGTCCGCGAGGATGATCTCGGGATCATTGACCAGGGATCTGACGATGGCCACCCGCTGCTGTTCTCCCCCTGACAGCGTATCCGGATAATGGTTGCGCAATTCGTACAGGCCGGTCTGGTTCAAAAGGTCCTTTGCCCGGTCCATATAAGTTTTTTGAGGCATCCTGTCCAGTTCGCAGACCAGGGTAATATTTTCAATCACCGTCAGTACAGGGATCAGGTTGAAAAACTGGTAGATAAACCCGATGTGTTGTCGCCTGAAAATGGTTCTTGCATTGTCATTCATCCCGGATACCGCTGTGTCGCCGATTCGGATGGTCCCCCCATCCGGAAGGTCAATTCCGCTCATCAGGTTGAGCAGAGAACTTTTACCCACCCCGCTCTTTCCGATGATCACATAAAATTGTCCTCCGGAAAATTGGGCGCTCATGTTCTCAAAAATGACCCGCCTGTCTCTATTGTCGTCATATGTTTTGTCGATATGGGACAGTAGAATATCCAAAAGTCCCCCCTATCATCTTATCCGGTCCGGTTTTTTAAAAAAGGGGCAGAGCCTCAAAGAGGCCCTGCCGAGTCACAATTTTAATTATATTGACTATCTTAATTGTTCAATCATCCGGCAACATCTATTCCGGGGTCACATCCCAGGTGCTCGTCCTTGTTTTCGCATTCAAAGTTTGACTGCCGGGTATCAACGTGTCCTTCGTTACTTTCTTGTTCTGTTTCAATATAGTCCTGATTTTTATTCTCAGTCATTTTATCACCTCATATGTTTATGTTTGTTTGCCATTTTTCTTTGACGCTCTGCCTTTTTCTGTTGGCTTAAACATAATTTAAGGCTTTTAAATATTTTGGCAATATGGGGTTTTTATGGGTTTATTGATAGTTTAAAACTATCATCATAGTGTTCGTCATATCCAATCCCTTGACCGATGAGGCTTAAAAAAAATCCGACCGTATGACCGAATGCAAATTAAACTATGGACGTCTCGTCCATGGATGGTTAGTCTACTATAATATGAAAGGCAGGAGTTCGCAACACCAGAGGAGGATGAATTGATCAGGCTTGGATTATGCTGCATATTCAAGGAACAGCCCATTAAATTCAGGAGAGCAACGGCAACATATCTTTCCCGGTTTCCAAGACAGGAAGAACTGGCCAGGCTGTCGGACATTTGTCTGGCCAATGCCGACTCCCTGATGGAGGCTTTGCGTTTTTGCCGGGACCACGGGATTGGTGATTTTCGAATCAACAGCCAGATCCTCCCCCTGAAGACTCACCCGGAAACCGGTTATGACATCATGGAACTGCCCCATGGAAAGGGTATCGTACAGACTTTGTCCGCCTGCGGTCAATTCAGCAGAGAACATGATATCCGAACCGGTTTCCACCCGGACCAGTTTATTATTCTGTCTTCACCCCACACCGATGTTGTGGCCCGATCAATTGCCGACCTGGAATACCAGGCCCAGGTTGCCGAATGGGTGAATGCCGATGTGATCAATATTCACGGCGGTGGAGTTTACGGGGACAAACCCGCATCCCTGGAGCGGCTTCGACGTCAAATCGGGCGATTGTCCGACCCGGTGAGGAAACGGCTGACCCTTGAAAATGATGATAAAAGTTATACCCCCAAAGATCTGTTGCCGGTTTGTGAGGACATGGAAATCCCCATGGTGTACGATGTCCACCATCACCGGTGTGCCCCGGATGGTCTGAGTGTTGACCAGGCAAGTGATCTGGCCGTGAAAACCTGGAACCGGGAACCCATGTTCCATGTTTCCTCCCCAATTAACGGGTGGAAGGAAAATGATATTCGCAAGCACCACGACTATATCGATATCAGGGACTTTCCCGACGTATGGCAATCCATGGGAAAATGCCTGGACCTGACTGTGGAAGTGGAGGCAAAGGCAAAGGAATTGGCGGTTTTGAGACTGAAAAAAGAGTTGAATCATCAATACGGTATTCAATATCATCCGTAATTAGGACATGGACAAAAGAAAGGACCGGAGATTGGTCTGCCTGTTCTTGATACCAAATTTGGTCCGCAGATTTTTCCGGTGAAAGTTGACGGTTGCCTCGGATACAAAGAGGATATCGGCAATCTCTGCCGTGGTCTTTCCATCTCTTACAAAAGAAGCCACCTGCATTTCCTGAGGAGTCAGCATGATGTCGGCATGGGATAATTTCTGCATGAGGGGTGAAATAATGTCCTTGAGGTGATCATCCACGATATTGACGAGGGTTCTGTCCTTTTCACTCAGTTTCCCCTGTTTGAGTTTGTTAATATAGGGCAGAACAAAGGTTTTTACATTGGCCAGAAATTTTTTTTCTATATCCGCCTTGTCCGATTCCCTTTGACGGATCAGGACCTTTAAAGCGACATTGGCCTCTTCCAGGCTCTGGTTCCTGTCCTCAAGCATATCCCGACTTTGAGTTAACGCCTCCTGGGCCAGTTTTAAATCCGTGATGTCCTCATGGGATATGATCACCCGTGAAGGCCCCTTGTCCGCCATTAAAACGGCCCGCATATAAAACCATCTGCACCCGTCCGGGGAGTGGCAGGGGTAATCGTATAAAAACTGGGGGACCTCGCCTTCCAGGACACTTCGTATGCCGGAAGCAACAATCCGGGCGTCTTTTGCCCCCTCACCAGCCGATGAATCGCAGATATTCAGATAGTTCATCTGCTTGAAATCCACATCATGGGGCAGCCCATTGTCCCTGGAATATTTTTTCCAGGCAGCGTTGGTTTCAAGAATGAAGCCGTCTTCATCAATAATGGAGATATGGGCAGACAGGGAATCAAATATTTTTTGCAGCAGCTTGTCTGAAAAAACAGACGTATCATTCCCCTTTGATTTCATAAATTCCAGTCTTTGTACCCTATTCTCTGGGCGCGGTTTTTTTTGCTATTTGTAAAAATTCCCTCAACTGGACAATGTGCTGTTTTTCTTCGGTGATGATTTTGTCTATTCTTTCCTGCCCAAGTCTGGGGGGAACAATATCCTTAAGTCCCAGATAAAAAAGGATGGATTCTTTTTCAAGGTCAATGGCCGTGGTAATAACCTCTTCCATGGTTTCCCTGCCGTCGAAAAGGTCCAGAATGTCCGGGCTGCCTTCTCCCCCATGGGAGTCAGCCATGGCCTTCAGGTAAAGGTGGAGTTCTTCTTCCGGATCAAAAACAGTCCGGCTTTTTTCCATCTCAGATATCTCCTGCTGGATGGTTTCAAAGCTGAGTTTATGACGGTCTTCCACCCGGGCCAGGGTTTCTAAAAACTCTTTGTCTGACGGGTTTTCCTGAAGTTCTGCGGCCCTGCGGTAAAAGGCGGCCCCGTTTTCTTCAATTCGGATGGCCATTTCAAACACTTCTTTTGCATTAAAATTATACGTCATCTGGGTTCTCCTGTGGTTGGGCTGAATAATTGTCGGGCTGAATAATTGTCGGGCTGAATAATTTTTTTCCCGCTGTTCTGTATGAACGCCAACCGTTTGTTGAATTTATATCGTCTGTCTTTGATACGTGCAAGAAAAAATCAAAACAATTGTAAATCCTTTCAATAATCACTTGACATCAATTTGTTCATTATCTACATCAATGTCCCATATTTAATGAAATGAAAATTTTAAAAAGCCTTTCCCAGGGCATGGAATATCCAGAGGAGTCCCTTTAAAAAATGACCGGACCAAACATCATACTCACCGGATTCATGGCCACAGGCAAGACCACTGTGGGCAAACTGCTGGCTGAACAACTGGGCTATGAGTTCATCGACACCGACGAATTGATTGTTGAACGTGTGGGGATGTCGGTGGCCCAAATTTTCCGGGAAAAAGGTGAGGATGCTTTCCGTGGGATTGAATCCGATCTTGCCCGGGAATTGAGTGAACGGCAGGGGCTTGTTGTTTCCACCGGCGGCCGATTCATGTTGGACCCGGCCAATGCAGAGATGCTGAGTCGGAATGGCCGGGTGTTTTGTCTGAAGGCCACACCGGAAGAGATCTTTGATCGTGTGTCCAGAGATAAAGGTGTAAAACGGCCCCTATTGAATACACCCGATCCCATGCAGCGCGTTGTGGAACTGTTGAAGGAGCGGGAAGCAGGCTATGGCCGGTTTACCCAGGTGATGACCTCCCGGAAAACCCCGGAGGAGATTTGTCTGAATATCCTGGGCATCATCCAGGCAAATCCGTGATCACTGGTTAAGGGTATAGAACAGACATGGCCTGGCGAAGCTGTCGTATGGAAATCTGTCCGGGAGCGGATGAATTTTTCCCAATGGCAAAGGTGATATCGGAACCGAAAATGCCGCCTGCGATTCGCGTGACAACGCCTTGCTCCCCCATGGCTATGGTTACAATGGGAATTTTGAGCATCCCGGTTCTCGCCTTTAAAGTGGCACTCATCAGAACAAGAACATCGTTGTAGTTTTTTGGCATGGCCGCAACCTTGGCTATATCGGCGCCCAGGTCTTGGGCACGAACAAGCTGTTCCAGGATCACATTTTCGCCAGGCGTTTTCCTGAAATCATGAAAAGAGAGAATGACTTTTACGCTGTTCTGCCGTGCACAATCAATAACGGTTTGGATAAAGCCGATATCATTACACAACTCAATATCAACAATATCCAAACAGCCTGTTTCCATGGATGCTGTTATCAGGTCCAGACGTGTTTCCGGGGAAATCTTCTGCATGCCCTCCTCTTTATCAATCCGACAGGTAAAAATTAATGGAATGGAGCCAATTTTATGGTTCAGGTCGGTGAGGGCCTTGATCACGGCGTCACTATTTTTCGCATCATTAAACCCGTCAACCCGCCATTCCAGGAGATCAGGAGATAGCTTGATTAAATCCCGGGCCTGGTCCAGCAACTCCTGCCTGTCCCCTGCAACCAGGGGAAGACAGACCAGCGGGGTCGCCCCCCCGATAATTTTATCCTTCACCCTTACCGCATGTTCGCTTTGAAGTCTCATTTTTCTTACCTTTATCTGTCTTTTCGGATTTTATCTGATACCGGGTGCAGGTATTTGTGACCCATGCCGATTAGGGTACCATTGTTCAAAAGCCTGCCTTCCGGATTTTCACAGGCAGGTTTTCTGAAATTCAAGAACCTGCCGCATGCGACCGGGAAGGCGTCGCTTCAGGCAGTTTTCAAGGAAGGTAACTGTCCGGCAGATTTGTTCCAGATCCACACCGGTTGAAATTCCCATGCTCTCAAACAGGTTCACGGCATCTTCCGTGGCTACATTTCCGGCAGCTCCCTTGACAAAGGGACATCCACCCAGTCCACCGGTACAGGCATCAAAAATGCGCACCCCGGCTTCAAACCCGGCAAACAGGTTGGCAATCCCCAGTCCCCGGGTGTCATGCAGGTGGAGGGAGATGCGGATATCCGGGAATTCGGTGTTAAACCGGCGGATCATATGTCGCACGGCAGGGGGTGTGGCCATTCCAGTGGAGTCTGCCAGATTAATTTCCTTTACCCCGGTATGGGCCATTTTTCCGGCTGCTTTTAAAACGGCATCTTCAGGAATATTGCCCTGGTAGACACAGCCGAAGACGCACTGAAGACCGGCACGGACCTCCAGTCTTGAAGAAAGGGCCTGTTCAATGAGACGGGTCATCCGATCCAGGGCCTCTTGGGCCGGAATTTTCGCATTTTTCCGGCTGTGGAGATCACTGACTGAAACCGACATGCTCACGTGGGGCACCCGGCAGTCAAGGGCGCGCTCAAGACCTTTCTCATTCAGGATCAGGGCGGATATTTCCGTGTTCTCCTGTTTGCCGATGGCCCGGATAAGCGCATCTGTATCTGCCATCTGGGGAACAATTTCGGGGTGGACAAAGGCGCCGACCTGAATTCTGGGAACCCCTGCCTTTTTAAGCAGGTTGAAACAGGTCAGTTTTTCCTCAAGGGAAAAAATACGGGATTCCATCTGAAGTCCGTCCCGCAGGGCCGCATCTTCAAAAATTATTTTATCGTTTTTTGATTCTGGCATGGTTGTCCTCTCCTTAAAAGCCACTGTCATTTTAAAGCGGATATGAGAATTTATTACATTTCCGCCGGGGATTGACAAGAGACATCAATCCGTTCAGATATAAGACATCTTTTTTTTTGGGGAATACATATCCAAAATATTCCAGTGATCAGAGGCGGGCATTGGATTGTTGATCAGGTGAAGGTTTAATCAGGCAGAGGGAAAAAAATGAAAAGAATACACCATTTATTCAAGATATGATAGAATTCCTCACTATAAAATATTTCGGGGATGTACAATTTGAAAATCATAATTTTTGATACAAATAAATGAGGAGAGTTTCATAATGGCGTGTGCACTGGAAAGAGAGATTATTGAAAAAACCATTGAATTTCACGGCCACAATTGCCCGGGCCTGACCATCGGTATCCGGGCCTCAGAGCTGGCAATGGAGAAACTGGACATTCAAAATGCAGAGGCGCCGGTATGTGTGACCGAAACAGACATGTGCGGGGTGGATGCCATCCAGTTTCTCACCGGGTGTTCCTTTGGCAAGGGAAATCTGATTCACAAGGATTACGGCAAGTCTGCCTTTACCTTTTTTGACAGGAATTCAAAAAAGGGATTCCGGGCCGTATTCAAGGATGATTTTGCCCCCAAAGAACAGGACAGGGACCAGCGGATCAAACAACTATTGCAGGCAGACTTAAAAGATCTGTTCACGGTTGAAACCATTGATACGCCTCCGGTCAGACCGGCCCGGATATTGAAAAGCATTCTATGTGACTCCTGCGGCGAAGCCACCATGGAATCGAGAATCCGGATCTTTGACGGTAAAAATGTCTGCATTCCCTGTTTCCAGCGGGTGGAACAGAAAATTTAATCCCGGGCCCGCTGGATGGTGATCACCCCGGACAGGGAGAGGACCATTCCCAGGAAAAACAGCAGGCCCAGGTCCTGGTGCCCCGGCAGCAGTCCCACAGCCGCGGTTAATGCGGCAAGAAGGGTGGTCGCAGGGGGCTGGGCATTGGTGGTAATGGCCACCTGGACCGGGGTGAGATGCTGGAGCAGGATGTTCCACAATATCATCATCACTGTGCTGGTGATCACAATCATATAGCCCAGCCCAAACCATCCTGCCGTGGATACGGCTGAAAAATCAAAGGCCATGATGGGTTTGACTGAAAATGGCAGCATGACCAGAACCCCTAGGATTAGGCTCCAGGCCGTGACGGTCAGGGCATTTTTGTCCCGGCAGATGTCTTTGGCCTGGACCGTATACAATACCCAGCAGAAAACAGCGCCGATGAGCCATAGGTCACCGGTTCTCAACTCTTTGATCATGGCTCCGGATTCCCAGGGCCGCAGGACGATGATCACGCCTGAAAACGCCATCACCACTCCAGCCAGTTTTCGCAAAGAGGGCATTTTTTTCATCTGAAGGCTTGAGAGCAACAACACTCCGAGGGGTGTCATGGCATAGAGCAGGGCGGAATGTCCCGGGACGCTCAGTTCAAGGCCCTTTAAAAAGCAGTATTGATTCATGGGAACCAGGAGGATGCCCAGCCACAGGAGGATTGCCCATTGTTTTGGGGTGAAATCAGGCCGGGGAATCTTCCATCCGGAGAACAATAGAAAAATCATGCTGGAGCCCAGACCCCGGAGAACGGTGAGGACCAGGGGGTTTGCAAAGCTTACGGCAGCAGCCTTGCAAAAGATGAAGGTCCCGGCCGCGCCCGTCACGTGCATGGCCATGAACAGGTGCAGAATATGGTTTGATTTTACAGGGTTCTGCATAATTGATCCTTTCTTTTGTAACGCCACTAAAATCCATTCCCTATTAAAATATCTGTTTTACAAGGTTCGCTCAGACCGTCTGGCGACAACGGGTTTCCTTTGTGAAAAATAAAAGCAGGACAGAGAGGATCACCCACCCCATCATGGGGATAAACCCGTATTCATAGGCGTCAAGGGAATAGACCCTGACTCCGTTGGCCATTCCGCCGGTCCAATGATGGTCCAAAATTTTTCCCACAATCGGCTGGAGCAGCATGGGGCCCAACATCACTCCCATGTTGATCAGTCCTGATACGGTTCCGGACAGGGAGGTGGGAACCGATTCTGAAACAAAGGCAAAACTCAGAATCATAGTTCCGGAACAAAAACCGGTAACGGATAGGATCATGGCCAGATGAAAATAGGAGAGGTTTTGTCTGAACAGGATGAATGACCATCCCAGGGCAAGCACGATGCAGCCGGCAATATAGAGGGGTTTTCGCCGGCCCAGCCGGTCCGAGAGCCAGCCGAAAAAGGGCCCTCCCACGGCCCAGCCCACCAGCAGAGCAGAGCTGAGCGTGGCTGCCCTAGTCGGACTCAGATGGTGGTGGGAAATCAGATAGGGAACTCCCCACAGGCCGGAAAAGGTAAGGATACACCCGACAATTCCCCCGGGAATGAAAAATAAAAGCCAGGTATTCCTGTATTTGAGCACGGTTAAGAACCCCTGCCCGATGCCGGTCCCGGATACGGGTGTAGACCCGGGCCCCGGTTGTGTAAACCCGGGATATCCCTTTTCTTCGGGCCGGTCCCTGACAACAAACCAGATCAGTCCACCCAGAACAAGAGTCATGATTCCGGTGGCAGTGATGACCTGTCGCCAGGGAAAGGTATCCATGAAAAAACGTAGGGGCGGACCTGCGGTGACCGCACCGATAAGCCCTATGGACAGGGCATTGCCGGTAACAAAGGCATAAAACTTTTTTGGGAACCAGGAAGAGGAGAGTTTGAGCAGTCCCACAAAGGCAACCGCCACAGACCCGCCGATGAGGAGCCTGCCAAGCCCGGCCCCAAAAAATCCAGGGGACAGGGCAAACAAAAGGGTTCCAAGACCGGCCACCAGGCATCCAGACGTCAATAGTTTTCGCGGCCCAAGGGTGTCGGCCAGGAGCCCCGTGGGAATCTGCATGGCCACGTAGGCATAAAAATAGAGACCGGACAGATGGCCCAGACCTGCGGCTGAGATATGGAAATCCTGCATCAATTCCCGGGTCATGACCGCTGGGGCCACCCGCTGGAAGAATCCGGCCAGATAAAAAAGGGCACCCAGTCCCCAGACAAACCAGGCCAGGGCCATGGGCGGACCGGTCTGTTGATTTGTTTTCATTGGTATCTGTGCTGCTCCCTGTAATTTCTTTGTCTGTGAAAAATCATCTCTATTATTAAACAAGCATATATCCAGCACCCTATATCGAATTCCCTATATCAAACAAACCGGGGGGCTTGTAAAGAAAATATTGACTTTCCCGGCTTTATTCTGGTAATAATTGCCAAAATTTCAGGGTTGCCCGGGCAAACGGAACACGGTGAAACTCCGTGACGGTCCCGCCGCTGTAACCGGAAATATCTGCTACTTTAACATGGGTCACTGTGAAAACGGGAAGGCCAAAAGGAGTGGGTTTAATGCCGGAAGTCAGAAGACGAGCCAGGTAACAGAGTATTTAAAACTCGATGGCAAAGGGTTTTGTAAGAGTGTTTTCTTGCAAAACCCTTTTGTGGTTTTGAAAGAAAGCTTAAATAGCGAGGAAACTATAGCGAGGAACATAGGATGAGTTTATTAGACCGGACCATTTTATCCATCAGCAAGACTTTGAATGAAGATGCGTTTCACGCCGCAAAAGAACGGCTGGCAAACCAGGCCAAACCTGCCGGAAGCCTGGGTGTTATGGAAGAGATCTCGGCAAGGCTTGCCGCCATCAAGGGCAGTATTGATGTAAGACTTGTCAACAAGAGGATCGTTACCTGTGCCGGGGACCATGGGGTTGTCCAGGAAGGGGTCAGCCTTTTCCCGCAGGAAGTCACCCCCCAGATGGTGTATAATTTTGCCGCCAACGGGGCATCGGTAAATGTGATTGGAAAGCATGCCGGTGCCGTCGTAAAGGCGGCGGATATCGGTGTCAACCATGACTTTGAACCCGATCTTCCCATTTTTCATAAAAAAGTCAGATACGGAACCGCCAATTTTACACGGGAACCTGCCATGACCCGGGAGGAGGCAATCTTATCCATTGAAGCCGGGATTGAAATCGTCGACGAGCTTGAGGCCGAGGCCCGGGTGGATCTTCTGGGAACCGGGGACATGGGGATCGGCAATACCACCCCCTCATCCGCCATTATTGCCGCTTTTTCCGGCATTGAGGTGGAGCAGCTCACCGGCCGGGGCACGGGAATCGATGATGCCGGTTTGACCAATAAAATTGCAGCCATTAAAAAGGGGCTGGCCCTTCACCGGCCTGATCCAAAAGATCCCATTGATGTCCTGTCCAAAGTGGGCGGTCTTGAAATTGGCGGACTTGCAGGTCTTGTCCTGGGTGCGGCCGCCCGGGGCATACCTGTGATCTGTGACGGGTTGATCTCCACGGCAGGAGCCCTGATTGCCTGTGAACTGGCACCGGCTGCCAAACTCTATCTGTTTGCCGGCCATAAATCGGTGGAGCCGGGTCATCAGTTCATGCACCGGCACCTCGGGCTTGAGCCCCTGATTGATCTGAAATTCAGGCTGGGGGAAGGGACCGGAGCGGCCGTGTGCATGGAACTTTTAGACCTGTCCACACGAATTTTGGCAGACATTAAAACCTTTGAGGAGGTGGGGATTCACAACGCCCAGTAAACAGACCAGGTCGGCAATTTTTTTTCAAATACGGGAGTTTGACTTGATTGTCGACCGGTTTACGGGTATACCTGTTCAGAGTCTGGACAAAATCTAAGGGAAAATCATGGAGAAAAGGTTGCTGATCGTTGATGACGAGCCTCGTCTGACAGGATCATTCAAAATTATTTTTGAGAACAAGGGCTTCTCGGTCCTGACCTCTTCCAATGGACACGATGCCCTGGAAAATTTTAAAAAAGCCCCTTTTAAGGTGGTGCTGTCAGATATCCAGATGGATGAAATGGATGGAATCCAGCTCATGCATGAGTTAAAGCGGATCGATCCCCTTGTGCAGATTATTTTTCTGACCGGATATACCAGTGTTGAAACCGCGGCAATTGCTCTGAAACAGAACAATAATGCGTTTGAATACCTGGAAAAGCCCGTCAGGGACATGAATGAGCTGTGCCGGATTGTCGAGAGGGCTGAAGGAAAATATGACCGGGAAAAAGATCAGATCGCGCTCCAGAAAAAAAATGAACAGGGCTTTTCCGTGTTCAAGAGTATCTTTGATTCCATGGAGGCCATTGTCTACGTAGCAGACATGCAGACCTATGAACTCATTTACGCCAATAAAAAGTGCATGGAAATATTTGGCCCGGACGAACCAACCTCCCTTGAGGGGAAAAAATGCTGGCAAATCCTCCAGAAAGGCCAAACCGGTCCCTGTGAATTCTGCACCAACCATCGGCTGCTGACCCCCGGGGGAAGGCCGGGTGACCCGTTTGAATGGGATTTTTTAAACACGTGTAACCAACGCTGGTACAGCATTGTCGACAAAGCCGTTGAATGGTCGGACAAACGAATCGTCCGGATGGAAACCGCATTTGATATCACGGAAAAAAAAGAACATGAACACCTCTTCCGAAAATTCGAACAAGCCGTTCAAAATTCCAAAAAACTTGAAAGCATCGGAACCCTGGCCGGCGGGGTGGCCCACGATTTTAACAACACCCTGGCCACCATTATCGGCAATATCAATCTGGCCCAGCTCTGCTGCCCTGACGATGATACGAAAAAATACCTTCGAAACGCTGAAGAGGGTGTCATGCAGGCCAAGCGCATCTCATCAAAGCTGATCACCTTTGCAAAGGGCGGGGGGCCGGTCAAGACAAAGACGGACATTGAAGGTTTGATCCGAAAAGCGGTTGTGAACACCATTGATCCGGAAAAAATCATCTGTTCCTTTGAAACGGACAAGATCCCGGTTCCATTCTATGCAGACCAGGACCAGCTCAAGGCGGCAGTCAACAATATCCTGCAAAACAGTGTGGAGTCCATGGAAGGTCCCGGCCGGATCGACATTGCGGTCAGGTACCTGGAACAGGCAATGAAAAATCCCAGGATTTCCATTTCCATTTCAGATTCCGGATGCGGCATACCCCGGGAACATCTGGACATGGTCTTTAATCCCTATTTCACCACCAAACCCCTGGACAATAAAAAAAGCACCGGTCTCGGCCTGAGTGTTGCCTGGTCCATCATTTCAAAGCACGGGGGCAATATCCATGTGGAGTCAAATTTGGGACAGGGCACACGGGTTCACATCTTCCTGCCGATCTTCAGTGAAAACCGGCAGACGAATACAACCGGAGAAAATTCAACCCAAAAGCCTTCATTGGATATGGATAAAGGTCTGACAAGGGTATTGGTCATGGATGATGATGAACTCACTCTGGATGTGGTATCCCAATTGCTGATCCGCCTGGGATACGAGGCCCTGGTAGTCAAAAATGCAGAACATGCCGTTGAGGTCTGCCAGGCCGCAGGAGCCGGGGGGCCGAAAATCGACCTTGCCCTGTTGGACTATGATATCAAAACAGGGGCCGGTGGGTTTCCAACCATGGCCCGGATCAAAGAGATAGACCCCGGTATCCGGGGTATTCTCATGACCGGGCATTCCGATTATGCTGAAATACAAAAATACCGGGAGTTCGGTTTTTCAGATATGCTTGAAAAACCGTTTTCCATAAAGCTGCTGGACCGGAAGATTAAGGCCTGTCTGTCATAACCGGTATAACCTATCCTTTTTATCGATTGATTATAAGATCTCACTGATATGCTTGACTTCAATGGCCCTGTTCTGTCGCAGGGCCCCGCCCCGGAGCTGGAGAACGCATCCCGGACATTCCGTGACCAGCAGGTCGGCCCCTGATTTTTCAACGTCATCCAGTTTCCGGGTCAGGATTTCTTTAGAAACAGAGGGGAAATTGGCGGAGAAACTCCCTCCAAACCCGCAGCAGGTCTCTTCTTCATCTGTCCGGACATACTCGTGCCCGGATTGGGCAATCACTCGTTTGGGGTCCTCTTTAATGCCAAGCCCCCGGCACAGGTGACAGGGTGAATGAAAGGCCGTCTTTCTAGTATCATGGGTTCCCGGTTTAAGGGCATCCACGCCCAGTACCTGATTGATGAACTGGCTGAACACCATGACTTTATCTGCAAATTCACCTGCTGCATCCCGGTCATAATCCTTAACCAGGTTGGGCACATGATTTTTCAGGTGGGAGGCACAGGAGGCACATAGGGTGACGATATAATCAACATCTTCACCTTTAAAGGCCTGGATATTCTGGAGCCCCACGTCTCTTGCCGCGTCTTTTTCCCCCATCATCAGGGCCGGGAGTCCGCAGCAGGACTGGTCCATGGGGAATTCAACCGCCACATTGGCCTTCCTGAACAACTCCATGGCCGCTTCAAGCTGCTCAGGATAGACAAAATCCTGGACACAGCCTGAAAAAAGGGCAATCCTGCACATTGGTTTTTTGACCGGGGTGGTCAAGTCTTTAAACCGGTCCCGGAAGGGTGTTTTGGCAATGGCCGGGAGCATCCTGAAATTGTGCTCCTTTGAAAAGATCATGGGCAGATGCCTCAGATAGGGGGTTCCCCCGGTCACGGGTTTCTGGGCAAGGCTTGCCGTCCTCAACAGCCGGTGAAACAGCCGTCGGCTCTTTAACACCTTTCCCAGCATCAGGCTCTTTAAGGGGTGTCCCTCTTCATCCTGGATTCTGGCATGGATCTCCTTGATCAGCCAGGGCAGGTTGATTCCCCCGGCACATACGGCCCGACAGGCCCCGCAATTGGTGCAGTTCTGTACCAGATTCCGTGCGTTTTCCCGGCCATGGAAAAAATAGGTGGTGATCAAACCGATGGCCCCGATATAAATATATCCGAGCTGGTGACCGCCCACCATCCGGTAGACCGGGCAGACATTGGCACAGGCCCCGCACCTCACGCATTGCAGCACCTCTTTAAACACCGGGTCCCGGGCAATTTTTCTTCTGCCGTTATCCAGAAAGACGATGTGCATCTGTCGTTTTCCTTCCGGTACACCCTTGCACTCCGACGGTCCGGTAATCCATGTCACATAGGAGGTGATGGCCTGGCCCGTGGCATTTCTGGGCAGGACCCGGTTGATGGAAAGGGCGTCTTTTATGGTGGGCAGAAGTTTGTCGATTCCCACCAGGGCCACGTGGACCCTGGGCAGGGTGGACACCAGGCGGGCATTGCCCTCATTGGTGACGATTCCCAGGGTTCCGGTCTCGGCAACGGCATAATTGGCACCGGTGATGCCCATATCCGCCTGGACATACTTTTCCCTGAGCTGCTGCCTGGCCACCTTGACCAGTTTTTCGATCTCAGCATCCTGGTGAATTTTCGTGACATCTGAGAACAGGTCCGCCACCTGGTGCCGGGACAAATGGATGGCCGGCATGACCATGTGGGAAGGTCCCTCCTTTCTGAGCTGGACAATCCACTCTCCAAGATCTGTCTCCGTCACCGTAAGTCCCTTGTTTTCCAGCCACTGGTTCAGGTGGGTTTCTTCGGCGGTCATGGATTTTGACTTGACGATTCGTTGGGAGCCGGTCTGTTTGGCAATCTGGGCGATGATCCTGTTGGCATCTTCGGCCGTGTCTGCCTGGTGAACCTGGATTCCGTTCTCTTCTGCCTTTGAGATAAACTGGGCCAGAAGCAGTTCATTGTCGTTGATTGCAGTGGCCTTGATTTTGGCCACCTCCTGGATGATCTGGTCCACATCCATTCCGGAAAAGGCATTCAGCCGTGATGTCCGGTAGGCCACGGCAAAGTTGTCCATGGCGGTTCGTAAAAATTCATTGTCCAGGGCATGGTCAAGTCTGTGTTTGTAGGCCTTAAAGCTTTCGTTTTTTTCCATGATTAAATTTGTCCTGATTTATTGCGCCCTGATAAATTTGGCTCTGATAAATTTTGCCCGGTCAGAATGATGTGGAGTTCCAGAGGTCCGTGGACTCCCAGGGCAAGAACCCGCTCAATGTCGGCTGTTCTGCTGGCACCGGTTATAAAGGCTGTGTAGGAGGAGGGGTGTTTTGTCATTTGGGTCAGTTCATTTGCCATGGCCAGAGCGGTTTCGCGAATATCGGTCTTGTCGATGACGGCCACATGGGTTTCGCACAGCATGGTGGAAAGTCGTGTCTCTTCGGAATCGGAGTTTAATACCAGGGTTCCGGTCTCGGCAATGCCGAAATCCATCAGGGTCAGTCCCATGTCAATCCCGCCGGGAAAGTTCCGGACATCTTCCTTGATCAGGAAAATGTCATTCGTTTTACACAACAGCTCCAGGGATTGATAATCGGTCGGGTCAAGATTCGGGGCCGCAAGGATTTTCCCGGGTGGAGACACGGCATCTGAACCCTGTCCGGGCATCAGGTTTTCTAAAGATTTTTTTTCCCTGCAAAGATCGACCGCTTTTGCCAGGGCCGCCCCTATGTCGGGAACTTCGTGAACAATGGCGGAAACCAGGCCGGCCTTTTCCTTAAATGTGGATACGAGTTTTTCCTGATTCAATGGATTCGCCCCTTTTATGGTCTGTTAAGGACCGAAAATTTTATCGGCGGCCCTAAATCCTTCAATTAAAAAGTAATTTCTATTGATCCCATGGTTAGGTCTTGAATTTTGCCGTTATATCCTGCAACTGTACCATCACCTCGGTCAGTACCCCGGCTTTTTCTTCCACCATTGACGAAAAATCATTGATCTGCTGAACCGAAGCCAGCACATCATTGATTTCAGCAGCCACCTGGTTGGAAACTTCTGAACTCTGGCTCACATTCACATTGACCTGCCCCAGGTTTGAGGAAACCTCCTGAATATTTTGTGCGATTTCACCCGTAGTGGTGGACTGCAGATCAATGGCACTGGAAAATTCTTTTACAAAATCGTCAACCCGGTTGATACTGAGTGAAATTTCCTGAATTTCAGTGACTGCTCCCCTGGTCTGCTCCTGCATGGCCTTGATTTTTTTCGCGATATCTTCCGTGGCTGCGGCGGTCTGGAGGGCCAGGTCTTTAATCTCATTGGCCACAACCGCAAATCCCTTTCCGGCTTCTCCGGCCCGGGCCGCTTCAATGGTGGCGTTCAATGCCAGGAGATTGGTCTGGGAGGAGATATGGTTGATGGTGTCCGTGACCTTGTCGATTTCTTCTGCCGCCTTTCCAAGCAGGCTGACCCGGTCCGAGGCCTGTTTTGCCTGGGCCACGGCCTGGATGGTGATCTCTTTTGTCTTCATGGAACCTTCGGCAACCTGGCCGATATTCCGGGTCATGTCGCTGGTGCCGGAAGAGACAATTTCGACATTCCGGCTGGCCTGATCCATGGCAGCAGCCACGGAATCCATGTTGACACTCATCTCTTCGGATGCAGCGGCAACCGTATTGATTTTGGCAACGGTTGTCTCGGAACTTGAACTCATCTTTTCGGCGATTCGGTTCAACTCGCCCGAAGAGGAGCTCAATACATCAACTCCGGAATTCAATTTTCCGATCATCTCGGCCAGTCTTCCGGCCATCCCATTCATGGATTCCACTGTGTCCCGGATGGCATCTTTGGGGTCATAGACGAAAGAATAGGTGAAATTACCCTCTGACACCTCCCGGGCCATTTTGGCCATATCGTTCATATTGCCCATCAACTGCCGGTTCATGACGCCGATGATCAAGGCCCCCAGTACCAGGGCAATCATGCCGCTGATACCTGAGCTTACCAGGATCTGGCGATTGATCCCGGCCATGAGATCAGGTTCGGAGATACCCACGGTAAAGAAAAGATCCCATGGTTTAAAATGATTCACAAAAGCATAATATTTTTTGTCCTTGTGACCAAAGTTCACAAAGTCCGATTTTGGGTCCATGATGCTGGAGCCGTTTTGAAAATCCTGAACATTCAGGCCCCTGTATTCTTTGTCCGGATGCACAAGAATCTTTCCCTTGGGGTCACTGACAAACGAATATCCTTTGCCGTTGACGTTAACGGCTTCTATGAGTTTTGCAAGATCCGGGGTCAGTATATCACCGATCACACAGAATGCCCCGGCAACTTCATCGGACATGGGATCTTTAAACGGCTGGATCAGGTGCATGGTCAGATTTGCACGGTCCAGAAAAACAAATGAATCGCCTTTCATTATCTTTTGGTACACATTTGACCCGGACGGATAATAGTCCCCAACAGATCTTGAATCATCCCGGTTTTTCCCGGAGGTGGACACCTTGATCATTCTTTCGTTATGCCCCTGGAATACAGCGATTTCAGACGAAGTCATTTTGGCAACATTGTCAACAACGGTATACGAAAGAGTGACAAATTCAAGGCCGAAGAGAAGTTTCGGGATAGTGACCTGTTCTTTTTTACCGGTGTCAATATCCCGAATTTCCAGATCAACGGTTCGGTTATTGAGAATCATGATATTCCCTAACCTGGCCTTTTCAGCCGCCAGCATGCCCATGTCGGATTCAAGGTTTCCCTTTTGAAGGTTGTATTTAAGCTCCATGCTTTTTAAAAGAACATTGGAAATATTTTGAACCCCCAGATTTCCCCTGGACAGGTAGATGTTCCGGGTCTGGTAAAAATTCACACAGGCAATCACCACAATGGTTAAACAAATAATTCCAAAAGACCCTATATACAACTTTTTATCGAACCCTATCTTGCTCACGGCAGACTCCTTTTATTTTACCTCCCAAAAAACAGGTCCGGCAGCCAGGTCACGATGGATGGGAACATGCATAAAACGGCCATGCTGATCACCTGGAGCATTACAAAGGGAAGGATTCCCTTGTAAATATGCATCATGGTATACCCCTCCGGCGCCACTCCCTTGAAATAGAACAGGGCATATCCAAACGGCGGAGTCAAAAAGGAGGTCTGGAGGTTGACGCACATGAGCAGGGAAAACCAGAGAGGATCAAAATCCAGTTCCATGGCAATGGGCAGAAAAATCGGGACTGTGACCAGAAGGATGGCGGCCCAGTCAATGAACATTCCCATGATAAAGACGATGAACATCATCACGGCCAAGATCAGCCAGCGGTTCATTCCCGAACCGATGAGCAGATCGGCCACCACATCGCCGCCGCCCATGCTTAAAAATACGGTGGAAAAGAATTTCCCGCCGATAAAGAGCATCATGACCATGGAGGTGGTTTTTAAGGTGGCATAGGCAGATTCTTTTAATACCTTAAAATTGAGTTTTTTATTAAAAAATGCCAGGACGAGAGAACCCAGCGCACCGAGGCCGGCTGCTTCAGTGGGAGTGGCAACGCCTGCCAGGATGGTTCCCATGACGGCCAGGATGAGCACCAACGGCGGCAGCAGGGATTTCAAGGTCATGACCCATTTCTGACCGGCGGTATAGCTTGATGCCTCATCTTTTGATATGGGGGGACCCAAATCCGGGTTGATATTGCACCGGATCAGGATATAGGCAAAATAGAGTCCTGCCAGGATCAGGCCCGGGAAAATAGCACCGGCAAACAGATTGCCCACCGAGGTTTCCTTCATCCCGGTCAGTCCGCCGTAAACCACCATCATGATGGAGGGCGGAATCAGGATACCCAGGGTGCCCGAGGCACAGATGATGCCGGCGGTCAACTCCTTTTGATATCCTTTCTTGATCAGGGTGGGGGTTGCTAAAAGCCCCATGGCCACAACGGAAGCCCCGATGATACCGGTGGTGGCGGCAAACACGGTACACACCACGACCACGGCAAGTCCCAGTCCACCTTTGACGCTGCCCAAAACAACGTACAGGGCTTCAAACAGGGCATCCGAAACCTTGGACCGGTCCAGGATCTGGGCCATGAGGATAAACAGGGGGATGGCCACCAGGGTGTAGTTGTTCATCAATCCCCAGGAGTTGTTGACAAACATTTCAAAGAGCATGGGAAAGGAAAACCCGTTGTCAATAAGTCCGAAGAGGGTGGCCACCGCAGCCAGGGTATATGCCAGGGGATGTCCCAGGGTGATGGCCAGGATAAGGGTGGCAAACATGGCCACTGTCAGGAATTCAATACTCATGGAAAAAACCTTCCTTATTGTTTAAGTGAGTTGATATCTTTTAAGAGATTGGCAATGCCCTGGAGCAGGAGAAATAAATAGCACAAAGCCATCAGGATTTTCAGGGGCCATATGGGCGGTGCCCAGGAAGTGGAGTTCACCTCAAGGCCTTGAAAGGACATATAGGCAAATTTAGCAGACCACAGGGTCATAAACGTCATTACCGGCATGAAAAAAATCAGATTCGTAATGATTTTTAACACATTTTGGACTTTTTGTGAGGCCATTGCCGTAAAAACATCGACCTTGACGTGACCGTCATGAACATCGGTATAGGCGAAACCGAACATATAATGAAGTCCGTATATAAAGGTGGTGGCCTCAAATCCCCAGGTTGTCGGGGCGTTGAAGGCATATCGCATAAAGACTTCATACACCACGATGGCCAGAAGCGGGTATATGAGAAAAGAGGTGATGTCCCCTTCTTTCCGGGTGATATTTTCCAGAAAATTTGATACTGATTCCAACATGTCATTTCCTTTATTGGAAGATTATGGCAAAGTCCGGCTGCCTGTTATATTGGAATTGCCTTATCAGGCGGCAGCCGGACCGTGTGTTTTTGTTCACAGCCTGAGTGTCTTGGCAAACGACTGTGCTCAAACTCACATTTTATTCGTGAGTCTGACCATTGATATAGGTTTCATAGGGCCAGTTGGCAACGCCGCCGCGAACTTTTCTCCAGTCGGCATAATCCTGTGAAAACGCTTCCTGGGAGTCCAGAACCTTTTTAACGTCCGGATATTTGGCTTTGACTTCTTCCAGGTATTTTTTGGTGGTTTTTCTGAACTCGATCCGGGTGGGCTCATCCATTTCAACAAATTCAACGTTTTCCTTGAACAGGGCAATGGCCTTTGCATTAAGGTTGTTGATCCAGTTGTAGCTCCAGAGCTGGGTTTCCTTGGCACAGATGTCAATGATCCATTTGAGATCTTCGGGAAGTTTTTCATAGGCATCTTTGTTAAAGAACAGCGCACATTGGCATGCGGGCTGGTGAACGCCCGGGCTGATCACGTACTTGGTGATTTCGTCAAATCCCATGGGATAGTTGATGGCAGGGGATGAAAATTCGGCAGCATCAATGACGCCACGCTCAAGTGCGAGATAGACTTCGCCGCCGGGAAGGGGGCTTACAGATGCACCCAGATTGTTCATAATATCCATGAACCAGCCCGGAGTACGGACCCGCATACCTTTGAAGTCTGTCATCTTGGTGGCTTTTTTATTGGAGAACAGACCCATTTCCTGACCTGTCTGGCCGCCGGGGAGGGCAAAGAGGTTGAACTTTCCGTAGACTTCCTGCATCATCTCCAGGCCGCCTCTTTCGTAGAGCCAGATATTATACCCTTCGGCATCCAGCCCAAAGGGAACAGAGGCAAAGGCTACAAAGGCTTCATTTTTGCCCTTCCAGTATCCGGGCCAGTCATGTCCCACCTGGGCCGCTCCCTGACTGACGGCATCAAAACTCTGCATGGCCGGAACCAGTTCGCCTGCGGAAAAAGCCTTAATGTCGAGTCTGCCGGCGGAAGCCAGGCGGACACTGTCTGCAAAATGGACGGCAATATCATAAAATAACAGCCCTTTGGACCAGGGCATGACCATTTTCCAGCGAATTTTTTCATCAGATGTTTTAAAAGAAACGCGCTTTGCATCTTTGCTTCGGGGATCTTCTCCGAATTTTTCACGTTTTCCGGCAGAAGAGGTGCCGCAGATAAAGAAGAATGCCATCAGGCATGTGACCAGTACGGTTAAGGTTTTTTTCATTTTTTCCTCCATTCTTTATTTTGCCTAAAGGGGTAAAATCATGCTTAAAAACTTGAACGATTTAACAATTTAGCGCCCGTTTTCATGGGGCCTCCCTCTTCCTCCTTTCCCGGACCTTTTGTAAGGTTTTCCAGCGAACCAATGTTGATTAAAAGTAAAAAAACAACTATAAGACTCTTTGGTATGACCTTTAATTAAGATCTTGGATACTATTTGTCAAGAAAAAAAAATTTATTATTTGTTTTTTTTAAAAAAGTTTGATATACAATTTTTTATTAAATAAATTCAGATAGTTCTATTTCAAGCACGGTTTTTTCCCAAACCGGATAATGGGGTGATGCAGCGGTCTGAATTATAAAAGGAAAACCTGAATTATTAATTGGTAATACCATATACATAAGGGGCAGATATGATCAATTCGTCTATCAAGAGCAGGCTAAAGGAAATCGTCGGACCGGATCACATATTCACGGAAAAAGAAGACATGCTGACCTACTCCTATGATGCCGCGGTTCTTGACCCGAAAATGCCCGGGGCTGCCGTCATGCCGGGCAACACGGATGAGCTTGGAAGCATTGTCGGTCTCTGCCATGAAAATCGTATTCCGATAACGGTAAGAGGGTCAGGAACCAACCTTTCCGGCGGTACCATCCCGGAAACCTCCGGGATCGTCCTGCTCACCGGCCGGCTCAACAAGATTATTGAAATCAATGAACAGGATATGTATGCCGTGGTTCAGCCCGGTGTGGTCACGGCCACCCTTGCCGCCGCCGTTGAAAAGAAAGGACTTTTTTATCCGCCGGACCCCGGCTCCATGGCGGTTTCCACCCTTGGAGGGAATGTGGCGGAAAATGCCGGGGGGTTGCGCGGACTCAAATACGGGGTGACCAAGGACTATGTCATGGGGCTCCATTTTTTTGACGCCCAGGCAGATTATGTCAAGACCGGTTCCAGGACGGTTAAATGTGCCACCGGGTATAATATTACCGGGTTGATGACCGGCTCCGAGGGCACCCTCGGGGTCCTGGATGAAATCATTTTAAAACTCATTCCCGCCCCTGTTGCCAGGCAGTCCATGGTGGCGGTGTACGAAACCATTGAAGAGGCCTCGGAAACCGTTGCCGGCATCATTGCGGCCCGGATCGTTCCGGCCACACTCGAAATTCTGGACAATTTTACCATCCGGGCGGTTGAGGACTATTCCAAGGCCGGCCTTCCCGTTGATGCGGCAGCCCTGCTGCTCATTGAGGTGGACGGCCACCCGGCAGTGGTGGCCGAAGAGGGACAAAAGGTTGAAGCCCTGTGCCGGAAAATGGGGGCAAGACAGATAAAGGTGGCAGAGACGGATGAGGAACGTGACAAAATATGGGCTGCCAGGCGGTCTGCCCTGTCCGCCCTTGCCAAACTCAAACCCACCCTGGTGCTGGAAGACGCCACCGTACCCAGGAGCAAAATTCCGGATATGGTAAAGGCGTTGCAGCAGATTGCCAAAGATTATAATATCAATATCGGCACATTCGGCCATGCCGGAGACGGCAACCTCCATCCCACCATCCTCACCGACCGCAGGGATGTTGAAGAGTTCAAACGGGTGGAAGAGGCCATTGAAGCCATATTTGACAAGGCCCTTGCCATGGGCGGAACCCTGTCCGGTGAGCACGGAACCGGCCTTGCCAAAGCCCCGTTTCTTGAAAAAGAGGCCGGCTTTTCGTCAGTGCGCTTCTCCCGGAGGCTTCGACAGGCCCTGGATCCCCACAACATACTTAATCCAGGCAAGATAACAGGAGTTTCCCAGGAGGTCGAAAAATAAGATGGGCAACACCAAAAAAAATCAGATGAAAGACCTGGCAGATCTTGTCAGAGAGCTGGAAGAACAATTGGTGATCTGCACCCGCTGCGGCATGTGTCAGGCGGTCTGTCCCCTGTTTGAGCAGACCCACAGGGAATCCGATGTTGCCAGGGGAAAACTGGCCCTGCTCAACGGGCTCATGGAAAGTATGTTCGCCGACCCGGACGGGGTAGAACAGCGGCTGAACAATTGCCTTTTATGCGGGTCCTGTGCCGCCAACTGCCCTTCCGGCGTCAATGTCCTGGAGATATTCATCAAGGCCCGGGCCATCCTGGCTGAATACAAGGGGCTCTCCCCGGTAAAGCAGTTGATTTTCAAAGGGATGCTGGCCAATCCTGGCACCTTTGATACCCTGACCCAATGGGCCGGCCGGTTTCAACGCCTGTTCATCAAGGATGAGGCCAACGCCCAGGGCACCTCCTGCGCCCGGCTGATTTCTCCGCTGATTCACAACCGGCATATTCTGCCCATGGCCCAAACCCCCTTTCATAAGACCCTGGCCGACCAAAACCAGTCATATCCAAATCAGCCGACCCCAAACCCATCGACCGGGCCGGGCCAAGCATCCGGATCAGGCCTGAGGGCCTTGCTTTTTACCGGCTGTCTCATTGACAAGATATTTCCCGACGTGGCCCATGCAAGCGTCAAGGTGCTCACCCACCACGGTGTGGCCCTCACCATCCCCCAGGGCCAGGGATGCTGCGGTATCCCGGCCCTGGCTTCCGGTGACCGGGACACCTTTACCAAGCTCGTGGACCATCACCTTGACCTGTTTCAACGAGAAAAATTTGATGTCCTGATCACGGCCTGTGCCACCTGTACCTCCACCATCAAAAAACTCTGGCCTGCGGTTTACAAGAACCCCACGAGCGGGGTCAAAGACCGGCTCAACCGTCTGGCTGAAAAGACCATGGACATCAACGCGTTTCTGGTGGAACGGGTAAAACCCGACTTTGATCTGGCTTCATGTGTGAACCCGGATAAGCCCGGGGAGATCGTCACCTATCATGACCCCTGCCATCTGAAGAAATCCCTGGGCGTGGCCGACCAGCCCCGCCAGGTCATCCGGGCTGCAGGCAAGACCCTGGTTGAAATGGAAGGATCTGACAAATGCTGCGGCATGGGGGGCAGTTTCAATGTCTATCATTATGATTTGTCTTCCTCCATCGGGCAGCTCAAGCAGAAAAATATCTCGGATACGGGCTGCACAATAGTTTCAACGGGTTGCCCTGCCTGCATGATGCAGATTTCCGATATGCTGGCCAAGGCCGGGAAAAATATACGAGTCCGCCACCCAATGCAATTATATGCCAAAGCCCTGGAAATAAGTGAAAAGGTCAAAGCAATAAAAACATAGTAAGCCTATTCGCTATAAACAGTCACTATAAACTAAGGAGAACAAAAATGATTATCAAGGAACCTGTCATCAAGCAAGAAGAAATCCTCATCCTGAATGACACGGATTTTTCCCGGGACAACCTCTGTCTTGTTACCGGATGTGGTACGGGTATCGGCCGGGCCACGGCCATTGCTGCGGCAGCCAATAATCTGACCACCGTGGGCCTTGACATCAATGAGACGGAAGGACAAAAAACCTGTGAAATGGTCAGGGATCTGGGCGGCAGCATGAGTTTTATAAAGGCGGATCTGACCCGGGATGAGGATATTGAACAGGCAGTGGATCGGGCCGCTACCCTGGGACAGATAAAGTACCTGGTCAATATTGCGGGAATCCAGCACATTGATTCGGTGGAAAATTTTCCCATGGCAACCTATGATCTCATGCAGAGACTCATGCTCAGAGCCCCTTTTTACCTGTCACAACTTGCCATTCCCCATATGAAGAAAAGCGCGACAGGCACCGGTGTCGTCGGGAACATGGCCTCGGTCCACGCCCATATCTGCACCAAAAATAAACCGGTCTACAATATCACCAAATTCGGTCTCAAGGCATTGAGTCAGTCCATATCTGCCGAAGGAGAGGGCATGATCCGTTCCTTTACCGTGAGCAGCGGTTTTGTAAAGACTCCCCTGGCATTGAACCAGGTGGCAGCCCAGGCAGAACAGCGGGGAATCACGCCTGAACAGGTGATGACCGATGTGATGATGGGAAAATCCAGGGTCAAGGAGATGATGTCCCCCATTGAAGTGGGCAATCTCTTTGTCTTCGGATTTTCCAGGTTCTCAAAATATTTGGTGGGAGGCGATCTTTTATTTGACGGAGGCATGGTCCTGACCTATTAAAAAAAAGTCTTGATATAAGACAGAGGATGGTTAATACTCCTCGTTTACGCTTTGTAACCATGGAGGCCGGTCTGCAATTTTACTGACCGGCAAAAGTCTTAGATTATGACAATGCCCATTAAGCCCATAAAACCCAAGCGCATTTCAGACCAGGTCTTTGACCAGATCAGGGAGCTGATTTACAGGGGAAAACTCAGACCCGGTGAAAAGATGATGACGGAACGGGAACTGGCCGAGGCAATGAAGGTCAGCCGGACCACCATCCGGGATGCCATTCAGCGTCTGGTGACCATGGGGCTGGTTGATCAGAAACAGGGCCAGGGGACCTTTGTCAAATCTATTGAAGACACCCTTGACAACCCCCTTGCCAGGGCCATGAAGGCCCAGGACGCCTCCCTGGATGATCTGCTGGAGGTGAGGATGGGCCTGGAATGCAATGCCGCCGCTCTCGCTGCCAAACGGGCCGATGAAAAAGACATCACCGCCATGGGCCAGACCGTTCATGAGATGCAGACGGAAATTGAGTCCGGCCGGCTGGGAACGGAGGCGGATACCGCTTTTCACATGGCCATTGCCTATGCCGCCAAAAATCCGTTGCACATACTGATCATGCGCAATTTTTACGATTACCTGTTTCTGGGTATCGGTGAAAACCTGGCCTGCCTGTATGAAGACCCGGAAAATATCCAGAAGATCCTGCGCCAGCACAAGGCCATCCTGGCGGCTATTAAATCCAGGGATCCCTATAAGGCACACCTGTCCATGGGCGAGCACATCAATTTTGTCCTGGATTTCTTTAAAAGCAGGAACTCGTAAACGGACAGTCCTGGTATCGGGCTATTGGTTCATACCGACCGGGAATAGGGGTGTCAGGCCATATTTCAAAATTAACCGATCGGTTGAATCTATTGACAAGAAATTAATTTGACTGTACGGTTAAATCCAACAACAAAGTATATTTTTTAACCACACGGTGAAATTCAGGTTTGAAATGAAAGAAAACATAGAATATCCATATCGCATCCGTTTAGTTAAATATCTTGGAAAAGCCATTCAGGACACCCGGAAAAAGAAAAAAATGAGGCAATCGGATTTAGCAGATATTACAGGGACAAGTGTGAAGTTCATAAGTGATGTAGAAAGAGGGAAAGAGACAATACAGATGGACAAAGCCTTTGTGCTGCTTCGGGCCTTAGGGCTGAATCTGTACCTGACACCGGATTCCATTGAGAACGATAGATGAAAGACCGGTTACAAATCATATGGAACAAACGAGTAGTCGGCACATTAAATCGCCACCGGAAAGGCAGGGTAGTATTCCAATACTCTCAAGACTGGATCGAAAATGAATCTCCACCTGTTTCCCTTTCACTTCCCTGTAGAAAAGAGAAATTTGCTCCGGCTGTCAGTACCGCTTTTTTTGAAAACCTTCTTCCGGAAAGTAACACAAGAACAATTTTAGCTTTCAATCTCAGATTTGACAAAAAAGATACTTTTGCATTTTTAGAAAACTTTGGAGAAGACTGTGCAGGGGCGCTTTCCATCATACCTGAAGATCAAGAGCCGGATTTTACTTCTGGTCAATACGAAAATATTACCCAGGAGCTGATAGAAACTCTTGATAAAATGCTGCTGGAACCACAAAAGTATAAATTATATCCGGAAATGAGACAGGCTAAGCTTTCTTTGGCCGGTGCCCAGGACAAATTACCAGTATATATTAAAAGAACACTATTTTATCTACCGAAAAATTCAGGTTCTCCTACGACTCATATCATCAAACCAATGAACGCCGGTTTTACTGATATCCCGAAGAATGAAGCCTTTTGCATGGAATTGGCACAACGATCAGGCTTTCCGATTCCCAATTCAAAAATCATGAAAATCGGCAACCATGAATTGTTTGTGGTGGATCGATATGATCGCCGGGAAGTAAACAAAGAGATTGTTCGTATTCACCAGGAGGATTTTTGTCAGGCAATGGGGTATCCGGCTGATCGAAAATATCAAGAGACGGGTGGTCCCGGATTTTTAGAGTGCAGGGAATTAATCGATGAATATTTATCAAATCAAGGTGTGAAAACCCGGTTGCTATTTATACGGATGATGATTTTTAATTATATCATTGGTAATCGTGATGCTCATGGTAAGAATTTCTCTATTCTACACAAAAAGGACTTTGAGTTAGCACCGTTTTATGATTTGGTGTCCACCCAGGTGTATCCTTTGGACAATAAATTTGCCATGTCGATCGGTCAAACTTTCAGGCATGACCGGATGAAAGAGCATTCTTTTAAAAGATTTGCCAAGGACATGAATGTCAGGCCAAAATTGTTGGCATCATTAATAAATGAATTGTGTGGAAGCGTAATGAATGTGGTGGAAGGTTTAATCTCAGAGCATGAAAAGAATTATGGCCAAGCAAAAATTTATAAGAAGTTGAATGAAATTATAAAATCAAATATCGTTCAGTTGCTAGGTTTTTCCCATCATATGAAAGTATAGGGGTGCAGGTCGGATTTTACAAATTCGGTATGTCAGAGTCTGTATATTTTTTAAGCTGGCAGGTTCATGGCAAATATTCGGATCAGCACTTAAGGAATTTACTTGTCACCCCCTCCTATGGTAAGGTCCCGGCCCATGGAATTTAAACAAACAGACCTTTGCCGGTTCCGGAAAAATCTTGCGGGCTGGTACCAAAGGCATCACCGTGAAATGCCCTGGCGGGAGAGCCAAAATCCTTATCATATCTGGATATCCGAGGTCATGCTCCAGCAGACTCAGGTCAAGACGGCCACCCCGTATTTTTTAAATTTTATCCAACGATTTCCAAGTCTCCAGGATCTGGCAGCCGCGGATCTTGAGACCGTGCTCAAAATGTGGGAAGGGCTCGGGTACTATGCCCGGGCCAGAAATTTTCACAAGGCCGCCGCCATTGTCACCAAAGAGATGGGGGGTGTTATCCCGGATGATTTTGACGAATTCAAACGATTGCCCGGGGTAGGTGACTATATCGGTTCAGCCGTTCAGAGCATTGCCTTTGGTCATCCCTTTGCCGTGGTGGATGGAAATGTGAAGCGGGTGACGGCAAGGTTGTGCCGTATCAAAGATCCGGTGAACAAAGCCTCTTCCCATAAACAATTTAAACAGGTTGCAGACCGGCTCCTGGATAAAAATGACCCGGGAATGTTTAACCAGGCCGTGATGGAGCTGGGGGCCTTGATCTGTACTCCGCGAAACCCCGTCTGCAACGACTGTCCCGTGACTGAATTTTGTGAGGCATGGTCATTTGATCAGGTGGACCAGTTTCCCAAAAGGATCAAGGCCAAAAAGGTGCCTTTTTATCGTATTGCCGCCGGGATTGTACGGAAAAACGGGGAGATATTGATCACCCGGCGACGCCTTGACGGGCTTCTGGGGGGATTGTGGGAATTTCCCGGCGGAAAGCTCAAGGCAAAGGAACCGGCCGCATCCGCCTGTATCCGGGAAATCAGGGAAGAGACCGGCATTGTCGCTGAGATTGAGTCGCATCTGACCACCATCCACCACGCCTATACCCACTTTAAGATCCAAATGGACATTTTTTATTGCAGGCACATAAAGGGGGCTGTGCGTTTAAACGGCCCCATGGATCATCAATGGATCAGCCTGAAAAATATTAACGATTTTCCCTTTCCCCGGGCCAATTTGAAATTTATTCCCCTGATTAGAGAAGAGCATGAATGAAAAGGTCCGATGATATTGGGACGACAAATTCGGCAATGGATTTTGGTACAGAATCCGGCTTTATTTAAAATTGGTTTTCGATTATATTTATGGAAAAAAATATCTATAACGACCTGAAAAACAGAGAAAATGGAACCAAAAAAACAAATTCAACAGATCACCCTCATCGGCCTTGTGGCCAATATTCTGCTTTCCTTGATAAAATTTTTAATCGGCATTTTCGGCAACAGCCAGGCGGTTGTGGCAGATGCCCTTCACAGCTTCTCGGATACAACCTCGGATTTTGTGATTCTGTTCGGGGTAAAGTACTGGACCGCTCCTCCGGATGAGGCCCATCCCTTTGGGCACCAGAAAATTGAATCTTTTGTCTCCATCATCATCGGGTGTATCCTGATTTTCGTGGCCTGCGCCATTGGGTACAACGGGATCATTTCCCTGCAGGACAAAACCGTTACCCAGTTGAACTGGATTGTCGTCGCAGGGCCCCTGGTTTCAATGGTTGCAAAGGAGATCCTGTTCAGGATCACCTACGATGTGGGCATTCAAACCCATTCCTCTTCAGTAAAGGCCAATGCCTGGCACCATAGAACCGATGCCCTGTCCTCTATTCCGGTCCTTGTGGCAGTTGTGGCATCCCTCATTGATCCGAGACTGGGATTTCTTGACCGGATCGGGGCCGTTGTCGTGTCGGCCTTTATTATCAAGGTCGGTATAGAGATTCTCTTTACCAATATCAACGACCTCCTGGATACCGGGATCTCAGCAGAGAAAATCCTGGCCCTTAAACAGACCATCACTGCCATCAAAGAGGTCAAAGGGGTTCACAAACTGAGAACACGAAAACTTGCCAATTATATCTACATTGATCTTCACCTGGAGGTTGACGGGCAATTGACCGTTATCCAGGGGCACGATATATCGGAACAGGTCAAAGAGACCCTGATCAAAGCCAATCCCAAAATCATTGATGTCATGGTTCACCTGGAGCCTGCGGAAAGATAAATGCAAATATAACCCAAGGATATTGTAAGAACATGTTTGATTTGATAAAAAAAATTATTGGCAGTGAGAATGGTAAAACTCAGGTGACTGACCAAGATGTCCTGACAGTTCATCTGGCATTGACTGTATTGCTCCTTGAAGCGGCCTATGCCGATGGTGAATGTAGTGAAGGCGAAAGAGAGCATCTCATTACAACTCTTGTGACCAATTTTGAGATATCAAGGGAAGAAATTGATAGTGTTCTCTCTGACAGGGATAAAAAAAACAGGGAGTATGTGGACCTTTTTCACTACACGAATTTTATAAACGAAAATTTTTCAAAAAAGCAAAAAACCGATATTCTGGAATCTGTCTGGCGTATCATCCTGCTGGACAACCACCTTGAAGCACATGAGGATCACTTTGCCCATAAGCTTGCAAACCTTCTCCGATTTAATCATAAAGATTTGATAGATGCGAAGCTAAGGGCAAGAAAACAACTTTCATGACGGATTGTTCCAGGGTTATTATTTTTCCTGGCAGAATGACTATAGATGATATTGATAAATTAAAAAAACAAGAGCAAGAGGAGCGATTATGGAACTGATTAAAATTATTATTTCAATACTTCTTCCGCCTTTGGGTGTTTTTCTACAGGTTGGTATCGGCAAGCATTTCTGGCTCAATATCCTTTTAACGATTCTGGGATATATCCCGGGTATCGTCCATGCCATATGGGTCATTGCAAAGAAAAAATAAAAAATAAACACCCGGTCCCACTCTCCATCTTCACACGGGTCTGAGTGATGAGAGGTGGTAAAATCAATAATATTGATCAAGATTTAATATCAGGATTTTAACTTAACTAAAGTCCAGGTTCCCCGATGGTCTGAAAGAAAATTGTTTGATTTGGAATAAAACCATCAGATTTTAGTCATCAATTACAGATATTTTAAAATTAAACAGCGCATGTGATTGAATTGACCGATAACCTGATTAGTATATAAAAAGGAGGCAGGGCCGGGAAATGATCACATGATATTCAAAAAAACAGCATCTTCAACAGAATTTAAACGGTTGACTTATCCGCACATGCGGCTGTTGTACAACGTGGCACTCAAGTACTGCAAAAACGTTTTTGATGCTGAGGATATTGTCCAGGAAACCTATTTGACGGCTTTTCACAAGTTTCATCAATTGCGGGAAAAATCAAAGTGCAAGCCCTGGCTGCTGAGAATATTAAGAAATAATTTCCTGAAAAACTACCAGCGACAAAAAGGTCGCAAACGATTGCCGGAAATTGATTATATCGAGTTTTTGAAAACCACTCAGACACCGGATGATGCGGAATTTTTGCTGGCCGGGGAATCAACCCGACAGGTCGTTCAAAAAGCCATTGACCGGTTGCCAAAAAAATATCGAGAGGTTTTGATTTTATACTATATGGATGAAATGATGTACAAAGATATTGCAGCCACTCTGGACATTCCCATTGGTACGGTCATGTCCAGGCTCACCCGGGCAAGGGAAGGCGTTAAAATCATGCTGATAAAACAGATGAAATTAAACGACAACAATATTGTGAAGATTAATTTTAAATCAAAGAATGGTTCCGGAACCAAATGAATTGTAAGGATTTTCAGGACTGGCTCTTGACCAGGGATGCTTTGACGGACAAAGAAAATCCTGAAGTATTGGAACATCTGAAATTCTGTGAAACCTGTCGAAATCTTTACCACATCGATGAAAGTCTTGAAAAGGCCATGGGTTCAGCCTTCCGTCCTGTTGAATTCCCAAAAAGTCTTTATGAGCGGATTGAATTGACCATTGACCATGCCAAAATCCCGGCCGGGCCGACTAAACGCCATTTTGCAGGGCTTGCCGTCGGTATTGCGGCTAGTATTGTTTTGGTTTTGGTGGTCATGATTTTTTCCAACCAACCCTTTCGTTATGAAAATCTTCAGCAATTGACTGAAAGCGCCATCACCAGGCATCTGAGCGGTAATACGACCATGTCCTTTACCGCCGATGGGATTGAATCCGCCGTGACCATGCTGAGCCGGGAACTCAAATTTAACGTAATTCTCCCGGATCTAACAAACCAGGGGTATGTTCTGCTCGGAGGCCGATTGTGTGTCCTTGGAAAGTGCAGGATTGCCTATCTGTTTTATGAAAAACATGCTAAAACCTGCTCCATGTTTATCATGGACTATGGGAACCTTGATTTTGAAATGGCTGACGGCGCAAGGTTCAGCAATGACCTCAAAGGATGCCACACCGATATCTGGAAAGAAAAAGGACAGGTCTATGCCATGGTGTATTAGGATAAAAGGAAGAACATGGGTTATAAGATCGAGTTAAAAGACGCCCCCAAGGGCTATACATACGACCAGGACAAGATCATGTCTCCCCAGGAGACAGTGGCAAAGTTTAAAGAGAAGACGGCCCGGCTGAATCTGGATATCTTGAGCCGGACCCAGCGGATTGATAACGGCCGTCTGGACATCCCGGTTTTTTTCAGTGAGTGCGGCGCCAATGCCAGGGACGTGATCGGCACCAACAAACAGATGGGTAAAGGCGGAACCCCTGAGCAGTCCGAGGCCAGTGCCGTGATGGAACTTGCGGAACGGTACAGCTTTTTTTCTTTCGTGAAAAATCAAAACAATTTTTTTGTTTCCACCCCCAAAGATCTGGGTGAGCGAGCCCTGGCCTTTGACCAGATCATCAAATCCGTCCATGACAATTTTGAAGACGCCTTAAGGGTCAAGCCCGTGTTTGATGACCTGCCCTTAAAGTGGACCAGAGGGTATGACCTGACACAAAAACGAGAGGTTCTGGTTCCGTTTAATTGGTTCTATATGATCAATGAGTTTAACGGGCCCAGTGCGGGAAATTGTACGGAAGAGGCCTTGAGTCAGGGGATTTGCGAATTGGTGGAGCGCCACGTATCTTCCCGGGTCTCCCATGAAAATTTAAAGGTTCCCGGCATCAACCTGGATTCGTTTACCGATCCTTTGGTGGTTGAACTCCTGGCAAAATACAAACGAGAGGGTCTCAAGGTGTATGCGTCTGATTTTTCACTTGATACCGGTATTTCCACCATTGGTGTCCTGGCCTGGGACCCGGCCACCTTTCCCGGGATGAGCGAAATCGTCTGGACCGCCGGGACCTCGCCCGACCCTGAAAAAGCCATGAGCCGTGCCCTGACGGAAACGGCCCAGTTGGCCGGGGATTTTAATTCAGGTTCCAATTACGTTGCCTCGGGCCTTCCCAAATTCACCGACATTAAAGATGCCGGGTTTATTACCCATCCCGAGCAGATGATCAATGCAGATGAACTGCCTGACCTCTCAGACCAGAACATAAAAGTCGAAGTGGAAAATCTTATCCATGCCCTGGATACGAGAGATTTTCGGGTGATCGCCATCAGCACCATGCATGAAAGTCTTGAAATTCCGGCGTTTTATGCCGTTATCCCGGGAGCACATTTCCGGGAAAGAGCCGCAGCAGCAAGTGTGGGAATGTTTTCCGCCCGGCTCATCACGGAAAGCTTTGATCCGGCCCAGGCCCTGTCACGGCTGGACGACCTGGAAAAGGCCCTTCCCGGCAAATACTACACCAGCTTTTACAAGGGCCTGATGCGCATCGCCCTGGGCGATCAACCGGCCGCCTTAACAGAGTTTGAAACCGCCCTGAATCGGAATCCCGCCACACTGAACCTGCCGGATATCTATTCCCACATGGGGGCCTGCCTGAAAGATCTTGAAGAGTATGAGCGGGCTATTGAGATTTGCGACCGGGGTATTGCCGTTGACGACCAGCGGCCGGACATGTTCAATACCATGGGGTTCTGTCATTTTATGCTGAAAAATCATGAAACCGCCATTACCTGTTTTGAGAAGGCCCTGGCCGTGGATCCCTCCCTGGCCATCAACTATGCCAATATCGGTTCCAATTACAGGGAGCTGGGAGACACCGGCCTGGCCGTCAAATACTATGAAATAGCCCTGAAGATTGATCCGTCCATTGGTTTTGCCCGGGACAATATTGAGAAATTGACTAAAGGGTAAGATTCTCAAAAAATCAGTTTTCAGACAATAAATTTATACGGATTCAAACCCTTTTGTGGGCTTTCAAACCCGATGATCGTCACGTTTTTGGTTTTAGGGTCGGCAATGACAGAGATGACCGTGATAATCAACAGGCTTTTTAGAATACGTATAGGGCCTTTCATTATGGACATCAAAAGAAAACAAGATTTAAATCACACAATTATTTTTCGGCCGCATAAAACTCAAGATTAATCTGTGTCGGTTTGATATATATATAGACTATTCGCGGATATTCAATTATGAATATAGAGATATTCCCCTAATCAAAGAGGTAATATGTTTCTAAAAAAAACACCGGAATGGAAGAAAAGAATTGTTTCCCCGGACCAGGTATTGAAACGAATCGAACCTGGAATGAATATCTTCATCGGTACGGGTGCAGCAGAACCCCGGACCCTGGTCAACTGCCTCATGCATGACAGCGGATACCATCTCCAGGATCTCACACTGATTCAGCTCGTCAGTTTCGGGGATGCCATCTCCTACAAGGCCCTGCAATCTAAACGCTACCGCCTGAAAACTTTTTTCTCTGGATGGGTGTCGGCGGAAGCCATCTCTGCCGGACACGTGGATCTGGTTCCCTCAAGGTTTTCCGCCATTCCCAGACTCATGAAGGAGGGTCAGATTCCCATTGATGTGGCCTTTGTACAGATCACCCCTCCCAACCGGGCCGGGTATTGCAGTCTGGGCGTGGGGGTGGATGTGGCCAGGAGGGCAATGGCCCGGGCAGGTCTTGTGGTGGGCGAAATTAATATTGAGATCCCCTTTACCCTGGGCGATACCTTTGTCCCCCTGGATGCCTTTGATATGCTCATCGAGTCGGTTGACCCGCCGTTTTATTTTCCAAGGTTCCCGGTTGACCCCGTGTTCGAACGACTGGCAGCCAATGTGGCCTCGGTCATTGATGACGGTTCCTGTCTTGCATTTACCTTTGGTCCGCTTTTTGAGGCCCTGCCCAAATATCTGGCCAATAAAAAGGATCTGGGGATTCACACCCCGTTTTTTACGGACGCCTTAATGGAACTGGTCAAAAGTGGGGCCGTGAGCAATAGGAGAAAAGGCCTTTTCCGGGGGAGGTCTTTGACGGCCTATGCCCTGGGAACCAGAGAGTTGATGGAATTTCTTGACAAAAATCCCATTGTGGAGTTTCAAAGCATTGACAAGGTCTTCAACCCTCTGGAGATCGGGATGAACCACAGGTTTGTCTTTATTATCCCGGTGCGACGGGTCGACCTGTCCGGCAGGGTGGGGCTGCACAACAGCAGCGGCCATGTCACGGCCGGTCCCGGCCAGATGGCGGATTTTTTCAATGGTGCTGAAATCTCCCGGGGCGGGTATACCATTGTTGCCCTTCCCAGCCGGAACCGTGAAGGATTGGCCAATATCCGGCTGTCCGTGGAGGATTCTCCGGATCTGTTAAGTCTTCCCGAATCCATTGATCTGGTGGTAACGGAACAGGGGATTGCCCATCTGCGGGGCAAAACCCTGAGGGAACGGGCCCAGGCCCTTATTGAAATCGCCCACCCTGAAGACCGGCCCGCACTGGTTGAAGGGGCAAAAAAGATCAACCTTATTTACAAGGATCAGATCTTTCTGGCTGACAGTGCCCATTTTTATCCGGCCGGAATTGAAAGTCGGAAGGCATTCAAAGACGGGCTAAACGTCCGGTTCAGGGCCATAAAACCCTCGGATGAAGACCAGATGAGACAATTGTTTTATCGATTCTCGGACAAGGCCATCTATTACCGGTATTTCAGCCCGATCAAAACCATGCCCCATGAAAGAATGCAGGAATATGTCAATGTTGACTACCGGGATGTCCTCTCCATCGTTGCACTTGTGGGGGAGCCGGGACAGCAGACCCTGGTCGCTGAGGCACGGTTTGCCAGGCATCAGAATAAGCCAATCGTGGATATCGCCTTTGTCGTGGATGAAACCTATCAGGGATACGGAATTGCCACTCATCTATACGGGATGCTGGCAAAAGAGGCCAAGGACAGGGGTGCCCAGGCCATGACGGCTGATGTGCTCACCTCCAACCGGGCCATGCTCAAGGTGTTTGAAAAGGGAGGTTTCCCGGTTCAGGCAAAGATGGAGCAGGGAACCTATGCCCTTACTATAGATCTGGCCCCTGATCCATCATTCGGCCGGAATAAAGACCTGGCCGTTGATCCTGATTAATGACCTGATTCGTGATTTGGATAAATCCCGGAACGGTCTGAAAGATTGTGTCTTGAAAGGCTATATCTTTTTATATCGCAATCCAGGACTTTTCAATTATCAATTTTTCTTTTTCAAAAATCTTTCCTGAAAAGGTATCGCCTTGGGAAATGGGGCCCACGCCCTCCGGGGTTCCGGTCATGATTATGTCGCCATCTTCAAATGAGAGGAAATTAAGGGCTTCCTGCAATATGTCCCGGGGTTTGTTGAGCATCAGGTCACAGCCGCCCTTTTGTGCCGGGGTTCCGTTGATTACCAGTTCCAGTCTCAGGTCATCTGTGTTTTTGTCCCAGGACACAAATTCACTGAATACAGCAGAATGGTCAAAGGCTTTTGCCCTCTCCCATGGAAGGCCCTTGGCTTTTAATCTTGACTGGATCTCTCTTTTCGTCAGATCCAGGCCAAATCCCACACCCCTTAATTCCCCGGCCATGACCAGAAAAGAGATTTCCCCCTCATAATGAATCAGGTCGGATGTACCGGCATGAATCTGGTTTGAGATGGATGAATTCGGCTTTAAAAAAATGACCGGTTCTTTGGGGACCTCGTTGCTGAGTTCTTTGATATGGTTCACATAATTTCGTCCAATACAGACGATTTTCGACGGATAGATGGTCTGGCCGGCCAGTTGAACACTATTCATATCCATTCATTCCTTTTAAATCAGGTTTCTTGTCTGCCGCAATGTTGGCAATGGTCATATCCTTGGATGGTGGGTCTGCCGCAATGCTTGCAATTTCTTAACAGATGATTTCCACAGTTGGGGCAGAATTCATATTCATAATTTATTTTTAAACCGCATTGGGCACACTTTGACTTTTGTATTCTGTTCCTTACATATCTTTTCTGGGTAAACACCTTGTTTTGCAGAATCCATATCAATACGGTAATACCGATGACCATCAATATGATCACCAGGTAATACCAGATGGAGATTAATCGTGAACTGATCAGAAAATCATAAACGGTCTTGAACAGGACATTGGGCAAAAACTCCAGTATCAGGCGTGCCAGTTCGAAAAGTATGGGCAAAAGGGCCACCAGCATAAAGTGAGAGCTGATGATAATGGATAGGTTTCTCTCTTTTTTATTGGACCGGTGGTTCCAGAAATAGAGCAGACCGATAATGGGAACCAGAAAAAGCAATCCATAGCCGGCTCTCTTGACGGCAAACGCTCTTTTGTAGGCCTTTATGTCGTCCCCATGGGTTTTGTCGTTCTGATTTGAAAAAACAAAGGAGATAAGATCCCTGACTGCAGGATCTTTTCCTATCTGTGTGGTGATATCCTGAATTTCGGTATAGGTTGTTTCGGCCAGGTTGAGTTTGTTTCGCTGGTAATCGTCATAATTCTGATAGATGGTCTGGAGCCGCTTTCGTTGTTCAAACAATTGGACAAGGGCTGGGGTGTTTTTGACAACATCCATCCGCAAATCAAGTTGGTCACATATGGGGTGCCGTTTTTTATGGAAGGCTTTTTCACGATATATGGGCTTGTCAAGCACATCATCGGAAATTTTGCTGATAATATTGTTTTCAACCCAGGTCGCCTGAATAAAAGCCTGCCTGTACTTGCGCGGAAAATATTCATACTCGTTGGTGATCTGGTCTATCTGCTCACTCAGCCCATAAAAAATGATGTTTGCCAGAAATATATCCGCCAGTATCAGGATAAAAAAAGAAAATAAATTTAAAGAAAAACTTTTGGACCGGCTGATCAGTTTGAACCCCTGGGTAATTTTCATACAATTTTCCCTTTATCCTATCTCGTATAAACCAGGGAGGGCAGCCAGGTGGCCAACTTGGGCCAGAATACCACCATTAACAGTCCTATCAGTTGGATAAATACAAAGGGAATGATTCCCCTGTAAATATGCCCGGTTTTAATCTCCCTTGGGGTCACAGCTTTCAGGTAAAAGAGGGAAAATCCAAAAGGGGGTGTCATAAAGGATGTTTGAAGGTTAACGGCCAATAGCACACAAATCCAGAGAGGGTCAAATCCAAAATCCTTGACAAGAATCGGCACCAGAACCGGCACATGAATAAAAATAATTTCAATAAAATCCAGAACAAACCCCACAAGGAAAATAACGCCCATGACAATGGCCAATACCATCCATTTGTCATGTGTCTCGGCAATGCTAAATAAAAAATTCCGGACCAGTTCGTCTCCTTCCAGTTCACGAAACGTAAGCCCGAATGCATTCGCCCCCACCAGGATAATAAAAACCATACAGGTCAACCGGGTGGTTGTAGTAGAAACTTCCTTGAGGATATCAAGATTGAATTTCCGGTTCCAGGCTGCCAGCAATACAGCGCCCACACATCCCACAGAAGCCGCCTCGGTTGGAGAGGCAATCCCGGCAAAAATGGACCCCAAAACGGCTATAATCAGAAAAAGCGGGGGGAATAAGGCCCGGGAAATTTTTTTAAACAATTGTTTTCTATCCAGGCCCTCTTCATCTTCCATCCTGACGGGAGGTGCATTTTCAGGCTTTATAAGGGAAATAATGAAGATATAGGAGATATAAAGCGTTACGAGCATCATTCCCGGCAGCAGGGACGCCATGAACAGGTCCCCGACGGGAATCTGCACGATGGTGGCCAACAGCACCAGGACGATGGAAGGCGGAATAATCTGTCCCAGGGTCCCGGATGCACATACCGTTCCCGTTGCCAGTTCAGGCTGGTATCCATGGCGCAACATGGTGGGGACAGCCAAAAGCCCCATGGTAACCACAGTGGCACCCACAATTCCAGTCGATGCCCCGAGGAGGGCGCCCACGACGACGGTACTGATGGCAAGTCCCCCTTTAATATGCCGAAACAATTTTCCCATGGTTTCCAGCAATTCTTCTGCCAGGCCGGATTTTTCAAGGGTCACCCCCATAAAAACAAACAGGGGAACGGCGATCAGGACGACATTTTTCATGGCCCCCCATATGCGCAGGGGCAACAGCTCAAAGAACTCCAATCCAGACCCGATTCCCCCGAAAACCATGGCAGTGCCGATGAGGGTAAAGGTGACCGGGAAGCCGGCCATGAGAAGAAGCGTTAAAGCAAGAAACATCCAGGCTGCCAGGTATTCAGATCCCATCAATTCACCGTCCCCTGATCCTTATTTGTTTTAATCCCCAGGATGATATACAGATTACGGATAAACATGGAAATCCCCTGGAAAAAGAACAGTACAAACCCCATAGGAATACACCCCTTTATGATAAACCGAAAAGGGATTCCCCCCGGGTCAGGAGATCCTTCCAGAAATTTCATTGATTCCCAGGCAAAGATGGACGAGGTATAGATGATCAATATGATCCCCGGAAAGAGGAAAAAGACACATCCGAATAGATTGACCCATGCCTGTCCTTTTGATGAAAGGCGCTGGTAAATAACATCCACACGGACATGCTGATCGTATAGGAGGGTATAGCCGGCACCCATCAGAAAAATAAATCCAAACAGATGCCACTCCAGTTCCTGTGCAAAGACAAAACTTGTGTTCAATGCGTATCGCATGACAACATCAATAAACACAACGCCCACAAGAAATGTCACAACCCAGGAAACGAAACGTCCAATCCGTTCATTGAGTGCATCAATCGTGTCTGCAATTTTTTTTAGAAATGACCATACCCCCATACGAACAACCCTTTTCCCATGTTAACCAAGCTATTTTTTCCAGTCACCCATCAATTGCTTTGCGGTCCTTATCCATTCAGCGTGTACCGGTCAGCAAGGCTGTTGTAATATGGCCGCTCTGATACTTCACCCCATGGACCGATAATTTTTCTAAAGCGTTCAAAGCTCTCGTTTACCTTTTGAGCCATTGGATCATTGGCCGCAATATCGGCGACAGCATCTTTCGCATGGGACTTGAGATCCGCCAGAATCGAATCCGGGAACTTCATCAGCTTGACATTGTGCTGGCTGATCAATTCGTCCAGGGCCTGGGCATTACCGGTATTAAACCCCTGAGTTGTCCAACTGCTGACCTGGGCACAGGCAGCATCTAAAATCGCCTGGTATTCAAGGGGAAGGGCTTCATATTCTTTTTTGTTGAAAATAAACTCAACAAAGGGGCCAGGTTCATGCCATCCGGGATAATAATAGTATTTTGCAATTTTATAAAAACCCATTAATTTGTCGTGAAGAGGGCCGATCCATTCCGTAGCATCAATAACTCCCCGTTCCAAATTGGTAAAAATTTCACTGGCCGGACAGAGAATGACTGTTGAGCCCAATTTCGCCATTACCTTTCCACCCAGCCCCGGGATCCTCATCTTAAGGCCTTTGAAATCATCTATGGTTTCAATTTTTTTGTTAAACCATCCAGCCATCTGGGGGCCTGTGGTGCCGCCGGGCCGGGGGATCACATTAAATGGTGCGTAAACTTCTTCCCACAGTTTGAGTCCTCCCCCAAACTCATACCAGGCCGCCATGCCGGATCCGTTAAGGCCGAATGGTACAGCAGCAAACCATTGGGCCGCCGGAGCCTTGCCTGCCTGGTAATAGCCGACGCCTGACCCGGCCTGGACAGAGCCGCCTTTACTGACTGAGTCAAATGTCTGCAGAGGGGGAACAAGCTCACCACCCGCAAAAACTTTAATTTTGAACAGCCCGCCGGTCATGATCTCTACTTTTTTTGCAAGCATCTCTGCAGCATCCTGCAGATAGGGCAAATTGGGCGGCCAGGTGGTTACCATTTTCCATTTGATTCTTTTCTGGGCATGTACGGCAGGGGCATTAACCATTCCACCGGCAGTAACAGCGGCGACAGTACCGATTGCGGCTTTTTGTAAAAATTGTCTTCGTTCCATGGGATCTCCTTTCGTTGATGGTAAAAGTGATCATACCTTGTTTTACAAATAGGCATCCTGCGATTGATTGTTCAATATAGATATAATATGGCTATATTTAAACCAACCTATAGCCATTGTTATTTTTCAAGTCAATGTTTATTTCTATTTATTTCGTTGGTTTTTGATTCTGGGAATTCATTCTGCCTGGTTCCGCAGACCTCGCCCCTGTTGGTTCACTCCTTGGGTCTTTGGCCGGGTCGCTTCCAGAAGGTCCAGTCAATTTGATCGCCGGACAGACGGGAACCCTCGGACACTTTGCCGCTATAGCCGAATGCAATTGCAGGGGTATTGTCATGCAATTGCATTCGAGTGTTAAAGGTCATTTGGGTGCGGTCATCAAAAAAAGATATAAAGGTTTGTTCTACGGGAAGGCCCGCAGGTCCAAAGAGGGGTGCAGGCTGGAAGGGGATTCCAGGGGAGGGCAGGCAGGCTGCCCTCCCAGATGCTGTGGATCAGTCTATTTCAAAGGCACGCTCACCGTGGAGGGCATTGTCCAGTCCTGCAAGTTCGTCTTCTTTTTCCACCCGGATGCCCTGGGTCAGGAGACGGGTGACCATGAGAACGATAAAGGTGGCGACTGCACTGAAGGCAATGGTGGCCACAATGGATACGAACTGGATCCAGACCTGTCTGGGGTTGCCGTAGAACAGACCTGCCGCCCCTTCCGTAACGGAAGGAGCCGCAAAAAGCCCTGTGGCAATTGCACCCCACATACCGCACAGGCCGTGTATCCCAAAGGCATCAAGAGAATCATCATATCCGAGTCGCTGCTTGAGAACTGCAACGCCGAAGTAGCCGATGATGCCGGAAACGGCCCCGATTGCCAGGGCGCCTGTTAAAGTGACAAACCCTGCCGCCGGTGTAATGCCGACAAGTCCTGCCACCGCACCCGAGGCAAGTCCCAGGAGGGTGGGTTTGCTGCTGTGCTTCCATTCAATGAACAGCCAGGCAAGTCCACCCATGGCCGCTGCCGTATTGGTCACCATGAATGCCGAGGCTGCCACGCCGTCTGCGGCCAGTTCGCTGCCCGCGTTAAATCCAAACCACCCAAACCACAGAAGCCCTGCGCCCAGGGCGGTAAAGGCCACACTGGAGGGAATCATGGGTTCTTTTCCATAGCCTTCCCGTTTTCCAAGGAAAAGGGCCAGTACCAGGCCGGAGATTCCGGCATTGATGTGGACAACATTTCCGCCGGCAAAATCAAGGGCCCCGAGCTTGTGCATCCAGCCGCCGCCCCAGACCCAGTTGCACACCGGAGCATAGACAAAGGTGATCCAGAGAATGGTAAAGATGATCCAGGATGAAAATTTCATCCGGTCAACCGCAGAACCCAGGACAAGGGCAATGCTGATACAGGCAAAGGTCATCTGGAACAGGACAAAGAGGATGGTGGGGATGCTCCCGGATACGGAATTGACATCAATGCCGTTGAGAAAGAGGTGTGACAGGCTGCCGATCAATAGGCTTGGGCTCTCTCCAAAAGCAAGGGAATATCCCCATCCCACCCAGATAATGGAGGCGAGGCAATAGGCAATCAGGGTCATGGCAATGGTATTGAGCATGTTTTTATACCGGGACATTCCCCCGTAGAACAGGGCCAGGCCGGCCGGGGTCATCATCATGACCAGGGCCGTTGATACTGCGACCCAGGCCGTATCCCCGGAGTCGATGACGCCGTCTTCGGCAAAGGCGATTACGGCGGTTAACAATACTATTCCCAGGGGGGACAGAATTTTTTTGATCAGCATACGACATCTCCTCTCAGTTAAAATAGTTTTATTGTCAATTTATGGCTGGTATCAGCAAGCCCTGTGCCATTAAAAGAGTGTTTTCCGATTTTCGCTTATAATATACTGAAATTATAATGTTAATTTTGTTTAAAAAAATTATTATTCGGAAATTATTATCGGAATATATTTTTTTATTTCAAATTTGTATTTTTTGTGAGGGAATTAAACAACAAAAATGTTATAAGTATTTTTTACAATGGGTTTTCTCTTTGATTTTTATGCTTTGGCCGGAAATAGTGACCTTGAATGGATTTGCAAACCGAGAAAAATGACATTTTTGTAAAAAATTCCACAGTCATATGTCAACACCTGTCCGGCTTCTTTCATCTGCGGTCCTTAACCGGTGGATCTGCCCGGCAATGAAGGAACAGACCGGGTTTTTTCCACCACAAGGGTGACGGCCCCCCAGTTTGAATCCGGTTTTCCGTAAATCAGATAGGGTTTTCCGTAATCCAGCATATGGCAGAAAAGCGCATAGGGTTTTGGGAAAAAAACCGTTTCAACGATACCGGTTTCATCCTCAAATGTGAGGAATTTCATGGGGTCCCCGTGTCTGGTTTTCACTACCTTCCCGGTGATGAGCCATCCGGCAAAGATGACTTTTTTGTTGATGAACCGGGGCAGATGGATTGCCTTGACCGTGTTGAACTCTTGGAGAATTTCTTTGAACAGGAGTATGGGGTGGCAGTTGCATAAAAACCCCAGTACAAAGAATTCCCTTCGAAGCCTTTCAACCGTGTTCTCGGCTGGGAGGTCCGGTATGCCGGGGCCCGAGGCGATGGGATCAAAGAGGGAGGGCTGCCGATCGGCTGTTTTTTTCTTGTTTTGCCATGCGGCAAGGGACCATAAAAGGCCGGCCCTGTTGTTTGACCGGTCCAGGGTATCCAGGCTGCCGCTTTGGATCAGGGCCCGGGCCTCATTTTCCCGGGGGTTGACCCGGGCAAAAAAATCTTCCAGGTCGGTAAATTTTTTTGACCGTCGCTGTTCAACAATGGCCGCCATGGTTTTGGCACTGAGATCCCGGATGGCCATCAGCCCCACCCTGAGCCTGAGATTTTCGCCCTTCCACTGGATGCCGCTCAGGTTGACATCCGGGGCCAGGATTTTTACCTTCAGCCGCCGGGCTTCGGACACATAGGCAAAGGTGGAATAAAATCCGCCCTGGTTGCTGATGACGGCGGCCATGAATTGGGCCGGATAATGGGTTTTCAGGTAGGCGGCCTGGAAAGAGACCCGGGCATAGGAGGCGGAGTGGGGCTTGCAGAACGAGTACCCGGAAAAGCTTGCGATCATGTCCCAGATGACCTTGACATCTGCCGGTCTGACCCCCTTTGCCAGGGCCCCCTGCTCAAACCGGTCATGATAGTCGGCCAGTTCCGTTTCCCTGTCTTTTTTGGAGATGATTTTTCTCAACCCGTCGGCAGCCGCATGGGTAAAGCCCGCGACTTTTACGGCCACCCGTGAGACATCCTCCTGGAACACCATGATGCCGAAAGTTTCATCCAGTACGGATTCCAGGAGGGGATGAATGGGTTTCCATACGCCGGTGTGAAGCCGCTGGATATAGTCCTGGATAAAGGTGTTGGCAGCCGGCCGGATAATGGACGAGTGAATTACCAGGTGCTCAAAATCCCCGACCCGGGTTTTTTTCTGGAGCAGGCGCATGGCAGGGCTTTCAATGTAAAAACATCCCATGGTATGGCCCTGGGCCACGGTCTGTCGAGTGTCATGGTCGTCCTCCGGGTCAAGGGTGTTAAAATCATCAAATTTTCCCGAAGATTGCCGGACACTCTCGATGCTGTCCCGGATAACCCCGAGGCTCCGGTTGCCCAGAAGATCAATTTTCACAAGGCCTGCGGCTTCTGCCCCGTCCTTGTCCCACTGGATGATGGGAACACCCTTGGGCGCGGTTTGCACGGGCACGTAGGTGTTGATGGGGCCCGGGGTGATGACGATACCGCCCGGGTGGACGGACAGGGTTCGCGGGGTCCCGATGATGGCCTGGGCATAGGCCATGATATCCGGCCAGGGCTGGGGAAAGTCCATGAACCTGAACTCCGGCCGGACCCTGATCCGGTTTAAAAGGTCATCCGGGGCCTCATTGATCCTCCAGAACCAGGGAAGCCGTTTGGAGACCTTGCCGATTTCCATTTCAGGCAGTCCGAATACCCTGGCCGTTTCCCGAACCGCCATCCGCGGCTGGAAAAGGATATGACTGGATACCATGGCTGCATGGCCCCTGAACTCGTCCAGAACCCAGTCGAGAATATCGTCCCGTTCATCCCAGGCAAAATCAATGTCAATGTCCGGCGGGTCTGTCCTTTCCGGGTTCAGAAATCGTTCAAAGTAGAGATTGTGCTTGATGGGACAGACGTTGGTGATCCCCAGGCAGTAGGCCACAATGGAGGCAGCCCCGGACCCCCTGCCGCAGATGCGGGATGCGCGTTTGACGATTCTTTGCACCACCAGGAAATATTCACAGAAATTTTTTTGTCGGATAATGGCCAACTCATGGTGAATCCTCTGGATGACCCGGTGGGTCAGGATTTCACCATAGCGAATTTTCGCACCGGCCAGAGTTTTTTCGTACAGGATTTTTTCAGCGGTACAAGCGGTGGTCTTGCCTTTTAAGGGGGGCATGACAATGCCGAAGTCAGGCCCCTGGAAATTCAGCTTTTCCCCAAGGACATGGGTGTTATGTATGGCAGACCTCTGGATGGCGAATTTTTCCCGGTATGCATGGGGGGAGGCAAGGAAGGCCGTGTCCGGTGCTGCGTCGACTGGTGTCAGGCGGCTTAAACAGGTGTTTCGGTCAATGGCCCTGAGCATCCTGTGGATCTTTGCATCTTCGGGGTTCAGGAAAAAACTGCCCGGCGTGGCCACCATGGGAATGTCCAGGTGACGGGCCGTGACAGACAGGGGATGGTGCCGGGACAGGGGATGCCGGGTAAGATTGACGGCGAGATCCACTCCGTTTTCGTGCCAGAACAACAGAAGGTCCGGGTTTTTCGTCAGGACGGTAAGTCCGTGGGCCAGACCGGGCAGATCGGTTTTCAGGGAAAAACCTTTGTCGGTGTGGCGACGGGTGATCAGCCGTGCCAGGTTGCGGTAGCCGATATGGTCTTTCACCAGGCAGACGGCCCGGTGGGAGGTATGGGGATCGGTTATCTCCGCACCAATGACAGGGGTCAGGCTTGACCGTCTGCAGGCCCGGATAAACTGCCACATGCCGCAGAGATTATCGGTATCCGTGAGGGCAATGCGGTCATATCCAAGGGCCTTTGCCCGGCGGCACAGGCTTTTTATGGACCCTGTCCCCCACATGAACGAGTAGTGGGACCGGGTGTTCAGAGGGATCATGATGCTCTTTTTTCCCCCTCCAGTGTTAATGCGGGCGTGATGGCGTTGTTGCCGAATCTTGACCGGATCATGTCCATTGTCCTCATCAGAGTCGTCTGTTTTGTCGCTTTCGTATCCTGGGAAAACAGGGTAGCCTGGATCTGGGCAGGCCCGGAGCGTTCACAGATCAGTCGCATGTGCCGGATGCGGACCCGCCGGGTCCATGCCCTGTCCAGGAGCACAAGGCAGGATTTGAACGCGGCCATGTCAGTGGAAACGGGTGGAGACAATTTCAAGGCCGTGGTTCGCTGGAGCCCGTCTGAATACGACAGAACAATTTTTGCGGCAGTCCATAAGCGGTTTTGATTTCGCAATGCGCGGCAGATTTTTTCCACCAGACCGTAGAGGGCGCTTCGCAGTAGACCAAGTTCGTTGGTGTCGTCAACAAACTCATGTTCGGCCTTCAGGGGCGAGCCGGATTTACGAAGGGTCTGGATTGGTGTGGGATCAAGCCCCCTGATCCGGTTGTAGATCAGGCCGGCCCTCTGGTGAAAGGCTCCCCTGAGCTGATCCAGAGTCAGGGTTCTTGCCTGGGACACGAAAAAAAGATTGAACTCGGCGAGGCGGGTCAAGTCTGTTTTTATAAGACCGGGAATCAGGTGGATGGGCAGGGGGGCAAGAAAGTCCTGCTCGTTTCCGGGCGGGACAATCACCTCTCCCACAGGCTTGACGATACGGGTGGCCACCTTGGCCACCAGCTTGTTGGTGGCCACCGACCAGATGGGGTCAAAGTTAAAACTTCGTTTAAAGGCTTTTTTAAGTTTGAACGCCACGTCTGCCGAGGGTCCGAAAAGTCTTTCTGATCCGGTGACATCCATGAAGATGTGGCCGTCCAGGGTACCGGATTCAATGAGGGGGGTAAAGGCCAGACTCTCTTTTAACAGGTCTTTCATGACCTGTTCATACCGGTTGAAACGGGGGGGCAGCAGCCTGATCTTTCTGTTGAGCCGTGTGGCCCGGGAAAGGGGCATGCCTTTCCGGACACCCTGTTGATACGCCTCATCACTCATGTCATAGACCACGGCCCGGGGTGCCCCCAGGGGTGCAATGATGAAAGGATAGCCCTGGAGGGCGGGGGCAAGGTTGGTCTCCACGGCCGCGGCAAAATCCGCGATGTTCAGATGGATGATGGATCGGTCCATGGACCCCGGGTCTCCATGGCCTAGAGGGTTTCCATGGATCACAGTTTCTCCATAGACCCGGGGCCCCGGACAATGCCGATGACCCTGCCCTGGATCAATATTTCGTCAAATCCATACGTTTGGGTCGTGAACTCCGGGTTTTCAGGCCGCAGCTCAATGTGATCAGAATGCAGGAAAAATCGCTTTACTGTGGCTTCTTCGTGGTGAATAAGGGCCACGACGATCTCCCGGTCATGGGCATATTGCCGGGGTTCGCAGATGGCCAGATCCTGGTGGAGGATTCCGGCATTTTTCATGGAACTGCCCTGGATTTGAAGGGCAAAAAGATTTTGGCCCGGGTATATCTTTGCATCCACCAGGAGGCTGCCCTCCCACTCCTGCTGGGCATACATGGGCAGTCCGGCCGTGATGCTGCCGATGACGGGAACCTGTTTCTGCCGCTGGAGCACATGCAGATCCCCGGTATGCTCCAGGATGTGGAGGGTCCGGCTGTAGCGGCCCTCTCTTTTGATATAGGCCTTTTCTTCCAGGGCCTTCAGGGTCTGGGCCACGGCGGCGTGGCTGGTGGAAAGCCCGAGCGCCGCCGCCCGGAGGGTGGGGGGAATCCCGGTTTTTTTGATGTGCCGCTTTAAAAAATCCAGCACCTTTTGCTGGTTTGGGGTCAGTGTTGGTCTCATTTGATTCCTCAGTTTCCGTTGTTTTTTGGCTGTCTGGTTAATTTTTAGATAAATGTTAATATAAATGTTAATATTTTGTAAAGTAAAAATTTGAACAAATTGAAAAAATATATTTTCATATGGTTAGACCATTCTAAAATTTTATCGCTGGACCAGTCCTGGGTTTGTGACAATCGCCGTGCAAAAGGTAATTTTTTTTCGTTGACAACCTGCCCACATATGCGCTACCTAAGCTACAATCAGGCTATAGAAGCGCTTTTAAAGCTGTTCACGGGGTGTATAAAAATTTAACGGGTTAAAAGATCTGTATGGCACAACTAGAATTAAAAAATGTGAGTGTAAGGTTTGGGGGACTCCTGGCATTGTCCAGTTTGAGTTTTACCATCGGTAATGGACGGGTCGTGGGCCTGATCGGCCCCAACGGTGCCGGTAAAACCACGGTATTTAATGTTCTGACGGGTGTTTACCAGGCATCGGAAGGGGATGTGGTTTTCAATGGAGAGAGTATCCTGGGCAAAAGACCCTATGTGATATTTGAAAAAGGGATTGCCAGGACATTCCAGAACATCCGCCTGTTTTCCGCCATGACCGCGATTGAGAATGCCATGGTTGCCAGACACTGCCGGTCGGGTAAAGGTATCGTTGGTGCCATCCTGAGAACCGGGTCCCAGAAACGAGAAGAATCTTATATCAAAGAAAAGGCATTGGAGGCACTCAAATTTATGGGGGTGGGTCGATATGCAGACGATGTGGCATCAAGCCTGCCCTACGGCCTCCAGAGAAGACTCGAAATCGCCAGGGCCATTGCATCGGAACCCCAGGTTTTGCTGCTGGATGAGCCGGCCGCAGGCATGAACCCCAGCGAATCATCAGAGCTAATGAAGGACATTTCACGCATATCAGACTTAGGGATTGACGTGCTCCTTGTGGAGCATGACATGAAGGTCGTGATGGGCGTGTGTGATCATATTGTATGCGTTGATCATGGCGTCAAAATTGCCGAGGGAAATTCACAGGAAATTCAGAATAACCCCAAGGTGATCGAGGCCTATCTTGGTCAGCCTGCCAACCAATAATTTTTAGGAGAATTAAGATGAAAAAAAGAGTGTTTTCAATCCTGGTCATGGGCCTTATTCTGGTGCCGTTTCTGTTCAGCGCGGTTTCTGCTAAAACCCTGAAAATCGGTTCAATGAGTCCGTTGACAGGTCCCTATGCGTCCGACGGAACAGACATTAAAAACGGTGTTAAAACCGCCATTGATTTATTCCTGGAAGCCGGTGGAATGCCGGGCTATGATACCATTGAATTTTTTCCCCAGGACACAGCCTGCGATCCCAGACAGGCCGTGGCTGCAGCCAACAAGCTCATCAACCTTGAGGTTGTCGGTGTTATCGGCGCCTATTGCTCTTCTTCAACCATTCCCGGATCTGAAGTGCTGGACGAAGAAAGCATTCCCATGATTACCCCTGCTTCCACCCATCAGGATGTGACGGACCGCGGTCTTGAGTATATGTTCAGGATGTGCGGACGGGACGATGACCAGGCACCTGCTGCTGCCAAATTCATCAAAGAATCCCTGGGCGCAAAAACTATTTTTATCGTGGATGATAAAACCACCTATTCCCAGGGACTTGCCGACGGCGTTTCCAAGGCCGCCAAAGCACTGGGTATGGAAGTGGTTGCCCACGAGCATGTGAACCAGGGCGACAAAGATTTCTCCGCCATCCTGACCATGGCAAAACAGGCCAATGCCGATGTCTTCTACATGTCTCTCCAGGGATTTTCTCCTGCTGCCATGATGACACTCCAGGCAAAACGCCTGGGTATGGAATCCCAGATCGTTACCCAGGATGCCGTGTTTCAGCCCAAATACATGGAAGTGGCTAAAGATGCAGCAGAAGGGGCTTTCCTGACCTATGGATTCACCGATCCTTCCACACCCGAATACAAAGCCTTTGCAGACAGATATGTGCCCAAATACGGCGCCATTGCCGCCTATGCCACCTATGCCTATGATTCAGCCACAGCACTCTTAAAGGCCATCAAGGCAGCCGGTTCCACTGAACCTGCCAAAATCAAGGCCGAGCTCATGAAACTGGATTACCAGGGTGTTGCAAAACGGGTTAAATTCATGGCCAATGGCGATTCAGGGTCTTCCTATATTGCCTTTAAGGTTGTTGATGGTAAATTCGTTCCCTACTGGGACCCTGAAAAGGGCCTGCTCAAATAGTTGTTTTGTAAAACGTGATGCGGCCGGAGAGCGATGCCGGCCGCATCTTTTTCCAGTTCAGGAACTAACCTAAGCACAGGTAAAGAAAATTAAATAAGATGGAATATTTTATCCAGCAGTTGATTAACGGTATAACGCTCGGCGGGATGTATGCGCTGATTGCCCTCGGGTATACCATGGTATACGGTGTAATCCAGCTCATCAACTTTGCCCACGGTGAATTTTTTGCCGCCGGCGGATATGTTGGGGCCATTGCCCTGGGGTATTTTTCCGGGATTGGATATATGGAATCCCACCCCGTAATCTGTTTGACAGCTTCTTTTGCCATGGCCATGGCCTATTGCGCTTATCTGGCCATCGGGGTTGAAAAAATTGCCTATAAACCCCTGCGAAAAGAGTCCAGGCTGGCAGCGCTGTTGTCTGCACTGGGCATGTCGATTTTTCTTTCCAACGGCCTCATGCTCACCCAGGGGGTTTACGATGCGGTGTATCCCAGTGAGCTGTTCCAGGGAAGGTTTGATTTCGGCATGGTGACGATTTCCTATCTCCAGATCATGATCGTCTCACTGACCGCCTGTCTCCTGGTGGGCCTCAATATCCTTGTGTTCAAGACCAAGGTCGGAATGGCCATGCGGGCCACGGCCCAGGACAAGACCATGTCCGCCCTGGTGGCCATCGGCAGCAATAATATCATCTCCCTGACCTTTGCTATTGGTGCCGGACTGGCCTGCGCCGCTGGGATCATGTATGGCCTTTACTATGGATCGGTTCGGTATGACATGGGATTTGTTCCGGGGATCAAGGCCTTTGCCGCCGCCGTTCTGGGCGGGATCGGAAACATCACCGGTGCCATGCTGGGCGGGCTCATTATCGGAATGGTAGAAATTTTCGGTGCCGGCTATCTCTCAGGCGAGTATAAGGATGTGTTTGCGTTCATCATTTTGATTGCAGTCCTCTACTTTAAACCAACTGGAATTATGGGCGAGAATATCGATGATACAAGAGTTTAAAAAAGTTTGGAAACCATATGTGATTGGCATGCTCTGGCTTTTAGGGCTGCTCTGGCCTTTGCTGGGCATTCATCCCGACGGCACCCTGACCTTTCAGAAAACCGTCACCGTATGGAGTTATCTTGTGGCTGGCTCCTTTGTCTGTGTCCTTATCTATGTGGTCAAGGCGGGAGAATCCTTAAAGTTTATTGCTGATCCCGTTTCCCGGATGACGGGCAATATCAAGGCCGCTTCAACGGCGCTTCCTACCTGGGTATGGCTGGCGGCCGTCCTGGTGTTTGCACTGGTCTATCCTCAGTTTGCAGGCCGGTACGGTACGGATGTGGCCATCAATGTGCTCCTGTATATCTGTCTGGGCCTGGGTCTCAACGTGGTGGTGGGTCTGGCCGGCATGCTGGATCTGGGGTATATTGCCTTCTACGGTGTGGGGGCCTATACCTATGCGATTCTAAACAGTGTTTACGGACTGGGGTTCTGGATCTGCCTCCCGTTTTCAGCCTTTTTTGCCTGTGTGGCCGGTTGCATCGTAGGATATCCCACCCTTCGCATGAGGGGGGATTACCTGGCCATCGTCACCCTGGGATTCGGGGAAATCATCCGGATCATCCTCAACAACTGGATGGAGTTGACCAACGGTCCCAACGGTATTCTCGGGGTCAAGCCCATTGGTATTTTCTGGCCGGTTTTTGAAAACGGATTCACCTTTGAACACCTGTGGATGAAAAAACTCCAGCTCTTTTACTATTTTGCCCTTGGTCTGGCCATTTTGGCGGCCGTCGGGGTTCACCGCTTGAACTTTTCCCGTGTGGGCCGGGCCTGGGAATCCATCCGTGAGGATGAGACCGCAGCCGAGCTCATGGGGGTGAACACCTTTATCTACAAGCTCCTGGCCTATGCCACCGGGGCAGTGTTTGCCGGTCTTGCCGGTGCGTTTTTTGCTGCAAGGATGCGGTTTGTCAGTCCTGAAAGTTTCACCTTCCTGGAATCTGCCATGGTGCTGTGCATGGTGGTCCTGGGGGGTATGGGCTCCATTCCCGGAATCATCCTGGGGGTCATCGCCCTGATCGCCCTGCCCGAAGTGTTTCGGGAGTTTGAATCCTATCGTATGATGATTTTTGGCGCCACCATGATTATCATGATGTTGTTCCGGCCCGAAGGCCTTATCCCTGCCAAGCGGGTGGGAACCAGATCCGAAGAAAGAGAGGGATAGACAGATGACTGAACCGATTCTTGAATTAAAAAATGTCCATTCCGGTTATGGAAGCATTAAGGCCCTGAAAGGGGTTTCCCTGAAAGTACATCCGGGTGAAGTGGTGGCCATTATCGGTGCCAACGGGGCCGGCAAATCCACTACCCTCATGACCATCTGCGGTATTGTTCCGGTTGAGCGGGGAGAGGTCCTGTACCAGGGAAATGTCATCAATAAGGTGTCTCCGGAAAAACTACCGGTGATGGGACTGTGCCAGGTGCCCGAGGGACGGCGGATTTTTCCCAGGCTCACGGTCATGGAAAATCTGCGGCTGGGTGCCTTCTACAGGAACGACACCGACCAGATCATGAAGGATATTGAGCAGTCTTACGAGATGTTCCCCATCCTGGGTGATCGGAAAAATCAGCACGGTGGAACCCTGTCCGGTGGTGAGCAGCAGATGCTGGCCATTGCAAGGGCCCTCATGACCAAGCCCAAGGTCCTGTTGCTGGATGAACCCTCACTGGGGCTTGCCCCCATCATTGTCCAGCAAATTTTTGATATCATTGCCCGGATCAACAAAGAGGAGGGGACCACGATCCTGCTGGTGGAGCAGAACGCCAACCTGGCGCTCCAGGCGGCAAGTCGGGGGTATGTGGTGGAGACCGGTGAGATCACCCTTGAGGATGAGGCCCAGTCCCTGCTGAGCAATCCAAAGATCAGGGAAGCCTATCTGGGGGAGTAGGCGGGTTCCGTCAGTTTTTTGTATATGATTTTCGGCCGGTTTTAGCTAGCGCTAAAACCGGCCGTTTTGATTGGGACCACAAATTTTATCCCGGCCCTTAAAGCGTTAAAGTCTGACGATTTCAAAATCCTGGTCGCAGTGTTCCATGAACTTGATCAGCCCGTCTGAGGTGATGGTGGTGGTGGCAGTGTTGACGATGGGGTGGAAGTTGAGCAGGTCGTTTTCCATCATTTCTTCGTCCAGGATCACCTTGAGGTCATGATCTTTTGCGTTGATGACGGCCAGGGGGGTGACGGCCCCCGGGATCACGCCCAGGACATCGGCCAGCAGCTCGGGCTTGCCGAATGACAGACCCTTGGCCCCGATTTTATTGCCCACCTCTTTTATCTTGATGGGCTTGTCCGACAGGGTGACCACCAGAAACAGGTTTTTCTTCCGGTCTTTAAAAAACAAATTTTTGCTGTGCACCCCTTCGATGCCGTCATGGTGCAGGTCAGCCTCTTCAACCGTATACACGGCCGGGTGTTCGTGGTTGGTATAGTCTATGTTGATCTGGGTGAGAACGTCCAGCAGTTCTTCCTGGGTTTTCAGCATGATTTTTTTCCTTATTTGGGGTCAAGGTTAAACAGGATATCATTTTCCAGATACACCTGTTCCAATTGTTTCTGATATTCGGCGAGGTCTTCGCCTTTCCGGCTGGCCAGTTCCTGGACAATATACTGGATCACCGCCAGCATGCCGGATACATTGCCGATAAACGGGATGGATCTTGCCGGAACCACCAGGGACAGGTCGGCAAACTGGATGACCGGACAGATAGTGCTGTCGGTCATGGTGATGAGGGTGTGGCTGCTCCGGCGGATCATCTTGCTCAGCTTGAGCAGTTCATTGGGATACCGGGAGGTGGCGGCCAGAATCACCAGACTGTTTTCGTTTGCATTGGTGATTCTGTCAAAACAGGTGCTGTCGCTGCCTTTGAGGATATGGACCCCTTTCCGTATTTTGGTCAGAGACCAGCCAAGGTAATAGGCAAAGGTGTAGGAGAGCCTGGAGCCGATCACATAGACGGTCTGGCTCGACTCCAGCAGGTCCACGAATTCATTCATGGTTTCAACGCTGATGTTTTCATACAGGAATTTAAGGTTGTTGAGTTCTTCCAGGATGCCCCGGTGGAGGCGGTCCACCCCGGGCTCTTTAATGCCTTTGAGGGCCGCTCTTTCAGGAAGGGAAAGTCCCGTGTTGACAAAATCCTTTAACGCCTCCTGAAAGTCTGAGTATCCGTTGTAACCGATGGTGCTGACAAACCTCACCACGGTGGCTTCGCTGATCCCGCAGGTTTCGGCCAGCTCTTTGGTGGTCATGAAAACAGCCTTGGACGGATTCTGCATGATATAGGTTCCCAGGGTCTGGGCCTTGGGGGTCAGGGCATCAAGTTTGTTGGAGATGTCGTTGATTACCGGATGTGATGCAGGGTCATTCATTATTGTTCCAGCCGATTGAGGGTATTATGTTGAGATATGGTTATTGCCTTCATTATTATAATCCTTTAATTTTATTTATTTTTATAGAATGGGGCCGGGTTTGTCAAGAGAGAATGAAAGAAATCATGTCATTTGAAAATAAATTCTTGACAGTATTTATTTCATAGCGTAATGATACAAATGGATAAGGTGTAATTTGACAACAATCCATAATTTAATGAGAAGGCCAATGTTTTTGAAAAGCAAACCCATGTGGGGAAAAAAGACCAAGCTTAAATCAAGTTATGATGTGGTGATCATTGGAGGCGGACTTCACAGTCTGGCAACGGCTTATTATCTTGCAAAGGAACATGGTATAACCGATATCGCGATCATAGAGAAAAACTATATCGGATTCGGCGGTGCCGGGCGGAATACCGCCATTGTCCGCGCCAATCAGCGGACCCAGTATAATGTTCCCTTATACAAGGAAGCCCTTGATCTCTGGCCGGTTCTGACAAAGGAACTGGATTACAATTTAATGTTCAACAACTGCGGGAACCTGAACCTCATGCATTCCGAGGCAGCCATGAAAGCGGCCCGGATGACCATTGCCACAGCCCAGTTCCACGGCGTGGAAAGTCATCTCATCGATGCAAAAGAGGCCAAGGAACTGGTGCCTGCCCTGAATATCTCCGAGGATATTACCTTCCCCATCCACGGGGCCATGTTCCATCCGCCCGGCGGTGTTGTCCGGCATGATGCCGTGGTCTGGGGTCTTGCCAAAGGCTGTGCCAAACGTGGGGTGGAGATCCACCAGCAGACCGAAGCATTGGATATCGGAACCAAAAACAATAAGGTCAGTTCTGTGACCACCAGCCGGGGCACCATCAACACCAAACAGGTGCTGATCTCCGCCGGCGGGTACTCAGCCGCCCTGATCTACGACATGCTGGGAATCAAGCTGCCCATCAGTGTTCTGACCATCCAGGCCATGGTGACCCAGCCCCTGAAACCGGTGCTGGACCACGTGGTATCTTCCGGTGCCTACCACTGCTATGCGAACCAGACCCTGAAGGGTGAAATTGCCACAGGGGCCCACATGGACCAGTGGCCCAATTACACCACCCTGAATACGGCCCACTATATCAAGCACCAGGCCGAAGCCCTGTCTGAATTTCTCCCCTGCCTGAGAGGGGTCAGGTTCATGAGAATATGGGGAGGTCTGGCCGATATGACACCGGACATGGCACCCATCATGGACGGCAACAACCAGGTGGAAGGATTTTTCATGGATTGCGGCTGGGGATATTTTGGATTCAAATCCTGTTCTGCAGTGGGTAAATACATGGCCGAATACATGGCAAAAGACCAGTGTCCCGACATGTTGAAACCCTTTGCCCTGAAACGATATCAAGAGCACAGGCTCATGGGTGAAACCGCTGCGCTTGTGAATTACACCCCGGATAATTAAACGGCATTCAGCCGGAAATCCGGCATAAGGAGAGAAGAAAATGGCGCTAACAATCACATGTCCAGTCTGCGGGAAAAGAAACGGATATGAATTCAGGTTCGGCGGTGAGGAAAAGGGTCCCCGACCCGAGGAAAAGGATCTGACCCCGGAAGCCTGGTGCGAGTATGTACATATGAACAAATGTGTGGCAGGGGTCCAGGAGGAGTGGTGGTTTCACAAAGACGGTTGCGGTTCATGGTTTAAAATTCACCGGGATACGACCACCAACCTTGAGCAGGAAGCCCGGGAAGCAAGATCAGGAGGGACAAACGATGAACAGGTTTAGTCATCTGCCGACATTGAAAATAGACACCACCCAGAAACTGGGGTTTGTCTATAAAGGGAAAAAATTTTATGGGGTAAAGGGTGACACCGTTGCCACGGCCCTGTTTGCCAACGGCGTGCGGCTCTTCGGCAGAAGTTTGAAATATCACCGGCCCCGGGGACTTTACAGCCTGGACGGCGAATGCTCCAACACCTGCATGGAAGTGGACGGTGTTCCCAATGTCAGGTGTGAAAACACCCTGCTTGAAGAGGGCATGGTCATCAAAGAACAGAACGTTAAGGGATCTGCGGAAAATGACATGATGGGGTTCCTGGACAAGATGGACTGGATGATGCCGGCCGGCTTTTACTATAATGTCATGCACAAGCCCGCCAAAATCTGGCCCATTGCCATGAAGCAGATCCGAAAAGCTGCAGGCCTGGGAAAAATCAGTCCTGACTATGAAATGCCGGGAAAATTTGACGAAATATTCCTGAACACCGATGTCTGCGTCATCGGCGGTGGCCCCGCCGGCATGACCGCAGCCCTGGCCGCAGCAGGCAAAGGGCTTCGGGTCATCCTCATGGAATCCCGCCCCTGGCTGGGAGGATTTTTCGAATACCGGTCCAGGGAGTACAAAGACCGCCAGACCCTCCATGAACGGGCAAAGTTCCTGGCAAAGGAAGTGGCTGACAATAAGAATATCCGTGTGTTTACTCACACCTCGGTTGTGGGAACCTATAACAACAACCTGATCACGGGATTCCAGATCGGCAAACGAGGGGATGTCTTTGACCAGCGCTACATTGAAATCCGGGCCAAGAGCGTTGTTTCGGCCGCCGGATGCATTGAAAGACCGCTGATTTTCGACAACAATGAAAGACCGGGTGTCATGCAAATCGGCTGCGCCCTGCGCATGGCCAAAACCTATGGACAGATGCCCGGCAAAAAAGCCGTGTTCAGCATCGGTCATGACCTGGGGCTTGAAGCGGCCCTTGAACTTCATGAACTGGGCCTTTCCATTGCCTGCATCGCAGACATCCGGGAAGACGGCCAGGACCCTGAACTGCTCAAAAAAATTGCGGAAAAGAAACTTCCCTTTGTCAAGGGATGGGTGGCCACCAAAGCTCATGGCGGAAAACGGGTCAAAAAGGTCAGCATCTCCACTCTGGACGGCCAGATCTCCCAGACTATTGCCTGTGACCTTGTTGTCGCTTCAGCCGGTGTGACCCCGATTACCGGTCATATCACCGTTGCCCAGGGCACCCTGAAGTACGATGCCCACACCGGGTGTTTCCTGCCCGACCACATGCCGGAAAAGATGCATGCAGCCGGTCGTATCCTGGGACTCAACGATCCTTTATCCATTGAAGCTTCGGGAACACTTGCAGGACTTAAGGCAGCCTTTGACTGTGAAAACGGTTCCATCCAGGAGATCGGGGAAGCCAGAAAAGTTCTGGAAGGTCTTCCCGGACCGGTGAGGGGAACCAAACTGGTCACAGCTCCGGTAAAGGGCAGAAAAAGCTTTATCTGTTTTGATGAAGATGCCACCATTAAAAATATCAAACAGGCCATTGAAAAGGGATTTGATGTACCCGAACTGATCAAGCGGTTTACCGCCACGGGTCTTGGACCTGGTCAGGGCGGCATCCCCGGGCACAACCTGCCCCTGTATGTGGCCAAATACCAGGGACTGCCCGACGTGTCCATCCGTCCCACCAATGTGAGACCTCCCCTGGTTCCCACCCTGATTTCCACCTATGCGGGCGTGAATCACAAGATGTTCAAGATCACCCCCATGGATGAGATGCAGAAGAGGGACGGCGGGATTTTCAGAAATATCGGCGTGTGGCAGAGAGCCCGTTATTTTTCCGAGGATTTCCTGTGTAAACGAGAGATTGAAAATGTCCGGAACAACGTGGGTATGCTGGACGGGTCTACTCTCGGCAAGTTCAGGATTCATGGACCAGATGCCCTGAAAGCCCTCCAGCGGGTGTTTGTATCCGACATGTCCAAGGTCAAGGAAGGCCGGGTCAAATATTCGGCCATGTGCAATGATGACGGATGCGTTATTGATGACGGGGTTGTGGTCAAACAGGGGGAGAATGACTATTATTTCACCACCTCCACAGGCCGTGCCGGTCAGACCGTTGAATGGCTCCGGTACCACACCCGGTATGACGGCTGGGATTTTGCCATGGTCAATCTCACCGATTCCTTAGGCGTTATTAACCTGTCCGGTCCCAATGCCAGGAAGGTGCTGGAAAAGATTGTGGACATTGACATCTCCAACCAGGCCTTTGGATTTTCAGAGTATAAAGAGTTCAAGATAGCCGACACCATTCCGGTCCGGGCCATGCGGCTCGGGTTTGTGGGTGAACTCTCCTATGAGCTCCACGTACCCGCCTCCTACATGAAGGCGGTGTGGCTCATGCTCAAAGAAGCAGGAAAAGAGTTTAAGATCCAGAATTTCGGTGTTGAAGCCCAGAACGTGCTGCGTATGGAAAAATGCCATATCATCCTGGGCCAGGAATCGGAGCAGCGGACCAACCTTCTGGACGTGGGCCTGGGATTCCTGTGGGACCGCAAGAAGGCAGAGGCAAAAACCGTTGGTGCCGTGGCACTTCGCCAGGCTGAAAACGACCAGACCCGCCTCAAGCTGGTGGGGTTTAAAACGGAAAACAACTCCCGTGCCCCCAGGGACGGTGCATTGGTTGTGGATGAAAAGGTCAGGGGATATATCTGTACTGCCCGGGATAGTTTTTCATTAAACGAGGCAGTGGGAATGGCCCTTGTTGAGGCGGATCTTTCCAAGATCGGTACCCGGCTGGAGATATATGAAGATGAGTGCGGCGATGACCGGATTTACGGCGTTGTTGCGGCCATGCCGTTTTATGATCCTGAAGGCAAACGGATGAGGATGTAAGGAAAAATCATGAAAGAAATACAAAGAGTTTCTCCGGTGGTATTTAAAAGTACACCGATAAAAACCGAGAAAAGAGACAACTGGGATGTGGTGATGGAGTATAGTGGTGAGACCGACGGGCCGTATCTGGTGGATTTAAGCCACCGGCCGAGGTTTGATCTCCAGGATGCCGATCTTTCCGCCTTCACGCCATTCGGCATGACCATCCCGGGAACACCGGGCCAGAGCCTGCTTGAAAACGGGGTCCTGGCCAACCGCATGAACCGCACCCAGGTGTCGCTGTTCAACCTGGACGGCAAAGAAGGCCTGACCATGCCTTCTGAATCCGGATACACGGATGTGACCGAGTCCACCATCTGTGTGGCATTGATCGGAAAAGAGACCTTTTCCATCTGTGAAAAACTGACGGCCCTGGATTTTATGGAGTCAGGAAGAACCACTCCCTTTCTTTTCCAGGGACCCTTTTCCCACGTACCCTGCCAGATCATTACCCTGAGCAGGGATGAAGACAAGTCCGGCATAATTCTGACCTGCTCCCGGGGATATGGAAGGGACATGATCCATTCCATCCTCCATGCAGGCGAAGAGTTCAAACTCGTGCCTGCCGGAGAAAAAAGATTTACCACCTGGATTAAAAGTTTATAAAAAAGGCATCAGCCATTTGATTCAATAATAAGGAGATAAGACCATGAATAAAAAATACGATGCAATTATCATTGGTGCCGGTGTGATCGGTTCCCCCATTGCCTATGAATTGTCAAAGATGGGGTATAAAACCCTGAACGTGGACAAGCTTCCCGATGCAGGCGAAGGTTCAACCGCCGGTTCCTGCGCCATTGTAAGGGCCCATTACTCAACGGCCGACGGGGTTGCCATGGCCTACGAAGGATTTAAATACTGGCTGGACTGGGAAAATTACCTGGACAATGTCAAGGATGAGAAGGGCCTGGCCAAATACATGAACACCGGTTCCATTCTGCTCAAATCCCAGGGTCATGACTGGAAAAAAGTACAGAAAAACTATGATGAGGTCGGGGTTAACTATGAAGAGTGGGACAATGACAAGATCAAAGAGATGGTTCCTCCGGCAGATCTCCATGAGTTCTGGCCGGTGAGACGTCCTGAAGACCCCAAATTCTATGATGAACCCACCAAAATGCTGGAAGGTGCCATCTTCTGTCCCGAAGGCGGTTATGTGAATGACCCTGCCCTGTCTGCCCATAATATCATGCGGGCGGCCGAAGCCAAGGGTGCCCAATTCATGTTTAACGCCGAAGTCACCGCCATCAGAAGTGAAGGCGGAAAAGTTACCGGCATCACCCTGAAAGACGGAACTCAGATTGATGCGGGTATTGTGGTCAATGCAGGCGGACCCCATTCATTCAAGATCAACAAGATGGCCGAAGGCGTGTGGGAAGGCTGCAACATCAAGACAAAATCCCTGCGTCATGAAGTCATGTACTGCCCGTCTCCCGAGGGTTATGATTACCTTAACGACGGGTATCACATGTCTGACGGTGATATCGGGTGCTATGTCCGTCCGGAAGTGGGCAATACCTTTCTCATCGGCAGCGAAGATCCGGACTGTGATCCCCAGGAATTTGTAGACCCGGATGATTTCTATGCAGGCAAAGGCGGTGCCGGCAAGGACAATGTCCTCACCGAAGCCCAGTGGAAAGCCCAGTGCTACCGGCTCGGCAAACGGATTCCCACCCTTGCCGTCCCCAACCAGCCCAAAGGGGTTGTGGATCTGTACGATATCTCTGATGACTGGATTCCCGTATACGACAAGTCCGATCTTCCCGGATTTTACATGGCTGTGGGAACCAGCGGAAACCAGTACAAGAATGCGCCGGTGGTCGGTCACATGATGGCCCAGCTCATCGATGCCTGTGAAAAAGGCCTGGATCATGACAACGAGCCGTTCCAGTACAAGTTCAAGTATACTGAAAGATCCACGGATGTGGGGTTTTTCTCCAGAAAAAGAGAAATAAACTATAACAGCTCTTTTTCCGTAAATGGATAAATTGGTTTAGGCATCAAGCTGAGACAGGCTTGATGCCTTTAAAACCTGTCCGTTTCAAAACCATGCCGATTTTTCAGACACCGGGCCTGTGACCTTGCCTGCCGTGCCCTGAAAAATCGGCATTTTATTGCAGACTTGTGCAACGAGCAAAAACGGACAGGCCCGTAAACCGTTTAATTGATGGTTGCTGCCGTCAAATTTTTGGGGTGAAAACAATGCAAATTTATGTCTGTGTCAAACATGTGCCTGACTCTGCCGCTCATATCCATATTGTGGGCAGGAACGGTATTGATGAAACTGTGGCCTTTCTCTTAAATCCTTTTGATGAGCATGCGCTTACCGAAGCGGAGAGGATCAGGCAAAGTTTGCCCGGGTCGGAGATTGTTGCCGTCTGCCTTGGAAAAGAAGATGCTGAAAAAACCCTCAGGTCTTCCCTGGCCATGGGTGCGGACCGGGGCCTGCTCATCGCAAGTGATCAACGCTACGACAGTATTGAGACGGCCAGGATCCTCAAATCCGCCATTGAACAGGACGGAACCCCGGACCTGATTCTCACGGGCAAGGAATCCATTGATGCCGAAGGTATGCAGACCATGTTCCGTATCGGTGCCCTGTTTGATTTTCCCGTGGTCAACAACGTGGTGAAACTGGATATTGCCGATGGTAAGGCCGTGGTGGACACAGACCTGTCCTCGGGGATCGTCGACACCTATGAACTCTCCCTTCCCTGTGTGATCGGTGCGGGAAAGGGATTGAACACTCCCCGGTATCCGACCTTTCCCGATGTGGTGAAATCCAAGAAAAAACCCGTCAAAACCATCCGTCTTGATGGGTTGCAACTGGATACTGCCCCGGCCGCATCCAGGATGACTTTGGTTGAGCTGGCTCCTCTGAAGCAGAAGAGGGAGCCAAAGGAGATCATTGGTGATCCCGGTGCTGTTGCCCGGGAAATGGTAAGGATTCTCAAGCAGGAGGCAAAGGTGATATGAAAAATATCGGTGTCATCATAGAGACGGACAAGGGGAAAATCAAAGAGGCCTGTTTCGGCATGATTACCCTGGCAAGGGCGAAGGGTGCCCGACTCTTTGCCGTTGTTCTGGACCAGGATGGGGAGGGCCCAAATTTAAAATCAGACTTAAAATCAGGCCTTAATCCGGACATGAAAGCTGACCTGGAAGCATTTGGCATCACAAAAATTATTGCCGTGTCTTTTTCGCCGGGCCGGAACAAAAACCCTGTGGTCCGGGCAAAAGCCGTTATAGAGGCGATATCCGCCCATGACCTCGATACAGTTTTCGCCCTGTCAACGGCCAGGGGGAAAGATCTTTTGCCCCGAATCGCGGCTCTGGCCGGGGCACCCCTGGTCATGGACTGTTTTGATGTTGATTTTGAAAAAAATCAGGTCAAGACCTCCCAGTATTCCGGCAAAACCATTGCCGTGATTGAACTTTCGGGCAAGGTTTCAGTGGTGGGGATACGGCCCAATGCCGTCGAACCCTGCCGGGCAGAGACAACCGCTTTGGCAGACCTGCTTTTCCTGGATGCTAGCGATATGCTTTCCCGGAACCTGCAGGTGGTAAAAGCCGGTGAAGCCGACAGGAGCGCCGCCGTCAGTCTTGCCGAAGCAGAGGTGATCGTGTCCGGTGGCCGGGGAATGAAGAATAAAGAGAATTTCAGCCTGATTGCCCAATGTGCCGAACGGCTGAACGCGGCTGTGGGCGCATCCAGGGTGGCCGTGGACTCGGGCTGGGTTCCCTATTCCATGCAGGTGGGCCAGACCGGGGAAAAGGTAAGTCCCAGGGTCTATATTGCCTGGGGCATATCCGGTTCCATTCAGCACTTTGCCGGCATGAAAACCTCGGGCATGGTGATTGCCGTGAATACGGATGAAAATGCGGCCATCATGTCCAACTGCGATTATTATGTAAAGGCCGATGTTCTTGACATTCTTCCGGAATTGATCAATGTATTAGACAATGGCTGATGCAAAGAAAAATAAACTCGCACGATTTTTAAAGGATCTGAGCAACTCAGATTATCTGTCAATCTTTGATGATTTCAGTGACGGGGTCATGGTCACCGATGCCAGGGGAATCATTGTCTATTACAACCGGGCCATGTCCCGAATAGACGAGCTGCCCCCGGACAATGCTATTTCCTATAAAATCACGGATATCTACGATCTTGACGATGACCACAGCATTATCATGCAATGTCTGAAAAAACAGGAACCCATCATTGACGAGCCCATCTATTACCGAACCCGTATGGGCAAATTTGCCAACACCATCCACAATGTGATGCCGATTTTCAATAAAAACAAACTGGTGGGGGCCATCTGCTTTGTCAGGGACTATCATTCCCTGGCCAACACCATCGCGGCCATGCCCCTGCCGGAAAAAGGCCCGCAGTTTGACAGTGCCTCCATCACATTTGAAAGAATCATCGGCAAAGATTCCGCCTTTGTGGATGCCGTCAATTCAGCCCGGATGGCGGCCGGTACCCCCTCGCCGGTCATGCTATTCGGTGAAACCGGAACGGGCAAGGAATTGTTTGCCCGGGCCATCCACAACCACAGTCCCCGGAATACCCAAAAATACACCCCGGTCAACTGTGCGGCCATCCCTGAAAATTTATTGGAAGGCATCCTGTTCGGCACATCCCAGGGCGCTTTTACCGGTTCCGTGGACAAGGCCGGTTTGTTTGAAAGAACCAATAAGGGCACCATTTTTCTGGACGAGGTCAACTCCATGCCCGTGGGCCTCCAGAGCAAGATTCTCCGCAGCATCCAGGAAAGCAAGGTCAGAAGGGTCGGAGCCCTCAAGGAAATCGACACGGATTTGAAAATTATCAGTTCCGTAAACCGGGACCCCCACGTCACCATTGCAGACGGCACCCTGAGGTCGGATCTGTTCTACCGCCTGGGCGTGGTGTTCATCCATATCGTTCCCCTGAGGGAACGGATGGGGGACCTGGGGCTTCTGGTGAACCATTTTATTGCAAAGCACAATGTGGTGCTGTGCAAAAACGTTAAAAAAGTGTCCAGAGATGTCATGGGTCTTTTCAAAACCTATCACTGGCCCGGCAACGTCAGGGAACTTGAGCATGTGATTGAGGGCGCAATGAATATTGTGGGCACGGATGATGTGATCCAGAATCGGCATCTGCAGACCCATTTTTCAAACTGGTCTTCAAGGGCTAAATTTCCAAAATCCAGACGGCGGCAACACGACACCCCCCTGGAAGACCCCGTGAGTCTGATCAAAAAAAAATCAAACCATGAAGAAAATATCATCAAAAACGCCCTTGCGGAAAACCGGGGCAATATCACACGAACCGCCGATTCCTTAGGGATATCCCGGCAGCTTCTCTACTATAAAATCAAAAAATTCAAAATCAGCCGGGACACTATTCCCGGGAAATAACGGCGGTTAGAATGTTTGATTCACGAGAGGCGCATTCACTCGTCCCAAATACCCCTCAACAATAATTTCCAGACGTTCAATTAAATATAACGGTATTGAAATTAATGGATATTTTATATCCGCGCGCTTTTTATTTATATTGATACTTGTATTTATCGTATGAACAGACGGCAAAGATAAATCAAACCGAATGCCAAACGGTGCTTTCTTTTGCCCCATAAACTGGTGTAAAGACTTCAATTTTCCAGTAGCGCCTGCTTTCACCTCTATGGGAATTATGTTCCCGGCAACCCCGATAACAAAATCTAATTCTGCATTGGATGAACGGCCTTCGCGCAACCAATATGTTAAGTCTCTGTTGGGTGCATCCCAAAGCAGATGCTGTAAGTGCTGCCCTATAAATTGTTCGGCAATCGCACCTTCATTGACCAATTTTATATCATTCATCTGCGAGATTATGTGCCAGTTCAAGCCGCAGACAGCATTCATCAAACCAATATCAAGAAAAAGGGCTTTATAAATTTTTTCTTCCATATCAGCCTGCAGGGGAAGGCCTGTGCAATGGCTGTGAGTAACTTTCCCGATAATTCGGGCCATGGACAGCAGTTCAATATCTTTTTTTAAGGTAGCACTTTGATCCTGGGACGAAATATTGCTGTATTTAATTTTTTTACCTACGTTTCGGGCAATAAAATTAAATACATTTCGCATACGGACCAAATTCCTTGAGCCGGCATACTTTGAAAAATCTTCTTGATAGGTTTCGATAATAGAATTGTGGACCTTACTCACATTTTTATAGCTTTGGGTGTCTGCAAAAACAGCCACTGCTTCGGGCATGCCCCCAATATAATAATAGGAACGTAGTAAACTTGACAAACGATTGTGTACAACTTCACCTATTTTTTGATCCGGCGTATACTGCATGATAAAGGATCCCAGTTTTTCTTCGCCAATTGCGTTTAAAAATTCTGTAAACGTCATGGGGCCCATGTGCAGATATTGTATCCTGCCGACGGGCATGGAAAAAGAATGATCACTTAAAACAAATTCAAGCAAAGAGCCTGCACATATGACCGGAAGTTCCGGGTTATCTTCATAAAAATAACGCAATGCAGGAATTGCCTCTGGAACTGCCTGGATTTCATCCAGGAAAAGGAGTGTATTTTTATTGATATTTTTCATGTTTGGTAAAAATTCAAGCTGCTGAATAATTTCGGTTGGATTTTTGCCTGAAAATATCTGTGCCAATTCAGGATAACGTTCCAAATTAACGTTGAGCAAGGTTCCGCTGTTTTCCTGGGCAAACAATTCGACTAAAGTTGATTTTCCAACCTGCCTGGCACCCCGAATGATCAGCGGTTTGCGGTTTTTTTCATTTAACCAGTCATGAAGAAATTGTAATTGTTCTCGCTTCAATTTTAAACCATTCCTTTTTTTATATAGTGAATACCTGTAGACTATTTTATAGCACCAATTCAATCTTTAAACAATTTGAATTATTGTTTTATGGGTGTTCTTTAATATTTAAATTATTATTTTTAGGGTGTCTTTTAATATGCTTGTTATTGTTTTATGGGGGATAACTCCTTCGGAAACTGGTCCATTACAACAAGGATTGAAACTTGAAATCGCCCCTGGTGTTTAACTCGTGGCGTTCATGAATTTCCTTGATTGACAAACCGTTCCAGCTTTACTAAGTGCTCATAGGGAATTAAACTACGGGAAAACCATTTTTTGCCTTGCAGGAATTACTTTAAACCGTCTGTTGCCGTGGAAAAAGGGATATAGCAATGTTAAATTTTCTTGATGGTCTGGATCAAGATTTTCGCAAGGCATTAACGACTCAGGAATGAGTTGGGAGAAGCGCAATTGACTGAACAAGATCGAACAAAATGGAACTCAAAATACACTGAGAATATGGGGGATTCAGCTCCTTCAGAGATTTTAGAAAACTATATTTATCTGGCATCCAAAGGCAATGCCCTGGACATTGCGTGTGGAAACGGTAGAAACAGCAGATTCCTTGCTCAAAAAGGCTTCCAGGTGGATGCCGTGGACATATCAGATACTGTGATAAATCATTTGGCAGGCAAAGATCCAGCAATAAATAATATCTGCCAGGATATGGATACCTGGCAGATCCCGCAAGACCACTACCAGGTAATCATTTGTGTCCGCTTTATGGACAGGCGATTGTTTCCCATGATTCAAAAAGGCCTTAAACCCTGCGGGGTACTCATCTTTGAATCGTTTATTGATGAGAAAAAAGAGTATTGCCTTGAACCCAATGAATTGCTGGAAGCGTTCAGGTCTTTCCGTGTTGTTTATTATGAAGAGACAAAAGCAAAACACTCTGATAAATTCGATCAATCCGTGTATTTTGTTGCCATAAAAAAAATGTGAACAAGTCGGATGAACCGATTTTTCTGCTTGACCATGCAATGGGATGACCGCTATATATCAGCTATAAAATAATTATGAGCCGATATGTGCAAAAAAAGATTTGAGCAGAAGAATATAACCTATAACAAATGGGAGGGACTATGTTGAAATCTGTAAGATTTAAGCAATGGATGGTTTTGGGGATGGCTGCCTTGCTCGTTATCCTGTCAACCGGAGTAGAAGAGGCGGCGTCAAAGACGATCAAGCTCAGAGCCGTTTCTGCCTGGCCTAAAACGGTTTATGAAGTTCAAAATTTCATGAAGTTTCTGGATATGGTCAGGGAAAATGTAGAAAAACAATATCCGGGTGAGCTGGAGATTCAATATACCGGCGGACCCGAAGTGATCCCAAATCGTGAGCAGGTTGAAGCGTTGAGAAACGGTCTTGTGGATATGGTATTTACAACAGACGGCTATTATACCTCTGCTTTGCCCGAGGTAAACGCCCTGAGTCTGACAAAGCTTAAACCCTGGGAGGAGCGTGCCACCGGTGTGAATGCCTTTTTGAACAAGGGGCATGAGAGCAAGTTGAACGCATTTTACCTGGGACGCATGGGGTCCGGCATTCCGTTTACCCTGTATCTGAACAAACCCATTACCGGTGCAGACCTTTCAGGCCTGAAAATCAGGTGCTCTCCCACCCACATAAATTTTCTTAAAAAGCTGGGTGCCCAGCCGCTGGTTATCCCGCCGCCGGATGTTTATACCGCCCTTGAACGGGGGCTGGCCGATGGATTTATCTGGCCTGCCGGCCTTATCAGGGACTGGGGATGGCATGAAGTAACAAAGTATATCGTTACCACAAATTTTTATATGGCGGTGAATGTGGTGCTGGTGAATAAAAACAAGTGGGACAAAATGCCTGAGCACCTTCAGCAGTTGTTGATTCAGACCCAGGAGCAGGCGGAACATTATACGATTGACCGGGGCAAGGCCCATGTAGAAGGTGAATTTGCCGCTTTTAAAAAGCAGGGGATCCAGTTTATTGATCTGCCGGCTGCTGATGCAAAGAAATTTGAGGAGACTGCCTATTCTGAATTATGGGACATCGTCATTGAGAAAGCACCTGAAAATGGTGTGATATTAAAAAACATGGTTTCAAAATAATAGCCCGGTGGAATTATAAAAAAGAAAGGAGGGGTCTTTTTTGGATACATTTATTGATAAACTGTTGGGTTTCATGGCATTCATTGCAGGAGCCCTCCTTCTTTTTGTAACATTTTCAATCAGCTACACCATTTTTTCAAGGGCAATGGGAATTGCTTCCCCTGTCTGGATTGTGCAGTTTAATGAGTATGCCCTGCTATGGATCACTTTTCTCGGAACCGCCTGGTTGCTTGCAAGGAACAAACATGTGTCCATTGATCTTTTGACCGGACGATTTTCTCCAAAAAAAAGATCCTGGTTTGAAATGTTTCATGGGTTTTTGGGCACCGTTATCTGTATGGTGTTTCTCTGGTACGGATTCTGGGTGACCCTGGAACAATACCAGAGGGGTGTGATTGATGTTCAGGCCGTTGATGTGCCTAAATATTTGATTCTCATGGTCATTCCCTTTGGATTTTTTCTTCTGGCCATCCAATTTGTCCGGCAGTTTTTTAAGACCTTAAGGCATTTGGGCAAGGATAAACAAAAATAAATTTATAGATAATCCGATATAAATAATCTGGTATAAATAATTTGGTTCAATCGTTCAGGGGTCTTGATAGACATGGAATGGTATCTTGTTTTAGCGTTCTTTATTTTTGGTCTGATTTTTCTTTTACTTTTAGGGTTTCCCATTGCATTTTCATTCTTAGCCATTGATCTTTTAGGGATCATGGTCTTTATGGGAGCAGGAGGGCTGAAGCAGGTTACTTTACAGGTTTTTTCTTCATTGTCCACTTTTACCCTGGCCCCGATTCCCATGTTCATACTCATGGGTGAGATCATGTTCCAGTCCCAGCTTGCCACCAATACCATTGATGTGATTGATAAATGGCTAGGCCGTCTGCCCGGAAGGTTGAGCCTCCTTGCTGCCGCAGGCGGGACTATCTTTTCAGCATTAAGCGGATCAAGCATCGCCAACACCGCCATGCTTGGGACGGCACTTCTTCCTGAAATGAAAAAACGAGGATACAAGACTTCCATGGCCGTGGGTCCCATCATCGGCGTTGGCGGCCTTGCCATGCTGATTCCTCCGTCTTCACTCGTGGTGGTCCTGGCAAGCATTGCCCATATCTCCGTGGGAAAGCTCCTGGTCGGGGGTGCGATTCCCGGTCTTCTCATGGGAATTTTGTATACAACCTATATTATTGTCCGCTGCCTGCTGAACCCCTCACTTGCCCCCCGTTATGACGTGTCAAAAGTCAGTCTTAAAAGCAAAATCATGGGTACGGTCAAGTATGCCTTTCCCCTGATATTCATTATTTTTATGGTGCTTGGTCTGATGCTTTTAGGGCTTGCCACCCCGACCGAGGCGGCATCTTCCGGTGCAGTGGCAACCCTGGTGGTCACTCTTTGCTATGGTCGATTAAACTGGAAAATGTTAAAGGCATCCTTAACCGGAACCCTGGAAATTACCATCATGGTTTTCATGATTATTGCCGCATCCAAAACCTTCAGCAGTATTCTGGCATTTACCGGTGCCACCCAGGGGCTGCTTGAAGTGATCCAGGGACTCACAGTGCATCCCCTTCTTATTCTTATGGGAATGCAACTGACGGTGTTTATTTTGGGTATGTTTATGGAAACCATTTCCATCATGATGATCAGTCTTCCCATATTCATGCCCATTGTTTATATGCTTGGGTTTGATCCTGTCTGGTTCGGCATTATCATGCTGATCAACTTTGAGATGGGAATGACAACACCGCCGTTCGGTATGATGCTTTTTGTCATGAAAGGGGTGGCAAGCGATGATATCAGTATTAAGGATATCTGTTATGCGGCACTGCCGTTTATCGGATGCGATATGATCGCCATGGCCATGATTATCATATGGCCGTCCCTGGCATTGTGGCTGCCCAGTCTGATGGGGTAATCAATTTTAGATAAATTGGAAAAATATAATGTGTTAAGGCGTTAATGCTCTGTTATCAAGCCGGCAAAAGATTAAAATTTTGTGATGATTGTCCCGGTGCACAGGGCATCATATCCTGGAAGACGATTTAATTCATTTCGAAACTTTTTACCCGGCCCAACTTCTTAATAAGGTAATAACTTAAATTCAGGAGGCTGTATATTATGAAATCGTTTAGCAGAGGAGGGGTTTCCCTTTTCGTGATGTTTTTGTGCATGGTATTTTGTAGTTTTGGATATGTACATTCGGCAAAAGCAGCAGGTGCCGAAAAGGTGATTGTCTTTGCCGCCGCATCAACCACCAATGCCGTCACGGAAATAGGTGAATTGTTTTCAAAGAATACCACTTGTAGGGTTGTTCCCTCGTTTGCATCTTCATCAACCCTGGCAAAGCAGATCGACAACGGAGCACCGGCAGATGTTTATATATCGGCCAACCCCAAATGGATGACATTTCTCGACGACAAAGGACTCATTGAGAAAACGAGCCGCAGTGATATCCTTGGTAACAGAATCGTTTTAATAGCGCCGGCACCAGGTGAGTTAAAAATTGATATTCATCCGGGATTTAAGCTTCTGGAAATCCTGGGTGACGACAGACTCTCCATGGGTGATCCGGATCATGTGCCGGCCGGTATTTATGGAAAACAGGCATTGACAAATCTTGGAGTATGGGATGAAATTGCGCCAAAACTTGTAAGAGCAAAGGATGTTCGCACGGCACTTGTTTTTGTGGAGAGGGGAGAAGTTCCCCTGGGTATTGTCTATTCCACGGATGCCGCCATAACAGACAAGGTGCGGGTGGTGGGTGTTTTCCCCGAAGATTTCCATCCGCCCATCACTTACCAGGCAGCAATTGTAAAGGGCAATAATATGGAAACAGGCCGGGCGTTTCTGGCATTTTTGAAATCCCCTGAAGCCAAAAATATTTTTCAAAAATATGGATTTTTAACTAAATAATGGATTTTTTAACTCTCACTCCCTTTGAGACCGAGGCGTTGCTGCTCAGTCTCAAGGTCTCTTTGTGGGCGGTTTTTGTCTCTCTTGTGCCGGGTATTGTGGCGGCCTGGATCCTTGCCCGAAAGAAATTTTACGGCAAAGCCTTTTTTGACAGTTTAATTCATCTGCCCCTTGTGCTTCCACCGGTGGTGACGGGATATTTTCTTTTGGTTCTCCTGGGCAAAAAAGGGGTTGTCGGCGGATTTATTTTCAAACTGACAGGCATCAGCTTTGCCTTTAACTGGAAGGGAGCGGCTATTGCCTCGGCAGTCATGGCCTTTCCCCTTTTTGTCCGGGCCGTGAGGCTCTCTCTGGAGGCAGTGGATGTGGGGCTTGAAGCGGCTGCCAGGACCCTTGGCGCATCAAAAATCCGCATTTTTTTTACCATTACCCTTCCCTTGATACTACCGGGAATTTTAACCGGCATGATTCTGGCCTTTGCAAGGAGTTTAAGTGAATTCGGCGCCACCATTACCTTTGTGTCCAATATACCCGGAGAGACCCGAACACTTCCACTTGCACTTTACACCATGACCCAGGTGCCGGATGGAGAAACAAGTGCCATGCGGCTGTGCATTATTTCCGTTGTCACGGCATTTTTTGCGCTCACGGCCTCTGATTTTCTCTCACAGAGACTGTCAAAAATGGTCAAGGGAGATTAAGACGCCATGATGGACATTCACCTTGAAAAACACTATAAAAATTTTAAAATCAAGATCGAATATTCATGCCGGGACATCGGCATCACGGCACTTCTGGGGCGATCCGGCGCCGGCAAAACATCGATCATCAACATGATCGCCGGGCTGAGCCGGCCGGAAAAAGGGCATATCATTATCAAGAACAGATCTGTATATGATACCTCAAAAAATATTAATATTGTCCCGGAAAAAAGGCGTTTCGGCTATATTTTCCAGGAGGGGCGGCTTTTCCCGCATTTGTCTGTGGTATCCAATCTGACTTACGGGATGCGGCTGATACCCCCGGAATCGCGCTATATAAAGATGGACCAGGTCATTGATCTTTTAGACCTTTCACGCCTGCTGGACCGACGGCCTGCAAAATTATCAGGGGGTGAAAAACAACGCGTGGCCATTGGAAGGGCACTGCTGACAAGTCCGTATCTTCTGCTCATGGATGAACCCCTGGCATCCCTTGATGAAGCAAGGAAACAGGAAGTCCTGCCGTTTATAAGACGGCTTTCAACCCAATTTTCCATACCTGTTTTATATGTGAGCCACAGTATAGAAGAGATTGTGCGGATAGCAGATAAAATACTTGTGATCACCAACGGCCGGCTCACGGCTTCCGGAAAAACCCGGGAAATCATGGGCCTTGACAACTTCCAGGAAATGACCGGTGCCGTGTCCTTAAAGACTCTCTATGGCGAATTTTAGAGTCTCTTTAAAACCGTGACCAATTTTAAAATGTTTGATGCATTGTTTCTGTAGAAAATAATTTTTCCTTCATACACTAAAAGCGGCATTTGGCCAATACCTCTATCAAAAACATGCTGATGTTGTGGCAAGGAGCCACTTAAATTCATCAATCTATGATCCGGACTTTCCCGGGTTTATTTTTCTGCTGAAGGAATCGAGGCTCTTGATTTATCTGGGGTCTATCGGGTCCAGTGATCCGGTTACCAGTATTGGGGAGGCATCGATATCTTCTGCAGACATCATGGAGACAACACGTTCAAATGAACTTTCGATCATCAATTGCTCCCAGGTATTCAATTTGGAAAACCGCTCGGTGAACTGTTCCTGGAGAAGCGGAGGGACTGTGTCGAGTATTGCTTTTCCATTTTCCGTAAGGGCGATATTGGTTTTGCGCTTGTCGTCCATATCTCTTGCCCGTGTAATATACCCCTTGCTTTCAAGCCGTTTGGTAATATCGGTCACGGTTGCCTGGCTTAGGCTGATATTTTTTGAAAGTTGGGTCACAGAAATCTTATCACCTGCAGATATTGACTGCAAAAGAATAAGCTGGGGGCCTGTCAATCCGAATTTTTTCTTCAAATCGGTTGAATGCCGGTCTATGGCCTGAATCATTTTCCGCAGGGCTATCAAGAGATGTCTGCACCGCTCGTCATTTGTATTGTACATCATCACCCCCTTATACCATAACTTTTAAAATATGGAACCGCTGCAATCAATTAATCCATAGTTTGCTATGTTTTAATTTAGATTATATAATATCTTATAACCTTAATATCACAGTTAATAGGGATTTTGCAAAAAAGGTCCATTTGACAAATTAGTTAGAACCCGATATATATTTATCAAAATTTACCAAGATTAATTAAAAGAAAGACCAATTCATTCATGAAAAATGTGTTAGTTTTAATTCTCAAGCGGTGGGGTGCAAGCCTGATAACTATTTTCATCATCTCGGTGATTATTTTTATCGGTGTTGAGCTTTTGCCCGGGGACGTGGCCGAAACCGTCCTGGGACAGTCCGCCACCCCTGAAACGGTAGAGGCATTTAGAAAAGAGCTTAAACTGGATTTACCGCCCCATATCCGGTATGGGGCCTGGCTGAAGGATTTCGTCCACGGCGATTTCGGAACCTCCCTGGCCAACGGCAGACCTGTGGCTGAGCTGATCGGCTGGCGGCTTTCCAATACCCTGTTTCTGGCCCTGACCACCGCCGTGATCGCGGTGCCCCTGGCCATTTTCCTGGGCATGCTGGCGGCATTTTATCGAAATACTTTTTTTGATAAATTGATCTCAACCACAACCCTCTCCTTTATCTCTTTTCCCGAATTTTTTGTCGCCTACATCCTGATCAGTCTGTTGTCGGTTGAGCTGAACCTTTTTCCAAGTCTGGCAATTATAGATAAACACATGGGGTTTTGGAGCAGAATATATGCCATTTTACTTCCCTCCCTCACACTCACCTGTGTGGTGACGGCGCATATGATGCGGCAGACAAGAGCCGCCATTATCAATGTGCTGGCCAGTGCCTATATTGAAATGGCCCAGATAAAAGGGATCCGGCGATTGCGAATCATTTATCACCATGCCTTTCCCAATTCCCTGTCCCCGGTGATCAATGTGGTGGCCGTGAACCTGGCATATCTTGTGGTGGGGGTGGTTATTGTTGAAGTGGTGTTTGTATATCCGGGACTGGGGCAATTGCTGGTTGATTCCGTGGCCAAGAGGGATCTGCCCGTGGTTCAGGCCTCGGGATTAATTTTTTCAATTGCCTATATTTTTCTAAATCTTGCGGCGGATATCCTGTCCATGCTTTCCAACCCGAAACTCAGACAATCTCAAATTTAAGGGGGAGATTACACTATGATGAAATTATTGCGTCAATCCCCTCTTTCCGCCCGAATCGGCATGGGAATTGTTTTATTAAATATCCTGGTGGCTGTTTTTGCACCCCTGATCGCCCCCTATGGTGAGACCAGTGTGGTCGGAGAGGTGTGGGACCTTTCTTCCGCCCAATTTTATCTTGGAACGGATCACATCGGCCGGGACCTTTTCAGCCGGATGGTCTTTGGTGCAAGAAATACCATTGCCCTTGCATTTATCACAACCATTTTATCCTTTTCCTTTGGATCGTTCATGGGCTTTATTGCCGCGGTCAAAGGCGGCTGGATCGACCAGGCATTGAGTCGGGCAATTGATATGATCATGGCTTTTCCCACCCTTATCTTTGCCCTGATGATTTTATCCGTGCTGGGATCATCTATTCCCACCCTGATTTTTACCATCGCCATTCTGGATTCCACCCGGGTGTATCGATTGTCCAGGGCCGTTGCCATGGACATTGAAGTGATGGAATTTGTGGAAGCTGCCAGGCTGAGGGGAGAGGGGCTCTGGTGGATCATCCGGCAGGAAATTCTGCCCAATGCCCTGCCGCCGCTGATTGCTGAATTCGGCCTGAGGTTTTGTTTTGTGTTCCTTTTCATTGCCTCTTTAAGTTTTTTGGGACTGGGCCTGCAGCCGCCGCTGTCAGACTGGGGAGGGATGGTCAGGGAGAATGCCGGCGCCATTACATTCGGCATATATATCCCGCTGATCCCGGCCGGTGCCATTGCATTTTTAACAGTGGGAGTCAATTTAATTGTTGACTGGTTTTTACACCTGTCCAGCGGGCTCCATGAATAAAAAAAAGGAAGACCCCTTAAGGAAAACCAAATGAACAAACTGCTTGAAATAAAAAATTTGTATATTGAAGCCCTGTACGAAGAACAATGGCAGCCCATTGTTCACAACATCAGCCTTAATTTGAAAAGAGGCGAGGTTCTTGGGCTTATCGGTGAATCCGGCGCCGGTAAATCCACCATTGGTCTGGCGGCCATGGGGTACACCCGCCAGGGATGCCGGCTTGCATCCGGTTCCATCAACCTTGACGGGACTGAATTGTTTGATGCCTCGGATGAAGACTTGAGACTGGCCAGGGGATCAAAGATTGCCTATGTGGCCCAGAGTGCGGCAGCTTCATTTAACCCCTCCCATCGCGTGATAGAGCAATATGCAGAGGCGCCTGTCCAACACGGGATAATGAGCCAGGATAAGGCGGAACAGGAAGCGATTAAGATTTACCGCCGTCTGTTTTTACCCTCACCCGAAGACATCGGATACCGATATCCCCACGAACTTTCCGGGGGTCAGCTCCAGAGAACCATGGTGGCCATGGCCATGTCCTGCAAGCCGGATATCATCGTGTTTGATGAACCCACCACTGCTCTGGATGTCACCACCCAGATTGAAGTGCTTGCCGCTGTCAAGGAAATCACGGAAAAGATGAACAAAGCCGCCCTTTATATTACCCACGATCTGGCGGTTGTGGCCCAGGTGGCCCACCGGATTATGGTGTTAAGGAACGGTCGACTGGTTGAAGAGGGTGAAACCCGGGAATTGATTAAAAATCCCAAAAGAAAGTACACCCGTGAGTTGCTGAATGTCAGAACATTAAGGGAAGAAAAAAGTATTACAGAGAAAATGAAGGTGATCCTGGATATCAAAGATGTGGCCGCGACTTACAACGGGAAGGACAATGTCCTCGAAGATATTGATCTTGCTGTCAGAAAAGGCAGAACCGTTGCCCTGGTGGGTGAATCCGGCAGTGGAAAAAGCACCCTGGCAAAGGTCATTACCGGTCTTCTTCCCGCCAACAACGGCAGCGTCACCCTTTTTGGAAAAGAACTGCCCCGGGCGTTGAAAAATAGAGAAAAAGAAGACCTGCGAAGAATGCAGATGATTTATCAGATGCCGGACACGGCATTAAATCCCAAACATACCGTCAGAAAGGTCATTGGCCGCCCTCTTCAATTCTATTTTGGTATCAAAGGAAAAGAAGCGGAGAACCGCATCAAGGATCTGTTAAGGGACATTGAGCTTGATCCGGAACTGTATATTGATCGCCTGACCACGGAGCTTTCAGGTGGGGAAAAACAGCGGATCTGCATTGCCCGGGCCCTGGCCGCAGACCCGGATTTGATTATCTGTGATGAAATCACCTCGGCCCTGGATCAACTGGTGGCCGAAGGCATACTCAATCTTCTACAGGATCTGCAAAATAAAACAAACATGTCTTACCTGTTTATCACCCATGACCTTGCCACGGTCAAGGCCATTGCAGATAAGATTGTGATCATGCTTCAGGGCAAGATCATCGAACAGGGCGAAAAAAAGAAAGTGTTGTCCCCGCCCCATCATGAGTATACGGACAAGCTCTTGGCCTCCATTCCCGAAATGGACCCGGACTGGCTGGACAAGCTTTTGGAAAGCCGCTCCTCAACATTTATCTGATTAAACCCTTTAACCCTTTAATACCTAACCCTTTAACGTATAAGGAGAAGAGAACATGACAGACCTATCATTTTTAACTCAGATGTTTAACCAAAAGAAAATCTCCCGTAGACAGTTTATTACCGGCCTCTCAGCCCTGGGGGTGACCGCCGCACTGTCACCCGCCTTTTTATCCGGTAATGCCCTGGCCGCAACCCCCCAAAAAGGTGGAACCTTCAGACAGGCAATGACCGGCGGTGCCACTTCGGATTCGCTTGACCCGGCAAGTCTTCTGGCCAACCATGCCATCAATACCAGTACCCAGGTGAGCAACTGCCTCGTGGAAATTGATCATAATTTTAAACCTGTTCCTGAACTGGCCCAAAGCTGGGATGCTTCGGCAGACGCGAAGAAATGGACATTTAAACTCCGTAAAGACGTTGAATTCCACAACGGCAAATCCATGACAGCCCAGGATGTGATTTTCTCCATCAACCATCACAGGGGGGAAGAATCTAAATCTGCTGCCAAGCCGTATTTAAAAAGTATTGAGAACATAAAATCAGATGGAAAATACACGATTGTATTTGAGCTTGCCGACGGCAGTGCCGACTTTCCGTTTATCATGGGGGATTATCATTTAAGAATTTATCCGGACGGAACCCAGGGCAAAGACTGGGAAAAGGGAATCGGTACGGGCGGGTACATACTGGAAGACTGGGAACCCGGTGTCCGTTCCTTTACAAAGCGAAATCCCAATTATTGGAAAAAAGATCGAGCCCATTTTAATGAAATTGAAACCCTTGCCATTACGGATGTCAATGCCAGGACCAATGCCTTGAAAACCGGGCGCATTGATGTTATGGACAGGGCCGACGTAAAAACCGTGCACCTGTTGGAAAGAATGTCCGCCATTAACGTGAGCGCCATCACCGGGACCATGCATTATACGGTTCCCATGCTGGTGGACCAGAAACCCTATACGGACAACAATGTCCGCATGGCATTGAAACTGGCCGTTAACCGGGAAGAAATGGTGAAAACCATTCTCAAGGGGTATGGAGAGCTGGGCAATGATCATCCCATCTCTTCGGTGAACCGCTACCAGGCCGCCAACCTTGAACAACGCGCCTATGACCCGGACAAGGCAAAATTTTACATGAAAAAAGCGGGCATGCTGGACCACACCTTTAATCTCCATGCCTCGGATGCAGCCTTTTCAGGGGCGGTTGATGCCGCCGTTCTCTACCAGGAAAGTGCGAAAAAAGCCGGGATCAAGATCAATGTGGTCCGGGAACCCAGTGATGGATACTGGAGCAATGTCTGGACGAAAAAAGAGTGGTGCATGTGCTATTGGTCCGGACGTCCTGTGGAGGATATGATGTTTTCCGTTGCCTATGCCACCGGTGCACCCTGGAATGATACCCATTGGAGTCATGAAAAGTTTAATAAACTGCTCATCCAGGCCCGGGCGGAACTGGATGAAAACAAACGGCAGCAACTCTATGCGGATATGCAGGAAATCTGCAAGGACAACAGCGGAACCGTGGTTCCCATGTTTAATCAGATTGTTGAGGCCCATTCCAACAAGCTGGACCATGGTCCTGTCTCAGCCCATATGGAATTGGATGGCCATAAGAACGTTGAACGCTGGTGGTTCAAGTCCTGATCCCGGCTATTTATTGTTGAATTCAAACAGGCCAAAGGGTGATCCTTTGGCCTGTTTGCAATTTTAGTTTTTCTAACATGCTTATTTTTTTGTTCCTCTTGAAGTCAGTATCCACTTTATTTCGTTCTGTCGGCATCCTGAGCCATCAGTTCTTTGAGGCGTTCCTTGTAGACGTCGGTAAAAAAGTTGCCGGTCCGTTCGGGATATTCGCCTCTTGACTCAGGGTTTTAACTTTTTTCTTGAACTGCTCCCTGAGCACAACGGCCTGCTGGATCAGTTCAATGAATTGATGGGGATCAAAATTCATATTGGTCAAAGTTGAAAATATCGCTTTCACCGTAAAACGCCCGATATGACTGTCTTTGATTCCAACCCTGTTTCCCTCAACCACGACCTGGGCCAAGCCCTGTCTTTCCATACATGGTTTACTGCAAACCCGCATGGATTTTCATGTATTCTTGATCACCCCCCTCCAAAACATTGGCGAATATTACAGGGTAAACCCTATGTATTCATGAATCCACTTATGGTTAAATAAGTTTAAGTTTCAGCCGAACGGCAGAAAGGAGGTATGTGATGAAATATTATTTTAATTTTTTTACCCCAGACACGATACCGGCCCGGGGCCAGGGCCCGGGGCCTGAAATACCGGTTCCGGATCATCCGCCCGTTGAAGCACCACCCCCCCGTGATCCGCCCCCGGACCCCACATTGCCTGAAACACCGCCAAGGAAAGATCCACCCCCGACAATGCCGCCGCTCAAAGATCCACCCACCAAAGAGCCGCCGGTCAAGGGAGGCGTTCATTGAAACACTATCGTGGCCCAATACTAATCTGACAACCCGGCAAAGGAGGACAATCATGCCTAAGTTGAGACATTTTTCAAACAAAAAACAGAGGACCCCAAGGCTATGGCTCATGGCTTTGATGATTATTCTCGTCTATAATTTACCCGGTTCCTTGCTTGCAAAACCCGTCATATCGGATGACACCATAGAAAATGCTGTGGAAGATGAATTGCTGTTTGACCCGGCCGTTCCAATCCATCGCATTTCCGTCACATGCTCTGATGGAATCGTTACACTGGATGGTACGGTTGACAACCTTATGGCCAAAGAACGGGCCCTGAACATCGTCGAAACCGTCAAAGGGGTCCGGTCTGTTATTAATAAAATTCAGGTATCCTTCATCTCTTCAAAAGGTGATGAACGCCTGAGAAGAGAAGTTTCCCAGGCGTTGGTCATGAACCCGGCCACCGAATCCTATGAGGTCAACCTCAGTGTGGTAGACAGTCATATCACCCTGCGGGGACGGGTGGACTCTTTAAGGGAAAAAGATCTGGTGGAAACAGTGGTCAAAGGAATCAGCGGGGTCAAATCCGTTACTAACAATATTGGATTTTCCATACAATCGGATCGCACAGACAAGGAGATTCTTTCGGATGTTTCCCAGGGGCTGAGATGGAATGCCCTGGTCGACCATGAAATGATCATAGTGGGTGTGGATGAGGGCATTGTGCATCTCACCGGCGTGGTCGGAAGTGCCGCAGAAAAACGACAGGCCATCGTAACGGCATGGGTATCCGGAGTCCGGCGTGTGGACACATCTGAACTTAACACCCGGTACTGGGCAAGAAATCCCATGCTCCGGAAAAACAAGTATACGATAAAATCTGACAAAGAGATAAAAACTGCCGTCATGTCAGCCCTTGAAAAGGACCCGAGGGTATCTGCCCCAGATGTCACTGTTTCAGTGTCAGACAGTGTCGTCACCCTCAAAGGTCGCGTCGACAGCCTGAAATCCTCCCGGGTGGCTGCCCAGGATGCCCGGAACACGGTGGGAACGGCCATTGTAAAGAATCATTTAAAGGTGAAAGACCTGCCGGTCTTCATCAATGATGCCGAACTGGAGCAAAAAATCGAAACCGCCTTTAAACGGGATACCTATGTGGCGGATTATGAAATTTTAGTTCATGTCGACAACGGTGTGGCAGATCTGTACGGCCTCGTAGACACCTATTTTGAAAAGGTCAGGGCCGAAGATGTGGCCGGAATCGTCCCGGGCATATATGTTGTGGATAATAATATCCAGGTGCAGAAAGGATGGGTTCCGTATTACTACAACCCCTTTGTGGACGAAACCCAGGTCAGAGATTATGACTGGTATGCCTTTAATAGTGCGGATACATCCATGAGTGACTGGGAAATCCATCGTTCCATCAGACAGGAACTCTGGTGGAGCCCGTTCGTTGATGCCGACCAGGTGAAAGTTGATGTGGATGACGGCAAAGCCACCCTTACCGGCAAAGTGGATTCCATGATGGAATACAATGCTGCCACGGAAAATGCCCTGGAAGGCGGTGCAATATCGGTGGACAATGATCTTGTGATTTCCAGCCTGATTCATCCGAAAAAGAATTAAGCCGGGGAAATCATCCATCACAGATTCTGCCGGTCAAAAGATGAACGGCATCTATTAACACGACAAAAAAAAGAGAGGTAAACCATGTTACGAAGTGCCAATGAAATAATCGGATACAGTCTGAATGCCCTGGATCAGGACGTGGGCTCATGCAAAGACTTTCTGTTTGATGACCGGTGGTGGACCATCCGGCATATGGTGGCCAATACCGGCGGGTGGATGATCGGAAAAAAAGTGCTGGTGTCCCCCACAATGATCAACAAACCAGACTGGAAAACCCGTAAAATTTTTTTAAATGTCTCCAAAGACAAAATTGAAAACTGCCCGGTCCCGCTTGAGGATGAACCCGTATCCCGGGAGCATGAACGGAAAATATCCCAGTACTATGGGCTCCCCTATTACTGGTCCGGTGCAGGTCTCTGGGGATCGGCAGCCTACCCTTACGCAGTGGAGACTTTTATCGCAGACAACAAGATTCCTGAGTCGGAAAAAGATCCCGGGAACCAGGAAACCGAAAACCACCTGAGATCCTTAAAAGAGGTGACCGGTTATGATATCAAGGCCAATGACGGCAACATCGGTCATGTGGAGGAATTCATCATGGACGATGAAACCTGGGCCTTACGGTATGTTGTGGTTGATACCCGGAACTGGCTGCCCGGCGGCAAAAAGGTGCTGCTGCCCCTGAAATGGGCAGAATCCGTCAGATGGGAGGGTGCAGAGTTTGAAGTGAATCTGGACAAGGCCGATATTGAAACCAGCCCCGAGTTTGATCCGGAAAAACCCATCAACCTGGAATATGAGGCCCAGGTATACGATTACTACGGCAGACCCTTTGATGCAAAAATTGATAAAGTGGTCCAGCAGCATATTGCCAATCCATTTGTCTGATTGAAATGCCCTGGTTCAAAGATCAGCAGGGTGCACCCCGTTCAGGGTGCACCCTCTGTTTTTTCATCCACACTGAATGGCGAAAAATTTGGAAAAATACATCTGCCGCGTTAAAGCCGACCATGGATAGGGATATATGAAATGAATACGATACACACTTTTTTTGCCCATTTTTCCTGGGATATTATTATTAAAACCGGGCTGAGAATCTGCTTGCTTCTTTTGTTCACATGGGTTGCGGTAAAAGTGATTCACAAGTCCCTTCAGCGACTTGAAAAACATTTAATCAAACAAAGCAAAAATACAGAAGAACCGCCTTCGGAATCCCAGAAAAGAGTTGAAACCATTGTCCGCCTGATCAAGCAGGCCGTTTTGCTGGCCCTCTGGATAACGGTGGGCCTGGTGATATTAAAAGAGATAGGTGTTGAAGTCGCTCCAATTATCGCCAGTGTGGGGGTTGTGGGACTTGCCGTCGGTTTTGGCGCACAAAACCTGGTCCGGGATGTCATTTCCGGATTTTTCATTATTCTGGAAAACCAGATACGGGTGGGTGATGTGGCGATTATCAACGGAACCGGGGGGCTTGTTGAAAAAATCAATTTTCGAACCACGGTCCTCAGGGACCTGGGCGGGGTGGTCCACATATTTCCCAATGGAACAATATCCACGTTGAGCAACCTGACCAATGAGTGGTCTGCCTATATTTTTGATATCGGGGTTGCCTACAAGGAAAATACCGACCATGTCATTGAAATCATGCAGTCTGCAGGCCAGGAAATGAAAAAAGATGAAAAATACGGCAGCCTCATGCTTGAAGAACCGGAAATCTTTGGTGTGGATAAATTTGGAGAATCTTCTGTAGTTATTAAGGGCCGGATAAAAACAAAACCGATCCGTCAGTGGGAGGTGGGCAGGGAATTTTTGCGAAGAATCAAGCAGGCCTTTGACAGGAATAAAATTGAGATACCCTTTCCCCACCGTTCAATCTATTTTGGGGAACAGAGCCAGGCCTTTAACCTGAAGCTCCTGGAAACATTTAAAATTCCTGATACTGGAACGTAATGACCGTCCAAAAACAGAATCTGTGGCTGATAATTTTCTAGTCCAGGCTGTTTCGGATGGTTTTCAAAATTTTTTCAACCGGAGAATTCTTGGTGAGAAAGTTGACGGCACCTGCCTGGAACATGGCATCAATCACGCTCTGATCATCATGCATGGACAACCCTATGACCCTTGTATTGGGGCGATGCGTCATGATCTGGTGGGTGGCATGGATCCCGTGAATATCCCCCAGGTTGATATCCATGAGCACCACATCGGGATTCATTTCAATAGTCATTTCAACCCCCTGCCTGCCGCTTCCGGCCTCACCAAGGACATGAAAATCAGGCTCGGCCTGGAGCAATGACTTGAGCCCCTCCCTGAGAAGTTTGTGATCATCCACAATCAGGATACCGATCATGCCTTCCTTGATGTGAATCGTATCAGGCTCATTTTCCGGAAGGGCGCCATCGTCCCCGGCATGGGTTTGCGAATCATCCGGCTTCCGCTCTTCACCGGCCGGAGCCGTCAGGGTGATCTTGGTTCCTTTGTTCGGCTGGGTTTCAATCAACATCCCGCCCCCGATGGAACTCAGGCGCTCCTGGATGCTGAACAGGCCCAGGGTGGCGGTTTCTTTGGAGAAATCGTCAATCAGTGCCGGATCAAATCCCTTGCCCCGGTCTGAGATGATCAAAACAATCAAATCTTCTGCCGTGCGCCGAAGGTATGCATCGGCTTCAGACACATGGGCATGTTTTGCCACATTCAGCAACAGCTCTTTTGACGCCTCAAACAGCAGAAAACCGGTCTCCTCCCGGACAGGTTCAATATCACCTGCCACGGACAGGGTGACTTTGAATCCAAATTGGTTGGCCATATAGGTCTTGAGCCAGTTAACGCCGCCGGACAACCCGTTGTTCTGAAGGGCTGTGGGAGAAAGTTCCACAGACAGGGAGCGCAGGGCTTCCAGGGATTGCACTAAAATATCCTCTATCTTTTTAGATGTTTCCCCAATGGACCTTGAATCTTTTTTACGCTGAATCTCCCATACCTGCATACGGGCGGCAACAATCAAAGGCTGGATATGGTCATGCAAAATACTCGACAGGTGGTTCCGCTCATCCTGCTGTGTCCGAAGCAGCTTCATCGTCAAAAGGCGAAGCCTGCTGGTTTGTGCTTCAAGCTTTCTGGTCTGTTGGGATATCTCCTGCTTCAAGTCCACGTTGAGCTGTTGAATCTGATTAACATCCATTGTTTTTCCTCCAGGCGCATTATCAGACAATGTGTTGTGTGTCATTTTTTTCGGCCGTCTGTTCGTTATGCATTGTGGTTTTCATTAATGGTACCCATTGACTGGTCAAGACAGACACCTGGGCTCTTGTTTACACTGAATACGCTTAAATTTCAAATCATACAAAATTGTATATGCATAAATACATAATTTTATCCATTTTAACGGAACCCGCACCCGTCAATAATTCTTCCGGCGGATAATGATAATAACCAGCCACAGGCCAATCACTGCGGCGATCAGGTATCCGATCATGCCCAGGGCCGGGAAACCGAAGAGCAGGGGCTTCACACCCGTGGTAATAATCATGGAAGATCCGATAATCATGGCCCCGAGGACAATCCCCAGGGTCAACCGATTAAAGCTGCTCTCAAGGACCTTTTGAAATATATCCAGATTCCTGTGCTTGAATTGTATGGTCAGGCTTCCGGTTTCCACCTGTTTGATAACGGAAGATACGCTTTCAGGCAAGTGGCGCTGTAATCTCCACATACTTGATAAATTGCTGCGTAAACGCTTCCAGATTCGCCCGGGGGAATACCGGCGTTCGATGAGATTCCGGATATGCGGTTCGATCTCAGACATGACATCCAGTTCGGGAAACAGCATCCGGGCGGTTCCCTCAACGGTTATCAATGCCTTGACAACCATTGACAAATCAGCCGGCAGTCTTAAACCATGATTTTTAATTACCTCTACAAAGTCCACGAGCATGTTTTTCACCCGGACCTCTTTTAACGGGATTGACAGGTACACGTCCATTAAATCCATCAGATCTTTTTCCAGAAGGGTGCGGTTTACGGTGTGGGATGTCAGGGTGGTAATATGTAAGAGCATATCGGCAAGCCTTCGGGTGTCACGGTCTATCACGGCAAGGATCAACAGAAGAAGCTGGTCTCGTTCATCCGGGGTCAGCCGTCCCACCATGCCCCAGTCCATCAGACACAGTCGATTATCCCGGGTAATTGACAGGTTTCCCGGATGGGGATCTGCATGGAAAAAACCGGTATCCAGGACCTGGCTCACCGCAGATTTAATTCCGGCCCGGGCAAGGGTTTTCCGGCAGGCATCCGGAAGTTGAAGCTCAGGGGAGATTTTCTTTCCATCTATGAATTCCGTGATTAATACTTTCTGGGTTGAATATTTTGAATATACCCTGGGGATGCAAATGTCTTCATTATTGTCAATCCTTGCCCGGGCCACCTTGACGTATCGGGCTTCCCGCACAAAATCTATTTCCCGAAGTAGTGACTGCCGGTTGGTTTCCACGATACCGGGCAGATCATATACCCTGAGTGCCTCAATATTTTCATGGGCCCGGCGGGCAACCATGGCCAGGATGTCCAGGTCGGTTTCTATCATTGCGGAAATGCCGGGCCGCCGGACTTTTACAGCCACCGGCGTTTCCAGGCCTGCAATAGATGCCCGATGGACTTGAGAGAGGGAGGCCGATGCCACAGGCTCGTGCTCAAAATCAATGAAACCGGCATCCAGGGGTTGTTCAAACTCCTCTTCCAGGACAGTTTTAACGACCTCAAAGGGTAAAGACGTCACTTTATCCTGCAAATTGCTCAGTTCATCAATCAATGGGGTGGGTAAGAGATCCGGCCGCATGCTCAGGATTTGACCCATTTTAACGAAGGTTGGGCCAAGTTCCTCGATTGCCATGCGAAACCGCTTGTAAATATTGATATCCGGATCTATGGCCGATGATATTTTTTTGCCCAGGTTCTTAACAGGTAAATCCATTCGCAGGAGTGCATCTCCAAACCCATACTTGGCAAGGACCATGCCGATCTCTGTGATACGGGATATGGTGGCAAATGTTTTCATAAAAGGATTTTAACCCAAAAGGACGGACACTTTCCTATCTTGATTTTATCTGAAGGGAATTTACAACATCTGTCACACCCAATGTAAATTTTGCTGCATTATAAACATCCCGGTAGGCATATTTATCCGGCACAATCCCGGTGAGGGTAACTTTGCCGTCGGATACGATTAATGTTACGGCACTGGCATCTATATCCAGTTTCCGGTTTATCACTTCCATGATATAGGCAGCAATGGACTGGTCGACTGTCTGGTCATTGGGCGCCACCGTCAGTTGATTGTCGACAAAAAGAATGCCTTTTAAATCCGACACTACAGATTCGGCCTTTAACTTTTTCCAAAAGGTGTCCACAGACCCCTTAAGGGTAACGATTCCATTTCCCACCACCAACTGAATATTTGAAGATTCCAGATCCGGAGTCCATGCAAGGACATTTTTGGCACGGGCCTGGATATCGGAATCTGCCGGAACCTTGTCCTTTTCAGGATACTTTACCTCAATCAGGTTGTTGATTTTTTCCACACCATCGGCATCCCAGGTTTCTGAAACAGCCGATATCTGTGCCGTATAATTCGGTACGGTCCCGTTTAGGGTTACGGTCCCGTTATTGACTTCAACTCCTACATCGGACGCGTCCACACTGTCATTCCACAACAAATTATCAACGATGTTCTTTTTGATCTGTTCATCAGTACGAATCAAAGTGACTACCTCCCTGTATTTTAATTGTTATTGCCTGAAAAACTTCAATTTTTAAAGATTCAAAATTTCCTGAAGGTCTGCCTCCGGAGTATCAATGGACATGATATTAAAATTTTCCTTTAATACTTCCAGCACATTGGGCGTGAAAAAGGCGGGAAGCGACGGCCCGAGACGAATATCCCGAATTCCCAGATGGAGCAGTGCCAGCAGCACACACACCGCCTTCTGTTCATACCAGGACAAAATCAAAGACAGTGGCAAGTCATTGATATCAACCTTAAGCGCACTTGACAATGACCGGGCAATTCGGACAGCCGAGTAGGCATCATTGCACTGCCCGACATCCAGCAGGCGGGGAATGCCGTTGATTTCACCCATGGGCATGTCGAAAAACCGGTATTTGCCGCAGGCCAATGTCAGCACGACACAGTCCGACGGGACTATTTCCACAAACCGGGTATAATAATTGCGGCCCGGTTTGGCGCCGTCACATCCGGCCACAAGAAAAAAATGACGGATATTTTTATTTTTCACCTGCTCTAAAATGTCTGTGGACAAACCCAGAACCGCATTTTCGGCAAATCCGACCATGACCTCACCATTCGAATAATCCTGTTCAAAACCGGGCAATTGCCGGGCACGGTCAATCACCGGTTGGAAATTCCTGTCCTCAATATGGGGGATATCCGGCCACCCCACCATTCCACAGGTAAATAAATTATCCGCGTATGATTTTTGGGGACCCTGAAGACAATTGGTCGTCATGACTATTGCCCCGGGGAAATCGGCAAACTCCTGATTCTGTTTCTGCCAGGCTGTACCGTATTGGCCGTAAAAGTGAGAGAATTTTTTTAAGCCGGGATACCCATGGGTGGAAATCATTTCTCCATGGGTATAGACAGTGATACCGGTTCCCCGGGTTTGTTCGAGAAGGGCTTCCAGATCTTTCAAGTCGTGGCCTGAGACCAGAATCGCCTTGCCCTTTATGTGACCGAGGGGCACCCGTGTGGGTATTGGATGGCCATAGGTCCGGGTATTGGCTTCATTCAGCAGTTCCATAGCGCGAAACGCTGCTTTCCCACATTCAAGCGTCATGGCCACCCAGTCATCCAGACCGAGATTGTCCTGTTGGATGGCTGCCAGCCCCTTAAAAACAAAGTTGTAGACGTCGTCGTCCTCACCCCCTAAAATTCGGGCATGGTCGGCATAGGCCGCAACCCCTTTGATACCAAATAAAACCGTATGTTTTAAAGACAAGATATCCGGATCATTGCCCGGATAAGAATCAAGGCCCACATCTTGTGCCTGTTCCATCAACCCTGTCAGAGTAGACACCGGGAAAAAGGTGGCCGGTCCGTCCGGAATATCGGCATCCTGACTTAGGATTTCAACTTTTTTCTTAAACTGTTCTCTGAGCACCACAGCCTGTTGAATCAGCTCAATGAACCGGTGGGGATCAAAATTCACATTGGTCAAAGTCGAAAATGCGGATTTTACCATAAAACGACCGATGTGTCTGTCTTTGATCCCGACCTTATTTCCTTCAGCCGCCACCTGGGCCATCCCCATCAAACAATAAAGCAACAGATCCTGAAGTGCTGCGACTTCCGGGGCCTTTCCGCATACCCCTCTGACGGTGCAGCCGGCTCCTCCGGCTGTCTGCTCGCACTGATAACAAAACATCCGGTCTCTTTTATTTTCAGTCATGATGAACTATCCCCTCTTTTCCGGAAATTAAACAACCTTGCTTTTCCAAATATAAATAGACAAGTATAAAAAATCATATTCGGCCGGGACCTGTTTTTCCATACATGATTTACCGCAAACCGGTGTGGATTTTCATGTATTCGGGAATATTTTATGGTTTGACGAATTTATTTATCAAAATGAATTATTACGAAAATATGAGGATACAGGCTGGATACCCGTATCAGGATCTCGAACCCTGCAAGGATTTTTTATTTGATGACCCATAACGGCCCCTCCGGCAGATGCCGGCCACCACCGGCGGCGGCATGGTTTTGACGGGCGGCAATCCGTTTTATGCCTGGGCTTTAGCTCCCCTTAAGACCCACAAGCCCCTTGTCGATGGCAAACAATGTCAGTTCAGATATGTTGTGGAGATCCAGTTTATTCATGATATTTGACCGGTGCCGTTCTACTGTTTTCGGACTGATATACAAGAGCTCTGCAATGTTCTTGCTGGAATACCCCTCAGCCACGAGTTTGAGCACTTCCCGTTCCCGCTGGGTCAGGGTATCCCAGACGGTTTCCTTTTTCAGTCGCTTCCGGCCCTCCAGATATCCCTCCATGACTTTGTCGGCAACACCGGGGCTGATAAAGGTCTTACCGGCCAGAACCACATGAACGGCCTTGATCAATTCGTCCTGGGTGGCATCTTTCAGGCAATATCCGGAAACCCCTGATTCAAAACACTCCAGAACAAAATCATCCGTATCATGGATGGTCAGGGTCAAAATTTTGGTATCGGGCAGCCGGCGTTTTATTTCCTTGATGGCGGACAAACCACCCATCTTGGGCATGGAAAGATCCATCATGACCAGATCCGGCGGCGTTTCCAGTCCAAGGATGGTGTCGACTGCCGTTATCCCGTCACAGGCTTCAGCCGCCACCTCAAGACCTTCATCCGCATTGATCATCAGGCACAGTCCCTCCCTGAGCAGGGTATTGTCATCGACAATCACGATCTGTTTTTTTTCCATTTTTAATTACTCCTGTCGCTTAAAAGACCGTCTGGAATAAGGATTCAAAGGTTTATTGTTTTCATAGCATAAAATTGTGCCGGATCATAACACTATTTCCTGTGAACAGTGAATACATGAATATTATTCGGCATATGGGTAATAGTCTTTATTTATTGTTTGATAGTTTCGGTTTTAAATGAGTAAACATGCAAGAACACAAGCGGGATATGATTAAAAACCCATATAGTAAAGGAAATGAGACATGAAACCATATCGAACCATCTTGATAGCCGTGGTGCTGATGCTCGGCCTGTTCTGGTCTTTGGAGGCGGCACAAAAAAATGCGAGCAAATACCCCAATTCAGATTTACTTGCCTCTGCCCAATGGCTTCACACCCATAGGGACAGGAAAGAGGTGATTGTGGTGGATGTCAGAACAGATAAATATTTTAGCGGCGGCATGATTCCCGGTGCCATCCGCCTGCCCTGGTCATTCTTTCGAACCAACGATGCCGGTGCCAACCTGGCATCGACCTTTGTTGGCCTGTCCAAGGCCCAGGATATTTTGGGCGACCACGGTATCACCCCGGACGACACCCTTGTCCTGTATGACTCGGTGGAGCGGGATGGCGGGGCCACGGCCTCCTATGTTTTCTGGGTTTTGGATCTGCTGGGCCACAAAAACAAAAAAATACTGGAACGGGGCATCAACGGCTGGAAAGATGCGGGTTACGACCTTGTCACCACGCCCGGGGAAATCAAACCGCTATTGTACCAGGCCGGTTATGAAAACCTTAAGCGCCACAGGCTCATTGACGGTAACTTTGTGTACAAACGTCTGGGCGATCCTTTTTACCAGATGGTGGATGTCAGATCCAGGGCCGAATATATGGGAGAAAAAGGAACCAGGGGGCTCAACGGGGAACCATTGAAATTAGGCCATGTTCCCACTGCAGTGAATCTCAACTATGAGGCCGCCTGGACAGATGACACGTCCAAAAAAATTAAAACTTTTCCGCAACTGCGCGAATTGTACAAGGGGCTTGACCCGTCAAAAGGTATTATTGTCTACTGCAACTCAGGCCGCAGAAGTGCTTTTTCCTATTATATTCTCAGGTTGATGGGGTTTGAAACTGTTTACACCTATGAACCGTCGTGGAAAGAGTGGGGGAATCCGGAACATTTTTTCCCGGTTGAAACCCGTGAAAATATTTTGTCCGGTGAATATTTGTCTCAACCGTCCAGTCGGTCGACATCCCATTCAAAACCCGTTGAGCACTCATCATCCGCAACCGGCAGCCAGCCGGAAAGCGGTTATATATCCTGTGGAGGTTGATCATGAAAAATAAAAATAGAACGACGCCCTATTGGAACTGGCTTGCCGCCGCATTTTCCCTGGCCGGCATTATTGTCTTTATTTTTGCGAGTTTTGGACCCCCGGCATCGTCATCAGGCTTTGTCAGCACCTTAAAAGGACTTTTCCAGACTGTGTTTCCGGATTATATGGCAGAAAATCCCCACTATGCCGCAATACCGGACACCGGCTCCTGGCTCTTTGCCTTTGTCCTGGGCATGGCCATGGGAGGGTTCATTGCCGGTCGGACCTTTCCCAGGCCTGTCAGGGATGTGCCTGAGATATGGGAAAAACGGTTTGGGAAAAGCCGTATTAAACGGTTTGCCGTCACATTTCTGGGTGGATTCATTATCCTTTTTGCCTCCAGGCTGGCCGGAGGATGTACCCTGGGACTTTTTATTTCCGGCTCCACCCAGCTTGCCCTGTCCGGTCTTTATTTCGGAGCCCTGATCTTTATTTTTGCAATGGCCACGGCCTGGGTTGTCTACGGTGAAAAAGAAAGGAGGAACTCATGATAAATGATATCTGGCTGGGACTTTTTTCCGGTATCGCCTTTGGATTTGTGATACAGCGGATTGGGGCAACCAATGCCGACAAGATGGCCCGGGCCCATTTGATGATGGAATCGGATATCCCCAAATTCATGCTCATGGCTGTGATATTGTCTGCCGTTGGTCTGACAGGTCTGGGCCTAACCGGGATCGGCATCACCCGGGTATTGCCCTTGAGTTTTGGGGCAACCAGTCTGGCCGGATGCTTGTTCGGTATTGGCTGGGGACTTTGCGGATACTGCCCGGGCACCACTTGGGCCGCGGCCGGAGAAGGACGGATGGATGCAATTTTTGCACTCATCGGCGGTCTGGTCGGTGCCGCTGTTTTTGCCCATCTGCACGATCTGCTGATCCCATTACTCTATGATTCAACCAACTTGGGACCCCTGACCATAAACAGCCTGGTTGGCAATTCATATCTCGCGCTCCTGCTTTTGGTGGTCTGTCTTGGAGTGATGATCTGGATCATTGATCACGTCTGGGGGCGATATTCAAATGGGTAACCGGGTAAAGGCCATGATTCGGGTCACTTGTACGGTCTGCTGCATCCTGCTGCTAATGGGGTGTTCAAAAAAAGACCCGGCAGAATCCCGTGTGGAAGTCCCCCGGGGCTACACCCAGGAGCTTGAGATTGAAACAGACGGCCGAAGGGTTAAGTTCGGTCCTTTTGTCGGCTATTATTTCAAGCCGGTCACCCCCCGGGATTTGACACGGATAGATTTTATCTGCTTTAACGAAAACAATTTTTACACTCTGGATCTGCCGGAAAACACCCGTATATTTGAGGGCGACGGGGTATTGACCCTTTTGCCCGACAATGGGACCCCTCTGCCCTCAGGCAAAAGAATCACCCCCGTGTTTTTTTCAAACGCCCCGGAAATCTGGCAGGACAGCCGGCCTGAACCCAAAGAGGCCTATGTCCATTTTCATTCCGGTTATGACCGCAGGGGGGCGGCACGGCTCGGGTATTGGTTGCGCCACCGTGCCCTGGCCAGGTTTACCTATGACATGGGAGGCCGCGTCACCCCGGACAGTGTACTCTATCATCAGGCAGCACCGGGAATTGACACAGGATTTGCCAGGATCATCGAATTTGATCAGGGGCCGGGTCTTGATCCCCGGGAATGAATCAAACTTTTTATATGAACGGAACAATCAATCGGAGAATAAAAATAAAAATCAACAGGAGAACAACATTATGCTGGAATTAAAAAATCTGTCCTATGAGGTCCCCATATCATTGGGTGATGGACCCAGGGCAATGGTCAAGCCGATTATTCAGGATATCAGCTTCACCTTTGAAGCCAACCGGTTTTATGCCGTTACCGGGCCCAATGGATCGGGCAAATCCACGCTGGCCAAGTTGATCATGGGCATCTATCGGGCAAGCCACGGCACTATTTTTTTAGATGAAACAGACGTCACAGACCTTTCAATCACAGAACGGGCCAGATCCGGCATTGCATACGGTTTTCAGCACCCCGCACGGTTCAAGGGGACCACCTTCAGGGATCTGCTGGCCATTTCCCTGGGGGATGATGACGAGAACAAGCTGGCCCGGATCATTGCCCGGGTGGGTATCTGCTCCATGGATTTTCTGGATAAACCCGTGGACAGCAAATTGTCCGGTGGAGAAATCAAAAAAATTGAAATGGCCACCATCATCGCCCAGAATCCAACACTGGCCATCTATGATGAGCCGGATACCGGCATTGATCTGTGGACCATCCAGCCCATGGTGGATCTGATCCAACGGGAGAACAGGGAAAACAATATCACCACCATCGTGGTCAGTCACAATAAGGCGTTTCTTGAAGCTGCGGATACCCTGTTGCTGATCGAGGAGGGAAAAATTGCCTATACCGGTGATATTGATGGTGCCAAGGTGATACTGGATGACCAGAGAGTCTGTACCTTAAACGATCTATGTCAGGGGGAAACCAATGCTGAATGCTATCGATAAACAGATTTTAAAAGAAGTTGCCGGATTTGAAGAAATTCCCAAAGGCGCCTATAACATCCGCAAAAACGGAAAGCTGCTCGGGCGGGAAGTCTCTGCCAACATCGACATTCGTGCCCATGAAGAAAAGAGTGGTATTGTTGTCGACATTGCGCCGGGCACAAAGAACGAGTCGGTTCACATTCCAGTGATCCTTTCCCAGGCCGGGCTCCATGATACGGTTTATAACACCTTTATTATCGGAGAAAATGCAGATGTCACCATTATCGCCGGCTGCGGTATCCATTGCGGCAGCAGCAAGTCTGAAGGCCATTCCGGTATCCATGAATTTCTGATCAAAAAAAAAATGCCCGGGTGGTATATGTGGAAAAACACACGGCCATGGGCAAGGGATCCGGAAAACGCACCCTGAATCCAACAACCCGGGTCTTTCTGGAAGAAAATGCCAGGGCAGAGATGGAACTGACCCAGCTTCAAGGGGTGGATGAAGCGGAACGAAAAAATGAAGCCGTTGTGGGACCGGGGGCGTCCCTGATGATCACGGAGCGGGTGATGACCGACGGCACCCAGCGAGCAATTTCTCAAAATGAGGTGAAACTTTCCGGGACCGACAGCAAATCCAATATCGTTTCCCGTTCTGTGGTCAAGGGAAACTCGTCCCAGGATTTTGAGGTCAACATGACAGCCGAAGCCAGATGCTACGGCCATATTGAATGTGATGCCATTATCATGGACAACGGCAAAAGCCGGACCATTCCAGCCCTGAATGCCCTGCATCCGGATGCAGAGCTGACCCATGAGGCATCCATCGGTAAAATTGCAAATGACCAGCTCACAAAACTGATGAGCCTGGGGCTTGATTATGATCAGGCCGTCAACAGAATCATCCAGGGATTTTTAAACTAGCGGGGTCTGAACCCGCCCAAAAAGGAGGTCACCCATGAGAAAAGACAACACATCCAAACCGGATAAAACACCATTACCGGAGAATACGGCGGATCTGGACATTTGTACCCAGGCACCTGAATTTGCCGAACATGCCAGACCAAACGAAAAACCCAGGGAACCCTGTGATGACGGCAGAGCCGGCATCGACATATCCAATAAGAAAAAATAAAGGAGAAAAAAATGAATAATCGTGTCCTTATCGCTTTTGATGAATCGGAAAGTGCCGGGCGAGCTGTTTTATTTGCCGCAGATCACCTTAAAAAAGATCATGAAATAACACTTTTTCACGTGGTACCTGACACAGCGGCGGCCTGTGGCCTCAACAGTCCGAGCCTGACCCCCTATTTTGAAAAGGAACGCAGCTCGTTCTGCCTGATGGAGGAACAGCGAAAATCCATTGTTTCCGATATGCTGGAAAATGCCAAAACATCCCTTAGAAATGCAGGATTCGACAAATCAATCGTCGTTAAAATCCAGGTCCAGGAAGACTCGATTTCATCAGATATCGTAAACGAGACAAAAAAAGAATACGGGATGGTCATCATGGGAAGCCACTCTTCATCCGGGATCAAGGACTTTTTCATGGGCAGTACGGTTCAGAGGGTAATGCAGGCCCTTTCTAAAACCCCGGTGATCATAATTGATTAGTTTGAAAATCGGGTTTCATGCAAACCGATTTCATCCAAGCCGGGAGAATATGATTTTATGGATTTTGTAAAACTGGGGACACCGTTAACCCTTATTGTGGGATTCCTGACCGTTTTTCTGGTTCCCCTTGTCTATTCATTTTAATCTACACCTTTTTTTCCGGTAATTTGCTGGAATCTGCCTATTTTTTCTGAACACCTCTAACGGTAATTTAAACCCAGGTAAGTTCGACAAGTTAAAAGACGGTCATGAAAATATCGACACCCGTATAAACATAACGGAGTAACACCCGTGATTGAGACGCTTAAAAAGAAACTGTTCCGGTTTCTATCCAGAAGCCAATGGGCCATCCGGCTGCTGAACCTGCCGATATGCAAACCTGGAAAGATGCGGCACGGACTGATATTGATTCAGATAGACGGGCTTTCGTTTCCACAGCTTGAACAGGCCATTGAAAAAAGAAAAATGCCGTTTTTAAGCAAATTGCTTTACCGAGATAAGACCCATATATGCCGGTCCATGTACTCAGGAGTTCCCTCATCAACACCAGCGGTTCAGGGTGAATTGTTTTACGGTGTGCCGACGATTGTGCCGGCGTTTGAATTTGTTGACCGGAAAGAAAACCACCGGCATGTCGGTTTTAATCCGGAAACGGCAAATTCTCTTGCAAAAGAATTGACCGAAAAGGGGACCCCCCTTTTGAGGGGCGGGCATGTCTATTCCACAATTTTTTCAGGCGGCGCAAAACAGGCCCGCTACTGCAGCGAAACCATGAATCTGGATACCTTGATCCAGTCCCTCAACCCACTCAAGTTTCTGGTGATGCTGATCCTGCATGCCGGAAAACTGATGAGAATCTTTATGTTTACACTGGTGGAAGTTGTGCTGGCACTGCAGGATTTTGTCAAGGGGGTCATCCAGCGTCACGATATCCTCCGTGAACTGACATTTATTCCCGCACGGGTAATTGTGTGCATCATTCTTCGTGAACTTGTCCGTTTCCACCTGAAGATGGATGTTTCCCAGGGTATCGGGCTGGTGTGTGCCAATTTTCTGGGGTATGACGAGCAGGCCCACCGCAGGGGACCTGAATCCGGCTTTGCACACTGGAGCCTGAAGGGGATTGATGGCGCCATAAAGGATATTTACCAAACGGCTGAGAAATCAACCTGCCTTGACTATGATCTTGTCGTTTATTCTGATCACGGCCAGGAACATGCAGAGAGTTATGAGGCAGTGAACCAGATATCCGTTAAAAAAGCGATCAAAAAAAATCTGGCTGAATATTTCCCGCAAATCGCACAGAGCAGCCAATTGGAGGATGAAACCATTTTAAATACCCTCTACCGGAAAATGCGATCGTTTGGTCTTAAAAAGGGGACACCAGGGAACAGCCGCCCTGCCGTCACCCGGGTAAAAAACCGGGATATCCAGGTGACCACCATGGGCCCTCTGGGGCATATTTATTTTCCCTCTCCCCTGACCGGCAAACAGATGCATGCGGCTGCCCTCAAACTGGTGGGTGAGGCCGGTATCCCCCAGGTTTTCTTTTTGGATAAAAACAGAAAGGTGATGGCTGCCCGGTAAAAAACCCATCTCATTCAACAGTGAAAACGGTGCCCACGGCGGTCCTGGAATAAATGAAACCCATGCGTTTACCCTTTTACCCGCCAAATTCCAGGAGCCAGATGGAACCCAAATGCGTCCCGGGGATTTGAGAGCCCAGCTTGAAAATCATTTGAAGATACTTCGAAAGCCGAAAAAATCCCTAAATTATTCACAAAAAAGTAAAGCAGATCTGACCGTTGTCACCCACAACATTCACAGTTGCCTGAACCTGGACCGCCGTTGTGATCCGGATCGTACTGCCGGGGTTCTGTCTGCACTGAACCCGGATATTGTTGCGCTCCAGGAGGTGGATGCCGGGTGCCGCCGGACCGGATTCATTGATCAGGCGGCTTATCTTGCCCGAGCCCTTGACATGGTCCATCATTTTTATCCGCTGGTCGACCGGAACACAGGGCAATACGGTATCGCCATTCTCAGCCGATATCCCATCGCTGAAATGGAATGCCGTCATCTTGCCTGCACCCGGATCGGCCGGCGGGCACCGGAACAGCGGGGAATCATGTCAGCGCTGATCGAGACACCGGCAGGGCCTGTCCGGTTTATCAATACCCACTTGGGATTGAAATCCTCGGACAGGGCAGCCCAGATCAAGGATATCATTTTGAATACCCTGATGCCCAACGCTGTGTCCGCCGGGCAGGCCGAAGGCGTTCCGCTCATTTTCTGCGGTGACTTGAATGCCGGCCCTCGATCGGCGGTTTATCGTTCTGTTTTACGGTATCTCAATGATGTTCAGACCTCACGACCGGACAGGGCCTCGCCAAAACCGACATTTTTTTCCTGGTTTCCGGTTCGCCGCAGTGATCACATTTTTGTTTCCAGTCATTTTCATACGGACCATGTATCTGTTCCCAAAAATCACACTGCGCGCATGGTATCCGATCACTTGCCACTGTCGGCCGAACTCAGACGGTTACATGAAATGGCATTTGTTCACAAAGGATAAAGCGCTTGCCCTTCGGACAGCAAAATCACACATCGAATAAACCACCTGCATATGGCTCCGGCCTGCCGCCTCCGCCTGCTGCTGCCCGCCAGTTGCGCTGCCATGCCAGGCCGACACCGGGTTCATCACCCAGTTGATTGTCCCATCCCGAAGGTGAATCAATATCAAGCAAGTCGTGAACAAATCTCTGGCTTTCCTCGGCTTTGGAAGAGGAACCGATAATTCCCAGTGTCAGCTCCAGAGTATCCAGGATTTTTGTGTTCTTGCGATGCGATGAATTGAAAACGACGCGTAGAGAAAACCGGCATGCCGAACCCCACCTTTTATCAACACGGTTCAACGCGAAAAACAGACACCGGTCTTATCTAAACCGTGAATTTGCCGATTTCACAGCCTCCCCGAGTGATTTCCACGCAAGGTCAGCGCCTGCTTTAAGATCTTCCCATGCGTCTTCACCCGCTTCCTTGAGCTCTTTAAACTTCTCCTGGGCTGATTCTCGTTTTGCCCGCAACTCTTGGATTTGCTTGGAATACTCAATCTGTGAATCCGCATTTGCCTTGTCGGCTTTTGCCTTCATCTTATCGATGTCAGCTTTCATTATGTCCAACCGGGCCTCTAGTTTTTGTTGATACGCTTCTTTCATACCCATGATTTCCTCCTTTTTGATTTATTGATCGTCTGATTTTAAGTACAATCGTTAAATTAAGATTAGAAAAATAACTATAGGATGAAAATGAGAAAAATACTGTATTTGCTCGGAAAAAATTATGCACTTCGGCGTTCCGCCTGTGTGATAATTCCTTGACTTCAGGGGTATCTCAAGAATTTTTCTGTGTGCAACACCCGTGAGGAGATGGCACTATTCCTCAAACAAACAGAATAAGACACAGGTGATAGCCTGGCACCTTAAATATTAATAAGGCAATCTGCTCCAGCCGTTCATTTTTAGATTTCCTGGGTTTTTCTGATATGGCCGTAATTGAGGATAGCGACAAAAAGGCTTCCGCCGATGAGATTGCCGAGAACAGCCAATGCGATAAAACGGACAACCTGATATAAGGTATATTTGTCACTGATCAGGTAGCCCGTGAAAATTTCTATGGCCCCTGCTATTGAATGGTACAGGCCGCCCAGGCCAATGAGAAAAGTAACTATGAATATTGATACAATCTGGCTGATTGCAGGGGGGGCTGCAACGACCAGCCATCCCCCCAATGCCATCAGCCACCCGGCAGATGTTGCGCTTAAGATCACTTGCAGCCCGCTGTGGGCAACCAGATGATCGGCAATGATGATGTACCCTTTCTCCGCTTGAATCATGGCATCTGCAGATGTGAGAAGAACTGCGCTGATAACAGCCCCTATCAAATTACCGAAAAGTACGATTGCCCATAGCCGAAAAAGCCCTCCCAATCCTTTTTTACCTTCCAGAACAGGATAGACGGCTGTCGCCGTATGCTCTGTAAACAACTGGGTGCCGCTCATAATGCAGATAATAAAACCCAACGGATATACAAGCGCTGTTGACAGTCTTAGAATATAGATGTCATGGGATATTGTTCCCACCAGGGAAGCGATAACACCGACAGCCATGACGGTATGGCTAAGAATCAGTCCTGCAGCGACAGAGGAAAGAAGCAGAGAGATAAACGGGCGGTTTATTTGCTCGAGTCCCTCCTGGATGGCTTTTTCCAGTATATCGTCAGGGTGTCGGACAGTTTCATCATTGCGCTTTATGATAACCGAAACCGAATCATTATCTTCCCGGAGCCTTTCCACTGACCGTTCAGTCTGCTTTGGTTTATCATCAGCCTCATTTAAGCCGGCTTCGGGCATGGTGATATCGGAATCACTTTTTTTAGAACGATTCATTTTTTTTGAATACTCTCCACAAGGGGTTAAACAACTGAATTACCAATAGCCTATAGCAAAGCCCTTCCAGTGAAGCAAGCACTTTTGCCGGGTGGTGAACTTAGGAAATACCCATCATCCATGCTGCTGCTGAGTCTTGGTATGTCTGCGCTTGATCCATTTACGCAGCCCAAAGAGCCCGATGCCAAGGGAAACAATAACCGCCGTAAGAATTGAAAAATTCATGATATCCGGTTGTCGTAATGATTGGGAAAGACGGTCTGCGACAAGGGCAATTGCGATGATGCCCGGCAGTATACCGATAAGAGTCCCCAACAGAAAGTCACGCAGTCGGATTGCTGAGATGCCGGCAATAAGATTGATCAGGGAAAAGGGGGCGATGGGGATAATTCGAAAAACGATTACTGCGGTCAGACCGGCCTGAGACAGGTATTGATTGATGCTGTTGATCAGACTGCCGGACAATTTTCTGACGATGTTTTTACCGAGAAAACGGCCGATGAAAAATAGTGTTGCCGCACTCATCACAGTGCCTGCAAGCGCATACCCGCCACCCCATAAGGGACCGTACACAACAATGGTTGCCATGATGATCAGGGTTACAGGAAATGACAGTATCCCCAGTGCAACATAAACCAGTGGTACAAGAACAGGGCTGAATGGGTTTGCCTTCAGCTTCCCGGCAAATTCGATTACCGATGCAATGGTGAGGTAATTGTTAAGGGGGGTCCAGCGCCACAGGGCAGCAAAGAGCAAAATTGTTAATATCATGGCAATAATTTTGATACTGTGGCGGTATGCCGGTCGTTGATGCTCAGGCTTAACAAGATAATCAAAAAATTCTTCCGGTTCAATGGGTTTTTCCGGGTCAAGAAGCCTGGATTCAGGCACAAGCTGGTCAAGCTCTTTGTCGATACTGCAGTCAAGCGGCATAAGGGTACGATCACCGCTTTCACGGCGCAGGGATTCAATGGCTTCAATAAATCCTTTCTGATCGTGTAGCGCGTTTTCCACTTCTTCTTTTGAACGACCAAGGTGCTCTGCGAGCAGGCGGTTGCGAAATGAAGCGATGGCGGCAGAATCTTGTTCGCCCGCGGCCGATACGGCAAGGTCGCACTCTGAATCGAGACCCAGGGAACGGTTGCTGAGATTGGATGATCCGACCCGGACAAAACGATCATCAATTATCATCACCTTGGCGTGTACCATCAGATGAACTTCTGGATTCACTGAAAGCTGCGGATAGTAGATAGAAAGACGGTTGTGCCTGTCCGCCTGACGCAATTTGACCATTATTCTGCCCCGCAGAACATCCATGGTGTGCTGTTCGAGCCATCCACCGGTTTTATACGGCAGAACCATGACAATCTCAGGACCTGTTTTTTTTTCGAGACTGTTCCCGATGGCCTCTCCGATACGATAGGAACTGAGGTATTGATTTTCACAATAGATCAATTCCTTTGCCGCTATGATCGAGTCGAGATAGAGTTGTTCAACCTCCCGGACCGCCTCATGGTCCTTATGTTGCGGCAGAGTCCGGCTGATCGCCACCGAAATATCGGTAAAATCAGGAGATATTGAATCCGGCCAGGGCGTTGAGCTGTCTTGAGTATCTTTTCCCGGCAGGGTCTCGCCGCAGGCTCGCTGCCAGCGGTTACGGACCATTTCACCCAGGGCAGCCGCGGCCTCTGCGTCAACCATCATTTGAATGTCATGAAAGGGAGGATAATTTTTGCCGGCCGGATCCACACGGCGCTTGTCCTCAAGCTTATGGCTTGAGGTGTCCCATCGCCATTTGCTCAAGTCGAATCCACCGGAAAAGGCTAACGCATCATCAATGACAACCACCTTCTGGTGTTGAGACGCACCCACCGGGTGCTCGCCGTCAAGGCAGAAATGAATGTTTTCATGGGTGCGCCATTTCAGTTTGTATCGCGGAAAGAATTCACGCTCCAGGGCATAAATCATGGCGAAATCCCAGCACAGCAAATAGATCTTGAGTCCTTTTTTTTTGCGGGCAAGAAAATCAAGAAATTTACCAAGGGTCTCAGGATAGTCACTATGGCCATCATTGCGAATGAGGCGCATACCGCTGTGGAGATCCCAACCCACTATTATGATGGAGTGACACGCCTGGGTCATGGCCTCATGCAGTGCACCATAGTAAGCGTCACCGTCTATCAGAAATGATGCGCGTTGCGCGTTCTTAATGCACCAGCAATTTGTTCCGGGTGTGAATATGTCTTGTTCAATCAGCCTTGTACTCCATTGTCCTGGAAGAACCCTTCAAAAATTGAAATATCTGAAATATTATCTCCAAACTGATCCAAGCACTGCATACGGTACCCATATCAGATCAAATAAATTTAAGACAAGAAAAAATTAATAGTCTGGAACTTTTCGACCTCTGCAGTGGGATTCGGCCACCGGTTTGAAATTTAAGACCCACGAAAACGGCGATATAGAGAGGTCAATTGCCGGCCGAAAATTAGAAAGATCGCATAAAGCCCGACGATGGATGCAAATATAGTCACACTCCATTGAGATGCCGCATCCCCAAGCACGATGAACGGAATGCTTAAAAGGCCCTGGGTCACCCATCCGCAAACCATAAACGGAACAAAGGGCAGGCCTGAAAGCGGTAAAATATAATTCTTCAGGCTGTAGGACAAGCCTGGCATTATCATGAACCACATGCTGTATTTAAATCGGTAATCACCGGGTATGCCGGGAATTTCCAGGGCCCTTTTTTTTACCATCTTTTCAATGGGTTTCCGGAGCACATCGTTTGTGAGCCGGAAAGAGACAGCCAGGTGCAACGGTATCATTGCCAAAACAAGGGTAGATCCGATGATTGCACCAAACCGAACCCCCATGAGGATCAGTAGCGGAAGAATGGGAAAACCGAATACCGGGAGAATAATAAACCCGGCAATGAGATATATCGGAGGCGTTTCCCCGCTCTTGATCGATTCCCACAGCAGGGCCAGTTCCTTGTGGTAAACAAAAAGCCCGGCCGCAACGGCAGGTATCAGTAAAAACATCACGAACCGAATCATTTTGCTGCTTGGTAAGCGTTTATCCATGGGGTATCGTTTCTTCATAGAGCATATTGGGCTCCCCTTTGCCGGATACTGATTTAAGGTTCAACAGATGCTGTGGTCTGCATCTGCAATGAATAAAAGTATAGAAAATTCTCAATTAAAATAAAATGGGAACTTTTGTGTATATCCTTTATAAAATTCATTGATTCACGCGATGAAAAACAGGTTTCAATACATCCCTGCTGCAATGAGAATAAGGGGAACCATGTATTCATCTTCCCAAAAAACTCAGATAAGCTGTCCTTCAGAGATGAACCAAATCAAGGAAGGAGGATTTTTCATGAGCGATCTTGTTGTTATCGGATTTAAAGACAAAGCCACGGCCGAGGATTTAAGAATAAAACTGATTAAATTGCAGGGCAAATACCTTGTTGATCTGGAAGATGCAGTTGTGGCGGTTAAAAATAAAGATGGAAAAATCAAACTGAACCAGACACATCACCTGACGGCTGCGGGTGCACTTTCCGGAACATTCTGGGGAATGCTGATCGGCTTGATTTTTTACAGCCCTTTTCTCGGTGCGGCTGCGGGTGCTGCTGCAGGCGCCATCAGCGGTTCTCTGGCAGACGTAGGAATTGACGACAATTTTATGAAAAAACTGTCTGAGACCCTTAAACCCGAAAGCTCGGCACTCTTTATTCTGGTGAGAAAAGTGACCGCAGATAAAGTCCTGGAACAATTGGAGCCGTATAGTGGAAAAATTCTGCAGACTTCTTTAAACCATGAAGATGAAAAACTGTTAAAAATCGCCCTGGAAGATCTGACCCAGCCGAATATCGTCGATATTGATGCTGAAAAAATCGATTAAATTCGAATCAATATATTTCAAAAACAGATAGGTCAACTAAAGATGATGGGCCAAATGTCTTTCAGGTGGCTCAAACCCAGCAGACGGTCCGCAACCTCATATCCTTTACACATTTTCTTATGAGAGGTATTTTAAAATGACGTTTCACGTAATTTTTGTCCTGGGGGTTCTTGGCTGTGCCTTTATCCTGGTGATGATTCCCCTGGTCTGGCCGTTTTAAATTGGGAATCGGGTATGGTTAATACAAATCGGCTGCCTTTGCCCGGGGTGCTGTCAATCTCAAAAACACCGCCGATCAGACCGATTCTTTCTTGAATGCTGAACAAGCCAAAGCCTGTACCGGTACCCCCTGAAAAAGTGACATCAGGGGGGTTGAATCCACCCCCCTCATCACTGACGATTATCTGCATGTGGGTTCCGTTCAGATTTTTCAGATGCACCTTTGACCCTGCGACACCTGCATGTTTGACCGCGTTGAACAAAAGTTCGCGCAAAGACTCAAACACCAGTATGCTTGCATCTTCGGGCAATTCCACATTGGTATCAATGCAAAGATCCACCGTAAAGTTATAGTGTTCCTTCATCCGGCGTTCTATCCATTTTAATCCGGCTGCAAGCCCGTCTTTGCGAAGAACCGGCGGAATTAAATCCGCACTTAACGATCGTGACATCTGTATGGCCTCGCCCATGACGGATTCAATCTTGAGAACGGCCTGTTTAAGATCAGTGTCTTTCAACTGCCTGCTGATACCCCCCAATTGAAACTTTGCCAATACCATATGCTGCTGGAGACCGTCATGAAGGACTTTGGCCAGACGTTTGCGTTCCTTTTGTTCAGCCCGGGTCAGTTTGCCCATAAGTTCCCGGAGCTGGTTTGCCCGTGCCGTCAATTGTGTGTTGGCCAGGGTTAAGTCGTCTTCAGCCTGTCTGCGCAGCGCGACCTCCGTCTCAAGGGAATCCACCATCCCGGCCAGGTTAGCGGTGCGTTCCCTGACTTTGTTTTCAAGCTCAATATTGGCATCCTTCAAGGCCTGTTGGCTTGCGTGCAGCTTTTCTTTTTGCTGAATGATTTCTTCTTGAATGGCCTTACGTTCGGAGATATCTTCGAAAATGGTAACAAACCGATTTTTTACAATAGAATAGACAATGACATAATACCACTTGTTTAATTGTTGTGAATAGTTCTCATACCGCACGGGTTTCCCTGTAACGGCAACTTTCCCATAGACCTGTATCCAGTTGGCCGGATCATTTTCAATGCCGGGTATCACCTGGGTTGCTCGTTTCCCCACCACATTGGTGAAACCCGTGAGCAGCTCAAAGGCATGATTGACCTCAAGATAACGGTAATCCACGGGATTTCCGTTTTGATCAAAAACCATTTCGTGGTCGGCAAACCCGTTGATCATATGATCAAACAGGGATTGATACCGCTCCTTGCTCAGCTTTAAATCCCTGAAAAGCAATTCATAGGGATTTCTAAGACCTGTCTCAATGATGGCTTTGTAAAGGCAGTAAAAAGAAATGATTTTTAAAAAATGTCCCAGGAGATTTGCACCACCGTACACATTGGCATAGGCTGTGAATGACAGCTCCGCAAACACAGCTATCAGGATGGAAGCCAGAATCCATCTGAATACGGTTGAACTGAATTCATGCCGCTGAAGGGTGATCAAGCCGGCTGCGATCAACAGCAGCAGGCAGATGATATATTCACTGTTGATTTTAAATCGGGTCAATCCACCGGCATTTTCAAGAAAACAATCCGGAAAATTCTGCCAGTAAAAAACGGACAGCAACACGCACCCTGTGACCAGGGTATATCCGAGAATAAGAAACAGCGAGTTGATACGCCGATGCAATACGAGCGGGATTGACAATAAACTTAAACTTTCCATATAGCGGGCGGCAATCCACAACTGGGTCGGGGTGTTGCTGCTATGTCCATCCAAAATACCCATCCCTTCATAGGCAAGGGTGTGGGCAAGATCCAGTCCCCCCACGAACAGATAGGCAATCCCGATAAAAAGCAAGTAGGGGGTGTCATGAAACCGCCGGGTGTTCCAGGCCACCATGAATATGCCAAAGGCAATGAAAATGGAAAACAGTTCGGCTAAACTGTGAAAAAGGAGAAAATGATACAGATTACTGATATAAAGCGCTCCCAGGACAAAAAATGCAGCACCTGCAGCCACTAGTATTTTCATTTAAAAATATCCTTCTAATTGTGATCTGGAACAAGATCCACACTGTCTCTTAACGTGTTATGCTATTCCGTTCAAATGAACACTGAAAATTTGAGTTTACATTAAAATGAACACATTAAAGCTGTCAATGAAAAACACCGTATATGTCTTCCGGCCATTTGTTAAGGGTGTAAGGGGGTATTTATACCCCATCACAGTATGGGGTATGGGCCGGTCGATTTTGCGGGGTTTCATGTATGTCATTCCCAGTTCTACTTGTCTAAACTTTAATTCCAGGGCTCAGGGCTGGATACAGTTTTTTCTGCACCAGAAAGATGTTTTCTGGGGAAGGATCAATGGTAATTTTGGCGTAATTTCGCCATTTATACCGATTCATTACACTTAATTTGGAGGGAAAAAATGTTTTGTTATCAATGTGAACAGACGTTTAAAGGAACAGGCTGCACAATTCAGGGTGTGTGCGGTAAACAACCCGATGTGGCCGCGTTGCAGGATTTATTGATGTATACATTAATGGGGCTTTCCCAGGTTGCGCTGGATGCCAGAAAGCAAGATATCATTGATGAAAAAACAGGCGTTTTCACGGTTCAGGCGGCATTTTCAACCTTAACCAATGTTGACTTTGATCCGGACCGGTTTTTCAAATTGATAGATGAAGCAGTTTTCCTGCGGGATGAGTTAAAAACACAGATAAAAAACAAGGGGGGGACTGTTGATTATCCTGACGGTGCTGCCGGATTCACTCCGGCAGGTACGCTGGAAGAAAGGGTAAAACAGGGGGAAGCGGTGGGAATAAAATCCTACCCTGCAGACACCCCGGATATTCTTTCACTCAAGCATACCGTTCTATACGGCATTAAAGGGGTGAGTGCCTATGCCGACCATGCGCATATTTTGGGGAAAACAGATGACAGCGTGTTTGCCTATGTTCATGAAGGGCTGGCAGCCATACAGCGGTCGGATCTATCCATGGAAGACTGGCTTGATTTAACCTTGAGGTGTGGACAAGCGGCTTTAAAATCCATGGAACTGCTTGATGCCGGGAATACGGAGACCTATGGGCATCCCGTCCCGACACAGGTTCCTTTGGGATACAAGCAGGGCAAAGCCATCCTTGTTTCCGGGCATGATTTAAAAGATCTTGAAGAATTGTTGAAACAGACTCAGGGAAAAGGGATCAACATTTATACCCACGGCGAGATGCTGTCTACCCATGGATACCCTGAACTTAAAAAATATGAACACTTTTATGGCCAATTTGGAACCGCATGGCAGTTACAAATCAAGGATTTTCCAAAATTTCCCGGTGCCATCCTGATGACGACCAATTGTATCCAAAGACCGCAAAAGTCATATCAGGACAATCTGTTCACATCAGGAATGGTGGGCTGGCCCGGTATTCCGCATATTTCTGATTATAATTTCAAGCCGGTTATTGATCGCGCACTGGCCTTACCTGGATTTACCGAAAATAAAATAACAGGAGAGACAACCGTCGGATTTGCCAGAAACAGTGTTTTAAATGTTGCCGACAAAGTCATTGACGCTGTTAAATCAGGAGATATCCGGCATTTCTTTCTGGTGGCAGGTTGTGACGGTGCCAAGCCGGGTCGCAATTATTATACGGAGTTTGTTGAGCAGGTACCCAAAGACTGTGTGGTGCTGACATGTGCGTGTGGAAAGTATCGGTTTTTCGATAAAGAGATGGGTGATATTAAAGGTATTCCACGATATTTAGATGCCGGGCAGTGCAATGATGCCTATTCATCAATTCAAATTGCATCGGCCCTTGCAAAAACGTTTGATATGGATCTGAATCAACTGCCTTTGTCATTGATTATTTCCTGGTACGAACAAAAGGCTGTCTGTGTCCTGCTGGCACTGCTTCATCTGGGAATCAAAGATATTCGCCTGGGTCCTTCACTTCCTGCATTTATAACACCCAATATCCTTGATACGCTGGTAAAGCTGTTTGACATCAAACCCATCTCAACACCGGAAGAAGACCTTGCCGCTATTTTGAAATAATTTTAATTTTTGGAAAGAGGACGGTAAGATTTTGTCTTCATCCTACAATAGGAGAGAAATGACCATGCTCAAGTTTTTTTATTCAATATTGGCAGGGGTCATTTTTCTTTCTCCTTTAATAACCGCCTATTCTGCCGAGAAAAATTTACAGGAATTCCCCTGCATCGTTTTAGACGATTGGCCAAAACAATATCAAACAAATGAAGAAACCGGCGAAATAGAGGGATTTGCAATCGATGTCATGAACAAGGTGGCTGAAATTGCCGGTATCAAAATTCGTTATTTAATTGCTCAAAACTGGTCTGAGGCCATTAAACTATCAAAACGATATGACACCCTTATTTTTCCCAATATGGGTATATCAGATGATCGGTTGCGGCTGTATGACTATACTCAGTCCTATGAAACGATTGATATCAGTGTGTTTCTCAGGAAAGCGTCTCCCTGCATTGATTCATTGAGCGACCTTTCCGGCAAACGGATCGGGGGTGTCGAAACAAATATTGGTGCTGATTTAATCGGTGCGAAAGGAGGGTCTGATATCCATGTTTATATTTCCGTGGAAGAAATGATCATGGGATTATTATCGGGTGATGTCGATGCGATCATCTATCCTTCAGGCCCTTTATTGAATATTGCGTCACGATCCGGACTTGAGGATAAAATTAAAAAATGCCTGGGACCCATCAAAGAGGTTAAGCGCGCCATTGCCATATCAAAGGGGAACCCCGCTTTATTTACAAAAATTGATGCCGCTCTGCTGCAATTGATGAACTCGGATGAATATAAAAATATTTACGAAAAATGGTACGGCAAGCCAAACCCTTTCTGGAATATGAGCCGGCTTTTAATTCTAACGGGTATTGTTTTTATGTTCACTCTGTTTGCGGCATTGCTGTGGCGGCATAGAATGATACTCAGATCAAATCAATTCCAGTCAGAAACCATTGCCAGACTCAAGCAGGCTGAACAAGCGCTAAGTGATTCTGAAATCCATCACCGCACGCTCATTCATGCGATTCCTGATTTGATATGGTTAAAAGATCTGGATGGGGTCTATCTAAGCTGCAACCCGACATTTGAACGTTTTTTCGGTGCAAAAGAATCTGAAATCATCGGTAAAACAGATTATGATTTTGTGGATAAAGATCTGGCGGATTCTTTCCGGAAGCATGATAAAAATGCTTTAATGGCCGGAGAACCCAAAATAAACGAAGAAACGATCACTTTTGCTGCAGACGGATACTGCGGCCGTTTTGAAACCATTAAGGCGCCGATGCCTGATACTGAAGGCAAACTCATTGGTGTAATCGGTATTGCAAGAGATATCACCGAACGGAAAAGCGTAGAAGATGGACTGAAAGAAAGTGAAAAAAGGTTAAAGAGTGCCCAGCGTATCGGCAAAGTCGGCAATTGGGAATACGATATTGCCACACAAAAATTCTGGGGTTCTGAACAGGCCAAATTGATTTTCGGGCTTGAACCGGGGTACAATAGGTTTACAATTGAGGAAATTGAGGACCGTATCCCGGACCGGGAACGGGTCCACACTGCGCTGATCGATTTAATAGAAAAGAACAAACCATATGAACTTGAATACGAACTTCACCCCCTCAATGGGGATCCTCTCCCAAAAGTAATCAGATCCATTGCAGAACTTTTATTGGATGAGAATGGTGTACCTGAAAAAGTTACCGGTGTCATTCAAGACATCACTGAACAGAAAAGAAGTGAAAATGAAAAAATTAAAATAGCCAAACAATTAAAACAATCTCAAAAAATGGAGGCCATCGGCAACCTGGCAGGTGGTATTGCCCACGATTTCAATAATATTCTTTCAGCCATAATCGGTTTTTGCCAATTGGCACAGATGGATCTCGAAGAGGATTCCGCCATTCAAGATGACCTTAAGGAAATTTATATGGCTGGAAATCGTGCAAAAGATCTTGTCAAACAAATTCTTACTTTTTCAAGACAATCCGATGAAGAGATACTGGCTGTTCAAATTAATCCCATTATGCGAGAAGTTGTGTCATTGTTAAACGCATCAATCCCTTCAACAATCAGGATAGATACTAAAATAGAAAGCAAATCCTTTATCAGGGGCAACCCCACTCAACTTCACCAGGTTATCTTGAATCTTTGCACCAATGCCGCTTATGCCATGGAAAAGAACGGGGGTATTTTAACACTCAGTTTAAAAGATATTTTTATAGAAAACCCTTCCGAGCTTAATCTGAATGAATTGGAAACCGGAAAATATATAGAAGTCGTTGTTTCAGATACCGGCGAAGGCATCCCACCTGAGATTATAGAGTCTATCTTTGAACCCTATTTTACCACCAAACCGCTTGATGAGGGAACAGGGATGGGGCTTGCATTGGTTCACGGGATTGTTAAGAGTTACAAAGGATCTATAATTGCTATAAGCAAAATGGACAAAGGAAGTACGTTTAAAATATATTTTCCCATAGTGGAGATGCAAAGCCCTCATTCAACCGGTAAAATCAAAGAATTTCGGACCGGCACAGAACGTATTTTATTAATCGATGATGAAATCTCAATACTGGGGTTGGAAAAACGAATTCTTGAAAGGATGGGGTATTCAGTCGTTGCTCAAATAAATAGTCTGGATGCATTGAAATTATTTCGCACCACTCCGGCGGAATTTGATTTGGTTATAACGGATATGACCATGCCGCATATGTCCGGAGACACTTTAGCGGTTGAACTGTTGAAAATTCGAGCGGACCTGCCCATCATTCTGTGTACGGGTTACAACAAAAACATTTCCCCTGAGTCGGCTGATCAGATAGGCATCAAAGCGTTTATCGATAAGCCGATCACTCAGGCTGATCTGGCAAAAATCGTCCGAAACGTCTTAGATGAAGCAAAACAATTCTGAATAAGGGTTTTCGATAATAGTATGATTTAAAGGGTCAGGCTTGCGTTTGTGTTATTGGACTTTTGTTAAGCGCAAGCCTGATCTTGTTATTGTTTTTACCCGATTCCTGCCATGGTGCGGATTCTGTTGGTTTCACGCATGTCATCCAGCCACTTCACTGGAATGGCATCCATTCCATTACAGATGCCCAGAATAAACGCACAGAGGATTCCTCTGGCAGAGGAATCTCCACCCGCCATGATATTTTCAACCAATGCCGTTTCCAGATCATTGGGATATTTTGCGATCAGATGGATGGTCCCGGGCAAGGCTGCCGATGTTTCACACATCTGGCCGAAACTTAAAACAGCCGCTTGTGTTTTGGTATCCACGCTTTCAAGCCCCTGTCTTATCATCTCAGAAATTGCCGAATCTTCGGCCAGCTTTTCCTGGGCAACTTTTAGTGAGGCCTTCGGGTCCCGGCTTTTCACTGCTTCCACGGCAACAGCAGCAAAAAACCGGGCAGTTTCCCGGACCTGGGGATGGGTGTGTGTCATGCAAGTCTGCTGATCCGCATATGTGATAAATACGTCAGGATCATCCCCATAAAAAAGTGCCAGCGGCACCATCCGGGCGGCACCGCCCAGGTCCGTGGAATCGGAACCCGAGGCATCCGGCGATCTGCCCTCTTTGAAATTGGCCAGGGTTTTTTTGGTGGCATTGTCCAGATACCCTTTGTAACTTTCAAACATTGTCTGCCACTGAGCGGCAAAATCATCCAGATCAAATCCGTTGCAATTGGAAAGCGACTCAAGCAGCAGGAACATCTGATCTCCATAGTGGGTAAAGTCTCCTTTCTTTTTTCCTTTGTGAAAAGGTACAATTTCCGGAGCGGTCATATCCTTCAGCCGTCCATACCGATCTTTAATTTGGGATATATCATAAACCCAGTGAACTCCCAGGGCCAGTGCATCCGCCGTAAAGGCCGCCAGCACACCTGCTTGCATTTTCGAATTCATTTTTTTAATCTCCTTTTGTAAAAAAAAATACCATCCCTGTTTTATTCATTTTCAATCCCTCCAAGGTCTTCTGCAGCGCCTGCTATGGCCGCAGACATCGGGGTTGTTCCCCCGGGCCTGGTAATCTCCAGCAATAACAAAGACCGTGTCACCTTAATGGTATTTTGATAATATTCATATATGATAAGGTTATGCTGAGGGTATCTGGTACTCATCTTGACTGATCACCTTCTTTCTCTTTTGAAAGAACCTGTTTTTGTTCCTGCACGGCTCGCTGATGCTCAACATCCCCCTTGATGCCTTTTTTACGCAGGTCAAGTTGTTCAATCGCCTCAATCCGGCCGTAAAGAACCAGGCAATCCTTGTGCTGAAGCCTTGTCCGGGCAGTGGGGTTTCCAACAAAAGATCCATCCGGTTTTTTAATCCCTAAAAGGTTGATGCCTTCGTCCCGAAGCCTGGAGTTAGACAGTTTTTTACCGTCTATCCAGTCATATTTTCTGATTTGAAGTTCTGCAAGCCGATAATCACCGGTCAAATGAAGCAGACTGGCATAATCTTTTACATCCAGTTTTGTATATTGTTTGAGCAATCGTTCCACAAGATTTGAAAGCTTCTGATCCACCCATCTGCTGCTCGCCAGTATCCATAAGACAATGATTCCTGCAACCAAAAAGACAATCCTGACAGCTATGGTTGATTCATCCCCCTGCCTGAAAAAGGTCAGAATCAGGGATGAAATTGCTGCTACAATACCGGCATTTCCAATAAGAATCAGCACCATAACAATTTTTCTCCTGACAGGATGGCTGACCACCATTTCCGATTCTTCGGTTGTGAATCCAGCACCTGAAAATGCACTTCTTGCCTGAAACTTTGCCGATTCCCGGGTGAGGCCGGTATGTGTCAATGCGATGGTGGCGATTCGTGTTATCAGAATAGATAGAAACACAACGATCAACAATGAAATAATTGCAATCAAAGCAAAATCTCCTTTTTTGCTTCAGCCGTCCGGGTTGTCCGGACCGGCCATAAATGGAATGCAGTACCCGGTTTGAACCCCACGCCGATATTGCCGTCCTCGGAATAGAGGGTCCAGGCGTAACTGGGCTCATAAACACTGGTAGTGCCAGACCAGTAAAAAGGCCGGATGGACCTGAACCAATCCCAGCCGGCAATTGCCGGGGAATGAAGACTCATGTCCGTCAGACTCTCCAGTTCCCGGATATTTGGCAGCCGCCAGTCCTGGAACCCGAGCCATTTTTCAGTATTCATCTGAAGGATATGTGACAGGGCATCCGTCCACCTTACTGCTTTTCCCATAATATCGGCGTGCCTCAGCCAGGTAAGGCCGGTGGCATTGTCTGATACGGTGTCTTGTGATGCCTGAAACCGGGTGCCTGCCGGATCTGATATCTTGGCAGACACCTGGAGTTTGTCAGGGGAATCGTGTACCGGCCATACCATGTAAGATCCGTGAATCATGCCTTTGACCACCCGCCCGCCGCCCAGGTGAATGGTCCAGGCCTGGCGGGGGTATTGATCGCAGGGTGTGGCGGTCCAGTAATATCCGTTAAAAATATTACAGAACTGATCCGGCTCAACAATGGCCGGATTGATCCGGGCATGACTGATCAGGCTGAACAATTCGTCTCGGTCCGGCAGGCGCCAGTGGTTCAGCCCGAACCTTGCGTTTGCGTTCATGTCAGTGACAAAGTCAAATGCTTCCTGCCAGGAAAACGCTATTTCACAAATCACAACGATAAACCCTGTCTTTAAACATCCTCACTTACATTGTTCACATTTCAACCAGGGGCTTCAACATGTAAGTCAAGTCACTTTCCCTGGACGGATACGGTGATAATATGCATTGATGGTAAAGCGTTTTGACGGGTATCTGGTTGCGCATGGCCATGCAGATGGTGTTGATCATGCCGGTGGCATGATCGGAAATAATATGGGCACCAACGAACATGCCGTCATCGTCTATCAGAATTTTATAGGCAGCATGGTCCATGCCGACCCGTTTGTAGGTCGGCCAGCCCAGATTGTGATCAGCGCTTTTGGTATACGATGTCCCCTCATCTTTGAGCTGCTCTTCGGTTTTACCGACCATGGCCAGTTGGGGACAGGTAAACAGCACCGCAGGCACGGTATCATAGTCTATGGGTTTTATGGGGGTGTCAGCAGGGGCATCCATAATGGCATTGGCGGCAATCAAGGCCTCATAATCCGCCACACGGGCCAGCTTCAGTGTCTGGGCACAGTCTCCCACTGCAAAAATCCGATGATTGCTTGTCTGCATGTTTTTGTTGGTGACAATCCCCTTTGGGGAGAATTTTACATTTGCCCGGTCAAGGCCCAGGGTGTCAATATCGGCCACCCGACCGGCCCCATTGACAACCAGGTCAGCGGTGAAGGTCCGGTCGTCTCCAGTGTAGACCTTGAGTTCCTGATCTGTTTTTTCTATTGCCGTAATCTGAATATTGTTGTGAATTTGAATCCCGGCATCCACTGAGGCGTTTGACAACAAAGAGACTATGCCGGCATCAAAGGGCTCAAGGGGGCGTGGACCGGCCTGTAAAATAGTTGTCTGCCTGGACGGTTCTCTGCCCAGGCAGGCGGCATAATGTGCCAGTTCAAAAGAAACAAACCCCCCTCCCACAAACACAATCCGGATGGGCAGACCAGCCAGTTCAAGAAACTCCCGGCTCGTTATCAAATACCCTGCACCCTCAATTTTCAACGGCCGGGGACGCGCCCCGGCAGCAATGACAAAATAATCTGCCGTAATCGTTTTTCCTCCTGCGGTGATGGTCTTCTCATCCTGAAATTGAGCTTCACCATAAATGAGGTCAATCCCGGCCTTCTTGAGTCCGGAAATCGTTTTTTCAGGCACAGCCTCTGTAAAGCGGTTTTTGGCCTTCAAAAAATCAGACCAGTCAATCCGGGGTTCTTCAAGCACTCCCCTGCCTTTTAACTGGTGTGATTTGGCCGCCAGTTCAGCCCCTTCATAGAAATATTTTTTTGCCTGGCACCCCCTGAGCGCACATGTGCCACCGGCCTGGTCACTTTTTTCTATCACAGCGAGTTTAAGGCCCTTGCCTGCCAGCTCATATGCGGCAGTCTGCCCGGCCGTTCCTGATCCGATAATGACAGCATCGTATTGTTTCACAGTTTTTCTCCTGATCTTGTTTTAAATGCATTTTAGGGCCGTATTTGTCTGGACTATAATGACTGAACAGATTCAAGCACGGCAGTTGTCGACTGTTTATCATAGGGAATGGATACCAGGGGCCTGGTTTTAAAATCAGGAATCCGTGAGATAAAATCATGGGATTCCCCGGCCAGGAAAATGCCGATGGGAATCCGGTCTGAATCCGCCGTTGCCAGTTCCATGGCTTTTTTTACATCGTTAAGGTTTGGGTTGTCCATCTCTTTTACCCGTTCTTTGTACCAGTCATGGGTGTTGATTTTATTGAAAGATACACAGGGCTGGAGGATATCAATCATGCTGAATCCTTTATGGCTGAGGGCCGCCTGAATCAACCGGCTCAGATGTTCCTGGCAGCCGGAAAATCCCCGGGCCACAAATCCCGCTCCCAGGGTCAGGGCCAGGGCCGGGCCGTTGATGGGGGTGGATATGACTCCCCGGGGCTGAAGGGGTGTGGTCATTCCCATACTTGAGGTGGGTGATGCCTGGCCCTTGGTCAAGCCGTATACCTGATTGTTGTGTACCAGGAGTGTCAGATCCGTATTCCGCCGGATGGCATGGATGAAATGGTTTCCCCCTTCACCATAACAGTCACCGTCACCTGAATTGACAATAATATTCAGGTCACGGTTGGCCAGTTTGGCCCCCAGGGCCAGGGGAAGTGCCCGGCCGTGAAGACTGTGAAACATGTTGCATTGGATAAAATGAGGGGTTTTGGCTGCCTGGCCGATACCGGATACGATGAGCAGATTTTCCGGGGGAATCTCCCTGGCGGCCAGGGCATCTTTCATGGCGGCCAGAATCCCGAAATTACCACAGCCGGGACACCACTGATTTTTAAAATTTGTATCATATTTTTTTGTATCAGTCATTTTACCTGTTCTCCATTTGTTGTACTGCCTGAACGATGTCATTGGGGGTGAACGGCCGGCCGTCATATTTTAAAATTGAGTCAGCACAAGCCATACCGGTTTCCACCCTGAGCAGACGGGCAAACTGGGATGTGGAGTTCTGCTCCACCGCAATGATTCTTTTGGTTTGATTGAACCGTTTGAGAACGGTTTCGGCTGGAAACGGCCACAGATCCGTAAACAGCATACAACCCACATTCATATCCTGCTGCCTGAGCGTATGGACCGCTTCCGTCAAGGCCCCTGCCGTTGAACCCCACCCCACCAGCAGGGTGTCTGCATCCGGGAATTCTTCTGTGGGTTCAGCCATCTGTTTTAACATATCCGGCAGCTTGGCCCTGCGCTTGTCCACCATGGCATTGCGGTGGTCGATCTCCTCTGAAATATGACCGTCCTCCCGGTGCTCATCACTGGACACCAGGACCAGGGCCTCCCCCTGGCAGGGAAGTGCCCGGGGAGATACTCCGGAGGGGGTTACCTGATACCGGTGATATGATCCAGGCTCATCCAGATCTGAATCCGTTACAATAAAGCGGTTTATTTCATTTTCAGGTTCAAATTTTGATTCCAGCAGGAAGAGGGAGTCCACCAGATACTGATCAGCCAGAATAATGGCGGGTACCTGGAATTGTTCCGAGAGTTTAAATGCTTTTTTGGTCAGTTCAAAGGCCTGGTCCAATGTGCCGGGTGCAAAGACAAATCGGGGAAAATCATCCTGGGAGGCATGGACAACAAATTCAAGGTCTCCCTGGGCGGTTCGGGTGGGCAGACCGGTGGCCGGCCCGGGACGCTGGGCATTGATAATGACGATGGGGGTCTCTGTCATCCCGGCTAGCCCGAGCCCCTCTGTCATCAGGCAAAATCCCCCTCCCGAAGTCGCTGTCATGGCACGGACTCCGGCAAATGCCGCACCAATGGTCATATTCACGGCGGCAATTTCATCTTCAGCCTGTTCCACCACCAGGGGAATCTGACCGGTCCAGGCGGTTAAATTCCCCATAATACCGGTGGCCGGAGACATGGGATAGAAGGCTGCAACCCTGCAGTCCGATGCCACGGCTCCCAGAGAAAAGGCCATGGCGCCGGCCATCACCTGACCTTTGGGGGCTGAAGTTTTTGATAGAGGCCGGGTTTCCAGATGCATTTTTTCAACCGCCTCCACCCCCTGGCGGGCTGCGCTCATATTTTTTTCCAGAACCCCTTGTTTTTTATCTTTGAACTGAAGGGTAAGAATCGATTCAATCAGGTCAAAGGACGCTCCCAGCACAGAAAGACCGGCCGCGGCCGCAACCGTATTGGCATACAGCTTACTGCCCGTTTGTCCAGCAATTTTTGCAAACCGGACATTGACGGCCCGGTCGTCGGATTCAATAGGCTCGCCGCTGTCGATCAGTGCCATGGCAGTGTCTTTCAGTTGGTTCTGATGACGATGCCAGGACTCTTCATTCAGGGCAATCAACAGGTCCACCTGGTGGCTCGGGGCATTCACCGGCACATCAGAAATACGAAGTTGAAAAAAACTGTGGCCCCCCCGAATCCGGGATTCAAAATCATTCACCCCCATAACATGGTATCCGGCATTGCAACAGGCCTGGGTGAGCAGAGTTCCCACAGTCTGTATTCCCTGTCCGGCTGCACCGCCGATTTTAATGGTCATGTCGATTGTCATGGCAAACTCCTTTCCTCTGAAGTTTTTTAACGGTTATTTTCTCTTAATGCTGTAGGATTTACAGGCAGGTCCACAATAAACCATGGTGAAATGATCCGGTTCAGAAGGAAACTGAACCGGATTACTATCACCTGCAAGCGGCAGGATCGCTGATCACGCCTTCCACAATCCGTGGATGTTGCAATACTCGCGAACGGTCACATCCGGCCCCATATTCTGGAATACGGTCTCCGGCGACTGACCGGGTTTCAGGTAATGGCGACAGGAGGTGTCTCCGTCAATGGCTTCAATCCATTGGATATAATGTTTTTCCTCCATGGGGTGGGGATTGGAACCTACCTTGACCCGAATATCTTTTTCATTCACCTTATCCACCACGGGAACATGCTTTTCTTTTCCTTCGTCCGCTGTTTTTCCTTTGAGCAGGGACATCTCCTCACCACAGCAGACGAGGTCTGCACCACCACCCTCAAGAACTTCCACGATGTTTCCACAGGCTTCACATTTGTAAACTTCTCTTTTTTCAGGCATTTTCATCTCCTTTTTACTTTATTTAAAAATAAGTGCCATGTTTTTTTATTCTTGAACAGGAATAAAAAAATCTCCAGACTGAATCGCTTACACACTACTCTGTTGCGGGCTTGGATTCCAATACGGTGTTTCACTCAAATTGGGACAAAAAACCATGTATCTGGCAAAGACCTTGCCGGTGAATCCCCGTTTCATGAAAAACCGATTCCACTGCAGCCATGGGCATTGGAAATAGGAACAACCATCAGGATGAATCAACACCACTCGATTATTTTGTTATGACAGTATCTGCACCAGCCAGGTTCTCAAAGGTTTCTTTTCTCAGATACAATTGTACAAAATCCTCTGAAATCTCCTTGATCCAGTCAACAGGTATGAGTTTTGACGTTTTGTTAATCGTTCCGGAAGACATCAGGATATGGGTCACTTTAAAGGGCTCGGGTTCGGTAAAAACATCCTGGATCTTTCCCAGATCTTTGCCCGTGATATCCTTTACAACTGCGCCCTCTTCCAGGGGGACGCCATCATCGGGAATATTGCGACGTTTTTCCTTATAAAACAGTGGTTTGTCTGAATCAGACTGATAAAACCGACCCTGCTCACCCGGCAGTTTAACCGACGCATGATACCACAGCAGCTTACGGGCATCCCGGGATGCCTGGTCCTTAAAATCTTCATAAGATCCCATAGGAACATAATCTGTCCTTTCAAACCCCGGGTACTCGCCTGGATCGGGGGCATCTTTTTTCAAAACGATCTTGTTAGGGGTGGTGATATCCACATATCCGGCAAGAATTACCCGATCTTTGGTAAATAGAAACCCTTTTTTGACAACAAGATGGGTGACCTCCTCTGTTGCCGGATCCACCACCACCCGGTCCAGATCGCCGATTTTTTCCAGTTCAGATGTAACAACTTCAGCGTTTTCTTTAAAATGCATGGCTCCTCCTGATCTTGTCTCAGCCGGCAGTGCTGCCGTATTCATTTCAGTCATAATTTACTGGGCGGTATAACCGCCGTCAATTACCAGCTCAGTGCCGGTGACAAATTTTGATTCATCCGATGCCAGATATACCGCGCCATGGGCAATGTCTTCCGGCTCACCCACATGGCCGATGGGATGGCGGTCATCCAGTGCTTTGCGGAACCCTTCCACGCCTTGATCAGATTTCCCGGCAAGGTCTTCCACCAGGGGAGTCCAGATAAAACCGGGGTGAATGGAGTTGACCCGTATCCCGTCTCGTGCATACACCAGGGCATCGGTTTTGGTCATCAGACGGACCGCACCTTTTGAGGCATGGTAGGCAGGCAGGTCCAGTGCGCCGACAATGCCGTATATTGACGACAGGTTAATGATGCTGCCGCCTATGAGTCTTTTCATATGGGGAATGACATATTTCGTGCACAAAAAAACCCCTTTGACATTAATATCCATGAGCCGGTCCCATTCTTTTGATTCAATTTCATGGGTGGGCTTATCAGGTCCTGAAATACCGGCGTTGTTCACCAGTACACTGGTATCGGCCGCACTGGAAATCACCCGGGCAATTTCCTCTTCGTCCGACGTATCCATATATTTGAACTCGGCGTTTCCGCCTTTGGATTGTATTGATTCTGCCAGTTCCATCCCCAAATCATGGGCAATATCTGTGATAATTACATTGGCGCCTTCTGCGGCAAACCGGCGGCAGATCGCCCGTCCAATACCCTTTGCCCCACCGGTAACCAACGCTGTTTTCCCTTTTAATCTTTCCATGATAAATAACCTCCTGCTTGTCTGTTTTTTTTATATCAGGGGTGAAAGCCCCCCCTCATAAAATTTAATCCCAAGTCTATCAGCGGCAGGCAGGTCTTGAAATAGGCCAATCCCCCCATTCCTTTTCTCGAAAACCTGTAGTGCATTTATCGAATATGCCCAATAAATGGGAGACAATATTTGATCCTTCCTCCAGACCGTTTTCTGGTTGTTGAAAATTTACTGGAGCCGGGCAATTCCGGCGTCATAAATTATACGGTTTCCGATCACCATATTGCCCGGGCCTGGTTTTAAAATCAGGCACCCGGGAGATAGAATACATGATTTCACCGACCGGGTTTGTCAAACCCTTTACCCGGGCAGAGGTAAAATATTCTGATTTTCAGACCTGGCACGGGCCGAAACCTGGGTAAATGAAGCGTATTAAAATTGAAAGGAGAAAATTTTATAAAGAAGCCACACCGTTTATTTCGTTTCTCTGATACAATTTTATTCCGTTTACGGAAGTTTTTGAATATTATCTTTAAGCTGGCTGATTTCGATCCCCAGACTGACGCATTGTTTATCCGCCATGCACAATTCTGCATCACCCGGCTCCAGAAAAGTGTTCAACTTCTGACTTCCTTGTTTCAGCTTCACTTTCCATCGATTGTTTTCCTTGTCAAAATTAACATCGACATCTATCCCGCATTCGCCGATATCCGGATATAGGGCTATGATTTTTTTACATAATGATTCTCTATTCATGGGTATTTTCTCCTTTTTCGTATCATTGTCTGCTGCCATGGTTGCTGCTTTCATATCCTTGGCTTTCACCTTGAGGCATTAATAGTCCCGCAAACCACCATGCATTAATAATTTCATTTTCTCCGGGTTGAGGCCAGGTCCACTGAGGAGTGTATCCGTGAACCTCTGTATCGTAGAAAACCGCTGACAGTGCCGGAATCATTCCCGGGCTGTTTTTTGTACTATTTTTTCTTTTCATGACACGTTTTTCCCTCTTTTTCTGTTGATACGATTTAGAGTAAACATATCGCTGTTTCAAGTCATTGGATATACATAGGAACCTGTAAATAAATATATTTTATCCTGTATGGATGTGCCCTGCCTGTATACCAGTCGACGGCAGAAGCTGTATTTAATATAGGCCATGCCGGTCTGAAAACCATGAATCTTCCCCTTCTGACTGTCGTGCCGCACCATGGATGGCCGACACCAGACATTAGACAGGGATAAGATCAACTACAGGAAAAGACATTACCAATTGATGGTTTCCATGTATTTGCAGTAAAAAAAATTCCAGATATATTGCACAAAGCAACAGATGGAAAGGAGGTGAAAAACACTTTATGCTCCCTGATAGTTTTAACAGACGATTACATGGGTAAAGGCAAACAGTGCAACGGCGAACACCACCGCAAGGAAAATGAATCATCAAACAAGTAAAGGAAAACACCCCCAGTTGACAAAGCTGTATCCGGATAGTATCTGGGCCAGGAAAGCATTACCCTACAGGCTGCTGTGAGGTCTGAAGTGAATGAAAACGATTTCAGTTCAACGAACTCTCGGCTTCCTGGGCCGTCAGTTCTTTGAGACGGTCCTTTGCAGCGGCCACCACAGTGTCGTCCTGATCCTTTTCAATGATGGAATGCAAGAGAATGATATCCGTTGTCTTGTTGACAAATTTAATCCGAACCTCTGGATTGGAATGGACGTATTTGGGTACAAAAAAATCTCTAAATTTCATGATAGCCTCCTTAGTAATTATTGACCATCTAACTGACCACAGCATTTATCCGTCCGGGATGGACCCGGCCGCCTGCTTAATATTCATGGTCCAATATCCCATTGGAAAAAACAATACGGGTTTTGGTGCAGATCAATCATGGAAATCATGTAATTCCCAACTTCTTTCGAACACAATTTCGGACAGGAAAACATTATTTCTACCGCGGCTCCAGTAGGCATTGTTTCCATGAAGTGTCGATCTGTCTGGGCCGGTACCCCGGCACCTTTACCAGGCATTCCAGGTGGCCGGCAGGCCGCCGGCCGGATAAAAAAAGCGTCAGTCTGTCTTCCGCCTTGACAAATCTGAGACTGAGGTAGCCGCCGGGTACAAGGGTTGGACCGAATCTAAGTTCCCCGTCTTTTTCCAGCCATTCGGGAAGCAGCCCTGATCCGAGAATCAGCTTCCTGCACTCTTCACGGACAAAGATGGACCGCATCATCATGATCCACTCCGCCGCTGCCCAGCCGTGCTGACCGTCACCCATGCAGCCGCCGCCCGTCACCGGATTGACGGCCTCGGGCCATTGTCCTGTGGGAGAAGCAAGTTTTGCCGTCTTGTCCATCAATAATTGAAACCGTTCATCACCTGACCTTAAAAGCGTCTGGGCAATATCAAGGGTCAGATAAACATTAATCCCTGAATGGATCATTTCCTGGAAAAACCCGTGGTCGACAAATGAATGGCGCATCAGGTATTCCACTGTATTCATGATCCGGGGATCTTTGGGATCGGTTATCTGCAGTGGATAGTCGGCAACCAGAGATCCCACGGCACCCGAATCCATGCGGCGGTAAGGGGAAGCCGGAATTGCACCGAATTTTTTGTAGCCCGGTGCCGCTTTCATTGATTCAAAAATCCGGAATTCAAACTGATCCGCCGTATTGAAAAACAGCCGGGATGACGGATTGTCGCCAATGGCATCGGACAGCCGGGCCGCGGCTCTCAGACCGGCGACTCCCCAGAAATCATCCCAATAATAATGATCATTGGGTCCCAGGTGTTCGGCGCTGAATCCGGCCGGGAGCAATCCGTCATGCCGTTTTCCGTCATTTTTTGTGCGCCGTTTTTCCACAATCCACCGGGCCCCTTTCATCAGTGAAGACATGAGATCCTTTTCCGGCAGTCTGCCGGTCAGCACAAACAGCCGCTCAGCCAGCCAGAGAACCTGACCATTTGAATCCCATTCGCCTTCCTGGGACTGGAAATAGCCGTTCCTATTCTGACGCCCGGGAAATCTGGAAATGAGTTGGCGGCTTCTTTGTTCCAGTCCAAGACCCAGGAGGGCATTGATCATGAGGCAGGCATCCCTGAACCAGAAACGGCGATAGGTGTAGGGTCCGGGATACACCTCTTCCGAGGTGAGCAGCAGCAGGGTTCTGACGGCTGCATCATAAAGGAATTGATAATGGGGGTCCGGCACACAAAGTCCGGCTGTTTCATCAATGACCTCTGCGTAAGACCTGACAGGGCCCGGCGTACGGTCCTTCCGAACAGAAGGCGTTTGGTTCAAGTCAACCGTGTACCGAATTCGGTTGTGCTTTGAAGGGTCAATTGGGAAAAACGCCGCTGCCGTGGCCATGCCAATGGGGCAGTTGACCTGGTTTTCCCGGTCGGCTGATCGGTTCAGATCAAAGGCCACATCACCCGCTTCATAGGTGGAAAACAAGATCTTTTCCGGTGCTGTTTCAAATTCAATTGCCTGGGCACCGTTGACCTGGATCGTTCGCTGCCGGTCCAGACAATCGAGCTGGTCGATGAACTGGATACCTTCAGGATTATAGGGCCGGATGGAAACCACGATCCAGCCGGAAGTTTCAGGACAAAGCCCGGCAATATCCGTCTGCAGAAATGCCTGATCTGATTCATCAAAGACCACGGCTGACCTGGTTTCCAGCTCAAGCGAACCTTGACGGCTCTGGGTGACCACGGCCATATTGTTTTCCATGTCCAGGCGTTGGGAAACATCCTTGAGATGGGAGGGCAAAAGCAAGTCTCCATTGTCCGACAGGACCCAGGCATCAATGGACCAGGAATCAAAGAGCGGCGTGACAAGCCCTCGTGGATCAATCACAGGGTAGGCGGACAGATCCGGATGGCCTACAGCGGTCCAGTTGCGGTGGGTAAGATTGATATGGCTGATGGAAAATCCCCTGGGGATAAAAGAGGCATCCCCGGGCGTGAACTGTTTTACCACCCAGTAGGGCCATACCCAGTCCAGATTATATTGGATGGCACGGGTATTGATGACCCCCCGGGCATGAAAAATCAGCCCTGCCCTTAAAAGTTCCAGGGGCTCGGCAACCTCCGATGGCCTTCCGAATTGTCGAAGCCGTGCCAGGAGTGTGACCGGGTCAATGAATCCGTATCGTCCTGCAGCCAGTTTAACAATCAAATGCCAGGGACGCCATTTTTTAAAACTCATCTCGAGACCCTCCTATTCTTCAGTATTCTTGTCATGGGAGTGGTTCTGAATGGTGTCAAACAAAGATTTTGTTTTTTCCTTCAGCAGAGTCCATTCAGCCTGCAACCCCAGCACCACAGACTCCCAGGTGTCGATATCGTTCCCCGTATTGTCATGACAGGCTTCCAACTCAATAATCGCTGACCGGTAAAGATCTTGAAGCTGTTCAGCCGATTTTTCCCTGGTGAAATCTTGGGCAACGGCAAGGGCATTCAGCCGCCAGTCGGAAAGTTTTTCAGGCTGGTTAAGGGCAATCTTCAGCCTTCTTGCGAATGCATCTTCCGACGCCTCTCCATCCACCATAATGCCGTTTTCATCATGGCACAGGACATCCCTGACGCCGGGCGCATCCCTTGCAATGACCGGCACACCGGCTGCCATGGCCTCGGTGAGAACCATGCCCTGGGTTTCGGAGAGAGAGGCAAAGGCAAAAACATCCATGGCGTGATAGGCATCCACCAGTTCCTGCCCTTGAAGGCTGCCGGTAAAAATGAGCTGCCGGTCCAGATTGTTTTTTTTAAAAATATTTAAAATATTGGACTTGCTGGGGCCGTCCCCCACCACCATAAAAACTGCACCCGGTTCACTTTTTATCGCCTGGACAACCGCTTGGGCAAGATATTCCAGACTTTTTTCCGGTGCCAGCCTCCCCACATGGCCAATAACAAAAGCAGATTCAGGAATATGCCGGGCACGTCGAGACATTGCTTTATTTCCTTTTTCAAACCGATTCGTATCCACACCAGTGGGAATAACACTGATATTTTTTTGTACGCCGCGTTCTTTCAGGAGCCGGGCAATACTCTGGCTGGGAGAGATGATCCTTTCACAGAGGTTGGCATACTGGGTTGACAGATGAACGGCAAATGCCTGCAACGCATCCGCGTCAGATGCCACATGGTGAACGTATTCCTCATACCGTGTATGATGGGTAAAAACCAGGGGCAGCCGTTTACGTCGTGCCGTTCTAAAAGCGGAATCCCCCATCATATATGGATGGTGGCTGTGAATAACGTGAGGCTCAAACGCATCAATTGCTTCGTCAATAACAAAGGGAATGGGGATACGCATGGAAAAATCACTGCCGTTGACTTCCTTTATCGCAGGCACTCGAAGGATATGGTCATTTGTTTTATCTCTATCGTACGAGTCACTGCCGGGACATACCGGTGTAATGATCAGGACACGGTCGCCTGATCGCTTAAGGTCCGCTGCAAAGGTATGCACCGAATTGGCCACCCCACCCACATGGGGCAGATAGGTATTGGTAAACATGCAAATATTCATACTGAGACTCCCACCATCATGAATCCACAGGAAACAACGGCATTTTATTCACCGCCATTAAATCTGTATTTCTATCTGTCTATTGTTCAGGTGTTGATCTTGTATTCAGAATAGGACACTTGCGGTCAACCAACAATAGGTAAAAATATGTATTAGGATATCGGTAACATATCCAAGACTGGAAGCGGTTTGTTTTTTGGATACATATGTTCCGGGAAAAAACTACATATTTCTTCCTACATACATACTACTCTGTTGCGGCCTTGGAATCCAATAAAGTGGTTCACTCAAATCGGGACGAAAAACCATGTATCTGACGATGTATACCCAGGCAAATAGTGTTAATCCTGACCATGGAATGATCTGAAATGATATGGGCACCAACGAACATGCCGTCATTTTTAATCAGTATTTTATAGGCCTGGGGAATAAAATACATAATTTTACCCATTTTAAACCATGAGAGAACAGGTGTAAGCTAAAGCCGTTAATTAAAACACTCAACTGGAGTCCACATATGACAAAGAACGGTCTTTATATTCAAATGTTCAGTATCCACGGCCTGGTCCGGTCTGAGAACATGGAACTGGGATATGATGCAGATACGGGCGGACAGGTCAAATATGTGATTGAACTGGGCCAGGCCCTGGCCAAAAATAAGGACGTTGAGCGGGTGGATCTGTTTACCCGGCTGATTTCGGACAAATCATTTTCCAGTGACTATCATCAGCCCATTGAAACCGTGAATGATAAATTTCGACTGGTCAGAATCCAGTGCGGCGGCAAAAAGTACATCAGAAAAGAGTTGCTATGGCCGCACCTGGATGAATTTGTGAACAATACCATCAAGTTTATCCGCCGGCACCGGTCAATTCCGGATATTGTACACGGTCATTATGCAGACGGCGGGTATGTGGCCATGGAATTATCAAGGGTGTTCGGTCTTCCCTTTTTTTTCACCGGGCATTCCCTGGGGCGCTCGAAAAAAGAAAGATTATTGGCTCAAGGGGCAAAAGAGACCGCCTTGAACCGCCAATTGAAAATCGATCACCGCATTGAAATTGAAGAGAAGGTATTACAGGCCGCCGACCTGGTCGTGACCAGCACCAGACAGGAAATTGACGAACAATACAAACCCTATCGAAACAGCAGCCAACCTGAATACCAGGTGATTCCTCCGGGAATTGGAATTGATAAGTTTGAACCCTATTACTATGATCAATCCAATGGTGAGCAGCGATCCGAGGAAGCCATATTTGCCAAAGCCTCCCTGTTAAATGAACTGGACCGGTTTTTCCAGAACCCGTCCAAACCCATGATTTTGATGCTGTGCCGTCCGGACAAGCGGAAAAACATTGAGGGACTGATCCGGGCCTTTGGTGAAGACCATAATCTTCAGGCCATAGCCAACCTGGCCGTGTTTGCCGGTATCCGTAAAGATATTTCAGAAGAAGAGGAAGGGGCAAGAGAGGTGTTGACCCAGATGCTTCTATTGATGGACAAGTACAACCTGTATGGGAAAATGGCCATTCCCAAGAGACATGATTTTGAAAATGAGGTGCCCGAACTTTACCGGATCGCAGCAGAACGGGGGGGTGTGTTTGTCAATCCCGCGTTAACCGAACCTTTTGGAATTACCCTGCTGGAGGCCGCAGCAACAGGTTTGCCCGTGGTTGCCACCAATGACGGCGGCCCAAGGGATATCCTTGAAAATTGTAAGAGCGGTATTCTGGTGGATCCGGGCGATACAGAGGTCATCTCCCGGGCGATCAAGGATATTCTTGTCCATGACGTTAAATGGAAAACATATTCTAAAAACGGGATCATGAACACCCGAAAATTCTATACCTGGGACAGCCATGCGCATACCTTTGCTGAAACAGTGAAAACCCTGAAGGGCCGATACCATAAATCAGAAGCAGAAAAAGAAGACCCGGCCCTGCCTGTGGGCGTGAGAATTGCGAATATAGAACAATTATTAATTTCAGATATTGACAACACCCTTCTGGGCGGCTCTGGGGAACCCCTCAATCATTTGATCGCATACTTGAAAAAACACCGGGACCATCTGGGGTTTGGTGTAGCCACCGGCCGTGTTCTGGAATCGGCTGTTCAGGTTTTGAAAGAAAACAAGATAACGCCTCCGGATATCATCATCTCCGGCGTTGGCAGCGAAATCCACTATGGACCGGCCCTGTTACCCGACAGGGGATGGGAAGCACTGATATCGCAAAACTGGAACCGCGAAAAAATAATATCAACCCTGAAAACACTTAAGTTTTTAATCCTGCAGGATGAAAGTGTTCAGCGGCCGTATAAAATCAGTTATCACATGAAACCGGAAAAAGATCGTCTGGCCTTGATCCACAACCTGCTGTCCCGGAATCGCTGTCACTACAAATTAATTTATTCCCATGAAAAGTATCTTGATATCCTGCCGTCCAGAGCATCAAAGGGCAAGGCCATCCGTTACATCACCAACAAGTGGGAAATCCCTTTGAAAGACATTCTGGTCAGCGGAGATTCGGGTAATGATGAAGAAATGCTCAGGGGTCAACCCCAAGCGGTTGTGGTCGGCAACTACAGCCCGGAACTTGAATCACTCAAATCAGGAAAAAATATCTATTTTGCCTCGGCTGAATATGCCAAAGGCATCATGGAAGGCATCCGCCACTACGGATTCCTTGAAAATCTTAACACCCCACAAAGTGAGGAGGAAAAACAATGACCTATGGTTTTGATGAAATTATATTGAAGGAAGAACCTTCAGGCACCGTCGTGACGCTAGTATTTAAAGATACACTTAAACGAGAGGATTATGAGCATTTTGTTCCCCAGATTGAAAAAATCATGGAATCCCGGGAAAAGATCAACCTGCTTATTGTCCTGAGAGATTTCAGCGGCTGGACTGCCGGTGCACTCTGGGAGGATGCCAAGTTTGGTATCCGTCATTTTGATGACATTGAACGGCTGGCCATTGTGGGGGATACCACCTGGCAGAAGGCCATGACCGGGTTTGTCAAACCCTTTACCCGGGCAGAGGTAAAATATTTTGATTTTTCAGACCTGGCACAGGCCGAAACCTGGGTAAATGAACCGTATTAACATTGAAAGGAGAAAATTTTATGCTGTATTCAGGTCATTTTTCATTTGATGAGGCTGGAACAACCAACAATGAGCGTCATGGGTATTTTACCTGTATTGCAAAAGCAGGCACCCCGGAACTCGCACTTCAAAAATTTAAGCAACGGATTTACACTATTAAAAATGAAATAAAGGAACCTCTGTTCCAGCATATCCAGGCGGTCTATGTAGAGGATATCGTTGAAATATCAGACAGCCCGGAAGATCCTGTCATTACCCGGTTTCAATCATCCGACGGGCCCTTCCCGAAATCCAGAAGCTGCTCCCTGCCCTTATCCGATACCACCGACATCCTGGCCTATCAATGGGTTCCCGAGTCTGATACATCAACCGCCAAGGACTGGGCCCACCCTTCCCAGGAATACAAAGAAGCGACACCTTTTATTTCGTTCTCCCGGCATTCTTAGCTGTCAGTTCGTTTGGGAGTATTTAAAAACCCATTGTGGCAATCTGTTTTTATAACCGCTTGATGAGGAGGAAATCCGAAAATGTTTCAAGTTGCGGCTATTCAGATCACACCGATTTTAGGTGATATCCAGGCCAATTTAAAACGGGGGATTCAGTTTATGCGACAGCTCGGCCGGGAAGCCGACCTGATCGTCTTTCCTGAACTCTGGACTACGGGTTACTATCTGTCCAAAGAGGTGTTCCAACAATTGGCCGAAACAAGGAACGGACCTTCCATTAGTCAAATCAGAGAAGAGGCTCGACGAGCAAACGCCTTGGTGATCAGCTCCTTCGCAGAAAAAGATTCCCAAGATCAATTGTTTATTTCTGCGGCTATTATTGATGAACGAGGAGAATTGTTGGGTGTTGTGCGCAAGAGTCTTCTATGGGGGCGCGAGAGTGAAATATTTAAACAGGGTGAGATAAAATATCCCATTTTCGAAACAGAGCAGGCAAAAATAGGGGTGTTGATCTGTTATGAAATGGAATTTCCCGAACCTTCACGGCTGCTGGCGCTGGAAGGCGTGGAACTGGTTATCTGCCCATCCGTTTGGAGTGTCTCGGCATCGCGGCGCTGGGATATCCAGTTGCCCGCACGTGCCCTGGACAATACCGTTTTTATCCTGGGCGTTAATACGGTTGGTAATAACAGTTGTGGAAAAAGCAAACTGGTTGGCCCCATGGGCGACATTCTGGCAGAGGCTTCCGATGCCAGAGAAGAGGTCCTGTTACGGGCCGTTGATATTCAATCCTTATATTGGGCCCGGGATGAGAATCGGTATTTGGAGGATTATCGTACCAAGTTGACACCCGGCGGCAGCACGATCCCTACTCCTATTATTTAACCCCACCCAATTTTTGAACAATATGGCGGTATGATTATTTTTTGATACGCGCTTCTGACAGGATATTAAGCATTGCTTCCTTTTGTTAATGAATAAATGCTCCTTGTGTTAAATTACTTAATCTGTTATGCTTTATTAAACATTGCGAAAAAATATCCTTTCCATTCTGATTGATTGTAATCGAAGAAATCTTTCTTCTTTACCACAAAATGAAATTCGCAATGTGCTTGACGGGTAATCGCATCAATCAGATATCTCAGTTCAAATCAATGATTTTAAGGAAAGCCGAATCATAAGGAAATCAAAATGTTAAATCTTCAAGAATTAGAACAAAAAATTAATACTGTAGACATGCTGCAGATTTTCACAACCGATCTCAACGGTCGCTCCGTTACCCTTCAGGTCCATCCAGGTAATGCTGAATCTTTTTTTAAAAAGGGGGTTGGTTTTGATGGGAGCTCTATTCCGGGCTATGGGACGGTTGACAACAGTGATAAGCTCCTGATTCCCTTGCCTGATACCTTTAGGGAAGTGCCCTTTGCCCAGGAAAACCTCGGGTTTTTAATCGGCAAGATAAATGAAGAGTATGGTGAAAGATCTCTATTGGATCCCAGGGCTTTATTGGAGCGGGTCGTCCAACAAGCTGAAGACGAATTCGGCTTTCGTTTTCTGACAGCCCCGGAGCATGAATTTTTCCTGCTGACAGCCGATGAATTCAGCAAAGATATCCATACCGATAATGCCGGATACTTCCACACGGATCCGCGAGATAAGGGGGAGTCTGTCAAAAAGGAAATTGCGGCGGTGTTAAAGCGGTGCGGGATTCAATTTGAAAAAATGCACCATGAGGTCACCCCTTCTCAGCATGAGATCAATCTTCCCTGCATGGACCCTTTGAGTACTGCTGATCGAACGGTCTTATTTTCCTATATCACCAAGCGGGTGGCCAATGAGCAGGATTTACACGCCACTTTTATGCCCAAACCGTTTAACGGTTTCAACAGGAATGCGCTTCACATTCACATATCGGCCCAGGACCTTGAAGGCAATCACCTGTTTTACGACCCCAGCGGTTCTGATAACCTCAGTGAAATCGCACGTTTCTTCATCGGTGGTATCATTAAGTATGCAAGAGAGACATCCATCATTATGGCAGCCACTTTCAATTCGTATAAGGCCTATGTCATCGGTAAGGAAGCCCCCATTGTCCGGGGGTGGGGTTTAAAAAACCGCAGCTCAATGGTCAGAGTTCCTTATGCTGAGGGCGCACGAGACACCAGAATTGAGATTCGGTCCCCAGACCCTTCCGGTAATATCTATCTGCAAATTGCAGCTTTAATCGGGATGGGGCTTCAGGGGGTTCGAGAAAAAATCGATTGTGGGAATCCTGACGTCGGGAACCTTTATGATACGAAGAATGCTTCCCACCTTATGGACACAAATTTTTTGCCCCGTAATATGTTTGAAGCCCTGGTGGAAGCCGAAAAAAGTTCATTTCTTAAAGCTTTCCTGGGAGATTCACTTTATTGCCAATACATGTCACTTAAAACCGATGAGTGGGAAAATTATCGGACCTTTGTGACCCCTCGCGAACACAAAATGAATTTTCATATTTAGGATAGCCCACAGGAGTGGACTGGAAACGGAGCGAATTTTCCATCGCGCCTGTCATTGACTCACCTGTCCAATCCCTACCGGGTCAGAATATTTATGCAGTAACTTTGCTGCGATAAGGAGCTATTGTGCCGTTTTTGAATGAATTAAAACAAACCCTTCCCAATGTAAAAACATATCGGCTCATGGTGCAATTGTTCAAAGAGAACCCAGGACTTGCCCATATCATTGCTGAATCAAGGCATACTGCCCAGGTTAAGAAACAATTAAAGGCCTGGGCCATGGCGGTTCTTTCCGAAAACAAAGCCGCACTTGACTACCATGAGCGGAAAAAGATTGGAAAACAGCAGCTTGAACTGCTCAGGCCAAGGGACTATGCCGCCATCCGTATCCTGGATTATATCCGTCATTCCGGCCGACAATTCAAGGACCTGAACCTTGGGGGCGACATTGTCGAGAATGATCCCTTTGCCATTCTGGTCCAGTGTGCCCGCAAGGGTACGGGCGGGGCCACCCCTGCCTTTTTTTACGATATGATTCACCTGTTCCGGCAGTTGGCCGGGAACCAGGACCCGGTGCCTGGAAAAACCGAGGTCTTATCATGGATGGACCGGCACTCTTCCGGTCTTGACCCAAAGGTTATCCAGCAGAGGGCGGAGAACAAGACCCGCATCCTGAAACTTATCATCAAAAAGATTGATGAGGGGAGGGTTAAAACCCGGCAATATCGGTTTAAAAAAGGAATGTCCGGGCAAAAAAAAATGGCCTTGGCCAAATCCTGGTGGAAGGATTATAAATTCCATCTCAAATTTGCCGTGAGAACCCCGGAAGAGTTGAATGAAATGCTGGATTTTTCCCTGGACAGGCGAACCATGAACACATTGGAGCAGGCCCGGCAAAAGGGGGTCCCGTTCTTTGTCAATCCCTATTATCTGTCACTTCTGGACACCAGGGCCTCCCGGTTTACCCTGGGTGCGGATCTGGCCATCCGGCAATATATGATCTATTCCCAGGAACTGGTGGATGAATTCGGCAGGATCAATGCCTGGGAAAAAGAAGATGTTGTCGAGCCGGGAAAACCCAATGCTGCGGGCTGGATCATTCCGGATGATTGTATTCACAGGCGATACCCCAATGTGGCCATCCTCATTCCCAAAAGCATGGGCCGTGCCTGTGGCGGACTGTGTTCCATCTGCCAGAGAATGTACGGGTTTCAGCACGGGAATCTGAATTTTGACTTTGAAAAATTAAAGGCCAGGGCTGCTTTGGGCGATCGCCTGGAAGCCTCCGTCACCTATTTTGAAAATGACTCCCAGTTGAGAGATATCCTCATTACCGGCGGAGATGCCTTGATGACGACCAACAAGGGCCTTAGAAAAATTCTTCAAAGCGTTTACCAGATGGCCAAAAGAAAGCGAAAGGCCAATCAAGACAGAAAAAAGGGTACAAAATATGCTGAGATTTTACGGGTCAGACTGGGGACACGGCTTCCCGTGTACCTGCCCATGAGAATCCAGGAAGGCCTGGTCAGGATTCTGGCCGAATTCAAAGAAAAAGCAACCAGGATCGGCATCCAGCAATTTGTTTTCCAGACCCATTTTGAATCCCCCATGGAGATCACTCCGGAAACAAAATCCTGCGTGGATCAACTCAATAAAGCCGGCTGGATGGTGACCAACCAGCTTGTGTTCACTTCTGCCGCATCCAGAAGAGGTCATACGGCCAAGCTTCGGCGGGTGCTCAACGATATCGGTATTATTCCCTATTATTCGTTTACGGTTAAAGGGTATATGGAAAACAGCCGTCTGTTTACACCCAATGCCCGGCTGGTCCAGGAGGGCAGGGAAGAAAAGATCATGGGCCTGCTGCCGGAACAATTTTTCCCCGAATTGAGACAATTGCCCCTGGATGCTGAAAATATCGTTGACAACCTTTCCCGATTGAAAACAGATGCAGACATTCCGTTTCTGGCCTCGGACCGGAACGTGCTCAACCTTCCCGGGGTGGGCAAAAGCCTCAGTTTCAGGACCATCGGCATTACCAACGACGGCAGGAGAATTCTTGAATTTGACCACGATGCCACCCGGGAGCACAGTCCGATTATTGACCGGATCGGCAAAATCATTATCATTGAATCCAAGAGTATCCATGACTACCTTGTTCAGCTTGACGATATGGGCGAAGATGTGACCGAGTACGGATCAATTTACGGATATTCCATGAGCGAAACAGAGCTCAGGAACCCCATCTTTGAGTACCCGGCCTATGATTACGAGCCCACACAGGAAATCACCAACCTGGAGATAGGGAAATAGATTCCTATATCCAGGTTGGCTATGTTTCAATATTGATAGGATCTCTGGTTGGCTGGTGGGGAAACCCGTTGATTGAGCCGATATCATTTTGATCCCGTTTGAACGTGGGTTCGCTTTGAATATAATTTAAAATTAATTTTTCCGTGTTTTTTAAAGTATCCAGGTGGGATCGTTCATACCCGTGCGACCCGTCAACCCCGAACCCAACCAGGGCTGTCCTGATATCGCTGCCTGCCTCAATGGCGGATGCCGCATCTGAACGATAAAATTTAAACAAATCTTTTTTAAATGCGATCTTATTTTCAATGCATAGTTTGGCCAGTTTATTGTTCAGATGGTAATCAAAGGGGCCGGACTGGTCCATCATTACAAGGGTTGTGGAATATTCATCCGTATTCTGTTTCGGGGCCGCCATGGCAGAGTCAATGACGATCATTTCAGTGATATCGTTGTACAATACTTCGGTTGCACCGATTCCGACTTCTTCATTGATGGTAAACAGCAGGTGACAATCCACGGGCATACTGATGTTGTTCTGCACGATTGTCCGGGCGGCGGACAAAAGGATGGCGGCACCGGCCTTATTATCCAGATGCCGGGAATTGATAAAACCCCGGCCGTCAATTTCAGGGCAGGGATCGACTGCAATAAAATTTCCCGGCTCAAACCCTTTATTTTCAAGATCATTTCCATCAAAACATTTGGCATCAACCCTGACTTCCGTCTGATCCCAGGATACCGGCTGGGTATCCACTTCATTTCCAAAAACATGGCCTGAGGCTTTTAAGGGGAGAATCGTTCCCCGATACCGTTCATTTTCAGTAAAAATGGTCACTCGGGCACCCTCTGCAAATCGACTGGACCAGGTACCAACGGGTCTGATTGAGAGTCTTCCATTGGACTTGAGTCTGCCCACCATGGCCCCTAGAGTATCCAGGTGCGCACAGACCGCACGATCCAGTGTGTCCAGTTTCCCGGAAAGGGTCGCTCGTATGGCCCCCCGTCGCGTTACATTGTAGGGTATTTCGAGTCGTTCAAGCTCATTGCATACATGGTGAACCACCTGATCCGTATATCCGGACGGACTTGGGATTTGAAGCAGAGAAATCAATTGTCTCTTTAAATAGGATTCATCAATTTTCATCGTATAATGCTCTATAATATCAAATTTTATTGGGCTGTTTCGGGGAAAAGGAGGTCAACAAATCGTTCAGCCGTGGGCTGGGGTTCATGATTGGCCAGGCCGGGGCGCTCATTTGCCTCAATAAAGGCGTAGGCATCCTCCCTTACATCGGGAACCATGAAGTCAAGACCGGTAACCGGGATATCCAGTGTTTTACTGATACGGCAAGCCGCTTCTTTTAAAACCTCGGACAGCTCATCGGTCACATCGTGTATGGTGCCGCCGGTATGGAGATTGGCCGTTTTTCTTACAACAACGGCCTTGTCCTTTTCCAGGATGGAATTGAAATCAAGTCCCTCTTTTTTGAGGCATCTGAGGGTTTCTTCATCATCCGGTATTCTGCTTTCACCACCGGTGGCCGCCATCCGTCTGCGGTTGTGCTTTTTGATCAAATCCGCCATGGAGTGGTTGCCGGTACCGATAATGGTGGGTGGTTTTCGTATGGCTGCGGCCACAACCTCATGATCAATGACAATCACTCTTAAATCTTCCCCCTGGATATATTCCTCTATCAGCACATCCGTGCAGATTTTTTCCGCAGTCTTTATCGCTTTTTTAAGTTCATCCACATCGGAAATATCCACACTGATACCTGCTCCCTGTTCTCCTCTTGCCGGCTTCACCACCACCCGGCCGACGTCATTCATGAAATCCACATCTGTCGCATCATCGGTATGCCTTGCCTGGCGAGGGGCATTTATACCTGCCTCCCGGATCAGATTGCGTGTCAGACGTTTGTCATCACACTTTGTCATGGCAACGGCCGTTGTCATCTCGGACAAGGATTCTCTACAGGTGATGGAGCGGCTGCCGAGGCTCAGTTTAAACAACCCGTATTCCGCATCCAGTATGTCGATAATGATGCCTCTTTTGCGGGCTTCGTCTACAATGAGTTTTGCGTATGGATTCAATTGAGACACAGGCTCGTCCACGGGGACATACAATTTCGTGTTAATGGGGTTTTTCCGTTTAATGCAGAAAGCCGGGATTCTTTTGAACCCCAGTTTTTCATAAAGACCGATGGCCTGGCTGTTGTAATGCATCACACTGACATCCAGAAAGGTGCGGCCTTTTGTGAAATAGTGAGCCAGAAGATGCCGGACAAGTTTAATGCCGATGCCGGGAAATCCCGCCTGGGGATCAACCGCCAGAGACCATAAGCTGGACCCGTTTTCCGGATCATTGAATGCCTCAACATGGTCGATTCCTGTCACAATGCCGACCACCTGATTGTCAATTTTTCTCTTGGCAATAAAATAGGTTCTCAATTTGCATGCATGCTTGTCCAGAAGGAATTTGGGATCCGCCCCTTTCATGGAACATTTTGAATAGATGGTGTTGACCTGACAGGCTTCGTCTTCATTTGAGAGCCGGTTAATGAAAAAAGGATTGCCGGTCTTTTGATTTTCATATCGGTAATCGTGGTTCCAGAGACGGTAGGTGTGGGATGGGTCCAGGAATAACTTATCCGGTGCCATGGAGATAATCACGTGGGGGTCAATGACATAAATGGCAATATCCCTGCTGTCATAGCCATGGGAACACATGGCATCAACAATCTTGTCATTTGATTCGAACGTGTGACCAAATACCAGTCTGCCCCACCCCATTTCAGAAAACGAATTGGGCCTCATTTTCTGGGTGACCGGACTGTCGATTTTTTCCCAGTTTCTCAGGGACTGCCCATATTTTTTTTCAATTCTATGCTTTGATTTGTCCATGGATACCCTCCTTATATCCCGTTTTCCTGCATCCAAAATTCCAATACTGCCACCTGCCACAATTTTGAACCTTTGAGGGGTGTGATATGGGCATCAGGAGATTCAAGCAATGCATCAATATAGTCGTTTTGGATGATTTCCCTTGACATGCAGGCGTCGCTTTTTAAAATATGGGTCACAAAATCAAGGTACTCACCCTGAATGTATTTTAAGGCAGGCACCGGGAAATATCCTTTTGGCCGGTCAATGACTTCATTGGGAATGACGCTTCTTGCCGCTTCTTTTAAGATGTGTTTTCCGCCGTTTCCGACTTTAAGTTCGGGCGGTATTCTGGCAGCCAGTTCAACCAGTTCATGGTCAAGAAACGGAACCCGTGCCTCAAGGCTCCATGCCATGGTCATGTTGTCCACTCTCTTGACCGGATCATCCACCAGCATGATGGTTGAATCCATTCTTAATGCTTTTTCAACCGGAGTTTGTGCGCCCGGTAATGAAAACTGCTGTTGAATAAATTCCGTGGAAAAATCAGCGCCTCTATAGGCTTCATGGACAATTTCCTGGAATTCATCGTTACTTCTGTCACAAAAAACTTTGCGATAATCTTCTATTGGATTGCTGCTTTCCATCATGGGCGGGTACCAGTGGTATCCGCCAAAAATTTCGTCTGCACCCTGGCCGCTTTGAACGACTTTGACATGTTTGGCCACCTCTTTGCTCAGCAGATAAAATCCAATACAATCATGGGAGACCATGGGTTCACTCATTGCCTGAACACAGGCGGTCATGGACGGCAGCACCTGTTTTGAATCCACCCGTATTTTGTGGTGATCTGTTGCGTAATGGCGGGCAATAATATCGGAATACATAAACTCGTCACCCTGTTCGCCACCCACGCTTTCAAAGCCGATGGAAAAGGTCTTAAGGTCTTGTTGACCGGCTTCAGCAAGCAGTCCCACGATCAGGCTTGAATCCAATCCGCCGGATAGCAGCACGCCCACAGGCACATCGGCGACCAGTCTCCGTTTCACCGCCGCCATCAGCGCAGCGGAAAGAACCCTTTTCCAGTCCTCAGGGGAGTATTTTTCCTCTTCGCTGTCCCGCTCATAATTCAGGGTCCAATAGGAGCGGTGGCTGACCGTGCCGTCTCGTTTGACGATCATGGTTGTCGCGGGAGGAAGTTTTTGAATCCCTTCAATCAGCGTATGGGGAGCCGGAACCACCGCGTGAAAAGAATAATAATAGTGAAGTGCCTGCTTTGAAATGCTTTTTTTTACCCGGCCGGTTTTCAAAATAGCCGGCAGGGAAGAGGCAAAGATCAGGCTGTCCTTGGTTCGATAGAAATACAGGGGTTTTATTCCCAGTCTGTCCCTGGCCATAAATACGCTATTATTTTTCTGGTCATAGATCACGAATGCAAACATACCGTTGAACTTGTCAACGCAGCTTTCTCCCCAGGCGTGGTAAGCCTTGAGTATCACCTCGGTGTCACCTCTTGAGTAAAAGCTATATCCCATTTCCGTTAACCGGGCTCTCAGCTCTTTGTAGTTGTATATGGCACCGTTAAAAACCACTATCAATCCCAGGGCCGGGTCAATAAAAGGCTGGTTGGAATCATCGCTTAAATCGATTATTTTTAGGCGCCGATGTCCTAAGGCAGTCCAGAGACCATGGTAGAGATTTTCATTGTCAGGGCCCCGTTTTGCCATGGCCTGGTTCATAATATTTATATTTTGTTCTTCTACGGGGTGATTATTAAAAAATAACTCACCACATATGCCACACATATCGTCTCCTATAATTTATGATTAATGTTGTTATGTTTGAATGCCGGTTTAATATAAAAAATCATATAGAACTCTATGTATTTTGTCAACCCAATATGGGCATGTATGGTAAAATGCATTGAAAACATTGATTTTTGGTATATGTTGTGTTAGATATAAAGCATAGCATACTATGCTTTATTGGCGTATAAAACGTAATGAAACGGCTTGAAATTCAGGCTTAAAATATAAGGATTGAAACCATGAATTTAAATGAGCACCGGTGCCGGACATTGTTGGTGGCGTTAAGAAAAATCATTCAGGCCATAGACCGGCATTCAACTCAATTAAAGAAAAAGTTTGGATTAACAGGCCCTCAGTTGATCATTTTACAGACGGTCCTGGATGACGAGTTGATGTCAATCACCCAATTGTCCAAAGGTGTAAGCTTAAGCCAGGCAACCGTAACCAATATTACGAAGCGCCTTGAGGCTCAGGGTTATCTGGATCGAAATAAAAACACGATGGATAAACGCAGAACCAATCTTATGGTTACGGAAAAGGGAAGATCCGTATTAGAAAAAGTGCCGCCGCTGCTTCAGGAAAAATTTACATCCCAGTATTCAAGATTGGAAGACTGGGAACAACTGATGATAGAAAGTGCATTTAACCGGGTGGTTTCCATGATGGCTGCAGAGGATATTGATGCATCTCCTATTATGATTACCGGAGAAGTGATGCCGTGATTTATCGGCCCAGGGGAGAACCCCCGGGCATTGTTTTATTTTGACTTGATATCCTGATCAAGGGCGGGAAACCGGGTGGCATTGGAAAATTTTATTGTAAAATCCGGTTCACAGGCCAGGTCAAGGAATTCAACCTTTAGTGCAATGGATTCGATCTGTGTTCTCCTGCGTTTGTCGAGAAGGGCCATGACCGCGCCGGTTCCGGCCAGGTTCTGGGCACTGTCAACTTTGCCGTTCAAGATTTCATGGGGCAGCATGCCGATGTCCCGGGCATTCTGCCAGTCAAATTTGGCACCAAAGGCCCCGGTGAGTATGGTGTGATCCACCCGGGCCACACCGGCTTTTTTGAGAAGGGATTCAATCCCCACAAACAGGGCCGCCTTGGCCAGTTGGACCTGGCGGACATCCTTGAGCGTGATATGGACATCGGTATCCGGGAGGATGAATTTTTGCCCCATTCCCTTTCCGTTCAGGACAACACCGGGTGCCTGTGGGTTGAATGTCCCGTTTTCCATGGTGACACCGGCTTTTCTCATGGCGGCCAGGGCATCGATGATGCCGGACCCGCAAATCCCCATGGGTTTTGCATTTTCAATGGTTTTAAAAACAATGGGATTGTCGGCTTCAGGACGGAAAAAGACCCGGTTCACCGCACCGGGAGCGGCTCTCATGCCGCAGGAGATCTGTGCTCCTTCAAGGGCAGGGCCCGTGGCACAGCTCGTGGCCCAGATTCCTTTTCCGTTGGAGAGAATCAACTCTCCATTGGTCCCGATATCGATAATCAGGGTGGTTTCTTTTCTTTTAAGGGGTTGGTCTGCCAGAAAGGCGGCCAGGATATCTCCGCCGAGAAAGCCTGAAATCACCGGAAAGATATATACAGGGGTTTCGGGGGGCAGGTCCAGGCCCATGTCCCGGGCAGGGGTCAGAACGGACGAGGAGGTGACCGGAACATAGGGCGATATCCCGAGGCTTTTGGGATTGAGCCCGGCAAAAATATGCTGCATGGTCGTGTTTCCCACCACCGTGATCTCTTCAATGTCTTCCCTGCTGCGCCTGATTTCTTCAAGGCAGGAGGCGATGAGTTCGTTCATGGCCCCGGCCACCAGTTGCTGCTGTCGTTCAAGGTTTGCCGCATCGCTGAGGACGGCGGCAATCCTGGAGATCACATCTTCTCCGAATTGCCGCTGGGGATTCACCATTGCCTTTGACACGAGAATCTTGCCGGAATTCAGGTCGCACAGGTAGGCGGCAATGGTTGTCGTTCCAACATCAAAGGCAAGGCCCAGGCGGGTTCTGCCGGTGTCCTGTTCGCCGGGAAAGACCGGGAAAAATCCTTTTACACCGGTTTTTCCCGAGGATTCCTCTTGCAGGATCAGCTCTTCGGGTATGGTGACGGTCACGGGGCCGAGAATTTTTGCCCGGCATGCCAGCCTGTGGGAGGGCCCCCATTCGGATATGGGAAGGCTCTCTTCTTCCGCATCGGTTTTGGGGTCCAGGCTGTCTGGCGGGTCCACCATTACCCGGCACTTTCCACAGATCCCTTTTCTCCCGCAATCAGAGCGAATCAAAACTCCAAGATGTTCTGCCGCTTCAAAAATAGTGAGGCCTTTTTGAACCCGGCCTTTTATATTAAACGGTTGAAATGAAATATCACAGATCTCAGTCACGGCAATGGTTCCTATTTTCGTTTGTGGTATAGCGGTTAATGGTTTTTGCCTGTGTTACAATTTAAAAGAGATGTTGTCAAATCCTAGTTTTTGATATATCAATAATTATTTTTGATATTTTAATTTTTATAAATTGGAATATTTAAAAACAAAACCGCAATATTTATTGGATAGGCTATTGATGGCAATTGTTTCATATGATACAGAGATTTAAACTCTTTATTTACCCATCGGGTGTATCGGTTGAATTTTTATGGCAATAGTCGGATGAAGTGAATCACAGGCGTAAAAAACCTTGGCCCGGCAATGAATGGAGACAGGAATTTGGAGTCCGTAAAAAAATTTGGACGCCTGCTCAAGGTTGACCTGGATTCAGGCCGGTCCGGGTTTTCAGAATTCCCGGAATCGGCAGTCCCGTATCTGGGGGGGCGGGGATTTAATATATGGTATCTGTATCACCACCTGGCTGCCGGTACTGATCCCCTGGGCCCCAAAGCCACGCTCCTGCTGTCCTGCGGTTTTTTGACCGGTTCCGCAGCCCCGGCTGCACCCCGGCTCCACATCAATGCCCTCTCACCTTTGACCGGTATTCTGGGCGCTTCAAATATCGGCGGGTACGTCGGTGCATGGCTCAGGTCCTGCAATATCGTGTCGATCATCATCACCGGCAGATCCAGCCGCCCAACTTACCTGTATATTGACGAGGCCGGCGCCCATTTCAAGGATGCGGCTTCTCTCTGGGGAAAAGACTGCTTTGATGTCCAGGACAGGATCAGGGAAATCCATAAAGATGAACGGATTAAAATTCTGACCATTGGACCGGCAGGGGAAAACCGGGTCAGTTTTGCGGCCGTCATGAGCGATCGGGACCATGCCGCCGGCAGGACCGGAATGGGGTCGGTCATGGGATCAAAGAACCTCAAGGCCATTGTGATTTCCAAAGGAGCGCATCAGCATCTCCGGGCCGTCACCTCGATACAGAAGACTGCGGTCAAAACCTATGCCCAACAGATACGCAGCGCACCTGAATTCGCCTTTTTTTCAAAATTCGGCGGTTCCGGATACCTGGAGTGGGCCAATGAGTTCGGCATCATGGGTAGCAAGAATTATGGAAGGATCGGCGCCGACCAGGTAGAGCAGATCGACGGCCGGCGCCTGGAAAAAAACATTGTCCGGTCCAGCGGGTGTTTTCGGTGTCCGGTGCAGTGCAAGGCAGATTTGAAGATGAGGGTCCAGGGCAGGGATGAAAATTTTACCCGGCCGGAATTTGAACCCATGATCAACCTGGGTCCCAAATGCGGCCTGGACGACCTTGAAAAAATCGTTCACCTGGACAATCTGTGCAACCGCCTGGGAATGGATTCCACCTCGGCTGCCACGGTCATTGCCTTTGCCATGGATCTTTTTGAACGGGGGGTATTGTCAGCGGATCAGGCAGGCGGTCTTGATCTTGCCTGGGGCAATGCCGACACCATGGAAACCCTGCTCTTCCAGATGGTTGAGGGCCGGGGGCTGGGCAAGATCTTACGCCTGGGCGTTCAAAAGGCTGCCGAGGTCATCGGAAACGGAAGTTCCCGGTATGCGGCCCACGTCAAGGGGCTGGAACTCACGGCTTACCACCCTTCCGCCATCATGGGAACCGCCCTTGGGTACGCCGTATCCAGCCGGGGGGGAGATTACAACAACGTGTACGCCTCCCTTGAATACTCGTGGACACAGGACCAGGCAGAGAAAGAATTCGGCACAAAAGAGGCCGTGGATATTCACTCCATCACAGCCAAGGGCCGGGTCATCAAAAAGGCGGTGATCACCAATATCATTGTGGACAGTCTGGGGCTTTGCAAGGTTCCGGTATTGTCCCTACTGCGGGACTTTAACCTTGAAAATGAAGTGGAGCTCCTCCGGGGACTTGCCGGCCTTGATCTGTCAAAAGAGGACCTGGAGCGTGCAGGAGAAAAAATTGCGGCCCTGGAAAAATTGTTTAATCTCCGGCATGAACGGGGCAATTGTGAAGACACGCTTCCGGAGATGTTTTTCAAAGAGGACAATGGGGGCAGGGATACAGGCGATACCAATGGGAAGGGTAACGGTGCCGGCAGTACAGACGCAGAAAATTCGGGTAAGGCCGGTAAAAACAGGGGCCGGGGATTAACCCGGCAGAATTTAGAGATCATGTTAAAAGAATATTATATTGCCATGGGGTGGGATGAAAACGGGATTCCCCCCGGGGCCATTGAAGAACCCAAAATTTTATTTAATTGGAGGAAAGACAAGTGATTCAGTCTTCAAACATCCAGACCCGGTCCGTGAGCATGCGAATTTTCACCGACGACCAGATCTGGGAAATCAAACAGGCTGCCTTTGATATCATCGAAAGGGTGGGGTTTAAATGCCGTCACAAAGAGATTCATAAGATGATGAAACAGGCCGGTGCCTGGATCAGGGATGAGAACATCAAAATCCCCCGGCATATCGTGAAAGAGTGTCTCCTGACCACCCCAAAGGGCTGGACCATCTATGACCGGAATGGCCGTCGGGCAATGGAAGTGGAAGGGGAAAAGAGCCATTACGGTACCTCCACTGCCAGCCCCTTTACCCGGGATGCCTTCACCGGTGAAATCCGCAACACCAGCATCAAAGATATTGAGTTAGGTGCCCGGGTGGCGGATTCCCTGGACGGCATCGACTTTGTCATGCCCATGGGAACGGCCCAGGATGTTCCCGGAGATGCGGCAGAGGTCCATGAGTTTCCCGCCATGGTGGCCAACACCACCAAACCTTCCGTGTTTATCGGGTACACGGCCCTTGGCTGTGAATATGTGTATGAGATGGCCGCCGTCATTGCCGGGGGTCAGGAGAACTTAAGCCAGAAACCCTTTATCATTGCCTATCCTGAAGCCATTGCCCCCCTGTTTTTCCCCGATGAGGTCATCGAGCGGATTTTTGTGGCGGCAGACCGGTTCATGCCCCAGCTCCCGGGTTCAACCGTCCAGGCAGGGGCCACCGGTCCTGTGACCCTGGCCGGGCTCATCACCCAGATCACGGCGGAATCCCTGATCCACATTACCATTGCCCAGCTCAGGAAAAAGGGATGTCCCGTGGCCATGAGCGGGAACGTGGGAATCCTTGACATGAAAACTGCCCTCATGGCAATGGGGGCCCCGGAAAACAACCTGGCCCTTGCGGCCCAGGCAGAGGTGGCGCGCTCATTTGACCTGCCCACCTGGGGGCTTGCCGGTGCAACAGACTCAAAATGCCTGGATGCCCAGGCCGGTCTTGAAAGTGCCTTTTCCATACTCAGCCAGGGCCTGTCCGGCCTGAACCTGATCCACGATGTGGGCTACATGGCTGCGGGCATGGCCTGCTCCCTGGAGCAACTGGTCATGGGCAATGAAGTTGTGGGCATGACCAAACGATTTGTTGAAGGTATCTCCGTCACCCGGGAAACCCTTGCCCGGCAGATCATTGAAGATGTGGGACCGGGCGGACATTTCCTGGTGCAGCAGCACACCATGAATCACTTCAAAAAAGAACTGTGGAATGCCAAACTCCTAAACCGCCAGAACATTGATTCCTGGAAGGCAGCCGGCCAACCCACCATGGAGGATCGGGTCAAAGAAGAGGTCAGAAAGATCAGCGAGACCCACAGGCCTGAACCCCTCAGCGACAAGGTCCTGTCCGAGCTGGACCGGTTGAAAAGGGAAGGCGAAAGGGAAATCCTCGCCAAATTAAAAAAAGGGTAATCCTTTTATTGGACATGAAAAAATGAATATGATAACCATTATACTGCACCTTGGAGTGTACTGCGCTCTGGAGAAAAATAAATGAGTACCAACACATATGATGCCGTCATCATCGGCACGGGTATTATCGGCAACAGCATTGCCTATGAATTGTCCCTGGGGGGGAAAAAGACCTTGAGCGTGGACCGGCTGGGGGGATCGGGTTTTGGTTCCACCTCGGGAAGCTGCGCCATCATCCGGCTGTATTATTCGTCTCCGGAAGGGGTGGCCCTGGCCCGGGAAGGCTACTATTACTGGCTCAACTGGAACCGGCACCTGAACTGCCTGGACCCCCACGGCATGGCCTTTTACCGGAACACCGGGGCCATGGTATTCAAGTCCGAACTCAACCACAATCTGGTCAAGGTCATGGCATCCCTTGATGCCCTCGGGGTGGGATATCTTGACCTTTCCCCGGAAGAGATGAAGTCCTATCTTCCCCCCAACGCAGACCTTCGGGCCTATCATCCCCAGCGGCTCATGGATGACCCGGATTTTGGGAAACCCACGGGTCCGAGCATCAACGGAGCGGTTTTTGTTCCTGAATCCGGGTATGTGAACGATCCCAAGCTGTCCACCCACAACGTGGAAATGGCGGCCAGGAATGTGGGGGCTGAGTTTTTATTCAATGCCCAGGTGACGGATGTCCTGAAAAAGGACGGCAGGGCTGCCGGTGTGGTGTTAAAGGACGGGAAAACCATCCATGCACCCGTGGTGATCAATGTGGCCGGTCCCCATTCATATCTCATCAACCGGATGGCAGGGGTTGAAGACCAGATGAATATCAAGACCCGGGCCCTGAGGGTGGAGGTGGCCCATGTGCCCAGCCCCGAGGGAGTGGAATGGGAAAAAACCGGCATTATCACCTCGGACAGCGATACCGGGGTCTATACCCGTCCTGAAACCGGCAATCATATCCTCATCGGCAGTGAAGAACCCAAATGCGACCCCCTGGAATATGTGGACCCGGACAATTATAACCTCGGGTTTACGGACCAGGCAAAGACCCAGGTGATGCGCGAGGCCATGCGGGTACCGGATTTGCCCATCCCGGGCAAGAGCCAGGGACTGGTGGATCTCTATGACCTGTCCGATGACTGGTACCCCATTTATGACAAGTCCAGCCTGCCCGGATTTTACATGGCCGTGGGCACCAGCGGAAACCAGTATAAAAACGCACCGGTTGTGGGCGCGTTCATGTCCCGGCTGATTCAATACTGTGAAAACGGCAAAGATCATGACAAGGACCCCTTGCAGTATAAAATGAAGTATATTGATCATACCTTGAACATCGGTTTTTTCTCCAGAAACCGGGAAATCAATAAGGATTCCAGCTTCTCGGTTATTGGGTAAAGTTTGAACAAAGCAATAACAAGATAAAATTAAAGGAAGGATTTATTTCAATCAATTCATCACAATGAAAAAGGGAGGCAAGTATGAACGACAAAATTCATCCGGCAGTAAAAGATCTTAAGAGCGACATGGAAAAGGGCAAGATGAGCCGCAGGGAGTTCATCCGTTATTCAACTCTGTTAGGGGTTTCGGCATTTACGGCAACCCAGATGGCAGGACTGGCTTTCCCGGGAAAACTCTTTGCCGCACCCAAAAAGGGCGGGTCCATTAAAATTGCGGCTCCGGTCCACAAGGTCACCCACCCGGCCCAGTTTTCATGGATTTCACCCACCAACCAGTTGCGCCAGGTGGTTGAATATTTGACCTACACCGACGGGGACAACGTCACCCATCCGTACCTGCTCAACAACTGGCAGGCCAGTGATGATCTGAAAACCTGGACCCTGAACCTGAGACGCGGCATCACCTTTAACAACGGAGATGATTTTGGTGCCGACGATGTCATCTTTACCTTCAACCAGTGGCTGGACGAAGCCGTGGGATCATCTATGAAAGGTATGATCGGCGGGTATCTGGATGCCGCAAATATTGAAAAGGTATCCGACTACCAGATCAAGCTTCATTTGAAAGCCGCTGAAATCGCCGTACCCGAGCATCTGTTCCACTACCCGGCCATGATCCTGAACCACAAGACCTTTGAGGGTGATCTGATCAAGGCCCCCCACGGCACCGGGGCCTATACCCTGGAAGAATATGTTGAAGGGGAACGATGCGTATTGAAACGGAGAGAAGGGTATTGGCGAAAAGACAATGCCGGCAACAGCCTGCCCTACCTTGACAAAATTGAGTTCCTGGACATGGGAACTGAAATGTCTGCCATGGTGGCGGCCATCAAATCCGGTGATGTGGATCTGATTGATTTCTCAGATATCGGCGGTGCCGAAGCCTTTCTGGCACTGAAAAAAGACAAACGGGTCAATATTTATCCTGCCACCACCAACCAGACCCGGATTCTGCGCATGCGGTCGGATATGAAACCTTGGAATGACAACCGGGTTCGCCAGGCCCTGAAACTCTGCCAGAACCGGGAAAAAATTCTTGGGCTGGCCTATTTTGGAGAGGGCCTCCTGGGTCAGGACATGCATGTCAGTCCCAAGCATCCGGAATACTGCCCCATTGATACCCCCAAATATAATCCTGAAAAGGCCAAGCAGTTGCTGGCCGAGGCAGGGTATCCCAACGGCGTTGACGTGAACCTGGCCGTGGGAAGCGGATGGCAGGAAATTGTCCGGTATGCGGAGATTCTCAAAGAAGATGCCAAGGCCGCCGGATTCAGGATCAACATCCAGACCATGCCCAACAGCCAGTACTGGGAAAAATGGACGGAAGTGGATCTCGGGATCACCACATGGGCCCACCGGCCCCTGGGCACCATGGTATTGAACCTGGCCTATACCGCAGATGCCGACGGCAAACCTGCGGCATGGAACGAGACCCGCTGGACCGACGATGAGTTCTCCACACTCCTCACCCAGGCCAACGGGACCCTGGATATTGAAAAACGGCGCAAGATTTTCTGCCAACTGGAAAAAATTCAGCAGGATAGAGGCTCCATTGCCAATGCCTTCTGGATCAATGTCTGGACCATTGCCACCAAACGGGTTGAAAATGTCAAACCCCACCCCAGTCTTTACCTGAAACTGGACGATGTCTGGGTGAATGTCTAGATTTTATACTGACAAACGGTTACGGCTCCCGGGCAGATCATGTCCCGGGGGCCTTTACCCTAGAGATGAAATTATTGTTACACGCGTGTTCCAGCAGTCGTATCGGGCAGGCATCTGAAAGGAATGACACCCGCAAACATGGGAGAAAGCCGACCTAAAAATTTAAGTGAAATTGTCAAGGCGCCTGAATTCATTGTGCCCTGGTTGGACCGATTTTATGAACCCGACGAGATCAGATTTCTGGAAGGGTTGATGCGGAAACTTCCGGATACGCCGGAACCCGATAATACATCTTCATCCCCCGGGGACGTGCAGACCGGCCCAGATGATTCAGGTACTCCTGACAACCTGGAATTTTTGGACCGGCTCCTCAAAAGGGGAGTGGTGTACCAGAGAAAAGACAGGTCCCTGGAACCGGCGGACTTTCATGTCCGCTACGATATCTGGGCCCTGTTTGAAGGGTTCAAGGATATTCCGGACACGATCCAAGACCGGCTGAATTGCTGGGAACTGGATCATTATATTGCCTCCCACGCCAAAGAGGTTGAAGAGATCCGGAAGACCGGCACACTTGACCCCTTAAAAATCCTGCCCCGGTACCTGCTCCTGGACGAAACCTTTGAGGTCCTGGACCAGGTGGACAGGGTCTATCTCTGGCCGTGCAACTGCCGGTCCATGATGGGCAGGTGCGCCAAACCCGTATTCACCTGTCTCAGGTTTGACAACAGCCAGGGACAGGGATATGAAATCAGCCGGGAACGGGCAAAACAGATTGTTGTTGACGCAAACAAACACGGGCTGATGCAGTCCGGGGAACTGGGCCGGGACAGGTCCGGAAAACTTAAGGGCGCCATCTGCAACTGCTGCCCGGACTGCTGTTTTCCCCATCTTCTGGCCCAGGACCTCAAGGCTGAAAAACTCTGGCCCCTGAGCCGTTACATTGCGGTACGGCAGGAAGAGACCTGTAATTTCTGCGGGAAATGTGCGAAAAGATGTCCGTTCCAGGCCTTTGTTTTTGACAAATCCAGGGAAAACAAACAGGATCGCCTGGCCTTTGACGCGGCCCTGTGCAGGGGGTGCGGACTCTGTGCCGTCACCTGCCCCACAGAAGCCATCACCATGGAGCCCGTGAACAGACAAAATGAATCATAAACAGGAAAATGTATGATAGTTTTTATACTCAGACGATTTATCCTATTGTTTTTTACCATGGTCTTTGTTTCCGTTGCCGTATTTATCATTGCGGAGTCTTCTCCCGGCAATATTGCTAAAAATGTTCTGGGCGCCTTTATCTCCCCGGAGCAGGAGGCCTCTTTTATCCGGCAGAACGGCCTGGATAAATCCATGGCTGTCCGGTACATGTACTGGGTGGTGGGCAATGACTGGATCGCCGACAAAAAAATCGGGCTGCCCCTGACAAAGATTCTCACCAAAGAGGGATTTGAAGAGTGGTGGGCTGTGGGAGAAGACGATACCCTGGTGCGATGGCGGGTGGACGGGGATGACCTCGTGGCCATAAGCCTTTTGCCGGACGGAACAAAAAAGGAAACCCGGGACAATGACCGCTGGCAGGGCACGGACGGTGACCGCCAGGAGTTCTGGGGTGTTGACCAGATGAACCATGCGGTGCGGTGGGTCAAGGGGGATACGGAAAAGGTCTGGGCCTTTGTCACGGGCAAGGGCTGGATGGAGTCCACGGGCGGACCCAAAGAATATATCCCGCTCAAGAAGGGCTTTGTCCGGGGAGACCCGGGTGTGTCCTTCCGCACCGGTCGGCCGGTGAGCAAGAGCCTGTTTGTCCGGTTGAGAAATTCCGTGGTTCTGGCCGGTTCAGCCTTTGTGATTGTCATGCCCCTGGCCCTTTTGCTGGGCATGATTGCCGGATTAAGGGAAGGGTCTTTCAAGGACCGGTTCCTGTCCATAGGGGGGATGATGTTTTCCGTGGTGCCGGAATTTGCCACGGGTATTTTTCTCACCCTGATATTTTCCGTGTGGCTGGGATGGCTGCCCGGTGCGGCCGTGCTCGGGGATGCGGCCCCCTGGGAAAAACCGGTCATGCTGATTCTGCCGGTGTTGACCCTGACCCTGATCGAACTGGGCTATGTGCTGAGAATCACCCGGTCCTCCATGGTGGAGGTGATGAAGTCTCCCTATATCAGGACCGCATTCCTGAAGGGGCTTCCCTACCGCCAGGTGGTGTTCAAGCATGCGGTGAGAAATGCCCTGATCGCCCCCATCACCGTGATCATGCTCCACGTCAACTGGCTCTTGGGCGGTATCGTCATTGTTGAGGTGGTGTTTGGATATCCCGGACTGGGGGCCTATCTTCTGGATTCGGCCCTGTACAAGGACTTTAATGCCCTGGAAGCCGGTGCCATGATCATGGTGACGGCTGCCGTGGGAACCCAGCTCATCGCCGATATAATCTATACATTTTTAAATCCAAGGATACGGTATGCCTGATAAAACAATGGATGAGAACACGAGCGTGAGCGTAAAAAAGCCCAACCGCTTCAAAGAGGTGCTGGCCATTTTGTTCAGTTCAAAAACAGCCATGGTGGGCTTTGTCATGGTTTTTTTCTGGGTATGTGTTGCCGTTTTTGCCCCGTATTTGACACAATACACTCCCTATGAACAGGATTGGAAAGCCCCCAACCAGGGGCCGTCGGCAGAACATGTCCTTGGCACGGATGAACTGGGCAGGGATTTGTGGTCCCGGCTGATCTACGGTGCCAGGGTTGTCCTGGTGGTGCTGCCCGTGACCGAGAACATTTCTCTTCCCGGCGGAACCGCCATCTGGGGGGTGCTGGTGTCTCTTTTTATCGGGGTTTCCCTAGGCCTGATCGGCGGATATAAGGGGGGATGGATCGACGAGATTGTCATGCGACTCCTGGACGCCATGATGGCCATCCCCGTGATCCTGCTCTACCTGATCATTGTGGCGGCCATCGGCGCTTCTGCTGTGAATGTGGTCATTGCCATCGCCATTGTGGGGGTGCCTGGCATTGCCCGCCTGGTCCGGAGCCTGACCCTGGACATCAAGACAAGGGAGTATATAAGGGCAGCGGAAACCCGGGGTGAAAGTGCCTGGTTTATCATGTTTGTGGAAATTCTGCCCAACACCCGGGGCCCCATCATCATCGACGCCATGCTCAGGGTGGGGTATGCCATATTTGCCATGGGAACCCTGGGATTTTTAGGCCTGGGCATGCCGCCGCCATCCCCGGACTGGGGGTCCATGGTGGCCAAGGGCCGGCCTTTATTCTCATGGGCAGTCCCTGGGCCGCCCTGTGGCCCTCCATTGCCATTGCCACCCTGGTGGTGGGCCTGAACCTTCTGGCCGACGGGATTCGGGAAGAATCCATGCGATACCAGTAACCGCTTAAAAAAGGGCCCTGGAGGGTTTTGCCGTCCAGTGCCGGTACCAGAAAGAGAGCTATGAAAGATCCTCATAAAACTGATTCCAAAGAAGACCTGGATGTCCCGGTATTAGAGGTAAGGGACCTGGCCATTTCCTATCAGACCCGGAAGGGGATGATCCCGGCGGTAAAAGGGGTGAACTTTACGGTTCACCAGGGTGAAACCATTGGTGTAGTGGGAGAGTCCGGATGCGGGAAAAGCACCATTGCATTCGGTATCCTGGATTTTCTGGGTGCCAACGGCCGGGTGGTGGGCGGCAGCATCAAGTTCATGGGCAGGGAAATGGTGGGAACGCCCAAGGCAGAGTTGCGGCAGATTCGCGGGAATCACATTTCCATGGTATACCAGGACCCCATGCAGGCCCTGAATCCCTCCCTGAGTATCGGGACCCAGCTCACCGAAGTTTTGACGGCCCATACGTCCATGGGCCGGGACCAGGCCCGGGACCGGTGCATTGCCATGCTGGAAAGGGTGTACATGCCCGATCCCGGGAACGTGATGGAACGATATCCCCACATGATCTCCGGGGGCCAGCAGCAGCGGGTGATCATTGCCATGGCCCTTTTAAACAATCCTTCCCTGCTGATCATGGACGAACCCACCACGGCCCTGGATGTAACGGTGGAGGCGGCCGTGCTGGATCTCATCGAAGATCTGAAAAAAGATTTTAACACCGGCATCATCTTCATTACCCACAACCTCGGGGTTGTGGCCAAAGTCAGTGACCGGCTCTGCGTCATGTATGCCGGTGAAATGGTGGAGGAGAGCAGTATTCATGAGATATTTGAAAACCCGGCCCACCCCTATACCCGGGGCCTGCTCTGCTGTGTTCCGCGGCTGGGGGACGACCTGTCCAACAACCGCCTCTGGTCCATTCGGGGACGGGTTCCCCACCCTGCCGAGCGGTCGGCCCAGGCCTGCATCTTTGCCCCCCGGTGTGACTGGCGGATCACGGGCAAGGGGCTGAGCGACAAACATCTGGTGGACAAGTGCACCATTGAACATCCCGAGCTGGTCAACATCACGGATGATCACCGGTCCCGGTGCTTTCTCGGGGCGGAAACCCTCAAGTCGCCCTGGGATGAGTATGCCCGGGGCAAACGGAAAAATCTCATCCACGTGCCCGAGGATGATGCAGACCTTGCATCCATGGAAACCCTTATGAATGCCGAACATCTCAAGGTCTACTATAAAAATCGGAACCAGTCCCTGAGAGAGACCCTGGGCCTGGCCGAGAAAAAATTTGTCAAGGCCGTGGATGATGTATCGCTCAAGGTGATCAAGGGGAGTACGGTGGGAGTTGTGGGGGAATCGGGCTGCGGAAAGAGTACCTTTGTCAAGGGGATCATCGGCCTGGAAGAACTCACCGGGGGCAAGGCCCAGCTCATGGGAATGGACATCGGTATGCCGGTGAAGCAACGGGACCTTTCCCTGATCCGGGAACTCCAGATGGTATTCCAGAACCCGGATTCCACCCTGAATCCGTCTTATTGCATCGGCAAGCAGATTGCCCGGCCCATTAAAAAATTTAAAACCGTTCCGGGAAATAAGGTCAAAGAGGAGGTTGAACGGCTGTTAAAGTCCGTGAAACTGGCCCCCTACTACTACGACCGGTATCCCCGGCAGCTCTCCGGCGGTGAAAAGCAGCGGATCGGTATTGCCAGGGCCCTGGCCAGCCGCCCCTCCATGGTGATCTGTGACGAGCCCGTGTCTGCCCTGGACGTTTCCGTACAGGCCGCGGTCCTGAACCTTCTCAACGAAATAAAGGAAGAGTTGGGCTCCACCATGATTTTCATTGCCCATGACCTGAGCGTGGTGCGGTTTATATCGGATTTTATCGCAGTCATGTATCTGGGGCAGATTGTGGAGTTCGGTCCGGTGGACTCCATTTACCCGCCGCCCTATCATCCGTACACCGAGGCGTTGCTGTCTGCGGTTCCCATCCCGGACCCAAAGGCCAGACGGCAGTCCATCGGGCTTTCCGGCGATGTTCCCAGTGCCGTGGACCAGCCGTCGGGCTGTTATTTCCACACCCGGTGCCCCCGGCGTAACATTCTGCCGGAAAACGGCAGGATCTGCGAGGAAAAGGCTCCTGTTTTCCAGCGCCTGAAAAACGGGCATAAAATCCTCTGCCATATCCCGGCCGCAACCCTCCTTGATATCGGGAAAGAGCGCAATAGGGTCGCTGCAGGCTGACGACTGCCGGGAAATTTTATTGGGGTTCTTCCAGTGTGTCCGGGTCTGACCGGGGATCAATCTGTACGGCCATATGGGAGGTGTGATCCATGATGATAAAATCCACCTGGTCTTCCACCGGGACGATCTCCACCATTTCCTTTTGTCTCAGGACAAGGCAGACCCCTGCGGAAATCGTACTGACGGCACAGACATACATATAAAAGGCATAGGGGCTGTCCAGCAACTGGATGGCGGCCGAGGCAGTGACGGGTCCGAAAACGGACCCAATGCCGTAAAACAGCAGGAGAGCGGAGCTGACATTGACCACATCTTCGGGGTCAAACAAGTCATAGGCCCTGGCCATGGCAACGGGGTAGATGCAGAACATGAACCCCCCGAACAGGCCGGTTCCAATCATGAAAACACCAAACCCGTTTTGGGCCGCCAGCAGCATCAGGCCGCTCACCAGGGACAGCAGCCCGATGATCAGGGGGATGACGATGGACCGGTCAAATTTGTCTGAAAGATATCCAATGGGCCATTGAATTAAAAGGCCTCCCAATACCGTCACGGTCATAAACCAGGAGATCTGGGAGACACTCAAATGGATATTCAGGCAGAACACCGGCCCCATGGTGTAAAAAGAACTGATCAAAAGTCCCGAGGTAAAACATCCCAGCAGGGCCAGGGGTGCCTTTTTGACAATGGTTTTCAGGGCTATAGACTCAACCGGAACCATTTGGGGGTGGATGGAGCGGGTGAGTGCCACGGGCAGGATACACGATACCATTAAAAATCCGATCACAAAAAAAAGAGTGGGGTCCCGGACATCCCCGATATTGAGCAATTGCTGTCCAATGCCGCCACCCAGGTAGGTCATCACCATGTAAATGGAAAAAACCCTTCCCCGGGTTTCTGATTCCGAACATTCACTGAGCCAGCTTTCGATGACCATGAACAGCCCAAATACGGCAATTCCGGAGAAGAATCTGAAAACGGCCCAGGCAAAAGCAGATATAAACCATCCGTGGAGCATGACCATGGCCGTAAAAACAGCGGCAAACGCGGCAAACGACCGGATGTGGCCGAAAGTCCTGATGAGGCGGCCGCAGTAAAGGGTCCCCACCACAGACCCCAGAAAATAGGCTGTGAGGATGAGGCCCGTGACCTGGGTCGAAAAGCCTTCAATGGTAAGTCTTAAGCTCAGGAAGGTGGCTAAAAGCCCCAGACTCATTGCCAGCAGCAGCATGGCAGAGTACAACGCAACAAATGATCTGAATATGGATGCCATAGCCAGGGTTCCCCATGATGATTTGGTAAGGGTACGGGTTTTTAAAGGAATTTAAAAGCCTTCAAAAGCCTGCCGATAAAGCAGGCTATAATAATTTGACCGCATCATTTTGTCAACCGGCAAATCCATGCCGGGTTTGGGTACTGGCCATGGCTCAGCAATTTCTACCACTGAACATTTTGATCAAACCTTAGGACAACTTGGATATGGAATTGAAACTGCCGGATAAAAGTCTTCTGGATTGACAAATTTTATTTTTTTTCAAGCAAGTCTCGAATCCAGGTGAGCAAATCTTGACTATCAACAGGTTTTTGAAGATATTTCAACGTGCCCATTTTTGAGATTTTGTCTTTAGAGTAATCCCTGCTATATCCGCTGCAGAGGATAATGGGAATATTGTTGCGAATTTTCAATATTTCCCTGGAGAGCGCATCTCCCGTCATTCGCGGCATTGTTATATCTGTAACAATAAGATCAAATTGGTCAGGATCTTTCTTGAATGCGTTAAAAGCGCTTTCACCATCTCCAAACTCAACAACCGTATACCCATGATTCTCTAAAATTTCCCGGGTTGATGTTAAAATGTCGTGATCATCATCAACCACCATAATACGCTCAGTGCCCATTTTTATAACCGGTTTTTTGACGTTAAATCGATCAATTCCTTCATGATTTTTTGATACAGGTAAGTATACATTAAACGTGCTGCCTTTGCCTAACTCACTGTAAGCCTTGATAACCCCCTTGTGTTCTTCAACGATTCCCAAAACAACCGCCAGACCTAAACCCGTACCTTCTCCTATTCCTTTTGTCGTAAAATAGGGCTCAAATATCCGTGTCAATGTATCAGAACTCATTCCCGAGCCGGTATCGCTGATTTCCATGCGAATGTAATTTCCTGGTTTAATCCCTATATCAGGAATACTTTTGGACTCTGAAATTTCGATATCTTCCAGGGCGATGGATAAGGTTCCCCCGGTTTTCTCCATTGAATGAAACGCATTGGTACACAAATTCATTATGATCTGGTGAAACTGGGTCGGATCGACAATCGCCACTGAACTCGTCGATATCTTTTCTTTAATTTCAATGTTTGAAGGTATGGACGAGCGCAGGAATTTTATTGTCTCTTTAACAATCAGATATAATTTTACGGCAGATTTCCGGTGCTCTGTTTTTCTGCTGAATGTTAGAATTTGCTGAACCAGGTCGGCGGCCCGTCTTGCACCGACAGTTATCTGTTCGATATATCTTTCGACTTTATCCGTATCATTAAGATTGACGACTGCCAGATCGGCATATCCAAAAATACCGGACAGGATATTGTTAAAATCATGGGCAACGCCTCCGGCCAATGTTCCAATGGCTTCCATTTTTTGGGACTGTCTTAACTGCTGTTCCATTTTAGTCTGTTCGGTGATATTTCGCCTTATGGAAACAAAAGTGGAAATATTCTGTTTGGCGTTCAATATCGGCATGATTCTGACATCATGCAGAATAATTTGACCATTTTTAGTCCGGTTATGGATGAATCCCTTCCATGTTTTTTTGTCCAGTATGGTTTCCCACAGATCCTGATAAAATAAAGGATCATGCATACCACTTTTTAAAATTGACGGTTTTTGCCCTAAAAGCTCATTCTTTGCATACCCAGTATTTTTCTCAAAAGAAGGATTGATGTATTGAATGGTTCCTTCAATATCAGTGATTAAAACCTCTTCACTGGCCTGTTCAATAATGGTTGCAAATCTAATCAATTGTTTTTCATATGCCTTTTTTTCACTGATATCCCGGGAAGCAAAAATCGCCCCTTTTGAGTTCCCGGCTTCATCGTAAAGCAGGCGTGTGGCGGATTCTATCCAGAGATAGTGACCATTTTCATGCCGCCAGCGATATTCCAGAAGGATCGAAGGCAGGCGTTTTTGCCGAGCCTCTGCAGCCTGCTTGAGACTTCGCTCTCTATCCTCCGGATGTAACCAGTCTATCAGGGATTTTCCCAGGAAATTGGAGGGTGGATGCCCCAAAATACGTTCCAGCGAAGGGCTGACGTAGATCAGATTTAAGTTTGCATCTGTCTGGCTGATAATATCCACCATGTTGTCTGTGAGTAAGCGCAGATGCTTTTCGCTTTCCAGCAGAGCCTTTGCCGCTTTTTTTTGTTCAGAGATATCACGTATGATTGTTGACAGGTATTCAATATTTTTGTTTGGATCAAAATGACAGATAATGACCTGGGAGACTGGGAATTCATTCCCGTCAGGCCCAATGAGAGAGGTCTCTCCTTCCCATGTGCCGGCTTCTATTGCCGTACGCATACCGTTTTGGATTGTCGCGGATGCCCGTTTCGAGTAGTAATCGGCAACCTGCTTATCGCCCAGAGATTCCGTCTCATCCAGTCCGACCATCTTTCTGCCGGATTTATTGAGATAGATGACTTTCAGGTCAGGCGACGCCATACAGACCAAATCGGTCGTTGATTCGATAATACTCGTTATCCTTTGGAGCTCAAAAATTTTTCCGTTTATTGAATTCCGCATTTTTTCAAAACTTTCTGCAAGATCCCCCAGTTCATCCCTTTGAAAAATAGTAATATTTTTTTTTAGATTTCCCATGGCAATGGCCCTGGCCGCATCTCTCAAATTCATGATGGGGGACAATATTGCCTTGGACAAGATCAGGTTCAGTACAATCAGCATGACAACAAGTGTGACGGTTAAAAGACCGCCAAAAATTAAAAAGGATGTTTGCTGGTCCTTTTCAATTTCCATGAGGGAATGATATATACGGATGAATCCCAGTTGTTCTCCCAGAAAGTGGATCTCTTTTGAAAAAATCAGTGCGTCCTGCCCCTTCCATTTCGTCGGTTCCATCTGTATTTGTTTGCGGATCTGTTCAATTTCCCCGGAGCTGATTTTTTTGGGGGATAAAATGGAATCATTTGTGACCAGCAACTTACCGGCAGTATCAAAAATATCTATATTGAGTATGCCGGGAACCGATCTCATCTCTTCTATACGCATGTGAATCGCTTTTAAGCGGGCATCAAAAATTTCATTTGCAAGTTGCTCCATGTCCCTTTCAACAAGGGTTTTTAATAGAATTTCGATACGTTGGATGGCCCTGTCCCGGCGATGCTGCTGGGTGGGTATCTGTATGGCAACAAACAAAAGTGCGATCATAAGAAATGTGATGACAATGGCATAGTTAATTTTATGTCTCAACTTAAGATGCATGAATTTTTCCTAATAGGCGTATCCCAAATTTATCAGATTCACAGATATTTAATGCACTCAACCAAGCTCATGATTTTATGGCTCAACGGTTTTAACATAAACAGATGTTCCATTATCAAACTTTAGAATAACAGCGGATTTGATGGGGTCTCCGTTTTCATTAAAGCTGATATCTCCGGTTACACCCTGGAAACCCTTGGTTGATGCGATGGCATCCCTGATTCGTGCGGGTTCAAATGAAGATGCACGCCGTACGGCATCGGCAAAGAGAAAAACACAATCATTGCTCAATGCAGTTTCCGGATTAAATTTTAACAATCGGTTTTTGAGCTTTTTTACAAATTGTCGACTTTTTTGGTTTGAGCTGTCCTGATGCCAGTGATTTGAGTAATAGTTTCCCTCTATGTGGCTGCCTGCAATTTTGTACATGGAATCATTCCACCCGTCACCTCCGATAAAAATTGTATTGATTCCCTCTTCCCGGGCTTGTTTGAGTACAAAAGCGGATACTTTTGTATGCCCGGGATGAAACAACACATCCGGTTTATATTTTTTGGATTTTTCAAAAAAAGAAGAGAAATCAGATGTTTTTTCAAGATAATTTTCGATAAAGAGTATGTGTCCCCCTTTTTGACGGTAGCTGTCGATGAAAAAGTCGGCCAGCCCCTCACTGTACTTGTCATCAACATTGACCAGTACTCCGGCGGTTTTTGCTTTCAGGTCATTAACCGCGAAATCGGCCAGCACTCGTCCCTGGAAAGGATCAATATAACAAATGCGGAAAATGTAGTTGCCCACCCGAGTAACCGCAGGGTTTGTGGAAATGGGTGAAATCATTGGGATGCCGGCTGCCTGGAGAGTTGGTGCCATGGCCAGGGAGTGTGAACTCCAGTTTGAACCGAACACGGTGATAACACCCGCTTTGACGGCTTTTTCTGCTGCAATCTTAGCGCCGATAGGGGTACCCCGATTGTCAAACTCGATCAATTTTAATTGTTTTCCCAACACTCCCCCCTGCTCGTTCAGATCTTCAATGGCAAATCGAATGCCGGACAGGACTAATTCACTATCCATGGCTGCTTTTCCTGTTTTTGCAAAAATTGCACCCACCTTGACGGTTTCTTCTGCTTTAATCTGTGAGGTGCTTACAAAAAGCGAGGCGATGACAATGATGACTGTTAACAATCTCATTTGGAAATTCCTTTCATACCCATTGATTCTGGGAAATGGTCATAGAGAAATTTCATATTATTATTATTATTATTATGATGATGATGATGATGGTATAGTGAAATTTTAAAAAATGGTATCCTTTTTTTGTCAAAAGATATAATTTTACATCTATTCCATCATAACGTTTAGCTCAACTGCCATGTCTTGACACGTGGCTATGGCCGGGGTACAAGTCTTTTGGCCGTAAGATCCGATCGAGAAATTCAAACTGGGGATCGGACCGGGAGATCCAACCGGAAGAGATCAAAAACAGCAACGGAGAAACAAATGAAGAAAAGAATAGATACAATTGAAGATATGCTGGCAATCGCAGCCGGCAGATATGTTTCAAAAGAAGAGGCCGGCGATTTTGCCCGGCTGTGTGTGGAGACCCACCTGAGAAAAGCCCCCCGCATGAACCCGTTGCAGGAGGCGGTCAACGACATACAGGCCTGGGATACGGCTTTCAAATCCGGCAGGAATGCAGGGCCGGTCATTATCAAGGACAAACCGGGTATGGTGCTCTACGATTTTAACGGCCTGCCCCCGTCTCTTAAGATAAAACAAATTCAGGACAGGCTTGAAAAAAAGGCCCGGGAAAATGGTATTGCCGCTGCAGGGATATTCAACTCCGGCGGGATCATCACCCTGAATATGTGGGCCGAGGGCCTGGCCCAAAAAGATCTTGTGGGCATTGCCGTGCTCAACGGGGGGACAGATTGCTGTGTACCTTTCGGGGCCAAAAGGGGGGTTCTGGGGACCAATCCCCTGGCCTATGCCGTGCCCACAACATCCGGGCCCATGCTCCTGGACATGGCCACCACCCAGATTCCGTTTTTTGACGTGAAAAATGCAAAGGCGAATAAAACTCCCCTGCCCGAGGGATCGGCTCTGGACGGTCAGGGGCGCCCCACCACGGATGCGGTAGAGGCCCTGGACGACAACGGGGTGGCCAATTTGCTCCCCATGGGGGGCGGGTTCAAGGGGTACGGCATCATGATGCTCATCGAGGTGCTCACCGGTTCCCTGGTGGGAAGTCTGTTGTCCACCCAACAGACCAGTGGCTGGAATCCCCATGAATACGGCTGTTTTATTACGGCCATTGATATTTCAAGTTTTACGGATTTGGATATTTTTAAAAAAGGGGTGGGGCAGATGTGTGAATCCATCCGGAATATGGACCCGGCCCGGGAGGACAGGCCCGTGTCAATTCCCGGAGACAGGGGGAATGCGTGCATGAAGGACGCAAGGCAAAAAGGAGAGATTCATGTGGCCCCGGAGATTTTAGAGGTCTTGACCCTTCTTGCAGAAAAATCGGCCGGGAATGAACCATGATTTTAACGGATACGGACAAACGGATTTTGGATGGAAAAAAAGGCGAAGCCGCACAAAAGGCCATGGAATTTGTGGTACGGTACGGGGATATTGTGGGGGCCGAGGAGCTCTGTTCCGTGACCTGGGCCGATCTTTTCTGCGGCTGCCACGACTACCTGGATGTGGCCAAAACTCAGGATTTTGATGCTGTTTTTTCACGGATGGCCCTGTGCACAACAGATGTTGTGCCGTTGAAACAGATGGCAACGGGCTGTGTCTGCTACTCCGGAGTAGAGCCGGACTGTACCGAGGTGCCGGACAAAATGTTCATGACCGACGAGAAAAAAGAACTGAACCTGGCATTCCTCTCCCGGTTTGTGGATGCCGGTGTGATCCTGAGCGGCAATTGCATCCCCTATCTTACCGGGTTTGTTCCGGTCATGGGCGAGCATTTCGTGAGTTGCGAATCCAGTGCCGTGCTGTTCATGAATTCCCTCTGGGGAGCCCGGGGAAACGGTGACGGAATTGAAGCCGGTTTCTGTGCGGCCGTGTGCGGCCGGACCCCGAAGGCGGGGATGCACAGAACCGTGAACAGGGCTGGTACCATTGAGGTGAAGATCATTACCCGGCCCCGGACGCTTCATGACTGGGACATGCTCGGGTTTGCCCTGGGCAATAAACTGCCGGCCCACGCGATTCCGGTGTTTACCGGGGAGTATGATCGGCCCAATGCCATCCAGCTCAAGACCTTTTTCGCCTCCCTTGCCTGTTCCTCCGGGACTGAGATGTGCCATATGGTGGGGTTGACACCGGAAGCCCCGGACCTTGACACGGCGTTCAGGGGACAAAGAAAATATGACACCGTCACCGTGAACAAAAAAGAGATTGATGCGGCCAAAGAAAGCCTGAATCCTCCGGCCTGTGGTACACCGGCCGGGAGTTTGAGCACCGGAAATATACCAACCGGAAATCTGACCAACGGCTGTAATCTGAAACATGGGGACGGAAAAATCGATTATATCAGCATCGGCTGCCCCCACCTTCACATCGAAGAGATCCGGCAGGTGGCCCGCTTTCTCACGGGCAGAAAAGTTCATCCGGACACGGGGCTGGACATATGGACCACAGGGCCCATGCTGGCCATGGCCCGGCGTTGCGGGTATGCGGCCGTGATTGAAGGTGCCGGTGCAAACCTGGTCACCGGGGGATGCCCTTCCAACCGGGGATACCCCAAAGGGACCCGGTCCATTGCTCTGGATGCGTCCAAACAGCGCCAGGATGCCCCGGGTGATATGGGAGAACATATCTTTTTCGGCTCCCGCAATGACTGTCTTGAGTCGGCAATACGGGGGGTGTGGGCAGGATGACAACACGTCAAAATATTATTCACGGAAGGGGGGCTGTGCCGGGCGTTGCCCGGGGACCGGCCCTGATTAGCAAAAAGACCATTATCGGCTGGGGCGGTATTGATATCTATACCGGGAATGTCATTGAAAGGGGCCATCCCCTGGAGGGGAAAAGCATCAAAGACACCATTCTCATCCTGGACGGCTCCCGGGGCTCAAACGGGTGGTCCCTGTTTTTCCATGCAGCCCAGGTGTCCGGATGCGGTCCTGCCGGCCTGATTTTCCCCACCCTGGACTCGCGAACGGCAGTGACTGCGGCCGTGCTGAATATCCCCCTGGTCACCGATATCAGGGAAAATGTATTTGACCTGATCCGACTTGGGGACTGGGTCACAGTGGATGGAGATCAGGGTCTGGTTGAAATCTTCAGGTGTGGGTGAAAATCCATATGGCAGCAATGGACAGGGTCACGCCAATCCAGTTCAGGGGTGAGAGTCTTTCCTTGAAAAACACGGCCCCGGAAAAAACCGCCAATCCCACAATTGCGATATTGTTGATGCCGAACACCACGGAACTGTCAAAAACATTGCTGTCCAGGGCATTGATGAGAAAGAACATGGACCCGAAATTGGATATTCCCAGAAGGGTCCCGGCCGCCAGCACCTTTATTTTTGTAAATTCTCTGACCGACACCTGTCTGACCAGACAGATGACAAGGCCGGCGACAAAGGCAAAGAAAAAGCAGGCCCCGGTAAATCCGGCCGAGGTTCCTTCAACGATATATTCATGCTGAATAAACTTCACCAGGGCATCCAGGCCGCCCATCCCTAAAAAAAGAAGCAGGGGCAGATATACATAGCGTCTGTCAAATCCGGTGGATCTTTTTTTTGCCGTAATACACCCCAGGGCCGGAAGGGCCAGGACGATTCCCACGGTTTTCAAGGGGGTCAATGTCTCATGGTAGTACAGGATTGAAAACAGCATGGGAATGATCACTGAAATCTTGGTGGCAATACTGGTGACGCTGATACCGGCTTTCTGAGTGGAAATGCCCATGAGAAAGAACATGGCAATGAGGCACAGGCCGATGACCATGGCGGTATAAAACCAGGGGGCCTGTATGAGATTGATTATGTTTAATCCAGGCCCGTCATCCCCGCCGCTTGACCTGTTCAGGAAAAACCCCAGGGTAAATGCAGCCGCATAGTTGATGATGATCACCTGGAAAAGACCGACCCTCAGCCTGTCAATGGTTTTAAATATGATCAGGATGGCAAAGGAGCTCAGAGCGCTGAATACCAGGTAAATCACGCATCCACCAGGGGACTCAGGGCCATGAGCATGGGGTCCAGGCAGGCGTTTGCCTGCTGGTACACCCGGTTGTTGAGCTGGGTATAGAAATAATGGTTTTCCATGTCAGGGATAAATTCATCCCCCAGATGCACCATTTTTTCAATGGCCTGTTCGTATGAGTCGAAAACTCCCATGGCCATGCCCGCATTGATGGCGCACCCGACGGCAGCGGACCCCTTCATCCGGTTGCGGCAGGTGGGGATGCCGAACAGATCGGCAAAGATCTGCATGAACAGATTGGAGTTGGCGCCTCCCCCGGAAATGACCAGGCGTTCAAAGGGCATGCCCAGCTCCTCCGCCATTTTGTCCATATGGTTTTTCATGGTAAAGGCGATGCCCTCCAGTATGGACCGATAGATATGGGCCCGGGTGTGGCGGCCGTCAAATCCGATCATCACCCCCTTGCGAAAGACCGCCTCCACAGGCGGTGCCCAGTCGTGAATGGTCAAAAGTCCCTCACACCCGGCAGGCACTTTTTTTGCTTCTGCGTTAAAGAGCTCTTCAATGGACATATTTTTTTGCTTTGCCTCTTTTTCAAGTCCTTTGCCGAACTGGTCACAGAACCAGGACACGGTCCACATCCCCCGGCGGACCCCCATGCACTCGTAGAGAATCCGGCCGGGTACGGAGGCCTGGAAGGGCCAGAAGTTCTGGGCGGTTTTTATGTTTTCCCGGCCGTGCACCATGGCCCCGATATAGGTCCCCAGAGAGACCAGTGCCGTCCCCGGGGCAAGAGATCCCGCACCCAGGGCTTCCACTGCCTTGTCGTGGGCCGTGGCCACCACGGGCATGCCCCGGGGCACTCCCGTAAGCCTTGCCGCTTCCCCGGTGATGTGGCCGAGGATTTCTCCTGGTTTGACCAGGTCAAAGAGCATGTCCCGGGAAACCCCGCATTCCTTGATGATGTCCGGGTCCCGGCTCCAGTCACAGGTGTCGTTGTCCAGGGGCCATGCTCCGATATAATTGGCACAGGTGTCCTTGAATTCCCCGGTGAGGCGGTGGGTGATATACCCGGAGCTCGTGGTCACATAGCGGACATCTCCATAATTTTCTTTATACTCGTACGGGGAGTTCAGGCGTTTGTCCATCCAGTTGATCACGGGATAGGCAAGCCGCCCGTTTGCCTTTAAAAGCGCCCGGCAGCAACGGATAATGCAGATTCCCATTGCCAGGATGTCGTCGGCACTGTGGCCCAGATCCCGGGTGAACCGGGTCATGACCTTCTGAAAGGCCGGCTTTAAGGCATCCCAGAGATCGTCGCCCGGGTGTTCCGCCAGCAGGGGGGCCGGGATTTCAAGTTTTTTCAGGGCCTGAAGCCCCTGGCAGATCATGTTGCCGTCCAGATCGAAAATCATCACTTTGGCGCTCTGGGTGCCGACATCCACCCCCATCAAGTATCTTTGTTTCATTTGCCTTGTCCGTTATGCTTCTTTTGTTCAGATTTATTTAATTTATTTGCCTGGTTGAATTAAGCTGATTTAGTTTGCCCGATTTGTTTTTTGGGGGGGGCGTTATTCTTTCATGTTTCCCGGGTTCCATAACCCGTCCGGGTCAAGACCTTCCTTGAGTTTTAAAATGCAGGAGGCCTGTTTTGACAGGGGGATGGACCTGAACAAATGGGGTTTGATTTTCCCGATTCCGTGCTCCTTTACCACGCTGCCGTCCCGGGAATGGATGTTTTCAGCCCATTTCCGCATGAGTTTTCTTGCCAGGGTATACTCGTCAAAATTTTGGGGCAGAATATTCACATGCATGATTCCGTCACCGGCATGGCCGAAGACGGCTCCTTTTAGGCGGTGCTGCACGAGGTCGTTCTGATACATCTCAACCAGTTCGGACAGGGGCATGGAGGCTGCCTGCATATCCGTGCCCAGTTTGCATATCCGGACATCCGTTTGCCGGGCGATATCGATCTGGGTGTTCAGGGATTCAGGCGCGGCATGGCGGAAACCATAAAATTGTTCCATTTCATGGTCATTGCAAAAGGCCCAGGTCTGATCAAGGTCGCAGCCAAGGGTTTCGGCTGAGGTCATGAGGCGTTCCGAGACGGCTTCAACCCGGTTCATGCGATCGCTGTGGATGGCAATGCACACGGCAGAATCAGTTTGGGGGTCAAGGTCGGGAAATGTTGAAAGACTCGTGCGGGTCTGTTTGAAATTTTGAATGCTCGCCAGGGTAGAGTGATCCATAAACTCAATGGCGGCAATTTCTGGGTCCGGGTTTTGAGACAGAGAGTCAATAAATTCAATGGTTTGGGCCTGGTCCGTGAAAAGGAAGACCACCCCCCATATTTCCGAGGGTTTTGGTTCAAGTCTCAGTTCAAGACTGGTGATCACCCCGAGCATGCCCTCGCTTCCCAGGTACAGGTCAATGAGATCATCATCCTGTCCTGAATCAAAGAGGCCGGAATTAAAAAGATCCGGTTCAAGGTTCAGTTCACCTCCCCATGGCAGGGGGCAGACCCCGTGGTCAAAACAATATTGACCCCGCTGGATACAATGGGCCCGGGCCTCGGCATCCACCACCCGGAGAGCGCTGATATGCCTGCGGGCAGACCCGTATTTAAAGCCGCAGATCCCCCGGGCATTGACTGCGGCAATGCCGCCGATGGAGGCGGTTTTTTCCGAGGGATCCGGGGGCCAGAACCAGGGACCGGCATTTTTAAACGCCTCAAGGGCCTGGAGGGATTCTTTGTCCCAATTCCGGGTGTTGAAGTGTTTTTCAGACACATGCCGGTCAAGATCCGCCAGAATCACCCCGGGCTGGACCTGGAGCCGGAATCTGCCGTCAGGGTCAATAGCCATCCCCGTAATCCCGTCCATTTTATTCAGGTTGAGAATATGACCCCCAAAGGGTACGGCCCCGCCGGTGATACCGGTCCGGCTGCCCTGGACCGTGACGGGGACCCCCTGTTGTGAGAGGTGGTCCACGATCTTCTGGATCTCAGCTTCGTTTTCAGGAAAAGAGATGGTGTCGGCCCGGCCCGGGACCCGGGATTCATCCCTTAAATAGTCCTGGTACCGGTGGTCGAGCAAAAGAATGGGATTGTTCATTTTTCCGATTCCTCCAGGTTCTTTGGGTTCTCCCGGCTCATCTGGTTCTCCCGGTCATGGGCATCAGGGACCGGCCTGAATGGCTTTTCAGGGTCAGTTTTTCTTTCTGCTATTAATTTTTGTAATGCCGGCAGCACGGCAAACATATCATCAACAATGCCGGCATGGGCCAGCTTGAAAACAGGAGCTGATCCATCCGTGTTGATGGCCGCGATGAACCCGCTGTTTTGAATACCGGCCGTGAACGCCCCGGCTCCGGAAACCCCTGCGGCAATGCAGAGTCTGGGTGAAAGAATCAGACCTGAAACTCCGATGAGCCGGTCCATCCCGGCCCAGGCGTTCATTACCACGGGACGGCTGGCACCCAGATGGGCACCCAGTGTGTCGGCAATATTTTCCAGGATCTCCATGTTTTCCCTGCTGTTCACCCCCTGGCCCACTGCCAGAACCCTTTCGGCATGGGAGAGCCCTGATTCCGACACCTCGGGCGTTATCACCACATCGGTTGACCAGGTGGTGCCAATAGGGTCCGGGTCCATAGGCTCTTCACCCCGGTAGGGGGACTCTGTATCCTGGTCCAGAGACTCTAAAATGGTTCGGTCAATTTTTATCGTCCGGGCTGGATTGTCGGCAGTTTTGGCCACGGACAGGCACCAGGGCTTGGACCCCAGCTCAAAATCTGCCGTGAGCGTGTGGGTGTAGGCCGGTTTTGAGACCTGGAGTCTGCTGGACCTGAATTCACAGGTTTCAACCTGGGTGCAGGAGGCGCCGCCCAGGCGATATGCCATGCGGGTGGCCAGTTCCCGGCCCAGGCCGTCACTGCCGAAGACCATGAGGTCAACCGGTTTCCTGCGATACATTGCCTGGAGCGAGGCTAAAAAAGATTCCGGCAGATGGGGGAGATCCACGGGCAGCAGAAGTATCCGGGCCGGACCGGCGGTTATACCCGGCATGATGTCCGGTATGGTGTTGGGGGGGGCGCCCCGGTAGAACAACCACAGCTCAAGGTCTGAAATATCCGGGCCTATATCTGCCAGGAACCGGTTGATCTCACCGGCCCGAACCAAGAGTGATGGGTCCGCTGCAGATCGGGCCGGTTCACCGGCATAGAGAACAACGGTCGCCTTCACGGCATCAGCCCCTGATCATCGAGTAATTTGTACAGGCCCTCTGCCTTTTCTTGCGGACCCTTTCCCTCCACAAACACACAGGTCCTCCCCCTGTTTCTGAGTCCAAGATCTGTCAGGGCCTTGTCGTTTTTGAGAGCGGTTTTCCAGTCAATGTTCTGATCAGTTTCCGAGCCCATTCCAAGATCCGGGAATTCGAGGACCTCAATTTTTTTCTTTGCGGCCTTTAATTTCTGTTTCAGGGTGGGCACCCGTAAAAAAGGTGATTCCGGCGCATTCCCAATGGTCAGTACAAGGGGCAGGCGGACGGTCTGGGTCATGATGGTGTTATCTGTCCGACTGGATACTCTGAGGCTGTGGGGGGAGACGAAATCCACTTCACTCACATCCCTGATGCATGGCCAGCCCAGGCGCTCGGCCACCAGGGGGCCGGTCTGCCCATTGTCGCTGATCCCTCCCCGGGTGCCCAGGATCACCAGATTCTGCTCTCCCAAGGACTTGATATATGAGGCGATAAGAAAGGACACTGCCAGGGCATTAAACCTCAGATCCGGATATAGATCAGGATCAGGTCCAGGGTCAATTCGCACAGCCCTGTCATATTGAACTGCCAGCAGGTGCCGGAGGAAGAGGTCTGCCCTGACGTCATCTATTGTCAATGCCTGAAGATCAAAGGGCAGATCACTCGCCTTTGCCCGGCCGGACAGTCGCAGAGCGATTTCCAGCCCGCTTTCATCAAAACAATTGAATATCCTTTTAACGAAACTCAGATCAGGCTGATGAATATCCATTGCCTCCCACTCCTGATTCCCGAACATGTCGGGATCAGGAATGGTTTTGAAACAGACCAGGGCTTTCATCATTCAACAGGATAAATGGTGCCCGTGTTCATGATCTTATTTGGATCAAACGTATCCTTTAACGCCTTGAGCAGGACATATGCTGAGCCGTGTTCCTGCCGGGTCCACCGGGTGCGGTGCTTTCCAATCCCGTGGTGGTGAACCATGGACCCTCCGGCTTTCAAGGTCTCCTCAACAATAATGGCGTTGATGGGGATGTGATATTTATTGATTTCCTCTTCCGGCTTGCAGTCTACCACATTGTAATCATAGACAAAGTACATATTGGTGCCGGTCTGGTAGCTGTGGGAGGAGTGGCCCCCCAGCATGGTCAGGTCATCGGCATGGGCAAATTCTTCTGTGATCCGTTTGAGGGCATTTTCATAGATGGTGTAAATATCTCCCCAATTTCCGGAAACTTCAGTAGTAAAGCCGTTGTTAAGGTTCTTCCGGATATATTCACGCTCCTGGGCCACTTTTTCCGGTCCCCAGTTCAAGTTGTTGAACCAGTTCTCAATGATTCTGACGTCCACGGGCTCGCATTCCGGATACCTTTTAACGATGTCTTCAATGCCCCGGCCGGTTGCCTCGGCAATGGGAGCCGGTCCCTCGGCCATGAAGATGAGGACGCACCTGTCGCCGGCAAACTGGTTGAACCCGTGCTGGGCACCGTCCGGCGGATCATACAGTCTGGCAATGGAGGGCCGGTATCCGGTTGTCATGACCTCCCTGAGAATCTTGAACCCGGTTTCCATGCTGTCCAGGGCATATCCCAGGAATCGATTGTTTTCGGGCATAAATTTGAAAAGTTTTACCGTGACTTCCGTGATATAGCACAGGGCCCCTTCATTGCCGATGATGATATGCCGGATATCCGGGCCGCATGCCCGGCGGGGAACGTTTTTGATCCGGGTGACGGTCCCGTCCGGGAAAACAGCTTCCAGGCCTACCACCATATCTTCAATGGCACCGTATAAGGTTGAGAACTGGCCGATGCTCCGGGTGGCCACAAGTCCGCCCATCATTGCCAGGGGCTTGGACTGGGGAGAGTGTCCCGTTGTCAGGCCCTGTTCCCGGGCCTTATTTTCCAGGGCCTCAAGATTGACTCCGCACTGGGCCGTTGCCAGCATGCTCACAGGATCGATCTTGATGATCTGCTTCATTTCGGAACCGTCAAGGACAACGGAATTCTCAACAATGGTCTCAAGCCCCCCTTCCGTGGCAGACCCGCCGGTCCGGGGGACGCAGTTTATTTTGTTGGCGTTTAAAAATTTCAGCACTTCCGAGGTCTGATCCGTGTCCTTGAGTTTCACCACTGCTGCAGGTATGGGCAGGGTGTATACCCCGAAAATGCTTTCAAATTTTCTGAACCGGTCGTGACTACTCTCTTTGAGTACCTGCTCATCCGTGATGACCCGATTCTCTCCGACGATTTTTTTCAAATTTTCGACAATGGCGTTCCGTGTAAGAGCCATGATAAGTTTCCTTTAAGGTTTTTGTTCGTCAATAACATGGTTAAAAATAAGACGTGCATCCTCAATCATTGATCCCTGTCACTGATGCTGGTATGGATAATCCTAACGCACCAGGTATCCCCCGTCAACCACTAACAGGTGGCCGTTCACATAGTCTGATGCCCGTCCGGCCAGAAAAACCACGGCCCCCATTAAATCCCCGGGGTTTCCCCACCGGTTGGCCGGGATATGGTCCAGGACCCGCTGGTTGGTCGCAGTATTGCTCCGGGTGGCCGCCGTAATCTCGGTGGCATAGTAGCCCGGGGCAATTCCGTTCACCTGGATATTGTGCTGGCCCAGCTCATCGCAATAGGCCTTGGTCAGGCCGGCAAGGGCGTGCTTGGTTGCGGCATAGGCCGGGGACATCTGCCCGCCCAGAAAGGAAAACAGGGAACAGATATTGATGATTTTCCCGCTTTTTTGGGGGATCATGATTTTTGCGGCCTCCCGGCTCAGGTCAAAGGCGGCGGTGAGATTGATATCCACCATGGGGTCCCAGTCTTTCCGGTCAAATTCCAGGACCGGGTTTAATTTGCAGATGCCGGCGTTGTTCACCAGGATATCCACCCGACCGAAACTGTCCACGCACTGGTCAAGTATCTGTTGCGGCACATTGTCCTGGGTGATGTCCGTGTGCATGAATCGGGTCTGGACACCCTGTTTTGCCGCCAGGTTTTCCACCGGACCCGGGTCCGGGATAACGCTGGGTATGAAAATATCGGCACCGGCCGTGGCCAGGGCTGTTGAAAAAGCCAGGCCCAGTCCGCTGTTACCACCGGTAACAATGGCTGTTTTTCCCTTTAAAGAGAAAAAGTCCATGGAAAAATCATCGGTTGTCATGATAAGAACTCCTCTTTTATAAAATAATATTTTCCTGTCTTTGCTGCATGAACCCAGGGAAGCCAAATTTTTTCAGGGATAAACATCATAGAGACCTTTTGCCCGTTCCCATGTGCCAGGAACCGGCTTCTTCCTGCATGATTTTGTCCATGATGGCGGTTCTGGCCTCTTCAAGCTCCTGAAGCAATGTTTTCACAGCCCCCCCGGGGTCACGGGCCCTGAGCCTCTGGATGAGGCGGTCGTGAACATCGGCCATGTAGCCGCCGGACCGGACAATGATGGTGAACCGGGCCAGGCGGTCGTGCAGATGTCCGATTTGCCGGACCAGTTCATGGTTGCCCGATGCCTGGGCAATAAGGCAGTGAAAGGTCCGGTTCTCTTCAATATACCGGGAATAACTTTCGTTTTTATCGTCTGTGTATCCGGCGTGTACGGTTTCAAGCCGGGCGATCTGTTCGTCCGTGATTTTTTCTGCGGCCCGCTCCACAGACGCCAGTTCAAGGATTTGCCGAAGTTCGAGCATATCGTTGAGTTCTTTTAAGCTCACCAGGGAAATATAGTAACCAGACCGGGGCTTTATGGTCACAAGATCTTCCTGGCTGAGCATCTGCAGGGCATCCCGGACCGGGGTGACGCTGGTACCGAATTCTTTTTTGAGCAGATCAATGGACAGGCGTTCGCCCGGTTTTTTTTGACCGGTAATGATATCCGTCCGGATCTGTTTATAAATAACATGCTTGGTTGCATTGCCGATTTTTGCGGGCATCCGTTTTCTCCCGGGGGTTCCTGATTTTCCCCATGGCGGGATTCTCCATCCGGGCCATGGGCTCATATTAAACGGTAATTATATAGCATGAAATTTTTTATTATCAATAGATTAATTGTTGGGAGGGTTAGAACGGAATTCTAATAATTTAAATTGCATCGGAATTATTTTGTTTTCAGATATTGATATATCAATTTAGGGATACGGCAATATCAACCTCGGTCCTGGTGAAGTCCTTACCCCGAGCTCTAAATGTCCCGGGGATAAACAGCCATCATGATTTTCTCAATCGGAAAAAATAGAACACCAGCAGCACAAAGAACCAGAGAGCAAAGGTAATGGGAAACCAGGAAAAGGTGTCCATGAAAACGGCATTTTCAATGTCCTGGGATTGTATCCCCTGTTTTTTAATTTTTAAAAGCAGGGCATATAAAACTCCCAGAACACCATAGGAGATATTATAAGCCAGGCCTTTAAAGCTCAGGACCGTTGCTCTCCGGTCCGAGGAGGTGATTCTGTTGATATAAAAACTGACAAAGAATCCGGTAAAGTACATGGACCCGAAGGTGATCAGGGCCGGGACCAGTCCGGCATAGGGCCAGAAAAAACTCATGGTTCCAAGGCCTGTGAGGGTGAAAAAAGCCGTGATCCAGAGGGCAAATGCCGGGGATCTTTCTTCTGCAATTTCCCCGGAAATTTTGGGGATGATGAGTCCCAGAACCGCCACCAGGGACCCCAGGATACCGAAAACAGATTCCGGAAGTTCAATCATGCGATAGTACTGGCTGGAAAGGGTGACGACCATGCGGGTAATACCGTCAAACAGCATCCCGAAAAGGATGACGGTGAGGGCAAAGGGGGTTTTGAAAATCCAGAGCCCGGCCTTGAGGGTGATGGCAAAGGCCTGTCCCACCTGTCCTGTTTGAGAACCGGTTGATGACGTGCCCGGGTCCGGGTCTTTCATCTTCAGGGTGGTGATACAGGCAAAAATTGCCAGGATAAAGGTGAGATACAGGGGAAAGCGCATGGTGGTTTCCTGGGAAAGAGAAAGATCAAGACCGAAAAAATTGCAGATACTTCCCAGGAGCCTGGGATCGTAAATGGCCGCACCCACGCTCATGGCCACAATAAATCCAATGGACTGGAACCGCATCAACACCTCCAGGACTTTCCCCCATTGCTCAGGGTTCCCCTCTTTTGCCAGGGAATCGTAGGCAATGGCTTCATCCGCTCCGCTGGCAGCGGCTTCGGCAAGGCCGCTCAGCACCCGGTTCACCAGGAAAACCAGGAAAATAACAGACGGATCTGTTTTGGGCACAAAACTGATGATGCCGACCTCAACGATCATGGTGGATGTGGCAAACACCAGGAGCCGTTTTCTCCCGATAATATCGGCCAGTGCCCCGGAAGGCACTTCGGCCAGGACGATGACGGCTGCCCATACGGCATTGAGGATGGAGAACTGGGCCACGGTGAGTCCAAAGTCAAGGAAGAGGATGGTAAAGACCGGGTAGTAAAACCGTGAGTTGAAAAGGACCTTAAAGGCGATGAACAAACGGATGTTTGGAATGGAAAAGGGTGAGGCCGGCGGCTTGGATATGGGATTCAATTTTAATTTTCCTGTCTGGTTTTCCCGTTAGAACGGGTGGGTTCCTTTCTGTTTCAATTGTTTCAAAAATATAAGACATAATTTCAAATTTATAAAGGGCAAAGAAAAAAGCCTGAAAAAAATTGGGGAATTCAAAAGCATTTATAAACTGGATTTAAGTCATGAGGACAGCCACAAACTCGTGGAATCCTGACACAACGATGTCAGCCGCTAATGGGAGTGGGCCTGTTTTTCTGCCTGAAGCATTCCAGTCAATAAATTGTAGGCAATGAGCAGGGAAAGGACCAGGGCAGCAGTCATCTCAAGCCAGTGGGGAATGAGTTTTGATGCCTGGCCCACGGTGGCGGTGGCACAAATTTCAAGAAGGGTGTAGACCTGGTCCACGAAAAATCCCATGGCAAGAGAGCAGATGCAGATCATGGACAGATAAATGATCAGTGCCCGGGTACTGAACAAATTTTTAACAATGGCCATGGTGGCGGCATTGGTGGCCGGTCCAGCCAGCAGAAACACCAGGGCTGCCCCGGGATTCAGCCCCTTGAGAATGAGGGCCGCAGCAATGGGGGTTGAGGATGTGGCGCAGACATACATGGGGATACCGGCACCCAGCATGATCAGCATGGACACAAATTGATGATCGTTGGCCCGGTTCATGAGCTCGTCCGGGAAAAAAAAGGTGATCATGCCGGCAATGAAGATACCGATGACAAAGGGCTTTGCAATATCCGCCACCAGGTCTGTGCAGGCATACTTAAGCCCGGCTCCCAGCCGTTGTCCAAGGGGGGGATTCTTTTGGGGTGCAACTGCACCGCTTGTTTTGGAGCAGCCTCAGCCCCCGGTCTCTTTGATGCATTGATTTTGTTCCACCCGGTCATGCATGCCTATCCGGTCCTGTTTGTCTACCGGGTTCTGTTTGTCCACCGGGTCCGGGGTTCCGAGAAAATTCTGGGCAATGCCGGTGGACACGGCCGTAATAAAGCCTGCCATTGGACGGACCACGGTCATGACCGGGTCCAGCATGGCCCAGGAAACGGCAATGGAGTCCACACCGGATTCAGGTGTGGCAATCATGAATGAAAGGGCAGCACCGGAGTTGGCCCCCTGTCGTTTTAATCCCGCCGCCACCGGGACAACGCCGCAGGAGCAGAGGGGGATGGGAATCCCGAAGAGGGCAGATAGAATAACCGGCCGGATCTTTCCGGTTCCCAGATAGCGTTTGATTCCATCGGGTTTGAAAAAGACCGTTAAAAGGCCGGCCATCAAAAAACCAAACAGCATATAGACGGCAACATCCAGATAGATATGCCAGGTTTCCGTTAATATTTCATATACAATATTCATGGTTTATTCGTCCAAAAAATTCAGTGTCTGACATGATCAAGACTCATGCGGATCAGAGCTGAGACATGGTCGTCATCAATGGAGTAATACATGATCTTGCCGTCTCTTCTGTTCTTGACTATTTTTAATGTCCGCAATACCCGCAACTGGTGGGAGACGGCTGAATCCGTCTGGTTGCAGACGGCGGCAATATCACATACGCAATGTTCCTGATTCAGCAGGGCAAGGACAATCTTAAGCCGGGACGGATCACCCAGGGCCTTAAATATATCCGCCATCCTGCCAATATCTTCCGTTGGGGGAAGGGTCTCTGCCGTTTGTTTGACTTTTTCTTCATTGATGCATTTGATCGAGCAGTTATCCATGCACACCTCTTCATTTGAACATTTGTTCATATATTAATTCAATTCATTTTCAGAGTCAATGGCAAAATTGTTTTTGCGGGAAAGTTCAGGACCAGGGCATTAACGCATGGGTGTCCGAGGTGAGTGGGGAAATCCCGGTTTCAAGAAGAAAAAAGCCTGTTAAAAAGGATGCGACCTGTTCCGCCAGGGTCAGGGACGGAACAGGTCGCTGGATAATGCTTGCCAAGGAGATGGGGTATTGTTTTAGGTTAACAATTTCCTGTCATTATCCAAGATCAAGTATGCTAAATTTGTTTATATTCAGTGGATACAAATCAAATTTCCTTTCGTGTTTTGAACATGGTAAGTTTAATTATCTGTATGGTAAGTATTTGTCAATATATTTTTTATATTTTCTTAAAATAAAAAATATAAGGGGTAAAAGTAACCATAAATTACCAATATTCTGTTTTGGAGTCTCAGTCCACTCCCAAAACAGGATGATTTTTTTGGACTTGTTGGAAATCCATCTGTCTGGTATGGTTTTTTTCGGCTTTATCCGGATTTTAATTTTGATGGGTTTCATCATGCTGACTCTAATACCATCTTCAGTGGGCGTTATATTTGTAGCCGTCATTGCCTTGTTCATGGGTGCTTTCCAGGCAATTTTGTTCCTGGGAATTAAAAACGAACCCTGGCACAAGTGGGGAATGGTCATCTCTTTGATCGTATTTATTCATTCATCTGCCGTTTTCAGCCAGTTTTATCTTGGCCCGACCCTGTTCAACCGGGCCTGTGAGCATATCCAGATCTCTTCTTTTGTGCTTCTCATACTTGCCTGCTATAAATTTACCCTTAATTTTCCGGGAATGGGATTTGTGCCGCATCAAAAAAAGATTGGTCTGGCCGGTGCCTGCATGTTTTTCATGGTATGGTGGCCCGGGCTGGCCATTGATCAGGAGTTTGCGGCCAGAAAATTTTTATGGCTGTCAGGTCCTTATATCGAGCCGCCCCTGACCCTGGTCGGCAAGGCCATACTGTTCAGTCTGGGTGTGTTTGGTCTTTACCTCATCGCATTTTGGGTTCACCATCGGGATAAAACAGGGATTGAAGGGAAGTTATTTATCTATGGTTTCGGTGCCTGGTTTTTATTCTGTCTGCATGATCTGATCTGCGCCTTTGGGTTTGAATCGGTTCAATACCTCAGTATCTATGGGTTTTTGATTTTTTCTGTTTCCATTGTCGGGATCACCATGGTCAAGCACATCGATATGGTCGAAAAAATCGATTTATCGGCCCGGGCACTTGCCGGGTCAAAAAAAGAGCTGGAAATCAAAATACGTCAACGGACCCGGGATCTTTCCCAGGGGTATAAAAAACTGGAGCGGGTTGTGGACCGCCTGAGACAGAGCGAGCGAAGAAACAGGGTGCTTTCGGATCAGACGGAACAGTTCAGCCTGGCTGCAGCCTCCATGCTCATGATTGAAAACGAGCAAAAATTTTTTGATACGGTTTGTGACGCCATTGTCAAATATTCAGACTATAAACGGGTGTTGATGTCCCTGTTCAAACCAAGTCCTCCCTTCCGGGATATCATCGGATACGGCGGGGTGGAGCCCGAGGTGGTTGACCGGCTCAGGCAGGTAGAGATGCGTACCGACCAGTATGACCATGTTTTTGAACAAGGTGAAAAAATCGGACACCAGAGCTTTTATATCCCCCATACCATGAAGGATATCCTCAAGACCGAGGCCACGGTGTTCGGGACCGGGGATTCCACGGGCAGGGAAAACGCCTGGCACCCCCAAGACAATCTTTTCGTAAAAATGGTCAATGAAAAGGGTGAGTTTATCGGTGTGATCTCCGTTGATGAATCCAAATCCGGTTTAAGGCCGACCCATGAGATGGTCCGGCCCCTGGAAATATTTTCCAATTTAATTTCCCATATTATCGCGTTTAAAAGAGAACAGAAGAAAACCCAATACCTGGAAGAGCAGCTCATGCAGGCCAGGAAAATGGAATCCATCGGCACCCTGACCGGCGGGATTGCCCATGATTTTAACAATATTCTCGGGGTTATCATCGGAAATGCCGAACTGGCCCTGGAAAAACTGGGGAAATCCGATGATGTGTCTTCAGGTCTTGAATCCATCAAATATGCCGGGAATAAAGCAGCGGATATTGTGCGGCAATTACTCAGCTTCGGCAGAAAATCGGAAACAGACAAGAGACTGGTGAGGGTGGAACCGGTATTGGACGACATACTCAGGCTCATAAAGGCCACCATACCGGCCACCATGAAAATTAAAACCGAATTCAGGCCGGAACAATCGGTTATCATGGCTGATCCGGTTCAATTGAATCAGGTTTTTTTAAATCTCTGTTTGAATGCGGCCCAGTCCATGGAAGAAGGTGGCGGCACCATCACCCTGGCCTGCGATACCCGTCATCTGACAGAAGATAGCTGCCGCGAATTTCCCGGATTGGCGCCTGGGCCCCACATCCGGATTGCTGTGTCGGACAACGGACCCGGTATCCCTCTGGATATTCTGGATCGTATCTTTGATCCGTATTTTACCACAAAGGCCGTTGGGAAAGGCTCGGGTATAGGGCTTTCCGTTGTTCACGGCATCGTTAAAAGTCATCAGGGAACGGTCAGGGTTAAAAGCCGTCCGGGCCAGGGCACGATATTTGAGGTGCTGTTTCCCTTGAAGGGCTGCGAACCGGATGGGATGGAGTTGAAAAAATTGCCGGTGGAAAGGGGTCGGCAGGAGTCAATCCTTGTGGTGGATGATGAACAGATGGTCCTGTATATCATGGGGAAACTTTTAACCCAGCTTGGATATGGGGTCACCGAGGTGTCAGACCCTGAAAAGGCCCTGGAAATATTTCGGGCAGCCCCGGAAAAATTTGATCTTATTATTACGGACATGACCATGCCCGGCATGTCGGGCATGGTGTTGACCCGGAAAATACTGGAGATTGATCCTGAAAAACCCATCATTATCTGTACCGGGTATAACGATGTCATCAATGGGAAAACCGCCTTGGATCTGAGCGTTTCAGCCCTGCTGATGAAACCCGTTCGAATGGGCACCCTGGCAATGGAGATACAGGCAGCCCTTAAAAAGGGGAGTTAAAGGTTGTTTCATCGTCCATTAAAGGGTATACCTGAACACCTGAATAAGAGCGAAAACTAAACAAGGAGCAAATAATGTTACAGCCGCTGTTCATCAAGGCGACCAGCCTTTCGGATGCCTGGTTTCAAACCCTTTACAGGTGTGTGGAGCAGGGCCGGGCCTTTACCATTAACCGGGGATCTTTTGAAGGCCAGAAAAGACTTGAGTTCGATCATATCACCATCCATATCACCCATCCCTCAAGCCTTCCCCTCCTTCCCAAGGTGAATCCGGCCCTGGGATTTCCCGATCCCGTGGAAGAGGGATACCTGGACGATTACCTGCCCTACCTTATGACCGGCGAGGAAAAGGAGGGAGAGTCCTATACCTATGGGCAGCGGATCTGTAAATGTGACTCAGCCTGCCTGCCCCACGACTATAAACAATTGACAAAAATTCTGATCCAGGAGCCGGAGATCTGGGCCGACAGAAATATTTTAATCGAAGAGGCCGGCAAATATTTTATCAATCAGATGGAGTTGATGATCTGGACCTATAAACACAAGGGCCACAGAAATAACCAGATGATCCTCCAGGTGGGGCAACCCTCGGATATGGTGTTGATTGATCCGCCCTGCCTGCGGCACATTGATACGAGAATCCAGGATGGGAAATTGCATTTTTTCCCCTATTTCCGGTCCTGGGACCTGTTTGGCGGGTTCCCGGCAAACCTGGCTGCCGTTGAAATGATGAAGCAATACTGTGCCGAACAGATCGGTGTTGAGAACGGAGAGATCATCGCCTCCTCCAAAGGGCTTCATATCTATGATTATGTGTTTGAAATCGCCGAAGCCATCCGGGGCCGCTCCATGGATGAATTCAGGGATATGTCCTGATTCCGGTGCATGGATAAACCGGTGATGGAATGGGAGATCAAAAGCTTTGACGGCCTGAGTACGGATGAGTTGTATGACCTGTTAAAACTCAGGGTGGATGTTTTCGTGGTAGAGCAGAACTGTGCCTATCCTGAAATAGATGGAAAGGACAGGCATCCTGAAACCCGTCATCTTCTGGGGAGAAATAAGGCAGGAGATCTTGTGGCTTACTCTAGAATCCTGCCCCCGGGACTCAGTTTTAAGACCGCCGGTTTCGGCCGGGTGGTGGTGGCAAAATTCAGCCGGGGAAAAGGGATTTCCCACGCCATGGTTGACCGGGCCGTCGCGTATATCTGCAAGGCCTGGCCGGGCGAGCCTATCCAGATCGGAGCCCAGTTCTATCTCAAGAAATTTTATGCCTCCCATGGATTTAAGGCTGTATCTGAAACTTATATTGAAGACGGCATCCCCCACGTCGATATGATCCGGCTCGTCTCCTGATCCGGTTCAGTGACGGGTATCATTTATCTGACGGGTACAATCTCCAGCCAGTACCCGTCAGGGTCTTTGATGAAATAAATCCCCATCTCCTTGTTTTCATAGCAGATACAGTCCATTTGTTTGTGAAGCTGGTAGGCACCGTCAAAATCAGCGGTTTTAAAGGCGATATGGAACTCTTCATCCCCTAAATCATAGGGCCGGTCCATGGCTTTGAGCCAGGTCAATTCCAGTTTGTTGGCAGTTGAATCATCCCCCAGAAAGAGGATGATATAACTGCCGTCTGCAGCTTCTTTTCTCCTGATCTCTTTTAACCCCAGGGCTTGTTGATAAAATGCCAGGCTCTTTTCAAGGTCAAGAACATTGATGTTGAAGTGGTCAATGGTAAATTTCATGGAACTTCCTTTTATAACGGGTTTTCAATGAAAGTATTCATCCCAGACTATGGGGGCAAGGTCAAGGAAAAACCCTGATTCATCATCAAGTGACCATTTGCTACCGTTCCCGTGGTCGTATCTTACGCCAACTGGATATTTGCATACGGCCGGAGATTTTACCGAAAAAAGGTCCGTGTCTCAATCGAAAATTTTTAAAGATATTATTTTAAAAGGTGGAATGGGAAGCCAAAAACATTTCCAAGTATCAGATACCAGATGTTGTGGTCGACAAAATATTAATTCCGGCGGGAACTTCACGTTAAAATAGTCGCTGCCCTGCATTTCCAGAACCCTGAGACTTTCTTTTGGAAGTTGTCGCTGCATTGGAAATTTGACTCGCCTCTAATGATACCATGATTAATCGCTAAGGATGTGCTGTGAACTCACCTGAGTTCAGAAACTTTGTAAAAATCCAGAATTATGCAAGCATGGTTGATTTTGATGAGAGTTAATGATAACTGCTATATTGTTGAGTTTTGGCAGAATTCAGTATAGGGCAAGTAAACTTGAACCTGGCAGGGCTGACTTAACTCTCTCTTTTTTACAAAACGCCCGGATAATAAACGAGTATAATATATGGCTGAAAAACCCACCTATCAAGAATTAGAAAGACGGGTTCAGGAACTGGAAACAGACTATTCGCAGCTTGAAAAAAAACTGCAAGAAGCCCATTTTTTTTCAGAAGAAATAATGCGGTATATGACCGAAGGCCTTGTTCTGACAGATGTCCGGGAGAATGTCATTTTCATCAATCAGCGTTTGTCGGAAATGCTTGGATATCTGCCTGAAGAAATCATCGGGAAATGCTGGCTGGATATGGTACCGGCCGAACAGCAGGTCATTGCCCATGAAGCGCAAGCCAGGCGTGTTCAGGGACATGCCGACCGGTATGAAATTATTCTGCGCCACAAAGATGGTCATAAATTCCCGGTGTTGATCGGTGCCGGGCCGCGTTTTAACAAACAACGCGGTGAATTTATCGGCACCATGGGCGTTGTTAATGACATTACAGACCGTAAGCAGGCTGAGGATGCATTGAATCGGAAGCACATAATGCTGGCCCGCACAGAGGCGGTGGCGCATGTGGGTAGTTGGGAGTGGGAAGCAGAAAGCGACAAGGTCACTTGGTCGGAAGAACTGTTTCGCATCTTCGGGCTCGAACCGATGGAAGAAGCCCCTCCTTTCGCCGAGCACCAGGTTTTCTATGTCCCAGAGGACCGCGCGCGCTTGGTCGAGGCTGTTCAAGAATGCCTGAGGAACAGCATCCCCTATGATTTGGAAGTGCGTATCAACCGCACCGACGGGCAGTTACGTAACTGCGTCGTGCGGGGAATTCCAGAGCACGGCGCTGATGGCTCGGTCAACCGCCTGTATGGCAGTCTGCATGACATCACCGAGCGCAAACGGGCAGAAGAAAAACTCGAAAACATCAAGCTCGAATTTCAAAGTATTTTTGATAATTCGTATGTGGGTATCATGGTGTTGCGCGAAGGTCGCAAGTTGGCTGCTGGAAATCCGCGCCTTGCTGATATTTTTGGGTATGAGAACCCGGAGGAAATGGTCGGGCTCAGCATGCGTCGGCTCCATCTGAGTGAAGAAAAATTCCGAGAATTCGGGGAAAACTATTACGCCCGCCTAAGCAATTCCGAGCAATTCCAGGTCGAATATCAACTGCGCCGCAAAGACGGCTCTCCGGTGTGGTGTTCCCTCTCCGGCAGGGCTTTGTATCCCTCGAACCTTGACCACGGTGTCATCTGGGTGATTGATGACATCACCCACCGCAAGCAGGCCGAGGAAGCGTTGCACAAGAGCGAAGAACGATTTTCTCTGGCCATGGAGGCCTCAAAGGACGGGATATGGGACTGGGACTTAACAACTGGATATATTTATTGCAGCCCGGCCTTAACATCCATGCTTGGATATGATTCTAAAGATGTTATAGAACATGTAGATCAATGGCAGAATCTGATACACCCGGAGGACAGGCAAAAAACTTATCAGATAAACCTGGACTGCGTAAATAACCTTACAGATTCATTTGAAATTGAATACCGTATGAAGACCAGTGATGGATGCTGGAAATGGATTTTAGGACGCGGACGGGCAGCATGCAGGGACGTCTCCGGCAGGGCCGTGCGTGTGATAGGTACCCATCAGGACATTACCGAGCGTAAACAAACGGAGGATGCCCTCAAGGCGAGCGAATTATGGCTTGGTGAGACCATGAGGATTGCCCGAGTCGGGGGATGGAAGATTGACCTCTTGGGTAATACACTGGAATGGACAGACGAGACTTTCCGGATACACGAATTGCCGATTGGAGACCCGCCGAATGTAGACGAAGCGATCCTGTTCTACCACGCGGAGGACAGACCCTGGGTGTCCACAGCGGTGCAACATGCCGTAGCGAACGGCGAAGGCTTTGATTTTGAAGCACGGATAATCACCGCAAAGCAAAACCTCATCTGGGTTCGTTCGATTGGACATGCCAGTATTCACGAAGGTCGTATGGTATTAGTCTGGGGGATGATACAGGACATAACCGAGCGCAAGCTGGCAGAAGAGGCACTTCGCGATAGTGAAGCAAAATTCCGGAGCTATATCGAGCATGCTCCTCTTGGTGTATTCGTGGCCGACGCCCAAGGCCGCTACATTGAAGTGAGTCCTTCTGCGGAGCGCATCACTAGCTATACCGTCGAGCAGTTGACCTCTATGAGTATTCCCGACCTTCTGGTGCCAGAGAACCGCGAGGATGGCTTGAAGCACTTTCAGGCCCTTATCGATACAGGCCAGTCCTACGGCGAGACGGCCTTTCGCCGTGCCGACGGCAGTATCGGCTACTGGAACGTGTCCGCAACCCGCCTCGGGCCGGACCGCTACCTGGGCTTTGTTGAGGATATCACCGAACGAAAGGAACGAGAAGAGCGGATTGCTTTGTTAGGGCATATGCTGGACCATGCTCCGGCTGGCGTCACTATCCACAACACTGAGGGTCATTTTCTCTTTTCGAATCGTCAGAACATGCTCATGCACGGTTACGAAAGAGAAGAGGAATTCCTGGCTCTGAATCTGCACCAGATTGATTTGCCGGAAAGCGAAGCAATGTTGGCAGAGCGCTTCCGCAAAATTTTTGAGGAAGGCGAAGCACGCTTCGAAGTTGCGCATTTCCGGAAAGACGGCTCCATTATTGAGCTCGAAGTCACGGCAAAAACCATTGATTGGTACGGCCAAATAGCCATACTCAGCATTGCCATAGATATTTCCGAGCGCAAGCGGGTGGAAAAAGAGTTGAAGGCGGAACGTGACCAGATCTTTTCGCTGTTTAACAGCATTGATGAGATTATCTACATCGCCGATCCTCAAACACATGAACTATTGTATATTAACCGCCACCTGGCATCTCTGCTGCCTGAAAACGGCATTGGGAAAAAATGCTATAAAGTATTGCAAAATTTCGATTCACCCTGTTCCTTTTGCACCAACGATATCATTTTTGGAAATATGTCTGAACCCCACCGCTGGGAGTACTACAATCCATTTCTTGACCAGCACTATGCAATTATTGATCGGGTGATCCACTGGTCCGACGGTCGGGATGTCCGTTTTGAAATGGCAGTGGATATCTCTGGCATCAAAGAAGCTGAGGCGGAAAAAGAAAAACTCCAGGCTCATCTCCTCCAGGCCCAGAAAATGGAATCAGTGGGTCGACTAGCCGGCGGAGTTGCCCATGATTTCAACAATATGCTGGGAGTGATTCTGGGGCATGCGGAATTTGCCCTTGAAAAAGCAGCAGAGAATCATGATCTTTATACTGACCTGAAAGAAATCCAAACTGCTGCTCAACGGTCGGCTGATCTGACCAGACAACTGCTGACATTTGCCAGAAAACAGATCATTGATCCCAGAAAGCTTGATTTGAATCATACTGTGGAGAATATGCTCAGTATGCTGCGAAGGCTCATTGGTGAAGATATCGATCTGTCCTGGGAACCGGCCAGAAAACTATGGCCCGTCAAAATGGACTCGTCCCAGGTCGACCAGATCCTGGCCAATCTTTGCGTGAATGCCCGGGATGCCATCGCAGGTGTGGGCAAGCTGACCATTGAAACGGGTATGATCAGCTTTGATGAGGCTTACTGCAAAGACTATGCCGGTTTTATCCCGGGTGACTTTGTCATGATAGCGGTTAGTGACGATGGCTGTGGTATGGATAAAGAAACTCTGAACAATTTGTTCGAACCGTTTTTTACCACAAAGGAAGTAGGCAAAGGCACCGGCCTGGGTCTTGCGACAATATATGGTATTGTCAAACAGAACAACGGCTTCATCAATGTTTACAGCGAACCCGGCCAGGGAACGACCTTCAGGATCTACCTTCCCCGTTATTCTGCTGCTAATGAAACTCATGAGGTTATTCAACCGGAAAAACCGGCCCCGACAGGTAATGAAACCATCCTGCTTGTGGAAGATGAACCGGCTATTTTAAACATGACCCGGATGATGCTCGAACGAAAGGGATATTCGGTTTTATTCGCAGCCTCGCCTGCTGAGGCGATAGATATGGCCAAGGCACACGCGGATAAAATCCACCTGATCATGACTGATGTGGTCATGCCGGAAATGAACGGCCGTGACCTCTCCAGCCGAATCACCGCTCTTTATCCGGATATCAAGCTGCTGTTCATGTCTGGCTACACTGCCAATGTCATCGCCCATCAGGGAGTGCTGGATGAAGGCGTGGCATTTATCCAAAAACCTTTTTCAATGAAAGATCTGGCGGTAAAGGTGCGGGAGGTCTTGGATATGGCACCGGACAAAACTCAAAGATAATCCTATCCATACATTTTTCTGGAATGGGAATTATTAAGGATACCAAACGCTACTTTGAAAAAATCAAATCATTATCGGTGCGCACTATGTCTTATCTATAAAGACCCAGTATCAGGCTTTATTTAAGGGAGTGTACTGGCTTTTGTAGAGCTCAGTCGAGACAAATCACAGGCACCCCAACATATGGTATCATGGCATATTTTAAAAAAAACCGGGCTGGTGGATGAAGTGCTCACTAAACGACCACCGTCTTCAAGACGGTGGGTTTAAAGCACGGCGGGCTAAACCGCCGTCTGAAAGACGGTGGCTTTAACCACGGGCCTAAAGCTCGGTTAAAACCTGCCCAATAATAGTAAATTAGGGGATTTGACTCGTGGGTATAAATACCATAAAGACTCACGAGCAAATCAAACCGAATCGCATGATTTATTTGCGTTCTAAAATTGTTTTTGGTACCGTATTCTTTAAGATTTTTTTTGGGAAGTACCATTGGAATGATATTGAACTCTTCGAATATTTTTTACATGTGATTATACCAAATTCAATATAATTTTAGAGATATTATGAATCACCACAAAAGTGAAGTGAACAGCAGAACCCTGAAATCAAATTATCAGGAAAGAATTTTATCCGCAATTGAAAAAATTGACAACACGATACAGATCACTTCTGAAATAAATATTGTACTTAATAACTTAGTCCATGAGGTATTGAAAATATTTCAATCTGATAGAGCCTGGTTATTTTATCCTTGCAATTCAACGGTATCCTCCTTCGACGTCTCTTTTGAGAGTACAACATCGTCCTATCCGGGTGCAAAAGCCATGGGAGAGGCTGTCCCTATGACCGAAGATATGGCTGATTATTGCCATCGAGCACTATCTATGGTCGGGCAACCTGATTTTGATCCACCAGTAGGTTGTGCAATGACCAATGACATCGCCATCCACTTTAATGTCAAATCATTGATGTTTATGGCACTTAAACCACAAACCGGTGATGCCTGGATGTTTGGCCTGCACCAATGCGACCATAATCGAATTTGGACAGATGAAGATAAAATTTTATTCAAAATGATAGGTCGACGGATAACTGATTGCATCAGCAATATGCTTTACCTGAATCAGCTTAGAGAAAGCGAAGAAAAATATCGCAGATTGGTAAACACAGCACCATATGGCATTCAATTGACAGATTTAGACGGGAAAATACTATTCAGTAACCCTGCTCACCATAAAATTCAAGGGTATAAAGATACTGAACTAATCGGAAAATACATTTAGGATTTAATCGCAGAAGATGAAGCGAAAATAAAAACAAAAAAATATTATGAACACATCATTCTCAACCAACCGGAGCCCGAAGTATACTTCAATGTGGATAATACTCACGATGGTCGACTGATCCATACCCAGATAAATTGGGACTACATTCACAACAATCAAGGCAAAATAACGGGTATCCTAAGTATTATAAGCGATGAAACTGAAAAGAAGATAGCTGAAGATTCCCTGATAAAAAGCGAATCAAAATTCAGGCATCTAATTCAGACAGCTTCAGACGGTATTATTCTACTTTCCCATGATGGTAAGGTTGTCGATGTAAACCTATCTGTATGCGCAACTTTAAATTATAGTAAAAAAGATATCCTCGAACTTGATATACATGACATTGACCCCAACTTCACAACTGAAGAATTTCTCTTTTTCTGGAAGGAAATATCTTTCAATGAGCCAATGACATTTGAAACTTCGCATCGTCGAAGTGACGGAGCCCTTATTCCTGTCGAAGTATGTGGACAAAAATTCAAATTAACCGATGAAATTTTTTATTATGGAATCGCAAGAGATATTTCTGAACGTAAAAAGGCGGAAGAGGTACTATTTGAATCAGAGCGTAAATGGCGGAATATTCTTATTAACACACCTCAAATAGGGATTACACTGAACACCGAGGCTAAGATAACCTTTGCAAATGTCCATTTTTTGAAACTGACAGGTTGGGAGGAAGGAGAGGTTCTCGGCCAGGATTGGTTTGATAAGTTCATTCCCGAACATATTCGAGAAGAGGAGAGAAATATTTTCCTTGCTGTGATGAAACAAAAGGATACTACAGGATTTTCCACATACGAAAATGTGATCCTTACCCGGCATGGGTCACATTTAAATGTATCCTGGTCCAATGTCCTTACCAAGGATACTCATGGTAATATAGTTGATGTTACCTGTTTGGGTGTTGATCTTACTGAACGTCAACGGTCAGAAAATAAATTAAAAAATAGTGAAGCCAAATATCAAACCATACTGAAATCAGCAATGGATGGATTCTGGTTGACAGACATTGAAGGTCGACTGCTTGAAGTTAACGATTCGTATTGTATGATGAGCGGTTATAGTATGGATGAGCTTTTATCCATGGGAATAAGTGACCTGGAAGCTATTGAGGATTTTTGTGATGTAAACGAACGTATCAAGAATATAATTGACAAAAAGACAGAACGGTTTGAATCTAAACACCGTCGAAAAGATGGGACAATTTTTGATGTTGAGATCAGCATTCAATATCGCACAACAGAAGGAGGACAGTTTACTTGCTTCCTCCGTGATATTTCCGAGAAAAAAATGTCATTCGAAGCGATCAAGGCTACCAATGAAAAAATGCGACTGGCGGCAAACGCTGCCCATTTTGGCGTCTGGGATTTAAATTTCAACGATAACCGGTTGGAATGGGACGATTGGATGTTCCGTTTGTATGATATAAAACCTGATATTTTTAATGGCTCCTATGAAGCTTGGCAGGCATGTGTTCACCCTGATGATTTAGAGAGAAATATTGAAGAGGTGGAACAGGCATTAAGGGGGGAAAAAGAATTTGATACTGAGTTCAGAATTGTCCTTCCAGATGGCCGAGTACGACATATAAAAGCACATGCTACTGTTTCTCGAGACAGCAAGGGCGATCCTGTTCAAATGACAGGAATCAATTACGACATCACTGACCAGAAAAACTCCGAGTTGAACCTTAAAGAGAGTGAAGATCGTTTCAAAGCACTTCATAATGCTTCTTTCGGAGGGATTGTCATTCATGACAAAGGCTTAATAATAGAATGCAATAGGGGGTTGTCGGAAATAACAGGCTTTGCATACAATGAGCTGATCGGCATGGATGGGCTGTCTCTCATTTCTGAAAATACCCGTAATACGGTTATAAAAAATATCAATAGCGGTTATGAAAAGCCTTACGAAGCCATTGGAGTCCGAAAAGGCGGAGCAACCTATCCGCTTAGATTAGAGGCACGAAACATTCCATACAAAGGGAAAATGGTAAGAACTGTTGAATTCAGAGATATCACTGAACAAAAAAAGGCTGAACAGGAAAGGGAAAAACTTCAGGATCAGTTGACCCAGGCGCAGAAAATGGAATCGGTCGGAAGGCTGGCAGGAGGAGTGGCTCATGATTTTAACAATATGCTGAGTATCATTCTTGGCAATACTGAAATGATCTTGGATGATTTAGAAGATACAAATCCATCCATTGATAACCTCCATGAAATTCGTAAAGCTGCAGAGCGATCCGCCAACCTCACACGTCAGTTATTAGCGTTTGCCCGTAAACAAACGATTTCACCTAAAGAGATTGACCTGAATGAAGCCATCGAGGGAATGCTGAAAATGCTTAGACGCTTGATCGGAGAAAATATTGATCTTGCCTGGCTACCTAAAATAAGTCTTTGGACAGTCAAGATAGATTCTTCCCAAATTGATCAAATTTTAGCCAATCTATGCGTTAATGCAAGAGATGCGATAAAGGATGTTGGAAAAATTACAATTGAGACTGGCAATGTGAATTTTGACATGGACTATTGTCGTGAGCATTCTGGTTTCAAGCCTGGTGATTATGTGATGATTGCGTTAAGTGACAATGGATGTGGCATGGATAAGGCAATATTGGAAAATCTTTTCGAACCTTTTTTTACCACAAAAGGGATTGGAGAAGGAACAGGTCTCGGATTGGCAACCGTATACGGAATTGTACAACAAAACAATGGATTCATCAATGTTTACAGTGAAGTGGACAAAGGGACAACTTTCAGGCTCTATTTTCCCAGGCATGTCGGAAAAATGCCGGTAACAGAAAAGCCGGAATCACAAAAATCTGATGAAACAGGCTGTGAAACGATACTATTGGTAGAGGATGAGGAAAGTATCCTCAAAATGACCGCCATGATGCTTGAGCGCTTGGGTTATAATGTACTTGCAGCATCTAATCCAACTGAGGCCATGAAAATTGGCAAATCCCATCCTGAAAAGATAAATCTGCTCATGACAGATGTTGTGATGCCTGGGATGAACGGGCGAGATTTAGCAAAAAAAATGTATCAGCTATTCCCAACCCTCAAATGTCTTTTTATGTCAGGTTATACAGCCAATGTGATTGCCCACCATGGCGTATTGGATTTTGGAATGCAATTTATTCAAAAACCATTCTCAAGGCAAGATCTGGCCACAAAAGTTAGAAAGGCACTGGATGAAGCGAAACGGTCTGAATAAGGGTTTTTTTGATAGTAAAAAAGCGACTATATTGTCTATGAACGCTGACCCCCTCAATACAAAAGGTTTTTGATTGTTTTTCCAGTGCTTATGTGTCCCCGGAATCCAGTAGCGACTCATTGTATTCATATCGTTCTTTTTTCCCAGGTATGACCTAAATCTATATGTTAGGGAATGAATTTAGAGCCTAGTGGAATGGGCAATCATTATAAAGCCATCGGCTAACTCCGGCCCTGCTTGAAAATTTTTGTTCTATCTGAGCCTGTTCGGGCAAATATGCTGCCCGCCTCAAACCTTATGGCAAATATCCGGACGGCAAAAATACACTTTAGTTTTTGGGTGTATTGATATACACTAACTTCCAATTGTTTTGTCCCTGTCAAAGGGAGAGGCCGCCATCATATGTGAAAATCAGAGGGTTGAAAAGGCTGTATGGGGAGTGAAAAATACAGATTGGGAACGTCTGAAATTGCCGGTTTAAAATCCCGGTGGAATGAAAAAGATCCCGACGGCAAAGGGACCGCCTTGACCCGGATGGTTGAGCGATTAAAAACCCAGTGTAAAATAGATGGTTTTCAGCGGCCGGTAAAACTGGATCTAAGGGGGATTTCCCTGCTTCATGAAGACCTTTCCCATCTTGATTTATCCGGATATGACCTGTCCTATGCCAGCCTTGAAAGGTCCGATTTAACGGGAACGGTTTTCAGCCACTCAATACTTCATCGGGCAAGCCTTGAGCAGGCCACCCTGGATGAGTGCGAGTTTATCGGTTCAGATCTGACCCAAGCGGTCCTGAACGAATGCAGTGCGAAAAGATGCGGGTTTGGCGGGGCAGACCTTTCCCGGGCAAGTCTGATCAACGGTGATTTGAGCAATGCCACCCTGAGCCGTTCAAATCTGGTTCATGCCGATCTGAGGGCTATCAATTTAACCGATGCCCGGCTATCGGAAGCAGATCTTTCCCATGCAATTTTCACCCGGGCCAGGCTCCTGAACTCTGATTTAAAGAAAAGCAATGTCCTTAAAACCAATTTTGAACTGGCGGATATGCAGGGCAGCCGGCTTTTGGGGATTAAAAATTTTAAACAGGCAAAGTGGGTAGGGGCGGATATCAGGGGTCTTGACTTAAGGGGAGCCTATCTTGTGAGGCGGTATATTGCCGATGAGAATTATCTGTATGAATTCCAGGCATCCTCCCGCCTTCACCGGGCCATATATCTCTTGTGGTGGGCTTCTTCCGATTGCGGGAGAAGCCTTTTGAGATGGTTTGTCTGGTTGTTCTGTCTGACGTTGATATTTGCGGCTGTCTATACACAGGTGGACATAGATTATGGGGATCATGTGACCGCCTTCTCCCCAATATATTTCAGCTTTGTCACATTGACCACCCTGGGATACGGGGATGCGGTTCCCGCTTCACTGACCGCACAGATTTTTGTGACACTACAGGCCATTTCCGGTTATATGGGCCTGGGGGGACTCTTGAGTATCCTTGGCAATAAAATGGCCCGGCGGGCTGAATAAATTAATTTTCCTAAGGTGGGGTATGTTTTCATTTTTTAAGAACAAGGTTGACCCAAAGGCCAAACTGAAAAAAGTATTAAAGGGATATCAGCTCCCCTCGTTTCCTGCCGTGATCATGCAGATTCTCCAGAAAATCAGGAGCCCGTATTCGTCCGCCGCAGATATTGCCCAGTCACTCTCCCTGGATCCCGGGCTTTCCGTCCGGCTTCTCGGGATTGCCAATTCCGCCGCATTTTCCCCGGTCAACAGGGTGGAGAATTTAACCCAGGCCATTGCCCTGGTGGGGATGTCCCAACTGGAATCCCTGGTTCTAGGGGTGGGTGTTGCCAAGGGCATACCCAAAAAGACATGCCAGTGGCATGATCCGGCAGAGTTCTGGTTGACATCCGCAAGACGGGCAATGCTGGCAACGGAACTTGCGAAAATCCTCTGCCCGGTAAAAGAGTCGGAATGTTTTACTGCGGCATTTCTTCAGGACATGGCCCTGCCGTTTCTGGCCTGCCATAGAAGTGATGAGTATGATCCGATTTTCAAGAAATGGCATCTTGACGGCGGGGACCTGGTCCAGCTGGAACAGGAGGCCCTGGAATGGGACCATGCCCAGGTGGCCACATGGATCTGCAGTGAATGGGGGCTTCCGGAGAATATTGCCCTGGCCATTAAACACCACCACACGGCAGGTGATACGGATTATGAGACCCCGGGTCCTGTGCGGCTGGTGTCTATTTTAAGGGAAGATGAATCCAATTCCGGCCTGGAGGAAATGATTGCCATGGCTGAATCGGTCTATCGCATCAAGCCCGAGAAAATGAAAATTCTTGTTAATGAGAGTTTTACACAGGCCAGGGACCTTGCCCGCATGATGACCTGCTGACGCATTACCAGCCATATCTTAAAAAATCTCAATCAAAAAGAGCAGCAGGGGAATCTGAATCAGCAGACCTGCATTGGTGATCAGCCAGCAGGCATTGGCCAGATCCACATCAAGGCGGTAAATGGTAGGCGGTACCATGGCGATGAATCCCACGGGCATGGAAGACAGGATCAGCACAACTTTGAGGGGCAGCCCATCATCAATGTGGTTCAGGCCGAACAGGAATCCCAGGGCCACGACAAATACCGGCACCAGGACAAATTTAATCCCGGCAATCATCAGGCCCGGTTTTAAAAACTTTTTCACACTGGAAAACTGCATGGCCAGTCCGATGGAAATGAGCAGCAGCAGTGCTGCCAGGGGGATAAAAATCGTGTTGATCGTTGCATACACCCCTGGCCGGGAAATGCCGGAAACATTGAGCATCAGCCCGGCACAGATGCTGAAAACGGCAACCAGCACAAAGATATCGCCGGCTGCTGTTTTCAATCGTCGTATAAATGAGGGAGTTCCGGAAATATCATCACCATAGGATTTGGCAATGGGAAATCCCACTGCATAGTAGCTCAACTCTTCAAACAGCTTGTAAAAGGGGACCAGGGCAAATCCTTTTTCTCCTAAAAACATGAAGCAGAACAGGGCTCCCAGGGACCCGATATTGGTAAAACCGCCGCACACAATATAGCTGCCCGTCTGCTGCCGGTTGAATCTCAGTCGCCTGGAGGCCCAAAAGGCAATCAGGCCCCCGAAGAACAGGGCAGTCAGTCCCAGAAACGGCAGGGCAGCAATTTTGATATCATGGATATTTGCCACCCAGGTTGCCCCAAGAATGGCCACAGGGTTGAAAAAGAGCAGGGCGGACCGCTGAAGGCCCTGTCTCAGGTCATTGATGTGAAAATTAACGGGCAGCCGGAGCCGGCCGGTTTTTATCAGGACCTGGATCAGGTATCCCACACCGATGCCGATGATCACCAGCCCAATTGAAAATAAAAGTTTGCCCATTGCCTGCTCTTTTCTTTCCTGGTTTGAGTGTGCCCTGTGACATCAGAAACAATTGACACGGTCAACTTATTTTTACCTGATGCCTTGTTTGAAAAGACGCTATACCGGACCGAACTCTTTGACAATGTCGTCCAGCACCTTGTCGGACATGCCGTAGGAATGCGCCTCATCCGGGAACAATTTGTCTTTTACCTCTTTTTTGTACTGGGTAAAGGCATCTGTCATGATCTGTCCCACATTGGCGTACTGCTTGGCAAAGGAGGGCATGAAATTGTCATACAGTCCCAGGACATCCGGGGTTACCAGGAGCTGGCCCGAGCACTTGGGTCCGCCGCCGATGCTGATGGTGGGGATGGACAGTTTCTGGGTGACATACTCGGACAACTTGGTGGGAACCGCTTCAAAAATAATGGCAAAGACACCGGCTTCCTGGAGGGCCAGGGCTTCGGACACCACCTTTCGGGCAGAATCAATATCTCTTCCCTGGGCCTTGAGTCCGCCCAGGGCCCCTACGGCCTGGGGATGGAGTCCCACATGGCCCACGCAGGCAATTCCCATCTCCACCACGGCCTTTGTCTTGGCAATATGGTTGTGGGTGGCTTCAAACTTCACCCCGTCCACCTTTGCTTCGGTAACGAATCTTGCCGCATTCTTCATGGTGTCCTCAACACTGTATTGGAAAGACCCGAAGGGCATGTCCGCGATGACCATGGTGCGGTCGCAGGCCCTGGCAACGGCGGCGCAGTGCAGCACCATCATGTCCATGGTGGCGGTGAGGGTGTTGGGATGACCGTGGACCACCATGGCGCAGGAATCCCCCACAAGGATCATGTCAATTCCCGCATCATTGACTTTTTTGGCTGTGGGAAAATCATAGGCGGTGAGCATGGTGATGATTTCCTTCTTGTTTCTCATTTCCTGGATGGTTTTAACGGTGTGTTTTGACATGGTGTTCTCCTAAATGATTTAACGGTTATCGGTGCAGTTTTTCGAGCCTGCTAATTGTCTGTTATTCAATCGCCCTGTCAGTTACATCTGTTTATTAATGGAACCAAAAAGTCGGATTTTTTCAGCCCTGCTTTAATTTGTCGTGTATGACCACAAGGTCGTTGTCGTTGCCCACATTGCCCGGGAAAATGATATAGGGCAGCCCCGGACGAAGGGATTCTCTGCCAAGCCGCCACACCGGAACCCCGGGCAGGACCTGGCCCAGAACCAGGGCCCTTTTGACATTCAGTGCCTTTATTGCCACATCGCTGGAGGTGATTCCTCCCTTGGCCACCATATACCGGGGCCGGCATTCCAGGCCCTGAATGACGGCAATGAGGCTGTCGGAAACGGTTTGCCCCATGGCCAGACTGGTCTCGGGGTCATGACCTGTGACAAGTTTCCGGCTCGTATATAGGACGGCGTCATCATTGTTTGCCAGGGCTGCATTCATGGTTTTAACAGCCCGCTGTATTTCGTGGTTCCGGGTCCGGGTGTCCAGCACGTTTTCAACATTGATTTCAATGGGGACAATATGAGTCTGCTCCACCAGGGCCGTGACCTGGGCCGTGGTTTTGGGCACATAGGAGCCCACGATAAACAGGCCGCCACCGGACAGGTCGTCCAGGGAAAGATCGGGAGTTGAAGGATTTTTTGACTGAAGGTCAAGACCGGACAGATAATCTTTGTGAGGAACACAGCCTGTCCTTACCCGGACAAAAGAGGCAGCGGTTCGAAATAAAAAATGCTTTTTGTTTTCTTCGGCAGTGAGGAGCGCTGCCACAACCACCTCAATGTCCTTGTAGGCAACGGCATTGACAATACAGGCGCCTTTTTCCGGAACGGTCATCAGGATGTTGCCAACTTTTTCGGGACCGCCCTGTCTGATATCATCCAATCCGATGGAAACCACCTGGTGATACGGGATTCTGCCCCCGGTCTTTTCCTCCACCCACTCGCCCAGATGGGAATGGGTAAAACCAAAACCGGTATCCTTTGCATAGGCAGTCCTGGAAGCCGGCACCAGAAGGTCTTTTTCAGCCACATAGTGGATATCATTGACCGTGTACCTTCCTCCTTCCAGGAAAAAGGGGCAGATGAGGTAGGGCAGACTGCTCAGGCCTGTGGCCTCTGCCATGGCATCCACTTCATGGGGAAAATGGCCCCGGAGGGTGGAGTCGCTTCGGCTGATGAAGGTGAAGGATATTTTGGTCTCGGCAGAAGCCTGTTTAAGGTTTGTACCGATTTCCCGGGCCATCTTGCAGGCCTGTTTTTGGGTCATGGCCCGGGAGTTTGTCAGTATGAAAAACGCAGCTCCAGACGCCTCAAACTCATGTTTCAGGCTGTCCACATCCCAGGAGGTGAGAACCGGCAGATCGTGAATCGTCTGGGTGCCGGTGGGGTCATCATCCAGGATAACGATTTTTGAGCGTTTCCGGCTGATCCGGGTCTGGATGGCGGTCAAAAGATCCCTGTCCTCCCATTCCCGGGGCAGTGCTGTAAAACAGGTGGTCTTGTTTAAGATCATTTCAGACATGGGAAACCTTTATTTTAAGGAAAAAATGTTTTTTTCAATGAATTTCCACGTCTCAAGGTAATCTCCTTTCGCCATTAATGTTTCCAGCATCTTTAGATCAATCGCATCCAGGAGATTCCATATTTTGTTGGTCAGACGGCTGTTGGCCTCAAAGGTGCCTTTAATATCCCACCGGGTGGGGGAGGTGTCTGAGGTAAAATAATCGCTATACCCATATTTTTTCAGGTAATAGAGAAATTCCACATATTCCAGGAAATGCCTGGTGCCGCAAAAATAATCCCAGTCCCATTTTCCGTCGTTATCGTTCACATGGACATAATAATTGTACCGGCTTTGGGCCAGCATGGCAACCGCCTCTGCCGGATTTTCATTGCCGTAGACGGAATGCCCGAAATCCAGGGTAACACCCAGGTTGTTGCATTGGATATCGTTGAGCAAACAGAGGGCCTTGGCAGCCGTGTCCACAAAACAATGCCCCCGGGTCTCGCTGGGTTTGTATTCAATAAAAAGGGGAATCTCACTGCAATGGGCGGCTGCCTCGCCAACGGTTTCCACCAGGTGCCGCCAGGCAGCGGCATAGTCATACTGAAAGGAAAATTCGTACCCGTCCCCCAGGGGACAGCAGGTGACCTTGTCCGCACCGATATCCAATGCAAAGTCCTTGGCTTCCCGGATGAACTTCACTGCTTTTTTCCGGATATCCGGCCGGGTGGAGGTGAGGCCCCCGTTCCTGAATTCAGGCTCAGCCTTGACATTGACATTCACGGCAGCCACATTGAGATTGTACTTGGCCAGGGCCTTTTTCGTAAGATCAACATCCTTGACCTCGTATGGATAGACAATCTCCACACCGTCATATCCCTCAATGGTGCTCAAAAGTTTGAATTTTTCATCCAGGGTGATGGGACTGTTGTATTCGTGAAAGCGATCCTTGGTTTGAGACAAAAATCCGGTAATAATCGCCATTTTAAGCATAGGTCATCTCCAAAGAAAACAGGTTGGTTTGCATTATTTTTTAGCCGTTAATACGTGTTTAATCCGGGCCATTTTCCGTTTATACCAGGGCAGCTGGCTGGCAATGGTCCAGACGATGATCAAAAAAAGGATGAAGGAAACCGGACGAGTGAATACCGGCATAAAACTTCCCTGGGACACCATGAGGGCCCGCCGGATGTTCTCGTCCGCCATGGGACCCAAAATCACGCCGATGACAAGGGGGGCGATGGGATACCCCATTTCCGTGAGAAAATAGCAGATGATTCCCACGGGCAGCATGAGATACAGGTTGAATATGTTTAGCCCAAGGGAATAGGATCCGATGATGCACAGCATGCCGATTACGGGCATGAAAATCTGGGTGGGAATCTTGAGCACTTTGACCACCTGCTTTGCCAGAACCATGCCGGCGATCCACATGGCAGCCGATGCCAAAAGGAGAATGGCCGCCACTTCCAGGATAAAGGTGGGGTGCTCAAAGGTAATCATGGGACCCGGGGTCACCCCGTGGAGCATCAGGGCGCCCAGGAGCATGGCAGCCGGCGGGCTTCCCGGAATTCCCAGGTTGAGCAGGGGGATCATGGCCCCGCCCACGCAGGCGTTGTTGGCCGTTTCACTGGCGATCACCCCCTGGAGCTCCCCTTTTCCAAAGGTTTCAGGATGCTTGGATGTGTTTTTTGCAGTGCCGTAGGAGACCCAGCCGGCAATATCTTCTCCGATACCCGGTACGGCGCCGATACCCACACCGATGAGGGCGGACCGGACAATGGCCGGGATATTTTTAAGGACCGTTCCGATTTCCGGGATGATCCGCTGGAGTCGCTGGGTTTTTTTGATCTGGAACTTGTCCTTGAGGACACCGATGATCTGGGGGATGCCGAATGCACCGATAAGAACCGGCACCACCTCAATGCCGGACTCAAGTTCAGGTATGCCGTAGGTGAATCTCGGGAAAAACTGGAGCTGGTCCCTGCCGATGCAGGCCAGAAACAGTCCCAAAAATCCGGCAATCCATCCCTTGATCACCAGGTCCGGGCTGGTCAGGGTTCCGGAAATCAGGATGCCGAAAAACGCCAGCAAAAAAAATTCAAAAGAGGTAAACTGCAGGGCGAAGGTTGAGATGATGGGGGAGATACTGACCACAAAGAGCATGCTCACAGCCGTGCCAATGGCCGAGGCCGTGGTGGTCAGCCCGATGGCCCGGCCCCCTTCTCCCCTGCAGGCCAGGGGATATCCGTCCATGGCCGTGGCTGCGGCAGCCGCCGTTCCCGGGATGTTGATGAGGATGGATGCGTAAGACCCGCCATAGGTTCCACCGACGTAGATGGCCAGCAGACAGACCATGGCAATGGGGGTGTCCATGCTGTAGGTGAGGGCCGTTAAAAGGGCGACCCCAAGGGTGGATGTCAGTCCGGGCATGGCACCGAAGATGATGCCCAGCACCACTGAACCAAACAATATGGCCAGGGTTAAAGGGTCTGAGGCCAGGCTGAACACAATCTCAAAAAATGATCCGATTCGTTCAAATAATACGATCAAAATAAAAGACTCCTCTTAATAATACCAGATAAAATCCATGAGTTCGACCACCATGCCCTCAAAGGGCATGGGAACCAGCAAGAGATATTTGAAAATCATCCCGATAAGGATTGGGGATAGAAAAGCGACAATAAAGCTGGTTCTCAATTTTTTCATCAATGGGCTGTTGCCCCTGCACACCCCCAGGGCATAACCGGCAAACAAGAGGATAAACACAAGGGTCAGCCAGTCCCCGGGATAGGCGGTATGGTCGGATAAAAAGGCGTTTAAGCCCGAGACCAGGAAGAGGATAAAAGTCAGAATTCCTGCCAGGTAAACGAAAAAGAGTTTTACCAGAAGGCGGCTGTCGTCCAGGTGAAACATGGAGATGGACACGATAAGGAATAAAATGGCGGCCAAAAAGAAATCCGTCCGGGACACCCAGATGAACACAAAGCTTAAAAGGGCAGTGACAATGGCATAAAAGCGGATGTTGTTGGCCTGCTTTAAAAATTCAAGAAAATCAGACGACACAAGGTAGGTTCCCACCTTTTTAACGGCTATTATCCCCACTTCCTTTACGGCGGTCCTCACCAGCAAGCCGCCCAGAAGCATGATCATGGCCCCGATAAACAGAGGAAAAATTGCCGGGGACACATACCATACGTTTTGAACCCCGCCCCAGGAATCCTTCATGGGCATTTGAAGGGCCTGGCTCACAATATAGGTTCCGATAAAAAAGATCAGGCCGCCTGAAAAAATGTCTGCTGTTCTGAGTTTGTTTTTATCCATCATGACTGCATTATCCTTGATGATACCGTAAATATTTTCACCAACCAGGGTATTGTTTTTGGCCGGCATCAGACGATGCCGGCCGGTTTTCATTTTTTGTTACGGATTCATTTTTTTCTCATCATAAGAATTCCTTATCATGATTTTTGTAATCATGGTTTTGGAATTCCAAGGGTTGAGGGGTCAATCTTGGCAGCGCCAAGTTCCCACAGGGTCCAGGCAAAATTGGATTCCAGGGCATCAAATACGGCTTTTGATTCAGCACCTGTTTTTCCTGAGAGCAGGTAGTAGTTTTCTTTGGCCCAGGTTTTAACTTTGTCCGTGGCCATGCCTTTGTTAAAGGCATCAACCAGAACTGCCTTGACATCTGCAGGAACATCGGCAGGTACGGCAAATCCGATGGCCTGGGAGATGGGCAGATATTTTGACAGACCGGGATAGGCGTCAAATGCCGACGGAATGGTTCCCAGGTCGGCTACGTCAAAACTTGTGGGGATCAGCATGCCAAGGGCACGGAGTTTCTTGCCTCTCAGGAGTTGCTGCTGCTCGGCAAGGGAGGTGACAACCACGGTGACTTCTCCGGTCATGGCGGCATTCTGGCTGGGTGCAGAACCTTTATAGGGGATGAAATTAAATTTTGCACCGGAACCGTTTTCAACGGCCAGAAGGTTCAAATGATGAATGGAACCGGCTCCACTGGCAGCAGCCTTAATGGATTTTGGATCCTTTTTGGCCGCTTCAATGAGGTCCTGGATGGTATGAAAGGGAGAGTCTGCCGTAACAGAGAGGACATCGGGTGACCCGCCCACGATAAAGGTATCCCATACGTCAAATTTTTTGTCCCACCCGCCCTGTACACCGGCGGTGACGTTGGATTCAGACAGGCCGCACAGGGTGTAGCCGTCATGTTTCTGGTTATAGGCGTGGCTCATGCCCACGGATCCGGCAACCCCGCCGGTTTTATTGATGACATTGATATTAACGCCCAGAAATTGCTGCATTTCAGCGGTAATAATTCTGACGCAGGTGTCAGTACCCCCTCCCGCTCCCCAGACAACGGCTGCGGTAATGTTTCTTTTGGGAAATGCTTTTCCGGCCCAGGCACCCGGTGCCAGGGCAAACAGCATGGCTAAACTGATGATTAAAATTTTTTTCATGTTGATACCTCTCCAAAAAGTTGATTAAAATTGATTCCCGGTGTGCCGGGGCCATGCAGAGCTTGAACCCTGCGCTTTGTGTGAACCTTTGTTTTAAGACACCTCCTCTATAGTGGTATTGTGGGATTTTTCATCGATTTGCTGTTCCAGAATATCGATGGCTCGCTTAAAATGTGTTTTCATGAGATCCTCTGCCAGTTCCGGGTTCCGGCTGCAAATGGCATCGGTAATGGCGGCGTGATCCTTGATCGTATCATTGGGGTGCCGGATCAGTCCTTCACTGGGCACATTCTGATAGGCCAGGCTGATAATATTGAATGTCTGAAGCATGGCAGCTAAAAATTCTCTGGAGGCCAGTTGGGTGATCATGGTGTGAAAGCGCCGGTCTGCCCTGGAGTAACCGGAAATGTCCGTAATGTTCTTCTGGTGCGCATAGTCTGAGAAAATGCTGCGCAGGGTCTTACACTCTTCGTCGGTGATGCCCTGGGCCGCGCGCCGGGCGGCCAGGCCTTCCAAGACCTCACGGAGTTCAAAAATTCCAATCATCTCCTTTGTTTCAAACAGGCGGACAAAAAATCCCCGTCTGGGTTTGACCTGCACCAGTTTTTCATGTTCCAGGAATTTTAAGGCACTGATCAGCGGGGTCCGGCTGATCCCCAGTTCTTTGGCCAGCTTTTCCTGGGGAATCTTGTGTCCGGGCAAAAGACTCCGGTCTTCAATCATATTTTTGATAATTTGGTATACTTTCTGGTCCAGGTTTTCATATTCAGCACCAAGGTTTTTCATAGGGTTTTCCTTATAAATGCGGTCAAGACACTCGACATATTGAGTTATGTGTTTTGTATACAAAATTCAATATTCAAAAATTTCCTGAAAGTCAAGAATTATTTTACAATTTTTTGACAAGATCTTTACCCGGGTGTGACACATCCGGCAGACCGGACCGGTATACTTGATTCCGATGCAAAACCGATATGCATATTGCGGTTTTGACAAGAAAAGATTAATTCAAACGTATGAGGAGAAAAATCATCACCCAAATGAAAATTCTGGTGGCTGAAGATGATGCCAATATCAGGATGGGGCTTGTGGACACCCTTGAAAGCGAAGGGTATCAGGTGATCCATTCAGCAGACGGCAATCGTGCCATGACCGTGTTTAAGGCCCACTCATTTGATCTGGTGCTCCTGGATATCATGACGCCTGAAAAGAGCGGATATGACGTATTTTCACGCCCACAAAGGGGAGGTCTTAAGCCGGGACAATCTCTTGAACGCGGTGTGGGGGATTGATTATCTCGGCACCACCCGGACTCTGGACCAGCACATTGCCGTGCTCCGAAAAAAAATCGAGATTGACCCTTCCAGGCCCGTGCTCATCAAAACCATTCACGGCGTGGGGTATGGATATGCCGTCTGAATAACGAATCGCTACAGGTTATGGCATCCGTTGCAACGAACCGGAGCCTCGGTACCCATGGCCGATTCCAGCAGCATCTCTTTTTGTTTTTTAAGATCCATGTGGCAACCAAGACAGGCCTTATGATAGGCCGTTAAAAAATACATGCTGTTGTTTGGATTGTTGATGCTTCTGTTGCTTTTTTCCGGTTCCAATTCATCATGGCATCCTGATGTGGTACAGTTCTCGATATCCTGGGTTGCATCCCAGTCATGATGGCAGACCTGGCAGTCCTGATCAAAGTGGAGGGTGTGGGGGAAATCTACGGATGCGCGTTTCGCGTCAACGCCTTCCGGCGGGTCGATGGTGATGTTCCCAAGGGGCAGGTCAAAAGAATCAAGGGCATCACCCTCACTTGCGGTAAAAGTGCCGGGATGACATCCCTCGCAGGCAATGGGGCCTGTTGGGGGGGTGTATTTGCCGCCCATGTTCTGACTGAGCTGCTCCCGGTGGCATCCCCGACAGGCCATATGATAGGCACCGGTGATGGAAGGGATTTTTTTGTCCTGTGTCCGTTTTCCGGTGGGGGGTGCGGGCATTAATTGCTCGTGACATCCCGAGGTCATGCAGCCCTCCACAGGGCCGGATCTGTCCCAGTCATGATGACAGGCCATGCATGAAAATTTCAAATGGGTTGAATGTTCAAAGATAACGGGAGTTTTTTTGGTTTGAAAATGTGCAGGCGCCTGAAGGGTCATAGTTCCCACCGGTACTTGAATTTGATCCGGTGTTTCTTCTGCAAGTAAAAAAGAGCCTTTTGTCGTGAAAATGATGAGAATGCAAAAAATACAAAGGAAACTTTGTTTCATTTCTTTCTCCAATTAAGAATTTCAAAATTGTTTTAGCAAAATCTATATGAATCCATGTCCGCACTTATAAGTAATATCTTTTTTTATCCGTCTTATTACAAGAATTCTAAAAAGTAAACCTTAAGATTCGGAATAGTCTCAAGAACGGCTGAAAAATTTTTATTCAGGAGACAAATCCCTGTCAGAATGATGCACGCAAAGGGGTGATGAAAAATTAAATCGGGTATGGGACAAAAAAAAATCAATAGCCCATTCAATATGCCATTCAATTTTTATGGAAAAATTCAAAAATTCCAGTTAAAATTGTGGAGCAACAAAGTAAATATAGGGAAAGTTATAAGGAGATTGAAGTAATGGCTGAATTTAAAAATACCATGGAGATATTTAAATTATTAGAAAAAACCAATTGCCGAAAATGCAACAAACCCACCTGCCTGGCGTTTGCAGCGGCTGTGTTCCAGGGGCAAGTTCCCTTGAAAGACTGCCCGTTCATTGGTGAAGATATTCTTAAAACATACGGTTCCCAGCGATTAGAGTATGAACCCCTGTTTGAGCAGGACTATACCCGGACCATAAATCAGCTCAAAGACCGGATAAAGGATATTGATCTTGAATCCCGGGCCGAACTCCTGGGTGGCAGATTTTCAAAGGGCAGACTCATCTTAAAAATTTTTGGAAAAGACTTCGGCATTGACAAAAATGGCGGAATTTCAACCGATATTCACGTCAATCAATGGATCGCGCCTCCAGTGCTGAATTATGTGCTGTCCGGCAAAGGGGTACCCCTGACCGGGTCATGGGTGCCGTTCAGGGAACTTGAAACATCCAAAGACTGGGCCCGGTTCTTTGAGCACCAAAGTGTGGGGGCATTTAAACAGGTTGCCGATACAAATCCCTCTTTTTTCAAGGACATCATGGAGCTGTTTAACGGCCGGCCCGTGCAAAATCATTATGATGCAGATATTTCCCTGATTATTTATCCGCTGCCCCTGCTGCCCATGTTGATTTGCTACAATCATCCCGAAGACGGACTGGAATCGGATTTAAATCTGTTTTTTGACAGTACGGCAGATAAAAATCTGCCCATAGAAAACATTTATACCCTGGCCACCGGCCTTGCCAACATGTTTAAAAAACTGGCCAAAACCCATGGTTGATGAACCCATGCCTCCCATAAATGGATTTGGGATGGACGTTTTTTTGTTTCTTAAATGGTGTTGATTTTCCGGAAATGGTCTTGCAATCAACCCAGGGATCAGTTTAATCTCCCGTTGACAGAAAACTCTGATAAATATTTTTTTTGATAAAGGGCATGAAACCATGAAAACAATCGGTCTGTTGGGCGGAATGAGCTGGGAAAGTACGCTGACTTACTATCGTGAAATCAATGAAGGGGTAAAAAAGGCCCTGGGCAGTCTGCATTCGGCAAAGATCGCCATGGTCAGTGTGGATTTTGACCCCCTGGAGCGACTGCTTCGGGCCGGAGACTGGCAGGGGATTGCCAAAATACTTTCCGAAGATGCAAAAAACATAAAATCCGCCGGCGCTGATTTTCTCCTCATCTGTACCAACACCATGCACAAGGCTGCCCCTGAAATTCAGGAGGCCGTTCAAATTCCTCTGCTTCATATCGCCGATGCAACAGCCAAAGTCCTTGTTGATGAAGGAATAAAATCAGTCGGTCTGCTGGGGACTGCATTTGTAATGGAGCAGGATTTCTACAGAGGAAGATTGAGCCATGCCCATGGTCTCAATGTTCTGGTGCCAAATGAAAATGATCGAAAGATTGTTCACGACACAATTTTTCAAGAACTTTGCTTGGGGAAAATTAAATCCGATTCAAAGGCCCACTATCTGCGCATCATAGAGACACTGGCAGATCAGGGGGCCGAAGCCGTGATACTGGGCTGCACGGAAATTGGATTGCTGGTCAATCAATCCGATACCCGGGTAAGGCTCCTGGACACCACTGTCATCCATGCCCAACAGGCGGTTGAACTTGCCGTCAGTCAGGACATTGGATAGATTGGGGTACGGGGAGGCAAAGCTTTTTCGCTCAGGGACTTTCCTGAGTTTTTATTGGGTCTTCTCATAAAATTGTATAATTTTACCCGATTTTAAACTCAATCACGTTATCGGGTTTTGGCCGTTCATCTATTTCCTTTGTTTTTTGTTCACCTGGCTGGGAAGATTTTCGGGCCAAAAAATCCATGATATTGGCCATAACGATACCGGTTCTGGAATGTTTTGCCTCTTTTTTCAACTGGGCGATGATATTGGCGGCCGTTTCAATCGAGCAATTTCTTTGTGCGGCTATCGGGAGTTCCAGGATGGCAATACTGATGGTCATCAAAGGCATGTGCTGCATTTCGCCGTCTCTGTTTTTGGCAAATAGAAAACCCTGTTTCACGGTTTTGGGGTGGTAGAAACTTTCAGCACTTTCCTTAAACTGAACTGCCACCTGTCCCATTTCATCAGCTATTTCCTGTGTTTCAGAATTTTGAACCCCAAGGAAAAAATCATCCCCCCCAATGTGGCCCACAAATCTGTTTTTGCATAGCCCAATCTTTTTCAGCAGATCGGCAAACATTAAGATTAAACGGTCTCCATTTCTAAACCCATAGGTGTCATTAAAGGGTTTAAAATTATCAAAATCAAAGTAGATCAAATGATAAATTGATGAAAAATCTGCAAGGCTCTTGCTGAAATATTCATGAATCATCGTATTCCCGGGCAGCCTGGTCAAAGGATTCTGATTTCGTGCAAGGGTAAGGTTTTTTTCATTGATGATACGCAACAATGAATTGGTGCTGAGGATGCCGATATATTTCATGTTTTCAACCATGATCAAGCCTTCATTGTTATTGAACTGTGTATAGGTTTCAATCAGCTTTTCTATGGATGAGTGAATATCGGCAATGGGTATTTTTTTTACAAACCTTGAGATGTCTTTTCCCAGACTGGGATTTTCCAATAATTGTCGTCCGAATTTAGAAAAAATATACTTTTTAAAGGCAGATTCCCTGACCACCCCCACAGGCTCATCATATTGATTGAGGACAGGAAAATAATTGGATTCATCGCCTTCCCGGAACTGATCAAACAATGAGGTGATACTGCAGTCTGAGTATACCGGCTTGATATGATCGATCTGGCTTGAAATAAGAGATCGGTCTTTATGAGCACCGTTGCGACGGTCATTTTGGGTAATCTGTTCAATGGAGGTGTATCTTTTTTGTAATGCATCCATTTTTACCTGTGGTTTCTGCACAAAGTATCCCTGAACCATATCGCAGCCGATCTCTTTGCACAAGAGGTACTCATCAAGGGTTTCAACCCCTTCGGCAAGGACAAGACTGCCCATGAAATGGGCCATGTTGACGATGGTTGAAACCACCAGTCGTTTTTTGGGATCATTTCCCAGGTTCTGGATAAAAAACCGATCAATTTTAATGTAATCGGGCTCAGTGTGGTAGAGAAGTTGAAGCCCTGAAAAACCCGCTCCGCAATCATCCACGGCAATTTTATACCCCTGTTTCCGATAGGTATTCAGCACTTTCAGAACCTGGGTGTGACAGGGGAACTGATGCTTTTCCGATATTTCAAAGCAAATATCATCCAGAGAGTATCCATAATCTTTGAGCATTTGAGCTGTGTTTCCCTGGGAATAATCGTCTGTGTCAAAGAGCCGATTGTCAAGATTATAAAATAATTTGATGTGATCTTCGCCTTTAAAATCTGCAAATTTTTTGAATGCTTTTTTTCGCAGGAAAAGGTCGGCCTGATGGAGGATACACTCATGGTAGGCCTGGTCAAATACATCCCCAATTGAATAGAATCCAGCTTCCGTGTGGTTTCTCAGCAATGCCTCGAACCCGAATGCGTTGCCGGTATGGATATTGACGATGGGCTGAAATGCAAAGTCCAGTTTTGACAGCTTGGCAATCCAGTCTCTATTTTTTAATTCAATCATATTGTTTCCATTTGATTCTATAAATCCATTTTTAAAACTCAGGTCCGGATCATACCCTAAAATTGTGAGAAAACTGTTAGCAAACGATAAAACTTGGATAAATAAAGATGCCTGATTTAATCGAAGTTTAATACAGCGTTAATCACACCCTCACACAAAAGGTATTTAATACAATCCATCATGAATGACACGGACAACAAAATAAACCGTCACGGCAGCAAGGCAATGGATACGGACCGTCAACGATGGATGGCCCTCCTGGCCAGTGCATCCGTCAAGGATCTGGAAACAGAGAAAGGAAAATTAAGGTCTGATATTGACTGGCATTTTATCCTGAAACCCGAGGTGGGGTTGCTCATGGTGCAGTCAAAGGCAGATGGCTCACATCCTGGATTTAACCTGGGTGAAATGAGCGTTACAAAATGCGTTATAGAGGTTCAGGATCAATACCTGGGATATGCCATGGTATCGGGATCGAATCCAATGCACGCCGAACTGGCAGCCCTTTTTGACGGATTTTTGCAGCACCCTGAGTTTCGGGATGATCTAAAAGACAATCTGATCGCCAGGCTCGTTCAAAAACAGAAGGAACGAGACAGAGTGCTCGAACAAGAGGCGGCAGATACACGGGTTGAATTTTTCACATTAAAAAGAGGGGAATAGGGTGGACCTATCATGTTAAAAGCCTTTGAATCAGAAACTTGCGACAGTCAAGTGATTTTCAGAAAACTGCTGGCCGCAATGGCCAATCCCGGGTCAATTCAGGACATCGAGCTGGATATTGTCTGCCCGGGGAATCTGCATCCGGCCTCCGGGGCAATCCTGCTGACCCTGCTTGATTTTGAAACTCCTTTGTGGACGGATCTTGGGGACGGCTCCAGGGAAGTTGAGTGGATTCAATTTCACACCGGTGCTCCGGTTAAAAACACGGGGGCAAACGCATTGTTCGCCCTCTGGTCTGATGATGAAAGCCTTGATGATCCGAATGTTTTCAATCCCGGGACCCTGACCTCGCCTGATATTTCCACCACCCTTATCGTCCAGACCCGGGGCCTGGACAGCAATGGAGGAACCCGGCTGACCGGGCCCGGAATACAGAACGAAATTCGTCTGAGATTAGAAGGGATAAAAGACGGCTTTATCAAGGCCCGGGCCCGGAAGACCAACTCCTATCCCCTGGGCATTGATATGATTTTTACCTGTGGTAGTCGATTTGTCGCCCTTCCCCGAACCACCATCGTGGCGGTGTCCTGATGTATGTTGCGGTAAAAGGAGGGGAAAAGGCGGTCACACAGTCCAGACGTCTGGTTGCCAAAATGCGGCGGGGACCCCGGACCATTCCTTCCATTCGTACAGACCAGATTGAAAATCAGATGAGTCTTGGCGTGGACAGGGTCATGGCAGAGGGCTCGTTGTACGATAAAACTGCTGCGGCAACGGCTTTGAAACAGGCCCAGGGTGATACCATAGAGGCTGTTTTTCTGGTCCGGGCATTTCGAACCACCCTGAAACGATTTGGTACCTCAGCCCCTGTGGATACCCTGCACATGCAGATTATCCGTCGAATTTCCGGAATATATAAAGATATCCCGGGCGGGCAGGTGCTGGGTCCCACCTATGATTATACCCATCGCCTCATTGATTTTGAACCAAAAGACGAAAAACAGACGTCTATGGAAATTTTGGATCAGGAGTCCCGGTTCGGCCGGGCAGATCATGAAAAGACTTCTCAGAAGATGACCCGGGTGATGGACCTGTTGCAACAACAGGGACTGGCGGACACGTCTTCAAACGGTGGGTCCCATGACAGAGTTGAAGACCTGACACGGGACCCCTTGAAACTTCCTGCCTCAAGAAGTATTCGTCTCCAGAACCTTGCCCGGGGAGACGAGGGGTTTTTACTGGGTTCAGCTTACTCGCTGCAAAGAGGATTCGGGCTGGACCGGCATCCGTTTTTAGGAGAACTCCGTGTGGGATATATCACGGTTAAATATACCCCGCCGGAATTGGGATTTGAAATCGTTGTCGGGAAAATAAAAATCACCGAATGTTTCATGATCAACCGGTTTGACGGATCCGAGAACAAGTCCCCCGGGTTTGAAAACGGGTATGGGCTGGTATTTGGCCAAAGTGAGCGAAAGGCCATGTCCGTGGCGCTTCTGGATAGATCCTTGCAAAAAAAAATGGAGGGTTCAGAGGGTTCAAATGGCTCAAATGAAGATCAACAAAAGGCATACCCGGCCCGGGATCAGGAATTTATTTTATCCCACAGCGATAACGTTGAATCTTCAGGGTTTGTGCAGCATTTAAAACTCCCCCACTATGTGGATTTCCAGTCTGAACTGGTGTTTATCCGCAACCTCAAACAAGACCATGATCAAAAAAAGGAAGCCTGCTGTGAGTCCTCAATTGAGCCATAAATATAATTTTGCCTACCTGGATGAACAATCCAAAAAGATGATTCGGCGAGCCATGTTAAAAGCCATTGCCATCCCAGGATTCCAGGTGCCCTTCGGGGGTCGTGAGATGCCCCTGCCCTATGGATGGGGAACCGGTGGGATTCAACTGACCGCTGCGGTTCTGGGAAAAGATGACGTCTTAAAGGTGATTGATCAGGGGGCTGATGATACCGTAAATGCCGTCAGCATCAAAAACTTTTTTAAAACCACAGCCGGCATTCAGGTGACCGAAAGTACGTTGGCGGCGACCATTATTCAAACCCGTCACCGTATCCCGGAAACTCCGCTCAAACAGGGACAGATCATCATCTTCCAGGTCCCCATTCCCGAACCCCTGCAGTTTATCGAACCCAGGCGCCGGGAAACCGCCAAGATGCATGCCTATGAAGAGTATGGTGCCATGTACGTGAAATTGTATGAAGATATTGCAAGTTACGGTCGGATTGCCACAGCCTTTGACTATCCGGTACAGGTCAATCAGCGGTATATCATGAGCCCCTCTCCCATCCCCAAATACGATAATCCAAAGCTGAACCAATCCCCGGCCATTCATTTTTTTGGTGCGGGCCGGGAAAAGCGGATCTATGCAGTGCCTCCCTTTACAGATGTGAAAAGTCTGGATTTTGAGGACCACCCGTTTGAACTGGAATCCTGGGATGAACCCTGCGCCATATGCGGATCAACGAAAAGTTTTCTGGATGAGATCATCATCGATGATGAGGGAACCCGGCTCTTTGTCTGCTCCGACACCGAGCATTGTCAAAAGCGTGCACAGGGAGAGGAATCATGACCGGGATGCCCTTAAACCACAATTTACCCCTGCTCAAGGTGCAGAATCTTTCAAAATTTTTCGGAAAGCATATCGGGTGCCATGACATCAATTTTGAACTGTCGCCCGGAGAAGTCATCGGTGTTGTGGGTGAATCCGGGTCTGGAAAATCCACACTTCTCAATTGCATTGCAGGGAAAATCCCCCCGACCAGCGGAGCGGTTTTCTTCAACTCTTTTGACGGCTATATTGATCTGTGCGTGTCTGATGAAGCCCTTTTGAGGAAAATCTCCAGGAGTCAGACCGGATTTGTCACTCAGAACTCCAGGGACGGCCTTCGCATGGGGATCAGTGCCGGGGGAAATATCGGTGAACGCCTCATGGCAAACGGCATGCGCAACTATGGCCAGATCAGGAGAATAGCTTTGGAGTGGCTTGAACGGGTGGAGATTGATCCGGCACGCATTGATGACCTGCCTGAAACCTTTTCCGGCGGGATGCAGCAGCGGCTTCAGATTGCCGCCAATCTGGTCACAGAACCCAAAATCATGCTCATGGATGAGCCCACTTCCGGCCTGGATGTATCGGTGCAGGCAAGGCTGATTGATGTGCTGCGAAAGCTTGTGAGCCGGCTGCACCTGTCCATGGTTCTGGTCACACATGATCTGGCCGTTGCACGGTTGATGTGCCACAGACTCTATGTCATGAAAAACGGGAAAATCATTGAATCAGGGCTTAGCGACCAGATTCTCGATGACCCGAGAAAACCCTATACCCAGCTTCTGGTATCATCTGTTTTAAAACCCTAGGCCCCAATACTCAGGATCGGATTACCCTAAGCTTAAATTAAAGGAAAAATTGTTGGACTGGATACTTAAATTAATAAACCTTGGAAAAGATTTTGTTTTTCACCATCAGCAGGGAACCCGGCTGGTGGTGATCGATAATTTTTCCATGGATTTTTTGCCGGGAGAAACCATTGTCCTGTCAGGTCCGTCCGGGTCGGGGAAAAGTACCCTGCTGAGAATGATCTATGCCGGCTACAAGACAGGCAAGGGCCGTATTTTAATCAAACACCACGGCATGCAGGTGGATATTGCCAAAGCTGCCCCTGCACTGATTTACGAGATCCGCAAGGACACCATCGGTTACGTCAGCCAGTTCTTAAGGGTGGTCCCGAGGGTGTCTGCCCTGGATACCGTGATTGAACCCCTGATGGCAAGAAACATGGAACAAGGTCTGGCCAGGGAAAAAGGCAAACACATGCTCGAGCGGTTAAACATCCCTGAAAATTTATGGCATTTGTCCGCCACCACTTTCTCAGGGGGCGAGCAGCAGCGGATCAATATCGCCAGGGGATTTATTGCCCCTTACCCGGTGATGCTGCTGGATGAACCCACCGCATCCCTTGATGCAAAAAACCGGGGGGTTGTAATGGAATTGATCCAGGAGGCCCGGGCCAAAGGCTCCTGTATTATCTCTATTTTCCACGACAAACATGACCGGCAGATCCTGGCAGGCAGAACCATTGATATGTCTGCTCGAATGAGTTGAGGAGGCTTAAAAGAAATGGGTGAAAAAAAACTCATTACCAATGGACCTTTATTTGACGGGTTTCACCTTTACGATTCCGGGGCCGTATTGATTGACGGTGAAAAAATCTCAGAAGTTTTCAGGGATGTCTCAAAGGCACCGGTCCAGATAGATGATGCCGTGATCATTGATGCTTTTATTATTGATGCCCGGGGGGACTTGATCATGCCCGGGCTTGTGGATCTTCACTCCGACAGTCTGGAGCGCAGCATTGAAAAGAGAAAAGGTGTTTTCTTTGACATTGATTTTGCCATTTTAAACCTGGACCGGCAACTGGCCGGCTGCGGCATCACCAGTTTCTGCCACGCCATCAGCTTTGCAGACAATGAACTGGGCTTAAGGTCACCCGGGGAAGCCCAAAAATGTGTCCGGAAAATCAAGGCATTCAACCGGTCGGATCAGTCTCTGGTCAAGCACAAGACCCATGTCCGCTATGAAGTGGGGTCAAGGGAAAGCTTTCATGCCATCAAACGTCTTTTGTCGGAAGGGCTGGTTGATATTCTGTCCATCATGGATCATACACCGGGTCAGGGCCAGTTCAGATCAATGGAATCGTATGTCAGATTTCACACCAAAGAGTATTGTTTGTCGGAAAATGAAATTCTGAAAAAAGCAGGCGAAAAAAAGGCGGCAAATTCCCGATCCTGGCAGATGGTGGCCGAACTGACCCGGATGGTAACCGAGGCCGGGGTTCCGATTTTGAGCCATGATGACGATACCCGGCAAAAGATTGATCTGATTCAGAGTCTGGGGATCAGGGCCTGTGAATTTCCCGTGACGCTTGAGGCGGCCGGCCTGGCCAGGGAGTCCGGCCTGAAGGTTTTTATGGGGGCACCCAACCTGATCCGCAACCAGTCGACAAACGGAAACCTGAAAGCCTCCGAGGTACTTGAAAAACAATGGTGCACCGGGCTGGTGTCTGATTATTATCCTGAATCCCTGTTCCAGGCGGCGTTTATTGCCTCCAATTTTACATCATCTCTTGACCAGGCACTTCAAATGGTCACCTCAGGCCCGGGACAATTCATAGACTCCCGGACCAGTGCCGGGACCCTCAAACCAGGGGCAGACGCCGATATCATCATGGCAAACAGGAATCATGACTGGGCCCATATCACCCAGTCGTTCGTCAAGGGAAAATGTATTTTTCAAATCGAATCACCTCATTCGAAATAAGGAGACATCATGGAACGAGAAAATCAAACCGTTTTACAGGTTAATTGCCTGACAAAAATCTATCCCGGGAATGTCAAGGCCGTCAATGATGTCTCCTTTGATGTAAAAAAGGGTGAAATGGTTGCTGTTTTAGGACCCTCCGGCGCCGGTAAATCAACCCTGCTTCGGTGCATGAACCGGCTGCTCAACAAAACCCATGGTGAGGTATTGATCAATGGAAAAGATATCACCCAGTGCCGGGGATCGGCCCTGAGACAATTAAGAAGTGATGTGGGGATGATATTTCAGCAGTTCAACCTGGTCCCCAGGTTGACCGTGTTTGAAAATGTCCTGGCCGGCAGGCTCAGCCACGCCTCCCACCCGCTCTGGTATTGGGCATCCGTTTTTCGAATCTGCAGTGAAAAAAATAAGCAGAATGCCTTTGATGCCTTAAAACGGGTGGGTATTGAACATCTGGCGGCCAAACGGGCGGACAGCCTTTCCGGGGGCCAGCAGCAGCGGGTGGCCATTGCCAGAACCCTGGCCCAGGAACCGGAAGTCATCCTGGCGGACGAACCCGTGGCAAGCCTTGATCCTGCAAGTTCCCAGCGGGTTCTGGGTATCTTAAAACAGATCAGTGAAACTAAAAATATACCGGTCATCATCAATCTGCACCAGGTTGATCTTGCCCGGCAGTTTGCCACACGGATCATCGGCATTCAGGATGGACGTCTGGTGTTTAATGGAAAAGCGGATGATTTTTCACTCGGCATTGCACGAACCATTTACGGCACCCAGTATGAATCCGCAGTATTTAATGCTGGGATCAAACAGGGTGCGGCAGCATAAGGCATAATATAATTTAATTTTTTAAGGAGACAAAAATGAAACTGATGTTGAAACTTGTAATGACTTTGTTTTTTATCACCCTGATCGCAGGCTCAAACGGGTTTGCCTCACCCACCTGGCCGGATAAAATCAAGCTGGGCCTGATTCCCACAGAAGGCGGGGCAGATATCCAGACCCGGTTCAAGCCGCTGATCGATCACCTTGAAAGCCGTCTCGGGTTGAAGGTGGAAACCTTTTCAGCCTCTGATTATGCCGGTATTATCACCGCCATGGCCCACAAACACATTGATTTTGCATATTTTGGTCCCAAAAGCTATGTGGAAGCCTCTGCCAGAGCCGGTGCCGAAGCCCTGGCCCTTGAATTGGACAAGACCGGTGCCAAAGGGTACTATGGAATCATTATCACCAAAAAGGATTCCGGTATCGCCACGCTGGAACAGGCCACGGACAAGACCAAGACATTTGCATTTACAGATCCCAACTCAACCTCGGGGTGCCTGGTGCCCAGTGTGCTTTTTTACAGAGACCTTGAAACCCCGCCTGAAACGCTTTTTAAGGAAGTATCCTTTTCAGGTTCCCACGGTGCCAGCATCCTGGCGGTAAAAAATAATAAAATCCAGGTGGCCTCCACCAACAATATTGATCTGGACCGGATGATTGAAAAAGGGGCGGTTTTACGAGATGATTTTAATATCATCTGGCAGTCGGAACTGATCCCCGGTGCCCCCATGTGCGGGCGCAAAGACCTTCCGGAAAGCCTGAAAGCCGCCTTTACCGGTGCCTTAATGTCGTTCAACTTTGATAAAAAAGGGCTTGATAAGCTTCAGAACGGCGGATATGCCCCGGTGGATGACACCACTTACGATGTGGTGCGGTATATGAAACGGCTGAAAGCCAAACTCCAGGAAAAGAAAGGAAACTAGACATGACAAAGGGATTCAAACTTTTAGCCTCCAGTGCGGGATTCATGCTCATGGCCGGTTTTTTCCTGCCCTGGCTGGGCAAGGATCCCTTTTATGTTACAGGATTTTCCCTTGCCATGCTCGGATACGCCTTTTTATTCATACTCCCCGTGTCAGGACTTTGTACTATTTTGCTGGTCCTGAGAAAAAAAAGGCAACGGCCGTATCACTCGCTGTATCCGGGCATGGCAGGGATCCTGACCTTTATCCTGTGGATGTCTGACCTGGGTTTCAATGATTCCGGGCCCTTGATGTTAACCTGGCCGTCGCCGTCCTTGGAAATTCTGAAATTAAACCTGGATTCCACCCTGATTTTTTTTCATCCGTTCAAAGATCTGAGTCTGGGGCTGGTTCTCACCCTAACCGGCATCTGTATCCTCTGTCTGATACCGCTTGCATATAAAAACCAGAGCAAAACAATTGATGAAGATTCCGAGTCTTACAAACACATCATCCAGGAGCCGGATGTAAAACGAGTTTACAAGCGGTTCGGCATGATATTGACGTCCATTTCCATACTCATGGTGACCTATGCCTGGTGCGGCATAAGCCCGTTAAAACTCTGGGAGAACAGGGGCAATGCCAGGGAATATCTGTTTGGCAGACATCTGTCCGACCAGGATATGGCCGATATTCAGGCAGAAGCGCAAAGAGCCCCGCAGATTGAAGCAGAGGGGCTGGCAAGGGAATACATGTCCAACAAGTACCGGGGCATCCCGTTTTCTCAACAACCCGGTGTGGCTGAAAAAGTAAAAGAAAGAGAGGCGGTGAAACACCAACTTCTGGAACAGATGAATGAACGAGAGAAAAAGCGATTAAAAAATGAAGTCAAAAAGCATGCCTTAACCCAGAAGCGGGGGGGATATTTTCCACCGGAAACCTCTTTTCCAAAGATAAAAGGGTATACCATTGCCCTGGTTGAAACCATTGCCATTGCGGTATGGGGGACACTGCTGGCCCTGATCTGTGCCATTCCGGTTTCTTTTTTTGCCGCCCAAAATACATTGGAGCTGATCATTCCATCCGATGACATGAAATCCAGATCCATGCGGGCCGGTATTTCATTCGGGGTCCGGCGATTCCTGGACTCATGCCGGGGATTTAACGAATTTGTCATGGCATTGATTTTTGTTGCCGTGATCGGGCTCGGCCCTTATGCCGGTATTCTGGCACTCTGGATTCACACCTTTGGTATCCTGGGCAAAGTTTTTTCCGAACAGATTGAAGCCATTGAATCCGGACAGGTGGAGGCCCTTACCAGTACGGGTGCCGGTGCGGCCCAGACCATTGCATTTTCCGTCATGCCCCAGGTGATGCCGGTCTTTGTCTCCTATACCCTCCTGCGGTTTGAATCAAATGTTCGAAGCGCTGCCATCCTGGGGTTTGTGGGTGCCGGCGGGATCGGATTTCTAATTTTTGACAAGTTGAACGGGTATCTCTTCCAGGAGGTTTGCACCATGATGATCATCATTATCATGACCGTGGGCGTTATTGACCATTTCTGCGGAAAAATTCGGATGAAATTTATTTAAGGGAGTCTTCTCATGAACCGGATCGGTACAAAAATTGATGAAGTCCGCATTGACGGATGCATGGACAAATTTGCGGCAGACCTTGGGGCCATAAAAAACATGGGAATTGAGGCCATTGAACTGCCGGTCCATGGTCTTGATGCCGTCGTGAACGGCCGACTACGCTACCGGAGACTGGAACAGGTGTTGGACATTCTCAAAGATTTTTCATTTGCCTGTTCCATCCATTCCCCCAACCCTTTGAATACAATGGACAGGGAAAATCCACAGCTTCACGCAGATGTCCTTTCTGCCTCCCTGGAATTTGCACGGCAGGTGGGTGCCAAAGTCGTGGTGGTTCACCCGGGCAGATTCATACCCGAAGAATTGTTTGGAATTTTGCCGGTCAGGGATCTTTCCCAGACGGAAAAAGAGGCGCTGCTGACCCAGGAAGTCCTGATGATTCAAGCCATTGCAGGACAATTTCCCGATGTTACCATTGCCATGGAAAATGCCCGTCCCTACCTGAGCCAGAGCCCTTACACCTATGCCGAGTCCATACCTGATTTGAAACAACAGGTGCGCTGTATCAACAGAGAGAACGTGAAGATTAATCTTGATTTCGGCCATTTGTACATGACCTCAACATTCTATAATTTCGATCCTGTAAAGGCGGTGGAAGAGATCAAGCTTTTGATTGCCCACACCCACATCCATGACAATTTCGGGGGTGTGGTTCACCACTTTGAAAAGCAGCAGACCCATCAGCTTCCCTTCGGAAAAGGGGATTCCCATATGCCCGTGGGCTGGGGAAAAATCCCGATTCAAGATATTTTAAAAATCATCCTCCCGGAATACCAGGGGTTGCTCATGATGGAACTTCGCAGCAGATACTTTAATGATATAGAAGAATCCGCCCGGAATCTATCGGCGATCCTTGCCATGCTGGATTATTGTCCGCAGCCCATTCCAAATTAATTGAAATTCAATGCTTTATTTTAAGTTATAAGGAAATCCATTTCTTGAAAACGATATCACTTTTTAATCAGCCGATGATGATCCCCTTATCAGGGGTAACATTTTCAGTATGCTTATAAAATTTTTGAGGCCAGTTCGGCCAGTTCCGACCGCTCTCCTTTTTCGAGATTGATATGGGCGTAAAGTTTTTGGCCCTTCATCTTCTCAATGATATACGCCAGGCCGTTGGTCTGGCTGTCCAGATAGGGATGGTCGATCTGGAAAATATCCCCGGCAAATACGATTTTTGTCCCTTCCCCGGCCCGGGTAATAATGGTTTTTACCTCATGGGGGGTCAGGTTCTGGGCCTCATCAACAATGAAAAAGACTCGCACAATTGATCGGCCCCGGATATAAGAAATCGGGGTAATAACGATTTTTTCCTCTTCAATGAGTTCCCTTATTTTTTTTCCGTTGAACCCGCCGTTTTCGTTAAACTGATTCTGGATAACCGAGAGATTGTCATACAGAGGCTGCATATAGGGGTCAAGCTTGGAGGCCAGATCCCCGGGAAGAAACCCAAGATCCTTATTGCTCAGGGGCACCACGGGCCGGGCAATGAAAATCTGCCGGTAGCATTGTTTTTTGGCCAGGGCGGCCGCAAGCGCCAGCAGAGTTTTTCCAGTTCCGGCTTTGCCGGAAATGGTGACCAGAGAAATGTCCGGGTTGAGCATGGCATTCAGGGCAAAGGTCTGTTCCGAGTTCCTGGGTTTGATCCCGTGACAGATTTTGGGCTGGATGAGTTTTATGGTCCGGCTTGATCCGTCAAAAAAAGCCAGGGCCGACGTGGACCCGTTTTTGAGCACCACATTTTCATTTGCAAAAAACTCAAGGTCCTCACCCAGGCGTGTGGTCTCGGTCTCATAGGGTTTCTGGTAAAGTTCGTCAAGTACCTCGGAGCTTATATTTTCGACCACCTTGAGGCCGGTATACATGTCGGACAGGTTTTCAACAAACTGGGAATTGTAATTTTCCGTTTTCAGGCCGATGGACCTAGCCTTAAGCCTGAGGTTGACATCCTTGGTCACAAAGACCACGTTTTTAAAATCGTTTTCCCTGGCAATAGCATAGGCAATATTCAGAATTCTGATATCCGGGGTAATATCGTTAAAATTTTCTTTTAAAATGGGATCCAGTCGGGTGTCCAGCCGGATGGAGATACTTCCCGAGCCTTTCTCCAGGGGTACGCCGCCGTTGAATATTTTGTCGCTGGACAATGCATCAAGGGTCCTTAAAAAATCCCGGGCATTGCAATTGATGACATTGTTACCCTTCTTAAACTTATCCAGTTCTTCAATGACCGTGATGGGAATAAAGATGTCATTATCTTTAAACTGGTGAATGCATCCGCTGTCATGAAGGATTACGTTGGTGTCCAAAATAAAGTTTTTTTTCATACAGGTCTCCGCATTGAATCTTCGAGGTTAAAATTTTTAAGATTATTGGTTCCAGGCAGGGGTGAGGATACCGGACCTTTCTTTTCCGGTCTTCTGTCAGAGGCTGGTAAATTGCTGATGTCTACCATAAGTCATCCAGGCTTGAAGTTAATATTCGGACCGGACCCAGGCTGTTTAGGGAAGTATCAGGTTCGGGCGTGAACACCACAGATCAATTTTTCTTGTTGTTTGTCGTAATATTAAAGACGCCTGGTTAGAAAATGATGAGCGTTTTATAAAAGTTTTAACATGTCGGCCTTTTCCCGTCTGCTCAAACAGTTTTATTGACCTTTGGTGTATTGGTCCCTATAATAGGCCTGCAAATAGAGTCCCAATATGATTACCCATAAGGAGGGCGTATGTTACAGGCAAAATTCAGCGTTGAAGAAACGCAAGTCCGGTTTTTGAATAATTTTAAAGTCTATGGATTTAAGGATAAAAGCGCGATGCTTCGTGAGGCCATAGAGCATTTCAAGAAAGAAGTTGAACTTGAAAGTCTAAGAAAATCCGCTGAGTTATATTCTGAAATTTATTCTGAAGATGATGATTTAAAAGAATTGACCGATACTGCATTAAACGGGTGGCCGGAATGACAGTGCTGAAAAGAGGTATGATTATTGACGTCAATCTTGATCCGACAAAAGGTTCAGAAACTGGAAAAATCAGACCTTGTGTGGTTGTGACCAATGATATTTATAATGAAAGGGTCCCTGTTATCCAGGTTGTTCCAATGACTGAATGGAGTGACAAAAAGGCTCAAATCAAAACCAATGTTGAAATCTATCCTTCATCCGATAATGGGTTATTTAAAAAATCGGTAGCAGATTGTTTGCAGACCCGTCCAATAGATCATCGTCACAGGTTGGTCAAAATTCGGGGACGCTTGTCAATCGACAAGGTACAGGAAATTAACCAGTCATTAAAAGTTGTTTTTGAACTTAATGCCTAGCGCAAAATAAACGGAGGCCTTAGCGACAGTCTTTTCCATGCCGGATCATTGTCCGCAATCCATTTTACGCAGCAGATAAGGGCTGTACTTCTCGTTTTATTTTTTCTTCCAGTTTATCCCTGGCAATTTGTGTATCATATTCGAGCTGTATACCTGTCCAGAATCCCACGGACATTCCAAAATATCGGGAAAGCCTGAGAGCAGTATCTATAGACACACCGCGTTTTCTATTTATGATTTCACTGATTCTCATTTGAGATACATTGATATCTTTGGCTAATTTGTATTGGCTGATTCCCATGGGCTGAAGGAATTCCTCCAAAAGAATTTCTCCTGGATGAATGGGCTCGATTCTCTCCATTTTACACTCTCCTAATGGTAATCGGTTATTTCCAAGTCAAAGGCATCCATACCTTCCCATTTAAAGCAAATTCGCCATTGTTTATTGACCCTTATGCTATACTGCCCTTCACGATCCCCTTTCAAGGATTCCAAACTGTTTGAAGGCGGGATTTTTAAATCTTCTATGGATTCTGATTTTGTTAACATTATGAGCTTTTTATAAGCCATCCGTTGTATTTGTTGCGGCAATTTTTTTGAAAATTTACGATTAAATATTTTCTCAGTTTCTTTGCATGCGAATGATTTAATCATAATTTAATATACGCTGACCGATAGTATTGTCAAGCAATAATATTCCAGGGAGGCATGGTCACAAGAATGAACCATCTGCCGCCCTTCCAGTGGGAGTTTGCCGCTGACAGAGATTTTGAGAAGGCAGACTGTTCCCGGAAATTTCAGCAGATTGTCCATGACCTGTTCCATTTTTCACAAAGAGAGTTTGCTAAAAGATCGGGAAAAACAATAAATTTCACACCTGGCTTCCCGATCATTTCCGGGCCGATAACCATTTATTTTTTATCAAATTAAAATAAAAAACAAATCAAACCGTAACCAGGGCATGGTAGCTTTATCCGCAGATATGCAACTATGGGCCGAAAAGAAGCCCGGAACATCAAATAACAACATTCAATGCAGGAGAAAACAAATGGATACAAAGGGTATTTCAAGACGGCAATTTTTTAAATTTTCAGGATCAGCCCTGGCCGGAACGCTTTTTTCCACAGGATTGGGTTCCACTGTTTTTGCACAGGCGGCTTCCCGGGATTTCGGCCCCATAAAATTCGGGGTCATTTCAGATGCTCATCTGGATATCAAGGGAAAAAACGGCATGAAAATGAGTGCGGAGAGTGTGAACAGCGTAAAAAAAACCGTTGAAGGTTTGAACATGGAGGAGGATCTGTCCTTTGTGATGGTAACCGGAGATCTCCTGCTGGACGGGGAAAAGGAAAATGCCGCCCAGATAAAAGCCCTCCTGGATACTTTGGAATATCCCTATTTCGTCATTGCGGGAAACCATGATTATATCCCGGCAGACTCCCAAAAAAAACGGGATGGGTTTTCCTATCTCACCATTGATGAGTTTGTTAAAACATTTAAGGGCCACGGATACGACAACTCCATGAAGCGCTATTATGCCCAGGAGATCAAACCCGGCCTTCGGGTCATCGGCCTGGACGCCTGTCTTCCCGAAGAACTGAAAAAATGGGGCGGCGTGCTTCCCAAAGAACAGCTCACCTGGCTGGACAAACAACTCACGGACCACAAAGAGGAGCTGAACCTGATCATGATCCACCACAACCTGGTCCAATGGACGGCGGACGAGCTTGCCGGCGGCCCCAAGCAATGGTTTACCATTGACAATGCACCAGAGGTAAGAGATCTGCTGGCCAAGCATTCCAAGGCGGCTCCCGTGGTTATCTCGGGACATCGGCACATCGGATTGAACTACAAAGAACTTGCCGGAGTGAATTACTTTGCCGTGCCCTCCATCAATTCTCATCCCATGAGATACACGCTTTTTGAACTGACCAATAAATCCATTTCCTGGAAAACCCCCATGGTAGGCCTTCCCGTAAAGGTCCACATGGAAGCCAGAGAAAATCTGCTCAATGCCGAGTGGTGGCGGGCAACCCAGTATAAAAACAGAGATTCATTCACGGACAACCAGGTGCTCTCCCTCTATGAAAACACCCACATGGTCCTGGGTGAAAAAAAAATTATATAGGCCCTTAATTGTTTTGAAAATTTGAAATTTTTTAACCCAAATTATCAAGGATTTAAATAACGATGAAACGATATCAAAAAACAATCGGTTGGATGCTGGTCATCCTCTTTATTGCACTGCCGGCCATAGCCGCCCCGCCCAAGTATGTTTTTTATTTTATCGGAGACGGCCTGGGGGCCTCCCAGAGACAATTCAGTGAATTTTTCCTGAAAGAAAAAACCAAAGATCCTTCCCGGAAACTATTGATGGATACCTTTAATGTGGTGGGAATGAATACCACCTATGCCGCCGATACTCTGATCACCGATTCAGCGGCTGCCGGGACAGCGCTTGCCTCGGGTGTCAAAACCAACAAAGGGGTGATCGGAAAGGATGTCAGTGGGAAAAATGTAAAGACCCTGATTGAAGCCGCTGAAGACAAGGGCATTGCAACGGGTATCATCACCACCACCCGTCTCACCCATGCAACCCCTGCCACCTTTGTTGCCCACAACATTTCGAGAAACAATGAAAACGAAATTGCCCAGGATTTTGTATCCAGCCGGGTGGATTTCATCGCCGGCGGCGGTATCCGTCATTTCATCCCCCAAAATATGGTTGAAAAAAACGCAGATGCCGTTGGTCACACCATCAAGTCCAAACGAAAAGACGATAAAAACCTGATCACTGAATTTAAACAACAAGGGTACCAGACCTATATTGGCATGAAAGGGGCAAAATCCTTCAATCAAACGGATTTTTCGAACGTTGACAAGGTCTTTGCCGCATTCACCTACACCCATCTTCCCTATGAAATAGAACGGGTCAACCAGTATCAGGAGGTTCCCTCCCTTGCCGCCATGACACAGGCGGGCATTGAGGTCTTGTCAAAGGACCCGGACGGATTCTTTCTCATGGTGGAGGGCGGAAGAATTGACCATGCGGCCCATGCCAATGACCCCACGGGTGTGATCCATGATGTGATCGCCTTTGATGATGCCATCCAAAGGGCCTACAATTTTTATCTGGCCCATAAAACAGAGACCCTGATTCTCGTGGTGGGCGACCATGAAACCGGTGGTATGGGCCTTGGAATGGATGCCATGGGATATAAACTGGATTTGACCCGGCTGATGACAACCCGCGTGTCTGTTGAGGACACCCTTGCCTATGGCAGGGGGCAGTATAAACAGGACCGGAAGGCCTATTTAACCTTTCTGGAAAATGAATTCGGCCTGGCCGACCTGAGCGAGAGTGAACTTGCAAAATTGAATAAAGCCATGGACTATGCCGATGCCGGCCAAACCTCGGGATATTACAAAATGAACCCGGCCGCACTGACGGCAGCCCATATTCTCTCACACCGGTCCAACATCAACTGGACCACTACCATTCATACGGCCACCATGATTCCCTTATCCGCCACGGGAAATGGTGCCGAAACGTTCTCAGGGTTCAAAGACAATACGCAAATTGCACAATCAATGGCCGCCCTTCTGGAATATAAGCTATAGCGCCTAACCCAAAAAGCAACCCAACCAGCCTGTTCCGAAACGGAACAGGCTGGTTTCGATTCTCCGGGAACGCCATGACCCTGAAAAAATATTCCCTCCACAAGATTTTGTTGTTTCTCCTGTTTTTGTTTCTGGCAGGGATGGCAACACATGATAGCCTTTTGCCGGGAAAGCCCCCCCCTCCTGATCCACCGGAAATAAAAGCCCGGGTTTTGGCGGTGGACAATTCAGAGGTCAGATCCTCGGGCCTGTCCCATATCGGATTTCAGACATTAAACATCAAGCTTCTGGAAGGAAGTTTCAAGGGTAAAATCCTTTCGGCCGTTAACAACCTGACGGGACAGACAGACATAGAGACCCTTTTCAAACAAGGGGATACCATCCTCGCTGCCCCCATTCTTGAAAATGGGGTAATTGAACATGTCAGGGCCGTGGGTCTGTTCCGCCAAAATGCGATCCTGGCCCTTTTCTGCCTCTTCGTCGTCTGCCTGCTGCTCTACGCAGGTGTCATCGGCATCAAGGCCCTGATCTCCTTCGTGCTTTCGGTTTTTATCATCTGGGAGATATTGATTCCCCAAATCCTGGGCGGCCACCCCCCCTTGATGACCACCACCTATACCATCGTCCTCTTGTCCGCCGTTATTATTTTTCTGATTTCCGGAATAAATTCAAGGGGGCTTACGGCGTTTATCGGCACCATCAGCGGTCTGCTGGCAACCCTCCTTGTCACGGTGTTTTTTGGCCGGGAAGCAGGGCTTTTCGGAATGACCCAGCCCTATGTGAATTCCTTGATTTTCAGCGGTTACTATGACCTGGATATCCAGCAGGTCTTTTTTTCCGCCATCCTTCTCGGTGCTTCCGGCGCAGCCATGGATATCTCCATGGATGTGGCCGCCTCCATGGATGAGATTAAAAATAAAAAGCCCGATATCCGCCCGCAGGAATTGATCAAATCCGGTTTCATTATCGGACGTCAGGTCATCGGAACCATGTCCACCACCCTCCTTCTGGCCTATTCCGGAGGATACCTGACCCTATTATTGATCTTCAAAGTCAAGGAACCCAGTCTCATGCGGATGCTCAATATGAAAATTGTCGCCGCAGAAATCATGAGAACCCTTGTGGGCAGCATCGGACTGGTGATGGTGGCCCCCATTACCGCGATTGTCGGCGGTATCATCATTGGGCGTGCGTTCAAACCAAAAGATTAATCTGTCCCGGAAGGGTTCTCCTCTCTTGCCTTTTGCCGCTTCTACTGATAAGAATATTCAAAATTTCCCGAACTGTGGACCCTTTCATCAAATCCTAACATTTATGTGCTATTCATAGCCATGCTTCCCCGCACTATAAAAATACTTCGGATCCGTTACATTATCGGGTTGAGTGTGATCGCCCTTCTGGTCACGTCTTCTTTTATTACCATGAAGCATGTGGTTTCCAAACAGCGTAATTTTTCAAGTCTTATCAATCTGGCAGGTCATCAGGCAGGACTGTCCAACCGGATCTCCTTTTTTGTCAGCCTCATGGCAACAACAGAGGATGAATCTGAATTCGATATGGCTCGCTCCCAGGTGGGCCGGACTATTCACAAAATGCAGGCTGATTTTAAATTCCTTCGCCATGGTGATCCTGAAAAATCCCGCAGCCCTGTAATTAATGACACCCTGGTAAAAATTTATGAAGATCCCATGATCGGCCTTGATCTGGCCATGGAGCGCTTCCTGGACCGTGCAACCGATGCTTATCACAGTGAGCAGGATACATTTGATACCGAATCCACCGCTTACCTTTTTATTACAATCTATGGACCGCATACCCTCAACCCTCTGCTGGATGCTGCCGTTGATGAATATGAGAAATTAGGCAGACAAGCGGTTTTAAAAATTGAAAAATTTGAATTGATCATATGGCTGATCACCATTTTAACCCTCCTGCTGGAGTTGCTGCTCATCTTCAGACCCATGGACCTTCAGGTTCAGAAGGCCTTAAACTCTCGGGAATCCACCATAGCAATCCTCAAAAACACCCGGAAACGGCTCATGGCAGCCCAGCAGCTTGCAAAGGTCGGTGACTGGGAGTTTCATGTGGAAAACGAGACATTGACCTGGTCTGATCAGATATATGACATCTGCGGCCTTTCTCCCGGCACGCTTGCTATCACCCTGGAAACCTCTCTGCAACGGGTGCATCCGGAAGACAGGGAAATGGTAAAATCGGCCCTCAGTAAGCTTATCCAGAGTCGCAAATCATCATTGGATATGGAGTACCGGATCATTCGGCCGGACGGGTCTGAACGCAACGTTTTTCAGCACGCTGTTGCCGGAAAAGGACAAAGGGGCCGGATAGAATTGATCTATGGCACCATTCAGGATATTACGGAAACGAAAAGAGCCGCAAAAGATAAACTCAAACTGGAAAGCCGGCTCAATCAGTCCGATAAGATGCGGGCCATTGGCACCCTTGCCGGCGGGATTGCCCATGATTTTAACAATATTTTGTCTGCCATTCTGGGGTATGCTCAACTGGCAAAATTAGATGTTCAAAATCCTGAAAACGCTCAAAAAGATATCACACAAATTGAAAATGCCGCCCAGAGAGCTTCCCTGCTGGTTAAACAGATATTGACGTTTAGTCGACAATCTGAAGATACATTGCATCCGATGGGACTGTATCTTGTGGTAAAAGAGGCCATGAACCTGTTACGCTCCTCAATACCGGCAAATATCGAAATTATTCAAAAAATTCAGTCCAAAGCATCCATACTTGCCGACCCAACCAAGATTCATCAGGTCATAATGAATCTGTGCACAAATGCATATCATGCCATGGGTGACGGCGGAGGGGTTTTAACGGTGGAATTAAATGAGATAGACATTTCTGAGGAAAAGAGTGTTCCAGAACTAAACATGAATCCAGGCAAATATGTCAGATTGCTTATCAGCGACACCGGCCATGGTATGGACAGGGACACCATGGGAAAGATATTTGATCCTTTTTTTACCACAAAAGGTGTGGGCCAGGGAACCGGTCTGGGATTGTCCGTGGTTGACGGGATTGTGAAAAGTGGTGGCGGATTTATGAAGGTATACAGTGAGGTCGGTTCTGGTACAACATTCCAGATATTCTGGCCTGCCATTCAACCGGATAAGCGTTTGGATGATTCTAAAATGAAAGCTGGCCTGGTCATGGGGTCTGAACGGATTATGCTGATAGAAGATGAGAAGGATATTCTCGAGGCTCTGGAGAAGATTCTGGTCCGGCAGGGATATATGGTGACCCCTTTCACAGATGGGGTTTCCGCACTAAATGCATTTAAGGCGAATCCGGACGAATTTGATCTTGTCATCACGGATATGACAATGCCTAAAATGAAAGGAGATGCGCTCTCTGCCGAACTTCTGAAAATTCGGAAAGAGTTGCCGATTATTCTGTGTTCCGGTTACTACGGCAATCTGGATGAAGACATCACCCAGACCCTTGGAATCAAAAAAAGTATTCAAAAACCGATCATTGGTCAGGAGCTCTCTGTCATGATCCGTGAGATTTTCGACAAATAAAATTTCAAAAAATTATTATGGAGAAAATCGGTGGTGAACCGAATGCATGGTGACAATACCCAGAGGCCTTGGCAGCTATCCTTTCCATCCTGGACCATCGTTCGCAATCCATTCCGGATGAGAGGAATCCGGGGTGAAAAGGGAATTGTCCCAGGCGACTCGCGGGATTGAATTGTTCTCTAAGCCCGCTATAAATACCTCTGATACAGGTTTGCCTTCCCACGCAAAATGGGGTGGGATGCCCAGTATCTTTGAAATCGTCGGTGAAATGTCCAGCAGGGAGACTGGTGATTCAATCCAATGGTTTTCACGAACATCACGCCCCCAGACAATCAAGGGGACATTTGTAATTTCCGGGACATTTTCCAGATGGTGATGTTCCTTCCCCCCATGATCGCTGGTGACGATTAGGTGGTATCCACCCCTGTCGGAAAATTGGTTCAGGCCGTCAACTATCAATTCCAGGGCCTGGTCGGTGAGTTCCAGGGCTTTGAGGTAAGGACCCGACATCCAGCCGGATTCGTGACCGATAAGGTCAAGCCATTCAAAATAGATAAAACAAAAGTCGGGACAGTGGGTGATGATATGGCCAATGGCTGCCTTGGCCAGTGTGATGAGGTCCTTTTCCTGGTAAAGCCGGTGCATGAACGTGTGGTCGAGGGTTCCGGGAAGTGACAGATTCCTTAAATGTTCCCAACTGTAAAAGGATGAAACAACGCCTGCGTGCTGTTTGATGTGGGCGTACAAACTTTGCGATAATGCGGAAATGTCGGGCAATGCCGTATTGGTCAGCACACCATGGGAATAAGGGTTAAGGGATGTAAACATGGAAAAGTGGGAGGGCAGTGTGATTGATGGTGTTACGGTTTTGACCGCCCCACTGTAAGCGCCTTTCTTGATTAAATAATCAAGCATGGGTGTGCGGGCATTTTTTATTGCGTCGCTTCTTAATCCATCAATACTGACCAATATGGCTTTATTCATTTTGATTCTCTCTTCTTTTAATCCATTCATACAAACAGGCACCGGCAATGGTCAGGCTGATAAAAACAACCCCCAGTGCATTCATGGCAGGACTGATAAAAACCCTGAGTTTTGTCCCGATATATATGGGCAGGGTCTGTTCGATACCGATGGCAAACAAAGTGGTGTTATAGTTTTCAAAGGACTGCATGAACGCAAGCCCTACAGAGGATATCAACGCGGGTTTTAGAAACGGGAGGGTGATTTTCCGGAAAACCCGTCCATGGCCGGCACCCAGGTCATAGGCCGCCTCTTCCTGGGTTCTGTCAAAGCGTTGGGCCCGGGCCATGATCAGAAGCATACAGTATGAAATAATAAAGCAGGACTGTCCCATGATGGCAGTCCACAGACCCCCGGATACGTTCATCCGCGTATCCCAGAACAGAAAAGTTGAAATTCCCAGGACAATACCCGGGACAAGAATAGGGGACACCATAATTGCATACAATACGTCCTTTGCTGCAAAGTTCAGCCGGGTTAACACCATGGCGCTGGATAACCCGATGGGAACTGAAATGAATACCACGGACAGGGCAACGGCAAATGAATTGATCAGGGCATCCCACATCTGATCATCGTTCACGAGGGATGAAAACCAATGAAGCGTAACACCCTCCCATGGAGCCACCTGGGGAATTTCACTGGCATTAAACGCCACAACAGACATGAACACCAGGGGTAAAAACAGGTAGGCAAAAAAACCGACCAGGTAAAGTCCCATCATTGTCTTTAAAATATTGTCGGATGTGATCACTTGAGAAGATCTTTCAACCTCACTTTAAAAATTTTCAACATGAAAAACATAAAAATCAGGCACAGCAAAGCAAGGACTTCCGAATATGCGGTCCCAAGGTTCCAGTTGGCGGTTTCATAATTGGTATATATGATCTGGGTAAACCAGAAACTGGACGGGCTGCCCAGAAGCTGGGGGGCTGCCACGGAACCTGCGGCCAGCATGAAGGTCATGATACACCCCACCGCCATTCCCGGTTTTGAGTGGGGGATCACAATCTTCCAGTGAATTCTCATCCAGGAGGCACCCAGGTCCCTGGCCCCCTCAATCTGGTTGTTATCAAGGCTCTCCATGGCATTGTACAATGGGAAAACCATAAACAGGATATACGCATACACCATGCCCAGAATAACGGCTGAATTGCCGGCCCGGAAATTTACAGGATCGGCAATGATATGAAGATGTAACAGGATCTGGTTTAATATTCCTGCATCAGACAATATGAGCTGCCAGGCAAAAATTCTTAACAATTCATTGATCCAGTATGGAATGATGATGCCCACCATCATCAAAGAGACGGATGAAGCCTTTGCGATCTTGGCCATATAATAGGAGATGGGGTAGCAGACAACCAGTGCCAGCAGCGTCACGATGATGCTGGACCATATGGTTTTAAAGAAAATAAGTCTGTGAAGCGTATTGGTCAGCAGGGTAAGATAATTTGCCCATGTGAGGACATCTTCGGGACCCCCCACCCGGCTCAGGGGAAGCAGGTGCCGGAATGAATAATCCAGGGCGATGAGCTGGGGGCCGATCACCATAAAAATCAACCAGGAACCCACCAGACTGATCACGATCAGGGAGCCTGTTTTGCCGAAATTGTCTAAAAATGATTTCATCAATTGGGGCATAATGGTTCTTTTGTTTGATGATCACAGGGCGTCGCCAGCAGCAGGGTGTTATCCGCACCAAAGCTGATGAAGGTGTTTTCTCCCGGCTTTAAAATCGGTTCATGCCCATTGTTGCTTTGTCGTATGTGAATGATGGTGTCGCCCTTTGTTTCAAGCTCCATGGTCATAAAGGCCCCTTCAAACCGCTGACTGATCACCAGGCATTCCACCTGATTCTCCTGAACTCCGCTCCCGTTAACCAGGCGGATGGTTTCAGGCCGGACAAATGCAGTGGCTGCCTGGCCGGGTTTGAAATTTTCAGGTTCAAAGCCGGCAGGTGCGACACATTCAAGGGTCCCCATGGGGGTATCAGCGAGGAATCGTCCATTTCGCTGCCCAATGATCTTTGCTTGAAAAATATTGTTTTCGCCCACAAAAGAGGCCACAAAAGGGGTTTGGGGATCGTTATAGATCTGAGTGGGTCGACCCACCTGTTCCAGCCTGCCCCCTTCGGAAATCACGCCCACCCGGTCGGACATGGTCAATGCCTCTCCCTGATCGTGGGTAATATAAATAAAGGTGACCCCCGTCTTTTGCTGGATCTGCCTCAATTCGACACGCATATGCTTTCGCAGCTTGAGATCCAGGGCAGACAGGGGTTCATCCAGGAGCAGGACCGAGGGTTCAACCGCAAGTGCCCGGGCAATGGCCACCCGCTGTTTCTGCCCGCCTGAAAGGGAGGTGACTTTTTTTTGGCGGGTATGGGGTAAATCAACCAGATCCAGCAGGTCCTCAACCTTTTTTCGTCTCTGAATTTTACCCACCCCCCTTACCTCCAGACCAAATGCGATGTTTTCCTCAACCGTCATCAATGGGAAAAGGGCCAGATTTTGAAAAATCATTGCAGTGGGACGTTTGTTGGGGCCCACCCCCTGCATATCCTGGTTGTTAATTTCAATCCGGCCTTCAGTGGGATCAAGAAATCCTGAGATTAATTTGAGCAGGGTTGTCTTCCCGCAACCGGAAGGGCCAAGGAAAGAGAAGAACTCCCCCGCTTTAATGTGTACATCCAGATTGGACACGGCAGTGGTATTGCCGAACCGCATGGTTACATTTTTGATTCGAACCTCATGCCCCATTTTCTTCTCCGGTTTTACCGGGCATGGATGGTTGTCCATGCCCGCAGACGTCTATCATTGATCAGGCCGCTTGAAATTTATCCCGGTAAACGGTTCTGGCAGGGACAAACCATGAAGGTTCAGATACGTACCACCATAGATTTTCAAGTGCGTCACCCGGGTAGGCCTGGGCAAACCCCTGTTTTGTCTTGTCATCCAAAAGGTCTGCAACCCCTTTAACCACGGAATTGTACCCTGTGCTCTTTGCCATGACCGAACCGGCCTTTGGGGTGTATGCCCAGTTCATGAACGCATAGGCCTGTTCAAGATTTTCTGCATTTTTGACAATGGCCATTGAATCCACCCAGGTCATGGCGCCTTCTTTGGGTGCCATATATGTCAGGGGCTTGCCCTGCTTTTTCATGGTAAGGATGGGACCATCCCAGGTCTGACCGATCTGGCAGTTGTTTTGCAAAAAGGCCAGTTGATGATCCTGGGCATTGTTCCAGAACATCTTGATGTTTTTTTTCCCGGCAATGAGAAAATCCAGGATCTGATCATAGACTTTTGTCATTTTTTCTTCAGATTGATAGGTATCATACATCCGGTTGGATGGAACCTTTCCAATGGCATCCAGGTAAAGACCGGCGCCGATGAATACGGAATGGGGCCGGCAGGTGACTTTGCCGGTAAAGGACGGGTCCCACATGGTTCCGTATGAAAGCTCGCCATATTTAAAATCCTGTTTGTCCGTATTGAATGCCATGGCCTCTGTTCCCCAGTCATAGGGCAGCCCCACCCGTTTCCCCTTGATCACTCCCCCCAGTTTTTTGGATTTTTCATAAAAGGCCGGCTCAAGATTGTTAAGGTTGGGAAGTCTTGTCTCATCGATTTCCCTGTACAGATCAAATCCCATGTGAAGTTCGTATTCCGTCAACGATGGCTGGGCAATATCAAATCCTTTTGCCCGGGATGTTCGAAGTTTGTTCATGCATTCCTGGTTGGTGCTGTAGTTGGTGACCTTCACCTTAATCCCGGTTGCTTCTTCAAAGGCTTGAATTACTTCCGGCTTTGAATAATCGGGCCAGGTAAAAAGGTTTAATTTTCCTGAAGAAGACAGCGCGTCTTTAATAAACCAGGGTCCCATTGAGGCACTTGCAAATACAGCTGCTCCGGTTGCGGCTTTTTTGATAAACGATCTGCGGCTGATAGCTGACGGTTCTTTTGTTTCCATTATCTGCTCTCCTTTATAGCGTTTTTGCTCGGTTAAAAATCACTGGATAGAATTTCAGATAAAGTTATAAATAGTGTTTGTTAGACCGTAATGATTCAAAGATTATAATCTGGTATGATTATGATTCGGATTTTGTGGTCCCTGGTGGGGTGGTATCGAAAATTGGATCACGATTTGATGCAGTTGCCGGGCTTTAGATGAATCCCGGGGCTACCGGATTTTTCAGAGGATTTCCCTCAAATTCAAAGGATCAATTCAGAAAAGGGGTCACAATAAAATATCCCCCCAGGATCGCAATGGTTGCCCCGGCAAGCTTCCTGAACCAGGTCCCGGCACCGTTCCAGGTACTGTTTTCCAGCAACTTTTTAACTATAGCTGTTGAACTGCCCGCAACAACAATGGGAAGACAATGCCCGACAGCGAACAGAACAATCAAAATGATGCCGGTGGCCACTTTTTCCTGGACCGTGATAATGGCCAGTATGGGAGCAATAAACCCGAAAGTACAAGACCCGGAAAGAACACCATAATCAAGCCCAAGCACAAAAGCACCGAACATTCCTTTTAAATTCAGTTTGTATAAAAGGCTTCCGGACAGAGAACACTTTTCAACCCCCAGCATTCCCAGCGCAACCCAGATCAGAATAAGGCCAATCAGGATCTGCCAATAGTTACCCACATCCCCAAGCATTCTCCCAAGCAGGGCACAAATGACACCGATCAACGCAATGGTAATAAATAGTCCTGCGGTGAAAAATATAGAATATATACCTGCCTGTCTGGGTTGGACCATTTTTTCCTGACCGCCCACATAACCGACGATCAGAGGGATGGATGCCAGATGACAGGGACTGAACAAGACACTGATAACACCCCACAAAAAGCACCCGGCCGCCGCTATGGCAATCCCGCCGGTCATCCATTGGTTGACTGTTAAAAAAAGAGTATCCAGCATTTTAACTATCCTTTGCTGGCAGGTCCGGGGCTGCTACCCCCATTTTTGTCAACTGGTCGACAATGGATTTTTCATCCAGGAAACCGACATGCCGGTATACCTCTTCGCCCTTTGCATTGAAAAAGATCTGTGTGGGAATGGCTCTTATTTTAAACCTTTGAGCCGGTTGTCTGTTTTCCCATACATCAATAAAAATAATATCGGCTTTGCCTTTGTAGGCTTTTTCAAGTTTGACAAGGATTGGGGCCATCATTTTGCAGGGGATACATTTCTTTGCCCCCAAATCAATCATGGTTACCGTCCCTTTAGCCGGAACATTCAAAAAATCTTCAGCAAAAGCACCTGTAGTGGAAAACAGCATCAAAATGACACCCCATACACTCAAATTTTTAAGGACCTGTTTCATCATTCATTTTTCCTTTAATATGGTAAATCTGTTTGCAGTGTCGCTTTATGAGAACACCTGAAATAAAAAATCAATTTTGTTTTTGTCGCATAAATTCAAACATGAAATGCGTTTATCACCATGAAGACAGCAGCCAGCCAATTGGTATACGCAAACAGTCTTTTCAAGGATTTGGGTTTTGTTTTAAGAGCAAATTTACCGCCGATCACGCCGCCTGCGATGGTTACGACTGCCAGAAAAACAGCCCATGCCGGGTTAAAATCCCCTTGAACGGCATGACCCAAAAAGCCCATAAAGGCCGTGCCGGCAATGAGTGTGGATGCCGTCCCAACGGCTGTGTGCATTGGGATACCGCAGGCAATAACCATGAGAGGAACCAGAAACGATCCGCCGGATACGCCGACCATGCCGGAACCAAAACCTGTCAGAATGGTTACTGGGAGTGCAATCCACAGATTAACACCATATAGCTCACCCCTGGATTTGATTTTAATGGTACCAAAACGGTGCTTTACGCTTCCCTCTTTTCCCTGCCTGACCGGCGCAAGCATAACGGCTCCGGCTGCAAACAGCATAAAGGCAAAAATCAGCTTCAGCACAAATCCGCTGAAAACATGGGAAAAATATCCACCCCCAAGGGCAGCAAGCGATGTCGTGCTACCGATTAACAATGCAAGGCCCCAGGATACGGATTTGTTCTTCTGAAAAATCACCATTGCTGCAATTGAAGCGGCAAACAATATAAATTGTCCCGTTGTTGCAGCCTGGTGCATTGGAATCCCCGCCATAACAAGGATAACAACATAAAAATTACCCCCGCCTTTGCCGACCATGGTCATCAATACGGCCACAACCAAAATACAAGCGCTTATGACAATAATCTGATCCATCTCAAGGTCAGCTAACTTCCCTGCAGGGTTAGCTGTAATACTTTGCCGGGCATTACCTCGTCAGTTAATGCGGGATATCCGCCCATGAGGATGCGGACGTCAGAAAATCCTTTAGCAAGCAAAAAACTGTAAACAATGGCAGAACGAACACCTGCCGGACAGAAAACGGCCAGGGGTTTGTTCCTGGGAATGTCATTTAATTTGTCCGGCACTTCGTTGATGGGAATATTCAGACACTGCACATTATCATGAAGCGCCAGTTTAATGGCCAAAGAATCCGCTTCTTCTCTGGACCGGACATCCAGCAGAACCACATCCTCCATCTGAAAAAAACAGCCGGTGAAATTTTATGTTTTCCTTTTCCGAAGAAATCCAGGGTGAAATTTTTTAAAACCTGTTCCATTTTAGTTCCTTTTTTATTTTAACAGCCAACCTTTGATGTCGTCCTTCTTCGGCACTTTCCCCGTGCACTTAACGTCTCCGTCCACGATAACCGACGGGGTCCCGAACACGCCATATGAAGCGATCTGCATCATATCGCTTACCTTTTCGACATTTGCATCAACACCATTTTCTTTAATGACTTCCTGAACCAGTTTCTCCGTCTTTTTGCATTTGGCACAACCCGGTCCCAACACTTTAATTTCCATTGTAAATTCCTTTTAATTTGCAAATTTTTTTAAAGAATCATATTAAATAAATATCCGACAAACAAAATCCCACTGGCAACAACTCCCACAAATACGGCAATCAATTTGGGTTTCAATACTTTTCTCAAGATCACCATTTCAGGCAACGACAAAGCAATGACACTCATCATAAACGCCAGGACAGAGCCCAGAGCGGCTCCTTTTCCCAAAAGCGCTTCAACAACCGGGATAACACCGGCGGCATTGGAATACATGGGAACCCCGATCACCACAGACAGGGGGACTGACCACCAGGACTCTTTGCCCATGATGGATGCCATAACACCTTCGGGTACAAACCCATGAATACCGGCACCCACGGCAATACCCAGTATGACATATATCCATACACGACCGATAATTTCTTTCACCGCATCCCACCCATAAACAAACCGGTCATTCCAGGTCAGTTTTTCTTCTTCCATGGTCAGGTTCGCTGCATTTGCCTGGGTTACCCAGTCTTCAATATGATTTTCGAGTTTAAGGCGGCCGATCACCCAACCGGCTGATATGGCGATAAACAAACCTGTTCCCATATAAATAGCGGCAACCTTCCAGCCCAGAAGTCCGTACAAAAGGCCGAGCGCGATCTCATTCACCATGGGGGCGGCAATTAAAAAAGAGAATGTAACCCCAAGCGGAACGCCTGCGGTCACAAAACCGATAAACAGCGGAACAGCGGAACAGGAACAAAAGGGGGTCACAATGCCCAATAATGCGGCAAAAACATTACCGGCAAATTCACTTTTTCCTGAAAGAAAGGCCCGTGTTTTTTCAGGTGTAAAAAAGCTTCTGAGGATGCCCACTCCAAAAACAACCAGAAATAGAAGCATCATAACCTTTGGCGTGTCATACAGAAAAAATTCCACGGAAGATCCAAGGTGAGAACCTTGTTTGATTGGTAAGAGGTCGTATGTAAGCCACTTTGACAGATCCGGCAGTACACGATAGATTGTCCACCACAGGTACACGCCAATGGCCCCCATCAGCAGATTCAAGGCCATCATCTTATTTATTTTCCCCCCATCTTGAACGGGGTGGGTTGTTTTTGATTCCATGAGCTCTCCTGATTCTATTTGTATATGGTCACTTGACGATGTAATTTCGTGATATTTTTGTTTCCTGTTATTTCCCAACAATGTCATGACGGTCAATGCCTGGAAGGATGAGATTCAGCTCCAGGATTTCCGGTTCACTGTCCAGCCAGTGTTTCAGGTTTTTAATCATGCTGGCGGAATAGGGAGAACCACTGCCGTCGGCCAGGGAATAATTCACCCACAATCCATCCTTAAAACTTCTGACCAGTTCGGCATCTTCAAGAATTTTCAAATGCTTGCTGGCAGTCGACTGGGCAATACCCAGGGCGGTTTTGATTTCACATACGCAAAGGGGGCGGGCCTGGAGCATTTTCATCATTTTAACACGGTTGGGATCGGACAGGGCTTTCATTACTCGAATAAATACTTTCATATTTTCCTCATATTACAGATAGGGCTGTTGATTTGAGTGTTCGTTTATTTGGATAAAACTTTGCATATATCCTTTTCTATAAATCGTTATAAAGGAATATATAGATATAAAAAAGAGATGTCAAGTGACACATAAAAAAATGACCAAACAAATATTGACGGATATGGCAATGGGGTTTATATAATTAGTCATTTGGCTAAACAAACAAATGGACTAAGGTATTTTGGATAAAACACGATTAATATTAAAATCAATATCCGACAAAAACAGGCTCAGGATATTCAGTGCACTGCTTTTTCATGACGAACTATGCGCCTGCCAGATCACCGAGTTTTTAAAAGTTGCTGGAGCGACGGCTTCCAGGCACCTCAGCTTAATGGTATCTGCGGGGGTTTTGAAAAATCGAAAACAGGGGCGGTGGATATATTTTCGTTTGAACAAAGAAGATGATTCAATGAAACAACTTTCCATATGGGTGAGACAAAATCTTGGAGGATCAAGCCAGGTAAAAAAAGATTTAAACGCCTTGAAAGAAATTTTGCTGATTCCCTGTGAAGAACTCAGTCAGAGACAAAGAGAAAGTGGCTTCTGTTCAGAAACTTAAAACAAAGGGTAATTAAAATGAAAGAAAAATTAAAAATACTATTCCTTTGCACGGGTAACTCCTGCCGCAGCCAGATGGCTGAAGGGTGGGTTAAAGAAATGAAAGATGACATCATTGATGTCTATTCAGCCGGTGTCGAAACCCATGGTCTCAATCCCCATGCGGTAGAGGTAATGGCTGAGGCTGGTGTGGATATTTCACATCACCGGTCAAAACTGATTGATGAATTTAAAGACACCGAACTTGATGCCGTCATAACCGTGTGCGGCCATGCCCATGAGACTTGTCCGTATTTCCCCCCCCGGTGCAAGGTCATCCATGTCGGGTTTGATGATCCGCCTAAACTGGCGGAAGCGCTTGCAAAAAAAGGAGAAAGCAAGGAGAAACAATTGGACTGCTTCCGGAAAGTCAGAGACGAAATCAAAGCATTTGTTGAAAAAATGCCGGAAAATATCTTCACAGAATAGGTTTTCAAGTGATCAGAAAAAGGAGAATCGAATAAAATGAGCACTGTTTCAGGCAATGACCGAAAAATGACCAGTATTTTTGAACGGTATCTGACGGTCTGGGTTGGGTTGTGCATTGTTGGCGGCATCCTTCTGGGCAAAATTGCCCCCAATCTGGCGAAAACGCTGGACAAGATGTCGATCAATATTGGGGGTGCCCCGGTGGTTTCAATTCCCATTGCGATCTGTCTTTTTTTCATGATGTATCCCATCATGGTAAAAATTGATTTTGCTTCGGTGGTCAAAGCCGGGAAAAGTGGAAAACCTGTCTTTTTGACCCTGTTTATAAACTGGTGTATCAAACCCTTTACCATGTATGCCATTTCCATATTTTTTCTTGGTTTTTTACTCAAGTCATTTATCGGCGTAGATGCCATTGATCTTGTAAAGCTGCCATTCGGCCTTGATCTTCCTGTGGGTGCCCACCACGGTGCCGGTGTGGTGGTACTGCAGGACGGAATAAAAATGCTTCAAATCCCTTTATGGAGAAGTTATTTTGCCGGATGTATTCTTTTAGGGATCGCTCCCTGTACGGCCATGGTTCTGGTCTGGGGATATCTTTCTAGAGGAAATGACGGCCTCACACTGGTTATGGTTGCCATCAACTCTTTGACAATGCTGGTTCTTTATGGCGTTCTTGGCGGATTTCTGCTTGGGGTTGGTAAACTTCCCATTCCCTGGCAGGCACTGCTGCTCTCCGTTGGGATATATGTTGCGCTGCCCCTTGTTGCGGGATATTTTTCCAGAAAGTGGATCATCACCACCAAAGGGGAAACCTGGTTTAAAGAAAAATTTTTAGGTGTCCTCACACCGGTTACGATTGGTGCCCTTCTGTTAACCCTGGTTCTGCTGTTCAGCTTTAAGGGGGAGGTCATTACGGCGAATCCTTTAACCATTGTGTGGATTGCAATCCCCCTATTGATCCAGACAATTTTTATTTTTGCTCTGGGATATGGAGCTGCCAGGCTCTTAAAATTTAAATATGAAGATGCTGCGCCTGCTGCGATGATCGGTGCTTCCAATCATTTTGAAGTGGCAATTGCGACTGCCGTAATGCTATTCGGGCTTTCTTCCGGTGCTGCCCTGGCAACCGTCGTGGGTGTGCTGATCGAAGTGCCGTTGATGCTGATGCTGGTCGGTTTCTGTAAACGGACCACAGCCTGGTTTGAGAATTAAAAAAACGACTCAATACCAATGGTAGAGCCCAATACGATTTAATTTTATCATCAGGTATCGGAAATTTCATGGATTATACACACGATCAAAAAGATATGCTCAACGGAGGTCATGGTGAGGCCCCAAAGCTGGCAATGGCCATCCTGTCTGAACTGGGCAATTTGTACGGGGCAAAAAGGATGATTCAGATTACCCAGGTCCATATTGATATGACGCTTTATATGGTTGATGCCGGAGTTGAATTTGCCGAAAAAATGGCCGCCCTTGGCGGAAAATTTTGTGTCCCCACCCAGTTGAACCCTGCCTCAATAGACCTTGAAAGACATGAACAAATGCGGGTTCCTGCAGAACTCCTTGAAAAAAGCAGACGGCTGGAACAGGCATATTTGCAAATGGGGGCGATTCCCACCTGGACATGTGCGCCATATCAGCAGGGGATCAGTCCCTCTTTTGGAGAACAGATTGCATGGGGTGAGTCCAATGCCATTGCCTTTGCCAATTCCGTGATAGGCGCGAAAACAGAGCGGTATGCGGATCTTACCGATGTTTGCGCCGCCATTACCGGCTGTGTCCCTGAAATGGGACTTCATCTGGAAGAGAATCGGAAAGCCAGGATTCTGATCAGGTTAGAGGGGTTTTCGCAAAAAATGTTGGATAACAGCTTTACCTATCCTTTGATGGGTTTTCTTGTAGGTGAAATTGCCGGCGATAAAATAGCGGCTGTTCAGAATATGCCCCAAGACATTTCAACAGACCGGTTAAAGTCTTTCAGTGCAGCGGCGGCATCATCTGGAGCGGTCGGATTGTTTCATGTCATCGGCGTCACACCGGAAGCTCCGGATATGTTAACCTGCTTCAAGGGTGAAGCACCGGAAAAAATAGTGATGATAACGCCTTCCATGATAAAAGATGCTGAAAAGCGTTTGACCCAGACAACGGGTTTGAATATGGACCTTATTGTGCTGGGATGCCCACATTATTCAGTTGATGAATTTAAACATTTATCCAGCCTTCTGGGCAACCGGCGCGTCAATAAATTTGTTTGTTTCTGGGTATTTACAAGCAGAAAAACCTATGCAGAAATCGACAATCTCGGTATTCTTGACGCGCTGGGTTCATCGGGCATTCAGGTGTTCACCGACGGATGCCCGTTACAATACCCCAAGGAAAATTGGCATTTTTCTTGTGCCATGTCGGATTCAGGAAAATTTGCAAATTATTGTTTTTCACAAACCGGCCTTGAGATGATCCCGGCGAGCACGGAATCCTGTGTTGAAAGTGCCGTTTCAGGAAGACTGAGGAAAATTGAATTATGATACTAAAGGGCAAATTCATCCTTGAGGGAACCGGTAAAGGAGAAGTTCTGGCAACAAAAGATCCTATCAGCTTCTGGGGGTGTGTGGACCCCTTGACCGGAATGATATCGGATAAACGGCATGAACTCTATAGGAGCAGTGTCGGCGATAAGGTGCTGATTTTCCCGTATGGTAAAGGATCAAGCACCGGATCTCTGATGATCCTTGAACTGATACGAAACAATTTGAATCCGGCCGCCATCATCAATATCAGGACAGAACCCCTGCTCGCAACAGGGTCCGTGGTTGGAAAGCATTTTTATCAAAAGTATTTTCCCATCCTGACAATTGAGGAGGATTTGTTCGTCCATTTTAAAACAGGGCAATATGCTTCTATATCGTGTGAAGATAAAACCGCAATTATCGATATTTCTTAGAATGATCTCCAATCGTTTGCTATGATCAGCCCGGCCGGATGTCTTTACCCGGCCGGGCCGATCATCATTAAAGGGTAAACTGTGCAAGGGTATCCGTAAGTTTTTTGGACAACCCGGATAATTCTGTAGCACAGGGCCTAACCTGGAGACCGCATGACTTTATTTCTTCAGTTGCCTGGCTCACCCGGTTAATATCTGAATTCACGGTTGCAACTACGGCTGACACCTGATTGATATTTTCATTGACTTTTCCGGACATCTGTTCTGCGGTTTGAACCGCTTGTGCAGTTGTTTCACTGCCCTTTCCCGTATTCTTGGCAATTTCATTCGTGACGGCCTGAAGTTCGGACGGATCACTGCCGAACTGGGCCATGGCGCTTTTGACAATGAAAGTCACTACCACCAAACCAATGACCATGGATATTAAACGGACCATTAAAATCGTAGACACAGCCCTTTTGTTGGGATTTGATGAGTCAAAGATTAGAATTTGATATGGTTTTAATTTTGTGCTCTCTGGATGGATGTAAGTTTGAATTGTATCTGTGCTTAAAGTTTAACCAATTGTTAATACAGGTTTAATTTCCTGCTAATACAGCCCTGCTATAAGTCAGCTTTACTCATTAGAGTCGCCAATTTAAGGAAGAACAGGATGAATAATTTAAATTTGAAAGTGATCCTTGAAAATGCAGTGAAAGAACGGGAAGCATATATCGAAAAATACCCACATCTTGAAGCATTTCAAACCATAATCGATTCCCATCTCAAGGATCATACCGGAATGAATGAGCGGTTTTTTGGTTTGCTCGAGGCTGCCAGGACCTACAAAGAAAAAACAGGGTTCAGGGGATATCAACATTTGATGACCGAATAGCGATATCAGGGCATAATTTTAATTGGTTCTTTAATACATACAGCTATCCACCTGCCGTATACGGGGCTTACATATGAAGAAGACAAAAACGCAATCCCGTTCCTGTAAGATTGACTTTTTTTATCGACCGGGCCGGTATTGGACCGGCTTGGAATTAAAAACTGTTCATCAAGAACTTGAAAGCATTGCCAAAGATTGCTTTAGACAGACGCCAAGGTATCAGTGCCTGACTGGGAAAAGAACGGAATTTAATCGCAATGTCATCACCATCGCCAGGGATAAGGCCGGCGAAGCCATTGGATTTTGTTCTGCTGTTATTCTTGAAGTAAACGGCATGAAAATTCTTCACCTTGGACTGACCTGTGTCAAAAAGAAGGCCAGAAGAACCGGCCTGACCCATTCATTGAGCTGTAAACTGATCATGAATTACCTGCTTCGCACCTCGAAATTTAAGCCGATCTGGGTGACCAATGTTGCCTGTGTCCTGTCAAGTCTTGGCAATGTTGCACTTCACTTTGAAAATATTTATCCCTCGCCCTATACCCAGACCCCTTCGGTTCAACACCTCAGCATTGCAAGGGCCATAGACCGATATCATCGTTCTCCAATTGCCATCAACACGACCGCTGTTTTTGATGAAGAAAATTTTGTCTTCAGGGGCAGTGTCGATCATACCGTGTTCCAGAAATCAGAAAAAGATACCCGTTACTTTCACAGGGATATTGATCTTACACAATTTTATTTAAAGCGCCTGAATTTTAAAACTGGGGACGAGGTCATCCAGGTGGGCCGGGTCAGTCTCTTTTCCTATCCCAAATACCTGGTCAGAATGGCGGCACTATTCCTGAAAAAATTCACACCGCCTCCCTTTGAGCACTTGAAAACCAATTTATTTTCCAGAAAACCATGAGCCGCTAAATGGTGCAGTCCATCACCCGAAATCTCAAGTTGTTTTATCTGATCAGTATTATATTCACCTATATATTGATCTGCCTTCCGTTCCTACCAGTTGCCTGTTTTTCTGAAAATAGATATCGTAAATTCAGCGCGATCCTGGTATCTTTTGTTTCAAAAAGATTGCTTGGCGTATTGGGAGTTTATATTGAGTTTAAACCTGAACCCATTGTGGGCAAAGATAATTTTTTTATTGTATCCAACCATTTGTCATACCTGGATGCCCTGATCTTATCCGCCTGTTTCCCGGGATGTTTTATCACATCACAGGAGGTCAGGGAGACTTTTTTTTTAGGCCATCTGACCCGGCTTGCCGCCTGTATCTTCGTGGAGAGGAGGAGCAGAAGGTTTTTAGGCCTGGAAACTGCCAATATTACCCAGGCACTTAAGGCTGGATTAAATATCCTGATTTTTCCCGAAGGGACCAGTACCAACGGGGACGGTGTCCTGAGATTTCGGCAGCCCCTGTTCCAGGCGGCCATTGATTCAAATAAGGACATCATACCCCTGACCTTATCCTATGAACAGATCAATCATGCTCCGGTGAATCAAGCCAATCGCGACCTTGTATTCTGGTACGGCGATATGACCTTCTGGGATCATTTTAAAAAACTTGCCGAGATCCATCATGTGCGGGTCAGGTTATCCCAGGGCAATCGCCTCGTTGGAACGAAAAGCCGGGGGCGAGAGGAGTTGTCCGTTCGTGCGAGAAGTGAAGTGACACGCAATTTTCACCCCATTGTCCACCATGAATAAGGCCGCTTTTTTTATCTATACGGGTCATAACCGGCAAGATTCTTTTTTGCGATATGGATTTTTTTAATCAGATTGATAAACGGGAATATCATGATTAAAAACAGGATGATCCAGACAAATTTCGGGAAAGACTGGTGACCTGCCCAGGCAATATACAGGTAGGGTGCAGTACTTGATACAAACGTGACAGCCCCCCATTTAAAAAGGGTTCCAAACCCCTGGGGTTTTCCAATCAATACAAAAAACAGGTGACGAACGCCCAGGATATAGGGGGGGGCGGTGACCAGATCCAGAACCAGGAATATCCATGGGTTGACGTCATAAGATACCAGCGTGTCGTAAATTATACCAATTTTCAGTATATCATACGCCCAGAACACGAGAGACACTCTAAGCAGCAGTGTCAATTGTTTTTTGTCAAAACCCTTGGTTTTGCGCGCCATTGATTGCAGACCGGACCGTGCAGGACCGTCACTCAAATTTGTCATTGGCTGGGGCTATATCTTAGTTTCAACCACATGAAAAGAGACCTCTGCACGGGTGACCACGCTTTTGCCTGTATGGAAAAAAGCAATGAACCAGAGAACTTCAACCAGCAGAATGATCCACGGGTTCCAGAGAGCCCCCAGTCCCCGTGCAAGAACGGGAGAAAAGGGGGGTATTGGAAATACAACCGCCATGCCGGCGGCATACAGAATCGTACCCAGGGACATCATCTGATACGGCGTGACCTTTAGGGTTCCCCTGAAATCCGCACGGAAAAATTCAGAGACAAACCGCCAGACCTGGGTAATGATAAGGGAAACCATTAACGCGGCAACATAGTGTCCGCGTAAAAAGAACAGGGTCCCTGTGACCCCGGTGATGGAATAGATGATAGAGGTTATAATCTGAATGGGAATGACCCGCTCTTCATCCAGACCGGAAGCATAGGCGATTTTTTTGGTTTTCCCGGAAAAAACCAGGTAAAACCCTGAAAACAGCCGTTGAAAAAACGGACTGCACTGGTGAACCGGTTTTCCGTAGCAGCATCCAAAACTGACACAGGCCAGTCGCCCCAGCCCTTCGCCAAATGCGTAGGCCACTGAAGCAGCGGACAGGAAAATAATGGGAGAGACTTTAAATCCAACGATGCTTCCCGGCAGATGGTTCACCAGGAGCACAAGAAAGGGAGCAAGGATGGTACCGGTAAACACGGCACCACCAACGGTCAGGGTGCCTGTTTTTTTTTCAACCATCCGTGCAATGATTTTTGAGGAAGGGATACAGGCCAGCAGCAGGCCCGTGACCAGCAAACAGAGTCCAACCAGTGGAATCCCTGCTGAGGCGGTCAAGACAATAAAGATAACCACGGCAAAGGTATAGGCATTGGCGCTCAACAATCCGTAATAGGTCAGGTTCAGCCCCTTCCATTTCCCATTTCCGGTCTTTTGCCTTGGCAGCACGGCCATGATCTGCCAGTTTTCTTTTGGCAGCACCCTGAATCCCCATAAAATTGCAAGACTGACAAATAAAGTGATCCCACCGATAAAATAAAGTTGGTCCATTAGATTGCCTTTCCTATGGTTTGTCTGACGTTGATTTGTGTTTCCACCAGGGGCTTGTGAAACCCTGATGTGAAACGACTTTGGACATCTGTTCGCTCTGCATTTGCCAGAAGGTCCGGTGAAAAAAGTATTTTATTGTGTTGAAAGATCAGCACGGTTGTTGAACTTCCGGGTCTGAACAGACTTTTGGGACTGCCTTTCTTAAGCTGCATCCCGGTTTGAATCGTTTGAGGGTCATCATACCGACTCTCGCTGTAGCACTGGACGATTTTGCCGATCATCATGGCCACAATTTCTATCATTGCCACAAGCCCTACACCCGTACCATTTTCAACATCCGTATCAATCACGGTTACAATTCGCCGGTTTTTTGAATAGGGGGTGACCGATTTTACGACAGCCCCGGGGTTGCAGGAATGATATCTGCCGTTGATTTCATAAATATCAACCACTTTTCCCGAGACAGGCACATGGTTGTAATGGTACTTTTCAGGCGTCAGCCGGCAGATGATGAAATCGCCTTTCCTGAAAATTTCCCTCCACTCAAACCTGTCAATACCAATCAATTCATCATAATCAAAAAATTTATTTTTAATGAACAAAGGCTGTCCGGTTTTAAATGATCCGGGCACTGCCCTGGCATCTGCAGGAGATACCACACAGGACTCATCTTCTGCCATGGGCCGGCATTCCCAATAGCAGATCTTTCGCTCAAACGCCCTGCGATAGGAGTTGTATTGATGAATATCCCCATAAATCTCATCAGGATCAATTCCCAGACGTTCAATAAGGCTCCGGGGATCTTGAAATGCCGTCATGAAGCGGGCGTCATAGTTTAAGAACCCCATGATGGAAGAGGCTCTGGAAGACAGCAGGAGCCTGTATAGCCAGGGGGCTTTTTCCCTGATCGACGAATACAGGGTCAGGATACCCCGGTCAAAAACCAGTGATTCCGTCTGAATGGTGTTTGAGGTTCTTTCAATGTATTGGTGAATCATTTTTGTTTTGCATCCTTTTTCATTTTGGCTCAAATCGTTTGGACTCATGGCTGGTAAAAAGAATCATTAAGAACAGGGTGTTCATCATCTTATCCATTGGCGGGTTTCCCGTTAAAAAGGCCTGCCGGGTTTCATCAACACCTTTTGCAGGATCATCGGCCCCAAAGATTGCAGTAACAGCCGTTTCAATTTCCGGGGACTTTCTGAAATCCGAGTGTGACACTGCATTGCTGAACACATGAAAGCCTTCCATAATGTGCTGTTTCCTCAAGGTCTCGATGTAGAATTGTTCTGCCCTTTCATTAAAGATCCGGCCGTTGATGTTCATGGGGTTTGAATTTTTTTCAGACGCGAGAATCTTGTTTAAAAGCTTGCCCCCTGTGGAATGGGTTCCAGGAGACTGTATCCTGGAATCAATATCCGTGATCACGCCTTTTAACCCTAAATTTTCAATCAGTCCCTGTCCATCCGTCTGTATAAGGTCAAGCAGGGCCAGTTTATAATCTTTGAGATGGATTCGGGTATATCCTGAATATCGTCTGCTCTGCCGGGTTTTTTTTACTCTGGAGAGGATTCGGCCCAAAAATTTATTTTGTGTCCGGGTTTTAATGAAAAAAGTGGGGAGATCTATGGCAGAGCAGAAAAAAATCTGCCGCCGCTCACTTTCAACTTCAGGAGAATCCGGGATCATGGAATGGTCAATAGAGCCGTCAAGGACGTATTGATAGGCAAGCATTGTGATCAGATTCTCGAGATCAGTTGCCTGGCCCATGTCCGTCATTAGATTTTCAAAAATGCTGAAATACCGGTGTTCAAACCCGGTATAACCCATGTGGCCATGCTCACGGATTCTCACCAGTTGATAAAGGGGCATTCTGGTATCAAAAACACCCATCTGGGCCAGATCATTTTTGAGCTGATCCCCGTTGCCCATGATTCCGTTTAGGGCCGGACTCTGATAGGTACTCATCAGGGATATAAAATAGTCAATGAGTCTGAAATCCGGTATGTAGTCACCCTTGAGTAAAAAACATCGGCTGATCAGGCGGTCAAGCCATACCGGACCAAAGGGAGTGACGGACTTGCCAAGGATATGGATGCTTGCCTTTCGTTTCCATCGTCTCCAGATCATGCGCAGATGCGTGTAGTCGATTTCATGGGGAAGAAATCCCAGGGCCTGTTCCGGGTGAAAATCCTCAAAATTTAATCGATAGGGGGATGCGCTGAAGGTTCCGGGAAACAGGCATAGAAAGTGTTCAACAATTTTAATGACCAGATCACCCATATATTTTTCATGGACCGGGGTATACCCGGACCCTGGATCTTTTAAAAGATCGCCGAGTTTTTTGCTCCCAATGCTGATATGGGTACCGTTATTGGCCAGGCTGATATTGGAGCTGCTCGGGAGCGTGACCAGGTTTGAGTTGATGATCCCGGCCTCTTTGAGCTTTGCAATGCCGTTGATCTGGCTCCTGGAAAGTACCTTGTGGCACAATTTCATATATCCATGTTTTTCTTCCCCTTTAGACCACCCGGACAGGCAGGGGTTCATGAAAAGGTGCCTGTAAAATGAGTCGGATATGCAGCCGTTAAGCTGCTTTTGCATGACCGGAGGGGAGGCGGAGAAGAAAACCCTGACCTGCTGTCCATATTCACGCAGTAAAAATTTTTCTTCGGCATATGCTGCCAGCAATTGGGTGAAGAGGAAGCGGATCGAGGTTTCTTTGGCCAGTTCATGCCCGACATCGGCACTGTCCGAACGACTTACCGGATAAAAAGAAAACAGTTCAGGAGAGGTGTTGTCATTTAAAAAATGGGCCAGCATCTGTTCTCCTGTGGTCCGAATCAGTGAATGAATACGGGCACCGGACCCCACCATATCTGCAAGGGCAAGTTTGAGCAGGTAACTGACCGGAACACGGATAAATTCCTCCCCCTGCCGGGTGAACATGAACTTTGACGCATCGGATCGCAGGTGCGACGTGGGGTCTGTCTTGTCTGATTTTAAATCTGCATTAAAAACATTGTTGGAATAGGCGTTTAAAACCCGTCGGGGAAACCTTACCCAGCTGTTTTCCCAGACGTTGTTCTTTTTCTGGTCCAGGTAGGTCTCAAGGCCGATGATTGTTTTTCTGGAGGTATCCCCCCTTGCCGCCCTTCGCATCAGGTTTTTATAGTAGTTGGATTCTTCAATGGTGACGGCCAGATCCATATTTTTTTTGGTGCCCAGGACCACAACCTGCAGTTCGTTTTCCGAACCGGCCGTGGTGTCTATGCTTGAAAACGGCAGGGACGCGATAAACGCATCCCGGGATGAGGTGTTAATATTGAGCATGTTTCCAAGACCGGCCAGGTCACATTTGAACCTTGAATCTTCTACAGGCTCTGTTTTGAGTGTTTGAAAATTTTTCGCTGTCACAATTTCACCTCTATCAAAATTAATTTCAGCGATTATCTCAAATGAATGTTGGGAATGTATTACCAGGATGATAAAATTTGATGTGAAGACAAGGATGCGATGAACCCATGGAATTTAAATCCAATGATAATATCTGTTTAACACTGAATTGATAAAATCCCTGGAGGACTTCAGACAGTTAACCGCTTTCGAATTTGAAAAAATACCGGTAACGGGTCTGCCGATTTTTCAATTTATCTGGGTTATGGTGATCACGGGTGCGCCTGGGGGCCCGCTGGGTCCTTTAAAACGGTAAAAAACACCTTTGGGCAGGGTAAACCAGTAGTCACTTTTCCAAAAAGGGGTCAGCAGACCGGTTAGTGATAGTTGTATCCGGACGCCTTCAATCCGGGTCGAATTGGAATCGATGGATACCATTCCCTGTTTTATTGCCCGTATTTTATGGACGGTCAGGGTATCAAACCGGATGGTCCAGAAAGATTCCTTCCTGTCTTTTGATTTTACCAGTCTCCTTAAGGAGAGGGATGTGGCTTGATACCAGGGCAAGCCGTCGATGCTCAGTTTCTTGTCAACAGGTTTTCCCTTGAATATTCCATCAAGCCTGATGGTCCGATCCATGCGTTCGGCTGTGAAATCTGTTGTTCCATTGTCTGCAACGACATGCCAGAGGCGGGTATCATAGTGTGGGCCTGTTGTTGTGGTATGTTGTTCATCTTCAGAAACATAGGTCAATTCAAACAGATCGTTTTTCTTTAGCTGCCAGGTTACTTTTTTTTCATTATCTCCGGTCGTCTCAAGATAGTGGTGAACCTCAACCTGCAATGGGGTCGACGTTAGGGCCATGGCGGTTTCAGCCAGGAAGACAAATACAGACAGAGACACAATTCGAAATATATAAATCATTATCCATATCTATTGCCAGATGTCGATGTCTTGGAGCGCTTCCATGGATACGGCTGTATACGGCAAGGCCTCCAGGCGTTTTAAGCCGATGGGGGTGCCGGTAATTTGGCAATACCCGAAACCGCCCTCTTCAATTCTCTCCAATGCGGCATCAATTTGTCTGAGCCTTTGCCGGTAACGCTCCTGGGAATGAATTTCATGCTCAATCGCCACCATTGAGTTGCTCCGGTCTAAAATATCTGCACACACATCCCTCATGGTCTTGATTTTTGTTTTGATTTGGTAAATTTTTTCCATGGTCCTCATCTTTAAATTGATGAGCTTATTTTTGAAATAGTTCAGCTGGGTTTCATCCATATAAGAGGTTTTCTCCAGGCCGCATACATCGTTTGTCGATCTTTCCGTTTCCATGTTTGTTCTCCTTGATCTAAAGTAGGGTCAATTTTCATTCCATGCACTAATTACAAGCTGCTGCATATCGGACCAGTTTCCGTCAATCACCCACCGGCAGATTTTTTGTGCAACACTTGGATATCTTTTTTTCACCCTTGATGGATTTGCCAGCCACTCACCCAGGGTTTTCTGATCCAGGTGATTCATCCTCATTCCCAGATTCAGCCGTTTGATTGCAATGGCGTTGGATTCCTGCTCAAACTGGCCGTTCAGGGGTTTAACCAATATTTTTTTGCCTAAAGAAAGGGCCTCGCTTGGCAGTTCAAATCCTGCATTACAAACCACACCGGAGCAATGTGACAGGTCCTCATAAAACAGGGTTTTGGAAAAAGGGTTCCAGATGAGATTTCCATCAATTGTCCGGCCTGTGCACGTGCCGGTACCATAAATACAGAAGGTATAATTTTTAAACGGTCTGAGAAATGCGCTGATATCATTTGGATCTTCAAACGGCAGATACACCAGAACCAGAGATCTTTTGGTTTGGTCCGCAGTTTTCACGCTAGTGGTGATCACCGGAGGAAGGATCGGCTGATTAAAATGGTGCCAGTGCATCCCAATACAATAATCAGCCGATGCAAATTTATTGAGAATCAGGCGGGGGAGAAAATGACGCCGGCCCATGGGAATCTCGTATGAAAATGCGTATTGGTGCCCAATACCGATACTTGGGATCTTATTTTTTCTGGCAATCATTGAACTGACCGGTTCAAAATCCGTAATCACCAGGTCATATTTCGAGGCATCAAAAGACCGTGCATCTTTCATAAATCTGAGAAATGAGAGATCTTTGATGGTGTTGACAAGATGAATCCGTCCTTTCCGGATCCCAAAGGTAAATCCTTTATAAAAACTCACCAGACCCAGCACGGATGGGTCAAATACCTTGTCGGTATTGCACCCGCTGATGATAACATCTATTTGGGGCCCCAATTTTTTTAATGTTTCAATGATCTGGGTGGACCGGGTGATATGACCGTTGCCCGTGCCTTGTATGCCGTAAAGAATTTTCATGACAAATTTGTTTATGCCACGATCCTGGATCGGTGTGAAGCCGGGTTTGTGGGGGCAGGAGTTTCTTGAAAAGTTAATCGCCCGGGGATCTGTTCAGGAAAACCATCCTTCTGGTTTCCTAAGATGTCACACAATGCCTCGTCCCAGTCATACATTTTCTTTATCCGTTTCCGACAGGCTTCCTGCATCCGGGCGAACGCACCAGGCTGATCCACGCAAATGGTATGAATATCCAGAATCTTTTGAACCCAGGCGGTTATATCGAAACCGTTCAGTACATAGCCGGTTTTTCCATTCTCAATTATTTCCTGGGGACCGCCGATATCTGTGACAAGTGCTAGAAGTCCTTTTGCCTGTGCTTCCAGGATGACCATTCCAAAGGTATCTGTGGTGCTGGGGAAGACGAACAGATCTGCGGCCGCATAATATTTTCCCAGCAATCCCTGGTCTATATGACCCGTAAAAAGGATTCTGTCCCAGGGCCTGCAGGCTGTTTGGAAATAGTCTAAATCAGGCCCGTTCCCACAGATGATAAGATTTAAGTCCGGAATTTTGGCCAGGGCCTGCGTGTAGATATCAATCAGGAATTCAATATTTTTGTCCTTGCTGACCCGTCCCGCCCACATGAGTGTGAAGCCCGGTTTTATCATTTTTTCTTCCATAAAGGACCGCTTCCATGCGGATGACGCAATCGACGCGTCCACGGTAAATCCGCGTTTGAAAATGCTCATTTTACCTGTGTCGTAATTCTGCTGTTCAAGAATCTTGATATATTCATGGGTGGGGACCTTTATCTGGTCGGAAAAGGAATAAAACCGGTTGATATAGGATTGAATAAAACCGGTCAAAGCTTCGTCCTCAAAGAGACAAGAGGCCTGGGATGCAAAATCCGTATGAAAGATTGTTACGCATTCAACGCCCAATATCCCTGCCATGATCATTCCCAGAAGTCCCACAGGCCCGGGAGTTGAAACGACAATCCGGTCCGGCCGGTAATAGTAGATCTTTTCCATGGATGCCAGAAGAGAGGGGAAATTCAGTGTATAGGAAGTATAAAATTTGGGTGTAATTGAATAGATACAGGGCAAGAGCATCATGCCGGATGTTGCGGCATTTACCCGCGTGTTTTTCGCGAGACAGGCGACGAAGCGGATATTTAGCCGTCTTTTTTCGATTTCTTTTTTAAACCGGCCAAGGGTTACAGATACCCCGTTTAAATCGTTGACCGTATCTGAAAACCACAATACTTTTTTTTCTGAAAGAGGGGGATCCCCTTCATATTTTTGTTTGAGTTCAACCATCAGATCCCGGTCCTGGGAAAGGTGATGCAGTGATGAAAAAAAGGGGATGCTGATGAACAATGCCGGGAGGGCCGACATTAAATTTCTGAACAATTTGCCCACATCTCCTTTGGACAGATCCTTTACAAAGGATTCCAGAAGCATTTTAAAAAATTCATCCATAAGCCGCCCCATACTCTGATAAATGCTGTCAACTTTGACCTCTGTATTCAGGTTTTTGTTGTGGGACCAATTGTAAACATCTTCAAAAAACTTTAAGAGGATCTTATCTTTTATCTGCTTCCCCTTTTTGATCTTTCTCAGGGTAATCCAATGATTCAGGCGGCTTTGCCGGTCTTCAAACACCACATTGTTGATAAAGGATAACATCCCGCCGGGTGCATTTTTCCGGGCATTGGATGAATAATCGCAAAAAATTTTATAAATGGAAAAGGCAAAGGATTTATAATCGTTGCATCGCCCACTGCTTTTGGTGGTTTTCTTCTTTATGCTCTCAATATAAAGTTGTCTGGACAACGGACAATCGCTGGTGGTGGCGGTCTGCCCGATAAAAATTCCGGCATGGTCATCTGATCCGCCGGTGAACCCTTTGATCCAGGGATCATCACTGATGGGAGCGATGTCGTACTTTTGGGATAACTCCATAAGTATTTCCCGGTTCAGATTCGCCAGAATAGACTGCCATATTTCATTGTAATATCGGTTTCTGGCCCCGTTCAGGTCTTCAAACACGTCAAATAGAAGAATCAGTCGTTCAAGGATCTCTATGCTCAATTTCTTGTTCACATTATAAAACCCGTGGGCAACGGAATATGCGATGTTGTGGTTTTTCAGGTAATCTCGCAGTTGATAGATGCTGTAACGGATGGTATTGATTTTTAAAAATTGTTCCGGGGTAATGTCAAAGACCAGGACATGAATTTTGCAGTTGTTTTCCGGGAAATAGGTGGTCACCTCAACGCTTAAAAACGTGTCGTCAGGGTATTTTTCAATCAGTTCAAGCCCGCCTTCGATGGTGTTGTGGTCCGTCACGGTGACAAAATCCATTCCGCTTTGTTTTGCCTGAAGATATAAGTAGTCAATGTCCGTATAGGACTCCCGGGCCCCCACTTTTTTTAGAAACCATTCCGATGGCCTTTTGGATGCCCTTGAATGAACGTGAAGATCTGCCTTTACCATTTGTTCCTCCTGAAACTGCGCGATATTAAAAACCGGTCTTTTATAAAAAGATCAGCGAATTTCGAATTTTGAAACACCCTGGTCGTCGAATGGTAGGTGCTCACACGGTTCCAATGGAAAACAGGGCATCATCTCCTGCTTGCAGAACCGGCAAAAGGGAGGGGCAAAATTTTTGATGTCCATAATTGATTCAGAACTAAATTGAATTTCGTAAAGGGTTTGACCGGGATAACTGCAGTTGATGTTGTTACACCTATATTTAATTTGCATGGTCTTCTCCATCAGGTGTTAGATTATGTTGCTCAGATATTTTTTCATTTATTGTGGGCCTATACTATCCCTTTGATGTTTGGTCCGTAGTAGAACAAAGTTAAAATTCTGTAAGATCTTTATTTTTTTTTAAAATGCGCCATTCTCTTATAATCAGGGGCCTTTCGACCGTCAAAATAATCACAATTGTGGTAATACAAGAGGTCTTTGACCCATTTTGCATAGTGATCCGGATTTTTTGATATTTTTCTGGCCAGCCCAAGTGGAGAAGACAAAAGGTCCAGGGCCGGTGCAATCAGTTCCGACGGGTCACGGAAACACTCCCAGTCGCAACGCCGGCAATTTTTTTCAACACGTATGGACGATTTTTTCATCTCCCAGAATTTACCCAGATTATCCCGGCCCCGGTATCCGCAGGGGAAGGTGTCCCCCTTAACCGAGTCCACAAAGAAATAGTTGATGCCGCCCAGGCAGGGGCTGGAAAAGTCGATATCCCTGTTGTTCTTCCTGGCCAGGGCATTCAGGGAGGATTGGGGTGAAAAAATTCTGATTCTATCCCTGTACTTTCCGATACAATCCCCCAATGCCCTGAAAATCATCCGTTTTTCAGCTTTGCCGTACCGGACGATGTCGGCGGTTGTACTGGCCTGGTATACTGCTTCAAGTCCATTGCATCCGGATTCAATGCTCATGGGATAGCAGGCATTGACAATGGTAAACCCCAGCTCAATAACATGGTCATAAAATTGCGAAAAGGATTGGGAGTAGACGTCATACACGGCTGCCCCATATTCCCTGGCCGAGGTGAAATCCCGCGCATCCAGTTTCTGTGTCAATTGTCCGCCAAGGTTCCGGTTGATGCCCAGGTTAACCGAAGGGTAAATGCCGGCATCCTGAAAGATCGGCAAGGCTTTTGATATCCCCTCCACAACCCCCTTAAATCCTCTCATTCTTTCATGAATTTCAGGATCAAGGGAATCCAGGCTGATCCAGAAATTTCTGAGCCGTGTTTTGGAGAGCCTGTCTGCCAGCCGGGCGGTTTTATCTCTAAAGCCCGGGCGGTTATGGCCTGCAAACATAAACCCGTTGGTTCCGGTTCTAATAAAGGGAATCTGTCTCTGCCCTGCTCGATCGAGATAGGAACACAGGTCATCCGGCACGAGAAAGGGTTCTCCGCCGGTAAACGAGACGGCTTTTATCCGCATGGCCCCGGCCGCATCAATTATCCGGAACACATCTTTTTTATTCAGGGTGTGGCGCATAAAATCAGATGTCACCCGCATACCGCACTGGGGACATTTTGCATTACAATGATCCGTGATCTGGATGACCAGCTGTCCGGGGGGCAGATCGACGAGATGTTCACGCCATTTTTTGAGTATGGGGTTCGGGTTCATATGGATTTAATGTTGATTTCAGCAGGCCTTTTCCTTGTCCGCACCTTCCTGCTCCAATCTGCTTGCATATCGTTCCAGGATATCGGACCGTTCTCTTTGAAATTTTACCAGATGGTTTAAAATGGTACGAACCGCGACAATACCGTGAAGGGAACCGTTTTTAAGAACAATGATATGGTCATAGAGCCTGGTGTTGTCTCTTTGCATTGCCTTGTCTGAGACATCTTCTATGGGTTCATCATGGTGTACAATCATTGGATACCTGTCCATAACCGCAAATATCGGTTTTTTGATGAACAAAGAGAAACCATATCTTTGACTGAGTTTTTCATTCAAATGGATTTTCATCACCAGTCCCACCGGTTTGCTCCCTTCAGCCACCACCACGGCATGAATTGATTTGTCGGTATCAAAAATCGTTTTTACACAATCGACCGGCGCATCCTGGGACACATTATGTGTTTTCTCACTGATATGTCCAATTTCGTTCATAAAACCTGCTGTAACGCGTTAAATTTTTCCAGCATAAGACCATGAAAATATAAATTTCATTAAGTTGCTGTAATCATAAACGATTTATATTTGGAAGATATTAAAAAACAACTATAATATGGTTTGAATTATCATATGAATTTGATGAGAATATGGTTCGGATTTTAACAGGATTTGAATTCTCATTGGAATCAGGCAGGAAGGGTGTTGATTTGAACTCGTATTTTCAGACTGGGGATCAGGACAAAAAAATTACAGACCCCCTTTTTCCCGGGAAAGTTAAAACCGGATCAGTTTTGCAAGGCTGAAACCCCCGGCAAATCCCAGCACCAGGGCCAGGGCAAGCCTGAAAACAGGCTGCTTTTTTTTTGTTTTTTTCCTGACCGGCCGATGGGCTATGCGGGGGTCTTTGACGGTATCTTTCAGGCTTCTTTTGGCGGGTGACATCATTATCCTTTCTTTATAAAATTTCCGTTGCCAGTTTTTTGAATTCAAGTGAGGATTTGGAGCCGGGAGCATAGGCATGAACGGTCACTCCCGAAATCATGGCTTCCACAGCAGCGATTTTCTGGGTGATCTCGGTTTTAAACACCTTGAACTGATATCCCTTGAGCGCCTCTCTTGCGTCTTTTCCGATCCGGGTTCCGGGAATTTTTCGGTACACAAGGAGGCGGGCATTTAATCGTTTGTTCTTTGTCATCATCTGCCGGATAAGACAGATGGTTTCATTGGCAGACCAGATGTCCAGGGGACTTGGGGAAACCGGAACAATGGTCAGGTCACTGGCCCTGACATTATGGACAATTGTTTTTTCAAGGGCGGGCGGAGAATCAACAATGATAAAATCCGCCGTTTTTTTAAATCCAGCCGCGGCCTTAGGGGTCAGGGGATCAAGGCATTGCCTGACTGGAAAAGGAGGGGACGGATTTACGGCCTGCCATTGAACAATACTGCCCTGGGGGTCTGTGTCGAGCAGAAGAACGGTTTTGCCTGAACACTGCAGGGCACCTGCCAGGTTGATGGCCAGGGTTGTCTTTCCCACGCCTCCCTTTTGATTGACAATACTGATAATCATGAGTTGCCCCGATCTATTTAACCCGATCCAATATAACCCGGTCTGTTTGTCCTGGTCCATCAGATGAATTCGGATCCAATCGACCAGACCCTACCACGGCCGGGTGTAAAGTGAAAGTCTAATCTATTTTTAAAAAAAAATTAATCAAAATCAAACAAAAGCCGGGTATCATACAGACATGGATTGAATGGATATCTGAGATATAATGTGGAGAATTCAAATGTATATGGCCCATGATGTTCCCGGACGGTTAAGAGTAAAACTTGAAAAGCTTAGAAACAATCCCCTTCAGCTCAGCCAGGTCAAACAATTGCTCATGATCAATGGTGTGCACAGAATCAAGACCAGCACCCTGACCGGAAGTGTTGTGGTTGAATATGACAGCCTTACCGTGACTTCTGAAAAGATTGTGTCCCTTCTTCATGAAAATGGGTATTCCATTGACAGACAAAGAAGGCTCAAGGAAAGAAAATTACAGGGAAATCATGAAAAAATTGCCGTGACCCTGAGCAGGGCAACAGTTTCCTGGTTCGCAGGACGTGTCCTTGAAGCCAATGGGCTGTCATTCATAGCCGCTTTTATTTAAACGGCAGTTCCCTTTTTCTTCATCAGCCTTCCCAGGCGGCCTTCATAGCCTGTTTTCGTCCCGTCTTCCAGTTCATGGTTTATGGCAGTCCGGCAGATGTCCATAGCCCTTTCATATGCCTTGTCTTCCTCAAGAACAATGGCAAGTTGTTTAAAAATCCCCAGGATTTTCGGGTCATCCTTGAATTGTTTAAAAACAACGGGTTTGAGTTTTGGAAACTCTTTGACATATGAATTTCCATATTCAATGACAAGCGTGCGCATGGCCGGGTCTGTATTTCTTTTCCTGTACGCCGCATCAATGGCCCGGGAGTAAAGGGTGTGACGTTCCAAATGATCCGTGGCCTGTTTCAGGGCCGCCAGACTCTGGTGGGGTTCGGGTGTGTCTGCCGGCTCCGGATCTGCTGAAGTATCCTGCTCAGTACCGGCGGTTTCAGCTGCTCCGGGTGCGAGCGTCACAAATGTTTCATGTTCATTTGGATTGATTTTTTTTCTTCCTTTGCAATAAAAATACCACAATGATCCCAATGCGCTCACCGATATCCAATACATAGTTTCTCCTTTTTTTATGCGGTGATTCCCAGGTAGCCGGACAATGTGACAATGGCATAAATGCTTAAGAGCACGATGCTGAACTCTTTTTTGAACACGCTGCCGGAGTAGTGTACCCCCAGTCTGAAGATAATCAGGGTCCCCATCATGGCCGGAAAGAGCAGTTTGAAAAACAGGGCCGGTGCGGCAAGCCCGCCGCTGGTGACAATGGCTGAAGCCCCCGCAACAAAGAGCACGTTCAAAATATTGGCACCGATGATATTTCCCAGTGCCAGTTCACCATATCCTTTCCTGACCGCAGTAATGGCGGTGACCAGTTCGGGAAGGGAGGTGCCGAATGCAACCAGTGTGGCGCTCACAAGCCCTTCGGCAAGGTTGAACCGCAGGGCCGATTCCTGGACGGCCGGGATTAAAAAATGCGAGGAAATCACCACAAGACCCGACCCCATTATAATTTTCAGCAACAAAAAAATGATCTGGGATTTTTTATGGGGCGGTTCATCAATAGTATCCAGGGGCTGGGCCTCTTTCATCCAGCGAAAGGACCCCCACAGGTAAACGGCCAGAAGAACCAGAAAGACCATCCCCATCTGCCGGGGCAGGTTGCCCCCGGTATGAAAAACCCTGGCACTGCTGAAAAAAGGGATACAGGACCCCACCAGCAGGAGACCGGCCAGGAGCTGGAACCATCCCTGTCGTTGGAGGACGGAGCTTTTTAGAGAGATGGGCGCAAACAGGGTGATCAGGCCCATGATCAGACCGGTATCGCAGATAATGGAGCCCACCGCGTTTCCCAGAGCAATTTCCGGCCGGCCCTTGATGGCCGCAAGAACGGAAACCGCCACTTCAGGCAGGGTGGTGCCCAGGCTGACGATGGTCAAACCGATGATGACCTTTGAAATCCCGAGCCGTCTGGAGAGCGTCACCGCTTCATCCACCAGCACATCCGCCCCTTTTCCCAGAACGAATATCAGGCCTGCAATGCTTAATAAAATAACGGGTGTGGATGAGACGGATAAAAACTGTAAAAATAATGCATCCATACGTATCCTGTTTTAGTTCGAAAATTGTTTGAAATCGGTTGCAACCTGTTCTTCGGTCCCAGGGTCTGCTGCTTTTTTTGACAGGTCATCATCCGGTTCAGGGATCTGCTTTGTGAGTTTTGCAAATTCATTGACCATCAGGGGCAGGCTGGATGTGGCCCCGATGACCAGTCCGTCTACAAGATTGATCCGTGAGAGCCCGAGGAGTGACCGCAGGGGCGCAAAAAACAGGGTCATGAACTGGAGAAGGATGGACCCGCCCACAGCCCAGTTCAGGTAAGGGTTTTGGGGCAGTTTTTTCCGTGTAAAGAGGCCCGTGGCTTCAGACCGGCAGGTGAGGGCATGGAGGAGCTGGCTGAAGGTAAGGGTTTGAAAGGCCAGTCCACCGGCTGCGGCGCCGGCTCCGTAGCGGGAGATCCCGTAAAGCAGTGAGCCCATTGCGCTGCCGGTGATGGCGGAAGATTCCGCAAACATGGTCATGAAATCTTTTTTGCTGAACAGGGGTTCATTGGATTCCCTGGGTTCCTGGTCCATGACATCGGTTTCCGGTTTTTCTGCAGACAGGGCTAGGCCGGGGAAAATATCCGAGATCAGGTTGATCCACAACAGCTGCATCACATTGAGGGGGGAGTTGATCCCAAAGAGTAAGGCCATTGTGATCAACTGGATTTCACTGATGTTGGTGGACAGGGAAAAATGGACGGATTTTCTGATATTCTGGTAAATGCTTCTGCCGTCCGCCAGGGTGGTTGACAAAAGTTCAAGGTTGTCCCGGGTCAGAACAATATCCGCCACATCCCGTGCCAGGTCTGTTCCGGTTTCGCCCATGGCGATACCGAGGTCGGCGGCTTTCAGTGCAGGGCTGTCATTGATACCGTCTCCGGTCATGGCCACGGTTCGGCCGGAGGCCTGGATGGCCTTGACGATTTTGAGTTTCTGGGAGGGGTTGACCCGGGAATACACGTGTACGGTCTTTGCCCGGGCAACCAGTTGTTCGTCTTCAAGGCTGATGAGCTCCTGTGCATCCATGATGTCCAGAGGTTCCCCCTGGGAAAGATTCAGGTATTCGGCAATGGCACAGGCACTGATCTGCTGATCTCCGGTGATCATGACCGTTCTCACGCCGGCCCTGTGAAACTGAGCGATGAGCTCTTTAATGCCCTCCCGGGGAGGATCGGTCATGCCGGCCAGTCCCAGCCAGGTCATGTGTGTTTCCGGGGTCTCATCCAAATGGGTGTCCATGAGACGGTAGGCAAACCCCAATACCCTCAGGGCGTTTTTTGCCATGGATTCATTGGCCTGTTCAATGTTTGCCCGTATCTCCGGGCTCAGGTCAATGGTCTGGCCGTTGGTTATGCAGCGGTCACACCGGGAAAGGATTTCAAGGGGGCTGCCTTTGACCATGACCAGTATCTGTCCGTCCGCTGCCGTCTTATGAATCGTACTCATATAGAGCTGTTTTTCCGACCGGTGATGGATTTCAAGCAGAGGCGAGGCCTTCCGGACCGTTTTGACGTCAATCCCGGCAGTGTTGACCAGTTCCGTTAAAGCACTTTCCGTTGCAGAACCTGAAATATCAAGCCGTCCATCCGAGTGCCTGCCGTTTATCCGGGTTTCGCAGCAGAGTGCACAGACGGAACACAGTTTTTCAATCTCCGGCACATCAGAGGGGTTGATTTCCCGGCCGCCTGCCACAAGCTGGTTTTTTTCCACAGAGATCCATCGTTCTCCGGCATAAATGGAGGTGACCTTCATTTCATTCCGGGTGATGGTTCCGGTTTTGTCCAGACAGATGGTCTGGATCGCGCCAATGGTTTCAACCGCCGGGAGCCGCCGGACAATGATATTGTCCCGTTTCATCCGGGTGATGCCGATGGCAAAATTAATGGTGGCAATGGTGGGAAGTCCTTCTGGAACTGCCGCTGCGGCAAGGGATATGGACATTCGCAGCATGTTTAAAAAGCCGAATCCCATGAACAGTCCCAGGCCGAACACGCCGGTGCAGACCAGGCCGCACATGAGAATCAACTGGTTCCCAATGGAATCCAATTGTCGTTCAATGGGCATCCGGGGAACCAGGGTATCGTCCAGTAAAATCTTTAACCTGCCGATTTCCGTGTTCCGTCCCGTGGCAACCACCACGGCCCGCCCCTGACCCCCGGTAATGCAGGTTCCCATGAAGGCCATGTTGACCCGGTCGGCCAGGCAAAGATCAGGGTTTTTCATGGGGTAGCCCTGCTTTTCAACCGGCAGGCTTTCGCCGGTGAGCATGGATTCGTCAATGGTCAGCTGGGATGCCTGGATGATGCGGCAGTCAGCCGGAACATAGGACCCGGGCTTGAGCACCAGGATATCACCCGGAACCACCTCTTCGGCAGAAATAAAAACGGCTTTTCCGTCCCGGATGACTTCAGCCATATGATGGACCAGGTCGTTTAAGGCATCAATGTTCTTTTCCGCCCGGACTTCGGTGACATATCCAACCGCAGCGTTTGCAACCACCACACCGAAAATAATCATTGCGTCCAGAAGGCCCCCGGTAATGACGGACACCCCGGCGGCAGCACCCAGGAGATAGACCGGCAGAGAGTTCATCTGCTCGCCAAAAATTTTAAGGCCCGACCGGGAGGTTGTCGTCGGCAGGACATTTTCCCCATGCTCCTGCCGGCGGTCTTTCACCGTGTCCCCGGGGATGCCCAGCTTTGCATCGGAGTTGAAATGCTCCAGCGCTTCCTTTCCTGTCCGGGTGAACCATTTTTCATCTGAGTCGTTCTTCCGGCCGCCCACCAGGGCGGCAATCCTGTCCAGAGCCCGGGCTGCTTTTGATTTTTTCTTCTGCTCTTTTGGCAGGTCACCTGGATCCGCTGGCAGAGGCCTTTTTCTGGAGGGTTGGGAATGCTGGTCAAGGATCTGCTGAAGCACATTCATCATATCTTCTGAAGAAACCGTCCTGTCATACACCACCAGAATTTTACCGGTGATCACACTGGCACAAACCCGCGAAACAAAGTTCTGGGACATCAGCTGGGCTTCAAGGGCGTTTTTCAACTCCCCGGACTGTTTCAGCCCGGGGATGGAATACCGCCCCCTGCCTTTTACACATATGTGTACGGGTTTTATCCGCATCATCTTTTTTGAGTCCCTGTGTTTCATACTATTTTACGGGTGGGAATCTCCGCCGTCATGGCCGTCATGGCCGGCGTGATCACCGTGATCATGGCCGTCACCTGCAACAGGGCCGAAAAAATTCCTGTTATAGATTGTCGTGGCAAGCCACAATGCAGTAAACCAGGAGGGTACGGTCAGATTGCCCCGGGCGATTTCCCGGACGGCATGGACAATCAAAACCAGAAAGACAGAACTGGAGAGGTCCATCCGGTTTCCGGTGAGCTTTAAAAAACCTGTATTCAACCCCTTAAACTGTTTTTTTGCTGATTCAGCCACCTGATTGCCGCCGGAGCACTGGCGTGTCTTCATTTTAAACAGATGTTCATTCTCTGCATATTCAACAATGGATTCAAAATCGAGTGCTTGATCCTGGAATACCACACTGCCGGTCACAGGATTAACCAAAACTGCCTGGAAATTGAAATTTTCTTTAAATGCCGTCTCAAGGGTGGTAAAAAATTCAACTTTATTTTTTCCCACACCTGTGATCCTGATCCTGATCCGGTCATTCAACCGGTGAATCAGCGTTGCCCCGGGTATCATAACCAGACGCCTTCCGGGAAAAATTTATTCTGCTGCATCGGGTTCCCCGGCCATTTCCGCTTTTGCTTCAGCCGTCATGTCCTCAAGGGATTCTTTGGCCTCGGCAATGGCAACCTTTGCCCCTTCATAGGTGACCAGGGCCCCTTTAATGGCAGATTTGGCAATTGGCTTGACAATGCTTCCGACAAGCGGGAGCACAATGGGGGCCAACAATACAATACCGGCACCGATAGCCAGATTACCAACAGTAATACCTTTGGGTAAATATTTCATAACAACCTCCTGATTAAAAAAATGGGTTTATTAAAGATCCATACCTTGGATTTTGACTAAACCGTAGCAACGATATTTTTTTGTGTCAAGAAAAATGTTAGATGTTTGTTACGTAAGTCTTTGAATTATATTAGAAAATAGTTAGATAATGATTAGATTTTTGTTAGGAGAGAATCGACGATTTCGCCAACAGCCTTGATTTGCTTTCGATTTCACACATTTTGAAATCGGATCAATTTTTGCAACTGTTACGACAATATTTGTGAAATGTTTTTAAAATAGTTGCAAATTACCCACAGCCGGGGTGCCTATATCTGGATGAGCTTTAAAACCGCTCCGACGAATGCGGCCTGTTCTTTGCTCATCTCTCCTAAGCTGTCCCGCCGTTCGGTCATTCTCCGGAACCGGGTGAAGTCTGTGGGCAATGCTTCGGTATCCACCAGATAGGCAATTTTTTGAATGATCTGCCGGATGTCTTCCGGATGTTTGATGCGGCCCCTGATTTTAGGGAAATATTTCACCTTTATCCGGCCTCTGATGCTGTCAAATTCAAGATCCGTTGCCCGGTGCACGGCAAGAATGACATAGTCACCCAGGGATTGCCAGAAAATCTCATCATAATATTTCCAGGACGGCAGGAAAAACCGCAATAAGGCCGGCTGTTTTTTACCGTTTGGGGCCCAGCGTTTATACAGGACCACGGGAAATTTTTCCACCTCCTTTTGATGGATTTTTTCGAGCATTTCAAATAGATTTTTTCGTTGCTGCTTACGAAAAATCTTATCTACCTGTTCAAGAATGCCGCCCTGCCCAAGACCGTTATGAACTTTCTCAAGTACGGTTGTCAGTTCTCCTGCCATTTTTAGAGCCCTCAAATTAATTGAAGATGCCGTGTCACCGGAGTGTTTTTATTCCGGTGATTTGTACCAGGAGAAAACTAAATTGTAAAGTGCGATCAAAGCATATGAAAAATTTATCCTGTTTCCCCAAGAGTTTGGAAACAGGGAGGGGGTGATTGTTAATTGCTGATTCTATCCCTGAACTTTCCGATACAATCCCCCAATGCCGCGAAAATTATCCGTTTTTCATCTTTGCCGTACCGGACGATGTCGGCGGTTGTACTGGCCTGATATACCGCTTCAAGTCCATTGCATCCGGATTCAATACTCATGGGATAGCAGGCATTGACAATGGTAAACCCCAGATCAATAACATGGTCACAAAAGAACGGTTTGCGAGCAAACGGTTGTTTTGTACGGATGACGGAAGTTTCGGCCATAAAGGATTTGTAACAGACCTCCTGGAAAGTGAGATTGTGTCAGGACAACAATTTGACCGGGTCTATGCCTGTGGCCCTGAAATCATGATGTACACGGTTTTTAAGCTTTGTGAAAAATACGACATCCCATGCCAGGTGTCCCTGGAGCGATACATGAGATGCGGTTTCGGGGTCTGCGGGGCCTGTATCTGCGGTAAACAGGTCGTGTGCAAAGACGGTCCGGTATTTGACTCCAGCGCCCTTCGTGACATGCAAGATTTTAATACCCGGGCAATTTTGACGGGATCTATGGGCCTGCCTACAAAGGGATCCCTTTGTGTATTTCTGCTGCCCAGGCACTGTCTGATATGGGAATGGATAAGGGATATGTGTTTAATCGAAAAGAAGCCAAGACTTATGCCGACAAGAGTCTTGTGGTGGGCATGCCCCTGACATCCGACACCCGACTGATACTGGTTGATGATGTCATTACTTCCGGAAAAGCCATCAGAGAGTCTCTTGAGATCTTAAATTCCTGTGACAATCCCAAAGTCATCGGGATTGTGATCAGTGTCAACCGCCAGGAAAAGGGTAAAACCGAAAAAAATGCGTTAAAGGAAGTCGAAGAAATTCTTGGCACTCCCATCCATTCCATCGTTACCATCTCGGAAATAAAGGTATACCGTCCCCAACAGCAATGGTCTGCATTTGTTATCTCGAGCTACTTATAAGATTCTTTTCGATGTTTTATTCTTGTGGTTAGGACAGTATGTTCTTCAAGAATTGCAAAAATGATTCGATAGTCACCAACTCTATATTTTCGTAATCCAGCAAATTTTCCTTTCAGTTCAGGAAATTGTTCAGGGGTTGTTGATAAATTAGTTTCAATCTTATCTAAAATTTTTATAACTTGGTCTTTACTGATCTTTTTTAAATCTTTTGACACTGATTTCTTAAATGAAATTCTAAACATTAAGAGTATCTCTCATTTCATCAAGTGAGATAATAGGATCTGAAGTGTCATGTAGTCTATCTAAGGCGATTTGAAGGTCCGCTTGCTCTTCTAAATATATTTCTAATGCTTTTTGAATATGAAATGATCTTGATCTTTCAGTTGCTTTTGCCACTGAATCAAGGTCACGAACAAGCTCATCAGGCATTCTTACTGAAACGGCAGTGCTCATTAGTCTTCTCCTAATAATGTAAGTATTTGTCATACATTGTATTTATTGTATGCAAATGTGTCAAGTGTCATTTTGGGAGATAACACAAGCATTAAGTGGGGGGGATGAAAATAGTCTGGGTTTTCTTTAAAAGATCAAAAATTATCAAATTTTTTATAATTTCGATTTCTTCAATAAAACTGATAATTCTTATAGGCCCCTGACATTTTGGGCAAATCAAAGGGTCAAATTCATACACTTTCTGAATTAACCGAGCCCAATTTTGCCGGAATTCTTTGGAAGATAGCTCATTGGGTATAATAGCCGGGATATTATCATCAGCATCAGTCTTTTTTCTTAAATGGAACAGGTGATTTTAGATAGGCACTGAGCACCTTCCATCCACAGATGCTGAGCTTTGCCAGTAATTTGCGGTCATAGAGAAAATAGATCCGCAATCGTTTGTCCGCCAAGGTTCCGGCTAATGCCCAGGTTAACCGAGGGGTAAATGCCGGCATCCAGACTGATACCGGGAAGGGTGGTTGTTAACCCCCTGAATGTCTATCAGGGTTGCCGCATCTTGAACTGGCTGATATAGGTTTGGCCGGTGGCGGCATAGTAGATGTTTTCTGCGATATTGGTGATATGATCACCGATCCGTTCCAGGCATCTACCCATGAAAATCATCTGGGTGCAATCCTCAATGGAATGGGTCTGGTCCTGCATCTGGTTTCGAAGCATTTCCATCAACCGGGAAAAATGATTATCAATTTCATCATCTTTTTTCCAGATTTCCACGGCTTTTTGAATTTCCAGTTCCAAAAATGCATTGATTGCATCGTGGAGCATGGTCCTGCTGATATCGGCCATTTTAATGATACGTTCAGCCTGCTCAGGCCCGGGCTTTTGGGATAATTTAATGACCCGTCTGGCAATATTGGCAGTATAATCACCGATCCGCTCCAGTTCTGAGGCGATCTTTATGGCAGACAGGGGAAGTCTTAAATCCGCTGCCATTGGCTGCCGCCTGACAAGAAATTGGACCGCTTCTGTTTCAATTTCCCTTTGGAATTGGTTGATGCGTTCATCGGCTGTGATGATGTCTTGGGCAAGTGAGATATCCATCCGGCTGAAAACCTGTGTGGCAGATTCAATTTGCGTCTCACAGGCTTTTGCCATTTGCGCGACTTTATCTTTCAGGTCCTGTATTTGTGTGTCAAATGATTTTACGATATGCGCTTGCATACTATTCCTTAAATTATCCAAACCGGCCGGTGATGTAATCCTGGGTCAGTTGATGTAATGGATTTAAAAAGATCTGTTCCGTGGGGCCGATTTCGATGAGATCCCCCAGATGAAAATAGGCGGTCCGCTGGGAGACCCGGGAGGCCTGCTGCATGGAGTGGGTGACAATGGCGATGGAATACTCCTGCCGCAGTTCGTCAATCAGGTCTTCGATTATGGCGGTTGCGATTGGATCAAGTGCGGAGCAGGGCTCATCCATTAAAATAACTTCCGGATTAACGGCAATGGTGCGGGCAATACACAGTCGCTGCTGCTGGCCGCCGGACAGACCCGTCCCGGGCTGGTCCAGCCTGTCCTTGACCTCTTCCCAGAGCCCTGCACGGATGAGGGATTTTTCAACCAGTTCATCCGATTCCGTCCTGTTCTGAACCAGACCGTGAATCTTTGGACCGTAAATCACATTATCGTAAATGGATTTGGGGAAAGGGTTGGGTTTTTGAAACACCATGCCGATCATGGCTCTCAGCGGCACCACATCCACGTCTTTGTCATAGATGTTTTTTCCGTCCAGACTGATCTGTCCTTCAACACGGCACCCATCAATGGTATCGTTCATCCGGTTCAGACACCTTAAAAAAGTGGACTTCCCGCACCCGGACGGACCGATCATGGCGATGACTTCATTGCTGCCGATGTCCAGGCTGACACCGTTTATCGCCTTTTTTTCCCCGTCATTGTAATAGACATCGACATTTTCACACCGCATCCTGGGGTGTTCGACTCTCTTTTCTCCAACCGTCCGCCGATCTTCTTTGGGGACAAGTCCAGGTTTTGTATTTTTCGTTGCAAAGTTTTGGGACATGGTCTCTTCCGTTGCATCATTATCTTTCGTGATAAATGCATTTTGAAATTCCATAAAAGTTATCTTGCTCGTTCCTGCAGGGTTGGATCAATACCGGATGGGTCAACTCCCATCCGGTATTGAGTGTTCCAATATATGTGCGGTCTGATTTAGAAATCAGCTGCAGTCATGGGTTTTAAATTGTCCACGGCATTTTTAAATTGTTTTCTTTCTGCTGCGGGCATGGGGATCAGGCCTTTATCCGTCAGGTATCCTTCGTCGCCCCAGGCTTTTTCACTGGTAAATTCTTTAAGATACTCTCTCATCCCCGGGATTTTATCCACATGGTCTTTTTTTACATAGAAAAAAAGCGGACGGGAAACCGGATAAGATCCGTCTGCAATGGCCTCAAATGTCGGCTGAATACCATCCACAAAAGATCCCTGGATTTTGTCGGTATTCTGATCTAAAAAGCTGAAGCCAAAGATCCCCAAAGCGTCCGGGTTGGCTTCAAGTTTCTGGACAATCAAATTGTCATTTTCACCGGCTTCGATATAGGCGCCGTCTTCACGAACCGTATGGCAGGTGGCTTTGTATTTTTTGCCGTCTGATTTTTTCATGTCCTTGATGAACCCGAATTTCTTTGCTCCGCCTTCCATGGCAAGCTCAACAAAGGCATCCCGTGTTCCGGATGTGGGAGGAGGTCCCAGGACTTCGATCTTAATGGCTGGAAGGGAAGGATTTACCTCTTTCCAGGTGGTGTAAGGATTGGCAACCAGGGTGTTTGTTCCGTCAGGGTTGGGGACCTGGGCTGCAAGGGCAAGGTACAGGTCTTTACGGGTCAATTTAAATGCATCTGCTTTTTTGGAATTGGCCACTACAATGCCGTCATAACCGATTTTGACCTCAACGATTTCAATACCGTTCTGGGTGGCTTTCTCAAATTCTGATTTTTTGATTCTTCTGGAGGAATTGGTGATATCCGGGTATTGAACACCAACACCGGCTCCAAAGAGTTTGTGACCGCCGCCTGAACCCGTGGATTCGATTTTGGGGGTTTTATACTGGCTGGACTTGCCAAATTTTTCCGCTACAACGGTTGCAAACGGATACACCGTTGAAGAGCCGACAATCGAGATATAATCCCTTGATGAATCTGCCCACAAATTTCCTGTACCCATGACGAATACAAGTGCCAATACTGCGAGTAATGCCTTTTTCATGTTGATCTCCTAATTACGTTTTTTGTTTTGGTTTACGGCAAATGAATTTACCATCTTCTTTCAAACTTTTTTCTTAAAATAACCGCTAAAGCGTTCATGGATATCAGGAATAACAGCAGCACCATGATCGCTGCAGACGTTCTCTCTAAAAATGCCCTTTCCGGACTGTCGGCCCACAAGAAAATCTGTACCGGCAGAACAGTAGACGGGTCGGTAAAACCCCCCGGAATATCGACGATAAAAGCCACCATCCCGATCATCAGAAGCGGGGCGGTTTCGCCCAGGGCCTGGGCCATGCCGATGATGGTTCCGGTCAGCATACCCGGCATGGCCAGGGGCAGCACATGGTGGGTGACCATCTGTGTTTTAGAGGCGCCCACACCCAGGGCCGCCTCGCGAATAGACGGGGGTACGGATTTCAATGATGCCCGGCCGGCAATAATAATGGTTGGCAGTGTCATCAGGGTTAAGACAAATCCACCCACCAGGGGCGCCGACCGGGGCAGTCCGGCAAAATTAAGGAAAACCGCCAGCCCCAGCAACCCGAAAACAATGGAGGGAACGGCAGCCAGGTTGTTGATATTGACTTCGATCAAATCAGTCCATCGATTCGTGGGTGCAAACTCTTCCAGATAAACCGCGGCTGCCACCCCGATGGGAAAGGACAGGGCCAGGGTGACCAGGAGGGTATAAAATGACCCGCACGCAGCCCCCCATATTCCAGCCAGCTCAGGTTCCCGGGAGTCGCCTGCCGTAAAAAAGGTGGTGTTAAACCGTTTTTCAAGGCGGCCCTGTGCAACAAGGGAATCAATCCAGGCAATCTGATCGTCTTTCAGGCGGCGGTCCTTCTCAGCCACATCCCGGTCAAGATGGCCTTTCATGAACATGTCCACATCATCATCCGCAGGCACCCACAGCGTAACACTCTGGCCGATCTGTTCAATATTATCCCGCACATAATCCTGCAGCTTATACGAGGCCCCGGAACTGACCAAATGATACAGCCGTTTTTTTGCCCGTCTTTCCGTGACATCGGGAAAGGCCTTTAAAAGTGATGCCTTGATAATTCCCTGATAATTTGAACCGGCAAAATTGCCCTTGTCTATAAATTGAGGATCAATAAAGATCTCCATCTCAATAAAGGTCTGCTGAAAGGCGGTATATCCATTGGAAAATATACTGATAAAGAGCAAGGACAGGCACATCAGGCTGAAAATAATTGCCCCCAGCCCATACAGTTTAAACCGCTTTTCCCGTTTATAGCGTCTGGCCAGTCCCTTTTGAACAATGTCCATTGTTCGGTTGGATGTTTCTTCGTTATTCATACTGCTCCCTGTATTTTCTCACCACAACCAGCGCGACAATATTTAAAATCAATGTGGTCACAAACAACATCAACCCCAAAGCAAATGCGGCAAGGGTTTTGGGGCTGTCAAACTCCTGGTCCCCCACCAGCAGGGTCACGATCTGAACCGTGACCGTTGTGACGGTTTTTAAGGGGTTGAGTGTCAAATTGGCCGACAGTCCCGCTGCCATGACAACGATCATGGTTTCACCAATGGCCCGGGAAACCGCCAGAAGAACCCCGCCCACGATGCCGGGAAGGGCTGCCGGGAAAATGACCTGTTTGATGGTTTCGGACTTTGTGGATCCCAGGCCGTAGGCCCCGTCCCGCAGAGACTGGGGCACGGCATTGATCACATCATCGGAAAGGGATGACACAAAGGGGATGATCATTACCCCCATGACAAGCCCGGCTGCCAGGGCACTCTCGCTTGATACGTCAAGTCCGAAAGTTGCACCGGTATTTCGAATGGCAGGTGCCACCACGAGGGCTGCAAAAAAACCATATACCACGGTGGGAATCCCTGCCAGGATTTCCAGTAAGGGTTTTGCCACTGCCCGGAATTTTTTATTGGCGTACTCTGACAGATAAATGGCAGACATCAACCCCACAGGTACGGCCACAGACATGGCGATGGCCGATATCAGCATGGTGCCCAAAAACACGGGTATGGCACCGAATGCGCCGGATGACCCAACCTGGTCTGAGCGGATGGCCATCTGGGGGCTCCACTCAAGGCCGAACAAAAATTCTGTGATCGGGATCACTTGAAAAAATCGGATCGCCTCGTACAGCACCGACAGGACAATACCAATGGTCGTGAATATGGCCAGGGTTGAACAGGCAATTAATACCACTTTAATCAATCGTTCCACATGATTTCTGGCCCTCAGACTCGGCTTGATGATTTTCCAGACCACCAGAAAACCGGCACTGGATATTATTAAGGCGATAACAGCCAGACAGGCATGGCTGATCGACTGGAGACGCTCATAAAGTTCTGAAGCCGCTTGAATAACCGGGTTGATCTCCCCTGACACAATATTTCCATTCACCAGATTTTTGATGTCGTTCATGACCAGGGTCAGACGATCCGCCGGAAGTTCCTTTATTTCAGGCGGTAAGTTGGCAAGAATCATATTTGATATGATTGCGGGTTCAAATGCCAGCCAGGCAGAATAGATCAGAACTGCCGGGATGCCGCACCAGAGTGCTGCCAGCATGCCGTAATATCCCGGTCGGGAATGAAGAGTCCTGGGGCCGCCCTCATTCTTTACCACGGCAAAGGCCCGTTTTTTACCCAGATAATAGGCAATGGCTGAGAGCAATAACAATACGATTAATAAATATGATGGAGTCAAAAGAGCCTCTTAAAATGTAGTAAGTTTAATTTCATGATGAGAAGATACACCATCTGTATTAGGTTTTTTTTAATATATGATTAGTTTATTGTTAGAATTTAGGATATCAAACCTTTAAGCGACACTCTTTTCTTTTTGCTTCTGGTTTGCCTCGGGAATTTCAGGCACGGGAACCGGACAACCTTTGTTTTCAATGTCATCTGGACCAATACCGGCATCTGTAAAACCTGCCTTTGAGAGTGTTTCCCTTGTGTCATTCAGCAGGGCAAACAACTGCGCTTCTATTTGTTCTGAATGGGAGGCCACACTGCCTGCAAACCGGCTCGTATCCCCGGCCGCATCATCCACATTTGAAATTCTGGCACTTACGTCCTTGATATCATCTGCCGTTGCCTGCACGTTTTCCGAAATACCGGTGGTCACGGCATCCTGCTGTTCAACAGCAGCAGAAATTTGATGACTGGTTACCATGAGCCGCTCAATTCGTTTTTCCGTTTGCCGGGTATATTCAATAATCCCTTGACTGGCATTTTGAATTCCCGCAATTCTATCTGCAATTTTTTCATTGGCAGCTTCGGTTTGCAGGGAAAGTTCTCTCACCTCCCTTGCCACAACCGTGAATCCCTTGCCGGCTTCACCTGATCTGGCCGCCTCTATTCTGGCGTTGAGTGCCAGCAGTTTTGTCCGTCCGGCAATATCCTTTACAATACCCACAATTTCGTTGATCTCCTTGGAGGATCGGTTCAATCTTTCCATATCCCGGCAAGAGGCCTGGGTCACCCCATTGATCTCCCCGATAAGGTCATTCTGCTCCAATACCTGGCTGCTGATATTCTTGACTGCAGACTGGAGCTGCCGGGCTGAATCTGAAACCGCATTGGTTTGGGCAACGGTTCGGGATGCGGATTCGCTGGCTGTTTTTGTTTGATCCTTTGTGTCCAAGGCAAGGGAACTTAATTCTATTGCGTCGGTTTTCATTGTCTTGGCTTTCATTTGAATCGTCTCAATCAATGTGGACATCTGTTGAATCATTTCCTGAATTGTCTGCCTCTGCCTTTTTTTTATCAGGTCTTCATCCCTGAGGTGAATCAACACCTCCTGAAAATTTTTCAAAGCCTTCGCCAGAATACCGATCCGGTCCCGTCTATCCTGATACGGGATCGGAATCGTCTCTCCCCGGTTAATTTGATCTATGGATCGTGTGAGGCGTTTTAAGGGCTTTTCCACCACCAACTGTGACATGAAGTGGAGCAGTATTAAACTTGACAGGATAGTTAAACCTGCCACCAGACCGATGAGACGTTGTTTGTTTTGGCGGTATTCAATGAGTTCTGCTTTTTTCTTTTCAATATCCTCAACCTTGTAAAGGATGGCATTCCTGGATTTTTCAGAGTCAATGGCTTCATCGGCCAGAAGATTCTTCAGAGACAATACCTTTTGTTTCAAAGCAGTTCCCTTGTCGGCATTTTCAACGGATGTGTGAATATGTTCCGTTATTACCTGGAGATCTTTATCCGGATCTTCAGTGTAGATATGAATCCGGCTGATCTGATCAAGAAAATTTCCCTTGTCATCCAATACCCCCTTTGACAGGGTAAGGGTTCCCTGATTTTGACGGACAACAAAATTTCCTTTTGAGATATCCCTTCTCTGGGAACGGTTGAATAATTTTCGATAGTTTTCAGGTCCCTTGATGATCTCTTCTTTCTCCGTTGTATAATTGCTTTTAATCCATTTCAGGATTTCATCGGCCGGATTCACATGCAGCAGTCTCGGTATTTCCAGGTATTTTTTCTGTAGATCAAAAATGCTTTGCCGCAAATCTTTATTCATGGACCCATTGACCTCTAAGAGGGCCTGGGTTTCCATGCCGACCTGGGAAAAGGCCTGGAGATTTATGGCCACCAGAAGCCCCATACAGAAAATTGAAATCAGCCCCACACCCAGCATCATTTTCAGTCCCACAGACAGCCGGGACCCTTTGCTCAGCGTTTCAGAATTTTTATGTTTTGAATTCACAGATTTAAATAATTTAACGATCATTTTTAAGCCCACTTGGTTGCTATGAACGATCCTGCTGGATTAATCCGGCAAAGCGCCGGCAAATTATTAGTTTATAGTTCCCAGGTAACCTCCCGGATAATACAATTAGGACCTTATAAATTAGGGACATTATAGACTGGAATAATGAGCTGTTTATTAGACAATGGTTTGGAGGGTATTAATTCTGAAGCCGCCCGGATATCTCAGGCAGGTATGCTGATGGTAAAGCAGCTTCCCTCACCCCTGGTGCTGGACACATCAACTTTTCCATTGTGATACTGAACAATATGCTTGACAATGGCAAGTCCCAGGCCTGTGCCGCCTTCATTCCGGCTTCTGGCCCTGTCTACACGGTAAAACCGGTTGAAAATCTTGGACAGATGTTCCTTTTTTATCCCGTTGCCGCTGTCCTGTATCATGATGTCGATATTCGATCCCCGGTTTTTCGCACGTATGTGGATGGGTTTGCCCTGCGGGCTGTATTTTACGGCGTTGTCTAAAATATTGATGACGGCCTGCTCCATGAGAACGGGGTCCAGCATTGCGGTCAAATCATCCGGACAATCAACGTGTACGGACATTTCCTTTGCCTGGATACCGCTTTTGCAGTTGCTGACCGCACTTTGAATCAGGGCTGAAACATTATGCTTTTCAAATTCGATATGTGTCCCCTGAAGTCGTTCAAGTTTTGAAAGGGCCAAAAGGTCATTGATCAGATCGATCATCCGGTTTACATTTTTTTCAATAATGTTCAAAAAGGAGTGGCTTTCCTTGATGTCATTGGTGCTCAGCATTTGCTGCAGGGTTTCAACAAATCCTTTAATCGTTGTTAAAGGTGTTTTTAATTCATGGGAAACGTTGGCGGCAAAATCTTTATGCATCTGTTCAAGAAGTCTCATTCTTGTAATATCATGAAAGATGATCAGGGTTCCCATGCGCCGTCCCCCTGTTTCATAAAGGGCTGTGGAATGAATGTTTAAAATCAGTTCTTCATCCCCTGAAATGACAATATCCGCTTCAATGGGTTCATGGGTGGCCAATGCGTTTTGTATAAATTTTTGAAGCTCAAAATGCCGCGCGATTTCCAGGATATACCGGGCTTTTAATGTTAGGGCGGAAAACCCGAAAATATCTGCCGCTGCATCGTTAACCGTTATGATCCTCTCGTTATTGTCGATGGCGATGACACCTTCCTGCATGCTTGAGTGGACTGCCTCCAGTTCCATGCTCCGGTTTTTAACCGCCATAATTTTCTCATCAAGATTTCGTGCCATCTGGTTCATGGTGACAGCAAGTTCAGACAACTCTTCTGTTTCAGGAACCGTAATTCTTGCCTTTAAATTTCCCTTTGCAAACTCAAGCGTGCCTTTTTTCATTTCCTCAACCGGGAGGCTGATTCTCCTGGAAACATAAAGACTGGTTAAGGCCGCTATAAAAATAATGACCAGCAGGGCCGCAAGGATGCTGTTTCTAACGGTCTTAATTTCACTATCAATGGAGGAAATGGACACCGATGTCCTGACGACCGCTATGACGCCGGTGTCATGGAGAACGGGCAGGGCAATGTACATCATGTTTTTGTCAAGGGTTGCAGAGTATCGAATGGAAATCCCTTTGTTTTTTTTCATGGCCTCCATGATTTCAGGCCGTCCGGAATGATTTTCCATCTTATCGACATCCCCGTAGGAATCTCCGACAACAATACCCGAGGGGAGGATGACGGTTACCCGGGTATCGGCGATCTTCCCGATTTCCTTGCAATGGGAATCAATCGCATGATAGTCCACCTGACCGCTGTTCAAAATATCAGAAAATTTTTTGTGTAAAAGTTTTGCCCGTATGGTCAGCTCTTTTTCTGAGTTTTTAAGAAAAAATTTTTTAAAATAATCGGTTGAATAGGAGGTAATGGCTAAAAGAGAAAGCGCTGTAATGATGAGAAAGGAAGGGAAAATCTGCCAGATTAACTTCTTTTTTTTCATCTTTATTCCTTAAACCTGTATCCAACGCCCCTTACGGTTTCGATGGCTGATGCATGGTTTTTTAATTTCTTCCGAAGGCCGACAATAATCACATCAACACTTCGTTCCGTGACGGAATAACTTTCTCCGTGAATGGCATCAACAATCTGTTTCCGGGTGAATACCCAGCCCTTTTTATCCAGAAGAAATGAAAGAAGTTCAAATTCAGACAATGTCAGATCCAGCATTTCCCCGTCAATGGTCACCAGATGCTTTGCCCGGTCGATAATCAGGCTGCCCTCCTGGTTGATTCTTTCCGGTTTCAGGTCAATATCTTTTTCCCGGCGGCGGAATATGGACCGGATCCTGGCCAATAACACCTTGGGGCTGAAGGGTTTGGAAATATAATCGTTTGCCCCCATCTCAAGTCCGAGAACAATATCGGATTCCTCCCCTTTTGCGGTAACCATGATAATGGGAATCCGATTGGTCTGATCATTATTTTTGAGATATTTGGTGACTTCAAGCCCATCAATGCCGGGCAGCATCAGGTCAAGAACGATAAGGTCCGGTTGGAACTGCCGGGTTATTTTTATGGCATCTTCCCCGGTGAATGCGGTGAGTATGGAATATCCTTCATTGCCCAGATTGTATTTAATCAGCTCGACGATATCTTCCTCATCATCAACAATCAAGATGGTTTCTTTTAACATTTCTTTTTTGCCTGTGTCCATATAATGTGTTGTTTTCATAAATTCATATGCCCCATCAAATCTATGCGCATTTATATCCTAAATCCTTTTAGGTATGCCGGATGATTTCACCCTCGATCAAATAAATCACCTCTTCTGCTATATTGGTCGTGTGATCACCAATACGCTCCAGATGCCTTGAAATCAGATACATGTTGATAATCTCACCCACCATATCCGGATGTTCCCGTATGTCGGTTTTCATTGAATCATAGGCCTCATTTCTCATGGTATTGACATCCGCATCCATGTCTCTGACTTCATATGCCATGTCTACATCCATTCTCACCAAAGCGTCAAGACTCATCTTGAGCATCAGGGCAGTCAGATCCGCCATGGCCGTATAATCATACTTGAACTTGTTTGGGTTATGGGCAGATGCTTTAAATCGTATGGCGATATTTGCTGCATAATCCGCCACCCGTTCAAGGTCATTGTTGATTTTAATGACAGCCACCAGAAACCGCAGGTCAGTGGCCACGGGCTGATAAAGCGCCAGTATTTTCAGGCACTCTTCTTCAACTTCTATCTCTTTTTCATCCACCTCAACATCGGTATCAATAATTTTTTGAGCCAGCCTGAGGTCTTCGGTTTTTATTGCAAACATTGCCCGTTTAAACCGGTCTTCCACCATGGCACCCAGGGATAGTATCTCTTTTTTTATGTTTTCAATTTGTCGTTGCAAATGAACAGCCATCATTTTCTCCTGTCCTGGTGTTTATAGATCTCATTTTTTTATTTTCTCATAAGGGACCTGTTATATCAATGTCTGTCTATCCCTAGGATACCCAGTTCTTAAAAAACCGGTGTTTAATCGGTTTAGCAGGGGATTGTACTTGCTTTGTGTTAGGATTCTATCAGGGTTGGGTTAAGACTGTATTAAATCTAATAAAATTCACGCCCGGTGGGTGATTTTGTTCGCCACTATTTAAGATAATAGTAGAATCTTTACCCTGCCAGGAACTTCGTAGCAATATTTCCAATGCCTGTAAAGAAATTTCAATTGTCAGGTGGGTGACAGGAATAGTTGACTAATCAACTGTTTGTAGGGGTTGCAGGCCCGCATAAATCCTATAACTATCACTTCTTATAGTTTAATTTGCATATTTTTAGGAGGGGGGAATATTTTTTTTACTTGACAATGCAATTAGGTTGTCGCTATGTAACAGCTATGAAATAGATGCAGTTACAGACAGCTATTTTTGGGAAGGGTCATCTTATTTTCTATAGAGGAGAGGGTGTATGTCATCAAACAAATTTTTCAAGCATGAAGGCCCGTGGTCGGATGCCAATGATCCCCTGATGTGCTCCGATACCGGGGACTGGCGGACCAAACGGCCGGTCGTGGACAAGGACAAATGTATTTTCTGCGGGTTTTGCGCGATCTATTGCCCGGTTCAGGTGATGGTGAGAGTGGACGACTCCCATTTTTCTCCTGATCTGGATTTTTGCAAGGGATGCGGGATCTGTGCCAAAGAATGTCCCAAACAGGCGATTTCCATGGAACCGGAGGGGGATTTTAGAAAATGAATACACATGCAAAACCAAAAACAAATATTAAGGTGATCACCGGAAATGCCGCCGCAGCCATTGCAGCGAAACTGGCCCGCCCGGATGTTGTTGCTGCCTACCCCATTACCCCCCAGACCGAGATCATTGAACAGATTTCCAAGTTCCATTCAAACGGAGAAATGGATTGCGAGCTGATCACGGTTGAGGGAGAGAATTCCGCCATGAATGCGGTGATGGCCGCCTCTCTTGCCGGGGGCAGGGTGTTTACGGCAACCTCTTCCTGGGGCCTTGTCTTTATGTATGATGCGGTCCTGGCCGCAGCCGGTGCCAGAGCCCCCGTGGTCATGGTCAATGTGAACCGGGAAACCCCGGGGATTATCGCGGTTTCGTCGGGACAGCAGGACATGATTTCCACACGGGATTCAGGATGGATTTTTCTCATTGCCGAAGATTGTCAGGAAGTGCTGGACCTCGTTCTCCAGGCCTATCGCCTGGCCGAGGATTACGATATCCAGGTGCCGGTGATGGTCAACTATGACGGGTTCTATCTCTCCTACCTGTCTGAAGGGGTGGATGTGCCGGTGCAGGCGGAGGTGGACCGATTCTTGTCTGTTTTAAAGGATCAGCCCGAAAGGACCACGCTGAAACCCGGTGAGGGATTGGGGTGCGGCTCCCACGGAATCCTGGGCGGGTATCTGGAACTGCGGCACAAACATGTGACGGCCATGGAACGGGCCAAAGAAAAGTTTGACCAGATCGACCAGGAGTATGAGGCCATCTTCGGCAGGGCCTATGGCGGGCAGATTGAAGCATACCGGATGGATGATGCAGATGTGGTCCTGGTGGGATCAGGCTCCATGTGCGGCACCATCAAAACGGTTATCGATAAAAAAAGAGAGGTCGGTATCAAGGTGGGGCTCCTGAAAATGAGAATGTTCAGACCCTTTCCCGGCGAAGCCATGGTGGCGGCCCTTAAGGGGAGAAAAGCCATTGGTGTTGTGGACCGGAGCCTGAATTTCGGGCATAAAGGCGGCCCGTTTTACACGGAACTCAAAGCATTTGAAACCCAGCTTGACGGGGCCCCTCTGATCAGTTTTATTGACGGGATTGCCAATACAGATATCACCACGGCCAATGTCGCAACCATGATCGATACCATCTGTGATCTGGCCCAGGGCAAAACGGTTCGTGAGGTCACATGGGTTTCCTATCCTGAAGCCAATCAGCCTGATCTCAAGCCTGATCTTAGTAAAAAGGGAGGACAATAAAAATGGCGGCAAAAAAAGGTAAGTTGACAAAAGTCCTGGATCACCTGAAGCATGATGATCCCTTTTCAAAAGGTGTGGCATTCTGTCCGGGCTGCGGTCTTGAACTGCTCATACGGTTCATTCCCCAGGTTTTGGGCAATGATATCGTCATAACGGGCACCCCGTCCTGTTCCGCCCCGGTACTCCTCGGGCAGAACAACCAGTCCTGGCACAAACTGTCCTATTTCGGCACCTTGATGACCGGTGCTGCGGCCAATGCCACAGGTCTTGTGAGATACTATAAAAAAGCCGGTATCGACAACACGGTGGTCTGCTTTAACGGGGACGGCACTGCCGCGGATATCGGGTTTGGAAATCTGGCCGGTGCGGCGGAACGAAACGAACCCTTTATTTACATCTGCTACGATAATGAGGGGTACATGAATACCGGTATCCAGAAGAGCGGGACCACGCCCTACGGCGCCACCACCACCACAACTCCCTATGGGACCGTTGCCAAGGGAAAGAACCTGCGGCGAATGAACCTGGCCCTGAAAATGGCCATGCACAAGATTCCCTATGCTGCCACGGCAACCTTGAGTGATCTGGACGATCTGGCCAAAAAACTCTTGAAAGCCAAAGAAGCCAAAAAAAGAGGGTTTGCCTTCCTCCATGTCCTGGCCCCCTGCACCACCGGATGGGGATATGCACCGGAGAATACCATAGAGGTCTGCCGCAGGGCCGTGAAAACCAATTATTTCCCGCTGTGGGAGGCTGAAAACGGTAAAATCAGGATGAGCAAAGTCGTGAAAAAACCCAAGCCGGTAAAAACGTATACTGAGCTGATCAAAAAGTTTGCCCACCTGACTGAAGAAGATCATCAGATTCTTCAGGATGATATTGATTATGAACTCTGCATGTTGGGCGGGTTGAGTTTGCTGGATGGAGAGTGCCGGCTCCCGGCGTCTTTGGAAGATTAAACAAGGAGAAAAAAGATGAGTGAAGTCAGATTTCACGGCCGGGGGGGGCAGGGGGTTGTGACAACCTCCAAGATTCTTGCCAATGCCTTTGCCAGGACCGGACAATTCGGTGCCAGTTTTCCCATGTTTGGATTTGAAAGAAGAGGGGCACCCGTTACAGCCTTTGGCAGGTTCTCAGACAAGCCGGTGAGAGAAAAAACCCAGATTTACAACCCGGATATCCTTGTGGTCCTGGATCCGAGCCAGAAAAATTCTGAAGCGGTTTTCCAGGGATTGCTGCCCGGCGGCATGATGCTTTTGAACGATTCAGATGCCGGCACCAGGATGACACATGAGAACCTCAAAAGATTTGCCCTGATTGATGCCAATAAAATTGCCCTGGAGGAAATCGGCCTGGCCATCCCCAATACGGTGATTGTGGGTGCATTTGCCAGGATGTCGGGGTTGCTGGAGATTGAGCCCTGCTGCGAGGCGCTGGAGGATTATTTTTCAGGGAAAAAGCTCTCCGCCAATATCGTATGTGCGAAAAGAGGGTTTGAAGAAGTGAAATTATTTGATCTTTAAGTTTTTAATAGTTAAGGGTCGATGAGGGGATAACCTTAATTTTAAAAGGAGTTGTTATGCCTAGATGGGGAATGGTAATAGATGTAAAAAGGTGTATTGCCTGCTGGGGCTGCACTATCGCATGTAAAGAGGAACATTTTCTTCCGCCCAGAGTATTCTTTAACCGGGTGCTCATCGGGGAAACCGGGAAATTTCCGACATCCAGCAAGTTGATCTATCCGGTTCTCTGTAATCATTGCTCTGATGCGGCCTGTGTGGAAGCATGTCCCACAGGGGCTACCTATATCAGGGAAGACGGAATTGTTGCCGTTGACGACGACAAATGTGTGGGCTGCAGGGCCTGCCTTGTCTCCTGTCCGTATCAGCAGAGAACCTATTACGATCAAAAGGTGAAAGATCGTGAGTATTTCCCGGGCCAGGGAAAGACTGAAATGGAATTGATCGGCGAAAAATTGTATCCGTTTAAAGTGGGAACGGTCATTAAATGCAATTTTTGTTCGGAAAGAATTGATGAAGGTCTTAAAAAAGGTCTGACTCCGGGTCAGGACGATGAGGCCACTCCGGCATGTGTGATTGCCTGCCCGGTCAATGCAAGGGTTTTTGGCGATCTGAATGATCCAAACAGTGAAATCAGCCGTCTGATCATGGAGAAAAAGGGCAAACAGCTCCGGAAAGAATTCGGTACTGAACCGGCAGTCTACTATATTGATTAATGAACAGGGGGAAAAATGACCTATAAAACAGATGAAATTTGGGAAGACAAATGGGTAAATACCACCTGTGGCGTATGTTACTGCGGCTGTGCTGCCAGAGTCAGGGTGGTGAACGGTGTTCCCGTTAAAATTGAAGGGATAAAAGAGAGCACCATGGGGGGGACAGGAGCCGGTCTCTGCGGTAAAGGAATCGCAGGGCTGATGTATTACCATGACCCCAACCGGATTAAAAAACCCCTTCGACGAACCAATCCGGAAAAAGGGTTTGGGGTTGATCCGAAATGGAAAGAGATTGAATGGGATGAGGCCCTTGAAGAGATCTCCACCCGCATGAAGAAAATTATGGAGGACAATCCCAACAAGATTCTCTTCACAAACCAGACCATGCGGGCCAGTGACGGTCCCCATAATCACCTTTATTTTTATGCAAAGGCCTTCGGCATACCCAATAACGGCAATTTCATCATTGGCGGCGGAAGCCTGCACTGCGGCAATGCGGCCCATATGCTGGGCGGACTGATCCACGGTGCATGGTCCATTGCACCGGACTGGCGATATACCAACTATGTTCTTAAATGGGGGTCCAGCAAGGGAACCGGGTCCGGGCATTCAGCCATGACCAATGCTCGCCTGAGAGCCGATGGCGTGAGGCGGGGAATCAAAGAGATCGTGTTTGATCCAATGGGTAACTTTGCCGGCGGTAAGGCCACGCAATGGGTGGCGCTCCTTCCAGGGACCGACACGGCCGTGGGACTTGCCATCGCAAACTATATCCTCAACACCAGAGGCGAAATCGATGAATTGTATCTGAGGGCAAAAACAAATTTTGTTTATATGATCAGAGAAGACGGGACCTTTATCCGGGACAAGGAAACAGACAAACCCTTTGTATTTGATGAAAAGGCAAAAAAGATAAAGTTGTTTGATGACCCGTCCATCGCATTTGAAGATTTCGCCCTTGAAGGCGAGTTTGAGATTGACGGCGAAAAATGCCGCCCCTGCTTTATGGCATTAAAAGAACATTTAAAACAATTCACTCCGGAATGGGCATCCAAGATCAGTACGGTTCCCGTGGGAACCATTCTTGAAGTTGCCAAGGGCTGGGTGGATAATGCCCAGATCGGTTCCACCATTACCATTGAAGGGCAGACATTTCCTTACAGACCCGTATCCTCTGTGACCTTCCGCGGTTCCCAGGGGCATTCCAACGGCATCCACCAGGTGGCTGCCATTGATCTCATCAGTCAGTTGGTGGGTGCGGAAGATGTCCCCGGCGGAACAATGGGGTGGCCGTCCATCCGACGCAGGTACCCCGGCGGCCAATACGAACGTTTGCCAAAAGTCGGTAAAGACGGCGTTATTGTTCCTTCGGTATTTTATTCACACGACCCATGGCCGGTCCATGCACCCAGCTATCCCTGCACCAATTCCGGATGCGTTGAATTCTGGTCACACTCTACACTTTCCCATATACCCTATGTGAAAGAAAAAGATTATATCCAGGAAAAATTCGGTGTTGAAAAAGTCCAGCCGGAAATGATTTTTGGAATTGCGGTGAATTTTCTGATCAGCCAGTCTGACTGGGATGTTGCCCTTGATAATTTTAAAGATTGTTTTGTTGTGCTCAGTGATATCTGGGTCAATGAAACCGACCAGGCCATCGGTGATATCATTCTTCCGGATACCTCTTATCTTGAAAAAGATACCTGGTCTTCGGAGATTGACAGCTTTTTCTTTAATGGAAGCCCGACCTATGAAGACTGGTATGTTCATCTGCAAAACCCTGTGGCGAAACCGGTGGGTGAATCACGGGATTTCATGAATGTTTATCTGGATGTTGCCGAGCGCGTGGGTGTTCTTGATAAATATCATGAACTCTTGAACGATTATTACAGCATCACGGATGAAAATCTTAAACTGAAACCCGGAGAAGTCCTGACCTGGAAGGAAATCGGCGAAAGAGTTCTGAAATGGGTGTATGGGGATGATAAGGAAAAAATCCAGGAGCAGGGTTTTGCCACCTGGCACAAACCCGTTGAAGATGTGTATTGGCGATGGAAGATGCCCACAAGATGTCCGGTCTATATGGAGTTTTTGATCCATGACAGAAGGGCGGCTGAAAAGATCATGAAAGATACCGGGTTTGAACTTGAAATGGAGATGGATCAATATGGTCCATTACCGGACTGGTTCTGGCCGACATCCCACAGGGAGCTTGATGATGAGTATGATCTCCTGGCTTTTTCTTATCGGGATGTTCTCCACACCAACAACTCGACATTTCAAAATCCTCTGGTGGACGAAGTCAGCCAGATGAGCCCATATACCTTTACAATTACCTTGAATAAGGGCCTGGCAGATAAAAAGGGATTCAAAGACGGCGATATTATCTGGCTGGAAAATAAATATGGAACAAAAGAAAACGGGATTGTAAAAACAATGGAAGCCCAGCATCCGAAAGTCATCGGCGTTTGCGGGCAGGGCGGGTTGTGGGCGGACAAAAGACCCATTGCCAAGGGTAAGGGAAGTAATTTCTGCAAGCTGCTTCCGTCATACCTGAGACACTATGATCCCATCACCGGCAATATCGAAACCTCTGTTGCGGTTAAAATTTACAAAGACTAAAGGGAGGGTTGAGCAATTATGAAACAAAGAAATGAGTTGGAAAAAATTATGTTCCATCCTACCGGCAACGGCTTAAAGCCATACGAATGGATGCTGCGGCCCACTGCCCAGACACAGTGGATTGACGACAAGGGGATATTCCTGTGGCTGGCCTTTTTCTTTTCCGAGATCGGTGCCGGGCTTTATTTTGTGTCCCTGTTTTATGAATACAAGGCCGGTCTGATTCTGGGCTGGCTGATTACCCTGGTCCTGGGCGGTGTGATTCATATCCTGTACCTGGGCAATCCCCTGAGGGCCTGGCGGATGATCATGAAGCCCAATACCTCGGAACTGTCCCGGGGAATCTGGATCATCGGGGTGTTTGCCGCCCTGGGGTTTGTCCAGATGGTCAGTGCCGGCGGGTTTAATGTGGTGTTCAATTGTATCATGGGGATTTTATGTCTCCTGATCATTTCCCATGGATTTGCCACCATGAACGTGATCCGGGCCCTGCCGGCCTGGAGTTCAACCATGGTACTGCCCCTGTCCGTTATTTCAGGGCTGTGGATCGGTCAGCAGATGCTGCAGTTCATGACCGCAGTTTCCGGGGGAGCAGCCCTGGCAGCCGGAATGGAAGTCTGGGCAGAGGTGTTTTTCTTTGCCTATTGCCTGTGCATTCTCCTCTATGTCTGGGGAACCTATCACAGCAATGAAATCGGCAAAGCCTCCATAAAGAAGCAGTTTGGCGAGCCGCTTTCAAAGATCACCCGGTACGGTGTGGGAGGGCTGGGCATTCTTGTACCCCTGATTCTCACCTTTATCATGTGGGGCGGCAATACCAATGGTTTTCTGATCTTTTTAAGACTGGCCGCTATTATTGCCGGGGATCTGGGCCTGCGGTACGTGATCATGAAGAGTGCAGTTTACAAACCCCTGATTTAAATCTTTGATTTGACAGAGACTTATCAAGTATGCGGGCAGGTGGGAATGTTTCCCCTCCTGCCCGTATCGTTTTTTGCAGAAGTCTGATCACCTGGCCGAAAAATAATTTTTCATGTTGAAAAGACAGGTAAAAAGATATAATCTCGCTACATTATGGATGAAAACAAGCTGTATTGATATGAAATACGGCAGGGTCTGCCTGATGCGTCGGACAAACCCGTGACAGGAGAGTGGAAAAGCTCTGATCAATATTTTCTTAAACGACTTAGGATTTTATATGGCGGATAAAGAGGAAAAAAATAAAAACGTGGACGATCTGTCGCTTCCCCGGACAAAGGTAAAGTTTGAAGTCTATGGTGAAGAGATGATCGAAAAAGAAGTGAAATCAAGTGGCAACAGCGGTAGAATTTATCTTCCGCCCAACTGGGTCGGGCATATCGTGAAGATCATAAAAGTAGAATAAGAATGGAGGGTCAGGTGGAAGACACTGTCAATATAAGGAAGATCGAACTCAAAGATGCAGCGGCAATTCAGGAGATCAGAAGGGCCATTTCTGAAGAAGATGCAAAGGTGAATTCCGTTAAGATGATTGAACAGCAGATCGCCGAGGGTGGGAGGAATTCAAGCCTGGTTGCGGAAATGAACGGACAGGTGGTGGGGTATATGATGAGCACCACCCTGTACGCAGGATTCGGGATTAAAAAGAGCGCCTGGATCATGGCCATCGGGGTCCATCCCGACCACATGGGACAGGGTATTGGAGTGAAACTTGCCCATAAGATATGCGATATCTACAGGGAGAAAGGAGTGGACTGTATCTATTCCTCGGTTGTCTGGGATTCCACGGATGTGCTTTCCTTCTTTAAAAAACTTGGATTTGAAAGAAGCGAGTTTATCAATCTGAAAAAGAAATTGTAAGTTTTATTTAAAATTATCATTTGTAAGCCCCTGGAGACCTTGCCTCCCCAGGGGCTTTTTTTTATTGAATCCTTATGGTTTTTGTTATATGAGCTGAAGGTTGAGAACTATTTGAGAGGTAAGGCCTTTGAAGGATATGAGTTATACTGTGGAGACGCAATTATATAACAGCAGGATTTTTTTAAGCTATTTACTGCTGGTCAAAAAACGGTATCACTACATCAACACGGCGGAACTGCTTGCCTATGCCGGCATGGATGAGTATGAGGTGGCTGACGAAGGGCGCTGGTTCACCCAGGAACAGGCCAACCGGTTCCAGCACAAGCTGGTCCAGTTGACCGGCAACAGGAATATTGCCAGAGAGGCCGGTCGTTTTGTCGCATCCTCGGAAGGGATGGGGGCCGCCCGTCAGCAGGCGATGAGCATGCTCAACCTGACCCGGATATTTGCAAAGCTGGGCAAGGTCTATGAAAATGTTTCAAAATCCACCATCTATCAGTCGAAAAAGTTGTCTGAAAACCGGGTGGAAATCACCATTACTCCGAAACCCGGGGTAAAGGAAGGACCGTACCAGTGCGAAAATCGTATGGGCACGTTTGAAGCGATTGTCCTGGAGCATACCAACAAACTGCCGAAAATTGAACAAACCGAGTGTCTCTCCAAGGGAGGAGACTGCTGCAAATATGTCATCTCCTGGGATATGTCTTACGCCTCTTTGATCGGCCGGATGCGAAATGCCGGCATACTCTGCTTTCCTTTTATTCTTTTAGCAGCGTATACGGTTTCTCCCGGGCTGTTTCTTCCCCTGTTTACCATGGGCTGCTTTCTGCTGCTTGCACTGGAGATTACCCGGAATTTTTACAAGGAAAAGGAGCTGAAAAAGGGGATGGCCTTTATGATGAATGCCAGTGACCGGCTGGTGGAACAGCTTGAAATCAATTACAACAACTCCCGCATGACCAATGAGGTAGGCCGCACCATTGCCATGAACACCAATATTGAGGATGTTCTTGAAAGCGTGATCCAGATTTCAAAAAAGCGCCTGAACTATGACAGGGGAATGATTTATATGGCTGCCCCGGACAAAGACAAACTTGTTTACCAGGCCGGTTACGGGATAGGGCCTGACCAGTTGCAAGGTCTCAAAAACCTGGAATTCAGGCTCAACAATATGAACTCTAAGGGAATGTTTGTTGTCTCTTTCCGGGATCAAAAACCTTTTTTGGTCAACGATATAAATGAGGTGGCCAACGATTTGTCAACCAAGAGCGTGACCTTTGCCAGGAAGATGGGAAGCACTTCTTTTATCTGCTGCCCTATCGTATGTGACGGTGAGTCCATTGGTGTTTTTGTCGTGGATAACAAAAATTCTAAACGGAAACTTGTTGAGAGCGATCTCTCACTTCTCATGGGGATTACCTCAATCATTGGTATCAGCATTCGAAATGCACAGCTCATCACTACGGCAGAAGAACGGTTTACATCCATTCTCAAAGTAATGGCAGCAAGTATTGACGCCATGGACCCTCTGACAGCAGGTCATTCTGAGAAAGTCACCGAGTATGCAATGGGTATCTGCAGGCAGATGGGCTTTTCCGAGGAAGAGACCAAGGTTATTCAGATGGCGGCATCCCTTCATGATTATGGGAAAATAGGTATTCCGGAAGCAATCCTCACAAAACCGGGGAAATTGACCAGGGAAGAGTATGAGGTGATGAAGCTTCATCCGACAAAAACCCGCAAAATTCTGGAACAGGTTAATTTTTCAGGGGATTACAGTGTTATTCCCCTGATCGCATCCTGCCATCATGAAAAAATGGACGGGAGCGGTTATCCCTATGGGCTTTCCGGTGATGAAATCCCCATGGGGGCCCGCATCATAGCGGTAGCGGATTTTTTTGAGGCCATCACTGCGGTCAGGCACTACAGGGATCCCATGCCCCTGGCATTGGCTTTCAAACTGCTTGGCGAGAGCCGGGGTATTCACTTTGATTCAAATGTGGTGGATGCCTTTATCCGGTATTTCAAAACAAAAAATCCAAAATTGTATCAAAGAGAAGTGGTTGAATGCGGTGAGGGCACAATTGACGAAGTTTCCGGGGTCAAGGCCGGAAAATCCGTTGCCTAACCATTCAAATCACTTTTTTTTGATGCCCCTGCATGCGATAAGGGCAGTATAGGTAAACCGCCTGGGATCACTGAAAAAAGAGTTGAATTCCCCAAGAAACCCCTCAAAGCCGTTAATATATTCCTCAAAGGCATATCCTGAATTCCGGGCAGCCACCTCTACCTTTTTAGTCCAGTTAAACTCATCTGTATCGTTTAACTCTCCATAGATCAGGTGGTGGGGGGTCATGTTCATTTGTATTTCTTCAAATTCCAGGTCATAAAGGAATGCGTAAAGTTTTTTTCCGGCAAAGGGATCAAATCCGGCTTTTTTTTCCAGTGTTTTCATTACACCGAAAAGAGCTGACTCCAGTGTCCGGGACATTCCGTAATGATTCAGGCAGTTGTGATCCAGATCCTGAAGCAGGAGAATGCCGCCGGGTTTGAGTATCCTGGAGATATTCTTGACAATGTCAAAGCTCTCGTGCTTGTAGTATTCGAGAACAAATCGGACCCAGATAAAATCAAAGCTTCCCAGATTGTCCAGGGGCTTGCGGATATCCCGGCATATGAACCTGGTGTTGCTGCTGCTGTAGTGTTCATTTGCATAGGCCACACGCTGGGGGGCGATATCAACACCAATGGTTTCACCTTTTGAGATCATGTGAAGATTGAATGTTGTCTTGCCTGAACCGCAGCCCAGGTCGGCCACACGCATCCCCGGCTTCAATCCAGCCCAGGCCGCCTGTTCCCGGACCGCGCCGCCCCTGGTTTTAACATCCAGGCGGATCATTTCCTGGTCACCTTCCATAATATAGGTCTGGTCTTTCATCCGTGTCTGTTGCTCTCCTTTAAGTCATCAATTCATGCAATACAGGCGTCTCTCCAGTCCGGCACCAAATTCAGCCGTTGTCTGGACCTTTTATCCTGTTTTCAAGCAGATCTCAATCTTTTATCACGCCTATTGCTTGAGATGGTCTTTAAACAGCTTTTCCATGTGTGCAAAATACTTGTCTGAGTACTGGGTTTTCAGTATCCACAGGTTATACTTTTTTTCAATATCCAGACCGACAGACTCAGCATAGCTCAAAGGATAGACAAGGAGCGGCACGTCACCGCCCGGGAAAGCATCGGCAATACGTCCGGCTGCAGCCATCAGTATATCCTTGTCCAGGCCGCCGTCCTCCAGCACCACCATCTTAATGGAGTTGGTCAGGTCGGACATGTTCAACCCGGTATCGGTCTGGTTCACCAGTGCCACTGCCATGAGGCGACCGGATTTTTTCAGGGCCAGGATCTTTTTTTGCTTTGAAAATCCGTAGTGTTCGTATTCCTGTTCCAGGCCGGCCCTCTCTTCAAATCCCTGATGAAGATCCAGGGCATGGGTCATCAGGCCCCCTGATACCTGTTCGTAATAGTGTTCAAGCAGAAAAGAATCACCCGGCTCTGCATCTTCAAGTGTCCATGGGTGATCAAGAGAATCTGTCTGTGCGGTGCTGCCGCTTACATGCAGATAGGCAAAGGTGTCTTCCGAGCATTGGCGGCGATGATTGATCGCTGAAACCGCACCGCCGAAAACAAAGGCAGGAAACAGATTGTCCGGCCGGTAATAGCAAAAAAGATAGTCCATATGGCTGGACCGAAAGCGGTGACCATCGTAAGTGAAACGGCCGATTTGTTTTAATACGGCAACACCTGCTTTAACAAGGCTTGTTTTCCTTGCAGCATGGTGATGGATCATCCAGGCCCGGTCGTAAAGCCTGAGCATGGACATATGTCCCAGTATTTTCCCCTTGTCCTGGTAGGTGAAATGTGCAGCGATCTGCGGTGATTTTGTATAGAGTTTTTCATAGACTTTTTTGATTTCTTTTTTCTTTTTTTGAAAATGTTCATATTTTCCCGGGTAGATAAAACCGGTTTCAAAGAAAAATTCCCATAAGGCATCGGTGTCTATTTGCCGGCAGACAAATGCTTTTTCGTCCTCTGCCTGGTGAAGCAGGGATGAAAGCTGGACAAAGTCTCCAAAGTTGATGTCCAGCAGTGCAATTCCAACCTGGATGGGTGCGTTTTCTTCCTCTGTTGTTTTGTCGCTGTAGACCACCTGGGCCTGGCATTCGATGCTGGAGTTGTGTGAAAATTCAATGCGCAATCTGGAAATTGTCATTCCCGGAAGCAGGACCGGACACTCGGCGTGGTCTTCCACACAAACTCCGGAGCCGGATATGTCAATAACTTTAAACACGGACGGTTTGCCGGTCAAAGGGTGGACAAAACCTATGTTGGGGGCAGGAAGCAGGGTGTGCCGGATGCTGCGGTATTTCGTCGGTTTGAACCGCGGAACCCTCTGGAGGCACGGGGTAAGCATGAGGTTTGCCTTTGTGGCGTGCCTGGACAGCTCCAGAACACGACACTCTCCTGAGTAAAAGCTGCCGCTATCGTCGTAAATCGTCAGGTTGACCCCTGTGGAATCATCAATCCATAAGGGTGTCTGCGGTGGTTTAAAATATAGTTGAATGCCCAACTTTTCAGATGAAAATTCACTGAAAATACCCTCAAACACACTGCCGTTCTGGGTCAATCTGACCTTTAGCCCATCTTTGGCCTGGACAGAATCTCCAGCCATTGGCCACTGAAAACATTTTTCATTGAGATCAAGTTCTATGCCCGAGCTGTTGAAAGAGATGAGATCAGGTTCAGCCGTCAGATGAGCATTGTCTGTGCGGATTTCAATATGGCTGAAGAAGGTGGGGTCTGTTATTCGGCAAATCTCACCAGAGTTACACCAGGTACAGGAGAATCTTTCCCAGCTGCAGGGTTTGGGCATGGCTGGGACAGAATAGCAAAGAGGCCGGTTTCCTCCCTGTTTGAAATGAATGGCGATGGCCTGGTCCTGAAAATTCATGAAGTTGAGTTTATTGATGATATGTTTTTTTTTTATGAGAAGGGCAGGTGTTTCTTCCGGCTCGATAACCGCTTCCATCGCCTTATAATTTCCGTAATCCGCCGGGTCTGAACCCTGCGCAGATACTTCCTGCGGTTTTATTTTCTTCCGGGTGGAGTCTTCGGATTTGAGGAGCCTAAGGCTTTCCGTGGCAACGGGTCTGTCAAAGGGGAGGGTTTGGGTTGAAATTGTTCGTGTCCCGTTCGTGCGTTTTTTCATTTCAGAGCCTCGAATTTTATATTCTTTGTTGGAATAAAATTACTCACCAGATAGTTGAAGGCAAAATACGGGCCAGAATAAAATAAATTAGTACACAGACGGGCTGCGAGGCTCGAAGATATGCGGGGCATGAATATATGTAAGAAGGGTAACGTCCGCTGCATCAAAGAAAGCTGCTTATAAAAAACGGCGCCTAATATCCAAAATGATAATCACGGGTTAATTGTCAAAATGCCAACCCTGGCTGATACTATTTTGACGACCGCCGATCACGTCGGCTGATTCGCAGGAAAACCCTGGGATCAATTTTGATATTCTGGCCCGGACATTTCCCGGTAGAGATGATATCACGCAAAATTGCAGGCACCCACCAGAGTCCATGGCGGTGTCGCTATTGCTTTATTTTGTTGTTGTGTATCTGCACATCTATTGCCTTCATTTTTTCAAGTTTGTCTTTTAAAATGGAAAGCTCTTTTTCATATGATCTTAGTTTTTTAAGCTGGCGTCTGGCCTGCTCCAATTCTGCCCTGGAATGTTTTAGTTTTTGAATGAGGGTTTCCCTGTCCTTTTTCTGCTGTTCGATAAGACTTAAAAGCTTGTCTCTTTCATCCCTGTCCGTATTTGTTTGCTGGATAAAACCTAAGCATACATCGGCCATCTCTTTTTCTGCTGAAGACAGCGGAAGTTTTAAATACAGATGCAGCCATTCCTGGGCAGATGTGGTGTTGATGTCGGGGTTGTCGGGATGAAGATTGAGTATGGCTGCTCTCCAGACAGCCGGTTTATAAACGCTTGTGCCGGGATAGGTTTCGGATATTTCGGTATACGTTTTTATGGCCGCCTGAAAGGTTGAGGATTTTTCTTTTTCCGCGGCCATTGCCATATGGTTCCGGGCTTCCAATTCACCATCGGAAAACAGGGAGGGGGAGATACAACCGGTCAAAAGAAAACAGACAAGGGTGATAATGATATGGCGAATATTCATAGTGTACTCATGCCAGTTTTAAATTTTCCGGCGGCCCGTAAGCCGGGACGCTGCTTATTGGAAATTCAACTTTAAATGAAGACCCCCGGTCAAGACTGCTTTCAACATGAACCTTTCCGCCATGCCCTTCTGCATATGCCTTGACAATCGCCAGGCCGACTCCGGATCCCTTACTTTCGATTTTTTCAATATTACTGGCCTGATAAAATCGTACAAATACATTGGGGAGTTCATCCGGGTTGATACCGATTCCCGAGTCCTGGACCTGAACCTGAACTCCCAGGTCACTGGGGCTGATGCTCACCAGGATTTTTCCATTTTCCCGCGTGTATTTAATTGCATTGCTGATTAAATTGCTGACAATAATGGAAACTTTTTCCGTATCCACTTCTACCTTGGGGGTTTCAGTTGAATCCAGTTCAATTGTTATATTTTTTGATGCGGCCACAAGCTTTGCATCGTCCACGACAGGTTTGACGATTTTAAAGAGATCGGATAATGTCATATTGTATTGCATTATACCGGATTCAATTTTCGCAAGATCAAGGTATTGCGTGCTGAAATCCGTTACTTTATCAATGCCTCTTTTAATGGTGTCGAGCATTCTCATCTGGCGGTCGTTCACTGACCCTGATATCTTTAAAACATCATGGGCAGACTGCATTGCCTGAAGGGGGGTTTTAAGTTCATGGGAAATCTGCTGCATTGTCTGGGTTTTTAATTCATTTGTTTCATTGATTTTGGTGCTCATATCATTGACGGCATCCGCAAGCAGGGCGATTTCATCATGGGAAGACACAAGGATTTTTTCAAATCTGCCCCGTGCAATCTGTTCAGTCCCTCTAATCAATTGATAAATGGGCCGGGTAATGGTTCGGGTAATGATCAGGGCGATAGTTGTGGCGGCCAGAAAAGTTCCTATGATTAATAAGATAGCGAATTGGATGGAACGGGCGATGATCGACTCAATATTTGTCATCTCTTTTCCGATGGAGGAGTGATTTCTGCGGATAAGGAGATCAAGGGAATCAAAAAGGGCACCTATGTTCTTTTGTCTTGTCTGCTCCCGGATTTCATCAATATCTATTGCTTTACTGTCTTTTTTCTGCATATCGGCAACAATAGATTCATGAGCTTTTTTCATATTATGAATCAATAACCGGTCTTCAAAGGAAGATTGTTTTTCAAACAATATATCTAAATTGTGATCCACCTGCTTGCTTGTTTCAATAAACAAAGAAAAATAGATTTGATCATTTGAAATTCGGTATTTTTTTGCATATTCGTTTTCATCCTGGATATTGTCCTGCAGTTGTTTCGCAAGTTCCTGGGACCTGACAGTTGAGGTAAGGATATTTTTTGCCCCATCTGCTATGTTCTTTAGTTCAATTATAACATAGGCGCTGGAGAGGATCATTACTCCAATAATCGCCCCAAAACCCATCATCATTTTTATATATATGCTCAGCTTCATAATAACGGTCTCCGAGGGATATTTAGATAGGACCGGCGTCAAAAAGTCAAGCCGCTTTAAGCCTTTTTCCGCGCATTAATATATTCATAGAACGGCACCGGCAGTTTTATTTTGTCGGCGAAAAGGCCAAAACCCGGTTATTCAGGCACAAACTATTTATCTTTTCTATAGGCCTGATCCTGGATTTTGGCGATCAGTTCGCCGGTTTTTTCAGATAAAATGAAAATATTATCCTCACAAAAGCCGCCCATTGCCCAGGCCGGACCATCATAGCATGCTCCTATCTCGTACCAATTTTACACTTTCCACAATCACAAGGGTCAATAGACCCAATCCTATACAGGTCAAAAACGATGACCACGAAAGCAGGGTTAGTTTGAATACGTCTCTGAATGGCGGCACAAAATAGACGGTCAACAAGGAGGCCAATGAAGCCAGGAATCCTAAGTTTAGATAGTGGTTCGTAAAGACTCCCAATTTAAATAAACTCAACGATCTACTGCGAACATTGTAACTGTGAATGAGCTGTGACACGCTCAAGGTAATAAACGTCATGGTTCGGGCGGTTACCAGATCGGTTTGTTGACCCATCATGAATGCCGACAAGCTTAAAACGCCGATCATGATACCCTGTAGAACAATCAAGCCCGCCAGACCATCACCAAGAATGGGTGTTTCCGGCCGGCGTGGTTTTTGAGTCATCAAACCTTTTTCCGGTGGTTCAAAACCGAGTGCGATCGCTGGAAATGAATCCGTAATCAAGTTGATCCACAAGATATGAATCGCAAGCAGCGGTGCTTTCAACCCGATAAGGATTGCAACGAGCAAGGTGACAATTTCACCGATATTGGAGGACAATAAAAATGTAACTGCTTTTTGGATGTTATCATAAATGGTTCTTCCTTCTTTAACAGCCGCTACAATTGTAGCAAAATTATCATCCGTCAAGATCAAATCACTGGCTTCTTTTGCCACATCCGTACCTGTTATTCCCATGGCACAACCAATGTCAGCCCCTTTGAGTGCAGGTGCATCATTGACACCATCACCCGTCATCGCAACAATTTTTCCCTTTTTCTTTAATGCTTTAACAATGCGAACCTTGTGACTTGGAGACACTCTTGCATAAACGGCAATCCGTTCTACTTCGGCTAAAAACCGTTCTTCGCTCAAGGCATCAAGTTCAGCCCCGGTCAGAGCTTTATCATCGGGTGCAATTATGCCAAGCTCTGTTGCAATGGCCTTGGCCGTATCTTTATAATCACCCGTTATCATGACAACACGGATGCCCGCAGCATGTGCTGTCGCCACCGCATCTTTTACTTGTTCACGCGGGGGGTCCATCATGGCTGTCAGGCCGATAAAGATCAAACCCGTTTCAACATTTTCAGACGTCATTTGACCGGGTAACTGCTCGACAACCTGATAGGCATACCCAAGTACACGCAGGGCCTCTTTTGACAGAGCCTTTACTTCATCGGTTATCCGCACCTTGTCTGCATCGGTCAGAATGCGTACGCCATCAGAAGACATGAGATAGTCACAACGATCAAGCAATTGATCTGCCGCACCTTTTACCGACACGCGATATCCATTAATGTGTTCATGAAATGTGCTCATGAGCTTGCGATCGGAGTCAAAAGGGACTTCACCTTTGCGTTTGCTTGCCCCCAAATTCCCCTGGCTGATGCCGAACAATTGACCCATGACCAGCAGAGCCGTTTCAGTGGGATCACCGACAAGCAGGGTGCCGTCCCTGTTTTCACTTAAACCGGCATCGTTACAATATACGGCTGTTTCAACGAGTATTCGAAACCGGTCATCAAGTGTCTTGATTTTCGTCACCTCAACTCGTTCATCAATCACTATGTGTGTGACGGTCATTTTATTTTGCGTTAAGGTTCCTGTTTTATCGGAACAAATCACCGATGCGGCACCCAAAGTTTCAACAGCAGGCAATTTTCTCACAATGGCATTGCCTTTGATCATCCGTTTCACGCCCATGGCCAGTACAATGGTAACGATTGCAGGCAGGCCTTCGGGAATAGCGGCTACGGCTAATGAAATGGCAATCATCAGCATTTCAAACACGTCGCGTCCCTGTAACCAGCCAATGACAAAAATAAAAGCACATATGCCTATGGCACCGATTCCGAGCATTTTCCCGAGCTCGGCCAACCGAATTTGCAGGGGTGTCTTTTCCTCTATCTCATGACTCAAAAGACCGGCAATGTGTCCGATTTCAGTGTTCATCCCCGTCTGAGTAATGACCATTCGACCTCGCCCCGCAATCACACGGGAAATGGCATATGCCATATTGCGTCGATCGCCGATCGGGGGATTGTCCTCTGAGATCACGCGGGTGTCTTTATCAACAGGAACAGATTCCCCTGTCAGTTGAGATTCTTCGATTTTCAATCCGGCTGTTTCAATCAGGCGCCCGTCAGCCGGCACCACATCTCCCGCATTTAACTGGACAATGTCTCCGGGCACCAAATCGATGGAAGGTAATTTGAGAAGGACACCACCCCTTAGGACTTGCGCGTATGGAATCTGCATTTTTTTCAATGCCTGCATTGACTTCTCAGCGTTATTTTCCTGCACAAACCCTAATACGGCATTTAAAAACACAATGGCCAAAATAATAAACCCGTCAGTTGTCTCCTGGGCAAAAAAACTAATGGCGGCCGCACCAATCAAAATAAAAATCATCACATCATCAAATTGATTGATAAAACGTCTCCAGGACGGCATTGGTGCCTCTTTGGCCAGAGCATTCGGACCATTCTCCATCAACCGCTGTTTGGCAACTAAAGGATCAAGCCCAGCGTGGGTCTCAACACCCAATTGCTCACAAACCGCTTTGTTCGTCATTTGATAAAACATAATGTCCAAATTCAATTTAATTTTTAATAAAAATATACCCGTTCAATGATGTGGCAATCAGCAACCAAATGAAATATGGAAGTATGAGAGATGATTTTAGTTTCAATTCAGGCCAATAAAAGAATAGGAAGAATCCAATAAGTGCAGTAAGTCCGCTTATCAGAAGTAGTCCATGCAGCCCCAAAGGCCCAGCCGGGAGGTGTCCAGGGTGCTTTAGCAATACCGGCATACCAATCAGAGGATACCCCTTTGCTTGTAAATAATCCTCCTATTGCAAGTGCTGCAAAATTGAGCGCCAAAAATATGATAAGTCTATAAAACATTTTTTATTATTCCTAAGGCTTTATACTCAGTCGTCATTTTCCTTCGATGCCCTGCAGCCTACTATTAACAGGCCCGAAGAAAGTTTCACTGGTAACATATTGTCGGTCGATTATCCATTCCTTTCCCAGTGTCCCAATACCCCCCAAATAAGCGGTGTGATCCAATTTCTATACGTTTGACTGCTGGTTGGTCAGCGCGTCAACGGCTGCCGTGCAGACAGCCACCGATGATTCCGGATCATCGGCAGAAAATTTCTGGCCGGCCTTGAGAAAAATTGCACGCCACTGGGTCTTGTTCGGACTTTTGGGGCAGAGGTCTTTCAATTGAAAGGAAAATCCTTTGGTCTCCAGAAATTCAGATAGTTCCAGAGCCGCGTTAACCTCATATGCGGCGTGAGTGGGAATTGCTTCGCCGAGGAGCTGTTTGAGCTGTTTCTCCAGTCTTTCGTGTTTGGATTCGGACATTATGGTCTCCAATATGATGGTGCCATGCAGGCAGATAATTTGTTTTTACAGGGGCAAAACCGGGTGTAAATACGGCACCAATGGTCCGGCATATTCCGGATCTCGTGATGATTCCGGATGACGGCTCATTGGCAATAGCCAACTTCTTTATATTTCTACCGTATTCTGTACTTTTTCCTCATCTTCATAAGAAACCAGTAACCTCATTTTTTCCGGAGTATAGGGTGCATTTTTATTGATGGGAATTTGCCAGGCCGGCATCACCCAATCTGAATCAGCCATAAATTCATCAAAAGACACCCATTCAATATTATGCGTTGTATCATCCCAGAATTTTTTCCACATATCATGCCATGGTTTCAAATATCCGCCAATCCAGGTATGTGAAACAGGTGTTATTTTATGGTGAATGCCGTATCTCATTTTTTCTTTGTCTGTTAAAGGTTCAAGTGCTCTATCCAACTCAGCCCTCATGTCCTGAGGTGTCCCCGCTCTTTCAAAAAAAGAATAATCACAAAGACTGCCGTATTTAAAAGTTGCTATGGGAATATTGGAAACAGATAAAATTTTGGTATGATACCCTTCCGGTTGATATACGGTTGCCTTGGTGTCTGTTGTGCCGCGACAAGTAATATAAGGAATGCCTAATTCTTCAGCCACTCTAAGCGTTGTCATATCTGAGGCCATGTAGCGGGACGATATGATTCTAACGGGAATACCTGTACAGGCTTCTATATTGGTCACCATCTCACCAATTCTTTTCTTTTGAACCTCATAAGGAATATCCCAAAAAGGAGCTTCAACATTTGTCCCGACTATTTCCACCCCTTTTTTAATGACCGCCTTTATTTTGTTACAATTATCTTTAACAAATTCAGGTGTAACCATTAAAAGTCCATTAATATTTCTTTTTTCCATTTCATTGGTAAAATTCTGTAACCCCACCATATCTTTAAATTCAATCAGAATCATAATGCCTTTCGCTTTTTGCTTTTCTTGTATCAATTTAGTTTCCTCCTTATTTTTCTATTTTGTGATCCGTAAGGCAATTAAAGAATCATGAATCATCTTTAAAAGCGGAAAAATTTATTAAACATGGAGTGAAGAATTATTCTACCAGGACATCCTTTAAAATTTGTCGTGTTTTTGCATCATTATCCGTGATAATTGAAACAATGTTAAACCCCTGATTTTGCTCTATCATGGCAATACCGCGGATGTCGATGTTGTTTTCACTCAAGGTTCGTGAAATCCGTCCCAGTCTGCCCGGTGCATCATCAACTCTGACAAGAATATTTTCATCCGACACCGCTTTAAATCCGGCCTCGTTGAGTATGGATAAGGACCGGTCATTATCTGAGGTGGTGAGCCTGATTTCGGCTATCCCCTGTTTTGACCGGGCATTGATGAAGTCAATATTAATCTCACTGGACCCTAGGAATTCTGAAATTTCCGCCACCAGGCCCTTCCGGTCTTTACTGATTATCACTATATCTTTCATGCTAGTCCTGTATTGGTTCAAAGGCTGTTATTCATATCATTAAGAAATTCATCTATCTGATTTTTTTGTACATTGGGCATACAGATCAGGTGTGTTTTCCCGTCAGCAGCCGCCAGTTGCCATTTTTCACGAATAGCGGCTGAAACTTCCGGGAAAACAACGGTAATGGCATTTTTATTTCTCCACGCAGGGATTCCGGCATTTATTAATCGTTTTTCCGTATATTCTGCAATCTTAAGGGAGTGCACAACTCTTTTCTCCAGCCCAATGATGCCGAGTTTCTTTATCGTGTACCAGAGGAATAAGGGCGTCAAGCCGTTTCTTGAGCCGGTAATGGTGGTGTCCAAAGATCCGATATAGGCAATGGACCGGGCGATCCGTGCAACATTATCCTTTTTGGCGATCAGAATACCGCAGGGTATGGGCGAGCCAAAAGACTTGTGCCCGCTCACCGATATGCTGTCGGCGCCATCGGACAGGTCAAAGGCGGCTCGGGGGTTTATAAAAGGCGCCAGTCCACCGCATAAGGCTGCATCGGAATGGATATAATGCTCACTGATGACAAGTTCCTGCAAGATCGATTTGATTTTAGATACATCATCTTTGGCTTCCGTCATAGTGGTTCCGATATTGGCAAAGATGATGGCGGGTTTATCCCGGTGAATTTTCAAGGTTTCCCGCAGATCCCCATAATCCACTTCCCCATTTTCCCGGGACCGGATCATGATGTGGCGCATGTTTAACAGGTGTAGATTTTTGCTTACACTGTAATGGGTATCCTGTGAATAATAGACAATACCTTTGGGATATAATTCTCTGGCCAGGTATAATCCGTAAAGATTTCCTTCACTGCCGCCATTGGTGACATATCCCCAGAAATTATCGTCTTCCGCCCGGTACAGACCAGCCATAAACGAAATAACCTCTCTTTCGAATTCTCTTGTGTCTACCTTCCAGGTACTGGGTGTAAAGGGGTCTCCCAGATTGTTCAAAGGGTAGTTAAGAAATTCGAAGAGATCTTTGTAATCAAAATCCTTGGATACGGGATAGCCAAGAAAGGATCGGGTCCTTTTTTTAATGGTATCAAGAAAGCGGTTCAGCCGATCATGGTCCGCCTGTTTTAGTTCCATAAAAAATCCTGTTTAAACGATTCATGCATTTATGCGGTGCTGACCGACATTGATAACGGCCGCAGCAACATTTCCGGTCATAAGGTTCTGCATTGCGGGTTTCAGTTGACCTTTTTTTCATGGTGACAAAATTGGTTTTATTTTCCCATTGCCTCCTGAACCGCCAGTACCACATTTTCAGGATTGGGCTTAAATACTTTTTCATGGGAGGGTGCGGTGGGAACCGGACCTTGGGGCGCACCGACCCGCTTGACCGGACCTTTCAGCGCCTCAAAGGCTTCTTCAGCCGCCATGGCGGCTATTTCCGCTCCAAATCCGCAGAAACGGCAGGCATCGTGCACCACAACCAACCGGCCTGTCTTGTGAACCGAGTCGAGAATACAGGCCTTGTCCAGGGGCACCAGGGAACGCAGATCAATCACCTCGCAGGAGATTCCCTGGGCATTCAATGGGTCCAGTGCTTTCATGACCGTGTACAGGGCCGAACCATAGGCCACGATGGTGCAGTCGGTTCCGGTTGTAACCATGCGGGCTTTACCCAGGGGGGTCCGAATGTCGCCGTCAGGTACCTCGCCGGGCATCCAGTAAAGCATCATGTCCTCCACCACGATGACCGGGTCCGGGTCAAATATGGCACTGAGCATCAACCCCTTGGCATCCTGGGGTGTGGACGGCCAGACGATTTTCAGGCCGGGGCTGTGGGCGATCCAGGATTCAAGGTTGTGGGAGTGCTGACTCCCGGCACCAAAGCCGACGCCTGCCTTGACCCTTACGGTCAGGGGAAAGCTGGATTTGCCGCCGCTCATATATCTCAGTTTCCCGGCATGGTTGACCAGCATGTCGCTTGCCAGGGTGATAAAGGGGAAAAACATGATTTCCACTACCGGCCTCAGGCCCAGGCAGGATGCACCTACTGCAAGCCCGGCAATGGCGGCTTCGCTCACGGGTGTGTCCTTCACCCGTCTTGAACCGAATTTTTCTAAAAGGCCGTGGGTGGCCATGTTGGGGTCCTGGTGGATGGAAACCCCCACCCCCTCACCGGCAATAAATACATTCTCATCGATTTCCAGGGCAATGGTAAGGGCTTCGTTTAAAGCCTGCCCAAATGTTTTTTGACTCATGCTAGGACTCCTTTCAGGCATTGGGGGGGTGAACAAATACATCGGTCAGAGCGGTTTCAGGTCCGGGATAGGGACTTGCGTCACCAAAGGCAACAGCGGTTTCCACACGGGCCTCTGCTTCCCGGTCAATGGCCTCGACCTGATCCTTGTTGAGCACACCCTCATCAAGGAGTTTTTTGCGGTAGCAAAGGATCGGACACTTTTTTGCCCAGATCGCAAGCTCCCCGGGGTCCACATAATGCTGCCGGTCCTGTTCACCATGGCCGCGCATGCGATAGGTCAATGCTTCCATAAAAGCAGGTCCCTTGCCGGAACGGCAGTGTTGGGCAAGCGTCTGACCAAGCGTGTAAACCGCCTCCACATCATTTCCGTCCACACTTTGGCCCGGCATATTGTATCCTTTGGCTCTCAGAAAAATATTCGGGGTCGCGCAATGCTCTTCAGGCCGCTGTGCCCCGGCCCAGCGATTATTTTCACAGACGAACAAAACCGGCAGCTTCCACACGCCTGCCAGGTTCATGGCTTCATGAACGCTTCCCTCGGCTGCTGCACCGTCGCCGAAAATAACGACGGTAACGGCCCCGGAGTTCCTGTACTGCTGGGCAAAAGCTGAGCCAATGGCCAGCGGCGGTCCTGCACCCACCACCGTGGATGTCATCAGAACGTTGATATCCGGGTCTGCCAGATGCAGGGTACCGGCCTTGCCGCCGTTGACACCGGTACCCTTGGCCATGATCTCCGCCATCAGGGAGTTCAGGTCGGCCCCCCTTGCAATGAGGTGGCCATGGCTGCGATGGTTGCTGACAATGACATCTTCCGGTTCAAGGGCTGAAACAATGCCTGCGGCAACCGCTTCCTGGCCGTTGGCCAGAATCTGCATCCCCGGCAACCGGCCGGGCTCCTGACTCAGTGCGGTGATTTTTTCTTCGAATTTTCGGATCAGGACCATGCGTGAATAAAAATGTACATGAAGGTCCGGGATGATTTTATTTTCTGTCATAAACCCTCCTTGCGGTTATCCATTTTCACCCATAAACACAATAGATTATACCCGTGAGACTATCAGTCACACAAGCCGATGGCAAGCAGATATTCCAAACCTGCCGAGAACCCTTTTGAAGCCCTGAACACCAGGGGATTGAAATGGTTGCCATGAAAGAGGCTACTTAACTTTTTACCATTTGTAAAATAGCCTGACATACGACTCATTTCCAACCGATATTTTACAGATTTCAGCAGGGTTTGCCAAGACGTCATTTGCACAGGAAACCCTGATAGGTAAAGATTTCATTAATTTTGATTCTCGGATGCGGGGTGTTTATACAACGTAGGTACAATAATTGCCTTTCAATCTTTTATCTGTTTATGGAATCAGTGAGCAGCTTATAATTTAATTTAGATCAAAAGGGGAAATGATATGAATGCAGATATAACCATTGTTGGTGGCGGTCCTGCCGGTGTTATCGCAGCTTTGACGGCAAAAAGCGTTTACCCGGAAAAATCAGTTTTACTGGTCAAAGAGATTGGAGAGGGCGTTATTCCATGCGCAATCCCTTATATGATCCACACATTAAACGATCCCAGGCAAAATGCAATGGGAAACCTTCCCCTGGAAAAAGCCGGAGTAGAGATTCTGGTGGACACGGTAACGGGTTTGGGTGCTCCAGGCAAACTGCTTTCTCTTAAATCCGGGCAGACCCTTACATTTGAAAAATTAATCCTGGCAACCGGATCTGTTCCGGTGGAACCGCCTATTCCGGGTATTCACAAGCAGGGGGTTTTCGGAATTAAAAAAAGCCTTTCCCACAACAGTGTCATCAAAGAAAAGGCAAAACAGGCGAGGAATGTCGTTATTATCGGCGGCGGATTTATCGGTGCCGAATTTGCGGATGAAATTGCCCGGGGATCTGATTCCAAGGTGCATATCATCGAAATGATGCCCAAATTGTTAACCGCTGCCTTTGATGAAGAGTTCTGTGATGCGGCCCAAAATGAATTGACCCAACTCGGGGTTTGTATCCACACACAGCGAAAAGTTGTCTCAATTAACGGGGATGACACGGTTGAATCCGTGAGCCTGGATAATGGAGAACACTTACCCGCTGATATGGTTCTCATCGGCATCGGCGGGAAACCCAATGTGAGCCTGGCAAAACAGGCCGGTCTTATGATTACGGAAGGGGGCTCCATCTGGGTGGATTCCTATATGCGAACAAAAAACAAGAATATTTTTGCCATTGGAGACTGTGCCTTAAAAAGAGATTTTTTCACCCGGCAGGAAGTCCCTGTATGGTTGGCATCCACGGCTACAGCCGAGGCCAGAATTGCCGGAACCAATTTATATGGCGTCCGGGTATTGCGTCAGATCCAGGGAACGATCTCTGCTTTTTCAACCCGGATCGGCAATCTTTCTCTTGCCAGTGCCGGTATGATCAGCCAGGCCTGTCAAAAGGAAGAATTCAGTATTGTTACGGGACAGGCAACCGCTCCGGACAGACACCCCGGAGCCCTGCCCGGGGCCAACCCCCTTACGGTAAAACTCATTTTTGCAAAACGGGCCGGAACATTGCTCGGAGGCCAGGTCAGCGGCGGACTGTCCGTTGGTGAGTTGATCAATGCCGTTGCCATTGGGATCCAGATGAAATTAAATGTACGGGAGCTGGACATGATGCAGATTGCCACCCATCCCTTATTGACGCCGGCGCCAACAGTGCACCCGCTGATTAATGCAGCGCATCTGGCACTTGCCAAATTAAGGGAATCCAAATAAAAACACATTTGAAAGGGGGTGTTTTATTTCTTTAACAGATGCTGGATCTTTTCTGCCAGTTCATAAATTGAAAACGGCTTGTTGACAACGGAACACACCCCTGTTTTCAAAATCATGTCTTTGGTTGCATCATCATTGAACCCGGTGCAGAGAATAATGGGCGTGTCGTTTTTAACGGCCAGAATTTTTTCCGCGAGGGCCACACCGGTCATTTCTTTCATGGACAGATCCGTAATGACCAGGTCAAACCCGTCCGGGTCATCCTGAAACGCCGCCATGATTTTTTACGATACCATGGGTGGTGGCAAGCCCCAGACCCGTGCCGGTATCTTTGGAATTGGTGGTAAAATAGGGCTCGAATACCCGGGTTTGCATATGCGATAAACCCTGTTGTGAAAAAAATGATGACACACAGGAACAGATTGATTTTTTTTCTCGTTTCATAACTCCCCATTCAATCACCGGGTTAAAAAGTACATCCAAACGATAGTAGTATTTTTTTTAATTGTCTGAGACAAAAGCGGTCACATCATTGATAAGACTTTCAATTAAATCCTGGGGGATGCTGTCGGCCTGGTTCAAGCTGATTGCCCGCATAATGAGGACGGCGTCATCATTTGTCAGCAGCCCTTTTGGCAGGGCCTCACCGTATATCCATACCCCTGCCTCAACCGGTGTTTTTATCCTTTCAAGTCCTGCCAGGTCAGCGGCCTTTGCCAGCAGTGCTGAAACCAGTAGTTCCACAGCAGGACTTCCCATGTTCTGATCCAAAAGAACCTGGGCGGCCGCCAGTTTTTCAGCTGCCTGTATTGCAAATCCAGACCGTTTATCTTCAGGGTGCTGGTCACCCGGTGTATAAACGGTTTCTGCGTCTGCCAGGGGAGATGAGGCTCCCAGACGGTTGAGGCCTTTCAGGGCAAAGACATCAATTAATGCCACCGGCACTTTTTCCGACAATTCAACGGCCAGGCTTTCTCCCCCACTGTCCACCCGGTCAATGACACAGATAAGCCCGCCACGGGAGCCCAGGATACGTTCGATCCGGGACCCCAGCTTTTTTTGAAGGGCCTCAATGCAAAAACGAATTTTCTCTTCTACTCGGGTATCTGTTGCCACCCCCTGTTTGGTTGTTTCAACAATGGGTTCGTCGGCAGCGGCGTCCGGATCATCCGGCTTTGGCTCCTGGGTCTCCGGGATCATTTCTTTTTTCCCGGCCAGATCTTCCACCAGGGTTTCCAGCAGTTTTTTAGACACCCCGACAACATCTTCGGTTGCATCCTCTTTGATCACGTTGTCAAACAAGTTTTGTTTGTTACCCACCAGGGTGAGCACCTGTTCTTCATAGGAATCGGCCGCAACCATGGTGATAATCTGTACCTTTTGGGTCTGGCCCAGGCGATGAATTCTGGCATTGCGCTGTTCCAGGACCGCAGGGTTCCAGGGTACGTCCAGATTGACCAGAACAGAACCGCTTTGGAGGTTGAGCCCGACTCCGCCGGCATCTGTTGAAACAAAAACCTGGACAGAATCGTCCTCCCGGAACCGGTCCATCAACTCTCCCCGCCGGGCCGTTGGTACACCCCCATGAAGTCTGACATAGCCAAGCCCCATCCGGTTCAGTCGTTTTTCCACCATTCGGGTCATCATCTCCCATTGTGAAAAAACCACTGCTTTCCGCCCTTCCTGCAGGCATATTTCATCCAGCAACACTTCAAGTTCGTCTATTTTCGGGCTCTCCTGGGTTTCCTTGTCCACAAGTCCCGCACTGTCACAGGCCATTCTGGCCTGCTGCAGGGCAGCTATGAGACGATTCTGCTCACTGGGTGTCAGGGGCCGTTTTTTTGCAATCTGGGCAAGTTGTCCGGCCCTTGCCATGCCGTCGTCATGGATTTCAACCTGCTTGCCTGTCATGGCCACATCCAGACGCTGGTTGATCCGATCCGGCAACTGGTCCCTGACAAGGCTTCGGTCCCGTCTGAGCATGGCCGGTTTCAAGCGTTGCCTGAGAACGGAGAGGTTCCGATACCCCAAAACCTTGTTCCGTTCATCCGTCACATGAAAATCAACAATATACCGCCAGAGGGGGCCCAAAATCTTTGGATCCACCACCTGCATCAGGCTGTAGAGATCTTCCAGCCGGTTTTCCAGGGGGGTGCCGGTGAGCACAAAGGCAAACCGGCTGGGGATAAGTTTCATGGCGGTGGCGATTTTCGTCCGCCAGTTCTTAATTCTCTGGGCTTCGTCCATGATGATCAGGTCCGGGCGCAAGCGTTCATTGATGATGGAAAGATCCCGGAGAACCAGTTCGTAATTCAGGACAAAAAAAGTGACCTGCCTTCTGTACTGCGATGCCCGCTTTGGAGGCGGACCGCCGATCACCTGGGTCTGCAGGTCTGTGAATTTGGCAATTTCCCTGGCCCACTGCTGCTTGAGAGATGCCGGGCAGACGATGAGCACTTTTGCCACTCCCTCATTATCCTTGAGCCAGGTGGCGGCGGCAATGGCCTGCAGGGTTTTGCCAAGACCCATATCATCCGCCAGAAGGGCCCGTCCGGTGCCGGCCAGAAAAGCGGTTCCCGTAATTTGATAAGGATAGAGTTTTGCTTTGATGCCGGGCAATTTGCCCCGGGTGTTTTCGATCCGCTCTTTTATCTTTTTCGAACGGAGGCGATGACTGGCTCTGCGGGCCTGGTGATTGGCCCAGTCAAGTGCATCTTCTCCGATATGAATATCCCCCCGTTGCTCTGCCAACTCGGCAAAACGGAAAAAATCATCAGGCATCCGTGCCGTAAAACGGCCGTCCGGGGCAAAAAATCCTGCCAGGAATCGTTCAAGATCCTTGCCCATTCTAGAAGACCTGTGTGCACAAATCAAAGGGGCTTCATCATGATCCCAGGCCAGGTAAATATAGGGAACAGGGATGGGTTTCTTTTTAAAAGAGTCATATTCCGGATGTTTTTGAATCTTGTGCAGAACCGCTTCTATATGCTTGCAGGTGCCCAATTGGTTACCGGCAAAATCAGGGCAGGAACAATAGTTATTTCGTTTGTCCAGGTTTCGGATGAAGACACGATAGTTCTGGGAAAAACTAGAATTGATGGAAGACGCTTTCCAATTGCCGAACCAGGGTTCTCCGCTTTCGGCTTCTACCTGAACTTCGGTTCTGGCCCGTTTGATTCTCATTTTAATGGCATTATCCACAGCAGACATCAGCCCTTCATTTTCCTGGCAGAAATCCGCATAGGCAAAAAGAGCGGCCACATGATGCAGACAGATGGATTCCTGGCCTTCAGGGCACTCACAGGAAAAGATCAATTGGTCTTCCGGGTCAAGTTCGACCTGGACCGCCAAAGGAAAATCACTCATTTGATCGTCTTCCACAACCGCCCACAGCCTTTTTTCATCCCGGTCCAATTCCAGAACACGGTTTTCATTGAAACAGGTCAGCCCCCTTCGAACAATTTCCTCCGAGGCCTTTTTCTGTAACTCCTCGCGATCAAAAAGAAAAATATCATCATTTACAGGCGTGAGGATCGTTGACATTTCAAACCACCTTTTTTTAAATCATTTATCACCATAATAAATCACTTTTGGAACAAAAAACCGACAGCCCTGTATGGGGGATCAATTTTTCTCCATACCATATATTTTTTCTTAAATTGAGACAAGTTTTTTTGATCATCTGATCCACCCCGCAAGTGTGGTTAATCAGATGATCATGGTGTCAGCAGAACCTCGTCATTTTCAAACTCTTTTTTGCGGATGTCACTGAACATGGAAACCAGTTTGGCCGGGGTAAGATCCTTTTTTTCCTCTCCCTCAATATCGATGATGATCTCTCCGCCGTCCATCATGAGGAGGCGGTTCCCGTATTCAATGGCATGTTTCATATTGTGGGTGATCATCAGGGTTGTCAGGGAATGGGCCTGGATGAACTGGCGGGTCAGGTCCATTACAATGGCGGCGTTCCTGGGGTCCAGGGCCGCCGTGTGTTCGTCCAGGAGAAGGATTTTAGGATTTGACAGCACGGTCATCAGCAGTGTCAAGGCCTGGCGCTGGCCACCGGACAGCATACTGACGTTTTCTTGCATACGATTTTCAAGCCCCATGTCCAACTGGAGCAGTTCTTTTTTGAAAAAATCCCGCATTCGTCTGTTCAGGCTGATGGTCAGCCATTTAAACCCTTTTTTATAGGTGATCATCATATTGTCTTCAAGGGTCATGCTCGAGGCGGTTCCCAGAAGCGGGTCCTGAAAGATTCTGCCGATGGTGGTTGCCCGTTTGTGTTCGGGAGCGTTTGTGACCTCGCATTGATCGATAAAAATGGAACCGGAACTGGGCAGAAGGTTTCCGGAGATCAAGTTGAAGAGCGTTGTTTTTCCGGCACCGTTGCTGCCGATGATGGTGATAAAATCCCCCTTTTTTACGTGGAGGTTGAGTCCTTTAATTAAATGGACTTCATTGGGGGTTGTTTCGTGAAACCGTTTGTTTATATCTGTGAGACGGATCATAGTTTACTCTTATGGCTTTACACTTCAGGTTGTTTTATCTGCGCATGGATTTATAATTGGTGATGATCAACGAGACGATGATCAGAATTCCCGATAAGAGTTTCAAGTCGTTGGGCGTCAGGTTGACATAGTATCCGTAATACCGGCCAAGGTACATGATGGCCTTGTACAAAACAGCGCCGAGGATCACCCGGGTGGTCAGGATGGAAATCTTTTCCGATTTAAGCAAAAATTCCCCGAGCATCACCGATGCCAGGCCGGAAATAACAATTCCCTGGCCCAGGTTGATGTCGGCAAATCCCTGGTATTGGGCGGCAAATGCCCCGGACAGCGCCACCAACCCGTTGGACAGCCCCACGCCGATCAATTTCATGGTGGCCGGATTGATCCCCTGGGTGACCACCATCTGCTGATTGTTTCCAAGTGCACCGAATACAAGGCCCATATCGGTGTGGAAAAAAATATCCAGGAGCAGTTTTATGATCAGCACCACGGCCAGGAAAAACAAGAGGTATGCAACTTCTTCGGGAATGAAGCGGTGGGTCAGGTCAGATACCTTGGTCATGACGGTTTCCACCCTGAGCAGGGGAAGGTTGGCCCTGCCCCCGAGGATCCGGATATTAATGGAATAGAGCATGGTCATGGTCAGAATCCCGGCCAGGAGATGGGGAACCTTGAGGTAATTGTGGATGGCAGCCGTGACAAAACCGGCCAGGATGCCGCCGGTCAGGGAGAGCAGAAGGCCCACGGGCAGGCTGATGCCGCTCTTGATGGACATGGCCATGATAACGGCTCCCATGGGAAATGATCCGTCAACGGTCAGGTCTGGAAAATCCAGTATTCTGAATGTAAAAAAAACGCCAAGGGCCATGATCGAATAGATCAGGCCCTCAACAAAGATTCCTTCAATCATTTAAGCTTAACCTTTGATGGGTGTCACAAGCGTATTGGCGGCTGTTTTAATTGTGAGTCACCTGTCCGCCTTTAATGATGGTGTTTGCCTTTTGTATGATATCATCGGGAATGGTCAGCCCGAGAAATTTTGCCTGGTCCAGGTTGACCAGCAGGTCCACGTCGGTTGGATCGGTCATGAAAACAGTGGGGATGGTTTCCGGTTTTTCCCCTTTAAGAACCCTTGCAACCAACCTGCCTGTGGCCACTCCCATTTTATAATAATCAAATCCCCAGGCCACAAGGATTTCATGGGTCTGGGCCGAGCTGGGATCCGCCGACATGATGGGGATTTTATGTTTTCTGGCAACCGATGTCACAGCTCCCAATGCGGAAAAAACCGTGTTGTCGTTGCTCAGGTATATCCCGTCCACCCTTCCTGCGATGGCCTGGGCCGCCTGTTTTACCTCTGAGGAATTCGTGATGGTGGCTTCAATAAACTCAATTCCTTTATCCTTGCAGACCTGCCGGGCGATGGCGGCAAGGCTCACGGCATTGGCTTCACTGCTCGAATAGATGTGTCCCAGGGTTTTAATTTTTTTGATCCTTGTTAAAAATTCAATCTGCTCTTTTACCGGGGTCATGTCGGAGATGCCGGTGATATTTTTTTCACCTTTTGTTGTGGAGCCGATGAGGCCTGCTCCCACAGGGTCGGTCACGGCGCAATAGATAACAGGGCTGTCTTTAATGGTGTTGACAAGGGCCTGGGCCGTTGGGGTTGCAATCCCGACAGCGATGTCAACCTTTTCAGCCTTAAACTTCTGGGCGATTGAAGACGCCGTGGAGATCTCTCCGTTGGCGTTCTGGAGATCAAATTTTGCATTGGGAAAGCTGATCTTTAACCCATCCTGAACCCCTTTTTCCAGGGCATCCAGGGCCGGGTGGGCAACGATTTTTGAGATGCCGATAAGGGGGGCATCACTTGCCGTACAGACGGATGACAGAAAAAAGACTGCCGCAAGAGACATAATGACGGATACATACTTTTTCATGGTTGATTCCTTTTATGGTTGAGTTGGCACATGGGGCTTTATACAATATTTCTATATATAAGAACAGATGAATATTTCGCTTGGTATTATCCAGACCTTGAACCAGCCGCCGGAACTTTTTCGAGATCAGGCTCTTAACATGCTTAACCATTAAATGGGTGATTCTGAATATCTTTCATATTTTTTAGGGTTTGTTCATTTCGATGTGTAAGTTTTTAATATTTTAAATAATTTCCATCAGAATAAAATTATCCGGCAAATAGAGCTTATTGCAGTTGACAAAACACATCCTGTAAAAATATAATGGCGACAATTTCTTTGGTTCAGTACTCTGATTTTATCTTTTCATTTCATCCAATTCCGGATGAGGAGGTTGTAATGGAATTTAGACGACAGACCCATATTTCTTTTCGCTTTATCAAATGGACACTCCCCCTGCTGATTCTGTTCCTCGGCATATTAACCGGTACCCTCTATTTTGTTGCGAGAAATTTACAGGATGAGGCTTCGGCCCGTCTGGGCCTTGAGGCCACTCAGCAGACAAGTACCGTCCTTGAAAACTGGATCGCTGATCAGATCCGCATGGCCTGGATGCTTGCCGGAGACCCGAGAGTAATCAAGGCTTGTATTTCACCGGAGGACTCTGAATCAGTGGCTGCAGCCTATGAAATTGTTAAAGGGATTCACGAAAAATTCCCCTTTTACGAGAATCTTCCCCTGACTTCCAAAATGGCACCGGGAAAGACGGTTTCAATCTCTGTTGATGGTGAAATCCGGACGATTGGCGATGGACAGTTTTTTACTGATACGGTTGGAGGAAAAACCATCGGCAAGTGCAGCCCCAAGGTCAGTTATATTGATGCCGTTTACCAAGGCAAGGAATATTTTATAAGCCAGGTGTACCCCAGTCTGCTTCGCGGGAATCCCATTTTTGTGATTTCCGCTCCGGTAAAAAATGAGTCGGGCGAGCTGGTGGGCGTTGCAGTTGTGGCCCCTCAGATGAGTTATTTTACAGATCTTTTCGTCAACAAAGTAAAAATCGGAAAAACCGGAAATCTGTTCTTCGTTGATGACCGGGGGATGATCCTCGCTCATCCAGATCAAAGCCTGATTCTAAAAAAGGAGCTTCCGCCTGATCTGAAATTAATTCTGGAACGAGTGCTCAAGGGCGAAAACAAGTTCTCAAGCAGCTATTCAGGGAAAAAGCGAAGATATACCAGCAGGCAGATCAATCTGCCTGAAGACAAACTGCTGCATAAATGGTATATGGTTTTTGGACAGGATGAACAGGAAATAACAGCCACATCCAGAAACTTTATGGGTATCCTGGCCATTTCCGGGTGTATTTTTTTGGTTCTGTTTGTCGTCGCTCTTTATGCCCTTTGTCGGGGGATAGTTGAAAAACCGGTAAATCAAACCGTCATGGCCATCAGAGATATCGCCCAGGGCGATGGAGACCTGACCAAGCGCATCCAGATAAGTTCTAACGACGAAATCGGTGAGCTGGCCGGATGGGTGAATGTATTCATTGAAAAACTTCAAACCATCATCAGCGGTCTTGGAAAAAATTCCGGCGCAGTAAACTCCTCATCTTTGGAACTGAGAGAAATATCTACCCAGTTGGCAAATGAATCCGGAACAACCCTGGAGCGTTCCGGAATGATATCGGAGGCGGCTGACGAGATGAGCAGAAACTTTGAACAGGTAGCTTCTATTACCCGGGAGTCGTCGGAAAACATTTCCACGGCTGCTGCATCTGTAAAGGAAATGACCACAACGATTAATGAAATTTCAAAAAACGCCACAGAAGCGAACCAGATTTCAGAAAAAGCCGTATCCCGGGCTTCAGATGCAACTCAACAAATCAATGACCTGGGAAAGGCGGCTTCATCAATCGGTAAAGTGCTCCAGACAATTACTGATATATCGGATCAGGTAAACCTTCTGGCACTGAATGCCACCATTGAGGCGGCCAGAGCGGGTGAAGCCGGGCGGGGATTCTCAGTTGTGGCCAATGAAATAAAAGAACTGGCAAAACAGACCGCAGATGCTACTCTGGAAATAAAGGAAAAAATTGATCATATCCAGCAATCCACCAGTCATTCCGTCAATAGTATCTCTGAAATCAGCCGGACCGTCGACGATGTCAACCAGATTATATCGGGCATTGCTTCCGCCGTAGAAGAACAGACAGCCGTCACCATGGAAATCGCCGACAACGTTTCTCAGATGGAAAATGGAATTCAGGAAGTCGACAACAGAGTTCGCCAGAGTAGTGCAACCGCATCCGATATTGCGAAAAACACAACTGCAGGCAGCCAGGCAGCACATAAAATTGCCGACCTCAGCAACCAAGCCAAGGCCAACTCCGACAGTTTGTCCAAAATGGCCAGTGAATTGAATACTGTTGTCAGCGGATTCAAGGTTTAACCTTAGGCATCAAGTGAAAATAACATATACACCTTGCTTGTCTTTTTGCTCGTTTTCTTTGTTGGGGCAAGGCTTACATAGCTCGTTATGCGCACCTTACCCCGCCTTGAAAACAAACAAAAATTTTGCGCAATTCATACAACTTATTTCCACTTGCTGCCTTATGAAGGATATCAGGAGAATCCAGGATTATTTCTGCTCAAGCTATTTTATCTGGAAATCCTATACCTCTTTTTTCTTTGACTTTAATTCCGGGAAGTCCCAGTAGAAAAATTCGTTGGGGCACGGACCATTGGGGGTCTGCTGGCGTTTGATTTCATTTTCTCTGAGTTCAACTCTCCTTATTTTCCCGGAGATGGTTTTGGGGACCTGGTCTACGAATTCAATGATTCTGGGGATTTTAAATTTGGCCAGAATATCAATGGTGTGCTGAAATAGCTCAAGGGCCAGTTCCCTTGACGGCGCAAATCCTGAATTCAGGATGATATAGGCCTTGACCAGTTGATGGCGTTTGGGATCAGGGGCGCCGATGACGGCGGCTTCGCCCACGGATGGATGTTCAACCAGGGCGCTTTCAACCTCAAACGGGCCCACGCGGAAATCAGAGGACTTGATCACATCGTCCGCCCTGCCCACAAACCACCAGTAGCCATCGGCATCAATGGAGGCCCTGTCCCCGGTATAGTAATAATTGTCGATAAACACCTCCGCCATTTTTTCCGGGTTTCCGATATATTCTGTAAAAAGGCCCAGGGCCCGCCATCGGTCAAGTCGGACAACAATGTTGCCGGGTTCATCCGGCACGGTTATTTCCCGACCCTCATCATCCACCAGGGTGACGTCATACATAAACGAGGGATATCCAAAGGAGCCGCTTTTCATCTTCCCGGCCATCCAGGGCGGATTGCCGATCATTGCCGTGGATTCGGTCTGACCGTAGAAATCCCGGATTTCCGTTCCCGTATGTCGTTTCCACTGGGAGATGACTTCCGGGTTCAAGGGCTCGCCCGCACCAATGGACTGCCTCAGGCATGACAGGTTGAATTTTTTTATGTCCATATTGATGAACATTCTCCAGGCCGTGGGCGGAGCACAGAAAACGCTGACCCGATGGGCTTCAACTGCGGCCAGATATTTTTCCCCGTTCAGGACGGTAAAATCAAATCCCGTGGCCGTGGCCCCCACGTTAAACGGGGCAAAAAAGCTGCTCCAGGACCATTTTGCCCATCCCGGTGCGCTCAGGTTGTGGTGCACATCATCGGGTCTGATCCCGGTGAGAATGGAGGTGGACAGGTGCCCCAGGGGATAGGAGGTTGCCGTGTGTCCCACTTTTTTGGGAAGCCCGGTGGTGCCCGAGGTAAAAAAACAGAACAAAAGATCCGTGGATTTGGTCTGTGCCGCCTCGGCCTGTCCCGGTTCTTTCTCAAGCTCTGAATAGCTCGTCCACCCCGGTTTTGAACCGAGAACGATTTTTATTTTCGGCCTTACGCCCGTGGCCTGAATGGCCGCTTCCATGACATCGGTGAATTGCTCGTCACACAGGATTGAATCCGGGGGATAGGATTCAAATCTGAATTGAAGTTCTCTCATGGTCATGGTGGTGGCGGTGGGCACGGCCACAAATCCGCCCTTTATGCAGGCAAAACCGGCAAACCAGGTTTCAGGCACAATGGGAACCATCATCACCATATTGTCCCCCCTGGCCATGCCGGCATTATAAAGGGCATTCAGGCATTTGTTCCCCTGGACGGCAAATTCCGCATAGGAGTATTTTCGAACAGCTTTACTTGCAATGTCCGTCCAGACAAGGGCCTTGTGATCGCCTCTTTCCTTTACATGGAGCCCTTCAAAAATCTCTTCAGCCCAGTTGAAGTGCTCGGGAAGCTCCATTTGATTGAGTTGCTCAAAAAATGTCCGGGCAGCGATTTCCTTTTGCCCGTCATCATCCATCATATTGATGTCCATCACCTGTCTGTATAAATTCTGCATGTTTCTGATCCTGCTCCTGAAATATTTTTATGGTATGGCATTTCCGGTCTATAAACCGTACCTGTTTTACAAAAAAGTTAAGGTATAAATGAGGCGCCTCGTTTTTGTCAAAGGGTTTTTTGTTTTTTTCCAATGATTATTTTGACAAATCCGGCCCCATATATTATAAAATTTCCTTTTTTTTGCAAATGGAGGAATTATGCAGACTGGTAAAGTGAGCCTGCGGATCAAGTCATATATGGAAAAACAGGGGATGGATGTAAAGGGTCTTGCCGAAACCACGGGCCTCTCACCGGACTTTATTGAAACCATGCTGGCACGGGATGTCTATCCCCCGCTGGGACCCTTGATGAAAATTGCAAGGGCCCTGGGTACAAGGCTGGGAACCTTTCTGGATGACCAGGAATCCAGTGATCCCTATATTGTCCGTAAGGCAGAAAGGGCGGCTGAGTTTTCAGTTCTCGGGGGGGCAAACAAATCAGCAGCCCTGAATTTTTACAGCCTGGGAAAGGGCAAAACCGACCGGCACATGGAGCCGTTTTTTGTGGAGATCCTGCCCGAATCCGCCAGGGAAAAAATTCTGTCCTCCCATGAGGGGGAAGAGTTTATTGCCGTGATCAGCGGGAGTATAGAAGTGATCTACGGAAATGAAACCCATGTTCTTTCTGCCGGGGATTCCGTGTACTACAATTCAATCGTTCCCCACTATGTGTCCTGTGCAGGCAGGGAAAAATCGGAAATTCATGCCGTCATCTATATTCCTGAATAAAAAAGAGCGATAAAAATGGAACCTGAAAACAGATTAAGCGAACTCACCCTGGGACAGATCCTGGACCGCACCACGGCAAAATTTCCGGATAACCCGGCCCTTGTATATGTTGACCGGGATTTCAGGCTGACCTACTCACAGCTTTCCCAAATGGTGGATGAGACAGCCAAAGGACTCATGGCCCTGGGCATTCAAAAGGGGGAAAAAGTTGCGGTGTGGGCCACCAACATCCCCTTCTGGGTGATCCTTCAATTTGCCACGGCCAGGATCGGAGCGGTTCTCCTTACGGTAAACACCAACTACAAGCGTGCAGAACTGGAATACCTGCTCATTCAGTCGGAAACGGAGAATCTTTTCCTCATTGACGGGTTCCAGGATACCGATTATGTGAACCTGGTTTACGAATTGGTGCCGGAACTCAAAACCTGCCAGCGGGGGCAGTTGTCCAGCCCGAAATTTCCTCACTTAAAACGGGTGGGTTTTCTGGGGCCGGAAAAACACAGGGGCATGTATACCATACCGGAAATCCGTGCCCTGGGATCAATGGTAGTTGATGCAGATTACCAGGCCCGCCAGGAAAGCTTAAGCTGCCATGATGTGGTCAATATGCAGTACACCTCCGGCACCACCGGATTTCCCAAGGGGGTGATGCTCACCCACTACAATATCGGCAACAACGGGTATTGGATCGGTGCCAACCAGAAGTTCACACAGGAGGACCGGCTCTGCCTGCCCGTACCGTTATTCCACTGTTTCGGCTGTGTCCTGGGCGTCCTGGCCGCCGTGAATCACGGCACCTGCATGGTGGTCCTGGAGGGATTTGATCCTCTGCTGGTCATGGCCTCGGTGGAACAGGAAAAATGTACGGCCCTGTACGGGGTGCCCACCATGTTTCTTGCCCTGCTCCAGCATCCCATGTTTTCCAAGTTTGATTTTTCCTCCCTGCGTACCGGTATCATGGCCGGATCCAACTGCCCGGTGCACGTCATGGAACAGGTGATCAACCGGATGAACATGAAGGATATCACCATCTGCTACGGGTTGACCGAAGCCTCTCCGGTCATGACATATACCCGCATCGGAGACGATATCCGTCTTCGGGTGGAAACCGTTGGCCGGGCCCTTCCCAATGTAGAGGTCAAGGTGACGGACCCGGAAACCGGCCGGGAACTTGAACCCGGGACCCAGGGAGAAGTCTGCTGCCGGGGCTACAATGTCATGAAGGGGTATTACAACAACCTTGATGCCACCCGGGAGGCCATTGACGATGAGGGTTGGCTCCACTCCGGTGACCTGGGCATCATGGACACGGCCGGGAACCTTTCCATCACCGGCCGCCACAAGGATATGATCATCCGCGGCGGTGAAAATATCTATCCCAGGGAGATCGAAGAGTTTCTCTATCGCATGGATGAAATTCAGGATGTACAGGTGGCGGCGGTTCCCAGCCCCAAATACGGGGAAGAGGTGGGGGCCTTTGTCATCTTAAAGCAGGGATCAGACATTGAACCCAGTGATGTCATTGATTTTTGCCGGGGCAACATCAGCCGGTACAAAATTCCCAGGTATGTCCATTTTCTGGCAGATTATCCCATGACCGCGTCTGGTAAAATCCAGAAGTACAAGCTTACCCGGATGTCTTTAGATATCTGGCCGGAAAGACGTTAAACCCACTGGTGTTTTTTGTTTGATGCCGTCCTATAACTGTGTTTCACCGTCAAGGGTCATCAGGGGGGTGTAAGCTTCAGGCCGCCTGTCCCTGAATACGCCCCAGGCATCCCTTTCGATTTCATATACCTCAAGATCCACCTCGGCCAAAATCACACCCTGGGTGGACCGGTCAGCCTGGTCCAGTATTCTGCCCTTGTTGTCCGTAATAAAGGATGAGCCGTAAAAGGTGATCTCAGACCGCTCAAAGGTTTCTGTTCCAATCCGGTTTGAGGCCGCAACCGGCATGAGGTTGGCTGCTGAATGCCCCTGCATGCAGGTCTGCCAGTGGTCTTTGCTGTCGTTTGAAGGATCGGGTGGTTCCGAGCCGATGGCCGTGGGGTAAAAAAGGATCTCAGCCCCCATCAGGGCCATGCATCTTGCCGATTCCGGGAACCACTGGTCCCAGCAGATGCCCACGCCGATTCTGGCATACCGGGTATTCCAGACTTTAAAACCCGTATCCCCGGGATTGAAATAAAATTTTTCTTCATATCCCGGACCGTCCGGGATATGGGTTTTCCGGTATTTTCCAAGAAGGGTACCGTCGGCATCAATGACGGCTATCGTATTGTATCTGGCCTGATTCTTTCGTTCAAAAAAGCTGATGGGAAGCACCACACCCAGTTCCCGGGCAAGTTTTGAAAAATGCTTGACCGCCCGGTTGTCTTCAAGGCTTGTGGCTTTTTGCCGGTGTTCTATTGTCTGCTCCTGGCAGAAATATAAATCTTCAAAAAGCTCCTGGAGCAGAATGATCTGCGCCCCCATGGAGGCGGCCTCTCTTACCAGTCGTTCAGCCGTGGCAATATTCGTGTTAATGTCGTCACAGCAGGTCATCTGTGTTGCTGCAATTTTTACTTGTCTCATTTTGTATTTCCTGTAAACGGTTTTAAATCGGGTCCTATATCTTATTTGTTTTTAAAAGGTGGATAATATTGTGTTTTGAAATTTGAGAGAAAACTTCAAACGGCTGATCATCTGATAAAAAATGGGAGTGAAATTCCAGCCCCTCCATCAGGGTGACAATGAGATCGGCAGCCTTTTTTTCATCGGTAATCCGGATAACCCCTTGGGCATTAAACCAGGCGAGCTGGTCCTGAATATAATCCCTGAGCCAGACAAACATTTGTTTGAAGCTGTTTTTGATCTCTTTGTTCCGGAAACTTAAATAGTAGAAGGCAAAGTGAATGCCCGGGTCAACGGTTCTGGACCAGTCATAGGAAAAAAGGGTATCCATCAAGGTGTGAAACCGTTCTTCGCTATTTTTGATGTGGTCAAGATTGATCATATCAGGGGATTTGTATTTTTCGATCAAAAGGTTGATCAATTCAAGTTTCAAGTTTTCTTTGTTTTTGAAATAATGAATGATGAGGCTGGGGTGGATGTCCAGGTGTTGTGCAATTTTACTGATGGAGGTTCCTTCAATGCCTTCCTGGATGAGTACCTGGTAGTAGCTTTCAAGGATTTCCGGTTTTCTAAGGGTCGCGTTTTTATTTTTTCTCACAATCACCCGCTCAATAAAGATCAATTATTAACTGATCATTCAATATATAAAATATGGATTTATGTCCCCGCTTTTTTTTTGTCAACAATTTTTTTGAGTGATCCCCGGATTTTTATCATTTTGGGTCGATTTTTGTTGACCCGGGCCGGTTAAGGGTATATGAGCATGGCAAAACACGTATGATAAGGTATGCGTTGAAATAAGCGGTATGAATTGCACGGATTTTATCCTGACAACGAGCCGGGATATTTTGTAAAAACAGACTCATGACAAGAGGAGATTTGATGGAAACCCAGTCAATAAAAACCTTTTCCGTTTCAGCCGGGGCTCATATCATTGAAAAGGCCCAGAGCGTGAAACTCAATCCCAGCATCTTATATGAAGCCGTCATTGACCTGTCCTGTGAAGGCCTGGTCACGGCCAACTGCATCAATCTGGCCGCCGGGATACTCCTGGATGATCTGGGGCTTCCCGGGTATTTTTTTGAAACCATTTCCAAGGAGTCGTTGAAACATATCCTGGGCTCCATTGCCAAGAGTATCAAATTCCGAAACGACAAAGTGGTATTAAGCTCCTGGGTGGCGGATATTGATTTCGACCTGGCCAAGGACAGCCGGACCCAGCGGGTCAGGATCGCCACCAGAGAAACCCGGGACAGCATGGAAAAGGTCCTGGACCCGCAACTTCTGGGTCATCGCCGGGAATACTACTACAATCCTGAAAGTGAATATTACACCTATGTGTTCAGGCCTGAAATTGTTCAGGACTTTAAGACCACGGATTTCATTGATTCCCGGTTTCTGTTCTCCCGGGACCTGGATTATACTTCCATACCCCGACTGACCCGGAATCGGTATGAAAAATTTCTTGAACAGGTATCCACAAAGGTGATCCCCCTGATTGAGATATTCAACCTCTCGGACATCGGGGAAATCCGGTTCATGTTCAACTCTGATTTTGAAAAACCCCAGTTGCCGGTTTTGAGAAGACTTTTTGCCGATCACGGTCTGGTGATTCGTCGGGCTTACTGGGAGCCGTATCTGACCGAATCAGGAGTGGCCTCATCCATCTGTTCCCTCTACGTTCAGGGGGAGCTTTCCAGAAAGGATGAAGAAGCTCTGGCAGACGATCTGCGCGCATTTTTAAATTTTCCCGTGAGCCGGGTGACCCAGCTCTATGTTCAGAAAAAATTGAGTTTTAAGGAGATGCTCTTTGCCGGCAATGCCGTTGATTTTACCCATATGTTTATCTTTAAGGAACGGGGCAACAGAACAGACCGGGAGATCATGGACAGCCTGGCCGGCCAGGACCATAAGGAAGCCTTTTCCGAAAGGATTCATGAATCCAACAAGTTTACTTATGTGTCCCGGGTGATCATGGAAACTGCCTGCAGCCATCCGGACCTGATTCGTTTTCTGTATCAATTGTTTGATCGAAAATTTAACCCTGAAACCCCCTGTGACCTGGACCAGGAAGAGATGGAGAAAAAACTGGCTGCCTTTGACCGCATGCTTTCCGTCCGGTTCATGGATTTTTCCATGGGACGGGATATTTTTTCGTTCATGTTTAAATTGATTTCCGCCACCTTGAAAACCAATTTTTATAAACCTGAAAAACGGTCTTTTGCTTTCAGGATGGACAATACCATATTGGATCCCCTGGTGTTTAAGCAGTTTGTGTTCGGTATTTTCTTTGTCAACGGTCACTATGCCTGCGGCACCCATCTGCGTGCTGAAGACATTGCCAGGGGAGGGCTTCGCCTGATTCGGGTGTCACCGGCCAACCATCCCATGGAACTGGACAATGCCGTGTTGCTCAACTATGCCCTGGGGCCAAAAGCCCAGCGGCTCAAGCACAAGGATATCTGTGAAAGCGGTTCAAAAGGTGTGGTGGTGCCCCATCCCATCTACGCGGGTTACGGCATGGATGCCCTGTACGATTACACCGAAGGGATCATGGACCTGATGCTGCCCGACGCCAGTATCGTGGATTATCACGGCCGCCCGGAAATGGTATTTTTCGGTCCGGACGAGGGTACGGCCCCCCTTATGGATGCAATTGCCTTCCGGGCAAAAGAGCGGGGCTATAAATACTGGCGGACCATTACCACGGGCAAGAGCTTCGGCATTCCCCACGATACATACGGGATACTGGAAAATGACGATCTGTTCGGTCTTGTGGCCCGCAAAAACGGAAAAACCGAACTCCGGATCAACGGAGAAACCATGGCCGAGACCGCGGATATGGAGGAAATCTGGGATCACATCGGCGGGAAGATCAGGATCAGCGGCATGACCACCACCAGCGTCATGGGGGCGTTCAGGGCACTTATCGCCCACTATGGGGCCAAAGAAGAAGACCTGAACCTCATGATCACGGGTGGACCTGACGGAGACCTTGGCTCCAATGAAATTCAGTGTTATAAAGGAAAGATCTGCCTGATCATTGACGGGGGCTCCATCCTCTTTGATCCCGACGGCCTGGACAAAAAAGAGTTGATGAAAATTGCCTTCATGCGTCACACCTCTCCCCGGGTGAATTCCCTGGGGTATCCCGCCGACAAACTGGGCAAAAACGGGTTCCAGGTGTTGATCAAAGACAAGGATGTTACCCTTCCCGACGGCAGCCTGGTGGAGGACGGGGCCATGTTCCACAGGACTTTCCTCACGGACCCGGCCAATCGAAAATATGTTGAAGCGGCTGATATCCAGGCCTTTATCCCCTGTGGGGGGTTCAAGGACACCATTAATCACGGCAATGTCAGACAATTTGCCTCCCTGTTCCAGGAACTCCGGTTTATTGTGGAAGGGGCCAATGTCTTTTTTGATGATGCCTCCCGGCGATACATTGCCGCATCCACAGACATTCGCCAGATCAAGGATTCGTCCGCAAACAAGGGTGGGGTATTTTCTTCGGCAGTGGCCGAGGTGCTCACTGCATTTCTGCTGGGAGATGACTATGAAAAACTGCTGCTGGAAGACAAGGCCGGTCAGTGGGCGTTGATCCGGGACATCATGACCCTGGTGGGCACCTATGCATCGGCTGAAACCGATATGCTGATCCGGATACATGAACAGGACCCGTCCGTTCCCTTGTTTGTCCTGTCCGAGAAAACCAGTGAGCAGATCTTTGCCTTCCAGGCCGTTGTGGCGGATCACCTTCAGGAGGTGCTGGCAGATGAGGATCTTGTGTGGAACATAATAGAAGCCTATGCACCCTCGACATTGGTCAAACGGCTGGGACGGGAGGCGATTTTAAAGATCATGAATTCCGAAGAGCTGACCGCTTACCGGGATGCCGTCATTACCAAGAAACTGGCTGCCACGGCATTTTATCAGAACGGACTGGACTGGGATGCGTATACGGCAAAGGCGAAATTAGATTTTTCCGGGACCATGAGGGCCATTTTTGCCTGAGTCGTTTCCGGTGTCGTAAAAAGTTGTTGCCGGATTTGTTAAATTTTTTTTTGTTCTGAATTTGTATGCTATCTTTTTTTTTTTGAAAATGCTAAGAAAAGAAAGCTTTACATGGGTTTTAAAATTAATATTAATTTGGGAGGAAAATGAGAATGAATTCATTTGGTAAAATTTGTGCGGCATCCATCATGGGTATTTTTTTATTTGCGGGTTCTGGATTTGCAAGTGATACGATTAAAATCGGTGTTGCCGGTCCCCACAGTGGCGATCTGGCTTCATACGGACTTCCTACGGTAAAGGCAGCTGAGCTTGTTGCCAAAGAAGTCAATGCAAAGGGGGGTATCCTGGGTAAACAGATTGAACTGCTTATCGAAGACGATGTCTGTAAGCCCGAAGTTGCAACCAATACCGCAACCAAACTGGTATCCGAAGGTGCCCAGGTTGTTCTGGGCCATATCTGCAGCGGTGCAACCAAGGCTGCCATGGGAATTTATAAAGATTCCAACATCATTGTCATGTCTCCTTCTGCGACAAACCCGGACCTGACCCAGAGCGGCGATTATCCCAATTTTTACAGAACAATCGCATCGGATGATGCCCAGGCAAAACTGGACGTGGATTTTGCCATTAATGTTCTTAAGGTTAAAACCGTTGCCGTTATCCATGATAAGGGCGATTACGGAAAAGGGTTTGCCGAGTTTGCAAAAAAATTCGTCGAAGAGGACGGCCGGGCGGAAGTGGCTCTTTTTGAAGGGGTAACACCGGGTGCGGTTGATTATTCGGCTGTTGTTCAGAAGATCAAAAGAGCAAAGGTTGATGCGGTTATCTTTGGCGGATACCACCCTGAAGCCTCTAAAATTGTCAGCCAGATGCGTAAAAAAAGATTGACAATGCCGTTTATCTCAGATGACGGTGTAAAAGATGATACCTTTATCAAGGTTGCCGGAAAATATGCAGAAGGCGTATACGCATCCGGCCCCAAGGATACATCTGCCAATCCATTGAATATTAAAGCGGTTAAAGACCACACGGAAGCCTATAAAACAGATCCGGGGGCATTTTATATCAATGCCTATTCTGCAATGCTGGCATTTGTCAATGCCATTGAAAAAGCAGGTTCTACAGATTACGACGCACTCACAAAAGTCCTTCAGTCCGAGTATGTTGAAACCCCCATTGGAAGTATTTCCTTTGATAAAAGAGGGGATGCCATCGGAGCCGGGTTCTCAGTATACCAGGTCAAAGACGGCGTTTATGTAGAATTAAAGTAAACAAGTCGGCAACTATATCGGCCGGGGACGACTACAGCCCCGGCCTTTATTCTATGATGATGTAAATCAGGGTTAATTAAATTTTGAACTTTGCCGGGTATAAAATTTCAATCATGTAAAAAGTCAAACCCGGCGGTCTGTTTCAATTTAGAGGCGTGGTAAAAAAGCATGGATTATTTCCTTGAATTGTTTCTTGGGGGGTTAACCAGGGGGAGTATTTATGCCCTGATCGCCCTTGGGTATACCATGGTGTATGGTATTATCGAATTGATCAATTTTGCCCATGGCGAAATATATATGATAGGTGCATTTACTGCGCTGATTGTGGCATCGGTTTTGGCCATGCTGGGGTTTAATCATCTTACGATTTTGATTCTGGCCTCTGTTCTGGCAGTGGTTTATTCCTGTGCCTATGGGTTTACCGTTGAAAAAATTGCCTACAAGCCCCTGCGACATGCCCCCCGCTTGTCTGCATTGATCTCCGCCATCGGGATGTCGCTTTTTCTTCAAAATTATGTTCTGCTTGCCCAGACTTCTGATTTTCTTCCGTTCCCCAGTCTGATTCCGGATTTTGACTTCTGGGAACCCTATGCCCATATCATATCCTCTCCGGAGCTGGTTATCCTGGGTACTACATTTTGTGTGATGGTGTTTCTAACCATTCTCATAAAGTTTACCCGAATCGGAAAGGCAATGCGGGCCACCTCCCAGGACAAGATCATGTCCGCTCTTGTGGGAATTGATGTGAATAAAATTATATCCATAACTTTTATCGTCGGGTCTGCAACCGCTGCCATCGGAGGGGTTTTGATTGCCTCTCATATCGGTCAAATCAATTTTTATATCGGGTTTATCGCCGGGATTAAAGCCTTTGTGGCCGCAGTTTTGGGCGGAATCGGCAGCATTCCGGGCGCGGTGCTCGGCAGCCTTGTGCTGGGGTGGACGGAAAGCTTTTTCACCGGTTATATTTCAAGTGATTACGAAGATGTTTTTGCCTTTCTCTTTCTGGTGTTTATTTTGATATTCAGGCCATCCGGCATTCTTGGGCGCAAGGAAACAAAAAAAGTATGATCTGTTTACCATGTGTTGATCATGTGTCAATCCTAGACAAATCAAACATAGACAAAGCAAAGCAACTATTATGATGAGTTTTGAAAAAATTAAAAAAGGGGTGTTGGCGGGAATCTGGTTTATATTTTTAACCTTTCCCATCATGGTGATCCGGGTAAATACCGTTGAAAACATCATTGAATGGCGCTGGATCAATATGCTGTATGCCGGTGTCGGCGGTTTTTTCCTTTCGATTATCTGGGATGAATTGCTTAGAAAGCAGGAAGCAAATAAAAACAAAGCCGTGACAGGAGAGATGCCGATTCTCCAGAGAATGATGGAAAACCCGAGTGTCAGATTGCCCTCCATTATCGGTCTTGTCATTTTTGTCTGTGCCTTTCCCTACATCTTTTCCATGTACCAGACCAATATCATGATATCCGCCTTGATCTATATCATGCTGGGGCTTGGGCTCAATATTGTGGTGGGGCTTGCGGGCCTGCTGGATCTGGGGTATGTGGCTTTCTATGCAGTGGGGGCCTATTCCTATGCATTGCTGAATATGCATTTCGGGGTAAATTTCTGGGTTGCCCTCCCCATAGGGGCGGCCCTGGGCGCCATTTGCGGCATGATTCTGGGGTATCCGGTTCTTCGGCTAAAGGGGGATTACCTTGCCATTGTTACCCTGGGGTTTGGAGAGATTATCAGACTTGTGCTGGAAAACTGGAATGCATTTTCCCAGGGACCCAGCGGCATTGCCAATATCCCAAGACCTGCCATACCCGGGATTGAGTTCAGCCTTTCCCAGGCAACTGTTTTTATCTATTTTATGATGATTCTTCTGGTAATTTTTACCATTTTCATGGTGCACCGGCTTGAAAATTCACGAATCGGCCGGGCATGGATTGCCCTGAGAGAAGATGAAATTGCCTGCCAGGCAATGGGGATTGACAAGACCAAGACCAAACTTACCGCCTTTTCCCTGGGCGCCACCTGGGCGGGGATGGCCGGTGTTGTCTTTGCGGCCAAGACCACCTTTATCAATCCGGCCAGTTTTACCATCTGGGAATCAGTCATGATCTTGTGTATTGTCGTTATCGGCGGGATGGGCTCCATTGCAGGGGTGATTGTGGGGGCCCTGTTTCTGATTCTGGTGCCTGAATATTTAAGGGCTTTTTCAGAATATAGAATGCTGGTCTTTGGTGCGGTTTTAGTTATTATGATGGTGTTCAGGCCTGGCGGTCTGATCGCCAATGTTCGCAAAACCTATCAATTTAAAAGTTCAGAAATTTAAGTTTATGAAATCAATACTGAATGTAGAAAAGATTACCATGCGGTTTGGTGGGCTTAAGGCACTGGATAACCTGGATCTGGAGGTCAATGAAGGTGAAATTGTGGCCCTGATCGGTCCCAATGGTGCCGGTAAAACCACCTTTTTCAATTGCATCACCGGTATCTATCCCCCCACTGCAGGGAATGTGCTCATCGCCCCGCCGGGACAATCCTCTCAGCGGATCAACGGTCTCAAACCCAATGAGGTGACGGAACGGGGTATGGCCCGGACTTTTCAGAATATCCGGCTGTTCGGTAGCATGTCCGTATTGGAAAATGTCATGATCGGACGTCATTGTCGGCTCAAATCAGGGATTGCAAGTGCTATTTTCCGGCCCAGGTCCACGGTTGAGGAGGAGAAACAACTCATCAAAGACAGCTATGAGGTCCTGGAAAAAATCGGCCTGAGCAAATATGTCAATGAGCTTGCCATGAACCTTCCCTATGGTGCCCAACGCCGGCTTGAAATTGCCCGGGCCATGGCAACAGACCCATTTTTGCTGCTCCTGGATGAACCGGCCGCCGGGATGAATCCCCATGAAACCAAGGAATTGGATGATCTGATTGTCTGGATCAGGGACAATGAAAACATATCCATCCTTTTGATTGAACATGATATGAAACTGGTCATGAGTCTTTCGGACAAAATCTTTGTAATGGATTATGGTAAAAAAATTGCAGAAGGAACACCTGAACAAATAAAATCCAATCCTATTGTAATCAAGGCCTATCTTGGGGAAGATGCTGATGCTTAAGTTGAAAGATATCAATACGTTTTATGGAAATATCCATGCCCTGAAGGGGGTTAACCTCGACATCAATCAGGGGGAAATCATCTCCCTTATCGGGGCAAACGGTGCGGGTAAATCCACCACCCTGATGACAATCTCCGGGATTGTTCCCGCCCGGCAGGGGAGTGTGACATTTCTCGGGGAAGATATCACCCGTGTTCCTGCCAATCGAGTCGTTGAGAAAGGAATGGTACAGGTGCCCGAGGGCCGGCGGATCTTTCCCTTTCTGACCGTGGCGGAAAATCTTGACATGGGCGCTTTTTTAAGGAAAGACAAGGACGGGATAAAACAAGACATGGAATATGTATATGGTCTTTTTCCGGTCCTGGCCGACAGGCGAAATCAGGCAGGGGGAACGCTGAGCGGTGGTGAACAGCAGATGCTGGCCATTTCCCGGGCATTGATGGCCCGTCCGAAACTGCTGCTCCTGGATGAACCCTCTCTGGGGCTGGCACCCATCATTATCAAGCAGATTTTTGATATCATCAAGCGGATCAATGAGGAGCAGAAAACTACCATCTTTCTTGTGGAACAAAATGCCAACCTGGCCCTTAAAGCGTCCCACAGGGGATATGTCATGGAAAATGGGGTTATCACCCTGTCGGATACCGGCACCAATCTTCTGGTCAATGAAGATGTAAAAAAAGCATACCTGGGGATATAAAAACGGGAATATAGAAACATGGACATGCCATAACTCGCCAGGTGATGACTTCTTAGGATACCGGCAACTATAGTTATGGAATAATCCGGCATATAGAGGTTCCCCCATGAACACGAACGAAAAAATAGACCGGATCAGGCAATTGATGGAAAAAAAAGGGCTTGGTGCCGTTGTCATCCCGAGAAATGATCCCCACCAGAGTGAATATGTTGCCGAACACTGGCAGGTCGGCAAATGGCTCACCAAATTTTCAGGTTCTGCCGGAACCATTGTCATCACCCTTGACCACAGCATTTTATGGACGGATTTCAGGTACTATATCCAGGCGGAACAGCAACTAAGCGGCTCCTGTGTGGTTCTGTATAAAATGGGAGAACCCAATGTCCCCACCTTCCAGGAATGGCTTGGGGACACCCTCAAATCCGGGGATATTATCGGCCTGGACGGGAATCTGTTCAGTATGGCCGGGTTTAGAAAGATTCAAAAACAGGTTGAGGCCAAAGGCGTGTTGCTGGATACCGGGGTTGACCTGATCCAGGATCTCTGGACCCTTCGGCCCGCTCTTCCCGGGTCAAAAGCTTTTATTCTGCCTGAAACCTATGCCGGTCAAACCCGGGGTGATAAAATCAAAAGAATCCGGGAACAGATGAAAGTTCTGGGTGCAGATTTTCATCTCATGGCAGGTCTTGACGATATCGCCTGGACCCTGAATCTCCGGGGACAGGATATCCATACCAATCCCGTTAATATCTCCTTTGCTCTGGTCGGCCCCGAAAGACTGTCCCTGTTCATCAACAGGAGCAAGGTGGATGATGAGCTTGCCATGGAACTGGGCCGGGACAATATTGATCTGTTTGAGTATGCAGACATCTTTGGGGCCCTGGCCAAAATCCAGGGCAAGTCAATTCTGGTTGATCCTGAAAATACCAATTGCGCGTTGTATCACTCCATCAATAAAACCTGCAAAATTGTCGAAGCCCCCTGTCCGGCCATTGGGCTGAAAGCCGTAAAAAATGATGTGGAAATTGCCCATCTCAGGCAGACCCTGGTCAAGGACGGGGTGGCAGTCGTGAATTTCCTTTTCTGGCTTGAGCATCAAACCGGGGAAGACAGGTTAACGGAAATGTCGGCGGCACTCAAGCTGTTCGAATTCAGGAAACAACAGGATTTGTTTGTGGACAACAGCTTTGATCCCATCATGGCCTCTGGCGAACATTCAGCCATGTGTCACTATTGTGCCACACACGAGACGGATGTGGTCATTGACCGGGACACTATGTTTCTCACAGACTCCGGGGGAAATTATTTTACCGGAACCACGGATATCACCCGGACGATTTTCCAGGGCAGACCCTCAGATCAGGAGATACAGGATTATACCCTGGTGCTCAAGGGGCATATCGCCGTGGCAACCACCCGGTTTCCCAAAGGGGCCAGAGGGTATCAGATCGATACCCTGGCCCGGCAGTATCTGTGGAATGCGGGGATGGATTTCGGCCACGGCACAGGCCATGGGGTGGGATTCTTTTTGTGCGTCCATGAAGGACCTGCCCGGATCAGTCCCCTTCCCCTGGATGTCAAGCTTGAACCGGGAATGGTGCTGACCAATGAGCCGGGTGTTTACAGGGAGGGGGCCTACGGTATACGGCTGGAAAACATGATGCTGGTGGATGAGGCCTTTGAAAATGAGTTTGGGATGTTCATGAAATTTGACACCCTGACCTGGTGTCATTTTGAAGGAAATTTGATGGATAAAAGTCTTTTGTCCCGGGAGGAGCAGGAATGGATCAACGCCTACCATGCCGGGGTATATGAACGATTGTCTCCTCTGGTGGGCCAGGAGGTGGCGGCCTGGCTCAGGGAAAAAACCCGGCCCCTCTAATTTAGTTTTTCAGGTTTTGAATGATGCATTTCTTGTATGGCACGTTTTTTGATAGTTATTTTAATATGTGTTTTGATAATTGCTTTGACAGAAACAAGATCGGCATGGATATGTATTCCGGAATGGTCCATGCAAAACAAAAAGAAACCGAGAATTTAACAATTTAAAACAAATAACAAGGAGAAAGATTATGATTAGCTGGATGTGCAGTAAATGTGGATATACCCTTGAAGCCGAAACACCGCCTGAAAAGTGTCCGTCCTGCAAGAGTGATTGTGCCTTTGTCGATAATTCCTGTTATACGCCGGACTGTGCAGGAACCCCCAACGACCCCCGGATCAAGGGTGAAAAAGAATAAACAAAAATAAACAAAATTTCAGGAGCATGTGATGACAAAAAAATACAGAATCAAAACAACCTGCCCCCAGTGCGGGTGTTCAGGAGTGTCCAGCCTGTCTGAAGCGGAAATGAAGAAACGGTATGGGGATCTCCCCAACATTGAGCTGGAATGCCATGAGTGCATGATGGTGATGGAAGCGGATGTGGAAGAAGAGGATGACGGCAAAGCTTAAATCAGCAGTCCCGTAAGCAATTTTAAAATAATTTATTGATGGTAAAATCAAAAGGAGTGTGAGATGGCGGAACCTCAGGATATGTATCAATGTCAGACATCCAATTGCGGGTATATCTATAACCCGGACAAGGGAGACAGAAAGGGAAAAATCTCCAAGGGAATAAAATTTGAAGACCTGCCTGAAGACTGGAAATGCCCCATCTGCGGGGCCGGTAAAAAGGCATTTAAATGCCTTGGATAGGGGGTCAAATTAATTAGACCGGAAAAGTGCGGGCGACGATTGGGTAAATGAAAGAACACCATAGACGAAAGCACAGGGCCTGAAAGGAGGAAGGGGTATGAAATGGAGGCAGTTTTTTACACCGGCCAAGTCACTGGATTTTGAAGAAACACAAGACTATATTACGCAACATTCCGGAGAAGAGATCACCATTCTGGATGTCAGGCAGCCTTCGGAATACCGGGAGGGCCACATCCCCGGGGCGGTTCTGATCCCCCTGCCCCAGCTTCCGGACCGGTTGGGGGAACTTTCCGTCAAAAAACCCATCCTGGTCTATTGAGCGGTTGGTGGCCGCAGCCGTGTTGCTGCGCAGATGCTGGCAGGAAAAGGGTTTGAACGGGTATTTAATGTTTCCGGCGGGATCAAGGCCTGGCAGTCAAAAACAGCCGTGGGCCCCCAGGATCTCGGCATGGATATTTTCAGTGGAAAGGAAGCGCCCCTGGACGTATTGGAGGTTGCCTATTCCCTTGAGCTGGGGCTGTGTGAATTTTATACTTCCATGGCGGCCAGGGCCGGGAACGAACGAGTCAAGGCGCTTTTTGCTCAATTGTCTGAAATTGAAATCAAACACCAGATGTCCATCTATGAGGCATACAGGAGTCTCAGCGATACAGACCCGGGTGACAGAGAGGCGTTTGAAAAGAAAGTTGAAGTCAAGGCCCTGGAAGGCGGCCTGTCCACCCAAGAGTACCTTGATCTTTTCAAGCCGGATCTGAGTTCTGAGATCGATGTGATCTCCCTTGCCATGTCCATAGAGGCCCAGGCCCTTGACCTGTACCAGCGGGTGGGTTTAAAAATTGAGAACCCGGAATCACAAAAGATTATCAATAAAATTGCCGATGAAGAAAAAGCGCATCTGGCGAGCCTGGGCAAGCTCATGGACGATCTTTAAAAAGAGGCGATCTTTAAAGGGAGAGGGTAAGATGAGAAAGAATCTGGTGCTGGTGGGAGGTGGCCATGCCCACATGATGACCCTGGAAAACCTGGGCAAATTTGTTGAAAAAGGGGTCAAGGTAACCGTGATCGGGCCTTCGTTTTTTCATTACTATTCCGGAATGGGTCCGGGAATGCTGGGCGGGACATACACGCCTTCGGATATCCGGTTTGCCACAAGAGATGTGGTTCAACAGCAGGGGGGTGTTTTTGTAAAGGACCGGGTCGTCAAAATTGACCCGGAGGCCCGGGAGGTTCATACCCTTAGCGGCCACACCTTTCCCTATGACGTGCTCTCATTTAATGCCGGTTCCTATGTTCCCGTGCCCGGGGTAGAGGAAAAAAGCGATGCAATCTACAGCGTGAAACCCATTGAAAAGCTCATGGAAGCGGCGGACAAACTTAAGGTTTTGTTTGCCGAACGAAAGATCCATATCAGTATTGTCGGCGGGGGCCCGTCCTCTGCGGAAGTTGCCGGCAACCTGTGGCAACTGGCCCGGCGGGTAAACCTTCATATGCCCGAAATTCATGTATTTGCCGGGAAAAAGTTCATGTCCCGTTTCCCGGCCGAAGTGCGGTCCCGGGTCATCTCTTCCCTGAAAAAAAGGGGGATAGAAATCCATGAAACCGGGTATGTCAAGTCGGTGAATCCCAATCAGGTCGTGTTTGAATCCGGCGACATCGTTCACACGGATTTCATTTTCATGGCCCTGGGGGTGAAGCCCTCCACCATATTTGAGGCATCAGGCCTGCCCCTTGGTCCGGACAAGGGACTTCTCGTAAATCAATACCTGCAGTCAACAAAATATCCCGAGATATTCGGCGGAGGGGACTGCATCTCCTTTGAACCCCAGTCCCTGGACAAGGTGGGCGTGTATGCGGTCCGGCAAAATCCCATCCTGCTGCACAACCTTATGGCTGCCCTTGAAGGCGGTGTCCTTGAACCCTTTGACCCGGGACCCGAATATTTGTTGATTTTCAATATCGGGGGAGGTATGGGCGTGTTAAAGAAAAAAGGGCTGGTGTTTGGCGGGCGGGTTGCCTTTTGGGTAAAAGATTATATTGACCGTAAATTCATGAAGAAGTTTCAGGCCATTGAACGAGAAGTCTAAGACCCTGTAAGCCCAGGGAACCGGTTACAAAGGAAACAGGTCAAAAAGGAAGCGGGCAGATGAAAAAAAAAACAGGAGTTAAACTTGGACTCTTGCTGGTCGTCGTGGTTTTAATTTGCCTGTTTTTTTTATTTGATCTGGATGCGTATTTTTCCCTGGCCGGTCTGAACGCCCAAGTGGACGGCTTTAAAGACTATTACGGCCGGCACCGGTTAACCACCATGATGATTTATCTGGCTGCCTATATTGTCATGGCGGCCCTTTCCCTTCCCGGGGCCGCCGTGATGACCCTGGCCGGGGGCGCTGTTTTCGGGCTCTTCTACGGGACCCTCCTGGTTTCCTTTGCCAGTAGCATCGGGGCAACTTTTGCGTTTTTATTTTCCCGGTACCTGTTCAGGACCTGGGTCCAGCATAAATTTGCCTCAAAGCTTTTGGCCGTCAACCGGGGGATTGAACGAGAGGGGGGCTTTTATCTGTTCACCCTGAGACTGGTCCCGGTGTTTCCCTTTTTTGCCATCAACCTGGTCATGGGACTGACCCCCATCCGAACCCTTGTTTTTTACCTGGTTTCCCAGGCAGGAATGTTTCCGGCCACCCTTGTGTTTGTCAATGCCGGAACCCAGTTGGCAAAGATTGAATCACCCGGCGATGTTATTTCAATGAACCTTATTCTCTCGTTTGCATTGCTGGGATTTTTCCCGATTGTGGCCAAGCGGATCATCTCCTTTGTCCGGAAGAAAAAGGTTTTGTCGAAATTTTCCAGGCCTACCGGGTTTGACTATAACCTGGTGGTCATCGGCGGCGGATCAGCCGGGCTGGTGGCATCCTATATTGCTGCGGCCGTCAACGCCAAGGTGGCCCTGGTCGAAGCCGATAAAATGGGGGGGGACTGCCTCAACACCGGATGCGTTCCCAGCAAGTCCCTGATTGCCGGGACTAAGCTGCTGTCCCGTGTCAAACGGGCCGATGCATTTGGCTTTCACCAGGGCGAGCTCCAATTTGACTTTTCACGGGTTATGGAGCGGGTTCAATCCATCATCAAAAAGGTGGAACCCCACGACTCAATAGAGCGCTATACAGATCTGGGAGTCACCTGTATAAGGGGCAGGGCTCATATTGTATCGCCCTTTGAGGTCCGGGTGAACGATAAAATCTTAACCACCCGGAACATCATTGTGGCCACCGGGGCAAAACCAATGGTGCCGGACCTGCCCGGACTGGACCAGACGGATTTTCTGACCTCGGACACGGTCTGGGATATCCGAACCCTTCCCAAACGCCTGGTGATCCTGGGGGCGGGTCCCATCGGGTGTGAACTGGCCCAGGCCTTTGCCCGGCTGGGATCAAGGGTGACCCTTATCCAGCGGGGACCTGTGATCATGAAAAGGGAAGATCCAGATGCATCCGGGCTTATTGCAGACAGGTTCAGGTCCGAGGGCATTGATGTCCGGGTCAACCATTCAGCCAAATCCGTTAAAGTTGACGGCCGGGAAAAACAATTGATCTGTGATCACGAAGGGCAGGAGATCAACATTGAGTTTGACCGGATTTTGATTGCCCTGGGGCGGGTCCCCAATGTCCAGGGTTTCGGCCTGGAAGAACTGGGTGTGGAACTTGCCCCAAACGGACATATTGAAACCAATGGATTTTTACAGACCAATTTTCCCACTATCTATTGCAGCGGCGATGTCCACGGCCGGTACCTGTTCACCCACACCGCAGCCCATGAATCCTGGTATGCGGCGGTCAATGCCCTGTTCGGCGGATTTAAAAAATTCAGGGTGGATTACCGGGTGATTCCCTGGGCAACCTATACTGATCCTGAAGTGGCCAGGGTGGGTTTCAATGAGACGGATGCCCGGGCTTCCGGCCTGGAATATGAAGTGGTGAAGTACGGGATTGAAGATCTTGACCGGGCCATTGCAGACGGTGAAGACCATGGATTTGTAAAGGTTTTGACCGTGCCGGGAAAGGATAAAATACTGGGTGTAACCATTGTGGGGCATCATGCGGCAGATGTGATTGCCGAGTTTGTACTTGCAATGAAGCATGGAATAGGGTTGAATAAGATCCTGGGTACCATTCATATTTACCCGACAATGGCCGAGGCCAACAAATATGCAGCCGGCTTGTGGAAAAAGAACCATGCCCCGAAACGAATACTGGCATGGATGAAAAAATACCACGCCTGGATGCGGAAATAGATGAGAACCAAGCAAGCAAGTCAAACAAACACCTTAAATGATGGAGGATGAATTAAAATGAAAGTAACGATCAGCAAAATGTGCATGGGTGACAGAAATTGTAATGAACTTTGTCCTGAAGTTTTTGAATATGATGAAGATCAGTTAAAATCCATCGTTAAAATGGACGAGATCCCGGAACATTTAAAAGACATCGTGCGCAGGGCTGCCGAAGAATGCGGCGCCGACGCCATCACTATTGAAGAATAAAAAGAGAAGGTGGGTATGGTAAAATTCAGGGAAAGTCGGACAGCCGTGAATCTTCACACCTCTTTTGCGGCAGAGACCCAGGCCAGAACCCGGTATGATTTCTTTGCAAATAAAGCCCGGGACGAGGGATTCATACAGATTGCAAAGATATTTGATGAGACGGCAGGCCAGGAATTTGAGCATGCCCTGCGGTTTTTTAAATTTTTTAACGGGGGAGCCCTTGAAATCAACTGGGCCTTTCCCACCGGCGTGATCAAAGATACCCGGGCCAATCTTCTGTCAGCAGCAGCCCTGGAAAAATATGTCAGTGACGACATGTATGCCAAATTTGCTGAAATTGCAAAAGAAGAGGGCTTTGCCCGGGCAGAAGATACATTTCTCAAGATTATCGTGGCGGAAAAGCACCATGAAAAAATGTATCTTGAACTGGCCGAGAATATTGCAACAGACAAAGTTTTTCAAAAAGACGAGGAAAAAGTCTGGCGCTGCCTGAGCTGTGGGTACATCCATCCGGGCAGGGCTGCACCTGAAAAATGCCCGGCCTGTGTGAAGCCCACAGGGTATTTTGAACTCTTGTATCAAAACTGGTAAAATGGGTACCACAGGACAATCGAGACACAAATGTCTCGATTGTCCTGTCTCGTTATAAATGGTTTTGTTTGCACCCTCCAGAATCTTTTCTTCCAAAAGATACCATTCCCTTTTATTTAAGAGCGTCTTGAGTAGATCTAAGTGTATAGGCACGCTAATTGCTATACTTCTAACTACTATATTTTGATCGACAGTTACTGAAGGCTTAGAATATTGAATGCGATGATCTGAACGAATTGTTCAAAAAATTTGGGTTCAATCCATAATAACGGGAGGTGAAGATGAGTCTGAACGATATAAAAAAGAATTTTAACCTGATCAATTCCGTGGACTGGGACATGACACCGGAAGAGGCCATTGCCCTTCACCTGGAGTGGGGGCCCTTAAGATCCCAGTCATATTATAATTCAAGGGACAATGACAACGAAACCGTGTACTTTGTCATCAATACCTGGAAAAGGCCCCCCATCCTGACCCTGGTCAGGAGAAAGGGTTTTGATTCCGAGGAACTTGGGGATTTCAGGCTCCCTGAGAACCTTGAAGCGGAATTTTTAAAAGGAATCGGTCAATACAAGGGAGTATATGCAGTTGAGGGTAATGTAAGAGACTGGCTTAAAAAAGAACTTGAAGCGTAACCCTGAACTTGAATCTGGAAACTTACACCTGCAGAAATATGAACCTGAAAAGTTGAACCAGAATACTTGAATCTGAATCAGACCACCTGACTTGAACTTGACATTGCCCATATTCGGGGCGGAAAATTAATTTTTTCCGCCCCGAATTTTTTTATTTGCCTGTATTATTGTTCGCCATAAAATCTTTCACCATGAGATCACCCAGTTCTTTGGACCGGTTGGCTGCGGCTTCCACCGCGTTGATAAGCGTAGTTCTCAGTCCTCCCTGCTCCAGGGTATGGATACCGGCAATGGCGGTTCCGCCCGGGGATGCCACCCTGTCCTTGAGTTGTCCCGGGTGCTCTTTTGAGTCGAGCAGCAGCTTTGCCGCTCCAAGGACCGTCTGGGTGGATAAAAACAGGGAGTCTTTTCTGGACAACCCCATTTTGACCCCGGCATCGGCCAGGGCATCAACGATGATGAAGATATAGGCAGGGCCGCTGCCGCTTAATCCGGTAAAGGCATCCATGAGGACATTTTCCTGGATAAAGACGGTTTTTCCCACAGAATCAAAGATCGCCCTGGCCAGTGCCACATCCCCCTTTGAAGCAAACTCACCGGCGGCAATGGCAGTGGCGCTCTCCTTGACAAAGGCACAGATATTGGGCATGACCCGGATGAGTCGAAGCTCCTTGTGAAGCCCGGCGGCAATGGCGGCCAGGGGGACTCCGGCGGCAATGGAGATGATCAGTTTGGACTGGTCAAGGACGCTGGCCGTCTCTTTTAAGACCTTTCCCAGGATCTGGGGCTTTGTGGCAAAAATGACGATTTCCGATTTTTCAGCCACCTCAATATTGTCCGTGGTGGTCGATACTCCGTATTTTTTGTGAATTTCTTCTAAAAGATCTTCTGAAATATCCGAGCAGATAATGTTTTCAGGTTTTGCTGCCTTGGAAAGCACCAGGCCGGAGATCAAGGCCTCTCCCATGTTACCGCTTCCAATAAACCCTATTTTTTTTTCCTGCAGCATAATGGCTCCTTAAGTGGTATGGATTAAAACAAAAAAGTCATATTAAGCTTTAAAAAATACCTTAGTCAAGATAAATTCTCTGGTCCTGAATTTGCTTCTTTACAGGGTAAAGATAAGAAAATGACATGCATCATAAGGACTGTAGATTTCATTTAAATTATAAAGTCTGGGGTCCCTGGGGGCAGGCAGAGTGGGAAATGGCTTAAAAGACAGGCTGGAGGCAATCTATGCCCGATACAACAGGAGAGAATATGTGGACCCTGATCCGCTGCTATTTCTTTACGATTATCCGGACAAACGAGACCGGGAGATAGCCGCCCTGATAGCGGCCTGTTTTGCCTATGGCCGGGTGGAACAGATCATGAAAACCGTGGCCCATATTCTGGGTAAATTTTCCGGAACCCCCCGGGCCTATATCGAGGCCCAGACCAAACCCGATATGGCAGATGACTTTAAGGGGTTTAGATATAGGTTTGCCTCCCAGGCCCACCTGGTGGATTTTTTGTGGGGCATCAAACGAGCGGTGGATGAATTCTCATCCCTTGAAAATTGTTTTTATTCAGGGAGTTCAACCGGTGATGAGACCCTGTTGCCGGGTCTGGCCTTTTTAACGGAACAGATCGGTAAACAAGGGGAAGTTGGCCATCTGCTGGCAGATCCCAAAAAAAAGTCAGCCTGCAAGAGAAGCCTGTTGTTCCTGCGGTGGATGGTGAGAAAAGACCGGGTTGATCCGGGAGGATGGGACAGAATAGACCCTGGCGGCCTGATCATCCCTTTGGACACCCATATGCATAGAATCGGCCATCTGCTGGGGTTCAGCCGGCGACGACAGGCGGATATGCGAACCGCCCTGGAAATTACCCGGGGATTCAGACAGATTTCACGGCATGATCCGGTGAAGTATGACTTTTGCCTCACCCGGTTCGGTATCAGAAAACAGATGTCCATTGAAGATTTGAAACGATGTGTTGGGAAAAATTCAAAACAGCATGCTGGGGAATATTGCAACAGGATGACGGGAGTTTAAATGAAAAAGGATGATGACCATGAAAATAAACGGGATGATGACCAGAATAATAACCAGAAGAATGATCCAAAAAGAAACTATGCCAATAAAATAAACCAGGGCGAATACCCGTTGCCCCCTATGATCAAAGGGACATTGATCAAGCGGTATAAACGGTTTCTGGCCGATGTAAAACTTGAATCGGGCAGGACCCTTACGGTCCACTGCCCCAACTCAGGCTCCATGCGGGGGTGTGCAATCCCGGGATCATTGGTCTGGCTTTCTACCAGCGATAATCCCAAACGAAAGTACGCCCATACCTGGGAACTGGTTAAGGTGCCGGAAACTTTGATCGGTATCAACACCCTGGTGCCCAACCGGCTGGTGAAACTTGCCGTGGAAAACAATTTGATACACGAGCTGTCCGGCTACGACAGGGTGAGGGCCGAGGTGAAAACCAGCTCACACACACGGCTGGACCTGGTCCTGGAAAACAAGACAGGGGCAAATTGCTATGTGGAGATCAAAAACTGCACCCTGGTGGAAAACGGACGGGCCATGTTCCCGGATGCCGTGACCGTCCGGGGGCAAAAGCACCTGGAAGAACTTGAAACCCTTGTGGCAAAGGGGCACCGGGGGGTTATTTTCTATCTGATCCAGCGCATGGATGCCCGGGTGTTTGCGCCGGCAGATCAGATTGACCCGGTCTACGGCGAGAAGCTGAGAAAAGCCGTGGAAAACGGGGTGGAGATTATTACCAGGGATACGGTGCTGAGCACCCGGAAGATTAGAATCAACAGTTCAGTGCCGGTGGACCTGGGTTGACGGTCCAAAATGCAGGGGGTGGGCCCCGGTAAAAAAAGCAATTCTCCTGAGTTGACAATCTACCACCCTGTAGTATTTTACATCTATATATTTGAATTATACATTCCAATTAAAGGAAAAAAGGAGACATCATATGTGGGATTATACGGATCAGGTGAAAGATCATTTTTTGCACCCGAGAAATGTGGGAGAACTGGAAGGCGCCAATGCCGTTGGAGAGACAGGGTCTTTGAATTGCGGGGATGCTTTGAAATTGTATCTAAAGGTCAATAAGAACGAAAGGATTCTGGATGCCTCGTTCATGACCTTCGGCTGTGCCTCGGCCGTGGCCTCTTCCTCGGCTCTGACTGAGATTATACGGGGAATGACCCTTGACGAGGCTGCAAAGATCACCAACGACGATATTTCAGATTTTCTCGGGGGTCTGCCAAAAGAAAAAATGCACTGTTCGGTCATGGGCCAGGCTGCCCTGAAAAAAGCCATTGCCAATTACCGGGGGGTTCAGATCCTGGAAAAACCCGGTGAAATGGTGTGTGAATGCTTTGATGTAACCGATCTTGAGATTATCGAAGCCGTAAAGGCCCATGATATCGACACCACCGAAGAGGTGACAAATTATTTGAAAGCCGGCGGGGGCTGCGGCAAGTGTCTGGAAAGGATTGAAGAGTTGATTGAGTCGGTTAAAGCAAAGGGATAAACTTCAAAAGGATAACATGAAAATGAAAATCGTGTATACGGACAACAATGCCACGACAAAGGTTGCCGATGACGTCATTGAGGAGATGCTTCCCTATCTGGGTGAATTGTACGGCAACCCCTCATCCATGCACACCTTTGGAGACCAGGTGGGCAAAAAGATCACCCAGGCACGGCAGCGGGTGGCAGGTCTTATCAATGCGGACCCCGAAGAGATCGTCTTTACCAGTTGCGGCACGGAAAGCGACAATTCAGCCGTTTACGCGGCCATCCATGCAAACCCCGGGAAAAAGCATATCATCACCTCCAATGTGGAACATCCGGCCATCAATAACCTTTACAAGCATCTTAAAAAAACGGCGGGATATGAGGTGACATTTGTGCCCGTGGACAAAAAGGGAATTCTCAACCTTGATCTGCTCTACAAGAGCATGACCGACAACACCGCCCTGGTTTCCCTGATGTGGGCCAACAATGAAACCGGAGTGATTTTCCCCATCCGGGAAGTCGCGGCCAGGGCCCGGGAAAAGGGGATACTCTTTCACACTGATGCGGTCCAGGCTGCGGGCAAGGTGCCCATTGACGTTAAAGAGACAGGAGTGGACATGCTCTCGCTTTCCGGCCATAAGATCCACGCCCCCAAGGGGATCGGAGTGCTCTACGTTAAAAAGGGGATCAAATTTTCACCCTTTCTCATCGGCGGCCACCAGGAAAAAGGACGGCGGGGCGGTACGGAAAATACGGTTTCCATTATCGGGCTTGGCAAAGCCTGTGAACTGGCAAAGGAAAATCTGCCGATCATGAACACCCAGGTGCGGCAGCTCAGAGATTATCTCCAAACCGGCCTCCTTGAAAAAATTCCCAGTTCATCCGTGAACGGGGACCTTGAACGTCGCCTGCCCAATACCCTGTCCATTGGATTTGATGCCGTGGAAGGAGAATCCATCCTCCTGCTCCTGGACCGGGAGGGGATTTGCGCGTCTTCCGGATCTGCCTGCACCTCGGGATCACTGGATCCTTCCCATGTGCTCATGGCCATGGAGGTACCGTTCAAGTCGGCCCACGGGTCCATCCGGTTTTCCCTGTCCCACTACAATACAGCAGAGGAAATGGATCATATCATTCAAGTGCTTCCCCCGGTGATTCAAAAATTAAGAGACATGTCTCCCTTCTGGAAAGACGGGAAGGTGATATGATTCATCTCGTGTTACTCATAGCGGTATAGCACTTATAGCATAGCAAGGAGCAGGGGCCGGTCAAGTCAATTGACCGGCCCCTGCCGTTTGGTAACTATTTCAAGAGACATCAAATCACGAAGCGTCAAAGAGATCTGTACTCAAATATCTTTCTCCGGTGTCGCAGATAATAAAAACAATGGTTTTTCCCCTGTTTTCAGGCCGTGATCCGATTAATTTTGCAGCGTGGAATGCCGCACCCGATGAAATTCCGCACAGAATTCCTTCGTCCAGGGCCAGGTCTTTTGCCCCCTGGAATGCCTCCTGGTTTTGAATCGTCACGATTTCGTCCAGAATATCCATGTTCAGATTTTTGGGGATAAAGCCCGCACCAATGCCCTGGATTTTGTGGGGACCCGGGGAGCCTCCCGACAGGACCGGTGAGTCGGCCGGTTCCACGGCAATGGATCGGATGGCGGGATTTTTTTTCTTTAACACTTCCGATACCCCGGTGATGGTGCCGCCGGTACCCACACCGGCCACAAAGATATCAATTTTTCCTTTCGTATCATTCCAGATTTCCACGGCAGTGGTTTTTCGATGGGTTTCAGGATTGGCCGGGTTGGAGAACTGGTCCGGCATAAATGCATGGGGGGTTTCCCGGACAATCTTTTTCGCGGCTTCAATGGCCCCTTTCATGCCCTTGGGCCCGGGTGTCAGAACCAGTTTTGCCCCGAGATGTTTCAACAGCTTTCGCCGCTCAATGCTCATGGTTTCCGGCATGGTGAGGATCAGGCCCAGCCCCTTTACCCGGGCGGCAAAGGCAAGGGCAATACCGGTATTGCCACTGGTGGGTTCCACAATAGTGGAACCGGTCTTGATTTTTCCTGTTTTAAGACCGTCCTCAATCATGGCCAGGCCGATGCGGTCTTTAACGCTTGAGGCAGGGTTGAAAAATTCCGGTTTTCCATAGATCTCAGCCCCGGTCGCCCGGGACGCCGTTTTAAGATATACCAGCGGTGTGTTGCCGCAGGTTTTTGTGATATCAGACTTAGTGGTCATGGTTTGATTCCTCCGGGTTTAATCCCTCAGGGGATTTCGGGTATTTGTAAATAAGGCTCGGGGACTTGATAAACACTTTGGTGTCCGCTGGAATGGAATTGGTCAGCCAGACATTGCCCCCCACAACGGAACGGGCCCCGATGACGGTTTTGCCGCCCAGGATGGTGGCACCGGAATAGATGATGACATCATCCTCAATCGTGGGGTGACGTTTGGAATCCCTGAGTTTTTCCCCTGCATTGGGGGGCAGTGACAGGGCCCCGATGGTGACGTTCTGATAAATCCTGACATTGTTGCCGATCACACTGGTTTCCCCCACCACCACACCGGTTCCGTGGTCAATGACGAATCTTTGCCCGATGTCCGCGCCCGGGTGGATATCGATCCCGGTGAGACTGTGGGCGTGTTCGCTCATGATCCTCGGAAGCTGGGGTACCCCCTGTTTAAACAGGATGTTGGCAATTCTGTAGACGGTGATGGCATAGAGTCCGGGATAGGAGAAGATTACTTCGTCATGACTTTTTGCCGCAGGGTCACCGTCATAGGCCCCTCTGATATCTTCAGCCAGGTATGCCCGAAGGTTTGGAATTTCCCGGAGTACCTTTAAAGCCGTGTCATTGCCCTTGTTTTCACACTCGGAACAGGCCTGGCCGTATCTAAGGCAGTCATGCCTGAGCACATGGATGATCTGTTCGGACAGGGTGTCATAGAGCTGGGAAATACCCTGGCCCAGATTGTACACAAGATTGGCCCCGTCAATTTTTTCACCGGAAAAATACCCCGGGAAAAGGATATGTCGGAATTGATCGATCATTTCCCGTACCGAGGTTGAAAAATGGATGGGTTCATCTCCGATATGGGCAAAGCAGGTGGTGTCGTCCATGGATGCCAGAATCGTATTGATGATTTCGGGAAGTCGTTTTCGGTGCTGGGAGGCGTTGTCCCTCTCGGTCCGGCAGGTGTTGTTTTTTAAAAAATTGTCCATGGCCCTACCTTCCTTTTTGGGGTTCGAAAAAACTTTTAAATACTTTGCAGGACCTGCACTCATCCATTTTGTCGGCCCATGAATTATGGGCTTCACCGCTGCACTTGGTTCCGTTGATGAACCAGCACATGTCTCCTGACTTAAATTCCCATGCCGGGCATTTTTTAAGTTTTTTATCCGGGCATTTCAGGATATCCCAGCACCTGTCCTGTTGGCTGTCGTCGGCCATGAGGGTCCGGGAGAAAAGAAAAAGCAACTGGCGTTCAACATGGTGGGGGATTTTGCGCCACCCCTGTTCATAGCTGTGAATGGCTTTGATGGAAACACCGAGAAGCTGTGCCAGTTCCTTTTGTGTCTTGTTCAGGTGTGCTCTGATATCTTTGAATTGAAGACTTTCCATTGATCTCTTTTAAAGTTGCAGGTTAAAGTTTGAATTTTCATCAAACATATACCACATAGTGGGGGGTGTCAATGGGAAAACCCTGCCCTGATTCATTATTAAGGTTCCATCTGCTGCCTTGCCCGGGGTCCAAGGGAAAAGGCCGGGATAAAAATAATGATAGGGCGATTGCTTGACGCCACATCTTTGTGCATTACTTTATATGAAAAATCATTAAAAATAATGAAGGAGTGATTAATGAAACTTGACAGATTAACGGTGAAATCCCAGGAACTGCTGCAAACCGCCCGGGACATGGCGGAAAAATACGGTAACCAGGCCATTGAACCGGTTCATTTTTTAAAGGCCATGATTGAGGATGACCAGGGAATCGTTCCCTCTATCTTAAAAAAAATTAAGGTTCGGATGGAGGGTTTGGAAAAAGATGTCCAGGCAGGCATTGAACGTTTGGTAACGGTTTCCGGTGGCGCAGATGTCTATCTTTCCCGGGAGGGCAAAAAAATACTGGACCAGTCTTTTCTGGAAGCTGAAAAGATGAAGGACCAGTACGTGAGCCTGGAGCATATTCTTTTGACCCTGGCCACCCTGAAGGGGGAGGTTTCCCAGATCCTGGAGCGCAACGGGGTCACCCGGGACTCGGTTCTGGCCGTGCTAAAGGATATCCGGGGGAACCAGAGTGTAACGGATCAGAATCCCGAAGAAAAATACCAGGCCCTTGAAAAATTCGGACGGGACCTGACCCAGCTTGCCCGGGATGGAAAGCTTGACCCGGTAATTGGACGGGATGAGGAAATCCGGCGCATCGTCCAGGTGCTGTCAAGACGGCGGAAAAACAATCCTGTCCTCATCGGTGAGCCCGGGGTGGGCAAAACCGCCATTGTGGAGGGACTGGCCCAGAGAATTGTTGAAGGCGATGTCTCAGACTCACTGAAAAACAGGCGGGTGATTGCCCTGGATATGGGGGCCCTGCTGGCCGGGGCCAAATTTCGGGGAGAGTTTGAAGAACGGCTCAAAGCCGTATTAAAAGAGGTGGAATCGGCCCAGGGTGAGGTGGTGCTGTTTATTGATGAACTGCACACCGTTGTGGGTGCCGGGGCTGCCGAAGGATCGGTGGATGCCTCCAATATGCTGAAACCTGCCCTGGCCCGGGGTTCCTTAAGATGCGTGGGTGCCACCACCCTGAATGAATATCGAAAGTATATTGAAAAGGACGCGGCCCTGGAACGGCGGTTCCAGCCCGTTTTTGCCCGGGAACCCAGCGTGGCCGATACCATCTCCATCTTAAGGGGATTAAAGGAAAAGTACGAGGTCCACCACGGCATCCGGATCAAAGATTCGGCCATTGTGGCGGCCGCCACCCTGTCCAACCGGTATATCGCGGACCGGTTCCTCCCGGACAAGGCCGTTGACCTGATTGACGAATGTGCCTCCCGTCTGAGAATTGAGATCGACTCCATGCCCAGGGCCATTGACGAAATTCAGCGAAAAATAACCCAGGCCCAGATCGAACGTGAGGCCCTGCTCAAGGAACGGGACAAGATGTCCAGGGAACGGCTTGAACGTCTTGAACAGGAAATCGCAGCCATGAAAGAGGCGGTTGCCCCCTTAAAACTTCACTGGGACAACGAGAAACAGATCATCCAGGAGATCAGTTCCATCCGGGAGAGTATGGACCGGTTCCAGACCCAGGCCCATGTGGCGGAACGCAATGGGGACCTGGAAACGGTTGCCAAGATCAGGTACGGGACCATTGAACGGCTCCAGCGGGATCTTGAGGCAAAGAAACAGGCCCTGGCCGGTCTTCAGCAGGACAAGCGGATGCTCAAGGAGGATGTGGAAGAGTCGGACGTGGCGGAAGTGGTCTCCTCCTGGACAGGCATTCCCGTATCCAAAATGCTGGAGGGTGAACAGGAAAAACTGGTGCACATGGAAGATCACATTAAACGCCGGGTCATTGGTCAGGAAAACGCCATTGACGCGGTGTCCAACGCGGTTCGCCGGGCCAGGTCCGGTCTCCAGCCCGAGGACCGGCCCATCGGTACCTTTATCTTCATGGGCCCCACCGGGGTGGGAAAGACAGAGCTTGCCAAATCCCTGGCTGAATTCATTTTTGACAGCGATCGGGCCATGGTCCGGGTGGACATGTCCGAATACATGGAAAAGCATTCCGTGGCCCGGCTCATCGGTGCCCCCCCGGGATATGTGGGGTATGATGAGGGCGGATATCTCACCGAGGCGGTCCGGCGGCGACCCTACTCGGTCATTCTGTTTGACGAGATTGAAAAGGCCCACCAGGATGTATTCAACGTGTTGCTCCAGGTTCTGGATGACGGTCGGATGACGGACGGACACGGCAGGACCGTGGATTTTCGGAATACCATTATCATCATGACCTCCAATGTGGGGTCCAGGTTCCTTCAGGAGGCGGGCCTAGAAGGCCTTGAAGAGGCAAGTGTTCAGCAGGGCATTGCCCATGAGTTGAAGCAGATGTTCCGGCCGGAGTTTTTAAACCGGATTGACGAGATCATCACCTTCCACTCGCTGACCCAGCAGGATATCGAGCAGATTGCCCGTATCCAGATCATTAAGCTCAACGACCGTCTGAAATCCAGGAACTTGAAGATATCCCTGGATGACCGGGCCATGGAACATCTGGCCCAAAAGGGATATGACCCGGCCTTTGGCGCCCGGCCCCTGAAGCGGGTGATCCAGCAGGAGCTTGAAAATCCCTTGTCCATGGCAATTTTAAAAGGGGAATTTAAACCGGATCAGACGATTCACTTTGCGTATGACGCGGACCAGAAACGGCTGAAAATCACGGCAGCTTAAACCTTGCCGTGATTTTTATCAAAATTGATCCAGGTATTCGTTGATCTCTTCATTCCGGTCAAGGAAGCGATAGAGGGTGGCCCGGCCCACGCCGAGCACCCTGGCGGCCTTGGATTTGTTGCCGCCGGTTTTTCTGATGGCAGTCTTCACCGATTCAATGTCCAGTTTGCCACGGACCCGGAGGGTTTCCTGCTCCGGATACGTTTTTTCGGTCTGTGGCGAAATCTCTCTGTTCTGGGAGATCTCCATGGGAAGATCCGTCGGAAGAATTTGGCTGCCCCGGGAACGGACCACGGAGAACTGGATTACATTTTTTAATTCCCTCACATTTCCCGGCCATTTGTAGTCGAGCATGATGTCAAGGCTCTCCCGGGCCAGACCGGGAACCGGGTGGCTGCTCTCCTGTTCGGCTTCCTTTAAAAAATGGGCCGCCAACAGGGGAATATCACTTTTCCTCTGGCGCAGGGGGGGCAGGTGGATGGGGATCACATTGAGCCTGTAAAAGAGGTCTTCCCGGAATGTGCCGGCCTTTACCTCATCTTTTAAACGTTTATTGGCCGCACTGATGATCCTCACATCCACGGTCACTTTTTTTTCGCCCCCGACTTTTTCAAAAGACCCTTCCTGTAAAAATCTTAAAATTTTTACCTGGGTTTTCAGGGGCAGGTCAGCCACTTCATCCAGGAACAGGGTTCCCTTGTGGGCCAGCTCAAACCGTCCCTTCCGCTCTTTAACGGCACCGGTAAAGGCCCCTTTAACATGGCCGAACAATTCACTTTCCACAATGCCTTCGGGAAGGGCCCCGCAGTTGACCGGAACAAAGGCCCCGTTTCCGTACGAACTGATATCGTGGATGGCCAGGGCCACCCGCTCCTTGCCCGTACCCGTGTCACCGGATACGTGGACCGGGTAATTGTACAGGGCAACGTCCCGGATCTGCCGGAAAATATCCTGCATGGCTTTGTCCCTGCCGATGATGCCGGCAAAGCTGGACAGTTTTTCTGCCTTAAGGGAGAGGTTAAAGGTTTCGGTCACGTCCCTGAAGGAGGCCAGTACGCCTTCAAACACATTATCATGGTTGATGATGGCCGAGATGGTCATTTCAAGCTGCCGGTCTGAACCGTCTTTTGTAATGATATTCAACGGGTATTCTTTTGTCCTGAAGGGAAACTCGGGGGCACCGTCGCAAAAAGAACATTTTCTCCCGCAAAAAGGGGCCTGGAAAACAGTATGGCAGTCTTTGCCGATCACTTCCTGTTTTGAGTATCCGGTTATTTTTTCCGCTTCCCTGTTAAAGACCGTGATGATACGTTCAGTGGTATGGGCAATGATACCCAGTTTCAGGTTGTCGAGAATCAGGTTCAGGTTATCCCCGTCCAGCAGGGGCTGTATCAAATCGGTCATTGCGTATCGTTCCAAATGTTCGAGCCGTTAGGGTTTATAGTATAGCCCAGGTAATTGACACATTTGTGTATCAGACGCAATGTTTTTTTTTAAAGAAGGATAAAATTATTCCCAGGAGATACAGTCTTTGGGGCAATTTTTGATGGCTTCACGGATATCTTCATCTGAGTAGTCGTCAAGGACGATGACCTCGACAAATCCGGCGTCATTGATCCTGAAGGCATGGGGGGCCAGCTCGACACAGATTTCACAGCCGATACATGAGCCCAGGTCAACTTCGGGAGTTTTCATTGGGTTATCTATTTTTAACGGCATTGTCCCACCATCCTTTCTGTCTGTGCATGTGTTTTTCTTTTTGTGCCAGCTCAAGCACCCGGTATCCGGAGTCCAGGAGGATGCCGTAAAGGATGCCGCACCCCGGGTCTTCCCTCTGTTCGTAACCGGTCTGGGCCAGTTGGATCATTTCATGGGCAAGGTCAATGGTCCGGGCAAGATTGATGTCACATTGCCGGTCAAGCATGGAATCTGTGCAGTTGGTGGCGGTGTCCGACGGGTAAGCCTTGGGCGGATTTGTTTTAAGGGGTTTCATTTTTCACCTGTGCGTAAAAGTATCATGGGATTTTTTTATTAAATTACCGGCCAGGGCCAGATCCGAGATCCGGGTTGAGACAAAATTCCAGTCCGTGAAAATATCAATGGGGTGGTGGTCAAGGGTCAGGGCTTCGGGTATTTTGCCGGGGCCAATGCAGCCCGCATGACTCAGTGCCCTGAGTGCATACCCTCTCTTGATGGGGTCAGCGGAATTCAGATGGTCGAAAATCAAGTGTTCTGTTGTCCTGTCCAGGTCATGGGGAAAGGCCCCAAGAAAAGTGCCGATCCCCCACAAGACCCCTCTTTGAAGCAGTTCATGCTCGATAAAATTGCCTCCGGGGTCAAGGTATGAAAAGAGAATGGATTTAAATTCCATTGCCAGCCCGGGACTTTGCCCGAGGATCTCTCCCATGGCTTCGGGAGATCCCCATCCAATTCCGCCGGACTCATCATTCAGGTTCCACATGATCCGCCTTAAAACGATCCGGGCCTGTTCCATGCTCGATTGGCTCATCTTTGAGACAAGAACGCCCATGGCTGCAACGCTCCTGAATTTCACCCGTTCGTCTCCATGGTAAAAATGGGAAAAAAGAGGGCCTGTCAATTGTTGGGCAGGGATATTCCCCAGCAGCCTCATGGCCGTCTCTCGATGGGGCTCAAGCAGGATGGCGCTCACCCGTGCTTTTATTTTTCTTCCATGGGGTTTTGTCATTGAACACGCCTTTTAAAATGAATGATACCCGTCTGACACCCTGAACACTATAAAACAGCAATACGAACCAACAATATAAGCTAACTATATAAAGTTCCGACATAAACTATCAACATGGATTAGAAAAGCATAAAGTATGCCAGGCTTCCAATGGCCTTTGTCCAAAGGATGTGAAGGGGGTTTGCATGGGCTTTGGATCAGGTGGGCCTGTTTTTTTGTCTCATGGGATGGGACATTTTTGTTTCTATGTCCGGGCAGTGAAGGATTAAAAAACAGATACCCCGGAAACGTATTTATTTGTGGTCTTAAGGGATAAACTGGGGTATAAAAAAATGGGTTATACTGCAGGCAACGACAATCATTCAAGGATTGAAGATGAAACAGACTGAAACTATGGAAGTGTATCTATCCCCCACATTTTATTTGAATTATGATCATCCGGAGATTACGGCGTTTGCCCGGGAAAATTGTGACCCCGGCGGTACCCCGGTTCAAAAAGCAATTCAGCTCTACTATGCAGTCAGGGACAAGATCAGGTACAATCCTTACAGCATAGAGCCGTCAAAAGAATCCATGCGGGCAAGTGCCGTGCTTAAAAAAGGATATGGATATTGCGTGGCAAAGGCGGTTCTGCTGGCTGCCTGTGCCAGGAGTCAAAAAATTCCGGCAAGACTCGGGTTTGCCGACGTGAAAAATCATCTGAATACGGAACGGTTGAAAAAACTCATGGGAACGGATCTTTTTGTCTTTCATGGTTACACCGACCTGTTTTTGGAAGACAAATGGGTAAAGGCGACCCCTGCCTTTAACCTGAGTCTGTGCGACAATTTCAGTGTAAAACCCTTGGAGTTTGACGGGACAAAAGATTCCATCTTCCATCCCCTGGATAAAAAAGGGAACCGGCACATGGAGTATGTCCGGGACCATGGAACCTTTCCGGATCTGCCCTGGAACCTCATCCTTGCCGAATCAATGAAGCAATATCCCAAATATTTTAAAGACCTTGAGCGGCAGTCGGGAGACTTTTCAGGGGAAGCCCTGGCAGAGAACCGATAGGTTCCTGTCGTTTCCCAGTTGCCTTATTCGTTTCTAAAGGCGTCTGATACCTCTTGGGTCAGTTTTAACACCTTTTTGGCAGACCCAAGATCAAGGGAGCCCGTGCCGCAACTGGGGGTGATAAAGGCCTGGGATATGATGGTTTCTTTATCCACACCTGTTTTTTTCGACAATTCATCCATCTGGTCGTGGAGCAGTTGGACAAGGCCTTCGGTGGTCTGGTCGGCAATCACCTCTGCCTTGTGGGTAGGGACAATGCCCCAGGCCAGAATTTTGCCCTGGCCAAAATAGGTTTTAATCATTTCAGGGTAGAGGATGAACTTGTCAAAAAAGGAAAACGCATCAAAGCTGATGATATCGATATCCGACCCCAGCAGCATATCCCATTGGGTGTTGGCACAGACATGGACCCCGGCAAGACCGTTTTCAGCATGGATTTCCCGGACGATTTCTGCGATGCTCTGGGTGACGTCTTCCCTGGTGATGGTGATATAGGCGGAGGTCCCAAACCCGGCCAGGGCAGGTTCATCCAGAAAAATGACGGGCCTGGATCCCCGCCGTGAAAATTCCCGGGCCTGCCACCGGGCATTCATGGCCAGTTTTTTGATGACCGCATCTCTTAACTGGTCATTGTAAAAAACAGCCCGGTCGTTCTCATCCTTTACACCGGTTCCAAAGGTAATGGGGCCGGTCACCTGGCCCTTTAAGGCGATAAACGGAGTGTCTTTTTTGTCCACCTGTCGTAAAAATTCCGTAAACCCGTTTGCCCGGGTCCCGGCCAGGGCAAACCGTGACTCTCCAAGACGGTCCGGCGATTCCACAACGGCAAGATAGTCCTCGAAAAAGGCCACAAATTCTTCGTCAAATCCGGGACTTGTGGTATCCAGAATGGTTTTTGTATTTTCAGGAGAAAATCCCGGAAGTCCCGGAAGAAACTGGTCGATCATGCCCTCTTCCCTGTAGAAGGGCAGTTGCACCCAGAGGGGAATATCCGGGGTGTGGTCCAGCACAAGCTGTACCGCCTGTTCATGGTCGTCCATGGGAAGGCTTCCGATCAAAAGGGGCAGGCCGTTTGCCTTGAAGTTTTCCATATATGGTTTTCCAAATTTAAAGTGTTGTCAATTCCAGCCAAACCCAATATCAGCCGGGTCCGGCATAAAAAGACGAATATACCACTTTTGTCGGAGGATGAGAACAGTCTGAAATAATATTCAAAATTTGAATTGCTAAATATCAGGGATCTGTCTATGTATCCCATCAGGTATTATTGATCACCTGCATCTCATAGAACTGCATCATGCCGTCCTTCTGTTGAACCTCCCGGATTTGGCACTGATATCCGATCCAATGATATGGCCGGTTGAAATATTGCAATTTCCGCCCAGGAGGATGTCTGAATCAATAATTTCCTTTAGCACGGTGAAGTTTCCAAATCCCAGGATTTTGCACTTGTTGATAAATTTTGTGTGGATATTGCCCACCGTGGGGCTGGCCGTTTCCATCGGCGAAAATGAAAAGATCGTCATCGGAAAACACGGTTCCCGGGCCGGCTGATGACTGGCGCGTCTCCCCGGGCGATGATGAAGGGTTCTTTATCCGGGCACTCCTGTTTGAGCCAGATTTCAATCTCGTCATCATCCGTGATCCCGTAGGTGATGTGATTGGTGTGTGAAAAATCAAGGATACCGTACCGGTCAGGTTGACCATTTCCGGAGGGCTGCTGTCTTTCTGCTTCAGGTGGGCCAGAATCCGGTCTTCGGGCATAGTCAGTTCCAGATAATGATTAATGATTGTTTCGTCTGATGTTTCGTCCGTTTCTGGGTCGGGGGATTCTTCGCCCATAGCTGATTCAGGCCCCGGGTCGCCGTATCCAGGGTCGCCAAGGCTGTGGATGAGGGCGTATTTTTTGATGGTTTCCACAAGGCTGGCCGGAGCAACGGCTGGGAATCAGTCTCCAGAACCTCCTTGATATCCGGCAGGGTCCATTCCCATCCGGGGGATATCATTGCCAACGGCTTTACCATGCTGGAATGGCGCAAAAAAATCGTGGACTATTCCATCCCGACTTTTCCCACCCAGGTGTGGATCATGGCCCGGGAAAACTCCAGTGTCAGCCCCATCAATCCGGCCGGAGAAATTGAACAGGATATCCTCATGGTCAAGGACCGGTTATCAGGCCCATGTGAAGACGCAAAAAAGACAGCAGTATAAACGGCTCATCGCCCGTCAGAATCACCAATTGTATGAAGCCGGTAAAAACTTTACAAAAATAGTTCACTATGCCTTGACTTTAAACTTTTGAAGCATGGTGTTGAGCGCGGAAGCCAGTTCCGTGAGCTGAGCCGCGTTTTCCCGAACCGTCTGGCTATGTTCCAGGATATCGTCTGACGACCGGCTCACCAGGGTTATCTCTTTTGCCACTTCCGTTGCCGTGACCGAGCTCTGGGAAACGTTTTCGGCAATCTCTTTGGTTACGGCGGACTGCTCTTCCACGGCCGCTGCAATGGTGGAAACAATTTCATTGATAGCCATACAAAGTTTCGGCGGCAAAAACCAACTGATTGACCGGAAAAAAAGACGCCGTTGGCTGCCGTTACAGTCCTTTTTTTTCCGGGGCTGTTGCCGGGGATAGACTTGTTTCTGATCCCCAGATTTCAGTAAAACTTGACCGATGTAACCAAGGGTGTTATTGTGTAACTATGATTACAACTTTTCGACATAAATGGCTCCAGAGCTTTTTTGTCGAAGACGTAAATCATAAAAAGATACCTGCTTCAATCCGAGATGTTCTTTTCAGAAAGCTACAAAGCATTGATGATGCAACCTGTGATTTGGATTTGAGGAGCCCACCAAGCAACCATTTTGAAAAATTGGTCGGAAGCGGGAGGCAGGTTTGGCTCCCGGGCAGGGCCAACCAATTCCCCGGTCGGCCATACCCGTTCAAGCCATAAGCTGTCCTAGCTGGGGAACATGGCATCCTCAATGTCCAGGGCCGCGCTGCTGGTGTTCATCAGGGCGTTGAACCGGCCCAGGGTGATGGGCAGCTGGGTGTCCACATAGAACTGGAGGGATTTGATGACGCCCCCGTAAAAGGCCTTGTCTTTTTTCCTGGCCTTTTCAATTTTCTGTGCGGCAATCACGGCTCTCCAGAGCAGCATCCATGCCATGGTCACATCTCCTGTGGCATCCTGGAAGGGATGGGCATTGGCAAAGGCGTTCAAGGCTTTGGCAGACATGGCGGTCTGGCCCATGTGTATGGCGACTTCAGCCAGCTTGTTCATGGCCTCTTCAACCTTGCCGGCCTGGGTTTCAAGCTCAGGCAGGGCCTTGGCTGCGGTAATGGTTTTCTGCATTTCACCGAACAGATCCATGATGGGCTTGCCCTTGTTCAGGCCCAGTTTTCTTCCCAGAAGATCCATGGCCTGGATTCCGTTGGTGCCTTCATAGATCAGGGTGATCCGGCAGTCTCTCAGGAGCTGGGCCATGGGATATTCTTCAATGAATCCGTATCCGCCGTAAACCTGCATGCCCTGGCTGCAGACCTCGAAGGACCGATCTGTGACATATCCCTTGGCAATGGGGGTGAGCACTTCCACAAACCCGTTGTACTTGTCCCGTTCTTCCGGGGTGGGGGCGTGAAGGGCCATGTCCGCACAATACTGGACAAAGTAGAGCAGGGACCTCATGCCTTCGACGGTCACCTTCATCATCATGAGCTGGCGTCTTACATCCGGGTGTCTCATGATGGAAACGGATTTGGCATCCGGGTTCATGAATTCCAGCAGGTCCTTTCCCTGGACCCGGTTCCGGGCATAGTCAAGGGCATACATATAGGCTGCCGTGGCACAGGCAAAGCCCTGGAAACCCACGAGGCGCCGGGCTTCGTTCATCATCAGGAACATGGCTTTCATGCCCTTGTTCTCCTCGCCCAGGAGGGTGCCGATGCAATTGCCCTTGGAGCCCAGGGACAGGGAACAGGTGCTGTTGCCGTGGATACCCAGTTTGTGCTCGATTCCCGTGCAGACGACGTCGTTAAATTCACCCAGGCTGCCGTCAGAATTGACCCGGTATTTGGGAACCAGGAACAGGGAAATTCCCTTTGTGCCTTCCGGAGCCCCTTCGATGCGGGCCAGGACCGGGTGGATGATATTGTCTGTCAGGTCATGCTCTCCGCCGGAGATGAATATTTTTTCACCCACAATGGAAAAGGTTCCGTCATCATTGCGGACCGCCTTGGTGGTCAGGGCGCCTACATCGGAACCTGCACCGGGTTCGGTGAGGAGCATAGTACCGGTCCATTTGCCGGTGAACATATTTTTCAGATAGATGTCTTTCTGCTCCGGGGTGCCGAATTTTTCCACGAGATGGCCGGCGCCCTGGGTGAGGCCCGGGTACATCATGAAGGGGAAGTTGGCCCCGTTAAAGTACTCGGCCGCTGCCGAGGCAACGGTCCTGGGCATGCCCTGGCCGCCCCATTCCGGATCTTCGGTTATGGCAAGCCATTCACCCTCATTAAATATTTTGTACAGCCGTTTAAAAGAATCCGGTGTGGTGACCTTTCCGTTTTCAAGGGTGCAGCCCTGTTCGTCACCTTCCTTGTTTGCCGGCAAAAGTTCCTTGACGGCAAAGTTTTTGGCTTCCGAGACCACAAGGTCGATGGTTTTTTTATTAAAGTCGGTAAAATCTTCATGGAGCCCGGACAAAGTCTCTGCTTCGAGCTGTTCATGGAGTACAAATTCGATATCCCTGCGATCGGAAATAACTTGTGCCATTTTTAAATATCCTCCTGGTTTTTATGGTGTAAAATTTATGGGTTTGTGTTGTCAGATAATGAATTCATGCTCATTGAAATAAATCCGTTAATATTTTTTCCGGACCCTGTCTTCCGGATATGGAAATTAATTGTTTTAAATAATAAAAATAAAAACTTATAAAAAATATTATCAATCATAAATCAAAAAGCATCCTCAGTATTCACCGGGTTTTAAAAAATGAATACCAATTCATTACATTAAAATTTATGGGTGTCAACCATTATTTTCATAAATTCTGATTATTTTTATGGATTTTGGACCCCAAAAACGGAGAATATCCTGGGGAGAATTTATTTAAAGATCGTTGAGTTTAATGATCCAAATATTCTGAAACACAATTTGCAATCAGATCCACCATTATTGGAATACTGGCCAATTCAACATATTCATCCTGGCGATGGGAATTTGCCCCCACAAGGCCGAGACCGTCGATAGTGGGGGTTCCGGTTGCGGATACAAAATTTCCGTCAGAGCAACCGCCTGTGGCAATGGAATCAATGTCGATCCCCAGGGCTTTACCCTGGTTTGCCAACCTTTGAAAAAGATCGAGACTGGATACTGTCGGCTCCATGGGTGGTCGGTCAATACGGCCTGAAACGGACAGGGTCACACCGTCCACCATGGTTTTTTGCGGGAGACGATCAAAAAAGGCTTCCACCCGGTTCTTCTCGGAAATTTTAGCGATGCGGACATCCACCATGGCCTGTGCAGTATCAGGAATAATGTTGACTTTTTCCCCACCCCGGACCACGGTCACCTGGGCAGATGTCCCCTGGTCCGGATTGTTGAGACCGCTGATGGCCACAATCTGGTGAGCAATTTCCAATACGGCATTGGCACCTTTTTCAGGATCGGCACCGGCATGGGCTTCCTGACCCTTGGCCGTTACCTGGAACCATCCGCCGCCTTTGCGCTGTGTGACCACCCGATACCCCGGCCGGCAGGGTTCGAACACAAAAGCCCGGCGACTTTTTTGGGCAAGGGATCGGACCCAATCCTTAGACGCACCGGAGCCGGTTTCCTCATCCCCGTTAAAGGCAATGCACAGGGAAAGCCGATCCAGAAGTTTTCCGGCCTTGAGCTGCTCAAGTGCATACAGCACCACTAAAAGCCCGCCTTTCATGTCACAGACACCTGGACCAAACGCCTTGTCTCCTTTTATGGAAAAAGGGCGTTTTTCAACTTCTCCTTTCGGAAACACCGTGTCCATATGGCCCAGAAACATGAAGTCAAACGGTTCTTCAGCCTGTGGTGTCCGCGCATAAAGGCAGGGCACCTTTTTTTCAGACAAGGCCAGCAGATCTGTGTCAAGTCCAAGGGCGGTGAACCGTTTTTGGAAAAATCGGGCCAGTGTTTCAATTCCGGCCCGGTTGCCGCTGGCGGAATCAATGTTAACAATGGTTTCAAAATCGTGAATAAAGTCGTCAAATGGAATAGAGGATGAGGATATCATGGGTGAGTCTTTCGTCAGTGTTTAGAGGTGTTGGTCATCAGGAACGCCGGGACAGCCTGGGGTTCATTTCATCCCGAAACCAGTCGGAAAAAAGATTAATGGCAACCACCATCAGAATAAGTGTCAGTCCGGGGAAAAGAACCATCCACCACATGCCGGCATAGATATAATTCTTGCCGATGGAAATCATCATGCCAAGGGATGGTTCAGTAATGGGCACGCCCACTCCCAGGAAACTCAAGGTCGCTTCCAGCATAATCACCACAGCCATATCAACTGCCATCAATACAAAAATCGGGGGCATGGCATTGGGAAGAATATGCCTGAACAGAATCCTGGCATCTTTTGCACCGGATGCTTTTGCAGCGGTGACATAGGCGTTTTCCTTTACCTCAAGAACACTTCCCCGGATGGTTCTGGCATACTTCACCCACCCGGCAATACAAATGGCAAACACCACTGTCCAGATGTTCCGGCTTTCAAATATCCCCAGCAAAAGGATTGCCAGCAGCGTGGTTGAAAAAGAAAAAACCGTGTCGGCCGAGCGCATGATGACCGAATCCAGAATACCGCCGTAATATCCGCTTACCATACCCAGGATAATGCCGATAATACTGGAGACGACTACTGTGGTGAATCCCACCATAAGAGAGGTTCTCAATCCATAAATGATAGTGGATAAAATGCCCCGGCCCTGATCATCGGTGCCCAGGGGGAAGTTGATTGATCCGGATTCCATCCATGCCGGTGCCATAAGGGCATTGGACAGATCGACACGGGTCAGGTCATAGGGATCCATGGGTGCCAGAACATGCGCAAACAGAGCGCAGAAGACAAACACAAGGATCAGCGATGCCCCGACGAGTGCCGGCGGATCATTGATAAAACTGTTCAAATGATGTGATTTTTTAAATACGCGTATCATTTTATCCCTAATCGTATCGAATTTTTGGATTCAGCAATGCATAGAGCATATCCACTATAATATTGATGGACAGAATAATAAAGGCGGCCAGCATGATATAGGTGACAATGACCGGGTGATCATTTTCAAAAATAGATACCAGCAGCAGATTTCCCATGCCCGGCCATTGAAAGATGGATTCGGTTACAATGGAAAAGGCGATCAGCTCACCAAAAGAGAGCCCTGCAATGGTGACCACCGGAATAAGCACATTTCTCAAGGCATGCTTGACAATCACCTTAAACGGAGAAAGCCCCTTTGCCCATGCGGTCTTGATGTACTCTTCAGACAACACTTCCCGCATACCGGCGCGCGTCAGCCGCAAGATGACGGCCAACTGGTATCCGGACAGGGTCAGAGCCGGCATGATAAAATGCTTCAGCCCGTCAATGGTGAGAAAACCGGTCCTCCAGGGTCCAAGTTGTATCGTATCCCCCCTGCCGAAGGGCGGCAGCCATTCCAGGTAAACTGCAAACACCATGACCCACAGAATGCCCATAAAAAATGTGGGGATGGAAATCCCGCCAAGGGAACCGGCCATGATCAGCCGGGATATGATCCCGCCCGGTTTAATGGAGACCACTACTCCCAGGAGAACTCCGGCAGCAAGGGATATAAAGATCGCGGTCAGGGCCAGTTCAAAGGTTGCCGGAAATCGTTCCAGAATCGTATCCAGGGCATCTACCTGGGAGATATAGGATTTGCCGAAATTTCCTTTAACGGCATTGGTCAGAAAATTGGCATACTGGACATAAAATGGTTTGTCCAGGCCGTAAACGATTCTGACCTTTTCCCGTTCCGCCTGTGTTGCATATTTGCCTGCCAGCATCAATACCGGGTCCCCTGTAAATCTGAAAATCAGAAAACAGACAAATGACACCGCTAAAAGAACGATGACGCCCTGCAATATCCGTTGAAAAATATACCGTGCCACAATATATCCAGTCCAGGGACTGCCGGTTCAGGCAGTCCCCATGGGTTTGTTATTATTTAATTTCTTTGACAACCACCCAGCGGTCGGACCGGGGGGTGAAATTGACCTTTGCTGATTTTAAGACCGCATACAGATCCTGTTGATAATGCAGCGGAATCCATGCGATGTCCTGGATGGATTCTCTGTTGATCTGCTGAAGCGCCTCTTCTCGTGCGTCCCGGTCCAGGATTTCCGAAGATGCCGCAATTTTTTCATCAAGGGATGCATTGCTGTACATGGCGCCGTTATAAGTCCCCATACCTTTGTCTGCATCCACCGAATGAATCAGCATTTGTGCGGATCTGCCGAAATCGTATGACCCGTCCATCCACCCGATCAGGTAAAACATGTGCTTGTTTTTGGACAATTCGTCAAAGAAAATGGATTTGGGTTTGACATCAAGATTGACGTTCAGCCCGATTTTGGCAAGATATTTGGCAACGGCTTCACAGATCTGTTTGTCGTTGACATACCGGTCATTGGGACCGGCAATAGTGATATCAAATCCATTGGGGTATCCGGCCTCTTTGAGAAGGGCTTTTGCGCCTTCAGGGTCATAGGGAAGCCGCTGAAGAGAGGCGTCATAACCAATGGTGGCCGTATCCGGCACCTGGGCCGCGGCAGTGGCCTGGCCGTTCATGACGGTTTTAATGATTTCATCTTCATTGATGGCCATGGCAATGGCTTTTCTTACACGGAGATCCCCAAACGGAGTTCCGGCCTTGTTACCGATATCCATATAGATGCAGCGGCGGGCCGGTCTGGAAACAACATCGATATTCGGGTTTTTCTTGATCTGGGCGATTAGGTTTACGGGCACACCGGTTAAGATATCGGCCTGACGAGAGGCAATGGCGGCAAACCGGGTGGAACTTTCCGTGATCGGTTTGATCTCCACGATTTTAAACTGCGGGACCCCTTCCCAGTAATTCGGGTTGGCCTCCATACGGATGTAGGAGCCTTTCACCCATTCCACCAGTTTATACGCACCGGTACCAATGGGTTTGGTGTTATAATCACCCGAGTCGCGGTTAAAGGAAGATTCCATGTCCACAATAAAGTTTTGATGCATGGTTTCGGCAAACCAGGGGACGGGTTTGACGGTTTTGAAAATAACCGTATAGTCGTCCGGTGTTTCAATGGATGCAATGGAGTTGGCAATGTTGACAAATTTTGAGAACGTGGGATCTTTCATCCGCTCAAAGGTAAATTTTACATCGGCTGCATTAAAGGGATTACCGTTGTGAAAGGTAACACCTTTACGGAGTTTGAATTCCCAGGTCAGGGCATCTTTTCTATCCCAGGATGTGGCCAGTGCGGGAGACAATGTTCCTTCCGGTGCCGGTCGCTGGAGCAGACCGTCAAAGAAATTGGACATGTAAGACAGGTTTGCATCTGAGTTAAAACTGTGTGGATTCATGCTTTTGGGTGGTGTATCCACGGCAATTACCAGGTCGGCCTTGGCCAGAACCGGTGTCGGCAGCAATAAAACGGCCAGCAAGAGTAAAAGGGTTAAAGACTTCAGTTTCATAGTGCGTTCTCCTTAAAAAAAATTAATTTTCATATAAGTGACAGGCAGCAGTATGGCCGCTGCCGAACCGTTTCATTTCAGGTTCCAGGGTTTCACATATTGCCATTCTTTGGGGGCACCGGGTGTGGAAACGGCATCCGGAAGGCGGATTGATGGGGCTTGGCAGGTCCCCTTTTAAAATAATCCGTTGTGTTTTTTTCTCCGGATCCGGTACCGGAATAGCTGACAGCAGTGTCTGGGTATACGGATGCCTGGGATTGGCATAAAGGGATGAAAAATCGGAACTTTCCACAATTTTTCCCAGGTACATCACAATAATCCGGTCACAGATATACTCGACCACGGCAAGATCATGGGAAATAATGATCATGGAGAGGTCAAAGCTTTGTTTCAGGCGGATCAATAGATTAATGATCTGGGCCTGGATGGAGACATCCAGGGCTGAAACCGGCTCATCTCCGATGATCAGAGTGGGGTCCAGGGCCAGGGCTCTTGCAATACCGATCCGCTGACGCTGTCCTCCTGAAAATTCATGGGGATACCGGTCTGCAGCATTGGGGGACAACCCCACGGTGTCCAGCAGAAAATTCAATCGGTCTTTTCGCTCTTTTCCGGTAAACACCCGGTGGATATCCATGGGATCATTTATAATCTGTCGTATGGTCATGCGTGGGTTTAAAGAAGAATAGGGGTCCTGGAAAATCAACTGCATTTTCTGCCTTAATGCCCGCAGTTTTCGAGGGCTCATTTTTCCGATGTCCTCGCCTTTCCAGAAGACATGCCCGTTGCTAGGCCGTATCAGGTGCATGGCTGCCAGTCCTGCCGTGGTTTTGCCGCACCCGGATTCTCCTACGATGCCAAGGGTTTCCCCTTTTTTCAGTTTAAAACTGACGCCGTCCACGGCATGAACAACCCCGCTTGTTTTTCCAAAAAAGCCTTTTTTAATTGGAAAATGGACCTTTAGATCATCAACTCTCAGCAAGGGCTTATCCATGATTCTGACTCCTGTCGTGCAACCAGCAACGGACTTTGTGACCGGATCCGTCACCCATCAGTTTTGGGGCCTGTTTTCTGCAGATATCCATTGTATCCGGGCAGCGATTATTGAACCTACAGCCTTTGGGCAGATCTGTCAGACTGGGGATCATTCCCTTGATTTCCGTCAGTTCCCGGCGGTCGTTCAGCGTTCGTTTTCCCAGTACGGGAATGGATTGGAGCAGGCACCGGGTATAGGGATGGAGGGTGTTTTTAAACAGGTCAAGGGTTAAGGCCTCCTCCACGACCTGTCCCGCATACATCACCACCACCCGGTCCGTCATTTCAGCAATCACTCCCAGGTCGTGGGTGATCAATTGGATGGCTGTGTTGTACTCCTGCTTGAGCGTCTGCATCAGATCCAGAATCTGGGCCTGGACAGTCACATCAAGGGCCGTGGTGGGTTCATCGGCAATCAGTATTTCAGGATCGCATGACAGGGCCATGGCAATCATTACCCGCTGGCGCATCCCACCGGACAGTTGGTGGGGAAATTCGTTCACCCGTTTGCTAGGAGAGGGGATTTGTACCCTGCCAAGCATCTCAACCGCTGATGAAAGGGCCTGTTTTTTACCAAACCCCTTATGGATACGAAACATTTCAGAGATTTGATCGCCAATGGTAAAAACAGGGTTCAAAGAGGTCATGGGTTCCTGGAAGATCATGGCGATTCCGGATCCTCGGATCTTCCGGAACTCTTTAGGGGGAAGGTCGAGTAGATTTTTCCCATGGAATAAAATCTTTCCGCCGACAATTTTCCCCGGCGGATCAGGTACCAGTTGCATGATTGACTGGGCAGTCACACTTTTCCCGCACCCGGACTCTCCCACCACGCCCAGCACTTCTCCCTGGTTCAGGTCAAAGGAGACCCCATCAACCGCCCGGGCCACGCCCTGGTGGGAGTAAAAATAGGTTTTTAGCTCCTGTATCGAAAGAATATGAAGGCCGGCCCGTGTCGTCAATGTCTCTCCTGTCGATTGAGTTTTGATTGGTATTAAATTTTGTTAGCACATAATTAATTTGAAGGTCAACAAAAAATTAAAATTTAGTTTAAATAAAACTTAAACTTTGCCCGGCCCCTCTTTTAATGCAGCTTTAACCCTTGAAAGCCCATCAATTCATCCAAGGCATCATCAAACAACTTTGCGGCACCGTGACGGTCAAACAGTCCCCTGATATATGTGTGAAATCCTTCCGGCGTATTGATTTGCTCTGTATCCTTTGTGGCCGTCCGGCAGTTGTCCAATTCACTGAAAAAAAGATCGGTGATGCCTGGGGCATTGGATAAAAATCCTTCTATGTTTAACGCTTCCCACTCTTTTTGATAGGTATGAGGCTTGTTAGACGTAAAACTGACCTTAGGATTTTTCCCTTCGGCATCCTGGATTTGAAACTGGAAATAGGTGCAGCGGTTGACCACTTTATGAATATGCCGGTCCGGGAATTTCAGAGTGGCGGATACGGCATTTGCAAAATATTTTGTAAACAGTTCAACTTTGCGCATGGATGCTGCCTGTGCCTTTTTCCCGATGCTTCTATCCAGATTCTCTTCCAGGCATTCCCTGCAGATATATGTTTCATAACGGTATCCTTTGCGGCAATTTTCAACAAACAGATTTTTCCTTTCAACGACCACGTCGTGGGTAAATGTCATGAAAAAACGTGCGGCTTCGTCATTGGATTCCAAGGGGAATTCTTTCATCATATACAGGTCCATGGGAAGATAAATTCCGCTGGGACGGTCCTTGATGATAATTTTTGTTCCCCCGATATGTTCCAGGGCAGCCATGACCAGTTCAAAGTAGATAAAATCAAAGTGCGGAACGATCCGGCCTTCAAATTTTCGTTTTCGATTATTTTCAAGAATCTGGGGAATATCATTCTGGTTCAAAGGCTGGTAGTCGTATTCAGCCAGAATCTGGTTGATTTGAGTGATTTTGAAATTCAGTGACAGCAATACAGAGGCAACCTTATTCTTCCCTGGGTGGTTGATCCGGTTGTTTAACAATTTCGTAAGATAGGTATTGGATATACCGGATATTTTGCTGATCTGGTTTACATTTAAATCACTTTTCGTGATCACTTTGGCAAGGGTGTTGGGAAAAATGCGCATGGCTCAGATGGGTCCTCTCTTTTACGGCGTATATCAGTACGCGAAACAACAAACCGCGGTTATCAAAAAAAATCACCCAAAGGTTAAAAAAAAATTAAACAAAATTCAAGGGCAACCATAAATTCTTTCTGTGAGTTGCCTTTTTCAGATTGGCGCCCACTGCCGGGGTCAGTGAAAGAACGTTCTGTTGTTGACGTTTCTTTTTAAATTTTAGGTTTTTTCATCCAATATTTTGCGTATGAGATAGAGGAGCTCTTTTTTTTAAAGGGTTTTTACTGTATAATTCCAGAGCAGACAGGCTATCGGTTTCTATTGTGACTTTATAGCCGTTTCTCTCCAATAGTTCCTGTCCCATTTTGGCAAGCATTTCCTCATCATCAACCAAAAGGATACTTTCCTTGCCTTTTGGATAGATTTCAATGCGTTCGGATTGCTTTTTTTTTCTTTCTTTGGTTGTCGGAAAATAGACGTTAAAGGTGGTGCCTTTTCCTTTCTCACTTTGAACGGATATTTTGCCGCCGTGTCCTTCAACAATTCCATGGACAACAGACAACAGTCCCATCCCTGTTCCCTGGCCGATTTAAGCCAGTTCTCGCTTTCCTCAGCCATATCTTTTGCCTTCTTCATCTGAACAATGTTGCGGTGTATGTCCTGGTCATGCCTGAACTGGATGAAAAATATCAGAACGGTCAGACATGCAATAATGAGAATCAGAAGGATCTGGACGGTTTCATAAGTTGCGTAATCATGCCTGATCTGTTTTTGTAAAAGGGTTTCAACCGTGTCGATCTGTTTGATCAACTGCCTGAACAGCTTATCATACTCTTGATCGATACCACTTCCGATCCCGGAAGTACTTACGGCAGAATAGCGTTTGTTGGTGATTTCCTTAAATTTTGACAGCCGGTCAATACAATCCATAATTTCTTTTCGAATTGCCGGGTCCTTAAACGGCAAAAATCTGCCTTCCTGGTTTTCACCACCTGAAATCATTGCATTTGCATACCATTGGGCCGTATCGATATGATCCGTTATGCTTTCAAAACGTTCATACGGGTCCCCGGATATGATTTCCTCGAACCACAGATGGGCGGTTGTTAACTCAAGTTTGATTTCCATTGTGGCATCGACCAGCGGGGAGTATTTGTTGATCATCAGATGGCTTGAATAAAAAGCGTACCCCATGGCTGAAATGATCGCTATGGAGATTATGCCGATAAAATAATAAACGCTTCGTTTGACGCTAAGAATATTGTCTGCCATGTTGATACCTGATAAATCCTAGGCTTATTGGATGTTTTTATTTTGTATCAAGCACCTGTCGGATGTCCTGGGCAAGGCGCGCAAGTTCCAGGGGTTTGATGAGCAGCCGGCTGATACCCAGGGAGGCTGCCTTTTTGGGGGATATGTTTTCGCTGAATCCCGTACACAGAAAGATGGGGATGCCGGGATTTTCCCTGAGGAGCTCAACGGCCAGCAGATCCCCGGTCATTCGGGGCATGGCCATGTCCGTAACAATCAAATCATATTTGCCCGGGTCTTGTTTAAATTCCTCCAGGGCATCTTGTCCATTTTCAAATAGATCCACCCTGTACCCATAATTGCTTAAAAATTCGCCGGTAACCTCCCGGATGGCCTGTTCGTCATCAACGACCATGATTCTCTCTTGTCCGTTCATGGGAGCCGGCTGGTTGTCCGGCAGGGCAGGACCGGTCTGTTTTTCTTTGAAAACCGGGAGAAAGATCAAAAAGCGGGTCCCTTTTTCCGGTTGGCTGTGTACTTCCATAAACCCGTCATGCTCTTTTACAATTGCCTGGACAAGTGCCAGGCCGAGGCCGGTTCCTTTGCCCACGGCCTTGGTTGTAAAGTAAGGATCAAATGCTTTTTTTATGGTTTTTTCATCCATGCCCGTTCCCGTGTCCCTGACTTCCAGTTCAAGATAGGTGCCGGCAGGGATGGTATCGTCCCGGATGGGTGCTGGTTTGGATATTTTTTCCCGGGTCAGGGACAGGGTGATTTTTCCCCCGGTTTTTCCAATGGCATGGTAGGCATTGGTGCACAGGTTGATGATGAGCTGATGGATTTTAGTTGAGTCGGCCAGCACAATCGCGTTTGAATTCAGTCTTTTTTCGATCTCTATGTTCGTGGGAATGAGGGATCGTAAGAGTTGAAGGGCTTCGCTGACGACGGCGTGGATTTTGACGGGGTGCTTTTGGTATTTGGACTGCCGGCTGAAGGTGAGGATCTGCCGCACCAGGTCGGCAGCCCTTTTTGAATTCTGAATGATCTGTGAAAGGTATTTTTTTGCCCGTTCAGGATCATGAATGCTTGCCACGGCCAGCTCTGAATATCCGAATATTCCGGAAAGAATATTGTTGAAGTCGTGGGCAATACCCCCGGCCAGGGTGCCGATGGCCTCCATTTTCTGGGCCTGACGAAGCTTGGATTCAAATTTTTTCCGCTCGGTGATGTCCCGGACAATGGACAGTACGATTTCATCATCGTTGATGACCATCCTGCTATTGTGGATTTCAATGGGAATGATGGTACCGTCCCTGTGTATATCAAGTCCCTCAAAAGTCTTTCCCAGTGCCAGCTCTTTTTTCATTGTTTCTCCGGCAGTACCGCGGACTTGTGGGGCCTGAATGTCCACCACGGTCATGGCCTGAAGTTCTTTCCGGGTATACCCGAGCATGGTGGAGGCGGCAAGGTTGGCATCCATGATCCGGTCATCCATGCGGGTGAGGAAGATAGCGTCCGGGGCTTCGTCAAAGAGCATGCGAAACCGTTTCTCACTGTCACTGAGAGCTGCCTGGGACCGTTTGTGCTCAATGATTTTCTGGGTCAATAGATGGTTGGTCTTGATCAATGAGCGGGTTTTGAGTTTTATCCGTTGGTCCAGTTGTGCGTTTAATTGTTTGAGTTCTTCCACCAGGGCAATCTTGTCAAGTTTTTCCTCCACCATATCAATGATATTCTGAAGGAGCATGGATACGGCGGTCAATTTATTTTCATCAGGTTCATCATCCATGAAAATAAACAGGCCCCTGGGTATAAATTTTGTTGAAAAGGGAAAGACAATGGCTGAAAAGGGCCTGAAGCCGGTACCTTTGAAATCAATGCCAAACTCATTTTTCGGATCAAATCCATGGGTAAGGAACAGAGGTGGAATGTTCAGAGCGGTCAGGGTGTCGGGTCCCAATTTTATCTCAATACCGGAATAGTTTGTTTCCGTGAAAGCCGAATAGGCCTGGTGCTGAATTGCCGATTGTTCCTTGAGTTCGGCCCAGGAGCAGTAAGGGATGTTTTTAAGGATGGAAATCTTTTCCAAGATGGTTTCCAGCAAAATATCTTTGTCATCAATGGATCGGATATTCTCTGATATCAGGCTGATTAAAAGCGTGTCTTCAGCCCGTTCCAGCAGCAGCTCATTTTCATGTTCCAGGACCTGGATGGTTTTTTCCAGTTCACGGCAACGGTTCTCAAGATGGTTTTTCATGGAAGGCCTGCAAGAAAGGTTTGAATATGACGGACAAGCTCTTCAGGTGCATCTTCCTGGATAAAATGGCCTGCCCGGGCTATCCTGACCAGGGTGCTCGTCTGGATTTCGTCGTGTAATTTTTCGCAGATCGAAGCGCTCAGGTAAATGTCTGCATCGCCTCGGATGATGAGGGTTGGCAGGGACAATTTCTGTAAATCATCTGCGATCTCCATGAGGTCCCGTTTGTCGAGGCATTTGGCAAAATGGAGAAAGGCTTTACGGCCCTGACTGGTTTTCATGGGTTTGCAGAAATGATCCATCAAAGCCTCAGTAACCCTTTCCCGGTGATAAACCCCTCTTTGCACAACCAGCTTAAATGTGCCCATGTCCAGTGAGGCCATTGCCAGTTGACGAATGATGGGGGTGCGCATGGCGATGATTGGCTGGACCGGCCAGAAGTCGTAGGCCACTGAATTGATGAGCACCAGGCTGTAGAGTTTTTCCGGATATCTGACGCTGAAGATCTGCCCGATCCCGCCGCCCACATCGTGACCGATGAAATAAAATTTCTGGATGTTCAGCCTGCCCGTAAATTCATCCAGCATTACGGCGTGGTGTTTCAGGGAATAGGAGATGTCCAGGGGTTTGTCCGACTCTCCACATCCCATCAGGTCGATACTGATGACATCAAAGGATTGGCTTAAGGCATCAACAAGACCACGCCAGATAAAGCTGTAGGTGGTGATGCCGTGGACCAGGAGCATTGTCCTGCCCGACCCTTTGCGATGAAACGCCAGGTCATGTCCGTTGATCATGAGTGTTGATTTTGTTCCCAATGCATTCATTTGCATCCTTGGTTCAATCTTTCAGGAGTAGAGCGTCATGCGTTGGTCGGTTGCCGGAATCTTCTTATCATTTACCTTTTTTCCCATCATTTGTAAAGCAATTCAGGCGGTTTTCACAAACTCTCCCCTGCCGGCCCGGGGTTTTTGAAAACAAACTCTTCTTGACACATGCCCATTCAACCATTAATTTTCAGGCGTATGTGGCGACAATGATTTGATGCGGGAGAAGTTGAAGGAGAAAGGCTGAATGCGTGAAAATTCCTATGTTTTTAAGATCCAGCGGTACAGCATCCATGACGGTCCCGGAATCAGGACCACCCTCTTTTTCCAGGGCTGCCCCCTGTCCTGTCACTGGTGCCATAACCCGGAAAGTCAGGCCGTCATGCCGGATAATGCCGGGGAGAAAATCAATGGGCAAACCCGTGGACAAACCGGCGGGAAAGATCTGGAGGGACTTGTGGTTCTTCTGATGCAGGAGATTGAAAAGGATCTTATCTTCTATGAGGATTCCGGCGGGGGTGTGACCTTTTCCGGTGGAGAGCCCCTGTCCCGGCCCGATCTGCTGTTCAGGCTTCTGGATCTGTGCCGGACCCGGGAGATACATACCTGTGTGGATACCTCGGGGTATGCGGATGCAGACATTGTTTTGACGGCAGCCCGAAAAGCGGGTATGATCCTCTATGACCTTAAATTAATCGATGAGGCGGAACATAAAAAATTTACAGGCAAAAGCGTGGCCTTGGTGTTGAATAATTTAATACAATTGTCTGAACAAAAAGCAGAAGTCAGGCTGAGGTTTCCCCTGATTCCCGGGATCACTGACACCCGGAATAATATCAACGGGATCATATCTTTTGTGACAGAGAATATTATGTATCGAAAAATCCATATCCTTCCGTTTCACAGGGCAGGGTATGGGAAATATGAGGCTTTGAACCTTACAAACCATATGAAAAATATTGAACCACCTTCCAAAGACAGGGTGGCCAAGGTAAAGGCACAATTTGAATCCAAAGGATTCTCGGTGAGTATCGGGGGATAAAAATGAATTCACGAATCAAGACCTTAAGATCAAATACCCGCAGACAGCCGGTTACCCTCTCCCACGAGAGGGCCGAACTGGTGACCGATTTTTATCAGAGTCACGGGGCAATGGGTGAATCTGTTTCGGTGCAGCGGGCCCTGTGCCTGAAACATGTGCTGGAAAACAAGAAAATATATATTGACGATACCGAACTCATCGTGGGGGAACGGGGGCCTGAGCCCAAGGCCGTGCCCACCTATCCTGAGATTTGTCTCCACTCCCTGGGCGATCTGGAAATTCTGGATTCAAGAACCAAGGTCCCCTATAAGGTCGCCGTCGCCACCAAAAAAATATATGCTGAAAAGATCATTCCGTTCTGGACCGGGAAAACCGTAAGGGAAAAGATATTTTCCTCAATGAACGACAATTGGATTGAGGCCTTTGATGCCGGAATTTTCACCGAATTCCAGGAACAGCGCTCCCCGGGGCATACGGCCGGGGGGGATTTGATTTACCGCAAGGGGTTCAATGATCTGAAACAAGACATTAAGGCCCGGCTTGGGTCCATTGATTTTTTAAATGATACAGGGGCGTTGGAACGACAGGAGACCTTAAGGTCCCTGGATATTGCCGCCGATGCCCTGATTGCCTATGCCGGCCGCCATGCAGATGAACTGGAGATCCGGGCAAAAAAAGAAGCCGATGCGACCCGCAGGGCAGAGCTTGAAAACATGGCCCGGGTCTGCCGCAGGGTCCCGGCCAAGGCCCCCCAAACCTTTCACGAGGCCTTGCAATACTATTGGTTTCTCCATGTGGGGATCATCACGGAACTCAACCCATGGGATGCCTATAACCCGGGGCGGCTGGACCAGAATCTCTATCCCTTCTATAAGCGAGATCTGGACGAGGGCAGACTCACCCGGGAATCGGCAAAGGAGTTGCTCTGCTGCTTCTGGGTCAAATTCCACAACCACCCGGCACCGCCAAAGGTGGGGGTGACGGCCAAAGAGAGCAACACCTATGTTGATTTCTGCCTCATCAATCTGGGCGGGGTGACCCGGGATAACCGGGACGGGGTGAACGACCTCACCTATCTGGTGTTGGACGTGATCGAGGAGATGCGGCTGCTTCAGCCCAGTTCCATGATCCAGGTGTCCCGGAAAAACCCGGACCGGTTTATCCGGCGGGCCTTAAAGATCATCGGCACCGGCTTTGGCCAGCCCTCGGTGTTCAATACCGATGCCATTGTTCAGGAGATGATTCTCCACGGCAAGTCCATTGAAGATGCCTGGACGGCCGGGGCTTCCGGTTGCGTGGAGGCCGGGGTGTTCGGCAGGGAGGCCTATATCCTCACCGGGTATTTTAATCTGCCAAAAATCCTGGAAATCACTCTTTACAATGGGGTTGATCCGGGCACGGGAAAACGGATCGGCCTTGAAACCGGTGATCCAACAAGCTTTCAAACCTTTGATCAGCTCTTTGATGCTTACAAACGACAGGTGGAATATTTTGTCAATATCAAGATAACCGGGTCCAACACCATTGAACAGATTAACGCAAAGTATATGCCGGTTCCCCTGCTCTCCCTTGTCACAGAAGACTGCATTGAAAATGCAAAGGACTATAACGGGGGCGGTGCACGGTACAACACCTCCTATATTCAGGGTGTGGGTATGGGCACCATTACCGATTGTCTGTCATCCCTCAAGTTTCATGTATACGACAACCGGCAGTTTTCCATGGAACGACTCCTGGCTGCCATGGAGTCTGATTTTAAAGAAGACGACATCCTTGCCCGCCAACTGGACCAGGCCCCCAAATACGGCAATGACGATGACCGGGCTGATGACCTGTTAAAGCGCGTGTTCGCGGCCTTCCACGGCTGTGTCACCGACCGGCCAAACGCCAGGGGCGGGGTGTGCCGGATTAACCTTCTGCCCACGACCTGCCATGTCTATTTTGGTGAAATCACCGGGGCCCTGCCCGACGGCCGGAAAAAGGGAATCCCTTTTTCCGAAGGGATCTCCCCGGTCCAGGGCGCGGACCGGTGCGGCCCCACGGCCGTGTTAAACTCTGCGGCCAAGATTGATCATTTAAAGACCGGGGGCACCCTCTTGAATCAAAAGTTTCTGCCCGATCTTTTACAGGACGAAAAAGGGCAGGCGGCCCTGGTGCATCTGATCCGCTCCTATTTTAAAATGGACGGCCACCATGTTCAGTTTAACGTGGTGGATGAAAAGACCCTGAGGGATGCCCAGAAGCATCCGGAAAATTACCAGGATCTCATCGTCCGGGTGGCCGGGTATTCTGACTATTTTGTGGACCTTACCCAGGCCCTCCAGGAAGAGATTATTTGTCGCACGGCCCATGCGGGGTGTTGATTTTCTTCTTGACTTGTGTGCCTGGTGTTTATAAAAATATGTAATTTGTTTGTAATCCCGGAAACAATGGGTTTCACGATCAGGGGATGTTAAAATATTTGATCAAAGTCCTAATTATTATTATTAACCAAATTTAAGGGGAGAAGAAAAGATGAAATGGCGTAAAATTTTATCTGTTGCAAGTGTTGCGGTCATTTTCTGCATGATCGCGGTATCGGCCCAGGCCAAAACCTTTGTTTACTGCTCCGAGGGAAGTCCTGAAGGCTTTACTCCGGCACTTTACACATCCGGCACCACCTTTGATGCATCATCCAGGCAGTTGTTCGACAAACTGGCCATGTTTGAACGCGGCACCACCAAAATTATCCCGGGCCTTGCCACATCCTGGGACGTGTCCCCAGACGGTACGGTCTATACCTTTCACCTGAGAAAAGGCGTAGATTTCCATACCACATCCTTTTTTACACCCACCCGTCAGTTTAACGCAGATGATGTCATTTTTTCTTTCATGCGTCAGTATGACAAGAATCACCCCTACCATAAAATTTCGGGCGGATCATACGAGTACTTTTCCGGCATGAGCATGCCGGACCTGATCAAGTCCATCGAGAAAAAAGATGATTACACGGTTGTGTTCACCCTGAACAAACCCGAATCTCCCTTTATCGCCAACATGGCCATGGATTTTGCATCCATCCACTCTGCTGAGTATGCAGATAAAATGCTCAAAGCCGGCACACCTGATGACTTTGACCAGAAACCCGTGGGAACCGGACCCTTTGTCTTTGTTTCCTATCAGAAAGACTCCACCATCCGGTACGTTGCCTTTGACAAGTACTGGAAAGGCCGGGCAAAAATCGACAAACTGGTTTTTTCCATCACCCCGGATGCATCGGTTCGTTACGCTAAATTAAAAGCCGGCGAAGCCCACCTCATGCCGTATCCAAATCCTGCCGACCTTGCAGCAATGAAAAAAGATGCCTCAATCAACCTCATGGAGCAGGAAGGCTTGAACGTTGGGTATCTGGCATTCAATGTCACCAAACCCGAGTTCCAGAAAAAAGAAGTCCGCCAGGCACTGAGCATGGCCATCAACAAACAGGCCATCATTGATGCGGTTTTCCAGGATTCCGGCAAGATTGCCAAAAACCCCATTCCGCCCACCATCTGGTCTTACAACGACAAGGTAAAAGACTATGCCTATGATGTGGCTGGAGCCAAAAAACTTCTGGCCGACGCAGGATATCCCAATGGATTTGAGACGGACATCTGGGCCATGCCGGTACAGCGCCCCTACAACCCCAATGCCAGAAGAATGGCTGAAATCATCCAGGAAGACTGGTCAAAAGTCGGCGTCAAAGCCAAGATCATCTCCTACGAATGGGGTGAATACCTGAAACGCTCCATGAACGGCGAACACTCCACTGTTCTTCTGGGATGGACCGGAGACAATGGGGACCCTGACAACTTTCTGGCCGTTCTTCTGGGCTGCGATGCCGTGGGTGCCTCCAACAGGGCCCAGTGGTGCTACAAACCTTTTGATGATCTTCTCATGAAGGCCAAACAGGTTTCCGACATCAACGAAAGAACCAAACTTTACGAAGAAGCCCAGGTGATTTTTAAAGAGCAGGCTCCCTGGGTCACCATTGCCCATTCAATCGTTTACAAACCCATGGCCAAATCCGTGGTTGATTTTAAAATTGACCCCTTTGGCGGACATGTTTTTTTCGGCGTGGATCTGAAATAATTCAATAGATCTGCTCCATGAATATCGGCGGTACGGCGTATCCACTGCCGTACCGCCTTTTTTTTATATTAAGAGTGTGATGGAAACATGATTCAATTTTTTTTTAGAAGATTTCTCCATATTTTTCCTGCCTTCATCGGTGTGACCCTCCTGACATTTTCTCTGATCCATCTGATTCCCGGTGATGCGGTTGAACTCAGAGCCGGCGAACGCGGCATTGACCCGGCACGGCATGCAGCCATGAAAGCGGAAATGGGCCTGGACAAGCCCCTTTATGTGCAATACTTCCGGTATATCGGCAATGTGCTGAAAGGTGATCTGGGCAAGTCATTCGTGACCAAAAAACCGGTTATGGAAGAGTTTTTAACCCTTTTCCCCGCCACCCTTGAACTTTCCTTCTGTGCCATGATTTTTGCCGTGGTGATCGGGGTTCCCGCCGGTATTATTGCCGGGGTCAAGCGGGGCACGGTTTTCGACCATACGGTCATGGGGGCCTCTCTCACCGGCTATTCCATGCCGATTTTCTGGTGGGGCCTTTTGATGATTCTGTTTTTTTCCGTTCACCTGGGGTGGACACCGGTATCGGGCCGGATATCGGCCCTGTTCTGGATCGATGTGGACACCGGGTTCATGCTCATCGATGCCTTTCGGTCCAATGAACCCGGGGCCTTTAAATCAGCCCTCAGTCACCTCATCCTGCCGGCCATTGTCCTGGGCACCATACCCCTGGCAGTGTTTGCCAGGATGACCCGTTCTTCCATGCTGGAAGTGTTAAAGGAAGATTATGTCAGAACCGCTAAAGCAAAGGGCCTGTCCCCCACCCGGGTGATCATGGTCCATGCCCTGAGAAATGCGATGATACCGGTCATTACGGTGATTGGTCTCCAGACCGGCGTGCTCCTGGCCGGTGCCATTCTCACGGAAACGATTTTTGCCTGGCCCGGGGTGGGGAAATGGATTTTGGAATCCATCAACCGGCGGGATTATCCGTCCATCCAGGGCGGGATTCTCATCATTGCCACATTGATTATTTTTGTCAATCTGGGGGTGGATCTGCTTTACGGCATCATCAATCCCCGTATTCGTTACACCAGTTAGGAATTTTAAGATGAGTGAAACATCTGTTGCAACCCGGGCTGCCCTGGCACCCCCACATCCCTTGAAAGAATTCTGGAAGTATTTTTCCGAGAACAGGGGCGCGGTGATTGGGTTGTATTTTATCATATTTGCCATTCTTACGGCCGTGTTTGCAGACGTTCTGGCCCCCCACAGCCCCTTTGATCAATACCGGGAGGCCCTGCTGCAGCCGCCGGTCTGGATGGACGGGGGCAGCACACAATTTATCCTGGGTACGGATGACGTGGGAAGGGATATCATGTCCAGACTGATCCACGGCGCACGGCTCAGCCTCTTTGTGGGGGTTATCGTTGTCACGCTTTCCCTTGCCGTGGGCATTATCCTGGGCGTGACCGCCGGGTATTTCGGCGGGATTTATGAGATTCTGATCATGCGGCTCATGGACATTATCCTTGCCCTGCCGAGCCTGCTGCTGGCCCTGGCCATTGTGGCCATTCTCGGCCCCAGTCTTCAGAACGCCATCCTGGCCATTGCCATTGTGGTGCTGCCCCACTATGTCCGGCTGACCCGGGCATCGGTAATAGGGGAAAAGAACAAGGATTACGTCACCGCCTCCCGGGTCTGCGGTTCAGGTCCTTTTCGAATGATGTTTTCGGTGCTCCTGCCCAATTGCATGGCACCCCTGATTGTCCAGGCCACCCTGGGATTTTCCACGGCCATTCTGGATGCGGCTGCCCTGGGATTTTTAGGGATGGGTGCCCAGCCGCCCACACCCGAGTGGGGGGCCATGCTGGCCAATGCCCTGCAGTTTATTCAACGGGCCTGGTGGGTGGTGACATTTCCCGGGCTTGCCATCCTGCTGACGGTGCTGGCCTTTAACCTTGCCGGTGACGGACTCCGGGACGCCCTTGATCCGAAAATGAAACGGTAACCGCTTCGATTAAAAAGAAACCGATTAAGAATAAGCCGATTAAGAAATTATGGATAAAATATTAGAGATAGAAAACCTTTCCGTGGATTTTGACGGGTTCAAGGCGGTCCTGGATGTTGAGCTGGACCTGGGTCCGGGCAAGGTTCTGGGAATTGTAGGCGAGTCAGGATCAGGCAAGAGCGTGACCCAGCTGGCCCTGATGGGACTCATTCCCTATCCGGGAATTATTACGGCGGATAAACTGGTTTTCAATGACCATGATTTGCTGAGCATATCCGATAAGAAGAAACGACAGATCACGGGCAAAGAGATTGCCATGATTTTTCAGGAACCCATGACCAGCCTTAATCCCTGCTTTACCGTGGAGTTCCAGCTCACCGAAGCCATCAAAATCCACGAGGGCGGGTCTGGACGACAGCGGCGGGAGCGGGCTGTTGAGCTGCTCAAGCAGGTGGGCATTCCCGCACCCAGGGAGCGGATGAAAAGTTTCCCCCACCAATTGTCCGGAGGGATCAGCCAGCGGGTCATGATTGCCATGGCCATTGCCTGCAACCCCAGGCTCTTGATTGCAGACGAACCCACCACGGCCCTGGATGTCACCATCCAGGCCCAGATCCTTGATCTTCTCATTGATCTGCAGAAAAAGAAAAATATGGCCCTGATCCTGATCACCCATGACATGGCAGTGATTGCCGAAACCGTGGAAGATGTGGTGGTGATGTATGCGGGACAGGTGGTGGAAAAAAATACCGCCGCCAATATCTTTACAGCCCCCCGGCACCCCTATACTGAAGCCCTGCTGGGCTCCCTGCCGGAACGTAACGTGAATTCAAAACGGCTGCCCACTATCCCTGGTGTGGTGCCGGGCAAATACGACAGACCCACGGGATGCCTCTTCCATCCCAGGTGCAAGTTTGCAAAGCAAAAATGTGCAGACACTGCCCCTGACTATACCAGAGAAGGCAACAGCGCCTTCAGGTGCCACTTTCCACTGCTAAACGGAGTCCCGCAGTATGACTGAAAAGACCATTATAACGGCCAGAGATCTCAAGAAATATTACACCATCAAACAGGGGATGTTCTTTAAAACAACCTCAACCCTGAAAGCCCTGGACGGTGCCTCGTTTACCATTAAGCCCGGCAGGACATTCTCGGTGGTGGGGGAGTCGGGATGCGGGAAATCCACCCTGGCACGCCTGATCACCATGATTGAACGACCCAGTTTCGGCGACTTTGAAGTGGACGGCATCAATGCCGTGACCTCGGGACCCGAGGCCATGAAAAAGTTGAGATCAAAGGTCCAGATTGTGTTCCAGGACCCCTACGGCTCCTTAAATCCACGGAAAAAGGTGGGGGCGATTTTAGAAGAGCCCCTGAAGATCAATACGGATCTGAGCCGGTCCCAGCTCAGGGAAAAATCCATTGCCATCATGGACAAGGTGGGGTTGAGCCCGGAACAATACGGCCGCTATCCCCACATGTTTTCAGGGGGTCAGCGCCAGCGGATCGCCGTTGCCCGGGCATTGATGCTCAACCCGGCCCTGGTGGTGGCGGATGAGCCTGTATCCGCCCTTGACGTGTCGGTCCAGGCCCAGGCCCTGAATCTTCTCATGGATCTCCAGGAGAGAGATGAACCTGGCCTATCTGTTTATCTCCCATGACCTGAGCGTGGTCCGCCTGATTTCCGATGAGGTCATGGTCATGTACCTGGGCAGGCCCGTGGAACAGGGAGAAAAGAACAGCATTTTTGACAACCCCCTTCACCCCTATACCATGGCATTGCTTGCGGCAACTCCCCACGTGGATGTCAATGCCAGAAAAGACAGGGTTCTGCTGAAAGGGGAAATCCCCTCGCCCCTGGACCCGCCGCCGGGATGCACCTTTCATCAGCGCTGCGCCCATATGACCGAGGTCTGCCGGCAAACCGCTCCTGCGCTCCGGTCCGTGGGCGGCAGAATGGTGTCCTGCCACCACGCGGAAAAGTTTAATTAGGCGGCTGTTTCGTTCAAAATAAATGATTCACTATTTAACCATTGGAACGATTCTGGGATTGTCTGCCGGACTGGCCCCCGGTCCTCTGCTCACCCTTGTGATCTCTGAAACACTTGCCCATGATATCCGTGCAGGAATCAAAGTGGCCCTGGCCCCTCTAATCACGGATCTGCCCATTGTGGTGCTCACCGTATTTGTTCTGTCCCGGCTGTCCGGCTTCCACAATGTCCTCGGTGCAATTTCCCTGGTGGGCGGCGGTCTGGTCATGGCCATGGGGATCAAGGGGTTAAGATTCCGGGGCGTGGTCGTTGATATGGCCCAAACCAGGCCCAGGTCCCTGGCAAAAGGTATTCTGGTCAATATTTTAAGCCCCCATCCCTATCTTTTCTGGCTGAGCGTGGGCGCCCCCACCATGACCCGGGCCTGGGGGGTGCACATATTTGCAGCCGCTGCCTTTGTCGCAAGCTTTTATTGCCTCTTGGTGGGATCAAAGATTTTCCTGGCCGTCCTGGCCGGAAAGTCTAAGCGATTCTTAACCGGCCGGGGATATATCACCACGATGAGATTTCTGGGGCTGGCCCTGTGCGCCCTTGCCCTGTTTCTGTTCAAGGACGGCCTGGATCTTCTCGGAGTATGGTAAGGCGGCCCTTATTCCCAGTCAAATTCCCTTGAGGTGACCGTATGTTCCATCCGCTGGATACGGCGCTCGATATTGTCGAACTTCCTCTTTACTCTCTGGATGGCGGATTCTCTTGAACGGGCATAGGTGTCATAAAACTCCCGGTCATTTTCGTCGTGCAGGGGGGAGACCGGCTCCATTTTCAGCAAAAGCCCGGCAACGATGTACATGACGCCGATGGGCCAGAAACCGGTGAACAGAAATAAGAGGATGGTGATGAGCCGAACCCAGAACACGCTGAAGTTAAAGTATTGGGCAAGCCCCCGGCAGACCCCCATGAAAATGCCCCTTCGGGATCGAAAGATTCCCTGGCCGGCAGCCAGTTGACCCAGGCGGTTTTTCAGCCCGTGAAACTGCTGCCTGTATTTACCGGTTCCCCGGCTCTGGAATGAATTTTTAAATGAATTGTGCCGTCGATGTCCGTGGTGTCGTTTCATCTGTTAAAATCCTTTTTTGTGCGCTCAATCAATATGGTTTCAAGGGCCTCAACCCGCTCTTCCATTTTTGACAACCCCGAATATATATCCTGGATCATCTTTGTCTCTTCGGTCCTGGATTGTCTGTCCTTCTGGGAGAGTCCCCCGGTTTTGGCGGCCCGGATGATCCCGATAAGGACCAGTCCCAGGGTGGCAATGAAGAGGATTACCCCGCCGATTGAGATGCCTACGATAAGTGCGCCCGTCATGATGTATATTCTCCGGTTTGTTTGGTGTCGGATGAAGGTTTAACCATTTCTTGTATCATCCTTTGTTGAAGATTGGGAGGATTTTAATCGGTTCAGTTCCGCTTCAATGTCGTCGTCAGCCTCTAATTCATCAAATTGTGCTTCAAGGGTGGCGGGCCTGCCCGCATTGACCAGGTCGGCCTCGGCTTCCATTCTTTCAATATGATTTTCAAGTTCTTCAAACTTCTGCATCACCTCCATGCTGTCTGCCCTGCGGATTTCTTCCTGGGCCCTTTTCTTGCCCCTGGCCCGGATATGCCGTTGAACCAGCATCCGCTGCTTTTCCCTGCCGGACTTGAGTCGGTTCTCAAGCTCCTGGATGTCATCTCTGTACTGCTCGATGATCACGCTCAGCTCGCTGAATTCGGTGTCCACAACTTCGGCCTTCTGGGTGTACCGTCTCTTTTCCTGGAGTGCCTGCCTGGCCAGGGTGTCTTTCCCTTTTTGAACCGCCAGTTCAGCCTTGTGAATCCAGAAATTTTCTTTTTCCCGGATGTCGTCCAGAAGCCGCTGGACTTTTTTCCGGTCGGCAATGGCGTTGGCACAGGAGGATTTGATTTCAATGAGCGTGTCTTCCATTTCTCTGATCATGAGTTTGATGAGTTTTTCCGGATCTTCGGCCTTATCCAGCATGGCGCTCATGTTTGATGCCACAATGTCTTTAAATCGAGTAAAAATTCCCATTTCTGTTCTCCTCTGTTTGAATGATTTATTTTTGAATCCCGGCAATATGTTTGTGTATGGCTCGTTTGCATATGGTCAATTCCGTTATTCTTTAAGTTCTAAATTGCACTTAGTGTGCCATGTTGAATTTTGATTTGAATAATCATTTATTCCAGCGGGTTATGGTGTTTGACAGGGTATCGGTGATATGGTAGTATTAATTAATTATTGGTTATTTTAACCAATAATCAGTTTTATTTACTAATATTATTTATGGTTACAGGGGGGGGAAATGGGAAACTCAAGCCAGGATCGGAAAAGTAGAGATGCCGTGTCCATGCCCGAAGCCCTGGGTCGGTCCGATGCCTTTATCGAGTTCCAGGAACAGATATCAAAGGTGGCCCCCATTGAACGGCCGGTGCTGATACTTGGAGAGAGGGGAACTGGCAAGGAGCTGGCCGCATCACGGCTTCACTTTTTGTCCAGGCGATGGCAGAAACCTTTTGTTACATTGAACTGTGCGGCCCTGACACCGACCCTGATCGGGTCTGAACTGTTCGGGTATGAAAAAGGGGCCTTTACCGGGGCCGGCGCCCGACAGACCGGCCGGTTTGAGGCCGCCTCCGGGGGCACGCTTTTTCTGGACGAAATCGGCACCATTCCCATGGAAGTTCAGGAAAAGATATTACGGGTGGTGGAATACGGCAGTTTTGAGCGGGTGGGCTCCTCCCGGTCCATCCAGGTGGATGTGCGGATCGTGGCGGCAACCAACGTGGATCTTGCAGCCATGGCCCGTTCCGGAACCTTTAAGCGGGATCTTCTGGACCGCCTCTCGTTTGAAGTGATCTATGTCCCGCCCCTGAGACACAGACGTGAGGACATCCTGGTTCTGGCCAATCACTTTGCAGGACGGATGGCATTTGAGCTTGGCCGGGAAGAACTTCCCGAGATCTCTTCCCAGGCCTTAAAGGCGCTTGAGGCCTATCCCTGGCCGGGAAATATCCGGGAGTTGAAAAACGTCATTGAGCGGGCGGTTTACAAGTCCTCCGCCCATAAGATCCGGGAAATTTCCTTTGACCCCTTTGTCTCTCCCTATGGACAGATCCCGGATGGACAGCCTCCGGAAATTAGGGCAGAGAAGATGGAAACCCGGTCCCTGACAATTCAGCACCCGGCCCTGTCAGGGGACAAAACAGGGATGAATGGAAAATCCGATCCCGGGGAACCACCCAGGGACCGGCCTGGAGATGAAATTCCCCCTGTCCTGGAAAAGATCCTGAACAAACCGTTTAAGGAGGCCCTGGGTAACCTGGAAAAGTATCTCATATCAAGGGCTCTGGAGGAGTGCCGGTTCAACCAGAGAAAAGCGGCAGAACGTCTTGGGCTCACCTATGACCAGTTCCGGGGGATCAAAAAAAAACATGCCAAAAAGATATGAAAGTCCATAATAGAGTCCGGCCGACCCCATCTTAAGATCCGGCCTTAAGACCCAGCCTTAGGATCAGATCAGGCCGAACCGGGACAGGGCTGAAGTGACAATATGGTTGATCAGCTTTCGATAGTCTTCCATGGGCCCCTGACTGGATGGGTGGTGCAGGGTAAAGATCTGGGGGCTCCAGCTCTTCAGGGGCTTAAGCCCGGGAATTCCGTTGACTTCGATGATTTTAAGGTCTCCCCGGGCATCCAGGCGCATGTCGGCCCGGACGTGATCCAGACAGTTCAGAGCGTCCATGGCACGTTTGCACAGGTCGTTGGCCGGTTGTGTCATCTCCCCGGTGGGTTTGATCTTGGTCACGCCTACCCCCCTGAGGTCTGCCCTTAAAATCGGATACTTGCCAAACAGACTGGGGTCGACTTCCACTCTGCCGGGTAAAAATTCCTGAAGCTCCCCGTTTCCAAGCATGAGAACCGTATATTCCTGGCCGGGCAGATATTCCTCCACCAGGGCAGGCTGATCAAAGGTTTCCTGGAGCCAGGCCACCTGTTCTGCCAGCTCTTCGGGCGTATGGACAACGCTGTTGTCATTGATGCCCACGGACCGGGACTCATAACTGGGCTTGACAAAAGCGGGATATTGAACTTCGGGCAGGTCATCACCGGCTTCCACCTGGAAGTGATAGGGTACGGCCACACCTTTGTCGGCCAGGATGTCGTGGGTGGCGGTCTTGTGGATCAATGCCTTCATGGTGGCGGCATTGGGGCCGATATAGGGGATGTGCCGTGCGTCAAAAATATCGGCCAGCCACTCACCGCTGCTCATGCCGATGGTGTCGCTCTTGTCCGAGATATGGTAGAGGGCGCTCCAGACAATGTCATAGGACCTGTGGTCCATGGCCTGCTGGAACTCTTCCATTGTGTTGACAAATGCAATATCCGCATCATATCCGCTGTCCTTGATGGCCTGGCAGACACTCTGGGTCACGGAAAGATCTCCCCATCCCTGGGCATCTCCTGCCGGCCCTGTAATCAATAATACTTTTTTCACCGATGAAATTCCTTTTTCTATTCAATTCTTTGCTTGTTTTTTGTCAAACCTCGAACAGGTCCGGGATGTGTTCATACCCTTTGAGGGCCTGGACCACCTCTGGGGAATGATCTCCCAGCAGACGTTCATAGGCCGCAATTCTTGAGGGCTCCCATTCCACCCTGGATACTATTTTGAACGCAATATCGGCATGAAACGGGCTTGCCTGTTTTTGGGCAGGAGAAAGAACCCTTTGAGCCATTCTTTTGTTGGGATTGAGAATCTCAACCTGTTCCCCTGTCTGGGATTTGACCTGATTTTTGATCTGATCCTTAACCTTGATCTGTTCTTTGATCTGCTGTTCAAACAGATCAGAGCAATACCCGAAATGGGTGCAGCACAGGGCCGCAAATATTTTTTTAAATTGCCCGGCCCCCCTTTGCCCTGCCGCAATGACATTGTCCCGGATCATCTCTTCAACTTCAGGAGAAAAGGGATCTCGTTCGATTTTTCCGGCCAGGTTCAGACATCCCTGGGTGATGATCCGCTCCGGTTTAATTCCCCTTTGGATCAAGTGCCGGGCGTGGGATTCGTCCCGGGCTGTCGTGGGGGTCCCGAAAATAATCACACCGCTGTCCGGCTCCTGGTTCAGGGCCTCTGCCATCATGTCCACCCCGTGGTCCACGATCCCTGTCACGGGCAGGGAGGGTGTTTGGCTGAAACGGGTGAACGGATAGATCACGGAAAGGGTGTTGCAGGCGATGAGAATTTCATCCGGTTTAAATGAAGCCATGGCCGTCAGGGCATTGTGAAACACCCGTGCCCGGTGGTCCATGTCTGGAAAATGGTTATACCCCCGGGTCTGTTCGGGCCAGGCATTAAAATAGATCATGGAAACCTCGGGCCAGGGGGAGGCCGAGGAAAGCTGTGCGGCAATATCCGTAAACACGGATAACCCGCCAAGACCCGAGTCGGTCACGAGAATTGTTCTTTTCATAAAGCCGTCAAATTAACCCTGTCTGTTTTTTTGTTTTAATCTGATCATACCTGGAACCGGGTCATCGTCTTTCAGTCAGCCACTGGTCAATGATTTTTTTTGCCCATGGCGCCACGTCTTGATCAAGCTTTTCTTCAACCATCAATGTCATGAAGTCTTTCCAGTGATGATAATGCTGAAGCGTGGTCAAACGGTTCCGGAACATGGCCGCCCCTTTTTGCGGCTCGGTTTTTATTTTTTCTATGATAGTCGCAATTTCAGTGAAAAATCCCTGGGTCCCGTAATAATTCAAAAAGGCATGCCAGGTCTGATCCAGGGTTTCAGGAGTATCCAGGGGAAGAGAGATTTCCATGAATTTTTTTAAAAACGCAGCTTTAGACTCACCTTTCAGAAGATCCAGACCTGAATCGCCAATCTCATAGGGCAAAACCCCAAGAGAAGCCACACCCTCTTGATCCACCCCGACCTTGAGCATATATCCCAGTTTCCGGAATTTCAGGTCTGTGGGCTGGTAAAATACAAAATTGCCAAGGCTGTAAAAAATCGGCCTGCCTTTGTAAAACTGAATTCCCTGGGGGACGTGGGGGTGGTGGCCGATGACGATGTCTGCCCCGGCATCCACCATGCGTTCAAAGGCCCCGGCCACATAGGGCGGTGGGAAGGGGATGTATTCAATCCCGCAGTGGGCGATGACCATGATGCAGTCAACTTTGCCCTTTAACCGGGCCACCCGGGTTTCCATGAGATCAAGATCCCATCCCATGACCCCGGGTTTATCCAATAATGCCCCGGTCTGGTCTTCGCCTTCACTGAAGTTGACTACACCGATTTTTATCCCCTTTTTTTCAAGAATAAGGGGTATCGAGGCCTGTTCCAGGTTTTTCCCGGCCCCTGTCCACTTGATATTGCTGTCGTCCAGAGCCTCAAGGGTCTGGTCAAATGCCTGGACACCGAAGTCAAATACATGGTTGTTGGCCAGGGTCACGGCATCAAAGGGCACCGCTTCAAGGCCCCGGACATGTTTTTTTTCCCCTTTGAACACCGCCCCGCTTTTGAACACGGGATTTCCCGTGTCGCTCAGGGGTGCCTCAAGATTGACAATGGATAAATCCGCCGCCCTCAGTGGGGCCAGAAGATCTCCGTAAACGGCCGCCGGTGTGGTTTCCAGAAGGGGTGTGAATGCCCGGATGGGTGCCCAGTCCCCGGCAACGCAGACGTCAATTGTTCTGTCCGACCTGGCAGCAATATCCCGGTGCCATGATCCCTGTTCCCAGTTAAAATTCATTCGTCCTCAGTTCGTAATCCCCAGCCCATAATTTTGAGTATAGGCGTTAAACAGGGCCATGATCTCCCGGGTTTTCTCTCCGGGCCGGCCTGATCCCACGATCGTTTCATTGACCTTGATCACCGGGACGATTTCCTTGGTGGATGCGCTGATAAAAATTTCATCCATTGTTAAGAGTTCTGCATACTCCATATGACGCAGTTCAAGCTGCCAATCTTTCGGGATCAGCTTGAGAACCACGCTCCTTGTAATCCCGGGCAGGATATTGTCCGGAGGTGTGATCACAACATTGCCCTTGATTCCAAAAATATTGGTGGTGGTGCCCTCCAATACCCGCTGGTTCCGATCCACATAAACCGCTTCCACGGCCCCGGTCTTGTGGGCTTTTCCCAGGGCAACCACGGCGGACAGGTAGTTTGTGCTCTTGGCCATGGGGATAAACCGTTCCACATCCACGGTAATGATGGGCGCCCCGTCTGCATACCAGACCTCGGGCAATTTCGGCCTGGGGCTCACCATGACCATGAGAATCCCGTTGCCCTGGGGGGTCACCCCGTCCGGGCTTACGCCGCCGGTATAGATCATCCGGATATTGGATTCCTTGTGATGGGGATTTTTGTCAATGGTTTCCTGGACAATGTCGCAGATCTCCTTGTTGGTGTGCAGGAGTTTAAGACCGATCTCACCTGCCGAATTTTCCAGCCGGGTCACGTGCTCTTTTAGATAAAAGGGACGCCTGTTGTAGGTGGTTAGAAAGTCAAATACACCAAACCCCCTTAAAACAATAAGATCTCTGGCAGGAACCGTTGCCGAGGCTTCATCAACAAATTTTCCATCAATATAAAAGGTATCCATTAATATTGTTCTCCATTTATGCGATTGTTCCGCCGGATTCACCGGCCTTTTTCCATTGTATCGACACCGCCCTTTATATGGGATAACACGGCATTTTGCAATCCGTTTTGAACGGCTGAAACCATTTGGGGATTGAGTTTTCCACTGGTTTCATCCATATACACCTTGGAGATCTCAGTGGGAAGCACAAGGACCCGGTTGTCCAGGCAACTGAGACGTCTGCAGAATTCACCTTTACCGGAAAATACCCGGTTCTCTGCCACAGATGTCCTGATGCCGGGCAGAGATATCCGGCCCAGCAGTTCCAGCCATGAGTCAATGGCGGTCGTCCATTTGGATCTGTCCAGAAGTGCGGTGCCCAGATTGAAAACCGGCGGGGATGCAATCCCTTTTTCCTGCTGGCGTGAAATATTATAGGAATGGATATCATAGACCACACAGATGCCGAACCGGTCCAGCATCAAGTGGATACAGGTTTCCATGAACCGGTAAAACGCGTGAAAGCTTTCCAGGCTTTTTTGATTCATCTCAGGTGTGGGACGGCCGGTGTATACCCGTGTGCCCCAGAATTGTTCCGGTTCCAAGGGCAGGGCCGCGTCAACGGGACGGTTGAGGTCGTAAACCGCCCTGGACTCCAGTGCCCATACTGCATTGCCAAGGCCCTTGATCATGGTGTCGGTGGCCGTGTCTTCTTCAAATTTTCTCTGGCCGGAATCAAGGGCCATAAAGGGTAGTAATTCTTGTCGGACCCTGTGCCCGGAATGGATGGCAACGGCAATAAACGGCAGTGAGAAATCAAGCTGACAGGCAAACCCTTCAAAAGGGTTTGTTACCTGGATGCGGCCGTGTTGCCGGATTTTTTTTATAAAATTATCAGAATCTGGGTTTGGGGGAAGCATGAAAATCTTTAATCCATCTTTTGACTGACAATTACAGGGTAATTAAGGCGTTGTCCGGCAAAAAGTGCGCTGAATTTTAACCCGGGGTTGTATTTTTTTAACAGCCAGAAGGGAATTTCAAGCTCACTCAAACACAGGGACCAGATGGTATCTCCATTCTTGACCACATAGGTCTCCACCTCCTGGGCCGTGAAAGATTCGAAAAAATCTTCTTCAATCTCCTTGTGGAACTCATACCGTTGTTCTTCAAATTTCTGGACACCGGTCTTGTTCAGGGGGATTTTAATGGTCTGATCAATGGAGATGGGGGCCCCGTATTTGAATCGGTTGAGAGTCCGGATCTTCTGGGTCGGGATCTTGAGCCAGTCTGCATAATGTCCCAAAGTTTCTTCGGCTTCAACCGTGATGGTTCCGACCAGACTTTTGCCGTCCATGTGGGTTTCAAGAACCTTTAAGTCGCTGGTGACAATATTTACATTCACGGGTGTCGCATCCGCAATAGGTTCTGCCGGTTTTATGGATGTTTCAGGTTCTATTATGGGTTTGGGCTCGTCGGGCTCCGGGAGTTCTGCCGATGCCGCAACAGGTGAGGGTTCCATTGGTTCAGGCAGTGATTTGGAAATTTTTTTGGCCTGGGTGATATTCTTAACCGGCGACTTTTGGGCCAGGATAATTTCATCTTTTACCGGGATCCTTAAATTCTGCCCGATATAAATGGTTGCCCTGCGGTTCAATCCGTTTGCCAGGATCAGGTCCTGGAGGCGGACGGAATTTGTCCGGGCAATGGAACCGGCAGTATCCCCCTTTTGAACCCGGTGAAACCGGCTGGGGTTTTGCTTGTCCCGGTAGAGTGCAGCCAGTTTTTTCTGGGCTTCAGGGATGCCCGTGACCTGAGGAAGCCTGAGAAGAAATCCTTTGGGAATATATTTTTGCCCGTTGAAAACCGGTGATCGTAAAGACGGGTTCAGGGCCTTTATATCTGAAATACTGACCTGCAATTGATCGGACAGGTCTTTGACCGGCAGATACCCTTTTATTTTAATGGTCTGGAAAACGGCGGGTGTATGGTATTTAATGGGGCCAAAATACTTTTCCGGATTTTTGGCCACAATCCTGGCGGCCAGAAATTCGGAATAAAAGTTTCTTGACGCAAATTTAAAGGAGCGGCTACGGTAGGACCGGACAATATTTTCATAGCTGCCCTTTGCCTTTTTTGCCCGCATCATGCCGGCCAGGCCATGGTTGTAGGCGGTCATTGCCAGGGACCATTCTCCCAGGGCTGCATAATTTTTTTTCAGAAGCCGGGCTGCCGCGTCCGTGGAAATATAGGGGTCCCGTCTTTCATCCACCACATAGTTGATGTTCATGTACTGCCGGCCGGTTCCATGGGTGAACTGCCAGATCCCGGCCGCACCAAATTTGGAATAGGCCTTGAAATTATAGGACGACTCCACACAGGGAAGATAGACGAGATCCACCGGGAGTCCGTGGGATATGAAGGTTTTTTTGAATGCGTCAATGACGGCGCCGGACCGGATCAAACCGGCTTTGAATTCGTCTTTCAGGCCGGTCTGGCACCGGATTCGATAGGCGGCATTTTTAAAATCCGAAGGTTTTGCTTTGGGGCCGAACAGGGCGGTAACCCGTTTTTCCTTGTTTGATACCGCAGGTGCTCCTGCTGCCAGTTTCAGGAGAATTGTCTGATAGTCCTTGGTGACGGCTTTTTTGGTTCGTTTGTTCTTTCTATTGGCCCTTGCGGTCCGGGATGCATCCAGATTGACGATCTCGTAGACAATTCCAAGGTGATGGGTGTCATGCATCACGCCCTGGGATTTTGAATATTTTGTAAATATATCAACCCAGAATTCAACATTGGGTTTGATGGACGGATAAATCGGGAAATCAGTATTTGTCGCGCCCTGGTTAATGGCGGCCGGGGGTGTTGTGGCCTTGGCCGGAGATCCTGATGCCGACACAAAGAAAATACAGAAAACAGCCAGAAAACAGACGGCCAATATGTGTGCAAAAATTTGTGTCGGTATTTGTGTCAATGGATGATTCAGGTGTAACCCGCGCCGCCGGGATGAGTTCATAAAATCTCCCTGTTCAGATTTAGAGTGTTCCAACTGGTTAGAATGTTACAACCGGTTAATGGGAACATTGGCCAGTTGCTCTTCCATATATTCATCCATCAGATCTTTATACCGGTCTTCAGGATACTTCTTTGTACAGGACCTGCAGCAAAAATAGACCTTTGTTCAGGTGCGTTTGATATACAGCTTTCCCCCGCAGCCGAGGCACCGTTTTTTTATCTCCATCAAGGTTTTTTATCCTTTATCCTTTATCTTTTATGGCCCAGAATATATAAAATAAAGCCAAACAGGAAAAAAGTCAAAATAAACCGGCATTCATCACAGGAGCCTGGATCATAGATGGGGAAAAATAAGGATAAATACACCAGAAGCTACCCGATTTCCTGGGAACAACTGCACAGGGACTCAAAGGCCCTGTCATGGAGACTCCATGACAGGGATCAGCAATGGAAGGGGATTGTGGCGGTTACCCGGGGGGGACTGGTGCCGGCCGCCGTCATTGCCCGGGAACTGGGAATACATTATATTGATACGGTGTGCATCACCAGTTATGACTGGAAGCGCCAGGGCGAGGCAAAAATTCTGAAACCGGTGGAAGGGTCGGGTGAGGGGCTTTTAATCATTGATGACCTGGTGGATACCGGTTCAACCGCCAAAGTTGTGAGAAAAATGCTGCCCCGGGCGTATTTTGCCACGGTCTATGCCAAACCCGCAGGCAAGCCCCTTGTAGATGCCTATGTCACGGAAGTCAGTCAGGATACCTGGATTCTGTTTCCCTGGGACTCGGAATCCCGGTTTGTGGAACCCATTGCCGGGAATTAAAGAAAAACGGGTCTGCCCCGGACATGAACTCCATGCGCCGGGACAGATAAGAGAATTATTTTTTCCGGTTGATGATGTTTCGATGGGCCATGAGCCGGATGGCATTGATTTTAATAAACCCTTCCGCATCTTCCTGGTTGTATCCCCCTTCAATATCCATTGAAGACAGATCCTGGTCGTAAAGGGAGGAGGGGCTGGTCCGGGCAACGGGGTATGCCGTGCCCTTGTAAAGTTTCAGGGTGACTTCACCGTCAATGACCTCCTGGCTTTTGTCAATGGCCACCATGAGAAATTCCATTTCCGGGCTGAACCAGAACCCGTTGTACACCAGTTCTGCAAATTTGGCGGACAGCATGTCCCGCAGGCGCATGACCTCACGGTCCATGGCAATACCTTCAATATCTTTGTGGGCCTCGTGGAGAATGGTACCGCCCGGAGTTTCATACACCCCCCGGGACTTGATTCCCACAAACCGGTTTTCAACCATGTCCAGCCGGCCGATACCGTTTGTCCGGCCCAGTTCGTTCAGGTATTCAAACAGCTCAAGGGCATCGGTTTTAACGGTGTTGTCGGACAGGTTGGTGACCTTGACCGGGAGTCCGTCCTTAAATTCAATTTTGATTTTTGTGGGCGTATCCGGCGCATCTTCCGGGGATACGGTGTGCGAGTAAATCGAGTCTTCGCACTCATGACCCGGATCTTCAAGGATGCCGGCTTCATGGGAAATGTGCAAAAGGTTGTCATCTTCGCTGTAGGGCTTGGATGCAGACTGCTTGGTGGGAATCCCGTGTTTTTCAGCATAGGCCAGAAGATCGGTCCTGCCCTTGAAGGCGCCCAGGAAATCGGAATTTTTCCAGGGGGCGATCACCTTGATTTTCGGGTTCAAGGCGTAATAGGACAATTCAAACCTGACCTGGTCGTTGCCCTTTCCCGTGGCACCGTGGGATACATATGCGGCACCCACCTCTCGTGCGATCTCGATCTGTTTTTTTGCGATAATGGGGCGGGCAATGGCGGTTCCCAGAAGGTACCGCCCTTCATAGATGGTGTTGGCCTTGTACACGGGAAAGATATAATCCGTGACAAATTCTTTTCTCATGTCTTCGATAAAGACTTTGGAGGCACCGATTTTCAGCGCCTTTTGTTCGGCAGCCTTAAAATCTTCCTGCTGACCGATATTGGCCATATAGGCAAATACTTCATATCCCTGTTCCAGCAGCCATTTTAATATGACGGAGGTGTCAAGCCCACCTGAGTAGGCAAGAACAACTTTTTCTTTTGACATTGGAGCTCCTTTATTTTTTTTAATTCCAATTGGTTTTCAAAATTAATGGTCTATTAATGAAGAAAAATCGAGCAATAGTCAACAGGAAATGGACCCTGATTCTTCATACGGGGTCATCTGCTGCGTTGTCTGCGGTCCTCAGGGTGTGATCAGGAGGTGATCAGGGCATTTAAATTTGCGACCAGGTCCTTATGGTTTCCAGATCCGTTTAAATTGTCGTGCAATGACTGGAATACCTCACGGACCACCGATGTCTTGGGCTTTGGGGAAAGCATCTGGATCTCAATGGTTTTGATATCCATCATTATTTCTTCCAATTGGGCATAGGGAAAGCTTTGTTTGCCGATATCGGCCCGGATATCGGCAAGCATGGTCTCAACGGATTTTCGTCCCTGATCCTCCAGAATCGTTCCGGAGCCCAGACTCGGGGCAGTGCTGCTGGGTGGGGCAGGAATGGTGACGTCCAGCACCTCCAGTCCCTGGGAGGTTATGCCGATACCACCGGAAAGGGTCTTGAGTTCTGCAAATTCCCGGATAAACAGGTCTTCGGCCATGGTTCCGGCTTCCGCCTTTTCCAGACCCAAAACCGCACCCACATCATACATGGAGACCTGGGCATTGGTATCGCCCCCGGTCATGGTATACAATTCAAACAAATAGGCCCGGGTTTCCGGATTATCAAGGCTCATGACGGGGTTCCTTATGGTGTGAGAAAAGTTGTTATCTGTTTCATACCTGATAATTATACCATGTAGGGCCGGCCAAAGGAACCCATAGTTTTAACGGGTTCAGCCGGCACCACAGTTCAGACCCTAAATGACCTGCTAATAAAGATGGCGGCGGGTCCCCCTTGAAAAACTTGGAGAAAATTCTTTAAAACTGGTATACGAAAACGGGTATATCCCAAAAAAGAACTGAAACACAGAACAAACAGGCTTGAAACCTTAAGGAAGATTATGAAAGATGACCAGAAAATTTACCGGGCCCTGCAGCAGCACCTGGACCGCCAGGCCGTGGGGTTTCCGGCCACCCGCTCGGGTGCTGAAATCAGGATATTGAGGCATATCTTTTCTCCGGCCCAGGCCGAGGTTGCCACCTGTCTGAGTTTCAGGCCGGAACCGATTGAGGTGATCTATCAAAGGGCCGGGAACCTAGTTGAATCTTTGGGCGAACTGGCGGATCTCCTGGATGCCATAGAAAAAAACGGCGGTCTTGAATCCGGTTTCAGGCAGGAGGTCAAGCATTACAGCCTGGCACCCCTGGTGGTGGGGATGTATGAGTTCCAACTGGGCCGGCTCACCCCTGAATTTATTCGGGATTTCAAGGAATACACCTCAAGCATCTCATTCGGTCTGGCATTCCTGAGTACGGAACTGCCCCAGATGCGCACCATTCCCATTGCCAAAAGTATTCCCATTCAAAGCCATGTGAGCACTTTTGATGAAGCAGAAGCCCTCTTAAAAGGGGCAGACAACAATTTCGCCATTTGTGAGTGTATCTGCCGGAGCAAAAAAAGTCTGGCCGGTGAGCCCTGTTCCATGACGGACCGGAAGGAGACCTGCCTTGCCCTGGGAGAATTTGCCCGGACAGCGGCCCGGATCGGCATGGGACGAAAAATTGACATGAAAGAGGCCCTGTCCATTCTTGAAAAAAATCAGGCCGAAGGATTGGTCCTCCAGCCCTCCAATACACAGGATGCCGATTTTATCTGCTCCTGCTGCGGATGCTGCTGCGGCATGCTGGGGATTCACACCAGCCTCCCAAAGCCCCTGGATTTCTGGACTTCAAATTTTTATGCACGAATTGATGCAGACCTCTGCAATGGCTGCGGAATCTGTGAGAAAAGATGCCAGGTGGGTGCGGTGCGGGTGGGAAAAAAGACCCGGAAGGCGGGCATTGATCTGAATCGGTGTATCGGGTGCGGACTCTGTGTGACTGCCTGCCCCCAAAAGGCGGTTTCCCTGGAGAAAAAAACAGGGCAGACAACCCCGCCCCAAACCCGGGAGGAGTTGTATGATATCATCATGGACAATAAAAAGGGAAAACTTGGGAAACTCAAATTGACTGGGAAACTTCTGAAAGACGCCCTGGTAAATCGGGTCGGTTAATTTGCCTGTTCTCTTTTGTGGATGGGTATGATAATTTAGTCCCCGTCGCAGTCACTAGTCACAAATCAGAACTTCAGGAGAGTCAAAATGTTTATTCCGCTTCATTACCAGGTGTCGGAATATGATTGTGTTCCCACCACCTTTATCAATGCCGTCACCTACCTTTATGAAAGAGATGAAATTCCCCCCATGGTGATCTCCCATATCTATCTGTACAGCATGGATACCGTGGGAAGAAATGCCAGGTTCGGCACCGGCGGGACCAGCAAGTATGCGGTGAAGCTCCTTGGGAACTGGCTCAACTCTTACAAGATGAAAAAATTTTCAGTGTACACGGAATTCCTTGAAAAATTCGAGATCAGCCTGGAAACCGGAAGCCGGATTGATACCTGCCTTAAGGAAAAGGGGATTGTGCTTTGCAACATGTTTTTGACGCCCAAAGAAGAGCATTATGTGATGATTCTCGACATGGATGAGGAATGGGTATACATGTTTGACCCCTATCGGCGGAAATCCCTCCGGGGGATGAAGGACAATGTGAAAATTCTGCCCTGCGAGGACGGCCGGTCCCCGAATCTGAAGATCAGAAAAATCTGGTTGTCCCAGGAAACGAACAAGCGGTTCTCCCTGGGTCAGATACACTTCAGGGAAAGCCTGTCCATCTGGAGAAATCCATGACAATTACCGGGTGAACCGTAAAATCTTACAATATTTAAACAACAGCAATTTTTTGTGCAAGCCTTACACGGCTTGACGCGCAAAGGCGGATCAAATGAAAACAGAAAAATGTGCCCAGGATTCCAGCATCCTCATCTCCAGGATCATGCTGCCCGAGGATGCCAACCCGGCAGGGATTGTCCACGGGGGTGTGATCATGAAGGAAATCGACAACGCCGCCGGTGTGGCAGCGGTAAGGCATACCCGGAAAATCTGCGTCACCGCATCCATCGACCGGATGGATTTTCACAAGCCCGCATTTATCGGGAACCTGATAACGGTAAAGGCCGGGATCAATCTGACCGGTAAAACCTCCATGGAAATCGGGGCCCGGGTGGAAACCGAAGACCTCATGACCGGGGCCGTCACCCACCTGGCATCGGCTTACCTGACATTTGTGGCCCTGGGTGAAGACAAACGGCCGGTGGAAATTCCTCCCCTGAAACTGGTGACCAAAGAGGATGCCCGGCGGCACAGGGAAGCCCTTGCCAGACGGGAGCTGCGCCTGTCGGAAAAACGCAAGGAATCCGAATGCCAGAGGGATACGACAGCGTGTTAACCCGCCTGAACCTTTGACCACCCTAAGGTATTTTCGCAAATCATGGCGACCGGCCGTTTTTTATTCGGGTCTGTCTTCCGGCGTAGCCCACATGATGTGATCCTTGTTTATGAACAGGGTTTCGTATTTCAGGGGACTTTCAAACCCTTTTTTGTACATGGTGGAATTCATCAGAATTAAAAAAGGTTCCCGGTCGCTGCTGATAAGGTCACTGACCCGGTTGTAGCCCGGCTGCCTGTCAAGGTTGACGCAGGCGCTGATCTGGGTTCCATCCACAAGGGTAACTTTGATTATTCCGCTGTTGATATCTCTGCCAAAATCGTGATTTCCCATGATGCCCTCCAAAAGATTAAAAGGTGAGGCCTGATCCATTAAATCAAGAGTATACCAGACCCGGAAATTGTCAAGCCGGGTCTCCCGGTTCCCCAAAATACGTCTGCAAAAAATGCCCCAAAGGACACAGCATCTTGCCGGGAGAAAATAGATAGGGGCGTGCACGCCTCAAGCTCCTGGAACCGCACAAACAATCCCAGTCCAATAAAGAAAACGCCTGTGCACAGAATTGGGTTTTATTGAAACACCATTGACTTTTATGACTTATGGTCACCTTTTAACCTTGACTTTTATGACTTATAGGTTTATCAAATACGTATGGACCGGAAAATAAGTACGATTTTAAACCAATGGAAAATCAGCCCTTTAAGGCAGCCCCTCCTGGTAAGAGGAGCACGACAGGTTGGCAAGACCTATTCAGTAACGGCTTTTGGGAATGCCAATTTTGAGAATATGGTCTCAGTCAATTTTGAAGAGCAGCCTGAACTTGCAGACTGTTTTACAGAATATGACACCAAAACCATCATAGATCGTCTGTCGATTTTTACAAGGTCTGTCATTCGACCGGGTCACACCCTGTTATTTTTAGATGAAATTCAGGACTGCCCCAAGGCCATTTCTTCCTTGCGGTACTTTTATGAAAAAATGCCGGAGCTTCACGTGATCGGTGCCGGATCTCTCATTGAATTTGCTTTGCGCGCAAAGAATTTCAGAATGCCGGTAGGCAGAATCCAAAGTTTGTTTATGTTCCCACTCTCTTTTGAAGAGTTTCTTACGGCCCTGGGTGAAGAAAAATTGTCCAGTTATCTGAACACGGTAAATCCAAAAAAAAAAATAGAAAAAATATTCAGTGATCGTCTCGAAAATCTGATTCGTGCTTACCTTCTGGTCGGCGGTATGCCGGCCGCTGTCAATGCATATGTCAATAAGATCTCCATGGAAGAAATACAACGTCAGCAACAGGGGCTCATTCGGACCTATGGTGCCGATTTTGCAAAGTATGCCTCAACTGCAAAACATAAATACCTGAGGCAGGTGTATGACAGTGCACCCCGGATGGTTGGACAGCGATACAAGTATTCCCATATAAATTCTGATATTGCATCCAAGTTTTTAAAAGATGCCCTGAACCTGCTCTGTGAGGCCAGGTGCCTGACAAAGATATGTCATTCTTCTGGAGCAGGCCTGCCAATGGCCGCGGGGGTGAATGAAAAAAAATTCAAGGTTGCGTATCTTGACGTGGGAATGATGCAGAATGCACTTGGCATACAATCATCGATTGCCGTTAATACGCCGGTTCTGACGATCAATAGCGGCAGTGTCGCAGAACAGTTTGTTGCCCAGGAACTGCTGGCCTTTGCAGACCCTTATGCTGAGCCGGGGCTGTTTTTCTGGGCAAGGGACGCAAGGGGGAGCAATGCTGAAGTTGACTATATTATCAACATCCAGGGAAAGATTTTTCCTGTTGAAGTCAAAGCCGGGGCCACCGGTTCCTTGAAAAGCATGAAGATATTCCTTGAAAAGTATCCTGACACGCCTTTTGGCATAAGGTATTCCATGCACGAACTGTCATTCCATGATCGAATTTTGTCCATTCCGCTTTATTTGATCAATAATACGGAACATCTGGTTCAAAATCTGTTATAGTCACCTCCGGGAATTCAATATGGAACATTATTTTTATCCAGAGTATGACCGCCCATGAAAACCAGCAACTCAGCCCTGGATCTTAAAGGGATAACCGTTCTGATCATCCTCTGTGCAAGCTGGGGATTAAACCAGGTGGCCATCAAGGTTGCCGTTCAAAGCATATCCCCGGTGCTCCAGGCCGGTATCCGTTCCATGGGTGCGGCTGTCCTGGTGCTGCTCTGGATGAAATTTCGTGGTATTCCCGTCCTGTCAAGGGACAGAACCCTGTGGTGGGGTCTGGGTGTCGGCTTTCTTTTTTCCGCAGAGTTTGTCCTGATCTATTGGGGGCTTGAATACACCAATGCCTCAAGATCCGCTATTTTCCTGAATACCGCACCCTTTGTCGTTGCCCTGGGCGCATGGTTTTTTATTCCCGGAGAAAAACTCACCCGGGTCCAGGTCTCCGGTCTTGTCCTGGCCTTTATCGGTGTTCTTGTTGCGTTTAATGAATCCCTGTACCTTCCCACCCGGCAGATGCTCCTGGGGGATGCCATGATCATCGGCGCCGCAATTTTTTGGGGTGCAACAACCGTTATCATCAAATCCAGCCCCCTGGCGTTTATCCCGCCGAGCAAGGTGCTCTTATACCAGTTGGGCGTTTCCGCCGTCATCCTCCCCATCGCCTCTCCTGCATTCAGGGAACCCGGGGTGATGCAAATGACACCCGTGGTCGTTGCGAGCCTTTTTTATCAAATTGTCTGGGTGGCCTTTATCACCTACATTGCCTGGTTCTGGCTGATTCGCAATTATGCGGTATCCCGGATTGCGTCCTTTACCTTTCTATCCCCTGTTTTCGGGGTCATGGCCGGAGCCCTGATCCTGGGTGAGCCGATTTCCCTGTATCTTATCTGCGCCCTTGCCCTTGTGGGAACAGGGATCTATCTCGTAAACCGGCGCTGAACAGGCACCCTGTCTCATTTGTCCGGGGAACCCTGCAGGCCCACAAACAATCCCAGCCCGATAAATACCAGACACATTCCGACAATGGAAATGCCGTCCGGGAACGGTGCCCCCAGAAGGATAATTTCTCCGGCCAAAGCAAAGATGACCTCGCTGGACTGGGTGGCATCCACCGCAGCCAGTTTGCCGGGCCTGTCCGCCATGTTCCGGGCCATCAGGAACAGACTCGTGGCAATCACTCCGGAAAACAGGGCCACCAGGAAGGTGTTGACCACCTGCCCGGCCGACGGCAGATCAGGCCGCACCAAGGCCAGCAGTAACAGCCAGAACGGCACAGACCCCCAGGACAGGAGCAGGACCTTGTGAAATGCGTTTTCCACCAGCGGATCATTGATATTTGGAAGACGCGGGTTCCCGTTATTGGCCTCCCACACCAGTTGGTTCCCGATGGGGTAACAGAAGGCCGCAATCAAAACAGGAAACGCCCCAAACGCCAGTTCTTGAAACGATGACATCCGGGCATGACTCAGGTTGACCATGAGCACGCCGATAAAGATAATACTGGAAAACAGCCACACCCTTTTGGGAAACGACCGCCCAAATCCCTTCAGCACCACAAGGGTGGCAATAATGGTCAACTGCCAGGTGGCGGCAATGATCCAGCCGGGCGAATGGTCTGCGCTGAAGCAGATGAGCGAATAAAACCCCCCGAACCCGATACTGCCCGTCAATATCCAGAATTTCCATTCCTTGAAAAAAAGCCGGACCAGCCCCTGAATCGTCCCCGCCCCCTTGAACAGGAATATCCCCCCGGTGAGAATCAGGATCATAAACGCATATCGAAGGCTTGCCGACCACAGCCAATGCCCCCCTTCCAGGCTCATCATCCGGTTCAGAATAAAGGTGCTGCTGAAGAACAGCCCGGACAAAAGACCGGTGGAGATTAATGGAATCATATTTTGTTTACCAAGGGAACTTACTCTTTTTTGTTTCACGATCAATCAGAACAGAGTACCGGATATAATACTATCAGATAAATGGCAAGGGATTTGGGATGATGGCTTTTATTTATCAGGAAGGGGTTGCGTGTTCAATATCTGTACTTGAAAAAAAATGTGATGGGTCACCCGATGGGTGACCTGTTTAATTGAGGTTAGAGGTTTTAACCATAAGTGTTGTTTTTCTCGTACAAATTGTCATGGTATCTTTTTATTCTCTTGGCAAAATATATTGAATAGATTAAAAAACATCTGGATGGCCGCGGATAATTATAAATCGTCATAACGGACGTGTTTGAAATGAAAATAAAATTCTTTTTATCCATCATTATAATTCTTTTCACCCCGATTTTTTGTTTGTCTGACACTTTATACCTAAAAGACGGGCGAACTATACAGGCTGAAACCGTCTGGGAAGAAGAAGGGTATTATATGTATACCGCCTATGGGGCAACCGTAGGGATATCAAAGGAAAAAGTAAAAAGCATAAAATATTCCAAAGAGACAAGAGATTCTTTCCAGTTTGACAAATGGCCTTTCGGAATAACCGTAAACCAGGCCATTGATATTGCCCAAAACAATGATGTGCCGTTACATCGATCAGGCATTATTTCCATGAACAAACATTTTCATCCCATGGTTCGAAAACAGGCAAACACCACCCATTTTTATTACAACACAAATTTGCTTGGTCATTTTTCAAAAGTTGAATTGTTCTTTACACCCATTTCCAAAAAGCTGCATTCTGTATTTGTTCAATGGTCAAATCAGCAGACAAAAGATCCAAAACTCACAAATGAGATCATTTCCTTGATCTCAGAAAAATATGGACGGCCCCCTGGAAAGCATAAAAAACTCTTTAATTCTTCTCTTGACTGGATAGCAGAGAATAAAAACCAGATTGAAATGCAGATCATGTCAACCAGTATTATTTTAAAATATTTGCACACAGATTTTCGGCAAATAGACTATGAAGAAACAGAAAGCCTGAAAATTCAAAAAATCAAGGCAGGTGCCAAAAAAGACAAGGATAAGTTCTAATAAATCTACCTTTGATTTTTGTATCGTTTTTTTGGTCGGGATTTTATTTTGAGCAGAATAAAATCCGTTTGTATTTGTGGGCATATGAGAAGGATTTTGTTGTGATTCGCCAATAATTAGGCAAAAAAGACTCTTTCCATGTCACGTCCTTTTATATAAAGTATCCCAAAAAACGCTGAGATTTCCAAAAGAGACATAGTGACTATCAATAAGAAAAATAACAGATTAAATGCTTGCGAGTGGTTTAAAGTAGAAATGCTGCCTGTGCGGTCGGCGGCTTACCAACTCCTTCTGCCATTTGGCAGTTGAGATAGCTAAAAAATAGTCTCATTGAATGATAATGTCAACAGAAACGGTAAGAAAAAGATAGAGACTGGAGATGTAATGGAAAAACTGGATCCGAAAATCGACGGCAGCAGCAAAGATATTGTTACGGAAAATATTGAACTGCTGAAGCAGATTTTTCCGGAAGTGTTTGCAGAAGATAAAATCGACTTTCAAAAGCTCAAGGAAACGCTTGGGGATTATACCGATACGGCAGAAGAACGGTACAACTTTACCTGGCATGGGAAAGCCACCGCCAGGAGAATTGCCCAGACCCCTTCCACAGGCACGTTGCGACCCTGCAAGCAAGAAAGCAAAAACTGGGACAAAACCGGCAATTTGTTCATTGAAGGCGATAACCTTGAAGTATTGAAACTGCTCCAGAAATCCTATCACAAAAAAATAAAAATGATCTATATTGATCCGCCCTATAACACGGGAAAAGAGTTTGTTTATCCGGATAATTACAAGGACAATCTGGACACCTATCTGAGATACACGGGCCAGATTGATGATGACGGGTACAAATTTTCCAGCAACTCCGAGCAGTCGGGCCGGTATCACACCAACTGGCTTAATATGATGTATCCGAGATTGAAACTGGCCAGAAATCTTCTCCGGGATGACGGGGTTATTTTTATTTCCATTGATGATAATGAACAGAGCAATTTAAAAAAGATTTGTGATGAAATTTTCGGTGAGGATAATTTTGTTGCAACTGGCATATGGGAAAAAGCTGACTCACCAAGAAATTCCGCACGCCAATTTTCTGAAGATCACGATTACGTATTAGTTTATAGTAAAAATCCTACTTGGGCTCCTTTTCGCCTTGAACGTACCAAAGAATCGGATTCAATTTATTTAAATCCAGATGATGACCCTCTTGGCAAATGGATAGCTGGAGACCCGTTTGCGAACAAACCCTACTCAAAAGGATTATATTCAGTTACTGGCCCGACAGGACGAGAGTTTTCACCGCCACCTGGTCGTTTTTGGAGAATATCTAAAGAGAAATTGTGGGATCTTAATTCGCAAGGAAGAATTTGGTGGGGACCAAACGGAAGTGCAAGGCCAAGTATAAAACGTTATCTGTCAGAAGTAGCAAATTTAGTTCCAAGAACCCTATGGCGTAAAGAGGAGGTAGGAAGTAACAGAACCTCAAAAAATGAGATGCGGAAACTTTTTCCAGACACTCCATCATTTGATACACCCAAGCCTGTTGGTTTAATGTTACGCATTCTGAATCTTTCAACTTCTGCAAGAGGAAGTGATCTCGCACTTGATTTTTTTGCAGGTTCTGGAACCATTGGAAACGCTATCCTACAACTCAATGCCATAGATAACGGGAATCGCCGTTACATAATGGTTCAGCTTCCAGAACCAGCCAAAACAGGGGATTACAAAACAATCGCCGACATCGGCAAAGAACGCATCCGCCGTGCCGGGGACAAAATCCTAGAAGAAAACAAGGACAAAGAAGGCATTGAAAATCTGGATATCGGATTTAAGGTGTTCAAGCTTGATTCCTCCAATATCAAACCCTGGGATGCAGACTTTGACAAGCTTGAAGATGCGCTCTGGGATTCAATTGAAAACATTAAAAAGGATAGGACCGGGGAAGATGTTCTTTATGAACTTTTGCTCAAGTTCGGTCTTGACCTGACCCTGCCCATGGAAGAACGCATCATAGAGGGGAAAACCGTCTATGTCATCGGCCTGGGCGCTCTGGTGATCTGTCTTGATTCCGACATTACCATTGATGTGGTGGAAGGCATTGGAAAGTTAAAGGAAGAACTTGCACCGGAACTCATGCGGGTGGTGTTCAAGGATAGCGGGTTTAAAACGGATGTGGTGAAAACCAATGCCGTTCAGATTCTGAAACAATACCGGATCGAAGATGTAAAGAGCCTGTAAGGGGAGGTTATGAAACTTAAATTTAATCCGGATCTTGGGTATCAGAAAGATGCTGTCCAATCCGTCCTGGGCATTTTTGAGGGGCAGAAAATCCAACAGACTAATTTTTCAGTGCCCGCCATTAACACGGATATACAGATGGACCTGTTCAGAACCCAGTCGGACCTGGGTATCGGCAACAGGCTGGAACTTCTGCCGGATGAATTGCTGGACAATGTCCGGGCCATGCAGTTGAAACAAGGGCTGAAACAGTCGGATTCTTTAGGGTCAATGGATTTTACCGTGGAGATGGAGACCGGCACGGGAAAAACCTATGTTTACCTTCGCTCCATCTTTGAAATGAACACATTGTTCGGGTTTACAAAATTTATTATTGTGGTGCCGTCCCTTGCCATAAAAGAAGGCGTGTACAAGTCGCTTCAGATCACGGAGCAGCATTTCAAAGGGCTGTATGAAAATGTCCAGTATGATTACTTTATCTATGATTCCGCCAAACTGGGTGAGGTGAGAAATTTTGCCGCCAGCGATTATATCCAGATCATGGTGATCAATATTGATGCCTTCCGAAAAAGTTTTACCGACCCTTCCAAGGAAACCCGGGCCAATATCATTCATCGGACCAATGATCGCCTGAACGGAACAAAGCCCATTGAATTCATACAGGCAACCCACCCCATTGTGATCATTGACGAACCCCAGAGCGTGGACAGTACACCAAAATCAAAAAAAGCCATATCCTCGTTAAACCCGTTGTGCACCCTGCGGTATTCCGCCACCCACAAGAACCAGTACAATCTGATGTACAAGCTGGATTCCATTGATGCCTATGCACAAAAACTGGTCAAGCAGATTGAGGTGGCGTCCATCAATGTAAAGGACGGACACAACAAAGCCTATATCAAGTTGCTGGGGGTCAATAATAAAAAAAGCCCGATCACGGCAAGAATTGAGTTTGATAAAATGCAAGGTACGAGCGTAAGGAGGGTAAGTCAATGGGTGCGGTCCGGGGATGACCTGTATGAGCTGTCACATGGCCGCAGCATTTATGAAGGATATATCATCAATGAAATTTATTGTGAACAAGACAATGAATACATTGATTTTACCAGCAAGCCTGAAATCATCAAGCTGAATCAGTCCGTAGGAGATGTGAGTCTTGACGAATACAAACGGCTGCAGATCAGGAAAACCATTGAAGAACACCTGGAAAAAGAATTGCACTTAAACAAACAGGGCCTGAAAGTCTTAAGCCTGTTCTTCATCGACAAGGTGTCCAACTACAGGTTTTACGATGGGGATGGAAATCCCCAAAAAGGCAAATATGCACAGATGTTTGAACAAGAGTATAAACGCCTGATTCAAAAACCCAAATATCACACCCTTTTTAAAGAGGTGGATATCGACTCCCTGCCCGGCCAGGTTCACAACGGGTATTTTGCCGTTGACAAGAAAAAAGATACCAGGGGTGAAAATTTGTATAAAGAATCAAAGGGGACAGGGACAACCCTTGCCGATGGATCTGCCTATGAGCTGATCATGAAGGATAAGGAGAAGTTGCTGAGTTTTGATTCAAAGTTGAAATTCATTTTTTCCCATTCCGCCCTGAAAGAAGGATGGGACAACCCCAATGTGTTCCAGATCTGCACCTTGAATGAGACCGCCTCGGTCATGAAAAAGCGTCAGGAAATCGGCCGGGGCATGCGGATTGCCGTGAACCAGGAAGGGGAAAGGGTGTATGGATTTGATGTCAATACCCTTACCGTCATGGCCAATGAATCCTATGACGAATTTGTCCGCCAGCTTCAAAAAGAGATTGAGTATGAGGAAGGGATCCGGCTCGGGGTGGTGGAAAAGCACACCTTTGCCAATATTGTGGTTGAAGATAAACACCAAAATCGTGAATATCTGGGGGCCAAAACCTCTGAAAAAATCTGGCACCATCTTTTGGAGCAGGATTATATTGACCAAAACGGCAAGGTAAAGGACAACCTGAGAAAGGATTTAAAGGACAATTGCGTGAACCTGCCCGAGGATGTGAGGGATCATGCGGCCCAGATTACGGCCTCCCTGAAAAAAGTGGCCGGTAGCCTGAATGTAAAGAACAAAGACGATAAGGAACCGGTGAATCTGAACAAGGCGGTTTATCTGGGGGAGGATTTTAAACAGCTCTGGGACCGGATCAAATATAAAACCACGTTCAGGGTGGCGTTTGATGTGGGCGAATTGATTGAAAAATGCGCCGACTATATAAAAAATAATCTCATTGTCGGGAAAACAAAATTCATCTATGAAAAAGACACGGTGAAAATTCTGAAATGCGGGATTGAAGGCGGAGATGTCCACGAAAGCATCCATGTGTATGACGCAAAAGACTTTCATTTGCCGGACATTATCAGTTTCCTTCAAAATGAGACCAACCTGACCCGGAAAACTCTGGTTGGGATCTTGATCAAGTGTGGCCGCCTTCAGGAGTTTAAAAACAATCCCCAGAAATTCATTGATGAAGTGGGTGCCATCATCAAAAATCAGATGCGCCATGTGATTGTTGACGGGATCAAGTATGAGAAAATCGGCACAGACCATTATTATGCCCAGGAGTTGTTTGAAAACGAGGAACTGAAAGGGTATCTCAACCGAAACATGTTGAAAAGCCAAAAATCCGTCTATGATTATGTGGTCTATGATTCTGATGTGGAAGCCGATTTTGCCGTATCTATGGAGCAGAGTGAGGATATAAGGGTGTATGCCAAGTTGCCGGGCTGGTTTAAAATTGACACCCCTCTTGGTCCTTATAATCCTGATTGGGCCGTGCTGGTGGACCGGGATGGTCAGGAAAAACTGTACTTTGTGGTGGAAACCAAAGGCAGCCTGCTTTTTGATATGCTTCGTCCGGCTGAGCAGGCCAAAATAGATTGCGGACAAAAACATTTCAAAGCACTGGATGAGACTGTCGGGTTTCTGGTTGCCGATAGGTTTGCAACGTTTATGGACAGGGTCGTTTAATGAAAACTGATATCGGATAACTCGTTGAAGGAAACAACACCATGTCAAAAAAATTAAGTATGCCCAAGTTTCATGAACTCATGAATCCATTGCTTGAAGCCATGAATGAATTAGGCGGTTCCGGTTCTATTGATGAAATAGCCCAAAAAGTGGTTGAACTTTCTAATTTTCCGGAAGAGATTTTAAATATTCCACACAATCCTGAAAAGAGCAGCCAGACTGAAATTGAATACCGCCTGGCATGGGCTCGGACCTATTTGAAAAAATATGGATTAATTGAAAATTCAGAACGAGGGATCTGGGTGGTTGTCCCTGAAAAAAGAGACATACAGGCCATAAATCCCCAGGAAGTGGTGAAGAGTGTTCGTGATGAAATAAAAAAGCAAAAAGGCATGGTTGAAAAAGAAAATCTTCCTGAAAATGATATTGAACTGCCTGAAGAAACCCAGTCTTGGCGAAGCACTCTGCACAATGTTCTGATCCATGAGATATCAGCGGATGCCTTTGAACGGTTAACCAAACGTATTTTAAGGGAATCTGGATTTGTTCAGGTGGAAGTCACCGGCCGAACCGGGGACGGTGGTATAGACGGCAAGGGAATCATGAGACTCAGCGGGCTTTTAAGTTTCCATGTGGTGTTTCAATGCAAAAAATATCAAGGCTCTGTTTCATCCTCTGATATTCGCGATTTTAGAGGGGCAATGATTGGTCGCGCGGACAAGGGCTTATTTATTACCACCGGAACTTTTACACGCGATGCAATCAAAGAGGCGACTCGGGATGGAGCCCCTCCCATAGATCTGGTGGATGGGGACCAGCTTGCCACAAAACTTAAGGAACTTGGTCTGGGGATAAAAAAAGAAATGGTCGAGAAAATTTCTGTTGATGAACAATGGTTTAAAACGGTTTAAAAGTAGTGTTATCGTTTTTAATTTTTTGCAGAAGCGTTTTACCTGAGTGGCGATATCGAGAAATACAGTACCGGGTTTATCCGGATTCGGGGAAAACAGTATGAGAGAATTATGAGCTATAAAAATTGATATCCCTGCGGTGGTTAGGGATTATTTAAGACTGTAAAATTTTATCTTGCCGGTTAAAAGACAAAGATCTCAGAAAGGATTCAGAGTTAGAGCAAAATGCAATGTGGCCGGGATTTCATAGGAGGGGATTAAAGATGTGGGACCATGTTTCAGAACTTTTAAAACAAATTGCCCTGGGAGAAGATTCTATTCTCGAATTAAAAGCCATTGAATTCAGCAGGAATAAAATTACAGGTCCACATCGGAACAGTATGGCGGACGAGATGGCAGCCATGGCAAATACAATAACCGGCGTGATCCTGCTTGGGGTGGATGATAAATTAAGAACGATTACGGGTATTCCGGAAAATAAACTGGATATCGTTGAAACCTGGCTGCGGGATATCTGCAATGATCTGATCGAACCGCCGCTGGACTGTATCATCCTTAAACTGCCGGTCACACTGGACGACGGCGGTCAGCGAGTTATTGTCCGTGTGGATATTCCCAGAAGCCTTTTTGTGCATCAGAGTCCTGGAGGATATTTTCGACGTATCGGCAGTTCCAAACGGCAGATGAAACCCGATTTTCTGGCACGTCTCTTTCAGCAGCGAAGCCAGGTCAGGTTGATTCGTTTTGATGAACAGGCTGTGCCCCAGGCCGTGATGGAGGATCTTGATCCAAAATTGTGGCACCGTTTCAGAACCGTTATTTCATCAAAGGATGATCAGGAATTTCTGGAAAAAATGAAGTTGATTGTCAGGGATGAGGCGGGTGTTTTCAGGCCGACGGTCAGCGGTATCCTGATGGGCTGTGATACACCGGAAGCCCATATGAACACTGCCTTTATCCAGGCGGTCTGCTATCGCGGAACTGAACGCAATGCATCTTTTCAACTGGATGCAAAGGATATAACAGGTCCTTTGGATATTCAAATTCGAGATGCCTGCAAGTTTGTTGAACGGAATATGCGTGTCTATGCAATCAAGGCCCCAAACAGAATTGAAACCCCTCAGTTTTCCTTGAATGCAGTGTTTGAAGCAGTGGTAAATGCCGTGGCGCACCGGGATTACTCTGTTTACGGTTCAAAGATCAGGCTGCACCTTTTCTCGGACAGGCTGGAAATCTTCTCCCCGGGTTCAATCCCGAATACGCTTACGGTTGACAGCCTTTCCGAACGGCAAGCCACAAGGAATGAACTGCTCAGTTCCCTGTTGGCCCGGTGTTCAATGAACATTAATGCCATTGGCAGTCAACGCAGTTTTATCATGGATAAACGGGGTGAAGGTGTTCCCATTATTCTGTCCGAGAGCGAAAAACTCTCTGGGAAAATACCTGAATACCGATTACTGGATGATGCCGAACTGATGCTGACAATTTTTGCTGCAGATCCGCCTTTTTAAATTGAACCGGTGAACTCCAAAGGCAGGGTGATTATCATCATCAGTATCCGGGAAAACTGGGAAAACTCAAAACCGCGACATATAAAATCAGTGAAATAGAGGCTTTTTGCAGGGTCAAATTGAGGGATATACGGATAAAATTTATAGGGGTTGGTATAAAACCGACCCCTTTTCTAATTTTTCAGTCTGGATACCATTTAAAAATATTGATTAGAATTAGTGTTTGAATTTGACAGCCCAGGCTCACTCAAATATAGTGAAAATATATTTGTTATCAGTAGGATTTAAATGAACAAGTCTATTTCCAAAAACGAAATTATCAATATAATCAGAGCTGAAAGATCTTTTTTACAAGAAAACTTTGGAGTTCTTTCTATTGGTCTATTCGGTTCTTATGCCAAGAACAAACAAACCCCTGACAGTGATATTGATTTTTTGGTTGAATTCGCAGAACCTCGGTTTGAATGGATCGCCGGCCTAAATTCATATATGGAAAAAAAATTTGGCCGAAAAATTGAAATAGTCAGAAAGCGCAATATGGGAGAAAGCAGATTTTTGAAGCGTATTGAACAGGAAATCATTTATGCCTGATGAAATTATTTCTGAAAACCTGTTTTTGATTTTTGAATCAGTAGAGTTGATCCTTAAGCGATTTGAAGATATACGCAAACCGGATGATTTTGTTCTTGATGATAACGGGGTTACTATTCTCGATTCCATTGCCATGCGGCTGCAGGTCGTTGGTGAGCTGCTAAAAAAAATTGAAAAAGCAGACAACTCTTTTTTAAATAATTATGGTGAGATCAATTGGGAAAATATTATGCGATTGCGTGATATCGTTTCCCATCATTATGAAAAAGTTGATCATGAAATTATCTATGATATTTGCCAAAATCATCTTCCGCTATTGAAAAAAACAATTCAGGCGATGCTTAAATAAATTCTGTCTATTTGCAACCAATATGATCCGGAAGTTCCATTAGATCAGATCACGATGAGTTGAGGCTTGGACTACGTCAAACAACCTTCGTTTACCTGGTGAATGACCACCATAGACTATCCCTGTGCTCTTCTGTGAATCTGCTGGTTTCCAAAATCATTTTAACAACATATGTGGTATCTTCGGAAACAGGTGGGGTAAAACCCGCAACAAAACCGGTGGCTTGATTAGTGGATTTTTATTCTTATTACTATAAGTATTGGAAAGTTAATAAGCTCCGGTGACCTGCGTATAGATTTTTGGCAGATCCCTGGAAAGAGATACGGTTTAAGGAGTGATGGGTTTGAAAAAAAAAGATATTTTTCATTCTGTAGAATCTAATTCGTGGATCATTTTTCTGGTTGTCGTGTTGATCGTTTGCGGACTTGCCGGATGTAGTTCAAACAAAGACTGGCAAACTGCGAGTCGTGAACCTTCCGGAATCCTGCCCGATCCGCAAATGTCCCATGAGGCAGTATTATCAGTTTTGGGAGCAAATGCATGGAGTTGGCGTGGATGGTTCGCCATTCACACCTGGATCGCTGCCAAGAAAACCGGAGAAAGCGCTTATACGGTCTATGACGTTGTGGGATGGAGGGGACGACATGGCAGGCAAGTATTGGGGATCAGTAAGGACATTCCGGACAGGTATTGGTACGGCAGCAGACCCGAATTGATCCGGTTGAAAAAAGGAGAAGGTGTGGACGAGTTGATCGATAAGGTTGACAAGGCGGCAAGAGCCTATCCATGGAAAAACACGTATAAAGCCTTCCCTGGACCGAACAGCAACACGTTTACCGCCTGGGTAGGACTGCGGGTCCCCGAGCTCGAAATGGACCTTCCATTTTCAGCTATTGGCAGCGGCTATGCAAAAAAAAACTGATTTTCGCACACTAAAATAATTATCCTATGGATAGCGGGGTTGAGCGACTGGAATTCTCGTTCGAAGGAGAAGACGAAGGAGACCCCATCTGCCGCCGGGCGTGGTCGCAGGTCACTGACCGAGCCATGAGCGGAAGGGTCTACTTCCACATGGGAGACAATTCGGGGTTCACGGCTTCAAAGAAGTAGCCAGGATGAAGATGCGAACTACGTCGTGTAGCGGGTGGTGTTTATACTCCACACGTTGACCCCGAAAGTTAGGCGCAAATAGGTAAAATAAAAGAGATGAAGAAACTATCAATAGTATTTTTTTTATTCTTAATGGGGTGTGTTGGAATACCTGAAAATGTAAAGCCCGTTAATAATTTCAAGATAGAGAAATATCTGGGTAAGTGGTACGAAATTGCGAGGTTGGATCATTCATTTGAGCGCGGTTTGACCCACGTAACTGCAGATTACAGTTTGCGGGATAATGGTGGTGTCAGAGTAGTGAATCGTGGATACTCTGCCAAAGCAGGCTTATGGAAAGAAGCCGAAGGGAAGGCTTATTTTGTGAAAGGATCTAATCAGGGTTACCTGAAAGTTTCTTTCTTTGGCCCCTTTTATGGTTCTTATATCGTTTTTGGACTTGACCATGAGAATTACCAATATTCACTCGTATGTGGTCCTAACAAATCTTATTTGTGGATTCTGGCAAGAAGCCCAATAATGGAAGAAGACATAAAATATGCTCTAATAGAAGCAGCAGGAGCATCAGGATTTGAAACGAACAAATTGATATTTGTCGATCATGGAAAATTGTTTAATCGGGTAGCCGGGGGTCTTAATCCCCAAGCCCCCACAACACCCTGAATGCTGGACTGCTTCGGAATTAAACCTCAGATTCAACTATATTCACTGACAAGCTTAATCAAAGGCATTTTCTCATATTCAACTCTTATATAAAGAGTCCTATTCGAACAGACCGAAATGAACTTTGAGGCGAGGACTACCTTCAGAGCAAGCTGATTTTCACCGCAACTCAATACCCCAAGACTTTCCCTGTGACTCCGGAGTTTTTGAAAAAATAATCCAACCACAATATGTGGGATCTGGCTTGAATTGAAAAAAGAGAGCTTTGCGAACACAAATTGTCGTTACAGATCCCTGGTACCTCCTCAGGTCTATGATTGGCCAATAAGAATGGCCGGCGGGATATTATTTAAAAATAGGGGGCGGGGTCAGGCGGGGAAAAACTCGCAACAAAAAAAAGGCGCAACATAAATAGACAATATAAACACCTTTTTGCTATTTTAAAATTCTCATTCGGAACGATTTGCTTCATCCAAATTTTCCATACTACATCCAGTAACCTTGAGTTTTCAGGGTAGCCGGAAACTATTGAATACCGAAACTAAGTGTCAGTTGAACCCTTGGGCTCAGCCAAAACCCCTCTGGCTTTAACGGCCACATCTTTTTTAGAAAATGGTTTAGAGATAAAACTAACACCGTCTTCCAGCACCCCTCTGTGTGCAATGATACTAGCCGTATAACCGGACATAAAAAGAACTTTGAGTTTGGGGTAAAATTCTTGCAATTGTTTAGATAGGTCGCGGCCATTCATTCCGGGCATTACCACATCCGTTATCAGAAGATGAATCTTGCCTGCATGCTTTTCCGCCAACTTAATAGCTTCTTCTGGACCATTGGCGGGCAGTACTACATACCCCAAATCTTCCAGTATTCTTTTCCCGAGTTTCAGGATTGGCACATCGTCCTCGACCAGTAAAACCACCTCGCTTCCAAGGCTTAAGGGGATTTCTATGCTGTCTTTACCCTGCTCTACTGCAGCCTGTCCTATATGTCGGGGTAAGTAGACCTTTATGGATGTCCCTTTGTCCGGTTCACTGTATACATTGATGAACCCAGCATTTTGTTTGACAATTCCATAAACGGTGGCCAGCCCCAGCCCGGTTCCCTTGCCCAATCCCTTGGTGGTGAAAAACGGTTCGAAAATTTTGTTCATCGTCTCCGGGGCCATGCCGCTGCCGTCATCGCTTACGGCCAGAAGGACATACTCACCGGGGACAAACCCGGCATGGTCCTGGCAATAGGCCTTGTCAAAATAGATATTTTCCGTTTCGATGGTAACCTTGCCCACGTCGGCGATAGCGTCACGAGCGTTGACACAAAGGTTTGCCAGAATCTGATCGACCTGGGAGGGGTCCATTTTAACCGGCCACACTTCTGATCCAGGTAGCCAGGCGAGATCGATGTCTTCACCGATCAGCCTCCGAAGCATTTTGAGCATACTTTCCAGGGTGTCGTTCAGATCGAGAACTTTGGGTGCAATGGTTTGTTGGCGGGCAAACGCCAGTAACTGCCTGGTAATGTTCGTCGACCGCTTTGCAGCCGTAGAAATCTCCATGAGATCGTCATGTAAAGGATCACTTTGCTCAATCTTTTCCAGAGCCAACTCCGAATAACCGATGATGATACTGGATATATTGTTGTAGTCGTGGGCTACGCCTCCCGCCAATCTACCCACGGATTCCATCTTCTGTGCCTGGATGAGCTGTGCCTCCAGTTTTTTACGTTTTCCCTGATTTTGAAGCAACTCGTCATTGGCTATCGTCAGTTTGTAAGCAATTCTTTCAGAGGCTATTATTTTTTTTTCAAGCGCATGGACTAAGGCTGCCAAAGAAATTGTTATTGTGAAGTTTAAAAATATAAATGTGGCACTCGTTATAACATAAACCCTAATGACTGAAGGATTACCAGCAGCCCAAATTAATCCGCCATTGGCTGCGAAGAAGCCCACTAATAAAAGAGTAAGTGCGTTTATCAATGTCGTAAAAATTCCGTACCTAACACCAAGCAATAAAGTTGCTATAATGGATAATGAAAGCAAATATAGCTTGCCGCTGCCGATAGGGCCCAAGGTTATCAAGGCAATCAAAGCCAAACTGTAGAACACCAATAAACCAGAAAAAACTCTGATTTTAAAGGGTATCTGCCTAAAAAATACTATAAATGCGACAACTATATAATTCGCCGAGTATATAAAAAAATTAGCCCATAATTTATCTTGTACCGCACTGTAACTACTTATTATATAAGGTATGATCGCAAAAACAAGAAAGCTCGTGAAAATGCCGACAAAAATTAGTTTACGCCATTTAATGATTGTCTCATTTGTATCTATAGAGAACTCTTCACTATTTTCAAAATTTTTTAAAGAGTTCTCTTTGAAAAAGAGACCATAGAATTCATACAAAAAGCTTTTTTCTATTTTTTCTTTAATTGACGAATTTTTTTTAAAAAAAGACGTCCAATTTTCAACTATGGTCAATATAAACTCCTATATCCAAGGGCTTTGTGAAAAACTCAACTAATAAAAATTTAGTCGAATTGCATATTTTTGTATACTGATTGACTGTTCCAATATTCAAAAATCAAATCTGAACAGGAAAAAATATCTAAACAGATGCTACAATAAAAATTTGAGAATTGCAAAATTTTAACAATTTTCCTCGCGAGCAATGGTATCATGAATGATGATTCGGCTCGAATTCCTACGCAGCACTGGATGATCAAAGAATCACCAAAGCGGAAACCTGAAATTCTGAGCTGTTATAAAGGGTGTTGAAATCGATGGTCAAGCAAAGCAAATATATTAAATAAATTCAAATATTTATATTACAAAAACCTCTGTTTTCGTGTATCATTTTTATTCGCAAAAACAAAAAATTTAAACACAAAAACAGAGGCAATATGCATAGAAAAAATATCAGATGGATAATAACAAAGCAATTAAAAACTGAACATCCTCACTGGAAAAAAATGACCAGGAAATCCAAAAAAAACCTGCTTCAACAAATTATGGATGAGGTCGTTAATAATTATGATTACTCCCAGAGTCTTGATATCCCCATTGAGGAGCTCACTGGAGTTGAGGATCAAATGCCATCTGGAGGAATCCGCAGTCTTCCAGAAATGGCCGACTATATTAAAAATTTTCACAGCGACAACCTTTTTGATTTTGATAAGCGAAGAAAACCATATAGCGAAATCGTTGATCAGGAGCTGCAATTCATTGACCAGCTTTTAGATGACCAGATTATCAATAGCTTCATTGCGCCGGATGGCTATTCAGCGGCACATAGAGAGATTCAGCCGTATCAATTATTTCGAATGGAACTTTTGAAAATCATCAAATACCCTGAAATCAGTTACAGGAAATTTTGCAGTGATGAGTATTTTGGCAGAGAAAGAAAACAAAACAGACGATTTGTAAGGTTGCCTTTAAATACAAAAGATCAAGTCCACCATACAGAGCTGTGTCATTTTCGGACAGGCTTACTATTCAGACAGCTGATGAATGTCTTTGTGTATTTCCTTTATCATTTTTATCAATCCGGTTGCCTTGAAAATACTGTCATTCATGGCGTTGATTCGACCGAGCTTCCTTCTGAAATCAATTATCCCATTTGTACAGTCAAGGTCAAAGGCAAAAAAATACGCATATATTCCGACCCGGATTGTGATTGTGGAAAGCGCCGGAATAAAAGGGACAAATCATACTATGTTATTGGGTACCGGCTTCATACCCTAACCGCTATTAACCCTTCAACAGGGCATAGTTTCCCATTGGTATCTATTGTCGGGGCTGCAAATCATCATGACAGTCTGTTTTTAAAACCATTGATCAAGCTTGCGCAGGCAATAGGTATTGACATGAAGTTGATAACTGCCGACCAGGCTTACCATGATAATGATGGTTCGATACTTGAGGGAACCGGTGTTTATGTCGTGGCGCCACCATCTGAAAAGGTAAAACTTCCTGTGAATGTTTTAGAATCTCCATTGAGAGTTACCTGCAATGATTTTTGCGAGATTCCAATGAGAAGCCTGGGTGCTTCACAGGATGGCCATGAATTCGGATGTGGTTCAAAGCCCGGTGATTGTATTTTTGAATCAACTTGCCCTCAATCAAGAATTGTCGATTTTGACAGCGGTCATTTTCAGCCAATGCCGACTTTTCATAGTGGTTTTCAAGAAGCGATTGATATCCGAAAAAATTGTGAACGCCCATTCAATTTGATAAAGAAAAGAGAAGGCCTTGAGCAAACAAGAGTGAGAAGTCAGCATGGTGTTGTTGTCCGTTCAGCATTTACAACCATAGTAACATTGTTGATTGAAATGGCAGGGACACGCCATAAACCTAAGAAGCAAGAGGATTTACAAAAGGAGTTATTCGCTGCCACGGGATAAAAGTTAATCTGAAAACATGAATATCGGTACATTGGTACAATTTTTGTAAAATAACTGTTCGGACTGTTCTGGTATTGCCTGAATTACAAAAGGGCCGCTCAAATATGAGATTTTAACCCTACAACGATACTTATAATATAAAATATTTGACTTGCTTAGTTTTTTCTGTCATATTCTGAATAAAAAATATTCAGAAAGGAGACAAGCAATGCTACCAAGTTGTCGTAAAAATGAAAATCTATATGATATCCCGCAGTTTGACTTAACCTCTCAAGACATAGAAAGTTTCAGTGATGAACTTGACGGATTCCACTCAAATTTTTATGATTGTTTTAAAAGAAGTGAGTCCAGGGATCACTTCTTAAAATATATGAGCGGACAATTCAGCGAGCTTGAAAGGAAATCCATCGAACCAATTGCTCTGAATATAAAAGGTGGCAATGTTAGGTCAATGCAGCGCTTTGTTAGTGATGCTCCATGGGATGATGATAAAATCATGTCTAAGTATCGCAATATGGTTGCATCTGATTTTGGGAGTCCAGATGGTGCTTTGATTTTCGATGAGTCCGGATTTGCCAAAAAAGGGAAAGAGTCTATTGGGGTCGGAAAACAGTATTGCGGAACCATCGGTAAAGTTGACAACTGCCAGGTTGGTGTATTTGCGGCATACGCCTCAGAAGTAGGATATTCACTTGTAGACAAGCGTTTGTTCATCCCTGAAAAATGGTTTGAAGATGAGTATAAGGAACGTAGGGAAAAATGCAGGCTCCCTGCTGACACAATGTTTCGAACAAAACCTCAATTAGCAGCGGAGATGTTAAATAGCCTGACAGAAGAAAAAATTCTTCCATTCAAATATATTTTAGGCGATTCCATTTACGGCATCAGTCCTGATTTTATTGAGGCTGCCGACTCTTTGGTAGATACTACTTATTTTGTATCGGTTCCAAGCAATACTTTCTGCTGGTTAAAATCACCAATGACCGTGAAAAAACATTACAAATATAAAGGTGAGGCAAGAACTAAAACAGTTCTTGCTGATACCGAAAAAAAGCCCATCTTATTGTCGACACTGGCAAAAAATACTAATTCTTTCTTTTGGTACCGGCGTAAAGTTTCTGAAGGCACCAAGGGCCCAATTGTTTATGAGTTTACTCGGCGTAGAGTAAGGATTTCCGCTGACGGGCTACCTCAAAAAGAAGTTTGGGTCATCATTCGAAGGAGTATCGGCAAAAAACCTGAATATAGTTTTTTTATCAGCAATGCCTCCACCAGTGCACGATTACCTCTATTTGTCTGGTTAAGTGGGATTCGGTGGGCCATAGAACAGTGTTTTGAAGAAACAAAATCGGAGTTGGGTATGGATCAGTACGAGGTGAGGAAATTTCCGGGTTGGCATCACCATATTATAACATGCATACTCGGACATTTCTTCCTCTGGCACCTGAAAATCAGGCTGGGGAAAAAAAGTGCCTTCCATTACGCTATCTCTTCTTAGATTCCTGTTTAAAGCTCTTTTGCCAACAAGAAAAAATGAGTTACAGGTCTTGATTAATCAAACAATTTGGATCCAAAATCGGAATCATGCGTCATATCTTTCACACAGGAAACGAAAAATTATGGAAACTGGAATTATGTAAGTAACGTTGTAGGGTTAAAAGGCTAAAAACAAAATCAGGTAAAATAGCAAACAATTTGAGCAGGAAAAAAACAAAAATTGCTTGAAAAACAATAAGGGACGCTATAATTCTTTCAAGTTTTGAGCGGTTTCAACACCCTTTTATAGACAATATAATCGCTTTTTCCTATCCTGGAATCTCTTTCAAAAAAAAGTGCAAAAAAAATTAAATAGTCATCTTTGCAAACAATTTATTTATACAGTTTAAATAGTGAATGTTCTTGCAAGGTTTTGACAAATGATCAACATATGGATCTTTTTTCATCAAATATTTAATAGATTCTAAAAATTCTATATTGCCTGAAATAAAAAGGATCGGAATGGTTTTGTCTGATAGTCTGATATGATTATATATATCCATCCCGTTAATCTCCCCCGGAAGAATATAGTCCAAACTGATAAGGTCATATTTATTTCTTTCAAACAAATCCATTGCAACCTGACCATTATTGGCAATATCAACTTTGTGGTTACAGGGGTCCTGTGTTAATATTCTGTATTGCACATCTGCGATAGCTGTCTCATCTTCAACAAGCAGGATATATTTTTCAAAATGTGCAGTTCCTGTTTGGATTTCTGTTTTCTCTTCACTTGTCAATTCTTTTTTAATGACCGGCAGACTGATTGTAAACTTAGTCCCTGCGCCATATTCCGATTCAATTGAAATAGTACCCTTGTGTTGGTCAATATATTTTTTTACATTGGACATCCCATAACCTGTTCCTTTAATGCCGATTTTATATGAACCTGCTACATCCTTGCTTCCTTTTAAAGTAAAAGAAGGTTCATAAATATTCTCCAGGTTCTCTTTTGAAATTCCACATCCATTATCCTCAATTTCAAAGCAGATGTGGTTATCACAGCTGTATGTTTTAACGGTTATTATAGGGTGTTCAACCATACTTAAGGCATGAATTGAATTCTGTATCAGATTTACAAGTGCATGCTCTATCATTCCTGGATCGGCGAGCAGTTCCGGGACACCCGGACTTTCTTCCTTCCGTAGCTCAATTCCTTCCAGATCCTTTCTCATCAAATTTATAACAAGATCAATTTTTTCGCTGATTCTGAAAAATTCTTGTTTGAGTTCCTGATCTTTTGCAAAAGCAACCAGGTTTTTTGTCAAATTTTTGCCTCGTATGGTTTGTTGGTATATCAATTCAAGCGTTTTTTTTGTTTTGGGCTCCTGACAATCCAACAAGGCGAGTTCGGTATTCCCCATGACAATTCCCAAGATATTATTGAAATCATGGGCCATTTTCCCGGCAATCTGACCAACTAATGCCAATTTTTCATTCTCACCTGAAATTTTTTGAGCTTCAATTTTTTCATTTTCAGCATTTTTATGATCTGAAATGTCACGACAAATACCAACTATTTTAACCGGATTATTCTCATTGTCCTTAATAAGTTCGATATTCATTGAACAAATATGCTGGGTACCGTCTTTATCAGTGAGATTTATTTCATAGTCTCGGGCATGTCCTTTTTCTAAAAGAATACCAATTAGTCTATCCCTATCTGATGGATTTGTGTAAATATCATAAAGTGATTTACCAATAAGCTCTTCTCGTTTGTATTTGGAGATTTTTTCAATCGAAGGGCTGATCTCTAAAATAATCCCATCAAGGTTAGCCTCATAATATATATCCAAGATATTTTCATAGATTTGTCGAAATTTTTCTTCACTCACCCTTAGCGCATCCTCGGCTTTCATAAGCTTTGTGATATCCCGGGTTACTGATAAGATGATATCCTCACCGCCGAGTTGTATTATTCGGGCAGACATCAGCCCTAATCGGGTTTTCCCATTCTTACCGATAAACTGAGCCTTCAAATTTTCTACATAGCCTGTCTTTAATAAACCATCCACCATCTTTTTCCTGTCTTCTGAATTTTTCCAGATGTTCAAAGATACGGAAGTTTTCCCTATAACATCATCCCGGGTATATCCGAGAATTTTGGTAAATCCTTCATTGATATCGATATACATACCATCAGAAGCTCTATTGAGATTAATTGAATCAGGGCTTGTTTGGAATGCCAGTCGAAATTTTTCCTCGCTCTTCTGTAGTGCCTCTTCAGCTATCTTACGTTCCGTGATATCGTTGTGTTGAAGCACCACAAATTCTATACACCCTTTGTGATTAAGAATGGGATATCCAGAAGCTTTAAGAAATATTGTACCGGCTTTCGATGTGGGCGTTTCTGTTGATTTAGAAGCTGAATCAATATTAAAAGAAATCTCCCAACTTTTTGTTTCCTTTCTATCAAAGATGTCTCTCAAAAATGGTATAATGCCTGCATCGATTGCAGCTTGATCCTTAAATACGTTATAGCCTGCAGATATAATTGCTTTTTCTTCAACACCGAACATTTTACAAAATTTGGAGTTCGCCTTGATAATTGTGCCTTCAGGGTTATAAAGACACATACTTGTTGTTGATCGATAAAACATTTGCAAAAATAGGGACTGAGTCTTCTGTAATGCCTGGCCCTCTTGTCCTAATTCTTGAATCCGTTGTCCGAATTTTTCATAGGCCGGTTTTTCAACCATTGGAAAAGTCTCCAATTAAAAAAACTGCAACTTCATACTGATTTGCCATCAATATTTTTTACAAAAAAATGATTGCTCCAATATTCAATAATTCAAATTGTGTCTGCAAAAATTATTTAGAGGAACGATACATCAAAAAGTCAGATGTTGCAAAAAAATAATGAGTTGATAGGGTTTCTCGTGAGTATAAAGGCGGATAACGGACACCAAATCGGCACTGTCTATATCTTCTTCAAATAATCTCCATGAAAAATTCATCAAAACCCTTTAAAGATAGACATATTGTGCAGATTTCATTTCCTTACAATTTTGATAAAATGAGACTTTATGACGTACCGGATAACAAATCATAACTAATATATTTCAGATCTTTGGTTTCGCTTATTTCATTTTTGGTTTTATTAGTTTCGGATGTAATTATCTGGCCATTCACTCCAGTCATAACTGCCTACTTCATGAAGTGTCAAACAAGTTCTGGTAAGTGTAGCATTCTACCGGTACATCAAGAACTGATAAAATATCTCTTTGCGTTTCGGTCAGTTTTGAAACAAAAGACTGCTTGCTTCCATCGGAAAGTGTTATGATACCGCATACGACAAATTCAAACATTGCCAACATGTATGCTGTGCCAGGGTTTCGAACGTCTTTTTTGTTGGGCATGAAATTATCTAACCCTTTGTCCCGTTCGGCAATTTTTGTCCTGGATGTTCTTTCCATAAGGACCAAAATCTGAAGCGCTGTTTTGAAAAGGAACAGATAAGCCTCTATCCTATCGGGTGTTTGCAGATATATTGGTTCGAGTTTATATCCTGATTTTGACCGCCTATAAAGATGCTCGACTTTGTACTGATTTTTATGAGCCAGCATCGCATCTTCTATTGAAAAATCACAGGCGGATTTATTGGTGACAAGCGGATAATAGCCGATTCGATATAGTGCCTTTGTATAAGCGGTCTCGTCATAATTGATCTCTATGGAAAAGTGATCTTGATGGACCTCAACTTTTTCTGTATTTTTGGCCGGTCGACCAGGACGGGCGTTTCTATATGTGACCACCGGGGCATTGTGGACAATGACCTCAAAAAATTCCTGGGTCTTATATTTTTTCAATATAGCCTGACAAGCATACTCAATGCTGTCATTGGTCTTGAGCTTATATGCATTGATTTTTCCCGCAAGTTCATCAAATGCCGCATGGGTTTTAGTGATTCGTTCCAGAAGATTTTTTTTTCGGCGGTGAAACAGTCCCTGATCAAAAAGGATAATCATTCTAAAGGTATAACTTTTGTTCTCGTGTTCAAAAGTCAGCGGCACCTCAAATCCCTGGTTCATTTGATCTTTGTAAGGAATCAGGACTTCGTGACCATGCTTATCCAGTGCATTGAAAAGAGTTTCTTGATAGGAGGCGTACATGGGCAGAGGACTCAAAAAATATCCTCCGTTATCATCTATGTGCACCATATTCCCATGGGTGGCCACCTTGGAATCGCCTGCAAATAAAAAATCTTTCTTTCCCAGCAAGTCAATCAAATGGTGCCACTGCTCCACGTACGTTTCCACATCAGCGGTGTTGCCACTGTATGCTTGTTGAAACAAAGGGAAACTACTGTCAGAGCTGGCTGTCATGGACCATACCAATTGTTTCAAGTCTTTTCGATATTGTTTGCTGTACCCGTATGAAAACTTGATGCTCTGTTCGGATCTGTTTTTGTTATGTTCTCCATAAACTTGCGCACAAGTCGTATCGTTATGACAAATTTCTGTTTGAATTTTAAATACTTCGATAATATGCCGGGTAATCAGCAGTTCCAAATTGCCAGTGCCATATTTATAAATAGCGTCCAGGGTATCACCCAAACGGTCGTCAAAATATTCATCCGGGCTTATGTCTGGAAAAATGACATCCAGAACATTAGATTCTTTGGCAAACTGGCAAACCCTATAAAGCGACATGACTTGAAAAAGAATACCAGTAATCATGGCTATACTCGCCTGCCCATGGGTGAGAACTTTACGTCTTGCATCAAGAGGTACGTTCTGATCAATAATATTGGCAATGCCACATTTTTGGAAATAATGTAACAAAATCGGAGCAAAGCCGATGGGCTTTGTCTCCACATTATTATTGACGTTATCCGCCATATTGATGATTCCTGTAACTCATTGGAATCATATAATATATTAATAAAATAAAGTCTAGTTTTATTTCTAATTATTACAGGCACTTATGGATGATTATCTCATTGATTCTCTTAATTACCTCTGTTTTATAGATAATTACGACTATTATCTCCGGTTTTTTAAATTTAAAACTCGTTTCTGGAACAAGCGAAACCTAAGTTCAGATGGAAATAAAAAAAGGGATAAATGGGGTCAGAGTAAAATTATATTGAAAATAGATTAATTTCACTCTGACCCTACATTTACGGTCTATGCAGCTAATAAAGGTTAGCTGTCATGTTTTAAGTAAGCTCTTATGTTCATTTTAAATAATTCTTGGCTATGATGAAACTTCTTTTCTTTTTCTTGAAACCGTTTATCAAATTCATCTGCTTCGTTTTGATCTATATTATACGCATCACTTTGCATAATTTTCCATTTTTTATCACCAAAGAATCCTGGTTGAAGTTCAAGAACGAGTAATCCTAATGGATATTCACCATCCATGTCACTTATTTGGTAATCAATTCCATTTTTAAAGCCATGCTTACAATAATTGTGTGGATCGCCGTAAATAATAATTGCTGGTACTCCCATATTTGCAACTAATGATTTTGTCTTTTCAATTAATGCCGAGCCAAGACCTTTTCGTTGATAATCAGGATGAACACAGAGAGGACCAAAAGATACTGTTTGAACGGTTTCTCCAATATTATTGATCAAATAGGAGTGTGTATACATAATGGAAGCAACTATTTTACCATCAAGTTCTACTACATAATCGAGTTCACTGATAAAATCTTTATGCCCACGTAGTATGTGACATAAATAGTGTTCATTACATCCAGGAAGATATAAATTCCAAAAGGCTTCTCTTGTAAGTTCTTCAACTTGGGTGTAATCGTCTTTTGTTTCTAATCGTATATTCATATCTGTTTTTTCAAATGCGGATTTGTGAATATTTTTAATTTCTGTTTGTTCTTTTTTATTTGATATTCTAATTTTCAATTTTTTTTTCCTTTTTTAAATTAATTGAACAGTGTTGAAACAACAGTATTTTGAGCAACACTATTCTGACTAAATGAAATAAATTTATATAGTGAATGAAAAGTCGTTACAAATGAAAGACAATACAGAAAGGATGAGTATAATACGAGATCCAAGCGAAAAACGTAACTACACCCTATATGAAAACCTGGAAGGGCTAAACTAAAATTTTAGGCCAATACAATTCTGATTATCTTTTATCAGTAACGACTGGCACAATATCTAATAATTTAAAAAACAAAAAAATCCTATAAAAATAAATATTAATAAATTAGACGAGTTTTTTATCACTCTATCCATATCTTTGTCAAGTCTGCAAGTTCCCAAAAAAGAGAAATCATAACAAGCGGACTTATGGTATTTATGTAGCGACTTTTTTTTGTAGCGTGATTTTCTTCTAGAAAAAGTTCTAAATGAGTTATTTTCTTTGAATTTAATTTTTCTACTTTGCTTCTTCCCTATATTTCTTGGCTTTTAAAAGGAAGCGTTCAACAGTTTCCGGATCAAAACCCGGCATTGTCCGGGCAAAATCTGCGGCTTTCTGGTAGTATTCTCCCGCTTCATACTTTTTCCCCTGAGCTTCATAGACCTGTCCCAACCTGTGAAAGCCGTCAATCTGATCTGGATATTCATGCAATAATCTCTTTGATACAGCTTCTGCCTCGCCGAATTTGTTTTCATCGATCAGATCAATTACACTGTTTGAAAGCAGATCCAATTCCGTGTAAACTGGTGTAAATCCGGCAGGATAGGGCTTAGGTTGAGTTCCCGCTGACTGCAACGACAAACAGCACTTCTTATACTTCTTACCGCTGCCGCAAGGGCATGGTGTATTGCGACCGATCTTTGCCATGGGAAAAATGTTTCATATTTTAAATTTTAGCGCAAGGTTAAAGATCGTGCAGCTCCGATTTGCCACCGACATTTCTATTGAACAATATATAGAGGAGGAAGCATGGAAAGATGCAAAACTGGATCAGTGCCCGTTACATCCGGAAGGTGGCTGCAAATTTGGCAAGCATGGGACCTATAGCAGAAAATCCCCTGACGGTACAAAGATCGCCCGGTGGTATTGTCCAGATGGCAGGACCACCTTCGGGCTGTTGCCCGATTGCCTGTCCTCACGTCTGCCAGGGACATTGATGGAGGCGGAAACGGTCATTAATCAGATCGAAGCAGCACCAAGCCAGGAGGCCGCAGCAGATAACATGCGGCCGGACATCGGTCTGCCTGGTATCCTGCGATGGATGAGGCACAGATTGTTTCTGATTCGTGCAAGTTTAATTTTATTGATCGACCTTATCCCGTCATTGTCAAATGGTCAGGCAACTTTATCATCATTGAGATCCGCACTTGGGGTTGAATTTGTTTTACCCCATCTCCGGGAACTTGCCGATCCATACCTGGATATCCTGCCGCCGCCGTTAGGGTTTGGTCCCCGGCCTCAAAAAAAATATCGGGGAAAAAGCCGTTTCCAACAACAAACGGGGACTGATCCCCCTTGAAAAAAGGGGTAAACTGCCTTTAACGATCACTTCAAGGAGGCAATGCCATGAAGACCGGACAAAATAAAGCCAACAATTTGAATCAAAAGTTTCAACGCTGTTTTCGTACGTCCATTGCAAAAAATCCCATTGATCCCCGCCGCATCAGAAAAATTAAAGGAAGCTTTGCTTTTATCGAACACCGGTTCCTGCAGGACGGGTTCTGGGCAAGCCTGGATCACCATCAACTCCTGTTGTACCTGTTTTTGATTATCGTGGCTGATCGTCATGGGCTGTCCTATTACAGCTATGATAAAATCTGCACCCTGCTCAGGATTTGTGTTGATGATTACATCCTTGCCAGGAATGCATTGATTGACAAGGACCTGGTCGCATTTGACGGCAGCCTTTTTCAGGTATTGTCCCTTCCGGAAGGACCTGCTCTGTCTTCATCCGCCCCTCTTAAAAATCAAAAAGATATGGAACAGCATGATCCGGCAACCATCCAAAGCCTTGTCCTGCAATCTTTTGGAGGCAGCCATGATGGAAGCTGAAAATTTGTTCACCAAAGCAGTGGAGAAATACCTGGACTATTATCGGGATCAAGCTTCCGGGGAGGCGGTGTCCTATACAAAAAGGACATTAACAGATTTTGCGGCCTATCTTCAGGGTGCAAACGCATCTTTGGGCAACATATCCATTGACCAAGTCGATCAATTTTTAGCAGTCTGCAACAAGGGATATGCTCCCGGGACATGCAGAACACACCGATCACATGTACGAAAGTTTTTAAAGTATCTTTATCAACACGGAGATCTCAAAAAAGACCTTGGCGCTTTGGTGGTAAGCCCTCCAGAGTTCGGACCATCAAAACCGCCCAAATTCTTGCGCGCTTATGAAATTCAAAAGCTGTTTGACAGTCTGGACCTGTCAACAGCAAAAGACCTTCGCACCAATGCCGCCCTGCACCTGGCATATTATCTGGGGTTAAGGCCCAAAGAAATCCGTTTATTAACCTTGGATGACATTTCATTCAGGCAAAAGGAAGTCCTCATTCATACAAGAAAAAATTGCGAACCTGCCCATCTTCCAATATCAAACAACGTGATCAAAGCCATTGCCGCTTATATGGTTGGCGCAAGACCTGAAACTCAATCACGAGTTCTATTTTTACAGTTAATACCACCTTATAAACCGGTCAACAGGTGCGATATCCCCCGATACATAAAAGAATGCATGGCAGAAAATAATCTTGAATCGAGCGCATACTGGCTGCGACATTCATATGCCCAGAATCTGCTGGAATCCGGTGCATCCATTTATGAAATTAAAGAAATGATGGGGCATAAAAGCCTCGATGCGACCAAAAAGTATCTGAGCATCCATATCAACCTGATGCGCAAGGTTATCCTTGATGAAACGCTTTAAAAGTTTTTTGGCTGAACAAATGGAAGATTTTATCGAATATCGTTTTCAACTGGGATATTCAAATACCTCGATGGTATACTGCCTTCAGCTGCTTGATCGATATGTGCTTGAAAAACAAGTGACCTTGGCATCACTTGATCCGCTGTTTTTCATCCGGTTCAGAGCAGATCTTAATCTTGAGCCCCGATCCATAAATATGATTTTTCGAATGGTCAAAATTTTTTTCAATTATCTTATACGCAAAGATTTGATCCTGAAAAACCCGTTACAGGAAATTACTGAGCTACAGGAAAATCAAGTTATTCCTTTTATATTTTCTCCTGAAGAAACAGACCTTTTTCTCAAAGCTGTAATCAAGCTGATGCGAACAACTGAAAAGTTTTATTTATCAGATTTTAGTGCCTATATCGCTTTTCTGTTGATGGCTCGATGCGGACTTAGAAGCTCGGAGCCCCTTAATCTATTGAAAACTCATTACAACCCGGAAGAAAGGACCATCTATATTGAAAAAACAAAATTTAGAAAAGATCGATTGATCCCTATACCCAAAACTGTAGCCCATGAAATCAACAATCTGTTAAACGTTCGTCGGTTATTCCCTGATGACAGCCATTTTTTGCTGGTAAAGGTGAAAGGTGAGAAACTGGTACGTATGTTTATAAATCGGAGATTTAAAAAGGCTCTCACATTTATTAATCTTGATCAGCCCCGAAAAATAATTGGGGTTACAAACTTCAGCAAGCCTTCTCATCATTCGTTGCGGCATTCATTTGCGGTGAACACGCTAAAACGAATTAAACAGCAAGGGAAATCCTGTCAAAACGCCCTGCCGGTACTGGCATCTTACATGGGGCACAGCAAATACAAATATACAATCTATTATTTAAAGGTACTGGATGCAGAACATCGCCGCCAGATGCTTGATTTTTTAATACGAAGGAGTGAGGATGTATGAGATTATCCACCTGCCTGCATCAGTATTTTTATGAATACCTGCCCAGAATAAAGGGGATCAGCGAGCATAGCATCAAAGCGTATCAGCAGACCTTTTCTTTGTTCCTGCATTTTCTTGCTGGCCATCACTCAATCAAAATCAAGTCTTTGAAAATCGAACACTTAACTGTGGATGCAATATTCGCCTTTTTGTACTATCTGGAAAAAGACCGGAAAAACAGCGTTCAGACCCGAAACCAACGCCTGGCTGTTATCAAGTCTTTAGCCAAGATGATCCGATTTATGCATCCGGATAAAAAACCAATCGCGGTAGCTGTCCTGACCATCCCGCAGAAAAGGGCTCAGAAAAAGGTGATGGGTTTTTTATATCCTGAAGAAATCATGAAGGTCTTTAGCGCAGTCGATCTGAAAAAAAAGGAAGGAATGAGGGACTTTACCATCCTTCACCTGCTTTATGACTCCGGTGCCCGGGCCAGTGAAATTGCCACATTGGAATTTGATTATTTTGATCCTGAGAACGAAACCATTGCGGTCCTGGGTAAGGGGAACCGGTATCGGTTGATTACCCTGTGTCCCAGAACAGCATCCTTGATCTCAGATTACATCACCAACCACCGGGTAGATCCCATCCTATTATTCTCCCACCGGCTGTTTATCAATCAGCGGAAGCGGGGAATGACCCGGCACGGCATCAACAAAATTTGCCGGAAATACCTGACCAAAGCATTGCCGGAAAAACGGCTGAAGGGCCTGAGCCCGGCGCACTGCTTCAGACACTCATGTGCGGTAACTATGGTCACCTCAGGAGAGTCGGTATCTGATATCAAAAATCGTCTGGGACATCAAAGTGTTGAATCAACAATGATCTATCTGCAACTGGACCTGTCAAAAAAACGGAAAATCCAAAGTAAGCTTATGAAATACATGCAATCGAAAATAAATCATGACAAGAAAATTGATGAACTGATCGACTGGAAAAATAGTGCTGAAATCCTTGCTTGGCTCGACAGTTTATGACTAACTGAATCGGCCTTTGTTAGCAATGGAAGGGTATGTAGTAAAACCAAAAATTATGTTGCCGGTGGTTTTGAAAATTTACAGAATATTTTTTAACGTGTTGATTTTTATGCTAATACGGCTTTGCATAGAGCGATCAAAAACTCTTCTTAAAATTCAATCGGTTAGGCTTGCTCGCAACATAATGGTATAAAACCGGGTTTTTGTCGGGAAACCCGCACTGACTATAGGTATATCCAATACTCTCCCCTTAGGAATTAAACAAAATGGTTTTTGAAAGCTGCTTAAAAAATGTATAATTATTTCATTGTCTGACTAATTCGGGCAAAAAAAACAATCAATTCAAACCAAGGGAGACCATCATGAAAACGTCAAAAGCCATAAAAATTTTCCTGAAATACCATCAGATGAATTCAAAAAAACACCATCAAATTTATCGACCACTCAAAGGTATCTCGGAAAGGTCAGTGACAATGAAGCAATCTATTGGATCGAAAATATTTACCGCTAAAAATTAGGGGATTGGAAAATTTTCAATCCCCATTATACTTTTTCCCACTACTGGCTTGAAACGCCAGTACTCGCCTACCTTTGGTAGGAATATAGAACCTTTTCATAGACATACTAATCGCCATCAGCATCTGAATTTTCCAGTTTAAAATAGAAGTTTTTTCTGTCCAAAATGCTTATAATTACAACCGATATTCTTAACACTTTCAGTCTGGTTAAAGTCATGAATTGAATACTTGTACTTAAGTCAAAGTTTTCGACTCATCTAAAATGTTTAGAATTGCTTTTGTCAAATCACGTCTGGAAAAAAACTTATGAATAAAACCGACACCATTTTCATGTCTTTCTATAGAGCTGGTATCGGGCCCGCCCTGCTTGCTTGGCTTGATACATGGCGATATCGGCTTTTTTAATGAGAATTTCTTCATCCATTCCATCATTGGGATATACAGTGATGCCGATACTCGTTGTTACAACAAGTTGATGGGTGTCAATAAGGAAAGGCTTATGAAATCTATCAATGATCTTCTGCACAACCTGGATTGCCTCTTCTATTACATCCATGTCGGGAAAGATCAACACGAACTCGTCGCCACCGAAGCGCGCGACTGTATCGCTCTTCCGCAATGTTCCACTTAGCCGCTCGGCCACTGCCTTTAGAAGGATATCCCCTACATCATGGCCAAGTGTGTCATTCACATCCTTGAAATTGTCGAGGTCAAGCATTACGATTCCTAATATTTTATTATTTCTTTTGGCCTGGGCCAGGGCAATACCTAAACGATCGGAGAAGAGCTTCCGGTTAGGAAGACCTGTCAAGGAATCATGAAAGGCCATGTGTTGGATTTTCTCCTCATACTGCTTGCGCTCGGTGATGTCCTCGATAGCCAGAAGGATGATCCGTTCCTTGCCCATCACCCGTTCAATCTGGCGAGCATTCAAAAGCATTGTGCGATTGCCAATGGTGTCGAAATCGTGTTCAACCTCATAATTGTTAAAACTGGCCTTTTCAGGAAGGATGGTTTCCAGCAGTTCCCTCAGCGTGGGGATATCCCATTGTTTGTTGCCCAGGTCATATATAAACTGCCCCATGGTCTCTTCAGGTTTTACCCTAAAGAAGTCGTAGAAAGAACGGCTGACCGAGACCACTCTTAAATCTTGATCCAGAACGATTAAGGGCTCACGTACGGTGTTGATGATGTTCTCAGCGAATTCATGGGCTTCATCCATGGAACTATATTTAGCCTCACTTCTCAGCAGATCTTTTTCTGACCGTCTCAGCTCTGTGATGTCGCTTACCGCCACCCGGATCTGCTTTGGGCCTTTTTCATTTTGAATAACAATAGCCTCTAAGCGGACATAAATTTCATGACCGTCTTTTTTCACGAGATGTAATTCACAGGTATGGGGTATCTCTGTTTCCATAATCTTCTGACGGTGTTTATAAAAAATATCCTGGTCTTCTTTTTGAACAAAGCGGTTAAAAGATTCCCCCAAAAGGTCGGCTCTGACAATCCCCAACATGGAAGCAAGGGTGAGATTAGCCCCATCAATAAGACCTTTTTCAGTCAATGTAAAATAGCCGTCCGGCGCAAAATCATACAGATGAGAATACCTGTCTCTTGATTCTTCAAGCTCTTTATGAATACGGCGGAGCTCATCGTTCTGCATTTTTAATTCAATCTGATGAACCTGAAGATCGTGTATCAGATTTGACATCTTTTCGGGTGACATCTCAGCAAGCTCCTTGGTATCGCGGGCTTCCATTTCAAATTTCTTTTCAGCACGCCTTCTGAGTTCAGTTTTATCAGAATTTTTTTTATCTGTTTCCATAGTTTTCTTCCTTATTTCTGAGACAGCTTGGAATGCTCTTAAAAAGGCAAAAAATTGTATTGTTTTTAAATTTTACTTTTAGCCACAGCCAGCACTTTGCGGATAGTTTTTGACATTTCCGTCTTCATAATCGGTTTCATGACATAGGCAGCTATTCCCAACAGTTTTGCCCTTTCTTCATTGATCAAAGAACTGTATCCTGTGCAGATAATGACAGGGATATCTGAACGGATTTTCATTATCTCCTCAGCAAATTTCACCCCAGTCATCTGTGGCATTGTCATATCGGTTATGACCAGATCAAAGCGATCGGGTTTCGATTTAAACAGGTCCAATGCTCTTGCAGGGTTCATTTCAGTTTCAACCTTATATCCAAGTCCTTCCAGCATCCTCATACATAGTTTCACAATTGGTGCTTCATCATCGACAAAAAGAATCGTTTCCGTACCATGGAAAGAATCTTCTGTTGTCTCAACTACAATCTTTGATCTATTCTCAACTACTGGGAAAAGAGCACTGAATACAGCCCCCTTACCAGGTTTGCTCTCAACCTGAATGGCACCATTATGATTTTGAACAATACCCTGAACTACAGCAAGGCCCATACCGGAACCTTTTCCCAGTTCCTTGGTGGTAAAATAGGGATCAAAGATTCGTTTGATAATTTCAGGGCTGATTCCAGGTCCTGTATCCTTCACCATTATCTTAACATGTTGGCCGCTGCTCAAGCCGGGATAATCTTTGGTTGATGTGTCGTCCAAAATTATATTTTCCACATTGACAGTCAAAATCCCACCGGTTTGCTCCATGGCATGGGAGGCGTTGATACAAAGATTCATCATGATCTGATTGATCTGTGTCGGGTCAGCCAGAATCATTTCACCCTGGGTCAGAATAACCTGTTGAATTTCTATGGTGGTTGGAATGGTTGACCGAAGAAACTTGAGCGAATCCTTAATGACGGATGCTATTTCTATGGGCTGTAATGACTGGTCAGACTTACGACTGAAACTGAGAATCTGTCGTACAATATTTTTTGCCCTGAGACCGGCTGTCTTGATCTCTTCAAGATTGTCATAAGATGGGTTCCATTTCGGGACATCTTCCATTGCCAGTTCTGTGTTTCCAATAATAATACCCAAAATATTATTAAAATCATGGGCAATCCCTCCTGCCAGAGTGCCTATGGATTCCATTTTTTGTGATTGTCGAAGGTTCTCTTCTATTATTTTAATCTCTGAAATATCACGAAACACCGTCAGGTTGGATATTTCACCATCAGGATGGGTGATGGGCGAGTTAGAAACCAGGTAAGCGTGACCTGTCCGGGGGTCGGCCATTTCATACTCGATGCACTTTAGTTCCCCAATCTTATCCATTGTGCACCATGAACACTTTTCATCCATACCATATATGGCTTTATGACAAATTTCACCGAAGGCATCCCGGCCGATTCTTTTAATCATGGCCGGGTTTGAATATTCAATCCGAAAATCTGATGAACAGATATAAGCAGCATCTTTCATGGAATCCATCATGGAGCGGTATTTTGTTTCGCTTTCCTGCAATGCTCTACTGATCTCTTTAATCTCGGTGATATCACTGACTGACACTCTGATCTGCCTTAAATCGTGTTCCTTTTTTTTTATGACAAGGCATTCTAATCGGGCATAAAACGTATCCCCACCCTTTTTCACAAGACTCAGTTCACAGGACTGGGGTGTTCCTGTTTCCAGAAGTCGTTGCCGGTGCTTATAGAAAAGATCCTGGTCCTCTTTCAGAACAAAACGGTGAAAAGGTTTTCCAAGCAAGTCTGTCCGGGTGGTACCCAGCATGGAGGCAAGGGTGAGATTGACCTCATCGATGATCCCTTTTTCAGTCACCGTAAGATAGCCGATGGGTGCGAAATCATACAGATGAGAATACTTGTCACGAGATTGTTCAAGTTCTTCATATATCCGGCGGAGCTCGTCGTTCTGCATTTTTAACTCGATCTGATGAACCTGAAGTTCGTGTATGAGAGTTGTCATATTTTCAGGTGACATTCCGGAAAGCAATTCAGTATTGCTGCCGTCCGCGTCAAGTTTTTTTTCAGCGAGCTGTCTGAGTTCAGAATTATCGAGCAGGTCTTTTTTTCTTTCCATCATTCCCTTCCTTATTCTTTGCTCAACCATGCAAGATCCCGTTCCGTTGATGCAATTTCAACAGGCCGGCCGTTTTCATCATTTAAAGCTGTTATGGTTACCCAGACGTCCAGAATCTTTCCGCTGCTTGTCTTCCTCTGGGTTTTAAATGACGTTACAGGAACATTCTTCTTTAATTTTTCAACAATGGATTTAAACTCGTCTTGTTTATCATCCGGGAGAAATTGACCAAAATTCATTTTTAATGCCTCGGATTCCGTCCAGCCGTACATTTGATGCGCCCCTTTGTTCCAGGCCAGGATATTTCCTTTCATGTCCAGGATGGTAACCGCATCATTGGAGTCCGCAAGAACCGTTGCCAGCCTCCTTAATTTATCGGCCTGTTTGATCTTCTGCACATTAAAAAAGGTCATGACCACACCATCAATTATATTTGAGGTTGTCCGGTATGGCATAATCTTTAATGAATACCAGATACCATCTTGTGACAGAATGTCCAATCCCAGCGTATTCAGATCTTTGAGGACACTCTCGGCCATACTGACAAGATCGACACCGGTAAAATGGGTTTTAAGGTCATTGAGCGGTCTGCCGATATCGGTCGAAATCAAATTGATGATCCCGGCGGCGGCAGGCGTATAGTTTTTTATACGCAGGTCAGTATCAATAAATATGGTAGCGATTTCAGTAGCGGCCAATAAGTTTTGCATGTCATCACTGGCCCTGGCATATTCATCTACTTTATGTTGAAGCTCTGAATTCACTGTGGCAAGTTCCTCATTCGTGGATTGCAGCTCTTCTTTGGAGGTCTCTAATTCTTCATTGGTGCTCTGCATTTCTTCGTTGACCGATTGCATCTCTTCATTGGTTGACTTGAGTTCCTCATTGGATGTTTCCAGTTCCTCAATGGTTGCCTGGAGATATTCCCGGGTGGATTGCAGTTCCTGCTCAAGGCTTTTCAGGTCGGAATTCTGTTTTTTGGGTTTACCAGTCCCGACCTTTTTTTCTTCTGATACATCTGCATTGGGTATATCCTCAAATGTAACGAGCATCAAACCCGAAGGCAGCAATTTTCCAGTTAAAGGTCTGACCGATATATTGATAACACAAAAGCTGCCATTATATTTGACCCTCACCCCTGAGCAGGACATGTTCTTTTTGTCCCGCACGGATTTATGAATGGTTACTGCCAGTTTGTTTTTGAGATCTTCACGGGCCATGTCGATCACGTTAAACTCAGGTTTTCCCGTGGGAGGTGTCAGGTATCTGTCTGTTTTACCCACAAAATGCAGAATTTCACATTGTTTATTGATCAGGACTCCAGCCGGGGCATATGCATCAATAAGCGTTCTTTCAATCGCAGCCTGTATATCGACTTTCCCGGGCAGGCCATCTTTTTCAGCTATGATGATAGTTGCCTGGGCGGGATCATAAATTTTATCAAGATAATCCTTTTCTCGGCCCACAAGTGATGTTTTGCGCACAAAGATCTTCCATCTGGAATTGATCAGCCCGAAAAGATCCATGTGCACCCCGATGCTCTCGGATGTACCCAGGAACAAAATGCCGCCCGGATTTAACGTATAATGAAACAGGGGGATGATTTTTTTTTTGCAGGACATTTTCCATATAGATCATTAAGTTCCGGCAACTCACCATGTCCAGCTTGGAAAACGGCGGATCTTTAATAACATTTTGAGTTGAAAAAACGATCATTTCCCGGATCTGCTTTTTAACATGGAAACCATCTGTTTTTTTTGTAAAAAATTGTTTTAATCGCTCCGCAGGAATATCGACGCCTATATTCTCCAGATAAATACCCCGGCGGGCAACGGCTATGGCATCTGAATCAATATCCGTGGCAAATATCTGGACGTTGAAATAGTTTTTGCTCCTGTCTTTTAATTCAGAAAGGATAATGGCAAGAGAATACGCTTCTTCACCGGTTGAGCAGGCGGTAACCCAGATACGGATCGTTGCATCAGGCCCTTTTTCTTTCAATAAATTCGGCAGCACTTCCTGCTCAAGTATCTTATAGGCTTCCGGATCTCTGAAAAAGCTGGTTACCCCTATGACCAGGTCTTTAAAGAGCACGTTTATTTCGGCAGGATTTTTCTGGAGATATAGAACATAATCAGACAATGCTTTTATCTGGTGAACAGCCAGGCGGCGCTCAATTCGACGTGAAATGGTGGTTTGCTTGTAATGGGAAAAATCATGGCCGGTTGAGGTGCGAATCAGAGAAAAAATCTTCTGCATCTGGTTTTTAATTGGGGTGTCTGTGAGTTTGATCTGGCTCTGCAACTCAAGATATGGATGCTGTATATATCGGATTAAAGTATCCGGCATTTTTTCAACCGGGAGAATAAAATCGATCAGTCCGGTCTCAACAGCACTTTTAGGCATGCCGTCATATTTTGCCGTATCCGGCTGCTGGACCATGGCCATGCCGCCTTCACCTTTAATCGCTTTAATCCCCAGTGTTCCGTCCGATGCTGTTCCCGACAGGATGATGCCAATGGCTTTTTCACCCTGGTCTTCTGAGAGCGATCTGAAAAAAAAATCAACCGGCATATTAATGGCACCGCTTTTTATCGGTTCCAGCAGATGAAGGCTGCTATTGAATACGGCCACATTCTTGCCCGGGGGATTCAGATAGACATGGTTGGCCAGAAGTTTAGTACCATCCTCAATTTCACGCACAACCATGCGGGTATGTTTTTCCAGCAGCGATGCCATGATGCTTTTATGGTTCGGACTTAAATGCTGGATAATCACAAATACAATATTGCTGTCAGGGGGCATACTGGAAAAAAAAGCATTGAGGGTTTCCAACCCGCCGGCTGATGCGCCGATACCGACGATGGGAAAGCTGATACTTTTTTTGAGCTGTTTTTCTTGTGCACCCGGTTCTAAATTTTTTTTAGCATTGGGTGACCCATTTTTTTTTGCTGACATGGTCGTTGCCTTTCTGCTTGACTGAACTTTTCCAATACTCAACCATTCAAATGGTATCTTTAAGATCTGTTTAGCAAAGGGGCATGACAGTCAGGAAAATCCAAGTGCCAAACAATAATCGTTCTGATTCCAGGTAGAAATATAATTTTTGGGGCAAGTTTGTTAAATCAAGAGTACAGTAAAAAATATTCTAAAGCAAAACAAATCGTCGGTCAGATTCTAATCGAATTACTCGCGACTATTGATGGTATTTATAGTGACGAGTAAATTTTCTAATACAGCGATAACTTCCAAAAGAAAGACTCAGGAGATCAGAACCAACTGTCAGAAATTCTTATAATGTAGCGGGCTCTTAAAAACATGAATCCCTATATCTTGTGTCATGTATTTTTTTAACTGGCTGTAAAAGCCAATTCCAAATTTTGGATACGAAAGGATTAATTTTTTCAGGTTGAAAACATTTTTATGGGGAGGACTATTTGCAAATCAAGCTCCGGTTTTTAGATGAAAAAGTACCCCACACTATCCCTTAAACTGGTTTGATAATCCTATCCACTTTTTTTAAAGGGATGTGTGAACCAAAGAATTTGAAACATCTGCGTTCCTTTGCCCAGCTATTTTTAACGCCGCAGTAATGGCGTATAAACCCTCTTTGTCTATGCCCACTGCGACTTGTCTTTTATCTTTAAAAATCATCAATAGATAAACCAGGGGAAGAGATGAAGAAACTTTTTGGGCAATAGTCGGCATCTCTTTTATCGATTCAAGTTGATTTAAATCAAAACCAACCATTCTTTTTTCAATGAGTCGTTCTCTGAGATTTGGCTTTACCCAAAGCTGATTTTTGGTTTCATCAAGTGTGGCTTTTCGACATTGATGGTTTTTGTTTACATAAACGATATTCATATCTTAAATCTCATTCCACCTTCTCAAAATCAATCCTAAAACAGCATACCCCTGCGTCAATTTTTTATCCGTGCCAAGCCTTAAAATATGCTTTCGGAGACTATTTTTGAAAGTTTACTCCTTGTGTGTTATTCCGGCCACCGGCCTTCGGACTGGCGAGTAACCATCCAACCGGGGTATTCAGGGAACAGGTCGCTAACATTATCCAGTTTTTCCATTTCTTCATCAGACAAACTTACTTTGCTGGATGCGATATTATCATTTAATTGAGTATTATTTTTTGCACCGATGATAATGCTGGTGACGCTGTTTTTTCTCATCAACCAGGCCAGCGCAATTTGAGCTACCGAGACATCGTGTTCTTTGCCAACCTCAGTCATAGCATCAATGATGTCATAGGTTTTTTCCTTGTTCAGTGGAGGGAAATCGAATTCATCTCTTCGACTGTTGCCTGCTTTTTGCTTTGAACGCGAGTATTTACCTGAGACAAAACCACCCGCTAACGGACTCCATGGCATCAACGCCAAACCTTCACTTTCTGCCAGGGGAATCAGTTCATGCTCAACATCCCGACAGGCAATGCTGTAAAAATTCTGCAACGCAACAAATTTTGTCCAGCCCATCTTCTCGGCAATCGCATTGGCTTTCATCACTTTCCATGCCGGATGATTGCTGATTCCAAGATATCTGACTTTTCCTGCTCTAACAACATCCTCCAGCGCTCTCATGGTTTCTTCCAGGGGAGTAATTGGGTCAACGCCGTGAATATACAATAGATCGATATGATCAAGTTGCAGTCTTTTTAAACTGTCATTTACTGAATCGATGATATGAAGTTGGGAAAGCCCGATTTGATTGGCTCCAGGTCCCATCCGACCACGTACCTTGGTCGCTATTACCAGTTGCTGCCTGTCCAATCCCAGGTATTTTATTGCTTTTCCCAATAAAAGTTCCGAAAGTCCTTCTGAATAGATGTTTGCAGTATCGATAAAATTAATCCCGCTGTCAACTGCCTGTTTTACCAACTCTGTCGCTTCTTCCTGCGGCATTTTTCCGATAACTTCCCAAAAACCTTTTCCACCGAAGGTCATGGTTCCCAAACATAGTTCGGAAACCAATGTCCCTGTATTTCCCAGCTGTTTATAGTTCATGGTCAGTATCCTTTACGATTTTGGTTTTCTTTGTTGATTTGCAGTTGTTGTTTGAAAATTGAAATTGTGTCTGTAAAAAAAAATTACAAAAATACGCTACCATAAAACACAATACATTACAAAAAAATATGTGGATCAATTTGGATTTCTCGTATCCCTTCAGATATTGGGGGAATGCTCATGCGCTGCCCGAACTGTGGACATGAATTCCATACCGATTTCAAACTCGGTTTGAAAGTCCGGGAAGGTGGGGATGGAAAAGAGAATAGTCAGAAAACGCCTGCCAAAAGGCCTCCATCTACTTTTAAGATCATCGTGTAATCTTTTCAGCTTCAGTGCCCCCAATTGGTACACACATCACTTTGGATCTGTATCTGCCATCTTGAAAATTGTAAGGATTTTTATATTGACAAGCCAAGGATTCTCCTCATGTTTAAGCAAAATTTAATATATTGTAAGAACAGGTTTTAAGGGGGAAGATGTATCTACTATTTAATGGAGTGCGACATATAAAAAAAATATTACTATTTGCACTTGTTTTTATTCTTGTATCTGTTTTTGATTGCCCGAATATAATGGCAGAGGACTTGTCTTTTAATCAGGCACTTGAAAGAATGTATAGTGTGAATGAGTCTTTAAAGGCTTCAAAGTCGGGGCTTAATAAAAGTGAGTACGAAAAAAAGGCTGCCCAAGGGCTCTATTTTCCAAACCTTTGGATGGATGGGAGGCATACCTATATTGATGATGAGATTACAATTGACCTCAATGATATCCGCACTGTGATTGGAACACTGCACGGCATCAACCCCTCAATACTGCCTTCTTTCGAATCAAAGGTTCAGAGTTCTCAATTTTCAAACGCCGATATTAATTTTTCATGGATGATTTTTACCGGTGGGAAAATTACAGCCGCAAATAAAGCTGCAGATGCCCTTGTCAGTGAAAATAAGGAACAACTACTTTATACAAAAGCAATTCTTACGACTGAACTGGCTGAACGATACTATGGATATATCCTTTCCATAGAGGTTTCAAAAGTTTATAAACAGGTACTTGAAGGAATTGAACAGCATCTTAATCAGGCCAAAAAACTCGAAAAGAGCGGGATTCTCTCAAATTCAGAGCGGCTTCATGCAGAAGTGGCGTATGCTGATGCTTTAAGACAATACAAGAAATCCGTAAGAAAAACCCGGATTGTTCAGGCAGGGCTGAAAAATACGTTATCATCCGAGGAGATAATAACACCGGTTTCTAATCTTTTTCTTACCCAGAAGATAAAATCCCTTGAAGAATATATTGAAGAGGCCGGAAAAAATAATCATTTGCTCAAAAAAATTGCTGCAAAAAAAGAACAGGCCATTCAGGGTGTTGAAGCTCAAAAAAGTTCACACCTGCCAAAAGTCTATTTATTTGGAACATATGAGCTGTATCAAGATGATCTGACACTGCTTGAGCCGGAATGGGCAGCAGGAGTGGGTGTTAATTTGCCGATTTTTGAAGGGTTTTCAACGACCCATAAGATTCTTGCTGCTAAAAAACTCACTGATCAGGTTCGATACATTGAAGCAAAGACAAAGCGAGACATTGAGACGCTTGTAGAAAAAATCCACAATGAACTCATGATGGAGATTGAGCAGTTCGAAGCATTGAAAAAGTCCATGGAATTTGCAAATGAAAATGTCAGGGTTATCAAACGAGCTTTCAATGCTGGTATGGCGACTTCTCTGAGTGTTGTGGATGCCCAGCTTGCACTTTCCAAGGTGAAAATTGAAAAATTATATGCTGTTTACGGGTTTGACGTCGCATTGGCGAAACTTCTTGAAGTTTGTGGCCTGAGTGGACAATATGAGAGTTATCAAAATTATAATGATGTGGAGGTTCGGTTTTGAAAGTGGTTTCCAATAAACTGATGTTGTTTTTATTTATAGTGTTGATGATCGGAATATACACAATAGCCGGATATCTCATTATTTCTCCGGAACCTCTTATTGTTCAAGGTGAAGTAGAAGCTACCCAGATAAGAGTTTCAGCAAAAATAGCCGGAAGGGTTGAGAGACTTTATGTAAAAGAAGGCAGTCTTGTTGAAAAAGGACAGCTTCTTGTCAGCATTGAAAGCCCAGAGATCGACGCGAAATTGAAACAGGCAAAGGCAGTAGAAAAAGCAGCGACTGCTCAAAAAACAAAGGCAGACAAGGGGACGCGCAAGGAAGAAATCATATCTGCCAAAAATATGTGGTTAAAAGCAAAAGCAGCGGAAGAGTTAGCACAGAAAACACATAAAAGGGTTGAAAGCCTTTATGAAGATGGGGTTCTCCCTGCTCAAAAAATGGACGAAGCCAGGGCACAATATATTGCCGCTCAGAGAACCACAGAAGCTGCAAAGGCGGTTTACGACATGGCGATCCAGGGTGCGAGACAAGAAGATAAAACTTCAGCCGAAGCCATGATGAATCAGGCTGAAGGCGCTGTTGCAGAAGTTGAAGCCTATTTAAAGGAAATGCAGCTCTTTGCCCCCTTGAAAAGTGAAGTGGCAGGTATCGTCCCAGCGGTTGGTGAGATTATCACACCCGGGTTTCCGATTATAAATCTTGTTGACCTTAGCGATGTATGGGTTACGTTTAATTTGCGGGAAGATCTTTTGTCCGACATAAGAATGGGAAGTATCATTGCTGCAAAATTTCCTGCACTGAACAATAGAGAAATTAAACTGAAAATTAATTATATTACTGCTCTTGGCCAGTATGCCACATGGCATGCCACCAAAGCATCAGGTGATTTTGACCTGAAAACTTTTGAAATCCGTGGGATTCCCATGGAAAAAGTTGAAGGACTTCGTCCTGGGATGAGTGCACTTGTTACATGGAATTAAAGAGATCACGACAAGAGAAATCCACAGGGTGACAACAAGACCTCTATATCTGCTGGTTACAATTATCCTGCCCCTGATCTCTTTTCTGTTTTTCTGGATCATTTTTAATTCCGGGGTTCCAAATAATTTACCCATTTCGGTCTATGATGCGGATCTAACCCAAACCTCGAGACGGATAACAAGAATGCTGGACGTCACGACTCTTTTAAAAGTCGCCAGTCATGTAACAAGCGTTGAAGAAGGAAAAAAACGGATACTCAAAGGGGACAGTCTTGCGTTGGTCATATTACCAAACAATATGGAAAAGGATATTTTAAAAGGAGCATCTCCCAGGATTATTCATTATTATAATAATGAATTTTTACTCATCGGCAGCCTGATAAGTCGGGAAGTCACTTCAGTTGTGAAAACTGTTTCAAAGGGCTTAAATCTGTTCACACGACAAAAGAAGAGTGAAATGGCCAGTGCGGCGATGGAACATATAGAGCCGGTTGCCGTTAAACCGCACGTTCTCTTTAACCCCTATCTGAATTACTTTTATTACCTGACCGGGACCCTCCAACCGGCTATGCTCCAGATTTTTATTCTCACCATGACCATATTCTCTTTTGGTATAGAACTCAAAGAAGGGTCTGCTGGAGATTTGTTTGAAACGGGGCGGGGGAATATAATCGCAATACTCATTGGAAAACTTCTGCCCTATTCTCTTGTTTATATCTTGCTTGGGCTTTTTATGAATATTTATCTGTTCAGAATTCCTGGATTTCCATTCAGGGGGGATCTCACGGTTCTTGTTACAGCGACGATATTATTTGTTTTTGCCTATCAGGCGATTGGTATTCTTATCATCTCAGTAACCGCTAATTTAAGAATGTCTCTAAGTATGGCCGGATTTTACTCAGCCACAGCCTTTGCCTTTAGCGGAGTTACGTTTCCTGCTATGGGGATGGTATTGTTTGCCAAAATTTGGAGCAGTCTGCTGCCACTGACATATTATATTAGAATTTTTGTTGATCAGTCCATGAAAGGTTCACCCGTCTCTGTCAGTTTGCCGGATCTGTGTATTCTTTCCTTTTTCATTCTTGGGGGATTTGCCATTTCCTGCTTCAGGATGGGAAAAATATTAAATGATCAAAGATACTGGGGAAGGTCATGAAAACTATTTTCCAGGTGTGGATGAATGAATACCGCACTATTTTTTCGGATTTTGGCATCCTGCTTGTATTCTTTGGGGCAATCATTATCTATCCGTTTTTTTATCCTCTTCCATACACAAATGAAGTGCTAAAAGAGATACCCGTTGCTGTCGTTGACATGAACCATTCTCAACTCAGCCATAAATTAACGAGAATGATGGATTCAAGTGAGTTGGTTTTTGTAGCAACAAGGGACGATACCTTTGATCAGGCAAAAGCCTCTATATTAAAAGGCGACATTGGTGGAATCGTTTATATTCCGAACGATTTTGAGAATAAAGTGTTACGAGGAGAACAGGCATCCATTTCCGTCTATTCAGATGCCAGCTATTTTTTAATTTACAAACAGGTTTTATCCGGTATTTATCATTCAGTCGGTACATTTTCAGCCGGCATAGAAGTCAAGAGAATTATGGCCCGGGGTGTCATGGAAGAACAGTCCCTTTCAGCCCGAGACCCTTTATCCCTGATATCATTTCCACTCTTCAATCCTGCTGGGGGGTATGCCACCTATGTTGTGCCGGCTGTTCTCGTGCTAATGCTTCAGCAGACCTTACTTATTGGTGTCGGTCTGCTGTCAGGGACCCGAAGGGAAAAGAGGGTTGATGGAAACAACAATCTTCAGCCTGTCAGCATTGTATCTCTTATCCTGGGGAAATCATTCGCTTATTTTTCAATTTACATGGTTCATTCAGTATATCTTTTCGGTATATTATTTCGATTTTACCACTTCCCGCAAAAAGGGGACCCAATGGATCTTATTTTATTTGTTATGCCATATCTTTTTGCATCTATCTTTCTGGCACAAGCTATTTCCGGTTTTTTTAAGACCAGAGAAATGTCCATGATGATACTTTTATTTTCCTCCATGCCGGCACTTTTTTTATCCGGATTTTCATGGCCGAAATCATCCATACCCAGTTGGTTAAATCAACTGGCAATGCTGCTGCCATCCACAGCTGGAATTGACGGTTTTTTAAGGATCAGCCAAATGGGTGCTTCCCTTAAAGATATCGGATTTGACTGGGGGGTCCTTCTTGGACTCACTGTCGTCTATTTTTTTTTAGCAGTCATTTCTGTACAAAGGCAATACGCCGATTCGGGATTAAAACAACAGCGGTTATATATAGTATGAAACCGGATTCTGGCCGCGACAAAGTCACAGGCTTATATCTTCTTCCAGCGCTCACCCCAAGAAGGCAGTAAAAGGTATCGGAACTTGCTTTTTGTTAAAGAAAGTATCGAAAATCCCCAAACCCGGATGGCCACTTTAAAATCCCCCACTTGTGGCCACTTATTTTCCCCCACCCCAGAATTCAGATTTCAACTTTTGGTGAAGAGTAAGTGCTTGAATAGCAATCTTTTTTTCTTTCTTCACCCCTTGTAAGTATCATAAGGGGGTGGGGGACTTGACCCCGGCCACAGGTGGGGGAAAGTAGGTGGCCATTCGGGTAAAGTTTAAAATATTACTGTTCCCCTGATACAAGCACAAGATAATATTATATATGGTTCTATAATATCAAAAAGATATTTTCTTATATATAGTGATTTCGGGCTTGTTCAACACCGGATGAGATCATGGTTCGTTCCTCACATGATCTATCCTTGTTCGTTTTGGGTTGACCCGGGCTTTGAAATAATATGTAATGCCCCAATGATTATTCAAGAAACTGGAGAAATATGTAACGGATTCTATGTGGTTGGGTCTGCAGACGTACCCGTTTACCTTTTAGACTCGACTGTCCCGGTGTTGTTTGATGCAGGATTGACTGCCGGGGCGTTTATATATGAAGCCGGGATCAGACAGATTTTAGGGGAACGCATACCTGAATATCTGTTTTTAACCCATTCACACTTTGACCATGTGGGATCGGTGAGCTATTTCAAGGATATTTGGCCAGGTCTTAAAGTTGGGGGTTCTGCGCGGTGTTCTGAAATTTTGCAAAAACCCAAGGCAATCAGGCTGATGAGAGATTTGAACTTTGAAGGCACTCAAACTATTAAGGGATCAGGCTTGGAGCCCCTTAACGAGAAGGGTTTTGAATCGTTTGAATTGGACATCATTGTTCAGCCGAACCAGACAATTGGGTTTGCGCCGGGGCTAAGTGTGGTCGCCCTGAATACGCCCGGGCACACATGGGATTTCATGAGTTACTGGATTCCTGAAAAAAACATCCTGATCGCCTCGGAAGCAGTTGCCACTTATGAGACCAGGGGATACCTCCAACCGGAGTTTCTCGTTGATTTTGATGCGTATATTGAATCCTTAAAGGTGCTGAAAAAATTAGGTGCTAAAATTTTGTGTCCGGGCCATTATGCAGTATTTACAGAGGAGGATGCTATTGCGCATATCGAAAATTCATTTCATGCGATGACGGTTTATTTGATCATGACAGAAAAATTTCTTGTTCAGGAAAAAGGAGAAATTGAAAAAGTTGTTGAACTGGTGAAGAAGGTGGAGTGGGATCCTCGACCATGGCCAAAACAACCAGAGTCAGCATATTTGCTGAATACTTGGCCGCGGGTAAAGGCTATCTGGAATCGTATGAACCAAAATTAGGGAGTTGCATACCTGAAGTTCTGTCAGATCAAATCGAGGCAAATTGAGGCGAGGACTACCTCAAAAAACAGAAGGTACCTCACATAGGTGAAAGACTTGTCAGAAATGTTTTTCAAGATATAGAACTTCTTTCTGAACAGCCAGAAATTGGAAGAATTGTTCCAGAGTTTAATTCAATTATTCTAAATGATGCCAGGTCCTTTTATATAGAGCCCCCGGGCCTGACTCTGGATGTGTTTTTTAGCCCGGGCCCGGGCGATGATATACCGGATTTCTTTTTCTGGAAACCTGGTTTTTTCTCTGAGCTCCGGGAAGGTGATGCCGTTGACCCGTCGCCGTCGAATCAGCTTGACCACTGTCTCATAGGCAGGGGCTTTGCGGGCGAATTTTAGCGGTGCGGGCTTTTTTCCCGGGGGAGGGGATGCCGACCTTTTGGGTGCTGAATCATCCAGGTCAATGTCAAAGGCGGACGACAGGTCTGCGTCGCGGATAATTCGTTTGGAGGTGCGGGTCTTTGCCTTTTCCAGCAATTGATTAGCCTCTTTGCGGATGACGCTGGATATGAGGTCTTCCTTGTTCACCTTTCTGAGAAGGAAAAACAGAGAGGGGTCAGAATCAAGCCGGGCCCCCACCCCGTAAAGGGTTGCGGCAACGTGTTTGCACATGGATGCCCAGTCCGGGCAGGAGCAGTCAAATTCTATTTCTCTGGGGGAGGGGAAAATGCCGTCCCCCTGTTTTGTCAGGATGGTTTCCATGGCCGCGGGCAATGACCCGGTGAGCAGGGTATCAAGGGAATCAATCTTTCCCCGGCACTGGTCGATAATCTCCTGCCATGCAGATTTTTTCAAGGGTTTGATGGTGATCTCCACCCGGTAGGGAGCCGCATACGTTCCCTGGACAAGGGCAAATATTTTTCCGGGTTCAATTTTTAGGTCCAGGACAGCCCCGTGCCGGACATAGGAACGTCCCCGTCCGATACGGTTGGTGTAATCTGCGTATCCTTCCAGGTTTGTATTCCAGGCCTTGCCCCACCAGGACGCAGCCAGGGTGTTGCCGCTGATTCTTACCGGGGACATGCCTGGATTTTTTTTCATGAGCTGTTGGAGTTTTTTTTCGGCCTTGGCCTTTTTTTCAGCAACACTGACATATTGTGGGTATCCGTAACGATAGCGCATGATTCTTCCTCTTTTTTTAACTCAATTTTTGGTCACAGGGTAAGGCTGAACATTTCCAGGAGTTTTTTATCGTCAAATTCCGTAATCCATCCCCCGGTGGTGTCAGGTATCACGGCCGCTGCCATTTCTTTCTTGCTCTCGATCATGGCGTCAATATGATCCTCAATGGTTCCCTTTGTAATAAACTTGTGCACCAGGACCCCCTTTTGCTGACCGATGCGAAAGGCCCTGTCCGTGGCCTGATCTTCCACCGCAGGGTTCCACCACCGATCAAAGTGGATCACGTGATTTGCCCGGGTCAGGTTGAGACCGACGCCCCCTGCCTTGAGTGACAGGACCATGAAGGGAGTATAGTCTGATCCCTGGAATTGCTCAACCGCTTCTTTTCTTTTTTTCACATTCATGCTGCCGTGGAGAAAGCAGCCCTGCCGATGAAAAATGTCTGCCATGAATTTCACCAGGGGTGGGATCATTTCCTTGAACTGGGTAAAGACAAGAACCCGTTCCCGTTTTGCATAAATGGTTTCGCACAATTCCCTGAGACGGATGAATTTTCCGCTTTCTTTTGGCTCAAACTCGCCGGTTCCCAGGTATTGGTCCGGGTGGTTGCAGATCTGCTTGAACTTGATCAGGGACGAGAGGATAAGCCCCTTGCGTTCTATCCCCTGTTCGGCCCGGGCCAGGCGGTTTTCCAATTGTCCGACAAAATCCGTGTACAGCACCTTCTGGTGGCGGCTGAGTTCGGGAAAGGTTTTCATTTCCACCTTGGCCGGCAGGTCCGGTGCAATATCAGGGTCGGTCTTCATCCGTCTCAGGATATAAGGGGAAATGATTTTTTTGAGGCGATTGTACCCGGAAGGATCTTTTCTCAAGCCCGAGGCAAAGGTTTTAAATGCCTTTGCACTGCCCAAAAATCCCGGGTTGAGAAAATCAAATAAGGACCATAGATCTGCAAGGCTGTTTTCAATGGGGGTGCCGGTCATGATGATCCGGGTGTCGGCCTTAAGTTTTTTTACGTATTTTGTCTGTTTGGTTGACGGGTTCTTTATGGCCTGGGCTTCGTCCAGGATGATGCTTCGCCAAAGGATTTTTTCTATCCACGGAACTCTTTGGGCCATGGCATAGGTGGTAATGACAAGGTCGAATTGATGGGGATCGGGCGCTTTGGACCCATTTTTCAGGATTGTTTCGGTGCTTCCGGGATGGGCCACGGCATAGGACAGACCCGGCAGAAATCGCCGGATCTCATGTTCCCAGTTGGAAATCAGGGATGCCGGGACGATAAGCAGGGACATGGCGTGGGGTTCCCTTTCCTGGAAAATGCTCAGCATTCCCAGCACCTGCAGGGTTTTGCCCAGGCCCATGTCGTCAGCCAGGCAGGCCCCGAATTTCAGGGAATCCAGGAAGGACAGCCAGTTGAGCCCCAGTTGCTGGTAGGGCCGCAGATTTGCCCTGAAGCTTTTCGGTGCCGTGGCAGCCCTTACTATTTCCGGGTTTGACAACTGCTTTACAACCGTTTTCAGCCAGTCACCATGGACAATGGACAGGTCGGTTTCATTCTGTGTCAAATGGAACCGTTCCGGATGGAGCTGAAGCAGGAGGGCATCCTTGATGGTCAATCCGTCTGCATCAACCATCTCCATGGCTTGTTCATAGGCGGCCAGGACCTGTTCCAGCCGCTGGGTATCCACCTCAACCCATCGGTTTTTGATCCAGGCCAGCCCGGCGCTCTGGGACAAGATGGCCTGGGCTTCTTCCGGGGTGACCGGGTCATCGCCGATCATGAGTTGGGCATTAAAATCCAGAAGCGCGCCCATGCCCACATGGGAGGGTTCAAGGTTTCCCAGGCTGATGGACAGGCGCACCCCGGGCCGCTGATTTTTCCACCAGTCCGGTATGCGGCAGATGATGCCGCAGGTTTCAAAAAGCGTGACCTGCTGAAGAAATGTATAGGCCTCCCGGCTGTCCCAGGCCAGGTGGTGAAACAAGTCCCCTGTATCCTTGAGCTCCTGGATCATGGGGCTTTGCTTTGCCGCCAGACTTACCGTGGTCAGCAGTTCCAGGAGGGATTCCCCGGAATATTCTTCAAGGGCGTGGTGCAGGGGGCGATGCTTTTGGGGGCCGCCGGCTTTGTTATCGGCTGCATAGGTGGCCAGAAACTGGAACGGGTAGTCATCCTCCCTGTTTTCCACCAGGTGAAAATAGACCCTGCCGGCAAGATGGATATGGGGGCACAACTCCTTGAAAAAATCCTCCACACTTCCGGGATACCCCTGTATGCCGTGAACAAAGGCCTGGGTTAATTCTTCCCAGAGATGCGACAGCAATTTTGGGGTCAGATACTCCCGCCCGATCATGAGGGGGGCTGCGTCAGCAAAGCTGTTTAATTGATCAGGGTCACAGGAGAGGTCGGCTTGATGGCGAATGGTCTCAATATCCGGATACCGGGCCACAGTGTCCAGAAAGAGCCGGGAGAGGGAGCGGAAAAAGTCAAGGGAGGGGGAGAGTGGAATACGGTCCTGGGAGCCTCCCAGGAACAGGAGCCAGGTTTCAGGGGTCTTGCGATAGTGCTGATAAATCTCCTGGTCCAGGAGGTGCTGTTTTTGACTGACCCTTTCGCTGCTGTTCTCCCATGCCGGGCACAGGTCCTTTGGGGGGAGAATTTCAACAACAAGTTCCTGATAATTTTTAGCCGCCACAGCCCTTTCCTCTGCTTACACCGTTGTATGGTAACCATAGGGTTTTATGGAGGATCTCAATATCAGATAAGGCGGCGGGAAGCAAGACTTTCTCTTTAAATCAAGTTTCGGGATAAAATTCAATAGCATCTATCTTGGCGATGATATTCCAGGTGTTAAAAATAAGGGTCAGTTGAAGATGGTCAGGCAGGCGCCGGTGAGGGCCAGAAGGATGGCAATGCTTTTGTTGACCGTGATTTTTTCCTTGAGGAAAATGGCGGCCATGATAAAGATTAATATGGTGGACATCTGATTCAGGATGGCGGCCCGGGAGGCAGTGGTATATTTCATGCCGGCCACCCAGAAGAGCAGGGCCAGGTAATTTCCGGCCACTGATGCCGGAAGTGCGGTCAGCCAGGCTTTGGAAAATTTAAGTTCCCTGAAGTATTGTCTCCGTCTGGGGTGCAACAGGACAAGGATCAACAGGGACACGGTCCCTGCAACGACCCTGACCAGGGTGGCCCAGAAAACGTCCGTGTTTTCCAGCAGGGATTTTATCATCACGATTCCGGCGGATAAAAAGATGATGGACAGGCAGCCGCTGATAATACCGGACCAGGGGATTTTTGTTTCCAGGATGTCCCCGGGCAAAGCTTTCTTTTTCATTGAGCCTACAAAAACGGCTGTGAGTACGAGAAATCCGCCGATGATTCCATGGGCACTCAGACTTTCGTCCAGCAGGATAAAGGAAAAAAAGATGACACTGGGAAGGTAGAGGCATTCCACAATGGCCATGATGCCTGCGCCCATGCGGTTCAGGGCCATGAAAAAGAAAAGGTCTGCCAAAGTGATCCCCAGAAAGCCGGAAACGGAGAGCAGGACCCAGTCGCTCAGGGGTTTGTCCGGGAAAAACGGGAGGCGTAAAACAAGCATGGTAATGGTGAGCAGGATCAATGCCACAAAGCTTTTATAGAGATTGAGACAGACCGGAGAGAATACCTCCCCGCTTTTTTTAAACAGAACCACGGCCAGGGCCCAGAAAAAGGCGGAGGCCAGTGCAAAGCCGGCACCCAGCATGGGGATCATCCGTGGATACCTGAATTAAATGTCAACAAGGAGACGTCCTTTCAGGTGGGGAATTTTTTGCTGTTCGTCCCTGAGTTCAAAATCCACAATAGTTTTATCGTTTTCTCTGTCAATTCCGGATTCATATCCCAGGGCAGTGGTTGCGGGCATGAAAATCGGCCGCTTAAATCCGGCGTCAACCCGGAGGGCCCCTGAAAATTTAAATTGTTTGTCAAGACTTGCCACCACCCGTGCCAGGCTCCACATGCCGTGGGCAATGGCGCTTTTGAATCCAAAGAGCTTTGCCGTCATCGTGAACAGGTGGTGGGGATTATAATCCCCGGAAACCCCGGCATATTGCCTTCCCGTACCGGCCGGAACCAATATGATCTCTTTTGGGTCCAGGATTTTTTCGTCTTTTTTTTTCGTCTTTTTTTTCTCGTTTCCGGGGCTTCGGGTGAAATAGGTTGAGATGCCCTGCCAGACAAGCTCATCCCCTGACATGACTTCCAGGGAAAATTCTGTTTCCACTCCCTTTTCGGTTTTCCGGATGCCGGCCAGGGAGCAGGAAAGATCAAGCGTTTCATGGATGGATACGGGCCGCTTCTGTTCAAAAGACTGGTAAGTCTGGATCAGTCCCAGAGGATTGATGGGAAAAAAGGAGGAGGTGATGAATTTTCCCAGGAGCCCGATGAAAAGTGTCTGCAAATAAGAGACGGGGATGATGTCGTCAGGGTCCTGGGAAAATCCGCACACAATTTTATACCTTTGAATCCGCTCCGGGTCCGGAAGAACGCTTTCCATGACAATCCGGGTCTGATTCACACGGGCATTTCCGGCAATGGATTTGGAACGAAAAGGGGCGATCATAAGGGCCTTGAGAAAAACATACCCCATGGAGGGCGGTTCGTTGACGCGTACAATTGTTTCAGGGCCGGTCAGTGTGACCCGGCTGATGGGGGCTTGATTTTCCATAAGGGGCTTACTTTAGCGCTGTTTCCCGGTGAAGTCAATATTGGCTGGAGCAGGTCAATAAAATCATGTATTTTGACGGCAAAAAGTGCTATTGATATGCTTGTGTAAGACCATTGCGATATGATCACGGTATGAACAATGGGGTTTGTTTTGAAAGTTAATTCTTGATATTTTTTTGGAACAAAGATGTTTCAAAAACTATTTTAACAGGAGAGAAAAAAATGGTCACAATACTGGATATCGTCAATGCAAGAGATCCATTTGAAAAAGAGTTTCATCAGGCTGTAACCGAAGTCGTGGAATCTATTAAACCGGTACTGGACAAGAACCCTGAATACCGGCATGCCGGTATCATGGATAGAATTGTGGAGCCGGAACGACTGATTCAATTCAGGGTCCCCTGGGTAGATGACCAGGGAATCGTTCGGGTCAACCGGGGGTTCCGTATTGAGATGAATTCCGCCATCGGGCCTTACAAGGGTGGTCTTCGGTTTCATCCGTCGGTGAACCTGTCCATTTTAAAGTTTCTTGCCTTTGAGCAGGTATTTAAAAATGCATTGACCACCCTTCCCATGGGTGGGGGTAAGGGCGGGTCCGACTTTGATCCCAAGGGTAAATCAGACTATGAGGTCATGCGGTTCTGCCAGAGTTTCATGGGTGAACTCTTTCGTCATCTCGGCCCGGATACGGATGTCCCTGCCGGGGATATCGGCGTGGGCGGCCGGGAGATCGGGTATCTTTTCGGGATGTATAAAAAATTGAAAAATGAATTTTCCGGGATACTCACCGGCAAAGCTCTCAACTGGGGCGGGAGTCTTATCCGACCCGAAGCCACGGGGTACGGGTCTGTCTTTTTTGCCGATGAAATGCTGGCGACCAGGAAAGAAAGCCTTAAAGATAAAACCTGCCTGGTATCGGGCTCGGGCAACGTGGCCCAGTATACCACGGAAAAATTGAACCAGCTTGGCGCACGGGTGCTGACATTGTCCGACTCTTCCGGATATATCTACGATGAAAAAGGGATAGACCAGGCCAAACTCCAGCATGTCATGGTCCTGAAAAACGTCAAGCGGGGCCGGATCAAGGAGTATGTTGAAAAATATCCGGAAGCGGTTTATACGGCCATTGATGCGGGTTCCGATCACAACCCGCTCTGGAATCACAAGGCCGATTGTGCCTTCCCCAGTGCCACCCAGAATGAAATCAATGCCAAAGATGCCCAGAACCTGGTCAATAACGGTGTCCATGTGGTGAGTGAAGGGGCGAACATGCCCACCATGCCGGACGGCGTGGATATCTTTCTTGACAATAAAATACTCTTTGCCCCGGGCAAGGCAGCCAATGCAGGCGGCGTGGCGGTTTCCGGGCTTGAAATGTCCCAGAACTCCATGCGGATTAAATGGTCCAGACAAGAGGTGGAAGCCAAGCTGAAGGGTATTATGCAGAGCATTCACGCCTCGTGCATGTCGGCTGCAGAAGAGTACGGCACGCCGGGTAACTATGTGAACGGTGCCAATATCGCGGGGTTTGTAAAAGTGGCGGATTCAATGATGGATCAGGGTATTGTTTAATCGTCCTGATTGATTGATCGATGTGAGCGGACTGAAGAAGCCGGCTGTTTCAGCCGGCTTTTTTACATGTCATCCAGGTAGGGCTGGATCATGGCCAGCTCGTTGGGCCTGATAGGCCGCCATGAAATGGTGAAAAGCGTTGCGGACAGCTTCTCTGTTTCCGGTGTCAGCCGGGTCACCCGTATGGTTTTATCCACTTCAACCCAGAGGGTTTTTCCCAGATCAAGGCCGTATTGTTCCGATATTTTTTGGGCAAAGGTGTGGATATAGTTTTTCAGGGAGGTGTTCATGGTGGGATTGATCCTGGCATTCTTTAAAATAACGGCAACCGGAATCAGGTAGCTGATATTGTCTTTGTCCGAGGCAAGCTTGACTATTTTGACATGGTATGATCCCGGCCACCAGGAAATGGGTTTTTTCCCGTCATGGCTTTTTCCGTCCCACTCATATATGAAATCATGCAATACCATTTTTTTTATTCCTCGCTTAAAAATGAGTCCAGTTCGATTCTGCAGGCGTGGGCGAAATCCTCAGGAAAGGTTCCGCTGATCCATCGGAGCTGGGCTTCGGAAAAGGTATCCGGGGCATAGGGAAGTCTTGGAAGAAAAGAGTAGAGCAGTCGCTGGTCAGACTCTCGTTCATTAAATCGTTTTGAGAACTCAATTGAGGTGACAAATTGTGCGCCCAGGGATTCAAGGACCTGTACGGCTGTGAGAATGGCCCTGTCCAGGGAGCGGCGAAGACCGGTATCGGCTTCAAGGATGTTGCCGCAGGCGGTTTTGGGCATGAGCTGTAATTCCCACTCCGATACCTGGGCCTTGGGTACGAACAGGATGGTGTGTTCATCTTCCGCCACCAAGAGGGAGGATTGGGCATCCGTGCGCCCGTCGGTTCTGGTATTGGTTCGCACGGCCGCCAGATAGGTGTCAAAAAAGGGCTTGCCAAAGGTTTTCTTAAATTGTCGTATAAACTCTTGGATCAGGTCACCGCAGGCAAAAGAGGGAAGGCTTTTTCCGGACCCGACTTTAGCAGATTGGACTATATCAGATTGGGTTGGAACAGATTTGGGGATCATGGCATTCTGCTGGTGGATCATCTGGTGGGAGGCGTGGAGCCTGTGGCCTGACTGGGCATATCCATAGCCGAAGTTCCACCCCCAAAGGGTGCTGTCAAACAAGAGTGACGGGGCCGGTTCTTCGTGAAGTCGGGACAACACCTTAAGTCTCAGGGTTTCAAGTTCTGTCTCATCCAGGCAGGCGTGTCTGTCGGGGAAGGCAATGTCCAGTTCTGTTGCAAGCCGGATCAAGGCCCGCTGGTAATAAAGGTGGCGGATGCCTTTCATGTCTTCCATGCTTAAATCCCGGGCCCTGTAACGGATGGCGTCATTGGCCATGTTGGCGGCAAAATGCCCCCAGGGAATATAGGAATTGCGCCGTAAATATTCAAATACATGGGTTTTCCCGTCATCTGACAGGTACTCGCCAACAATCTCGTTGTTTCCCTGGACTCCGGGCTTTAACACCAGGACATTCTTGTAATCGTCGGGAAGACAGGGGTTGTTTACCAGCACTTCAAACAACTCATGGTCGTAAATGTCCGGAACAATCCGGTCCTGTTTTTTTCTGTATCCCATGCCAACCGGAGTCCTTCCGTCGGGATCGAACAGGATGCGGCAGGATTTTTTTGCCAGCAGTACCAGTTCTTTGGAGTCGGTGGAGGCCTGGGCCAGAGCAATCAAGAGGGGATGGGGCAGGAGATCCAAAATTGCCTTTGTATCTGCCAGGGTTGTGAGGGACGTCCCCTTTTGCATTTCAAAATTCTGTACCAGGGAGCAGGGTTTGGGTCTGGGAATACGGATCATCTCAGGCCGGGCCGCCTTGGGGTCGGCCCAAGCAGAGTTGATATAGGTGGTGCCCCGGAAGGAAAAGGGGTTGGCAATCTCATAGATGGTATCGGCACGGGGTTCTAACACATCCCCTTCAGGGAAATTGAGGGTGTTGTCTACCCGGGTGCCGTCATCCAGTCGGCCGAGATCGACAAAATGATCGGAGTTCCTCAGGTTTTTGACCTCAAAGCGGGGGGTGTGGACCCCCACGATAAACCGCCCGTCTTTGCCCACACAGGATCTTGCTCCCGTCATAGTTCCGGTGCCCCCGACGGAATGAGGCAGACAAAGGTAAAGGTTTTGTCCGATGTGTTCCTGAACTGGTGTTCCATATTGGCCGGAACCAGTACGGCCGAGCCTGGAGAAAGGGGATGCCATTTTTTTTCCATCAGCACCTCGCCGTTTCCGGAGTGAACAAATATCTCATGTTCCCAGTCATGGGCGTGCCGGGGGGTATAGCCGTCCGGTCCCATTTCAAACACCCGCATGCAAAAATTATGGGCCCCGTCTTCTTTCCCGATCATCACCCGGCCGGCAACATTTTTCACCATGTCATTGTCCATGACAACCGGCAGTACATCCGTATAGTTCATCACTTTCATTTTTCTGTCTCCCTGTATCACTCATATTAAGGCTGAAAACGAACCGTCACCCTTATAAAAAGGCGTTTCATAAATTCGCCACTATCCAAAAATATGCGATTCATTGCCGGAATGTCAATGGGCCGGCAGTGCTTTGTCTGCAATTGGAGAAGAGGACCTGGGAATGAGGATATGGGAGAAAGACCCCAGGGGGACAAAGAGGGGTTTATCCGGTGCCACTGTTAAGGGTCGTGATGAAAGAAGCGGAAATAGGGTTTTTGTGGCTTTGCCTTGACATGGACCAGGAAAACCGACTATTCTTGGTCACACATACAAGGTATGTGTCTCGATATGTGTGATTATGCTGAAAAGGGATAGGAAATGACGGAAAAAAAATATTATAGAATTGCCTCGCTGGAAAAGGGAATACGAATCCTTGAGCTGCTGGCCCGGCACGGGGAGTTGACCGTGAGTGAAACTGCAAAGCTCATGGACACCAACCGGGCCGGAAGTCACCGGTTTATTTCCACATTAAAAGACCTGGGGTATGTTGAAAAAAACAGCAGCAACAAATACCAGCCCACCCTTAAAATAATGAAACTGGCCACCCGGGTGGCCAACCGGTTTGAAATCCGCCGGCTGGCCAAGCCTTATATGCACCGGCTTTCCATGATGTACAAGGAAACCATCAATCTCGGGTTCTTTAAAAACCGGGAAGTCATTCACATTGATAAAATAGACAGCCTTGAGGTGCTGCGCATGGATTCGGCCCTGGGGGACAAGGCACCCGCCTATTGCACGGGTCTGGGCAAAGCCATCCTGGCCTTTCTTCCGGACCATGAGCTGGCCGACTACCTTGAAAAGGTTGAATTCGAACAACTGGCCCCCAATACCATCACGGACAGCGGGGAGTTTCAGGCGGAACTGGCCCGTATCCGGGAAAATGGATATGCCGTTGACGACGAGGAGATGACCATCGGCTTGAGGTGCATTGCCGTCCCTATTTTTGACCACAACGCCTATCCCGCCTATGCCCTGAGTATTTCAGGGCCTGCCATGCGCCTGACCCACCGGGCTTTGGAAGATATGAAAAAGACCATCCTTACGGCATCTGAGGATCTGTCCCGTTTGATGGGAACCCCCTGATCCTTTTTTTTATTTTAAAAAAATCTTGACAAGGCTGTGGGATTTTTTTAGGTTTAAAATTGTCACGTAATGAAAACTCTTGTCACGTAATGTGTGACAATTTAAACAGGACAGAACATTTTCGGAGGCAGCATGGACAAGAAAAAGCTGACAAGATGGGACCTTCAACAGATGAAGGATTCCAATGAAAAAGCGGTATGGATCACTGCATATGATTATTGGAATGCCAGTTTTGCAGAAAAAGCCGGCATGGACATGATATTGGTGGGAGATTCGCTGGGAATGTGCGTCTACGGATACGAAGGCACGATTCCGGTCACCATGGATCAATGCATTTATCATTCGGAAGCGGTTCGACGGGGAGCCAAAAACACCTTTATCATCGGTGACATGCCCTTTCTGTCTTACCAGGTGAGTGTTGAAAACGCGGTTCTGAATGCCGGCAGGTTCCACAAGGAAGCCGGTGTTGACGCCATCAAGCTGGAAGGCGGCAAACGGGTCTGTCCCCAGATCCGGGCCATCTGTGACGGCGGGATGCTGGTCATGGGCCACATCGGGCTGACACCCCAGAGTTCCGGGCAGTTGGGCGGTTTTAAAGCCCAGGGCCGGACCGCAGATGCTGCCCATGAGCTGATCGAGGATGCACGCGCCATCCAGGAGGCAGGTGCCTTTGCCCTTCTGGTGGAAGCGGTACCCCCGGAAGTGTGTGATATCATCAGGCAGACCTTGAGCATCCCGGTATACAGTATCGGCGCCGGCATTGATGCCGACGGTCAGTTGATGATCTCTTCCGACGTAGCAGGGGTTTTTCAGGCCTTTACCCCTAAGTTTGTTAAAAAATATGAAAACCTTGCGGACAAAACCATCCAGGCATTTTCAGCCTATAAAGCGGATGTAAAGGCGGGAAGGTTCCCTGCTCCTGAACATACCTATCGAATGGTTGAAGGTGAACTGGACAAATTAACGGCAAAATTAAATTAAAGGACTTAGGAGCATGAGCGAACGATTAAAGACCATTCAAAATTTTATGGAAAAATACGGAATCCCGGGGCGGGATGGATATGAACTGGCAGCTTCGGGCAAGGCGTTTCCCGACGGCGCCAATTTCAGGATTGAAATCGCCGGTGTTGAGCGGGCCTCCACCATGGCAACCATGATCAAAGAAGCTGAAAAAAGAAATGTGGTGATCCACCGGGCCATTGCAGCGGTTGGCGGTTCCACCTATTGTGATGCCCAGGAATTAAAAGACATGGCCCAGATGGCCAGGGACGCAGGTATTGAAACCATCATGACGGTTGGTCATCGAAAAGCATGGGATGCCGGTGCCAAGGAAGCGTGTACCTCAGAAGGCCAGATTCAGGGTCCCCGCCACCGGGGTTCCGATAATGTCGCCTATCATATTGCCGACATCATGCGGAGTATTGACCTGGGGTTCAGAGGGTTTCTCGTCTATGACGAAGGGGTGCTGTTTATCCTCAATAAAATGAGGGAAGAAGGACTGATTCCTGCTGAAACCATTTTTAAATGGTCTGTATTCGGCGGTTGTGGTAGTGCGGCCGGCGCAAAAGTCATTGAAGAAATGGGTGCCAATTCACTGAATCCGGTTTGCGATGTATCCAGGCCCATCCTGTCTTCCATCCGCCAGGCAATTGATATCCCTCTGGATGTTTACACCATCGTACCCAATTCCTTTGGTGGTAGTTTCAGAGCCTATGAGATGCCGGAAATTGCAAAAGTGGCCTCACCCTGCTATTTTAAATTCGAGCCCGGAACCTCTGAAGCAGATATCTATATGCCCTGGGTTGCAGAAGAGTGGCATGAGGGGTTTATTAAGGAAAAAGTTAAAATTGCCTCTATCGTCATGGAAATCATGGACAAGCACGCCCCGGGGATCAAAACATCTCCAAAAGGGGCCAAAGATCTGGTGATGACAAAAGCCTAAATTTTAAAAAAAAGACAAAGATCATGAATATTGAAAAATTATTTGCCAAAAGGAATGCCGGAGTGGAATGGTCCGGGATCCGCATCATGTTTGCCATGGCGGATAAAATAGACGGGGTAACCAACCTGGGTATTGGTCAGCCGGATTTTGACACGCCGGTCCATATACGGGATGCTGCCAAAAAGGGTCTTGACCAGGGTTTTACACGGTATCCCCCTGCTGCAGGCTTTCAGGATTTAAGGGAAGCTGTGGCCCGAAAGGTTGAAGCGGAAAATAAATTAACTGCTGACCCGGAAAACGAAATTTTTATCAGTGTGGGTGCCATGCAGGGCATTTTTAATGTGATGCTGCACCTGGTCAACGCCGGAGACGAGGTCATTGTGGCGGATCCGGGGTATGATTACTATTCCCAGATCCGTCTGTTCGGCGGTGTGCCGGTCAGAGTGGCGGTTAAAGAAGAAAACCGGTTCAAGCTTGATCCACAAGATGTTAAAAAAGCAGTGACTCCCAAAACCAAGGCGATCATCCTGAACACACCGTCAAATCCCACCGGCGCAGTGTTTGATAGAGAAAGCCTGGAACAGATTGCAGCAATCTGTAAAGAACACGAAATTATGGTCATTTCAGACGAACCCTATGAGCACATCCTGTTTGACGGGAATGAACATGTGTCCATGGGGTCCCTGGAAGGCATGAAAGACTTGACGGTTTCCATTTACACACTTTCCAAATCCTATGCCATGACCGGCTGGAGAGTCGGGTACGTGGTCGCTCACAAAGCCATCATCGATGAAATGGAAAAATTGATGGAGCATATGGTGTCCGGGGTGACGGCAGTGGCCCAGCGGGCTGCCCTTGCCGCCATTGAGGGGTCCCAGGCGTGTGTTAAAGAGATGGTGGAACGGTATGCCAGACGAAGAGAGTTGATGTATAACGGGCTTAACAGCATCAAAGGCATCTCCTGTATACGCCCGGAATCTACGTTTTATGCATTTCCCAATATTTCTTCCTTTGGGATGTCATCCTGGGATTTTGCGAAATACATGGTTAAAGAGCATAAACTGGCACTTTTACCGGGTTCGATATTTGGAGAAAATGGAGAAGGGTTTGCAAGGCTTTCCTTTGCAACAAGCTCCAAAAATATTGAAACAGCACTGGAAAAATTGGAAAAAGGTGTTGCCTGTATTTAGTATACTACAATAAAAGCCGGGTCCGGCAAAGGCTAAGGCCTGCCGGACCCGGATACCCTTAATAGGAACAGGAGGAATAATGGCCCTATTCAGCAGAGAAGAATTCCTTGGCCGTATCGCCGAAACCAAGACGGCCATGGCAAAAAAGGGAATAGAACTGCTCTTGGTGTGTGATCCTGCCAACATGAATTATCTGACCGGATATGACGGATGGTCTTTTTATGTGCCCCAGGCCGTCCTGGTGGTTGATGAACAAGAGGAACCCGTCTGGATCGGCAGGAACATGGATGTTAACGGGGCAAAGCATACCGCATTTATCCGGCAGGAAAACATCATCGGATACCCGGAAACCTATATCCAGTCCGATGTGAGACACCCCATGAATTTCATGGCAGATATTATCCTGGAAAAAGGATGGGGCAAAAAGCGTGTGGGCGTTGAAACTGATGCCTATTACTATACGGCCAGAAGTGATCATGAGCTCAAAAAGACCCTGGGCAGGGATACCCTCGCAGATGCCAACCTCCTGGTCAACTGGGTGAGGCTGGTCAAATCGGATGCGGAAATAGATTTTATGAAACAGGCCGGGAAAATTGCCGAAAAGGTCATGGCCACGGCCATTTCCAGTCTTGCCCCGGGAACCCGGGAGTGCGACGCCGTGGCAGCGGTCTACCAGGCCCAGGCCTCGGGTACCCCGGAGTTTGGCGGTGATTACCCTTCCATTGTTCCCATGATGCCCACGGGTGAGAAAACCTCGGCCCCCCACCTGACCTGGACGGATGAGCCTTACCAGACCGGACAGGCAGTGAATCTGGAACTTGCCGGCTGCCGCCACCGTTACCACTGTCCCATTGCCCGAACCGCATTTGTGGGGAGTGCGCCCCCGGAACGGCTCAAAACCCTTGCCGATATCACCGTGGACGGGTTAAACCTGACTCTGGACGCCATTAAACCGGGTCTCACGGGTGAAGATGTGGAACGTGTCTGGAGGGAACATATCGCCAAAAAAGGGTTTGAAAAGGAATCCCGTATCGGCTACGCCATGGGACTCAACTATCCCCCGGACTGGGGAGAGCATACGGCAAGCCTGAGACCCGGGGATAAGACTGTTTTAAAGCCCAACATGACCTTTCACATGATCCTGGGCATGTGGATGGACAATTTCGGGTTTGAATGTTCCGAGTCCTTCAGGGTCACCGACACCGGGGCGGCCACATTTGCCTCCTTTGACCGGAAATTGTTTGTGATCGAATAAAGGACAGGTTTAGGATAAGGGATATACCATGAACGATACTGGAACGATAGACCCCATCGGCGAACGGATACGAGCACTTGAATCCGAGCTCATTGCCCTGAGGCGGGATTTTCACGCCTATCCTGAACTGGGGTTCAAAGAGTTCAGGACAGCCCAAAAGGTTGAAGCCTGGCTCCAGGACCTGGGATTTGAGACGAACCGGATCGCCGGAACCGGGGTCACGGCCCTGCTGGACAGCGGCAGACCCGGCAAGGTTCTCATGCTCAGATCCGACATGGATGCCCTGCCCGTCACCGAGGTGAACGAGGTGAGTTACGCATCTAAGAATAAAGGGGTGATGCACGCCTGCGGCCACGATTCCCACATGGCCATGCTGCTGGTGGCGGCACGGGTGCTCAGGGAGAATCGGGCCGCATTCACCGGGAAAATCAAATTTGTATTCCAGCCCGATGAAGAGGTGGCAGGGGCCAAAAGAATGGTTAAAGAGGGGGTACTTGAAAATCCCAAAGTGGACGGGGTCATGGGGCTCCATATCTGGAGTCTTATCCCGTCGGGAACGGTGTCCATTGCTTCCGGGGTTGTCATGGCCGGTCTGGACGTATTCAAGCTCAGGGTAAAAGGCAAAGGGGGCCACACCGGTTATCCCCATGAAGCAATTGATCCTGTAATTGCAGCGGCCAGTATCATCCAGACGGTCCAGACGATCCAGACAAGACATATGGATGCCCAGAAACCTTGCATCATCATGTTTGGTAAACTTGCGGCCGGGGAAAAATCCAATATCATCCCGGAAGAGGTCTATCTGGAAGGTACCATCCGGTTCCTCCACGCATCTGCAGAGGATTCCCCGGACAATCCCACCCAGAAATTCATCCGGATCTGCAGGGCCGTCTGTCTGGCCCATCAATGTACCTGTGATATCGACATTGACCATGAAAATATTCCCCTGGTCAACGATGCGTCCATGGTGGCCCATGTCAGGAAAGCCGCCGCAGAGGTGTTTGGTTCCAGTGAGGCTGTCCAGTCAGGCCGGTCCATTGCCAGTGAAGATTTTTCCGAGTATTCATCCCGGGTCCCCGGGGTGTTTAGTTTTCTGGGGTGTGCCGATCCGGACAAAGGGTCTGATTTTCCCCTGCATAATCCCCGGTTTAACGTTGATGAAGATGTATTAATTAAAGGAGTAGAGTTGTATGTAAAAGGCGCTTTGGAATTCTTAAAAGAGAAATAGTCCTAAGCGTTCTTCACCTATAAACCAGAACATTAACTCAAGAAAAAGGAGTCGGACAATGAAAAAAAAGATGAGCCTAACACTGTTAAAAGCATTTTTTGCAGGCATTCTGCTGATTGCGGCAACCGGCATGAATCTGTATGCAGCGGAGTGGAAGTATGCCATGGGAGAGGGCGTCAATGACCCCCAGGGTATTTACGCGACAGCCTTTAAGAGCTTTATAGAGGAAAATTCCAGGCATACGATCAATATCTACCCCGTGGGAAGCCTGGGTGAAGAGACCGATATGATGGAACAGACCAAAGCGGGTATCCTGCAGTTTCTGGGACAGTCAACCGGCTACATGGGGGGAACAATCCCTGAAATGGATCTGTTCACGCTTCCCTATGTGATGCCCACAGATACCAAACAGCTTGATTATTTTTTCAAAAATTCAAAAGCGATTAACGAGATGCTTCCGCCGATCTTCAATAAACACGGACTTGAACTGCTCTCTATTTTCCCTGAAGGTGAGATGGCAGTGACCACCTTTGTGCCGTTTCATTCCCCCGAGGATTTGAAGGGCAAAAAAATGCGGGTGATGCCCGGCTCTCCCATACTGGTTGAGACCTATAAAGCCTTTGGTGCCTCACCGGTTCCCATGACCTGGGGTGATCTCATCGGTGCCCTTAAAACCAATATGGTGGATGGTCAGGAAAACCCCACCGTGTGGATTGAAGCATATGGCCTGGATAATTTAACAAAAGTATTGACCTATACCGGCCACGGACACTTCAATGCATCTGCATCAGCCAATAAAAAATTTTTTGACGAACTGGGCGACAGGGATAAAAAACTGATTCGCCAGGCTGCCGACCATGCACACCAGGTTATTTTAAACGAGGCAGAAAAACTGGATGCCTATGGCATCGGCCGTATCGTCAGGACCAACCCGGAATTTAAAATCGTGACCCTCACCCAAGCCGAACGTGCCCCCTTTAAACGGGCGGCAAAAGCTGTGCAGGATTCATTTGCATCCAAGAGCGATTCAAACAAAAAAATACTGGACCAGATGATGGCCGATCTCAAAGAAGCAGAGGTTAATACAAAAGAATAAAACCACAGAGGATTGCAAAATAGAAAGGGCCGTTGCAGCCTGATCTATTTTGCAATCCAGATTTATTACCCAAATGTATGACCGGGAGAAAAAATGACTGAGGCTGCAGAAAATAAGGGGAATCCTTTACTCAACGCGCTGGATTTCATTGACATCCAAATCAGCAGACTTGAGGGCGTCGTCCTGGCTGTGGGAGTGATCGCAATGACGGTCAATACCATTGCCGCAGTGGTCAGCCGGTTTGTGTTTAACAGCGCCATTACCTTCACGGATGAACTGAACGTGATCTTCATTGTTCTGGTGACCTATGCCGGACTCAGCTATGCCGCCCGAAATGGCCGCCATATAAGAATGTCCGCCATTTATGATGCCCTGCCCGAAACCATGCGCAGGGTGTTGATGGTTGTAATGACCTCGGTGACCTCCGGGTTCATGTTTTTTCTTGCCTTTTATTCCTACCGCTATATTGCCGAGGTGTATGAGAGCGGCCGAATCCTCCCGGCCCTGGGCCTGCCTGTATTCTATATCTATTTATGGGTGCCGTTTGGGTTTGTTATGACGGGACTGCAGTATGCGTTTACCACGGTTAAGAATCTGACACAGAGCCATGTCTACCTTTCCACCCATGTTAAAGACGGATATGTTGACGCAGAAAATGACAAAGAGAGTTGAGAGACCATGAAAGGCTTCCAGATAAAGAAAATACTGAAAATTCAATTGTTGCTTGCTGTCATTTGCTTATGGACCACCGCTCTCGTTGCTTCAGAGTCTGTCAGGGTCGTGATTGAAGAGACGGTGGTTGACCAGAAAATCCTGCTTTCCGTATACGGATTTGCAGAAGGGGTGGAGCCGGGGCAAACGCTCAGCATCACCCTGGGTGATGAAAAGGGAGCCGTTATCGAGCAGACCCCCGAGATTAATAAGATCGGCAACTGGGGGGTTGAAGCCCTCGACATCAGCGCCTTTGCAGACGGCAGTATCGCCATTACGGCAACGATAAAAGATGACCGGGGAAATATAGCGGCCCAAAGCGGTTCAACTGCTGTCCTGGATACCAGTTTCAGCTTTATGGATTTTTTGAACAAACATTTTGCCCTCTCCATTTTTTTGCTCATGGTTGTTTTACTGCTGTCGGGATTTCCAATGAAAATCCCGTTGATTGCCGGCGCAACACTGGGGATCTACCTGTTGTACGACGGAGACCTGTCCCAGACCCAGTTCATGATCCAGCAGATGATGGCAGGGATTCGTCCGGCCGCTCTCATTGCCGTGCCCATGTTTATCCTCTCGGCCGATATCATGACCCGGGGCAGATCGGCTGAGAAACTCATCGATCTGGTGATGGCATTTGTGGGGCATATCAAAGGCGGGCTTGCCGTGAGTACGGCCGGTGCATGTGCGGTGTTCGGCGCCGTTTCCGGTTCCACCCAGGCCACGGTTGTGGCCATCGGTGCCCCCCTGCGTCCAAGGCTTCAACAGGGGGGGTATAAAGATTCGTTTATTCTGGCCCTCATTGTCAACTCCAGTGATATTGCGTTTTTGATTCCCCCCAGTATCGGGATGATTATCTATGGAATTGTGGCGAAAGCATCCATTCCTGAACTTTTTATTGCCGGCATCGGCCCGGGGCTGTTAATACTTCTTTTGTTTTCAATCTACAGTGTGATCTATGCCGTTTTAAATGATATCCCCACTGAACCCAGGGCATCATGGAAATCGAGGGCAATGGCAGTGTATCATGCACTGTGGCCGCTTGGGTTCCCGGTGATTATTATCGGCGGTATATTCGGCGGTATCTTCAGCCCCACGGAAGCCGCTGCAGTAAGCGTGGCATATGCCATTGTGCTGGAGGGCTTTGTTTTCAGAACCATGAAACTTGCTGACTTTTATGAAACCGCTTTGTCCACGGGACTGGTGACCGCCGTCGTCTTTATCCTGGTGGGGGCCGGCGCGGCCTTTGCCTGGGTATTATCCTATGCCCAGGTTCCCCAGCAGATTTTAGGGATGATCGGTATTGATGAGATGGGCCGGTACGGTGTTCTTTTTGTTATCTCCATTGCCTTTTTCACCGGGTGTATGTTTGTGGATCCCATTGTGGTGATATTGATTCTGGTTCCCATTTTTGCCCCTGTGGTGAATAAGGTGGGATTGGATCCTGTGCTGGTGGGGACCATCATTACGCTTCAGTGTGCCATTGGATCTGCAACCCCGCCATTCGGGTGTGATATCTTCACGGCCATTGCCATCTTTAAACGGCCCTATTTTGAAGTGGTCAAAGGCACACCCCCGTTTATATTTATTCTTTTAAGTGTGGCCGTTGCCATGGTCTTTTTTCCGGAGATTGCCCTTTACTTGAGAGATGTGGCCTTTAGATAATGAAAATTCAAACCGACATCACACTGAAACACGTTTTCCAGGCCAGACAAAGAATTCATGGGTTGATCCGGACCACCCCGATGGTCGATTCCCCGGCATTGTCTGCCGAGTTGGGCAGGCAGGTCCATTTAAAGCTGGAAAATCTCCAGGAAACCGGGTCATTTAAACTCAGGGGGGCAGCCAATGCCCTTTTAAGCCTGTCAGACGGCCAGAAAAAGAACGGGGTCCTGGCATTTTCAACGGGAAACCACGGCCGGGCCGTGGCCTGGGTGGCACAGCGCATGGGCATCCGGTGCGTGGTCTGCCTGTCCAAAAGGGTTCCCCAATACCGGGTGGCGGCCATGGAAAAATTCGGTGCCCGGGTGGTCCAAAAAGGTGAGAGCCAGGATGATGCCTATGCGGTGGCCCTGAAGCTTGAACGGGATGAAGGCCTGACCATGATCAAGCCCTTTGATGACCCCTTTGTCATTGCTGGCCAGGGCACCATGGGCCTGGAAATTCTGGAACAGATGCCTGAAATTGACACTCTGGTGGTGCCGGTATCCGGGGGCGGCCTGGCAGCCGGGGTCGCCAGGGTTATGAAATCCGCAGATCCGGCCATACGGGTCATCGGTGTGTCCATGGAATGCGCCCCGGCCATGCATGCGTCCATTACGGCCGGGAAACCGGTGGAAATTGAAGAAAAAGATTCCCTGGCCGATGCCCTGCTGGGAGGAATCGGCCTTGACAATGTTTACACCTTTTCCATGGTGGATCGCTATGTAGATACCATTGAACTGGTATCGGAAGAGGCGATTGAAAAGGGAATTGTGTTTGCCTGGCAGCATCACGGGATACTGGTTGAAGGGGCCGCGGCCGTGACCCTGTCCTGGCTGCTTAAACAAGAGACCGCAATGACGGGTGACCATGTCGTGGGTATCCTTTCCGGCGGGAACATGGATTCCCGGATCTTTTATGATATTCTTTCCAGACATATCACACCGGAGCAGAGTCCTTTGCAGACACTTTAGAGGGGAACGATACCATGCTTCTTTTTGATATTTCAGAGTATAAAGACCGGTTAAATAAAACCAGACAGGCCATGGAAAAAAAGGGACTGGACGTCCTGGTGGTGACTGATCCGGCCAATATGAATTATCTCACGGGCTATGACGGCTGGTCTTTTTATGTCCACCAGGGCGTGCTCATCTTTATGGACCGGGAACAGCCAATATGGTTCGGCCGGGCCCAGGACAGCAACGGGGCGCGCATCACCACCTGGCTGGATGACGAGAACATCGCGGGCTACCCGGATCATTATGTCCAGTCAAAAACCTGCCACACCTATGATTTTGTGGCAGACCTGATCAAAAAATACCGGCAGGAGAATAAAACCATCGGGGTGGAAAAAGACAATTATTATTTTACGGCAAAATGTCATGAACAACTAACCAAAGGACTTCCCAATGCCGTTGTCACTGAAGGGGATTTGCTCATCAACTGGATCAGGTGCATCAAGTCTGCCCGGGAGATTTCCTATATGCGAATGGCGGGCCTTATCCTTGAGCAGGTCATGGACACGGCGGTGAATCTGATTGAACCCGGGGTGAGGGAGGGGGATGTGGCCGCAGAGGTTTACCGGGCCATGATTGCGGGAACCCCTGATTTCACGGGTGATTATTCCGCCATTATTCCCATCATGCCGTCGGGGAAACGGACCACGACCGCTCATCTCTCCTGGACCGACCGCAGGTATGAAAAAGATGAAATCGTACTCCTGGAGTTGTCCGGCTGCAAACACCGGTACCATGCCCCCCTGTCCAGAACCGTCATCACAGGCAGACCCGACCCGAAACTGGCCGATATCTCCAAGACCGTGATCCATGGACTCAATACCGTAGTGGAGTTTATCAAACCCGGTATCCGGGCCCTGGACATCGAGGCCAAGTGGCGGGAATCCATTGCCGGTTCCAGGGTGGTCAAAGAATCCCGCATCGGATATTCTTTCGGACTCAACTATCCCCCGGACTGGGGAGAGCACACCGTCAGTCTGCGGCCCGGGGATACCACCGTTCTTCAACCCGGGATGACCATTCATGTGATGCCGGGCATCTGGACCGACACCCTGGGCTTTGAGTGCAGCGAGGCCGTCTGCGTGACCCCATCCGGGTGTGACACCTTTTCCCGGGTACCCCGGCAATTGTTTGTCAAATGATTTACCAGAGCAAACACAACCAGGTCTCCTACGGGGAAGCCATTGGCATCCTTTTGCTGGATTCTCCCGTTCCTTTCATACCCGGGGATGTGGCCAACGCCTCTACCTATGATTTCCCGGTGCGCTTTAAACGGGTGCCCGGGTTTTCCGTTGCCAGGGCCCTGGGCAGAGACGAGAGCATTTATCCGGAATTGCTGGCATCGGCCCGGGAGCTTGAGGCCAACGGAGTCCGGGCCGTAACCGGGGACTGCGGCTTCATGGCCCTGCACCAGGAACGGCTGAGGCAGGATTTGAACATCCCGGTATTTTTGTCCTCCCTGTTCCAGATTCCCTTTATCCGGCAGATCATTCCGGGTCCCGGGAAAATTGGCATCATCACAGCCAATGCCCGGAGCCTCACCCCTTCATTCCTGTCCGACATCGGTATTGACCCGTCGGCCGACCTGGTAATAGGCGGTCTTGAAAACGCTTTGGAATTTAAATCCGCAGTCCTGGAAGAAAAGGGAAGCCTGGATTCAGACATCATTGAGACGGAAGTGGTGGAAGCGGTCAGGTCCCTTACCTCAAAAGAGCCCCGGGTCAGGGCCGTTCTCCTGGAGTGCAGCGTTCTGCCTCCCTATGCCGGGGCCGTATACCGGGAAACCGGCCTGCCGGTGTTTGATTATCTCACCATGATCAACTATGTTTTCACTGCCCTTGTTAAAAAGAAATATATCGGGTTTATGTAAGTCGGCAAAAGAAAACGCCCTGTATGCATTGCGATGAAAGACGATACTGAGACCCGGGTTGATTCCCGGGAAAGGAATGATTGAATGAGCGTCCTTATACTGACGGAAAAAGAGCTTCGCCAACGGGTTAAAATAGATGCGGCATCCATTAACGCCGTATCCGATGCTTTTTTATGGCTGTCCCAGGGTAAGGTTGCCATGCCGCCCATTATGCATATTGAAATCCCGGAACACCAGGGGGATGTGGATATCAAGGCCGCCTATGTTCGGGGCCTGGACCGGCTTGCCGTTAAAATCGGGGCCGGGTTCTTTGGCAACCGTCATCTGGGTCTGCCGTCAAGCCCGGCCATGATGGTGGTTCTCAGCGCAAAAACCGGCATGACCGAAGCCATCCTGCTGGACAATGCCTATCTCACGGATGTCCGGACATCTGCGGCAGGCGCCGTGGCAGCCCGGCACCTGGCCCCGGAACGGGTGACCTGTGCCGGGGTCATCGGTGCCGGTGTCCAGGGTCGTTTCCAGATGATCGCCCTGAAACAGGTCAGAAACTTCAGGCGCCTCATGGTGTATGATAGAGATGAACGTCTGGCCGCAGAATATGCACGACAGATGGGGGCTCTATTGTCCGTGGAGGTGGTTGCCGCCCAAAGTGTGGAAGCGGTGGTCACCCAAAGCCAGGTGGTCGTGACCTGCACCCCTTCCCGGCAGCCCTTTATCGATCCCGCCTTTATCCACCCCGGACTGCACATCACGGCCATGGGAGCCGATCTTCCCGAAAAACAGGAGATCATGTCAGAGGTGTTTGATAAGACAGATGTCATTGCCTGCGACACAAGGTCCCAGAGTTTTTCCGTGGGAGAACTGTTCAACGCCAGGGCCGACGGAATCCGGGTGGGCGAAAGCCAGGTGGTTGAGCTGGGGGAGATCATTGCGGGTAAGCAAAAGGGACGGCAATCCCGGAACCAGGTTAGCATATGCGATCTCAGCGGCACCGGAGTCCAGGATACGGCCATTGCAGATCTGGCCCTTAAACAGGCTGCCGGTAAGAATTACGGTATGGAAATAGAATAGGTATATTTTTTGCACTGTTTTCATATTTAATGTGCTGTGTGGTTTGTTATATTTTATTCAATGAATAGTTATCTGTCTTCCAGGGCCTCCAGGGCATCATTCGCCGCATCGACGAGGTCCTGGTGGGAGAGTGCGGGAAGTTTTGATTGTATCCATTCGCGGGTTTCCCGGTCACCGGTCTCTCCCAGGGCATAGAGGATATCTCCCTGCACCGTGACATCTTTGCCGTTAAACTCCTGGATCAGGATGGGGGGCAGCCGGGCGGCAAGTTTTGGATCGGTTTCGGCAAGTTCCTCCACCACCACCATGGCTCCCAGCCTCACCGACCAGGTGTCGTGGAGCAGCAAGGTGATAAAGGCGTCAAAGATGGCGCCTTTTTTGATCATCTGTCCGACGATCCAGGAGGCATCTCCCTGTTCAAGAATATTTTTCAATGTCCCGGCGCTCAATTGTGACGGATCACGGCGGGTGATCATCCCTATGATTTCTTCGGGTTCCACACTTCCGGTCCAACGGAAATCATCATCAAGGATCAGGCAGGGGGCCGACAGGACCCCGTCTTTTTCTGCCGTTTCCGGAAACAGGCTTCCGTCGATGATGTGAAGGTCGATATGGCTGCAGGCAAGGGCCATGGGGATGAGTGTCCTGACCACATGGGGGCAGTGGGGGCAGTGGAGAGCGATATAGAGTGTGAGCCGGACCGGGATGTCAATGGTCTCCAGGGCCTTTTGGATGGGACCGGAAAGGGGGGTAGCGCTGCTGTTTGTCAGTGACAGGGCATCCAGAAAGGGCTCAAGCTCTCGTTCAAGGGGAAGGGCTGAATAGGCGATATTTTCCCGGACAAGGAATGCGGGCAGATCTCTTTTGCCCGGCCGGGTTTCAATGGTCAGATGCGGGGCAATGTCGGCAAATTTTTCTGAAAAATTAATAAATAATTCATCTTGGGTGTCGTCCGTCGTGATCAATTGTATCCGGATCTGTTCGGTGGCGGTTTTATCCCAGTTCCGTATCAGGGCCTGTGCCCGGGTGTCAAACAGGGTCATGGTGTCGTCTCTCATATGTTAGGTTCATTATTATTCAATAAAAGCGTTCACCCGGTCTCCCCCCTGGTCCATGGCAGAGGTGAGGGCACCGAGGGCTTTTTTTACCAGGATGGAACAGGTCGTATCGGTTTGGGGGTCATATGAGGCAATACCGATGCTGACGGTGAGCGGCAGGACAAGGGGCCCTTTTTCAAACTCATGCCGGGCGATTCTCTCCCGGATTCTTTCGGCCATCATCCTGGCCCCGTTTAAGGCCGTATTTGTCAGGACAATTCCAAATTCTTCCCCCCCGTACCGACAGACCACGTCATTGTCCCTGACCATACTTTGAATCAATCCCGCACTGGTGGTGAGGAGCCGCTCTCCGGTATCAAAACCGTGGGTTTCACACAGGGGTTTAAATCCGTCAAAATCCAGTATCAATATGGATAAGGGGGTGTGATACCGTTTGGATTTGGAGACCTCGGATTCCAGCTCCTGGTCAAAACATTGCCGGTTATGGAGTTTTGTGAGCGCATCTTTTCTGGCGATCATGACGATCCTGTCCCGGGCATCCGCCACCTCCCGGGTGATTTTTGCCTTTGCCAGGGAAGCGTAAATAATGGAAAGAATATTCCCGCTGGAGAGTTCTTCTTTTATAAAATAGGACAGGGCGCCTTTGGACACTGCGATGGGACCGAAATGAACACAGGATTTTTCCAGGGTGAAAATTACGGGGATATCCGATCGCATCCGGTTTAATCTTGAGAGTAGGTCAAGCCCGGTTCCATCGGACAAAAAATGATCGGTGAAAATTAAATCAAAGGGTTTGACGGCAATGAGTTCCAGGCTCTGAGCCAGTGTTTTTGCGTGGGACAGGTTACATCTTATCACAGAGTTCATAACATGGCTGAATATGGAAAAATCCTCATCTGAGGTCTGAATATACAGGATTTTATAAGTATGTTCCAAATTTCTGCCCGAGGTATTTCCCATGATGATTTTTTTTACCCGGCCCGGAGATGCCAGCATGGTTTTTGAAATCTGGGAGAGGCTTTCGGCAGCCGTTCTTACCGCAACCAGATTTGACTTTGTCTTTCCGGCCATACCATTGTTTTGAAACAATTGATAAATATTTCCCCTAAGGCTTCTTAAGGGTTGCTGCATCCGGTTGGCTGCCACAGATGAGCGGTTGACAAGCTCTTTTCTTGAGAAGGCGTCCTGCAGGACCAGTTCATGCTGGGCAACAATTTTTTTATACGCCTTGTCCAGTTCAGTAATACTCTGGGCAACTGCGGTTTTCTGTTTAAACAGATCAAAGAAGATTTTGATTTTTGACTGGATCAATCGTGGGTCAACCGGGGTTTGAATCGTGTCGATCTGCAGGGCCTTAAAGTCGGTGAGAAATTTTTCCGGACAAATGGACCCGGTGATGATGAGCAGGGGGATGTCATGGGTCTGCCGGTGGCTGAGCAGCATTGAACCGATCTTGTACATATCAATGTGGGCCAGGGCTTTGTCAATGATGACCAGGACGAAAGAATGATTGTAAATCAACTCAAAGGCTTTGTTTTCAGAATTGGCTTCAAGCATTTCAAGCCCGGAGATATCTTCCAGGCAGGTGGAAATAACGGTTTTGGGTTCAGGCCCTGCGATCACAAGGATTTTATCACAGATAATATTCATGGCACGCCTTTCGTCTTGAGGTTGATGCGGATACGCCCCATGGCCTGAACATGCAATAATTTTCAAATTTTCATCCAGGCCATATCTATTCTTTATCAGAATCCCGCTTTTAAATTAAGAGGAAATCATGTAAATTATTGAACCAATAACAAATAAGGCATAAAGAAATTAATCGGCCTGGGAACAGATCAATAAAGAAACAGGCCAAACAAATAAGCAGACCAATCAAAGAAATATAAAAGGCAGACGGGGAAAATACAAATGAAATTTATTGCCGACCTGCACATTCACTCAAAATATTCCCGGGCCACGGCCCGGAATCTTGACTTTGAAAATCTCTACTATGCGGCACAGATCAAGGGGGTTTGTGTGGTGGGGACCGGGGATTTTACCTATCCTGCCTGGATTGAAGATATCGAGTCCAAGCTTGAAGAGACGGAACCCGGGTTGTTCTCCCTGAAAAAGGAATTTGCAGAACCTGTTGACAGGACCATCCCGGACAAGTGCCGGAATCCGGTCCGGTTTATCCTCCAGACAGAGATCAGCAATATTTACAAGCGGGACAACCGGGTGAGAAAAAACCACAACCTGGTCTATTTCCCGGATATTGAGAGTGTGAAAAAGTTCAATGCCCGGCTGGATGCCATTGGTAACATCAAATCCGACGGGCGTCCCATCCTGGGCCTGGATGCACAAGATCTCCTGTCCATCATGCTGGAGATCAACGATAAGGGTTTTTTTGTCCCGGCCCATATCTGGACCCCCTGGTTTTCCATGTTCGGGTCAAAATCGGGATTTGATACCATGGAAGAGTGCTTCGGGTCCCTGGCCGGACACATTTTTGCCGTTGAAACCGGACTCTCTTCGGACCCTCCCATGAACTGGCGGGTTAAAGACCTTGATCATGTCCGGCTGATCTCAAATTCCGATGCCCATTCTCCCGGGTATATCGGACGCAATGCCACGGTGTTTGATACTGATTTGAGCTTTGCCCATATCCGCCAGGCCCTTGAGACCAATGATCCTGATAAATTCCAGGGGACCCTGGACATGTATCCCCACCAGGGCAAATACCATTATGACGGCCACAGGAAATGTAATGTCTGCCTGAATCCTGCCGAGACAAGAGGCATTGAGGGAATCTGCCCGGTGTGCGGGCGTCAGGTGACCTGCGGGGTTCTCAACCGGGTCCAGGAACTGGCCGCAAGACCCGAGGGGTATGTGCCTGAAGACCGGCACGGGTTCAAGAGCATCATTCCCCTTGCCGATATTCTTTCGGAAATTTTTGAGGTGGGTCCGAAAACCAAGCGGGTGGCCACCCATTATAACCGGTCCCTAGAAGTCCTGGGGCCTGAGCTTGGCATTCTTTTAGACCGGCCTTTTGAACAAATAGAAGCCGCCAACGTCCCTTTGCTGGCCGAAGCGATCATGAAGATGCGGACCGGTGATGTTGATATTGATCCCGGTTTTGACGGTGAATTCGGGCGGGTGAACCTTTTTTCAAGACAGGAGAAAGAGGGACTCAGGGGTGAAAAAAACCTCCTGTTCAGCCTCCCCGGGGAAACGGGTAAAAAAGCCAAAAACGCCAAAAAAGTTGGGACAATTAAAAAAATCAAAGAAATTAAACAGGTAAAAGACCCCCGGGAGCCGGTGAATGTCCAGGCCCGGAAAAAAGTCCCAACACCGGAGCCCGGGCAGGACAGGGCCAAAAAAGATCCAAAAGTAAGTCCTGCCGGCCAAACCGTCGACCTGCTCATGGGCCTGAATCCTGAACAGCAGAGAGCCGTTGATTCAACGGCCCGGGCCATGGTGATGCAGGCTGGTCCGGGCACGGGCAAGACCAGAACCCTGACCGCAAAGATTGCCCATCTTATATCAGAAAAAGGGGTTGATCCCGGCTCCATCCTGGCCCTGACCTTTACCAACAAGGCGGCAAAAGAACTTGAGCGCAGAATCCACCAATATGTCCCTCAAAGCGGGGCAAAGGTTCTGGCAGCCACCTTCCATGGATTTTGTCTGGCACTTCTAAAGGAGTATGCCGGCTTTAACGACGGCATTGTGGATGATTCAGTTCAAAAATCCCTGATCCGGGAAGCCCTGGGGGAGGGTGCCAAAAGGGGAAGGGTCAATCGAACAGCTCAATTGATTGGTCTGTGCAAACAGCGCCTGCTGGGAGTGGATGATGATCTGAGCCCCATTCTCAATCTCCGGGAACCCCAAAAATATATGTCTGATACAAATAGCCCGGATATAATCGAAACAGATACAATCGAGCTGGATACAGATCAAACAGGCGAATTTAAATCTGCCTATCGCACCTACCAGACCCTGTGCCGAGAGCAGCATGTGAAGGATTTTGAAGATCTGATTTTCATGACGATGATCCTGCTCAGGGAGCGGGAAGATATCCGGTCAAAGGTCCAGGCGCAGTTTGCCTATATTTTTGTTGATGAATATCAGGATTTGAATTTCGGCCAGTATGAGTTGGTAAAGCTCATCTCAAAAGACAGCCATATCGTGGTGATCGGTGATCCGGATCAATCCATATACGGGTTCAGGGGGTCGGACAACAAATATTTTAAATTGTTTGAAAATGATTTTCCCGGATGCGAGCGGATCTCCTTGAATCAAAATTACAGGTCCACCCAGACCATTCTGGATGCCTCTTTTCAAATGATCAGCAGGTCTGGGGAGGCGGGTGAAAGATCCCGGATTTTTTCAGGCCAGGGCCATACGCGGCGGCTGGTGATCAAGGAGGCAGCCACTGAACAATCCGAGGCCGTGGCCGTTGGGAAGATGATTGAAAATCTCATGGGCGGGACCTCATTTTTTTCAATGGACACCGGTAAGGCGGGGTTTGATGATCAGAAAGAGTATTCGTTTTCAGATTTTGCTGTACTGGTTCGGACCTCCCGGCAGACTGAGGCCTTTATCAGAATGTTTGAGCAACAGGGGATTCCCTATCAGACGGCAGACAAAAAAAAGTGGATGGAGATGGACGGGATTCGCCAGTTGATCTCCATCTGCAGGATTATGGCAGGCTGTGCAAGTTTCATTGATTTTGACATCGTGTTTGATCATTTTATCGCCGGGCTGGGCAAAAAGGGAAAAACCCTGTACCGTGCGGCAATGAAAAATGCTCGGGCGCGTCAGGCAGATGTTTTAGAGAGCTTAGCGTCCCGGGATATGATGGATGTTAGGGGTGAGCTGGGACAACAAATTGTGGGGGCAGCCAAAGAACTTGCTGCACTCCGGGGTGAGATCAAAGATAAGGACAATGAATCGGCCATCACCCTCGTGTGCCAACGGGCCGGGTTGAGCAAAACCATTGAAGCCAATGACAAAACAAAACAGGGCTTTGAACGACTCCTGGCCGTTGCCCGGCTTCATCCGGAGTTAAAGGGATTTCTGGACGGGGTCACCCTGAACCAGGACCCGGATGTCCTGGAGTTTAATGCGGAAAGGGTGTCGTTGATGACCATACATGCGGCCAAAGGACTTGAATTCCCCGTGGTATTTGTTGCCGGATGTGAACAGGGGCTTGTTCCCTTTGCCCGGGACAATGAAAATATTGATGATATTGAAGAGGAACGCCGTCTGTTCTACGTTGCCATGACAAGGGCCATGGATATCCTTTGTTTGACTTATGCCAGGAAAAGACGCATATACGGCACCATAAAAGAGCGGCAACGCTCCTCCTTTATTGAAGCGATTGAAAAAGAGCTGACCCGGATGGAAAAAAGATCGGTCCCAAGGGCAGCCAGAAAACGGGAAAAACAATTGGAATTGTTTTAAAGGTCAAAATCGGTTAAACTTGATGGCATTTGCTCGTCCCTCTGTGAGGTTTTTACGGGCGTGTTAAACTTGAAGGCGTAAACAAAATGGAAGGCTATATTGAAGGCTACAATGGAATCTAAAGTCGTTAAGAAGATTGAACTTGAAAATCATCAGACCCTTGTCATATCGGATCTTTCCAGGAAAATTGCCGAAGACGCCTATGTGGTGATCATGACGGCCGGCATGGAAATTAAAATCGTACCGGAATTGTTTGATTTTGAGCCCCTCACCGATCTCAAGCTCCGGGAAATCCAGAGTGTTTTAGGGGACAGGGTGATGTATGAAACCAGGAGTGAACGCAATTTCATCATGGACGATGAAAAGGATGCGGTGTTTGACACCCTTGTCCGGACATTTATGGATAACCTGGGGCAATATGTTGCCCGGCCCGAATTTCCGGGGAAATTTGTTCTGAAAACGTATAAGGACCAGACAAAATAATTGGACAAAAAAAAATGGATAAAATAACTCGGATAAAATGATTCAAAGAACAGGCATACTTTTAATTGCAATCTTGAGCATTTTATGTCCGGCCGGTGCCACTGCCGATATCTATAAGTATATTGACGGCAGCGGCATTGTCCATTTTACCAATGTGCCCACGTCATCGGATTACAAATTATATATCCGGGAAAGCCCGGAGAAGATGCCCCTACCGGCCGGTACCCAGAAATATGATGAGATGATCCGGAAGGCCCAGGAAAAACACGGGGTTGATTTTTCCCTGATCAAAGCCGTCATTAAGGTGGAGTCGGATTTTAACCCAAGGGCGGTCTCAAAAAAAGGGGCAAAGGGCTTGATGCAGATCATCCCCGGTAATTTCAAATCACTTCTGGTCAAAGACCCGTTCAACCCCCTGGAGAATATCATGGGAGGAGCGCTTTACCTCAAGCGCCTGCTAAAGCGGTACGAGAACAAGTTGCCCCTGGTGCTTGCCGCCTACAATGCAGGCCCCGATGCCGTTGACCGGTATCAGCAAATTCCGCCGTATACGGAAACCCAGAACTATGTCAAAAAGGTAATGAAGACCTACAGCCAATATAAGAAATCCTGATGTCGGCTTGATGCCTAAAAATCTTTTTGAATGTCGCCAATAAATTTTATCAGCCTGTCTCGCATATCCGGTCTTTCCAGGGCAAAGGCCAGGTTGGCCATCTGAAATCCCACCTTGTCCCCGCAGTCGAATCGTTTGCCCTCAAATTTATATCCATAGATGGGCTGTTCCTTTAAAAGACTTTTCATGGCATCGGTGAGCTGGATCTCTCCGCCTGCCCCTTTTTCTTTTTTCCCGAGAAATTCAAAAATTTTCGGGGTGAGAATATACCGGCCGATGATGGCGAGATTGGACGGGGCATCCTTGGGGGCTGGTTTTTCCACCATATCGTCCACCCGGACAATATCCGGTTCCACCTGTTCGGCATCTAAAATACCATATTTGTCTGTCTGATCTTTTTCAACTTCCATGACCGCGGCCATGGAAGCCCTTAAGCGATCGAATTTTTTGACCATTTCCGAGAGAACCGGCTTGTCCGTCTGGATCAGGTCATCGGCCAGGAGTACGGCAAAGGGTTCATCTCCGACGATACTCTTTGCACACCAGATGGCATGGCCCAACCCCAAGGGTTCATGTTGCCGGGTATAAATAATGGTTCCGGTTTTGGGAATCAGTTCCTGGATCTGTTTTAACAGATCATCTTTGCCCTTTTCTTTAAGGGCATGTTCGATTTCATAGGACTTGTCAAAATGATCTTCCAATGCCTTTTTCCCCCGGCCCGTCACAAAAATAATCTGTTCGATGCCGGCGGCAAATGCCTCTTCAACGGCATACTGGATGATGGGTTTGTCAACAACCGGCAGCATCTCTTTTGCCATGGCTTTGGTGGCGGGTATAAATCTTGTGCCCAGTCCGGCTACGGGGAAAACGGCTTTTCTAATTTTCATGAAAATCTCCTGTGTTGATGTGGTGACTCATGCTCAGAGCTTAAAGCGTTCAATCATAGTGTCCCTTTTATGTATTTTGAAAACCATTTTATGTCAAATATATTCTCAGCAACTCTGATTTTGGATATTTTCCATAAGTTCTGGAAAGGGTTTGGATGGTTTTTTAGGAAAAAGCCATTGACGGACCCGGGGCTTAAGACGGGCAGATGGTCGTAATTTTTTGACATCATTATATTTTTTTTGTATAGTCCAGTTTTTTAAACGATGATAGAACCTAAGCTATGCAATTATAGATAAGGAAGATTTAATGACGGATACACATCAGAAAACATCTGAAATTCCACCGGAACAGCTCAGCCTGGCGAGTAAATTTAAATTTGACTGCCATAAAGGGGTCAAATGCTTTACCGACTGCTGCCGGGGAATCAATATCATGCTCACCCCCTACGATATTTTAACCATGCGCAAAAAACTGGATTTAAGTTCCGAAGAGTTTCTGGCCGTATTTACAGACCCTCAGATGCTTGAGAAGGGAGACCTGCCAGTGGTCACCCTGAAGCTTCTGGATGATGAGAGAAGATCCTGTCCCTTTGTGGAAGACAAGGACGGTTGTGCCATCTATGAGGATCGTCCCACCACCTGCCGATACTATCCCCTGGGTGTGGGGTCTTTAAGCTATTCCGGAGAAAAGGGTGAAAAGGATGAGTTCTTTTTTACGGTGAAAGAATCCCATTGCCGGGGATTTGAAGAAGACAGGGAATGGACGGTGGCCGAGTGGCGGGAAGACCAGGGAGTTGATCTGCGTGACGAAGTCAATGACGGCTGGTTTGATCTGATTGTCAGAAAAAAATCTTTACCGGACAGCATGAAGCTTTCCGAAGAGAGCAAAAAAATGTTTTTTCTGGTCTGCTATAATATTGATAAATTCAAAGACTTTGTATTCAAGAGTAGCTTCCTGGACCGCTATGATTTTTCAAAGGAAAAGATTGAAGAGATTAGAAACGATGATATTAAGCTGCTGCAGTTTGGGTTTGAATGGCTGAAGTTCAGCCTTTTCCAGACCGGGCAGGAAAATTTCAAGGTGAAAGAAAACAGGTAAACCCAAAAAATAAACCCCAAAGAATAAACCAGACAGATTAAACCGGAAAGCAATGTTTACACAGGCCATGTCCCAATGGATATGGCCTGTTTGTCGTCAATAAGTATACCAGAGATCTGCATGGGATTCGGTATGGTTGAGCCGGGCGTCAATATCCACATTAAAAAATTCGGCAATGGGTTCAAATATTTCCGGGTTGTCGGCCTGGACGACTTTTGCCGCAGATAAAAGCTTCTGGAATCCTTTGGAAGCCATTTTCCCTAAAGGTTTCCGGCAGGGGCCCGAGGGCATTCCCAGCAACTGCATCAGGGTTTTGACCGGCACCGGGTTTCTTGACCGGCAGAGGACCGGGCCGAATTTCGAATCTTCATGGGTGGTGACCACAACAAGATCCAGCAGGGGTTTCATGGCGGCCTGGATCTTCATGGCCTCCTGGATATACCCCTGGTTGATCAGCGAGACCATTTGGGTCATGAATCCCGGGGCAATGTTGGACATCACTGAAATGGACCCGCAGGCTCTGATTTCCGGGTCTGTCATGATCTCATACACCAGTCCATCGTCCCCGGAAAAAATTTTGAATTTTTCTCCGCAAAGTTTCCGGGTAAGGCGCATGTTTTCAAGGCTGCCCGTGGCCTCTTTCACACAGGAGACATTGGGGTACTTCTCTGCCAGGATGGCCAGATCCTGGGGCAGCATCTGGGCCCCCGTTCTGCCCGGAATAATATAGGGGATAATATCGACATCAGGGTAGGCATCTGCAACCACCTCGTAATACTCTCTCCTGATTTCAAGGGAACCGGGACCATTGTAATAGGGGTCCACCATGAGGACGGCATCGATATTTTTTTTGACCGCATCTCCAATGGCCTCAAGTGCTTCCGTGGTATTGTTGCTTCCGGTACCGGCGATTCTTGCACATTTCCCCTTGGCCAGTTCGGCAACCCGGGCAATTACCTGGAGGTGTTCCTCCCATTTGAATGTAGGGCTTTCTCCGGTGGTCCCCGTTGCAACGATTCCGGTGATGCCGTTTTTGATCTGAAATTTGATCAGCTGCTCAAGGCCCTGATGATCAAGTTCTCCAGACGGATTAAAAGGGGTGATTAATGCAGTATAGCATCCTGGATTCATGTTTTAACTCCTGCCGTGTAAAAAAAAATTTTTTTATGGAATGTCTCAAGCCTCTTGCTATCACAAGTCGTAACTTGGTTCAAGTCCAAATTAAAATGCCGTTTAATTCCAGGGGGTCTTGACACAAATCGGTGTTGGAAATATCATAACAAGTTTTAAACCATAGTGTAAAACCTGTATTAATACAATTTAAGGATATGACCAATGACTGATCCTGGAAAAAACCTGCCGAAAGATGCGGATGAAAATATTGTAAAATTGAAGAGCCAGTTGTCCCGGAATGATGAATGCGGTACCACCCATTACAACCTTGCCGTGGCCCTCCTGGGAAAGCAGGAGTACGTTGAGGCTGAAAAAGAGCTACACGAAGCCATTGACTGCAGCCCCACTCTGGCTGAAGCCTATGTCCTTCTGGGCGGCATCTGTCTTCAGAGAAAAGATCTTGAAGGGTGTTATCGGTTTAACCAGCGTGCCGTAAAGGCAAGGGCCGGTTTTGCCGAAGGCTATGGAAACATGGCCTTTGTCCTGCTTCAACTGGTGGACGGCAAAGATCCAAAAGAAGATGAAGAAAAAGTGGACAAGGCGATTAAGAATCTTAAAAAAGCCATTATTCATAACAAGCACTTTGTCCAGGCCTATACCACCCTGGGCACGGCCTATTTCATGAAAGGGCTTGTGGCCGAGGGCATCAAGGCAAATCTTGAAGCGATCAAAGTCCAGCCTGAATTTCCCGTTGCCCACAATAATCTGGCAGTGGCCTACCTTGAAACCGAAGAATTTGAAAAAGCCGTCATGCACTGTGACAAGGCCGAAGAATTGGGATTTGAGGTGGCCAAAGAGTTGAAGGCAGAGCTTGCACCCCATAGAAACGCCTGATGGAATTTGATCCATTTGTCTTTTTTGTTGCCGGTGAAGAAAACCGGGTTGTCCCGGGTTCCCGTCTCTGGGATCTTCCCCTGTCCGGAGAAAATCCCGGTAAGAACCCAGGGGGGACCCCGGGGTTAAATCCGTACATCAGCATTGGTGAATATTTCCTGGCCGCCCGGGAGTTTTTGTCAAAAAATGAGTTCTTGAAATTAAGAACAGGTCTTGAGATCGTCTTTAAGAGATCTGTTCTCCCCGTACAAATTGACGGGATTATCGTTTGCCTTGAAAAACACGGGGCCTTCTATCATCCCCTAAAAATCCAGGTCAGGCTGACCGACAGGGACTCTTTTGCCTTTGTCCTGAACGGAGCGGTATCACGGCCGGGCCTGGCCCTGATTGAAAACGAGTATCACCTCATATCCAGTTTGAATAAAAGAGTTTCAGAACACTATCTGCCCCGGGTATTTGGAGTGGATATCATCAAAACAAAGTCGGGCAGGGTAGGGTTTTTTCTTGGAGAATGGTTTGAGGGATACAGGGAATTCCACCTCACAGAAACCCTGGGGGAAAGACAGGTGGTGATCTGGGAGTCCGATGGAAGCCGACAGACTATTTCCCAGACCCGGGCCGTTCCGATTTATAGAGAAATTTCCCGCATACTGACCCATTATTATGATATTGAAACCTTTGAGCAGATTTATTCCTGGCATCATGCTGCCGGGGATTTCATCGTGGGAAGGGAAACAGGCTCAGGCCGTGTCGAGACCGTCAATTCCCGGAATATTGATTTTCAGGAGTGCCGGGTCCGGCTGGTAACGGTCCGGGGATACGCGCCTTTAACGGAGCTTAACGACCCTGATGAAAATAGGAATGTGCATATCCTGCCGTCCCTGGTATTTTTCTTTTTATATCTGACCCTGAGAATGCGCCTGGACCGCCTGGATGGGACCGGGGCTGTCGCCATGGTTGGAGAACAAGTGATCCCCGCAATTGTTGACGGTTTCCTGGATTCCCTGGATGAAAAGTCTTTGATCTATGACCATGGTGATTTAAGAAAAATTTTCACGGTTTTTGTCCGGCAGTTCAGCCCGGAACAATTGCAGGGTATCCTGGAAGGGATATTGGAATCCAGTCAATCCGAGGCTTCTGAAATTGCCCTGATCCTGGAAAATCTTGAATCCCATTGCCGTCTTTTGCATTCAATTCTCAAAAACGTTTAAAACCAACCTTTTTTATTGACATGTATCAAGTAAAATTTTATATCTGCAATGTTATTTTGCTTAAGCTGTTCCTGAGAAGAAATAGGGTGGCGTACTAATTCTCTGGAATAATAAAGTATTAGACTATTGAATGGAAAGGTGGATAACCTTTTCATTATTGATTGAATGTAAATTAACTATTAACGGAGGTAAGTAAATGGCTAAGCATGAAACTCCTTTCCTGGACCAGTTGGAATCCGGCCCATGGCCTAGTTTTGTCTCTGACCTGAAACAACAGGCTGAAGTCAGAGCTAAAAATGAAAAAGGTGTTGAATTCCAGATTCCCCAGGATTGTGTGGATGATCTTCTTGGAGTCGTGGAACTTTCTTACAAACACGGCCGAACTCACTGGAAACACGGCGGTATTGTCGGCGTTTTCGGTTATGGCGGTGGTGTTATCGGCAGGTACTGTGATCAACCGGCACTGTTTCCCGGTGTTGAACATTTTCATACCATGCGGGTAAATCAACCGGCAGGGAAATACTACACAACCGATTATCTCAGGAAACTAACCGAACTTTGGGACTTCAGGGGCTCCGGCGTTACCAATATGCATGGCGCAACTGGTGATATCATCCTCTTAGGTACCACCACTCCCCAGCTTGAGGAAGTATTCTGGACACTGACCCATGATTATGACCAGGATCTTGGCGGATCAGGCTCCAACCTGAGAACTCCTGCTGACTGTCTTGGCCAGTCCAGATGTGAATATTCCTGCTATGACACCAATGCATTGGTTTATTTTTTGACCAATGAATACCAGGATGAACTTCATCGTCCGGCGTTCCCCTACAAGTTTAAATTTAAACTTGATGGATGCCCCAACTGCTGCGTGGCTTCTATTGCCCGTTCCGACATGTCCTTTATCGGTACCTGGAAAGATGATATCCGGATTGATCAGGATGCCGTTAATAAGTATGTTGAAAATGACCCAGCATATCCTGCAAATGCCGGTGCACATAAAGGAAAAGCCTGGGGCCCCTTTGATATCGAAAAAGAGGTAACAGGTCTTTGTCCTACTAAATGTATGAAATTTGAGAACAAAAAACTCTTTATTGATAATGCCAACTGCACCCGTTGCATGCATTGCATCAATGTAATGCCGAAAGCCCTTAAAATCGGTAAGGAAACCGGCTGCTCCATTCTTTGCGGTGCAAAGGCTCCGATTCTGGATGGTGCTCAGATGGGTTCTCTGCTGGTTCCGTTTATTGAAGTTAATCCCGACAATGACTACGAAGCAATCACAGAAGTCATTGAGAATATCTGGGATTGGTGGATGGAAGAAGGCAAAAACCGTGAACGTCTTGGTGAGCTGATCATGCGTCAGGGATTCCAGAAACTTCTTGAAGTGACTGGTATTGAGGCGCAGCCGCAGCACGTACAGTATCCAAGAACCAACCCGTACATTTTCTGGAAAGAAGATGAGGTTGAAGGCGGTTGGGAACGTGATGTTGAAGAATACAGAAAACACCATCTTAGATAATAAGGGAGAACTATAATGGCATTTATTTCTACTGGTTATAATCCAGCAAAACCGATGGAAAACAGAATCACAGACATCGGTCCCAGAGACTATAACGAATTTTATCCTCCTGTGATTGCTAAAAATAAAGGCAAATGGTCTCATCATGAGATTCTTGAGCCGGGCGTACTGGTACACGTCGCTGATTCAGGGGATGAAGTATATACCGTAAGAGTGGGTGGCTGTCGCTTAATGTCTACCACTCATATTAATGAAATCTGTGAAATTGCAGATAAACATTGTGACGGTCATCTTCGGTTCACCACCCGTAACAATATTGAGTTCATGGTTGACTCAAAAGATAAGGTAGAGCCACTGAAAAATGATCTGGCTTCCAGAAAATTTCCAGGCGGTTCCTTTAAGTTCCCCATCGGCGGAACCGGAGCAGGCGTTACCAATATCGTTCATACCCAGGGATGGATTCATTGCCATACCCCGGCAACAGATGCTTCTGGTACGGTAAAAGCCACCATGGACGTATTGTTTGATGATTTCCAACAAATGCGGCTTCCGGCACAACTGAGAGTTTCCATGGCCTGCTGCCTGAACATGTGCGGCGCGGTTCACTGCTCTGATATCGCCATTTTGGGATATCACAGAAAACCGCCAATGTTGGACCATGAATACCTTGACAAGGTCTGTGAAATTCCTTTGGCGGTTGCAGCCTGCCCCACAGCAGCCATCAAACCGGCCAAAATGAAACTCGCAAACGGTAAAGAAGTCAAATCCGTTGACGTTAAAAATGAAAGATGCATGTACTGCGGTAACTGCTACACCATGTGTCCTTCCATGCCTCTGGCTGATACCGAAGGTGATGGTATCGTTCTCATGGCCGGTGGTAAGGTGTCCAACAGGATTTCAGTTCCGAAGTTTTCTAAAGTTGTTGTGGGCTTTCTGCCCAATGAAATGCCGAGATGGCCTTCCATGACAGCGGCGATTAAAAAAATTGTGAATGCATATTCCAACGGCGCCAATAAGTATGAACGTCTGGGCGACTGGGCCGACAGAATCGGATGGGAAAAATTCTTTGAAGCATGTGAACTTGATTTTACCCACCATTTAATAGATGATTTCCGTCAGCAGGCATACATGAGCTGGCGTCAAACATCACAGTTTAAATTCTAAGAAGATTTTGGACATTATTTTTATATGAAGCTGTTGAAGCCGGAGTGTATTTTCACTCCGGCTGATACATTTACTTTCAAAGGAGTATGACAATGAGTGATCTTCTTGCTGATAAAGAGGCTGCAACTAAGGTGGTTGTGGACATGATGACAAAAAAGGCAAAAACCAAAACCAAGTTTTATTTTAAAGATTTCTATAAAATGTTTCCGGATGATAAACCAAGAGACATTAAAAAAGTGATCAATAAAATGGTGCAGGATGAAGTCCTTGAATACTGGTCTTCAGGAAGTACGACCATGTACGGCCTGAAAGGTGCCGGTATCCAGCATTCATCCGAACACGAAGAGTAAGATTAAGCTGTTAAGCTTTTTGAAGTTTTCATGCCAAAGGTCAGCAGAAAAGTTGCAGGAATTGTGGTTGCAGGCCTTAGCGGAGGTTCCGGCAAGACAATAATTTCCTTAGGGATTACGGCGGCATGGAAAAAAAAAGGACTTAAGGTCTCCCCTTTCAAAAAAGGACCTGACTATATTGACGCCGGCTGGCTTTCAAAAGCAGCCGGTCTTCCCTGCTATAACCTGGACACCTTTCTTTGCTCTCCGTCTGTTGTTAAACACTCCTTTCAGGAACATTCCATTCACAGTGATATCGCTGTTGTTGAAGGCAATCGCGGCCTGTATGACGGCATAGATCTTGATGGTTCCACGTCCACCGCAGAGCTTGCCAAATTGTTAAATCTTCCGGTTCTGTTGGTGCTGGACTGTACCAAAAGTACCCGAACCATGGCAGCCCTTGTCATGGGCTGCATGAACTTTGATCCGGATATCCGGATCTGTGGTGTCGTTCTGAACCGGGTGGCGGGAAAACGGCACGAGGGAAAAGTCCGGACCAATATCGAAAAATTCTGCAATGTCCCGGTATTTGGTGCAATCCCAAAATTAAATTCCGAAGATTTTCCTGAAAGGCACATGGGACTTGTGACTTCTGAGGAACATTCATTTTCTTTCCAGGCCGTGGAATCTGCAGCCGCACTGGCCGAGGCGTCAATTGATTTGGATGGATTGTATCAGGCCCTGACCGGCGAAGATAGTGGTGGTGAGGGCGGCGTGGACGGTGAAGACCATAAAAGGGAAGGCAGGGACCGGAATAAAACGCCCGGGCCGCAAATCCAGCACACTCCGGCAGGGAACAGCCAGTCTGACCCGGTGACCATCGGTATCATCCGGGACTCGGCTTTTCAATTTTATTATCCGGATAATATTGAGGCCTTAAAAAAAATGGGGGCCGATATTGTCTTCATCAGCCCCTTAAACCAGAACTTTATTCCCAAGGTCCATGCCATTTATATGGGGGGTGGATTTCCTGAAACCCACGCAGCCCAGTTGGCAAAAAACAGATCATTCCGGGAGAATTTGAAACAATTATCCCAGAATGGAATGCCCATTTATGCGGAGTGCGGGGGATTGATTTTCCTTGGAACGAGCATCCGGTTGGATGGCCGGGAATATCCCATGTCCGGAATCCTGCCCATTAAATTCGGACTGTCAAACCGTCCCCAGGGCCATGGCTATACCCAGGTGGAAGTGGTTCATGAAAACCCGTTTTACAAGGCCGGGGAAATTTTAAAGGGCCATGAATTCAGATATTCCAGTATTTTGGATATTGAGTATCAGGATCATGAGATGGCATTTAAAATGGAGCGGGGGAAGGGGATTCTGGATAAAAAGGACGGTTTTTTCAAACAAAATACATTTGGGACTTATACCCATATTCATGCCCTGGGCAGTCCCTCCTGGGCACCTTCCCTGGTCAAAAGGGCTAAAATATTCAAGACCGGTCTTTCAGCGTAACCTTTTCAATCTTCAATACCGGGTCCCCGTCGATACAGGGACAAGTCAAAAACCCAATTCCATCAATGCCGGGAGCCAATCGCCCTCACATCAATCGGGGTTGCCCGGGGTTGACAGAAAACGGCGAGGCGGGCTAAAAAAAGGGGTTTCCCATGTCTTGGAAAACCCCGATCAATCGTCTCACATCTTCGCTTGTCTTACTTTTTCTTTTGGTGACACTTGGTGCAGGTGGTAGGTGCCGGTCCCTTTCTTCCCTTGGGATCACCGGCTTTTATGTTAACCTCTTTGTGACAGTCGACGCAATTGCCGTGCATGGCATTCTCAAGAACCAGGATATCATCTTTATTCTTTTTATCTTTTTCCATCTTTGTGTGGCACTCGGAACATTTCCGAACATTGTCACCGATTTTAAGATCCAATGGTTTGTTGTCCTTGTCATGGTGACAATCGCCACAGGAAATTTTGTAATCCTCGTTGTGTTTTTTATGGCTGAATTCAACAAATTCTGATTTTGGTGGTGCTTTTTTTCGTTTTTTGTAATCGTTGTAATCCATTTTTATTGTGTCGGGAACATCGGTTCCGGCATGAAGACCCGTTGCAATAAAAATCACGGCAATACCTGCGGCCAGAAGCAGCGTCAGCAATCTTTTGTTCATAATTAATTTTACTCCTTTAATGATTAACACTTATTGTCCTTTATACCGGTAGTATTTGCCGTACCACCGATGATTTCTTTTATAATTTACTGGTTTTTTTACACCCAAGAGCATTGAAAAGTCAATACCCAAAATAGGTCAAACCCTGGTCGATATATTCCGGCCAATTCTCCGTTTTCTGGTGATAGTTCCGGATGAAGATGCCGGTTTTTAACAGTTTTTTACCGGGTTTTTTCCCCCTTTATTCATCAGTTCCTTCCACCGGGTCATCGCCGTCTTCCTGGTCATCGTTTTCTTCCAGGACCGGCTTTTTGCCGAACACCCTGGCCCCGATAATACTGATTTCATACAGAATCATCAATGGAAGGGCCATCATGACCTGGGTAACCACATCGGGCGGGGTGATGAGGGCCGCCCCCACAAAAAAGACCAGCACCGCATATTTTCGATTTTTTTTGAGAAAGGGAACCGTTACCAGGCCCATCCGGGCCATAAAGGTCAGCACCAGAGGCAGTTCAAAAACAAAACCAAATGCCAGGAGCATCTTTGAGGAAAACCCGAGGTATTCCTTCATGGACGGCATGGCATGGATGTTTTCTGTAGCAAATCCCAGAAAGAATTTAAATCCATAGGGGAAGACGATGAAATACCCGAACGAGGAGCCGATCACAAAAAAGAAGACGGATAGCAGCACAATGGGCAGGAAATATTTTTTTTCCGCTCGATAAAGTCCGGGGGATACAAACATCCAGAATTCATAAAAAAGGACAGGGGTGGCCAGGATAATCCCGGTGAGTAAGGATACCTTGAGATAGGTGAAAAACGCCTCGGGAAGTCCCGTGAAAATCATTTTGGCGTTTTGACTTTCCCCCATGGCCGTTACAAGGGGGGCGATGAGGATCTCAAACAGTCTTTCCTTGAAAAAATAGGCGCCGACAAAGCCGATTGCCACGGCGATAAAGGAACGGACCAGCCGGTCTCTGAGTTCACCCAGATGTTCCGTAAACGGGCTTTTTTCTGATTCACTCATGGGGTATCGGTTTTTTCTTTGGCTGACGGGTTAGGAGTCTCGTCCGGTTCATTCTTAACAGACCCATGGTCGGAGGTTTTTTTATCGGCGGTTGCCGGAGTCTCTTCTTTTTTTGTGTTGGCGTCTTTAATAATATCCTGGAGATCAATCTTGGGGTCTGCCACATCCTTGATATCTTTCACCGTGGTTTCCACATCAATGCTGCGTTTGAAATCCTGGGCCGATCGTTTGAATTCTCCCATGGCGCGGCCCAGGGTTTTGGCGAGGTCAGGCAGCTTTTTCGGGCCGATGACAATGAGTGCGATGGCCAGAATCATCAGGATTTCCGGCATTCCAAGACCAAACATTTTTTATTTTAACTCCTTATAATGAAAATTACCGATTCATCGGGCTTAAATTTTACACTGAATGATCACGGGGTGTCAAGAAAGGATGAACTGCCCCGGGATATTCCATGGGAAAATTTAAACACACCTGTTATCGCTTTTTGTCAGGCTTCCGATAGGGCCTGCGCTTCCCCTTAAATGGCCGTCGCTTTTTAGGGGCCGGTTTTGGTTTTGATACATATTTCTTCTGTGGCCGGGGAAGGGGTTTATCCAAATCTTCGGAAGGGTATTCGCATTCGATTTTATTTCCCAGGACCTCTTCAATTTTCGGAATGAAAAACGAACTCATCTCATCGGCAAAGCTGATGGATATTCCTTTTGATCCGGCCCTTCCGGTCCTTCCGATCCGGTGGATATAATGTTCCGGCTCATAGGGCAGATCATAGTTGATCACATGGCTGATATCTTCAATGTGCAGACCCCGGGCCGCCACATCCGTTGCCACCAGAATATTGATTTTTCCGTTTTTAAACGCCTCCAGGACTTTAAACCGTTTGTCCTGGGCAATGTCTCCTGACAGGACACTGCATTTCTGGCCGTAACGATCCAGTTTTTCAGACAATTTCCGTGCCGTGTCCTTGCGGTTGACAAACATGAGGACCCGTTCAAGTTTCTCATTGTTGATCAGGTTATACACATGCTTGAATTTGTCTGATTCAGTTGAAAGATAGACAATCTGCTGAATACTGTCGGCAGCGGCCTGGTCACTCGCAATTTCAATTTGAACCGCATCTTCGGTGGACCAGCTTTTGGCGAGCCTCAGCACTTCCGGGGTCAGGGTGGCGGAAAAGAACAGGGTCTGCCGCTTGTTTTTGTGGGGTGTCTTTAAGATGATACGCCGGACATCGGGTATAAATCCCATGTCCAGCATGCGGTCCGCCTCATCCAGGACAACGATCTCCACCCGGGAGGGGTTGATCAGTCCTTTGCCCATAAAATCAATGAGCCGGCCTGGCGTTGCCACTACAACATCCACGGGTTTGTCCCTGAGCAGTTGCTGCTGCTGTTTGTAGCCGGTACCCCCATAGACGGCGACAATCCTCAAATTGGTATGTTTGGCAAGGCCGTTAAAGTCTTTTTCAATCTGGTGAACCAATTCCCTTGTGGGGGCCAGAATCAATGCCCTTGGGGTGCCGTTCTTGTTTTTAAAGGCTTTTTTAATGAATGCGGCCAGGATGGTGATAATGAAACTGGCGCTCTTGCCGGTTCCGGTCTGGGCCTTGGCCGTGGCATCCTTTCCCTGGAGTGTGTGGGTCAGAAGTTTTGCCTGGATCGGGGTGCAATAGTTGAATTTCAAATCTGCAATGGCATGCATGATGGCCACGGGCAGATCAAGGTCGTGAAATCTGGTTTCTCCCTCTTTGGGGTCCACGGGAAATTCATCAACCGACCATTTTGTCGGGGTTGGTTCTGGTCTTGGTTTTCCGGGTGGGTTTGATAGAGGTTCCCGGCCGGGCCTGGTATGGGTATCGGATTCACTATCCCGACGTGGTATCTTTTTTTTGACCAAGGCGTTGCCTGCCGGTTCAACCACCGGCTTGGCCGGGGGCTCGGATAGTTGATCAATCTGTTGTCCGGCCGGGGACTGGACCATTGGATCAACCTTTGGCTGGTCTGGAATTGTCCGGGATGAGGTGGCGGGTGAAGGGACGGAAATGGATTCCGCCATGGGCTTTTTGCTGAAAAGCCGCTTTAAAAATAACAAAAATTGTTTCAATCGTGCCTTATATATTATGGATTATTGATGAATTAACACATTACCTGTCTGTCTGTTAAAAAAGGGTTTTAACAGACAGGCAGGGGTTTGTGAAGTTAAAAAAGCGTAAACCAGATATTATCCCCCGGCAACCAGAGGCAGCAGTTGAATCCGTGAGTTGTCAGGCACCGGTGTCTCGGCAAATTTTGGGCTTGAAACCAGCCGGCCGTTTAACCGCACCACCGAGCAGAATTCAATATTTTCAAGGGTTTCAAGCAGACTTGCCAGGGTCATGTTTTCCGACCATGGCAGGGGCTGTTCATCCACTTCTATCATGCCTGGTGGATCCCGTTTTCTTTCAGGACCTCCAGAACCTCGGGAAAATCAATGCCCAGGCGTTTAACCGTGGCAATGGTCGGGATTCCGTTTTGGGTCCATCCGCGCCGCTCATACACCGCATCCTTGAGCTGCTCGTATTGTTCTTCTCTTTTCCGACGCAGGGCCGCCACTTTTTCTTCGGAACTCATGGCGCTGACATCAAACCGGTATTTTTCCGTGAGCTGGTCATCATAGCGTTTGTGACGGGATTCATACTCTTCCACGGTGACCGGACCCATGGCCCGGTAGGGAAGGGTATCATGCTCCCGTGTGCCGTACCCCATTTTCAGGTTGAATATTCTTTGAAAATTATACACGGCCTCACTCATGGACACCAGATCGTCAGGGCTTGATTCCCTGCCCGTGACGGCGGAAAAGAACTCGGCATACCATCCCAGGTGCTTGGCAACCTTGGCCGGTTCTGACGTGTCCTTGTTGTCCTCGGGAACAATATCGTTCCAGGGAAGTTTGCAGAGTCCGCAGAGCCCGAACCAGGTCCTGAACATGGGGAACCAGTGAAGGGCCTCGGCCTTGTTTTCAAAGGTGGGCATGAAGTTGTGAACCATATCCAGAAAGATGAGCCAGGCTTCATCGTGCTGGGGACCTTTCAGGGCAAGGCCGTATCCCCCCTGCTGGGCAAGGGACTCTTTGGTGATGTATTCGGAAAACTCAAGGCCTTTGGATTCCATTCCAATGTCCTGCATAAAGGCCGTGTCTGCTCCAAAGTCCCTGGCAAATATGATTTTCATCTGCCGGATGCCCTTGCCTACAATGGCGCCAAAGCCTTCACCCCTCGCCATCTGGTGGATGACTTCCAGGGCGTTGAACCGGCTGCCGAAGTTCAGGTCCAGACCTCCGGTATGCTCAGCGGTGATCTGCCCGTTTTCATAGCATTCCATGACAAATCCCAGGGAGGTACCCACGGAAATGGTGTCCAGGCCATAGGCGTCACAATAAAAATTAATTTCAAGAATGGTCTGGGCGTCAAAAATACCCAGGTTGGAACCGCAGCCGGCAACGGTTTCATACTCAGGGCCGTCCACAAATACCTTTTTGCCCCGGTAGGGGCCGGTAAAGGGTGAAAAGTCTTTTACGCCATGGGCACAGGCAACGGCACAGCCTTTCCAGCACCCGTCAAATCCCTTGTCAAAGATATGTTCAAACACCTCTTCGCCGATCACCCGGCTTCCCGGGTGTGACCCGAATTTGAAGTTGTGGACCGGCAGGCAGTCATGGTCGTTCATGATGGGTACCAGGTGGGTGGTTCCCACCAGGGCCATCCGGTTCTGTTTGGGGTCCAGGGTATTGATTTCTTTTGCATGGGCTTTGGTGACCTGTTTTAAACGGTCAAAATCCGCCGGCGTGTTGGTTTTCATGGAAACGGTCCCGAATCTGGCCACAATAGCCTTGACCCGCTTGTCCGCAAAAACGGTTCCGATACCGCCCCGGCCGGCCTGTTTGTACCTGACCATTTTGCGGCCGGCATCCCACCAGGAAAAGTTCAGGCATCCGAAAAAGGTGTTTGCCGCACCCGGACCTGCCGTTACCACAGAGACATTCACGGGTTTTTTGGGATCAAAGTGGTGGGTGAGTGCCTTTGACAGTTCATAAGAGTCCTGGGGCAGGTCTCTGGTCTCAAATATTTTGATCTTGTTTTCAATCCCGTCAATGAAAATAATGGTGTCCTGATCGGCTTTTCCATCCACCTGCAATACATCAAATCCGGCAAATTTTTTGTAGGGCCCAAAATATCCCCCCACATTTGAATCAATGGGGGCGCCGGTCAGGGGCGAGATGGCCGTTACAATGCTTTTCCCGCCACCCGGATATCCCGGGGTTCCGCCCAGGGGGCCCGAAGAGATGCACACGGCATTTTCAGGGTCGTTCCAGCGGGTATCACCTTTCACGGCATTCCACATCATCCACAGATCATACCCCTTGCCCCCGATAAATTTGGCCTTTATCTTTTCTTCAATAGGGTTGATAATAATATCTGACGAATTCAGGTTAATGCGGAGGGATTGATCCGTATACCCTTTTTTTATCTCTGCCCGTTCATAGGACATGGACTTTATCTCTTTCATGTGAATTTGACCCATTTTATGGAACTCCTTATGATAGTTGTTTGTATACTTGCCCAGGCTCCCCGGCCCTGCAGTTTCTTTTGTTTTTTTCCATTCTATATCATATTTTATACACCAAGTATAGAAACAACCCACTACAGAGATAAAATTATAATGGTTAAACCATTATTGAACTTTTTGTATGCTTTCCGCATTCCGGGCCGATATATATTAATCAGGCTAAATAGTCAAAAAAACTTGACTTTTTGCATTAACCATAGTTAATCAGACAGGTGAAAGTTATAAATTTATTGAAAAAAAGGTGTGTAAATGTTGATATTAGCAAACTTTTTCGAAGCCATTGCCGTTGTGCTGGATTATGCTCTAACCTTTTACATGTGGATTGTTGTTGCCGGTGCTGTTTTGTCCTGGGTAAGCCCTGATCCCTACAACCCCATTGTAAGGTTTATCAATACCGCCACTGAACCGGTTTTTTATCAGATTAGAAAAAGACTCCCCGTGACCTTTGGAGGTCTTGATATATCCCCCGTTATCGTGATTCTGGTGATTATTTTCCTCCAGACATTTGTTGTGAACAGCCTTCACGGGCTGGCACGCACCATTGCATAATCATAAAGTGAGGGTTTCTTATGGGTATAACACCTTTGGTTGTTAAACAAAAAGAGTTTACTACACGGTTCAGAGGGTTTGATGTTCAGGAAGTGGATTATTTCCTTGAAGATGTGGGCAAAGAACTGGATAATCTGAATCATACCATTCAGCGTCTTCACGAAGAAAATCACCGGATGAACCTGGAGAATCAAGGCTATAGAAAGCGAGAAAATTCTATGAAAAACGCCATGATTCAATCCCAGAAAGTCCTGGACCAGATGAAGGAAAATGCAAAGAAATCGTCCCAGCTCATCATTGCCAATGCTGAAGTTGAAGCGGAAAAAATGTTGAACCGGGCCCACAAGAGGCTATCCCAGTTGCACAGCGATATCATCGAGCTGAAACGTCAGCGGATTCAACTGGAGATGCAGATCAGTGCCGTACTTGAATCCCACTCAAAAATGCTTGAGATGACAAAACAGGAAAATAAGGCTGCCGACGAAACCGATTCGACTTTAAAGTTTATTCGGCAGGCATAATTTTTGGGGTGATTTTGTTCCCTGCCACGACATCGGGGACCAGACCCGGCATCAGGAGGGAGATTCGGCGCCGGGAACAAGAAGATCCTCCAGACAAAAGGTATGAATAATGGCTGAAATTGATGCGTTTTTTAAACTTATGCACGAGCAGGGAGCTTCCGACCTCCACCTGGCCTCGGGTCAGCAGCCCGCCATCAGGCTCCATGGTGACATTGAACGGATTAAATATGCAATCTTGACCTCGGACAAACTCCGGGGGCTCTTGTATGAAATCACCTCCCAGGAAAAAATCAAGACCTTTGAAGAGACCGGGGATGTGGATTTCGGGTATGAAATTCCCGGACTGGCCCGGTACAGGGCAAATTATTTTATGCAGAAGAGCGGTATCTCAGCCGTTTTTCGTGAAATTCCCTCGGAAATACTGACGGCGGAACAACTGGGGCTTCCACCGGTGATTTCAAAACTGGCAGATCTTCCCCGGGGTCTGGTGCTGGTCACCGGACCCACCGGGTCGGGTAAATCAACCACCCTGGCCGCCATCATTGACCAGGCCAATCGAAACAGAAAAGACCATATCATTACCGTGGAAGACCCCATCGAGTTTGTGCACAGAAGTCAGGGATGTATTGTGAACCACCGGGAGGTGGGACTGCATACCCAGACATTTTCAGCGGCCCTGCGGGGGGCCCTGCGTGAAGACCCGGACATCATTCTCGTGGGAGAGTTAAGGGATCTTGAAACGATTTCCCTGGCCATAGAAGCCGCTTCCACCGGTCACCTGGTGTTCGGCACCCTGCATACCTCCAGTGCGGCCAAGACTGTAGACAGGATTATTGAGGTTTTTCCTTCCACTGAGCAGGCCCAGATACGGTCCACATTGTCCGACGGTCTGCGGGCCGTTGTTGCCCAGACCCTATTCAAACGGGTGGATAAAAAGGGCCGGTGTGCTGCCCTGGAGATTCTGGTGGCCACTCCGGCCGTGCGGAATCTGATCCGGGAAGCCAAAACCCACCAGATCGCCTCCATGATCCAGACGGGAAAGCAGTATGGGATGCAATTGCTGGATGATGCCATCATGCAATTGTACCAGAAGGGATGGATCAGCCCGAACGAAGCCTATGGCAAGGCAAACAACAAATCCCTTTTCAGGCCGTACCTGAAGACCGAGCCGGCTGATTTCACGGAAGCCTGAGCCGTTTTAACCGTCAACCAGAGAGGAAATCGGCATGAAAAAACAACAGATCGACCATATTCTTTCCAAGATGCTGGATTCCCACGACAATGTGTCGGATCTGAACTTCACCCCGGGTAAACCCCTCCAGGTCGAAAGCTCCGGTGAACTGGTCCCGGTGGGCATTGTACCGGATTTTAAACTGCTCACCCCATTTCAGACGGAAATTTTTGCATTAAATTTGATCAACAACAGCCACAAATTAACCGAAACCCTCATTCGTGAAGGGTCCTGCGATCTTTCCTATCAACTGGGCAACAAGGCCCGTTTCAGGGTGAACATATTCTCCAGATCCGGCAAGTATTCCATTGTCTTAAGAAAGCTGGAAACAACCATCCCCACCATTGAAGAGCTGAATCTGCCCATGGCCTTTCACACCATGGCGGAAGAGAGAAACGGTATTGTGTTCGTCACCGGTGCAACGGGCTCAGGGAAATCAACCTCCCTGGCCGCTTTGCTGGATAAGATCAATGAACAGAAATCCGTTCACGTGATCACCCTTGAAGATCCCATTGAATATCAGCATTCCCAGAAAAAGGCCACATTTAACCAGAGGGAGCTGGGCGCGGATTTCGATACCTTTGCCAACGGGCTGAGAGCGGCCCTTCGCCAGGCACCCAAGGTGATTCTGGTGGGGGAGATGAGGGACAGGGAAACTGTGGAAATCGGTCTTTCCGCTGCGGAAACAGGTCATCTTGTCCTGTCAACCCTGCACACCGTGGATGCCGGTCAGACCATCAACCGTGTTCTGGGCATGTTTTCCACTGAAGAGGAAAAGCAGATCAGGATTCGCCTGGCAGATACGATCCGGTGGGTGGTCTCCCAGAGGCTGTTGCCGAAAACCGGCGGCGGCAGGGTGGCGGCCTTTGAAATCATGGGTTCCAATCTGAGGGTAAAAGATTCCATCCTGAATGGAGAATCCGAGGGCAAGACATTCAACGATATCATTACGGCAGGCAAGGCCCAGGACATGGTCTCCTTTGATGAGTATATCATTGGTCTTTACGAGGAGGGGCTGATCAGTGAGGATACTGCCTCGTCATATGCGTCCCGGAAGGATATCGTGGGCAGGGGTCTTGATTCGATCAAAAGTTCCCGGGGCGAGACCACCACCAAGATAGATTCACTGGAAATTGATCACGGATATAAAGGGAAAAAGTAAACCATGAATGTGACATGCCTGCATTGCAAGACAAAACTCAATATTCCGGATCACAAACTCCCCAGGGACAAGGATGCGGCATTCAAATGTCCCAAGTGCGGAGAGAAAATCCATGTCCAGGCGGCAAATCAGCAAAAGTCGGCCAAAGAACCGTCGGCACCCTCTTTTCAGCTTGCTGCCGAAGACCGTGCAGATGCCCTTGTGTGCGTTGGGAGTGAGGCACACCAAAAAAAAGCGGTTGACGTTATCGGACAGATGGGCTTTCAAACAGAGGCGGTCAATGATACCCGGGCTGCATTGAATAAAATGGAATACCACATCTATCACCTGGTGATTGTTGACGACGCATTTGACCGGAATTCCGGGATATCCGGTATTATTGACCGGATGAATGCCATGGACATGTCCCTGAGACGCAGGATCTGTCTTGTCTGGATCAGCAGCAGATTCAATACCGGAGATCACATGGCAGCCCTGCACACCAGCGTTAACGCCATCATCCACATGGACGATTTAAGGCATTTGCAGGGATTTTTATCCAGGGCCTTAACGGATCATAAAAACGTTTATACGGTCTACACCGCATCTTTGAAACAGATGGGAAGAGCCTGAGCAAAACCATAAACCTTTTATGATTCAGCCATCTATGATCTCCCATCTTACACTCAAAGCGTGGTATGAACCCGTCAGTTTTTCCGAAAGCCTGAAACGGGCTTTTTCTGCACTGAACCTGGCGTTTCTTTTGTTAACGGCAAGTTTTGTCTTTTCCGAATTCAGGTTTGACTGGTTTGAAACTAGTGTGGGCAATTATCTTGCTTCCACCAATGAATCCCGCCCTGAAACCGGCGCCATATGGGAAGCGGGAAAACAAAGTTCCAGTGCCCATGCCTCCCTGAATCAAATTATCAGCAAAAAAGAGGAGTCCCGGGAGCATGTGCTCCAGGCATCTTCTTTTTCCAGCCTTGCCGCAAGCATCCTGCCGGGAGAGTGGGTGACCCTTGAACAACAGCAGTTTAAAGCCCTGTATCTGGGCCTGGAACGATCCATGGCATTTAAAATAATTGATCCGGCTCAATTGATCCGGCTCTTGAACGGTGGTTCCCTTGACCGGATATTCTGTGAAGGGATTGCCGGCGGCATCAGGATTTATTTTATTGATTCAGACAACCGGGTGATCCAACGGATCGATTTAAAAGAACAAGATCTGGTTGAGATTGAGACCGGTGAACAACCGGTCCCGGGGAGACTGGACACTATGGACGGGTTCCAGGGCCGCATATATCCGGTGGATCAATTTTTTGAGGCATTGTTTACGCTGCCCCCGGATATTGTGCCCGACCTGATGGTGGATCCCCAGGTCCTGTTGAAACAGGAGGGAAAGATCACCCATGTGGGTATCTGGAATGAGGCCCAAAATGGCTATATCCGGCTTGGGTTTGAGTTCGAGGCCCCGGGAGGGCATGAAGTCGTTTTTATAAAGGCAAGGGAATGGGCCGTGTGGCAATTGAGTCTGAACATGAAGGGGGCGCAGAATTGAGGTTTTTTTTTATTGGCCTCCGGGTACTCCGGTTCTTCTGGTTTCCGGTCCTGATCCTGGTATCTCTTGGCTGCCTTACCGGGATGTTCCTGGTATTCTATACGGCCCGGGATCTTCCCAAACTGCCGGCACCCTTAAGCCGGATCATTGAAACCCCCCAGACCCGGATCTATGGGTCCAACGGACAGGTGCTGCTCACCCTTGGGGAGCGAAAGCCCGTTTCCCTGGACCGGGTGTCACAGCACTTTATCCACGCTATTCTTGCCACGGAAGACCATCTCTTCTTTGAGCACCACGGGATCAATAAACTGAGGACCCTTAAAGGGCTATATATTACCCTTACCCAAAAGGGACAGGTCCAGGGAGCCTCCACCATTACCCAGCAACTGGCAAAGAACCTTTTTTTTAGTTTTGAGAAAACATATCAGCGTAAATTTAAAGAACTGCTGGTAGCCTTGCAGATTGAATCGTCCAATACCAAAGAGGAAATCCTCCATGCCTATATCAACCAGATTCACTTTGGTGCCGGGGCCCAGGGCGTAGAAAAGGCTGCCAATGTATTTTTCGGGAAATCCGCCCTGGATCTGACCCTGTCCGAGGCTGCCCTGCTTGCCGGGCTTCCCAAATCGCCCACCAATTATAACCCTTACAACCATTACGGCAGGGCATTGAAACGCAGGGATATTGTCTTGAAACGCATGGCCCGGGTGGGGTTTGTTTCCGATCTTGAATCCCGCCAGGCCATGCTCACAAGACCGGAGCTGCATCGGGAACAATCCGATTCAAGGACGGGCAGTTATTTCCTGGATGCCCTGATAAACGAGCTGGTTCAAACCTATGGGGAAGATGTTGTGTTTCATGGGGGCATCAAGGTGTATGCCACCATTGAACCCCGGCTCCAGGCCCAGGCCCGGGAATCTGTTCAAAAAGGCCTTGACCGGCTGGATGCAATGATGGGCATTGACCCCCAGGCGGTTGACCATCCCCAGGGGGCTCTAGTGGCCATTGATACAGGGACCGGGGCCTTACGAGCCATGGTGGGCGGCAAAGATTATTATACCAGTGAATTCAACCGGGCCATGAACTCCAGGCGCCAGCCGGGAAGTGGTTTTAAGCCTTTCCTGTACTATGCGGCATTTAAAAATCTGGGGTTTCATCCGGCAAGTGTGATGACGGACAGACCGGTGATCATACCCATTAAGGGGGCAGCAGACTGGGAACCCCAAAATTTTACCCGCACATTTTTGGGGGATATGATTTTAAAAAAGGCATTGATCCACTCCGTTAATACCATTGCGGCCCAGATCGTGGAAAGAACAGGTCCCGGGGCAGTGAATGAAATTGCCCGGGCATGCGGCATCGAAAGTCCCCTGCCCGAGGTGTATTCCACGGCCCTGGGCACTGGAACCGTCACCCCCTTTGAAATGGCATCGGCCTATTCGGTTTTTGCCACTCTCGGCGTGATGCATAAACCGTTTTTTTTCCGGCGGATTGAAGAACCATTCGGCCGTATTATTTTTGAGCACATTGTTCAGGACAGACGGGTGCTGGACCCGGTCACTAGCTATCAGGTGATGGATATGATGAAATCCGTGGTTGACACGGGTTCGGGCCAATCCATCCGCCAGGCAGGGTTCCGCAGGCCCGCGGCCGGGAAAACCGGCACCACGGACCATTACAATGATGCCTGGTTTACCGGATTTACACCCACCCTCTGCACGGCTGTCTGGACCGGTTTTGACAGGGAAAGCAGGCTCATCGATGCCAATGGGGTGGGGATCACCGGCGGTCGGGCAGCCGCACCGATCTGGGCGGATTTTATGACCCAGGCATTGATGTCGGACCCTGAAAGAGATTTCCCGATTCCGGACGGTCTCCGGTTTGAAACCGTGGATACTGCCACCGGATGCAATCCTGTTGAGGGCAGTCCGGCAGTTGAGGTTTTGACTGTCCCGTTAAAACCGGAACAACGCCCGTGCGGGAGCCGGGAACAATGATCCGGGTGTTGCGGCATATGGGGGTGCTCCTGTGGATGACAAGTCTTGTTTCCGTTCCACTGACCTTTTATGTTTTGCCCGGACTTGCCAGCGTGTTTTCCGGAATCAATCCCATCACCACTGGCCTTGCCATTGTCACGGGGATTGCTGCGGCATTCGGGTTTTTAATGGATTGGGCGGCCCGAAAATCTCTCATGGCTTTGATCAAAGAAGCCGAGGCATGGGAACGTTCCGGGATTCTGAACAGGGCCGGGAAAAATTATACCAGGGCCCTCAGGATTTATGACAGCTTTCTCGTCTGGCCTTTTTTAGCAAAAAAGATCACTCATACCCTCGCCTTTTCCATTGCCAAATTTAATATGAGCACGGCCACAGGCAATTCAAATTTCAACCCGGCAACACTGTTTTACCTGCGAATCAATCCGGATGATGAAGATATTGCCCTCTTATGGCTTGCACGACTGAAACAGGCCGTCCATGTGACACCATCCGAACAGGAGGTTTTATCCGTTCTGGTTGAACGGCATACTGCCGACCCGCGATTTTCAGGCTTGATGGCGGATATCTGCCTCAAACTGGAAAGAAAGGATTATATTGCAAAGAGACTGTATCAGCATGTGGCCGCAGCCACAACGGTCCCAGGTCCGGGCGGTGAAACAATTGACTTAAAACAGATGAAGGGTCTGATCAACACACCTGAAACTAGTCTTCAACATGAACTCTCTTCAATGGAGACCCTCCGGGAATATGCACAAGATCCAGGTGAACCCTTCAATAAAAAGCCGGATAAAAATTTTGAGAAAAAACCCGGGAGAAAAATTAAGATTTACAAAATCATCCGGGCCCTTGCACAAATGGTGATATTGGGTCTTAAACGCCTGAGCTCAGGGTTTGGATCCGGCGTGTTGTTGTTCATTCTTTCTGCCGGCAGGCTGGTTGCCTGGATCAGAATGAATGAACGAACGGGCCTGGTTTTAAAAATGGGGTTTTTCGGTATTATTTCAGTCTGTTTTCTGTGGTTCATGGTCAACACTCTGTCCCACATGCTTCAATCCAAAACCCCGGAAAAGGAAGCGATCATCGTTCAAGATAAGGTGCGCATGCCCTTCACCATTCAGGTGGCAGCCTATCTCAAGCAGATCCATGCAGACAGGTATGTGGATAGTTTAAGGAAACGACAGATCGAGGCGGATGTTAAACGAACGGAAGGCGGCGGGAAAACATGGTTTGTGGTCAGGGTGTCTCAGTTTGCGGATAAAAAAAGCGCTGCAGCTTACGGTCTGAAATTAAAGCAGCAGGGATTGATAGATGATTTTTTCGTCAACAATAGATAATGCCCCTGCCTATCATTTGGTGTCCGAACCACCAGGTGAAATTGAAACCGGCCCGGAATATTGAATATAAAATGATTAGAGCTGGATGACTTTGTCGGCCAACTGCATGGAGGTGACAACATCCAGCATATTGGTTGTCTCACCGATGACTTTGGCCTCCATTAATCCTAGGTGGGTCAGGCATGCACCGCAGACGAGGATGCTCACCCCTGCCGCTTTCAGTTCCTTAAGTTCTTCCAGAATCCCGGAGTCCTGGGTGGAAAAATTCACCCCATGGTTCAGCAGGACCAGGCGCCAGAGATCATTGCCCATCTCTTTGAGGGTTTTAATAAAATTGATCATGAGTTTTTGACCCAGGTCATCATCCCCTTTCCCGATCTGTTGCGAGGAAAGGACAACCAGAATTTTTTGGTGGTCTGATTGTTTTTTTGTTCGGGCTTGATTGGGAGCGGTTTTTAGTATTTTTGCCCGTTCAGGATCTCTTGTTGCAGATATGGTTGATCGGGTGCCGTCACCATCCACGGAAACTTCAAATTCCTGAAAGTTTAAAAACCGGCTCACGTTTTCCACTGCCGCATCATTGTCCACAATGATATCAACTTGTGTGACAGCTTCGGTTTCAAGATACTCTTTTGTCTTCAGTACGGGCCCGGGGCATTGAAGTTTGGTGCAGTCAATTGTCTTTGTCATAATCCAGTAAATTTCCTTTGCTGTTATTCGTGGGCCACAATTTTAAGAAGACTGTTGTCTCAAGTCAAATCGCAATATCCGATACAAAGGCTCGTTTGTATCCAAAATATTGATATGGATACAGGTCAAACATTGTGAACCTGTCCCGTGTTCCTGAAAAGATTTGACAGCCCCGGACTTATATGACCATACTTTCAACGGATCAGGCATCACAACGATTGCATAGAAAAGAGGAGGAACACATGGTTATTATTTCAAATGTTACGTATCCACCGGAGAGTACAAGGGAAATTGCAAAGCGCTACCTTAAGGCCCCGGTACTGCCCGGGTTTTTGAATAAAAAAGGACCCTATGTCTGTGCCAGTAAAACCGGGGGCATGAATTCCATCACCTTTTATGAGCTGGAAAATGAACGGCTTGCCGAGGGCCTCAAGGCCATTGGCGAGAGTCTGGCCATCTATTTCGGGGTGCCCGGATATAAGTATGATCTCAAACCTTATTTTGAGCTTGAAGAGGGTCTGGACATACTGGGCTTGTAATCAAGGGGTATTTACTTGATTATTTTTCGGATTGTTTTTTTGAGCCCAGGCACAGATGGTCGTAAAATTTTTGAATTTCCATTTAAACGGGAATTCACGGCATTGTAAAGGTTTTACGGCATTGATCCGGCATCCTTCCAGGGTCAGGAACAGGCACTCATTATTCTCTTTTTCCTTTAATGAAAGGGCCTGCCTGTCTTTTGTGAGGACGGTACAGGTGTCAATGAATTGCAACACACCCATGCCCAGGAATGCAGCGATGATGTCGGGTTCGTTTTTTTTTAGCCGGACATATCCCTCCTGCCTGCAGCAGGCCCCGCAGTCAAGGCATTTAAAACCGGAAAAATTCATCTCTTTTTTCAGGCTCCAGGGTCCCCAAACACCGGTGAAGGTGCTTTAATGTCGCTGCTCTCCTTGAGGATCAGGGCAATGAGCTGTTCAGGGCTCAGGCGTTTACGGGACAACCGGACCCGGTTTTTTTCCACCACCACCTCTGCCGGCATGGGGCGCAGGTTGTAAACCCCACCCATGGCATATCCATAGGCGCCGGTATCGTTGATGGACAGAAGATCTCCCTCTCTGATTCCAGGGACCAGCCGGTCCCTTCCAAACAAATCTCCTGTTTCGCAGATGTTCCCGCAAACGTCAACGGGCAGCTTTTCTCCCTCCGGGTTACTGATGTTGTCTATGCGATGATAGGCATCATAGAACATGGGACGGATCATCTGGGGAAATCCCGAGTCGGTTCCGCAGATGGTCCGGTGTCGATTGTGTTTAATGGTATTGACTTCAACCAGGAGGCGACCGGCCTGGGCCGTGAGAAATTTTCCCGGTTCAAAGTAAAGCCCCAGTTGTTTTCCATACCCGTCACAGAAATCTGAGAATGCACACACAATATCCCGGCCCATTTCTCGATAATCAATTGCCTGTTCTTCCGGCCCGTAGGGGACTTTGAATCCGCCGCCAAAATTTAAAAATTCCAGGTCCGGGAAATTTGAAGGCACTGCAATGGAGAAAATGTTTCTCATGGCATTTAAGATGGAATCACTTTTGATGAGTCCGGACCCGGTGTGCTCATGAAGCCCGACCACTTTGAGGTTGTGGGCCTGGGTAATGTTAATGGCCCTGCCGGCATCTTCCAGAAGAATTCCAAACTTTGTCAGGTCTCCGCCGGTTTTGATCTTGTCATGTTCCCCATCCACCACGTCCGGGTTGAACCTCAGGCAGACCCGGGTTCCCGGGTACTTTTTCCCATATTTTTCCAACCGGGAGAGAGAGTCGATATTCATGAGCACTCCCATTCCCATGATCTTGTCAACCTCGGCATCTTTCATGTTGTTGGCCGTATAGATAATCCTTGAGGAATCAAATCCGCACTCCAGGGCCAGGAGAACATCTCCAGGGCTCACCGCATCAATGAAAGATCCCAGGGCTTCCATGGTTTTCAGTATATCAATATTATAATTGGCCTTCATGGCATAGCAGATGGTTAAGCCTGGCCATGATAAGGCCTCCTTGAGATATGCATATCGCTCCCTGATGATGTCCAGGTGGTAGACATAGGTAGGGGTCCCGTATTTTTCTGCAATTTTCTTCAACAGATGATTTTCAAATTTCATAATTTCCTCCCAGATCAAATCGGTGCGGATAAAGTTAAGCAAGTATAAATTGAGCCAGAATTATTATCCATAAAATAGGGTATGTCAAGAATAATATATCAATAAATTATAATTATAATGAATAATCACCTATAATATCGAACATTATAAGAACAAATTAAGGTTTGGTCTCGGAAGGGTTTCCGGCCGTGATTCAAAGATTGAATCAAGGTTGCTCCGGATATCATCCATGGTCTCGGCCCGGATCAGCTTTTTTAAAATCTGGTGGCCGAATTTGAAATTGGCGCAAAAATAGGGAGAAAATTTTTTAAAAAGTTTGACTGCAAAGGCATCTTCATAATGGTCCTGGAGAATTCGGGTCATCCGAACGGCAGTGGTAAAAAAAATGTCGTCTCCCGGAGAAAATCCCTTTGTCCACTGGGCAAATAACCAGGGCCGGGCCACGGCCATCCTGCCTACGGACAGTCCCTGGCAGGTGGTTTGTTCGATCATTTTAAGACCGTCTTTTGCCTCAAAAAGATTTCCATTTCCGAACACGGGAATGGATACGGCCTGGCTCACCAGTCGTATGACATCCCATTGGGGCGGGCGGCTTCTCCTGTCAGGAGCCACCCGTGGGTGAAAGGTGAGAGCATCGGCCCCGGCATCCTCAAATCTCTTTGCCATGTCCACGGCAAGCCCGGGCCTGTTTTCCCACCCGGTCCTGAATTTTACGAATACGGGTATGGACACGGACGCTCTCACCGATTTTACAATTTTGGATGACAGATCCGGGTTTTTCAAGAGTGCGGCACCGCTTCCCCGTTTACAGATGGCGGCGACGGAACATCCGAAATTAAGATCCACCCCGAAGAAACCTTCTTTTTCGATGCGCACGGCAGCCCTGGCCATATCATCCGGGTCGGAGCCAAATATCTGGCAGACCAGATGCCCCAGTTCTTCATCTTGCCATTTGAACACCAGGGAGGTGTGGCGGTTTTCATGGGGGACTGCCCGTGCACTGCACATCCCGGTAAACAGCAGGCCGAATCCGCCGAATTCAGAGATGAGTCGGCGCAGGGCCACATGGCCAAGGCCGGCCATGGGGGCCAGGACAAGCCGGTTGTCAATAAAACGGTTCTGTATGATCAAACGTTTTAAAAGAAACTGGGAAAGCATGGGAGTTCCGTCGTTTGTTTTGGTTAAAAGGATTGTTTAAAATAGGATTAAATACCCGGATGCACAGGGGGTTGTCAATGACTTGTTTGTGTTTTCATACGCTTGACATAAGCGAAGGGCTATAATATCTTAGAACGTTATTTTTTAAGGAAAAAACGCAATGAGCACTACCCATGAAAACGAGAAAAAGCAGTTTATCAGATTATTCCGGCAACAGGGTGTAGACCGGTTTGATTTAAGGTTCCAGGTTCTGGAAGCCTTTTTAAAACTTGAACATCATGTCACCATCCAGGAGATCATGGCCCGGATTAAAGCCGATGGTATAACGCTTGATGAAGGGTTTGTCTTGAACAGCATGGAGCTCCTGTGCCGGTTTGGATTTGCCAGTAAAATAGAATTTGATGTCAGGGAAACCCAGTATGAGCACCGGCATCTCGGGCTGCATCACGATCACATGATCTGCACAAAGTGCGGGACCATTCTGGAGTTCAGGGACGAGGCCATAGAAACTCAACAGCTTAAACTGGCAGATGCCTATGGGTTCCATATGCTTCAGCATAAAATGGACATTTATGGTATCTGTTCCAATTGCCTGGAAAACAGGGATGTCCTGGTCATGCTCCACAAGGCAAAACCGGGTGAAAAACTGATCATAAAAGGGTTTGAAGCCGGAAAAAACATGCAGCTTCGGATCTCTTCCATGGGGCTTAAAATTGGGGATCTCATTGAGGTTGTGTCCAGTGGATTTGGCGGCCAGGTGGTGATTGCAACCGGAGAGACCCGGCTGGTCATCGGCAAGGGCATGGCTGAAAAAATAAAGGTTCAACCCTTTGGCCCGGCAAAGACACCCCGGCCTGAAAAGGGTGGGGAACAAGCGGACATTGTGTCGCCTCCCATGGCACTCAGCCAGATGAAAACCGGCCAGGAAGGGATTATCCAAAAAGTTTCCGGAGAAAGTGTCCTGAGGCGAAGGCTGCTTGAAATGGGGATCAACCGGGGCTCAAGTGTTTATGTTGAAAAGTATGCCCCCCTGAAAGACCCCATTGAGCTTGTGATCAAGGGGTATCATATCTCTCTCCGGGTGGGGGAAGCGGCAAACATACTTGTGGAAAATGTAAAGTTTAAAAAAAGATAATATGAACAAACAACTCACCATTGCCCTGGCGGGAAATCCCAACTGCGGCAAGACAACCATATTCAACAACCTGACCGGTGCCAGACAGAAAGTGGGAAACTGGCCCGGGGTAACGGTTGAGAAAAAAGAGGGACGGCTGCTCCACAAGGACTATGATTTAAAGATCGTGGACCTGCCGGGAACCTATAGCCTTACTCCGTTCTCCATTGAGGAAATCACGGCCCGGGATTTTATTTTAAATGAAAACCCGGATATTGTGGTCAACATCATTGATGCCTCCAACCTTGAAAGAAGCCTTTTTCTGGCCGTTCAAATTCTTGAAATCGGACGGCCGGCGCTGTTTGTGCTGAACATGGCAGATGTGGCAAAGGCCAAGGGGATCAAGATTGACGAAAAAAAATTGTCCCAGTTGCTGGGCCTGCCCGTGGTGTTTACCGTTGGAAATAAAAATAAGGGTATTGATCATCTGGTTGACGCGGCCATTGAAGAGATTCATCAATTTGACCGGGGCAAGAAGAGCCGGGACATTCGATACGGCAAGGAGATTGAAGGGTGTATTTCAACGGTTGAAACCCGGATCCTTGACAGCAATCTCGATGCAGGCGGTGATCTGAGGTGGAATGCCGTCAAGATCCTTGAAGATGACAAGATCGTCAAGCAGAAATTTTCAGCCATGGATCAAGAGGCGGCAACAAAGATTTTCCAGACCGCCGATACCTGCCGTAAAAGAATTGATGATCTGTTTGAGGATGATTTTGAGATCGTTCTCACCGATGACCGCTACGGGGTGATTGCAGGGATTGTCAAAGAGACGGTGACCCATATTGCCGGCAAGCGGATTGATATGTCACGGAATATCGACCTGGTACTCACGGATCGATTCTTTGGCCTTCCCGTATTTATTTTTTTTATCTGGGCCATGTTTCAACTGACTTTTTCCCTGGGTGCCTATCCCATGGAATGGCTGGAAGCCGGTGTTGGATTGCTGTCCAACAGCCTTGACAGGATCATGGCCCCCTCCATGTTCAAAGATCTTCTGATCAACGGTGTGATCGCAGGCATCGGCAGTGTGGTGATCTTTCTTCCCAATATCCTGATCCTCTTTTTTTGTATTGCCCTGTTCGAGGATACCGGGTACATGGCCCGGGCCGCATTTTTAATGGACAGGGTGATGCATACCTCCGGGCTTCATGGCAAATCCTTTATTCCCATGCTCATGGGATTTGGTTGCAATGTACCGGCCATCATGGCCACCCGGACCCTGGAGAGCGATAAAGACCGAATTTTGACCATTCTGATGACACCTTTTATGTCCTGTTCGGCAAGACTCCCGGTGTATATTGTCCTGGCCGGGAGCTTCTTTGCGGAACGGGCGGGAACCGTTATTTTTGGACTGTATTTTACCGGTATTCTCGTTGCCATTCTGTCCGGCAGACTCTTGAGGGCAATTTTGTTTAAAAGTGAAGACGCCCCGTTTATAATGGAGTTACCCCCATACCGGATGCCCATGCTCAAAAGTCTGGTGATCCATATGTGGGACAGAAGTAAAATGTTTCTCAAAAAGATGAGCGGGGTGATCCTTGTGGGGTCCATACTGATTTGGGGCCTGTCAAGTTTTCCTAAGACCATCACTTATTCCGTGGATTTTGATGCGAAGGCGGCCGCAATAACCAGCGATTATTCCCGGATGATATCCCAGGCCGATGACCGGGAGGCTGCAGCATTACAGGCTGAGCTGGCCTTAAAATCAAGAAATATGGCCAACCTGAAAGAGCAGGAACGGGTATCAAAGTCCTATATCGGCCAAATCGGACACCTGTTGGAGCCGGTATTCAAACCCATTGGAATCGGATGGCAGGCAGGGGTTGCTCTGGTGACGGGATTTGTTGCCAAAGAGGTTGTTGTCTCTACCATGGGTGTGTTATATGGTGTTGGCAATGACGGGGGGCAGGCATTGGAACAGGCGCTCAAAAATTCCGGGATGACCGCTCTTTCGGCCCTTTCCATGATGGTCTTTGTCCTCTTGTATGTGCCCTGCTTTGCAACGGTTTCCGTTATTTATAAAGAAACCTCGGCAAAGTGGGCCGGCTTTAATTTGATATATACAACCCTGGTTGCATGGGGCCTGTCATTTCTGGTATATCAGACGGGCAGAGTACTGGGACTGGGTTGAAAGCATAAAACGGAGGCTTTTTATGAGGCATTTAAAACCTTACACGCGCATTAAAATAATTTCCGTCGTTCTGGCGGTTTTATTGATTATGCCGGGTCTGCTCCGCGCCGGAGAAAGGCTTTCTACAACATCCGGCATTTCCAATATGAGATCCGGGCCCGGAACCAACTATGATATACTCTGGCAGGTCGAGCAATACCATCCGGTTATCATTATTGAAAAAAAGGGGAACTGGTATAAAATAAAAGACTTTGAAAATGATGCGGCCTGGCTTCATAAATCTCTCCTGGGCAATATAACCAGTGTGATCACCATCAAAGACAAGTGCAATGTCCGCTCCAAGCCGGAGACTGGCAGTGCGATCCTGTATACGGTGGAAAAAGGGGTTCCCTTCAAGGTCCTTGACCGAAAAGGAAACTGGATTAAGATTGAACATGCGGACGGCGATGTGGGATGGATTTACAAAACACTGGTATGGTAATGGACTAAACGTTAATTGTTAATTAATTTTTAAGGTGGATACAAAGAATGGCAGATCATAAAGTATCGAGTGAACGGAAAAAGGAGCTGGAAAAACTGGATCCTTTTCAGGAAAATCTTTTAAAGGCAGCGGCCTTGTTAAAAGCGTACAAGCGGCAGTTGATCCTTATTGCCGGGGCAATTGTTTTGGTGGCAGCGGTTTTTTCAGGAATCATGTACAGCTTTAAAACGGCTGAAAACAAGGCCGCCGGCCTTGTGAGCCAGGCATTAAACACGTATGCAAAGGCCAATGATCCCGACAAGGGATATCTTGAGACCCAGGGTGATTTTGAGACTGTTTTTACCGAGTATGCCAACACCATTGCCGGGAAGCAGGCCAGGCTCAAATTTGCCAAAATTTGTTATGATGCTGCAAAATTTGACCAGAGTTATGCGCTTTATAAAGAAAGCCTTGAGGTATTTAAAAAAGATGCATTGATGGTAAATTTTATTCGGGCATCACTGGGGCATGTATGCCTTGCCAGGCAAGAGTTTGACGAGGCAAAAAAATATTTTCTCCAGATAGAGGAGGGCAAGACAAATCTGCTCAGGGATGAAGCAGGATATGCCCTGGCCATGCTCTATGAAGCTCAAAATGAGCCGGACCTGGGCAAAAAAATGTATGAACGAATCGTCACTGAACATGAAAACTCGATGTATTTGCCCATTGCCAAAAGTAAAATTGATGAAATGTAAGGGTATCAACTTAAAAAGGCTGCCGGGCGATTTGCCGGGGCAGCCTTTTTAAGAAAAGGGAAAAAAATGAAAAAACTAACTCTCAGGTTAGTATCTATTGAGTTTTGCAATTTCCCCGCCATTGTAAAATAAATCTTTAACATTTTTTAATGTATTTTTTAATCCCTTGAGATGATGGGATTTTTTGTTCCTCGGAAGATAAAATCATTTTGTGTTATCCTGTCCCCGTGGATGCCAGCGGGCAAAAGAGTTTATAATCTTGAACTTTCAGGAGCAATGATTTGCCTGGGATTCGTCTGGTTTTATTTCTAACTGTATGAAAATATAGTAAAAAATTTCGGATTCAGACCGGGTTCAAAATTTTAAACCCTGAAGAAGTGTCCTTATAAATTATTCGGGCCTGTAAATTATTTATCCCGATCATTTATCAAGGTTAAACTTTTTTAATTTCTGGTTTAAGCCGCTTTTTCCGATCCCTAAAATTTCAGCCGCTTTTGTCTGCACATTTCCGGAAAGTTTCATGGCCCGCTGTATCATCCGTTTCTCAACGGCTGCCAGGGTTTCAGCAAGTCCCACATCTTCCGGAATTCCATCAAGGTCCAGGAAGGAAGCCCGGTTCTGCCGGATCTGCAAGGGTAGGTCCGCCGGGGTGATCCTGTGGTCACTGCACAGAAGGACACACCGTTCCAGGACATTTTCAAGCTCCCTTACATTGCCTTTCCAGGGATACTCACACAGGATTTTAACGGTTTGGGGCGTAATTTCAAATGTATTGCCTGCGGCCTCGGGTTCTCTGGTATATTTGTCAATGAAATGTTTGACCAGGAGGGGGATGTCCTCGGACCGGTTCCTGAGGGGAGGAATAATTGCTTTGACCACATTCAGCCTGTAGAAGAGATCTTCTCTGAAATTACCTTTCTTGACTTCATTTTCCAGGTTTTTGTTGGTGGCGGCAATCAGTCGAAAGTCAACCGGAATCGTCAGGGTCCCCCCCACACGTTCAATGGCTTTTTCCTGGAGAACCCGCAATAATTTAACCTGCAGAGACAGGGGCAGTTCACCAATCTCATCCAGGAAAAGAGTACCCCTGTCAGCCATTTCAAACCGGCCTTTTTTCAGGGTCCCGGCCCCGGTGAATGCCCCTTTTTCATGACCGAACAATTCGCTTTCCAGAAGGGTCTCGGCAAATGCCGAGCAGTTCACGGCAACAAGGGGATGGTTCTTTCTCAGGCTGTTATAGTGGATTGATTTTGCCACCAGCTCTTTGCCGGTTCCGCTTTCACCTTCAATGAGAAAGCCGGCATTGGAAGGGGCCACTTTTTTGATGAGCTCATAAATTTCCTGCATGGGTTTGCTCTTGCCGATGATATTATCAAAGCTGTACCGTGAACTGACGGCATCCCGGAGAAAGCTGTTTTCCTGGACAATCCGGTAAACCGAGATGGCTTTGGCAATGTGGGCGATCAGGGCCTGGTTCTCAAAGGGTTTCAGGATGAAGGTGTAGGCGCCCTTGTGCATGGCTTCCACGGCTTTTTCCACGCTGCCGTATGCCGTCATGATGATAACCGGGATGTCGGGATTGATTTCTTTTATCTTTTCAAGCAGTTGGATCCCGCTCATGCCGGGCATTTTGACATCGGTGAGCACCAGATCGATGAGCTCGGTTTTCAGTATATCCAGGGCTTCCATTCCACTGGAAGCGGTCAGAGAGGTATATCCCTCTTCCTGGAGAAGTTCTCCGATGATCATGGGATAGTTTTTTTCATCATCAACAATCAGGATGTTTTCCATTGATAAAGATCTCCTAAACCGGAAGGTTAATTTCTACGTTCGCCCCACCGGCCTCAATATTGCTGATTGAAATGGAGCCGTTGTGGGCTTCAATCATATTTTTAACGATGCCCAGACCCAGCCCGGTTCCGGTATCTTTGGTGGTGAAAAAAGGGGTCCATATTTTTTTTAAAACCCCTTCCGGGATGCCTTCTCCGCTATCCATAAAGTTAATGATAATGGTGCCGGCATCATGTCTTGCCCGTATGGTGATGCTCCCGTTGTTGTGCAATGCCTGAAAGGCGTTGATCAAGATATTCAGGAAGGCCTGGTAGAGCATGGCGCTGTCACCCATGATTTCCGGCAGATCCTCACCAATTTCCCTGATCATATGGATATCCTTCTCTTCCATCTGCGGGGTGAGATAGGCAATGTTTTTTTCCAGGATTTCTTCAACCCTGCAGAGATGGAGATCCGGGATTTTGGGTCGGGCAAAATCCAGGAAGTCGGTGATGATGTGATCCAGCCGGGTGGACTCTTCGACGATAATATCGGGGATATGGGTTTGGGTATCCAGACGTTCCATCTTTTTTTTCAACAACTGGGCGCTGCTTTTGATAATTCCCAGGGGATTCCTGATTTCATGGGATACCCCTGCCGTCATTTCACCAATGGCTGACAAATGTTCAGCCTGACGCAGTTTTTCTTCAAGTTTGAGCTTTTCTTCCGCCCTTCGTTCAATGATTTCTTCTCCATGCTTGACCACATACCGGAGGACCAGAAAAAGTATCCCCATGACGATGAAACAGGAGCCCACGACAAGTCTTTGGAGCTTAAACACCTGTTTGTAATCATCGGAGACATCCCGGACAATCTCAACAACTCCCAGCACAGGGCCTGCCAGGGCGGGGGAGACCTGTTTTTCAGCTCTCAGGGGGGCAAAGGTAATGATTTTTGTCTCCTGGGGAACTTTGAACATCAGTTCTATAAAATTACCCTGTTGAACCAGTCTGGAGGTGGCCTCCTTTTTCATGGCCTTTTCATAGTGAACACCGCCGGCGTTTTCCTCTCCGATCTTGGTATGATCAAAACTATAGGAGATGATATTTTTTTCATCATAAATTGTAACCGATTCAACATTAAAGCTGTGCAGGGTTGACCGGACCACCTTGTCCATCAAAAGGAATTGTTCTTTTTTTCGCAACCTGATCTCTCCATACTGAACCAATACAGGGATCATAAACCTGGAAATGATCTGATGGTTAAGGTTTTCCACCAGGAGGGACGCGTATTCCTCACTTTTTTCCAGGAGAATATTTCTGACCCAGTGGGCATTCAAAGCTGAGATGGAAATGGTTGCCGCAAACATGATCACCAGGGAGGAAAATGTGAAGAATTTGACCAGCCGGAAGGGTTTGGTACCCTGGGAATTAGCTTTGTTTTGTAACATTTATTTCACAATTTTATCGTTTTTAAGGTTGACAATTGTACCTGCCCTCTGATATTTTTTTGTCCAAAAGGTAGGATAGTGCTTGACTTTACAGCAATATCGTATCAAAGTACAGTACTATTGAGGGTGTTTGTCGATATAGAGAATTTTGTTCACATGGTTTTTTGAGCAGTTTTGGTTTTACCTTAAAGTTGTGAAAAAGTATGATATTTGGAAAAAAAGATCATCTTGTCGGTCTGGATATCGGCTCTTCTTTCATCAAAGTTGCTGAACTCAAGGTAACCGGGAAAGGGCGCGTCTTAAACAAATTCGGGATGACCCGAATTATGCCGGGCATGATTGTGGAAGGCCGGGTCATCGACATGGAGGGGCTTGCCAAACAAATTCGGAGCCTTTTTAAATCCCAGAAAATTCGTGAAAAAAACGTGGCCATCTCCACGGGCGGGCATTCCGTTGTTATCAAAACCATCACCACATCCACAAAGCCGGGAAAAGAACTGCAGGATACCATATACTCTGAGGCTGAACAATATATTCCCTATGACGTTGAGGATGTTAATATTGATTACCAGGAACTGGGTGAAAGCGAGTTTTCAACGGATCAGCTCAATGTGCTTCTGGTGGCGGTTAAAAAGGATCTGGTGGCAGAATATATCGACCTGATTCATCTGGCCGGTCTGAATCCAAGAATTATCGATGTTGATACCTTTGCACTCCAAAATGTGTATGAAACCCTTCCCTATGAGAACCGGGAAAAAATAACCCTGCTGGTGGATGTCGGGGCTTCAAAGACCTCCCTGAACATTTTAAAGGCAAACGCCTCTTTGATGATGCGGGATACCGTGTCTGGAACCAATCAGATTTTAGAAGAGATCGCAAGTCAGTTTGATATCAGTATTGAAGAGGCTGAACAGGCCGTGAACGGTGAGGAAAATGATATTGTCAGTCAGGAAGCGGTAAGGGAAATCAGTTTGAAAACGGCACAATTGTGGTGTTCAGAGATCAGTGAAGTGGTGAACACTTACCAGGCCGGGGCCAATGATGAGACGGTTGAAAAGATTGTATTAAGCGGCGGCGGCGTTTTTGTTGAGGGATTTCAGGATGCCCTCTTGTCCGAGCTTGAGGCGGATGTATCCATCATTAATCCATTTGAAGGCCTGATTGTGAATGAAAAGAAATTTCCAGACTCCTTGATAACCCAGGCAGCCCCCCAGGCACCCATCGCCATCGGGCTTGCATTACGAAGAGTAGATGATAAATGATAAGAATTAATCTTTTACCCTTTAGGATTGCCAGGAAAAAAGAGAATATCCGTCGGCAGATATCCATCTTTTTTCTCTTGATTCTTCTCTCGGCAGTGGCACTTTTCTGGTATACCCAGGCCATCAACAAACAGATTTCAGGGGTGAAAGAAAAAACCGTACAGGTCAACAATCAAATCGAAAAGTACAAGGAAAAAGCCGATCGGGTCACCAAAATCAAAAAAGATCTGGCCATTCTTGAAGAAAAGCTTAAAACCGTAGCCTCTCTGAATAAACAGAGAAAAGAGCATTTTGACCTGTTTGACGGCATGACCGGTCTGATCATTCCGGAAAGAATGTGGCTTGAGAGTTTTAGCTCAGACGACAAAACGGTTACGATCAAGGGGATTGCCTATGACAACCCGACCATTGCAGAGTTTATGGAAAAACTTGAAAAATCCCCTCTCTTCAGCGCGGTTGACCTGAAAACGGCCAAAATGAAATCGTTCAAAAATGATGTCATGTTAAAATCATTTGAATTGCTTTGTCTCAAGGAAATTCCAAAAGATGAAGAAAAAGAGGATGCAAAACAAGGCAAAAAATGAGCAAAGAAAAAAATAAACTCAGCGAAATTAAAGAAAAGCTAAATATCGTCTTTGAAGGGGTCGGGGCGCTGACAAAACTTCAACGTCTGCTGATTTGTCTGGTCACCTTTGCCATCATCGGCGGCGCATACTATTATTTTATTTTTATGCCCAAACATGAAGAATTGAAAAAGCTTGAAAAAATTTATGCCACTCAGATGACAAAGTTATCAAGCTACAGGCGGCAGGCGGCAGAGATTTTAAAATACGAAAAGATGATGGCGGCAACCCAGGAAGAATTCAATATCGCCATGGAGGCGCTCCCGGACAAAAAAGAGATCCCCTCTCTGCTCACTGCTATTTCCAGGGCAGGAAGCAAGTCAGGTCTGGACTTTCTCCTTTTTCAACCGGACAAAGAAGTCAATAAAGAATTTTATAAGGAAATCCCGGTTTCCATAAAGGTCGAGGGCCGCTACCATCAGGTTACTGATTTTTTCTTCCAGATTACACGGCTCAACAGGATTGTAAATATCAATAATGTGACGGTGCAGGGCAAGGCTGATGGGAAAATACTGGCCATGACCTGTAAGGCAGTTACCTATATGTTTGTTGAAAAGCAGGAACCCAAACCCGGTCAAAAGAAAACAAGAAAAAAGAAATAAGGGTAAATGAAAATAGGGATAAGTGAAAAAGGATAAATGAAAAAAGAATTTATGCATATGTCCAAAATAATGATGGTATTGATTGCATTTGGTCTTGTTTTCAGTCTTTTTGCCTGTGATGACCAGTCACGGGGTGAAAAGAAAATATCAAACCCCGGTGTGGTGTCCGGCACGATATCTCAACCAATTGCTCCTAAACCAGCCCCAAAACCGGTCGAACCGGAAGACTCCGACCCCAAAGCGACTGCCCCTGAACAGGTGAACAAAATTCAGGACCCGGTTTCTGGAACTGCTTTAGATCCCGTTCCAGCCACGGTTGTGGAAGAAGCAGTGACTGAAACCTATAGCTCCCAGGGGAAAATTGATCCGTTCCGGCCGTTAATCCAGGAGACTCCGGAAGAAAGCGCGCCCATCGTTGATGACAGGCCAAAAAGAATCCTTACCCCTCTTGAAAAGATTGAATTGAGCCAGATCCGTCTGGTGGCAATTATACTCATGAAAGACAAACAGATTGCAATGGTTGAAGAGGCTGGCGGTAAGGGGTATGAGATCGGAATAGGAACCTATATCGGGAAAAATCAGGGAAGGGTATCTGAAATTAAAAGCAGCAGCATTGTAGTCAAGGAGTTGATTAGGGACTATAAGGGAAAGCTCCAGGAGCGGGTTCAGGAAATAAAACTTCATAAGAGTGACAATGAGGAGTAATATGTCTTCTTTTGTAATGAAAAGAATAAAAAATACGGCTAGGATATTTGGTTTTCTTTTGATGGTATCCATCGTTGTCGGGTGTGCGGCCCAAAAAACCGAAATTGCTCAACCTGCCGTGCAAAATGAAATGCAGCCGGAACCAAAGGCAATAGAAGAAACACCACCCGTTGTCCCAGCGGACAGACTGCTCAATGCCGTCAGTGTCGAACCAAAAAAACAGGGCATTGAGGTCACGCTCCAGGGAAATCAAAAATTTGTCTATACCTCCATAAAACAGGAATTTCCTTTCGGTATTGCCGTCTATCTTCTGGAAACAAAAATTGCCGATGATTTACAGACCCTGTTGCCGGACAACAGGAGTATTGGCGATCTCATCGTCAGATACGCAGACAAAGAAAAAACCACGGTCAAGGTTGAGATTTTGTTAAAAGAGGACTTGAATTATGATGTGATTCAGACCGACAGCAATTTAAAGGTTGCCCTTTCCGGAGGGTCTCCCGGCAGCTCTAAGGATGCGCTTCAAACCGGTTTGACGGATTCGTCTGATTCAGAAATATTGGAACCGGCATCCTCTGAATCACAAACCTTGGAACCGGTATCTTCGCAAACCGCACTCAATGAACAGCAAGAATCTATAAAAACCGTAATTCAAGAACCGGTTGTCATTCCCGATACCACCGCAACAATGACCAACATTGAGTTTAATACAATGGAAACCGGCAACTCAGATATCCATGTAAAAACCAATCAACCGGTAAGGTATGATATTACCCAGGGTGATGCGGGAAAGCTGTATTTAAACCTTTACAATACCATTGTTCCGGACCATCATAAGCGGCCCATTTTAACCCGTTACTTTAAATCTGCGGTGGAGAGACTCATACCTGTTCAGGTCCCGGGACCAAAGAAAAATTCTAAAATCGAGATCATTGTACGAGACCAGGTACCCTATCGGGTGGTTCAAAATAACAACACAATCTCCTTATTTTTTGAACCCTCAAGAATCGTACCGCCCGTGTTTTCCAAGGCAAAGAAAACCCTTGGTTCAGGTGACGAAATCCAATCCATAATAGAGGAGGATCAGGCGGATTGGACTGGGACAGCCGTGGTTGAGGCCGGCAAATCCGTTGAATCCAAAAAGAAAACAATGGAAGAAGAGATTTTCGGGCCCCAAAAAAAATATACGGGTGAGAAAATTAAGCTGGATTTTTATGAAACCGATATCAAAAACGTCATCCGGATCTTAAGAAGCGTGGGTGGCCTGAATTTTGCCATTGATAAGGATGTCCAGGGAAAGGTCACCCTGACCCTGGACAATCCGGTTCCCTGGGACCAGGTGCTTGATCTGGTGTTGAAAATGAATGACCTGGGTCAGAAAAAAGAGGGGAACGTGATACGGATTGCCACCCTGGAGACCATTAAAAAGGAAGAGAAACTGGTACAGGACGCCATTGCCGCCAGGAAAAAAACCATGGAACAGAAGGTCAGTTTCGAGCCCCTGGTCACAGAGTATATCCCCATCAATTATTCCGATGCCGATACGGATATCAAACCCCACATTGATCAGATCCTGACAAATGAGAGGGGAAAAATCAGTGTTGATAAACGGACCAATATGATCATTATCACGGATACCCAGGCCAAGGTTGACCAGGCCAGGGAAATTATTTACCGCCTGGATAAAGTCACCCCCCAGATCATGATTGAAGCAAAGGTGGTTGAAGTATCAAAGGATTTTTCCCGGGAACTGGGACTTGGGCTGAGCGTGACCAATGCACCGCCCACCACCACCACGGATTTTACGGTGGCGCTCAATAATCCGGTTGCAAATGCCGTCAGCGCCGGTTCTTTTAATTTCTTCAGGCTGTTCGGTTCAAGCCTTACCTCTTTGAATGCTCAGATCGCCGCATCTGAGACAAAGGGCGATGTAAAAGTGGTATCCTCACCCCGAATCCTCACCCTGGACAACAAAAGTGCGAAAATCAAACAGGGACTTGAATTTGCCTACCTTGAGCGGGATGATACCGGGGGGTCTTCGGTTAAATTTAAAAATATTGATCTGCTGTTGGAAGTGACCCCCCATGTCACCCCGGACAAGCGGATTTCAATGAATGTATACCTGACAAAAAATGATATTGATTCCGTTACCAACGGGGTGCCGTCTCTTTCAACCAATGAGGCGGAAACTGAACTTCTGGTGAACAATAACGACACCATCATCATCGGCGGCATCGTAAAAACAACGGACAACAAAAGCACTTCCGGAACCCCGCTTCTTTCCGGGATTCCAATATTGGGACGGCTTTTCAGAACCGATATCAACTCAGATAAAAGAAATGAGCTGCTGATATTTATTACCCCGTCCATTGTTCAATTGGAGCAGAAAAGGAATACGATTACCCGGACCGATTAATAATTGAGTGGCCGATTAATTGAACGGCAGTGATATTAATACCGGACTATAATTCAGTATAACCGATTAATTCAGTTCATCCAGTCTTTTTTGTGCCTGTCTGGCAAGTGGGGATGTTTCAGGTTCCAGCTTGATTACCAGTTCCCAGGACTTCTTTGCCCTGTCAAAATTTTTTAAAGCCTCATGGACTTTTGCCAGGTCTGAATGAAGAATAGCGGCTCCGGGATTTTTTTTCAGGGCATGTTCGAGCAGCTCAACTGCCTGGATATTGTACCCGGTTTCAATATAAACCGATGCCAGACCATGGATGGACACCAGAAATTCAGGCCTTATTTCCAGTGACTTATTAAAGTAGAATATTGCTTTTTTGAATTCTCGTTTGTGGAAATAGGCCCATCCAAGATTGGACAGGGGCACTTCCGGCGTTGGATTTAAAAGGTTTTCGGAAATCTGTTCAAAGCAGGCAATGGCCAGGTCCCATTTTTCCCGTTTAAGATACGCGGCCCCAAGGTTATTTTTTGAACGGATATAATCCGGCTTCAGTTCCAATGCCCGCCTGAAATGGCTTTCAGCCAGATCATATCTTTCCTTGGCAAAATACACGAGCCCGAGGCTGTTGTTTAGATACGGGTCATCGGGAATGGTTTTATAGGCTTCTAAAAGGCTTTTCAGGGCGGCCGTGTATTGTCCCGAGTTATAATGCTCTTCCCCCAGTCTCTGGGTGGCAAAGGCGATCTCCCGTTCGCTTCCCATGTCCTGGTTCCGTGATGCACAGGATACCAGAAAGATGAGGGCAATTGACAGGTAAAATAGATTCTTCATGCAGGATTTTCCCTTTATTGCGATAATCGTTTTTCGTTCAAGGATAAGATTTTGATATTTTCTTTTTTAAGGTAGAGACGGGCGGTTTGGCTCAGGGCTTCATTCGGGACAAACAATTTATCCGTTTCCCTGGATGCATAGAGGCCATTAAGGGTTTCAATAGTATCAGCCGTGGAAAAAGAGGGGTTATTCCAGGTGGCATATCCAAGGCGTGCGAATAATTGCTTGACCAGTTCAGGCACTGTGATCCGGGGGGGTATGGACATAATTTCAAACTCTCTTTTTTCCAGAACTTCCAGGGCCGTACCATACACATTCCCGAAGTTGATCAGAAGATCAGTGGTGTCTTTCCTGATCACCCGGCCGAATGCCGCTTCCAATGTGATGTTGTTCAGGGTAAAGGGTATCTTTGTATTGGGAACATAGTCAAAATCGGTCTGGGCCAGAAGGGTTTCAATGATTTTCTGATACTCCCGGGTCTTGTTGCCCGTTTCCGGGGCTTGGGTTTGAGTGGCTGATTTTAAGGTGTCGACGGCCTCGGACATCAATTGGATTTTTAAATCTCTCCAATAGGTCTGGACACTTTTCAATAGCTCATCATTTACGTTTTCTCCCGATATAATAAGTATTTTGGAGCCGTCATCGGCTTCGATAATCGGGGCGGAAGATAAATCCAGTACCTGGCCATGGGTGGGTTTGCCCGGAATGGTTTGGCCAGGAGTGGTTGGAAAGTACATTTTTCCGTGGCTTAAAAGGGTGCCGCCGATGAGGGAAGAATATTTTTTAAGCTGTGTCAGTTTGTAGGCTTCCAGTTTGAATTCTTTGACTTCCCTGTTCTTTTCTCCTGTTTCAGGTTCCGGTATGGTATTTCCCGAGAGAAAAGACTGGAACCAGGGCTGGGATTTTATGGCAGGATCAGGCAGGTAAATATCCGCGCCTTCATACACAATATCGATATTTTTGACGTTTGGATTGGCCAGTTGAAAGGCTTTTAATCCCTCTTCAGAGAGCCCCCCTCCTTTTGCTAAAAAGTCCTTGTCAATGAGAGAGGAAACATTGTCGCCCTTTTTGATCGTGTGCTGCCGGAGAAAGGGTTTCAGGTCCAGGTCTTCCTTCATTGTTGAAAATTCGATAACAGGGACATCCACCGTGCCCGGGGTGATTTGATCATAGTCCCCTTTTTCGACTTTTTTTAGCGGGATAAGGATGTGAAAACCCGGTTCAATAGCATCGATATTGCTGATCTGGGGATTGATTTCTTTAAAGATGATTAAAAAGTGGGGGAAATCTTTTTCCGATATTTCTCCTTTTTTCCTGAAAATTTTATACAGCCAGTCATCCTGATTAACGGTATAGGGCTCGCACAGGACATCTTCATTCTTGTAATTAAAAATTGAATAGCGCTTGTACGAGGTTTTTACCCCTTTGCCCAGAGCCAGGCGTAAAAATTGGGGCATCACACCAATGTAAAGCACCAGTGCGATGCAACCCAGAATTTTTATTGTTATGCCTTGTCTCATGGATTAGAGGGACCTTTTAAATTTAATCGTTTGGCTATTTTATCGGAAATATCGTGAACAAACTTTTGAAAATCTTTTTCTTTCAGACGGTTTTCCTGGGAGGGGATCATGTTGCGATCATCCGGCAGTATAAGAGAGGGCAGATTGATTTTTTCCGGGTCTGGTGTGATTTGAAAGTCTTTGGACAGTTTTGACCTGAAATAAAGATCCTGAAATTCAGAAAATTTAACGGCGTGGGCGGTTGCATCCAGGATAGCGGTTTCCTCGCCTGTTATGATATCTTTTTGGACTGCCTTCACGAGGCCGGCAAGGCATTCTCCGCCCTGGGTGCAGGTAATATGGCCGTTTTTATTGGCGGTAAGCTGCCAGTCCATGATGGCCTGCTCCGTGACCTGAACAAAGAATACATGGGGAGTTTTGGCAAGACAATTGTATTTTTTGACGATTTGTATGACCCGGGGCATGGACACTGGATTTCCGATCATTGCCGCCTGGGCAACGCTGGGTCGTGTGTCCTTGGGTATAAATTTTCTTTTGGCCTCGTCAGGTTCAAGATAGTATTGAAAAACAGGGTCGGCATGCTCGGACTGGACCCCGATAATTTTTGGCAGGGCATCAATGATACCGGCTTCAAAAAATTTGATGAATCCGTTCATGACGGCTGAAATATTCCCGGCATTGCCGATGGGCACCACCACCACCTTGTCTCTCATCTCCCATTCAAAATCCTGGGCGATCTCATAGGAATAGGATTCCTGGCCCAGGATTCGCCAGGCATTTTTTGAATTCAAGAGCACCACCGAGTATTTGGATGACAATTCTTCCACGATCTTCATGCAGTCATCAAAAACACCAGGGATTTCAAACACCTGTGCGCCGCTTCCCAGAGGTTGCGATAATTGTTGGGAGGTGACCTTCTTGTGGGGCAGGAGAACGGCGGATTTGATCAGGGGCCCAAGGTAGGAGGCATAGAGCGCGGCCGAGGCTGATGTGTCACCGGTTGAGGCACACACGGCGATCACGTCGGAAACCATTTTTTTGTCCAGCAGAAATTTGATGCTGGATACGGCACTGGCCATGCCCCGGTCTTTAAAGGATGCACTGGGGTTCTGGCCGTCGTTTTTATAGAAAAATGGAATTCCCACAGTCTTTTTCAGGCTGTGGTTGGCTTCAATCAACGGGGTGTGGCCTTCTCCGAGATAGATGATCGAGTCCAGGGGAATACAGGGGCCGATAAATTCGTGATACCGGTATATTCCCTTTAGGGCCGGTATTTTCAGCATTCGCCTGAAATCAAAAATTTTCTGCCAGAGCTTTCCCGGGATTTCGTGCAGACAAGGGGCGTTGCGATCCTGAATGAGCAAGACCTGATCACACTCCGGGCAGACATACAATAATTTTTCAATGGAATGTTCGGCCCCGCAGCCAAGGCACTTATAGTAAAGGTCTCCCTGTACTTTGGGTATGATATAAGGTCTTATGTCTTCCGGGAAAATATCAAGATTCATGGCTGATCACCTTTTGGCCTCCCATGTAGGGGATGAGTACCTCGGGGATGACAACAGACCCGTCCTCCTGCTGATAGTTTTCCAGGATGGCGGCAAAGGTTCTTCCCACAGCCAGGCCGGAGCCGTTCAGGGTGTGAACAAATTCCGGCTTTTTTGCGTCTTTTCTTCTAAACCGGATGCCGGCCCGTCTGGCCTGGAAATCCAGGCAATTGCTGCAGGAAGAGATTTCTCTGTATTTGCCCTTTCCCTCATCCTGTCCCGGCATCCAGACCTCGATATCATAGGTTTTGGTTGCGGAAAACCCCAGATCGCCAGTGCACAGGGTGACCACCTGAAAGGGCAGGTCAAGCAGGCTCAGGATTTTCTTTGCATTGTCAAGCAGGCTTTCCAGTTCATCAAAAGAAGTTTCCGGCGTGGTCAGTTTAACCAGTTCCACCTTGTTAAACTGATGCTGCCGGATGAGACCCCGGGTGTCCCTACCGTAGGAGCCTGCCTCGGACCTGAAACAGGGAGTATAGGCGGTGAATTTAACGGGAAGCATGGATTCATCAATGATTTCAGCGGCATAAATATTGGTCATGGGAACTTCAGAGGTGGGGATCAGGTAATAATCCAATCCCTGGAGTTTGAAGAGGTCTTCTTCAAACTTGGGCAGTTGACCGGTTCCGGTCATGGTGGTCTTGTTCACGATAAAGGGCGGCAGGGTCTCGGTATAACCGTGCCGGGTCGTGTGAACGTCCAGCATGAAATTGATGAGGGCCCTTTCTAGCCGGGCGCCTTGTCCCAGGTAGAGCGGGAACCTGGCTCCGGTCAGCTTGGCGGCCCGGGTAAAATCCAGTATGCCCAGGTCTTCACCAAGGTCCCAATGGGCTTTTGGTGTAAACTCGAATTGTTTAATCTTACCCTGGGTGTGTTCAAGCCGGTTCTCCGTATCATCCATTCCCACTGGCACATCCTGGTGGGGAATATTGGGCAGGGAGATCAGAAAGTCCTGGATCTTTTCCTGGACAACGGCCAATTCCCGGTCAAGGGTTTTAATCGTTTCCGACACCTCTCTCATCCGGTTAATAAGGGGGCTGGCATCCTTGCCCTCTTTTTTCATCTTCGCGATATCATCAGACACACTATTTCTCGTACGTCGTAACTCTTCGATTTCCAGGAGCAGGGCTTTTCTCCTGTCATCATTGGTTACAAGATCGGCAAAGTTGATTTTTGCCCTTCTTTTTTCCATCCCCTGTTGCACTATTTCCAGATTGGCTGTTACATATTTTAAATCCAGCATTTTTCTTCTTATTTTTCCTCTTTTGTGTAGCGTGAGCGCTCGTTCTAAACGATTCTTGGACAATTCTAAACTGATACCATGGGGGGTGTAAACAGTCAACGATTATTGCAGGTTGACAATTGACGACAGGTGGTTAATATTTGCTAAAAACTTTTTTTGTGAAAAAAGGAACCAAAGGTATGGATGAAACAAAGAATGGGAAAACCAATAATTTAACATTGGTGGCTGAACGTCTGGCAAACCTTACAAAAGAAGAACTTTCCGCAAAATATAAAAAAATTGAGCACCGGCTGTTTGAATTTGCCAATTTCATGGAAGCCCAACTGGCATTTTTATATACCCCGGTGGGAAATGAAATCCCCACACAGGCGATTATCAAAAAAGCATTGCAAATCGAAAAAGGACTGGCACTGCCCGTGTTTACCGATGCAAAAAATGCCATTAACCTCTATAAAATAAGCAATTTTAAAAACGATCTCAGGGTAAATGCAAATGGTATCCTTGAACCGGATACCGGCAAATGCAAAAAAATATCTCTGGAAGATATCGATATCGCCATTATCCCAGGGCTTGCCTTTGATGACAAGGGAGGCAGGATCGGTTTTGGTAATAACTATTATACCAAGATGATTACCCGTCTGCCCGAAACATGCAGAAAAGTCTCCCTTGCCTATGAGGAGCAGATTGTTGACCAGATTCAGATGGAATCAAGGAAATTTACGGTGGATATTATTATCACGGACAAACGGGTGATTTATAAGATATAGTCGAATGCCTTGCCTTAGATCAACACGGGATTAATTATCTTCAGGGTTGATGGCTTTGGCAAATTTTCTTAAGTCCGGACTTTTCCCCATGACAATCACCGTGTCCCGGGGTTCGATCAGGGTTTCAAAATGGGGGTTAAACATCATCTCGCCCGAAGCCTTTTTAATGGAGATGATGATGAGATTAAAATCCTGCCGGATTCCCGAATCTTTGAGCGCCACATTGGTATACTGGCTGCTTTTGGGGACAAATAATTCTTCTATCTGAATGGCCCCTCTTTTCCGGGACAATGCAATATCAAGAAAACTGCTTACACTGGGACGCAACAGCTTTAAACCCATGGACACGGCACCGGTATCATAGGGTGATTCAACGATATTGGCCCCGGCTATCATGAGTTTGCTTCTCACATTCGGGCTGCCGGCCCGGGCCATGATATAAATATCAGGATTCAGTTGTCTTGCCGTGAGGACGAGGAAGACATTGGCGACATCCGTTGCCAGGGCAGTAACGATAAAGGAGGCCTCTTTTATGCCGGCCCGCTTGAGGAGTTCTTCATCCGCCGCATCCCCGTGCAGGTAATGCATCTTGTCTTTTTCCAGGGTGGCGATCAGGGCATCATCCTTTTCAATGACCACCACATCATTGGTCTCTTCCCTTATCAACTGGCACAATACCCTTCCGATACGGCCGTAACCGCAGACAATATAGTGGTTTTTCAATTTGCTTATTTTCCTGTCCAATCTTTTCCTCCCCAATAGTGATTGTACCTCTCCTTCAACAATGGCCTGTATGATAACGCCTGTAATGTAAAAAAAATATCCCACACCCGCGATCAGGATGAAAATGGTGAATATTTTTCCGGCAGGACTGGTTTCATGCACCTCCATAAAGCCCACCGTGGTGACGGTTATGGCTGTCATATAGGCGGCATCCAGAAAATTCCATTTTTCGATCAGCATATATCCGAACACGCCGATAAAAAAAATTACCCAGGAAAGGATAATGGCCCTGAAAATTTGTTGAAGTCTGTTCATGGGGGTATAAATACTGATCTTCACCATAAAAATCAAGGTAAGGACCACAGATTATTTGCGGTCCTGAGAATATGGGGTGTGAAACAGCCAGTCTATCTTGACGGACACAAAGGTTGCTGGTATTAAGATGGGCATGAAAGACCAAGCCAAAAAATTTGATCGTTTGCGCCGGGACATGGTGGAAAAACAGATTGTTTCCCGGGGCGTAACCGACCCTCTGGTGATCCAGGCCATGTTGACGGTGCCCCGGCATCTGTTTGTCAGCGAGGCCCTTGTGGACAGTGCCTATGGGGATTTCCCCCTTCCCATCGGGGAGGCCCAGACCATTTCCCAGCCATATATTATTGCCGAGATGACCCAGAGTCTCCAGCTAAAGGGTCATGAAAGGGTGCTGGAGATCGGTACCGGATCAGGTTACCAGGCAGCCGTCCTGGCCCGGATTGTCTACAGGGTCTATACCATAGAACGAAACAACATTCTGTACTTGCAGACCAGAAAACTCTTTGACCAATTGAAATATCATAATATCGTCACCCGGTATTCCGATGGGACCCAGGGCTGGAAAGAGGAGGGTCCCTTTGATGCCATCATCGTTACCGCCGGTGGGCAGCAGATTCCAGGGCCCTTAATTCAACAATTGGCCGTGGGGGGACGGCTGGTCATGCCGGTGGGGGGAAATTTTTCCCAGGAACTATTGCGACTTGAAAAGACCGAAGACGGGATAAAAACCGCCAACCTCGGTGCCTGCAGGTTCGTTAAACTGATCGGCCAGCACGGCTGGGATGCGTAAAGCCCATTGAAAAGAATGGAACATAAGGTCGAGCAGCCCTCATTGATCAAAGAGCTTGCCATGGGGTTTTGCCTGGGAACGGCAAATATTATCCCGGGCGTTTCCGGGGGTACTTTTCTGCTGGTTTTTAAAATTTACGAGCGGGTTTTTTCGATTCTCAATAATATGAATCGAGAGAATTTGCTTGTATTTTTTTCCTGTGTCATGGCCCTTGTTTTCAAGGCCGGCAAGGCCCGGTCATGGGAAGGCCTGATGACCTTTTTAAGGAAAAATGATTTTATCTTCCTTTTGAAATTGATGATAGGGGCTTTGGCAGCCATACTTTTGCTTTCAAGCCTGATGAAATATTTAATCGGCCACCATTTCAGTGTGACCTATGCCCTGTTTTTCGGGCTGATTTTGACCTCCATCGTCATTCCTGTAAGCATGCTGACACAGAAACGGCCCCATTTGATTCTGTTTGTTCTTGCCGGTGCCATTGCGACAATTTATGTGACCATTGCCGTTAATCCCTATGACAAGGTGAAAATGAAGTCCGAAACCTATGGGGCTCTGTATGTTCAGGATCAGAGTGTGAAGGCCAATAAGATTAAAGAAGAACCCAGGGAGACAGGTCGTTTTTCCTTTACCGGAAAATACACCCGACAGGATTATCTCTATGCCTTCCTGTGCGGAGCCGTGGCTATTTCAGCAATGGTGCTGCCCGGGATCAGCGGATCATTGGTGCTGATCCTCATGGGCGAGTATTTTGAAGTGGTGTCGGCCATCTCAGGATTAGGGGCGCTGCACCTGGATAATTTTGTTTTTTTGGGGTGTTTTTCCATTGGCATCATTTTTGGCGGGCTTTTGTTTGCCAGACTCGTGAGTGCGGTTTTAAGGCGGTATTATAATGCCACCATGGCATTTCTTATCGGATTAATGGTCGGTTCTCTGTACGCGTTGTGGCCGTTTAAAAAGAGTGTGATCATGGCCGAACAGTATATTAAAACAGAGGGCGTGATTCATATGGTTCGAAATGTGAGCATCACCACCAATCTGAACCAGCTTCCCGGGATGGGGACCACACTTTATCTTTCCATCCTGTCTTTTGTTGTCGGATGTATCATCATGTATTTTTTTGTTGAAAAGGAAAAAAAATAAGGGCGGCAATTACAGGCTTTCCGGGGTAAAGGCCACCACATCGTCAATACACGGGGTGTCGCAGAAGATCATAACCAGCCGGTCAACCCCCAGGGCAATCCCTGCCGCATCGGGCATGGTGGTCAGATCCTCAAGAAACCGTTCCGGCAACGGGATGGCCGTCTTGCCCCGGGACACCCGGATGCGGCTCTCCCGTTCAAATCGCTGCCTTTGTTCAACAGGATCCGTGAGTTCGGTGAACCCATTGGCCAGTTCAATTCCGGCCATGTAAAATTCAAACCGCTGGGCAACCAGGGGATTGTCCGGCAAAAGTTTTGCCAGAGAGGCCAGGCAGGAAGGATAATCGTGCAGAAAAACGGGATGTGCATTGCCCAGGCAGGGTTCTATTCCAAATCCCATGAGTTCATCAAACCGGTTTTCGTCCAATGCCCGGTCAAGGTCGGTATCTGTATATCGGTCAAAGGCCTCTTTCACCGTGATCTTTTCCCAGGCACCGTCCAGTTGAATCTGTTTGCCCTGGTACCGGATCTGGTGACCCAATTTCAGCCTTTCGGCAATAAAACGGATCAGGCCCTGACACTGGTCCATTAAATCAAGGTATGTGTTGTCTCGTGTATACCACTCAAGCAGGGTCATTTCCGGCAAATGGTGGGCGCCCCTTTCGTTTTTCCTGAAGCATTTGCAGATCTGAAATATTTTATTCAGCCCTTTTGAAAGCATCCGCTTCATGCACAGCTCCGGAGAGGCCTGGAGAAAAAGGCCGTCCGAGGTCACTGGATCAATCTGGGCCTCGGGAATGATGCCCGGACATCTGATGGGGGTTTCGATTTCAAGATACTGGTTTTTGGTAAAAAAATCCCGGATGGCCTGGATCACAAGAGATCGGATTTCAAGGTGGTGAAAATGGCGGTGGCGGTCAAAATTCACTTTATCTCATAGGTGTCTTTGATCCTGTCCTGTAAAAAAACCCGGTCAAACTTACCCTTGTCTGCCTGGTCAAAAAATTGGTATCCTGTTTCAACACAGGCCGGGCATGCATTGATGGGGATATGGACTCCGAGAATATGCCGGCCCGAGGTTGCTTTGGAATCAATCTCAAAGCTGCCGCCGCAGTCCCGGCAGATGCGTATTCGTTCCTTTTGCTGTTCAAAGATATTGTCGGTATCGTAAAAGATTTCCCGGTTCCTCACCTGGATATCTCCCACAGACCCCGCCTTCTGCCTTAATTCATATCGCTGTTTCCAATAGGAATTAATAAGGTCCGTGGTTTTTTTGATTTTATCGGTGATGCTCACGGACTGCCGCAGGCGTTCAGGATCATAATCCGGTTCAACCACGCCCGAGTAGTCAAGGCCTGCCATGGCAAGGATGATGCCCAGGTTGACGTAGGGAAGGGCCCCCTCAATGGCATATCCGCCCTCAAGTACGGCAATGTCCGGTTTAAGAAGGGTGGTCAGTTCTGCATATCCCTGGGCTGAAAAGTTCATATTGGTCAAGGGGTCGGTATAGTGATTGTCCTGTCCGGCTGAGTTGACGATGAGGTCGGGTTTGAACTCTTCTAAAATGGGCAGAACACAGTTTTTAATCACATACAGATACCCCTGGGTGGAGGTGCCCGGCGGCAGCGGTATGTTCAGGTTGGACCCCTTGGCATTGGGGCCGCCCAGATCGCCGGGAAATCCGGTCCCCGGATACATGGTCCTCCCGTCCTGGTGCAGGGAAACAAAGAGGACATCCGGGTCATGCTGGAAGATGTCATCGGTGCCGTCACCGTGATGGCAGTCTGTATCGATGATGGCGACTCGTTTCACCTTGTATTGGGAGCGGATATATTCCACCATGATGGCTTCCATGTTGATGTGGCAAAATCCCCTGCCGCCGTGGGAAACCCGCATGGCATGATGGCCGGGAGGGCGGACCAGGGCAAACCCGCTCTTTACCTCTTTGTTGAGCACAGCATCGGCAATGGCTTTCGCGCCTCCGGCACTGATGAGATGGGACTGGGTGGTGATGGTACGTTCATCCGGTGCACAGAAATGGGCCCGCTGGATATCATGGTGGGTGATGAGGCTGGGTTTGTATTCGATAATTCCGCTGATATCAAAGATGCCCTCTTCAGTCACCTGATCCTGGGTATACAGGAGCCTTTCTTCTCTTTCGGGATGGGTGGGATCAATGGCCCAGTCAAATGCAGGAAAGAATACAAGTCCTGTTTTGTTTAATGCCTTCAACGTCATTACCTCTTTAAATTATGTACAACTTTTTCAAAACCTTTGATCAGGCCCGGTTTTAGCTGCATCTTTGTCCTGAATATTTTGCCCCGGGGTGAAAAATTCCGTACAATATTGAATTTTTGAAATTCAACCACCTCCACCTCATCCAGATTGTCCGGGTCTGCGCCGGAGTTAATCGCTTTTTCCTTTAAGAGGGTGTAGGCGGTTTCAACCAGATCATCCTCGGAATAAGTCTTTGAAATGGGTTCGGCAAAATCTTCCTCATGGGCCGTCACAATACCCAGCTCCGTATCCGCATTCAGGGAAACTTCACAGGTTGTTCTGGCAAGGGCTGCTCCAATGGCGTTTGCCACGGAAGATTCCGGCACTGCAATGGTCTTGATATGATACATGGCCTCTATTTTTTTGGCAAAGTACGGGGCAGGACCTCCCAGCAGCAGGATTTTCCGTGGGCTGATTTTATATCCCTCAAGAAATTCATGAACCGTATATACGGGTTGGGAGTTGAGCTTATCAATCATTTCAAAGGTTTTTTTCAAGATAATGGAACAGCAGCGCTTAAATATCCGGTCTGCCGCCTCAATGTCGGTGAGGTCCATTCTCATGGCAATCTCGTGGATGCCGTCTTTTGCCTTTTCCAGGTCCCCCTCGGGCATGAGCCCCAGCACGACCAGAGCGTCCGTGGGCGTGGGTTCGGGTCCGCCAAAGGCCAGGGCCGGCCCCTTCCGGTCCGGACCGATGACCAGTTGCCCGTCCACCACCCTGACCATACTGTCTCCCCCGATTCCCTTGGAGTCGGTGCGAAGTGACCGGATCAGGCTTTTGTACTGCCCCCTCTGTATCCCCAGGGGCTCCAGCAGGGGTGCCCTGTCAACCAGGAAGGCGATGTCTGTGGTGGTGCCGCCGATATCCAGCACAATGGCATCCTGCTTTTTCGGGGCATAGGGGATGGCGCCCATGATGCTGGCCGCAGGCCCCGACAATACGGTCTGGCCTGGAAAGTCCATGGAGGACTCAAGGGACATGGTGCCGCCGTCCGCTTTCAGAATCTGAATGGGAATGGTCAGACCCTTCTTTTCCAGGGACTGCTTCACTGCCTCAAAAAAGGATTTGTGGAGGGGAAATACGGCTGCATTTAAATGGGTTGTGGCGATCCTGCGGGGGAAATTCAGATTTCCCGAGACATGGTGGCCTAAAAAGACCTTTTTAACATATTTGTTTAAAATTCGTTTGATCAGGATTTCATGACTGGGATTTCGAACACAGAATTTGCTGACCACTCCGACATATTCGATACCGTCCTTTTGAAGCTGATGGGCAATATCCTCGATCTGCATCTTGTTCACCGGCGCTTTTTCTCTTCCCCGGTGGTTGATGGAGCCGGATACACAATAATAATGGTCTCCGGTGGAAAATTCTTTGGGGTCGATCCCGGGACCGGCGGAAACAATCATACCCACCGGGTTCATATGCTGCTGGACAATGGCATTTGTTGTCAGTGTTGTGGAAATGACGATTCGTTCAATGCGCTGGGGGTCGACTCCGTCCAGGAGCCGGGTAAAGCTTGAGAGAATGGTGTTAAATAGATCTGCAGAGTCTGTGGAAACTTTAATTTTTTTTTCAATGCAGGTGTTGCTCAACAAAACAGCATCTGTATGTGTACCGCCAACATCTATTCCAATAATCATGGCGTGTCCTAAAAATCTTTATAAATTACAGCCCAAATCGGCTCTCCAATCCTCTGCGGAGCTTGTCAGAAAAAGAAAGGCTTGTCAACCGGATTTTCTCGTGAAATTCCCGTGGGAATTTGAATGAAAATCAGGTTTTACGCTTGAATTCCCCGGCGGTTTCAGTTATGAATTCATAACATTGTTTACTTTGGAGAATAGACATTAGGCAGCAAGGAGAAACTTATGGCAATTGTTGAATGGGAAAAAGACGAATCCGTGGCCGTCATCAATATGTGCAACGGCCCAAACAAGCAGAATCTGGACTTTGTGGCCGGTATGGATCAGTGTTTTGATGAAATACTCCTGGACAAAGAGATTTATTCCATTGTTCTCACCTCCACAGATGAAAAGAATTTTTCCCAGGGCATTGATGTCGAATGGCTGGGGCAGAAAATGGCTGAAAAGGATTTTGCCGGCATTAAGCTGTTCATGCACGGGATGAACCGGATTTTCAAACGGATTTTGCTGATGCCCATGCCCGTCATTGCCGCCATCAACGGCCATGCCTTTGGAAATGGTGCCATGCTGGCCTGCACCTGTGATTTCAGGTTCATGAAACAGGACAGGGGATTTTTCTGCTTCCCGGAAGTGGATATCAGTATCCCCTTTCTGCCGGGCATGATCTGCTTTGTCAGAAAAGCCATGCCCGAGGCCAAGTTCAACGAGATGATCCTTTCGGGCAAGCGGGTGGGAGCCCGGGAACTTGAAGCCGCCCATGTGATCGTGAAAGCCTGCGAGAACAAAGAGGCACTTCTGACGGATGCCCTGGCATTTGCCCGGACCTTTCAGAAAAAAAGAGGGATTTTCGGGGAGTTGAAAAAACGGATGCACAGCGACATCATAGAGGTCATGGAAACCCGTGATGTCAAGCTCATCGAAGAGCTCAAGCTGTTTATCGAAGGATAGAGGACCTGCCGACTCCGTCAATCGCAACCCGGTCGGGCATGGGTTGCGATTCAGATGATTGGTCGTTCCTACAGGCTCTAAATTCGTTCCGCTGACCGGGAAAATTAGTTTGGATTAAAAAAGTTCCCGGTCTTGGCGCTCCTCTTCATTAAGAGCCTGTATGGAAAGCCAACAAATCATTCTCTGCAACCCCATGCCTCTCCCTCCTCGGTAGGTTTTTACAATAATAATTTGTCTTGATACTGAATTATTGATGAAAATTTTTAATCGTTTCAGACCGGATGACATTCAAAATTACAAGGTATGGGGATAACCAGACACTATTCAGAAAAAACCCTTGAAAATGCGCTGATTGATAAATTGGGCCATTTTCTTTTGGAACTTGGTAAAGGTTTTGCTTTTGTGGGGCAACAATATCGAATTACCCTTTATTTGGGGTGTCATGGCAAAAAAACGATCCGGAAAAAGATACAGACAATCGTGTCCGGCAGGTGAATATTCTCAAAAACCAAGCAATAAAGATAGTAAATACCAACAATATAAATGTTTTCACTATTTATGCTGGTAAAAGTAATCATTCGAATGTTGTGCCCTCTTGCTTTTTTTTTCATGGTTTGATATTTGTTGGCAAATACCAACATAAGAGAAGAGATTGGATTTAGTGATGGAAAAAACCAACGAAGATTGGGTTGCAATGTCAGATAGAGCAATTATAGGCGCCATCGGTGCCTATATCAGGCATCAGCGGTTGGAACAGAATAGAACACAGGCTCAAGTCGCAGAAGATGCCGGAATAAATCGCTGGACCTTAAGCCAGATAGAAAATGGTGAGTCCATAACGCTTGCAACCCTCATCCAGATATTAAGGGTGCTTGATTTGATCCATTTGTTGAGCATATTCACCATCGAGGAGACAATCAGCCCGATAGCGTACGCCAGATTACAAGAAAAAAAGAAAAAGAGAGCAAGGCCTAAACCTAAAACGCATGATTCAAATGGAGATTTGGGGTGGTAGATTATGCATATGTACATATCTGGGGTACGTTTGCAGGTGTTGTCAGATGGGATAAAGCACGGCAACTATCGAGTTTCCAGTTTGATAAGGGTTTTATAGAAAAAAACTGGGATATTTCTCCAATAAAAATGCCGATCAGCAATGGCGGCAGGGTATACAGTTTTCCGGATTTGCGCCCATCAAAAGATATGACGGAGGATACATTTAAAGGGTTACCCGGTTTGCTGGCAGACGCTCTTCCTGATAAATACGGCAATCGGCTGATTGAAGCATGGCTGGCCCAGAATGGTCGGCCTCCCAACAGCATGAATCCGGTTGAAAAACTATGTTTTATCGGCACCAGGGGGATGGGTGCCTTGGAATTTGAGCCTGCCCAGTTAAAAGCAGGCAAAAACACATTTTCTGTTGAAATAGCAAGCCTTGTTGACGTTGCGAAAAAGATACTTTCAGAAAGAGAAAATTTTGAAATAAATGTCAGTGCCGATGATGAACGCGCGATGAAAGAACTTATAAAAATCGGGACCTCTGCAGGGGGCGCAAGGCCCAAGGCTGTTGTCGCTTACAATAAAGGAACAAAAGAAGTTAGATCTGGTCAGACCAGAGTTCCTAAAGGATTTGAACATTGGCTCATAAAGCTTGACGGTGTAAGCGGTGCACAATTCGGAGACAGTCAGGGCTGGGGACGTGTTGAATACGCATATTATCTGATGGCAAAGGAATGTGACATTGAAATGTCGGAGTGCGAATTGTTGGAAGAAAACAATCGCGCCCACTTTATGACGAAACGATTCGATCGGCAAGAAAACAATATCAGACACCATATTCAAACCCTCTGCGCAATTCAGCATTATGATTATAATAATATTTATGGATACAGTTATGAGCAAGTATTTCAAACAATGCGTTTGTTGCGTCTGAAATATCCGGAAGCAGAACAAATGTTCCGCAGAATGGTATTCAACGTTCTGGCAACCAATTGCGATGACCACACTAAAAATTTTTCGTTCCAGTTGAAACAGGATGGAAAATGGAAACTTTCACCGGCATACGATGTCTGTTATTCGTATGACCCTAAAAATGTGTGGGTAAACCAGCAGACGTTAAGCATAAATGGAAAGCACAGAAGTATCGGTAAAGAAGATTTAATGACGGTTGCCAAAACAAACAACATAAAAAAAGGTGAAAAAATAATTAAGGATATCAATACGGTGGTCAAGAATTGGAAAGATTTTGCAAGCCGAGTAAAAGTGAAAAAAGAGTTGCTACAGACGATTCAAGACAATCTGCATACGCTGAAGCGTACACCCTGAAAATCAACCAGCCAAATCAACGGCGTCAATTTTCCCCACAGGTTCTGGAAAATCCCTTGTTGAAAAATACAACAACATGATAAAAAAATGAAATGTTGGCGGTGATGCCGTCAACCCGGCGCCACCAAGACGTTCTTCCAGCCGGACGACAAAATATTTTCTTGAAAAATTCTGGATTTCCCCCACTAAGACCCTTTAAGGAAGACCAATAAATCATTCCCTGCACCCCATACCCTAAATCTTACTGGAGAAATTTCGACGGTGGGGCATGGGTTGCGATTTAGATGATGTAAAAATTTTAGTATTGCATTTCCTGACCGGGAGTGATTATCTGCAAATGTGCTTAGCCTTCAATCACCAATGAGGAGAGACAATCCGCATGGATGAATCAAAACAAAAAATTGCATTGTTCATAGATGCAGACAATGCTCCTGCGGCTAAGTTCGAAGACGTTCTGAGCGAAGTTGCAAAATATGGCGTGGTAACCATCAGAAAGGCATATGGAAATTGGAAAAATCCAAGCTTAAAACCCTGGGAAGAACTTTTGCACGAATATGCGATTCAGCCGATTCAGCAATACGACTTGACCAAGGGGAAAAACGCCTCGGACATTGCCCTTGTCATTGATGCAATGGATGTGATGTATACCAAAAATATTGACGTGATGTGCTTTGTATCATCTGATTGTGATTTTACACCAATGGTTACACGAGCCCTGGCTGAAGGTAAAGTTGTGCTTGGTTTTGGTGAGCGTAAATCTCCTTCGCCTTTTGTGAATGCCTGTTCCAAGTTCTTGTTCTTAGATCAGGAATCGGAGCAGAACGGGGTGGTACAAAAAAAATCCAAGACCCTTAAATCGGATACCAAACTTATTAATTTATTGCGCCAGGCCATTGAATCCACCGAGGAGGATAACGGCTGGGCAGCTCTCGGCCCGGTGGGTTCTCATATATCCAATAAAACTTCTTTTGACACTAGGAATTATGGTTACAGGAATCTAAGCAGTCTTTTAAAGGCAATTGATCTGTTTGAACTAAAGCGTGGGCCTGGAAATTCTTATCTGGTAAGGGATACACGCAAGAAAAAATAAATTTTATGTATTCAGTCGACACTTAAGGGCTGGGACTGATTCCTAAACCGGCGAAATAAAAATTTTACATTACAGATCTCATGCCGTTAATAACCATGCAAATCAAAAGTAATGATTTGCATGGTTATATTCATATATAAGGATTAAAGAAACATCAACACAAGTGAGATCACACAGCCTCCCCAGAGAAGGGCAACAACGCAATAGCCCATGATATCACGGATACCAAGACCGGCGATGCCCAGAATGGGTAAAGTTTACACTTGGTCTTCCGGTTGGGTTGAGGCCAGGCCATAGGCATTGATCTTGTAAAAAAGTGCCTTTCGGCTCATCTGAAGGGTCCGGGCTGTTTTAATGCGATTCCATTGGTTCTCTTTCAATGTTCTGGCAATAATCTGCCGCTCCACCACCTGGAGGGTTTCTTTCAGGGAAAGCCCCTCTTTTACATCCACGGTGGGGTGGAAATCGGATGGGGGCCTGTTGAGGGAAAGGTCTTCGGGCATGATCAAGGGCCCCCGGGCCATGACAACGGCCCTTTCAATCTGATTTTCAAGCTCCCGGACATTTCCGGTCCAGTTGTAATCGCACAAAAGCGCCATGGCCTTGGGGGCGATGCATTTGGGAGTGAGGCCCTCCCCCTTTGAAAATTTGTTCAAAAAATAGTCCACCAGCAGGGGAATATCCTCCCTGCGTTCCCGAAGGGGGGGAATGGTGATCTCGATGACGTTGAGCCGGTAATACAAATCCTCCCGGAATTCTCCACATTTCAGGAGTTCTTCCAGGTTCCGGTTGGTTGCTGCGATGATGCGGACATTGGTTTTAATGGTTTCAAGTCCCCCCACCCGCTGGAACTGCTTGTCCTGAATGACCTTTAGAAGTTTGGCCTGGAAATAGGGCCGCATCTCGCCGATTTCGTCCAGGAACAGGGTCCCGTTGTCTGCATATTCGAATTTTCCGATCTTTCCGGAAACCGCACCGGAAAACGCTCCCCTTTCATGGCCGAAGAACTCGCTTTCGATCAATCCTTCCGGGATGGATGCACAGTTTACCCCGACAAATTTACCGGTATTGTATTGGCTGTTATAGTGGATGGCTTTGGCCACCAGCTCTTTCCCCGTACCGGTTTCTCCCTGGATCAGTACCGTTGAATTGGTTTGGGAAATTTTCCCGATCATTTTAAACACCGTCTGCATTTTTTCGGACTTGCCAATGATGTTATTTATGGAAAACCGTTCCTTTACCTCTTTGCGCAAGAGGCGGACCTCTTGGTTCAGCGCCTTTATTTCCATGGCCTTTTTTACGCTGAGCCGTATTTCCGAATTGTTAAAGGGTTTGGAAATATAGTTGTAAGCACCCAGTTTCATAGCTTCCACTGCTGTGTCCACACCGGCAAAGGCGGTCATCATGATCACGGGAACTATGGGATATTTTTTGCTTCAATTCCGTGGCCGCTGTCTTCAATGTGAATTTTGATAAAACCATCCTCACCGGCCTCGGTGGTGATGAGAATTTTTCCCCCGGTTTCCATGGCCTGGGTGGCATTGATGATCAGGTTGATGAACACCTGGCGGATCTGTTCCTCGTCAATGGGAATCAGGGGCATGGCGTCAATAAAATTTTTTTCCACTGCCACTCCCTGTTTTTCGAGTTTAAAGTGCAGGAGGGTGAGGACTCCGTCCAGCAGACGGTTGATGTCCTGGTTCACCTTCATGGGTTCCGAAGGCCTGGCATAATACAAAAGTTCTTCAACAATCTTGTTGAGGCGGTCCACTTCAAAGATGGCAATGGAAGCGTACTCATGGGTCTGTTCCCGGGGAGTTGTTTTTTCCTGGATGAGCTGGATAAATCCCCGTATGGCGGTGAGGGGATTTCTTATCTCATGGGCAACGTCGGCGGCGACTTCCCCCAGGGCAGCCATTTTATCGGCTTTCTGCATCTGTTCTTCCAGTTTTTTCCGCCGTGAAAGGGCCCCTGCCATCTCATTGATGGCCGTGATGATCTCTCCAATTTCGCCGCCCCTGGTGAGAATCCGGTAGTCCAGATCCTCCTGGATCGCCTTTAACCCGTTTTTAACCAGCTTTACCTTGTTGGCCACCGACCCTGCGATCAGGATGCTGACCACAAACGAGATAAATACTCCCGTAAAAATAATGGCATAAAATTGGTTCTTTAACTTTTCGGTCTGGTGGTTGATGTCCTCCACCAGTTCGTTGGCCCAGATATAGCCGATAATCTCCTTGTCCCGTATCACAGGATACATGCAGTTCATGATGTTTCCCCGGACCAGGTCGGCGGTCTGAACCATTTTCTGCCCCGTTTTCATCACCTCCCGCCCCTGGTGGGTCTGGGAGATGGACTGCCCCACCTTATGGCCCAGTTCATTGCTGGGTCCGTAGGTAATGATGGCATCCAGTTGCTTTGAATAAGCACCATATAAAAATTGATAAGTAGGACAGGGGGTGGCTTTTTGTCAAGAGGGGGCCGCTGAAAACCGTAATTTTATGGTCAGATTTCTTTCAGGGAGGACCGTGCAAATTCGATGAATTTTTCACCGATCGGTGACAGGGTTCTTTTGGTTGACAGGGTCAGGTAAAAAAAGCGGTTCAGATCAAGATCCCGGACAGACAGGGCCTTTAATCGGCCTTTGTCGATATCGTCCTGGACGGCGATGACGGACATGATGGAGATGCCGACATGGTTCAGGATTCCCTGGATGACCGAGACCGTGTTTCCCATGGTCACGGAGGTGTGAAGGGTTTTGGGGTCAAATCCACCCGTTTCCATGCTGTGCAGGATGGACTGCCATGTGCCGGACCCTCGTTCCCTTGCAATAAAAGGCTGGTCAGGGAGCTGGGAGCTTTCAACGGATGATGCCTGGGCCCATTTGTGATCCCATGGGACAATGAGCTTCATTTCGTCGGCCGTCAGCTTTTCCTGCTGAATCCCGGGGGCTTTTATCCGCGCACCCACCATACCGATTTCTATTTTTCCTTCCTGGAGTTGGTGCACAATCTGCAGGGTGTCACCGGCAATCACTTCAATGGAAATATCGGGAAATTGTCTGGAAAAAGGCCCGATCAGCCGGGGGATGATATATCCGGAAGGGATGGTGGATCCGCCAATGAGGAGCCGGCCGCGGGTTCTGCCTAAAAAATCGTGGAGTGCGGATTCTGCCTTGTCCCTTAGGTTTAAGAGTTGCTTTGCGTATTGGTAAAGGATGTCACCGGCCTTTGTGGGTTCGGTGATTTTTCCCAGTCGGTCTAAAAGCCGGCATTGGAAATAATCTTCAAGTTCTTTGATATGGCTGCTCACCGTTGGCTGGGACAGGTTGATGGCATGGGATGCCTTTGAAAAACTTTTGTTTTCCACAACAGATACAAAGATATGAAGCTGCCATAAATCCATTTTTTCAGTTCTTCGTTTTCTGGAGGGTGCGGGGATATTTTTCCAGCATTTTGATATGGACGGCCTCGGGCACCATATCACTGATGTCCCCGCCGAACTGCGCTGCCTCCTTGATAATGGACGAGCTGGTGAAGATCCACCTGAATCCGGTCATGAGGAAAACCGATTGAACTTCCTTGTTCAATTTCCGGTTCATTAATGCCATCTGGAATTCACTCTCAAAGTCGGAAATGGCTCTCATCCCCCGGATAACGGCAACTGCTTCTTTCATTTTCGCATAATCCACAAGCAGTCCGCCAAAAGAGTCAACGAGAACGGACTTTTTACCGTTGAAGCTCTGTTTGATCATCTTTACCCGCTCATCCATGGTAAACAATGATTTTTTTGACGGGTTGTGCAGTACGGCGACAATCACCTCATCGAAAATATCCAGTGCCCGCTGGATAATGTCAATATGTCCGTTGGTTAAAGGATCAAAAGAACCCGGGTAGATTGCAATTTTCTTTTTACATTCCTTTTTATATTCCATTGATAGGACGTCCTTTCTTTAAATCTTTTGTATAAAGGAAATAATTGTCTTTGAGTATTTTTTTTGCCGATAAATGTCAAGGGATGAAACTTTAATCTGAAGGCTTTCTTTCCAGGAATGTTCTGCAATGATGATGGCGTTTTCTTTTAAAAGACCGGTAAAGCCGTCCTGGTGGAGCGAATCTTCAATAAACCCTTTTCCATAGGGCGGATCAATGAACACCAGGTCAAACTGCAGTCCGGCAAGGGTTTCGGCCAAGACTCCCTTAAGAATATCTTGGGAGATGGCCCTGGCGCGGTCTTCACACCGGCAAAGTTTAAGGTTTTGGCAAAGGGTGTCACAGGACTGGTCAATAAAGACGGCGTGATCAGCGCCCCGGCTTAAGGCCTCAATGCCCAAAGCACCGGTTCCGGCAAAAAGGTCCAGGACCCTTGCCTTTTTCACTTTTGGCCCCAGGATGTTAAAAACAGCCTCTTTTGCACGATCCGAGGTGGGACGAATGGTCTGCCCTGAAAGCGGGATCAGTTTTTTTCCCCGGCAATGACCGCTGATGACTCTCATTGGCTAAGAAAGGCTTTTTTTAATATATTTGACGCTGGTTCCAAGCTTTTTGGCGGCAGAGGTCACATCGCCTCCCTCCCGTTCCAGGCGTTGCCGTATGAATTCTCGTTCGAATCGTTTTTTGGCCTGGGACAGATCCTCTTCACACAGGAAAAGATTTTTTTCCATCAATTCAATTGACTTGATTTTAGGGTTGTAGGGTTCCGGAATATCTGAAAGATGGATATGGTCTGTTTCAACCATGATAAACAATCTTTCCAGAAGATTTTTCAGCTCCCTGACATTGCCCGGCCACTGGTATTCCATGAGCAGGTTAAGGCTGTCCTGGGAAAGGGTTTTCTTTTTTCCGGAAGATTGTCTGGATAATTTTCCCAGGAATGTGTCCACAAGCAGGGGGATGTCCTGTTTCCTTTCCCTAAGCGGCGGCACATGAATGGGGATCACGTTCAGCCTGAAATACAGATCTTTTCTGAAATTGCCGGCCTCAATCTCCTGCTCAAGGTTTTTGTTTGAGGAGGCAATGAGGCGGACATCCATGTGAAGGGTTCTTCCTCCGCCGATCCTTTGAAAGGTCTTGGACTCCAGTGCCCTCAGGATTCTTGCCTGGGTGTTGATATTCATGTCCCCGATTTCATCCAGAAAAAGGGTGCCGCTGGAGGCCAGTTCAAATTTGCCTTTGTTCTTGGATACGGCCTCCTCAAAGGCCCCTTTTTCATGGCCGAAAAGTTCACTGTCAAGATTTTCTTCAGGGATGGCGGCGCAGTTGATGATGATAAAAGGCTGTTCCGGTCTTGCGCTGAACTGGTGAATGCTCCTGGCCACCATCTCTTTTCCAGTCCCGTTCTCTCCGGTGATCAGGATGGCTGCATCCGATGGAGCCGCACTCATTACCTGTCCGTAAAGTTTTTGGACCGCCGGACTGGTTCCGGTGATGGAGTTTTTCTCGATACTTTTTTTTCGCAGATACCGGTTTTCTTCTTCAAGTTTTCTAAAGTTCAGAGCATTGTTGATGGTGACCATGACCTTGTCGATGGACAAGGGTTTTTCAAGGAAGTCATAGGCACCCGCCTTTGTTGCATCAACTGCAGACTCAATGGTTCCGTGTCCCGTGATCATCACCACGGGAAGATTGGGGGCGAGTCTTTTGATCTCCTTTAAGGTTTCAATCCCGTCCATCCCCGGCATCCAGATATCCAGAAGGACGATATCCGGGGAATCTGTCTCTATTTTCTTGAGTGCCTCATACCCATTAAAGGCATGCATGACTTCAAATCCGTCGTCTGACAGAATCCCTTCCAGGGATTCTATGATGCTGACCTCATCATCAACAATCAAAACAGCAGGATACATATTTTTTCTCCTGTCATCACATCTGTTCAGGCCGGCAGCTCAATAATGAACTTGGCCCCCTGGGGTTTATTGTCCTGAACCCTTATTACACCATTATGGTCGGAAATGATAGAGCTGACAATGGCCAGCCCAAGTCCCATTCCTGACTTTTTGGTGGAAAAATAGGGTTCGAACAGCCGGGTTTTCTCTTTGTCGGAAATTCCCCTGCCATTGTCGGAAATTTCAATCCTCACAATCTTCAGGATCTCATCAAACGAGACATCAATCAGGATGATGCCGTTTTGGCTCACGGCATACACGGCATTGTCAATGAGGTTGATAAACGCCTGTTTCATATGCTGCTGGCCCAGTTTTAATATGGGAATATTGTCGGCAAACCTGGATCTTAAATCCACCTGCTCAAGACCTTCCCTGTAAAGGGCAATGGTTTCAAGGATAATATTCTCAATTCTGCACGGGACCAGGTTGGCGTCCGGGAATTTGGCAAAGGCTGAAAACTGGTTGACAAGATTTCTGATGAGATCGACATGTTCCACAATGGTGTCGGCACAATTGGTGAAAATCTCGTCATTGATCTGTTTGCCGTATTTACGCTTCAGTCGCTGGGCTGACAGTTTTATCGGGGTGAGGGGGTTTTTAACCTCATGGGCAATTCTTCGGGCAACCTCTCTCCAGGCGGCTACGCGCTGGGCCTTTTCAAGTTCGGTGACATCATCAAACACCAATACCCCGCCGATATTCCGTTCCTGGTCATCTTTTAAGGTGTTAAAGGTCAGGGAAAAGTGTTTGGGGGCGCCTGAAATTGCCACGGATATAGGTATTTCAAGCATCTCACGACCCTGGGCCACCTGGTCATAAATTTTGTCGGCGATCTGTAAATAGTCGTTTTTCAGGACGGTTTTGAAGTGCTGGTTTAAGATATTGCGGCTGTTGATGCCCAGCATGGATTCGGCCGCCTTGTTGATGGTGGTGATAATGCCCTTGTTGTCAACCGAGACCACTCCTGCGGAAATATTTTTTAAGACAATTTCAATGTATTGGCGGCTCTTTTCAAGTTCCGCATTCTGCTGTTTGAGCATCTCTCCGGAAAGTGCAATCTGCTGCCTGCCTGCGGCCAGTTGTTTGGTCATGGAATTAAAGGATTTGATTAGGGTTCCGATTTCATCGTCTGTTTCAAAATCAATCTGATAATTCAGGTCCCCATCCGTTACCCGCTGGGTGCCTTCGGCAAATTTCATTATGGGGATGGTGATGGATTTGGCCAGTTGAAAACCGAACCAGACGGCACAGAAAATCACCAGAAGGGCTACAATGGAAAGGGCAATATAATAGGATATCTGGGCCGGTTTTTTGGCCATTTTAAGTTGGTGATACTCTTCGATGCCTTTTAATATGGCCTGGAGATTCATGGACAGCTCCGGTGATACCAGGGAGGTGACAACGATAAAGGCCCTGGCCTTTGCAGGGTCGGAACCAAAGGGTATAGGGGCAATGGTTCTTAAAAACTCCCCCTCTTTGATGGTCTGTGAAATGGTGCGGCTGTTTTTGCCCGCAGGGATGCCGGTCAAATCATTGCTGGTCAAAAGACCGAAATGAAGACTTTCCAGCTCATTTGCCAGGGACAGGCTGACCCGCTTGGCGTCCGGAGTATAGACCTCAACGGCATGCCGGTTAAATGCCCGCTGGATGACCTGGGAATACCGGGTGAGTTTGGTCTCGTTTTCCTTGTCCAGGAGCATCCGGGAGTCAATTTGAAACGCGGCCCGTTTGGCAAAGAATTCATTTTTTTCTTCAATATATTCGTAGAGTTTTTGACCCACGGCAAGAGAACTGTCCAGGGTCTGTTCCACCGGGGTATTGAACCAGAAGGCAATGGAGGTGGAAATAAAATGGATGGAGAAAAAAAACAGCACTGTTGTCGGCAACAGGGCCAGTACAATAAAGGCTGCCACCAGCCGGGTTTTGAGCTTGGACCCCAGGATATTGTTTTTTTTCTCATAGTAGAGCTTTGCAAGATTCCGGAACACCAGCAGCAGCAATGCCAGGAGGAGCAGTAAATTCGTGTTGATCAGGATAAACATCAACACCGTGCTGGACATGGGGAAATCACTGCCGAAATTGGTGATTTGGGTCTCTATAAATGTCAGGATCCCCACGGTGATCACAATGATGAAAATTAAAATAAATTCTTTTTTCTTTCCAGGAGATCTATTTTCGGGAGATCTGTTGCCGGGAAGGTTTGATTCAGCCGTGTGTTGGGTGTCAGGCATGATGAAGATAAAGAAGACCGCTAATAGGTGAAATTGATTAAATACCAGTTGGTTTCAAAATCCCAGAAAGAGACAAAGAAGAACACATAGTGAAGGGACAGGGGCAGGGTGACTCGATCCAGACTGGCCTTTATCCTGAGCTGGTACTTATCTCCTTTCACCAGTTGGTTCAAGGCAATGATTTTTAAATTGTCTATTTCACTCATCAAGATCTTTGCCTCTTCAAATGATGAGGTGACAATTGGTTTTTCATTTTTCCAGGGACGCAGAACAGAAAATTCTTTTTTCAGGGGATTATACTTGAGGGTGGATTTGATCTGGATATCGGATATCTCTTTATCAAACCAGGATCCGTCTGTTTTATACAGGCTGGTATAAAAGGAAAAAGTGGTGGGAATTCCATTGAGAACCGCCTGGTTTATTTTGTCAGTAAACGCATGGTCTACATCAAAATAGGTGAGAAGATCGTCCCTTGTATTGGCCAGTTTTATGTTTTTAATGATAGCGGTTTCCCCGGCACCTGAACGGGCAGGCCCCAGAATACTGATCAAAATAAAGACTGAAATAACCAGGACGGCTTTTGTTTTATTGGGGAAAATGTTTATCATCAATAGATCGTTATGTCCTTTTTGCCGGTCCGGTTTCCCAGGCATCTTTGTTGTCTAAAAATTTTTCGATGAATAAGTGATTCAGGGTATGACCCGATTTCTGGGTGATGATATGTCCTTGAATGGGCATGCCCAGCAGGGAGAAATCTCCCAGGCTGTCCAAAAGTTTATGCCGGACAAATTCATCAGGGTACCGGAGACCTTCTTTATTTAATAGTTTATCCTTATCGATAATAATGGCATTGTCAAGGCTCCCCCCTTTGCCCAGACTGAATTTTTTCAGCAGCTCGATGTCCCGGATAAAACCAAAGGTTCGGGCCCGGCTGATATCCTGCTCAAAATCATCCTTGTCCCGGTCAAATGTGATTTCCTGTCTGCCGATCAAGGGGTGGTCAAAATCGATCCGGCAGGTGATTTTAAAACACGGTTCCGGATGGACAATGACGGATTTATCGTTGTCCATGACCTGGATGGGTTTTTTAACAATCAAGAAATGCTTTGGGGCGGTTTGCTCCTTCATGCCGGCCGATTTAAACAGCCGGGTAAAGATCCCGGCACTGCCGTCCATGATGGGGATTTCATAGTCATCCACCTCCACCAGGGCGTTGTCAATTCCAAGGCCGGCAAAGGCGGCCATCAAATGTTCTATTGTGGAAACAATGGCCCCGTTGGTTCCGAGTACCGTTGCAAGGCTGGTATCCACCACCAGTTTGTACAGGGCCTGGATATCCTGGGTCCCGGGCAGATCAATGCGTCGAAACTTGATTCCGTGGTTCTCGGGAGCCGGTTTAATGTTCAGGTGGGTCTGTTTTCCCGAGTGAACCCCTGTTCCTGAAACGTGAACCGCTTGTGACAGGGTTTTTTGTAAAAAAAAAGCGCTCATAGGTTATGATGGTTCTTAAAAATATAAATGTAAAAATTCGTTTGATTTATATATCTGATTTTAATACACAAAGCAAAGTAAATGAGAACTTTCTTCGGGCCGGTCTCAAATATTTTGATAGAAAGAAGTCAATTCAAATAGTATCATGCTGTGGGTTGTCCGGGTCACACTTTCTGAAAGGAAGCAAAATTGCTTGCAAAAGTAGACTCATGTTCGGTTTCGGGAATTGACGGGTTTATCGTTGAGGTGGAAGTGGACATCTCCTACGGCCTGCCCGTTTTTAATATTGTCGGCCTGCCTGAGATCTCGGTCCGGGAAAGCAAGGACCGGGTCAAGACCGCCATCAAAAATTCAGGGTATACCTTTCCCATGGAGCGGGTGGTGGTCAACCTGGCTCCCGCCGACGTTAAAAAAGAGGGGACAGGCCTTGACCTGCCCGTTGCTGTTGGTATTCTGGCCGCATCCGGGGTTATTCCACCTGAACGGATAACCACCTGTCTGATCTCGGGTGAACTTTCCCTTGACGGACGGGTGAAGCCGGTGAAAGCGGTCCTCCCCTACGCCCTGGCTGCAAGGAAAAATGGATATCAGAGCATCATTATCCCCTTTGAAAATGCTGATGAGGCAGCCATGGTGGAAGGTATTGAGGTGCTGCCGGTGAAAAGTCTGTCCCAGATTGTTGATTTTTTTTCCGGGTTTGCAGAAATCAAGACCCATGAGATGGATCCGGAATGGCTGGTCCATGCCAGTGACAATGCCTATGGAATGGATTTTTCCGAGATAAAAGGACAGCTCCATGCCAAAAGGGCTCTGGAAATTGCTGCGGCAGGTTCCCACAGTGTCCTGATGACCGGTCCTCCAGGGTCCGGGAAAAGCATGCTGGCCAAACGGCTTCCAACGATTCTGCCCGAATTGACATTTGAGGAGGCCATTGAGGTCACCCAGATTTATTCGGTTCAGGGATTGATTGAAGATAAAAAACCCTATATTTTTTCCAGGCCCTTTCGATCGCCCCATCATACCATCTCGGATGCGGGCCTTGTGGGAGGCGGATCAAAACCGGTTCCCGGAGAAATCAGTCTGGCTCACAACGGAGTGTTGTTTCTGGATGAACTGGCGGAATTTAAAAAAAACACCCTGGAGGTGTTGAGACAGCCCCTTGAAGATGGGGCCGTGTCCATTTCCCGGGCCGGCATGAAGGCCACCTATCCGTCCCGATTTATGCTGGTGGCGGCCATGAATCCCTGTCCGTGCGGATACCTGTCCGACCCCACGGGAAAATGCGTGTGCACTCTTCCCCAGATCCAGAAATACCGGGCCAAAATATCCGGACCCCTGCTCGACAGAATCGACATCCAGATTGAGGTGCCGAGGGTCCGGTATAAAGACCTTGCCGCCAAAACCCAGGGTGAAGTCTCTTCTCAGATCAGAAAAAGGGTGAACGCGGCCCGACGGATTCAGGAAAAAAGGCTTGCAGAATCGGGCCTTTTCAGCAATGCCGGGATGCAGAGCCGGCATTTGAAAGTCTTTTGTACGCTTCCGGCGGAAGGTGACCGCCTGCTTGAGCAGGCAGTGGATGTGCTGGGGTTTTCCGCCCGGGCCTGCCATTCAGTCATCCGGACGGCAAGAACCATTGCCGATCTTGAACACTCAAAAGATATCCAGAGGCACCATCTTGCCGAGGCCATTCAGTACAGAAGTTTTGACCGCATATTTGATCGATAACCGTTTTGTTTTAAACCCCTGCCAGTTTGGGCATAATCGCTGCTGCAAAGCTTAAAACAAAAAAGAAACCGCACATGTCGGTAACGGTTGTCAGCAAAGGGCTGGAAACCAGTGCCGGATCCATTTTGAACCGTTTCAGAATCAGGGGCAGCAACCCTCCCAAGGTTACGGAGACCAGTGTGTTGGAAGCCAGCGCGCCTCCAACCACCAGCCCAAGCCATGGATTGCCTTTCCAGGCAAATGCCACTCCCCCGAGGAGCATCCCCAGCACCAGGCCGTTGATAATGCCGACCCTGGCTTCCTTTGCCAGCACCCAGAACAATTCCCCGGGTCGGACAAGGCCCAGGGACAATTCCCGCATGGAAACCGCCACGGCCTGGTTGCCCGAACAACCGCTCATATCACTGACCATGGGTAAAAAGACTGCCAGGGTTATGGCGGCGGCAAGGGTCTCCTGATGCATGGCAATGACACTTGCAGCGATGATATTGAGGACAATATTCATGCTCAGCCAGGCCAGTCGACGTCCGGAACGGGACCATAGCGGCATGGTGCGAAATTCCTCTCCACCGATGACGCCGCTGATACGAAGAAAGGTCTTGGTTTTCTTTTTGCTGAGCGCTTCTTGGACATCCCTGGACAATACAACCCCGACCATTCGACCGTGATCATCTACAGCCGGAACTCCGAAAAGATGACGCTCGTCGAAAAAATTTTCCAGTTCTCTGAGGGATGATGTGTGGGAAATACTCAGAGGAGAGGCGATCATTATCTGGGCCAGTGGTGTGTGTTTTGGAGGGAACAGCAGGTCATGCATGCGCAGCACCCCAACCAGTCGTTCATCCCTGTCAACCACATAAAAATATAAAATATGATAGTTTCTGTATTTTTCCTGATGGGCCTGCAGGTCATCGAACACGTCCTGGATGGTCTGGTTCGTATTGTATGAGAGGAACTCCGATACCATGAGTCCACCGGCACAGTCTTCGGCATTATGGTGAGTGATGTAAAATGATGAGTGACGACAGCAAACCAGCGAAACCAGCAAATTGCTCATCGATTCACTCACCATTTTATCATTGACGGCCAAGCGAAATAAGGAAGTCCATCAGGTTTTTATCATCAGACCAATCCGGGAGTTCAGTTGTCGGCAGGATGTCAACATATGCCGCCTCCAGAGCTTTTCTTCTTGTCTCTGTGTCAGCCTTGGCATAGATTTGGGTGGTGCTGCAATCGCTATGTCCAAGGAAATCTCTGATGTAGATTAAATTGACTTCGGATTGAAGTAAATGAACGCTTTTGCTGTGCCGGAATACATGTGGCGTGATGGAAAAACGCACGTCGAAATTTTCGCACGATTTTGCCAAACCGACATATTTTTTAATGATGTAAGAGATGCCCCAACGTGTAAGTTGCTGTTTTCTTTGGTTCACAAACACATACCGTTCGCCGCTGCTGACTCCCTTGTTGTTCGAACTGTACTGTAAATGTGATTCCAAGAGCTTTTTTGTTTTCTTTGTGATTGGAACATGGCGAGTCTTTTGACCTTTACCATGCAAAGTGATTACAGAAAGCTTATCCAAGCGTAAATCCTTAACTTTCAGATCAATGATTTCCTGTACCCTTGCAGCGCTGTCGTACAATACGGCCATGAGTGCCATATCCCGAAACCCTTTTTTCGTTGAAGAGTCAGGCATCGACAGCAGTATTTTCATTTCTTCACCAGTCAAAAACGGCACAACTGTTTTCACACACTTTTTATCAGGAATGTCCAGTATCTTCTGAAATTCGAACAAATTTTCGGGAGACTGTTTTTGTACAAACCTGACAAATGAATGGATTGCCACCAGTCGCTGGTTTCTTGTCGACACAGTGCAGTTCCGTGTAAATTCTATCCAGTTTAAAAAATCAACGATCGTGCTATGGGTCAAATCCTCCATAGACAGGCGCTCAGGAGTGATCGCTTGGGTCTGTTCGAAAAAAGAAAGCAGCAGTTTAAAAGTCACAGAATAAGACTGGATAGTGTGGCGACTGAAATTCTTTTCACCGTGCAAATATTTGCCAAGGAAATTTGTGAGGTAGTATGGTAAATCAGCTTTCTTCATAAATGATCCCCCCTTCCGGTATAACATATCCAAATTCTGCTTCAACGCGCCGCACGATCTCGGGATACAGATCGGATGTCAATCGTAGATAATATTGAGTGGCGCGGAAGTCTGAATGTCCCATGTACGCCGACAAGTATGGCAACAAGACAGTTAGGTCGTTTCCATCTAAAACCCATTTTTTAAGGCATTTGACGGCAAATCCATGGCGGAAACTGTGAATTCTAGGGCCTACAGCAGTGTGAGGAATGTCAGCCATAAGCAAATAATCTCTGAAATGATTGTATGCTGTGCTCTTGTCCATTTGCCCTATTGTCCCATTGTGACAACTTGGGAAAAGCCACATTTTACTATCACTGTACCGATGGAAACTATTCATAAAATTGATAATACGTTTTGTCAGACTACCAGCCATGGGAATCAATCGATCCTTCATGTTTTTTGCAGCGCGGATTGTGGCGATTCCGGATTCTGTGTTTACATCATTGAGAACAAGGTTCAACGCCTCGGAAATGCGTACGCCTGTACCATACAAAAATCTGAACAGCACTGGATCAACCGTATTCCTGTAGGACCTCTGTGCCTGCGGATAATTGTCTATGGCTTTGAACATCTGGCGGGTTTCATCGTCCGTGAAGATGTGGGGAACAAATTTGCAGCGTGGAAGTTTCGTTTTGACTTCCGTCACAAATGCATGGTGGCCTCTGTCAGCCAGATATACTGCGAAGTCGCGCATCAGCACTTCTTTGTTGTGGTGTGACACTGGGCGTTCATTTGGGTCATAGATAAAATCGTTTACAATTTCTTTTGTCAGCATGGTTCCTTCAAAGCCGTTTCTGTAATAAAATGTGTCAAAGTGACGTAAGTAACGTTCCTGGATTTTAAATTTCAATCCGGTTTGCTGCTTGAGTGAAATGTAGTTCTGGGCGGTTTCTGCAAATCCGCTTTTCCATTCATAGACTGTTTTCATCTGCAAACACCTCCTCCGGATCAAGGGCACATTTGCGCAGCCCTTCAATGTCTATCTTCAGGTATATGCTTGTAGTGTTGACAGACTGATGACCCAGTGTTTCCGAAATGATGGGCAGCGGTGATTTAATTTCAAGCATGTTTCCTGCCAATGTGCTTCTCAACGAATGCATCCCACGCCTCTGACCTTCAGGTATGTTCAAGCCAGCTTTCAGAATATATCGATGTAATTCTTTGTTGAAGCCGTTACGGTCTCCAAATGCATTATAAGGAGCTCTGTGCCTCACAAATAGGCATTCACTGATTGTGATAGGACGACCATTTTGCAGATAGTCGATAATGGCCCAGCCGATATCTTTTAATAGCGGTAATTCAATGGGTTGACCGGTTTTAGCCATTTTCAAATTTATTGTTTTCCGGTTCCAGTCTATCGACGATTTTTTGAGGCTCCTGATGTCTCCAATTCTGAGACCCAGCCGGATAGCAATCAAAAGTATTGTATAGTCCCGCTTGCCTTTAGGATCTTCTCGGTCTATTGCACAGAGCAGCTTTTTAATGTCGTCTTTTGACCAAACATATGGGATCGAAGCATTGCGGGGAGTACGTACTTTTGGTAGCATTGGGGTTAAATCATTTACGATATATCCTCGTTCATATAGAAATGAAAAAAATTTTCTAAAGACATATAAGAAAACGCTAACATACTTGACAGCTTTATTTTTTATGGTTTTTAAATAATTTTCAATATGCCGGATGGTAATATCTGATGACGATGTAATGCCTTGCGTTGCCATGAACATTATCAACCATTGCACTTTTTTGGTGTTTGATTCTATTGTTGCTTTGCTGTATCCACGATAAACCAGCTCTTCACAAAAAGCTTCATATTCAGACTTAAAATATGCCGGACAGGCAAAGGACGGTTTCGTCTTCCGAATATCAGAGTGAAATTTTCCATCTTGCCGATAACGAAGCAATAGTAGCAATGGCCGCATACGGTAGTCGACCCTGGTATTTGATGTGACACACTCGAAGCGCTCAAAACGCTGACCAGTTTTGGCGTACACGTATTCCAAACAGATTTTTTCATCAATCCTGGTAATACTGTTTTTCGACAAATAGCGTTCGAATACATTGTATGCGTTTTCATAATTCTTGAGCCTGCCCGGTGACGTTCCCTGCAGTCTCATAGATTCCATGATAGCTGATATTGCACCATGGATGTCTTGATTTTCTACCATAATCATCCTCCTCGTATAGAAATTAATATTGTTACTTTCTTTACAAGGATGATTAAAAAAAGAAAATGGTGAGAGTTTTGTTTCTGGCACCAGCTAAATGACTGAATTCACAACATCGCTCTCAATCACTCACCATTTTACATCACTCACCATAATGTCTGAAATGGGGAGCTCCCCATTTTAGGCATACTCAAGAAACATTCTTGCCTCATCCGCATCTTCCCGGTCCATTTTTGCAAGAACTGCCCGGCTGGAAGTATCATCCATTTCACCCAGTACATCGGCCAGGTGATCACTGGGCAATTCTTCTAAAATAGCCGCGGCCTGTTCCGAGGACATCTCTTCAACCAGATCTGCTGCCTGGGTTTCCGGGATGTCTTCAATGATATCCGCCGCATCTTCAGGGCTAAGGAGATTGAACAGATGCGTTTGGTTTTTTTCCGAAAGCCGGGAGATAACCCGGGCCGTCTCAGAAGGGCTGAGGGTGTCGATAAATTCGATGACGCTGTCACTGTTTTTTTGCGCTATCAATTTACTGAGCCTGTCCCAAGGCTGAATAAGGTTACCCATGTGTATCCCTCGTGTATTTTATTTTGTTTAAGGTGTTGTTGAACCGGAATGGATCATACCAGAAGATCTTGAAAAAGAACCGCAAATCCGAGGAATGCAAAGAAACCCAGAATATCGGTTATCGTGGTCAGGATAATGCTGGAACTCTGTGCGGGGTCGATGCCGATTTTTTTCATGAACAGAGGAATTGCAGCACCGGCCAGGCCTGCAAAAATAAGGTTGAAAAACATTCCCAGTCCGATAACAACGCCCAGATAGGGGTTGCCGTACCAGATCCAGGCAATCATTGCGGTAACAATCCCGATGATCAGGCCGTTTATGGCACCCAGTCCCCCCTCTTTCAGGATCAGTTCACGGGCTTTCCCCTTTGGAATCTCCCGCATGATGATCCCGCGCATGACAACAGCAAGGGATTGGGCACCGGCATTCCCTCCCTGGCCGGCCACAACCGGTAAAAAAACCGCCAGAATTGTCAGTTTGGCAATAATATTTTCGAAAAGGGCAACCACCGATGCCGCCATAAAAGCGGTTACCAGGTTGATATGGAGCCAGAACAACCTTTTTTTCAGAGAAAAAAAGATACTGGAGAAGGGTTTCTCATCTCGGCCCACACCAAACATGCGCTGCAGCCCCTGGGCACTGTCTTCCTGAACTCCCTTGAGCAGGCGTTCCGCTTTGATGATTCCGATGATCACGTTTTCTGAATCAACCACGGGCACAGAAAAATATTTACGCCGGGCCAGATCTGCTGCCGCCTCCTGAACATCCACAAAACAATGTAGGGAAAACACCTCTTTGATCATGATGGATTCGAGTGTCTGGGTGTGGGGGGCAATCATAAGATCCAGCATGTTGATAACCCCCAAGAGGTGTTTTTGATCATCCACAACATAGGCATAGGAGGCGGGACGGCTTTTTTTCGCCAGAGAACGGATCCTGCTGATGGCATCTTTTGCCGTTACGCTTTTATCAAAGGACAAATAGTCGGTTGTAACAATTCTGCCGACACTCCCTTCCGGGTATTCCAGCAGATCAACGATCTGTTTTTCCACGGCTTCGCTGATATGAACCTTTAACCGTTCCCGGGATTCTGCTGAAATGAGCATTAAAATGGTTGTCAGCAATTGCGGGTCAAGCTTGGGCAGCATTTTTTGTAAAAAGGTATCATCTGTTTTTTCCAACAGGACAGCCGCAAAGTTTACCTGCAGATTTTTTACGACCCGGGCGGCAAGATCAGAGGGCAGGGAGGCAAGGAGGTCAGCGGCTTCCTTCTCTTCAAGCCCTTCAATAATCTTGGAAGCTGCGACCACATCGTTTTCAATAAATTTTTTGACCAACAGGTTACAGGTGTTTTCTTCACTCATACATTAAATCCTCCATGCAAGTGCTGTGTTTCCCTCTTTTTGAATTCGGTTTTGCACGCCTTGGAAATTGATTTTAAAAGAGGATGGTTAGGGATTACAGATATCAAACGACCTGGGCATCTTCAAAGAGTCTCTTCTCTGAATTCTTGGGTGACTGTGTCGATTCTTTCCAGACCGAAATCTCTACTGAATCACATCCTGATATGGCAGCAGAGACGCTCTGTGTCTGCCTGGGCTTAATTATATTGGTCGAGCATAGCCCATAGCCCTGTTTTTTGTCAATAGGAGCCTGATATCATCAAGCAGCAAGCTTGGGGTGAGGATTTGAAAAATAAATGGGCGTTGTCCATCCCCAAAAAGGACAAGGTTAAAAAATAAAGATCAACGGTTGAGCAATGAATCTGGATTTCGCCAAATTCAATCAGTGCCGTGCGATTTTTGTGCCTGCTCCCGGCGTCAGAACGCACAGGCACATGAGATGTAAATTTATCCTTTATACTATTTTATTAAAACGATATATAAGAAGCCAGTATGACAAAAATGATTCTGGTAAGGACCGCAGATGAAATAAGATGAATAGAAATAGCGGAAAAGGCAAACTATTTCGTTCAGGTTATAAAATTTGCGGTCCTAAACTATAAAGAGAAAAGAACTCCTATGATAAAAAAAGATATTTTTAATCAGGATGTTAAAGAGCAGTTCAGGGCTGCGGCAAAAGACAAGCTGCACCGGTTTATCATGGCGGATGGGACAATGAAAGGCGCCATTGTTCACACCACCCGCATGGTCAATGAAATGAGGGCCAACCATGAACTGGACCCCTTGGAAACCCTGGTTCTGGGCCAGGCATATACGGCGGCAAGTCTTCTGTGTGCCGGTCTTAAGGATAAAAATGACCGGGTGAGCATGGCCATCCAGTGCTCAGGCCCCATAAAAGGGCTGGACGTGGAGTCAAATGTGTTTGGGGAAGTCAGGGGCTACCTCAAGACCGGGGGGATAGAAGTGGGGGAAAACACCACCGTCAAATCCCTGTCAACACTATATGGGGCCGGGTTTCTCACGGTGACAAAATATCTGGAAAATGCCCAGGCCCCCTATTCCGGTCAGGTGGCCCTGGAGTATGGGAGCATTGCCGAAGATCTGGCCAATTATTTTTTAACATCCGAGCAGATCCCCACCGGGTTTAAATTAAGTGTTTTTTTTGATTCCCGAGAAGAGGTCACGGGAGCCGGGGGGATTTTTCTCCAGGCACTGCCGGGCGCAGATCCGTCCACGGTGGTAAACGCGGAACAAACCATTCAGGGCATTACCTCTCTTGGGGAATTGTTTGCCGGCGGGCAAAAGCCTGAAGATGTTATTAATGGAGAGTTTTCAAGCCTTTACCCCCGGTTTCTGGCCCACCAGCGGGTGGAATTTTTCTGCAGGTGCTCAAAAGACTGTATGCAGAGGTATTTACAAAGATTATCAGAACCGGAAAAAAATGATATGGTTCAAAACGGTCCCTTCCCTGTGGAAGTCCGCTGCCACCACTGCAATTCAGTCTACCGATTCGACCGCCAGGAGCTGCAGAGCCTTTGAAAGATATGAATAAAAAGAAGGGTTTTCCTTGCAAAAGACAGGGGATATATTATAAATATCACAGAGCCGGGCAGCCATGAGACAGCTATAACAAAGCTAAGATTATGACAGGAGATTCGGTCCGGAATGTGTGAAAATACAGATACTTGAGATTCAGGTTTAACATAAGACAAGAACGAGAAAAGACTAACCGCGAGACCCATAAATAAAAGGTGACAAAATGTGTAACCATTGCAGTGATCATAACCATCACCACCACGACCATCCTGAGATTGTTCAGTTGATGCCGGTACAAAAAAATCTCTATGCAGTTTACGACACCCCGTATGATTTCTCTGTTGAAACAGGCCGGGGCAATATCAGCCTGGTTCCCATACTGTTCATGGGCCTGATCCGGCATGGTGAAAAAACCATGGTGGAAGGCTTTTTCGCCTCCGGTACCATCAACTCATGCGAAGATGTCGAGGGGTTCAAGGGGTATGCCGCATCTCTTGAGGATGCCGAAAAACTATACTCATAATAAAATAAGGCAAACTTATAAAATTGACTTATAAAGTAAATCAATAACCCAGAATTGACTTTGGATGCCCCAGGTTTTTTTTAAATTTCCTTATAAAATTAAATTTATTCCTTGACAATAAAAAGATGATTTGATTAGGCTTAAAGGTAAAGAACAGGTGATTGCTCACCAGATGGTTCGCATAAATCGGACGGTTCTTGTAAATCATATGGTTTGTGTCAATTGGACAATTCGTGTAAACGGCTGAAACGACCCTTAACTGAAGGAGAACGAATGCATAAATTATTGAATGACAGCCCGGGTGAAAAAATCATGCTCCTGGGGAACGAAGCCATTGCAAGAGGTGCAATAGAGGCGGGTGTGGCCTTTGCCACAACCTATCCGGGAACCCCTTCTTCTGAAATATCCCTGAACCTTTTCCAGATGTCCCAGGAGTCGGATCTCTACTTTGAATACAGCACCAATGAAAAAGTGGCCCTGGAAGTTGCTGCCGCAGCAGCCAATTCAGGACTTCGAACCTTCTGCATGATGAAACATGTGGGGTTGAATGTGGCGGCCGACCCCCTGATGACCCTGGCCTATGTGGGGGTAACCGGCGGCATGGTGATCCTGACGGCTGATGATCCGGCCATGTTTTCCAGCCAGAACGAGCAGGACAACCGGTACTATGCAAAATTCGGGAACCTGCCCATGCTGGAACCCTCTTCCGTTGCCGAGGCAAAAGAGATGATGAATTATGCATTTGATCTTTCCGAAGAGCTGAAGCAGCCCGTGTTGTTGCGGACCACAACCCGGATCAACCATTCCAACGCCTATGTGACCTTTGGTGAGATCAAACCTGCCCTGACCCGGGGTAAATTTGTCCGTGATCCCCATCGGTGTGTGACGGTTCCGGCAGTTTCAAGGAATCTGCATGCCAAACTCCTGGACAAAATGAACAAAGCCGCCAGGATCAGTGATACATCCGAATTTAACCTGGTCAAAGGACTGGGACCTCTGGGCATCATTACCAATGGGGTGAGTTACTACTATGCCCTTGATGCGGTATCGGATCTTGGAATCCAGGACAAGGCAAAGATCCTTCGTATCGGGTACTCCAATCCCCTGCCGGAACGGCAGATCAAAGCTTTTTTGACCGACTGTGAGAAAGTCCTGATCATAGAAGAGGGCGAGCCTTTTATGGAAGAGGCGGTCAAGGCATTTGCCCAGGAAGAGGGGATCATCATCCCGATAAACGGTAAATCCAACCAGTTGTTTTCCCGCCTCTATGAATATGATCCGGCCATGGTGAGGGAGAAAATAGCCCGTTATTTTGATATTGAGTATACGCCGACTGAAAAATTATCTGTGGACAATGTTCCGGATATAGCCATGAGACCCCCCAACCTGTGTTCAGGGTGTTCCCACCGGGCCACCTTTTATGAGGTGCAGCAGGCAGCCAAAGATATGGATATCATCTGCCCCAACGATATCGGCTGCTATACCCTGGGATTTTTACCGCCCCTCAGTACGGGAGACTTTGTCATCTGCATGGGCTCTTCGGTGAGCACATCCTGTGGGTTTGGACAGGCCACGGACCAGAAAGTGATTTCCTTTATTGGGGATTCCACCTTTTTTCATTCCGGCATGACAGGACTGGTCAATGCCGTGTTTAACAACCATAATTTTACCCTGGTGATCCTTGAGAATGATATCACGGCCATGACCGGGCACCAGCCCCATCCGGGTGTGGATATGGAACGGTTCGGCCTCGGCGGTTACGGCCGGGTGAATATTGAGAAGATTGTCAGGGCCATTGGAGTGGAACATGTTTCCATCATCAAACCCTTTAAGGTGAAAAAGAGCATTGAGACGATCAAAGAGGCGCTCGCCTTTAAAGGGGTTTCAGTCATTATCTCCCAGGAACCCTGCGCCTTGTATGCCAAAAGTTTGAAGCTGCTGAAACCCAGGGCATTCCGGGTAACGGAAAAATGTGTGGATCACAAGGACTGTATCAACAGTATTGCCTGCCCGTCATTTTATATTGAAAACGGGCGCGTAAAAATCGATGCCGATACCTGTGTCGGATGTGCGCTCTGCGCCCAGATATGTCCGGAAAATGCCATCACGCCGTTAAAAAAACAATCGTAAAAAAAAGGATGAGTTAAGAATGGAAACAATCCGATTGATTATCGTAGCTGTGGGGGGACAGGGAAATCTTCTGGCATCCAAGGTTCTGGGTGAGGCCGCCCTGATTTCAGGTGTGCCGGTGAGGATGAGTGAAATTCACGGAATGGCCCAGCGCGGTGGTGTTGTGGAATCTGCAATGGTTTTTGGAGATGCCCAGAGCTCCATCATTTCCGATGGTGAAGCTGATATACTCCTGGGATTTGAACCGGCGGAAACATTAAGGGCTTTGAACCGGTGCAGTAAAAATACAAAGGTGATCACCAATACCGCAACCCTGCCGCCGTTTACAGTGGGCATCGGCAAGGGAAACTACCCCGAGGTCAAGCAGATCAAAGAATTACTGGTGGAAAAATGTGCAAGTCTTGTGGCCATTGATGCCATGAAGCTTGCCAAAGATGCCGGAAGCCCCATGAGTGTGAATATTGTTCTTCTGGGAGCCCTGATTCAGTCGGGCCGGCTTGGGTTCACCAAGGAAAACGTGGTTGAGGCCATCAAGAGACGAACCAAAAAGGCATTCCTGGAAAAGAACCTTGCAGCCTTTGAACTGGGTTTTCAGGCAGCACAAAACTATAAAGGATAATGAATTCTGATCTCCTGATCCTGTGTGCCACGCAGTTTGAAATGGCCGGATTTCTTGACGCATACCCGGGCCGGTCACACACCCATACCCGGACCGGGCTGGGCATCATTTCCGGCAGGATTCATCAGAAAACATATGATCTTGTGATTACAGGGCCGGGTGTGTTCAATGCCGCACACGCCTTAACCGTTTACCTGGAAAAGTTTTCCCCGGCCCTGATATTACAGACCGGCATTGCAGGGGCCTTCAAGGAAACCGGGGCCCGTATCGGTGATGTGGCCCTGGCCACATCAGAGCACTATATTCACACGGGAGTCTGCACAAATACCGTTATAAACGACCCGCTTCCCTTTGATTTGATTGGCGCAGACCCCCTGACCGGGCAGGGAAAATATCTTTTTGACCCGGACAGGGTGGATCGCCTCCACGAAGGGCTTTTAAAATCTTTATCCGACCAGGTTGTTTCAGGGGGCGAAGTCCGGCTGATAAAGGGCGGGTTTATAACGGTTTCGAGCATCACCTCATCCGCTGAACAGGCAAAAGATCTCTACACAGCCTTTACCCCGGTGATGGAAGCAATGGAAGGTGCGGCATCCGCCCATGTGGCAGCCCTGTACCATATTCCCATGGTGGAAGTCCGGTCGGCCTCAAATTTTGTGGGGGAACGGGATAAATCCAAATGGGACCTGGACCTGGCAATCGAACGACTGGGAATGGTCTGTTCTTTAGTCTGAGGACTTAAGCCGGGCAAACCATAGCCGAAAAAGCCAAAACCGGGAATCCCATAACCCGGGAATTCTTAATTTGGACAGCCATAACCGGAAAAGCCTGAATAAGACGGATGGAAAAAATGCCCTATATTGATTCCCATTGTCACCTGCATGACCCCAGAATCATCGCCGATATTTCCGGGATCATGGCCCGGGCACGAGCCGCAGATGTCCGGTATATGGTGTCCTGCGCCACAGCCGAAGAAAACTTTGAATCCACACGGCGCCTGTCCGATAAATTTCCGGGTATCCTGCCGTGTTTCGGGGTTCATCCCTGGTTTGTCGACACCATTTCCAGGCAATGGAAAGAAAACCTGGAATTCTGTCTGCTGTCCTGTCCCTCGGGAATCGGGGAGACCGGGATTGATTTTACGGACAAAACCTGTGACAGGGACGAACAGATCCGGGTGTTCCAGCACCACCTTGTCCTGGCAAGAGAATTGGAACGGCCCATCAACATTCATATTCGAAAGGCCTGGGACACCTTTATTCATCTGTTGAAAAAAATCGGGAAATTAAAGGTTCCGGGTTTGATACACTCCTACTCCGGTTCCCCAGATATGATTCCATTCTTTGAATCCCACGGCCTGTACATCTCTTTTTCCGGGTCTGTTACAAATCCCGGTGCCAAAAAAGTGGTGGCCGCCCTGAAAACCGTGTCGGAAAACAGGTTTGTTCTGGAAACCGACACCCCGGATATCTATCCCTATCTGCCCGTTCCAAAAGCATCCCGGCTCAACGAGCCTGAAAACCTCCCCCTTATCGCAAAGATTGCCGCCGCCCGTATCAATATGGATCTTGAAAAATTTGTCGTCCATGCCTATGATAATAGTCTGGCTGTATTTGGTTCTATGCTGGAGAAAAAACAGGAAATCCAATGAATCAGTTTGCAAGAACACAACAGCTCCTCGGTACAGAGAAGATGGAAAAAATACGGCATGCAAAGGTGGCTGTTTTCGGCCTGGGTGCCGTGGGATCATTCGTGGTTGAAGCCCTTGCCCGGACCGGTGTAGGGAACCTTGTCCTAGTCGATTTTGACCGGGTGGATGTTTCCAATATCAACCGGCAGTTGCCGGCACTGCATTCCACCATCGGCCGGGAAAAGACCGAGCTTGTCCGGGAAAGGATCGCCGATATCAATCCCCAATGCCGGGTTGAATGCCATAGCTCCTTTGTAAACGCCGACAGTCTTGGCAGTCTCTTGTCCACAGATATGGACGTGGTGGTGGATGCCATTGACGGCCTGAATTCAAAGATAAACCTCATCGTTTCGGCCCGGGGAATGAATCTTGAGGTGGTGTCCAGCATGGGTGCCGGCGGCAGGACCGATGCCTCCATGATACACACGGCGGATATCGGTGATACCTGTGTCTGCCCCCTGGCAAGGGTGGTCAGGCAGCGGCTTCACAGAAGGGGGCTGTACCACGGGGTAAGGGCGGTGTATTCCATTGAAAAACCCTTGAACAAACAGCCCTATGCGCCTGGAGACGCTGGAAATGCACAACCGGACCATGACCGGTCCGATCTTATCAATTCCGACCATGTCAGCAGTTCAGGTCATGGCCGGCCCAGGCCCCCCATTGGCACGGTACCCTGGATACCGGGAATTTTCGGCCTCACCATTGCCGGGGAGGTGATCCATTTGATCACCTCCCAGACCTGATTCTTCGTCTATCCTTTTTTCTCCTCGTCCCGGAGAACCCGCCTCAAGACTTTGCCGATATTGGATACGGGAATTTCATTTCTGAATTCAATGATTCGCGGCCGCTTATATCCCGCCATGTTTTCTTTGCAAAATGCGCTCATTTCTTCTTCTGTTGAGGTTTCACCTGCTTTTAATTTGATAAAGGCCTTGACCTTTTCACCGCTTTTCTCATCCGGAACCCCAACCACGGCAACCAGTTCGACTTTGGGGTGGGAATAGAGGATATCTTCAACATCCCTTGGGTAGACGTTGAACCCTCCCACAATGATCATGTCTTTTTTCCGGTCCGTGATGGTGATATATCCGTTTTCATCAATATTTCCGATATCGCCGGTGAGAAAATACCGGTCCCCGTTAAAATACACAAAGACTTCATCATTGGCATCGGGCCGGTTCCAGTATCCTTTCATGACCTGGGGGCCGCAGGCAGCCACCTCACCGTCCTGTCCCCGGGGCACCTCTTTTGTGGGATCTTCAAGATCAAGTATTTTAACGTCTGTGCCTGGCAGGGGGAAACCGATGGAGCCGATCTTGCGGGTTTCTTTGAAGGTGGGGTTTGCCGTGATGGCCGGAGCGGTTTCAGTGAGGCCGTACCCTTCAAAAATTATCGATCCTGTTTTTGCCTCAAACTGCTTGCACACCTCCGGAGGCAGGGGAGCACCGCCTGAAAAGCAGCCCATCAATGAAGACACGTCAAATTGGCTTAAAAGTGAGTGGTTGGTAAATGCCACGAAAATGGTGGGCACGGCCGGCATGAAAGTGGGTTTATATTTCTGGACAATCTTGAGCACTTCCGTGAACGGTGGTTTGCCGGCCCGGGGATCGGGCACACAGATGAGTTTGGCACCCAGCATGGACGACAGAAGAAGTGCAACTGTAATGCCGAAGCTGTGATACCATGGAAGGACACCGAGAAAAGAATGAAAGTCTCCCTTGACCATTGTTTCGGGTTTCTGGCCCTCTCCATGGACAAACCGGGCATAGGCATGCAGGGCCAGGACATCATAGGTAAAGTTGGTGTGGGTCAACTCCGCTCCCTTGGGAACACCGGTGGTTCCACCGGTATACAGCATGACGGCCGTGTCCTGTTCCGGGTCAATGGAGACAACCGGCGGTTTGGGCGGACTGGATGCCACGATATCATCAAACATGAGGTGGCCCGGAGCGATCTTGCCTGCTGTGGGGATTTTACCCAGAAGCCCCCCCAGAAATGCCTTGAACTTTGGAAGATAGGATTTGATATTGCACAGGATAATCGTCTCAACCTTTGTGCCCTCAACGGCCTTTACCGTATTGGGGTAGAATACGGGATGATCCATGCAGAATACCATTTTTGACCCGGAATCCTTTAACTGGTGGTTGAGTTCCGGGGCGGTATAGACCGGATTACAGTTTACCGCGACGGCTCCGGCCTTGAGAATTCCGAAAAGTATTTCCGGAAACTGGGGCAGGTTGGGAAGGAAGATGGCCACCCGATCACCTTTTTGAATGTTTTTCCCGGCCAGGAAAGCGGCAACTCTGTCGGCAGTATCCTTGACCTGGGCATAGGTTTTTGATGCCCCGTTAAACAGGGTAAAGGTGTTGTCGGGATAATTCCGGGCAGAATCATCCAGGAATTTAAACACGGGAAACTTATAGTCAGTGAAGGTGTGGGCCACGCCTTCGGGCCAGAATGGGGTTTTCCATACTTGTTCGCTCATTGGTTTCTCTCCTCTTGTTTAAATTCCCTGCCGGGGTTAATAACGGTTACCCAAAGTTTTGGGCGAATCAATGAAACAATGTTCATTTGTTTATACATAACTCTATTGAGGAATGAAAATACTTTTTTCATTTAACGGACATTATAAATCCGGATAATTTTTCATGTTGATCTTGAATCCATGCAATGATAAGGATTGCAGGTGAAATATGCAACCATCTCGAATCCATTAGGAGATAAAATGAGAAAACTTTATCAACGACTTGCTATCATATGTTTTTGCCTGGTTATCTTCAGCGGGGTCACGCTTGCTGATGACATATACGTCACCGGGGTCACAAAGATTACCATGCGGACAGGACCGGGCACGGAGCACAAAATCGTTTCCATGTTGAAATCAGGCACCAAACTTGAAATTGTTGAATACCAGAGTGACTGGACCCAGGTAAGGACGGACCAGGGGAAAATCGGGTGGGTGTTATCAAGATTTTTAACCCAGCGGGTACCGGATGCCCTGATGGTTGAGCGGCTGGAGAATGACAATCAACAACTTTTGTCGAAATTGAAGGCAGTGGAAGAGGAAAATCAGACCCTGACGGTTAAAAATGCCACCCTGATTCAGATAGAAGAAAAATACAAGGAACTCAAACAGAAGTCTTCGGATTTTTTAAAACTGGATGCCAGGTTCAAAGAAATGACACACCAGTATGAAGCCCAGAAAACCCAGATTCAGACCCTGGAAAATGATTTGAACAATGAGCCGAAACTATGGTTTCTCATTGGCCCGGGTGTGTTTATCGTGGGATTGTTCTTTGGTTTGAGCCGCCGGAAAAAGAGAAGCAGCAGCCTGATATGATTAAAAGAACGGATTTTCTGGTCATCGGAAGCGGAATTGCCGGATTAAGCTATGCCCTGAAAGCGGCCCGGTTCGGTAAGGTTACCATTATCACCAAAAAAAAAATCCAGCGAACCAATACAGCCCTTGCCCAGGGGGGGATCGCTGCCGTATTCAGCAAGCTGGATTCTTTTGATCTGCATATCAAAGATACTCTGGGTGCAGGGGACGGGCTCTGCAATCGAGATGTGGTCAAAATGGTGGTGGAGAATGGACCGGAAAGAATCAAGGAACTGGTCAGCCAGGGTGCCCGTTTTAATAAACAGGGAACGGGCGAATTTGATTTTTCCCTCGGCCGGGAAGGCGGTCATTCGGCCAAACGAATCGTGTATGCCCAGGATTTGACGGGTAAAGAGATCGAAGATACTCTGGTAAGAAACGTCCACCAGAATGAAAATATCCAAATTATAGAAGATCATATTGCCGTAAACCTGATCACATTTTCCAGCAGTATCAGAAGCGGGCTTGTGGTCACCCAGCGTGAAAATATTTGCTGCGGGGCGTATGTCCTGAACAGGGATACCGGTAAAATTGAGACCTTTTATGCCGGAGTAACCCTCCTTGCCACGGGCGGCGCCGGCAAGGTCTACCTGTATACCTCCAATCCGGATATCGCCACCGGGGACGGTATTGCCATGGCCTACCGGGCAGGCGCATCCATTGCAAATCTTGAATTTGTCCAGTTCCATCCCACCTGTCTCTTTCATCCGGAAGCCAAAAATTTCCTTATTTCAGAGGCGGTCAGGGGAGAGGGGGCGTTTTTAATCGATGCCCGGGGCCACAGGTTTATGGAGCAATACTCGCCGGACAAAGAGCTTGCCTGCCGGGACGTTGTGGCAAGGGCCATTGACAGCGAACTCAAGAAGACCGGTGCTGAATCCGTTTTTTTGGACATCAGTCACAAGGACCCGGAGGTCATTAAAAAAAGATTCCCCAATATTTATTCAAAATGTCTTGAATATGGGATTGATATGACCAGGGATCCCATCCCGGTTGTGCCGGCTGCCCATTACATGTGCGGGGGGGTGGCCACAGACCTGAACGGAAGAACAGATATCCAACGGCTGTATGCCGTTGGTGAAACCGCCTGCACAGGGCTTCACGGTGCCAACCGGCTAGCCTCAAATTCTCTGCTGGAAGCCCTGGTCTATTCCCACAGGGCATATCAATCCTCTGTCCAGGAGTTCAAATCCATTGAAAACAAGATCATCGTCAGCCTTGATCAATGGGATGAAGCCGATACCACAGACAGTGACGAGGCCATTGTGGTGTCCCACAACTGGGATGAAATCCGACGTATGATGTGGAATTATGTGGGTATTGTGAGGTCGGACAAACGCCTGCAGCGGGCCTTGAGAAGAATCCAGAACATTAATGAGGAAATCAATGAGTATTATTGGGATTTCAAGGTCACCTCGGACCTGATCGAGCTGCGAAACCTTGCCACGGTTGCGGAGCTGATCATCAGGTCTGCATTAATGAGAAAAGAAAGCCGGGGACTGCATTACAATATCGAATATCCTGAAAAAGATGACCTTACCGGTATGAAACACACCATACTTAAAAAAAATCTGTAAAAAAAAGTTAAATCCATTTTTCAGGGCTTTTGCCCCACAAACAGGGTGACGATTCCAAAGGTCATGGTCTTGAACCGGATGTTTTGAAATCCGGCAGTTTTCATGATTTTTGAAAATTCAACAGGGCTGGGGAATTTTAAAACCGAAGCCGGCAGATAGGTATAGGCTGCGGCATCTTTTGAAAAAAATGATCCGATAAGGGGAAGGATTTTTTGAAAGTACAAGAGATATAGTGAACGGAAAATTCCGTGATCCGGTGTGGTCAGTTCAAGGACGGCCAGCCGTCCCCCCTTTTTTAAGGTAGTGAAAAACTGATCGATTGCCCGCTGCCGGTCCATGATGTTCCGTATACCGAATGCGATGAGCACGGCATCAAACCCCCGGGGTTTAAAGGGAAGCGCTAAAGCATCTGCATTTAACAGGGCCATGTTTTCTTTTCCTGCCAGTTTTTTTTGGCCCAGGTTCAACATGCCCAGGGAAAAGTCCAGTCCGAAAATCAGGGCCTGCCCCCTGAGGCGTGAGTTGACTTCCAGGGCCACGTCACAGGTTCCGCAGGCCACGTCCAGAACCCGGGCGTTTTTTTGAACGGCAGCCGCTCTCACCATCCGGGTGCGCCAGACAATATCCTGGCGCATGCTCAGGAGCCGGTTTAAAAAGTCATATCTGGGTGCGATTCGGTCAAACATATCTTTGACAAAATCAAGTTCTGTATTCATCGTTGACAACCTGAATTTCTGGTTTATTTTAAGTCATTTGTTAGAGACAGGCCCAGAAAATATCATAACCAGGGGAAGAATACAATTGGAAACACCCCCTAAAGACAAGCGGAACCGGGACCCATATGACAGAGAAACGTGACTATTATGAAATTCTTGGCGTGGCCAGAGATGCCTCAAACCAGGACTTGAAAAAAGCCTATCGCAAACTTGCCATTCAATATCATCCGGACAAGAATCCGGACAATAGAGAAGCGGAAGATAAATTTAAAGAAGCCTCTGAAGCCTATGAAGTGCTCAGTGATGAGAACAAGCGCCAGATTTACAACCAGTTCGGCCACAGGGGGCTTGAAGGTGCCGGTCACTCCGGCCCCAGCGGGTTTGAGGATATTTTCTCAAGTTTTGGGGATATTTTTGAAGATTTTTTCGGGTTTGGTTCAGGCGGCGGCCGCGGGTCAAGGGTCCAGAGGGGGTCTGATCTCCGCTACAACATGACCATTGATTTTATGGAGGCAGCCTTTGGTACTGAGAAAACCATCTCCATTCCCAGGCTCAATACCTGCAAAGAGTGCCATGGGTCCGGTTGCCAGGAAGGCACACACTCCGAGACCTGTTCCCATTGCCACGGCACGGGACAATTTATCCAGAGCCAGGGTTTTTTCAAGGTCAAAACCACCTGTCCCTATTGCAAGGGCCAGGGAACCATTATTTCCCATCCCTGCAGCAAGTGCCGGGGGGCGGGACGGGTTGAAGTCACCCGGAAGGTCCAGGTAAAAATTCCCGCAGGAGTGGACGTGGGATCAAAGCTTCGCCTGACCGGAGAAGGGGAAAGCGCTCCCTCACCTGAAGGCACGCCCGGGGACCTCTATGTGGTGATCAACGTCAAACCCCATAAGTTTTTTCAGCGGGACAACACCAATATAATCTGTGCCATTGATATCTCATTTATCCAGGCAGCCCTTGGAGATGAGATCAAAATCCCGACCCTGGTGGGTGAAGAAAAATTCAAAATTCCCAAAGGCACCCAGTACGGGGATGTATTCAGGTTAAAGGGTGAGGGCATTGCCTCCCTGAGAAACGGTCGCAGGGGGGACCAGGTTATCAAGGTTATTATCAAGACACCCACCAAACTGAACCAGAAACAGACCGACCTGTTAAAAGAGTTTGACAAGCTGGATTCAAATAAAATATCAAACAAATTAAAAAATCTTTTCAGGAATCTTTAGGGCACTTAGAGGACAAAAATCATGTTCGAACTCAAGGTAAAAAGCCGGTTTGCAGGTGCCCATCAATTGACTATGGTGGGACAAAAATGTGAGAATCTGCATGGCCACAACTGGCATGTGGAAGTGTGTGTTACGGGCGAACAATTGAACTCAGCCGGTGTGCTGGCGGATTTCGGCGACATCAAACGGGCGGTTCGGATGGTTGTGGAAGACGAACTGGATCATAAGTTTTTGAATGAGCTGGATATATTTGAGGGGGGCCAGCCCACATCCGAGCGCATTGCCGTATATATTGCCCGGCGGGTCCAGACACTCCTGGATAAGGACCTGGACAATAGTGTAAAGGTTTCACGGGTCATGGCATGGGAATCCGACGATGCCTGTGCCACCTATCTGCCTTAATCAGGGAAACCCATGTTCCAGGTTAAAATAGATACCTGAAGTACCCCCCTTCCTATTGCAGGTGGATGATCCGTTTGGCCGGAATGATGCCCGTTGCCGCGGCAGACACGATGTTGCCGGCCACGCCCGGCCCGTCACCGGCTACGTACATCCCCTGAATGGCAGTCTCCAGGAAATTATTGGTTTCCACCTGGGTGGCAAAAAACTTAATTTCCGGGGCATACAGCAGGGTTTCGTCGTTGGAAACACCGGGCACGACAAGATTTAAAGATTCAAGGCCTTCAATCAGATTGGTCAGAATCCGTTCCGGCAGTGCCATGGCAATATCCCCGCACACCACGTTGGTCATGGTGGGTTCAATATATCCTTTTCTGATCCGGTTCCAGGTGGAGCGCCGTCCTCTTTTCAAGTCCCCGAACCGCTGTAAAATGGGCTTTCCTCCTCCGATAATGGTGGCCAGTTTTCCAATGGACTCACCATAGGCCTGGTTGTCTGTGACCGGCTCGGTCAATACCACTTTTGAAAGAAAGGCAAAGTTGGTGTTGGATGATTTTTTGTCGGAATAGGCATGGCCGTTCACGCACACAAATTCTTTGTAGTTTTCCAGGGAAATAAACCCGCCCTGGTTGGTGCAGAATGTCCTGGTCTGGTCATCATAGGTGGGGGTCTGGATAAAAAAAGTGGGGTCATAAATCACGTTGCACAGATCGTCCATGATATCGTTGTGGACCTCAACCCTGATCCCGACTTCTATTCCCCTCTGGCTCACCTTGATCCCGTGCCGCTGGGCAACGGATCCCATCCAGTTTGCCCCGATTCTTCCCGGGGCAAGAATGACATGGGGGGCCTTGTACTCACCCTTGTCGGTCACCACGCCCCGGACACAGCCGTCTTCCTCTATAATATCCACCACCGATTCCCGGGTTTTGATTTCCAGTCCCTTTGACTGGATATATTGGGCCATACCGGCAATATAGGCGGGCAGGTTGTTCGAGCCCAGATGTTTTTGTCTGATCAGCAGAAGATCAATCCCAAACCGTTTTGCCTCTTTCCGGATTTGTTTTGCCTCTTCCATGTTGGTGGGGAAAACAGGACCGTCCATTTTAAACCGGGTAAAAATATTTTCTGTTTCATCGATCAGGTCCTGGGCCGCGCTCAACGAGAGAAACTGGGTCAGGTCCGTCTTCCCAAGCCTTGGGATGAAGTTGAGTTTTCCGTCGGAATAGAGCCCGGCGCCCCCGATCCCGGACAGGATGTTGCAGGGATCACACTGGATACATTTCTGAAGGTTGTGGTTGGGACATTTCCGCTTTAGCGGGCTTTTGCCTTTTTCAATCAGCAGGACATTCAGATCGGAATTTTCTTTTAAATAATATGCCGCAAAAAGTCCGGCAGGCCCGCCGCCCACAATAATTACATTATACGCCATATGCCACCTAAATCCTAAGGGTTAGAAACACCCTTTAATAAACCGGTTTCTTCATGATGGCAAGTTTCTTTTTGAAATGCCCGGGATATTCGTTCCCAGGCCAGGCGCCGTCTCTGTTAATCAATTCGGCCGGATATGTAAATTAAGAAAAAACTACCGATGTCCCGGCAGAAATTTTTAAAGGATATATATAAAAAGTGTAATTTCGGCTCTCTTCCTCAGACACCAGATATTGGTGGTTTTTTCTAAAGAAAGTCATCAATAATAATAATGTGGGGTCGGATTTTCCTCAAAATTCGACTGGAAATCAAAACTTCCCCATGGCAAGAAAAATATTATGATTCCAAACATGGTGTCAATTACGACTTTATTCTCCAAGTAAATTTTTTGAATTGGATTGTTCTTGTGGTTTCTCCGCGGAGATATTCAGAATTTCCCATAATTTTTTTCCAAGGTCTTTCGTTGAAAAAGGCTTCTGAATAAATGCCAGGCCTTCATCCAGCACGCCCTGATGGGCAATGACATCGGCAGTGTAGCCGGACATAAACAAAAGCCGGATGTTCGGGTAGAGAGCGGTAATTTGTTCTGCTAAATCACGGCCATTCATTTCCGGCATAACCACATCGGTCATGAGCAGATCAATGACGTCGGAATGATTTTTTGCCTTCTTCATGGCCTCTGCCGGGGTGGCTGCGGACAACACGGTATATCCTTTTCTTTCCAATATCATCCGGGTCATTTTTAGAATTGCAGGTTCATCTTCCACCAGTAAGATAGTTTCAGTTCCCCAGGCAGTCGCTTTTTTCTCGGGAACAGCCTCGTCAGTATTCCCGTCGGAAAAGAACCGGGGCAGATAAATTTTGAAGGTTGAACCCTGGCCGGGTTCGCTGTATACATTGATGAACCCATTGTTTTGTTTGACAATACCATACACGGTCGAAAGCCCCAAGCCGGTGCCTTTGCCCACATCTTTTGTCGTGTAAAACGGTTCAAATAGATTGTTCAGGGTGGTCTTGTCCATGCCGCAACCATTGTCACTGACCGCCAGCATCACAAAATCACCGGGTATTAAACCCGGGTTTTCGTTGCAGTATTCTTGATAAAAGGACTGCCTGCCGGTTTCTATGGTGAGCCTGCCCATTCCATTAATTGCATCACGGGCATTAACGGTCAGATTGGCCAGTATCTGATCAATTTGTCCCGAATCAATTTTAACGGGCCAGATATCTGCCATAGGTTTCCATGACAGATCAATATTTTCGCCGAGAAGCCGACGGAGCATCTTGAGCATTTCTTCCACTGTTTCATTTAGATCCATAACTTTTGGTGCAATGGTCTGCTTGCGGGCAAAGGCTAACAATTGCCGGACCACATTGGTGGAACGAACAGCAGCATTCTGGATCTCCTGAAGATTATGATAAATGGGTTGGGTTGTTTCAATCTCTTCCAGTACCATTTCAGTGTTGCCCAGGATGACACTGAGCATATTGTTGAAATCATGCGCCACGCCTCCAGCCAAGCGGCCCACTGATTCCATTTTCTGAGCCTGGGTAAGCTGTGCCTGGAGTTTGTTTTGCTCAATTTCCGCCATTTTGCGACGCGTGTCATCGTGCATGGCCACAACCGCACCGATTGTTTTGCCGGTGTCACCGATCAGTTTCTGTCCATTGCAGACCAAATACCGCGGCATATTATTGCTAAGGGAAGAGACAACAATTTCTGAATCCCGGACGTGTTCACCCTGAAGGGCTCGATAGAGAGGAATCTCTTCAACAGGCAGCGTGGTAACGCCATCTTTTCTGAACAGGTTATAGTAGCCAGACCACTGTTCCGGTTTAATGGGCTGCGCAGGCAGGCCATGCAGTTTCCGTGCAGCTTCATTGAAACGAACAAGTTCACCGTTTTCATTGCAAATGACAATGGCCTCTTCAATATTATCAAATATGGCATTCAGAAAACGCCGTTCATTTTCAAGGGCGTTTTCTGCCTGCTTGCGTTCGGTAATATCGTTAAATGTAACGATGAGTTGGTCGGAAAGGATCGTGGCAAAAAGCTCACAAATTCGCACTGAGCCATCTCTACAGGATATTCGATACTCTCCCGTATTGACCGGGGGACCGGACTCGCGGGCATTTTCAAGAAAAGGTTTCCATCGGTCAATCACCTCCTGCCGATAAGCAGGATCAGGATAGGCAATTTCATACCACTGTGTTGAAGTAGGCGCCGTATGCCCGAAAAGGGCAAGCGCACTGTGACTCCAGTAAAATATATTGTCATCCTCCAAATCCACAACTGCAACTGGAAACGGAGTCGCATCGATGGTGGCCTGCAGAGTTCTCTGACTTTTTTTCAATGCCTGTTCGGCCTGCCGACGCTCGGAGACATCAGTTATAAAACAGAGTGTAGCAGTTTTTTCACGCCATTGAATAATGACGGCATTGAGCTCTATCCACCGGATACTGCCGTTTTGGTGAATAATACGGAATACATAACGCGCCGGCGGGTTCTCTCCCCGGATCCGTCTAAAATGACGGTCCGAAACCATTTTACGATCATCCTCATGGATATACTCGATAAAAGGTCTGGATTGTAGTTCCTCTGCGGAATAGCCTGTTAGCTCAGACGTTCTCGGGTTCTGAAAGACAATTCTGCCATCTTGTACCACGAACAAGCCTTCGCCTGTATGCTCGAACAGAATACGATATTTCTTCTCACTTTCCCGCAGCGCTTTTTCTGCTTGCCTGCGCTCTGTCAGGTCTACGCCCAAGCATGTCACATCGACCACATTGCCTTTAGCATCTTTGGTCAATACATTCGACCAGGCCACATTAAAAACCTGTCCGGATTTTCCAATGATCTCATTTTCATAATTTGATAACCCAAGGGTGTTCTTCTGCTTTATTACGGTAAAAAAAACTTTCCTGACTTCGTCCCGAACATTTTCCGGGATAAACAAGTCAAACCAACGCTTTCCGATAACTTCATGTTCTTTCCATCCGGTGAGGGCCAGAAAATGCTCATTGACGAAAGTGATCTCAGCTCCGGGGTTTAGTGAGATGCCGATCTGGGGAGTATTGACAAGGATGTTTCTCCATTTGACTTCTGATTCTTTCAGCGCCATTTCAGTTCGTTTCCGCTCTGTGATATCCATGTGGGTACCGAGCATTCTGACAGCCTTGCCCTGGTCATTTTTCTCAACAGCCTTTCCACGAGCCAGAATCCAACGCCATTGATTCTCTTTTGTACGCATGCGAAATTCGATTTCAAATGGTTCTGCAGATTCAAGATTTCGGAATATTTTTGCCTCTGATTCAGGTAAATCATCAGGGTGAAGCAGGTTCTGCCATGTCTCAAATTCCTGTGGAAATTCATACGGATCATATCCGAGCATGGTATACCAGCGAGTGCTGAAATAGATCTCACCTGTATCAACCCGCCAATCCCAAACAGCGTCCGAGACTGAATCAAGGGCCAGCCGCAACCGCTCATCGCTCTTTTTCAATGCCGCTTCCGCCTGCTTCCGATCTGTTATGTCCCGGCCAACGCCGATAATTTCCTTAACGGTTCCCTTTTCATCAAGGACGGCAGTATCTGACCATGCCAGCCATCTCCATCCGTTTTTAGTCATTGCACGCTGCTCAATGTATGCGGTGTAAGGTGGCTTAAAGAGTGCTTCCATGGCTGTTTCCGTCATTTCTCTGTCCTGCTCGTGCACCATCGGCATGAATTTTTTACCCAAAAGCACACCCTCTTTTTTGCCAAACAGATTGCAATAAGAGGGGCTGGCGAACAAGAAACGGCCGTCAAGATCAACTTTGACGATCAAGTCAGTCTGGTTCTCAACGAGAAGTCGGTACTTTGCCTCGCTCTCCAGCAGAGACTTATGCGCCTGCTTCTGATCCGTAATATCGCGAAGAAAACAGACGCATTGTCCGCCATCTTCAGCCCGGAACTGGATGCTGACTTCAACATCGAAGGATGTTCCATCCTTGCGGCGATGTTGTGATTCAAATCGATCTGATCCTTTCTCGATAACCTGTTTCATGTGCTGATTGACAAGCTCAGGGGTTTCTAAAATTTCCAAATCCGAAATGGTCATATCCAGCAGCTCTTTTTCACTGTAGCCACTCATAAGGCAGTAAGCTTTATTGACCTCAATAAGTCTCCCTTTGGTGTCCGCAAGCCAATAGCCATCCAATGATGCTTTAAGGATTGATCGATATCGTTTTTCACTTTTTTCGATCTGTTTTCTATTTTCTATCTCCTTCAATCTTTTCAAGCCGTTTTCGGATATGACGGCAATCAATCCTTTAATAAAGAACATATAATTATCAAGTTGCTTCTGGGTCCAAATCGGTACTTTTTTAACGGCTCGAAGGTATGCCTTTTCATCAAAACCATATTTTTTGGCTTGGCTGTGAAAAAAATCCAAGTTCGGTTTTTCTAAAAAGAACTGGCCCGTAAAAAAATTCCCATAATGTACGCCGTCAATAATAATAGGTGCTGCATTGTCAACAAGACCGTGCGGACAGTGGTAAGTTAGAGATGCCTTGGCCTCATGGATATGGTCTTTGATGTACTGATCACTTTTTATACATATTTTTTCCGCATCTTTGTTTTGTCTGTGGAACTGGCTGCAGATTTCCTGCCATGCAGTTGCAGTAAGGATGTTTCCATCGTTGTCGATGATTGACGATGGAAAGGAATAGATTTCATTCAGTCTGTCCTGTAAATCCTGGAAATGGTCAATGTCAATCAGATCTTGCAGACTATATTTCATTATTCGACTCCGGGAGGATGGTTATCGTTGATCGTTGCTGCCAACAAAGGTTGACACATGCTTTCATTATTCAAAACATATCAAAAGTTCAAAGATTTGAAACGTGTCCTTGAGAGAAGGTGTTTTCATCAGAGGCATATCGTCAGATACCACCAGAACCGTTTTTTCTTTGTATCTTTTCCACGTTACACAAATCGAAAATAAAAAGCAATCATTCCAAGAATATGAGTAACGCAAAACCCCACAATGGTATGATCAATCGCTTTTTGCTGAAATATTTAACCACTATATCTTGTGCCGGTGTCGAAAATCCAAAATTCAACTTATTTGGAGCTGAACCGAATTTTTCCAAGGAGTTCGGGGTATGGGGTTGCAGGAAAAGCCAATCCTCTGAGTCGCAACCCATGCCCGACCGGGTGATGAAAAGATGAAGTCATAAATTAAGAATTGATGTTTTTTGAGCCTTTGGCAATCTGAACAATTTCCATGGCCAGGACCTGGGCCGCATCAATGGTGTTGATGGGAAGTCGGCTATTCAGTGCGCTGAGTTCTGTGCAGGCGATAATGGCTGTTTTAGCCCCTTTATTTAGAAGATTGTCACAGACGTTTTCATAGGCAGCATGAATAGTTGGGCCGGTGTCTCCTTTCTTAACTGCCTTGATCACCTCGAACAAGCTATCCTGGTAATTCGGATCAGGCCATATGCCCTTAATACCGAGTTCTTTAAATTTTTTGGTGTAAAGACCTGTCATGGCTACTGCAGGAGATGCAAGTATACCGATTTCATCCTGGTCGGGATAGTTGTTTCTTGTATAATGAGATACCAGACTGATCAGATTAATGACCGGGATGTTCACTGCATTCTGGACGGCATCATAATAATAGTGAGCGGTGTTGCAGGCGATCACAAGAAAGTCAGCCCCAAATGTTTCAAGTCGTTGGCCCATGTCTGCCATGCAGGGGCCCGGATCTTCTCCGTTTCCTTCGATAATGGCTTTTATTCTGGACGGAACCTTGGGATTATTATCCACAATGCACCGGATATGGTCAATATCATCCAACGCCGGTGTCAGCCGAATAATGCGCTGCATGAGATCTACTGTGGCTTCAGGGCCCATTCCTCCGATAATACCAACGATTTTTTCTTTTTTTTTCGTCATCTGATTATATCCTCTCCTGCAAAACGGTTCATGGGAGCCTTTTAAAAAAGGCTCCCAATGAATGCGGATTGTTTATTTAAACATCATGGCCGGATGTTTCATCGCCCAAATCATGATTCCCGGCGAAATGTATCCATATATGCGTACAATGCCGGAGACCCACCGGTATGGAGAAACAGCACATTGGACCCTTTTGGGAAATGGCCGTTGCGAACCAGGTCAATGAGGCCTGCGGCCGCCTTGCCGGAATACACCGGGTCAAGAAGGATGGCTTCATTTTTGGCAAACAGCTTCACCGCTTCAACCATGGAATCGGTGGGCAAAGAGTAACCCGGACCCACATATTGATCAAAGCAGACAATATCATCCCGTTCAACCCCGCCTTTGACTTCCAGTCTTTCGGCTGTATCCACGGCCAGCTTGTAGACAATTTCTTCCTGAACCTCTTTTTTCCTGGATACGTTTACGCCGCTGATGGGTATGTTGCCGTTTACACCGGTCATACCGACCACCATACCGGCATGGGTACCGGCAGACCCTGAAGGAACCACAATGTGATCTATGACAAGACGCATCTCATTGAGCTGTGTCATGGTTTCTTCGGCACAGACTGCATATCCGGTTGCGCCGATGGTGTTGGAGGCACCGCCTGGAATGATATAGGGTTTTTTCCCGGCAGAGGTCAGTTCACCGGCTTTCTTTTCCATTTCACCCATCATGTCGGACCCGCCTTGAACAACGCCAATACTTTTTACGCCCAGCAGTTCAAATAGAAAATTGTTACCGCTGGCCTCTTCTTTGTAGGATCCTTTTACCCGTTCTTCAAGAATAAGGTGGCAGTCCAGTCCTTCTTTGGCAGACCAGGAAGCGGTCAGTCTTGCATGGTTGGACTGCACAGCCCCACAGGTAATGATCGTATCGGCGCCCTTTTCAAGGGCATCGGCAATACAAAACTCAAGCTTACGGGTTTTGTTGCCGCCTGCAGATCCGGGCAGCAGGTCATCGCGTTTAACATACAGGTTAACATCACCACCAAGCGCTTTGCTTAATGACGGCATGGATTCAATCGGCGTTGCGCCTTGAAGATAGTTTCTTCTGGGAAATTTTGTATAGTTCATGCTATGTTCCTTTTTTTTGGTTTCATTTTTATATGAAAATTTTAAAAAGTCCATAAAAGACTTTCTATTTTTTTTTGTGGACAAACCTGTAGAAAATTCCCAGGCAGCCCTTTATCGTTATAATCGAAAAACAGCTTCCACTTCCAGATCAGCACCCAGCGGCAATGCAGCCACCTGGAAGGCACTCCGTGCAGGAAACGGCTCTTTAAAGTATTGGGCATAGATTTGATTCGCTGGGGCAAAGTTGTTGATATCCGACAGAAATACCGTAAAACATACGGTTTGCGGACCGGGCAACGGCTGGCGAGCCGATAAGATTATAAAAATGGCCCAGGCCATTGTATTACATCAGTTGACATGTAAAGGGGCACCTGTGATATATGGATGTTCATCACTGGTCTTTGATTTGAAGCTGACAACAACACCGGTGGGCAGGCTGACTCTAAATTACCAGACGTACAGGCGGGTCACGAAAAAACGTTGACCGCAATGTGCGCAGCCAATGCAGGCTCAAACTTGATTTACGGTGCCGGGATGTTGGATTCCGGTCTGATTTTTAGTTATGCCCAGTTGGTTATTGATAATGCTATTTTTAAAATGGTTCGAAAAGTGATGCAGGGAATTGCGGTGAATGATGAGACCCTTGCAAAATAGATACGATCAAATCGGTAGGACCCGGTGGTGACCATCTGATGCAGGCTCATACCATGAAGTATATGCGGCACTGCCCTCTGCACCCCATATTATCGAACGTTCCAACTATGATCACTGGCTTGGGAAAGGCGGTAAAGACATGGCTGAACGGGCGGCTGCAAAAGCCGCTGATATTCTGGCCAATCACAAACCCCTGCCCTTATCAGAAGAGGCAAAATCAGCAGTGAGAAGTATTGTTGCAGATGCAACAGCAGAAAGTGAAGAAATGAACAAAAAAAAATAAATTGATCAAGGGCTTTAAATGGCTTGTCACGGCAGGGTCCTGATGAAAAATTTAAACCAAAGATCAATGAAATCCAACACTGGGCTGCCCCTGAAAATTTGGGGGCAGCTTTACAAACATTTTTTTTATTGCGGAGGGTGGATCGGATGGGATCACATGGACTCTAAATCCGTGCAGCCGGGTGCAACTCCCGGACTCTCCGCCATTTAACACCATGCAACAGGTTTACAGGTCAGTTATGGTCAAAAAAGAAAGAAAACGGTTTTATCGAAAAAGAGTACGACTATTCAACCTCATCGATAAAATCAAGCTCTGGCCGTCCCGTACGGGTCAACTTCACGGGATTCGGTCAATAGAAATTCAGGGCAGCACAGCAAAACTCACTACCCATTGCAACAAAGAATTTTTCGCAAATAATTCTTTGAACAGCAGGGCGGCAAGATGGCTGAGGAACAAGTGGTTTGTCCAGGTTTGCCCGGAATGTGGTGTGCCGGAATGGAAATTGAACAAATATTCTTCAACATCATTCAAACGGGATCAGGGTTCCCTGTTGTTAAATCATGATCGACAAAAATCCTGATGCGCCTGCCTACAGGATTTCAAGTTCAAAAATCGAATCTGACACCCTTTTTCAGAAGATGAAGCTTCCAATACCAAAACCATGGCCGGGCTGTTGTTTTCCGGTTGTACTCAAACCGGATCAGGCCAGCGGCAGCCAGGGGGTAGAGATCATTGAGAATCAATCAGCCCTTTTTTCGCGGTTTCGGACCGGAAGCCTTTAGACAACATGATCATACAGGAGTTTCTTGAAGGTCCCTCCTATTCAATTGAGGTCATTGGACGACCCGGCAAATACCAAACCTTCCAGGTCACGGATCTTGGTATGGATGAGGCGTATGATTGTAAAAATGTGACCGCCCCCATGCAATTGCCCGGACATCAGGTCACCCGGTTTGAAGAAATGGCAATTGCCGTTGCAGAGGAAATTGAACTGCATGGGATCATGGATCTTGAAGCCATCCTTCATCAAAATGAGCTCAAACTTCTGGAAATCGACGCCAGGTTGCCCAGCCAGATACCCATGACCGTTTACTGGTCAACAGGCATTAATATGGTGGAGGTCCTGGCCAATCTTATTATCCACAACAGTTTAAACCCTTCTCCAAAGTATGAGCAGCCGGTCCTTGCTGAGCATAGCCAAAATTTCAGTGTCTTTACTAATCCTTAATTTTTCTTTATAAAGAGAAGCTGTTCACCGGTGTATTTCATTTTTATTCATTTCGGCAAAGAATGAGGATCGTTTCTGATGAAAAAAAACAAGTATCTGAATATGGTTCTTTTTTGCGTATTGATACTGGCGGCTTTTCCAAAATGTTATGCACAAACCGGCTCTCCTGATGAAATCAGCATCACCATCCCCCGTAAGGTGATACTTAATTTTATCATCGCCGCATTGCCTTTGACTCTTGAAAATGGGCCTTATTTAAAAGGAAATGTATGGGTTCAAACCATTGATCAGATCAAAATCGGTTCCAATAAAATTGAGTTTGAGATGATGATTCAAGGCAGAGACCTTAAATTTGAAACCCATTTGGGCAAAAAAGTGATGGTATTTGATATCGGCAACCTCAATGTAGCATTCATCTGTGATGCTTCCATTCGTTATGATGCTTCCAAACGGCTGCTGTATGTTTTGCCGAACATTCTGCAAAAACCCAATGGAAACGATACGGATCAATTCTCCGTTATCCTGCTCCAGATGCTGTCTCTGGCCAATGGTATGGAATACCCTGTTGAAATTCGGAAAATTCAGCCCTTTGTCACCAGGATTGGTGGTGATCCTTTTAATATAGATATAGATATCACCCATATCTCCACTGAAAATGGGGTGGTTTTAATCCGCGGCCTGCCAAAGTTTAAAAAATAAGTGATTGAACTTTAAATTCACAATCGTTAAAGATGGCTGTAAAAAGGATGTCAGCTACAGGGTATTAATGAGGGTTGTGCTGCAAGCTTGGGATAGTTTGCAACCATGGTGAGACCACTTGCCAAGAAAAGACGATGCTGGTATACAGGATGCGGTTAAAAAGGGTAGGGTCAACAAATGATTTAATGTATGGGATAGAAAATATTGATAAAGAATAATACCGGCAGATTTATTGTTTTTGAAGGCATTGACGGGTCCGGGAAAACCACCCAGATCAAAATGGTTTCAAAACGGATGAAATCCATGGGAATGAAGGTGTATGCCACAGTGGAGCCCACGGACGGCCCCATTGGATCTCTCATCCGGCAGATGCTGTCGGGTGAAGTGGCCACGGATCAGCGGACCATTGCCTCCCTTTTTGCCGCAGACAGGACCGATCACCTGGTGAACAAGGTAAACGGGATCCATCAAAAGGTAGAGCAGGGTGAAATCGTTCTGTGTGACCGGTACTATTTTTCTTCCTATGCCTATCATGCCCAGTACATTGACATGGAGTGGGTGATCCATGCCAACTCCCTGAACGCGGAAATCCTGAAGCCTGATATGACGATTTTCATTGATGTTGATCCGCAAGTGTGCTTTGAAAGAATTAAGAACAATCGGGCCAAGTTTGACATGTACGAGAAAATGGATATCATGAAAAATGTCAGGGCCAATTATTTTAAAGCCTTTGATGCGTTAAAGGAAAAAGAAAATATTGTGGTGGTTGATGGAAACCGGCCCGTGGAAAAAGTTGAAGCGGCCATCCTGCATGAGGTAGGAAAGGTGGTAACAATTGGATAAAACTTTTAGGGCAGACAGGTGTTATGGGAGATAATCCTAGAAAACGGGTGTGTGTCATAGATGGCCAGGGTGGGGGAATCGGTTCCACCGTCATCCGAAAACTCAAAGATCGGTATGAGGAGAGAGTAGAGGTCATTGCCCTGGGCACCAATGCCATTGCCACGGCCCAGATGCTCAAGGCAAGAGCTAATAAAGGGGCTTCCGGCACCAATGCCATTGTCCAGACCGTAAAAAAAGCCGATGTCATTATCGGGCCGGTGGGGATTATCATGCCCCAGGCAATGATGGGTGAGGTCACACCCCAAATGGCCGAAGCGGTGTGTTCGTCCGACGCAAAAAAAATCCTCCTGCCCCTGACCCAGGAAAATCTGGAGATTGTAGGGGTGAGCGGTCTGCCCCTGCCCCAGCTTGTGGACGAACTATTGGACAAACATCTGTTTTTTTTATCAAATATTCAGGAGTGAGAATCGTTATGTGTGAAGCAAATGCGTATCTGATTGAAACCGGCGGCCAGTCCGGCGAGCCGAATGAAACATTGCTGATGGAGGCGGTGGATACCATTGAACCGGATGAAGACGGTATCCGTCTGGTCTCTATCTTTGGCGAACAAAAATTTATTAAGGGCCGTATCCATTCGTTGTCTCTGGTGGATCATAGGGTGTATATCAAACAATAACTATATTGGGTAAGCCCCCGGCTTTGCCGGGATGACCTCCAAAGTTTGACATTTCCGGGAATCTAAGAAAGCCTCCAATAATGTGAACCCTCAAAGCTCACGAGGAGGAAGCTTACGATGAACAATGATAATAAGGCCCTAATATCCGGCTTCTTTTTGATGCCGAAAGGCCAGTACGTAGACTGAACAAGACTTTTCATCAAAACGATAAAGTGCGACGTAGCCTGAATTCCCAAAAGGTATTATTAATTCACTCAAGGCAGATATCTCATCTATAGATCTGCCTATTTCCGGTTCTGTTTTTAAAATGGAGAAATGATAGGATATCGTTTGTGCAGCTTTCTTGGCCGCATTGGGATTCTTTTCTGCCAAAAAAAAACGACACCGTTCCATCCCTTCGGCCGCACCTTCCGTGACAATTATTTGTGACATTGAGGAATCGTAGTCTCGTTATCTGTCCCCCATCGACTGAGCCATTCTTGAACTTCTTCACCGGTCAGATGCTGCCCGGTTTCGGTATAAGCAGTCCATGATGCCAAAGCTTCTTGTTTAAATCTCTCTTTGGCTTCCTCTCGTTCAACATAATCCTGGATGGCTTCACGCATAATCCAATGCGCTGAACGGTTTTGAATGTCGGCAATGTGCTGGACTCTGTTTTTTAGATCCCCATCTATTCTTACGGATGTAGCCATATTTATCTCTTTTCATTACTATGTAATACATTTAATAAAAATTATCATGAAAACAAGGTGTTGTCAAAAATAAATATATTGGTATCTATCTTTGGTGAACAAAAAAATTATTAATGGCCGTATCGACTCGTTTTCTCTGGTGGATCACAAGGTGTATATCAAACAATCACTTGTTTAATCCCCTGTGATTGCCATGATGACTGCCCATGCCTGTATGCATCACTTTAAACGCATTCCATTCACCACGGTCAAGGCCCAGGCTTGAATCCCTGTCCTGATGTTCGAATGAGGCTTCCCCTGATGTGGTAAGCCTTGAGCAAAACTCTTCCATACTGATTCGATCGTCGCCATTTGTATCCAAGTCTGAAAAATGAAGATCCATCAGACCGGGGATATACTTGTATGCCTTTGAATCGGAATGGTTTTTGTCGCAATCTGCGGAAGTACTTCCTGAAATTATTATTGCCAGAACAATTCCCAATACAACTGATTTTTTCATAGATAAGACCTTTGAATGAATTTTTTTTTATCCCAGGGGAGGATCAGACACCCCAGATAATCCCAACGGTTAATAAAATATGTGTAACCATGATCAGTGCAACATTCTTACCCATAAACGGAATCAAATCCGGGATGGAATCTGCGTTTTGTTTGACCCCGGCAATCGTATGAACAGCAAGAACCACACAAATCATGGAAATAAGACTCTGTACCGGAATCAAATTCAAAAGCCAGCCGGCAACGATGGAAAGGTAAGTCAGGAGCAGGAAAAGGCTGTAAATCATAACACAGGATTTTTTCCCCATGGTGATGGGGAGATGCCTTCTGCCGATTTCACGGTCCGGTTCAATATCAGGAAACTGATTTAACAAGAGAAGATCACTGACAAGAAAAAACGGTACCATGGATATAACAAAAGCGGTCCAGGAATAGGTTCCGTTTAAAACAAAATCCGTGCCCATAACCATCAAAGGGCCAAATCCCAGCCCGGGGGCAATGAGACAAAGAATGGGGTGTTTAACAATCCATTTGGTATAGGCAACAATAATCAACACCCCGAAAACCCCCAGCGGTAAAAGCATCCAACCCCTGACATACACGAAATACAAACCGATGAGGATGGTAAGGGATAGTGAGACTATACCGGAGATAAGAGCGTGATGCGCTTTTTCCGGATTTTCAGGGATAGCTTTACTGCCGCCGCTGAACGGTGTCTGGGAGGTTTTAAAATCAAGCCCTGTTTTAAAATCATCATATTCATTCAAGGCATTAACGCTGATATGCGCTAAAATTGACCCCAGAAAAACAAGCGCCACATGTAACATATTGATGGTGCTTCCCGTATAAACGGCCGATGCAACCCCAAGCCCCACACAGGTGGGAGGCAACACGAGAAACGGTATCCGCATGGAACCCAGTGTAACGCTTTTTTTATTGTCTTTCATCCATTCATCTCCAAATCAGTCAACTTTCATCCGGATATAATCAGCAAGGATCACCTGGGATGAGTTCCCTGTAAAGGTACTGCCAGACTTAAATAGTTGTCGTTTTCTTCAAACATCAATTTTTTATCCGTCATCATTTTTAAAAAAGGCGTCACCTTCTCCCGGGTCAGCCCCTGAAAATGATGAAGGATTTTTTCCAGGGACCGATGCTGCCCGCAATAGAGGTACACTTTTCTGGAAAGCCCTTCCAGGCGATGGGTAAAGGGGGCCTTTGAGAGCCGCTCCTGGCGGATGATCATAAAATCTTTTCCATCCCGATAACTTAAGATCGGCGTATTAGCCCCCGCCCGATGAATTAGGGTATATGTTTTTTCCCAGTCATGAACCTTTTGCTTAACCGGCTGCCACAGTTTTTTCTGGTATCCCATGTCTCCCCGGTACCGCTGGATCAGAAAGGTCATGTGGCGGTGAATCTCTTCCGGGAATATTTTTGCGTAATTGGGATGGTTGAAAATTGCCTTGACGCCAAAGGGTCCTGGATCATTATATACACTGCTTCCATGTCCCAGCCAGAAATGCACAAGCCTGGGGGGACGGAAAAAAGCAGCAAACTCAAGGTTTTGGAGGGTTTCATTTATGTCCTCAATATCACTGCCGGGGAAATGGAGTATCAGGTTGGCGGTGTTTGCGATACCTAAGCCTTCACAGTGCTTCATGATTTCCAGATTCTGGATGGCGGTGGTTCCCTTGTTTAATTTTTTCAGCAGACGGGAGCTGAGGGACTCGATACCGATCTGGATCTTGCTGACGCCGGCAGAGCGCATTTTTTCCAGTACCCGTTTCTGAGTGGTGGCCCTGAGTTCACAAAAGAGATTGAGATCTTTTTTTAATCCGGACAGATGATCAAACATCTCCATGGCGTTTTTTGCCGGTATGAGGTTGTCCATGAACGCCACGGAAAGCGTGCGGTATTTTGAAGTTAGATGATCGATTTCGCCGCATACCTGTTCCGGGCCTTTACACCGGTACCCCTGCCAGTTACGGTTGAGATTGCAGAAAGCACAGCCTGAATGTCCTGAATTGGAAGCCTGCCACCGGCATCCCCGGGATGCTTCGGCCGGGAGTGTAGGAAAAAAACTATTGTCCGGAGCTGCTGTTTTCATCAAATGAAAATAGTCGTCATAATCCGGAACGGGCAGAGCCTTGAGGTCTGCCATCTGGTTGGAGGTTACCGGTTTTTTACTTGTGCAGGAGCCTGGCGTAACAAGACCTGTGATGCGGGATATCTTTTCAGGATCGGCAAAATTCCTTAAATGGCGCACCAGGCTGCACAGAGGCAGCTCTCCTTCTCCGTTAACGGCAAAGTCGATTTCCGGGAATACCGTAAAAATGTCCCTGATGGAATCTCCCGCAAACATGGAACCGCCGACGACAATGTCGAGTTTTGGAAATTTTTTTTTTATGGAACGGATGAAGTACAAAGAGGAGGTGAGCTGACAAAGACAGATTGAAAAGCCTGCCAGACCAAAGCGGTCCCAGTTGATGCTGCTGATAAATTCATCGGCAGCCTCTGCCGCCTGATACGTCAGGGTTTTGAAGTCGACCTTAAGTGACAGGGGGTTGCCCTTTGCCTCCCTGTAAAACAGCGTTTGAATGCGCTCGAATCGCTCCGGATATAAGAGCGCTGCATAAACGGATTCAGCCAGCCAGGTTTTTTCGGAAATTTCACGATAGAGGGGATAGCCGATGGCAGCCGCTAATTTCAGATAGAAATGGTGGGTCTCCACCTTAAGGTCGGGAATCTCCTGCATCAGATATGATTTGAGTGCACCGAGCTGAATGGATGGACGGCTGAAAAGCGGCCAGGGGGCGGATATAAGCGTAATACTTTCTATTTGATTTTTAATTTCTGACGGGCCCATGCAACCGGCTTCTCCCTCAAGGGTTGTGCAATCCTCAGATCCGGGATGAAAGTGTTCCTCATTCTGCTGCCGACACCTCTGGTTACCCGATTCGGCCTCAAATCACTGGATGCTTTTTGTCTCAATCTACAACGGTTCACCAAGATATTCAACGGCCTTTTCCAACTGCACATCCTGTCCTCCGAACAGGGTTCTGATCCCTGGGATCTTTGCAAACAGATTGCCGGGATAAAAAAAGGTTACTCACTGGGATGACCCAATAAGTAACCTTTTATTCTATCGTTAAGTTGGTTTGGTGACTATTGGTCCTGTTGTTTCTTAACAGGCTACCAGCCCAGTGTCAGATAGTCGTGGATTGAGTTGGCGGCTGCCCTTCCTGCACCCATGGCAAGAATTACCGTTGCCGCTCCGGTGACGATATCACCTCCGGCCCAGACTCCCCGTTTGGAGGTCTTGCCCGTGTCAGGGTCACCCACAATATTCCCCCATCGGTTCAGGGCAATGTCCGGTGTTGAATTTGTGAGCAGAGGATTGGCGTTCGATCCGACGGAGACAACAACAAGGTCGCAGTCGATTCTAAACTCAGATCCTTCAACAGGGACAGGTCGGCGCCGCCCGGATGCATCGGGTTCGCCCAATTCCATTTTCAGGCATTCCATACCGGTGAGGCGACCGTTCTCGTCTCCAAAGAACTGGGTGGGGTTGGTGAGAAGAACAAATTCAATGGATTCTTGTTCAGCATGGTGAAGTTCTTCCGCCCGTGCCGGCATTTCATCCCTGGATCTTCTGTATACGACTTTAACGGATTTTGCACCCAGCCTCATGGCGGTTCTTGCCGAGTCCATGGCCACGTTTCCGGCTCCCAGAACCACCACATTTTTGCCCCGGGCAATGGGGGTGTCGTATTTGGGGAAAAGATACCCTTTCATTAAATTGGTCCGGGTCAGGTATTCATTGGCTGAATAGATGCCGATGAGGTTTTCACCCGGCAGGTTCATGAACCTTGGCAGGCCGGCGCCCACGCCGATATAGGCGGCATTAAAGCCCTCTTCAAACAGCTCGTCAATGGTGGTGGATGCACCGATAACGGTGTTGCATTCAATTTTTGCCCCCATTTTTTCAAGGGTGGCAACTTCCGAGGCCACAATTTCCTTGGGCAGCCGGAACTCGGGAATACCATAGACCAAAACCCCTCCGGGTTTGTGAAAGGCCTCAAAAATGGTGACCTCATGTCCCTTGAGCAGCAGGTCGCCGGCCACGGTGAGACCGGAAGGGCCGGAGCCGATGACGGCCACCCGTTTACCGGTGCTTTCGCCAACCACAGGGGGTTCGTCTTTTCCGTTTTTCCGTTCCCAGTCTGCGGCAAATTTTTCAAGGTATCCAATGGCCACAGGGGCACCTTTTTTGCCCAGGATACATTTTCCTTCGCACTGGTCTTCCTGGGGACAAACACGGCCACAAACAGCGGGAAGGGCATTGGTTTCCCACAGTTTTTTAGTGGCGCCGGAAAAATCACTTTCTGCAATCAGTTTAATGAATTCTGGAATTTTAACGGAAACCGGGCACCCTTGAACGCAGAGTGGAGTTTTGCATTGAAGGCATCTTGAGGCCTCAAGCACGGCCATTTCCGGCGTAAGTCCCAGCGGGACCTCTTCAAAGTTTCTTTTTCGGATATCCGGGTCCTGTTCAGGCATCTTTGCCCGGGGTATTTTAATTTTTTTGGGTTTTGTATCTGCCATTTCTTCCTCCATATATTCAACCAGCAATGGTATGTTTTATAAAGCTTTACATTTGTTAAAGGCATCCAGGCTTTCCCGCTCATCATCCAGATAAGAGGCCAGGCGCTTGGCCAGTTCATCAAAGTCTACGGCGTGACCGTCAAATTCAGGTCCGTCCACACAGGCGAACTTGGTTTTATTGCCCACGGTGACACGGCAGCAGCCGCACATGCCGGTTCCATCCACCATAATGGGATTCAGGCTGACATAGGTTTTGACATTTTTTTCTTTGGTGATCAGGCTGCAAAATTTCATCATGGGGATGGGGCCGATGGCAACCACGAGCTTGATATCGTTTTTTTCCAGGACCTCTTTCAAGACATCGGTGACAAATCCATGGTGGCCGTGGGAGCCGTCATCCGTGCAGATGTGCAGTTGGGTGGATGCGGCCCGCATCTGCTCTTCCATGATCAGAAGATCATAGGATCTGGAGCCCAGTATGGTAGTGACATCATTTCCGGCTTCCTTTAGGGCCCGGGTGATGGGATGAAGTACGGCGATCCCGGTTCCACCGCCGACACAGACCACTTTGCCCACCTTCTCAATATGGGTGGGCTTTCCAAGGGGACCGATCAATGCGTAAAATTCATCACCGATTTTCAGCTCTTTGAACCGGGCCGTGGATTTTCCAACGACCATGTAAATAATCGTAATGGTGCCCTTGTCCGGGTTTGTGTCCGCCATTGTTAAGGGAATGCGTTCTCCTGTTTCATCTGCCTGAAGTATCACAAATTGACCGGGTTTGGCTTTTCGTGATATCCGGGGTGCTTCGATTTCGTTAAGAATAATGGTTCCCTGAGCCATTTCTTTACGATTTACAATTTTTGCCATTCCTTCCTCCTGTTCGTTAGTTCGATATTTTCATCAGCATTCGGCTGAAAAATTCAATGCAGTCACTGCTTTGAAATAAAAAAAATGATAATACCCTGGAATATTAAATAAAATCAAGCAGAAAAGACAATGATTTTCAGGGAATTAAACCAGGGATCTTGTTTTGGGCTTACGCACAGGTATTCCTACCCGTAAAATTCGTTTGGCAATATTGTAGTATGCTGGAATAATGTTGCTTTTGAAAATTGTGGGCACTCCTGATTTTGGGTTGACTTAATCCTATGGAAATAGTTGGAATTAACCCGATTATTTTTTGTCGGGGTTGTTGGAATTGAATATGAAGCATATGTGGTTCTCTCGGACCGGCATATAAACTCCTGACATATAAACATTGTTTACCCTATCGATCCTCAATTATTTTTTCCTTGACAGGTTTATCGTTGAAACGTAAATTCCACTTACCCTGATAAACCAGAGACAAAAAAAAGATCTGATAAATCATAGACAAGGAAGAGGTGAATAATGGCTCCCAAGCTGACGGATCAAAGGGATATCGATTTTGTGCTGTATGAGCAACTTAAGGTGGATGCGCTCTTAACATCAGACAAATACCAGGCATTGAATCGAAAAATGTTTGAAATGGTGGTGAAAGAGGCAAAAAACCTGGCAGTCAAAGAAATCTTGCCCACCTATACAGAATGCGACAGGGTTGGTGTGAGTTTTGAAAACGGGACGGTCAAGGTGCCGGAATGCTTGAGAAAACCCCATGGACTACTGGTTGAGGGAGAATGGGGGGCATTGACTGAAAGCCCGGAATACGGGGGACAGGGACTTCCCTTTACCATTGCCCAGGCAGCCATGGAATACCTTACCGGAGCCAATTACATTTTAACCACCTATCCGATTCTGGGACACGGGGCCGGAAAGATGATCGATCTGTTCGGCACCCAACAGCAAAAAGAGTTATTCCTGGAAAAGCTCTATACCGGCGTATGGGGCGGGACCATGCTGCTCACCGAGCCGTCGGCAGGATCCGATGTCGGATCTTTGACCACCTCTGCAAAAAAAATGGACGACGGCACCTATGAGATCACGGGCAGCAAGATTTTTATCACAAACGGCGAACAGAACCTCACAGAAAATATCATTCACCCGGTCCTTGCCAGGATCGAAGGCGCACCTGCCGGAACCAAGGGAATTTCCCTGTTTATTGTCCCTAAAATCTGGGTCAATGAAGACGGGACCCTGGGCGAGCCCAATGACGTGGTCTGCACCGGTGTTGAGGAAAAAATGGGCCTGCACGGCAGCCCCACATGTTCCCTGGCCCTGGGCGGAAAGGGCAGATGCCGGGGCACCCTGCTGGGCGAGCCCAACCGGGGAATGGAAGTCATGTTCCACATGATGAATGAAGTCCGTCTGGAAGTGGGGACCCAGGCCTTTACCAGCGCCAATATGGCCTATCTCCACGCCCTTGACTATGCCAAAGAGCGACGTCAGGGACGCAGTATCGAATGCCTGGCCGATCACGGCGCCCCCCAGGTGCCCATCATCCAGCACCCGGATGTGAAAAGGATGCTTTTGAAGATGAAATCCTATGTAGAGGGCATGCGAAGTCTGATCTATTACATTGCCTTTTGTTTTGATCAGGTAGAGACCTCATTGGATAAAATAGAGATCATCCATTACCAAAAACTTATAGAAATTTTAACCCCGGTGGTCAAAGCTTATTCCAGTGAAAAAGGGTTTGATGTCTGCGTGGAGGCCATGCAGGTGTTTGGCGGATACGGCTATACCAAAGAGTACCCGGTGGAGCAGGCGGTCAGGGATTGCAAGATCGCCTCCATTTATGAAGGGGCCAACGGTATCCAGGCCATGGATTTTCTGGGACGCAAAATTGCAGGTTCCAGGGGGGACATGCTGGAGTCACTGACCGATGCGATCAAAGACACCATCCACGAAGCCCTGGAGAGCGAATCCCTGGCTCCCCTGGCCAGACAACTGGAAGCTGCACTCACCCTTCTCAACACCACGTGCAAGAATACTACAAATGCCATGTTTTCGGGTCACTTGGCATCGGCATTTGCCTGCGCCCATCCCCTGCTGGAGGCAAGCGGGGACATCGTCATGGCGTGGATGCTCTTGTGGCGGGCCGTGATTGCCGACAAAAAAATCGATAAAAAATCAAACACAAAAGATGGTGATTTCTACCAGGGCAAGATCAGGACGGCCCGGTTTTTTATTGCCACCGTCATCCCGGTGACCCTGGGAAAACTTGCGGCCGTGAACTGTGAAAACAACCCGGCAGCAGACATGGAAGCCCACTTATTTTAAAGGCCCGCAGGGGCTGGAACATATAGATAGAGGAGAATTGAAAATGGAAGATGTTGTGATTGTATCCGGATGCAGAACCGCCATTGGAGCCTTTGGCGGAAGCCTTTTGCCCATGAACGGAGCGAGCCTTGCCGCCGTTACCATGACCGAGGCCGTTAAAAGGGCCGGGATAGAACCTGAGATCATAGATGATATCCGGTACGGGTGCTGCATGGAATCCTGTGATACCCTCAATGTCACCCGGGTGGCGGCACTTCTGGCCGGAATCCCGGACTTTGTTCCCTCGGTCACCATCAACCGGGTCTGCATTTCCGGCATGGAAGCCATGATCTCAGGCATGGCTATGATCCAGGCCGGTATGGCCGACATCATCCTGGCCGGTGGTACAGAGCACATGTCATCCGTGCCCTACAGCGTTCCCAATGCCCGCTGGGGGTGCAGGCTCCAGGACCATGCCTTTGTGGACAACATGATCCACGCGCTGCACTGCGGCTCCCACATCATCCCCCACCCCGAAGACGGACCCGTGGATGAGACCAAACCGCCCCTGAGCATGTTTGTGGGCAAACCCTATATCATGGGGCACACCACTGAATTTATCGCCCAGCACCTGAATATTTCCAGACAGGAGATGGATGAAGTGGCTCTGAGAAGCCACAACGAGGCGGAACGCGCCACAAATGACGGATCATTTAAAGATGAGATCGTTGAAGTAAAGGTGCCCCGAAAAAGAAAAGACCCCTTGATTTTTAACACGGACGAGCAGTTCAGACCCGGCATGACCATGGAAAAGCTTTCCGCCCTTGCCCCGGCCTTTGTCCCGAAAATCGGCAAGGTAACCGCGGGCAATTCTTCCGGCATCAACGACGGCTCCACCGGCATGGTGATCATGTCCGCCTCAAAGGCCAAAGCCCTGGGACTCACCCCCATTGCCCGGATTAAAGCCGTGTCCCGGGGCGCCTGCCACCCGTCCGTCATGGGTCTGTCCCCGGTCCCTGCGGTGAAAAATCTGTTAAAGTCATCATCTCTCGAATTGTCGGACTTTGAGCTCATTGAGGTGAATGAAGCCTTTGCCGGTCAATACCTGGGGTGTGAAAAAGAACTGGGTCTGAACCGGGAGATCACCAACGTCAACGGCTCAGGCATCGGTCTTGGCCACCCCGTGGGTTCCACAGGGGCCCGTATTGTGGTTTCGTTGATGTATGCCATGAAAAATCGAAACAAATCCCTGGGCCTTGCCACCCTCTGCGGCGGTGGCGGGATTTCCATGGCCTGTGTCCTGGAAATGCTGTAACCAAGAAAGATATTAGCCCACAAATTCAAAGGGGCAGGGCCGACTCAAACCTGCCCTGCCCTCCCCCAATATTGTTTTAAATGTGATTTGAAAGTTTCGTATCAAAGATGGGAAGACTGTTCTTTGACCGGTTTGCTGTTAACCCATATTTTTTTCATGACAATGAATAGAAGATTGGAGTCGGATTTTATACTGAAGTTTTACATTTTTATAAATCATGGTTGCAATCCCTATCAACAAAAGAAAAATCAAACTTTGCTGAAACAGTGACGTATAAATGATCACATAACTGAACCCGATAAGGGGCATCAATCCAATCCTGACAACCACTCTCAAAACGGAGTGTCTGGCAATAACATCTGCTACCGGAGGGGAATACCGGTAGTATGCTTTGACAAATGCCGTTCCAAGTCTGGATTTTAATAGATAAATATCTCTGAAATCTTTTAAAATCTGAACATGCTTTTCCATTGGAGAACCAAATGCCGCAGTAGCAATAAAACAGCCGCCGCCACCTCCTCCTCCACTGCTTGCACCACCTGTGCTCGAACTCGAATTCGTGGAGGAAGCAGACACAACACCTCCCGGGCCTGAAGGGTCGACAATAATAGAATTGGCGACACCATCACTGTCTCCCGGGCCTCCGTCAACAAGTCGGAGAAGTACTGATTTCCGGTCTGAATCGAACTGAACATTGCCGGGGTAATCCCTTGAATACTCCCGCCATCCATTGATCAGGTCATACTTATACCACTCGGCCCCAACAGGCTCTGAAAAATAAATCCTGATTTGAGCGGCATCACCAGGATTGCTCACTCTCAGTTTAAAATGGAGTAGTCCGAATTCGAGATTATCCGGTCTTCCAAACGTATCGGGGATATCGTTAGGATCAATAGATTTTAAACAATCAATAGTGCTTGTATTATCAGAAGCTTCAAGGCTGAATGAGGTGTTTCCATTTGTTAGCATTTTATAGGTGTTCGAAGCAGTATCCAAAGAGCCATCATTGTTTAGATCAATCGTTACGTCATTAATCTGTTGAATATCAGGGATTCCATTTCCGTCAGGATCTTCGGGATTAAGTGTCATGGTTGTGAATGAAGAAGGATCAGACCACGGTGACCTGTTGTTGGGAACGTCAAAAAACCTCGCCCTCCAATAATAGGTTTTACCTGGATCGAGTATAAATTCAGGTATTACCAAGCTAGTCAGGCAGTCATAGGTTTCCAGGTCAAACAGGATATCTTCAGGAAGTGTAAAGCTCTGTTCCGTGCCGATCTGCCATTGTGTTTTTGAGTGTGCATCATTTTCATGGTCAACATATGAGCGGGTTCTGAGCAGAGGTCTCAATGAAACGTTAATAGAAGCATTGTCGGGTAAATTAAGTACCGGTTTTTCAGGCCCCCTGTTGGAGACAGGGGTTCCCTCATTGTACTCAACCAGATTGGATATTCCATCCCCGTCAGCATCACCTGCGGCATCATTCAAAACCGGATTTGATCCATTTTGAACTTCCCAGGCATCATCCATTCCGTCATCATCGCTGTCAGCATCTATGGGGCTGGTGCCTGTAGTATACTCCAGGCGATTATTCAATCCGTCTGAATCCGTATCCAAAAAAGCAGTGCTGATGCCATAGTGGGTTTCCCAGTCGTCAGCCATGTTGTCTTTGTCATCATCATTTATAACGATTGAATCAGAGACCAGGGCAAGGCCATTGTCGTTTAAAACATTGGTAAGTGTCATTGTGATGATGGTATGTTCGGGAATATAAGTCATGAACAGTCGATAGGTTTTATCCGTTCGGACAATCTCATGTGCAGAGCTGAAAGGAATAGTGGGACTGAATTCATAATTTTCTTTTATGCCGGCTCCCTGCATATCGCTTTCGTTAAAGGAAACATCAATGGTATTATTGGCATGGTCAATGACGGGATATTCGACAATGTTCGGATTTTTTTCCTCTGGTTCTTCAGGATAAAGTGTCAGGGTTGTGAATGAAGAAGGATCAGACCACTGAGACCTGCCGTTGAGACTATCAAAGAATCTTACCCGCCAATAATAGGTTTTGCCTTCATCAAGGGTAGATTCCGGCACCATCAGGGAGGTGAGATAACCGTCTGTTTCTATGTCAAACAGGATATCTTCAGGAAGTGTAAAGTTCTGTTCCGTGCTGATCTGCCATTGAGTTTTTGAGTGCGCATCATTTTCATGGTCAACATATGAGCGGGTTCTGAGCAGAGGTCTCAATGAAACGTTAATAGAAGCATTGTCGGGTAAATTAAGTACCGGTTTTTCAGGCCCCCTGTTGGAGACAGGGGTTCCCTCATTGTACTCAACCAGATTGGATATTCCATCCCCGTCAGCATCACCTGCGGCATCATTCAAAACCGGATTTGATCCATTTTGAACTTCCCAGGCATCATCCATTCCGTCATCATCGCTGTCAGCATCTATGGGGCTGGTGCCTGTAGTATACTCCAGGCGATTATTCAATCCGTCTGAATCCGTATCCAAAAAAGCAGTGCTGATGCCATAGTGGGTTTCCCAGTCGTCAGCCATGTTGTCTTTGTCATCATCATTTATAACGATTGAATCAGAGACCAGGGCAAGGCCATTGCCGTTTAAAACATTGGTAAGTGTCATTGTGATGATGGTATGTTCGGGAATATAAGTCATGAACAGTCGATAGGTTTTATCCGTTCGGACAATCTCATGTGCAGAGCTGAAAGGAATAGTGGGACTGAATTCATAATTTTCTTTTATGCCGGCTCCCTGCATATCGCTTTCGTTAAAGGAAACATCAATGGTATTATTGGCATGGTCAATGACGGGATATTCGACAATGTTCGGATTTTTTTCCTCTGGTTCTTCAGGATAAAGTGTCAGGGTTGTGAATGAAGAAGGATCAGACCACTGAGACCTGCCGTTGAGACTATCAAAGAATCTTACCCGCCAATAATAGGTTTTGCCTTCATCAAGGGTAGATTCCGGCACCATCAGGGAGGTGAGATAACCGTCTGTTTCTATGTCAAACAGGATATCTTCAGGAAGTGTAAAGTTCTGTTCTGTGCTGATCTGCCATTGAGTTTTTGAGTGCGCATCATTTTCATGGTCAACATATGAGCGGGTTCTGAGCAGAGGTCTCAATGAAACGTTAATAGAAGCATTGTCGGGTAAATTAAGTACCGGTTTTTCAGGCCCCCTGTTGGAGACAGGGGTTCCCTCATTGTACTCAACCAGATTGGATATTCCATCCCCGTCAGCATCACCTGCGGCATCATTCAAAACCGGATTTGATCCATTTTGAACTTCCCAGGCATCATCCATTCCGTCATCATCGCTGTCAGCATCTATGGGGCTGGTGCCTGTAGTATACTCCAGGCGATTATTCAATCCGTCTGAATCCGTATCCAAAAAAGCAGTGCTGATGCCATAGTGGGTTTCCCAGTCGTCAGCCATGTTGTCTTTGTCATCATCATTTATAACGATTGAATCAGAGACCAGGGCAAGGCCATTGTCGTTTAAAACATTGGTAAGTGTCATTGTGATGATGGTATGTTCGGGAATATAAGTCATGAACAGTCGATAGGTTTTATCCGTTCGGACAATCTCATGTGCAGAGCTGAAAGGAATAGTGGGACTGAATTCATAATTTTCTTTTATGCCGGCTCCCTGCATATCGCTTTCGTTAAAGGAAACATCAATGGTATTATTGGCATGGTCAATGACGGGATATTCGACAATGTTCGGATTTTTTTCCTCTGGTTCTTCAGGATAAAGTGTCAGGGTTGTGAATGAAGAAGGATCAGACCACTGAGACCTGCCGTTGAGACTATCAAAGAATCTTACCCGCCAATAATAGGTTTTGCCTTCATCAAGGGTAGATCCCGGCACCATCAGGACTGTGAGATAGTCATTTGCCTCCTGATCAAACAGGATATTTTCAGGAAGTGTAAAGTTCTGTTCCGTGCTGATCTGCCATTGAGTTTTTGAGTGCGCATCATTTTCATGGTCAACATATGAGCGGGTTCTGAGCAGAGGTCTCAATGAAACGTTAATAGAAGCATTGTCGGGTAAATTAAGTACCGGTTTTTCAGGCCCCCTGTTGGAGACAGGGGTTCCCTCATTGTACTCAACCAGATTCGATAGTCCATCCCCGTCAGCATCACCTGCGGCATCATTCAAAACCGGATTCAACCCATTCTGCACTTCCCAGGCATCATCCATTCCGTCATCATCGCTGTCAGCATCTATGGGGCTGGTGCCTGCAGTATACTCCAGGCGATTATTCAATCCGTCTGAATCCTTATCCAGCAAAGCAGTACTGATTCCATAGTGGGTTTCCCAGTCGTCAGCCATGTTGTCTTTGTCATCATCATTTATGACGATTGAATCAGAGACCAGGGCAAGGCCATTGTCGTTTAAAACATTGGTAAGTGTCATTGTGATGATGGTATGTTCGGGAATATAAGTCATGAACAGTCGATAGGTTTTATCCGTTCTGATAATCTGATGGGCAAAGTTGAAAGGAATAGTGGGACTGAATTCATAATTTTCTTTTATGCCGGCTCCCTGCATATCGCTTTCGTTAAAAGAAACATCAATGGTATTATTGGCATGGTCAATGACGGGATATTCGACAATGATTGGTTGATCTAAGGGAGTGGTATAAGAAACAGGAGAAGATAGGGGCCCTTCATGGTGTGTCGTTGAGTATGCATTGACTGCAAAATAATATGTCCGGCTTGGTACAAGGCTTAACGAATCCAAGTCACAAAAGGTAAGCTCACCAACATCTATAACTGAACTATACATTCCATAGGTGTTACCATAATGTACCTTGTAGCCCGCAATAATACAGTCTGCCGTTGACTCCACAGGACTCCAATGAAGAACGGCGGCAAAGGAGGGAGAAACAAATAAAAAAGAAGAAATCAGGGAAAAAAGCCCAAAAAAAGTTCTGCCCATAAAATTTTTATAAATCATGCTTTTTTTCTATTAGGCTAATGTACATAATGCTCTCATCGGTGGTTCAGTATGAAATAGTAGTTTGAATTTTCTGCCTCTCGAACCGTCATTGCCATTTGTTGCCATCATCGCACATTTGGAATACAAGTTTCATGCCATGAGAATAAAATTTATAATATCCTGATATTACAAGCTTTTTGTGGATAGGTCCTGGTATTTAAGTTCACTGATTGTATGGAATTCCATACAATATTTTCTCCCGCAGTATATTCTCTAAGGTCAGGGGTGTTTAGCCTGTGATTTAATGACTGGTTTTTCATACATATGTTTTGACCAAGAGTCAAGGCTTGGATAAGAAAAATTTTTTGTTTTTTTGTTATGCCTGGAAAATGACTTGCATACAAAATGATAGAGTGTCATAGATACCCTAATGGCAATGGATTCGGATAAGATTTGACAGAAAATAATACCCCCACAATAGGGGGAGGTTAGAACTTTTATGATATTAAAGATATTTGCAATAGGCAAGAACCTGTATGGAATTCACTACAGGTCCTTTCTGAAGTCATCTGCCTGAAGACCGCATTTCTTCATCAGTTCATACAGGTCAGCTCTGTATTTCCCGGCAAGTTTGGCGGCTTTACTGACATTTCCATTGGTCAATTCAAGAAGCTCCACCAGATATTCCTTCTCAAAATCAAATTTGGCATCTTTAAGGGGCTTTACTCCGGCAGAAGAAGGCTTTGTGTCATCCAAAATGATTAAATTTTCGGAAATAATATTATTGTCAGACATGGCAACGCTGTATTCAATTACGTTTTTAAGTTGTCTGACGTTCCCCGGCCATGACGACTGAAGCAGTTTTTCCATGGCTCCGGAAGAAAATTTCTTGACTGGTTTTTTCATACGGGTCCGGAATTCGTTTAAAAAATGATGGGCCAGCAGTGGGATGCTTTCCTTTCTTTCCCGAAGGGGAGGAAGCTTGATGGGAATGACATGGATCCTATAATACAGATCTTCTCTGAAATTCCCTTTTCCTACCTCTTCTGAAATATCTGTATTGGTTGCGGCAACCATTCTCACACGCAAAGAGACCTTTTCATTTCCCCCCAGAGGATAAAATTCATTTTCCTGAATAACCCGGAGCAGCTTGGCCTGAACTGAAAGGGGGATTTCCGTGATTTCATCAAAAAAGAAAGTACCGTCCTGGGCCTTTTCCAGTAATCCCTGCCTGCTGGTCCCGGCCCCGGTAAATGCGCCTTTTTTATGGCCGAAGAGTTCGCTTTCAAAAAGTGTTTCAGGAATAGCCCCGCAGTTCACCGCGATAAACGGAGCATCCCGGCGGAGGCTTGCGACGTGCAGGGTTTTGGCAATAAGCTCTTTGCCCGTGCCGCTTTCGCCCTGTATCAAGACATTGGAATCCGTGTCTGCGGCCTGGGCTACCAGTTTAAGAACTTGTTTCATTTTTTTGTCTTTACCGATGATATGGTCAAATCCGTATTTTTTCGACACCATACCGCGAAGCTCTTTAACTTCCTTTACCAGTTTCTTTTTTTCAAGACAGGTTTTTACCAATTGAATCAGTTCGGCATCCTTAAATGGCTTTGTCAGAAAAGAGTAGGCCCCCTTTTGAATGGATTCAACCGCTCTTTTAATGGTTCCGTAGGCAGTCAGCAAAATGACCGGAAGATCGGGATCAATGTTGTGGAGTTTCTCCATTAATTGAACACCTGTTTCGTTTTTCAATTGATAATCGATAAGGGCGAGGTCAAAAAAGCCTTCCTGCTGTAATGCAATCGCCTCATCACCACTCGCTGCGCTCGTCACTGAATAATCTTCCGCCTCAAGCCGCATCGTGAGAACTTTTAAAATAGCGGGATCATCGTCTACAATAAGGATTTTTTCCATTTTTGCTCACTTGTCTGCATCTATCTTTGCTCCCTCAAGATCAATCGCCTTGAAATCTCTGATCTGCTGCTGAAGTATTTTGTTTTCCAGTTCAAGATCTGCCAATGCTTTAAAAAGAGTGTTCATTTCCCTGATTTTACCCGTTAACGTGTCTGTTTCTTTTCTTATTTTTTTGATTACCAAATCTTTTTGCTCAAGGTTTTTAGAAACCCTGGATAGGTTTTCTTGATCCTGAATTATTTTTTTTAGAAGAAAAGCATTGGTCCGGGCAGATATCATAATCACCAGGGCATAATTATCATTTCCTCCGGTAGGATTCTCGCTGCGCCGTTCAAGCATTTCATTTTCAGTCAGTGCTGACTTGAATTCTCCCTCCAATATAAAACTGCGGACGCGTTCAAGGTGCTGGAAGTCTGTCTCATATTCAGGTTCCACAGGTGTCGGAGTGAAACTTGTGATACCCTGGCAACTGGATAGAAGAGTGATTATCCCACAGGCAAAGGCAAGGTGAAAAAAAATTGAGTACCATTTGGATAATTGCTTTCTGCCCATATGTCCCCTCCGTGTGCTTTTACGATGTGTTTTGCAATGGAAAGCCCAAGTCCTGTTCCCATCCGGGTTTCGATACCATTGTCAATCTGCTTGAATTTCTGAAAAATTGTCTTTAAATACTCGGGTTTGATTCCGCATCCGTTGTCGGAAACGGAAACCACAATTTTTTTTTCTTGTTCATCAAGGAAACAATTCACCAAAATCTTGCCATAATTTTCCGTAAACTTCAAGGCATTGCCGATGAGGTTATCCAGTATTTCACGGATTCTGTCTACATCAACTGAGAGTTGCGGGATTTGGGGTGGTGGAGTAAATTCAAGGTCTATATTTTTTTTCTGGGCCAAAGGAGCAAGTTTTAAAATTGATTTTCGAATCACCAGACACAGATCAATCTCCCTGAACTCGTAGTCCATTGCCTGGGCTTCCATTTTAGAGAAGTCAAGAAGCCTGAGTACGGAATTCAGAAGCCGGTCACACTCCTCGTGGATTAAATTATACAATTCATATAATTTTTCGGGGCGATCGGAATATAAATCCTTTGACAGCATAATGGATGCCTCTTTGATGGCAGTTACCGGGGTCCTGAGCTCGTGGGAAACATGACTGATGAAATCTGCCTTTAAATGATCAAGCTCATTCAGCCTTTGGGACATGGCATTGAAGTGCAGGGACAGGTCTCGGATCTCACTGGGCCCTTTGATGGTTTGCAGCTTTTTGAAATGACCCTGGGAGATTTCTTTGGTTTTTTTTTTCAAATGGGAAATAGAGGTGGTAATAGCACGGGTGTTAAAAAGGGAAATAAGAATCCCCAAAATCACTGTCAAGACAGTAATGATGATCGTCATCATGAAAATCTGCCTGCTCAGGCGGTTGGTTAAATCCGTATTTTCATTGATTTTCTGTTTGGTTTGATTCATGATTTCTTTGAAATGGCCCATGATTTGTTCCAATTCCAGATCATGGCCCTTCAGTTCTGATCCCGGTCCATCTTCTCTGACACGGTCTGCATTTTCTTCAAAAGTTCTTATCAGTCCCATGTAGAGGATTTCAGTGTCGGAAAACAAATTTCGCTGGGTATCTGATCGAATCAAGTGGCTGATCTGCCCAAGATCTTTTTCTATCAGGATTTCGAGATCCTGAACTTTTTGATAGTAGTCCATATCACCGGACACATAGTATTTTCGTATAAGTTTCACAAAGGATGCAAAAGAATCAAGAAGCCGGTCGCCGGTAATGAGACTCACCCCATTAATTTCCACAATTTCTTTTGTGATTCTATGCAGATTGGCAAGCTTATAGGTGACTGCCCCCCCCCAAAAGGCGACCAGGAGAAGAACAATTATATTTCCTAAAATCAGGCGTTTAAAAATAGACATGGTTAGATGCCGATGGTTTCTTTAAGGACTATTAAAAGTATGTTTATTCAAATATTCGACTATCCCAAATACCCGTCTAATATGCTGTATAATCCTTTTTTGTCAAGTTAAGTATTGATCGGCAAATCCTCTAGGCAGGTCGGAATTGATGTTTCAGGCTGCCAAATTTCAGTCCGAAGATTCCTGCAAAACTCAAATTTTATTTTGCACAAATTTTTTATATTGAATCAAAGTTTTTTGCACAAAGTTTTAGGGTCATTGTAAATATGGGTGTTTTTTGATACTCATACCCCAGAGTTGATGAACTTAAATTTTGTTAAATTAGAGGAGACCCTGATGCAGCGTTTTACACGATGGATGATAATTTTGATTTCGACCCTTTTATTGTTTGGTTCCGGCCTGGCGTTTGCTGATGAAATAGGTGAAGTGAGTGAAAAACCCCTTGAGAAAGAAGGGATTGAACAGCAGATCAGCTATGCTTTGGGATACAATATCGTGGATCAGCTAAAGGGGAATTTTGAGCTTGATCCAGAATTTTTTATTCAGGGTGCTGCGGACAACCAGGCAGGGCAGCCGAAATTGACACCGGAGAAATTAAGAGAGCTTCTCATGTCGTTTCAGCAGATGGCCCAGCAGCGACAGATGGCCAAAATGCAGGCAGAATCAGGGGTAAACCGGGCGGCAGGCAATAAATTTTTAGAGGAAAACAAGAAGAAAGAGGGGGTCATCACCCTGTCCTCGGGACTCCAGTACAAAGTTTTGACAGAGGGGGAGGGTGCCATGCCCACAAAGGAAGATACGGTGGAGTGCCACTATAAGGGCAGCCTCATTGACGGAACAATTTTTGACTCTTCTTACCAGCGGGGCAGTCCAGCCGTTTTCCAGGTGGGCGGCGTGATCCCCGGCTGGATTGAAGCCCTGCAGAAGATGAAGGTGGGTTCCAAATGGCAGTTGTTCATTCCGCCGGACCTTGCCTATGGCGACAGGGGAGCCGGAGCCGTTATCAAACCCGGGTCCACCCTTGTTTTTGAGGTTGAAGTCCTGGGGATTGTGGAGTAGGCCATCATGAAGGTTCTTGGAATAAACTCAAGCCCCCGGGGCAAAGGCAATTCCTATTATCTGATGTCTGTTTTCATGGAAGAGATGGCGGCAAAAGGGTATGAGACACAGGTGCTCAATGCCGTTAAACTCAAGATCAACCCCTGCATCGGCTGCGGGAGCTGTGAAACAAAAGGGGTTTGCATTTTTGAGGATGATTTCACCCATATTTTTTTACCGGCCATGATCGCGGCTGATATCGTGGTGATCAGCTCGCCCGTGTATTTTTATGCATTCCCCGCCGCAGTCAAGGCCCTGATTGACCGGATACAGGTCATGTGGTCACGTAAATACAGATTGAGGATGGACGAATTTAAAGGCCGGAACCGAAAGGGAATTTTGCTGGCTGCCGGCGCCACCCGGGGCAAAGACCTGTTTGACGGCCTGAAACTGACGGCCAGATATTTTTTTGATGCCGCCGATGTTCACTACGAAACCGCCCTCTGCTACAAGGGGGTGGATGAACGGGGCGAGATGGAAAAACACCCCACGGTCCGCCGGGATATTAAATCTCTTTGTTCCCGGCTTTAATTTCTTTGCCGGCACCATATTTTTTTCGGTTGGAATTGAGTTTTAAGGCCGTGAGCAGACCCTTGTCTTTTATGGTGTAAAACATGAGCTTCCGGCGGTTCATGCTGAAGAACTTTTTCCCATACCTGGCCAGCTTGTCCGGATCAATGTCAAATCCAAGTCCCGGTCCATAGGTGGGGTGAAGGCTTCCCTTGTCATGGGTAAAGGGTTTTTTCAGGAGCCCGTCCCGTTTTCCCACAGTCCATGAGGGCGGGTTGAGGGGATATTCCAGGGGCTTGGTCCCGTTAAATCCGGAGGCCAGAAGTACCTGGAGGTTGACGGCAAACCCGATGCCGTTGGTCCAGGTATGGGGAGTGAAACCCAGTCCGTGGGTTCTGCAATGGTCGGCCGTTTCCAGGGCGTGGGCAATCCCTCCGGTCATGATCGCGTCGGGCTGGAAAATATCATAACACTTTTTTTCAATCATCATTTTCAGTTCACTCTTGCCTCTGGTGTGGATCTCGCCACCGGACACCGGAATTTTGCTGACCTTTGTCAATGCGGCAAGGCCTTCGTAATCATCCATGGGAAGGGGTTCTTCAAGCCAGGCAATGTTCATGTCCGCACAGGCATCGGCAAAATATCTGGCCCGGTCAAAATCCCATAGCGGGGCGTCGTTGATGATGGTTACCCGCCATCCCTGGTTGGCATCCACCCCTATGGCCATCTTGTCTCCCACCGCATCCGCAACCGCCTTGACATGGGCGATGTCCTTTTTTACATCAAATTCATGGACCCGGATCTTCAGGGTTTTAAATCCTTCTGCATACCTTTTTTCAGCCTCAAAAACCCGGGAATCCTCATCCTTGATTTCACCGGTGGAGGCGTAGAGGTCCACCCGTTCCCTTCTCCCGCCCAGAAGCTCATACACGGGTTTGTCAGCAAGTTTTCCCTTGATATCCCAGAAGGCCGGTTCGATCCAGCCGGCATAAACCCCGAGATAGCCGATTTCCCGGAGTCTCTGGAGCATCAGATCTATATTTTCGGCATCATGACCGATGAGGTAGGGGGCGATCAGATGTCCCAGCCCCAGCCGTTCCGAGGCAATGGCCGGGCCGGCGGAAATCCCTTCAACCCCGTCCCGGGTAACGATTTTGATCAGGTCAAACCGGTTGTCCGTGGCGGGGTACCCCGGAATCCAACTGGGATAAAAGGGTTTGTCCAGGGGGATTCTGACATGGTACAATTCAATACGATCGATCGTGTTCATGGAACCTCCAAAGTTGATGCCTCAGCCATGGGTGTGGTGTTTTTACAAGTGTATTCAACCGAACCCTTAATTTGCGGTACTTAATTGATCCGGTGATACAATGCTGCCGTGGGTATCCCTTAATGCCGACAATTTTGTTTTCTGTTGGTCCAGTATATCAAACAGGGTCTGGGGGATTCCCTCTTCTTTCCCGTATGCTGCCTGCTGGAGTTCAATCCGGCTGATAATGTGATCCAGGTAAAGGGAAAATTGTTTGATATATAATGATTCCGGGTAGTCTTTGTCGATGATCTGTTTGAACAGGGTCTTTAAGTCATTGTACATGGGAAGGTCGCCGATGGGAGTTGAGATCGAGTCAACTTCATCGTGGGCATATCGTTCCAGCCAGGCGAGCCACACCTTGACATCTCTTTTTTCTCCCAGAAGTCTGGATGAGTCGCCTCCCCTGGCCCGGTCTGTCAGGAAGTAGTTGAGGCCCGCCATCACGGGCTTAAACTCCTGTTTTATTTTGGCGTTGCCGAAAAACTTGAACTGGGCATCCATGTAGTCTCCCAGGGCACCGGGGATGAAGGGGGCATTGGCCCAGGGAGCTCTTTTGATGCCCGTGGACCCGACTTCCGTGGCCGTGGCTGCCGAAACAATACAGGCCCCGATGACCACACCGCTATCGGAGTTTTGGGCCACCCACACCGGCGGCATGGTGTCGGCATCTCTCCCGCTGTAAGTAAAAACCCGTGTCAGGGCTCCTTCGGGGTTTTCCGCTTCTTCGGAATAATTGTCAAGACAGGTGGAGCTTAAGGTGCACCGGGAATTGGGATGGGACAGGGGAACGGGTTTTCCGTTGGCATCGGTTTTGCCCTGGTGCCAGTCTCCCTGGAAGTTGATGCCTTTTTCCGGCAGGTCTTCATTGTTTCCCACCCAGTGGGGGACCCGGTTCTCATCAACCAATACATTGGACCAGATCACCTCGTGTCCGGGCTGTCTCAGGACTTTCATCAAGAGCGGATCACCTTCCTGGTTGACGTCTTCAACAATACCGAAAATACCGCATTCCGGGTTGACGCTGCGGATGCTGCCGTCATCTGCGATCCACATCTGGGCAAGATCATCGCCGATAAACACATTTCCGGCCATGGCAGTGGTGGTTTTCCCGCACCCGCTGGGGGCGGCTCCGGCACACCAGGTGACCCGGTCGTTCGGGCCGTGGATCCCGGTGATAAACATGTGCTCGGACAATTCATTTCCCAAATTTTCATAGACCGCCTTGTCCACGGCAAAGCGGTGATTTCCTTTCTTGAGCAGCAGGGTGTTGCCGGCATATGTGCATTTCCAACTGTAGGTGGTTTTGAATTTCCGGTCCATGAACACTCTGGCATCGGGAAGGTCCTGGGTTCGGTTCAAACCCTCGCTGTGAAGGTTTGTGAAAAAATGACCCTTGGAGTCAACTTCCCGGTTAAAGGCGTCATAGGCATTCCGATAGAGCAGTTCCGCGCTGTGCGCCACATAGGCGGAGCTGGTAATTTCAAGGGCCGGGTTTGATGCCGGAGATCCCACAGGACCCCTCATGTAAAATCCCACGATCATGGTCATTCCCTGCATGATGTCCGTGAGATTGGCCCGGACTTCTTCCAGGGCAGCGGGCCGGTCCATGCGGTTGGCAAGGGAGCTGACAAGATCTTCGGGATTGGCGATATAATAGGTCCGGTCAACAATCCTGCCCTGTTCCCGGGCCAGGTCATAATGAATGGTGTGGCCGTCCATGGCAAGGGGGGCCTCTTCTTTTTTTGCCAGGGCAATATTTCTGATAAATGCCTTATCTTCGGATGATCCGGTATTGATAAAAACAGCAGAAGGGTTGCAGATAACAATTGAATTGGCGATTCGTTTCAAGACTTCGGGATGCTCGATTTTTAAAATCCGGGCCAGGTGTTCATCATCCATGTACTGCCTGAATACGGCTTTGGCATTCTCTTCGGAATTCACCCGTCCCAGTTCATTAATAATATTGATGTCTTCTTGGGGGTTCAGCATATTTATCACTTTCTCCAATGGAATGTTATTATTAGCATTTTTTCTTCTACCATTAAATTTGCCAAAATCAAATATGTTCTTATTTTTTTTTAATATAGTGTTGGATTGCCTTATTCCCGCAACCCATATAAAATCAAGCTCAAAATACAATCATGATCGAACAAATGTTCGTATCTGAATTTAAAGGGAAACGATGAATCATACAATTTTTGCGGATCTGCACAACCATACCACGGCATCTGACGGCGATTTTTCACCCGACGACCTTGTCAGTCAGGCAAAACGCCTTGGCCTGAAGGCCGTCGCCATCACGGACCACGATACCCTGGGCGGGTTGAAAGCCGGCATAGCGGCAGGGGAAGCGCATGGCATCCAGGTAATCCCGGGTGTGGAAATTTCCATCCGGTTTAAGCGGTCGTATTTTACCGGGACATTGCATCTGTTGTGCTATTTTTCCGTTGACCGGCTGTCGAACGAATCATTTGAAAAAGAATTTTCAGGGCTTCTGGCCCGGGGAAGGGGGGCGACACTTGTCAGGGCGAGAATTGATGAGATCAACAAACATTTCGGACCGGAAAAAACCGATAATTTTCTGACAAGAGAGCTGACATTCGACGACATTGCCGGACTCAGTTCCAACGCCACCAGACGGCACTTCGCCCTTGCTTTAAAGGAAACCCTTGGTATAATGGATGACGATGTGATCAGTTTAATCCTGGGTAACAACAGTCCGGCCTATCTCCCTTCAGGGATTGAACTCAAAGAAGTCATGGAGTTTATCCGGGACCGGAGATTGTTTTCCGTCCTGGCCCATCCGGCAGCCGGATCTTTTCCAGGCCCGGGGCACTATAAGGAAGTTCTGCCCCCCCTGGAAATCGTTGAAAGAATCCTGCCGGAGTTTGTTGAGGCAGGGATAAAGGGATTGGAAGTCTTTTATCCCGGACATGTTAAGGCCCACCAGGAGTTGATGAAATCCTGGGCGAAAAAGTATAATCTCCTCATGACCGGGGGATCGGATTGTCATGATGGAAAAGAGCGCCCCTTAGGGGTAGAGGGAATCAGTGAATCAGATTATCAATTGTTTAAGGCAAAGTTGACATGAGAAGAAAAGAAAAAGAGATAGACGACAGAGCAGATATTGAACGCATCATAGAGCAGAGCAGTCACTGCCGCCTGGCAATGGTGGACGGCAATAAACCCTATGTGGTTCCTCTGAACTTTGGATACCGGGACAATACGCTTTTTTTCCACAGTGCAAAACAGGGGCGGAAAATTGATGTGATCAAGAAGAATCCCAAGGTGTGTTTTGAATTTGACCGGATCATCCGGCTGAAAAAGGCCAAACTTGCCTGTGACTGGGGAGCTGAATTCCAAAGCGTGATCGGATCGGGCGAGGCAGAACTTCTGGAGTCTGTGGAAGAAAAAAAGGCGGCCCTGGACATTATCATGTCACACTATTCAGACAGGCCCTTTGAGTACTCGGATGAGATGCTGGAAAAAACCGCGGTCATACGGGTGGGCATAGATTGGATGACCGGAAAACAGGCCCTGGGACCGCCTGAGGTACAATAAGACAGGGCAGGGCCGGAAAGATACAGGGGGGAAAATGACAAAAGAAATCGTCATGGTGCACGGCATGTGGGGAGGCAGATGGTGCTGGGAACGGTTTATCCCTTATTTTGAAGACAGGGGCTACACCTGTCATGTCCCTGTACTGCGGCACCATGACATGGACCATTCAGACCCGCCTCCCCCGGACCTGGGTGCCACAAGCCTTCTGGATTATGTGGAGGACCTTGACGTTTTTATTCAAAAACTGAGCCAAAAATTGGACCAAAAGCCCATCCTCATGGGCCATTCCATGGGAGGGCTCCTGGCTCAGATGCTGGCGGCAAAGGGACTGGCCCAAAAAACCGTATGGCTGGCCCCGGCTCCCCCTGCCGGCATTCATGCTCTGTCATGGTCCATGTTCAAGAGTTTTTTCGGGATATTTTTCAGGTGGGGATTCTGGCGAAAACCCAACCGCATATCCTTTGACAGTGCGGTCTATGCCTTTCTGCATCAACTGCCGGAATCCGAGCAGAAAAAAGAGTATGAAAACCTGGTGTATGAATCCGGCCGGGCAGCCTCGGAAATCGGTCTCTGGAACCTGGACCCGGCCGGTGCCTCCCGGGTGGATGAAACCAAAGTCTTTTGTCCGGTTCTTATTGTTGCCGGTGCACAAGACAGGATTGTTCCGGTAAGGGTTGTCCGTAAAATCGCAGAAAAATACCGGGAGGTTGCGACTCTTAAAGAACTTGACCGCCACTGCCACTGGCTCATGGGCGGAGAAGACTGGGAATCCGTGGCTGCCCTGGTTTTGAATTGGCTTGAGGGCAGGGCATGAATGGTTTTTTTATTCTGGCCTGTCTGTTTGGCCTTTCAGTGGTTTCCATAACCCTTCTGGTTTTTAACAGGCGCCTTAAACGGGAGGTGATGGAAAAAGAAAAATCCAAGGACGCCCTGGCCCGGAGCCAGTTAAGACTCAAGCATTTGGATACCATTAACCGCATTATCATCAACACCCGGCACACCGAGAAAATGCTGAAGGTAATTTTGGATGCCATGCTGGATATGTTTGACTGTGACAGGGTCTGGCTGATGTATCCCTGCGACCCCCTGGCTGAGACATTCAGCATCCCTGAGGAAAGCACACGTCCGGAATATCCGGGATTTGGAGACTCAGGCAAACAAAAAAGACCCATGGAACCGGAAATCGCATCATCCATGAAACGATCTTTGGCCGTTGACGGTCCCATTGTGGATGATGGAAAAACCGTACCCGGCACGCCGGGATGGATCGCCAAAAAATATGGTATCAAGTCTGCTGTCCGCATGGCCATTTATCCCCAAATTGACGATGCGTGGATGCTGGGGATGCACAAGTGCAGAGATGAGGCCGCCCCCTGGACGGATGAGGACAAGCTCCTGTTCAATACCATCGGCAGAAGAATATCGGACGGATTGAATGCCATTCTTCTGATCCGGGAACTCAAACAGGCCAATAAAACATTGTTGGAAAGCGAGGACCGGTTTGAAAAAATATTCGACTCAAGCCCGGTGGGGATTCTCATCGTTACCCTGGAGGACTTGAAAATCCTGAATATGAATAAAAGCCTGGCAGCCGTTACCGGATTCAGCCGGGAACAATCCTTCGGGAAAACACTCCTGGAAATGGATAGTTTTATCGCAGCGGCCGGCAGTCCGCTTCTTGAAAATTTAAAAAGAGAAATTTTTCTGAACCATGTGGATATTCAATTCTATAACCGGGACAAGCAGGTCAGGGACGGGCGGCTTTCTTCCCGGAGAGTGGATATCAACGGAAAGCATTGCATCATTATCACGATAGAAGATGTTAGCGAAACTAAACAGGTGGAAAAGGAAAAACAGATGGCCCTGCAGCATGCGGCAGAGCAGGGGAAATATGCATTGATCGGTCAGGTGGCCGGAAAAATCGCCCATGATTTTAACAATATCCTGGGTGCGATCATGGGAAATGCCGAACTCAGTCTTCTGGACTGCCGGGATCAGGGGACTATCAGAACATTGGAGCTGATTCTCGACCAGACCCAAAAAGGCAGAAACCTGACGAAAAATCTTGTGATTTTTGCAAAAGACCAGGAACCCAGGCAGGATTATTTTAATATCAACGAGAAGATTAAGCTTGTTCTCGACCTTTTAAGAAAAGACCTTCAGGGGATCAGCGTTACGACTTCTCTGACGGAACCTCTGCCCGAACTCCTGGCAGACCCGGGAATGATTGAAAATGCCCTGGTCAATATGATCCACAACGCCATTCATGCCGTGAGTAAAAATAAAACTCCCGTACTGACCCTCAGGACCCGCAGCGATAGTGAGAATATTTTTATTGAGATAGAGGACAATGGCTGCGGTATCCCAAAGGAGCACCAAAGCAGCATCTACGCCCCTGCATTTACATTAAAGAGTGATAAGGACGTCCTGAGTGCCTATGACAAAACCGTCAAGGGGACCGGATACGGCCTGTTCAACGTGAAAAAAATTATAGAAAAACACAGGGGTCGGATCTGGTTTGACACCGAAAAGGACCGCGGAACCCGATTTTCCATCTGCCTTCCAATCATCAAAAAGAATTTAACCCAGAAAGAAAAGGCAGAGGTTGAACGAACATCTATGCACAGGGGCAAAAAAATATTGATCGTGGAGGATGAACAATCCATTGCCGACGTCCAGTACACCATGCTCACCAATGCCCCATTTTTCCATATTGTGGACCTGGCCCACAACGGGCACATGGCCCTGGATTTTTTTGAAAGAAATGACTATGATCTGATCAGTCTTGACTATCGACTGCCGGGCGGGCTTAACGGGATGGGAATCTACAAACTGATCCGGGAAAAAAATACCCGTGTCCCCATTGTCTTTATTTCCGGTAATATTGAGTTCCTGGAATCCGTTGCCGCCCTGACCCAAAAGGACAGCCGGTTGGGTCACCTGTCAAAGCCCTGTCTGAATAAAGAGTACGTGGCCTGCATCAACCGGCTTTTAGGTTTGGAATAATTTTAAGAGGAGAACATGACCCACGGCATAGACAAGACCAATTTTTTGGACCTTAAATTCTGTGACCCCCATGAGGTGGTTTCCAGAACCGGGTGTGAATTTGATGAAACGCTCAATCAATACCGGCTGAGGGTGTGGGGCCGGGAGTATTGCATTGATTTGGATCAATCAGAAGTGCGCCCGGTGAAAGCACACCCGGAGGGGTCAACGGTAAAAACAGACTATGAGTATCTGCATCTGTTTATCTTGTATTTTCTCATGAAATCAAAAGCCATGGACCCTTCAGGGGTATGGGTGTCTGAACGGGAGTTCCCCGGGGGTGCGGCTTTTTTTCGTGGACCCCACATTGTTCCTGTTCACATGATCACCCGTCGGTTCGGGGATGATCTGGAGTCGTTCAGGACGGCCTGTGAAAATTTGAAGGGAACTACCATAGATATGGCAGATGCGGCTGCTGTTTTTTCCATCACCCCCACCATACCGGTGGCGGTCCTGTACTGGCAGGGGGATGAGGATTTTCCCAGTGAGGCCAAGCTCCTGTTTGACCGGACCATGGCCCACCACCTGCCCCTGGATATTATCTGGGCCCTGGCCGTTGAGGTCTGTCACCGGCTGGGGGAATAGTCTGACCTTGCCTGGTACATATTCCATCTCAGTGGTTGTGGGGGCTGGGGGATTACCTCCCCCCGGCTAACCGATTAGGCGCCAAGAATTTCGTTCAATCCTTCAATGACTCGATTCAATTCTTCTGGTAATGCGGTTCCTAATGATGAGCCAATTCTTTTCGTCGAAAGTGTCCGAATCTGACTGATTTTCACCCAAGATACTTTTGGTAAATCATTTGAGTCAAGCTGTAACGTCAGAGGGAATCCAGCTGTGGGTTTCTGACTGGTGAGAGCAACCGCAATGACAGTTCCTGATCGCTGGTTAAATACATTCTCGCTGAGAATTAGAACGGGTCGCTTGCCGGCCTGTTCATGACCGATAGTTGGTTGAAGATCTGCCCAACGAATTTCACCTCTTAATATGCGGGCCAATCTTCCAGCTCCTCTCCCATTCCTTCCTCAGCTAAGGATTGTTCAACATCAGGATAAAGCTTTGCACATTCCTCTGCTAACCGGGAACGATGGAGTTTTTGAAGTTTTTCTGCTACCGCTAATTGAATGGCTCTACTTCTGCTGGGAAATTTCTTTTCAATAACCAAACGATCCAATTCCTCGACCAGAGTAGAATCAATCGTTATTGCAATTTTTGAAGCACTCATGTTTTTCACCTCCAGTATGATTATGTGTCATACTCCCTGAAATTGCAATGAATATTTAAGTGCGCCTGACCTTAAAGTTGAGGGGCAGCCAGGGAAGCTGTGTAGCTGCCGAAAATGATATTATTGGCGAAATTGTAACGATTTACAACCGCGCTTCTTGCTGTCCCTCTCAACCGCCTGGTTCGGTAAACGATTATGCAAAAACTAATCTTCGGCCTTTAGGAGCTGGAATGGGATCGTTAAATTCCTTAGCTGTTTTAATCCACAAATCCATTGCAGATTTAATATTAGCTAACGCAGATTCATATGTATCACCATGCGCCATACAGCCTGGAAGCTCGGGGACATCGGCCAAGAATGCATTGTCTTCATCACTCCAGTGGATTATGACTTCATATTTATTCATTAATCTTCACTCTCCAATTTATATTTAAGAATAATGTTTCGTATCTGTTTGACTTGATATGGTTTTGCCTTATTTCCTTCTTTTTGTAAATTTGGTTTCTCTTCAATGCCTTTCTTACGGAAAATGTGGAGACTGCCTTTGACTCGCATTTCAAACCCAAAGTTTTGTAAAAGGGAAATCAGCGTTTTTAATGGTTTCCAGGAAGGTCAATATTAAACCCTAAAAAGTGTACAATATCCGATCTACACTTAGGCCAAATTGGCGTTGCATAAAAATCAAGATATTTTGAGATAATCATTCTCAACTTAAAATTGCAATACTAAACTTTATACATATTTTAACCTGATTGGGGAAGAGGGTGTTGAGTTCGTTCCGGGGTGCCAGGTTCCTTTTGACATGAACTCCCAGGACCGCAACCATTTGATTTGCGGTCCTGGGGTATTTAATCCTATCTCAAGGAACCCAGTAGGGATTCCGCAATATCCAGGACTTCTCGCTCCTTAAAGCAAAACTGCATCTCAAGAAAGTTCTCCCTGAACCCGGCGATCTCCTCTTTGACGGCGGAACCGTTTTTGATCAGATCCGCCATGAGCCCTGCCAGGGTCTCAAAATCTTTTTCCTTCATTCCGAACCGCGTCATTTCAGACACGCCCATGCGAAGGGCACCGGAAGCGGTAAACCCCTCCTCCACCGGTGTGGCCTGGTAATTGACGATGATATTGTTCGCCTCCAAATGTCTGGCGATTCTTGCCCCTCTTCCGTACCCCACGTTGAGGATCACCTGGTGGGTGTCGGTAAACGAGATGTCCGGGTCTCCGGCCACGTCCAGGCCTTCTTCCTTCAGGGCCAGGGCAAAGGCTTTGGCATTTGAAATCACCGCCTTTTGGTAGTCTCCCTTGAACGCATTCATTTCATAGGCAGCACACAGGAGCCCGGTCATGGTGCCCAAATGATGGTTGCTCACACTTCCGGGAAAGGTTCTTCTTTGAACCGCCTCCCAGAGCCCGTATTCCAGATCATCTTCGGCAAAATCCGATGCAATCACGCCCCGCTGGGTCCCGAAATAGGTTTTGTGGGTGGACCCGGTAACGATGTGGGCCCCCTCTTTCAGGGGTTCCTGGAAATGGCTGCCGTAGAGGCCCAGGACATGGGCCATGTCGTACATGACCAGGCAGTCCGGGGCAAATTCATCCACCAGTCGTCGGATCTCGGCCACCGGCTCCTTGTGGATGATCATGCTCTTGCCCAGAATGACCAGTTCGGGCTGGTGCTGTTTGATGATCGCTTCACAGGCCTGGATGTCCATCTTGTAGGGGTTGTCCCTTAATACCGGAAAGTTGATCACCCCGGGTTTTTCCGTTTTCGGGTCCCGGGCCACAAAATCACGGAGGGCTCCCATGGGCTGGGCGCTCAGATGCCCCCCCTTGATGATGTGGTTGTTCATGATTTTGCGGATGCGTCGCTGTTCGCTCTTCCGGTCACTGCGGTTGAGAAAATCCACCAGGGCGCTGAAAAAGGCGGTATTGGCCATCTGGCCGGAGATGACCCTGGATTCGATGTTCCGGCACCCCAGAAAAGTGGAAAATTCCCGGTTCAAAAGGATTTCAATTTCCCGGATGAATTCGGTTCCCTGGTAATAGAAAACGTCTTCCCCTGAGAATGCCTTGATCTCCTTGTGTTCTGCATACCGGTTGACCGGATCACTGACGGACAGGATGCGTGACACAAAGGACTGGCTCATTTCCGAGGGGATGAGATTGATGCATGCCCTCTGACGCCAGGTATGGTTGTCCAGGGCCTTTGACAGGAGCCGGCCGGCAAGTCTGGGGTAATCGCCTGTACCCCCGGTCGGTTTGTCGTTGGTGAGCCGGTCGTGGGGAATGGACCTGACAAAGGGCGGGGCTTCGGAACTCATGTGATAGGGCACCACAACGCTCTGGCACCGTTTTTTCCGGATCTCTATGTCCAGGACGTCTCCCTCAAGAATGTCGGCATCAATCAATGCCAGGGCCACGGCCCGCCGGCCGGGTTCCTGCCTGAATTCAGAATCCAGCCCGCTGCCTTCAGGTTCCTGGAACGGGATCATGGTCCCGGAGGAAATATATCCCACATGTTTATCTTTGGAAAAGACCCGGTATCCTTCCCGGGCAATTCCTTTGCCGGTAACGGCAAGGGGCATGACCATTCTCGGCAGAGCAGACAGGTCGTCAAACTTCTGTTCCATGATATGTTTAAATGTGGTGTGTTGTGCTAATAACGCCTCTCGCCCGATAAAATTTCCCTTGAGGGGAGAGAAGCTCACGGCAAATTTGGACAATTTTGAGGCAAACAGCGGGATTTCTCTGTTGTCGTGGTCGATCCCCAGTTCATGGCCGTACAGGGGCAGGCACGCCTCAAGCCTCAGGGTGTCCCTGGCACCCAGTCCAATGGGCAACGCCCCTTTATCCATTAAAAGATCCCAGATGGTAAGGGCGAATTTGTTTTCCACAAACAGTTCAAACCCTAGGGGTTCACCTGTGTAACCGGTGCGGGCAAGCAGAACCTCAACCCCGTCGATTTCCACGATACTCAGGCAGTTTCGGGCCGGTTCCGGCAGGCTGCCCCGGGTTAGGATGTCCTGGACGATGGCTTTGGAAAGGGGACCCTGAAGGGAGATCATGGCGGTCTCAAAGGTCCTGTCATTCATTTCAATATCCGGGAATCCTTTCAAATGGTGTTCAAAGTGGGCCAGATCCTTTGTCCTGTTGGAGGCATTGACCACCAAAAGATACTCGTCCTGTTTAAACCGGTACAGATAGGCATCGTCCACTGCGCCGCCGCTTTCATTCTGGATCAGGGTGTACTGGCTTTCGCCGATGTCCAGGGCCATGGCATTGTTGGTGAGAACATGCTGGAGAAAGGCAATGGTGTCTTTGCCCCTAAAGAACACTCTTCCCATGTGCGACACATCAAAAATTCCGGCCTGTTGACGGGTGGCCATGTGTTCGTTCAGGATACCGGCAGGATATTGAATGGGCATTTCCCAGCCCCCGAATTCAACGATTTTTGCATTCAGGTCCCGGTGTTTTTCAAAAAATACGGTTCTCAAAAGTTGGCTCATAAGATTCTCTCTATATTAAAATACTGGTTTCAGGATATCCTCTCCATCGTGTCTTGTTTATATGAAAGAGCTTACCGAATCAATTGGGTTCTTTCATGTTTTCTTGTGGCCGAACCAGACTGAATACCCCAGTCGGCCCGTGGCCGTTATAAGAAAAAAAAATCGTATTAGAAACCAGGACGTCTGTCAATACGTAATGGATTTGGATTTCACTGATTTGGCCGGGTAAAATCCCAGGAGAATGGAAAAAAAAGCGGCCAGGGTGCAGAAACCGGATATCAGGCAGATGGTCAGAAGGCCGTAGTTTGACCAGATGATGCCGCCGGTGAATGCGCCGATGACCCGTCCGATCCCGGCAACGGCGAAAAAAGCGGCCATGGTGGATGCGCGAAGTTTTGGCACCAGTTCCGTGGAAAGGCTCATGGCCGTGACAATGGTAAATTCAAAGGTGAAAAAAACCAGGAAAAGACCGGCAATCACCCAGGCCAGGCCGATATCCATGAGCGGTAGAAGAAAATATGCCCCGGTGCACAGGGATACGCCGATGATGACGGATTTTTTCAGCCCGATCCGGTCGGCCAGAAAAACCGTGCACCCCTCTCCCAGGATTTCGGAAAGCCCGATGAAAATGGTGCCGAAACCAATGGCGGCAAGGGAGAGGTTGTAGGATTGCTCCAGCCAGGCCCCGTAGATCACGAACAAATTGTCATTGGCAATGGACATGAAAAATACAAAGGATAAAATTCCCAGGACGCTCCGCTCTCGAACGATGGCTTTCCAATTGGAGATTATCCGGGTCCGGGGCCTGGGTCCTTTGGGTTTGACTTCTTTGGGCATGAGCTTTAATACGATGAAAAAACAGACCAGGGAAAGCGTGCCCAGAATGAAAAACGGGGTCTGCCAGGAAAAGCGTTCAATCACAACACCGGCCACCGGGACGCCGATCAGGGTGGAACCGGCCCAGGCAAGTTCCGTGATTCCGATGATCTGCCCCCGTTTTTCAAACGGGACAAAGTTTCCGATAAAGGCCTGGAGACTGGGGTCAAATATGCTTTTGGCCAGTCCGGAAAGAAAAAGGCAGATCACCAGAACTGAATATAAAGGAATAAATCCCACGGCAAAGGTCCCCACGGTGAGCATGCCAAGGGAGAACAGCATGAGGATCCTGTATCCGTATTTGTCGGCAAATCCGGCTCCCACAGCCCCCAGTACCGAGGTGGCCTGGTTCATGGCAATGACCGAGGTGATGGCGGAAAGCTCCACATTCAGACCCCGGGCAAATTCCGGTGCAAAGGGGTAGACCAGACGTCTGGCAATATTGAACAAGAGCTTGCTGAAGGTCGTGACCGTGATAAACCCGGCAAAGTGTCGTGGGCTGTTTGTCATGAAATTATGGAAGGTTCCGGTTAAAAGGTTGCCAGCAGTCTGAATTTGTCAAAGATCAACAGCAGCCCGATCACGATGAGCAGCAACCCGGAAACTTTGTTGAGAATCCCGATGAACCGGGTGGCCTTTTTCATGAATTCCAGGATGGAGTTGATGAAAAAGGAGATGATGAGAAACGGGATTGCCAGGCCGGCAGAGTAAACTGCCAGGAGAGCCACCCCCTCCATGATGGTGTCCTGGTTTCCCGCAACAATTAAAATCGATCCCAGCATGGGGCCGATGCAGGGGCTCCATCCCGCCCCGAAGGCCATGCCGATGACAAAGGTTCCCATGAGATGCAGGGGTTTTTCACTGATATGGATTCTTTTTTCAAAGTTAAATCCTTTGATGTTGATGATGCCCAGAAGGTGAAGCCCGAACACGAGGATGATCCCGCCGCCGATATACCGGACAACCCAGGAGTATTGGGAGGCAAACCCGCCCAGAAAGGAGGCCGAAGCCCCGAAAAGAATAAAGATCGAGGAAAACCCGGCCACATAAAAAAGGGTGGCCAGGATCACTTTGTTCCGGGTTTCCTTTTTGTTGTCCGTGAGTTCATCCAGGGACAGTCCGGTGATAAAAGAAAAATATGCCGGTATCAAGGGCAGAATACAGGGAGAAAAAAATGAGAGCAGGCCTGCAGCCAGGGCTGCCGGATAGGTTATGGCTTCAGCAAACACGATGGTATCCTTAAATTTATTTGGCTATTAAAACTGTACAGGCGCCCTATTTTTTTGCCTTGGAGGCAGGTGTTTCCCTGGTTTCCATCTTTTTAGCCGGTTCCGATTTTGTAGCAGTGTCTGGCTTTTTCGCCGGCTCACTCTTCTTGGCCGGTTTCTTTTTCGGGTTGATTCCCCTCAGTATGGGCAGAACAGCTTCCCTGTTCTCCGCCAGGAGCAAAGAGATATCTTCCATCTGGGTTTCATTGAGCTTTATCTTTGACTTTTCCAGGAATTCAAACAAATTGTCGGCAATGTCGAGCATCTTATCATAGGCGTCTGCTTCTTTCTTGGTCGCAAATGTCATCTTTTCCTCTCCATTCCTGACAACGATATATTTTACGATTACAGCCATCTTGTCTCCTTGGGATCATGTTTTGTCTATAGTCTCAATATGAAATAGTCTTAATATAAAAAGGGATACAGGTAAAGGATTTTCCTTTGAACCTGTGTCCCTTTTTAAGATTCTTGAACGCGGTTTGACTATAATTTGGGTCGGGGATAGAGTCCTGATCTTTCCACGATTTCAGGCACTTTTTCCTCCCACTCGATGGCCATGATGTGAAATCCTGAAACCCCCTTCAATTCCTTGAGTTCCTGGATATGCTCCACACAGATATCGATTCCCTCCTGGCCCTGTTTGTCCTTTGGAACTCCGGCCAGCCGGGCGATGATTTCATCGGGTACATCCATCCCAGGCACCCGGTTTTTCATGTACTTGGCCATACCCACGGATTTCATGGGGGTCATGCCGGCCATGATAAAGGCTTTCTCAGTCAGTCCCCGGTCAGCGGCTCTCCTTACCCATTCCTTGAACTTGTCAATGTTATAGATGCACTGGGTCTGGATAAACTCCGCACCACAGGCAATTTTTTTGGCCAGGCGGGGCACCCGGATTTCAAAGGGATCGGCAAAGGGGTTGGCAGCCGCGCCCACAAACATTTTGGGCGGGCGCTTGATTTTGTCACCGCCTAAGAATTTTCCTTCATCCCTCATGTACCGTGCCGTCTGGACCAATTGCATGGAATCAAGGTCATGAACATTCTGGCCCTGGGCACAGTCCCCGAAGCTCTGGTGGTCCCCGGAAAGGCAGAGTATGTTGGGGATATCAAAGGAGGCAGCCCCCAGAATATCGCTCTGGAGGGCCACCCGGTTCCGGTCCCTTGTCACCATCTGGAGAACCGGTTCGATCCCCAGGAGTGTGAGATGCACACAGGCGGCAAGGGAAGACATGCGGGTCATGGCTGTCTGGTTGTCGGTGACGTTGATGGCATCCACATAGTCTTTGATCAAAAGGCCTTTTTTCCGGACCTCTTCAGGGTCGCTGCCCCGTGGGGGACCGCATTCGGATGTCACACCGATGTGTCCTGCTTTCATTACGCGTTCAAGATTGCTTGCCGTATTTAGAGTGCTCATATTTTCACATCCTCCCGGGTTACCGTTCTCGGGCCGCCTGCCCTGTCTGTGGACCAATCTTTAATCGGTGCGACTTTTTCATAATCATCCATTTTGTTCAATGCCCTGAGCCGGTCTATGATGAGCTGCCAGGCACAGTCAACATCTTTGCTGATCTCGCATTTCCCGTTTGTGGAGCCGCCGCAGGGACCGTTCATCACCCGCTTGGCGCACCGGGATACCGGGCAGATGCCCCCGGTGCGGGCAAGGATGCAGGAACCGCAGGCCTGGCATCTTTCCGTCCACAGCCCCCGGTCTTCATTGGCGCCCAGGCACACGGTGTTCACCCCGGGGATCAGGGGCATGGTCTCATATTTTTCTGCCGCAAACTGGACCCCCACCCCGCAGGCAAGGGAAACAACGGCATCATAGTCATCAATTTTGCTTCTCAGTTCCTCCAGGTACTCATGATCACATTGACGTTCCAGGGTATCTTCATCAATCTTTTTTTCAATCCCTTTGGTCAGAAAATACATCCGTAGGGCAGACGCCAGCACTTCCACTTCCTTTTTTCCCCCTGCCTCGCAAACGGTTACGCATTCATTGCACCCGAGTACCAGAATCCTGTCAAAGAATTTTACTTCTTCGATGATCTCTTCAATGGGTTTTTTCTCTGCTATTATCATAAGGCAACCTCGTATTAAGTTGTTAATTATAGTTTATTTCAAGCGGCATTTTTTTTATTCTGTTTTGCTGTTCTGATGGGTGAAGGTCCAAGCTCCCTGATCTTGTTGTCCATCTCAATGGAAAACTGTGCAAACAGGGGACCTTCGCCGGAAGACAGGTTGTACATCCTCACCCGTTCCCCTCCGACACCCACCGTGTCAAGAATCTTCTGGGCCTGTTCAACCCGTTTTCTGGCCCTAAAATTGCCCTCATTATAGTGGCAGTCTCCTTCCATACAGCCCACCACATATACGCCGTCAGCCCCTTTTTCAAAGGCTCTTAAAATATGAATAATATCAACCTTGCCGGTACAGGGGACACGGATAATTCTAAAATTTGCCGGGATTTTCAATCGCATGGAACCTGCCAGGTCCGCAGCGGAATACCCTCAGTAATTACAGCAGAATGCCACAATAACCGGCTCAAACTCTTTTGTCATATCACCCCCTCCAGCAACGCCTCGACCTTGCTGAGCAACTGGTTATCTTCATACCAGTTTAGTTTTATTGTTTTAGCAGGACATTCAGCCGCACACACACCGCATCCCTGGCACAATGCCGGATCGATATAGCTGACACCCAGGTCATTGATCACCGGCACATTATAGGGACAGGATCTGACGCAGACCAGACAGGCTGCACAATTTTCCTGCATGACCTCTGCGGTAACCGAAGAAAGGGTCAGGGATTCCTGGGAAAGGAATGTGGTTGCCCTTGATGCCGCAGCCATGGACTGTGCAATGGTTTCTGTAATCAATTTGGGGCCGTGGGCCGTGCCGCAGATAAAAATACCTTCGGTGGGCGCTTCAACCGGCCGCAGTTTAACGTGGGCCTCCATGAAAAAACCTTCGGCATTTCTACCGGTCTTGATGATGGTTGCCAGTTCTTCAGTATCTGCCGCCTGGACCCCGGCACTCAATACCACAAGGTCTGCCGTGGCCTCAACTTTCTGGCCCAGGACATGGTCCTTAAAGGTCACGACCATCCCATTGTTTTCGCCGGGGGCCACTTCGGGTGCATTTTCAGGATCAAACCGGGAAAAGATCACCCCCATATTCCTGGCCTTTGTGTAAAATTCTTCCTGCATGGAGTAGGTTCTCATATCTCGGTAAAGGATGAACACATCCGTCTCCGGATTCTGCTCCTTTAATGCAATGGCGTTCTTGACCGCATTCTGGCAGCAGATCCTTGAACAATTGGGATTTTTCTCATTCCGTGACCCCACGCACTGGATCATGATGACCCGGTCCAGACCATCGGCTTTTTTCTCTTCGATCATGTCGGCCAGTTCAAGCTGGGTCACCACCTGTTCACTTTCATTATAAAGATATTCAGTGGGCCGGTACTCTGTGGCGCCGGTGGCTACGATCATGGCACCATGGTCGATGATCCTTTCTTCCATGGACGGGCCCACAAGCACGGTGGTCTTGAAATTGCCCTTATACCCGCCGAATCCCACGATGAGCGTCTGCTTGAGAATACTGATCTTGTCATGGTTTTCAACGCTATCAATGAGATCTTTCAGATAGGCCTGGATATCATCGCCTTCAATGGTATGGTACAATCGCCTGCCCAGGCCGCCCAGGGTATCTTCCTTTTCAACCAGGGTCACTTCATACCCCTGGTCGGCAAGACCTCTTGCCGCGGTCATGCCCGCGATGCCGCCCCCGATGACCAGGGCCTTGTCAATCACAGAGATCCGTTTGTCGTGCAGGGGTCCCAGGGTTGCAACCCGGGCCACGGCCATGCGGATCAGGTCTTTGGCCTTTCGAGTGGCCTTTTCCGGTTCATGAAAATGCATCCATGAGTCCTGGTTTCGAATATTGGCCATTTCAAACAGATATTTGTTTAACCCGGCCTCTTCCAGGGTGTCCATGAAAATACCTTCATGGGTTTTCGGTGTGCAGGACGCCACCACCACCCGGTTCAATTGATGCTCATTGATGAGCTCTTTAATGGACACCTGGGTATCCTGGGAACAGGTAAACAGATTTTCACCGGTATACACCACGTTGGGCAGGGTTTTGGCATAATTTTCAACATCTTCAACATCAATGATGCCGGCAATATTGATGCCGCACTTGCACACAAACACCCCGATTCTGGGCTCTTCACCCAGGACATCTCTTTCATCGGGCATGGCCAGTATTTTGGTGTTGGTATGCCGGGCCGGGGCAAGTTTTACTCCGGCGGCACAGGCAGCCCCGCTGGCCTCGGTCACGGAGGAGGGGATATCTTTGGGGCCCTGGAAAGAGCCGGACACATAAACTCCGGGCCGGGAAGACTGCAATGGATTAAAGGTGGATGTTTTGACAAAATTATACGGATCAAGGTCAACACCGATCCTGTTGGCAAGGGTCACACTCTCTTCAGGAATCACCAGGCCAACGGACAGGATGACCATGTCAAAGACTTCCATGTGCATATTGCCCTCTTCGTCGGCATAGTTGAGAATCAGGTTGTCGGTTCCCGGTTCCCCGGTAACCGAATGAATCCTGGACTTTACAAACCTGACCCCTTCCTGTTCTTTGGCCCGGTTGTGGTATTTTTCATAATCCTTGCCAAAGGTTCTCATGTCCATGTTGAATATGGCCGCATCCAGTTCTTTTTCCGAATGCTCCTTGGCGATCATGGCATCTTTAATGGCATACATGCAGCACACGGATGAGCAATAACCGTTGCCGCATCTATTGGTATCCCTGGACCCGATGCACTGGAGCCAGGCAATTTTTTCAGGCTCCTTCCCATCGGAAGGCCGGACCAGATGCCCCATGGTGGGACCGCCGGCACTTAAAATCCGTTCAAATTCAAGGGAGGTCATCACATTTTTTGACCGCTTGTACATATAGGTGTCGTCAAGTCCGGACGGATCAAATGTGGTGGCACCCGTGGTCATGATCACAGACCCCACGTTCAGGTCCCTGATTTTCGGCTGTTCATCGTGGTTGACCGCTCCGGCCAGACATGCTTCAACGCATTGATAGCATTCGGAACAGATTCCGCAGGACAGACACCTTGCCGCCTCTTTGTCAATGGCTTCCTTGGCAAGATTCAGGGTGACTTCCTTAAAATTGCCCTCTCGTTCATCCAGGCTGATTTTCACGGGCCTGGGCCGCTGGAGTCTGGGAACATTTTCAATTTCAGGTTTTTCAAAATCCCAGGATTTTTCACGACCCGCTTTCAGGTCTTCACCCATAATAAACCGGTGCATGCTCTCTGCCGCCGTTTTTCCGCCGGCAATGGCATCCACCACGGATTTAGGGCCGTAATAGGCGTCACCACCGGCAAATACCCAGTCAATGGGAGTCTGCAGGGTGACGGGGTCGGCTTTAAATCCGCCGGGCGGGGTTAAGGCTATTCCCTCTTTCTCGGCGTATCCCAGTTCTCCCATCTGCCCGATGGACACGATGACCGTATCTGCTTCATAGGAGGTGAGCACACAGTCGTCATACTGGGGGGAGAACCGGCCGTTTTCATCAAAAACCGAGGTGCACTCCTGAAATTCAACCTCATTGGCCTTTCCGTTTTCACCCAGGAACCGCAGGGGTCCCAGGCTGTTAACGATTTTAACCCCCTCTTCCAGGGCCTCTTCAATTTCATAATCCCATGCCGGCATTTCATCGCGTTTTTCAAGGCAGACCATGGTCACATCGTCGGCCCCCAGCCTTCTGGCAGTAAGGGCTACGTCAACGGCCACATTACCGCCGCCAATGACCATGACCCTGCCGGAAAGTTTTTCCGCCTTGCCAAGGGCCGCATCCCTGAGGAAATCCGTACACTTGATCACCCCATCCATGTCTTCACCCTTGACACCCAGTCCCCGGGAGCCGTGGAGTCCCGTGGCCATGAACAGGGCCGCGTACCCGTCTTTTTTAAGGCTGTCCAGGGTGATGTCCTTCCCGAATTCAACCGAGGTTTGGATCTCAACGCCGAGGCGTTCAATCACGTCGATTTCTTTTGCCAGTTCCGCCTTGGGCAGCCGGTACTCGGGAATTCCCACGGCCATCATTCCGCCCTTGACCGGCAGTTTTTCAAAAACCGTGACCTGGTATCCTTTCTGGGCCATGTAATAGCCGCAGGTCAGCCCGGCAGGACCGGAGCCCACAATGGCGATTTTTTCTTCCCGTTTTTCCTCGACTTTTGGCAGATACGGCTCATCACTCTCAAAGTCCAACTCTGCCAGATACCGGTGAAGGTATTGGATGGCTAACGGTTCGTCTGCATCCCCCCGGGTACATGCCGCTTCACAGGGATGATGACAGACCCGGCCGCAGGAGCCGGGAAAGGGGTGTTCCTGTTTGAACAATTTTAATGCTTCCGCATACTTTTCCTGCTGCATCAGGGCGATAAACCCCTGGATGCTGACATGGGCGGGGCATGTGGCTTTACACGGGGCGGTTCCCCGTTTGGAGATCCCGTACCCTCCCGGTATGGCCTGCTCATATTGTTTGAAAATCGCCTTTCGCGGTGCCAGTCCCTGGTTGTGCTCACTGGGGACTTCCACCGGGCAGACCTTGGTACATTCTCCGCAGGAGGTGCATTTCAACAAATCTACAAACCGTGGATTTTCTTGTACCCTGGCAGTGAAATTGCCTTCTTCCCCGTTAAGTTCAAGAAATTCCGTGTTGGTTAACAACTCGATGTTCAGATGCCGGCCGACCTCGACCAGTTTGGGTGAAATCACTCACATGGTGCAGTCATTGGTCGGGAATGTCTTGTCCAGTCGTGCCATCATTCCGCCGATGGCATAGGATTTTTCAACCAGATAGACATAGTAGCCTGAATTGGCCAGGTCAATGGCAGACTGCATTCCGGCAATCCCGCCGCCAAGGACCATCACGGAACCTGAAAGGTCTTTCTTGGGTGTTGAATTTTGGGTCATAGTTTTATTCTCCTAACCTTTTATGATAGCTTTACGGTTTAAAGCTATGAACCCTGTCTGTCCTGAATTATTCCAAATAATAACCGACAGGGGTCTGGACAAAAGACCCGGCAAATTGAACGCTTTCAAGTTGCCGGGTCTTCATTTGGTCTCCTGCTTTGATTGAGAAGCGTATCAACCAAAGGCCTGCAAAACAATATAAAAAAACCGGTTCTTTTTGGGTTCTGGAAAACATCAGTAGGATGCTTACCAGGACCGGAAACCGGATTTCCGTCATAAGCCTTTTTGACCATCGGAATGGTCCGGTCAGTCTATTTATAATAGTGCAAAAGGGTTGCACCATGATATTAAAACCTTCACATTTCAATTCAATCGGTCTGATTTAAAGAGAATACATCTATAACATTTTTTATTTTAAGCCTTTAAGTAAGAAAAAGGTTTTTTTTTGTCAAGCACTATTTCCGGGCAGGTATGGTTATTTCAGGAAATTCAGATTTTTTTTATCGTTTTAACTCCTGCTTCCAGATCCCGGTTATCGGCATTCCAGGGGGCAATTTTGAACAGCAGCAACAGTCCCGGTACGGCAGCCCCGGCACACAAAAAATAAAATACCTCCCACCCCAGGTATTTTGCCATATACCCTGTAATGGATGCGGCAACGACCCCCGGGACCGCCATTAAACTGGTGAGCAAGGCATACTGGGTTGCCGTAAACCGTTTGTTGGTCTGTATGGCCATATAGGTTGCATAGGCTGCCTGACCCAGGCCCGTGGAGAAAAATTCAAACCCCACGATGCCGCCCAGAAGTACCTGCCGATAATCCAGCCATATCAACGAGGTGTGATCCACCATGACCATGACGGCAAAGAGGGCGGTGGACAGGGCCTGGAGTATGCCGAATGCCCACAGTGACCTGGCAATACCCAGACGGATCATGATGGACCCCCCCAGGATCACGCCGCCGAAAAGCCCGAACATGCCGATTCCTTTGACAATGACAAAATATTCAGTCTTGGAAAAACCCATTTTCAGGATAAACGGAATGGTCATGGCCGATGCCATATTGTCACCAATTTTGTACAGGAGGATGAACAAGAGAATCAGCAGCCAGCCCCGGCGCTGGAAAAAATCAACAAAGGGGTGAACCACCGCTTCTCTGATGGACATTGGAGGAGGGGCATCTATTGTGGGCTCGGTCACAAGGAAAGTGGTTAAAATTCCCACTCCCATCATCAGGGACAGGAAAATATGGATACTTGCCCAGGAAATATCGAACTCCGTTAAAAGGGAAATTCCCACAGCCACATACATGCCCAGGCGCCAGGCATTCATCCACACACCCGAGCCGAACCCCAGTTCATCCGAGGTCAGGTATTCTCTCCGGAAGGCGTCCAGGGCAATATCCTGGCTGGCCCCGAAAAAATTGATGCAAAGGGCCATGAAAACAATCCAGAACAATGATTCCGAAGGATCAAACTGCCCGATCAGGGCAATGCTGATCACCAGTCCGATCTGGGCCGTGAGTATCCACCCCCTGCGCCTGCCCAGGAATGGGGGGACATATCCGTCCATTAACGGGGACCAGACAAATTTCATGGCATAGGGAAGGCTTAAGGCGGAAAAAAGGCCGATGGTGGTCAGGTCAATATTGGACTCGGTCATCCATAATTTCAAAACATCTTTTACAATGTAAAAGGGAAAACCCGATGAAAATCCAAAAAAGAACATGACCGCCATTTTCCAGGACAGCATGATTTTGATCATCTCGGGAAAAGAGGGCTTGATCTTGGCAGATGGTTTCATGGGAAGGATTCAGCCACTGGTTCTTTGGCTAAAGGTGAACGACCATATCGCAGGGAACGGCGAAGCAGTCAAGAGAAGACGATTTTTTTTTCAGGTCTTTCCGGCAGTTGGCCACAATTTTATCCATCTGCTCATCGGTCCGGTCCTGGTTCAGATGAAACAATCCCAGCCGTTTGACATTGGCGGACAGGGCAAAATCCAATACATCCTGAATCGAAGAGTGACCCCAGCCTGTTTTTCGTCTATATTCATCCACCGTGTACTCTGCATCATGAATCAGCAGGTCCGCATCCCGGGCAAATTTCAGGTAGGCATCCCGGCCCTGTCCTGTTGGATGATTAAAGCCCAGTTCATTGTCGGTGAGAAACACAAAGGAGGTGTTGTCCTCCACAAACCGGTATCCCAGTCCGCCACCGGAATGGCTGGTGGGGATGGTGTCTACCCTGATAGATCCGATGGTAAATTTTGCGTTCAGGGAGGGATCAAAGCAGATATCGGCCTTCAGGTCCTGGAGGCCGACGGGGAAAAAGGGCTGTCGCATTACCCCGTTCAACACATCCCGGGTGGTGATGCCGGCGAATTGTCGATCCTGGATCTTTATTCTGACTTTGCTGAACTGCAGGGGCCTGAAAAAGGCAAATCCCAGGACATGATCCCAGTGGGCGTGGGTGAATAAAAGGGTATACTCGTCTATGTTCCGCAGGATCAGAGAATTGCCCAGGGCCCGGATCCCGGTTCCCGCATCAATAATGATGGTTTCGCCGGATTTGGCAGTGATTTCAATACAGGTTGTCTCCCCGCCATACTTGAGGTATTGACTGCCTGATACCGATATCGATCCTCTTGAGCCCCAGCATTTAATGTCCATGGTTTCCTGTATCACAACGAAAATTCTTCGTCCACTGATAATTAAAATTTCAATACCCGGAAGTTGACAAAAGCAAATATAAATATCATAAATATTTCTAAGGAATGTAAAATCAACTAGTCGACCAGACTGAGAGGCAGGTGCCTGTGACAAATCCGCGGCATTATCTTTTCCTGACAATTCTTTATCTTTTGATCGTGGCCGGTGTCTGTGTCCTCCTGGCTTCATCACTGAAGACGGCGTTCATGGCAAACTGGGGATTTAATCTGTTGATTATTGCAGCCCTTTGCGTTGGGGTGGGCATTAATATTTTCCAAATCCAGCGGCTGGAACCTGAAATCAAGTGGCTGAAAATTTTTCGCACGGGAGATCCCGGGCTGTCGGTGACGGAACCCGTACTGCTTGCTCCCCTTGCCAAGCACCTGGAGGCCATTCACCGGGACCGTTTCCGCCTGTCTGCCCTGTCGCTTCAAACCGTCCTGGACGGGATTCGAGGTCATCTGGACGAATCCCGGGAGATCTCCAAATACATGATCAGTCTGCTGGTATTTTTGGGGCTTTTGGGAACATTCTGGGGTTTACTTCAGACCATTGGTACCGTGGGCCAGGTCATCAGCGGTCTGGACGTGGGAACCAGTGATTTTATAACGGTTTTCAGTCATTTAAAACAGGGCCTTGAAGAGCCCCTGAGAGGAATGGGTACGGCCTTCAGTTCCTCCCTGTTCGGGCTGGGTGGTTCTCTGGTGCTGGGGTTTGTTGATATCCAGGCCGGCCATGCCCAGAATCGGTTTTTTAATGAAATGGAAGAGTGGTTGTCCGGTGTCACCCGCCTGGTGGACACGGACGAAATGCCCGGACCGGATGCTTCATCTGGACCGGATGCCGTGACCGGATCAGATGCCTTGCCTGCCGATGCAGGGCTACGGAGTATTGACGGCCATCTCAGGGAGTTGATCCAAGAGACTCAAAAGAACAGCCGGATCATGAGGCAAATGCTGGACCGGCAGGATTCATCAACAGGGGTTGACCCTGTTGTGAAAAAATAACAGGAGCCCGCAATGACGTTAAAAAGGCGGCGCATCTCAAGTCCTGTTACAGCCTGGCCCGGGTTTGTGGATGTCCTGTCGGCGCTGCTCATGGTGGTTATTTTTGTGTTGATGATTTTTACCGTGGCCCAGTTCATGCTCAGCGAGGTACTCTACGGGCAGAAAAATGAACTGGCGATCCTCCATGACCAGATCAGTGAACTGGCTAAAAGCCTGGGACTTGAACGGGAAAAATCCGGTCGCCTGAGTTCCGAGGTCAGCCGGTTATCCGATGTGATCACCGGGTTATCCGAAGACAGGGAATATCTTGTTTCCAAGGTGGCCGAGTACTCAGACCAGGCAGAAGCGGACGAAACCCGGATAAAAAATCAGATGCTGACCATTACGAGCCTGAACGAAGATATCCAGGCCCTGACCCGGGTTAAGGATGAACTGGAGCAGAAGGTGGCGGGCCTTGCCGTCTCTCTGGCCGACAGGGACCGGCAGATTTCGGTATTGCGGGACCGTTCAAAGTCGTTGGCGGCACGGTTGATGGACAAAACGGAAATGACGGTGCTGGCCCAGGAAAAAATTGAAGAACAGGACATCCGGATTCAGGCACTTTCCGTGGTGCTTGAATCCCAGAAAGAGGCCATTGCAAAGGAGAAGCTATTGTCGGCAAGCACCCGGGCCGAGGTGGTGCTTCTGTCTGACCAGATCACCAAACTCCAGGCCCAATTGAAGATGATCAGTGATGCCCTGGCCCTGACAAAAGCCCAGGGCCTGGCAAAAGACGAAAAAATTGCCGATCTTGGTAAACAGTTGAACATCGCCCTGGCCCGCAAGGTGAATGAACTTGAGAAATACCGGTCGGAATTTTTCGGCGTGCTCAAAAAAGCCATCGGCAACAACCCGGCCGTTCAGATACAGGGGGACCGGTTTGTACTCCAGGCAGGCCTTTTGTTTGAATCCGGGTCCGCCGACCTGGGGGACCAGGGCCGGACCCATCTTTCCTTCCTGGCCGATACCCTGCTGCAGATTTCAAAAAAAATCCCAGAGGAGATGGACTGGATCCTGCGCATTGACGGTCACACCGACCGGGTTCCCATTCAAAATGAAACCTTTGCTTCCAACTGGGAGCTGTCCGCTGCCAGAGCTGTTTCCGTAGTCCGGTTTCTGAGCCGGAAAGGTATTCCCGAAAAGAGGATGGCGGCGGCCGGGTTCAGTAAATACCATCCCCTTGATCCGGCGGATACGCCCGAGGCCTATCAAAAAAACCGGCGGATTGAAATCAAACTGACCAGCCAGTAGGAAGGGCTGTGATTGGTTCCGTCTTCCATGACTGCTGGGAAAAAAAGAACGGGTGAGGGGAGATAAAGTTATTCAAAATCCTTAATTCTTTTTTCTCCTGGGCTTCTGAAAGCATGAGCAATTCAGATCGCTGCTGGTCCGTCAGATATATTTGAGTTCGTATTATGGTCGAGGTCGGTCTATAATTTGTCGGGCCTGTTCACGCTGGCAACGGGGCAGGCCGAGCGCAGGACAACCTGCTCCACGGTTGAGCCGAGAAGGGCCTCATCCGGGTCAATATCCCGTGTGTGGTGGGCCATGACAATCAGGTCCCCGCTGGTTTCCCGGGCAAACTTCAAGAGTTCCACATAGGGTATCCCTTCCCAGATGGAGATCTCATAGTTATCAAAATCATTCATTTGGGATACATACTCTGTTTCGATTCTCTTTCTTGCCGCCTTGATCTTGTCTTCTATGGTTTTTTGCCCCGGCCGGACTCCGGTCTGGGAGGCGTCAATATCCACGGCGTGGAAAAGATAGACTTTGCATCCGATAAATTCCGCCAGTTTATAGGCAAATTTAAAGGCCGACATGGAGGCATTTGAAAAATCAGTTCCAAATATGATTTTATTGAAATACCAGAAACAGGTTTCACAGGGTCTGGAGATGATCATGACCGGACATCCGGCTTTTTGGGCCACTTTCTGCATGGTGGTGCCCACGGCATTGCTGAATCTTTCCGCCCCGGTTTCATCTTCCCGGGTGTGGGAGCCCATGATGATGACGTCCACATTCTCTTCCCGGGCAAGTTTTAAAATCTCGGCGGACGGAATACCGGTCAGGATTTCAAACCGGGGCATTCCATGCTTTTTAATCAGGGTCTCATAGGTGTTTTTAATCTCATCCTTGACCCTCTCGACAGGGTCTGCTCCCGGATTGTCTTCTTCCCGGTTTACACCATCGGTCACGGAAAAACCGTCCCCATGGGAAGGCGCACCAGATACATGGTAAAGGATCAGTTCCGAATTGTATTTTTCAGCCAGTTCAAAGGCGATTTTAGCGGCGGCATCACAGGCAGGAGAAGCGGTCGTGGCAAAAAGAATTTTTTCAAACATGATGTCCTCCCTGTGAAAGATTCTAAGGATTCAAAATTTCATCAACCTTGGCTAAAACCGCCTGGGGATCAAAGGGTTTTCCAAAAGCGGCGGCCGCTTTTGGAATGGAATATTTGATGCTTGAAAGGCCGCTGATGACGATCACCGGGGTGGCAAAGTCTTTGGATTTGCTGATTTTTCTGAAGAAACGGGGTCCCCATTCTTCCGGCATCTCAAGGTCCAGGGTGATCAGGTCCGGGGATTCGGTTTTAAAAATATCCACCGCAACCTTTCCGTCTGTTGCAATGCAGGTGTCATACCCGTTATCTTTGAAAATTGTGTCAAGATACTTGGTAATGGCAGGGTCATCATCTACAATCATTATTTTTTTCGTCATCATTCACCTCTTTTTTTGATATGGCATTCACCACATAAAACCGGTCCCTTGGCAGATTCAAAGTGGCATTCCTTACACCGCCGGTGAAACGCCTGCCGTAAGGGGACTGAGTTTTCAGGTGTGGCCTTTAAAGCGTGACACTCGGAGCACATGCTGTCCTCGGATGATTCGTCTTCAACCAGTTCTTTTCCGTCATACACGTGGTGGCAGACGGCACAATCATCCTCAAGATTTGCCCGCTCATTGTGATCATCATGGTCGAAAACGGCCGGCGTACGCTGGGGGTGATGGAAAACCGTATTGTCAAGACTGGGTACCTCTTCCTGGGAATAGGCATTGAATACTCCTGCCATGAGGATAAGGCCGGTGATCCAGATCAGATATTTAAGTTTCATTGTATCATCCCTCCTGCAGATTGCTCGTTTGAAAAACGGTCTTTTCCATGACTTCGAAAATGATATCTCCGAAAAACTTCACCTCAATGTCCACGCCGTAGTGCTCCACCAGGTCTTCAAGTCCGGAATGGCAGTTGTGGCAGGGAGCGATCAGCACCTCGGCCCCTGTTCGTTTGATCTGGTCTTTCTTTTCCCGGTTATTGGTCATCCGGGTGCCCTTCCAGGGGGGGCCGCAATTGATGACACCGCCCCCGGCACCGCAGCAGTAATTGTGTTCCCGGTTCGGGGTCATTTCAATAAAGGATTCGCATAGCATGTTGACCAGTTCACGGGCCTTGTTGTGGAGCCCTCTTCCCCGGGAGACGTTGCAGGGGTCATGCAGGGTAACGGTCTTTTTAAATTTTTCTTTTACCTTGATTTTGCCTGACTTGAGCAGATCATGGTAAAACTCAATGGCATGAACCAGCTCAAAGGGCGGCATGGTCCAGCCGATCCATCGGTTTCCCACATCATAAACCGACCGGAAGGCATGGCCGCATTCTCCCATGACGATTTTTTTGACGTGAAGGTTTGCCGCTGCTTCATAATGGGCCTGGGCAATGCGGCCGGAAATTTCAAAATCACCGGTATACATGGCCATGTTGCTGTTGTCCCAGCCCGGGAAGGAGGGCATGGTCCAGTTCATCCCGGCCGCATGCATGATCACGGCTGTCTGGTAAATCAGCCCGGCCTGGAATTTGGGTTCCGGCGCAATCACCGAATACATGATGTCTGCCCCGTCTTTGTCCAGGGGGATTCTCAAGTCTTCAAACTCTTCCCTTGCATCCTCTTCCTGCCACTGCAGGGTGTCGATCCATTCATCCTCCTTGACCCACATCTGATTCATGGTGGCGGAGTGGGAGTTGACCGTGTCCTGGATATACAGGGGGGTGATCTCGAGTTTATGACAGATCCGTCTCACCTGGAGCATCATATAGGCGATATCAATGCCAAAGGGACAGTACATGGAACACCGTTTGCAGACATTGCATTCCGTGTGGCAGATCCTCACGGCATCCTTTAAGAATGCCTTGGATACCCGTCCCTTTTTTTTGATCATCTCCAGAATGGTCTGTTGAACTTTTGCGGCCGGGGAAAATCTGGGGTCCCTGTCGTTGGACAGAAAAATGCTGCATGCATCTGCACACAATCCACAGCGCATGCAGGTTTCCACATAGGCCTTGAACCGGGGGCCGGTTTCCTTTGTCAATACCTGGTTGATGACCTCGGCTATTCGTTCGGGTGTCAGACGCGCCAGTCCCTCTTCCACACCCTCATCAATGATTTCTTTTTTGGCGGTTTGGTTTTTATCGGGTTGATTTTTATCGGTTGGGCTTTTATCCGCTGTTAATGTATCCTGCATGGATATCTCCTTAAAAATAATGATTACCAGTCTTTTGCATGCCTGACATTGCCGAATTCGGAACCGGTATAGGCCCTGGTGAGGGGTGCCATGAACATATGAAAAAATCGTGTGAAGGGTATTAGAATAATCATGAGTTCGCCTGACAGGACGTGGACAATCACCAGCCATTTATAGGCAAAAAATTGGTGATAGGCAAGAAATCCGGTCACAAAGGGCAGGGCCACGATGAGAATGAACAAAAAATCTGATGCCTGTGTTAAAAACTTGACTTCCGGTACGGTCAGCCGCCGAATCATGAAAAACACGAGGGCCAGAATGATAATAATGGTCAGGGTGTCGGCCAGGGTGTCGTTCAGGGTAAACCATGACCAGTTCATGGATTCTTCCAGGAGTGTCACATGGGAGAGCAGAAAAATGGGAACCATAAACAGCAGCAGATGAAATATATAGGAGATACCGTAAAACACCGGGCTTTTTCTCGTGCTCACTGGTAGAAACGGGACCAGCCAGGCAAAAATAGACCGGAACCCGTATTTAAACGAGAGGTAAGTGTAAATAAAATTTTCCTGCTCATTGACCTGTTTGATGACCTGGTACAATCTGAAAATAACGCCGATGAAAAATATGAGAAATGAAATCCAGACCAGGGGGCCCATGATAAAATCGATAAAAGAATGCATATGTCTCTCCTTTAAAGAACCGTGTCTAAATTAAGTATTTGCCGTAAATAGTTCCCATTTTTCATCGCCTTTAAGAGTATTTTATCATTTGCCGGGCTGATGGCCGGCTCAAAGATCAGGTCAAAGGCCTCTGGAAACACCCTGCCGTTCACCACCAGGAAATATTGTCCGTTTTTTTCCATCCGGGTGGCCAGTACGGTGTCGTCGGAACTTACCACGGGGTTCCAGAGTTTGTCGGCCTTGATCTGCCAGGGCTTGCCATTGACGGCAATGTCCCAGACCCCCTGGTGCTTGAACACGGCCACCAGAGAGTTGCCCGTATCCGAGTAAAAAAGCTGGGAAACCATTGTGTCACAGTGAAGCTCCCAGGTTTTGTCCGCTTCTGCAACACTCCATTTGCCGTAATCATCGGAAACAATGGCGGCTATTTTCTGCCCGTCCCCGTGAACGGCCAGTTTCCAGAGTTGTCCATAACGCTTGTCCCACAGGGGGGCTTCATCCTGATAAAGGCACCATTTGCCGTCCTTCCGGACCGGGGCAATGACGGATTTGCCCCCATTGATAAATTCAGGTTTCCAGGAAAACTGGAAGTTTTGTTCCCATGCCCGGCCGTTCCGGGCGATGGAATAATCCACCCGGTTTTTTCTGATGGAACAGGCAATTTGATTCCCGGCATTGTCAAAGGACAAGTCCCAGATGTTCATGAATTTTTCCGGCTGTGCCGTCCCGTTCAGGGCAACGGCAAAAATACCCCGGCTGAACCCCTTGATATCTCCCTGGCCCAGGGGATCCACCTGGACAATTGCAGCCGAACTGCCCCGGTCGCTCAGCACCATGCCGGATATATTGTCATACAGGGACTCCCATATTTGGTCATTGACGGCCATTCCATATTGACCATCCGTTTGAACGGCGGCAGAGATATAGGACCCGTCTTTGGTGAATTGAAGGTCCCATATATAGTCAAACCGGGTTTCCCAGGAAGACCCGTCCACACACACGGTCCATTCTTCATCATTGGATGCCAGACAGGCAAGTCTCTGGTCCGGTAAAAATTTTAAACTCCATGCTTTCTCAAAGGTTTCCTCCCACAGGTCGCCATTGCAGCAGACGGAGAACTCAGCCTCATCCGTATTCACGATGGAGGCAATTTTTTCTCCATCAGGGCTCACATGGGGTTCTTCCATCCAGTTAAAGCGCTCCTGCCATTCTTTTACCGGAATTTCTTTTTTTAGGGTCTGCCAGTCAAATCCGTCTTCATTTTTCATTGTTTGTCTCCGGTTTTGGTTGGATCAAGTAATCTTCATTTATTTTGCAAAGAACCTGGTCAATGGATGCGACGCTCAGCGGTTTTTCGATCAACGCATCAACACCGGCCACTGACAATTCTTTTCTAAGCTCATCACTGACAATGGTGGCCATCAGAATTCTGGCCACTGAGGGCTTGTGCCCGGCCACCTGTTTTAAAAAGGTCAGTCCATCCATATCCGGCAGGAAATAGTCGGAAATGACAACATCAATATCCTGGTATCTGAGGGCGTTGAGACCTTCAGCAGCGGATTTGAATATCAGAAATTTTAATTGCCCGGAACCGAAAAATGTACCCAAAGACTCCCTGACATATTTGTCATTGTCAATGAGCATGATCTGGGGCGATTTTCTGTGGTCTTTTTTCATCAAGAACCTGCCGAAATTTGTTTTATTCTTATTACCTCATTATTACAATACTATTCAACCTGAACTGACCTAATTTATTCGAGTTTATATTTCTATATTCAGATCTAATTAGCACTAAGCATGCCAAACGGACGGTTTGTTTTGTTTTTGATTGAATTCCAAACTCTTGCACGTAAAATGTTTCAGGGAATCGGCCGGATAAGTCGGAAAATTACAAAAACAATTTAGAAAATATACGAAATTTAGAAGTATTGCAAAGATTAGAAAATTTACAAAATTTTGAGAATTTTTCGAATGTTTTTTTGAAAAATTTCAAAGGGTTCGATCCTGCGGGGGATAATTTATCGGGGTAAAAGCTATCAAGGTATTGTTTTTAGAGATGAATCCTGTTATTCCTGTCACTGGCATGGTTTCTGCTAATAAGCACCGTGGTGTTTAACGCTAATTTAAGCTGTGGCTGAAAATGAGACCCAGAGCTTACGGAATATGAAGGATGAATCAAATGAGTTTAGAGAGCAAACTTGTCAAAGGGGACTTTGTGGTACTTGCGGAGATGAACACCCCCAAGGGAGTTGATATATCCGATCTTGTGACAAATGCACGGCATCTTAAATCACGAATAGATGCCATTGTGATCCCGGACATGGATAACGGGGTCATGCACATGAACGCCCTGGCCGGTGGTTCCATTATTCGGCAGCAGGGGATGGAACCGGTCATTCATCTCTACGGGCGGGACCGCAACCGGATGGCCCTTCAGGGTGATGTGCTGGCGGCCCATGTGCTCGGCATCCACAACCTTCTGGTTGTGCAGGGAGAAGACATGGCCAATGGTGACCACCAGGATGCAAAACCGGTGGATGACTTAAACGAGCTGGACCTGCTGACCATGGTGGATTCCCTTGTGAAGGGAACGGATCTGGCCGGGTTTGAATTAAGCGGCAAACCTGAAATTTTTACCGGATGTCAGGTTCAACCCATCCGGGATGATGCCCATCTGGAAGAACAGGTAACTGCAGCCCGGGCAAAAATAGATGCCGGCGCACGCTATATCATGGTTCCGCCTGTTTTTGACATGGCCTACTATACCCACATCATCCATCAATTCAATGCCTTGAATGTGCCGGTGATTGCCACGGTTTTCATGTTGAAAAACGTGGGCATGGCCCGTTACATTTCTATTAATGAACCGGCTTTGAAATTGTCCGAGGAATTGATCAGCCGGATACGGACGGCAAAAGACCGGGAAATGGAATGTATCCGCATCGCAGGGGAAATGGTCAAAGAACTTAAGGCCCATGCCCAGGGAATAAAGATTTCCGCCTCGGGCTGGGAAGACCGTTTGCCGGCAATCCTGGACTGTGCCGGGCTTTAACCTAAACCGATCCATTCGTTAATCTGTGTGAAAAACCCATGACGATTGATGGATTCCTATAAATATAAGCAGGTTACCATGCAAAAGTATAAAGATAATCAATTGGACAAACCAAACGGCAAAAGTGTGCTTGTCATTGGCGGTGGTGTCGGGGGGATACGGGCCGCCCTGGATTTGGCCGAATCCCGCCGAAATGTCGTACTCATTGATAAATCCTATTCCATTGGCGGGCTCATGACCCAACTGGACAGGACCTTTCCCACCAACAACTGTGATTTGTGTACGGTATCTCCCCATTTATCAGCGAGTACCAGACAGGTCCACCTGGATCTGAAACCCATGACCCGGCTGACAGAATTGACCGGTGAGGCCGGTAATTTTACGGCCACCCTGACAACGGAACCCCGGTATATTGATATGGACAAATGTACGGCATGCGGGGAATGCGTTAAACATTTCCCGGACGCCGTTCGATTTTCCCCGGGACTTGACCCCCGGGCTCCGACCTGTATGCGCTACCCCCAGGCAACCCCCTATGCCTTTTCCATTGATATGGAAAAAATAGAAGATGTCGCAGCTCTTCAAAAGGTGTGCAAGGCAGATGCTATCCTGCCCCATGACAGTCAAAAGGAAACCCGGGTTGAAGCGGCATCCGTCGTTCTGAGTATCGGTGCCGAGCTGTTTGATCCTTCAATTCTGGACAATTTCGGCGGGGGACACTTTGACAATGTGGTCACCGGTCTGGAGTATGAACGGATCATGTCTGCTTCCGGTCCGTTTCAGGGGGATCTTGTGAGACGTTCCGATAAAAAACGTCCCAAACGGGTGGCCTGGATTCAATGTGTGGGGTCCAGGGGTATTCATAAAAAAGATGTGCCCTATTGTTCTGGAGTCTGCTGCATGTATGCCTTAAAAGAGGCCATGGTTACCAAGGAACGCTTTGCCGAAACCATTGAGACCACCATTTTTTATATGGACATGCGGACCCATGGAAAGGATTATGAACTTTACCTTAACCGGGCCAAAAATGATTACGGGGTGAGAATGGTCAGAAGCCGTCCCCATTCTATTGTTGAAGACGACAAAACCCGTAATCTCTCCATTACCTATGTCCTGGAAGAATCCGCGTCAACGGCCACGGAAGAATTCGATATGGTGGTTCTCTCCACCGGATTCCGGGTGTCCAGAGACTCCATTGATCTGGCAGAACGTCTGGGCATTGAATTAAATGTCCATAATTTTGCGGCAACAGATCCCTTTAATTCGGTGGTGACCTCGCGTCCCGGGATCTATGCCTGCGGCGTGGCCCAGAGTCCCAAGGATATCCCTGAAACAATGGTTCAGGCCAGTGCTGCCGCCAGTATGGCGGCTTCGGATCTGCCGGCGGTCACGGCTGAAACTGAGGACGACAGTGATTTTATGCCGGAACGGGATGTCACAGGGGAACCCCTTAAAATCGGTGTGTTCGTCTGTGACTGCGGAACAGAGATCGGCGGCCTGATCGATGTGGATCGACTGGTGGAATTTGCCAAAACCCGGGCCGATGTTGTGGTTTCCCAGGCAGTGGGATATGGATGCAGCTCTGAGTCCATGGATATCATTGAAGAATCGATCAAGACCCATCAACTCAACCGGGTGGTTATCGGCGGCTGTTCTCCGAGAACCCATGAAACCAAATTTCAGGACCTGCTGCGCCGGTCCGGATTAAATAAACATCTGGTGGAAATCGTCAACCTGAGAGATCAGAATACCTGGGCCCACCTGGGGCAGCCTGAAGCCGCCCTGGAAAAAGCCTTTAAGCTCCTGGGTATCGGCATCAGCGGTGTCCGAAAGACCCGTTCCCTCCAGGATCATACCCTGCCCATGAACCAAAATGCCCTGGTGATCGGCGGCGGTGTCACCGGAATGACGGCGGCACTTCAACTGGCGGGCCAGGGGATTCAAGTCTATCTGGTCGAGCAGAAAGCCGAACTGGGCGGGCTGGCAAAGTCTATTCAGAGGACGATTGAAGGTGAGCGTGTCCGGCCGTTCATGGATCAATTGACGGCCGATGTCACTGCCCATGAAAAAATCCGGGTATTGACACGGACTATTATTGTCGACCATTCCGGGGTACCGGGACGGTTTACCACCGGAATTCAGACCGGGCCGAGAATGAATTACATGCAGTTGAGCCACGGTGTGACCATCTTTGCCACAGGTGCCCTGCCGAACCGTCCCCAAGCCTACGGCCTGGGAACTCATGATCGTATCGCCACCCAGCTTGAGCTGGATGATATGATAGAAGAACACCCGGAAAAGATCAAGGCCATGAACCAGGTGGTGATGATCCAGTGTGTGGGATCAAGGGAACCGGACAATCCAAATTGTTCGAGAATCTGCTGCCAGGCCGCCATGAAAAATGCCCTGCGCATAAAGGCGATTAATCCCGAGGCAGGTGTTTTTATTTTATACAGAGATATCCGAACTTATGGGTTCCATGAAGACTATTACAGGGAAGCCAGGAATCTGGATGTCAAATTCATACGGTTTTCCCTGGACAATAGACCCGAAGTCCGGGTTGAAAACGACCAGGTTTTTGTTCTTGCCGACGACCTTATCCTTGGCAGGAAGATTGAGATTGAAGCCGATTTTCTCGCCCTGAGTACGGGAATGATTGCCGATGATGAAACCACGGAAGATCTGTCTATGATGTTTCATCTACCGAGAACGGCAGATCACTATTTTCTCGAGGATCACGTGAAACTTCGCCCCGTTGATATGTCTGTGCCGGGAATTTTCATTGCCGGAACGGCCCATTCTCCAAAAACAATCCAGGAAAGTATCACCCAGGCCTATGCAGCGGCAGGCCGGGCCCAGACCCTTCTGGCCAAACGGGAAATCAACCTGGGGGCGGCAATTGCAAAAGTTGACGGAACCAAATGTGCGGCCTGTCTGATCTGTGTCAGGGCCTGTCCTTTCAGTATTCCGTTTATCAACGAGGACGGATATTCCCAGATTGATCCGGCCAAGTGCCAGGGATGCGGGATTTGTGCGGCAGACTGTCCGGCAAAGGCCATCCAGTTGCTTGCCTGGGAAGATGATCAGATTCTGGCCAAATTAGACGGTCTGTTTGGAGGGTTAAACTAATGGAAAATTTTGAACCGGAAATCGTCGCATTCTGCTGCCATTACTGCGCGTATACTGCTGCCGACATGGCGGGCAGCAAACGAATATCCTATCCGCCAAACGTGAAAATAATCCGGGTGCCCTGCACCGGGAAGGTGGATGCCATTCATATCATGAAAGCCTTTGAAAAAGGGGCGGACGGGGTAGTTGTGGCCGGATGTCTTGAGGGTGACTGTCACTTTAAGAATGGAAATACCCGGGCCGAACACCGGGTGAAACAGGTGCAGAAAGTTTTAGAAGATCTTGGCTGGGAAAAGGAACGTCTGGCCATGGTAAAGATATCTGCGGGAATGGGGGAAGCGTTTGCCCGTACCGCAATTGAATTTACACAAAACATTAAACAACTGGGACCCAGTCCCGTAAAATAGTTCAACACAGATGATCATGGCCGGCTGACGGCTGATGATGAAATATTCGGAGATAAAAACATGATAACAGCAGAGCAAAAACCGTTAAAGGAAATTATAGACTATATTTCTCCTTATGACCGGATTCTTCTGGTGGGCTGCAACGAGTGTGTGACCGTATGCTCAGCCGGAGGAAGAAAAGAAGTCGGTCTTCTGGCATCCGCCCTTAACCTGAATGCGTTAAAACAGGGAAGGACCATCCATATCAAGGAGATTACCCTTCAAAGACAATGTGACCCTGAATATGTAAATGAACTGGTATCTGATATCGGCGGGGCTGACGCCATTCTCTCCATGGCCTGCGGATGCGGTGTTCAGAGTGTTGCTGCCCGGTTCAAGGAAACCCCTGTGTTTCCTGCCGTGAATACAAAATTTATGGGGGCTTCGGTGGCCCAGGGGATCTGGGAGGAAAGATGCCAGGGATGTGGTGACTGCATGCTGGGGATTACCGGCGGCATCTGCCCGGTGGCAAGATGTTCCAAACATCTGCTCAACGGCCCCTGCGGCGGAACCTCCAACGGCATGTGTGAAATTTCTCCGGATGTCGAGTGTGCCTGGTGTTTGATCTGGGAAAGGTTGAAGGCCCTTGGAATGGAAAAACGGTATGAAGAGATCATGGAAGCAAAAGATTATCGACCGGCCGGCGGCGGCGGACCCCGAAAAATAGTCAGGGAGGATTTATCATTATGAAGACTGAAAGCAAACTGGAACGTGTACTGGCCTCCGGGGCCCTTGCCGTGACATCCGAAGTCGGCCCTCCCCGGGGTGCACGTCCTGAAAAGGTAAGAGAAAAGGCCACTCTCATCAAAGATCATGTAGATGCCATCAATGTCACCGATAATCAGACCGCCATGGTGAGAATGTCTTCCTGGGCAGCCGGTGTGATCATCAAACAGATGGGGCTGGACCCCATCCTGCAGATGGTCACAAGGGACCGGAACCGCCTGGCCATGCAGAGCGATATTATCGGGGCCTACTCCATGGGCATTAATACCATGATGTGCCTGTCCGGAGATCATGCAAAGTTCGGTGACCATCCCATGGCCAACGGGGTATTTGATCTGGATTCCATCCAATTAGTGAGAACGGTGCGAAACATGCGGGATGAAGGCAAATTCCAGGGAGGGGCCGACATTGATACCCCGCCAAAAATGTTTATCGGTGCTGCGGCTAATCCCTTTGCCGATCCGTTTGAGCTCAGGGTCATGCGGCTGGCCAAAAAAATAAAGGCAGGTGCGGATTTTATCCAGACCCAGTGCATTTTCAACCTGGACAAGTTTGAACGTTATATGGAAATGATGTGCGATCGGGGCCTGGATGAACAGGTTCATCTTTTGGCCGGGATCACCCCCATGAAATCCGCCGGTATGGCCCGGTATATGAAAAATAAGGTGCCGGGAATGGATGTGCCTGATGAGGTGATTAAACGGATGGCGGGTGTGTCCAAGGAAGAGCAGCCTGAAGAAGGCATAAAGATCGCCATAGAATCCATTCAGAGATTAAAGGAAGTTAAGGGGGTTCACGGGTTTCATATCATGGCCATTGAATGGGAAGAAAAAGTTCCCCAGATTGTAGAAAAATCTGGCTTGTTTCCACGGCCTGCGTTATAAAGAAATATTATTCAGACAATAAAAAGGAGTAGACTGATGAGTGAAAAACAACTTATTCTGGTCGTAGACGATGACCCCGACCTGGTGGAAGCGGTTTCAATGAAATTGGAAGCGCAGGCCTATCGAGTTGCCAGGGCCTATGACGGTGAAGAAGCCCTGGAAAAAATTAAACAGGAAAAACCCGCCCTGGTCATCCTTGACGTGATGATGCCCAGGAAGAACGGATGGGAAGTCTGTAATGATATAAAGAAAAATGATGCCTTAAAAGATATTATTGTTGTTCTTTTGACGGCAGTGGCCGATTCCGTAAAGACCACCAGCTATACCCATCACGACGGCAAAACAACCCTGGCTGATGATTATATTCCCAAACCCATTGATCTGGATAAATTGATGGGAATTGTTGGAGATTATTGTAAATAAGTTTTCCAGTTCAGTAATGACTTTGTTTGAATTTACATTGAATTTACAATAGGTATGGCGGAATCATATGGGTTCCGCCATACCCATTTTGCCCAAGGGCAAATACAGCGGGCCGTATGGACCAGGAAAAAATAAACGGGATTCGTCTCAATAAAAATTATACCCTGATGACCCAGACAAATGTCATTGGGACGGGTTCCCGGGAAAATCATCTGTTTGCCGTCCTGGCAGATCTTGGGATCAACCTTGTGGTTGCCGGTTCAAGTGTGGTGGGAGATCATCCGTTTGTTACAGGGGTGATCAGTTTAAAGGATTCTGCTCAAAAGGTCAGTGGTGCCGCCCTGGGCACGGATCACCCCGATGTCTGCACCGTGTCAATATATCCCCACCATTTTCGGCTGGGCTTTTTAGGCTTTCTCCTGTCACTCCTGGGCAGGCAGCGGATGGCTTTTCATCACATGGTTTCCTCTAATTCAATGCTCACCTTTGTGATTGACCGGCAAGGCTGTGATACACTGATTGGGCTGCTGGCAGCCGGTTACCATTTGCCGGGGTCTCATACGCCCTTTGAACAGGAAGAGAATGACGAGCTCACACAATTTTTAAAGAAAAGATATCCTGAAACCCGTGCCTGCTACGTTGAAAAGCGAATAAAGACCTATGGGATGACTTTAACAGAGGACTTGAAACTTTCTTTTGGATTGTTTGCTTTTGATGAACTGGCAAGGGCCGGGCAGGAGATAATCTCCCTTGCGGGTAAAGAGGACCGGTTTTTTTATGCGGCTGCCCATGCCGGAATAAATGAAGGGATAGAGTTGTTTTTGCTCACAGAAGCAACAAAACAAGTTCCGGCCCCACAGACCTGTACGGCTGAATTGCTCAGTTTTCAAGGGCCCCACTTCGGGGACCGGCACAGTATCATCGGCAGGGCCATGGCCTGCCTGACCCAGAAATCGATTCCTGTTTTATTGACCGGGTGTACCGGGGCCCACATCAGCCTTGTCCTGCCCCGGGGCAGGGGGAGTGAGGCCAAACAGGCCTTGACAGAGGTGTTTGAGAGTCCGTGATGAGATGACAGACAACGGCAGCAAATTAATATTATGGGTGTAAAAAAACGAGCAGACATGTCGGCAGAAGAAAAGTACTGGCGAACCCGTGTCTTTGATTCCCTGTCCTATCCCTGTGTTATTATTTCCCAGGACAAGACCCTGATGGGTGCCAACCAGCAATTTTATGAAACCTTTAACCTGTCGTTCAAGGAAATTTTCGGGAAAAAGTGTTTTAATACCTTTTTGTATAAAGATACCCCCTGCAACTCAGACCAATGCTCTATTTCAAAAGTATTTCAAGACAAAAAACCCCATAGTTTTACCTTGAAACATCACTATCGATGGGAGGAAAGGGTATTCTCCCCTATATTTGATGAAAAAGGTGAAGTGGCCTATGTCCTTGGCGGGATAATGGATATTACCAAGACCAAATCTCTGGAAAACCAGTTGCACGGTGTGAAAGAGTTCATCAGCCGGGTGATCCATTCATCGGCAAGTGCCATCGTGGCGGCGGACCGCAAGGGCAATATCAATTTGATGAATTCCGTGGCCAAAGAGTTGTTTGGTGATTACAACGGCGGGGAGGGTAAGATTAGACGTACCGAGCAATTGTACCCGCCGGGCAAGGCCAAAGAAATTATGAGAATGCTGAGGGATGAAAAAATAGGGGGCAGGGGAAAGCTTTTGATCCCCAGGACGACTATCGTGGATTCCCATGGCAGGGAAATAGACGTGGAGATGTCGGCGGCCATCATTTACGATGAAAAAGGCAATGAATCCGCCACAATGGCCATTTATAACGATCTTCACGACAAGATCAAGGTTGAAAAAGAGCTGAAAATGGCCCAGAAGCAACTGGCCCAGTCGGAAAAAATGGCATCCCTGGGACGGCTGGCAGCCGGGGTTGCCCATGAAATCAACAATCCCCTCACCGGGGTTTTGTTCTACGCCGGTCTTCTCCTGGAGCGTGAAGACCTTGATGCGGCGATCAAAAAAGACCTGGGGTATATCCTTGAAGATGCCGAACGGTGCAAGGAAATCGTTAAAAGCCTTCTGGTATACAGCCGCAGTGCAGGGGTACAAAAAAATATTGTCCAACTCAACGATATTGTTGAGCAGAGCCTGACCCTGATCCGGGATCAGAAAAAATTTCGGAACATCAAGATACAAAAAAATCTCTCCGAAGAGATGATGCTCATCCATGCCGATACCACCCGGCTTAACCAGGTGGTGATCAATCTTGTCATCAACGCTGCCGATGCCATGAAAGGTGTGGGTACGATCACCCTGACCACCTATAAGGAGAAATCCGTTAAAAAGATTTTTCTGGAAGTGAAGGATACGGGTGAGGGGATATCCCATGAGAATTTGTCAAAAATTTTTGATCCGTTTTTCACCACAAAAGAGGTGGGGAAAAGCACGGGTCTTGGTCTGAGCATTGTTTACGGTATACTTGAAGAGCACGAGGCCAAAATTTTTGTTAAGAAGACCGGATCAAAGGGGACCACTTTTATCGTTGAGTTCCCCATGTTTACGGATTCGGAAAAAGGACCGTTTTTTTGCAAACCTGACGTAGAGCGCCAGGGGTTAATTTAGGACTGCGTCACTGATAAAGTTTATAATCCTTAAGACATAAAGAAAGATATAAAGAATAGGAACAATGACAAAACAACCCATAGATTCCATAAAAAAGAGTGTAAAAGATATTTTCTTCCAGCCCCGGGTCCTGGTCGTGGATGATGAGGTACGGATTCAACAGGCCTGTCACCGACTGCTCACCGAAGAGGGCTGTGATGTGGAGGTGGCCCCGAACGGTATCAAGGGATTGAAGATGATCGAAGAAAAACACTTTGATATCGTCCTGCTGGACCTGATGATGCCCGGCATGTCCGGACTGGATGTGTTAACGGATATCAAATCCCGCCACCCCGATACCGTGGTGATTGTGGTGACCGGCTATGCCACACTTGAGCATTCCATTGAAACCATGAAAAAAGGGGCGTTTGATTTTTTATCAAAACCGTTTTTACCCAAGGAACTGCGGATGGTCATCAACAAGGCCATTGAATTCTTGCGGACCCTCCAGGATATTGCAACGGAAAAATCCCGGATGCGGGTGATGATCAACACCTTGAGCGATGGGGTTTTAACCACGGATAACCAGAAACGGATCGCCCTGGCAAATCCGGCGTTTCTAAAAATGATCGGCTGCCGGCAGACCTCGATTATCGGGCATCATGTGTCTGAATTTATACAAGACTCCCGCCTGCTGAACATGATAGACCAGGCCATTGCCCAGCCCCAGGGTGTATTTGCTGAAATTACCGATGAGATCACCTTTCCGCACTCCGACGGAAAAGAAGAGATTATCATTGGTGTCAGATGTATCCCCTTCCAGGACCGCCTCAACCGGAATCTGGGGTCGGTTACCCTTTTTACCGATATCACGGCCCTCAAAAAAGTCGATCAATTAAAATCGGATTTTGTGTCCATGGTGGCCCATGAAATCAAAAGCCCCTTAAATTCGATCCTGATGCAGCTTAATGTCATCCTGGACGGTCTGGCAGGTGATCTTACGGAAAAACAGGAACAGATATTGAGGAGAACTTCGGACCGGATCAAGTCTTTAACGGCGCTGTCCACGGAACTTCTGGATCTTTCCAAGATTGAATCCGGGTTGATTCACCAGGACAGGGAGGAATTGGAGCTCACAGCCCTTATTAAAGATCAAATCGCCGGTTACCGTGACAGGGCTGCTGCCGGGAAGGTTGATCTGGTATTCAAGGAAATTGACCGGGAGATCCGGATCATGGCCAACAGGACAAACATTGAAGAGGTGTTGTCCAATCTTATATCCAATGCCATCCGGTATAGTCCCAACGGCGGTACGGTCACCCTCGAGCTCCGGGAAAAGAGTGACTGTATCAACATCATGGTTTCCGACACCGGTCTCGGTATTCCGGAAAAAGATCTGGACCATGTGTTTGACCGCTTCTTTCGTGCTAAGAATGAAAAAACACGGTATATTAATGGAACAGGCCTGGGGCTTGCCATCGTCAAAAGCATTGTTGAAGCCCATCACGGCACCATTGAAGTGGAAAGTGAACTGGACAAAGGCACTTGTTTTTCCGTTTACCTGCCAAAGGCAACCTATAAGATTTGACGGCAGCGGTAAACGTCTCAGCTATAATCCTGATCCCCGGAATCCAGATCAGTCGGAATCCTGATCCAGGGCAAGGAATTTTTTCCTTTTGTATCGAAAGGTGTGATGGTTCATTTTCAGGAGTCGGGCCGCCTTGCTTTCATTTCCCCGGGTCAGTTGCAAGGCCTGCTCCATATAGTTTCTTTCCACACGCTCCAGCAATCGCCCCAGATGAATCCCCTGGTCCGGGATGTTCGCGGTTTTGTCGTTGGAAATATCCGGCTCAGGGCAGTCTTTACGGTCGGGTTTCCGGAAAAGTCCGAGGTCCTGCCTTGTGAGCAGGGTGGCCTGGGAAATGAGAGCCGCCCGTTCAATGATGTTTTTCAGTTCCCTGACATTTCCGGTGAATTTATGGGAGAGCAATAGATCCTGTGCCCCGGTTGAAAGGTTTTGAATGTTTTTTTTGAATTTTTCATTGAATTGACATAGAAAATGTTTGGCCAGGGGCAGAATATCGTCTTTCCTTTCATTCAGGGAAGGGATTTTTGCCTTTACCACACAGAGCCTGAAAAAAAGATCTTTTCGAAAGGTATCCTGATCAATCATCTCTTCCAGATTTTTATTGGTGGCCGATACCACCCGAACCTTGACCTTGTTCTTTGTGGTGCCGCCAACCTTATAAAATTCACCGCTCTCAAGGAATCTTAACAACTTGGCCTGGCCGGCAAGGCTCAAGTCCGCCACTTCATCAAGAAAAAGCGTGCCCTTGTCCGCCTCTTCAATCAAGCCCTTTTTCCCCTGCTTTCTGGCGCCGGAAAACGCCCCTTCCTCGTATCCGAACAATTCACTTTCAATTAATTCACTGGGAAAGCTGGAGCAGTTTACCGGGATAAAGGGTCCCTGGAAAACCGGGCTTCTGGCATGGATGGCATTGGCGATCAACTCTTTGCCGGTTCCGGTCTCTCCCACGATCATGATGGGGGTGTCCGGACTTTTGGCCACCACGTTGATAAAGTCCATTACGTCTTCAATTTTTTTGCTCTCCCCGATAAAGCAGGGATGATTTTCTCTCAGGTATTTTTCCTGGAGCAGCTTGACCTCTTTTCTCAGGGCAATGGAGGCAACGGCTTTTTTGATGGTCAGTTCAAGAATATCCGGGTTCAGGGGTTTGAGAATAAAATCAAAGGCACCGGTTTTCATGGTCTGGATCACCATGCTGATATCTTCAAATGCAGTGATCATGATAATGGGCAGGTCAGGGTTCTTCTTTTTTGCAATACCCAGGGCCTCAATTCCGCTCATGGCCGGCAGGCCGATATCCATTAACACAAGGTCCGGGGTGAAATTTTCCAGATCTGCCAGAAACGACTCAGCATCGGCAAAGCAGACGATATCATATTTTTTGGACAGGATCAGGCCAAGTCCGTCTCGGATGGTTTCTTCATCATCAATAATGCTGATGGTATATCGGCTCATGACACGGTCTCGTTACCTTTCAGGGGCAGTTCGATGATAAAGCGGGTACCGGCTTGGGTGCCGGAATTAAACTTTAAGGAGCCCCCGTGATCCGTGATGATCCGATGACAAATGCTCAGGCCTATGCCGGAGCTGTTAGTCTTTGTGGTGTAAAACGGATCAAAAATTTTTGACTGACGCGACATGGGAATGCCCGGACCTGAATCCTCAATTGAGATGGCAATGCAGTCTGGTTTTTTATAGGTCTTAACGGCAATAATTTTTTCCCCCTCATACTCCTTCATGGCCTCGGCTGCATTGGTAATGAGATTTAGCACCACCTGTTCAATCAAATGGGGTTCATTCCAGCATTCCGGGAGTGTCTCGTCAAGGTCTTTTATAAATCGGATACCGTTTTTTCTGAGTGAAACCGATGTCAGCTTGGTCACTTCATCAATGTTTTTATTGATATCGGTCATGATAAACCGGGGTTTGCCCGGCTTTGAAAAATCCATTACCCGCTTGATGATGGATTCAATCTTGTTGGAGGCCAGTTCCAGTTTGTCGATAATGGACAATACGGTTTTGATATCCCCCATATTGTTATAGATATTTTTCAGGGCTTTTAAATAGATATAAATACCGGACAGGGGATTTCGTATCTCATGGGCGATCCCGGCAGTGACCCGGCCCAGGGATGTCATTTTGTCCTGGATTCTTAAAAAATTTTCAACGGATTTTGAGTCGGTGATGTCCATGGCATTGGTGAGAACGGATTCAATTCCCATATATTCAATCTTTCGGGCGCTGATGAGTGCCCACCTGACCTGGGATTCTTCCTTCTCAGCTCCCTGGGGGTAATATCTGAAATCCGTGTCAATATGTTTGATGCGGTCGGCGATTAAATCCGTATAATTTTGTCGGATCCTGGCCCGGTCGCCGGAGTAGACATTTTCAAATTCAGGAGGCTTAAAAGCCGATAAAATAAGGCGGTGGATTTTTCTTAACCCGGCACTTTGATAGACCTTTTTATCATTTTGTATGATGGCGATACTGTTCAGGGAATTTTCAATTAAGGTTTTAAAGCGGGCATTGCTCTCCTCATGTGCCTGTTCCGCTGATTTTTGTTTTTCCTCCAGCTCAATCCGGTAAAGTCCAAATGCGATATCATCGGCAATCTCTTTGACAATGTTTTTTTCAGTCTTGTCCCGGCTGAGATCCTGGGGGATGGACAGGACCATGAATCCATAGTTCACCTGCTCGTGGTTAAGCCTCACCGCCATGGAACCCCTGCCCGAATAGTTTTTTGAGAACATGCATTGGGTGCATTCTTTTACCGGGTCTGCCACGGCGAACACCTCTTTTGACTCAAGGGTTTTTTGAATGCACCGGGTAAATTCGTTTTTTCTCAGCCGGGAGTGCATGGGTTCAAAATGATCGTTAAATCCGAACTGGGCAATCATCTGAACCTGTTGATCCTGGTCCAGAAGGCCGATCCATGCATTGGAATATTTTCTTTCTCTAACCAGAACACGGCAGATGCCGTTGATGAGTTCCTGTCGGTCGTTTTGGGTGACCAGGAGCCGGCCCACCTCTCGCAATGCCCTTAAAATCTGGTTCAAGCGCTTGATTCTTTTTATTTCATTGTCGTTGTCCACTCGCCACTCCAAGGCAGATTTAATGGTTTACCGCTTTATTTAAAAGTTTTTGAAAACAATAACAAGGGGAAATATCCGGATATCGGCCACAGGTTTGGGTCGTTTTTCAAAAAGATCCGGCTGGGATACCTTCCGCACGCTCTTCTTGCCCTCTTTGTGGAATACCGCCCAATTTTGGGTGTGATTCCTGTTATTTATTTTATTTCAAAGGTTTTTATTGGTAAGTTTTGGTAAGAATTTCAGGAATGCGAATGCAGTGTTGTGATAGTTTTTTGGCTCAAATTCCAAGCCGGTTGATCTTACGGCGCAGGGTGTTCTTGTCAATGCCGAGTTCCCGGGCGGTTGCCATTTTTTTCCATTGGTTTTTTTCAAGGGCTTGCTGGATCGCATGTTTTTCAATCTCTTTGAGGGTCAGCCCGGTTGCGACAGACTTGACCTCTCTTTTGGGGACCATCCGGTCAGGCAGATTGTGCAGGCGGATCATATCCCCCCGGCAAAGGACAAAGGCATGCTCTATGGCATTTTCAAGCTCACGTACATTTCCCGGCCAGTCATAGAGCATGAGTGCGGCCAGGGCTTTCTGGGACAGGGCCACAATTTCTTTGCCGGTTAAATGGTTAAATCGGTCTATGAAATGATCCACCAGAATGGGGATATCTTCTTTCCTGTGCAAAAGGGAGGGCAGCGACAATTTTATGATATTCACCCGAAAATACAAATCCTCTCTGAATTTGCCGGTTTCAACCAGTTGTTCAAGATTTTGATTTGTCGCAGCAATCACCCGGGCATTGGTTGTAATGGTTTCAGTGGACCCCAGCGGCTCATAGACCTTGTTCTCCAGGACACGGAGAAGGCGCACCTGCATCGCCTTTGAAATATCTCCAATTTCATCCAGGAAAATCGTTCCGTTCTGGGCCAGAGCGAATCGGCCGGGTTTGTCTTTTTTAGCATCTGTAAAGGCTCCGGCCTTGTATCCGAAAAGTTCGGCTTCACAGAGGGTGTCGGGTAATGCACCGCAATTGATTGCGATAAACGGTCCCTTTTTTTTCAGGCTGTTATTGTGAATAGCCCGGGCAAAAAGTTCCTTTCCCGTGCCGCTGGCTCCTGTGATTAATACCGTACTATTGCTTTCAGCTATTTGCGGCAGAATCGAAAACAGGTCGAGCATCTTCCCGCTTTTGCTGACGATATCATCAAAAGAGTGCTGTCTGCGAAGCGCTTTCCTGAGTTTGTCCACGACGGTCAGGTCCCTGAAGGTTTCCACACCGCCGATGATTTTTCCCTTTGAGTCTTTCAGCAGGGCGGTGGTGACACTGATGGGAATGCGTTTCCGGTCCGGGCCAAGAATATAAACCGGCATGTTTACGATGGGTTTTTTCTCCCTGATCGTCTGCTGGATAAGGCATTTGGTTTTACACACACTGGCCTTTAAAACTTCAAAACATGGTTTCCCCATGGCCTGGTCCCTCGGGATTCCCGTGATCGCTTCGGACCCTTTGTTAAAGGAGGTAATGAGCAGGTCCAGATCAACCGTGAAAACCCCGTCTGCAATGCTGTCCAGAATGGTTTGATAGTGTTGTTGAATTTGTTTTTTCGGCAGCTTCATAATCATGTCCCGTATTCAGTATAAGGAAAAACATAAGGAAAGATATCTGTCATCATTTAATCGTAATATGGAATTGATGTCAATCATCTATATTAAAATTGTGACGGAAGCGGATAGTGGGTGCAGTTCCAAGGACTGGTCGCCAAAGGAAACATATTGTTCCCTTTGGCTTTGGGAATAAGGTTCCGATTGTTCCTTTTTTGTGTAGATATTTTTATATGGCCGATGTGTAAACAAGGTTTTCAATAAAAATATTTATATTTTTTCAGTTGGTTACACATTGATTGATAGGTGGGTATGATCTTGGCACAACTATTGCTAATTTTAAGTAGTTAAGTAGTTAAGTTTACTTAAGAGTAGTTTAAATTAGGTATCGACCCTCACATCTGAATTCGTTTTTTGAATCTTGATTAATATACGCATGTCTGTCCGGCAAAAATAGAGGGTTACAAATCAGGAGCAGAACATGAGAACCATTAAATTTAAAATTTGTCTGTTGTTGGTTTTGTCTGTTTTTTTTCTTGTTGGCAGTCCCGGGGCCCAATCTTCAGGCACCGAAAATTATTGTTTCACCTGCCATACAAATGCACAAAAGTTGATCAAACTCACAAGAATGATTTCCGGGTCAGACAAGGCAAAACCAGGGGCGTCAGCCCAAACAGCAGGCGAGGGGTGAGGCGGCGAAGTGGAGCCGTTGGCTCCTCATGAAAAAATTTTTGTTGACGGCGAAATCGCTGAAGATGAAAATCACGGAGAACTCGGGTGCCACGAATGTCACGGTGGAGACCCCAACGAACCGGACTGGGAAAAGGCCCACAAGGGCGTTACCAAAGACCCGTCATATCCTGATCCCTCCGATGCCTGTGGTGACTGCCACGAGGATATTGTCGAAAATTACAGCTCCAGCCTTCACGTGAGTCTTTCTCCCATGAAAAAGATGATAGACAAAAGAGCGGATACTGAACCCTCTGTATATCAAAAGGTTGATGCGGCCAGGGAATTCCATTGCAATTCCTGCCACAGCAGTTGCGGGCAGTGCCATATCAGCCGTCCGGAATCGGTGGGGGGGGGATTGCTGGAAGGGCATCTCTTCCAGAAGAGGCCGCCCATGCAGCAGGTGTGTACCGCCTGTCACGGAAGCCGGATCGGAAAAGAGTATCTGGGAAAAAATAAGGGGTTTAAACCGGATATCCATAAAGAAAAATACTTTAAATGCAATAAATGCCACACGGGAGAAGAGATGCACGGGGATGGAAAGGAGGTTGCCAACCGCTATGAGGTGGAAAACGGTCCTGCCTGCCTGGATTGCCATGAAACAATTTATGATCCCACATCTGATAATGTTAAAAACCACTGGGTTCACAAAGACCAGGTGAGTTGTAATGTCTGCCATTCCCAGGCGTATAAAAATTGTTCCGGATGCCATTTCGGGAAAGACGAAAAGGGGCTTAAATACTATAAAACCACAGGATCTACCATGCAGTTTAAGATTGGTCTGAACCCCTTGAAATCAAAAAAAAGGCCGGAAACATTTGTTACGGTGCGTCATGTTCCCGTGGATCAGTCCTCATTCAAATTCTATGTAGAGAATGGTTTGAAAAATTTTGACAGTCTTCCCACATGGAAGATGGCAACCCCGCATAATATCAGGAGGCAGACGGATCAAAACAAAACATGTAATGCCTGTCACGGAAATTCAAAATTATTTCTTCTCGCCGATGATGTTGAGGCAAAAGAATTCAATGCAAACAAAATTGTGATTGTACCAGAGAACAGAATACCCGAAAAAAGGGAAAATGACTAAAAGGAGGATATGGTATGAAAAAATTTAATCTGTTTGTAACGGCCCTTGTTTCAGTTTTGGTTTTGGTTGCCCAGGTAGCCATTGCCAAGGACATGACAGCTAAAGAGATGGTGACGGATGCAAAAAAAATAATTTGCGAGGTGTCCGTGTCCGAGGCCAAGGATCTTCTTGATGGAGGCGGAGAGCTTTTTTTAGACTGCCGGACCAAGAAGGAATTTAAGATGGGGCATATCCCCGGTGCAATCAATATCCCAAGGGGGCTTCTGGAGTTCAAAGTTTCTGAAAAAATTCCAGACAAAAATGCCCAGATTACCATGTACTGCAAGACAGGGGGAAGGGGATGCCTGGCCACCTGCACCCTTTGCCGGATGGGCTATAAAAACACAAAGAATCTGGATGGCGGCTGGAAAGCATGGGAAAAGGCCGGCTATCCTGTTGAATAGTGATACGTCAGCCGTCTTAAATAAAAGCGCTCGTTGTTATATTCTGAAACAAGAAGCTTTTTGTCGGCCACCAATTTCTCTATGGCTGAAAAATCATTGTCTGCTTTTTCCAAATAGGCATACACTGCATCCTCCCGCATGGGATGGACCGCTGTAATGCTGAGAATATCCGCTTCTATATTGCCGGTATATGCGAACTGATTTCCTTCATATCCGATCAGGTATTCGGTATTTAATCCATGATCGTTAAATATGTGATAGGCCCTGTTTATTTCCGGTTCTTTTGGGGGAAGGACCCATTTCATGGCAGGCGGCCGTGTGGGAATGCTCAGATAGGCCAGGCTGGGATTGATATGGCTGATAAATTCAGCGGTGTTTTCCAGGCTTTCAGGGTCGTCATTCAAGTCTTTGACCAGCATGGTTTCACTGACCAATTGCCCGTTGAATTCTTTTGAAAACGAACGGATTCCGTCCAGCACGGCATTAAATTGGATGTTTTTATGGGGCCGGTCAATTTTTCTCCAGATGTTTTCATCCAGGGTGTCGACTTTGACGGATACCCAGTCTGCCTTGCACAACTCCTGCCGGACATCGGGTCTGTTCAACAGGGTTGAATTGGTAATGACGGCAATTTTAATGCCCAGGGGAATTAATTGATCAATTAACTGCCCCAGGTTTGCATCCAGTGTGGGTTCTCCATCCGATACAATGGTCAGGTAGTCAATGGGTTCGTTGTTCAAATCCGCATTTTTTATTTTTTCTTTTGTCTCTGCCGACAGTGTGTCCGGATCATGATAGGCACACCTGTCTGCGGTCATTTTTAATGATTTCCCCAGTTGGCAGTACACGCAGGAATATGTGCATATTTTGGGCGGGATATTGTTGATCCCCACACTTTTGCCCAGACGTCTGGACGGGACCGGGCCAAAAACCCTGTCTTGATTCATAGTTCCCCCTTTTGTCGCTGTTTATGACGTTTAGGTTGATTCGCTTAAAAGATTTGCAAAGTTTATACCAATGGGTCCAAAAAGAACAAAAGAGGGATCAGGCATCCTTGTTCTTTTATATCATGGTCGAAACCGTCGCTAAAAAATGATCCAGCTTTTTTTTGGAAATCTTCAGACGTGTTTTTATCTCCTGGGCAAAAACTGAGATTTTATATTCCTCCAGAAGCCAGAAAAATTCTTCGATTTTTTGGGATTTTTCCGGACTTGAATTTTCAGACAGACCCGACAGGAGCCGGTTCAGGTGGCGGGTATATCCAGTCACCTGCTTTGCCTTCATCTCTTCTTTCAGGGGGTTGTCCACCGCTTTCTGGGCCCTGATTCCGATGCAGGCCACGTACCTTTCAAGATGCTTGATTCTCTCATAGTCATACAGGGTGGTAAAATTGGGGGGGACCAGGTTTTTCAGGTCCTGGAAGAGCAGGGTGAGGATCTCAAATGTCTTTTTCTTTGACTGGTGCTGAAAGGATAGTTTCTGGATCAGCTCAAAACAGCTTTGATAGGCTGTTCCCAGTTCAACAAGGGTGTGAATAAAATCCTGTCCACTGGTGTACAGCCGGGTTAATTCCTTTTGGGCAAGGTCTTTAAACACTTTTTGGGTGCGAATGTCCCGGGCAAACAAGGTGGTGGTTATCAGGTCGAAAACAGAGGCTTGAAATTTTATTTGGCCGTTGAAAAAAGGCGCCATCTGCCGTATTCCGGCACTGGCCCTGATGTCTTTTTTCAGGGCCTTGAACTGATCGGGAAAACACTTCAGAAATAATTGTCTGACCCCCTGGCAGTGGGATTCCCGGGCCGTCGCATCTGAGGTGAATAGTCGCAGAGATAAGACGGGGTCGCTTTTTGGAGATTTCGAGCCGGGTTCTATTTTTAGACCAGGCTCTATCTTTAAACCGGGATAGGCTTTTTGTGTAAACTCTTTTTCCTGGGACACGATGATCCACGGTTCAAGATCCTTAAAATTCCATTCCTGGATATCCGTTATTTCATATTTTTTTTGGGCCAGGGAAAAGGCATCCGCGGTCTGGGGGACCCGGGTTGCCGGAAATTCATTGAGTACTTGTTTGTCCCGTATGGCCTTGATCTCTCGATCCTGCTCATCCCTGATGGAGATTCTCATTTTCAGGTGGTCGGGCAGGGTCTTGTCCGACCAGAGGGTGGGGGGGATAAAAAGATTGAATTTTTGTTGAACAAAGGCGGACAAAAGATTGAACAGGGGTTTGTCCTGTCTTGGCATCTCCTGGGCGATGATCCGGGCCTTGTCCGACACCGGTACCAGTTTGACTCTGAATTTTTTGGGAAGGGCCTTTATCAGGGCCGCAATTTTTTCTTCAAACAATCCAGGCACCAGAGTATCCACGCGGTTTCGGGATACCAGTGAGGCTGAGGAGGCCGGTACATTCAGGGTCACCCCGTCCCTTTGAGAACCGGGATTGAATTCATAGTTAAGCCTGAATTTGCCCGAGTTCATGGTCAGAGCATCGGGAAACAGACAGAGCTCTGCCTCATCAACAGCCGACTTTTGAAGGTCTTCCATGGTCATTTTTAAAAGGTTTGGGTTGTCCCGGATAAATCTGGAAAAGGTCCTGATATTGTAAAACGGTTTTGGCAGCCGGGACTGGTAAAACAGGGTGATGTCCTCCTGGGAGGCGAGGATGTCTCGTTTCCGGGTCTTGTGTTCAAGGGTTTCCAGTTCATCCATGAGGGCAAGGTTGTGAGTCATGAACTCGAATTGGTGATGGATCTCCCCCTGGACCAGGGCGTGGCGGATAAATATTTCCCCGGATTCTTCAGGATTGATCTTTCCATAGGCAATGTTCCGGTCATTGACAATGATCAGCCCGAAAAGAGATACGGTCTCCCGTGCAATGACCTCTCCCCTCTTTTTTTCCCAGTGGGGGTCTGAGTAAGTATGGGTGCAAAGGCCTTTTCCAATGAGTTCCAGCCATTGGGGATCGATATTGGCAATGGTTCTGGCAAAGAGCTGACTGGTCTTTACAAATTCAGCCGCCACAATCCAGTTGCCGGCAGAGTTGAAAAGGCCGGAGCCGGGGAAGATCATTGCCTGGCGGCCCTTGGCAGCGGTGAAAATATTTTTTCCCTTTTTATGGGCAATGTTGGAAAGATATCCGGACAGGAGCGACTGGTGCAGGGCGATGTACACGGGGCCACCGATCTCAAATTCTTTTGCCTTCATCCCGGATGTCCCGGGTTTGGGGGAAATCTTTTTTTCGCCTTTGATATCATTCTCTCCCAGGACCCTTGCAATCTGGCCGTGGATGTCGTTCCACTCTCTCATCCGTTTGAACGACAGAAAATGATCCTTGCAGAATGCTTTGACCTTTGACCGGGATTTGAGTCTCTTTTCAGCCGCCTTCACCCCATTCCAGATGTTGAGCAGGGTCAGAAAATCAGAACCCGGGTCTTTGAACAGGGCATGTTTCTGATCTGCTGCCTGGGCGTTTTCAGCCGGTCTCTGCCTGGGGTCGGCAATGGACAGGGCCGTGGTAATGATAAGGGCCTCGTTTAAACATCCGTTTTTGTCAGCGGCCAGTAGAATACGGGATAATTTGGGATCAACGGGCAGGCGGGCCATGATTCTGCCGATCCGGGTAAGGAATATTTCTCTTTTCCCGGACTTTCCGACCGGTTTTTTCTCCTGGATCGCCCCAAGTTCTTCCAGGGTATCAAATCCGTCCTTGATGCTTTTGGGGGCCGGCGCATCAATAAATGGAAAACTTTTCACATCCCCGAGATTCAGAAAGATCATTCTCAGGATAACCTCGGCAAGGTTGCTTCTCAGGATTTCCGGGGAGGTGAAAAAGGGCCGGGATTCAAAATCTTTTTTATCAAACAGCCGGATGCAGATTCCGTTTTCCACCCGGCCGCACCGCCCCATTCTCTGGTTGGCCGAAGACTGGGAAATCGGACTCACGGGCAGGGCCGTGGTCCGGGTCCGGGGGGAATACTCGGGAATCCTGGCAAGTCCCGTGTCCACCACATATTTGATTCCCGGGATAGTCAGGGAGGTCTCGGCCACATTGGTGGCCACAATGACTTTTCTTCCGGCCTGGGAAGCAAATATCCTGGACTGGTCCCGGGCAGACAGCCTGGCAAAAAGGGGCAAAACCGTGACCCCGGCACGGCACCTGCCCCGGATGATTTCCATGGTATCTCCGATATCCTGCTCCGTGGGCATAAACACCAGGATATCCCCGGACCCGGACCGGGACAACAGGTTGTGGACCGCATCGGCTGCCGCTTCCACATATCCCTGGTCTTCCGCATTCTGCCCTTCGTCTTCTGTGGTGACCAATGGTGAATAGATGGTTTCCACCGGAAACATCCGCCCGGAAACTTCAATCACCGGGGCCTGGTCAAAGGCATTGGAAAACTTCTGGGTGTCAATCGTGGCCGAGGTGATGATCAGCTTAAGGTCTTTTCTCTGACGGACCAGACGGCGTAAAATCCCCAGGGTAAAATCAATATTCAGGCTTCTCTCGTGGGCTTCGTCCACGATAATGGTGTCATAGGCAGTCAAAAACCGGTCAGCCTGGGTTTCCGCCAGCAGGATGCCGTCGGTCATCATCTTGATATAGACCCTGGAATTGGTTTTGTCATCAAACCTGATTTTATACCCCACGGATTGTCCCAGGGGTTCGTTAAGTTCCCGGGCAATTCTCTGGGCAACGGTGACGGCGGCAATCCGTCTGGGCTGGGTACAGCCGATCATTCCTTTTATTCCCTGTCCGGCTTCAATACAGAATTTGGGGATCTGGGTGGTTTTGCCGGACCCGGTTTCTCCGGAGATGATAACCACTGAATGCTGCTGTATGGCCGTGATGATTTCCTGTCGTTTGCCGGTGATGGGCAGATCCGGATTAAAAGAGATCCCGGACGGTTTTAACGCCTGTCGCTTCAGGGTTTCCTTGATGGACCGGGCCGCCTTGTTCCGCAGATATTGTATGCGTTTCAGATCAGCGGGTGTTGGGCCTTTCTTTTTGGCTATAGATTTTTTCAGGGATCTGACTTCCCTTAAAATCGGCTGCTGATCTTTTGCCATAAGATCGGCGATAGAGTCTTCTGTTTTTTTCAGATCTTCCATGGTGTATGGAATAGTAAGCCAAACTATAAAAAAGTCAAACCTTGTTGCCGCCAATTCTCATTTTGGATAGTGGCCGGCGGTTTTTACAAGTGCCTTTCTTCGATGCAGAGGGTGGCAGCGGGCCTTACCCTTCACGGATATGTGCATCCGCATCTCGTATAAAAAACTTTACAAAAAATAACATAGTAACTATTATGTGAAATGTAAAATATTCTGCCCCCAAAAAAAAGGAGCCTGAACCATGCCAAGACTATTAAACAAAGAGACCATTGAACGCCTCTATGAAACTGCCGTGGATATATTGGCAACCGTGGGTGTTGAATTTGATTCATCCGGTGTTAGAGAACTCTTTAAGAAAAACGGTGCCAAAATAGATGGGAAAAAAGTGGTTTTCCCGCCTCATTTCCTGTCCAAAACCCTGGATCTGATGCCAAAAACCAAGTTTGTGTCCACAAATATAAAAAGACTGGTTGCCGGATCTCCGTTTTCAAATTCCCCCATGATTTTAGACGATCTAACCGGTCAAAGCCGGCGTGGTAATCTTGGGGATGCCGTTAAAATGTATCAACTGGCGGAAACTTCCAACCTTTACGAATCTGTAAACCCAGGAGTTGTTGATCCTGAAGGCAATGACGGGGATGATCCCTACATCGCTCAAATTGCCATGCTTCTGAAATATTCTGACAAATGGCCGAGCCTGGGGTTGAGGGCCACACGATCCAACACAAAAAATGGAGATATCCAGACCAGTGCCAAACGAGCGATTCAGCTCATCAAAGAGATTAAGGGCGATGACAAAAATCCGGTAATGGGGCAGGGCATCTGTCCAATGGCACCTCTATCCTATGATGAAGAAAGTCTGATAAATTTAAGGGTTTTGGTTGAGGAAGCCCAGGATATCACCATTTCTCCCTGCACCCTGTCGTTCATGACCGGACCGGAAAGCCTGATGGGAATCGTCATTCATGACATTGCGATTTCCCTGGCCGGGACGGCTTATATCCAGCTCCTTAAACCGGGTACAAATGTGAGCTTCAGTAACTTTTCCACAATGACGGATATGAGGACAATGCAGCCGGTATATGGGTGCCCGGAATACCTTCATGTCCAGATTATGTTTTATGAAGTGTGTCGCTATTTTGAAATGAATTGTGTGCTTTGCGGATGTTTTTCCGACGGGATCGAAAACGATTACCAGGGCGGTTTTGAATCCTGTTTAACGGCAATTGCGCCGTATTCAATGACGGATGTAGAAGAAATCTGGTGTTACCCGGGTCATATGGCGGCATTTGCAGGGGGCAGTTTTCATAAAATCATATTTGATGAAGAATTAATGATCAATTGTAACCGGGCTCTTCAGGGTCTTAACCTTTCCATTGATCCCCTCCTCAAGGACAAACTGGGAAGATCCCTTGAAACCAAAAGTTTCCTTACCCTGGGCGATGTCAGCCTCTATAAAAGAGAACAAAGAGTCACTAAAATTTTTGACAAAAGAGGGATCGCCCCGGGCAATTCTTCTTCAAAACAAGGCATGAATTTTAACGCCGAAAAAGAGATAACTCGACGGTGCGCAGAGTATGTCCTCCCGGGACGCAGCAAAACACAAAAAGAATTTTTATCAAAATATCTGCCAAGTCAATGTAAATATTAAAGGTTGACAAAAAATATGGAATAAGAGAGAACGAGCATTACTCCAAAAGACAGGGATGTTATCAAAAGCAGCAAAAAAGGCTTTTATTTAATATAGATTAGGAGAGGAATAGCATGGGAGATACCGCTATTAAAATCGGTGGCGCACGAAAGAGCGTCTTTAAAGACAAGGTAATGAAACTTCTGCCGGACGGCGGGAACCTGAATGCATGCCTGACATGCGGTGCATGCGCATCGGGTTGTCCGGCAACCGGTCTTGAGGGGATGGATCCAAGAAAGTTCCTGAGAATGGCAGCACTTGGAATGGATGAAGAAATATTGAGCTCAAACTGGATATGGATGTGTTCCATGTGCATGCGGTGCATCTATGTCTGTCCCATGGAAATTAATATTCCCCAATTGGTGTTCAATGCCCGGGCCCAACGGCCCCGGGAGGAAAAGCCAAAAGGAATCGTGGGTTCCTGCGACATGGCCTTGAAACATGACACCTGTTCAGCCATGGGAGCCAATGAAGAGGACTTTCAATTTGTTGTGGAAGATGTGCTTGAAGAGTACCAGGAAGCACAGCCTGAGTTTGCCGAGATGACGGCGGATGTCAACCGAAAGGGTGCATACTATTTTCTGAACCAGAACTCAAGGGAGCCGGTGACCGAACCCGATGAAATGGTGCCCCTGTGGAAGATCATGAACCTTGCCGGCGCAGACTGGACCTATGGCACCAAAGGATGGGCTGCGGAAAATTACTGCATGTTCATGGCAGAGGATGAAACCTGGGAAAAAATTGTTCGGACAAAGGTGAAAGCGGTGGAGGACCTGGGCTGTAAAGTCTGGCTCAACACCGAGTGAGGGCACGAATTTTTCGCAGTCCGGGCCGGACTGAAAAAATTTAATATCCCTTATAACTTTGAAATCAAAAGCATCATCGAACTCTATGCCCAGTGGATCAGGGAAGGAAAGCTCAAACCCTCTTCCGACTGGAACAAGGACAGGAAAATCAAATTCACGGTACAGGATCCCTGCCAGCTTGTGAGAAAGTCCCTGGGTGATCCGGTGGCCGATGACCTGAGATATGTTGTCAAGGCGGTTGTGGGTGAAGAAAATTTTGTTGATATGACCCCCAATAAATCCAATAATTTCTGCTGCGGTGGCGGCGGTGGATTCCTCCAGTCGGGATTCCAGGAGCAGAGACGGGCCTATGGCCAGACAAAAGCCAACCAGATTCTGACGACAAAGGCGGCGTACTGCATTACCCCCTGCCACAATTGTCACGCCCAGGTGCATGATATGGCCGAAGTCAATGACCATGCATGGCAGACCGTCCATCTCTGGACCCTGTTGAATCTTTCCCTGGGGATACTGGGCCCCAATGAAAGAGAATATCTGGGTGAAGATTTAAAAGAGGTGGATGTGTTCCATCCTGAATCTGCCATGTAGGCGGCGGTTTAAATTTTAAGATCATTTTTGTGGCCCTGACCGGTAAATTGTTTTACCGGTCAGGGCCTTTTTTTATATGATTGCCTATGCAGAACAAGTGTGATAAGAAAATTTGATTATGACTCAAATTATCAGCATAGCCAACCAGAAAGGGGGGGTCGGCAAAACAACCACTGCCGTTAACCTTTCAGCCGCCCTGGCCAAACTCGGAAAAAACGTATTGCTGGTGGATTGTGATTCCCAGGCAAATGCAACAACCGGCATGGGGATCGACAAACCTTCCCTGGAAGCTTCCCTTTACAACGGCCTGATCGGCGAGGCGGATATTGAGGATTTAATCCTGCCCACGGTGTTGCCCAGACTCATGATGATCCCGTCTGATATCGATCTGATCGGGTTTGAGATCGAGATGGTGGCGGCCCAGGGCAGAGAAAAAAAGCTGAAACTGTTGTTGGAGCCGGTAAAAGAAAAATTTGATTATATCATCATTGACTGCCCCCCGGCCCTGAGCCTGCTCACCCTGAATGCATTTACCGCTTCCGATTCGGTTTTAATCCCCCTTCAAAGTGAATTCTATGCCCTGGAAGGCCTGGGGCAGCTCCTGGACACCATCAAGCGTGTCAAGTCGTCTTTTAACCCTGGATTAAAGATCAAGGGTATCCTTTTGACCCTGTATGACAAACGAACCAACCTGGCCCAGCACGTTGTTGCCGACGCCAAAAAATATTTTAAAGATATGGTTTTCAAGACAAAGATACCGCGGAACGTAAAGCTTGGAGAAGCCCCCAGCTACGGGTTGCCGGTCATCTTATACGACAAATCGTCACAAGGATCAAAAAGTTATACGGCTTTTGCAAGGGAATTGTTAAAAAGATGATGAAAAAGAAAAAGAAAAATACCGGGCTGGGCCGGGGAATTTCCGCCCTGATCCCGGATTTTGACACGCCCGAGACCCATCCTGATTTTTTCATGTGTCCTGTCACGGATATCAGCCCCAACCGGTATCAGCCCAGAACCGTATTTTCCCGGGAAGAGCTGGACCGGCTTAAGGAATCCATTGCCCAGCAGGGCATTCTCCAGCCCCTGCTGGTGAGAACTCACAATGACGCCTATGAACTCGTGGCAGGGGAAAGACGGCTTAGGGCTGCAAAAGAAGCCTGTTTGACCCATGTGCCCGTGTTTGTCAAAGACCTCACCGATGAACAGGTGTTGGAAGTTTCTATTATTGAGAATATTCAACGGGAGAATTTAAACGTTCTTGAAGAGGCGGAAGCCTATTACCGGTTGATTTTTGAATTCCATTACACCCAGGAACGGGTGGCCGAAAAAATCGGGAAAAATCGTTCCACCATTGCCAACCTCCTGAGACTTCGCGGCCTTCCCCAGGTGATTAAAGACAGTCTACTCGCTGAAAAAATATCCATGGGACATGCCAGGGCCCTTCTTGGGGCCGGGTCCGTGGAAAATCAGATCTATCTTTTCAAGATGGTTTTGGCAAAAGGGCTGTCTGTCCGGGAAACCGAGAAACTGGTCAATACCGCTAAAAAAGAACCCCATAAACTGCTCAAAAAAATATCGGCACAAGAAAAACAATTCCTGGAGGAAACCTCGTCCCGCCTCTCTGATCGCATCCAGTCCAGGGTGAGGATTCAAAAGAACGGGGACAAAGGCAAAATAGAAATCAATTTTAAATCAACGACGGAATTCCAGCGTCTGGTTGACCTTTTAACGAATATTTCATGAAAATTGTTGTGGCAAAAACCGCGGGCTTCTGCATGGGGGTCCGGCGGGCCGTGGATATGGTATTGGATGCTTCGAATCTGTCCCAGGAGCCCATATTTACCTATGGCCCCCTGATCCATAATCCCCAGGTCCTGGAGATGCTTGAAAAAAAAAAGATTTTCAGGATTGAAGAAATCCCCGAGCGCGGCAGAGGCACCGTCCTGATCCGGGCCCACGGGGTTCCCCCGGAAGATGAACAGGCCTTAAAGGATGCCGGTTTTACAGTTATCAATGCCACCTGCCCCCGGGTGGTAAGGGTCCAGGTCATTATTAATAAATATGCCCAAAAAGGGTATTCAACCATTATTATCGGGGATGAGAAGCACCCTGAAGTGGTGGGGCTTCTGGGATATGCCCGGGGAAAGGGTCATACTATTACCTGCCTGGAGCAGTTACAGGCCCTGCCCCGGTTTGCGACTGCCGTGGTGGTGGCCCAGACTACCCAGAATACCGCCTTTTATGACGAAATCAAGGACTGGTGCAAGGCCCATACCCCCCACTATAAATTGTTTGATACCATCTGCGGGTCCACGGAAAAACGCCAAACGGAAATTCGTGAACTGGCGGAGTCAAATGATGCCGTGATTGTGGTGGGGGGAAAACAGAGCGGTAATACCAGACGTCTGGCCCAGATTGCATCCCAGACCGGAAAACCGGCCATGCATATTGAGGACGTCGGTGAAATCGACTATGGGATGCTGGTGACGGCAAAGTCCATCGCCATCACGGCCGGGGCGTCCACACCCAATTGGACCATTCGCGATACGGTTCGTCAGATCCAGGCCCATGTCCAAAAGCCCGGCAGCCTGGGGGGAGGCTTCGCGTTAACCCGGGATTTTCTGCTCAAGACCAATCTCATGGCTGGGGCCGGTGCCGGGTTTTTAACCTATGCCTGTTCCATTGTCCAGGGGATTGAGCAAACCTATCGTCATGCCCTGATTGCCATGCTGTATGTGCTGTCCATGCAGATCCTCAATAATTTGTTCACCATAAAATCCGATAAATACAATCATCCCCAGCGGGCACTTTTTTATAAAAAAAATCAAATATTTCTTCGGATTCTGGCGATTCTATCCGGGGCAGCCGGCCTTTACCTGAGCTTTATCACCGGTGTGCTCTCTTTTGTTATCCTTCTGATCATGACCTTTCTGGGGCTGTCATACAATTTAAAAATCATCCCTCTGGTGTCTAAACAAGGGAAAGTGGCCAGGATAAAAGATATCCCGGGTTCAAAAACCGTCTTGATTACCCTTGCCTGGGGTACCGTTACCTGTCTCTTGCCCGCGGTGGCACATCAGAGCGATCTGGTCCCGGTGATGGTCACTTTTTTGTTTGCCGTCGGCCTGGTTTTTGCGAGAACCGCATTCTTTGACATTCTTGCCGTTCAGGGTGACAGGATTACCGGTAAGGAAACCCTTCCCATCCTTTTGGGGGAAAAGCAGAGCAGGGATATGATAAAAATCATATTAATCGGTGACGTTTGTCTGGTGATTATTGCATCTTTTACGGGTTTACTGGTTCAAGGGGCTTTCCTGCTTGCTTTCATACCCTTTAGTATGCTTTTATTAATTAAGTTTTTTGAGCGGGACAGGCTCGTTTCCGGTGCGCATCGGGAATTTATCCTTGAATTTTCATTTATTGCCGCAGGATTGCTTGCCGCTGTAATTTAAATCTTTTGGGGACGTGATGACAACAGACCTGAATGACAAAACAAATATACCAGTAAAGACTCCAGTGATCGGCCTTTTGGCGGTTAAAAATTTTTTGATCACCAAAGAGGACCTTCAAAAGGGCCTGTCCCAGGGTTCCAGCGCACAAGATCCCACCCTTGCCTTACAAGAGTATCTCCTGTCAGAAGAGCTGGTCTCTCCTGAAAATATGCAAAGGCTGGTGCGGGCGGCAAAAGCCCTTGATACGCGCCAAAAAGAGTTCAAGTTCGGCGCCATCGCGGTTCGGAAGGGATTTATCAATCAAAGTGTCTTAAAGCTGGCCCTGGAAGAACAGGCGGCAGATATACGGAACAAGCGGAAAATTCGCATGTTGGGAGACCTGCTGGTGGACGCAGGTATGCTGACTCCGAAACAATGTGATTATATTTTAAAGCTTCAAAAACGGGTCAGGCAGGAAGCTGAAAAAACACTGATGGAGAAAGGCGGGAATCCTGCTCTGGGTGAGGGGGAAACGCCTTCGGGGAATCCGGAAGGCCCATCCGATCTCAGCCCTGCCGGTTCAAAAGCCCTTTCAGACACCGGCATGGATGACCTGCTGGAACCTGAGATGATTGCCGGTGGAATTAAACTTGAGATCACCAAAGATTTCATGGCGGCATTTTTAACGAAAACAGATGATTTTGATGACAATATTACCGTTACCGAGGTAAAGGAAGCCTTGTTTGAAAACGGCATTTTATTGGGTATTGCAGACGATAAGATGATCGAAGGCTTTATCCGTTCCAGTGGATTTAAAACAAAATCGTTCCAGGTTGCCAAAGGGATTTTTCCGGTCCAGGGAAGAGATGCCCGGGTGGAATTTTTCTTTAATACGGATTATCTCAAGGCCGGGGGCCTGACAACAGACGGCAGTATTGATTTTAAAGACCGGGGGGAAATTCCCCATGTTGAAGAGGGAACGGTTCTTGCGGAAAAACTTCCCATGCTGGAATCCCGGCTGGGCCACAATATCTATGGAGATGAAATTGACGCCGTTCCCGGAACTGACCTGGCATTGAAAATCGGAAAAGGGGCCAAACTTTCAGAGGATGGATTCAAAGTGCTTGCTGATGTCAGGGGAATCCCAAAGTATGCATTGTCCGGCCATATTTTTGTTCACCAGGAGTATGTGACCGGCGGAGATGTGGATTTTGAAACCGGACACATAAAGTTTGACGGGAATGTGAATGTCCAGGGACGGATAAAATCCGGTTTCAAGGTCAATGGCAATGATATCCGTGCCGTTGAACTGGATGGCGGGACCATTGATGCCCAGGGAGACGTGAGGATCGCAGGCGGGATCAATGAGGGTAAAATTTATTCCCGGGGCAATGTGTTTGCAAAGTTTATCCATAATTCTGAAATCATGTGCATGGGAAATGTGGTGGTTGAAAAAGAGATCGTTGATTCAGATGTGGACTGCTCGGGCGCCTGTGTGACCGAGAATGGAAAATTGATATCCTCAAGAATCAGCTCGAAAATGGGGGTGAAGGCAAAAAATATCGGCACGGAAAGGGTCCGCCCCAATGTGATCCATGTGGGCCGCGATGCCTTTAGTGAAAAAGAGTTGGAAAAAAACAAGGCCGATTTGGATCAGCTCAAGGTTCAGATTGAGAAGCACCTGGATGCCAAGGAAATCTTAAAGCAGGAAAATTTGGAACTCCAGAAGCAGATTACGGCACTTGCCCACATCCAGGACCGGTCTCAACTGGAGCAAAAGGAGATTGCCTCAACCATTGCTTCTCTGAACATAAATGGGGAAACTTCCCCGCCAATAAAGGATCTGGAAGAAAAAATCCAGGAATTAAAGCTCCAGGCCCAAGATGCAGAACAAAGCTTAGATGAAAATTTTGACAAGTGTGAAAAAATTGAAGATATGATCCAGGCTCGGGACCGCAAAATCCAGGCCCTGGAAACGACCAGGGATGACTTGCTGGCGGAGAGAAACAATCTGATTGCCTGGTCCAAAGACAATCCTGGAAAACCCGTGGTGATTGTCACCGGAGCTGTTCTGCCTGAAACTCATATCCGGGGCCGGCACAGTGAAATGCGGGTGGGTGAATTGATCCGTCACGCAAGGATAACCGAAATTTTGTGCACCTCAGATGACGGCCAAAGTCTGAATGTGTATGAGATGCGGGTTGACAGCATCTGAAGCTTTTTACCTATCCATTTCTTTCTGCCTCTGCAGTTTCTATGGCAGTGCAGTTGTTGTTTTTTAACGTCTTTATTTTTTGGTCTTTTTTCTGCCACAGGCTGTTCAGCCAGTTTAAAAAACTTGCCCTGTGCTCGGGTCGGTTAAAATAGTCCCCGGTCAGTGAATCAGACACCTCGAGAACCTCAAAGTCAACGATGATTTTATGGACCCGGCCGGAAATATATTCCCAGAAACTGGGAATCCTTCCCGGATAGACAATGGTGACGTCAATAATTTTGTGAAGATACTCTCCCATGGAGCCCAGGACAAAGGCAATCCCTCCGGCCTTTGGGTTCAGCAGATGGGTAAATTGACTGTTTCGGGCTTTTTTTTTGGAGGGGGTGAATCGGGTCCCCTCAATAAAATTCATTACAGAGACAGGAGTATGTTTGAATTTTTCACATGCCCGGCGGGTACTTTCAAGATCCTTTCCCTTTAAATGGGGTTTTTTCTCTAATCGTTTTTTTGAATACCGCTTCATGAAGGGGAAGTCCAGGGCCCACCAGGCAAGACCTAAAAAGGGAACCCAGATCAGTTCTTTTTTTAAGAAAAATTTTAACATGGGAATTTTCCGGTTCAAGGTGGACTGCAGCACCAGAATATCCACCCAGGATTGGTGATTGGAAACAACCAGATACCATTCTCTTTTTTTTAATTGCTCAAGTCCCCGGATATCCCAGTCAATCCTGCAGAACAGGTTTGAGTTGAAAGAATTGACGGCAATCCACAGGGTGGCAATGGATATCAGGACTTTATCCAGAAATACAACAAAGAAATGAATTGGGAAAATAAATTTTAAGAGGGAGAGCAGAATCAGGGGAACGGTCAGACAGATGGTGTTCAGCGTATACAACAGCAGGGATAAAATGCCTTTGAGCGGGGAGGGTAAAAAATACAGCATGGGTCTGCTTACTCTCTTTTAAAGTTCATAATATGTTTTTTAATGGTTCTTCTGTCCAGTCCCGTCAGTCGTGCAACTTTTTCATAGGTACCCACTCGATCATAAAGGAGCCTGCAGTATCCCGACACCAGACCCGAGGCCGTGATATCCTGTTCTGAAATCCCCTGTATGAGTTCCTGGGTAAGGGACAGATTTTCTGCCGCATCTTGCTGCTTGCCCCGATAGTCCCGTCTCAACAGAACGCTTCTCACGCACTGCTCCAGTTCCCGGACATTGCCTGGCCATTGATAATCCTTTCCCAACTGACGGTCAACGATTCTTTTAACTTTTCCAATTAATTTTTCAGACCGGGTCCCGGTCATCTTTTGAATGGTAACATCAAGGAGATCATCCAGCTCCAGGGGCCTTTCCCTGATTCTGGCGCGCAGCGGCGGCACCTCAATGATATCGGAGCAGAGTCTGTAGTAAAAGTCGTCCCTGAAGACTTTTCCGTGGAGGACCTCATTTTTGGGACGGTTTGTGGCAGCAATAACCCTGCCATTGAACCGTGCCGTTTTGTGGGTTCCCACAGGGGAAAAAGTTCTTTCCTGGAGAACCCTTAAAAGTTTGATCTGCACGTGGTTGGGGATTTCACCGATTTCATCCAGGAGTATGGACCCATGGGGGCTGCACCGGTCAAACACGCCCTGGTAATCGTCCACTGCCCCTGTAAACGCACCTTTTGTGTGGCCGAACAATTCCGACTCCAGAAGGGTTTCAGGGTATTGGGAAAGGTTCAGGGAAGAAAAGGCCCGGGTAAAACTCTGGGTAAAACATTGTTTTTTTTCATCAAAGGGGATATATCCGCTTCGCCCAATGGCCCTGGCAGCCGTACCCTTGCCCGTGCCGGTCTCCCCCAGGAGCAGGGTGGAAAAATCTTCCATCTTGTTCCATAAAAATTTATTGTAGAGCTCTATGCTGTGGGTGAACACATTGTACCACAGGTGCTTTTTAAGGGTTTTCATGCAGGGACTGCTGCCCACAAGGGCCTTGGAGATAAAGTAAAAGGCCCGTCGAAGCTGGTAGGACAGGGCAAAGTAGTGGGATATGGTTTTGTCGTCAAACCCTTTTTCATGGAGCATGCCCATGGCGGTTTCCGCAAACGGGACCTTGACCGTTACGTCCTGGGCCTTGATCTGGTCTTTGATCAGCCGGTCAAAATCATCCCGGAACCTGTGAAAGATATCAAATAAAAAAACTGCAATAATGATCTCCCGGTCCTGGCCGTCAAAGGCATTGATGTCGGCCAGGTTCCTGGATTCGAGCCCTTTTATCCTCTGGGCCACCTCTTGCAGGCACAGGTCTGTGGCATCTCTTCTGGATGCAGAGGGGAAAAGGCCTGCGATCTTGATATCCAGCCGTTTTCTCAGCTCGCTGAAAGGATTTGCAAAGGCGGCATCATGAACGGTCTTGAAAAAATGGCGTTCTTCAGACGTCAGGCTTGCTCGTTTCATCTCAATTCTCCGAAAAGGGGCTCATGTGCAATTTTGTACACATCACATGCATAAAATGCAAGATAAAAATAATGCTTTCCCGTGGCAAAGCGGGGATGAATTTTAAAAATCATATGATTTCAATCAGTTGGATATACACCCGGCGTTGGCACAATACTTGAGTAGCAAACATAAGATTAAGCAAACAAGTGTGAGAAAAATTGATGTAAAACAGAAGAAGCAACCAATTAATATACGGAGAAACCCTTATGATTAGAAGAATACTCAACTCAAGACTGCCTTTAATGGTCACCAATCCGATAAAGGTGTTTGATGTAAAGTATTTTAAAGAGATTTTCAATTCCGGTGCACTTCCGGTTTTTGATACGGAATTTTTAACCCATGACGAAATTATTCAACGCGCCCTGGACCTGTCCCGTGAAAAAATCTGTTTCGGCATAAGGCTTGCCGGTCACAATATCGATTTGATTGAAAAGATCAGGCAACTGCGGATGATAAACCTTGATGCGTTGATCTGCCCGATTTCTCCTGATGATAAGATCGCAGATTTTACCGGTTTTGCCGATACCAAGATTGTTCTTGAAATCAAGGACATCAATATCAGCGACCAAATAAAATCCGTATCCCCCCATGCCCTTGTCCTGAGGGGAAATGAGGCCGGTGGAAGCGTGTCCCGGTACTCGTCCTTTATCCTCATGCAATGGTACCTGAAGAACAGCGATCTGCCCCTGTTCGTTCACGGCGGCGTTGGAAAGTATACGGCAGCCGGCATGTTTGCGGCAGGCGTGTCCGGTCTTGTCATGGACAGTCAATTGCTCATGACCGACGAGGCCCCGGTATCAAATAATTTTAAGAAACTTCTGGCCATGGTGGATGAAAGTGATTCCACCGAAATCGCCTATGACGGTAAAGAAATTTTTCGGGTGTTTGCAAAGCTGGGCACCAAGATCGTTAAAGACCTGAAACTCAAGGCCCTTGAGTATGGTGATGATCCCAAGGGCATCCAGCGAGTGTATCAATCCATCCAGGACCACATGGTTGCCTTTGACCAGGCGGATGTCCAGTTTATTCAGTCTCTTTTTTATCTGGGCCAGGACGGGGTGTTTGCAAAAGACTTTGTCAAAGAAACCACCAGTTTGAAACAGGTGATTGAAGACTTTTTCAAAAATATGGGTGATCAGATCAATTTTATTGATACCTTTGATCCCATCAAACCCATGTCCGGCTTTGCCCGGGATCAGAATACACGATTCCCCCTGATCCAGGGACCCATGGCCAATATTTCAGACAATGCCGAGTTTGCAAATAAAGTTCTTGAAAATGGGGCATTGCCGTTTTTTGCCGTGGGAAGCCTTCCGGAAAACCTGGCCGACGCCATGCTCAAAGAGGCCAGGGAAAGCGTGGATATTTTCGGGGCCGGACTGGTGGGGATTGAGGCCTTTAACCCCACGGTCAACAAACATCTGGACATGGTGAAAAAGTACCGGGTTCCCTATGCCCTTTTTGCCGGAGGCCTTCCCTCCCAGGCAGCAGAGCTAGAAAAGGCGGGAACCAGAACCTATCTGCACACCCCATCCGTATCCATGATGGAAAATGCCCTGAAAAGCGGGTGCAAAAGATTTATCTTTGAGGGCGGGGAAGCCGGGGGACACGTGGGTACCCTTTCCAGCCTGGTGCTGTGGGAGGCGGCCATTTCCACTCTGATCAACAAAGACTATGATCTGTCCGGCATCTACCTGGTCTTTGCCGGGGGCATTTCCACCTGTTATGCCTCTTTTTTCATGTCCGGGCTCACCTCTTTCCTGGCGGCCAGAGGGGCAAAAATCGGACTCCAGGTGGGAACCGCCTATCTGTTTGCCGATGAAATCGTTGACGCCAGGTGTATCAAATCCCAATACAGGGATATCATTATCCGGGAGAATGAGACCATGGTCATCGGCAAGAGTCTGGGATTGTGGTCCAGGACCGCCCCCACAAAGTTTGCCCGGATGATGCTGGAAAATGAAGCCGAGATGATCAAGAACAAAGAAAGCCTTGAGACCCGAAAACGCAGCTTTGAGAAACGAAATATCGGCTCCCTGCTCATCGGCGCCAAAGGGTTTCTGCCGGATTTTAAAAATCCGGGACCCGAGAATTATATCTGGTTTGAAGATGAAGAACACAGGGAAAAGGGCAATTTTCTTGTGGGTGACAGCCTGGCGTTCTTTGACCGGGGCGTTACCATAAAAGAGATCCATTCCGGTTATTTTGATGCCAAGGCCCTGCTGTATAAAAACATTAATTTTCTGGAAATATTTTCAAGCCCCAACAACAGGATCAACGATGAGATTGCCGTGGTGGGAATGGGATGCACCCTGCCCGATGCCGATGATCCGGACGGTCTGTGGGACAATATCATGGCCAAAAAGTATTCCATCTCCGGGATGCCCACATCACGGTTTGACCATGACCTGTACTATGATCCCGATAGAAGTGCGGAAGATAAAACCTATACCACCCTTGCCGGGTATGTGGATCATTTTGAGTTTGACTGGGAGCGGTTCGGCTATGCCGAAGGAAAGGAAAAGAAATTGTCCCGGAGCCAGAAAATGGTGCTTCAGACCGCATACAAGGCCGTTGAAAATGCCGGGCTCCTGGGTGAGGATGATCATTTCGTGTGTGATGATCCGTCAAGAACCGCCGTTATTATTGCCACCTGCCTGTCCAATGAACTGGGCAATGATATCCAGCTCAAGTACTGGTATCCCCAGATTGTTTCCATGATGGAGAAAACCCAAGCCTACCAGGATCTGACCGACGAAGAACGACAGATGGTTAAACAGACCCTGCTGGACGGCATGGAAGGGGAGAACAAGGGATATGACCCGGTTCACGGGATTCTCCTGAACATTGAAGCCTCACGCATTGCCCGGCACCTGGGAATCCGGGGGGCAAACTATATCGTGGACGCGGCCTGCGCCTCTTCGGTGACCGCCCTTGACGCCGCCGCAGGCGAGCTATTGTCCGGGGACCACGACCAGGTCATCGTGGGCGGGGTCAATACCCATCTGGCCCCGGAATCCTTTATCGGGTTTGCAAAAATGGGGACTCTGTCCGCCAAAGGGTCATACCCCTTTGACGAGCGGGCCGACGGGTTCATCCTGGGAGAGGGCTCCGTGATCTTTGTGCTCAAACGGATGAAGGACGCCATCCGGGATAAGAATCAGATCCTAGGGGTCATCAATGCCATCGGGTCCAGTTCCGACGGCAGGGGAAAGGCCATTGCCGCCCCAAACCCCAAGGGTCAGGTCTTGAGCCTGAAACGGTGTTTTGAAAATATCCGGTCGGACATCAGGCCCGACGATATTGGATTTATTGAAGCCCACGGCACCTCCACCACTATCGGGGATCAGGCAGAGCTTGAGACCTTAAATTCAGTCTATAAAAATGCCAACGCCGGCATCAGTTCCATCAAGTCCCAGATCGGTCACCTTCTGGGGTGTGCCGGATCAGCAGGGCTTTTAAAGGCCATCTTGACGGTGAACAAAGGGGTCCTGCCCCCCAACGGTCAATTTAAAAACCTTTCCAAAAATCATGATTTAAAAGACTCTTCCCTGTTTATTGTAAAAGAGGCAAAACCCTGGAGTCCGGAACCGGGTACATCCAGAAAAGCGGCGGTTTCCTCCTACGGATTTGGCGGGATCAACTATCATATGGTTGTGGAGCAGATGACCCCGAATTACACCCTGGTTCCCCGGGATATTTTTAGAGATCCCGCCTATGATTTTAATGATGACCGGATCGTTGTGGCCGGCCTGGGCGTTTTTCTGCCGGGTGCGAAGAACACGGATGAATTCTGGGAAAAACTTGAATCCGGAAAAAAACAATTGTCTGAAATCCCGGCAGACCACTTTGACAATGCAGCCTATTCCGGGCTGGATAAGAAGTCCATCTTCCGGCTGCCAAAGGTAAAGGCAGGCGTGGTCAAAGATCATAAATTCAACAATTTAAAGTACAGAATGCCGCCCATGATGGTCAAATCCATTGAACGGGGCCAGATTTTCGGACTGGAGGCCGCTTCCGAGGCCCTGGAAAGTTCAGGCCTTCTGGGTCAGTTGAAAGAGGCCAACCGGGTGGGGGTTATCCTGGGCACCATAGCAGGTGAGCGCCAGAGCAAAAATATTATCCGGGTTCGAAAACACTTTGTGGGCAATATCATTAAAAACTGCATGGGCCTTGATTCCGGAAAAGCATCCCTGCTGTCGGATCAGGTGGTGGCATCCATCCGGGAGGCCATACCTGAAAACAATGAAGACACGACTCCCGGGCTCCTGTCCAACATCATCTCGGGCAGGATTGCCAATTATTTCGGGTTGAACGGCGCCAATTACGTGATTGACGCCTCCTGCGCGTCGGCCTTTATCGCCATGAAAAATGCGGCCCGGAACCTGAAACAGAATGACCTTGATTTTGTCCTGGCCGGGGGAGTGGACACCAACCTCTACCCGGCCGTTCTCATGGCCTTTAAACGCCTGGGCCTTCTATCCGAAGGGGAGTGCAATTTCTTTGATTCCCGGGCAGACGGATATGTCATGGGAGAGGGGGCGGCCATCCATCTGATGACCACCTATAAAAAGGCCCGGGAGTACAACCTGGAAATTTTAGGTGAGATCAATGAAAGCGCCGTACGGTCAAGCGTGCCTGATCATCTGTTGGCTCCGTCGGAACAGACCTTTGTCTCCACCATCAACGAGGCCTATCAAAAGAGCGGGATCAGAAAACAGGAGATCAACCACCTGGACCTGTTTGCCTTTTCCAATATCTTTGGTGACATGGTGGAAAAACAGGTGATTGAACATTGTTTTGACCATGAGATGCAGTGCGGCAATATCAAATCTCAGTTCGGGTATTTCAAGGCAGCCAATCCGGCTGTGGCCATGGCAAAGCTCATGCTCATGAACCGGAACGGAAAGATGCTGCCGGATTTTAACTATGATCCCGACCATTCCGTGTTAAATGGGGGCAAGATTTTAAAACCGGCCCAGCAGATCAGGGTAAGGCCCAAGGGTCAGCCCTTCAGGTTTGCCGCCAATGTCAACGGGATCGGGGGCAACCACTGCCATATGATCATGAGTACCCTGCCGGCCCTGCTTGAACCCCGGGAAGAAATCGTGGATGTTCAATTTATGGCAGCCCAGTCCGGTACGGCTCAGTTTAAAGAAGCCCAGTCTAAAGTCGACCCATTTATATCCGACCGGATCAAAGTTGTTGGAGATGATATTGTATTGAGAGACCAGGCCTACTCAGCGGATGACCAGGGTAAAAAATTGAGAATGGTGGCACTTCTTTCGGGCCAGGGCGCCCAGAGGAGCCGGATGATGAAGGAACTTTTTGACCGGGATCCCCATATCAGAGCGATCATGGAAAGAGGTGAACAGATTTTTATGGACCAGAGAGGCTATTCCCTTCTGGACATGATGTTTGGGACGGATGAGGCCATCAATTCCACCCAGAATACCCAGCCCGCCGTATTTCTGTCATCTGCCGCCGTATACAGCCGGCTGTCCAGGGAAGGATTTTCCCCGGACTATTTTATCGGCCACAGCGTGGGGGAATACACGGCCCTGTTCTGCAGCGGCATGCTCTCCTTTGAGGATGCCATGGGCCTGATCATCAAGCGCTCGGACCTCATGTACGAGTCCACTTTAAAGGTCCCCGGTAAAATCATGGTGGTATTTAAAAATGAACGGGAAACCGAACAGCTCATCAGAAAATCCTTTGTATCCAACGTGTATATCACCAATAAAAACAGTGAAAAGCAGACAGCGGTTTCAGGTGGGGCCGAGAGTATTGAAAAATTCTGTGAGTTTTTAACCCGGCAGGAGGTGTTTTACAAAAAATTGAACCTCACCGGGGCCTTCCACACCCCCCTGTTAACGGACGCTTCAGAAAAGCTGAGGGCCTATCTGGATACCCTGACCTTTAACGACACGCGGTTTGGAAGTATCATTTCCAACACCCATGCCGCTCCCTATCCCGAGAACCAGGAAGCGGTGAAGGATATTCTGGCCGGGCAGATTATTTCTCCGGTTGAATTTATCAAATCCATAGAAAATGTATATGTGTCCGGCAGGACCCATTTTATTGAGATCGGGCCCTCCCGCCTGCTGGTGAACCTGTTGAAAAACATCAATATCGGCGAAGTGGGCACGGCCGTTTCCGTGGACCCGAAAATCGGTGAAGTCAAATCCTTTGAAGCCTGCCGCAGATATCTTTTAGACTGCAACAGCATTTTTAAGGCCAAGCCGGTGCCAGTGGCTGAAACAACGAATGTTCACCCCCCAAAAGAGGAGTTACCCAAAATAGAGATGACCGAAGATTTTGAGTCGTTTAAGCAGAACAACCAGCAATTGGTGGACCAGATCCTTTACAAGGAATACCAGCACCAGAAACGAATGAATGCCATTGATGCCATTGAACGGTATCATTTCAACACCCATAAAATTGTGATTTCAGGGGTTTCCGTGGGACTTCCGGGCAAGGCCAGGCGGGTGTTTGCAGCGGATAATTTTGATGCCATCCTCAACGGTGAAAATTTCATCGATCCCTTGACCGCTGAAGAGCAGGGAAAAATTACAGACAAAAATATCACCAAGCTGTTCAAACAGCCGGACGGAAATGCCCGGTTTGTCCAGATTACCAAAACCGAAGACGTCATCCATCTGGCCGGCCAGCTCGGGTATTTTGATCTCACCGACGAATACGGCATCAAAGAGCAGTATGATATCTGTATGTCCATGGGGATTGCCGCCGGCATCGAGGCGTTGAAAGACGCTAATATCCCTCTGGTGATGCAGTACAAAAAGGTCAGGGACGGAAAGACCATGATTCCCGACGGCTTTGCCCTGCCTGAGGAGATGCAGGAAGAAACCGGTGTCATCATCACCTCCCTGTGGCCCAACGGAGATACCCTGATGCTGGAGCTTGAAAAGTATTTTTACGAAAAACTGTTTCTCAAACCCTATGAAGAGTTTGAAAATGTTTACTATTATCTCATGGAAAAGGTCACGGATATTGAGATAAAAGAACAGATCACGGAGTGGTTTTTCAAGGCAAAATCACGGAAACGAGCCGACTTTGATACCTATAAGTTTGACAGAAATTTTCTGGCCAATGCCTGTCCTTTGGGATCGGCTCACCTGGCCCAGATCATCAAGGCAAAAGGCCCCAATACCCTTGTTTCTTCCGCCTGTGCATCCACCACCCTTGCCATCGGCATTGCCGAGGACTGGATCAGGGTGGGACGATGTAAGCGGGTGCTGGTGGTGGGCGGTGAGAATGCCACATCCCCCAGCCAGAACCAGTGGGTGGGATCAGGGTTCCTGGCATTGGGTGCGGCCACCATTAAAAAGCGGGTGTCGGAAGCTGCCAAACCCTTTGACGAAGACCGCAACGGAACCATCCTGGGGTCCGGTGCCGTGGGGCTTGTCATTGAAAGCGAAACCTGTGCAAAACACAGGGGCATGAACGGCCAGTGTGAGATCCTGGGTACCCACATTGCCAACTCAGCCTACCACACCTATAATATTGACGTGCCCCATATGTCTTCTGAGATGAAAAAATTCATTTCAAAAGTGGAAAAGCAGAACGGGATTACCAAAGACAGCTATGCAGACAAGCTGCTGTTCATGTCCCACGAAACCTATACCCCGGCCAGGGGCGGCAGCGCCGATGCCGAAGTCACTGCCCTTGAGACCACCTTTGCCGAGCACCTGAACAGCATCTGTATCTCCAATACCAAGGGATTTACCGGCCACACCCTGGGTGCGGCCGTTGAGGATGTGGTCCTGGTCAAGGCGCTTCAGAAAAGAAAAGCCCCACCCATTGCAAATTTAAGAAAAATACCCGAACATTTCAAACGGCTTAATTTTTCAGGCCAGGAGAAAATCGATTCCGAATACGGGCTCCATCTGGCAGCCGGTTTCGGCTCCCATTTTGCCTTCATGTTTGTCAAGCGGGTGGAGGAAAATCTTGTGGAAGGGAACCTCAAGTATGAGAACTGGCTGAAACATATTACCGGTACCCGGAATCCCGAGCTCAAGATCATCGACAACACCCTGTGTGCAGTTGCCGGAGGAGAGGTTCTGCCCGTGACAACAAGGCCAGGTAAAAAAACGTCAATTCCTGTCGCACCCATAACAGCTGCCGTTCCGGTAATCCCGGTCCAACCGGCGATGCCGGCCCTGGCTCTATCGCCGTCACCGGCTGTTGCCGGCAGTGAGACCAGAATGGCTGAACAAACCAAAGCGGTGAAAACCGCGGCACCAGCCCAGGACGGCGCGGGTATCATGGAAAAGATTAAGGCGGTCATTGCCGAACAGACCGGGTATACGGCCGACATGCTGGAAGATGATCTGGACCTTGAGGCAGACCTGGGGATCGATACGGTAAAACAGGTGGAGATCTTTGCCAATATTGCCTCGGGTTTTGGTTTTTCCGTTCCCGATGACCTGAAACTCAGGGATCTGAACACCATTGCCCGGCTGGGAGAGTACGTGGGGTCCAGAACCGAGGTCTCAACAACGGAATCCACGGTGCCGTCATCGGTTGCCTCCCCCGGTTCCACCCAGGTCCCGGTCCCGGACGAAACATTGGATCGCGCCGAAACATCGGCCCCGGAAACACCCCAAGCTCCCTCCAACGTTGTTGCCGTGGTCAAACAGGTGATAGCCGACCAGACCGGATATACGACCGACATGCTGGAGGAGGATCTGGATCTGGAAGCAGACCTGGGCGTGGATACGGTGAAGCAGGTGGAGATCTTTGCCAAGATCGCGGCCAGATTTGGTTTTTCCGTTCCTGATGACTTGAAACTCCGGGATCTGAACACCATTGCCAAATTGTCAGATTATATTCAGGCCCGGGCCACTGATGCCAAAGGTGCTGCCCAGGACCCTGCTCCGGCAGAAACTTTAACGACGCCTCTGGAACCCTCGGTTGCCACTGAATCCGAAGCCGTTTTCCGGGAAATTGAACCGGCTCCTGCCCCATCTGTATCCGTTGCAGGTTCGGTCGAAGCATTGGAGACGGTTAAGACTGTCATCTCGGACCAGACCGGATATACGACCGACATGCTGGAGGAGGATCTGGATCTTGAGGCAGACCTGGGGATCGATACGGTGAAACAGGTGGAGATCTTTGCCAAGATCGCGGCCAAATTTGGTTTCTCCGTTCCCGATGACCTGAAACTCCGGGATCTGAACACCATTGCCAAATTGTCAGATTATATTCAGGCCCGGGCCAATGCGGCCCAAAATGCTGTCCAGGGCCCTGCCCCGGCAGAATCTGAAACGCCGGTGGAATCGGCAGGTCCCTTGGAAACGGATGTGCCGAAGCGGTCAGCACAAGGTGCCGCTCCCCTGAATGGTGACGACGAATTCCCCGATCCCGCGTCCCCCATCAAGCGCCTGGTTGTGAGAGGGGTCGAGGCCCCAGCAATTCCGGCATCCAGACAGGATTTTTCCGGTAAAAAGATCGTTGTTTCTCTGGACAGCCATGGATTTGCCAAAAAAATAATCCACCAGATCCAGCAGAAAAAGGGAGAGGTCATCACTATTGGGGGTAAGGGGGCTGACTTTACCTTGGATCTTTCCGACGTAAAAGCCGTGGAAAACCGGATGGAAGCTTTCAAGGCAGCCTTTCCCAAGGTCAACGGGTTCGTCCATCTGGCCCCCCTTGATTTTTATTTTGACAAAGACCCGGCCAAAAAGGAGTCGGACCAGGCCTTGAATACCAGCCTGAAGTCCTTTTTTGTCATGATAAAAGCGTTGTTTGACACCCTTGACCAGCCCGGCAGCCTCATCGGGACCATCAGTTTTGATTCAATTGTTTTTCCCTACATGGACGGCTGCGGAGAGATCCACCCCATGTTTGCAGGGCTTTCAGGACTTCTCAAGACCGTGAACAAGGAATTGCCCGAACCCATGGTCAAGGTGGTGGACTTTTCCTATAAACAGCCCAAAAAGAGTATTCCTAAAATCGCGGACACCTTCTTGAATGAACTCTTGTCCGATGATACCCGGTGCGAGGTGGGGTACCGGAATAAAAAACGCTACGTCCTTTCCATGCGCCCCTCCATTGCCGATAAGACCCAACAGATCATATCAGCCAATGATACCCTGCTGGTGACCGGGGGAGCCGGCGGCATCACCTATGAAATTATTCAGCAGGTGGTCAAGAAATACAAGGTTAACCTGATCATCCTGGATATCAATGACATTTACAGCACAGATCCAAAATTTCTGGACAAGGTTTCCACCCAGGCCGAACTCATGGCCCTTTTCAGGGAAGATATGCCCGGGAAAAAGCCGGTTGAGATCAAACAAGCCCTTGACCGCCTGATGCGGGTCCGCCAGTCCATCGACAATATTGGAACCCTGGAGTCCATGGGTGTCCGGGTGGACTATCATTGCGTGGACGTCACCGATGCCCGGGCGGTTAAGGCTGTGGTGGACAAGTATGACCGTGTCGATGGGGTTTTTCATGCCGCCGGCATGGAGATGAGCCAGTTTATCCCCAAAAAGGAACTCTGGTCTTTTGAACTGGTGGTGGATGTCAAGGTCAAGGGCATGCAGAACCTGCTGGCCGCCTTTGAGTGCCGGGAGTACAAGTATTTCTTTACCTTTTCATCGGTCACAGCCCGTTTTGGAAACGAGGGCCAGGTGGACTATACCGCTGCCAATGATTATCTGGGGAAGGCCCTGTTCCGTCAGCAACAGCTCCACCCGGAGAGAACCTATAAGGTCTATGCCTGGACCGCCTGGGGCGGGGTGGGAATGGCCACCAACCCCACCGTCAAAATGGTGCTGGAACAAAGGGGTATCCAGTTCCTTCCCATGGAACAGGGGGTCAAGTTTTTCATGGCCGATCTTCTGGACCGGTCAGAGTCTGAAATGGTATTTTCCGGTCTTGACTACAGCTTTGACAGGGACGGTCTCCTGGGAGATCCGAAACAAGCTCAATTCCCCTTCCTGGACACACCCGTGGAAAAGACCGATACCGGTATGACCTATTCCCGGGTCCTGGACATCGAACGGGATGTATTCCTCCATGATCACACCATGGGCGATGTGCCGTTGTTTCTCGGTTCCACCGGAATTGAAACCATGGCTGAGGTCGCACAATCCCTGTCCAGGGATAAGGCCCATTTTGTCGAACTGACGGATTTCCATATTCCCTACGGCATCAAGCTCTTAAAGCAGCGGCCCAAGGAACTGCTCATTTCTGGAAACCATGTGGCAGACGGGGTGTTTGACTGCAGGATCTCTTCCCGGTTCAAGAATCCAAAGGGGATTGTCATGGGGGATGAAAAACTGCATTACCAGGGAACGTATCGGTTTGCGGAAAAGCCCCGGGCGGCAAAAAAAATCAAGCTGCCGGAATTTAATCCAATATCCTGGGAAGGGGAGGTTGAAACCCTGGTGTATCATCCCAGACGTCTGTTCATGTTCGGCCTTTTCGGGACCATCACGGATATTAATTCCTTTGACGGCAACACCCTGGTCACAACAGTGGAAGATACCAGCCAAAAGGCGTTTTTTAAAGGGGTAGAAGATCCCAGTTTTGTGGCTGCCCCGGTTCTGGTGGATGCCATGTTCCAGACCGGCGGTCTGCTGGAGTTTTTTACGACTTCACAGACAGTGTTGCCCTATAAGATCAAATCCTTGAAATTTTACAGGGATGTTGAAAAGAACCAGAAATACTTGTGTATTACCCAGAAAGTGGATTCAGGCGAAGAAACCAACACCTATAATCTGACATTAACCGATCCCAAAGGCAATGTGTTTATCGAGGTGGATGGGTTTGAAATGGTAAAGCTCAACCGTCTTGACCCTGCCGACAGAATCGACAATTTGATTGATTTTCATCGTTCCGGCCAGAAAGAGGGATCAACCGTGAACGGATAAGATCGCAAGCCTCTTCTCTCTCTATTGCCCTCTGCCTCGAACGCCGGGCAGAGGGCCAAAAAAGAGGTCTGAGAAATAGGATCAGGATCAGAAGAGAGGACTAAAAATCAGGACCGGAAAAACAGGGATAGAAATTGGGCCAGGAGGGTTTAGAACCCTATTATCAGGTTTTTAAACTTCAGTGTTTCTCAAGAACCAGCCAGGGTAACATCGTGGTTTCCAGGAGCTGGCGCCGGCGTTCAAACCCGGCCGGGGTGTCGTCCCGGTCAAAGTGTATTTCCTGCCCAAAGATCAGGGTGACCCGGGAAAACGGTTTGGGAAGCATGAACCGGTCCCATGAATTAAAGAACCAGGCATTGTCTGCCTGGATATAGAAGGGCACCACCAGGGCGTCTGCTTCCACGGCCATTTTGATCGCACCGGCCTTGACCTTGCCGATAGGCCCTTGCGGGCCGTCAAGGATGTGGGCACCGAATCCATGGGTCTTGAGGTGCTCGATCATGGCCTCCATGGCCTTTCTTCCTCCTCTCGTGGACGAGCCCCTGGGGGTATGCCATCCGGTTCTTCCAGCCACTCCGGAGATCAGGTCCCCGTCCCGGCTTTGGCTGATCATGAGGCCGGGGTTGAATTTTGAATAGGTCTTAAAGTGCCGGATGGCGGCGAAAAATTGCTGGTGCCAGGCGCACAGCAGCACCACCCGCTTCTGCTCCAGCAGACGCTGCCAGTTCTTTTCATTGACCACCCGGAACCGGAAAGTCATGGAGTAAAATTGAACAAGGTAATAGGCAAAAAGAATAAAGGGCCGGGTGTAGATGAGAAATTTTAATTTATTAAACATGCAGAATCTCGAAAAAAATGGTTAAATTTCCAGCACTTTACCATTTTTGAAAAAGAACGCAACCGCTAACTGCGTTTCAGCCATACCCAGGGATAAATAGGGCTCATTTTTCTCAACTTGACTTATCATTCTCAATCTCCTATTTAATTTGTTTATCTCAAAGAATGAGGGATTCAGTTTTGGATTAAAGCAGCGATACAATCTTGGAGGATACTATGGAATTAAAACTCATGACCATTGAAAACCCGGAGGAGTTAAACTTTATTCTGGGTCATTCCCATTTTATCAAGACCGTTGAAGACATTCACGAGGCCATCACCTGTACCGTGCCCAATGCAAAATTCGGGGTGGCCTTCTGCGAGGCATCCATGGAGTGTCTGGTCAGGTACAGCGGGACGGATGAGGCATTGATCGAGCTTGCCCGAAAGAATGCATTTGAACTTTCGGCCGGTCATTCGTTTATCGTCTTTATGCGGGACATGTTTCCCATCAATATCCTGAACACGATTAAAAACATACCTGAAGTGGCCCGGATTCATTGTGCAACGGCAAATCCGGTCCAGGTTATTCTGGCAGAGACAGACCAGGGCAGGGGAGTGCTCGGGGTGGTTGACGGATTTTCATCCAAGGGAATTGAAACCGAGGAAGATATTGAGAAACGCAAAGGCTTTCTGAGGATGATCGGATACAAGTTATAGGGGGGGGCATGTTCCGGTATTTGACGGGACTGCCCGGGACACAGCCGGCTCGTCTTTATCTGTTCTCCCGGATCACTATCCGCCCAGATTTGGATTGATAAATTCAATCACGTCATTTTCCATGACCATCTGGGTATCATAGTCTTTTGCATAAATGTATTTCCCGTTCTGCTCCACGATCAGGTCAGGGTCCGCCTCTTTGTCCCATTCCATCAGACCTTTGATGGTCAGTCCATCCGGTATGGTTTCTTTCATTCCATTCAATTGAATATTCATTTTTCAGGCCCTTTTAAGGTTTTGTGGAAGCTGACCGGCACACCCGGCAGTCCGGGTTGGGTGAGAGGTCCAGAATATGTACCCGCATATCAAGCCCCGATACCCTCAGCAGTCGATTGGCAAGGGATTCACCGATACCCAGTAGCAGTTTGATGGTTTCCATGGCCTGGACCGAAGCCGTGATACCGGCAGCCGGTCCGACCACTTCCTTGCCCGGCGGCGCAGCAGGGGGGTGGGGGAAAATGCATTCAAAACAGGGCGTCCGACCGGGCAGAAACACCGATGCCATGCCGTCAAATCCATGAACTCCGCCATATACCCATGCCATACCATGCCGGAGTGAGGCCCGGTTTAATACCTGCCGGGTCTCATAATTATCACTGGCATCCACCATGATATCCACTCCCTCCGTCAGCAGGGAATCAATATTCTCATGGGTGATTCGCTCCGGTATCGGCCTTACCTGGATCTTGGAGTTCAGTCCGGCCAGGCGATTTGCCGCGGACAGGGCCTTGGGCTGTCCCAGAGAGGCCTCGGAGTGAATGATCTGGCGATTCAGGTTGCTCAATTCCACGCAATCGTCATCCACCACAATGATACGCCCTACACCGGCTGCCGCAAGATACAGGGCTGAGGCCGACCCGAGCCCGCCGGCCCCGGCAATCAGGACGCATGATTTTCCAAGCATTTCCTGACCCCGGGGTCCGATATCGGGCAATAGGATCTGCCGGCTGTACCTTGAGTCATCCGGCATTGGCATGATTAAGACTTTTGGGTCCTTTCTCGGTATTCCTGGATGGCGTGGTACACCCGTTCCGGCGTCAGGGGCAGCTCATACATCCGGACACCGGCGGCATCATAGACTGCATTTAGGATGGCCGGAATGGTCGGCATGATGGCCCCTTCTCCCACCTCTTTGGCACCATATGGCCCGTTGGGTTCGTCACTTTCAACAACAACAGCCTTGACCCTGGGCATATCCATGGAGGTAACGATCTTATACTCTGCCAGGTCCTTGTTCAGGACACAGCCCTTGTCGTCAAAAATCACCTCTTCATGCATGGCTTCCCCGATTCCCATGGACACAGACCCTTCCATCTGGCCTTCCACCGAGGTCAGGTTAATGGCCTTGCCGCAGTCATGGGCATCGGTGATGCTGTCAATGGTCACCTGGCCGGTTTCCATATCCACGGTTACCTCGGCCACCTGTGCGGAACACCCGTATGCTGGAGAGGTTCCAACAGCAGCACCCTTGAATTTGCCGCCCAGGTCATGGGGTTTGTACTTGCCTGTTCCCACGATGGAGCCCTTTTCAAGGAAGGCAATCCTGGAGGCCTCTTTAAAGGTGAGCTGGTCTGAATCAGGATTGTCGGTCCATCCCCTGTGCTCTTTGATATACCGGGTCCTGAGCGCCGTAAAATCAGGGGTCGTGCCTTTAAACTCAATGAATCCGTTGCGAATATCCATCTGTTCAACCGGCACCCCCAACTGATCTGCCAGGACTTCCAAAACCTGTGTCTTGACGTGTTCAGCCGCTTCTTTGGTGGCATGACCGGTCATCAGGGTCTGGCGGCTGGAATAGGCACCCAGGTCGACACCCATGTCGGTATCACCCGAGGCCAGGCGGATATTTGCCAGGGGGATTCCCAGGGTTTCAGCGGCAATCATGGCAAAGGCCGTATCAGATCCCTGGCCGATTTCCGCCGATGCCGTGTACACAAGGGCGGTTCCGCCGTCTTCGGTCAACTTGACGATCACCGTACCGTGATAGGTATCGGATCGGTAAATCGGATAACCCGCACCCGAGACAAAAAAGCCGCAGGCCATTCCAATCCCTTTTCCCGCGGCCATGTGTCCTTTTTTCTTGTCCCATTCAGACCCTTCGCGTACCGCCTCTATGCATTCGGACATGCCGAATGAACTCATGTTCAGATCGTTACAGGTGGTATCTCCGGCATTCATCATGTTTTTGATCCGCAGTTCCAGGGGATCCATGCCTATTTTTTCCGCAATCATATCCATCTGCTGTTCAAAACAGGCCCGGGCAATCACGGCCCCGTGACCGCGCTGGGCACCGCAGGTGGGTTTGTTGTTGTACACCCGGTATCCGTCATAGCTCATATTCGGCAGCTTGTAGGGGCCGCCCAGAAGGGAGCCTGTGTAATACACCGTTGCAATACCAAAACTGGTATATGCCCCGCCGTCCAGACAGCATTCATGTTTCAGGGCCACAAGGGTGCCGTCTTTTTTGGCTCCGGTGGTAATGGTATGGGTGAACTGGTGGCGTGCCCTGGCATACATGAACACCTGGTCTCTTGTGAAATTCATCTTAACCGGTTTATGGGTTCTCATGGCCAGGATACAGCAGGCAAGCTCCATTGGGTTGGCTGCGGCCTTGATCCCGAATCCGGCACCCACATAGGGTTTTTTAACGCGGACTTTGCCCACATCCAGACCCAGAACCATGGCCACGGTTCTCTGGACGTAATGGGGGACCTGGGTGGAACTGGTCAGGGTCAGGGTCCCTCGGTTATCATACTCTGCGATGCACCCCTGCATTTCAATAAATGCACCGTCCTGGCGCTTATTTTTCATGCTGGTGGTGATCACAATATCACTTTCTTCTAATCCTTTGGCCACATCACCGAATTCCTGGTGAACTTCTGCGCACAGATTGCCCGGTGAGGTTTCATGGAGCTGGGGCGCCCCTTCTTTCATGGCATCTTCCACGGTAAATACCGCCGGTAAGATTTCATATTCAACCGTGATGAGCTCCACTGCCTTTAAGGCGATGTCAAGTGTGGTGGCAGCTACGGCGGCAATTTCATCACCCACATACCGTACCCTGTCAATGGCAAAAACAGTTTCATCGTAGCGTGCAGGACTGACGCCGTACTTTATGCTTCCGGCTTCTTTTGCCGTGATCACCGATTTAACACCGGCCAGGGCCTCGGCCTTTGATGTGTCGATCGAAATGATCCGGGCATGGGGGTGGGGGCTCTGGAGCAGGGCGCCGTAGAGCATGCCGGGCTTTGAAATATCATCTACAAAAACAGCCTTGCCGGTTGCCTTGTCAGGGGTATCCACGCGGTGGGCCCGGGTACCGATAGTATCAAATTCTTTCATTGGGGTTCCTCCTTGGAATGACACGTAAATTAGGATCTCTGGGATTCAATGGCTTCGAAAATTTTCTGATATCCCGTACACCGGCATAGGTTGCCTGAAACACCTTCCCGAATTTCCTGTTCCGTGGGGTTGGGATTCTTGTCCAGCAGGTTTTTTCCGGACATGATCATTCCCGGGGAACAAAATCCGCACTGGATGGCGCCTTTTTCTACAAATGCCTCCTGTAGGGGGTGAATCCCCTCTTGTGTGCTCAACCCTTCAATGGTTTCCACTGTGGCCCCATGGGCCTGGACGGCCAGGACCAGGCATGAATTGACGGCATCTCCGTTAAGGATCACGGTGCAGGCACCGCAGTCTCCCGTATCACACCCTTTTTTGGTGCCGGTGAGACCGAGGTCGTACCGAAGCATATCTGCAAGGGTTCGATTGGGTTCAACGGCAATTTCAACCGCAAGATCATTGATCGTTAGTTTGATTATTTTTTTCATCTGTCTCTCCTGTTCAATTTTAAAGGCCCCGGGCCTGTTCAAATGCAGCGGCAAGGGTTCTCTTTGTCAAAACCCCTACCATGGCCTGCCGGTATCCTGCACTCCCCCTGAAATCATCTATGGGTTTGCAGTCTTTGTGCCTTGCGGTTTCCCCGGCTTTATAGAACAGGTCTTCTTCGGCAGTCTGGTCCATGAGTACGGCTTCGGCCTTTAAAGACCGGATGGGAGTTGCCGCCACCGACCCCAGAGCAATCCTGGCACAGCGTATTTTTTGGGTGCCGGGATCGCATTGGATAAAGGATGCCACATTGACCACATTGATTTCAGATGATTTTCGTTTCCCAAGCTGAATATAATGGGCACCACTATTGTCTGACGGAATCGGCAGCCTGAATCCCGTGAGTATTTCATCCTCCCGGATATCTGCTTTGCCCGGTCCCTTAAAGAACGCATCAATGGTCACCTCCCGCTTTCCATCGGCTCCTTCAAGCAGGGCCACGGCATCATAGATCATAAGTGCCGGCAGGGTGTCACCCGCAGGGCTTGCATTACACGCATTCCCGCCAATGGTTGCCCGGTTCCGTATCAAATGGGTACCCAGGTTGTCGCACCCGGATTTTAAAGCTGTAAATTTCTCCCGGATAATCGAAGATTTTGATATCTGTGCCATGGTTGCACAGGAACCAATCTCGATAGCGTCCTTACCGGTAGTGATCCGGGCAAGTTCTTCAATCTTGAGCAGGCTGATGATGTGATCGGCAGAGATTAATTTTTTTTTCAGATGGACCAGAAGATCCGTCCCCCCTGCCAGCAGTCTGGCACTCGTGCCAAAGGTTTTTTTCAGTTTTACAGCCTCTTGAATCGAGGCAGGTTCATGGAATTCAAACATGGGCAACAACATAAGTTTTCTCCTCTTAATATATAGAAAAGATACAACAATTCCTTATTTGCTATCACCCGCCAACCCGTGTGTCAATCAAAGATCTTCTTGAAAAAAACTTATTTTATTGCCCCAATTCATACGCTGAATCCAAGTCAATCAAGTGAAGTTCGATTTTTTCTAAGGCAGATTCAACATGTCTTCAGTCTCCGTCCAGCATTCTGCCGAGACCCCCCAGGACAGACCCCTCTCCCTTGCTTTTTCCGCCGGCGGACGGTGCATGCTGGAGAATCCGGTCTGCCAGGCGTGAAAACGGAAGGCTCTGGAGATAAACGGTTCCATGGCCGCTCAGGGTTGCCAGGAAAAGGCCTTCTCCACCGAAAAACATGGATTTCAGATTCCCGGCCCGCTGGATATCATAGTCAATGCCGGGGCTGAATCCCACAATGCAGCCCGTATCCACCCGGATGGTTTCTCCGGACAATTGTTTTTCCACAATGGTGCCGCCGGCATGAATAAAGGCCATGCCGTCACCTAAAAGGCGCTGGAGGATAAACCCTTCTCCTCCGAAAAAACCAACCCCCAGTTTTTTACTGAAGGCGATACTCACCTGGGTTCCCAGGGCTGCGCACAAAAATGCATCTTTCTGGCAGATCAGCTCGCCGTTGATTTTTGTCATGTCCACGGGGATGATTTTGCCGGGATAGGGGGCGCTGAAGGCCACTCTTTTCTTGCCCCGGTCCTGGTTGGTAAAATGGGTCATGAACAGGGACTCACCGGTTACGGCGCGTTTGCCGGCATCAAAGAGTTTGCCCATAAATCCCCTGTCCGGCTGGGACCCATCTCCCATTTTGGCCTCAAAGGAGATACCATCCTCCATCCAGTTCATGGCACCGGCTTCGGCAATAACGGTTTCTCCCGGATCAAGTTCCACTTCCACGGTCTGCATATCATCGCCGAATATCTCATAATCCACTTCATGACATCTCATAAACACCTCCGAAGATTAAAACGTTAAATTGGGTTTAACTCGATTCTCATATCAAGATTTTTTATCATACACAAATTTTCAGGCCTTGTATAACAGGTTTATCTTTCTTTTTGGTTTTGTTTAAAATTGAGGATTTTGATATAAGGCAGATCAATGAGGGGTGAAAAGTATACACAGATAATGGTTTTAATCGTCTGGAGGCAAGATGGAAGGTATCAGGTTTGACGACAGGGTGGCCATTGTCACGGGAGCGGGAGAAGGAATCGGAAGGGCCTATGCTTTGGATCTTGCCCTGAGAGGGGCCTGTGTTGTGGTCAATGACATCGGGCAGATCCACGACCACGGCAGAACCGCAGAACGGGTGGCCGATGAAATCAAAGGGGCCGGGGGCCGGGCCGTTGCTAATTTTGATTCCGTGTCCTCCATGGCCGGGGGACAACACATCGTTGATGCGGCCATGGATCATTTCGGCCGGGTGGATATTTTGATCAACAATGCTGGTATCCTGCGGGACCGGAGCTTCATGAAAATGACGGAGCAGGAGTGGGACGAGGTGATCAAGGTTCATCTGAAAGGGGCCTTCTGCGTGACCCAGCCGGCCGTAAAAATCATGAAGGAAAACGCATACGGCAGAATTGTCTTTACCGCATCTTCCTCGGGCATGTACGGCAATTTCGGCCAGTCCAACTACGGGGCTGCCAAAATGGGGGTGATCGGCATCATGAACACCCTGAAACTTGAAACCTCACGGTACAATATCAAGATCAATACCGTTGCCCCCAATGCCGATACCGGCATGACCCGGGGTGTTTTCCCGGATGAGGTGGCCCGGCGGATCAAACCGGAGTTTAATACCCCCCTGGTGACCTGGCTGTGTTCAGAACAAAACCGGGACTCGGGAATGATCTTCACCATGAGTGCCGGATGGTTCGCCAGATCGGCAATGGTGTCCGGCAAAGGTGTCTGTATCGGTGATACCCAAAGAAAGATCACGGCCGAAGAGATCAGGGACCGGCTTGAGCAGGTCAAGAGCCTTGAAAATGCATTGCCCTATGAAGACTGTAGTCAAATTTACAGTCTGGGAAGACCCTTGACCGGCCGGTAGGGTTCCATCAGAAGGTGATGACCTGAAAGCCTTTTTCCATGAAACTTCCCATGGAAGGATGGCCGGACATGTCACCCAGGAACGGGATACCCTGGCTTTCAATCTCCTGTTCAACTTTGAGTTTGATGGAGCAGGCCTTGCAGGCACCGTGGAGGATCCCCAGTTTTTTTGCTTTCTGGTAAAGGCTTGAAAGAAAGTGACCGGGTTCGGCCATCTTGGGTACAAGGGTTACCGCCTCGCCCTCCAGGACGATCAATCCCTCCATGCCCCGTTCATGCAGGTCAATGCCGTTGAGAAGAACATGGACAAAGCACAGGGGATCACCCCGGAATGCAAACAATACTTTTTTTTGATTTTCCATTATGAAAACTCCTGAATATTCTTGTTTGTCTGACTCTTGTTTATCTGGTCGTTGTTTATTTGGCCATCATGGTTTCGGGTAATCTCACCGCCACCACCTTTCCCGTGGCACAGACCTTACCCTCCGCCAGCACCCTTGCCTCCACCGTCACTTTTTTTTCTTTTACCTCAATCACTTTTCCCCGGATTTCAAGCTCCGTTCCCAGAGGTGTGGGCGCCAGGTAATTGACGGTCAGGGAACCGGTAACAAATCTTAAGGCCGGCTGGGTATCCATTTCCCGGCCCTGTTTTCTATAGGTGGCTGCCGCAGCCGTGCCCACGCAATGGCAGTCGACGAGTGAGGCGATCAAACCGCCGTATACAAATCCGGGAATGGCGATGTGGTGCTCGCTGGGAAGAAATCTTGCCACACTTTCTTCGCCATCCCAATAACTTTTGATCTGCAACCCGTGCTCGTTCAGGCTGCCGCAACCGTAACAATGACTGAAATCTTCTGAATAATAATCCTGAAATGCTTTTGGGGCCATATATTGTGTCTCCTTTAAAGAAAATAGTTTGTCTGAGTTTTTTTAGTATCGTATTTTGCCGGTTAAGGACAGGAAAATCATAAGTTTATCCGGCAGCGTCCATGTTTGACAGTGCATCATCAAACACCCGGACAAACATGTCAACATCCTCCCGGGTGATCACCATGGGGGGTTTGATTTTGATCACATTGTTGAAGGGGCCGTCCGTTCCCAGCAATATTCCCCTGTTTTTCATGCGGTTGACCATTTCAGACGCCTTTCGGGTGGCCGGGTCCAGGGTGTCCCGGTTCTTTACCAGCTCGATGCCGATAAAAAGGCCGATACCCCTGATATCGCCGATGATCTCATGTTTGTCCTTGAGCACGTTCAGACCCTTGAGCATGCGGGCGCCGATCTGCCGGGCATGTTCCTGAAGACCTTCGTCCCGGACAACATCCAGTACCGAAAGCCCGATGGCGCATGACACCGGGTTCCCGCCAAAGGTTGCAAAAAATTCCATGCCGTTGGCAAAATTTTGGGCGATCTCTTTTCTGGTCACCACCGCAGCCATGGGGTGGCCGTTTCCAATGGGTTTGCCCATGACCACGATATCCGGCACCACATCCTGGAGTTCAAAGGCCCAGAAATGGGAGCCGACCCTGCCGAAACCCACCTGGACTTCATCTGCAATGCAGAGTCCTCCGGCCTGTCTCACATGGCTGAAGGCGGTCTCAAGATATCCTTTTGGCGGAATCACCTGGCCCCCGCAGGAGAGCAGGGATTCTGTGATGAATCCTGCAACCGGCTTTTGGAGGCCGGCAAGGAGCTCTCCCACCTGGTCTCCATAGGCCTTTCCCGTATCCGCTCCCTGTCCCTTGAATTGACCCCGGAAACCGTCGGCCACCGGCACCACATGAACCCAGGGTTCGGGTTTGCCCCTGCCCCCTCGTCCCATGAATTTATAGGGACTGATATCAATCATGGTGGAGGTGTGTCCGTGGTAGGCATTGTTCACCACCAGGATGTCCCTTTGCCCGGTAACGGTTCGTGCGATGCGAAGTGCCAGTTCATTGGCTTCACTGCCTGAGTTGACAAAGAAACAGGTGTCCAGCTCCTTGGGCAGTGTGTCGCATAGACGTCCGGCATACTCAGTGAGACCGTCATACAGGTAGCGGGTGTTGGTGTTGAGCCTTGCCATCTGCTTCTGTCCGGCCTGGACCACCTTGGGATGGCAGTGCCCCACATGGCAGACATTGTTGTAGAGATCGAGAAACGGTCGGCCGTTGTAGTCATACAGGTATTGCCCCCGGCCCCTCACCAGTTTCAACGGGGTCTCATAGGAGGGGGATATGGACGGTGCAATGCATCTTTGCCGGGTTTTTAAGAGTTCCCCGGCCGAACCCCCCCGGTCCCTGAAGGGTTCAAGGTCTGTCTGGCCGGCCAGGATAATGGCGGCCTGGGCCGGTCCGATGGTGGAAAAGGCCTCAAGCCTTTTCCAGGCCCGCTCTTCCGAGACAAACCAGCCCTCCCTGTTTGGGTCGATTTTTTTTCTCTCGGCCGATATGATGACCGAGACGGCCAGCCGGGCACACATGAGGGGGAAAATCACCTGTATTTCATCCAGGGACAGGGGGAGAACCTTGTGATAGCTACCGATAATTCGGGCACCTGCTTCAAGGGGGTCATTCGCATCCAGGGTGTGATAGGCCAGGGCAATGGCCAGGTCACAGATGACGGGATTTTCAAGGCAGTCACCGAAATCCAGGACCCCGGCGACCCGGCCCTGGTCCACCAGGATGTTGTCATCATTGATATCCCCGTGGATCAGGGCCCTTGGCAGCGAGTCCAGCAGGGGTTGGGCAATGGCCCCATAGAGGTGGAACACCCATTCCAGGATCTGACGTTTTTCCGGGCAATCAATGAGACTGATTTTGGGCCGGTGTTGGTCTACCCGGGCCAGATCCCAGGCATGGGTCCTGCGGGACTCCGGGTGGACAACAAAGGCCATGGCCTTGTCCATTTCGGCAATCACCCGTCCCAGGTCTTCCAATTGTCCATCCTTGGTCGGCAGAGATTCACACCAGGGGGTTCCCGGGACAAATTCAAGCACCCGCCCCCTGATATTCTGGCGGTTCGGGGTGGTCAAGCAGGCCTGGACAGACCCGGTCCGTGTCAGAATGACCCGGGGAAGGAGAACATCCAGTCCTGCATTGATGAGACGTTCCACGGCAAGGTGTTCTATTTCCATCATTCCGGCAGTGGTGTGGTCATCTGCCAGCTTCAGGACAAAACAGGGCTTGTCCGGCCGTTTGATCAGGTAATTTTCATTTTCACCGGCCAGCCGGGTGATGTCGCCGGAAAAACCATATTCCAATTCCATCAAACTGGAAATCGTATCCTTGGAGAGCACGTTGTTTTGTCCTTTGTGTTTTATTCTTTAAATCTTTCCATGAAAGAACCTGGTTAACCCATTTATTTCCTGCATGATTTTTTGAGGACCGGTCAGGAAGAATTTTCTGACCGGCCACGGCTGTTTTTCGGCATTATTTGCCGGTCGGTTCCTCTTGGGTATGAATGTGGACATCCTGCTGGGGATAGGGAATGCTGATGCCCTGTTCGTCAAATGTGAGTTTGATTTTTTCAGTGAGATCAAAATAGACCCCCCAGTAGTCGGAAGTTTTCACCCAGGACCGGACCACGAAATTGACACTGGAGTCGGCAAGCTCGGATACGGCAATGAGGGGGCTGGGTGTGTCCATTACCCTTGTTTCTTCCCGGACAATTTGATTGAGAACCTCTTTTGCTTTTTTGATATCATCGTCATACCCGATACCGATCACCAGATCCACCCTGCGGGTGTCATTGGCTGTAACATTGGTGATCACGTTGCCGGTGATGCCGGCGTTGGGAACAATGATCCGCTGGTTATCCGGCGTGTTCAGGGTGGTGTTGAACAGGGAAATGCCCACCACACTCCCGGACACCCCGCCGGCAGTCACGAAATCTCCCACACAGAAGGGGCGGAACAGGATCAGCATGACACCCGAGGCGAAATTGGACAGAGAATCTTTCAGGGCAAGGCCGATGGCAAGACCTGCGGCCCCCACAATGGTCAAGAACGAGGTGGTGTTGATCCCCAGTTGACCCAGGGCAGCTATGATGACGATGATGATCAGGGTATAGTAAATAATGTTTTCAAGGAATGAGAGCAGGGTGATATCCACCTTGTTTTTTTCAAGCAGTTTGGAAATCAGTTTTGAAATTTTACCGGCCAGCCATTTCCCGATCAGGAAAATAAGAAGGGCCACGATTATTTTTACAGAATAGGTGGCAACCCAGTAGGTCAGGGCTTCAATGATTTTATCAATGTTCATGTTCATGGTTTTTCCTCCGGAGCCTAAATATAGTTTAATAAAAATTTTTGTCGGCAGGGCCGGACAAAGTAAAAAGATGGCAAATTGTATCCAAGTAAACCAAATTAAGCAAAAGGAAAGTTTAAAAAAAGGCGATTCTAAGGCAACAAGTGGAAATAAGTTGTATGAATTGCGCAGGATTTTTGTTTGTTTTCAAGGCGGGGTAAGGTGCGCATAACGAGCTATGTAAATCTTACCCCAACAAAGAAAACGAGCAAAAAGACAAGCAAGGTGTATATGTTATTTCCACTTGATGCCTTAACGTCAGGGAAGACCTGTTAAACAGCAGTTACAAGCCATCCCCGGTCAGGAGGAAAGAAATCCCAGAACCAGAGTCCGCAACCTGCTCAAACTCGGAATATTTCGCAGGGATGCCTTCTTATGCGGAAATGCCCGCAAGAAGATGTGGCGTATGAGCAGGATAAAGTGGGTGATAATTGCTATGCCGAATAAATATTTCCTTGATCGGGGGGTGTTCATTGAATTCCAAAATCCTGTCCACATTTTCCTGCCAGAATTTCATAGTGATTTGCCCTTTATTTTGTCCCCATTCTTGGTCTTGGTTTGTATATAAAAGAAGCTTTGTGGTTTTGGGATAATCCCTTTTTGATTTTTTGATTTTTTGATTTTTGATTTTTCGATGGTACTCAGGAAATCCTCTTTATGGTTGGAAAGTGATGCTTCATAAAACTTTGCCTGCCAGCCTATTTCTTCGTCACCAACTTCAATAGGATTTGTCTCAATTGCTGATTGATTTTTATACCGGAAAATACCATATGGTTTGTTAAACTCTTTACAAAAAAGTAAATAGCAAAACCACTCAAAATTATGTTGCGGGTTTTCACTGAATTTTGCTCTAAAAATTTCCCAATTAGGTTTAATCATATTCTTAACTCATGTTTACAAATTTAAAGAAAAATTCTTCCCCATAACGTTCCGGCTGTGCGGCGCCGGCGTAAATATGTTTCTTTCAAATAAATGCGTTGCTCCCGGCGTCCGACACCAGCCGGTGGTTAGCCCGCTGTTTTTAGAATTGAGTCTATACCATAGATGATATTTTTTATAATTTCAATTATTTGGTGTGGCCCGATCCCATTACGTCCATTACGTTGGCTAAAAAAGTTACGATTGATAAAATATATATTGACATTTTTGTGTAGTCCGAAAGTCAACAGAATAGCCTCTATCTTTATTTTATGACACTTGAACCCTATAAATAGGGTAGACAGGCGCCAATCAAGCGCTTCCAGAGGACTGTGACAGCAGCTTTGCTATCCCTTATTGAGGGTGAATTGCGTGTGAGGATATCCGGGGCCTCGCTGACTTTCCAGGAGAAAATATACTGCCATTCGTCTGATGGGGCGTTTATTTTTGAGCGAAATTCTCCAAATCTAAGATCAGAGAGTGTAACAACATCGTTTTGCATTTGGGCCACCCAAAATCCCTTTGAAAACCATTTAACAGCTTTAACATTGCGTTGGTCTTTAAATGGCGCGAGTAGAGAGTCATTCCTTTTAACAAGATCGAAAGTAATCCCTTCACAAGGATGGTTTCCGATAATGGAAAAATAGCCGATCAGGATTCCCTCATCGGTTCTTGCAATATGTCTCCACAGCAGTGTATTCATGGGGCTAGCACCTGTAATTGAATCGAACACCTCAACCTTATTTTCTTCAAGTTGTTGTTTGAAGGTGTAATCAGCGTATGTGTGGGATACTATTGAAAAAAGCGCATACAGACTGCTTATGATCAGACCAACAGTATTCCCCTTCCAGCCGAATTTTCCAGTGTCGATTCCTGCTAAAAATATTCCCGCAAGCAGAGGTAATGTATACAAAGGGTCGATGATGAACATATTGCCATGTGCGAATCCGTATCGTGAGAAAGGCTCCAGCAATTGAGTTCCATAGACGTTAAAGTAGTCAATTGTGATATGTGTGGCAATGACGAGAAATACCCCTGTAATGACACGATAAAAGGTTATCTTGTTCTTCCACCTTCTTTTCCAGAGCAGCCAACTTATTAAAAAACTGCCAATAATTGTAAAGGCTAAAGAATGTGACTCGCCGCGGTGCCAGTAAAGCCTTTGGATATCATCCAGGAAGGGATACAAAAGGACATCCAGATCTGGAATGGTTCCTATCGCTGCCCCCCAAAGCAAAGCCGGTTTACCCAATTGACGATGCCAACTGGCATAGGCTACCGCAGCTCCCAGTGAAGCTTGTGTTATAGAATCCATAGCATTGCTTTATAACAATGATGACATTTTTGGAAGGAAATGTCCGGCGATGGAGCCAAGTGAACCAATTGCATTTCAAGTATTTTATATAAACTCAAAAATTTATTCAATGGTTTTAAACTTTTCCCTGGGTGCGCCACAGACCGGACATTCTTTGGGAGCTTTTTTGTGGGTCACATAACCGCAGACCTGACAAACATGGTAAGCGTTAACCTTGTCCTTAATAACATCCATCATGGCCCGTTCATACAGCTTAGCATGATAGCTTTCCGCGTCCCGGGCAAAACTGAAAACTTTTGCTGCTGCGGTTTCGCCTTCATCTTCGGCGTCCTTGATAAAGTCCGGGTAAACATTTTCACTGACGGTTTTTTCGCTCTGGAAGGATTTTTCCAGGTTGGTATCCGTATCTTTGACGATGAGGTCTTTAATCAATCCCAACTGACGGGTGGCATGAATGCGTTCCGCATCGGCAATTGCTCGAAACAGCATAGCAACCTGTGGCAGCTCTTCTTCTTCAGCTTTTTCGGCAAAGGCAAGCAGTCGGAAATAAGCTTTGGCTTCACCGATAAATGCAGTATCAATGTTTTTCCTGGTTTTTTCTTTCATCAGTATCCCTCCTTTATCTGAACACTGGTATGAGTGGTTTTACCCAGAGTGACGAAGGAGCGGCGGGTAAAATCCATCTCCATTCGCTTGTTAGCCAATATGTGTTTGTTATTTTTCCTTCTATTTTTTTAATGAGTTTCTGATTGATGAAAGTCAATTTGAGAGTTTTGATTATGTCTTTTTATCTTTTTGAGCGTATCCGCCTAAAACTATTACTCTGTAACTGATCTTCAGAGGCAGGTCAATCTGGAAGTTTTTATTAGCCGTATGTTGAATAATTAATACCATTTTTGCGACCGGACTTTATCGTGTACATAAGCTCATCTGTCATGTGAACCAACGAATCAACTGTGGGAGGCGCAGTTTGGCATGTCATCACACCTATGCTAAAAGTAATTGGCCATTGATTTTGTGCCATTTCATTCAAAAGAACTGCTTGAAATTTAGAGACAACAGCATGAGCAACTTCCTGATTGGTTTCAGGCAACAATACAGCAAACTCATCACCCCCAAGCCTTGCGACTACATCTGTTTTTCGGCTATTATCCTGAATGGATTTGACGGTGAGCCTGAGAGCTTGATCACCTATAACATGCCCAAACTTATCGTTTACGGCCTTAAAATTATCGAGATCAATGTATGCAAGTGTAAAGAAATGTCCATATCTTTCCAATCGATCCATTTCTCTTTGCGCAAGTTCATGAAAAAATCGAGAATTGATTGCTCCTGTTATGTTATCTATTCGAGCTAATTTCATCTCTCGTTCCAAAGCTGCTTTTAAAGACGACAGGAGTAAAGTAATTATAATAAAAAACAATAACCTGATAAGTGTATTCCAAAAAGGTGTGAATACTTGAAGGTATTGGTGTCCTGAAGCGATATCTGCCCAAAGCCAAACACCAGCGCTAGCAAAGGATGCCAAAAAACCAAAAGGGCGATTTACTAACCATGAAATGAATGCCACTGGCAGAACAAAAAATAGAGAAAACTCAACTTCATATCCAATAAGAAATTCAAAAACACCGACAAACCCAATCAGGGTAAAACCGATGAATAATTTCAAAGACCTACTTTGTTTCTCTATCGGATTCAGGAATTTCATATGATTTTCATATATTTTCTTCACTCTATAATAAATAGGCTAACACCAAAATAACCGGTGAAATCCGGTTCTTTTTTTTCGTTGAAAGTTCTATGTTGCTTTTAAGAAAAGGCCTTTAACTTTTCTGCCGAAGAATTTTTAATCACATCATTAATTTCGTATAGGACAGGAGTTTCTCCATATAAGTCAAAAAACTCTTCGGTTGTCTTGTCTGCCTCGCCTACAATTCTATCAGCCATCGTCACCATGGTTTCTTTGACAACTTTGTATTTTATTGAAGTATCTTTGGAAAATCGTTCAAAATGTTTGGGTTCAAGAAACTGGAAATGTCTCCCTCTACCTATTTTCATAGCCATTTTTTTTGCATAGGGATACACATATGTGGACAATAAATCATAAAAAGGTGCCAGGATGGTTCCGTTTTCTCCGTGGAGGAATGAAATATTCTTTGCGTGAGCATCGGAATTGCCGATTAAGCCGTTAAAAATTATAAGCTGTAAAAACCGTTTAGTATCTTTGACTTGAAAAGCACTTTCATTTCTGATGAGTGAGAAACACATATCGAGTGTTGGGTAATATTTTAACTGGGCATTTACATTTAATGCCTGGCAAAAGTCTTCTTGTATCAGTCTGATGATCTGCCCGTTTTCTATCTTTCTGTCGTATCGGTCAATTAAGTATAGAGGTATTTCATTAATGTTCAAAATTTTAACATCAGGTACGGTCAGCCCCATTCTTTTGGCCAGCATCATGCAGAAAGTCTCGTTCTTAACCGTTCCATGGAGATCTTTTATCGGGGTTTTTAAAATATGGGAAGAGGGTGCACCGTTCATTGAAATCCGAATTTTATTGTTTTTAAGTGAAACAGGAAGTTTTTCCTGGGCACCTGCAAGAGAAAGTCTGATACCGGCTTCATCTGCCATAAACGGATTCTCAGGCAGTTCGTTTATTATTTTTAATAAACGATCGTCAGTAAGAGTGTCGTAAGAATACATTTCGGGTTTTTGCGGCAAGACACCATCTTCAAATAAAGACACAGCACCAGCACAATCTCCACCAATAGCCCTTAATAATTCAAACTGATTGCTGACGGGAATCTGAAGTCTTCTGGAAAGGACACCCAAGATTTTTCCTTCGGGCAGCAAATTGGTAAAATAAGAATACGAATCATCATTTAAATATGCGGTTTCTCTCAAAGGCAGGGAAACAGACAAGCGATAGCTATCCTTTGAATTGATCCAGTTTTTATCATACTGGAAACAAAACCTGCGCTGGTGATCCAACCATAACTCACCGGCTTTAAGCTGATTAACAAAAACGTTGAGCTTACTCTTCACTCATGTGCTCCTCAATATATCGGATTAGTTTGTGGTTTGACTTTGGAACGGCAATTACTTTTAATCCAAGACCTTTCAATACGTGCAAGGCTTTTTCCAACTGGACAGTCGGTTTCCCGTTTTCAAGATCTGACAGGAAACGTGTGCCAACATTTAGATATCCAGCCGCTTCCGCCTGAGTTAAGCCCTGATCCTTCCGTGATTTTTTGACAAGTTCACCAATTGTTTTTGTGTCCATAATTCCCAGCTTGTTAAAATTTAACCCCGATCGGTAATATATAGTGTTTTTTTATGAATGACAAACAAAATATTCCCTTACGGTAATATTTATTGGTTAAAATAGATATTCTTGAAAAATATTACCGTACGGGAACGATGTTGGAAGCGGGATTGGTACTCGACCGCTCTCAAACTTTAGGTTAAGCGGCTTCCAAGCCGCCAAAAAAAATACTTTGATGACCGTCTTCAACATTTAAAATGGGTCGTCTGCCTCCAGGCTTAACAACAACATCACCGGTGAAATCCGGTGCATGTTGATTGTTGGAAATAGGTATGCTGTCCCCGGAATTCGGTTGGAAATAGGTATGCTGTCCCCGGAATTCCCCGGAATTCGCCGGAATTCGTCCCCGGAATTCCATTTCACATAATCTTTGAAAATAACCGGTATCACCCGGTTCATTTTTCTTGTTGATTCAAGGATCAAACCCAAGTTCGTGAAGATTTCAAACAGGCACTGTATTTAAAATATAGAGCAAATTTATGCTTGAAACAGTTAGCTTTGACCACTTTCCTTTCAAGGCAATTTTCAGATCCCTTTCATGGGCATCAAGCAGTTGCTCTGGATGTTCATTGAAAGTAGCAAGATGGCTGCCAAATGCCGTATCCCCCATGAAAAGCACATGTCCTGAAGGACTTTCAACAACAAATCCACCCCACAATGTTTTGTCAATATCAAAAAACGTTCTGCCCGAATTGTGTCGTGCCGGAACAAATCTTATTTTTCTTCCGTTGGCATGGGTATACTCCTGGAACCAGTCCATGGAAACTATGTTTGTCCCTTTGATATCATCCAGTCGTTTTTCAACTCCCAGACCGCAGAGAATTACCGGTTTATGCTTTTCAAGAATTCGTTTCAAGGTCGATCGATCCAGATGATCATAGTGGTCGTGACTGATCAGGACGATATGGATATCCGGCAGATCAGATAATTTTACATCTGGTGCTCTGACTCTTTTGGCACCTATCCATGATAAAGGGCCTGCCGTGTCTGACCAGATGGGATCGGTCAAAATGTTCATCCCATCCATTTGAATTAGCATTGTTGCATGATTGATAAATGTCACATGCAACTGCCCGTCGCTGACAAGTGCTGTAGGAGTTTTTTGGATAGGGTTCTCGATCCATTTGGGCCATTCCACGGTTTTCATTTCCCACAGCCACTTTATATGATCAGTAAAGGTATTGCCCGGTTCAGGATTAAAAAAACGGGAGCCATCAAAATGTTCTGAAACAGGTCCCTTGTAAATGGCGCAGCCCTGGAGCAGCATAAATAAAAAAAGAATAATCCACCGTTTTTGCTTTGTATTGATAGGTTTCATGTCTAATCTCCAACCAGGATTTCTTCAATATTGTCTGGAACCACCCGGTTGATCAGCCTGACCGCTTTTTCTGGCATTAACCGACTGATCAGCCACAGGGCCCGCGCCATTTTGACATGTATTTCATTTTTACCACGATTCAATCCCTTTATGGCGATCAATGCTGCCTCATCCGGTTCAATGGCGAATTTTGGGGCATGCCCGCCCTGAAAAGGCGTATCAACAGCAGGGTAAAAAATTTCTTGGACCTTCACCCCCAGTTTTGACAACTGGACCCGCATACTCTGAGTCATGGAGTGGAGTGCTGCTTTTGTAGCACAGTAATTTGGTTCAATAGACAAGGGAGCATGAACCAGCCCAGAGGTAACATTGACAATGCTTCCTTTATTTTTAATGAGCAGGGGCAGAAATTGTTTTGTAAGCAACACCGGTGCAAAATAGTTAACCTGCCACTCTCGGTTCAATTTTTCTTCAAGATTTTTTACTTTATCAAAGAGATATCGTTCAGCCATTCCGGCATTGTTGACAAGCATATCAATGGTGTTGAATTTTTCAGATACAAATTGGAACAATGCTTCCCTATCTTCTTTGATAGTTACGTCACATTGAAATATCTGAAGGCCTGTAACCCTTTTTTGAGCCTCCTCAAGCTTTGCTTGGGACCGCCCGCAGATGATCACACGATCTTTTTGTTCATTCAGTTGACTTGCCATTTCAAACCCAATGCCTGAACTACCGCCTGTAATCAGAACGGTTCTTTGTGATTTTTGTCTCATTTTTCAATCTCCTTTGTTTTCGTTTTTTGAACTGTTAGTTCCTTGCCTGTATTTTATACAGTCTCGGAGATTGAATTACCTTCACATAGGTTAATTTTTTAAATTTTTTCTAATTCTGCTCAAAGCACCAGGGGTAATCCCTATAAATGAAGCAATATGGTACAGTTTAATTTTCTTTTCCAGGTCTGGGTATTCTTTTTGAAAATTTAAATATCGGGTTGTGGCATCATCTAAGAGAAAGGATTTTTCACGCATTTCTTTCATGATATAAACCGTTTGAACTAATTTGAAAAGAAGTGGATACCAGCGGATATCCTCATTGACAAGTTCCATCCATCGACTGTAGGAAAACTGAAGGATATCTGAATCTACAATGGCTTCGATAAAAAAATAGGATGGCCGATTCTGGACAAGCGCGCTGTAAGAGACAACGAATTTACCAGCTGTACTGAACCCTTTAGTCAAATCATTACCCTGATTATCAATATAATATAAACGGAAAATTCCGTTGAGGTTGAAACCCATATGTGTTGGGATGTCTCCTGCAGCAACAAACTGCTGCCCCTTTTTCAAACAAACAGGCCTGCAGATACTGAAAAGCTTATCTATGAGTTCATTCGGGATGTCTGCAAGGGCATTGACTGACTTTTCCAGTAGTGAATATGATTCTTTTACTTCCATTCTGATTTGATCTTATATTTTTTTGATTGTTGTTTTAACGCTGCCTTCAAAAGCGAAGTCTTTGTAAAAAGCATTGCTGTGATTTCTTGTTAAAAAGGAAAATCTGTCAACTGTGTAGGTCTTACACCCATGTCTTATCTAATGGTCAAGTGAATCCAAATTTCTGTTTCCGTCACGGTTAAAATAAATTTCGATATGAACTGCAAGTGTTCTATCAGAATTACGATCATAACCTGACCCGAGAGAAGAAATTTGCCCTTTGCCAAAAAAATTTCCAAACTGACAATAAAAATATTGTTTTTTGTTATATTTAGGATCAAAATTGATGGAAAGGCGATTGGAGTATCCTTCTTCCGGAGCTTCTTTCAATTCTCTGTAGGCCTTTTTTGGCCAATCAGGTTCTGATGTTTCCACTGGAAAGACACCGGTCTGTGGACCAGAAAAGTCTATGTAAATGTTTGTTGGTAATGTGGAATCAGGTGGATAATTCTGAAGAATTCTCACTATCTCATCTATCATTGTGACTGGCGCTTCAAGAGATATCATCGATGGCACGTTGCTACCACTTAACTCTCTTTTTTTTATAACTTCCTGTTTGCTTGAGATATGCGGTTTACCAGCTTCAAATGTAAGAACTCTAGAAAAACCCTCTCTGTTAAGATCAAGAACTGCGTTAACACGGCCTAAAATCACTGGATTGGAATTTCTCTCAAGCTTAATAATCAATCCTTGTCGGACAAAACTGAATCCATCATCTTCTTTTCCATATATAAAGGTATTCATCTCCTCGTCAGTTAATTGAAAATTGACTGACTTAGGATAAAAACCGTCAGCCAGAAAATAAAGGCTAACATTTGAGCAATCCTGGCATTGAACCTCGAACGCACCATCAATCTTTTTTTCTCGTTCTGTGTGATTTTCCTCAAATGTTCCCCGGATACTACGTACTTCCTTAACTATCATTTTTACATTTGAAACAGGTCGGCTATTACTGTCAACAATATTACCTGAAAGGTGGATAGGAAAGGTTCGCGCACTGTCGAGATTTCTTTTTGCATTTTCTATTTGTTCATCTGTTATTCTGACAGCGCCATCCACCTGAGGCTCACTAATTTCTTTTGTTGTTTCTACCTCTTGTGCTGAAGAAGGTGGTGCCACATTTGAGTATTTAACATTACCATCTTGATCAACCCATTTGTATATCTTAGCATAAAGATTGCCTGGCTGTAATATCAACATAAATACAAATATAGCGTACCTGAAATATATCATATTACCTCCATTCAGAACAATTGCATGTGTTGATCTGGATATCATTCAAGTTCACTTATCTAACTGGATAACAGCCGAAAATTGAAGATATCCATCTGAGGGTAATTATTTAGAATATCAACAAAAAAATTCATACCATCATTTGAAGTGGTTCGCAAAGATTTTTATTTAATTTTATACTTACTTAACCAGGATGTCCCCAGTTCAAATACCCTTAAATCAATCTGGGTTTTCAATAGTTATGTATTCCGATGATTGCGACAAGGGAAATGAGTAATGCCAAGGTCAACAATCATGTTATTTATAATCAGGAGCAGACTCAATAAAAAAGGCACTACTGGAAAAAGAAATACACAGGGTTCTTGATCTGCAGGGCAGCGACTATTTTAACTTGCAATCGTCTCTTTTTATATATTCAGGAAGACACAACATCTTGTGTCTGGTCACTGGATTTTGAAATTCACGATTATAATATGATTTTATTACCCATCCCGGTTCCAGGGATTAAGCTAATGTATACATCAATTTGAATCCCTGGTACCAATTGTCAGATCAAATCCAGATTTCTACACATTAAAGGCTTAATGGCAGGCCTACCTGGCCTTAAATGCAACGCTGTAGATTGATTAAAAGGCACGCTATTCCGCTACGTTATAAAATTTGTGAGTTAAGTTTTTTAAAATGTATATCCCATGGAAAAGTGGAAATTCCCGCTGCTTTCGCCCGGCAGAGGGTCCAATTTCCAGCCGTAGAGCAGTCCGATGGGGCCGATGGGGGTGATGTACCGAAGCCCCAGACCCACGGAAGAGCGGAACGCTTCGGAACCGGCACTTCTGATTGTTTCTTTCAGTTGCCCGATATCATAAAATGCCGTGATCTCAAAATTCATTCCCAGGTCATACCGGGCCTCAAAACTGCCGAGAATTGACTGCCGTCCGCCGATTGCATCTCCTGCTTCATCAAACATCAGCATGTTTTCATCAAACCCCCGGACAGTGGAGGTCCCGCCAAGGAAAAAAAGCTGGTCCTCGGGAACATCTTTGTTGCCGCCATAGGGATGAACGATTCCGTACCGGGCTCGAACCGCAAGTGTCAGCGGATCAAACAGGGTGAAATAGCAGCGGGTATCAAGCCGGAGTTTGATCACATCATCCAGGGCATCGTCGACCCCCTTTGAAATGTCGGCAGACAGGGCTGAAAAAATCCCTTTCCGGGGACGGACAAAGGAATCCGTTGTCCGGTATATGAGAGAGGGGCTTGTCACAAAGATATTTCTGGGATCATACCCGTCAATCTCCTCCGGGCTTAAATCTGCTGATCCTGTTACATACTGTTCGCGAAATTCATATGTAAATCCCAGATCAAGGGTCAGATTTCTTTGGGGGATGGGCCGGAAGAAATTCTGGGAAAGGCTGACGGTTTTAATACCAAAGTCTTTGTTAAACTCTTCCCGTTTTTCACCGGCAAGCTTTGTGACGGAAGAGATACGGGTGGAAAGAAATCGCGGATCGGTCAGTGATACATCGCCTTTAAAACCAATGAGACTCAGTTCAAGATTGGTTTCAAAATTCAAATTTTTCCCCAGAAAATTATGATCGCCCAGGGTGGTATTCCCGTAGAAATGCCGTTCCGTGTCATAGCCGGCGCCGATCTCAAAAAAATAAGGTTTTTTCTCTTCCACCTCAACGATGAGATCCACTCGTCCGGATTTTTCCGTCAGGCCAAGGGTCCGGTACCTTACGGAATCCAGTGCATCCATATTCATCATGTTTCGCCGGCTCTCCAGCAGACCGGTCAGGGAAAGCGGTTCTCCTTCCAACACCTGCATCTCATCATCAAGGGTACGGCTTCTGGTCCTGAAATTGCCGGTATAAAAAATTCGGCCCAGGCTGACAAAGGGGCCTTCATTCACCTCATAGGAAAGATCAATCCGGGAGCGGTCTTCACTAAAAACAACACGTCCCTTTACCTGAACATGGGGATACCCCTTCTCGGAAATCTGCTTTTTCAAGGCAGTCTCATCTTGTTTAACCAGATCCTCCTGATATACACTGCCCGGGGCAAGGGTGATGATCCCCATTGCCTCTTGGGGCTTAAGCACGGACAGTCCCGGGAAATCAACCCCTCCAACTTGTGATCTCACCCCCTCATCCACAACAATCTCTATTTCCAGAAATTTTATTCGTTTATTGTTTTTTGTGGAGTCCGGATCTTTGATCTGCACCCTCGTTTCAACCCGGGCCCGGGTATACCCCTGGCTCAAGTATAGTGCACGGACGGCATTGACATCCTCTTCCAGGGTTTTTAGTGCATAGTCTCCCCCTGGTAAAAACCCGGAAGGCCTGGTGAGGATCTGCTTTCTGATCCTTTTTTCATCTATGCCGTGATTTCCAGTTATCAAAATTTTCGACACAATATAGCGGTGTCCCTCATCAATGCGCAGGAAGATGTCTCTTGTGGCTTCTCGTTCCTCTTTGCCCGTGCCGGGTGTCATCTGTATCTTTGCATCCATATATCCGGCCCGGGTATATTTTTCCCGAATATTGCGGACCCCTCTGTTCAAGGCGATACTCCCTTTGGTCCCGGCTTTGGAAAGCCCCATCTCTCGTTTAAGGGTATAATCCCAGAATTGCCTGTTTCCTTTAAACTTAATCTGATATAAGGGACCTTCCTCTATTAAAAAAACGATATCCAGAGTTTTTTTCGATTCATTTTTCTGAATTTTTTCTGTCACTTGTACATCTGGAAACCCGTTCTGGCGATAAAATCGGACAAGATTTTTCACATCATCCTTGAGGTCTTTTTCTATGAACCGTGCAGCACTGCCGAAAAAAAGGGAGGATTTCCAGACCTTTGTTCTCAATTTCAATCGATATTCGGAGAAATATTTGTTGCCCTTGATATCTACGGTTTTGATTCGATAAAAATTTCCCTTTTCAATATGAACCAGGATGGTGTAGTTTCCGTCCTGCTCGTCCGTTTGAGCGGACACGCTGATTTTTGGATCAGGATAACCTTGTTTGTTAAACAGGGCTTGAATCCTGGATTTTTGCTTTTCAAGGACTTCTTGTGAAAACGCATCCCCAGTGTAAATGCTCATCACATTGAGCACTTCTTTTTTAAAAATGGGGAAAGCCCCTTTTACCTGGATGTCCTTGATCCTTCCAAAAGGGGTCAGCAGGAATACCAGGTCAATGCCGTCCGGCGTTGACAGAGGATCGGGAACCTCTATCCGTTTAAAAAGCTGTGAGTTATACAGAATTTTGATCGTTTCTGTGATTTTTTTCGGGGAAAAGGGTTCGTCCTTTTTAATGGGTATCAGATCCCGGGCAATGGATTTGTATCGGTCTGTATCCCCGGGGGCATTGGTAATTTGAATATCAATTTTTGAAATGAACTCCCCGGTATAATTACCATTACCGGTATCGGTTTTTATCCCGGCCTGTCCTGCGTGTGAAAAAATAGACAGAATCATCACCACAAGAAAAGCTTTGCATGCCATTCTACCGGAATTCCAGGCGGTATGTGAGTTCTCCACCAAAATGACCTCCTGTGTCTTGAAACCCTCTCATTAAAAGATTCTCCAGTAGTTTATAGTCCGTGGTCATTCGCTGGACAGTCTCACCGTTCCTTACGTCCACTCCGTATTTAACCGTCATCTGCCGGGAAAGTTCTTTGCCCACAACAACATTAATACCCAGGGTTCCATTATTGCCAAGATGATCCGGCTTGATTTCAAGGGTGTCAATTCCTGAGGCCTCTTTGATATCTTCCTGGAGCATTCCTGCGACAAATTCCGCCAGGATGTCATCGGGTGAAAAGGTTGAGTCCCCGCCCGTTTGTCGAAGTTCACGGGTTGTTTTTCCAAAGGCCAGCAACGAGAGAATGTCGGCGTGCTGTTCCTTAGGGATGGATGAAAAATTAAAGTCCAGATTGTCCGGCGTGCCTGAAACCGTCAGATAGAGGGTCCATGACCGGACATCCAGGGTGGCTTCCATATCAATGAGTGGCTCTATTTTATAGGGATTGATAAAGTCAATGATCCCTTTTTTGATGTCAAATTCTTTTTTCTGGAATGTAATGGTACCGGAGTCAACTTCGGCCCTGCCGTTGATCAGGGGATCAGCCCCGGTTCCGGCAAGTTTCAGGTCAGGACGTATGCTCAGGAGAGCCAGATTGTTGTCTACCCAGAAGGGTTCCCGGTGGCGGATATCAATGTCCAGGAACATTTTTTTTAAAAAGGGGATATCCGTTTGTTCCCGGATGGGCTGAAACTCTCTTCGCTTTTTTGCGGCTTCGGTCAGATTTAGTTCAATCTCTTTGAAATATCGGCCTTCGAGCACCACTATCTCTCCTTTAAGGTCAGACCTGTCCCTGTCTCCTGAAAGGGACAGGCCTGCGTTCAGATGGATGTTCATCAGGTCCGGGAACTCGATGAAAAGTTGGCGGGCATTAAAATTCAGATCATATGTGTCAGGTTTAAATTTGTTTAACCCGATGGTTCCTTCCAGGTCAAACCGGCCGTCATCCAGTCCTCCGGTGAATTGAAGAACATGGATCGTATCAGGGGTTATCTTGATGGTGCCGTTCATGTTCCTGAACTTTTGTTCGATGCCGGAGACGGACATGCCCAGTCGCTCAAGTGTCAGATCAGCGGTGAGACTTGGTTCTGAAAGGGTTCCGTCCATCGAAGCCGATACCATAATATCTCCTGACGGATCGTTTATGGTGTCGGATACCTGTGCAATAGCCTTAAACGGGATCATCCCCTTGACTTCAAAATGAATGCCCCCCTTAAGTTCTCCCTCTCCTTCTATCTTGAGTTTTTCTTTTCCCAGAATCGTAATCCCGGATTCCGGGATACGGAATCTGCCGTCTGCCATGGAGAAGGTCAGGCTGGGGATAGTGACCACTTCATCCTGGTCAAACCCCAGGGATGAAGTGTTAAGATCTGCCTGGAACCGGATCATATGAAGGTCGTCCAAGCGGCCGTTTGCCGTTATGGAACCGTTTAACCGGCCGGAGAGCCTGTTCTGCCCGGCTGCTGTGAAATAAGGAGACAGATCAAAGGCCTCCATGTCGGCTCTGGCGGAAAAATGCTTGTCGGCAAGCCGGACCTCACCTTCAAACAAGGCTCCCATTCGGCCCTTTAAACGGGCAATCCCGTCTTGTATGTTAACGGACAGATTCATATCATCTATGGACTTGTCTTTGACTGCCAGGTCATGGATAGAGATTTGGCTGGTGATAAGAGGCGTTTCAAGAGTTCCGGCACACGACAGGTCCATAACCATTCGGCCGCCTGTAAGGGAGGTATTCCTGAAAATATCAAGGGATTTTAAGGGGAAATCTTTAGCGGACAGGCCAAGATCAAATTGCCTGTCGGCAAACAAGGCCCAGCCCGTTCCCTTTAAAACCGCCTCCGGTGTTACCTGGATGTCGCACTCCTGAATCCGGAGGGTTTGGCCTGCTATAACGGTCTTAAGGGAAACCGTATCAATTCTCTGTCCTCCGAGCAAAAGCGCGTTGCCCCCTATGTCCAGATTCCCCTGCCAATCGTCCGGCCCCCCTTTGAAACGGCCCTTGAGGACTCCATTAATCGAGAGACGGCCGTCCACTTTGTTTGAAAAACCAGCCAAAAACAGGGAGCCCTGGGTGAGGGATATCTGGAATTCAGGGTCAATCAGGCTGCCGGTCACCCGGCCGGTGCCGCTGAAAGATCCGTTTAAACCGGGTCTGGAAGAGAAATTAGACGGTTCAAGGTTTGTAAAAGAAAAGAGAATACCCGTGGGCAGGGTTTTGCTCAGGTTTAAATTGTTCTCAAACAGGTCTGCCCACCCGCTTGCCTCGATTCCGGACCCCTGGTTTTCTAAGGTCATCAGATCAATAAAGGCCCGGCCGTTGCTGTCCAGGGAGGCCTTTAACACGAGGTTTCCCATAAAAGCATCTTGTATCCCCAGATTATTTGATCTCAGGTCCACTGTGATTTCCGGGGCAAGATAGGGTCCGTCTATCCGGGCTGAAAGCGTGACGTCCCCTTTTCCCTTCAAATGGGCCAGGCCGGGTGTTGAGCCAAGATCATCCACTTTGAGCCCAAGTGTAACTGCAACTTGTCCGGATCTGGTGTCAAACTCGCCCTGTCCGGACATATCCATCCCCTGGGCAAGGGCTGTAAAGGTGTTTAAGTCCAGCTTTTGATTCTTAAACCCGGCAACAGCTTTGACTTCAATGTCAATGGGAACATCAAGAACAGGTGCCTTAAAATCGGTTGCCGTCAGGTCAAGGACAAGGTTTGCCGTGGGATGATCCAGGTTTTCAAGGGTTCCCTTGGCCGAAACATGCATGTTAACCGTTCCAGACACAATGGTTCGATCAAAAAAGAGTTTTGATGCTTCCGGCATTGCGATCCGTGCATCCATGGTCACGTCAAACACCGGGGTTTTAAAAACATCCTTAATTGACCCCTGGGCCTTGAGTCTGGTGCCGCCGCCGGTAAGGTCAAGGGAGAGAGATGCAAGTGATCCGTTGGAAAAAACCATCTGGGTTTTAAAAGAGTCTATCGGGGTGGAAATCCCGAGGCTGTTGATGAACCCGCTTTTTATACTGGCGTTGAGCGTGGCCTTTTTTTTGGCCGGCTCCGCATCTGATATCAACAGTTCCAGTCCTGAGACTGAAATTGATTTTTTTCCCCCGGCCGGGCTATAATTCACTGAGCCATCTGTGATAACAAACTTGTCGACTGTGACATTGAAGGGCAGGGGTGGGGTTGATTTTTCCGGGTTTTTGGCAGGGACATCCGGCCCTTGAAAAGCTTTGACAAGATTAAGGCTGCCGTCAGAGTCCATCTCAAGTGTGAGGTCTGGTGATTCGATCAGGATTGAAGAGAACGAGATCTCCTTCTTAAGAAGCCTGAGCCAGGCAATATTGACGGCCAGCCGTTTCAACCGGGCCAGGGGTTTTTTGTCCGGTCCCCTGACCTGGAGCGCTGTAATTTCAATGTTCCCGGTAAAGGGCGAGACACTCAGCCCTTCCCAGGTGAGGTCACCGGCAATACGTGTATTGACTGCCTGATGCAAACGTTCGTGCGCCGGTGTCGTTTCCAGGTAAACCACACCGCAGAAAACAAGGATCGATACCAGGCCCAAAAGAACACCTGTGATGATCCCCAGTTTTTTTCCTATTCCCGGCAAATGCGTGTCCTCGCAGAAGGGTTGGATGCAGCAGAAAATCAAGACCCTTTACCTAATTATTGGTACGGCCCTGTAAACCGGACCGTACAATATGACACTTTACCATGGGAATCAATATTAAATCAAACGCCGGTCTGGTCCCTTTACATTTCCTCTATCACATCTACAAAAAGATCTTTTGCGTCATTAAGCAAGGTGTGAATTTCTTCAATGCGGCCTTTTTTTGCCGTAATCCCTGTGTATCGGGCTTTTCGGCTAAGCCGCATGCAAGAGAAACTCGACTTTAACTGCTTCGAATGGAAAAACGATGCGCCTGTCTTCGGTGTGAACAAGTATTCCGGCATTTAGAAGCGCAGTAACATCGCCGTGAACGGCCTTTACATCACGCCCGGCGCGCCGTGCTGCTTCACGAATTGATACAGGACCTGCTCCGCAGAGAAGCTTAAGCAGTCCCCAGCGTTTTTCGGTTAATACCCGCCAAAGCAATTCAGGAGATGCAAAGGAGATGCGTGCGGATTTTTGGGATTTCCCTGTTTTCCAGGCCTGTGTAAAATCCGCCATTGAATCGGCAGGATCTCTTACGTCAAGAGTTACGGTTTTCATGGTTCCACCTCTCAATATCTTTCTGGAAATCAGCGACCAACTGATCCGGTGTTGTGAACATGTAGACGCTTTCTTTTCCACTAAAGTGCCTATGATCGCCCTTTCCTGTCTCATTATCATATCGCAAAACACATTCGCCATATACGACATATGCAAGCCTGTACTTGAAGTCGTGCAGGCACCCATCCAAAGGTTTTGGAAGCCGCCACAATACCAGCTCTGCAAATGCAGATTCAGCATAGATGATACGGGTGCAGGTGAGCTGGGTGGCTTTCATGTTGGAAATAATAGCAGTATTATCAGGTGTTGTCAATTGATCCAACAGTTAAACCGTACAATGGTGATAAGGTCGACCCCTCTCTACATCTCTTCTATCACATCTACAAACAGATCTTTAGCATCATTGAGCAAGGGGTGAATTTCTTGAATGCGGCGGCTTCTTTCAATTCTTTTGTGCAGAATCCTTAATTGATGCAGACATTGATTACGGTATTCCTGATCGCTTTCAAAGGTATCAAACAGGCTGATGAGCTTTTTGATCATTTTATCTGTTTTTCCCAGCGCGTTGGAACGGAATGCCTTCATTTTTTCATGTTCAACCTGCTGATGAAAAATGTGGACATCGGGCAGTAATCGTTTTGCTTCGCTCAGCAGTGGATAGGGCCAGGATGAATTGATGATTTTCGAAAGTCTCCGGTACTTGGAAAAAATCTGCTTGTCGTTTTTGATTGTTGCCAGATTGGTTTCAAAGACCTGCATCTGGTTGATAAATTCCTGCCAGAACGGCAAATCCTGCGTGTAAAACTGTGTCAATACGTCAATCGTTTTTGCCAAATGAACAAGCTTTGACTGATATTTTAAACAGGTGAGAATCATTGAATAGGAGTCCTGTTTTTCAAGAATCTTATCAAGCAGGAGTGTGCCGTTTTTGATTTCTTTGCTCCAGGGGAAAGAAGGCGGTTCTGCCCGGGGTGAAAAGGATGCCAGTCTATCCTGCCAAATTCTCAGTGTGTTGATTAGGTGACGCGAAAACGTATATTGATCAAGTTCTTCCGGCAATGGCGGCAAAAATGATATGCAATTTTCTTTGGCCTGCTCAAAGCTCTGCATATCCACCGGCCTGTTGATCACAACAAAAATTAGGGTGTCCGGGTTCTCAATCAGCATCTGCTTTGTTTTCAGAGGGGAAGACGTCTGGTCCCCGGCAAAGAAATGAATCTTTAATTCTTCGGCGAGCCAGAAAACAGTCTGGAGGATTTCCGCCACTGAAATATCATCCAGCAGGGTTTCAGATGATATTAAAACAGATAGAGGGACCGGGCCGCCGGATTGATACGATTTTTCAATAAACGAAAATATCGTATCCATATTTTTTGATATCCGGTCGTCAAAACCAAAGGTCAACTGTCTGGGGCCAAGCTCTATCCTTTTGATAAGTATGGTGGTGATCAAAGGTTTAATCCCCAGGCTGTCTTATTGAGAGTCTGCATTGATATCTATCCGTTACATACATGTTTTCCTGAAAAGGTCGGGAATCTCAACTCAAATGGTGAGGTCTCCTGATTCTGTGTTTCTTTTATCCATTGCCTGCCCAATTTTCGATTTTTAAAGATTGGATTCTTTGAAATTCTTTTTCATTATTTGTGACCAACACCAAATTTTTGCTCAGCGCATGGGCAGCGATGAGCATATCAAGGGGGCTGATTATCTATTCCGCAGAAGCTCGTCTATCGTCAAACCAACATCTTTAGCGATTTGGCGAAGCAAAATTGGAGAAATGTCTCTACCAGAATGAAAAGGAATTGTTGTACCTCGGCCATCTGAATGTCTGAACTGCTTGTGAGAGCCCTTTTGTCGAACCTCTTGAAAGCCGATGCACTCCAGCATAGTCATGACCTCCTTTGGTTTCAGAACCGGAACTGATCCCATGATTAAGCCACCACTACGGTTTGTGTGCCAACGAATTGACCTTCAAATTCAGGTTCGCCGTCCTCTAGAAGCATCTCGATCACCTCTTTCATGTTTTTATTTAGTTCGTCCAGAGTCTCGGCTTGAGTGTGAGCCCCAGGGAAACCTGGAACAAAACCAACATAGAGGCCGGTATCAGAGCATTTTTCAACGATTGCAGTAAAAGTTTTCATTGTATGTCTCCTTAGATTTACACGTTGCATCCATTATTTAGCCCACTATTTTGTCTAAGTGTAGCGGTTTGTTAACAGGCCCGAGGAAAGTAGAATAAGGGTTATCATCAACTTACGATCCATGTCGGATAAAAAATTTGCCACGCCGGTATGCAGGCTCGAACAAGGAGTAACCTGAGGTACGGCTCCTTTTTTTTATTTTTTCACATAGCTGCATTCCTGTATTTCCTTTTGCCCGATCGCTTCCTCCACCAATTCGGGGTAGACATGGCCCACAAAGAATCCCATGCTGATATTCAGCCTGACAAAGCGTATCTGAGCCGCTTCCAGAATAAAGGAAAGAGATCGGTCCACCTCAGTGGATGTTATCATTTTGTATGCTCCAGGTGCTCTGTCAACAAAATAAAAGCCTTTGACATGCACTACTTGGATCGACCGGTAGCAATTTTGCCACTCTTTGAACAAGATTTTTTGATTGCCACTCAGGTCTAATTTGGAGCATTAAACCCTGGACATCACTAGCAACGGCCATTTCTCGATTTGCCGCTATCATAATTGCATTTTCGTTGTCTTTTGTCACAAGGCAACTCACATTAAGGTTATGGACTCATTCTAACAATTTAATATGTGGTCCTGTATATCTTTTATTAATTTTATAGATTGACATTGGGGATAAAGTCAAGGTGTCAATTATCGAACTGGATGACACTGTAATTTTAATATCATTAAAATTTGATATGATGCTGAAGGCACCCCGAGCATTCGTGTGTGGATACCTTTATGATTTGGTGGCGAAGCCTTTGTGCCGGTAAGGTTTTTAATTGGCTATTATAGTCATTTCGGCAGCGGGCGTTGCAGCACAATCAAGTATCCCATATACAGAAAATAAGGCAGCATTGGGACCAGTCCCTCAAATCGGTTGATGATGCTGGGTTTCTTACTGAATCATTTTTTGGGGTCATCTTTGCCCTCGTCCTGTTCGGAAATTTCAAGTTCTGCGAGTTGCCGGCTTTTCTGTTTTTTTAATGCCTTGATTCGATGTTTTTCATCGCCTTTAACTTCTGCAGCATGGTCCTCAAGTGACTGAATCTCATCTTGCAGGCTTTCCTTTGCCATCTCCTTGATTTCGGCCTGCTCTGCCTTATCAAAGACAATCTCTTCCGGGCGGGTGGTCACCACCCGGTCCGGCTCGATAATGGAGGCGGGGATGACCTTTAGGTCGTCTGCAAGCCTTCGCTGATTGACAAATCCCGGAGAAACGATTTCAACTCCGCAATTGTGCAGGGTGTCAAGAATACTTTGATGGAGGTTGGATCGTGTGGTTAACATGCTTTTTACATCTGTCAGCAATCCGCTGATGCGATAGGTCACGGCATCGTTTCCAAGTTCGATGATCTGGACAAAGGGGTCTTCCAGTCCTGTCTGGCCTGCTGCGTCGATTAAAAGGGACTGAATTCGGGCGTGATGGATATCATACCCCAGGGACAGTGTGGCAGAAACAATGGCGCCGGTTGAGCTGACGGCGGTAAGGGGGGTGGAGATCAAATACGCGTTGGGCAGGGAAATCAATTCCCGGTGCTCACTTTGAATCTCCGTGTCAAGCAGCCCGCGCTCTGCAACGCGGCCGAAGTGTTCACCAACCCGGATAAAATCTCCGGTCTTAAACGGCTTGTTGATCCTCAGCATGATCCCGGCCATGAAGTTGGCAACGATGGTGGTTGAGGAAAAGGCGACCATTCCGGACACCAGAAGACCAATGAGGGTGATCACATGGTTGCGAGTTGCCGCAGTGACCGGCAGGGCCAGGATGACCACCACAAACCCCAGCAGGGTAAATCCCAGCATGATGAGCTGGCGGGGAAGCCGGCCTTCTTTTCCCAGCCCGGGCCGCCGGGCCAGAAGAAACCAGTGCAGGGCAATCAGAAACAATACCACCAGGGCAATGGTGCCCAGAACCGGTAACAGGGTTGTTATCCGTCCGAGCAGGCTGTTTGTGGGGGTCATGGGATGCTTCCAGTTTATATGGAATTTTAAATTGTCTTTTGAATTGACTGCATAATAGGCCCGGAGGGCCTATTATGCAAGAAAATTTATGCTACTTCTTCAAACTCCGCATCCACAATATCTTCGCCACTATTTTCCGATGCAGTCTGGGACCTTGAATCTTCAGGGTTCCTGTTCCCGGACGGCTGCCGGTACATCTGCTCCGACATCTTGTGGGCGGCCTGGCTCAGGGCCTGGGTTGCCTGGTGAATGCGCTGGGCATCTTCGGTCTTTACCGCCTGTTTCAGGTCGGTGACACCGGTTTCTATTTCCATGCGGACATTGGGATCTATTTTTTCTCCCATTTCAGCCATGGTTTTTTCAGTAGTGTGGATGAGCGCGTCTGCCGCGTTCCGGGAATCCACCAGTTCTTTTTTCAGTTTATCCTCGGCTTCATGCAATTGGGCATCCTTTACCAGCCGGTCAATCTCTTCCTTTGACAGGCCGGATGACGCCGTGATTCGGATGGAGTGTTCCTTGCCCGTGGCCGTGTCTTTGGCGCTTACGTTTACAATTCCGTTGGCATCAATATCAAAGGTCACTTCGATTTGCGGCACACCCCGGGGAGCGGGTTGAATTCCCACCAGATCAAATCGGCCCAGAACTTTGTTGCCCGAGGCAATTTCCCGTTCACCCTGGAGGACCTGTATGGAAACCGCGCTCTGGTTGTCTTCGGCCGTGGAAAAGACCTGGGTCTTTTGAACCGGAATGGTGGTGTTCCTGTCAATGAGCCGGGTCATGACCCCGCCCATGGTTTCAATTCCCAGGGACAGGGGCGTCACGTCAAGCAGGAGAACGTCTTTTAAGTCGCCTTTGAGAACCGCTCCCTGAACTGCAGCACCCAGTGCCACGACCTCATCCGGATTCACGCCTTTATTGGGGGTTTTGCCGAATATTTTTTTCACCTGTTCCTGTACTGCCGGCATCCGGGTCATTCCGCCCACGAGGATGACTTCATCGATGTCCCGGGATGAGAGTCCCGCATCTTTGAGTGCTGCCCGGCAGGGCGCTTCCAGCCTTTCCAGCAGGGATGAGGTCAGGGATTCAAGCTTTGCCCGTGTTATTTTAATGTTCAGATGCTTGGGACCGGCTGCATCCGCCGTTATAAAGGGCAGGTTCACATCGGTTTCCATTGATGTGGACAATTCCATTTTTGCTTTTTCTCCGGCTTCCTTTAAGCGCTGGAGTGCCATTTTATCATTTTTCAGATCGATTCCCTGCTCTTTTTTAAATTCCTGTGCCAGATAATCGATGACCAGGAAGTCAAAATCTTCGCCCCCCAGATGGGTGTCGCCATTGGTTGCCTTGACTTCAAATACGCCGTCACCTATTTCCAGGATGGAGATATCAAAGGTCCCACCACCCAGATCAAATACCGCGATTTTTTCTTCTTTGTTTTTGTCCAGACCGTATGCCAGGGCAGCAGCCGTGGGCTCGTTGACGATCCTCAGGACATTCAACCCGGCGATTTCCCCGGCATCCTTGGTGGCCTGGCGCTGGCTGTCGTCAAAATACGCCGGTACGGTAATGACCGCATCGGTTACCGATTCCCCCAGATATTCCTCAACAGACTTCCGGATTTCCGTGAGGATATGGGATGACACCTCGGCCGGGCTGTATTGTTTTCCCCTCAGGGAAATACGCACATCCCCGTTGCCTGCCCGTTCAATGGAAAACGGCAGGCTCCTGATATCCTTCTGGACTTCCGGCGAGTCAAATTTACGTCCGATCAGCCGCTTGACACCGAAAACCGTATGGGTCGGATTGGTGACGGCCTGTCTCTTCGCAACCTGGCCGACCAGCCGTTCTCCGCTCTCGGACACGGCCAGGACCGACGGGGTGGTTCGATTGCCTTCCCGGTTCATGATTACTTTGGCCTGGGCGCCTTCCATTATGGATACGCATGAATTGGTGGTGCCAAGGTCTATTCCTATTGTTTTACTCATTTTACCTTCCTCCTGATGGATTCTTTGTTTTGATTCACTTTTGATTTAATGGGTCCTGAGAATCTTTTTTTCTCATGTCGGGAAAATAAGCACATTAAAAATATATGTCAAATTAATTTACATTATTTTTTAAAAAAAATCAAAAAAGTAATGTAATATAGAAAGGCCTTGCCCCAATTCTTTCAGACCTTAAATGATATAGTATTTGCCCAAAGTAAGGCCGGGATGGTATGAAGGCGTTTGTTTTAACCGTAGGAGAAACACAACGCACATACAGGGCAGGAAATGAAGGGTATGACTTTTTTTAGTTTTGCTAAATACAGAGAGGTTTTGAGGATCAGTCTGCCCCTGGTGATGAGTATGGGCGCCACCACCGTGATGGAGTTTACGGACCGAATTTTTCTGGGCCGGTATTCAATGGATGCACTGGCGGCTGCCATGCCCGCAGGAATCACCTCTTTTTTGTTCACCTCTTTTTTCCTGGGAACGGCAGGGTATGTCAACGTGTTCATTGCCCAGTATATTGGGGCCAGGGATAATCAAGGCGTTGGCGCATCCCTGTGGCAGGGGATCTACTTCTCAATTATCGGTGCTGTGATCATGGCACTGATTGCAATTCCGGCCGTTGAATTGTTCGCCTTCATCGGCCATGACCCAGGGATTCAAAAGCTTGAAGTGATTTATTTCCGTATTCTGTGCTGGGGCACCGGTGCCGCCATCCTGGGAACCACACTTTCCTGTTTTTATTCCGGAAGAGGACTGACCCGGAACGTGATGCTTGTACATATCATCGGGACTCTTTTTAATATCCCCCTGGATTATGCCGTTATCAACGGGGTCTGGGGATTTCCCGAGCTTGGCATCCAGGGGGCGGCCCTTGCAACGGTCGTGTCATGGATACTGATTGCCTTGATTTTTATCGTCCTGGTGTTTAAGAAAAAATACAATGACCGCTTCGGGGTATGGACAATCAGGCAATTCAACCCCCGGCTTTTCATGCGGTTGATGAAGTTCGGAATTCCAGGAGGCGTTCAATTCTTCCTTGATATTCTTGCCTTTGCTTTTTTTATCCTCATCGTGGGAAGACTGGGAAAACAGGAACTGGCCGTCACCAATATGGTCATGTCCATCAATTCCCTTTCCTACATGCCCATGTTCGGGTTTTCCATGGGCGTTTCCACCCTGGTGGGGCAGGCCATGGGAGGCGGGAAGCCTGATTCAGCAGTTGCTGCGGGTAATGCTACCGCCCATATTGCCCTGTCTTATGTCTTCGGACTGGTCCTGCTTTTCATATTTTTTCCCATCCCGCTGATCAAGATGTTTTTACCGGCAGATCTTGCGGTGGCGGATCTGAACAGCATCCTGGACATGGGAACCATTCTCTTAAGATTTGTTGCAGCCTATCTTCTTTTCGATTCCGTGAATATTGTTTATATGGGAGTCCTGAAAGGGGCCGGCGATTCCAGGTTTATCATGTGGAGCATGGGCATTGCGGCTGTCCTGTTCCTGTTCATTCCGGTATGGTTCGGTGTCACCTGGTTTGGGATGGGGCTTTATTTTTCATGGACCTGTATCACCATTTATCTGTTTATGCTCTGCCTGATGATTTTTACGCGGTTTTATAGAGGCAGATGGAAAACCATCCGGATGATTCAGTAAAGAAGCTTTCATATTTTCTTGAAACTCAAGGGGTAATGGTATATTGGGGTAAGTGAACGCTTAAATACAAAGATAAAATCCCAAAAAGGTGAAATCCAAAAAGGCAACATAATGGAATCATTGAAAAGCTCATCCGATAAAGCCGGTTTTTCACCCGGCACCATGGTGCATGTGGGCGAAAAAAGAGCGGAGAAAACCAGAATCCGAATCATGGATTATGATGCGGATCAGATTCGGGAGAAGGAGGTGGTTCATATTGAAGAGTGTTTCCCCTTCAAGGCTGAGCCCAGCGTTACCTGGATCAATATAGACGGACTCCACGAAACAAATCTGATTGAAAAAATCGGTCAATATTTTGATGTTCACCCGCTGATCCTCGAAGATATTGTGCACACGGGAACTCGGCCGAAAATTGAGGATTTCGAGGATTTCGCCTTTGTTGTCTTTAAGATGCTTTACTATGATGAGAGCACGGAAGATATACTGGAAGAGCAGTTCAGCATCATCCTGGGAACCAATTTTGTTATTTCCTTCCAGGAGCGGGAGGGAACGGTCTTTAATCCCCTGCGAGACCGAATCAGAACCCTGAAGAACCGTATCCGGAAAAAAGGGGCGGATTATCTTGCCTATGCTCTGATTGATACGGTGGTGGACAATTATTTTATCGTCCTTGAAATCATGGAGGAAAAAATTGAGGCCCTGGATGAGGAATTATTCACATCAATGTCCAAGGAGACCTTCCATTCCATTGACGACATGAAACGAAAGCTCATTGCACTGCGAAAGTCGGTCTCACCCCTCAGGGAAATCGTTAACAGGGTTCAGAAAGAAGAGTTCAGCCTGATTGAGGAGACCAATCTGATTTTTTTCAGGGATATCTACGACCACGTGATCCAGATTCAGGAAACTATTGAAACCCACCGGGAAATGGTTTCCGGACTTCATGATATCTTTTTGACCAACGTCAACAACAAGATGAATGAAATCATGAAAACATTGACCATCACGGCCACGATTTTCATCCCGCTCACATTTATCGCCGGGATTTACGGTATGAACTTTAAGTATATGCCGGAACTGGACTGGAAATGGGGGTATTTTGCGGTCTGGGGTATCATCATCGGGGTGGTTGGGCTCATGGTGTATTATTTTAAAAAAAAAGACTGGCTCTGATAGAAGAAAATAATTGGATGAAATGAGAAGTTTTTCAATTAGGAATCAGACCAAAACAGAGGAAAAATCATGTTGTCGAATTTTCGAGAAATCATTGATGTTCAGACCCTGGTAACCATCGTTATCGCATATATTCCCAACCTGCTGAGTGCCGTTATCCTGTTTTTCCTGTTCTGGGTCGGGAATAAGCTGGTCCAGAAAATGCTCGGCACCACCCTGACCCGGATGAAAATTGAAAAGGAGGCCATCAACCTGCTGCTCCGGGGGGCAAGGGTCGGGCTGTATATCTTTGCCTTTCTCACCATTGCGGACCAGCTTCAGATCAATATCAAATCTCTGCTGGCAGGTGTCGGCGTCATGGGTCTGGCCTTGTCCTTTGCTGCCCAGGATACGGTGGGCAACATTATTTCAGGGATTGTCATCATCATTGACCGGCCGTTTAAGGAGGGGGACTGGATCGTGCTGGGTTCCCTTCATGCAACCGTAACACAGATACGGTTGAGAACAACGGTGTTCACCACCTTTGATAACGAAACCGTGGTGGTTCCCAACAAGCAGATATCCCAGGAGCGGATCATCAATTATACCATGACGCCCAAAATCCGGGTGAAGATTCCCATCGGTATTGCCTACAAGGAAGATATCGATCAGGCACGGTCGGTCCTTCTCGGAACCCTTAAAGGAGACACCCGCATCCTGCCGGTTCCGGCACCCATGGTGATCCTGAATGATCTCGGAGACAGCAGCGTCAACCTTCAATTGCGGTTCTGGATCGAAAATGCCATGGATCAGTACGCATTTGTCTGGGAATATACTGAAAAATGCAAGCAGGCCCTGGACAGGGCTGGAATAGAAATTCCCTTTCCCCACCTCCAATTGTTTGTGGAAAAAACCAAAGGAATTGAATTGTTGGCACCGGAAAAGATTTCCAGATCGTCCAAATCATAAAAATGGTAACGGTCACTCGTCGTCGGGTTCGGTTTTTTCCTTTGAATCCGGGGTGTCGATGATTTCTTCGGCTGTTTTCTCGGCATCTTTGGCTTTTGTCTTTGCTTTTGCGGCCCTGCGAAAGGCATCTTCTGCCTCGGCCTGGGCCGTATCCACTTTGTGCTTCAGCTCTTTGTGTTCATCCAGGGGAATGGCTTTGGTATCACTTTGTTCAAGTTCGGTAAGTTTTAAATTGAGTTGTTCAGCCGTTTTCCGGGCATCCTCAGCCTTTTTTTCCGCCCGTTCCGCTTTCTTTGCGGCGGCTTCCAGGGCATCTGCGGCTGCGGCGATTCTGGAGGCAGGTCCTTCTTCCGGCTGGGAGTCCAGATCAATGTCCTCGGCGGCCAGCACCAGGGCTGCCAGGGGAAGCCGGGGCAGGGACCGGTCAAAGGAATTTCCCCCGGTGTCCGTCAACTGATTGATTTTCAGCACAAAGGGCAGAAAGACCATGGCGGCGTCCCGGGAGTGTTCCACAACCACGTCCGGTTCAAATGAGGGAACGACAAGGGCTTCGGCTTCGATGCGCACATCTTCCAGGATTTTGCCCAGGGCATGTTTTTCCTTTTCAATATTGGACCCTGTCCCCTTGGTCAGAACACGAATCCAGGCCTCGTTCCACGGTTTGGTCCGGGTCATGAGATAGGCAAAGAGCAGCATCAGCCTGCTCGTGGCATCGTTCTGCCACCAGACGTCAATATGGCGCTTGTCAACAGGGATGGTCATAACCCGGTCCCAGGTGTCAGGTTCGGACCGCAGGATTACGATATTCATTCCAAAACGGAACATGGTTCTCAAATGCTGAATAAAGTGATATCGGTTGCTGCTGGGGATGGTATCGTCAGGTTTGCCGAACCAGTTGAGAACAACGGTATTGGGTGTTATGGGGCCGAATCCCGTATCCTGAATCACCACTTCCAGAGCCTCGGAAAATTCCGGGGCACACACGGTAAGGGGAAACATGGACAGTTCTTTGTCTGCGATAAAGCCTGCCAGATCTTTTTGCATGTCTTTGCACGCTTTCCTTGCCATTGCTCCCTGTCCTTCTACAATCTGCAATGCCACGGCAAGCCCGGCTCCTCCCTCAATCCAGGAAGAAAAAGAGAGCAGGGGGTCACGTCGGTTCAAGCCGTGGTCAAAAATCAGCAGTCGGGGCCGCCAGTCCCTGTCATGGGCAGGGGTCTTGTTGGCGGCAAACAGATGGGTCCTGACCTGCTGCAGATGATAGGCCCGGGCGCTGTCCGCCCACCTGGCCGGTTTGGCTGTGCGTTTCAGATATTGATGGATGGCGAACAGGACGGCAATGGCGGCTGCACCGCTTCGGGGATCAATGGACAGCATAACACCGGCACAGATCAGGAATCCCAGGAGGCTTAAGGCGGGAGAAAACCATTTGAACCGGGGGCGGAACGAAGGGCTGGCCACCCGGGCTTCAAAATACGTAGCATAGTTGAGCAGGCCATAGGAGATGAGAAAAAACATGGACACCACCCGGGCAACCAGGTTCAACTGGCCCAGGGCAATGACGGCAAAGGCAATGGCCGCGGCCAGTAAAACCCCGCGCCGGGGATTGTTGGAGGGACCGTGTCCTGCGGCAAATGGTGTCAGAAAGGAAAAGACCCGGTCTGCGGCCAGAGATTGAAGAATTCGCGGGGCTCCGAGAAAAGATGCCATGGCCGATGACAGGGTGGCTGCGACAACCCCGGCATCAATGAGAAAACCGAATCTGGATACGGATTTCATGGCCCCGTAATTCGCACTAAGCTCACTATTGGGCAGTACGGCTGAAAAAACCAAAGCTGAAGCAAAATAAATGATGATGGAAATTCCCACGGCAAGAAAAGTGCCCAGGGGCAGACTTTTGCCCGGGTCTGCCAGGTCTCCGGACATGCTCACCCCCTGGGTGAAACCGGTAACCGCCGGAAAGAAGATGGCAAAGAGAATCCAGAACGGAACAGAGCCGTCACCATTGGACCAGTTGGCCTTTAGCAGGGCCGAATCCCAGTGCGTGAAACCGCCCCAGAAAAACGACACCAGGGCTGCCGTCAGCAGGGCCATGACCACAAATTGAAACTTGGTGGCCCAGTCTGCGCCAAGCCAGGCCAAAACAAATAAAAACCCCACCGCGCCGAATGCGATGAGACGGGTGGTCAGGACAGTGGAATCCGGAAAAAAAGCAGCAATTGCTTCGGCAAAACCAATACAGTAAAAAGCGATGGAAACCGCCTGGGCCAGAAACAGGACCAGACCGATGGATCCCCCGAATTCAACCCCCAGGGTCCGGGAAATAAGGTAATAGTCTCCCCCGCCTTTGACTCTCAGGTTCGTGGCCACGGCAGACAGGCTGATGCTGGTCAAAACCGAGATGGTATTGGCCAGGACAATGATGACCAGAGCCCGGCCCAGCCCGGCACTGCCCACCACATAGCCCAGGCGCAGGAACAGGATAATCCCCAGGATGGTGAGAACGCTGGGGGTAAACACTCCGGCAAATGTGCCCAGTTTCACACCTTTCCGGGTATGGGCCGGATCTTGATCTGCCGTGCGTGGGTTTGAATTCTGCAAACGTGTATCCATATTATCTGATGGGTTTCTTGGGTTGGTTCTTTTTGGGATAGTTCTGAGGTGGCTTTGAAGGCCATTTTCCCTGTTTAAGGCGGATTCCGTCTTTTTCCAGGTCCAGGAGTCCTTTTTTGAAAAGACCGCCCACGGCCCGTTTAAATTCTTTTTTGCTCATGGAAAAAATTTTTTTAATCTTTTCGGGCGAACTCTTATCGTGGCAGGGAATAAACCCGCCTGCCTGCTTTAAGAGGCTGACGATATCATCTTTCGACCCTTTGACCGAGTTATAGCCAGGCTCTTTTAAGGTGAGGTCTATTTTTCCGTCTTCACGCAGCCGCATGATATACCCTGGGCAGGTATTGCCCACGGCCAGGTCCTGATAGGTTTCGTTAATGTACAGCATGCCGAAGTATCGGTTGTCGATGACGGCCGTGATACCGATTTTGGTCAGCGAGTGGATGAGCAGGTCTACCCGTTGGCCCGGCTTGAGATCCCGGGTGTTTTTATCGCAGTTGGCCGATATCTTTGTTGAGCCGTACACCCTGCCGGTGGCCTCGTCAAGACAAATTTTGACGAGATATTTTTTCCCGGGCCGCATCCGGTCCTGCTGTTCGCTTTTGGGCACGAGCAGGTCTTTTTCAAGCCCCCAGTCCATGAAGGTTCCAAAGGATGTCACATCCTTTACCTTAAGGAAAACAAAGTCCCCAAGGATTCCCTTTGGTTTTAAAGTGGTGGCCACAGGCCGGTCTTCTGAGTCGGTATACACAAAAACCGTCAACCTGTCCCCAATCTTTAGATTTTCGGGAACGTATTTTTGCGGCAGCAAAATCCGTTCTTCATCTTCAGCCAAATACAGGCCGAACTCAACCCGGCTGTCCACAACCAGGTCATTATACGATCCTATTTTAAACATGAATTCTCTTTTCCCGGGAGTTTCTGGTTAAGCATCATCTGTAATTTTCAACAATCTGCTGAAGGGTATCATCACCGGGACAGAGTTCTTTTTCCGTCAGGGAATTTAACGGGGTTTGCGTGGTGCCCAGAATCTGATGGGTGTCGTTGAGGTTTTCTTCCATATGAAGGATTCCCGTGAGTATCCTGCCTTTTTCCCGGTTTCGTTCCAGGGCATCGATGGCCGACCGCCGGGTGGTGACATCAATGGAATCGTCGCTCTTGTGGAGGTGGATGACTCCGCCGTCATGCAGGGTAACCGACTCGGTCGTCCCCTGGGCATACTGGGTCGTTATTTCCTGTCTGGGCGGGATAAAGTCAAAGGTGGCCGTGGCTTCCATATGGTCGCGCACATATTGGTAACTCTTGGTGGAGGTGAGGGTGTTATTAAAGGTTACACAGGGAGACACAACATCTACCAGGGCAAATCCTTTGTGGGCAATGGCCGCCTTCAGAAGGGGAACCAGTTGTTCTTTGTCGCCTGAAAATCCCCGGGCAACAAACCCGGCACCGAGCTGGATTGCGATTTCACACAGGTCAATGGATTCAAAGGGATTGGGCCGCCCCTTTTTACCGGCCGAGCCCTTGTCTGCCGTGGCCGAGTCCTGTCCCTTGGTGAGTCCGTAGCAGCCGTTGTTCATGACAATATAGGTCATGTTCAGGTTGCGCCGGGCAATGTGCACGAACTGCCCCATGCCGATGGAGGCGGTATCCCCGTCACCGGAAACACCGATGTAGATCAGTCCCTTATTGGCCATATTGGCACCCGTGGCAATGGAGGGCATCCGGCCGTGGACCGAGTTGAATCCATGGGATTTCCCCAAAAAATAGGCCGGGGTCTTGGAAGAACATCCGATACCGGACATCTTGGCAACCCTGTGGGGGTCAATGGACAGTTCATAGCAGGCCTGGATGATGGCATTGCTGATGGAATCGTGTCCGCACCCGGCACAGAGTGTGGAATCGGCACCTTCATAGTCTTGCCGGGTATACCCGCCGGCATTTTTTGGAAGATCGGGGTGGCGAAAACTGGGACGTCGGGTCTTCATCTGGCACCTCCTTTATTGGGACTTGCTTTAAACTCGGGTGATGTCAATGCCTTTGTGATGGACTTTGAGATGTGTCCGGCAGTGACAGGCATGGCATCCACGGCGGTTATGGGGATCAGCTTGTCCGGGCAGGTGCCGCACTCGTTAACCAGCAGGGTCCTCATCTGGCTGTCCCGGTTCTGTTCGATGACAAATATGCTCTCGTGGTCGTCGATAAACTGCCTGACCTCATTCTGGAAGGGAAACCCCCGGAGCCGCAGGGTATTGATGTGGATATCCTGAAGATCAAGCATTTCAAAGGCCTCGTATGCGGCATGGGTGCTGGTGCCGAAAAAAATTGCCCCGCACCGGCTCTTTTTATCCCGTATTTTGATGCGGGGTTGGGGCACCAGGGTTTCTGCGGTTTTCCATTTTCTGGCCAGCCTCAGCATGCAGCGTTCATAGGCATCGTTGTCTTCGCTGTAGGCGGCATATTCGTCATGGGAAGAGCCCCTGGTAAAATAGGCGCCCATGCTGGGATGGGTGCCCGGGTATGTCCGGAAGCAGATCCCGTCGCCGTCAATGTCCAGGTACCGTCCCCAGGGGGTGGTCATTGATTCCAGACCAGCCCTGTCCAGGACCTTTCCCCGGTCATAGGACCGGGTGTCATCCCATTTCAGGGGCAGGCTGATATTGTCGTTCATGCCCAGGTCAAGATCACTCATGAGGATCACCGGGGTTTGAAGCCTTTCCGCCAGATCAAGTCCATCCGCCGTCATTTCAAAACACTCTTTCGGGTCACAGGGAAAGAGCAGGACATGTCTGGTGTCGCCGTGGGAGGCATAGGCACAGATCAGAATGTCTGACTGTTGGGTTTTCGTGGGCATCCCGGTGCTGGGTCCGGTTCTCTGGACATTGATGAGCAACACCGGGATTTCGGCAAAATAGGCCAGGCCGAGAAACTCGTTCATCAGGGAGACACCCGGTCCCGAGGTGGCGGTAAAGGCCCGGGCCCCGTTCCAGGCGGCCCCCAGGGCAATACCCAGGGCCGCCAGTTCATCTTCGGCCTGGATGACGGCCGCCTTTTTTTTGCCGGATTCATCCAGGCGGTACTGGCCAACGAACTTGTCAAAGGCTTCCACCACCGAGGTGGAGGGGGTGATGGGATACCAGCCGGCAACGGTGGCACCGCCGTAAACAGCCCCCAGACCTGCGGCGGTATTGCCGTCCATTAGAATACGATCACCCAGTTTGTTGCTGCGCCGTATTGACAGCTTGCAGGTGTCGGGAAAATGTGCGGCTGCATATTCGAATCCCAGTTCCAAGGCCCGGATGTTGGGTTGTGCCAGTTTGGGCTTTTTGCTGAACTGCCGGGTGATGGAGTCGGTGAGTACGGAAAAGTCCATATCCAGGAGATGGGCCAGGGCCCCGACGTAGATGATGTTCTTGAGCAGTTGCCGGAGTTTTGCATTTTCAATTTCTTTAACGCAGATCTGGGTCAACGGGATACCGATGAGGGTGATGTCTTCCCGTACAAAATCATCCGGAAGCGGCCGGGTGGAGTCATATAAAAAATATCCGCCGGCAGCCAGGTTATCATAATCGGTTTTTAAGGTCTGCCCGTTGACGGCCACCATAAAATCATACCCCCCCCGGCGGCCGATATACCCCTGCTCATTGACCCTCACCTCATACCAGGTGGGCAGGCCCTGGATATTGGAGGGAAAAATATTTTTGGGACTCACCGGGACCCCCAGCCGAAAGACTGACTTGGCAAAAAGATTATTGGCGCTGGCGGACCCGGATCCGTTTACATTGGCAAAACGGATGACAAAATCATTGACCCCTGTCAGTTGTTTCATTTTTTTCCTGCCTTTGCTGTGGTATAGGTGTACTTTTGCATGTCCCAGGCTGCGGTGGGACATCTTTCCGCGCATAGCCCGCAGTGCAGGCAGACATTTTCATCCTTGACCATGACCCGGCCCGTGGGCAGGGGATCTGAGACATACAGGGGCTGGGAGCGGTTGTCTGCCGGAATGGCCAGCCCGGCCCGCATTTCATCCTCATCCATGTTTTTGATAAAATTGATACAGGTGGTGGGGCAGACGTCCACACAGGCATCACACTCAATGCATTCAGGGGCTGTAAAAATTGTCTGAATATCGCAATTGATGCACCGAAGCGCTTCGGTCAGACCGGTCTTTTGGTCAAAACCCAGTTCCACCTCCATGAGACGGTCCTTGATGGATTTCACCTTTGGGGCCATGGGAACGTTCTGCCGTTGTTCGTCTGAGACGGCATTGTCATAGATCCAGTCCCTCAGTCCCATTTTCTGTCCGTCAAGGGTGGTAAGGGGCAGAGGTCTGTGGGCCGGGTCCTTGCCCCGGCAGAAAAGATCCATGGATATGGCGGCCTCATGGCCGTGGGCCACTGCCGTGATAACGTTTTTGGGTCCAAAGGCGGCATCGCCTCCGAAAAAGATTTTTTTAATATTGGACTGAAAGGTGATCTCATCCACCTGGGGCCTGCCGGAATCATCAAAGACCAGGCCCACCTCTTTTTCAATCCAGGGAAATGCGTTCTCCTGACCCACTGCCAGCAGGACCTCGTCGCAGGGGATGAAAACCGGGTCCTGACCCGCTTTCGGACTTCCCTGGGAGTGGGAAAAGTGCATGCCCGTGAGCTGCCCGTTTTTGATCACAAAATCCATGGGCGTCAGGTGCTCCAGAATGGGGATGTCCTCTCGCACCGCATCTTCAATTTCCCAGACAGAGGCCTTCATCTGTTCCCGGGTCCCGCGAATGATGATTTTGACGTTTTCCCCGCCAAGCCTCCGGGCGGTCCTGCAGCAGTCCATGGCTGTATTGCCGCCGCCGATGACAAGGGTTGTCGTCCCGGCTTTTTTCTGGTGTCCATACTGGACCGCTGCCAGCCACTGGATTCCGATGTGGATGGCCGCGCCTTTCTCCTGCCTGCCGGGAAGATCAAGGTCCCTTCCCCTTGGGGCGCCGGTACCGATGAAAATTGCGTCATACGCTTTTTTAAGAAAATCCTTCATGCTGGATATATAGGTGTTGAAATGGGGGGTCACCCCCATGTCAAGGATGCGGTTCACTTCCTCATCCAGAACTTTTTTGGGTAGGCGGAATGAGGGCACCTGGCTTCTGATGAAACCGCCGGCCGCTTCCTGGTCGTCATAGAGATCCACGCTGTACCCCAGGAGAAGGAGGTCCCGGGCCACGGTGAGGGAAGCGGGCCCCCCCCCGATAAGGGCAATTTTCTTCCCGTTTTTTTTGTCGGGGATTTTCGGGAGACGGTCGTTTATCTCTTGTTTGTTGTCGGCACACACCCGTTTTAACCGGCAGATGGCCACGGCCTTGTCTTCCACTCTTCCCCTTCTGCAGGCCGGTTCACAGGGTCGGTCACACACCCTGCCCAGGATACCCGGGAAAACATTGGATTCCCAGTTGATCATATAGGCATCGGTATATTTTTTCTGGGCAATGAGGCGGATGTATTCAGGTACCGGTGTGTGGGCGGGGCAGGCAAACTGGCAATCGATCACCTGGTGAAAATATTCGGGATTTTTAATGTCGGTTGGATTCAATGACGTTTCTCCCACTTGTATTTATACGATTAAATATTGTTTTAATCTGTATTTTTAACCCAATATAGAGTGCTTGGGAAGCACTTTTTTTTCATATGACCCGCAGGGAAGGGATAAAACTCATCCCGTTTTATCGGTGGTGGGCCTCCAGCAGGGATATGTCTGCCCGGAGCCGGGCAAGGGTCTGGGGAGAGTTGCCGGTATTTTTCAGGAATAGGTCTGCCTGATTTTTAAGAGGGGCATTCCATGTATAATCATTATAAAAATTAATATGTTAGCGATAAACCGGCAGCATCTCTTTTTCACATCCATTGTATTTCCTCCGGGATCAAAAACCTTTCTTCATTTTTAACAAATACCCGCTAACCACAAAGGAAGCCCAATGGAATGTGCCATCATGATTTCATTGAATTTTTAGGACATTTTCCGAGTTTTTTTTCCTTCTCTCTATTATTGCTCAACATCGTTGACAGCGACACTTCCTTGCTCACCCCTGCTGCCATAATATCCCAATCCCCCGGCCGCTTGGATATTGGCTTCATCCAGGGCTAAGGTTTCGGAGTAGTCAATGGCAATACGCCCGCCTCCGCCGCCAACCCCACTGCTGTTCCCCCCACCATTGGCTTCAATGGTACCGGTTCCTTCAAGGGTATCGGTGACGATATTTACCGTACCGCCGGAACCATCCCCGGCCTGGCCGCCGGCGGATTCTCCGCCATTGGCACGGATCGCGCCGTTGACCGTCATATCAGAGGCAGTGATATAAACCAGTCCGCCGCCGTCACCACCATCAGTATGGTCATCTGCACCACCGCCGGAACCCAGATCAATTGGATCGGTCAGACTGCCATACACAAAACCAGATGAGCCGGAACTATAAATACCGCCAAGCCCCCCGTATGATCCCCCGGCATGGTAAGTAGACCCATAAACATTGCCCTGGGTCCGGCCGAATTCATTATATTCTCTGCCGCCGATATAACCGCGACCTGTCACGTCGATACGGCCGGTATTTTCAATCACCAGATGGCCGACAGACAGTTCAAGCCAGGAAATGAAAGTTGTGGTGGCATCAAAATGGGTCAACAGACCATATTCATCAATGGTCAGTGTATCCGTAACCGTCAGCATGTCACCCACCTTCAGGTTGCCGCCACGCCGGAAGATCAGGTTATCATATGTAAAGGTACCGGCGTACATATCGCCCTCATGAGCCACGGTATCAAAGTAAACACCGTTTTCATTGGGGCTTACCACTGTGATGATGGTATCATCGTTGCTCTGGATGACAAAGCTTTCTACCTGATTTATATCCGGATTCAACCGCAGGCCAACAAGACCGTTAGGTAATAACCGCACCAGGCCGTCAGTGGTCATGGAGTCATTGACACCGTCTAAGTTCAGGTCACTGATGGCTCCTGCGGTGCCGAATCCAATATGGGTCAGTGGTGTTGAAGATGCCGCCGTTCCATTTGGATTACCTGTACCATCCACGACATGGTCGTCGATGTAAAGGCTGCCTTCGTTCTGATCGCTGGATTTAAGGTATACCGTTCCTGCCGAGGCCTGCCTGGTGTCATAATAGCCATGGCCTGCCAGCGCAGTAATATTGTACTTATCTGCCAGATTGTTCGTTGGATCAATATAATCGTAGTAGATAGCCACACGACCGCCACCACCAGCCACACCACTTCCGTTGCCGCCCCCGTTGCTCTCAATGGTTCCGACACCTTCCAGCCGGGAAGTATGAATCAGGATGGCACCACCGGAGCCGTCTCCGGCCTGGCCGCCGGCGGATTCTCCGCCATTGGCACGAACAGCACCGTTGACAATCACTGCATCAGAGGCAGTGATATAAACCAGCCCGCCGCCGTCACCACCATCAGTATGGTCATCTGCACCACCGCCGGAACCCAGTTCATCTGGATATTTGGGGTCACCGTAAACAATGAAACTGTCTGAGTAATTATATCCAGCACCCTTTCCGCCATATGATCCGCCGGCATGATAATAAGCTCCTTCATTACCAGCCAGGGTCAGACCACGGTCATTATATCCGGTGCCGCCCGAATACCCTCGCCCGGTTACATCAATGGCACTGCCCTCGTCTATTTGAACTATAGCCGCTTCAACGACCAGGCCTGCCTCATTGCCGGTGCTGTGAGATAATACAGACTCGCCGGTGACAAGGAGTGTATTCGTGATATGTATCCCATTGTCCGCGTTGGCCCGGGCATTGTTTCGGAGAGTGATATTGTCAAAGGTATAGCCATTGTCAATAAAGGTTGCATCTCTGGCCCCTGTTGTGCCGAGTCCGTCGATGATCAGATCGCCGTTGACTTGACCGGGTCGTTTGTAAAAGACCATACCATTGCCGGCACGAGTCCCATAATATCCCATCCCCCCTGCCGCCTGGATATTGGCTTCATCCAGGGCTAAGGTTCCGGAGTAGTCAATGGCAATACGCCCGCCTCCGCCGCCAACCCCACTGCTGTTCCCCCCACCATTGGCTTCAATGGTACCGGTTCCTTCAAGGGTATCGGTGACGATATTTACCGTACCGCCGGAACCATCCCCGGCCTGGCCGCCGGCGGATTCTCCGCCATTGGCACGGATCGCGCCGTTGACCGTCATATCAGAGGCAGTGATATAAACCAGTCCGCCGCCGTCACCACCATCAGTATGGTCATCTGCACCACCGCCGGAACCCAGATCAATTGGATCGGTCAGACTGCCATACACAAAACCAGATGAGCCGGAACTATAAATACCGCCAAGCCCCCCGTATGATCCCCCGGCATGGTAAGTAGACCCATAAACATTGCCCTGGGTCCGGCCGAATTCATTATATTCTCTGCCGCCGATATAGCCCCGGCCGGTCACGTCGATACGGCCGGTATTTTCAATCACCAGATGGCCGACAGACAGTTCAAGCCAGGAAATGAAAGTTGTGGTGGCATCAAAATGGGTCAACAGACCATATTCATCAATGGTCAGTGTATCCGTAACCGTCAGCATGTCACCCACCTTCAGGTTGCCGCCACGCCGGAAGATCAGGTTATCATATGTAAAGGTACCGGCGTACATATCGCCCTCATGAGCCACGGTATCAAAGTAAACACCGTTTTCATTGGGGCTTACCACTGTGATGATGGTATCATCGTTGCTCTGGATGACAAAGCTTTCTACCTGATTTATATCCGGATTCAACCGCAGGCCAACAAGACCGTTAGGTAATAACCGCACCAGGCCGTCAGTGGTCATGGAGTCATTGACACCGTCAAGGTTCAGGTCACTGATGGCTCCTGCGGTGCCGAATCCAATATGGGTCAGTGGTGTTGAAGATGCCGCCGTTCCATTTGGATTACCTGTACCATCCACGACATGGTCGTCGATGTAAAGGCTGCCTTCATTTTGATCGCTGGATTTAAGGTATACCGTTCCTGCAGAGGCCTGCCTGGTGTCATAATAGCCATGGCCTGCCAGCGCAGTAATATTGTACTTATCTGCCAGATTGTTCGTTGGATCAATATAATCGTAGTAGATGGCCACACGACCGCCACCACCAGCCACACCACTTCCGTTGCCGCCCCCGTTGCTCTCAATGGTTCCGACACCTTCCAGCCGGGAAGTATGAATCAGGATGGCACCACCGGAGCCGTCTCCGGCCTGGCCGCCGGCGGATTCTCCGCCATTGGCACGAACAGCACCGTTGACAATCACTGCATCAGAGGCAGTGATATAAACCAGCCCGCCGCCGTCACCACCATCAGTATGGTCATCTGCACCACCGCCGGAACCCAGTTCATCTGGATATTTGGGGTCACCGTAAACAATGAAACTGTCTGAGTAATTATATCCAGCACCCTTTCCGCCATATGATCCGCCGGCATGATAATAAGCTCCTTCATTACCAGCCAGGGTCAGACCACGGTCATTATATCCGGTGCCGCCCGAATACCCTCGCCCGGTTACATCAATGGCACTGCCCTCGTCTATTTGAACTATAGCCGCTTCAACGACCAGGCCTGCCTCATTGCCATTGCTGTGAGATAATACAGACTCGCCGGTGATTAGCAGACGACCGGTAAGAATAATTGGATCATCGGCCAGTACTCGTGCCTGGTTGCTCAATGTCACTGTGTCAAAACTATAGCCAGGAGGAATAGTCAGATGCGTCCAGGGAGAGTTTAATCCGCGGCCAGTGATAACGATCGCGCCATCGGTTTCATCATCCTGTCTGAGATAAACCGTGCCATTGGCAGCTTTGCCATAATAACCATCCCCGCCCAGGGCAGTGATGTTGTTGATATCCATTGTGGCCATGTCGAGATAGCGAATGGCCACTCTGCCACCCCCACCTCCAACTCCAGAATTTGCACCACCGCCATTTGCATTGATATTAGCTGAACCGGATAGTGTTCTGGTGAAAATATTAATGCTGCCACCGGAGCCGTCCCCGGCCTGGCCCCCGGCAGATTCGCTTCCATTGGCTTTCAAGTTTCCGTCGAGGACTAAATTGATGACGTTGAGCTCAATCAGTCCTCCCCCGTCACCGCCATCTGTATGGTCATCCGCTCCGCCACCGGAACCCAGATCACCCGGATCAGTTAAACTGCCATAGACAGAACCGGCTACACCGGAACTGTAAACTCCGCCGAGACCACCGTGTGATCCACCGGCATGGTAAGTCGAACCATAAACATTGCCCTGGGTCCGGCCGAATTCATTATATTCTTTGCCTCCGGTATAACCGCGACCGGTCACATCGATACGACTGTTGTTGGCATCAATGGTCAATGACCATGCCGAGATGTCAATTTGATAGACACTATCGATGGTGGTCTCTTCATGGGTTAATACTGCACCGTTCAAAATCTCCACATTATGAAAACTATGACTGCCGTTCATGGTAACAATGACACCGGAGCCGATAATGCGAATATTTTGATCGTCATAGGTGGTATCGCCTTCTCCGATAACAGCAGGCGTGTCGATAATTGTCCAGATTGTCCCGGCGGCAAAGCTCATCGCCTGATCCGGCAGTAAATTGCCAGCGCCGTCATCGGGTGCAGGCTCGTGATTGCCGGCCAGGTCGACTCCCACGGTATAGAACTCATAATTGCCGTCACCGCCCATGCGGGTGGAGTCAAAAACAATTGTCCCGGTGTTTCCGGATTGCGGGGTATACCGTCCGTCCGTGCTTCCCAGGGGGCCGGTATAGCGGTTGAAGGTCCCGATTCCGTTTTTCCGGAAGTAAACAAGGACATAATCCAGATCTTCCAGGCCTGACGTCACTTCATAGGTGATGGTGGTTGTTTCATCTGTACCGGGGTTGTCCACTGATGTGACAATCGTTTCCGGCGGTGTGATATCCGCCCCGGTAAGGATGATATCCACCGGCACAGCCGTCCCTTCGTTTCCAAGGGCGTCCATTGCATAGGCGTGGATTTTCACATTGGGTTCTGACACGCCATAGGGAATGGTAAAGCTGAAAGATGCGCCGGCAGATGGAGAATTTGGAATACCTTGTGATCCGGACTCATTCAAGGCCCCGGTGGTCTCATAACGTATCTGGGTTATATTCACCGCATCACTGGCATCAACCACAATATTGACCGTATCCCCGTAATTATAAGGGGTCTGCTGGGCCGGTGCACTGATGGTAACCATTGGCGATGTTTCATCTGTCAGGTTCAGGGTAATGGTTTGAACCTCTGACAGATTGCCGCTTGTGTCCTCTGCCCAGGCTTTCAGGAGAATGGTGCCGCCAATGGCAGCCTGGTTAGAAACCACAAAGGTGAACCCCTGGGTCACCGAAAGTGACGGTGGAGCGATCTGTCGGTTATCCGCATGCACGGTTTCACCGCTTGTCTCCAGGTAGATGCGGTTGACACCGCCAATATCATCTTCGGCCTGAATACTGACCGTAACGGTATCCCCCCGCTCCACGTCTGACCAGTCCACAGGGCTGAGAATCGAGACTGTCGGGGCAGGATCCAGGCCTGTATCCACGGAAACACCAATAGTAATGGCCGGGATACCGGAGTAGTAGACATTGATCTGGGTGGTGCCGTTACCTGTTGCTGTGAGACGTCCTGAAGAATCAACCGTGGTCACATTTGGGTTACCGGACTGATAAGAAATACCTCCGGTCAGAGGTTGTGTACTGCCGTCACTGTAATGAGCGGTTACACTGAGCTGGGTGGTCTGGCCCAGGGAAATAAAATCCACCTGGGAAGGATCAACCGTAATGTTGGTCAATACAACGATATTGACGGTAACGTCTACCTGTGCCTGCTTGCCGCCTGCGGTTGCAGTAATGGCAGCTGTGCCGCTTGAAAGTGCCACAACCCTGCCGGATGCGTTTACAGAAGCGACACCGGCGTTGCTGCTGGAAAATGCAGCAATTCCGGTCAGATTGGCTGTATCACCGCCAACATAATGTCCGGTGACAACAATGTCTTGTGTAACATTTGCTGTATCAAAACTCATGGTGACAGGTGAAATGGTAATATGGTCCAGTACCGGGGCGGGTTGAACCGTTGCGGTTGCCGGATCACTTGGATCCTGGGAATTATGAAAATCATAACACACAAGGTTTAAAACATGACCGGCATCCCCTGGAATCGTGCCTGAAAAATGACCTGCAGTATCGGCATGAACACTTATGGTAATATTCAAAGCCAGATTGGTGATATCCACCCGTGCACCTGCAATTGAAGTTCCGGTCACGGTGACCATGCCGTTATCCGGATAGGAGGTGCCTGCTATCATCGGCGGCTCGGGTGGCGGGCCCGGCGGTGCATCAACGATAGAAAATTCAAGGGCAGATGCCGGGTCATGGATATCGTTTGAGATGGCCAGATTGTTCGTGGCAAGTATGTAGACTGTATGATCGCCTATGCCCAGTTGTGTTGAATTTAACAAAATAGGGGCTGTTCCGGTATAGATCGGATCAGACGTTGTACTGTCAAGAAAATAGCGCATGGATGCAATCCCGACTGGATCAACTGCATTTCCAGTAATCAGGATACTGTCTCCACTTACATACTGAGCACCGTCCACGGCTGCCCCGAAATTCACCACGGGCATGTTAATGTTTTCTATCAGCGTAAAATTGTAGGTGTCCTCACCGGTCTGCCCGAGGCCGTCTTCAGCCACAGCACGAATGACATGGGACCCAAGAGAGAGGTTTAACGTACCAAGTATGGCCTGATAGGGATGTAAATAAAGCGTTTTGAAAGGTGTTGCAGCACCATCCAGATAGAAGCGAACAGCGTTGACACCGCCGGTCAGTTCAGGAGCAAGGATGACTGAAATACCCTGTAGAAGGTCTGAGGCCGGGTCATCCGGCAATGTAATGGTGGGCGGCGCTGCAGAATCTGCAATAATCAGCGCAATGATGGCATTCTGGGCATTTCCCATTTTATCATAAGCCGTTGCCATGGTTTGATAGGTGTGGCCGGCGACAAGGGTGGCTGAATTGATGGAAAATATATACGGCGGCCGGTCCCCGTCAAATACTGTTTTCTGGTCCACAAGTTGATACGCGGCCCCTTCTTCATCCATATCCTTGATTCTCATCTCCACCCGGCTGATACCGCTTCCCTGGTCAGAGGCATATGCGTTGATCTTGATGAGTTCGCCCGGAAGGACAAAATTCGGATTGACCGGGGTCCCCACTGAAAGAGAAACCATTGGCGGCGTTGTGTCATTGATGCCTGTGTCAGTGGTTGTAAATTTGCTCTGCCAGTTATTATAAAGCGTATTGCCATCCGCATAATCCAGAATACCGGTTGTCAGAATGACGCTGTAATCCGCATTTGATGCGAGCCGGTTGGTCGTACCATTGTTAACTGACCAGATAGCTACGGTTTTTTCCGTGTCCGTGTTGGCATTCAACCTTTCAAAACGAATTCTGCCGGGGATGATCTCACCCGCACTGTCAAAGACATTGAATGTTCCGTTAAGGCCTGTGGTAATCGAGCTTTCATTCATTCGTTCACTGAAAAAAGCGGTCACCGGTGAATCTTCGTGAATACCGAATGCATTTGGCGTTGGCAGTACATTGACCGTCGGGATACCGGAAGGAACACCCCTCAGGGGCGGAAAGTGACCCACGATGCAGCCGATGTCTCCCACCAGGACCTGAAGACTGATATTCTGGTCGGATGCAGCCATGCACGAAGAGATGCTTCCCGTCTGGGACGGCAGGATGGTAAAGATCTCACTCACGGATTGTCCGGGTTCTATGTGCCCGAAATTTCGGACTTCCGGCCCGTCAATGTAGACACAGTCCGGGTTGCTGTTTCCATCTAATGTGCAGGCTGCCAGCTTGGCTCCTGCACCCACGTCCAGTTCCAGGCTGGCATACATGGCAGTGAGTTCTCCCGCATTGGTGATATCCACGGTCAACTCATAGGGCACGCCGGCGACCACAGTATCCGGATGTGTGACCTGCACCTGCAGGGTCGGCGGTCCCTTGACTTCCACTTCGGTCACGGCACTGCCGTTAAACGGGATGGCAGTTGTGATGCCGGGTCCGGTAACGGTTCCGCCAAAATGGACCGTTACGTCATGGATGCCGATTTCATTCCCTCTGATGACAAAGGTTTTTTCCATTTGACCGGGCTGTTCACCGTCCCCCGGAAGGATATTATTGAACGCAACGATACCATCTGCGGGCAGAATAGAGGACAGTTTGTCCACCGGCAGCTCAATGCTGGCAATAACATCGGACAACGTAAATATTCCTGAGGTGTTCAATAAAAGGAGCCGGACGTTAAAAAATTCTTTTAAACTCTTGATATTGCCTTCTATGATGATAACGCCGGGGATGGGAGGCGGGGACGGCTCCCCGGGAGTTGAAGGCACGGACTGTTCAAAAAAGACAACCTGAACAGGAGGTGACTTTGGCTTTCCGCTGGAACCGCCGCCGCTGGATGGCAGCTTAATGTTTTCAAAACCATTTTCCTCTTCGGGTTTGTTGACAGGTATGGCAATGGGCAGTGATATGGGTACCGGACGTTTATTAATGGTCAGGACAATATCAAACGTTGATACGTTGTAATTTTCCGGATCTCCCAGATCTATCACCCCGTCTGCCACGAGCTGCTCCACTTCGGCCACGGAAAGCCGCTCTGAGGTAACCTTGGAGACAACGATTTGATCCAGGGAAACCTGGGTGATGGCCAGTTCTTGGGAAACGGAATTTCCCGCAGCATCCTGAGCAGTGACTATGATAGAATTAACAGCATTTTTATTCAGGGGCAGATTGAGATCAAATGAGCCACCATCATCGGGCAGGTTTTGACTTGCCTGCCCGCCGGGTCCTGCAACCGTAACCTTAATATCTGCGCTGACCTCACCGGTTATGATCATGCAGCAGAAAACAAAACACAGTATAACCCTGCTGATGCTGGCGTAGCGGTTGTAAACAGATTTGATTTCCCTGAAATCCCTCATGATGCCTGCTCCTTATCATTTTCCTTTATAACGATCGATGGATGTATTCAATTTTTAAAATCCTCAAGGCAATACACGGAGGGTGACCCTGCCCACGGGAATGCCGGTGAACCGGTAGGTTCCATTCATATCCGTATATGTTACACTGCTTGTACTTTCCTCAACAATTTTAATGTCTTGAGCGGGATAGCCGGATCCGTTCATCACCCGTCCGGTCAAGGCACCGGTATCGCCGGGGAAACCGGCGTCAACGGTTACCACTGCAGGATCGGATTGCGCCTCGATCCCCCTGTCATTGATCCCGCTTGCAATAATTGTATTCTGGCCTGGTGTCAAGGTAATGGTCTGTCGGAAGGTTTTATTACTTATTGGAATAGTCTGGGTCACACCATTGATGTCAAGCGTAATAGATGTGATGCCGGTGTCGCTTACAGTACCGACGAATGGGTGTTCTGCAGCAGAGGTCAGAAGGCCGTCTGCCGGAGATAAAATTACGATTCGGGGCATGGCCGCTGTACTGCCACCCGGAAGTGATGATGATGCCGAGGTGCTGCTGCCGCCAAAAGATGATGAAACCGGGATATCGGGTGCCACTGTTGTCTGGCCGGGTGTGACCAGAGCCGGCGTTGGTTCAGGTGGAAGCGTTGTGTCTCCATCTCCCGGACCTGGAATAAAGTAAGGCCCTGGAGGCGGCGCTGCTGTTCCGGATGCATAGGTTGGCGGTGGGATAATCCCCGGCATGCCGCTGTATTCAAGTTTGACAAAGGTCTGGTCTGTGGGTTGCAGGACAAGGGAGAACAGTTGAGACCCGCCGTTATGATATACGGTTAAAAACAGGCTGCGGCTGAACAAAGACGGTTTCAGCAGGTCCATGACCGTCATATAACCGTCCGGATCAACAGTTTTGATGATTTCACCTAAATCACTCTGAACGATCACCTTAGCGCCGGACAGGGGATTGCCGCCGGTATCCGTAATAAAAGCGGTTAAACCGAAAAATTTGCGCTGTACGGCGCCGTTGGTAACGTAGACCATGGAGCGACCATTGTCGCCGATGTCAATGTCGGCCGGGTGGATTAAGCCGTCAATCAGGGTAATCCTCCGGTGCTGACGCTCAAAGGGGTTGTACATGAAAATATTGCCGTTCTGATTGTCTGTAACATAAAAAAGATGATAATGCTGTGAGGGTGCAATCCCTCCAGGCAGAAATGAGGATGAAGATGCGGCTGCCTCTGTCACATCAAACATATTTGAAATACATCGAATTACACCGTCGCCCTGTGCCAATCTCCATTCCTCTGTTTTTTCGTCAATATACTCATTGATATTTTCAATCCCCAATAAGTGAGCTTCTTCTGCCCATTCAAAGATAAGCGTCCGAGATGGCCAGAAGACTGTCGGAGAGATTTCATAATCTTTAAATTCTTCAATAAGTTCTGCAGCCCAATCCAGATCTGTTGCCAATTCTCTGGAATGACTGTTCAGGGAATAAGAACTGATCCGTCCAAAGGGATATTGCATGTCAACACCGTCAGGGTCATAAGTCGGCTTCTGGTCTTTTGCTTTATAGCCAAAGTCGGACTTAACTGACCCATAAACAATGGGGATGGATTTGTTTATAGCCTCTTCCATTGAATAATCCTGTTTTAAGAGTGACAAGAATACACTTGTGAAATAACCTCCCCGGCCATTTCCAATTATTTCATATGAAGGGTCACTCTTGGTTGTTGCAGCAATCACAGCAGTTTTTGGTGCATGAATTTTATCTACTAGATGGCCTGAATAGCAACTGTCGCTGATTAAATATGTTTGACCTGCATTTTTTTCTGTAATCCATGATTCTATTTCCGATGGATTTATCTCTGTGGTCAGATCCGGCATGATCCAAGAACCATCGTTTTGGGCTCCATGACCCGAATAGTAAATAATCAGCTGATCATCACCATCAGCACCACAGTTGATAATCGCATTTTTTATATCCTCTTTTGTTATTTCATCACCATCAGGCGTCTTGCAGAAAAAAGCAGTTATCTGGCTGTCTGGGGTTCTCATCTCATATCTGGCAAAATTGTAAAGATTTTGAGAATCACCATAGGGTCCAACAATATAACCCCTTCCACTGTATCCCATACCAATAATGATGGTATATGTTTTCTGGTGTCCATCACTTCCCGGATTTGATGGAGACGAAGGGGCAACATCTGGAGTTGGATTTCCTGTAATTGTGGGCCGTGGGTCGCCAGGTTCCGGTGGTATCTGTTTCAGCTGCCAACGACCATCCACATGAGTTACGGTTTCATAGATATGGTCACTTTTATTGACCAGACTTTCAAATTTTGCCAGCTCCAGAGAATAAAAATCCTGAAAGTTGGCACCGTAATCTTCCTGCAGTATATTGATATGATCTTGTACTGCTTGAGATGTCGGATCAGGTGTTTTATTTCGAAGTCGATCATAGTCAAAAGGAAAATCGGCAAGGGTAGGAGATTGTGGGTCAATTGCTGAAAGCGTAGCAAAAGAAGTACCTGTGTTGTTAATGATGGCATAGAATGGAATTGTAACACTCTCGTTAGGGCGTATGGATGTAAATATCGGGCCATCCGGCAGTCCAAGGGCCATAGCGTAAGCGCCCAGGTTACGTCCCTTTGGTTCGGTTCCAAGATAACTTGCATCTGGAATACTGAGAATCATAAGCGGAATATCAACATCTGTATTCCCCGAGTTACTGAAACTTACAAATATTGTGGTCATCTGGCCTGATATAATCTTATTAGAGGTATTCAGTTTGGTCTCCAGCTGACCGGTTAACCCGTCGCCGATGCTCAGTGCGTTTTCCAGGTGTGAGTGAATAGTTCCTTTTGCTGCTGCAACACTTGCCATTCCTTCAACTGCACCCGAAAGGTTAAACGTTGCGATGGCTCGCCATTCATTATACAGTACGGCCTTGGTCGCGGGAAAATGTGTTCCGCCTGAATCGATCACCTCGTATGTCGTATCATTGTCCAGGCTGCTGCCGTAAATCACAAAGGAAACCGGACCGGTGTTGCCAGCCAGGCTCAGGTCAACACCACGCAGACCAAAACCAGCACTGTCTGCCAGAACGGATATGGGGGCCAGAGCGGCCATCATGCAAAGAATAAAAATCCTGATTCGCATCCACGGGATTTGATAAGTGCTGACCATTTTTCCTCCTACTCCAATGGAATCATGTCATAAGCGATACCCAGAACGCCTGACGAAAGTCCCAGAGGGAGTCCTTTAATTGAGTTGTTATCTAAAATATACAGAAATTCAGGACCAAAAAGATTGCCGGCGCCGCAGTCTAAATCGATGACATTGGCGCTTTCCGTGTCAGTATACCCGTAGTACATATGTCCCACACGCCGATAGGGATCATACGTGGCATTGACCGGCACCTGCTTTATTTCCCGGCTGATGGCATCGAATACATAGAGCTGGTTGTCATTTCCCATGGTCATGGGTCCGGCCGCCACAGGATTGGCAAACATCAGAAGCTGGCTGAAATAGTTGATGCTTCCGGTGAAGCTGCGGCTGCCGGCAGAGGTGAACTTAAAAAGTCTTCCGCCATACATTGCATCGGAGGCAGCGTTATCGGTAAATAAATTTCCATTCGCATCAATGGCCAGCCCTTTATGACCGGGGGCAGCAAAACCGGTTCCGACAAATTGCTCTGGTTGGGATAGAATGTCACCGCTGTTGGTGATTTTATAAATGGTGTTTTCCTCGGGTTTGCTGACATACACATCTCCGGTTCCAGGATGCACGGCAATCGCATCAATACCACCATTTTCCGGGGTCGGGAACGCATTGTAAATATAGGGAGCAGAATAATCACTGTTCCACCCCAATGACTTTCTTGCCAAATATTGTTGATATATGGATCCAGGCATTGATCCGGAAAAATTAAGCGACCACCAATTGTTAGATGCCATGTTTGTAGGATTGCTACCCGTTGTTGTCGTCATGGCATAAAAACCAGCCCCGGATGTGGGTGGGTCTGGATCCAAAATCGGCAGTTCAGGATCGTGGTTTCCATATCCGGGGTAATTATAAGGACTGACTATTCTGGGGGCTTCCATGCCGTTTTCAAAATAATAGAGGGTGAAATATCTCATCCGGCTTGAATATCTACCATGATAGCTGAAATAAATTTCCAATCCATTTTCTGAAGGTTCAATACGGGTGATGGTGGGTGCCGAGGGTATCAAGACTGCTGCCGCGGTCCCGGCAATGATTTCATTTATAGCGTCATTCATTGCATTATCATGCATCTGCACCAGCGGTATTGCTGAAGGTGCAAGGGATACCCCACACATTGCTGTGACAAATTGTGACAAAATTAAATGTTCCGCACCTTTCCAGTATTGTTCGTCCGTGTGGTTCTCCAACCATGATGACTTGGATTCAAAAGCATTTCGCCAGAACCCGGTATAACGGGCCTGGGCAGATGAAACTGTAAAAAACAGGATCAGGAGAATAAACCAACAGGTTGTTTTTATCATTTTAAATCGGACCATCTTGTTTTCTCTCCCCATTTTATTGTGTCCTTTCGTTCATATATGCATAAAGGCTGCTTGAGAACAAATAGGCCTGCAGCGCATTCAGCCGTGTTAAATGAGAAATCTGCGGCGGGTCAGGTGTGACCACATTCCTATTGTTGAATATGACGATTGATAAAAAATTATCCGGATTTGTGGGATCAGTCCATGCCTGGTTAACATTTTCCTGGAGCAGCAGCAGCCAATTTTCAAGGCTTATACGTTCTCCTGTGCCCCCCCATTGAAAACTTTGAGAAAATGCAAAAAGCAGATTCGACAGCGACATGGTCTCATTGCGCAGCATCCGGTCGGCAATCTGTTCAACCCCTGCGCTTGTAAGGCTGATCAGGGCATCGGCAGCCAGTTGCGGATTAAGCTGATTGCCATACGCATCAATAATTCCTGCCTGAGTTTCACCCACCAGCAGTACGGTATCCGTAATCATCTGTTCAAGTTCAGATTTATTCAGCTTAGGGATCATCAATCCTGCACCCCGCCCAATAACACTGAATATATTTACTGAGGGTGGGGCACTTGGATCAAATACGGTTGAAGAGGATCCCACAGAGCCAATATCCAAAGGTTGACCGACCTGGGAGTTGATGGTCATGGTGATCAGTTCATGATCCTGGGCATTGATGACAATGACATGTTCACCCGTTGGAATATCTGTAAAGGTGAAGGCACCGTTTACATCCGTAGTGGTTGTTATATCTGTGCCCTGGATAGTAACTATGGCGCCTGCAATGGATTGCTCCGTAACAGAGTCAACCAGAATACCTGTGGCAGATGCCTGCCCCTTTACAACATTAAACGCCAGAGCGGAAAAGGCTGTTTCTTTATCGGTCACGACAGTGATGGAGCGAGGTCCTTCCAAGGCATCCGGGTCGATGGAGACGTTTACAACAGCTTGGGACGGGCTGTTTATGGTGATGGAGTTGATGGTAATATCGTTACCAAAGCCGGCCTGGCTGACGTTTTCCATAAAATGGGTATCAAAGTCACCTGATGTCTGGCCGGTCAGTGTAATATCTATTGTTTCACCCTGCTTTCCGGTTATTGGATTCATTCCTGTAATAAGCGCTGATGTAAGTCTTGGGGCAGTGGTTCCGCTGCTGTTAACCGTGCCGGTTACCCGGGTTGAGCCCAGAAATGTGGGAGATTCAACCGGGTCGACATCCAATACCAGGTCCTGCTGAACGGCATCAGGCACATCATTGACGGTGACCTGAACGGATTTGGCGTCACTCAGCTCTCCATCGTGGGTTTGGCAGTTAATCGTGTAGGTCCCGGCCTGATCAAAGTCAGGTGTGAACGTAATGGTGCCGGTGGCAGGAATAAATATGGCGTTGTCCGGCAAGGGCTCGGCAGTCAAAGTCAGAACGTCCTTATCCGGGTCACTGGCCTGGATCAGGATGGTTAAAAGACCGCCTTCATCAATCGTCAGTGAATCAGGTGCAGATATTTGAGGCGATCGATTGACGTTGGTTACCGTGATCCGGACCGTTTGAGTTGCGGTAAGGCCCAGGGGATCTCTTGCTTTAATTGCGATGACATACATACCCTGCCGGGTGTAGTCCGGTGTAAAACTGAATGTCCCTGTGGCCTGTGTGCCGGGGGTGGATGAAAATTGGGCATTGTCCAGTTTAGGGGATGCGGACAGGGTGACCACGTCTCCATCCGGATCTGTTGCCATGACATCAATGGAAAGAGAACCACCTTCATTTACTGTGTAGGTGAGGGGGTCTATGGAAATGACCGGCGGACCGCCCACGGGAGGGGCCGGGTTTATGATAATGGTCACGGTATCGGCAATACTGGCTGCGCCGTCATCATCCGTAACGATTAGAGCGAACTGATAAGTGCCTGCCGTCAACGCAATGCTGGGTTCGGCAATATTTTCAGGATCAGGAACACCGGATTCACTGGTCCAGGTATAGCCGGTAATGGTGCCGTCGGGGTCAGAAGACCCGCTGCCGTTCAAGGCGACAATTTTTTCACTTTGACCATGAATGAGTGTCTGGGTTTGGTCTGGGCCGGCTTCGGCAACAGGAATGATATTTTCGGATGTGGATGGGGATACGGCAAGGGTAAACACCTGGGTGTCAAAAAGACCACCCCGGTCCTCAACCCGGATTAATATCATATGCTCATCAACCTGCGTTTCTCCCGGGGTCCATTGAATCAGTCCGGTTTCTGTATTTATTTCCATGCCGGTGGGGGGATTGTCAAGTGAGTACACCAGCACATCGTCAGGATCAGGATCTGTGGCATCCACATCATAGGTGTATAGCTGTCCTTCAACAGCAGTGACAAGAGGAGTGGATGTGATGCTGGGGCTCTGGTTCAGAACGGGAAGGTCTTCCACCGTGACAACAAAACTTTGTGTATCGCTTCCTGCGCCTGTATCCGTTATGGTTGCCGTCACTTCATAGGTGCCTGAGGATTCCGGGGTCCATGTGATCAGGCCTGTGGCCCCATCGATTGACATCCCTTCCGGAAAACTGGAAAGGCTGTAAAAAATGCTGTCTCCATTGGGGTCAGCGGCATGGATGTCATAATTGTAAATTATGCCTTCGGTTCCATTGATGACAGGTGGAGAATAGATGACAGGGCCTGAATTGGGCGGACGGCGAAGGGCCGAAGGATGATTGGCAACCACGCTGGAATAGCATGGCATGCATGGGTTTTCCAGGTTCTCCGCGCAGTCCGGGACAGCCTGTACAAGGTATAAATAGGTGGTCTCATTGGAAACCGTGGTATCCAGGTAGGTGGAATAGGTGGAGGTGGTTTCTCCTATAACTTCAAAGTCAAAGGGGGCATATTCAGGGGCACGAAAGACCACATAGCGCTGGGTTCCTTCCAGGTGGGTCCAGGTCAGCTGGACCTGGCCCCGTTTTGATCTGGCCGATATCTCAAAGCAGGGGGACAGGGTAACCTGGGTGGTGTCGATCTCCGACCGTGAGGACCCGTCGTTTACCCTGAGGGAGATGGTGTAGACACCCTCGGGAACAACAATGTCGACAGTTTCTCCCTCAATGGTCTCAAAGGGACCATACCAGCGGTAGACCAGGGGGTCACCATCCGGATCAAAAGAAGCGCTTCCATTCAGGGAAATGGTGCCAGCCTGGCCCTGATCCTTTATCCCTGCCTGATCTTCTCCCGCATCTGCCACAGGCTCAGCAGCCAGAGCCGTTGACGGACCTACCAGGGCAAAAATTTTCTGCAGTCTCTCAAGTCCCCGGTCCTGATATCCGGTAACAGACGGCGGGATCAGCTGGAAAAAAAAGAGGCCCTGGAGCACCATGGTGACGGCCAGGAGCTGTAAGAAAAACAAATGGAATCGTTTCTTCAAATTCATTCTAGTTCCTCCAAGATCAAACAATTGACACAAATTCAAATGGCTGAAGCCTGGATCAAACTGGAGAGCGGGAGAACGAATTAATTTTGAAGCTGGGTCTATCGTTTATTTTAATTACATGTTCAGTAAAGCCACGGTCACAATCTTCAAAGGGGGTTGCACAACTTTTTTTTCCGGTTCACGCCCAAAAATGCGAGAAGTCCTGCCCCCAGCAGCACCAGGGTGCTGGGTTCCGGCACCGGGGTGGGGCCTATCTCCAAGCTGCTGGAAAAGTATATGGTTTCGGGAACAACATTGCCGTCCTGATCTTTACTGTACGGATCAGTCTGGGAAAGATAGAAGCCTGATGTTGGAATATCTCTTCCAAGAATCAGCGAAATGGTCGCTGTTTCACCGGCAGTAAGGAAAAAATCCCAGCCCATGGCCCAGGAGATGTCATCGGAAATTAGGTCGTTCATATTAGTCAAAAAATGATCGTCCCAAGCATCATAGAAATATTGTTTGTCTAGCCAAGAACCATCTACGCTATTCGAATCAAGTACATTGAAGTATATATCACCATAATAATCAAATGGCTCATTATTGATATCATACCCCACTGTTGGGTCACCCCCAGGCTGATCAATCTCCCAGGACTGACCTGCTGCCAAAGTCCCATGTATTGCACCATATTCATTATAAAAGGTGTTGCCCAATACATCTATTTCATGATCAAAAAATGCGATGAACAGGTGATTTCCTGCCGCGCTTGTGGTCCAGGTCAGCTCTCCAAGACCTTCACCATTCAAAGCGCCTTCTGTGGGCATTGAATCGTTTATTGGATTGTTATCTGAGTCATACAAAGGGACAATTATATCCCCATCTACATTAAACGCCCAGTCAAACAGTTCAATTGTCGCAGCCCACCCCGGGGAACCCCCGATGATTAAAAAAAACACGGCAATAGCCAAGATTCGAATTCTTTTCATTTGAGTCTCCTTTTGTATTGAATATGTATTGATTTTCCACAGCAGCGCCGGAAAGAGTCAATTATTTCATGGGCTTTTTTTTGTTGTCTGGAATATGAAAACCGGATATGAAGTATCGTCATGCAGATACACCTGATAATTTAACAGGAACGGTTTTTAAGGTATAATCGCTAAAGGCCATTGGATCTCCTTTGGCGATTTTCGAACGGAGGGCTTCCAGCAATTTCAGGTACGAGATATTTTATAAATCTATTCACAAAAGTCCTCTTTTCTTGAGGCAACCCGGCCATCTCGCGGCGAGATCCGTTGGCTTTCCGTCCCTGATTCACAACAGGTTTGGCGTTTCATGAACAATAAATTTTAATGCAGTAGAAAGCAAAAATCGCACCATAATAAAAGAAATTCAGTGATTTTTTCATACTAACCCCCATGCCCTGACGGCCACAACAAAAAAATGAAAGAACACTGTCAAAACAGCAATTGGTATGACCATTTCTAATGCCATGAAATTATAACTGTTTTGACGTTCTTTCATATAAAAAAAATGAACCGCCCAGAGAAGGGTGGTCTGGAGATACTTTTTACCGGTATCACTGACTCTTGAATTAAAATTGTCATTGTTTTTTCTTTGCGTTAAAGAGATTTATGTAAAAGTTTATATAATTCCATGTAAATTTTTACATAAATTCCAAATAATTTTTCTCATTGCCGTAATCAACACCTGGGTTTTAAATAAGCCGTTCCCACGCCCCAGGCGTGGGAACGGCTGGAACTGAATCTCCAGGAGATTCAATCGTTCTGTTTCCCTTTTTTCGAAAATCAACCGCTATTTTCGATAGATTAACTTAATACTCTGATCCTCGCACATCAGTTTGTAAGTCACATTGCATGAATGTTGTCCAGACTCATTGTTTTGAAAATTGCCTGCGATTGACACCACATACCCCCTGCGGGTAATATCTCCGGCACCCACATAGGTGCACCCTGGATGGAAAACCACTCTTTTCCCAACCGGAAGGTCGAAAACATCTGAATTCACCTCAAACGAAGCCTCCCCTTGCGGAAGAAACGTAGATTCCGGCGCACTGGCAGTCCCGGCATATGGACTTGCGTTAAAGTATATCCTGGCACTGGCAAGAGGTGGGATGGCTTGTAATAACGCCTGCCCAAATGAAGTCTCGGGATCAAAACTGATTGAATAATATGGAAACCCCGTATCCGGGTTAATCAATGAGGGGTCCTGAAAGTTAATGCCCGACCCGTCCGGGAGCGCTGCGATGGTTATGGCATGAGAACTTCCAATACCCGCATAATTACTTGTTCTGGATGTGTTCCCGGTAATGTTTAAAACACATGGAATCGTTCCACTATCAATCACGGTACCATCGGCAAGCTGTGCACCGGCAATGGTGATCACCTCCCTGTAATGGAGTTCAGCGTTTTCCGTCAGTATCTTTCCTTCATACCCTCCTCCCGCAACGCCTGCCTCGGTGTGGAGTATCTCGATCGCTGCCCCCTGATGGGTTTCACCGGGGGGGATCATCAATTGGGCATCCAGACGTGAAAAACCGTTTAAGGAAGGCATTTGTGTGTCTATGGAAATTACGCTTCGGCCTGCATAAGGTGCCGGCGTCATGTCATCATCCCGTCCGGATGAAGATGTACTCGGAATATACCAATAACTTACGCCGCCTGCCTTCATCGCATCAAGCCGCTGGGTTGAGTTCTGTTCCACCAGGACTGATCCTTGTGCCGCTCCCGAATCCGAGGTCAACGTAACAATGTGCTGCCCCTCAGCCGTGAATATAAACGACGGGATGGTGATATGGTTATCATCGACAATGGTGAAGGCAGGCAGGATCTCGTTGGCTTGCGGATCGATAATCGTGGCCGTGTGAACACTGCTGAAATTTTTGCCCGTGATCTCAAGAAAGATTTCCTGGCCGGTCTGAATGTCTGCTGCCGGCGTTATCTGCTGAATTATGGGCGTTCCGATGTTGATGCCGGTGCAATGCTCAACCCATTCGTTATCAATCAGTTTTTCAACACAGATATCATGACCGTCGTCGCTGGAAAATGTATAATCCCTGACAATTAAATTCTCACAGTCAATATGCTCAAAGTCTACATATTCTATGCTTCCCGTCAGCACCTCACTTATGTAAACCCGGGAATCATCTGTAAAATATAATCCTTTGACATCGATATCCATGGGAACATTGATCTGAAAGATACCCATCACATCCGCCGGTCCAACCTCGGCCGGGCGGGCATAATCCGGCGGCAGGTCATACCCTGGGGTTGGGTTGTTGTCACTGGAGTTTTTACTTTCAGCATTTTTGCCCATGCCGCGGTCGGCAAAAACCTGCCAGAGCATTTTTTGGTGTGCGCCGCATTCAGTGGTGCTGTCAGCGGCGATAACCGCATCCCGGGCATCAAGCATGTCAGGAGCGGACGGCATCATTTTCATGGCTTCTACCACCAGACGTTCCAGCTTTGTGCGACCGGCTTCACTGCCGTATTCCTCCATAAATTTTTCGCGTAAATCCCATAATATCGAAGAAAAGATAAGGGCGGCCTTGTATATGGAGTCACTATACTCAGACATCTTATTGTAGGTTGCATCCGCATGACCCAGCGGAAGGATGCGATGCCCTTTCACATTGTCTCCTGTCTCGTATTCTCCGAACACCGGGTCATTGGTGAGGCTGCAGGCAAAAAAATCAGAGAAAGCCTCGGACAATGCACCGGCCTGCAATCCTAAATCCCACATGGGCTGCAAGTCTATTGTCCCGCCAATCAGGGCGTTGGATACGTTGTGGACATATTCGTGGATAATGAAATCGGGATCAAGATCGGTATCGGAAGATGCATGATAGGTGGCCACATAGCCTGGATTCTTCTTGTAAAACAGGCCATACTGAACAACAGGAAACCATTTGCGGGTATCGCTTGAGCCCGATGTGTCGTAGGTTGCACAGGCATTGTTGACGGCATATTTAGGCACCCAGCCTCCCCTCACATATGCATATACACCTGTATTCTGAAACAACTCAATTCCCTGTCCATAGTTCCCCGCCTCCATGCTTCGGGAAGCATAATCAAATCCCAGGTCAACAAAATAATCGTGCAGATGGTTCATCCAGTAAAAGATATTGCCACCAGTGAAAAATTTATCCTCCCAGTTATTAACACTAGTGTTGTATATCCATTTGCCGTCATTATTTCGCCAACTATTTAGAAAATCTTCTACAAATGCGGGTTCAGAATAAAAGGTCTTATACTTTTTTAAATCATCAGGAAAAAGACGAGTTACGACCCTCGTGTTTGGGCCATAACTAGGATAAGGAGAATCCGGGTCTGAGAGGTCAAACCAGTGATCGGGAAGCAATACTGACTCAGGGATGTTTCCTGCCTTGTCGGGAGACTGGAGAAACACCTTGCCGGGAATGGCGGCCGCAGCCATATCTGTTACCTGGAGGATGTCACCGTTATGGGCATCTACCATGGAAACACAATAGTTCTGGTCATCAAAGAAGAGCACCCACCAGGCCAGATGGATGCCGTCTGCCATGGACAGCCACCGCAGGCTTGCAACAGGATTGTCATTAAAAGGACCTGGTTCGAAAACGGTTTCCTGCTGCATTCCTTCCGGACCCGAGATTGGCACCGGCTGAAAGGGTGTCTGGGGTGAGAGGCTGCTTGTTATGATAGTTACCGCATCCCCACCATCAATTGTCGGCAACGGTGATGGATAGACAGGTGCCGGGTCGTAGTCGCCACCCACAGAGATTACCTGTCCAAATTGGTCCACATGAAGGTACAGGGCATTGTCATCAAACTTGATGCCTTCGTGCTCCTGGCGAAGGACAAGATGGGTAACCCCATTGTGGGATGTGGTGTATTCGTTTTCCAGGGGAAACTCATCAAGGTCGGCAAGGCCGAAAAGATCTGGATGGCCAAGGAGGAACTCCCGGGCAATGGTCAGGGGATCGTCTGTGCTGGGAGATGTCAGCCGGTCACCCAGCACATGGATGCTGTGCACTGTCCCGTTGCGCGGGTTCCAGCGCACCCTGACAATGCCCCCGTTGTCTGACTCCAGGAGGTCCGCCGCATCAAGCTGCACCTGTGACGGCTCTAATGGCGGCAGTTCCACCTCGACATCTGCCGTGGCTGTCACGCCATGGTTTGTAACCAGGATTTTTGAAAATCCGGAATTTTGAGCAGTCACCAGGCCGTTGCCATCAACCCTGGCGGATGCGCCGACATCGGGACGATAGACCGTACCCTGCTCGCTGTCGGCAAGATTCTGTCGGAAGCCGTCATTGTAGATGCCTGTGACCATTAGCTGTTCCGCCTGCCCAACGGCATTGAAATAAATTTCTCCAGGTGTTACCTCAAGGGCTATAAGCGTGCGGTCCGGTTCTGAGACGCTTAATTGGATGATTTTACTGGTCTGCCCGCCTTTTGGATCGCTGACAACAATTGTTATGGAAAAGCTTCCGGACTGGGAAGCATCCGGTGTCCAGGTGACAAGGCCTCCAACGTCAATGGCCATGCCGGAAGGGGCATTGGAAAGCGAATACACAAGGCTGTCATTGTTTGAATCAGCGGCCAGGACCCTGTATGTAAATGTGGTGTCTGTCCAGGTATCCTCGGGTGGTTGGTCTGAGTAGATCACGGGATTAAAATTACCCGGTCTCCGGCTGAGACTGGGCGTGGATGCAACCACATCTGAAAACTCAGTCTGTTCATCATAAACCGCTGCCACAGTGTATAGGTACGTCTGATCATTGGTGACGCTCCGGTCCAGATAGGTGGAATAGGTTGAAACCGTGTCTGCGATCTTGACAAAATTCTCCGGGGCATCTGCCGATGATCTGAAGATATCGTATCGGACAATTCCGGGTCTGTGGGTCCATGTAAGCTGGACCTGCCCCCGCTTGCACCGGGCCGCTATGGGAAAGGCCGGGTTGACCTGCACTGAATATGTTTCAAAAACCCCGTCCCTTAATACTTGATACGGGTTCTCTCCCTGGGGAATAAAGATTTCTGAATGGGTCGGGCCTTCAAGGCGGCCCATGGAAGAAAAACAAAACAGGCTGTCCCCGGTTCCAAGATCCAGGTCCACCCAGGCGCCTGTTGGCGCGTTCTTGTAAATCGTGTGTGAATGTATTGGAAGATCCATCCTCACCATGTCCAGGCCGGACCAGTAATCTCCCAGAAACAGGCTGGGATTTCCATTGGAAACTGCCACAGGCTTGACCGCAACCGCCTGCATCTTAAGATTTTTTCCTTGGGGCGGGGTACGAATCGGTGCAAGGTAATGGGTCAGGCTGTTTTCATCCAGAATTTTTGTAATGGACAGACCGTCCGGACTTATGGCCATCATGGTCTGGGGGATATCATCGTTCCAGCAGACCTGTGCCACGCAGTACACCTGGTTGCTGACCGGTTCATAATCCAGTTCCGTAAAACAGATACTGCCCGTATCCACCTTGAAAAACTCCATGAGCCGGGGCTTGGTCACAAAATCGCTTATTTCCCGGCTTACAAGATTAATCCGGTAAATATTCCCATTGTTGTGCGTGACGATCAAGTCATCGCCCATGACCGTCATCTCCCGGGGATAGGTATCTTGAAACCGGTAAAAACTTGTCACGCTCCCGCCGGAAGAGGGAACCTGAAATATCTCGGGAACACCCCATAGCGTAAACAGAATAACTTCGCTGCCGTCCACATTCAACAGCTTCATCTGAAGCAGATCCCGTTCTCCCGGAATAAACGCCTGATCTGCCGAAACGTCAAGTTCCTCGTATCCCCCCCCGTCTTTTTTGACCCGGTTCAGCCCGGTAAAATATTCACCCGCGGTAAGGACAAGGGGCGCCAGGTCTGATCCATCTTCATTGCAGCTCACAAAGCCTATTTTGATGTGATCTGTGGTGCTTCCGGTTTTTTCATACACGCCCTTGATATAGGAGATCACTTTCTGATTCGCGCTAAACCCGATACCGAACCCGGTAATGTTTATGACCTTAGAAAACTCGGGATCATTAAAAAATGAGACATAATCGGATTTTCCCAATAGCAACTGGTGGGCGCCATCCGGGATCTGGCCGGCATCAATTTTTTCCAGTCCATGGTTCCAGCCGAAATAATAGAGATCTCCCTGTGAATTAAAGGCCATTGCATCGGGATTGCTTCCCCGCTCAACCAGGGAAGAAAAGACCGGAGCCGGGCTGAGTTTTATCAGGGGCGCTGCCTGCAAGGAGAATGCAGTTAACAGAATCATTAAAAAAGGTAAAAAAAATAAAAAATTACGCTTCAGCAACCGGTTTCCAATCCCCGGATGTTCGTGGACAGGCCTGCTATGCATGGATTCTTCTCCTTTTGTATTGGGATATGTATTGATTTATTCATAAAAAATTTTCTTTTTTGAGGCAACCTGGCCATCTCATGGCGAGACCCGTTGGTTTTCCGTCCCTGATTCGCAGCAGGTTTGGCTTTTCATGAATAATTATTTGAATTTAAACAACAAGCGAAAAAAGGGAAGCAAAAATAACGCCACGGAACAGGGTTTTTGCTGATTTTTTCCTGCACGGAAAAAGCAAACCCCAAAGAAGGCGGCCTGGATATTATTTTTTTGCGAATTTAAAAAAAATATAGAACAGAAAATTGTCAACGGTTTTTCTCTGGTTTAAATACTTCTGTGTAAATTTTTATATAACTTTATGTAAAAGTTTACATGACCAAGGAACAATTCTTCTCCATTCCAACATGGAAAAGAATGAGGTGTCCTGGGAGGCTTTGCCTCTGTATATCTTCGGGGTGATTTTGATATTTCGTATTTTTTACAGATTATCCTTAAAACAGACCATAGTGAAATTCCTCAGATTCGTTTGCGTGTTTATGGTGACATTACGGGTGAGAAAATTCCCAAGAGTCCGCCATGGATGATGACGATGGGCCTCCAGTATTTGACAAATGAAGTTTAGGATACAAATTTAATATGGGACAAAGCCAAATCGGTTGAGAAAGTAAGAATATTTTGTTCTCCGCGGTTGACCTGCAATTTGTACCAAATGGTTCATGCATCTGAGGACCAGTCATAATCATGGGTTGTGTCGGTGATTGTTTCCTTTTCACCAGTCATGGAAGGTATCGTTGCTTTTTCAGTGCATTCTGCAAATGCCGGAACAGAGTTGAGTAAAAATACTGATAAAGCAAAAAAAGGATTTGAGAGGTTTTCACTGCTGCTCCTTTAATTTGTTTTAGCGCCTCTGAATGTACCACTGGCTCCATAGTAAGGGTTTGTCCAGGTTCCGGCTGCAATGCCATATTCATCAATGGTGCCGGAAAAGGTTGTGTGTTCATCGGTCCCGCCGGATGTCGTATAAAAATCAATAGTCCCGTTGTCGGATACAGTTCCTCCAATTGTAAAAGAATACCCTTGAATACCGGAGTTACTCCCCGTACCGCTTACATTTCCCTGGTTATCAATTGTCGCATCCCAAGTGCCGCTGAAAAGGCCTGAATAGGTACCGCTGTAATGTCCTTCAAACTCGTCCTCCGGCGGCAGGGTGGAGGTTTGAATGGTAAAGGTTTCAGGGCTGCCGTATTCACCACTTCCATTTTCATTCCATCCCAGGACCGTCCACTGATAAGTGCCATCCGGAAGATCAACGGTCAGCTGAACGGAACATCCCTCGGCACTGCAGGAAACTTCATCGTAATCCTGCTGGTTGTCCTCAGCTTCAAACCATTGGGTTTTTTCATAGGATGTGGAGACAGCGGTAATATTAATTTTATACCATGAAGCAGACGGATCAGGTTCCCATGAAAACATGGGTCTGGCCGTGTTTAGGTTCCCGGCCGGGGATATCAACGTAATCATTTCAGGCGGCGGGTCTCCGGCATTCACCTTAAAAATCATTCCATCGCTCCATGTGCTTCCGATTTCATTCCAGGACTTTACATACCACTCATAGCTGCCTGAAACCAGCTGCAAAGGAGGGGAGACCGAGCAGGTACCATTGTCACATATTTCTGAAGCCTCGTACCATATGGCAAATATTTTTTTCGCGTCATTATCCTGAACAAAGAGTTTGTACCATGAAGCAGACAGATCAGGTTCCCATTCAAAGTCAGGGCCGACATTTTCCCCTGTTCCTGTTGGTGCAATTAGGTTAACTTTCCCGGGCGGCGGGTCTCCGGCATCCACGATGAAGGTCAACCCGTTGCTCCAGAGGCTGCCGTAATCATTCCAGGACTTTACATACCACTCATAGCTGCCTGAAACCAGTTGCAAAGAAGGGGAGACCGAGCAGGTACCACTGTTACATATTTCTGAAGCCTCGTACCATGCTGCAAATATTTTTTCCTCTTTATCATCCCAGATAAACAGTTTGTACCAGGTGGCATGGGGATCTGTATTCCAGACAAAGGTCGGAGAGGTCTCTGTGATTGTTCCGGACACAGAAACCAGTACAGGAAAAGAAAGCGGCTGGACAATCCGTTCTCCTGTTGATGTAAGCGCTCCTGAACATCCCTCCGGGTCATCATCCACTATGGTTCCTTTGGCATTAAAGAAATCATAATCATCAGATACTGTTATCGTTAGAACGGTCCGCCATCCCTCACCTGAAACGCCGTCCCAGTAACCCGTTTCACTGATATTCAGCGCATTGCCTTCAATGGCAATGGTTTGGATAACATAATCGTTGTCAGAATCATAAAATGTAAAAGAAAATGAAGTGCCTGAGGCCGGCAGATACAGATAATTAATGTCTCCTTGTCGGGCAATATCGTTTCCAATTGAAAAAACATCAGTAAACGTATATGCACAGGCGGTAACCGTCCGATCAAATGAACCCCAGAATTTTGTATTGTCGGCTGATGCGTTTCCTGCCCCCATAGAAAAAATGAATGCAATCCCAACCCCTAAAATTGTCCGTAACATGTTCACCTCTCTTTTATTTTTCTTAAGTATTTATGATGCAGTCAATAATAGATAAGTGCCGGATCTGTATGATGTCAGTTATATCAGTAGACAATTTCCGAAATTCTAATTTTTTAACAAAAATTTATGTGGCGGTAAAGTGAAAAAATTTGTCGATACCCATAAAACGAATATAAACGATCAGCAAAAGAAAGCGATTTTAAGGATTTTTCGAGAAGGTCCCAAAGTATCTGCCGGAGGGTTGAGTGCAAAAAGCCTATCCCGTGGGCGGAGTCGTTATTTTTAAGTCAATCACCGGATTAACCAGCGGCTGGAACCCGTCGATACGGCATTCAATTGTGTCACCGTGTTTTAAGGGCACGGCCCCGGGGGTCCCGGTGGAAATAATATCCCCGGGAAGCATGGTCATGATCCGGGAGTGATAGGAGACCAGATAATCCAGGGGAAAGGTCATGTTCTTCACCCTGTTCTCGGCATGCACCTGCCCGTTGATGATGGTCTGGACCGTGAGACTGAACAGGTCTTGTATTTCATCCAGGGTATACAAAATAGGCCCGAAACTGAAAAAGGAATCAAAGCTTTTGGATTGGGTCAGGTTCCTCGGGTTTCGTTTTAAAATGTCTTCCGCCGTCATGTCGATAATGGAGGTGACCCCGGCCAGAACGGATTGCCAGTTGTTCCGGCTTACATCTTTGCACTTTTTTGAAAAAATCAGTCCAAGTTCGGCTTCCCCTGTGGTTCTTTGTGACATCAGGGGAATGTTTACCGTATCCAGGTGACCAATGATGCTGGTGCAGGGCTTCATAAAACTTGCCGGTTCCGACGTCGGCAGTTTTTCCGAGAGGTCTGCTGCATGGGCCTTGTAGTTTAAACCGATTCCCCATATTTTTTCGGGTCGGCGATACAGGGGGGCAAAGCAGATCTTCTCTTCTGGAATGGTGATCTCTTTTAGCTCCCCGGCCAGGGTGTCATGGTTTTGATAAAACCATAATTTTATCAATTCCAGTGCTTCCTGATCAAGGATGGTGTAAAGGTCATGGGGAAAGTTTTTTTTAAATCGTTCATTCACAGCAGGTAAGGGCAGACATCCCTCATCGGTTATAATACCGGCAACTTCCTGTTCATCAATGACAATCGTCGCAATTTTCATGGAACACTCCAGACAGAATTAATGTTTCTATAAAAAAGATTTATTTTTGAGACGGATTCTCCCATTGGGTGAAAACAATTCCCCCCTTCTGTTTCACCTGACTGAAGGGAAGGCCGGCACGAATTCCCGGGGCCACTTTTTCCATGTCCGTCACCACTGACCCGCACAGATAGTCGGCCCCATCACTGAAGAGGGCAGGGGAATACGGTGTGGTGGGACCCAGGATTACGATTTTGGCCTGGGGCGCCCTGGACAGGAACCAGGCCATGCTCCGGGTCAAAAATCCCGTCCCTGTGACGGCAAAGACATCCAGTTCGGCCAGAACATTTTCCCATTCATCCCTGGGAACCGCCCCGGGGACATCCCGTAATTCAAACAGATGAAAGCTTCCCACCCGATCTTTCAGGGATTCCACAAACGGGAATTCTCCCACAAGCCCGGTGATTTTATCTTTGCCCAGTCGGGCGATGAGATCATCTGCCGGAAAATTGGAGGGTTCGACCTGGTCCGGGTCCGGCGTATTGCCGGCATTCAATGCGGCAAAGCCAAGGGAGATGGAAAATGGAGACGGACGGGTGATCAGGTCGGCAAGTTCTTTGACGGTTTTGCCTCTCATGGTTTCTTCCATATCCTTTTCAAGGTCCCGGGGCCTTGCCCCCAGCAGGGAGGACAATCCCATGAGGCCGTCCGCCTTTACGGCGATAAATTTGGAACCCACAACGATCTCTTCCACAACGGCATCCGGCCGGATAATGGAGGTCAGCATGCTGTGGACCAGTTTTTTTTCTTTCCCCTCAAGGGGGCGGTCAGGCAGAGGGGTTGAGGTCTGGGTGCATGAATAGGTGCTCATATATTTCTCCTTCTGTTTTTTGGGGTTAGGGCTGGTGCCGGTCAATTCCTGATGGTATATTCATGAAGGTATATTTACCGGATTAAATTTTAAAATAAAAGAGTAAAAAAAAATATCATGGCTATAGAAAATATTGACACCATTATCATCGGCGGCGGCCTCAGCGGTATGTATGCGGCCTGCCTTCTGGCCCAAAAAAATATTTCATTTGTTCTGCTTGAGGCCCGTGACAGGATCGGAGGCAGAATTTTAAGTCCTGAACATGGCGGTTTTTTTTCTGATCTCGGTCCTTCCTGGTACTGGCCTGAGATGAATCCTAAGATGGTGGGCCTTATCCGGGCGCTTGGGCTTAGGGGGTATCCTCAGTTTGAAGACGGCATGGGCCGGTTTGAACATCCCAACGGCCTTGTTCAGACGGTGAGGGGGTATGCGACGGCTCCCGCCTCCTGGCGGCTTGCCGGTGGAATGGGGGCACTGGTCAGCGGACTTCTGGAAACGATCCCCAAAGCTGCCGTCAGACTCAACTCACCGGTGTGTGAGATCGAAAAAAAATCTGCCGGGGTCCTGGTCAGTGTGGGAGAATTGGAGGAAGAGCCCCTGGCGCAGTTCCTGGCCGGCAGAGTCATTCTTGCCATGCCGCCTCGGCTTGCCGCTGCCTCGATTCTCTTTACCCCGGACCTGTCCCATGATCTGGCCCAGGCAATGCTGAAGATGGGGACATGGATGGCGGGTCAGGCGAAATTCTTCGCCCTGTATGAAGAGCCGTATTGGCGGCAGAATGGGCTCTCGGGCCAGGCGTTCAGCCAACGGGGTCCCCTGGGTGAAATCCATGACGGATCAAACAGGGACCAGGGGCCGTACGGACTGACCGGATTTCTTAACATTCCGGCTGTCCAGCGCAATCGTGAAAATTTTCTCTCCCAGGCAATTCTTTCCCAGCTTGCCGCTATTTACGGCCATTCGGCAGCCCGGCCCATACGATTTTTTTATCAGGACTGGGCCCGGGAAAAATTCACCGCCACCCAGTTTGATCAGCCGACCATGGTTGAGCATCCCCTGTATGAGCCTCCGGCAGGGAAAACCAGTATCTGGGGCGGGATCATTCATTTTGCCGGATCGGAAACTGCAGACCTGCACGGCGGCTATCTTGAAGGTGCTCTGGCCGGTGCCGAAAGGGCGGTAATGAATCTTTAGGGGACTTAGAACCGCAAATTTTATAATTTGAATGAAATTGTTTGTTCTTTGCCCCCTCATTGTTGTTAAATAAAATCCATCCCCTTTCCAGCGGCAGTATTTCGTCGCATATGCGCGTTCAGGAAGGAATTTATACGAAAAATAGGCTCGCAGCTCTATAAAAATGGGAAGTCTTGTCAGGTTCGACCTCAGTACGGCTCTTCACGCTTGAAAAGGCGCGCAGGATGTTGGATAATAATAACCGTTTGATTTTATGACTAAATATACATCTGAATTTCAGGCAGGATCATCATATCCAGCCGGTAACCCAATAAAATACAAAAGGAAATCTCATGAATTCAATTATAGCACTTTGGACCCATCCCAGATCCATATCCACGGCTTTTGAACGGGTAATGATGGAACGGGGAGATATGAAAATTCTCCACGAACCCTTCTCCTACCTCTATTACGTACACGAGGACGGGGGAACCATTTCCCAGCGGTATGTGGATCCGAACCATCCCACGGATTACAGCGGCATCCGGGAACATATTCTGGAAACCAGTGAAGTCGCTTCGGAAGATATGGTTTTTTTCAAGGATATGTGCGCCCACGGTTACGACTATCTCCGGCAGGATGAAAAGTTCCTGGGAGGCCTCACCAACACGTTTCTCATCCGTGATCCTGCCAAGGCCATTGCCTCCTACTACGCCATGAATCCGGAGGTGACCCTTGAGGAAGTCGGCCTGGAGCAGCTCTGCGGCATTTATGAAAAGGCAAAGGATCTGGAGAGTCCGCCGGTGGTGGTGGATGCCGATGACCTGGAGAACAATCCCCAGGGGACGATCAAAGCCTATTGCGACGCCATTAATCTGCCTTTTATCCCGGAAGCCCTCACCTGGGAATCCGGGCACCAGGAGGAATGGGATATCTGGGAAGACTGGCACACGGATGCGGCCCAGAGTACCGGGATACAAAAGAATGTGGAAAATTTTGAAGTGACCGTTGAAAACAGCGATCACCTCAACAAGATGTACGAAGAACAGCTTCCCTTTTATCTTGCCATGTATGAGGAGCGGATTCGTCCTGTGGAAACTGCCTGATCAGGTAACGCCTTTACCGGGCCGTGGAAACAGGTTCATCCATGAACCGGGTTTCAATATAGCGGCCCACCACCGCTTTAATTCTTTCCACCTGTTCACAGGCCGGCAGAACCGAGCAGATCACCTCGATATAGTTGCGGCGGATGACGGCATCCAGGGCCGGCTTGAAGTTGATATCAAAGACCCATCCAATCTGGAGTGCCTTAAAGTCATTCAGATTCCGGACATGGCGGGAGTCAACAATTTTTTTATCTATCACGGCCTCATACACCTTGTCGGATATTCCCGGTGTATCCGGAAGCTCCAGTTCAATGGCTTTGTTTAACGTTTCATCCAGGCAAAGATAATGGGTGGTCAGGACCTTCCAGATGTCAAGCTTGTCCGCATCCCGCAGCAATTTTGCATAAAACAGGCACAGCTCTGTTTCATCCCGGGGAAGGCCGGCACGATTATGAAAGGATACAATACGGTAAACAAGGTCTTTTACCCCGTCATCCAGGCAGTTGAGCACCCCGGTTTCCTTTAAAATCTTTACTCCCAGGCGGGCATGATTCTCGGATTTGTAGTCTGCAAATGTGTGATACCGGGCATATTGTTCAAACCGTCCGATATCGTGAAACAGGGCAATGGTTTCAGCAAACCTCAGTTCGTCCGCATTGAGCCCGATCTGCCTGCCGATTTCCAGGATCTCGTCGCACACCCTTTGGGTATGCCTTTGTTTGAGCAGGATATTGTCCTGGACATCTTTTTCCGGGCTGATGAAGGTGTTGACATATTGGTTGAACCAGTGGCTGAGGGAGAGCATTAATTGCGGGTCTATGTAAATCATATCTCGTTTCTAAAGGCTTTGGCGTTTCCTGATATTCAGTATAGAGACAACATCGCTCTTTTTTTATTCATCAATTTGTATTAATTAATGAAGATTATTTTTTACACAATAGAGGTGAATTTTGAGTTTGTCAAACACAGTCGGACCCTGGACAATTTGTCTGGGCATTATTTTCTGCGGTCTCTTTTTCCCGGCCGATTCCCGAGCCGATGATGTCTCCAGGTTGCAAAAAAATGCATCCCAGCTTCAAACCGTTAAGCTCTTTTATGAAAATGATCTTTTCGGGGATACGGACAAGTATTATACCAATGCCGTCCAGGTCACCTGGCTTTCCCGGGACCTCAATCAGTACCGGGACGATGTGCGCCTGCCCGAATGGGCCATACCCGTCATCCGGGCCATTCCTTTTTCAGGTGATACCGGAAGTTCCCATAATGTAGGGTTCCTGCTGGGGCAGCAGATTTATACCCCCTCTGACATCCAGACCACATCTCCGGCTGAGATGGACCGGCCCTATGCCGGTTTTCTCTACGGCGGACTGGCCCTGCACAGCAAAACCGCCTCTGTCCTGGATACCCTTGAGATCGTCCTGGGAGTTGTGGGGCCCGCGGCCCAGGGCAGGTTTGCCCAGAATACGGTGCATGAGATCCGGGACATTCCCACGGCCAAGGGGTGGGACAGCCAGCTTCACAATGAACCGGCCCTCAGGCTTTCCTGGAAGCGGAAATGGCGGATGTACAGCCTGGAATTGTGTGAATTCCTGGAAACGGATCTGATCTCCCATGCCGGCATCACCCTGGGAAATGTGAAGATAGCTGCTGCCACAGGAGGGGAAGTCCGCCTGGGGTATCATATCCCCAAGGATTTCGGGTCGGATGTCATCCGTGCCGGAGCAGGGGTGAGTGCTCCGTTTAATACACCTTCAGGTCCGGGCCGGACAAGGTTCGGCGCCCATATATTTGCCGGATCCCAGGTCGAGGCCGTTCTCCATGACATCTTCCTGGACGGCAACACCTGGCAGGACAGTCCCAGTGTTGACAAACGACTGCTGACGGCTGACTTTTCCGTGGGGATTGCCTTTAATTTTGATTTGTTCAAACTGACCTACCGTCACCTGTTCAGGACCAGACAATTCGACACCCAGGAACAGGGCCAGGTCATCGGATCTCTGACCCTGACCCTGGCATTTTAGGCCGGATGCGCCCGGGTATGATACAACTCCCCTTTGGACAGTTTCAAAATCAATGGCAATGACATTCGTAAACAGTTTATTCCTGTCTGAGGTGCAGTCGCACCCATTTTTCAACGGCTTTGTACGGGTAGGCCTGGAGCCGGCCAAAGCCTGTCATCTGTTTGGCTTTATACTGAACCAGCCAAGGAGATGAAATCCCGCATAAGAACCGGGTTATCAGGGGAACGGGCAGGGGCGGCGGCGCTGCATCGGTCAGGGAGCGAACAATGTCGTGAAAATCCAATGTGTCCAGAGGCGGTAGTTCAGATGCGGGCAGGCGAATGGGTGTTTTGTCCAGGCAAACCGTACACCGGCCGCAGTCCATATCCAGTTTTTCCCCGAAATAGGCGGATAGACTCTTTGCCAGGCATTGATCTGCTTCAAAAAGATCAATCATGGTGTGGAGGCGGGCCACATCCTTTTTCTCTTTTTCGGCAAACAGATCTGCCAGCTTCCGGGCCACTGAATCCAGGTCAAATCCCGGGGAGGTGATCTCAAACACCTCCACCCCGGACCTGGGCTGGAGGTGGATCCATCCTTTTTCATGGAAATACTCCAGGGCGGTCAGGATCCGCTGCCGTTCAAAGCCGGAGGCAGCGACAATTTTGTCGATGTTTACATTGGACCATTTTACGGCGGTTCTGGAGTGATCCAGTATGGTCCTTACAAAATCTTTTCGTTCGCCGGTGAAGTTGGCAATGATTTTGTCCCCGGAAATCAGATACTGGAAGGCATAGGTTTCAAAATAAGTGTATTTGGGGGAAATGATTTTTTCCATTTCCAGATACACCAGCAGGGTTTTTAAAGGCAACAGGCGGATATCAGCATCCCGGCTCAGGGTATGGGCCCGGAGTTCAAACAGGTTCCCCCGGGTCTGATCGATATGGCCCAGGACCTGACGGATGTTTTCAAAGTCGGGGGTATCCCCGTACACAAAATTTTCCAGCACAGGCACCCCGGTTTTGTTTCCCAGCAGGCAGCAGAGGGAAGGACTCCCGTCCCTGCCGGACCGGCCGATTTCCTGGCTGTAGCTCTCGATGGACTTGGGCAGGTCATAGTGAATCACCTTCCGGATATCTTCCTTGTCAATACCCATTCCAAAGGCAATGGTGGCCACCACAATTTGGGTCCGGCCGGACATGAATCGATCCTGTACCGACTGCCTGTGGTCGTTTTCCATGCCGGCGTGGTATGCCTCAACGGAAAATTTCTTTTCCAGGAGCATCCGGGCCAGCCGGTCCGCGGTCCGCTGCTGGGTGACATACACCACGGTCGGGCCTGCGGGCTTTCCTGCCAGGACCTCCTGGAGCAGGACGTCTTTGTTTTCTTCGGCCACGACACGGATGCGAAGAAAGAGATTTTTTCGATAAAACCCGGTCTGCACCACGTTTTTGGGAAGAATGGCAAATTTTTCGCACATGTCCTCAATCACCCGCGGGGTTGCCGTGGCCGTCAGCAGCAGGACTTTTTGGATATTGAACTCTTGTTGATACATGGGGATTTTCAGGTAATCCGGGCGGAAATTATGGCCCCACTCGGAAATACAATGGGCCTCGTCCACCACCAGCAGGGATACGTCCATCTGTCTGAGCTGGGTCCTGAACCGTTCGTTTTTAAACCGTTCCACCGCGATCATCAATATCTTCAACCGGCCCAGCCGGGCGGCTTCAAGTGTGGCCCGATACGCTTCGGCACTCATCCCGGAATCCAGTTTTTCCGCAGCAATGTTTTTTGACTTTAAAAAGTCGATCTGGTCCTTCATGAGGGAGAGAAGCGGTGACACCACCAGGGTCATGCCCGGCTCAAGAATTGCCGGCAACTGGTAGCAAAGTGATTTCCCCGCACCTGTGGGAAAAATAGACGCAGCCGACTCACCTGTTGTAACTGCCTCCATAACCTGCTGCTGTCCTGGTTTAAACCGGGTGAATCCAAATACCTCTTTTAAGGTGGTATCAATTTGAGACATCTTTATTGTTTTCCTCCTGCAGCCGGGTTTCCCTGTTGCTTATCTTGCATCCTTGATCGCTTTTGCCGCTATTTTATCGACAAGTGATGGGGCAGTTTTGACAACTATATCTTTTTTGAAAGATGTTACTAAAAATTAATCGGGTTAAAGCTTTTCCAGTTTGCCGGGATACTCCCGGGCAAGATCCACATAAAGCTGTTTCCCATAGGTCCAGAAATCTTTGTGTTTCTGCTGGACATCCCCGATGATCCTGAAGGGAACGCCGCCGGTGATCTTTTCGTCGGGGATAATGGTGTTCTGGGGGACCACACACCCTTCGGCGATGATGGACCAGGAACCGATGACAACATCAAATCCAATAATCGAACCGATCCCGATAACGGCGCAGGATTTGATCTGCCGGCCGTGTATGATGGCTCCGTGACCCACGGTAACGCTTTTTTCCAGTTCAAGAATGCCGTTGGGTCTGATATGGAGAACGGCATTCTCTTCTACAGCGGTTCCCTCACCAATGATGATTGTTCCATAATCCCCCCGGACAATGGCGCCATGGCCGATATAACAATTGTCGCCAATCCTTACGTCACCGATCACCCGGGCTGAATCGCTGATGTATGTATCTTTTCCAATTTTTGGGGTCCTGTCCCCATACCTGTAAACCGCCATATGTATATCCTTTCTGTTTGAGTTGTTTTTATTTCCACCCTTTAAAACAATGCCGGCTGCCATTGTCGCTATTTGGAGGTATGCTTTATTTTCCTGGGTGTCACTCCCTTTTTAGGGCAGTCCTGCACCAGCACGCACCGGTCGCAGTGGGGAGCCACCGGACGGCAGGTCCCCTGGCCGAATGCCACCAGTATTCCATTGACTTCTTTCCAGTGTTTTACGGGTAATTTCTTTTCCAGGGCCTGCTCGGTCTCAAAAGGGGTTTTGGTATGGACAAAACCCCAGATATTCATGATCCGGTGGACATGGGTGTCCACACAGATCGCATCCAGATCAAAGGCCACTGCCCTCACCAGATTGGCGGTTTTCCGGCCCACTCCGGGCAGGGTCAACAGATCGTCCATGGCCTGGGGAACCGACCCGGCAAAGGCCTCCAGAGCACTGGGAAGCCTGGACAGATACTTGGCCTTTGACTTGTAGAACCCCACCGGAAAAATCAGCTCCTGAATTTTTTCCCGGGAAAGACCTGCCAGCCCCTCAACATCCGGAGCAAGCCTGAAAAGCCGTTTTGAAGCGGCCTCGGTTACTTCGTCCTTGGTACGGGCCGACAAGATCGTTGCCACCAGAATCTTGAAAGGCGACTGGGCCTGAATTGCCATGAGATCCACCACCGGCACCCGGTAGCCTGCCGTCTCTTTTTTTAATACTTCAATAAAATGAGATATGTCCACTGTCATACCAGATTCCTTTTATAGTCCGGGACTTTACGTCGGGTAATCGTCCATATGGGGTTTGACAGCCCTGCCAAGCCAGTCAATGCTTTTTCCAAGATGGCGCATGTTGGCCAGGCCTTCCGCATCCTCACGCACATCGCCCCTGTCATGGCCTATGCCCATATTCCAGTAGGTTGAGCAGGGAATGATCATTCTGGACATCTGGAACATGTGGTTGATCGTATCGTAAACGTGTGTGGCACCGCCCCGGCGGACGGCCACTACTGCGGCCCCGATCTTTCCTGAAAACGCGTGATCATTGGCATAGGCCACATACCCGGCCCTTTCAATCAAGGCTTTCAAATCTGCTGACACGGCTGCAAAATAGGTGGGGGAACCCAGGATGACGGCATCGGCCTTGAGCATTTTTAAAAAGAATTCATTGAATTTATCCTTTTTGGTCGTGCACTGGTTGTCCTTGTTTTCAAAACACTTGCCGCAGGCCAGGCAGCCCCGGATTGCCGTCCCGCCAACTTTTACAAGTTCAGTTTCCCAGCCGGTAGTGGCCAGCTCACCCAGAACCGTCTTTAAAAGCTGTTCTGTATTCCCTCCCTTGCGCGGGCTTCCGTTTATGGCCAAAGCATACATATTCATCTCCTCATCTTTTTTATTGTCTGTGGATTAAATTGCAGCCCTGAAAAAACAGGGTCTTTGGAATATATAAACCTGGTTTGATAAAAGCAATAGGCAAAACCGCCGGGTATTGGGGAATAACGGGAATTTTGTTTTTGGGGTGAAAAATGTGTTTGCAAAAACATTTTTTTTCTATAGAATCCCATCGTAAATTGTTATTAACACTGGCACGAATCCATAAAATGTTCCCATGACTTTACTGGTTTTGAAAATTGATCTGAATTGAATGAAGGAGGAGATTCTGATGAAATCCAATGGTAATTTTTCCCGGTCAAAACGCTTGTATTCCATGACCCGATTCTTTTTTCCGGTATTCCTGGCCTGTATGCTGTTTTCCGTTCCGGTCATGGCAGACAGTGCCAAAGACCTTGCGAAATCTGCCAATACACTGATTCGCAATGCAGAACGGGCCATGTTCGGAGGCAAGATAGATCAATCTGTAAAACTGCTTGAAGAGGCACGAGGAACACTTGACGCGCTGAAAACATCAGATCCGGCACATCGGCAGCTTAAAAGTCTGGAAAGCAAATATGAGCGAATCCAAAAACAGGTCGATAAAAAACTGGGCAGTGCAACGGCAAGTCCAGCTCCTTCGTCCCCGCCCAAAAGTTCAACACCGTCGTCCGCCAACGAAAAATTAGCGGCCGGGGTTTCCAAACGGTTGAGGGACATTGACCGGGAACTCAAAACCGTAGAGCGCTATCTTGCCAAAGAGAATGAATCTTCTATAAAACAGGCTGAGTACAAGTTAAATGAAGCAAAAAACCTGTTTGATGAAATTGATAAAAATTATGCCGGTCAGTTTGATCCATTGCACCCGGATTATGCATCCGCTGTTGAGCGATTTGATACGCTGAAACAAAATATCAAAACCTCCCTGGCCGGGATTGAAGGAAAAAAGGATGCTGCCGAGGCCGACAACGCGGCAATGGAAAAACAATCGGCTGAATGGATATTAAAATTTCAGGCATACCTTTCATACCCGGGAAATGAGGGCCACAACCCGGATTTGCTGGTCTACATTCCAGGAACAGGGGAACCTGAAAAATTTGCAGATGCCCGGAAACGCTATGACGCATTTAAGGCGTTTTACGAGGGCTATAAGGGGGTTGCGTTTCCCAATGGAAAAAATCGGAAGCTTGAAGTGCTGGCCGACCAGGACGCCCCGAACCGAATGGCTGACTTTGATGAGCAGTTCGCAGACAGAGCCGGTTCAATTGTTGGAGAGGCTGAACAACAGATTGCCCAGGCAATGGCTCAGCTTGAAAAAGATAAGACCTGGAAAAAAGATGCCGGGGTTAAACCGCCGATTGTGGATCATAAGTGGATGACCGCGATAGAGGATTCCATAAAAAAAATCCAGGTGGCTCTGGGTGAGGAAAGTCCGGAAGCGGTTAAGATTCGCGACCGCTTTGCAGCCCTGGTTGCAAAAGACAGGGAATATCGTAAAATCAGGGCGGATCGCACCTTCTTATCTCCGGATGTGTATGCCGGGGAAGATAAAAAGGCCCTGATCCAGACGGCTGGCGCAATTGTCGCCAAGGGGAAATCCGGTTCTAAAATTCTGAAGGTTTCACTCTATAAGACTGCCTGGGAAGAAAAAACCGTTGAAGGGTGGACAGACACCACAAAAACCCGGTGGGAGAGAAAAACGTTTAAGCAGTTGAATGCCCAGGTGGCTGCCAGGGATTCATCCGGGGTATATTTACATGTCCTTCACCTTGCAAAGGACAAAACTTCAGACGGATGGGGCAGTGTTTACGGCCACATCATGTTTTCAGACCCCATGGCAGAAAAGAATGTAGAAAAATAATGATATCCGGAAACATAGACCATTCTTTCTTGAGGCTTGAAGCCTATCAGAATATTTCACGCGAACCTCAAAATGTCTGGAACCAATGGTAGGCAGGGGGGGCTTTATCCGGGGTTGTTTAAGAGATCGGAAGCAGGGCTTAATGACCACCAGGCTTTTTAAACCACAGGCTGCCGAAGACCGCGCCCAGGCAATCGGCAAACAGATCGTATGGTGATGCGGTCCTTGATATGACAAAGGCCTGGTGGATTTCATCCGACAACCCAAACAGGCAGGCAAAGACAATGGCGATGAGTCTGATTTTTGCCCGGGACCACAGGGGTTTCTCTGTATCAAGATCCCTTGCACACAGGAATGCCAGGAGCGCATAGCAGAGGAAATGAAGCACCTTGTCGTCATGGGGGAACAGGGGTTCCGATATGATCCCGGGACAGGAAGACTGCCAGAAAATAAAGACGCACAGGGCGATCACCGGCAGCCGGTAAAAAATAACGCGGTTTAGTGCCTTAGAAAACAGCCTCATCCAGGGTTCTCGCCTTAATATGATGCAGCACCGGTGTGATAAATTCATCCATGGAGATCCCCATCCTGACTTTGCCGTCCAGGGTCCTGACCGAAAGGGTGCTGGATTCCTTTTCCTTGTCACCAATGGTGATGATCAGGGGGACGTAAGTCATCTGGGCATCCCTGATTTTCTTTTTCAGGCTTTCGTTTCGATGGTCCACTTCGCATTTGATGCCCTGGGTTTCCAGTTCTGCCTTGACGTTCTGGGCATGGTCGGCCAGATCCTGGGTAATGGGTAAAAGGACCACCTGCACAGGGGCCAGCCACAACGGGAATCTGCCGGCAAAATGTTCCACCAGGATGCCGAAGAACCGTTCCAGGGAGCCGTAAATCACCCGGTGGATCATGATGGGCCGGTGCTTTTCATTGTCGGCGCCCTTGTAGGTCAGGTCAAATCTTTCCGGAAGGGACATGTCGAGTTGGACCGTGCCGCATTGCCAGGTTCTTCCCAGGGCATCCTTGATGTGGATATCGATTTTTGGACCGTAAAACGCTCCGTCCCCTTCGTTGATGAAGTATTCCCGGCCGTAGCTGTCCAGTGCGGCCTTTAGGCCGGAGGTGGCCATTTCCCACTGCTCGTCGGAACCGATGGATTTTTTGGGACGGGTGGACAATTCCAGGTGAAAGTCCAGGCCGAAACGGCTGTAGATCCGCTGGGCCAGTTCCAGGACACCCAGGACTTCGGTCCCGATCTGGTCCGATGTCATGAAAATATGGGCATCATCCTGGTGAAAGGCCCTCACTCTGAACAGGCCGGAAAGGGCGCCGGAGAGCTCGTGGCGGTGAACCAGGCCGACTTCCCCGGCTCTCAGGGGCAGATCCCGGTAGGAATAGGACTTTGTCTTGTACAGGAGCATGCCGCCGGGGCAGTTCATGGGTTTGATGGCATACTCTTCTTCATCAATCACCGAGGTGTACATGTTCTCCCGGTAGTTTTCCCAGTGGCCGCTCTGTTCCCAGAGTTTCCGGTTGAGCATGACCGGGGTCTTGGTCTCCACATACCCGGCGTTTCGGTGTTCGTCCCGCCAATAGTCAAGCAGCGCATTCCAGATTTCCATGCCCCGGGCATGGAAAAAGGGCATTCCGGCGGCTTCATCGTGAAAGGAATAGAGATCCAGCCGGGTTCCCAGTTTTCTATGGTCCCGTTTTTTGGCCTCTTCCACGAGATGGATATATTTGTTGAGTTTTTTCTTGTCAAAAAATGAGATCCCGTAGAGCCGCTGGAGCTGTTCCCGGGACTGATCCGCCCGCCAGTAGGCACCGGATATTTTTAAGAGCTTGAATCCCTTGATCATTCCGGTGTGCGGGATGTGGGGGCCCCGGCAGAGATCGACAAATTTCCCGTTTTGATACAGGGAAATCTCTTCTGCTGCATCCAGTTCATTGATGAGTTCAAGTTTAAACGGGTTGTCGCTGAAAATCTGGAGGGCCTCGGCCCTGGACACCACTTTTCTCTCAAAGGTATTCTTGGCGTTGATGATCTTTTTCATTTCCGCTTCAATGATCCCAAGGTCATCCGTTGAGATTGGGTCCATATCGATATCATAGTAAAACCCGTCTTCCACAACCGGCCCGATGGTGAGTTTGGCATCCGGATAGAGGTTGAGCACGGCCTCGGCCATGACATGGGCCGACGAGTGCCGGAGGACCTCAAGACCTTCGTCGTCATTGGCCGTGATAAAACTGACAGGGGTATCTTCCATGATGGAGATGCTTAAATCCAGGAGACGGTCATTGATTTTCATGGCCACGCAGTTTCGGGCAAATCCTTCTGAAATACTCTTGGCCACATCCATTCCTGTGGGGATATGTTCAAAGGTCTTTATACTATTGTCGGGAAATGTTATGTTGATCATCGTATTTTCCATTGTGTTATATGTTCAAATAAATATAAAACATGAATTTTAGAAGAAGTAGTGTAAACAATCAAGGGAAAAAATTTTGAATTATAAGTTTATTGCGTCTGAGGCACAACTCAAAAGCGTTTGTGATGATCTCTTAACCCAAGACATTATCGGTGTGGACCTGGAAGCCGATTCCATGCACTGCTTCAAGGAAAAAATCTGCCTGATCCAGATTGCCACCTCAAAGGAGGCGTTTTTAATTGACCCCTTTGAAGTCAGGGACCTGTCCACCTTTGTCCGGGTGCTTGAAGATCATGATGTGATCAAGGTTTTTCACGGGGCGGATTTTGATGTCAGGAGTCTGGACCGGGATTATCAGGCAAAGATAAACAACCTCTTTGATACGGAAATCGCCTCCCGGTTTCTGGGCATCAAGGAACGGGGTCTTGCCGCACTCCTGAAACGATATTTTGACGAGGATGTGGACAAAAAATATCAGAAAGTGGACTGGTCAAGGCGCCCGCTCAAGCAGGCAATGATCGAATACTCAGTGGGGGATGTGGCCTTCCTCACACGGCTGTACCACATTATCCACGACCGGCTCCTGGAAAACAAGCGGCTTGCCTGGGCTGAAGAAGAGTTTGAAATCCAGGCAAAGGTCAGGTATGAAAACAACCATGTGCTTCCGTTGTTTAAAAAATTTAAAGGGGCTGGCAAAGTGGACAACAGGAGCCTGGCCGCCCTTGAAAATCTTCTGGAGATGAGGCTTTCCATTGCCGAAAAAAAAGACCAGCCTCTGTTTAAAATCATTTCCAATTCCTCTTTGCTGACCATGGCCGTGAACCGGCCCGGGTCTGTTGATGAGATTCTCAGGGTCCGGGCATTGAGCAAAAAACAGGCCGGGATGTACGGGGACCTGTGTGTTGATGCCGTGGCCAGGGCAATGCAATTGCAGCACAGGGACCTGCCCTCCTATCCGAAAACCCGGCGGCCCAGAAGAGACGAACGGGTACAGGAACGGATCGAACGCCTGAAACGGCTGAGGGAAAAACTCAGCACCCGGATGGTGATTGAACCCGGATTTTTATTGAACAATGCCGTGATCAGTGCCGTTGCCCTTGAGAATCCCTCGACCCTGGAAGATCTTTTAAACATCGAAAATATCAGGCACTGGCAGGTGGAAGCCATAGGGGAGGATGTTATGTCAAGCCTTGGATATTGCAGACAATGAAAATAAAAAAAGGTGAAAACGGACAAAAGATGAGGAAGATCAAAATATAAGAAAGACCAAAAGATGGGGAAGACCAAAAGATGAATAAGACAGGTATGGAATTGAATTTTGTTAAAATGGAAGGCCTTGGCAATGATTTTATCATCCTGGATGACCGGTCCGGCCTTCGGGATAAAAAAATTGAAGAGGTTAAAGCCTACCCTGAACTGGCACGGCACCTCTGTTCCCGGCATTTCGGCATCGGAGCCGACGGTATTATCCTGATTCTGGATTCACCGGATCAGGATCATGACATAAAATTCCGAATATATAACTCCGACGGGTCCCAGGCCGGGATGTGCGGTAACGGCATGCGCTGTTTTGCCGGGTATCTCTATGAAACCGGAATCATCACCCAAAAGAAGATGCGGGTGGATACAAAGGCGGGAACCGTGATCCCGGAAGTGATGGTTGACGATCATGACCAGGTGACGTCGGTGCGGGTGGATATGGGAGAACCGGTTCTTTCATGCCGGGACATTCCCTTTGAAAGCAAAGAAGAGACAGCCGTTGAAGAACATTTGATTGTGGGGGACAAAGACTTTCGCATCACTGCCCTGTCTATGGGCAATCCCCATGCCGTTATTTTTGTTGATGATGTGGAATCCGTTGATGTTAAAGGCATCGGCCCCTCCATCGAAAACCATCCAAGATTCCCTGCAAAGACCAATGTGGAATTTATCCAGGTCCTGAACCCGGGGGAATTGAGAATGAAGGTCTGGGAACGGGGTGCCGGTATGACCCTTGCCTGCGGAACCGGGGCCTGTGCCGCTCTCATTGCGGCAAATCTGACCGGCAGGGCAGGGGACCGGGCCGTGGTTCACCTGGATGGCGGAGATCTTGACATTTTCTGGGACAAAGCCACAAACCATCTCTTTAAGACCGGTCCTGGCACACGGGTGTTTGAGGGACAAATCAGAATCTGACACGGCTCAGGAGCCGGACCAAACCAAACCGGCCCGGACCAAACCGGATCGGGCTTTGGGGTTTTCACAGGAGATCTGATACATGAGAAAACGTGAGAAGGAAGCCGTTTTAGTCTCGTTCCTTAAGGAAAAGGAAAAATACGAGCGGCTGGCAGACTATATTATCCAGTTCATCAAGGATGACCCGTCCTCACCCAGGGAAAATTTTCATACCATTCTGTATCGCCTCAAGGAAAAAAAGAGGCTTGTCGAGAAAATCGATGAGGAGAACAGACGGCTTGACCCGGGTGCCGCACCCATTAACTGGAAAAATTATCAGGAAAGAATAGATGATCTGCTGGGGATACGCCTGATCTGTCTGAGGCTTTCAGATATCGACCGGATCAAAGCCTATCTTGATCTTCTGGCTGACGAAAAAATTTTAACATTCATTCGAAAGCCGGATCACAAGCAATCCTTTGTTCTGCCGGTGGACCCCGGTGCGACGATCCCCCAGGGTCTCTGCCTTCGATACTCCGGGTATTCATCCATTCACTACCAGGTTGCCCTGGGCGAAAATTCAGATGCACCAGAGGAGTTGAAAGGACTTCAGGTGGAATTGCAATTGCGGACCATTCTTGAAGAGGCCTGGGGTGAAATCGATCACAAATACAGATATGCGTTCAGCCGGAGTGGGGTTGAGCTTCCCGGGCATATTCACACCGGGTTCTATAATTTGAGCGCCTACCTTCAGGCGGCCGCCCTCCAGGCAGAGCACCTGTGCCGCCAGTCGGAAGCCCATCAGGCAGTGACGGTGGGAAAGGAAAAGACAAGGCCCAAGACCCGGGGCAAAACCAATCGGGAGACGATGCGGGCCGATTTTTCAGCCTTGATGGAAAAGACCTTTGGGTTTAAGCCAACCACCCGGACCATCACCTATCTGCTGGAACGTCTGGATGAATTCGGCTATGCACAGGATCCTGAGATTGTTTTCCAAAACGTGTTCACCCGGGACCGGCTGAAGGAATTTCGTGCCATTTTCCGGGAAGTGTATAACCGGGAAGCGTTCGAGGAAAAAAGCAAGCGGAATTTGGACGCCATTCATGCCGTTAATTTTGCCCTGTCCAATGAGATCCAGGGCTCCCGGGTTGCAAAAGAGGGGTTGAGAGCCATCCTGAGACGCAAGACAAAGCGTTCACGGTGACCCATTGAACGCTTTATCTTTCGTATCTTTTCTGTTTTTATCCTGTCGGTTTCCATTTTTCCCCCTGCACGGTATCAGGTGAAAATAAGATGAAGAATCTTAGAGCACAAGGGCCTCTGATGCCAGGGCGGAAACGGTCGTCACTTCTATTCCCAGTTTAAAATGACTGGAAAGTTCGTCCAACTGCCGTCGGCAGGAGAGGCATGCCGTGGCAAGGTGGGGGAGGCCCATGGTCTTCATCTGGTCGACCTTGGGTCTGCCGGTGATCATTCTTTTCGCTGTGCTTTGGCTGTCCTGGAGGAGACCGCCGCCACCGCCGCAGCAGATGCCGTCTTCACGGTTGGGGGTCAGTTCCACCAGACCCTCGCACACCAGGTTGAGAAGTTGCCTTGGCGCATCATATCCCCCTGATTTCCTGGAAATATTGCAGGGGTCGTGATAGGCGATTTTATAGGGATGAACCCTGGGATCAAATTTTAATACTCCCTTTTGGGCGTATTCCAGGACCAGTTCAGGCATGCTCTTCACTTCAAACCCGGGTTTCCGGCCGATGATATCCTCCAGAAGATATTTCAACACGTGGTAACCATGGCCGCATTCCGACAGCACAAGGGTTTCAATCCCCAGGGCCTCGGCCGGTTCAACCACCATCAAGGCCATTTTTTTTGCCGTTTCAGACTTGCCCACAAAATATCCCCAGTTGGTTACGTCCGTATGTCGTTCGGACAGGGTCCAGGTTTCTCGTGTGGCATAAAACAGTTTTGCCATGGCCGTCAAATGGAGCAGGTCATTTCCCAGCTCCCTTGGATTGGGAAGGTAGAGGAGTTTGCTACCTTTGATATCATGGGGAATGACCGCATTTGGGTCATTGACTTCATCTTCAAACTCTTCGCTCATCCATTCAACGGTTTCCACGAACTCTTCTTTGGTCAGGGCGTTGACGTCGCCCAGTTCAAGCCTGTTTTGGATTCCTTTCTTGATGTCTTCGGGTATTTTTTCGTCGGCAATGGCAAGGCTTCTGGCCTTTGTCACCACCTTGTCCATGGAGATTCCCATGGGGCAGGCCTGGGTGCATCGGTTGCAGATCAGGCAGTCCCAGATCATGTTGGTGTTCACCAAAAGCTCGTCCAGTCCCAGGGCGGCCATGCGGACCATCTGCCGGGGCAAAGGCCCGCCTTCACCGTCAAACCAGGTGCACCTGGAGTTGCAGGCCCCGCAGGTCAGGCATTCGGAAATATTGTCGCCCAGAAGGGTGCGGTTCAAGAGTTTATACAGTTCAGAATTTTTATTGATCAATGCATTATCCATATGTATTATCCTTTATTTCGACGCGTTGGAAATAATGCGTTTAAATTTTACGGTTTCATTGGCTGCCACAGGTTCCCATACCACTTTTGGGGGGGTAAGCCCCGGGATGCTCAACACCTTTTCGACACTCTCACGGGCAGCGCCGGTGCCGTCAATTGACCGGCAGTTCTCCTGGTGACACCCACTGACAATCACTTTTGATGCCCCGTTTAAAAGGGTTTTCAAAATTACATCAGGACTGATCCGGCAGGCACAGGGAATGGGAATCAGGTCGACGAAATCCGGCAGGGCCGAATTGGCGGCGGCAAGGGCTGCCGACCGTTCGCAGGCCAGGACGGCAATCCTGTCTTTCCGGATTCTCTGTCCGATCTGATCATTGGAAAAGGCGGTTGATTCAATGGCATAGGCCGGGCAGTTGGCGACACACAAATGGCATGAAAAGCAGGCATCCGGAACGATTTGGGGCCGGTGCTTTTCATTCATGACAATGGCTGAGTGGGGGCAGATCCTGATACAGGTCAGGCATTGGGCGCATTTTTTCTGGTTGATTTCAACCCCCGGGTCCTTTGCCGTCAGGTCAGGGGACCGGCTTGACATTGCAGCCAGGATATCCTTGATTTCAAGGTCCAGATCATCCAAGTCTGTTTCATCGTGGCAGGTGCCGGCAAAAAAAATGCCGCGCCTGGGAGATTGGGTCAGGCGGTGACGGGTGTTGGCGGACTGCAAAAAACCCTGGAAATCAAGATCCTGCTTCAAAAGGGCTGCCGTGTGTCCAAACCCCTGGGCCGGTGCCAGGGCCGGGGGTATGACAAGGCAATCACAGGAAATATCCAGAGTCACGGACGGCAAAGTGGCCTCTTTGATCTTGATGGAAAATCCTTTGCCCGCGTCTTGAATATCCATATCTTCCGGGGCTTCGAATCGGAGAAAATCAATTCCCTTTTGCCGGGCCATATCGTAACGGCGCTGACCCAGGGCACCGTGGACCAGCATCTTGTTCATGATGATGGAAACGTTTTTGTTCAGGGCTTTTGCCTCTATGGCCGTATCCAGTGCCGACCGTGCCCATGATTTGAATTCTGGGCCGGAATAATCCAGGAGAATAACGATATTGTCCGGACACCTGTCCGGATCATTTTTTATCAGGTCGGACAGGGCTTCCGGGTCCAGGGTCTTGTTTGAAGTGCCGGCCGGCCGGTTAACGGACAGGGCAGGTTCCTGGGCAAGGATAACGGCCCCGCAGGTCAGGGCTTTCTTTTTATTGTCCTCGGACGTATACAGCAGGGAGAAGTTGCCGGCCGTACCCCCCAGGGAAATGATCTTGCCGGCATTGACAATATTGACCGAAGACGACTTTGAAAGATGGGTTCCCGGTCCGAAAACATAGGTGGGATATCCTTTCCGGGATACGGCTTCGGCGGTGTGATCTGCCTGGGAACCTTCCCCGAATACAACGATATTTATTTTTTTTTCGAGTTTCAGACCAAGGTCTTCCATGATCCTGGTGGCCGCAATTCTCCCTTCCTGGCGGGATGAGAGGATATCCTTGGGCCCGCTGGCACACCCGGCGACAATCACATCCTCTGACAGGACGGCCGGGTCGGTGTTGAAAAATCCCCATGAGTTGGGTGTGAGTGACAGCATTTTCGTTGTGGAGTCAAGGTTCGGGGAGGGCTCCATGCCAACGGAAAGGACCATAAGGTCAAAGACCATGGCCTTTCGGGACTGGGTCTTTTTGTCTTCAATGACAATGGTGGCCGTTTTTGTCTGTTCATCTTCAAGGATCTCCGCAGGAACCCCCTGGATCAGGGAGACCTTCTTGGAAAGCGAGTTGAACAGGGGTCTTATTTCTTTTCCAATCACCTGGAGATCCATGTGAAAGATCGTGATGTCAGCGTCAGGGTAAAGATAGGAGAGCTTGTCGGCATGGCGCATGGAAATTTTGCAGCAGACCTGGGAACAGAAATCTTTTCCCAGGTCCCGGTTCCGGGAGCCCACGCACTGGAGGAATCCGATTTTCGGATCAGACTTTCCCTTTAAAAGTTCTTCAAGTGTTTCCTGTTTCAGTCGTGCGTTGAGTTCAGCCGTTGTGATGACATTTTCGGTCCTTCCATGGTGAAAAGAGGAAATTCCGGCCGGATCAAAGGGTGAAAACCCTGTGGCCATGATGATTTTTTGGGCGCTGAATCTGTCTTTGTCTTCCAGGCTGACCGCATATCCATTGTCTGTCTTTTCGACCGAGCTGACACGGGTATTGAGGTGAGACTTCACATTCTTTTGCCGTGACACCTGGGCCGCCATTTCAATGCTCAGGCAGGCCCCGCAGTTCTTGCAGGTGTCAGTTGCCATGCAGGCCCACATGGCGGCATGGCCGCCAAGACAATTTTCTTTTTCCACCAGGTGAACATCAACATCCTGATCCGCAAAGGACCGGGCTGCAGCCATTCCTGCAACGCCACCCCCGATGATCAGGATACTTGGATTTGTTTTTCCCATTATCTCCTCCAATCTTCATCAATGCCGGTTCTGTAAAAATTAAGACCCAAATGGATAAACCCACACAAGTGTCTTATCATATTCCCGGTTTAAAAAGAAATGAATTAAATTCGGGGTTTTACACTAAAAATAATTTGTAAAATTTTATGACGATAGATAGGTTTCGGTTTTGAGGGGGTCGGAAAAGGCCCGGTATTCAAACGGGAGCAGGGTGGCAACGGCAACAAAGATATTGGCCATTGCCCGGCTTATTTTTTTACGGTTTTGTCAATACGGTGTGAGCCAGGATGCGGCAAGAATGACCAGGGTGATGATAAGGGCCAGGGCCTCTTTCCCGGGAAAGGTAAGGACTCTGTTCAGGGGGAAGAAAATGATCCCGGACCCAAGTCCCGAGGCGAACCCCAGCACATGGGCCATGACATCAGTTCGTTCCCCCTGACTCAGCATGCCCACCAGTATGGCTCCGGCAAATAAGGGCATGAGCGTATTTATTAAATGGAACGGTTTTTTTTCCGTGACGCCGCCCTGGCCCAAATTCATATGATCTGCACTCCCCCGGGCGACGATCTGATAGGCGGCCAGCAGTCCGGCACCCCCCATCACGGCAGTGGAGGCTCCGATGGACAGATGGGCCGTCTGGTAAAGGTGGGCGTTCATCAAATTGCCCATGGTGCCGGTAAAAAGGAGCATGAAGGGCCCGGTGCCGAAACCGGAAAGGGAGATGACCGGGGCGCCGAAGATGAGCAGGCCTGCCATATTCCCGGCAAGGTGCCGGGCATCTGCATGGAGAAAAAGGGCGGTAATGGCCCGATAGGTCTCCCCCTGGAGGATGAAGAGGGCCGAGGCCCCGTATTTTAATATCATGGCCTCGTGGATGTGATACCCGACAACAAGCGCATGGACAAGCCAGAGCACCCCCATGATAACCAGTGCAGGGGGGGATTTAAAAGATGAGATGGGAAACTTTTCAACCTGGTGTTTGAGCCTGAAAAATCTGTTTTCCCGGTAATAGGCGTCAACAGCCGCACGTGCTGATGTCATGTCCGGCCTGTCGACCAGGACATTAAACTTTTTATCTTCCTCCTTTTCCACGGCAGTTTTTATGCCCTGGGAGGTTAAGATCAGGACCATTAAATCTGCTTTTTTTGCTGAAACACGGGTGAATACGGGGATAAAATTTTGGCTCACAGGAGAATGGCCCTTGATCTTTTCAGTCAATGAATTTAAACCTGTTAAAAGTAATCAGATTAGAACTAGTCAGAGTATTTAACCTATATATGAATTGCCGGGGAAAATAAATATGCAAATACTGCGGTTTGAAAGTGATGATGGTAAAATTTATACGGGCTGTGACTTTGATGCGGGAACCGCCTCAATCATTGAGGGGGACATATATTCGGATTTTATCGACACGGGCAGGAGAAAAGCGGTGAAAAAATTCCTGCCGCCGATTTTTCCGGGGGTTATTTTCTGCATTGGACTCAATTACCGGCTCCATGCCAAAGAGACCGGACTTGATCTGCCCCAATATCCCATCGTGTTTATGAAGAACCCGGGTGCTGCCGCAGCCCATTTGGAAGATATTGTGATTCCTTTATCCTGTGCAGATGTTCCAGAAGTGGATTATGAGGCCGAGCTTGGAGTGGTCATTAAAAAGAGCGCCAAAAATGTCCGGCCGGAACAGGCCCTTGACCATGTCCTGGGATATACCTGTGCCAATGATATTTCAGCCAGAAGGTGGCAGATGCATGCCGGTGGAAGGCAATGGATAAAGGGAAAAAGTTTTGATACCTTCTGCCCCTTTGGTCCCTGGCTGGTTACCCCGGATGAAGTGGGTGACCCCAATAGTCTTGATATTGAATGTGTGCTCAACGGCAAGGTCATGCAGGCGGGCAATACCAGCGACATGATTTTCCCTTTGGAGCAGATTATCTCTTATCTGTCTGAATCCACTACCCTTTTCCCCGGCACTCTTATCCTGACCGGCACGCCCAGCGGGGTGGGATTTACCCGGAAACCACCGGTATATCTGGCTCCCGGGGATGTGCTGGAGACCGGAATTGAGCGAATCGGCACCCTGAAGAACGGGGTGCGGAACGCAGATGAAATAAGTTGAGCAGAAACAGCCCGGAAAGTTAAAATCAAAAAACCGCCCGGAAGAAAGGGTTTTCTTCCGGGCAATGTCATGATAGAGGGTAAGAAATTCTAGTTGGCATAGCAGGGGGCTTTGGGGCCCGCGCCCGGGCATCCGGCCTGATTACCCTGGCCGTAACCCCGGCAAGCTTTCCGGCCGCGCCTTTGGTCGTCTTTGCCCCAGCCTTTTCCAAAACCCGAACCCATCATGAGTTCCGGGGAGATTTTTTTGGCTTCGAGCTGGAAATCGATCATTTTGTCCCTGACCTGTTTTTGCAGGTCAACCATTTCCTCGGACAGATCTTTTAATTTATCACTGTCAGGGCTGGATGTTTCCATGAGCAGTCGCATCTCCTGGTGTTTTTGAGATAATGCGGATCTGGACTCATAGGTCTCATCAATGAATTTCTGGCGAAGCGCGGCAAGGCTGTCTCTCTGTTCCTGGGACAGGTTGGCACCAGCCCCCCGGCCGTTGAACCCCGGGCAGTCCCGGTCAAATCCCCGGCCGTGGCCCGGCCCCCATGCAAATCCGCTGCCGGCCATAATTGCTACTACCATTAAAGAACCTATAATCATTAGTGTTTTTTTCATACGAGCCTCCAATTTTATGGTTTGTTTTTCAAATTGATTCATATCAATTCCTGGAAACGAAATATAGCAAGGGGTGTGCCAACAGGGAAAAATATTCTGTATTAGTCTGAAATTATTGTGTATTTTATAAAAAATTATAACAAAGAGCTTGAATGGGTTGAATCGATACTGTATACTTTTTATACAGTTTAATGTATCCAGGTGGATATAAAATACCCGGAATATGGACGGCTGGAAATAAACATTGCTGCGAACAGGGCCTTTCAGCCGTGGTACTGATTTTGCTTTAACAATAAAATAAGCCATTAAAATAAATCGTTGGAATGAACCATTGAAATGAACCGTAAAAGAGACACCATATGAAAAAACACGTTTCACTCTTTTTCTCACCCTTATTGATTGCCGGGGTGTTGCTTATCCTCCTGCCGATATTTACCTTCATGACCCTGGACCGCCTGGAACGGCAGAAGGAATTTTTCACCCAGCGCCTGATTGAGAAGGGAACCTTTTTGATTCGGACGTTTGAGGCCGGCACCAGAACCGGAATGGTCACCATGAGATGGGGAGCCCGGAGAATTCAGGCCATGCTCCTTGAAACCAGCCTGCAGCCAGAAGTCGTTTATATGACCATTGTATCAAGGACTGGCCGGATACTTGCGCACTCGGATGCCGCCATGGTGGGTCAAATATTTGATCCCATGCCCGGGGCCGGGGATCTGGACGGGGATATGAGCCTGGTCCGGCACCGCTTGCGCCGGGAAAAAGGGGAGGTTTTTGAGGTCTATAAGCGGTTTGTTCCCATCCGGTCCAAATTCATGCCCGACCACATGGGGCGGCATAGCATACCCATGGGCCGGCGCGGGCAAATCCGGGAACTTTGGAATATGGGACCTGATATTAATGACCAATACGGCAAAGATCCAGATAATAAAGACCTAAATAATAAAATCCCAAACAACACAGATCAGGCAAGCGCAGACTGGAGCCACGGCTATCTTCTATGCCGGGACAATTTTCAGTGCACGGACGGCAATCTGCCCCAAACCCCGGAGCATTATATTTTTGCAGGACTTTCCATGGACAGGGAAAAGCATGCCAGGGACCGGCTGCTGCGGGAGACGGTGTGGCGGGGGGGAGTCTTTTTTGTCCTGGGGTGTGTGGGCATGGTTGCCCTGTTTGCCTTCCAGGCGTACCGGTCGGCCAGGGCATCCCTGACCCGGGTGAAGGCATTTTCCGATACCGTGATCCAGAATATGCCCTCAGGCCTTGTGACCATCAATACCCAATTTGAGATTACGTCCATGAACCAGGCAGCCCGGGATATCTTTGCCCGGGATTTGGACAGGCCTTTTCCGGAGATGACGGCCCTGATCCGGGAAATGGAGACGTCAAAAAAAGGGCTTAACCGCGAAATCAGCCTTGCGGTCGCACCGGATCACAAGGTTCGGCTGGATATCACGGCCTCGATTATGGTTGACGTTCAGAATCAGGTCACGGGATATCTGTTTTTGTTCAGGGATTTAACCCAGATCAAGGAATTGAAACAGCAGGTGGAGACCAACAGGCATCTGGCAGCCATTGGGAAGCTGGCAGCAGGGGTTGCCCATGAAATCCGGAACCCCTTAAGCTCCATCAAAGGCTTTGCCGTCTATTTTTCCAAACGCTATCGAGACAATGCATCAGACCGGGAAACCGCCGGGATCATGGTCAAAGAGGTGGAACGGATCAACCGGTCCATTACCCAGTTGCTTGAATTTGCAAAACCCCTGGCGGTTGAGAAAAAACCGGTGGATATCCTTCAGATGATCGACCACTCGTTAAAGTTAGTGCAGAACGATCTTGAGAACAGAAAAATTGAAACACGGGTGTCAATTGACACGAAAAATTCCCAAATATATACGGACGGGGACCGGATGAACCAGGTGCTGCTGAATCTGTATATCAATGCCCTGGCTGCATTGGAAGAGGGCGGGACCCTGGAAGTTCTGGCCCGGGATCTGCCGGATCAGGACCTCATAGAGATCCGGGTAAAAGACAACGGCCCCGGGATTGATCCGTCGGCACTGGAGTTGATCTTTGATCCCTATTTTACCACCCGGCCCACGGGAACCGGCCTGGGGCTCTCCATTGTTCACAGGATTGTGGAAAACCTTGGGGGCCGGATCAGTGTGGAAAGTGAAAAGGGTAAGGGTGCCTGCTTTATTATCACCCTGCCGGTATCATGACCCCTTGCCCTGACCGGATGCCAAAACCTGATACCCAAAAGGATGAAAACAGATGAAAAAAATACTGGTGGTGGATGATGATGCGGCCCATGCCCGGATGCTCAAGGTGCTGATGTCGGACTGGGGGTTTGCGGTTTCTCTGGCTGATGACGGGGATATGGGGGTAAAAATGGTCAAGGATCAGCCCTTTGACATGGTGCTCATGGATATGAAAATGGTGAAAATGTCCGGCATGGAGGCCCTTCAGTTGATCAAAGCCTATAACCCGTCGTTGCCCGTGATTATCATGACGGCCTATTCATCCGTGAACACGGCGGTGAAAGCTTTGAAAATCGGGGCCTATGATTACCTGACCAAGCCCCTGGATTTTGACAAGCTCAAACTGACCATTGACCGGATATTTGAAAGCATTTACCTGAAAACCGAGAACCGGCACTTAAAGACCCGGCTGGAAGAAAAAGGTCTTGCCCACGATATCATCGGACAAAGTCCGGCCATGCTCTCCATGCTGGACACCATCCGGATGGTGGCGCCCACGGATGCCAATGTACTGGTTGCAGGAGAATCCGGCACCGGCAAGGAGCTGGTGTCATCGGCCATTCATTTTAATTCGTCCCGCAAGCATGAGGCCTTTGTCCGGATCAATTGTGCCGCCATCACGGAAACCCTCCTGGAATCCGAACTTTTCGGTCATGAAAAAGGATCATTTACCGGTGCGGACCGGCGGAGAAAGGGAAAGTTTCTCCTGGCCGACAAGGGGAGCATTCTCCTGGATGAGATCGGTGAAATGAGCCTTGCCATGCAGGCAAAGCTTTTGCGGGTGATCCAGGAAAAAGAGATTACCCCTGTGGGGGGGGATCAAAACATTCCCACGGATGTGAGAATTATCGCCGCCACCAATCAGGATTTAAAAGAGCGATCCGACCAGGGTGAATTCCGTCGGGATTTATACTATCGATTGAACGTTGTGAACATTGAAATTCCACCCCTGCGGGAGAGAAAAGAGGATATTCCCTGTCTGGCCCTTCACTTTCTGGAGTTGTTTTCAACAAAAAACAAGCGGGAGATCAAGGGGTTTTCCCCGGATGCCATGGATGCCATGATCCGGTATGAATGGTCGGGAAATGTCAGGGAATTGATGAACAGCGTGGAAAGGGGGGTGGTCCTTGCCAGATCTGATTATATCGGGAGTGAAGACCTTTCTTTTGTGACGGACCAGACCGCTGAGGGCACAGAGGTGGTAACAGGGTTGGGCCGGGCAAAATCCGGCAGTATCAGCCTGTCCCAGGTGGAAGAAAACGCGATTTTGTCTACCCTTGCCGCTGCCGGCGGCAACAAGAGCGAAACCGCCAGGCGGCTGGGTATCACCCGAAAGACATTGTTAAAGAAGTTAAAGCAGTATGGGAAGACCTAGTGAACCCTTAGGACCGGACAGGGACAATCAAAAATGCAGGCAGGGTGTGCATGCTGTTTTTACTTGATCCCTAAAATCGTTCGATCAGCTTGTTGATGAGATAGGTGCTCTCCCGCATGGCCTGCTCTCCAAAGGGGCCGAACCACTGGGCGATCTGCTTGAATTTTTTCATGAACAGGGGCTTGTCGTTGGTGTCCAGCATCGTAAGATGGGTGTTTAAGGATGCAATATAGTCTTTTAAAAGGGTTCTTCGTTCCTGGGTTGCAAAAATAATTTCAGAGTACAGGGCACTGTCCTGGGCAAACAGCCGTCCAACCATTCCCAGTTCAAGCCGGTAAATCGGGCTTGAAAACTCAAGGGTTCTTTCGATCCGGGTCTTGCGTTCATACAGAAACTGGCCAAAGCTGAAGGTGGCGAAATGGCGCAATGCCTGGACAATTTCCATGATCTCGTCATGTTCTCGTGCAGTGGACTCCACAATGACGGCTCCCCACAGGGTGAGCTGTTCCACCATCCAGCGGCAGCGGTCCGGGTCTCTACCCGGGGTCACGATAATGATCTGCTTGTCAAGACAGCCCGTGGACGGACCAAAGAGCGGGTGGACCCCGATGACCGGGCCTGGATGGGAGGCCATCATTTTTTCCAGGGGTCTGACTTTAATGCTGGTCAGATCCGCAAGAATGGTGTCAGGTTCTAAAAAAGAAGAGATCTGTTCAATAACGGCTTCGGTTCTTTCAATGGGAACCGAGACAAGGCAAAGATCAACCCCCTGGCAAAGTTCCCGGGCAGAGTCCCAGTCCCCGGCCGCGAGTATCCTGACCGTGTAACCGGATTTTTGGAAGAGGGAGGCGAAAAACCGCCCCATCTGACCGGCCCCGCCGATGATCAGCACAGTGCCGCCAGGCCTGACCCCTTTGTGCTCCATCTTATCCGTCTGTTCAACCCTGGACTGACGTAGAATCACCCGGTACAGGTCTTCCATGAAATCCGGATCAAGACCGGCCTGCTCTGCCTGGAGCCGTAGTTTTGAAATCAAATCTTCTTCCCTGGCCGGGTGATACACCGGGATGTGGTGCTTTTTCTTTAATTCCACCACCGCCTCAACCTGGGCCTGGCGCCGGGTCAGAAGAGTCAGTATCTGGGAGTCAATGCGATCAATTTCCTTTCTCAGGGAAATGATGGCTGTATCGAATGGTTGATTGTCGGTTCCCATAAGGTCTCTTTTTGATTTTTATCCCTTTAATTTTTATCCCGAAGATCGCCTGAAGTACCATTAATCCCGCCCAAACTCAAGAATAATACTGTTTGAGGGTAGGCCTGGAAGGGATTGTTCGTATATTCCGGATCAGGTGCCCAAAATCAGCAACAATAAAATCAGAAGAATTGAGCTTCGGAATTTCCTATTGACAAGCCGGAACATTTTTTTTATACAGCAAAATCACGAATTTTACCAAAATTAGTAAAATATTATGTGATAAAACATATATACGTATATATTTTATCTCAACCGGCCTTATCTCAAGTGGCCGGCCGGCTGAAAGATCCGCTGCAATGTATATATGGAAACCGGGTGTGTTTTCATGAGAAAGGCGACTCGGTCTAATGTTTTTATAACCCAATATAGGAGTAAAACATGTCTAAGTTTAAAAAAGAAGCCCCCAAAAAAAAGATTTCCAGACGTCAATTTATTCAGATTTCCGCAGCCTCAACCGCCCTAATGGTGGGTCAATTCGCCCTCCCGGGTGCATCCTGGTCTGTTGACGGAAATATTTTACGCATTAGAAATTATTCTGACATCCTGACACTGGACCCGGCCCACGTTAAATCTAAAAACGAAGACATCATCAACGAGTGTATCCAGAACAAGTTGATCAGCTACAAACCGGGTGACGAATGGGAATGGCAACCCATGGCCGCCGAATACATGAAACAATTGACGCCGACCAAAATCGAATTCAAGATCAAACCGGGTATCATGTTCAGCAACGGATTCGGTGAAATGACGGCAGAGGACGTTAAGTATAGTTTTGAGCGGATCGCCGATCCTGAAACAAAGTCTGCATACGCTGGTGACTGGTCATTATTGGAGACCGTAGAAATTAAAGACAAATATACAGGGGTGATAGTCTTGAAAAAACCCTTTGCACCAATATGGATGACATCTCTGCCGGGAATTTCGGGTGTCATCCTGTCTAAAAAAGCCATGGAATCCGTTGACGGAAATTTTACAACCAATCCCCCGACCTGTTCCGGCCCTTATATTTTTAAGGAGTGGAAACCCAAACAGGTGACGATTATTGCCCGTAATCCCGAATGGAAAGGACCGAAACCTGATTTTGATGAAGTTCATTTTTATCCCATTGATGATGAAAAAACAGCAGAGATCGGGTTTGAAGCCGGAGATCTGGACTTTACCAGGATTTCTGTTTCTTCCTATGAAATATTTAAATCAAAATCATCATCAGATTCTACCGTTGTCAACAAACCCTCACTTTATTACTCCTGGCTGGGAATCAACAAAGACAATCCCGTAATGAAAGATGTGCGGATCCGGAAAGCCATTCAGAAAGCCACAGATATCGATTCTATCCTGGAAGCCGCCTATTTTGGCCAGGCCGAACCGGCTACAGGCATCATCCCACCGGGATTGATAGGACACAGACCCAAGGCCATCAACCCCCCGAAGCCTGACCCTGAAGGTGCTAAAAAACTTCTGGCAGAAGCAGGCTTTCCCAGCGGAATTGATGTCACCCTGGACTGCCTGAATAAATCAACCATTGTTACCCAGGCCCAGGTCATCCAGGCCAGCCTTGCTGAAGCCGGTATTCGGGTCAAAATCAACATCCATGAATCCGGACAGTTCTGGGTGCTTGGTTCTGAAAAAGAGATGAAAGACAAGGTAAAAGATATCCAGTTGATTACCAATAGATTTTCCAGTCAGCCGGACCCTCACTGGTATGCCATGTGGCATGTCACTGAGCAGGTGGGGGTGTGGAACTGGGAGCGGTTCTCCGACAAAGAGTTTGATCGGATGTATAAAGAGGCCGCCATTGAAACCGATCCGGCAAAACGGGACATGATGTATCAGAAAATGCAGGACCTGATGGAGGAATCCGGTTGCTATCGCTTCATCACCCATGAATCGGCCCCTACTATTTATCGAAATACCATCATTCCGGCCATGACGCCTGAAGGTGTACCACTGGTCCGTTATTTTAAAAAAGCATAATTCATATGCTTTATTACCTTATAAAAAGGATAGGGGTTGCAGCGATCACAGTAGTGATCGCTGTATCCCTTCTATATGGCATGATTCACGCGGTCCCGGGTGATCCGCTAAGCATCGTGCTCGGACCCCGGGCAACCCCGGAAATGAAAGCTGCACTGAATGAAAGGCTGGGGCTTGATAAGCCCTTTGTCGTTCAACTGGGTAGGTTTTTTATCAACGTCATTCAGGGCGATCTTGGAACGGATGTGTTTTCCGAACGGCCGGTTTCTGAAATATTTTTTGGCCAATTACCCTATACGGCCGGCCTGGTCCTCCTTGCCATCGGCTGGTCGGGGTTACTGGGTATTCCGCTGGGATGCTATTCGGCCGTTCGACGGGATACCCTGATTGACAAGCTTACCGGTGTATTTTCAGTGGGCACAATAACGATTCCCTCTTTTGTTGTAGCCCTTTACGCACTTCTGGTTTTTGCAGTCTGGCTTAGATGGCTGCCGGCCATCGGGGCCGGAAAAGAGGGTGACCTTTGGGACCAGTTCATTCATCTAATTCTGCCGTCCTTTGCCGTAGGATTGGGATGGGTGGGTTACCTTGCCCGACTGGTTCGGGCAAGTATGCTGGAAGTGCTGGGAGAGAACCATATCCGGACGGCCAGAGCTTTTGGCCTGGGTGAACGGAAAATCATTCTGACCTATGCACTGCGTATTGCAGTTCTTCCAGCCGTTGCCCTGCTGGGTGTCGGCATCGGTAACATGCTGTCGGGAGCTGTTTTTGCAGAAATTGTTTTTGCCAGGCCAGGTGTGGGAAAATTAATCTATGACTCGGTAATCACCCGAAATTATCCGGTGGTGATGGGAAGTGTCATTATGACCACGATTATTTTTGTTTTTTCCACCACCGTCGCTGACCTGGTATCTGCCTGGCTTGATCCCCGGATCCGGGAGAATTTATAATGACGGATACTTTTGAAAAACCCCCTGAAGATATCTCCATGCTGCAAACCCTTATCAATCATCTGGTACGGGACCGCCTGGCATTGATCGGCATTGTTCTGGTGGTCATCATTACCGGCAGTGCGATTCTTGCGCCTCTGATCATTCCCCATGACCCGAACAAACTCAATGTCCGGCATCGGTTAAAAGGACCTTCGTCCGAACATTTTCTTGGAACCGATCAACTGGGAAGAGATGTATTTTCCAGGGTGATCATGGGGACCCGGGTTGCGTTAAAGGTGGCGCTTATCTCCATCTCCGTTGCAGGCAGTATCGGGCTGCTCCTGGGTATGCTGGCAGGGTTTGGGGTAAAGTGGCTGGACAATAGTCTCATTATCTTTTTTGATACCATACGATCTTTTCCAACCATCATGTTTGCCCTGACGGTTGTCACCCTGACAGGTCCCAGTCTCAATACGGTTATCCTGGTGGTCATTATCACATCCATACCTGTTTACGGACGGATCGTCAGGACCCAGACCCAGGCCATTGTCAACAATGACTTTATCATGGCTGAAGAAGCCATGGGCGCAGGGAAAATCAGGATCATACTCGTACATATTCTTCCCAATGTAATCGGTCCATTGCTGATTATTGCCAGCATGGATATCCCGGTGGTTGTTACCATAGAGGCGGGTTTAAGTTTTCTGGGTCTTGGTGTCCGTCCGCCCACAGCAAGCTGGGGAACCATATTGAATGACGGGTATTCTTTTATCCGGAACACCCCCTGGCTGGTCATTGCAGGCGGGGCACCCCTTATATTGACCACTTTGGGATTTACATTTTTAGGAGAAGCGTTAAGGGATGTTTTTGATCCGAAACTGAGACGGGAGGTCTGATGGTTCTATGCGTTAAAGATTTATCAGTCAACTTCAAGACCCCGAGGGGGTTGCTCAAGGCCCTGCGTAACATCAACTTTGATATTGATGCACAACAGATTGTCGGGCTCGTTGGCGAAAGCGGATGCGGCAAGTCCACAGTGATCAATTCCATACTGAACCTGCTCGCTTATAATGCGATCATTGAGAAAGGGTCCATTGACCTCCAGGGTGACAACATCCTTGAAATGAGTCCCCAGCAGATCAGGGCAACGAGGGGCCAACGGGTTTCCGTTATTTTCCAGGACCCAATGACCTCATTGAATCCCGTCCTGTCCATTGGCCGGCAGATGATGGATATCCAGTACCGGGATAAAATGAGTACCACAGACAAGAAAAATCGAATCATTCGAATGCTTGGCCGGGTGGGCATAGCGGATGCCGAAAACAGGTTGAAAAGTTACCCCCATCATTTTTCCGGAGGAATGCGTCAGCGGATAGCCATTGCCATGGCCATGATGATGAAACCCGCCCTTCTCATTGCAGATGAACCCACCACGGCATTAGACGCCACCTTGCAGATTCAGATCATCGACCTGTTAAAAGCACTGCAAAAAGAAATTCAGTGTTCTATTTTGTTTGTATCCCATGATCTGGGTCTTGTGGCTGATTTTTGTGATCAGGTGATCGTCATGTATGCCGGGGAAATTGTCGAGTCGGGAACTGTTCGGGATATTTTCCATCGCGCGTCCCACCCGTATACAAAACGATTACTTGAATGCGACCCGGCCCGCATCAAAGAAAAAACACGGATTCTGCCAACTATTCCAGGCGAAATACCGGACCTGGTGGCGCTTGGCAAGGACTGCATTTTTGTTGATCGATGTCCCATCAAACAGAACAATTGCCCATTAACCCTTCCTCCGCTGGAAGAGCTTGCCCCGGGCCATTTTGTAAAATGCCACTTGAGCCGGGTCAGGAGGGACGGATGAAACACTTGCTTGAACTTGAAAATATCAAAATTCGATTTCGAACAAAAGGGGTTGTCAAAGCCCTGATTGACCGGGATAAAGATCCGTTTATCGAAGCGGTCTGTGAAGCATCCATGTCCATTGGAAAGGGTGAAACCTTTTCCCTGGTTGGCGAGAGCGGTGCCGGCAAGACGACCCTTGCCCGCTCCATTCTTGGACTGGTCACACCCGATGAGGGCCGTATCACATTCAACGGAAAAGATTTGCTGGGGCTCAATCAAGCCTCTTTCAAACCCATTAAACGCGACATTGCCATGATGTTCCAGGACCCTGTCGGGTGCCTGAGCCCAAGGTTGAGTGTACAGTCAATCGTCACCGAACCTTTTAAAATTCACAATGTTCCCATGGCTGACAGCAGAAAGGAGGCTCAGCGGCTGCTTGAGTTGGCCAACCTGCCGGTCTCCTTTTTAAAATCATACCCGTACCAGCTCAGCGGCGGGCAGGCCCGACGTGTGGGTGTGGCCCGGGCCCTTGCTTTGAATCCAAAATTGATTATTGCCGACGAACCTACGGCGGGACTGGACGTGTCTGTCCAGGGAGAAATTCTTAATTTGATGTACCGACTCCAGCAGGAAATGGGAATCAGTTTTCTGGTGATCACCCATAATCTGTCCGTGGTGCGCCATACTTCAGATCATATGGCCATCATGTATCTCGGGCGTTTTGTCGAGACAGGTCCAACAGATGAAATTTTTAAAAACCCGCGTCACCCGTATACCAAAATTTTGCTGACCTCATCACCCGAACCGGATCCGGATGCACCGAAGACCCGGACTGTACTTCAGGGTGAGATTCCAAGCCTCATCAATCGGCCCAAGGGATGCGAATTTCACACCCGGTGCCCGCTTGCCCAGGATCGTTGTCAATTAGAAGTCCCGTCTTTGCGTAAAATAGGTGAAGACCACTATATATCCTGCTTATTAGAAAAATAACATGCGGGTTGGAAAAATAAATTGCAGAGGAGTAAATTTATGACTGAGCCGACAAAAAGCTGGCTGAAATATCTGAGCGTTGAAGATGTCAACCATATTGATCAGGCAAGCCGGCGCGTATTGGCTGAAGTGGGAATTCGAATGGAAGACGAGACGTTCATCGCCCGGTTAAAGGAAAAGGGGTGTACGCATGAGAACGGCAAGGTTCAAATACCGTCCGGCCTGATTGACGCAGCACTCAAGGATCTGCCCGGGTCGGTTACATTGATCGGGAGAAACGGGGACCCCCTTGAAATAGGAACCGGCAAGGTTGTCACCCATACAGGGGGATCCATCCCCTATATCAATGACCTTGAAACCGGACAAAAAAGGAATGCGTCTCTGTCGGATCTTGAAAACATGGTCAGGCTGATGAATCACCTGGAAAATTTGAGCATGGTTGGTGCGGTAATCCAACCCCAGGAGCTGCCTGGGCCAATCAGTGAAATCGTTCAAATGGCCACGGTCTATAAATTCGGGAAAAAGCCCAGTTCCGGCCAGGCCGTATCAACCACTGCCCAGGCCCGATACGTTGCGGAACTCTACCAGACCATTGCCGGATCTTTTGACAATCCCAATCACTATCCTTTGACCACTGTCGGTGTCTCACCGGAAAGCCCATTGTATTATCCCAAAGAGATTACCGGGGTGATGGAAGCGCTTATTTCCAAGGGTATTCCGACACTGGCTCTGGTTGCACCTATTTTAGGATTTACCGCGCCTCTGACCATTGCCGGCGGACTGGTTCAGATGAATGCCTGTTTACTGGCCTATTGCGTCTTGAGCCATGACATCAATCCATCTGTGCCGGTATTGTATGGTGCGCGTTTGTGCCCGGCAAATATGGCCAACGGTCACTCCATGTGGGGGGTCCCCGAAATTGGGATCTTTGGTGCCTGCTCGGTTCAATTGTCCCGGCATTATGGTCTGCCCAATGATGTATATGGATACATGTCCACATCCTGTGCCCATGATATGCAGTTGGGTGCGGAAACTGCCGTCAATGGGCTTTTGCCGTTTCTTGCCGGCGCCGACAGTATTTCAGGGTTCGGCAGTTTTGGCAGTGGCTTTATCTCCTCTTTTGAAGATCTGGTATTTGATAATGAAGTGTTCGCCATGCACCGCAGAATCAGTCAGGGCGTAATAATTGATTCGGATCATCTGGCGGTGGATGTGATTGCAGATGCAATGAATGGTAAAGAATATTATCTGTCACCGCACACGCTCAAGCATTTGAGAACCGGGGAATTGTTCCGGCCCCAAATCGGTCTTTACGGGCTGCCTCAACAATGGGAAAAAGACGGCAGCAAAGATATGAATGAAAGATGCCGGGAAAGGGTCAAAGAGATACTCGATCAAGATGAAGATCTGCCATTTCCGGAAGAGGTTGAGAAAGAATTTAAAATCATCCTTGATGCCGCTAAAAAAGAATTGTGCTGATGGATGAAAAATAGGAACGAATCATGGAATATCAAGACTATCTGGCTGAAAATCGGGCTCGGTTTGTTGAAGAGCTTTGTGAATTTATAAAAATCCCCAGTATTTCTGCTCAGTCCGAACACGCAGATGATGTTTACCATGCAGGCGAGTGGGTCGCAGACAGGCTCTTAAAAGCAGGGTTGCAGCATGTGCAGATATTACCCACCGGCGGCCACCCCGTGGTTTACGGTGATTGGATTCAGGATGAAAATCTGCCCACGGTTCTCATCTATGGTCATTTTGATGTCCAACCAGTGGATCCGCTTGACCTATGGGATGCACCACCTTTTGAGCCTGAGTTAAAAGGGGATCGCATATCCGGAAGGGGGGCTTCGGATGACAAGGGCAATTTATTGTCTCCCATTGTTGCCGTGCAAGCATTGTTAAACACCACGGGCAAATTGCCGTTGAATGTTAAATTTTTTGCTGAAGGCCAGGAGGAGATCGGCAGTCCGCAATTGCCGTTGTTTGTGGCACAGAATAAAGATCTTTTATCTTGTGATCTGGTGGTCAGTGCTGATGGATTGCAATTGGCGGTTGATCAGCCAAAAATTGAAATCGGCTACCGGGGGATGATGGCCCTTGAGATCCATGTTCAGGGACCTTCAAAAGACCTTCATTCGGGTTTATACGGAGGTGTGGTTCAGAACCCCATCCATGCTTTGAGTCATATTCTGGCTTCATTTCATGATGGGGATGGGCGTGTGACGGTTAACGGGTTTTATGACGATGTCACAGCGCCTTCAATTGAGGAACGGGAGCAATTGGCAAAGCTGTCTGTGAAGGATTCCGAACTTAAACATCACCTGCAGGTTAATGAATTGTTCGGAGAGCCCGGATATACATCCATTGAACGGGGTTCTGTCAGGCCCACCCTTGAAATCTGCGGCATAGACGGTGGATATCAGGGTGAAGGGATAAAAGGGATTGTCCCTGCCCAGGCCAATGCCAAACTTACCTGCCGGCTTGCCGGCCGGCAGAACCCTGATAAAATAAGGTCCGCCATCGAGGACCATGTAAAACGGTTTACCTTGCCGGGTGTCAGGGTCAGTATGACCCATAAGGAGGGCCAGGTGGGGGCCTATTTAATGCCCCATGATCATCCGGGAAACCTTGCGGTTAAAGGGGTGCTGAAAAACCTGTACGGAAAAGATCCACTGGTTTCAATATGCGGCGGAACCATTCCGGTGTGTTCACTTTTTCTTGAAACGCTGGGGGTTTATACCCTAGGGTTTGCGTTCAGCTATGAAGATGAAAATCTTCACAGTCCCAATGAGTTTTTCCGTCTGGACAGCATGGATAAGGGACAAAAAGGCTATGTCCAGCTTTTAAAGGCGTTGGCCACGGCATTGTCAGACGATAACATTTAACATCTCTTATCCCGGTGATCGGGTGGAAATGGGATAATGGAGCCTGAATGCGAATCTATGAAAAGCAAATAAAGCCTAAGTACATCAGAATCTACGACTGGGTGCATTCTCAGATCCGGGAAGGCCGGTTGAAGGTCGGGGATAAAATACCGACAGAACCGGAATTATCCAAACGGTTCGATGCCAGCCGAATGACGGTTCGAAAGGCAATTGATCCGCTTGTTATTGAAGGGGTGCTTGAACGGAAACCGGGTCTGGGTACCTTTGTTATTTCCTCCGGTATTATAAAACTGACGTATGATGCCTGCAAACCCATGCGGTTTTCACATGAAATGGACACCCATGATATTCCCCATCGCTGGAAAGTCATCAATCGAAAAATTGTTGCTGCAGATCATCAAATTCAAAAATTTTTGAATCTTGAAAGCGGAGAAAGAGTAATCTGTTTAACCATGGTGCTTTCTGCGGGGGATGAACCTGTGATCATTGAACGAAATTATTATCCCTATGAAGATTTTAAAGCGCTGTACAAAATGAAGATTGATATTCCTCCCCTTCAATTAATGGCGGATAAGTTTGATACACATATTAAAAAGGTCACCCAGTATATCAGTGCTACAGTGGCCGGGAAAAGGGAGATGGAACTTTTCAAAACGGTTTATCCCATACCGTGTATTTACCTTGAATGGATTTCTCATTGTGAAAACTTTCGTCCGTTCAGCGTTTCTCTGTGCCACTACCGCAGCGATGTGTTTAAGTTCAAGATACCGACCAGTGAGCTTGTCAGAGCTGACTTGTTATAATTATTTATAGTTCATACAGGAGATACCTCATGCAGACTGTTTATAAAAATGCCGTTTTAATTTCAGGGACCGGAGACCCGGCTGTTCCCAACGCTGTTCTTGTTGTCGAAAAGGATAAAATCGTTTTTTCGGGACCGGCTGAAAACTGGGAGATCACTGCCGGTTCAAATGAAATTGATCTTGGCGGGAAATGGATTATCCCCGGGTTGATAGATTGTCATATCCATCTTGACCTTTACGGATTCGGGGATACCTATCAGGAAAATTTGGTCGAAGACGGGCTCCGAACCCTCAGATCGGCCAAACTGATGTCCGACACTCTCAAGGCCGGTTTTACAACCATACGAAATCTTGGAACGGTTAATTTTATAGATTTTTCTGTTAAAGCCGGTATCCAGGCAGGGTACTTTCCCGGTCCCAGGATAGTTGCGGCTGGAAAGATTATTTCCATGACATGTTCAGGGACAGAATATTTTGACGGTATGTACCGCATTGCCGACGGCGTTGACGAGTGTAGAAAAGCGGCTAGAGAACAATTAAAAAAAGGGGCGGATTGTTTAAAGCTGATGGCCACCGGAGCCGTGATGAATCCCGGCGGTGTTCCGGGTGCAGCACAACTGGGTGTGGATGAAATACAAGCCGTGGTTGAAGAAGGGTTGAAACTCAGTAAGCACACCGCAGCCCATGCCCATGGAGCCCAGGGTATCATAAATGCGGTGAAAGCCGGTGTAAGAACCATAGAACATGGAACCATGGCCGATGATAAGGCAATTGAAGCCATGGCAAAAGCCGGGACATACCTGGTACCGACCATGAGCCTTCATGACGTATTCATGGCCCATATTGATACGGTTCCTGACTTTATGATTGAGAAAAGCAGCCGGATGCAGGTAACGTATATCGATATTGTGAAAAAAGCAGTCAAGGCCGGGATACCCATTGCAATGGGGACCGATGCCGGAACCAATTTCAATTATCACGGCAAAAATGCCAATGAAATTGTTTACCTGGTTGAAAACGAAATTATGAGGCCGATTGAGGCAATATCAGCAGCAACCATGACAGCCGCGGAGGCTATGGAGATGGATCATCTGGTCGGCTCTCTTGAAGCCGGAAAACTGGCGGACTTTTTGATTTTGAATAAAGATCCGTTATCAGATATTAGGGTATTGGTTCATGATGAAAATATCGAACAGGTATACAAGGGTGGTCAGCCGGTTCTGTAGGAAACACCCGGCAGCAATCAGATAAAATTTAAGTTTGGACAAAAAAATGTTTGCAACTGAAATCTATATCAAAAGACGCCAAGGGCTTAAATTAAAGCTTCAGTCGGGTCTCATTGTTTTTATGGGGAATGATGTGGTTCCCATGAACTATCCGGATAATTGTTATGGATTTTATCAGGATGCTTCATTCTTGTACTATTGGGGAATAAACCTGCCCGGACTCGTCGCAGTAATTGATATTGACAATGACCTGGAAGTCATATTCGGCAATGACTATACGGTTGATGATATTATCTGGATGGGTCCCCGGGAGCCTTTGCAGAAAACAGCAGAAAAATGTGGTGTTCATAATGTACAAGCTTCAGGGAATCTAAAGCCGTTTTTAGAGCCCTCTTTAAAAAAAGCAGACCGGAAAAATAGAGGGTTGCATTATCTGCCCCAATACCGAAGCGACACCCTTTTGAAATTAGCTCAGGCTGCCGGGATAGATCATGAAATAGTGAACCAGGGGGTGTCGATGCCTCTGATTCGATCTGTTGTGGAACAAAGATTGGTAAAATCAGAAGATGAAATTTTTGAAATAGAATCAGCCATACAGATCACTAAAGAACTGTTTCAATTCGCCATGCAGGCATCAGCTCCCGGTGTTTATGAATATGAGGTGATGGGTCAGGCTGAAGGTCTCGCGCTGAGTCGAAACACCAGACTGGCCCACGATTTTATTTTTACCGTTCAGGGCCAACGACTTCACGGCAGCTCGCACTCAAATCAAATGAAGGCGGGTGATTTGGTTGTCATGGATGGTGGGGTTGAATCACCCTTGCACTACGCAAGTGATATCACCCGTACATTTCCGGTCAGCGGGCGTTTTTCCGCTCTGCAAAAACAGATATATGAGATTGTGTTACACGCCAATGAGACCGCCATTGATATGATGCGGCCAGGGACCCTTTTCAGGGATATCCATTCCCATGCCTCAACCATCATCACCGAGGGTCTGCAGGACATTGGACTCATGAAAGGCAATGTACAGGATTCGGTAAGTGATGGTGCCCATGCCCTGTTTTTCCCCCACGGCCTTGGCCACCCTTTAGGGCTTGAGATTCATGACCTGGAGAGCTTAGGGGAAGATCATGTCGGATATGACCATCATATTAAACGCAGCCTTCAATTCGGTTTGTCGAATCTGAGATTTGCAAGGCCTCTGGCCCAGGGAATGGTGATGACAATCGAGCCGGGTATCTATTTTATCCATGAGCTAATACAATTATGGCGATCTCAAAATTTACACAAAGAATATATCAATTACAACAAACTTGAGGATTTTATGCATTTGGGGGGTATCAGGATTGAGGATAATATTTTAGTCACTGATTCCGGTCCTCAGAATCTCAGCATCGATATTCCCAAAAAAATATCAGATATTGAGATGGGATGATGACACCTATCAATTGTTTAAGTCAACCCAAATACTCAATTTATTGTAATGCAAAGAAATTGAATATTTGGGTTGACACGATATCTTGAATATACTAAAAACCCAAGAATTAGGCATTCTGAAGAATGCTGGAGTAAGTAATTTAAGACAAGATAATTTTAAAAATTTTAAGGCCATGAAGGCTGACAGATATGAATCTGCAATCCTTCATGGCCTTTTTTTATTGGGTTGAGACTTTATGGAGAATAAAAAAAAGTGTCGGGTATAAATCGATGGGTGCTGCTGGGTTTGCTGGGAGTTATGCTTTTGGCAACGGCATTTTTTTGTATGGGAACAGGGGCCTGCCAGATCCGTTTTCCCCTGGTGATCAAAACCATATCTTCCCATTTGGTTTCCATTCCGGAGCTATCCTCAATTTCCCGACTTCATCATACCATTGTCTGGAATATCCGTTTGCCCAGAACCCTTTTAGCCATTCTGGTCGGGGTTTGCCTGGCCACCTCGGGCACGGTTTTTCAGGGATGTTTTAAAAATCCCCTGGTGGAACCCTATATTCTGGGGATTTCTTCGGGGGCTGCTTTTGGGGCGGCATTGGGAATTGTATTTCCTTCTTTTTTTATGTCGGTCCAGGTGCTGGCCTTTTCATTTGGATTTCTGGCCGTGGCCATTGCCTGCGGCATGGCCCGGGTGAAGGGACAGACCCCCGTGGTCACCCTTGTTTTGGCCGGTATCATCACCGGATCCATCTTTGGCTCATTGGTGGGGATACTGAAATATACGGCCCAGGATTCGGCCTTACGGGAGATCGTGTTCTGGCTCATGGGCGGCTTCTATTATGCGGGATGGCGGGATGTGGCCCTGTTGTTTCCCATCACCCTGGTCAGTTTTCTGATCATCTGGCTTTCCGGATGGAAGATCAATGTATTGTCCATGGGAGAACAAGAAGCCGGAAGTCTGGGGATTAACCCTGAAAAAAGCAAGCTGATACTCATCTGTTTTGCAACCCTGATGACGGCGGCTGCGGTCTCTTTTGTGGGGATCATCGCCTGGGTGGGGCTGATGATCCCCCATGCCACACGGATGATCACAGGGCCGGACCATCGCATGGTCATCCCGGCCTCGGCCCTGTTGGGGGCAATTTATCTGGTGGGCTGCGACACCATTGCAAGAACCCTTACCGATGCGGAGATTCCCATTGGGATCATCACCTCCCTTGTGGGGGCCCCCTATCTTTTTTATTTGATCAGGAGCCGGGGACAAAGACTGTTAGGAGGATAGAAAATGCTGTTGGTTGAAAATCTAAGTTTCGGATACGGCGGAACACAGGTGCTGAAGGATATCAGTTTTGGTCTGGGCAAGGGTGAGCTTTGCGGGCTTTTCGGTCCCAATGGGTCCGGCAAAACAACCCTTTTCAAGTGTTGCCTGAAATTTCTTTGTCCGGACAAAGGCCGGATCTGTTTTAACGGTCAAAATATAAAAACAATGAAAGCAAGATATATGGCACAGCAGGTGGCTTATGTGCCCCAGAGCCATACCCCTCCTTTCCCCTTTCGGGTGGAAGAGATGGTCCTCATGGGCCGAACCCCCCATTTGAACCGGTTTTATCTGCCGGGTACAAGGGACAGGAAACTGGCTGCCCGGGCCATGGAACTCATCCGAATTTCCCATCTTGCCCGGGAACCCTATGATATCCTTTCCGGCGGCCAGCAGCAAATGGTGCTCATTGCCAGGGCCATTGCCCAGGATACAGATCTGATATTTTTAGATGAGCCCACCTCTGCCCTGGATTTTAAAAACCAAGTTATCATATGGAAGACCCTGCGGGAAATCGCCGACCAGGGCATTGGTATCCTGGCCTGCAGCCATGATCCCAACCATGTGGCATGGTTTTGCGATACCACCCTGGTGCTGGGGCCTTTGGGGCTTCTGGCTAAGGGAGACCCTAAAAAGGTGATTTCCCAAAACCTGATGGATATCATCTACCCGGATACCTGTGAGGTGAAGGAGGATGAAACTTTTAAAATGGTGGTCCCCAGCGGTTTGACCCGGGATCATTTTAAGGTGGTAAGATTACCACTGAACCCAAAAGGAGAAAAATTGTATGGAACATATTAATATAAATTGGAATGATGAATGGAAACACGGCATGGATCTTTGGTTAAATTCTTCGGGCAAGAGCTGTAAAGAGTTTTGGGCAGATGAGAAATCTGCGGCAGTTTATTCCCGGGAGCATGTGGAACATCATAAGAAGCGAATTGATAGAACCCTTGAGGGACTGGATCTTACCCCCCGCACTCGGGTATTGGATATCGGTGCAGGGCCTGGAAATTTAGCCATCCCCATGGCGAGTCGTGTCCGAAGTGTTACCACTGTTGAGCCTTCATCGGGAATGAATGCGGTGATGAAGGCGAGCATTGACCAACAGAAGGTGGGAAATATTACGTCGGTTGAGAAGACTTGGGAAGCGGTGGACCCGGATCTGGACCTGACGCCGCCCTATGATCTGGTCATTGCCTCCATGTCCCTCGGGATGCGGGATATCCGGGCAGCTATTGAAAAAATGAATCAGGTTTGCGCAGGTGAGGTGATTCTGTTCTGGCATGCCGGTATTCCGGGGTGGGAAGATATGCCCAAGACATTATGGCCCCAACTCTTTGGGAAAGAATATCACGGGGGTCCCAAGAGCGATCTTTTGTTCCAGGTGCTCTATCAGATGGGGATCTATCCTCAGATTGAGGTGTTCTCCAACCATTTCCATGAAGTATTTCCCTCTCTGGAGGCGGCCCTGGCCTTTTATTGTAAACGGTTTGATCAGATTCAACCCGCCCATCACCCGATGATTCAATCCTATCTTGAGAAAAAATGCGTCAAAACCGAAGAGGGATTTATTCATGGGTTTGATCACATTGCCATGAAGTTTTCCTGGAAAAGCAAAGGAGCTTTTCATGAAAAAGCGGCGTAATCTTTGGGTAATGGCGATTGTCCTGCTGGTGTGGGCAAGCGGTTCTTTTGCCCAGACCCCTGGGAGCTTTGTGGTAACGGATTTCAGGGGTAAGGCCATTGAGATCCCATTGTCCGTTACCAGGGTTGTCACCATCAGTGACGGCATGATCGAAGCGGTGATGACCCGGCTGAAAGTCGCGGATAAAATTGTGGGGATCGGCTCCAGTTGTATTCCGAAAATCTGGGCCTACTCCTACCCCACCATGGGCAGTCTCACCCATGAGTATCATGACGGAATGAATCCGGTCACCCATTTGAATCCCGGGTTGATGCAGTTGCCCCTGGTGTCAAAATTCGGCGCCGGCATTAATTATGAGAAGGTGGCTGCTCTGGAGCCGGATCTGATACTCATCCGTACGGGGTCCTGTTCCCTGAGTTCGGGGGAGGATATTCTTGAAAAAAGTATTTTTCTGCTCGAGTCTTTGGGCATTCCCCTGGTGGTTCTCAAAGGCCCCGATACCTTTGACTCCCCGGATATGGTGACCATCAGCAATGAAATTAAATTGTTGGGACAGGTGTTTCAACAGCCGGAAGAGGCGGGGAAACTTGCAGATTATCTTGAAAACTGTGTTGAGATGATTCGAAAACGAACCGTAGATATTGCCCCGGCCCGGCAGAAAAAAATATTGCTGCTGGGGCTTTCCCCAAAAGCCAGAAGTGAGGGCGGGGCCGGCCATGTCAAAGGACTGGATACCATTCAGACCTATTTTCTGGATCATTTTGTCCATGCCCAAAATGCCTATGAGGGCAGGGGGGCATGGAATATCCTGAATACGGAACAATTGCTTTCCCTGGACCCCGATGTGATTGTTCTGGTAACCGCCTGGGGATATCATCCCCCGGTGGAACTGTATGAAGCCCCCTATTATCAGAGTTTGAAAGACATGAAGGCGGTGGCGAACAGGGCGGTGTCCGCCCTGCCATGGACCCCTTGCAACTGCGAGAAAAGACTGGAGTACCCCATTGATGTCATGGTCATGGCCAAGGCCGCCTATCCGGAACGGTTTAAAGATATTCACCTGGGGCAATGGCTTTTGGATTTTTATCAGAACGTTTACCAGGTGGATGTGAAAACTGCCAAAGAACTCAGGTCCTGCCAGTGGATGGATTGGGCCACCGAGGAACAATAGAGGAGCGATAGAGGAGCAATAAATGGAATCAATTGACACCCATATGGCCCGGAAAGCCTTTTTCAATGAAAGGGCCGATACCTGGCTGGATAGATTGTATAAAAATTCGGAGACCGGTGAGTATGACCGGTATGCAGAACAGATTGAAAAGATGATCGCTCCCCTGGATATCCAACCCGATGATCGGGTTTTGGATATAGGATGCGGCAGCGGGGTGATGGTTCCCTATCTGCTGCGGTATCTTGGCGAAGCAGGGCAGTTGTTTGAAATGGATTATGCTGAAAATATGATCGCCCAAAACCGGAAAATTCACGGGGATGACAGAATCACCTTTGTCTGTTCCGATGTCATGGAGATTCCCTTTGAAACCGATTTTTTTGATGCAATCCTCTGTTTTGCCTGTTTCCCCCATTTTGGCAACCAGAGGGCCGCATTGAAAAAAATGGCCCACAGGTTAAAGCCAAACCATACTTTGATAATCGCCCATCTCATGTCTTCAGATGAGATTGCCGGTCACCACAGCGGCGAAACCGCTGTTGCCCGGGACCGGCTGCCAACCAGATGTGATATGGAAGATTTTTGTGAAGACAGCCATTTGCGGATCACAAAATTTATGGATGAACCCGGATTTTATTTTTTGTCGGCGAAAAAAAGAGTGCCCTTAACTCTTTTTGACAGCCATGTAATGATTGAAAGTTAAAGTTAAGAAAAAGGAAATGGGGGAAAACAGGTGTTGATCCCGCAAAGATTTCAGACACCTGTTTTCCCATGCCCTCCAGGGAGGACGGTCAAGCATACCAGCCATCGTCCTTTCCTGTCAAACGGCATTTTAAAAAGGGGAATTTCTTCCGTTAAGGAGTAATTTTCCATAAAAAGGAAAAGGAGAAATTAATGAATGGTATTAAGTTAATAGGTGTCCTGGGAATCATGCTTGTAAGCTGTCTGCTGTGTTCCCCTATAACGGCAATTGCCGGTCAGGCAGATGGCCAGTCAGAGTCCCAGGTTGTGGACCTGGGGGTCATTACGGTCATGGGGGCCCAGCCCGGAGTTGATATCACAACGGAAAAGACGGTGATCACCCTGGATAAGTTTGTTAAACCCGGTCCCTTGAAAACGGTGTCCGATGTTCTTTCGGAGATCGGAGGGGTGGATGTTCAGCGGGCAAACGCCCTGATGGCAAGCCCCGGGGATGAGGTTTCCATCCGGGGGCTCAATGAGGGACGGATGGTCATCGAAATTGACGGCCGGCGGGTCAACCAGACCGGTCACAATGGGCGGTATATTGTGGACTGGTCCACCCTGACATTGGATGATGTGGAGCGGATTGAAATCATCAGAGGGGGGCATTCCGTGCTTCACCCCTTTGCTATTGGCGGGGTGATCAATATCATCACAAAAAAGGGCACCACCCAAAAAACCAAGGGCAGTGTCCTTGCAGGATATGGCCGGTATAACAGTTGGAGTGCTGCGGCATCGGTTGACGGCAGTGTGGGGGAGGTTACGGATTTTCATTTTTCCGGAGCCAACCAGGAGAGTGACGGATATTTGAAAAATAATTTTCAGAAAACCCTGTCCGTTAACGCCCATCTGGGAATCCATCTGTCCAGTGAGGCAAGTCTTGAGCTTGGTGTGAAACATTCCCGGGTTGAGTATGGGATGCCCGTTATCAATGATCCCAATGATCCCAATCCAGGTGTGGCAGCTCTCTATGATCCGGATTACCCTCTGTTCTCAAGGACCAGTGATCAGTTGCGTCACCTGAACTGGCCCCAGTTGCCCGGGACGGATATTCCTGAATGGGAAAAAGAAACCACTTACCTGGATGCTATCTTCCGGGTGCCTGTGGGACCCGGCACCGTAAAGGTTCACGGGTTCATGACCGACGGGCGAAGGTGGACAAGTCTTTACGGGAAAAGCGGGGCCTTTACCCGGGATGATTTCATGGATGACAGAACCCAGGGGGTGATCCTTGAATACGGGGATGTCCGACTTTTTGACACCCACTTGTTTACCTTTGGGATGGAGTATCAGGAACTGGGACAGCCTTCGGGAACCCGGGCTATTTACAAGGTGAAATCAGGATACGTCCAGGACGTCATCAGTCTGGGGTCCAGGTGGACCCTGACCCCCGGGGTCAGATACTACCAGGTGGACAAGGCCACTTACTACTCCTGGATGGAGATGGGGTATGCTGCCATGCCGCCGGGATGGCCGTTCAGTGTGAACAATTCAGGTAAAACCGAGACGGATTCCGATTTTTTCCCCAGTCTGAGAGTGGACTACAAACTCAACCTGGATACCACCCTTTATGCGGCTGCCAGCCGGTCCTACCGGCTGCCCTGTCCCTGAGATTATTATTGGTGGGCGCGGTGCGCCTCCGAAACAAATACCTCTCTTGATCCTGAAACTGCGGATGAATATGAAATGGGGGTGATTCACAACATTGGGGACCGGGTCAGCCTCAGGGCATCCACCTGGTATTATGATATCAAAGATTTTATCAATGACAACGGTATTACAGCTCCCGGATCCGGTGCCGGTTCCAATTGTCTGTACAATATCGACAACCTTGAACTGTATGGGATTGAGCTGGAAGCCGCCTTTGAATTTACCCGGAAATTCAGGGCCACTGCATCCTATGTGTTTCAGGAATACAAAGTGGACCAGACAGGCTATGAGCAGGACTGGTCCTATTATCTGCCGGCCACCCTTCCCAAACACAAGGTGAAGATGATGGGAAAATATGAAATTATACCCCAGGGATGGCTTCAGCTCAGCGCAAAATATGTTGGGGACAGGGGGTCCCAGCGGGGCAGCGAACTGGATGCCTATCTTGTCTGCGATGCCGGGTTTGAAAAAAAATTCAAGTTTGGCAATCAGGACTATTCCATCAACCTTTTTGTGAATAATTTTACAGGAACCAATTATGAGGAGGTCAGCGGATATACCATGCCGAAATATGTCTGGGGCATGATGATGGGGATTGAGTTCTAACGGTGCCGCCCCTCACCTGCTGAAAAGAGATGGGTTTTAAATTCACAGGATTTTTTGGTGAGACAGTGTTAACTTTTTTTGCTTTTGAGAATAAACCAGTGGTCATTCAGGTGCCTTTAAAAAGAGGCATAAAAGGGAATCCGGTTAGAATCCGGAACGGGACCGCCGCTGTAATTGGGTACGAAAACTGCAGGATGCAACTGTCACTTAGCAGGTAATGGGAAGGCGCAGTAATTAGGTGTTTAAATTCTCGCAAACCACTCTACCGGTATATCTGAAGTGTACTCTATTGAAATTACAAAAAATATGCCCTATCGGTTCAAGGGTTAAGCAAATTCAAGTTTAAGCTCATTTTTTATGATCTTCAACCTTTTAATAGAGCTTAAATCGTATGGGAACCATGACCCAGGTTTCAATGGGGATTCCATTGTCTCTCCGGGGCGCAAATTTCCATCTTTTAATGGTTTTCACTGCCTGCTGGTCAAGGACCTTATGGCCGGTGGATGTTTGGATTTTTATTTGGGATGGCTGTCCGTCAATTGAAATGAGCACCAGCAATTCAACCAGGCCCTCATATCCTCTCTTTCTTGCGATTTTAGGGTAGGAAGGGGAGGGGTTGTTCCTGTATTCCGGATCACTTTGCCGGAGGGTCTGAATCGGGGGGGCAACAATCTTTTGAGTCTTTTTAATTGGTGTAATTATCGGTTTTTCAGACGAGTTTTTGTTGTCCTTAATTGGGATGTCCTTTTTTATGTCCGGATTTTGAACGATGGTTTGAGAAGGTTCCGGGGGCTCGGGCCGGGGTGGTTCGGGTAATGTTTTCTCGGGTTCGGTTTTTTCTGTTTGAGTTTTTGCTGGCTCCTGTTGTTCCGGCGCCAGCGGCAGGGGCAATGGTTTTTGGGGCGGGTTGATTTCTGCTTCTTGTTCTGGCCGCTCTTTGTCCTGCGTCAAGGTTTTTTTTACGAGCAAGGCCGGTTTTTTCTGAACAACCTGTCGTTCTTTTTTTTTCTCCTTTTTCTGGATAGGGGGGGTGACGTTTTTAATTTTTGGGGGCGGAATCGGTTCCTTTTTTACCGGCTGGACCGCAGGTTCTTTTTGGGGCAGGGCTTTTTCAAGGATTTTCGGAGCTCTATAGGCCATGGTGACGGTTATGGACCTTATTTCAGATGTTGTTTCCGGTTTGGTAGCATCCGGCCCTTTGACCAGCAGGGGCGGCAGAAAATATATAAGGACCATATGGGCACAAACTGCAATTGCCAGTGCAAACCAGAGCCTTTTCATGGAAAGGTTAACCAATGGTTTTTTTGTCCCGACCATTCAAGTTCCGGCGGCTCAATTGGTATTCTCCGGTTCAGCCTGGAGGGAAATTTTTGACAGTCCGGCCGTTTTTATTCTATCAAGCACGGCAAACAGGTTCTGGTAGGAGAGATCTTTATGGGCAAAAAGAAGGACCCCGGGCTCTTTTTGGTCTCCTGCCCTTGCCTTGAGATAGGATGCCAGATTTTCAAGGGCAACGGGTTCTTCATCCACAAAGACCTGGTTGCTTGCCTTGACGGTGACAGATACCAATAGGGTTTTATCAGGCTTGGCAGCGGATGACAGGGGCAGTTTGACGGGCATGCCGTGATGGACGGACATGGAAAGCATGGAATAGATAAAGACAACCAGCAGCAGAAAAATGATATCCATCAGCGGCAGCATTTCAATCCTTGCCTTTCTGGTCTGGGGCAGATTAACCTTCATGATCCGCCTCCAGGCAGGAGAGTCTCCTGTCGTGATCAATCTCAAAGCTGGTGGTATATTTTTCAATGATCTGGGCGGCCCTCTGGATACGGGTATTGAAATAATTATACGGAAAAACCGTGATGATGGCGATGCTCAGACCCGAGGCCGTTGTGATCAGGGCCTTGGCAATGCCGCCGGTGACTGCCTGGGGATGATCAATCCCGGACGATCCCATCATGTCAAAGGACTCGATAATCCCCACAACGGTTCCCAATATACCCAGAAGGGGGGCAATGGTGATGATGGTATCCAGGATATTCATGAACCGCTGCATGGAGAATATCTCATCGGCTGCCGCAAGCTCCATGGCCTTTACCGGGGAATAGTCTCTGTGCATGACGCCGCTCAGAAGTATCCTGGCCACATAGCTTTTTGAACCGGCAGCCACTCGTTGAACCCCTTCCCAGTCCTCTTTATGGCAGAGTTCAAAGATCTGTTCGATGACCTTTCGATTCCGCTTCATGCCCACCCCGATCCAGAAGAAGAGGCGTTCAATGATAATGGTAAGGGAGACGATGGAACATAGGAGAAGTGGAAACATCAAAATTCCGCCGCTGGTAAATATTTTTTCCATAAGGTCTAACCTCCTTGTGGGTCTGTTTGCTTTTGCCGGGTCAAAAAAATTCCCGGTTTGGCCGTTATCGGGTTTTCTACGATCAATACATCAGTATGGTATATCTGTTGGATGGTTTCTTTGGTAATCACACGTTCAGGTCTGTCATGGGAAAATATTGTTTGGGTTGTTTCATCCAACATGACCAGGGTATCGGAATATTCTCCTGCCAGGTTCAGGTCGTGAAGGACGATGACAATCGTTATTCCCAGGGTGTCTTTCAGGGAGTCGATTAAATCCAGGATTTTTTTCTGGTGGCCGATATCCAGGTGAGAGGTGGGTTCGTCCAGCAACAGAAGCAGGGGTTCCTGGACCAGGGCCCTTGCAATGGAGACCAGTTGCCGTTCCCCGCCGCTGATCCGGTTAAAGGGCAGGTCCTTTAACTCCAGGGTATGGGTAAGTTCCAGATATTTGTGGACCCTGTCAAGATCCTCACGGGCTTCAAAAAACTGGAACGGCTTGAAAAACGGGAGTCTTCCCATCATCACATACTCTTCAACCGTCATGTAGGCCGCCTGCTGAAACTGCATGACCACGGCGATTTTTTTGGCCCGTTCCTTTAACGGAATTTTAGTGATATCCCGTCCCTGGAGGATAATATTCCCGGCCATGGGAAGTATGGCACCGGCAATGGTTTTCAGCAAAGTGGTCTTTCCTGAACCGTTGGGACCCATGATGCCGACCATTTTCCCTTTGTTCACCTTAAAGCTGATATTGTCCAGGATTTTCGTGTTGCCGTATCCCGTGCACAGGCCCTCTGTCTCCAATAAAATTTGAGTCATAGCCGCACCTGCTTTTTGCCCAGGACATAAATAAACACAATGCCGCCGATGATGCCGGTGATTACCCCCACCGGGAGTTCAAGGGGAGTGATGATGGTTCTGGCAAAAAGATCGCACAGGATCAGGAAGGCGGAACCCCCTAAAAATGAGGAGATGATGAGAATCCGATAGTCCGAGCCCACCACCATCCGCATGAAGTGGGGTACGATCAGACCCACGAACATGATGATACCGGCAACGGAAACACTTAATCCCGTGAGCATGGATGCGGTGATAAAGAGGATTCTTTTGGTACGGACCGTATCGATCCCCAGAAAGGTGGCCTGCTCTTCTCCCAGGGCCAGTGCATTCAGGCTGTGGCAATGAAACAGTGAGACAACGAGCCCCAGGATTGATCCTGCACTCACGATCTTTATCAATGTGAGATCCGGTTCATCCAGGGACCCCATGATCCAGAATACAATATTGTGGAGGTCATCGCTTTTTGACACCGCCATGAGGAGCATGACAAGAGAGGAGGATACAAAACTGATCATCACGCCGGTGAGGAGCATGCTGTCCGGCTTTAAGGCACCGCCCCGGATGCTCAGGGCGTAGACCGCAAGGATGACCAGGCCTGCACCGGCAAAGCCTGAAACAGGGTAGGCAATGACTCCCACCCGTGCATGGAGGCCGAATACAATGGTCAGACACACGCCCAGGGATGCCCCGCCGGAAATTCCCAGGGTGTAGGGTTCAACAAGGGGATTCCTGAACATTCCCTGGAGCAGGGTGCCGGCCACCCCTAAAGATCCGCCCACGGCAACGGCAAGGATGATACGGGGCAGGCGGATACCCGTGAGGATGTGATATGAGGCCGTATCCTTCCCGTTCACCAGAATACCCATCATATCCTGAAACGGTATCCTGCTGCTTCCGATAACCAGCGCCAGAAAACCGGCCAGCACCAGAAAAACAATGAGAAGGACCAGCACAAGCATCCATTTTTGAATTTTTTGTTCCATGATCAATTCTTCTCACTATCCGGGTGAATCAGCCGGTAAAAATCCTTTAATCCTTTTGCAAATTGTTCCGGAGTCGGGCTGCAGACAATATCCGGGTCCAGTATGTGGATCTCATTGTTTTTTACGGCTTTTAAGAAATTAAACCGCTGCCAGGATTTTTTTTCTCGTTCTCCTGCTTTTTTTGATGTCCCCATGGTGGCGATTAAAATAAGGTCCGGGTCCTGTTCCAGCACCTTTTCCCTGGAATAGACGCCGTCTTTTGCCCCGGAGGCAATATTGGACCCGCCGGCAAATTCAATATACTCATGGATGAATGTATTTTTGGCAGAGGTTTTCAACGGCTTGAGACCGATCTGAATAAACACGGTTCTTTTGTCTTTGGTCATGGCCTTGGATCTGATCTTTTCCACCTCTTTTTGAGCCTGGGTCACAACGCTGAGGGCTCGATCCTGCCGGCCGATCAGTTCTCCAAGATAGGTCAGCCGCGTGCAGATGTCATCAAAATTTACTGGTGTGGGCAGGCGCAACACTTCTACATTCTGTTGGATTAATGAATCAATCTGTTTTTGACGGGTCAGGGCACTGGCCAGCACCAGATCCGGTTCCAGGCTGATGATCTTTTCCACATTCATCTGCATGACCGTACCGATGACCTGCTTGACGTCGGAATCTTCCGGCAGCTTGCAATAGCTTGTCACGGCCACCAGATTGTCTTGTGCCCCCAGCAGATAAACCATATTGGTGATAATCGGTCCCAGGGAAACGATTCGCCGGGGGATTGGTTTAAACGCGCTGCAGGTTCCCGGCGCCGGGAATCCAATCCCCAGGAAGACTATCGCCAGGAATATAGTCATAATGAACATCGGTACCCGGAAGAAAGGCACCCGGAGCACAGGAAACCGGAATATCTGCACCAGGAACACAGGCACCCGAAATATGGGAACCAGAAATAAACGGGTCCCTGAAAGCAGAAAAAGAATTTTATATGGTCTGTTGTCGTATTTTTTCATTTAAGGGTTATCTCTTCTATAATGGATTCCGTTTAACAGGGCATTGAATCCTGTTTTGATGACGATTGGAAGCTCTTTTTTGATCATGGGTTTAAATTCTGCTATGCCGCATTCACTGATTTCACCGGCAATCTCTTGTGCGAAATCCTCAAAAGCGGACAGGTCCCGGATCAATCCTTTTTCAAAATCGTCGCTAACGGTCAGGGCCATTTGAATAAAACCGGCATACCGGGGGTCAAGTAAAAGTTCCTCCACCTCTCTCACGGTCCGGGCTTTGTCCTGCCGGAATTCACATATTTTGTTTGATGCAATCAAGTCATATATGGAGATCCCTCTTTCTTTCAGGCGCATAAATATATGCCGTCGGGCACTCAGACCGTTCTGTTTGAATACCGCCTCTTTCACCCCCTCATATACCACGGAAGCCATCATTTCCCCAAGCTTGGTATGGCCGCCGGTGTTTTCCAGCAAGGCCCCTGTTCCTTCCAGTACCAGGACGTTGTCGGTCCCCGTGCCCGTTGCTTTATACTTCCCGTTGTCGTAACTTGTCCGGATGTCCATGTCAAGAAGGGCGGCTGTTTTTGCTTCGGTTGCTGTAATGACGGCCCGGGTCATGGCTCTTTCGGACAGCCGCATATTGGTCATGAGAATGATGTTGATGGTGCCGGGTTTGGTTTCGGGTTCATAATAGGCTCCCTCACTTTTTCCCATGCGCATGGCATTGGATTGTACCCCAGCCGTGACAAAGGCCCGGACCTCCAGATCTTTGAACCCGGCTTTTTTAATGGAAAGGTTTTCCATATTTGCACCGGTGATCAAAATACTGGTCTTTTCCATGTCTCGATCCAATGCCCTGCAGATCCGGTTCCGGATGGAATCTATGCCGTGGTCATGGTCAACCTGCCAGTTCTGGGGCGGGGTATAGTGATTGACAATGGTTTGAATCCCCTGTCTTTGCCCCTCAAGGGTGGACACGACGGTCATGGGTGTTTTCAGGTCAATGACAAGACTTTTATTGAGAAAATCAAAGATCGTGGTGTCCGCAACCCTGATGCTCTCAACGTATGAAAAGTCAGGGCTGAAGGTTTTTGAGGCAACCATCCCAGTCTCAAGGAATTGGTTGTCTTTCAGGGCAAATTCTTTCCCATAAATACTGGATGCCAGCCACTGAACAAAGTATCCGGTGTGGGTGGCAGCCCTGCAGGTTAACTCACAGGGAAAATAATAGATCCGCCTGTTTTTTACGGCATCCACATCTTTCCATCCCGGCCGGCTTAATATCAGCTGTTCAACTTCAGCGTCTTTTCCGCACCCATACAGGACCTGGGGATTGAATTGCATCCATTCACCCTTTGTGACCGCGACAACATCTCCTTTTTTATTGAAATCATGAACAATGCCCCCGGCCATGCGGATCAAATCATTCTGGAACGAGTCTCTGCCCGGTGTCATGAGCCGGTCTCTTCCCATGAGCCGCATCACCCTCAACCTGTTTTCAGGTTTGATCCGGCCCAGTTTTTTCGAGATCAGGTCGATTTGCGCGTCAATGGTTGATCGAATGGATTCGGCCCGGTCCTGTCGGTCAAAGATGCGCCCCAAAAGGGATATGGTGCTGATACCGTCAGGAACGGAAGCGGTCTTCAGCTCAACGAGCAATACGTCCGTGTTTTTGAAATACTCTTTAATTTCAGCGTGCAGGCTGGAAATAAAGATAATATCCGGTTTCAGGGCAATGATCGCCTTGAGCGAGGGTTCAAAAAATCCACCCACAATTGTGGTTCCCGAAGGGATAACTCCGGATGTGCCCGAAAAAGATGTATCAGGTGAAGATGTGCCCGGGAAATTGGTCGGGAAATTGGAATGATACGTCATCCCTTTCAGGACGTCCTGGGCCCCCAGCCCATATATGATTTCCGTAAGGGCAGGGACCAGGGAAACCACCCGGGATGGTTTCTTTTCTATCAGGCAGGTTTTCCCGGTGTCATCAATAAATTTGACGGGGAATGCAAGCCCCTGACTGAAGGGTAAAAACAAGATCACCAGCACCAGCATCGGCAGGAAAAACGTTGTTTTTTTCACGGATGGTCTCCCTATGGGTTTGTATGAACTAATTTAATAGACCCATTGATTTTTTAATGATTCGGCCGACCGGGGTGTGTTGTCCGGTCGGCCATGGCCGTTAAAATGAATAATCAATTGATGCAAAAACAGAACGTCCTGCGCCTGGATAGGACGAGAGTGTTCCGGCTCCGGCTTGATCGTAAAATGTTTCCGCATAGGTGTCGTATGCTTCATCCATAAGGTTGTTGACCTGAACCGAGGCAGACCAGTTTTCAGATATTTCCTGTCTTGCCTTAAGGTCCAGGGTACTATAGGCGGACAGATATTCTGTGGGTTGTGTATCTGTATCCGACGCATAGATGGCAGGGCGTCTGTCCGTGTACCTGAAGACGGCGGTCAGGTCCAGGCCGAAATCAAACCAGTACGCCAGCTCTGCCTTGAAAAAGTTTTCTGCCGTGTATCTGGACTGTCTTTCAACTCCACCCGGTTTTTGTTCCTTGGCATCGGTATAGGTGTAACTGAGGGAAAGGGTGGCATTGTGAAAGGGGCCGATGCTTGCACCGGCTTCAATCCCCGAGGCCTCGTAGGTTGAAAGATTTTCCGGGCGGTAAAAGAAAGCGGCATCCGGTACCCATTCAATCTTGTCTTCAATATCCCATGTAAAATAGGTGAGGCTTAGAAACACCTTGTTGTTGGCAAGGGACTGCTCAATCCCGACATCCGTGTGGCTGCCGGTTTCAGGCTTGAGGTTGGGATTTCCCTGGGAACCCATACCCCATCCCCAGTCTTCATAGGGCCAGAACAGGTCATTGGGGGTCGGGGCCTTAAAATGTTTTCCCGTATTAAATTTAATGGATAAGGTTGGTGTGGGATTGATCACCAGGCCGAATCTGGGCAGCAGTTCCTCTCCAAATTCCGAGTGATCTTCATGCCTCAGACCCACGGTCCCTTTGATATATTTGCAAGGTCTGTATTGGATTTCACCAAAAAAACCAGTGGTATCCAGATCCGCACTACCCGCGAGCATGGAGGCCTCATTTCCAAACCCGTCCAGGGTATGACTGATGTTTTCCCAGTCATATTTCTTGTGCTGGAACCCCAGCAGAAGGGTGCCGGCCTCAACGGGCTTTAACTCGATATTCCCCTCAAACCCCAGCACCTGGTTGGCAATCCTGGTTCCGCTTCCCGGCAGATTGCCCGGCGTGAACGCGTCGTAATATCTTGAATAATTGTTGCTGACCATATCTGAGAAATCTGCCTGAAACCGATATGACAGCCATTCAAGGGGACTGCCTTCCATGGCTAAAATCACATGGCTGTCTTCTTCTGAAACGCTGCTGAGCAGGTTGCTTGAATCACTGTTGTAAATTTCAAGACCATTTACAAAAAATGGTGAGGTGCCGGCAGGGGGCTGGGGTCCCGGGCGGCCGCTTTCCCTGTCGATATAGTCGCCGTAAAGGCTCAGCTTGAAGAGGTCGCCTTTATCAAAGAGTAATTTCAATGAGACGTCCTTGTTTTTTCCGTCTGAATTGTCTCTGAATCCATCGGTTTCATAGGTGTTGGCTGTCAGGTAATATCCCAGGGTTTCGGTGATGAACATGCCGTTTTGAAACCCGACCTGGAACGTATCCTGTGATCCATACCCGGCATTAATTTTCAAGTCCGTCTCATCGTGTTCAGGACTCTTTGTGATGATATTCACGGTACCGCCCATGGCACCGGACCCATAGAGTACAGACCCCGAACCTTTTACCACTTCAATCCGTTCAATATTGTTTGCAGCAATCTTGTTGATATCGGCAGATCCCAGGGAAGGAGAGTTAACGGTCATGCCGTTCACAAGCACCTGCGTTCCATCGCCTCCCATGCCACGGATATGGATTTCCTGGGCAGCGCCTCCGTAATTCCCCCTGGTGCGCCAGTCAATCCCGAGTTCCCCGCCTAAATAATCGCCAATGCCTTTGGAAGGGGAGGCATCAATATCAACGTCCTCCTTTAAAATAATTGAATTGGGTATGTCCCTGCGCTGTTCTTTGGTTTTGGTTGCCGTGACAACCACTTCATCCATTGAGATGATTTCTTCAGCAGAAGTAGAAGCAGAAGCCGTAACCGCCGTAAAGAATACAAGAAAAAAAGCCGTAAATAAATAAAGTGTTGTTTTCATTTTTGCTCCGAAATACAGGCCCGGAAAAATAAAAAAACCCCGGACCGTTAGTATCGATCCAGGGTGTCCCATATTTACTCAAGATCATGTGTGCTCTTTTGTCCGTAAAGAAACACAACCACAATTCAGGCAGGTCTTCTGACTTCCGAATCATCCTATTTGCCGCGCCTTCCCATAAAAAATACAGTGGCATTAATTGCGGCGTTCGTCCTCGAATACAGCGGCGGGCCCGTCCCTGACTTACACAGGAGTTCCCTATTATGCTTTACAGCACCTGAACTTCGTTTCCTATTTAGATCCCATGGGTTTAAAAGTCAATAAATTATTTGCCTTGTGACATCCGGCCGCGCCTTTGCCCCGGTCTAAGAGGTGAAGGCGCTTTGACCTTTTTCCTCCGGGTTGTTCAGAAAAGAGATAAAATTTTTTCTTTCAAGATCCAGAGCATCAACACCATTCAATTCGTCGCCTGCATCAATAAGGATTTTTATTTTTTTGAGAATGAGCGGGTCGGCATCACAGATATGACCGGCGATCTGCCGGGCTCTGGGCAGCAACATTTCCGAAGGAACCACTTCATTGACAAGGCCCCATTCACACGCCTTGTCTGCCGGGACAGGCCGGCCGGTAAACGACATCTGTTTGGCCCTGCGCCGCCCCACGGATTCCTGGAGCCGTTTGGTCATGCCCCACCCGGGATGGATGCCGAGTTTTGCATGACTGTCAATAAAAACAGCCTGATCTGAAGCAATGAGAAAATCACAGCACAAGGCCATTTCAAGGCCTCCTGTGATTGCATGTCCATTGATGGCTCCGATGACGGGTTTGCCGCAGGCCTGAAATACTTCGGGCAATTGCTTTCCATCTTCCCTCAGATTGAATAAATCTTCATTTTTAATTGCGTCAAGGTCAACTCCGGAACAAAATGATTTCCCACGACCCGTTAAAATTACCGCTTTAATATTTTTCTGGGAAGAGATATCATCCATACAGGTATACAATCGATCCAGCAGAATTCCATTGATGGCGTTGTGGGATTTGGGACGGTTTAGAGTAATTAACGCAATTGCCTTATCTACCTCAAGCAGAACAGTATTTTCCATTGTGAAGCTCCTTAATTTTTATAAGATTAACTGGGTGATGAGTATCATAAAAATCAGGGAACGGGCAAACCATTCGTGTTTCGACCACATGGACTTTGCAGGCGTTGTTCATTGAAGCAATATTGGCGCTGCGGCTTTGGTAACGCTGTGGTGGCCTCATCCTCCTGTGTGAGGTGGATGGTATTGATCCTGAATTATCACTCCCAGGGAGAGTCCGGCCATTGCATCGCATTTGCGGGAAAACGGCCAGCCGGTCACCGTATTCCAGGGCGAGGGCATGCATGGACCGATCAATGAACTTATATATTGCCTGCCGGCGCCGGGACCTTAAATGGATACTGCCCGAAGTGCTGCGCATTGACCCGAAACTCTTCTACGTCATCGAACAGGCCAGGGACATGAGAAAGGTCTACCGGCCGATCTACTCGCCACTGGGAGGATGGAGAGCAATCAATAAGCGTAAATAGAGGACCTATGGTTTCTCCTTTTTTTCTAGTCGTCTATGGGAAGATGACGGAAGATGGTTGCAAATCAAAATTGCATTCATATATTTAAGTTTTACAAGCACTAACATTTTAATGGGAGATCAAATGGAAACCACATGGACATATAAAAATTATGAGATTGAAGAAGGCCTGAAACCTGGAAGTAAAACCTTTCGTTATTTTTTTAAAATTCTCGAGAATGGTGGGAAAAAATGTAATTACTGTGTCTGGATTGCCGATGAAGCCCTTGGCCAATTCGATCAGGCCAAAAAATTTGATGGTATTGTCGCTTCCCAAAAAGATGCCTGGCACCATTGGGTAAAGGGGAAAATAGACGCGGGTGATTTCCGGAATCGAGCGTTGAAAATAGAAAAAAAAGGTCAACTGGAAATCAATCTGTCGGATATGGCGGATCATATCAAGCCTGAATAAAAAAACAACGTATCCTTGATGCGAAATCAAAATTGTATGCCCAGAGAAACAAACGAAAAAAGTCATTAAGGGATGAAAAGGATACGGCAATCAGGATTTCTGAATCATTTTGCGGCGGACATCCATGTCCGCCGCAAAATGATTAAAATCATTACCATCAGCCTGCAAAATAATTAATATCCGGCTCATTCCTTTTCGGTGCTCTGGCATATTTTATTTTTGGTATTCCAACCATGAGTACGCCATGGCAGGTATGGTTTTCAGCCAGCCCCAGTTTTTCCGAAAGCCCCGGCCACTGGGTTACAGCATAATTGACATACCCTGCCCAGCAGCTTCCCAGACCAAATGACGGCAAGGCTAGTTCAAGGTAGGCAAGGGCCGTATGACAGTCGGCTGGAGCGGTTCCGAACTCATTGGATGCATAGGCAAAAACAAGTTGAGGTGCATCCCTGCAGATCCTGTCAATACCCAGGTTCCATTGTTCGATGAGTCTGTCAAAATTCATCATTGAAGCGATTTCAGGGTGCTTTTCCTGAACGAACTTCATCCAGTCTATCACCTGGGAGGCAACGTCTTTAACATCTTTTTTTTTGTCAAACACCAGCCATTTCACCGGTTGTTTGTTGCTGCCGGTGGGTGCGCAGCAGGCAATTGAAAGGGCCTTTTCAAACAGATCCTTTGGCACCGGTTGTTTTTTATACACCCTGATGGACCGCCTGGATCTTAAAAAATGTTCCGCCTGGTCCGGTTTTAGGATTAAATCCTTTTGAATGGGCAGGCAGACTTCCGGTGAAATGGTTTCAAGCTGAAAAGCGCCTTTGGGGCATATGGCCACGCAATGTCCGCACTGGATACAGAATTCTTCAGCCTCCTTCATGAGGACCGGCCCTTTTTCTTTCATTTCAATTATTTTTGCCGGGCAGTCAAGTGCACAGAGCCCATCTCTGTCACATCGGTCATAATCAATTTTAAATAGGGTCATTGTATTCCTATCCTTTTGCTCAAAGGTCCCAAAGATATAGATCAGTCCGATCCGGAGTGACTATCTTCTGATCCCTGCTGAATGGCACATCAGCATCGTATAAGCAAGAAAAAAAAGGGAGAAAATTTTCAGATACCAAATGAATATGGTTTTACTCTTTTTTTTAAAGGCAACAACATGCACCTTAAAACAAGTGCCGCCCAGATCCAGATCCCCTGTGAGCTTGATGCGCTTCTCGAGGCCCTGCAAAATGCATATAAAAAGAAAGTGATGAACAAAAAAAAGGAGGTCCATGGCGCCTCTGAGCGGTTCCCATAAGGGATGATTATACTTGAGTTGTGCCGGGTGCCTCATCCAGCACCTCCCGCACCTTCCGGGCCAGATCCATGATGGAAAAGGGCTTCTGAAGAAAAGCAACTCCGTCATCGAGCATCCCCTGATGGGCAATGACATTGGCGGTGTAGCCGGACATGAATAACAGTTCAATTTCCGGAAACAGGTCTGTCATCTGTTCAGCCAAATCCCGACCGTTCATTACCGGCATGATCACATCCGTTATAAGAAGGTGTATCTTGTCTGTCTGGGCACGGGCCATCTCAATTGCAGTAGCTGGAGTTGCTGCCGATAAAACCGAATACCCTTTTTGTTCAAGCATTGTTCGGACCATTTCCAGAATATCGGGTTCATCTTCCACGAGCAAAATGGTTTCATTGCCCGACGGGGCAGGAATCTGTGAATGGGCTGTTGCAGAAGTTTCTTCAGCGGGCAGGTGTTGCCGTGGCAGATAGATCCGGAAAGTGGACCCTTGATCCGGTTCACTGTAAACATTGATGAACCCGTTGTTCTGTTTCACGATACCGTACACGGTGGCCAGGCCGAGACCGGTGCCTTTGCCGACATCCTTGGTGGTGAAAAACGGTTCGAACAGGTTTTCCAGGATTTCCTTATCCATGCCGCATCCATCGTCACTGACCGCCAGCATGACAAAGTCCCCGGGAATGAAACCGGGATGATCTGCACAATAGGCCAAATTAAAGGCTTTCATGCCGGTTTCAATGGTCAGTTTGCCTACTCCGGAAATGGCATCCCGGGCATTGACGCACAGATTGGCCAGGATCTGGTCGACCTGGGACGGATCCATTTTGACCGGCCACAATTTCCGGGCCGGTACCCAGGACAGATCGATGTCTTCACCGATGAGCCGTCGCAGCATGCTGAGCATGTTTTCAACCGTATGATTTAAATCCAGTACTTTCGGCTCGATGATCTGTTTTCTAGCAAACGCCAGTAATTGTTTTGTCAGATCGGCCGATCGCCGGGCAGTCGTTTGAATTTTTTCCAGGTTTGAATAGGGGTCTTGTCTGTTCCGGGTTTTTTGCAGGGCCAGTTCCGCATGTCCCAGGATCACGCTCAGCATATTATTGAAATCATGGGCTACACCGCCGGCCAGTCTGCCCACAGATTCCATCTTCTGAGCCTGGAGAAGCTGGGCCTGGAGCTTTTTCCGCTCCTCTTCCGCCCGTTTGTTCTCTGTGATATCGCGGACAATTCCCCGGAAACCGGTGGAGCCGCCTTTTGAATCTCTGACCAGGGAAGCGTAAAATTCCAGTGTTCTTCTTTCTCCATCCTTCCGTAGGATATCCCATTCACAGTTTTGAATCGGTGCCCCTGTCCGGTAGGCCTCATTATAGATACGATAAATTCTTTTTGCAATGGCTTCGTCTGCGGCATAGCGGCTGAAATTGGTGCCCAACATTTCATCACTGCTGTAACCGAAAAGGTTGAGAAAGGTCTCGTTGAAAAAAATGAAGTTCCCGGCCAGATCTACCTCATGATACCCTTCCGACATTTCATTGAGAATCGTCCGATACCGTTTCTCGCTTTCCCTGAGCGCTTTTTGCGCATATTTGCGTTCAGTGATATCTTCCAGAAGTCCCTCGAAATGGTGAATCTCGCCTGTCTCATCCCTGACACCCCTGGCCTTTATGCCGGCCCATATACGGGAACCGTCCCGTTTACGCAGTTGCACTTCAAAGTCGCTGCTTTCCCCGTCGGTCTCCATAATTCGCCGGAAGGTCTGCCGGTCTTCAGGATTCAGGTAGTGTTGTTTTCCGATATCCTGTAAATGTTCAATAAGCTCACTGGTGGAATTATATCCTAAAATTCTTGCCAGCGAAGGGTTGGCGGCCAGAAAACGGCCATCCGGTGTGGTCTGGAAAACACCTTCAACCGCATTATCGAAAAGCAAACGGTATTTTTCTTCACTCGCTTTTAAACCGGCAATGTTCTGTTTCAGACGCCGTTTAAGGAAAATGGTGATACCGGTCAGCCCTGCAAGCAGCAGAATACTGAAACATGCTGTCAGAATGAGATTGCGCCTGGTTTGCGGGTCCATTTTGAAATCAACTTCCAGGCTGATCCATTCTTTGCGTATGGCGGCCATTTCATCGGCGGGAATCTGTTCCAGGGCCTTGCTAATGGCACTGAAAAGAAGCGGATATTCCCGGCTGACTCCGATACACCATGCAAACTGGTAATCGGTGGTGCCCGCAACCTGCAGATTGGGAATGCCTTCCAGTTCAATATAATAGGCTGCCACCGCCAAATTTTCCACAAACGCATCAATTTGACCAAAAGCGGCACGCTGCAGCCCTTCGGATACATTGGCAACGGTGACCAGTTCGAAATGATCCTGCAGTGCCCTTTTTCGAAGATATGTTTCGGTGGCATATCCGGAAACGACCCCCACGCGTCGGTCTGCCAAATCACCCAGAGTGATTCGTCCCGATGTTGCGCGGGATGCAATAATAACCACCGGTACCGTGGCGTAGGGTTTGGTGAAAAATGTGTACGTTTCCCGTTCATGGGTACGGACAATGGTGGGGGCTATGGCACATTCACCGCTTTTTAAGGCGGCCAGGTGCCTGTTCCAGTCATCCAGGGGTTTTTTTAAAAAATCAATCCCCAGCAGGGATTCGACGCGGGTGATGACATCTCCTCCCATGCCTGTGAACGCACCGGATTCGGACATGAATTCAATGGGCGGGAATTTCGTATTGAAAAACAAGGTGAGTTTTTCAGGATGGGCCTTCAGCCAGGAACGCTCTTCGTCAGTCAGACGAACAGCACCGGAAGATGGGATCTTATTGTCAAGTGCGAACGCAAAATCAAAGACGGTTATCAACCATAGGATGAGGGCAATATGCCCGCAGACAAACCACCAAATTCTCGGGTTTGTGGTTGCCGTTAATTTCCAGGATGAGGCATTCATGACATTGGGTCATTTCTCATATTATAATCCATTATGACCGAACGGAGGTCTGAAGTTTTGTAAGTACTCCTAATTTTTTAACTGCTTTAAAAATTATACCAATATAATACTTACCTTCATTCCCGAATTAAGGCAAACTTATATTGTTTGTCTTTTAAAATTCAAGAGAAATTATTGCTATTCAACTGGACTTGCAGCTTTTATTGCTTTAAGATTCTTTGTTAGGCAATGTCATTATAGAAAATCTTAAGATCAATTTGAATTAAATAAAAATCGTGACCATGGAAAAAGGAAAATGCCCTCATTAAACAAACTTAACAGGTCGTGGTTTATTCTCTCGATTGTTGTTTATATCCTGAAAGTCGGATAAAGCGCACACTATTCAGCATCCACTTTTAAGTACTCCAAGAACAACCTGTCTCTGGCCACTGATTCGGTGGACCATCGATAGCTACCCATGGCAGTCTGTACCTTTGTGGTTTCAATGCAGTCGAACCAATCCAGGATCTGAGCGAGAGAGCGTTGCGCAAGCCAGCTATCCAATTTCTTTTCGAGTTTAATGGTTGCTTTGGTTTTTCCGGGTTCTTTCTCACCGAGCTTGGCTTGCACTTGCTTTATTTTTTTGGTCAAAAAACAATGATAGCCCAGCCAGATAAATTGTGTAAATTGTCTTCCACGCAGATTGTCTGGGTACCATGTGCGTGGTCGCGCACCGTCGAGCCTCCCCTTTTGCACGGCAAAAAGTTCTTCGACTTTTTCTCGCAGCCGATAGTTTTCAAGTGCGGTAAATGTGTCCATAGTCTGATTGCTGACGAGGGCAAAATAGCCAAAGTAGCTCTTTGCTTCGGCAATGGCTTCATCATTGAACCCCACCTGCAACTGTCCCCCACGCCCCTTTCTGGACGAGGTCAGGTACTTGTCTATTTTCTTTTGCGCTGATTTCGTGAATTCGGTTTCTCCTCCTTCTATTTGCGCCTTCAGTTCAAGCAGATCCTTACGGAAGGCGAGTTCTTTTTTGGCTTCGTTGTCAGGAGAATAGTAAACATGCAGATACAGACGGCGCGAGATCGTTTCTTTCTCACCGGCGACCTTGCCGTTGCGTGATCGCTGGCGTACTCTGCTGAACTGGTGCATTCTAAGCAAAGTTGCTCCGCAGACGGATGGATCGAACGGACAAGTGCTGGACATACCCGCCAGTGTTTCACGAAGCGCATCAACTGTCTCGCGGACCCAGACAATATTCGGATCAACCAGGGTCAGGAATTTCACATTACGCAAGGCAAATTCCATCATGTTCTTTTGACTGTAATAGCCGTTATCAGTTACGATCAGAGGTTTTTCCAAATTGAGACACTTGAGTTGTGTCAGAGTATTTTCAATGGTTATGACATCTGGAATATTACCGGGTTGTTTAGTGAAGGCCATCGGCTCGCGAGCCTTCACGGAATACAAGGTCAAAAGCTTGATCGTGTTGAGTCCGTCGCCATCCTTATTGAACCCCTGCCGTGCCTCCGACTGATTTTCAGAGTAGGTCGAGATGGTGGTTGAGTCAAACGCAAGCACAGGAGACTCTCCCAGGCGTGCCGCCCGAGCTGAAAAATAGCACTGGACTCCTTCTTCATTCCGACCAACATCCTTAAATAGCTTACCATACACGTCTTCAGTGATCGTTTCCTGATATGGAAGAGGGTGCATGACTTGCCAACTCTCAAGACGCGGCAACGTGTTGCCACCGGAACCGATCCAGTAGCGTGCAATAGAAAGCATTTTCGCCGCATCACCTTCGCTGAATGAAGCACAGACATCATCATCAATGCCGGAAACTTTGCCAACCCATTCCAGGATATCCGTGAGGCCGGTATGCCGACGTGTTGCATCGGCAACGCCTCCTTTGCCCTTGCGTTTTTTCGGACGAGTCTGCACAACTTCTTGCGTTCCCGACTTGATTTTTCCCTTGAGCTTCTGACTGACCGTATAGGTCTTTCTGGTCTTTTCGTTGTAAGCCGTAATCCGTTCATAGACGTAAATATCACCATTCGGACGCTTTTCACGGCGTTCTCCGACGTGAGTTTTTCCTGTTATTGGTTTAGCCATGCATAAATCTCCTTTAAAATATACGTATAATTATAATACGTACATTTTAAAAAAGCAAGAAAAAAAGCAAGTTTTTTCAATTACTTCGTGCTTATGGAGTTGTGTTTTTTCTTTAAAGTGTGTGCTTTATCCGATTTTCAGGTTATCATGGGAAACAGTGAACTTGCACTGGTTGACTGTCCGGATGACCAGACAAAAAAGAGACTGGAGTTGATTTATAATCAGACCATTCGCGGAAAAAATTTGACAAAGAACCTCGTCGCCTTTGCCAAGGACCAGGAACCCAAACAGGAATTCTTTTCAATTGACGAAAAAATGGATCTTGTTTTAAATCTTTTAAAAAAGGATCTGGAAGGCATTAATGTGATAAGGCGATACAGTCACGGAATACCTGAACTCCTTGCTGACTCTGGGATGATTGAACATGCAATAGTAAATCTTGTCCAAAATTCAATCCATGCTTTAAGTCTTACCGAGCAACCGGAAATTATTGTTCATACATATCATCAGGAAGAATTGGTTTTTATAGAAATTGAAGATAACGGGTGTGGCATCCCTTCGGATTTTCTCGATGAAATTTATGAACCTTCCTTTACCCTTAAAGGCGGTAAAGACAAAACAGGTATGTATAAACCCGGTATTAAGGGAACCGGCTATGGGATGTCCAATGTGAAGAAATACATTGAACAGCATAAGGGCAGAATTTCAATTCATTCCGAACTTAAAAAGGGTACTAAGGTCACTATCAATTTGCCGGTTATAAAAAAAGAATTAACAAATGATGAAATCCAAAAGGTTAAAAAAGAAAAGATCAGTTTTGAAAAGTATATTCTTATTGTTGAAGACGAGCATGATATTTCAGATGTCCAATATAATATACTGACACATAAACCGTGCAATCATAAAGTGGATATTGCCGGTAACGGCCAGATTGCATTAGATTTACTGAATAGAAATGAATATGATTTAATCAGTTTGGACTATGTCCTTCCGGGAAAAATTAACGGCATGGACGTATATCATCATGTCCGGGAAAAAAATAAAACAATCCCAATACTTTTTATTTCCGGTAATATAGAATTTTTAGAGTCCATTAAAGACTTCAAGAAGAAAGATCTATATATTGATCATCTGTCAAAACCTTGTAAAAATATAGATTATTTAACAGGTATAAATCAATTGTTTGAAAATACAACAATTTGATTTTTTTTAAACGGTTAAGTGCTTTTTAAACTGTTGACTATCTACCTATGTGGGGTTTGAAAATATGATTTCAGCCCCATGATTTGTTCTTCCAGTAGTCTCCTGAAAGTCGAATAAATCGAACATTTTAAGCAAAAATATAGTTTGAGGAGCACGGTTTTTTACGAAAACCGTGCTTTTTGTTTGTGCGCCAGGCATGGCGCGTAGCGCCTGACTGGCGCTACTTAGGTAGGCAAAGCTCAACCTGAGTGACTTGGAGGTGGAAGTCCTCTACCGGCCCGACAAGGGGAACGGTTAGCTGAACGGCAAGGGTTGTTTTGGATTCCATGACTTCTCCTGATTCTACTTATATATGGTCACTTGACGATTCCATATCGTGATATTTTTTTTCTGTTATTTCCCAGCAATCTCATGACGGTCAATGCCCGGAAGGATGAGATTCAGCTTTTCCCCGGTTTACAACCACATCTGTTCATTGAATTGAACCTGCAAAGTTATTTTCATATCGTTAAAATGGAATATATAGATATGGAAGGAGATTGTCAAGGCCAGTGTCTGAAAAACAGATAATTGATGGAGGGTAAAGTTTAAAATAGTATAATTAGGCATTTGGCTAAACATATAAATAAAAAATTAAACATACGATTCCCCTGCACGGGTAACTCCTGCCGCAGCCGGATGGCTGAAGGCTGGACCAGAAAATTGAAAGAAGACATCATTGATGTTTATTCGGCCAGTGTGGCGGTATTCCAGGATGGAATAAAAATGCTCCAGATTCCGCAAGTTGATTGACTTGATCCGGTTATCTGATAAGATGGGCTGAATACTTATCTGTCAGTTGTGAAGGAGACTCTTTGGAGGAATCAATCGTTCAAAAAAACGATTCAGTTCGTAGGTTTAAAAAAATATTACCCGGTTCCTTTAAAATTTTATTTCCCTTGTATATCACCTATATTGTTTTTTCATTAAGTGTGTTTCTAATATTTATTCCCCAACAAAAAAAACAATTGTTAGATCAGAAAAAAGAAACCATTCATCAATTAACCAACAGTGCCATCAGTTTATTGTCAGAGCTGTATTCCAGAGCTCAACAGGGCGAAATCTCTGTTGAACAAGCAAAAAGCGAAGCAATAAATCAAATTCGAAATCTAAGATATGGTCCGGAAGGTAAAGATTATTTCTGGATCAACGACATGCACCCGTTTATGGTCATGCACCCGTATCGTCCCGATATGGAGGGCAAAGATTTGACACTTTTCAAGGACCCTGCCGGAAATTATCCATTTGTGGCCATGGTGGAAACGGTAATGAACAATCAGGGTGGATTTGTGAATTATTATTGGCAATGGAAAGATGTTCCCCAAAACGTGTTTTCTAAAATTTCTTTTGTAAAGGGCTTTACCCCCTGGGGCTGGATTGTTGGAACAGGCATATATGTAGATGATATTGAACGTGAGATTGGGTTGATAACCAAAAATTTGTTACAAATTTTTACAGGGATATTGATTTTCATTATTTTTTTATCAGTTTATATTTCCAAACAGGTATTCAAGGTTGAACAGCGAAGGAGGTCGGCAGAAAAGAAAAAAGAACTGGAAGAGCTCCGGTTGAAAAAATTGCTGGAATTAAGCCAGATGACAGAAAAATCAGTTCGCAGGATGACAGGGTTTGCTTTAGAAGAGGCGATTCATTTAACGGGGAGTGATATCGGCTTTCTGGCTTTTTTAAATGAAACGGAAACTCAACTCACCATGCACACCTGGTCAAAACAGACCATGAAGGATTGCGAAGTTGAAGATAAAATACTGATATATAATGTGACAGATACGGGGCTTTGGGCTGAAGCGGCCCGATCAAGAAAAACAGTGATTATTAATGATTATGAAAATTTTGATTCCTCACAGAAAAAAGGATATCCCAAGGGCCATGTCCGCATTTCCCGGGTATTGAATGTTCCGATATTTGATGGAGAAAAAATGGTCGCATTGGCCGGTGTGGGAAATAAAAAGGAAAATTACGATGAGTCAGATGTAAGGCAATTGAAGTTGATGATGGACGGGATGTGGAAAATTATTCAGCGAAAGAATGCTGAAGAAGATCTGCGCAGGAGTGAAGAGCGATATAGATTGATCGCTGATAATGCGACCGATACAATATGGATTATGCAAATTTCAGATTTTACATTTTCCTATGTCAGTCCTTCTGTGAAATATCTTTTGGGATATAATTCGGATCAGTTTGTAAAACTTGGATTAGAACATGTTTTGAGTAAAAGATCTATTCAAGAGGTAAGATCTGCGATTTCAAAAGAATTGGAATTTGAATCACAAAATAAAAATAGTTTGCCCCGCAACAGAGCCCTTGAAATTGAAATGATTAAACAAGATGGTTCCACCATATGGGCTGAGGTCACAGCCCGTTTTTTAGTGGATGACGGAGGAACACCTGACCGAGTATTAGGGATCACACGCGATATCACCCAGCGCAGGGAATTGGAAAAAAGGCTCAAACAAATCAACACAGATCTCAGTTTGGCCCAGCAGATATCCGGCATTGGCAACTGGTCTGTTGATCCGGAATCGGGTGTTCAAACCTGGTCAGAGGAACTCTATGAAATTCATGAACGCGATCCGAAACTTGGCCCTTATTCATATGATGAGCTTAAAACCCTTTATCCGGGGAAATGGTCAGGAATACTTGATTCTGCGACTCAAGAGGCAATAAGCAACGGAACACCCTATAATATTGAACTGAAGTTAACCTTACCATCAGGAAACATAAAATGGGTGAATTCAATCTGTGAACCCGTATTTGAACAGGGGGCCTATTCTTTGCACGGCACGGTTCAAGATATAACGGAACGTAAGAACCTGGAATCCCGTATTCAGCAAGTTCAGAAAATGGAAGCCTTGGGTACCCTGGCAGGCGGAATTGCCCACGATTTTAACAATATTCTTTCTTCCATCATCGGTTTTGCAGAATTGGCTAAACTTGATTTACACGAGGATGAAGAGGCGAAAAACAATCTGGACCAGGTCCTGACTGCGGGGCTGCGGGCCAGAGATCTGGTGAAACACATTTTAACCTTCAGCCGCAAGGCAGATGCGCAAAAAACGATGATGCAAATCGTTCCTTTGATTAAAGAGTGCTTAAAGTTTCTAAAAGCATCAATTTCTCCCAATATTGAGTTACGGTATTCGTTTGAACGAACAGACATCATGGTTCTTTCTGATCCTACCCAGTTACACCAGATTCTCATGAACCTTTTTACCAATGCGGCGTATGCAATGAAGGAAAAAGGCGGCATACTGGATGTGAAACTGGATTCTATCCATATATTAAAAAATGATATGTTCCAAATGAAAAAGCTGGTGCCGGGCAAATATATCCATCTGGTAATAAGCGACACGGGTTCCGGGATTCCTAAAGACCTGACTGAAAAAATATTTGAACCGTTTTTTACGACAAAAGGCCGTGGTGAAGGGACCGGGATGGGGCTTTCTACTGTTTACGGGATCATTAAAGAAATGAAAGGGGATATCAGTGTTTATAGTGAAGAAGGTGCGGGATCGACATTTCGGATTTTAATCCCGGAAGTGATAAGCGGAACTCAAGTCGAAACGGATCATGAACAGATACAGTTGATTACAGGAAAAGGTAAAATTCTGTTGGTGGATGATGAGATGTCCATCATCGATTGGACCTCTCAGGTGCTTTTAAAACTGGGTTATGAAGTTATCACGGCCTGTAATGGCATTGATGCCGTCGATCAATTCTTAAAATCCCCATCAAGTTATGATCTTGTATTATCTGATCTTGCCATGCCCGAAATCTCAGGGATCGACTTGTCAAAAAGGATACGGATGGAAAGACCTGATATCCCGATTATTCTCTGCACCGGATTCAGTGATGGCTTAACTTCTGATATTATCCAGAATTATGGTATCTCTTCAATGATTATGAAACCGCTCATCGCAAGTGAGCTTTCACAGGCTATTTCCACTGCATTGGATAATAACAGTAATAAGGATTAAAATATGACCCATGTATTGATCATAGATGATGATCCGAAAATCTGTCTTTTTTTCAGCAAAATGTTAAAAAATATGGGGCATAGTTTTAAAATTGCTCACAATTTGAAAGAAGGTCGAATGTTATTCATGAATAATCATTTTGACCTTGTTCTTCTCGATTTGGAGTTACCGGACGGCAATGGGCTGGATCTCCTGCCCGAGCTCAATGGGTCTGAAACAAAACCGGAAATAATTATTATTACGGGTACAGGAGATGCCAGGGGTGCAGAACTCGCATTTAAATACGGGGCATGGGATTATGTACAAAAACCGTTTTTACTTGATGAAGTCACCCTTCCAATTACAAGAGCCCTTGAATATCGAAAAGAAAAACAAACGAAACCACAGTTGATTCCACTTGTGCGAACCGATATCATTGGTGAATCTGAACCTGTCTGCAGGTGTCTTGATGAAGTTGCTAAAGTCGCGACAACCGATGTCAGCGTATTGATTACCGGCGAGACCGGAACAGGCAAGGAACTATTCGCCAGAGCCATTCATAACAACAGCAAGAGAGCAGATAAACCATTTGTTGCAGTGGATTGCGGGGCCTTGCCTGACACCTTAGTTGAAAGTACCCTTTTCGGGTATGAAAAAGGGGCATTTACCGGTGCAGAGAAAAAACAGGATGGTCTCATCATCCAGGCCAGCGGCGGTACTCTGATGCTGGATGAGGTCGGTGATCTTCCACTGTCCGCCCAGAAATCTTTGTTGCGGACACTGCAGGAAAGAGTCGTGCGCCCTTTGGGGGGCAGTAAGGAAATACCCGTTGATATCAGATTGATTGCTGCAACACATCTTGATCTTGATCAAATGGTAAAAAATAATTTGTTCAGAGAAGACTTTTTATACCGTATTCGAACAATGGAGTTGAGATTACCCGCTTTAAGGGATCGAGGAAAAGATATTGAAGAAATTGCGATAAAAAAACTTCATGAGCTTGCCCAGCGGTATGGAATGGAAACAAAGGCAATTTCACCTGAATTTTTTAACCTGTTGGCAACCCTCAAATGGCCGGGGAATGTGCGTGAGCTGGTCAATGTTCTGGAATACGTTCTGGCAGCGGCCGGTCAGGACACTACCTTGTTTGCGAAACATTTGCCGCCGGAATACAGGGTTGCTACTCTTGAATTTGATTCAAAACCGGAGAATTTAAGTCGCCGCCATGGGTCAGATTCCATTCAAAGGCAGGATACACTGCCATCCTTAAGTGAGTATCGCAATAAACTTGAAAAAGAGTATTTAATCGAATTGACAACCAGGGCAGATGGTAATAGAAAGAAAGCCTGTGCAATTTCGGGCATTTCCCAATCCAGGCTCTATGGCCTTTTGAGGAAACACAACCTCTCCGGATTCACAAAACCAGAATAAGCCGCAACACCTCATGGAGCGAATTGTTCCTGATTCCTGTAAATGGGAATCAACCTGTTCCTATTAATAGGAATATCTTTGGTCCCTTCTTTGAAAAACTTTCATGAAATTTTTAACATGCTGTAATCTTGACGGAAAACAAAACTGCTTCATCTGGCATGTATCCTGCTAAGACAGGGTGCATAACCGATATTAAATTCAAACCAAAGGAATTGAGCAGGCAATAAATGAGAACTATCTTTTACTCAAATGATATCAATGAGATTCAAACGAAACTTGATAACAGTACCTATAATCAAATTCAAGGTATCACAGTTGAAATAATAGATTCATTTCAATGTCTTACAAAACAAATGAGTGAGCCGTTGAATCATGTGTCTGTGATCATCGCCTGGATTCACAAAAAAAATGAATTGGAAAATCTGTTCGATCTTTTGCCGCTTATTAAAACTGCCCGGGTGATTCTGGTGCTTCCAGACCGGAAACAACAGACAATATCAATTGGAATTAAATTAAACCCCAGTTTTATCAGCTATCAGGATAATAATTTTGAAGACATCATTACCGTATTAAAAAAAATACAAACAGTGAAAAGGACTATTTAATATGGAAAAGGAATTTAACACGACACATCAAGCCAGCAAAGACATTATGATTAAAACAGGAAAATACCTGACATTTTCACTTAATGAGGAACAATACGGGATAGGGATTTTAAAGATAAAGGAGATCATCGGAATGATGGAAATCACCTCTGTTCCCCGGACCCCTGAATTTGTAAAAGGTGTCATTAATCTGCGGGGAAAGGTTATTCCGGTAATTGATCTGAGATTGAAATTTGAGATGGAAAAAATCAAGTATTCAGAAAGAACGTGCATTATTGTTGTGGAAATTGATTCAGCAGACTCAACAGTTCTTATCGGTATTGTTGTCGATTCCGTATCAGAGGTATTGAACATCCAGGCGAGTGATGTTGAAGAAACTCCGAAGTTTGGTACGGCACTCAATACCGAATATATCCTGGGTATGGCTAAAGTAAGCGGCGGAGTCAAAATTCTTCTGGATATTGACAGGGTACTGGGAACAGACGAAATAGAAATATTAAACACAACCAATTAACCCTATTTTTAAATGGAGAAAAATACAGATGAAAAAAAGGTCACTAAAATTTAAACTTGTTGTCGGCGGTATTCTGGCGGTTGTTGTTCCTTTAACCGTTGTCGGACTCTTTGCAATCAGCAAATCATCCTCTGCACTGGTGACAGCCGCAAGAGGGCAGGCAGAACAGGTAGCCGATGATCTGGCTACGATGCTGGATTTGGCCGTTGAACAGGAAGTCAAGCTGGCAAGGGGAATGGCGCTTGAACCTTTGATTGTGAACGCAGCCAGGAAAGTCATGGCTGACGGGTTAGACAATCACATCGCTGAAATTAAGCAACTGGATACATTTTTAGTAAATGTATTTAAAGAAATAGGCGCTGATTATGACCTTATATTTGTCGCAGATGCCACTGGCCTGACCATTTCTGACAGTACCGGCGGGTCATTTAGGGACAAGAAAATGTCTGTGGCAGACAGGGATTATTTCATTTCAGCTAAAACCGGAAAGGTCAGTATCGGAACACCCGTTCTGTCCAAAGCCAGTGGTGACCCTGTCTTTGTTATCGCGGTACCCCTGAAAACCGGTTCAGATAAATTTGCCGGAATTTTTAGCATGGTCGTCCAACTGGATGGATTGTCGGACAAGATTACAAAAGTTAAGATCGGTGAAACCGGATATCCGTTTATGATAGGCTGGGATGGTCTTACCATTGCGCATCCGAATAAAGACTTTATCCTTGAACTGAACCTTGGGAAATTAGAAGGTATGGAATCCATAACAAGCCAGATGATGGCCGGGAAATCCGGTGTGGATGAATACATTTTTAAAGGTATTCACAAAATTGCCGGATATGCACCTGTGAGCTTGACGGGGTGGAGTATCGGTGTGACCCAGAACGAATCAGAATTCAGGGCACCTGTATATTCTATTCGAAATATTATTCTCATTGCAGGTGGAATATTTCTAACCATCACATTACTGGGTGTTCTCTGGTTTGCCCGAAGCATAACCTTACCGATAAACCGAATAATTGAAGGACTTGGAGAGGGGTCTAATCAGGTGGCAGCCGCATCAAGCCAGGTATCATCCTCCAGTCAGTCGCTTGCTGAGGGTGCTTCCGAGCAGGCCGCGTCCATTGAAGAAACATCTTCTTCCATGGAGGAAATGTCGTCAATGATAAAGAAAAATTCGGATAATGCAATCCATGCCGATGGGTTGATGAAAGAGGCAAATCAGGTTGTGAATCAAGCAAATCAGTCCATGGAGCAATTAACTCAATCCATGGTTGATATTTCAAAAGCAAGTGAGGAAACCTCAAAAATAATCAAAACCATTGATGAAATTGCCTTCCAGACCAATCTTTTGGCATTAAACGCTGCCGTAGAGGCTGCCCGGGCTGGTGAAGCCGGTGCCGGATTTGCCGTGGTTGCGGATGAAGTCCGGAATCTGGCCATGAGAGCTGCAGACGCAGCAAAAAATACTGCCGAGCTGATTGAAGGCACTGTTAAAAAAGTCAATGAAGGCTCCCAACTGGTTTCTACAACTAATGAAGCCTTCAAGAAAGTCTCTGAAAGCTCAGGCAAGGTTGGGGATTTGGTTTCAGAGATATCAGAAGCATCAAAAGAACAGTCAAGTGGAATTGAACAGGTAAATATTGCAATATCAGAAATGGACAAGGTGGTTCAGCAGAATGCTGCCAATGCTGAAGAATCTGCATCGGCATCAGAAGAGATGAATGCCCAGGCAGAACAACTCAAGTCGTATGTTGCCGATCTTCTCGCCGTCATCACCGGAGGAAGAGATCAAAACAGGGATTACCACCACCCCAAGACCCTGGTCTCGGATTCCCGGGGATGGAAAAAACTCAGCCCCGGACCAGGGAAGTCACTGACCCATGATGCAAAAGAAATTCGGTCAAACCAGGTGATACCCTTTGATGATGAGGGGGAGTTTGAAAACTTCTGAAGCAGCCTTTTAAACAATTGGCATGGCGAATGTTTTAAATATTCTCTGTGCCAATTATTTTTTTTGAAAACAGGAAAATTGCATTCAAAAAAGATTGATTTGCTCATGACCGACGTTGTCATGCCAGGGATGAACGGGCAAGATCTGGCCAAAGAAATGTACCAATTGTTTCCACAACTCAAATGTCTTTTTATGTCAGGGTATACCGCCAACGTCATTGCCCCCCATGGCGTATTGGATGATGGAATGCAGTTCATCCAAAAACCATTCTCAAAACAGGATTTGGCTTTAAAGGTAAGGAAAGTCCTGGATGGATAAAAATTTTCCCCAGGGATATTGATTGCAGACTCAAAGGGTTCAGGTATCAAGAGCCTAAATTAAAATCATTACCATCAGCCTTCAAAATAATGAATATCCGGTGCATTCCTTTTGGGTGCCCTGGCATATTTTATTTTTGGTATCCCAACCATGAGCGCGCCGTGGCAGGTATGGTTTTCAGGCAGCCCCAGTTTTTTCGAAAGACCCGGCCACTGGGTTACAGCATAATTGACATACCCTTGTATTCCTATTCCTTTGATCAAAGGGTCTAAATATATAGATCAGTTCAATTCAGAGTGACTATCTTCTTATCCCTGCTGAATGGCATATCAGCATTGTATAAGCAAGAGAAAAAAAGGAATCTGCATCTTGATACTCTTTCTTGACTGCGGCAAGGTTCTGAATTGCTATGTTTATATTGAAAGATTGTCTCAATAAAAATGATATGATAGACTTAAAATATGAAAAACAGGCTTGAGTTGCTAAAAGATCTTGTGTCTGCAAATGAAGTGATGATATCCGTACATGGTTATGAAGAGCTTATCAAGGATGGCTTAAAGGTTCGAGATATCGTTGCCGGTATTAAGAATGCGGAGGGATTGGAATATTATCCGGATTTTCATAAAGGATCTTGTGTGCTTGTTCTTCAGAAAGATTTAAAAGAAAGACCAGTCCATGTGGTTTGGGGAATTTCAAAAGGCACAGATAAACCTGCTGTACTCGTAACGGCTTACAGGCCTGACCCTAAAAGATGGACTAAAGATTTTAGGAGTAGAAGAAATGCATATTAAAAAACATAAAAAATTAATCAATGAAGGGAATTATGTGGCGGAAGTAAATGTGGACTATAATTATGACGAAAATGGTTGGTCCCCATTCCTTTCATTAGATGACGCGAATAAATTGGATGAAGTCAGAGATGCTCTTCGTAAAGGCGACATCAAATCAGCAGCAAAATTTGGACGTATTTTTACTTTGACACCGGTTGCTGTGTAAAGGTACCGAACTTGTTGGTTATTTGTCGCAGGTCTTGATAAAAAAATCATGAACACCGGCATTTTCATTGTTGGGGATTGCAATCATATCTATCCCCATTAATTTTTTATTGATAAATATTTTCAATCCAATCCATGGAAATGGGCCGACCGGCCGTCTTTCCTGAAAAATAGAAAACCCAATTCAATTGGTAGACCATTCATCCGGCGGCAGGGAGAATGCCCGGGCATATGGAGGTGGTTTTGGCGTAAGCTGAACTCGATTATGACGGACTGAATGAGATGGATGATATTGATCCGTATATTCTCCTGGCCGCTCCATCCGTATGCGCCCACGTCTGCCGTTCGTCAATGGTGGGGACCGTGGCGTGAATCAAAGATCAGTTCTGGTTTTACAATGAGTAAAGAATACTGACATGAGTATGGTTGTTTTTCCTGCCATTGGTTTGCCCCATTAACGCGACAGAGGCTTGTTTACCATGGGCATTCCCCTTCTTGGGAGGTCATTAATTTTTGGCATAAAGATTGCTAATTTGTCTCTTGAATGATGCATAAAATTTGATTCAGCCGATTGCAGGAAAACTAAATGGCACAGATTAATATCATGCTGGTGGATGATGAAGAACGGTTTCTTTTCACCACTAAAAAACTTCTGGAAAAAAAGGGTTACCATGTAGAAACAGCCCAGAGCAGCATGGAAGCCCTGGAGAAGTTAGCCCACCACAATATCCAGGTTGTTATTTTGGATGTTAAGATGCCGGGGATGGACGGAATGGCCGCTTTAAAGAAAATCAAGCAGGATTTCCCCCTGATTGAAGTCATCATGCTGACCGGCCACGGCAATGTGGAATCTGCCGTTGAGGGTGTAAAACTGGGGGCGGCGGATTATCTGATAAAGCCGGCTGATATTGATGCGATTTCAAAAAAAATTAAAGAGGCCTGTGAACGCAGACAGGTTATCCGCAAACAAACCGATAAAAGAAAGTCCTATTTTAAAAAGTTGAGGATTCGACTGGGTGTTGGGCTCCTGGCAGCTTTTATCCTGCCCTATGCCACATTTTTTGCCTATTTCCAGTTTCAGTTCAGTGCCACCTTGAAAAATACCGGACGGCTCAACCTGGAAGCCCTTTCAAACAGCCAGAAAAATACCATTGATCTGTTTTTGCAGGAACGGGTGGTCAATATCTTCAGCCTCTTCCACAGCGTTGATTTCAGTCTTGATCCTTCCCAGGGCAAAATGGAAGATTACCTCCAGGACCTGCGGCAGGTCAACGATGCCTTCATCGATGTCGGGTTTCTCAATACAAAGGGGATTCAGACCGGATATGCCGGTGCCTTCCCATATCTTAAGGGCAAGGATTACAGCAATGAAGAATGGTTTAAAAACCTGCTGAATCAGGATCGTCATTATTATATCAGTAACATTTATCTGGGATTCAGGGGAAAACCACACTTTACCATTGCCGTTCGCCAGATCATCGACGGCAACCCTTTTATTATGCGCTCCACACTTGATCCTGATAAATTTTATATGTTTTTACGATCGATCAGCCGGGGTAAGGCGGTTGAGTCCGCCCTGATCAACAAAGAGGGATTTTATCAAATTGTGGACCCAAACCGGGGCGCACTCCTTGGCAAAAGCGAATATATTCCACCGGCAACGATTCAATCGGGTGTTACGGAAATCAGCAAAGATGGGGACTCTATACTCATTGGGTATGCATGGCTGAAAGAAACGCCCTGGGCACTGGTTGTGAGGCAGTCCCTGCATATTGCCCATGCCGGGATGTATCAGAGCCGGCGCATGATGACCATTGTCCTTGCCATCATTTTTTTCGGCATTGCCGGGGGCATATGGTTTGCCAACGGCAGGCTGATACGGCAGGTCCAGGGGGCGGCTGAAAAAAGTGATGAACTGAGACACCAGCTTTTTCACGCATCAAAGCTTGCTTCGGTCGGCCAGTTGGCCACCGGGGTGGCCCATGAGATCAATAACCCCCTGGCCATCATCGTTGCAACCAGCGGGGTGGTCCGGGATATGCTCAACCCTGAGTTTAACATTAATCCGGCCCCTGAAGACATCATTAAAGAGATTGATACCATAGACGCGGCAGCCTTCAGGGCAAGAACCATCACCCGGCAGCTTCTGGCGTTTGGCCGGAAAAATGATCCCAAGCTTTCACCGTGTAATGTCAACCAGGTGCTGGACGATGTCATGACCGGGCTCAAAGAACGTGAATTTAAAGTTGCCAACATCGAGGTTGTCAAAAATTATGACCTGGGTCTGCCGGAAATTATGCTTGACGATGATCAGATCCGGCAGGTGTTTTTGAACCTCATCAACAATGCAGGGGATGCGATCTCCGGGCCGGGCCGGATAACGATTTCCACCAGCAGAGATGACCGGGATATCAAAATCAAGATCAAAGATACGGGGAAGGGAATGTCCGGGGACCAAATAAGCGAGATATTCAACCCGTTTTTTACTACAAAGGAAGTGGGAAAGGGCACCGGACTTGGGCTCAGTGTGTCACTGAACATTGTTGAATCCCTTGGCGGGACAATTGATGTTCAGTCCCTGGAAGGTGCCGGAAGTGAATTTGCCATATCATTGCCGATTCAAAGATCAAGATGAAACAATAAAATTTATTTATATTTTAATTAAAAGGAAGGGCTATGGAAGTGGAAAATACAATAAATGGAAAGAATGAAAAGTTGAAAGTGTTGTTGATTGATGACGAAGATCGCTTCCGGGAGAACCTGGCAAAGCAACTCATCCACAGGGGATTCGATGTCCTGGATGCCGGCAACGGCGAAGATGCCATAAAAATAGTCCGTCACAATAATCCCCAGGTGGTCGTCCTTGATCAGAAAATGCCTGGAATGGACGGGATTCAAACCTTAAGAGAAATCAAAAAACTCAGGCCCGAAGTCCAGGTCATCATGCATACCGGCCACGGCAGTATTGAGTCGGCAAGGGTCACTGGAAAATTTGACGTGTTTTCCTACCTGGAAAAGCCCTGTGCCCTGGATGAGTTGATCAAAGCGATCACTGCGGCCGGCGAGGAACGCGTTTATGCAATGGCCAGAAATGAAATCCCCGACATCCAGAGAACAAGCATTAAAAACTGGCTTGTCGGCGTGCAAAATGCCCGGCCGGGAGTGATCCTGCTGGGGACCATCCTTTTTCTGGCCGTGATCTTCATGCCGTCACCGGAAAAGCTGATAACCTTTTTGTCGGCACAGAAGACCGGCAATCTCAGCGAAAGTATTGCCGGATATGCAGACTATAAATCCATGGAAAAAGGCCAGACGATTGCCGCGTATTATGGGAAAAAAGCAAATTTGTATACCGTGACCACAACCAGTGAGGGGAAAATTGTCAAAACTGCACCCAGTGTGGAAAAAGTGGCCTTCAGGGCAAAGGTGATGATTGGGGTCCTCATCGTTGCCGCTCTTTTCTGGGCAACCGGTGCCGTCCCCATCGGCATTACCGCTCTTCTTGTGGGGGTGTTCATGTATTTTTTCGGCGTTTTCCCTCCCAGTGCCGTGGCCAAAGCATATGCAAAGGATTCGGTAATTTTTATTTTTGGTGTCCTTGCATTTGCCGCAGCCATCAGCAAAACAGGCCTGGACCGGCGGATCGGTATTCTTTTGCTGGGCACCAGTACCTCCCTTCGCAGGTTCGCCCTTATTTTCGCGCCCCTCCTGGCCGTGACAGCATCTTTTCTTTCTGAACATGCCCTGGTGGCATTTATTGGCCCGATCTTAATGCTGGTCTACATGGGAAACCTTCGAACCGCAGGGATAACCAAAGACAAGGGACTGATTGTCATGCTCCTTTTGATGCTGACATTCTGCGCCAATGTGGGTGGTCCGGGATCACCCGCCGCAGGCGGCCGGAACGCAGTGATGTTGGGAATTTTTTCCGATTACGGTGTCAGCATCTCGTTTGGTCAGTGGGTAAAAATGGGACTGCCTTTTGTACCGGTGATGGCCCTGACCATTGCCGTATATTTTCTGGTGGTGTTCCGAAATAAAATTAAAGTCAAAACCGTTAATGTTGCCGCTGCCGTAAAGCGGGAGGGTGAAAAAATCGGTAAAATGACACCGGATGAATATAAAGCCGCCGCCGTATTGATACTGGTTATCCTGCTCTGGGTATTTTTTTCGAACAAGGTTGGGATGGGCGGGCCGGTTATCTTGTGTCTGGTTCTGTTAAACGTTCTGGGCATTTTGCGCTGGAAAGATATTAACGGTATTCACTGGGATGTTGTGGCACTTTATGCGGCAGCCAGTGCCATGGGCGTGGGCCTGGCCTCCACCGGAGCTGCGCTCTGGCTGGCCAACAGTTTTATTTCCATACTCCCCGACGCTTTAACAAGAGGGATCGGACTTTGTATGTCCACCAGTTTTATCACCGGTATTCTCACCAATTTTATGAGCGATGGCGCCACCGTAGCCGCTGTGGGGCCGATTACCGTTCCCATGGCGACGCTTTCCGGGACCTCCCCGCTTATTGTGGGACTTTCAACCGCGTTTGCGTCTTCATTTGCACACATGCTGGTCATTGGAACACCGAACAACGCCATTGTTTACAGTCTTGCCAGGGACCCTGAAACCGGAGAGCAGCTCATTACAATGAAAGATTTCTTGATCCATGGATCTGCTGTTTTTGTTCTCAGTATGGCAGTGTTATATGGGTGGGTCTTTTTCGGTTATTGGAGGTGGCTTGGAATAGTCGGTACGTAACTAACCCATGTCGCCCCTGTTGCATGGGGCCATAATGATAAAGGAAGGAATGATTTTATGGAAAATGACAAAATTAATCTTCTCATAGTGGATGATGAAGAACAATTTCTCGCATCAATCAGCAAAAGTCTGGAATTACGCAGTTTTCATGTGATTGCCGTGAACCGTGGGGAAAAGGCAATTGAGGCTGCAAAAAACAATCCCATTGATATTGCGCTGGTGGACCTGAAAATGCCCGGAATATCAGGCGAAGAGACTTTAAAACTGCTGAAGCAGGAACATAAATGGATGGAAGTCGTCATCCTTACCGGCCACGGCGCCATTGATTCTGCTGTTGAATGCACAAAAAACGGTGCGTATTCCTATCTTCAGAAACCCTGCGAGCTTGATGCGCTTCTCGAGGCCCTGCAAAATGCATATAAAAAGAAAGTGATGAACAAAAAAAAGATTGAAGAAAAAAAGATGAATGAGCTTTTGAATATCTCGATCAGCAGTCGGCCCAGGGAAATTCTTCGCAAGTTAAGAGAAATTGACCAGGATGACTGATGGGCATCAATCATCTGCGGTCCTGAATATACCAACGGTTTTTTTCTGCACCGGTAATGGAAGCCGGTGCAGAAAATATATTTGATTGTATCCCTATCGTCAGATTCCAGGATTCGATTGTTAAATCAATACTTGTTTTGATCATTCTGATTTTTTAAAGGACTTTGAACCAAACAAAAATCAGGTTTTAACAATAGAGGACCTATGTATTCCTCTTTTCATTTTTCTGGTCGTCTGTAAGAAGATGACGGAAGATGGTTGCAAATCAAAATTGCATTCATATATTTAAGTGTTAGAAGCACTAACATTTTAATGGGAGATCAAATGCAAACCACATGGACATATAAAAATTATAAGATCGAAGAAGGCCTAAAACCTGGAAGTAAAACTTTTCGTTATTTTTTTAAAATTCTCGAGAATGGTGGGAAAAAATGTAATTGCTGTGTTTGGATTGCTGATGAAGCCCTTAGCCAATTCGATCAGGCCAAAAAATTTGATGTTATTGTCGCTTCCCAAAAAGATGCCTGGCACCATTGGGTAAAGGGAAAAATAGACGAGGGTGACTTTCGGAATCGAGCGTTGAAAATAGAAAAAGGAGGTTAACTGGAAATTAATCTGTCGGACATGACGGATCATATCAAGTCTGAATAAAAATATTTCCTTGACCTTGTTGTTCCAAACCTTTATTACGTCTGCGGTTCCTGTTCTCGCTGTTGCTCAAGTTGATGTTCTTCATGATGCTGATAAACTTGGGCTGGGTAGCTTGTTCTACCTGGCTGACTTCGCGGCGATTATTGTTAAATTTTAAAAAAATTTTCGCCCACCGTCAAAATTTTTTATTCAGGCCCCTTTTTAAGCTGTTCTATCATAAACCAGGTTATAATTGTGATTACCGGCACTGCAATGGCAAAAAAATTTCACATTATCTGTCCGGAACCAGCAAAGGAGCTTACGATAACAATGAAAAAAACACAGCCAGAGACCATAACTCTTGCACATCCTGGAATACCCGATATCGATTATAAACTTAATGAACTATTAAACGATATGAAGGCCCAAAAAGGGGCCGGTTATACACCAAGGACCAAACATCTTGATAAAAATGGCTGGGCTCTGTATACCAATCGTCTTTTTCTGGAGTCCAGCCCCTATCTGCTGCAACATGCACACAACCCCGTTAACTGGTACCCATGGGGCGATACGGCCTTTAAAACCGCAAAGGAAAAGGGCCTTCCAGTATTATTGTCTATTGGCTATTCCACCTGTCACTGGTGTCATGTGATGGAGGAGGAATCCTTTGAAGATATTGAGATTGCCACCTATATAAATGAAAACTATATTGCCGTAAAGGTAGATCGTGAAGAGCGCCCCGATGTGGATGCTGTTTACATGAGTGCGGTTCAGGCCATTACAGGACGCGGCGGGTGGCCCATGACGGTATGGTTAACACCGGATCGAAACCCTTTTTATGGTGGCACCTATTTTCCCGCCAGAGACGGCGATCGAGGGTCATCCATTGGGTTTTTAACCCTTCTTCAACGAATAAAAGAAAGCTATGTTCAAAAACCGGATCTGATTCACAAGACAAGCATGGATCTTACTGAAAATTTACAAAAAATGCTGGTGCCGGAAAAAGGGGAAAAGGTGCCGGGTGCATCCGCGCTTTGGATGGTAATTTCCCAAATAAAGACGCGGTATGAAAAAATTAACGGTGGCGTCACGGGCGCACCAAAATTTCCCAGCACCCTGCCGGTTCGTTGGGGAATTGTTTCGGTCCTATAAAGACGAAAGAGCAAGCCATAAAGCATATCTTGATGATTATGCGTTTTTTATCGCCGCATTGATGGATCTTTTTGAAGCCGATTCTGACCCGTTCTGGTTTGAGACCGCCCTTGAACTTGACAAATACCTGGCCCGGCATTTTGAGGATACGGTTGATGGCGGTTTTTTCATGACCGCAGACGATCACGAGACGATGATCGCCAGGGAGAAACCCGGATATGACGGTGCCCTTCCATCGGGGAATGCCGTTGCACTTATGAATTTATTCAGGTTTTATGAATTTACAACCATTGACACCTATAGAAAACGGGCCGTTGCTTCTTTTACTACATTTTCAAAAATTTTTGAATCCAGTCCCCTTGCGCTGACAGAGATGATGACGGCACTTGATTTTTCTCTGGATACTCCCAAAGCAATCGTTATTGTCACTCCAAAAGGAGGATTAACGGAAAGCAACCCCTTTTTAAAAGCGCTTCAAAAAACATATCTTCCCAATCGCGTTTTAATTCAGGTTGAGGAGGGTGAAAAGGCAGAAAAGCTTGCCCGAATCATACCGATTGTAACAGGCAAAACAGCCATTGGCGGAAAGGTTACAGCATATGTATGTGAACAAGGAATTTGCCGCCTGCCCGTCCATACTCCTGATGATTTTTCCACCCAGATCAAGATTGTTGACATGCTTCCAAAGGAGGAATTCCATGATAGATAAGATTGACAAAAAAAATCAGACAATAGGAACCGATATCTTCCCAAAAACCATCGAACAAATCACCCGGGTAGGCCTGGGCGGAGAAGGAGCCCTTCGGACAACCGGGAATGAAGAAAACGCCCAAAAGGTTATTCACGAGGCCGTCCATCAGGGTATCACCTACTTCGACTCAGCCAGGGTATACATGGACAGTGAGCTTTATTATGGGTCCTATTGGAGCAATCACCCAGGAAAAAGAGAGACTGTTTTCCATACAAGCAAGTCTGCCCAGAGGACCAGAAATGGTGCATTGACTGAACTGGCACAGACCCTTGAACGACTGAAAGCGCCCTATCTTGATCTGTGGCAGATACATGATGTGAGGGATGAAAAGGATCTTGCACTTATTTCACAAAAAGGCGGGGCCCTGGAAGCATTTGTGGAAGCCCGCAAGATGGGCCTGGCAAAATACATCGGTGTTACCGGCCATCATGACCCGTATATCCTGGCCAAAGCTATTGACCAATGGCCCGTGGACGCGGTGCTCATGCCGGTCAATCCAGTGGAAGAAATTATAGGCGGCTTTCTGACCCATACGCTCTCAGCGGCTCATAAAAAAGGGATTGCCGTAATCGGCATGAAGGTATTGGGCGGCAAACATTATATTGCCAAAGATTTCGGAATCACAGCCGGTTTATTAACCCGATTTGCCCTGTCCTATGATATAACTCTTGCCATTGTCGGCTGCACCACACAAGATGAGGTTAAAGAACTTGCCATGGCTGGAAGGAATGAGAACCCTATGACTGCGGCCGAACGAAAAGAGATCATAAAGCCGTTTCTCCCCACGGCCAAAAAACTGGCCTTTTACCGGGGAAGTGTTTTTAATGCGCCTGTAACATGAAATCATAGCAAATTATTTGTTTGAAGCAGATTTTGTTATGTTTGCAAGTATTTTTTCTATTTTTGAAATTACTTTTTCACAATTTGTAATATTATGCCGTTTTTCTAAATATCTTAAGATCGTTATAAGATATCTAGACTTTATTATTTTCATCCTTCCAGATTAGTGCTTTTTGGGGTAAATCTAAAGCAATACTCTGCCGGCATTTCATAAGCGGACTGCCGGCTTTTGGATTGCCAAAACTTAACAATTCAGTTTCGCGTAATTCAATACCTATTTTATTGAAAAAGATGCTCCAGAGATATGCTGTGAGAATAAAGATACAAAAATTATAAAATTATTATAACAGGTTGCATGGCTGGATAAATGTATATATTATCTAAATGATACAATTTTATTTATTTCACGATTTGTTCCAATACCATATAAGACTCATCAGCTTTGATTCGATTGATGTGCTCTTTAGTGAAAAATAAAATTATATACATTTTTTATTAACCCAAATTTGGAGGATTCATCATGGAGGTAAAAGATTATTGTAAGGCAATGAAGGCAGAAGTTACTGCTTGGAAAGAAAAACTCGAAGCGATGAAAAAAGTTGCAGACACTTACGGATCTGCCGAAAAAGAAAAAATATTACCATTAATTGGGCAACTTGATCAAGAAGTCACAGCAGCACAGGTTCGAGTTGATCAGTTAGAGAATGAATGTCCATCAGAGTGGTCGCCCATGAAAAATGAACTGGATGACCTTTTTGGAACTGTTGGAAGCACTGTTAACAGAGCATGGAAAAACCTTGAACCTGGAAATGTAGGAGGCTGAACATCATAGCCATAGTGTTCGAATAATTGAAAGGCCCCTAAATGAGGGGCCTTTTTTTCGAGTATAGATCGTAGAATTTTAAGCTGGAGAGACTTCATGAAAAAATTAGATACGGATGTGATCATTATTGGGGCAGGTATCTCCGGTTTGGCTTGCGCTAAGAATCTTATGAAAGAAGGTATAAGATTTTTGATTCTTGAAGCCTGTCAGCGAGTCGGGGACCGGATAAAATCAGATCGTGTTGATGGGTTTATCCTTTGAAAGCCCTCCGATTTCCAGCCCGTTTTTGATTTTGAATGGCGAAGGAAAAGGGCTCATTAACAATCTTGCTATACCAACCCTGACGGCTCCTTCTTATTCGTCATCTGGTAGACATCTGATAGCTGTTGTCGCACTGGATCATCAATCAATGGACAATGAATCATTGGAAGGTTCGGTTCGAAGCGAATTGCTCCAGTGGTTTGGAGACCCAGTCATAACCTGGCATCATATAATAACATATCACATTGATCATGCGTTGCCGGATCAGTCTCCACCCGTATCAAACCCAGCAATCGATTCTCGTAGTAAGGGATGGTGTATACACCTGTGGTGAATATCAAAGTATTCCCGGCATCCAATGGGCTCTATTGTCCGGTCGGTTGACAGCAGAGCAAATAATACACGAGAACCAATTCAATAAAAAAACATATTGAAAAGGAAAGAAAAAAATGGAACTAAAAAATTATTTTGAAACGACATCGGGAACTGGTATTTTTTCAACAGCTGACAAGAATGGCAATGTTGACGCTGCCATTTATTCACGGCCACATTTTTTAGAGGGGGACACACTGGCGTTTATTATGCGGGACCGACTGTCTCATAAAAATCTTGAGTCTAATCCCCATGCAGTTTATCTCTTTATTGAAGAAGGATCTGGTTATAATAAGGGCACACGGCTTTACCTGACCAAGGTAAAGGAAGAGAAAAATTCGGAACGGATTGAAGCTTTGAAACGCAGGAAAAAACAATCCGACCCCTGCGAGGACAAATTTCTTGTGTTTTTTGAACTTGAGCGGCAACGCCCACTCATCGGTGATGATAATAGGAAATGATATCCAAATTTATTGAAATTAAATAATGACTATTCAAACATCCCGCATACAAAAATTAAACCATTTACCCCCATCTTCCGGTATGTTTGTGTTGTATTGGATGCAGCAGTCACAGCGGGCTGAGTACAATCATGCGTTAGAGTATGCCATTGAGCAGGCAAATATTCAGGGCCAACCGATCCTTGTGTTATTTGCCTTGACCGATGATTATCCGGATGCCAATCGGAGGCATTACACCTTCATGCTGGAAGGATTGAAAGAGACAAAACAACATCTGGCATCAAGGGGCATCCAGATGGTTGCCCGGTATGGGAATCCAGTGCATGCTGTCCTGGATGTTGGACTCAATGCGTCTATAATTGTCTGCGACAGGGGGTATTTGCGTCATCAAAGATTTTGGAGAAAGGAGATTGCTGAAAAAGCCCCCTGCTGTGTTGTCCAGGTTGAAAGTGATGTGGTTGTTCCGATAGAGGAAGTTTCTGATAAGGCAGAATATGCAGCATATACCATACGAACCAAAATAAACCGGCAACTTGAGGCGTACCTGAAAGATCTGGAACCCCAGGTCGTGTTGCATCCATCTATGTCTATATCCATACGAGGAATTGAACTTGATAATATTCAAACCGTATTAGATCAATTGAATATTGATAGCAGTATTCCACCTGTGTCATCTTTTTTCAAGGGGGGGACCTCCCAGGCAAAAGAAAGGTTTGACGATTTTATTGAAAAGCGGTTCCACCAATATGTGGCGCATCGGAATCAGCCCAAAACCTTGGATGTATCATTTATGAGCCCCTATCTTCATTTTGGCCAGATTTCTCCGCTTTATCTGGCGATTAAAATTAAAGCAAGCGATGATCATTCTGAAGAGGATAGGAAATCATATTTAGAGGAGCTGATCATTCGAAGAGAATTGGCCATGAATTTCGTCTATTTTAACCCGGCATATGACGTTTTGGACTGCCTTCCAAACTGGGCGAAAAAAACCCTGACTGAACACAAAAAAGATGCTCGTCAGTTCCTTTATTCGAAGTCTGAGCTTGAAAACAGTCAGACACACGACGAATACTGGAATGCAGCAATGCGCGAAATGAAGATTTCAGGCTTCATGCACAATTATATGAGGATGTATTGGGGGAAAAAAATTCTTGAGTGGAGTGAAACACCTGAAAAGGCCTACGAAACTTTAACGGCAATCAATAATGCATACTTTTTAGACGGCAGGGATCCCAATTCTTATGCCGGTATTGGATGGATTTTTGGCCTGCATGATCGTGCCTGGTTTGAAAGACCTGTCTTTGGCAAGGTTCGCTATATGGCCGCATCTGGACTAGAACGAAAATGTGACATTAAAGGGTATGTCAGCAGAATAAACCAAATGATTTAAATATAATCGGGGCAAATATGCGAACAAATAATTTATCAGTTGAAGATCTTGGAGAATTGGTTGTCCTAAATGATAAAAATGAGCCTGTGAAATTATTTACCTTGTGGCAGGATAAACCAGCCCTATTGATTTTTGTCCGTCATTTTGGCTGAGTGTTCTGCCGTCAGCAGGTGGCTGAACTGGCAGAAAATTCTCAAAATTTTGATGATAAAAATGTAAATCTTGCTGTAATTGGTTCAGGTGACCCCCGTCATTTTAAAGAATTTAAAAAAATAACCGGATATGGCGGCCTTCTTTTTTCTGACCCTTCTCTGGCAGCGTTCTCTCTTTTAGGCTTTTCAAAGGGGTTTGCAGGTTTTATGAGCATCAGCTCTGTATTCAAGGCGGCTTCTGCCCTGAAAGAAGGCCATCGACAGGGGTCGGTTCAAGGCAGCACAATGCAGTTAGGTGGCGCGATTGTGATTGACGTATCCGGTGCTGTCTGCTATTTTTTTTCTGGTAGAAAAGCAGGGGATCATCCCAAAATAAATGAATTACTAAACGCTGTTGATGATTTGCAGCCGTTGTGACTCAGGTGTAAAAGGAGAGCAAATATGGCATACGACTTTAATGCGGAAGAAGTATTTGAAATGGCCGTTCAAATAGAGAAAAACGGAGCTGCATTTTACAGGAAAGCAGCTTCACTTCAGGAGAATAAGGCAGACAAAGAGTTCCTTGAATCCATTGCCCGTATGGAAGACAGACATAAAGCAGGGTTTGAAGAAATGAAAATTGCCGTGTCTGACATGGAAAAATCAAAGACGGTATTTGATCCTCAAGAAGAGTTGTTCCGGTATTTGAAAGCCATGGCGGATGCCCATGGTGGTGAGGGGAACCCGGATGTGGCTGACCAATTGACCGGCGAAGAAACAATGGCTCAGGTCATTGAAACAGCCATTGGTTTAGAAAAAGAATCCATCCTGTTTTATATCGGTCTTAAAGATATTGTTCCTCCCAAGCTGGGACGCGCGAAAATAGATGAGATTATTGAAGAAGAAAAAAAGCATGTCGTCCAATTGAGCGGCTTTCTAAAAAAAGTGCAAAAATAACAGATCGATGAAAATCAACTTGGCAGACATTTAGGAAATACTGCAGCAAGTTTGCCAGAACGTCAGATGATCCTGGAAATTATGCCTGCCGTCACCAAGCGGTTTCCTGACCCCCCGGTGTTTACCGAGCGCTTTACCTGCTGGGCTGACCTTCAATAATTTTGAGGGAGATGAAAAACCATGTCCTTTTTACTTGATGTTTCGATTATCGGCGGTGGGCTGACAGGCACTGCCATGCTATGGCAGTGCATACGGCAGGCACAAACGGCAGCAGATAAGAACCCATGGTTCCCTTCCCGGATCCGGATCCGGATTTTTGAGAAGCAAGAAAAATTCGGGCCCGGGTTCCCCCATAATCAAGACAATGTCCTACCCTGCCACATCACCAATATGTACGCCTCGGACATGGGCATTTTTCCGGAAAATCCCGGGGATTTTCAATCGTGGATAGCAAGGAACCAGAGCCGTCTGATTGATCGTTTCGACTGGTTTGAACACTTTATGGACCAGCAGGATGATTCTGCCTGTTATCATTATCCCCGTGCCATCATGGGAGAATACCTGAAAACACGATTTCTTCAAGCTGTTCAGTTGGCCCGCCAGCTTGGCATATCCGTTGAACTTCATGCCTGCACAGAGGTCGAAGGAATTCAGCCTGATGCGGAAGGCTTCCGGCTTTCCTGCCGAAACCTTGCCACGGGGGAGCAGGTTTTCATGAAGACCGCCCAGGTTCTGATCGCCACGGGCCACTGGCAGAAAGAAAGCCTGGATGCCTTCTTTTTCTCATGTCCCTGGCCAGCCCAAAAGCTTCAGAAACAAATTCCCAAGGGTGAAAAAGTGGCTGTGATCGGCACTAGTCTCAGCGCTATAGAAACCTTGCTTACATTAACGTCGGAGGACGGGTTTGTCCGATCTGAAAGCGGGGGTCTAGTTTATTTACCACCGGAAAATCCTCGGACCTTCTGTCTTTATTCAAGAAAAGGACTGCTGCCAAAAGTTCGTGGTCGGACTGGGTCATACCGAAATCATTTTTTTAATCCCAAGATTATAGAACAGATGTGGGCTGACAAAACCAGGAACCATTCGCTGGAAGCCTTGTTTGACCTCCTGGATGCTGAATTGCAAAACGCATACGGCCATCCGTTCGACTGGAATGAAATTGAAAACCCTTCGAGAACCCCGGAAACAGTGTTGTCGGAATCCATTAAAGATGCCATCAAAGGAGATAGCCACCAGGGTGATGTCCTCTGGCAGACGATTCTCCTTCAGGGTTTGAGCGTGAAAAAAGAAATGTATCTCAACTTGACGCTCAGGCAGCGGAAAATTTTTGACGACAAGTATACCTCTGTTTTTTTCACACATGCCGCGACCCAGCCCGTCATAAATGCTGAAAAACTGCTGGCATTAATCAGGGCCGGTATTGTTGAAATAAAAAGCCTTGGAACCTCATACCAACTTCTGAAAGATGACCCAGAGAGCCGTTATGTCTTTTCGTACAAAAATCGGGACGGTCAAGATAAAAAAGAAGCCTACTCTTACGTGGTTAATGCCCGGGGCCAGGATAAGTCGATCCTAACAGACAAGTCTTTACTGATACAATCAATGGTTGCTTCGGGTATGGTCCTGACAGAAGAATATCGGCCAGTAGCGAACATCAAGTATCCATGGGGATCAGCAGATACCGGGCGCTATAAGACCGGCAGCATCTGGATCAATCCAGATACCCATCAGGTCATGCAGCGCGATCCCGGTGGACAGTTAATGCAGTCCGAATCCCTTTATGCTGTTGGCGCCATGACCCGAGGCCAAATCATTAATGCCAGTATGGCCCAAAGCATTGTCCGTTCCGTTTCAAAGGTCGCCGGACACTTATTTGGAAAGGTCATTCCCGGTTCAGGCAGGAGAGGTCAGCGCTGTCTCAAGTGATACGATTGAATGTGAGCTCTATCATATAAATCCACAAGAAAAACTGAAAGAATGATAAGCAGATAGGCAGGTGCATCATTTAACCATATACTTTAGATCGGAACCATATGTTGGGTATGCCCATATAAAACCGGCAAGATCGGATGCCTTGATTTTAAATTTCATGGCAAGCGCCAGAATATTTATGCTTTCAGCGGCATTATGCCGGACAAGATGAGCTCCGATAATCTGATCGGTCTTGTTATCAATCAGGATTTTATATGCACTGTGTTTTTCTCCGATTCGCATGGATGACGGCCACCGGGTGGTCTCTCCTTTATTAATTCTAAAATCTAGTTTCTGCAGTTCGGCCTGCTCTTGGGTCAATCCTACGGATCCAATACTGGGTATAGTAAATACCGCAGTGGGGATGATTGAGTAGTCAATAGTCTTTTGATTACCTTTGATAATATTATTGGCAACTGTCTTGCCCTGTTCATCGGCAACCGTAGCCAGCATGGGGCCTGCAGCCACACAGTCGCCAGCCGCATATACCGCCGGGTTGGAAACACTTTGCAAAAAATCATTGACCTTTACGCCTTGCGGACTGATATCAACTTTGCCATGACCATTTTCCAATACAGTGAGGTTGGGAACCCTGCCTGTGGCTTCGATTATGAGATCTGCCTGATATTCATTCCCTGTCGTACCAGTCAGTTTTAAGCCGTCAGGATCAATTTCAACAGATACGGGTGTCTCATTTAATGCGATAGAAATCCCTTCTTCTATACTAGCCTGGATAATTGTTTTTACAATATCATGGTCAAAGGTTTTCAAAAGACGTTGGGATCGATTCAGGATACTGACCTGCTTGGCGCCGGCTCGGATAGCGACATGGGCAAATTCAAAGGATATATATCCTCCTCCAATAAAAATAATTCGATCGGGCAGATTGTTTAAATCAAGAAAAGCTTCGCTGTCAAGAATATACTCAGAACCCTGGATAGGAGTCCGCCTGGGAATCGCACCAGTAGCAAGAATAATGTGTTTGGCAAAAAGAGTATCATTGTTGACGATAATCTCATTGGGTCCATTCATAATTGCCTTACCAGAAAAAGTAGCTATTCCTCTTTTCTCCCAGGCTTTCACTTCCGCCAGGGACCGACCTTTGAGAAATTGATTTTTAAGTCCTTGCATGGCCTGCCAGTCTGTTCTGGCAGCCTGATTAATACCCAGGCCCATTAAATGATGGCTCATAGCGACAGCTTCAGCATTGGATATCAAGTATTTTTTTGGCTGGCAACCACGAAGAGCACAGGTCCCTCCGTAAGGCCGTTCATCAATCATTGCCAGATTGAGGTTGTTTTCAATTAGACCATCAGCCACATAGTAGGCCGATGTCCCAGATCCTACGATAATTGCATCGAATTTTTTATCGGTCATTATTTCACCATTATTTTTTCAAGAGATCATTAATATTAAAGGAACAAATGGAATTATAAACTATTTTTTTATTTCGTTGAAGTCCTTTAAATCATGATCATATTTAAATGTAATAACGAATCAAAAAGGTGTTTCATGATAAAATTAAATGAATCCATTCATGTTCCAAAGGCTTTAGAGGCTGCTTTCATCTATACCAGCGATTTTAGCAATATCAAAGACTGGGATCCGGGTGTGGTATTATCCAAAAAGAGTTCAAAAGGCAAAACCCAGGTCGGATCAACATATGATCTCACATTGCGTTTCGGGCCGTGCAGACCCAAAATGAAATATACTATCACAGCGTATATTCCTTTTTCACGAGTGATTCTGAAAGGCAGAGGAGAATCCTTCAGTGCGATTGACACCATCTCGTTCGTTAAAATACCAACCGGCACCCGAATTGACTACGAAGCCCAAATATATTTTTCAGGGTTTTCAAAGCACACGGAAAAATTATTAACGCCTGTTTTAAAAAATACAGGGCGAAAAGCCATCAAAGGACTCGAAACCAAACTGAGTGGGAAAAATAAAATGACTTAACAAAGCAGCTGGTTTTTTTCAGGGTCAAATGGTTTCGATTATATGGCTGATCATATGATTTTACCGGGGTTGCTGATGTTCAGTAAATTAGGATACGCATTCAGCAAAAGGTTCTGGGCGGAAACGGACGAGACGCTTTATGGTAAAAAAGTCATCATAACAGGGGGCACATCCGGCATTGGAAAAGCTGCAGCCATAAAACTGGCGGAGAAAAAAGCCTGCCTGACCAGGGGGCTGAGACCATCGTATGGCTTGCTGCTTCAAAAAAGGCAGGAGAATCAACAGGTAAATTCTGGATGGACAGACGGCCCCACGAAACCGTTTTATTTCCCCAAACCGGGGAATCTGAACAGGAAAGGCAGGTTTTGTGGGAAAAATTAAACCTGCTGACCCGTCAATTTAAAAAGGCATGATGGCATTGAAAACCTATCGTTAATTTATTTACAGTCAAACGCTCATCTATCAGTGCTTTTGCGGGAGTGTTTTTTTTAGGTGCAGGAGACACCAGGGCCTATGGTATCCTTGTTTTTATTTCCGGCATCGGTTTCGGTGCAGGCCTTGCTCTTCCGTCATCCATCCAGGCAGATGTGATAGATTATGATGAACTGATGACCGGACAAAGGCAAGAAGGAAAGTATATAGGTCTATGGTCCATTGCCAAAAAATTCTCTGTTGCCTTTGGTATCGGTATTGGCCTCCTTCTACTGGGCAATGCCGGTTATCGCCCTAACATTGCACAGAGCAAAGAAACTGTAGATCTGCTGAGGATTCTTTATGCGCTGGTTCCTTGTCTGTGCAATGCATTGTCTATTTTAATTATCTGTTTTTATCCAATTACAGAAAAATATCATTCTACAATTCGGAATGAAATTGAAAAAAACAAAAAACAGATCCGATAATCAAAAACATTCACCATGTCTCCTTATCATTTTATCATTTCCTGGTGCGACCGATCACGGCATAGAGAGGGTCTGATACCAGGAGCTGAGGAAAATGGTCGTCGTCGTATGGTCTGGGATATCCCCGGGACGAAATCGTTGAAATTTCTTTGTACAGGCCAGATTTGAGAAAGTATTCCGTTACCAAACCCAACCGTTCAAAATCATGGAGATTTTCCCAGATTCTTATGTTTTTTTCAGGGAACCAACGGTTTGAAAACGACACGATAAAGTTACCTCCGGGTTTTAAAACGCGTGCCACCTCCTTGAAGATGGTTATAGGATCCGTAAGATATTCAACGGACAAAGAGCAGAAAACACTATCAAAGGTATTGTCATTTAAGGCCAGAGAAGGATTGGTGTTCAAATCCTGTACCGTATGGGTTGTAAGTGCTGGGTTATTGATAAGCTCGTTTTTGTTTAGTCCGATACCGTGCAGGGAAAGAGGCCTCATCGTATCGGGAACATGGGACTCCCATCCGGCCATGAGGTCCAGGACATTTTCTCCAGGCTGAACAAATGTTTGGTACATGGCTGCCAGGTTCTTTCTGGCCTGACTGTCTATATGATGAACAAACCTGTCTTTAGCATAAAAATCGGAATCAGGTCCCGGCTCATTTCTATGAAAGGACCCTTCAGAAAAAAAAATTGTTGCCTGAAAGTTATGCCGGGTCTGCATCCCAGGGCCTGACAAGGCAAGATCAATCCAGTCCGTACAACTCCCGCCGCGCTCATCTGATTTGTTTGATTGCTCTTGAACCCTCATTGTCAGCTCGAAAGAGATTCCGGCCATGGGGTGATTCAGATCGGCTATTATAAAGTGTGGGTGTTCGCCAATACACCGAAACGGATTTATGTTGCCTTTGAATATATTGGTAGATCTGGAAATCATGCCCTGGGGATAGAATCTCCCGAAGTGAATAGGGTTCACAGTCAAATCAGAATTTAATCCGGACCTGGGCAGACGAAGAATTTTGTCCTCACGATGTTTTGGAACGATATCTCCTGGATTTATCTGAAGCGTTATAGGATGATCAATGTCATGGTCAAAAAGGGCTTCAAGGGGGCTGCCCGGGAAAATATCCCGCCAGCAATTGAGGTGATCAACAAAATAGTGTTCCGAGTGTTGGATACCCTCTTTTTTCCAGGTAATGTCAAGAAACAGATCGACCAGGGCACTTTGAGAAAGTGTTTTCATATAAACTCCTTTTGGCCCAGGACAATACAGTTAGATTTTTGTTCACATCATTGAAATGATTTCCTGCCTTTTCATCAGCTCAGAAATTAATGTGAATAAGCCAAAATCTAAGACAGGTATTTTAAGTTTCAACCCTTGGTTTTTAGAAAAAACTGCTTAATCTTAATTTCATGGTTCAGCTTTAACCGAAACGAGAGGTACAAAATGAACGAACAATTGATGAAAGTTCTCGAACATATTAATTTGACATATCGCGATAAAGCAAAGTCAGGTGCACGGAATTATCTTAACGTGGACATTGGCAAGGTTGCATTGGAGTTGGGTTTCAAAGCCCTTCACAAGAAATATTTGAAACGAGAGGTGGTGGTGGCGTTGAAAGATCCGCAGCCTGGAATGAAAGTGCGTATTGACGGCCGTACATTTGTCAATTACGCTGAGTATGCCAAAGGATTTTCCGTACCCGAATATATTGCAAAGAAAGCGAATTTACCTTTTAAGCATTATGCTGCTAATGACAGCATGATATTAAATTTTGTATGAAACACCAATCAACTCCCGTGTCCACCCTGGCAGACTTGAACCACTCAAGTTTTCTATGGGTGCACGGGGGGGGTGGTGATAATTAAATTGACGGCTCATCAAAATGCCTGCCGACCTTTACACTGACAAGGCATACAATTACGCTCAATATCATTCCCCAGATTATATCCACAACAGTAACCAGAACCGGCCAGCCTTCAATAAGCGCAAGGTTTGTTAAATCATAGGTACCGTATGTCATGGCTCCAAAACCGGCCGCTCGAAAAAGGCTATCTTTTAAACTGCTGTCTTTCAACCCGGGCAACACAACAAAAAACAACAGACCCGCAACGAACATCAGGTAGAAAATGATGGCTGCTATCCAATTGGGGGAAGATGCCAGAATAAAGCCCAGTTGATCCTGATAAAAGGGTCCGGAAATAAAGCCGATCCACATCAGATCAACAACAAGGAATGCAGATAATGCAACCCCATATACTTTAAGATACCGAATCAATCTGCCTCCTTTAGTGATAAGATTTATAGATCATCTGTTTTACATGTAATAATGCCAAGATATCCGTCAACCGTTATTTGGTCTCCATTCTTGATAAGCTGCATGGCCTGGGAAGCACCTGTAATACAGGGTAATCCATATTCCCTGGCAATAATGGCACCGTGAATGAGCATGCCCCCGCGTTCCTCCACTAGGGCTGATGCCAGCGGTATTACAAATGTCATATTCGGATCCACTCCCGAACAGACAAGGACATCCCCCTGTTTAAAATCCAGCAGATCCTGAGGGGTCTTGATAAGTCTTGCTTTCCCGGTTGCAATACCCGGCCCTGCCGGATGACCTACGATCTGACGGGATTTGAACCATCTCTTGGACGTCTTGTCAGATAAGGCGGGTTCAAGTGATCTGGATACGTCATCAGACACCCTGCTGAGCGCTGGAATTTTTAAAAGCATTTTTTGTTCGTCTGCGGATATTAAGGGATCTGACAGTCGAGATTGGCCTTTTGAAACCGATTCAATCAATCGGGCCTCTATTCTGCCCAGATGAATATTGTCGTCATCCCGCAGTCGATAACTTTCACGTCCCAAATGAAGCACGTCTGCTGCAAAATTTTTCTTTTGGGCTGGAAAACTTTGCATATAATCTTCTTTAAGGCGTTGAATGTCAGGTCCATCCGTGTGTTTTTGTTTTGGCGGTTGCCTAGAAAATTCGATCAAAAGTCTGATAATACCATTGTCCCCATACTGACATTCGTTGCCGCTGCCGGTGGTGCAGGAAAGGTCACCAAACTCTTCTACAAATTTGTCCAGCAGGCTTCTGAATGAATGATCTGTTCCTGGGATCATGTCATCTTCCAGCATCGTTTTTAGATCAATATCACTACGGATCATTTGGGCAAGTTTTTCAAGCAGGCGGTTTCTCTCCATACTTTTAAGGCCGGTATCTTCAAGAAGGGCCATAAACTCATAGGGATCAGCCGGTGTGACCGCATCGTTGTAAACCTGCCCGAACAATCGAATACCATGGGCAAAGGGTATAAAATCAGCCCAGTAAATCTTTACCCAATGATCATATAGCGTTTGTCTTTGTTCTATTTCCAGACAGAGTTGTTTTGTCGTCATCCTTTGAAAATTTATCTGTCCAAGGCGTTTTGCGTCTGCACTCATCTGGGGAATCAAATGGTGTTCGATTTTAATGTATAATTTTTTTAAATTCTCGTAACTTCTATGCAATGTTAAATACCAGGTTCTTTTATCATCGGATTCGTTAAAACCGGCACTTGTAATCGGCCTTGACTGAAGGACGATCAACTGATCATTGCAAAATGTCCATTCCATATCCTGGGGCCTGCCGAACAGTGCTTCCATTTTTCTACCTGTTTCCCATATTTGGAAAACTTCCTGATCATCCAAAGGGGGGGTCTGATTCTTTTCCCCGGATAAATCAGCGAAGCCAACCCCTTCCGCATTGGGGACTGCATACTGTTTTCGAACCGGTTCGATATGGTTTAATATTTTGCCTGAAGATTGGTTTAAAATCCATCGATCCGGCTCAACGTCACCATCGACAAGTGCCTGGTTTAAGCCATAGACTGATTCAATGACCGATTCGTTTGAATTGGATGGATTCAACCCAAAGAATATACCGGACCTGTCGGAGAGGATCAATTCCTGAACGACAACCGCCATTTGGCTGGTATGAATATCAAGCCCCAACTCTTTTCGATATAAAAGCGCAGCGTCAGAATAGAGTGAAGCCCATACCAGCTTGATATGTTTGATAATAGTGTCGGCGCCGATAATGTTCAGGAAAGAATCATGGAGGCCCGCAAAAGAGCTTGCCGCATTATCTTCACCAGGAGCCGAGGATCTTACGGCAACCGGATTATTACCAAAGGATTCAACGATTAAAGAGAAAAGATCTTTTTGGATGTCCTGTGGAATCGGTGTGGTCAAAAATAAGTTTCGGATCCGAAGGGATATGTCCCAGATTTCTTCCCACCGCATATGTTTGAACGGCTTCTTGTTGATCTCAAGAAGAATCGTGTCTTTTATCCGGGTCTGGTTGAGATATTTTTCGTATATCCGACACGGGATACAAGCGGTTTTGGGAACAGTTAATCCCAGTTCATGGATCTTGGCCAGGCAAAATGCCTTTCCCCCGACTTGGTCAATTCCGTCGTTTATAAAGTCTTCTATTTTAAGGAGCGGCTTCATGATTTTACCTGGATTTCAATTACATTTTGAAACTGGTTAACCATAAAATACCGCTTCATTGCTATGCAGATAAAAGCGGTTGTCGGGGCTTTTGAAAACCCTTTAAGGTGAGGGTGTTTTTTTAAGTACATATTTAAAAGTTGTGTTTTATCAGATGTCTCTACAACTGCTGCAGTTCCGATACCGGTTACGGAAACGGCATTATGAATGTCATCAGCCTTATTCACACTGTTATTAACCAATATAGCAACCTTGGGGTTATCTATTAGATTCTCATATTTGCGGGTTGTGGTGGGGGTTAAAAAAAATATATGTTCAAGATTGTCATCTGCGGCAAAGGCAACCAGGCTTGCATATGGCTGATCTCGACTTTGGGTTGACAGAACTGCAAGCATTTGTGAGCCAAACAAAGTCGTGATTTGTTCCAGTGAATTTTTCATATGATTGTTCATGTCCTGTCCTTATCTGTAAAATGGTACAAAATTATTCTTGCCCAAGCAGGCCTGTTTTGTCGTCAGAATATGCTGTTAATTATATAAAAAATCTATATACTGAGTTGTGATATGTCAATGCAATTGTTTATTATAGGGGGATGCCATGCTCAAACCTATTAAAATTAGGTATCAGTTCTTGTTTGCTTGGAAATAAAGTTCGATACGATGGGGGGTCACAGCCATGATCGTTTTCTTACACATAAAAGACTTGGCCAAATAAGATTTGTGTGGGTTTATTTTTGAACACTGTTTTTTTGCTGATGTCAGATTAAAAAGGACCCGGTATGGACAATAAAAATCAAAAACAAATTTTGGTAACCGGAGCAACGGGATATGTTGCCGGTCGGTTGATTCCTCTTTTGTTGGCATCAGGTTACCGGGTAAGGGCCATGGGCCGCTCTACCGAAAAAATGGCTGACCGGCCCTGGGGACAAGATCCTCATGTCGAATTGGTAAGGGGAGATATCCTGGATGTTGATTCCCTGAGAAAGGCTGTAAAAGGGTGTGGGACAATCTATTATCTAGTCCATTCAATGGTTTCTCAACAAGGGAAATACCGGCATGCGGATCGTCTCGGCGCAAAAAATATGGTTCAGGCGGCTGCAGATGAACATGCAAAGCACCTTATCTATTTAGGCGGTCTCGGTGACATTCACCATAAAAACATCAGCAAACACCTGATTTCCAGAAACGAAGTAGGGAAGATTCTTCTTTCCGGTCCTGTTCCGGTAACGGTTCTAAGGGCTGCAATGATATTGGGATCCGGCAGTGCCAGTTTTGAGATTTTAAGATACCTGGCTGAGCGACTGCCGGTCATGGTCACGCCTAAATGGGTCAGTATGCCGACACAGCCCATTTCCATTACAAACGTACTTGGGTATCTTAAAGGGTGCATGGAACACCCGGAGACCCGGGGCGAAACCTTTGATATAGGCGGTCCTGATGTTGTGGCCTATCGGGATCTGTTCCGTATTTTTGCCAAAGAAGCAAGACTGCCTTCACCCTTTATGATACCGGTTCCGGTACTGACACCAAGGTTATCCTCCCTATGGATTCACCTGGTGACACCGGTTCCAGCAGCCATTGCGCAACCATTGGCTGAAGGGTTGAGTCTTCCGACCACATGTACAGAACAAAGGATCACCCAAATTATTCCACAAAAATTGATCAGCTGCCGTGAGGCAATTGCCCGTGCCCTCGATCGGGTTCAACAAGAGCAGGTCGATACCTGTTGGACGGATGCCGGAGAAATCACATATCCTGAATGGACCTATTTGGGAGATTCATCCTATTCAGGAGGGACTATCCTCAAATGCGGGTATCGGGCTGTCGTAAAAGGAACAGCTTCAGATCTATGGGCATCTGTTGTAAAACTTGGTGGTAAGACCGGTTATTATGGTGCCGATCTTTTGTGGAAAATTCGTGGGGTTATCGATGTTTTCACCGGCGGGGTTGGCTTGTCCGCGGCAGACGTTCAAAAGAAAGGCTTCAAGTGGGAGACGCCCTTGATTTCTGGAGGGTCCTAACCCTTAAAAAATTTTCGAAACTGCTGTTGCTTGCAGAGATGAAAACACCAGGGGAAGCCTTGCTGGAGATCAATATCAATGATGTGGGAAATGACCAGTGCGAAATCATACTGCTATCCAGGTTTTTACCCAAGGGTTTAATCGGTATCCTTTATTGGTATGTCCTTTATCCATTTCATCAATATGTATTTACCAGTATGCTCAAAGGAATGGTAGCCGCATCAGGATTGAAATTTGTGACTCGTCCTGAAAGATTCACACCTAAAATAACCAAAACATGTACCCTGTCAGATTCATAGCACAGATAATTTATTCAAAACAGGTGAACAGATATGAATAATCGGAGAAGATAAAAAGGGGTGTTGATTGCCACGCTGTTCTGAGGAAAATTATCAATACGCTTTTGTTTCCGGGTATAAGGAATCATATCTTTGGTTTTTATCAAGAACGCCCATAGTTAGTGACAAATTGAAGGCAGAATTTATGAAAAATCAAAAGAACTCGGATTTATTTGAAAACAATATGCATGCTCAAGTCAGCCCAATTCTCAAATCAGTAATCATTGGGGGCAAGAGTCTAAATCAGCGCCACAATACTTTTTCCATACTCCTGGGCCTGTTCTACGCCGCCATCGACCCAGCTTGCCTTGAGCATTAAGGGACCTGATACCATCTTCATTTTATAGATATGGACCATGGTGTCGTAAATCCGCTTTGCCGCCTCGCCGCTCCATCCGTATGCGCCAAAGGAACCGCCGGGTTTGTCTGCGAGTTCTGCTCTTTGTGCAATAAACAACATCTGTTTCATTGAGCTCACCATCTCGGCATGGTAGGTGGGTGATCCAAATGCATAGGCATCATATCCGTTTAAATCTTCTTCGGTTTTAATCTCGCCGGCTTTTTTGATAACGGGGTCATGTCCGGATTGCCGGGCACCCTCGGCGATCAGTTCTGCTATGCCTTTTGTTTCATTTGCCCTGGATGCATATACGATCAATAGTTTTCCCATTTTGTCTCCTTTTGTCCATAATGATTTTACGATTTTTTCAGGAGTATAAAATATAAATTTTGAAATTGACATAGATCAATGTTAAAGTTTTTTTTCTGTTGCATACTGGTCTAAAAAATAAACGAGTAACCGGCAAATCAAAATTGTCCGGGGGCCAGAAAAATTCAATGACAATTGTGTGACAAAATCAGGCCTCAACTTAAAATACAGGATATGTGGATATGACGGAATCAGGACCCATTAAAATTTTGCTGGCATATGACGGTTCAGACCTTGCGCTGGATTCCGTTCAATACATTGGCGAGGTTTTTCCCCACGACAGGACCGAGGTGGTGGTGTTCTATGTGGAAACCAAAATACCCAGATCCTTCTGGCAGATGGAAAGGGAACTTGATTTCAGATTTCAGAGCCCCCAAATCCGGGCCGCCATGGCCCAGAGAAAAAAAAAGGTCAACCTGGCCATGAAAAAGCGGAACAGACACTGCTGGATTGCGGGCTGCCGCCGCAGGCCATCCATATCCAGGTTCACATCAAAAATCAGGGTATCCTCCAGGATATTGTCGAAGAGTCCCACCAGGGGTACGATGCACTGGTAATTGGCCGGAAAGGGCATAGCAGGATCAAGGATTTTTTCATGGATACCTGCCCATGAAACTTCTTGGGAAAATTAGGAATATTCCTTTGATTGTGGTGGGAAAAAATCCAAACCATAAGAATATTCTCATCGCCTTTGACGGGACCCGGGAAATTATAAAAGCGGTAAAAGCCTTGAGCTGCCTGATCGAAACAAGGGGATGCAAATTATTGTTGTGTCATTCTCAACATAAGCGGGAAATGTTTGAAAAAACCGAAAAAAAAGGATCTGCCGGAGAATCGGATGAAATGTTTGCCCTGCCCATGAACTATTTTCTGGAGGCAGGCTTTTCAAGTGATCAGGTTTCCTTTGAAATCATTGCCAGTGGGAAAACTCCCACCCATGGGATTCTCAATACGGCACGCTATGGCAATTACGGTACCATTATCGTTGGACGGCGGGGGCTGGCACCCTGGAAACGATTGATGGTTAACCGGGTTGGAAATAAAATTTTTAAAAATGCAGACAACCATGTTGTCTGGATCGTTCAATAACTTCAATTTAAGGGCAGCATAAGCATAAGCGTTATGGGTTTGTTCAGATTAAAAGGATTTCCCGGGACCGGTAATTTTCGGCACGGGATCCATCCACCGGATAATAAACAACTGAGTGATGAATCAGCGGTTGAAGTAATGGAAATACCTGAAACCGTCACCTTGCCTCTGCTTCAGCATCTGGGAGTGCCGTGTAAACAAGTTGTCAAATCCGGGCAGATGGTCAGGTATGGAGAAATGGTGGGAGGGGGTGAAGCCTTTGTCTCGGCATCCCTTCACTCCCCGGTTGCCGGCAGGGTAAAGAAAAACACCATGGTGACCCTGCCCAACGGGAGGCATCTTCCTGCCCTGACCATCCAGACTGACGGCGACCAGATTTCACCGCAAAAACTCTGGGATGAGATGCGCTCAAGGCAATGGCCCAGGGACTGTATCTCCATTTATGATCCCTTCACCATTGTGAAAGTGATTCACTCCTCCGGTGTTGTGGGCCTGGGGGGGGCCGCATTTCCAACCCATGTAAAGGTCACCCCCAACGATACCCGGATGATAGATACCCTCATGATCAACGGCTGTGAATGCGAACCTTACCTGACCTGTGATTACAGGCTGATGAGAGAGGCACCCCGGGCCATTGTTGCCGGGGCACTTTTAACGGCCCGTGCCGTTTCAGCAAGGGAGATTGTCATCTGTGTGGAAGACAACAAGCCCGAGGCGGTGAAACGGTTAAAACAGGCAGTTGAACAGACGGTCATTAAAATAGCGGTGTTAAAGACCAAATATCCACAGGGCAGTGAAAAACAATTGATAAAGTCAGTGGTCGGACTTGAAATCCCTCTGGGTGGACTGCCGTCGGATGTGGGCGTTGCCATGAGCAATGTCGGGACAATGGCAACAGTTGCCCGGGCGGTTATTAAGGAATCGCCCCTGACTCACCGGGTGATCAGCGTATCCGGAAGGGGGATAAAACATCCGAAAAATCTTTTTGTACCCATTGGTATTTCCATGGCCGAGGTGATCAATTTTTGCGGAGGTTTTACATCGGATGCGGTAAGGGTGGTTGCCGGCGGACCCATGATGGGGTTTTCCTTTTCCGATTTTAACACCCCCGTCACCAAGGGAACTTCCGGGATCACGGTCCTGACCCATGATGAGATCAAGAGTGATGAAGAGACGGCCTGCATCCGGTGTGGACGCTGTGTCGATGCCTGCCCCATGAATCTTGTGCCCACCAGGCTGGCCCTTGCAGCCAGATACAACAATCCCGCCATTGCAGAGCAGTATCATATTCACGCCTGTTTTGAATGCGGCTGCTGTTCTTATGTCTGCCCTGCAAAAATCAATCTGGTACAATTGATTCGAACGGGAAAAAAACTGGCCGCAGCCGGACGGAACTAAACATAATGAGGCTGGATCGGATAACGAGGTTGAAATTGATAACAAGATCCGGGCGGATACTAAATTCCGGACGGATCATGGGGCCGCAACACTAAAATGACCAGAGCAATATAAGGAAATGATCTGTGCCGGATTCAAATAAACAAGTGGACACAGCTAAAGATGCCGGGGCCGCTGATGAAAAGGGGGTTCCCGCCATCCATGTGGCGCCTTCTCCCCATATCCGTGATATCAAGGCCAATACACAAAAGATGATGATGGATGTCCTGATTGCGCTTACCCCCGTGGTAATGGTGTCTGTCTACCTGTTCAGGGCCTATGCAATCAAACAGCTCTTTATCTGTGTGGTCTCCTGTGCTGCGGCCGAAGCCATGTTTGTGAGGATGCGGGGCAGGGCCCTTACGCTTAAAGACTGCTCGGCCATGGTAACCGGTATTATTCTTGCCCTTTCTCTGCCCGGATCAGCACCCTGGTTTGTGGGCGTCATTGCCTCTGTGGTTGCCATGGGAATCGGAAAACTGATCTTCGGGGGCCTGGGTATGAATATCTTTAATCCGGCCATGGTGGGGCGGGCCTTTGTCATGATCGCCTTTGCCGGTTTGATGGGGGCAGGGTCCTATGAAAATATCACGGGTCTTGTGGATGCGGTTTCAGGCGCCACCCCGTTGAGTGCGTTGAAATTCGGCAATACACCCGGGATTATCTCCCATCTTTTCTGGGGCAATACCAACGGCTCCATTGGAGAAACAAGTTCTGCGGCCTGCCTTTTGGGCGGTCTGTTCCTTGTGTTCAGGCGGACAGCGTCCTGGCAGATTCCTGTGAGCATCTTGCTCACCGTCCTGGTCATTGCCGGCATGACGGACCTGTCAAATGCGAGTTCCGGTGTGTTCCTTGCCTATCATCTTTTGGGTGGTGCCCTCATGTTCGGTGCATTTTTTATTGCAACCGATCCCGTGACCTCCCCGCTGACCTCAAAGGGGAAATGGATTTTCGGCATGGGCACCGGCATATTGATCATGGTGATCCGGCTTTTTTCCGGTTATCCGGAAGGGGTGATGTTTGCCGTTCTCATGATGAATGCCGTGACCCCTTTGATTAACCGCTGGACCAGTCCCCAGCCCATGGGAGAAGCCTGATATGACAAACCTTCGCAACAGCAACCTTGCCCAGGCCTGGCTGGTCCTGGTCCTTGCCGTTGTTTTCGGCACCACCCTTGCCGGTGTCCAGATGAAATTAACGCCCGTGATTGAGGCCAACAAAATCCGGGAGACCATGGAAAAAATCCCCAATCTTGTTTTAGATCCGGCCTCATCCCCATCTTCATCCCCGGTCCCTGGAGCTGAAGATCTCGTGATTCAGTCCCGGGTGATTGAAGTTGAAAAAAACGGGATCATTACATTTTACCCGGTCTATGATGTGCAGCGAAAGGACGGTTCTCCTGCCGGCCATGTGGCAAAAGCCAGGGGCCAGGGCTATGCAGACAAGATCGAAGTGCTCGTGGGGCTTGATGCCGACGGAAATACCATCACTGGGCTGTTTATCCTGGATCAGAAAGAGACCCCGGGGCTGGGGAACCGGATACTGGAAAAGCAGTGGCTGGATCAGTTTGTGGATCAATCCTCGGACACCCCGCTTGTGGTTGTCAAATCCGGAGCAGGCGGCAGTGAACCCGACGGCCGGAGTGATGGCCGGATTGACGGGATATCAGGGGCAACCATTTCATCCCGAAGTGTGGTTTCCATTGTAAACACCACCATTGCAGATATCAGACCCTGGCTGGTTCTGGTCCCGAGCCCTGAGCCTTTAAAAAATAAATTCGGGAATAAAGAGAGTGGGAATAAGAAGAATGGGAAAAAAGAAGAGATTAAAAAAGAGGAGACCTGATAATGGCTGATCCTCCCACCGCATTTGAGCGATTTGTCCAGGGGATATTACCTGAAAATCCGGTATACCGGCAGTTGCTTGGGCTCTGTCCCACCCTGGCGGTGACCAACGGGTTAAAACCGGCACTGACCATGGCGTGTTCAGTCGCCTTTGTGCTCTTGTGTGCCAACATCGTCATCAGCCTGATACGGAACCTTTTAAAACCCCATCTTCGGATTGTTGTGTTCACCCTGACCATTGCCACCTTTGTCACCATTGCCGACCGTTTTCTTGCCGCTTATCTGTTTCAGATGAGCAAAACCCTGGGACCCTACATTCCCCTGATTATTGTCAATTGCCTGATCATCTGCCGGTGTGAGGTCTGTGCCTCAAAGCAGTCCGTATTCACGGCAGCATCAGATGCCCTGGGCCAGGCCATTGGTTTTGGTCTTGCCCTGTCAAGCATTGCCGCGGTCAGGGAAATACTGGGCACGGGCATGCTATTCGGCATACGGGTGCTTCCCGAGGTCTGGCCGGACTGGGTCATCATGGTATTGCCTCCAGGTGCATTCCTTACACTGGGCCTGCTGCTCGGACTGGTGAACTGGATCGGGCTGATCAAATCCCGGAGGGCCTCATGAACTATCTCCTGGACATTGTGCTCATCGCATTGACCGCAGCCTTAATTAATAATTTTGTGCTCTATTATTTTGTGGGCATCTGCCCCTTTGTGGGGGTATCAAGGAATGTGGAAATGGCATTTGGTATGGGGCTGGCCGTTACATTTGTCATCAGCATTGCCGCCTTTATCTGCTGGAGTATCACCACAATGGTGCTGATCCCCGGGGCCCCGTTGTCTTCTTTTGTCGCCGGGTTTTTCCTGCCTGAATCCTCGGCCGGCAACATTGATCTGACCATCTTAAGTTATATTGTGTATATTTTTTCCATTGCCTCCTCTGTTCAGTTCGTTGAGATGTATGTGAGAAAATTTTTCCCCTTGCTTTACAGCTCTTTCGGGGTTTTTCTTCCCCTGATTACCACCAATTGCGCGATTCTTTTTGCCTGCCTGACCATCATGAACCATGTGGCCGGAGTTGAAAATCCCCAGGATGCCTGGGATCTTGGAAGGGCCATTACCCTGGCATTCTTCGGGGGAATTGGATTCACCATCGCCATTGTGATCATGGCGGGTATCCGGGAAGAGCTTGAACTGTGTGATATTCCCGAACCTTTCCGGGGTGCGGCCATTACCCTTGTGATCGGCGGCATCCTTGCCATCGCTTTCATGGGATTCACCGGAGTGGATTCCGGTATCAGAAAAGCGCTCGTGCCCGGGCCGGAAGCCCGGGGTTCGGTCAGCGCCCCCCAGGGGAAGGACCCCATTGAAAATAAAATTGCCCATAACGGACTGATTATCACTTACAAGGGGATCCAATGATCACAACGACCCTTGCCATAGCTGCGGGAACCATGCTCGTGCTGGCAGTGATCCTGTCCTTTGTTCTCGGCTGGGCAAATAAAAAATTCAGGGTGGAGGTGGACCCCAAAATCGAAGCCGTCATAGGGATACTTCCCGGGGTAAATTGCGGGGGCTGCGGTTATCTGGGATGCAGTGATTATGCCGTTGCCATTGTAACGGACAATGATCCGGTCAATAAATGCACGGTTGGCGGGGCGGCATGTGCAAAAGAGGTCGCCAATATCATGGGGGTTGAGGCGGGCGAAACCATGAAGGTTGTGGCAGTGGTTCACTGTGGTGCCCATGCCAATGAGCGCCTTAAAACAATCGAATACCGTGGAGAGAAAAGATGCACTGCCGCCCACCAGGTGGCAGGTGTGCAGGGATGCTCCTTTGGCTGTCTTGGATTTGGAGATTGCGTCAGGGCCTGTCACTATGATGCCATGCATATTAAGGACGGTCTGGCAACGGTTGATTTTGATCGGTGTATCGGCTGTGGGGCCTGTTCAAAGGTCTGCCCCAGGAACATTATCTCCATTATCGGGCTCAAGGAAGATAAAATTCCTGTGGTGGCCTGTTCCAACAGGGACACTGCCAGGGATGCAAAATCAGTCTGCACAAGGGCATGTGTGGCCTGCAAAGCCTGTGCTAAGGTTTCGGACCTGTTCACTATTACCGACAATCTGTCAACATGTGACCCCAATGCCTATGGTCGTGAACAATATGAGGATGTGGAGAAGGCAATGGAAAAATGTCCCACAGACTGCATTCATTTTGTCGGCCGCCCGGTTGATTTAACCGGAAAATAGAAAATCCAATTCGTCATTTTCCATAAAAAAAGTATGGAGATTTTCCCGGGTATGGAAAATTTCCTGTCTTAAAACAGGATGAGAATAGATCCATTTGTCGTGTAACCTTCTGTAATTCAATAATTTTTTAAAAAAATTCCAATCCGGCATGTCAATTGCTATGTTCATTGCTATTGGGAACAATCACACAGGCATGTGATATTTTTATTAAACTGTATCGGCAAACTTTTATTGAAAAAAAGGAGATAAGATGACACCTAATATTCAGGTATCTGATCTTGACATAGATGGTCTCAGTATGACGGGTCTTTGCAGCACCGGTCTTTGTATCAATTGTATAAATAGAGACAATTGCGCGTATCAACTCAATCAGACAAAACCCATTATTTTTTGTGAAGAATTCTCATGTGCGGATTCATTCGGGTCGGAAAACAAACCGGTCTGTGACCATGAAAATGAGTGCGGTTCCATGGAGCCGCTACCCCAGGGGATTTGCTGTCGCTGCGATAATCTTGAAACCTGCTGTCTTCGAAAATCAGGTGATATTGTATTCGAATGTGAAGAGTACAGATAAGTTTTATACTTGATTCAGGGTTGTTTTTTTGCCAAATGTTCCATACTGTAATTTGCGGTATGGAACATTTGGCATTTTCACCATAGTGGAACAAAAAATTCAATGAAGACCCGTGATGACATCGTTAAACAACAGCAGCAAGTGATACAAAAGCTTCAGCGGCAAAATGCAAAATTACAGCAATTTCATGATGAGTATCAACGGGTCTGTCGGAATGAGGAAGAGAGGACCAAAGAACTCAACTGCCTGTACCGGGTGGCCCAATGCGTGGTGGTTGAATCCAACCTGGATCTGGCCCTGGGTCGAATCGTGAGCATTGTCCCCCATGGATGGCAATACACAAAAGATGCCTGTGCCCGGATTGTGTTCATGAATAAAAAATATGTTTCCCCTGTTTTCTTTGAATCCAGTGTGTATCAAAAAGAAGATATTTTGATTGATCATAAAATTGTCGGGGCCATAGATGTTTTTTACAAACCTGAATACGGACATGGACAAAACAACCCTTTCTTGATTGAAGAAAGAAACCTGATAAAGGGTATTGCCAATATTATCAGCTTTTATGTGAAAAAACAGAGAGATGATGAAAACAGAAAACTGATACAGCAGCAACTGCTCCACGCAGACCGCCTGGCCAGTATCGGCCGGCTGGCTGCAGGGGTTGCCCACGAACTGAACGAACCCTTGGGAAACATACTGGGCCTGGCACAATTGTCATCCAAACTGCCCGAAATACCGGAACAGGCAAAAAAGGATCTGGGTCTGATTGAAGAGTGTGCCATGTATTCCCGGGAAATTATTAAAAAATTAATGGAATTTTCCAGGCAATCCAGCCTGAAAAAAGAAATTGTTCATCTCAACGAAGTGATTGACGGCAGCATCACCTTTCTTAAGGCCAGGTGCATCAAAGAGGGTATCAGAATTGTAAAGCAATATACAGAAAACATTGTGGTTTCTGCTGATCCCACCCAAATCAAACAGGTGATCACCAATTTGATCCTCAATGCGATCCAGGCGATGAAAAACGGGGGGCAATTGACCATTGCCACGAAAAAAGAGTCTCAAAAGGCGGTCTTTTCCGTTGAAGATACGGGCATGGGAATATCAGGGGAAAATATCAGTAAAACATTTATCCCGTTTTTTACGACAAAAGACGTTGGTGAGGGGACAGGGCTGGGTCTATCGGTTGTTTACGGCATTGTTAAAAATCACAACGGCGACATTAAAGTCAGCAGTGAACCGGGTCAGGGGACCATTTTTCAGGTTTATCTGCCCCTGGAGGAAAATTAGTGGTGGATCAAAAGAAAAAAACCGTTATTCTGGTGGTTGACGACAACCCCATCACCTGCCAGGTCATACAGAGAAACCTTCAGGCAGGCGGTTTTTACACCGTCTCCGTCCGGAGTGTGCCCGAGGCAATTCAGGTTCTGACAGATCAAAAAATCGATCTTGTGATCACGGATTATAAAATGCCCAAACATTCCGGCCTTGAATTGATCAAATACGTACATGAGCATTTCCAGGACATCCCTAAGATCATGCTCACCGGATACGGTTCCATCGACAGTGCGGTCTCTGCCGTGAAAGAGGGGGCGGATGAATACATTACCAAACCGTTTACAGACAAAGAGTTGTTTGATGCGGTGGAAAAAACCCTTTTAAAACAGAAAGAAACGCAAATTGATCCAGCCCTGGTATATGACGATGCCTGGACCCGGTTCGGCATTATCGGCCGGACCAGAACAATGCAGGAGGTGTATTCAAAGATTGAAAAAGCCGGCATAAACGATGCCCCTGTCTTGATCACCGGGGAAAACGGTACGGGAAAAGAGCTGGTGGCCCGTGCGATTCACTATCATCACAAGACACGGTCGGTTTATCCGTTTATTCCCATCAATTGCCCGGGCATACCGGCAAGCCTTTTTGAAAGCGAATTGTTCGGCCACGTAAAAGGCGCATTCACCGGTGCGGTCCAGGACAGAAAGGGATTTTTTCAGGCAGCAGAAAAGGGCTGCCTTTTTTTGGACGAAATCAGTGAATTGCCCTTTGAGCTTCAGTCAAAACTGCTCAGGGTATTGCAGGAAAAAGAAATTTCCAGGGTTGGGGAATCCCGGCTCAGGAAGATTGATGTCAGAATTATTGCGGCAACCAATAAAAATCTGGAAAACCTGGTTGGCAAAGGAATGTTTCGCCAGGACCTGTTTTTCCGGCTGAATGTGATCAATATTGATCTTCCGCCTCTCCGGGGCAGAGAATCGGATATCCTTCTGCTTGCCAAACATTTTGCAATGAAATATGCCCGGGAACTTGGAAAACCCGAACCAGTTTTTACGGAAAAGGCGGTCAATTCCTTGAAAAAATATTCCTGGCCCGGCAATGTCCGGGAGCTTGAGAATTTGATTCATCGAAGTCTGATCATGAATGAGCGACAGGAGATTGACACCACACATTTTCCCGACAATATGAAGTTTAATGTCGCCTATGGCGGCTATTTTAATCTCAGTCTCAAGGACATGACAAAAAAATATGTCAGGGATGTGGTGGAGCAGACAGGGGGAAATAAGGCAAAGGCCCTTGAAATTTTAAAGATTGATCGAAAGACCTTATTAAAGCGCTTAAAATGATGGTTTGATTTTAATTCGAGTAGTCTATTTAAAGGGGTCTTCCGATGCCTGGGAAGACATGACAAATGAATTTTGAAAAACTCAGGATACGACTGATCGCTGCATTTTTAATTGTTTCCCTGGTTCCCTTAAGCGTTCTGGGTTACAAATTGATGTCCCAGGGAGAAACCCTGATCCAGGAAAAAGCATCCGCCTACTTAAAAGGACTGGCTGCAAGAAATGCAGATGCCATAAAAGGATTCATGAAGGAAAGAGAGAATGATTTGAGGAATTTGTCCGGCATCCTCTGTCTTTACAGCCTCGATCCTTTACTGCTGAAAACACATTTTGAACAGAGCAAAACCCAGGACAGCCCCTACCTTGGATTTGTATTGCTGGACAACACAGGACACCCGGTTTTCTCAACCCTGAATGGTGATCAGGACGGCCTGGAAGATGAGGGTGTGTGGCGTTCTGCTGTTGAGTCAGTGCTTGAATCAAGCCTTGAACCGGGTTTTGAATCTGGTGAAGCCCTGCCCGGATCAGGCACTGGAACCGTTTTCATGTTTACTGCCGGTAACCGGCAGATCCCGGCCCTCATGATCTGTTCCCGAATTCGGGAAATATCTGAAAAAAACTGCATGCACCTTTGCGGGCTCATTGATTTCAGGCGTGTGGAGGATATGCTGAGGAAAAGCAACATTGACAAGACCGGCGAGGTCTACCTGGTGGATGAAAACGGCAGGTTCCTGTCTGCCTCGCGATTCGGTGCCACCGCCCTTGAGGACCGGATCTCTATCCTTGCCATGGAGGGAAAGACCCAGGGCCTGCATGAAACAATGGATTACAGGGGGGAGCGTGTATTGCAGGCCTATCAAAAGGTGGAGTCCTTTGCCTGGGTTGTCCTGGCAGACCAGGATATGGCGGAAATTTTAAACCGCATCCGGGCCATGGGCAGGGACGCGATCCTCTACGGCATCTTCACGGCAGTCATTGTGTTCGGTCTGGCCTTTTTTATTTCAACCATGATCGTTAATATTTTGAAATCCAAATATATGTACGAAAAGGAACTGGAGTTCCAGGTCATTCAAAAAGAGAAGCTGGCATCTCTGGGCCTCCTCATCTCAGGGCTTGCCCATGAATTAAACACCCCCCTGGCCAATGCACTGCTCTATACCCAGGTGGCCAAAGAGGAACTGGATGAATCTGAATCCAAAACCGATATCCAGGTCGTCCAGCAAAGACTCACCACCGTGGTTGATGAGGTCCGGCAGGGAAGCAGAATCGTTCGAAACCTGCTTGATTTTTCCCGCCATTCCCAAAGCGACAGTCAGACCAGTGACGCTAACAAAATTTTAAGGCAGCTCATGGACATTGCCGGCCCCCACTGCGGTTCCAGGAAAATCGAGGTTCAAATGGAATTGGAAAAAACAATGCCCGGGATACGGGCCGATGCAAGCACGGTACAGGCCATATTGACCAATCTTGTTGCCAATGCGGTGGATGCCATGCCCCAGGGGGGGACGATTCGCCTGAAGACCCGTTATGTAAAGGTTTTGAAAAAGGTTAAAATCGAGATCGCCGACACAGGACCGGGGATTTCCGAAGATGAGCTGACGCGATTATTTGATCCGTTTTTTACAACCAAAAAATCGGGAGAGGGGACAGGGCTCGGCCTTTTTGTCAGTTACGAGATGGCCAGAAAACTGGGGGGAGACATCAAGGTCGTCAGTTCCACAAAAGACACCGGTTCAAGGCCCGGCACCGTGTTTACCCTTGAGCTGCCAACGGAATAGATTTTTTTTTCGGACAAATGGAGACCCAATGAATAAAGACCCGATGAATAAAAATCTGATGAATGGAAACCCAATGAACAGCAATTTGATGAAAGGGTACAGGGTTTTAATTGTTGAAGACGATGAACGAATGAACCAGGGACTGGTGCATATTATTTCAAAGGCAGGGTATGATGCAGAGTCTGTTGATACCGGAGAAAAAGCCCTGGAAAGAATCAGGGATGCTTCATTTGATCTTGTCCTTTCCGATCTCAGACTTCCCGGCATTGACGGAAGACAGCTTTTAAACGCGGCAAAAAAGTATGACCCCGATATTTTGTTTGTCATTATTACGGCCTACGGAACCGTTGACACGGCTGTTTCAGCAATGAAGGAAGGGGCAGAGGATTTTATTCTAAAACCCTTTGATATGGAAGAATTAAAGGTTGTGATTAAACGGGTGATGGAAAAGCGTCATCTGTTTCTGAACAATATCCGTTTGCAGCGTCAGCTTGAAAAAAAATATACATTTGACAATATCATTGGGACCAGTGAAGCCATGATGACGGTTTTTAAAACCATGAACCAGGTCAAGGATTCAAAAACAACCATTCTGATCCGGGGCGAGACCGGCACGGGCAAAGAGCTCGTGGCCAGGGCCATTCATTTTAACAGCCCCAGGGCCTCAAAGCCCTATCTGCCGGTCAATTGTGCGGCACTCAGCGAGAATTTGCTGGCCAGTGAATTGTTCGGCCATGTAAAGGGGGCGTTTACCGGTGCCGTATCCAACAAAAGCGGACTCTTTGAGGCGGCAGACAGGGGGACCCTGTTCCTTGATGAGGTGGGAGATATCGGGCCGGGACTCCAGCAGACCTTTCTTCGGGTGTTGGAAAACGGGGAGATCCAGCCCGTGGGGTCTTTTGAGAGAAAAAAAACCGCCGTAAGAATCATCGCCGCCACCAGCAAAGACCTTGAGACCCTGGTTGACCAGGGCGGTTTCAGAAAAGATCTGTACTACCGGCTGAATGTGGTGAGTATCAATCTGCCGCCCCTGCGGGAACGTAAAGGGGATATCGGAATACTGGCATACCATTTCTTAAAACTATATTCAGTTCAAAACAACCGGTCGATAAAAGGAATATCCCAGGAGGTCCTCCATGTCCTGGAAAATTATGACTGGCCCGGCAATGTCCGGGAGCTTGAGAATATCATTGAAAGGGCAACCCTTTTCGAGACCGGCCGGGAACTCACCCTGGACAGCCTGCCGTCCAGCCTGACAACACCCCTTCAGGTTTCAGACATGGAGGGTTTTTCCACGGATATAAAATCCCTGGAACAATTGAGCAAAAAGCATATCCTTCGGGTTCTGGAGATCACCGGCCAGAATAAAACAAAGGCTTCAAAACTGCTCGGAATCGACAGATCCACCCTGTACCGGATCATGAACCGCCTGGAAATGAATTAATATTACAGCGACAATTGGCTTTCTAGTGTCTTCGCCGATCGTTATACAAGACACTTCTGCAAGCGCCTAGATGGCTTTATCTTTGTTGTCCAATAAATAGAGGATTATTGTTCGGGTTCTTTTTGATATAAAGCAAATAGGTAGTATCCACCGTCGATAGCCGTATTACATCTTGTGCCGAACTTGTCAGCCGCCATCAATTTCCCGGAGCCGGATGATTAAGATTTGTTTGTTGGATGTTTTATAATATAGATAATTATGAAAATAACAATCGTAAGCACTATAACGACGAAAAGATCTTGAGCTCCCATAATTCTGGTTCCCTTTATAAATTAATTCTTGCTGTCAAGAATTCTTAATATGGTTATTTAATCAGCAGTTGTTTTTTAACGTATAAATATAATTGAGCAATCTTTATGCCAATGGTTTTTGTTTTTGTCTATGTCAGACAGCTTTATGATTGGGACGCCACAATACGGGGATATATTATTTTAGAAACGATTTGAGGGCTATAAAGCAGATAAAAAATAATCGGGGATATTTTCCCCTTCCGAGGAAAAAGTACTCGATTCAATATCTTCACTGAAATTCGGCGTTGATGCCGTATGCCATGATAGATGTTTATGGAGGTTAAGATGCCGTCAGGAAGTGTTCTTTTCGCATTTGGGCTGACCCTTTTTGCAGGGCTGGCAACTGGTGTGGGAAGTGCCCTTGCTTTTTTTGCAAAAAAACCTGATATCCAATCACCCGAATGGTTTCATCAGATAAAAAGTCATCCCTCGTCGCCCACTTATGGCCGCAATTATTGCATTGTTTAAACATTTAAAAGAAATGCAAAGAGGCGGGTGAGTACCGTTCACAGGAATGCTCCTCCGCCTCTATTCCCAATAATACCGGGTTAAAAATTAATCAGATAGCTCTATCTTTTCCGGATCACATAACAACAGGGGATTCACAGATGTTTGCCCGCAATTTCGACATTGCCACCTGTCGGTATGTTTATTAGAGTGGCAGGTTTTGGGTGGTTTTGACCCTTTGACACCACACCAGTCTGCTTTTTTCCCCATGCCTTGGACTTTGCAGATATTTTTAGAATCTAATGCAACAGCCCCGCAATCGGCACAAATAAATGCTTTGGTATCCCTTGGAACAGGTATATGAACTTTTTCAGCCATAATTGAATACTCCCTTAATCAAATTTGTTGAACAGAATTCAAATCCACAGTATCTATTACAATAGTTTACCTATTACACAATTTTCTTAAAATTACAATTTATTGACTATTTTTTTTGGATTTGAGTAAATCCACGCCTTACGGCATTTGTCTTAAACGACTTGGGTAAATTTATCACCCGGAACATTACAAACCGGGCAAGTGTCCGGGATATCATTTTCTACTGTGTTGCCACAGACCGAGCAAACATAGATCGGTGCTTTGGGGAGGTCTTGTCCTTCTTTAACCGCTTCAAGTGCTTTTGAATAAAGGCTATGATGAATTTCCTCTACGGCTAAAGCGTTTTTAAATGAAAATTCAGCAGGTTTGTTTCCCTCTTCCCGGGCAGTTGCCAGAAAACCCGGATACATCTCTTTAAACTCATGGCCTTCTCCTTCAATGGCCTCTTCCAGGTTTTCGATGGTCGTTTTTATACCGCCCATTACCCGAAGATGCGCATGGGCATGGATTGTTTCTGCGTCAGCAGCCGCGCGAAACAATTTTGCAACCTGGGGAAGTCCATCTTCATCTGCCTTTTTTGCAAAGGCCAGATATTTTCTATTGGCCTGACTTTCACCTGCAAATGCGTCTTGTAAATTTTCCATGGAACCCATAATTGTTCTCCTTTTTAAACGTGTTGAATATTGGTATGGTTTGAAATTTCAGAGTTGGTGGTGCAGATGTCATTTTCTGAAAGAGAATGAACATTTTCGTTCCCACTCAATCTGGCAAAATCTTTGCTTTCATCATAAATGTGGGGATAAAGATTACATTTCCGGTCTGTCATATTTCTTATTCCTTATGTTGTTAATCCAATATAATGTCGTCATTTATTTCACATTCTCGGCAGATACCCTGTATATTGACCTGTAGACTCCCTGCTTTCCCCATCCCCTTTATAGACTCCTGAATGTCCAGTGTATCGATCTGTTCACTGTTAAAATCCAGGATTAAACCGCATTCTATACAAATAAAATGGTGATGTGGATTGAGGTTTGGATCAAACCGTGTTCTTTCCCGGGAAGGCCCTATGGTCGTGATTAATCCTAAATCTTTAAATAACCACAGCGTCCTGTAAACAGTATCCAAAGATATGTTTGCCAATTGGTTCCGCACCTCTTTGTAAACAGTCTCTGCATCCGGATGATTGGGGTTCTCAATGAGTTCAGAATAAATTTTCAACCGCTGTTGCGTACATTTAATCCCTGCATTTTGGCAGATAGTTTTAAAATGGGCCAGAGATTGTCGCTGGTTTTTGTTTGGAGTTTTCATGGTTTAATGTCTTAATAAGAATTCATTCTTATTAAGAGAGCATACTTGTCTCCTATTTGTCAAGGACAAATATAAATCCAATAGTACTTGAGTTACCAGAGAAAATAGATTGAAGTATACTGGGGTTCAAACAGGGTTTTTCTCCAATACCGTTGAGAAAAGATGAGCCAAGGTTTTTTAAATAAAAAATCCGGAAAAATATGATACCAGTGATATCCTTGGGTTTGATAGAAATGATCAAGCTGTTCTAAAAGTCCAAGATCCTTTGCTGCCACACGGACTGCATCACGCTGGCATTTCGAATAAATATAAATTTTTGCAATTCTGGACTTGAATCCGTTTTCAAAGAATAGGTCTTTGGCCCTCTTATACTCCTGAAATCTGGATCTGGTGTCCAAAAGGGCCAACACAACCAAACCAACACTCCAGCAAAACGGGAGGCCATATACAGCACTTGAAAATAGCCCGGAATCCTTATTCCATCGAAAAATATCAGATGCCAGAATCCAATAACATAGAACCAGCCCCAAAGCAGCGGCAAAAAAAAGATGACGTCCCACAGCCAAAAGACGTACGAGTCGTTTCCACATAACCAATTGGATATTTGATCGAAACATATGGGTAAGGTTTAGTGGCTGCACCAACTGATCATTCCAAATTTTAGATTTTCAAAAAAATACTGGTATCCAATCACCCGAATTTTTATCTAAATTCCAACTTCTTTTATGATATTAATCATTGTTAATATCAATTGCATAGTTACAACACTTGTTATTTTCGGTCAAATAGATAAATCGTACAAAACATTCGGTAAAAGCGACTATTAATTATGGAATCGTTCACTTACATTAGACGAAGCACATACAGGTGAACACAGAGAGAAAAATTGGTTAATGGTTTATAATTCAGAGAATAATCTTTAGTTTTAATATCAGTATGATACGCTGACACTTTTTTAGGGTAGGCCATGGATCTTTTGGTGTTTATCGCAGGATTTGCGTTGATCACACTGGCATCAAAACAGATGGGGACAAGCCTGAGAAAAACAGGCCTTCCAATGATCAGTGCGTTTTTGCTCACCGGAATCATTTCCGGTCCATATGTGTTGGGCATGATCACAAAAGAGGCTGTTGAAACCTTAGGATTCGTGGATAAAATCTCCCTGGGCTTCATCGCCTTTTCTGCCGGCGTAGAACTCTATTTAAAAGAACTGCGAAGCAAACTGCAACGCATTGCCTGGATTACGGCCGGGCTGGTCACCTTTACATTCAGCCTGACCGCAATCACTTTGTATCTGATTTCAGCCCATATCCCTTTCATGGCGGAAATGCCGCCGTCCACAAAGGCGGCTGTGGCCATCCTGGCAACAGGCTATCTTGTATTGGTTTTGTCCGCTGGTATCCGGCAGTATACCCATGACCGGTTTTTGTGGAAATCCTGTTTGAACCGCTGTTGGTATGCATGGTGGCCGGTTTTTTCATGTCCAATACATCGCGGTTCAGGGCCGAATTTTTAAAATACTCTATGATATCGGCCCTGCTGTTTATATTTCCTTTTTCACACTGACCGGGGCCTCGCTGTCACTGGATGTGCTGGCAGCCACGTGGCCGGTGGCCGTTGTCCTTTTCCTGGTAAGGATAACCGCTATTTTTCTAGGGTCTTTCGTCGGTGGTACCCTTGCCGGAAATCCGGCCAAAGCCAATTCGGTGAGCTGGATGGCCTATATTACCCAGGCAGGCGTGGGGTTGGGTCTTGCAAAAGAGGTTGTGGTTGAGTTCCCCGAATTTGGTAGTCCTTTTGCCACCATCATCATCTCTGTCATCATCTTGAACCAGCTTGTGGGACCGCCATTGTTCAAGTTTGTCATTAAATTGATGAAAGAAGACCATCCAAAATCTGAAGGGGATGAGTTTGCGGGGGTAAAAAAGGCTGTTATTTTCGGTGCCGACGGCCAGGCTTCGGCCCTATCTCTGTCCCTTGTTTCCCAGGGTTGGGAAGTAAAACTGGCCATGAATGGACAGGCAGATCCGGCAGAAGAGTTTAAGGATATAACGGTGCATTATCTTTCACAGATCACCCGGGATGAACTGGAACGGATCGGATGCCACAAGGCCGGGGCTATTGTCACGATGCTCTCGGATGAGTTAAATTACAAGATCTGTGAAATCGCCTATGAAAATTTTGGCAGCCAGACCCTGATTGCAAGGATAAACGACCGGTTTAATACCGCCGGATTCCAGTCTCTGGGCGTCTTGATAGTGGATCCGTCCACGGCAATTGTGGGGCTTTTGGATCATTTTGTCCGGTCCCCGGCGGCTGCATCCCTTCTTATGGGGATGCACAAAGAAAGAAATGTCGTGGACTTGAGAATTCAGAATCCAGACCTGTTCGGGCTTGCTTTGAGGGATCTTCGCCTTCCGTTTGATTTGATCTTCTTGTGGCCAAAAGTCAGGTCATGGATTTGAACGAACAAATGGACAAGCAGTCCTTTTTCAAATTGGCAGCCGATGCCATGTCCGGCTCTTTAGGGACGTCTGCTGATGATATTTTTCATATGTTGACCAAACGGGAGGATGAGATGACCACCGTTCTTGCGCCAGGACTTGCCGTGCCCCATTTGATACTGGATGGCCAGGAAAAGTTCTCTGTTCTCCTGGCTCGCTGCAAAAAGGGGATTGAGTTTTCATCTTCCCAGCCCTTTGTCTATGCTGCCTTTGTTCTGATTGGCTCAAGGGATCAACGAAACTTTCATCTCCAGGCACTTTCGGCAATTGCTCAGATTGTAATGGAGCCTGGGTTTGAAAAAAAATGGCTGCGCGCAAAAGGTAAAAAAGCGTTAAAACAAATGATAATAACTGCAGAAAGACAACGAGATACGGTGAAACAGACAGGGTGACCGAATGCATTTTCAGGGTCTATAAATTGTTGAACAGAATTCAAATCCACAGTAATCTATCAATAATTTACCTGTTACACATTTTCCTTAAAATTACAATTTGCTGGTTATTTTTTCTTGCCTTAATTTGCTTGAACCTGATAAAGATTTGAGGGTATATTTTAGAGTTTGGAGGATTTTTATCTTATTAAGCCATGACTGTTTAGGAAAGCCATGACGATTGCATTGATTTCGTTGATCCCTTTGCTGGGCGTGTTTATTCCATCTCTGTTTCACAACCGTCATATGAATGCGGTTTCAGCAGGTGCAGTCTGTATTCTCTCCCTGGGGTTGCTCCTGGCCCATGCCCCAATGGTATTTACCGGAGAGACAGTCCTTTTCAACCTGCCATGGATTCCTGCCATGGGCCTTAACTTTGCCTTCCGGCTCAGTGGGCTGGGATTTTTATTCGCCCTGCTGGTACTGGGTATCGGTCTGCTCATCATCGTTTATACACGCTATTATCTTGCCCCTGAAGATTCCATGGGCCGGTTTTATTCCTTTCTGCTTTTTTTTATGGGCTCCATGCTGGGCATTGTTCTGTCGGAAAACCTGATACTGCTGGTGGTTTTCTGGGAACTGACCAGTATCTCTTCTTTTTTGCTTATTGGATTCTGGTACCACCGCAAAGAGGCCAGGCAGGGGGCGTTTATGGCCCTGGTGATCACCGGCGGGGGCGGCTTTGCCATGCTTGCCGGGTTCATTCTACTGGGCAATATGGCCGGCAGCTTTGATCTGACCACGGTTCTGGCGTCCAGAGAAATCGTACAGGCCCACCCCCATTACCCACTGATGCTGATGCTGATCCTGGCAGGCGCATTTACCAAGTCTGCCCAGTTTCCGTTTCAATTCTGGCTGCCCCATGCCATGGCCGCTCCGACACCGGTCAGTGCCTATCTTCACTCCGCCACCATGGTCAAGGCCGGTGTTTTTCTGCTGGCCCTGATGTCCCCGGTATTATCCGGAACCGACCTGTGGTTTTATACGGTTTCATCCGTGGGTTTGATCACCCTGATCTTTGCCAGTTACATGGCCATGTTCAAGGATGATCTTAAAGGGTTGCTGGCCTATTCAACGGTGAGTCATCTGGGACTGATCACTCTTCTGATGGGGCTTGGCAGTCCCCTGGCCGTATTTGCGGCCGTGTTTCACATTTTTAACCATGCCGCATTCAAGGCCGGCCTGTTCCTGCTGGCCGGTATTATCGACCACGAAACCGGTACCCGGGATATCCAGCGGCTGTCAAAACTGGCCCGGCTCATGCCGGTTACCGCCACCCTGACAACCCTGGGGTGCGCCGCCATGGCAGGGGTGCCCCTGTTGAACGGTTTTTTGAGCAAGGAGCTGTTTCTGGCACAGACCCTGGCACCCGGGATACCCGGTGTGTTTTCCTGGATGGTTCCCCTGGGCGCCACCCTGGCAGGCGGGTTTGCCGCAGCCTATTCCATCCGCATGGTGCACGGGGTGTTCTGGGGAGCACCCGCCGGTGATCTGCCACACCCGCCCCATGATCCGCCCCCGGGCATGATCCTGTCCCCGGGAATTCTCATGGGTGTGTGCGTTCTGGTGGGCGTGTTCCCCACTGTTTTTGCCGCTCCCCTGGTCAATGCAGCGGCATCCGGTATTCTGGGCCCGGCCATGCCCGATATCACCATTGCCCTATGGCACGGCATCAATATGCCGCTTTGCATGAGCATCCTTGCCCTGGCAGGGGGGGGCGTTCTCTATTGGCAGCGCCGTTATCTGTTTGACGCTCATCTCTGGTTTTCCCGCTGCCTGGACGGCAAAACTATTTTTGAATCCCTGGTTTTAAAATTGATTCACACCAGCCGCTGGTTTTCCCGGGCCATGGTTAACGGGTCATTTCAACGGTATACAGCCGTGTTGATCACATCCACCCTGGTGCTCGGGATTGGCCCGTTTTTCAGAAACGATATCCCTTTTCTGGGAGCGCTTTCCCTGAGTGCGGCTGATCCGGTGACTTTTTTCATGGCCTTGATGATGATCAGTGCAGCCATTGCAACCGTGGCAACCCACCGCAACCGGATTTTATCCGCCATCATGCTGAGCACGGTGGGCCTGATGGTATCGTTGACATTCAGCCGGTTTTCCGCACCCGACCTGACCCTGACCCAGATTGCAGTGGAGGTGGTCACGATTATACTGATTGTCATGGCCCTTCATCTGCTGCCCCGCTCCACCCCCAAAGAATCTTCCCGGGGCCGGAAATGGCGTGACATGATCCTTGCGATTCTTGCAGGCTCCGGGGTTGCCGCCGTGATGATGGCCATCCTCACACGGCCCTATGACAGCATTTCCGATTTTTTCCTGGCCCAGAGTGTGCCCGGGGGCGGGGGGAAAAATGTTGTCAATGTGATCCTTGTGGATTTCAGAGGGTTTGATACCCTGGGGGAAATTACGGTACTGACCATTGCCGGGCTGGTGATCTACGCCCTGCTGCACACCTTGAAACTGACCGGCCCCGGCATGGATGCCCTGGGATATCCCTGGACCCGGGACCGGTTTCCCATTATCCTGGTGAATATTACCCGGCCCCTGTTGTCCCTGGCCCTGGTGTTTTCAATGTATATTTTTCTGCGGGGTCACAATGCCCCGGGGGGCGGGTTTATTGCCGGATTGATTACAACGGCCGTTCTGATCCTCCAATACATTTCCAGCGGCATTGTCTGGACCCGGCCGCGGTTTCACTTTCCCAACCATGTTATCATGGCCTGGGGGCTGATCCTTGCCCTTGTCACCGGTGTGGGAAGCTGGGTGTTTAACCACCCTTTTCTAACCAGCACCTTTACCTATATCAAACTGCCTCTGATGGAGAAATTTGAAATTGCCAGTGCCATGGCCTTTGACCTGGGAGTTTACCTGACGGTTATGGGTTCGGTGATGCTGGTTCTGGTCAGACTGGGCACGGTCAACTCTACAGATGCCCAGACGGTTTCAACTACTTTTTTGTGTGAAAAAGAAGCTGAAAAGGAGCATTCTTAATGGAAGCCCTTGTCTGCGTGACCGTGGGAATACTGATCGCCTGCGGTGTCTACCTGATACTGAGGGCACGGACCTTTCCCGTTATTCTCGGCCTGAACCTCATTGGGTTCGGGGTCAATATATTTTTGTTTGCCATGGGACGGCTGCATACCAACCTGCCGCCCATCATAAGCCCCGGTCAAACACAATATGCCGACCCCTTGCCCCAGGCACTGGTCCTCACCGCCATTGTCATCGGGTTTGCCATGATTGCCTTTGTGGTGGTACTGGCATTGCGTGCCGATGAAGAACTGGACACCGACCATGTGGACGGTAAGCCGGGAGGTCCGTCATGAATCATTATATTGTGCTGCCCCTGCTGGTCTCTTTGATGACCGGTGCTTTGGTCATATTGAGTTCCGGACACTCCATTGCCCGGCAACGGACTGTCTCTCTGGGCGGGAGCCTGCTGTTGATCCTGGTCACAGGGTTCCTGCTTTTCCAGAGTGTGAACGGACCGGTTCAGGTGTATGTGATGGGCAACTGGATTGCGCCTTTCGGCATTGTCATGGTTCTGGACCGGTTGAGCGCCATGATGATTTTTGTGACCTCGCTTCTGGCTTTTTTATGCCTGGTTTACGCAATACAGGGCACAGATACCCGGGGAAAAAATTTTCACGCCCTGTTCCAGTTTCAGATTTTGGGAATCAACGGTGCCTTTCTTACCGGTGATCTTTTCAATTTGTTTGTCTGTTTTGAAATTATGCTGTTGTCCTCCTACGGACTGGTACTGCACGGCGGGGGAGGTCTTAGAACCCGTGCCGGCATGCATTACGCCATGCTCAACCTGATCGGGTCCAGTATCTTTCTGATCGGGGTGGGGATTCTCTATGGGGTCCTGGGAACCCTGAACATGGCGGATATGGCCGTGCGCATCACATCGGCACCGGCTGAAAACGCCGCCCTGATCCAGGCCGGTGGATTGATCCTGTTCGGGGTTTTTGCCCTGAAAGCCGCTCTGCTGCCCCTTTATTTCTGGCTTCCGGACAGCTACGGGTTTACCAGTGCACCGGTGGCAGCCCTTTTTGCCGTCATGACCAAGGTGGGCATTTATGCCATCCTCAGGGTGTATACCCTGATGTTTGGAGACCATGCCGGTGTGAGTGCCAACCTGCTGTCCCCATGGCTGCTGCCCATTGCCCTGCTCACCCTTATGGCAGGGGTTGCGGGCATGATCGCCAGTCAGGATCTGCGCAGAACCACGGCCTTTCTGGTCATTGTGTCGGTGGGGACCCTGCTGGCGGTGATCGGAACCTTTCAGGCAGAGGCCATTGCCGCAGCCATTGTTTATCTGCCCCATTCCACATTTTTAACGGCGGCTATGTTTGTGACGGCAGACATGATCGGCTGCCAGCGCCCCACTGCGGGTACCCGGCTGATCCCGGATATCCCCTTGACCCGGCCAACATTGCTGGGCCTGCTGTTTTTAGGGACTGCCGTCGCCATTGCCGGTCTGCCGCCTTTAAGCGGGTTCACCGCCAAGGTGATGATGCTCATGGCTGTCCTGCCCAGCCCCGGGAGCGAATGGATCTGGTTTGTCGTCCTTTTTGGCGGATTTTTGTCCCTCATCGCATTGGGACGGGCCGGCAGCGTCATCTTCTGGAAAACTCTGCCCCTGGCCGATACCGGTCTTACCGGGTCTGTGAATGATAGGGATGGGAACAAACTTTTCCTTCACGGGCCTGTGCCCTATATCCCGGCTTTTGTCCTGCTGGGCATCAGTCCCTTGCTGGTGTTTTTCGGGCACCCCATTTCCCAGTTTGCACAGACCATGGCACACCAGTTGATGGCCCCTGGGCCTTATATTGAAGCGGTTTTGGGAACCGACGTCCTGACCCTGTTTCTTCAGTCCACAGGAGGGTTGTAATGCCTTCACAAAAAAAAATACTTCTGAGACCCCGAAAATGGCTTCCCCACCCTCTGATGACCCTGACCTTAATTATCATCTGGCTCTTTCTGGTGAACACCGTCTCTTTGGGGCAGATCATTCTGGGAACCTTTACAGGGGTTGTCATCCCCCTGTTTACCAAACGCTTCTGGCCGGAACGGCCACAAATTGACAAGCCCCTGAAACTGGTCCGGTTCTTAGTGTTCCCCTTCATGGCCGACATCATCACCGCCAACCTCAGTGTGGTGCGCCTGATCCTTCAACGGGATATTTCAACCCTCAGATCCGGATTTATAGAAGTGCCCCTGGATACCACAGACCCCATGGTGATTTCCATCCTTGCCAGTGTGATCTCCCTGACCCCCGGGACCGTGACCGCAGAAATCTCCCATGACCGGACCACACTCATTGTCCACAGCCTGGATATTCCCAATGCACACGAACTTGTTCAATTTATTAAAACCCGCTATGAAGCGCCGTTAAAGGAAATTTTTTCATGCTGACCATTGCCGTTATCACTGCTTTTGCCCTGATTGTAATTGCCCAGCTCTTGAATCTGTACCGTCTGTTCAAAGGGCCCAGTCTTCCGGACCGTATCCTGGCTCTGGACAATATGTACATTGATGCCATTGCCCTGTTTCTTCTGATGGGGATTTATTTTAATACCACGGCCTATTTTGAGGCGGCGTTAATGATTGCGGTGATGGGGTTTGTCGGTACGGTGGCACTCAGCAAATACCTCATGCGCGGTGATATCCTTGAGTAAGAAAGGAAGTGACCATGGTTTTTATTGAATTTATTGTTTCGCTTTTTCTGATTATCGGGGCTTTTTTTGCTCTTACCGGCTCCATTGGCCTGTGCCGGATGAACGATTTTTTTAACCGCCTGCACGGTCCCACCAAAGCCACCACACTGGGTGTAGGCAGCATGGCAATTGCCTCAGCCGTATACTTTAGTTTCCAGGGAAACGGCATCAGCTTCCATGAAGTCCTGATCACGTTGTTCTTGTTTATCACCGCACCCGTAAGTGCCCATTTCCTTGCCAAGGCTGCCCGCCACCAGCGGCTGCACCGGGAAAAAGAATCTCCGGAAAACAAACCCAATATAGAACAATCGTAGAACTGAAATTAAGGGAATCAATAATTAGAAAAGTTATACCGATAAGCCTGCCATCCTCGTTATTTAAATAAATATATATAAATCGTGATTTTATCTGACAGACCCTGTCGAAAAGTTCCGATTCAATTCATGTAGGGAAAAGGTTTAATCTTGTATTTCCCGGCCGGGAATGATTACAACAATAAGCATGAATGTTGGGCGGCAATGTATATTTGCTTTGAACTGAACCGCTTCGCGGAAGTGGCTTCGGCATATTTTAAAGTGATATAAATTTTAAAGGTTTGTGGAGTATTGGTTTGCCAAAGTATTGGGCATGATTGCCGGAGAACGGGGGGCGAAAGCCCGCAAGATTTCCGTCAGTCATGTCATTTGCAAAAAGCGCAAATGAAACGCCTGTCATAAATTTTGCAATGGGCTCTCGCCCCCCTTAGCTCCTACTATTCGAAAAATACTAAAGTTCAATTTCCCATTTCAACAGAATAGATTTACAATACCTTCTGAGGCGTTCTGCCGGTCTTATTAATTTAAATCAAGGAGGTATCAAAATGGCTAAAACTCTTAGAACTCAATTTATGGACCACATGATTTTAAATCGTTTTTCACCATGGACGATCAAAACTTATATGGACACAATGACGAGGATTGCAAAATATTATAATAAATCGCCTGATCTGATCAGCCAGGAAGAAATTCAAGAGTACCTGCTTTATCTTCTTCAGAAACGTAAACTTTCCTGGGGTACCTGCAATACACATTTATCCGGGTTAGCTTGTTTTTACAAAAACGTCCTTAAGTGGGATGAGAGGAAATTCAAATTACCGCCACGACCACGGGTTAAAAAACTTCCGAATGTTTTGAGTGTTGAAGAGGTGAAAAGACTTTTTGAATCAGCCGCTAATCTTAAACACCGTGTGTTGCTTAAAACTGTATACAGTGCCGGTCTCAGGGCCGGAGAAGTTGTAAAGCTCAAACCCAGGCATATAGAGAGCGATCCATCCAGAATGATGATCAGGATAGAACAAGGAAAAGGCAGCAAGGATCGTTACACTGTTTTATCTAAACATCTGCTTGATGAACTCAGAATCTATTGGCAAAAATATAAACCCGGCAAATGGATTTTTCCAGGGATTAATAAAGAAAAGCACATTGGTTTTACTGCTGCCAGGGATGCTTTTAAAAAGGCAAAAAAAAAGCCGGCATAAAAAGAGGTCAAAGCCTTCATAGCCTCAGGCACAGCTTTGCAACCCATCTTCTTGCCCAGGGAACAGATCTTTATGCCATCAAACAACTCCTTGGTCATTCTTCTTTAAAAACCACGATCATTTACCTCCACCTGATTCAACAAAAGCCTACAGAATTTAAAAGCCCTCTTGATACCATGTATGGGGAACAGGAGGGGCAGAAATGAAAAATAAATATGAAGTTGCAGATATTTTTCGTCTTTATGGCAAGGAATATCAGAAACAAACGAATCTGCCTTACAAAAAACTCAAGGTCATGCATAAGATTAAGATTTGCCGTACCGCCCAACTTGGCGGTCATATTGAACAATGTGACCATTGCAATTTTGAACGAATTGCCTATAACTCATGCAGGGACAGACACTGTCCCAAATGCCAGACAATGGTGAAGGAACGATGGTTGAACGACCGTAAAGCTGATTTGCTGCCCTGTAATTATTTTCATATGGTGTTTACCATACCCCATGAACTGAACCCGATCATACTGGTCAATCCAAAAATTATGCTGAACAGCCTTTTTGTTGCAGTAAGCCAGACGTTACAGGCATTTGCCCGTGATCCACAATGGAAAGTTCAAGGGCAACTTGGATTTATATGTGTGCTTCACACCTGGTCACAAAAGCTAACAGATCATTTTCATATTCACTGCCTTGTTGCTGGTGGCGCTCTTTCTTTTGATAAAAAACGCTGGACAGCCTCCAAAAAATCATTTCTATTCCGGGTTCAATCCTTGTCAAAGGAATTTAAGAAACGGTATCTTGGACTTTTAAAAAAAGCATATCTGGACGATGAACTGTCTTTACCAGGTAAAATTGCAAAATACAGTTCCAAACAAGAGTTCAATACCTTTGTCCAATCCCTTTTTAAAGTAAAATGGAACACCTATGCCAAGCGTCCCTTTGCCGGGCCTGAACAGGTACTTGAATATCTTGGTCGTTATACCCACAGGGTGGCCATATCAAATAACCGGATCAAATCTATTGACAATGATCAGGTATGTTTTGAATACAGGGACCGGGCCGATAACAATACTACCAAGACAATGACCATCTCTGCCCATGAATTTATCCGCAGGTTTCTGCTCCATGTGTTGCCAGAGAACTTTATGAAGATCCGATACTTCGGCTTTTTATCACACAGAAATAAAAAGCAGGCGGTCAAGCTTATCCGTAAATTTATCGATCCCAATGCCATTGTGCCGCAAAAATCAGAAGAAACGGTTCTTGAGATGATGAAGAGGCTGACAGGTCACGATCTCTTATGCTGCCCCAATTGCAAGAAAGGAAAAATGACGATCATTAAGGAACTGCCCAATCAGCTATTAAATTCGTCATGATTGAAATTAAAATCAAGGGTTAAAATCAGATCGCTGTTCAAGCGATATCGGACCATTGCGCCCATATTAGAGTTTTTGCAAAAAACACTGGGAGAATAAACCTGTTGGAATGTAAATAATGATGTCTTGTGTTCATATTTTTTGTTTTTAACTTTTCTAAACAGGAAAGCTCTTCGACGAAAAATTATACAATCCCCATAGCCGGTTCGGCAAACATTACCTTTCAGTTCATACATTTTATCGATTTGTTGCCAGTAACTTCTCAAGCTAAATTTAGATTTATGAAGGCAACAATCGATAAAACGCTCTTCTATTTCAGCATGGTTATTGCTTTTTTATGTTCCTTTTTGTAACTTAGAAAAGATCCAAAAAAAATTGTTCTGGTGGTATCTTACTATGTATCCTTGGTAAAAGAATCAGAACTTAATGATACCATCTGTACCGTTAAACTTTTGATGTCTTATGGATAATGCAAGTTATGCAACATCTTCTATCACCTTAACCAGGTATAATTATGGCTGAAAAACCCACTTATGACGAGTTGGAAAAACGGATTGCCGAATTAGAGCAACAGGTCGATCATTATAAGGCGGCGGGATTACAAAGTTCGCCGGAAGAGTTGCTTTCTGTTTTAATGGAGGCATTCCGGTACATTCCCACATGCAAAACATTCGAAGATGCCGCAAAGGAAATTTTTAATCAATGCAAACTTCTTACCGGCGCAAAATCAGGATATGTCGCGCTTCTTTCTGAAAATGGTGAAGAAAACGAGGTGCTTTTTTTGGATGCCGGTGGACTTCCATGCGATGTCGATCCAAATCTTCCAATGCCAATTAGAGGGTTGCGTGAAGTAGCATACAAGACAAAAGATGTGGCTTACGATAACGACTTTACAAAAAGTCCCTGGATGAAATATATGCCGGAGGGGCATGTAAAACTTGAAAATGTTCTTTTTTCACCTCTCAATATTGAAAGTAAGACAGTTGGTGTTATTGGACTAGCCAATAAGCCTGGCGGTTTTAGCAACGGGGACGTTCACAACGCGAAAATATTGGGGGATCTTGCTGCCGTAGCCCTAACCTATGCCTTATCTCAAGATTCATTGAGAGAAAGTGAAATTAAATATCGGCATCTTGTCTCCAATCTGCCCGGAACTGCCTATCAGTTCCTGCTTACTCCTAAAGGGGATTTTGAATTTGAATATATTGGGGAAAACTGTGTTGAACTTTTTGGCATCAGCGCTTCAGAGATCATGGTCGATGCAAATGTGGTTTTTGATTTGATCCCCCAGCCCGACGCAGATATTGTCCATAATGCAATCATGGATTCAGCAGCATCATTGTCACCATATCATGTTGAACATCGATTCCAAAAAAAAAATGGTGGCACTGTCTGGATTCTTGCATCATCCATCCCCAGAAAGTTAGATGATGGAAGCATCATTTGGGACGGTATCGGGTTGGACATTACCCGGAGAAAAAAAGCTGAGCAAGCTCTGAAAGAATCACGGGGAAACTTGATGTCATTGATAGACAACACGGACGACATCATCATCTCCCGTGACCGCGAGGGGCGTGCAATAGTTTACAACCGTCCATTTAAGCAAATCGTTAAAACACTTTTCAATGTCGAAGCTGCACCCGGCATCCGGACCATGGACTACCTGCCCGAGGAAGCAAAAAAATATTGGGAAGAGTCGCTTGCCTTGGTCCTCGATAGCGGTGTCAGGCGCCGAGAAGAATTTAAATGGAAGGTTAGCGGAAAAACACATTGTTACGAAATATCTCATAGCCCCATCCAGGTCGAAGGAAAAATAATAGGCACAACCGAGTTCACCCGCGACATCACGGATCGAAAAGAGATCGAAGAGGCATTGAGGGTTTCCGAAAAACGCTGTAGGAGCATTTTCGAAACCATCTCCGAAGGCATAATCTTGCAAGACGCTTCAGGTAAAATCCTTAGTTGGAATAAAGGTGCTGAAAATATTTTTGGGATATCTGCAAAAGAAGTCCTAAACCGAAAATCTGAAAGTCAGGACTGGCATACGATTCGTGAGGACGGATCTCGATATGAGGGCAAAGACCATCCCTTTATGATAACTTTGAAGACTGGCAAACCCTGTAGAAACGAGATTATGGGCGTATACAAACCTTCCGGAGAATTGCGCTGGATCTCAGTCAACACCAATCCAATGTTTTCTGGCGTGGACGAAATGCCCTATGCCGTAGTCATTTCTTTTTCAGAGATTACCGAATTCAAACAGACCGTGGAAGCTCTGGCCGATTCGGAGCGCAAATGGCGTAATATTCTCACCTACACTCCGCAAATCGGCATTTCGTTGAATCCAAAGGCCGAAATTGTCTTCGCTAACGAACATTTCTTATCCCTCACTGGTTGGTCGATTCATGAGGTGATCGGCCAGGACTGGTTTGATATGTTTATTCCGGAACCTACCAGACAGGAAATCCGAGACGTCTTCAGAACGATATTCAGGAAAAAGGACGCATCCGAGTTTACTGGCTATAACAACGAAATCCTGACAAAAAATGGTGAATTGAGAACCATTGCATGGTCTAATGTTTTGACAAAATGTGCGAGTGGAGAGATTTTGGATGTAACCTGCCTGGGCATCGACGTCAGCGAGCGTCAGCGGTATGAAAAGGAGTTGAAAGAAAGCGAAATCAAATATCGGCAACTTACCGAAACGATGCTTGAAACACTTTCCGTAGTTGACCTGAACGGTGTTTTCCTTTATGCCAATCGGAACGCTGCCCGCAATCTGTCCGATGGGAAATTGGATGATATAACCGGAAAAAACATCCGACAATTTTTACCCGAAAATCAAGCTGAGCGCCTAATTAGGCAATACAAAGAAGTTTATTCGTCAAAGAAACCGTATTCCCAGGAAGTTTTAGTTCATTTAAAAAAAGGCACCACATGGTTTTCCAACACTCTCAAACCAATTGATTTTGGTCCCTCGCAAGTCCCGGGTGTTTTGTCTGTTTCGCTTGACATTACCGAAAGAAAGGCAGCTGAAAATGAACTTCGAGAATCCGAAGAGAAATTTCGTAACTTCACCGAACAATCCTTTGTCGGATTCTATATCATTCAGGATGACTTTTTCAAATATGTGAATCCAAAATTTGCCGACATTTTTGGCTACACCGTCGATGAATGCATGGACGACATGAGTTTCCGTCAGCTTGTTCACACAGAGGATCTGGCTTTGGTTCAGGAACAAGTCCGAAGGCGGGTTGACGGTGAAATAGACACCGTCCAATACACGTTCAGAGGCGTTAAAAAAAGCGGAGAAGTCATCCATTTATCCATCCATGGGTCTTCCTTGACGTATCAGGGAAGACCGGCCGCAATCGGAACCATGTTGGACATCACCAAGGATCTGGAAATGGAAAAGCGCTTGGCGCAGTCTCAAAGGCTGGAGTCCATCGGCAACCTTGCTGGCGGCATAGCCCACGATTTCAATAATATATTATTCCCCATTGTCGGGATGTCTGAGTTGCTTCTGGAGGATTTGCCTGAAGGAACGCCAGAATATGAAAATACAGAGGAAATATTAAGAGCTGGTAAGCGGGGGAGTGATCTTGTCAAACAGATCCTTGCATTCAGTCGCCAGTCAGAACACAAGGTAATGCCAATCCGTATTCAGACAATCCTGAAAGAAGTAACAAAACTATCCAGGGCCAGCATTCCAACCTACATCGAAATTCATCAAGACATTCAACCCGATTGTGGTAAAGTAATGGCTGATTCAACTCAGATTCATCAGGTGGCAATGAACATAATGACCAACGCCTTTCATGCGGTTGAAGCTGGAGGTGGAAGCATTACCGTTCAGCTGAAAGAAATTTCAATACCTCAAGGAAAGCCACAAAATAAGCCCTTTAGTGCAGGCAAATACGCGCTTTTATCCATAACCGATACCGGCCACGGCATGTCAGAAGAGATTAAAAATAAAATATTTGAACCTTATTTTACGACCAAAGAAAAAGGTAAGGGAACCGGCCTGGGGCTGGCTGTTGTCTATGGAATTGTCAAAGAATTTGGTGGTGATATACAAGTCTATAGTGAACTGGGTTCAGGTACAACATTCAATATTTACATGCCACTGATGAAAAAAACTGCTGATATTGAATTGAGAATTTTAAAATCAGAAATACAGACCGGTGATGAACACATTCTTCTGGTAGATGATGAACTTCCCATAACCCGACTTGTTCAGTTGATGCTCGAGCGGCTTGGTTATACGGTCACTGCTCAATTAAGCAGTATAGAGGCTTTAGAAGCATTTAAAGAAAACCCGGATAGATTTGACATGGTGATTTCAGATATGTCCATGCCTAATATGACGGGAGATCAGCTTGCTTGTGAAGTAAAACAGATCAGGCCAAATATGCCCATTATTCTTTGTACCGGTTTCAGTGAACGAATCAATAAAGAAAAGGCAGAAGAGATCGGGGTAAATGGTTTTTTGATGAAGCCGATAGTCAAATCTGATATGGCTCAAATGATTCGAAAAGTATTGGATGAGAAATAAGAGGGGTTTGTCTTTGATAATTTTTACATATAATCCAAAAGATGATTTTAAAGAAACAAGCAATCTTTAACAGCTTGAAATATTGAGGTGAAAAATGACTGAAATCCTAATTAAAAGAGCTAAAATTCCAGAAGATATATTGGGAAAATGGCAAAGTATCGTTGACATAATGGCGGACATATTGGTCGTTCCTTCAGCAATTATAACACGGGTGAATCCCCCGGAAATACAAATTATGAAATCAGCTCAATCTCCGGAAAACCCTTATAAGGAAGGAGATAAGGTTTTGATGGCAAAACATTATTGTGAGTCAGTCGTCACAAATAACCAGAAACTGCAGGTGTCTTTTGCACCTAAAGATCTTTCCTGGAAAAATGCACCGGAAATTGATTACGGCATGGTCGCGTATCTCGGATATCCCATTTGCTGGTCAAGTGGTCATATGTTTGGAACGATCTGTGCCATTGATAATAAGGAAAATGAGTTTGGAAGTACCTATGAGAGCGTTCTCAATGAATTTAAAGAGCTCATAGAGGCGCACTTGTCATTAATTGAAAAAAACGAAGAACTTAAAGCGGCTCTATCAGAAGTGAAAACTCTCAGGGGGATGCTACCGATTTGTATGCACTGCAAAAAAATTCGAGATGACCAGGGATATTGGAATCAGCTCGAAAACTATATTCAAAAGCACTCTGATGCAGAATTTAGTCACAGTGTTTGCAAGGAATGTGCAAAAAAATATTATCCTGATTATGACATTTATGAGGAATAGCAGAGCGACAGATATGTCTATGAAAAGGTCCTATTTTACTACCTCCTTGGGGCGCGTACTGGCATTTCAAACAATCGGTGGAAAATAGTTGTAAGGGGGATCAATGAAACCATTCCCCCCCCCCCCCCCCCCCCCCCCCCCCCCAAAAAAAAAATTTTTTTATCGGTAAATATTTTCAATCCAATAGATGGCTTCATTGTCACTGACTTTTCCGAGATACCTTTGTGTGGTCGATAAACTTGAATGGCGTAAAATGGTTTTTGAAACTATTTCAATAGGCACACCGGATCTACTTGCATAGGTTGCTGCGTGTCGTCGGAGATCATGGGGTTTTACAAAAACACCAATTTTGTTTCCAGCATTTTTCACAATCTCCCGGGCTCGTGTGTATCCCAATGGAAAAACTCTATTATCCTCCTCGATGCCTTCCGCAGCAATATATTCACGCAAGCGGTCTGCCACTTTTTTGGGGATGAAAACTATTTCAGTTTGGCGACCACTTTTTGGATCAAGCAAAAATAATTTTCGATCGTTCACATTATTTGCTCTCAATTTCAAGACCTCACCAATTCTCATACCCCCTCTTGCCATTAGTTCAAGCATCAGCCTATTTCTGCGATTGCCTGTTTTGAAAATTATTTCATCAACCACATCTTTATCAAGAATTGTCCATGGTTGACCTTTAGCTGCTTTAAATGTCTTTTTAAGTATGGGAGAGTCACACGGATTAGAGACACTTTGATCAATTGAGTTTTTGATGAAATTGAAAAAAGTTTTAAGAAGTGAATATTTGAGTTTTTTGGTTGAAGCTTTATAGCCTTCCGTGACCGTTACCAGAAAGTTCATAATATCATCAGAAGAAATCATGGACATTTCACAATGCCCGAATTCTTTTTCAAACAATACCCTGTTGTTTTCAGACGGTATTGCAACCGGTATTAACTTGGACAGCGGATTTTTTTCAAAGGCGGCCAGGCGGATTTTCATGTTTAAAAAAGCAGCATTTCGAAGAAAAAAAAGGATCATCTCACAAAAATACTTCCAGGTCATGGCCAGTGACATTATCCGAAGCCACTGTCCTACCTATATGCTCCAGCCATACGGAGCCAGGACCCGGATAAGTACCTGCGCTGCAGTCGGCCTCATTGATCCGCCTATGTTTTTTTCATATTGTGGCACTCAGTTGAGCCTTACCCAGACCCAAACTGAAGCATTTGCAAAACAAATTGATCTTGCACAAGATCCGGTCAAGTCTCAGTCTGGTAAGATATTATACCAACCCTGTCTGGTCGTCTGCCATGATACCCGTTACAAAGAAAACAATTTTACCGGCCTTACAAGACTTATAGGTTTTGGCAAATTTGGCGAATTTGCCACAATTTCATTTGAGCAGATTAACACGACCCTGTTACGGGAACTGAAACGAAAGGATCAATCCATCGGTCAGGAGGATGTCCTTGCAGATTACGGAGATATGCAGATAGCCGGAATTCTGCGAGTCTATTCCCCGACAAAATTGGGGAAACGGCTACAGCGCTATTCTCTTAATATCATATCGCCAGTTGATGATCTAAAGATTGACCTTGAGCAGATCAAAAAAGAAGCTTTTGAAAGATACCATATCAACTTACCTTCAAATTAGTAATCTCAAAGGTGGGATTCGTTGTTTGGTAAATGTGATCTCGCCCCACTAAATTGGAGGCTATACTATCTGTTTTCAATTCAGCAGATTAAAAAATGCAAAGAGCATATTTTTCAACATAGGATCTGATTTTCAAAAAAATATCGGGTGCATATTTGGAAAGGCTATAATCGGTGACCTTGTTGGGATTATAATTCGGTTTTATAGCATGATTAAACACTATAGCATTAATCATTTGGCTCAAAGATATCATTCGTCTGCATAATTATTTTGATCATCAGCATGGAAAGCCTTTTTGATCGTACTGTAACAGGATTAAAGTGTCTATAAAGCTTGATTTCCCATATTTGTATCATATAGTTTAACTTGAATCATCTTAATAGTTATGGCGATTAATAATCTTTTGAGGAGAACGCTATGAAAGATATTCTAGTAAAAACGGTTATGATTTCATTATCTGACTATGTGACTATCAAGGAAACCAATACTGTTTATGATGTATTCCAGCTTCTAGAAAAAAATAGATCAGCCAACCGTCACGCCCACAGAGATGCCATTGTCGTTGATGACAATGGCAATTTCAAAGGGAAAATTACCATGCTTGATGTCTTCAGAACGCTTGAGCCCAACTATAAAAAGCTCAAGAACTACGAAGACGGGACACTGACCAAGGACTATGTGATTAATGCTGTCCGGGATTTCAAACTCTGGCGGGAGCCCATGCAGAGCCTTTGCGAGCGGGGTGCCAACGTCAAGGTTTCCGATATTATGTACGTGCCTGACGAATTTGAATACCTCCAAGAGGAGGATTCTCTGGAAAAAGCTCTGCATGAATATGTCATGGGTGTTCACCAGCCCCTGATCGTGAAAAGCGGTGACACGGTCACCGGTGTTCTTAGATTCGGTGATTTGTTTGAGGTAGTCAGAGACCAGATGCTGTCCTGCCCGCTTCCCGAATAATTTGTACGCCTAACACCCTTAAAGCCCGGGTGGCCCAGTCTGATTTTCTGCTGACCGGTTTTTTTATTTTTCAATAATTGATTATAGGCTCAGTGGCAGAGATGATTTGCCTGTTTTTGCCGTCATTTCCGATCTTTTTATAGTTTCTTTTTTTTGTTTAATTTTATACGTTGTGTATGACATATTCAAAATAAAATTTGACACTAAAAATTTATTGACTGTAATTTGACCGGATTATGCATCTGACAGGTATTAAGAGGTGGCTCATGATTCAAGAAAAAATCTCTGCGAAGACTACTGGATATCGTTGGGTTGTATTCTGTCTGCTGGCTTTTGGCTATTTGTTGGTTTATTTTCACCGGCTCTGTCCGGCCGTGGTGGCCTTGGACATGCAAGCAGACCTGAACACCAACGGCGCTCTATTGGGCTTTTTAGCAGCCGCATATTTTTATCCTTATGCCCTGATGCAAATTCCTTCGGGCCTGCTTTCTGATTCCTGGGGACCGCGCAAAACCATCACCGTCTTTTTTGCCCTGGCCGGTTTCTCCTCTATTCTTCTGGGCGTAGTCGAATCATTGGCTTTGGCAATTCTGGCCCGGATATTGGTAGGATTTGGCGTGGCAATGCTTTTTGTTCCTACCATGAAAGTGATTACCAGTTGGTTTAAAACAGAGGAGTTCGCCAGGATGACTGGTGTACTAATGGCTGTGGGAGGATTGGGAGCATATACTGCTGCTCGGCCTCTCGCTTGGCTAAGTGACATTATAGGTTGGCGGGGTAGCTTTGTAGTGATCGGAGCAATCACAATAGTTTTAGCGGTTGCTATATGGTTTCTGGTGAGAAACACGCCTCAGGACATGGGATTTCCAGTGGTTAACAAACCGGCTGAGGGCAATCAAGGAAAGACCAAAGTAATCGGGCTGGCTCAAGGTGTAAAAATAGTACTTAACTCAAGGCCTTTCTGGTTGCTGGCAACCTGGTCTTTTTTTTCGTTTTGCATATTTTTCAGTTTCGGGGGACTGTGGGGTGGCCCCTATCTGATGCATGTCTATGGTTTCAGTAAAGCAGAAGCCGGTAACATATTAGGCATGCTGGCTTTGGCCATGATAGTGGGTGGTCCCTTTGTTAGCTGGCTGTCGGACAAGGTATTTCGATCCCGAAAGAAAGTCATCATTCTATCCTCGATCATTACATTTTGCCTCACCATACCTCTATCCTTTTTCCCTGGAGCAATGAACAAACCGGTTCTTTATCTGCTATGCTTTCTTCTTGGGATGTTCAACAGTGCCATAGTTGTAGTGGCATTCACTTCGGCTAAGGAGATGTTCCCGGTGGAGATCGCCGGGACCTCGGTCGGTCTTGTGAACCTGTTCCCATTCTTGGGTGGTGCTGTGACTCCACCGATTTTGGGGCTTATTTTGGAGGCCCAGGAAAAAACCATAACAGGATACTCAGCCGAGGCGTATTCTAAAGCCTTTTTGCTATATTTTATTTTTGCTCTAATAGCTCTGGGGGTATCCTGTTTTCTCACCGAAACCATAAAAAAGGTTGCTGATTAGAATTTAAGAAATAAAAAGCTGTCGATGATCAACGCATCTAATTCTTGGATGAAAAATTTGATTTTTCCAGCCTGATTTTTTTTTTGATAGCGTGGACTATCCATAATTTATTTCCACTTTTAACCCTACAACGTTACTTACATAATTCCAGTTTCCATAATTTTTCGTTTCCTGTGTGAAAGATATGACGCATGATTCCGATTTTGGATCCAAATTGTTTGATTAATCAAGACCTGTAACTCATTTTTTCTTGTTGGCAAAAGAGCTTTAAACAGGAATCTAAGAAGAGATAGCGTAATGGAAGGCACTTTTTTTCCCCAGCCTGATTTTCAGGTGCCAGAGGAAGAAATGTCCGAGTATGCATGTTATAATATGGTGATGCCAACCCGGAAATTTCCTCACCTCGTACTGATCCATACCCAACTCCGATTTTGTTTCTTCAAAACACTGTTCTATGGCCCACCGAATCCCACTTAACCAGACAAATAGAGGTAATCGTGCACTGGTGGAGGCATTGCTGATAAAAAAACTATATTCAGGTTTTTTGCCGATACTCCTTCGAATGATGACCCAAACTTCTTTTTGAGGTAGCCCGTCAGCGGAAATCCTTACTCTACGCCGAGTAAACTCATAAACAATTGGGCCCTTGGTGCCTTCAGAAACTTTACGCCGGTACCAAAAGAAAGAATTAGTATTTTTTGCCAGTGTCGACAATAAGATGGGCTTTTTTTCGGTATCAGCAAGAACTGTTTTAGTTCTTGCCTCACCTTTATATTTGTAATGTTTTTTCACGGTCATTGGTGATTTTAACCAGCAGAAAGTATTGCTTGGAACCGATACAAAATAAGTAGTATCTACCAAAGAGTCGGCAGCCTCAATAAAATCAGGACTGATGCCGTAAATGGAATCGCCTAAAATATATTTGAATGGAAGAATTTTTTCTTCTGTCAGGCTATTTAACATCTCCGCTGCTAATTGAGGTTTTGTTCGAAACATTGTGTCAGCAGGGAGCCTGCATTTTTCCCTACGTTCCTTATACTCATCTTCAAACCATTTTTCAGGGATGAACAAACGCTTGTCTACAAGTGAATATCCTACTTCTGAGGCGTATGCCGCAAATACACCAACCTGGCAGTTGTCAACTTTACCGATGGTTCCGCAATACTGTTTTCCGACCCCAATAGACTCTTTCCCTTTTTTGGCAAATCCGGACTCATCGAAAATCAAAGCACCATCTGGACTCCCAAAATCAGATGCAACCATATTGCGATACTTAGACATGATTTTATCATCATCCCATGGAGCATCACTAACAAAGCGCTGCATTGACCTAACATTGCCACCTTTTATATTCAGAGCAATTGGTTCGATGGATTTCCTTTCAAGCTCGCTGAATTGTCCGCTCATATATTTTAAGAAGTGATCCCTGGACTCACTTCTTTTAAAACAATCATAAAAATTTGAGTGGAATCCGTCAAGTTCATCACTGAAACTTTCTATGTCTTGAGAGGTTAAGTCAAACTGCGGGATATCATATAGATTTTCATTTTTACGACAACTTGGTAGCATTGCTTGTCTCCTTTCTGAATATTTTTTATTCAGAATATGACAGAAAAAACTAAGCAAGTCAAATATTTTATATTATAAGTATCGTTGTAGGGTTAAGATGAGTGAGTACCTCAGACTCTCCCTGTAACTCCAGATGTTTTAAAAAAAATCCAAAAGGGGAAATACAAAAAGCTCACTATCGAATTTTGGATAACACCAAAATCACTGGTGAAATCCGGTTCACTTTTTGGGTTGAAATTTAGATTGTTTTCTCTGTTCTGATACAGAAACGATGATCCATAACTACCAGCTATAGTTAATCTTGCCTTCGACGGTCATAAATACCTTCCAACTGCTCTCATCATTATGGACCGATCTTCTGTCATTTGATGGTTGTTGAGTTCTTTGTAAACAGGCTGGAATATTTCTTTCAGTGTTATTTGGTTTAAGCGAAAAGTAAAAGGCTAAATGCCATGACAAGCATTCCGGCGATAAGGCCATATATTGCCAAATGGTGTTCCCCGTATTTTTCGGCAGTGGGCAACAATTCGTCAATAGAAATAAAGACCATAATGCCTGCCACACCGGCAAAAAGAAGTCCAAAAGTAATATCATTAAAATATTTATAAAACAGACCATATCCGACCAGTGCACCGACAGGTTCGGACAAACCGGATGCAAAAGAGTAGAAAAAGGCTTTTTTCTTGCTGCCTGTGGCATAGTACAGGGGTACTGAAACGGCAATACCTTCAGGAATATTATGTATAGCTATGGCAACTGCGATGCTAATACCCAATGTCGGGTCGGCAAGTGCACTGGTAAAGGTGGCTAAACCTTCAGGAAAGTTATGAATTGCAATGGCAAGGGCAGAGAACATTCCCATTCTCAGCAGGGCTTTTTTTTTACCAGCCTCTTCGTCCATATCTTCCACTCTTCTTACCTCATGGGGATTTTCGAAAGATGGAACCAGTTTGTCTATGGCAGCAATTAGAAATACACCGCCGAAGAAAGCAAGGGTTGTCCACCAGTATCCTATTGTTGATCCCAGTGCAGCCTCTAATGCTGTCCTTGCTTTCACAAAGATTTCAATAAAGGAAACATAGATCATTACGCCTGCAGAAAATCCCAGGGCAATAGACAGAAATTTTGTATTTGTTTTTTTTGCAAAAAATGCCATAGCGCTGCCAACACCAGTTGCCAGACCTGCAAAAATAGTTAACCCAAAAGCAAACAGTACTGAATCAGATATCATCTATAGTTATTCCCTTATTAAAATTCAAATTGTGTGAAAACATCATTTTATTATCAACCAAGTGTAGAAAAATAATGCTTTGGGGTCAATAAGAAGGGGTTCTTTTTTGGATTCTCTTTATCTAATTTGGGCGATCAATTAATTCTCCAGTTATCACCATGAACAAAGGGTGTCGAGCGTTTGATTATAGACACATTGTGGGGTTCTCTTTTTCTAAAAAAGCACCGGAAATCAACCAAAAAAATTTGTGGCACGTCCGTTAGTACTTTTTTTGGAATTTTATATCCCATGATTTAGTCACAAATTTGAATGTTCTCCATGTGTCTGAATTCATTGCTCAAAAGTAAATTGAGGTGTGTCATAAGTTGTGTCGCAAGGCCGCAGATTGCAATACTATGCAGGAGAAAAATTTTGACCGTGTGTATTTGAAAAATGGACTTTTACCTCCTTTTCAATTTTTCCCCCCATCTTACTTATAGTTATTTTCATGTTATAACGGAGCTGTAAATTTAACCAAAATTCTGGTTCAATACCAAAATATTTGCCTAACCTTAGTGCTGTGTCCGCAGAAATTTCCCTTTTGCCATGAATAATTTGACTTATCCTGTTTGGCGGAACGTTGATATCTTTTGCCAATTGGCTCTGACTAATACCCATTGGTCGTAGAAATTCTTCTATGAGCACATCGCCTGGTGTTATTGGAGATAATTTTTTTTCCATAATTTTACCCCTTATGGTAATCAACAATTTCAACATCATAGGCATTTTCTTCCTTCCAGATGAAACAAATGCGCCACTGGTCATTGATTCTAATGCTGTGTTGATTTTTTCTATTACCTTTTAATCGTTCAAGTCTATTCCCTGGTAGCACCCTTAAACTGTTTAAAGAAACGGCTGCATTCAACACTTCAAGCTTTATTCTGGCGGCTCTGGATATACTCCTGATTTTTTTTACATCCAAGTCGTTAAAAAGCTTTTCCGTATCTTTATTTTTAAAAGATTTAATCATGCTAACATAATATGACGTGTTACGTTAAACGTCAATACATTTTATGATGATTATAAGCATTCATCAGTTAACATGAAAGGTTTTCATGAATATTGCGGTTTAAGAATTTAGTTAAATAACTATTATCAATACATTGGATCTTTGCAGTTCTTACTTTCATCAAAAGCTGGCGTCACTATTTCTTTGCCCCAAATTTTATTACCAGCCTGTTTCGGGTGCTGTCTAAAATTTTCATTTCTTTCAGCAAAATATTTATCAATTGCACATTGGCATTCTTTTACGGATTTGTAGTCACTATTATGAATAATTGCTCTTGCCATACCGCTAAAAACAGATTCAATAACATTTAAAAACTGGGCGCAGGTTGGTAATGGAGCCAATTTTATCATAGGCGATTGTCTCGCTATTTTAAATTCATTTGAATTTAGCTCGTCGACTCTTTCGTACAATTTTTTTGAAGCGTGCCAAGATGCCGCATCCCATGATAAATAGATACATTCTTGATTGGAATAATTATCAATTAATATATCCAGCAGTTTAATCATTTCATCGGTATTTTTATTTTTTGAGTAAAAATGGACTATTTGATTTGTGGATAATTCAAGGGCTGCAGTAATGATTAGGCTACCTTTGCTTTTTTGCCATTGTGGGATTGTTTTTATCGTTCCGGCAGGGATCAGTGATTTACCACCCTGCATCTTGATTGCAAACGGGCCATATTCATCTATAGAAAAAAATTTTTCATTAGGTCCTAAATTAGACAAAATTCTCTTTATTTTATCAAGCTTTTCTTTATAGTTAGGGTCATTACTTGTTAATACCTTTCTTGCTTTCTTATATTTGTATCCAGCATTTTTTATTATTCGTCGTAGAACGCCTTTACTGATTTTGAATCCATCGTCTGAACGGACCTTACGACCCAATGCCATAATGGGGTCCCCAGAGTTTTTTGCTCTGTAATACCAGGCTTCAATTGTAGAAAAATGAAAACAGGTCAGTTTGTTTGTCACAGGATGGGTGTAAAGCTGCCTGGCAAGTATCGTCAGTTCTTTTCGCAGATTTCCCTTTGCCGGGGGCGTGCCAATAACCCACCGATAACCGAGAAGCGAAATAACGCCCATGGGTCTGCCGGGCTTTGAGTTTTACCGTTCATAAATCTGATTCCTTTCAAAAGGGTTAAAAACCGTCAAACATTTTGAATGAATGTCCAGATCAGGAGGTAAAACAGCTATATGTTTTTGTCCATGTTCATCGTCTGCGCGAGATTATCCGGCCCTGATTCCAACCCCACCCGATAAGAATAACGGTCACAGAAGGCCACAAATCATCAACCAAGAAACTCAAATATTCCCTTCTTAAAACTTTTTTCAATTTCATCAAAAACTCATCAATAGATCAAAATCTGCAAAACCCTTGCGACTCTATCATACTGAATAAAACATTCAAAGCAACAAAAAATCAGCCATGGACAATTCTTGATAAAGATGTAATCGATGAAATGGTTTTCAAAACTACCAATCGCAGGAACAGGCTGATGCTTGAACTGATGGCAAGGGGTGGAATGCGGATTGGTGAGGTCTTGAAACTTCGGGTAAACAATGAGAATGATCGAAAACTGTTTCTGGTTGATCCCAAAAGTGGCCGCCAATCAGAAATTGTATTTATCCTGAAAAAGTTAGCAGACCGGTTGCGTGAATATATTGCCGTTCAGAATATCAAGGATGAGGATAGAGTTTTTCCACTTGGATATACTCGGTCCCGAAAGATCGTTAAAAATGCCGGGATGAAAATCGGGATTGATGTAAAACCCCATGATTTGAGAAGACATGCGGCAACGTATGCGATCAGGTCAGGGGTTCCAATTGAAATCGTATCAAAAATTATTCTCAGGCATTCAAATTTAGCAACGACCCAGAGATATCTTGGAAAAGTCAGTGACAATGAAGCCATCTATTGGATTGAAAATATTTATCGGTAAAATCGAAGGGGATTGGTTTGATTCCAATCCCCAACAATAGAAACGCCCGTTCTCATGGGGTTTTTCAGAATAATAGAGCTTTTTCTATACAGATTGTGGGGTCTTCTTCTCCTTATCTCTTGTTTTCCGATATTACTATAAAGTGATAGCGTCTTTTGATTAATCTGGATGTCTTGGATTTATAGCGACGGCCTGTTGTCCTGCAATACGCCCAAACACAATGCATTCTGTAAGCGCACAACTGCCCAAACGGCTTGCACCATGAATGCCGCCGCACACCTCTCCTGCTGCAAACAGACCGGGAATAGGTCGGCAATTAAGATCAATCACCTGCGTCTTTGAATTAATTCCTACGCCTCCGGAAGTGTAATGCACCTTCGGCCACAAGCGGATTGCGTAAAAGGGAGGCTTGATTAGCGGCTTTACACCATGAGCAAGCAGTTTGCCGAACGGGTCCTGTCCACCCTCCATAACACTCTGGTTATAATTTTTTACCGTCATCTCCAATTGGTTGGCCGGCATTTCAAACTCCGAAGCAAGCGCTGTCAATGTTGCAAAAGGCTTCACAAATCCACGTTTTAAACAGTGTTGCAGGTTTGTATCATCTCCGTTTGCACCATCGGCGTCAACTATCCCTACACAGGTGTGGCCGGTCTTAAAAATGGCCTCACAACGGAGTCTCCGATCTGCCCATTCGTTGACAATACGTTGACCGGTTACTGGGTCCACCAAAATACCGTTCTGGTACACACTATAAGAGGCGAAACTGGCCCCCCGGCCGTAACTTTTTTCATCGGCGCAGCCCCATGGGCCCATCTGTATCCATGAGAGATGAACAGGGGCGGCATTTAACTCCAAAGCAGCAACCAACCCCTCTGACGTTGCGCCTCGGTGGTTGGTTGAACTTACAGACACATCCAGGCCAGGATTCTGAATCATGCGGAACCGAATATCATTGCCAAAACCGCCAGTCGCCAAAATGACAGCCCGTTTGGCATAAATGTGCCTTACAATACCACTATTTTCGTCAGGAAATTTATAGTTGGATCGTATCTGTACACCTTTCACCATACCTTGGTTGTCCGTTAGCAAACGTGTCAATAAGCTACGGGTTCGTATTTCAATCCCTTTTTGTTTTAACAGTCGGTTTTGTGCCTTGATGAAATCCGCTCCAGAGTGGGTCTGTGTTGTGAGACATCGAGCAACAGAATGTCCACCGGAACGATCCAATCGATCCTGATACTTTATCCCCAGAGTTTCCCGTGTCCAACCGATTGCATCGGTCGCCCTCTCTGCCAATATTTTTACCAATTTCGGATGATTGAGGCCCAATCCAGCCTTAATCATATCTTCATAAAAAAGTTCCGGAGAATCCTTTATGCCAAACTTTTCTTGCAGGTAATTATTAGGCGCTGCCACTCCACCATCGGCGATGCGTGTGTTGCCTCCTGTAACCTTCATCTTTTCAAATACAATAACGGAAGCACCAGCTTGGCTCGCTTCTATGGCTGCACAAAGTCCTGCCAGACCACTGCCGATAATAATAATATCCTTCTGTTCATTCCATTCAATCATGCCCGGAACCTTAATTCATTGAGACGTTCATATTACTTGCACATTACACAAACCAACAAATTAAAGCAATGATTTCAGGATAATGAAGTATAGTGAAACCCAACAATGGTGGTATCCATAATCAGGCGCAAACTCAATAAAAAAGGCACTACTGGAAAAAGAAATACACAGGGTTCTTGATCTGCATGCTATCGCTAAGCGCCCATTTCCTTGCCAAAGCCGTTCGCCACCAGAGACTGCACCGGGAAAAAGAATTTCCAGAAAACAAACCCGGGATCAAGCCGGACAGCATGTCAAAAACATGACGTAAAAAAGAGTAGTCCAATTGCGGCCCTTTATTTTTTAGGTGAAAGTATAGGGCTGTTTTACCAGCGATTATACTCCATCGCCTGGGCCTCATCCAACTGCGGGGACGGTAACTTATCGTTTTAAATTTCTTTTTTTGCAGCATGTTACGATTGTTATAAAAAAAATGAAAGTGTGCTGATTATTAACTTCGGTATAGAATTTGCTAATTTATTGGGATAAGGGGTACGGGACCGGGTAGATTTTCTTTTTTTTGATTTCAACGCTTATGGAGAAGAGTCATGGCGGATTCAAGAATCTTTGGATATACATCCCAGCTGATCGGAAAAGCGCTTGATGTTTCGGCAAAGCGCCACAACCTGATTGCAGGCAATATTGCAAATATGGATACCATTGGCCACAAGCCAATGGACCTTGATTTTAACAAAACACTCAAACGGGCCATGGGTGAAAAAGAGCCTGACTATTTGGATAAGACCCATTCTAAACATTTGTCGCCCGATGATGAAAAATCGTTTTTAATGGACGGGGAAAATATTGAAGACGTTGATATTTATCACCTTGATTCTGTTAATATTGACAGAGAAATGATGAGTCTTATGGAAAACAATGTCAAATATAGAACAATCGTAGAACTAAAATTGAGAAAATCAAAGATTACAAACTATGCCATTGATGAAGGCGGCAAATAACGTATACATTTTACTAAACCAGGAAGAGCATTTTTGAAAAAATTGAATATATTGGGAGAATATAAACGCCTCACAGACCTTTAATCTGGGCATTTGACCTGATCCAACACCTCTCGAACTTTAACCATCATGTCCGCCATGGGAAACGGCTTCTGGATAAATGCCACCCCTTCATCCAACACTCCCTGATGGGCAATAACGTCCGCTGTATACCCGGACATGAACAAAAGCCTGATATCAGGATGGAGCGTTATCACTTTTGTAGTCAGATCTCTGCCGTTCATCTTCGGCATGACCACATCGGTCATAAGCAGATCAATGGTGCTGGAATGGTTTTTAGCCTTTTCCACGGCTTCTGAGGGTGAGGCTGCGGTCAACTATCTGGGCATATTTTTCCCGGCCCACAAATTCAAAATCTTCATCACTGGAATACAGCATCCGGGCATTCTGCCCGATCAGTCCTGTTTCATCATATCCTGTCATCTCGCACAGGTGAATGTTAACTTTAATCAGCACCCTGTTGACAACCGACCCAATACCGATGGGTGCACTCCTGAAAATACTGCTGATCTGATTTTCACTTTCCCACAAGGCCTCCTCTGACAGTTTATGTTCGGTGACATCTATTTCGATTCCATCGAAAAGGACGCTGCCATCGTCCATTTTCTGGGGCCTTGAAACCACTCGGTGCCAACGGATTTTACCCGATTTCTTCGCTATTCTCAGCGTATGGTCGAAGGTAGCTAATTCCCTTAGTGATTTATTGGTAAGTTTTTGCCATTCGTCCACATCCTCAGGATGAACGCGCTTGAATAATAGCGATGCGTCCTTGAGAACGTCCTCGGGTTTGTATTCGTTAAGTTCCTCCACCTTGCTGCTTACATATCCGTAATATTGAACAGCAGCTTGATTGGCCTCAATAATCTGGCCCGTGTGGGGTTCAACAAGTAAATACCGATAAAATCAGGTATTATTGATGATGCCACCAGCATTCAATAATTCAAATTGTATCTGCAAAAAATCTATCTTAATGAACGTTACATTAAAAAATTGAGGATTACAAAATTATTGTTTAATTCTAAGCTTTTTTATATGAAAGAACTTACCGAAACAATTGGTTTCTTTCATGTTTTGTTGTGGGCTAACCAGACTGAATGACCCCGTCAGCCCATTGCCGTTTACGATTAAGGAATTCAAAAAAAACACCGGTGTAAATTCCAAATGCTTCTTGGCAGCGTTTGAAAATGAATTTGGGTATTATGATGTGTCTGAGATTTTTTCAGATGATATCATGAGTTTTCTGGTAACGGTCACAGAAGGCCACAAATCATCAACCAAGAAACTCAAATATTCCCTTATGGGGTAATTTTTAATTCCCATCAATCATCATAAAGATCCAGATCTGGATAATGTATTTTTACACATTCCTGGCAGATACCATGGCTGAATTTTGCTTCTGAATGCGCATCGATGTAAGATTCAATTTGATTCCAATATCCTTTATCATCCCGGATCTTTTTACAATGTGAGCAAATGGGGAGCAATCCGCTGAGCTGTTTCACATTGGCAAGGGCTTCTTTGAGCTCATCGATCAGGGTTTGCTTTTCTTGTTCTGCCTTGTCTCGTTTAGCCCTCAGCCTGTTATTTTTCAATGCAATGGCAGCCAGTTCAACAAATCCTAAAACAATGCTTGCATCATTGTCTGTAAAGTCGGAGGGTTTATCGGCTATCCCCATGACACCGACAGCCCTGGAATCGATGATCAAGGGAGCAAACAGGACATTTTCAGGCCGGACACGCCCCTCAGGCAAAAACCCGTTCCCGTCGGAGTCCATAACACTGTTGTCAAACACCACGGTTTGGGTTTCATATGCCTCTTTTCCTAGTCCCCGGACGGGCATGGACAAGTCAGGGTCAACCGCACAGGGCCGCCCGCCGTCTTCCAGGAAAAGCACCTCATTTTCCTGTCCATCCTCCGATAACAAGGCGATATAACCGGATGTTGAACCGATAACCCCAGAACAGATATCAAAAATTTTCCGGGAAATTGTTTGAAAATCTGTTTGCTCAAGAATGGCATGTGCGGCTTTCAAAAGAGAAGCGATTTCCTGCTCTCGGGCCTCGGCCTCAAGGAATGCCAGCCGATATTCTTGTTTGATACGTTCAAGATGGTTGATATCTGTAATGGTCAGCAAAAGTTCTTCAGCGGTTTCTTTTTTTTGTCCTGGTTTTTTGGGATATTTTTTTGCCTCCAGCAGTACATAAGATGCCTGGGAATGGCCGATGGACAGCCTCGCCTGGATTTGTTTTCCTTCGGGTGCCTTGAAAAAAGCCTTAAACCGGGCCCGGAAGGTCTCATCATCCGGTTTGACCAGCAAATCGGCAAAGGCCTGACCGGATTGCTTAATGGAATTCGGGGGGAGCATGTTTAAAAAAGTGGTGTTAAACGACTTGACAATGCCGACTCGGTCAAGGGTAACATACCCTATGGGGGCGCTCTCAAACAAGGTGGCATATCGAAACTGGCTGGCTTCAAGACTGGCCTGGATAGCAATCAGCTCTTCATTCTGAATTTCAAGTTCAATCTGATGAACGTGGAGATCCTCAATCAGATCATAAACCTCTTTTTTGTCCGGGGCCGTAAACATGGCTGATTTTTTTTCGAGCATGGCCTCAGCTTTCAATCTCAGCTTATTTTTTAACGCATCAGAATCCATAAATATTTTCCCCTCGGGTGAACGTTAGCATGCGGTCACATTGCGGTCTTCATAAATAACCGCCAGCCGCTTGTCAGGCAGGGCAAAAGCGATCAACTTGAAAAATAATGCGTCATCGTCATCCCCCGTGCCGGTGGACAGATTTGGAGAAACAAACGGTGTATTGGTTTTTAAAACATTGCGAATATCCGGTAATATTTTTTCCGTATTAATCTCAGGCCAGATGAATTCAATGGGTTTTCCCTTGAGCGTTTTAATTTTTGAATGGGTCAATGCCTGGGCTTTGAGGTTGATTTCATCTAGGTAATTATTCAGCATCTATTTTTGTGGTCGCTTAGAATTGGGTAAGAAATTTAACTCACTTTTGCAATCAAAAAATTACTCATTTAAAAATTCTGGCAGTTTGCCTTCAAATAAGAGGCGTAATGCCTCGCTTGCTCCCACACCATTTTTTCTACAGGTTGAAAGATAGCTGCGGATACGGCAAAACATGGCTGCACCTTTCATGGACCGAAAGCATCCTGATATCTTTTGCTGGACCTTGGTCATCCGAATATCCCTTTCTCCCTGATTATTGCTGAATGGGACTTTTTCATCATCCATAAAAAGCAGGGTTTCATTCTCAAAATCCTTCAGCCGCTCAAGAAGATTCCTTGACTTTGAACGTTTCAATCTACCCCGTTTTCCTTTTCGTTGGCTTTCATCCGGGGGTGGGCATTCTTTTTCGGCTTTTTCCAGCAGATACCGATATTGTTGCCTGTATTTCATGGAATCTGCGCCGGAAAGCTGGCCACCGGCATCATCCACGGCCTTGTTTATTTGTAGCAGGAGGTTTCTGATATCCCTGGCCCACTCTTGCTTGTCCTGTTCCCAGGCCCTTTCCAATTCTCTTAAATGATGAGCGTTGCACAAGGCATGCCGGCAATCAATTTTAAAGTACGGCTTCCAATGATCATGACAAAGTACCCCCTTAAACCAGGGCAAAACACCCATTGCCTCCATGGCTTCAAAACCTCTTTTTTCTTGAGGCAAATAATAAGTCCACCGATTATTGGAGACACAATGAAGCCAACGTTTTAGTCCATCAATATTAATGCCGGTCTCATCTGCATGGCAAAGGCCGGATTCGATCAATTTTGATTTGACGACGGCTTCAAAGACTTCCAGCCTTTCATAGGCATCTTTGTTAAAGTTGTAAATTGAACCGGCACTTATTGGGATTTCCACCTGATCTTGAAAGTTTTCTTCAACCCGATTATATGGCACCAATTGGTATTGAGACATATACACAGAATGAACCTTCACATTGATTCCATACTGAACAGGTCGGCTGACACCTTCAGGAAAAGTTGCTGTGTAACGCTTCCCGTTAACATCTTCAAGAACCTGGGCCCGGTATTCTGTTACAATCCGTGAGATATCAAGATCAACGATCTGTCTGGATTCATAGCCAACATCGGTATAAACACCTTCAGGAAGGGTTGTTCTATCAACGGGTATATCCTCGACAACATCAGGGTCAGTAAATTTTTGCAGGGTCGTACCATTATGGCCCTTTTGTCCACCTGGTTTCTTTTGGCTGGGCGCCTTCTTTTTTTTCTCACGGTTCGGGTCTGTTGATGGCGGTTTGCTGCTGTTACTGCTATTGAGTCCTAACCGGTTCAGCAATAATGTTACCAGCAATAGCAAGAGTTCAATGGAACCTTTCAAGGCAGGGGAGACACTCGGATCTTCAGCAAGCAATCTCCTGGTGTTCTCAATTGTCTGTTCAACATTTATTGCTTCTATCTTCATTCGTTTCCTTAATAATCATCGTTTTGAATGAAGACATTATAACACAGGTTTTTGAGGCCGATTTTTTCGATCGACGTTTGTTTTTAACGTATTTTTAAAATTTGGCTGTGGTGGATCATTCAGCCCCAATCAAACCCGACCCAATGGGACAATAAGAGGGGCAAGAGGCTTTAATTATGAAGGGTCTTGAAATGTACTTGGAAAATACAATTTTTCGCAAAAACCCTTGTCAAGTAAAAAATGACATGTGATGCATTTTTTTTGCTGAATAATTACAAAACATCTTTCTTTTTCCCATCATTATTGCTTCTTAATTTTATCTGTTCCATCCAGGTTTAAATCCGATGCCGCATCAATATCGATAATTTTTGCACTGAGGTATCCTTTGGTTTTATATCGTACATTTTTTTCAATTGTCCAGCAAATACCGGATGCTTTTCAACAGTTCATCTTTTCCTGCCGGCTTCATCAATATCTTATCCGGTTTGACGGCAGAGACCCTGCCATTGGCTATTTTTTCACTGAACCCCGTACATAAAATCACGGGGAGCTCAGGACGCACTTTTTTTATTTCTATTACAAGTTTATCTCCTGAAGGCTCCGGCATGGTCATGTCTGTGATGACAAGATCAAACGCATAGGGTGATTCTTTGAAACATTTCAGCGCATCTTTGCTCATATTGTGAGCGGTAACCTTATACCCAAATCGAGACAGCACCTGTCCGACAATATTCAAAATCGGTCGCTCATCATCTATGAGCAAAATTCTTTCATCCCCGTTTAACTGAGTTATAGATAGTGTTTTCATATCCGTTTCCTCATTTTTTATAATTTTCGGCAAATATACAGAAAACGAGGTGCCTTTGCCGACTGTACTTTGTGCCATAATTTTCCCATGAAGATTTTTTGCAATTCCATGCACGACCGCAAGTCCCAGACCCGTTCCTTTCCCTCTGGGTTTTGTCGTAAAATAGGGTTCAAATATCCGCTTGAGCGTTTCCTGATCCATGCCTGTTCCGGTATCTGTAATTTTCAAACAGATATATTGTCCCGGCATCAGCTCAAAACCCGGGAAAGTATCTTCTTTCTGAACGATTTCCTCAATCGTCACTCGCAGTTCTCCCCCGGCCTCTTCCATGGAATGCAAGGCATTGGTAATCAGGTTCATTAAGATTTGATGAATCTGGGTCGGATCTGCCATAACCATTCCAATGTCCCTTGGTATATCATTGATGATTTTTATGGTGGAGGGTAAGGACGCCCTTGCAAGCGTTAGAACCTCTTTTATAATAAATTGTATTTTTAACGGCTTGCAGTCCTGGTCAGTTTCCCTGCTGAATGTCAGGATTTGTTGAACCAGGCCTTTTGCACGCAATGCACCGTCAAGGATTGCCTGTAATTGATTTTTAACAGGACTGTTATCGGGCAGGTCGTGCATGATCATTTCAGAATACCCCAGGATAGGGAATAAAATATTATTGAAATCATGGGCAATGCCCCCGGCTAATGTTCCAATGGCTTCCATTTTCTGGGATTGGCGAAGCCTTGTTTCCATTTTTTTTCTTTCATCTTCAAGTTCTATCCTTTCTTCAAGCGCTTTCTCCATGCTTTTAAACAATTTTGAATTATCAATGGCAATCGTTGCCAGCTCTGCAAATTGTTCCAGAATTATGATAAGGTCCGGATTGATAATTTTTCCCGGCTCATGATGACTTAATCCGAGGGTGCCTTCAATTTTAGATCCGGACGTCAATGGGACACCGATCATACAAGTAATAAAATCGAAATCAAGGTTTTTACTTTTCCCTGGCCAAACAGAATAATCATCCACAATCATGGGCTCGCCATTTTCCCATGCTTTCCCGGACACGCCCTCATCAGGTGCAAGCTGAGTACCCATCAGGGTTGAATATTTTCCGCAGCCGGCCGTTATTTTCAAAGCGTTTTCTTCTGGATCATATATCAGGATAACCCCATCCGGTATCCGGGTCAGGTTTGAGACTCTATTTACAATGGACTCCAAAATCTGAGACAAATCCAATCTACTGAACATCCCCAATGAAGTTTCATGGAGGGCAGACAGATATTCGTTTTTCTGTTTTAATTCACAGGTTCTCTGTTCTATTTTTTTTTCAAGGGTTGCCTGGATTTTTTTTAAGGCTTCGTTGCTTGCTTTTAATTGATCCAATGACATCATGGTCCTCTTTCAAATTATCCTTTTTTAAGGTACCCGCTCGGTAAAACTGTTGTCAGGCAGTGTTCAAGTCCGTTAAGGCTTTCAGACAACCCCACAAAAAAATAACCGCCCGGTTTTAAAGCGTCGCAAAGTTTGCTGACCACTTTTTGTCGTGTCTGATTATCAAAATAAATCATAACGTTTCTGCAGAAAATAATATCAAAGGTTTCACGGGGGACGTCGGACAACAGATTAAATTTGGCAAAGGTCACCAATTGTCTCACTCCTGGCTTCACCTTGACATGATCTTTCCATTTATCTTTTCCTTTTTGAAAATATTTATGCAGCAGGGAAAGGGGGACGTTTTTCACCCTGTCATTCGAATAAATGGCCCGTCTACCAAGGTTCAGCATGGAGTCAGAAACATCAGATGCAAAAATATTGAATGAAAAGGAATGGGCCAGGAGTTGCACCGCAATAGAGAATGCCTCTTCTCCGCTGGAGGATGCCGCACTCCAGATCTTTAACGGTTTTGCTTTGTCCAGTGCCTTGAGGATATATTCGCAGTGTTTGTTCTCTCTGAAAAAAAAGGTGTGGTTGGTGGTGGTTGCATCAATAAACTCGCTGAATTCATCCGGATCACTCGATATCAAATCAATATAATCAGAAACAGATGATAGTTTCATTATTCGCATCCGTTTGGCCAGCCGTGCGACGAGAAGACTGTATTTTTTTTCATTGAGCACAACCCCGGATTCTTTATAAACAATTTTAGAAAGGCTTTGATGCTGTTCCGGACTTAAGCTTGTTTCTGATACCATATCACGTTTCCATTTGATCGTAATTTACATTGTTTCCAAGAGCAAGATGGCTTTATCGGCAATCCTGTGAATATCCTGGACATAATCCACCGCACCGATGTTTATGGCTTCCTTGGGCATTCCAAACACCACGCTGGAGCGCTCATCCTGGGCAATATTGATTGCCCCTGCTTTTTTCATATCCAGCATTCCGGCGGCCCCGTCTTTGCCCATCCCGGTCAGGATGATGCCAAGGGCATTGGACCCGGCAAATCGGGCAACGGATTTGAAAAGGATATCCACTGCCGGTCTCTGGTAATGCACCAGGGGTCCGGTTTTAACCTCTACATAATACTTGGCGCCGCTTCGTTTGAAGATCATATGATAGTTGCCCGGTGCGATCAGAACCTGACCATTTATAACAGCATCCCCATTCTGTGCTTCCTTGACCGTCATCTGGCACAGTTCATTCAGCCTCTGGGCAAATGAGGTGGTAAACTGGGCCGGCATGTGCTGAACCACCACAATGCCGGGGGTATTGCGCGGCAACCGGGTCAATACATTTTTTATGGCTTCCGTTCCGCCTGTGGAGGCACCAATGGCAATGATTTTATTGGTTGTGGAGGCAAGGGCCTTTGATCCGATGGATGTTAGCGGCTTATTCTCAGGGGTTTGGGGAGAGGCAGCAACCACTTTTGCGCCATACACCGCTCTGATTTTTTCTGCCAGCTGCAGGCTCATATCCCCCACAGAATAAGCCGCACTTGGCTTGGAAATTACCTCTAATGCGCCTATAGAAAGTGCTTCAAGGGCAATTTTACTGCCTTTGGTTGAAAGAGAACTGACGATGATAACCGGAAGAGGGTAGTGCTGCATCAGTTTCTTTAAAAACGTAATGCCGTCCATGCGGGGCATTTCAATATCAAGGGTAATCACATCGGGCTTCAGTTTGACAATCTTTTCTCTGGCCACATAGGGGTCTGGTGCCGTCCCGACAACAGCGATACCTTTTTGTTTGGATAATTGTTCAGAAAAAACCTTTCTGACAACAGCCGAATCGTCCACAACCAGAACTTTGATATCATAGGGCATACAAAAATAGTCTCCAAATTTTCCAATCAATTGAGTGTCAACAGAATTGCCATTTTAGAACCTGTGGTTTCAACTATGCTAAAAACATCTTTTTTATTCATTTCAGAGTCCTCTATTATTTCAGGAATTTCAAGTTCAAACGGCACGTTTGATTCGGTTTTGCTCAATGCATTACCGCAAACCATATTCAGCATTTCTGTCAATGTCCCTGAAAGATGGGCTTCGGTGAGATGCTCCCGGGGTTCACCCATAAAATTTTCAGCCATTTCTGCGATAAGATTTCTGGAAACAACCATGGTCAGGCATCCGGATACATCTCCGGAAAAGGTCAGGTTGCAGGCCAGGGTGTTTTTATTATCCATTCCGCTTTGAGCAAGCGTTGCCTTCTGACCAAACTCAACCGGTAAATAGAACATGGTTTCCATGACTTCAGAAATCGAAGTCGTCATTGCTTTCATCAGAATCTTCTTCATAATCAACTTCTCCAAGTAAATTTACAATTAAGTCTCTTATTGCTTCAGAAGTAAATGGCTTGGTGATATACCCTGCAGCACCACAGTCCATAAATTCTTTGATCTTTAATTCATTGCCTTCTGTTGAGATGATGACAACAGGGATATCTTTTAACAGGTCATCTTGTTTCAGTGCTTTAATAAAGTCCAGCCCGTTCATGATCGGCATATTGTAATCGGTCATCACCATATCCACCCAGGCATTCTTCATTTGGTCAAGGGCCTCCTGACCATTGGCGGCCTCTAAAAAATCGGCATTACCATAACCTGCTGCCCTTATGGTTCGTTTGATAACCGATCGCATGGGTAAAGAGTCATCCACTATCAGTATTGAATACGACATTATTTTTTCCCTGTAATTTTGTGTTTAACAGTTTTAATATTTAAACAATATGCAATAAGCTTTCAACTTCCTGCATATTAATGCCAAATTCTGCGATAATCATGGCAAGATCATCTGCAGAACCCCCCAGTTCTTTCATGGCCCGGGCCTTGAACCTGTAAGATAAACCGTCAGACCCCACCCCCTGTCCCATCATCATACAGATGCAATCTGAAAGATAAACAGCCGCAATCTCTTTGTCCTTGATCATCTTTTCGTCTGCTAAATGATGGTTACGGATGATTTTGATCATCCGGGGAGAAAATTTCCACATCTTGGCGATTAAGGCACCTAACTCTGCATGATCAATCCCCAATACTTTTTTTTCGGCTTCCTGGAAGCTGGACCCTTTATTTTCTACAAGGTCATTAATTTTTTTTGAAACATCCGACACATGATTTCCCAAAATGGTTTTGCCAATGTCCTTGAGCAGTGCCGCGGTAAATATCGTGTTCTTGTTTTTTAAAGAAAATTTTGCAGCGAGCTGTTTGGCGATCACGGCTGAAGAAACTGAATACCGCCACATATCTCCGCTTTCCAGGCCATACCCTTTTTGCGTTCCGGAGAGTGCTTTGGCGCCTGATTTCATAAGCACCAGTTCAATGACCTGGTCTGTTCCCAGCATATTGACCGCATCTTTTATGGATTCTGCCGGATTTTTAAGCCCGAAATATGCCGCGTTACACGTTTTTAAAACACTGGCTGTAATGGCAGGATCATACTGGATAACATTGGCAATATCTTCCATTGAGCTGTCCGGATTATCCACCACGGCTAAAAGCTGATTGGCAACTGCCGGAATGGGTTTTAAGTTTTTAATTTCTTTCATCAGATCCTGGAGAGTAGTCATATCTTGACCTCCTTTGATCCGGAAGTTTTTACGTATATATCTCCTGTCCGGATTTCAAGCCTCACGGTTCGGTTCGTATTTCCCCCCACGTCCTGCTTATCTATTATCACATTGTTTTTAAAAAACATTTTTTTAAGGGCCATGTAATTGCGTTTGCCGATATTGAAAAACCCGCTCTGATCAAGAATTTCGGCTCCGCCTGCCACATAGACCTTCATTCGCTGTTTGGCAGCTCCAAGATTATAAGCGGTTTTAAACAATCTCGGGATTCCGCTGTCTGCAAACATATAAGGTCTGGCGGCCGCTTTGTCCTTATCAATAGAAGATTCCGGCAGCATATAGTGTAAAATACCGCCGACCTTTGCAACAGGGTCATAGATGACAAGTCCGATGCACGAACCAAGGGAATAGGTGATAATGGATTCCTCAAGGTTATTGCTCACTCGCATGTCTGCAACACCAACAATCTGTTTCACATGATATTCCTTTAATTGTTATTGTATGGATATAAATACAGCATCTGTAAATTTTTTTATCTGTTAGCGACCTCAAAGATGCCATGAATGTCAAGAATAAGACCCACCCGGCCATCGGCAAGAATGGCGCCGCCGGCAATTCCCTCCACATCTTCAAGATTACTGCCCAGACTCTTGATGACATACTCGTCTTTGCCCAAAAGCTCGTCTATTAAAAGGGCTCTTTTTTCCTCTTTTGATTCAACCACAACGACAAGGCAGTCTTGAATCAATTTTTTCTGATCACTGCTGCCATAGATATCATTTAGCCGGATGACGGGAATCAGGTTCCCCCGATCTTTGACCATCTCTCCTTTGCCTTCAACCGTAAAGTATTCGTCTTTGGCCGGTTTGAACGCTTTTTGAATGGAAATGGTGGGGATTACATATTTTTCATCATCTACTCGGACCAGCATGCCGTCAATAATGGCCAGTGTCAGGGGCAAGTTGATGGTGAATTTTGTGCCTTTTCCTTTTGAAGAGTCAATGTTCAGCTGTCCCCTGAATTTTTCAATCCCGGATTTCACCACATCCATGCCAACCCCCCTGCCCGAGACATCTGTAATTTCCTGTGCTGTGGAAAAACCGGGCTGAAGGATTAGGTCATACACCTGGGCATCGGTCAATTTTTCGCCCCCGGTAACCAGTCCCGTGGCGGTTGCTTTTTCAAGAATTCTGTCCTTATCAAGCCCTTTGCCGTCGTCCTCTATTTCTATGATAATATGCCCGCCTTTATGATAGGCGCGAAGAACAATCTCACCCTGGGATGATTTTTGCTGTTCAAGGCGGTCTGAGGCTTTTTCAATCCCATGATCACAGGAATTTCGAATCATATGAACCATGGGTTCGTAAAGGGCATCCACCACATTCCTGTCGATTTCCGTGTCTTCTCCGACCATGGCCAGATTGATCTCTTTGCCCGATTTTTTGGCCAGATCCCTGACAAGCCGTATCATTTTCATGAATGTGGCTTTGATGGGGATCATTCGCATGGACATGGCAATGGTCTGCATGTTGGAAACGATCTGCCCCAGTTGCGACACATGTTGTGTAAGAGATGGATCATTTAAGGTCTTCTGCCTGAGCATGGCTTGAGCGATCACCAGTTCACCTGCGTAATCCACCAGGTCATCGAGTTTTTGCGTACTCACCTTGACCTGGGTGTCCACTTTTCGTTTAGACATATTCTGGTCCATCAGTGCTGAAGCAACCTGACTGGATTGAAGTTTTTGGGTTTCAACCAGGATCTGCCCAATTTTTTTCTCCGGCTGATTTTTCTGGGTTTCAAGCGCTTGATCAAGGCACTCCCGGTCCACCATTTTTTTTCTGACCAGGATTTCCCCTAATGGTTCCTTCTCTCCATTTGCCAGGGTAACCTGAAGGGTTTGAAGCTTATCACGCAAGCCATCTGTATCGATATCATTATCCGGAGCCATGAATCCGGTTTTTGTCCCCTGGCTGACTCTGGCGATAAGTCTTTTCAACGTATCCACTGACTCAAGAATCACGTCTGTAGCCGTATCATTGATTAAGAAATCACCATTACGGGCACTGTCTAAAAGATTTTCCGTGGCGTGGGCAAGTTTGTTGATTTTTGTGAGGGATAAAAATCCGGATACCCCTTTGATGGTGTGAAATGGGCGGAAGATATCATTGATGATATCCATATTGGACGGATCCTGCTCCAGTTCAATCAAATTGACTTCAATGGTATCCAGATTATCATTCGCCTCAGACACAAAATCAATGAGAATTTCCATGTCATCGCCTGATATTTTTTTGGGCTCTGTTGGGGTTTTGGTCACAGTTTCCTCTTTTTTGAAATCCGTTTTTTCAGGCTCTTGTGCTTCTAAAAAGTTTACTTCCAATAATTGAAGTACATCGGAGTAATCAAAAGCGAATGGCTCTCCACGCTTCAGATGACTTAAAATTGATTTTAATAAAACCAGGCCTTCCTCTATGGGTTTTGTATTATGAATATTCTCCAACCCCATATTTTCAACATATGCTTTGCAAGCGGTGGAGATTTGAAAGAATGTTGACGGTTCAATTTTTTTTGAGGTTTCAATGAGGGTGTCCAGATTATTGAGCATGGCCCCAAGATCAGGGAGTTCTTCCGGACAGAAACCACCTATCAACAAAGAAAACGCATCAAGGTTTTTTTCTAATTCGCTGTAATATTTTACGCTATGATCAAGGTCGGTTTCTTTTCTGTTCTTTAATTTTATCATAGGGCATTAGCGTTTCCTTATCGTTACTTTGGAGTACGGCATCTTTGAAAACAAAAACATAACATTTTGGTATCAGGCCTTTTGGGGCAGCGTTCAGATTTTCATGGAAAAACAGGGACACCCTGAAAATCTGAACGCTCAGGCATTTATAGTTTGGCTATATTAAAAATTTTCAAAATCATCATCCTCATCAAAAGGAATAACCTGATCAGGTCGAACTTCTTTTGTGCTATGCGCTATCATTTTATTTTTCCCAGAAGTCTTTCTGGGAGATTTTGAGGAAACTGGTTTGATTCTATGATGATGAGCGGCACTGTTTCCCTGATTTTTTTTCCCGGTAACCAGCAGGACAAGGTCACCCACATAATCCTTGAGTTGTTCTGCCTGGGCACTCATTTCTTCGGAAGCAGAGGCCGATTCTTCTGCATTGGCAGCATTCTGCTGAACCACCTTGTCCATTTCAGTGATGGCAATGTTCACCTGTTCAATACCACTAGACTGCTCTTTGGACGCTTCGGCAATCTCAGAAACGATATCTCCCACTTTGGCTGAGCTGTCAGCGACCTTGCCAAACGCTTCGTTTGTAGTTGAAACCAGTTCAGACCCGTCACTGACTTTTTTAACAGTTCCCTCAATGAGTGCCGCCGTATTCTTTGCGGCATCCGCCGCTCTCATGGCAAGGTTTCTTACTTCGTCGGCAACAACGGCAAACCCGGCACCGGCTTCACCTGCTCTTGCTGCCTCCACTGCGGCATTCAGTGCCAGCAGATTGGTTTGGAAGGCAATTTCATCAATGGTTTTGATGATTTTTGATGTTTCTTCACTGGCCTTGGAGATGTCTTCCATGGATTTTGTTAATTGTCCCATGGATTCGTTGGCAGTTATGACAACCGCATTGGCATCTTTCATCAGACCGTCTGCGTGATTGGCATTTTCCGCATTCTTTTTGGTCATGGAAGACATTTCTTCCATGGAAGAGGAGGTTTCTTCGATGGATGCTGCCTGCTCAGAAGCACCTTCTGCCATGGACTGGCTGGAGGAGGATACCTGGCTGGAGGCCGATGCCACTTGATTTGCACCTTCGCTGAGACCATCAATGATCCTTGTCAACGCACGGCTGATGGAGACACTCAAAAAGATGCCAAAGGCCAGGGCCGACAGGAAACCGGCAATCATGCCGATGACGGCAATTGTTTTAGCCCTGCCCGATTCAATACCCGCTGCTTTGGTTTCAGCAGAAGAAACATCCTCATTGATCTTTACGATTTGACTGAGCAGATCCATGGCCACCAACTGCTTTTCCCGGGCCGTCACCATGGCATACTGGTTGGCACTGTTAAAAAGGGTTATTGCTTTTTGAGACTCTTCCCGCATGACTCGAAGGCCTTTAAACACACCTTGGGCTGCGGGCCGCAGGTTGTCTTTGAAAATCTGCCGGGCTTTTTCCAGATTGCCGTTGCCAACGGCTGATTTGATTTCAGCTACGGACTGATGGAACCTTTGATGCGGCTCGGACATCTGGACAATGGCGCTGCTTAACGTTGGATTTTGGCTTTTAAAGGTCGCTGCCCATTTGCCAAATCCGCAGGCCGAATGATCCTCGCCGCCCTGGAACTGGGTTCCGTTGTCAAGCATCTCGATCACATCCACCATGAGTTTGTAATGATCCCCTCGAATCATTTCAAGGGTCGCGTTCAAGGCGGCTGGATTTCCCAGATCCAGTTTGTCCAGTTCCTGGATTTGTTTGATAAACGCGTTGTTTTCCTGGCGCCAGTCCTCCCAGGCCGGGACAAATTTATTCCACAACACCGCTTCCTCCGGTGTCTGGGGCAGGGGCTCATATATTTTCCAGGCTTTTTCGTATCTTTCCCGGATTTTTTTAAGATTTTCAATCTGCCGTGCCTTTATCTCAAGGCTCAAATCCGGATTCAGCAGGGTGCGCTGGGTCACACGGACAGCCTCTGCTTCTCGCTGGATAACCAGAAGAGATGCGATACTGGGCAGTCGAACCTCTCCAATATCAATCAAGTAATGGGTAATCGAGTTGACACCCCGCCAGCCGAAAAATCCGACCAAAAGTGTGATCAAGGCGACAATCACAAAACTGCTGATCAATTTTGTACTCAGTTTCAAGTGCTTAAACATGTGTATCCTCCTGTTATGTAATTTAATTATAAATTTTCAGATAGTTAACCATTTGACCACTACATTAAGATACGGCTTCAAGGCCTTCAATCTCATCGGCTGACAGAACCTTGTCAATATTCAGCAGTATCTTCACGCTTCCTCCCATTTTTGCCATTCCAAGAATGTATTCAGTATTGAGTTTTGTGCCGAAGGCAGGCGTTTTTTCAATATCTTCTTCCTGGATATTTAAAACCTCGGATACGGCATCGACAACAATGCCGATTAACACCGTATCCTTTTTAGAATCGATTTCCACCACAATGATACAGGTTCTTTCGGTGTAGGAAATGGATTCCATTTGAAACTTTGATCTAAGATCAATAACCGGAATCACCTTGCCGCGAAGGTTGATAACCCCCTTGACAAAGTCAGGTGTTCTCGGGACCGACGTAATCGGCATCATGCCGATGATTTCCTTGACCTTGAGAATTCCAATCCCGTACTCTTCTCGTTCAAGGGTAAAGGTCAGGTATTTCCCGGTTTTGATAGTCGTCGCTCTCACTGCCCGATCAATTGTGTCGATCGACTGCTTCATTTTTTTCTCCTTTATTTTGTTTTTGTATTTTGGAAAGCATTTTTTCCAGGACAATAAAAATGTCTGTGTAATCTTCGCCCATATAGCTCATATACCGTGGATAAAGGGTTAAACTTTTTTGTATCATCGCGTCTTTTGTATTTCCAAGAATCAGGATAATTAAATGATCTTTGAGTTTTTCACGAAGGTTGAAAATTTCAGTTAATTCCTGTGTATCCCTGGCAATAATCACGATAATACCAAGCCCGAAAAGTGTTTTCAGGGAAGCCATGGAAAGATCATCCATCGTTTTGCAATAAGAAATACTATCCTTGGGAACCAGGCGTAAAGCAATATTTGCAATGTCTTTTTGGTGGCGATCCATTTTAGAAGAAAAAATAATTACATCAACACGCTGCTCGTTTGTTTTCATTTTTCAACTCACTTTTATCAAAAATAAATAGGGTTTAGATATCAGTGATTACAAGTTATGTGCCACAGAGGCCGGTATCTACGTTATTGGATTTTTTATTATTATTACAGATAGTTAAGATTTGGTGTGTCAAAGAAGATACTGAAAAAAACAGCCGGATCTCAAAAGTGAACGATTGAATCGTCTCTAAATAGAGATTTTTTTTAAAACAGAGACCGCTTCAAATCAAAAGACTATTTTATTTTATGCCGCTTTAATTTCCGGTAAAGTGCCGCTCGTGAAATTCCGGTTTTCACGATAAGTTTCTGAATATCGCCATTGACAGACGAATATAATGTTTTGAAATATTCTTTTTCTATTTTATCTATCAGATCTTTATATTTTAATGACGTCATCTCAACGACCGGACGATTGTTTTCAAACATCGGACAAAACGGTTCTGTCTTTATTGATTTCCGGGTGACCTGTGCGCGTATTTTTTTGGGGAGGTGAAAGGCAAACAACATGCTTTCAAATTGTGCTGCGGTAACACTGGTTTCCATGGCATTGATCAATTCCCGTACATTGCCCGGCCAGTCATATTTTTCCAATGTTTCAACAAAATCAGGTGCCACCTGTTTTTCTGGGATGTGATGCTGCTCACAACAGATCTTAATCTGGGACATGGCAATTTTACCGATATCTCCCTCTCGTTCTTTTAAGGGCGGCAGATGCAGAACAAATGATTTTAAACGGTAAAACAGATCCATCCTGAATGTGTGATCAACCACCATTTTTTCAAGGTCCTTATTGGTGGCACAAATCACTCGAAAATCACTGTAAACCTCTTTTTCACTGCCCACCGGCCTGAATTTTTTTTCTTGAAGAACCCTTAAAAAAGAAGATTGTATTGATTCCGGAAGTTCTCCAACCTCATCTAAAAACAGCGTGCCGCCATTGGCAAGCGCCACAAGACCATTTCGTCTTTTTTCCGCACCTGTAAACGCACCTTTCTCATGTCCGAAAAGCACGCTTTCAATAAGGGTTTCTGACAGAACGCTGCAATCAACAACAATGAATTTCGAGTTTCTTCTGGCACTGTTTTCATGAATCGCCTTTGCAAACAATTCCTTGCCGGTTCCGGTCGCTCCGGTTATCAAAAGATTTCCGTCGCTGCTGACAATCTGAGCGGCCTGGGTCAGGCACTTTTGAATGGCTTTGCTGCTGCCGATGATATCCGGGGCATCAAATATTTTAGATTTTACAACCTGTTTTTTTTGGTTTTGAAATTGCAGTGCTCTTAAAACCTGAAGCTTCAAATCTTTGATGGAAACAGGTTTTTGAAGATAATCCCAGGCTCCGTTCTCAATGGCCAGTTCAGCGCCATCCGGATTTGAATATGCGGTCATGATGATAACAAGCGGCGCAAATTCCTTGTCTATCAAGTCGGGAATGTTTGCTATACCATCTCCATCCGGTAGATTCACGTCAAGCAATACAACATCGAAATCATACTGAGCCACCTTGCTCAGACCCTCTGTCAGATTGAAAGAAAAATCAAAAGAAATTCCCATACTTTCAAGAAGCGTTGTTATTGTTTTTACAACACCGGCATCATCATCAATAATAATAATTTTTTCTTTTGAAAAATTCTGCATTTTGTGTCCTGATTTCAGGTTTTCAGGTACTGTCAGCCTGGAGATATATGATACCCCATATCAAACTTCATTTCCAGTGTTTACGTCAGCTTCCATTGATTCCAATGGTATTTGGATATTGAAAGTTGCTCACAAACATGTATTTATATTAATTTGAATTACTGATACCAATTGTCAGATCAAATCCAGAGTTCTACAATTATAATGGGTGACACCGATGCCGTTTCCGGTGCCACTATCGCAGTTCAGACTTACGGAGATTTTTTAAATTTCAATTCGCATCTTCATGCTATCGCTAAGTGCCCATTTCCTTGCCAAAGCCGCCCGCCACCAGCGACTGCACCGGGAAAAAGAATCCCCGGAAAACAAACCCGGGATCAAGCCGGACAGCATGTCAAAAACATGACGCAAAAACGGTAGTCCAATTGCGGTCCTTTATTTTTTAGGTGAAAGTATAGGGCTGTTTTACCAGCGATTATACTCCATGGCCTGGGCCTCATCTACCTGCGGGGATGGTGAAATCATTGTTTTAAATCTTTTTCTTTCAGCATGTTAGGATTGTTACAAAAAAAAATTGAAAGTGCGCTGATTATTTGAGCCAAATGATTAATGCTATGGCGTTTAATGATATCATGGGTGACTGGTCCTTTAATGGCGACCCCCATAAAACCACATCAACGGCTAAATCAGGTCAATATGTTGGCGATCCATTAGAAAACGCTCAGCAGAAAAAGGAAGAAAAAGGGGACAAATTTATTTTTAACCTTTTCAAACCAGAAAAATGAAACGGATAAACCGGTTATTTTCAACATTATCCCTGAAATACCAACGCCATTGACAACTATCACGGATGCCATTATAATATGACCCATGATACGGTCTTTTAAGAATAAAGGTACGGAGGATATTTTTGACGGAATTAGTTCTAAAGCTGCAAGAAAAATATGTCCGCAATCCATTTGGCCGGTTGCAGTTCGAAAGTTGGACCAAATAAATCGAGTACAAGACGTAACCGAACTTCAAGTTCCGCCAGGAAACCGTCTTGAACAATTAAAAGGTGATTGTGAAAATCAATTTAGCATCCGAATAAACCAACAATACCGTGTTTGTTTTATTTGGGAAGAAGGGCATGCATATGAAGTCGAAATTACAGATTACCACTAATAAAACATCAAGGAGACTTCCAACAAATCGTCCTCCAACACATCCTGGAGAAATGCTTTTGGAAGAATTTGTCAAACCCCTCAATATTACCCAGACCGAACTCGCACAAAAACTTGGGGTTTCCTATCCTCGTTTGAACGAAATTATTAAGGGGCGTAGGTCAGTGACTCCTGATACAGCACTTAGGTTGTCTCGCGTATTAGGGATGTCGGCGGACTTCTGGCTTGGACTACAGCAAGACTGGGATCTATGGCATGCGATGAATAGTCCCAAAGCTATTGAAATCCAAATGCTCCAACCCCTTTCAAGGCAAATAGAAAAATTGGCATAACAAAACGCTGCAGCCTTCCCCAGAGTGGCATAAAGATGTTTTATCAGCCCGAGCCGAACGTATCAAAAAAGGTGATGCTCATTTTAAAGACTTTGAATCTGTGAAATCTGAGTTCAAATGAAAATAAAGATCCTTGATGAAGCTCAAGCAGATTTACGAGAAGGCGCTCAATTCTATGAACGACAAAGCGCTGGGTTGGGAACCTATTATCTTGAATTTATTTGTTCGACTTTTCGTCACTCCAGATATCCTCCTCAATACCCATGGCTTTCGCACGCTCCTTCCACTGCTTCCGCGCTAAAGCACGCATGTCTTCAATATCATCTGTTTCATCCATAATTTCCATGCCCATAAGTGTTTCAAGCAAATCTTCAAGTGTCACCAGACCGTCTACCCCTCCATGCTCATTTACAACGATGGCAATATGTTGGCGGTCTATAAGAAAACGCTCCAATAATGCTGTTAAGGATACCGATTCCGGAACGGCAATTATATTCCGTTTCAATGCCGCAAGTTTTTCATTACCCCGCCCTTGTGTAATGGAGATCAGAACGTCCTCCTTAAGAACAAAACCGGTAATATCATCTATGGTTGTTCTGTAGACCGGCAGGCGGGAGAATGGGGTTTGTGTCGCCATTTCCAATGAATCACTTATCTTGATATCCTCGGCAAATGCCGTGATTACAGAACGGGGCGTCATGATATCTGCTACTTTCAGCGACTCAAATTGAAGCATGTTCCGGATAATGCTTGACTCCTTACGATGAATCTGCCCGCTTTTTACACCGATCGCCGTCATGGCGATGAACTCGTCCCGGCTGAAAATGTGTTTGGTCTTTCCAGTGGAAATAAATCCTGTCAGTCTTTCTGATATCCACACCATTGGGTAGAGTACCACAATCAGGGTATTCACAAACACTGCAGCAGGCCCTACCAGTCTTGGCCAGTAGACAGCGCCTATTGTTTTGGGAATAATCTCAGAAAGGAAAAGGATCAAAAGCGTCATTACCGCCGAAAACAGACCAAACCAGGCGTTTCCAAAAACGGCAGTCGCTTTGGCCCCGGCCCCGATTGCACCAACCGTATGGGCAATCGTATTCAGTGTCAAAATAGCCGCAAGGGATCGGTCCACATTGTCTTGTTTCAGCCGTTTCAAAAGTGCCGCCCGTTTAGGCCGTTGTCCTTTTTGTCCTTCGATGTATGACGGTGTAATGCTTAAAAGTACTGCTTCCGCTATTGAACAGAGAAATGAAAATACCAGAGCCAGTAATACATAGAATGTCAGCAACACACCATCAGCGTTCATTTTTTCAATACTTTTCAAGTGGATCTTCAACACCAATACCATGAGCCGAAACAGCCGGTACCCGTGATAGTATTGCAGCCAGAATCCAAATTAACGGTTTTAAGATTGATATCACTATCATTTGATGTCAGGAATTCTGAAATTAAAAAAGATCATTATCCAAAATCAGTGAAGAAAGAGACACGATACCCACGATATTACCATTTTCTTCAACCGGGGCCTGACGGATTCCAGCCCGGTAAATTAATCGTGCCACATACCGAATATCCATATCCGCCGGAACAGTGATGATGGGTTTTGTCATGATTTCGTAGACATGGACATCTTCTGGTGATCGGCCGGCGATAATTACACCTTTGATGAGATCCTGAACAACAATAATCCCCCAGGCATCATCTGCATCCCTTTTGTTGACAAACATGCAAACTGCTTTTTCCGACTTCATTTTAGCGGCAGCCTCTTTTGCCGTAGCCATACCATCGATGAATACAATTGTCTTCTGCATGATATCTTTTGCACGAACGATTAATTTCTTATCAGTTTCCATCAGTTCCCCTTGAAATAAAAATTGAATGATTAAAAATAACTTTTACGGACATCTTTTTTAAATTTTTCCATCTGGCTATCCAGGCCCACGACATTTTCAACCGGGACAACAAAGGCGATACCGGTTCCCGGTTTATGAAATTTTCCTGCCATTTTTATGGCATCCAGGATTTTTGTAACAAGGTGCTCTTCCACAAGGAACATGATAATGTCGGTCTGGGCTTCCAGTGTGAGACCAAAAAAGGTTTTTGCCTCATGAATACCGGTTCCCCTTGCCGGTATGATTGTGGCTCCGGTTGCTCCGGCCTCTTTTGCCGAATCAACAACCCGGTCGGTGATATCCGCCTTTACAGAAGCCAAGATAAGTTTAAAGCGCATTTTTTTTCTCCATATGTTTTGTTTTACGTTGAGTAGACCATTGCATTAACTGAGCATATCCCATGACGGCAATGATTGGAAACAGACTGGCAAAAGCAATCAGCCCGAATCCGTCCAAAGCCGGATCCCGCCCGGGTACGGTAGCGGACAGACCAAGGCCGAGAGCGGCGACCAAAGGTACCGTAACGGTTGAAGTAGTGACCCCGCCTGAATCATATGCCAGGGCGATAATATTTTTCGGCGCAAATATGGTCTGGACAATAACAATCATGTATCCCACAAGAATGTACAGGTAAAGTGGTGTGCCCGTGATAATTCGAAACGTCCCCAGGCTGATCCCAAAAGCAACACCTACAGCAACAGTGATTCTTAACCCCCATTGCTTGATTGTCCCGGCTGAGACCTCATTGGCTTTAAATGCAACGGCAATGAGAGAGGGTTCGGCAATGGTCGTGGCAAAACCGATCATGGCCGCAAAAAGATATACCCAGCCATATGCCTTCCAGTCTGCCTGGGTAACAATTTCCCCTGTACCATATATAAAAGCAGGATCAGACAACTGACTGGCCATAATGTTTCCCAGAGGAAAAAGGGCCTTTTCAAGTCCTGCCAGAAACAGGGCAAGACCGATGACAACATAGATGCCGCCGACTATGAGACGACGCAGATGGGGAATTGCCTGGCGCAGGACCAGAAGCTGAAAGCCGACGATAAGAATAATAATCGGCAGCACATCCCTGCAGGTGGCAAGCAATATTTTACTGAACTCATATATAAATTCCATTGTATTACACCTTATGCATTAAAAAATAATAAGCCCATAGCCCATAACAAAAATCATGGGAAGAAGAGACGCAAATGCGATCAGCCCAAACCCATCCACAAGCGGGCTTCGTCCCCTGATGGATGAAGCCAGGCCAACGCCAAGAGCTGCAACCAGGGGGACTGTTATGGTGGAGGTTGTAACACCGCCGGCATCATAGGCGATTCCTATAATCTCTTCCGGCGCAATGATGGTCATCAGCATGACAACACCATAGCCGCTGATAATTAAATAGTGAATGGGCCAGCCGCGGAGAATCCGCAAAACACCGATAAGGATGGCAAGCCCCACGGAAAATGCAACAGAGATACGAAGTCCCATGGCGTATTGATTTAATGATTCCCGGCTTGTCTCTATAAGGCCGCCCTGGCTGGCTATTTCTGCTGCCTCCCTGGCCACGGCTATCAGAGCAGGTTCTGCAATAGTGGTGGAAAATCCAAGGGCGAAAGCAAAACAGAGCAACCAGAAAAGACTGCCCTTTCTGGCCAGGGCATGGGCCATTGCCTCGCCGATGGGGAACAGCCCCATTTCAAGCCCCTGGACAAACAAGGTAAGGCCCGTTACAACAAGAACTGCACCCAAAAGGACTTCTCCCATTTGGGGTAATGGCTGCTTCAAGACAAAAATTTGAAAAAAAGCGATCACGATAATAATGGGCAGTAGATCTGTGAGAGCCGTTTTAATTTTTATGGCGATGGATTTTATAATCATTTTTCCCCGAAAACCTGTAAAATATCATGTCTCTTTTTTTCCATTATATACGGTCGTTCAAGACGTGGGAATAAAAATAATCAATGGAGTGGAGAATAATATTGTTTTCCATGTTTGTATTTTGAGTGATCCCCCAGTGTTATGGTAAGGTTAAATTATTTTTCATGGAATTGATTTCCCTATTTTGTTTAATTTGGAATTCAGTGTTTTCCTGTCAATTCCCAGAATTTTAGCCGCCTGTGTTTTATTTCCCCCGGCACTGGTGAGAACAGCCAGGATATGTTCAGCCACAACATCTTCAAGTTTTCGTTTGTTCTCTTGTCTGGTTGATATATTAAACCGCATGGACTCAGGAAGGTCGGAGGTTTTAACTTTATGCCCGTCCACAATAACAAGAAGGCGCTGAATAAGGTTTTCAAGTTCTCTCACGTTCCCGGGCCAGGCGTAACGTTTCATTGCTTTTAATACATTGTCTGAAAATACAGGCAACCGGCAACCCATTTCTTTAGAAAATTTTAAAGCAAAGTGATTTGTCAAAGACAGGACATCCTCCGGCTTTTCATTCAAGGCAGGGATAAAAATATCAATCACATTGAGTCTATAAAAAAGGTCTTCTCTGAACAATCCTTTCTTTACCAAACCGGGTAAATCCTTATGCGTTGCCGCAATAATTCTTGTATTCACATGCTGGACCTGGGGAGACCCCACCGGCCGGATTTCTTTATTCTGGAGCACCCGTAACAGCTTTGCCTGCATGTTCAGGCTGGCATCTCCGATCTCATCCAGGAAAATGGTTCCCCCGTCTGCAATTTGAAAAAAACCGTCCCGGTTGTCTCTTGCCCCTGTAAACGCTCCTTTCACGTGGCCGAAAAGTTCGCTTTCCAGCAGGGTATCCGGGATTGCCGTACAATTGACCGGAACAAAAGGTTTTCTGCGGCGCTCGCTGTTATAGTGGATGGCGCGTGCAACGATCTCTTTTCCGGTCCCGCTTTCACCGGAGATTAAAACCGTGGCACTGGTTCCCGAGGCTTTTTCAATTCGATGAAACACCTGTTTCATTTTTGCAGAGTCACCGATAATACCGTAAGTTTTTGCCGGTTTGGCAGTGGATTCAACAGATCTGCGGTTATTGAGCTTCTCCACCATCCGCTGGACCGCCAGGAGCAACTCATCATCGGTAAAGGGTTTGACAAGATAATCATCTGCACCGTCTTTGATCGCCTGAACCGCATCTTCAATATCCGGATAACCCGTTATCATGATGATTTCAATATCCTGGAAATTATCCCGGATATGACGGATCAGTTCCAGGCCGCTTTGCTTGGGCATTTTAAAATCAGTGATAACGATATCAATGGTGCTTTCCGCTAGGAATCTGACCGCATCCCGGACACTGCTGCAGGTATAGGCATCATAGTTGTTTGCATTCAAATTCCGCTGTATGACCTCAAGCGTCGGCAGGGAATCATCGACAATCAGGACTTTATAGATATGTTTTGATCGAATGTCAGGCATTGGTTTCTCCTTTTTCCTGCCGTACCGGAAAATTCACATGAAAACAAGAGCCTTTTCCCAGTGTACTGTGCGCCGTGATAACCCCGTTGTGGGATTTAATAATACCGTGAACCACGGAAAGACCAAGGCCTGTTCCCTGGTCAACATCCTTGGTTGTAAAAAACGGCATAAAGCAGTGTTCAAGGGTTTCAGGGGACATCCCTGTCCCGGTATCGCGGATGATCATTTCAATCCTGTTTTTTGAGTCTGTCAGGGTTTGCAGCGTTATTTTTCCCCCTTTATCAGGCATGGCCTGGGCCCCATTGACCACGAGATTAACAACGACCTGACGGAGCTGGGAAAAATCTCCTTTCATCTTTGGCAGGTTTTCTTCAAAATCGCATTTGATGTCTATTTTTTTTTGTCTGCACAAGGGTTCGGTGAAATACAGACTTTCTTTGATCACTTTATTTAAATCAATGTTTTCATGACCCGGGGGTAGCTGGCGGCTGAAGAGCATGACCTTTTTGACGATTTCCCTTGCATGTAAGGAAAACCGGATAATATTGTCCAGATCCTGATAAACTTGTTCCGGCAAATCCTGTTGTTTGGATGACAATTGGGCATACCCTAAAATATTGTTCAAAGGGCCATTCAGCTCGTGGGCCACTCCGGCCGCCAGCGTTCCCACCTTGGCCAGCCTGTCTGCGTGCTGAAGCTGCTGCTCAAGTTCTACATGTCTGGTGACATCTATTCCCACTCCCAGAATACCGGCTCTTGCGTCATCAGATTCCTCAACTCTTAAAAAATTCCACTCCACGAACCATTCATTTGCATAGGATGTTAAAATCTTCGGCGCCGGGTGTGTTCCGTTCCTGGCAAAATCCGCAGTTTTAAAATAATTTTTTGAAAATTTTCCTTTTTTCTCAGGAACAAATATCTCAAACCAGGGTTTCCCAATAAAGGACAGGCCGGTTTGGGGGGGGATTTTATCCAGATAGGAACGAAATTCCAGAATCTTACCTGATGGATCTAATGACACAACGCAGGCAAATGTCATCTGTATGACGGTGTCATGAAAATTTTCGATTTTTTTGAACAGCATTATCCCAGTCCCTTAATCTCAGGCATCAAGTAAAAATAAAACATACACCTTGCTTGTCTTTTTACTCGTCTTATTTATCTGATGGTTCTTTTCGTCTGTGGCAAATCTCCATGAAAACATCGGTCAGCCTTAAAATTCCGACAATCTCAGCTTTCCGGGTCACCAGCAGGGATTGGTGATGTCCCATAATGAGCTGATGAATCGCTTCACCCAGATTCGCCTCTGCTTTGACAAACTCTCCGGCCGAAGGGATTTGCATAATATCTTTTACTTTCTGCTCGTTTGCCCGTTTGCAGATATCGCTAATAGGTTCATACCACAATTCATACTGTTCCAGAATATCTTTCATGAACTTTGGACTGAAACCAAAATGGGATGTTCCGGCATACGGAAATGTTTTGTCTTCAGTAAAGAATCCATATTTGGGTTCCATTGACCGGATGACGTCAAGCTGGCTGAGTTTGCCGATCACTTTTCCACTTTTTTTCTCACACACCAGAATTGCCCGGTGGCGGTACCTGATTTTGTCAAATTCCTCCTGGGCCGATTCCAGGGCATCCAGGGCATCCGACAGAATGGCATCATCGGTTACGGTTGCATACTCTGAAAGTGGAACCATTAAATTTTTCACTAGGATGGATTTCATCGGTGTCTCCTTGTCTTTAGCACTGTCTGCTTTTATAAATCCCCGCTTCTTCTTAACAGAAGCCTGACTTCCGCCTGTCGAATGCGCTCCTCCTGCTCATCTTTTCTTTTTCCGGCATTTTCAAGCTTTAATTTAATTTCTTCAAAATCAGCCGGTTTCATCAGATAATCAAAGGCCCCTGATTTCATACCCTCCACGGCCGTTTCCGTTGATCCGTGCCCGGTCAGAAGAATTACTTCAACAAGGGGATAGGCTGCCTTGATCTGTTTCAGGGTATCAATACCGTCCATGCCCGGCATCCGGATGTCCAGGATGACCACATCAATGTTCTCCTTTTCCAGTACCTCCAATGCCTGTCTGCCGCTGAACGCGGTGGATACACGTTCTCCCTCATTTTCCAGCCGCAATGAAAACATTTCCACAAAATCTTTTTCATCATCTACGATTAACACTTTCACGGGTATCTTTATCATTTGATTTGCCCCCTTTCCATTTCATCTGTTTTGTCATCAATTTTGGTGTATCTGGGCAGTCTGACCGTAAAACAGCTTCCTTTTCCAACCTCGCTTTTCACCTGAATTTCCCCGTTAAGCGCTAAAATAATTTTGTGAACCACGAACAGCCCAAGTCCGGTTCCTTGATCAAAAGATTTGGTTGTAAAAAACGGATCAAATATTTTTTTTAAATTTTCTTGTGGGATGCCCACACCGTTATCCTTGAACTTGAGAACAGCCTCTTTGTCATGCAAATAACCGGACAGGGTGATGGTACCGTTTTCTTGTGTCGCATGAACGGCATTGCTCAGCAGGTTCATAAACACCTGTCTGATTTTATACGGATCACTCCAGATAATTATTTTTTCCGGGTCCATTTCCCATTGTACATTAATCTGTTTGTCATCCAGTTCTTTTTGCAGAAGGCTCAAGGTTTCAGCGAGCAGTGCTTTCATATTGCATTCACCGACCTGGGAGGCCTGCTGTTTGACGTGTCCAAGGAGCTGCAGTGTAATTTTCCGGGCCCTTTTTATGCTTTTCTCAATTTTTTCAATCCCGGTTAACAAAGCGGTTTTTTGAGAAAAAGCGTCCATTTCAGCGGAGTGGATGATCTGTTTCATAAATCCGGCAGCCTCATTGATGATGGCCAGGGGGTTATTGATTTCATGGGCAATCCCGGTGGACATGGTCCCTAAAGAAGCAAGCCGTTCCGTATTGATCATTTTTTTTTCCAGGTTTGAACGGTACGCCGCTTCTTTTTGTTTTTGCATTTCAAACCGGAGAACATTGCCGGCCTGTTGAATTTTATTGACCAGGTGATCCATTTCAACGGGTTTGGTTAAATAGTCAAAGGCCCCTGCCTTTATGCCTTCAATGCCGTCGCTCACAGCGGCATTGCCGGTTAAAAGAATCACCTGAATCGTCCTCTTATATCTTTGTTTAATCGCTTTTAACGTCTCGATTCCGTCTATTCCCGGCATTTTTACGTCGAGAACCACCACATCAACCGGTTCTTTTTCAAGTATTTTTATGCAGGCCCCGCCATTGGGAGCCTGCAAAATTTCCATCTGCCGTTTGCTGAGACGCTTGGCCATTGTCTGGCGAAACCCGGCCTCATCGTCCACCAGAAGCACCCGTATTTTTTCGTCGGTTTTGTTTTCCATAGTGTACTCTTTATCCGTTATTGTTTTATGTTTATCCTAGATCAATCCCAGGATTTTCCACCACACGGCGGCAACGACAACCAGAAGCGTTAACAGGACAGGTGTGGCCACCAGGCCCACCTTTGTCAAATCAGACGATTTAAAATACCGGTAGCTGTATGCAATGGCATTGGGCGGGCAGCCAATGACCAGCAGCAGTGCAAACGAAGTGGCCATGCCCAGACAAAGGGCCAGCACGACCGGGTTTACCCCTTCAAGCTGGGCCATTGGAATGACAATGGGCAGAATAAGGGCTGCTGCAGCCACGTTGGCCATGGCATTGGTGACCAGGGCTCCGAAAACACCCACCCCAATAAAAAGAACCAGCCAGCCTTTTCCCTGGATCAACGGGAAAAACAGATGGGCGAAATATTCCGCAGCACCTGAATATCCCATTGCCAGCCCAAGAGAAATACCCCCACCGAAAATAAAGAGTGCCGTTCCCCATTCCATATTGTCATTGATATCTCTCCATTTGAGCACTTTGAACAATACCAGGACTGCCACCCCAAGCATGCCGGTTACTGAATAGTCAATGCCGTGCAGACCTTTGGTAAGCCACAGTGCAAAGGAAGAAACGATAATGATCAGCGTTTTTTTCTCCAGTTTTGTCATGGGGCCCAGGGCTTCATCAAAATCCGGCAGTTTGAATTTCGGGTCCGGCCGGTATACCAGGTATACGATAAAAACTGCGGCCGGAACCGTGACAATCGCCGCCGGCATGGCATACAATATCCAGTCAAAAAAAGTAATTTCAATGCCGGTAAATTCCTTTAAAAATGCAGCGGAAACCATATTCCGGCCCCCGCCGACTAGGGACCCCATACCGCCGGCAGAGCAGGCAAAGGGCAAAGAGAGCATCATGAATCTGGCGGTGTTGGTATGGGGGTCAATCCCAACCGACCGCATCAACGGCAGCATGGTCACGATCCCAACGGCACAGGCAGCCGCATCATGCATCACTGATGAGGCAAGCCCAAGGCCGATGGCGATAATAAATGTAAACCGGGTGACGCTGTTTCCCGCCTTTTTGATAATATAATATCCCAGCCGCTTTGTTAAACCGGCCTTGTCCAGGGCAATGGCAAAGATGAGGCAGCACATGATAAAAATGACCACTGGATGCATATAGGGTGCCCATGCCGTTTTCACATCTACGATCTGAAAAAGAACTAAAAACACCCCAATGCAAACAGCGGTAATTTCCAATGGTATGGGCTCAATCACAAATAATATGACCAGAAACGCAAGGATGGCAAGAAACCGTTTTGCCTTGGGTGAAAGCCCGTCAACATAATCGATTTTAACCTCTTTTAACCCCAGGTCTTTTGCCTGCTGATTCAGAAAATCTGCCGACGCTTCAGGAGCTCCCGGGTTTCTGGCCTTTACAAGGTAAGAAATCGTATCGTTCTCTTGTTGGGGTACCACATCAAAATGTGCGCTCAAATTCTGCATCAGCAGCATGCCCTGATCATGGGTTATCCGAAACTGAGTTCCTTCAGGTCTGGGCAGTATGAAGACCAATACACCGACTAAAAAAGCAATGCACAATTTAAATTCATTTGTTTTATGAAACATCTCAACTCCTTCACAGATCACACCTCATCCAAAGGCTTGATTAATCTCCCGGATAGAACGATTGTATCTGCCGTGTTTTCTCGATACAGGCCTGTTTGATTTTATCGATCAATTCCACCAGTTCACACGGTTTGGTCAAATAGTCAAACGCACCGTATGCTATTCCTTCTTTGGCCGCTGTCTGGGATCCGTGTCCGGTTAAAATAATCACCGGCAGTTCCGGGGCCATTTTCTTTATGACTTTCAAAACCTCAATACCGTCCAGGTCTTCCATTTTCAAGTCCAGCACAACCACATCAAAATCATTTTTCCGTAAAATCTGGAGTGCCTGTGTGCCGGAAAACGCTTTTACGGCATGGATCAACCGTCTGGAGAGTCTGTTTGCAAGGACATTTAAATACCCTTTTTCATCGTCAATAAGCAGGACGTTGATGGCATTTTCCTGTTTTGGTTTTTTTTTCATCACATTCCTCTCACATGTTATATCCGCCGGCCCGTAATTTCTTTCATTCTGGCTTCCATGATTTTTTCTTCATGCAGCCTTTTCTTGTCCGCAGCACCCATGGCTTTGTTCAGCAGCAGATCAATGTCGCAGGGCTTCATCATATAATCGAACGCCCCTTGTTTCATCCCGTCAATGGCAGTTTCCACTGTTGCATGCCCAGTGAGCATGATCACTTCCACCAGGGGGAAGGTTTTTTTTATCTCAGCCAGGGTTTGTATACCGTCCATTTGCGGCATTTTTACATCCAGAATGACCACTTCGATACTGTTGTTCGTTTCAAGCTCGGCAAGTGCTTCATTTCCGCTGTAAACGGCGGTCACATCCATTCCTCTTTTTTCAAGACGTTTGGTTATCGTATCCAGAAATGCCTTTTCATCGTCTACGAGCAATAGTTTAATTTTGTTCATCATCCTTCTCCTTTTGTTTATGGTTAAATGGTACATCGTCTTTATCTTTTGGTGTCACGTCTTCAAAGGGTATCCAGATTCGGAATTTTGTTCCCACGCCCACATGACTGTGAACATCTATGGTTCCACCCATTTTCTGGATAATGCCATAGCAGATTGAAAGCCCCAGGCCGGTTCCCTTTCCCACCGGCTTTGTTGTAAAAAACGGATCAAATATTCGATTCAGATTATCCTTGGGTATCCCGGGCCCGTTGTCCTCGATGGAAACAACCAAAAGGTTTTCTTTAACCGGGCTGACGGCGGTTTCAATGGCAATGGTCCCCCCCTCTTTTTTCATGGCGTCAATGGCGTTATTGATCAAGTTGAGAATGACCTGCTGCAGTTCGGAAAGGGATATTTTTACGTAGGGAATTTTGTCCTGCAGGTTTGTTGTGATGGTCACATTGTTGTACTTGGCCATCTGGGCGGTTAAAGAGACAATTTCCAAAATCGCGTCATTGATTTGCACGTCATTGATTGTTGAATCGGTCTTTCTGGCAAAACTGAGCAGTTTGTGCGTGATTTCCTTGCACCGCCTGCCCTGGGTCTGAATCTGGTCCAGGGCCCGGGTAAATTCATCAAGATTCTCAGATTCCTTTAGATCTTCATCCTCCAGAAGATCGCCGATCCAGCCGGCCTCCTCGACCATGATGGCAACCGGATTGTTGATTTCATGGGCAATTCCGGCAGCCAGTTCACCAATTGTGGCCAGTCGGCCGCTTTCCACAACCTGCTTGTTCATGGCCTCACTTTTTTTATCGGAACGGGAAATCAGTCGTACAATGCTGCGGGGCAGGGCAACGGTTACGAAGAGGATGGCCACACATCCAATCATGAATATGGCCATTGCCAGGTACTGTGTTTCCCTTATATCATGAAACGCATCACCCAGGTCCTGCTGGAACACCATGACCCAGTCAATATTCTTGAGCATGGACGATACAATAATATACTGATCTCCCGAAGCATTTTGTCGTTTGGTAAAAAAGGGTCTGTCGTTTTTGTATAGCTTTCGATCAACAATGGATGCGGTTACAGACGGGTCAAACTCAATGTCTCTTTTGGTTTGAAGCTGGCTGTCTGCATTAATAATAAAGGCGAATCCGGTTTTCCCGATATGAATATTTTCAACCATGGAATTAAATGCACCAAAATTGACGGTTGACCGTAAAACAAAGTTGGTATTATCTGATTTAATTTTAACCGCAATAATAAAATGCGGATGTCCTCTCAACCCGGTAAACACATCACTGATATAAAACGGTTTCTCTCGTGCTTCTAAAAACCATTTTGCCTTTGAATAATCAGCATTCTCAAGTTTAAACGGCCCCTCATAGGCAAACTGGATACCGTTTTCATCGACCAGTCCCACATCCGTGAATACGTCGCCATAGTCAGCTTTTAATAACTCGAAATTTTCTTTAAGAAAGATTTTCGGTGACATTTGTCCACGGTCGAAGTGATGGGCCAGGTACTTTATATTTCCTAGTTTCTCAAATAGAAAGGTGTCGATCTGGTCACTGTGTTTTTGAATCAGCTCTGAAATATGGGCCTGGGTTTTTTGGGTATAGGCAAGGTGAAACCGGTAGAACAGGATACCCGTGGTCAGTATCATGGGAAGGAAAGAGACAATCAGTATCAAGACCCTGATTTTTCTCGTCAGTATCTGGTAAAAAGCTGTCCGATCTTCAGAACCATTTTCCATTTTGTTTTTCCTTTATTTTCATCTTTACCCACCTGGCTCAGGCTGGATTCCAGTATTTTTCAACGCTGTCCTGTAAGCCCTTGGTCGCTTTGTACGATTGATATATAGCAACCCGTGTGCCAATTCGTTAAATCGCCAGATCTCAGATCTGAAAATAAATCAAATAACATTTAATTTCAGATGGTTATCCTATTTTTGATGTTTTTGGTGTGATTCAGACAAGACGGATAAATTTGGGGAATTATTCCCCGGTTGGGGAAAAATGCCCCAATAGAATAATCCTGCCGGCCAAGGTTTAACCCGAACAATGGGGCAGGAATGCGATGATATTTTTTTGGCCAACTCTCCCCATGAATTTGGGGTGGATTTTTGGGGTCAGGACATTTGAACGGGTCAGGTTTCCTTTAATCGGGATGGGGCAAAATGCGACACCTGTGGCTTTTCGCATCATATCCATTTTTCACATTCCAGACTATATTTGTTAAATATATCTATATTTACAGTCGGTTACCTTGTCATATGCCTGTGGCATACTCATTGCTCTTATGATTCCCAAATGAAATGGTTCGGTCGGCAATACCATACTGCCTGATCAGGGTCTGAAGGTATCCTGTCCGGCAATGGTGCATGGCCGCCCAGGGCCGCAGATGTAATAAGCTGTGTTGTTCAGGTTATAAAATTCGCGGTCCTTAACAACACGATTTATGAATACGGGAGGCGTTATGGGAAATACCTTGTTTGGAAATTTAACGGACTGGGGCTCCGTTATGGAAAAGCTGCAAAAATTATCAGACGACCGGGAGCTTGACCAATACCAGGATGAATTGATCCGTCTGCTCCGGTTTGATCAGAATTGGCGGCTGCGGGAAGCGGCGGTTGAGGCGGTGCCGCTTGTGGAGAATCCGAACCTTGATCTGGCAAGGGAACTTCTTTTGCTCATCTTGCGAAAGGATCTGTATTACGATGTCAGAATTCTGGCTGCAGACAGCCTTGGAGAGCTTGCAGAACGTATTATCAATAACAGGGCTGTTGACAAAGATATCCTGAAACAATTTGTCACGGAAATTAAAACGACCCTGGAATCTTTGCTGGCCTCTCCAGAGCCCCCGAAGTTTCACGAGGCGCTTCAAATCGCAGCGAATCGGCTTGGGGTAGCCGCTGAAGTAATTTAACGATCATTTTGTCAAACAAAAACCATTTATCTTAAAAAAATATAAGGAGCCATACCATGCGCATCGGAATACCAAAAGAGATCATGAACAAGGAGAACCGGGTTGCAGCTTTGCCGGAAACCATTGAAAAATTCAAAAAACTTGGATTTGATCTGCTTGTCGAGACAAAGGCCGGGGCCGGGGCTTTCACAGATGATGATGCCTACCGGGCAGCCGGGGCCGAAATCGCTGCTGATGCAAAAGAAGTTTTCAGCCGGTCAGACATCATTTTAAAGGTCAAGGAACCCCTGTTTAACGAGCAGTTCAACACCCATGAGATCGATCTGATGAAAGAAAACCAGATGCTGATTACCTTTCTGCACCCGGCAACCCCTTCAAATCACGGGGATGTTAAAAAGCTCCAGGCCGGAAACATCACGGCATTTACAATGGACGGGATTCCCAGAATTTCAAGGGCCCAGCGCATGGACCCGCTGACTTCCATGAGTGCTATAACCGGGTACAAGGCCATCATTATCGCGGCCGCCAATTTCCCCAAATTCATTCCCATGATCGGTACCTCCATCGGCATGATAAAACCGGCCAACATCCTGGTGATCGGCACCGGTGTTGTCGGACTCCAGGCCATTGCAACCGGCAAACGACTGGGCGGGGTTGTCAAGGCAGTGGATATCCGTCCGGATGCTAAAAAAGAGGCGGAGAGCCTGGGTGTCAAGGTTGTGGGCTTTGATGCACCCCCTGAGCTGGCCATGGGAGCCGGTGGCTATGCCCGGGCACTCCCGGAAGAATGGCTTGAAAAAGAAAGACAGGCATTGGCGCCCCTGGTGGCGGAATCAGACATCATTGTCTTAAGTGCCCTTGTCCCCGGAGAGGTGGCCCAGCATGTGATCACTGAAAAAATGGTGGATTCAATGAAGCCGGGTTCCGTGATTATCGATGTATCCATTGACCAGGGCGGCAATTGTGCGCTCACAGATCCTGGAAAAGAATTGATTCACAACGGGGTTTACATCTGCGGCATCAAAAACATACCCGGATCTCTGCCGGTCCACTCTTCGTGGCTGTATGCCAATAATCTCTATTATTTTGTTGAAAACCTGTTTAAAAACAAGACAGATGACTTTGACCTGACCGATGAAATCGTCAAAGGTGCCCTGGTGACTCACAGGGGTAAATTGCATCATGAAGGCACACTAAAGGCAATGGGGCTCAAATGATGACGAAACCGTTACCAGGATCTTTTTCAGAACACATGTCAGAACTCGTGTAAGGAGGTGAGCAATGACCAATCTTTTACTGATGGCCGGGGTATTTTTGTTTTCCTTTGTGGTGGGATATTTTTTGATTTCCAGGGTTCCCACATTGCTGCATACCCCCCTGATGTCCATGACAAATGCCATATCCGCCGTGACCCTGTTGGGGGTGTTGATTCTTTTCTCGGTTTCCTCAACCCGGACAGAGCAGGTCATAGGATCAATCGCCTTTGTCATGGCCGCCTTTAACCTTGTGGGCGGTTTTGCCATTACAGACAGGATGTTACGGCTGTTCAAGAGAAGAGAAGAGGGGGGTGGAAACAATGGCTGAAAACTATTCTTTTCTGAATCTATTCCTGGACTTTTCCGTCATCGGCATCCTGATCCTTGGTATCTGGTTGTTTCGTCGGCCTCACCTGGCCAAATTCGGTAATCTGATCGCAGCGTTTGCCCTGGCCTGTGCGGCCGGTCTTGTGGTGTATCGAAACGGGATACAGTATCCCGGGATTGTGCTGGTGTGTCTTGTGGTCGGTTCTGCTGCCGGATACTGGGTGGCCAAAAAGATTACCATGATTCAGATTCCGGCCATGGTTGCATTCCAGCATGGTGCCGGAGGTGTGGCAGCCTTCTGCCTTTCCCTTGCCGAACTGATGCGGGGGGCTCATCATCTGGGGACGATGAATGAAATCTCAGGACTCCTGGGTCTTGCCATCGGGGCGTTGACCTTCAGCGGCAGCATGATTGCCGGTGGAAAGCTGTCAAATACGCTTGGACAGACCCCGCGCATACTTCCGAAACACACCTGGATCGTCATGATAAATTTTGCCGGGATTATCGCATTGATTGCTGCTGCTTTGTTGGTACCCCCGGGCAGCCGGATGGTTCTTTATATTTTGATTATCGTGTTGTCCATTCTGTTCGGAATTCTTTTTTCCATCCGTATCGGCGGGGCTGACATGCCGGTGCTGATTTCATTTTTAAATGCCACCGCAGGCGTGGCTGCCGCCTTTTGCGGCATGATTATCGAAAACAAGCTGTTGATCTCCTGTGGTGCCACTGTGGCGGCATCAGGATCAATCCTGACCCATGTCATGTGCCGGGCCATGAATCGAAGCCTTTTCAGGGTGTTTGTTCCCCGGCCGACGGCTGGTGCCGGCGATAAAATGAATCCGATTGCAGACCCTTTAGAAAATAATCGTGATAAAAAGGTTGAAAATAAGGTTCAGGAACAGGCTGTTGAAAAAGACGATTTCCAGCAAGTCGTTGAGGCTGCCCGGAATGCAAAGCGTGTCATCATCGTTCCAGGGTACGGAATGGCCGTGGCCCAGGCACAGTTTGCCGTGATTGAATTGTCGAATCTCTTGATTTCCATGGGAAAAGAGGTGCGGTTTGCCATCCATCCGGTGGCCGGCAGGATGCCGGGACACATGAATGTGCTTCTGGCTGAAGCCGGTATTGACTACGACTTGCTCAAAGAAATGGATGAAATCAATCCTGAATTCAAGGAGACGGATTTTACCCTGGTTATCGGGGCATGTGATGTGGTGAACCCGGCTGCCATGGAAACGGACGGTTCCCCCATATCCGGCATGCCTATTCTCTGTGCCCATGAATCCAGGGAGGTGGTGTGCTGCAACCTGGATGATAAACCCGGATACTCAGGGGTAGATAATCCTCTGTATGAAAACAAAAATACAACCTTATTGCTTGGGAATGCAAAGGAAACCATTGAGAGACTTGTTGAAACCCTTTCCGGGGTAACACCCGCTGTTGAAGAAACCTCAAGCCGGGACTCCCGGGAAAAGCCCCTGGATGTTGCAATTGAAGCGCTTTTATCCGCCCAAAAAGTGGTTATGATTCCTGGATATGGTATGGCCCTGGCCCAGGCCCAGTCTAAAGTGGTTGAACTGGCATCGCTTCTTGAATCAAGGGGAGTGGATGTAAGGTTTGCCATCCATCCGGTGGCCGGGAGGATGCCGGGACACATGAACGTGCTCCTGGCTGAAGCTGAAGTCGATTATGAAAGGCTTTATGAGATGGATGATATCAATCCTGAATTCTCACAGACAGATGTTGTGCTTGTCTTTGGTGCCTGTGACGTGGTAAATCCATCGGCAATAAATGTTGAAGGGACGCCTATTTCCGGGATGCCCATACTGATGGCCCAGGAGGCAAAAACAATCGTCGTCTGTAACTTTGATGTAAACCCGGGTTATTCAGGCGTGGAGAACACCTTGTATAAAGATCCGAAAACGATCATGATCTTAGGAGATGCCGCTTCCACGGCAAATGATCTGATTGAAGCATTTAAATAATAAACCAGAGGTTTAAGGAAGATAGATGGAAGACGGAGATCAGGAAAAAAAGGCTGTAAAATTAAAGTCATATTATTGCCCACATTGCGGGAAACCTTTGATGACGGGTGATGTGAAAAGATTGAATATGACGTGTCAGCATTGTCATCAGTTGATTAATGCACCGGAGAGTGAACTTTTAAAATCTGAAAATCAATAATCATTGATTTTCAAAAGAGACAATTTTGCAGAAGCATGAGGTGAGTATTGAATATGGCCTTTGGATCTATATGCGAATCGTGTGGACTTGTGAAAAAGTGGAAGCCGGGTTTTAGGGAAGGATTTAAGAATAATGTTTGATCCACAGATTCTCCTGACCGGGGTCATTATTTTTTTTGCCAGGATCTGCGATGTGTCCATCGGTACCGTCCGGACCATTGTCACGGTTCAGGGGCGGTCTTTCATCGCATTTTCCCTGGCGGTTTTTGAAATCATCATCTGGGTGAGCGTTGCCGGTACGGTGATCAATCAGATTGGGGATAAACCCCTGCTGGTCATTTTTTATGCATTCGGATTTGCCACCGGCAATGTGGTGGGAATCATGGTTGAGCGCAAGCTGGCCTTTGGAACGACGATCCTCAGAATTATCACTCCCAGGGAAGGGCCTGCCATTGCATCGTATTTGCGGGAAAAAGGCCAGCCGGTCACCGTATTCCAGGGCGAGGGCATGCATGGACCGGTCAATGAACTGTATATTGCCTGCCGGCGCCGGGATCTTAAATGGATACTGCCCGAAGTGCTGCGCATTGACCCGAAATTGTTTTACGTCATTGAGCAGGCCAGGGACATGAGCAAAGTTTACCGGCCGATTTACTCGCCACTGGGCGGCTGGAGAGCCATTAACAAGCGGAAATAGATTTATCTTTAATCTCTATTCAGAAGGGAATATTGCCTGGCCGCGGGAGGTAAACGAAGAGCGGGGTCCGACCATGATCGTCTCAACGATAGGGCTGTTGACGGGCTTGAGTGATTTCCAGCGGACAATGAAGTTCGCTCCTGAACCACCGGATTTGTCTTTATAAGGTATGGTATACCGTGCAGTTCCAAGGGCATTTAAGGCCAGAGGCGACGCAATAAATTTTTTTAATAGTTGTCCCTGTGTTTCATAATAATCCACGGACAGTATCTCAATCGGATGGTTGATGTCTGTGTTTCTGATACTCAAGGTCACAGCCAGAAGCGCCCGGACCTCATTGTTCCCGGCATAGATATGTGAATATGCGGGCACATAAATGGTCTGGCCATTTGACAATCCGTTGTTTTCCTGGGCATTGAGACGGGTGGCTGTTGAAAGGAAAATGATGACAAACAGGACGAGACAGGTGATTGAAATATTTTTCATGGACATTCTCCATTGATCTGTTATACAAAAATCAACCGATTTTTTTGTGATAAATTGTTCAAGTTCATTCAACATATAGTTGATTCTGGAAGTTTTTACCAGATGAATCTTTGTCAGCCATTGCTTTGAGAAACAGGCAGAGGCATCAGTCAATAAATTTGTTTAACCATCACCATAGAGTAAGGAGACAATATGAAAGCACGAACGATTAAAGAACAGATTTCCTGGTTGGGTTCAGTGGACTGGGACAGCCGGTTATTTGACGCCCTTATCCCTCTTCCCGACGGAACCAGCTACAATGCCTACCTCATTGAAGGCAGTGAAAAAACCGCATTGATCGACACGGTGGACCCGCCAATGGCTAAAGAATTCATGGGCCAGCTTGAGGGTGTTCCCAAGATCGATTATATTATTTCCAGCCATGCAGAGCAGGATCATTCCGGAACCATTATGCAGGTTCTTGAAAAATACCCGGAAGCAAAATTGATATCCACCCCCAAGGCCAGGCCTTTGCTCATGGACCTTTTGAGCATTCCAGATAATTTTTTCATATCCGTAGAAGACGGGGAAACCTTAAGTCTCGGCGACAAGACCTTGAAGTTTATCTATACTCCCTGGGTTCACTGGCCGGAAACCATGGTGACCTATCTGGAAGAAGACAAGATTCTGTTCAGTTGTGATTTTTTCGGCTCCCACATTGCTTCAAGTGATCTTTTCGTCACCGACCAGGGACGGGTCTATGAGGCGGCCAAGCGTTATTTTGCCGAGATCATGATGCCCTTCAGGAGCATCATCAAAAAAAATATGAAAAAACTTGCTCCTTTTGATATTGAAATGATTGCCCCGGGCCACGGACAGATATTTCCTGAACCGGCCTTTATTATGGATGCCTATGACAAATGGGTGGAAGGCGCCCCAACGAACACCGTTGTCCTGCCCTATGTGTCCATGCACAAAAGTACGGAACTCATGGTCGAGCATCTGGTGGCCTCTCTGGTGGAAAAGGGGGTTCGGGTGGAGCAGTTTAACCTGGCCGTAACCGACATCGGCAAACTGGCCATGGCCCTGGTGGATGCCGCCACCATTGTCGTGGGTACCCCCACCATTCTGGCCGGCCCCCATCCTTACGCAGCCTATGCCGCGTTTCTGGCAAACGCCCTGCGGCCCAACGCAAAATTTTTGTCTGTTGTGGGCTCCTATGGGTGGGGGGGCAAGACCGTGGAGACCCTTGCAGGAATGATTCCCAATCTCAAGGTTGAGGTGATCGCTCCCGTCCTTTGTAAAGGGGTTCCCACCCGGGATGTGTTCAGCCAATTGGATGATTTAGCCGCCGCCATTGCACAAAAGCACGATGAAAATGGGTATAAATAAGATAGGGTATTCATGCCGACATCAGCCCGGGAATTTTTTTCCGGGCTGATGGGGGTTCCCATGAGCATGCCCAGTCTGCTGGAGTTTATTGCGCTGGGAGGGGTGGTGGTCAATGATTCCATTCTTCTTTAATTTTTTTAAGGATGACGTAAGGTAACGCAGGAATTTATCCTTCTGGAAACTGGCGGCAGTATTCATACAAAGCCATGTTGGCAGCAGAAGCGGCGTTGTAGCTATGGGGCATTCCCCATACGGGGATTTCGATAACTTCATCCAGTAGCTCAAGAATATCATCCTTAATCCCAAGACGCTCATTACCCACAACTAAAACTGATCGACACTTAAAAGAGAAGTGATGAATGTTCTGTGAGTTGGATGTTTGTTCTATCCCCACAATGGCGTAACCATCTGCTTTAAGTTTTTTGAGTACAGGACCCAGGGATCTGTGGGTTGAAACGGTTAGCTCTGAGATGGCGTCCCGGGCAATTTTATGAATTAATGATGCGTTTCCACAAATAATCATTTTTTCCACAGCACATGCGCTTGCGGTGCGGGCGATCTGGGAAATATTCACGTTGCTTCGCATGGGTGCACATGCAACAATCAGCTCACGGGGCCGGGCTAAAACTGTTCGAAACTTATGGCGCTGGTGTTCAAAATTTCCCATTATATAGCCCCTGCCTGGTCTGTTGTATGGCATCATCCATACTCTTTTTATCATAAAACACAGTGTTAAGATAAAGACCTGAAGCGGGAGCTGTGCCGGGTGCAGCCTTACGACTCTTTGCTGCTATTATACGGGGAATATCATCGACTTTTGACCTTCCCTCTCCAACCTTTACAATTGCGCGAACTATATTGCGTACCATTTTATAAAGAAAACCATCCGCAATAATTGAAAAGCACAGTAAAGAGTCTTCTTCTGTAAGGGTAAGAGAATGAACCGTTCTTACCGATGTTGCCCTTTTAAAGTTTGGAACTTTGGCAAACGAAGCAAAATCAATAGTCCCTGTAAAATATGAACAGGCTTTATCCATCGCTTTAACATTCAATTTTTCAGGGATATACCAAACCTTTTCATTCATTCCAGATGGAAGATCGGGGTGGTTCCAGAGTTTATAGATGTAACATTTCCCAATTGCGGATTCTCTTGCATGGAAGCTGTCTGATATCTTCTTCAAACTGGTGATTTCAATATCCTTCTCAAGGACATTGTTAAGGTTAACCAACGTCTCGTTTTCGTTGATCTCTTTGGGAAGACGAACGGATGCGACTTGTCCCGTTGCATGGGTTCCGCGATCGGTTCGTCCTGAACCTTCAACATTGTGGCGCAATCCCAGGCATTTTGTCACAGCATGTTCCAATGCGCCCTGGATCGTAGGCTTGTCTTTATGCCGTTGCCATCCGTAGTAATTTTGCCCATCGTAACGGACATCCATCCTATAATTGGCAAAAGTTATATCATTATTGTCGTTTTTGTTTCTTTTCATAGGCTTCAATAATGCTTGATACAAGTTTATGTCGGACAACGTCATTCTTTGAAAAATAAATAAACTCGATTCTATTTATTTTCTGTAATAGATCTTTCGCTTCTATAAGGCCGGATTTTTTACCGGTGGGAAGATCAACCTGTGTGATATCTCCTGTAACAATTACTTTTGATCCATAGCCAATTCGTGTCAAAAACATTTTCATTTGTTGCGACGTTGTATTCTGGGCTTCATCAAGAATAATAAAAGAATTGCTCAGGGTTCTTCCCCGCATAAAAGCAAGGGGGGCAATTTCAATAATGTCCTGTTCTATATGTGTTTTTACTCGTTCATAGTCCATCATATCATAAAGAGCATCATACAAAGGGCGAAGATAGGGATTTATTTTCTGGGCAAGATCGCCGGGTAAAAATCCCAGAGTCTCTCCTGCTTCTACCGCAGGTCTTGCCAATATGATTTTTTTGATTTTCCCTCTTGAGAATGCGGCCATGGCCATGGCCATTGCAAGATATGTTTTGCCGGTTCCGGCGGGACCTATGGCAAAAAGAATATCATTTTTAAGGCTTGCCTCGGCATATTTTTTTTGGGCAGAATTGCGTGGGGTGATGGGTTTGTTTCTAACGGTTTTAAAAATGGTTGTGGAAAAGATATCTTTGATGTGTGAATTATGGTTGTGTTTTATCGTTTTTATGGCGGCATCAAAATCAGCTTCGTCAAAAAAAAATTTATTTTCCAGAAGCTGATAAAGCTGGTGGAGTATTTTTTCAGCAAGATCAGTATTGTGGGCTGTGCCATTAAGCAACAAAGAACTGCCTCTTGTATCGATCTCAACACTAAACGCGTTGCAAATTTTATCCAGATTATAGTTGTGAGGACCGAAGAGCTCTCTGGTAAGCATCGGATTTTCAAACCTAATATTTTTCATGATTCATAAGGTGCATTTTATTTGTTTAAAGATCAATAAAAATCGTACCAAAAAAATGGTGAATCAGATCTCAAAAGTATTTAAGACGGTTAACTAAAATTCTTTTTTTAGATAAAGCCTGATACTATATGCAGGGATTAGCTGCATATTGAAGCTGAGGTTTTTATTGTTGACAATAATTGCCATGGCGCTATGGTTGTTTTTTTGATAGCTGCGATAACAGAAACGGGCGGGAACGAGTATTACCCGGAACCGAGCTAAACAGAGAGAGGAAAATGCAAAAAAATGGCCATTGGTACCTATCCTATTTATCATAAAAACGATTTTGGGAAATATCGTGAAACAGCTTAAAATCAAATACGGCCCGGATGAATGCCCCCCATTGTTTCAAACCCTGATATTCGGGATGCAATGGCTGGCCATTACCATTGCCACAGTGATCATTATCGGTAAAGTGGTTGCCGGGCTGCATTTTACTGATTTTGGGCAGCAGCTTCTCTACATGCAGAAGTTGTTTTTTGTCATTGCCATATCCTTGTTTTTCCAGGTGTTGCAGGGTCACCGACTGCCGATTATCACAGGGCCTGCCACGGTGCTGCTGGTGGCCATTCTGGCCGGAACCGGCAGGAGCATCGACGCCATATATACAAGCATTGCAATGGGAGGGGCTTTTCTGGTGGTGCTGAGTGTGACGGGGTTGTTTTCCTGGATATCCCGCTATTTTACCCCCCGGGTGGTTGCCGCCATCCTGATATTGATTGCATTGACCATTACCCCAACTATCTTGAATCTGGTCCTCACCTCCACCGCAACTGAAACGCCATTGACCAATCTGGGGTTTGCCCTGTTTTTTTTCATGGCCATGATAGCAGCCGACCGTCTCCTTCCAGGCATCTGGAAAACCACCATGATCGTCTGGGCCATTATTGTCGGCAGCATGGCTTATCTGGTGGTTGTGCCGACCGAGGTCTGGAATGACCGGGGTCAACTGGGGTTGGTGTCTGGTTTTTTCAACGATCTCACCACCCGTCCGATCTGGGATCCGGGGTTACTGATATCGTTTCTGATCTGCTCTATTGCCCTTTCCATCAACGATTTGGGTTCCATTCAGGCAGTGGGTCAAATTGTGAACCCCCCGGACATGAAATCCAGGGTGACCCGGGGCATAACCCTGAGCGGCCTGTCCAACATGCTGGCCGGTTTTTTTGGTGTGATCGGGCCTGTGAATTTTTCCATGAGCGTCGGAATCATCGCAGCCAACGGCAATGCATCACGCTTTACCCTGATTCCCACCAGCCTGGCCCTGATGGCCATGGCCTTTTTTCCCGGCCTGGTGGCTTTTATCTGGAATGTACCGGCAGTTGTGATAGGAACGATTCTCCTCTATATCATGTGCGCTCAACTTGCGGCCGGCCTGATGATGGCTTTTGGTTCTAAAGAGTTTTCTTTCCAGGACGGTCTCATCATTGGGGTACCCATGATGATCAGTATCCTGGTCTCCTATCTTCCCCTCCAGGTCAAGGCAGCCTTTCCCCCTTTACTGCTGCCGGTGATCGGAAATGGGTTTGCCATGGGTGTGCTGGCGGTACTGATCCTGGAACACATCGTTTATGGCCGGTGTCGGACCTCATCGCCTGATATGGCGGCAACAAAATAATATAATCAATGACCAGTCGGAATTCCAGTATAGGTCTTTTTTTGAAAACAGGTCCTTTCCGTATCGTTTTAACCAGCCCGGGAAACAAGCCAACCATTCCGATTCTGTCTCCCTTTGATATCGCCAGCAACCCCAACGAATCCGTAGTCGATTCCAACTTGAATCGGGTTGTTTTCATAACATGCTGACAAGTTGCATTGATAGCAGCAAGACTGATCATCTCTTTTATCGGATCTTTATTGCCAAATTCAAGCGCAATGTTTTTAGGGCTTTTTCCGATGAAATCATCCGGTTTCAAAGTGGTATAGTCTTCCATTTTTTCATCCGGCAAAAGAACGTAACTGACACCTGCTGCTCCACCCTCAAGCCCCATGGCCATAAATTGGGCGTCCTTTGGTTGTCCCCCTTTAAAAAACGGCGGGAAAAACAGAGTAGAAACAGGCGGAATTGTAGACCATGATGATAATTTTTCGATCATTTTTTTGAATTCATTTTTAAGACTCATCATTATCCCCTGATTTGCCGTTAATAAATTATTGGACGGTTATCCGCTTTTTTTTCTATGAAAATCCAAGGGATGAACAGAATAGAATTTTACGCAATAAAAAAAGGTTCACTTCCCCCGATACTCCACCGATAAAATGCTGATATCATCATCAGGTGCAGACAAACCTCTTAGTTTCTTTAGACCGTCCATCACTTTTTTTACAAGTTTTTGGGAAGATTTGTTTTTCGATTGTGTTAATACCGAATAAAAATTGTTTTTATTTTCCAGGGCTCCTTTTTCGCCATAATAATCGATTAAACCGTCTGTATAAAGAATAATCTTATCTCCCCGGTTTAATTGTGCCTCATATTGTTTTAATGGTGACTCCAGGCCGAGGCCAATGATCGGGCCATGCTGATCAAGCTCTTTTACGGTACCCTGGTTCATCAATATCAGAGGAGGGACATGACCGGCACATCCATACAGAATCTTTCCAGTTTTAATATTTAACTGAATATAGGCAATCGTAAAATAACAGTCAAACCGTTCAAATGGAAATTCTATTTCCAATGCATTCAGTACTTCTGCAGGTTGATGCGGTCTATTTCGGGAAAAGCCTTTCATATAAAGGTGATCCAGGTATTGTTTTGCTGTAACTGCGATAAGTGCAGCAGCGACACCATGCCCGCAGACATCCAGCATATACATGCTGACCCAGTCATTGTTTTCTTTGTAAAGATGGAAAATATCTCCGCCAATATTCAGACAGGGCTCAAACGCCCAGGCCACTTTGATTTCAGGTAAGTCAGGTAAATGTTTCGGCAGCAGACTGTTTTGGATCTCTCCTGCTTTTTCAAGGTCAAGATCGATTTGGCTTTGTTTTTCTTTCAGTTGTATCTTTGACTGTTCTATTTGGGTTATATCATAAACAAATACCAGGATCATTTTTCTGCCATGAAATTTGATCTGTCGGGAAGTAAATTCCAAATATTTTTTCTGAGGGATTCCATCAATATAAAAAATGCGTTCAAGATATTTTTTTCCATTTGGTGTTTCGTCCACGAGCGTATCTAATAATGATCGTTTTAAAATGCAATTCGCACAGGCAGAGGTTTCTCCACACGGTTTGTTCTTTCTTATAGAATTGATACACCCGGATGCCGGACCAAAAGTAATATCAACAATGCTGGAGCTTTTACGACTGAATAAGGATAGGAAACTGTCATTAAATTGATAAATTGTTAAATGTTCATCGGCTATGAACACTGCTGACTCGATATTATCAAGCAAAATATTCAAAAATTCGTTTGAACTCCGTAATGTTTCAATATCAATCTTCATGACGACCCTCCCCATCTTTTTAATTTTATAAGAAGTATAATGCATGCAGTCCAAAAAATCCTTGATATAAATCAATAATCCCGTTGACAAGCAAATTATTGACTTAGATCAAGTATTTTTGTTTCCAAGTTTGATATTAAATCAACATACCGATAATTGAATAAGGTAATGGTGGTTGAAGGAAAGGGCTGGTTTTTAGGGGAAAATGATACCAAAATTCCAGCGGATACCGGGGATATTCTGGTATCCGAGATACGAGAGCCTCACGGTGTTATGGCTGACACAAAAATGCGGATCATCGTCACGATTGCCCCGTCAATTTGATGAAGCATACCTGATTTTAACGCCAAACCAAAAGGAAATACTCCCATGGATATAGAAGCGCATGAAAAAAGAACGGCAGATGACTTGATGTATGATGATCAGAACCTCAATGAATATTTGACGCTTATTCGTGAACAAGATAATGACAGCCTCAGTGATATTCTGGGGTTGCAGAAAACGGGGAAAGGTTACAGGTTCGATTTTTTCAATCGACCGATACTATTTGATCAACACGACTTCATTGATCTTTCAGGGGAAGAATTATCATTATCCATAAAAATAGTTTTTTGCAGATATATGCTCAATAGTCCGCAACCTCCTTTGGAAAAATCTGTCAAACTCGTGACTTTCAGAGAATTCTCAGGGGCCGGTCCATTGTTTTATAGATTTGCAGAGAACACAAGCAAAACGGTTGAGCAAACTTTTTCAAAACGGGTGAATACTCTTGAAGAAAAATGCAGACAACTTTACGGCATACCTGTAAGCAATGCCTCCTATGACTTGAGTATGAGATTGAAAGCACTTCCCAGAATTCCAATAACTTTATTATTTAACGATGTGGATGATATCTTGCCTGCAAAAGCGGTATTTTTATTTCATGAGGATGCCGTCAATCATCTGGATCTAAAATCCATAGGGGTTATCACAACCTACCTCACAGGTCATCTGATAACTGCGTTGTAAAGGTCAGGGGGGTAATATTTGCATCTGAAGCCATTCCGGCCGGGACCGCTTTTTATGCATACCAAAATCAATATCCTTCAATAGACCTTCTCATTCGCCTTGAACATGTATCAAGCCCAGACTATATTGCAAGTATGAGGGCGCAGGTGGGGCAGCTTTTAACGCACTCAGGATCACCCTGGCACAGATCGCAGTGAATCAGTTTGCCGTTGAATGCAAACAAGGCATTGAATACACAGCTCTTCTGTCTTGTTGGATTGTCTTCCCAGAGAAAGGCGTTTTTCAACTGCTCATCCATGTCTTTTCCTTCTGGTTTCAAGCAGGACATTTTTTTGCACTGTCTGCACAGTACAGGTGCGTGAAGCCCCTGGTTCAAATCATTGACCTGAACCCTTATGGCAGAGTTCTCCCGCTGTATTTTACCGAAATGGGCCAGGGAACAGGTGATTTCACAGACCAGGCAACCCGTACATTTTGATGTGTCGACCTTTATCTTCATGGTACTCCTTTTTCCGTTCTGCCATATCATGCAGCAACGTTATGACCTGCCTGGGGAAGGGCATAGTTGAGCTGAAACCGGTCAATGGTCTCAGAACAAGGTCTGCCGTTGTCGTCCCAGCCGTGGAGCCGGTAATAAGCATCCAGCATTTCTTTAAATTTTTTTCTGTCAATCGCCTCTCCTTTGGTGGGACCATGGGGAATCGGCTGATCGTAGTAGAGGTCCGGCAGACAATCATCTTTTCTGGATATGCCTTCCCGGGTTATGAACAGCCGTTCCAGGGTGTAAATCCGTTCTCCTGCCTCGTAAAGGTCCTTGTCGGTTATGTCAAATCCCACCACCCTGTGGATCAGGTCGGCGATATCTGCATAACCAATGGCGTTGATACTGCTGAAGACACCGGCAAACCTGCAGATCCCTGCGGAATCCGTGATCGCATTAAACAATTCGTGCCACCACACCATCCTGGCCTTTCCCGTGTAGTCCCTGAAATTTTTTCCCACATCCCCCCCGTAGAAGGCGCTGAGAATTTCCCGGGGGTATCTGACCACATCGGCCGATGGCCGGCTTCTCATGTGGCAGGTTCCCCGGGTGGAAACCGCCAGGCCAAATCCCAGTGCCTTGGCAGCCCGTTCATCGGTCATCTCTATGGATATATTTTTAATGGTCAGCATGTACTTTCCGGCTTCCGGTCCCAGGTGTTTCGGAGCAAAACTTCCCTCAGCAACAATGTCCCCGAAACCTTTTCTGTAAACCGTGTCAATAAGCAATTGCTCTATGGCATCATGGTTTCCCCATTCCAGAGGATAACCCACCTCTTTTTGTGAAATAATTCCTTTTTCATACAGGGTAAACGCATACCCGAGGTAATTCCCGCCTGAAATGGTGTCAATACCGTATTGGTTGCACAACTCTGACAGATAAACGACGGACTCCAGGTTCAAATTTCCCAGGGTCGGCCCCAGGGAGCTGATGCTGGCATATTCCGGACCTTCGCCACGGGTGCCTTTGAATCTTCCCTCCTTGATTTCAAACCGGTGCCGGCAATGGATAGGGCAGCCGAAACAGGAGACAGACCCCTTGGACATCCTGGCGTTAACGTTTTCAGCATAAAGGTCCGAACCCCGGTCTCCGACGGTTGTCTCCTGGTGATATTTATAACTGGTCCATCCCCTGGTGTTGGCATTTTTAAAAAGTATGGGGGTGCCGTAAACACCCAGTGCCTTTCCCCAGCCCGTGCCCATGGCTTTCCGGTTGCTTTCCCGAAGCAGACTGACATATTCCTTTGGCTGGTGAATGGAAAAGGGTTTGTCGCCCCTCACTGCCACAGCCTTCAGAAGTTTTGATCCCATCAGGGCACCGAGTCCTGTCCTGCCTGCGGCATTTTTGGGGCCTGTAATGATGCAGGCGAACCGGACCCGGTTTTCTCCTGCAGGCCCGATACACATGGTTCTGATCCGGTCATCCTGGAGGTCCTCACGGATTTTAGACTGGGTCTCCCCTGTTTTTTTTCCCCACAGAAGGCCGGCATCCCTAAAAGATATGGTTTCATTTTCAATGTAAAGATAGACAGGCTTCCGGCTTTTTCCGGTGATCACCAGGTGGCTGTACCCTGTGCCGGCCAGTTCGGCCCCAAAGTAGCCGCCGACATTGGAATCTCCCAGATAGCCACTCTCCGGTGACTTGCCTGAAACATTCAACCTGCCGCCAAATACACCGGTGAGCAGCCCGGCGCCAAATATCAGCGGATTCTCCTTGTCAAAGGGATCGATCCCCCTGGGCGCCATTTTCGTCAGATAATACATATTCAACCCCCTGCCGCCGAAATATTGTTGCCTGAGACTTAGGGGGATGTCCCTTATCATGACTTCCTGGGTGGTCAGGTTGATGAAAGCGATTTTTCTGTTTAAGGGCATGTGTCATCTCTCCTTGTTGGGTAATAAAATTTTATTTATTTTTCATGGGATTTATACTTGCCAGAACCGTGCCTGAACAATAAAATCTTATATTTCAGTTTGTTACAATACAAACACTAAAAATATCACGAAATAAAACGGTATTATTTTGTTTTATTTCGTGATTTCCGTTAAATTTCGTGATATATACAAGAATAACCGTATCCATAAAATATCCCGGAGAGGATTCCATGACAGTAGATGAAAATGAATTTTTCCGCCAGGCAACACTGGGTATTTGCGGCAGTCTGGATATCAAAAAGGCCATGGGCCTATGTCTCGGATATATCGAGACGTTTATGCCCGTGTCCTGGATGTCCCTGTATCTTTATGAATCCGGGGTTCTCTCAAACCTGGCCACGGTTTCCAAAAGGGGCAGCATGCCCCCGCTGCCCCCTGTTTCTCTGCCCCGGGAAGCCGTGAATCAAATTGAACATGAATTTTCCCGGTGGCAGGAGGTCAAAATTGTCAAGAGTCCTGAACATGATGCGGTTTCAAAAACTGTATTCCATCATACAGGGAAAGCGAATATCTCACTTTTGATCATGCGTCTTGTCATTGAAGAAAAAAGACTGGGAGCCCTTGTCTTGATTGCCGAAGATATTGATTGCTACAATCATGAGCATGCCCGCCTTGTGTCCCTGCTCAGAAAACCGTTTGATATTGCAGTTTCAAACGCCTTGCAGTACATGGAAGTAGTGGAATCAAAAGACATGACAGATGCTGAAAACAGGGCATTGACCCGGGAGCTTCTGCACATTTCAGGGGATGAAATCATTGGAGCGGAGTCCGGTTTAAAGGGGGTAATGGAAATGGTGGGCCAGATCGCTCCCCTGGACAGTCCGGCCATGCTGCTCGGAGAAACCGGGGTGGGCAAAGAGGTGATTGCCAATGCCATCCATTATACCTCCCCGCGCAAGGCAGGCCCGTTCATCAAGGTGAATTGCGGAGCGATTCCGGAGACCCTGTTCGACAGCGAATTGTTCGGGCACGAAGAAGGTGCCTTTACCGGGGCACTCAAACTCAAGCGCGGGTATTTTGAGCGGGCCCACAGGGGTAGTATTTTCCTGGATGAAATCGGGGAACTTCCCCTGAAGGCACAGGTGCGTCTGCTCAGGGTCCTCCAGAACAAGGAAATCAACCGGGTGGGAGGAACACAGCCCGTCCCCATAGATGTCAGGATTATAACGGCAACCCACAGAAACCTGGAAGAAATGATAAGGACCGGACAATTTCGGGAAGACCTGTGGTTTCGGCTCAATATTTTCCCCATCACGATTCCCCCGCTGCGTCATCGGAAAGAAGATATTTCAACCTTATTTCATCACTTCATCAAGAGAAAATCAAAGGAGTTGAAAATTCACACAGCACCTCGGATTACGGTCGGGGCAATTGACCGGCTAAAGGCGTATCACTGGCCAGGTAATATAAGGGAACTCCAAAATCTGGTGGAAAGAGCCCTGATCAGAAGCCGGGGGCGGAACCGCGACGAACTGCTGCTGGAGTTTTGGGATGATCCCGAGGACAAACCGGATGAACGGACACTGTATGAACCAGATCAAAATTTTCTTTCCCTGGACCAGGCCATGATCAATCATATCAAAAAGGCATTACGTTTCACAAAGGGTCGGATTTACGGTAAAAAAGGGGCGGCAAAACTGCTTGAAATCAATCCGAACACCCTGCGCAGCCGGATGAGAAAATTAAAAATCCCAAACGATGAAATTTTCAGCGCAATGGAAGAGGCAAAAGACAGGATAAATTAGATGCGTGTACTTCCAATCGTAACGCATTCTTATTCTGTACATTCTGAAGAGAAAACCAGCCCTGCCGGCCGTTCAGGGAAAAACTTCTCAGGTAAGTATCTCCTGTTACTTTTTCTACTCCGACAATAGTCCGCGTTGCAAAATAATCAAGCGATACCGGCCAATCAAACGGCGGACGATAAAAAAGATGCAATGCACATGATTTTTCACCATATTCAGCCGTAACCGTTAATGGTTTCCTGACTTTGACCGGCAATAGATTCCTGTGCTTGAGACACCGGAAAAAAAGCTCCCATCGTATCGGGCATCCCCGTCGTGACATTTTTTCCGACAAAAATCATAGGCGTATTTGCTTGAATTCTTTTGAACACTCATTAAAATGTAAAACCCTTTCGATGTTAAAGATACTGATCCAGACATATGCCCTTCAGAAGAAATCAGGGGTCTTCTTTTCTTCTTTTTGAAGGAAAATTTAATAATCATTATTGACTTAGATCAACTATTTTTATTTCCAGGTTTGATATGTATATCACCATACCGATACTTTAACAGGACAATTTTAATGAAGACAGCTATGATTCCTGCAAGACGGATGATCCAAGTCCTATTTCTAACCCTTGTGTTTTTTATTGGTATAAAATTTTATCTGTTTGTCGCGACCCTTGAAAAAGGAATAATTCCCAATTTTGAAAGACCTGCCGGAGTCGAAGCTTTCTTGCCCATCAGTGCCCTGGTCAGTCTGAAACACTGGCTTTTTACCGGAACGATCAACACCATTCATCCTTCAGGATTGATTCTATTTTTGATCATCTGCGCCACAGCTCTATTTGCAAAAAAAGGTTTTTGCAGTTGGATCTGCCCCATAGGACTCGTATCAGAATATCTGGCAAAACTGCACATGGTTGTGTTCAAAAAAAAAATAATCCTCCCTTTCTTTATTGATGTTTCATTGTGCTCCTTGAAATATTTGATTGCCGGGTTTTTTATCTACCAGATATTTTATAAAATGCCCATCAACAGCATTGAACAATTTATTCAAAGCCCTTACAATCGGTTTGCCGATATAAAAATGCTTAAATTTTTTACTCAGATTTCGACCACAGCCCTTCTGGTCTTGATTGGACTTGTGGTGTTATCTGTTTTTATTCAACATTTCTGGTGCCGATATCTATGCCCATATGGGGCTTTGTTGGGACTGATCGGTCTGTTCAGCATGGGCAAAATTCAACGGCATCCTTCCCATTGCACCGAGTGCGGAAAATGTGAAAAAAGCTGTCCGGGGATGATTCCCATACGCCAAAAGACAATGGTCCATTCAACGGAATGTTCCGCATGTCTGGCATGCATAGACGGCTGTCCGGAAAAAGACGCCATCCAATTTTCGATTTTTAACGGCAAGAAATCGTTCACTTCAGGAGCGATTGCCTTGACGCTTCTTTTTCTCTTTTTTGGCGGCATAACCCTTGCCAGGTTGACGGGCAACTGGCAGAATAAAATTACAGCAGGTGAGTATTTAAGCTATGTATCACCTGGGGCTCGCTCAATCAATTCTTTTGATGGAATTGATCCGGAAAAAATGCAAAGAATGATTCTGATGATGAAACAGCTTAAAGATCAGCAGATTCGCAAGCAGGATGCACAAAGAAACAGGGGGGATTAAAAAAAATGCCGATACCGGGAAATCTGTTGACCACTGCCATGGCAGTCATGCCCCATACCAATATTGATCAGGCGCTTTCGACAGCGCTGAGTCTGGACATTCCATTCTGGCCGCAATTGCCCAATTACAGCTACTATGAAGACATGTATGTTCAGGCGGCAGAGCATTTTCCAGGCATTGTTCTGGATATGGATAAAAAAATATTACGGTTTTCAATGGACAAATTTATCCTGGAATTTGAAGAGACCATGACTCACTATGATGAGCCTGAATATTTTGATGTCAGTCCAACATATTCTGCCGTGTATCATCGTTTTCTGGATCTGGATCTGTCGGCCAAACCTGCCATTCGAGGCCAGCTTGAGGGACCTGTCAGCTTTGGTTTCAATATACTGGACCAGGATGAACGTCCCATCCTTTTTGATGATACTATCCGTCCGTTTATGTTTGAATTTATGGGCAAGCGGATCAATATTCAATTAACAAAACTCAAACAAAAAAATCCCAATGCATTCATGTTTATTGATGAGCCCGGCATGCAGTTTGTTTTTTCTGCCATGTCCGGTTACAGCGACCAGAAAGCAAAACAGGATCTGGACGAATTTTTTTCAACGATTGAAAGCCCCAAAGGGATACATCTGTGCGGGAATCCGGATTGGGATTTTCTTTTAAGCCTTGATATGGATATTCTGTCTTTGGATATTCATTCAAATGCACAAATTTTTGGTTTATCAACCCGATCAATAAAAAAATTCCTCAACAGGGGGGGAATCCTCGTCTGGGGGATCGTTCCCACGGGTTTTGAAACATTTGAAAACGAGAACATTGATCTGCTGGCCTTTAAACTGGAAACCATCTGGAAGGCGCTTGATAAAAAAGGGGTTCCAATGGATCAAATCCTGGCCCAGGGGTTGATCTCTCCGGCCACCTGCTGCCTGGTCAATCAAGATGGAGATAAGACAGTGGAAAAAGCATTTCAGATGACAAAGAAACTGTCAGAATCTTTGCGTGAAAAATACAAATTAATTTAAAAATAGGAGGTCACCGATGAAAGTATTAAAACTTACCGCAACAAATGAATTTACGCCCGGAGCGATGAAGCGCTTCTTTTTGGTCCAAACCTCGGAATTTTTCAAGATCATCAATTTTAACCTTGATGCCGGGGTCATTTTTCCGGTGCATTCCCATGATTTGGATGGAGAGTTGTCCATCCAGGTAGTTGAAGGGAAAGGCTGGTTTTTAGGGGAAAATGACACCAAAATCCCAGCAGATACCGGGGATATTCTGATATCTGAGATACGAGAACCCCACGGTGTTATGGCTGACACAAGAATGCGGATCATCGTTACAATTGCCCCGCCAATTTGATGAAGCATGGCTGATTTTAACGCCAAACCAGGAGGAAATACTCCCATGGATATAGAAGTGCATGAAAAAATATAAAAAAGAAGGGCAGATGACCTGATGGATGATGATCAGAATCTCAATGAATATTTGACGTTCGGCTGACGTGAGTATCAGATTGAAAGCACTTCCCAGAATTCCCATAACTTTATTGTTTCTGATGGTCACGGTTCAGGTGAAAATTGATCCAGGAAGAGGTCTTGTTCAATTCCCAGTTCCTGGGGGGCACTTTGTCTTCCAGAAAGGAGGACAGCTTCCCCGCGTGTTCAAGGCGCCTGTATGTTCTGATCCAGATGCAGTCTCGATCCGGGTAGACCTCACAGGCGCCATCCCGACTGCCGCCGCAGGGGCCGTTGCGGGTATGCTTGGGGCACCCTGATTCCGGGCAAAGGAAGGCCGTGTGCTGAATGCCGCAGTCGCCACAACTCAGGCAGGACAGCAGGGGCATTTTGATGGGGTCTTCCAGGCAGCGTTTCAATATCCAGGTCTTATCATGGGATTCCAGAAAAGCGGCCAGTTTTCGATAAACCGGCGCCAGTCCGGCATTTTTGTCAAAAAAGTGATTGTGCGCAAAACACAGCATTCCATAGGGCCAGTGGTCCAGCACCCTGTCTTTCAGGCGGGGTTTGGGAGCAGAAATGTTTTCATCTTCAACAACCTTGTCATAAATATAATAGGCATTTTTTTCTTTGCCGGAAAACTCACTCACATGGGCGGACCAGTTATTTCCAATTTCTTCCATACGATCCAGAATACGGGCAACGGTCGTAAAACTCCTGTGTATACCGCCGATGTGAATCCCCCGAAACCCGAACCCCTTGAGGATAGCGCCCAGACGGGCCGCCCTTTCAATGGCTGCGTTAAGGCCTTCCTTTGGAGTCTTCCACTCCTGGGCCACCTTTTCATAAAGAGCATCAGACACATAGGCGCCGGGCACCCTGTTTCGGTTCATGGCCCGGGCCGCTTTCGGACTGAGCAGGAAAACCGATGCCATCACCGGTATGGGTGCATTTCTTTTATTAAGGTATCGGATCAGTTCACTGAACTTGTTGATGTCATAGCCGAGCTGGGTAATGACAAAGGACGCACCGGCATCGATTTTTCTGTCCATTTTTTTATATTGGGCCAGGCATTCTGATTTCAATGTTTTAAACGGGGAAACACCACATCCGCTGAAGAAAGGCTCTGGATCACCCGATTTCATCATACGCTCGCTCAGCCCCTTCATCATGCTGGTCAAAAGGACGGAATCCAGGTCAAATACCGGTGTACCCCTTCCGCCAAAGCCTTTACCAATGTAGTCTCCGGTGAGGCATAGGATGTTTTTCATGCCCATGCGTGCCAGTTGAAGGGCACGGCTTTCCATACCCACCCGGTTCATGTCCCGGCAGGTAAAATGGACAATCACATCCAGTCCATGTTTGAAAATTTCATATCCCAGCACATCCGGGGATAACGAGGGGTTCCCCCCGGGGTTGTCGGTAATGGATACTGCAGAGACCCTGCCGTCGGCAAAGGCGTCTTTTGCGATGCCTATCAGGGTATCGGTGTTGCGGCCAAAAGATTCACGACCCGGTACCAGTTCAATGGTGGTAACAAAATTATCAGGGTTCATCAATTCGTCACTGAAAATACGAAGCATTCATCTTCTCCTAATTCACGATCATGTGGATGTTTCCACTTTTAACGGACCGGGTTGAGCAAAATAGTGATATAAACAAAACCTATCTTTTTTGCTTATGCCAGTAAACACTTTTTTGTTTGAAATAAAAAACACAGCCGCCCAAATAAATCTTGAGCGGCTGTATTTTTTTTAGGGCTTGAGTGACAACGAGTAACGCTTTCTTTTAAATCGACACTTTTTTGGGGAAATAGATCTTTGTGACAAGATCGTAAAAAATCAGTGCTGCACCTAAAATAACCAGGCCGTCCGGTAATATGTTAATCTGTTTCCAGAAATCCATATGGTTTAGCGCGTCCGGCAGTCGTGCAAAATAATACCCCATATCATGGGCAATTTTCCCCTGTTCAAAGCCAAGCATCAGTTTTGGAATACCAAAGCCGATGATGCCGATCGTTGCAAGCCAGAAGGCTGCGGTTCCCAATGCATCACTCCACACATGACCTTCTGCCATGGCATTGGCACGGGCCGTCATATAAATAAACGCAATGGCAATAAAACCAAAAGCGCCAAACAAGGCTGCATGGCCATGGGGCATAATCAATTGTGTTCCGTGGGTAAAGTAGTTAATGGTCGGGGTATTGATAACCATTCCAAGGAAACCCGCTCCATACCAGTTCATAATGGCTGAACCTGCAACCCATAGGAATGGAAGGGCAAAATAAAATTCTTCCCCTTTTTCTTTGATATGCTTTCTTTCTTTAATCGCTTCGATCATCAACAGAACCAGGGGCAAAGGTTCAAGCGCAGAAAAAATTCCACCAATGGCAACCCAGTATTCATCAAGCCCCTGCCACCAATAGTGATGTCCCACTCCCAGGGTGCCGCTCAACATAATCAGAAAAAGTTCAAACAGCATTACTTTTTCAGCGGTTTTCCGGGTCACAAGCCCCAGTGCAACGGTCAAAAAGGCGATAACACCTGCGGCAAAGAGTTCAAATGTCAATTCAACCCACAGGTGAACCACCCACCACCGATAATAATCATCAACCGTAAAGTTCGGCATGACTTTGTGAACCGGCATCATTCCGGCAATATACAGAGTGGCGATGCCAAATGCCGACCAGATAATGGTGCCGACAAACAAATTGTTTGTTTTCGCTTTTCGGATGACGGAAAAAACCATCCCAAACCACAGCACCAGACCCACGACAAGACCGATATCCCAGACCCGTGCCAGGTTGAGAAGCTCCCGGCCTTCGTTCCCCAGCCAGAACCATGATTCCCGCAGCCACCCCTGGGCACCGGCATAAATACCGATAAGACCGCCGGTGCCAACAACCAGAAGGGCAATCCAGAGGAAATCAACCAGCCAGGGGAATCTTAAATCCTCATCCGCGACCAGAGGCGCAATCAGCATTCCTCCCACCAGCCACCCAATGGTGACCCAGACGATGGCAAGATTCGTGTGAAGGGCTCTCATGACATTAAAGGGAAGAATTTCCTGGGGAAAGATAAAATTTTCCACAGGAACTGAATACAGATGTGCCAGATATCCACCGATGAACACCTGAATTAATAGAAAAAGGCTTACAATGGGAACATATTTTAACAGTTTTTTCTGGGAAGGAAATAATTTTTTGATAACCAGTTGTGGTTCAAGTTTATCATTTTCTTCCCGTTTGTTCAGAAACTCATAAAAGAAAAATATAACCAGAATGGTGGCGGTCCAGAGAAGTAAAAACTCCCACAAAGACACCATATGGAAATTCCATTTGACATTTTGATCGATCATCGGCTCTGCCGGCCAGTTATTTGACCAGGTGCGATCCGTATCCGGGCGCAAAGAGGACGCCACCATCTGTGACCAGTCAACAAAGGCGGCAATTTTAACGGCTTCATCCTCATGAATCACTCCGCCCCGCCAGGCACGGGCGGCATCACCATGGACCAGGAAATTAACCAGATAATCAACATTTGCTTTATACGCCAGGGCTGAAACATCAGTATAAGTGGTTCCTTCCGCCTTTAAGGTAGTCTTTTCCTTAAAGTCAGCAATTGTCATTGCCTTGACAACAGCCAGTTCTGTTTTAGAAAGATTTGCTGTGGATTTGCCAAATTCTTTTTTTGCAAAATAATCGTAAAGAAATTCTGCCCTCTTGTGCATGAATTCAGTGGAAAAATCAGGCCCCATATAGGCCCCCATGCCCAGCATGGTCCCGTAATCCATCAGGTCAAACTGCTGGAAATATCCCTTTCCCTCCACAACATCATCGAGGGTGTAGAGTACCTCTCCGCTTTGTGAAGTCACTGCCCGGGCAATGGGCGGCACCTCTTTTACCAGATTGGCGGTATAGTAAATAAGAATGGCGACCATGAACGTTCCAATGAACCAGAAGCCTGCATATAAACCCTTCCGGCTTAAAAACTTGTCTAATAATGTCATAAAATTCTCCTGATAAAATTTTAATTATATTATTGATAGCACAACGATACCCAGTCCCAGCCGTGTTCCTCCTCCTTTTATTTGTATTGCACCAGTTTTGTGACGCTGGAATCACTATATGGTGAAAAAAGAGAAGAATCCTTGACTTAGATCAAGAAACAAAAGCTCTTCGCGGTTTTTTTTTCAATCTGTGCCTCGTGTAAAAAAATAAGAGATGACAAAGGGTATTGGAACCAGATTGAAATATTTAGTGGCCGACCGGAAACCCCGATTTTGGTAATTTCAGCCGCAACATCACTGGAAACATTGCCGCCCAGACCGTCTGCAACAGCCAGGAGCAGTGCGTTATCATCCATGGTCCGGGCAAGGTATCGGTCTTCATTTGATGATTTCACAAGTCCGATATGGGTGTGGGCAACAATGTCTATATTCTTTATCTCCAGGGATATTTGATCCTCCCCATAGGTCAGCTCTTTTATGGCCTCCCCAATACTTGAATACCGCTGTTTCGGATCAATCCGGCAGGAACGTAATATAAATTGTCTTAACCTTTTGGTAAGTCCGGGAACCATGGTTCCAGGGTCCGGGATTTTTTGACTGCAACGAATCCGGGATAAGAGAGCCGGATCATTTTCCGGGTAGGGTCTTTTGCCGGTAACCATTTCATATGCCGAGATTCCCAGGGCATATATTTCACTTCTTATACCGGCATTTCCTCCCTGGATCAATTCCGGTGCAAGATAGGGAAAGGCACCATCCAAAAGTTCATTATCGTCCTGGACGGAACAGGCAAGGCCGAAATCCACCAGTTTGACGGTCGCATCGTATAAAACCATGAGGTTTCCAGGGTTGATGTCTTTATGAAGAATCCCCTTGTTGTGGGCATGTTCAATTGCCCGGCAGGCCTGTGTCAGATAATGAACGGCAAGGTGGGGGGTAATTTTTTTGTCCTGCCTGATTTTATCTGCAATGGATTCACCCCCAAGATATTCCATGATAATAAAAATCGTGCGATATCGCTCGACCATGTCAAATACTTTTATGATGTTGTCATGGTCAAGCCCGGCAACAATATCCGCCTCTTTTTTAAGCTGTTTTAGAAAATCGGAATCCATGGCCATATGATGCCGCATCATTTTTATCACCACGGGCCGGTCAGTGGAGATTTCCTTCCCTTTTCATACCCGTTGAGAGATTTTTCCATTTTAAGATACACTCCCGATTCAGTTCGTGTTGATATCGAAGAGAACCCATTTCAAGGTCAAGTTCTCCCTGCCTGTTCCTGGCCAGAAAGCTGAACAGAAGATATTCCTCTTTATAGTGATGGAACGTATCGGCATATTCCCTGAAAAACAGGATTGCCGACCCAAAGAATTCTTTTGGAGGATACCGGTTTTCTTCAAGGGCATCCTTTGCCCGGGAAAGATATTCAAGGCCTTGAAGTATGTCCTTGTGTTCTTTTGTCAATTTCACTAAGGGTTCCATTGTCCCCCGATCATGGTTTAATATTCCAAGTTGAAGGCCTACTAATACCAATATTCCGGATACCGGCGGTTTTTGGCCAGATTGTTGACGATGAGAGCAATGATCAGCATAATGACAACCCCCACGCCGACCGGTATTAAAACATACCAGAATCCAAGGGTATGGATTTTTTCACTTCCGATGACTGCGATCAAGGCGGTTGCCCCGCCGGGTGGATGCAAGGTCTGGGTGGCATGCATGACGGCAATGGCCGTTGCCACGGAAAATGACGCTGCAAACCAGGGGAAGGGATAGAATAACTTAAAGGATACGACACCGATAAATGCCGACAAAAGGTGTCCTCCCACCAGATTTCGGGGCTGGGCCAGAGGACTTTTAACCGCCCCATAGATCAAAACAGCCGACGCACCGAATGATCCGATGATAAACACCAGGTCATCGCCATGGAAGAGAGTGGTATTTAAAAAAGCCACCGGGGTAATCCCCAGAAAAGCGCCGATCCAGGACCAGGCAATTTCCGAAAAATTCACCATGGAAGGCCCTTTTTTACCCCCCTTCATTTTTGTGAAAAATGACATCAACACCCCTTTTTACTTTTTAAAAGATTAACATAAGGTCTGAACAACGTCGGATCTGGCAATAATACCCACCAGCATCATCTGATCATCAACAACAGGAACTCTGTTGATATTTTTCTTGTCCATGATATTGGCGACCTCCAGGACGGGTATTTCAGGGGAGGTGATGATAGACGGCGATGACATGATGTCCGAAGCCGCAAGGTTATTAAAATCCGCGGCAATGCAGCCGGTGGTTTCAAGGCATTGCAAAACAACCCGCATAAACGACGGTTTTTTATCGTCGTTCATTCTTTTTAAAAAATCCTTTTCTGATATGACCCCTGCCACGGTTCCATCATCTTTCAAAACCGGGAGCCCGGAAATTTCATGGTCAGCCATTTTTTTTGCCACGTCCACAAGCGAGTCATTCTCATTCACGGTAACGACGTTTCGGGTCATGATCTGATCTGCTTTTATGGCATTTTTCAATTTTGACACGGCATGGTCAAAGGCCACCTGGTACAATTGCATACAATCTGAAGGGGTGATATCAAGATATCCGGGTATCTTTTTCATAGCCTCGTAAATATCATCTTCCGTGATGGATTGTCTGCACTCATTGAGTGTGCTGAATGTCATTTTGTCCTCCAATAAAATATAATCCGGTTCAAATTAGACATTTACCCTGGATACGAATGGATTGGATCGTAAAGGATCTTCCAGATAAAATCATTGACCCAGATCAAGTTTGGTAAATTTTTATTCTGAGACGATGGTATCGACCTTGTTATCAACTTTAGGCTGCCAGACCTCTATGCGATGGCCTTCAGGATCAAAAAGATAAAAAACCAGGGCATTCCAGGGATGGGTCTTGATTTCTCCGGCTGTGATTTTGTTCTGCTTTAATCGTTGCCGGGTCTCTTGTATGTCCCGGACCTGTAACGAGAGGGTGATCCCTTTCCCGGGACAGCTCTTTATTGAAGCCTTTTTTTCATCGGCAATACTCAGCCTTGAGGTTTCAGTCAAATGGAATTCAACAAACCATGTGTTGGAAAAAGAAACCGGCAGTTTCAGAAGATCCCGATAGAATTGAACGGTTTTATTCCATTGTCTGCAGTACAGAATCATATTTGTCGTCACCGGATTTATGACCATCATCAACTCCTGTTCTAAAAAAAGACCGGATCAGGTGCTCTGCCTTCTATCGCATCCTGCAAAGCATCTATGCAAACATCGAACATTGATTTTTCTCTAATTCGGTCAAAGCTCTTGGATGTTCAAAAAAAATATCCACATCAATAACTTAATCTTAAAATGATGTTCTAAAACCTTTAGTTGCTTTCCAATTATTCGGCAATTTGCGGATTTTTTCGACTACTTGGTCAATAGAGTAGGGATAATGGAGGGTTGTGTCAACTCCAACATCAATTTGTTTTCCGCTGTAATATAAGGTTTTCCCGTACAAGGTTATTTGGCATTTTTATGTTTGACATCCAAACCCAATGCAGTATATCGGATACAATATTTAACGAGGGAACACCTTCATACAAAGATAAACATGGAGCGTTAAATGGCTGCGAACCATCTTAAAAATTTTGTCTGCATCAATTGCCGGACATCCCATTCCCCCGGTCCGGGACTCTATACCTGTCGGATTTGTGGAGAAAATCTTGATGCCCGCTATGATTATGATACCATCGGAACCCTGCTCACCCCTGATTGCCTTCGCAAAAATAATGATCCGTCCCTCTGGCGGTACTCCCCTTTTTTCCCCACCCATCTTAATTCAAGCCCTGTATCCATTCCCATCGGAATGACTGCTTTGACAAAGGCGTATAGACTGGGGCGGCAGATTGGCATGAAGCATCTCTGGATTAAGAACGAGATCCTCAACCCTTCCGGGTCATTTAAGGACCGGGCAAGCCTCATGATCCTGGCCCATTGCCTGGAAAACAATATCCCCGTTATTTCAGCGGCTTCCACGGGGAATGCAGGAACCTCCACGGCATGTCTTTGTGCCGCATCCGGCCTGAAAGCCGTTATTTTTGTTCCGGAAACAGCCCCCCGGGCCAAGGTTGTCCAGCTCATGATATACGGTGCCAAGGTTTTTCTGGTCAAAGGCGATTACAGCCGGGCCTTTGACCTGTGCGAAAAGGTCTCCCGCCGCCAGGGCTGGTTTAACCGAAATACCGGGACCAATCCCTATACAAGGGAAGGGAAAAAAACCGTTTCCTATGAAATTTGGGAGCAGATGGGTTATACCTGTCCGAATGCGGTCATAGTTTCCGTGGGCGACGGCAATATTATCAGCAGTGTCTACAAGGGATTTTACGATCTTTGCCAGGCAGGGCTTATCCGCAAAATCCCAAGAATAATCGGGGTTCAGGCAAAAAAGAGTGCCGCTATTTCCAATGCGTTTCATGGGGACGGCATCCTTTGCCGGGTCAATGCCGCAACCATTGCCGACTCCATCTCCGTCTCCTTTCCCAGCGACGGGAAAGCGGCCCTGGCGGCAGTTAAAAAATCCAAGGGAACTTTCGTAACCCTTTCTGATGAAACCATTCTTGAAAGTATCAGGATCCTGGCCCGAACCGAAGGCATCTTTGCCGAACCCTCGGGGTCTGCCTGTGTCGCAGGGATAAAACCGTTGCTTGAAAAAAAAGAGATCGATCCTTCTGACCGGGTGGTCCTGATCGTCACCGGCAATGGCCTCAAAGACATTGATTCCGCCTTAAAGGTCACGGGAATGCCGGAAGCCATTGATCCTGACCCGGAATGCGTCATTCGATCCTTAAAAGGTGGATAAAATGAATTTGCTCATGTGGTGGATGCGTATGCTGAAATTGATTGGTTGGAAAAAACCAATGCAGAGTTGAAAACGGTTTAACTGCTGAGAGACTTGAGGATCAGATGCCAAGCCATATCAAAGAAACAAATTTAAAAACAATCGTTAATAACGGCCATGGGCCGACCGGATATTTCATCCTGGTTCGGCCACAACAAATCTTGAAAGAACCGAATTGCTTCAGTAAGTTCTTTCATGAAAAAAAATGAGGACACAACATGATTGATTTAACCGTCAGCCCGGACACACTGGAAAAGAACATTGCCTTTTGCAGGGAAAAGAAGGTTATCCTGCCCACCTTTGCCATGATGAGGAATCCAAACAAAATTCCAACAGTCATGAAAGAGCAGCTCAAGACCATTGGATTGTGGGATCTTAACTCGGCCAACCTTTTCAGAATAACCTGGAATAACGAACAAAAGGATTCCGGCGGTCTCTTTGGTGATGTCAACCACTTTGTCCTCCCCCCGGAGCTGACCGGATGTTGTGCAAACATCATCATGCTGTCCGGCCGATGGTTTCCCACAGGGTCCCACAAGGTCGGAGCCACCTACGGTTGCCTTGTGCCGGGTCTTGTGACCGGGCAGTTTGATCCCGAAAAAACCAAGGCGGTCTGGCCCTCCACCGGCAATTATTGCCGGGGTGGGGCTTATATCTCATCCCTTCTGTCCTGCAGGGCCATTGCGATTCTTCCCGAGGAGATGTCCCGGGAGCGGTTTGACTGGCTCAGCAAGATAGCCGGCCAGGTCATCTCAACTCCTGGATGCGAATCCAACGTTAAAGAGATTTTTGACAAGTGCTGGGAACTGAGAAATTCCGGTGAAGATCTGCAGATTTTCAATCAATTTGACGAGCTGGGGAATCCGCTGTGGCACTATACGGTTACCGGAAGCGCCATTGAAGAGGTCTTAACCCACTATCTAATTGGTAATAAAAAGTTTGCCGGCTATATCTCCTCTTCGGGCTCCGGCGGAACCCTGGCAGCGGGTTCTTATCTTAAAAAACGATTTCCCCATGTAAAGATTGCTGCGGCAGAGGCTTTACAGTGTCCCACCCTTCTCCGGAACGGATTTGGGGGCCACCGTATTGAGGGAATCGGTGACAAGCACGTCCCCTGGGTCCATGACTGCAAAGAGACGGATTTTGTCGTTGCCGTGGATGATGAAATCCCCATGAGACTTTTACGTCTCTTTAACGAAGGGGTTGGAAAACAGGCCCTGGTATCCCAGGGAATTGATCCTGACTTGGTTAATAAGCTTGATCTTCTTGGTATTTCCGGCATCGGCAACATGGTTGCCGCCGTTAAATTTGCCAAATACAACGAGCTGACCGAAGAGGACTATGTGGTCAGTATTGCAACCGATTCCATGCAGCTTTACGGCTCAAGGCTTTCAGAACTGACCAGCGAGAGGGGCGCCTACTCGGAAAATGATGCCCAGCGGGATCTCCAGCTATTGGAATCCATTGGAATGGATCACATGAAAGAGCTTTCCTATTATGACAAAAAAGCCATCCACAATCTAAAATATTACACCTGGATCGAGCAGCAGGGAAAGGATGTGAAAGAGCTCAATGCCCAGTGGTCCGACCATGACAATTATTGGGGCAACACCTTTAATCAGGTGGAAAAGATTGATGAATTGATTACCGAATTTAACGACCGGGTGGGGCTTCTTTAGTCATATTCCTTTTCCAAGACTGCTCTTTATTGAGGCTTTTTTTTCATCGGCAATACTTAAGCCTTGAGGTTTCAGTCAAAAGGAATTCAACAAACCAGTTGTTGGAAAAAGAAACCGGCAGCTTCATAAGATCCCGATAGAATTCAACGGTGTTATTCCATTGCCTGCAATACAGAATCATATTTGTTGTTACAGGTTTTATGATCTTCATTCATTCCTGTTATAAATTGATTCCATTACCTTTTTATTGACAGGTGAAGATAACACAATAGCGCTTTTGGTCTCACCAAATTTGCTTAATTTCTCAACTATATTTTCCAGGTGGGGGATCGAAGCTGATACAACTTTCATTATTAATGATTCATTGCCGCTTATGTGATGGCATTCGATGATCTCTTTTTCTTTTTCAGCAAACGAATAAATTTTTTGATATTTTCCCGGTTGAGTTGTGATCGTAATAAATGCCATAATCGTGTGTCCAAAAATATTAGGGTTTATATCCGTGTGATATCCATTAATTATTCCGGATTCTTCCATTTTATAAATGCGCTCTGCAACGGCAGGGGATGATAATCCTACTCTTTTCCCAATTTTACTGAATGTTGACCTTGCATTCCTCTGAAGTTCTTTGAGTATCTTTATACCGATCTCGTCAATTGAACATTGAAATTTAGCGCCCATCACCCATAATTCCTTAAAATATTAATTGAACTGATTTATTAAACTTAAATCATCCATTCTTTCTATTTTTTAGATCATATATCATATTTGTAAAAAGGGCGGTTATTTATATTTTGAAATCTCGATTATCAGGAGGTGTTAAATGAAGCCACTCATTGAGGGAATGTTAACGGGTTTATTTCTTCAATTGGCATTGGGCCCGGTATTTTTTTATATTCTTGGAATTACGATAGACAGCAGTTTTACGAACAGTTTCTTTGCCATACTTGCAGTTACAATGGCTGATTATGTTTTTATAATTTTATCCCTGATCGGTATCGGCAAATTACTTCAAGAAAATAAAATGAAATCCATTTTTGGATTGGTGAGTTCGATAATACTGATCCTGTTTGGTGTGATGATTTTTTATAAAGGTGTGATGTTTATTAATAATGTCCATCATATCGGTTCGATAGTATGGACACCGTTTAAGAGTTTTATGAGCTGTTTGATACTGACGATCTCAAGCCCGCTGACCATCGTATTCTGGGGCAGCATATTCTCTGCAAAAGCAATTGAAAAAAACTACATCAAAAAACAATTGGTGATATTTGGACTGGGTGCCGGGGCCTCTACTTTTTTGTTTTTGTCTTTCACCATGATGATATTGTCTTTTTATAGATCAAATATACCTAGTGTGATGGTTCAGATTTTGAATTGTACCGTGGGATTGCTTTTGATTTATTATGGCATCACACGAGCGGTAAAAGTTATATCCGCAAACAAACAAAGGAAATGTTTAAACAATCAAAACCGTTAAAGGCCCAAATAAGTGTCAAATTGCAATCGAACAATTCTCAACCGAGAAATAGTGAAACCCATCTACTGGGCAATCCATTCTGCATTAACGATGACGTACCAGCTTTTTTATTTGGGTATGGAAGAGATCGCCGTTTCTCACGAAAAAATAGGATCGCAGACAGACAGCTTTGCCAAAGCCATTGGAAGGCATATCCATCTATCATTGATTTGATAAAAGCATTTATTGGTCCTTTTTGTTTGACATCAATATGAATGATTCATATAATGAGTCATAACTCATCAGGAGGTGAATCATGCAGCAAATCACCATCAGGGGTATAGACCCTGAAATTGAACGGGAAATCCGTCGAAGCGCAAAGGAAAATCAAAAATCCATCAATCAGATTGTCAAGGAGATCATCCATAAAGAATTCAAGCGGCCGGAATCTGCTGCCTCCTCTTTGAAAAAACTGTCAGGTGGATGGACCCGGGCAGAAGCCACTGAATTTGAGGCTTCCATCAAATCCTGTGAGCACATTGATGAGGAAATGTGGAAATGAAACTGATTCTAGACACGAACGCCTATGTGGGGTTTAAACTTGGTTATTCCGAAATGGTTGAATATCTTGCCCGGGCGAATATTGTATTTGTATCGCCTGTCGTACTGGGTGAACTCATATTCGGATTCCGGAACGGCTCACGATTTACCAGAAACATGGAAGACCTTGACCTCTTTTTGTCGCATCCTGCAGTTGAAACCATTACAATTTCCGATATTACTTCTGACAGATACGCAAGAATTGCCCTGCGGCTGAAACAACTGGGAACGCCCATTCCTTCCAACGATATCTGGATTGCAGCACAAACAATGGAAACAGGTGCAGAACTTGTAACCATGGATAAGCATTTTGAAAAAATTAACGGCCTTGTCTATCGTCTTTTTGTCCGTCCGGAATAACTTTTTCCTATGAAAAAAAATGTTTCAAAAGCATCCAGTACTGATGTGTCGGTATTGATCCCCGGTGAAACCAGAACCGGATAAAAATCATAAATTTAGTTTACGGCAGCCCGGATGTTTGATAATGGCAGTGGGGTCCCATTTTGTTTAAAATGATTTGTATTTTCCATAACAAGTTCAAGGAGGCACAGATGGATCTTGGTGTTAAAAATGTCAGTCGCAAATGGATATCACTGTTTTTTGCAGCAGGGCTTGTTTTAAATTTTTCAGTCTCGCCCTGTCATGCACTGTTTGGTGGTAAGATAGACAGCTTTTCAGCCGATCATGTGGATATTGATCCCAACGGAAATGTGATCAATTCAGCCCGATTTTATGTCACAAAAGATGCCATGAGGATTGATGGGTTGCCTGGTGCGGGTATGGGCAGCGGTCCCAAAATGAACCTGACCATGCTGATGTTAAAAGACCAGAAAAAAACTTATTTTTATAACCACGATAAACAACTGGTGTTTGAGGCACCTGCAGAAGAAAATGATTTTGAAGCCGGGTACAAAGCCCTTGACAACATTGAGTCTGAAAAGGTGCTGGGCAGGGAAAAAGTGTCCGGGTACAAGTGTGTTAAACGAGAGGTGGTCACCAGCATGACCGTCATGGGTCAGAGTATGAAAGACAAACTCATTGTCTGGGAGAGTGATAAATTTGAAATGCCCCTGCGAACCATGGATGAGGATGGTTCTGTCCAGGAAATGAGAAATATCGACACCGCTAAACCCGCCAAAAAATTGTTTCGCCCAATGGCTGGCTATAAAAAAGTGGGCAGTATGATGGCCGTCATGGGAATGGATTTTGGTGCGATGATGAATCAGGACAAAGTGGGGCAGGATGAGTATGAACAGGCGATCACTGCAGGTCAGGCCAATGAAAGTGCAGGTGCCCAGGAGGCCATGATGGCCCACTTGCAGCAGAGCATGGGCGACAACCTGAGCCCGGAGGAAAAGGCACAGATGATAGCCATCATGGGCCAGGCAATGGCACAGGTGAACCAGACAAATCCGGGGCAGGGGGCGTCAAAAGACCTGTGGAAAATAATCCCGAAACGGGGGGGAGACAAGGTCGGCTATGAAATGAAGATCCAAAATACCATAGATGTGATTTTGGGAACCAACTCAACCCTGCAGCAGGTCTTTGATTTTTATGGAAAAGAGCTGTCCTCAAAAGGATGGAAGAATCAAAGCACCTATATCCAGGATGGCCAGGGCATGATGAGCCTGCAAAAGGGCGGTGAAACCGTCCTGTTTGCCTGGGCGGAAAAACCGGCTGGCATGAAGGAGAATTTTAAATTGTTCTATAATGTCCATTACGCAGGAAATTAGCGTTTGGGAAAAACGGCCTGATCAGGGTATCCTGACCAGGCCGTTTGTGCGGGGTTTGCCGGTTAAACCGCCGGTCTGGGCAGAACCCCGGCCCTTTCGGCGATCTCGGGAACCATGTGCTCCCATTCAATGGCCATCATGTGGACTCCGGCCACGCCTTCCATTTCCTTGAATTCCGCCACCTGTTCCAGGGCGAATTTGATGCCCTCTTCAGACTGGTCCCGCTTGTCCACGCCCTTGAGGCGTTTGATCAAAGAATCGGGAATGTCCATTCCCGGGACAAATTTGGACATGAAGTTGGCCATGCCCGCGTTTTTCATGGGGGTGACCCCGGCCAGGATATAACATTTTTCATGCAACCCCATGTCCACCACTTTTTTCATAAAATCCCGGAACTTGTCCATGTTGAAGATGCACTGGGTCTGGATAAAATCAGCTCCGGCCTCGATCTTGTTGGCAAGCCTGTAGACCCGGTACTCATAGGGGTCGGCAAAGGGGTTGCAGGCGGCGCCGATGAACATCTTCGGGGGCACGTCAATGTCTTCGTCGTTCAGGAATTTTTCCTCGTCTCGCATTTTTCTGACCATGGATATGAGCTGCATGGAATCAATGTCGTGGACGTTTTTGGCCTCCGGGTGATTCCCGAAGGTCTGGTGGTCCCCGGACAGACAGAGCATGTTCCGTATGCCCAGGGCATAGGCGCCCAATATGTCACTCATCATGGCCAGACGGTTTCGGTCCCGGCAGACCATCTGGAAGTTGGGCTCAAGCCCCTCTTCGATCATGAGGACCGATCCTGCCATGGACGACATCCTCACCACGGCGGTCTGGTTGTCGGTCATGTTCACGGCATCCACCATGCCTTTGAGGTGGTTTAGTTTTTCCTTAAGGTGGGCGACATTGGCGCCCTTTGGTGGCCCGCACTCTCCGGTGAATGCAAAGTGCCCGGCTGTCAGAACCTTTTCAAGATTACTGCCTGATTTGAGCTCACTCATTTGGGTTCTCTCCTTTGTCTGTTAAATATTTCCCTGAACCAGTTCTTCCCGGACGCTTCGCCTCGGTCCGCCGTGTCTTGCCGGTTTCCAGTTCTTTATGCCTTTGACCCCCATGAGGTCTTCCAGCCTGCCGGCCTCCATTTTCTTTCTGACTATGGAGTCCCAGATGCACTCGGTGTCCTTGTTGACCTCGCAGACCCCGTTGGATGACCCGCCACAGGGACCGTTCATGAGACTTTTCGCACACCGGGCAATGGGGCACAGACCGCCGAAGTTGTGGATGGCGCAGGTGCCGCAGCCGGCGCACCGCTCCTCCCACACCCCGTGTTCGACAGCTCCCCCGAAAAAGGTGGTGTTCACGCCCGGATAAAATGTCTGGTCCTTGTACATTTCAGACAGAAACTGGGGACCCACGCCGCAGGCAAGGGAAACCACGCTATCATAATTTCCCACACTCTCTTTGATGCCGGCCACGTACTCATTGTCACACTGCCTTTCCAGGACATCAATGTCAATGTCGATCTCGTTTCCCTGTTTTTTCCGGGCAATTTTAAGGGAGGCGGCCAGGATTTCAACCTCTTTTAATCCCCCTACATTGCAGACAGTCACGCACCCTTTGCACCCGGCGATGAGAACCTTTTTGTCGTCTTTTACCATCGCCAATATCTCTTCAAGAGACTTTCGATCTGCTACAATCATGATTCACCTCTATTGTTTTTAATTGCCGCCGCAATGGTCTTTTCCCCGGCGGCAAATAATTAATGGGTTTACTTAATTGATGGCCTGCTGGGGCTTGTTCAGGCCGTTTGGGCGGCCTTTACCGGTGTCGGCCCCAGGGCCTTAATGGTCTCCACCATTTCATTGGCAATCTCGGCAAACCGTGCCCCCTGGGCCGACGACAGGTTGTACATGGCCACCCGCTCAGGTTCGATACCCAGTTCAGCCAGGGTTTTTTGGACATACTCCACCTTTTTCCTGGCTTTCAGATTGCCCTTGATGTAATGGCACTCGCCCTCAAGGCATCCTGCCACGTACACACCGTCGGCTCCATCTTCAATGGCATTGAGAAGATGAAGGATGTCCACCCGTCCTGTGCACGGCACCTGGATCACTTTAATGTCGGCAGGATAGGACAGTCTCATGGAACCTGCCAGGTCCCCGGCTGCGTAAGCTCAGTACTGGCAGCAAAAAACGATTATCCTGGGTTCAAATTCTTGGGTCATCATTAACCTCCGTTAAACAAAGCTGATGAATAATTCCGGTTTATGCCTCTTCAAAAAGCGCATCTGTTTTTGCCATGATCTGCTGATCCGTAAAATGGTTCAGGCGGATGGCTTTGCCCGGACATTCCGCCACACAGGCACCGCATCCGTGGCACTCGCCCGGATCGATCTGTGCATATCCGTCTGCATGGATATAGGGTATTTCATAGGGACAGGTACGGACACAGGTGAGACACACTGCACATTTTTCTATGGTCACCTCGGCCACCACACCGCCCACCATCAACGAATCCCGGGAAAGAATGGTCATGGCCCGGGCCACGGCAGCCCGGGCCTGGGCAATACTCTCTTCCAGGGGTTTGGGATAATGGGCAAGCCCTGCCACAAACAGCCCGTCCGAAGCAAAGTCAACGGGCCGCAGTTTTGCATGGGCCTCCACAAGGAAGCCTTCGGCATTGGTGGGCACCTTGAACTTTTCAAACAATTTTTTGTTGTCCCCGGGAACCACGCCCGAGGCCAGCACCACAAGATCGGGATTGATTTTCACCGGCATCTGGAGCACGTGGTCCGTCACCGTAAATTCCAGGTTCCCGTTGCTGTCTTTTCTGAGTCGGGGCATCTTTTCCAGATCATACCGGACAAACAGAACCCCCAGCTCCCTGGCCTCTTTGTAAAGGTCTTCCCTGAATCCATAGGACCGAAGATCCCGGTAAACCACGTACACCCTTTTTCTCCGGTCTTTTTTCTTGAGGGCAAGGGCGCTCTTGAGGCTGTGGGTACAGCAGATCTTGCTGCAATAGGGGTTTTCGTCGTTTCTGGAGCCCACGCACTGGACAAAGACAATGGCCTTTGCCGTATCCAGTCGTTTGTCCTCCTGTCTGATCAGGGCATCCATCTCCAGGTGGGTCAGTACGTCAGGGTTCTCTCCGTACAGGTATTCATGGGGCTTGTATTCCATGCCGCCGGTGGCCAGGATGGCTGCACCGTGTTCAATGGAGACACTCTGATTGTCCCCGGTTTTGGCAAGCCTTGTCACGAAATTTCCCATGGAGCCTGTTGTGGCCTGCACCTCAGTATCCAGATACAGGTGTATGGAGGGGTCGGCATTTGTCCGCTGGATGAGATCCTCAAGATAGGGCTGGACCGGTTCACCCTTCCAGGTGGCGTTCAAATGCCGGGCAATCCCGCCCAGCACGCCGGTCCGTTCGACCAGGTGGACGTTAACACCCTGGTTTGCCGCACTGAGGGCGGCTTCCATCCCGGCTACGCCTCCGCCCACCACCAGCATGGATTTCTTGATGTCCAGGCTGACCTGGTGAAGAGGCTCCACCAGGGCGGCCTTGGCCACGGCCATGCGAACCAGGTCTTTGGCCTTTTTTGTGGCCTTGTCCGGATCATTCATATGGACCCAGGTGTTCTGGTCCCGGATATTGGCCATTTCAAACAGATACTTGTTCAGGCCTGCATCCCGTATGGTTTCCTGGAACAGGGGTTCATGGGTCCGGGGCGAACAGGCCGCCACCACAATCCGGTTGAGCCGGTGTTCCTGGATCACCTCTTTCATGTGATCCTGGGAATCCTGGGAACAGGTGAACAATTTGTCTTCCACATGGGCCACATAGGGCAGGGTGGCCGCATAATCCCTCACCGCGGGCACATCAGCCACACCGCCGATGTTGATGCCGCAGTTGCAGACCCAGACCCCGATCCTGGGGGGTTGTCCTGCAAAATCATGCTCAGGGGGCAATTCTTTGGTCCGGGTCATGCTCCACCGGTCATCCTTTAAGGCCATGGTGGCGGTTGCCGCAGCAGCCGAGGCTTCCATGACCGAAGCGGGAATATCCTTGGGTTCCTGGAACGCCCCGCACACGTAAATTCCTTTTTTGCTGGTGCACACCGGCGACAGGTTGTCTGTCTCGGCAAATCCGTGGCTGTTGAGCTCTATCCCTATCCGGTCTGCCAGCGCCTGTGCATCCTTATTGGGTGCCAGGCCCACGGAAAGAACCACCATGTCAAAGATTTCTTCCACCATGCCCCCGGCTTCGGTTGAATACACCAGCCGGTAACGGTCCCCAGGCTCAGGGAAAACAGAGTGAATCCTGGATCTGACAAACCTGACCCCGCTGTCATCCTGGGCCCTGATATTGTACTTATCAAACTCCTTGCCGTGGGTTCTCATGTCCATGAAAAAGATGGCGGCATCCAGTCCCCTGGCACTGTGTTCCTTCGCAATCACCGCCTGTTTATTGGCGTACATGCAGCAGACACCCGAACAATAGGAGTGGTCTCCCACATTGATGTCCCGTGACCCCACGCACTGGAGCCAGGCAATCTTTTTGGGTTCTTTATGATCGGAGGGCCGGACCAGGTGCCCGGCAAAGGGGCCGGATGCAGACAGAATCCTTTCAAATTCCACGCTGGTCATGACATTGGGACTGTGGCCATAGCAGTAGGATACCATCTGGGTGGGTTCAAAAGGGGTGAACCCCGGGGCCATGATCACGGCACCCACATTCAGGGTGTGCTCCCGGCCCTGCATGGTATGGTCAACCGCATGGGCCAGACAGGCATCAACGCACTGCATGCACTCGGAGCAGTACCCGCAGTTCAGGCATCTTGCTGCTTCTTTTTGACCCTCTTCTTCCCCATATCCCAGTTCCACCTCGTTAAAATTGCCGACCCGCTTTGGGATTTCCAATTCAGGCATCTTATACCGGTTTTTAGGTGCCATGTCTTCTGTGATCGGCCTGAATTCAGGATTTTCCTTTGCCGGCATCTGTCGGCCCTCTTCCATGTCCTGGCCGGTTAAATATCTGAGAATGGATTCAGCCGCCTCCATGCCGGCGGCAATGGCACCGATGGCAACGCCTGGTCCTGTCTGGACATCTCCCCCGGCAAAAACCCCTTCTCTGTCCGTGGCAAGAGTGATCGGATTCACCTGGGTCGTGTTCCACTTGCTGATCTTCAGGTCTGCCAAGCGTTCAATGGATGACAGATCCGGCCGCTGGCCGATGGCAGGGATGAGTTGATCGATTTCAATGTCGTATTCACTGCCGGGAACCGGTACGGGCCGTCTCCTGCCCGATGAATCCGGTTCGCCCAGTTCCATCCGGATTACCCGGACGGCCTTGATTTTTCCGTTTTCTTCCACCAGTTTCTGGGGCGCGGCAAGGTAGGTGATGCGTGTGCCTTCGTCCTCGGCCGCACAGATCTCCTCTTCCCAGGCCGGCATCTCTTTTCTGGTTCTGCGATAGAGAATGGTCACCTCTTTGGCACCCAGCCTGATGGCGGACCGGGCCACATCAATGGCCACGTTTCCGCCGCCGATGATGCCCACCTTTGTTCCCACTTTGGTTGTTCCGGTGAGGTTGAGTTCCCTCAAGAAATCAACTCCCTGGCGAACCCCTTCAAGGTCTTCTCCGGGAATGCCTAAAGAGATGCCTTTGTGGGCACCCAGGCCCAGGAAAACCGCGTCATACCCGTCAGCCATGAGGCTGTCCACGGTAAAATCCTTTCCAAGACGGGTGTTGAGTTTGAGTTCAACCCCGAGGTTGGTGACCACTTCAATATCCTTGTCCAGGACTTCAGGCGGCAGGCGGTGATCGGGAATGCCGACCCGCAGCATGCCCCCGGCCTTGGGCAGGGCTTCAAATATAGTTGAATCCACGCCTTTTTTTGCCAGGTGATAGCTGGCGGACAGGCCGGCCGGACCCGAGCCGATGATGGCCACCCGCTTGCCGATTCTGGGGGCGCACTCTATTTTCACCTGTCTGGGATCAAAGCTGTCTGCGGCCAGTCGTTTCAAATCCCTTATGGCAACGGGTTGATCCACCTGGCACCTTCGGCAGGCATCCTCACATTCATGGGGGCAGACCCGGCCCAGGACACCGGGCAACGGGAGCTGTTCCATGATGATTTCAAGGGATTCTTCGTACTTGCCCTCCTTGACCATCTGGACATAGCCCTGGACGTTCAACCCGGCAGGACAGGTTATCCGGCAGGGGGCCTTGTCCTTTTTCTCGATGGCAAAGGCCGAGGGCATGGCCTGGGGATAGAGTTTAAACGCGGCCTTCCGGTCCCTTAAATTTTCGTCAAACTGGCTGGGAAGTTCCACCGGGCAGACCTTGGAACATTCACCGCAGGCCGTGCACTTTTCAAGATCAATAAACCGGGGCTGTTCCATAAGTTTTACGGTAAAATCCCCTTCAACCCCGGTGATGTCTTGAACCTCGGTCATGGTCAGAAGTTCGATATTGAGATGACGACCGGCTTCCACCAGTTTCGGGGAGATGATGCACATGGAGCAGTCGTTTGTGGGAAAGGTCTTGTCCAGTTGGGCCATTGTTCCGCCAATGGCTGTATTTTTGTCCACAAGGTATACCAGATACCCTGAATCCGCCAGATCCAGCGACGCCTGGATACCGGCAATTCCGGCACCCACGACCATTACCGAGCCGTTACCCGTTCCGGTAGCTTTTTCGGCCATTTGGATTCCTCCTTTTTATAGTCCCACTTCAGCCAGATCCGGCCCAAGATAGGTTCGTTCAGTTCCAGAAAGCACACCCATGGCAAGGCAGATGATGGTCCACAGATGAACCACGTGCCAACCCCCGCCAAAGTGTTCGCCAATGTCTTCAATCTGGCCGTGGCAGTTGTGACAGGGCGCAATAACATAGCCTGCCCCGGTTGCCTTAAGCTGGTTGAATTTTGTTCTGCCATAGGCCCGCCGCTCATCCGGGAATCCGGCCTGGAGCGCACCGCCGCCGCCGCCGCAGCAATAGTTGTTGCCCCGGTTGGGAACGGTGTCGATAAAATTTTCTTCTCCCACAACGGTTTTGATCACAAACCTTAAGTCATCCACGATCTTGTTGGATCCGGTTTTCCTTGCGATATTGCAGGGGTCCTGGACCGTGAATTTGACCCCGAGCCCTTTGTTCCAGTCGGATAGAGCTCAATGATGGTGGTCGGGGTATCTTGAACCTTGCGCAATCCTTCCAGAATTGCAAAGTAGTTTTCCCATAGGGACTTTTCAGGTTGTTGTCCACATGGTGGACATAGAGCTCCTTCTCCCACAACGGTTTTGATCACAAACCTTAAGTCATCCACGATCTTGTTGGATCCGGTTCCCTTGCAGGGGTCCTGGGACCGCTGAATTTGACCCGCGAGGATTGCAAAGTCGGAGTTGACCGATATTGCAGGGGTCCTGGACCGTGAATTTGACCCCGAGCCCTTTGTTCCAGTCGGAGTTGACGTTCAGCTTTCCCTCCCTGATCCACTGGGCATAGAGCTCAATGATGGTGGTCAGTTCGAACTTGTGGGGTATCTTGAACCTGCGCAATCCTTCCAGGATTGCAAAGTAGGAGTGACCTCACTCGGTATTGACCACATAGGGACTTTTCAGGTTGTTGTCCACATGGTGGACAAACTCCTCAATAATGTATTTCCACCCCTCATTATCGGCCATGAACATGCAATAGTTTTCACCGGCCCACATCACCGAGGGATAGGTCCAGTCGGCACCCACCATGTGGAGCACCTTCCACAAGGGTCCCATCTCTTCAGGCTCGGTCACAGGCTCCCTTGAATTCTGGTTCAAAACCATGTTGGCCCCGACCCGGTCAACGGTCACCTCAAGGTCCTCAAATCCGGGGTGGTCCTCCCTGATCTCCTCGGCCACGTCCAGGACCGTGAATTCAAAATCATCCTTTTGGGCCCCCATGGCACTGCCGGTTCTGATGTGCTGGTCACAGGAGCCCAGGATTCCCTTGGGTCTTTTTTCCCTGGGAACGCTGGCCCGCAGGTTGTAAATCAGGGCCGGAATATTCACTTGCATGGGACAGGCGGATACACAGCGCAGGCACATGCTGCACACCCATTTCCAGTCGGATTTCAACAGCTCGTCATCTATCCCCAGATTCAGCATCCGGATGAGCTTTCGCGGGTCCATGTCCATGAGCTCGGAAGCGGCACAGCCTCCGGTACAGGTCCCGCAGGTCAGGCATAGATCAAAATTCGCATCCGGAACTTTGGACAGCACCTCTTCTTTAAATTCAATGTCCAGGGTATCAATCTTCATTGCCTCTGCCATCTTTGAATTCCCCCTTATCTTAACTTGGCTGCATTCAGGTACTGCACCAGGTTATCAACACCGCCGATGGTGACGATATGAACGCCCTGACAGATATCTTTCAGGCTGTTCACGGTATCGGCAAAAAGTTCCATGCTGGCCTTTTTCTTGTTCGGGGCCTTCATCAGATTCTGGATGACCCACTCGGGCACGAGCCCTGATTTAAAGTGGCGGTTCAAGAATTTGCCCATGCCCGCGGTTCTTAAAATCATCACCTCAGCGATGACCGGAATTCTGAACGGGGCCACCTGCTTCATGAACTTGGCAAACTGGTCAACATCAAAAATCGGGGTGGTGAGAAAGTATCCCGCACCCACATTCATCATGTCTTCCATTTCCTCCATGCCCCGCTTGGGCATGTTTTTGCCCCAGGGGGTTTCGATGCCGGACCCCAGGGTGAAGTCTATTTTCTTGTCCAGTTCCTTGCCTTCAATGGTCACCCCCTGCTTCAGGTGATCCATGACCGACCCCAGCTTGCCGGAATCCACATGGAAAAACATGGATTCCTGGAGGGTTTCCCCGGAAATCCTGTAATCTTCCGTAAACACCAGGAGGTTTTCAACCCCGGTCTCGTGGGCAAGGGTCAGGTCTTTTTGCAGCTGGAACCGGTTTTTATCCCGTGTGGTGGTCTGGTAAATCGCATTGAGGTTGTTCTGTTTTAAAAGTCCGCAGGTTTTGATGGTATCGCTCACCACCCCTTCCAGTTCTATTTCCGAGACAGATACGCCGTCCACACGTCCCTTTACCCTGCCAAGGCTTTCAACAACGGCATCCGACTCTTCGTCGCCCAGGGGGACCTGTACTTCGGATGTCACGACAAATCTCTTTTTTTCTAAAGATTCCTTTAAATTCATGATCAGCCTCCTTCCTATTTTAATCCCAGTAATTTGGCCACTTCATCCTTGAGCTGGGGCAGGGGTAATGGCTTTGAAAAACAGACATCTGCACCGTTCTTTTTCATCTGGGCGAACTTATCGTCATCCAGGTAGGCGGACAGGACGATAATTTTGGTGTCTTTTGTGCTGTCGTTCTCTTTGATTTTTCTGCAGACCTCATACCCTTTGATATCGGGCATCATAATGTCAAGAATGAGCAGGTCCGGATGGAAATGGTTCACCTGAAGCCCGGCCTCAAAACCGTCTGATGCTGAAATGACCTCATAGTCGAACTCATCTTCTTCCAAGGCCTGGACAATGGACTCAACAATGATCATGTCATCGTCTACGACAAGGATTTTTTTTCTGGCCCCCTCATCCTTGCCTTCGGGAATAGGGATTCCCTGGCTGCGCATAAAGGTTTCAAGGTCGGACTTCTTTATCCTGCGATGCCCGCCAACAGTTCGATACGCTTTAATGTGTCCGGCTTCCACCCAGTTGATGATGGTTTTCGACGAAACATTGCAGTATTTGCTTGCGGTGAATACAGTCAACGTGTCTTCCATAGCACCCCCTTTTTTAAATTTTTGACTTTAGTTATTATAGTTATTTTATAAAATACCTTTTGTCAAGTACAAAAATAAAATTATAATAAATAGAATAACTATAATAACTATACAAACGATTGAAAGGAATCCCCCATGGCAACGGGTCTTCCGGCCGGGACCGCGAAATGCAAAAAAATTGTTAATGATTTTTATTTTTTTACGCTTGAATTTTTTGTCCGGGACCCCGGAAAAAGATTAAAAACTGCCGGGGGTTGAATGGGAAACGGCAGGACACGGATGCAGGCATTATAATTTGGAGCCGGGATTCAGACCCTGGAGTTGCTCCTAATTTCCGCTAAGGGGAAGCATGACGGTAAATTTCGTCCATTGCCCCTCTTCGGATTCCACCACGATATCCCCGTCATGGTCCTTGATAAACCCGTAGCACACGGAAAGTCCCAGGCCGACCCCCTGGACGCTCTCGGTTTTGGTGGTAAAAAAAGAGTCAAATATTTTTTTGATATGGGCCGGTTTTATCCCCGTGCCTGTGTCTTTCACTGAGATATACAGTCGTCTTGAAGCCGTCCATGTGCTGATTTCAAGACTGCCGCCGTCGGGCATGGCATACATGGCATTGGAGAAAAGATTGATAAAGACCTGGCGCAACTGGTCCCTGGACGCAAAGATCATCCCGGGATTTTCCACAAGGTTCAGTTCCACCTTTATGCTGTTTTCCCTGAACCGCTTTTCATACAGGAGCATGAGTTCTTCAATCACCTGGTTGATATCTATCTCCAGGCGCCTGTCCTGGTCCGGTTTGGAAAACGAGAGCATTTTTTTGAGCATATCGGCCAGGCGTTCGATTTCCGACAGAGACATGTCCAGGAGTCTGCGCCGTTTGTTATCCGGTGAAATCTCGGTTTTCATCAATTCAAGGGTATTCATGATACCAAACAAAGGATTGTTCAGCTCGTGGGCAATCTGGGATGTGAGTCTGCCCATGGCCGCCAGCTTTTCCGACTGGAGCAGGTGCTGCCGGGCCGCGCTCAGATCCCTTTCCGTCTGGAGCCGCTCCTTTAAATCCACAAATATCGCAACAGATGCCAGTTCCTGGCCTTTTTCATCGTACAGAATGCCGGCAGAAAGGTTTCCTTCAACCATTTCGCCGTCATCCCGGGTAAAATTCAAGGGATAGGATGCCAGCTTCCCCTTTCCCCCGTATTGTTCATCCCGCATCATTTCCATGACCTTTTTGGCCAGTTTGCTGGAAAAGATCTCCTGGATGGTCATTTCTCCCACCACCCGGGCCGACGGGTATCCGAAAATATCTTCAGCACTCTTGTTCCACAGGCGGATCACCCCCCTCATGTCCATGGCCATGATGGCATTGGGAGAACAGGAGATGATCTTGTCCAGAAAATCATGGGCCTCTTTTATCTGGTTTTCATGATTTTTTCTCCGGGTCTGGTCCACCACAATGCCTTCATATCCCAGTACATTCCCATTGGCGTCGTACCGCACATTGCTGGTCAAAAGGATATTGAGGATATGTCCGTCCCTGCGCCGCCACTTGAGTTCGTAATCAACAACCTTGCCTTTTTTTTCAATGATCTGTGTGTATCTGCGCCGGTCTTCAGGTTTTAGGTACACATCCCTTGCCAGGTCCAGGGAAAGGAATTCCTCTTTATTCTGATACCCCAGCATCTTCAACAGGGCCGGGTTGACGTCCAAAAACCGGCCCTCTTTGCTGGAGATAAACACCCCGCAGCCCACATGCCGGAAAAGCCGCTGGTAACTGGCCTTGGAAGATTTCAAGCGTTCTTCCTGGTGAACGCTGTGGGTAATGTCCCGGTACAGGGAAAGTTTGGATTTGGTACCGTCCTGGTTGAATACCGGGAGTTCGGACACGGCAAAGGTTTTATCCACCGACTCAAGATACACCTGGCTGTGATGGGTCTCGTTTTTGGCAAATATTTCATCGTACTTGCACCATTCGCAGGGTTTTTCAGACTTGATCAGCACCTCGTAGCATTTTTTCCCCACCCCGTCTCCAAACAGCAGTTTCATGAACTTGTTCATGTACTCGACCGTATAGTCTTCATTGATGATATATATACCATCCTCAAAAGCATCCAGGGCATCCAGCAGTTTCGGGGTATGATCAGCCACGGCAATTCTCCTTTAAATAAATTAAAGTAATCCTTAATTTAATACGTGCCTGCCCGGTTTTTGTCAAGAAACCGCAAAAGCTGTTTTCCGCCGATATGCTCAGGCAGTCATTTAAGTCGCAAATTTTCTTTACACACCGGATGAATATTGATACTGATCAATTGAATAAAATTATCAGGAGGGCCAATGTCACATTTAGATGGGAAAATTGACAACAAAGACAGGCGGGTCAAGGTTCAAACCCTTGACGGGAAAATGGTGACAGGACATATCAATATTCTCGGGTTTGACCGGTTGTCCGATTATCTGCTCCACCACAATGAAGAATTCATCATGATCTACAAGGGCGGCATCGACCAGGGCAAAACTATTTTTATTTACAAACGCAACATCGTGCTCATAGAAGATACGGAAGCGCTCTAACGTGGAAAAGAATATGACGGCGGAACCGGTTAAAAAAAGTGTTTCAGCAGAAGAAAAACTGGGCAAGGTGATTTTCTACCTGCTCAAGGGAAACCACCTGACCAAAGAGAATATCAACTATGCCAAACGGATTCAAAAGAAGCTTCAGCCGCCCAAGCCACTTCTGGACGTATTAAAAGAGCTTGAATATGTCAACGATGAAAAAATCACCCTGGCCATTAAGGCCAACCGCGACAACCTAAAGGTCGGGACCCTGCTGGTTGAGCTGGGGCACATTTCCCGAAAAGACCTGGAAGAGGCCCTGCGGACGCAGTATGAGGAAAAGGTCAAACGGAAAATAGGCGACATCCTCATCGACAACCGGGCCATTGACGAGAAGAGTCTGGTTGAAATGCTCTCCCTTCAGATGGGATTTCCCTTTCTGGAACCGGAGTTCCTGGAACTGGACCATGACCTGTTCAACCAGGTTCCCTACAAGCTTTTCATGCAGAACAAGTTCATTCCCATCAAAAAACAGGGCGAAAAAGTCCTTGTCGCCTTTTCAGACCCCCTTCACAAGCCAACCGTTGATTCGGCCCGGGGAATTTTCAAACGGGAAATTGAGGTGGGAATTTCCAAAAAAGACTCCATTGATTTTGCCATCCAGAAGATGATACGGGAGCAGAACAAGGACAAAAAACCCCTGACCGTGGATGATGAATCCATTGTGGGAATCGTGAACACCATCATCATCAATGCCATCCGGGCCAAGGCAAGCGACATCCACATCGAACCCATGTCCGACCGTTTCCGGGTAAGACTCCGGATTGACGGGATCATGCACCATATCAAGGATTATTCAAAGGACATGATGCCCTTGATTGCCAGCCGGATTAAAATTTTAACCCAGCTTGACATTGCCGAAAAAAGGCGGCACCAGGGCGGGCGTATTGATTTTCAGTTTGGCGAGTATAAGGTTGACTTACGGGTTTCCACCTATGTGACGGTTCACGGAGAAAAAATCGTTTTCCGGATTATCAACAAGATGGATTCCCTGCTTAAGGTGGAAGAACTGGGCATGCCACCCAGAATGATGGAAAACTTTATCATCCGTGCCCTGGATGCCCCCAGCGGGGTAACCATTGTGACCGGTCCCACAGGGTCCGGGAAAACCTCCACCGTATACAGTTGCATCGGCTACCTTAACACGCCGGAAACCGCCATTATCACGGCGGAAGACCCGGTGGAATACGTGATCGACGGCATTGCCCAGTGCTCGATCAATGAAAAATTAAATTTAACCTTTGAAGAAACCCTTCGCCACATCGTCAGACAGGACCCGGACATTATCGTGATCGGTGAAATCCGGGACTTTTTTTCCGCAGACATTGCGGTCCAGGCCGCCCTGACCGGCCACCAGGTCTTGTCCACCTTTCATACGGAGGACAGTATCGGGGCTCTGGTCCGGCTGATCAACATGAAGATCGAACCCTTTTTGATTGCATCCACCATCAATTGCGTCCTTGCCCAGCGGCTGCTGCGGAAAATCTGCCCCAACTGCAAGAAAAAATATACCCCTGGACCCAAGGAAATGAAACTGCTGGGATATCACGGTGGAGAACTTTCCGGGGGAACATTTTACAAGGGTGAGGGGTGCGGGCACTGCCGGCAGTCCGGTTATGTGGGCCGGATCGCCGTGCACGAGATGCTTCTGCCGGATGTGCATGTGCGGGATGCCGTACTCACCAATGCAACCACCCAGGTGCTCCGGGAAATCAGCATCAACAGTACCGGACTGGTGACCCTGTTTGAAAGTGGTATTTACAAAGCCTCAAAGGGAATCACCACCATTGAAGAAATCTTGAGGTGCCTGCCCAAACTCATGCCGCCCAGGCCTCTTGCTGAAGTTAAACGACTGCTTGGAGGGTAATGGTGAACAAAGATCAATCATTTCTGGAAATTATTGAAGATTTTGTTGAATCCGACCGGGTGACACTTCCCCCTTTTGACAAGACCGCGCTCCGGGTTCAGCAGGAAATACAGAAACCGGATGTTAAAATATCCAAAATTGAAAAACTCATCATTGCCGACCCGGCCATGTCCAGCCAGATTTTAAAGGTGGCCAATTCAGCCTTTTTCCGGGGGTTGTCAAAGGTGATGACCATCAGGGAAGCCATTGTCCGCCTGGGCCTGGATGAGATCACCCGGATGGTATTGATCCTGAGCCAGAGAAAACTCTACGACACCAAAGATTCTTTTATTAAAAATTACCGGAATATTCTGTGGCAGCACTCTCTGGTGTGCGCCCTGACCAGCCAGTGGGTGGCCCGGGAGGCCGGGTTTGAGGAAACCACCCAGGAAGTTTTTTTTGGGGCACTCATGCATGATATCGGCAAATTATTTTTAATCACGGTGATTGAAAAAATAAAAGCCTCCAAAGAGGTTCCTTTCATACCCTCAAAGTCGGTGATCAATGAAATCATCAACAGCCAGCACAGCGAACAGGGGTACAAGCTTTTGAAAAAATGGAACCTGCCCGATAAATACTGCCAGGTGGCAAAGGAACATCACGATAAAAAATTTGATACCACCAACATCCCCTTGATCATTCTTCGAATGGTGAATAAAACCTGCAACAAAGTCGGGGTTTCCCTGAACAAAGAAACTGACGGCACCACCTCGGTCACGGCTGAAGCCAGTTTTTTCGGATTTTCAGAGATCAAACTGGCGGAACTTGAATTGCAGATCGAGGATTCCATCAAGCGGGTCAGCTCTCATTACAATATCGGGCCGCCGGCACGCTAGTCCGGATGTGATAAAATCAGGCGTGATAAAACCTGCTGTGACAAAATTTGATGTGATAGATCCCGATGTAAAAAATCCAGCCCTCACAAATCCCGGCCAAATGAATCCGGCAGACAAGAGCCCCTGGGGTCTGATTCTGCTTTTATTCGGGGTTGGAATCCTGTCCGCCTCTCAGATCGGCAAGGTGCCGCCGGTCCTGTCCGATATCCGGTCCGATCTCGTGATCAGCCTCTTCCATGCGGGCTGGCTTTTATCCATTTTTAACGTCACAGGACTTTTTCTGGGAACCTTCACCGGAGCAATTGCCGATGCCGTGGGCCACCGGCGCCTGATGCTCCTAGGACTTATTCTTCAAATCTTCGGATGTATTTCTGGATCATTGTCCCATTCATTTTACGGAGTGCTCGTCAGTCGGATTCTCGAAGGCATGGGGTTTCTGGCGGTTATTGTGAGTATCCCGGCCCTGATTTTCCAGGTGACCCAGCCTAGGGACTGGACCCGGGCCCTTTCCATCTGGACCTGCTATGTCCCGGCGGGCGTCTCATTGATGATGCTGATTTTGCCCCTGGTGCTCACCCTCACAAACTGGAGAGGGCTGTGGCAGATCAATGCAGCCGTATTAACGGTCTACACCCTTATACTGGCAAAAAAGACCGCTGGAATTTCTTTCGAACCTCCATCCCTTTCCATCACCGTGGGCAGGCTGGTAAAAGATGTGATCCGCACGGCCGGCAGTTCCGGGCCCCTGATCCTGGCCTTGATTTTCATCACCTATGCCCTGCAATGGCTCACCATCATGGGATTTTTGCCCACACTCATCCTTGAAACCTATGGATTTTCCAAATCCATGGCCTCGATCCTCACGGCCGGCATGGTCTTTGTGAATATTTTTGGAAATCTTGCCGCAGGCAGGCTCCTGGAAAGGGGTATCAAACGATGGAAACTCATCACCTTTGCCTTCATCGTCATGGGGCTGTGTGCCGTTGCTGTGTACCGGCCCGATGCCTCTTTTTTATCGGCCTATACCGCTTGTCTCGTGTTTTCCATTGTGGGAGGTCTGATTCCGGCCTCCATCCTGGGAGCCGTCCCTGAATATGCACCTTCGAACCGTCTGATTGCCACCACCAATGGGCTGGTGATCCAGGGGGGACAGACCGGACAGGTGATGGGGCCGCCCATCCTGGCCTGGCTGGTTTCCCATACTGGTTCCTGGGCCTGCGGATCATGGTTTCTGGGCGGCGTGGCCCTTGTTGGCGTAACGCTAAGCCTCTGCCTTGCCCGTCTTAAGCCGGGTACTTCCGCTTAAAACCACTGCCCCGATCCCTTTGCCGGATTTGCCTGGATTGTATTTGATTCTGCCCAATGGTGCCTGATTCTATTCAGTTTTATCTTATTGTATTTAATTCTATTTGGGCAATGGGGTCTGGGTCCGGGCCTTTCTCATCGTGAGATACACATTCCCGGCAAAGATCAGGAATGCCCCGGTCCATCCGGAAAAAGACAATGGAGTGTCCATTGCAATGACAGGCCCGAGAACCGCTGCCAGGAGAATCCGGGTGGAGGAAATAATCCCCCCTTCAATGGCGGTGACGTATTTAAATCCAATGGTGATCAGATATTGGCCTGCAATGGCGGAAAATGAACAGAGAAAAAGATAGTTCAGCTCCGATACCCGGGGCAGATGAATTTTGTCGAAAAAGAAGATAAAGATCAGCATGGACCCCAGGCCAAAGAGGAAAAACAGGGTGGTCTCGGTATCATGCACCCGTCTTGAAAGGTTGAGGTACATGATGGCTATGGCCGCAGCGATCCCTGAGGCAAGCCCCCACAGGGAGTTCGCATGGAACTGCATCTCTCCGGGTGCCAGGATCAGCCAGACCCCTGCAAAGGCCAGTGCAACAATGATGATAGCGACAAGGTCCCGCTGTTCTTTTAAAAAGATCCATGAAAAAATGGCGATAAACAGGGGATAGGTCATGTTCAAGATATTGGCCTGGGCCACAGAGGTGAGACCCACACCCCTGAAAAAGCAGTACACGGCCACACAATTGCCCACGGTCCTGCCGACCAGATAGCGTTTTTTCACGACCCGGATTTTTTTTTGCCGAACAGCCATGAGGGTCAGGACGGTGACAAATCCCAGGGTGAACCGTGAAAATACGAAAAATGCGGGATCAATGGCCAATCCTTTGACCTGGGCCCATTTGATGATGACGGTGGACAGGTAGAAAAAAAAGGCAGATCCGAAAACGCAGAGGCATCCCAGCAATACGGTCAGGTCAAACTGCGGATTTTGGCGCAAGATTCAATATCCTTATGATTTGAACAGAAAAAAAATATAGGGAAGAGATAGAAATCCGTTTTATGAAAAATCGTCATCCGGTTGTTTGTTTTTCCAGATAACCTCATCAAGAATTTTCTTGAAATAGGGGGTCATATTTTCAAATTCAATGGCGATCCCGTTCTGCTCCACCCGGACAATCATTCCCCTGAGCTTGAACGGTTTATTGTATCCCGGCACGGAAAAAACCAGCCTCACATCCTTATGGGTGTCAAATTTCCCCGAGGCCTTGATGAATACACCACCGGCGCTGATATCCTTTGCCTCGGTCTGGATGACCCGGTTTCCAATGGCGACATCAATCTGGGTTTTGGTCGGCAGGCGTTGATAGTTTCTCTGCTTACCGGTCTGCCAGGTTTCAAGAATTTCCAGAAGCTCTCGTTGCTGATCAGGGTTCAGGTTACGAACTCTTTTGATAATTTCATCCAGCATTTCCATATCGATTCCCATGCCCGGTTTCTTATGATTATTTTGTGTTTGATAACTATTGTCTATAGACCATTTGTCTTCATTTAACAAGTCGGTCGGCAGATTTTTTTTCTCTTGCTTTTCATTATTAAACATCAGCTTATGAATAAAAAACGGTTGACAATAGAAAAACATTTTATTATTAGTTATCACAACATATGTTTTAACTGTCTAACAATTAGGATAGAGCAATGATATCTCACAATATAGGGCGCATAACTGAGAAACCACTAACCTCTGTCATCGAGGACTATCTCGAGGCTATTTTTAACCTGGATCAGGAAAAAAAGGTGGTTCGCGTAAAAGATATCGCCAAGCGGATGAATGTCAAAATGCCCACCGTATCCAGTATGCTCAAAAATCTGAATAGTAAAGGGTTGGTAAATTATGAAAAATACGAGTATGTAGAGCTGACTAAAGATGGAGCGGATGTTGGGAAGAAAATACGGCATAAACATAAGATTTTACTCAAGTTTTTAACCGAAATTTTACAAATTGAGTTTAAAGTTGCCGATGAAGAGGCCTGCAAAATGGAGCACACCCTTAGTTCCGCCACCTTGGACAGTCTTATCGACTTTATGGAGTTTATCCAGACCTGTCCACGAACCGGGGAGAGTTGGCTTCATTATTTTGAAGAATATAGGCGACACGGTCGCAGACCTGAAAAATGCCAGGCGCGCAGCAAGACGTTTTCTTGTGAATTCAAGAGCCAGGTTGATTCCATTGAAAACAGTTCCCCTCCTGGTGTCGTTGAATGATATGGCATTCGGCGTGCCATTTGAGATAGGGGGGACATATTTCAAGGACGATCGTAAAACGATATTTTTTATGGAGTTTTGTAACACCCTTTTAATATATATGATGTGAACATAAACACACGAATTAGCCGTCTTTGGGCGATCGCCCGCAAGGCGGTAATTTTTTAAACTATAAGTTAGTATCCTAAAACAATGAAAGGAGATATTAAGTTTATGGAGGTGGACAAAAAAAATATTATCAAGGCGATAAGCACCAGTGTTAAGGAACTGCAGCAAGGCATTGATACCCATTGCTGCCTTGTCGCCTCTATATTGGGGGAAGAGGTGGATGAGCGCAACCTAATTCCACTATTAAATCTTTGCCCAAAAAGGTCACGGGAGCATAGTTTGGAAAAAGCGATTAGAGAGGCTATAGATGTTATAGAAGAAAGTAGAAAGGCGTTTAAATCAAAAAAACTTGAAGCATTGCGCAAGAAGCTCACTGCTGTGCTGATCGGCGCTGAATAACGCCAGTCAGGGATGTCTTACGGCCTCTGGTTATTTGTTGGTGCAGAGGAAGTGAAGGCGGAACTTGAGACGTTTGTAATACGTCCGGTTGCGCCTTTTTTTTTGGTGTTTAGCCATTGGTTATTTTGTATCGGAATTGAAGGTCTATCGGGAGGTTTAATGAAAGGAATTATTTCAAGGAATTGTTCACGGAAATTACTATGCAGGGAATCTCAAACCCAATGGAATTCCATGATGATGAAGCCATGTGCCGGCATGGGGAGCTTTTCATTGCGAATGGCTCTGGAAGGCGATTGGGTCAGGATTGTTTCGGTAAACGGCAGAAAATGTTCCCATGACCGACTCTCTGGTTTTGGCCTTCGTGTGGGTGCTGAAGTACAGGTTTTACAAAATTCCATGAACGGGAAATTATTGATCAGCCACGGGGAAACCCGCCTGTATTTAGGCGGCGGTATGGCCCATAAAATCCAGGTGGCTGTAATTAAAGGAGGAGAAAGATGAGTGCAACACTGCAGGACATGACTATAGGTGAGACCGGCAAGATTTCCGGTTACGCCAAGGGAACAACCATCTATCGGGAAAAACTTTTGGCCATGGGATTGACCCGGGGCACTGAAATCACCATCCAGCGGATAGCCCCTCTGGGGGACCCGGTAGAGATTCAGGTACGGGGGTTTGCGCTGTCCCTCAGAAAGGACGAAGCATCCGCTTTGATGGTGGAAAGGGGGAAACAATCATGAAAGACCATGTGATTGGAGTTGTGGGAAATCCCAATAGTGGCAAAACAACCCTGTTTAATGCAATGACCGGAACCAAACAGCGGGTAGGCAACTGGCCGGGTGTTACAGTAGATCGTAAATCCGGTGAATACACCCATGGGGATAAAACAATTGAGATGGTGGATCTCCCCGGCATCTATTCGCTTTCTGCGGCATCGATAGATGAGCAAGTAGCCCGGGACTATATCCTTTCGGGGGAGGCAGACCTGATCGTCAATATCATTGATGCCTCCAATCTGGAACGTAATCTCTACCTGACCGTCCAGCTTTTGGAAATGCAAGTCCCCATGGTGCTGGCCTTGAACATGATGGACACCGCAGAGAAACGCCGGATCGAAATTGATATTCGAGCGTTGAGCAAGCGGCTGGGTTGCCCGGTGGTTCCTCTGGTGGCCTCCCGGGGAAAAGGTATACAAGTGCTGCGGTCGGAAATCAATCGCTGTGCCCAGGCAAAATCCGTTTCAGGACTTCAGGTGGTGTATCCCCCAGAGATTCAGGAAGCGGTTGACGCATTGGTTCCGTTGGTGAGGGAGGCGGCCCTATACAAAAGCATGAATCCTCGTTACGCAGCGGTGAGGCTGCTGGAAGGTGATGAATGGGTCGGTTCTTTTGTGAGCACGGAGGTGTTAAAAGTGCGGGACGATCATCAACAGAAAATCGAAGACAAACTTGATGAGGAAGCAGATATCCTTCTGGCCGACAGCCGTTATGGATTGATCAGCCAACTGACAAAAGATGCCGTGAAAAAGGGGAACCGCGTCGGCAAAACCGTTTCGGACAAGATTGATGGGATCGTACTCAACCGGGTGCTGGGCATTCCCATCTTTCTTATCGCAATGTATCTGATGTTCATGGTAACGATTAATGTTGGCGGTGCGTTTATTGATTTTTTCGATATTTTTGCCGGCACCATTTTTGTGGACGGCTTTGGGGCACTGCTGGCCGGCATGGGATCACCAGAGTGGCTGACGGCAATTCTTGCCGGCGGCATCGGCGGCGGTATCCAGACCATTGCCACATTTATTCCACCCATCGGTTTCATGTTTTTATGCCTTTGTCTTCTGGAAGACTCCGGCTACATGGCCCGGGCCGCCTTTGTTATGGACCGTTTTATGCGGGTAATCGGACTGCCTGGTAAATCTTTTGTGCCCATGCTGGTTGGGTTCGGCTGCAACGTACCTGCCATCATGGCCACCCGTACCCTTGAAAATCAACGCGACCGTATCCTGACCATTATGATGAATCCGTTTATGTCCTGCGGGGCGAGGTTGCCGGTTTATGCACTGTTCGCTGCGGCTTTTTTCCCTGTGGGCGGACAGAACCTGGTTTTCGGGCTGTATCTGCTGGGAATCGTTTTTGCCGTTCTTACCGGGCTTGTTTTAAACAGCACCGTACTGAAAGGAAAAATCACTCCGTTTGTGATGGAACTCCCCCCTTATCACCTGCCAAGGGTGAAAGGTCTATTCCTGGGTGCCTGGGATCGGCTCAGGACTTTCATATTCCGTGCCGGTAAGGTGATTATTCCTGTGGTGGTGATTTTGAGTTTTTTAAACGCCATGGGTACAGACGGCTCTTTCGGCAATGAAGACAGTGATAGCTCGGTCTTGAGCGCCATCGGCAAATCCATCACTCCCGTCTTTTCTCCCATGGGGATCACCCAGGAAAACTGGCCGGCCACAGTGGGTATTTTTACGGGCATTTTCGCCAAGGAAGCGGTGGTGGGTACCCTGGATGCCATGTATACTCAGATAGGGGCTTCCGAAGTTGAAGAAACATCTGAAGAAACTTTTGAATTATGGAGTTCCATCAAAGCATCCTTTGTAACGATACCTGAAAATTTGGTTGGAGTAGCCGATACCCTGCTTGATCCCCTGGGCCTTTCTGTGGGAGATGTGAGCACCATGGAGTCTGCTGCCGGAGCCCAGGAGGTTGACATGGGGACCTTCGGAGCCATGGTCCGTTTGTTTGACGGTAAAATCGGCGCATTTGCTTACCTGCTTTTTATTCTGCTTTATTTCCCCTGTGTGGCAGCCATAGCAGCCGTTTACCGTGAAACCAATTTAATGTGGACAACTTTTGCGGGTGCCTGGACAACGGGCCTGGCGTATATGGCTTCTGTTCTTTTCTATCAGATTGCAACCATCAATCGTCACCCGGTTTCTTCATCGGCATGGATTGTTATCCTGTGCGGTTTTTTTCTGGGTGTGGTCTTGATCATGCGGAAGATAGGCAGAAAAGAAAAAGAAAACGGGGTTGGTATTCCATATGGCGCACAGGCTTAGCAGAACCCTGAATTTGTTTCACGCGATGTTTGATAGAGATATTGACCTGATTTATCGGAGTAATGAATGATACTTTCTGAAGTAAAACATTATTTGATGAACCACAAGCGGGTTACGCTGTGTGATCTTGCCCTCCATTTTGATACTGAAACAGAAGCCATGCGAGGCATGCTGGAACTATGGATTCGAAAAGGGCGGGTTCTAAAATCGAATATGCAGGCATGCTGCTCCAAAACATGCTTTAAATGCTGCAATACATCTGTAATGGAGATATATGAGTGGATACATTGAGTGGTTTTGAACCGATCTGCAGGCCTATGCCGTCTTAAGGGGTGCAAGCGCATCAGATCCCCTGACCTATAGGCAGTGGGGAGTCAATGGGTAGTTAAAGATTTATTCAGAAATTTTTTAAAACAGTTGAAAATCAGCAAAAGTGACGGCCTTTCCAGTCGTTATTGTCTTGCGGGTTCCGATACAAGGCGGAATAAGCGAAGGCGCAATTGGGCACTCTTGATCAATGCCTGCTGCGCCTTTCTTATTGGATCAAAAATCTACAGATATGCTGAAAAAATGAAAGTTTTATCGTGAAGTAAAACAATCACAAAAAAGAAACAATCATGAAAAGGAGATTTGTAAAATGAAAAAAACTAAGGTAATACTTGGCACGATGGCTGCTCTGGTGATCGTTCTGTTTAACGCTGGTCTGGGATTCAGTGCATCAAATGTGGAACTGGAAGAACGGATCAGTCAACTTGAAGAAAAGTCAGAGGCCCAACCCGGAGCTCTGGGTAAAATATCGGAATGGGTTACCCTTTCGGGCACCATTGCGGTAGAGGCTGGTTTTGAATCTTCTGATGCGGATGACAGCGATTCGAGTGATATCAGCCTGGCCACGGCAGAACTGGGGATTGAAGGTGCCCCCAAGGACTGGCTCACTGGTTTTATGCTTTTAAGCTGGGTGGATGATGAAGATGAACTGATTGTTGACGAAGCTCACATCACCCTTGGACGGACGGATGAGATTCCCTATTATGTCTCCGCAGGCAAATTCTATATCCCCTTCGGCATCTTTGAAACCTTGATGGTCTCAGACCCCATTACTCTGGATATCGGTGAAATTGTGGATAATGCAGTCCAGGTGGGCGTGGATATAAATGGATTTCAAGCGGCTGCCTATCTATACAATGGCGCGGTGGATGAGGCAGGTGACGATGACACCATCAGCAGCTTTGGATTTTCATTGGGATACGCCCTGGAAAGAGATGATTATACCCTTGCTCTGGGTGTGGACTGGACAAATAACGTGCTTGAATCCGGTGCATTAAGTCAAGCTGTTGGTGATGCCGGGGAGCTGGTGGACGCTGTTTCCGGTATCGCCGCCCACGCCATGGTGACTTTCGGGCCGATCTGTCTGATCGGCGAGCATATCCACGTGACAGACGACATTGAAATCGTTGGCGGAGGCACCATTAAAGCTCCGTTGGCGTTTGCCCTTGAAGCAGGATATATCTTTGATGTATCCGGTTTTGATGGGATACCAGGCCAGCCGTGATGCGGCAGGCATCCTGCCGGAAACCAAATACTTAGCCTTATTAGGCATCGGCATCACAGACAATCTTGGCCTGGCACTGGAGTATGCAACATCTGAGGATTACTCTGCTGCAGACGGCGGGAAAGAAGATGACATAAACACCTTTACTATTCAGTTGGCCTTTGAATTTTAAGCATTTTATCTAAGGGCTTATTTTCTTATATTTATCAACCAGGTTGTCGCTGCCAAAGCCGGAGCCCAGTCGCTCCGGCTTTGTTCCGCAAAGAGACCGGGTTTTCTCACTATAAGGAGAAAGCTTTTTCTAATATTGCGGAATTCAATTATTTTATTTATGTAAAAATTAATGATACCCCTTTTCAGATAAAATATGTGACTGATTTTTCAGCTGTACTTGAAAATGGAAAATTGAGTTATGAATTTTTTGTCCCATGCCATGTCAGTGCCGTAGGAAAATTTAAACGCATCAACATTGCATCCTATGATCCGACTTATTATTCTGCCATTTATTTTATGGAGCAGAATCCTTATGCAATTGATAACAATGATCGATTTGAAGCCACCGCTCAAGTCAAAAAGGACAACGCCACATCCATATATTATGACATGGTTCACCCATGGGCTCTGTTTTTAAATTTCAGGCTGAAACAATGAAAAAAATAATTATTTTCTTTTTTTTGCTGTGTGGTGTTTTTTTATGGTCTTCTACAACATCTGCCGGCAATCCGTTTACATCAAAACCGGAACAACGGCATACCCGATTTAATCTGTCTCCTAGTTCTGATTTTTATGCCAGGGTGGTGATGTGGCAACAGCAAATCAGGCAAAAAATGGCAGAACTAATCCAAAGTGTCCAGCCAACAAAAGCAATCACCCCCATTTTTTTTCTATCAGTCTGTTCTTTTGCCTATGGGGTGATCCATTCAGCAGGTCCAGGTCATGGGAAAGCGGTTGTCTTGTCTTATATTCTGTCCTGTAAACCAAGTCTCTTTCAAGGGTTGATTTTTGCTAATCTGGTAGCATTAACACATGGTTTTTCCGGAATACTACTTGTTTTGGCGGTAAAATTTTTATTTCAGACCCAGATTTCAGGATCATTGGAAACTGTTACGTACATTACTCAAATCATCAGTTTCTCTTTGATTAGCCTGCTGGGTTTTATGATTTCCATAAAAAATATATATAAATGGATTAAAAAACCAGCCAAATTCCAGCACCGTTATTTTACCAACCCATATGTGACAGCAGTGGCCGTGGGGTGCATCCCTTGCCCAGGTGTAGTGATGGTGATGCTGTTTGCCATATCTTTAAACCTTACATGGCTTGGCATTCTTCTGGGTGCATTTATTTCAATTGGCATGGCTTTCACCGTCAGTTGTATCGTCTTTTTGGGAATTGTTGGGAAAACCGTCGTGCTTTCAGGTGCCCCAAAACACAAGAAAGTATTTTTTGTCATCGAAACAATTGTTGAAACAAGTGCCGGATTGATTTTGATGGGACTTGGGATATTTTTTCTAACATTAATTTAAGGGGGAGGGTCCGTCCCCAGTTGGAAATCAACGAAAAGGAAAACAGACCCTAATCTATCTTGAATGCTTCATTCTCCATGGCAAGAAGACTTGAAATGGTAATTTTATCCAGGCGGTCAAACATGGCCCGGCTTGCCTCAAGCCATACCCAGCGTGACAGGCAGTCTCCGGCTCGGTTGCAGACACCGCACACCTTTTTTTCCTGTTCTGCGCAATCGGTGATAGCGGTTGATTCTTCAAGGGTTCTGACAATAAATCCAATGGATATTTCAGCGGGATCTTTTGCCAGCATGTGTCCGCCGAATGGCCCTCTGTGGCTGCTGATAATACCGGCTTTTTTCAACTTAACCGTTAGCTGCTCCAGGTATTTCAGTGAAATATTCTGCCGACTGGAAACATCGCCCAGGGGAACCGGTTTTTCCTTGCCGTTAAATGCAATATCAAGCACAAGCCGTGTTCCGTATCTGCTTTTTGTGGTGAGTCGCATCGCTCTCCCTAAATCGTTCATCAGATTCATCCACCACATTCACTAAGTTGATGAATCGTCTCTTTATTCAAGCGCCTTCATGGGCAGAAATGAAAATATTAATGACCTGCCATGGGAAAGTCAATAATTTTTGTTGAATCCGGTTTCCGGGCAGGAATATTGATAAAAAAACGGCTGCCTTTGCCCTGCTCTGATTCAACCTCAACCGTTCCCTCATGATATTTGATTACCCGGTGGGCGATAAAAAGGCCCAGACCCGTGCCCTGGGAACCTTTGGAGCTAAAAAAGAGGGTAAACATCTTGTTTTTTGTTTCAATGTCCATACCAATACCATTGTCTATGATGGTGAAACAAATTTGATTTTTAGAATTTTTACTGACATGAAAGGATATCTGATGGTCTTTTTTTTCTCTGTCCGAGGCACATGCATCCACTGCATTTTCAAGAAAATTCACAAGAGATGCCTCCATCCATTTGGGGTCAACATCTATTTTCCCCAGATTCTCTGGAATGGAAATATCTAATAATACACCATGCTTTTCAGCCTTTGCTGTGACAGTGGAAATGACATTTCCGGCAAGGGATTCAACCGTCATTTCTTCGTATTGCAGTTCTCTGGATTTGGCATAATATAAAATCTCCAGCACCATGCCTTTGATTTTATCCGCCATAATCTTAATCTGTCCTGAGGCCTTCATCACCCGGCTCTCATCCCCTTTGGCAAGGCCTGTTTCAAGCTGATAAATGCCGCCGTCCAGGGCCGTCAGCATTCCCTTTACTCCGTGGGACATGGACCCCAGCATCAAGCCCAGGGAGACAAGATGATCCTGGAGTTGACGGATCTGGGTGATGTTGGTGGACATTTCCATGACCTGGGTAATTTCACCCATCTCATTCCTTATGGGGGCGGTGCGGGTGAGAACATTGTATTGTTTGCCGAACTGGGAAGTAACGATCTCTTCCGTGCTGTGGGACTCTCCGTCCGTGAATGTTTCCATGACCGGGCAGCCGTTACACAGGGAGGTTCTGTGTTTATAGATCTCAAAACAATGCTCACCCACCTGGTTGCCGAAATGATCCCTGAATTTTCTGTTGGCGGCCGTGATTCTGAAATTTTTATCCTGAACGGAAATGTAGCAGGGGACTTCTTCAAACAATTGACTTAATAAATCCTGGGTTCCGTGAAGTTCTGAAAGCCGTTCCGTATACCTTTCGATCCGCCTGTTTTGTGAAACGGCAGTGCCCGCGGCGTTCAGTGCAAGATCCAGGGCTTTGCTGTTCAGGGGCAGGCCAAGGTAATGGATGGCACTTGATCCGAAAACATCCATGGCCGTATTCAGCATATCCTTTTGTGTGAAAATTACCATTTGGACAAAAGGATGCTCTTTCTTGACGGTTTCAAGGCAGGAAACCATGTCTTCACTGATAAAGGGATCAGCAAGAATAATGTCCGGAATCTTTGCGTCAAACAAAAGGGATGCCGCATCTCGGGTGCCGGCACAACTGACCCTGTACTGCCGGCGCTCAATATAGGTCTTTACCGCCGCCGCATGATTTCCATCACCATCGATAAGGTATAGCTGTTTTGCCATGGGCTTAAAAAAAATCAGTTAAGCGTCTCTTTTACAATCGCCAATAGTTCATCCCGGTCAAACGGCTTGGTCAGCGACGCCACTGCCTTCACAACGGCATACTGATGTCCGGAAAGACCGCTGATCACAATCACCGGGATATTTTTCAACTCAGGATCCTGGGACATCTGCCGGTAAAAGCGCGGCCCCCATTCCCCGGGCATTTCAATGTCAAGTGTAATCAGATCCGGTTTTATTTTTGTCGCCTCTTTTATTCCTTCTTTTACATCTCCGGCAATATAAGCGTCATACCCGTTATCAGTAAAAAGGGAAACCAGATAATCCCTGATATTCAAATCATCATCAATCACCAGAATTTTCTTTTTCATAATCACCCTCTGATCTCTTTATTTGTTTATACTTATTACCGGACACCCTGCCCTGACGATCACCTGCTCCACATTGCCCCCGAGCCCGGAATCATCTGAGGCCCCTTTCTTTGAATGATGCGCCATGACGATCAGGTCAGCAAACTTATCCCTGGCATACTTCACAATTTCTATGTAGGGGATCCCTTCTGAAACATCCATGGAGTATGCTTTGAGCTCCTTTAACCGGGGCTCATACCGTGCCCTTATCTTTCTCAAGGATTCTCTTATCTGTTGTTCGATTTCATCCTGGCTTAACATTTTACCGGTATGCAGAGAGGTAATATCAAGGGCATGAAAGACATTCATCTCACAGTCAAGGGTTTTGGCTATTTTCATGGCAAAATCAAACGCCTTGTCCGAAGTTTTTGAAAAATCCGTACCAAATACAATATTCGACAACCCGCCCCAGAAAGATGCTGCCGGCCGGTTTACCACAAGGACCGGGCATTTCGCAGCCTTGGCGACTTTCTGCAGGGTTGACCCGGCTGAATTTTTTTTGTAGACAGAGCCGTCTTCATCACCGGTGCTCCCGCCGATCAGTATCAAATCAGGCTTGATCGCCTTTGCCTGCCGCAATATCTCCCGGGCAGGAAACCCCACGGCTACATCGATGGTATAATCGAAACTGCCGTCCAGATGCTTTTCATAGTATGTTTTAACCTCTTCTTTTACCCAGGCGGTATAGTCCTCATCAACATCAACCTCTTCTTTGGTTTTGATATCAATGACCACCTGGCTGTATCCCCTTGTGGGAACCCCCAGGACGTGGAAAATACTCAGGCTCGACTGATAACTTGCGGCAATGTAAAATGCAACCCGTGCAGCATGGTCACTGGCTTCGGTTGCCGATGTTGCAAATAATATTTTTTTAAACATATCAAACCCCATTTCATTAAATGATCAAAAGGCGTTTATTCCTCTGGTTTTAAATGATCCGGAAGAACCAGCATTTTTATTATCAATGGTTTTAAAAAGGACCATTTGATACCGATCTTGAACTCCTCTTCAAGATCCCGGATGGCATCCCAGCAATTGTGGCAGGGTGCCAGGACCAGTTTGGCTCCTGTTTCTAGGATCTGATCGCGTTTCTTCATCAACCCGACATTCCGCTGCTTCCTGAAAAGACCGATTCCATTGAATCCGCCGCCGCCGCCGCAGCAGTAGTTGTGCTCTTTATTGGGCGACATCTCAACAAAATATCCCGGTTCAACAATGTGCGCGATGATATCCCGCGTGGCCTTTTTAAGTCCCTGGTTTCGAATATAATTACAGGAGTCCTGGAGTGTTACCCGTTCCTTTATCCGCTTGGCAGGGTCGATGACCAGTTTACCCGTATTGAGTGCTTCCGCCAGCCATTCCACATAATGGATGGATTCCACCGGCGGCCGGCCGTCTTTTCTACCGGCCCAGTAAGGCCCTTCAATAACCGTTGCCCGGTGGGCATGACCGCATTCCGTACCGACCATTCGCCTGGGCGTCAGTTTTTCCATGGCGGCATACACCGATTCCACCTGCATTTTACAGGCGGCCCAGTCACCGGCAAACATGGCCAGACTGGTCTGTTCCCACCCTTCAGAGGGCACTGTCCAGTTTTCACCGGCCGCATGAAACAGCACCGCCGCTTCAGCCAGATCTTCAGGATAATGTTTGACCTCTCTTGCATTCACCGTATACATGATATCCGCATTCTCGACATCTACGGGAACCGTAAGGCCCGGGTAATCATCCTCGTATTCTTCCACCATCCATTCAAAGGTGTCGACAAAGTCTTCATTGGTCACATCCATCTGTGCCCGGTAGGCCCGGTGCATTCCAGCGCCGATTTTCATCTCCCAGGGGACAAATCCCTGCTGGTATAACAGTCCCCGCAGATACCCGAACATAATCCCGGTATCGATTCCGTGGGGGCAGTAGGTGCCGCAGCGATTACAGCAGGTGCACTGGGACCAGGCAACCTCCATGGCATGGCGCATGAACGCATTGTCAACCTTTCCCTTGCGCTTGATGATTTTTCCCAGGGTTGACTGGATCTTATAGGCGGGCACCTGTTTCGGATTCCGGGCGTTGACCTGGTAGAGAAAGCAGGAATCCGCACACATGCCGCAGTGGGCACAGATTTCAAGCCAGGTTTTGATGCGGCTCTTGCAGGTATTCTGAATGGTTTTCCACAGCAGGTCGCTGTCTATGTCCAAAGACTTCATCTCTTTATAGTAGGTATTCCCACTGGTATCCGAGAGCAGTTCATTCACTCCTTTCGGAGTTTCAACGGGTTTTTTATTGCAATATTTTCCTTCCGGCATGGATATCAATCTCCTTATCGTCTGGTATTTTTAAAAACCGCTACCAGGCAAATTTTGTTCCTTTCATTCCGCCTCGTTTAATGCCGAAATCCATTCCAAGCTGGGCACGGGAAGCAAAAAACAAGAATACATGGGACAATTTGGTAAAGGGTATGGCAATGAGCAGAATCTCTCCGCAAAAAATATGCATGTTCAGCCAGAATGAGTAATCCCCTACCTGGTACCGGGCAAAAAGACCTGTTACAAAGGGTGCAATGGAAACGAGCAGAATAAAATAGTCATACAGGGTCGTCATTATCCGGACTTCAGGCAGAACCAGTCGTCTCAGCACAAGGAAAAACGCACTGACGACTGCGGCCCAGGTGATGACATCTGCCACCGTTGCATTTAACGTAAAAAATGAGAATCCCAGTTTCTCTTCCAGGAACAGACTATGCCCCAGCAGAAAAAACGGGAGAAGCACCGCACCCATGTGAAAACCGAAAAACATAACGGCAACAAACGGCTGGGTGCGCCATCCATAGGTTCCAAAAGGGATCAGCCATTTATAGATTGACCGGACAGCACCTTTAAATCCGGCGGCCGGAAAGGCTTTGTAGGCGACACGGTCCAACTGCCAGCTCAACCCTCTGAAATACATGATAAACCTTACAAGCATTCCAATCAAACAGACTCCCAGAGAGATCCAGAAGAATACGCCTGTTAACAGATCATGCATTGTTTAATCCTCCATCTTAAAATATATAGCGGTTCTACCTAATCCTCTTCTCTGTCGGTGAGGAATTTCCAAAAAAGCGGCATGAAAATCAGGATTCCCCCCATGATCAGATACGTGATTCCCTTGGTATGGGTCATGAAGTCCTGAAGTGTAAAAATAGTGTTTTCCATAGTCCTCTCCTTTATCCGTCTAATGGGCCTTGTAATCCGGGTGTTCATGCAGGATGGGCATCCGTGTCGCAATGAAGCGGTAGATTACAATGCCAAGCGTTACAATAAAAACCGATGTGGCAACTTCCATAAAACCGGGGCAGTATCGCTGGGCTGACGGCAGATGCCAGTTAAATGCGACAACAGAGATATTGAGCCGGTTCAGTACGATGCCGAGCACGGTCCAGATGGATGCCACGCGTATGAACATCAGATTTTTCTCTCTGGACCCCATGGCATACAAAATCGCCGGGAAAAGGACAAATCCGACCAGTTCTAAAAGGAACCACAGGCCCCAGCCGGTAAACAGATAGTGCCAGTTATTGTCTATGGAAAGACCGATAATCTTGATGACCACATATCCCATCATCACAAAGGAGGCGGCTTTGGCAAACCCGCAGGCCACTCCTGAGCTTTCCTTTAAATGGGTCTCATCCATCTTGTGTTTCAGATACCGGTGGGCAAGGCTTCCTTCAAAAATCACCATGGACATACCGGCAAACATGCTGGATATGAAAAAATATACCGGCAGGTAGGAAGAATACCACAAAGGATGAAGTTTTGACGGAGCAATCATAAACAGCGCCCCCAGGGATGACTGATGAAGGGTGGACAGGACCACCCCGAAAATGGTCAGCACCAGGGTTAATTTCACCACCCAGTTGCGCAGTTTTTTAAATCCCAGCCATTCCATGGCAGCCGGGCTGTATTCAATAAACAATACGGTCAGGTAAAGAAATACACACAATCCCACCTCAAATAATAGGGAAGACGTGCCCTGGGAATAAAAAACCGGATACGGCAGTCTCCAGGGCCGGCCGACATCATAGTGAAGGGCCAGAACAACCAGGGCATACCCTAAGAAAGCCGTTAAAATAGCCGGCCGCACAGCAGAATGATATCGCTTCAATCCAAAAATATAACAGGCGGAAGATGTCACATACCCGCCGGCCGCAAGGGCAACGCCGCACAACAGGTCAAACCCGATCCATAACCCCCATGGATTTGTGTTATCAAGATTGGTCACCGTCCCGAGTCCCATTGTAAATCGCAGGACCGTCAACACAAGGCCGACGGCAAGGATGATACCGGTGACCACATTAAACAATGTAAATCTTTTGTTTTCAGGCATCTGGTTATTCACATCCATCTTATCTTTCCTGTTTGCCATTGTCTTCAGAATTTTCAGGCACCGGGTCGTCTGTTCCTTCTTCAACGGCTTGTGCTGCGGCCTCTCTTTCTTTCTCTGCTTCTTCCAGGGCTTTTTTTACTTCAAAATTGATGGCAGCCGTCTTTTCTTTGGTCATTTTTTCTTTTTGCACTTCCAGCTTCTGATTCATCTCTTCGCTGACCTGGACTTTTGCGGCCTGCACGGCAGCGTCCTGTTCTTCCCTGGCGACCTTGTCTTTTCTTTGGGAAATGGCATAGATACCGGTCAAGAGCACCGGCCACAGTCCCACAACAATGGGAACCGCGGAAAGCGGGCCGGATGTGAGTTCAGGTGCGGATGTGGTGCCCAGGTCTTCTCTCATGCCGATGGATTCAAACGACTGCCCGGAAAGATACAGCCAGCTCGTCCCGCCCATCTCGTGTTCGCCGTACACATGGTCCACATATTGATCCGGATATTTCTGGATCCGGGCTCTGGCAATTTTCAAGAGTTTTTTTCTTTCCCCGAAAACCAATGCTTCCCTGGGACAGGCTTCCACACACCCCGGAAGTCTACCCTCTTTTAAACGGGGGGCACACATGGTGCACTTTGTCACCTCGGGGGTGAGTACATTATCATATTCATAGGCTGGGATGTTAAAGGGACAGGCGACCATACAATACCGGCACCCGACACACAGAGAGGCATCATATACAACCGGTCCCCGGGGTGTTTTTTTGAACGCCTTGACAAAGCAGGCAGAGGCACAGGCCGGTTCAAGGCAGTGATTGCACTGTTTTTTTACAAAAACCTTTCCCGGTGTATCAAATGCATTGACAATGGTATAGGCATCGGCCCGGGTCCGTCTCCCGGTATCGAGAACACTTAAGTCGTCGAAGGGCGTATCCGGTTTTGGCAATTCATTGACCGCATTGCATGCCTGTTCACATTTTCTACATCCGATGCATAAGGTCGTGTCATGCAGAACGCCGGCGCTTCCCGGGTATCCTTCAAAATGCTTGTTTGAAGCACCATACGCTTTTTTCAAGGCACCGGTTGTACCGGCACCGATAGCCGCCCCGAGCGATCCCAAAAACTTTCTACGAGAAATAGCCATAATCATACCTTTATTGTTTATATCCTTTAACCATTCTACTTCTTTTTTTCATGACATTTTACACAGTCTGTTGCTGCCACGGATTTCACATCCATTTTCTGATGGCAGGTAATGCACTGGCCATGATACGCGCCCTTTAATCCGGGTCGACCATCCGGCCCCGGACCGTTTTTGCTGTGGCAGGATGCACATTTAGGCGGATCTAATGTCTTGGGACTGTTATGATGACACCCCATGCAGAGTCCGGCCTGATCCGTGTGAAACGCCCGGGCCAGATTGCTTGTTTCAACCCTTTGGGCGATGGCACGAACTATTTTTGCATGGGGAAACTGGCTCGGCATATATTCATCGGCCAGGACATCAATAACAATTGTTTCAGGAATCCTGTCCGGCTTGACCTGCCGGTAGCGCTGGGACAGGTCCGTCAATGCCTTTTTTGCAACGGCCTGGTTGTCCATGGATTTTAAATCCGTCTTCGCAAGATTGTGGCAGGTATTACAGGACTCGGCCCCGTCCTTTTTGCCAGGCATCTGGAAATGGCACCCGGCACAATCAGCATTTTTTGTCAATTCTTTGTGGCAGCCGATACAGCTTCTGTCACTTTTAAGATCATGCATGGACTGGGCAAGACTGACAAATCCCCCTTTTTGATCTCCGCCTTCGGGTGTATGGCAGTCATTGCATTTTTCCAGCGTTTGATGGTGACAGGCCTTACAGCTCCGGGTGCGGGTCTCATGGCCCTTATGGTTAAACGCGACACCATCCATAAATCCGTTAGTTTCCCGGGTATTGATATCCCATCCGGTCATGGCAACCGTATCCGGCTGATTCCGTTTCAACCTGGGGATGTCGGAAACCGGTTGTATCTTTTGCTGTTCTCGTTTATCATGGCAGCCGCTGCAGGTGACCGGACCGGCCTCGGTATTCTTAGTTTTCAATGTCTGGTGGCATTTCACGCAGGAATCATGGGATGCCTGTCGAATCGCCCTGATATTGTCCTTGGGCTCGGGTTTATGACAATATGTGCAGGATTCTTCCTCTCCCGCAGCATAAAAAATTTCTTTTGTCGTCTCATTGTATTGATGATGGCAGGCACTGCAATTATCACTGGTTGATCCGTCTTTGCTCTGGATCACTTTTGCCATGGTATGGACATAATGAAGGGATTTATCAAAGTCCAGTTTTGTCCAGGCCGTGCTTTGAGGCTGCGCTCCGGTATGACAGGTCCGGCACTCGGCAGCAGCGGGTCCTGTTTTTTCATTGGCGGCTTTCTTGTCCAGATGACAGGCGATGCAGTTATTATGATAAAAATCCATGGAAGCTGTTTCATCTGTGCGCTTGAATTTAAATACCATGCCGTCGTCGGTCTCTGTATGGCAGGCGGTACATTTCCCTTCAGCAGACTGGGTATGAAGGTCATGCCGAAAGCCGACCACCGGCATTTCCTCTTTACTCAACTCCGCTCCAAGCTCAATATTGATACGATCTAATTCTTGCCCATGGGTGCTTTCTTTAATACTGCTCTGTCCGAGAAAGGGAAACAAAACAGAAAAAATAATTATCGCAAGAATAATTAGCTGAAATGGCTTAACTTTTAACATGGTTCGATCCCCTGATTGATTTTTAAAACCGCAATTCAAACAAACCCAACTAAATTAATGGGATTAATTCCTACTATTTTAATATGATTAAGTCAACTAAAAATTTATTCTTACGGTTTTTCGTATGTTATCGATAATTATATCAGGAGATTATGAAGAAAAAACACATAGACATATACATGGCTTCAACAAAAAAATGATCTATCAGGGTTCAGATTGATTCTGGAGAAACCCAAAAAGAACCTGGGTTTGAGCATGATTCACAGGTGATCTCTCAATCCAGTTTTTTTTCGAGAAAGCAATATCCGGTGAGATTTTTTTTTCAGATGGAAAGTCGCCTGCTGCACAAAGACGGTTACGATGTGCTGATCCTTAAAAGAGGTTTAATTTTGAGTGAGCCCTTACCATGCCGGGCATTAAATATCCTGAAGCCCTTTAAATTCTTTTTCCAGTTCCCGGGCCTCTTCTTTGCGCCCCTGCTGTTCCAGTTCCCGGATGATTTCGCTGAGCTTTTGTTCCAGCATGGGGAGGATGTCTTTGCGGATGCTTTCTTCCATTTTTTTGCCCGATGTTTCAAGCTGGGTTTGAAGCTCGGATAATTTCTTTTTGAGGTTTTTATACGGGTCTGATTCCTGAATCTTCCCCAGGTCCTCAAGCAGGTCTGAAAAGGTTTTTTCCAGGACCTGGCCCAGGGATTCCATGGCCTGGACTGCCGGAATCAGCCTGTTTTTAACGCTTCCCTGGACAACGGCGCCGGGCTCGAGCCTTTTCCCGCCATGAGTCTCCTGCTCTAATACGATGGCTTTTGAGGCCGAAGCAGGGGAGGACGGGCCAACGTAAAACCGGGTGTCCTTTGTAAGGGCATGGGAAAATTCTTTGCGAACTAAGATGGAAACAAGGAAGTCACCATCCTTTGTGTAGGAAATCGTTTTGACCTTTCCAGCGGGGGTGGAGTTGAAGATGACCGGGTCACCCTGTTTCAGTCCGTCAATCTGTTTGAATTGAACGGACACGGTTAAACCGCTGCAAGCGTACAAAAAAAAGAGGCTTGCCAATAGATAGAAAAATAGGACCTTTTGTTTCAGGCGTAACAATTCACACTGCCCTTTTTTAAAGAGGGCATACCCTCCATATGATAATGATTTAAAAAATGATGGCTTAAAAACATGCGATAACCATGCCACAGCCAGGTCTTTTCAGTCAAGCTAATATTTCATTCATTCAGAATGGAATTGAAATTTAAAAGACAATTGAGTATGCTGGGCCTGAAGTTCATTTCAGGTATACCGGGAAGTATGTTTCCACTAGCATCGGCTATTTTCCCGGTTCCGGTAAATCGCCCGGTTCCTGATCAGTCAAATCAGTGGTTTTAAAGGAGGGATTCGAAATGTCAATGATGAAAAAAGCGAGTATTGTTCTGGTGGTTTTGATGTTTGGGGTTTTGAGCGTTGCTTTTGCCGAAGAAAAGGGTGAGAAACTGTTTGTCAATCTGACCAGCAACGAGATGAACCGTGCGGCCATGGCCATCAATTTCAGCGATCGCATCCTGAACGCCAAAAAAATTCCAGTGACGATTTTTCTCAATGTGGATGGGGTCCGGCTGGTGAACAGACATATCCCGGGACATAAGCACGCCAGTGGTCAGACACTCCAGGAGATGCTGACCGGGTTCATGAAGTCCGGCGGGCTTGTGATTGCCTGTCCCATGTGCATGAAAAATGTGGGCGGCATGACCAAAGATGACCTCATGGAGGGTGTGGTGGTGGGCAGTTCCGATGTCACCTGGCCGGCCCTGTTTGCAAAAGGAACCACCGTACTCAACTATTAAGCGATCAGGAGGGGCCTGAGCGCATACCCTTGTTGCCCAGTATGCGTTCGATCATGGCATCGTCCAGGTCAAGATTGAAAAATGTGAGATAAAATTGGGACACCTCTTGTTTCAGGTCAATGTCCTGGAACAGATCCGGGTAGACGGTCTTCGCGGTCCACAGGATGGCCAGGGGAGTCTCGAGCCCGCCCGGGTGGCCCCACCTGGAAATGCCCACCGGGATTGAAAATACCCGTTTATCCAGGACCGCCTGGATGGGGGACCATTTTTTATCGGACAGGATTTCCTGGGCCACCCCGTCTTCATTCACAATGATGATTTCGGGGTCCCAGATCAAAATCTGTTCAATGTCGGCGAAATTCTTATTCCCGTTCCCGTGAAGGGCAGGCCCCACAGACACGTTGTTGACACCGGCGGCCCGGGTCCAGTCCGCCTCAATGGTGCCCGGGGCATCGGTCCTGCGCGGCTCGTTCACCGAGTGAAAGAGGCGCACCTGTTGATCCCTTGGTATGCGGGCCGTCCTCTCGCCGACCCGCTTGATGACCTTTCGATAGTATCGGGTATAGGCCAGGGCTTTTTCATGGCGGCCGATGGCTTTTCCCATCATTTCAATGATGGTCATCTGTTCTTCCATGCTGTGGTAACCGGCCACGAAATAGGGGAGGGAAAACCGTTCCAGCTTCTTTGTCTCCGCCGTGATGACCGCGGTTTCAGGTTTGAGAAACACAATATCCGGGCGGGTTTTTAAAAGGGCTTCAATATTGATGATTCCGCCTTTGGCCGGTACGGGCAGGTACCGAATTTCCGGAATTATTGTTTGCAGGAGCAGGTCTTTTTTTAATCCATTGACAATGGCCGTCATGTCCCGGCCCCGGTCCAGCATGGTCACTACATGGCCGCAGAACGCATAGAGGCAGGCAATCCGCTGGGGTGTTCGGGTGAGGGTGAGAGGGGTGCCGGTGGAGTCAATGACGGTGACGGGTTCTGTTCCGCCTGCCGCTATGGGTAAAACCAGACAAAGGGATACCAGAGAAAAAATAATCAGGTTGACCAGGATATGTTGAAATTTCATTTGTTGTTGTCCGTTGTTTGAATGGGGATGATGTGTTTGAGGTTGCCTTTACCCGGAACAGGATGGGTGATCACCGATGCGTTGACATGGTAAAAAATCTCAAGATTTTTTTGGGTCAGGGCCTGGGAGGGGGTGCCTGCCGGATGAACGGTTTGCCCGCCCATGAAGGCCACCTGAACCGGGATGCCGCTGTTTTCAAAGTAAAATGCGTGGTTGGGAAAATGGGTGGCCATGATCAGGGTCAGTTGCTTTTCTTTTACCAGGCGTACAATGGTCTCCAGCACCGTAAGCTCGTGTTTGAAATCCAGGTGTGCCGTGGGCTCATCCATAACGATGATCGGGGTGTCCTGGATCAGTGCCCTCATGATCATGACCAACTGGGTTTCTCCGCCGCTGAGCCGGGTATAGTCCCGATGGGCCAGGTGGGAGAGCCCAAGGGTGTCAAGGATGGTTTGGGCCTGAAAGATATCCTCGGCATTGGGTGCCGAATAAAAGGATGTGTAGGGTGAGCGACCCATGAGCAGGACGTCCAGCACGGAAAAGGAAAAGTACCGACTGTGCTTCTGGGGAACATAGGCGATCATTTGGGCTCTGAGCTTCGGGGAAAGGGTCTGCACGGGCCGATGGTCCATGGTGATCCTGCCGGTATGGAGTTTGTTGATTCCCAGGATACAATCGATGAGGGTGGTTTTTCCGCACCCGTTGGGCCCGAGCAGGCAAAGGGTCTCCCCCCTTGAAACCGCAAGGTTCACCCCTGTGAAGACGGGGGTTTCCCCAAATGAGAAGCCCGCGTTTTCCAGGGTTAAAACTATTGAATTCTCCCGGTCCGGTCCTGCCATTGGCGCCTCTACCATTGCCTGCCCCTGGTCTGCTTTAACAGATAGATAAAGAAGGGTCCTCCGATCAGGGAGGTGAGAATTCCCAGGGGCATTTCGCTTCCGGCGATGAGGCGGCTGATGTCATCCACGAGCACCAGGAAGAAGGCGCCCATGGAAAAGGAAACCGGCATGAGGTCCCGGTTGTTGTTGCCAATGATCATCCGGCCCATGTGGGGCACCACAAGCCCCACCCAGCCGATGACACCGCTGACGCAGACCGCCCCGGCCGTGGCCAGGGTGGCGCAGACGATAATGAAGACCCGGTTGAGGTTTACGTTGATTCCCAGGGAATGGGCTTCCTTGTCCCCCATGGCCAGGACGTTGAGCCGCCACCGGATGATCATCAGGCCCGTGACCCCGGCCGTCATGGGGATGCCGGCGGTGAAAATCTGGCTGTACTCGGCCCGGGAGAGACTTCCCATGAGCCAGAACACAATGGCCGGCAGTTCATCAAAGGGGTCAGCCACATATTTGAGAAATGAAATCAGGGCGGAAAAGATGGAGCCCACAATCACACCCCCCAGAACCAGGGTAATGGCCTGGGTGGAAGCGGTTATCCTGCCGATGAAAAAGCATAAGGCCACGGCGGCCAGGCCGAATCCAAAGGAAAAGGGATACACATAAAAAAAATCCTTAAACAGAACAAGGGCCAGGGCTGCGCCGAATCCGGCGCCGGAGCTGACCCCCAGCATGCCGGAGCTGACCAGGGGATTCCTGAAAAGCCCCTGGAATGCAGCCCCGCTCACGGCAAGGCTGCCGCCCACAAGGGCACCCAAAAGAACCCGGGGGAGCCGGACATAAAAGATGATGGAAAAATGGGTGGGATCAATTTCCCGGCCGGTAAAAGGTGAGGTCAGGAACACGGCAACATCGGCCACGGGAACCGGGTACCGGCCCAGGAAAATCGAAATTAAGACCAGCACCAATGGTGACCCCCATATGAGGAAAACCCATCGCTTTTGTTTCGTCCGTTCCGTGGGTTTGTGTTTTGTCTGGTTCAGTTCCATGGGGACCGGTTCAATAAAGCTTTGCCTCCTGTTTGGTAATGGTTCGAAAGGATATGCCGGTTGAGGCAATATCTTCGTTGGCCGTTACCATGACCACCTGTTTGCCGGCCTTGCGCACGGTTTTGGTTTTTTCCGACCCGATATGGACCCGGGAGTTTCGGGGCAATGATTTTCCGTCCGTGGTGACTAGGGCGTCGATAAACGGGTGGCGGCAGAGTTCGTCAACCCCCACAATATCACCGGGCAGGCCCAGGTGATACCATCCCCTGTACCGGCCGTCATCGCCGCACAGCCTCAGGCCGATGCCGGCAACGGCCCCCACAACGCCGTCGCCGGTGCCGCCGTGTTCCGACAGATGAATACCGGTGTTACGGGCAACGGCATAGGCGGCTGTTTTGGACGAGACCCGGTGCTTGGCGTTTTTCCCAAACTCAATGAGGCCCTTCCGGTCAAGGTGTGGTCCAAGACCGGCCACGCAGAGCCCTGGATCAGACCCCTTTTCCGATCGGGTTTCAAGGAAATCCGCCATCAGGTCGATGATGGGTTCAATCCGTCCCTGTCCCTGTCCCTGGTCCAGGGTCAGCTCAAAGCACATGGAGGAATTGTGAGAGGTGTAGGGAATATCCTCGTGGACAAAGAGCTGGTGCCGGCTGATGGGAGCCGACCGGGCCAGTCCCCGGGTTGAAAGAATGTCGCACAACTCCTGCACCAGCCAGCCCGTCCCCCGGGTTCCGGGCATATCCGTGTCATCAATACAAACCAGATACTGCATGCTCTTTTCCTTTAAAATTTAACCCGGATCCCGGCATAGCCTGTCCGGCCGGCCTGGGCAAACCCATAGGATTCTTCATAGTTTTCATCAAAGAGGTTGTCCACACCCAGGTATATGAAAAAATTATCCTGATAGAGCTTTTGTTCCAGCTTTAAATTGACAATCGAGTAGTCTGCAAGCTTGCCCTTCTGGAAAGAGTCTGAGTAATGGTACTGGTCAGCCACGTGCATGAAATCGGCATGGGCGGTTAATCCGCAATCCCAGGCATAGTTTGCCTCTACAGTGTACTTGTGTTTTGGGCGGTATTGGAGTTCATCCCTCTGGGTGCCGGCTGATTTGTCTTTGGTTTCCAGCAGGCTATAGGCAATTGCCACGCTGCCGTTTTCCAGGATCTGCCGGGCAAGGCGAATTTCAAACCCTTTGAACTGATATTCCTCATTGTTTTCATACAGTTCTGTGATGTCGTTTTTTTCAATATAGTTTTTAACATCATTCTGAAAAACAGCCAGATCCAGCTCTATTTTCCAGGGCAGTTCCTGGGTGATCCCGGCCTCATAATTATCCGAGGTTTCCGGCTCCAGGTCGGCGCTTCCCGATGTGGGGTCATAGATCTGCTGAATGGAAGGGAATCGGATTTTTCTGGCATAGGATGCCCTGAGGCGTGTGGTATCGGTGAGGTTCAGCCCTGCCCCGACGGCATAACTTCCCTTGTCGTCATCGCTGCCCGTATCCTTGCGCTGCCAGTGATGGCTGTATCCAAGGGTAATATCAAGTTTGGAAAGTGCCTGTACCCTGTATTCAAGGGCGGTGGAGTAAATTTCCAGGTCATGGTTATAGTGAAAGGACGTGGGGGGATCATTGTTCCTCAATACCTTTTGCAGGTCAGAGGTGTATTCATCTTTTTCCCCTGAAAAGGAAACAATTGCCCGGCCCGAACCACCGAAATCAAGGCTTGTCTGCAGTGTGGCGCCCTGAATGGAGGTTTCGTCCGAACTGGTAAAGTTGTTCCGTCGGGTGATATCTGTATAGGTATTGTCATCGTACCGGGCCGTATCTTCCGTGTATGTGTTTGCAAAGGCCCAGGCCCTGAATCCAAACATTCCTTCGGGGTCATAACTCAAAGAGACCTGGCCGGAAAGGGTTTTAAAATCTTCGGTCCGATCGTATTTTTCACTTTTGCGAAAAGGGTCGTTCCGGTCATCAACCGTGCTTGGCGGGGCCCCGAATTCACCCACGGATCTTTCAAGGGTGAGGCCGATCTCAATATTGTTGTCCAATTGAAATCCGACATTGCCGAAAAAACTGAGCCGCTCATCATCGCTGTTTTCCCTGACACCCCCGTCTTCCAGAGAGGTGGGTGTAAAATCGTCTGCAAGTAGAAATCCGTCGGAATCGGCATTGCTCACACTGGTAAAGAAATTGACCCGGTCATTGCCGCCGGAAAGATTGGCCCTGCTGTAATGGTTGCCCCGCTCGTCCATTTCACCGGATGCTTCCACATGAAGACCGGGGGTTCCCTGTTTGGTAATAATATTGATTACACCGGCAAGACCACCCTGGCCGTAGAGGACCGAGTGGCTGCCGTAGGACACCTTGATTTTTGCAATGTTTTCCGTGGGAATGAGGTGGGGATCAAACTGGCCGTCATAGGTTGAGTTGATGGGAATCCCGTTCAGGAGCAGGAGGGTGTGGCGGCTTCGAAATCCCCGGATATTGACCCTGGGGGTTCCCTTTGCCCCTTTACTCACATCGATCCCGGGCAGCAGCTCCAATGCCTTGTCAAGGGTTTTTGCATTTCTTCTTTTAATGTCTGCATCTGTGATCTCCAGTGCAGGAACAGGTTCTGTTCCCGGGGCCTCGGCCGAAACAACAACTTCACCCAGGGAGTATACCTTTGTCGGGGCAGTGGTTTGTGTGTCCCCTGCCTGGGCCCCTGATATACCCAGGCCTATGCATAAGAGGGTTAAAAATCGAAAAAATACCGAAATTCTCATCTTTTTGTTCTCCTTGTCATCAAAATTAAATTGGCCATAATATAGCTGTTAAATCCGTGAGTCAATCATAAGGGTATGATTTTGTCAATCTTAGTTTGTTTTCATTTTTGTATTGTAGAGCTATTCAGTCTTATGCCAATAATGACGTATTATGACCACTATTGTATGGAGAATTTCCTCAATGCAGGGACCTTGATCTTAAATGTTCTGCCCGGATATTGATGAAATTGCCGAACAGCATGATACAGGCGCCGGTCAGGACAAACAGGTCCAGCATTTCATTGTAGAAAAGGTATCCGATCACCGCGATCAACGGCAGCCTTAAAAAATCCATGGGGACCACTATGGTTGCATCGGCGATGGCCAGGGCCCTTGCCATGCAATAGTGAGCGGTGAGCGCGGTAACGCCGACAACTATAAGCCATGGCCACATGGAAGATGATACCTGAGCCCAGTCAGCAAGGCAGAGGAAAAATCCAATGGGCAGTTGAATCAGGGTCATGTAGAAAAGGATGCTGAGCGGGGGATCAAACCCGGCAATTTTCCGGGTCAATGTGTGGGACAGGGCGTAACAGACCGCACTTGCCAGGACAATGAGGGATACCGGGCTGACCACCGCCATCCCGGGCCTGAGAATGACAAGCATGCCGGCAATACCGAAACCAATGGCCGAAACGCGGGGCAGAGTCATCTGCTCTTTCAGGATGATTGCGGCCAAAACCGCCGTCCATACCGGCAGGGTGAATTCAATGGCAAAGACTTCTGCAAGAGGGATATATGCGATGCCGTAAAACCAGCCGAACTGGCCCCCGAAATGGCTGATATTGCGCAGCAGGTGCAAGGGGAAATGCCGGGTTTTGACCAGGCCCCACCCTTTACGGGTGAGAATCGGGCATAGAATAAGCAAGCCAATGAGGCTGCGGAAAAACAAAATTTGAAAGATTCCCATCTCCCGGGACAATTCCCGTCCCCCCACAGCCATGCCCATGAACGAAACAAGGGTTCCTGCCATCCACAGTGCCGCAATGAGGATAGACGATTTATGCGGGATTTGTTTCACCTTGTATTTCATGGGGTTAGGTTTTTTCAGCCTTTTAATAAGGGTTGTGCCGGGTCCTGAATCCGCTCTGTCTTTTTTGTACCCATGCTATCCTATGCCCTAGGTAAGAGTCAATCTGGAATCATTATGATTTTCTTTCCAAAAAAAGAATAAAAAAGCTTGACTCAAAAATTGTAGTGTATTTTTTTATAGAAAAGTACATTACAAAACGAGGAGAGACGCATGGCCTTTTCCAGAATTCAGGGCAAAAAATTATCAATTCTCCATTCAAGCAGAATTGACGGACAGGTAAAACAAATAAAACTCCACACCTTTGATGCCCTGGGCGACGCAAGAGAGGTTGTTGAGTCCGGCATCAAATGGGATCTTTTCTGTGAGACATTAAACATTCAGTTTGCCGTGAAGATCAATAAAAAAAAATTAAGGGAAAATATCATTAACCGGTTAAAAGAAGTTGAGTTTGATGAAATTGACCCGACAAACAAGGCGGTTTCCCAGGTTTTGGATTTTCTGCAAAACTGCCGGCCCCCCTTGTCCCCCCAACAAATGACCATACTTAAAGAAGCAAAAAATAATTTGCTCGAACTTAAAGAGATTATAGATAAAAAATTGAAAATTTTGGAGGCACCCATGAAATCTTATTTAAAGTTTGAAGAAACAGCGGCCAAAAAAAATTTAGAACAGGGTTTGGTGTATTACCGGCAGGGCAAATGGGATGAAGCAAAACAGCAGTTTCTGGCGGGCCTTAAAAAAGAGCCTCATCACGTTGACCTGCTTGTTCATGCCGGATTAATTGAATTTATTCATGGAAATTATGATCCGGCATTGTATTATTTTATGAATGCAAAGGAGATGGGGACACAATTTGCGGATTTAATGATTGCAACAGACCCGGATAAATATGTTAAAAAGGTTGACTTGGACAAATGGGCTGAAAATCGACTCTGTGATCTTGCCGGTGAATGCCCTGATTACTTTACCCTTAAATGCGATGGGTGCGAAGACAGTCCAAAAAATATGAAGACCGAACTTTATCGATACATGGAATTTCGACCTTTTTTCAGATCTTTAACAAACACGGCACTCACATTGATGAAACTCAAAAAATTTGAACAGGCCATCCAGACCATCACGTTCTGTCAAGAGTATCAGCCCCTGTGGGGGACCTTTAACATGATGGGGATTTGTTATCTGAGCCTTGGCAATGTCCGGGAGGCGGACCATTGGTATAATGAATTTTTGTGGGATGACGTGTATTACATCAAGGCATTGATAAAATATTTGCTGGGAGAAACCGAAGAAGCATTCAGGTATCTTATCCCGGGAATTATTAAAAATCAGTATATCGCAAAGATGCTGGTGGGAGTGGAAAAGCGTGAAGTGATAAGATATATCGGGGATGCACTGCCCGACAGGTTACGTGCTTCGGAATTTGTTTATGAGCATGATTACCTGTTTAAGCAGAATCCTGACTTTCGAAACTTAATTCGCTGTGTGCTGGAGTATGATGAAATTTCGGCCTTGCTGGATCAACTGGAAAATGAAATTGAGCGGCTAACTGCAGACCCAAAATATGTCATGGACAAACACATGTGGGACTTATTACATACTCAAATAGAAGACGATTTTATCCAAGACTATATCCCAAAACTCATAGGGCGGTTCAATGATCCGGCAGGCCCGTATTGGAAGCCGAAAGCAAATGATGTGCTGGATCTTAAAATTATAGAAAAAAAATCGCAAAATTGGATCGTGGCACTTAAGAAGTCTGAAAAACAATTTTATTTTCGACCAAAATCCCATTTTGGGAACAACAACAACGGGGATTGTATCCGGATATGTGTGGGCAAAGCATGGTTTTATCGAAAAGGGTTATACGTTTCCGGTGAAATCGAACCATAAATGTGAGAAAACGAGCTTAAATTGATGCACCTTTCAGGACCTTGCTATTGGTTTCATTCATCATTTTTGGAAAATTGCTTAATTTTCTATGAAGCAGATTTTAGCCGGCAGTAGACGGTCAGAAGCAAGTTATCAGATTTCAGGGCAAGGGGAAAAGTAAAAGCGGCCTGGTTGATGAAATAACCATGAAAAATATTCAGAGCCTTTGTGTACCTGATGTAAAGGAATATAAACCGGAAAAAATTGTCTTGTTAAGAAAAAAATTCAACCTGAGCCAGGCAGCTCTTGCTTATATTTTCAACATCAGCCCTTCGACCGTTCAGAAATGGGAGCAAGGGAACAAAAAACCAACTGGAGCATCTAAAAAACTATTAGATATCATTGAGCGTAAAGGTATTGAAGCCTTATTGTAACAATTTGCCTAAAATCATAATTCTATGCAATGTGGAGAGCGCCCGGTCATATTTGGGCTGAGTGTGACTGGGTCATTTTAACCAGGCCGCTCTGCAGTGCCGGCTGCAGGTAAGTATATAGAAATGTGGGGCGGCACACCAGTTCCCCATTGCTCAATTAATTGACTCTTCAATGCTCCTTGAAAGCTCATAGGCGACACTCCCGCTGACAAGGCGCATAACACTCTCCTCGGAAAATCCAAAGCTCAAAAAATTGATGCTTCCGAACCAAATCGTTTTCCGGTCCATTATAGCGAATTTCTGATGAATATTTGATTTGAAAATCAAATTCACACCTGCCTTCTGTAAAATAGCGAACACTTCATCCAATTTTGATCGCTTCATTTCATCGAACTCTTCCACAGGCCTGGTCAGTATGGATATGTCGACCTGATGATCAATTTTTTCTTTAAAAAGATCCAACACCTGCAAGACACGCTTTTTTGTTACAAAAGGACTCACAATAAGAATGTGTTCACGCGCGTTTGTGATATCGTTTAAATAAACAGGGAAGAAACTTTGTTTGTTAAATATATTGTCTGTGGAAGTATCAGTGATACTATCGACCTTTGCTCTGTATCCGATGGAAGCGTATCCTTTTAATCGTTTGCAATACATGGATTGTAATTATTCAGCAAAAAAAATGCATCACATGTCATTTTTTACTTGACAAGGGTTTTTGCGAAAAATTGTATTTTCCAAGTACATTTCAAGACCCTTCATAATTAAAGCCTCTTGCCCCTCTTATTGTCCCATTGGGTCGGGTTTGATTGGGGCTGAATGATCCACCACAGCCAAATTTTAAAAATACGTTAAAAACAAACGTCGATCGAAAAAATCGGCCTCAAAAACCTGTGTTATAATGTCTTCATTCAAAACGATGATTATTAAGGAAACGAATGAAGATAGAAGCAATAAATGTTGAACAGACAATTGAGAACACCAGGAGATTGCTTGCTGAAGATCCGAGTGTCTCCCCTGCCTTGAAAGGTTCCATTGAACTCTTGCTATTGCTGGTAACATTATTGCTGAACCGGTTAGGACTCAATAGCAGTAACAGCAGCAAACCGCCATCAACAGACCCGAACCGTGAGAAAAAAAAGAAGGCGCCCAGCCAAAAGAAACCAGGTGGACAAAAGGGCCATAATGGTACGACCCTGCAAAAATTTACTGACCCTGATGTTGTCGAGGATATACCCGTTGATAGAACAACCCTTCCTGAAGGTGTTTATACCGATGTTGGCTATGAATCCAGACAGATCGTTGATCTTGATATCTCACGGATTGTAACAGAATACCGGGCCCAGGTTCTTGAAGATGTTAACGGGAAGCGTTACACAGCAACTTTTCCTGAAGGTGTCAGCCGACCTGTTCAGTATGGAATCAATGTGAAGGTTCATTCTGTGTATATGTCTCAATACCAATTGGTGCCATATAATCGGGTTGAAGAAAACTTTCAAGATCAGGTGGAAATCCCAATAAGTGCCGGTTCAATTTACAACTTTAACAAAGATGCCTATGAAAGGCTGGAAGTCTTTGAAGCCGTCGTCAAATCAAAATTGATCGAATCCGGCCTTTGCCATGCAGATGAGACCGGCATTAATATTGATGGACTAAAACGTTGGCTTCATTGTGTCTCCAATAATCGGTGGACTTATTATTTGCCTCACGAAAAAAGAGGTTTTGAAGCCATGGAGGCAATGGGTGTTTTGCCCTGGTTTAAGGGGGTACTTTGTCATGATCATTGGAAGCCGTACTTTAAAATTGATTGCCGGCATGCCTTGTGCAACGCTCATCATTTAAGAGAATTGGAAAGGGCCTGGGAACAGGACAAGCAAGAGTGGGCCAGGGATATCAGAAACCTCCTGCTACAAATAAACAAGGCCGTGGATGATGCCGGTGGCCAGCTTTCCGGCGCAGATTCCATGAAATACAGGCAACAATATCGGTATCTGCTGGAAAAAGCCGAAAAAGAATGCCCACCCCCGGATGAAAGCCAACGAAAAGGAAAACGGGGTAGATTGAAACGTTCAAAGTCAAGGAATCTTCTTGAGCGGCTGAAGGATTTTGAGAATGAAACCCTGCTTTTTATGGATGATGAAAAAGTCCCATTCAGCAATAATCAGGGAGAAAGGGATATTCGGATGACCAAGGTCCAGCAAAAGATATCAGGATGCTTTCGGTCCATGAAAGGTGCAGCCATGTTTTGCCGTATCCGCAGCTATCTTTCAACCTGTAGAAAAAATGGTGTGGGAGCAAGCGAGGCATTACGCCTCTTATTTGAAGGCAAACTGCCAGAATTTTTAAATGAGTAATTTTTTGATTGCAAAAGTGAGTTAAATTTCTTACCCAATTCTAAGCGACCACAAAAATAGATGCTGAATAATTACCATGGATTCAAGCATCTTCACGTGGACATCCGCATAATCGTACACATGAACATCCCGCTTATTTTCTTTTAATCGGTGCAACCGGCCCACATATTGCTGCAATGTTCCTTTCCAGGAAATCGGCCAGACAAGGAACAAGGTATCAAGCCTGGGCTCATCAAAACTTTCCCCGATAAAACTACCGGTTGATACAAGAACAAAATTACGATCATCAGGCAGTGATTCAATCTTTTTCAAGATTTCCGTCGTCTTTTTTTCTCCCATCCCTCCGGTCAGGAGGATGAGGTTGGAAACCCGTGTTGTCAAAGCCTCTCCCAGCGCTTTTACATGGGCGACTCGACCGGTGATAATCAGCGCAGTCCTTTTGTTTTTATAACACTCAACAACATCATCGACAATGGTCTGATTTCGGATATCATCTTCAATAATTCTAGAATAAATTTTCTGAATCGTCAACGCATTGTCATCGTCATCCCGGGCGACCCTGAAATTTGTAAAGCGGGGGATCAGATAATGATCAAACGGTCTTTCGTCTGCTTGTTTTTTGGCATCAACCTTGAACCTTACAGGGCCGCAATGGAAAAAAACGATGGGATGAAGGCCGTCCCGCCTGGAAGGTGTCGCAGACAGGCCATAAACATATTTAGCAGTTGCTTTCTTCAGGATCTGCTCAAAACTGACGGCAGAAATATGATGACACTCATCAACAATGATCATTCCATAGTTTCTGACACAGTCTTTGACGTCACCTGCCGAATTCAGAGACTGCATGATAGCGATGTCAACAATAGATGTCCGTTGATCCTTCCCACCTCCTAGCCGGCCGATAGGACTTACTCTCTGTTTTTCCCTCTTTTTTGGGGGAAGTTCCGGAAGTTGTTCATTGATTAACAGAAACTGGGATAACCGCTCTTCCCATTGCCTCAGCAATTGCTGTCTGTGAACAAGAATGAGGGTATTTACTTTTCTCAGACCGATCAGGCCGGCTCCGACAATAGTTTTTCCAAATGCTGTGGTGGCCGACAGGACGCCATCATCATACTTTATCAATGCATTAACCGCATCCTCCTGGTCCGGTCTCAATACACCGTTGAACGCAACATCAATTGTTTTTCCTTGATTTGATTTTTCAGTCACGTCCAAATCAATGCGATGGTCGTTGAAAAATTTAAGTATATCCGGCTCACAGCCGCGCGGCAGGGCAAGGTATTGATCATGATCCTCAAAACAGGCCATAACACGGGAAATACCATAGGTAGACTTTCGCATTGCCTGGTTTTTATAAAATACCGGGTTTTTAAAAGCTGCAAAGCGTTTCAATCTATTCAGCGCTTTCTGACTAAAGCCTTCCTTTTTAATATAAACCATCCCTGATCTTACAATGCCAACACAACGGGGGAAATTCCGTTTTTTAAACTTAATCTCTTTTTTCTTTACCACCCATGGTTTATCATCATCCGGCTCCTCATCCTTTAATATTCCGAGCTCATTTGCTTTATCCAGTGATTCGACAACCACACCCAGATCATCTTCGGATAGTCGTTGAATGCTGGATAAAAACAGCCACTGGTCTTCATAGGGCTGGAAGCTTTCGTCGACAAAAACAGCATTGCCGATTTTACGTGCTGACATTTGAAGGGGCAGGGCAATTAAATTGCCGAACCCGCCATCCGGCATGGTATCCTGATTGGGGAAAAGCCTGTCATAAGATTTAAACGGCAATTCGTGCCTTTGTTCCATTGTTTTTGTTAATAACAATGTACCGAATTTCCGCGCGTCTGATGCGGGGAGTGCATTTTCAAAAAAAAACCAGGCATGGCAACCGTTACCTGACCTGGATCGCTCAACAGCAATGGGGATATTAAGTTCATCGCAGGTGGACCTTACAGCGGAAACATCCTTTTGCCATCCGTCTTTATCGAAATCCATGGCAAGGAAATGACAGGTTTCATCATGGTTCATTGGATATATTCCAATTACGGCTTTTCCCCTCAGGTGAGTTTCAATGACTCCTTCATCCAATTTTGCATACGATTTATGATCACATTTGGAACATTTTACTTTTGGCTTGAAGCATACTCCCTTCATCCACTCATTCAAGCAGACAGGGCTATATCCTGAATCCCCTTTTTTATTTTCCCAGCGTTTCGCATAAACATCGCTCCGTCCCCTGAACAGGGACATGAACAATTTGATTTTTTTTTGAGTATCAGAATTCTTATCAATGGGATCATCGCAATTGGATGCGTATTTTTGAATTTTATTTTCAATTTCTAAGTGGGCTTGGTGCCCGCCTGTAGAAGAGGCAGGTAGAGATAGTTCCACGAAGGGCTGGTCTGGAGCAACATCATATCCATTCCCAATCTCTAACGCCTTAATCCTCTGTTTGAGTTTTTTGTTTTCTTCAAGCAACTCCTGATAGTTCTTTTTTAATTCATTGTAAGCAGATTCGTTCATGGTTTAACTCAAAATGCAATATACCTTCCAATCAAGTTATTTCTATAATTATATCAAATAGTTCATATCATGAATAATTTCAAAGTATATATTTTTTTATTTTCCCGGCAGGAATTTTATGGATAAATATGGGTATATTTCTGGATGTTTTGAAATGATTCAGCCTGTAATACGAGAATTATACCACGCTTGACTTATGAATAAAATATGGATAAATATGGGTATATTTTTAGATCTCTACAAGGAAAATTCATGTTAAATCCTTTAATTAAGATCACACCAGAAGTATTAAATCTTATTGCGAGCATAGATGAATTCAAGGGTGAATGGAAAGCCATCGGCAATCTGGCACCGGAACGACTTGATGCCTTAAAGCACGTTGCCACTATAGAATCTATTGGATCATCAACGCGGATCGAAGGGGTAAAACTGACTGACCGGGAAATAGAACAGCTATTATCCGGACTGGATAAAAAATCTTTTGGATCCAGGGACGAGCAGGAAGTAGCCGGTTATGCAGAAGTCATGGCCATCATATTTGAATCTTATGAGGACATTTCATTTACGGAAAATTATATCAGGCAACTTCATAAGATGCTGCTTCGATACAGCACAAAGGATGCCCGCCACCGGGGGGAATATAAAAAGATGCCCAATCATGTGGAAGCTTTTGACCATGAGGGTAAAAGCCTTGGTGTTATCTTTGAGACATCATCACCCTTTGATACCCCAAAGGACATGGAAGCTCTGATGACATGGGCGGCCGGGCAATTAAAAGAAAAAGAACTCCATCCCCTGTTAACCATATCTGTATTTGTGGTTCATTTTTTGGTAATCCATCCGTTCCAGGACGGAAACGGCAGACTGTCAAGGATACTGACAACCCTTCTTCTGCTAAAAAATGGATACCTGTATGTTCCGTATAGTTCCCTGGAGAGTGTCATTGAAAAGAACAAGGACAACTATTACCTGGCATTGAGAAAATCTCAGGCCACATTTAAATCTGAACATGCGGAATATGGACCCTGGATATTATTTTTTTTGAATGCGCTTAACACCCAAAAAGAGGTGCTGTCTCAAAAGCTTGAAAAAGAGAAATTATTTATAAAGTTGTCCAAGCTGTCAAAGCAAATCATTGATATAGTGAAGGGCCATGGGGAACTGTCCATATCAGAGGTCGAATCCATTACAAAAGCCAACCGGAATACCCTAAAGAAGAAGCTTGCAGAACTTGTTAAGGACAAGTACTTATTCACTAAGGGCCAGGGTAAAGGTACTCGGTATATCATTGGTATCAATTAGCATGATTTTATTTTTTTCCCGGCGCTGCAAGCTGCACAGCGGTCTATCGACTGGTTCAAAGACTCCAGAGGGAAAAAAGATGTCTGCGTTAAACGGTTTTAAAAAGAGGGGTATACAAACCCCTTGAAGGTTGGGAGTGAGTAAGATTTTTGTATCTTATCTTCAACAATAAAGAGCTTTTCACAGATAGTCAAAAAAAATATTCTGCATACTATTTGCATACTGAATCAATTTTAAAAACAAAAAAGGCTTTCAACGAAAACGCTGAAAGCCTTGGTATTATCTGGTACCGGAGGCGAGACTTGAACTCGCAAGGGCTTGCGCCCGGAGGATTTTGAGTCCTCTGCGTCTACCAATTCCACCACTCCGGCAGGAATGCATCTCTTTTAAGGGAAAACACGGGGATTGTCAATAAAATTGTAGGGAAATTTCCGGGACAATAGATTCATATACGGTGATATCATTTTCCCAGGACCTTGCGGATTTGGTCTGCTGACACTTCTCCCTGCCGCAGAATGCGGACGGGTGTGGTGGTGACATCCACGACGGTGGAGCCTGGGCCGCCTTTGAGGGTGCCGGCATCCAGGATCAGGTCAACGGAGGCGGTGACGGCAGGGTCAAGGTGGTCGGGACGGCTGCAGCCGACGTTTCCGGAGAGGTTGGCGCTGGTGCCGGTGATGGGAAACCCCACACATTCAACAAGGGCCTTTGCCACCGGGTGGAGGGGAAGCCGGATGCCGATTCTGCCCGTGCCGGCGGTGAGAATTTCGGGGATATGACTCCTGGCTTTAAATATAAGGGTGAGGTTTCCGGGCCAGAAGGCGGCCATGAGTTTCACCGCAGTTTCGGGGATGGCGGTGACCAGGTCCGGGAGCATGGTTTGGTCCGGGATGAGCACCAGGATAGGCTTGTCCAGGGGGCGCTGTTTTGCGGCAAATACCCTGGCCGGGGTGTGGTCGTCCAGGGCACGGACCGCGATCCCGTAAAGGCATTTGGCCGGGAAGATCACCACTCCATTGTTCTGGATGATCCTTCCGGCCTGGATGATACTCCCGGGGTCCGGGTTTACCGGATCAATGGGAATTGTTTGACTCATGCAAAGGTGGATGCTTTCTGGTTCACCTTGTCGGCCATCTTCTGCTTGAAGGCTGCAAGTTTGTCCGCCACCACCGGGTCTGACACCCCGATGATCTGGGCCGCAAAAATACCGGCATTGTGGGCCCCGGATTTTCCAATGGCCATGGTTGCCACGGGAATTCCCGGCGGCATCTGCACGGTGGCCAGCAACGAATCCATGCCCTGGAGGGCCGAGGAATCTATGGGAACCCCTAAAACCGGGAGACTGGTATGGGCGGCAATGACCCCGGCCAGGTGGGCCGCATGGCCGGCACCGCAGATCAGGACTTTGATTCCCTTCTCCTTTGCCTCCAGAGCCAGTCGGGATGCTCTCTCCGGGGTCCTGTGGGCCGAGGCCACGGTCACGGTGTAGGGGATATCAAATTGTTTTAAAACGGCCAATGCCTTTTCCATGACCGGGAAATCAGAATCACTGCCCATGATCACGCTCACCTGGGGAGGAATGGAAAGCCGTTTAAGGGCCTTGGCCCCGATATCTTTTCTCAAGAAATGGTCTGTGAAGGAAATTTTTGAACAGGCCTCATAGGCCAGTTTTATGGCGTGCTCAACATCTTTGCCCAGGGAGGTGACGCCCAGGACCCTTCCGCCGGCGGTCACGACCCTGCCGTCTTTAAGGGCGGTTCCGGCATGAAACACAACCGTATCCTGGACCTTGGCGGCCGCTTCTATGCCTGAAATTTCAGCGCCGGTATCGTAATTGCCGGGGTAGCCGCCCGAAGAGATGACCACGCACATGGCCGCTCTCGGGTCTATTTTTGTGGTATGGTTGTGCAGGGTGCCGTCACAGCAGGCTTCCATCAGGGGCACAAGATCGTTTTCCAGCCTCATGAGAATGGGCTGGGTTTCAGGATCTCCCAGCCGGGTATTGAATTCCAGCACCTTTATCCGGTCCTGGTCCACCATGAGACCGGCGTAGAGGACGCCCTTAAACGGGGTCCCTTCTCTGGCCATGCCCTGGACCGCAGGGATCATGACCTCTCGCATGGCCTTTTCCCTCAGCATGTGATCCAGGACCGGTGCCGGGGAGTAAGCCCCCATGCCGCCGGTATTGGGACCTTCGTCATTGTCGAAAATTCTTTTGTGGTCCTGGGATTCCGGGAGGGGCAGGACGGTTTTGCCGTCCGTCAGAACGATAAATGAGGCTTCTTCACCCTTGAGGCACTCTTCCACCACCACCACGGCACCGGCATCACCAAATGCGTTTTCGTTGATCATGGAATCAATGGCCCTGTCTGCCTCCTCCCGGGTGGTACAGATGATTACCCCCTTGCCGGCGGCAAGGCCGTCAGCCTTGACCACGCAGGGTGTGCCAATGGCCCGGGCATAAATTTTGGCCTTGGCTGCTTCGGTGAACGGCTTGCCCGCTGCACAGGGAATATTGTATTTGAGCATATGCTGCTTGGAAAAGTCTTTGCTGCCCTCAAGCCGTGCCGCAGCCTTGCTCGGGCCGAATACCGCAAGCCCCTTTGCGTCAAACACATCAACAATACCGTTGACCAGAGGGCCTTCCGGCCCCACAACCGTGAGATCAATGTGAGTCTCTTCGGCAAAGGCGGCCAGGGCATCAATGTCTTCGGCATTGATGGGAACGGATTCGGCAAGTTCCAGGGTGCCGGCGTTTCCCGGGGCACAATAGATTTTTTCAACCAGGGGACTTTTCGATATTTTCCAGACCAGTGCATGTTCCCGGCCACCGCCGCCAACCACTAAAATCTTCATGTTGATCTCCTTAACTTGAGTTTTTTGTGTTCTTCCATTGAAAGTTGAATGAGTCTGTCCAAAAGTTTTGTAAATGGATAGCCTGCCACCCGGGCAGACTGGGGATAAAGGCTGGTTCCCGTCATTCCCGGGATGGTATTGGTTTCAAGAACAAAGAGACCGTCGTCGGAGAGAATCAGGTCTGTCCGGGAATATCCTTTGAGAAACAGTGCCTGGTGGGCCTTGAGGGCAAGCTCCTGAACCTTTTGGGTGACGACTTCGTTCACTTTCGCCGGGCAGATCTCCCGGGTTTCCCCGGCCGTATACTTGGCTGTGTAGTCAAAAAAATCATGCCCCTTTCCCGGAACGATTTCGATTATGGGCAGGGCTTCCAATGTCTCGTTGCCCAGGACCCCGCAGGTCAGTTCAATGCCCTGGATGTATTTTTCGATGAGAATACAATCGTCGTGGGAAAATCCCAGATTGATCGCATCTTCAAGGTCTTCTGCTGTTTTGACCAGACTCATCCCCACGCTGGACCCGGCACAGGCCGGTTTCACCACCAGGGGCAGGCTTAAGGTATTGATGATGCTTTCAAAATTGATTTGTTCGTTTGCAAAAAACGCCAGGTAGGGTGGGGTGGGAATGGCTGCGCCGTCATAGAGCCTTTTGGCAACCAGTTTGTTCATGGCCATGGCGCTTCCCAGGACCCCTGCACCCTGGTAGGGAATGTCCAGAAGATCCAGAAGACCCTGGACGGTTCCATCTTCCCCAAAAGGCCCGTGCAGGATGATCAGTGCGGCATCAATTTTTTCTGCATCTTTGACCAGTTGTTTCAGGTCTGTTTTCGGATCATATTGGGAGATCTCGTACCTGTTCTTGTCCAGGGCATCAAACACCTGGTTCCCGCTGTTGAGGGACACCTCTCTTTCCGAAGAAACCCCTCCGGATAAAAGGGCCAGTCTGATTTTTTCCATGCCTGTCTCCTGTCTTATCCCTGGATGATACTGTGTTTTGCCCGTTCAAACTCTTCCTGGGTGATAAGGTTTTTTTCATATAGTGCCGTGAGGTTAAGGATCTTCTGTTCGGTCTGAATATAATCTTTCTGGATGAGCAGTTGATTGGAACCAGGCGCGGGATTATGCCCGATGAGATCGGACCGGTTTTCCGGGGCATTGATTTTAAAGGAGGCAAGCCCCCCGAGGAGCCGGACCTCCACGGTCCTGTCCCGGTACTCGGGCATGGAGAGAATGGTCTTGATATCAATGGAGCTGTGTCTCATCCGCCGGTAAAAAACCCAGGCAATGATCAGGATGGAAATGCCCAGCCCCCCCATTATCCAGGGAAGGTAGTGATATACCCCCCTGAACAGAACAACGGTTACACCGGTCCCGGCCAGGAGAAAAACGTGGAGCAGTAAAATGAAATACGCAGTGAAAATACTTTTAAAAAGTCCGTCTTTGTCTTTATTTTTAAAATTCATGGTTTTTTAAAGTTCATACTTATTAAAATTTATGGGTTTTTATGATATTTTTTTGGCAATCGAGTCGTGATACGTCTCGGTCAACAGGGGAGAAAGGCATCTGTCTCCTCTGATGGTGTTGAGTTTGGTGAACAGGTAATTGAGTTTTTTTTGAATTTTCAGGTGTTCGGGAGAATCGGCCTGGGCGGCTTCAAGCAATTGTTCCGTGGAAGAAATTTTTTTTCTCAGCTCAAGTTCCGGGGGCAGAAAACCTGCGTTTTTCAGGATCTTGTGTGCCATGCGCAGTTCTTCGGGCACATGCTGGTCCTCAAATTTCAAGGGTTTATTGGCCCCTTCCAGGTTGTCAAACCGGCCCTGTTGCTGGGCCTTTTTGATTCTTTCTTCAACCAGTGCTTCAAATCCCGGGATCATATGCGGATGGTCTCTCCTGAGGGTAAAATTGATTAAAATTATGGTGTGCCGTCATTTAAATTTGTAATTTTATTAAACCCGCACCTGATTTGCAAGGGATATTTTCTTGACAGTTTTTGGGCGATGCTGTATCAAATACCATTTTAATTCAAATAATTTATCAAGAGTTTCACCATGAAATCCGGGCCGGTACGTGTTATTTTTTTTATCTGTTTAAGCATTTTTGTCACAGGGGGTATTTGTGGTGCGGACAATGGATTGGGTGCAAATGGATTAAGCACGGGCACTGGAATAATCACGGACAATATATCCGGCATGGACAATGAATTAAAAGCGGAACAAATGCCGGCCCATGAGGACCAGGCCCACGAAGATCTGGTCCATGAAGACCTGTTTGAGGGATTTGTCTACTATGCGGATTCTCGGAAGACCGGTTTAAAGTCGGTAAAAATGCGGTTCCCCAGCGCACTGGCCCCCCACGAACTGGGTCAGGAAATCATCAGTGCCCTTTTTTTTGGGCCGTCTTCCTCTGCCCTTGAACCGGTATGGCCGGCGGATACACGCCTGAATGCCTTGTTTATTACAGATGACGGCAACGCATATGTTGATCTGGATCTTCCCGGGGAAATGGGGGAAAATATGGATACCCGGTCAGAGCTTCTGGCGGTATATTCACTGGTGAATTCACTGACCTTGAATATTCCGAAAATAAAGCAGGTTAAACTCTTGATTCAGGGTGAGGATGCAGAGTCATTGGCCGGTCATATCGACCTTGAATACTTTTATCAAACCAATATGTTGATTGTGAAATGAGCAAACAAAAGAATATCAGCCAGTATAGAAATATCGGGATCATGGCCCACATTGATGCGGGCAAGACCACTGTAACGGAAAGAATCCTTTACTACACGGGAAAATCCTACAAGATCGGGGAAGTCCATGACGGGGAAGCGGTTATGGACTGGATGCAGGATGAGCAGGAACGGGGGATCACGATCACCTCGGCTGTGACCACCTGCCAGTGGCACCAGTCTCTTATCCAGATTATTGATACCCCGGGCCATGTGGATTTCACCGTTGAGGTGGAACGGGCCTTGAGGGTTCTGGACGGGGCCATTGGTGTTTTCTGTGCCGTGGGAGGTGTGGAGCCCCAGTCGGAAACCGTGTGGCGCCAGGCAGACCGCTACAAAGTGCCCAGAATGGCCTTTATCAATAAAATGGACCGGATTGGTGCGGATTTTTTCGGGGCTGTGGAGTCCATGCGGGAAAAGCTCGGGGCCAATCCGGTATTGCTTCAATTGCCCATGGGGTCGGAGGAGAATTTTTCCGGGGTCATTGACCTGGTCAACCTGGAGCAGATCACCTGGGATGATGACACCAAGGGTGCAGAGTATTCCAAAGAGTCGGTCACCCCGGAGTTTGAAGACACGGCCCTGGAATACCGGGAAAAACTGGTGGAAGCGGTGGCGGAAGTCAACGATGAGATCATGGAAAAATACCTGTCTGAAGAGGATATCTCCATTGACGAGCTTGTCAAAGCCATCCGCATGGCCACCATTGCCAGGAAGATCGTGCCGGTATTTTGCGGCAGCGCCCTGAAGAACAAGGGAATTCAACCCCTGCTGGATGCCATTGGTCTCTACCTGCCAAGTCCCCTGGATGTGCCCCCGGTTAAAGGAATTCACCCGGAAACCGAAGCGGAGGTGGATGTTTTCCCAAAGAAAAATGCCCCGCTTGCCGCCCTGATCTTCAAGGTATCCATGATTGAGGGCAGAAAGCTTTCCTTTGCCAGGATCTATTCCGGCAAAATCCAGGCAGGATCAGAGGTGTTTAACCCCCTGCTCAAGAAAAAGGAAAAACTGTCCAGAATCCTTCTGATGCATGCCAACAAGAGAGAACGCCTTGATGAGGCGTCAGCCGGTGATATTATCGGGATTGTGGGGCTAAAGGACTCAGGCACCGGTGATACCCTGTGTTCCCAGGAGCATCCGGTGCTGCTGGAAAAAATGGAGTACGAAGACCCGGTGATTTCCATTGCCATAGAGCCCAAAACCCATGCAGACCAGGAAAAACTGGATGCCGTGATCGAGAAATTCATCATTGAAGACCCGACCCTGAAGGTGAGGCAGGATGAGGAAACCGGCCAGACCATTCTGTCGGGCATGGGTGAACTTCATCTTGAGATCATTATTTCACGGATGCTTAAAGAGTTTAACACCAATGTGAACGTGGGAAATCCCCAGGTGGTGTACCGGGAAATTCTGAATGCCAAAACAAGGGGCTCTGCGGTCTTTGAACGGGATATTTCAGGCAAACCCCATTTTGCACGGGTGGATATTCGCCTTGAACCCCGGAACCGTGGGGAGGGCATTACCTTCAGGTCCATGGCCGGGGATGATCAGATCCCCCCCCAATACCTCGGGGCCATTGAAAACGGGATCCGGGAGAGCCTTGAGGGCGGATATCTCAAGGGGTATCCCCTGGTGGATCTGGCCGTCATTGTTGAGGGCGGCGCCTTTGACGAACGGAGCAACGAACTTGCCTTCTCGGTCTGTGCATCCATGGCATGCAAGGAGGCCCTGGAAGACGGGTCCATCGGTCTGCTGGAGCCCATCATGAAGGTGGAGATTTTTGTGCCGGATGCCTACATGGGTGAGGCCATATCCGATCTGAATGCCCGGGGAGGCAAGGTGGAATCCATCCAGCCGAAAACAGGGATTCAGGTGGTACACGCCGTGGTTCCCCTGGCCAGGATGTTTGGATATTCCACCGCACTTCGATCAGCCAGCCAGGGCAGGGGAACCTTTACCATGCAGTTCTCCCGATTTGATCAGGTATAGGTTTCACATTGTGTCAGCTATTCTGAATACTCTGTGATCCGGCGGGGAAAATTACTGGAAGAGACCTGCCTTCTGGGCCGTGCTTTTTGGGGATTGCTTCAACAATTTGCTTAAAAGGGAATTTGCCTGTTTGATTTTGTCCTCGTCGTCAAGGCTTTCCAAAGACTTTTTCAAATGGATAACTGCGGTCCTGGGGTTGTCGATCTGTGAATAATAAAGGCCCAGATAAAAGTGGGAGAGGCCCGGCTTTTTTTCCTGGGACATGATGTTTGCCAGATGAAAGTAGGCCATGGGCTCCAGGTCCGGAGCCTTGTCAATGACTGTTTTCAGAAGGGATTCGGCGGTTTCCAGGTGTCTTAATTCCAGATGGGCATCGGCCTGGTGAAAACGGGCCGACAGACCCAGTATTGGGTCTGACTCAAGTCCTGTAAGAACATCAAGCGCTTTTTCCGGTTCCCCGTTTAAAAGATAAATTCGGCCCATTTCAAGGAGAACCATGGGATCGAAAATTTTGACGGCCAGGGCTTTTTTCAGGTGGAACAGGGCCTCGTCTCTTCGGGATTTTCTGGCATAAATCAGCCCCAGTCCGTAATGGATCGGGGCAGGATCGACCCGGTCGGCTCCGGAAGCTTCAGGGTTTGAATTTGCCTCTTCCAGACGGGTGGTTAAGAGTGTGAATGTCGGTTCAATTTTGCCATAAAGACCCATGAGGCGGTACTTTACCATGTCAAATTTGAAGTCCTCCGGGCATTGGGCCTTGTCTGCCGGCGGGGTGTATCCGGACAGAATGGTCTCGGTATGGGCAATACGGTCCCCGGTTCCGGGATGGGTTTTAACGTAGTCCGGGATGTTTTCCACACCTTGATAATCCGAGGCCCTGATTTTCATGAGACCGGACAGGAGACCTTCCGGTGAAAAACAGCTTTGCTTTAAAAACATGATTCCCTTTTCATCGGCCTCTGTTTCATTTTCCCGGGTAAAGGCCAGCATGGCGGTCTGCCCGAGGGCCATGGACCCCTGCATCACAGTTACCCCGGCTTTTCCGTCGGACTGGCTGCCGATAACGGCCCCGGCCAGGACCCCGGCCAGGCTGCCGATACTGATATACTTTGACCGGTCAATGGATTCAGCCACATGACGGCTGACTGCATGGGCAATTTCATGGCCGATGATCCCGGCCAGCTCGTCAATGGAATCCAGGGAGGTGATCAATCCCCGATAGGCAAAGATATGGGCGCCTGGGCCTGCAAAGGCATTAAACACATCGTCGTCAACAATGTAAAATGAATAATCAAAGGGCTGGGGCGGTAGAAAAGAGAGGATATGCTTTCCCACCTCCTGGATCATATGATTGGCTACCGGGTCCTTTAAAATTTTCTGTCGTTTTTCAATCATGGTCATGAATTCTTTGGCAACCTGGTTTTCTTCGGGAATGGATATGGCAAAACTGCTGTTCAGGGGAAAAGAAAAGGCCAGTACAAGAGAAATAATAAGATAGTGAATAAATTTCATGAAAACGTTTCTTTTTTATATGAGGATGAACTCGGTACGTTCCATTGCAATGCCCACCCGGAAATTATAATTGCCGATTTTAAAGGACAACCGTCTGTTCTCCCCGTAGTCGGAATCAATGATCAGGGTAATGGAGCTGTTCAGCGTCAGGGCCTTGGGCTGGCCGAATTCGGCATTCAGATTATACTTTTCCTCAACATCCTTGATCCACTGTCCCATGACCTGGTTGGTGAGTTCGCCGATGGTATCCGTGACTTCCGGTGCGGCAACGGATACGGCCAGTTCTTCTTCGGGCATTCCCATGGCTTCCATATAGGATTTGTAGATTTCAAAGGCCGCATCTGCCGAGAAATTCATCACCACCAGCCCGTTATAATCGCCGGTGAACTGGACAAAGCTGGTCAGATCCGGTTTCATGGCAATTTTAGGGATTTTCTGGATCGTGGTAGAAAAGGTCACCTCCTGTCCGGTACTGACGGCCAGAGTGTTCCGGGCTGATCTTAAAAATATCTTGGATACCTCATCAATGGATACCAGTGGGTCTGACATGGTTTCCTCCTTTTGAATGAAACAATGATTGGAGTTTCAGTATCGCCAAATTCGGTAAAAAAGTCAAAAGGTTTGTTATCTTTCACCCCGCTTATAGGGTTCGCCCAGCATGGCCGGGGCATTCAATTTTCTGGGATCTTTGAGGCTGATCAGAAACAGGATGAGCAGGGTTGCGAAATAGGGGAGCATGGACAGAAAATTGGGGGAAATTCCCAGGGGCTGTAGCAAATACTGGACCACGAAAATGCCGCCGAACAGGAAGGCCGCCCAGATGGCCCGGGCCGGGTTCCACAGTGCAAAAATGGTCAGTGCAATGGCAATCCACCCCCTTCCCGATGTCATCCCCTCTATCCAGGATTTTGAATAGGATATGGACAAATGGGCCCCGGCAAGGGCGGAAAACCCCCCGCCGATGAGTACGCTCAGGTATCGTAACCTGGAGACGTTAATTCCCTGGGTTTCCGTGGCTTTGGGATTTTCTCCGGTGGACCGGATCTGTATTCCCAGCCGGGTCCGTTCAAGGAAAAACCAGGAGGTCAGGGCCAGAAGAATGGCCAGATAGAAAAACGGGCTCTGGTAAAAAAAGATTTTTCCCAGCCAGGGAATATCCGACAGCCAGGGAATTGCCCAGTCATCCATTTTGATGGAAAGGGGTTTGCCCACGTAAGGTTTGCCCAGCATGCCGGACAGTCCCAGACCCAGCATGGTCAATGCCAGACCGGACACAACCTGGTTGGCCTGGAGGGTGATGGAGGCAAAGGCGTGGATGACGGAGACGGCCATGCCGGCCCCCACGGCAACCAGCACGCCCAGCCAGGGCTGACCCGTTGTGATGGTGACAATAAAGGCAACCACCGCGCCCAGGGCCATCACCCCTTCAACTCCCAGGTTCAGGATACCGGATCGTTCACAGATGACTTCACCCGTGGTGGCCAGGAGTAAAGGCGTCCCCGCAACCATGGTTCTTTGAAGCGTTGAAATGATAATCTCTTCCATCAGTCGTGTCCTTTGTTTGAAAAGCGGATGGTGATTTTATTGTTTAAAAAATAATCGCCCATGATCAAAAAGATCAGCAGGGTGCCGTTCACAATCTCAACCGTGGCGGCCGGCAGTCCCAGGGATATCTGTATGGCATCTCCGCCCACGAGGATTCCGGCAAAGAAAATGCCTGAAACCACGGCATACAAAGGGTTTAGTTTTGCCAGCCATGCCACGATGATGGCGGTAAACCCATACCCTGAGGACACGGCTGCCGGATACCCGAGGTACCGGTGGATGCCGGCTACCTCGCCCACCCCGGCCAGCCCGGCCAGCCCGCCGCTGACCGCCATGAGGATCATGCTGGTTTTTAAAAAATTGATCCCCGCATATTTGCCGGCATCCGGGTTTTCACCCACCACCCGGGTCTCGTATCCAAACCGGGTTTGATAGACCACCACGCAGAGCACAGCAGCACAGACAAGGGCCAGAATTAAGGTGACGTAGTGGATCCGTGATCCCGGAATCAGGCCCAGAATGGCGGAATCCGGAAGGTTGTCCGTCCCGGGGAACCCGAAACGTGTTTTTCCCTTCCAGGGGCCCACAATGAGCATGGTTAAAATCTCGGCACAGATATAGTTGAGCATTAAAGTGGAGATCACTTCATTGATGGAATATTTGATTTTTAAAAAGGCGGGAATGATTCCCCACAGGGCCCCGCCGATGAATCCCGCAGTAAAAATCATGGGCACGATGATATAGGAGGGAAGGCCATTGCCGAATGTCAGGCCGGTCCAGGTGGCGAAAATGGCACCCATGAGCATCTGTCCCTCGGCCCCGATGTTCCAGAATTTTGCCCGGAAGGCCAGAGTCAGGCCGGCCCCGATCAATATCAGGGGGATGGCCTTGGTAATGGTTTCCTTGATTCCGTAAACCGAGCCGAATGATCCTGAAAATATTTCGGAAATCGCATACAGGGGATTGACGCCGGCAATCAGGAAAATAATGGAGATCACCCCAAGACCTGCCAGAAGTGAGAAGATATTGGTCATCAATGACCTGAAGGCGGTGATATCGTATCGGTCACTTGTTTTGATTTTTATCATAGTTTATCCACAATTATCAGATTTTTTTTGATCCGGCCATCATCAGACCGATATCACAGAGCCGTTCATCACCTGAATCCAGAATTCCCATAAATTCGCCGGCAAAAATAACGGCCACCCGGTCACACAATTCAAATATCTCTTCAAGATCTTCGGAGAACAACAGTACGGAACTTCCCTGCCTGCGAAGCTGGAGCAGGTGTTTCCTTAAAAATTCCGTGGCCCCGACATCCAGTCCGTAGGTGGGATGGGAGGCCACGAGAAGCTGGGGCTTTTCGCTGATTTCCCGTCCCAGGATCAGTTTCTGGATGTTGCCGCCGGACAGGTTCCGGATCTGGTTGTTGATGGAATGGGTGGACACTTTAAACTCATTGATAATGGTCTTGGTGTGGGACTTGACCTGGCTGTATTTTAAAAAATAGCGCTTGGAAAATTTTTTCAGGTGGTGCTGTTTCAATATGGCGTTGTCATACAGGAAAAGGCCCGGGGCGATGCCGAAGCGTATCCGTTCCTCAGGAACATGGGAGACTCCATGGTCATAAATATACCGGGGACTTTTGTTGGTCACATCTTTGTCGTTGATACAAACTTTCCCTGACTCAATGGGCCTGATCCCGGTGATGGCCTCGGCAAGTTCCCGCTGGCCGTTGCCGGCCACACCGGCGATGCCGAATATTTCATTTTTATACAGGTCAAAGGAAATATCTTTAACCGCAGGCAGCATCTTGTCATTGTTGACGTTCAGGTGTTCAACACGCAATACTTTTTTGCCCTTGGCTAGTTTTTCCCGGTTGATGTTGAACACCACATCCCGGCCCACCATCATCCTGGCAAGGGATTTTTTGTCTGTATTTTTTGTGTGTGCACTTCCCACGATCTTTCCCTTCTGGAGCACCACCACCCGGTCGCAGATGTCCATGATTTCATCGAGCTTGTGGGAAATGAAAATGATCATGTGGCCCTTGGCCTTCATCTCTCTTAAAATGGAAATCAGCTCTTTGATTTCCCGGGGTGTGAGGACCGAGGTGGGTTCGTCCAGGATCAAAAGGTCGGCCCCGTTCATGAGAGCCTTGATGATTTCCACCCGCTGCTGCTCCCCGGCAGACAATTGCCAGACCTTTTTTTCCGGATCAATGTTAAAATCAAACTGGCTGGAAAATTCTTTCACCTGTTCCCTGATTTTGATTTTGGGAAAGAAAAACGGGGTGTCCTTATATCCCAGGGCAATATTTTCAAGAACCGAGTGGTTCTGGACCAGCATGAAATGCTGGTGGACCATGCCGATGCCGTGGCTGATGGACTCAACCGGATTGTTGATCCGGATGATGGCATCATTGATTTTTATCCGGCCGGTGTCGGGCTGATAAAGACCGTAAAGGATATTCATCAGGGTGGTTTTTCCGGCACCGTTTTCACCCAGGAGACCTAAAATTTCACCGGATTCAACCCTGAGATTGATATCCTGGTTGGCATGGATGCCGTGAAATGATTTTGATATGGATTCCATTTCAAGGCTATGTATTTTTTTCATAATGCCTGGTGCCCCCCCTCTAAAAAATCGGGTAGATCGGGTAAAAAACGGTTAAAATCGGGGTAAAAAAAAGGCCGGGGAACTGCCCCGGCCCTTTTTTGGATTTGTATTAACCTATTCGGGGATGGAGCCTTTAATGCCATCCACATAGTACATGATGCTCAGGAGATCGTCTTTTGAGGCCCTTTCACCGGCTTTGACTTTCAGGTTGCCCTTGTTATCGAAGATGGGTCCCATGAACGGATCAAACACATCAACCCCCTGTTTCATCTGCTCGTAGCGTTTGACGACCAGATCGTAGGCAGATATTTTGCCGAATTCCTTTGAATCGATCACGGCGGCTTTCAAATCGTCGACAAATTTGGGATTGATGATTTCGTGGGGGGTTCCGCCGAGAATGGCCGCACCTTCTTTGGCCAGCCACCAGATATCCTCGTTGGTCCACTGGTCGTTGTAGATGTCTTCAAGGATTTTTGCGTACATGCCGCCCCAGTTCATGTACTGACCAGAAACAACCGAATCAACCCCGTAAGGCTGCATTGCGGAATAATGACTGAAGGTGTAGATCTGCTTGCCTTTTTCCGCATGGCTCTGGCCCACTTCAATCACGGCAGGGGTGTCTTCGGTAAAGGCAAGGGCGTCGCAGCCTTCGGCAATCAGGGCTTCGGCAGCTTCTTTTGCCTTGTCCGGTCCATACCAGGCATAGATCCATTTGACACTGAGTTCGGCTGCCGGATTTGCCGCCCTGATCCCCAGGGCATAGGCATCAATGTGGCGGATCAGTTCCGGAATGGGGAAGGCGGCCACATAACCGATCTTGTTGGTCTTGGTCAGGGCACCGGCCATGAGTCCGTTCAGGTAATACATCTGGTAAAGATCCCCAAAATAGGTTCCCACATTTTCGGCCCGTTTAAATCCGGAAGAGTGCATGAAGATTTTATCCGGATACCGGGCACCGGCAGCCACAGTATCGTCCATGTATCCAAAACTTGTGGTAAAGACTACGTCGCATTTCTGCTGCTGGACAAGCCGGTCAATAATTCTGGCACTGTCTGATTCTGCAACCGATTCGACAATCACCGTCTCAAGCCAGGGAAATTTTTTCACAGCGTATTGCCGTCCCAGGTCATGGGCATGGGAGAAGCCGTAATCACCCACAGGACCCACATAGACAAAACCGGCTTTTATTTTTTTTTCATTTGCAAAGGCGGGTGAAGAAAACCCGATAAAGCATACCGAACATATTAACAACAATATCATCCACTTTTTCATTTCTGTCCACTCCTTGTAATAGGTTAATTAAAATTTGGGGGATAATACGATATTTAAGTGATTCCAGTCAACAAGAATGATCCTCAAAAATGAATCACATTTTGGGAATGAAGTCAGGGTAAAAAAAAATAAATTATACTGAATTATAGTGTTTTTTATCGACAGGATTTATAAAATATGATTTAATAAACAATTTAACCAATTGATCAGGATACATAAGTTGTTGAAATAATGGGCGATATCAAAGAAGTTTTAAACAGATCCTCCGTGTTCGGATCGCTTGGAAAAGAGGATACTGAACGGTTGAAACCGCTTTTTGACCCAAGAAAAATCCATCCGGGAGATATCCTTGCCACGGCTGGTGAGGCGGCGGATTATTTTTTTCTATTGGCCACAGGCACCATTCTCCTTGCCATGGATGGGGGCAGATCCGTTGTCCTGAACACCTGTGGTGACTTTATCGGCCTGGAACTCCTGTCTGCCCGGGGAATCTATACCTCACGCCTGACCGCGCTTGAAAAAGGCTGTGTTTTTGCCATACCCAGACAGGCCTTCCTGGACATCATCCAGGAGGATTCTCCTGGTGCATCCGCTATTATGACGGCCTGGCATGAGTATCTTGAGGTTACGGCATCATTTACCAAAAATATTGAAGACGAGGGTCTTCTGGAACATTTTTAATGGAGGTAGGCGCTTGTACGGAATAGAAGCCATTAACGCCAACAATGGGTGGGCCATATCCGTTGTCGGTATTACCATCGTATTTTCAGGGCTTGTCATGCTTTCCCTTGTGATTTCCCAATTGCACAAGGTTCTGGCCCTGTGGGAAGACCCTTCAAAAATAAAAGCCTTGTTTGCGGCAACAAAAAAGGAAGGCCCGGTGCCGGAAGATTCGTTGCCCAAGATCCCGGACCCGGATCATCTCACCGATTCCCAACAAGAAACTGCCAAACAATTTGCCCTTCTGGCAAGGACCATGGACGATCATTTTTCATTGCCCCGGCTCCTGCATCTTGCCCAAATCAGTGGGTTGCACTCCCCGTGTTCAAATCTCAATACCCTTCTTAAGGCAAAGATCATCATCCCGGACGGCTCAGGATTTTTTGTGTGGGACAAAGAGCGATTTGACCGGGCAATTGCATCCTGAGGGGTACCCAAAACGGGAACAGACAAAAAAAATGACAGGCAAAAGGAAATAAGATGGATACATTGTTCATAGAGTTTTTTCAGAACACAGGGTTTTACCTGTGGGATTACCGGAATATCATCATGATCCTCATCGGGATGCTGTTTATCTATCTTGGAATTTCCAAGGATTATGAACCCCTGCTGCTGGTGCCCATCGGGTTTGGCATGCTCATCGGGAATATCCCCATTTTCAAGGGGTTGGGCCTGGGTATCTATGAAAGCAATTCTGTGCTTCACTACCTGTATTTCGGGGTGACCCAGGGGATTTATCCCCCCCTGGTCTTTCTGGGCATAGGGGCCATGACGGATTTTTCAACCCTTCTGGCACGGCCGGTGCTCATGCTCCTGGGAGCGGCGGCCCAGGCCGGTATTTTTATCACCTTTATCGGGGCCCTGGCACTGGGGTTTGCTCCCCATGAAGCCGCATCCATCGGAATTATCGGCGGTGCAGACGGCCCCACAGCCATTTTTCTCACCGCAAAACTGGCCCCGCAATTGATCGGCCCCATTGCTGTGGCGGCTTACTCTTACATGGCACTGGTGCCGGTGATCCAGCCGCCGATCATGAAGTTTTTGACCACCAGAAAAGAGCGGCTGATCCGGATGGAAGAACCCAGAGAGGTCACCAAAAGAGAAAAAATGATTTTTCCCATTCTGGCCTTTGTTCTCTGCTGTTTTCTGGCGCCTGCCGCATTGCCCCTGCTGGGGATGCTCTGCTTTGGGAATGTGCTGAAAGAGGCGGTGGTGACTGAACGGCTTGCCCATACAGCCAGGACGGCACTTATTGATATTGCCACCATCCTTTTGGGTGTGACCGTTGGTGCCAGCACCCAGGGAGATGTTTTTCTCAAAGCCAGCTCGATCAAGATTTTTGTTCTGGGTGCGGTTTCCTTCTGTATTGCCACGGCATGCGGGGTGCTATTTGCCAAATTTATGAACCTGTTTTTAAAGACAAAAATAAATCCGCTGATCGGTGCGGCAGGAGTGTCGGCGGTACCGGATTCGGCCCGGGTGGTCCAGATCGTCGGACAAAGGGAAGATCCCACAAATTTTTTATTGATGCATGCCATGGCACCCAATGTGTCCGGGGTTATCGGGTCAGCCATTGCTGCGGGTGTATTATGGAGCCTGATGGTATAGGCTTAACTGCAGGGGAAGAATCGGCCATGGCCTCACAAAAACCCAAACTGATTATCGTTCCAAAGGAAAAAGCTGTTTTCTGGATGGATAAAAACGGTAACTGGCACAACGAGCACGGAAAGTTTGAGCATCCCAAAATCATCAAATACTTTAATGCCTCCATTAAAAAAGATGAGGTTGGATATTATGTACACCAGGTCAGTGATGCTGTTGAGGAACGCGTATATTTCCCCTTTGAAGATACGGCCCTGTTCGTGGTTGACCTGAGAATCAGGCAGGAGGATATTTCTCTCGTACTCAACACCACCGAAGTGATGATGTTTGACCCGGAACAGCTTTTCGTCCGGGATGACAACCTCTACGTTCACACCCGGGATCACTGGATCAAGTTTTCCAGCATGGCCCTTGTGAAAATGTCCAGATTTATGGAAGAAAAAAACGGGCAATTGTTCCTGACCGTCAACGGCAAAACCAGCCTGATTCAGTGAAAAGATTCCGGTTCAACAACCGGGATTTTCAGGGCCGTGTTGTACGATCAATTCTAAAGGATTCCTGACGATATATTATTGCAGGTTCGGGTCCAGCAGAAGGTCTGTAATATCGGAACTCTCATCAATACAGTGTAAAATTTCATCAAAATGCGATTGAAGCGGATTCGAGGGCTCGGTCATATGCTTGAGCAGGATGGTTCTTCCCCGGATGGCTGACAAGAGATTCTTCAGGTCAGACCCCACGGTGTATGAAATGGTATCCTCGATAAACTCAGGACTTATTTTGTCGGCACAACTCATGATCGTCTCCTTTCTTAGAGATAAAGACAATGGCACGCAAGTGAATCCTATACCAGAAATACAGACAGGAATTCAATCGGGGTAAACCCCTAGTTTTGCATTTTTTTTATATTATTTTTTTGAGAAGACTTTCATAGGCCAGGTTCAATTCAACAAACTTTTCATGGGAACCGCCCGTGTCCGGGTGAACCTGTCTGGCAAGTTTCCGGTATTGCCGGGTCAACCCTTTTTTGGTCAACGCTGCAACTTCTTTTCGGGTGAGGTGAAACGCCTTGCAGGCCTGGCGGGTGGAAAGCGCCGCCTGGGGTGTGGGCGGCGTGAAGTTCCGGCGCCGGGACATGAATGCGTGGGCGAAATCATCCAGCAGGGTAGTGTTTGCATAGGCATGGTCAAAAAACATGATCAGATACCGGATCATATAGTCATCAAGAAAGTCTTTTTTGTGAAAGAGATTTCCATTGATTCGGCAGATTTCTTCTAAAAAATGATGGTCAACCCGTTCCTGATCCAGTGCATGGGGCATGGTTTTGGCCATGAATCCTGAAAAAAAATTCTGGAGGTTGAAAATCGTATACACATAAGATTTTAATTCATGGGACTTCAGGGAAAACTCCTGTTTGAGGAACGACTGCTCAATTTCATCCCTGGACTGGGTGGGAAACCCCCTGAACAGGACAACAGGCATGTTCTCAATGGGTCCCTGGTCCATGCTGCCGAATCTCAAATAGTGAGCTCTTCTTTTGTCAAACCAGTGGACCCGGGCGGCAATCTCATTTTTTTCAATCTCACTCAGTCGAAGGGGTCTGTGGCCTGAGGCGTGCTTCTGGAAACTGTTTATGGCCTGCTTGATCCGGGGTTTGATCCAGGGCCGGAAAAGATCTTCAAGATCATCGGTGTTAAACTTTGCCCCGGTTTCACAAAGGGCATCTTCCATGTTTTCATCAAAATAAAAGGCATTGCCGCCGGGATATTTGATGAAAACAGAGGGGTCCGGCCCCAGATCAAACAGGTCCCTGAAATCCAGCCGGCCTCCATCCCTACAATAGGTTTCCCGTAACACATACCATGGCCGACCGTGGGTTTTTGTCAAAGCGATATACATAATTTCAGGGGCCCGGCCTTATTTTTTTTTATAGGACCGGGTCCCAAGTTTGATGAGCTTGTATTCCCGGGTACCGATTCCCAGCTCCTGGGCATACTGGAGCTGATGCTCCCAGTCAACCGAAGGGTAAAGCCCTCTGAATTTGTCTTCACCCGGATTCAGGTTTGTCGTAAGAACCGTGTCGGGCAGTGCCCTTTGCTGGTTCACAAGGTCGGCGCCGGCCTGGTCAACGGCCACCGGATCTGTTGATGCCAGAACACCCACATTATTGACAATGGGAGATTCACAATAAGGGAGGCAGTCACACTTCGGGGAAATGTCGGTGATAAAATTGATGAACAAGGCCTTGCCTTTTTTGCCCTTGAGCACCCCAAGGGTATATTCCATCATTTTTTCCATGAAAACCGGGACGGTCTGGTTCCAATTGATGTTCACGGATGCCGTGGGACACCGGACAATGCACTCACCACACCCGATGCAGATTTCCCTGTCAATATAGGCTTTTTTTTCTTTCAGACAAATCGCCCCGGCCGGACAATGCCGCTCACACTCCCCGCACCCGATGCAAGTTTTGCGTTTGATTTTCGGGCTCACATTGGAGTGCTGGTCAAGTTTTCCCCGCCTGGAGGCGCACCCCATGCCCAGATTTTTCAGGGTTCCGCCAAATCCTGACAGTTCATGGCCTTTAAAATGGGCCACTGAAACCAGGGCATCGGCATCAGAGACGGCGGAACCGATGTAAACATGGTCGCAGTTTTTTTGGCGAATTTCGACCTTTGTTTCGTCTTTCCCCCGTAATCCGTCGGCAATAACGATGGGAACCGCATCCATTGACGAGTAAGAGAACCCGTTTCCAATGGCGGTATGGATATGGGAGACGGCGTTTGACCGGGTTCCTACATACAGGGTGTTGGCATCGGTGAGAAAGGGGACTGCCTTGAACTCCTTGATGGCCTGGATCAGTTTCCGGATGAATACCGGCCGGATATAGGCGGTATTGCCCTGTTCTCCGAAATGAATTTTTATTGCAGTGATATCTTTTGGGGTCAAAATATTTTCAATTCCAGCAGTTTTCACCAGTCGTACCAGTTTTTCGGGAAGGTTTTCTCTTGAACCGGCCTCCAGGTTCATGAAATATACATCGGCAGTCATTGTTCGCTCCTGACAGGGTTGATTTAAATACCCCTTAATATACGGTAAACTATTTTAAAACTACACTATACCCGGGACATATCCCTGTGGCAAACTAAATAAAAGCAGGCAACAAAAAATGATTAAATCTCCACTTTTTTTCTTAAGGCCTTGGCCCTGGCGTGTTTTGTCTTGCTGTCCAGGCGCTTTTTAACGGCATTTTTTTTGGGCTTTGTTCGTTTTCGTTTCTTTTTGACAACCAGGGCCGCCTGTATCATTTTTTGGAGGCGCTGAAGCGCATCCTGCCTGTTCTTTTCCAGGCTTCGGAATCGCATGGCCTTGATGACCAGTACACCGGTCTTTGAAATTCGCTGGTCCTTTTTGGCCAATAGCTTAGTTTTAACCAAATCCGGCAGACTGGACCCATGGATGTCAAACCTCAGATGAACTGCGGTGGAGACTTTGTTGACATTCTGCCCTCCCGGCCCCTGGGCACGGATGGCCTGAACCTGAATCTCTGCTTCCGGGATACTGATGTGGTCATTGATATCAATCATTTTAAATAGTACGCTTTATTCAAACATATGAACCCTGAACTATAAACCATGAATTCTGATTCAGGGTATGAAAAATTACCGGTCCTGTCAATTTGGGAAAAAATTTCACCCGGACGAGACCATAGAGTGATTTTATTTAAATATCATTTACATTCTTAAAATAAGAATTATTTTTTTGTATAAGTCGGCATTATGATTGAAAAAAAAATTATGAAAAAATCTATTTCAAGTAAAGGAATTTAATGTCATGGAATCAAAAATTTTATGTCCTGATTGTCAGGGGAAAAAAATTATCCAGGGAAATTGTGAGTGCAATATGGAATGGCGGGGTAGTGACGGCGAAGACGGTTGGGATGACTGCAAATGCGATCCTGACCAGGACTGTCCGACCTGCAAGGGAACCGGATTTGTAGAACAAAATAAATCCTGAGTAACCCCCATGCCCTCGCGGGCACAACAAATTATGAAAGCCGTGGGTTTTGAGAAATGAATATTGAAAATCGCTAAACCGGCTATTTACTACTCAAAATTCAGATCACATTACTTTCATAAGACCTGAAACCTGATGCCTGATACAAAATCCGGAAATGCGAGTTGAATCCAATGAATTTTCAAACAGATATTGACCTGGGGCAATCCCTGACATTTGACAATCAATTTATCCGGGAACTGCCGGCGGATACTGAGGCGAAAAATACGCGGCGACAGGTGATGGGGGCCTGTTTTTCCCGGGTAAAACCGGCCCGGGTGGCATCGCCTTTCCAGGCCGCAGTGGATTTTTTCGGGCAATATTTCAAGGACAAAAGCCAGGCCATGATGGTCCAAAAACTGGGATTCAAGACCTTTGAACCGGCAACGGACAGGGCATTGATCCATGACCTCTCTGAAATTCTGGCGTTGGTGGAGACGGACATGAGTATTTTTTTTCGCGGACTTGCCCGGGTGGAGTTGAAGGACCCCTTGAATGATAAAGATGACAAGGCTGTTTCGCCGTTAATGGAGGCCTATTACGTCCCGTCCCAGCTCACTCCGGAATATTGGAAGCGATTCAGCGCCTGGATGAAACGATACCGAAGCCGGGTGGATTCCGACAATTCGTCGGTTGCGGCAAGACGAAAGCAGATGGATTCAATCAACCCAAAGTATGTGTTGCGAAATTATCTGGCCCAGATGGCCATTGACAAGGCTGAGCAGGGCGACTTCTCAATGATTCATGAATTACAGGACCTTGTGCGTCATCCCTATGATGAGCAGCCGGGCAAAGAGGAATTTGCCCAAAAGAGGCCGGACTGGGCACGCAGCAAGCCCGGCTGTTCCAAGCTCTCCTGTTCGTCATGAAATCTATTCGTCCAATACCTGGTAAACCATCTTTGCCATACGGTCAAGCATGACGGGTTTGACGGCCAATGCCTTGATACTGCCTTTGAATAGATCTTTACAGATTTTTTAAATATTGTTATTTACCGGGTGAGAACCTTATGGGATTTGCACTTGATGGTTTAATTCAGGAGATTCAAAATGATCGATTTTCTTGTACAATTCAGCCCGGTCACCCAGGCATTCATGGCAACGCTTTTTACCTGGGCCTTAACCGCTGCCGGCGCGGCCCTGGTTTTTTTTACAAAATCGGTAAATCCCAGGCTCATGGATTCCATGCTGGGCTTTGCCGCCGGTGTTATGATTGCCGCAAGTTTCTGGTCCCTTCTGGCGCCGGGCATTGAAATGGCCGAACAACTGGGGCAGATTCCCTGGCTCATGGCTGCCTTTGGATTCTTGAGCGGGGGAATCTTCATGAGACTGACGGATAAATTTTTGCCCCACCTTCACCCGGGTTTAAGTATTGATAAGGCCGAGGGTGTAAAAACCTCATGGCAGAGAAGCACCCTCCTGGTTCTTGCCATTACCCTTCACAATATTCCCGAGGGACTGGCCGTGGGCGTTGCCTTTGGCGCAGTGGCGGCCGACCTTCCCTCGGCCACCATGGGGGGGGCCATTGCCCTGGCCATCGGCATCGGGATACAGAACTTTCCCGAGGGAACTGCCGTATCCATGCCCCTGAAACGGGAAGGCCTGTCCACGGGCAAAAGTTTTCTCATGGGCCAGGCTTCCGGGATAGTGGAACCTATTGCCGGTGTCCTGGGCGCATTGTTTGTGCTGAACATGCAGAGTGTCCTTCCCTATGCCCTCAGTTTTGCCGCCGGCGCCATGATATTTGTGGTGGTGGAGGAACTCATTCCTGAATCCCAGAGAAATTATAAAAACATTGACCTTGTCACCATGGCCACCATGGTTGGTTTTTCAGTGATGATGATCCTTGACGTGGCCCTGGGCTAGTCCTAAAGAAATGGAGACCAATGAATTTTAATAAAGAACATTTGCTGGAACTGCTGGGACAGGTGGCACCCAACCGGTATGTCCAGGCCCTGGTGATTATTTTTTTGTTTGTGGGTCTGGCAAAACTCACAGATGTGATCATCACCCGTGTGATCAAAGGCTGGATCGAAAAGACCCGGCTCAAAATTGATGATCAGGTCCTTGAGATCGTTCACAGGCCCGTGTTTCTGAGCATCATCCTCTTTGGGCTTGCCCTGGCCACAGAAAGGCTTGAGTTTAAACAGAGTATAGATTTTATCACCATGGGCGGCCTCAAAACCCTGGGCCTCTTTTTCTGGACCTCTGCGGCAACCCGGTTCCTCCGGCTGCTGCTGAACCTGGTGAGCCGGGATGAAAGCCGGTTCAAATTGATCCAGGACCGGACCCTGCCCCTGTTCAACAATTTGCTGGTCCTCCTGGTAACCGGCCTGACCATTTACCTGCTCTTCCTGGTCTGGGATATCGATTTGACCGCCTGGATGGCCTCTGCCGGAATCCTGGGTCTTGCCATCTCCTTTGCCGCAAAGGACACCCTGGCCAACCTGTTCTCCGGCGTGTTCATCATGGCCGATGCCCCCTATAAAATCGGAGACTTCATTGTCCTGGAATCCGGGGAAAGGGGAAATGTAACCAATATCGGTATCCGCAGCACCCGGCTGTTGACCCGGGATGATGTTGAAATTACGGTGCCCAATTCAATCATGGGAAATACCAAGATCATTAATGAAGCCGGGGGCCGACATGAAAAATTCCGCATCCGGGTCAGGGTGGGGGTGGCCTATGGCTCGGATATCGACAGGGTCCATGCCGTTCTACTGGATACGGCCAAAAACATTTCCGATGTCTGCCGGTTCCCGGAACCCCGGGTGCGGTTCCGGGCCTTTGGCGATTCAAGCCTTGACCAGGAACTGCTGTGCTGGGTGGAGAAGCCGGTGTTGCGGGGCAGGGTGCTTCACCTGCTCAACACCGCAGTTTACAAGCGTTTTGTCGCAGAGGGCATTGAGATCCCGTTTCCCCAGAGGGACGTGCATGTCCGAACCCCATCAGGCCATGGTCTGGAGAAGCCTGAAAAGGGTTTTTCCGGCGAGGATATCGCCTGAAATACCCCCCCCCACCCGGTCGTCTTCAACAATTGGCATGGCCGAGACACCTGGTGTGTGGCGAATTATCAGTATCAGGATGGATATGCCACCCGGATGAGAATGGCGGTGAATACACTATAAAATAGCCTGATTTTTTTTAAAAAATTAAAGAAATTCAAGGGCAAACCAAACGATCGGGATCAAAAGTCAGGAAGACAAAGGCCTGGAAAGATAAAATGGGACAGGACGACAAAAGGCCGGGGAGATCCCGACGGGTTAAAAACCCGGTAAAGATTCACTTTATGAAAAGAAATGATAATAAATATCAGATATATAGACAATGCCTATGGGTTTGCCGGCCTTTATTACTGGAAGCCTGTGGTACTTGTTTTTCACCATGCGATCCAGAATGGCCATGAGATGTTCATCCTCTGAAGCGCCAACGATATCCCGGCTCATCAACTGGCGGACTTCTTTTCTCTTAAGGGTTTTCATGGCAATATCAAATTGTTCCGTCCATGGGACCTGGGTGCCGCTGATCCCATAATTTAAAAAAGCCGGCCGCAGGTGATAGAGGATGTCGGCCATGGTGATGATACCCACAAACATCATCGCATTATCAAGAACCATCAGGCTTGTGGTCTTATCACCGGTCTCCCGTACCCTGCCGTTTAAAATCATCTGGATGGCCTCTTCAATCGGTGCATCATGACGGATGGTATCAAATTCGGTTACCATAATGTCTTGAACAAAGTTTTCCATGGGTCTCTCCAAAAAACGGTTTCCATAAATTTAAAATTCATGGATATGGGTTTCATGAATTGCCAATGAAAATGCCAAAGGGTGTGAATTGTCCGGCATTTTCACTGGCAATAATTTATTTGCATATATCAGGAGATGACGGCGATCAGTTCGTCTTCTTCCACCTCATCTCCTATTTTTTTGGTGACCTTTTCCACCAGTCCGCTACAGGGGGCATAAACCGATGTTTCCATTTTCATGGCCTCTATCACCATGATTTCAATGTCTTCTTCAACGGTTTTTCCCTCTTCCAGGTTGAGCCTGACTATTTTTCCCGGTAAGGGAGCCAATACTTCTGTTGCCATTTTGTTTTCCTTTTAATTTATAGATTTGTTTTTAACAATTTTACGCTGAATCATCCCGTGTAATTAAGTGCCCAGAAGGGTCATGAAGATACCGGCGGCAATGACAGTACCGATTACCCCTGCCACATTCGGGCCCATGGCATACATGAGAAGATAGTTTTTCTTGTCAGCTTCCATTCCGACTTTATGAACCACCCGCGCTGCCATGGGAACCGCTGAAACACCTGCAGCACCCAGAAGCGGGTTAAGTTTCGTTTTTGAGAACAGGTTCATTATTTTGGCCAGCAGAATTCCTGTGATGGTGCTGGCCATAAACGCGCACAGCCCCAGGGCGAAAATCAGGAGAACTTTGGGCTGTAAAAAAACCTGGGCATTCATGGTGGCACCAATGGGCACGCCCAGGAAAATGGTAACGATATTCATCAATTCGTTCTGGGCCGCCAGCTTGAGCCGTTCAACCACCTGGGCTTCTCGGAAAAGATTTCCCAGCATGAGCATGGAAATAAGGGGGGCGGAAGCCGGGACCAGGAGAATAATCAGAAAAGTGGATATAATGGGAAACAGCAGCTTTTCCAGTTTGCTCACCTGACGGCCCTTTCTCATCCTGATTTTTCGTTCCCCAGGTGTGGTCATCATCCGCATGATGGGCGGTTGAATAATGGGGACCATGGCCATGTAGGAATAGGCAGCCACAGCACATGCCCCGAGGAGCTGGGGCGCCAGCTTGGAGGCCAGAAAAATCGTGGTGGGGCCGTCTGCACCACCGATAATGCCGATGGTGGCTGCCTCCATTATATTGTATCCCATGGCCTGGGCCGCAAAAAAGGTCAGGTACACCCCTGCCTGGGCACCGGCCCCGAGAAAAATCAAGCGGGGGTTGGCCAGCATAGGGCCAAAATCCGTGAACGCACCAATGCCGAGAAAAATCAGGGGAGGGATGATTTCCCAGTGGATCCCGTATTCATAGAATTTCCACAATAGTCCGTGTTCAGGCTCCATCAATCCACTCAGGGGAAGATTGGCCAATAGGATACCGAATCCAATGGGCAGCAGCAGCAGGGGCTCATATTGTTTTTTTATGGCCAGATAGATCAGGACCAGTCCGATGCACCACATGATAACCATACCTGGTGTCAGATAAATAAAGCCGGTCGTTTTCAGCAATTCGTATAGAGGAGCGGTCATTTAGAATTTTCCTTTTGTTACGCCTTCCCATTTTTGGGGGGGATGAAACGGTCAATAACCAGGGCAGTGATTTTAATGGACAGATAAATGAGGGTCATACCGGAAAATACACCGAGAATCCCTCCTGTGAATACAACACCGGGTGACATTTTAACATCTCCTTTTCAATTCTATGGCCCTTTTACAGGCTTTTCGAATACAATTATAAATGTTCCGGCAACAGTAATCCAAACCAGGGTCATTGTCAAGAAAATGATTACAATATAGCTGTGTTAAGGGCTGAAAGTTTTCAGTAAAATCCAGGATGATGTGGGCCAGTTGCATTTTTGCAGAGAGGCCGCAACCCATGCCCGATCGAGTTATGGAAAACAAAGGCTCTTTAAATCTGCAGAATATAAGCACAAACTGCCGGCTCAATTCTGGAAACTTGACTTTAAGAGGCCAATGATATTATTAATCAGGATCAATACAGAAAAAAATATTAACGACAAAACAAAGGAAAGATCATGGCCAAGAATATTGTCGACAAAATTGACGATCAGGTAAAAATTAAAACAATTCTGGTGAGCGTGTCCGACAAATCCGGCCTGGAGACCTTTATCCCCGGCCTGGTTAAGGTGAATCCCCAGGTTTTGATCCTGTCAACAGGCGGGACATACGTCAAAATTAAAGAGATCCTGGGGGTACAATCTGAAAGTCGCCTGCGACAGGTGTCCGATTATACGGGGCAGCCCGAAACCCAGGGAGGGCTTGTGAAAACCCTGGACTTTAAGATTTACCTGGGTCTGTTGACGGAAACCTATAATCCGGCCCATCAGGAGGATTTGAAAAGGACACAAGCCCTTGCCGTTGATATGGTGGTGGTGAATCTTTACCCGTTCAGCGAAACGATTGCCCGAAAAAGTGTCACCTGCGAAGATGCCAGGGGAAATATTGATATCGGCGGCCCCACCATGATCCGGGCCGCTGCCAAAAATTTTATCCGGGTGGCATCAATGGTGGACCCGTCAGACTATCCTGTTATCCTTGAAAAACTTGTGGCCACCCAGGGAATTTTATCTCTTGAGGACCGGTTCCGGCTTGCCCAGAAAGCCTTTGAGCACACGGCCCTCTATGACAGGACCATTGCCGATTATCTGGCCAGGACATCGATAAACAACCTTAAATCATGCTATACATCAGGAGATTAAGCCATGTCCAAAGATCTGAAACAAATGTACAAAACCATTATGGACGATCACTTTACCCCGCATTTAGAAGTCTCGTTTGTGGACGGCGAAAAACGACAAACCCTTTTTTATGAAAAAGTATCCTGGGTGATTGACGGGGTGAACAAAGGCTTAAGGTATGGTGAAAATCCAGGCCAGGAAGCCGCACTTTACCGGCTGGTCAACGGGAACCTGGCCCTGGGGGATGCCAAGACCATAGCCCCGGGCAGATATCTGGTATCGGATATTGAACTGCTCCAATCGGGCAAGCACCCGGGCAAAACCAATCTCACCGATGCAGACAATGCCCTGAATATCCTAAGGTATTTTACCGATACGCCCTGTGCCGTCATTGTCAAGCACAACAACCCCTGCGGTGCGGCCCGGGCCCAGAGCCTGGAAGAGGCCTATCATAAGGCTTATATGGCGGACCGGGTGGCGGCCTTTGGGGGGTGCATCGCCCTGAACAAGGCCCTTGACAAGGCCACGGCCCAGGCCATTGCCTCCCAGTATGCCGAAGTGGTGGTGGCTCCTGAATTTGAAGACGGGGTGATTGAGATCCTGGGGGCGAGGAAGAATTTACGGGTGATCCGGATTCAGAATATGGACAAGCTCCAGGGGTTTATCGGTGAGAGGGTCATTGATTTTAAAAGCCTGATGGACGGCGGCATGGTGGCCCAGTGGTCCTTTGTCCCCCAAACCCTGTCGGAAAAGGACCTGGTGACGGCATCCACCGAGTATAAGGGGAAAGCCTATGCCGTCAAGCGGCCCCCCACACCCCGGGAGTACCAGGACATGCTGTTTGGATGGCTGGTGGAATCCGGGATTACCTCCAATTCAGTGATCTATGTGAAAGACAATGTCACCGTGGGTATCGGGACCGGGGAACAGGACAGGGTAGGGGTGGCGGAAATTGCCGTGGACAAGGCCTATCGAAAACTGGCGGACCGGTACAGCTTTGAGCGGCACAATGTTTCCTTTGCCGATCTGACGGATGAGGACCAGCGGGCTCAGATCGAAAATGATGTCAAAGTGGTCAAAGGCGGTCTTATCGGTTCCGCCATGGTGTCGGATGCCTTTTTCCCCTTCAGGGACGGTATCGATGTGGGGCTCAGACAGGGGGTCAAGGCAGTGGTACAGCCCGGCGGGTCTTTAAATGACTACCAGTCCATAGAGGCCTGTAATGAAAATGAGGCCACCATGGTGTATACGGGCCAAAGAAGTTTTAAGCACTAGGCTTTAAGCATTAATCTTGATTTCTTTTGGGAAGGGGCAGTGCAGGAAAATTGCGCTGCCTTTTTTTATGCAAATAAGGAGAGTTGATCCCTTCTTGCGTCGGCATGCTGGATGGTCACCTGGATGATGTCGCCGTGCTTGAGTTTGATGCCGCTGGGGGGAAGTTTGGCTTCAAACATGAACTCCTTGATCAACACGTTATAGTGATCCCTGTACCGATCCAGCACCAGGGCCTCGTAGTTGCATCCTTTCTGGCCTTCCAGGTATTTGATGATCCAGTACCGTTTTCTGGCGGACTGGACCCGGCCGGCATTGGCAATGGTCTGGGAGATGGACTGGAGAATGGTCTCCAGTTCAGCCTTTGAATAGGCCCGGTTGTAGCCTAAAATCGCCTTTATCTGCCGCTGGGTCAGGAGATCATGATACCGCCGGATGGGGGATGTGGCAGTGGCATATGCCTTGACGCCCAGGCCCGAATGGATTTCCGGGTCTGTTCCGATGATGGCCCGGCTCAGGTGTTTTCTCTGCATGAAATTCAGGGTCAAAGAGGTTTCAATCCCCTTGAAAAGCCGCTGCTTGGGGTGGGCCTGGGACCTGAAAACCGCCGGCATATTGTTGTTGGCTAGAAATTCGGCCATCAGGGAATTGGCAAAGATCATCATCTCTGATACCAACATGCGGGAAGGGTTTTCCCGATCAATTTTCAGATACCCGATTTCCTGATTTTCCTCGATCCACACATTCACCTCGGGAAGGGTGATCTGTATGGCACCGGCTTTGAGTCGCTTTTCCCGTAAAAGAGTGGCAATTTTGTACAGGGTGGTAATGGGGTCGTTCTTTCCGTTTAAAAGGTTTGCCTCGGCATAGCTCATCTGTTTGTGGACCTTGATGATGCTCGGGACAATGGTGTAATCCTGGATTTCAAAAAACCGACTCATTTTGATGATGGTGCTGATACCCGGCCGTATTTCGTTTTCTTTTAAGCTGCAGAGGTCTTCGGACAGGTTGGGCGGCAGCATGGGCAGTTTGTCATCGGGCATGTAAATGGAACTGGCCCGGTCCCGGGCCGCCATATCTATGGGATCATTGGATTTAATATAGGCATCCACATCAATGATGTGAATGCCCAGGGTATATCCGGTTTCCGTATTCTCAAGACTGATGGCATCATCAAAATCAAGGGTGGACTGGCCGTCAATGGTGATCAACGGAATTTGGGTCAAGTCTTTTCTTAAGGGGTCATCAAAAAAATTGACGGGGGTAGTGGTCAGTCTTTTTTCCTGCTCCAGCACCTCGCTTGAAAATACCGTGGGAATTTGCAGGGTCAAGAGATCAATGTTTTTATGCTGATCCCAGATCCCGGCTTTTACAAACACGGCAAACAATTGTTCCCGGGAGTTAAGGGGGGATTTTTTGATGATATTTCTGGCAATGAGATAGGAGTCTGAATCACTGCCGAACAGGTAATAGGAGGTCAGAATTTCAACGATAAACGGATCCACGGGATTGTTGGAGCCGTTTTTGTTGTTCAGGACGTCCGTGATCCAGGCTGCACCTTTCTGGGTCAGGATCTCCCGGGTCTCAGCTTCCTGTATCTGTCGTTGTCTAACCTTGACCTGTTCCGGGGTGTGGGGGGTAAACTTCATCTGGCTGGACTTGAAAAACAGGCGGTCATGGAAAAAGGCCCGGATGACGGCGGCCTCGTGGTCCGGGGTCAGGGGGGGATCAAAACAGAAAAGGGTCATGGTGGGCAGATCAATCTCTTCGGGCTCTTCATGAAGGATCTCCCATAGTTCTCTGATGTCTATGGTCTCGGCGAGCCGGTTCCGGTCTGCGGCCAATTGTTTTAACCGGGCTGCAATCATATCCCGGGAAACGTCAATATCAAGGCATACCTCTGTCGCATGAGACAACCGTTTTTCGGAAAAATTCACCTCACGGTTGTTTTCATTGAGCAGTTTTAATTTCCCGTTTTTTTCCTGTAATATGACCGCTGAAATTATTTTTTGCTGGTCAATATACTCTACAATATTACCTGTTTTCATGATTTCGACAATATCAGGAAGGGGGGGGCTTGTCAAATGAACAACGGTCTGAAAATCTTGAAAAAATGGTCAGGATACGATAGTGTGATCCCATGTAAAATAATGAAAAGATAAGGAAAAGACGCGTTGAAAAAAAGGTCTAAAAATAAATTACCGGTGTTTGATTCCCATCATGATTTTTTGGCAGAGTTTGAAAAAAAAGCCGGGGAGAAACCGGACTACCCGGAGAGTCTGGAAAACCCGGACCCAAAAGATCAGGATTGTGTGTCAAAGAATCACCACAACCGGCATGGGGTATCTGTGCTGGATGATGGTCCCGGCAGGAGAAAAAAAACCGAAGATTTTTACGGACAGGATTTTTTCAACGGAAAACCAGCCAATGATGATGCCAGTGAAGAGATCGGTAAAGATACGGATACAGAGGATTTTGCCCTTTTACTGGAAGAATCATTTAAACAGAAAACAGCCGTGTCTGTGAAAAAGAAATTCCCCATGCCGGTGAAGAAGCGAATCAAACGGTATCCGCCGGCTGAAGTTGAACTGGATCTTCACGGATACACCTCCATCGGGGCACAGGTAAAGACCCGGTCATTTATTATTTCTTCCAGAGAGCGAGGTTATTTTACGGTGCGCATCATAGTGGGAAAGGGGCTTCACTCAGACCTGGGTCCGGTGCTGCCCGATGTTGTGGAGGATGTATTAAAGGAAATGAAAAAACAGCATCAGGTGATCTGGTATGAATGGGACAAAAAGAAAAAATCAACCAGTGGTGCCGTGATTGTCTATTTAAAACATTTTGAGCAGTTTGATTGACCCCGGAGTCGTCACTCCGGTTTGAGTTCAATCCCGTATTCCTTCATTTTTTTGTACAAAAGGGTCCGGTGGATTCCCAAAAGGTCTGCCGCCCTGGACTTGTTGTATCCTGTTTTGGCCAGGGCCTGGTAAATCGCCTTGATCTGGGCTTCGTTCCGTGCCGTTTTCAATCCTGCCTGCCTGGGTTTTGAGGTTTTTTTTATGGGAAAGGTCATGGAAAAGGGCAGATCTCCCTTGTAAATGATGTGATCCTGGGATGCGTACATGGCACGTTCCAGCACATTTGACAATTCCCTGACATTCCCGGGCCAGTCATGCTTTAAAAGTTCCTTTTCCGCCTCTTTTTCGATCCGCATTTCCTGCAGGTCTGCCTCCCGTGTCATTTTCCGGAGCAGATAGCGTGCAATGGCTATAATGTCCTGGCGCCGTTCCCTTAAGGGCGGGATCTCAATGGGAATAACATTGAGCCGGTAGTAAAGGTCTCGCCTGAACTTTTTCTGTTCAATCAAGGCTTCCAGATCCTGGTTGGTGGCGCAGATGACCCTGAAGTCCGACCGGATAATCCGGGTCCCGCCCAGTTTTTCAAATTCTTTTTCCTCCAGGACCCGCAGGAGCTTGGGCTGCATTTCCAGAGGCAGGTCGCCCAGTTCGTCCAAAAAAATGGTCCCTTTGTCGGCCAGTTCAAATTTCCCGGGCTTTCCCCTGACCTTAGCCCCGGTGAAAGCGCCTTCCTCGTACCCAAACAATTCCGATTCCAGAAGATCTTTCGGGATGGCGGCACAATTGATCCGGATGAAGGGATGATGGCTCCGGGCACTTTCATGGTGAATGGCCTGGGCAAACAATTCCTTACCTGTTCCACTGTCCCCGGTAATCATTACGGTGGAGTCGTTGGCAGAGGCTTTTACAGCCTCTTTTTTGAGATATTGAATTTCCCGGCTGTTACCCACAATACTGTCCAGAGTGTAGCGGGTTGATCTCAAGTCATACAGCTCAGCCTCATAGGCTTTGACCCTTGATTCAAGCTGATAGAGTTTTCTGGCCAGAGCTCCGACTTCTGAGATATCCTTGAACATCACCTGACCGTATACGGCAATCAGCTTGCCGTTCTTTTGAATGGGGATACGCTGGACAACCATATCGGTCTGATTGATGCGCTGGGACATGTTGATCTCGGCTTTTCCGGTTTTGGCAACGATATGCATTCGCGTGTTTTTAAAGACTTCAGTGCAATGTTTGCCGATCTGCTGTTCAGGGTCAAGTCCTAAAAACCGTCCGTAAGCTTCGTTCAGATGGGTAATTCGTCCCTTTGGATCAATGACGGTGGCCCCGTGATAGATGCTGTTAAAAATATGCCGGTACATTTCCACTTCTTTTTGAAGTTCGGCCGTTGTTTTTTTTGTCTGGCTCACTTTTCTATTCACCCTATCTGTTATTAAGACCAACACGGAATGTGTAGTAAAAAATCTACATGTAGACTTTATGCTACGCTATGGTTTCTATAATTTGTTTTGGATCAAAAGTCGAGAAAATAAAAATTTAAATTGAATTCCAGGCACTTGTCGGCATTACGTTTCTAAATTACACTTCTGGTCTGAAATTTGCTCATATTTGAATCTGGAAGTCTAATTGTTCTTTGCAAACAATTGATGAGAGGCCGAAATCGTCCTCCCGCGTTTGCTTCAGGGAATTTTTCTCTTTTTGAGGAACGTGAAAAGGAACGGAAAGGAGCAATATGGAAATCAGAGAACCTGAAATCAAGGATTATGAAATCCTGGTCATTAAGGACAAAAATTTCAACCCAAACAATGTCTGCATCATCACCGGTGCCGGAAGCGGTATTGGCCGGGCAACGGCTGTGGCGGCAGCCAGGAATGGACTGAGGGTTGTGGGCCTTGATATCAATGTCGATGAAGCTGAGAAAACAAAAGAGGCCGTGACATCCCACGGGGGGAAAATGGAATTTATCCCCACGGATCTGTGCGATGACAATGCCGCTGCCCATGCGGTTGACAAAGCCGCCTCATTCGGTCAGATCAAATATCTGGCCAATATCGCCGGAATTCAGCACATCGACAGCATAGAAAATTTTCCCATGGAGACCTGTGACCTCATGCTCCGGCTCATGCTCCGGGCGCCTTTTCTTTTGTCAAAGCTCACCATCCCCCACATGAAAAAGAGCGAAGACGGGATCGGGGTTATCGCCAACATGTCCTCCATCCACGGCCATATCTGCACAAAGAACAAACCGGCTTACAATATGTCAAAATTCGGTCTCAGGGGGTTGAGCCAGTCCATCTCTGCCGAAGGCCGGATCAGGTCATTCACCGTGAGTACGGGTTTTGTCAAAACCCGGCTGGCCCTCAACCAGATTGCAGCCCAGGCTGAGCAGCGGGGCATCACCCGGGACGAGGTCATTGAAAACGTCATGATGGGCAAATCACAGGTCAAACAGATGATGACCCCCATTGAAGTGGCCAACATGATTGTTTTTGGATTGTCCCGTCACGCCACATATCTTGTGGGTGGAGACCTGCTGTTTGACGGCGGCTCTGTTCTGACCTATTGATCATAAAAATCAATGCAGGAAAGAAATATTTTTCAAATGGGCATCATTGAAAAAGGATCAGAACCGATCACCGCTTCTTGAGCTGGTATTTTCTAACCGCCCGGTTGTGCTCCTGGATGGTTCGTGAAAACTTATGGGTGGTATCTTTTTTAGACACAAAAAAAAGATATTGGGTCTGGGCAGGGTAAAGGGCGGCCGCAAGTGAGGCCGCGCCCGGATTAGCAATGGGACCCATGGGAAGCCCCCTGATCTGATAGGTATTGTAAGGGGTCACCGTTTTAAGGTGCTTTCGTTTAATATTCCCGTCAAAGTCTTTGATTCCGTAAATAACGGTGGGGTCACTTTCCAGGCGCATGTTTTTTGCCAGCCGGTTATGGAAGACCGATGCGATCAATGGCCTTTCTGTGGCATCTCCGGTCTCTTTTTCGATAATGGATGCCAGGGTGACGATGTCGTGGACTGAAAGCTTAAGTTCTGCGGCCCGGTCTTGCCAGGCCTGTGTGAAAATAAGTTTAAAATGCTCGACCATGGCGGTGATGATTTTTTTACACGGGCTGTGTTTTGGGAAAAAATAGGTGTCTGGAAACAGGTACCCCTCCAGGGTGATGGATTTGATTCCCAGGGACTGGATAAAGGAGCGGTCCTGGCAGAGATCTAAAAAATTGTTTTTTTCGCAGAAACCCGCCTTTTCAAGCACTGCGGCAATCTCATTCATGTTTACGCCTTCGGGAAGGGTGATCCGGTACAATTTTACCCGGCCCTTTACAAAAGTATCCAGCATCTGGGACGGAGTTTGGGAGGCAGACACCTCATACTCCCCGGCCTGGAGTCGTTTGTCCACGCGCTTGAATTTTGCAAACAGGGTAAAATAGAGTTGACTGGAGATGAGCCGGTCCTGTTCAAGGTGCCGGGCAATGGTTTTAAGACCCTGGCCTGGACGAATGGTAAACTCGGTTTGGCCGGCACCGGGTTCCAGGGGCGCTTGGGCAAAGGAAAAGATGGAAAAAACCAGGAAACCGCACCCGCACGCCAGCAGAAAGAGAATGGCTGAAATAAGGAGGGCCAGGATTTTTATTCGTTTATTATTTGATTGTTTGGTGGTCAAATTCTTGTCAATCAGATGGTTAGTGGTGATTTTTAAGGGGTAAAATCCATACGGTCAATGGGATGATACTCTGTATGAATGATAAAAGGGTATCAATGGTGATACCCTTTTATCAAGCCTATTCTTTAAACCTCAGATTTGGTGAATCTGCCGGTCTCAACCGGATGTTGCCATGGGAAAATCCGTATCCGGGTTATAGCAGATCCTGCAGCAGTTCAGGCATCTTTCGGCTTCCTTGCGTGCCGCATCTTCGGGCAGGACCAGATCCACTTCAATCATGGAATCCAACCGCTGGTCCACAGGGATTTCCGGCATTTTGGCCCGGCTGGACTTTTGTATTCCCTGCACCTTGGTGAAAATCGTTCCCGGTATATGTTTGCCCAGCAATGATTTTTCAACGGGAGTGACGATGCCCTCTTTGATGAACATGTCAATGGACCGGGCCGCTCTTCTGCCCGAGCCGATGGCTGAGACCACAAGGTCGGGTCCTGTTGCCGCATCCCCGGCCGTGAATATATAGGGGATAGAGGCCTGGAGGAGTTCCGGGTTGTTGTCAATGGTATTCCACCGGGTCAGTTCCAATTCCTTCATCCGGGGATTGGGGTCCTGGTCTTTAAAGGATGCATCCGGGGCCTGGCCGATGGCCGAGATCACCATGTCCACATCCAGGAGGGTTTCAGATCCCTCCACTGGTTCAGGACGGCGCCTGCCGCTGGCATCGGGCTCACCCAGTTCCATTTTAAGGTATTCAAGCTGGACCACCTTGCCGCCGTCATCGCCGACCACCCGTGTGGGTGCGGCCAGGAAAACAAATTCAATGCCTTCTTCTTCCGAGGCCACGATTTCAACCTCATTGGCCGGCATTTCTTTTCTGGTTCTCCTGTAAACCATATAAACCTTGTCCAGCCCCTTCCGCAAAAGAGTCCTGGCGCAGTCCACGGCGGTGTTGCCGCCGCCGACAACGGCTGCGGTTTTTCCAAGATTTATCTGCTCCCCACTGGCCATTCGCTGGAGAAAATCAATGCCGGTAAAGCACCCGTTCAGGTTTTCGCCTTCAATGCCCAGAGAGTAGTCTTTCCAGGCACCCACACCGAGAAAGACCGCATTATAGCCTGAAGCCATCAGGGAGCCCAGCCCGAAGTCGGCACCGAATTTAACATTGCAGAAGGACTTGATCCCAAGATCCAGGATACCCTGGATTTCCCAGTCAAGAACCTTTTTGGGCAGACGGTACTCGGGGATGCCGTAGCGGATCATGCCGCCGAGCTTGGGCATGGCTTCAAAAATACTCACCTCATGACCCAGGCGCCGTAAAAAGAAGGCACAGGAAAGGCCTGCAGGCCCACCGCCGATAACGGCTATTTTCTTGCCCGTATCCGGGGCACATTTAATGGGAATTCTTGATCCGGAATTCATCTCGTAATCCGAGGCAAACCGTTTGAGCTGGTTAATGGAAACCGGTTCATCTTCGATACCCCGCCGGCAATAGTCTTCACAGGGGTGGGGACAGACCCGGCCGCAGGCCAGGGGAAGGGGATTTCTCAAACGGATGGTCTGAACCGCTTCCTTGTACCGGCCCTCCCGGATCTGGTTGATATACCGGGGGATATTGATTTCAGCCGGGCAGGTCTGGGCACAGGGGGCCAGAGCATCATCCATCTGGTTGAATTTCATCAATTGTTCACTCAGGGTATTCACCGTAATGATCGTCTTGGGACAGGCCTGCTCGCAGGCGCCGCAACCCACACATTTTTCTTCATCAACAACCGGATACCCGTTGGTCCCGATTTTCAGGGCATTAAACTGGCAGGCTTTGACACAGTCGCCCATGCCGATGCACCCCACGCCGCACACCCGTTTCCCGCCGTACATGGCTGCCATGGCTTTACACGATAAGATTCCCATGTAGTGGTATTTATCATCGGCCCGGTTCCCGCCCTCACACATATTATAGGATAACGGGCTTTCAGCGTTTCCAGCGTCCACCCCCATTATTTTGGCCACCTCTTCGATCCCTTCCTTGCTGGAGACAACGCAAAGGGACGGGGGTTCAACTCCGGTGACAATGGCTTCGGCAGCAGCGGAACATCCGGCATAGCCGCAACCGCCGCAGTTTGCTCCGGCCAGATTGTTTTCCACAAGTGCAATCCTTGGGTCTTCATATACGTAAAAGACTTTGGAAGAGAGACTGAGTACGATACCGCATACAGCACCGATACCTAACATAAACAATAACGCTGGGATCATAAATTCACCTTTGTGTTAATATTTCGGTTTCTCTTTAAACCATTCCTTTAAATGACATAAAAGTCAGTGCAATTATTCCAGCCGTGACAAGACCGATGGAGGTATCCTGAAGCGGTTTGGGAACTCTTGCCAGGTTGATTCTTTCCCTGACGCCTGCAAACAGGACAAGGGCCAGTCCAAAACCGACAGCATAGGCAAAAGAGGACACAGTGGCTTGAAGAAAGGTGTATTCCTCTTTGATATTGATGAGGCAGACACCCATGACCGCACAATTGGTGGTGATGAGGGGCAGGAAAATTCCTAAGCCCGCATAGAGGGCGGGGATGCTTTTTTTCAGAAACATTTCCACAAACTGAACCAGGGATGCGATCACCAGGATGAAGGAGACCGTGCGCAAATATTCTACGTTAAGCGCCTTTAAGAGGTAAACATCCACAATCCATGTGATGATACCGGCCATGACCAGTACAAACACAACTGCCATTGCCATGCCCACGGCAGTCTCCATCTTCTTGGACGTGCCCAGAAACGGGCAGTTGCCGAGAAACTGGGCAAGGAGAATATTGTTGATAAAGATACAGCTTATTGCAAGGACGAATAGATCACCCATAGGTTTATCTCCTTTTTATTTTTTACCGATGAGGTTCATCAGGCAGAGCATTAATCCCAGTCCGACAAATGCGCCCGGAGCTTCCACCATGAATTTGAACGGAAGAAAATTGGCTCCCATCTCAAAAACAGGGCTTCCACCCCAGATGGTAATGGTTCCGTTTCCTAAAAATTCTCTGACTGCACCCAGGGCGGCAAGGGAAAGGGTAAAACCGATCCCGATACCCAGTCCGTCAGCCACGGACATTACCGGCCCGTTCTTGCTGGCAAAGGCTTCTGCCCGGCCCAGAACGATGCAGTTTACAACAATCAGGGGGATGAAAATACCCAGTTTCAGGAAGAGTTCGTAGGTATAGGCCTGCATCACCAGTTCCACAATGGTTACAAAGGTGGCGATGATCACAATAAAGCAGGCAATTCTGACTTTTGCGGGAATTACGTTTCTAAGCAGTGATATCAACAGATTGGAAAACACCAGGACAAAGGTAGTCGCGACTCCCATCCCGATTCCGTTTTCAACTGATTTGGTAACCGCAAGGACAGGACATAGGCCCAGAACCAGCCTGAAAGGAGGTATCTCAGCCCAGAGTCCTTTGGTAAATTCTTTTGCTAAGGATTGTGCCATATTATATTATCTCCTCATATACCTTATTGTATCTGTTTTAAAATTTCAGGTTTGAGTTGCTTATAGATATCCTGTGCCTGAATGGCTCCCAAAGTAACCGCTCTTGAGGTAATTGTCGCACCAGACATGGCATCAATCGAACCACTCTCGCTTTTGAGTCCTAAATTGTCCTCAATGGATTTGCCTGAGAATTGAGAGACAAATTCAGGATCATCCTTGGCCCGGGCGCCAAGCCCTGGGGTTTCCGCATGGGTGGTCACCCGTGCAGCCACAATCTGATCATTCTCAAGGCTGATCCCGACCATAAACCCGACATCGCCTCCGTAACCGCCTTTCCCTTTTGTTTCAAATGCAATGGCTTTTGAGCCGTCTTGAAGTTTGGCCGGGTAGAATTGATATTTCATCCCTTCATGTTCGATTTCGAATTTTTCCTCGGCAGGATTATTGGTGACTTCTCCAAAGATCTCATCCATGGCAGGTGCCAGCTGGAATTTAAAAATTTGAGCTTCGATTTTATTTTTTGTTCCGGATTGTACGGCAGCCAGAAGTCCGCCTGAAACAGCCGTCAATACGGTTAAAACCACGATCATACTAATCATTTCACGCATGGCTATCACCCTTTCCCAAAGCTTTTGGTCTAATGGTGTCGATGAGGGGGTTCACAAGGTTGAGCAGGAGAATCGCCAGAACGGTTCCATCTGCATAGACGCCGATGTTTCTCATCAGGATAATCATGACTGCCGCAAAAAAACCGTAGAGAAGCATGGGAATTCTGTTGACCGGAGAAGAGGAGTTCTCCGTGGCAAGAAAGATCGCCCCGAAAAGGGTATACCCTGAAAACAGATGAATCATGGGGCCGCCATAGACATCCGGGTTTGCCAGTTTAAAGCAAAGGGCCGTAACAAGGATACCTGCGATAAAGGATACGGGGATCTCCCAGCGGATATAGCCCCTTAACATCAGGTAAATGCCGCCGAGAATCAGGCCGACCCCGAAGGTGGTGCCGATGGCACCCATCTGTCTGCCCATGGCAAGGTCGGATATGGGAAAGAGATCGGCAACGGCTGACGCGCCCTGGGCTTTGAGGGCGGCCAGGGGTGCAAGGGCGGTAAATCCGAATTCATAGTTGACATAGGCGGCATCAAAATCAAAAAAGACTCGCCAGGACAGCATCAAAAATGCCATTCCCACCAGTGCCGGATTAAACGGGTTGGCTCCGATACCCCCGAAAATCATCTTGCCGATGACCACGGCCACAAAGGTTCCGGTAATCACTAACCACCAGGGTGAGGTGGCCGGGAGCATCATCCCGAAAACAAGGCCGATGACCGCTGCATCCAGGTCACCGATGCTGAACCTCTTTTTGGAAGCAAGGTTCATTCCAAGTTCCCATGCCATGGCACTTGAGAGCGATAGGGCAAGTACCCCAACGGCCGGCGCACCGAACTGAATGATACCGAACACGATTGCCGGAAGAGCCGCAATCATGATGTTCAGATTCATTTTGAATAGGCTGTCTCCATCATGCCAGAATGGGGCATGGGAGACGGTTAATTTAGTTGTATTCATTGGCAGTCTCCAATCTATACGTCTGCTCTAAGTTTATAAAGCTCATGTTTCCCAAGTCTGATGTACTGGAATATGGGGATTCTTGCCGTACATACGTAGGCACAGAGACCGCATTCAATACAGGATTCGAGATCATACTTGTCTGCAGCCTCTTCATACTGGTCAGCCTCAAGATATCGAACCAGAATATTCACGGGAATCCGGGCCGGGCAGATCCGGATACATTTGCCGCAGTTGACACAGGGGTTATCCGACAATTCCGGGATCACATCCCGGTCCTGAATGATCACCGTGTCCATATCCGGCTCCACCGGATGGTGATGGGTGAAGGTGGAAAATCCCGTCATGGGTCCGCCGATAACAACCCTGTCCTGTTCGTTGATGTGGATGCCCAAAGTATTGAAAATTTTCCCCAGGGGTGTGCCAATGGTCGCCTTGACCCTGTGCCGGGTTCCCTGTTTTCCAATGATGGTCAGAATTTTTTCAAAACAGGCGGATTTTGTCCTGTAGGCCCGGGCCAGGGAGACCACAGCCTCTGCACAGATAAAACACACCCCGGAATCCTCAGGGGTTTCACCGGCAGGCAGTTCCATGTTTAAATGATCCTTGAGCACCATGGCCGGAAGATTGGATGGATATTCTCCCGAGGTTTTTAATACCTGGATCGAATCAAAGCCCCCCTGAACATTCAGACCCTCCGGGATCGCTATGGAGAGCTTTGTCACCTTGGTGATCTTTTTTAAAATCCGGGCACCCTCTTTAACCTCTTCAGAAAATTTAGAGGTGACGTATTGACTGGTTGTGGACAAAAGATCTTTGTCCGTGCAGGTAATGACAATGGTATTGATTTTTTTGTCATCCCGGGCAAGAGTCTTGAGAGGCGGCGCTCCGGGCAGTGTCCGAAGCCAGGTATCGGCAGAGGCTGTATCTTCCGTTAAATCATATGTTAAAGGTTCCGTATCTGCTGCCCGGGTCTGATCATTGTGGATGACAAGGTAGGTGGATGGATTGCCTAAAACATCGGAATAGGTCTCAATGGTGCTGATGGTTCCTGTTACCGGAGAAATTGCATACTCCGTGCTGTTATCGTAAAGAAGGAGTCGCTCTCCTTTTTTTACCGCATCCCCTTTTGTTATCAAGGTTTTTTTTGTGTCGTCAAGGGATTCGTTCAACAATAAAATAAGGTTGGATGGTATGGGGATTGACTCCGGCTCTTTCAGGCCCGGTTCCACAAGATCATAGTTGAGCTTTGGCGGGTTTAAGGTGAAAAAAGATCGTTTAATCATAATAAGTCCTTGTTTTGTAAAAAGCTTAAGATCACCCGTTATGGTTAATGACCGGGATTAAAAAAATCTTAGGTCACTATAAGGAATGACACGAATTACATTCTACCGGACCTGCGCCAATGTCTTCATGGCATCCCTTGCACTGAGCGTGAAATGCATCAGCTCTTGACGGGAAGTCTTCATCACCTGTGTCTTCATGGCACTCACTGCAGTTGTAGGTTTCATCATCTTCAAGGTTGTGATGGCAGTCCAGGCAATCACTGGTATAATCGCCTGCGTGTATGGAGTGGGTGAATAAAACTTGTCCACCTTTATTCTGAAGCATCATCCGTATTGGATTTTCAGGAGCAGGGGGGGTAAAAGAGGCATAGCATATAATCCCTGTGATCAAGAATATGACCATAATGAGTATTGCTATTTTTAGGTCGCGTTGTGATGTCATAATACGTCTCTCTTGTCTAAGGGTTAGAGTTTATCCGACAAACCCACAACTAGGCTGCGTATATATTATATTGTTCTTATGTTGGCAAGAGAAAAAATTTTAAGGCAGGGAACAACCCGCAGGAATGACCTGGGATCTTTTTCTGACAAGGAAGGGTTTATAGGCTTGGTTTTTGGCCAGAGAGTTATTTTTTTTCCGGATAAAATAAAAAGAGAGTCCAAAAAATGAGAATCCGAAAACCATGGAAACAAGAGAGGGATTCATCTGGAATAACGGGGCGATACCGTTGCCGATCACCGCCCCGATGGTGAGTAAAATAATGGGAAATACATATAATAGAAAGGTCAAAAAGAGGATGGGCCCGGTTTCAAGCCCAATGATCACATTATCTCCCTTTTCAACATTTAGGGTATTCTTGACCGTGACCGTCATCTCTTTTTGATTCTCGGCCGTGCCGCAGCTTCCTTTTGAAGAGCAGCCTTCGCAGGCACCGGATCGAATGGTTTTTATCCAGGCAATCGTGGGGGTGGCATGGGTGACAATTCCGTTTTCAGTGATCATGATGCAATTGCTTTTTTATTGTTCTGTGTCAGGTGGTTGGTATCAGGCAACGATGTTGACTATCTGATTTGTTTCCTGGCTATTTCCCCGGCCAGCTTCCCGGGCTGATGCGTCATTCGGGTCCTGGGGTTCCGGTGTCATCGTCGCACCTTGTGTCTCTGCCGGTGCTGCCGGGACTTGTGTGTCGGTTTCCGCAGCCAGCCTGTCCCGGGCTTCCCGGGTAATGGTCACCTCAAAAGCCTGACTTCCGTTTCCGGTATTTCCCGGATTGATTGTGTTCTGCAATGCGTCATCGGTCTGGTTTTGCCGGGTATTGTCCACCGGGGGAGCGGAGTTGGGGGTATTGGCATATGCACCGGCTCCGTTTAAACTATTAATTTCCATGATCTCTCTCCTTGGTCTCTTAAAAGTTTCCTAAATAATAAACCTGATATCTAATGATGTCAATTTTTTTTGTTGTTTTATCTTGACAAAAAAAATGGGGTGATATATACCTTCCAAGTCTTGTTCAAAGGCATGCTCCCCAGTAGCTCAGTTGGCAGAGCAATTGGCTGTTAACCAATGGGTCCGCGGTTCAAGTCCGTGCTGGGGAGCCAACCCAAACATACCTATCCCGACAGGAAAATCTTGTCGGGATTTTTTGTTTGTGCGAGCCGTTACATACCCAAGCCCTTTTCTGAAATTTGACCAAGTTTTGATTTACAAGTGCTTTGGAGGGTGGTACTGACTCGGGAAAATTAAAATATTTTCTAAGGCTTAAATTTACATAAAAGGAAATAATGAATGAATCGGCCTGAACCCATTTCCCAGTCAAAGCAGTCTCCGGTATCCCTGTTTTTTGAAGGGGCAAAGGACACCTTTCCCCTGATTGTGGGTGCTGTTCCCTTTGGCATCATCTTCGGGACTCTGGGGGCCACGGCCGGGCTTTCCTTCTGGGCCGTCATGGGAATGTCCATGTTTGTTTTTGCCGGATCATCCCAGTTTGTCTGCGTAAGCCTGGTGAGTGCGGGAACAGCCTGGCCCATGATCGTGCTCACCACCTTTGTGGTGAACCTTCGCCACATGCTCTACAGCGCCACCATGGTTCCGTTTTACCGAAACCTGAACCCGTTCTGGAAAATGGTTCTGGCCTTTGGCTTAACCGATGAAACCTTTGCCGTGGCAGTGAACCGCTACCTTCAACGGGACGGCTCTCCGGGCAAAGAGTACTACAATCTGGGGTCCATGGTGTTCATGTACCTGAACTGGAATCTATGCACATTTACCGGGTTGACTGCGGGCAGGACCTTTCCGGAAATATCCGGTTGGGGACTTGATTTTGCCATGCCGGCAACATTTATCGGCATCGTGATTCCCTATCTGGTGTCAAGACCCATGTGGGCTGCAGTGACCACTGCCGGATTCGTTTCCATCATGGCCGCCGGCCTTCCCCATAAGCTGGGCCTGATGGTGGCCGCCCTTGTTGGAGTTGCAGTGGGGGTGATCTGTGAACGAATGTTTGCCAAGAAAAAGGAGAGGGTTTGAACATGTTCGGGCTGGGGATTCAAGTGAATGAAATATACATGGTTGCGGGAATGGCCCTGGTGACCTTCGGGATACGCTATATCCTGTTTCCCATTTCCGGGCGGTTTCGATTCCCCGACCTGTTTGAGCGGGGGTTAAGATATGTTCCGCCCGTGGTCCTGACGGCCATTATCGTGCCTTCCGTGCTCATGCCTACAGGCGACACCCTCAATTTCAAATTGAGCAATCCCTATCTTATCGGTGCCCTTGCCGCCTGCCTGGTGGGTGGTGTGTTTAAGAACCTGCTCTTGACCATTGTGGTGAGCATGGTGGTGTTCATGGGGTTTCAGTGGGTTCTGACCCTGGTGTCGTAAAAAGTCACCACCACCTGCGTTATGGTTCCTGACCAGACGTTCGAAATACTAAAGGTATGACTTGCGCCTGGTCAGAACCCATGCCTTGGTTGTGAAGATTTTTACTTAGCCATTCGTGTCGTTTTCTGGACTGTTTTTTTGGGTGGTGTCGTTTTTACGCGCCTGTCAGTTTCTGTATCCAGAAAATCAGCTCCCGGCTGTTGACGGGTTTTTGAAGGTATTTTTGTATGCCTGTGCCGGTGTTTTTATCTTTGGCGTCACCTGGACCATAACCGCTGCACAGGATAACGGGAAGGTCCGGGCGGATTTTGAATAATTCACGGGCAAGCACATCTCCGGTCATTTTCGGCATGGTCCTGTCGGTAATCACCAGGTCAAAGCTGTCCGGGCAGTTTCTGACGGCATCAAAGGCCTGATCTCCGTTCGGAAAGCCCGTGACTCTGTATCCGTAATTTTGTAAAATTTCCCGGGTGGATGCCAGAATGTCTCCATCATCATCCACCACCATGACGTGTCCGGATCCCTTTTCCAATCGTTTTTTTGGAGATTTAAACCCACGTTTCCGGGTATGGGCTTTTGCCAGGGGAAAATAGACGTGGAAAGTGGTGCCCGAGCCCGGCTCACTGTAGGCTTTGACAAAGCCCTTGTACTCTTCAACGATTCCCAGGACAACCGCCAGGCCCAGCCCTGTACCTTTGCCGATTTCCTTGGTGGTAAAATAGGGTTCAAAGATTCGCGCCAAAGTGTCTGGATCCATTCCCGTACCGGTATCAGATACTTCCATCCGAATGTAATCACCGGCTTGAATCCCTAAATCCGGGATGGTTCTGGATTTCGGGATCTCCACATCCTCCAGGCTGATGGACAGGGTGCCCCCGGACTCCTGCATGGCCTGGGACGCATTGGTGCACAGGTTCATGATGATCTGGTGGATTTGAGTTGGGTCGGCAATTGCCGTGGAACGGGTGGATATCTTTTCCTTGATCTCAATGTTTGAGGGAATGGACGAGCGCAGGAACTTGATGGCCTCTTTGACGATGAGATAGAGTTTTACGGGATTTTTTTGGTGTTCGCCTCTCCTGGAGAATGTCAGGATCTGCTGGACCAGGTCCGCAGCTCTGCTTGCGCCGGCCTTTATCTGTTGGATGTGTTTTTTTGACTTGTCGGGATTGTCAAGATTGACCGTTGCCAGGTCGGCATATCCGAAAATGCCTGAAAGGATATTGTTAAAATCATGGGCAATCCCCCCGGCCAGGGTTCCAATGGCTTCCATCTTCTGGGATTGCCTGAGCTGGTCTTCAATCTTCACCTGTTCGGTGACGTCCCTTCTGATGGAAACAAAGGCAATAATCTCCCGGTTTGAATCCAGGATGGGCGTGATCCTTGCATCGTGAAGAATGATTTGGCCGGTTTTGCTCTGATTGTGTATCAGTCCCTTCCAGGTTCTTTTGGCGAGTATGGTGGACCAGAGGTCTTCATAAAATACCGGATCATGGAGGCCACTTTTTAAAATCGAGGGTTTTTTCCCTACAAGCTCTTCTTTTGAATAACCTGTATTTTTTTCCAGGGAAGGGTTGGTGTATTGGATGGCGCCGTCAATATCCGTGATGAGAACCTCTTCATTGGCCTGCTTAATCACCGCGGCAAACAGCGCCAATTGTTTTTTATCTGCCCGCTTGTCGGTAATGTCCCTTGTGATGGACAGGATGATGGCTTCATCATTGATGGTGAGCATGCGGGCCGACATCAGGGCCACGCCGATATCACCGTTCTTCCGGACAAACCGGGCTTCCAGATTTGTGACCCGCCCGGTTTTCATTAACCCTTTGACAAGTCTGTCCCTGTCCTGGGTGTCCGCCCATATATTGATTTCATAGGAGGTTTTTCCGACCACATCCTGCCGGGTGTATCCGGTTAAGTCGGTGAATCCCTGGTTGATTTCAATGTACATCCCGTCTGAAACCCGGTTCAAGTTGATTGAATCCGGGCTGGTGTTAAAGGTGAGACGGAATTTTTCCTCACTGGTGCGAAGAGCATCTTCCGTTTTTTTCAGGTCACTGATGTCCCGGGTGTTCCCCTCAACCCCGAGAATGTTTCCCTGGTCGTCTTTATAAAAACGGGCACTGGTAAAGGCCCACCAGACTGATCCGTCTTTGCGCCTGAGCCGGGCCTCAAAATTGGTCACCTGCCCGTGTTTGCCCAGTTCGGCCAGAAAACTTTCCCGCTCTTCAGGCACGAGATACACCTTCTCAGCCATGGGCATGCCGATAGCCTCTTCAACCGTATATCCGGACAGACGGTAAACCGATGGCGATATGAATGTAATTCTGCCCTCAAGGTCGGTACGATAGAAAAGGTCCTGGCTTTTTTCCACCAGGGATCGGTAAGTAGCCGTGCGCTTCTCTAAATTTCCAACTTTTCTGAGCAAGTCGTCGTAACTGGGTTTCCGGGTCATGGGCCTGATCAATATCTTTAAGAATATGCCGGGTTAAAATTATTGGATGATGTATCCAGAGTCAAAATAGTTAATACTCTTTGTATAACTACCTTAAATTAAGGAAAAATACAATGCTAAAAACCCGCCGTTAAATTCACATGGCCGGGCGAGAGTATCACTGCAATGCGGTCAGGGATTATTTTGATATTTTGTGGACCATCAGCAGAACCAGGTAGGCGGCACCGGCCAGGACAATGATGGTGGGGCCGGAAGAAAGGCTGAGGGTATAGCTCACCCCGAGGCCTGCCCAGGTAAAAAAGGCGCACAGCAGTATTGAATACAGCATCATCTGCCAGAGCCGTCCGGCATAAAAGGAGGCAATGGCCGGGGGGATGGTCAACAGGGCAATCACCAGAACAATGCCCACGATCCTGACCAGAAGAACCACGGTAAGGGCCGTGAGAATCAGGAGTAAAAGATAGAAGAAGGTGGTGTTGATCCCCCGCAGGGCGGTAAATTCACTGTCAAAACAGACGCTGAAAAACCGGTTGAAAAAGAGGATGGAGGTTCCCAGAACCAGGAGATCCAGGCATCCCACGAACCAGAGGTCCCTGCCTGAAATCAGCAGGATGTCGCCGAACAGATAGGATGACAGGTTGAAATAGCCGGGTGTCTTGTCGATGAGAAGGATTCCGGCTGCCATTCCCACGGCCCAGAGGGTACCGATAATGGTGTCCTCCCTTTCCCGGGCATGGAGGCTGACCAGCCCGACAATCACTGCGGCAAGCACAGCGGCAAGCACGGCACCAAAAATGGGATCAAACCATGCCAGCCCGGCATTGACCTGGAGGAAAAGGGCCAGGCCGATGCCCCCGAACACACAATGGGAGATGGCCCCGGCCAGGTAGCCGATCCGCTTGATGGTGACAAAGGTTCCGATGATGCCGAAGGCGACAGAGGCAAGACCTCCCATGATAAAGGCATATTTCAGGAAGATATTGTCCGGATCCATGAGGGCCTGCAACAGCTCAACCATGAATATGCCCCTCCGGGCTGCACCGATGGTCGTGACGGACCATTTTCAGGTCGCCGTGGTAAATGTCCTTGATCAGTGCCCCGTCCATGGAGGAGGTGGGATGGATGAGCACCTGCCGGTTCACGCAGATCACGCTTCTCACGTATTTGGACACAAACCCCAGGTCGTGGGATACCAGAAGAATGGTCATCTTTGCGTTGAGTTTCTGCAGAATGGTAAACAGGTTCTCTTCGGTTTTTACATCCACATTGGCCGTGGGCTCGTCCAGCAAGAGGATGTCCGGGCGGCTGCACAGGGCCCTGGCAATCAGTATCCGCTGCTTCTGGCCCCCGGAAAGTTCATTAAATTCCGTATGGACAAAGGCGGTCATGCCCACTTCCTCAATGGCGGACCCGGCCTCGATCCGGTCCTGTCTGGAAAACCACAGGCTTCGTTTGTCCAGCCGCCCCATGAGCACCACATCCATGACCGTGGCGGGAAAATCCATGTCCAGGTGGGCGTACTGGGGCATATACCCGATCCGGTGTCTGGCCTGGCCCGGGGGCAAACCGAAAATTCGTATCTCTCCTCTGTCCGGCCGGATCAACCCCAGAATCAGCTTGAGAAGGGTGGTTTTGCCGCCCCCGTTGGGTCCCACAATACTGGCAAATTCCCCCTCTTCCACCACCAGGTTTACATCTTCCAGGATATTGCGCTGCTTGTAGGCAAAGGAAACATCCTTTAATTTTATCTGGTCCTTGACCATCTCTGGCTGCCTCTTTTTTTATCTGTTCAATGCCCGGGCAATGACCCGGGCCATATCTTCCATGTTGCCCAGGTAATCATAGGCCAGGGGATCAATGGACACCACAGCCCCCTGGATGGCGGATGCAATTTTTTGGGCTGCGTTTCGGTCAAACTGGGGCTGGACAAAGATCACCCGTGCGTTTTCTTCTCTTGCCTGCTTGATCATCCGGGAAAGGTCTTTGCCTTTGGGCGCCTTGCCCATGGCCTCTACCGCCACCTGTTTCAGTCCGTATCGGTCCGTAAAATACCCGAAAGAGGGGTGGAATACAAACAGGTTTTCCCCGTTCAGGTCTTTGAGTACGGTTTTCAAGTGAAGATCCAGTTCATCCAGGGCCTTGATAAATTCATGATAATTTCTGTCGTATACCGGTCCACCCTCAGGGTCAATGTCCTTCAGGGTTTGGTAAATGGTATGGGCCTGTTGTTTGACCAGCACCGGGTTCATCCAGATGTGGGGGTCTTTGCCCTGGGCCTCATCCGCGCTATTATGGCCCCCGGCGTGGCCGTCATTGGATTCGGACCGGTCTGTTTCCGAGTGATCAGGCTCCTGAAGGCCGTTTTCCGGGTGTTCTGTTCCATGATGATGTGAGTCCATGGTTCTCAAACCAATACCCTGCCGGGTATCCACCACCTTTAGGCCGGAAACTGATTTGATTTTTTCCAGCAGACCGTTTTCAAAGGCCACACCGATCCTGAAATAAACATCGGATGATGCCAGCCGCCTGATCTGGTCCGGGGAGGGAGAATAGACGGCCGGGCTTTTGCCCGGTTTTACAAGGACATCCACCTGGACACGGTCCCTGCCGATGGTTTCAACAAAATATTTTTGGGGCAGGATGCTGACTTGGACCTTCAGGTCCGGCGTTGCAAATGTGTTTAAGGGCCACAGCCCGAAAAAAAGGGCAAGAAAAGCCATGCAGATTCGTGTGAAAGTTTTCATTCTTTATTTATAGAATAGTTTTAATGAAAAAGATAGATTTCTATTGGATTTTTCCGGATCAAATCTATAGGATACATGGAATATTAAAGGTTTAATAACAAACGGGCAATTGATTTGGAGATGATCAGGATGTTAGAGGGTTTTGTCGGTGAGCAGGGATCTTACTTCCGGCACAAGAGGGGAAGGGGTCCATGCAGATTCTAAATCCATCCCGGTGGTACCTTCATCCGGTGTTTATTTTTGCCTGTTCCATCTTTGCCCTGGCCACATTCCTCGTGATGACCGTGAGCTGGTACATGGAAATCACCTCGGCCCTTGAGGTGGTGATCTTAAAATTCCACATTGATCCCCAGTCCATTTTCCCGTCCAAGACCGGTATGACCATACTGGTCCTGAGCGCATTGATTGCCGTGGTATTGATCGGCATCCTCCTGGCCTTTATCTACTATCAGAAGACGGTGAATCTTTTCAGGCTCCAGCACAACTTTATCTATAATTTTACCCATGAATTGAAAACCCCGGTCACCTCCCTGCGGATTTATCTTGAAACCTTTGTCCGCCACCCCATGGAGCCCGGGGATATCAAAAAGTATAGTCAAAACATGCTGGAAGACATCAACCGGCTCACGGAAAATATCAACAGCATTCTCGACCTTGCCAGGATTGAGAGTCAGAATTTTGGTTCCGAGGTAACACGGGAGAGCCTGATCACCCTGGTGGAAAATTTTTGCAAAAAAAACGCCTCCCTGTTTCGGAATCTGGATATAGAAATTGACAACCAGGCCGGTAACCCTCTGGTCTATCCGGTGAATCTGTTTCTGTTTGAAATGCTCCTCATGAATATTTTTTCCAATGCCGTCAAATACAATGAATCCGAGAAGCCCAGACTCGTCATCCGGTTTAAAAGTTTTATTCAACGGGTGACCATTGAGTTTGCCGACAATGGAATCGGGGTCAACAAAAAAGAAGCCAGAAAAATATTTCGAAAGTTCTATCAATCCGGACGGGAGAACAAGAACGAGGTGTCCGGATCAGGACTCGGCCTCTACCTTGTTTCCAGCATCGCCTCCATCCATGGGTGGCGGGCCGGGGTTACCAGCGAAGGAAAGGGGAAAGGGGCCGTGTTTACGATTACCATTCCACGGGCAAGTATCGCCAATGTAAGGGAGAAAAATTTATGGAAGCGGTTGAAAAAAAGCGTATCCTGGTCATAGAAGATGAGGTGCACATTGCCGACGGGATTCGCCTGAACCTTTCCATTCAGGGATATGAAACCCGGGTGGCCGTGGACGGGATCGAAGGCCTGGCCCAATGGCGGTCCTGGAAACCGGATCTGATTATTCTGGATATCATGCTGCCCATGATCGACGGGTTTTCGATTTTAAAAACCATCCGCCGGGAAGATGAACGCATACCGGTTCTCATCCTTTCGGCCCGGGGCGATACCAAAGATAAGGTCAAAGGTCTTCGATACGGTGTGGATGACTATCTGTCAAAACCCTTTGACCTGGAAGAGTTTTTGCTGCGGGTTGAACGGCTGATTAAAAAAAAGACCTGGTACGCGGGAGAGAAGAAAGAAAAAAAATCAGGGTATAAAATGTTTGACGGCGATGCATATGATTTTGGTGAGAATCATATTGATTTTGTCTCTTTTAAAGCCAGTTGCGTTGCCGGGGATATTATTCTGACGGACCAGGAGATCGTCCTGCTCAAGCTGTTCATCGCCAACAAAGGAAAGCCCCTGTCAAGGGAAATGCTGCTGACTGCGGGGTGGGGATATTCCCGGGACACCTCCACCCGGACCCTGGATAATTTTATTGTCCGGTTTAGAAAATATTTTGAAAAAAATCCCAAGAACCCAGTGTATTTCATCAGCCGCCGGTCTGTGGGCTATATTTTTGATCCTGAATAATCGCACCCATGGATTCAGTCCGACACCAGGGACAGGATATAGACTGTCTTATCGACAATTGCATCATTGCCGGCTGTATCAACTGGGGGTGAAATGTCGGTTGAAAAAATATCCACCTCCATTTTTTTCTGGTTGTAGAGGATCTGGTTGTGAATCACTTCCACCCGGTGAAGGCTCTCGTTAAATCCTCGTTTGATATACTTTAAAAAGGCTTCCTTGATGGTCCAGTGTTTGAAAATATGGGCCGCGTCATCGGCCAGGTGCAAAATTTCTTCCGGGGTAAAGGCGGTTTTTAAAAACCAGGCATCCGGCTTTTTGGCAATTTTTTCGATGTCCAGGCCGATGGTCTGTGCCGGGTCTGTGCTGCATGCAACTGCTGTGTAGTCATTGCTGTGGGACAAAGAAATCGGAGTCTCAGGCGATATTGTTAAAAAAGGGGCACCCTCGGCAAGGTAGCCAAGACTGATGCGATCAAGGGGCAGGTCTTTGAAAAATATGCTCTGGGTCATCCGTTTGATGAGGTACCGGCCGCAGATCCATTCCAATTGTTTTTTGAGGGCTTTGAAACCGTTGATGGTATTAATTTCTCCCCGGTTGAGAAGGGGAAGGGCAAAAGACTGTTTTTGAAATATTTCATTTACCACAGGCTTAAAATTGTGGTAGGACCCTTTGCAGAAAACAGCGTCAAGGATATCGGGTATCCGGGCAACCCAGACCGTGATGTCTGGTTTTGGATTCAGGGTGTTGATCCACACCTGGTTTTGCAGGGAAGAGGCCATGAACGGTTTATACATCAGTCTTTTTTGTTTTACAATCTTTTAAGGGGTAGTTATGGACCTGTTTACCTACTATAAACGGCACGGCTGGATTCGGTCGGCCGGCACCATTTCCATGGTGGTATTGTGCATCCTCATCATGGTGATCTATATCGAGTATTCTAATCAAAAGGAGATGCACGACGAGAATATGGCCAACCGCTGTAAGGAGATATCCGCCTCTATTGTCGGGGGAATGACCGATGCTCTGTCCATCGGGGATAACGATATTGTAAGGGACCAGTTCAAGCGTCTTCACAATGTGCTGCCGGAAATAGATGTGTTTGTCTATGATTATGAATCCAGGATCAGTTTTTCAACGGACCCCCGGGCCATTGGTCAATCTTTTAACCAATACCTGGAAGACCCCGGTATCGTGGCCCAGAACAATACCATGCTGAGAACCGGGGAGAGCGGAGGTTTGATACAAAAACGGGTGGGGGATAAACTGTTTGTGGGGTCCCTGCTTCCCAGTTGGAATGAAAAAACCTGCCATCACTGCCACGGCAGTTCAAGACCGATCATCGGGGGTATCGCGGTCATGGTTGACAATTCCACGGCCGTAAAATCCATGACCGCTGCCCGGAATATCAGCATCGGGGTGGGTGGGGCCGGCGTGATTGTGGTGATCTTTCTGGTGTGGTTGATTTTTTCAAAGATGGTGTCAAAGTTGAACCATACCATGGACGAGATCAGAGAAACCAGTGATTCCGTGGCAAAATTTTCCCAGGAGGTCAGAGAGATATCCAGTTTCATCGGTACCAGTGCAGGTCAGGGAAATGAAATGGCGGGCAAGGCATCAACTGCCGCCGTGGAGATTTCACAGCATATCACCAGTATTGCTTCGGCTGCGGAACAGGTGAGTGCACAGATCAATGATGTGAACAAAAATTCCATGGAGGTATCAAACGAGATCCGGGCCTCCAATATGAATATCGCCAAAGCCTCGGACAATATCGGATCTGTTGCTGCGGCTGCCGAACAGATGTCCTATTCCGTGAATACTGTGGCAGCGGCTATGGAAGAGATGTATGCGGGTCAGAGTGAAATCACCAGAAGCGCTTCCCGATGTGCCGCCATTACCAGTGATGCATCCAAAGAGGCGCTTCGGACCCATGAGGTGGTCAATAAGCTTGGCGAGGCAGCGGCCCAGATCGGGGATATCATCAAGCTGATCACCAATGTGGCCAACAAGACCAATCTTCTGGCCCTTAATGCCGCCATTGAGGCTGCCGGTGCCGGGGAGGCAGGCAAAGGATTTTCCGTTGTGGCAAACGAAGTCAAAGAACTGGCAAAACAGACGGCCGGGGCCACCCGGGATATTCGCAGGAAAATAGAGGGGATGCAGGCAAATACCGGAGAAGCCGTTATTGCCATTCAGTCCATTACCCGGGTGATCACCGAGGTGGACACCATTATCAGCGCCATTGCCTCGTCTGTTGAAGAGCAGGCCGTCACCACCAATGAGGTTACGAAAAATGTTGCGGAATCTGCAGAATCGGCTGAATCCGTTGCCAAAAATATTAATCTTGCGGCAAATAAAACAGAAGAGGTGGCCGAGAGCATGCGCCAGGTGACCGCACTTGAGGAAGGGGTTTCCGACAACCTGGAACAGACGGCGGCAGCGGTGCGGGAAATTGCCAGGGAGGTGACGCTATCGTCCCAGAGAGCCGCCATGGTGTCCGAGGCTGTGGAGCAATTGTCGGAAATGGTGAACCGGATTTTGGAAGGCGCCCTGTCCCAAAATGAGCAGACAGACCAGTTGGCGAGGATTGCCGTCACGCTCAGGCAATTGACCAAAGCCTTTAGAATATAAATATGAATTCGGTACCAGATTATAGCCCGGCAGATCATAGCTCGGCAGAACATCGCCTGCCGGATCACAGTTCAGTGGGGCAGACGCCTCTGTATGTCACCTTCAGGCTGGCCCACACCCCCATGGCAATCAGTATTCTGGATGTCAGGGAAATTGTTCCCAGGATAAAGATCACCCAGGTTCATCAGGCCCCGGATTTTGTCATGGGGTTGATCAACCTGAGGGGACGGATACTCACGGTGCTGGACCTGGGACTCCTGCTGGGGCTTGAACAGGAGCCCCCCCCATTCCCGGGCCATATTATTATTTTCAAGCATTGGGATCTTGGGTTTGCGGTTGACCGGATAGGTGATATGATTTCCATTGATCCGGATCTCATTGAATCCCTGCCCGCCAATATGGACGATAGGATCCGGAATACCATGGACGGTATCGCCAATGGGCCAAAAGAGGCTTTGATCATCTTAAATGCCCAAAAGATACTGGCTGCCTCCCAAATCCCCGGGGAATCCCCATGAAAACGGAAGAACAGGACGCTCTGGATGCCCTTGCATCGGAATTTATTGCGGAAATACGTGACGACCTTGCCGCTCTGGAGCCGGATCTTCTGATCATGGAGGAAAAGGGGGATACGGTTGATGATGACCTTGTCAATCGTGCCTTCCGATCCATTCACAGCATCAAGGGTGGGGCCGGTTTCATCAACTTCAAAGACCTGTCCGGACTGAGCCATGCCATGGAAAATGTATTGATGCGGGTGAGGGAAAAAAGCCTGGTCATCACTTCCGAGGTGGTGGATGCCCTGTTGGCCGGACTGGACAAGATGAAGGTGATGGTCGAATCCGGGGACAGGAGTCATGACTATGAAGCGGAACAGGCGGCCCTCCTGAAAATAACGGCTCCTGAAATTTCAGACCGACAGGACCCCGGGCTTGAGAGGGTAAACCCCCTTGGAGACAACCCCCTGTTTTGTGGCAAGATATTTTTACTGGATCGAAAAAGGCTTGAATCGGCATTGAACCACCAGAAATTTATCTATGCAGCCCTTGTTTTGTCTGCGAATGATACTGCTCTTGGAAAAAAGGATTCGGCCGCAATTGTTGAAGACCTCAAAAGCATTGGTGAGCTTCTGTTTTCCGATTTTGATCCCCTGGAAGGTGAAAAATCCGGCCGGGATTTTTTCTGCGTCATCGCCACCATTCTTGACTTGCCCCTGCTGGCTCAGGTTCTGGAAATCGATAAGGACAGGATCGTTCTGGTTGATCGGCAGTTTATAGATCCCGGGAGAATTTTAAACGGGGTTTCACCCAAACCGTTACCTGATTCTGTACCCGAACCCGTACCCGAACTTATATCGGAACCTTTATCTGACCCTGTATCCGACATAACCGAAGAACTGCCTGTTCCCGGGAAAACCATGGGTACGGCTTCTCATGAAGAAACCGGCAATACATCCCCGCCCCCCCCAAGCCGTCAAACCATCCGGATCAATGTGGACCTGATTTCACGGCTGATGAACCGGGCCGGAGAACTGGTGCTCGCCCGGAATCAATTGCGGTCGATAATGGAAAAATATGTCGGGGCAGACCGCAATTCCGCCGTGATGATGCAGAACCTGGACATGGTGACCACGGATATCCAGGAGGCCGTCATGCAGATGAGAATGCAGCCGGTCGTGGATCTCATGGGAAAATACAAACGGGTGGTAAGAGATATTGCCCGGCGCATGTCCAAAAAAGTTGATTTTGTTCTCCAGGGTGCCGACGTGGAGGTGGACAGGAGTGTGTTGGAAAAATTGGCCAATCCCGTGACCCACCTGATCCGAAACTGCATTGATCACGGGATTGAAACTCCGGAAGAGAGGACAAAAAGGTCCAAACCCGAAACCGGAACCATCCATATCAAGGCGTTTCACCAGGGGGGACAGGTTCATATTATTATCCGTGATGACGGGGCCGGTTTAGATCCCCAGCTCATACTATCCAAAGCCTTTGAAAAGGGTCTTGTGACCGAAGATCAGCTTGACCGGCTCACGGACAGGGAAAAGATTCAGTTGATTTTTCTTCCGGGATTTTCAACCTCGGAAGAGGTCACGGATATATCCGGCCGGGGGGTGGGTATGGATGTGGTCAAAACCAATATTGAACGCCTGAGGGGACGGATCCGGATTGATTCAACCATGGGAGAGGGGACAAGTTTTCACCTGATTGTTCCCCTGACCCTGGCCATTGTTCCGTCTCTGATCGTTGGCTCCGGCGACACAAGATTTGCCCTTCCCCAGGTAAACATTAAAGAGGTTCTTTTCCTTGAGCCGGGACAAATTCACGGGCAGGTGGAAAATCTGGCCGGATCAGAGGTGCTCAGGCTCAGGGATTGCCTGGTCCCGGTGTTAAGACTCCGCAATGTTCTGGGAATTAAAACCTATGTTCAAAATTCAAACGACCAAACTCAAATCCAAAATTCAGGACCGGGCGAAACACTTGAAGAGAAAAGAAAGGCCATTGCCGATCGCCGGGGGAAATCGGGTCAGGGTGAGGACTTGGGAAAAAGAAGATCCGGTCCGGACCGGCGTCTGAACGCCTGGGATCCGGTCTATGTGGTGATATTAAAACTAGGGGAAAACTTGTTCGGGCTGTGTGTGGACGAATTGTATGACATCGAAGAGGTGGTCATCGAGCCTTTGCCCGAAACCATTAAACACCTGAAAAATTTTGCAGGTGTAAGCATTCTGGGTGACGGGGACGTGATCATGGTTCTGGATGTCCCCGGGATCGCGGTTGGCGCAAAATTGAAATTCGACCCCATCCGGAACGAGGAATTCAAGCGGAAGCAACAGCAGCAAAAGGCTGCCGGAAAAAGAGGCGAAATGAGGAGTCTCCTGGTATTCGGAACCAGGAACCAGGAATATTTTGCCATGGAGCTGAAACATATCGAAAGAATTGAACCACTACAACCTTTGGATATCCACTATGCGGGCCGTCTGAAATATGCGGAATATCAGGACCGGGCCGTGCCCCTGTTCTCGATGGATGAATTTTTGCCGGCCCCGGCCTGGGAACCGGATGATAGAGAGATGTTTGCCGTTTTTCCCAAGCATATCTCAACCCGGGCCGGCATAGTTGTATCCGTCATCATCGATACCATTGAAACCGACAGGCTGTTGCAGCGGAATGGGTCCAGTCCTGAACCGGTCCTGGGAAAGCTGTTTGTCAACGACATGATGGTGCAGGTGCTGGACCCTGAAAAAATACGGGATCTCATGGATCAGAACATACAATTAAAATTTGCCCCGGCAACAGGCTCAGATTCCATGCAGGACCCAAAATGAAAATTTTAATCGTTGATGATAAATCGTCCATACGGCTGGCAATGAGAAAGATTCTGGAGGATCTTGGACTTGGGAATATTGTTGAGGCAATTGACGGTGAGGATGCCTGGCATCGGATCAATGAGGAACGCGAAAAAGACAGGGGTTTTGATTTGATTGTGTCTGACATGGAAATGCCGAAAATGTCCGGACTTGAACTGCTTCGTGCCGTCAGGGCAGGTGAGCATACGCAAGGCACCCCGTTTATCATGGCCACCACCGTCACGGCAAAGCCGATTATTCTTGCAACCATGGGTCTGGGAGTTCAGGCTTATATCATCAAGCCCTTTGACGCTCCCATGGTTGAACTCAAATTAAAACAGGCGGGTATACTATAGACGAACAGGGGCATTCCGACACTCTGATTCCGCCACCCGTTTGCCGCTGTTTTTATTTCCCCTTTGCATTTTTTTTGGGTTTATTTTGGACGGTTTTTTTCAACAGAAAATGGGGGATAAACCTGGGGTCAATATTTTTGGGGTCCACTGAACCGTATTCCGACTCAAGTTCCCGGATCAGATTTGACAGCACCCCGTAAAATCGGGTCAGGACCGACTCCGGCATCCCGGTTGCCTCAGAGGTCCAGTAAACCAAATCATTCAACTGAATTCTTTTGTCCTGGTCCCGGTCCTGGGGGGCAGGGGTAAACAGGGCTGTAAAAAAATCTTTAAATTTATTGATGTCAATGGGTTCAAGGGTGGAGGGCAGGTTCAGCCGGTTCTTTGCCCACAGGGTCAGGATCAGCGTTTTATAGGTCAGGATCCCCTCTTTAAAGGAGGTGACATCCACATCCAGGTTTCCCAGGACCTCATCCAGAGCAATCACCTGTTCGAGAATCTGTTCGGTGTGGTTGATGTCTGCAATACAGGTGAAGTTCCGGTACAGCTCTCCTTTGGCATAATTGTTAAAAAACAGGGGCCGGTCCAGCAAAAGGCCGCCGATCACACCGAGATAGTCTTCTCCAAGAAAGCTTAAGGGAAGTCGGTTCTCGTTTATGAAGCTTGTGGAAAACCATTTGTCTGCCCGGGTTTTCAGCTTGATCCCGGCCCTGGAGCCGGTTCTGAAAATATCCTCAAGAAAATAGGTTTCAATCACATCCCTTGCAGAGGCAGGGTTTGGTCCTCCTTCCACAAGGACTTCAAGTCCAAGATTGAGAGTATCACAGGCCTTTGAAACAGCCTTTTCAAGATCCTGCCTGGCTTTGAGTTTGATTTTGTCGGCAGAGACGACCTTGTTGATCAGAGCGGCAATTTCGGATTCAAGATGAACTCTGAGTTCAGGCCCAACCAGTTTCAGGGCCGCGGCAAACAGGTCTTCTCCTTCCATGAATCCGGTGAAGAATTGGGGGGGCAGGGGCATGTCCGGATCAAATGTTTCCGGGCGTGATAAAAAGGTGGGAGGCCGTTTGCGAAGTTGGCTGGGTTTGACGGGCTGATAGATGCCCACGGCTTCATGGGTGGGTAAAAATCCTTTTTCAGCCAGGCGCAGATTTTTAAGGCGGAACTGTTCTTCTTCGGTTTCAGCCGTGAGGATGGAACAGGTTTCCAGCAAGAGCCCGTGAAAAACAGACAGGTCCATTTCCGCAACTGCTTTAAGCATGGGTTCGATGAGTTCCCAGGCATTTGGACTGTCCTTTGGCTCGGCCGTTTCTTCGTCCGTGTCTTGGGGCTTAAAGGGAAACCTGAAATAAAATTTGTCGTCAAGGGTGATATACCCGTCCTCATCGTCCGGGGGAATTTCATCATGTTCCCGGATCAGAATTTCCATATTCTTGAACAGATAAAATTCAAAGAAATCGGGTTTTTCTTTGATCACCCATCGCAACAGCCGCTTGGGATCGGCCCGGAAAAGCAGATCAAAATTGCGGGTCATGTCATCAAGGTCCAGGCGGTCACCATTCCAGACCTCTACATCCAGGATATATTCCCACTGGTCCGACCGGGCAAGGGCCAGAATCGGGATGAAATCATCGGGTCCGATTTTGTGCATGAGATAATAAAGGTCCTGGTCGGGAAAAGACTGAATCAAACTTGCCGGTGCCGGGGCATCCAGGATGAGATCCAGGGCTTTTTCAGAGTCGCTCACAAGGATATCCCGGCGCATGGACCTGAGTTTGAGCTCTCTGTTCCGGAGGTTGACCAGGCGGTAATCTTTGGTTTGGTTCATTTTAAGTTCCTGACGTGTGTTGATGACAAATTTTGATGTAATGCCCTGTTTCAGGCCACTGCCTGAATCGTTCAAAGATTGCCAGGGCCTGGGTGAAGGAGCCCGTATTCATGAGGCAGACCCCCATGCAGATGTTTAAGTCTTTGTTTTCAGGAAAGACGGCCAGTCCCTCGTCAAGGGTCTGAATTGCCCGGTCAAGGTGTCTGTGTTTTTGCAGGAGCATGGCAAGCCCTAAAAAGGCTTTGGGTTCCGGGGCATAAGCCAGGGCCTTTTCAAAGAGCCGTTTGGCCGTTTCTTCCTGGTTGTTCACCCGGGCATCACCGGCGTATTCGCCAAGGAAAAAGGTCATGGCCAGGCGGGATAAAAAATCCGCATGAAAGGGGTAGAGTTCCTTGATGTCAACCAGTTTCAGATCCTCGGCAAATTTTTCCACACCGTAGTAAAACCGGGACCTTAAGGCATGACCGAATGTTTTGACCTTTTCAAAATCAAGATCCTTATCCACCTCAAACCAGGGCAGGTCTTCAATTTCTTCATGCCAGATCCGGTCCGTGACCAGGCCTTTTTGAACGGCGGATTGATACAGATGGGTTCCCGGGAAAATAACCAGGATGTAGAAGATGGCGGCCAGGGGTTTGATCTCGTCTAAAAGGTCGCAGCTTTCCTGGATGGTTATATCTGTCTCGCCGGGGGAGCCATATATGAAATAGGCCCGGGGCAGGATACCGTAGGAGGCTGTCAGGGAAAACGCAGAGATGATTTTTTCACGGGAAATGGGTTTCCCCAGGATTCTCCGGATTTTTTCAGACCCGGACTCCACACCGAAACTCAATTGAATGCAGCCCGCTTTTCTCATGGAAAAGAGGATGTCTGGATCAACGGCATCCACCCTGGAAATAGCATTCCAGGTGATGTCAAGCTTTCGGTCTGTGATGAGGCGGCAAAACTCCATTACCCTGGGTTTGTCCATGGTAAAGGTGTCGTCGCAGACGTAAAAATGATGAACACCTCTGTGGACGAGTGCCTGGATTTCATCGGCAAACCATTGGGGTGAGTGAAACCTCACCTCACCGGTGGGCCAGAATCTGGGAGAACCGCAAAAGGTACATTTTCCAGGACATCCCCGGGACATGGACACATGGTGATAGGAGAAATATTTTGACGGATGAACAAGGGTATCAAGGGAAGCTATTGGCAGCCGGGGACTTGTCCGGACCAGAGAGTCCCCCTGTTTGTACACGATCCCTTTGATCCGTTCAAAATCGGCTGTTTCTCCTTTTCCCAGTTCTTTGGCCAGTTCAAGAAAGGTGATTTCCCCTTCACCAACAACAATGAAATCAAGGGCAGGACAGGCCGCGAACAGATGGTCGGCCAGAAAGGTGGGGGCAGGCCCCCCAAACACAATGGGGAGTTCAGGTCGTATCTGTTTTGCAGCCCTGGCGCATTCCACGGCATTCCATCGGTTGGGGTTGTTGACTGAAAACCCGATCATATCGGGTCGTTCTTTTGCAACAAAACCGGTGAACACATCCACTCGATGGTCTTTTATCTCGGCCAGATTGATGATTTTGACATTAAAACCGGCTTCAATCAGGACGGCTCCCATGGTGTACAACCCGATGGGGACGATACCTGCGTCTTCCCCAAAAGCCCGATCATCCAGGCAGGCAGGATTCAACAGCAGGATTTTTTTTCGGTTGCCATATTCCTGTTTTGTCATAATCTTTTTTGCCCGATGCACTGTTTCTTGCCAGATTCACGAGATCCTTCAAGGTGTCTTTGTCAATTTGTTGGCTATTGTCAAACCGCCGGCGGGACCGGTTGGATCTTACCAGGTCTTTAAAAGATGAAAACGTCATGATCCGTCTCCTCTGCATTCAATCCGCGCAAATTCAGGGGTGTGAATATCAATCCATTGAATAATTTTATCCATTTCATCGGCAACCTGCTGCAGGGCCAGGCCCCGGTGGCTCACCCGCCCTTTTTCCTCAATAGTAAGCTGGGCAAAGGTTTTATTGAATTCCGGATAAAAAAACAGGGGGTCATATCCAAATCCGTTGTCGCCGGAGGGTTCCCTTGTGATGACCCCTTGGCATTCTCCTTCATAGGTTAATGCGGCACCGGCTGGAACGGCAATGGAGATGACACACTTAAAGGCGGCGTTCCGGTTCTCATGGTCCTTCAGGGCCTCCAGCATTTTTGCGACATTGTCCGCATCCGTGGCGTTTTCCCCGGCATATCGGGCCGAATAGACCCCGGGCGCCCCGTCAAGGGCCTCGACACACAGGCCTGAGTCATCTGCCATGGCAGGATACCCCAGGACCTTTGCCGTAAACGAGGCCTTTTTATAGGCATTGTCATCAAAGGTTTCTCCGTCTTCAATGACCTCGGGGATGGGGCCAAAGTCGGACAGGTTTTTGATGTCAATGGGAAACCCTTCCATAAGTTTTTGGAATTCCCTTGTTTTTCCCTCATTGGTGGTGGCAAGCACAATAATCTGTTTCACGCGTTTCTCCATTTGGTGTCGCCTGGATCTGTTTCAGGCGCTTTTTTAACATCCTGTTGTTAAACCAGGGGCCTGATCCAACCGGATAATTTTTATGTTAATGATTGGCGATCACCCCCCGTGGCGCTGGAGAATGTCTCTAATCTTTTCTTCGGTCTGCTTTTCAACGATCAGCATTTTTTCCGCTTTTGCTTTTTTAATTTTTTTTGTGAGGGCCTCAATGTCTGCGGGTTTTTCAAGGAAATCCATGGCGCCTATTTTCATAGCTTCGACGGTTTTTTCAACCGTGGCATACCCGGTGAGCAGAATGATCTGCAGTTCGGGTTTTTTGTCTTTGATGGCCTTCAATGCCTCCATTCCGTCCATTTCCGGCATCTGGAAGTCCATGATAATGGCGTCAAACGACTGTTTTCCGATAAGGGACAGGGCCTGGCCGGCAGATTCGGCAGTGGTCACCTCCATGCCCCGGGCAGCCATCCGTTCGGACATGATCTCCAGAAATTCTTTTTCATCATCCACAAGCAATACTTTTTCCGACATTATTTTTCTCCTTGTAACATGTATGCCTTTGGCCAATTCTTATCGGCACAAAGGGTTAAATTGATTTTGGCCATACAAGCCCAAAACCGTTATTCTCTTTATTTTTTTTTATGGAAATATTCAAGTATTCCATAAGATATTTGTCCTGTTTCGACGTGAACAGAGCATCCATTGACGGTTTTTTGACGGCCTGCATTGAAAAAAGGATCAGGGGCAGGTGGGGATCATTTCCAAAAGAGATGGTCACCTGTTTGTTCCCATCTGCTGCATCACAGGCCGCTTCCACCGCCTTCCAGATCATATTTTCCAGGTAAAATACATGGGTCTCCACACGTATGGGCAGCACCGGCGGTACCAGTTCAACGCGGGTCCCCTGCATCTCAATGAGCCGGGACCCCAGATCCAGAACAAAACCAACGGTTTCCCCAAGGTCTGTAATTTTTGTCCCGTGATCAATGCTGTGGGAAAATTTGTTTAATTTTCTCAATACCAGGTCTGCCCTCTTGACCTGGCGCGTCACCCGTTGGGAAATATCCAGAACCCGGTGGGCAGGCAGAGAATTCTCCCTGTCGGCCGTCTGGTTACCAGACTTCCGGTTTCCAGGCATTTGGGACAGATCTTCCAGCAGTCCCGCACTTTCATTGATAATGGCCAGGGTGTTTTTGATCTCATGGGTTGCTGAGGCAGACATTCTGCCAAAGAATTTCATGCCTTGTTCTGCTGTTTCAATTTCAAGAGTTCCCATTTTCAGTCCCTGTTATTGTATCCCTTGTCATTGTCATCTTTGGTTTGCGGCCGGTTCCCGGGTTTCAGCGGCAGGGTCAGTGTGAAGCAGGTTCCCTCGCCTCGACGGCTTTCCACACGGATATCACCCCCCAGCTCCTTGACCAGGCCGTAGGTGATGTACAGCCCGAGGCCCTTGCCCCAATGATGGTCTTTGGTTGAAAAAAACGGTTCAAATATCTTGTGGATATCTTCTTCGGCAATCCCACTGCCGTCATCACACACGTTAATGGTCACGGTTTTATCTTTCCGTGACTCAACACGGATATCCAGGTGTCCGCCGTCTTTCATTGCACCAAATGCATTGTCAAACAGGTTGAAAAAGATCTGCTGCAGGCTGCCCCGGTCACACTCAAATTCCGGGATGGATGCCCGGTTTTCAACAATGATGGTGATGTTCCGGCGCTGGGCTTCCTTTTCAAGGAAGGCCAGCATCTGTCCCAGAACCTCTCCCAGATCCACCGGTTTGATGATAGGTTCCATGTCCCGGGTAAAATCCAGGAGCCGCCGGGTGATGGTGCCGCATCGCTTCACCGCATCCAGTACGTCCTCTGCCAGGGGAATCAGGCGTTCATCGGCAGAGGCCCCCTGTTTGAGTGCGAGAAGATCCATGATCAACCCTGTTTTCTGGTTGATGATGGCCAGGGGGTTGTTGATTTCATGGGCAACCCCGGTGGCCAGGCGGCCGATTGAGGCCAGTTTGTTTGCATATTCCGCACTGTGGATGGCTTCTGTTCTTTTTTGGTCAGCCGCATGGATCCGTCCCACCAGATAGGTTGCCGTTCCCATGATGGACAATAAAATCAGGGCAATGCTGACACCCAGGTATCCGATCAGCTTGAACCGGGGTTTGAACCACAGGTCGGCGACCCATTTTTCGCTTTTGACCAGCACAAAGTGCAGGCCTGACCCCGGTATCGCGACATGCCCTGTAATGACTGGCTTTTTGTCGGGTGTCAATCCTCGTTCAATGCCGGCTTTTTTGCCGAACAGGTCCGGGTGGAAATCTGTGGGCGTGCCGGATTTTCCAAAATAAAAGGAGGGGCTCAGCAGGGTTCCGTGTTCATCAACCACAAACAGATCGTTGGTCTCTCCCCGGTGGATGCGGGAAAGGTATTCCAGAGCTGATGTCCGGGCATCAGCAACGGGATTGACGGCGGCTGCCGCAGAATTAAGCATCTGGTTCATGCCGGCTTTGACCTCGTCTTGAATAATCTTGCGGGTGAGGCGGGATTCCACAAGGGTCATGACAAAGATGGGCAGCAGGGCCATAAAAGATGTAAACACCACGATCAACTTCCACTTGCGGGCAAAATTAAACCCGGTGTGGCCACTTCCCCGGTGGTCCCAGAAAGCAGGTTTAAATTTTTTTAATTTTTCCATGTGCTTTTTTCAGGGCATCACTTAAAAGGTTGATGTCAACGGGTTTCTGCATATAGGCAAAGGCTCCGAGGTCCATACAGGTTTTTCTGTCCTGTTCCGACCCGTGACCGGTGAGTACGATCACTTCGATCCCCGGCCGGGTCTGCTTGACCTGTTTTAGGACCGTCATGCCGTCTATTCCGGGCATTTTCAAATCAATGATCATCACGTCCGGTTCGTCGGTTTGAATCAGATCCAGGGCCGATTTCCCGTCAAAGGCCACAACAGATCCCATGTCCCGCATCTGCAAACGCTCTGAAAGTGTCTGTACAAATTCTCTTTCATCATCCACCAGCAGCACTTTTGAGGGCAAGTCGCTGCTGCGTTTTCGATAGACAGGGAAGGGGGGGGGGAGTGGTTCTACACGGACCTCAACCGATATCACCCCTGGAACTTCCCGGGTAATGTTTTTTAATTCATCCTCCAGGCGGCCCAGCATGAGCACCTGCTTGTCAATGGTCAGGATGATGTGTCCCTTCTGGGCCCGGACATTTACATGGTGCCCTGCATTGGCCAGGGCCACCTCAATGCCGGCAGCCAGGAGAAAATCATTCACCACAACGACTGAATCCTCTGTCTGCTGGAGGGCCTCCTTTAACAGGTTCTCTTCGATCAGGGCTGCCGCTTTTGCAGGTTCCATTTTCCCCATGGGCAGCACCATATCATAAAGGCCTGAATTCCAGGGATCTTTGATGGAAAAAAGGGTGTGGGTCCATACGGATCTGTCATGATCATCCTCATGGATCATCCGGGCCAATACCTGTTCCTCCGCCTCTTCTTGTTTTGTCCCCGGTTCATTTGTCGGTTTTTTTATCAGTTTGTTGGTCTCAAGGGCCGCTCTTGCCCGGGCCATGCGCGAGTCCATGTCCGCTATCAGGCAGATCCGTAAGGCATGTTTGATGGTTTGAGGGATCAGCAGACTGGAATAACCGGATATCAGGACGGCTCCCCGGGACAGGGTCCTGGCGGCGGCAAGCCTCAGATAGGCAATGGAAGATTCTTTTTCATGGGTGAACTGGTTGAAAACAGAGGGCTGGGATGCGAATGCCCGCTGGATTTTGCCGGGTGCCAGTCCTGACAGGTCTGAGGCTGATGCGATGATCATTTCATCATTTATGAGGCGATGTCCCGTGCTTTCCATGACATGGCCGATAACGGCTGCATCATCGCAGAAAATACCGCTGAACAGGGTAATCACAGACATTGTTTTGACTCCTTGTTAATTTTCATTGCCCAGTATTTTTCTGCACGATGCCATAAGGTCCTGGTAGAGGGAGCCGGCATGATATAAGTTATAGGTATTGAACCGGGCCACACCATCCACCATGGCAAACAGCACCATGGCCGTATTCCGGGGGGATGTGGTGATGACGGATTTGTCCTTTATTCCCATTCGGATGCCTTGTTCAAAAACATCCAGCAGACCGTTGTAAATCGATTCAAGATATGAGCGGCACACCGGGTTTGTCCCTGCCATCTGGTAGGGGTAATGCCGGTGCAGCAGCAGAAACTGGTCCTCCATGGACCCGGCAAGGTGGAGGTAAAAAGTGACCACCCCTTCCACCATGTCCATACCGTTCCGGTACTCTGCGGTTTTGTTGTGTTCATGAACCTCGGACAGAATGGACTCCTGAACCGTCTTAAGGATGTTCAGGAACAGGTCTTCCTTGTTTTTGAAATGGTGAAATATAGTGCCGCCGGCAGCTCCTGTGATTCTGGACAATTCAGACATGGAAGTTTCCCTGAATCCGTTTCTGGAAAAAAGCCGGGTGGCTGCGGCAAGTATTGCATTTCGTTTTGACATATGTTACCTAATTCACCATGGTCCCAACCGAATGATCAGTCGGTTTTTGTCAAATTATTGAAATTTGTTAAAAAAGTCAAGGCGAAACATGGAAAATAAGACACCGGAGAATCAGATACCGGAAAAGGCAAGGCTCCTGGAAAAACTTCAACAAACCGGATTTAAGGTTCCGGATTTTATCTATGTGCCGGCACGAACCTTCCAGACCGAGGATTTTACTGAACTCGATTTGTTTCTGGATAAACACAGGGAAAGTTACAAGGTCATTGCCAGGAGTGCCCACCCCCTGGAATCAACTTACAGGGGCGGCACCTTTGATTCCCTTGAAACCTACGCAGATATCGGTGGGATTCAATATGCCCGGAATCGCATCATCAAAATTGCCGAAACCTCGAAACAATTGTCCATCCAGCGACAGCAGCAGTTCAACCATGCACCCCAAATCGACATGGATGAGATGGGGGTCATTGTCATGCCCTTTGTCAACGGGTCCAGCGTCATGGCAAAAATGATTCTCAACCACTGGGAATTCGGATATTGCCGGGATCGCACCAGCAAGGTCCAGAGTGAACCCTATATCACCCGGGTTCCCCATGACCGGCGGCTGTTAAAGCTTTCCACGGACATCCAGCAGACCCTGGGATTCAGGTGCGAGATTGAGTATATTATTTCCACTGAAGGCGAGATCCACGTGGTCCAGGCCAAGGATATTTCCAATATCGAAACCCTGGAAGAAAAAGAGAGTGAGCGATCCATTGTACTGGACGGGGTGAGGCGAATGCGCAAACGCAGAAATTACAGAGAGCGCCCGGTGTATATCATGGATAACAAGGCCTTTTATATCCATATCATCTCCCGGTGTGAAGACCTTCTCCAGAACAACGGCAATTCAAAACCGGATATCAAGGATATTCTGGCCGACATTGCGGCATATGAAAAAGAATTGGCATCTTTTGCCCTGCGACACCAGAGATTTGCCGTCCTGGGGTTTTGCATACAGGATTCGGGTGAACTCTACCAGATTGCCAACAATTATCTGGAGGATTTGCCCGAATGTCAAAAAGCCCTGTCAAAGGCCCTGCACAACAATCTTTACACCATTGATATTTTTCTGGCCGAAGCCGACACATTGATTGCCAAGCAAAAATTCCGGGTCAACCTCTGCTCCCACGATGCCTACGGCATTGACACGGTGAGGAACCCCCTCTGGTCGGTCTATTGGCAGGTCGACCGCCATGAGGCAGTGGTCAAGGAGTTTATCCGTCTGGGATTCAAGACCGGCGACACCATCGGTATTGATATTGATCCTGAAGGCCGACCCGTCATCTTCAGACACTAACCGTGGAAACTTAGGCCATGCCCACCCTTTTATCCATAGACTGCGGAACCCAGAGCCTCCGGGCCTTTCTCTTTTCCCGGACCGGTGAAATTCTTTCCAGGGGTCAGGAGCCGTATGAGCCCTGTTTCAGCGAGCACCCGGGTTGGGCTGAACAGGACCCGGAATTCTATTGGAATTGTCTTGATATTCAAAGGGAATGGCAAAGACTTGGGGTCATGAACAAATATGAGAATCCGTAATTCAGATTCGTCAGGAGGAATGTATGGAAATTGAATGGGCATACATGAGAAAGGGTTGAGTCTCATGCAAAAAAGCACAAAATTTATCCTTTTCAAATCAGGGCAAACCATGTAAATATTCCGGAATAAAAAAATAAAAGGAGAAAACACAGCATGGATCTTCATCAAAATGATATCCTGACCAAGATTTCACGGTACAATCTGATCCGGAACGGAAGAATGATCTATATTGATGTCCACCAGAAAATCCAGGGAAACCTGGCCGGTAAATTTATCGCCGTGCCCAACCTCGTGAATATTGTTGCCAAACCCGAACACCAGGGAGCAGGGGATGATGAGAAAATTGCCCTGGAGAATTGTTTAAAAAAGATAAAGGGGTTGAATATGGAAGACCTTTTCCCGGCGGCAGCTCCCCCTGCACCCGGTCCTTCCACTGGAGATCCTTCAGAAGATTAAAGTAAAACCTCCTGTTACAGGCGTTCTGCAACAGGCGGTTTCAAAGGTCTGTGGTGCCAATCCTTCAGTATTTTTCTCGTTTCCCCATTTCCATGCCCAGATCCAGGGCTTGCTTGTTCATGTCCATAAAACCTTCCGGTATCGTGGTTTCCAGCACTTTTAAAATAGAGTCAGGCTTGATCAGCCCTGAAATACCGATCAGGGTTCCCAGCATGCAGATGTTGAACACAATGGGTTTGCCGATCTCTTTGATTACCGCATCATACATGGGCAGGGCAATGTGCTTTGCATCCACTTTTTTTTCAATGGTCACGTATTTTGAGTCCACCAGCAGCAGTCCGCCGGGTCTGATGATGGGTGAGAAGGTGTTGTAGCTTTCCTGGGTCAGGCTCACCAGTATGTTGGGCTGGATGACCTTTGGAAAATAGATCTCTGAATCATCAATGATGATATCACTCCGGGTGGCCCCCCCCCTTGCCGCAGCGCCGTAACTCTGGGACTGGATGGCATTTTTTCCTTCAAAAATCGCTGCTGCTTTGGCAAGGATGATGGCCGCCGTGATGACACCCTGGCCTCCGGAGCCTGAAAAAACCAATCGTGAACGTTCCATTATGCTTTTCCTTTCATTGCAGTCTTGATGATTTCATCGTATGCCTCACAGTATTCAGGGACATCCGTATTTTCAACAAAAATACCCCTCTGGATCAAATTGGGATTGTTCTCCAGTTTTTTGGACCCGATCTTTACGGTGTTGGTCTTATAACCCTCCATCATCTGGATGGCGTCCCCTTCCTTGTTCTTTCTTCCATAGTAGGTGGGGCACTGGGTGAGGATTTCCACCACGGAAAACCCTTTGTGGGAGATGCCTTTTTTAATGTAGTCCTTGCACTCATTGGCATGGAAGACCGTGGATCTGGCAACAAAGGTGGCCCCGGCACTCCTGGCCAGCTCAACAATGTCAAAATTTCGGTCAATGGTGGAATAGGGGGCTGTGGTGGCCTTTTTGCCGGAACCGGACAGGGGTGAAAACTGGCCCCCGGTCATGCCGTAAATCCTGTTGTTCATGACAATGGCGGTAATGTCGATATTCCTCCGGGCCGCATGGATAAAATGGTTGCCGCCAATGGCCAGGGCATCCCCGTCCCCCATGGGAACAATGGCCTTTAAGTTGGGTTTGGACAGCTTTACCCCTGTGGCAAAGGACAATGCTCTGCCGTGGATGGTATGCAGAGAATGAAAGTCTACATAACCCGATATCCTTGATGAACACCCGATACCTGAGGTCATTACGATTTCATTTTTGTCCAGGCCCAGTTCATGGACCGCCCGGAGCAGTGATCCCAGAACAATGCCGTGGCCGCAGCCCGGACACCAGAGATGGGGAAAAAATCGTGCGCGAATATAGTCTTTAAAGTCAAATGTCTTATTTTCCATGTTATACCCCTTTCCCCTGGATCATCCTTAAAAGGGTTTTGATATCGGCCGGTGCGATCAATTGCCCGTCCACCCTGTTGGCCAGAAAAACATTGTGCGGATTGTCCACCGCATTTTTCACCTGGGTGACCACCTGGCCCATGTTCATTTCAACCACGATAACCGCCTTGGCCCCGGCACATTTCTCCCGTATCATATCAGACGGAAAAGGCCAGAGGGTCTGCAGTTCCAGTACCCCGATCTTCACTCCCCTGGCCCGTCTGTTCTTTGCCATGTGAATGGCGGATCTTGCCGATGATCCATAGGAGATCAGGATGTATTCGGCATCATCCAGCCAGTATTCCTTGTACATGGCAATCTCGTTGACATTGTTTTCGATTTTGTCCACCAGATGCCGGAGCAGTTCGCTGACAACCTCGGGATTGTTGTTGGGAAATCCCCACATGTCGTGAAAAAGGCCCGTGACATTGTAGCGGTGCTGGGCCCCGAAATCCGACATGGGCAGTCGGCCGTCTTCCCTTGGCAGGTACGGATGATAATCCACCCCTTTTCTCACCGAGGTTCTTAAACGTTCCACCACGGGAAGCTCACCCTGTTCCGGGATCACCAGTTTTTCCCGCATGTGGCCGATGATTTCATCAAAGAGCAGGATCACCGGTGTCCGATAGGTCTCTGCCATGTTAAAGGCTTCCACGGTTACCTTGAACACATCCTGGTGATTGGATGCTGTCAGCGCGATGATGGCGTGGTCCCCATGGGTTCCCCACCGGGCCTGGTTGACATCCCCCTGGCTGACGTGGGTGGGGTTGCCGGTGGAGGGCCCGCCCCGCTGGACATTGGCAATGACACAGGGGATTTCCGCCATGCAGGCATAGCCCAGGGCCTCCTGCTTCAGGGAAAATCCCGGACCCGAGGTGGCCGTCATGACCTTGCTGCCGGTGAGGGATGCGCCGATGATGGCCCCCATGGACGCGATTTCATCTTCCATCTGGATGAATTTGCCTCCCTTCTGGGGAAGCCGGGATGCCAGATGCTCAGCTATTTCAGTGGAAGGGGTGATGGGATATCCTGCGAAAAAATCAATTCCGGCATAGATCGCACCTTCCACACAGGCCTCATTTCCCTGGACAAACCTGATATTATTCTTGTTTTCCATTTTCCCCTTCCCTATCGTCTAAGGTTTGGTCTTCTATGATCTGTATGGCTAAATCAGGGCATCGAAGTTCGCACAGCCTGCATGCAATACAGTCTTCAGGTCTTGCTGCGTATGCTTTTCCGTCCGTATCCTCTTCAAGAACGTTTTTGGGACAAAAATGAATGCAGATGCCGCACCCCTTACACCACTCCTGGTCTATCAAATGTTTGATGGTCTTGCCTTTTCCCATAATATCCTCTTAATATAGATAATAACTATCTGTAAATTAAGGCCCTTCATTAAGTGATTTAAAATTGATTGTCAAGGATAACCGCTATTTAAATGGATCTTGACCATTGTTTTTTATTTCATTTAAAAATGCAAGGAAAATAATTGACGCCGGGACAATCCACCACTATTGTATGAAAAACTTTACATAAAATCAATAGAGCCGGAAATCGGATGAATGCCTTAAAAAACTTTAAACCACTGCCCCGGGAAACGGTGAGTGTGGTCCTGCCCACATTCAACCGGGCATGGGCCCTCCGGGATGCCGTGGATTCCGTTCTGGGTCAGGACTATCCTAATATTGAACTGATCGTGGTGGATGACGGCTCAACCGATCATACCCGGGAACTTTTGGAAGCATACGCGGATAAAATTATCATTTTAAGCCAGGACAACCAGGGGGTCAGCGCTGCCAGAAACCTTGGGATACGAGCGAGCAGGGGAGATTTTATTGCCCTCCTGGATTCAGATGATACCTGGGATAAGCGGAAGATATCCTGCCAGGCGGCGTTTTTCCGGGACAATCCCAGGGCCATGATCTGCCAGACCGAAGAAATCTGGATCAGGAACGAAAAACGGGTGAATCCGAAAATCAAACACAAAAAACCGTCGGGAATGATATTTGAGCCCTCACTGAACCTGTGTCTGGTAAGCCCGTCAGCCGTCATGATGAGGCGGGAATTGTTTGACATCAAAGGATATTTTAATGAAGAATTTACGGTGTGTGAAGATTATGACCTCTGGCTCAGGGTCAGTTCAACCCTGCCTGTTTTTCTCATTGACCGACCCTATACCATTAAAAGGGGAGGGCACAAAGATCAGCTTTCCAGCCTCCATTCCCAGGATAAGTTCAGGATTCAATCTTTATCCGCCCTGATACATTCAGACACCCTGACACAGGATCAGGCGCAAAAAGCTCAACAAGTGTTGAAAAAAAAATGCACTATCTATGGAAACGGATGCGTTAAGCGGGGCAGAAAAGAAGAGGGGGAATATTATCTTGACCTGGGTGCCGGGGTGTAGACCTACAGATCTGAGATCATCATTTCAAAGAACTGAAGACTGCCTTCCTGCCCGGCAATTTCCTGGATTTTACACCGGGAGGTATCTTGTTTCAGGATAAGGGAGTCGTGGGGCCCTTTTATGATGGAATCCTGGGTGATGGTGTTTGCCACCGTGACAATCGGCCGGGCCGTGTTTTTATGGGAAAATGCCTTTAATGCCTTTTTTTCAACCACAAGGTCCTTGTTCTTCCCTTCCAGCCGGTCGATCTGTTCTTTCAACAGATCAATCTGTCGTGCAATACGATCCTGGTCTTCGAAAATAACGTTTAATTCTGATTCCGCGTTTTTATCTTGTTCAACCAGTTGTTTGATCTTTTTTGATGTGTGGGAAAGTTTTGCCATATCCTTTGATGCTTCAAGTCCAGGCAGAGATTTTTTCAACTCTTTAATTTTGATCTGGGAACGATCCTGGATATAGGCTTTTTCAGAGATCTTTTGGTAAAGGACCTGGTCCTCATCTTCAAGTCGTTTGATTTCATCCTTTAAACCATTGGATTTGGTCACAGAGGTTTCCAGGGCCTCATCAATTTGTTTTAAGAGAATTTCCAGATGTTCATCAACACCAACGATGAGTTTAGTGGGTGTTGAGGCCGAGGTACCGACTTTACCGGCCTCAACCCCCAGTTTGGCAGAAATTTGCGACGAAATTATATGGCCGCTTGAATTCAGGCAGGCCCCGCTCAATGTAATTTTTGAATCAATGATCTCTTTTGATATGGTCAGATTGCCGAATCCCATGATCTGTGAATGGTTGATGAATTTTGCAACAATATTGCCCTGGATGGAAATCTTGGAGTCTGTAATGCCTGCCGAGACATTCAAATCCCCGGTCAGGTCAATGGTTCCGCCTTCTATCTCCTGGGCCGTCAGGTTCATGCCCTTTACACAAAATCCTTCCTTGACCATTCCCTTGACAACAATATTGCCTTTAAAGGCGATATTGCCGGTTTCAAAGTCAACATCGCCCGGGATCACCAGTTCCGGGTTAACCGAAAGGGTTCCCAGGGCATCACAATGGGGCTGGCCGGCAATGGCCGCATGGATTTCAAGCCCGTCTTCGGACAATTCAGTGCCGGAGCCGGCTGTGAAAACAGGGTCAATCACTTCATTGATCGGGATGGGGGTACCAAAAACGCTGATTCCGGGTTTGCCCTCTTCGGGCAGTGTCTTTTGGGCCAGTAGGTCGCCCGTGCCCACATGGGGGATGTCCCCCCTGTCCCTAAAATCAATGCTCCCGTCTTCATTAATTTTCCCCGGGTTGGAGAAATCGGTTTGAAAATGAAATTTTATGTGTCCGTCATGTCCGAAAATCGGTTCTTCTCCCTGGGCAATCACGATTTGGTCGGCGAATGATTTCCTGATCCAGACTTCAATGGCTTCATCCTCAAGAATGCCGTAGGAAATATCTCGCTGCCGGAGCAGGTCCAGGAGATTGGCAAGATCAGGCCGGGGATCGGTCCCCTCAAAATCTTTTATTTTCCGGATAACAGCCTTTGTCTCATCCTGGGAAATGGACAGGTCAAAGTATTGTTCAAGCCAATTGTCGCTTGAGCTGGGCGTTATGTGGTCCATCCCGGGCTGGGGGGAAACAGGTTTAATGTCAGTGTCGATCAAAGACGAAAATGCGGCCTTAATGATTTTGTCCATGAGGCTGGTTTGGGCAGGCCCGTCCGTGGAAGGATTTTGCGTAAATCCAGGTGTGTCCTTGTCAGACACAGGAGGATTAAATTTGTTTTCCTCGGAAGTATCCGCTGCAAGGGTATTCTGTTTCAGGATTTTGTCGAGATCAAGGACAATGGGGGGCAGACCATGAGGGTCCGTCACCTGGTTGAGCAGGTTTTTTACCGCCTCACAGACAACAAGAAATTCCTGATTGAATGCCTCTTGAGTGGGGGGAATCTCTCGATGTTCCACCAGGTGTGGAAGTGTTATGTTTGTGCCCAGTTCTTCTTTGGTTTCAATGGTTCTCAGGGTTGATTTTAACTTTAATTTTTGGGCTTTTTTGGTGTCAATAATATGCCGGTATGCGTCGTCTTTTTTCTTGAGTTTTTGGGCGATTTTAAACATCTGCTTGTTCTGATGACGGGTCACCCGTTTGAGGCGGTGTGTTTTTATGGCGTGCTTGAATTGTTTAAAACAGTCCCGGGAAAGATAAATCAGGTCTTCGTCATTAAAGGGTGAAATAATGCAGGCATTGATTTCGGCTTTGTTGATGGCTTTGATCAGGGTGTCGGGTTTGTCCGCCGGCACCATCAGCATTCTCTGGGTTAAGGGGGAAATGGACTTTACCCGTTGCAGAATATCGTCCCCTTCCATTTTCGGCAGCTTGAAATTGCTGATAAACAGGGCAAACGGCTGTTTCTTTTCCCGTTCCAGGGTGTTCAGTGCATCCTTGGATACCTGTTCACAGGTCACGGCCCACCCCTGCTTGACCAGGATGGATTCCACATGTTTTTGGATAACTTCGTCGCTTTCAAGAATGATTACCCGGGGTCTTTTTTTTTCTATCATTGGGGGCCACCATCCATGCCGGGCATCTCAAATCCGCTTCGCTGGGCCAGTTCATTGAACTGAGCGTACATTTTTTGGATCGTTCCCGAGAAAAAAGCGTCAAGTTTTTCCTTGCTGATATCCTCACCTTGGCTGACCTCCTTGACAATTTCTTTGGAAAGATCACCAGGAGTGAGGGGTGTTTGTTGGGAAAGGGCCTTTATCCGGGTCTGGATGGCTTCAATATCGCGGTCAAGCTCACGGATGACCGTGTTATGGGTCTTTGTCGCCTCCATGAGTTCGCAATTCAGGTCATATAATTTTGTGTTTTGTTGTTTTGCCAGGGTCAACAGACGTTCATTTTCCAGGAAGCGTTCGAATTGCTGGATTCCCCCCACAATGGATGTAAGGATATCATTAATATGCCATGGTTTGACGATATAGTGCTGGATGGCCCCCTTGTTGACCGCCTGAATGATACGTGTCATATCTGAATCTGCTGCCGTAAGAAATCGGGGGGTGAATGGGGCAAGTTCTTTTGCCTGTTCGAAAAACTCGATTCCGGTCATACCGTTTATGTCCTGATCGGCAAGAATCAAAGAAAAAGGCCTTTTGTCGGTCGCAAGTTTTTCCAGCGCAGCTTCACCATCGGCGATAACGACACGTTTGATTTTCTCCATTTCCGGGAGCGGATCAATGGCCTTTCCGATATCGCCGGTCCTGTCAACAACCAGTAATTTATGCTGGTACTCAGATTCCATTCTTTGGCCTTCAGTTTTGATTTAGGTGCATCTTATAGAGTCAAAATCACCTTAATCCTAACCTCTATTTCGCCTGAAATCAACATCAAAAACCCGGCTCGTTATCCGTGGGGTGACGGAGGACATCTGCCCCGGTAAGGAAGGTGATAATCCGGTTGGAGAAAGATTCAAAATGCCTGTTGCTGGTGGAAAGACAAATTAGACCGTGGATTTGGGTGGGTAGAATCCATCTGTATTTCAATCAGATATTGACAATAAAATCCTCCTGAAATACAGTTGCCAAAACACTTTATTAGATAAGATATTAAAATTATTCAAAAAGGAATCATTCTATGACAGATGAAATCAATGCCCGTTTAAACCCTGATAAATCCTTTAAGGCGAGACTATTGGTTGACATGATCACCCGAATGGTGGTTCACCACGGGCTATGGTTTACCGAGGTCAGGCACCAGATGGGCATGGAAAAGGCCCTGGCAGCACTTGAAACGGCAACAAAAAAAAGCGTGTCCATTGGACTCAAAAGATGTTCGGATATCATGGGGTTTCCCATGGAAGACCGTTTGCCCAAAGATTTGGTTGAAATGAGTGCCGAAAACATGGATGCCCTTATCCAGACAGCGGCAAAGAACTGGCTGGTAACCGACGGGGTATGGTTCCAGGCAATTGAATTTGTTCAGGGGATGAATGATGCCAAACGGTGTAATGATTCCTGCTGGGCCCAGTTTTCGCCCTATGAGGCCTTTACCATCAAAAAACTCTTAAACCTGGGTGATGATTGCGGGCTTGAAGGATTGAAACAGGCCCTGGGTTTCAGGATGTATTCCTTTATTAATAAACAATCTATTGTTGACGAAGGCCCAAAAAGTTTTGTATTTCAAATGAATGACTGCCGGGTCCAGTCGGCACGGAAGAGAAAAAATCTGGATGACTATCCCTGCAAGTCTGCCGGGCTGGTTGAATATGCTTATTTTGCAAGTGCCGTGGACAAAAGAATCACCACCGAATGTATCGGATGCCCGCCGGATGATCATCCGGACAAGTGGTTTTGTGCCTGGCGTTTCCGGTTGAGTGATGAACTATAATGGGTAATCGTTTCACTATATGGGTGAGTGGCTCACTGTATAGATAACCAGGTTAATATAATTGTAAATAATTCAACATATGGATAAATAATAAGGAAGGGTTTGTATTATGGGAGTGACATCTGACAAGATTCAGGAACTGAAACAAAAAGAGCAGGAAATATTGGGAATGGGGGGCAAAAAAGCCCTTGAAAAGCGAAGAGAAAAAGGAAAGCTCAATGCCAGGGAGAGGCTGGATCTCCTTTTTGACAAGGGAAGTTTCAGGGAACTGGACATGTTTGTCACCCACAGATGTACCAACTTTGGCATGGAGGATGTGGCTATTCCGGCAGACGGCGTGGTCACCGGGCACGGCCGGGTGGACGGCAGGATCGTGTTTGCCTATGCCCAGGACTTTACGGCAAGGGCAGGGTCTCTCGGGGAAATGCAGGCCAAAAAAATCTGCAAGGTCATGGACATGGCCTTAAAGTCGGGAACGCCCATCATTGGAATGAATGATTCAGGCGGGGCAAGAATCCAGGAGGGAATCGATGCCCTCTCCGGATACGGTGAAATATTTTTTCGCAATTCTGCGGCTTCAGGGGTGATCCCCCAGATTTCAGCCATCATGGGACCCACGGCCGGTGGGGCCGTGTATTCTCCGGCCATGACGGATTTTATCTTCATGGTCAAGGAATCCTCGTACATGTTCATCACCGGACCCAATGTGATCAAGGCGGTGACAGGGGAAGAGATCACCTTTGAAGAACTGGGCGGGGCCATGGCCCACAACGAGAAATCCGGGGTAGCCCAGTTTGCCTGTGATTCAGATGAAGATGCCGTCCTCCAGATCAGGACCCTTCTGTCCTATCTGCCGTCCAACAACATGGAAGATCCCCCCTTTGTCCCGCCCACGGATGATCCCGGCCGCATGGATGCCTCACTGGATACCCTCATACCGGACAACCCCAACCGGGCCTATGACATCAAGGATGTCATCAAATCCATTATGGATGATGGAAAGTTTTTTGAACCCCACCAGTACTTTGCCAAAAATATCGTCATCTGTTTTGCCCGGCTCAACGGAAGACCCATTGGAATAATCGCCAACCAGCCCAACAACCTTGCCGGGTGCCTGGATATTGATGCCTCGGACAAGGCCACCCGGTTTATACGGTTCTGCGATGCCTTTAATATCCCCATGCTCACCATTGCAGATGTCCCGGGTTATCTGCCCGGCAGCAATCAGGAGTGGGGCGGCATCATCCGGCACGGGGCCAAGCTGCTCTGGTGTTACTCCGAGTCCACCGTACCCAAACTGCTGTTGATTACCCGGAAAGATTACGGCGGGTCCTACCTGGCCATGTGTTCAAAACACCTGGGTGCGGACATGGCCTTTGCCTGGCCCACGGCCCAGATTGCCGTCATGGGGGCTGAAGGGGCCGCCAATATCATCCATGCCCGGGAGATCAAGGGGGCAGATGATCCTGTGGCAATGCGCAAAGAAAAGATAGACCAGTACAATGAAAAATTTTCCAACCCCTATTGCGCTGCTGCCAGGGGGTATGTGGATGCGGTGATTCAGCCGAGCGAAACCCGGCCCCGACTCATCGATGCCCTGGAAGCCCTGGCAACAAAGAGGGAGTTAAGACCGGCCAAGAAACATGGAAATATACCGGTATAGAAAAAGGGTTAAGGATAGAGATAGGGATGACTATGGAAAAAGGGATAAAAATGGATAAGAAAAAACTTGCCGCCATTTCGGCTGCCGTGTTTACCTACATGAAGAGTGCTGAAGAGGCGGCTGCAGCCGCTGCTTTCCAGGAAACCGAACCTGTTGAGGAGCCTGTTTCAGCCTCCGTGAACCATCCGGTTTTTCTTCCCGGCAATATCTGGGGGATATCGGGACGACAGGCCCATATGCAGGCCAATTCAATGATGCAGCTACGGATGTTTAAATAAATTCAAAGGATTTAGACGACAAAATAAACTATTCAGGAGAAAGTTAATGAGTGATCACACTAGAGTGAAGATGGGTGAAATGAATTATGACAAAGACAGGCCCAAGGCGGAGAATCCGCTTCTGATTGAGGATATCTCCCTGCGTGACGGCCATCAGTCCCTGTTTGCCACCAGGGGAAGAACCGAGGACATGATCCCTGTAGCAGAACAGATGGATGAAATCGGATTCTGGGCTGCCGAGGTATGGGGGGGCGCAACCTTTGATACCATGCACCGTTTCCTGGGGGAGGATCCCTGGGAAAGACTTCGGACCTTGAAACGGTACTTTAAAAAGACCAAGTTCTCCATGCTGCTCAGGGGCCAGAACCTGGTGGGGTATCGAAACTATGCCGATGACGTGGCAAAGCTGTTTGTGAAAAAGACGGCAGACAACGGCATGGATATCTTCAGGACCTTTGACGCCTTAAATGATTACCGCAACTTTGAAACCGTTGTGCCGGTGATCAAGGAGTGCGGGGCCCATTTCCAGGGCTGCATCTGTTATACCCTCACCGAGGCCAGGCTGGGTGGAGAGGTATATAACCTTGACTATTATATCCAGAAGGCCAAAGATCTTGAAGCCATGGGTGCGGACAGTATCTGCGTCAAGGACATGGCCGGGCTCATGGCCCCCTATGACGCCTATGACCTGGTCAAGGCCCTGAAGGCCAACGTCAAACCCCTGATCCACCTTCACAGTCATTTTACCTCGGGCATGTCTCCCATGACCCACTTCAAGGCCATTGAGGCTGGAGTGGACATCATTGACACCTGCCTGACCCCCTATGCCTATCGAACCTCCCATGCCGCGCTGGAACCCTTTGTCATGTCGCTTCTGGGAACCAACCGGGATACCGGGTTCGACATCAAGGCCCTGGCCGATATCAATGAAATCCTGGAAAGGGATGTCCTGCCCAAGTACAAGCATTTGCTGGATGATACAAAGGTATCTGTGATCGACATCAATGTCCTGCTTCACCAGACTCCCGGGGGCATGCTCTCCAACCTGGTGAATCAGTTGAGGGAAATGGATGCCCTGGACAAGATCGATGAAGTGTACCGGCAACTGCCCCGGGTGAGAAAAGAATTGGGCCAGGTCCCCCTAGTCACCCCCACCAGCCAGATTGTGGGTATCCAGACCGTCAACAATGTGCTGTTTGATACCCCGGAAGAACGCTATAAAATGGTCACGGCCCAGGTAAAGGATCTGTGCTACGGACTTTACGGCAAGACCAGTGTTCCCATTGACCCGGAAGTTCAGAAAAAGGCGCTCAAGGGATATGAACGGGGGGAATCCCCCATCACCTGCCGCCCGGCAGAGGTGCTTGAGCCTGAGCTTGCCAAGGCAAAGGAGGCCATTGGAAGCCTGGCCATGGATGAGGAAGATTTGATCATCTACGCCCTGTTCCCGGTTACCGGCAAGAAATACCTCATGCAGAAATATGGTAAGGAACGAGTGCCTGACAGCGTTAAACCCATCACCCTTGCCGATGTTCAGAAGCAGAAAGAGATGATTGAAAAGGCCAAACGGGGTGAGCTCATTGAAAAAACCTGTCTGGACTGTGCCCCGCTCAAGAGTGAAAATGCCCGGACCTTTAACGTGTTTATCGAGGATGAATACTTTGAAGTCGGAGTGGATGAAGTGGGCGGCGGACCCGTGATTACCTATGCCGTTCCAGCTGCATCCCCGCCACCGGCTGCACCAGCCGTGGCAGCCCCTGTGCCGGAAGCCCCGAAAGCCGTACCCAAGGCTGCCCCGGCTCCAAAACCGGCCCCAAAACCCGAAGCAGCACCGGCCCCTGCGGAGTCGGCCGGGACACGTGTTCTGGCACCCATGCCCGGCATGGTGATCAAATATGAAAAAAAGGTGGGGGATACGGTGAAGGAGGGTGAAACCATTGTGGTGATCGAGGCCATGAAAATGGAAAATGCCCTGCCCGCCCCTGCCGGGGGTGTGGTGAAAAAAATCAACTTCAGCAGTGGGGATTCCGTTGCCAAGGGGGATGTCCTTGCCGTGATTGAGTAGACTTTGCACAGACTTTGCGGTCCTAAAGCATGCAGTTTGACAAGATCAAACTGCATGCTTATTTTTTACGCCTGAATATGACTGATTTTACAGGAGATTGATAATATGGCGTTTGAGACAAAAGATGAACTGCTTGAAAAATATTTGAAAATGGACAAACCCCGTTGTCCGGATTGTGACATGGAAATGACCTTATGGGAGGTGCCTCCGGTTAATTTCAGTGACGGACTGGGCTGGGGAACCCCCTATCTGTTTGTCTGTTTTAATGATGAGTGCAAAAGTTACAAAGGCGGATGGAAGCACCTCCAGGAGACCATGGAGATGCGGTCATCCTACCGGTGTTATGTCGAACCCGGCCGGACGAACTTTGAATACATGCCCGTATTCAGCCCCATGGGTGCCCAGGGTGGAAAATTGGACGATGAAACTCTGATCCGCCAGGAGGCCCAGAAAGAGTTGTTAAAACAGACTTTTTCCATCCTCACCGATTATTATATCACAAAGGACTGGGATGAGATTTTAAAGATCTGCATTGATCCCAAGATACCTAACAAGGCCCGGCTCAAGGCGGCAGAGATGGTGGGTGAACTCGGGGGGGCAGAGGCCACCGAACACCTGATTAACCATAAGTTTCCCACACCGGTTCTCCAGGCAGGGGTACAAAAGGCCATTGAACAGCTCCACGCCCGGCACTATACACGGGAATGCCCCTATTGTGCCGAAATCATCAAGCAACGGGCCAAAGTTTGTAAACACTGCAACCGAGAGGTGTCCAGGGCCTGATATTCTCAGGTATTGATTTTTTCCATATTAAAGGAGCGGTAAATGATCATTTCCCGCTCCTTTCTATTTTCATCAAAGGGGATATACTGCAGTGAGTGTATTTTTTTTTCGGCGTTTTTTCGTGAAGGAAGGGCATCAAGTCCCTGTCCAACCCGTTTCCCGGAAAGCGTATCCATGATCACGGCATCCTTTGCATCGGTTGAAACGGCAAAGGGGATCTGATTCGCATACACCAGGCGGGCCCCGGCAAGGATTTCTCTCTCATAGGACCCGATGGACCCGGCCACACAGGTGATGGCCATGAGTGGCTTTCCTTTGCACGAGACAATCAGATCAATGGCTGAGACATAGTCCTCTCCCTTGAACTTGACAATGATTTCCTGGTCCACCCGGATATCCTGTGGTTCATATCCCTTTTCAGTGATCAGAAATTTTTCAATCTGCTGGCGGACAGCCTCGGGCCCGGCATTCCGGACCGCCTTTCCCGTGATATAGTCAGTGATAATATATGCCGTGTTCATATTAAGGATGTTCCCGTCATTTCAATGGGTTGCTCGATTTTCATGATTTTGAGAATCGTGGGGGCAATGTCGCCGAGTATCCCGTCTTTGATCGTCGCCTTTCTGAAGCTGTTGCCGGCCAGTATCAGCCTCACCGGGTTCAGGGTATGGGCCGTATGCACGGAACCGTCATCGGCGATCATCTGCTCCGAATTCCCGTGATCCGCCGTGACCAGTGCCGTCCCCCCGGTCTCCCATATGGCCGTAACCACTCTTTGCACGCACGCGTCAACGGTTTCACAGGCCGTGACGGCGGCCGGTAAAATCCCTGTGTGACCCACCATGTCCATGTTGGCAAAGTTGAGCAGGACAAAGCCGAACTGCCCGGACCTGATTTTCTCACAGGCCGTGTCGGCCACTTCAAAGGCACTCATCTCAGGTTTTTCATCGTAGGTGGCCACATCCCGTGGCGAGGGAATCAATATTCTTTCTTCTCCCTCAAAGACCTGTTCATCTCCGCCGTTAAAGAAATAGGTGACATGGGCGTATTTTTCAGTTTCAGCGATGCGAAGCTGGGGAATATTGTGTTTACTCAAGACTTGCCCCAGTATGTTTTCCAGATGCTGGGGCGTAAATGCCACGGGCAGATCAAAACTTTCATCGTACTGGGACATGCACACAAAGCCTGCCGGGCGTACCTGCTTTTTCCGAGTAAACTGGGTAAAATTTTTTTCCGTAAGGGCCCGGGTGATCTCTTTTGCCCGGTCTGCCCTGAAATTAAAAAAGATGACCCCGTCTCCACCCGCGATTCTCCCGTCCGGTATGGTTTCATCTGGTATCGTCCCATTTGGGCGAGAACCGCCAGGCCGGGTAGTGATAAAAATCGGCTCTACAAACTCATCCGTGGTGCCGGAATCATAGGCGTTTTGAATGGCGTTTACCGGGTCATCGAAACCCTTGCCCGTGTGGCTTGTGAACAAATCGTAGGCCCGTTCAACCCGGTCCCACCGGGTATCTCTGTCCATGGCCCAGTAGCGGCCCACAATGGTGGCCACTTGCCCGTATCCATGGAGATTCAGATGGTCCCGGAGCTGCTGCATATAGGTGATACCGCTGAAGGGGGAGGTGTCCCGGCCGTCAAGTATGGCATGGACGAAGAGATGTTTCACCCCCTCTTGCCTTGCCATGTCGATCAGGGCAAAGAGGTGGGAGATATGGCTGTGAACCCCGCCGTCCGAGAGCAGTCCCATGAGATGCAGACTTTGACCCTCTTGTGAAACCTGTGCCATGATGTCTGAAAAGGCAGGATTTTTAAAAAAAGAAAGATCTTCAATGGCCGTATCGATCCTGACAAAGGTCTGCATGACGCATCGACCCGCCCCAATATTCATGTGTCCCACTTCTGAATTGCCCATGGTGCCACTGGGAAGTCCCACGGCCCGTCCAGAGCACACCAGTTTGCACGATGGAAAATCCTTTATCAGGGAATCTATAAACGGGGTGTTGGCCAGGGCAAAGGCATTGCCTTCTTTCTCCTCCCGGATTCCCCAGCCGTCAAGGATCATGAGGATATTGACCGGATGTGTATTTTTGCCCATTTTTTTAGTCTCCTGTGCCGGGTCGTTCAAACCCGGAAAGGTCAATTCTTCTGGCATCGGCCCAGAGCCCTTCAAGGTCGTAAAACGCTTTTGTTTTGGATTCAAACACATGAATGATGACGTCCCCGTAATCCAGCAGGGCCCACTCCCCCTCTTTAACCCCTTCAAGACCTAACGCTTGTATCTTTAACGCCTTCAGGGATTTGATCACATGTTCGGCAATGGCGGTGACCTGGCGCGACGAACTTGCCTCGATGATAATAAGGGTATCGGTATAGGAAGTGAGTCGTTTGACGTCAATGGCGCTGACGGAGATCGCCTTTCTTTCAAAGGCGGGAGCCAGATATTTTTTCAGGTCATGGGTCGGTGTTTGTGAAAAGGTCATCTATACAATTCCTTTGTCTGTATGGTTTGTTCCACAATCTTCGGCACAAGGCCGGAGATGGGTGCATTATTTTTTACCCGTTCCCGGATCATGGTGGAGGAAATATCAACGATGGGTACCCTGCAGATCCGGATTTCCTGTTTTGCCACGTGAACAAATCTATGGTCCTGCTCATCAAAGGTGTACCCTTTTGATATGTTTTCGTCAATAAAAGAGGCCATATTGTTCTGGGACCCCTTCCGCAGCATGATGATCATGGGAACGGCTTTAAATAATTCATCCTTGTTTTTCCAGGTGTTGATATCTAAAAAAGCATCGGATCCCATAATAAAATAAAAGCGGGTTTGAGGGTTGTGCTCCTGTTTGAATTCGTTGATGGTGTCAATGGTAAAGGAAGGTCCCTGCCGAACCAGCTCTTTGTCAGACACCAGAAAGCCTTTGCACCCCTTGAGGCTTTGTTTTACCATCATGAATCTTTCGTCGGCAGGGGCCAGGTTGGTGTCGGGCTTGTGGGGCGGTGTGGCAGAGGGGATAAAATAAACCCTGTCCAGTCGGCAGGCGTTCCTGACATGCTCAATGATGGTGATGTGACCGTTGTGAAACGGATTGAATGTTCCGCCAAAAAGTCCAATCCTCATTTTTTAACTCTTGGTAAGTCTGGAAGATAGAAGTTGAACCAGTTCTTTCACCCCTTTCCCGGTTGCTGCGGACAGGGTCAATACCTGGATCTTGTCTGCGGCCCGTTTAAATGCCGTCGCTTTTTCCGTTGTGCCGGGCAGATCCATTTTGTTGAGCACAACCACCTGCAGTTTTTCTGCCAGGGCCTTGCTGTACTTTGCCAGCTCATTGTTGATCAGGTTGAACCCGTCCAGGGGGGAATCAGTGTCTATCTTGTCGGCATCAATGAGATGGACCAGGATACCGGTTCTCTCAATATGCTTTAAAAAACTGATGCCCAGCCCGGTTCCTTCGTGGGCACCTTCAATGAGACCCGGGATGTCTGCCACGGCAAAGGGTTCTCCAAAGGGGGGCTCCACCATTCCAAGAATCGGGGTCAGAGTAGTAAACGGGTAATCGGCAATTTTCGGACGGGCAGAGGATATACTGGTGATAAGGGTTGATTTGCCTGCGTTGGGCAGCCCCACAAGCCCCACATCGGCCAGGAGTTTCAGTTCCAGTTTGAGTTTGAGTTCAATCCCTGGAATACCGGGTTGGGAGTATCTGGGAGCCCGGTTGGTTGATGTGGCAAACCGTTTGTTGCCCCGACCGCCCATGCCGCCGTGGGCAATGATGATTTCGTCCTGGGTATGGGTGAGATCAACGATGATTTCATTGGTATCGGCATGACTGACAATGGTTCCCGGGGGAAGGGAGAGGATGCAGTGGGAACCGTTTTTACCGTGTTTCTGCCTGCCCTGGCCGGGCTGACCGTTTCTGGCCTTGAGGAGTTTCTGGCGGCGAAAATCAAAGAGTGTCCGTTTGTCCGGAGCAATCTTCAGTATAACATCGCCGCCGTCACCGCCGTCTCCACCGTCAGGTCCGCCCCGTTCAATGTAACGCTCCCGCCGGAAGCTGGTGCATCCGCGGCCGCCGTCACCTGACCTGACAATGATAATTGCTTCATCTACAAATTTCACGCTGCATAGACGCTGACTTTTTTTCTGTCGCGGCCTTTTCTCTCAAAGGTCACAACACCGTCAATGGTGGCAAAAAGGGTATAGTCCTTGCCCATGCCCACATTGTTGCCGGGATGGATTTTGGTTCCAACCTGTCTGACGATAATATTTCCGGCAAGAACGCTTTCTCCACCGAATTTTTTAACGCCCCGTCGCTGGGCATTGGAGTCGCGACCGTTCTTGGTGCTGCCTGCTGCTTTTTTATGTGACATTGAAAATCTCCTTAATATCTATACGGCAATGGAATCAATTTTAATTTCAGTATACTGCTGGCGGTGGCCCTTCATTTTTCTGAAGCCGGTCCTGCGCCTGTATTTGAAGACCAATTCCTTTTTGCCTTTTCCCTGCTCAAGAATATGTGCCTTGACTGCTGCGTCTTCAACCTTGGGGCTTCCCAGGGTGATGGTTTCACCATCCGAGGTCATGAGGACATCATCAAATTCAATTTGAGACCCTTCGGTGCCTTCCAGCCGCTCAATTTTCAGGACCTGGTCTTCATGAACCTTGTATTGTTTTCCTCCGGTTCTGATCACTGCGTACATTTTAAACTCTCCTTATCATTTCAATACTTTCGCAATTTTAAAAACTCGTAATATTATACTGCTCCTGCCCGATTGTCAAGATAAACATCTTTGAAAATTTGATCTGTCGCTATATGAGGCTTTGGTACAAAGATATCTGCCCGGGGATCATAGGCTGCCGGATATTGGGATAAAAACTTTTGAACAAAATCGATTTTTAAAGGGGTTAAAAGGCAAAAGACAGCCAACCTGAAAAGTTCAAAGGAATCGAGGTCTGGGTTGTTCAAGCCGATGTCCAGGGACATTTCATGGGGCAAGTCCCCGTGGATGTCAAAATAGTTCTGCATTTCGTTTTTCAGTAGAAATCGAATGATTTTAAGCGTTGTCTGATTTTTCTTTTGAGATTCCTGCAGATATTCCTTTTGATACAGATTGACAGATGCCAGGAAAAATGAGATTGCATGCAATTTTGCCTTACGGCACCCATCCGGCCTGCACAGATTAAGATAAGCATCGATTTTTTTTTGGTACCTGGCACGCTTTGGCATTGGCAAATCAGAAAACCGGGTGGTGGTGAGGAATTCTTTTTTTAACCGTCGAATCACGGAAAGGATATTTTTTTTTCTTTGAATCCGGGCCGGTTCCTCAAATATGGACAGATACTCTTTCAGGCTTCGCATCCCGGGCGGGGTGAGTTCGTCGGTCCCGTTGTCAAGCAGGATGGATTCAACCTGGACGTCCAGCAGCAGGGACGGCCAACACCGGGTTTCCCCCTGATTGTGGTTCAGATCATACCCTTCAAGGGGTTTGAAATAATCCGTGAGCAGGGCTTCTCTCCCTGTTTTTCTTACCGGGAAAAAAGAGGTCTGGTCAGTGACGGGGATCTTTTTATGGCCAAAGGGGTGCAGGGCACTGGTAAATGTGGGAATGATGATCCAGGCCCCGTCCGGGGTGATCTCCGTGCCGTAGCCGTCGGTGATGGAGGGCTTGATGCTTGAAAAGTCTTCATCCAGTCCGGCCGGAATGAGCAGTTCGTCCAGTTCATGCTGACGGGGAATGGGAATTCCCATCTCCTGTTCAAGGGCCTGTATCCGGGATCGATTTCTTGTTGTAAGGCTTACGGAAAGGTTGGCTTGGGTTTGGACAAGATCCTTTAACAGGGACTCTTTTCCTTTGGGAACCTTTGTCAGCAGGCTGCATTGGATGGGGAGATCTTTGATCTTGTCCAGAATGTCCAGCAGGTTTTTGTCTCCCTCGTTCCAGTCCAGGGGATCAGAAGCACCATAAAGGCTGATCTCGTGAGTGTGCTGTTCAGCCATTTGCGTGAGGATTTTCAGGATTGCAGCAGAGGAAAAGTGGGCCCGCACCCTGGGAAGGGCCCATTCGTTGCACCGCCGGCAATAGTTGCTGCACCCCGAGGTGAGCTGAAAGGTCATGGCGGTTTTATAGAGCAGTGCTTGTTGGGCCGGGTTCAACCCAAGACCTGATTTCCAATCTGTAAATTCAATGTGGCGAATGTTTCGGGGTGCCTGTTTGATTCGTCCTAAGATAAGGGCGGTCAGCCGGGTATGCGCCTGAATCAACCTACTTGGGGCCGGGTAAGAGACGCGGGAAGAACCCCTATGAGAGGCCGGGGAAGAAAAATGACCAGAACTTATGGTAAGCAGCGGGGCAAATTTTTTGCAAATTACCCGGATCTGGTGTAAATATTTTTCGCTGTTTTCACTGATCCCTTCTCCAATTAGGGTTAAGGATTCTGCACGATCAAGAATTTCCAGGAGGGCTTTTTCGACAGCCTGGAGATTTTTTTCATAAACTGCACCCAGGAATTCATTTTTTTTTCGTTCAAAAAAACGATCCTCCCGGGTTTTCGTATGCAAAATTTTCTTGTGTCTCATGTAAAAAGGGGTCCCATGCCACGCGGCACAACAAATCATGAGAAAACTGCGTTTTGAGAACCGCTATGCCGGCTATTTATCACTCAAAACTCATATCACATGACTTTCCAATAAGAACAGGGGAGTTTCATTGCTGAAACTCCCCTGAATATAAGACAAATTAAGTTAAACCTGCCGGTTGCTTAGCCGTGAACCTCTTCTTTCACCTGGGTGGCCAGTTTGTAAAGTATGGTCAGCACCAGGAAACCCGTGGCATACACGGCCAGGGTAATCACGATTTCAGGTCCGGTGGGGGCATACTCGGTCACGTGGTGCAGGGGAGAGGGTACAAACCCTCCCGAGATCATGCCCAGACCCTTGTCGATCCATGCGCCGATAAAGATCATGGCACAGGTGATGGGCAGCAGGGTTTTATTGTTTCGCAACCGGGGTATGATCAGAAAGATCGCTCCGGTCAGCATCAAAATCAAGCCGGTCCACATCCAGGGGACAAGGGCGTTATATCCGTGGTATCCGAACAAGAGATACTGGAGATGCGCCTTATGGCCCGGAATATTGGAGTAGTAGACCACAAAAACTTCACACAAAAAGAAAAACAAATTGGCAATAATGGCCCAGCAGACGATTTTGGACAGGGTCTGCATGGCATCCCAGCCTGGATCAAACTTGGTGAACTTTTTGATGATATAACATAAAATAATCAAAAACGCGGGTCCTGCGGCAAAGGCCGATGCCAGGAACCGGGGGGCCAGGATGGCGGTCAGCCAGTATCCACGACCGGGAAGACCGCAGTACAGATAGGCCGTGACCGTATGGATACCAATGGCAAAGGGAATGGACAGATACACCAGAGGTTTGGTCCACCACTCGGGTTCCACCTGGTTTCTTTCCGCTTCCAGCACCTTCCAGCCCACAACAATGTTCAAGAACAGATAACCGTTGAGAACGATCATGTCATAGAACAGCATGGAATGGGGTGTGGGGTACAATAATACGTTGAGCATCCGGGTGGGCTGGCCTAAATCCACGACAATGAACAGCAGGCACATGATCAGTGATGCCACTGCCAGAAATTCACCCAGAATGGTAATCCGGTGAAATTTTTCATAGTTGTGAAGATAATAGGGAATCACCACCATGACCCCTCCTGCGGCAACCCCCACAAGAAAGGTAAAGTTGGCAATGTAAAACCCCCAGGATACGTCCCGGCTCATGCCGGTGATCATCAGACCGTTCATGAACTGGTCGACATAAACATAGGCTCCTGCTCCCATTACAGCGAGCAGAAACACTATCCATAACCAATAATTTTTGCTTCCCTTAATAGCTATTTCAAGCATACTCGCTCCTTACATGATATAGTAAACCGAGGGCTCGGTACCGAGGCTCTGTTTACGTCTGATGGTATAATGTTCGTTTAAAAGGGCCCGAATTTCGGACTCAGGATCTTCAAGATCTCCCACCACAATGGCGCCTTCAGAGGCTTCCACACAATGGGGCTGTTGCCCTTTGGCCAAGCGTTCGGCACACAGATTGCACTTTTCCACCACCCCTTTGCTCCGGGTGGGAAAGTCAGGGTCAGTCTCTTCGATAAAGGGTCTGGGGTCCCTGAAGTTAAAGCTTCTGGAACCATACGGACAGGCAGCCATGCAGAACCTGCAGCCGATACAGCGATGAAAGTCCATGAGGACAATTCCGTCTTCTCTTTTAAATGTCGCCTGGGTCGGGCAGGCCTGAACACAGGGGGCATTTTTGCAGTGATTACAGGTCACCAGAAAGGGCAGGTGATGAAATTTTTCCGCTAAAAATTCATCTTCTTTGTCTGGAAAAGAGTTGTGAAACTCTTCTTCCCAGATCCACTTGATATCCTGTTTGTGGTTCACCGGCCGGGTGTTGGGATATTTTTTCGTATCCACTTCATGGTTGAAGTTGGGGACATTATGGGCTTTGTGACATGCCTCCATGGCTGCTTCAACCACTTCATCCGTCATCTTGTTGGTATCAATGACCATGCCCCAGCGGTGGGCGGCGAGTGCGTCTTCATTTTTGCCTTTCACTGCCCGGGCTGATCCATGAGAATCGGATGAAGCAAAGTTAATTGCCGGAGAAGCACTGAACCCGATGGCAGCAATACCTGCTACTTTAAGAAAGCTTCTTCTGCTTTTTTTCATCATTCAATCTCCTTGGGGTTTGTGTGACAATCCCAGCAATAGGGATCAACCGACGCATAGGTGTGACAGGAATCACAGAATTTTGCCTTGTCTTCATGGCATCCGATACATGAGTCCTCGCCCGTGGAGAGGCTCATGTTGAACGAATGACCATTGGCAGCCGTGTATATCCGGTCGGCATCCCTGACCACTGAATCTCTCCATTCATCCAGAAGAGACATGTGATTGGCTCTCATGTCGTATTTGTCCAGCACACATTTTTTTTCTGTTTTTGCCTTGCCCACCAGCTCTGGCTCAGGTGCCGCTTCAGTGGTGGTAATGATGTTAAACCAGAACGGTGAGAGCACGGCCAGGACGAAAATCACCAGTCCCGTGATGATGTAATTTTTATTCATCGTCTTCCTCCTCCTCTGGCTCTACGCCGGGTAAGGGTTCAAACCTTAAATCTTCGGTCCGCTTCTTTTCGCCCGGAAGGATCAGGGCATTTCCTACCAGTTCATGGACCCCGATAACATCCACTTCCGGTACCCAGTATTCGCACAGGGTGGGAAGTGCTGCCCTGTCAATGGCGCAGATGGTTGCCAGGCTGTTGACACCGAATTTCTCGTGAACATATTTTACGGCATTGGCCCTTGGCAGTCCGCCGGCCATTCGAAGCTCGATATTTTCTCCGGCATTCAAACCTGCACCTGAACCGCAGCAGAAGGTCAGTTCCCGGATGGTGTTGGGGGGCATTTCATAAAAATGGTCGCAGCAGCTTTGGATCACGTACCGCGGTTCATCCAGGAGCCCCATTCCCCTTGCCGGGTTGCAGGAATCGTGGAAGGTCAGGATGCGGTTTGAATTCCGGCTCTTGTCCAGTTCCAGTTTTCCGTGCTTGATCAAATCGGCGGTAAATTCCGTGATGTGTACCATCTTTGTGGACCTGGCATTTTCAAACACCGTGCCCGTGATGGGGTTTGTCGGTACTTCCAGGAAGTCGGCAGGGCCGTTCATGGTGTCCATGTACTGATTGATCACCCGCCACATGTGGCCGCACTCACCGCCCAGAATCCATTTGACGCCCAGGCGTTTGGCCTCGGCATACATCTTGGCGTTGAGCCGCTTCATGGTTTCGTGGGAGGTGAAGAACCCAAAGTTCCCGCCTTCCGAGGCATAGGTGCTCCAGGTGACATCCAGTCCGTATTTTTCTTTGAGGTATTGGAACAGGATGAGATACCCCTGGCAGGTGTAAGTCCCGGGATCGGCAAACACGTCGCCGGAAGGGGTGATGAACAGGATGTCCGCCCCTTTTTTATTCATCTGAGGGGTGCAGTCCACGCCGGTGACATCTTCAATGTCTTCCACAAAAAATTCCAGCATGTCCTTAAAGGCATGGGGCTGAATACCCAGGTGGTTACCGGTTTGAAAACAATTGGAAACCGGGGTGGCAATCCAGTCAATGTTCAACCCCAGGAGGTTGAAAATTTCCCTTGCCATGATGGTGATTTCCGCCGTGTCGATCCCATAGGGGCAGAATACGGAGCAGCGCCGGCATTCCGTGCACTGGAAGAAATAGTACCACCACTCCTTGAGTACCCCCAGGGTCATGGGCCTGGAACCTGCCAAAGCTTTGCCGCCGGGAATTTTCCCCAGGATCTTTGCCGCAGTTGAAAAATCATTTCTGTATACGGATCTCAGGAGCTCGGCCCTTAAGACCGGCATGTTTTTGGGATCACCGGTTCCAAGGAAAAAGTGACACTTGTCTGCGCAGGCACCGCAGCGCACACAGATGTCCATGAATACCTTGAATGTCCGAAATTTTTCCAGGCGTTCTTTTAACCCCTGATGAATAATTTCCTGCCAGTTGTCCGGGAGCTTCCAGTCGTCCTCAAGTGGATTCCAGGGCCTGGCATTGGGCAGGCTCAGTGTTTCCACACTTTCAGCCTTTGCCGCGTAACAGTACATTCCCGGCCTGATCTGGACGGACGTATCCATCCAGTTGCCCGGGCCCTTATCCGACCGGGGGCTGAAGTCTATTTTATCTAATAATTCATTGGGTTTGATTTCGTCAGACATCTATACCTCCTTCTTATCCACCGGCAGGCCGGCGTCGATCATTTTTTCTCTGAAGTGGTCCTCATACTCTTCATAGGTATGGGTTTTCACATCATAGTTCCAGGGGTTAACATGTCTTTTGGCACGGGTATTGTTTGCCATATTTCTCGTGGGGCTTAAAAAGATGCCGCCCATGTGCATGAGCTTGCTGGCCGGGAAATAGGCAAAGAGGATACTCACCAGGAAGAGATGACCGTAGAAAAGTCCGCCGACTCCTTCGGGAATTGCCGGGCTGAAAGTGGCCAGACCCATGGTCAGGGTTTTGATGCCGATGATATCCACCTTTGTAAAATATCTCATGGAAATACCCGTGATTGCGATCCCGATGATCAGAAACAACGGAAAGTAGTCGGCTGCCTGGGAGATATAGGTGACCTTGGCATCAAATATTCTTCTTGCCAGCAGAAACAGGGTTGCCGCCAGCAGTACAACACCGGATACCATGATTCCGGGAAGTCCCAACTGGACAATGCCGTCAAAGTATTCCAGAAACTTGAGGCAGGAGGGAACCGGAGAGGTAAAAAATCTAAAATGCCTTAACAAAACCACGAGAAAGGAGTAGTGAAAGGCAAGGGCGCCCAGCCACAGGAAGATTTCCCAGGAATAGGAAAGCCTGTTGGACGCACTTCTGTTGAATGCTGCTTTTGTGTTTCGAAACAGGGACCTGAAAAGAAAAATTTCAAGCACCATGCGCACAAACACACCGGTTGAAGTATCAGGATTGTCAATGGTGTTCTGTTTAATCCATGGCAGTGATTTCTGTTGCCCGCAGGTTGTCGGAATCCTGAACGGAACAGCAGAGGCTGCCCATCCCAAAACCTTGGTTACAAACCCGGCAAGGAAGGCAATAATCGCTACATAGGGAAAAACAATTCCGAAGAACCACTGAAGCCCTGCTCCCTCAACGCCTGTGTATGCCACTAAAAAAAGCAGGAAAACGGCTGTCAGGGGGATCAAGTACTTTTGATTCATATTATAACCACCTCATTGTTATATGCACAACAAACCTAAATTTTGTTGTGCAGGTTAAGATTTTTTTGAGCCGACGAGCTCTTCTTCCGTCAGCTCAGCTACTAAACCCGCCCTTTCAAAAGCCCTGTGAATGCGTCGTTTGCTTTCAACGGCCTTTAAAAGGAATATTTCTTCTCTACATTTCATGAACCTGTTGAATGCCGCCAGGGCAATTTGATCCACCAGTCTGTCAAATTCTCTTGCCAGGCCGTCATCAAGGAGGGTTTCATTGATCTGTTTTAAGGCAAAGACAAAACTCACGGCTTCAGACGCGGAAAATGCCTGGACTGCCCGGATACGAATGATCGGATCAAGCGTCTTTTCAAGGGTTTCCGGGTCGAAATCCTTCAGGATAAGGGTGAACACGTCTTCAATGGTTTCGTGGGTAACCGCCCCCACAGGATTGTCAAACCGGTTGGAATCTTTGCCCAGTATTCTGGCGCTCTGTGCCGGGTAGGTATCAATTGTCGCCTGGAACCATTGTTTTATAAATGATGCCTTGTGTTTCTCAAGTATTTGTTTTAAATGCATATTTTAAATAAAAATTTTATAAAAAAATAAAAAAGTCTCCTTAAGATAATTGTTAGAAGGATATAAACTCCCTTAAATTTTATGTCAAGGATTAATGCGCGTAAATCAGCAATCTGATCAGCAATCCATGGAGAAGTCAATTTCGGCCGGTACCCAAACTCCGCCTTCAGCATAGAGAGTTTTTGTCCCTAAGAGGAACCCTCTTACAAAGAAAAAGGGCAAATTGACTCTGTTTTTGACTCCCCTGAAAACAAAAAAGGGCTTTGAATCTGATTGATTCAAAGCCCAAGATTGTTATTTGTGGCGGAGAAAGAGAGATTCGAACTCTCGAAGGATAACAACACCCTTACTCGCTTAGCAGGCGAGCGCCTTCAGCCACTCGGCCATTTCTCCGTTTTTGTCTGGTGGCGGAGGAGGTAGGATTCGAACCCACGGAGCCTTGCGACTCAACGGTTTTCAAGACCGCCACTTTCGGCCACTCAGTCACTCCTCCAAATTAACCCGGAATTTATATCACCTTGTTCAAATCAGGTCAAGAACAAACTTGCCGGTTTCCAGGCAGGTTGAATTTTAACAACACCCCCATTTGTCTGGGCGAAAGGGGGTGTCGATTATTTTTCCAGTACCCTGAGGCGGTTGGAAATGCATGTTATAAAGTGGAGTTGCTTCAAATGCCGGTAATCATTTAATTCTGGTTTAAAACAGATGGAAATGGTATCGTTTCAACAAAGAATGATAAAAATATTTTTGTCCTATGCTATCTTGATGTTTGTCACAGAGGAGGAATATCCTTCATGAGAATTGTTCTGCATTATATGTTTGCGGCACTGATTTTAAGTTTCTATGGCGGTGAGGTCTGACCCCTACTTGAAGCAATGCCCCCCGGGATGCTGGGGGCTTATACAAGTTTGAGCCTTGGTGTTGTTTTTATTGCCAGGCAGTTTATACTTAAAAAAATTGTCAGCAGGTCTTTGTTGATTGATCAGGCAAAACATCAGTTTTTCACTGAATATATGCTGATATTATTGGCTGGCTGTCTTGTTATTGTTTTGAATTTTTTTTCATTTTCCGTACCCTTTGTCAGTGGCGTTGTCTTTTTTATCGGTTTTTTGTCATTTGGATTTTTCATTGCAATCGACATGTCCCTGGAAAAGGAACGACGGGTTATTGAAATGGCCATGGCAGATTCAAATGTCACTATGGTGTCTAAACAATTTTATCCCTTGACCCGAAAATTTTTCATTGTAGCGCTTGTGACCAGTCTGCTGGTTATGCTGATAATCATGCTGATTATTGGAAGAGATATGGCATGGTTGGCCAGCATGGATTCATCCCAGATAAATATCATGATGGGAATGACTACGAGAACGATTTTTAAAGAGATTTCCTTTGTCATCCTCATCCTTTTAGTTCTGGTCATCAATATTCTATACTCATATTCAAAAAATCTCAAACTGCTGTTTCAGACTGAAACCAGTATATTGGAGTCTGTGACCAACGGTGATCTTTCAACACTTGTACCGGTGGCTACCAATGATGAGTTCGGTGTGATCGCAACCAATACCAATAAAATGATCCATGGCTTGCGGGATAGAATCAGGATACTGACTCGGCTGAATATTGCCAAAGAAGTTCAGGCAAATCTGTTACCAAACTATACACCGGATTTTCCAGGAATGGATATCTCCGGGCAAAGCTTATATTGTGAAGAAGTGGGGGGAGACTATTTCGATTATTTTAAATTTTCTGAAAATAAAATCGGTATTGCCCTGACAGACTCTGCAGGACATGGTATTGGGGCCGGGCTTCACATGACAACCATCCGTGCATTTTTCCGGTATGGTGTCGAAAATTATAAAGGTCCCGTATCGCTGATCCGTTCCGTCAACAAACAGGTGACAAGAGACAGTTATGAGTCGGGGCGGTTTACCACTGTTTTTTTTGTGGAGCTTGATCTGGAAAACAGGAGGATTAAATGGATCCGTGCCGGGCATGAACCAGCAGTATTTTATCATCAGGCTACCGGTAAATTTCACAGGCTGCTTGGTGATGGGATGGCATTGGGTGTGGATGTGAATATGCCGATTAATGAATATGAAATTCAAGGATGGGACAAAGGGGATATTCTGATGATTTTTTCGGATGGGTTGAAGGAATCAAGAAATCCACAGGGTCAGATGTTCGGTGAAAAAAGGATCACAGACATTATCAAAGAAAATGCAGACCAGGCTGCTGAGACTATTGAGAAAAAGATGATAGAAAATCTTGACAATTTCCGTGAAACAATACCCATTGAAGATGATATCACTATCGTGGTTGTTAAATTTTTATGAACGGATGACACATGCGCGAATACAATGCGGAGAAGAAAGGTTTCAATAAAATAAAGTGGGTTTTAAAAAAGAGAAAATAGAAGACAAACCTGTTGTTAAAAAAAAACTGACTTCATGGATTTTTGACGGGAATATAAAACTTCAGAGTTTGCTGGTGCTCATTATCCTGGTTACGGTGGCAGCAAGGGTGGTCCCCCTTGAAATGCAGAAACGGATTGTTAATGAAGCCATTAATCTGCGAAAATTGGATCTTTTGGTTATTTATTGCGGAATTTATCTTGCAGCCGTTGTGTTGGCATCTTTGCTCAAGATGAGTATCAATGTTATCCAGACCCGGATCAGTGAACAGGCCACGGCCAGCATGCGAAAACAATTGTACCACCATATTTTGACTATGCCGCTGTGTTTTTTCAGAACCGTACAGCCGGGTACGGTGGTCAATTCCTTAATCAATGAGTTGACTGTCCCGGGCAACTTTGTGGGGATGGCAATCGCTGTTCCTTTAACCAACATCGTCACCCTTATGGCCTTTGCCGGATACCTGATTGTCCTGAACCCCATGCTGGGGATTGTATCGTTTTCCATATACCCGATCATGCTCTATGTTATTCCGGTCCTGCAAAAACAGGTCAACCGGGACAATAAGCGCAGAGTAGACACTTCCAGAGTATTGTCATCCAAAATTGTCGAGTCTGTATCCGGTATTCATGAAGTTCAGGCCAATGGTGCCTTTGAAATCGAAAACAATAAATTTGATACCATGGTCAATTATTTAAAAGAAATTCGCATAAAATGGAGCAACCTTCGGTTTGCCATTAAGGTGGTGAGCAATCTTTTTATTAATATGGGACCGTTTTTGATCTTTATTATCGGCGGTTACCTGGCGATTAATGGGCAGTTGGGATTGGGTGCCCTGGTTGCCTTCCTGTCGGCCCAGGAGAAATTGTATGATCCGTGGAAGGAGCTGATTGATTTCTACCAGGTGTATCAGGATGGATCCATTAACTATTATAAAACCATGAATTTTTTTGATGTTGAAATCGAGAGTGAACTTGTTCCTGAAGACAGGGATACTTATGACCTGGATATGTCCATCAATGTAGAGAATATGGGCCTGGAAACAGAGGAGGGGATTAAGCTGCTTGACAATATCAGTCTCACTGTCGCTCCGGGAGAGCATTTGGCCCTGGTCGGCTTTTCAGGCAGTGGGAAAAGTTCGCTGGCCCTTTGTCTGGCACAGCTATATAAATATACATCCGGTCATGCAACCATCGGAAATGTTGAAATTTCAGATCTGACCAAGGCAGACATGACCAAAACCGTGGGCCTGGTATCCCAGTCCCCGTTTATATTTGACGGCACGATCAAAGAAAACCTCATGTACTCTTATATTGCACTTCATGGGGAGGAATGTGTGGTTGGGGGGGACTGCGCACCGGAACTGGACGGCCTGGTTCAGGTGCTTCAACAGTCTGGACTATTCGTGGATGTGTTGAGGTTCGGGTTGAACACCATAATTGAAAAAAATGCAGAAGAGTCTATCCCCGTGATCATTAAAATGAGGGAAAATTTCCAGAAAGAGTTTGGAGATTCCATTGGCGAATGGGTTGAATTTTTTGATGAAAAACAATTTCTTTCTTCAGCCACCATTGGGGACAATATCATCTTTGGTACGCCTGTATCCGAGGAGTTTAAAAGTGCAAACCTGGTGGAAAGCGAGTTTTTCCTAAAGTTTCTGGATGATGCAGATCTTACCCGGCCCCTGTTAACCCTTGGAAGAGAGATCGCTGACCAGACCGTGGATATCCTGAAGAATATTGCCCATGATAAATTGTTTTTTGAGCAGAGCCCCATTAAACTTGAAGAGTTTGAGATGTATGAAAGGCTTGTCAGGGAGATAAAAAATAAAAATCTCCACCAGATCAGTAAACAACAGACCATTGATCTTCTGACACTGGCATTGAGGTTTTCACCGGGGAAACACAGAATTGCAGGTCTCTCTGACTTTATGATCAACCTGATCCTTGAAGGAAGATACATGTTCCGGGAAAAAATCAAACAGAATGATCCGCTTGCCGTCGCATTTTTCAGGAAGGACCAGTATATTCATTCCCAGACTATTTTTAATAATATCTTGTTTGGCATCCTGAAGACAACCAATCCCGGTACCCAGGAAAAAATTAATCAATTCATGATCGCATTGCTCATTGGTGAGGATTTTCTGGAACGAATGATTGAGATTGGTATGAATTTTGTCGTAGGTACTCAGGGAAACAGGCTTTCCGGAGGGCAGCGGCAGAAACTGGCGATTGCCAGGACCTTTTTAAAAGCACCGCCCATAATGATTCTGGATGAGGCAACCTCTGCCCTGGACAATACATCCCAGAAAAGAATTCAGAATGTGCTGTCGCGGATCTGGAAAGGCAAAAGTACATTGATTGCCGTTGTGCACAGGCTGGATATTGTAAAAGAATATGACAAGGTTGCTTTTTTAAAAGCAGGCAAAATTGTTGAAATGGGAACCTATGATGAATTGATGGCAAAAAAGGGGTATTTTTATGAACTCGCCTATGAACATAAGTGATTCAGGTGAAAAGAGCGAATTTGTAGCAAACCTGGATGCCTTCCGGCAGATCGATTTTTTCTCCGGGATCTCCATTGAGGTCATGAAGCTTTTTTCATTCCTGTGTCAGCGGCTGGTGTATAAAGCCGGAGACTATATCTTCCGACAGGATGATGATGACGGGTGTTCCTACTATATGCTGGCCGGCAATGCAAAGCTGGTGTTAAAAAAAAGGGATACCGAGGTTGTGATACGGGAATATGGTGCAGAAAGTTATTTTGGCGTACTGGGTCTCATGACCCCTATGGTAAAGCAGTTTTCTCTCATTGCCACAGAGGAGACAACCTGTATCGTTATGACCCGGAAGGCTTTTCTAAAGGTTGTTGACCAGTTTCCCGACACATCGTTTAAAATAGCACGGTCCATAGGGCAAAGAATTATGCAGGCTGAAAGAAAATGTATCCTCGAATTTGAGTCAAAAGAGAGGGAGGATCTGAAAAGTCTTTTGGGCATCAGCCTGGTATAGATGAGATGAGAGTATAGATGGAATTGAGATTGACAAGTTAATCAAGTGTCTTTACGATAATAACATGGGAAAAGTTAAGGTAGCCATAAAATTGAAAAACCGTTTAAAAGATCTGGAAAAGATCAAAAAGGCGGTTTTAAAGCTGCACACAGCCGTTAACTGTACCGAACGGAAATTTAAAGAAATCGATCTGGTTCTGGAAGAGTTGTTTACCAATGTGGTGTGTCATGGATTCAACGATGATAAGGAACATGAGATTGACATCTCCCTGTCCTGTGATGAGACATCTTTGATGATTCGCATGGAAGACGATGGAAAACCCTTTGATATTACAGCGGCGGGCATGCCGGATACAAGATGTGCCATTGAAAAAAGGTGTGTTGGCGGCCTGGGGATTCATTTTGTAAAACATTTTATTGATGAGTGTAAGTATTCTCGTGAAAATGGTAAAAATATCGTGGTTCTAAAAAAAAAGATAACAAATGATGATCACCTGGAAGCAGACTAAAAACCCAAATAACCATTATAAAGGATATTGTTCATGAAAATTACCCAGGAAAATAATAACGGGGTGGAAGTATTCAGCGTTAAGGGCAGTCTTGATTCCAACACCTCACCGGAATTTGAAACAAAGATATATGCAGCCCTTGAAAGCGGCCGGCGAAAATTGATTTTCAATCTGGAAAATCTGGAGTACATTTCCAGTGCCGGGATACGAGTGATGCTGAAAACAACCAAGGACCTGAAACGCATGGAAGGAAATATCGTGCTGTGTGATTTACAGGATTATGTCAGGGAGGTATTTGATATCGCTGGTTTTGACGGTTATCTGAATATTGAAAAAAATCTTGAAGCGGCCATGATAAAAATCTAAGCTTACGGCTCTTTTATCCCGATCAATCCCTTTTCACCCAACGATCTTAAAAAAAGTGTAACAGAAATTTCAGATTCTCTGTAATTTAATGTATGGAGGGCGGCAAATTTTTTGATAATTTCTTTAACATTTTTTTTCCCATCCAGCATCGACCAGACATCTCTCCCCAGACAGTCCAATTGAATTTTTCGGTGAAATACTTTTTCAGGGTTTTGTTGCATCATTCGTTGAATCTTGACGAAAAAAGGCTTGTACCTTGACGGGTAGGAGAGTATCAGATCTCCTGAATCCAAAAAGACCTCTTCAACAAAAGAGTTCTTCTCAGGGATACACAAAAGTGCATCGGCTTTGGCCGGTTTTTTCTTAGCAATCACCAATCATTGACCCTTTTAGCAAATCATGTTCAAATCTGTCGGGAGAATCAACCATGATGCCGAAAATTCTGTTTGACTGTTGATCATGGGTAATCCTGAAAACAGTAAACAATGAAAACCTGCTTAAGAAGGGCAGTATCTCGGCATTTTTAAACCGGCCATGCCGGTAAGACCATTCAATTGTATTGCCCCGGGCGCAAACTCCTGTTTTGCCGAACCCCTTCAGCCGGGGCAGGCGCTGGGAAGCAAATTCAGACAGACTCGTCTTTGATAATAAAAACAGGGCCGGTCCCCAGCTGAAAATGGTAAGGATTTTTCTTTTGTGTTTCAAGGTAATGATATAGCATCCGGGTTTAAAGCTGTATTCCATCAGGTTAAAAGATTCCGGGCATGAAAACTCAAGACCGAATACCTGCCACTGTATCCGGCCGGCCACGGGATGGTCTCTAAAGGAGGTCAAGATCATAGCGGACAAAGAGTTGATGCCAATTTCAGACCCGGAAAAAAAACGGACCAGTGTCAGTCGTTTGCAGAGGGAACAGAAGATGAGCGTTCCCTGCCCTTTTGAAGACGCACTTTCCCAGGAAAAAAAGAAAAACTCAAACTCTTTTACCGGGTGGGAAAATAATTCAGGTGTGGGCTGTTCAAGGATGCCAATCTTTAGTTTTTTCTGGGATTGGGAAATGAATTTTTTTAAATATTTTTCAAGCGTAAACCGTTTGGGTGCCTCTGTCCACTTGATTTCTATCCGGGTTGCGCCATCCTCTCCAATCAGCAGGTGTTCGGCATCAAGACTGTCGATTTCCCAGGTTAACGGAACCTGTAAAGATATGCCGTTCCAGGCTATGGTTTTGGGCAGGGCTTCTTCAGACTTGTGCATGGGATCAATACCTGGCGGATCAATGGGGTACAAACAGGTCCCACATGGGTTTTCTGCTGTTTACAGGCGGAATCTTTGGTTTTTCTTTTTCAGGAAACCGGGCCATGTAACATGTTTTTTCCCGTTCCACCTGGCTGGTCAGTGTCAGTTTGACGGCAGTCCCGATTTTTTCTTCTTCGTTCATGATATTGTGCTGAAGGATCAGGCTTGTTTTTTCGTCCTGTTCATTTGTAAAAGACCATTTCCAGGCGATCAATGTCTGGAAGGGGTCTCCCTTATACTCGTCAGGGGGACCCAATTCCTCCTTGTACCGGTTCAGTAAGGTTTTGAAAAACTTCTTGGACGGATCTGCAAACTTTAATTTGATCCTCACGATTTTATTGGGTTTGTCACACAATCCATAGGCAATCATCCCGGATTTAAATCCTTGTTGAACAAGGACTTCCCCTTCTCCGAGGTATTGATTGAATGCAATCTTCCGGCAGGTTTCCATGTCAATCAGGTGGTGATAGTTTGTGATATCATCTCCCAGTGTGAAACCGCCGAGATGAAGAGGGAATTTTGCAAGGGCCGGGTGGTGTGAAAACAGCAAGATTGCAAAGCCTAAAATGAAATATTTTATTTTCATTGTCCTTTCCTCTTTTGGCCATGGAAGGTTGAAATTTGTCGACAGCCTTTGGCTGGCAATTATTCTATCACACCGTACTTTTTTTAAAAAGCAGTACTTGAAAGAGATTTCAATATCAGGGTGAATCCCATGGCAAACATACCTGTCAGACCCATGCCGCAGGAGAACCCGGCCAGAAGAACCGGTGCATACTGCCGCCATTGCTTCCCATATCGTTTTAAGAAAAAGAACCTGCCCAGCACGGCTCCCACCACCTCAAGAATGAGACCATGGGGGGTACTTTGACCCAGCCCCCTGACGATACCGTAAATCAGGAGAACCGGTAATCCAAACAGGGTCAGAAGGGCATATGTTGCCAGGCCAAAACCGATACCCGAGGCAACGGTTGTCCCGTTGAGTGCCTGGTAGAACAGAGAATTTCCTTCCAGAGTGGAGGACTGCATGAGAAGCGTATTCAAGGCCTGTAAATGCCACATTTCCTGGGCATAGGGATAACTGGCGGAAGGAATGGGGGCCAGGCGCCAGATGAACTGGGAAAAAAGAAGGCTTGCAATCATCACAACCGGGAAGACAATAAATTCTGCCTTGATGATTCCCCTGAAGCTGGTTCCGGTCAGCTCAATCTCCCTGAAATTTACCGTGGCCTGACCATAATTGTGGATGGGAATGGGCGCATACCATATTTCAATACCCTGGTAACCGAAATATTTTGCACCTGCAATGAAACTTGCTTCCCTGACCAGGGGCAAACTCACAAATTGACCGGCAATCCCCTCCATTCTTGCGGTGATATAGGAAATAACAGGGGTATAGACAAATCCGTAAATTAAAAAGAAAACCCAGGGAAATGTGGGGACCAGAATGGTGCACAGAATGATATAGGCGATTGTTGAAAAGACATAGATGCCAATGGCAATCTTAAAATCAAAGTCCCCCCTGCCGGGCGGGGGGTGTAATAGATCCTTTAAACTGCCACGGTTTTTACGGGTGGTACCCCAGAAAGACTTTGTCACCTGCCAGAGGCCGATAAGACCGATGGAAAGCCCCAGTCCAATGCCAAAACTCATGTAAAAATCAAAGTTATTGGCAAAAACAGTTTCAACCGTTCCCATGCCCTGGTGCCAGGAGGTAAGAATGCCGTTCTGATATAAAATTGGGTTGATCACAACGGTGATTAAAAGTCCGATAAGACCGCCGATAACGGCCCAGAACGGAAGGACCATCCCCAGAAAGATCAGGGTCAGATCCAGTTGGATACCGGTGGCAACCGCCGGGAGCACACCTTCGGTATGCCGTGTCAGCTCAATCCAGGGGATGGGGATCAGACGGATGGGTTCCGTAAAGATAAGGCCTGATACGGCAGGCAGCAGGATATAAACACTGCCGAATGCAAGACCGATCACCCCTCCGATGGAGAAAACCCGCCATTTCCATGAACTTGTTTTTTCTTCTCTGGACTCTGCCAGGGCAATGGTTCCCAGAGCCCCCACCGGTGCCATGGGAAAGGGCAGCTTCTCAACGTCCGAAGTGATGCGGTACAAGGCGTATCCCAAGCCAAACTGATCGATTCTCTGAATAATCTGTGACCCCACCAGCAAAAGGATGGGAACCAGCCAGTCAGGGTGCAGGAAGGTTCTTTCCAGAAGGGCGGTGGATTCGGGTTGCGGTGCGATCCAGGCAGGGATGAGCTCGGTGAGCCCCAGCATTTTGGCGGCATCGGACTGCACCAGGTACTGATTCCACAAAAGCCCCTGGAAAGGGGATGACATGGCCGCACCGGCCATATAATAGAGCAGGAAGACCTCCTGCTGTTTTAAATCGGAATAGGCTCTTTTGGCAATTTCAGCAAACAGAATAATGGTCACCCACCTGGCCGCAGGACCGATTCCAGTGCCGATGACCAGTTGAAGGTACATGCTGCCGGGCATCATGAGGAACCCGATAAAAACGGCACCCACAATGGTTTTCCAGTTGAACCCCTCTTCAAACCGGGCGGGTGCTTTTAAAAGGTCACGGTACTCTTGCAGCTCTTTGTCATCATACATGTAATTTAACCCTGGTAATCCTTGAGAGTATTAAGTTATGTGGGCAGCACCTGATAACCATATTCCGTAAACAAACCGATAATGGCCCATGTCCCGCCCATCAGGAAATCACCCATGATCAATCCCACAAAAAAATATCGCATTTGCCTGAATAAAGTGATGCCGCCGTATCTCATGCACAAAGTGTTAAACAGCCATCCGATGAAAAAACTCAGCCAGAGAATTTTCATGGCAGAACTATAGACCATTAAATATCCGATGGGGTGAAGGGGCCACCAGTAAAACCGGTGATACCCCAGGGCGAGAATCCCCATGACAACCGCCCCCATGACGGCAAAAAATTTAATGGAATTGCCTTGTTCGATATTATTCTGAATCAAGGGCAGCAGGTTATTGTATACCGATATCGTCGTCCGGGTTGCCCAGTCCAATTGAAGTTCACGTATTCCGTATTTGTAGCACAAAAGGATCATGGCACCGGCAGAGACCAACAGGCAGGTGATCATGACCAGAAAAATGGTACAGGCCACAGCCCCCGGCCCTCTTACCCGTCGTGTAATCCTGAGCGCGTGAAGGATTGAGGGCGCTATGGACTCCCTTAAGTCTATAAACAGTATTTTCTGACTGATGCTGCCGACAATCAAGGCGAGACTGGAAAATATTTTCAGTCCGAAAATAGTATTGATTGCATCAAGGGGGGCAACGGTTAGAGTAAAGTAGGTTATCCCTCCCTGGCAGACCACCCGGACAGCCACCATGGTAAACATGATGAAAAAAACAATTAACAGGAGGCTTTGCAAAACACTTACCCCGTGGAATAAAAACCACAGGATCAGGGCAAGAAAACCTGCGCTGGTTCCCCAGAAGGCGATTCTATCTCCGAGCCAATTGGGATCGGCAGAGGGGTTTTTCGATCTGACCGCATGTCCCATGATTTCCCAAAAATGGAACCTGGCAAGCCATATCAGAAACAGGGCAAATACGATAAAAGCTCCGATCATCTGTGTCTCTTCAGGGCTTGACAAGGTGGGCCCAAACGTGGTCCCCAGTTCCGATGCCGGGAAGCTGAATCCCGCAACCGACAATACGCCGGTGAAAAATGCACCCAGTATGAAAAAAAACCAGAATGAAAAAGAAACCTGTTTTGAGGTCAGGAAGGCAAATCCGATGAATGCCGGGTAAAAGTAGAGTTTAAGTTTTAAAAATCCAATGAGAAGACCCTGTTCGGGAAAATACGGACCGGCCAGAACCAGGGTGTTGATATGGGGAAACGAGGGAAAATAAAAATTTAATCCATTTAACAGGTGAAGGCAAAAGGGAATGCTGATGCCCATTAAAAGAAATCTGTTGCCGAAAAATACAGATAGTTTTTTTTCGTCCAGGGCCTCCTGCATCATTTTGGGGACAATCAACAGAGGAAAATTCATCCGTTCATTTTCCATGGCCTGTCGTGTGATCATATAGATCAGACACAGGATCAGAAAATAGCAGAGTATCATGAAAATTCCCCAGGACAAAAAGGGAAGGGCCCAGGCAGTCCATGGAATCTGAGAGGCCAGTTCGATCCATCCCATTTCCCGGCCCCCGTCAATTCCATTGTACAGCATGTCAATGGCTGCACTGCCATGGGGAAATAAATTGCCCGGTAAAATTGGCTGTATGATTTCCTGCCAGCGGTTTTCAATTGTTGCAAAATAAAAGGGAGCTGTCAGGTTGATGAAAAATGTTCTGGCAAAACCGGTATAGGCAATCCCTGACACAAGCAGCATGAGCCCCCAGGTAAACATCAGTTCCATTCCCGTGAGAAGGGCATTTATTTTTAGCACTTTTCTGGATACTGCGGTGATAAGGGTGAGCCAGAATAAAAGATAAAAGGGTGCCAGGGGAAAGTAACCGCCGCCCAGGGGGGTTGCACTGCGATACACGTTATTGAAAGGGGTTAAGGCGCAGATGACGACGGCAAGAACAAACCCCAGGACAAATGCCCTGGGTCGAATGGCAATGCCTTTTTTCCTTTGTTCACGCAAGGGGAGGGGCCTCCTTATTGATAAGGGATTCCATCAGGGTTTCATAGGCTTCTTTTTCGACACTATCCATTGATCGCCAGATTAACAGTTTTTTTCGTATCAGGTTAACAAATCTTTTGTTCACCCGCCACCATGTATTGTGTTCTCCGGATTTTCTGACAATGGTCATGCCGATTTCCATATAGGATTTAAAGTGGGGTGAGAATTTAACGTTAAAATTCACATGCTGCATCACTCCTAGATCAAAGGGGGCAAGCCAGGCCGTAAAATCAATCTGAATATCCTCACCCTTTTTCACCATGTCCTGTTTTGCTATACTGCCTTCCTGTTCAGGTGCGGTTTTTAAATGGAGTCTGCCCACGGAGAAGATGCCATGGGATACTTCCCGATGGGCGTTGAAAAGATCATAAAGGTATCCGCAGATACTGGATTCTTCACTGCTCTTAATCAGAAAAGGCAAATCAATATCAAGGGTGTCTCCTTGGGCTTTTGCCAGCTCCCATGACTTTTCAACATCAGGGATGGCAATGGCTGCCGCAATTCTTGAGGGATAAACAGATGATAAAAGTACCACCAGCATGACCATTGCCATGGCAAAAACGCCGCCAAGAGAAGAATAGTTGACGGTAATGCCGCTGAGAAGGGGGGTTCCTGCAAAAACCTTTACCACAACCTGGGCAAGAATGTATCCCAGTACCACACTTAATACGGCATAGGAAAGCGCTTCAGCGATAAAGATAATGGAGACATGGGAGGGTGCCATCCCAATGGAGGTGTAAATTCCGATTTCTCTCCTTCGTTCCTGGACACTGCTGATCATGGTGTTAAGAACAATGAAAATGGAGATTAAAATTGGGATCAGAACATTGGGCAGCCCGCTGTAATTAAGGCTGTCACTGGCACTGTAGAGATAAACCCCTTTTTTCTCACCGGAAAAAAGCCATAACCCGAAGCGATCCACCATTTGAAGGGCTGAGGTATGGTCCAGGGATTTTTGTTTGTGCCTTAATGCCACACTTTTCAGGTTTCCGCCAAGAGACATCAGTGTGTCATGGGGAATGATAATCGTCTGATCAAAGGGGATATGCTTATATCGACTTTGAAAGACCTTGACATCATTTCCGGATTCCATGGCCTCCATTTCAGATTCAGTGGTTTGCTGAAAGACTTCATCCGGAAAAATAACAGGGGTGATGGGCTCTCCATCCAGGTCTTTGAACTGATCAAACTCAGGGCCTGAAAATGTGCCGATGACCTTGAACGGAATGGACCAGAGCTGGATATAGGAGTCCTTTATGTCCAGGTCCGGAAGATTGAGATAACGGGCCATCCTTTCTGGAATAATAGCGGTATATCGATCGTTTTGTGAAAACCAGCGCCCCTTTGAGATACGGTCTGAAAGGCCGCTTATCTCAGATTCCTGAAAGGATAATCCCATCAGACCGTTGGCTTCAAAGGTGACATTTTCAGATCGGATGGGAATTTTTGTTGACTGGGTCCTGTCAATTGTTTCAAACCATACCCGGGGAGCTGCAATCATATGGTCGGCCATGGTATTTTCGATAGTCTTAAAGGCGCTTTGGGGAAGGCTCTTCCAGTTGATCTGCTTGACCAGGAGTCCCTGATACGGTGTCTTGTCGTTATACAATAGCTTGGAATGCTGACGGATGTTTTTTACAGAGGTGAAACTCATGATGGTGAAGGTTAAAATAATCAAGGTGGTGCAGGTCAAAACGGTCCGGGTTCTTCTCCGGCGAAGATTGTTTATCCCCATGAAAAATGATGCGGAAAAAGCCTTTAAAAAACTGATCTCCCCCTCATTGCTCCTTTTGCCCTGTCGCTGGAGCTGTTTCATCTCATTTTCAAAATAATGAAAAATAATCCAGGTCACCATGGCGGACAGTCCGATAATAAAAAATGCCAAAATGACCACGATGGGGCTGTAAGCCAGTTCAAATGCCGGATGGACATTGTAAATGACGGCAATTAACAGCACCAGGATGCCTGAAAATCCGGCAATCCGTTTGTATATATTGATAAAGGCAAACAAAAACCGTTCCAGGCAGAAGGCAAAGGGTGCAAACAAAACAATGTAGAAAAGGACCCCGTACAGCACATCTTTTTGGATGCTTTCCACATGGTCATATACCCTGCCCGCAAGGGCCAGGGAGGTGCCGGCTGAACTGAAAAACCTGTCATATGCCAGGGCGTCAAAAGCGCGTTTTGCATCTGCCAATGCCTGATTCCCCTGAAGTCGCAGATCCCGTATCTTCTGATTGTTGATTCCTTTTTCCTCAAGGTTATTGATTCTCGGGTTTAATAATGCCCACATGTCTCTGGCGGCCAGATACTGGCTTGGGGCAATGACGGGTGTTTCATCTATTCGGTATCCAATGCCCTGGGGATGTTTTTTGTCTGAATGGGTCAGTATGAATTTTTTTGTCAAAAGGGTGTCGGACAGGGTCAGCTTCAGCCTTGTTCCCGGCTGCAGATAGATGGAGCTGATCATGGATGCCCTTGAGTCAATCCGGCTGAACCAGTGCCGGACAGGGGTTGCATTTGACCGTGCGTCCAGTACCTGTAATTTGGTCATATACTGAAAGGTTCTGGGCTCTAACAGGTTCAATATGGTGGTCTGGCTGCAGGGGAACATGACAAGATCGGTTTCCATCTCTTTTTTGGCAACCTTGACCCGGTATCTTTCTTTGGTGGTTTTCCTCTTGTCCACGGCCCATATGGTATTTCCATTTAGAGGATCAAACTTGTACCCCTCAAGAATGACCTTGTGAAGGGTCTGTTTTTTGGTGGCAACCCCTTTTATGAAAAATTCCCCGGATTCATCCACCATATTGTAAAAGATACCTGGCCCCTGAAATGAGAGGATAACACTTCCCGGGGCCGGGGCATCTGCAAATACGGCCCCATGCCTCAGAAAATTGGCCCTTCCCTTGATGGTTGCAAATTCGTTGCGCAAAAGCCGTGGCTGGGATAAATCCTCTTCCGCGGCAACCATTGCAATCATGTTTGAGATAAAGCGGCTTTGTTTTGCCGCATTGTCCATATCCATGGTTTCCAGGGTGTCATTGGGAGTGCTCCAAAATCGTCTTGAATCATTGGTGGTCACAAGGCTGAGCCCTAAATAGCCGGCCAGCTGGCTGATTTCTCCTCCAAGGGCAGGCATATCCGGCAGATAGCTCTGCCAGGGCCGTTGAAGTGACGGCCGCAGGGTGTCCTTGAAAATGTTTGCCGTGCCCAGGGCATGGGCGGTTCTCTGCGCACTGTTCATGAGAACCTCATCTATCTTTACATAAGGTGCAAATGCATTGCCCGAGTCTTTGATGTCGTACAGCCATCCCTGGTTAAAGGCACCAATGCCGTCTCCGTGACTTGAAAGGTGAAGGGAGATGATCATCCTGACCTCTTTTGATTGAACCAGTTTGCCCAAGGCCAGTGCAGACCTTATATTTTTTTGATGGATACGGGCATCGTCTAATGTCCTGCTCAGTTTTACCAGGGCAAGCTGAATCAACTCATTGAAGATAAGGGTCTCATCCCGGGTCAGGCTGATAAAATCATTTTTGCTTTCAAGTCGTTTTAGCGCCATTCGCCGGCCGGCCAGTCGCTTGATCAGGATCTCGTTGGGGGTGTCTTCGAGGCGAAGCTGCATGAGCTGGTGGCTTTGGGTATCAATTTTTGTTTTGATGATATCCAGGATGTTTTTTTGAATCAGGTTCAGCTGATTTGTATCCATTTCCTTCCGGTCCTCAAACCGTTTCAATCCGTCGATGCTTTGTTCGGATTCGGCAATGGTCTCTTCATACTGCTCGACCATTTTTTTAAGGTCTCTGGATTTTGTGTTGAGGCTCCAGATCATCTCCCGCATGCCGGCCAGGCTGTTTCCATACCCTGATGTTGCCACCAGAAGGATGGACCGTTTCGGGGGATTGATTTTTAGAAAGTATGCAAGATCCAGCAGGGATGCGATGGAACAGGATTGATCCGCTCCCGGGGATTTTCCCGGGATAACGCCGGATGTGTCGTAAAATCCCTCAACAATAATCAATTCCTCGCGTAATTTTGTATCAGTCCCCGGAACCATGCAATACATATTTTCAGCAGGGGTATTTGTCCACTTAAGGTCAGACCGGATATTTACCATTATTTGTTCACGCATTGAGCCGCTGGTTTTGAAACCGGGAAAACAGGCCTCGGCTTTTTTGTCAGGGAGGATAAACCGCGGGAAATTGACCGGGGACAGCTCTTGTTTGTCCTGGAAAAAAAATCTATCCGGCCGGTCTTCATACAGGTAAATGATGGCCCTGGCACCAAGGGACAGGGCATTGATCCAGTTGTCTCCGGAATCAAGATCCATCACCACAATTGAATCTTTTATGCTTTGTCTGTTGAATGCCTTTAAATCCCCTTTGCCCACATAGACCAGGTGACCGGTGATGCCTGGATCAGGGATGGTGTGTGGGGAAATCGTGTTGGATATAAACGGGTCAAGGTCAAAGGATTCATTGGTATTGGGTATGGTGACCCGGCTGATGGTCTTTAAGCGTACCGGCATGGAAAAGGTCTGTGATCCGATGCTGCCATAGCCCAGGTGCTTGAACAGGGATCGTATATGGTCTGCACTTTGAAATGACCCCTTACTGCCACTGCTTCTGTCACCCACACTGGAAAATTGCTGGACCAGTTGTGAGAATCGCTGCCCTTGGTCGGCAGCCCTGTCGGTTTGTGCAGACAGGCCCGGGCCGGGTAAGAAGAGGAAAAGGCCAAAGAGAAAAACACACAGGTGGAGCAGGCCCCTCTTTTTTGGAAAGATGATCCGTACCCCTATTTGCAATGGTCTTGTTACTTCCATTTGTCTCCGATCTGTCCCAGAGAAATGGAGAGTTCTTCCCTGTCCTCTATCTTTTCGATCCTGCCATCACTGATCCAGATGACCCGGTCTGAAACATTGAGCATTTTCAGATCATGGGTTGCAGAGATAATAGTGACCCCCTTTTCCCGGCTCAGCAGCTTTAACAATTTGATGATTTCCTCCCCTGTGGACAGGTCCAGGTTACCGGTGGGTTCATCCGCCAGAATGATGGCCGGATCATTGGCCAGGGCACGGGCAATTGCCACCCGTTGCTGCTGACCGCCAGAGAGTTCGGACGGCTTGTGTTGAAAACGCTTTTTCAGGCCCACGATATCCAGAAGCTCCATTCCCTTTTCTCTGGCGTCATCATCGGAAACGCCTGCAAAAATCATGGGCAGGGTGACATTTTCAAGGGCGGTCATTACCTGGATGATATTAAAGGTCTGAAAAATATAACCGATTTTTCTGCAGCGCAGCCAGGCCAGTTCATACGCATCAAGCTGGGAGATATCAATTTCATCTATGAAAACAGAACCGGATGTGGGTTTGTCCAGCCCGCCGATCATGTTGAACAGGGTTGTTTTGCCGGACCCGGAGGGCCCCATGATGGAGATGTATTCACCGGTTTTTATTTCAAGGTCAACGCCTTTTAACACGTGGACAACAGATTTGCTCAGTTTGAAATCTTTGACCACCCTGGAGACGCGAACAATATTATTTGCAGTTTGATTTTCTCTATCTCTCATAGATACATCTGATTAACAAAATCAGTCCCTTCCTCTCATTGCCTCAACAGGCTGCATCCTTGCTGCCAGAAGTGCCGGGTACAACACACCGAGAATACTCAAAAAACAACCCAGAAAAACCGAGGCTGCAATGGAGATCACCATATCGTTTAAATTTACGAATGCAATGGCCACATTGCCAAATCTGATCAAAGATCCGCCCAGGGCAATGATTGCACCTGCCAATGCCCCGATTGCCGAACCAATGAGTCCCTGCAGTGTGGCCTCTATCAGAAAAAGTCTTACGACAAATCGATCCAGGGCACCCAGACATTTCATGGTACCGATTTCCCTGAACCTGTCTGATACAGCCATGAGCTGGGTGTTGACAATCCCCACAACACACACCAGCAGGGATAAAAACAGGATCCACCTTTCCTTGGGTGTTGCCGTGTATTTTTCTCCGTCCCCAGGCAGTTCATACCCCTGCTCAAAAAGGGCCTGTATCGCAATTTTGTCTTCAGAAAAAAAAATGCCGGTGATAATGTGGGAATTGGTTTTAATATAGCAGTAAAAAGAGATGGCCAGTATCAGGCTCATGGTTGTTATCAAGGTACGAAAGAATCTGGATTGAATGCTTTTAACCGCAATTTCAACCGATTTGGCAAAAGGCAGAACAACTTGTTTTTGCGGAAGATTTGCTTTTGTTTTTTTCTGCATTAATTCCCAGACTGACTGTAGCTATCGTTGTTTGTTCAATGTCCATTGCCGCAATATAAACCGTGTGCTTACCCCTTATATGAAGAGGGGATCAGACCTTTCTTTTTGGAATCGTAAAAAATGTCCGAATCAATCAAACCTGATAGTATGATGGCTCTTTTTTTTAATTTATTCCAGTACAATATTGATAATGAAAAATGAGTCGGAAGTCAAGAAAACCGCTTGTTTTAATGAATTGCAGAATTCCGGCATTTTCTTGACTTGATCCTTTTGTTTGGTTACAAGTAGAATCAAAAAAATGGACGGATGATGGTAATCTTTGAAAGAGAAAAAGGGTATTTCATGGAAAAAGAGACCACGTTTAATATTCTGATGTATTCCCATGACACTTATGGGCTGGGGCATATCAGAAGGACCATGGCCATTGCCGAGCAACTGCGGGAGGCAAATACCAATATCCTGATACTGACGGGATCTCCCATAGCCGGCCGGCTGACCTTTCCTAAATATGTTGATTATGTCCGTATCCCGGGGATGATAAAAAAGGCAAATGATGAATATTTTCCACTGACCATCCGAATCGATCCCCTCCAGGCCATGGATATCCGCCAGAGTATCATCATGGCAACGGTGAAAACTTTTTTGCCGGACCTGTTTATTGTGGACAAGGAGCCCCAGGGGCTTAAAAAAGAGGTGATGCCGGCCCTTGAATGGATCAAGGAAAACTTGAAACAGACCAAAACCATTCTCGGGCTGAGGGATATCATGGATGATGCAGAGACTGTCAAGGCTGACTGGAACAAAAAGAATATTTATTCAACCATAGAAGATCTCTACAGCGAGGTGTGGGTGTATGGACAAAAAAATATTTATGATCCCGTCACAGAGTATGCAATACCGGAATCCATCAATAAAAAGCTCTATTTTACCGGCTATATCCCCCGGAAAATGCCTCAAGAGTCAGTAGCGGAAGACTTAAGACTGCAATTGAATGTCATGAAAAATGAAAATCTGGTAACGGTTACAACGGGCGGCGGCGGTGATGGCCTGCATGTCCTGGATTCATATTTGAAAATGCTGGAGAGAATGAAGGAACACTCCATTTTACCAGCCTTTCAAAGCGTTATTGTGACCGGGCCTTTTTTGTCCAGAAACGACAAGGATGCGATACTGGAAAGAGCAGAGGCGCTGGGTGTTCAGGCCTATGATTTTTTTTCAGACATGGAGACCCTGATTTCGGCATCTGATATTATTGTCTGTATGGGCGGGTACAACACCATCTGCGAAGTTCTTTCGTCAAAGACCATGGCGCTTGTGATTCCAAGGGAAACTCCCCGCAAAGAACAGTATATCCGTGCCCAGGCCTTTAATCGCCAGCACCTGATTGACTTCATACCCTGGGCCCGGCTCAATGATGTGAATTTAGAAGAAAAAATTCTTCATATGCTGGAAAACAAAACTCCTTTTGAAAAAGTCATGCCTGACTTTGAGATGACAGGAATTCTGAGAATCTGTGAACGCATATCAAACTTCTGGAACGGTAAAAATGGAAAAAAATGACACACCGGCACTGTGTATGGTTTTAAAAGGATATCCCCGGATATCGGAAACCTTTATTTCAAATGAGATACTGCTGCTGGAATCACTGGGATTCAAGATCACGATTATCTCCATGCGGCATCCAAGAGAGTCGTTTGCCCACGCCAGCATAAAAGAGATTAAGGCAGATGTTCAGTATCTTCCGACCACCATATTGCATCATCTTCTGCCTCTGGCGTACCATAATTTTATGCTGGCAGTCAAAAAACCGGCCCTGTACTTTAAAACCGCCAGAAAAGCCATGGTCCGATGGATGCGAACAAGAAAGACGGCCACGATCAAACACCTGCTCCAGGCAGGCTATCTTGTGCACAAGTGCCTTCCAGGGAAAAATATCGTTCATTTTCAGGCCCATTTTGCCCATTCACCCACATCGGTGGCGCTTTTTTCAAGCATGTTGAGCAAGATTCCGTTCAGTTTTTTTGCCCATGCAAAAGATATTTATACGTCCAACCCGGGACAGCTCAAAGAAAAGATCGATATGGCCCGGTTTGTTGTGACCTGTACAAAATACAACCGGACATATCTGTCCAGGCTTGCCGGAAACAGCACCACACCTATTTTCTGTGTGTATCACGGCATTAACCTGGATTATTTTTCTCCCAAAATGAACACGATGTCCTGCACCCCTCCGTTTAAACTGCTGACCGTTGCGAGACTGACCGAAAAAAAAGGGCTTGGAACGGTCTACCAGGCACTGGCGATACTGAAAGAAAGGGGTGTCCGATTCACGCATACCCTGATCGGGGAGGGGGATGACAATGATCAAGTGGTTGAACTGATCAAAAGACTTGATCTGGAAGGGGAGACAAGGCTCTGCGGGAGTCTGACGCATGAAGATGTCATCACCCATTACAGGAATTCGGATTTGTTTGTCCTGGGCTGCCAGGTAGCTGAAAACGGCGACAGGGACGGTATCCCGAATGTAATGGCGGAAAGCATGGCAATGAATCTGCCGGTGGTGGCAACCAACGTATCCGGGATACCCGAGTTCCTTGAGGACCAGGTAACGGGCAAAATGGTGCCGCAAAAGGATCCCCTGGCACTGGCCAATGCCATGGAAACCCTGCTGAATGATGCCCGACTGAGGGAACAGGTCACCTGTGAGGCCAGAAAAAGAATTTCAAAAGCGTTTAACAATAAACTGCTGATCAATGACCTGGCCCAAATTTATCGCAAGATGATACCGGACCTGGGCATTGACCCGCACCAGGTCCTGCAGCCGGGATCAAGATGAAAATCGCCTTTTATGCACCGTTTAAACCGTTGGGGCATAAAAATCCATCTGGGGATCTTGTTATCGGCAGCGGCCTGGTTCAGTTCCTTGAAGAACAGGGGCATACCATTGAGGTTCAAAGCACCCTGAGGACCCGGTGGATTTATTTTAAACCCTGGCTCTGGTGTGTATGGGCCCTTGCTTTCATCCAGTGTTTAAAAAGATTGAACCGGAACAGGGCAGACGTCTGGCTGACCTACCATACCTATTACAAGGCACCGGATCTTCTGGGGCCCTGGGTTTGCAGGCTATTGAACATCAAATATGTTATCTTTCAGGGGATTTTTTCCACCAAAAGGAAAAGAAGCCTGAAAACATTGCCTGGATTTTACCTGAACACGGCTGCCCTGATTCAGGCAGATCATATTTTTACAAACAAGCAGTCGGATTTTAAGAACCTGGCGCGTATTATTCCGGCGGGCAGGCTGACCTATATTAAACCCGGGATCAAGCCGGATGCATTTAAGACAGACGAGTTCTTTGGCCAGGCGCAGAGAAAAGAATGGGGAATAAAAGAGGACTGTCCGGTTATCCTGTCAGCAGGAATGTTCCGGGACGACGTCAAAACAAAGGGCTTGTCATGGCTCATACAATGCTGTGCACGACTGGTCAGGCAGAAAATTAAATTTCACCTGGTGATTGCAGGCAGCGGGAAAATGGAAAAAGAACTCAAGGCGCTTGCCCGCAAGTATCTGCCCGGGCAGGTGACCTTTGCCGGGAAAATTCGCCGGGAAAAGATGTATGGATTCTATAGTTCAGGGGATGTTTTTGCATTCCCGGGAATCAGGGAGTCCCTGGGGATGGTGTACCTTGAGGCTCAGTCCTGTTCCCTGCCGGTTGTGGCGTTTAAAAACGGCGGGATACCCGAGGTTGTTGAAGATAAAAAGACAGGGTTTCTGGTGCCTGTGTATGATTGTGAATGCTTTTCTGCTATGCTGGACCACCTGTTAACCAACCACGAGCGTTGCAGGCAGATGGGAAGGGCTGCAAGTGCCCATGTTGAAACCTGTCATGATATTGATAAAAATTATCAAAAGTTTGAACAACAATTATATCGGGTGGTTTCCTGAATGGTGAGACTGGGATTTATCCGGCATGCCCGAACCCAATGGAACCAGGAAAAAAAACTCCAGGGAAGGGCAGATATCCCTTTGTGCGGGGAAGGGATGAGACAGGCCGGTCTCTGGGCAGATATTTTAATGCCTGAAAAATTTGATTTGATCCTGTCCAGCCCCATGACCCGGGCGAGACAGACATCCCAGATACTTTCAGAACCGCTGGGTGCAGACATTGAATTTGATGCCGGGTTAAGGGAGCAGGATTTTGGCGACTGGGAGGGTCGACGGATTATTGATATCAGGAGACAAATGCCCGGTGAAATTGAACGCCAGGAATCAAGGGGGTGGGAGTTTTGTCCCCCTGGGGGTGAATCCAGAGTTGATGTCCTTAAAAGAGCCTCACAGGCAATTCAACGGGCTGCAGACGGATTTGATAAAAAAAAAATTCTGGTCGTGTGTCACAGCAGCGTGATGAAGACCATACTGTACAAGGCGCTGGGCAGGGCGTTTGCCCCGGGTGAAACCCCGGTATTAAAGGACTCTTACCTCCATGTGATGACATGGGGCAAACAGATAAAAATTGAACAAGTAAACAGTATTCGATTGCTGTGAGCCTGCACAACGATTACGGGCCCAAACGGTTCAGCAGGGAAGCGGTGAGGCGTATCATGGAGACGGTTTTGTGAAGATTGTTATTTATTGCCAGCATGTGCTGGGGGTTGGACATTTTTTCAGGACCCTGGAAATCGCCAGGGCCATGGAAGGGTTTGAGGTCATTCTTGTTACCGGTGGCGGCAGGGTTGATAAGGTATTGCCGGACCACATCCGGCATGTGGAGCTTCCAGGCCTGATGATGGATGAAAATTTTACCCGTCTTCACAGTGTGGATCCCGGAAAAAGTGTGGATGAGGTGAAACGTGAACGGCAGCACATATTGCTGGATCTGATAAAAACGGAAAATCCAGATCTTTTTTTGATTGAGTTATATCCCTTTGGCCGCAGGGCGTTCCGGTTTGAGCTGGTTCCGGTACTGGAGTTTATCAAAGAGAATTTTCAAGAAAAGTGCAGGGTGGTCTGCAGTCTGCGGGATATCCTGGTTGAAAAAGACGATGCACTAAAGTATGAAACCCGCGTGATAGAGGCCTTGAACTCTTGGTTTGATGCCGTGCTGGTCCATTCAGATCCGCAGTTGATAACACTTTCCACCACTTTTTCACGACTGGACCAGATACATATTCCCATTGTTTATACCGGATTTGTTACCCCTGTTCCGGATCAGGCAATAGTGAAATTAATCCGCCAGAAAATTGGCCTGGCTCCAAAAGGGCACCTGGTTGTTGCCAGCGCCGGTGGCGGGAACGTGGGGGCCCCTCTATTACGGGCAGTGGTTCAGGCCCACAAAGAATTGTCTTCACGAGAAAATGTTCTGCTCAAGGTATATACCGGGCCCTATATGGATGCGGAAGATAAAAAATTCCTGTCCTCTTTTGCAGAGCAAAACATTCAAGTGGAAGAATTTTCCGGCCAATTTGTTTCTCTTTTAGGGACGGCTGACCTGTCCATCAGTATGGCCGGATATAATACCTGCATGAATATTGTTGCCGCCAAAGTGCCGTCTCTTGTATGGCCCTTTAACCAGAATCGGGAACAGCGGGAGCGGGCCGGGAAAATTGCCCGGTTTGCGCCGATGACGATTCTTGAGGATCAGGACCTGACACCGCGTGCATTGTCCCGCCTGATTGAGAATCATCTTGGCCGGCAGGGGGCAGGCCCGAGGGTTCAACTCAACATCTGCGGTGCTGCAAACACGGTGAAATGGATCAGGGAGGGGTTAAGACAATGATATCAAGTATCTACCATGCGTATGAGACCTATCTGCCCCGGCACATAAAAGATGCGGTAAAGCTAAGGGTTGAAAAGGGGCTGGAGGCCCATGGCAATACCAAGGTTTTTTTCAGGGCCGATGATATCGCTGTGTTGTCCAATAATTTTAAACAGATGATGGTGGCCTTTATAGAATACCGGACCCCCCTTTGCCTTGCCGTTGTCCCTTCCTGGATGACCCGTTGCCGGTGGGAGGCCATGGAGGACTTGTATGGAACAGAAAAAGACCTTTTCTGCTGGCATATGCACGGGTACCGGCATATGAACCATGAAACTGAAGGGAAAAAACAGGAATTCGGCCCGGCCAGATCATCCATGGCACTTTTCAACGACCTGTCAAGGGGCCATCTAAGGCTTCAATCCATTATGGGAAAAGACCTGACACCCGTGTTCACGCCTCCCTGGAATCGCTGCAGTCTGGAAACAATGAAACACTTAAAAAATATGGGGTTCAAGGGAATTTCAAGAAGCCACGGCAGCCTGCCGGCGCCACCCCGGGGGTTTAAGGATTTTCCGGTCCACGTGGACCTGCATACCCGCAAAGAAAAACAGGCGGAAAAGGGCTGGGAAAACCTTTTGGAGGAACTGGGAAAAGGAATGGAATCACCGGCCTGGGGCATCATGATACATCACATGCGAATGAATGGTCCGGCCTTTATTTTTCTTGAGTATCTGCTGGAGCTGTTTGCCGGATATAAACAGATCAAACTGGTGTCCTATAACAATTTAATATAATGCCACTTGATAAGAACCCTGAATCAGGGATCTTTTGATTGACAGAACAAATTGTTGCGCTATATTAAAGGATTTTAGGTTAATTTTTTACAGGAGATAGTAAATGAGGCAGAAAATAAGATTTGAGAAAAATATCAAAACCAATACCCTGACGATTCTCGAGTCAAGTGAGGTTGATCCGGGAGTTGTCATGCCCCTGCACGAAGAAGACTATGACCTGACCCGGGCTGCGGCAGCTTCCCAGGAAGGTGAGCAGGCCTTTTTTCAATTGATCCGGCGGCGAAGTTTCTTCCCCACAGCCGACATGTGTGCCAAACTGTTTGAAGGCACAAAGTCCTTTTTTGGTGACCCGGCCCAGGAAGACATCACCATAGAGTATGATGACGTTGAAGCCTTTCCCAAGGAAAAGGCATTCCGTCTGGAAGATGAGGATGTGGAACTGGATAAAATACTGGAGGAAGACGGGACCAGTGATGAAGATGAGATCAAGGAAATAGACGACGAAGACGATACCCCGCGGTTTACACCTGAAGATACTTCTGAACACGAGAATTAGAGTGGATAATGAAAAACGAAATTCAAAAGATGGTCCTTGACGCGGCTTTAAGGGCATATGCAAAAGGCGACCTGAAGTCGGATCAGATGCCGGATATGGAGATTGAAGAACCCAAGCATCAGTCCCAGGGAGATTTTTCCACCAACTTTGCCATGGTGTCGGCATCCATTCAGAAAACGGCGCCCCGAAAAATTGCCCAGAGCCTGGTGGACCAGATCAATGTCTCGGAACCTGCCGAAACCGGGCCTGAACGAGCAATGGGCGGTTTAATCGAAAAAATTGAGATTGCAGGGCCCGGATTCATCAACTTTTTTCTGTCAAACCGGGCCTGGCATCCGGTGGTGGATCAGATTCTTGACCAGGACGAGCGCTATGGGGCCTCGGACATGGGCAAAAATGAACGGGTGCAGGTGGAATTTGTCAGTGCCAACCCCACAGGTCCCCTGCACGTCGGGCACGGCCGGGGAGCCGCCGTGGGAGATTCCGTGGGAAATATCCTGTCTTTTGCCGGGTTTGATGTTCAAAAGGAGTACTATATTAATGATTCCGGCCGCCAGATCAGGACCCTTGGAACTTCGGTGTGGCTCAGGCTCCTGCAGGAGACGGGCAGACGAATCGATTTTCCCGAAGACTGCTACAGGGGAGAGTATATTCTGGACCTGGCCCGGGAAATTCTTGCCCGGGAGGGACAGGCCTTTGCCGCAAAAGAAGAGACCGAAGGGATTGAATTGTGTGCACGGTTTGCCGCAGAAAAGATCCTGAAAGGAATACAGGAGGATCTGGTAGATTTTGGTGTGACCTTTGACCAATGGTTCAGCGAGCAGAGCCTGTACGATTCAGGCAGGGTGCAAAAAGCCATTGATGATTTTCAGGCAAAGGATCTGATCTATGAGGAAGACGGAGCCCTATGGTTTAGGACCCAGGATTTCGGTGATGAGAAAAACCGGGTGGTTGTGAGAAACAACGGCATCACCACCTATTTTGCTTCAGATATTGCCTATCATATGGAAAAGTATGAGCGGGGATTTGACCGGATTATCGATGTCTGGGGGGCCGACCACCACGGGTACATCAAAAGGATTGACGCCTCGGTTGTGGCATCGGGAAGAAAGAGCCGTCAGTTTCAGGTGATTCTGGTCCAGTTGGTGAATCTTTTAAGGGCAGGAAAACCGGTTCAGATGTCCACCAGGGCGGGGGAGTTTGTCACCTTAAAGGATATCGTGGATGAGGTGGGAAAGGATGCGGCACGGTTCATGTTTCTCAGCCGCAGTTATGATTCCGGACTTGATTTTGACCTTGAACTGGCCAAGCAGAAAAATTCGGAAAATCCAGTCTACTACGTTCAATACGTCCATGCCAGAATCACGGGGATACTTCTCAAGGCGCAACAGGAAAAAATCCTGGCGGACATTGATTTTAAACGGGGAAAGCACCTGGATCTCTTGAATGAAGTTGAAGAAGTCAACCTCTTAAAAATTTTGAACGGGTTCCGGGAAAATGTGGAAAAAAGTGCCGCAACACTGCACCCCCACGTGATTTTTACTTATTTGATGGGACTTGCAGGTGCCTTTCACGGATATTATAATCGGCACAAGGTGATCACGGACGAGCAGGAACTCACCCTGGCGAGGTTAAGCCTGGTTCTGGGTGTGAAAAAAGTCATTCGAAACGGACTCACATTGTTGGGGGTTTCAGCACCGGAAAGAATGTAAAACCAATGAGCTCCTTTAAATGAACTCCTTTAAGGGGATTTTAAAATATCTGATTTACACGGCCATTGCCGGGTGGATGTTTTTATTGGGGGTCATGGTGGGCAGGGGCACCTCGCCCGTAACATTTGATACCCAAAAGTTTCAGAAAAGACTGGAAGCCATTGCCCATGAATTTGGAGAAAAAAAGGGGGGCCGGGAAAAGATTGATTTAACGTTTTATGATGTCCTGGAAAGCCCTGTGCCTGAACAGGAAGATATCTTAAAAGAGGGTACGCCCGAGATTTTCCCCAAACAGGAAACCCGGGTGGCGGCCCAGGGTCCTGTTTCCCTGAAGACCAGCAGAAAAAAACTTACCTTTCGTGGAAAGGGGCAGGAAACAGGCGTTGAGATCAAAACTGCCGGGAGCGTCAAGGCAAAAGAGTCCACGGTTTCTGAAACCAGTGCCCCATCGTTGGAGAAGAAAAATAAGTCCTTGAAACAGGCTTCGGCAGTGGCTGAAAATAAACAGAAAGGTAAATACACCATCCAGGTGGCGGCCTATCAAAAGTTTACCGATGCCGTCTCCCATATGGCGGCTCTGGAAAAAAAGGGGTTTACAAGCTACCGCGTTAAGGCAAAAAAAGACGGTATTACCTGGTACCGAGTGAGAATCGGTTCCTTTGCCGGCTATGATGCGGCAAAAAAATACCTGGAAACACTCAATAAAGCCAAGATACGTGCAATGATTATAAAGAGGGAGTCCAATGAAGATATCAACGGATGAAGTGGAAAAAATGGCCCACCTGGCCCGGCTGGAGATTGATGATTCGCAAAAAGAAAAAATGGCGGACCAGTTGAGTCATATTCTCCAGTACATAGACAAACTCAAAGATGTTGATGTGAAAGGGGTCAAGCCTTTTTCCGGGACGGTATTTGCGCACAATGTCTTAAGAGGAGACGAGGTAAGACCTTCTGACGGGCCCGATGTAACCCTTGCCAATGCGCCGGAAAGAGACGGGGATTTTTATACGGTTCCCCGGGTGGTAAAATAAAGAATAGAAGGACACCATCAAATGAAATTTCATGAACTGACGATTGAAGCCGCCAGAAAACTTCTGATCAACCGGGAAATCTCCTCTTTTGACCTGACATCTGACCTGCTGGACCGCATCGAAACCCATGATCCAGGCATCAACGCCTTTATCACTATTGACCGGGAATCAGCCCTGGAACAGGCGGCAAAGGCGGACAAAGATATTGCCAACAACGAGTTGTCCACCCTCACGGGTATACCCATTGCGTTAAAAGATCTTTTGTGCACCAGGGGCATGCGAACGACCTGCGGCTCCAAAATCCTGGAAAATTTCGTTCCTCCCTATGACGGGACCGTTGTGAAACGATTAAAGGAAAACGGTGCCGTCATCATCGGCAAGACCAATATGGATGAATTTGCCATGGGATCTTCCACTGAAAATTCCGCCTTTAAAGTGACGACAAATCCATGGAATCGGGAGTATGTCCCGGGCGGTTCCAGTGGCGGATCTGCGGCCGCAGTCTCGGCCCGATTCTGCTGTGCGGCCCTGGGGTCTGACACCGGGGGTTCCATTCGTCAGCCCGCCTCCCATTGCGGTGTTGTGGGGCTGAAACCCACCTATGGCAGGGTCTCCAGATTCGGTCTCGTCTCCTATGCCTCTTCCCTGGATCAGATCGGACCTTTTACCCGGACCGTAAAGGATGCAGGCACCATGTTACAGGTGATCGCAGGACATGATCCCATGGATTCAACCAGTGCCCCCGAGGAAGTCCCGGACTTTTCCCGGGCCTTTGACCGGTTTGATACAAACGCTTTAAAGGGCATGACCGCCGGTATCCCCAAAGAATATTTGTCTGTTGAAGGCATTGATCCCGAGGTTGAACAGGTCTTTAACCGGTCCAAAAAAATTCTCCAGGACCTGGGGGTGACCGTCAAAGAGATATCTCTTCCCCATACCGATTACGTGGTGGCAGCCTATTATATCATTGCCCCGTGTGAGGCCAGTTCCAATCTGGCACGGTATGACGGGGTCAAGTACGGGCTCAGGGATACCAGCGGTGAAGATCTCATGGACATGTACAAACGCACCAAATCCCGGGGATTCGGTCTGGAAGTGCAGCGGCGGATTATTATCGGGACCTTTGCCCTTTCCGCGGGTTACTATGATGCCTATTACGGCCGGGCATCCCAGGTGAGGACCCTGATCATGGAGGATTTTTCAAGGGCCTTTGACACCTGTGATTTCATCCTGTCTCCGGTGGCCCCGGCCCCGGCCTTTAAAATTGGAGAGAAAATGGACGACCCCCTGACCATGTATCTGACGGATATCTTTACTCTGTCCGCCAACATGGCCGGTGTTCCCGGGATTTCCATTCCTGCCGGCCATTCATCCAAAGGACTGCCCATCGGCATCCAGATGATGGCGAAAAGATTTGATGAGATGTCGCTTTTAAGGGCAGGATACGGGTTTGAACAGACCCTCTGTTTAGACAGGCAATTTCCGAACCTATAAATAAAATTAAGATAAGATAAGGGAGGACCCCATGTCAACTTTGCAGCCCCAGGGAGAACGATTAAAAAAGGCAATCCAGTGGATTTCTGAGAAACGACAGGAAAATCCGGATCTGTCACCCGCAAAACTGGTTGACGAAGCCGGTTTCAGATTTGATTTAAGCCCAAAGGATTCCGAGTTTCTCTTGAGATTTGTAAAAAATGACGACCATCAGAATCCTGCCTGAAATTCTTTCCAACCAGATCGCGGCAGGAGAGGTGGTTCAAAGGCCCGCCTCCGTGGTGAAAGAGCTGGTTGAAAACAGCATTGATGCGAGAGCCTCCCTTATCACCATTGATATCGAGAGGGGGGGCAAATCCCTGATACGGGTGTCTGACGACGGCAAAGGCCTGGTGCGGGATGATGCGCTTCTGTGCATTGAACGATATGCCACCAGCAAGATATACACAAAAGAGGATCTGTTTTCCATCTCCACCATGGGATTTCGGGGTGAGGCCCTGCCGTCCATTGCCTCGGTGTCCAGATTCTGCCTCACCACCCGGACAAAGGATTCTGATGTTGGAACCCGAATAGAGATTGCAGGGGGAAAGCTGGTAAATGTCACCGACCATGGGGCGCCTGTTGGCACCATGGTGGAGGTGAAGCATCTTTTTTTTAACACACCGGCCCGGAAAAAATTTTTAAAATCAGACAATACCGAGATCAGCCATATTGTTGATGCTGTCTCAGGCATGGCCCTGGGAAATCCCCATGTTCAGTTCCGGCTTTTTTTAAACCGGAAATTGTTTAAAAATTTTTCCCATGGCCAGGATCTTTTCCAGCGGTCAGTGAATGTCCTGGGAAATGATGTGGCCAAACGTCTCGTACCGGTAAAAAGTTCAAATGAAAGTGATGGTCCTGAGGGTGTCGGCATTCAGGGGTTTGCAGCCCTGCCCGATGTCAGCCGCAGCAGCGGGTCAAAGCTTTTCTTGTTTGTGAACAATCGCCTCATCCATGACCGGGGCCTTGTGGCCGCTATTTTCCAGGGGTATAGAGGCAGGTTGATGAAGGGGCGATACCCCCTGGCCGTGATTTTTATTAAGATTGGGTTTGACCAGGTGGATGTCAATGTCCACCCCTGCAAGCGGGAGGTGAAGTTTTTCAATCCCCGCCAGGTGTACCAGGCCCTTGCAGGGGCCGTGGGAAATGCGCTGGAAGCCGGCCGGGAACATCCGACGGATGATTCTAAAACTAAACCGCAAAAATTTGGGTTTCTGCCCCAATTTCAGGATCATACCGGTAGGGAATTTGCCGGGAATCCCGACCGGGTTGAGCAGTCCGTATTTGAATGGCAGGCACCTGCAAAGACCGAGTCAGGCCCAATGCCTTATCCGGAAATTTACCCTAATGTGGGCCTTGAACCAAAACCAAACATATATGCCAAGCCGGATGGCCTCAAGCCAGCCGAAACCAGAACCCCGGATTCAGGGCCAAAGATTCAAACTGAATTATTATCCAATCGAACAATATCCAGTTCAGCACCACCCGGCCCGTCAAATATCGGACCGATACCAACCAGGCAAGCCGACCCGCCACGAATCATCGGCCAGGTCATGGGAACCTATATCCTGGCAGAATCAAATCAGGGTCTGATCCTCATTGACCAGCATGCGGCCCACGAACGGATTGTTTATGAGGCGTTGAACCGACGGCATCAGTCCCTGGACGTGGTGAGCCAGGACCTTGTGGTGCCTGAAACCCTGGAACTGGGGCATAGGGAATCCGACTGCCTGAACAGGATTTTACAGGATCTGGAGGCCTTGGGCTTTCACATCGAACATTTCGGCGGTGCTACTTATGTAATAAAAGCCGTACCGGCACTCATTGCTGAGCAGGAAATCAAGCCGGTCGTCGTGGAGATAGTGGAAAAAACCATGATCGACAAAAGCGGATTTTCCAGGGGAAAATGGCGGGAGGACTGTCTGGTGCTGATGGCATGCCACACTGCCATCCGGGCCAACAAAAGGATGAACGCAAGGGAAATGCAGGCCCTGCTGGATGATCTTGCGGAATGTGAAAACCCGTTTCACTGTCCCCATGGCCGGCCCATCACCCTGGCATTCTCAAAAGAGGAATTGGAAAAGATGTTTAAAAGGGTTGTTTGATGTATTGGGATGGGTTATAAACAAAAATTTATATTATAAGGAGTCTGATTTTGAAAATTAAAAAGAATTTTGGGAAGATATTGTATTGTATTTTTGTCCTTATGATGTGGAGCATGATCCCAAACAACCCCTGTTTTTCCAAAGAAATAAAAAAAGTGGCCATCCTTCCATTTGTAATGAATACCCAGCAGGATCTGACGTTTTTACAAAAGGGTATTTTTGATATGTTTTCATCAAGGATTTCCTATGGCGATGAGGTTGATGTTCTGACCCGTGAAAATCTTGAGAATAAGCTTGGTAATGCTGATCCCTCTTTTCTGACAAAGGAGGTAAACGAATCAAAGGCAAAGGAACTGGGCAAATTTTTGAATGTAGACTATGTTCTTTTTGGGAGTCTGACACTTTTTGGGAACAGCATGAGCCTTGATGTGAACATGGTTGATATAAAAAATGATAATCCGTCTTTGACCTTCTTTCGTCAGGGCAATGACGCCGGTGTTGTCATACCGGAGCTTGATAAGATTGCAGAAGAGATCAACTACAAAGTGTTTGGAAGAGAAACGCTTGAGTTTCAATCTCAAAGGGCTTTGCAAAGAACGTATTCAAGGGAAGTGGAAAATTATGCAAGTCCGCTTAAAAAATTTCAGACCCTTCTTACCGTGGATGGAACTTTGAACGGGGTTGCTGTCGGAGACCTTGACGGTGATAAGAAAAATGAAATCGTTGTTGTTCAGGACAGAAGCATCCAGATTTTCAAATATGCATTTAATGGAAAATTAAACTTGGTTCAAAAAATTGAAGATGATTCAGTAACCACTCGCATTGTAAGTGTTGACGTGGCGGATATTAATCAAAATGGATACGCAGAAATTTTTATTACCCGGATCAACAACAGTCAGCAATCTGTTGTCTCCTATGTGGTGGAGTATGACGGCAGTACCTATGCAAAAGGGGCAAAAGAGTATCCCTGGTATTTGCGAGTGGTAAAAGATGCCAAAGGCAATCCGGAACTGTTTGCTCAGAAACACACGGAAAAGGGTCCATGGTTTTCAAACAATGTGTTTAAAGCCAACTGGCAGAATAATTCGTATATTCCCGGCACCCATCTGAGGGTACCGGAAAGAGGATTCTCCGTATTAAGTATGACAGCAGCATGGAATGTTTTCGGCGATAACAATGCAAAGTACCTGTACACGGATGAAAAAGGCCGGCTTGTAGTTTTTGATGATTCCGGTCGTATTTCCTGGTCCAGCGATGAGGGATATGGCGGCAGCAGTCTTTTCTATACCTTCCCAAAGAAGACTGCTGATACTTTATATGATAATGAATATGTCTTTTTGCAACCCAAAACCATTACCTATGATATGAATTCGAATGGGAAAACTGAATTGTTTGTTATTAAGAATAAGGAAGCCTCTGACTACTTTATCAAGAACACCCGGAACTTTAAAACAGGAAGTATTGAAATTTTTAACTGGAATGAAATGGGGCTGTCATCTGAACAAGTGCCGAAAAAATTTTCAGGGCCGGTTACCAGCATTGATATCGGCGATTATGATCATGATTCTAAAACGGAATTACTTGTTACAATGATCAAGAAAAGCAAGACGATTCTTTCCCGTGATTCAAAGAGTGTATTGGTTGTGTATGATCTTGATTGAATATACACCCTGAATTGACATTGTATCCTCCCGATACTGAACGCAATCAAACAAACAGGATAGCAAAATCTTCGAATTCAAACGGAGATTTTGCTATGCGACGTTCTTCCACAAAAACTATAGAATTCAAAAAAGGTAAAAACCCCCGATTCCTTGTGATCAGCCTTCCAGGAGAGAGTCAAACGCTTTTATCCTGAGGATTTCCATATCAAAAAAATGTAATACAAAATATCAAATCCTTTGCCGGACCTGAAGTTTATGCATTGAAAAACTGATCAGAAAACCAAACCTGTCGATAGGCAGGTGCTAAAAAGCGGTAGGTGTATTCAGTGGATTCAAAAAAATTGCTGATCACAGATCCATATTTTAATTTTATCCGTCTGGACCACGGCTCAGGTCACCAGCAGCAAGGGCGTGTGTTCAAGCAAGGTCTTGATTAAAAGGGATTACAGATCGGGCCATACAGAGGGGTTGTCATCATCATCAAGATTATTATTGTCCTGGGCAAAAAAGAACAGGTCGCGACCTATATTTCCGGGTAATGCCTTAAAATCACTATTCGGCAGAATTGATTCAGCAGAGGCATACTGTTTTATGAATTGCTCTAGTGAATCAAAATGATACCGGTATAAAATCATTTTCAATTTTCCGGCTGAAACAACGCCTATTTCATTGGTTTCAAATGCATATGAAAGCCCATGGCTGACCTTGATGGTCGTTTCATTTACATGCTGGATACCGAATTTTTTTACCCGTACGATGGTATTCAAATGTTCAAAAGAAACGCCATAGACCACAACTCGTTCGTGGTCCCCACTCTTTGTCTGGTCTGTGGGAAGAATGAGTGAATCCTTTGTGACGATTTCAGAATAAGTGCAACCGGTCAAGGCCATCCCAAGAAAAATCACCGTCATGCCTGCCAGTAATTGTGCAATATTTTTTTTCATAGTTCTCATTTTGCCGTAAGCGTCCTTTCCTTTTGTCAATGGTAAAGTTTTGCCGGCCAGGCAAATGAAAACGGGGCTTGCTAAAAAAAGCAAACCCCGTTCAATGCTCAAAACCATTTATACAATATAAATGATTTTATTTAGAAACTTACGCCTAACTGGAGGGTATAGGTAATTTCAGCATCATCATTGATATTGACTTTATAGTCAGGATCAACATAGCTAATACCGCCGGAGAAAGTTACCGCAGGCATCCAGGCATAATCAAAGTTGGCAAGAGCCAATAATGCAGAGTCCAGAACAAGATCGTCTTCATTCGGTTCTACATAACCCAGTTTTGCAAACAGAGTCAGGCTTTCAGTTGCAGCAAACTTAGCGTCAGCAATAATACCCATAACGCCATTGCCGTTTCCTGAAGGATCAAAGATGTCACAGGAATAAGGATTACCATTATTGTATCCTAGGGCACCATCAAAATCAAATACTACAAAGTTAGCATCATCCACGACAGTAACAGCCTGGATCTCATTGGCATCAACATCGTCAGCCCACAGGAGTGTGACCCCTGCCTGCAGTGCATCAGAAATTTTTGCGTCTAAAGCCAGCCACATCTCTGTTCCTGCGAAATCAGTTCCCGCACCATTATCACCAAAAAAAGTGTTTAACTCGCCGTTTATGGTGAACATGCCCATTGGGATAGATCCATAGAGTCCAAGACCGGACAGGTCAGAATTGGTAGCACCATTCTGAGTGGTTGCATAGGAAAGCCCGCCGGAAAATGCATCCGTGGCATAACCGATGTTGACACCGTAAGTGTCGGTATCATCATTGGCATTATCATCTGTGAGTGTGTTGCCTAAGGCACCACCCTCAGATTCTTTAACATATACAAGTGTAAGGGTAACAGGACTAAAATCAAGTGCTGCCTGGATACCCTGGAACTGATCACCCCAAAGCGTTCCTTCCAGTCCAAACATTCCGTATTGCTGTCCTACAGTCAATGTTGCCATACCCTGTTTGATGGTAACAAAGGCACGGTCGATCATGAGAGTGTCAGTACCTTGTTCCGGTCTGTAACCATCACCCCACTGAAATTCTGCAAAGTCACCGCGAAGCTGTGCGCTGACGTTGTCATTCACGCTCCATTTAAAGGCAACTCTCATTCTTTGATCAAAATACTGCTGGTCTTCGCCGGCACCTGGATCATTTATAACTGCTTCAGCACGGTAAGTACCACCGGCAGAAAAATCAGACGCCATTGCCGGAGTCACATAAATGGCTGCGATAAGAAGTATCGCAAGGACTAGTGTTAATTTTTTCATCTTTTTTCCTTTTTAAAAAATTTAGTTTGATTTCTTATTGCACTCCTTTTAAATGCAATAAAAAATAGTTAAATTGAGCATGATCTTTAAAAAATGTTAAGAGCCTTTATTCCCAGGCATCCCCCCTTTCCTTATAGATTAATGCTTTGAATGATAAACCATAAACATGGACAGGTGTCAATGAGAAAATGATTTTTCTGGATGTTTTTATTTAAAAAAGCGTAAAAAAGAGCAAATTACCATATTTTCCACCAGGGTTTGGTCTCTTTTCCTTGGTTTATACCGGGCATCATACGTTCTGGATTCATCCGCTGGAGGTCCTGGGCGTTGATGGTCTTGTCTTTTTCAAATTTTTCATAGGCAAGGGTTGTTCTGTCAAAGATTTTTTTATTGATTTTAGCAGCAATGATATCAAATTTTTTGATGATCTCTCCCACTTCATTGGCCTGTTCGAAAAAGGTCAGAAAGGTCATCGCTTTTAGATCAAACACTTTCGCATCAAAACTATAGGCACCTGCAAATTCCGTGATACTCCCGATCAACACATAATCTGCGCGGCTGTGGTCTCCCACTTTTGTAACAAATTCAGTTTCACCTAGGTCGGACAGTTCCTGAACAATGGGGCGTATTTTGTTTTTCTCCACAACCTTGATCCTGTCTTTCCATGCCAGCCTGGAATAAAACATTGAAAAAACACCTGATTGGATATAGGTGATATCGTTTGCCGAGTTGATTTCAAAGGGGATAATTGCAATTGTTTTTTCTGCAATTGTTTTTTCTGCAAGGACCGGGCCGGGGCCGGCCAGAAAAAAAACAAAGATCGTGGAAATTATAAGGCTCAAGGAAAGGGTCAGGCGTGATTTGTTCACAATACGCTCCATATTAAAGTTTGGTGTTAAGCAATCGGGTGACGACTTTTGGATCGGCCTTGCCCTGGGTTTTTTTCATGACCTGGCCCATGAAAAAGCTGAAAAGTTTTTTCTTTCCACCCCGAAAGGCTGCCGCCTCATCGGGATTTTCCCGGATGATTTCCAGAACAATTGCCTCAAGTGAGGAAAGGTCTGATACCTGTTCAAGGCCGTTTTCTTTGACAATCAGGGCCGGATCTTTTGAGGTGACAACCATGTCTTCAAAAACAATTTTCCCGGCAGAGGCATTGATCTTCCCATCTTCCATGAGTTTCAGGAGTTTTGAAAAATCTTTAGGGCTCACTGGTGACTCGGTGACGGGGATGCCCCGGGTGTTGAGCATGCCCAGAAGTACGGTCATGGTCCAGTTGGCAGCCTGCCGTTTGTCTGCAAGATCGGCTGCGGTGGTTTCAAAAAAATCGGCCAGATCAATGGACGAGGTTAAAATCCCGGCATCAGTGTCTGCCAGGCTGTATTCCCGGACAAACCTCAACCGTTTTTCATCGGGCAGTTCAGGCATGGTCTTTTGAATTTGGCTGATCCAGGCATCATCCACCATGAGGGGTACCAGGTCGGGGTCTGGGAAATACCGGTAATCGTGGGCCTCCTCTTTTCCCCGCATGGCAGCGGTCCTGTTTTTGGAAGGATCCCAGAGCCGTGTTTCCTGGACAATGGAACCTCCATCCTCCAGGACATACGTCTGGCGCTGGATTTCATAAACAATGGCCTTTTCAACATGCTTGAACGAGTTCAGGTTTTTCAGCTCGGTCCGGGTGCCGAATTCTTTTTGTCCCTTGGGCCGTAAAGAGATATTGGCATCGCATCGGAAGCTGCCCTCTTCCATGTTTCCGTCGCAGACATCAATATACTTTAAAATGGCATGCAGTTTCCTCAAATAGGCCCCGGCCTGGTCTGCCGAGCGGATGTCGGGTTCGCTGACGATCTCTATCAGCGGAACCCCGGTCCGGTTGAGGTCCACCATGCTCTTGCCACGGACAGGATCATGGATGAGTTTTCCCGCATCCTCTTCCATGTGAATCCGGGTGATCCCGATTTTTTTCGGACCAAATGTCTCGGTGTCAATTTCCAGGAACCCATGCTCGGCAATGGGGAGGGCATACTGGGAGATCTGATACCCCTTGGGCAGGTCCGGGTAAAAATAATTTTTTCGGTCAAACCGGCTTTCCTGGTTTATCCTGCAATCCGTTGCAAGGGCCGCTTTTATGGCAAAATTGACTGCCTGCCGATTCAGGACCGGCAGCATGCCCGGCATGCCCGTACACACGGGGCAGGTATTGGCATTGGGCGATTTCCCAAATGCTGTTGAGCAACTGCAGAAAATTTTGGTTTGAGTTTTGAGCTGGGCATGGACTTCCAGCCCGATAACAGGTTCAAACTGCATGAATTCGATTTTCCCCTATGGTAGTTTAGTCTGTATATTTTACAATAACCTCTTTTTATACCCTTGAAACTTTTATTAATCAATATAATTTTTATTGCATAAAACCGGTCAAAACTATAAAACAGGGACCATTGGTTTTTTATCCGGTGAAGACTTGCACCGGCTTATATTATGGTAACGGATTTGAATTTAAGAGAACACTAAAGGGTATGAAATATTTTCTTTGTGTCATGGCCATGGTCATGATCGTTGAGGGGCTGCCGTACTTTGCATTCCCCCGACAGATGAAACAGATGGTCCAAATGATCTCAACACTTGATGACGCAAATTTGAGAAAAACGGGTCTCGGGTTAATGGTTGCAGGGCTCGGCATCCTCTACTTTGTCATGGGTGGCGGCTGATGTTTGCCCTCTCCGACTATGCCTATGACCTGCCCGAAGAAATGATCGCCCAGGTGCCCTGTAAAAATCGGAGCGACTCCCGCCTGTTCCATCTGGACCGGAAATCCAACTCCTTTTCCCATCATCAGTTTAAGGATATTGTCGGCCTGCTCAGACCCGATGATCTTCTGGTGATCAACAATACCCGGGTGATCCCGGCAAGGCTTGTGGGCAGAAAAGAGACCGGCGGCAAGGTCGAGGTGTTGATTATCGACTATGCAAAGGGGATGAAAAACCTTGAAGAAACCGGGTTCTTCAGGTGTGACTGTCTGGTAAAGGCATCCAAGAGTCCGAAAAAAGGGGCCCGGCTTTTTCTGGGAAAAGAGGAAGGACAGGGGGTTGAAGCCCGGGTGGAAGCGGTAAGGGGGGTGGTCTCTGATATAAAATTTCTGCCCAGAGAAAATTTTCTGGAATTTTTAAACAACTTTGGCCAGATTCCCCTGCCCCCTTACATCAAGCGGGATGACGCGACCCTGGACACTTTGAACGGGAAACAGGATAATTCGACCCTGAACCAGACAGACCGGGAAGATTACCAGACCGTGTATGCCGCCCAGGAGGGGGCCGTGGCCGCTCCCACGGCAGGGCTTCATTTTACCCGGGATTTGATGGCCAAACTCTCGGAAAAGGGGATCCAGTTTGCCCCCATTACCCTCCACGTGGGATACGGCACCTTTGTGCCGGTAAGGGTGGAAGATATAAGGGATCATCAGATCCATTCCGAATATTTTTCTCTGTCCCAGGCCAGTGCCGACAAAATCAACGCAGCCAAAGCCCGGAACAGGAGGGTGGTGGCCGTGGGTACCACCAGCGTCCGGACCCTTGAGTATGTGGCTGATGCCAACGGCAGGGTAGCCCCGCAAACCGGTGACTGCAATCTGTTCATCTACCCGGGGTATCAATTTAAGGCCGTGGATGCCATGATTACCAATTTCCACCTGTCTGAATCCACCCTGCTCATGCTGGTGTCTGCATTTTACCATCGAACGGGCATTTTGGCGGCCTATGAGGAAGCCAAGCTCAAGAATTATCGATTCTTCAGCTATGGCGATGCCATGTTGATAGAATAATATCGGATTTATAGGATAATGCAGTGCCCATAGAATAAAGGATATCATGTTAAGGTTTGACCTGTTAAAAACATCAGAGGAAACAAAGGGTTCAGAACAGTCCCGGGCCAGGCTGGGAAGGATCACCACCGATCGGGGGATCATAGAAACCCCCATTTTCATGCCCGTGGGCACGGTGGGATCGGTCAAGGCCCTGAGCGTTGAAGACCTGTACCACTGCCGGGCCCAGATCATTCTGGGCAATACCTATCACCTCTACCTTCGGCCGGGGTGCGAGGTGATCGCGCACATGGACGGGCTTCATGAATTTATCCGCTGGGACAAGCCCATGCTCACGGACTCCGGCGGGTTCCAGTTTTTTTCCCTGGCAAAGCTGGCCAGATTCTCCGACCAGGGCGTGGCGTTTCAATCCCATATTGACGGGTCAAGACATCTTTTTTCTCCTGAAAAGGCCGTTGAAATCCAGACCATTCTGGGATCGGATATAATGATGTCCCTGGACTGGTGCATGGGGTATCCGGCCACAGAACCCCAGGCCATGGAGGCGCTGAACAAGACCACGATGTGGGCCAGAAGGGGGTTTGACTTCTGGCAGGAGACAGGGGCGAAAAACAATCTTTTCGGCATTGTACAGGGGGGGATGTACGCCCACCTCAGGTCATTGTCTGCTGAGCAGCTCACCCGGATTGATTTTCCCGGTTTTGCCATCGGCGGCTTGAGCGTGGGTGAACCCAAAGACCTCATGTATGAAATGGCAGACCATACCCTGCCGTTGCTGCCCATTCACAAACCCAGGTATATCATGGGGGTGGGCACGCCCGAAGACCTGGTGGAGCTGACCGGTATGGGCTGCGATATGTTCGACTGCGTCATGCCGTCCAGAAACGCCAGGAACGGCCAGTTGTTCACCTCCCGGGGGACCATCAACCTTCCCAATGCAAAATTCAGGCAGGACAAGGGTCCCATTGATGAAGAATGCGGCTGCTATACCTGCCAAAATTATTCCCTGGCCTATCTGCGGCACCTGTACAAGTCACGAGAGCTTTTGTCCTACCGGCTGAACACCATCCACAACCTCTACTATTACCTGGATCTCATGGGCCGGATCCGGGATGCCATAAGGGACGACAGGTTTCTTTTGTTCAAGCGTGATTTTTATTCCAAAAGGCAGGCATAAAACGCTATAATGGGTTTGAATCTTTAACCAAAAGGAAATTTTAAGATATGCACGAGATGGGGATAGCCCAGCAACTGGTTCAGATCGCCCTGGATTCCATCCCAGAGGACATTGAGGCGCCCCAGGTAAAGATTGTGAACCTGAAAATCGGAAAACTCGCCTCTGTTGTGGAACACAGCCTGACCTTCTGTTTTGAGATTATTACGAAAGACACCCCCCTGGAAAATGCCAGGCTGGAGATTGATCTGGTTCCGGTCCGGGTTCGCTGCAGGTCCTGCAAGAATGAGTGGGAAGTGACCGGACCGGTATTTAAATGTCCGTTTTGCCAGGATGGAGAGGTTGAGATGCTCACGGGACGAGAGATAGAGATTACGTCTCTGGAATTAGCGGATTAATCCTTTTAAATTGATTTTAACAGACTCAATCCGGCAGTATGCCGGATAAAACAGAACCCTAAGCATACGAGAGAAGACAATGGAAATAAATATTCAGAAAAGAGTGTTGGAGGCAAACGAGACCGAGGCGGATGTGAACCGCAAATTTTTCAAGGACAAGAACCTGTTTGTGGTGAATCTGATGTCGTCACCGGGTTCAGGCAAGACCGAAACCCTTTGCAAGACCCTGACCAAACTCATGCCGGCCATACGGGTGGGGGTGATTGTGGGGGATGTGTGCACCACAAATGATGCGGACAGGCTTGAAGTCACCGGGGCCCGGGTCATTCAGATCAATACGGACCAGTTCGGGGGCGACTGTCATTTGGGCGCATCCATGGTCCTTGACTCGGCCAGATCCCTGGGGTGTGAGAACCTGGATCTGCTCATTGTGGAAAATATCGGGAACCTGGTCTGCCCGGCCGAGTTTGATATTGGCGAGGATGCAAGGGCCGTGGTATTGAGCGTCACTGAGGGTGAAGACAAACCATTGAAATACCCGCTCATGTTCAGGGTGGCGGATGTGGCCATTCTCAATAAAATTGATCTGCTTCCCTATCTTGATTTTGATGCCGGTCTGGCCGTTAAGAACATGAAACTGGTCCACCCCCATCTGCCTGTTTTTGAGATTTCCGCCAAGACGGAAGAGGGCCTTGATCCCTGGGTTGAATGGCTCAAGGTCAAGGTGTTTGAAAAAACAGGGCAATAGCCTTAAAAAGAGATGCAACATGGAAATCAAGAAAACGGCATTTGCCAATTCCTGGTACCCTGCAGCCGCCGACCAGTGTGAAGCCTTCATACAGAGTTTCTTAAAAGAAAAACAGGGACTTCCTGTTGGAGACTTTGTCGGCGGCATTGTCCCCCATGCCGGATGGTTTTACTCCGGATCCATTGCCTGCCGGGTCATTGCAGCACTTCAGCCCGCCCTGGAAACATATCCGCCCATCGACACCATTCTTTTGTTCGGGGCCCATATGCACCCGCAGTCCGAACCCTTTATCCTTTCCCTCGGTGGTGTTGAAACCCCGTTTGGACACATTGAGGTGGACACGGACCTGGTGGACAGGATCTGTGATAGCATCAGCATTTCGAGACGATCCCCTTCAAGATTTCCCGACGACAACACCCTTGAGCTTCAATATCCTTTTATCAAGTATTTCTTCCCCAGGGCCAGGATAGTGGTGTGCGCAGTTGCCCCGTCGGCGTTCTCATCCACTATTGGGAGCACAGCCGTTGATGCGGCAGAACGGCTGTCAAGAACATTCCGGGTAATCGGTTCCACAGACATGACCCACTATGGTCCTGATTTCGGTTTCACGCCTGAAGGAACGGGTGAACCGGCAATGGAGTGGGTGAAAAACACCAATGACAGGGCCGCTGTTGAGGCCATGATGGGAATGGATGCGTCGGCGATCATCTCCCAGGGTCTGGGGAACCAAAATATGTGCTGCCCCGGGGCGGTTGCGGCTGCGGTTGCGGCCTGTAAACGAATGGGCGTAGTCAAGGCAAGCCGCCTTGACTACGCCACAAGTTTTGAGAAATCAGGGGGTTCAAGTTTTGTGGGATATGCGGGAATCTTATATAGCTTGTCCTGATTATCCAGAATAAACCCTATAGCGTATCCTGAATAACCTTTACAGCGTATCCTGAATAAATCGGATCGCCTGCCTGATCCTTTGAACGGTTTTCGCCTGACCCAGGACCAACAGCATTTCAAAGATGCCCGGGCTCACACTGGTGCCTGTGACGGCAACCCGCAAGGGCTGGGCAATCTTTCCAAATTTGAGATCAGTCTCCTCCATGATCTGTTTAAATGCTGTTTCCAGACTCTCCTGGGTATAGGTGGAAAGCGTCTCAATGGCTGCCGCGGATTTCTCCAGCACCGGAACAGCCTCCAAGGTGAGAAACTTTTTGCCGGCCTTTTTGTCAAACACGATCTCATCTTTATAGTAAAATTCGGCTGCCCCGGCCATTTCAACCAAAGTTTTGCTCCGGGGCTGAAGAGTCTCAATCACGGCCCGGGTAAACTCGTCATCCTGGGCATCAATCCCCAGATTTTTCAGGTGAAACACCAGAGGCCCGGCCAGTTCTGCCGGGGGTTTGCTCTGGATGTGTTTGGCGTTCAACGCCATAAGCTTGTCTTGGTCAAACATGGAGGCCGAGCGGCCCAGATGTTCCAGGTCAAACTTGGCAATGAGGTCATCCCGTTCAAAAAACTCCTGGTCACCGTGGGACCATCCCAGTCTTACCAGGTAATTGATCACGGCATCGGCCAGAAATCCAAGATTCTTGTATTCCCCCACGGACATGGCCCCGTGCCGCTTGCTCAGGCGGGCCTTATCCGCCCCGAGCACCATGGGGACATGGCCGAAAACCGGCATGTCCGCACCCAGGGCCTGGTAGATCAGCATCTGCTTGGGGGTATTGATCAAATGGTCGTCTCCCCGGATAATGGTGTTCACGCCCATGGTCAGATCGTCCACCACCACGGCCAGGTTGTACATGGCGGACTTGTCGCTTCTCTGGATGATAAAATCATCTATTTCAGCGTTCTGGAATGCCGTGTCACCTTTGACAATATCCCGGACAACGGTGACACCCGTGGCCGGGGTTTTTAGGCGGACAACGGTATGGTCCGTCGGTCCAAGGTTTCGTTTCCTGCACCGGCCGTCATACATGGGCTTTAATCCTCTGGCCCTGGCCGCTTCCCTCATGGCGTTCACCTCTTCAGGGGTGCATGAACAATGATAGGCAGCCCCGGAGGCCACGAGCCGTTCAATGTGCTCGTTGTATATGGCGGTTCGTTTTGTCTGGAAATAGGGGCCCTCATCCCAGTCAATGCCCAGCCATTCTAGGGATTCCAGAATGGCATCCACGGATTCGTCCGTTGACCTTGCCGCATCCGTGTCTTCTATTCTTAAAATAAATTTTCCGTTGGTTCGCCGGGCATACAGCCAGTTGAACAGGGCGGTTCTTGCTCCGCCAATGTGAAGATACCCCGAAGGGGAGGGGGGAAATCGGGTGACAATTTTTTGCATGGGTTCTCCATAAAATAAAGGTCTGTAAAATTGAGACCTTAACTACCACAAGATCTCTTTTCATTCAAGAGTAACGGCGGGAAAAAACTTGGGAGACGGTATTGACAATGTTCTTTTTGGGGAGGGGGAATTCATCTGCGGCCCTAAGGTTTTCAGTGAATATTTTTTTGCAGTAAAAAACAACGTTTAACCCAGAAAACGCTTGACATGGACCAGAGCCCAATATAAATCCAGATGGTGAGGTTAATGTTGAGGCCTTGTTTTGACATGAGTATTAAAATCGTTATACGATTATGGCGATTCAAAAATAACAGGTCACTTAAAAGGGGGAAAGAGATGAGGAAAAAAATTGTTCAGATCTTAACATTGGTATTCTTGGCAGTGGGATTTTTATCCCAGGTGGTTTTTGCAGGGGGTATTGACAACAAGCAGAATTTTTCTGCCGCTTACATTGGATCGGCCAGCCGGAATGCGGCCATTGACGGGGCAGATATCGCCGCGTACAACCCTGCCGGTATCATGCAGATGGAAAATGGAATGTATGTTGAACTTGACACCCAGATTTTTTCCCTGGATTATGACCACAACATTGGTGGTCAGAGTTATGGAATCTCTGAGATGCCCATAATACCCTCATTGTTTGCCATTTACAAACAGGATAAATGGGCTGCATATGGTACATTTACCATTAACGGCGGTGGTGGAAAAGTCGAATATGAAAACGGGAATATTGTTACCAAAACAATTGGAAATGCCGCAGCTATTGGGGCTTTCTCCGCATACGGGCTTCCCGGGGGTGGTGGGCTTTCCGATGAATTTGCCGGGGTTGAAAGTATTTACTACACACTTACAGCCGGCGGGTCCTATGCCTTTAATGACATGTTTTCAGTGTCTGCCGGTGCAAGGTACGTCACCACCATAAAAGATGTTGATATCCACGGAGTATACAATATCGGGGGCGGCGCAGTACCCATTCTCGGTAAGTATGAACAGGATGCCAACGGTGTGGGTGGTGTACTGGGTGTGAATATCCGGCCGAATGAAAATGTCAATATTGGGTTAAGGTATGAAACCAAGGTCACACTGGACTGGAGTACGGATGTTGACTCGGCATCAATGGGTACCATTGGTCAGGTTATATTGGGGGCCAACGGCAAGGTGGACGGCCAGGACGAGGCAAGAGACCTTCCCGCAGTATTGGCAATTGGATTGGTGTGGAACATAACTCCTGAATTATTTATCAGCCCGTCTTATACCCTCTATTTTGAAAGTGATGCGGATTGGGGTGCGGTCCAGAACAGCAAGACAAATTCAAACTCTTATGACCTTGCTATCAGTGCCGGGTATTCATTTAACGACAAGTTGTCTGCGACCATTGGTTACATGTACACGGAAATAGGCCTGTCGCCCGATGATTACAGCCTGACAGAGCAGATGAGCCCGCCTCTTGACTGCCATACATTTGCCCTTGGCGCAAAGTATAAACTTAATGAAAAAATTACACTTACCACAGGCCTGATGGGCAATTTTTATGTGTCTGAGTCTGCCCAGGCGACATACGCTGCACCGGGAGTTGTGCTTTCTCCAGCCGTAGAATATGAAAAAACAAATTATGTGGTTGCCTTTGGTTTAGAGTATAAATTTTTCTAAGCACCACCACATTTCATGAAGTATAGGGGGCAGTCCTTATGGACTGCCCCTTTTAATTTCTTGACACCTTTTACGAATTGGGGTAATTAAGTGTGTTCTATTATTGAGAGATGTATATTGAGACAGTCTAAACGAGAAATTTAATAAAACAATAGAGTTAGGAGAGAGTCATGGCAGTACCAAAGCAAAAGAGTTCCAAGGCAAGGGGCAGAAAGAGACGGACCCATTATAAAACCAGCGCACCCACAGTGGGGGTATGCCCTGAATGCCAGGAGCCCAAACTTCCCCACGCCGCCTGCCCGGAGTGCGGGGCCTACAAGAATAGGAACGTTTTAGAGACAGCAGAAGACGACGCATAGAGATGGAGACAGTCTAACCCATGACGGTTGAAACAAAAGTAAGAAAAGTCATTGCGGAAAAAATTCCCAATATTGACATGGATGATATCGTTCCACAAGCCTCTTTAATTGAAGATCTGGGCGCAGATTCCTTGACCATTGTCGAGCTGGTCATGTCCATGGAGGAAATTTTTGATATTGAGATTGACGATGAGGATGCTGAACGATTGATCACGGTTCAGGATGCCATTGATTTTATCAAGGCAAAATCCTAGAAAATCCCAGGGGACATAAAATGGACAAGGACAAGCCCATTATCATTGGAAGCGACCATGCCGGTTTTGAGCTCAAGGAAAAAATCAAGACCTTTCTCACAAAAAAGGGGTATGGGGTTGAAGATGCGGGCACCAATAGTACGGCATCGGTGAACTACGTGGATTACGGCAAAAAGGTGGCACAGGCGGTTTCCGACGGCAGGTATTCCCGGGGGATACTGATCTGCGGCACCGGGCTGGGCATGTCCATGATTGCCAACCGGTTTGTCCGGGTTCGGGCGGCCCTTTGCTTGGATCTTTTCTCCGCACGGCTGAGCCGGGTTCATAATGATGCCAATATCCTGGTTCTCGGCGGCCGCATCCTGGGAGATATGCTGGCATATGAACTGGTTCAGACCTGGCTGGACACAGAGTTTGAAGGCGGTCGTCATCTGGACAGAATCAATGGCATGGACCAGGGCTTAACTTCATAAATGAGGGATGACCCCGGCCGTTGCAGCATGGTCCCCCACGGATTTAAATAGGGGATCTAACAGGGAATCTGAGTATGGGGTTTGGCTGGAAGATATGAGCAAAAGTGATCACCAGTTATAATCAGGGGATATGAAAAATGGGCTATATTGAAAAAACAGACTCGCAGATTGCAGGGATTATCGAACAGGAAGCCCTTCGCCAGGAATATGAATTAAACCTGATTGCATCTGAAAATACGGTGAGCCCGGCGGTCATGGAGGCCCAGGGATCCATCCTGACCAACAAGTATGCCGAAGGCTACCCGGCCAGGCGGTACTACGGGGGGTGCGAATATGTGGACCAGGCAGAGGATTTGGCCATTGAGCGGGCCAGGCGCCTTTTCAAGGTTGAGTACGCCAATGTCCAGCCCCACTCCGGCTCGGGCGCCAATATGGCGGTGTATTTTGCCCTGCTGAATCCCGGCGACCGTATCCTGGCAATGGATCTCACCCATGGGGGACACCTGACCCATGGTGCGGCCGTGAGTTTTTCCGGCAGGCTCTTTGATTTCTCCCACTATGGCCTCTCCCCTGAAGCCGAAAGGATCAACCTGAACCAGGTGGAGGATCTTGCCAAAAAACACCGGCCCAAACTCATTGTGGCCGGTGCCAGTGCCTACCCAAGGATTATTGATTTCAAAGGTTTTTCCGAGATTGCCAAGTCTGTTAACGCCCTGTTCATGGTGGATATGGCCCATATTGCAGGGTTGGTTGCCGCAGGGGTTCACCCGAGTCCGGTGGGGTTTGCCGACGTGATCACCTCCACCACCCACAAGACCTTACGAGGTCCCAGGGGTGGTTTGATCCTGTCTTCCGAAACCTTTGCCAGGCAGATCAACAGCCAGATATTTCCGGGTATCCAGGGAGGGCCTTTAATGCACGTCATTGCGGCAAAGGCCGTGGCCTTTAAGGAAGCCCTGGAAGACAGCTTCACCCTGTATCAGCGCCAGGTGGTGAAAAATTCATCTGCCCTTGCAGAGGTAATGATGGGGCGAGGGTATAAACTGGTGTCCGGCGGCACAGACAACCACATGGTGCTGGTGGATTTCAGCGGCAGATCCATTTCCGGCAAGGATGCCGAAGAAAGACTTGGCCGGGCCGGTATCACCGTGAATAAAAATTCGGTTCCCAATGAAAAACGCAGCCCCTTTGTCACCAGTGGTATCAGGATCGGGCTTCCCCTTGTCACGTCCCGGGGAATGGATGAAGCCGCAGCCCAAAAAATAGCCGGATTCATCTGTGATGTTCTGGATGACGAAGCCAAAGTCGTGAAGGTGGCCCAACAGGTGAAAGATCTGTGCGGCCGATTTCCGCTGTATGCCGGGAAAAAGATCGATGCCTGATATTCCAATCATGCCTGAAGTGCCGGCCCAAAAAGACGCCCCATCCATATCTGACGACCCCTTTACCAGACCCTCCTGGCATGAATACTTTATGGGTATCTGCGATCTTGTCGCCACCCGCTCCACCTGCCTTCGGAGAAAAGTGGGGGCGGTTCTGGTCAAGGAAAAAAGGATATTGTGCTCAGGGTATAACGGGGCCCCGGCCAAAGTTCCTCACTGCCGGGAAACCGGTTGCCTGAGGGAGCAGTTGAATGTGCCGTCCGGTGAAAAACATGAACTCTGCCGGGGGGTGCATGCCGAGCAGAATGCCATTATCCAGGCCGCCTATCACGGTATCCGGGTGAGTGGATCACACCTCTACTGTACCAATCAGCCCTGCTCCATCTGTGCGAAAATGATTATCAATGCCGGGATCAGGAAGGTATACTATAAAGACGGATACGATGACTTTCTCGCCCTGGATATGTTTGACAAGGCCGGAGTGGAACTGGTCCGGCTTGACCTTTAATCTGATCAGGAGAGGCCCCCCATGAAATGCCCACATTGCGGAAAATTGAATACACGGGTGGTTGATTCGCGTCCGGGCAAAATCGAGTTTGAGGTTCGCCGACGCAGAGAATGCCAGGTGTGTTTCCAGCGTTTTACCACCTACGAACGGGTGGAACAGGTTCCCATTGTTATTGTCAAAAAGGACGGCAGAAGAGAGGCCTTTAACCGGGAAAAGGTGCTCACCGGCATCAAAAAAGCCTGTGAGAAAAGAGCCATCAGCATGATTCAGATTGAAGAAACCGTGGACAGCATTGAGCGGGAGTTGAGAGAAAAAAATGAACGGGAACTGCCGTCAACGGTTGTGGGTGAAAAAATTATTGAGGCCTTAAAACTTATCGATGATGTGGCCTATGTCAGATTTGCCTCGGTTTACCGGGAATTCAAGGATGTGGCTGATTTTATCCAGGAGCTGAAAGGGCTGATTCCCAAAGAGTGCCTGCCCCTTGAATTTGACAAAATTTTGGACAAGGCTGATGACGGATCATGAGTTCATGCAAAAGGCCCTGTCCCTTGCCCGACTGGCCAAAGGATGGACCTCTCCCAACCCCTGCGTGGGGGCGGTGGTGGTCAGGGATGGAAAAATCGTGGGCCAGGGGTATCACCGCGCAGCAGGACTTGCCCATGCCGAAGTAGAGGCCATTGACGATGCCGGTGACCATGCAAAGGGTGGTGTCATCTATGTCACCCTGGAACCCTGCAATCATTTTGGGAAAACCCCGCCCTGCACCCATAAAATACTCAACGCAGGCATCAAACGGGTGGTGGTGGGGTGTGTTGACCCCAATCCCGATGTCCGGGGCCACGGGATTCAATATCTCAGGGACAATGGAATTGAGGTGACGACCCATGTCCTTGAACCTGAATGCCGACGGTTGATTCAAGATTTTATCTGGTACGTTCAACATCATAAAACTCCCTTTGTGATCTTAAAATGCGCCTCCACTCTGGACGGCCGGATAGCCACGGCCACAGGGGATTCAAAGTGGATCACCAATGGAAAGTCCCGTGCCCGTGTCCATCAGATTCGCCATGAGGTGGATGGGATTTTAATCGGGTCCGGAACCCTGCATGCGGACAATCCTTCGCTCACATCAAGAATCGAGGGGGTCAAGACAAAAGATCCCCTGCGGATTATTCTGGACACCCGTTTGAGTATTGACGAGGATGCCAATGTCCTGGCCGGGGAAGCGGCCTCAAACACCCTTATTGTGACGGCCCCGGGCGTTTTGCCGGGAAAAAAAGCCCGACTCGAAGACCGGGGGGCAAAAATTCTTGAAGTCTCCTTAAAAGATCAAAGGCTTGATTTAAACGAACTCATGATTAAGTTAGGGCAGATGTCGATTTTAAGCCTTTTGATAGAGGGCGGAAGCCGGGTGGCGGGATCAGCGCTCAAGGCCGGGATCGTCAATCAGGTGATGTTCTTTCTGGCCCCTAAATTTCTGGGGTCCGACGATGGGGTACCCGTGTTTAGCGGAACCGGGCCCAGACGGATAAAGGATGCCTTTGAATTGAAAGACATTGATGTCTCTCAATTTGGTTCAGATATTCTGGTCCAGGGGTATTTAAAATAAAATATGGAAAAATTTTAGGAAATTAAGACGGGTGTTTACGGGAATCATTGAGAGTTTTGGAACCATTAAGCAGATCCGGTCCAGCGGAGAGGGAAAGATCCTTAAAATCGCCTGCGACCTGGATCTGTCCGACACCAAAATTGGTGACTCTATTGCCGTAAACGGGGCCTGCCTGACAGCCGTGGGCCTGGACAAATACGGCTTTACCGTGGATATGGCCCCTGAAACCGTGGAACGGACAACTTTTTCACAGATGACACCGGGCAGCCGGGTCAACATTGAGCGGGCCCTGAAATTTTCCGACAGGATTGACGGCCATCTGGTGTCGGGACACATTGACGGAACCGGGGTCATCTCTTCCATGACAAGGCAGAGCAATGCCCTGATCCTTCAAATTGAGGTGTCCCAAAAACTGGGATCGGATATGATCGAAAAAGGGTCTGTGGCCATTGAAGGGATCAGCTTGACCATCAACAAATGTTCGGACACAAATTTTGAGGTCAGCATTATTCCCCACACCGCAAAGATAACAACCATCGGCCTGAAACAGGTGGGTGACAGGGTCAACATAGAAACCGACATGATAGGGAAATATGTCAAAAAGAGTTTAATGGGAAGGATTTCAGCCAATGATGCGTTTCCCCTGGGGAAAAAAGATATCAGCATGGAACTTCTCGCAAAGAACGGATTTTTATAACCAAAGGATACGGATATGCCGCACTTAACAATAAAACAGGCGATTAAAGATATTAAAAACGGTAAAATGGTCATCCTCGTGGATGATGAGGACCGTGAAAATGAAGGGGATCTGACCATGGCTGCCCAGGCCGTGACACCCGAGGCCATTAATTTCATGGCCACATACGGAAGGGGACTGATCTGTCTTTCCCTGGATTCAAAGATTGCAGACCGTTTGGACCTGCCCATGATGGTGGACAACAACACCTCCCAGTACGGCACAGGGTTTACCGTGTCCATTGAAGCCAAACGAGGGGTTACCACGGGAATATCCGCAGCAGACCGGGCCACCACCATCCTCACGGCGGTGGGTGACGACACCACGCCCAATGATATTGCCAGACCCGGTCATATTTTCCCCTTGCGGGCCCGGGACGGCGGGGTCATGGTGAGAATCGGCCAGACCGAAGGATCGGTTGACCTGGCCCGCCTTGCCGGGATGAAACCGGCCGGGGTGATCTGTGAAATCATGGATGACGACGGCACCATGGCCAGGATGCCCTCCCTTGAAATATTTGCCAAAAAGCATGGCATAGGGATCTGCACGGTGGCGGATCTGGTGAAGTATCGGTTGAAACACGAAAGTTTTGTGAAACGGGCGGCCGAGACCGTGATTCCCACGCGGGTGGGGGGTGAGTTCAAGATCATTGCCTATGAAAATGATCTGGACAACCTCACCCACATTGCCCTGGTAAAGGGGGAGATTGAGCCGGAAAAGGAGATCCTGGTGAGGGTGCATTCCGAATGCATGACCGGGGATATTTTTTCTTCTCTCAGGTGTGACTGCCAGGACCAGCTCCACACTGCCATGGCCATGATGGAAGAAGAGGGCAGCGGGGTTCTTCTGTACCTGCGCCAGGAGGGCCGGGGCATCGGGCTTGTGAACAAGCTCAAGGCCTATGAATATCAGCGTCAGGGAATGGATACCGTGGAAGCCAATGAAAAGCTCGGGTTTAAGGCGGACATGAGGGACTATGGCGTGGGAGCCCAGATGCTGGTGGATCTCGGGGTGAAAAAAATGCGGCTGCTTACCAACAACCCCAAAAAAATGATCGGTCTGGAAGGGTATGGACTCAGCGTGGTTGAACAGGTCCCCATTGAAGTCGAAGCCAACTGCTACAACCAGGGATACCTGAAATGCAAACAGGCCAAGATGGGACATTTGCTCCACATGTGCTAATTGAAACAAGATAAGGACGAAAACATGCCAAAGATTATAGAAGCAGGATTACAGGCCCAGGGGAAAAAATTCGGCATCATTGCCTCCCGGTTCAATGATTTTATCACCGGCAGGCTCGTGGATGGGGCCCTTGATGCCCTGATCAGAAGCGGTGCCAAAGATGAGGATATTACCCTATTAAAAGTTCCCGGGGCCTTTGAAATCCCCCTGGCTGCCAAGAAAATGCTCAAGCATGGAACCTATGATGCCGTAATCTGCCTGGGTGCGGTAATCCGTGGGGCCACCACCCACTATGACTATGTGTGTGCAGAGGTTTCCAAGGGGATTGCCACCGTGAGCCTGGAGGCTGACGTGCCCGTCATGTTCGGCATCCTCACCACGGAAACCATTGAACAGGCCATTGAACGGGCCGGCACCAAGGTCGGGAATAAAGGGTTTGATGTGGCCATGGCTGCCGTGGAAATGGCAAATCTCTCCGCCGGCCTGAAAGAGGCGCAATAAGAATTATGGGGGATCGACGGCAGGCAAGGGAACTGGCACTTCAGGCATTGTTTTTTCTTGATATAGACCGGTCTGACCCGGAAGAGGGCATCCATGCCTTCTGTGCCAATAATGAAGAAAGCCTTACCCCGGGGGTGAAACCCTTTTTTATGGAGCTGGTAAAAGGGGTAAAGGACAACCAGATCCAAATTGATGCCCTCTTAAACCAGTATTCAAAAAACTGGAAACTGACCCGGATGCCGGTGGTGGATCGAAATATCATGCGCATTGCCGTTTTTGAATTTTTAAAACGGGCGGATATCCCCGGCAGCGTCACCATCAATGAAGCAGTTGAAATTGGAAAAAAATACGGCACAAAGGATTCCGGGGCCTTTATCAACGGGGTCCTGGACCGGATAAAATCCCTTGAAGATCTATAGATTGCCAATAGATTAGCTTACAAATGGATAGTGTGCCGATAATTTACCGGAGGTTGTTTTGATTATACAGAAACTTGAAGTCGGCCCGATTATGGCCAATTGTTTTATCCTAGGATGTGAATCCACACGAGAGGCGGTTGTGATTGATCCCGGGGACGATGCAGACCAGATCCTCATGGCCGTGGCGAAACTGGACCTGAAAGTCAAATATTTGATCAATACCCATGGGCATTTTGACCATGTGGGGGCCAATAAACGGATGAAAGAGGTGACCGGGGCTGAGATTGCCATTCATCCCGATGATGAGCCCATGCTGGATGAATTGTCCAGATCCGCTTCCATGTTCGGGCTGTCGGCCGAGAATTCACCACCCGCTGATATCCTCCTCAAAGACGGGGATGAAATTAAATTCGGGGACATCACCCTCCAGGTGATTCACACGCCCGGCCACTCCAAAGGCGGTGTCAGTCTTTTTACACCGGGACATCTTTTTTCCGGAGACACGTTGTTTGCAGGTTCCATCGGCAGGACGGACCTGCCCGGTGGTGACTACGACACCCTGATTTCAAGCATAAAAGAAAAGCTCCTGATTCTGGATGATGATACCCGGGTGTACACCGGCCATGGCCCGGAAACAACCATAGCCAATGAAAAGAGAATGAATCCGTTTCTGAGATGATCGTCTGGAATATGGATGAACGGTTTGAAAATGGATGAATGGCTGGGCCGGCTGCCGTCTCTGAAAGGGGTCCACAGGGAAAAGGTGGAGTTGGACCACTCCTTTGAACAGACGGCCCGGGCCTTTGCCATGGACCCGGGAACCATTCTCCTGCTTTCCGGGTCAGAACTCGACAGCGCCCGATATCATATTCTGGCGGCAAAACCCTGGCTTGAAGTCCGGAGCAGGGGAAAAACCGTGACACTCCAGATAGGAGCAGATACCCAGTTAGGATCTGACATTCGATCGGGACCAAAAGAGTTCACGACTGGCCAGGATCCGTTTTCAGTGATTGATGTGCTCTTGGCCCGGTTTAAATTGCCGGATGTTTCCATTGATGTTACCAGTGATGCTCCTGTTGATCTTCCGGTGGTTGCCGGTCTGTTTGGATATTTCTCCTATGATTTAAAAGACTGGATCGAAAATTTACCCAGGACCTGCTTAGGTTCCAACTTGCCCGACCTGCTTCTGTACGCACCCTCCATCCTCCTGGTTCAGGACAAACAGACGGCCCGGACCTGGCTGTGCATCCCTGAATTTGAACACGAGACCGGCCGGGAAAAACCCGGGGATATCATACAAAAAACCCGGGATTTTTTCTTTGACCGGATTCATCGGCCGGTGAAAGGCCAAAAGTTTTTTATGGACGGGGCCGGGTTTAGATCCAGTTTTACCAAATCCGAATATACGGCAGCAGTCAAGAAGATCATCGACTATCTTACGGCCGGAGATATCTACCAGGCCAATCTGTCCCAGCGGTTTGAAACCGGTTTTTCCGGAGATGGGTTTTCCCTGTTTCTGGATCTGTTCCAGAGAAATCCTGCCCCTTTTTTCTCCTATATCCATGCCGGCGATCACACTATTGTGTCCACCTCGCCGGAGAGATTTATCCGACAGGACGGCCGGCATGTGGAAACAAGACCCATCAAAGGGACCATTGCCCGGGGCAGAACACGGGAACAGGACCTGGAAAACGGAGTTCGCCTCACGAAAAGCCTGAAAGACGATGCCGAGCTGACCATGATCGTGGACCTGATGCGCAACGATATCTCCCGGGTGACCCAACAGGGTTCTGTTATTGTCCAGGAGCACAAGCGGCTTGAACCCTATGACAATGTGTTTCACCTGGTTTCCATTGTCGAAGGCCGGCTTGAAGCGGGTAAAACCTCTATGGATCTTCTCAGGGCCACCTTTCCGGGAGGGTCCATCACCGGGTGCCCCAAGATCCGGTCCATGGAGATCATTGATGAACTGGAACCGGTAAAACGCCACGTGTATACCGGCGCCATCGGTTATGTGGGTTTCCACGACTGCATGGACCTGTCCATTGCCATACGCACGGCCGTGATCGAGAATAACAATATTTGCTTTTCCGTGGGCGGCGGGATTGTCTATGACTCAGACCCTGAACTAGAGTTCCAGGAAACCCTTGACAAGGGAAAAACATTGATGGAATCCCTTTCCGGAACTCAGAACACAGCTAAAAAATCTGGTAATGAAAAAACATCCGGTAATGCAAAAAGTTTTGGCAAAGTCAAGGCCTGGGTGAACGGCAAAATCATTGACCAGGACGATGCCGTGGTATCTGCCGCAAGTCCGGGATTCCAATACGGGGCAGGGCTGTTTGAAACCCTTTTGGTCCGGAACGACAATATCTTTTGCCTGGAAGATCATGTGTCCCGTATGAACCAGTCGTGGACACGCCTGTTTAACGAACCAGGGCCGGACATCACCTGGGCCGATGTGATCCACACCCTGATCCGGGCCAATAATTTTGAAGCGGATTGCGTTGCCGTAAAACTATTAATATCAAGAGATCCGGGTGCCCGGGGCAGACAACTCTTTCTGGCGGCATTTGCACGAAAATATATCCACAGGCTTGAACTGCTGGGCAAACCCGGGCTGGACCTTGTCACATACCCCCATCCCCGGCAGTCACCCCTGGCCGGGCATAAAACCCTGAACTATCTCTACTATGACAGGGCCGGTCAATTTGTCCGGGATCACGGGGCAGACGAGGCTCTGATTCTGAATCCGGATCTCACGGTGTCGGAAACCAATACGGCCGGCATTTTCGCCATACAGGACAACCGGGTGATTATCCCTGAATCCGACCATGTGCTGCCCAGTGTGACCCTGAAATCCGTGTTGAAAATATTGGCAGATCAGGGGGTTGAACTTTGCAGGAAAAAGATACCAAAGGATGTGTTTTGCCGGTATCCCAATATCATGCTGGCAAATGCCCTGATGGGAGCCGTTAAGGTCTTGAGCATCGACAACAAAAGAATTGAACACACAAAGGGGTTGGGTTCCATGATCAATCAGCACCTGAAAAAAGGTGATGCCGGAATAAAACAAAAAGTATCCTAACTTGAAATTTTTCGGGAATCATACTACTCTGTTAAACGGCCCCATGAACCAGAATTTATGAATCGGAATCCTGGAGTTGAGTATTTTATTAATTATTAAGGAAAGCATTCAAATATGAAAAAGAAAATTATTCTTATTACCATAATCTTTGCCGTAATTTTTACGACAAACCTGGGCATGGCCCAGTCGGCACTCGTAATTGAGGACCCTGTTTTTACCTTTGACCTGATTCCTGAAGGCACCCATATCTCCCATGAATTCATCCTGAGAAACACTGGGGACAGCCTGGTGAAGATCACCGCTGTTCAGCCCCCCTGAGGCTGTGACAAACATTCCTTTGACAGGGAGATTCCCCCGGGAGGGGAAGGCAAAATAATGGTTGGTTTTAGATCCGATGGATACGGCGGAAAGACCATGAAAAAGGTGGTTGTGGTCAAGACCGATGATCCGGCCCGAAAACGGTTTAACCTGGTGGTCACGGGTCCGGTGGAAAACGTGGTAAAGATTAGTCCGGCATCGGTTTATATGGACGGAAAACCTGGAGATACCCTGGAGGCGGTTGTGGATATTCTTCCGTCGGAAAAATATAAATTTTCAATTTTGCAGATGAACCAGAAAATCAATACCCGGATTAAAGCCACCCTGATTCAGCCCCGGGGAGATGAGAAATCCTGGCAGATCAAGGTGAAGAGTACGTCCCAGAAGCCGGAGGATCTGTATGAGGTGCTGACTCTAAAAACCGATAGTCCATACAAACCGTTGCTCACCATACGGGTATATGCCACTTTTCTTGAGAAACCCAAGAAAACCTCTTAAACCATCACAGGATGAGTAACCGCTTTTAATTATGGATATTTCAAGAATAAAGGCCGTGGTATTTGACTGTGACGGGGTCATGTTTGATACGGCTGCGGCCAATAGACGCTATTATGATGAGGTGCTTCAGGCCCTTGGCAGGCCCCGGTTGAATCAGACCCAGTTTGTCAACGTTCACATGATGACGGTCACCGGTGCCATTGATTATCTTTTTCCGGAACTGGAGGACCTGTCCCCGGTATATGCGGTATTAAAAACCATCGGATATACAAAGTTCATCCAATATATGGCCATGGAAAAAGGGCTGAAAGAACTCCTGGATTTATTAAAGGACAGGGGGTTTATCCGGGGGATCGGCACCAACCGGACCAATACCATGGAAAAAGTTCTGGAAGACTTTGGTCTGGAAGATAGTTTTGAGGTGGTAATGACGGCGGCAAAAGTCAAAAAACCCAAACCTGATCCCGAACAATTACTGGTCATCATGGACAGGTTTCGCTTAAAACCAATTGAAATTCTTTTTGTTGGGGACTCGGAGTATGACCGTCAGGCAGCAGTCAATGCCGGAACACGGTTTGCGGCATTTAAGAATCCCGGACTTAAGGCGGATTTTAATGTGGAGTCCATGGGCGAGATTGCCGGGATTTTAAAAATTAATTAATAAGATAAATTAATAAAATTCTTGACAAATTTCTCAATCATCATTAAATCTTACGAGATTTTTAGTTTGAAATTCATGATAAATGTTTGCTAAACATTTATTAAAGGTAACACATAAACAAGGAGAACGAAGTATATGTCTAAATTAGTAGCCCCTCACGGTGGCAAAGGCCTGGTAATTTGTAAGCTTGAAGGTGCAGCACTTGAAGCGGAACTTAAAAAAGCAGCCGGACTCAAAAAAATTGAGATTTCTTCCCAGGTAAAAGGCGATCTGATCATGCTGGGAATTGGTGGTTTCAGCCCTCTGAACGGTTTTATGACCAAAGCGGACTGGAAAGGCGTTTGTGCGGATTTCCTCCTGGCCGACGGTACATTCTGGCCGGTTCCCGTCATGCTGGATGCCGGCAAGGACGATGCAGCCGGAATCAATGTCGGTGATGAAATTGCTCTGGAAAGAAATGGTGAGATCTATGCCACCATGAAAATCGAAGAGAAATTTGAAATGTCTGAAGACGAGAAAAAATGGGAATGTGAAAAAGTCTATAAAGGTCACGGCGAAGAGTCTGCAGATGACGTGTTCTGGAAGATCGCCATGGAAGATCATCCCGGTGTCCAGATGGTTATGGCCAGAAAAGAATTCTGCCTTGCAGGTCCGGTCAAAGTATTGTCCGAAGGAGAGTTCCCTGAAAAATTCAAAGGTGTTTATCTTACCCCCACGGAAACCCGTGCCATCTTTGATGAAAGAGGCTGGGCCAATGTGGCTTCCATGCAGTTGAGAAATCCCATGCATCGTTCCCACGAACATCTGTGCAAGATTGCCCTGGACGTATGTGACGGCGTTTTGATTCACTCTCTCATTGGCAACCTGAAACCCGGTGATATCCCGGCAGAAGTCAGAATTGAATGCATTGATACCCTGATCAAAGGATACTTTGTTCCCCAGCATGTGGTCAACGGCGGATATCCCCTTGACATGAGATATGCAGGCCCCAGAGAAGGTCTTCTCCATGCCACCTTCCGCCAGAACTACGGTGTCAACAGAATGATCATCGGTCGCGACCATGCCGGCGTGGGTGACTTCTATACATTGTTTGAGGCACAGGAAATTTTTGACACCATCCCGACACCTTCAGAGCCCGGCAAAGCCCTGCTTTGCGAGCCCCTGAAAATTGACTGGACATTCTATTGCCACAAATGTGACGGCATGGCTTCCATGAGAACCTGCCCCCACGGCAAAGACGACCGGGTTATCCTTTCCGGAACAAAACTGCGTCATGCCCTGTCCAACAACGAAGAAGTCGTGGATCATTTTGGCCGGGAAGAAGTTCTGGTTATCCTGAGAAAATACTATGCATCTTTGACTGAAAAAGTTGAAGTCAAGCTCCAGAGCCATGCAGAGGGAAGCAAGATGTAATTGATGTCTCGCTAAAGACGTATTAGACGCACAAGAACCAAAAGGGGGTTTTTCTCAAGAAAAACCCCCTTTTTGCGTCAAATAGTCCAATCAACGAATGAATGATAGTCAGGCCTGACCCCAATCATCAGGAGCATTTCTGGTTGAGTTTAAAGGATTCATTAAAGATATCCAGAAGCTTTACATTCTGTTTGGCCATCATGACGCTGTTGCCGCTGATGGCATAAAACAAAATGCTCAGTCGTGTTTTTGAAGAATCATTTCTGATCCTTTCAATCTGGTTTTCATTAAAATCATCCACCAGCTCTCTCAGGTAATGGAATTGTTCCACCGCTTCCTGGCAGTCCACAATCTCCTTGTCACGAAACGCCGTCTCCACAAGAAAGAAGATATTCAGAAAAACCTTTTGAATTTCTTTGAGCTCTTTGATCTGTGCCCCAAGCAGCCCCTTATGGTGGTTGCTCACGTGCATGCTGGCCCGGATCACCGTATCCCTGTGGCCGTCGGTGAGTTTCTGGAGCCGCCGGATGATCTGGTAATAGTTATAGGACACGGGGTGGTCTTCTTTTGACAGCAGCCGCAATACCTTGAAAATATTGGCAATGATGATATTGGTGCTGTCCTGAAAATATTTGACCCGCATGCGTTCCTGCCGCAGTTTATAGAGGTTTTCTTCAAACAGGGCATCAAAGACAATCTCAAAAGATTCCCGGATCCCCTTGAGCAGAAAGGCCAGGTGATCAAATGTCTGGGATACGGATTCCTGGAAATCTTTGACCTGGTGCAGGTTATAGATGATCATCTCCTGTTTTGCTCGTTCCTTGACCTTGTGGGTCTGGTGATTCTTGACGATCATATATCCGGAAAAGGCGAAGAGAATGAAAAATCCGGGAATTTTAAAATAAAACAGGACGTTGGCAAAGATAAAGGCAGCAACAAAGGCGATAAAGGCGGTCATGAACCATCCCCCGATCACGGCTAGTACCCCTGTTACCCGGTAAACCGCACTTTCCCGGCCCCAGGCCTGGTCCGAGAAGCTGGTTCCCATGGCCACCATAAAGGTCACGTAGGTGGTTGACAGGGGCAGTTTTAATGAGGTGGCAAAGGAGACCACGGCACTGGCCACCATCAGGTTGACCGAGGCACGTACCAGATCAAAGGAAGGCGTGTCTGAATGGGAGAGACCCCTGGCATCTTCCGGCAGGGTAAGACGGCGGGCAATGATGGTTCTCAAGGGTTTTGGCGTGAGGTTTTGGACGGTGCCGAACAAAAAAGCAAATAGATTAACGATTTTCCGGGACAACCAGATGGACTCGAATTTTTCAGCTCCCTCATCCTGCCGGCCCAGGCGGATTTCCGTTTCAGTGACGGTCCTGGCTTTTTTGGACAGCCACAGGGTGATGACCATGATGAGTCCTGCCGTGAGCAGGATAAAGGTCTGGGACTGGACTCGTTGACCCAGGGCAGCCATGGTGATATTCAGGGGATCATTTGATGCAAGGGCATTTTGAAAAGCCGTAAGCCCTGCCAGGGGAACACCGATGAAGTTGACCAGGTCGTTGGCTGCAAAGGCCATGGCCAGGGCAAAGGTTCCGATAAGGACAATGGGTTTAAGAATATTGACCCGGAACAGGGAGATCAGGATCTGGAAGACCAGGGCGGAAATCATGAAAATGGCGGCCATGAGGGTCAAAGAGTGGGTTTTTATCCAGGTAACGGTCCCCGGATCCATGAAAGTTGCCCCTTTGGCCCCTTTGACCAGGATAAAAAAGGTAATGGCTGTCATGGCCATTCCTCCCCAGGCTGCACCGTATTTTTTCAGCCGGCGTTGATAGTCAAAGGTGAAGATCAGGCGTGAGATAAATTGCATCACGGCACCGGAAAAAAATGCAATGACAATGGACAAGAGTATGCCGCCCACAATGGCCATGGCCTTGGCCGTGTTGATATAGTCCCACAATGCCATGGTGCCGTCACTTGCGGCCATGATTTTGACCAGGGAGAGCGCCACCGCAGCCCCGAGCAGCTCAAATACAATGGAGACCGTGGTGGAGGTAGGCAGACCGTGGGTGTTGAAAAGATCCAGCAGCAGCACATCGGTGATCATGACCGCCAGAAAAATGGTGAGAAGTTCGGGCATGGTAAAAAACTGGGGATGGAAGATTCCTTTTCTGGCCACTTCCATCATGCCGCCGGAAAAGGTTACACCCGCCAGGATGCCGAAGCCTGCGATGATCATGATGACGACAAAGGGAGCGGCTCTGGACCCGATGGATGAATTTAAAAAATTCACCGCATCATTGGTAACGCCGACAATCAGGTCAAAGACGGCAAACAGGATGAGCATGGCCACGATGATATAGCAGAGTTGAAGACCCATAATTTTCTCTCAATACATAAGGTTAAATGCAACTCTCCCTTTCCGGATGTGCCGGGGGGAGAAAACTGGTGGTTGGTTGGCAAAAAGGCTTAGGGCCGCAAATGAAATAAATTGTATCGTTCAAGGTATCAAATTTGCGGTCCTTTACATATCAGCCGGATGAACCACCATTCAAATGTTAGCCCATTGTTAGAGGTTTTTGCGTGATTTTTCAACTAGCAGGAGCGATTCTAACACAATCCTAACAAAAAAAACTATGCCCGGGTCTGATGATGATTAGGGTATGATCAGCTAAGGCGAAGGATGGTGTCATAGACGCTTTTTTTGGACAGACCAAATTCTTTTGAAATTTGGCCGGCCAGGCCTGAGGTGCCGAGATCGCTTGCTGGAAGCCTTTCCAGAATAATTTTTTCAAGCTCTTGCGCATCAATGGTTCGTTCCCGGGTTTGGCCCTGAACAAACAGAACACACTCCCCTTTAATACTCGCCTTTTGATCCAAAACAGCCAGAATTTCCAACAGGGAGCCCTTTATAATCTCTTCATGGAGCTTGGTGATTTCCCTGGTGAGACAGGCCTGTCGGTCCCCTAATACGTTCAGCATCTGCTCAACCAGTGCCTGTAACCGTCTCGGAGATTCATAAAAGATCAGGGTGGCCTGTTGATCCATTAAGGCTTCAATGCTTTGCCTCAGGCGTTGCTGTTTTTTGGGTAAAAATCCCATGAAGAGAAACGCATCCGTGGGCAGCCCGGCCACACTTAATCCTGCAATGGCTGCAGAGCATCCGGGTATGGGCACCACAGGGATTTTTTCTTTGGACACGGCTGTGATCAGTTTATATCCCGGATCGGAAATGGTTGGTGTGCCGGCATCGGATATCAGGGCGATACTGAGGCCTTCTTTCAACCGATTGATGAGCTCCGGGGCTCTTTGGGATTCATTGTGCTCATGGCAGGAAATCAACCCGGTTTTGATCCCATAGTGGGAGAGCAGTCGCCGGGAGTGCCGGGTATCTTCCGCTGCAATCAGGTCCACCTGTTTGAGAATCTTAACGGCCCTGAAGGTCATGTCTTCAAGGTTGCCGATGGGGGTTGCCACCACATACAGGGTCCCGGTTGAGATCTGATTGTCCATTTTATCCGGCCTGGAATGCATTTTTGATTAAATTGATGTCAAACTTTCCCTTATCCAAATACACCTCAATCACATCAAATCGAATCCGTTCAGACATTTGGTTGGTTTTCTTAAGATAAAAACAGGCCCCCAATATGATTTTTTTCTGTTTGGCCGGGGTGATGGATTCCTTTGGCAGTCCTTTTTTCAGGCTTTGGCGTGTTTTGACTTCAATAAAACAGATGCAGTTGTTTTCTCGTGCAATGATGTCTATTTCAGCCGGTTTTGTTCGAAAATTGGTTTCAAGAATGGTGAATCCCCGGGTTTGAAGAAAGGCCTGAGCAGCTTTCTCTCCTTGTTTGCCCAAAATTTTTCTATGATCAGGTATTTTTTTGGGATCAGCCATGGACGACCTCTTTGACACCCCTGAAACTGAACCTATGGACCGGGCAGGGGCCGTATTTTAAAATAGCCTGTTTGTGTGCCTTTGTAGGATACCCTTTGTGTTGGGTAAAATTGTATGCCGGATATTTTTTGTGAAGATCTCTCATTATTGCATCCCGTGTGACCTTGGCAATGATGGATGCAGCGGCAATGGAGAGGCTTTTGGAATCCCCTTTGATCACGGCTTCCTGGTCCAGGTCCATATCAATGGTAAACTTTCCGTCAATTAGAAGGAAATCGGGTAGAAGGAAACCGGGCAAAAGAGAATCAGAAACAGGGGTATCGTGGGGGGGCGTATTTGAAAGGTTTTCAACGGCCCGCTTCATGGACAGCAGGGAGGCCTGGAGAATATTGATTTCATCAATTTCTGTGTGTGAGGCCATACCAACGCCAACGGCAATTGCCTGTTCCCTGATTATGGGGAACAGGTGCTCCCGTTTTTTTTCGGACAATTTCTTTGAATCATTAATCCCGGCACAGGAAAAATCCCGGGGAAGGATGACGGCCGCAGACACGACAGGGCCGGCAAGGGGTCCCCTGCCGGCCTCATCAACACCTGCTATCCGTTTATATCCTCCGGCTTCTGCCCTGTGTTCAAATTGCCACATCAGCGCACGAGCTTTTACGAGGCCACTTATACAAAACGTTTTTCTTTGATTCTGGCTGCTTTACCGCGGAGGTTTCGAAGGTAGTAGAGTTTGGATCTTCTGACACGACCCTTGGTGATCACTTCTATTTTATCAAGTACAGGAGAATACAGGGGAAATATTCTTTCAACACCAATGCCGCCGGAAATTTTTCTTACGGTAAAACGGGCACTTGAATATCCTTTGGTCTTTTTAATGACCACACCCTGGAATACCTGGATGCGTTCCTTCTCGCCTTCCCTGATTTTAACATGTACATTTACGGTGTCGCCCGAGTCAAAATCAGGGATATCCAGTCGCATTTGTTCTTGTTCTAATCTCTCGATAATATTACTCATTTCTTCCTCCTAAAATCCTTCCTGTTCAGCAAACATTGGATACAATATCTTATCTGCCATTGGTAATTCAGTCTGATAGTTCTGTCTAAACATTAATAATTCTGTCTAAATATATGGATACGGCAGATCTGACGGACAGGTGATTATAATTATGTTTCCCTGAAATCGGGTCTAAAATTAAATCACATGCGTCCATCAATTCATCTGCCAGTCCCCATGCAGTTCCAAAAAAAATCACATGGGATGCCTTGTTCTCAAGTTCCGTTCTTAACCGGTCAATGGAAATTGAATCCTTTGACCCTTTGGCGCTGGTGGCAATGGTCACCACTGCCTCATTTCTGTCCTCTTTTATGGATGCCACGGTATCTTCAACGCTCGGCACCACCCGGATGAGTTCAAGGGCCTGTTTTCTAAACGGGTTGAGTTTACCACCCACCCCTTTGGTCCAGTGTTCAATCACCTGGATTGCCAGCATTGCCTGGTCTTCATAGGGGGTGACCACATAAAACCCCCTTACCCCGAAGGTGATGGCCGCCCTTGCAATATCATGCATGTCTATGGTGGTCAGGGCTGATCCAATGGGCTCATCCCGCTTGTTCATCACAGGATAGTGGACCAGGGCCACATAAAGGTTATTTTCCGGCAAGGACTTCCAGCTCCCGGCACCATTCATGAATTATTTTTTTCTCTTCCCCCGTCAATTTCTTTTTTTCAAACAGATCCGGCCGTTTCATAAACGTATGCTGAAGGGAGGATTTCTGCCTCCACTGCCGGATCTTTTCATGGTTCCCGGATAACAATACTTCCGGGACCCGCAATCCTTCATATTCTTCAGGCCGGGTATACTGGGCATATTCAAGGCGGTCATCAATAAATGAATCCGATTGTGAAGACTTGCAGCTTCCCAGGACCCCGGGAATCAATCTGGCGATTGAATCCATCATGACCATGGCGGCCAGCTCTCCGCCGGTCATCACATAATCTCCAATGGAGACTTCTTCATCCACCAGCCGGGTATATACCCGTTCATCAATCCCCTCATACCTGCCGCAGATAAAAATAAGTCCCTTGTCCTGTTCTGCAAACGCCATTGCCCGTTCCTGATTAAACCGGGTTCCCTGGGGGGTCATCAATACCACCCGGGATTTCGGGACTCTTTTTCGGGCCGACTTTACCGCAGCCTCCAGGGGTTCTGGCTTCATCACCATGCCGCTTCCACCCCCGTAGGGCCGGTCATCCACCGTGTTGTGTCGGTCATTTGAAAAATCCCTGATATTGATGCAATGACCCTGGATCAGGTCTTTCTCAATCCCCCGGGAAATCATGCCGTGCTCAAAAAATGAGGAGACCAGGTCGGGAAATAATGTGAGTATGGTAAAGTCCATCAATACTCCAAATCAATCATCCAATCCATACTCCGGGGGCAAAGTGGTGAAGAGAATCCCTTTTTCCATGTCAACGGATGCCACAAAATTTTTGTGCATGGGCACAAGGGTTTCCCCTGTTTCACCGGTTACCACCAGCACATCATTGGCTCCTGTGGGAAAGATATCGGTAATTTTACCGATACGTCCTCTTTCATGATCCTTCACATCCAGCCCCAGAAGATCCTGCCAAAACCAGGTGTCTGCTTCGGGTTCCGGCAGTTGATCACGGTCCATGAGAATCTCTTGGCCCTTCAGATCTTCTGCAAGTTCCCGGGTGTCCACGCCTTCAAGGGTCAGCAGAATCCCTTTTTTATGGGGCAGGGCCTGGACAATGGTGTATGCGTTGCCATGGCCTTCATCTGATTGTAAAAGAACAGATCTGCCCGGACTAAAGGTGTCCGGAGAGTGTGCAAACGACCAGACCTTAAGATTACCGTTAAGGCCGTGAACTCCGGTTACCCGGCCTATGGTAAACGAATCGGCCCGGTCCATAGCTATTCAATGATTTCCAGAACCGTCCGCTTTTTAAGCTTGGTGGATGCCGCGCTTAAAATGGTTCTCATGGCCCGTGCGGATCTTCCCTGTTTTCCGATCACCTTTCCCAGATCATCTTTTGCCACCTTAAGTTCCAGCACAGAGGTCTGGTCTCCGCAAACTTCCGAAACCTGAACCTCTTCAGGGTTGTCTACCAGTGCTTTGGCAATGTATTCCACCAGTTCTTTCATAGCCGGATCTCCTATTCATGGGGTATTTTAGAATACGTACGGTTTACGGTTGCAGAAGGATCAACGCAATAGTCGATGCCTATTGTTTATGCGTCGGCCTGGACCTGGGTCAGGCCTTTTTGTTTCAACAGGCTCTGGACCGTGGGTGAGGGCTTTGCACCTTCGCCGAGCCAATAGTTAATCCGTTCCTCTTTGAGGGTAACGGCATGGGGCTCAACCATTGGATCATAGGTGCCCAGCAGTTCCAAAAATCTGCCGTCTCTCGGGCTTTCGATGTCGGCCGCCACAATTCTGTAAAATGGTTTTTTCTTTGTGCCTTTTCGGGTCAATCTGATTTTTACGGACATATTCTTTTTTCTCTCCTTAAAACGGCAGCATGTTCTTTAATGAACGCATGCCGCCTTTATTAAACTTCTTTATCATTTTCATGGACTGGGAATAGCTTTTGAGCAGCTTGTTGACATCCTGAACCGTGGTCCCGCTCCCATTGGCAATTCTTTTTTTTCTGGATCCCTTGATGATCGTGTGAACCTGTCTTTCCGCCGGCGTCATAGAGTTGATAATGGCTTCAATCCTGGCAAATTCCTTGTCACTGATATTCAAACCTTTGAGCTGTTTTTTGTTCACCCCGGGCAGCATGCCGATGAGATCTTTAATGGATCCCATTTTTTTCATGGACTGCATTTGATTCTTAAAATCTTCCAGGGTAAAGGCATTCTTCCTTAATTTTTTTTCCAGGGCTTTGGCTTCTTTCTGGCCAACCGCATCCTGGGCTTTCTCAATAAAGGAAAGCGTGTCTCCCATGCCCAGAATTCTGGAGGCCATCCGGTCCGGATGAAACGGTTCAAGAGCCGTTGATTTTTCCCCCACACCAATGAACTTTAACGGCTTGCCCGTAACTGCCTGTATGGAAATGGCGGCCCCACCCCGGGCATCACCATCCATTTTGGTCAGCACCACCCCGGAAAGATCCAGGGCCTTGTCAAAGGAACCGGCAATGTTTACGGCATCCTGACCGGTCATGGCATCGGCCACCAGAAGGATCTCGGCGGGGTTGATGCCCCGTTTGATCTGTTTGAGCTCAGCCATCAACGCTTCATCAAGGTGCAGTCTTCCAGCCGTATCCAGCAGCAGGGTATCGCATCCCTGTTCCCGGGCAGCCAGCAGTGCATCCTGGCATATTTTCAGAGGGGCCATGTCGGTTGTGGAAGGGAAAACCGGAATATCCAGTTGCTGCCCGATCTTTTTCAACTGATCAATGGCCGCCGGCCGGTAAACATCCACAGGAACCAGGAAGGGTTTTTTGTCCATCTTACGCAGATAAAGGGCAAGTTTTCCTGCGGTCGTGGTTTTACCCGAGCCCTGGAGCCCCACAAGCATCACCGAACCCAGAGTCTTTCCATCAAGATTCAATCCCTGATGCTCAGACCCCATCATCCGGGTAAATTCATCGTTGACTATTTTGATGACCTGCTGTCCCGGGGTAAGGCTGTCCATCACTTCCTGACCCAGGGCCCGTTCTCTTATATCTGAAATAACGGATTTTGCAACCCTGTAATTGACGTCGGCCTCAAGCAAAGCCATGCGCACCTGCTTAAGACCCTCTTCAATATTTTTTTCATTCAGGGTGCCGTGACCTTTTAGCTTTTTAAAGACCGAATCAAGCCTGTCACTCAAATTTTCAAACATACAGAGACCAACCTCAAAATATCAAATCAAATCATTGAAATTAGTATAGAATTCGTGTTATGTCAAGAAAATTATAAATTCAGGCAGATAAAAAACCATGGAAAACATACTCGATTTTACACGACAGGACCTGGCCGTCCGGCTTCAGGATCAGGGCATCCGAGCGTTCAGGGCCAATCAGATTTTCAAGTGGCTGTATATCCGGCAGGCAGAGACATTTGAAGAAATGACCGATCTTTCAAAACAATTGCGCACCACCCTTGGGAAGCATTTTTATATTAAACGCCTGATCATCGATGATCGCCAGGTGTCTTCCGACAAAACCGAAAAATTTCTGTTCTGTCTGGAGGATGGCCGGCATATTGAAACGGTCCTGATTCCGGAAAAGGATCATTTTACCCTCTGTGTCTCCTCCCAGGTGGGGTGTGCCCAGAACTGCCGGTTCTGCCTCACCGCCAAAGGGGGATTTGTCCGGAACCTGACCGTGGCTGAAATTGTGGCCCAGATCAGGGATGTCAGAGGCCTTCTGGCCCAAAAAGGCCTTGATCCTTTAAACCTGTCCAATATCGTGTTCATGGGAATGGGCGAACCCCTTGCCAATTATAAAAATTTGATCACGGCATTAGAGATTATCCTGGACAGTGATCACGGCCTGAAGTTTTCTTCCAGGCGGGTAACGGTTTCCACCTCGGGTCTGGTGCCCAAAATTACCCAACTGGGTCTTGATACGGACGTGAATCTGGCCGTCTCCTTAAATGCCGTCACGGATCGACTGCGCTCCAGCCTGATGCCCATCAACGAGACCTATCCGTTACACCGGCTGTTGGAAGCCTGCCGAACCTTTAGCATGAAGCCGAGAAAGAAGATCACCTTTGAGTATATTTTAATGAAAGGGGTGAATGATTCACGAGAAGATGCCGTAAGGCTTACCAAACTTCTGAAACCGATCCGGGCAAAGGTGAACCTGATCGCCTTTAACGAATATGAGAACAGTGAATTTAAACGACCGTCTCAAGATGAGATCAAAGATTTCCTCCAGATTCTGCTGGACCGGAATTTTACCGCCATGATCCGTAAGAGCAAGGGGGCCGATATCCTGGCGGCCTGTGGGCAGTTAAAAGCAAAACTGATGTCTTAATTAAAAATTGCAGATGAAATAAGCACCAAACCCTATTGAATCTTTATTGATATGGTTTATATTATATGAATAACGCAAGCTGGAGCTCTTTTGGAGAAAACAACACGATAATAACATATAAAATGATTGGAAAAAAATATGTCAAGTATTGATCTGGAAAATAAACGCGTATTAATTGTTGATGATGAACCCGATGTCCTTGACTCTCTGGAAGAGTTGCTCGATATGTGTGATATTGCCAGGGCCCAGAGTTTTGAGGAGGCCCAAAGCCTGTTGCAGACCCGGAAATTTGATATTGCAATTCTGGATATCATGGGGGTTGACGGGTATCAGCTTCTGGAAATTGCCACCAAAAAAGACGTGGTAACGGTGATGCTCACGGCCCATGCACTCAGCCCGGATAATATCAAAAAATCCTATCTCGGGGGTGCATGCTCGTATATCCCAAAAGAAGAGATGATCAATATCGAAGCATTTCTCAAGGATGTCCTGGTTGCCAAAAAGGAAGGGAAAAATCCATGGACAAACTGGTACAAGAGGCTTTCATCCTTTTGTGAAGAAAAATTCGGACCGGAATGGGACAAGGATGAAAAAGAATTCTGGGAAAAGATGATTTACTATTAAACCCCGATACAAAACACAGAAGTTTTATTTTTGACAAAAATTCAACCCCCTTGAGTAAACGCTTGAGGGGGTTTTTTATATCATCAGGGGTTTAAAGGCTGCCGGTTCCATTGTCTGAACACAGATGACATCTTGGGTGTCCTCTTTGACAACGCAGATCTCCAGGGTTTCACCGGTGTGACATTTGGTGTAAGCCGCGCAGATCAAGGCACCGGTTTGAATATTTTTGGAACATAAGTCTCCGGTGAGGACCACATCGGGTCCGGGTATGTTTGCCGGCCGCAGCAGGAGGTCCCTGTTTGTATCGATGTGGCGACGCAAGTTTTGGTTGTCCTGTTGGGAACGCCCCGCAATTGCCTTTGTTGTGGAGTCCAGCCTGAAGTGTCGTCCGTATTTTAAAAGAAACAGATGTCTCGTGTGAAGGTCCGCCTGCCTGTTCGCCGGATTGTCCAAAAGGTCCCTGAGCCGGATGGAAAATCCTTTGTCCGTCAAAAGACACCCGCCGGCAGGGGCTGGAAATTCATGGACCCCATATTCCCGGGCCATTTCCAATTGAATTTTTCTGGATCTGCCGGTGATGTCCATGAGCTGACTCCTGTCCACCAGGCCCTGTTTCTCCACCAGGGTTTCGGGCAGACGCCTGGCAGATAGGGGTCTTAAAATTTGACCGTCAAATCCGGAGTTTTTTTCCACATATCTCAGAGAGTTTTTGTTCTGGGATTTTGGCCTCTGGCCCAGCACTTCACCGCTGAACAAAAAATGAAAGCCCTGGTCCTTGAGAACCTGGCCGGCCGTTTCAAACATGAGTGTATGGCAGTCCATGCAGGGGTTCATATTTTTTCCGAACCCGGCCTTTGGATTTTTCATCATGTTCATATATTCATTCGTGATATCAAGTTTTATCAAGGGAATTCCGGTTTGGAGGGATGCTTTTTCTGCGGATTCAGACGAGAAGAACGGAGTCTCAAAGCAGATCCAGGTGACCAAGATTCCCTGGCGCTGGAGTATAAGCGCGGACAGAATGCTGTCCAGTCCTCCGGAACAGAGCCCAAGGCCTTTAATCCGTGTTGAGGTTTTATGGATATTCATATATAACCGGTCCATGCCCTTAAGTGAGTCAAAAATTCAAATCATTCTCAAGACACTAAGAGACCGGTACCCGGTTGTCAAGACCCAGCTTGACCATGCCACACCGTTTCAACTGCTCATTGCCACCATTTTGTCTGCCCAGTGCACGGACCGGCAGGTGAACCAGGTGACTAAACAATTGTTTGAAAAATATCCCGACCCGGAACGTCTGGGATATGCCCCTTTAGCCGACATCAAGCGAATCATCTATTCCACTGGCTTTTATAACAATAAGGCCATGAATATAAATGCCTGTGCTCTTGCCGTTCTAAGTCGTTATCAGGGTGTGGTACCGGAAGATATAGACAAGCTTGTCCAATTGCCCGGGGTGGGAAGAAAAACCGCCAACGTGGTATTGACGGTCGCTTACGGGCATCAGGCCATTGTGGTGGATACCCATGTGTTACGGATTTCCAGGCGGCTCGGCCTGACAAATAAAATAGATCCTGTAAAAGTTGAATTTGAATTAATGGATATCATTCCCGAACCGTCCTGGAGCGATCTGTCCCTGCAGCTCATCTATTTTGGCAGGGAAATCTGCAATGCCAGAAAACCGCTGTGCAATTCCTGTCCCCTGTTTCATGTCTGCACCAATAGAGGTAAAAGCAGGGGCAAGGAATAAGTTTATTTTTTTTCTTCCCAGAAGTCCCGGCTTTCCTTGAGGATATCATTGATATCATCGACTGCTGAATCCTTGCCGACCAGATCCTCGTTCATCGGGTCATCCTCATTGAGTTCACCGCCGGCTTCCTTGCCCGGATCCTCAACCGGACTCTCATTCAGATCATCGTCCAGGTCGTAATCTGGGAGGTCTATCTTGAACTCTTCATCCAGGTTGAGTTGTTCGTCAATGAGTTGTTCTCCATTGGGTCTGGGGCCGTCATCGGCCTGATTTTCGTTTTCATAGTCATCATCACTGTCATGGAAATCATCCCCTGGGGTCTGGGGGCCCGCCTCTTCCAGGACCTCGTTTATGCTGATGTCATCCAGATCCAGGTCCTGGGAATACAATCCTTCCGGAGTCTCCGTGTCTGCCGGCTCATCCGACCCTGGGATATAATTGCCCTGCCTGTCAAACATGAGGCTTCCGTTCAGGTTTAAATCAAAATCCATCCTAAAGGCAATTTCATTCTTGTGAACAACGATTTCACCGCCTGTGGAAGTGAGTGCGGCAGCGGCAATCCTTTTTTTAAGGATCTGCTTGACCGCATCCAGATCAAGGTCCTGTTTTACGGCATTGATCAGATCTTTTTCACCATCTTTTATGATATCCGGGTCAGTAATTTTCATTGATCCCTCCTTTAGGACTGAAAATTAATTATCGATATGCCTGGTCTGCAAATCTGTTTTCAATAAAGTCTTCAAGATTTATGATTTTACCGATGTCCATCACATCATGCATATACCGTTGAACTTTATCAAGATCCTGGGCCTCCGGATAGAGACCATCCCAGCGAATGGCCTGGGGCTGGGAAAATACGTTTTTCAACACGTCCGGATTCAGTCCGATTTTTCCCTCAGGGTCGAGGAAATTTACCCCAATTTCTGCGGCCCGTATTTTATCATTTTCAATGTATTCCGCCGTATCCACGAGCAGGGACACAAACTCCTGGGCCGCTTCCGGATGATGCTGGATAAAATCATCCTGCATGGCCACAATACAGCAGGGGTGGTTGTCCCACCGGCCGGCAGAGTAGAACTCCAGGTTGCCGATGTCACCCACAATGGCTTTTGTGGCCACGGGTTCAGCTACCATGAAACCGGCAACATCTTCATTTTCTTTCATGATACCCGGCATTTTAATGGGCGGAACCACTTCAAATCGCACGTTGATGGCTTTTTTCCCTGGAACACCGGGTTTAAGTCCCAGTTCCTTTAAAAACTGATGGGCCAGCATGTGGTGAATGGACATTTTATGGGGAATGTCCACGACCTTGTACTTGTAAAAGCTTTGCAGGGAATCAAACCGGGGATCATAATGTTTTGACCGGATAAAGGTAGACCCGTTTTTATGGGCAAACAACACCAGCCGGATGGGGGAGCCATAGGCAAACAGGTCCATGGCAATGGGGGCCAGTACCAGGGCACAGTCCAGCTCACCGTTTTCAAGGCCTTCCTGGATAGGGTTCCATCCGGCCTTGAGGCTGGTGGTCAGATCAAAATGTTCCGGCTCAACATCACCCTGTTCAATTCTGTGTTTCAGGGCACCCAGTACCAGATGGTCCGTAATCTGAATGTGGGCAACATTGAGTTCAACCCTGCCGCCGATAACCTGCCGCTGTTTCTGTCTGGATTTTTCTTCAACCGGTTCACTGGAAAAGGCGCGTTCTATGGCATTTCGGATCTGTTCCTCATCAAAGGGCTTGGGAACATGGCCTGAGGCACCGGCTTCCATTATGGCAATGTTTTGGCCTTTGTCTGACTGGGCCGTGGCCATGATAAACGGCAGATCCTTGAATTCATCTGTTTTTTTCAAGGCCTGCAAAAACTCAAGGCCATCCATTTTCGGCATATTCCAGTCGCTGACCACCAGATCCGGTTTCTCTGTTTTGACCTTTTCAAGCCCGTCCGCACCGTCAACCGCCATGACAAGGTTTTCAAAACCGGCTTTGTTTAAAATTTGTTTAAACATGATACGCATGGTTCCAGAGTCATCAGCCACAAGAATTTTTATGTTTGGGTTTACCGCCATAGAAATACTCCTTAAGGTTTTTATATCAATCGTTCATCTGTATTATAATATTTAATATAATGGGGCTTAACTTATTCATTCCATGACCAGCTAAAGGCGTGCTGGAGCTTTTGGATCATCCGGTCCAAAGCAAATCCGAGAATACCGATGGCAATAATCATTGCCATGAGTTTGTCATATTCCATGGTATCTCTCGCGTCATTGATCAGGTAACCCAGGCCGCTGGATACCCCTAAAAATTCAGCCGGGACCAGTACGATCCATGCCACGCCCAGTGCCAGCCTCAGGCTGGTGAGCATATAGGGAAAAGAGGCCGGGATCACGATGGTCTTGATCAACTGGAAATTGCTCGCCCCCTGGTTCAGCGCCATCTTGATCCACTGGGGGTTCATATTCAGCACGCCTATGGTTGTATTCAGTATTATAGGGCAAATTGTCGCCATTACAATCAAAAAATAAACCGCTGACTCAAAACTTGCAAATAAAAGCAGGGCAATGGGCATCCATGACAGTGGACTGATCATCCTGACAAATTGAACAGGGGAATAGGAAAGGCTTCTAAATGTCGGGTAGAAACCGATGACAATACCCATGGGTACACCGATAGCCCCAGCAAGGGATATCCCGATGATCACGCGTTTTAAACTGGCAAATACGGAAATCCAGAACCTGCTTTCTCCGCCGGCGGCCAGTAATGCCTTGATGGTGGGGCCGGGTAAAAATCCCTTGAACTGCACAAACTCGGGCCGGGAAAAGATAAATCCGGCGGTGGCCATCCACAGGCCGATAAAGACCAGGAGCCCGATAATTTCAAATTTCCAGCCAAACTCCCGGTTACCGAAAACCGCATTCAGCCCCACCTGCCTGGGATCTTGATATATGAATCGATTAATTGATTTCAACGACTTCTTCCCTTTCGTATGGCGGTGTTATATCAGAATTGCAAAACCGGCCCATACCGCCCATCCTGTCCATGGCCTTGATCACGAACCGGTTGTCCACAAGCTCATCTGCCGCCTGAGCCGTGTCCAGTCCATCCAGAAACAGAGTGTCCCCTTCCACCAGGGTGTGGCGCATCTGGTCAATAATAAACCGGGTAGCCGAAGGAAAGGGAAAGGGTTGAAACCCGATCCTTGGGACATTCCAGGCCGGGTGGACCAGATTCTCTTTTGCCGGGGTTTCAAACACTCGTTTGAGGGTATCCGTTGAAAACGGCAGGTACCCTTCGCCGTCCCGGCTGAGCAGATGGGCAGTTTCTGCGGGATTGCGGATGCACCAGTCCTGGGCCCGGACAACGGCATTGAGGGCCTTCTGGATGAGTGAATTATTGTGTTCGATGAAATTTTCATTGGCCGTGATCACGCAACAGGGATGATTTTTCCAGATATCACCGCTGAATCGCATGATCCTGGCATTAAATTTTTCCTGGGCCAACGCATTAAAGGGGTCGGCAACAATATACCCGTCGATCTTATTTCCCAGAAGGGCAGTGGGCATTTCCGGCGGCGGAAGAACAAAGAGATTGACCTCGTCTTTGGCCAATCCGGCAGACTGGGGTTTGATCACCGGTTTCAGCCCCTGGGACCGGATGCCCATCTGCAAAATCAAATTGTGCATGGAATACCAGGATGGAACGGCAATCTGTTTGCCCCCCAGGTCCTTGAAACCGGTGATGTCTGAATCTGCCTTCACTGTGACGGCACTTCCATTGGTATGGTTCCAGGCAAGCACTTTTACGGGGATGTTTTGCTTGAACCGCATCCATACGGGAATCGGAAACAGCATATGGGTCAGATTAAATTTGCCTGCCAGGAAGGATTCAATTAATATGTTCCAGGACCTTACCATAACCGGTCTTTCAACCACAAGTCCCTGTTCGGAAAAATATCCAAGCCCATGGGCCACGAGCAGGGGAGTGGCGTCGGTGATGGGAAGATACCCGATCCTGAGCGGTTCATCCCCAGAAAAGGCAGTGGCGGCATTGGGAAGAAACAGGCCGGAGCAGGCAGCAGCGGCAGCCTTTATAAACTGCCGCCGGGAAACGGTCCCTGCAAAATCATTCATTGAACACACTCCGTTTGGCCAGGTATGCATTTTTAAACCGGTCAAGGATGGTGGTGCGGATCTCCTTGAACTTGGGCGTGTTTCGATCCCTTGGGTAGTCTTCGGTAATTTCAAAAATATCGGTTATATTGGCCGGTTCTCCTGCCAGGAGAATGATTTTGTTTCCCATGCGGATGGCCTCATCAATGTCATGGGTGACAAATACGGCAGTGAATTGTTCCGAAAGCCACAGGTTGACCAGTTCCTCCTGGATATGGGCCTGGGTAAAGGTGTCCAGGGAGGCAAATGGTTCGTCCATTAACAGGGCATCGGGATGTCCCACCAGGGCCCGGGCAAGGCAGGCTCTCTGGGCCATGCCAAGGGAGAGCTGGCCGGGTTTTGCATCGGCAAACCCTGCAATCCCCATGATTTCAAGGAATTGATTGACCCGGTAATCCAGACGTTCAATATCTCCCCTCAGTTTGCACCCATAGGCCACATTTTCCTGTACATTCAGCCAGGGGATCAGTGTGGGCTGCTGGAAAAGCATGGACCGGGACGGGTGGATGCCGCTGATTTCCCGGCCGTCAACAAGGATTTTCCCCTGGGTGGGCAGTTCCAGTCCTGCCAGAAGATTTAACAGGGTTGTTTTTCCGCAGCCGGATTCACCTAAAATAATGACAAAATCACCCTCATCAATGGAAAAACTGATATCCTTGAGCACAATGTGGTCGGATTTTTTGGATTTACGATAGGTTTTACTTATTTTTTGGATGTCAATTTTCAAAACGTGTTTTCCGTTAATGTGGCTGAGATAAACGAGCTGTCCACAAGAAGATTCACATCAACTTTGGAGCTTAAAACCCCCATGACATCGGCCATATAATCCTGGATCATGTTTAGCGCCCCCGTATCCGGAGTCAGGAGGAGAGGGTCAAAGCAGATATGGGTCGTCTTGATTGCCTGGCGGATAACCTTTTTTTCTTGGCCAAGAAACTCTGCGGCCATGGACAAGAGGGAGTCATCCTTTTGGGTCTCAAGGAGGTGACCGGCCTGGACAAAAAGATCCAGTATCTGACTCACCGCCTCGGGATGATTTTTGATAAAATCGGCCTTCAGGACAAAACCGCAGCAGGGATGATTTTTCCACAGACTGTGGGTGGTGCAGACAATCTCGGCAATCCCCTGACTGACGGCTTCACTGCCAAAGGGGTCTGGAACGGCACATCCGGCAATATCGTTGTCTTCATCCTCAGCCATCATCTGGGCCATGAGATTCGGGTTGATCGCTTCATAGAATACATCAGCCCGAATCTCGTCATGGGGACCTAGCGTGAAGCCGGCCGTGGACAAAAACCGGTGGGCCAGCATATTTTGAATACACAGTCTGGACGGGACCAGAAGGGTTTTGCCTTCAAAGTCTGCCAATGTGTTTTTTTGGGGCTGTTTCTTTTTAAGGATCACACTGCCGGATCGATGGGCAAACATGAGGATTCTGATATCAAGACCTGAGGCAAACAGGTCCATTGCCAGGGGTGAGGTGATAAAGGCGCCAATGATGTCATCGTCCCAAAGCGCTTCGCAGACCTGGTCCCAGGAATTCATGGCAATGGGTTCAAGACGTGAATGGGTGAGGCAGGTTTTGTCTTTTTGGGCCCCGGCAGCAGCAATGCCCAGGATCAGATGGTCAATAATTTTAAGGTGCCCGATACGAAGCGTGGTGTTCATTTAGCCGCCCTTTAAATTTATCACTTTGTCTTGACATTTGCTTTTAAATTTACCATTGCAACCGGGGCTTATCCATAACACAAACCCCTGTTTTTCGCAAGTTTAAACAAAACTGCAGCAATTTCCAAAATGAGAATTTCTGAGAAAACCGAAACTGACTTGATATGGGGGGCGGAATAGGATAAATCAAAGGTCAGTGTTGAAGTTAAAAAAATAAAGAGCCGTGATGACCCAATCCAGCGAACAACTTGTCACCAGAGATTATTTTTTGAGACCCGGGTATATTTACCTGCCGGACAGGCCCACGACGATCTCAACGGTGCTGGGCTCATCCGTGGCCGTCAGCCTGTATGACCGATCCCTTAAAATCGGGGGAATGAACCATTTCCTTTTTCCCCGTGTTGACTCCCGGGAACGACCAACGGCACAATACGGGAATATCGCCATATCGGCATTGGCACGGATGATGGCAGCCAATGGATCAAATGTTTCAAATATGGAGGCACAGATCTTTGGGGGTGCGTTTAATTCAGAACGCTCTTTAAGAAATATCGGTATAGACAATTTAAAGACGGCCCGGCAGATTTTATCCCATAAAAAAATTAAGATTGTTTCCGAAGATGTGGGGGGAGAGCTCGGCCGGAAGATTGTTTTTAATACCGGAACCTGTGAAATCGTGATTTTAAAGGTGGACCGGTTGAGAGAATCTGACTGGTACCCCTACTCCGGCGACCGGTAATTCCTTTCAGAGCCGTCCTTTTTGAATGATGGCCACCAACAGCCAGATCCCCATCACCGCCGCAGCAATAAAACCTCCGATACCGATCACGGACACCCCGAACAGAATGGGGGGTACATGGGAATTGATCACCATGGCAGAGCCGATGATCAATGCCGCAATGATGATGGAAAAAGAAATCCTGTTGCTGGTCTGATCCTGGGTGTTCAAGAGCCGGTCAAGCCCCTGGATTTTAATATTAAAAGACAGCCGTCCGGACTTAGCCAGACGAATAATTTCACCTGCATCCGTGGGAAGGTTCTGGATGAGTCGATAGGATTCCCTTGCAATTCCCATGACATCTTCCGCAATTCTGGACGGCTTGAATTTCCTGAGTTTTGCTGCGGTCACATAGGGAACGGCATGGGAAATCATATCAAAATCAGGGTCAAGCCTCTTGGCAACCCCCTCAATGGAGATAAAGGCCTTTATCATCAGGAAAAAATCCGGCGGGATTCGAAGATCATGGATGGCGCAGAGTTCTAGAAATTGTGTCACCATTCCGGCGGTTTTAATGTTTTTCAATGTCTTGGACAGGTGAAGGGATACAAACTGGGAGATATCCTTTTCCAGGCAGGCCATGTCGGGCTGGTTTTCGTATTCCGACAACTCACACAAGAGTCTTGCCGTGAGTTTGAAGTTGCCGACACTGATGCTGTGGATCAAATCAACAAATATTTCCCGGGTGGTTTGATTCACAAACCCGGTCATGCCAAAGTCCACCGGGCAGATACGGTTTTTTTCCAAGACGAAAATATTCCCCGGGTGGGGGTCGGCATGGAAAAATCCGTGTTCAAACACCTGTTGCATGATGAAATCCGCCCCCCGGCAGGTGATCAGCCGCCGGTCCAGTCCGGCCGCGTCAATGGCCTGGATATCATCCGCCTTGATTCCCTGGATATACTCCATGGTGAGGACCCGTTCCGTGGATGCGTCAATATACACCCTGGGGATATGGATGGTTTTATCTGATTTAAACTGCCGGGCCATCTGTTCCATGCTCCCGGCTTCAATGGCGTAGTTCAGCTCCTTTTCAAGGGTTTTGGCAAATTCCTCCACGATTTTAACCGGTTTAAACACGGCAATCTCTTCAATGGTGTTTTCCATGATGGAGGCCAGGTGGAGCATGATTTCCAGGTCGACCTCAATGGTTTTCCGGATGCCGGGTCTTTGAATTTTTACGGCAACCTGGTCTTTGCCGTTTATTGTTGCCCTGTGGACCTGTCCAATGGAGGCAGAGGCAAAAGGGGTCTCTTCCATGGCATCAAAGATCTCATCATGGGGCCGGGCAAATTCAGATGCAATAATGGCCTTGACCTGCTCAAATTCAAAGGAAGGCACATGGTCCTGGAGTTTTGACAATTCAGTCAACAGGTCCACGGGAATGAGATCCGGCCTGGAAGACAGGACCTGGCCCATCTTGATGAATGTTGGGCCCAGTTCTTCAAGGGCCATCCTGATGCGCTGGTTCTTGGACAGCCGTTCAACCTTTTCATGGGGGGTGACAAAGGGGATGAGCTGAAGACCGGATTCAATATAATGGTCGATATTCATGGCATCAAATATGTTTTTAAAACCATACTTCAAAATGGTGCCGATGATTTGCTGATACCGCCTCAGGTGGCGGTATCGTTTGCTTACCCTGCCAATGTTTTTAATGCTCAGCATAGAGGAGAAAAAGGGCTATTTCAATTCTGAGATCTTTTTTGCGAGTTTGTCAATCCGCTCATTGAGGGCCTGGATGTCCGATTTTGACGGCAGATCCAGCCGTTTGAGAATATTTTCTATGGTGTGTTCGATTCGTTTATCAAAACCGGCTTTTGCCTCTTCATATTTCTGCTCACACTCCTTTAAAAATTCCCTGGCCTCATCCTGGTTCATCTTGGATTGTCCGGCAAAGTCTTTGGCCAGATCCCGGATCTCGCTTTTTGATCTTAATGCAAGTCCCACCCCTGTTAACAGGCTTTTTTTAAGATAGTCAAACATGATTTCCCCCTATTTTTTTATATGATAAGGACCTATCGACCCATTGGTTTTTTTTATGAGTTGTTGTGGCAAACCAGGGTGAATGTCCCAATCGGCCCGTGGCCGTTATTTTGAACCAAAAGAAACATCTAAAATATCTTCCACACTGGTATTTCCCTCCAGAATGGCATCCATTTTACCATAGGCTGACGGCAGAAGGGTATGAATAAAAAATCTGGCTGATTCAATCTGGCCCGCATAAAAAGCAACATCTTTGTTTTTTTGCGCCTTTGCCGCTACAGCTTCCCTGTCAAGGGAGCCCACTTTTTTCGCCAGTTTGGGTGCGGCCACAGATGCCCGCCACAGATGCATCCAGGCAAAGGTCACATCCCCGGTCACTTCCAGGAATGGATGGGCAAAGGCATAGGCATTTAAAACCTTTTCCGACCGGGTTCTCCTGCTGATTTCCCGGGCAAGGATTTCAAGCCGTGACACGGCATGGGCGGTTTTTTCAACCAGGGTTTCAATGCCTTCGACCTTTTTGGCATCCTCAATAGTTTTTTTCATCTGGTCAATAAAATATTGAAAACTTTCCCCCTTGTTCATGGAAAGTTTTCTGCCGATAAGATCCATGGCCTGGATTCCGTTGGTGCCCTCATAAATCATGAAAATCCGTGAATCCCTCATCAACTGCTCCACTGGGAATTCGCTGACATAGCCGTAGCCGCCAAAAACCTGGATCCCATGGGAGCAGACCTCCAGGGATTTGTCCGTGACATACCCCTTGACAATGGGGGTGAGAACTTCAATCAGCGCGGCCGTATCGGCTTTGACCTGTTCATCCGTTGTGGTGTGGACCATGTCCGAGCATTTGCCGTAATAATAGATCAGAGACCGCATTCCCTCGGTAAATACTTTCATGTTCAGGAGCTGGCGTTTCACATCCGGGTGCTGGATGATGGTTACGTTTTTGGCGGCCGGATCTTTTCCTGCCAGAAGATGCCGGCCCTGGACCCGGTTCCTGGCATAATCAAGGGCATACATATACGAGGCCGACGCCACGGCAAACCCCTGCATGCCCACAAAGGCCCGGGCCTCATTCATCATTTTGAACATTTCCGGCATGCCCTTGTTCTCCTCTCCCAGAAGGGTGCCGATGCTCTCCCCTTTTTCTCCCAGGGAGAGCGAGGCCGTTGCATTGCCGTGGATACCCATCTTATGTTCCAGGCCCGTGCACACCACATGGTTGAAATCCCCCAGGCTTCCGTCCTCATTCACCCGATACTTGGGAACCAGGAACAGGGAAATCCCCCGGGTTCCGGCTGGGGCACCCTCAATTCTGGCCAGAACGGGGTGGATGATATTTTCGCACAGGTCATGCTCTCCGGCCGAGATAAATATTTTTGACCCCTGAATGGAATAGGTGCCGTCCGCCTTTTTTACGGCAGAAGTTGTCAGGGCGCCCACATCAGACCCTGCCTCGGGTTCTGTGAGCAGCATGGTGCCGCCCCAGGTCCCGCTAAACATTTTCTTCATGTATTGTCGTTTCTGGTCTTCATTGCCAAAGGCCTCCACCAGTTTGGCCGCTCCATGGGTCATGCCGTAGTAGAGCATAAAGGCCGAGTTTGCCCCCACCATGTATTCCAGGGCCGCACACCCGACAAGTCTGGGCATGCCCTGGCCCCCGACTTCCGGGTCGTCGCACATGGCCAGCCATTCCCCCTCGCAATAGAGTTCCCAGGCCCGTTGAAAGGATTCCGGGACCGTCACCTTTCCATTTTCAAGCGTGCACCCGATCTCGTCTCCGTCCTTGAACGTGGGAAGAATTTCCTTTATGGCCAGGTTTCTGGCTTCTGAAACAATCAGGTCGATGGTTTTTTTATTGAATTCATGAAATGCCTGATTTTCCACCATTTTGATCTGTTCATGCAGAACAAAATCAACATCCCGTCTGTCAGCGATAAGTTGTGCCATAACTTAGGTCCTTATTTTATGGTATTGTTTTTTATTTTATTTGAATCATTCTTGTATTTCCCTAAGCAAAATAAACCGTGTTGTCAACCTGTGACCATAAAAAAAGGAAGTGGTAACCGCAATAAAACAAATGCGGCAATGCTTTGGTTATCAAAAGGACTATGGAAAAGTGTTGACAAGCCATGTCCTACATGAAAAGGTCACTGAATTAACGCAGTTGCCCGTGTTGAAGGAGCTTTGAAAGACAAACATATTGTTCATTAACTTTTAAGCGTGGTGATTTGAATACTCTGTCTACGACATTAAAGCACAACGTTAAAATTATGAAGTCAAGGGTCACCCGGTATGCAGTCTATGGTACCCTTATAGCAGTTGCGGCAATCATTGTGGCCACCCTTCTTTCCTGCTATTTCCAATATGGGGAAATTTCTCTGGCCAACCTTGTGGAAACACAGAAAAACAATGTGACCCTGTGGATTTTAGATGCCATGCCCTTTATTTTTGCTTTCTGGGGCCAGTACACCAGTTCCATGATGGCATATGAGGCAAGCACCCTGATCATGGACCAGACCGCAGACCTGAAAAGTTTGAATGTGGCTCTGGAGTATAAGGCTGCACATGAGGCAACCCATGATGCGGTAACGGCCCTTCCAAACCGTCTGCTTTTGATGGACAGGCTGGAACAGGCCATTCAGTCGGCCCTGCGCCAGAAAACATCCCTGGCATTCCTGATCCTTGATATTGACGGATTCAAAGAAATCAATGATACCCTTGGCCATTACAGTGGGGACCGGTTATTAAAACAGGTGGTCACCCGGCTCGAGGGGATGGTGAGAAAATCAGATACCCTGGCACGGGTGGGGGCTGATGAATTTGCCATCCTCATGCAGATCGAGTCAACCCATGAAAATATCAAACACATTGTTCAAAAGATCCAAAAGATTTTCATGGAACCCTTTTCCATTGACGGACTGGCCATCGAGGTCCAGGCCAGTATCGGCATTGTTATTTTTCCGGACCACGGCAAGGAAATGGATACCATCATGCAGCGGGCCGGTGTGGCATTGTATGCAGCCAAACAGGACAGCCGAAAGTATGTGGTCTATTCCCGGACCCTGGACAAGAACAGTCCCCAGCGCCTGACCATGACGGGAGAACTTCGTCAGGCCATTGAAAATGAAGAGCTTGTTCTCTATTTTCAGCCCAAAATCAACCTGCGCACGCGAAAAGTCATTGGTGTTGAGGCCCTGGTGCGATGGGAACATCCTGAACACGGGTTCATGGCTCCGGATGAATTCATCCCCATGGCTGAACGAACCGGTTTGATCAAGCCGCTGTCCATATGGGTTTTGAACCATGCCCTGGGCCAGGCTGAAAAATGGCATGCCCGGAATATCAAACTCAGCGTTGCCATTAACTTAAGTCCGGTCACCTTTTTGGATACGGAACTGCCGAATCTTATCATCGGCATGCTCTCTCTGTATAATGTGCCGCCGGAATACATCATATTTGAGATTACGGAAAGTTCCATGATAAAAGATCCGGCCCTGGCTTTGGAAATTATGAACCGGCTGACCCAGGGCGGGATAAAGATATCCATTGATGATTTCGGCACGGGATATTCTTCTCTGGCCTATTTAAAAGACCTGCCGGCAAATGAGATCAAGATCGATAAGTCCTTTGTCTCGGACATGCTCAAAAAAGAGAATGATGCGGTTCTCGTAAAATCCATTATTGACCTGGGGCATAATCTGAGCCTTAATGTTGTGGCCGAAGGTGTTGAGGATAAGGAAACAGCGATCACTTTGAAAAAAATGGGATGTGATGTGCTCCAGGGATACTATATCAGCAGACCCGTGTGCAACGATGATTTGCTGGCCTGGCTGCCCAAAAAAAAGAAGGCAAGTGGATAATTCTTTCAGTCTTTAATAAGGCTCACCCCGTCCGGGAATCCATTCCCGATGCAGGGAAATAAAATAAAAGGCCTGTATAACGGATATGATTTCTTTTACTTCATTCTGGGTTCAATGTCGCAGTGGGGGCAGATATCAATTTTATCGACAAAGGCCTTGAATCTTTGAAACGTCTGCTTGTCCATGGCGTGTTCCATCCGGCAGGCAGTGCGGTCTGAGGTTTTTTCATCCAACTCTAAAATTCTGAAAAAAAAATCTTTTAAAAAAATGTGGCGCTGCTCGATGTCCACGGCGATTTTTTTCCCTTCAGGGGTTAAGGTGACATATCCGTAGGGTTCGTAATGGACGAGCCGGTGGTCGGCAAGTTTCTTGAGCATCCCGGTGACCGACCCTCGTTTGATGTTCAGCCGTTCGGCAATATCCTTGGACCGGGCCACGGTTTTTTTTGTCTGCAAATCAAGAATGGTTTCAAGATAGTCTTCAAGGCTTTCTGAAAGCGGCTCTTTTTTTGTCATGTTTTTTCTCCGTTTAATATTCCCCCATATGTTTATATTCAAGTATTTAGTAAGTCAAATATTTGTTTTGTATGTATAGCTCACTTCATTATTTACGGCTTGAAAAGTTATGTCTATAAAATATTTTTTATGTAAATCCATAGGTTTTTTTCAAATGGTCCCATGACCCAAAATAATGGGGAACCTGTTTTTTAGGTTGTCAGATTCGAAAATAATATTATAGTTAAGATATATTGGTCATAATCAGTTTATCAATTTATCTAAGAGGTGGTCAATGACAGATGACAAACCGTCCATTACACCGGAAATCGTGGAAGACGAAGACGAAAAAGAAAACCAAGAAAAAGACAAACAACTGGTTCAGCAAATCGTTAAACCGGATATTTTATATCTTATCCCCATTACCGGACGTCCCCATATGCCGGCCCAGGTTCAACCCCTTATGGTCAGCGCAAAACGCTGGGAAGAGACCCTGCGCAAGGCATCCAAAGATTCAAAAAATCTGCTGGGCATTGCCTATGTAAAGGAAGTCAAGGGGAAATATGTGTATACGGAAGACTTTCCCAAGGTTGGCTGTGTTGTCCGGATGATGAATGTTACGGATGTCCAGGGAAATATCCAGTTTATTGCCCAGGGGCTGGAACGGTTCAGGATCAAGCGGTTTTTGTCGAATAAACCGCCCTTCGTGGTCCAGGTGGAGTATTTTGAACGGGTAAAAGAGAACGAAGATGAGCTCAAGGCCTATGCCATCGCCATTATCAATGCCATCAAGCAATTGCTGTCTTTAAACCCTTTATACTCTGAAGAGGTGAGGCAATACCTGGGCATGTTCAGCCCTGACCAGCCCTCTCCTTTGACGGATTTTGCCGCCGGTATCACCACGGCTTCCGGTGATGATCTCCAGGAGGTACTGGAACAGGTCTCCATCATGGCCCGGATGAAAAAGGTGATGATGCTGCTGCAAAAAGAGATTGAAATTGCAAAACTCCAAAGCAAAATTCAGGAAGATGTGAACACCCAGGTGGACGATAACAAGCGCAAATTTTTCCTCAAGGAACAGCTCAAGGCCATCCAGAAAGAACTGGGACTTCAAAAAGACGATAAAACCTCGGATGTGGATAAGTTCAAGGAAAAGTTTGCACAACTCAACCCCCCGGAACATGTGGTCAAACGATTTGATGAAGAGATTGAAAAACTCTCCGTGCTCGAGACCGGATCTTCGGAATACGGGGTGACCCGGAATTACCTGGACTGGATCACCTCCTTTCCCTGGGGGGTCTATTCCGAGGACAATATCGATATCCAGCGGGCCGAACAGGTTCTTGACCGGGATCATTCAGGACTGTCCGACGTAAAGGAAAGAATCATCGAATTTTTTGCCGCGGGAATTTATAGAAAAGACATTGCCGGTTCCATTATCCTGTTTGTGGGGCCTCCGGGCGTGGGGAAAACCTCCATTGGAAAATCCATTGCCGAGGCCCTGGGAAGAAAGTTTTACCGATTCAGTTTGGGGGGGGCAAGGGATGAGGCCGAGATCAAGGGACACCGGCGGACCTATGTGGGGGCCCTGCCCGGGAAAATGGTCCAGGCCCTGAAAGATACAGGTGTGGCAAATCCCGTGATTATGCTGGATGAGGTGGATAAAATCGGGGCTTCCTACCAGGGCGACCCGGCATCGGCCCTGCTTGAGGTGCTTGATCCCGAGCAGAACGCAGAGTTTCTGGATCACTACATGGACCTTCGCATCGATCTGTCAAAGGTCTTGTTCATCTGCACGGCCAATCAACTGGATACCATTCCCCGACCCCTTCTGGACCGCATGGACCGGATCAATTTGTCCGGCTATATTACCCAGGAAAAAATGGAGATCGCCAGAAAACATCTGTGGCCGAAACTGCTGAAACGAAACAATTTGACAGGTCAGGTGATCACCATTACCGATCCAACCATCCGGGCCGTTATCGAAGGGTTTGCCCGGGAGGCAGGGGTGAGAACCCTTGAAAAGATGTTAAATAAAATCATCCGAAAAAGCATTGTGACCATTTTAAAGGAAAAGAAAAAGAAAATCAGGATTTCCATGAAATCTCTGGAAAAACTCCTGGGCCCGGCAATTTTCAAGCATGAAAAACCCATGTCCGGCATCGGTGTGGTCACCGGCCTTGCCTGGACCCAGCTCGGCGGGGCCACCCTGCCTATCGAAGCGGTGCGGGTTCACGAAAAAACTCCCGGGTTTAAACTGACGGGGAAACTGGGGGAGGTTATGCAGGAGTCCGCCGCCATTGCCTACAGCCATGTCAGGGCAAATCTTACGGCCTATAATATCGACAAAAAATATTTTGATAAGGCCTTTATCCATATCCATGTGCCCGAAGGGGCCACTCCCAAGGACGGTCCCAGCGCCGGGGTCACCATTGCCACGGCCCTGGTTTCCCTGGCCGCCCGGAAGGCAGTGAAACGGCCCCTGGCCATGACCGGAGAAATTACCCTGACGGGTGAAGTCCTTCCGGTGGGCGGTATCAAGGAGAAGATCATCGCGGCCCGGCGGTCCAACATCCGTGAAATTATCCTGCCCGAAGGGTGCACCCCGGACTTTAAAAAACTTCCGGAACACATCAAGGAGGGCATCACCTTTCATTTTGCAAAAAAATACAAAGAGGTGTTCAAGATTGTCTTCAAGACCCCTTAAATCGCTTGCCTGAACCAGGCGGTTAAACCGGAAGAATAAATCAGAAGAATAAATCAATTGCCTAAATCGACTGATTAAAGCATCTGGTTGATCCGTGCCCAGCCCGGATCAGGGATCTGGGCACCCATGACCTGGCAGACCTCATAGCCGCAGGCAGATGCAAGGCGCCCACTTTTTTCAATGGAAAATCCATGGGCCAGGCCGAAAAGAAAACCTGCGGCCCAGAGATCTCCTGCCCCGGTGGTATCCACCGGGGCATGTCCTGATACCGCCTCTATCCGCGTGACCCTGCCGTGGTGGGAGATATAGCTGCCCCGTTCACCGACTTTCAAGACTGCATAGTCGACATGGTCGGAGAGTTGTTCAATGGCTTTCTGTTCATCCCTGATCCCTGTATATGCCGCAGCTTCATCCTCATTGGCAATCAGGATATCCACGTACTCTTTGATGATGTACCCAAGCATATCTTTTGAGGCATTCACCACCTCAAAGCTGGACAGGTCCAGGGCGATGCGGCACCCTGCGGCTTTGGCAGTCTTTAACGCCGCCAGGATCAAGGCCTCGTTAAACAAAAGATATCCCTCAATAAAGGCGATGGCCGTGTCCTTAAACATGTCGGGAGTGATAGATGCCGGCGCAAGCTCAAACGAGGCACCCAGGCAGGTAAACATGGAGCGCTGGGCATCTGGGGTGATGACGGACAGGGCATTGCCCGTGGGGGAGTCAGATACAAAAAATATCGGCTCGACACGGCTGTCCTCCAGTCCTTTTTCAAACAATCGGCCATGGGCATCATTTCCCCTGGAGCCGATAAATCTGGCAAGCCCCCCGAGATTTCCAATCCCCACGATGGTGTTGCACACGGAACCACCGGGCACAATACCCGGTGCCTGACTGGATTCAGACAGGATGTGCTGGATATCCTCATGCTCCACAAGGGTCATTCCCCCCTTTGCTTTGCCCAGGTGAATTAAAAACTGGTCTGATTCATTGATTAAGATATCCACCAGGGTATTGCCGATTCCCGTAATCCGGGTTGGTCTGTTTTCAGGCATATTCTCTCCAAAGCGTTATGATCTGTTAGCTTGTCCTCATGGTTCCAGTTATAAATATCGTCACAGAATAGAAATCATGGGCGTATTGTCAAGCAATTTCTTGTTTTGAGGTCAGGTTCAGCCCGGGATTCAGCCCGGACCAGGCAGAACAATATTTTGCCAAAGAAATCAGCGTCATTGACAAAGGTAAAATTAAAACTTATTAATTAAAGCCGATTAAGGATAATTTTGAATATAGATATTTGATCTTTAAAAATAGTGATCCCAGGATAAAAGGAGCTTAGAATGCCGGAAAACAAATCTTTCATGTTTACATCCGAGTCCGTAACGGAAGGACATCCCGATAAAGTGGCCGATGCCATATCAGACGCTATTCTTGACGCCATCATGGCTGAAGATAAAAAATGCAGGGTGGCCTGTGAGACCCTGGTCACCACCGGACTTGCCATGGTTGCCGGTGAGATTACCACGGATACCTATGTGGAGATTCCCGAGGTGGTGCGAAACACCATCAAGGAGATTGGATACAATTCATCAAGCATGGGATTTGACTGGCAGACCTGTTCGGTGATCACCAGTATTGATCACCAGTCCCCTGATATTGCCCAGGGTGTTGATGAGGGGGCAGGGCTTTACAAGGAGCAGGGGGCCGGTGACCAGGGATTGATGTTCGGGTTTGCCAGCAACGAAACCCCGGAGCTCATGCCCATGCCCATTATTTATGCCCATAAGCTGACCAAACGCCTGGCCCAGGTCCGGAAAAACGGTGCCCTTGATTTTTTGCGGCCCGACGGAAAATCCCAGGTTACCATTGAATATAAAGACGGCCGCCCCAGCAGAGTAGACACCATTGTTATCTCCAGTCAGCATTCCCCGGACGTGTCCTATGATGATTTGAAATCCGCCATCGTAAAAGAGGTGATCAAAAAAGTCATTCCCCCGGAGATGATCGACGGAGATACCCGGTTTTTTATCAACCCCACCGGCAGGTTTGTGGTGGGTGGTCCCATGGGAGACTGCGGTGTCACGGGCAGGAAAATCATTGTGGATACCTATGGGGGCCAGGGCAGCCATGGCGGCGGCTGCTTTTCAGGGAAAGATCCTTCAAAGGTTGACCGGAGCGCTTCCTATATGGGGCGGTATGTGGCAAAGAATCTGGTTGCCTCGGGAATTGCAGACAAATGCGAGATCCAGGTGGCCTATGCCATCGGTATTGCCCAGCCCGTATCCCTTCTTGTGGATTTTATGGGGACTGGAAAAATTCCAGAATCCAAAGCCATTGATATCGTCAAACAGGTGTTTGACCTGAGGCCCTCCGCCATCATCCAGACCCTTGACCTGTTGCGCCCGATTTACAGGAAAACATCTGCCTATGGCCATTTTGGAAGAAAGGACCCGGATTTTTACTGGGAAAGAACAGATAAAGCCGATCAAATCAAGGATCTGGCTGGAATATAGTTCAAATGAACATCTTAGGACCGCAAATTTTATTCACGTTATAAAATTTGCGGTCCGTATTGCCGATTTTTTTCAAAAGTCGCCTGAACAATGGATCTTAAGTTCAGGCGGCTTTTTGTTTGACAATATGGGTAAATTTCTGTATTTTATCTTAAAAACAACGTATCAAGCTATGTTGATATGTCTACTTTTAAAACCAATTAGCAATAAATAGTAAAAAGGAGCACTATAATGTTAGAAGTAAACAAGAATACTTCTTGTATAGATCTTGATCACAGCCTGAAGTATAAAATCAAGGACATTTCCCTTGCCGATGAGGGGCATAAGGATATGCAGTTGTCGGAAAAGGAAATGCCCGGGCTCATGGCCATCCGGGAAAAATACGGCCCCCAGAAACCCTTTAAGGGGTTGAAAATTATGGGCTCGCTCCACATGACCATCCAGACCGCCATGCTCATCGATACCCTGTATGAACTGGGTGCGGATATCCGGTGGGCATCCTGCAATATTTTTTCCACCCAGGACCATGCCGCTGCCGCCATTGCTGAAAAAGGATCGGCTGCCGTATTTGCATGGAAAGGTGAAACTCTTGAGGAGTTCTGGTGGTGCACGGAGCAGGCCCTGCTCTGGCCCGACGGTTCCGGACCGGATCTGATTGTCGATGACGGCGGGGATGCCACCCTCTATGTCCACCAGGGTGTGAAGGTGGAAAAAGACCCTTCTGTTCTCAAGGCACAGACCCACAGCCTGGATGAGAAATGCCTCATGGATCGGATGAAGGTTAGTTTCCAGGCAGATCCGAACAAATGGACCAAGATTGCCAAAAATATCCGGGGAGTTTCCGAAGAAACCACCACGGGTGTCCACCGGCTGTATCAACTGGCCGAGAGAAAAGAGCTCTTGTTTCCCGCCATTAATGTCAACGACTCGGTCACCAAATCAAAATTTGACAACCTTTACGGGTGCCGGGAATCCCTTGCAGACGGGATCAAAAGAGCCACAGATGTCATGCTCGCAGGCAAAACCGTTCTGGTGGCCGGATACGGGGATGTGGGCAAGGGATGCGCCGCATCCATGAAGGGATACGGCGCCATTGTCTGGGTCACTGAAATCGATCCCATCTGTGCGCTCCAGGCCGCCATGGAAGGGTATCGGGTTGTCACCATGGAAGAGGCGGCTCCCCTTGCCGATATTTTTGTGACGGCCACGGGAAATTACCATGTGATCAAAGGCGAGCACATTGAACTCATGAAGGACGAGTCCATCATCTGCAATATCGGCCATTTTGACAATGAAATTGAAATGAGCTATCTCGACACCCATCCCAAAGCCGTTAAAACCAATATCAGGCCCCAGGTGGACAAGTGGACTCTTGAGTCGGGCAGGTCCGTCATTGTTCTTGCCGAGGGACGGCTGGTGAACCTGGGCTGTGCAACCGGTCATCCCAGTTTTGTGATGAGCAACAGCTTTTCAAACCAGACCCTGGCCCAGATTAAACTGGCCAAGGAAGATCTTGCCATTGGTGTGTATACCCTGCCCAAGGAATTGGATGAGGAAGTGGCAAGGCTTCACTTGAAAAATCTTTCCGTGAACCTGACAAAGATGACCCAGGAGCAGGCGGATTATCTGGGTATCCCCGTCAACGGCCCATTCAAAACAGATCACTACAAATATTGATGAGGTCTGTTTGAATGGTTTAAAATTTTGAATCCAAGGATTTTAAGAAATTATTTCGTTATTTCAAGTACTTATTTTTCGGAGCCTGACATCAGGGGAAAGAAGAGTTCAAAATTTTGAACTTTTGATACTGAGAATCATCCGGCCTGGATGCGGTTTTTGAATGGCCACAAAAGTAAAATTTAGGGAAAAGGTGTAAAACCGGGGAGTTAAAAAATTTTTGTGAATTTTTTAATGGTGTTGGCACATGACTTGCTATAACTAAAGCTACCATCTAAAAAGATTAGTTTTTTCATCTTTTTTTCCTTTTCTTAAAAAGGCTGCTTCCAAAAGAAGCAGCCTTTTTAAGTTTTGACTGGGCCTTAAAAGTTAAGGTCTCAGGCTCCCGGCTGTTTTTCAATCAGCCTGATAACCTCATCATTGTCCGGGAATCGGCCGGTTTCATGCTTTGAGAAAATAATTTTCCCATCCACGACAATGTCATAGACTCCATTTGATCCGGCAATGAGCTCGGTGGATAGACCAAACCCCTCTTTTATCCGGGCTGCCAGACCGGCAGCCCTGGGTTGGTAATTTCAAACAGAACAATAGGTGATTTTAATCTCCATGATGTCTCCTTTTTGTGGCACGGGGTATGAAACTTTTCCGTGATTCAGTCTGTATCCTTAATATAATAGAGGATAATGCAGGGCTTGCCAACCGGTTTTGTTTCCAGAGTTCAGTAGCAGCCATGGGTGGAAACAGATTGTTTTCTAAAAAAGACTCGACATCCCGTGGATTTTGTTCTAATGCAAAAGGCAAAAATAAATAATAAGGAGACCACGCCATGCAGTTCCATATGCCGGCAAGGCTATATTTTGGATCAGGAGAAATTAATCAGCTCAAATCCATTGTCCATGATGTTTTAAAGGCAGACAACCCCATACTGGTAACGGACAAAGGAATCGTTCAATTCGGTCTGGCAGAACGGATAACAAAGGATTTTCCCGGGATCAGGGTCTTTGACACCATTGAGGCAAATCCCAAATCAGATACCATTAACGCCCTGGCTGCCCAGATGCGGGACACGCATCCGGACCTGGTGATCGGTCTTGGCGGCGGCAGTCCCCTGGATGCCGGCAAGGCCCTTGCCCTGCTGGGCACCAATGGGGGCAGTATCCAAGACTATGAGGGAAAAGAAAAATATACCCATGATCCCCTTCCGTTTCTGGCCGTTCCCACGACCTGCGGCACCGGCAGTGAGGTGACCTGGGTGTCGGTGATCACCGATGTGGACAGAAAATTCAAGATGAGCATCAAGGGGCCCAAAATGTATCCGGCAGTATCCATAGTTGATCCGGACCTGATCAAAACCCTGCCCCCTGCCATTATCGCATCCACGGGTCTTGATGCCCTGACCCATGCTGTGGAAGCCTATCTGTCAAAGCCGGCCACACTCATAACAGATACCCACGCACTCACAGCGGTGAAATTGATACTGGGGGCGATTGAGGGGGCATTCACGGATATTGAAAAAAATTATACACACCGTGAGAACCTGATGTTTGGATCAACCATTGCCGGTTTTGCCTTTGGCAACTCCGACGTGACTGCGGTTCATTGTATCTCGGAATCCATCGGTGCCCTGTATGATATCCCCCATGGCGTGGCCAATTCAATATTTTTACCCTTTGTCCTGGACTATAACCTGCCGGCCTGTTTTGAAAAAATGGCAGTCCTGGCCCGGCACACCGGCATTGAAGAACCGGATGATGAAACCGCCTCCAAAAAGTTTATCCAGGCCGTTAAAGATCTGTCACTTCGGCTCAAGATTCCCTGCTTCAGGGAGTTGAACATTGGACCGGACCGGTTTGAAAAAATTGCAGCCATGTCTTTTGCCAATAATTCCAATCCGTCAAATCCAAGGGAACTTTCGCCCAAAGATTACCTGAAAATACTTGAGAACGCCTATGAATAAACCGCATGCGTTAAGATCAACACCAGACAATAATCTTGATACGGAGAATGACCGTGGAGTTTAATCCCTGCATGAAGCACCAGCTCATCCGGAAAACCGTGAGGGAGTTTGCCGAGAGTGAAATCAAGCCCCATGTCTCAACCCTGGACAGGGAATCACGGTTTCCATGGGACATTGTTGAAAAAATGAAACCCTTGAATTTTTTCGGGCTCCAGGTGCCCCATGCACTCGGCGGGGCAGGCCTTGATACCATCAGCTATGCCGTTGTCATCGAAGAATTGTCACGGGTGTCGGCCGCTGTCGGGCTCTGTGTCACTGTCCACAACAGCGTGGGCATCTTTCCCATCCTTGAATTCGGGACAGACAAACAGATCAAAAGATTCGTACCCCCTATGGCCCGGGGTGATTCCATCGGTGCCTTCTGTCTGACCGAGGCCAATGCCGGGTCTGACGCGGGTGGGGTGGAAACCCATGCCGTTGAGGTTGAGGATGGATTTATCCTGAACGGTACAAAAATTTTTGTCACCAACGGAGGCGTGTGCGGCACCGTTCTGGTGTTTGCCGTGACTGAAGGTGAAGACAGGAAAAGCAATACAGGCGTCTTTGTCATTGAAGGTGACCGGCCGGGTTTTTCAGTGGGTGAGATAGAAGATTTATGCGGCATGCGGGCCAATCCCGTATCCTCTCTTTTTTTTGAAGATTGTTGGGTGCCGAAAACAAATTTACTGGGCAGGCTTGGCCAGGGAATACGGATCGGACTGACGGCCCTTGATACCGGCCGGATAGGGGTGGCTGCCCAGGCCCTGGGTATTGCCCAGGCCGCTTTCGAAGATTCTGTGTCCTATGCCCGTGAGCGGCAGCAGTTTAACCGGCCTCTGTCAAAATTTCAGACCATTCAAAATTACCTGGCCGAGATGGCCACGGCAATTGATGCATCAAGGCTTTTGCTCTACCGGGCAGCCGCACAAAAGGACAGCGGCAGGCCATTTTCTGCCCAGGCTTCCATGGCCAAGCTTCATTGTTCTGCCACGGCAAGGGATGTCACGGACAAGGCCGTTCAAATTCATGGCGGATACGGGTACAGCAAAGAGTATGACGTGGAACGATATTTCAGGGATGCCAAGGTGACTCAGATTTATGAGGGAACCAGTGAGGTCCAGCGGATGGTGATTGCAAACTCCATCCTGTCCCAGCCCAGATGACCATATGAAAATGATGAGCATATTGAAATGATGACCATTTTAAATGATGCTCCGGTAAAAGAACGATCATCTAAAAATGAAGACCTCCATAAAAAAAATGACCGGTAAATGGAAAAGACCCAAAATTATGTTAAAAATTATTGTGTGCATCAAACAGGTTCCCATGGTATCGGAACTGCCGTGGAATCCTAAAACCGGAACCCTGAAGCGGGAACTGGCCCAGGGCATGATGGATCCTTCAAGCGCAAGAGCCCTTGAATCGGCCCTGCAGATCAAGGAAACAAAAGGGGCCCATATTACGGCCGTGACCATGGGACCGGCCATGGCCGAAGAGATCCTGCACCAGGCCAAAGCCCTTGGGGCCGATGAAGGGGTACTGCTGACAGACCCCGGTATGGCCGGAGCAGACACATTTTTGACCAGCAGAATTCTTGCCGCCTTTATTCAAGAGGAGTGTCAGGGATTTCACCTGGTGCTCTGCGGCTCCCAGACCAGTGACAGTGAGACGGCCCAGGTGGGTCCCCAGCTTGCCGAAGAACTGGATATCCCGGCCATCGGCTTTGCAGATCAGGTTGAGATAAACGGACGCGAGGTAGAGGTTCACCGCCATGTGGATGATTTTTTTGAAATTCTGGACATGGATCTTCCGGGCTTAATCACCGTTGACCTATCGGCCTACAAGCCCAGATACCTTGCCCTGGGAGGGGTGGAAAAGGCATTTGAACATCCGTGGATCAGAAGACTTTCTGCCCGGGACCTGGGATTTGATGAAAAGTTTTCCGCAGTAAAGGAATCTCCCACACGGATTATTGATGTTTACTCGCCCACCACCCAAAAAGCGAACAGAGTCCTCAAGGGTGCGGTGAAACAAGTGGTGGATCAATTGTTTGAGGAGTATGGAAAGGTGATCAGTTCGGCCATGGGAAAAGACCTTAAAACACATGAACATGACGGGGTATGATGAGCTGCAATCGCGATATCTGGGTATTTGGTGATTATAGAAACTATTTTCAAAACAGGGTGACCCTTCAGATCCTTGCCAGGGCGGTTGACCTTGCCTCTAAAACAGGGGGAAAGGTCTGTGCCGTTGTGCTGGGACACCATACAGATGAGTTTGTGGCCGAGTATATTGCCCATGGCGCCCAAATTGTTTATGCCATGGATGATCCACGCCTGAAATCCTATTCCATTGAAACCTTTTCCTGGCTCATGGCCTGGCTGGCAAAAAAGTATCAACCCGAAATCCTCCTGGTGGGTGCCACCCGGTTTGGTCAGGACATGGCCCCCCGGGTGGCCAAAAAGCTGAATACGGGGTTAACCGCAGACTGTATTAATCTTGAGATCGATGAAAACGGCCTCCTGGTCCAGATTGCCCCCTCTTTTGGCGGCAATCTGATCGCAAAAATCATCACCCCGGTTCACCGGCCCCAGATGGCCACGGTCCGGCCGGGAACCTTCCAGGAATTGCCCCATGACAACCACGCCCCAGGAGAGGTGATTCGTCCGGTCCTGCCCGATGATCTGCCAAAGGATCGGAACCGGCTGATCAGCAGTGAATACCGGCCGTCAAAAAAGCAGAAAATAGAAGATGCGGATATTGTCATCTGCGGAGGCCGGGGCATGGGCAGCAAGGGAAAGTTTAAAAAGCTCTTTGATCTGGCAGCTCTCATGAATGCCGAAGTGGGGGCCACAAGGCCGGTGGTGTATTCCGAATGGGCGTCCCACGATGCCCTGGTGGGACAGGCAGGCAAAAATATAAAGCCAAAAATCCTCCTCTCCTTTGGCGTCAGCGGTGCGATCCAGCATACGGCTGCCCTGATCGATGCAAAGTTTATTGTTGCCGTCAACAAAAATCCCAACGCAGCCATGATGAAGATGGCGGACGTGGCCATTGTGGCGGATGCCAACCAGGCCTGCCTGGGCATCATCAAGGCCATCCGGGAAAAGATCAGGAATTGATACTGCACCATCGTGTCATGGGGCAAAGGGGAAAAGACAATTCAAACCACAGCAATAAAAAGGTGCCTGAAATGGGAATAATCTGGAAAAAGGAATTTAATATACAAGATCTCAATGATTTTACAAACGACTCGATTGTGAGGAATGTGGGTATTGAATTTCTTGAAAAGGGGGATGATTTTATCAGTGCCGTCATGCCGGTGGACAAACGGACCAAACAGCCTCTGGGTATCCTCCACGGCGGGGCCTCCGTGGTCCTGGCGGAAACCCTGGGCAGTGTTGCCTCCTATATGGCGCTTGAGGACCCCTGGTACAGCGTCGGTCTGGAGATCAAGGCCAATCATCTGAAAAGCGTGACCCAAGGCCGGGTAAAAGGGGTGGTCAAACCGGTTCATATGGGGAAAACAACCCATGTCTGGGATATTTCAATTACAAATGACAAAAACGAGCTGATCTGCGTGTCCCGCCTGACCATGATGGTTTTGAAAAATGAGGGGGGCCAGGACGATTTCGTTTGAAAAATATGGTCACTCCCGGCAAAGGGAGCATACCGTCACATTCTTTTAAACAAGATTTCATTGGAAATGGAGCCCTTTTTTTTTATGATGTTTTAGTGTAAGATCCCGGCAAATCATAAAAAATAAAGGAAGAGATCATGATAATCGTTAATGTTCTGATTTTGAGTGTGGCTGTGTTTCTGGTGTCCCAGTTTCTGCCGGGTATCCGGGTGAAAAATTTTACCACGGCCATTCTTGTGGCAGTGGTCTATTCCGTGATAAATTTTTTTACGGGCTGGCTGCTGATCCTTTTAACCCTGCCGTTTATGATCCTCACCTTTGGGTTGTTCAAACTGGTGATCAATGCCTTTATGCTCTGGCTGACGGACAAGCTCATGGAAGATTTTGAGATTAAAAATCTCTTGACCACATTTATTGCGGCAGCCTGTATCACATTGGTGGATTCAGTCATCAAATGGGTGTTCTAAGGATCACGAGTTATTTATCGATACTTGTTCCTGATAAAGCCCAATGATTCAGACCCTGGACATGAATTTTTTTGTTTCGGTATTGACCTTGATCATCTCACCGGGTTCCAGATATTCCGGGATCTGAATTTCAACGCCGTTTGAAAGGATCGCGGGTTTGGTCCTTGCCGTTGCACTTGCCCCTTTGATGCCGGGGGCTGTTTCCGTTATTTCGAAAACAAGGGAAATGGGAATTTCAACGGCAACCATATTTTCATCAATGATCAGGCCGACCAGGCCTTCCATCCCGTCTGTAATCCAGACAAGTTCATCCTGGATGGCATCCGCTTCTATCATATATTGGGAATACTCCTGGCTGTCCATGAAGACATGGAGGGCGCCGTCGGGATAGAGATACTGCACAGATCTTTTCATCAGGACCACCTCATTGAGCATATCATTGCCCTTGTAGGTTTCTTCATATTTTTGTTTGGTTCTGATGTTGTTGAACCTGACCTTGTAGAGGGTCACAGCCCCCCTTGCCGATGGAGATCTTACATCAATATCTTTTACAATGTAGGCATCCTCGTTTATTTCCACAACATTGCCTTTCTTTAAATCACATGCCTTGGGCATTCTTTTGTACTCCTGACTGGTGTTATTATTAAAGCGGTACGCTATCTTAAAAAAAATATTCATACCATTTAAGACAAAATTTTTAAAGTGCAGAGAAAAAGATTCTTTTGGAGGTTGAACCCAAACAGGCTTTGATATATTCATAAACCATCCGAATGCCTGATCATTGACGCCCTGGACAGAGGCATAGAAAAGGTGGGTAAAATCATTTCCCGGGTGTGGCAGACAGCCGAATATAGGCATGGCGAAAGGGGATGAAAAAGAATCCCAAATCAGTTTGATGGCAATGCTTTTTTTTCAAGTCGAAAAAGAATAAACAGAATTATGATTCCCACTAAGGTTAATATGGCTGCGATATTGAACGATACCATATACGCAAATACCTGGGTTTTTCCCCGGGATATGAGAAAATCGGTAACGGGCCCGGCAATAAAGGTGCCTGCAGCGCCCCAACTGAGAAAATAGGTGGCATTGAATATACTGAAGAGCTCCCCTCTTTTTGAGGCCGGGATATACGAGGATGCCAGTTCATATGAAGTGGCAAGGATGAGGACTTCTGAAAATCCCATGATGAAAGAGCTGATGCAAATATAAATTAGCGAATGTGACATTCCTAAAATCAAAAGGGAGCAGATGGCAAAAATTGTTCCACAGGCCAGCAGGTTTCTGGGCCCAAATTTCTCAGTGAGCCTTCCTGTCACTATTCCGGTAAGAATTATTCCCACAGACCTTATATTAACGACATGGCTGAGGGTAATGGGAGATAAATTAAAGCCTGTTTCCAGGGTAAGGTACTGGGCCATAGTCACGGCAATGGAGTTACGGCCAAAATGGATAAAGGCCATAGCCAGGATAAAAACAAAAAAAATAACAGGAGAATAGGGATCAGGATCAGACGATATTTCCTTGTCTGCAAATGGGTTTTTTATACCGCCTTCAGGGACCAGGAACATGGGAAAAACTGATAAGAACATGACCGCAGCAGATACAAAAAACAGTGACCCCTCCCAAAAACCCCATCCCGGAAATCGGTAACCCATACCGTCATAAAGCAGACCACCGATGAGAATGCCTGCAATCCTGCCGACACCCCCTAAACTTTCAAGTTTTCCCATGATACGGCCCCTGATTTCCTGTTTATAAATATCCGAAATAAGGGCAGACCATCCTATATTGGACATGGACCAGAATATTTCTATAACAGATAGTCCCATGATTACCACCCAGCCGGCATTGGTCTTTTCCACAGGGATCAGGTGGCAGTACCATAGGGCAATGGTGCCGAACCCCCCAAAAATTTCTCCCCATATAATCAGGGTTCTCCGTTTTTGGTATTTATCCGAAAAGGTTCCCCATACATATCGCTGGAATATCACATTGAGCACCATGGGCAGGGTGGCAAAGAGGGTGGTTGCAGTGACGCTGAGACCTAAGAAATGTCTTAAATAGATGGTCAAAAAACTATAAAAAAGGCCGCGCCTGAACATGGCCAGCACCTGGAAAGAGGCTATGCCTAAAAAAATTTTCATATGGGTTGGTTGTGCGCCGGCAACGTGTTCAAAAGGCAAAACATTGTGCCGATCCTGCTTTAAATCAGAAATACGCATGCCTTTAAAAAGGATATCGGGTAAATTTAGTCTTTTCCGTCGCCTTTTGTCATCAACTTGCCTCCAAGAAAGGTCATATTTACGTTGAGATGTTTAAGTTTATTTTTATTGATGTTCAAAGGATTTTGATCCACAACAATCAAGTCGGCAAATTTTCCAATTTCAATGGTTCCTTTAACATCTTCTTCAAAGGCGGAAACAGCCGCATTTATCGTATACATTTTAAGGGCATCATACACACTTACCGCTTCATTCGGCAGCCATTCATCTCGATTCACAATGGCATGGATTCCATGAAATACATTTGCGGCATCAGGGCTGTAGGTACAGGGAACATCTGAACTTCCCGTAACATTGATTCCGTAATCAATGCAGCTTTTCCAGGCATGACAGGTGGATGCCCTTTCTTTGCCGAGTCTGTATTCTATCAGGGGAAAATCAGTAGCTGTCTGGGTGGGCTGAATATTGATGGAAAGTCCAAGCCGGCCAATCTTTTTATATTGGCCAGGATTTCCTATCTGGCAATGAACTATACGGTGCCGCAGTTTTTTTCCACCCGTCTTGATCAGTTTTTCAAGGCAAGTGACAACCTGGGCAAGTGATCCGTCACCAATGCTGTGGAAACAGACCTGCATATCATTTTCATGGGCAGTTTTCAGCAGTTCTTCCAGTTCATCATCCTCATACAGATAGATCCCCTTTTGACCGGGTTCATCTGTGTAATCTTCAAGCAGAGCTGCTGTCCGGGCACCCAAGGTGCCGTCGGTCCAAAGCTTCATTGGCCCCATTCTAAAAAAATCATTTCCATGACCTGTACGGAGGGGCTGCTTCAAAAACTGCAGAAGATCTTTTTTCCTGGGCAAAGATACTTTTTGATATACCCTTACAGGCATTTTATTCTCTTTGATTAATTGTCTGTAGGCTTCATGGGTATCATCAAGATCTCCGGAATATCCAAGGTCGTAGGAGTCTTCGGTATGAACGGAAGTGATGCCGAACCGGGACAGATACGCCCCGCCGGTTTGAATGGCCCGCTTTAAATCTTCAATTTTCCGAAATCCGGATATCTGCTTTTTAAACCATTCAAGGGAGGCCTCTCGTATGATGCCATTGGGTTTTCCATTTTCATATGTATCAAAACAGCCACCGCGGATAAAGGTCGTCTCGTCCACCCCGGCAAGGGTCAGGGCCAGATCATTTGTCACGCCAATATGACCGTCCGTTCTTAACAGCAGGACAGGGTGGCGTTCCGATATGGAATTGATAACCCGGGTGGTGGGAAATTCTTTTTTATCCGTGAACTCGTTCTGGTTAAACCCCCGCCCAAGCACCCATTTTCCTGTGGGGATCTTATTGTCCTGAATATGTTTTTTGCAGGTTTCGACAAGCTCTGCATGGGATCTTGCAGCGAACAGATCAATGGATTCAAATGAAAAACCAAAGCCCAGCAAATGCACATGGGTATCAATGAATCCGGGCAAAATGGTTTTTCCTTTTAAATCAATGATATGGGTCGTTTCGCCGGCCATGGCCAGGATATCCCCATTTGTTCCAACCCCTATTATTCTATCGTTTGCCACGGCAACAGCCTCTTGAATCACCTTGTCTTTCATGGTGATGATATTGCCGTTGATAAACCCCAGTGTTGCTTTCATGATTCGATTTTTTCCATATAAGTCAGGTTTGGTATTTGATAGTCGTCAGAGTTGAGAAGTGCTGTGGATAATACACCTATATTCCGCGATCATATGTGGGTGAATTTCTATCAACATTCATGGATCATGTAAAGCAAATATAACAACTCCCAAGGTATTCGCTAGTGGTATAAAATAAAGAAAATTGATTGCTTTAAATTAAAAATAATTGTAATTATTCAGCAAAAAAAATGCATCACATGTCATTTTTTACTTGACAAGGGTTTTTGCGAAAAATTGTATTTTCCAAGTACATTTCAAGACCCTTCATAATTAAAGCCTCTTGCCCCTCTTATTGTCCCATTGGGTCGGGTTTGATTGGGGCTGAATGATCCACCACAGCCAAATTTTAAAAATACGTTAAAAACAAACGTCGATCGAAAAAATCGGCCTCAAAAACCTGTGTTATAATGTCTTCATTCAAAACGATGATTATTAAGGAAACGAATGAAGATAGAAGCAATAAATGTTGAACAGACAATTGAGAACACCAGGAGATTGCTTGCTGAAGATCCGAGTGTCTCCCCTGCCTTGAAAGGTTCCATTGAACTCTTGCTATTGCTGGTAACATTATTGCTGAACCGGTTAGGACTCAATAGCAGTAACAGCAGCAAACCGCCATCAACAGACCCGAACCGTGAGAAAAAAAAGAAGGCGCCCAGCCAAAAGAAACCAGGTGGACAAAAGGGCCATAATGGTACGACCCTGCAAAAATTTACTGACCCTGATGTTGTCGAGGATATACCCGTTGATAGAACAACCCTTCCTGAAGGTGTTTATACCGATGTTGGCTATGAATCCAGACAGATCGTTGATCTTGATATCTCACGGATTGTAACAGAATACCGGGCCCAGGTTCTTGAAGATGTTAACGGGAAGCGTTACACAGCAACTTTTCCTGAAGGTGTCAGCCGACCTGTTCAGTATGGAATCAATGTAAAGGTTCATTCTGTGTATATGTCTCAATACCAATTGGTGCCATATAATCGGGTTGAAGAAAACTTTCAAGATCAGGTGGAAATCCCAATAAGTGCCGGTTCAATTTACAACTTTAACAAAGATGCCTATGAAAGGCTGGAAGTCTTTGAAGCCGTCGTCAAATCAAAATTGATCGAATCCGGCCTTTGCCATGCAGATGAGACCGGCATTAATATTGATGGACTAAAACGTTGGCTTCATTGTGTCTCCAATAATCGGTGGACTTATTATTTGCCTCACGAAAAAAGAGGTTTTGAAGCCATGGAGGCAATGGGTGTTTTGCCCTGGTTTAAGGGGGTACTTTGTCATGATCATTGGAAGCCGTACTTTAAAATTGATTGCCGGCATGCCTTGTGCAACGCTCATCATTTAAGAGAATTGGAAAGGGCCTGGGAACAGGACAAGCAAGAGTGGGCCAGGGATATCAGAAACCTCCTGCTACAAATAAACAAGGCCGTGGATGATGCCGGTGGCCAGCTTTCCGGCGCAGATTCCATGAAATACAGGCAACAATATCGGTATCTGCTGGAAAAAGCCGAAAAAGAATGCCCACCCCCGGATGAAAGCCAACGAAAAGGAAAACGGGGTAGATTGAAACGTTCAAAGTCAAGGAATCTTCTTGAGCGGCTGAAGGATTTTGAGAATGAAACCCTGCTTTTTATGGATGATGAAAAAGTCCCATTCAGCAATAATCAGGGAGAAAGGGATATTCGGATGACCAAGGTCCAGCAAAAGATATCAGGATGCTTTCGGTCCATGAAAGGTGCAGCCATGTTTTGCCGTATCCGCAGCTATCTTTCAACCTGTAGAAAAAATGGTGTGGGAGCAAGCGAGGCATTACGCCTCTTATTTGAAGGCAAACTGCCAGAATTTTTAAATGAGTAATTTTTTGATTGCAAAAGTGAGTTAAATTTCTTACCCAATTCTAAGCGACCACAAAAATAGATGCTGAATAATTACAAATAATTTACTATTGCCAATGACTGAAAAAAAATTAAACATAGCGGTTTAGTTTTTTCTACGGATTTTCATTTTGGAGCAGGGCAATGAATAAATCGATTCTTAAAGAACTCGTCACATTTCGTCAAACATTACATTCTTTCCCAGACCTTTCAGGTCAGGAATTCAACACTGCTGAGCGGGTCATAAAATTTATCAAACCCTATGACCCGGATCAAATCATACTGAATCTTGGCGGCGAGGGTGTCGCATTTGTATATGACAGTGGCCGTGATGGGGATGTGCTGATGCTGCGTGCGGATCTTGATGCGCTCCCTATCCAGGAAGACAATGAATTTGCCTATAAATCCAGTTGCAAGGGCGTTTCCCATAAATGTGGTCATGACGGCCATATGGCTATCCTTGCCGGCGTGGCCGCTCACTTAAAAAACCACAGACTCAAACGAGGAAAGCTGGTTTTATTATATCAGCCCGCAGAAGAAACCGGGAAAGGAGCTGAATGCGTCATCCAAGATGAAAAATTCAAACAGATAACGCCTGACTATGCATTTGCATTACACAACAGGCCGGGTTTGCCTGAGCATACAATTGCAATAAAAGACAAGTTCATGGCATGCGCCTCAACAGGAATGAAGATCCGACTGAAGGGCAAAACAGCCCATGCATCATCACCCGAAGACGGCAACAGCCCGGTAGAGCCCATTAAGACAATACATACAAAACTAAAGGAATTTCAAACGGTTGATAAAAAATCAGACAATTTCAGCTTAATCACAACGGTTGGCATCGTGATCGGGGATGAAGACTATGGCATTGCGCCTGCCATTGGTGAACTGATGCTCACCGTAAGGGCCTATAAAAACGAACTTCTGGAATCAATCCTCAAAAAAATTGAGGCGTTTACGGATAAAACGGCCCATGACAATGGATTGACATCCTCCTTTTCGTACAACGATAGATTTCATGCGGTTATTAATGATGCGGGCTGCACAGAAATCGTCAAGAAGGCTGCCATTTCAGCCAAAGTTGACATTGTGACCTTAGATCATGGCAGTAGCGGTTCAGAGGATTTTGGAAGACTCATGGATGCGTCCAGAAAGGGAGGGGCACTCTTCCTATTGGGAGCCGGGGAAAAACACCCTAGCCTCCATACCCCGGAGTATGATTTTAATGATGATATATTATCGGATGGCATGAATATCTTTGTTGCTGTCATTGATGCCGTTTTAGGCTTTGAGCCTGCAATCAAATCAAATAGCGACAAACCGCCTCTGTAAATATTTTGACACCCACATCAAGAACTCTTTCATCCAGGTCAAAATATGCAGAGTGCAACGGATGGACAATCCCCTTCTCCTCATTCCTGCACCCCAGCATCATCATGGCGCTGGGGCGGGCCTTTGCAAAAAATGCAAAATCCTCTGCCCCGGTGGAAGGTTTCAGGGTTTTGATATTTTCAGGGCCAAGGACGTGGGCACCAATGTCATGCATGAATTTGTACACGTCGGGATCGTTGACACAGGGAGGGTACCCTTTATGAAAGGTTAATTCACACCTGACGCCGAAATTTATTTCCATCCCTTTTACAATATCCTGTAATCGCTTGAGCAACAGATCACGGACACAAGGGGTCAAGGCCCGGACACCACCGGCTAATTCCGCCTGCCCGGGAATTACATTCCCTGCCGTACCGGCTGCAAATTTTCCCACATGCACAACCGCTGTTTCCAGAGGATCTACATTCCGGGCCACAATGGTCTGTAGCGTCGATACAAAATAAGCACCGGCAACGATTGGATCAATGGCTTGATCCGGGTGGCCGCCATGCCCTCCTTTCCCTTTGATGATGAGATGAAACGGGTCCGTGGAAGCATGGCTCTGGGAAGGATGCAGACCGGCGGTTTTAACCGGCAGCCCCGGATGGACATGACATGCCAGTATGCGATCCACATGGGGATCTTCCAACACCCCCCGTTTTATCATGGGATCTGCACCCCCATCCCCCTCTTCGGCGGGTTGAAAAATAAATTTAATGTTTCCCTTTAAACTTTTGAGCTCTTCAGATTCAACCAGATATTTGGCCACGCCAAGCATGATGGTTGTATGGGCGTCGTGGCCGCAGGCATGCATCATACCAGGGGTCCTGGATTTAAAAGAAACCCGGGTCAGCTCCTCAATGGGCAGTGCGTCAATGTCGGCTCTCAGGGCAATGGTTTTGCCTGGTTTCCCACCCCGAAGCAGAGCAACAACACCGGTCATATCCTCATACCCGTAATGCTCGATGTTCATTTCGGTAAGCAGTGCTTTAATTTGCCGGCATGTTTTGATTTCCTGAAACATGATTTCCGGCGTCGTATGAAATTGACGGCGTACATCAATCAACCATTGGCTGAAAACTGTGTCAAAACAGATCATAACCTGTCCTGTCCTTTTCTCTTGATTGATTCCCATTTAATCCAGGATCAAAATTCAGTCATAAAAAAATTAAACAAGCAACGGCTCACATCAAAGGTCGGCCCCTGCTGAACAATTTTATCCACATTAAACCGGTGTTTTTCAATAAATGGGCGTTCTTCCTCAAATGCCCTGTTTCCCCCTTCTCTATCAAATTCCGGGTGAAACTGGGTGCCGAACAATCCAAGTTTAGCATTGATATACGACTGGATTTCAGAGTGTGAACTGGTGGCCAGCAGCTCTGATCCCCCGGGCAGTTGAATGACCTCATCAAAATGATATTGCCAGACCGTTTCTTTTGCACGAACGCCGAACCTGGCCTGGGCGCCTTCTAAAAAGTCGACCGCTTTCCAACCAACTTCAAACCCAGTTGGTGAAGTCCTTACCGCTTTTGGTCCGAGCAGCGCAAGACATATTAGCTGATGACCATAACAGATACCCATTTGAGGTACACCACTCTCTACGCACTCTTTGATAAAACAGACGGCCCTGGCTGTAAAAGGCATTGTTTCATTGATACCAAGGGCCGACCCTGAGTGAATAACATGGGTAAACCTTTTTTTATTCAAATCCAGAGGAAAGGATGCCTCGGTATCAATAAACAGGGATGTTAGGTCTGCATCTTTTGGCATCCAGGGCCTGATATCGGATGTTGCATTTCGGTCTACCGAATAATCCAGAATTAAAATATTTTTTTTCTTCAATTATTTTTTCCATATGTTGATGGTCATATTATTTTTCCCTGTCACACGGCAGAATACAAATGACAGGCGACATTATGGCCGTCACCTGCGTCGATCAGATCCGGTGGTATTTGACTGCAGAGATCCATTGCCCTGGGACAACGGGGATGAAAACGGCAGCCCGACGGGGGGGTTATGGGGCTGGGGACGTCCCCCTCCAAAATGATTCGTTGTTTTCTTGCCTTGTGATCCCGTTGAGGGATCGCCGACATCAACGCCTGGGTATAGGGATGTTTCGGATCGCTGTATAATCTGTCATAGGTCGTAAATTCGACAATTTTGCCGATGTACATGACGGCGATTCGGTCACAGATATATTCAACCACTGCCAGGTCATGGGAGATGATAATATAGGAAAGGGAAAATTCCTGTTGGAGATCGATGAGAAGGTTTATGATCTGGGCCTGGATGGAAACATCCAGGGCAGAAACAGGTTCATCTCCAATGATGACCTTTGGGTTAAGTGCCAGGGCCCGGGCAATACCGATTCGCTGGCGCTGACCACCGGAAAATTCATGGGGATAGCGATTGCCCTGTTCCGGTGACAGCCCCACCTTTTCAAGGAGATAGGCAACCCGTTCCTCCAGGGCCTTTCCGGAATAGACCTTGTGAATTTTCATGGGATCGCCCAGAATCCGGTTCAGGGACATTCGGGGATTCAGCGAGGAATAGGGGTCCTGAAATACAATTTGCATCTCACGTCGCAGGGCTTTTCTCTCCGTGCGTGTCATCAGGGCAATGTCCTTGTCCTGGAAAAAAACCCGGCCCCCGGTGGGATCTTCCAGCCGTAACATGGCCATCCCGGCAGTGGTTTTACCGCAGCCGCTTTCACCAACGATGCCAAGGGTTTCTCCCCTGGCAAGTGACAGCGATATTCCATCCACGGCATGCACAACCCCGGTTGTGCGTCCCATCAACCCTTTTTTGACTGGAAAATGAACTTCCAGGTTTTCGACTCGAACGAGTGTTTCCAACTGATAACATCCCCTGACATGGTTTATAAAGTCGAAGCAGGCGAATCAATGGCTGCCGGCTTCAACAGGTTTTAATACAGATGGCACCGTACGCTGCGCCCCTGGCCCTGTGATTTTAACCCAGGCATGCTTTTTGTGCACTCGGGGATGGATTCCCGGCAGCGTGGCTGAAAGCTGCATCCCCGGGGCAGTTCGTACAGGCTCGGAACAATACCGGGAATTTCGGTCAGGCGGTCCCGCCCATATCTGGCCCGTCGTCCCAGTACCGGTATCGACTTCAACAATCCCCTGGTATAGGGGTGTTTGGGATCATCAAACAGCGATAGTGTGGGGCCCTCTTCCAGGACCCTGCCGGCATACATGACAATCACCCGTTGTGAAATTTCAGCGATCACCCCCAGGTCATGGGTAATCATCAATACCCCGGCATCATACTGCTCTTTTAACTCAAGGATCAGTTCAAGGATCTGGGCCTGGATGGTGACATCCAGGGCCGTGGTGGGTTCATCGGCAATTAAAATTTCAGGATTGCAGGCCAGGGACATGGCGATCATGACCCGTTGACGCATGCCCCCGGAGAGCTGATACGGATATTCCCGTAACCGTTTTCCAGGAGAGGGCATCTTCACACGGGTCAGCATGTCTATTGCCCGCTCATGGCTTTCTTTTTTTGTCAGCCCCTGATGGATTTGAAACATTTCTGCAATCTGGTTTCCCACTGTGTACACCGGATTCAGGGAGGTCATGGGTTCCTGAAAAATCATGGAAATCCGGTTCCCCCGGACCTTGCGCATCTCATTTTCCGACAGGTCCAGAAGGTTGGTCCCGTTAAACTCGATACGACCGTCCACGACCTTGCCTGGCGGATTCTGAATCAGCCGCATGATGGACAATGCGGATACACTTTTACCACTGCCGGATTCTCCAACAATACCAAGTGTCTCCCCGGCACTTGCACGGAAGGATACCCCATCAACGGCTTTGGCAATACCTTTTGCGGTTCGGAAGTGGGTTCGCAGGCCCTGAACGTTTAGTAGAGGTTCGTTTTTACTCACTAATGACTCTCTTTGTTTTCATTAGGATTGATGTTTTATGAACCGCCCCGGTGTTCGCCCGGTGTGTTCACCCCCCTGTATAATCACCTCACCGTCCACAATGACGGTCCCAATACCGGCAGGGTATTGCCGGGGCGCATCAAATGTTGCCGTATCAACGACATTGCCGGGTTCCAGGATTACGACATCGGCACGGCAGCCCACAGCAAGCCGTCCTCGATCCTTAAGGCCCAGTCGTCCTGCCGGCATGCCGGTCATCTTGTGGATGGCCTCGGGCAGTGTCAATACGCCCAATTCATTTACAAACCGCCGGATAACCCGTGGAAATGTACCGTAAAGCCGTGGATGGGGGCGGCCCTCCCCGGGCAGTCCGTCAGAGCCGATCATGGCAAAGGGAAGGGATAAAAACCGGGTGACATCGGCCTCATTCATGGACTCGGAAATGATCGTTATTTTACGGCCCTTTTCAGCAATAATGAGATCCAGCATCCACTCAAAAGGGTCGCATGCCGCATCCCTGGCCAGGGACCCCAGAGTCCGGCCCTGCATATGTTGTCGGTCTTTGCCCTGGATGGCGGCAATGGTGATCTTGTCCCAACCGGCGTTGTGATACATGTTCTCCCAGCCGGGAAGGCCTGTTTGTATCTCGTCAATGATTCTTGCCCGCGTGGACCTGTCTGCTAATCGCTTCAGAAGCGGGGCGCTCCCGCCTTCAAGGCTCCAGGGCGGCAGCAGCGCCAGAAGGGTGGTGGATGAGCAGAAATAGGGATACACATCACAGGTGATGTCCACTCCGTTTTGCCGGGCAGTTTCAATGCGTGAAATAACCGACTCCACAAGGTGGCGATTGGCAGGTCCGGCAACCTTTAAATGGGAAATATGGACCGGTATATCAGCCGTTTGACCGATTTGGATCACTTCCTCCACAGCAGCCATTATCAGGCCTGCTTCGTTACGCATATGCGAGGCGTAAAACCCTTCTTTTTCATGCAGGACACCTGCCAGTTCAAGCACCTCATCCGTGTCTGCATAGCAGCCCGGTGCATATATCAGGCCGGTGCTCAGACCGCAGGCACCCTCATCCATTGCCTCGGATAGAAGTTGTTTCATACGACCTATCTGGCCGGAACCTGCTGAGCGGGCAGACATTCCCATGGCTGCAACTCTCAGGGTTGCATGTCCCACCAGGGACATGACATTGATGGACAGGCCGTTGTGTTTCAATTGATCTGCGTATTCACCGACGGATGTCCAGGTGATCCCCTTTTCCCGAACACCAATGTTGCTGAAAAGATTCCCAAGAACAGCATCCCGGGAGGCTTTGTCAAAGGGTGCCACGGAAACACCGCAATTACCGAGCACTTCAAGGGTAACCCCCTGCCGGAGTTTGATCTCTGTTTCAAAAGGCTCTAGTACGGCAACATCCCCGTGTGAGTGGATATCAATAAATCCCGGTGCCGCCACAAGGCCCCGGGCATCGATCACCTGCCCTGCCTTTCCCCGAATCGACCTATCTATGTCCGACCTATCCATGTCCGACCTATCTATGGCAACAATGCGGCCATCAGATATGCCGATGTCAACCACGGGCGTATCACCGGTTCCGGTTCCGTCAACAAGGGTTGCATTTTTTATTAAAAGATCAAACATGGGTTTCCATTCTTACTGTCGGTAACCTGGCGGCATTCCAATAAAAAATATTGGCAGCGCCGGTTTACCCATCTCTATTTGCGATAGACAATCTCACCATCTACAATTGTCATTTCCACGTCCACCGTATGCCATTCCTGGGCAGGTGTAGTTGTCAAATCCTTTTCAAACACGGTCAGATCCGCCCAGTTGCCCGGTTCCAGTGACCCAAGATGGTCTTCCTTCCGGGCCGTATAGGCCGCTGTCCGGGTATACCCTGCCAGGCTTTGTTCCAGGGTCAGTCGCTGTGCCGGCTGCCACCCGCCGTCGGGTTTAAGATCCGAAGTCTGCCTGAGAACGGCTGCCTGGAGCCCAAGGACCGGTCTGTTTGACTCCACCGGCGCATCAGATCCAAATTGTATTGGAATGCCCATTTCCATAATAGTTTTCCATGCATAGGCCCTGGCACATCGTTCACTGCCCCAGCGTCTGTCTGCCACATGCCAGTCGGACTGGACAAAAACCGGCTGTACCGACGCGGTAACCCCCATGTCACGGAATCTTGCCAGATCTTGCTCACGGCAGAGCTGAACGTGCTCAATACGGTCCCGCCAGGGTCCCGGATATTGTTTGCGGCCGTGGGCAATGGCATCCAGAGCATTTGTGGCGGCCTTGTCTCCGATGGCATGGATGGCCACACTGAGTCCCCGCTTGTATGCTTTAAGGACATATTCTTTGAGTTCCATGGCATCCAGGCAATGGATACCCCAATTGTCCGGCTCATCTGCATAGGCCTCATGCATCAGTGCGGTGCCTGATCCCAGTGATCCATCTGAAAAAAGTTTAAGGTGACCGATCCAGAGCCGCTGGTTACCGCTGCCCCAGGTCAGACCCAGGTCATCAAATTCATCAAGATCATAGGGCTGAACCAGATGGTGGACCCTCAGTTTGAGTTGGTCTTGTTCATCCATTGCTCCAAGGAGTTTCCATTCTGCCAGGGACTCGCAGGTATGCACCCCGGTCAGACCGAATTCCAGAATCTTTGATTGGGCTTTGTGGATAGCCTTTTTCAGTTGTTCGTCATCAAAGGGGGGAATGGACTCCATAACAAGTTCCCGGGCTTCATGGAGCAGCCCCGTGAGTTCGCCTGATGCATCCCGATCAAATCTGAGACCAGACGGATCAGGTGAATCCCGTGTAATGCCGACCAGCTCCAGGGCTTTGGAATTGAGCCACTCACTGTGGCCGCAGGTGCGGATCATCATCAGCGGGTTGTCAGGGCTGATATCATCCAGATCCTTTTTTGTGGGTGTCCTGGCTTCCGTCCACAGGTTATGGTTCCATCCGCGCCCCAGGATCCACTGGCCCGGTTTTGTTTTGGAAACACCGGCCTGTATCCGTTCACGGCAGGCTTTAAGGCTGGTCAGGCCGTTAAGATCGATCATCAGTTGGGTCCTGGCAAACCCTACGAAATGGCAATGGGCATCTACAAAGCCCGGTGTTACCAGGCGGCCCGGTAATTCAATGGCTTTGGCATCCGGCATTGCGGACTTTACTTGCTGGTTGGTTCCCACAACGGCAATGCAGCCGTTTTTAATTCCAACCGCCTCAGCCCAGAGCTTGCCTGGGATTCCGGTAAAAATAGTAGAAGAGAATATGGCAAATTCTTGAGTGGACATGAACTTTCCTTTTAATTTGGTTATAAGCTTCTCTGGTTCAGGGTGTGCGGGTCCAGTATGTCCCGCAGCCCATCCCCCAGCAGGTTGAGGCCCAGTACGGTTATAAAAATGGCAATCCCGGGAAAAACAGAGATCCAAGGGGCGGTGAACAATTGTTCACGTGCCGCTGAGAGCATTCCTCCCCAGGAGGGTGTCGGCGGTTGCACCCCGAGACCCAAAAAGGAGAGTGCAGCTTCCAGAAGAATGGCCCAGGCGACCCCCAGGGTGCCGATAATCAGGATCGGGCCGATGATATTGGGCAGGATCTGGGTGAACATCCGACGGATCGGTCCGTAACCCAGGGCTCTTGCAGCCTTGACATAGTCCAGGCTTTTAGCGGCCAGGGCCTGGGACCGGGTGATACGGCATGAGAAAGACCAGTTGGTGAACCCCATGGCAATGAATACATTGAAAAGCCCGGGCCCGAGCAGGGCCATGATGGCCAGGGCAAAGACCAGGGCTGGGATGGACAGCATGATATTGGTCAACCCCATTACAAAATCATCCCACCAGCCTCCGAAAAACCCGGCACTCAGGCCGAGCAGGACACCGATGATGGTATTCAGGGTCTGGCTGATCAGGCCCACAGCCAGAGAGATCCGGGCACCGTATATGACCCGGGACAGGATGTCCCGGCCCTGGATATCCGTCCCCAGGTAATAGGGAGCGCCGGGCGGCTCTTCCGACACCATCAGGTCGGCATCATCCACCGGGTGAAATGGTGCGAGCACCGGAGCGAAAATGGCTACCAATATGACAGACAGGGTAATGATTCCCCCTATAAGAAGGTTGGTCTGACGGACAATTTTACGAAGATTCTTGTTCATTTAAAGGATGCCCTGATTCTTGGGTCGATGACTCCGTAGAGCAGGTCGACAATTAGGTTAACCAATAAAAAAGTTGAAATAATGACGAGGATACACCCCTGGGTGATCGGGATATCCCGTTGGAAAATGGAATCTACCAGGAGCGATCCGAGTCCCGGCCATGAGAACAGTTTTTCCACGATAACGGTCTGGGCCATCAGGTCTCCGAACTGTAGGCTGGCCGTGGTCAGGACCAGGATCAGGGCATTTCTCATCACATGCTTCCGGTTGATCAGGAACTCTGACAGACCTTTGGCCTTTGCAGTCCGGATGTAATCCATGGTGAGGATCTCCACGACTGCGGCCCTTGTCGTCCTCGCAAGAAGCCCCACATAACCGATCCCCAGGGTAAAAGCCGGAAGGATAATATGTTTTAAATCCCCGCCACCGTATCCTTGAGGAGGCAACAGGTGAAGTTTGACCGACACAAAGTACATCAACAGCAGCCCCAGCCAGAACTGGGGCATGGAAACACCGGAGACTGCACCGATCATGGTAAGGGTATCGGCCATCCGTCCCTGGCGCAGGGCGGAATAAAATCCCAGCGGAACGCCAAGGCAGATGGCGATGCACATGGCAGCTATGGCCAGTTTCAAAGTGGGCCAGACTCGCTCTTTTAGCAGTTGGTTGACCGGTTCCCTTCTCAGGAAAGATTTTCCCAGGTCACCGGTGACCAGCCCTTTCAGGTAGACTGCATATCTGTACCACAGGGGCTTGTCCAGCCCCCATTCCCTCTTCATCTCTTCAATGTCTTCAGTGGTGAGCCTACCCGTATCCTGGTCGCCGTGAGCCATCAGTGCGGCATTGCCGGGCAGGACATTCAAAAGGATGAAAATCATCAGGGATATGACCAGTATGGTGGGAATAAACTGCAGCAATCTGCGCACTGCATAAGCAAACATAAGCCTTCCTTCTGCTTCCTGGCGATTTGAAATAAAAAAACCGGGAAGGCGAAAAAAGGCCTTCCCGGCAATTTAAGGTTTATTTGTCGTCGGCACGGGGAGAGGTTTCATCTACCCATACAGCGGTGAGATCCTGGAACATCATCTCCGGGGCAACCTTTGACAGGTTGTGAACCCAGGGATGGAACGCCATGATCGCTTTGTTGTAGTTAAAGAACCAGACCGGAGCTTCCTCGGTAAAGATGGCATCGGCTTTTTTGACCAGTTCGTTCTTTTCCGCATCGGTTTTTGCCAGGGCGGCCTGATTCAGGAGGTTATCAAACTCGGGGTTATTGAACTTCACATAGTTTCCGGATCCCACATCCACATCTGATTTCCAGCGTGACATCGTTTCCAGTGAGTCCGGGCCTGAATCCAGGGACCAGATGAACATGTCAAAGTCACTCGCCCGGATCCTTGCATCCATGGCCGCCCCCTCCATCATCTGAATTTTCAGTTCAATACCGATTTTTTTCAGGTAGGGCATGGTCGCTTCATAGATGCCGGTCCCCCAGGACTTGTTGGCCGTCCCAATGGCACGCTCAACGGTAAATCCTTTTTCATAGCCTGCTTCTTTCATCAGGGCCTTGGCTTTTTCCAGGTTGAACTCATACTTTTTCCCATTGGGATCAAACGCGGGAGAGGAGGATGGCAGATATCCCCTTGCCGGGAATGCTTTACCCTTGAGGATCTTTTCGATGATCAGATCCGACGGGATGGCATAGTTAATGGCCTGGCGCACCCGTTTGTCCGCAAACGGCTTGAAATCAGGGTTCATACCGACCAGACGGGTAAACATTTCCGCGACCTCAATCATATTTTTGGATATGACCGGATCCGCCTTGTATTCCGGGTAGTTGACCGCACCGACAATGGTGGCGTCCAGTTCCTTGGCCTTGAAGGCCAGGTCACGAGACGCGGCTTCGCCCATGATTTTATAGGTGACCTTGTCAAGGTACGGCAGGCCTTCCATATAAAAATCGTTAAATTTTTCAATGATCACTTCAGATCCCTTGACCCATTTGACGAACTTGAACGGGCCGCATCCCACCGGATGGGTGCTGAAGGCATCTCCCAGGCGCTCAACCTCTTCCTTAGGAAAAACAACCACGGCCGGGAACCAGAGGGAGTAGCCCAGGTCGATGGGCACATCAAGAACAATCTGGAAGGTCAGGTCGTCGATTTTCTTCAGTCCGGTAAACGTGCTGATATTGCCCTCGTGAAGGTCTTTTGCCCCCTTGATCATGTTGATATATCGGAATGACGGGGATGACGGCTTCATGGTGGCGATACGGGTGAAGTTCCAGATTACGTCATCCGAGGTCATCAACCGGCCGTTGTGGAATTTGATATTGGGCCGGAGTTTGAATGTGTAGGTTTTCTTGTCGGCGGAGATCTCCACGCTTTCCGGAAGGTCCAGGACGGGAGTACTTTTTTTAGCATCCCAGCGGTACAGTCCCCGGTGGATATTCATTGTCACCAGATAGTCCTGGTAGCGACTGGTTTTTGTCGGATCCAAGGTGCTCAGATCCCCTCCATAGGGAGCCATAAAATTCAGGGTGCCACCTTTTCTAACCGCATAAGCGGAACCGGAGAGAAGGAAAACAGTTAAAAATAACGTAACCAGAATAATAATCTTTTTTTTCATTTGCTGACTCCTTAATTACGAATATTGGGTTTAAAAAACAGAACAAACGGCCCATCAACCAAGTTTTACAGCGGGGATGATCCGGCCACTGTAAAATTTTGATTAATTTCATGTTTACATTGATGAACACATAGCAAATGATTCTTTCTATTGTCAATTCTTTTTATTCGGGGTGCCGTAGGAGACAGATGCGCGTGATCCCTCATGAATACTCGATCTCCGGCGGGGATGGCAGGGTCCTGCCAGCCGTGATACCCGAAGAGCATGACCTTGACCTGGCCGGTGTGGGCCCGGGCAATGCGGACGGCTGCCGTGGTCTGACCCCATTCCCTAAAAGATATTTTGACTGAGGTGATCACCGCAAGTTTGTCCCGCTTCCTTTTTGGGACAAGTCTTAGGACCTTAAATTCAGGGCTCCTTGCCTTGAAAACAAAATAAATTCTGGGCTATTTTTGTCCAACTCATTTCATCTGCGGTCCTAAAACAGAGATAAAATATTTTTAAGGTCGGTTTTGCCCTCTGCTATTTCTTCTTTTGTCAGGCCATTAAGCTCATGGGGAAACACGAGCCAGTCATCACTTTCATGGGTGTAATAATCGGGTTTGATATCCACGGCACCCATTGAAGGTTTGTACCAGGTGCAGGCCACACGAATATCAGAGGGTGTATTTTTGCGGGACTGTTTTTTGATCTGTTTGATTAATGCATCCACACTCCGCCCGGAATCAAAGACATCATCAACGATGAGCAGGGCATCCGTTGAATTGGCGTTTTCAATCAGATAGTGCAGCCCGTGAACCCGAATTTTTCTGGACTGCTTGTTGATGCCGTAATAAGAGGATGTCCGGACGGCAATATGGTCGGTGCTGACCCCCTTATATTCAAAATATTCCTGTACGGCGATACCTATGGGCGTTCCTCCCCGCCATATACCCACGATAAACTGAGGGCGGAACCCGTCGGCATAAATTTCATGGGCCAGTTTAAAAGAGCTTTCCAACAGTTCCTGGGCAGTGATATAGATTTTTTGCATTTGGTTCATCCGTCAAATAAAAATTATCATCCAGTGCCCGGCAGGCACTTGTTTTTTTGTAAAAAGTGTTCAGCATAAAATTTTCAGTCCTGAACGTCACGATCGCGAATCATATCACATTTAAAGTTCGAAGACAGGTATTAAAATCAAATCGGGATATTTCTTTTCTTTTGCTGAGGCGGGAACTATACTGGCTTCATGAAAAAATCATGATTGGAGACGCTGAAAAGGCATCCCAGTCAAAGCCCGGGCAGGGGCGTCTTTTTGAGATAAGATTTGGTTTGAATATCTGCCACACCAACCAGCGGGGGTGAATATGGACAAAGAATCCTTGAAAAATTACCGGTATTTTTTAAAAGACAGTATACGAAAACGAATCGTTTTCAGGTTTACGGACCAGAATCAGGGAGTTCCGGTTCCTGCCATTGAAAAACCATGTCCGGATGATGCAAGGCGGATTGATCTGCCCGGTCCGGAAGAGTGGAAAAACATTGCACCCACGGATCTTACCACGGCCATCGGCAACAGAAAAAGTCGGCGGGTGTATACCGGGCAGAGCCTGAGTCTGGATGAGCTGGCCTACCTGCTCTGGTGCACCCAGGGAATGAGGGGGGAGGCTGTCCAGGGCCATGCCTACCGGAATGTCCCGTCGGCCGGGTGCCGCCATGCCCTTGAAACCTACCTGTGTGTCCTGAATGTGGACGGGCTGGACTCGGGCGTGTATCGGTATCTGCCGCTGGCCCATCAGCTTGTTTTTCTGTTTTCAGATGACCTGCTTGCACAGAAAATGATTACTGCGTCCCTGGGCCAGACCTATCCCGGCAGGTGTGCCGTGACCTTTGTCTGGGCCGCCGTACCCTATCGGATGGAGTGGCGGTATGGACTTGCCGCCCACAAGGTCATTGCCGTTGATGCCGGGCATGTGTGCCAGAATCTCTACCTTGCATGTGAGGCTGTCCAAGCCGGAACCTGTGCCATTGCCGCCTATGACCAGGAAGAACTGGACGAGCTGATCGGCCTTGACGGTGAAGATGAATTTGCCGTGTATATGGCATCGGTGGGCAAGGTACCGGCTTGACATTAGGGAATCCCCCCCCGGTGCGACAAAAAAATGGCATGACAGAGAATTGGTACGGCAGAGATTTTGCCGGTAGAGAATTGGAAAGAAGCGTTTTTCCGTTGAGACAGGAGCGGTTTTCTGATACTCCATTATCAGCTATAGGAGTTGAGTTCATTTGACAACCAAACAGGAGCGCCATGACGGTTTATACCTTTCAAAACACACAGCCCCGCATCCATCCATCTGTTTACCTGGCACCCACGGCCCAGATTATCGGGGATGTTGGAATAGGAGAAGATTCCTCAATATGGTTTCAGACCGTGCTTCGGGGGGATCTGGGAAAAATCAGGGTGGGAAAACAAACAAATATCCAGGACCTGTGTATGTGCCATGTGGATGAAAATATTCATCTGACCATAGGAGACGGTGTTACCGTTGGTCACCGGAGCATTTTACACGGGTGCACGGTTGAAGATGAGTGCCTCATCGGGATGGGCGCCATTGTGCTGAACCATGCCGTGATTGGAACAGGCTCCGTGATTGCGGCCGGGACCATTGTCCTGGAAAAGACCATTATTCCTCCCTATTCTCTGGTAACGGGGTCACCCGGGAAAATTAAAAAAACATATGAAAATCGCCGGGCCGTTCAAATGAAAATGGAAGAGATGTCCCAGACCTATATGAGGTGTGCCCAGGCGTTTGGATCAGAGCAGTCGTTTTACCCGGCAACAGAAGGGGAGTCGGCAGGGAGAAAATAAAGGAGTCATTTGTCTCGTCTGTTTTATCAGTAGATGAGATGGGATGAGATGATATCAAAGCAGCGGTACAACCATAATCTTAAAGCAAGGGGGTGTGTCATGGAAAAAAAAGTCCTTGTCCCCGTGGCCCAGGGGTCAGAAGAGATGGAAGCGGTTACCATCGTGGATATCCTTCGGCGGGCAGGTGCGACGGTGACCATCGCATCGGTGGATGACATCAACATCAAGGCCTCCAACGGCCTTGAATTTAAGGCCAACAGGCTTATCAAAGACTGCATGGAAGAAGATTTCGATCTGATTGTGCTTCCCGGCGGTATCCCGGGGGCCAAAAATCTCCGGGATTCAAAAGATCTTGAGACCCTCCTACGCCGGCAGGCAAAGCAGGAAAAATACTACGGGGCCATCTGCGCATCGCCGGCCATTGTCCTGCACCACCATAAGCTTGTGTCGCCGGGCAGGGTGACCTGCCATCCCGGGTTTGTGAATTTGATCGAGAATGGAAATGTGGTTGATGCCAATGTGGTGGTGGATAAAAATTGTGTCACCTCCAGGGGTGCCGGAACCGCCTGTGAATATGCGTTAACCCTTGTGGAACTCTTGTATTCCAAAGAAAAGAAGAAGAGCGTGATGCAGGGTCTTGCCCTGGTGGTCGACTGACGGTGGATTGACGGGCGTGGTATTTTTAAATGAAATTTGACTGGGAAGATTTTTTAAACCGGCACCGGGATGAGATCGTGCTTGAGTGGCGGGACAGACTCAAGCACGATGTGTCCCAAAATTATGCCAAACGGCCGGTAAAAGAGCTGATCATGACCATCGGCATGGCCTGCGATTCGTTCTGCCGGATGATTGCACATCATGATTTTGCCCCCATCAACGATTTTATCAATGAGATTACCAAAATACGCCTGGAAGCCGGTTTTCCCCTGGATGACGTCCAGAAGGCATTTGAACTTTACCGGCAGATTGTCATTCCCATTCTTGTGAAAGAATCCCCCCCTTACCTGCTGGTTAAAAATATCGAGGCAGTCAATACCGGCCTTGCCTATACCATTCACCGGTTTTCCAGCCATTTCCAGAAAAAACATGAAACCTACCTGAAGCAGTATGCGCTCCAGCTTGAAAATGATGTGGCCGAAAGAACCGAGGAACTTCAGGAATCTGAGCACAAGTACAAAACCCTGGTTGAGGACATCAGCGACGGATACCTGGTGTTGAACAAAGAGGAAATCGCCTTTGTGAACCCGGCCTTTTATCGGATGCACGGCTATCAGTCAACCGACACCATCCACACCTCTTTTTTGTCGTTTGTGGCCGAAGAAAATCTTGAGCAGGTGGGAACCATTATTAATCGAAAAGTCAAAAAAGGAACACAACCCGAAGCATTTGAGTACCTGAGGGTGACAAAGGATGGGAAACATCTGCCCACGGAAATTAATTTCAGGCCCTCCAGGTTTGAAGGTCGGGAGTATAACCTGTGTATTGTCCGGGATATCACCAAACGGGTTGAAATGGAAAAAAGAAGTCGGGAAATGGAACGGATGACCTATGTCGGACATCTGACGGCTTCCCTGTCCCATGAGATCAGAAATCCCCTGTCATCGGTAAAGATGAACCTGCAGATTTTGAGCAAGAACATGATCCTGAAAGGGAATGACAGAAAACGTCTTCAAATATCGGAACGGGAGATTAACCGGCTGGAGCGCATCCTCCAGGAACTGCTTGATTTTGCCAAACCCGTGTCCCTGAAATTTACCGTGACCGATATCAACCTTCTGGTCTGTTCCTGTGTGGATCTTCTGGAAATAAAATTTCATCGAAAAAGTGTTGACTGCCTCATCAATGTGGATGAGGGGTTAAAAGAATTTCTGGCAGACAAGGGAAAAATTGAGCAGGTGATTATCAATCTGCTGCTCAACGCCCTGGACGCTATTGATGATTTCGGGCAGGTCAGGATTTCAACGGCTCAAAAAACACAGGGAGGAAAATCCTTTGCCCTTATCCGGATTGAAGACGACGGCAGAGGGATTCCAAAAGAACTGCTTGCCCATATTTTCGAGCCCTTTTATACGACCCGGTCCAGCGGGACCGGCCTTGGACTTGCCAATGTAAAGCAGATTGTAACGGCCCACAAAGGACGGATACAGGTGATTGATTCAGAGGTTAAAGGAACCATATTTGAGGTCCTTTTGCCCATGGGAGGCGTCAATGGTTAAACTTCTGGTGGTGGATGATGAACGTCCCATTCAAGAGTCAATTGAGATGTTTATGTCTGAAAGAGGATATCAGGTCTATACCGCATCAACGGTTCAAGAGGCGATGACGGCATTCAGGGAACTGGTTCCCGAGGTGGTCATCCTGGATATCCGTCTGCCCGACGGCAGCGGGCTGGATGCCCTGAGTCTGATGCACGAGGTTTCCGGCCTGTCCAAGATTATCATGATTACGGCATTCCAGGACATGGAAACCACCATCGAAGCCATGAAAAGAGGGGCCTATGATTATATCCACAAGCCCCTGGATGCGGATGAACTGGAAAAAACCGTCAAGGATGCGGTCAAAAGTTTTTATGAAGACAGTAAAATCGCCCTGAAAGCTCATTCTCACGAGGCGTACGATGACAGCGTGATTGTGGGGAAAAGCCGGGCAATGAAAGAAATTTACAAGATGATCGGTCTGCTGTGCCAGAACAGGGCAACGGCATTGATTACCGGGGAAACCGGTACGGGAAAAGAATTGGTGGCCAGACGGATTCACCTGAGCAGCCCTTACAGCAAAAGGCCCTTTGTCACTTTTGACTGCTCCGCCATTGTGGACACCCTTCTGGAAAGCGAATTGTTCGGTCATGAAAAGGGCGCCTTCACTGGGGCCGTGGACCTGAGACCGGGCAAGATTGAGCTGGCAGGGGATGGTACCCTCTTTCTCGATGAGGTCGGGGAACTGCCCCTGAATCTCCAGGGTAAACTTCTGGGATTCCTTGAACGAAAACAGTATATGCGGGTGGGCGGCAAAAATGTGTTGAGATCCAGGTGCAGAATCATTGCCGCCACCAACAGGGATCTTGGAAAAATGATCCGGGAAAAAACATTCAGGGACGATCTGTATTACCGGCTCAAGGTCGTCACCATGACCGTTCCTCCCCTGGCCCAGCGCCTGTCTGATATTGACGACCTTGCAGACCATTTTGTGCAAAAAAGTGCCCGGGAACTGGGCATGAAACAGATGACCCTCCAGGACGGCTGTATTGAAAGATTGAAACGCCATACCTGGACCGGAAACGTCCGTGAACTTGAAAATATTATTGTGTCCGCATCCATACGGTCCCGGGGGAATGTGATCCTGCTGGATGCGGTTGAAGCCCTCCTTTTATCTGCCCATCAAGTCGTTGCAACGGAAGCGAACAAAGTGTCCTGGTCCCTGTCACAGGTCGAAAGCAGGCATATTGCCATTGTTCTTGATTCAGTTCAATGGAACAAAACCCGGGCCGCTAAAATCCTTGAAATTTCATTGCCCACCCTGAGAAAAAAAATTCAAAAATATCATTTAACTTCGCCAAAATAATCATCTCCAAAATACTGAAAGAAATTTTCTAGCCCGGAAAGATCCTTTCCGATTCATTCGTTTGTTTTCGAAAAAAATATTTTCATCAAATTTCTGAAACCATTGGGGTGCCTGGGGTTGTCTGGACGGGCATCAACTTGAAAATCCTGGCACAGGATTTGCTCTCTGGGAATGCCGGGACCAATGAAAAATCACTGGGCAAATTGACCGGGATGCTCACCGGGACAGCTCATTGGACAAATTTCATTGGTCAAGGAATCGTACTATTATAAACACATTAACCCAAAGGAGAAAGTGAATGGCCTCAAACGCAAAGAAAAATTTTATTTTTTTAATTTTATTTCTTGTTCTCACGGTGTTGTGCTGGTGCCCCATCGGATACGGCAGTTACGGTGAAGTCGGCTTGATTATGGGAATGCCCTCCTGGGCATTTATCATGCTGGTGATTGGTGCCGTTCTCTTTGTGGTCGAGTGGGTGTATCTGTTTAAGACCGACCTGGCCCTGTATGACGAAGACCTTGAAGAGATCATAGATGAGTTGAAAAAAACCAACCAGAAACAGGTCGCCCTGGAGGAGAATTAATATGGTTTCCGTTACGATTATTACCGGTATTTGTCTGGTCTCGGTTTACATCAGTTATGTGGCATTTCAGAAAGGGTTTACAAAAAGTGCGGACGATTATTTTGTGGCCGGATCAAGCCTGGGCTATTTTGTGTTGATTTTTTCTCTTTTGGCCTCTTTTCTGAGCGCTTTTTCCATGTTCGGCATGTCCAGTTTCGGATACCGTCTGGGATTCGGCAGCCTCTATGTGCTCACTGCCAACCTGGTTCCCCTGGGGTTTTTATGGTATTTCATGCACAAAAAAACATTTCTTTTGGGCCGGGCCAGAAAGTGGATGACCATGGGCGCGCCCTTTGGTGAACGATACGGCACGCCCATGCGGATTATTCTTGTGCTGGTGGTTCTGGTGGCATCCATTCCTTATGTGGTGGCCCAGATTCAGGGAATCGGCGTCATGCTGGAGGCCATGAGCGAGGGCATTATCTCTTTTCATGTCGGGTTGTTCTTTGTCCCCTTTTTCATAGCCCTGTACCTGATGATGGGCGGGATGAAAGGGGCTGCCTGGGTCAATGCCATCCAGGGAGTATTCTTTTCCATCATGGTGTTTTTCCTTTTCTTCTTTGTGATGATGAAAAACGGGGGGTTTGTCCCCACCATGGAGTTGGTCATGGCAAAGCATCCTAATCTTTTTCAGATCGGCTGGGCCGGGGGCAAGGTCTGGAGCTATCCCATGATCTTCGGCATGGCCGCGGCCATGTGCCTGGGATGTGTCTGTTTTCCCCAGCCCTATATGCATGCCTATTCCAGCCGGTCAGTCCGGGGGCTTAAGGCCATGTTTCTCTCCTTCGGCGGCATCTGTCTGGTGGTCATCACCATGCCCACCCTGATCGGTATTGCCGGCAATGCTATTGTTCCAGGGCTTAAGGGAGTTGAGGCCGATAAGATCTACGGGCTCGTGGCTGCAGCCACCATGCCGGACTGGCTGGCCGCCTTTGCCGTGGCCGGCGGGTTTACTGCTGCCATGTCAACGGTGAACGGCCTTGTTTTCGGGAATGCAGCCAATCTTTCCATTGATATTATCAAGACCATCCGGCCCCAGACCCAGTCTTTTGAACTCATCACCATCGCCAGGGTCTTTGTGGCCATTATCATGGCCATCTGTGTGTGGATCGCCTGGAATCCCAAAACCCCTGTGGCGGAACTTTCCGTCATTGCATTCGGTACCGTGGCCGTGACCTTTTTTGCCCTCTGGGGTGCCTACTATTGGAAACGGGCCACTGCAACCGGTGCAATTTTATCCACCCTTGTGGGCGTCTCTTTAAACGTCATCTTCTTTTTTATGGGGGGAAAGGCCATGGTTCTGTTTCCCCAGGAATCTCTTTTTCAGTTAAACGGATTCCTGGCCTCGTTTATTATATCGGGAATTGTTTTCTTTGTCGGCTCCTATGCAACATCCCCCGGTAAAACCGAGAGAAAAAGCCTTGATCTGTTTTTTCACCCCGTTTTAACCAAATAACGGCCATGGGCCGATCCGGTAATCCATCCGGGTTGGCCCAGGGCAAATCATGAAAGAAACGAAATGTTCGAAATAACTCTATTATATAAATTCTATCCAATAAATACTATCTGGGAGGGAATCAATAATGAACGTTGAAGCGCTTGAATCCGAGGTTTTTAATGCAGCGGATTATTTTGTGGACCGGAATGTCCGGGAAGGAAGACAAGACAAGGTGGCTGTCCTGTGTGAAGACCGTCAGATGACCTATGGGCAGATGGCCGCGAAGGTCAACGAGTTTGGAAATGCCCTTTTATCGTCCAGTGTCAGGATGGAGGACCGTGTGGCCATGCTCATGCTGGACATGGAACTTTATCCCGTGGTGTTTTTCGGCTCCATCAAAGCGGGTGCGGTTCCTATCTGTCTGAACACCCTGATGCGGCCAAAGGATTATCTTTATTTTTTAAATGACAGCCGGGCCAGGGTCCTGGTGGTAGATGAGTCCCTGTACTTCAACATTGCAGAAGTCAAAGATGAATTGAAATTTCTTGAAAGAATCATCATTGTCAACAAAAAAGAGGCCATACCCGATACCACGTTGTATGAGGATTTTGTCCAGGGTCAGTCCGACACCCTTGAGGCGGCCCAGACCTGTCCGGATGACGCCTGTTTCTGGCTTTACAGCTCCGGGTCAACCGGAAAACCCAAAGGCACGGTTCATCTACAGCATGATATGCTGTTCAGCGTGGAGACCTATGGAAAGCAGGTGCTGAAGATCCGGGAAACCGACGTCTGTTTTTCAGCGGCAAAATTGTTTTTTGCCTACGGACTGGGCAACGGGCTCTATTTTCCGTTCAGCGTCGGGGCCACATCGGTTTTGATGCCGGAGCGGCCGACACCTGCGTCGGTGTATGCAACCATTGCCCGGCACAACCCCACCCTGTTCTTTGGGGTGCCCACCCTTTACGGAGCCATGCTGGCGGCGGACGACGGACGGGTGAACGGGGTCAGACTCTGCGTTTCTGCCGGAGAGGCTTTGCCGGCGGATATTTTCAACCGGTGGAAAGCCAGGTTCAATGTGGATATTCTTGACGGTATCGGGTCTACGGAAATCGTGCACATCTATATCTCCAACCGGGTGGAGGATATTCGCCCGGGAAGCACGGGACAGCTTGTGCCCGGGTATGAAGCCAGAATCGTGGATGAAAATTTTAGAGACCTGCCCCAGGGCGAGATCGGGACCGTCCTGATCAAGGGGGACAGCACAGCTCCCTATTATTGGAACAAACATGAAAAAACCAAAGAATCCATGATGGGGGCATGGTTTAACACGGATGACAAGTTCTTTGTGGATGAACAGGGGTTTTTCTACTATGTGGGCCGGTCCAACGATATGCTTAAGGTGGGCGGTATATGGGTTTCTCCCATAGAGGTTGAGGCCTGTCTCATCGGCCACCCCGCCGTTCTTGAGTGCGCGGTCGTGCCCGGCCGGGACGAGGAAAATCTTGTAAAACCAGCGGCCTATATTGTCTTGAACAAGGGCTTTGTTGAGTCAACAGAACTTGAGAAAGACATAAAAGCCTATGTCAAAAAAGAACTGGCCCACTATAAATTTCCCCGGTGGATATACTTTGTAGAGGACCTTCCCAAGACGGCAACCGGAAAGCTCAAGCGCTTTGAATTAAAAGACCTTGAAGATCAAAAGGGTTTGCCTGCCTAGAGCCTGTTTGCCCTGTCAGGGCAGCCGGCCGGTTTAGTCCGGCTGCCCTGGCAGGATTCTTTCTCCATGGGTATAGATATTAAACCGGTTGTTCCTTGCAAATCCCACAACGGTGAGCCCGGCCTGGAGCGCCAGTCGTACGGCGGAAAGGGTGGGTGCGGCATTGGAGATCACAATGGGAATGCCGGTTTTAATGATTTTCCCGATGATTTCAAGGGACATCCTGCAACTCACCGTTGCAATTTTGTCCCGGGTGTCGATCGTGTTCAAGAGAATATCTCCGGCCATTTTGTCCAGGGCGTTATGCCGGCCGATGTCTTCGTAATAGAACAGGATATCGGATGGACTGCATAGCCCTGCACTGTGCACGGCCCCGGTTTCATGGAAGAGTTGGGACCGGTCCCAGTGCATTTGGGTCAGGGAAAGGACCTGGTCATAGGTAATGGTCGGCCCTTGGGTGTGACAGTGGGGCAGACCCGGGGCCGGGCCCTGCAAAAGGGTCCCGCCGGACGAGCCTTTGACCTGATCTTGGTTCTTGAATGCTTCCAGTCTTTTCAACGCCTTTTCATTCAAGATGACACGGCATTGGTAACTTTCTTTGACTGAATTGACTTTTTTTTGATCCTTTTTGGGTGCGTCGTTTATTTTCAGGTCTATTTTTTCGATCTCTGTCTTTTTGTGAACAATACCCTGGGTGAACAGGAAGCCGGCAACAAGCGCCTTTGCATGGGTCATGGAAAAAACCATTTCAAAGGCTTTGGTATTGTTGATGAAGATTTCAAGAATATTTTCATCAATAATACGGTCTTTCATTTGGATTTTCTGAAAATTGTCTATTCGGGTGATATCCACCCGGCAAATGATCTGTTCGTCGTCCATGTGCCTCTCCATTAGGGGGTTTTGAATCCTTGCAGGGGGTAAACGTCCATTCTGCTGCCTTAAATGGTACTATCTTAACCGGTCCATTTCATGAAAACAACCCATATGCCGCACTATACTTTTGGGGATGAACCATAATCTATCGGTTTAAATGTATTGGTTTCAGTCTATTTGTGATATAGTCCTGTATTTGATATTAACCATATGAAGTGAGAATGAATGAACGATTCAAATATTACAGAGCCGATCGTGCCATCCATGCAGAGTGATCCGGAACTGAAGTCTTATTATTGCCCCCATTGCCGGCGATTTCTTTTCAAGGGAAACGTTAAGAAACTGCACATGGTGTGTCACCATTGCCAGCAATTAATCAATGCCGATGAAAATGAAATTCTTAAGCCTGAGAATCAAGAAGAGCTTTAATTATTATTTTAGGTATTTGATTAAATATTTTGCGCTGATACCTGGATGTGCTATTGTAAAATTATAAAGTTCACTTTTTCAGGAGGTTTTTATGCAGATATCCATCACTTTTAAAAACATTGATTCTTCAGATGCCTTAAAAGCAAAAATCCAGGAAAAATTTGACAGATTTGACAAGATGCTGGACGGTTCCGTTGAAGCGGATGTGGTCCTGTCTGTTGAAAAAATACGCCAGATTGTTGAAGTCAGGCTTAAAAGTGACAAATTTCAAATCCAGGCCAAAGAAGAATCTGAAAACTTGTATTCATCTATTGATGCAGTGACGGATAAAGTAAAATTGCAGATTACAAAGCACAAAGAAAAAATCCGGCGCCACCTGTCCGGGAACAAGCAGAGTATTAAAGACGATTCAGCAGAATTCAATATGTCCCAGCAAACCCCGGGGAGTTTTGTATCCAACGGGGTTGAAGCGTGAAATAAAATACCGGTAGGATACCGGCACGGACTATTCTCAGGCACACTGTGACTATTTTCAGGCACACCGGGAAATCGCCATTTGCTGAGATTTTATCCATGTTTTTTTCAATACCGAGAAAATTTCGGAGGGCATGCCAAAGGGCAGATCCACAAAGGAAAATTCCTGGTTGATATTAATTTTCCCAATGTGCTTTCTGTCAAGACCGGCTTCGTTTGCGATGGCCCCCACAATATTTCCTGCCTGGACCCCGTGACGTCGGCCCACCTCAATTCGGTACCGCTCCATGCCCTTTTCTATAGGGATGACACCTGCTTGGGGTGAAGGAGATCTTGTTTCCATGGGGGGTGATTGCTGTGGTTCAGGGGAGTGAGCGGCCATTGTCGGCTTGGCTTTTGCAGGCCTGTCTTTTGCGGGTCGGCGGTTTTTTTCACAGGGATCTTTGCGGGCTATGCGGTTATTTTTAGCAGTCTTGAATTCCGGCTTTTTCTCGTGCTTGTTTTCAGAGTTCCCGGACAAAAGAAAAGGACTGTCTCCATGGGCCAGCTTTGCAAGGGCCGCCGCCACCTGGGCAACGGGGATCTCCTGTTCCCGGGCATACCCCTCGATCATGTCCTGAAAAAAATTGAGGTCTTCTGATGCCAGGATCCGGGTGATGGACTGTTTAAAGTCTGACACCCGTTTTTGATTGACCGTCTTGTTGGAAGGCAACTGAATTTCCCGGATTTTTTGTTGTGTGGCTTTTTCAATGTGTCTGAGCATCCAGCGTTCATTCCGGTTCACAAACAGGATGGCCTCGCCTGTACGTCCGGCCCGGCCGGTTCGGCCGATTCTGTGGACATAGGGCTCCACCTTGGGGGGCATGTCATAATTGATCACATGGGAAATCCGGTCCACATCCAGGCCCCGGGCAGCCACATCCGTTGCCACCAGGATATCGATTGTCCCTTTTTTCAGGCGATTCACCGTTCTCTCTCTGGCATTCTGGGCAAGATCCCCGTTCAGGGGTTCAGCTTTGAATCCTTTGTCCTCAAGGGCTTTTGCCACATCAAGGGTAGAGGTTTTGGTTTTGGTAAACACGATCACCCCGTCAAAGGTGACGGCTTCCAGGATACGGACCAAGGCATGGGACTTTTTAGCCCCCGTGACCATCCAGAATTGCTGGTTGATGGTTCCAACTTCAGTGGTGTCCGGCTTGACGATGATTTCTCCGGGGTCTGTCAGATATTTCTGGGCGATTTTGCGGATGGGCATTGGCATGGTGGCGGAAAAAAGAGCGGTCTGGGCATCATCCGGTGTTCTGTCCAGTATCCATTCCACATCATCAATAAATCCCATGTGGAGCATTTCATCGGCTTCGTCAATGACCACGCTGAAAAGATCGACCAGGGTTACGGTTTTTCTTCGCATATGGTCCATGAGCCGCCCGGGTGTTCCCACGATAACATGGACCCCACGTTTGAGCTGGTTGAGCTGGACTCCATAACTCTGGCCCCCGTATACGGACAATACACTCAGGCCTTTCATTTGTGATCCGTATGTTTTAAATGATTCTGCAACCTGTATGGCCAGCTCCCGGGTGGGGGTCAGCACCAGTACCTGGGGCCGTTTGTTGTCAAGGTCAATCCGGGACAGAAGGGGGAGAGCAAAGGCTGCGGTCTTGCCGGTACCGGTCCGGGCCTGGCCGATCATATCCTTTCCCCGGGTCAGATGGGGAATGGTTTGGGCCTGGATGGGGGTGGGGGCTTCATAGCCCACTACCTGTAATGCAGAGAGTACAGCGGGGCTCAGGTTCATTTCGTCAAACCGGAGGTCGGAATCATTGTTCTGGGGCATAGGGGTTCCTTAAAAAAAGGTCGGGATCGCCGACCAGGGAAATCAAAATTAAATTCAAAGTTAAATCAATAATAATACGTGAATTTATCGTATGATGCAAGACAATTTTTTAAAGATTCCCGGGGAAACGGCAAAAAATCGTCACCCCGGGGTATGGGTTCCCGGAAAACCATGGGGCGAAGATTATGTGTAAGACCTTGACATTATATATTATAGAAGGTTAGAATGACGTGTATCCTGCCCAGGACAATAATTTTGTCCTGAACAACATCAAATCTTAAAGTCAGGACCGCAGATGAAATAATCTGTTTCGTTACGTTATAAATTTGCAGTCCTTATCGTCAAAAAGGAGGGTGTTATGAGCGTTTGTGTCGTTATCCGGCGAACCGTACGGGATGAAAAAATAGCAGCCAGTCTTGCCCCTTTAATTGTAAAACTCAGGTCCCTGGCCGCGATTCAGTCGGGATATATTACAGATCAGGCATTTTCCTGTCTGGAATGCGACGGGGAATACATGGTGGTCAGTATCTGGGACCAGATTGAGAGTTGGAATCGTTGGATGCACAACGATGACCGCCTGGCCATCCAGCGACGGGTAGACGAGTTGACGGGCGAAAAAACCGTGTACCGATATTATGAACCCATTGTCGGCGGTATTATCCCAAAGTTTGATTCTAAAAAATAGAGATTACCTGGGCACAGGTGGCCCCGTTCTGGAATACACAACAGCCCGGGGCGTGATGATCCGTGTTTTCATGTTCCTGAAAAATGAGAATTCTCAGCCTGTTCAGGTTCGGGCCTAGGTAAGGAAAAATCCTTTTTTTTCAAGAAAGGATTTCATGTGAGGCCGGTTGACCCGGCCTATAAATTCCGCCATCTGGCCCTGCCATGTCTGGTCTTTCAGGTTGCTGTCCCGGTTTAAATAATAGTCACGCATGGTTTTGTCATAGGCGGCAAGATCATCTGCTGATTTTTCGTTTGAGTCCGGACCTGAAAAAGTTTCTTCTCTCAGCACCAGGCCGAGGGGAAGCCGGGGTTTGACCTCCGGGGGATGGTCGGGATATCCCAGGCACATGCCGAAAACCGGGTAGGCATTGTCCGGGATCTCCAGCAGGTCACAGACCTTTTCCGGATCATTACGGATACCGCCGATAAACACCCCGCCAAGTCCCATGGATTCAGCCGCCACCATCAGGTTCTGGGCCAGGAGCGCCGTGTCCACGGTGGCCACGACAAATTGTTCGGCCCACCCGATTTGCGCCGTGACCTTATTAAGGTCACAGGCGGATTGAAGCCGGGTCAGGTCGGCACAGAAGACAAGAAAGACCGGGGCCTGTTCAACCCAGATCTGGGGTCCGGCCAGATTTGCGATCTGCTGCCGGGTCTCTTTGTTTCTGATCCGGATAATGGTATAGGCCTGGACATGATTGGAAGTGGCGGCACACTGGGCCGTTTTGACGAGGGTCTGGACCAGAGCGTCGTCAACAGGTTTGTCCGTAAATTTTCGGACAGACCGGTGGGAGGATAAAATATCTATTGTCGTATTCATGGTCACCTCAATTCGCATTTGTTTGTTAATAATAAGGATATCAATAAAGTTGGACATAGATACTCTTTTTTCGCCTCAATTTCAATATGAGATCTTTTTGATCAATTTTTGAGTTTGGAGGGGGAAATGTCTTGGGAAAAATAAAAACGCTTGACATTTACCGGCTTTGCTCTATTATATCTAAGATTGTGCAACGAAAAGTGATGCACAAATGTTTCCTCCTTAAGGAGTATATCCCAATATTCATATGTGATTTGCCCCCCAAAGTTAGAAGCTATTATTTTTTATTTTTTATTTCAGGAGATTGCCAACATGGCTAACGGTACAGTAAAATGGTTTAACGACTCAAAAGGTTTTGGATTTATCGAACAGGAAGACGGTGGAAAAGATGTGTTCGTACATCACTCAGGCATTAATTCAACAGGTTTTAAATCCCTTAATGAAGGGGACCGTGTTTCATTCGACATCGAAGAAGGACAAAAAGGGCCTTCAGCAGCAAATGTAACCGTTCTTTAGTTAACCGTTTTATTTGCTTCAAAAATAAGTCATTTGATATGACTTGATAATAAAGTCTCTGGGCACAACAGTGTTCAGAGACTTTTTGTTTTTTATGCACAGGATTTTGTAAGATAGTGCATACCCGTGATCTGTCCTCACGGGTCAAGTTTTATTTGGGCGGCCAGCGGAAAACGGGTTGATCCAGCCGGTAATTTGGTATATAAGCAAGCATTTGTGATCAATGATAATGTCTTTAATATCGGGATCTTGGCGGATCTGGAAGGGAAGTTGAACCAATGGAAAAAAAGACAGATACGGCAAAAACCCGGATAGGGGTTGTGGGTGGCGGTGCCTGGGGCACGGCCCTTGCCAAGTTGCTTGCAGACAAGGGATTTGTCCTGGACCTCTGGGTATTTGAACCGGAAGTAAAAGAGCAGATTGAAACCCACAGGGAAAATCAGGTATTTCTTCCCGGTATAAAACTTCCTGAAACTATCATTCCAACCAATGATCTTGACGTTGCCGTAAAAGAAAAAGACCTGGTCCTGGTGGTGGTTCCCTCCCACTGCATGCGGGATATGGCCGGCCAAATGAAAGATTTTATCAGCCCCGACACCATCCTTGTCACCGCATCCAAGGGGATAGAGAACAAGACCCACATGACCATGACCCAGATTCTTGCCGAGAAGATTGACTTTATTCCGGAAAAAAATATTGCCGTACTCTCGGGCCCAAGCTTTGCCAAGGAAGTCGCCAATAAAGTGCCCACGGTTGTGGCGGCCGCATCCACGAGCCGGGAGACGGCCGAGGTTGTCCAGGAAATATTTTCCTGTCCCACATTCAGGGTATATATCAATGATGACCCCGTTGGAACCCAGATCGGCGGGGCCATGAAAAATGTACTGGCCATTGCAGCGGGCATCTGTGACGGGATGAAGATGGGCCTGAATCCCCGGGCAGCCCTGATCACCCGGGGTCTCACCGAAATGAACCGGCTGGGAACCCGGTTGGGAGCTGATCCCCTTACCCTGTCCGGGCTTGCCGGTGTGGGAGATCTTCTGCTGACCTGTACCGGAGACTTGAGCCGGAACTATACCGTGGGCCGACAGATCGGGGAGGGCAGAAAACCCGCCGACATCATCTCTGAAATGAGAACCGTGGCCGAAGGGGTTAAAACAACACGGTCCGTGTATAACCTGTCCAGGAAACTCGGGGTTGACCTTCCCATCTGCAATGAAGTTTATTCCGTTCTTTTTGAGGGCCTTTGTGTGGAAGAGACGGTCCAGCGCCTGATGAACCGTTCCTTAAAACATGAACTGGACGGGGTCCTGGACAAATGATTCGTTGATTCCCATTAAGCGTTTATTAAGTTTCAGGGCAGTGCCCGGACAGAGGGCCATTCTTCAGGCAGCGCTTCGTCTTTGCGGGCTGCCTGTAAGAATGAACACCTGATGCAATGTTTAGTAGTCGCAGATGGACGGGTCCGTACTTTTCGGAACGCCCTCATAGGGTGTCCATTTGTTTGAGCTGTAAGAGTTTTTCCCTCTCATGTTTTTGAGAATTTCAATGCTGGTTTTATAGCCTTTGTACATCCGGCACGTGTCCATGGCCATGCCGCAGATCAAGGCAACTGCCTGGGTGAGGGTGATGTCGTTAAGGGAAAATTCCCATTTGGTCCCCGTGTATATCCTCAGGGCACCAAGGATTTTATCATGGCTGATAATGGGAACCCCGAGCAAAGATGCAATACCCTCCTTTTTGGCCTGTTCCGGGTATTCAATCCGGGGATCGTCCATGACATCATAGATGGCAATGGGGACGGCATCCTTTGCCTCCCGGATGGTCTGCATGAAATGGATGGGCCCCTTGTTCAGGTAATCGTCACTCAGACCCGAGGATGCCACAAGGCCCAGTTCCCGGGTTTCCCTGTCCACGAGAAAGACGGAACACCCCTTGGCATTGAACGCGGTCTTAACACTTTCCGCCGTGATAAGCGCCACCTCTTCAGGATCTTTGCACTGAGAAATGGCAGTGGTTAACCGGGTAATGGTGTCATAATACATGGTGTGATTTTCCATAACGCCTCCTTGCCCTTTGGGTTATAAGACAGCACATGGATAAGACCATTGATTAAAAAACAGGTGTTTCCAGAGGTGCCTGAAACACAAAAAATATCAGGTCAAAAGAGTGTGAATTCAATATTGTGAAAAGAGATGTGGGAGCAGGCTGCTTAAATTGAGTCCGGTGGTAATGAATAGGGTAAAAGAGTCAACATAAGAGAGAGCTGAGCTGTCGATTGCTATGGCTGTAATTATATCCCAATCAAAAAAAAACGTCAAAGGCTTTTAATATTTCATCGCAGGCCTGTTGGGTCCCACCCCGGTTGGATTGAAGATAGGCATGGACCCGGGCTTTGCGCTCTGATTTATTCCCCGGGAGTTCAAGGGTTTTTAAAATGGTCTGGGAAACGGACTGCCAATTGTTTTTTTTGAGCACTATCTGCCGGGTGAATATGGTCTCGCCTGCCCAGGCAAAATCGTCATAATACGGCCCAGTGATGGTAACAGCTCCCTGCACGGCCGGTTCAATAAAGTTCTGTCCGCCCAGGGGTTTGAGGCTGCCGCCCACAAAAACAATTGAAGCCAGTCCGCAGGCAGTCTTGAGTTCCCCGAATCTGTTCCACAGGATAATTCCCGGACCTGCAGGGCTGTCCCCTATCTTTGAGCGCAACTGAAATTTTAACCTGCTTTGGGTCAGCCGTTTTTCCCAGAATCGGATTCGGTGGACATGCCGGGGGAAGATCGCCACCAACTGGTTGGGGAACTCGTTTAAAATATGGGTAATAATATTCAAAACCTCCTTTTCTTCCTCCTGCCGGACAGAAGCCAAAATGGTCAGGGGCAGGGCCGGGGGAAGGAGTCGTTTGATCCGTTCCGCCGTGTCCTTATCCTGTAAATCCCCATCCAATGAATCCATATCCCGTGAAACTATATTCATGGATTCAAATTTGATATTGGGCATGGTTTTCACCAAGGCGGTTTCAAATATCTGTTCATATCTTCGGGCATCCGGGTCAGAAACGGCAAGGACAATATCCGGCGACAAATGTTTCCATAAAAATTTTGTCGCCAGGTAATGACCATGACTTTTTTTGGAAAGCCGGGCATTGAGAATCAGGATTTTGGTCTTTTTTCGTTTCAGGTGATGGATCAGGGCCGGCCAGATTTCGGTTTCCAGCAATACCATGACTTGGGGACAAATGGTTTTTACCGCCTCTTTCATGATGTCCGGCTGATCAAAGAAAAACCAGTCTATTCTCAGATCAATGCATGGCGGGGTCTTTTCTCTGGTCAGGCCGGTCTCTAAGATTTCAATTCCCTGGACCGTTGTGGTGGTGACCAGAACAGAGGTTTTTGTCTTGAATGACAAATTCTGGATGATACTCACGGCAAGGTAAGCCTCTCCGGCAGATGCTGCCTGGATCCATATGTCGGCGTGCTCAAGGTGGGAGCAGGAGATTCTTTTGGAAAAGCCCGGTTTAAGACGCTGGTTTCTCTCCAGGAAAGGCAGGGCCAGTGTCCACAGCATATTGTAAAATTTTAAAAAAACAGGTATAAAGGCAGACTTTGTCATGGGGCCATATGCTCTCATGTTTTTTAAATATTGACAATACCTCCTGATAGAATAAATTGGGGACTATGGAAAAGAAAAATTCGAGACTGACCCGGACCCGGCAAAAAAAGATCATTGCCCTGGTTTCCCAGTACCGGGTCAAGCTGTTGCTGGCCGCCTTGTGCATGATCGTAGTGGCCGCTTCCAACGGTGCCATGGCCTTTCTTGTCAAACCGGTAATGGACGATATTTTTATCAATCAGAACCGGGACATGCTTCTGCTCATCCCGGGAATTGCCATCCTGGTATTTTTCCTGAAAGGGGCCGGTTCCTATGGGTCGGAATACCTGATGAATTATATCGGCGAAAAGATCATCCGATTTTTCAGGGATTCCCTGTATGAAAAGATCACGGATCTTCCCATCTCCTTTATCCACAGGGAAAAAACCGGGGCCCTGATGTCCCGCATCACCAATGATGTAAATATTGTCAAGGGCATGGTTTCCATGGCCGTCATTAACCTGTTCAGGGATTTTTTCTCGGTCATCGCCTTTTTGTTCGTTATCTTTTACCGGGACTGGCGACTGGCATTGGGTGCTTTTATTGTGCTGCCCCTGGCCTTTTATCCCATTGTTCTGTTTGGCCGGCGGGTGAGAAGATTTTCCACAGGCACCCAGGAAACCATGGCGGATTTAAACTCGTTTTTGCACGAGACCTTTGTGGGTGCCAAGATCATCAAGATTTTCAACCTCCAGACCTTTGAAAAAAAACGGTTCAGAAAAAAGACCGGCCTCCTGTTCCGGCTTGAGATGAAAAAAGTCATGGCCCGAGCCCTGTCTTCCCCGGTCATGGAATTTCTGGGCGGGCTGGGTATTGCATTTATCATCTGGTTTGGGGGACTCCGGGTGATCAACGGCACAGCCACGCCGGGCACCTTTTTTTCATTTCTCACCGCCGTGATGATGCTCTATGATCCGGTGAAGAAATTGTCCAGCCTGAACAACACCATCCAGGAAGGGGTGGCATCCGCCACCCGGATATTTGATATCCTGGAAGAAAAATCAGACATCAGGGAAAAGCCATCCCCTGAAATCCTGGCCGGCACTGTTTTTGATGTTGAGTTTGACCGGGTAAACTTTGCCTATGGTGAAAATGAACCCCCGGCATTACAGGATATCAGTCTTACGGCAGCGCCGGGAGAGGTCCTGGCCCTTGTGGGAATGAGCGGGGGAGGGAAAACCAGTCTTGTCAATCTGATTCCCCGGTTGTATGATGTCAGCTCAGGCCGGGTCCTGATTGGCGGTAAAGATGTAAAAGACCTGTCCATTAAATCTTTGCGGGATCACATTTCCATTGTCACCCAGGAACCGATCCTGTTCAATGAGTCTGTGCGGGAAAATATCCGGTACGGCAGGATGGATGCCACTGACCTTGAAATTGAAAATGCGGCAAAGGCGGCCTTTGCCTATGATTTTATACAGGGGTTTGCCCAGGGTTTTGATACGATTATCGGTGAGCTGGGCTCCCGGCTTTCCGGGGGAGAGAAACAGCGGCTCTGTATTGCCCGGGCACTGATCAAAGATGCACCTATTTTGATTCTGGATGAAGCCACCTCGGCCCTGGATTCCGAGGCTGAAGGCATCGTTCAAAAGGCCCTGGAAAACCTGATGAAGGGCAGGACCTCTTTTGTCATCGCCCACAGGCTGTCCACCATTGATTATGCCTCCCGGGTGATCCTGCTCAAGGACGGTTCCATCAGGGAAGAGGGTACCCATGACCAACTCATGGCCCAAAAGGGGGAGTATTTTAAACTTCAAACCATGCAGGGCGTCAAAACCTGAGAACTAAAAGGAGAATACCATGGCAGTTTCCCCGGAGTTATTGGAAATACTGGTCTGCCCCAAATGCAAGGGTGAGATCCAGTTGAATGAAAAAAAAGACGGGCTGGTGTGCGAGGCCTGTCGGCTGGTATATGAAATAAAAGAAGACATCCCCATCATGCTCATTGATGAGGCCAAACCGCTGCAGGCATGAGTACTCCCAAAAAACCAGACCCTGCAAAACTGGTGGTGGGCTGCATCATGAATGACAAGGCAGACATTGACCGGATTTTTCCTCTGCTGGAATCGGCATTTGGTCCGGTGGACCTGATCAGCCAATGGCTGGATTTTGCCTATACCGACTACTACTATAAGGAAATGGGGTCTCCCCTGTTTCGCAAGGTGTTTGTGTTCAAGCACCTCATCGGTCAGGATGAACTGGCCGCGATTAAGGAGACCACCAATGAACTTGAAAAAAAGTTTGCCGTTTCAGGAAACCGGTCGGTGAATCTTGATCCCGGATATCTGGTCTCCTCCCGCTTTATCCTGGCCACGGGCAAGGAATACGCCCACCGCATTTATATCGGCCGGAATATCTATGCAGACCTGACATTGATGTATTCAAAAAAACACGGGTTCCAGACCCTGGAGTGGACCTACCCGGATTATGCAGCCCCCAGCATGATCTCTTTTCTGTCCAAGGTAAGGGATAAATACCTGCTGGATTTAAAGGCAGCAAAGGAAAAATAAAATGATCAAAAGCATGACCGCGTTTGCCCAGGCGTCACATACCCCTGACGTAATCACCCCCGGTACCACAGATAGTACCATCTCAGTTGATATCACCATTCGATCCTATAACTCACGGCATCTGGACATGGCGTATTATGGTCCTGAATCCTGCCAGATGTTTGAAGAAGATATTAAAAAAATCATTGCCAAAACCCATGACCGGGGCAGAATTGAGATCCGGCTGACTCTCCGGGAAGAAGCCCGGGACCTTGATCTGTTTGAGGTGGACAAGGCAAGGGCCGCCTCCTGGTATGCCGCTTTAAACAAGATAAAACAGGATTTAAACCTGGCCCCGGACATTTTTGTGGCAGATATACTGGCGGCCCGGAATGTCATTGTTCCCTCCAAACAGGAGATTGACAGACAAAGTTTGTGGAAGGCCATTATTGTCCCTCTGGAACAGGCCAGCCTTGATCTGGACCTCATGCGTCGAGAAGAGGGCAATAACCTGTATTCAGACCTGAGTTCACGGATGGATGTTATTGAACTCAATCTGTCACAGATCGAAAAAGAGGCGGCAACAATTCCAATCATTTACAAAGAGCGACTTGTGGAGCGGATCAACCGCCTCACGGCTGACACGGAAGGACTGGACCCGGTCAGGATTTCCCAGGAGGCCGCCATTCTGGCAGACAAGAGTGATGTGTCCGAAGAGATTGCAAGACTCAACAGCCATATCAAGCAGTTCCGGGAGATCCTTGATTCAGAGGATGCCCAGGGCCGGAAACTCAATTTTTTAATCCAGGAATTTAACAGGGAATTTAACACCATTGGATCAAAGGCCGGAAATGCTTCCCTGTCCCACCAGGTGGTGGACCTGAAATCAGAGCTTGAAAAGATCCGGGAACAGGTACAGAATATTGAATGATTTTTATCCATCAACTTTAGGCTGATAAGGAAGGATGAATGGAACAGCTCCTCTTAAATCTAGGTTTTGGAAACACGGTGGTGGCGGACAAGGTGGTGGCAATTTTGTCTCCGAATTCATCGCCCATGAAGCGGGTCAAGGATGAAGCCAAAGCGGAAAAACGCCTGATTGACGTGACCCACGGCAGAAAGACCCGGGCAATGGTTGTGACCGAAAGCAACCACATCATCCTTTCGGCCATCCAGGCGGAAACGGTTTCCAGCCGGTTTGAATCCCTGATGACCCAGGAAGAGGGGGATTCCAATGTTGGGTAAGGGAAAGCTGTTTGTCATCTCCGCACCCTCCGGGGCCGGGAAAACAACCTTGATCAAACAGGTCCTGAACCGGTTTAAAACCCTTGCCTACTCTGTGTCCCACACTACGAGAAGCCCCAGGGCAGGTGAGCAGGACCAGAAAGACTATTTTTTTATCACCCCCCCTGAATTTGAAGAAAAGATTGCCCAGGGCGACTGGCTTGAATGGGCCAGGGTTCATGACAATTACTACGGCACCTCAAAAGAGTTTGTGACAACCTGTCTTGAAAAAGGCCAAAGTCTCCTCCTGGATATTGATGTCCAGGGGGCGGATCAGGTTATGTCATCAAATCTGGATCTGGTGACCATATTCATCTTGCCGCCTTCATTTGAGGCCCTGGCTCACCGACTTGAAAAAAGGGGAACGGATTCCAGGGACGTGATTGCCAGACGTCTTGAAAATGCCCGAACGGAAATGGACCAGAAGGATAAATACCGGCACGTGATTGTCAATGACGATCTTGAGTCTGCCGTTGAAGCCCTGTGTGAGATTTTTAAGCGGGAGATGGCCTGATCAATGAAAGAAAAACATGATATCCTGTGCGGGTTCCACTCTGTAGGCGAAGCGTTGCGGGCCGGACAGAGAACCTTTTATGGGATACTGATATCCCAGAAAAGATCCCCGGGCAGAACCGATGAAATTGAAGCCATGGCCGGGCAGAGAAACATCAAAATCGAGACGGCTGCTCCCGAGGTCCTGGACAAGATGGCCCAGGGATCACATCACCAGGGGCTGGTGGCCCAGACCAGTTTTTTCCCGGTTAAGAAGGCAGCCCAGGTGATCGATCTGGTGGAGAAAAGAAACTCCCCCTGTTTTATCCTGATCCTGGAAAACATTGAAGATCCCCATAACCTGGGGGCCCTGATCAGAACAGCCCTGTGCGCCGGGGTTGATTATATCCTGATTCCCAAGGACCGCTCGGCTGTTCCCTCTTCCACGGTTTCCAGGAGTTCCGCCGGTGCCATGGAACATGCCGATATTTATTCCATCACCAATACCGCCGCCATTTTAAGGGATTTGAAGGCAAAAGGGGTATGGATATCCGGCCTGGATGCCGCCGGAGAAACGGTTCTGTTTGATGCGGATCTCACCGGGGATATTGCCCTGGTTATCGGCGGCGAACACAAGGGAATCCGGCCCCTGGTCAAACGAGAGTGTGATTTTTTATTGTCCATCCCCAATCGCGGCAATATCAACTCTTTGAATGCATCAGTGGCAGGGGGAATTGCCATGTACGAAGCCCTTCGTCAGCGTCTGTGAAAGAGGGCTGTCCTTTTTGGGGGGAATCCAATTTTTACGCGGTTAACCCAAATAGCCAGAGGGGTATTTTCCGGCTATCCGTGGTATAGTTTGTATCAATAACAAGATAACTGTTCTTTACATCATAAATCTGTTTAAACGTCTTATTCTTTCCACCAATTTCAAATATCATATCCTGAACCCTGAAGTCTCCAATATCTGAATAATAAATCTGGGGGAAACAACCGGCAAAGAAAGTTTCACGCACGGTTCCGATATTTGCATCAACGCCGAACTCTTCAGCAAATGTATAGAGAATATTCGTATTATTGAACAGCAGTTTTTCGGGTTTCCTGGAAATTTTAGTTGAATATTTTTTGATGGAATGAAAAATTTTTGTATCATTCAGAATATCCAGGTATGTATTCAGGGTGGGCGGCGTGATCCCTAATATTCTGGATAATCCTGCAATATTCACCTTGTACGGTACCCCGGATTCAATCAGCTTTGCAACGAGTCTTTTAAACACGGAAACATGCCCATATTCCATCTTGTTGCAGGAAGGGATATCCTCATTGATGATCTTCTGCAATGCGTTAAAAAGCTTGGTTTTAAATTCATCTCTGTCTTCAATAAAAAATGGATACGCCCCATATTTTAAATACTCAAGAAAACTGCTGTATAGATTGGTATTGGAAAGCGCAAGATCAAGGCTGATTTGTGAACCTTTCTCAATGATTTCATCCAGGGAATATTGTGTAAGACTCTTTTTCTCACTGAGCTCAAGAAATTCATGAAAACTTAATATTTCCATATGAATTGTTACGCACCTTCTGCTCAAATCATATTTTTCATATAGAATATTCAGCATGGATGATCCACTGAATCGGATTATCATCTCAGGAAATGAATCATAAATATTTTTTAATTCCTGGGCCCAATTTTTATATTTGTGTATTTCATCAAATACAATAACCTTCCCCCCTATGATTGAAAATTCATCCGCTATATCATAAAGAGTCGTATCTGCGATATATATGTCATCTGCACTAACGTATAAAAACTCGCTCAAGCTAAAATTTGTTTTAAGATATTGAAGGAGCAATGTTGTTTTACCAACACCTCTTTGACCAATAATTCCAACAAGCCGATTGGGAGACAATATTTTTTTTAAATATTTTTTCCGGATAAAATTTTCAGGCATCGCCTGAAGAAGTCTTGCTTGTTTGTTCCTGAAGTAGTCTAACATATCGTGAAATATCAAATTATATTTTCGTTAATATTATAAAATTATAATAAATAATAAAATGGACTTTAATATATTTTTTAAAATATGTAAACCGATTTTTGAATGGGCGCTAAGTAATTGTTCAGATCCTGATATGTTCAAGGCATGGGACAATTTGACTTTGCAACCCGTGTCACGTATATAAAAATTCATAATGATCGGGCGGAATGAGCAGCCTTACTCAAGGTATGTTGAGCCTTGGCTGCATGGAAACAATCCCCCCTCCTAAAAAAATAACACCGCCATAACCGGTGGGCAGGCTGCCGCCTGAATCAGTTCATTCTTTTTTCCTATGGATCAAATATCAGTTAATGGGTCCGGCGTTTGCTTGATAGCTATCTTTGGTCCTATATCACCAAACATCTTCAATGGATGGATCATCATAGCGTTCCAAAGTTGCCAGCCATTCCGGCATATCTTTTTTTACCGTTTGTTTCAAATTAATCAGGTCTTCTTTATCTATCAAACCTTTCCCATGCATAAAAGTGTAAAATTTTTTCAGGCTCGTTGCATTGCCCTTGATGCTTGACGGGCTTGCCCACATTGCCTTTCTGATAAACCAATAACCTACCACTCTTTAATTGTTTTCGAGGCAGTTTGACATAGTCCATTGTACCTGGTTCTAAAAAATTTTTGCCAGGATGAGATTTCAGCAAGCAAAAGCCAGTCTGTCGCACAGACTAAATCTGCATTGCGTATTAAAGCCGATTTTTTATCTCGTCCATTTAAATACATTTTCCGCCTTTAACGGCAAGCTCACAAGCCTTACTGTGATTTCCCCATCAAGCACAAGTCACTTTAGGGGACTTGTGAAGCGATAGGTTGTGTAGATCATTACAAATATGTTACTCGATTATTACTTTCAATTTTTAAGAACTTTTCTTTTTCTAATTTTTTAATTAATTTTTCTTGATCTTCTTCTGATATTGCACCTTGGAATTGATACATTGCACTAATTGAATTCAATAAGGTTTTCTTTTTTGATGGGCGTAACTTTGATAGGCGGTCAATAACATACTGTATTGAATTGATATCATTGGCAGGCTCGCCGGAAATTTTATCAGCTTTTGTCCCACTGAGGCCACATCTTTTTTGGGGATTTTGAATTTCTTCTTCTTTCCTTGCCATTTGTAACAGAAGCTGCGAAAGACGGAGTTTATCTCTATAACCTAAATTTTCACAACGTTTTGCTATTTCATCCTAGCCCATATTTGAAATTCCTTTTATCATTTTCAATTTTTAAAATTATAACAAATAAGTGCGCATATCCTGATATGTTCAGCATATGGGATAGCTTGACTTTACAACCTGTGTCAAGTATATAAAAATTTATCATGTCCGGACAGATTAAACAGTCTTGCTCAAGGTATGTTGTTCCGGCAGGAAAAAAGGTTCTCCGATTTTTTGAACAATTCTTATATCCCTTGAAGTGTTTAAAATGCGGGGCTTATATTGATCCGGAGCAGGTTGAACCATTCTCGCTGGACACCTGTTTCTGCGAACACTGCATGGCAGCGGGCGTTTATCCGGTTGAGCCGCCTTTTTGCACCATATGCGGGGTAAAGTTTCAACAGGGTTTTGCTCAGAACCATCCCTGCGAAACCTGTATCAAGACCCCGCCGAAACTGGCCAGGGTCAGGGCTGCGGTTTTATACAAAGGCATGATCAAAGAAGCAATCCCCCTGTTCAAATACCATTCAAAATTATCAACGGCAAGGGTGTTTGAACATCTATTGTTCCAGGCATTTTTAGATCATTATTCAGAGGCCGGGATCGACAAAATCATTCCCATACCCCTGCACAGGAAAAAACTGCGGAAAAGGGGGTTTAACCAGGCCTTTCTTCTGGTTCGAAATTTTGTGAAATTTCATCGCCGGCATTTTGGCCAAATCCCGCCATGGACCATTGACATAAGCTCCCTGGTCAGGATTAAACAGACCCAGCCCCAGACAGGATTTGATATCACACAGAGAAAAGCCAATCTGAAAAATGCCTTTGGCGTTGTCCGGCCGGCAGCCCTTGCGAACAGACACATCCTGTTAATTGACGATGTGTTTACCACCGGGACCACCTGCGACGAAGCTGCCCGGGTTTTGTTAAAAAACAGGGCCGGGCGGGTGGATGCCCTGGTGCTGGCCCGGGCCTGAAATTATCCGTTATTTCAGGGGGAAGGGTTCCAGCGATTCCATGGCCTGATAATCCGTGATATCACATTTGATCGGGGTGATGGAGATATAGTGTTGTGACACTGCCGCAACATCGGTGTCCGGTTCTTCATCTGCCTTCCCTGCCGCACCATACCAGAAATACGTCTTTTTCCTGGGATCGATCCGCTTCTCAAATACGGTTGACAGATTCCCGGCGGCCTGTCGCGTGATTTTGACCCCCTTTACCTCATCCAGCGGAATATGGGGGGCATTGATATTCAGGAATGTGCCCCGGGCAAGACCTTCATTCCGCACCCGGTCCACTATTCTGGCGATGAAACAGGCCATGCCGGGAAAATCGGGCGGGTTTTTTCTTTTCAACATGGAAACAGCCATGGCGGGCAGGCCGTTTAATGCGGCTTCCCGGGCAGCACCCACTGTGCCGGAATAGTTGATGTTGATCCCGGTGTTGCTGCCTGGATTAATTCCTGAAATAACCAGATCCGGCGGAACAGGGAGAAGTGCAAACAGGCCCAGTTTAATGCAGTCGGCCGGGGTTCCGGTGACGGCATACCCCTTTCCGCCCCGGGCCAGGTCAACCGCGTTGATACTCAGGGGTTCGTTCAGGGTGATGCCGTGGCTCACAGCGCTTTTTTCCCTGTCCGGCGCAATGAGCACGACCTCGTGAAGGGGTCGAAGGGTGTGATAGAGGGCCAGAATGCCCGGGGCATTGTATCCGTCGTCATTTGTCAGCAGAATTTTCATTGTTTGACCTTAGCTATTGTTGGGATCTGTCATTGGGGCCGGGGACCTGAAAAAATTTGGACCATTTTCTGAATGGTTCTTTTGAGTCTCAGATATTGAACCAGCCAGCAGAGTTTATAAAAATTTAAATTTACAGTTTTAATGAATGGTCTGATGGTCTGGTCATCGGAGCAAAAGGTTGTCACGCAAATCTGGGCCTTGACCGTGTCCGGGAAGATGCAGGGGCCTTCATTGTCCCTGAGAAACGGGCAGGGGGAAAGATACAGGGATGTGTGAGTGTCCAGCCGCTCCTGAATTTCATCTTTCATGCCCGGCTCCAGCGTGAGGATATAGATAAAATCCCAGAGGCTGAAAATTGAATCAATATCCAGATTTTTACAGCAAAGCCCCCTGCATTTTTGTATACTTTTGAACATGATGTCTTGTGCAGCATAAAGCAGTGCTTTCTGGGATTTTTGTATGGCACGGCACATCTCCTTCACCAGAGTTTTATCTGTGGGGGACAGGTTTTGAGTTATCCTGACCGCTCGTTTAAAACCGTATCTGGTTCCCATCATTAACGCCTTGAATTTAAACTATGCCGGCAAATAATTATTAAGGCCGGCCCTTTAAAAAAACCGATGGCTATAAATTTTTTTCCAGGATAGGTTAGACTGGGAATCCGTCCTTTGTCAAGAAAAGGAGCAAATATAAAGACGGCTGGCTATTCCTTTCGGATAAACTGGACCAGACACAGGGAGATAAAACTGAAAACAGCGCCGCAGAAAAACGGGATTTTGTAATCCACCATCCACAAAAGCCCGCCAATGACCGGCAGGACCACGGCGGCAATGTGGTTTATGGTGAATCCCACGGCCGCACTGGCCGCAATATCCCGGGGATCGGCAATCTTCTGGAAATAGGTATAGATACCCGTGGAAAAGTTAAAGAAAATATGATCCAGCACGTACAGGATGGCGACGATGAGTTTTGAGTCCACAAAGGCATAGGATACAAAAATCAGGATGAGGAAAAAATATTCCAGGGACAGCAGTTTCCTTTCACCGTACCGGACAATGAATTTTCCGATCATGGGATTGACGAAAAAGTTGATCACATTGTTCACCAGGAAGAGCAGGGTGATCTCCTGGACGGAAAACCCGAATTTTTTCACCAGTAAGAATACGGCAAAGGCCATGAAAATCTGCCGCCGTGCACCGGCCATGAAAGTGAGCACATAAAAAAGCCAGTATTTTTTTTTCAGCACCATTTTCTTTTTCTGGATCACCATGTCTTGTTTGACGGGATTTTTGGTGATGGCCCAGATGCCGCCGAGGCTGATCAGAACCCCGAAGAGAATATACATGGCCTTGTAGCTTAAAAAAGGGGCAATGAAAAAGATCAGAATGCCCACCACCACATTGGCAGCAGCGGCATAGCTGCGCTGCCGGCTGAATACAATGGGAGAGGTGAATTTATCAAAATACTGGAGGGTCAGGGACTGGTTGGTGGTTTCATAGTAGTGAAACCCGAAACTCATGACCAGGGTGGTAAAAATAAGGCCGTAAAAGCTGGGCAGAAGACCGGTCCATAACACACCGATTCCAAGGAGAATAATGGAGAGTGCGGAGAGTCTGTGCTCTTTGATGATCAAAATCACATAGGTGACCAGCAATGCGAGAAACCCGGGAATTTCCCGAATCGACTGCAACACGCCCACGTGATGACCGTCAAGCCCCACCACATTGACGGCAAAATTGTCAAAAAGGGTTCTCCAGCACTGGAGCCCTGCCGTGGAGCAGACGGTCAGAACGATGAGATAGGTATACATCAGTTCTTTTTTATACTGGAGCTGGGGCATAAAACAGTTTTCTATCCAATTTTTTCGAGTATTTTTTCAACCACTGTTTCTGCGGTATCGCCGAACAGGGTTTCAACATCAATCAGGTTCAGATACGAGTCATCCCACTGGAAATTATCACTTTCAAGAATCCAGTCCTTGAGCCGGTTGTATTTGCCGCCCAGGGCCTTGATCTTTTTCAACAGCGGCACCTCGGTGGTGGGTTTGAAACTGATGTTTAACGACAAAATATACTCAATGATGTTGGGAGTGGCCGGATTTGAAGAAATAATTGGAATAACCAGGATGTTTTTACCGTCTTTCCTGCCCTTTCCAATATAGACATTTCCTTCCCTGACAATGATGTTTTTAGTGCCTTTCAGCCTGGGATCGGTTTCAACCCGTGAGGCTTCATCTTTCAGTGCTCCGGTTTTGTTCGTGACTTTAATTTTAGTCTCCGGGGTGACGTCCCCGAGCAGGCTCAACCCGGATATCTGGTAGAGGAATCCCCCGTTCACGGTTTGAATCACTTCCTGGAGATTTTTGATGACCAGGACATTTTTGTTGGTGATCTGGGCAATTTGAATTTTGTTGGCAACCAGTTCATCAAAGACCCGGCCTTCAAATTTTTCACTGATTCTGGAGGTGCCGACGGTGACGGTTTTGGCCTGGTGTTTGATGGCATCCACGGGTCTGGCCATGATATTGACGGCATGGCCCATGTTCTCAAAAAAGGTGTTCAACATGTTAGTGGGGGTGCCCTTGGTCTCAAAATCAACCTCAAAATCCGAGACCGGCAGTCTGCCGGACAGATATTTCAGCAGCAGGGTGATGTTGGCCACATTGTCAAGCCCCATGGCAACGGGGAATTTCCCCTGTCTCCGGTTTTTTGAAAATTTATTGTAGAACAGGGCAATGCTCTCCCTGAATTTTTTTTCCAGGAGGACTTCATACACGTCATGCCCCATGGAGGTGTATTCGTCCAGGATTTCCTGGACCTGGGCCCGTCCCTCGTACATGAACCGTGATCCCTCATTGATGGCCAGGGCCGCATAATACCCCCAGATGTGTCCCACAAGGGTATTTAAGACCGGGGCAAAATGTTCCATGGTTTCCGGGATTTTAAATACATCGGCGGCATAGAGGTCAAACCGGTCTTCACCTATGGTGGTGATGACCACCGGGGCCGCCTTGTGGGCGTGGAAAATGGCGGTATCTTTGATGATATCACCCAGCACGCTTTCCCGGGTGGCGGCGGCACAGATAATGATCAGGGGTTCACTGGACAGGTCGATGTGCTTTTTGTCCTCAATGAAATCCGATGAAATGGTTTTATAGCAAAGTTCACTGAGTTTGATTCGGATCTCATCGGCAGAGGCTTTGTTTGACCCTGATCCCACCGTGGCCCAGTACTGTTTTGAAACGGCCAGCCGGTCCGCGGATGCTTTGATCTGCTCTTTCATGCCCAGGATGGTTCTCATCTTGTCCGGTAACCCCATGAGTTCATTGACCTGCCCGGTAATAAATTGCGGAGACCGGGCCTGCAAAATCCCGGCAAGGTGAAGGCCCAGGAGGGCGCCGGCAGTGATCTGGGAATAAAATGCCTTGGTGGAGGCCACGGACATCTCAATGTCCCGGCCGGAACTGGTGTACAGCACACCATCGGTCTTAAAGGTCAGGTCGGAATCTCTCCGGTTGACGATGGCCAGGGTGCGGGCACCGCAGGCCTTTGCCATGTCCACGGTGCGGTTGGTATCCGTGGTGGTGCCGGACTGGCTGATGGCCACCACAAGGGTATGGATCATGGAGTCGGCGGCATTGTCGCCTTCGGAAATGCTGAATCCTGAAAGCTCGGATGATTTCAAAGCCCGGATGTTGATTCCCCTGTCCCCGAGGTAGAAATTCAAGAGGTCGGCACACCCCTGGGCTGCGATCCCGGCCGTGCCCTGGCCGATAAAATAAATTTTTTTGATTCGATCGTTTTTAAAATCCGCCTCCAGAGACGGAGGGATCACGGTTTTATCAAGGTATGTGGTGAAAAGCTGGGTGTCCGGGGATTGCCTGAGTTTGTTTTCCAGGGTTTTTTCCACTGAGCCCGGGGATTCGGATATTTCTTTTAAAAAATAATGGGGAAAGTTCTGGCGGTCGATATCCCGGGAGGTGATCTGGCTGGTCAGGATTTGATCGTCTGCCATGGGGATGGGGGTGTTATCGTAGTACATGGATCGTATTCCGGATACTCCTCCCGTTGAGTTCTGGTCAAGAATCACAATCTGACCCCGGTCTTCGCCGTTGAGTTTGATATAATCCTGGGTTTCCTCCACGATTCCGTAAAGTTCCGAGGCAGCAAGATAGTGATCCTTGGCAATTCCCACAAAGATGGTCTGGCCGCTGCCTTTCTGGGCCAGAAATACCTTGCCCGGGGCCAGGTCCGTGTGCATGGTAACGGCATGAGACCCTTCAAAGTCGTTTACTGCCAGCCTGAAGGCCTCCTGGATGGGATGACTCAGTTTCAGGTAGTGTTCAATCTGGAGGGGAATCAGCTTGGTGTCCGTGTTGATATCCTCGTGGATTTTATCGTACCGGGCCTCGTATTCCGTCTTTAACTCAAGGTAGTTGTCAATATCTCCGTTCAGGCAGACATGGATGATGCCGGTTTTGCCGATTCCCTTGTCCGTGGGGGTATTGTCCTGGGGGTGGCAGTTGGCCATGGAGATATCTCCCACAGAGGCCCACCTGGTGTGGGCGGACACGGAATTGGCAACCAGCTCATAATCCACCAGCAACTGAAGCATGTGGTCGTTTCTGATCTGGCTCCGGATAAAGGCGACATTGTCCCCCAAAGCCCCAATCTCAGCCGCAAATTTGTACACACAGGACAGGGTGACAAAATGCTCACCGGTTTCCGGAAAGGTATCGTTGATGGTGATGCTGTTGTTGGTGAGAATCGGGTGGTTGGTTCTCTGTTTCAGCCTCTCTGAAAGACCGGCCTTTATCAGGCCCTCCCGGTAATTTTCAAATTCCTGTTTGGTAAAGGTGAAAATTACGGAAATGCCGGCGGAATCCCTTCCCCGGACTTCCAGCCGGTCAATACTGTTGAGTACGGCATTGATGCGTTTGAATACGGCCAGTCCCTTATGATTGACCGAAGCTTCAAGGCCCGGGGCAATATTTTTGATGGCCGTGATATTGTTTAAAATCTCTTTTTTCAGGCACCAGCAGATATCTTGAAGACGTTCAAGCCGCAGGGAAATACTGTTGATATCCCGGACGGACAGGTCGGGGAGGGCCCGTTTAAACACGGCGGTCTGATCCTTGACCAAGTCCTCCATATTGTCTGCAAAGGAAGACAATAACGCCATTTTATCGGTGTCAAAAAACAGGCCTGAAAAGAGGGTTTCCTGCTTGAAATCCTGGCAGACGTCAAATAATTGCTTTAAAAATTCATCCCCCCCGAGAAAATCATCCTGAATATTGTCCATACCCCAAGGGGGTTCCGGGGTCAGGACGTTTGTATTCAAGGCCAGGGACATCTCCTGAATTCGGTCTAAATCCGTGGCGTTTGAATCCGGATCAGTGGTTTTTGAATCAGGGGCCCCCTTGAATGCAACAAAGGCTGAAATACCGCAAAAAAGGGTGTGGGGACGGCAGGGAAAGAAGATGAGGGTGTTTTCCCGGGCCTGGGCCGGGGATTTTCCGAATTCAAATTTAATATGAAAATGTAACGCAAACCGGTTTTTCATCCAATTAAAAAAAGAGCGTAAGAGAGGCATTCCCTGTCGTGTCATTGCTGTTCCCCCTGTTTGTATTGTGTGGCTGTAAGGCGCGGTTCATCAGAGTTGTGCAGTCCTGTCCGAATTCTTCTTAAAGTATTCTTTTAAAATCATTTTTGCATAGGTTCCGGCCCGTGTTCCAATATATTTTCGATGGCCCACAACAACGGATACGGCAATATTTTTTTGACCTTTTTTCTCCTGCCCAAAACCGGCAAACCAGTCGTATTTGACCGTATGGGCCTTGTTGTAAAGGGACCCGGTTTTCCCGCCGATCCTTAGTTTGGAAAGGACCCCGTCTTTTGTTGACCCCCGGAAGGATTTTCTGGCCGTTCCCTTTGAAATGGTTTTTTCCATTAACTGCATCATGGTCAGGGCGGTTTCAGGGCGTATGGGTGTTTTATAAGTTGATTTTTTATTTTTGTAAATGATTTCTCCGTTGGAATCGGTGACATGCTCCACAAGACTGGGTACCATGACGGTTCCGTTGTTGATCACGGCAGAGATGAGCATGGCACCGAATACCGGTGAGATGGTGGTATCGGTGTTAAATCCGCACCCCAGTTCGGCCAGATGATATTCGCTGGTATTTGTCTTGAAAGAGCCCGAGGCAAAGGACAGTTCCGAATCCACGGTCTGGTTGAAACCAAAGGCGTGGGCATAGGATTCAAGTCTTTTTTTTCCTAGAAAATTTTTCCCGATTTTTCCAAACACCGGGTTAATTGATTCGGCAAAGGCCCGGGAAAATGAGATTTTAGACGAGTATTTGTTTTTCACATCTTTGAGCTGACGCTTGTATAAGGTGTACTTGTTTCCGTTAAAGTAGAGCTGGGTTGCAGGGGTGTACCCCAGGGTTTCAACTGCAGCCGCGGCCGTGACGATTTTAAAGATACTGGCCGCAGGGAAATCGGATTCCACACAGGGGTTGGTGTCCGGGTTTTCAAGGTCAAATCCTGCCATGGCAATGATCTTGCCGGTATCGGCTTCCATGACCACAAAGGCTATCCGCTGGGGTTTTCCCCGGGTCAGACCCTTGAGCCTTTCCATGAGTGATAATAGATACTCCTGGAGATAGATATCAATGCTGGTGGTAATCTTATACGAGTCTTCCGGGGTGTCTACGAAAAAGATGTTTTTATCGGTCCGGGTGAAGTTTGTATGGCTGATGATGGTGTTGAGTTCAGGCTTTGTCAGGCGGTTGGTTTGTTCAGCAGGCTCAGGTAAAGCCGCTTCTGCCTGTTCAGGGCCCAGGTTTTTCTGGCCGGTATCCGTGGTGCCGGGGGCCTGGGTTTTAAGGGTAAAGATGAGAAAGATTAAAACCGGCAGGGCCAGAAGCCCTGCCAGAAGTTTGAGCATGGTCATGCGTTGTTTTTTTTTCTTTTTTTGAACAATATATTCGGATTGAAACTGTCGCCAGGACGTTTCTTTTTGGTTTAATGTCAATGGTATGCCTAATGCTTATAAGGGGTTCCTTATTTCACCGGACTGCCGGGCAGGGCGGCCTGGTCAAACCCGGACAATACCAGTTTGTTTTTATGGCCTGCGGCAAGGATCATTCCCTGGGAAACTTCTCCCATGAGTCTGGCCTCTTTCAGATTAGCCACCACAATCACCTGTTTGCCGACAATCTCTTCAGGGGTATAATCCTTTGCAATACCGGCAATGACCTGTCTTTTCTCAGGCCCCAGATCCACAATAAGCCTCAGCAGCTTATTGGATTTTTGGATTTTCTCAGCCGAGATCACGGCCCCGGCCCTGAGATCGACTTTTGCAAAATCCTCAATGGTGATCTCGGGTTTTAATGCCGGTTTAAACGGTTTGGTCGTGGGAACAGGCGGTTTTGAGGCGGTTTTTTCGGTGTCAATTCTTGGAAATAAAATTTCAGGGGTTTCAATGACGGTACCGGATTTGATCTGTCCCCAGGGCAGGATCTCTTCCAGGGTGTAAAATCCATTATCTTTTTTTTCCATGCACAGGGTGGTCTGCATCTTTTGGGCAGTCTCCGGCATGATCGGGTAAATCAGACCGGCCACCACCCGTAACCCTTCAATGAGATTATAGAGAACCGTCTCAAGAACCGGCAGGTCGGCCTCGTCCTTTGCCAGGGACCAGGGTTCGTTGGTGTCGATATACTTGTTCATGATGGAGATAAACTGCCATATGGTTGTGAGCCCCTTGTGAAATTCGCACAGGGACATGGCCTGCTGGAACCCTTTTATGGCCTGCTGTGCCGGGTCGGCCAGGCACAGAGACCGCTCCTGTTCAATCGAGTGGTCGGCTCCCCTGACCTCACCCTTGAAATATCGGTGATTCATGGAAAGGACTCTGGAAAAAAGGTTTCCAAGGTCATTGGCCAGGTCTGAGTTGATCCTTGCCACAATGGTTTCTTCCGTAAAATTGGCATCCAGGCCGAATACCATTTCCCGCATGAGAAAATACCGGAAAGGATCGGTTCCGTATACGGAGGTCACCTCTATGGGGTCGGTGACATTGCCGATACTCTTTGACATCTTACTGCCCTTGACATTCCAGAACCCGTGAACGTTTAGTCCCTGGTAAATGTCGATTCCGGCAGCCTTGAGCATGATGGGCCAGTATATCCCGTGGGGTTTGATAATGTCTTTGGCCACAAAGTGACGGGTGGTGGGCCAGAATTTTTTAAATTTTTCGGAATTTGGGTATCCCAGGGCCGAGATATAGTTGACCAGGGCATCAAACCACACATAGGTGACATAGTCTGTGTCAAAGGGCAGGTCGATCCCCCAGGTCAGCCGGGATTTGGGCCGGGAAATGCAGAGATCTTCCAGGGGTTCTTTTAAAAAAGAAAGAATTTCATTCTCATACTGCACGGGTGTGATAAACTCCGGATGGGTTTTGATGTGGTTGATCAGCCATTCCTGGTATTTGCTCATCTTGAAGAAATAATTGGATTCTTTGATGGTCTCGGGTGCAACTCCATGATCCGGGCATTTGCCGTCCACAAGTTCCCTTTCCTGGTAAAAGCGCTCACACCCGAAACAGTAGAGGCCTTCATAACTAGAAAAATAGATATCCCCGGCCCCATGAATTTTGGTGAGCACCTGTTTGACCACCTGGATATGGGCGGGATCGGTGGTCCGAATAAACTGATTATTTTTAACGTTTAATACCGGCAGAAGATCCTGGAAAAGACGGGAGATCCGGTCGGCATATTCTTTTGGAGTAGTGTTTTGTTTTTCTGCGGCCTGAACAATCTTGTCCCCGTGCTCATCAGTGCCGGTGAGGAAATAGGTGTCATGACCGTCCATCTGTTTGAACCGTGTGGCCACGTCGGCGGCAATGGAGGTGTAGGCATGGCCGAGGTGGGGTTTGGCATTGACGTAATATATGGGGGTTGTAAAAAACTGGGATTTGGTTTTCATCGCTGGGGAGATCCTTTTTTTTTCGTACTCAACTGCTCAATGGTTTTTTCTACTTCGGTTCTATCCTCTAGGCGGACAGTGACGCTTTCCTTTAGCACATTCTGCCGGACCACTTTTCCTTTTTCCCCGTCCAGGGGTATGATCTTGCCCAGTTTGGGCATTTTGCGTTTCAGGCTTTTGTAAGTTTCATTTTCAAAGGTCAGGCAGCACATGAGCCTGCCGCAGACCCCGGAAATTTTTGTGGGGTTGAGTGAAAGCCCCTGTTCTTTTGCCATCTTAATGGAAACCGGTTCAAAGGTGTGCATGAAAGAGGAACAGCACAGCTCTCTCCCGCATTTACCCACGCCGCCGCAATGCTTTGACAGGTTGCGAATCCCCACCTGGCGCATCTCAATCCGGATGCTGAACTCTTTTACCAGAAGTTTGATCAGGTCCCTGAAATCGATCCGGCCGTCGGCCGTATAAAAAAAGGTTAGTTTGTTCCTGTCAAATGTGCATTCAACAGTGAACAGGTTCATGAGGAGGCCCAAGTCATTGATGGAGCGGATGCAGAAATCAAAGGCCCTTTTTTCCAGTCGTTCTATTTCCGCCCGTCTATGAAAATCATCTTCTGTGGCGATACGGACAATCTGCTTGAATTTTTTTTCACTGGTTTCAATCTCAACCGGGGGGATGGCAATTTTACCGAACCCGAGTCCCTGTTCGGTTTCCACGATCACATGCTCCCCTTCCTTTAAGACAAAGGCACCGCTGTCAAAGTCATATATTTTTCCTGCTCTTTTAAATTTCACACCGGCAATTTTAATCATCAATCATGGGTTCCTTTACAGGTAACAATTTTAAGGAAAAAACTATCCAGAGCCAGCCTTAAGCCACTGTTTGCAGCCAGCCTTTTTTCCATTTCATACAGATCCTCAAGCCATTCAAAAAAAAGATCAGACGGCACCTGTCTATTCATATCTGTTTTATTGAGGTCCATTTTAGTGATAGCTTTTTTATTAATATCCGCAAAAGTGTCAAAAAAATCAAGGTTAACTATTTTTTCCGGAAGGAACTTGAAAATCAACAGGTCCCTGAAAAAGGTTTTGAGTATGGAAATGGTGTCATCAATGAGGTCGGGATCAAGGCTCAATTTCTGGGACAGGATCAACGCTTTTGACAGATTATGGGGAACCTCGGCTTTTATCATGCCGGCAAGGGCGGTCAGGCAATAGTGCCTTCTCTTGATCCAGTCGACTCGCCTGCCGGCTTCATCCAGATTCAAAAATGTCATTGCCTTTTTCAGGTCGGCGTCGGCGGTTTTTGATGCCGTATGAGCCGCTTTTGGGTCGACCTTGAACTCATTGACCAGAATCCCGGCAATGAGGGTGTCGGTCAGGGGCTTGAACCGGATGGTGCGGCACCGTGAAATGATGGTGGGCAAAAGTTTTGATGTCTTGCTGGCCGTGAGGATGAAAAAAGTTTTCTCCGGCGGTTCTTCCAGCAGTTTCAGCAGGGCGTTCTGGGCCTGGATATTCATCAGGTCAGCGGTCAAAATCAATACCATTCGAAAGGCGGCTTCATTGGGTCTGGAGGCAAGCCGCATTCCCATCTCACGGATCTGGGAAATGGAAATGATCTTTTTGTCCGGCTCAGGGCAGACGGTAAGGATGTCGGGATGGCTGTCAGCGTCAATCTTTCGGCAGGACCGGCAATCGTTGCAGGCAATGCCCGTTCCTTTAAGGCAATTGCACCCCTTTGCAAAGACCAGTGCGGCCTGTTTCCTTCCGGTATTTTCATTGCCGGTAAACAGAAGGGCGTTGGGGATTTTATTTGTCTGAATGATGTGGGTTAACTCAAGGGCGGTTTTTGCCTGGTATTGCATTTGATCAAAGTCAGACATGGCTTGACCCATCACCAGCGTTAATAGTCCACCCGCTCCTTCAGCTCTTTTCCACACTTAAAAAAGGGCAGCCGTTTGGGGGGAATGGTGACTTTCTGTCCGGTTTTGGGATTTCGGCCGGTATAACTCTTGTACTCTTTGATGTGAAAGCTGCAAAAGCCTCTTATTTCAACCCGCTCACCCTGGGTGAACGCGTCGGCAAGCGAGTCGAAAAATATTTTAATGACTTCTGCGGCTTCGGATTTTGTCAGGTCTGTTCTTTCTTTTAAAGTGGAAATCAATTCAAGTTTATTCATACCGCCTCTTTTGTTTGAATGAAGGAATCATTTTTATTTTTCAACGGTTCTATTTAAAATTTGATAAAAAGTCAAGGAGTTATGCCAACAGGTCGGAAATTTTTTCAACATTATCCAGAGCCACGTCAACCCCGGCATATTGTCCCAGGGCGTCAATATTAATCACCACACGGCCCTTGCCTTTATACCGTGTGAATTCCCCTCTTAATCCGGCCAGGGGACCCTCTAAAATCATCACCGGGTCTCCTTTTTTCAACTGCACGCTGGCCCCGGTGACCAGATCCATATTGGCACTGGTGAGGATTTTCAAGGAATCGATCTGTGTCACCGGAACCGGTATGGGCCCGGATCGATTGCCCAGAAGTCTCACTGCGCCGATGGTTTTCAAAATCTGGAGCTGGTAAGCCGGTTCAAATGTTGATCTGACAAACACATATCCCGGGAAAAGCGGGACGTCTATCATCAGGTTCCGGTCTTTGCGGCGGCTTTTCCGCTTCATTGTGGGCAGAAAGGTTTCAATTTTTTTTTTGGTAATGCAGGAATGAACGGTTTGTTCAAAATTACTCCGGGTCAGGAGTGCAAACCAGTTGAACGGGTCACTCATTTTGTTCCCAACTCCCCAATTCCATGGAGATTGATTAAAAAGGCGATGCTGTTTTCTCCTGAAGATTCTGAGAAATGAAGGTTAAATGTCCAGCAGGCTTTGGTCAGGACAAATCCCACCTGGGTTTCAACCATTTTGTCGTCTTTCAGGTTTTTTTCAATTGAGCCGTATGTGCTCAGCTCATCGGTGAGCCGGATATCCACGTGCGAGTACAAGGATTCCGACAGGTCCCGGGCGTATCGATATTCCACCTTTAACCGGTCCCCCCGGTTATCTTCCAGTGTATTGCCGATGTTAAAGGCATTAAATTGGTTGTCATAGGGGGACCAGTCCATATCCATGTCCAGAATGAGGCAATTGGATACGGCAAACTCAGTTTCCATTGAAATGTCTGAAAACGGTCTGGGGTCGTTGTCTGCTACTTTTTTGATGTCGTAACTCTGGAAGATTTTGACCCAGGCCATATCCCGGTAGGTGAATGTCTTTTCTCCCGTGGAGGTCAGTTTGGATGTCCTGGAAATGAAATTCTGGGTCAGTGACCAGGTCACAAGATGTTGTTCTTCAATCCGGTCCAGGGAATCAAAAGAGGGCAGATCATCCTGGGTCACCTTGGGGATAAAGGCGTATTCCAGTTGCGGGAGAATTTCATGTTTAATCTTATCGGCAAACCCAAGGCCGGGGGAATAAATTTTCATGAATTTTGTGGACAACTGGGCACCCACATCCGCCATCAGACGGGTCCTGAGGCTGTCGGAATCCCCGTTAATATCCGTAAAATTATCGGTGTACCAGAGGGTCTGTCTCACACCCACCCAGGGTTCAAAATTAAAATAACGGCCCAGGGTCATGGGCAGATACAGTTTGGGATAGATATCGGCCCGCTGGCCGTTCACACGCACGGCCGTGGTATCCTGGCGATAAAAGGACCGAAATTCAGTATCCAGTGAATAGTAGACGGATGAAGAACCGATTCCGTGTTTTGACACGTTAAACTCAACACCGGGAAGGGTTTGCAGGGTGGTATCATCGATATCCGTGCGCCGGGCAGTGATGTTGTCATACCACAGGGCATCCAGGTTGAGGGTATAGAAGGACCAGGATTTGTTGACGTTCAGGCTGCTTTTTCGGATAGTGTCATCATACTCATCCAGGCTCCGGCCGAACTGGTTTTCAAAAATCTTGGTTGTTGCGGTATGCCCTGTAAACCCATCTCGAAATTCAAGAAGGTAATCTTCATCACTGACAAAGTCGATATCCAGTTTGGCTGTGAATCCATTGGCAAGTTCCTGGTTGTGTTTCATCCTGAACCAGAAGCGATCCGTATTGGTCCTCTGGGGGGTGGTGGAAAAACTATAGTCTGCTGTATTATCCGTCCCGTCATCTGTTCGTTCATCTTCAAGCGCATCAAGGAACAGAGTGCCTTTTGAGGTGTCGTCCAGGATATATCTGAATTCAGCTCCTATTTTGGTTCCTCGTTCCGACATATAATCTGCATAGAGTGTGGCATCAACATTCCTGGAAAGGGCGAGAAACAGGGGCTGTTCAATCTCCATCCCCTTTCGGTCCGAAGAACTGATTTTAGGGACCAAAAGACCTGACTGGCGTTTGGTCTGAACCGGGAATATCAGGAAGGGGCTGTAGGCGGCGGGCATCTTTTTTGCCCAGAGAACGGTATGACTTGCCGTCCCGTATCCTTCAACCGTCACCTTGATGTTTCTGCCTGTGATTTTCCAGTCTGGCGAGTCCCCGGGACAGGAGGTGATGGAGCCCGTGTCCGCACTATAGGAAAATTTGCCGGTCTTTCGAATGTTTTCACCGTGGATATAAAAATTATTTTCCTGGATAAAAATAGTGCCTTTGTTGATGGTGCCCAGTTCCGTGGTCAGATTGATATGCATGGCATCGCAGGCAATGGAATCCTTGCCGGAAATCAACACCACATTGCCCTGGGCAAAAGCATCCTTTGTCTGGTTTGAAAATTCAACATAGTCGGCTTCAAGCCGGGTTTTGCCGCCGATGATCACCACCTCATCTTCGGCAATATAGAGATTCCGTATGTTGTCAAAGGTCACGGTGAGTGCGGAGATGTGCCAGGAGATTTCTTCCGGATTTTCTTTAATATCTGCTGCCGTTGCAGTCCTGCCGTTAACGAACAATAGGCAGGTAAAAATTAACAGGCAGTTAAAAATCAATAGAATGATACAGGCAGGTTCCCTGAAAAACGGCGGAAACTTTTGCCTCAGCAGACAGACCATGTTCTTCCCAGTAAAAAATTGCACATCGATTAAAATTATTGTATAAAGCCATTTTATGTTTTAAAAGTCAAGCTTGGAATGAATGACCCGGCCCTCCATACGACAAAGGCAACGAACAGATGACGTTTTCAATTATTGATTCCATCGGCAACACCCCCCTTGTTGAAATCATACGCCTGAACCCGGTCAAAGGGGTGAAGATTTTAGCCAAACTCGAATATATGAACCCGGGCGGGTCCATCAAGGACAGGGCTGCCCTCTATATGATCAATGCAGCGGAAAAATCAGGGGAACTCACCCGGGATAAAACCCTTATCGAGGCCACCTCGGGAAATACGGGCATTGGACTTGCCATGATCTGTGCCGTCAAGGGATATAAACTTGCCCTGACCATGGCGGAAAATGCCAGTGCCGAGCGGATCAGTATCCTGCGGGCCCGGGGGGCCAGGATTATTTTGACGCCCAGACATCTGGGGTCGGATGGTGCCATTGAAGAGGCCTATCGGCTTGCCCGGGAAAATCCGGACATGTATTTTCTGGCAGACCAGTATAATAATGAGGCCAATTGGAAAGCCCATTATCATACCACCGGGCCGGAAATCATTGAACAGACCCGGGGGGGAATTTCTTCGCTTGTGGCCAGTATCGGGACCAGCGGCACCCTGATGGGGCTTTCCCGGCGGTTAAAAGAGTATCGCAAAGACATTCGGATTGTCTGTGCCGAACCCTATCTGGGACATAAAATCCAGGGGCTGAAAAATATGAAGGAATCCTATACCCCGGAGATAATGGACAAGCATCGCCTGGATGACACCATCAACATAGATGATGACACCGCCTTTGCCGTTGCCCGGGCCCTGGCAAGAGAAGAGGGGCTGTTCGTGGGAATGAGCAGCGGCGCTGCAATGGCCGCGGCCCTGGAGGAAGCCAAAAGAATTCAAACCGGTGTGGTGGTGGTGATTTTCCCTGACAGCGGCGAACGCTACCTGTCCACCAGCCTCTTCAGTGTGGACCATCATATTGCCCTGTCTCTTTTCAATACCTTTTCAAAATCCAAGACCCGGTTTGAGCCCATGGAAAAGGAAAAGGTATCTGTCTATACCTGCGGACCCACGGTTCATGAACGGCTCAGCATCGGCCGGTTGAGACGATACGCCTTTACCGACCTGCTGGTCCGGTACATCGAGTCCCACAATATTTCCGTCAACCATGTGGTGAATATTACGGATTATGACGACAAGACCATCCAGGGTTCCCAGGATGCGGGAATGACCCTTTCCGAGTTCACCCGGATCCATATTGACGGGTTTAGGCAGGACCTTGAACACCTGAATATAAGGACGGCCGATGCCTATCCAAAGGTATCGGATCATTTTTCTGACATGATCGACGTGGCAGGACAGCTCCAGTCAAAGCAGCATGCCTATGAAAAACTTCACTCCCTGTACTTTGATATCTCAAGCCAGCCCGAGTATGGCGAGTTTTCCAGCACCAACCTGGACAAGATAAAAATTGGGGCCACGGTTGACCTGGACGAGTATGAAAAGCACAACCCCAAGGATTTTACCCTGTTAAAGCGGGTCCGCCTGTCAGAGCTCAAAAGAGGGGTGGGAATCAAGACTCGCTGGGGCAATGTCCGGCCCTCTCTTCATCTCCAGTGTGCAGCCATTGCCATGAAATTTTTAGGCAAATCATTTGATATCCAGACCGGGAGCCGGGAGCTGGTATTTCCCCATCATGAAAACGAAGTGGCCATTGCCCGGGCTGCCGGTGGGGGAACCCTTGCCCGGTTCTGGCTCCACTGCGACCCGGTTCATGGTTCCCTTGACGGATCCGACGTTGACCTCCTGAACCTGGATGACCTTGTGGGCCGGGGATGGGACCTGAAAACCATCCGATTCTGGCTGATTTCCAATCACTATCGCAAAACCCTGCTCCTGTCGGAACAGGCCCTGACCCAGGCCCGGTATACCCTGGATAAGATTAACCGGTGTATTCAAACTCTGGGGGCGGTCAAGGGTGAGAATTCCTACAGGGAAATCGATCAATTGATCTATGATATGAAGTCGGCTTTCCATCGCTTCATGGGGGATGATTTAAAAATTTCCGGTGTGATCTCGTCATTGCTGGCCAATGTTAAAACCATTAACCGGCTCATCTGTCAAAATAAAATTAACCCCGAGGCCGGCCAAAAACTGGTGAAGTTCTTTAAAGACATTGATTTAATCCTTAAGATTTTTAATTTTGATGAACAGACAGCCCATACCCCTGAAGTCCGGGAACTCATAGAGGAACGGGACCGGGCCAGAGAACAGGAGAATTTTGATCTGGCCGATCAAATTCGGGACCGGTTAATTGAGTTGGGCATCACTATCCATGACAAAAAGGGTGGCCTATGACACGTTCAGTTTTATCTCCTCCGGTTTTATTTCTCCCCTTTACCCACTTGACCCGGCATCACCTGGACACGCTGCTTGCCTTTTTTGGGTCTTTTGCCTGTTTTCCGGGTACATCTGATTTTAGGGATCAGCCAGGACTGCAAAAACTGCTGGACCAGGGGAAAATTTCCCCCATTTTTTTGTCACCCCGGGAGCCGAATGTCGTGGATCAAAAAGCCCGACAATATCTGGAATGGGCCCGGATTCACCGGGGCAATGAGGTTAATCTCAGGGCACTGCTCAAGGATAATCCCTATTTTACCAGTGATACTGCGGTGACAGCCATTAAATCACAGATTAAAGGGGGCAAGTCCCCTGCTCTGGAACCAAACGCGTCCCTGGAGCGGGATCTTTTGTTTCTGAAGATGGCCCACCTGTGTGATGAGCAGAATGAAAGCATTGATCTGGAGTTGAAACGACTGGATAAGAGTCGTGACAACCTCTTGCTCACCCTGCGGGGACTGGATCTGCCTGGCCGTGAAGAGAAAGAGGGTATCCCGGCGGAATCAAGGGATTTTGGAGAAATGATGACCCACGAGCGGATTTTTGCCTGGTCAAGGTGCATTGCCGTAAAAGGGGGATTCAAAAACCAGGGGGAGCTTCCGGTCTTTGTCACCACAAGCCCGGCGGTTTTCGACTATCTTGAGTCAAATTGCACAGATATTGTAAATGCCCTTGACATCGATGGGATAAAAGTGCATGAAAATGAATGTGAAAATCAAAGTGAATGGCAGCATCACTTTTACGAGGGTTTGATGACTGCGATTCAAGGACATGGCAACCTGGAAAATGATTTGCCCGAGGTAACCGACACGTGTGAACGTTTCGGGCAGATTAAGATGAGTCTTTTTTCCGGGGATAATATTAACCGGATCTTTAATCTGACCGGCAAACAGGTCCCTGTCTGTTTGATCAAATTAAAGTGATAAAAAACTTGATTTAAATTATTTACATGTTATAAATGCGTTTTTTATACAGAATTATATTTAAAGAATGAATTTATAATATAATAATGTTAATTTTTTAAGGAGGCTATTAAAATGGCATTTAATCCAGTTGTTGATGAGTCAAAATGTGTGGGTTGTGAAGAATGTGTAGACGTATGTCCCGTAGAAGTATTTGAAATGCAGGATAATAAATCCGTTCCCGTAAATGCAGAAGAATGCATGGGCTGCGAAAGCTGCGTGGAAGTATGTGAAGAAGACGCTATTACAGTGGAAGAAGACTAACCGCTCAGATATCGTTAGAATCAAAAATTAAATGCCGGGAGTGTGTTCTATCATCCCGGCATTTTTGTTTTATAACGGCGTCTTTAAAATTTCATATTAGAACTTTCTCAGAATCTTAAGGAGAGGCAGCTCAGGCCGCCGTCAAGCTTCTGAAACTCAGACACATCCACCTCAACAATCTCGTAACCGGCAGAGGCTATGAGCCTTGCCGTTGTTGGAAAACCTGCCGGGACCAGGACCTTTCCGTTGATCCACACCGAGTTGGCAGCATAGGATTCATCTTCATTGACCTTCAGTATATGAAAGTCTTTTAGTTCGGGTTTGGTTAAAAATTCTCCAAAAGCCAGCAGGTTGTTGTTTTCAAGGTATGAGATCCCGGTTTTCAGATGAAGCACCTCTTCAAGCCGGATGGTTGAGGAGGAAAGATTGTATTTTTCAAGTATCTGCTTGAGCTGGGACGCCCCTTCTGGATTGGTCCGGTCGGACAGCCCGGCATAATAATGACCCCCCACCATCATAATGTCTCCGGCATCCAGGGTTCCCGGGGCCTGAATTCGCTCCACGGGCCGGCCAAGGGCCGTGACCACTGGTTCAATATGGACAATTTCATCCCGCCTTGTGGATGCACCCGGACGGGTGATGACGGCACAGCCGGGCGTCATCAGACAGACATCCTCAACAAAAGTTGAATCCGGAAAATCTTCATTTGGTTCAAGGACGCTCACCTTAAGCCCGCAAAGCTCCAGGGCCTGGATATAATTTTCATGCTGCTGCAGGGCAAGATCGTAATCCGGTTTGCCCAGATCGGCTGAGCTGATGCCCTTCACCATATTCCTGCAGGGTGTTTTGACAATGGCGGATGTAAACAAGATAATTCTCCTTAAGCTTTTTGGCCGGCCCTGTTGGTAAGGGTTACGCCGGCAATGACAAATACGGCCCCGATCAACAATGACAGGGTGATGGGTTCCTTTAAAATGAAAAACGAGAGTACAATGGCGGAGATGGGGACAAAGTTTATAAAGATCCCGGCCTTCATGGGCCCCAGGGCCTTGATGCCCTCATAATACCAGAAAAAGCCCAGCACGGTGCCGAAAAATCCCAGATAAAAAAGACTGGTCCACTCCAGCAGGTGATAGGTGGTGATATTCAGCAGAGCCCCTTTGAACAGGGCCGGGAAAAGCAGGAGCAGGGTTCCGGCAATGGACGAGTAGCACACCGAGGCAATGGGGGACAGGTTATTCATGGCTTTTTTCCCCAGGATGGAATAGGCCACCCAACTGACCATGCACCCGAAGATGAGCAGCTCCCCCCGGCCAAGTCCCAGGGTGAACAGGGCCATAAGGTCCCCGTTGGAAATAACGATCAGGGCCCCGGTAACGGACAGGAAGAGTCCGATGGTCTTTAAAATTGTCAGTTTTTCTTTGAAAATGAGAACCGAACACAGGCTGATGAAAATCGGATTGCCCGCAATGATGAGGGAGGCCTGGTTGGCCTGGATATACTTCAAGCCGGAAAAAAAACAGAGGTTATAGGAAAAAATACCGAAAAACCCCAGTAAAAATACAATAAATACCTTGCTCATGGGCAGTTTCGGCAGACGCCCTTCAATCCTGACGGTCAAAAAGACAAGAAAAAAAGAGGCAATGAAAAATCTTAAGAATGCAGCGGAGTAAGGGTCAACCGTGTGGGAGATCAATTTTCCCGCAATAAAGGTTCCCCCCCAGAAAACTGCCGTGAGCAGTAACTTGAAATACGTCAATCATCTTTCCTTTCATAAAAATAATTTCCGTATTTGCCCAGACAAAGGGATAAAAGTCAAGTTATTCTCTGCCCAGCATGGCCTTGAGGATATGGCTGACCATGGCCGGATTTTCCTTTAACCGCCGGGTGGAATACCCAAACCAGTGTTCTCCGAAAGGCACGTAAACCCTCACCGGGTGGCCCGCTTCCACAAGGGCTTGGCGCTGTTTGGGGGTGACCCCGTAGAGCATTTGAAACTCATATCCGGATTTGGGTACATTATACCTGTCAATGAGCTTTAATGCCCCCTGAACCAGGGGCTTGTCATGGGTGGCAATGGCCGGGAAAATTTTATTTTGGAACATGAATTCAAGATCTTCCAGGTAATGGGCGTTGATTTCTTCGTAGGACTTAAAGGCTATGGACGGAGATTCTACATAAATTCCCTTGCAGAGCCTGAAATTCAAATTCGCATCATCAGACCTTAAATCCAGCATGGCTTCAATGTCGGACCGGGTCCGTTTCAGATAGGCCTGGAGAACGAGTCCCACATTTTTGGGGAATTCTTTTTTAAGCCGCCTGAAAATGTCTATGGAATCATCCACACATGGAGAGTTTTCCATGTCAATCCGGATGAAACTTTCATGGGACGCCGCTTTTGCAACCAGGTCCCGGATGTGGGTGAAGCAGGTTTCCTTGTCCAGCAAAAGGCCGAACATGGTGGGTTTCAGGGAGTAGTTGCCGATCACATCCGTATCTTGAACCGCAGTGATCAGGTCCAGGTATTCATCCCTGTTCTCCAGGGCCTGGTCCATGTTTTCAATGAATTCTCCCAGGATGTCCAGGGTGACCATTATTTTTTCCCGGTTCAGGGCTCTGGATGCTTCAATAGCATCCTGGGTGTTCTGCCCGGCGATATAGGCCTTTGAAAATTGCCAGATGAATCGCTGGGGGAAATAGGGAAGGGCATGACTGATGATTTTATTGAGCATGATCGACTCCTAATTTATTCCTTAGAATGGTTTAACCATTAGTGTTTTATCTTGGAATATGCACCCCTTTTTGACTCTTGTCAAGAAAATGTTCGTGCTGCCGGAATGAAAAAATTCTTAGTGCTTTACAATTTCAGCCCCCATCAATTATAAATAGAAAAATTGATTTTAATCTATATTTTAATCTGACCGGATCAGAACGGGTGTTTTTTATGCAGCTTCAACCAGACAGGCGGTTTGCCCCGCAAAGTATCTGTAAAGTCCTCATGGTCGCCAAATTGATCTCAAAAGAGCAGGCCCGGGAGGTTTTGAAAAAAGAAAAGCGGGTGAGACAGATTCTGCTCAAACAGAGGTCGGAAAAAGCCGACAAGAGGGTGTCCCAGGAGCAGCAGGCCGACTTGATTTCCTTTATCGACGTGATCCTGTACCTGAAAATTCAGAGAACGGACGAGCCTGGAAAAATAATTGACGAGGATTTGATATACGCTACCCTGGCCCGGGCATGGAAATTGCCCTATAAAAAAATTGATCCCTTGAAGCTTGAACTCAACCTGGTCACCGGGACCATATCCAAATCATTTGCGGCAAAGCACCTGTTGCTTCCCCTGATGATTGAGGAAGGCAAGCTGGTGGTGGCCACCCCTGATCCGTTTAACGATGAAGTTATCAATGATGTCGAAAGGGTGTCAAAGCTCAAGGTCAGGACAGTGGTCAGCTCCAAGTCGGATATTGAAAAATTGATCAATGAATTTTTCGGGTTCAGGTATTCCATTTCCGCGGCTGAAGATCTTTTTTCCACAAAGGGGATTGATATCGGCAACCTGGAGCAGTTTGTCAGTGTAAAATCCTTTGATGACCTGCCGTCAACGGATCAGCACATTGTCAATGCCGTAAATCACCTGTTTTCCTATTCCTTTGATCAGAAGGCCAGTGATATCCATATTGAGCCCAAACGGGATATCTGCCTGATTCGCATGAGGATCGACGGGGTGCTCAATACCGTGTACAAGCTTCCCAAAAAGCTTCACAATGCCGTGGTCAGCCGGATTAAAACCCTTTCAAGGCTGGATATGGCGGAAAAGAGACGGCCCCAGGACGGCCGGATTAAAATGGAGCGGGACAAGACCGAGGTGGAAATCAGGGTCTCCACCATTCCCGTGGCATTTGGCGAGAAAGTGGTGCTCAGAATCATGGACCCGGATGTCCTTTTCCAGGACCTGGAAATGCTGGGTTTTTTTCCGGACGATTTTGAGCGGTATAAAAAGCTCATTGCCATGCCCTTCGGCATTGTTCTGGTAACCGGTCCCACAGGGTCGGGAAAGTCCACCACCCTCTATTCCAGCCTGAGGATGATGTCCTCACCCGAAGTCAATATCACCACCATTGAAGATCCCATTGAGATGATCCACGAGGAGTTCAACCAGATTGCGGTGCAGCCGGCCATTGATGTGACCTTTGGTGCGGTCCTGAGAAACATCCTCCGCCAGGATCCGGACATCATCATGGTGGGGGAGATCAGGGATCTTGAAACAGCCCAGGCTGCGGTCCAGGCGGCATTGACAGGTCATCTTGTCCTCTCAACCCTCCATACCAATGATGCGGTATCCACTGTTTTCAGGCTCCTGGATCTGGGCATCCCCCCGTATCTGATTCACTCCTCATTGATCGGGATTGTGGCCCAGCGCCTGGTGAGAAAGGTCTGCCCCCATTGTGCCCAGGAATTTGAAATGGATGCAGGGGAACTTTCAGACCTGGGTCTAAAAATCCAAATCAAAGGGACAGTCCGGCTCAAGCACGGGAAAGGGTGTGTGAAATGCAGGAATACCGGTTACAGCGGGCGCACCGGGCTCTATGAAATCATGCCGTACACTGAAGCCCTCAAACAGCTCACCACCTCGGATGCAAGCCTGGAAACCCTGAGGCAGAAGGCCGTGGAAGAGGGCATGGTCCTGTTACGTCAAAACGGCATTAAAAAAATGCTGGCAGGCCACACCACATACCAGGAGGTGCTGAGAGTCACCTGGGATCAGTCCTAAATTTTAATTGACCATATCATCCGGGTGAATGGCATACTTTGAAGACAGGATCATGACGGTTGATGCAATATCCTCGGTATGCAGCACGATCAATTTGCCGGATTTCAGATCATCAAGCTCAATCGAAGCTTTTTTCTTGGGCGACCAGAGCGTATGGTCTTTAAGTGCATTTTTTCTTTTCACCGTGTAAATCTGGCCGGGTTTGACCTTGTCCCTGCCGGCATTGATAAAGGCGATCCTGAAGTCATTGATCATGACGGTATTGTCTTCGGAACAGATAAGCCCGGCATCAATGGGGGCCGGCGTTTCGTCAACATTTAGAACAGACTCCCGTTTATAGTAGGCCATGACCAGGTCATCTTTGTTCACGTCCCGGGTTGCATGGGATATTTGCCCGGTGGCATAGGTGACCCGATGTTCCAGGATCTTGACCTGTGCTTTTATCAGGTGTTTTACCCCGGTGAGAGTCCGACCGTTAATCGTTTCTTTGACAGGGCTTGTGGAAAATATCTGGTAGGTTCTGCCCGGAATCAGACTGCCGTTTCCCGCAGGTTTGATATAGATGATATCATTGTTTGCCATCATAAGGTTCCCCTCTTTTTCCTTGATGACGGTTCCCAGGGACGGCTCTGCCGTCTGCCGGATAAATCCGACCCGGTCCATTTCGGAAAATGAAAATGAGGGTTCAATTTTGACGGGAGCCTTGGGTGGTTTTGCAACTTTCTGGACTTCCACAATCTTTGGTGGGAGGGCGGCTTTTTCCTTTAAAAAGATTTGTATCCGTCTGCCCGGATAGATCAAATGGGGGTTCTTGATTTTATCGTTCATCTCCCAGAGCCCGGGCCAGTCCCACTGGGAATCATAAAATTTTTTAGACAGATCCCACAGGGTGTCTCCTTTTTGTATGGTATAGTAGAATCCCGAATCCTCTCCCGGAATAAACTCGATATTGTCTTGAGCAAACCCCACTGAACAGAATGCAAGCCCACAAAGGATAATGATAAAAGCTGCTATTTTTGTTTTATGGTTTTGCATGTTTTCCTCCTAATTTGCGGTGATTGGATCGCCAAATCTTGACTTTATTTAAACTAGTGTTCTATAAAAAGTCAAGAATTGTTGCGAATATCAGCAATTCTCACTTTGGAAATTAGCAGCTGGTGAATATCAAGATAAGAATAAATTGATAATCGAGTGAAACCAAAATGAGAATTGTTTGGAGAATATTATTGGATTGGAGCGGATATGAAAGCCATTGCAAACCTGTTGTTTGAGGCACGAATCTTAAAGGATATCCGTCGATCAGGGTATGCGTTTCTGGGGTCGGGTCGGGAAAGTATTGCCGAACACAGTTTCATGACAGCCTTTATATGCTTTGCCATGGCCGGAATGGACCCGGAAATTAATCGGGAAAAACTGGTGACCATGGCATTGGTTCACGACATTGCCGAGGCAAGGACCGGGGATTTGAATTATGTGGAAAAAAAATATTCAATGGTTGATGAAGACAAAGCCATTTCCCATTTGATAAAGCATCTTTCTTTTGGTAAGGATATTAAAAATCTTTTGGATGAGTTTAATGCCCGGCAGACCAAAGAGGCAAAACTGGCCTATGATGCGGATCAATTGTCTTTTATCCTTGAATTGAAAAAAATGGATGACATCGGCGCCAAAGGCCCTGAAATCTGGCTCCCGGTTGTACTCAAACGACTGGAAACCGACTTGGGCCGGCAGATGGCCCAGAGTATCATGGAAACCCGATGGGATGAGTGGTGGATGAATGATTACGCTGAATAGCGAAATGGATCGCAATCCTTAAGGCTCCTATGGATAAAGAACTCATTTCCTTACTAGTTGTCCACGGTTCCGGAATCCGTGAACAGGTATCGGGATTTTCAAAGTCAAACGGCTTTCTAATTCAGGAATGTGAGGGTTTTTCAACCCCGGCTGATTCGGCCGGCCCAGTTGACCTATCCGGCAAGACCCCCTTAAAACAGCCGGATCTGATCCTCATCGAATCGGAACCCATGACCGTCAACATTGTTGAAACCCATATCAACAAACTCCTGACGTTTAATTTTAAGGTAAGACCCACCATTTTTCTGGTCATGCCGAAACTGCCTGATTCTCAAACGCGTGAGGCATTTATGGGGCTGGGGGTGGATGAGTTTTTAATTTCCCCCTTTTCCATCTGGGAAGTCAGGCAAAAATACAGGCCTTATCTTCAGGTGAAGCATTTAAACCAGGAGATCCTTGCCCGGGATGTAAAGGTGGAAAAAAGTCTTGGGTACCTGGATAAATTTAAAATCCAGTTGCAGACGACAAAGGCAGATCTCTATGAAGAACGCACCACCCTCAACAATGCATTAAAACAAATCAACCAAATGACCTTGGAACGTAAGCGATTAAAAAAAGAGAAACAAGAGGTGGGAAAAATCCTTGCAGACAATATGGAAGGATTTTTAGACCTGCTGTCTCATTTGATCAAGACTCGGATTGAAACCAACAGGGGGCATGGTGAACGGGTGGCCCACATCTGCCGGTTTGTGGGCAGGCAATTGAAACTGGATGAAAAAAAGTTGGAGGATCTTGAAAAAGCTGCTATGTTGCACGAGGCCGGGCTGCTTTTGATTCCGGAAAAGACATTGCAGACGCGGAAAGACGGGCAAAGTGGTTATGAAAAAGATTTGTTTGTTCAGTATCCGGTCAAGGGTGCCGATCTCCTGTCAAATTGTACCCGGTTTGATGCGAGTGCGGACATTATCCGGGGCATGAATGAAAATTCAGATGGGAGTGGAAGCCCCCAGGGTTTAAAACGGAGATATATCCCTCTGCCGTCAAGAATACTGGCCGGTGCGGATGTGTTTGACACGCTAAAGGATGAACCCGATGTGTCATCTTTGGACATATTTCTGGAAAAACTGGAGGCATTCTCAGGCACACGGCTTGATCCGAATATTGTTGCCTGCCTGGAAAAATACGCGGTCCTGCATATGGGGTCCGACGATTACCGGGTAAAGGGGGTGGGCATTCATCAGCTTGAACCTGGAATGAAGCTTGGAACGGCGCTTTTTACCTGTACAGGCACCAAGCTTTTTTCCGTGAATACCTTGCTTACAACGGATGCGATTGATAAGATCAAAAAATATAACAGGGAGTATCCTGTTGATGACACTGTTTACATAAGGGCCTAGAAAATGGATATATCTTCGATTATCGGCGTTGTTTCCGGTATGGGGTTTGTTCTTGGAACCATACTGCTCGGCGGCAGCATCATGATGTTTGTCAATATTCCTTCCATCCTCATCGTCATGGGGGGAACTTTGGCGGCCTCAATGGTGGCGTTTCCGCTTTCAGATTTCTTAAGCATATTCAAAACCTCCATGAAGATTTTTATTTTTAAGATTCAGGCCCCGGAAGAAATTATCGCCAACCTGGTTGAAATTTCCAATAAGGCCAGAAAGGGGGGGCTTTTGTCCATTGAGGGGGATATCCAGGGCACCAGTGATCCTTACCTTGCCCAGGCTCTCCAGATGACGGTGGACGGGGTTAAAACCGCAGATATTGCCGCCATTATGCAGAAAAAAATGGCCCTCACCAAAAAGAATCTGGATGTGGGTGCCAATATCTTCGGGTGCATGGGGGCCTATGCCCCGGCCTTTGGAATGATCGGGACATTGATCGGACTGGTGCAGATGCTGGCCAACCTTGACGACCCCTCGTCCATTGGTCCGAAAATGGCGGTGGCAATGATCACCACCTTTTACGGAGCCGTCCTGGCCAATCTGTTTTTTATCCCCATGGGAGACAAGCTGACCGGCCGGAACGAAGAGGAAATTACCAATATGAATATTATTTTTGAAGGTATTATTTCCATAAGGGAAGGGGAGCACCCCAAACTCATGGAAGACAAGCTCAACATCTATATGGGCGACAAACGAGCAGGCAAAGATGCAAAAGAATAAAAAGAGACAATAAAAATGGCTGATGAAGGCGCTTCTGCAGAAGCTGAAGACGAAATAGCCCTTTCCGCTCCACCGGAAGAGGACAAGAAAGAAGAGGGAGGGGGTGCACCGGCATGGATGGCGACCTTTGCCGACCTGGTGACCCTGCTCATGTGTTTTTTTGTTCTGCTTTTTGCCATGAGCACCACCCAGCAGGAAACCTATAAGGAACTGGTCCAGTCCCTGAGAAGCGCCCTGGGGGCCCAGGCCGTTCCCGAGTCCGGCACTAGGGAGGGCCTTACCATGCACGCGGTGCCGTCCGAACCTCCGTCGGAAAACCAGCAGATAGACGAGCTCGGGGCCATGATTGAAAAAGAGATGGAAGAGATCGTCAGTGAAGTCCGGGAGCTGGTGCTGTTCAACAAACTTGGCGGGGAGGTGAGCGTCACCAAGACCGAAGACGGGGTCGTGATTACCATGTCCGATCTGCTGTTGTTTGCCCAGGGCGGGACAAGGCTTTCAGACAAGGGGGTGGATATCCTGAAAAAAGTTGCCGTCGTCCTTTCCAAGCTGGCATACCACGTTAAAATAAAAGGCCATACCGACAGTTCTCCCATTGCATCCACCATGTTCCCCTCAAACTGGGAGCTTTCAAGCGCCAGGGCATCAACGGTGGTGCGGCTCCTGGTCCAGAACGGGGTTCCCCCCCAGTATATCTCGGCGGAAGGATATGCCCATTATCATCCCGTGGCCACCAATGACAATGCAAGGGGACGGGCCCTGAACCGGCGGGTTGAAATCGTCTATGAAAGAGACAGTATTGCCCGGCAGTTTGCCGATATGGGTGTGGGAAAATAGGTAGACAATATGCGGACACTATAATGATACGGCAGATCGATATGACGGCATGGGAAAAGACTCATCATGACGAAATAGACGTCACCTCCCGATTGCTGAATATTATCCTGGAAATGCCGGCTGAACAACAGCGGGACCTTCTGGAAAAGCTGGATGCTATTGGCAGTTCAAGGTCAAGAGGGCATGCCAGGCAGTATCTGAAACGGCCATGGAAAGTTTTGATTCATTCTGAAAAGACCCGGGCCTCCTACAAGTGTTTTATCAGGGATATCAGCCGCGGCGGTATGTTTGTTGAAGCTCCCCAGTCATTTAATGTGGGTGAACAAATCACTTTAAAATTTCTCATGCCCGGCGGTGGGAAACAATACCAGATTTTGGGAGAAATTGTCAGGTTTCAAGAAAAGGGGATCGGTATCAAATTCAAGCGCCTGTTGGCCGACCACTGAATCATATAACCTGCCTGCCGGCAGCACCCCGATGGGTGAGACGGTCCCTATATTATCCTTTCAGAACTGATGTGTCCGGGATTTCTTTGTCCGGGGTTTCTTTATCCAGCATCTCTTTATTCAAACGGTTTTTTTCAGTGGTGACGATTCTGACAAGATCCTTGTCAGGGATATCTTTTTTCATGCCCGGGCAGGAGTTTGCCATGGCATTCCAGTTTTCAGGATAAGAGATAACCGCCTGAATAAAGGGCCAGGCCTTGCACATATAAGGTTTTACCGGATGGATGGTACACTGCTCCTCCTTATTAAAGAAGATGCAGCAGCCGTCCGTGCCCCGGGTCAGCACATGTCTTGAGCCGGATTTATCGCAATAGTGTTCAATAAATTGATCCGGATCAAACTTGATATGGGATGAGATGTTTATGATATCTTGGGGTGTAACATAGGTGCCGCCAAAGCCCCTGCAGCATTCCCCGCAGAGCTTGCATTCAAAAATATCCTCCCAGGTGTTGGTTTTAGAATCCATATCTTTTTTCCATGGCCTTTTGCATGGTCAGAGGATCAACATATTGAAGGTCCCCCCCCATGGGGATGCCTGAGGCAATCCGGGTGATCTTGATAGTTGAGGTTTTTAAATGTTCAAGGATATAGGATGCGGTTGCCTCGCCTTCAACATTGGTTTTGGTGGCCAGAATAATCTCCCGCACCTGGCTGGGGTCGGCCCGTTTAAACAACTCCTGAATCCGGAGGTCGCCGGGTCCGATGCCGTCCATGGGGGACAGTGCCCCTCCCAAAATGTGGTAGGTTCCCAAAAAGGCGTGGGATTTTTCTATGGCCGCCATATCCGTGGGGTTTTCCACCACGCAAATTATGGCGCTGTCCCTTAACGGGTCATCACAAATCCGGCATTTTTCCCTGTCCGTGAATGAAAAGCAGACCGAGCAGAGCCGGATGCCGGCTTTTAATTCAATGATGTCGGCCGCAAGAGTTGCGGCCTCATGGTTCGGGGCATGGAGGATGTGAAGCGCAAACCGTTCCGCCGTTTTTTTTCCCACACCCGGGAGTTTTGACAGACTGTGGATGAGTTTTAAAATAGGTTCCGGATAAAGGCTCATCGTTTTTAAAGACCGGGAATATTCAGTCCCCCGGTCAGCTTGTTCATTTCAGAGGACACCATTTCCTGGGCTTTGTTCAGGGCATCATTCACGGCGGCCAGTACCAGGTCCTGGAGCATTTCAATGTCTTCAGGGTCAACCACCTCTTTTTCCAGAACAATGGATTCGATCTTCTGGCCCCCATTGGCAATGACCCTGACCATACCGCCGCCGGCAGAAGCTTCCACCGTTTTTGTCGCCAGTTCCTGCTGGGTTTTCAGCATTTTTTTCTGAAGTTTCTGGGCCTGTTTCATCATGGAATTCATATTTTGCATGGGTTCATACTCCTGTCTATTCTTTTATTGATTGATTATTTCGCCGTCAAATATTTTTTTGGCTTCAAGCACAAGGGGATGGTTCAAGGCGGTTTGCCTGGCCTGTCTTTCTTTTTTCTTCTTATTGGTTTGGGGTATCGTGTTTTTCTGGGAAAGAACCTGGATATTCAGCTCTTTTCCTAAAAATTCCCGGCACATGGTCTGCAGTTCCTGTTGCTTACTATCAAGTCTCTGTTCATCAAAAGAAGAACACGCGTTTAACTCAACCAGGATCTCCTGGGGAGAAATTTCCTTTGCCTTACCCTTTGAGAGAAGGGCAAACATAAAGGGAAGACTCTGTTCGATTCGGTTTAAAAATCCCTGCCATGTGGGCTTTTCCCGGGCCGGTTCACTGTCCCTGTTTGGGTGCAGTTCCTGGTTTCTGTCCTGGCACCGGTCTTTGTCCTGGTCATTGTTCCGGTCCTGGTCCAGGCCCATGGCAGGTGCCGGTCCTTGGGACCCCACTGTTTTTGGAACCGGCGGAGCCGGCATCTCCTCTCTTACTGTGTCATCTGACGGCAGGGCCTGTACCGGCGTGTAATTGTCGCTGGAATCCTGCGGGGTGGCATCCGGCAGACCGGAATCAATATGGCGCACCAGCAGATCCAGCCGACTGATAATGTCATCGATCTGGGCACCTGGGTTTATGTGAACCAGCTTGAGCAACACCATCTCCACGGCAGTTTTGGTGTGAGACGAGTATTTTACAAGGGACTCCTGGTCCAGAAGGGTCTGTAAAATGGCGTGGATAAATCCGGGTGAAAGACCTGAGACCGTCTGAAAAATCTGCTCTTTTTCCGTGTCTGTGATATTGGCAACCCGGCTGTCTTGGCCGCAGATTTTGATCACATTCAAATTCCTGAAATGAAGGATAAGATCGGAATAATATTTTTTCAGGTCAATGCCGGAGCTGTTGACCTGTTCGATGATGTCAATGAGCCGGGCACCGTTGCGCTCAAAGATGGCCCCGGAGATATCGTGGAGAAGTTGCCGGTCAAGAATGCCCAGGCCGTCCAGCACGCTTTGATGGGCTATTTTTCCGGCAGTGCCGGCAGACAATACCCTGTCAAGGAGGCTCAGGGCATCCCGGATGGAGCCGTCTGCTTCCCGGGCAATCAGGTCAAGGCTCTGCTGTTCAACCTGAAATTCCTCCCTGGTGCAAAGATCCTGCAGATGATCTGAAATTGATGACAGGGATATCCTCCCGAGATCATGGCGCTGGCACCGGGACAGGATGGTGGCCGGAATCTTGTGGACTTCAGTGGTGGCAAAGATGAACATCACATGGTCGGGCGGTTCTTCAAGGGTCTTGAGCAGGGCATTGAATGCGGCCGTGGACAGCATATGGACTTCATCAATAATATAGATCTTGTATGTGGCAGATGAAGGCATATAGGTGACGTTCTCCCGTAAATCCCTTATCTGGTCCACACTGTTGTTGGAGGCCCCGTCGATTTCAAACACGTCGGCGCAATGCCCCTGTGTGATGGCCGTACAGATTTTACATGCGTTGCAGGGCGTGGGAGTCGGCCCTGTCGTACAATTCATTGCCTTGGCAAGAATCCTTGCAATGGTTGTTTTTCCCGTGCCTCTGGGGCCTGTGAAGAGAATGGCATGGGCAACCCGGTCCGAAGCAATGGCATTGGTAAGGGTAGTGGTGACATGGCCTTGTCCCACAACTTCATCAAATGTCCGGGGTCTGTATTTGAGTGCTAATACTTGGTATGACATGGTATCCGGTGTGATCGTCTATCAGTGGCGGAGAAGGAGGGATTCGAACCCTCGGTACCCGGTTAGAGTACACACGCTTTCCAGGCGTGCACCTTCAGCCGCTCGGTCACCTCTCCGCATTGATTAATTCAAGGCAAAATAGTATCTTTTTCCAATTGTGTCAAGGTTTAAACAGACAAACCATGATGGCAGGCGGATTTAAATACGCAGATACGGCAGGGGTGCACCGGCAGAAGCAAAGGTGAATCTTTGGGCTAAACTTTCCCGGACGTCCGTGTCCGGTCAAGAGGTGAAATCGACGCTCCCGCCATCCTGGCTCCGCATCGATTAAAACCCGCCCCAAGCCTCACCTTCACCCCTGCCTGCCCCGGGAAACTTTCAATCAAGTTGCTATATTATAAAAAACATTCTGGAAGAATGTATTTTAAATACTGTCCATGGCTTATATAATGTAATCTGAGTATGCAGTTTGATAAGATTTAGTTTATAATATTTAGTGCCTACAACAAAAAAAGGCAGAGTCCTTTTACAGACCCTGCCCATTCTTTTTGTGTGACTAATGACTATCTCAATTTGGTAAGTCGATCAGTATCAGATCGTCTTTCTGGGGAATATTCGGAATACGTGAACACCCTTCTATCACTTCCTAAACGTCTACCGTCGTTGTCCCATACAGGGTTTTCATTCGCCTGCATTTATTGTTTTCTTCTGCTTACACCCGCAAGGCCGAGAAGGCCGATGCCAAATAGCATCATTGTGGCCGGCTCTGGAACTGGGTTTACACCCACAGCATTTATATCGAAACCATCTCTTCCAGTTACAATAGGTGATTTATCCCATACTCCTAAATATCTAAAGGGATTGTGTACTAAACCACTCAAATCAAGGGTGTTAGACTCAAGCAGGTTGCTAATGCTTCCTGCGAATTCCCATGTTGATTGGTATGGGTCAAATGTATTGGCACTAACATACACTTCGAGGTTTTCTTCATAGTTCGCACGATTTCCATAGGTTGTCTCTACAACAACGGCAGAGCCATCAAAGAGAGTCCCAAAATCAAATACAGCAATCCCACCAAGACCAAGGCTTAGGAATAAATCATCTGGTGCCCCCAAGGCATTACTCAATGCGCTTCTTGATGGGTCAACGCCATAATTGGTGCCACCTTGGAAGAAGCTAACATCTGTTGCCCACATAGTAGAGGCTTTCGCTGAACCGCTTAACAATAGCACTGATGCAACAATCAATATGAATTTTTTCATCTGTAACTCCTTTATTAGTTAAAACGATCGTAAAAAAAAATATCACTCATAATATTTTCATGTCATGTAATTATTCAAATTGTATTTGCGTAATATAACTTGAACATGAACAAACCGAATGCATAACCTATGCCACATTGTGGTGTTTATTTATTCGGAAGTATTTAAAATGGACAACTATTTGTATTATAAATAGTTTTAAAGCATACAGAGATTTCAGAATAGCAAGCTAAAGATAATTTGAATATTTGTAATTTGTGAAAAAAAATACTACATCCTATTACATAAATACCACAATGTGATATTTATGTAATATTTATGATAAGCACTATTAAATTAATTCAGGATTGCTGATTCAACTCAACATACAAAAATGAAATAAGTAAAATTACACTTTGTTGGAGAGTAACAGGATTTTGGTTCAGGCCCCGGAAATTATTTTCCAAGAATCTGCTAAAATGTGATCTATATATTATATCGTTGAATTTGAAGAATAGAAGACAGTTATATTCTTCGCTCATATAGCTGAATTTAAATTTAAGAATATTCAATGAGATGTATAAAAATAGGTAGCGCCTTTTTGACCCTACCTATTTTATAATGAACAACGACTATCTTAGTCCGATGCATCTACTGAGGCAGGAATACCTGTTAAAGAAAAGTTATTGAAAATTGCTTTGCCTTCAAGCAATAACCCAGCAGAAACTCTATCAAGGTGTGTATTTGGTTCGAAATTAATAATATTAACTAACTCCTCACCGGTTTCATAATTTGTCAATAAAATATCAAAAAAACCATCAGAATTGATGTGGACACTTAAGCTATAAATAATACCGTAATCCATTCGCCCTGTTAAATCTGTTCTTATCAGGTAGGTATTTGTTCTCGAAATAAATTCTGAGAAACCAAAATCAAATTCAATCGCTGATGGTTCGTAATCAACTTGCAGAGAGATAAAATAAGCATTCTCCGGGTCAATAGCGAGAAATATCCCACCACTGACTGCACTGCTATATGGATTAACATCAGGTGGAGCAAACTGAATCAGTGTGCTGGCACTTAGATTACGTGTTTCATATTCCTGCCCATTTAGTGCAAAACTTACCGTTGGGCCAATATTATTTTCCTGGCTGTAGTCTAATGTATCCGCCCGATATCCCAAATCTCCAGAATAGGAATCATTTATAGGAACAAAATCCCAGACTGGGGCTTGGGCTGGAGTGTCGCCCAAATCATCAATCATCCAGTGAGAATTGGTCCAACTTGGGTCATCAAAGTTATCCTCAAAAACTGTTGCATCATCTATCAAATCCGCAACAGTAAAACTCATCCCATCACTCCAAGCATTTCCATAATCGTTCCAGGATTTGACATACCATTCATAATCACCAGGCAGTAACTCTGTTTCAATGACAACAGAACAGCTCCCACCAGAACAGATATCCGCTGTATCATACCATTGGGCAAATATTTTATCTGTGCTGTTGTACCCCACCCACAGTTTATACCAGGTTGATTCAGGATCTATGTTCCAGGTAAATGTAGGATTTGATGTTTGGATAGTGCCTGTGGGTGACGTATGGGTCACCTTGGATGGCGGGGTATCGTCGCCTTGTATGGCAAAACTCATTCCATCACTCCAGACACTGCCGTAATCATTCCAGCTTTTAATCCACCATTGATATCCGCCGCTTGCCGTTATCGATTCAAGAGTGACAGAACAGGTATCACCGGTACAGATATCAGCAGCATCGTACCATTCCCCATGTATTCTTTTGCCGGTATCATCCGAAACAAACAATTTGTACCAGGACGATTCTGTGTTGGAATTAAAGGTAAACACCGGGGCTGTACTGTCGATTGTATCTGAAGGGGATGTCAGTGTGACCGGAGCCGGGACAACATTGTCCAAAATTCCATCACAGTTATCATCTATAGCGTTCGATGTTTCTATCGCTCCCGGATGAATATCTGGATCATTGTCGTTGCAATCTGTATTGTCAGATATGTATCCAGATGGTTGGGTTGAGGCTTGGGTTGAATTGCCTGGGTCACCATAACCATCATTATCATAATCACGGTAGTATGTATTTAAGCTTGGTAAATCACTTCCATCACAGTCCTGATCAATACTATCCCCTCTGGTTTCTATGGCTCCAGGGTGGATATTAGCGTCATAGTCATTACAATCAGAATTATTTGAAACATATCCTGACGGTTGAGAATTGGAATTTATTGAATTGTTTGGATTTCCATAGTTGTCACCATCGTAATCCCGATACCAAAGGGTATCAAAACTATTTTGCTTTACAAAATGATATGTAACATTGTACCCCGCATATTCGCCTGGCACGTAAAAATCTGCTTCCGTTCCAGAAATTGTTCCCGATACCCAATCTCCATCTGCGCTACCCTGTAAATATTTTGTGGAACTATTATAGGTCCAGGAACATGATCCAGACCAATCGTATACACCATCAAAATATTCGACATATGAACCGCTCCCATCTGAGTTCAGTATGACATCTGAGTAATATAATGATCTACTATACCCCTGAATAGTCACTTCCCACTCTCCTGCAAGATTGTTGCTTGTTTCTCCTGAATTGATAAAGAAGAAGAAAATCAAAAACAGATTAATGATGCAAACGGGCAAAATTTTTTTCATGCGTTTTCTCCTTTTGATTCTGTTGTCTATTCTTAGCTTTTTAGATTGCTTAGTAAATCTGAATTAGTTCGTCAATAGGCAAAAAATCAAAATTAACCGGTAATAATGCTTCATAAATCCCCCTTCTGAAAACAAAGAGACAGAGCGGCAGTTATTTTATATCGCAAGTATCCCAAAATAGTATCCGTGGCTTTCCATCCCTGCTTCTCAACAGGTTTGGCTTTGTCGTGGATTTTTAATATCTTACGATCCATAGTAAATTTAAACTGGTTGGTCAATAAATATAAATCCTATTTTTTAAAGAAAGGTTGCCTGATAAAATATTTGGTTTTCAAAAGATTTGCATTCAAGTATATGGGAAATCGTCACAATCCAACAGGCAAAGCTTTCATTAACCATAATTGGAGATAGAGTTTCTCCCAAGAGACTCAACCCCCAAATAAGCCCGATAAATTCACTGGTGGATTATTGCCATCTATTCGCAGGAAAGCCCTTTAAAACAAGCCATAGGTCCACCAGGGTAGAGGGTGTTTGACACTACAGAAGCGTAGATAATATTGCTTTTTCCTCTATGCGTATTATCTTAATTTTTTATCCACTAATTATGAGGAAGAGAGATGAAAATATCATTTACCATAGAATTAGATAAAGAATCAGCTGAATTGTTCCAGACACCCTTTAAGAAACTTTCAAAGCAAATCAATGATCTGATTGGTATGTTTGAAAAATTTAACTATACAATTGAAAACGCACCGGATATTGAATCTAAGAGGGATCTCGAACTAAAACCACCAATTAAATCAGCAACCCCAAAGCCCAAAAAAGGCAGAAAGTCCAAGCCACAAAAATCGGTGAAAGGCACTATTCTCAAAACTATCAAAAAGAACAAAGATGGCATTAACACCAAAGATCTACAGCAACAAACTGGTTTTACCGGCAAACAGATCTCAAATAATATGTTTCATTTGAAGAAAGATAAAAAAGTAGAGAAAACAAAAGAAGGCTTGTTTATAGCCCTTTAGTGTTTTTTGGATTTTAGCGAATATTCAGAAGGATCAATCTTTTGAGATGAGGTGTAGCTCTGTTTTTTATATACACTTTAATCTGGAAGAATGGCTTATGACAATGGTTCTGGGTCATATAATTTAATGAATAACAAAAAAATTAAATATTCAGCTACATTTAACAATGAATAACCAAATGAATCACACTATTAATCACCTGGTGCGAGCATTGTATCAGACAATCTGTAAAAGCCCTTAAGATTTTCCAACCAGTAAACATGAAATACAAGGTGATCACTGGTGAATGATAAAACTTGTTGCCTTTTCTCCGATGAATAAATTAAATGAATTTTTCCTGTCTTTTCAACTTGGTAAATCATAGCTGCATGGTCATCGTTAAGGACGATTAGGTCTCCGTTTTTAAGATCATTTTCATTCACTTTCCTTAAATTATGTAAGAGATATTTCATGGACAAATAAGTTTTATAAGACAGCCCGGCTTTTTGGGCCGCTAAAGAGTAGATGGAAAAGAACAGGTGGGAATTGTCAGTAGCTTCTGATTGTTGAGGATTTCCCCCAAATTTATAAGGGATACCAACAAAACCTATGGCGATCGTTGGAATGTTTTGCCTGAAACGCCTTTTTTGTTCCTCTACAGTAATATCTTGTTTTATAAATTCGTTATTTTTTGTATCATTTGAACCCCATACTGATACTGCACTAAATAGAATTAATATTACAATGATGAGATTCCTTTTCATTAATTTTTCTCCTTAGTAACAAAAGACAGATACGAAACACATAGAAGCCTATAATAAAGAAGACAAGAGATACTATATAATTTGCACAGTATAGCAGAAAAAGTTTTAATTTCCCAAATCATTCTTTCCCTTAATGAAAAAAGCATAATGCTTGAATTCGTCCTATATTGGAGATGGTTGCATGGGGTTGCCGTCAAGATAAGCCCAGAACATCGGGAAAGGAGAAAATTACTCACCTGGGGGAGCGTTGGGCAACCGATGCTTCTACCCGGAACTTGCCAGCAATTCAAATCCAATAAAAATATTTTTCAAAATCTGTCAAATTAAAATGAATATATTATAAAATTTATAGTGAGTGATTATCTTGTGACAGCAGTTTTGGCTCATATATTTGAATAAAGATTCTGAGAATAATGGGAAAATATAATCATAAACTCAAAGCCATTTTCTGACCCTGCTTGAAATTGGATTCTATGACTTTATACCATAAGGACAAAACCAATTCTCAATGTTCCCTGCTAATCAGAAACAGTAAAACTCATCCCATCACTCCAAATCTTATCAAAGTCATTCCGAGATTTGATGTACCATTCATAAAAGTCAGTTCTCGTATATTGGAGGCCCATCGTCATCATCATTTGGTGGCTGATTATTGAGACTTTCACCGTCAAATTGAAACCGAGAGGCCTTATTTATGGGCGGACTATCTTTTTGTTCAGCCTCCGTGTCTGGAGGCATTTTACCAGGCAAAGGAGGTGAAACCTTTGATGGGCGTTTAATTGACTTTTTTATTCCTTGAGGTGTGATAACATTCATTTTCTCTGATTCACGGCCCTTTATAGTTCCGAACAGCCAGATTTCTTTTATTCTCTCCAGTGTTTTAATACTGCCCGGCATATCATCAATCTGATAAATGACAGCCATGGAATAATTTTTTGCCAGTCTTTTTACACCCCGCTGTAAACGATAATTGGAAAATGTTTCAGTAATGATAATGTCCTGGTCCCCGGAAAATATAATTTTGCAGTTCGCTTTGTCACTGATTTCTTTTAGCAATACTGACAAAGCAACACCATCGGCATGGACAGACAGGAGACCGGATGATGAAACATAATGAATATCTGGCGGTCCTTTCGCGTATAGGTATATGCTGGGAAATGTTCCCAGGATAATGATTATCAGCAATACGATCGGTATTTTTATTGAAAATAAATTCATTTAAATGTCCTTGCTGGATCATACCATCAAAACTTTATTGCCTCTTTTCCATTTCGTGTGGGTAAAATTACTGACATGTAGGAAAAGTCACATGAAACAGTCTTTTGAAAATTTTCAAAAACAGGGTTTGATTTCACTTTTGGAAGTGATAAAAGCCGTTCATCTGATGAAACGGAGCCGAGCAATCCTGGGGAGGAACTCGGCAAGGGATAATCAGATGCAGATAGTGTTGAATAATGCTACACTGGGCAACGGCATTATTGCTGCTGCCCCTCATCACAAATGATTATTCAAGCTTTTCTGCCCATGCCTTAAAAAACCCAATATAATATGGCAGAGCGAAGCGATTCCTTTTTTAATCTTGGTTTGGAGATCTATAATAACTATGTTTGAGAGCAAACTCTTCGAAGCGGCCCTTGCAATTCAGACCCCTTGGTTTATAAAAAATGTTGAATTTAATGTAGATGCAAAACGTTTGGATATTTATATTGATTTTAAACCTGGAAGTACCTTTCCATCTGGGAAATCAGAAAGCCCTGAAGAGTATAAGGTCAAAGACACTTTGGATAAGACCTGGCGCCATTTGAATTTTTTTGAACATGAATGTTATCTTCATTGTAGAACCCCCAGGATTGATTTTGGCGACGGCAAAACGGAATTAATATCACCGCCTTGGGCTGGAATGAATTCTGGATCACCCTGCTTTTTGAAGCTTTAATCATTGAACTTTGTGCCCATATGCCGGTGCATTCCGTCTGCCAAATCATCAATGAATCTGACAATAAGATATGGCGGCTTCTGGAAAAGTATGTTGATAAGGCCCTTGAGTCTGAAGATTATTCCCATATTACTGCTGTCGGTATGGATGAAACCAGCAGGAGCAAAGGACACAATTACATTTCTTTGTTTGTAGACATGGTTAAGGGGAAGACGGTTCATGTCGCTGAAGGCAAAGATCACAAGACGGTGAAAGATTTTGTTCAGGTGCTTGAAGAACATAATGGTGATAGAAATCAAATCAAAGATGCAAGTTGTGACATGTCGCCGGCATTTATCAAAGGGATAGAAGAATATTTGCCGGAGGCCAACATCACATTTGACAAATTTCATATTTTAAAAATCATCAATAAAGCCGTGGATCAAGTTCGTAGAGAAGAGGTGTCATTACAACCAATTCTTACAAAAACGCGGTATGTGTTGCTAAAAAATCATGACAATCTGACCAGGTATCAAAAGGAGAAGCTTGAAGAGCTTAAGTTTTCGAAATTAAACTTAAAATCAATCAGAGCTCTCCACATTAGAGAGAATTTTCAGGAAATATACAAAGCACCTTCAGAGGAAGCATTCGAGACCTTGTTGAAAAAATGGTATTTTTGGGCAACCCATAGCCGCCTTTCTCCAATAATTAAAGCTGCCAAGACCATTAAAACCCATTGGGATGGTGTTCTTGAATGGAAAAAATCACAAATTAACAACGGTCTTTTAGAGGGTCTAAACTCAATTATTCAGGCCGCCAAAGCAAAAGCAAGGGGTTTCAGAACTTTTCGAAACTTTAGAATTGTGGTCTTTCTGCTAACAGGCGATTTGAATTTCAAAGCGTTAAACCCGAATGTGGCGATTAAGTAATAAAAATTACTTACACACACGAAATGGAAAAGAACCACTTTATTCATTCAACACACAGTAGGGACCCAAATCCACCGCCTAATTTTATGCAGACTCGTCCATAGGAAATTCGGGGGGATTTTTTTCTTGGTGGGGGCCTATTCCAACCGGGTTTAGCCTTTTCTTAGCTCAGGCATCTGATTGCCCCTTAGATCGGAAACTTTTTGACGCAACTATTCCATGGTAAGGTGGAAAAAACAAATTTTAGGGAGCATTTCTACCATAAACTTACCCTGGAGGATTCCAGATATGGGAAGGTGTGGAGTGATGGGATGAGTTTTAGGAATGACACAAAATAAATTGAACATAATCATGCTTTTTCGGGTATTGCTGTATAATTTCATTACCCCAGATAATCATCGAAAAGTTCAGTTATTGAATCCGAAATATAAAAAGCAGAGCCATCTATAGCCCTGTTTTGTGGTTTGATTTATAATTTATTATTGTTTTCTTTTTCTTCGAATTATTTCAGAATCATGATCATGGGTCTTTAACAAAATCTTTAGGATTTTTATGTTTAAATATAGGAGGCCCATCGTCATCGTCATTTGGAGGCCGATTATTGAGAATTTGCCTGTCTGTAATGTCACCATGAACACGGAGAGTAATCTCAGGAATTTCACTATGGTCTGTTTTAAGGCTTATTTGATCAAAATATTTTCCCGATTGCTTTTTTGTATTTGTTACAATGAGTACCCAGCCTTTTTCTTGATCAGAAGTATTTTTAAAATCAACTTTTATATTTTCACCCTTTCGCACCCAAAACCCCAATATTGAAAAAGGGTATTTCCCACTGGGTTTGATAGATATTTTCTGATAAATGTTTTCTTTAGAAGATCCATTAAGTTTTATTGTCCGTGGGGTAATTTCAGCAAACCGTTCGACAATACCAGTAACGCTAAGCGATATTTCTGGCTTTTTCGGATCATTTGTATGGACTATTATCTTTTTTGAAAGCGATTTTCCGCCATAACCAGTTGTGTTTACTTTTATTTTTATTTTTCCTTCCCCACCCGGGAGAATTTCTTTGTCATATGCAACGGCTGTGCACCCTCAGCCCGTTTTTATTTTTTCTATATTGAGTACAGAATTTCCCTTGTTCTCAATTGAATAGTCGTGTGTGATTTCTTTACCTTCGGGAACAGGATTAAAAGTAAAGACTGGTTTTGCTATGAAAGCAATCGGCCCTTTGATCTCTCCACTGTTAACCGTGATAAAATAAAATGACAAAATAAGAACTATTGACCAACAGACAATCCATGTTTTCTTAAACACTATTTGCTCTTTTTTTTTGTAACCACAACATTATCTCAGCTATCGTTTAATCCATATAAAAATACCAGTTTTTTCCTTTTAAAGCTACTCCACTTCAAAGCTCATTCCATCACTCCAGATCCTACCAAATTCATTCCAAGATTTGATATACCATTCATAATCGCCGTCCATTAATTCTGTTCCAGTGGTAACCGAACAATTGCCATTAGAGCAGATATCAGCAGCATCATACCATTGAGCAAAGATACGGTCGCCATTAGGAGATCCCACCCAAAGTTTATACCAGGTGGAAGTTGGGTCTTCTTGCCAGGTGAATGTTGACATTGAAGACTCAAGCAGGCCTGCTGGTGAAGTATGGGATACTTTTGAAGGTGGAGTATCATTGCCTTGGATGGTGAAGGTCATTCCATCACTCCAAATACTGCCATTATCATTCCAGCTTTTTATCCACCATTTGTAATTCCCGTCATCCAAAGTGTCTGTTAAGTTCACAGAGCAGGTTCCATTTCCTGATTCGCACCCTGCTGAAGATGCACGATACCATTCTTTTTTGATAGCATTACCGTCACCATCATTAATCCATATCCGGTACCAGGTCGAAGCCAGGTCGGAGGTCCATGAAAATGATGGGTTAGGTGTCTGTACAATGCCTGATGGTGAATTGAGAGTGCTTTTAGCTGAAGTGTCATCACAAGCAGAACACACAGCGGTAAGCTCAAATTCAGTCGTATTATTTTTACGCAAAATTAACGGCTGGTAATAATACCCCATGATACTGTCAGTCCACTCAAATTCGATATAATTTTTTATTTCACTCAAAGTAACGGAATCGTTAGCATTACCTAATCCTAATCGATCCGCATTTATCCGATTATCCTGTGCACAACTCACCGACTCTTCAATTGCCATACTTAATGCAGTTCTTTGTTCAAACAGCGCAGTCCGGCCCTCTTGTGCCTCAGAAGTTGAGGATAAGAATTCAATCTTGTCCAAAGAATCCAAATCACCTCCAGAATTATCATATTCTTCTCCGTTACCCCAGAATCCCCCTGAATAGCATGCATCTATGATTACCCATTTATTAATATCATTGTAAGGTAGCAACATTTTTGTTAAATCATCATCAGATAACAAATAGTCATAATTAACATTGTCAGGATTATAATCTCCATAAACAAGGTATTCATCCCCTTCTGAGAGTGTAGTCTCGCCTTGGTTTTGCGAACTAAATGTTCCATGCGAAGAACTATAAAAAATGAATAAGTCGTCCAGGTCTGCTTTATCAATCTGTGCCTCTAAATCTCTTTTAAAATCATCTTTGTGATAGCCTGTTGATTTAGAGCGTTCTATTAGAAGAATATCAATATTATCATTTTCTTTTCCAAAAGCACAAAATATAGCATCTTTAACGGCATTAATGTTTTTACTTCCCTTGAGCTTCCCAAGAAAAGGGTCATCGATACCAACAAAAAGACCATAAATATTTACAGTTCCATCTGCTGTAGGGCTTGGTGGATCAATACCGTCACAGTCCTGATCAGTCCCATCCCCCCGAATTTCTACGGCACCTGGGTTAACACTCCACTTATCGTCATCGCAGTCAAAATCGTTTTTGTCATTCCACTTATATCCGTCCAAAGGATCAGATTCACATTTAAAATCATCTTGATCAACGTACCCATCATTATCAAAGTCTCTATAATATTTAACCAAACACGGTAGGTCTTCACCATCGCAATCCTGATCTATTCCGTCACCTCTTATTTCTTGAGCTCCAGGATGTATAGTGTAACCAGTAACCTCAGTATCATCACAGTCTGTATTGTCTTCAACATACCCACCAGGTCGAGATGAGGCTTGTATTGAATTGTATTTATCGCCAAATTTATCACCATCAGCGTCTCGATAATAGGTATAAGTTGCTGGTGAGACAATCGAAAAAGAGGCATCACTGAAATCGTAAACAGTACCATCCTCTGCACTTATTCCAATATAATAATCATTGCCATCTACTATGCGATTATCCTGATAGGGACTGAAAGCATATCTGCCATTATCCTCTGTGGCAGCAGCCAATGTTAGAAGGGGTTGGCCATGGGGAGGAGACCCTTTATACAAATCTATTCTGACTAGTCCAGATATATTTGAACTGTCCCATGTAATTACATAATCCTGATTTATAGACAGATTATCATCACCATTCGGATAGATAATTTTTAAAGATTTTGTATTTTGATTATTTTGACAACTTTCCCAATCTCCATAATGTTTTTGATTTATAAAATTACGAACCGTGTCATTATCAGTATATAAAGAATTGTTACAAAGAGTAATTCCGCCATTATCTACAAGAGCTGTTAAATTCAGGATATTGTCAGAAATATTGCCGCTCAATTTGTTGCTATCAAGGTAGAGATATAAAAGATTGGACAAATTGCCTAATTTTGATGGAATGATTCCGGTTAGTTGATTGTTCTCAAGGAAGAGATATACTAAATTTAATAAATTTCCCAATTCTGATGGGATAGCCCCACTCAATTTGTTGCTATCAAGGTAGAGATATAAAAGATTAGACAAATTACCTAATTCTGACGGTATGCTCCCGCTCAATTGGTTTTCAAAAAATTCAAGGAGTAGGAGATTAGACAAATTTCCCAATTCAGATGGTATGCTACCGCTTATTTGGTTGTGGCCAAAATAAAGCTTTTCCAAATTAGACAAATTACCTAATTCTGACGGTATGCTCCCGCTCAATTGGTTTCGAATCAGAAAAATCTCTGAGACATGACTATTGGTAATAGTAATGCCTTTCCAGGTATCTTCAGTACCTGGCATCGCAAATCCGTCAGTGTGCAGAGGTGGCGTCTTCCAACCGGAATTATCAGTCCAATTGTCGCCATAGGTGCTGTTATACAAAGCGATGAGAGCTGACCTTTCTACTGACGAGATTGCACCATAAGCTGTATTTGAAAATGTGATGATTGCAAGAATGGCAACATAATATAAAAAGGAGTGACATTTAAACATTGCAGGTCTCCTGATCGCTATAAATGGCAGCCCGGATATCATTCAGGCCCGTGGCTTTTCGTCCCTGCTTCTCAACAGGTTTGGCTCTGTCATGGTTATTTGTCTAAAATGTCTTAACAAACTTAAATTAGTTCGTCTATAGGTAAAACTACCTATTTTTAAAGAAATTTGTCAGTTTTCTATGGGATTTTTTAAAAAAATAGACGAAGGCAAGTAGATATCGAAATTACAATATATGGGATAGACTAAAAACCAAAATTCCAAAGTTCCAATTACGTTTTATTGGAGAAACAGTAGAATGAACTCTATTTTTTTATAGGTTTGCTGAGAAACTTTGCAGCTTTTACCTTATCCGTAAAGAGTTCAATCTCTACTGTTGATGAGTTCATCAATGATTTGAGATTCTCAAGTTCAAATTTATCAGGTATCTCTTTGAACAGTATTGCTATTTTTTTTGAACCCAGAACATTAGCAGATCCCCTCATCATTTTTACAATTTTCTGAGCATCCTCAAGATTATATGTAAATTCTGGTTCCGTCATATCAATTAAACGTCTTGTGACACCATCCCCCCTCTTAGAATTAATAGCAACTTGGATTTCAGATATGATATCTATCGCAGATACATTCCCTTTTGCTTTTAGAACCACAATATTTTTTTCTTTGTCCACTATATGTTTGAATGGCATATGTATTTTCCGTTAACAAATTAATATTTTATATGATCAAGTAAGTCAAAGCACTTTTGAGGTTTGAATAATTCCAACACGAATTATAGGTATCCTCATATGACTTGATACTGTTTTTTTAGCTCCAGGCCTCGCTATCTTCATCAACCTCTTCATATAATTTAGTGTCTTCAATCCAATATTTTTCTTCCTGCTTAACAACTTTTTCAATCAAACTTTTACACGTTCTGTTTGTCACCTTTGTAAATGCTGCAGGCAACTGTTCCCGGAAATTTTTTATTGTAAAATCACAATGGTCTGCCATATAGTTTTTTACAACGCCCCAACATGTTTCTATTGGCTGAAGTTCAGGGTGATATTGTGGAGTTCGCAGGATGGAATGCCCAGCAGCCTCGGCTATTTGATCAAGCCTGCACTCTGGTCTTGGGGCCAGCCTTTTACATAACTCATAAAGCTCAGGCTTCAGCATGTCAGTCGTCCACGGGATGTCATTTTTCTCCAACCAATCACAAAGGGCCTCTTTCCGAGTTGAGGGAACAGGGAATGTGCCTTCAGCAAAAACGTTATGATACTTGGCATTATCCAATATTATCAACGAATTTTCTGAAATGTTTGGCAATAGTTGGGTTTCAAACCATTTTGAAAAATTATCCCAATTCATTTGACCATGATAGTCTCCTGTGCGCTTATTTGCATCAAAAAGCAGCTGAGCCTTATTTACCCAACCATTCACGGTAATTGCATGCACTACAATAACCCGTGGTCCTTTTCCGGATGGTTTGTTAACCCAAGGCCCATCTTCTTCAAGATACCATGTAAATTGATTGGAATGATTTTTGTTTATGTAGGTCTCGTCTAAATATACCTCGGATCTTTTTAAGGAACCATCGCTATTGCGGTTTGCCATTTTCTTTCTTAGATATCGCCTTCTTGCAAGGACCACGTAATCTCGCTCTTTAAGGGCTGTGCGACGTTTGCCAACTCCATATGTAAATCCCAGTCGATTCAAAGATCTCAAAAGAGTTGACATTGGAATCTCGACAGCATGCTCTTGCAAGAGATAACTTTGAATTTGTTCAGCACTTATTTTTTGTCCCTTAAGATTCTTTTGTCGAATGTATTCTCGAACAACGGGTTGCAAATTAAGTGACATTCGATAAGGCGGCTTCCCTTTTGCCTTTTCTTCAGCGACAAAAGGGAAGCCTTGTTTATGAGTCGCCATTATCCTTTTAACCGTAGCCTCTCCAATTCGTAATCCGCGCGCAACTCTTCCTGCGGCATTTTTTGTCAGAACGGATTTTCCTAATTTTTTTTCTTCATCAAAATGTAACTTCAAGTTTACGATCAATTGTTTCATTTCCGGGCTGAATTCTTTCCCTTGAAACGCCATGATACCCTCCCTAATTTATGCTGGCAGATCCTTTGACCTCGCAATTAGAGATGCTATCTTTTGGCAAACAAATTGTCAAGATTTTAGTATCAAGTCATATGAGGATACCTATAGTTAAAATATAGCAAACTTTGATGATATTATAATAAATTATATGGAAAAAATCAAAATCAAAAGAATCAAAACCCCATTCAACTTATTTGGAGAGAAAGCTGAACCGCATTTTTCAAAGAGGTCGGGGTATGGAGTTGCAGGGAATGATTTATTGGCCTTCCGTACAGGGTCTTAATGAAGTGGAGCGGCAAGACCGGGAACTTTTGTTGACCAAAACTAATTTTCCCGGTCAGCGGAACGGAATTTAGACCCTGTAGGAATAGCCAATCATCTGACTCGCAACCCATCCCCGACCGGTGTTCAGAAAACACACCATGGCAAGCCTTGCCAGTTCCATCGTTAATTGATATTGGTCCACGGCCGGGGTCAGGTCGGACACCCTGTCTGCACTGCAGGAAAGATGAGATAAGCTATCTCGTTTCTGCTCAAGAATTTGTTTGAATATCAAATATGAGCAGCTTTTTTTAGTCCCTCTCGATGCAATCGCTCGCACGTGATGAGTTCGTTTGTAACATTGTTTTCCTTAATATTTTTCCGCAAAAACTATTCAAACTTTCATTGGCTTGCATGGCTTTTATAGCAAGTGTTTTATGCAAATCACTGTCCACTCTCAATTGAAATTTACCTGAATATTTTTTACCTGAAATATTTTTAGGTAATGAAGGGTGTTGAAACCGCTCAAAACTTGAAAGAATTATAGCGTCCCTTATTGTTTTTCAAGCAATTTTTGTTTTTTTCCTGCTCAAATTGTTTGCTATTTTACCTGATTTTGTTTTTAGCCTTTTAAAATCTCATATTTGAGCGGCCCTTTTGTAATTCAGGCAATACCAGAACAGTCCGAACAGTTATTTTACAAAAATTGTACCAATGTACCGATATTCATGTTTTCAGATTAAATTTTTATCCCGTGGCAGCGAATAACTCCTTTTGTAAATCCTCTTGCTTCTTAGGTTTATGCCGTGTCCCTGCCATTTCAATCAACAATGTTACTATGGTTGTAAATGCTGAACGGACAACAACACCATGCTGACTTCTCACTCTTGTTTGCTCAAGGCCTTCTCTTTTCTTTATCAAATTGAATGGGCGTTCACAATTTTTTCGGATATCAATCGCTTCTTGAAAACCACTATGAAAAGTCGGCATTGGCTGAAAATGACCGCTGTCAAAATCGACAATTCTTGATTGAGGGCAAGTTGATTCAAAAATACAATCACCGGGCTTTGAACCACATCCGAATTCATGGCCATCCTGTGAAGCACCCAGGCTTCTCATTGGAATCTCGCAAAAATCATTGCAGGTAACTCTCAATGGAGATTCTAAAACATTCACAGGAAGTTTTACCTTTTCAGATGGTGGCGCCACGACATAAACACCGGTTCCCTCAAGTATCGAACCATCATTATCATGGTAAGCCTGGTCGGCAGTTATCAACTTCATGTCAATACCTATTGCCTGCGCAAGCTTGATCAATGGTTTTAAAAACAGACTGTCATGATGATTTGCAGCCCCGACAATAGATACCAATGGGAAACTATGCCCTGTTGAAGGGTTAATAGCGGTTAGGGTATGAAGCCGGTACCCAATAACATAGTATGATTTGTCCCTTTTATTCCGGTGCTTTCCACAATCACAATCCGGGTCGGAATATATGCGTATTTTTTTGCCTTTGACCTTGACTGTACAAATGGGATAATTGATTTCAGAAGGAAGCGCGGTCGAATCAACGCCATGAATGACAGTATTTTCAAGGCAACCGGATTGATAAAAATGATAAAGGAAATACACAAAGACATTCATCAGCTGTCTGAATAGTAAGCCTGTCCGAAAATGACACAGCTCTGTATGGTGGACTTGATCTTTTGTATTTAAAGGCAACCTTACAAATCGTCTGTTTTGTTTTCTTTCTCTGCCAAAATACTCATCACTGCAAAATTTCCTGTAACTGATTTCAGGGTATTTGATGATTTTCAAAAGTTCCATTCGAAATAATTGATACGGCTGAATCTCTCTATGTGCCGCTGAATAGCCATCCGGCGCAATGAAGCTATTGATAATCTGGTCATCTAAAAGCTGGTCAATGAATTGCAGCTCCTGATCAACGATTTCGCTATATGGTTTTCTTCGCTTATCAAAATCAAAAAGGTTGTCGCTGTGAAAATTTTTAATATAGTCGGCCATTTCTGGAAGACTGCGGATTCCTCCAGATGGCATTTGATCCTCAACTCCAGTGAGCTCCTCAATGGGGATATCAAGACTCTGGGAGTAATCATAATTATTAACGACCTCATCCATAATTTGTTGAAGCAGGTTTTTTTTGGATTTCCTGGTCATTTTTTTCCAGTGAGGATGTTCAGTTTTTAATTGCTTTGTTATTATCCATCTGATATTTTTTCTATGCATATTGCCTCTGTTTTTGTGTTTAAATTTTTTGTTTTTGCGAATAAAAATGATACACGAAAACAGAGGTTTTTGCAATATAAATATTTGAATTTATTTAATATATTTGCTTTGCTTGACCATCGATTTCAACACCCTTTAATGGTATGTTATCATTTTCATAAATTTCAATCCACTCATCTAATATTTGACATAATTGGCGATATACATTTTCTTCATTATCACCATGACAGCATTGACCGATCCATCCGGGAATTGAACCCACGTAGCATTGATCTTCTTCCGACCACTCAACAATTTTTAAATAATGGTCTCTTTTTTTCATTATTTAGACCTTTTAATTTTAAGTTTGATTCAACTGGTCTTTCTCAAAAACAGATCGAAAAGGTGTTTGTTGCTTTTGATTTTACATTTCAATCGATTAATGACTTATTTCATGAGATCAGCATATTCATGGGTAAATGTATCTTTTGATGAATAGATGTAAAGGGGTGGTTCAATACGGCAGTTTTGGCGGCTGTCTTTCCGGGCACACACCAGGGCAAGCTTTGCCGGCTCATGTCGTCTGATGTGCACAAACCGCAGGGTGTCCATGGTGAATTGATATGGGGCCATGGCCGGGGTCAGGTCGGGCATCCTGTCTGCTGGAAAGATGAGATGAATTCTGCCGTGGCTGCCCAGGAGTCTGCTTGAACACTGAAAAAGCGTATCCAAGTCAAGAAAGATTTCGTGGCGGGCAATGGCCTTTTGGCTGTCCGGGTTGAGCCGGCCCGAGCCCCTTCGCTTGTAGGGCGGGTTTGAAACGATGATGTCCGCCTCCCCATCCATGTCATGGGGTTGCAGGTTTTTAATGTCGTCATGGATGATTCGTATGCTTTGCTCCAGGCGGTTGGCGACGATGTTCTGCCGGGCAAATTCGGCCAATTCTTCTTGTATCTCAACGCCCACTATGTCGAGTCCGGGATATCGGGAGGCCAGAATGAGAGAAATGATGCCGCAGCCGCAACCCAGGTCAATGATTTTTTCATTATCCGCAGGCAAGACGTGGGCTGCAAGGATCAGGGGGTCCATGGAGAACCGGTATCCCCTGTCCGGTTGGGATATCTTCAGTGCCGGATTAAGCGCCGGGACAGGAAATGGATCAGCCGAGGATTTTTCCAATTTTAAACCGGAGTTGTTTGACCATGGTGCTGCCAAGCTGCTGGTTGATATTTGCCATCATCTCCTGTTCAAGAAATTTGAGCTGGTGAATCCAGACCGAACTGGACACATTGACGATGAGTATGCCGTCCCTGAAAGTATTCGGTTTGGCATTCATGGCAATGGGTTTGCCCACGGCATCATCCCAGATTTCCCAGATCCGGGTCATATGGGTGTCCATGGCGGGCCTGTATTTGCCCAGAGCCGAGCCCAGGATGTCGCTGATGTGAATGAGCTTGCCGGGTTTATTGTTTTTGTCCAATTAAACTTACCTTTTCGAATTGGGATGATTTCATATCCTTTTTAATAGCATAAATTTTTGTCGGGATACAGCTAAAATACAGGCCAGGATCAACCGTCCGGCCAAAGCCATGTCCCGGGCGGTTTCAAATAAATATTGCGTTTTGACCTTGATAAATATAAATATGGTTTTACTTTGATTTCTATAATTACAATGACGGAAAACTAACTTACAGGATAAAATTTTATGAATTGGGACTGGGAAAAATTAAGGGAAAATCAGCAAAAGTTTGAACACAAGCGGGAGGGCGGCGGACCGGGCATGCCGAGGCCTCCCCAGATGGATGAACTCTTAAAACGGTTTAAGAATTTTAAATCGTCGGGGATCGTTATTGCCGTGATTGTTCTTGTGGCCTTATTTTTTGGATCCTCCACTTTTTTTACCATTGAAACAGATGCGGTGGGCGTTATTCAGCGGTTTGGTAAATATAACCGAATCGCTCAGCCCGGTTTGAATTTTAAATTTCCTTCCGGTATTGAAAAGGTCACCAAGGTAAAGGTGAAACGAGTGTATAAGGAAGAATTCGGGTTGCAAACCAATGCCGGTTCCAGTGTCTACCGGACTGAAACCGCTGCCCAGGAAAGTTCCCTGATGCTGACCGGTGACCTGAATGTTGCCGTGGTTCCCTGGATTGTCCAGTACAAAATTTCCAATCCCCAGGATTATCTGTTCAAGGTTAAAGGTGTCACCGGTATTTTAAGGGATATGTCCGAAGCCACCATGAGAACGGTGGTTGGGGATCGGAGCATCAATGAAGTCATCAGCAAGCGGGAAGAAATAGCGCTGGCTGCCCAGAAAATACTGCAGAAAGAGATGGACCAGGCCGAGTCCGGCATCAAGATCGTGAACCTTGAAATGAAAAAGACCAATGTTCCAGGTCCTGTGCAGTCGTCATTTAATGAGGTGAACCAGGCCATCCAGGAAAAAGAACAGACCATCTATAAGGCAAGGGAAGAGTACAACAAGGCCGTGCCCCTGGCCCGTGGTGAAGCCAAACGGGTGATAAAGGATGCAGAAGGGTATGCCATTGACCGGGTGAACCGGGCCCAGGGTGATGCCGCTAAATTCACGGCCGTATACCAGGCCTATGCAAAGGCCAAAGATGTCACCAAAAAACGGATGTACCTCGAATCCATGCTGGAAATTTTTCCCAACCTCGGACCCAAGTATATTATTGATTCCGAGCAGAAGAATCTATTGCCTTTCCTGAACATGGGCGAGAAAAATCCTCTGAATCCAACTCAAAACAGATTCCTTAACAAAAGCGAGTAAACATGAATCATATCCTTAAAACAGTCGTACTGGTTATCATTGCCGCCGGCATCGTGCTGGTATACAGCTCCGCCTATATTGTCGATGAAACTGAACAGGTTGTGATCACCCAGTTTGGCCGGGTCGTGGGTCAACCCGTGACCGAACCCGGTTTAAAGTTTAAACTGCCGTTTTTTCAATATGCCAATTTTTTTGCAAAGAATCTTCTGACCTGGGATGGTGATCCGGGCCAGGTCCCCACAAAGGACAAGACCTATATCTGGGTGGACACCTTTGCCCGGTGGAAGATTGTGGACCCGGTCAAGTATTTTCAGACCGTTAACAATGAAATGGCTGCCATTGAGCGGCTGGACGATATCATTGACCCGGCCATGAGAAACCTTGTCACCTCCCATCCCCTGGTTGAAAGCGTGAGAAATTCCGCCCGGCCCATGGATACATTTGAATCGGGAGTGGATGAAAACAGGAAACGAAATTTATACAAAATTGACCTGGGCCGGGATGAAATCACCAAACGGATTGTCAAGCAGGCCTCAGGCAAACTCTCCCAGTTCGGTATAGAACTGGTGGATGTAAAAATAAAACGGATTAATTATATCGAAGATGTCCGGCAGGCAGTGTATAACCGGATGATTGCCGAAAGAAATCAGATTGCAGAGAAGTACCGGGCCGAAGGCCTGGGTGAGGCCAGTAATATAAGGGGTGAAAAAGAGAAAGAGCTTCAGGTCATCAAGTCCCAGGCCTACAAAGACTCCCAGACCATTAAGGGTGATGCGGATGCCTTGGCCACAAAGATTTATGCGGATTCATACGGGGCAGACCCTGATTTTTATGCCTTTGTCAAGACCATGGAGGTCTATAAGGAGACCATGGCAAAAGACAGCACATTGATTCTTTCAACAGATTCCGACTTTATGAAATATTTTAAAGGTATCGCAAACTAGAGCAGGCAAACTTGGAATAGACAAAGGGGGTATTGATCTGCATGACCTGCAATTCAATACCCCCACAGTTTTTTAACCGCTATTTTTTCTTTCTCTGGTGTCTGGTCTTGGCAAGGAGTTTTCTGTGTTTATGTTTCCTCATTTTTTTCTTTCTTTTCTTAATCACACTACTCAAAAAGATCACCTCCTTTTATCAGGCGTTTAATAGTTTTTAAAAATTAAATTTGCTAAACAATTACTATAGCATGATCGTTTGTTAAATGTCCATTTTTTATTTCAGGTGTGGTTCTAAAAAAGGCTTTGGATGCAAAAATTACGATTTTTTAACCGGGAAGAACTGCTAAAGGTTGATGAGGCGGTTAAGGTATCGGAAGAACTGGTGAATAATTATTTTAAAATGTCTTCCGGCCAGTGGTTGAAAAACAGGTATGATATCAAGACGGCCAAGGATCTGGCCGGTCATGAGGCCATTGACGGTCCCTTTGCCCAGGTGGTCAAGTATGAGGGGCGCAAACGGGATATCCCCCTGGGGTCGTCCTGTTTCAGTCTTTATACGGTGTGTCTTCAGGACCGGGCTATCCTTTCCACTGTTAAAAAAAAGACTCTTTTTCTGGCCCCCTTTCTCGTATACATACTGACCCATGAACTGATTCATGTGGTCCGGTTCTCAAAGTTCAAATACCGGTATGAAAACAAGAATGAAGCAGACGTGACCCTGGACGAAGAGCGCAGGGTCCATGGGCTCACCCATGAAATTTTACGGACGACATCCATCTCCGGTTTAAAGCAAGTATTTGATTTTTATAAGGATTGGCTTGTTATTCCCGGATCCGGGAAACCAGTAAAAAATTTGGATAAACTTTCTTGACAAGGGTCAAAGACTTATTATTTTATCTTTGATTTTCAAGAAGACATTAAGCAAATGGAGAACTTAGAAAATGCCGGTTTATGAGTATCAATGTACAAAATGTGGACGGATTGAAGAAGCATTGCAGAAAATTTCCGAAGCCCCCCTGGAAACCTGTTCCCATTGTAAGGGACATTTGAAAAAATTGATCTCCCAGAGTTCATTTCATCTCAAGGGATCTGGATGGTATGTGACCGATTATGGCGGGGCCAAGACCGGAACGGAAACACCGGCCGATACAAAAAGTGAAACAGTACCTAAAGCGACAAAATCTGCTGTAAATTCCAAAGAATCAAAAACAGCTTCAAAACAGACGATAGACTCAAAAAAATGAAGTTGAACCCAATAAACAAAAAGACTAACACAACAAGTAATATTTAAAGGAGAAATTGATCATGAGTTTAAGACCACTGAGTGACAGGATTCTGGTTGAGCGTGTTGAAGAGGACAAGACAACCAAAGGCGGCATCATTATCCCTGATACGGCCAAAGAAAAACCGGCCGAGGGAAAAGTTGTTGCCACGGGTAACGGCCGCATGGGCGAAGACGGAAAATTGCTTCCAATGGATGTGAAAGTCGGCGATCGTGTTCTGTTCAGCAAATATGGCGGAACCGATGTGAAAATTGACGGCAATGACTATCTGATCCTGCGACAGGATGATGTCCTTGGAGTTGTTGAATAAGGTAATTTTTGGCATAGCATAGTTTAGAATAACTTAACGATATAAATGGAGATGTGTAAAGATGGCAAAAGAAATTAAATATGATGCAAAGGCACGTGAAGCAATGCTCCGGGGTGTTAAAGCCCTTGCCGATGCGGTTGTGGTTACCCTTGGACCCAAAGGCCGAAACGTTGTTATTGAAAAATCCTGGGGCTCACCCAATGTGACCAAAGACGGCGTAACCGTTGCAAAAGAAATCGAACTTGAAGACAAATTTGAAAACATGGGCGCCCAGATGGTAAAAGAAGTGGCCAGCAAAACGTCTGACATGGCCGGTGACGGTACCACCACTGCAACCGTTCTTGCCCGTGCGATCTATGAAAACGGTCAGAAACTGGTGGTTGCCGGGAACAATCCCATGGGCATTAAAAGAGGCATTGACAAAGCAGTTGGTAAAATCGTCGAGGCCCTTGAAGCCATGGCAAAACCCACCAAAGACCAGAACGATATTGCCCAGGTCGGCACCATTTCCGCCAACAATGACGAAACCATTGGTAATATCATTGCCGAAGCCATGGATAAAGTTGGTAAAGAGGGTGTCATTACCGTAGAAGAAGCCAAATCAATGGACACCACCCTGGATGTTGTAGAGGGAATGCAGTTTGACCGCGGCTACCTGTCACCGTATTTTGTGACAAATGCGGAAAAGATGAATGTATCCCTTGAAAATCCCTATGTCTTAATTTGTGAGAAAAAGATTTCTTCCATGAAGGATCTGCTTCCGGTTCTCGAAGAGACTGCCAAATCAGGCAAACCCCTTCTGATCGTTGCGGAAGATGTTGACGGAGAAGCCCTTGCAACCCTGGTCGTGAATAAACTTCGCGGCACATTGAATGTTGCTGCCGTCAAGGCTCCCGGTTTTGGCGACAGAAGAAAAGCCATGCTGGAAGACATTGCCGTATTAACCGGTGGCCAGGTTGTTTCCGAAGATATCGGCATCAAACTGGAAAATGTAACCCTCCAGGATCTGGGCCAGGCAAAATCCATTACCATTGATAAAGACAACACCACTATCGTTGACGGTGCAGGTTCCAGAGAAGCCCTTGAAGGCCGGGTGAAAATGATTCGTGCCCAGGTGGAAGAAACCTCTTCAGACTATGACAGAGAAAAACTTCAGGAAAGACTTGCCAAGCTGGTGGGCGGAGTTGCGGTGATCAATGTGGGCGCAGCCACTGAAACTGAAATGAAAGAGAAAAAAGCCCGGGTGGAAGATGCACTCAATGCAACCCGTGCAGCCGTTGAAGAGGGCATTGTCCCCGGCGGCGGGGTGGCCCTTGTCCGATGCATCAAGGCCCTTGAAGACCTTAAGCTTGACGGCGAAGAAAAACTGGGTGTGGCCGTTATTGCCAGAGCCATTGAAGAACCCCTTCGTAAAATTGCCGACAATGCCGGTGTTGAAGGCTCTGTTGTCATCAATAAGGTCAAAGAGGGTGACGGCGCTTTTGGTTACAATGCCAGAACCGACGTGTATGAAGATCTGATTGCAGCCGGTGTAATGGATCCGAAAAAAGTGGTCCGTTTTGCACTTCAGAATGCAGCCTCTGTGGCATCCATCATGTTGACCACGGAAGCCATGATCGCGGATAAGCCTGAAAAAGAAGGCGCAGGCGGCGGCGGAATGCCTGGTGGAATGCCCGGCGGCGGAATGGGCGGCATGGGAGGAATGGGCGGCATGATGTAATGGTGAGTTAACCATTTGAATTCATATTGTTCGAGCACAGCCCCTGCACATTTTGTGTGCAGGGGCTGTGCTGTTTTGGACTTGACATGATCAGCCTGCTCGTATACTTATTTTGATTACAATTTATTTATGATTCGACCACTATATGATTCGTTCCTTTATTGTTCGGCCTTAGATTGGGCGGATAAATTTGCAAGAGAGGTGATATGACCACGGAAACCATTGGACTGTTTTATATGCTGAGCGATGCCGGCCCGGTTGTTAAATTTATTCTGTTGCTCCTGCTGTTTTTTTCAATCACATCCTGGGCCATTATGTTTATCAAGTTCAGGTATGTTCGAAAAGCGTTTAAGGAATCCACCGACTTTACAGACATTTTCTGGCAGTGCCGAAACCTTGCCGATGCCTTTTCAAAAGCCAAGGCCTTAAGGTCCAGCCCAATGGCAAGAATTTTTATCTCCGCCTATATGGAGATGGCAAGGTCTGACAACAAAGACGAGAAAACAAATGCAAAAGTCAAACCATCCCAGGGCTCATATCTTCAAAGCATGGGAAGTTTAAAGAGATCTCTGGACCGGTCCATCGGTGTTGAAGTCCGACGTCTGGTCCAGCTCGTCCCTTTCCTGGCAACCGCCGGTAATACCGCCCCCTTTATCGGTCTTTTCGGAACGGTCTGGGGCATCATGGATACCTTTCAGGGGATTGGGTTAAGCGGTTCAGCAAGCCTTGCCGTCGTTGCCCCGGGTATTTCAGAAGCATTGGTTGCCACTGCAGCGGGCCTGGCCGTGGCAATTCCTTCGGTCATTGCCTATAACTATTTTACGGACCGAATACGGGTTCTGGATTCTGAGTTGCACAGTTTTTCTTCGGATCTTTTAAATATAATGGAACGTGATATTCAAAATCAGATGGAGGCATGATGCAATTAGGCTCCGGTAATGATCAGTTCATGTCCGAGATTAATGTGACGCCTTTTGTGGATGTCATGCTTGTGCTGCTGATTATTTTTATGGTGACGGCCCCCATGCTGGTCCAGGGTGTTGATGTGGATTTGCCCAAGGCCACCTCCCAGGCCCTGAAAGGCAGTGAAGAACGACTGGTTATCTCCATTGATAACGATTTAAAAGTGTTTATCAATGAACAGGTTGTCAGTGTTGAATTTTTGACACAGAAGCTGAGCGCCATCCTGGAAAATTTTGAAAGCAAAAATGTATATCTCAGGGCAGACAAGCGAGTCCCTTACGGCATTGTCGTTAACGTGATTTCAAAGATAAAAAAGGCCGGTGTCGACAGCCTCGGGATGATCACGCTTCCTGAAAACGAAGATGAGTCCTGATTGACGGTATGGGTTTTCCGGCAAATTTTAAAAACACACGCGCCTCGCTCTTTGACTCCATGGATCACACCAGGAGAGCCGAGGTCGGTTTTTTTTTCTTTTCTCTGATACTGCACGGACTGTTTTTCGGGGGCCTGATTTTTTTTCAGGATTTTAAAGGCCCCAAACCTCTGCCGCCCGTTATCCAGGTTGATCTGGTTTCTTTTGCCCCGGAACCGGGGTTTGAAGCGCCTGCCAAAAGCAATGACAGTCCGACGGATGGTGCTGTCCCCATCAAACCGGCCCCCATCAAGAAAAAGAGCCGTAAAATCCCCACTATTAAGGCAGATATCAGTTTAAAGACAAAGCCAAAGAATTTAAAAGACCTCATCGCAGAACAGGAAAAAAAGAAGAAAGAGCCGGAAAAAAAGATCGTTGAAAAGAAAAAAGAAAAAACACCGGTAATAGAGGCTGAGGTTAGAAAAGAGGCTGATCCGGATGAACCCCGTGAAGAGGGTCCGGAAGAGGCCAACGAATCGGAAAAACCTGAAAATAAGGTTGAGGACCCGGCCCGGGATAAAATTGCCGATGCCCTGAGCCGTCTCCAGGAACGGGTAAAAGAGCAGGGGGATAAACGACAGAACCAGGGAAAAACAAACCGTGCCGGAACCGGTAAAAAGGGGTATAAGCCCATTGACCTGTATAAGATGGTCCTGGGTCAGACCATTGAGCAGAACTGGGTGTTTAACGATATCCTTGCCGGAATGGATCAGCGTCTGGAGGTAAGGATTCTGATCAAGATTTTAAAAAGCGGTGAAATCAGGGATATCATCTATGAGACAAAATCAGGCAACCGTTACCTTGACGAGTCGGCTAAAAAGGCCATTAAAAAGACAAACCCTTTGCCGCAATTACCGGCAGGCATGCACTCCTATGACGTGGTGGTGATTTTTACTCCCAGGGGTTTAAAATAAAATCAGAGGCTTGAAATAAAACCAAAAGATTGGAATCAAAATGGAATTTTCCAATGCAAAAACAGAAAATGGCCAAAACAGGAAATGCACAACAGCAAACGGACAACAGAAAAAGGCGGGTCCGATATGACGAATAGGGATTTTTTGTTTACAATACTTGGTTTTTTGGGGCTCGCGTTTCTGTTCATCTGTTCACCATCAATTCAGGCCAAAGACTATGATTATATCAATATCAGCAACCCGTTTTTAAAAAAAACGCCGGTGGCTGTAACTGAATTTAAGCTGTTCAACGGTCATGCCGTTGAAATTCAGGACGGGAAAACCGCCGGCATGTTTTTAAAACAGGCACTTGATTTCACCGGATACCTGAAAACCATGAACCCGGTGGCGTTTCTGTCAAATCCGGCAGAATCCGGTATCCAACTGGGTCAGATCAATTTTCGCGACTGGACCGGCATAGGGGCAGAACTTCTGATTACCGGCGGGATCAGTGAAAATAACGGGAAGGTAAGACTTGAACTCAGGCTGTTTGACACTTTTAATGCAAAGCTTATGGTGGGCAAGGTCTATACCGGGTCCCGGTCCAGGATCCGGCAGATGATTCACCTGTTTTGCAGTGAAATATCCTATCAGCTTACCGGAAAATGGGGGGTTTTTAATTCCAAAATTGCCTTTGTTTCAACGGTCAACGGGAAAAAGGAGATCTTTACCTGTGACTTTGACGGTGAGAATGTACGACAGATCACCTCCCACAAAAGCATTTCCCTTTCTCCATCCTGGTCTTTTGACGGCAGATGGCTGGCCTATGTCTCCTATGCAAGGAAAAGTCCCCAGATATTCATCAAGAACCTGAAAGAAAACAGGGGGGGCGATTGTAAATTATAAGGGGATGAATATCTCTCCCGACTGGATGCCCGGGCAGCTTAAGCTTGCCGCGGCATTAAGTTTTTCCGGGGACCAGGAAATTTATCTGTTGACCATAAAGGGAGAAATTATTAAAAGGATAACAAACAGCAGGGGAATTGATGTATCACCCGAGTTCTCACCGGATGGAAAGAAAATAGCCTTTGCCTCAAAACGGACCGGGACTCCCCAGATATTTATACAGGATCTTGAAACAGAAGAGGTGCAGAGACTGACATTTAAAGGATTGAACAACACCTCACCGGCCTGGTCGCCGGACGGCAAACGCATTGCCTATGTGGGGATAGAAGACAATATGATCAATATCTTTGTCATGGGTCTTGATTCAGGCATGCCGGTGCAGTTGACCATGAATACAGGAGACAATGAAGATCCTTCTTGGTCGCCGGATGGAAGTATGTTAACCTTTACCTCAACCCGGGAAGGCGGAATCCCGAGGATATTTGTTATGAATGCATCCGGAACCGATCAGCGGAGGCTTTTAAGGCTGGACGGGAAACAGTCACAGCCGGACTGGTCAATGTCAACGGGTACACAAAATTGATGATAGCCAATTTTTAGTTAATTAAATCTAGTTAGGAAGGAGAAGCGTAATGAAAAACAGAGTGTGGATTCATCTGGTCATGGCAGTTCTTGTGGCAGGACTTTTTTTGACTGTCTCATGTGCAAAGAAAACAGTGGTATCGGATGCAACAACCATTGAGGATCAAGGCACTACCGGAACCGGTACGGATACGGGAACAAGTAAATCCGGGACAGGTACGGATGCAGATGCCGAGGCCATTGCCCAGCAAAAACTTGACGACCAGGCAGCAAATGAAAAGGCATTAAAGGAAGCCAGGACCGTGGCCGCAAGGAAACGGTTTGAGAACCAGGATATCCATTTCGAATTTGACAGCTCAGACTTGAGTTCCATGGCAAAAATGATATTAAAAGAAAAAGCCGTCTGGTTACAGGCGAATTATTCTGAAGCCATTACCATTGAAGGCCATTGTGATGAGCGCGGCACCACTGAGTACAACCTTGCCCTGGGTGAGCGCAGGGCGGGTGCGGCAAAAGCCTATTTGACCAACCTGGGTGTTTCAGCCACCCGGTTGAACACCATCTCTTACGGTGAAGAGCAACCCCTGGATTCTGCTCAGACTGAAGAGGCCTATCGTAAAAACAGGCGGGCACATTTTGCAATCGAGTAATTTTTTGTAGATTTTTAATAGATCAGGGACTGCAGATATGGAATCTGCGGTCTTAAGAGTTTAAGAAAAGAATGACTCAGGCGTGAGCTAATCACGCCTGGGTCGTTCTTAATCTTGTATTGCTGGAGGCTGGTTATGAAGGTAACATATTTTTTTGGCATTGTGGCGGTCCTGGTTTTTCTTTCAGGCTGTGTGGAGTCCCAGAGTTTTGCCGTTCTTGAAAACAGGGTGGCAGCCATTGAAATGGAGAATAACCGGCAACTTACAAGAAAAAACGCGGAATCAAAAGAATTGGCCATACAAAACGAGCAACAGCAATTGATGCTCAAACAGGATTTTGAGGCCCTGGAAAAACGGCTTGATGAAGGCCACAGCATGAGCCGTGACGAGTATGCAGAGTTAAAATATGATATCCAGTCTTTTAAAGAAGACCTCCAACGCCTTGAAGGGTTGATGGGGGAAGTGAACCATCGATTTCAGACCAGCTCCCGGCAAGAAAAAGAAGCCTTTGACAAGCAGTTGGAAAGACTGGATATGGCAATTTCTAAAAATTATGAACGCCTGATCCGACTGGAAAAATATATGGGGTTTGAGCCCTCTGTTGGTGGAGAGATTGCCAAGGATCTTGTCGCATCAGAAGAGCCGGTCAAAGATACGGAGCAGGAAGCATATGATTTTGCCAAACGGCTGTTTGATGACGGGGACAATGCAAACGCCCGGATCCAGTTTGAAAATTTTATCAACAAATTTCCGGATTCCCCCAATGCCGACAATGCCAGATTCTGGATTGCAGATTCGTATTATGCTGAAAAATGGTTTGAAAAGGCAATCTTAGAATACCAGAAAGTCCTGGAAGGGTATCCGGACAGCAACAAGTTGGCTGCGGCAAGGCTCAAACAGGGATATGCATTTGCCGAACTGGGTGAAAAAGCCAATGCCAGGCTTATTTTAAAAGAGTTGATCAAAAAACATCCCAAGTCAAATGAAGCAAAATATGCCCAAGAGAAGTTAAAAAGTCTAAATTAAAGAGTCTAAATTAATTTCACAGCTTCCCAATAATAAAATATGATAAAAGTGGTTGGTATTGACCCGGGTCTGGCCGGCACCGGTATCGGTGTGATTCAGGGAAACGCAAAAGAAATCCTTGGATATTCTTTTGGCAACATCGCAACCTCCGCAAAAGATCCGATTCAATTCAGACTCCACACCATTTATTCCAAAATTCTTGAATTTCTGACCCAACAGCAGCCTGATATAGTCGTAATAGAAGATATTTACTCCCTTGAAAAATATCCCGGATCAGGTATTATGTTGGGCAAGGTTTCCGGGGCTCTGCTTGTGGCGGTGTACCAGGCAGGGCTCTGTGTGGAAGAGATCTCCGTCAAAGAGGCCAAGAAAATTGTCTCCGGAAACGGCAGTGCGGACAAGTTTCAGATGGAGCGGGCGGTCAGGCATTTGCTGAAACATGGGGAACCCATCCGGCCCTTTCATGCGTCGGATGCACTTGGGTTGGCATTAACCGGATATTACAGACACAGAAGGATGTCATGATCGGGTATATGGAAGGCAGTGTCCTTCACTTTGAATCAGACGGTATTTTATTGCTGGTCAACGGCCTGGGGTATGAGGTGATGCTCAATCCCCGACTGGTCGAGCACTTAAGATCCCGGCAGCCGGAAGAGGCAAAAGCTTGTCTGTACATCTATTATCACCAGACCGAACGGCAGCCCAAGCCGGTGCTTATTGGTTTTGAAACCCTTGAGGACAAAGAGTTTTTTCAGACCTTTATTTCGGTCAGTGCCATTGGCCCGATGAAAGCCGTCAAGGCCATGACCCGTCCAACGGAAGAGATTGCCGGGGCCATTGAAAAAAAAGATGTTTCTTTTTTAACGGGGTTAAGCGGGATCGGCAAAAGAACGGCGGAAAAAATTATTGCCACCCTTCATGGAAAGGTTGAAAGATTTGTGATGGCGGCCCAAGACGGGGAAACCGGTGATGAGCGACACGCTGCCTTTAAAATGCCGGACATCGGATCCCAGGTTGAGGATGTCCTTGTGGAGCAATTGGGGCATTCCCCGGGGTCAGCACGCCGAATGATCAAGGAAGCGTTTGAAAAAAACAGCAATATTTCAACGCCGGAGGAGCTTTTTGACGAGATTTTTCAGGAGAAAATATAGGGCATGACCGACGACATCCTTTCCTATTCTTCGGATAAAAAGGGAATTGTAACCTCCCAGACCACGATTGATGATCAATCCTCGGAGATCGTATCGCTTCGACCCACTCGCTTTGAAGAGTATATCGGTCAGAACGATACGGTGGAGACCCTGAAAATTGCCATACAGGCAGCCAAGATGAGAAATGAACCCCTGGAACATATTCTTCTCCACGGACCTCCCGGTCTGGGCAAGACCACCGTGTCCCATATCATTGCCAATGAAATGGGAAAGGATTTAACGGTGACTTCGGGGCCGACCCTGGAAAAGGGAGGTGATCTCATCGGGATGCTCACCAACCTTGGGGAGGGAGATATCTTTTTTATCGATGAAATTCACCGGATTCCCAAGGTGGTTGAGGAATTTTTATATCCGGCCATGGAAGATTTTGCCGTTGATTTCATTTTTGACAAGGGCATTCATGCCAGGAGCCATCGATACCGGTTAAAACAGTTTGTTCTGATCGGTGCCACCACACGGGTGGGGCTTTTGTCCTCTCCGCTCAGGGACCGGTTCGGGCTTTTCAGGACCCTTGATTTTTATGCGGTGGAACAATTGGTGGTCATCATCAAGCGGTCAGCCGCCCTCCTGAACACCACGCTTTCCCATGACGGGGCCCTTGAACTGGCCGAAAGGTCCAGGGGCACGCCGAGGATAGCCAACCGCCTGCTCAAAAGGGTGAGGGATTTTTCCCAGGTCAAATCCCACGGCCGGGTGACCCGGGAGAATGTGCAGGCAGCACTTGAGCTTGAAGGCATTGACAGCCTGGGCCTGACGTCCCTTGATAGGAACTATTTGAAAACCATCATCGATTTTTATAAGGGCGGACCTGTGGGTATTGAAGCCATTGCCGCTACCCTGCAGGAAGAAACCGACACCCTGGTGGATGTTGTGGAACCTTTTTTGTTAAAAATCGGTCTGGTCCTGAGAACCTCCAGCGGCAGAAAAGCATCGGAAAAAGCCTATCACCACCTTAAGCTTAAACCATAAAACCCTAAAACAACAAAACAAGGTAAAGAAAAACATTTTGAAGGAAACACGACTATTTTTTAAAAGATTAACCAGGTCAGCACTGTTTCTGGGACTTCAACTCCTTGTGATATCTGTTTCAATGGTGTCTGCTGATATCCGTCCTGCTTCCATTATCAAACTGCCTGAAAATGAACGGGTAATTCTGATCGAAAAAAAAACCCAGACCCTGTTCCTGTACGCCCTTGAAGACAAAGAGTTAAAAGTGCGGCTCCAGGTACCTTGCTCAACAGGAGAGGCATACGGTACCAAACAGGAATCCGGTGACAAGAAAACACCCGAGGGGATTTATTTTTTAAATGATGAATTTGAAGATAAATATTTGTCCCCCATTTACGGGGAAAAAGCATTTCCCACGGATTATCCCAATTTAATCGACAGACGGGCTGGAAAAAACGGGTCGGCCATCTGGATTCACGGCACGAACAAACCCCTTAAACCCATGGATTCAAATGGCTGTATTGCCCTTGAAAATTCCAATATCCTGAAATTATCCGACTATATCACCCTCCACTCAACACCGGTGATCGTGGTTGAAACCATTGATCGTATCCAAAGCCCTCTTCTGGTTCAACAGGAGCAGGACATTGAGTTGATGCTGGATCAGTGGACGCAGGCCGTTGAGAACGGAACCTACCACGAGTATCTGTCTTTTTATTCTCCGGATTACCTGCCGGATATCCAGTGGTGGGAAGCCTGGGTCAGTATCCGTAAAGCCGCTCAAAAGACCGGCGTGGCTCTGGTCCCCAAAAGGGACAGGACAGGGATTTATGCGCATCAGGGGGTCTTTGTGGTGCTGTTTGATAGTTTTTTGACCAATGCGTCTGAAAAGATTTTATTGGGCAAACGAAAATTTTTCCTGGAAAATATTAACGGGGAGTATAAAATTGTGGGAGATGTCTTTCAAACCATCGCCCCCCGGTTTCAAACGAGTAACTTCCCCTTGACAGCCGCTGCCGGAACTTTGGCAACCCCCGTGTCAAAAAAAGAATCCGTCATTGAAACGGTCAAACTTTGGCTGTCGGCATGGTCGGCAAAAAACATGGACCAATATGCCGGGTTTTATGCGGACAACTTTCATTCCGATGGAATGAACAAGAAGGCATGGGTGAACAGGAAAAAGGCCCTGGCAAAGAAATATGATTTTATCCATGTTTCCGGTCAGGAGTTTAAGGTAAAACAGACAAAAGAAATCTGTGAAGTGTCTTTTTTCCAGGAATATGAATCCAGCGGGCTAACCACCCAGGGGACAAAAAAATTAAAACTGGTGAATAAAGGTGGATTATGGAAGATATATCGCGAGAGTTGGAAAGAGAAATAGCGCTTTCCAAACCCAAACCTTTTAAACAGGAGCCAAAGACAAGGATTCTCATTGTTGATGATTTTGGACACATAAAATCGGGCAGGCATTTAAAAATATTTGTAAGAATACTGTCAATCACAACCGTGGTTTGTCTGGTTGCGGCCGGGCTGTTTTATTTCCTTTATACCGGCTTGTCCCGGGAGTCCCGGGGTTTGAAAGACCGGGTGGTCCTGGCTGAGAAAAATGTAGAAACGCTTACCCGGGAAAAAGAAATGCTCATGGCAAGACTGGTGATGTCGGGACAGGATCTGGAGGAGATTGCCGAAGCCATAGAAATTAAAGTGGCCGATCAAAACGAAATCGATCAAATAAAAACGGATCAAACAGAAACCGGGCAAAACAAAATAGATCAAAGTCAAACAAGGCAAGGCGAAACCGGGCAAAAAGGAATGGACCTGAAACAAACAGATCAAAAAGATACCAATCAAAAATTTACAGAGCAACAAGAACCCGCCCTTGTTGCAACAGGTCGGGAAAAATCTGATGTGGTTCAGACGAGGCCGGATTTAGGGTCCCTGCCGCCGGGAACTGAAGATGTAAACCAAAAATCTGCCAAGATTGACCCGGTAAAGGCGGCAACAGATTCTGGATTGAATATCGCTGCCAGGGCACCGGCCCCGGATACCGACGCTGAACCGGCCGGGGGAATGAACAAAACAGTTTCCATAGAGAAGTTCACCGTGGTAAAGGATGGAAAAACCAGTGATCTTCTGGTCCGTTTTGACATCAGAAATATTTCAACCGGCCCCGGGGATGTCTCGGGAAGGATATTTACAGTTTTGAAACCCGATCATGAGCAGGAAGATCAATGGCTGGTGGTCCCCACAGCGCCGCTGAAAAACGGTGTTCCTTCCGAGTATGCAAAGGGGCAATACTTTTCAATTGCCCATTTCAAACCGGTCAAGTTCAGAATTAAGAATCAGGCTGACCCGGATTTTTTTACCAAGGCCTCCATTTTTATCTTTAATGAAGATGCTGAGTTGATATTCGAAGAATTGATCGATATTACCGAGGCGGAATAGGCAGGATGAGAAAAATATTCCATTCAATAACTCTCCTTGCAGCCGGGTTTCTTTTGCTGGGCAGTATCCAGGCCCTGGCCGGTCAAAAAAGCCATACGGTTTTTTTTGAAGGCGAGGAAAATGAACTGCATGTTTACAGGATCAATGGATCCCTGCCTGGAAAAACATTGCTGATCGTGGGGGGAATACAGGGAGACGAGCCGGGTGGGTTTCTTGCAGCAGATTTTTATGCAGATTTTCTGCTGGAAAAGGGAAGCCTCATCGTCGTGCCCCGGGCCAATTTCCCGTCAATTTTGAAAAAAGAGAGGCAGATCAACCAGGACATGAATCGGAAATTCATCGATGATAATATTGCCAACTATGAAACCCGGGTGGTCACTGTCCTGAAAAAACTGATCGGTGAAAGTGATTGTTTTATCAATCTCCATGAAGGGTCGGGGATCTATTCTCCTACCTGGGAAAGCGAGGAGAAAAACCCGAAAAGGTTCGGCCAGTCTATTATTGCAGATGATTCAAAGCTCAAGCAAATGGACTCAAGCGGACCCGTGGACCTTGAGCAAATGGCCCTTCAGGTTATTGAAAAGATTAACTCCTATATTCCAAACAAAGACCAGCATTTTCATTTTAATAACCATAAAACCTCTGATCCGGATTCAATCCACAAAGAGCAACTGGCATCGGCCACATACTATGCCTATAATGTGTGTAATATCCCGGCTTTTGGTATCGAGTCCGCCAAAGCTCTGCCTCTGGAACAAAAAGTGAGGCAGCATATTTATGCGGTTAACGGATTCATGGAAATCCTGGGGATTGTACCCCAGACACCGGGTATTGACCTGAAAGAACCGGAAATGCAGTACATGATTATTTCCGTGAACGACTCAATCCCCGTGGTGGTAGGGAAAATGCAGCGACTGAAAATCAACAAAGGGGATATTGTCCAGGTCCATGATATTGTGGCCAACTATGAAAGAGGCCTCAGCATTGACGTGATCGGCCTGGGTAACCCGTACAATGATATGAAAAAACGCCTCCAGGTGAATGATTCCACCCGGATTGAGGCAAAAAAAGATTTTTACAAGTGCGGCAGTGTTTTCCTGGATATTGAACCTTCAGGGTTGGATTCCAAAGGTTTGGTTTCAGCGCAGTTAGATTCTCCCGATAATAATTCATCAGGTATAAACTTACCCGGTATGAATTCAAACGGTGCAAAAGACAGGCCAATGCTGACCCTCAGTGAATCAAGTGCCACAGACAAGCTGCAGTATAAGTTGAAAATCAACGGCCGCCTTAAAATAGTGGACAACTACAGCCATGTGACCCTGAACCGCGGAGACAAGTTCATCATTGAGGACATTCTTGCCGGCAATATAGACCCTTCCAGATATATCGTTAATTTTAAGGGATTTGTGGGCAATCTTGACAACAATAACGGTGAAGACCGCGGCTATGTCATTGATACTTCTGAAGCGGTTTTGATGCGCCGGTACTCGCTGAACAAAAAAGGCCGGCATTATTATGTGGTCACAACTTTAAACGGAAAAGAAGTCGGTAAGATATTTATTGATATACAATCCTAGGACATGAGGAGATATTTCATGGGGAAAAAAAACAGTACCAATCTGTCGATTATTGATAAGGAGCTGAAAATTGACGGTTCCATATCCAGTAGCGGCAAATTGATTATAAAGGGACAGGTCACCGGCACCATTGAAGGTGATGTGGTGATTATCGCCGAGGACGGCCGGGTCAATTCCAGTTCCACCAGAGTGTCCAGTATTACCATTGGCGGGAATTTTCAAGGGGAAATCACCGCGTCCAAGGAATTGATTATCCTTGCCACTGGAATCTGTGCCGGCAAAGTGGAGTGCAAAGACCTTATCGTTGAAAATGGTGGTATCTTGAATGCCAAAGTATCCTGCAAGACTTCAAGCAAGGTGGAGGCAGGGAATGATTCAAGTGCTTTGGAGGATCTTAAATTTAAACAGGGAAAACAGATAGAATTATAAATTTTGCTTGACATAAAGGGAAAAATTATATAATTAATGCCGATTGTGTTTATGAATAGGAGCGTTAAAGAAATTGAAAAAGTATACCTATAGTGCAAAAAGATCGGACAATAAAGAAAATTGGTGCGTCATTGACGCAAAAGATAAAATTCTCGGCAGGCTGGCGTCCCAGGTCGCCTATAGAATTCGCGGAAAGCATAATCCGCTGTTTACGCCCCATGTCGATACCGGTGACTGGATTGTTGTGATCAATGCAGACAAAATCCAAATGACCGGCAACAAAATGGAACAAAAAACATATTATCGGCATTCCGGTTATGTGGGCGGCATTCGATCCGTTACGGCGAAGGAACTCATGGAGAAGAAGCCTGAAGAGCTGATCAAAAAAGCGGTCAAGGGCATGCTTCCCAAAAATCGACTGGGCAGAAAACTGTGTAAAAAATTATTTGTGTATACAGGTGACCAGCATCCCCATGCTGCTCAAAAACCTGAAGCAATTGAAATTTAAGAAATAAAGGACGCGATACTTATCAATGGAAAGTGGAAACGTATTTTACGCGACTGGTAAAAGAAAAGATTCTGTGGCCAAAGTATGGTTGACCCCTGGAAATGGTAAAATTGTGGTCAACAATAAAGATCTGAACGAATACTTTGAATTAAATGTCACAAGAGACCTGCTGGCATCTCCTCTGGTGCTCACGGAAAAAAGTGATGATTTTGATGTCAAGATCACGGTCATGGGCGGGGGCAAATCCGGTCAGGCCGGTGCCATTCGTCTGGGTGTGTCCAAGGCCCTGGTGATTTTGGATCCTGATCTTCGAGGGGTGCTAAAAAGTGCGGGATTCCTCACACGGGACTCCAGAACAAAAGAACGGAAAAAATACGGTAAAAAAGGCGCAAGAGCAAGTTTCCAGTTTTCAAAAAGATAGTCTTTTTTATACAATCCTGCCGTTTGGCACGGCATTTTCAGGGGCAAAGAAATGTAAATTTCTTTGCCCCTTTTTGCTTTTGCTTCTTTTTGCCGGAGTGGAGAATGAACCATGAAAACCTTTCTATTTTATGATCTTGAAACCACCGGGCTGAATCCGGCCTTTGATCAGATTTTAACCTTTGCCTGCATCCGCACCGACCTTAAGCTCAACGAGATTGACCGGCAGACCATCACCGTTCAATTGCGCAGGGACATCGTCCCGTCTCCAAGGGCGTTTTTGACCCACGGCCTGACCCATGAACAACTGGCCCTTGGGATCACCGAGTATGAAGCCGCCCTTAAAATCCACAGGATATTCAACACCCCCGATACCATCAGCCTGGGGTATAATTCCCTGGGATTTGATGATGCATTTTTAAGATTTACCTTTTATCGCAATCTTCTGGATCCGTATACCCACCAATACGGCCATGGGTGCTATAGAATGGATATCCTGCCCATTGCGGTGATTTACAGGGTGTTCCATCCCCAGGGGTTAAACTGGCCTGTGGTTGATGAAAAATCAAGCCTGAAGCTTGAGCTGATTGCCCGGGAAAACAATTTTGTCACCTCGGGCAGGGCCCATGAGGCCATGAACGATGTTGAGGCGGTGATCGGCCTTGCACAGAAATTTTTTGAACACAGGGCAATCTGGGAGTATAGCCTCGATTTTTTCAATAAGACAAGGGATGAGGTCAGGATAAAAAATATCCCACCGGAGCTTCATGTCCAGGGCAGAAGTTTTTCCGTCTGCATCATGATGTCCTCGTCTTTCGGGTCCCTGGCCAATTTCATGGCTCCGGTTGTCCATATCGGTCAATCTTTGGCCTATAAAAATCAGAGTCTCTGGTTGCGGCTGGATTCAGAGGATATTCTGGGGCTTGATGAGGATCTTGATATGGAGCAAACCTTTGTGATCCGAAAACGTCCGGGGGACGCCCTGATCGTACTGCCCCCCCTTGAACGATTCTGGACCAGAATGCCGGAATCGATGCAGAAGCTAACCAGCGACAATATGGCAAAGCTTCAGGAAAATCCGGAAAAATTTTTTAAATTTATGGACTATCATCTGGCATTTAAATATCCGTTTATCCCGGAGATGGACCCGGATGCCGCACTCTATCAGGACGGTTTTTTTTCGACTCAGGAGAAACGGGAATCCCGGGACTTTCATAGGGCCATAAAGCCCTTAGTTTCACGTCCTTCCGGCCATAATCTGATGAGCCCTGAAGTGTTGGAATCGGATGTGTTGAAAAATGATCTGTCGAACCGGGACATTTTAAGCCAAATCAAAAGCCCCAGAATACGAACCCTGGCCGGCCGTATCCTATTCAGGAATTTTAGGGTCGGAAATTTGGATGCCGGCAAAAGTGGTGGCATAAACCTGGAAGGGCAAACCGGACCGGGCAATGATTCAGAATATCAACTTCATTTAAACCGCTTAAGGTCCAGCCGGGAAGACGATGGGATTATCGGATATAAAAATGATATAAAGCTGAATCAAAAAAACGGGCTGGACGAATTAAAAGCAGTGGAACAGGAGATGGAACACCCGAATCCCGACCAGATAAAGATGCTGGCCTGGTTAAAAACTTATATTGAGAACCTATGATTTTAGTCTGCTTAAGCGTTTGAGTTCATCAATCTGGGCATCGTGAATAAACCGGTTTAAGAGTGTTTCCGATTCACTCGCAAGGGGGTCTGTTTTTAATCCCACCAGCACATGGGTGTCTAATTTGCCGGGCTGGATTCTGACGACTTGAGCCGTGACGGGCAGGGTACCCATTGGCTTACCCTGGTCCATATTTATCAGGATGATGACCATTTTCAGGGTTTCATTGACCTTGATTTTCGTCAAAGAGTTTGCGTTATTATCTCGCTTTCTGGGAACCTTGAGCCCGAGCCCTGTCAGAGAGATATCCCTGATGGAAAAATCCCTGGGGCTTGAATATTCAAGGTTGTTAAACAGGAGTTTGCCCTTGATAATGTATCGCATACTCAGGGGCAGACGAAAAGCAGATCTGATATTCGTTTCTTTAACCACCGGTTCATAGGTCAGCACTACGGCCGGAACAACCGTATCATTGGCAAGGGCATACCGGTCTATTACGGTGAAGCCGCTGCATTTTACCCCCACCCGTATCTTTTTTTTATCCTGAACAATAGTGGTCAGGTGCAACTCTTTAAACGCGGTGTTTTTTGAAAACGGTGACAGGGTCTGGGCAATGGTAATTTCTCGTTTGTCGAAATTAACATCGTAAATAATGGAGGACCTGGAATGCGGCGCCAGGGAATTCATATTGAACACGATATCTACGCCAACAGAGGGTAGAAATATTTTTTCCAGGTTAAGGTCCATGTCATTAAAGTGAAAAAATTATAAAAAGTATAAAAACCTAAGCAGCAAGCACTGATGGACGAATAAGAATGATTCAGGCAGTAGCGGAACCAACCGATACTGCCTGAAAGAAAAATGGGGTGTATTTTTATTTTACAGCGTCTTTTAATGCTTTCCCAGGGACAAATTTGGGTACGTTTCTGGCAGGAATATTAATTTCTTTGCCGGTTTGAGGATTTCTTCCTTTTCTGGCTTTTCTATTGGCGGTTTTGAATGTTCCAAAGCCAACCAAGGTTACAGAGTCGTTGTCGGAAAGGGCATCTGTAATGGCCTTGATGGTGCAGTCAACTGCAGCCTGGGCCTCTTTTTTGCTGCTGAGTACTTCTGAAACCTTGCTGATTAAATCGCCTTTGTTCATCGTATCACTCCTTTTTTTAGGTTTTAGAAATTTTTGGACACTAAAATCTGTCGTTAACAATTTTCTAAATAAGTTAATTGAATCCGCTTTTCTGCGTACGTTACGTCGTTGAGAAGTGCGTGTCAAGTATTTATTCACATTTTCCATTAAATTTGTTGCCTTGATCGGGCAAAAAACATAAAATTATTAAAAACAGGAGGGAAATATGGATGCAGCACTGGTTAATCCGTTTATTGAAGGCACTTTGCATATTTTAGACACCACCGCATTTGTGCGGGTAAAACCTGAAACCCCTTTTTTGAAAAAAAATCAAAAAGCCCAGGGCGATATTTCCGGGTTTTTGGAAATTTCCGGTGATATTTCCGGTTCTGCCGCCATCAGTTTTTCGGAAAAGAGTATTCTGGGGATTGTTTCGGCCATGTTTGGAGAGGATATGACTGAGATTAATGAAGAAATCCACGATGCCGTCGGCGAAATCTCCAATATGGTTGCCGGCCACGTCACCACCAAAATTGCCGAGACCGGGAAAAAAGTAAAGGTCAAGTTCAAGGAAATCAAACTGGGCCGGGATGCCGTCATCGATCATGTCCCGGGGGTAGATCATGTGCTTTCGCTTCCCTTCAGCACCACAAAGGGCATGGTGCTTATTGAGGTGGCCTATTCGGGATAACGCAAGTCTGACCCTTTTTGGAGAATATCAATGGTCAAAAACGTATCATCAAGATTAACCAGATCTTTAACGGATCAGTATCATCATATACCATTGAATCAATCGGCTGCCGAAAAAAATATACAAAATGGCCCCAACGGACAGAAAAGGCCCGAACGGTATCTTTAATCCGGGTTTGCGGGTTTTTGTGTAAACCATGATGAGCAGGCCGGCAAGGGTTCCCAGTACCGAGCCTGCAAAAATGGTAAACATGACCCCTTTTATTCCGGTTGCGGCCCCGATCATGGCCAGAAGCTTGATGTCCCCGCCCCCCATTCCTTCCTGTTTTCGTATCGCATAATATACGAGTGCCACAACATATAAACTGCCGCCGCCGGCCAGAATGCCCAGCAGGGTGTCCGTGAACTTCATTTCAGGCAAAAAAACAAAAGAAGAGGCAAATATCAAAATACCCGGAAGGGACAGAATGTCGGGAATGATCTGATGGTCCATATCGATCAGGGAAATAACGATGAGCACGCTGATGAAAACAAACCAGAAACCTGCAGCAGGGGTGGGCCCGAACCGGCAAAACACAAACAGGGCAAAGATGCCGGTGAGCATCTCCACCACTGGATACCGGATGGATATGGGATTTTTGCAGAATTTACATTTTCCCGCCAGTACCAGGTAGCTTAAAATCGGAATATTGCAGTAAAACGGCAGGGCCGTATTGCAATTGGGACAGAATGAGCCTGGAAACACGATGGATAATTTTTCGGGTATCCGATAGATACAGACATTTAAAAAACTGCCGATACAGGTGCCGAAGATAAAAACAACTAGTCCAAAAAGGGAAAAACAATCTGTCATCATTCATGTGCTCTCATTATTATTGATTGTGTTGCTCCTCTTTTATGGGGCCTTAAATTTTTTTTTGCAAGGATATTGTAAAAAGGATATTGTAAAAGAGAAAAACTGTTTTATTGTAAGATCACTCTGATAAAAGGGTAAATCGGATTTAAATCACTGGATGGTAAATGAATCGAGCAGGCTTTTTCCCTGGTTATTTTACATTCAGTGTCTTTATATGAACAAAGGAGCAAGCATGGCTGAAGCAGATATTGATGATCTCATTGAAATTATAGAAAAAGAAAGCAAGATTGAGGATATCCCGACAACTCTCCCCATGATGCCGGTAAGAGATATTGTCGTGTTCACCGACATGCTGCTGCCGTTGTTTGTCGGCAGGGACAAATCCATCAAGGCCGTTGAAGAGAGTGTGGACTATGAACGGTATATTTTTCTTGCGGCCCAGAAAGATTCGGAAATGGAAAACCCCTCGGTGGATGATGTTTACACCATCGGTACGGTGGGCAGAATCCAGAAAATGATCAAGCTGCCCGACGGCAGGATCAAGGCGTTGGTTCAGGGCATTGCCAAGGCCAGGGCCGTGGAATATGTCAAAAAAAGGTCTTTTTTCAAGGTCCAGATTGAGTTTTTACCGGAAACGGATCCCGAAGCACTCAATATTGAAGACGAGGCCCTGATGCGGAACGTCAAAGAGGCCAGTGAAAAATTGCTGGCCCTCAAAGGCGAGCTTTCAGGCGATGTCGGGGACCTGCTATCCCATATTGAATCCCCGGGCAAACTGGCTGATCTTGTAGCCTCCAACCTGAATTTAAAGGTGGAGGATGCCCAGGTATTGCTTGAAATCACCGATACCACGGAACGGTTGAAAAAAGTAAATGATCTGCTGGCAAGAGAGCTGGACCTGTCAACGGTTCAGGCCAAAATTCAGACCGATGTCAAGGATGAGATTTCCAAGAACCAGCGGGATTATTACCTGAGAGAACAGGTGAAAGCCATTCACAGGGAGTTGGGGGAAAATGATGAAAAACTGGCGGAAATAAGGGACTTCAAGAAAAAAATCAAAAAATGCAAGATGCCAACCGAGTGTGAAAGTGAAACCCAAAAGCAGTTGAAACGCCTGGACCAGATGCATTCAGACTCGTCTGAAGCCTCGGTGGTCCGAACCTATCTTGACTGTATTGTGGAACTTCCCTGGAGCCGTGCCACCAAAGATTTCCTGGATATTCCAAAGTCAGCCGAGGTTCTGGATCAAAATCATTTCGGTCTCGACAAGGTTAAAGAAAGAATTCTTGAGTATCTGAGCGTCAGAAAACTGAACCCCAAAAAAAAGGGGCAGATCATCTGTTTTGTCGGCCCTCCGGGTGTGGGGAAGACCTCGCTTGGCCAGGCCATTGCCAAGGCCATGAAGCGTAAGTTCCACCGGGTATCCCTGGGTGGTATCCGGGATGAGGCTGAAATCCGGGGGCACAGAAGAACCTATATCGGCTCCATGCCGGGAAGAATTTTGCAGGGATTGAGACAATGCGGCACAAACAACCCCGTGTTTATGCTGGATGAAATCGACAAACTGGGAAATGATTTCAGGGGAGACCCGTCTTCAGCTCTGCTCGAGGCACTTGACCCGGAACAGAACTTTGAATTTTCCGATCATTACCTGAACATGCCCTTTGACCTGTCCAATGTTTTGTTTATCCTGACCGCGAATGTGTCCGACACCATCCCATCGGCCCTGTTGGACCGGATGGAGGTGATCCGTATTTCAGGGTATACCCGCCAGGAAAAAAAGGTGATTGCCCAGCGTCATTTGCTGCCCAGAAAACTCAAGGACAACGGCCTGATCCGCAGGTCCATCAATTTCAGTTCCGGGGCCATGGAATCCATTATTGCCGACTATACCCTGGAGGCCGGTCTCAGGGGGCTTGAGAGAAAACTGGATGCCGTCTGCCGGAAGATTGCCAGACAAATTGCAGAAGGCAAAAAAGGCAGGTTTGCCGTCACCCGGCAGAATTTAACCAAATATCTGGGGCCGCCCCGGTACATGACTGAGCTTGACCAGGAAGAAAGCCAGGTGGGACTGGCAACCGGGCTTGCCTGGACCGAAGTGGGCGGAGAGCAGTTGTACATAGAGGTGTCGCTTTACCAGGGAAAGGGAGAGCTCCTGGTCACCGGCCAGATCGGGGATGTGATGCAGGAATCGGCCCGGGCAGCCCTTACCTATACCAAATCCAATGCAGACAAATTTGATATCGATAAAGAAGAGATTGACAACAATGATATCCATATCCACGTGCCGGCAGGCGCCATTCCAAAGGACGGCCCCTCCGCCGGGATTGCCATGGCAACGGCATTGATCTCGGCATTTACCGGGCGTAAGGTCAATAATAAGGTGGGAATGACCGGCGAGATTTCGTTGAGGGGAAGGGTCCTGCCCATTGGCGGGCTCAAGGAAAAGGCCCTGGGTGCCTTGCGGGCCGGGATAGAGCATATCATCATTCCCGTGAAGAACAAAAACGATCTGTATGACATGCCCAAGGTGATCAAGAAAAAAATAAAGTTTACCTGTGTCAAGGACATTGAAGAGGTCCTTGATATTGCCCTGGAACCTAAAAAGGAACCCCAAAAGACCCCCGGAAAAGAATCAGAAAAAGAGTCGAAAAAAACCGGGAAAGAAAAGGCTTGAAGCTTCTCGCCCTGAGCACTGCGGAAAAGGGATGCAGCCTGGCCGTCACAGACGGGGCTTGTCTTGTATGTGAAGAGTTCTGGACATCCCGACTCACCCATTCCCGGCGCCTGGTCAAGATGATCGAGCATATGCTTGAGACTCGGGCGGGCATGGAGCTGGCCGATATTGACGGATTTGTGGCGGCCCGGGGTCCGGGCTCCTTTACCGGAGTTCGCATCGGTATCTCCGTGGTCCAGGGGCTGGCCTATGCCCTGGAAAAACCCTGTGCCGGCGTTTCAAGTCTTGACGGGATTGCCTGGCGCTTTTCCCATTCTTCAAATTCCGTGTGTGCCATGATGGATGCTCGGAGAAATGAGGTCTATAGCGCCGTCTACCAATTTGATCAAGGCCGGTTGACGTCCAAAACCAGGGAACAGGTACTCTCTCCTCAAAAGGCAATCGGCATGGCAAAGACATCAACCGTGTTTGCCGGATCAGGATCAAAGGCTTATCAGGATCTCATTAAAGAGACCGCCGACACCCCCGTGATTGCCCACGAATTCATGGATTTTGTGAAAGCAACTGCCCTGGTCCGATCCCTGTGGGCTTCGGAAAAACCCTTTGATCATCCGGAAAATGTGCTGTCCCCAAGTTATATCCGCCAATCCGACGCTGAACTGCAATTCGCTGAAAATTCAGAAGATTGACAGATCATGTGTTTTTTGATATTTTAGGCAGGTTATGGGTTTGGAAAACTAAATTATGGACAATTCTAAATGGCCGGCACGGGCGATTTTGCCTGTGGCACAACCCGGTGTGAAATTTATGATACCCCTCATCCTCTTTACCGGGATGGGTTTTTATTTTGGGTGGACAATATCGGCTGCGCTGCTTTTGGCCGTCACCCTTTTTGTGTGCTGGTTTTTTCGAGATCCGGACCGACAGATACCCGGGCAGGAGAACTGCCTTGTCTCCCCGGCGGACGGGCGGGTGATTATTGTTGAAGAACTGGAAAAATGTGAGTATCTGCCCGATTCCTGTATCAAGGTCAGCATTTTCATGAACGTGTTCAACGTTCATGTGAACCGGGTGCCCTTTGACGGTGTGGTGCAAAAAGTTCAATATTTTCCGGGTAAATTTTTAAATGCATCCTTTGACAAGGCATCCACCCATAATGAGAGAAATGCCCTGGTCATACAGCCTGCTGATTATGCCCGCTTTGCCGTGGTTCAGATTGCCGGATTGATTGCCAGGCGGATTGTCAATTGTGTCCAGGAGGGTGAGCAGATCAAAAAAGGAGACCGCTACGGCATGATCCAGTTTGGGTCCCGTCTTGATTTGTACCTGCCCCGTGATTTTGAAGTTGCCGTTGGTATTGGTGAACGGACAAAGGCCGGATCTACCATTATCGGATATATGAACTAGTACCTGAGACGGATGCAAAACCGAAGCCCCGGTTCATAAAGGGTTACAAAAAAAATATATAATGGAGTAAATTCAAGTTTGGAACAAATACCCATCACAAAACAAGGCTATGCCGCTTTGAAGAAAGAGCTCGAAAGATTGAAAACCGTTGAACGCCCTGAAAATATCCGGGCCATTGAGGTGGCAAGAGCCCACGGTGACCTGTCTGAAAATGCCGAATATCACGCAGCCAAGGAAAAGCAATCTTTTCTGGAAGGCAGGATCGGTGAAATCGGCTATAAACTCGGTTCTGCCAAGATTATTGATCCGGCAAGCGTGCCCAAGGATGCGGTTCGGTTTGCCTGCAGGGTATTGGTTGAAAATCTGGATTCCGAAGAAGAAAAGGAATACATGCTGGTGGGGCCGGATGAGGCAGACATAAAACAGGGGAAGATTTCAGTTTCTTCTCCCCTGGGAAGTGCCCTGATCGGCAAGAAACCCGGGGATGAAGCCATTGTGCAGGCTCCGGGCGGTAAAAGGGTATACGAGATAATCGAAATTCTCTAAAAATAGTGGAGGAATGAATTTTGGCAAGAGTTACCATTGAAGACTGTTTGAAAAATGTAGACAATAGATTTACCCTGGTGCACCTGGCAGCCAAAAGAATCAGACAGGTGAGGGAAGGGGCGGATTTACTGGTAAAGTCAAGCAAAAATGAGGATGTTGTCACGGTCTTAAGAGAGATCGCAGCCGGCAGGGTTGTTGAAAAAAAACCCGAAGACCTGGACGTCAAATAGCTGCTCGAACAGGGTGAGACCCAGGCTGAAAAAAAGGGTGGGCCGGCAGGTGGGAAAGGTCATCCATGACTGGAACATGATCCAGGCGAATGATAAAATTCTGGTGGGCGTATCCGGGGGCAGTGACAGCCAGACTTTGCTGCACATGCTCTTTTCTTTGAAAAAAAAAGCACCGGTGAATTTTGAAATTCTGCCGGTCCACATTGACGCCGGATTTGCAGGGTCATTTGCCCGGGACCTGGAAGACTATATTGAAAATGCTTACGGGACCATGAAGATCGAATATACAGCCTATGGCGTGACCGCACATTCAGCCCAAAACAGGGAAAACCCCTGTTTTCTCTGCTCCCGGCTCAGGAGAAAGCGGCTGTTTGAAATGGCCCGGGAAAACCAGTGTGATAAGATTGCCCTGGGTCACAACAGGGATGATATCATTGAAACCCTTTTTATCAACATGTGTTATGCCGGTCGCATGGGCACCATGAAACCCAGACAGTCTTTTTTTAACGGCACACTTGATATCATCCGGCCTCTGGCATATGTTGAGAAAGATGATATCACCCGGTTTTCAAAATTGATGGACCTGCCGGAGTTTAAGAACAACTGCCCCAGTGCGGGGCAGACCAGGCGCAGTGAGATCAGGGAGATGCTGGACACCCTGTATCAACACAATAAACATATAAAAGGCAATATATTCAGGTCAATGAGTAATATTGCCGCGGATTATCTTTTAGATACTAAATAATGATAGACATTCAAAATCAACCTGATTACAGGAATATCCCCATTGACAAGGTCGGGATCAAGGGACTGACTTATCCCATTAAAGTTCTGGATAAAAGCTCGGGACTTCAGTCCACGGTCGCCAGTATCAGCATGTACGTGGACCTTCCCCACCAGTGCAAGGGCACCCACATGAGCCGGTTTGTTGAGATCCTGCACGTGTTCAGAACCAAGGTTTCCCTGGGGTCTTTGACCAATATCCTTGAGGACATGAAAACCATTCTCGGCGCAAAATCCTCCCACATTGAAATCACCTTTCCCTATTTTATCGAAAAGCAGTCGCCTGAAGCAGGGGTCAAGGGGTTGATGGATTATACCTGCTCCATATTCGGGTCTTCAAATTCAAAAAAGAATACTGATATTGTCCTGAAGGTCGCGGTCCCTGTGACATCGGTGTGTCCGTGTTCAAAGGAGATCAGTGAATACGGGGCCCACAACCAGCGGGGCGAGGTCCTTGTGAGCACGAGGTTTAAAAAGTTTATCTGGATCGAGGAAATTGTCAATCTTGTGGAGACGTCAGCCTCCTGTGATATTTTTTCCGTACTCAAAAGAGAAGATGAAAAATTTGTCACGGAAAAAGCCTACAACAATCCCAAATTTGTGGAAGACATTGCCAGGGACGTGGCCAAGGGACTCCTGGAGGATGAGAATATCACCTGGTTTTCCGTGAGTGCGGAAAATTTTGAATCCATCCATAACCACAGCGCCTACGCCTATATTGAAAAGGGAACCCCGGTTCTTACCTGATTTTCTGTGTCAAAAATAACGGAACACCCTTGAGTTTCTAATCTGGATTTCTGGTCAGGTCAGACACAAGATGGTCCAGGTCTTTCAAGATGGAGCCGTACCCTCTGTTCTTGTGGTTTACCATGATCACGTAGGGATACAGCCGGTCGTCCTGCCCCAGGATGTATCCGGCCCGGGTTCGGACATGGGTCAGGGTTCCGGTTTTGAAAAAATGCCTGCCCTCATGGTTCATCAGATGATGATAGGGCATGAACGCAACCAGGACTTTCATCATCTGGTCGGCAGAGATCAAATTTGATCTTGAAAGGCCAGAACCTTCCACGAGACTAACATCCGTCAATCCCAGTTCATTTTTTGCAAACACTTTGAGGGCCGTCACTCCTTTTTCAAGGGTGGCCGGCGCCCCATAAGCACTGGCACCCATGGCCAGAAGGATCTGGTTTGCCGTGAAATTGCTGGAAAACTCCAACAGTTTTTGCACCACATCTTTTAACGCATAGGGTGAAAAAAAAGTGTGGACATTACCGTTGGCATTTGGCAATTTCCCAGGACCAATCAAGCCTGTGACATGGATATTGTTTTTTTCAAGAAAATACTTGACCAGAAATCCCGGATACAACAGACTCTGCTGCCGTGAAAGAACGATCCTGCCGCGTTTAAGCCCGGTTTTTTTGATGTCCGGGATAAATATGTCCAGTAAAGGGGTCTGGGCTTCTCCACTGACAAATTGTTTCTTTTGGGTATCCCATTTGAACATGATCGTATTGAAGTTGGCGCACAAAGCTCCCACAGATGCGTCATAGGGGTTTAAGGAGTTGCGTTTCCCCGGAACCTGGATTTGCCCGGAAAAATAGCTGTGATCCAGAACAATTTGATCCACCTGTTTTAATCCTGTGGTTAAGATCACGTCTTGACAGAACGACTCAATCACTTCGGAAACAAACAGAGGATCGCCAAAACCCTTTATAAAAAGATTTTTTGACTGATCATCAAAAAAATATTGGGTTGAAAAGCGATGGTTTGGTCCAAGAGAGTGGAGGGCGGCAAGGCTGGTAAGGATCTTCAAGGTCGAGGCCGGTACAAATTGCCGGTCACTGTTTTGGCTGTAAAGGGCATTGCCCTGGTCATCGGCCAGCAAAATCCCGACGGCCCCATTCAGATTTTTTTGGACGCTTGAGTCTTGTGCATACCCAGGGGGTGTGATCATGGACACGCCCATCACGCAACCCGTTAAAAAAACGATAAGCCCCCATAAAACCCGATGATCAGCCATTGTCGGCATAAAAGGCCTTGTATCCCAGGTAGGTCATGTAGACATCTGCCTTGCCCGCAATTTCAAAGGGTGAGTGCATGGAAAGAACGGCCGGACCGCAGTCAAGTACGTTCATCCCGAACCGGGCCATAAACTTTGCCACGGTTCCCCCGCCGCCCTGGTCGATTTTCCCCAGCTCACCGGTCTGCCACACAATTTTATTTTGATTGAAGATCTGCCTGATTCTGCCCACAAATTCAGCGCCGGCATCACTGGACCCGGACTTTCCTCCCACACCGGTGAATTTTGTCATGCAGATGCCGTACCCCAGTTTTGCCGCATTCAGGGGTTCGTGAACCTCTTTAAAGTCAGGGTCCATGGCTGCGTTGACATCTGCTGAAAGACAGGATGAAGATATGAGAGCTTTTCTCAGGGACCTGTTGTCCATATCTCCGCCGCTGATCAGTAAAAGATCCGACATCAGGTCTTCAAGAAAGCTTGACTGGGCACCGGAACTGCCTTCACTTCCGATCTCTTCTTTGTCAAAGAAAAGTGCAATGGCTGTTTTGTCCGGGGCCTGGGTGCCAAGAATGCCCTCAAGACTTGTATAGGCACAGATCCTGTCATCCTGGCCATAGGCCCCCACCATGGATCTGTCAAACCCCACATCCCTCGCCTTTTCAGCCGGGACCGCCTCAATTTCCGCACTCACAAAATCCTCTTCCACCAGCCCGTATTTTTCATTCAACAGATGCAGAACACCCAGCTTGAACCGGTCTTTTTCCGCTTCACTGCCCAGGGGGATACTGCCGGCAATGAGGTTTAACTTCTCACCCTCAAATACATCGGATAACTTCTTGTCTGCCTGGGTTTTACCTGCCAGGTGGGGCAGAAGATCGGTCACCGTAAAAACCGGGTCGTCGGGATTTTCACCAATGACCACATCAATTGCCTGTCCATCGGCTTTGATGATGGTTCCGTGAAGTGCCAGGGGAAGGGCCAGCCAGTGATACTTTCTGATGCCGCCGTAATAGTGGGTTTTCAGCAGTCCAAGTCCCAGGTCTTCATAAATTGGGTTCTGCTTCAGATCAAGCCGGGGTGAATCAATGTGGGAGGCAATGATATTGGCACCGGAAACCAGCGGCTCTTTCCCCAGAACCGCCAGGGCCACACAGCGGCCCTGAAAGACCTTATACACCCTTTTAACACCCGGTGTTTTTTTTGTCGGCAGGGTGTCGATGTCTACAAAGCCGTTGGCCTTTGCAAGGCAAACGATTTGTCCAGCAGCTTCCCGTTCGGTTTTGGATTGGTCCAGAAATTGCTTGTAGCCCTGGTTGAACCTGTGAACGTCAATTCTTTGGCTTTTGCTCAATTGATCAAGAACCAGAGAATCTTTTTTCAAAATTTGTTTTTTTATTTTATTAAACTCAGTTTTTTTCATTTGGATGGATCCTTATGCAAGAATGGCTCTTGAATCTTAGAAAATTGAAAATTCAACAGCCTGGCTGTTTTTGATATGGGTAAACGGCCGGGAAAATTTAACGACCCCCTTGTAAGAGCCTTTTGGATATCCGCCAATGGGGGGTTTTTTACCTGCAAACAGGTATTTTTTAACGTGTGGTTCGTCAATTATCATCTGTTTGTTTAAAAAGGGTTTGTTATCGGGTCCCAGAATCAAAAATTCCAGGATATCATTTTTTTTGGCATGGATCAGATCGGCCCAGACAATAAGGAGTTCGGCGTGTGAAGTAAAATTTGTTTTTTTGGGGCCCCTGATGCTGACCCAGTCGGGAATTTTATCGCTGATACCGGCATTATAAAGAATCCTGACCGTATTTTGAAAGCGCTTCATCACCTGTGGTTCCCACAATGAATGAAACGGTTTTTTGCCTTGATACCGGTGTTGGCCGGTAAAGGGATCCAAAAAAGTATTCTGTCTCATGAGCCCAAAATGCAGGTGGGGAAATTCAGTTAAACCGGAAAGTCCAATCTTACCGATTTTTTGACCTGCTGTTACACGGTCTCCTTTTTTTACCAGAATACTATTTTGTTTCATGTGGCAATAATCTGTTATATAGCTGTTTGCGTGAAGGATGGCCACCCGGTTTCCACAGGCGATTTTTTTCAGGTCCGGCTGCCTGTTAATGAGGGCATTTACATCCGGCACACCATCTCTGACCGCGACAACCCTTCCATCTGCAGCCGCCAGTACGGCTACTCCGTTCTGCATATGCTCAATATTCCGGACGGCAATGTCTGTTCCCCTGTGGCCGTCATAAGTCCTGTTTTCTCCTGAAAAATCCTGCCAGGCCTCGGAGGGATCATTGTCCACATAATTGATCAGCCAGCAGTCTTCCCCGACTATGCAGTCTACCGGAAGCTCAAGTATAAACTCTTTGCCCCGGGTCGCCTGGCTGGACAAGAGAAACAGGGCAATTATGGTACAGATATAAAGGGTAATGTTTTTCATTATTCTTTTTTTGCTCATATCTACAAAAAAGGGGCAGGTGGTTTCCCACCTGCCTTTTGGTCTATTTCGAATTGTTTGTTTATTCGTTATTCAATGGAAAGGCTCGATGCTGGAACCCGTCATAAACCGGAGACATGCTGAAGAAGTTCGGGTCAAACAAAGGGTTGCCCGACTCATCCATCAGGATTGTTCCGGATTGACCCAAAGGAAGCATGCTTTCAATACGCACCGGGCCATCGGGCCCCATTTCTACGCAATGCGCATAAGTGGATCGTGAAGACGTGGGCAAGGAGTGAACCTGCCCCAGCATTTCATGGGTATAGGTGATCAGGCCACGTTTTCCAGTTCCCCATGGCTGGTCTCCCAGCCGGGTCAATGCCGTATCCAGGGCAGCCACAATAATATCATCAGCAGTCTGGGGGGCGGTGTCGTCTGTTTTGTTGGTAAACCAGTCATATGAATTGGTCACACTGGTTTCATACCCATCAAGACCGTGGAGAAGTACATTGAACAGCACGACATTCCTTTCACCGGAGTCTGATCCCAGTTCATCATCAAAGGTCAGTTTCAGCACCTCGCTGATCCACTGGTTCATGAGTATCCATGCATCGGCCCGATCTGTTCCGGCAGCCCACATCTGACTGCCGCCATCAACAAAATGACCGTCCCATTGTTCAAGCATGGCAACGGCATTGATTCTGGCAGTGGATCTTTGGGCCTGGACCGCTGCCATAAAATCAGCCCGGACATATTTCCAGGGATTTCCTCCGTCCCCGTAGGTATTGTGGGTGGTGGAAAGATATTCACGACTGATGGAATCTGTGGTGGCAATATGGATGGCAAGGTCTCTGACCTGTTCGAAACTTAGATTGTCATTGGTTGAAAGGTAATCTTCAAGCACATGGGCCCTGTGAAAAGGTCCAAAGTAATAGGAGGGGGTGTTGACTGAAATATCGTAGGCTGAGCTTGCCCTGGAATTCCACCCGGCGTAAAATCCTTTCCCTGCATTCCGGCTTGTTGCAAGGGGTTTATAGGATACTGGTTCCGGCCATTCTGCAGTCCCGTCTCCGGGTTGGGGAAACCTTGGGTCAATTCCCTGGGCCCGGACCGGATCATATCCGGACATCCAGTATCCAATATTGCCGTCTCTATCTGCATAGCAATAGTGCTGGGAAAGGGTTACCCGGTTGATGGCGTCTCCAAATTGATTCATGCTGTCAGCCCTGGCCAGGTCTAAATATGCTTTGATAATTTGAAATTCTTTGCCCCAGTGGGCATACTTCCATGAAATAATCGGATTGGAGTTGATAACAGGACCATGAGCGGTTCTGAACACTGGTAATGCCACATCATCCTGTCCGGCCACTTTTATAGTTTCTACCCTGTGAAGACTCATGGCTGAGGCATCCTCAAGATAATAATCCAGGGTGTGGGCATGCCCCACCTGCATGGACCAGGCATGATGCGCTGTTCTGCCGATGACCATGGCCGGCATACCTGCTATGGTCATGCCTGAAATATTCAATCCGCCTGCTTTTATCGAGCCTTCGGTTACAATGGAGGGAACACTGAAATCAAAGGCATGATCCATCTGGGGGCCTGAATACAGTATGGGATTTCCACTGGCGGTTTTGTCCCCTGACACCACCCATGCATAACTGCCCATCTTTACATAGGCATTTATTTTTTTCAGGCTGGAAACGATCTGTTCATGGTTTGTACGCATGGACTGGGAAATTTTTTTGAAATCATAGGCGTTTTTAGCCAGGTCGGCATTTAATTCAGGATTCATGACGGGTTTAGCCGTACCGGGAACAAGTGATCTGCTCTTGGCAGAGGATGCCGCAACGATCTCTTCATCTGCTATATAGGTAACCGCATCCGGATCATCCAGCCACCGAAGATCCTGAAACATGGCCTGAAAGTCGGAAGGGTGAGTGGCCATAAGGGTTTGATACAGTGCCATGTTGTTTATCTGGCCCTGACCGGTTCCCTCACCATCAAAAAACCTGAGCATATTGGTTGCCCATGCAAGCACATCAATATATGTCCAGTTTTCCGGGAGAAAGGGTTTTCCCAGCGAAGCTCCCAGGGCTTTAAATTCAAAGGGAAGAAGGCTCGTGTCAGCGCTCACCTCTGCAATTCTGCGATTGATTCCTGCCACATACCCGTTAATGGCATCCTTTGCCTCCGGGTCCAGGGCATTGAAACCGTCAAGATATTCCTGGTCTGAATAACCAGTGGTGCGCACTTGAATATCACTTGCCAGAAGATCCGGACCAAAAATTTCAGCCAGTCTGCCTCGACCCATGCGCCTGTATTTCTCAGCCTGCCAGAGCCGGTCTGTTGCCACTGCATATCCCATGGACTCGAATATATCATAAATCGGTGCATCATCCTGGCCGGTAATAAACCAGACCCCTTTGTCATCCCGGGTGGTTTTTAAGGTATCATTAACGATAGTCCAGTTTTCCCACCCGTAATTAATCCCTTTTGAAACCGTCTTCACCCAGATTTCATTTTTCCCACCTGTCCGGGCAATATCATAGTGTATTTTTGAGATATCACCGGCTTTGACCCATCCATTGCCAAGGTCATTGATTCCACTGGTGTCAATATAGGTTGCCGCACTCTCGGAAACGCCGGTTTTGATCTGATACCATGTGTCATTTGTCTCATTTCGGTCGATAAAAATCTGGTCCATTGTGTTGCCGGAAGCCGCCCGGGTTGCAATATCTTTGCCTGCAGAAAAATTAACCGGTCCGTGTTCCCATGGGCCTGACCCATTAACCGCATCCCATGTCCGTATCCACAGTTCTGAATCATTGGCCTGGGCAAAATCAATTTTCAGCTTGACAAGGTTTTTTGATTCAATCCAGCCCCGGCCGTATTTTATGCCAAACAAACTGGTGTCTACAAAATTGCCCTCTGTTCCCTGGGCATTCCCTGTCCAGAGCTGATACCTGTCAGCAGTGCCGGAATCCATAAACAGGTCGGCAAACACTGTGGCGCCGGCAGAGGATGTGTTGAACGTGAACCGATTCGTGTCACAAAATCCAGTGGATATGAATAAAAACAGACCGGCAGTTACAAACGCAGCTAAAATTTTTTTTCTCATGTTCGCTCCTTTTAAGAATAATGGTAATGTAGATTGATGCCTATTTAAAGAGGAGAAAAAAATCAGATACGATATTTTTCACCTTATGCTTTAGGTTCAGTTTTTTCCATTCATCTGGAAACGCAATGGGACTGAAATTAATTTGGGCTTCATAAAAACGGCTTTCCTCTTTTTCTCGGTAAATGTTTTTATCAATGCGAAAAGGCGCAAGGAACACACCTTCATAGCTGACAACAACGTCAAGATCCTTTGTCTTGATTGATTTTAATCCTTTGTCCGTTAAAATTTTTTTTAATGCATCATCTCTAATGCGCTGAGCAATTGAAATGTTTGATTCTCCAGGCACGGCAGGTACTCGCCCCGTTGTCGTGATCCGGAAAAATTGTTTTGTCCTGAACTCGTTCGTTGACGGGATCATCAATAAATTGGCGTCAACGATTGTATTATTGCTGGATTTGACATCGTATTTGATATAGTAAAGTTTAATTCCTTCATCAGCAGCAACGGCCGCGTCTATCCCAATCAATATACCCATGGTCCACAAAAAAAAATATAATAACCAGGTCCGGTGTTTTTTGATATTTTTGTTCATTATCATGCCTTATTAAATATGGGTGGGCCCGTCAATAGGGAACCCTTCTTATTTTAAGTTTTAAGAAAAATTTGCCGCCAAAAGACTGTGCTCCAGGGAAATTTTGTTCAGGCCAATGTCGGGGAACAGAGGTTTTTACACCCGGGGAATGCAGAAATGGAATCGGCCGTCACCCCTTTCATACGGTGATATTTTAAAATTTTGCCTGTGAAAACCGTTAAAACAGGATCTTGATAAAGCCAGGCATGTTTTTTGTATAAAATTTGATTCAGATATCAATTTAAGGACTGCAGATGAAATAAGCTTTTTCCTTCAAGTGATAAAATTTGCGGTCCTAAGTGTGGAATGGAGAAAAAAATGAAACGATTTGCGCTTGTGTTGATGGGAATTTTTGCGGCGGTATGGATTTTTTCCGGATGCTCTATGGTTAATAAAAGTGAATCCAGCTCACCGGGAAAGGTGATAGAAGATTCCAGTTCAGGCTCTGATAGTCAGAGGGTGGTTACCTTTTCTGTGATTGGAAAAGGACTTGAGCCTGAAAATGCCCTGACCAAAGGCGAGGCCAAACTGCTGGCGGAACGGGCCGCTGTTGCTGACGGATACCGGCAGTTTGTGGAAAAAATTCGGGGGGTTTATGTGGATGCCTATATGCAGTTGGGTTCGGGCATGGTTCAGCAGGATGTTATCAAAACCAAGACACAGTCATGGCTGAGGGGTGTTGAAGTCATGGAAATCCGGCAGGGTGAATACAATATTACCGAAGCCCATATGCAGTTGAGGATCAATTTTAAAAAACAGGGCATGATCTGGTGGCCCAGCGGGATTCCCAATAAACCGTCCAGAGGTCTGCTGCCGTCTTAGGCAGGGCCATGAAAAACCTATCCCGCATACCGGGGATAGAAAAAGGAGAGGCCATGGCCGTTCTTTATCGTACAAGCCCGGGTAAATTGTTTCAGGTTTTTATCCTGATCGTCATGTTGCTGATAATGATCGGTCTTTTGTCCCATGATGCTTTGGGTGGGGCTGATATGAGTGACCGGTCCATTGCAGTGGCGGATCAAAACAACTTAAACCGAAACAAGTTAAATAAAGAATATGAACAAAAAATTGAGGCGATCAGAAACGAGATCAAAAAGACCGGCCAGGATATGGAGTGGTTATCGCAAAAAATAAAACAAATGGAAGCTTTTCACACCCATATTCCTCAAAAAATGCACGATTCCATTGCCCTGAAAAAGGCGAAAATTGCGGCACTGGAAAAAAATCAAAAAAGCCTTGAAAATTTATTGGGCACCTGGCCTGTCCCGGGAAAGCCGGTCTCCATCGAGCAGGTCGAACACGGGTTGGAAAAAGCAGGGTTAAGCGACTGGATGGAATTTATCGGCCGTGGAACCGCTACCACCATTGGACTGGTCAACAGCCTGCCCATACTATTTGCCTCGGGAAGCGCAGATATTCCAGAAGAGTATCAGGTATTTTTAAAGACGCTTGCCGATTTTATAAAAGCGTATGACGTGCGGGTTATAGTGGACGGGTATGCAGACACTGATCCGATCCATACCGGACAATATCCGTCAAATTTTTCACTGGGGTCGGCAAGGGCTTTAAGCGTGGTGCATCTGTTCGAAAAACACGGTGTTCACCCGTCCGTATTTCAAGTGGGAACCACTGGAGAATATCGATTTCGAGCCGGGAAACCGTCCCAAATGAAAGCCGTGGAAAGGCATGTTAAAATCACCATTCTTTTCAGAAGCTAAGGAACTCAGATGAAATCCGTTGAACAATATGCTTACTTCATCTGTGGACTGATGCGTGTTTCCTTTGATTTCTCATATTGATCCATGCCGGCAATGATGGTTTTTTGTTGCCGGCCGCCAATATTTTGACAATTTTATCTGTTCATCCTGCCTGTAAAAGACTTTTCAACATCAAAATCGATTTTTTTATTAAAGTAATTTTTCATACCTGACGATTCCTTATCTCAATAAGATGGGATCGTTTTGCTGATGTTAACCCGCCGTTTTTAGATGAGGGATGAAAAATGAAAAAATATTTTCCGAATCAATGTATTCTATTGTTAAGCGCAGGAATCCTTTGTGTTCTCATGTCCAGCAGTTGCCGATACTATGCAGTCGGGGCCCCGGGCAGTGTGGTGGAACCGCAAATGCAAAAGCCGGATCTGCACAAAATCGTCACCTTTGATGTGGTGGGAAAAGGGGTGGAACCTGAAGCCGCCCTGACCATGGGACAGGCAAAGCTGCTGGCCGAAAGAGCTGCCATCGCCGATGGATATCGCCAGTTTGTGGAAAAACTTCGAGGGGTCCTGGTGGAATCTTACACAGAATCGGGATCAGGTATGGTTTCTCAGGATATGATAAAGCTGAAAACCCAGTCATGGCTCAGGGGAGTTGAGATCATTGAGGTGACCCGGGGTGAATATGGCATCACCCAGGCCCATATGCAATTGAGGATTAATTTCACCAGAAAGGGAATGATCTGGTGGCCTACCGGACTGGGCCAGGACGTTTCAGCGTCTTAACCTGATATTGATATATGATCGGCAAAAGCCGGTATGATTGCAGGGGGCCTGAAGGTTCAGTCAACAAAAGGGGATAAAGATGAATAAAAAGAAAAATTCCGGTCAAGAAAAGCAAAACAGGCGTGTTTTTTGTCTGTTTGCAATTTTTTCAGGCCTGTTTTTGATACTGTCTGTGCAGCCCAGTTTTGGAGATATACAGGAGATCTCCCAGGAATCTCTGAACCGAATTAAAACTTGCATGGCAGCGTGTAACACCCGGATGCTTGAAATTGAGCTGGAAACCATTCACTCAAGACAGAACAGACACTGGCTGGAATTAAAGATCAAGAGAATAAAAGATCTGGGTCGGCCTGTTCCGGATGAGCTGCAAAAGTCCATGGAATACAAATTTTCAGGGATACGCGCCCTGGAAAGAGAAAAGAAAACCTATCAAAAATATTATACATCCCTGCAGAATGATCTTGAACGAATTGAAAAACAGATGATCAAAGGCGTAAGCCTTGACACTAGAGAAAGGCTGTTGTCTGAAATAAAAACATCCGGGCTTTCCGACTGGCTGGAACTGGTCATGGATGATGCAGGCAATGGATACCAGCTTAAAACCATTCTTCCGATTCTGTTTGCCTCGGGGAGTGCAAAAATTTCCCGGGAATATGATTATTTTTTGAAGCATTTTGCCGGACTTGTGAAACAGCATGATATCCTTATCGTGGTGGATGGATATGCGGATATTGACCCCATCCATACCCGGCAGTATCCGTCAAACTTTGAACTAGGCGCGGCACGGGCGGCCAATGTGGTCCACGCCTTGACCGGTTTCGGGGTTGATCCTTCCGTGTTTAAAATTGCCTCCACCGGTGAATATAGGTTTCCCGACATCCGGGCCGTGTCAAAACAAAAATCCATTGAGCGGTATGTGAATCTTCGTGTAATGTTTCAGAAATAACCGGGTATCGGCCTGGATTTTTGGCGGTCCTCTTCCCATTTTTTTGGGGCAGTAAAAAATTGCCTCTAGCGCATCTTCTTGACTTCAATCCCAAGTTCGCATATGTATAAGGCTGAATTGACAGCCTTATCCGCTGTCTTCTGTAAGATTTAAAACTGCGTTGTTTAACTATTTTTGGAAGTCTGGATGCAAAAAACTGCTATCCGATATATCATACTCTTTGTCTGTTTGTCAGGACACCTGTCACCCTTTCCGGCGCACTCTTTCGCTGACCCGTCCCATACCATTGCCGTTGTCGTTTCTAAACGGATAAAGCCGTATATCAAGGTTCTGGAAGGCATCACCACCCGTGTGGATGAAGATGCCGTCACTATCCAGACTTTTTTTCTCCCGGGATCAGAACCCGAAGATATACAGGCGGTTCAGAACCGGATTTTAGAAACCGATTATGATCTATACCTTGCCGTTGGACCGGAAGCCACCCATCTGGTATGGACCCTGGACACGGATCAGCCCATCAAAAAAATGTATACCGCCGTCCTGAGTCCCGGGGAGATTATCGATAAAGACAGTGCTGCCTGCGGCATCTCCCTGGGCATCCCCATCGACATCCAGGTAAAAGAAATATCCCGTGCATTTCCAGGGCTTAAAAAGATCGGTCTGATATTTGATCCTGGTTTCAACTCCTGGTTTTATGATCAGGCAGTTGTCTCAGCCGGGAATATCGGACTTGACATTATCCCTTTGCAGGTGAGTTCAAAAACTCAAATTCCCAAAGTGATCAAGGGCAACTGGAGCAAAATTGACTGCGTCTGGATGATTCCGGACCAGACCGTGATATCGGAAAAAATAATTCAATACATCGTTAAACAGGCCCTGTACAATAAAAAAGGGGTGATCGGGTATAACCCTTTTTTTATCCGGTCCGGGGCTGTTTTCTCTTTTGAATTTGATTACACGGAAATAGGGGGTCAAACAGGGGATAAAATTAAATTGTATCTTGAGCAGGGCCTGTGCGTGGATGAGTTCCCGTTGTTTCATAAGGTGATCAATGCCAAGATGGCAGATAAAATCGGTATTCAATTCAAGGAGGAATGAATGCCTTTTTTAAAAAATATCGGCATCCATGCAAGGATTCTTTCAACGGCTGTGATTTTAATCTCTGCCTCTACCTTTGCAGTGGGATATCTGGGGGTCGGAATTATCAACGAATTTGTTACATTGAGATTTAATCAGCGAATGGAGTTTATGACACGCTACCTTGCCATGAATGCGGAACTGGGAATTCTGATAGATGAAACCAACCTGTTGAACGGACTTGCCCGGGGCCTGCTGGACGAGAAAGATGTGGCCGGTGTTGAAATAGAAAATATCGATCATAAAATATTGGTGAGCATCATTAAAAAGATTGACGGACCGTTTAAGGTCATTGAAAAAAATGTTGTGTTGTCCGAGGCTGTAGAGGGAAACACGGGAATGGAATTGATCACGGATTTGCCCGGTCCAAGCCGGATCGGCAGTGTCAGGGTTAAATATTCCATCCGGGGGATCAAGGATCTGGTCGGGGCCATGAAACACCGGCTTATGCTGATTGCCGTCACACTGACCCTGATCTCCTGCGGCATATTTTATTTTATCTCCAGGTCTCTTGTGTCACCCATTATTTCCCTGGCCCACACGGCCCGGCAAGTTTCCCGGGGCAACCGGTCCGTCCGGGCCGACTCCGGGACCACACCCGAGATTATAAAATTGGCAGATGCATTTAATGATATGCTCGATTCCATTGCCCAGGGCAGAAAAACCCTTGTGCAGGCCTATGAAAAGATGGCAAAACAGGAAACCCTTGCCGAGATGGGCAAATTTTCAATGATGATCGCCCATGAGGTGAAGAATCCTCTGGCCATTATTAAGAGTTCGCTCGGCATGCTGAAAACCGATTTAAACATACCTGAAGACAATATGGCCCTGACCTATGCCCAGGAGGAAATTTTACGGCTCAACGAACTCATTGAAAGTTTTTTAATGTTTGCACGACCGGCAAAACCCCATTTTGAAGAAATTGATTTAAACAAACTGGTCGACCAGGTCCTGATCGGTTTTGACATACAATACAATTCAGGGGATATTCACATCCGGTCATCCATACCGGATACACCCTTTTATGCAAAGGCGGATTTTGATCTGCTGTCCAGGGGGATCAGCAACATCATTAAAAATGCCGTTGAGGCAAACAAGGAAAAAGGGATCGTTGATGTGTCAATTGTCGGTAAAGGGGAAAAATGGATGCTTTGGATCACGGACCAGGGAGAGGGGGTGCCGGAGGCGCTTCAAAAGAAAGTCTTTGAACCCTTTCATACCACAAAGGCCAAGGGCACCGGGCTTGGCCTTGCCTTTGCCGACCAGGTGGTCAAGGCCCATGGGGGAAGTATACGTGTTGAGAATTCGAAAAAGGGAGGCGCCGTGTTCTGCATTTCTCTTTTTTCAGATACAGACAAAAAAAATTATGAGGTTTTGTAAAGAATGACGCACATACTGGTAGTGGATGATGAACAAAAAATAAGAAACCTTGTTTCCATCATGCTCGAGAGAAAAGGATACAATATTGATCAGGCAGGAGACGGCAAAGAGGCATTTAACCGCCTCTTGACCCACACCTATGATCTGGTGATTTCAGATATCAAGATGCCGGAGATGGATGGAAAAGAGTTGATCACCCGGATGAAAAAAGAGGGGATTCATACACCGGTGGTATTTATAACCGCGTTTGCAACCATTGATTCCGCCGTTGAAATGATGCAGTCAGGCGCCATTGACTATATCACAAAACCCTTTGATGATATAAAAATTCAAATTGCCGTGCAGAGAGCCTTGAAGCTCTCCAGTTTGATCACTGAAAACCGTGAAATGAAACAGGCCCTTGACCGGTCCGAGGCCAACCGGAAACTCATCTATCGTTCAGACAACATGAAGCAGGTGATTGACCTGGCCGCAAATGTGGCAACGGTGGATACCGCAGTTCTAATTACCGGAGAATCGGGTACGGGCAAGGAAATCGTTGCCCGGTATATCCACTCCCAGAGCCAGAGAAACAAGAACCGGTTTGTGCCGGTAAACTGTGCGGCCATATCTGAAAACCTGGTGGAATCCGAGTTGTTTGGATATGAAAAGGGTGCATTTACCGGAGCGGCATCCAGAACCCGGGGCAAATTTGAATATGCCACGGACGGGACCCTGTTTCTGGATGAAATCGGTGACCTTCCCCAGGCATCCCAGGCAAAGCTGTTGAGGGCACTCCAGGAGAAACGGTTTCAACGGGTGGGCGGTAATGAAGAAATCCCGGTGGATGTGAGGGTGATCTGTGCTACCAACCAGAACCTTGAACAATTGGTGGCTAAAAAAAAGTTTCGTCAGGATCTTTTTTACAGAATCAATGTGTTTCCCATCGTCATCCCTGCTCTGCGGCAGCGTCCGGATGATATCGTTCCCCTTGCCAGGCACCTGATCACCATTGTATCGTTTGGGAAAAATCACACCCTCACCGATGGGGCCTGCCAGAAATTAAAAGAGTATCCATGGCCCGGAAATGTGCGGGAACTTGCCAATGTCCTGGAAAGGTGTATTATCCTCACAAGAGATACTCAGACCATTACCTCGGACACCCTTTCTTTTTTAAAGACGGGACAACCGGAGACCCCTACCAATGAGATTGTCCGGCTGCCTCCGGGAGGGATTCATTTTTATAAGGTTCAAAAAAGTCTTGTGGTCCAGGCCCTGCAGGCATCAGGCAATAACCAGACCTCTGCGGCAAGGCTTTTGGGGTTGAGCCGGGCAAAGTTCAGGGTGCTGATGAAAAATTTTAATGGTGACCAATAAATGGGTGTATTGAACAAGCAAAATAGCGTGGTGGTCATACTGGCGGTCGTCCTGTTGTTTTCCAGGGCATGGGCATCCAATACCATGCTCATGTTTGTGGGAGAAGACCTGGATGTCCTTTCCATTGCCTCAAAAAAAGAGGAGGCCGCCTGGAGCGCACCGGCCATTGCCGATGTGATCACCCGTGAAGACATAAGTAAAAGAGGGGACCTCACCATTGCCCAGGCCCTGGATGGGGTGACCGGATTTTATATCGAAAAAAATGAAAAAGGATCGGTTCCTTTTTTAAGGGGGATAGCCGATTCAATTCTCTTCCTGTACGATACCGTACCCATGGGTTCCGGCGTGCAAAAATCCGATCACATGATCGACCGTGAAATATCCCTGGCCCCTGTCAAGCGGATTGAAGTGATCCGGGGCGCCGGATCGGTCCTGTGGGGGCCGGATGCGTTTGCAGGGGTTGTGAATGTGGTTCCCATGACCGGCCGGGATTTTCAGGGAATCCAGACCGGAGTGATCGGTTCCACACAGGACCGGGAAAAAGGGGGGTATCTTAATTTCGGAACGGATCAGGGTACCTGGGCCTCGTTTTTATCCGTCAGCGCCCTGAGTGCAAAAGAGGATGACAAAGATTTAAACCTGATCCGTTTCTGGAATGACGGCATCACCCCTGAACCAATTGACACCCGGTTTGGATCGGGGTCCCCGGACACCTCCCATTCAATTGAATTCTACGGCAATTTTTCCCTGGGCCACTGGCTCACGCTCTCGGCCAAAGTTTCAGATTCAAAAAAAGCGTTTGCGGTTTCAGACTGGAACCACGACTATTCCTGGGAAGAAAGCGTCTCTTCTCCGGCCCGTATCTTTAAGGTGGAGGCATCAAAAGAGCTGGATATGGATTCGGGCATCAGGTTTACAGGGTATTATTCACAAATTCGTTCAGTGTATGAAATTGTGGATGCCGGGTTCAGCCAGGAGGAGACCTCTGCGTTTGGAGAACTCATCTATGACCGGTCCGTTTTCACCTCAACCGGGCTTTTAACTTTGGGTAGTTCATGGAGACAAGACCGGTATGAGGATATCCCGGTTTTCCAAAGTTTTTATCCGGAGTTTTTTGTCGTCGAGAACACCTTTGTTGTGCCGGTGATTGACCCGTTCGATTTTGCAAATGAGTTGATATCGGTTTTCGGCCAGTACCGGCACAAGTTTGACCGCCTTGAACTCTGGGCCGGTGCACGGCATGACAATCATGAGCAGTATGCAGACAAGACAAGCTATAGTTTGGGTGCGGCCTATTCTTTTTCCGACTATATCCTTAAATCATTGTACGGGACCGCGTACAGGGCCCCGTTTGCAAAACAACTGGATGAAAGCAAGGGGGGAAACCTTGAACAGATCAGCAGTCTCAACTTCCAGTTGTCCTGGAAAACCGGGAACAATAAGGCAGCCTTAACGTTTTTCAGAAATGAAATCGACAACCACGTGATCGAAGACCGCTATGTGGGGGCCGGTCTTTCAACGCCCAACAGCCAGACAATTGAGGGGGTTGAGCTGGAATACAACCTCAGGCTCACCGAAGATTTCAAGGTATCGGGAAACCTGACCCTGCTGGATACCAAGGGACCGCCTGAAACCTACCTTTACAACGATTTTTCATTTATTGATGATGCAGGCAATGTGATTAAAAATTTTCAGGAACTCAACTATGACTATGATCCCGGGGCAGAGATCATGTTCAAGGCCATGGCGGCCTGGAACATCACCAAAAATATTGTTCTTGTGCCTGAAGTAAAATATGTTTCGGAAAGAACACTCTTTTATCCGCTCCAGGATGTGACAAAAACCTATGATGATATCTGGCTGGCTGATGTGAACCTGCTGGTGACCGACCTGTTTCCCTTTGACCTGGGGATTCATTTTAAAAATATTTTTGACAGCCGGCACAACATACCCGGGTTCTACTCCATTGACAAACACGATGGATTCAGTGCGGCAGTGGTGTTGAAAATGAAGTGGTAGAAATGATGGTGGCGCATAAAACCCGATGTGTTCAGATTGCTCAATTATCGGTTATTTTTAAACACCACGGTCCGGGGCAATGTTTGTAAGGCCCTGTTTTTTAAGATTATATTATTTTGGCACGGTAGTTGCTTTAATCATATGCTATGAAACGATATCATTCAATACATGTTTTATCTTTTTTCCTTTTAATTATTTTAAGTCTGCCGGCTTTTTCACGGGCATCTGAAGAAGTTTCGGCAGATGAAAAATACATGATTGAATTGATCAACAGCATGCGGCAGGATCCTCTGGCCCATGCCGAGAGACTGGGCTTTGACCGGCAGGCACTGGTTCAAAGCCTTGGGTGGTTTGAAGACGCTGCAACAAACGGTTTTTTACCGCTGACCGGCAATACCTCTCTTTTTTCACGGGCATCTGATCACAACACCATTGAAACCACCGGTATCACAAATGATGCCGTTTCTCCTGCCCATGATTTTCTTGTGACCGGAGAAACCGGGGGTGTGGTATCTTTTTACAATTTTATTCAACCCAGAACCGCCATTGGCATTGTCATTGATAATTTGTTCAAGGCGGAACTGGACCCGGAAAGAACCGGGGCCCGGTACATTCTGTCCGATACATTCGACATCATCGGTGTGTCCCTGAAAGCGGGACAACTTGAAGATTCAACCCAGAGGGCCTATTTTATCACCCTGTTCCTGGCCGACAGCGGCGTAGTCAAAACCCAGGTTCAGGTTCTCACGGTTATCAACCAGATCCGGGCCAATCCATTTGTATTTCAAAAGTATCTGATGTTTCCTTCCGACACGACAATGGTTGATTTTTTCAACAGTTTTTATGCCCTTCTCAAGACCTATGAGCCCCTGTTTTACAATCCGGTTCTGACCCTGTCTGCCACAGGTGTTCTGAACGATAAGAACGACGGGCTTTCCGGTTTTGAATATGCCGGGCTCCTGGGGTATGAGGGCATGGACGTAAAACAGATGCGGGTGTCTTCCACTTATGCCGGAGATGATAATCCCAAAACACCTGCCTCCATGCTGATTTCAGATATGCTGGTCAAGGAATCGTCCAAACTGACCCGGCGGTTGTTGAACCCGGACCTTGATGAATTCGGCATGGGCCTGGAATTTATGGATAAAGACGACGGAACCGGTCTTGGCTCCGTGCTTCACTATGGACAGAAAACCACCACCCCGGCCGATGACATGTTGGGCAGTGCGGTGCCGTTTGATGACGGACAGTTTAACCAAAATCCGGATGATGTGTTCAGGATCTATGGGGTCGTGTTTTCAGATACAGATGGAAACCAGGTGTATACACCCGGTGAAGAAATCAACGGCAAAGCCGTCTCAATATATGATGCAGCCGGTGACCTGGCCGTCCGGGTGTTTTCCGATGCAGCCGGTCGCTGGCTTGCCGCACTTGCCCCTGGAGATTACGTTGTTGAGGCAACACAGGGGGATCGACTCAAACGCTTTGACCTTGTTCTGGAACAAAACACCTTTGTTCCTGTGGATCTGTTGCACATCAATCAATAATAAAGGCCCCCATCAACACGCCGCTTAAAAATCCCATCACCGCCTTTCTTGAATGGCTGAATTCCCTGGCCGGGACCCACAAAGAGTATCTCGCCCACATGTATTTCGTGCTGACCACCCAGGACACCACTGACCTTGCCATTGAAAGCAAGGCAGCCCTGGTCCGGTTTCAGATCCATGTGACCAAAAACGATTTTCCTTTACGGGTGGTGGCCAGAATGGTCACTGTCCGGGCCATTATTGATTTTTTGTTCATCAACCGGGATCTATTGGTCACCCAGCCAATAACCGGTCCAAAATTGACGGATATCGCACAAAAACAATGGGACACGGCTTTTGAATCATGGAAAATTCTGCGTGCAGGAGAACTGTCTGATCCCTACATCCGCTTCTGGCTCCAATCCGCCCTGGACAGGAGGCCATAACCCGGCTTTGGCGCCGGATCTGTTTATAGAAAAGACTTGCGGTCCGGCCGATTGTCTGGTATCTAATTCGGTTTGAACGAAATGACAAATATAAGGACAGATGAGAGTGAAGAAAATAATTGCGGTGGTGGTGTGTATCCTTGCCGGTCATGTTGGATCGGTGAGGGCCCAGCAGACGTTTTCAATTGACGACAGTGTGGCCTATGCGCTGAAGAACAGCCCGGTCCTCCAGGGGCTGGAAATCTCGATTCAACAGGCAGACGAGGATATCCGGTCTGCCAGGGGATATTTTCTGCCGTCCATTTCCACTGGAATGTCTTACAAGCACATCTATAGTATCGACTCAACCGGCCCGACTGACTCGGACTATGTGGACCAGAACAAGGCCGTGGCCAGCATTCAACTGACCCAGTCTCTTTTTTCAGGATTTGAAACCGTCACCCGGTACGAGCGGGCAAAGCTCGTCCGGGCATACCAGGAGGCCCGGCTGGATGTTGAGCGACTGGGCCTGGTGTTTGACGTCAGGTCCACCTTTCTTGAACTGCTCAAGGCCCGGTATGATAGTTCAATCATTTCCAGGAAGATCACCCGGCTTGAATCGGACCTGTCTGCAGCCAGGGCGTTCAGCAACAAAAAACTGGTTCCCTATTCCCAGGTACTCCAGGCTGAAGCAGACCTTGAACTGGCAGGGCAGCGACTGTGGGAGACACGCACGGCCGTTTTCAGGCATGTTGAACGGCTCAACCTTCTCCTGGGTGTGGCGTTTGATCAGAATGCCGTGAACCCCATTGACTACGCCGGCCAATTTGATCAGGAACATATTGAGTTTTCAATGGATGTCCGCCAGTGTGTTGATCTGGCCATGAAAAACCGGGTGGAACCCAGGCTCATTGACCTGGAAATTGAAATGGCCCAAAAGGATGAAAAGATGTCTAAGGGGAAATATTATCCCCGGGTAAATTTTACGGCCGGAATGTATGATACGGATACGGCCTATGATGAACCCGGCCAATTGTCAAACGGCCAGACCTATGACAGGGATCAGAATAACTTTTACTGGGATGCGGGTGTGTACGTCAAATGGGATTTTTTCGACGGGGGAACCAGTTATTATCGGGCCAAAAAAGAGCGCCTTCAGATCAAACGGCTGGAAACAGACCTGCGCCGGGTGTCACTGGAGATCTCGGAAAATGTGATCGTGGCCCATAAATTGTTTTATGAGACTGAAAAACGCCTGGATTCCATCCGCAAGGCCATTGCAGCGGCCGAAGAGAATTATGCCCGTGAGCAGAAAAGATTCAAGGCAAAACTAACCACCATATCCCATGTGCTGGCCGCGGAAACAAAATTGTTTGAATCCGAGGCAATATTGAGCCAGGCTCTTTTAGACTATAAATTGTCAATGGTGCGGTTACGGCATGCCATGGGCATCAGCAGGGAACAATAGACAACGAACGGAGCAACATTGAATGCGTCGATTTTTAGTAAAATGGCTTAAGTATTTTTTCTTTGCAGGCTTTTTCAGCCTGTTCATCAATCTGCTGTACCTGACCTTTCCTATTTATATGCTGGCCATATACGACCGGGTCCTCACCAGCTACAGCATGCCCACCCTGATGACCATCACGGCGGCCGCCCTTTTTGCCCTGTTTATTTTCGGGCTCCTGGATTTTTTACGGTCAAGACTGTTGGTCATGGCAGGGGTTGACATGGACAAATCCCTGTCCCAACCCGTGTTTACGGAAATGGTCAAAGATGCGGCCGGCCTCCAGAAAAAAGGATACGGCCAGGGGCTCAAGGATGTGAACCAGTTGCGCAACTACTTTGCCGGCAATGCCATTTTCTTCTTTTTTGATATTCCCTGGTCACCGGTTTTTCTGGCCATCATTTATATCATGCATCCCTTAATGGGAATGGTGGCCACGGGCGGCGCCATTGCCGTGATCATTCTCGGGGTGGCCCAGGAACTTTTGACCCGGAAAAAACTCACCCTGGCCAACCAGGAGAACGGCAGGGCCCAGGCCCTTGTGTCCGCGGCACTGCGCAACAGTGAATCCGTGCGGACCATGGGCATGCTGCCCGGAATCGTGAATCACTGGCACGGGACCAACCAGCAGGTGATTGACCTGCAGACCTCGGCCAGCCGTCATGCCGGATTGCTCCAGTCCGCCACAAAGGCCATTAATTCATCCATGCAGGTCTTGATCTACGGGGTGGGGGCCTGGCTGACCCTGAAAAATGAGTGCACCGCAGGCATCATGATCTCCTCATCCATTATCATGGGCCGGGCGTTACAGCCCATCCAGCAGGGAATGGCATCCTGGAAAATGACGGTGGAGGCAAGGGGGGCCTACAAACGCCTGAATGAGTTGCTCAAGAGCAGCCAGGTCGCCAAACCCATGGATCTTCCGGTTCCTAAAGGTAAGCTTGATGCAGAAGCGATCACCCTGGCCATTGAGGGCCGGTATATTCTCAAGAACATCAGCTTTGCATTAAACCCGGGAGAAATACTGGGGCTCATCGGCCCTTCCGCTTCCGGGAAAACAACCCTGGCCCGGGTGGTACTTGGATTGTGGCCCTCCATGGGCGGTAAGGTCCGGCTGGACGGGGCCGATATCTTTCAATGGGATCATGAAGAACTTGGCCAGTATATGGGGTATCTTCCCCAGGACGTGGAGCTGTTTCCCGGAACCATCAAAGACAATATTGCCCGGATGGGAGAGGTGGATTCAGACAAAGTGGTTGAGGCGGCCCAAAAGGCCGGGGTTCATGAACTGGTCCTCCAGCTTCCCCAGGGGTATGACACCTATATCGGCGGTGCTGCGGCCCAGATCCTGTCCGGGGGTCAGCGCCAGCGGATCGCCCTTGCCAGGGCCATTTACGGATCACCCAAGCTGGTGCTCCTGGATGAACCCAATTCAAACCTGGACGACGTGGGTGAACAGGCCTTGATGTTTTCTCTTCAGGCACTTAAACAAGAAGGGGTCACCACCATTCTCATCACCCATAAACCCGGGATTTTATCCTGCGTGGATAAAATCCTTCTGCTCAAAGAGGGTCAGGTGGCCATGTTCGGACCGGCCCAGGATGTGTTCAAGGCCCTGTCGGGCCAGGCAGTTAAACCCAGTGGATCATAGGACAAAAATGACAACAAACCAAATGGACAAATTTCACACGAAACCGGGAAAACTCATATTTGCAGGCCTTGTGGTCATTGGACTTTTTTTCGGCGGCCTGGGCGGAATCTCCGCCACCATGCCGTTTTCCGGTGCCGTAATTGCGCCGGGACTGGTCAAAATTTCAGATGAACGAAAAACCATCCAGCACCTTGAAGGGGGGATTGTTGACAAGATCCTGGTCAAGGAGGGGGACAAGGTAGAAAAAGGCCAGGTCCTCATCCGCCTGAAATCCAGCCAGGTGGATGCATCGGTCACCATGCTCAACGGCATGCTGTTTGCCAAACAGGCTCAGCTGGAACGGCTTTCCGCAGAAAAGAACATGGACAGGGCCATTGCCTGGTCAAAAGACCTGCGCGAGCAGAGCCAGAACCCGGAATTCCAGTCCGTGCTGAAAAAAGAACAGGAAATCTTTGACTCCCGCCTGGGCGGGGTGTTTTCCAAGCTCAAGATCAACCAGGCCCGGATCCGTCAACTGGACGAGAAGATCAGCGGTATCACCAGTGAAATCGAATCCCGGCGCCTGATCATTGCCTCCATCACCCAAGAAATCGCCATTAAAGAGCCCCTGTTAAAGGAAAACTATATTGATCAGTCTGAACTGCTCCAGCTCAAGCGCCAGCTGTACGAGCACAAAAGTCAGCTGGCTTCAAAGCAGCAGATGATTGCCGAATCAAAGGAAAAAATAAATGAGATTGAGCTGTCGTCCATTGATCTTAAAAATTCGTTCAGGGAAAAGGCCGTGGCCGAGCTGGGCCAGGTCAACGAGGCCATTTTCAAGTTGCAGGAAGAGTTACGGCCCAGAAAAGATGCCCGGGAACGCCTGGTGATAATAGCCCCTGTGGACGGGGATGTGATCAATCTGCGCATCCATTCCGAAAAAGGGGGCGTGATCCGACCGGGAGAACCCCTCCTGGATATCGTGCCCTCGGGTGCCAAGCTGGTGATTGAGTGCAAGCTGCGCCAGGACAAGATTACCATGGTCAAAGAGGGGCAGACCACCAAGATCCAGCTGTCTGCCTTTAACCGCATCACCACCCCGCCCCTGGACGGAAAGATCATCTATGTGTCCCCGGACACCATGGAAGAAAATACGCCCCAGGGCCCGGTCCCCTTCTACGTGCTCCACGTGGTTCCCCTGGAAGGCGAGCTGGAACGAAACAATGCCTGGCTTCTGTCCGGCATGCCGGCGGCCTGCTTTATCGAAACCGAGCGCCGCACCTTTCTCCAGTACCTGATTGAACCCATTGTGCTCAACATTGACCGGTCCTTAAGGGAATCCATGTGATCGGCTCAAAACGAACAGGATAGGGTGGATCAGACCGGGGATCAAGACACCGGATTTTAAAACACCTTGAAATTATTGGGAATATTTATATAAATGTTTGTGGTATGTAAATTGCATTAAGTACCGTGTTGACTTGGTTGTTCAGGCTTTATATGGACTATAGCCAAAATATAAAGCCTTTTTGTAGTACAGTTGTAATAATTATTATCTAACTGTTAATTTTAAGTAAGGAGAAAAAGATGATTACATTTAATGCCAATCCTGCAGCAGATGCAACCTTTGGTGATCTCTTCACAGATGATGTGGGAGCGGCCACCTGGTACAGGTTGTGGGTAGGTAACGGCGACGAGGGTAACTTTGTTGATACCAGCGCCTTCAACTCAACGGGAAAAGGCTGGATTGAAGCCTCAGACCTGGATGCCCTTCAGGCGGATTTTGCCCAGGCAGGAGACACTGTTCTCTGGGTCAAAGAGTGGAACGCGGCCGACGGCGGAAGCGCCTGGGTCGGCGGCGAAGTTGATTTTTCCGCCATTGACACGGCGGTTGTCACAGAGGAAATCAACGGCAATGTGCCTTTGAGCACACTGTTTGAAGGTCTTGATAACGCTGCCGATACCATGTACCAGATCTGGAACGGCGATGCAGCTGGTAATGTTGGCGCCTATCTTGATACTGCCATGGGTAACGGCTGGGTGTCTGCTGACAAGCTGGACGATTACTTCTATCAGGCAGAAGCGTTTGCCGGTGATGACGTTTTTAATGATGGTTTCGGTAACTTTGGCAACAATGAAATCTGGGTAAAAACAGTAGTTGACGGCCAAAATTACGGCTGGGAACACTGGACCGTGGACAATACCTACGGTGTTGTGGATCCAGTGCCTAATGTTCTCGCCGGAATAGACCTGGGCGGCGACACAGTCGGCCTGGCCCTGAATACCACAGACGGACCGCTTGTCGGTGCAGAAGGCGGTACATTGATTGATGCCGATGATTTCGGCCCCAATGCCGCTGCTGAAGTTCTTAGAATTACCGGTAATGCAGATATCAGAATCGATCTGACTGATCCGTCTGACCAGGTGGAAGAAATGGACCTGAACGGCAGCGGTGCTATTGCCTTTGACGGCATTGAAAATGATCTGTCCGGTGCCGGAATCTTGCAGGTACAGGATTTTACCGTATTTGATCTGTATTCCAGAAACCCGAAAAATCACTTTGACCTGACCAATAACTTCTTTGGTGATCTTGAATTTGACGGCACCGGTTTCCAGGGTGACGGCGTTAACACGGATGGAAACATTGTTCTTTCCGGTCTGGGCAGCGACAGAATTTTTGGCGGTATCGGTAATGATTTTATTGCCGGCGGCGGCGGCAGTGATGATGTTTACGGTGGCAGGAATGCCGACTTTTTCTTTGTTGAACTGTCCGCTCTGGATCCCACCGATGGAAACGGCATAGATATTTTTGGTGGATCAACATTTGACGATGATGCCTCCCAGGACAGTGACTGGGTATTGGGTGAGTTTTCTGATGATAATGAACCGATTACAGTTGATCTGGCTGGAGGAGACATAACCGCTGATTCCGGGGCAAGTGCCAGTATAGATGAAATCGAAAACTTTGACGCTTCCGGTAATCTGTATGGCTTTCTCAACGATCTGGACGTGGTTCTCGGCGGTGAAGCAGAATACAAGGCTGCCCATGCTGCAGACGGAACGGAAAACTATGGTCTTGGCTCAACCGGTCAATTGATTGTTGATGGTACCGCAGGCGACAATATTATTGTCGGCGGTTTTGACAATGACACCATTGACGGTGATGCTGGCGATGATGTTCTGCTTGGCGGCAACATGCAGTTCCTTGACGACAACCAGAACAACCCCAACATCCTCAACATTCCCAATGACGGTAGAGATACGATTTTCGGTGGTAACGGTGATGACAGCATCCTCTTTGAAATCGATGGTGGCGTGATTGAAGGTGGAAGAGCCGAAAATAATGATGACGATGCTTTTGTTAACAACGATGCCGATTTTGATGCCGGCAATTCAGACACCCTGTTCCTGACCGATCACAGTGTGGGTACAGAATCAAATGACCTGAATGACATGACAACTGACAACCGGATCAGAATTGATCTGGGTGTAGGAAAACAGGGCGGATTGGCCAATTATTCCGGTTATGGCGGCGCAGATACAAACTATAGAGATGGTGACTATACTGCAGACCAGACCAACTATGTGTCCAACAGCAGCCGTGTCCAGGTTCAGGATATGGAAGAGGTTATTGCAACCGGTCTCGGCAGCATTGACTATGATGTGGACGGCGGCAACGAACTCATCGATGATCCTGCAGACCACAACTTCACCGACCGGATGAATTTCTTTGGTATCAACGAAGACCTTGATCTTCGGGGTACTGATGGAGACAACATCCTGTATGCCAACACCGGTGATGACATCATTGAAGGTCGTACTGGTGATGACATGCTGTCCGGTGGCGGCGGAAATGATGATTTCATCTTCCAGCTGGCGGGTGAAAGCGGCAATGCAGGTGGTGACGACCTGGATATCATCCATCGTCAGCAGGATGACAACCTGGATAATTTCTGGGATGAAGATGCAGACGGCGACGTCCTGTATACCCGGGATTTTAATCTTGATCCGGTGACAACTCCGTCCAATTCGATTCTCAGCCTTTACATGCTGGATACCTCTGCAGGTGCTGACCCATTGGCACCGCTGGCCGATATTCCGGTCCAGGGGATACTGTTTCAGCTTGGTGGTGAGTCTTACAATGTCAACTCTCTTAACCTGGCAGCCAGCGTTGATTATGATGCTTTTATCGCCGAGTTGAGAGTCTTGTTTGCAGCAGACGCAGCTTTGGATGGTCTGGTTGTGGATGATTATGATGCCGCACTTCCCGGAAGTATCATTATTACAGATCCCGCAGGCGGCGTATTCGTTGCTGAAGGATATTCATGGCTGGATGGTATCGTGCCTCCTGCCGGTGATATTGAATGGAATATGACCATTGGTGATCCTGATCTGAATGAATCAGAAGACCGCATCATTTTTGCAGCATACGAAGACCGTGCAGACGGCGAGCTCGTGGATGATGATGGTTTTGTCAATGAAACCGGTGATGCCGTGACCCTGGGTAGAGATGGTTATGCAGAAGATCTGGTTGTCCGGTTTGATTCTGATGGCAATGGAACCACTGTTCTGGCCGAAGATCAGCAATGGGACCTTGACTTTGAGAACCTGGCTGATGAAGATACGGTTACGATCTCAGTGAATGGAACCGCTTTTACCCTGCAGATGGGTGTGGCTGCGGACGGTACCGCTATCGAAGAAAACGTTGAAGAATTCCTCCAGCGGATGCAAGACCTGATTAATGCCGGATCTGATAATGATACTCTGGCGGGTTCTTTGGCTGCACTGTATGTTGCAGGCGCGGATGTTACCCAGAACGGTACAATTCAGTTGACACAGGCTGACTACTACACTGGCCAGGTTGCTTTTATGGATCGACCGGTTGTTACCCTTGGTAATGCATCTGGTGGTGAACCTGCAAGCGTTACCATCAGCAACCTTGCAAACAGTGAAATTACCCTGTTTGAATTTGACGGCCGTAACAACGAGCTGGATGAAGCCAATGTGCTCTTCCTTGGCGGTTCCGGAATGAACGACGGCGTTGTTACAAATGCTGACAACTCTCGTGCAATCCTTGAGACTGCTGCAGATGCAGGTGGGGCCCTGAATGGTTCCGATGCCCTGGTTGTGGATTCCATGACAGACGTTGATACCATTGCAACTGACTTCAGTCTCCATGGTGATGATCTGCTCTTTACCGGAATAGGCGATGATGTGGTTACAGCCGGAACCGGAGACGACCGTATTTTTGGCTCTGTTGGTACAGACACGGTTGACGGTGGTAAAGACCTCTGGGTTGTCCAGACCCTGGTTGCCGGTGAAGTGGTTGAAACCGTTGAAACCCTCAATGATTATGAAGCTGCCCAGCGTCTGGCAGAGGCCGATATTGTTGCAGTCGATCTTCTTGAAGAAGATGACGCAGCAGGCGATACTGATGGCTTTGTTGATCAATTGATTTTCAGCACGGCTGACTTTTCAGGGACTCAGTTTACCATTACGGTTGATGATGACCTGGCCCAGATGGAAGGCGGTGCCGGCACCGTTGGTGTGGACGAAGGCGATGACGGAATAATTGATCATGAGACCACATTTGTTGAAATGGAAGCCATCCGTACGCTGGCCGGTGATGGTACCCATGCTGGGCAGGGAAATGATACGCTTAACGTAGAAGCCCTTTCAGATGCAGTGAATGCCAGTGATCTTCTTGATCCTGATGCAGCGGTTGTTTACAACATGACCAGTGACCTGGGATTTGTTCAGATCAATGCAGACCTGAATGGTGATGGTGCTATTAATGCTGATCCCGCACTTTATGTTGATGCCAATAATGATGGTGTTGATGATGTTGTAGATGGTGCTGACGAAATCGATAACTTCCTGGCAGTTGACGGTGTGGAACGTCTCATCGGTGGTAATGCCAATGAGCAGTTGAATATTGATGAGTCAGAAGTCAACAAAGACAATTACTTTGACGGTGATGATGAAGTCACTGCTGTCGGTGATCTTGTCGGTGACTCCATTGTTTATGATCATACTGACATGGACAATCAGGGCGGTGCAGATGATAATGGTGACATTGATGATGATAATGATGGTATCATTGATATCTTTGAAGCTGCTCCTCCTAATGATGCAGTGGCTGTTACCATGCGGCCGTCTCTTGAAATTGTGGTTGAGTCAGCAAGTGAAACCGATCTGGTCAACATGACCGGCGGAACCATTGTGGGCTCAGATACAACAACAGATACACTGATTGATGTTGAGACCATCAATGTGGGAAATGCTGCGATCAGTGCCCTTTTGGATGACACCATCAACGCCTCCAACATTAACGGTGCCTATGTTGATTATGCTGAAGGCAAAGTGGGTACATCTGATGCTGATGTTGACGATCTGGTAATGATCACCGGCATGACGCAAATGGAAGTGGTTGAAGGCAGCACCGGCGCTGATACAGTTGTGGTTGCAGATACAATGACCAACTACCGTGCCTATGACAGCGCCAATGCCACAACAGCAATTTCCTATGCATCGTTCCTTGACTATGATACTGATTTTGCTGCTGATGGTACTCGTGTAGCGTTTAACGACCTTACGGCTGCTCAGCGCGCTGAAGCCAACAACCAGACCTTGTTCCAGTTTGATCTGACGACCGGACAGGATCGTGTTGACTATGCCAACGAGAGTGGTGACATCGCAGCTGTTGTTGATCTGGAAGACGCAGTTGTTGCCCAGACCGTATTTGTTGATCAGGATGGTGCCGGCGCTGATACGTTTGACCTTGAAGGTGAATTTGATCGTATCGATCTGCTCCAGGGTGTTGAGCAAGTGGTTGCATCCCAGGGTGATTCAATTCTTGATTTCACCGGTTCTGATACCAACCTGGCCATCAGCTACATGGCGGCTGCCGACTCTAGTGCATCCACTGTATATGCAGATACCAGAGAACACATTATCTCCATTGAAGATCTGGACAGCTCAATCCCGTTTGGTGATATCAGCTACGTCGAATTGATGGATGACGCTGATGGTGATGCTGTTGTCGGTACAACCGCACTCTGGAATGTCATTGAAGGTTCTGACAATGAGGAAAAAGTCGAACTGACAGATGATCAGTCTGCTGACGTTCATATCTTCAACCTGCGCGGCGGTGCCAATGAAGTGAACTACAATGAATTGACCAAGGGTATTGAGCTCTCTTTTGCCAATGATGCTGCAGTGAACACCAATGGTGTGACTACTGCAACCATTACGGCCAAAGACACAGCCGGTACCGTTATTCCTGCTGACTTTGATACCATTACGACCTACAACAGCAATAGAACTGATGGTGCTGTGGGCAGTCTTCGTATTGAAGCCTCTCAGAGTGAAAATGATACCATTGATCTGGCGGCCATTACTAATTCCAATGTTATTTTGTTGGGTGCCACTGAAGGCCTCAGTGATGTAATCAATGTTACTTTCAGCACAGACAGTAACGATGTTGAAATGGTTCTGACCGGTTTTGAAGCCCTTGTTGACGGTGCAGGCGATGATGAGTATGTGGTTGATGATCTTAGCAACTTCCTCGATACGCTGGCATTGATTGACAGTGATGAAGATGCTGATGATACGGATCCAGCTGACATTGATACGCTTGTTCTCACAGATGGCGCCCTTGAAGATGGTGGCTTGACAGCTGATTATTCAGGTGCGAATCCCACAATTGACATGGAATCCCTGGAAGATGATATTTCAACTCTCAATGGTGCAGCAAATGGCGAGCTCGATTTTGATATTCTTGATGTTCGTCAGCTGACTGAAGACGGTTTGACCCTGCAGAATACAGGCGCTGGTGTTGAAGCCGGTGAAACCGTTATAGTCGGTGACCTCTCTCTGGTAGATACAGTCAATGACTTTGCCGTACTGGCCCTGTCAGACGATGCAACCGCAGGTGGTGTAACTGCTGAAACATCTTTCATTTTCAGTCTTGATGATGATGAACTGCAGAACAACCTTGGCGGCGTTCTGGTTGCACTTGAAGATGCTGTTGTGACAACTCTGGATACCACCAGAATTGCTGCAGATGTAACAATTGTTGTTGAAGATGATGCTGCAGCTGGCGCTACAGTGATTGCTGGTGACGGTGATGATTCTATTACCGGTGGCGCCGGTGCTGATTCTATTACCGGTGGTGCTGGTGATGATACGCTCAGTGGCGGTGTTTCAACTGAGGTAAGACAGTTCAATATTGAGGGTATTCTTGACGCTGTTGGTGGTCAGGACTTCCAGTTTGATTTCATGAGTCAAGGTAACCTGACTCTTGACGAAGGCGTTGACTTTGTTGACGGTGCTGGAAACGACGCTGTTGGTGCTGCCTTGGCTGCACAACTAAATGGTGATTTGGCACAGGTAAACACTGACTTCGATACCGCCATAGGTGGTCTTGACGGAGCACAGGTTGAAATTGCAAGTGTTACATATAATAGTGATAGTAATTTGCTGACCTTTACATTCGTTGCCGGTGCTGATGAAGCTGGTGCCATTGATCTTGGTATTACTGATACTGATACTGGCACATTTGCTGTTTCTGCTGAAACTGTCGTAGCTGACGGTGGCGATGGTGGTGTTGATACATTCCTGTTCACTGATGATAATGGAACAGATACCATCAATGATTTCATCGTTGCTTCTGATATACTGAATTTTGCTGGTATTACCGGAATTACTGCTGCGACAGAGCAAGCCATTGCAGCCAATGCAGCTGCTGTCGCTGGAACTGATGGCGGCACGCATGTGTTTGCAGACGGTGCAGATGGTACAGGTGCGGAAGCCATTGCAGATTACACGGACCTGACAGATGTTGCGGCTTTCCTTGAAGCCGGTATTAATGCCACTTCTGCCCACAACTACATTGCAGTGATTAATGATCTGACAACAGACACAGCATATGCATATCAGATAGATGTCAATGCTGTCGATGTAGTTGCCAATCAAATTGATGCCGGTGATATTTCTCTCATCGGTGTGGTTAATGCTGATACTGCATTGACTGTAGTTGAAATTGCATAATTTAGCTTAATTTTCTCTATAAGGAGAAAATGCTGATAGGTTTATGACTATTAGTTAAGGCATATATTAACCCCCCGGATATCCTTGGATAACCGGGGGGTTTTTTATCAGTTGTTATTTTTATACATAAAGATGAAACGGACAGCTTGTTTTTGGTATTAAATTATATTTTTATAAAAAGATTTTAAACAGAATTTTTATTCAACTTTCTTGATAAAGGGTTTTGTTAACTTTAAAATTGACAATTGTGAGTTGCTTTGCCATTGCTGAAGGAATTATTTTTCATCCAGTTGAGCAAACAATTTGAGTCTTGGACACAAGCATAAGAAGCCTAAAATTAACTGCCAAGGCAATAAGAATGATATTTGTTTAAAGAGGTAAGATATGAAAAAAAAGATTATGATAGTCCTTGCCATGGTTTCATTAACACTGTTTGGAGAGCATGTGATCATAAAAGATGCATATGCGGTGGTCACCCAGATAGCGGCCGGTGACTATCATACGCTGGGTGTGGAAGACGACCAGACTGTGGTGGCTGTGGGGAGCAATGTGTATGGACAGACAGATGTGTCTGCCTGGGCCAATATTCAGCAGATTGCCGCCGGCGGATTTCACACGGCAGGAGTAAAGGCTAACGGCACGGTCCTGGCGGTGGGTCTGGACAACTACGACCAGACATCTGTGGGTTCCTGGTCAATGATCCAGCAGATTTCTGCCGGGCTTTATCAGACCGTGGGGTTAAAAACTAACGGAACCGTTGTGGGGGTGGGCGCTAATAATGACGGCCAGTTGAATGTGCAGTCCTGGACAGGAATCAGCTTTGTGTCTGCCGGTCGGAACCACACCGTCGGGGTAAAGACAAACGGCACGGTGGTGGCCGTGGGATCAAATGATGACGGCCAGTGCAATGTGACCTCCTGGAGCAGTATTGAACAGGTGGCGGCGGGCAGGGATTTTACCCTTGGTTTAAAGACGGACGGTACGGTGATAGCCGTGGGGAGCAATGATAAAGGCCAGCTCAACGTTGAAAACTGGACCGATATTATTCAGATCGTGGCCAGGGAAACCCATGCCATTGGCCTGAAATCAGATGGTACGGCAGTGTCTGTAGGGGGGAATTTATATGGACAGCGCAATGTCTCTTCCTGGACGGACATCGTGGAGGTGGCCACTGGATTGTTCCACACCGTGGGATTGAAGCAGGATGGAACCGTGGTGGCCGTGGGAACCAACAGCGGCGGCCAGACCGATGTCTCCTCAATGAATCCGGGGGTTACTACCTTTTACCGGGACTTTGACGGGGATACGTATGGAGATGCCCAGGTCTCCCAGGATGCATTGACCCAACCCACCGGGTATGTGACAGACAATACCGACTGTGATGACAGTGATTCAACCATTCATCCCAATGCACCTGAAATCGCGTGGGACGGGATAGACCAGGACTGCAGCGGCAGTGACCTGCAGGAGTTAACAACTTATTATTATGATGGTGACCTGGATGGCTACGGGGGAGATGATTACGAGTACCAGGGAATTACGGCAGATCCGCCGTACGGGTATTCACTTACCAATGATGACTGCAATGATATGGATGAGACGATTTATCCGGGTGCCGATGAAATCGCCGGAGACGGGATAGACCAGGACTGCAACGGCAGTGATCCGGCAGAAGTCAACACCTATTATGCGGATACGGATAACGACGGATACGGTGATCCCACTGCATCAACCCAGGCTGAAATTCAGCCCACCGGGTATGTTGACAATAATCTGGATTGTGATGACACGGATGAGACCATCCATCCCAATGCCATTGAAATCGCCAGTGACGGGATAGACCAGGACTGCAACGGCAGTGACCTGACCCAGTTGACCACGTATTATGCCGATACGGATAATGACGGATATGGTGATCCCGCCAATACCACTGAAGCGGCTGCCCTGCCTGAGGGGTACGTTGAAAACAGCAGTGATTGTGATGATGCAAAGGAAAATGTCAATCCCGGGGCTGATGAGGCCTGCAACGGAATCGACGACAACTGCAACGCCGTCACGGATGAGATGTGTGACGGCCTTCCCGGTATTGTGACCCTGGTTTCGCCGACAGGGACGGTTACGGACAGAACCCTGACCTTTGTGTGGAGCCGGGATATCGGCGCCACCTGGTACAATTTGAGATTGTACAGCACGACCACGGATTACAAGGTCAGTGCCTGGTATGAAATCGAAGACAATGATCCCAATTCCCCGGAGGTGTCCTGCCAGGACGGAACCTGTTCAGTGACATTTGATTTTACGGTAAGCAATGGGTCCTATGAATGGCAGGTAAGGGGATACAACGATGCCGGCAACGGAGACTGGACCGACCCTGCAGGTGTCCTGGTCCAGGGGGATACCAGTCCACCGTCTCCTGCCAGTCTTGTGTCACCGTTTTCCGCCATCCGCAGGGCCCCTGATAACACCGTGATGTTCCAGTGGAACGGCGATGACAATACCACCTGGTATCGGCTGTATATCCAGGACAGCACCAGCACCAAGTATTTCGCCGAATGGTATGAGGCATCTGATGTGTGCACGGACGGCAGTTGTGCCAAGTCACCAGAGGTCCAGTTCAACCTGGAATCCTATACCTGGTGGATCAGAAGCTGGAATGATTTTGGAAGGGTGTGGAGTGATGAGATGGATTTTGAAGTGATTGAATAAACGAGCAGTTATTTGAATAACCTTATACTATTTTATAATTAATTTGATTGAGGAGTCTTTAAAAATGTTTGAAAAGATGGAAGCCCTGGACAAGAGAAAACATGCCAACCTGAAATTGAAACCGCTTGTCGGATATGATTATGCGTCAAAGATTAATTTTTCTTTGCTGGGGGGATCTGAAGTGGCCGAGGCATCAAAATCCTTTCCCATTGTGTTCCCCCAAAAATCCGAGAAACAACCCATGCTGCCCATGGCATTGCTTTCATTTGCAAAGGGTGAAAATTATTTTGTGGGAAAAGACGGGAAATGGAAGGCCGATTATATCCCCAACCATTTCAGACGGTACCCTTTTATCTTTGCGGCCGTCCCCAATAAAGACAACCAGTTTGCCGTGATGATTGATGCCGCTTCTCCCCAGTTAAATGAAAAAGAGGGCCAACCTTTGTTTGACAAAGATGGCGAGCCCCAGGAAATTGTGAACAAGGTCAAAAACTTTCTGGCCGGATTTCAGCAGGATATTTCATATACCCAGAAGGTGCTCTCGCTTCTGGAAGAAAAAAATGTCCTGGTGCCAAAACAGTTTACCATTACCAAGGGTGAAACAAAGAACGCCCTGCGCGGTTTCAGGGTGGTTGACATGGAAAAAGTGCGTCAACTGGATGATGAAACCCTTGCCAAATGGGTAAAAAATGGGTTGATGGGGCTTGTGTATGCCCACGTGAACTCCATGAGTAACCTTAAAAAAGTGGCTGCGGCCCAGGGAGCTGTGGAAAAGAAGTAATTCAGTTGTCAGTTGTCAGTTGTCAGTTTTCAGTTGTCAGTTGTCAGTTTTCAGTGGGCAGTTTTTGGTTGCTGCACACTGAGAACTGACCACTGATAACTTTTTTTTCAAGTTAGAGTAACACTTCAAGGTCTTTATGCTCCAGCAGGTAGAGGAGTTTCTGGGAGGGACCACTTGGATGCTTGCGCCCGGTCTCCCATTGGCGTACAGCGGATGTGCTGGTATTGAGCAGTGAGGCCAGCACTGCCTGGCTGATTTTATACCTGTCTCGCAGAGAACGGATTTTTTTGCTGTCATAATCGGAGATGTGCTCCAGGCAGAGTGCATCATATTGGCGCATTTTCCGCTGGTCAATAAATCCCAGACGGTGAAGGCCCGTTGCTGTTTCGTGAACAGCTTCCAAAATATTACTTTTCGTTTTCATGACAAATCTCCTGAAGCTCATCTCTTTGGCATGCCAAATCCAATTGTCAACGCAATACCGACCCTTTTCTTTATAATACCGCCTCCAAGATCCGCATCTATAAGACCGTGCATCATTTCCAGCACAGCATCGCATAACGCCTTTTCACCTGGTGATGATTCGCAACCAAAGGTTTATTCTATGTCGATGATAAAAAAAACTTGTCATGACATTATCCGGACAGTATAATATGGATCTAATGCAAAAAAGGAGGCGATTATGTCAGCTTTGAAAACTATTAAAACTGAAAGAATTGATGTTCGAACCAGCCGATCGGCAAAATTGCTTTTGCAGGAGGCCGCCCGTACCTGCCATAAAAATGTGAGCGAATTTTTACTTGATGCCGGAATAACAGCAGCTAACCAGACTCTTGCCGACAGGAAGCATTTTGTGCTTGATGATGAAAAGTGGGCTGAGTTTGAGAAGGCTCTGGATCGGCCTGTTCATGACAAACCGAAATTAAGGAAGCTTCTCACAACTCCGGGGTTACTTGAATGAAAAAAAACTATGAGCCTGTGCGAAAGCTATTGCCTGCGGACAACGTTGATGGATTTGATTGCGGCCAGGCAGTACTGAATGAATTTTTACAGAGGCATGCTCTGGTAAATCAAAAGGCCAACAGTTCCCAGACCTATGTTTGTTGCAGTTCAGACGGTGTTGTTGGGTATTATAGCCTGGCCGTGGGAAGCGTTGTTCACGAGGCTGCGCCCCATCGAATCCTGAAAGGTTTGGCTCGGCACCCGGTACCTGTAATGATTTTGGCTCGATTGGCAGTGGATAGTGAACATCAAAGCAAAGGTCTTGGACAAGCCTTGCTTAAGGATGCCTTGCTGCGCACGGCACAGGCAGCAGAAATTGCAGGTATACGAGCCTTACTGGTACATGCCAAAGATGAAAGCGCTCGGCAATGGTATTCTTCCTGGGACTTTGAACATACTCCGACAGATCCATTTCATCTTTTTTTATTGCTTAAGGATTTGAAGAAGATTTTAATCACAGATTGACCTTTGACTGCGCTTGGTTATGAAATCGTAACTATGCTCACCATTGCCGTGGGAAGTAATGACAAAGGTACACGTTCAACCTTACAAAGACAATCAGTTTGCCGTGATGATCGATGCCGGTTCTCCCCAGTTAAATGAAAAAGAGGCAATGGTTTTATATTATCTCTTGATTTGTACACAATTTGTGCATACAATACGAGTATGGATTTTGAATGGGATCGCAATAAAGCCGGAGACAACCTTGATAAACATGGCGTTGATTTTGCCGATGCTGTTTCTGTTTTCGATGATTTTAATACAATTACGCTTGATGATCTTACACAACAGGAGAAACGTTTTATTTCCATTGGCATAGACTGTTTTTCAAGACTTCTTGTTGTGATATATACCTGGCGAGGTGATACAATTCGTATCATTTCAGCCCGCAAAGCCACTAAAAAAGAACACCAACAATATGGGGAGGGGCTATGAGGAAAGAATATGATTTCAGCAAAGGTAAACGTGGGCCTGTTCTTCCTCCGGCACAGAAAAAGGGCCGTATCACCATCAGATTGGATAATGACACCATCGAATGGTTTAAGAGAAAGGCCCACAAGGCAGGTGGCGGCAACTACCAAACCATGATTAATGACGCGCTGCATAAGCACATCGAGAGAGAAAACGAATCAATTGAAGATATACTAAGGCGTGTTATCCGGGAAGAGCTGCACGCCTGACAAAAAAACGGTTGGAATTTGGGGGAAACCATACTTAATTATAGGGCTGATGTCGGAGTGGTGTATGAAATTTGGGGGGAAAACCGGTGTCACTCAGCCATTGGACAATAAATCGAATTGGTGAATTCGGAATTCGAAAAAATCTGAAAATCGGCCCTGGAGCAGTGCTGTTCCCCATATGGAAGGCAAAGATGATATCCTTGTAAAAGTTGCTTGCATGCTTAAAATGGTGAATAAGCCTTGGGAAAGTTTTTTATGCCGAGATGCACAAAAGGAAAAAATAGAATTGTTCAGAAAGCACGAACGAACCGGACGGCCTATGGGCGAGAATCCTTTTCATGGTGTCGATGGTCACTTTCTTCTGTCGCACTTTGAGGAAGTATATTTGAATCTTTTTGGAAATTGTAAGTGATGGGTGCCCCACACAAGATGCTTTTGCTGCACACTGAAAACTGACCACTGATAACTTTTTTACATTTTTAACGGCAGAAACAGTCTTGATCCGTGATCACTGAAACGGGTAAATCCGTATTGCTCATAAAAACCTTTAGCGTCATTGCCAATTGCATCCACAACCATGGCATAGATTCCTATCTGGTCACTGACGGCCAGGGTTCGTTTAACGGCATCGGCCAGGAGCATTTTACCGATACCGTATCCTTGTGCATTTTTACTGACTGCCAGTCTGCCGATCAGGGCAGCGGGAATGGGATGCTTTGGCAATCTTTTGGCCAGATTTGCCGGTAACTGGCTCAGTTCAATGGATAAAGCACTCAGGCTGTAATACCCCAGGACATTTTTCGGAGTATCAGGCAATGCAGCAACGAAAATACGGCTGATTCTCCGTTTGATATCCTGCCCGGCCTGCTTATGGATATAATGATCCAATGCTTTGATATTACACTGGAAACCGGCTCTGTCGTGAAGCGTTTCCAGTGGTGAAATAATCAAATTTTGAAAATTTTTCACTTGGTGATGATTCGCTGATCATGTTCTGTGAGCGCTGCCGTTAATTTATGATTAAATTTTATTGGCGAGGCAAGCGCATTGAAAAATGACATTGAATCATTTGCACTCAATGTCATCATCTGATACGCTTGGATTGTTTCTTCTGCACACTTTAAGGCACTGTTTAGTATAAAATGACTGACAGTCTTACCCTCAAAACCGGCAGCACGAACGATGAGGCGTTTTGCATTGCTTTGCAAACGGAGGTTGATTCGTTCGTTTTTACTTTGTGTTGCTGTATCCATGCTTAGGTCTCCCTGAATTTTTTAACATTATGATGCAAAAAATGTACACCATAACGGTGCCTTTGTCAATATGTCAGGTGTCAGGTGGCAGGGGTAGTTGCTGCACACTGAAAACTGATGTCTCCCTGACAAACTTATTACTTGAACTAAAGTCAGGTAAAATGGTAGGTTCCTTAAGCAATCATACACACATTTTATGGGTGATACGCGAGGGAGAGTTTAACTATGGGGCGATTGACTTTTTTTGATGCAACTTCGGCGGCAACATTCCGGGATCTTTTTTCAGATACCAGGACTGCCGCCTGGTACCAGTTGTGGGTGGGCAATGCTTCCGGCCAGGGGGATTATGTGGATACCAGCGCCTTTAACGCCTACGGCAAGGGGTGGCTGAGAGCCGATGACCTGGCTTACCTGGATGTTGATTTTGCCCGGGCCGATGATACGGCGTTGTGGGTGAGACCCTGGGACGGGTCCACCGGCAAAGAGCCCTGGGAGTGGGGCCATATTGATTTTTCCCATGCCCGGAACAATTATATCACCACCATTATTGATGAAGACACGGCCATGGACCAAATGTTCACGGATTATGACGTGGCCGGTGATACCTGGTACAGGCTGTGGATCGGGGATTCAGGCGGGGCAGTGGGTGAATTCGTGGATACGTCTGCATTGAACCGGTATGGGAACGGGTGGGTGAGGCCTGAAAACCTGTCAAATCTTTCCTTTAACCTCACCGATACGGGAAAGGATCTCTGGGTTCAGACTTTTGTGTCTGAAACCGGGGTGAAACAATGGGAACACTGGACGGTTCAGCAGGAGTTTTTTGTGACCGGTCCGGGCAGTGTGAACGAGAACACCGGCAGTGTCACCTTTACCGTCACCCTGGCAGGTGAGGTGCCGGCAGGTGAAAGTGTTGCGTTCAATTATGCCACCCAGGACGGTACGGCAATTGGTGGAATCGACTATGAATCTGCAACCGGTGTGCTGACCTTTGCTGCCGGAGAAATATCAAAACAGGTCCAGGTGGAGATTGTTGATGACAGCATTTCGGGTGAGGACAATGAAACCTTTTCATTTGCTGTCTCAAATATATTTCACGATGCCTATGTGGGGCAGGTTTTTGAGAATTTGACCATTGTAGACAATGATGATGCAGGCAATCAAACCATTACCACACCAATGAAAATCGGCAGTGAATTCAGGGTCAATACCCAGACATTGTATCACCAGGAAGATCCGGTTATCGCACCACTCAATGATGGTGGGTTTGTTGTTTTGTGGGAGTCACAGCTCCAGGATGGATCCGAGTATGGTGTGTTCGGGCAGCGGTTTGACCATGGGGGTGATCCAGCCGGCAGTGAATTCAGGGTCAATACCCAGACAGACAATTTCCAGTGGGCCCCGGCCGCGGCATCCTTTTCCAACGGGGGCTTTGTGGCGGTGTGGCAGTCTTTGGGCCAGGACGGGTCGGGTTATGGGATCTATGGTCAGCGCTTTGATGCCCAGGGAAACATGGCCGGGGGTGAGTTCCAGGTCAATACCCGGACAGCCTTTAATCAGGAAGCCCCTTCCGTTGTCACCCTCCAGGACGACGGATTTGTGGTGGTGTGGCAGTCTGCCGGCCAGGACGGTTCCGGCTACGGTATCTATGGCCAGGCATTTGACGGCAGTGCAGATGTGTCAGGGGATGAGTTTTTAGTGAATACCGTAACAGCAGACAATCAGGACACTCCCTTTGCCTTTCCGTTGCTGGATGGAAAATATGTGGTGACCTGGTCATCCAATGACCAGGATGGGTCCGGCAGCGGCATATATGCGCAATTGTATGATGGTACGGCTGAACCGTCGGAAACGCCGTTTGAAGAATTTGAAGTGAACACGACAACCGAGGGAGACCAGACAGACAGTGCCGGTACCTTTCTTGCCGATGGTGGCTTTGTGGTGGTATGGGCGTCCGGGGACCAGGATGATTCCGGGTACGGGGTTTACGGGCAGCTGTTTGACAGTGAAGGTGAAACCGTGGGTGATGAATTCCAGGTGAATACCCACACCTTTTCCAACCAGGAGGCCCCAACGGTCAGCCCGCTGGCAGACGGCGGTTTTGTGGTGGCATGGGAGTCCTATGGCCAGGACGGATCACAGGAAGGGGTCTATGGACAACGGTATAGCGGGACGGGTGAAACCATCGGGCTGGAGTTTCTGCTCAATACCACAACCCATGAAGACCAGGATGCCCCCTGCATGGCCCCGCTGTTTGATACGGGATTTGTTGCGGCCTGGGGCAGTGACGACCAGGACGGGTCCTATGAAGGCATCTATGGACAGCTTTTTTCCATTAATGCTGCCGAGGCCATGACCCAGGGGGCAATGGATGATGACCAGACCCAGGCGATCCAACTGACCGGTGTCCAGGCCCAGGGCCTGGACGGTCTGTTTTTATTATAAATGATGTACAGGTTTAACATAACAGGAGCACGTATATTTGATGATGACAAAAATTGAAGTTCTTGACAAGAACGCCCATGAATCCTTAAGACTTTCAAAGATTTCCAGCTTTGAGTTTGCCGCCAAAACTTCGGCAGTGGCCATCTCTTTTTCAGAAATGCCCAGATCCTCTGCCTGCTATCCCATTGTTTTTCCGGAAACGGGTGATTCAAGTCCACGGGTGGTTCTGTCTGTGGTAAATGATACCAATGCATATGTAGACAGCAAGGGCAATTGGAAGGCATCCTATATCCCAAGCCATTTCAGGTTGTATCCCTTTGTGCTGGGCAAAATAGATCAGAAAAATGAAAACCAGGACCCGGGAGAGAAAAAGGTGGCCCTGTGTATTGACCGGGATGCCCCCCATTTTGCGTCCAATATGGGGGAACCGCTTTTCACGGCCAACGGGGAGCCCCTGGAGTTTGTACTGACCATCTTTGAATCGCTCAAAAAAAGATATCAGGAACTTGAGGTCACACGGCAATTGTTTCATCGGGTGGCTGAAACCGGAATCCTGCAGCCCAGAGAGTTGCATACCCAGATAAAAAACGGAAAGAAGATCGTACAGAAATTCAGAATTGTTGATATGGAAAAATTAAAGGAACTGGACGATAAAATACTGGCGGAATGGTCAAGAACCGGGGTCATGGCATATATCTATGATCATGTCCGATCCCTTGCCCATTTTGTTTCTAAAAATAAAAACGTTGAAATCAAGCTGGTCTGATTCTTCAGTGATATTGCTTTGCAGAATCCCGCCTGCATCCTTTGTTCGGTAAAAGGATGCAGGCGGGGTTGATTTGCAGGGTCTAATTTACAGCATAGTCACACGGGGAGAAGGTGATGGTTTTGGTTTCCGAATTTCCCGTGATAACGATATTTCCACTGGTCGGGGTGTCCGGGCAGTTTCCTTCGGGTTCAAACGCAACATTGTTGAAACTAACCGTATATTCTTCAATTTGAAGGGGACCGGAAGGGGTGGTAATCAACATTCTATCCGGGTTACTCATGTCCAGTCTGACTTTTCCGGTGACATTGCCCTGATTTGTGGTCAGGTTCAATACCATGTCATATGCTGAATTGTTCTGGGTAAGGGTTGCCGTTCCCGATACCTGATAATCAATTGTGGTCAGATTCTGGAACGTGATGGTAACGGGCTGGTTTAACACCATCTGGCCGTCATCACCAGCAACCACACTGGGTGCGGATATTGTGATGCCCCCATTGACCTGGAAATCCAGGGATCTCAGGTTGGAAAAGTCTGCACTGCCCGTTAAGGAGATAACCTCGTTCGCACCGGGACGCAAAACCACGCTCATGTCCAGTCCGCCATCCAGGACCAGGACCCCGTCCCGCTTGACATTGGTGGCGGTTATATCGATATCCGCGGTAATACCGGTGGCGGAGAGTCCAATGTTGGTGGCATGAATGACCATGCTGCCCGTGAGAGTCCCTGTGCCGCCTGGCGGGGTATATCCGCTTCCAAAATTAGCCGATATGGTGACGGGCTGGGGGGCGCTCAGGAATCCGAGAAGGTCGTCCAGGACCCCGGCCGGGGTGATGGAGACAACGGAAGAATCGCCGTTTAACACCTCGGTGAGTATGGTACTGATTTCTTCCACCATGGGTGACAAATCTCCCACAGATGTGACAATGTCCATGAAAAATTCAATCTCCTGGTCAAGCTCTGAATCACCGCCCGGGTCACCGCCCGGATCGCTGCCGGTACTGACGGTGAAGCTGCCGCCGTCGCTCCAGACATATCCGTTGTCATTCCAGGATTTTATCCAGAAATCATATTGATCATCTGCAAGCCCTGACGTCAGTGTCGTGGTACAGCGGTTACCTGAACAGATTGCCGAGCTCTCATTCCATTGTTTTAAAACAGGCTGTCCTGCACTGTTCCATATGAGCAGTTGATACCAGGTGGCATCCAGGCCTTTTGTCCATTCAACAGAAGGGGTTGTATCGTCACTTGTCCCGGACGGGGAGACAATTGCGGCCTTGCCCGGAAGGGGTGCGGGCTCATCATTGCCCTGGATGGTAAAGCTTGCCCCGTCACTCCATACCTTCCCATAATCGTTCCAGGATTTTACCCAGTACTCATAGGTGTCGCTGTACAACGCGTCCAAAGTCACAGCGCAGCTGCCGCCAGAACAGACGTCAGAGGCTTCATACCATACGGTATGAACCTTTTCTTCATCACTGTCCCATACAAACAATCTATACCAGGTGGCGCAGGAGACGGTATTCCAGGTAATGGTGGGAGTGGTATCTGTTATGGTGCCTGTGGGGCCGGTCAGGGTCACCGGACCGGGGGCTGCGGCACATCCGGCACCGACGCTGCCCTCGACAGTGAAATTATTCAGGGCGATTTCCTGGTAACCTGTGATAAAACATCCGATATTATCGCCGGGAAGGGTTTGGCCCGGCATATCAAATACCAGGTGATCATTGATATAGAATTCAAGCAAATATCCGGATTTTTTCAGGGTCAGTTTGTTGGTCCTGCCCTCGCCCTGGATCAAAAAAGTGGATGCGGTTTTTGGGGCAAAGGTTGTTTGTACCCCATCCGTAACCTGGTACACCGTGAACATGCCAAATCCGTTGACGGCAAAGTTAAAGTAGGAGTTGAAATCAGATGCGGCCCAGGTCAGGCCGAAAAACGCATCATTATCATCTCCCTCTCTTTTGATGATGCTTGTTTCTACCTCAAAATCATAGGCCTGGTTCACAAAAATTTCCTGGGTTGTCTGAAAGGTGCCGCTCGTACGGTATTGTGAATAAAAATAATATCCGTTTCGAAATTCCAGCAGTTCGTCGGCGGTATCGGCCACACGCCAGCCGGCCGCATTGGTACTGAAATCATCGGATAACAGGGTGTCGGCCTGGGACAGGCCGGCACAACACAGTAAAAGTCCGGTAACAATCAGAATTAAGGTATTTTTTTTAAAGGTAACCATGCGTATCCTCCTTGAATAGATGGTATGGTTTGTAGATGCCTCATTATTAAACTGATATGGCTGATACTGTCAATAAAAACATCAGATTCCAGCCGGATTATTTGATAGGATTTTCTCTTGCGGGTGAGAAAATCTCATCAAACATAATAAATTTTATAGTGTCTATGGCGTTTGCTTAAACTGAATCATGCCAAAAAAACTTTATGTCAGGCAACTGCCAGTTTACACCCAAGGGCCTTTGTTACTTTTACGATAGTGCTGAACCTTGGATTTCCTCCGTCAGATAGAGATTTATAAAGGCTGGCTCTGGTGACTCCGGCCTTTTTCGCAACTTCAGCCATTCCCATAGCCTTGGCAGCAATATTCAGTTCGTGGATAAAATCTGTTTCATCCCCGGTGACCAAGACTTCTTGTAAAAAAGCACGTATCTCGTCATGAGAGTTCAAATGTTCTGCAATTTCAAAAGGTGTTATCTTTAATGCCATAGTTTAATCCTCCATTTCTTTTAAAAGCGACTCGGCTTTGTCGATGTCTTTTTGCTGGCTGGATTTGTCCCCACCAATCAATAAAAGAATTATCGCATCGCATTTGATCGTATAATAAATCCTGAACCCTGAGCCAAAAAAGAACCGTAACTCATAAAACCCGCCTGACAGTTGTTTATGATCTCCGAAGTTGCCGTTTTCCATTCTGCTCAATCGGGCCAATATTTTGATTTTGTCCAATGACGGCCTTAGTTTTTTGAACCATCTGTTATACTGTTTTGTCGCTTCGAGTTTGTATTCTGTAAGATACAATATGTCAAGAATGAAATCATTTGACATTACCGTTTTTTTAGTGAGAAAATTTCCTCAATTAAGGGCATTACAACCGATGATAAGATATTGGCGGACAACAGAGGGGTTTCCAAAGTGATATTTTTTACCCAAGTTCATACGCCTATGACAATTGACAAATCCGTATAAAAAAATTACAAAACCAGAGTCATGCAGTGGTCACAAGCAATTAAGATTCAAGGCAAAAAGGAGACAGACAAATGAAAAGATTCAAATCAGCCAAAAAAATATTATTTTTTTTAATTGCTGCCTGGTGTCTGATCTTTTCAGACCTGGCCCTGGCAGGCGGGTCTTTGTCTGCCGTGTCCGGCATTGACCCGTGCAGTGATGACGGGACGGGCCCTGGTGCGGTGGAACTGATATCGCCGGCCGGTCCGGGACAGGAATCGGGCATCACCTGTTCATGGACCAAAAGCAGTTGTGCCTCTTGGTATCGACTGCTTGTTCAGGACAGCCAGGGGGAAAAAGTATATGCCCAATGGCACGAGGCAGAAGATATTTGCTCGGACACGGTCTGTTCACTCACTCCGGATGTGGGGCTTGCCCCCGGATTCTACGAGTGGTTTGTCAAATCATGGAATGATAACGGCAAGGCCTGGAGCACGGGCCTTGTTTTTTCAGTGCAATCACAGACCGGCCTGCCGGGAAGGGTTGACCTTATTTCTCCCCTGGGAGATATTGGGGAGGACATATCCTTATTCACCTGGACAGCCGACCCCGAGGCCACCTGGTACAGGTTGTCTGTGGCGGATGCATCCGGGAACCTGAAATTTGCCCAGTGGTATGAATGCCTGGATAATCATGTTAACTATCCCGAAGTTGACTGTACTGCTGCAGAGTGTGGGGTGACACTGGATCTGAATCTGACCGGCGGGTCCTATGACTGGTATGTCAAGACCTGGAATGAGATTGGAAAAGGTCCCTGGAGCGAGGGTGGCAACTTCACTGTCACGACGGGTCAATCCGGTGAAGCCGTTATCATTGACCATCGTCATACCGATATTTCTGCCATCCCGGAATCGTGGATCAATACGGTGAAAACCCGGCTTAAAATTTCCTATGGCCATACCTCCCACGGCAGTCAGCCCGTTACCGGCATGCAGGTACTGGAAAACCATAACGCGTTGTACCGGTTTAACACAGACGGTTCTGTGACAGGTGGAAGCCTTTCCATTGACGATACCGCACCGGACGGGGATCTGGGGCATAACGGGGATACTTACTGGGCCGACCTTACGCGCTCCTACCTCGACAACAGCGGAAGCGACCGGAATGTGGTGGTCTGGTCCTGGTGCGGGGGGGTCAGCGACAATACTCAGGCGGGCATCCAGATCTATCTTTCGGCCATGAACCAACTGGAGTCGGATTACCCTGAGGTGACATTCGTGTATATGACCGGCCACCTGGACGGGACCGGCCAAGGGGGCAACCTGCATGCCCGAAACAACCAGATCCGGCAGTATTGCACAGACAATGGTAAAATCCTGTTTGATTTTGCAGATATTGAACGGTATAACCCTGACGGAACATCATTTCTGGAAAGCAATGCAGATGATGGATGCTATTATGACGGCGGCAACTGGGCCCGGCAGTGGTGCGATGCCAACCCCGGGGACAGCCGATGTCGAAACTGTGACTGCGCACACTCCGAGCCGCTGAACTGCAACCTCAAGGCCGGGGCGTTCTGGTGGATGCTGGCACGCATTGCCGGCTGGGATGGGGAATAATCCGGGGTCAATATGAGGGAAGAAAATCATATATATGTCAAATCTTAGAATCATCGGGGTGGTCATCGGTGTTGTTGGAATGGTTTTGTGCTTCAGGCTGTTCAGGGGACAGCGCTGGAACCGCCAGAATTTTGTTTTGATGCTGGCAGTGAGTTTCTTCCTGGCCCTGATCTCCCTGGAACCGGATGTGGTGAACTTTATTCAGGAAGTTCTGAATCTGGAGCAGGCCAAAAGGGGGCGTATTTTGGCCCTGCTCATCTGTTCCACCATTATTCTCTGGTTTGCCATACTCTACAACCGCAACATGCTGTTCAAGCAGTCAATTCAGTTTGACCAGCTCGTAAGGGCGTTTTCCCGTTACCAGATCACTGATGCCGTCATCCACCGGTTGAAAAATTGCGATGTCTGCATCCTCATGCCGGCATACAATGAATCCAAAAATATGGACGAGCTCCTGGACAGGATTCCGGATCAGATTAACGGGCAGAAAATCGATGTCCTGGTGGTGGATGACTGCAGTGATGACAACACGGCTGAGATGGTCAGGCAAAAGGGATTCCTGGTGGTTCAAAACCCCATCAACCGGGGGGGGGGTGCCGCCCTGAGGCTGGGATATGACATTCTCATGCAGGCAGGGGTGAAGGTCTGCGTCACAATGGATGCCGACTGCCAGCACAATCCCGATGAAATCACACGGCTGATTCACCCCATTGATCAGGGGACTGCCGACATTGTGATCGGCTCCCGGATCCTGGGCGATTTTGAAAAAGACAAACTTTTCAGACGGATGGGGGTGTATGTGTTCAGTGTTATCGTCAGTTCCCTGACCGGTTTGACCATTACGGACCCTTCAAGCGGGTTCCGGGCCTTTCATTTGACAAAACTGGTTCACCTGCCCCTGTATGAAGACCAGTACCATACCAGTGAACTGATCATCAATGCCGCCAAAAAAGGGTTGAAGATTGTGGAGGTGCCCATCACCATCCTCAGGCGAAAGCACGGAAAGAGCAAAAAGGGCAGTGACTGGAAATACGGGCTTTACTTTGCCAGAACCATATTCAAGAGCTGGTGGCGATGAACAGATCCGCCAATAGCCCGGATACCCCGTTTGTCTTTATTGTGGGATCGCCCCGGTCCGGCACAACCATCCTGGGCACTATTTTTGACCGGCATGAACACATATCCCAGTGGTATGAACCCTATTTTGTGTGGGATCGGCATTTCAGGGATGCTCTGGATGATGTGAGAAGCCGGGCAGATGCCACCCCTGAAGTCAAGGCTTTCTTGCGCAAAGCCTTTTTTGATTACCGGGCCAAGAGGGGCAGCCGCCTGGTCGTGGACAAGTCCCCGAGAAACAGCCTGAAAGTTCCATTTATACAGGAAATTTTTCCCAATGCCCGATTTGTCCACATTTTAAGGGATGGCAGAGACGTCACCCTGTCCATTAACAGGGAATGGAAAAAAAGACGGGCCATTGCCGGGGCAGGAAAGAATTCTCCAGGATTTGATTATCAGAAGGCTGTCAGGGTGGTGGACGGCTGGTTGAAACGGCAGCCCTATATGATCGACCGGGTCAGGGCGTTCTGGTTTGAGACCCACGGGCATGTGTTTAACAAAAAGAAACATTTAAATCGATTGCGCTGGAACGGGGATGTGGGATGGGGCCCCCGGTTTAAAAACTGGACCGATATCTATCACCACGTCTCCTTGCTTGAATTTAACGCATACCAGTGGGCACACTGTGTCAGGGGGGTGAGGCAGGCCTGGCCCGATATTCCAGAACACAACCGGATGGAGATCCGGTATGAAGATTTGATAACCCGGCCGGAAACCATCCTTAACACCCTGCTCAATTTTATGGGCCTGGAATATGATGACCAATTCCTGTCTGCCATTCCCCAGTTGAAATCCGATAATTTTAATAAATGGGAAAAGGGGTTTACCAGGGAAGAAATGTCACAGATAATCCCCATACTGGATCCCATGCTGCGATCGCTGGGCTATGGGATTTGATCCGGCAGTAAAGGGTTTGGGAAAAAAGATATCAAACTGATCATAAAAATAGGATTGTCAGTGCTGCTGAGTGTCTACCTGGCCGTCAAGGTGGACTGGAAAGTCATTGCCGACGGTTTTTCCGGCGTTCACCCCATCGAGTACCTTATTTCCATTGGGTTTGCCGTGGCTGTCTCCTGCAGCCTGGCCGGGAAATACCTTATCTTGATCAAAGATTCCATCATCGCCAGATCCTATGGTGAATTGCTTAAAATTAATTTTATCAGCCGGTTTTATGCTCTGTTTCTGCCTTCGGCTGCGGGGCGGGAAGCTGCCCGGTGGTATCAGGTGACCAAAAATCGAACCGGGCGGTCATTTTTCTTTTTCACCATTGTCTATGAGAGAATGGCGTCCCTTTTTTTTATACTTGGTTTTGGCATCCTTCCCTTTTTTATTCAACCGGATTATCCTGAATCAATTGAAGCTCTGATCCCAAGGCTTTGGCCCCTGTTCATACCTATGATGGGGACGGTGCTCTTTGTTTTGATATTGTACACCTTCAGAATGCCGGGGATCAGACTGAAAAAGATTTTGAAAAAAATATTTCCCGTCAATGCCGTTGAAACGATTATGCAAAAATTCCCGGACGGCCGGGTTTCTGTGAATACCTTCTTTTTGATGATGCTTTTGAGCATGGCCAGCCAGGTGCTGTTTATTGCCCGGCTTTATTTTCTTTTCAGGGCAATGGACCTGCCGTTATCTTTGTTTGAAGCTGCCTGGATTGCCTCCATAACCCTGGTGCTGCAGATTTTCCCAATTTCTTTTGCCGGGCTTGGTGTTCGTGAGGGTGCCCTGGCCTATATTTTTGTGCTGCTGAACCTGTCACCGGAAAAAGGGGTTGTGGTGGGGATTTTGTTTTTTTCCCAGATGCTCATCCTGGCCGGCGTGGGGTGGGTATTAAATGTTTTGGAAACTGAAAACTGAGGGTAAGGAGTAAGATTTTAAATGGAAAAACTATGTCTTGGGGGGGCGGCATTGCTGATCGTTTTTGCAATGGGGTATGTCACCATGAGTGCATATACCCGGAACACCCGGGTTGATCTATGGGAAAAATTGTATTTAAGTCTGGTGTGTTTCTTTTTCAGTGTTCTGGTGGTGGGTGTCTGTAATATACTGACAGGCGGGGTCATTCTCTCAACCAGGGTAAATTTTTTGTGGGTGGTCCTTGTTTTTTTTGTGGGTCACGCCATTGCCGGGTATGGGGTGATAAAAAAAGATTTGGCCCGGCTGGAGATGATTCGTGTCGGGCAGGATTTTTCATGGCCGAAATTTTGTTTCGTTTCCGCCAGGTTGGCGGTTTTATGTCTGCTCCTGCTGGGTGTGGTTTATATGGCGGTCAGGCCCCTGATCCCGGAGGTGATCCTGGGGGGGGACTTTAAACGCCACATCATGTTTGCCTCCCAGTTGCTCAACGGGTTTCCCTTTGCCCACCATTTGCCTTACAGGGGGATTTCCCACATGGGGAGCAGTTACCCGTTTTTACCCCATGTGGCAATGGCCTATTTTGTAAGGCTTTTGAACGTTAACGTCTTGGACGCCTATTTTATCCTGCAGATGCTCCAGGCCCTGCTGCTGCCTGCAGGGATGTTTGTCCTGGTTTATAAACTCACGAATCACAACTATTGGATGGGGATCTTTGGAATTGTTCTGTGTACATTGTACGGCGGTTACAGCAGTGAGTGGCAGCAGGTTAGCTGGTGGTTTAACCCGGCTCTGCAGCGGCTGATGCCCCAGCATTTTACCCGGATGCTCAGCCTGGGGATTCTGTTGGCCTTTCTATCGGTCAGGGTCCACAGCTCAGGAGATGAAAATACCGGGGTTTCACAACTGTTCCAGGGGGTGATTCTCGGCATTATCGGGCTTTGCCACACCTATGCCTATGCCTTTGCCCTGTGTTTTGTCGTGGTGGGGACTTTCTGGGCCGGGCATGCTGAGGACGTAAAAAAAAATGCCCTTATCCTGGCCGTTGGACTTGGCATTGCCATGCTGGGATATATCCCCTCCATGGCATCAATTATCGCAAATTTTACTGTGGGTCCGGCAGATTATTTTGAAAAACCATCTTTATTGTTTTTCAGCCGGCCCATGGGTCAGGTCTTTTTGACCGGGCAGCGGTTTTTAACCCACTACGGTGCTGTGGGTGTGTGCGGGGTTATTTCCTTTTGTTTTATAAAAAAATTCAATTACACGGGTTTTTACCAAGGTTTACTGCTAACGGTCCTGGTGATATTGATCCTTACCTGGTCCAAGGAAATGGTCTCGGTTTTTTTACAGGTGTCACTGCCCTATCATCCCACCCAGCAGAAATTTGGAAAACTGATCTTCCTGGTCCTGGTGGTTTTATCATGCACATTGATCCATAAAGGTTTCGGATGGGTCAACACCATTAAGGGGACTAAAAAAATTATCCCCGGATCTTTGATACTCATCCTGTTGGCGGGCGCACTTCAACCCGGCATTTTTACCACATTCGAGTTCATGAAAAATGAGAGACTTCGTGGGCAGGATGCAAGGTTTTCTTCCTTTTCAGATACCACCAATATTGCCCATGCAGCAGGGAAAATCTTAACCCGGGAGGATGTGGTGGCCGTTCCTTTTGAATTTAAGTCTGATTTTACCTGTTTTACCGGCATCAATACCCTGATCCTGGATCATCCTAAGGCCCACTCCTTTTCCCGGGAATTTGCCCGGAAAATTCTCTATGCCGACCGGCAGGGCAGAAAAAGGATCGAGGCCTTATCTTCACTGCCCTATCCTCTGGTGTTTAAACGTATTCTGGACCAGTATCAGATCACCTGTATCATCGTGTCCCAAAAAAACAGGTTATTGTATGATCCCTTTGGGTTCCTGGAATATTCCTGCCAGGGCCGGTGGGAAAAGGCTGGTGAGTACGTGATGTTCAGGGTCGACAGGCAAAAGATGGTTCAGACACCTGACCCGGTTCAACGGGAAAGATTTCATGAGTTTTTCAGGTCAAAAGAGAATTTTAATTCCACCATGGGATTTTTTCCCCTGGTTCGCAATAGATATGTGAGGCCAGGCCTTCTGGATTCCCGGGGGTTAAAAGCTGTGGGCCTGACCTGGGACGGGACCGGCTTCTGGATCGGGTATGAGAAAAAAAGAAAATTGTATAAAATTGATCCTGAAACCGGCAGGATCATGCAGACCCTGGATTTCCCATCTGCCCGGCCAGGACCCATGGCATGGGACGGCCTGGCATTGTGGGTGGTTGACAGAGATGAAAAAAAGATAGTCCAGGTCAACGTGCGAACGGGCCGGGTCATGGATTCCGTGTTTTTGTCCGGCCTGCTGCCCCGGGCCATGGAGTGGTATGGTGATCTTCTGTGGCTGGCTGATGTACAAAATGAAAATGGAACATACCGGGCAGGGGTGGTTCAGCTCGATACAAAAACCGGCCTGAAAAAATCCGGTTTTGAATGTCCTGACTGGCCAATGGGAATTGCCGCAGGAAAGAGACTGTTCGTCAGTTCAGGATCAAACAGTATTTCAGCCTATTCCTTGAAAGATCAGGCCCTGAACCCCACCCATTTTAAAAACGGCTCCCTGAATCCAACGGTTCTGGCAATGGGAGATACAGGCGTATGGTGTTTTGATGAAAGAACCAGTTCTCTTGTTGAGTTTAAAGGCCTTAAATGATTCTGCCGAGATGGTTCAACATGCCCTTGGGGGCTGATATTCTTTTTGACAGGACAGGTAAATTTGTGTATCATCTATAGATTTTTGAATTGAATAAAAAGCTTATAAAAACAAGATGTTATAATATTTTTAACATGGCAGTTAAAGGGCGGAGCCAGGTTTGGGGTGTGAAAAGAGACAAAAACAGGAGATATTGTGGATGATCTATTAAAAAATAAGCGTATTCTCATAACAGGGGCCTGCGGCACGGTGGGCTCGGAATTGTTTCGCATTCTTTTAACGGACGGTCAGTATCACCCGTCCGAGGTGATCGGGGTGGACAACTCCGAGAGCCGTCTGTTTTTTATGGATCAGACCTATTTGAATGATTCCAGATCCAGATTTGTTCTTGCTGATGTCAGGGATATTGAAAAGATAAAGCGGGTGATGAACGGAATCGATATGGTGTTTCACGCCGCAGCTTTAAAGCATGTGGTGATGTGTGAAAGATCGCCTTTTGAGGCGGTTCAAACCAATATTCACGGGGTCCAGAATATCATCAAGGCGGCCATTGAAAATCATGTATCCAAAGTGATCTTTACCAGTTCCGACAAGGCGGTGAACCCCACCAATGTGATGGGTACGAGCAAGCTGATGGGAGAGCGGCTGGTCACTGCCGCCAATTCCAATAATTTTACCGGTAATACCATTTTTGCCTCCACACGGTTTGGAAATGTCCTGGGGTCTTCAGGTTCCGTGATCCCTATTTTTCAAAAGCAGATCGAAAAAGGCGGTCCCGTGACGTTGACCGATTCCGGCATGACGCGGTTTGTCATGAATATAGAAGCGGCTGCCCGACTTGTCATTGATTCTGCCGCCATTGCAAGGGGCGGGGAGGTCTTTATTACGAAGATGCCGGTCATCCGGATCAGCGATCTTGCACGAGTGATGATTGACGAGCTTGCTCCGGTGTATGGGCATGATCCCGGGGATGTCAGGATTGTGGAAATCGGTGTAAAACCCGGAGAGAAGCTGTACGAAGAGTTGATGAGCATTGAGGAAACCAGAAGGGCTGTGGAGCTTGCCCAGTACTTCAGTGTGCTTCCCGCATTCAGGGGATTGTATCAGGATATTGCCTATGATTATGTTGATTTGATGACTGAAACGGTGACCGACCCCTATATTTCCGAGCAGGAGACACCCCTTGACAGGGAACAGCTAAAGTCGTTTCTGGTGACAAACCGGCTCATTGATCCGGGCAATGTTGACAGGAATCATCCTGACCAGCGATATTGGCCGGGAGATAGAAAGGGAAACTGAACCATGAAAATTTTAATTGCCGGCGGGGATGGGTATCTTGGATGGCCTACTGCAATGAATCTTTCAACAAAAGGACATGAGGTCCTGGTGGTGGACAACTACCTGAGACGGGAAATGGCCTTAAAAGAAGATTGCGACCCATTATATCCGGTTCCCAGCCTTGTGGAGCGTGCGAAGATCTGGGAACAAAAAACTGGCCGAAGGATTCAAACCGCTATCGGGGATTTAACCCAATGGGATTTTATGGATGATGTGTTTAAAGGGTTTTTACCGGATGCTGTCGTGCATTATGCAGAACAGCCCTCTGCCCCGTATTCCATGCTCAATAGGCGGGCCGCTTTTTTGACCTTGAACAACAACCTGAATGTCACGGCAAATATCATATTTGCGGTAAAAGAACACACCCCGGATGCCGGGATTGTTAAGCTTGGCACCATGGGGGAATACGGCACCCCGGATATTGACATTGAAGAGGGGTGGATTGACGTTGAAAGCCGTGGACGCAAACAGAAATTTTTGTTTCCCCGCCAGGCAGGCAGTCTTTACCATACCACCAAAATCATGGACACGGATCTTCTCTGGTATTATGTCCGTATGTGGGGGCTCAGGGTAACCGATCTCATGCAGGGCCCGGTGTACGGAATTTTCACCGATGAAAACCGCGATGATGAGAGACTGCTGCCGTTTTTCAGCTATGATGAACTCTTTGGCACTGTTCTCAATAGATTTGTGGTTCAGGCGGTGGCTGGAATTCCCTTGACCGTGTACGGCAAAGGCGGACAGACACGGGGATACCTGAATATCAAAGATACGCTCCAGTGTGTGAGGCTGTCCATTGAGAATCCTGCCGACAGGGGCGAGTTGAGGATTTTTAATCAATTGACGGAAACTTTCAGTGTGAACGAGCTGGCCGAAAAAGTCCGGGAGGCGGGAAAAGTTCTGGGAATTGAGGTCCGGGTCCAAAATCTGGAAAATCCGAGAAAAGAGATGGAAGAACATTATTATAACCCGGTGTTTACAGGCTTAAAGGAGCTCGGGCTGAAACCAAATTTTCTCACCCAAGATGTGCTGGTGGAAATGATGCAGCTTGTGCTCAAGCATCGTGAGAGCATAGAAAAAACCAGGATATTTCGTGGTGTAAAATGGGCCTGAACTGGTGTATTACGGGTGGATGCGGATTTATCGGCAGAAATCTTGTAAAAGATATTCTTTCCCGGCCCGGGCACACCGTCAAAGTGGTGGATAATTTCAGCGTCGGAACTCCCCAGGACCTGGCCCGTGTTTGTTGTCTTGATGATGTTGAGCTTGTCCAGGGTGATATCATGGATGCCGAAATCATGGTTGAGGTTGCAAGAAAAATTGACGTGATGGTCCATCTTGCGGCCAATACCGGGGTGGCTCCTTCGGTTGAAGATCCAAGATCCGATTGCCTGACAAATGTAATGGGAACCTTAAACTGCCTTGAGGCTGCCAGAATCAATCAGGTGAAACGGTTTATCTTTGCGTCCAGTGGTGCCCCGGTGGGTGAGTGTGACCCACCCATAAGCGAGATGATTCCTCCCCGGCCGGTTTCTCCCTACGGTGCAAGCAAGCTCGCCGGAGAGGGGTATTGTTCAGCATACTTTCATTCGTATGGACTAGAAACCATTGCCTTGAGATTCGGCAATGTCTATGGAGAGTATTCAGGCCATAAGGACAGTGTGATTGCCAAATTTATCAGGCAGTTGATCAATGGAGAATCCCTTGAAATTTACGGTGACGGGTCCCAGACCCGGGATTTTATTTATATCAAGGACCTGGTTCAGGCCATCCGGAAGGCGGCCGTTACGGTCGGGGTGGGCGGTGAGATTTTTCAGATTGCGACCAATCAGGAAACCAGTGTGCGAGAAGTGTCTGAACTGATTGTTGAGCGATTTAAAAAAGAACGGTCAAATGCAGAAATCAAGATCAATTACGCTGAAAAAAGGGTCGGGGATGTTCAAAGAAATTTTTCAGACACATCCAAGGCAAAAAAGATGTTGAACTGGCGATCTGAAACCAAACTTGGGGACGGTATCAAAAATACAATCCGCTGGTTTCTGGATGGGAATAAATAAGTGCTTGAAAATTGAATTTACCGACAACATTAAAGCGTAGATGAAAAATTGGAGAGATAAATCATGCGGGTACTAGTGACTGGCGGCGCAGGATATATTGGTTCTTTGGTGGTGGAAGAACTCTTGAACAACGGGCATGAACCGGTTGTGTTTGACCTGTTCAACTGGGGCAGGGAGTCCATTGAGACCTTTGACGGCAAAATTGAGCTATTTGAGGGAGATTGCAGAAATTCCCGGGATATCATTTATGCACTGGAAGGCATTGACGGGATTATCCACCTTGCCGGAATCGTGGGGGAGTTTGCCTGCCAGAGCAATCACAAGGCCCATTTTTCAATCAACGTTGAAAGCACAAGAACCCTGATCAACTGCTGTACTGATCCGGAATTGGACCTGGTCCGGGATTTTGTCTATGCCTCATCCTGTTCCGTGTATGGAAACGTCAAGGGTCTATACCGGGAAGTCACGGAAGACACACCGGTGGCTCCCCTGTCCGATTATGCCCATGCAAAACTTCGATCTGAAAAAATCATACTGGACAAGGGACTTGAATTGTCCCATTTTCACCCCACCATTTTAAGACTGACCACGGTATTTGGCTGGTCCCACCGCCCCAGACTTGATCTGGTCACCAATCTGTTTGCCTATACTGCCTGGAAACAGGGGAAAATGAGTATTTTCGGCGACGGGATGCAGTACCGGTCCCTGATCCATGTCCGGGACATTGCAAGGGCTTTGGTTCAGACTTTGGAAGCCCCGCGGTTTATGCGGGACGGTAAAATTTTCCATCTGGGTGAAGAGGCGAACAACTGCACGGTAAAACAGATTGCCCAAGCCGTGCAGAAACGAGTCCCTGAAGCCGTTATCCACATGAGTGACTCAAAACCGTCGGACAGGCGGGATTATAAAATCAATTGCCGGCGACTGAAAAATATCATTGGATGGCAGGCCCAGTACAGTGTTGAAGACGGGATCAATGAAATGGTGGATAAATTTGAATCCATGGACATGGACTGGGAGTCATGGAAATACAGAAACAATAACTTCAGGTATGTCTAGGCCAAAGATGAGTTCAATGATCAAGGTGGCCCGGCCATTTGTCGGAGAAGCGGAAGTCCAGGCGGTCCGTGAGGTCCTTTTGTCCGGTCAATACGTCTCCGGATCACGGGTTGAAGCCTTTGAACAGGCATTTGCCGATTATATCGGTACAAAATATGCGATTGCCGTGAGCAATGGGACATCGGCTCTTTTTATTGCCCTGGAAACAATGGGAGTGGGACCGGGAGATGAAGTTATTGTGCCGCCCCTGACATTTTTTGCCACTATTTCATCTGTCCTCTACCGTGGCGCTGTTCCTGTTTTTGCCGATATTGATCCGGATGATTTGTGCCTTTCTCCAAAAAGTGTCAAAGAAAAGATCTCTTCTCGAACAAAGGCTGTTCTTCCGGTGCACCTGTTTGGTGCCGCGGCAAAAATGGACCCGCTGATCCGGATTGCCCGGGAAAAAAATATCCCCATACTGGAGGATTGTGCCCAGGCCCACGGCAGCGAGTACAAAAACAGACGGGTGGGATCCATGGGCCGGGCCGGTGCATTTTCTTTTTTTGCCACAAAGCATATGACCACGGGAGAAGGCGGCATGATCACCACGGATGATCCCGATATCGCACTTCAGGCAAAAATTATACGAAACCATGGGATGTCCGGACGGGACGGACATATCAGGCTGGGATTCAACAACCGGATGACGGAAATTCAGGCGGCCTTAGGACGGGTTCAACTGGGTAAGCTTGACGAATTAAACAGAAAACGAATCGAAAATTCCGAATATATCCTGAATCGCTTAAAAAATTTGCCTTGGGTCAATATTCCCGTGCCCCGGTCTGATGTAAAACATACCTATTTCTGGTGTCCGTTGATGATCAAAAAAGAAGATACCCGGACCATCGATAAATTAAAGGACTATCTGACTGAAAATAATATCGGTTTCAGGCACCGGTACCAGGAGCCCCTCTATCGACAGCCGGTTTTTAACGAAATCGGCCTGGATTTTTCAATGGTTCATCTGCCCGTTGTTGAACAAACGGCAGGACAGGTGATCGGCCTTCCAAATCATGCCGGCCTGACCCGGTCGGAACTGGACCGGATTGTGGATGTGGTCACGGGATTTTCCGGCTAAGGGGAACAGTGCATGGCCTATACCTGTAAAATTTTTTCCAGGAAAAACAACACCCTTGACCAGGCAGCTGAAATCTATGGGAAAATAGATAAGGCCTGTCTGTATAATATCCCGGAATATTTAAATATTTTGTCGGATTATTTGTATGAGGATATTGAATTGAATATCTTTGTGCTCAGGTCGGATAACGGGATCATATTCTATCCGTTTTTCAAGCGGGCATTAAAAGATATCCCCATGATGCCCGAGGCGTATCACGCCTGTTATGATATTATTGGGTCATGGTATTACGGGGGCCCCATGGTGTCGGGTCAAACAGAAAAATTGATTGTAGATTATGCAGATGGTTTTTCCCGATATTGTGAAAATGAGGGTATCATTGCCGAGTTTGTCCGGTTTGATCCCAATATCGGCAATCACCGATATTTTGACCGGTATTATGATATTTGTCGGAACCGAGAGACGGTGTACGTAGACCTTAGCCAGGATTATCCTTCCATCTGGAACGGCTACAGGGGCAGGTGCCGCACTGCAGTCAGGAAAGCGATAAAGAACAATATCAAAATATCTGATAAAATTACCCCGGACCGGATTCAGGGGTTTGCAAACATTTATCAGGCAGAAATGGAACGAAAGGCAGACAGCCGTCATTATTTTTTTTCCAGTCAATTTTTTCACCGGCTGGTACAGACCATGCCGGATCAGTTTAAATATTTTTTTGCATTTCATGGGGATACCCTGTGCGGCGGCACCATTGTCTATCACAGAAACGATATTGCCTATGATTTTCTCATGGCAACCCACATTGATTTCTGGAAATACCAGCCCAATAATATTTTACTGGACTGCGCCATAAAGTGGGCAAAATCAAACGGATGTACCGTGTTTGATCTCATGGGCGGCAGACCCGGGGTGTTCCGCTTCAAGTCCTCTTTTTCAAATCTCAGGCAGTATTTTTACACGGGAACAAAGATCTACAATCATGCTGTTTATTCTGAACTTGAACAAATCACCCTTGACCTGGTGGGTGACGCCTGCAATTCTGATTTTTTTCCGGCGTATCGACAGCTTGAAACCCTGGGGGAAACATGAATCATATCAAGTACTGGGCCGACCGGTTCGACACCCAGCTCAAAAACAATCCGGATGATCCGGTCAAGGCCCTGAATTTTTCCAATTATCGACTCATGGACCAGGTCCATGAAGAGATTCTGTCGTGCATTGATGTTTCAAGACTCCAGTCCGGGTCCCGGATACTGGATACCGGATGCGGTACGGGTCAGCTCCTGTGCCGGCTCATGGCTCTGTGTGGACAGGGTGGTTCTTTTCAATACCATGCCGTGGATATTTCCCAACAGATGCTGGACAAAACCCGGGATGTGATGGGCTCTGCGATTGAACCCTGCACCATTGGGTATGCTGCAATGAGTGTGGATGCCATGGGGTTTGAAGATGACACCTTCAGCCTGGTTCTGGCCTCTGAAAGCCTGCAGTATACCAACCCTTATGCTGCCGTATTGGATTTGATTCGGATGACCCGGAAAAGCGGTCAGATTGTCATCAGTATTCCCAACCACCATTCCCCATTCATACAAAAGGCCATCCAGAAGCATGGGGGAAGGTTTACCGGACTTGATTTTGAAAAAGCCCTTGATGTGATCGCACCAGAGGTCAGTTCTTTCAAGGTTAAACCCCTTGTTTTTGCCGATAACCAGGAACAAAAGCCCTACCTGATGACAAAACTTGAATACCGGCCGGATAAAGATTTGATACGCCGGGCCAACCGGTTTGTGATTTCCTTGATCGTATGAAATTTGTTCAGGGAGAAGTGTTATGATGAAAACTGCCGTGCTAATGGCTGCATTGAATGAAGAGCGGACACTGCCCGGTATTTTGAAAAAAATACCTGCCGGAATGGATGTGTTCATCGTGGATGACGGGTCAACAGACCATACCGGACAGGTGGCCCAAACCCACGGCGCCATGGTGATTAAAAATCCCATCAATATGGGTCAGGGCCATGCCTTTATCACCGGATTAAAGGGCATTCTCCGGTATTGGGAACATGAGACGGGCTGTATTGTGTTCCTGGACGCAGACGGTCAGCATGACCCGGTACAGATCCCGTTGTTTGTGGAGCAAATGGAAAAAACCAAGGCTGATATTGTTGTGGGATCACGAATCCTGGGAGAAAATTACAGTACAGCTCCTTTTTTCAGGAAAACCTTTTTACCCCATTTTACCTGGATCATCAATACCCTGTCCGGCTATCAGATGACGGATGCGCTTTGCGGATTCAGGGCCTTTCGATTTGAGTCTCTGTCAAAGGTGGAAAACATTCTGGACTCAATGATTGAACCCCAGTACCTGGCTGCAGAAATGTTTCTTCGATTTGCAAAGGCCGGCCTGAAGGTGACCGAAGTCCCCATTGTGATGAAACAAAGGGCAAACGGGATGTCCTACAAGGGCTTTGTGAGCTACGGGTTCGGCATTATAAAGGCCATTGCAAAGGTTCTGGTGGATGGGTCCTATCGCAGTTTTTAAGGATAAATTATGAAAATCACATCCATTACATTGTTTTTTGCCGTTTTTTCCCTGGTCATGATTTTGAATATCGGGTTCAGGGTAAAACAGGAGAAAACCGGTATCCGGTCTGCACTGGTCTGGTTTTTTTTATGGGTGTTCATTGGATTTTTCAGTCTTTTTCCAGAGCTGCTCAACTGGGCCGTTAAATTTGCCCAGATGGAAAGCCGGATCATGTTTGTCCTGCTGGTGGCTGTTTTTGTCTTGTTTGCATTTATGTTCAGTGTGAGTACACGGCTTGACCGGATGCAGCGGAATATAGAAAAACTGGTGCAGGAAATCGCCCTGATCAACTTCAAGGTTGAAACAGAGGCCAAAAAACCGGACAAATCATGAACATTGTTTTCCTCATCGGCTCCCCAAGGTCCGGCACCACCATTCTGGAAAATATTTTAAATTGCCATGATCTCATTGCCGAGTTTTATGAACCCTATTATCTGTGGGAAAATTTTTTTGATGCAACAGACAGCGATGTCTGGGATATAAATGATGCAACCGATGCCGTGTTCCAAAAGATCAGGGCGGAATTCAGGATTTTTGCCGGGAAACGGCGTAAATCCATTGTCCTGGATAAATCCCCGGCCCATGCCTATAATATTCCCATTGTGCAACAGGTTTTTCCAAAGGCAAAATGGATTCATATTGTCCGGGACGGCAGGGATGTGACCCTGTCCATCAACAAGGAATGGGAAAAACGGAAGACCCTGGTCCAGGAAAAAGATTTTTTATCGCTATACCGCACGGCCGGAAAAATGCTGGCCAGGCAGCCTGTGCTCAGGTTCAAATGGATGGCAATCATGCATGAACTTACCCGGACATTTTCCTTGAATCCGTATCACTATTTGAACAAATCCAGGTGGAAGGGAAAGGTGGGGTGGGGCCCCAGGTTTTCAGACTGGGAAAATTATCTGGACACCCATTCTGTACTGGAATTCAACGCCATGCAGTGGGCCACATCTGTCAAGGCGGCAGCCGACCACTGGGACCTGATTGAAGCGGATCAGCGAATACAGGTGCGGTATGAATCCCTGCTGTTGCGTCCTGAAAAAACACTGGCTAACATCCTGGAATTCATGGGGTGCCAACCATCTTCAGCTTTTTTTTCACGGCTGCCTGCATTGATGCCGAAAAATTTTAACAAGTGGACCAGAGAATTTACCCAGGATCAGGTGTCCCAGATATCTCCCATCCTTGACCCCATGCTCAGGGCCTATGATTATTTAATCTGATCATGAAGCCGATTCAAACTGATTTTTTCCATCAGGTGCCCGATCATTGCGCCTGCCCACGGTGTTTTGGAAGGCTTACGCTTGGGCAGTCCTGTTTTATCTGTCTCACCTGCAAGGCAAGTTATCCGGTTTCCAACACCATTCCCGATTTTCTGGTCACCCGCACACAAACTCAAGCAATGGTGGAGGGGCTTTCCTGCCTGTATGACCGGGCATCTGAAACGTATAAGGGGAGCCCCAGAAGCTGCGGGTATGCCGGGGATGCATCCTTTCTGCACCGGTTGAATATTTTTAAGAAGTGGATCGATTTTTCCGGGATAAACCATTTGAAAATCCTGGATATCGGGTGTGGAACCGGGTTGATGACACAGGCCCTGGCAGGCACAAATCAGGTGTGGGGGGTGGATATCTCTGCAAAACTGCTGAGTATTGCCCGGGAAAAGGGGATCAGAACCCTTAGAGGCTCTGCCGACGCACTTCCCTTTAAAACCGGCACATTTGATCTGGTTGTCTGTATGGGGGTCCTGCCCTATTACACGGACCCTGATCCCATTGTATCCCAGATCTGCCGGGTGGTTAAACCCGGTGGAAATATCGTGCTCACCTCAACCACCGACTCATGGCTCATCCAGTGGGTAAGGGCGTTAAAAAATCTTTCCTGGAAGAAAAGTCAGCTCAAACGCCTGTATTCACCCCATGACCTTGAAACCAGCCTGGAAAAGCAGGGGGCTTGTGTGCTGGATACCTGTCTAGGTTTTAATCATCACATCATATCCTGCAAAAATGAGTCTTATCCTTTCAGGTTCAGACTCCTGGCCCGTGTTGCCGCAGCATGGGCAACCCTGCCTGAAAAATGACACGTGTGACACAAAAAAGGGCCCGGCCATGGCCAAGTATTTGATGAGAATCGGCATTCCGCTTGTGTTTTTTGGATTTGCTTTTTCTATTATTCAGCCCGAGGATATTGTCCGGGTGTTTGGTCAAACAGACTGGACATGGTTCTGCATTGGATGCGGGTGCGTGGTTCTGGGCAATGGTCTGTGCAGCCTGAGAACAAGAAATCTCTTGTTTGAAACCTCCCAGCCCCTCTTGATCCTGTGGCATATCCATGCCCTGCGGGCCTTAATTACCGGGGCCTTGCCGTTCAGTACCGGCGAGCTTTCCTATGTGTATTATTTAAAAAAATATTGCGTTACCCCTGCGGCAAAAGGATTTGCCGTTCTTGTGTCGGTGAGATTCCTGGAATTTTCCATGTTTTTGTGTCTCTTGTTTTTATTGGCCGTCGTGGGTTTGTCTATGGATGCTTCGCCATTGAATCAGGCGGCTATCGGCATTATCGGGATCAATCTGGGGCTGGTTCTGGTGGTTGTGGTCAAGCCGGCACTCGTGATGACCCCTGTGACGTTTGTGTTGGAAAAATTTTCAGGACGGTTTGTTCAAAGGGAGGTGGTAAAAAAAATTCAAAAAAAGGGTGAAGATTTTTCCAAGGCTGTCAAAAACGTATTTTCTACAGACAAGAAGACAGGCCTCATGGTTTTAACCTTTTGCATCGTGATATTGAGAAATGCGTTTGTGCTGTCAATGCTCAGGGCCATGGGAGTGCCGATCAGTATCTGGTTCATTGTTTACCTGTTTGTGTTTTTATTTGTCACCCGTTTTGTTCAGGGCTTTGGCAGTTTCGGGAATCAGGAGGCCGGTATTTCAGGGGCTTTGATGGTAATGGGGACTGCCCGGGCAGACGCCCTTGCCCTTGCCGTTGGTACCCATCTGCTACAATGGATTCCGGTGTTGATCCTGGGGGGGGTTTCATATATTGGCATTCAATGGTCCAAATAGAAAAGGGTTAACCATTGATGCCGGCATTGCGTTTTTGCTGCTGGCGGCAGGCATGGTTCTGTTTCGGATTCATGGGACGACAATATCTCCGGATGCTTCGTGGTACCTGAACAACGGGTTTAAGCTGTATACGGATTTCAGCTTTGAAAATCTGATGATTCGCCGGCCCCTGCTGCCCTTTTTGATATCACTGTCATTTCATCTGTTTGGACGAAGCATTGAAAGCGCCCTGTGGGTGGTCCGTTTTTTTTTCGTGCTGAATATCCTGTTGAGCTATTTTGTGGGGCTCAAATTGTTTTCCAGGTCTGTGGGGATTATTTTTTCTCTGCTGGTGCTAACCTCTTTTGTCATCAACCAGTGGTCGTCTGTTCTGCTGGTGGATGCGATTCTTCCTTTTTTTATTCTCTTGTATCTTCTGGCACTGTACCTGGCATTTGAAAGACAGAGCCTGATTCTTTTCGGGTTATCCGGGCTGGTCATGGGCACAACTTTTCTCGTCAAAGAAGTATTTGGTTTGATTTATATGGTTCTGCCCCTGTGTCTGCTGGTGTTAAAACCATATAGAAACCGTCTCCGGATTTTGGGTATTTTGCTTTCATACGCGGCTGTGCTGCTGGTGCTGTTGCCATGGGTCTGGACCGGTATCCTTCAGCATGATTTTTCCGTACTGCTGGGGCCCCTGGCAGATGCGTCAAAGGTAAAGGCATCCGGGGTACTGCCGCTGCCGGATAACGGACAGGGTTTCTGGGCTGCTGTCCCGGCCCTGTTAAGGGAGCTAAGCCAGTTTTTCACAATATATATTGCCCAGGTATTTGTGCTGTCCAGCCTGTTGGCTGCCGGAAGCGTTTACTGCCTTGTCCGTGTCTTTACAAAAGAGAAACGACCGGCCCATGTGGTCCTGTTGTTTTCTGTGATATTGTTTTCCCCGATCATCTATATTGGAATGAAATCCGGCGGGATAAATTTCCGGAACGGACAATTTCTATTGCTGTACTTTTTCCTGTATCTCATGTCTGCTGTCCTGATAAGTGATTTTTCAAACGGGTGTGGATATATTTTTTCCAGGTTTTTTTTAAATGGAAGAACGGCCGGGAAAATAAACATTTTTCTGGTGTGCAGCCTTGCAGCACTCTGCATTGTTTTTCAAACTTTTGTGGGCAGAGAAAAAGATAAAACCTTTTATGCCTTATTGAAAAAAACAAAAGTTCACACTGTCTATGGGTTTTCATTGGGCCAGGAAGGGTTTGATGACAGGAGCGGATGGGCAAACCAGACCACCCGGGACGCTTCCCACTGGATTCAACAAAATATTCCAGCACATGAACCCATTTTATGCCAATGGGAATACCTGAGGATGCTCGATTACCTAACGGACAATCAGTACAAGTTTCACAAGGTTCAATACGGTTTTTCCCATACACAGTCGCAAAAAAAAGCGCTTTTTGTCTGGCCCCGGTATGATGCAGGGGTGATGGCCGGCAACAGCCTTGTGGCACTATATGAAGAGGATTTTCTATCCCAGATCAACACGCATCAGATTCAATACGTTGTGGTCACCTCCAGGCGGAATTTTTTAACCCTTTACCTGCAGGAGCATCCCGGGTTTGAACTGGTTTATTCCATCACCCGGGCGAGTAAAAATATCAAGATATTTAAAGTGCTTCGATTTCCAGTGGACCCCATCGGGCAGTTTACGGTAAAGCTGCAGGAAGATGTGGTGTCTTTTTTTAAGCTTTCAGACAGGGAAAACAGCCGGGTGTTTGAGGGTCGGATCAATGAGATGAAGCGTATCCTCCATTGGGATGACAGTCAGGTAAGCGCTTTTGTCACCCTTGTCACACACCCGGATTCGACCCTGTTCTGGCGAGAATATGAGCGCGTTAATTCCAAAACGGTTTATTAAAGGGATGCCCTTAAATGACAATGGATTATACATGGAATACTCAGTGGATGCCTTAAACTTAAATGATAAAATGATTGAAAAGACCGATTTCTGGGCTCCCCCGGTGCCGGATTGGAAACCGTTGAAAAAAAGCAGGACCCGTATTCGGATGGCCTGTATCGTTGAAGAACGCCTGTACCAGGGCCTTCGATTTGAAGGCGAGATCATGGGGTTGACGCCTGCCAACTGGAAGGCTGTCATCAGATACGGCCGGCCTGATTTTCTGCTGGTGGAATCGGTCTGGGTGTCATCCTGCGGCTATTGGCGAATCGGGCAGGTCCAGGAAGCCCAAAACCTGGATCTTTTTTCAAGTATTTTAGCCTATGCAAAGAAGCGATCAATTCCCACGGTGTTCTGGATGACAAAGGGACATGAGTATCATGAGGTTTACAAAAAGTTCAGTCACCTGTTTGATCATGTGTTCTGTTCTGATCCCGTGGAAAAGGAGCGCATGAAGGATGAGGGTATTGATTCGGACCTGCTGCTTCCCTGTTTTCAGCCGGCCGTTTACAACCCCTTCCGCTATTTTGACCACTATCACGGGTGTTATTTGAACCTGCTGTTTGACGGCTGGGCAGATCTGGTGCGATTGCCGGATGGAATACGCCTGTTAACGGACCTGCAGAAATTCGGTCTGTTCATTATTGAATCTAGGTATAGAATTTTTCAAAACAAGAGAAAAAATGTTTCAGGCTGTTCAGACAGTATCCTGGGCTGTACAACCCGCCAGGGACGTATCACCGCTTTGAAATACGCAAAGAGCTGTATCACATTTGAAAATACCCTGTCCACACGGACCGAACAGCAGTGGATGACCCTTGAAGCGCTTGGGTGCCGTCTGGCCTGTGTCCATGTTGGAGAATTGCGGGACAAGGATGTCCGCAAACATATGGTGCAGGAACGGCCGGACCCTGCTGAAGTCCTGACGGAGTTTACCCGATTTGAAACAGATGATCTTTACCGGGAACGGATCGCCCACAAGGGGTGGAGAAGGGTAAATCAATTCCATTCCTTTGGTCATCGGTTACACCATATTTGTGAAACCCTGGGCATAGAATCGGGTTGGGATGTGTTTCCAAAGGTATCCGTGATCACACCCACATACAGAAGTGAAAACCTGAAAATATGCCTGGACACCTTTAAGCGCCAGACCTATCCCAACCGGGAATTGATCATTGTGTTTAATGGGAATCAACTGCCGTCGTTAACGGAATCAGGTCTGGATAAGCCAATGGAGAATGTATCCATTATGGCCGTTCCCGGTGATCTGTTTGCCGGGGCATGCCTGAACATGGGGCATTTCAGGGCCACGGGCCAGTATTGTTTTAGAATGGATGATGATGACCTTTATGGACCTGAGTATATTTCAGATATGATGCTCAGCGCAAACGCCCTTGACGCGGACCTGTTTGGAAAGCCGCCGGCGCCCCTGGTGTTTGAAGGGGATCAAAGAGTATATCTGCGGAAAAACAGCCTGCCGTTTTGTATTGTGCCGTACCAGTCAGCGGCCCGGAACGATATCTGGATCGGTGGAAATTCCATTTCCGGCCGGCATCAATTTTTTAAACAAATTCAATATGATGACTGGTCTTTTGATGCGGCTGATTCCAGCCTGATGTATCGGCTTTCAGGAGCAGGAGACGGATTTTTCGCCATAGCAGACAGTTTAAATCTTGTGGCTGAAAGAAGACGTGATCAGACAAGTCATACATGGAAAATAGAAGCCTCTCAATTTAAAAACACAGACACGGTAAGCAGTGTCCAGGATCTTATGATATGAAGTTGGAATTGATCCGGAACACACCATGCATGCCGGACGGTTGAGAACAAGATATCGCAACGTACCAGGGGCTGGAAAGGAAAGGGTATGGACGAAAACAATAAGATGGAAACACTCAAAAAAGACCTGGAAGCACTGACAAAAGAAAACAATTGCCTTACCATGGAAATCAAGGATTTATATGAAGACCTGACAAATTCTAAAATCCGTGAGGAATCTTTGGAAAAGGATTTAAAAAAAGAACATCGGGCATTGAATCAGGTCAGATCAAAACTGGATGAGGTCAAATCAAAAAGGGCTCAATGTGAAATCCGGTTTAAGGCCGGGGAAAAAAAGAGCATGGCAAGTATCCACAAGCTTGAAAAAGAGGTTGCTGTTTTGAAGAGATCTTATGCTTTCCGCATGGGCCGGGTATTGGTTGATGCGGTGGCAAGACCCGGCAAAAACACCCTGATGTTGCCTTTAAGATTGGTCCGATTGATTTTTGAGCCTGTTTTTAAACCAAAGCGTACCTGATGATTATTTTTTTGCCGTCACCCCTTTTGTACCCCCACAAACCATCAACACATAAATGAACCATTACAGATGAATACGCCGCCTTTAATTGTCCGAAATCTTAAACAAAAAACACTGGAACGAGGCCATTGGTGGACTTTGCCCTTTGAACCGATCGGTGAAAAAGCCGGGTGCAGGAACCCGGATTTAAAAATTGCCGGCATTGTGAGTGAACGGCTCGGCCGAACCCTTCCCTATGAAAGTAATCTTCTGTTGCTGACCCCGGAAAATTGGAATCACATCATCAGGTTTGCCAGGCCTGACTTCGTCCTTGTAGAATCCTGTTTTCAAACCTGTACCGGTCACTGGGGGTATGCCCAGGTCGTACAGAACGAACTGGCACAAATTTTGATAGATATATTGAATCTGGCAAAAAAAACAGGTATCCCAACCGTGTTCTGGCAGACTCTTGGTGCTGAATATCATGATTTGTTTTATGGTTTTGCCCGAAATTTTGATTTTGTTTTTTGTGCAGACCCCAAAAGCATTCAGGCATTTGATAAAAAAAATATCCCGGCTTCAATTCTTCTTCCGGCGGTTCAGCCTCAGATTCATCACCCATACCGTGAATATGACCGCTATGGTGATTTTGATTTTTCCATTCTTTTTGACGGCTGGGGAGACTTGCATCGTCTGGGAAGCGAAACGCCGCCCGTGTTAAACCAATTGGCAGAAAGAGGGTTGTCAATCTTTGACTCAAGACATGAGCTCTGGAAGAAAAAAATTCAGGACCTTGGCAGCTTAAGCAACTGTGTGCAGGGGTGTGTCGATTACCCCACCCTGCTATTTGTGCAGCGGTATGCAAAGGTCGGGGTCACCTTTGACGCCTCTACTTTTACCCCTACAAGCCAGCTGTGGTGGAGCCTGGACGCATTGAGCTGCGGCATGGCGGTTGTCCATAATGGTGAATTGGATTCCCGGGATATCTTTTCAGGGTTTGTTGATGCACATGCATCAAAGGAACGGTTTCTTGAAAAAATTGACTTCCTGCTCAAGAGTGAGTTCCAGAGGCGCCGGCGAGGGGCAATTGCCTTGTTTGACCTGTACAAGCACCATACGTTTGAACATCGGCTTAGTACAATCTGTTCTCAGGCCGGGGTTCACAGGCAGGATCATCTTCCCCCATTGGTGAGTGCTTACACGATCGCCTCAGGCACGGACTCAATTGAAAAAATTATACACAACTATCGCACCCAGACCCACTCAAACAAAGAACTGGTCATTGTTGTGCCCCGGAATCGGGGCGCCAGCTGTGAGAAAATAACTGCCCTGGTATCAAAACAGACTTCCCTTAAATCGATTAAAATCTGTCCAGATCAGGAAAACCTGCATTTGCTTCAGGTGATGACCCTGAATGCATCCGGTAACTACTGCATCAGGTTTTGTTCGGATACGGATGATCCTGAATATCTTGAGAATATGGTGTGCAGCGCCGACGCCTGCCAGGCTGATTTTTTCGGAATGTTGCCGGCGGTTAGTTTTTCAAACAGCATCAATAAAGAAAAGAATTTGGTTTCAAATTGCCGCATGTCTTTTAAAAACCTGTCAGATCATGTTGAAACATATCACCCCATGCTTTTGTCTGGTAAAAAAGAGGCATTTCAGGCTGTTCTGGCAAAAAACAATCTGTTTACATCAACAGGTGCAGCGAACCATTCATTCTGCACATTTGAACACGCCAATATCTGCAGTATGGAAGATACTGAATATGATCAACTCTTAAGGGACAATGGGTCCTGTCATGTCAGTGATCCCATCATCGCAGGGCTGGCCACTATTCCATCCAGAGTCGACAGCCTGCCGGATGTACTGGATTCCATTGTTGACCAGTTTGATCACGTGTATGTGTATCTCAACGGGCATGAAACTGTTCCAAAATGTTTAGACCATGATAAAATCTCATATGAATGGAGTAGGGACCATGGCGACATGGGTGCCAATGGGAAATTTTTTTTCGTTGAGCAGGCCCGGGACGGGTATTATTTCTCTCTGGATGATGATTTTCTGTATCCACAAGATTATGTCCATAAGATGCTGACGGCGTTAAAAAAATACAAAGACCGAATACCTGTCTGTGTCCATGGCTCTATTTTCGGGGAGCCGCTTGAATGGTATTTTGAACGGCTCCAGAGTTATTCTGCAAAGATGGCATTGGATTCGGATCAGTTTATAACACTTCCGGGTTCTGGAACATTGGCGTTTCATACCCAATGCATGAAATTTTGTCTGGATGATTTTTTGCCCCGGGTGATGTGTGATATAAAATTTTCGATTGTTGCCAGAGAACAGGGCCTACCAATTGTTTCAATTGCAAGACCGGCAAACTGGCTGGTGTCGGTCAAACAAAATGAAAATGATGTCGATTATTGGAGCAATATGCTGGTTGATGATAAGGGCAGAACCAGGGAAGCCCGGAAATATAACTGGGATTTTTTTACTTACGGCAAAATCGTTATAGAGAAGTTTGATGAAATCTTTCCGGGGATTTCGGATCAGGAGCTCAGTATCAATGGATTTGATACAAATTTTATCACGAGTGTGCGACAGAAAAAAAGAGCGGACAATTGGAATGTTAAAAACAGCACCCTCTTTTACAGGCGGAAATACCAATTTTTGAATAAACAGAAAAAAATTTACGAATATTCCCTTTTACATAATGAGATCCCTTTGAATCATGAATTGTTTGATTCAGACAAATTAAAATATATTTTTGACATAGATACTGCGAACCTGGGCGAAAAAATCACAAACTTGAGACAAGAGATAAAAATTTTGGTTCAAAAACTTCATGAAAAAGGAATACCCATAAAAGATGAATGCAGGATACCCGGTGAATGAAGATAAACAACACCGGCAGATGAGCCGGGGAACGGATAAGCTGGACATACCGGACTGGACGAACCATGACTATCCCGAAAGGTCCTCATTGCAGTTTGCCACGATTATATCCAGAAACCTGGTTGACTATTTGAAATTTGAAGGGGAACTGATACCTTTAAAAATTTCAAACTGGAAAGATCAATTGGAGCAAAACCGGTTTGATTTTTTATTGATCGAATCGTGTTTTTCAGACAGTACAGGTGACTGGGATTCTGCATTATCCCGGCAGGGGCAAAAACAGGAGGAATTCTTATCATTGATGAGTTTGGCTAAAAAGCGTAATATTCCGGTGGTGTTCTGGCATACCCTGGGGCCTGAGTTTTGTGATCATTTCACCGGCGTGCTGGCTGGCGTTCAATATCTTTATTGTGCGGATCAGGCAAGCCTGAGAAAATTTAATGAAAAAGGTATTCTCGCAAACCTGCTTTCCCCGGCAGTCCAGCCAGCATTTCACAATCCCTTTTGCCCTGAAGAAAAAAAGGACAGAAAGCATCTGTGGAATATTATCTGTGACAATAGTGTCGCAGATCAAATAAGGGACAGTGACCTGTTCAATTGTTTTGGCAGGCATGGCCTGTATGTTTATGATGATCCTGAATCAAAGGCGCTCAACCCTGAATTTTCAATACATGGTTATGAAAAAACATACCTGGGAAAGCTGACGCCCAGACGTCTTGAATCGGTTTTTAAATACGCAAAAATTTTTTTAACAAAGCCTGCGCAAAAACAATCTAATGTATATTCCCAGTGGATGACCTTGATTGCGGTTTCATGCGGTGCTGTTGCCGTCAGCATAGATACTGTTGATTCTGAGGATATCAGGTATGAGGTGCTGAACCATGAGCAGGATCCGGGGAAACTGGTTGATGCACTATTGTCGGATGAACTATTCCGGGGGAAAATCGCGTTAAGGCAGCGCAGGAAAATCTTTTTGAATCACACCTTTTCCCACAGGTTTCAAACTATCTGCCGACATATCGGTATCCCCCATGACTGGTGTGAATATCCCCGGGCCAGTATAACTACTTCCACGTACAGGCCCCATTGTTTGGAAAATGCAATTGAAAATTTTAAAAAACAAACCTATCCGGAAAAAGAACTGGCCATTGTATTTAATTCAGACGAGATCGATATAGACGGTATCCGCAGGCAGTATCGTGGGGAAAAAAATATTCAATTTTTCCTTACCCCCCGGGAAGCATCCAATGGAGAAGCTTTAAATGTGGGGTTCAGTGCCGCAAATGGTGAATATATCTTTAAAATGGATGATGATGATTTTTATGGTGAAAATTATATTTTGGATATGATGCTGTCAACACGGGCGGTTCAATTTGATTTTTTCGGCAAAAGGGTCCCTTTTATTTATCTGGAGAGCGAAAATAAAACTTATGAAAGGAGGATGAGAAAGCCCGAGTATCTGGTCAGAAAAATTGCCGATTTGGACGTAACGCTTGCCTGGATAGGGGGGAATACTTTCTGCTGCAAAAAGGTTTTTTTTGACAATTATAAATTTTCCCGTAAAAATATTGCAGCTGCCGATTCTGAGTTTCAACTCAATATTGATCCTGAAAAAATCAAAGTGGGTATTGCGGACCGGTTTAATGTGGTGATTAACCGGTCGGCTGTTTTATCTCATACGTGGCGGGTGGAAAAAAGGGATTTTAACCAGGAATTTGTCTGTGACGGCAAGGGAGATGAAATTGTTTTTATTTAAACAGGCGAAAAAACAATCCATATTCGAAAATATGATTCAGGGGACACAGTTTATATGATACTTCATTCTCAGAAAGAACGGAAAACACATCCGGCCTGGACAGAGGAAAAAACAGGACCTGATAAGGAAATGAACGCTCAGCTGGAAGAAATGGTTTTACTGAACAATCAGTATCTGCATGAGATCAGGCGAATGAATGAGGAATTGATAAATCTGAAAAAAAGATTGTTCAGTGACAACCCAAATTGCTTTCCTGAAACAGAATCCGAACACCTTTTATATAAAATACAGACGCTTGAAACCAGAAACTTTGACTTGCGCAACTCTTTCTCCTTTCGAATCGGCCAGGTGCTTATTGATGCCGTATCCAAACCCGGGAAAAATACCATAATTCTACCTTTTCGTTTTATCAGCCTCATTTTTGACTATGCATTCAACCGCAAACATGGATAAATTTGTTCAATCCACTGCATTGTTGTCCAGTGCGATCCGTTTGTTTGATAATCACCAGTTCCAATCGGCAGGTGAACGGGTTCATGAGTACCTTCAGTCAATGGACTATAAACTTGTCCCGTTTCAGGATGATCGGATCAAAAGAAAAATTCTTGTATCCATCATCATATCATCCATTGGCATGGATCATGGATTCATTGAATGTATGGCATCTGTTTCCCGGCAAACAGATCAAGATTTTGAGATCATCATTGCCGATCACAGTGGTTCTGAAAAAAAAGAACCTGCTTACGAATCAGTTCTGACCCTTAGTCTGCCTCGAAATTTTTCTTTGCCTGAAGGTCGGAATATTGGGGCTCATTTTTCCAAGGGTGAATATCTGGTGTTTATGACCAGTCATCATTTGATCCACCCTGATTTTATCGGAAATATGAAAAAAGCCTGGTCTGTATTTGATTTTGTCGCCTTAACGGGAAAAATCGTATCCGGAACAGGCGTTTTGGATTCATCCGACAGGTTCCGGTTTGATCAAAGAGCGTACCCCGTTCCAGTGCCGCGGATTGTTCAGGGGCATTTGGTGATAAAAAAACAGGTGTTTGAACGAGTTGGAAATTTTAACCCGCTTTTTACCAAGGGTGATCTGATTGAATGGAATCTCCGGTGCCAAAGGCAATTTCCCGGTATGACTTACTACTGGCCCAGCCTTATGATTGCAGGGGATGATGCCCTGGATCAAACGAAGGCAGACAGACTCCAGGGTGCTGAAAAGGCTTTTGACGACTTGAGAAGAGGGGAACAGGACAATGAACATGCCGGGGACTGTTATGAATTGTTTTACTGCCAAACCCTTGCCCGAAGACTGCAGATTCAATTGGATGACATCAGGCGGTCCGTACCGTTTCAACTGGTCCATGCGGTCAGGGATGCGGTACAATCACCACGGACGCATGGGCTTGAAGTCATTCGCCTGTTAACCGGACTTTTAAAAAATCGATTGACAAAAAGAAAAATCAACGGAAAAAGGGAATCCAATGTTTTTTTGCGCAACCAAAAAAAATATATACGGCCTGGTGCACAAGAACATATTTTTACACGGTTTAAACGTTTCACGGCCTTGAAAAGTACTGAAAATAAATCCCTGCGGATCGCCTGTATACTGAGCCCTCATTTGCATGATTGCCTTAAATTCGAGGCAGATTTGATTCCCCTGGACCCGTATGACTGGAAACGGCAGCTGGATACTGAACAGCCCCATATGATTGTGGTGCAATCAACCTGGGACTTTCATTCAACGGGATGGGAAAATCTATTCTCGGGTGACAAAGACCTTGAACAAACACTTCAAGCCATTGTCAATCAAGGTAAGAAAAGAAACCTGCCCACGATATTTTGGGATACTGAATACAGGGACCATTATTCAATTTTTTCCGGAATCGCAGGCTGTTTTGATTTTGTAATGGCAACGGATCCTGAAAATTTTGAACAGTATAGGGGTATGAAGGATTCAGATCACATCATCCATCAGCCTCTGGCGGTTCAGCCAGCCCTGCACAATCCCGTATTGCCCGGGCATCTAAGTTTACCTGACCGGGATTTTTCAATTTTATTTGACGGCTGGGCAGATATTTTAGAATGGCCTGATCGGTTTCAATTTTTAAAGGACCTGTTTCCCGCCGGTCTTCATATCGCAGAGTCTAGGTACAGGTATGCGGCAAATAAGCTGGATGACCTTCCCGAATTCCGGGAACATATCATGGGGTATTTGGCTGATCAAACGCGACTTACCGCGCTCAGGTCCTATCGTATTTATCTCATGTCTTCAGATTCTCTGTCATCCCCACTTTCTCTGGCAAACCGGGCCATGGAAGCGGCTGCCTGCGGGTGCACGGTCATCTATAAAGGCTCGGAGAACCAGTTTATTCCAGAGAAAATTGTGACCTATACCGCATCTGATCAGGAGACAGTCCTTCAATGCCGGATGTATCTGGAGAAAGAATCAGAAGCCTCAATATCAGGCCTTGAAACCAGACGAAAATTGTTTGGCCGGCACTCATATGCCCATGGGCTGAGGCGAATCTGCGGCAAATTGGGGCTGGATTATGACTGGGAAGAATATCCGAAGATTTCCATGATAACGCCGTCCAAGAGACCGGAACAATTCTTTAAGGCCCTGGAAAATTTTAAAAGGCAGGATTACCCGAATAAAGAGTGGATTTTTCTGATGAATTCATCTCAAAAACCAACCGACAGCATGATAAAAATTTGTCAAGATGATCCGAATATAAGGATATTTCAACTGCACGAAGAAAAAAACATCGGTATATGTCTTAATTTTGGGATAAAAAAGGCAACAGGAAAATACTGGTTTAAAATTGATGATGATGATCTGTACGGGCCGAATTATATTCTGGATATGATGATGGAAATGAGAGGGATCGATGCGGATATTTTCGGCAAACCACCGGGTTTTGTTTACCTGGCCCAGACAGACGAACTTTTGTTGCGTAACAAAGGGGTGAATTCACAATATGTCCTGGGCAGGTATGATGCTCCGGATATCTGTGGCGCAACTATTTCCGGAAAAAAGAGAAAGGGGCGGCAAATAGAGTTCTCAGAAAATATGAGGGCCTGCGTGGATTCAGATTATCTGTCGATGTGCAAAGGTGCAGGGTTGACCATATACTTGAGCAGTGTGTGGGGGTTTTGCGCCATTCGAGGGGAAAATCGGGGTGGGCACACCTGGAAAGCAGACCATATGGAATTAAAGAAAAGCGCAACTTGTTTTGGTAATAAAGATGAGTTAAAAAAAATCATGAGGTGAGAAACCATCAGGATATTCATCTTGTGGTTTTTTCTATGATCAAACATATAGGATTGTAATGATAAGAGTCGCAAAAGAACTCTGGGAAAACCGTCAAGTGCTACGGTCTCAGTTTTATGTTAACATTAAAACCACTGTTGTCACAACCAAGCTGGGTTTGCTCTGGTGGATTCTGGATCCTCTGCTGTTTATGTGTATCTATTATTTTGTTATCAGTATTGTTTTTCATAGGGGGGGACCCAATTTCCATTTGTTTGCCCTGTGCGGTATTGTGACATGGCAGTCGTTTTCACGGTCCGTCAGTTTATGCACAAGTTCTTTGACAAGAAGTTCCGGGCTGATCAAACAATCATCACTGCCAATGGTCCTTTTTGTTATTATTTCGCCTATTGTTCAGGCGTTTTTCTATATGATCGGTCTCCTGATTATTATCTTTTGGAATCATCAGGTCGCAGGTATTCATACCTTTGGCATTTTGATTCTTGTTTTGCTGATGATTCTGATGGCCAGTGCTCTGGGGTTATTTTTATCCATATTCCATGCGTATCTAAGAGATACCGGGAAATTTATCGCCTATTTTCTTCGCTTCGGGTTTTATATGAGTCCTGTACTGTATTCAACGGACAGAATTTATGATAATGCGTCCATTCCCGGATATGCAAAAACCCTGTATTCCTTAAATCCAATGGTGCCTTTTATTTCATCGGTCCGGGATCTCCTGTTCTATGGAAAGATGTTTGATTTACAGTCCATACTGATTTTATTTGTCGTAACACTTTGTGTCCTTCAGGTGGGGTTGTTTTTTTTTCGCCGAATGTCCTGTTATGTGCCTAAAATGATATAAGAAAACTTCGTCAGGATTTGCTCTCATCTTTTCCATGAAATTACAAGATAAACTTACGGAACCAGCCACAGCTATGTCGACTGAAATAGTGTCTTTTAAAAATGTCGGTCTTTACTTTCGCAGGCACACCTCTTTTCTTGATTTGTTTTTTTCCACGGTGAAAAAGAAGAGAAAACAAATTTTTTGGGCATTGCAGGATGTCTCCTTTCAATTGTATGAAGGCGATACCTTGGGTGTTGTCGGCCGGAACGGTTCCGGCAAGAGTACATTTTCCATGATTTGTGCTAAAATTTATTCCCCGGACAGGGGAAACGTTACGGTGAATGGTAAAATACAACTTTTGGCCCTGGGGGTTGGGTTTGAAAATCAGCTTTCAGGAAGAGAAAATGTATATATTAACGGCAGTCTGCTCGGGTTAAAACACTCTGAGATCAAAGGGAAAATGGATGATATTGAAGCGTTTGCAGATATCGGAGACTTTATCGATGAACCCGTGCAAACCTATTCAAGTGGTATGAGAAGCCGTTTGGCATTTTCCATTGCAACGGTAATTCGACCGGATATACTGATTCTGGATGAGGTGCTGTCCACCGGAGATAACAGTTTTAGAAAAAAAGCCACAGACCGGATAAAAAAATTACATGACCTGGCTAGGTGTGCCATTATTATTTCCCATAACCCTGAGATTTTAAAAAAGTTGTGCAATAAGGTCCTTTGGCTTGAAAAAGGACGTGTTGTCATGCATGGGGAAGCATCAGAGGTTCTTAAAGCATATAAAGCCTTTTGTAAAAATCCGGAAAAATGGATGAAAAAGAACCCGCCTTGGCTATAAAAAAAATATTTTTTTTATGCCACGGGATTTTGCCTGATTCTAATAGAACCCAGTTTAACAGGACCCGATTTCTATGCAGTAATTACGATGTTACAATTGTCGCCGCGAGTTCGGTCAGTTTTCAGGCCGTACAAAAAGCCCGGGCGGTATTTGTTTTCCCTTTCAAGGAAAAAATACTCAAAATTTTTTTTCCATTTTGGGCATTTTGGACGGTTTTGAAACTATCACTGACCCACCGGAAATTTAAATATATTTATTCTACTTACGAACCCCGAACCCTCGTTCTGGGGTTTTCTTTTTCAAAAGTATTTCAATTAAAATGGATCGCTGATTTGTGGGATGATCCTGAAAAAATGGTCCTACTCACCAGAATTCACAGAACAAAATTTCATGCACTGAACCTGGTCCTTAAAAAAATCGAATTTTCCCTGGCTAGTAAAATATTAAAGAAAGCGGATAAAATAATCCTGGGGGTTGTACCGGAGAGAATCATTTTGAAATATGCTTTGTTTCAAAACGATATGCTGGCGATTACCAATGGAATTAATTTGGAATACCGTTTTTTCGGGAAACTAAAAAAAAATACATTTCATCCGGAGGCATTGCGTCTTTTTTATTGTGGCCCTGTTGATTCAGTGAGGCTGGAAGGAATAGCGCCTTGTATCCGGGCTATGCTGGAGCAGATACCCAGGATTCGGTTTGTTGTGGCTGGCCCCGAGGTCGGCTGCGGATATCAATGGCTAAAAAAAAATATTGACGGTTTTAAGGAAAATGTTTGTCTGGATATCAGAGGGTATGAGCCGTATGATGTTGTTTTGAATCTCATTTCAGGCTCAGATGTATGTATCTGCCCTTATCCGGATCAGCTGGATCTAGCATCTGCCTATCCAGTGAAGATTTTTGATTATATGGTCATGGGCAAACCGGTCGTGGCAAGCCGGCTTGCCGGAATTGAAAGCATATTGACCCATGGCAATGATAGTCTGCTCTTTGAAGCGGGGAATTATCAGGAAATGGCGGAACATATCATACGACTGTGGAGGTCACCGGATTTGCGGAACCGGATTACCGCAAACGCCAGGGCCAATGTGCAAAAATATAACTGGGATTTAATACACAGGCAGATATTTGAATTTCTTGATGAAAAAATGAAAACTATGCAGTTCTTGCACTCAAAATGAAATTAATCAAAGTAGCAAATATTCTAGAAGAAGGACGGCTGGGCGGACCACAACTAAGAATCGCGGAAGTATCGAAAATATTGAAAAATATGGGGGTCGATAATACGGTTGTTTACCCGTTCATAGACAGTGAAAGATTTACCAAAAAACTTATGGCGTATGGAATCCAGCGGATTCAGTTTCCATTGCGAAGACTGACCCGGGAAAAAAGACAACTGGCCCTGTATGGTTTGTTTTTTCTTTTTGAGTTCAATCAATTGTATCTTTATTTTAAAAAGGAAAAGTTTGATGTGATTCATGTGAGCGGAGGTTCCTGGCAGTTTAAAGGTCTCATTGCCGGCAAGCTCGCAGGCTGTAAAACTCTGTGGCATTTGAATGATACCCGAACACCTGTTTTTTTTAGGTATCTGTTTAAAATTTTATCTTTGATTTTTGCTGACGGGTTGATTGTTGCAGGGGAAAAAGTCAGAAGCTATTATGTCACCGATATGGGGACCCGGAATAAACCTGTGTATGAAATTCAGGCACCGGTGGATACAACTTATTTTAAACCGGATATCATAAAACCCGTTCGGAAAATATTGTCGGGACAGGGCTTAAACATTGTTTCAGTGGGCAATATCAATCCGGCCAAGGGTTATGAGACCTTTATTCAAATGGCCGGGCTCCTGAAAGAAAAAGCACTGAATTTTTATGTCGTGGGTCCGCATTTCCAGACCCAAAAAGCATACAGCAGGAAACTGATACAATTAAAACACCGGCTTAAGATTCAAAACCTTACCTTTCTGGGGTACTCGGACAACATTAAGGCGATTCTCAATGAAACTGATATTTATGTCTGCACTTCAGCAACAGAGGCTTCTCCCATGGCTGTATGGGATGCCATGAGCATGGAAAAAGCGGTTGTGAGTACGGATGTGGGGGACGTTCCTCGGTTGATAGAAAATGGTGAAAACGGGTTTATTGTCCCCTGCGGCAGCCCGGAAAAATTGGTTGAAAAAGTACGAATTTTGCTTGATGATGCCGATCTGCGAAAAACCTTTGGAATAAAAGCAAGGCAAACAGCAGTGGAACAGTTGGATGTCCTTAACATTGCATCATTACATAAGCGGGCATATTTAGACATTATAAAAAAATGAAAACGATTCTTGTCACCGGTGCTTCTGGGTTTGTGGGGCAGGCGGTATGCGGGCAATTGTCCCCAAATTATCATGTGATCGGGCTTGACACACACCCGGGTATGGATTCCCGAAAGAAAGTGACATTTGTCCGGGCAGACATCACGGATCAGGAGACCGTCCGGTCAACGCTTATGCATTACAGGCCTGACGCGGTCATCCATTGTGCAGGTATTTCCCATCAGAAGATTATCAGTCGTGCCGGGGAGTATGACCGGGTAAACAACAGGGCGGCCATAAGCCTTGCCCGGGAAGCTTTCCTGGCAAATCCCAGGGTCCATTTTATTTTTCTTTCCTCAATTTCGGTTTATGGACAAAGTCACGGCCCAGCAGCGGTTAAGGAGAGTGAGGCGTGTCGGCCGAACAGCGGCTATGCCCGCAGCAAGCTAAGGGCAGAAGAAAATCTGACCCGGCTTTTTGATCGATTTCAGTTGAACCGGCTGGATATTTTCAGACTGGCTCCGGTATATGATGTCTCATGGAGCCGGAATCTCGAGAAACGGGTGTTTGCCCCCAAAAAAATCGCTTATGTGCAATTTGGGTCCGGCAATCAGAAGGTTTCCGTGCTGGCCAGAAAAAATCTTGTGGATTTTATAGTTTTCAGGCTGAAAAACAATCCAGGAGATCGGTTTTTTAATATCCTGAATATCTGTGATCAATCCCCATCCAGCTTTAATGAAATTATCAGGGTTTTTCAATCGTCCAGATGCCAGCCCGATAGATGGCGGGTGAAAATCCCCCTGGTTTTTGTCCGGATGGCTGTCCGTTTGGCAGGAAAACTGTTCAAGCAGCGGTCAGACTGGATTGATTCATATTATGATAAACTTGAAAAAGATTCGGTTTTTGATACCGGCAGGATGCTTGAATCCGGGTTTTTACCGACCCAGACCTTACGCTCGGTGTATATGGGGGAAACAGGCAAGAAGCTTTTATGAAGGTTTCCATTATAACGGTGTCGTATAATTGTGAGGCCACTATTGAAGACACCCTTTTATCCGTTGTTTCCCAGGACTATCCCCACATGGAGCACATTGTTGTCGACGGTGCCTCCACAGACAGAACCGTTGAAATCATACAAAAATATCAGGGGGTATTGTACCGGTATATTTCAGAGCCGGACAGGGGCATTTACCATGCCATGAACAAAGGGATACGTTGTGCAACCGGTGATATAGTAGGGATATTGAACGGCGACGATATGTATGCTGATAATTCGTGTATATCTGCAGTTGTAAAGGAATTTGAAGAAAAAAAAGTGGGTGCGGTTTGTGGAGATCTTGTGTATGTGAGACCTGGAAGTTTGAACAGGCCGGTGAGGTTTTATTCTTCCCATGGATTCCGGCCCCATATGTTTGCATACGGAATGATGCCGCCGCATCCTGCTTTTTTTGTCCTGAGCAGGTATTATGAAACCTGTGGACTTTACAGTGAAGAGTATAAGATTGCCGCTGATTTTGAACTCTTGCTCAGGTTTTTGAAAATTCATGGGATCAGTTACAGCTGTCTTGCCAGGACACTGGTAAAAATGAGGACCGGCGGTGTGAGTACGCGAAATTTGAAATCCAACTGGATTTTAAACAGAGAAATTTTGAAGGCATGCCGGCAGAATAATGTTTCAACAAATATGATCGCCATATATTCAAAATATGCAAAGAAAATTTTTCAGTTGTTTCAGCGGCGATCCCGGGGATGAAAATACGGATAAAAATAGTTGAGCTGTTCAAAAATATATGGAAATGACAAAGATTTTTTATTGTGTCACTTGTGCGCCGATATTGGGCTTTTGTGGGGCCTGGTTTGTCGCCCGATACGGTATGAAACTTTCGATCATTGACAGGGCATGTGAAAGAAGCTCTCATTCAGGTAATATTCCCAAGGGCGGGGGGGTCGGGATCCTGATCGCATTTATATTTGTATCTGTTCTCCTCGGAATGGACACTTTTTTCTGGATACCTGCGGTGTGTCTTTCCCTGGTCAGCTTAATGGGGGATATGGTTGACTTGCCGGTGTTTTTAAGACTTCTTGTACAGATGCTCTGTTCCACAATCGCTCTGACAGGTTATTTTTTCCCGGTAACCATCCCCTATTATTTCCTATTTCCCGGATTTATTTTTTTTATGGTGGGTACGGCAAATATTTATAATTTCATGGATGGGATAAACGGCATCGCAGGAATTACTTCTGTGGTTGCCTTTGGGTTGATCGCCGTCTATGCCCATACACTTGGGGCAGGTGGACAGTATGTGATTTTAGCCGTATCCATCGCCCTTTCGTCCCTGGCATTTTTGTATTTTAACCTACCAGCGGCCCGGGTATTCATGGGAGATGTGGGAAGTGTGATGCTGGGATTTGTGTTTGCCCTGGTTGTGATCGGTGTGGCCAGGAATTTGCTCGATTTTTTTTGTATGGCAGGGTTTCTTTTTCTTTTTTATATGGATGAATTGACCACCATGGCGGTCAGAGTGAAAAACAAAGAGTCATTGACAAAAGCCCATCGCAGACACGTGTATCAGTTGCTTGCAAATGAAATTGGGGTGGCTCACTGGAAGGTCTCCATTGGGTATGGTTTATTTCAGTTGGTGATTGGACTATCTATTGTTTTTTTGCGGCCATATGGTATTGTTCCTGTGTTTTTGTTATATGCAGCATGCAGTATTGTTTTTGTGAAAGTGTCTTGTATTATCCGGGAAAAGGTTTAAGGCTCGATGAAAATTAGAATCACAAGAAATTTATACATCATCATGACACTCGATATTTTTCTGCTGTGTCTGTCTTTTTATGCGGCTCATTTGGTCCGGTTTGATTTTATGATTCCCCAGTGGGCCATGGATAAATTTTTCAAAATGCTGCCCTATGTGGTGATCTTAAAATTATTCTATTTTTATTTTTTTGATCTCTACCGGGGCATGTGGCGGTATACCGGTTTGAACGATTTGTTGAATGTGGTAAAGGCCTCATCCATGAGCACCTTGAGTATTATTGCCATTGTTTTATACGTGAACCGTTTTCAAAATGTTTCAAGATCGGTTTTTGTGATTGACTGGTGCCTGACCCTTATTTGCATTGCCGCCTTGAGAGTATCGACGCGACTGGCCTTTGAACAGTTTACGGACAGTATCAGTTTCCAGGATTTAAAGGAGGCATTTTTAAACATATTTAAGGTGAGATCAAAACTCAGCAAGGGTATCGTCATCATTGGTGCCGGAGATTGTGGAGAAAAAATTTGTCGTGAAGTTCGTGAAGATGCGTCTCTAAAATACCATGTAGAAGGATTTCTGGATGATGATACGTCTAAGATCGGCAGAAAAATACATGGGGTTTCCGTACTGGATAAAATTGATGGCCTTGCCCATGCCGTTGAATCCAAAGGGGTAAAGGAGGTGATCATTGCCATCCCCTCTTTAAATGTGGAAAGGATGAGACGGATTATCCAGATCTGCAAAGAGGTTGAGATTGCCTTTAAAACCGTTCCCAGTATGGGGGAACTGATAAACGATAAACTGACCATCAATTCCATCAGGGATGTTGAATACCGGGATCTTCTGGGTCGGGACCCGGTTGAGCTTGAAAAGGATAAAATTGGTGGTTATTTGGGAGGCAAAAGGGTTCTTGTAACCGGGGGAGGCGGTTCCATCGGCCGGGAACTGTGCAAACAGATCTGCCGATTTGCGCCGGAGAAAATCATCCTTTTTGAAAGAGCAGAAACCCCGCTGTATGAAATTGATCTGGTGTTAAAAAAAGAATTCCCCCATGTTGAGGTGGTTTCAGTTCTTGGAGATATTCAGAATAGAATTGAAATTGAATCACTGTTTAAGACCTATACCCCGGAAATTGTTTTCCATGCAGCCGCATATAAACATGTACCCATGATGGAACAGCATCCTGAAAAGGCTGTGAATAATAATATTTTTGGAACCCAGAACCTTGTTGAAGCGGCTATCAAATTTCAAAGCAAGAAATTTGTACTGGTTTCAACGGACAAAGCCGTGAATCCGGCAAATGTCATGGGGGCCACCAAACGAATAGCTGAAATGATCCTTCAGCGAACAGGCCTGGAAAAAGAGTTGAAAACCAGCTTTATCACGGTACGGTTTGGGAATGTGATTGGCAGTGCGGGCAGCGTTATCCCCCTTTTTAAAGATCAGATCCGGCAGGGAGGTCCTGTCACGGTAACCCATCCGGATATGATTCGTTATTTTATGCTCATTCCCGAAGCCTGCCAGCTGATTCTCCAGGCCGGTGCAATGGGAAAAGGGGGTGAGATTTATGTTCTTGAAATGGGCAAGCCGATCAATATTTATGATATGGCCAAAGATTTGATTCGTTTTTCCGGATTTGAACCCCATATTGATATTGATATTCAATATATCGGACTTCGACCCGGGGAAAAACTCTATGAAGAGCTGATCACCAGTGATGAGTTCATTGTTCCCACCAGCCACCCGAAAATTATGGTTCTCAACAGTCAAAAAAACAACCTTAAAAGTCTTGATCAGTCTCTCATTGAATTGAAGCAGGTTATCCTTGGAAGAAACGATGAAGATGGAATCAAGCAGGTGTTGAAAAAGATCGTGCCGGAGTATCGGAAACACGAGGCAGAAAAAATAAAAATTTTGCACAGCGCCTAAAGGATAGATTGGCTTGCGACTATCCCATAAAAGTGGAATGTTTAAGGGAGGTTTTTATGCAAAAAGATACATCCATAAAAATTGATCATCTCGGTGCAAAAAATTGTGTTACCGGTTCCTGTCACCTGATGCAGATCCCTCTTTCCCGTGGCAGTGCTGTGAATATCCTTGTGGATTGCGGAAAGGCCCAGGGCGAAGATCCGGAACTGCCTTTTGACGAATTTCCTGTGGCACCGGAGCATGTTCACTATTTGTTCCTTACCCATGCCCACATTGATCACATCGGCAGGGTGCCGGATCTCATCGAGGCCGGATTTGACGGTGAAATCATCTGCACCCATGGAACAAAGGCGCTTCTGAACCCCATGCTCCATGATTCTTTATCCTTTACACAGAAAAGCAAACAAGAGATCCTGGCCATTGAACAAAAAATTGATGATCTGGCCTGGGGATTTGAATATGGGGACGTTTTTTCCCTTAAAAAAGGCATTCAGTTTAAACTTGGCAATGCCGGTCATATCCTCGGGTCCTGCTTTGTCTGGTTTAAAATTTCTCTGGAATCTGATGAAAAAGACTATCGGGTCCTTTTTTCAGGAGATCTTGGCTGCACAGATACCCCGATTCTGCCTGATCCGGATATCCCCGATGCCTGTGATCTGCTGATTATGGAATCCACCTATGGGGATCGAAACCATGAAAGCCGGAACCAGAGAATTGAGGTATTGAAAAACTGTCTTGCCAGAGCCCTGGCCGATGGCGGCATTGTCTATATTCCGGCATTTTCCCTGGGCCGCACCCAGGAACTGATATACGAGCTGGACCGGATCGGGATGAAAATTCCGGTGTTCATCGATTCCCCCCTGGGGCTTAAAATTACAAAGATATATGCACGTCTGGATGAATGCTGGGACAGGGAGGCCAGAGCCCTGAAAGCCCGGGGGAATGACCCCATTGATTTTAAAGGCCTGTATTCGGTGGAACGGTTTGGGGATCATAAGAAATTGCTGAACATATCAGGGCCGGCCGTTATCATTGCCGGCAGCGGTATGTGCACCGGGGGCCGCATTGTGGATCATTTTAAGCATGGGTTGAGCGACCCCGGAAATGATGTCTTTTTTGTGGGATACCAGGCAAAGGGAACCCCGGGCAGACGGATTATTGAAAAAAAGCTGCCCTGCAGAGCCGGGATTCACAACCTCTCCGGATATTCTGCCCATGCAGACCAGACCATGCTGGTGAAATGGGTAAAATCAATGCCGGCACAGCCCCAAAAGATACGCCTTGTCCATGGTGAGCCCAATGCTCGAAAGGCACTTGCTGCTGTTCTTGGGATATAAACACAATCCCGGGCCGGCAGAGGGTTGACACTCGATGATAGGTTTTTTTTGTGTTGATATTCTCCGCAGGCCTGAACCCGTTATCCTGCTTTCTCAAAAAAAATCAAAATTAAGGGTTTTCCCTGATTGCAATTTCCATAAAAATTGATTAATGTATTGCCAATTGATTCTATTTCTATTGTCAATCACTCTGATAAATCCAGTTGTAAATTGCGCCGTTCTTAAAGATGCTCGCCTGATTTGAAAAATAGGTTTCTCTAATCAGTCACCAGAAATCAGAAATTTGGGGATCAGGGATATCACACTATTTTTATCATATAGAAACAGGAGGGCAAAATAATGGAAAAAAGGAAACGGATTTTATCAATTGTTTTCATTGGTTTGTTGGTCATGCTATATCTTATCCCGGTTGCGGCAAGTGCGGGAAAGGTTAACATAAACACGGATGATAAAGCCCAGCTTGTGACCCTTAAGTATGTGGGGGACAAAATAGCAGATCGAATTATCGAATATCGAAAGGCCCATCCCTTTCAAACACGGGAAGAGATTATGAAGGTAAAGGGAGTCGGGCAGAAAGTCTTTGACGCCAATAAAGACAGAATTATTGTTAAGAATGAGTAATGACAGTGAATTGGTGATAAATCCCTGATCCCCGATTTTAAAACTGATTACAAAACCATTGCTTGATAAAACTTAAATTTGTATTATTATTCGATACCATGCTGGAGATGGCAGCATGGTATTTCTGTTTTAGCCGGGAACCAAATCATTTGAATTAAAGAAAGAGGCGCTATTGGAAATTTCAAAAACATATCGAAAAAAATCTTTTTGGGTTATTACCCTGGTCATGGCCTTGGCTGCCGGCGCTGTTAGTGCGGGCATCTATTTTGGGTCGCAATCACTGGTATCCACATTCTCGTCCGAAGAGGGGCAAAAATACTCGTACAGAAAATTCCTGAAGGGATTGCCTTTCTGACTCTTGCCCTGGACAATTTTTACCTGTGGGTTTTCCCAATAGTTGCGGGAGCCTTTCTTCTGTCCGGTTGGGGTTTGTGGGTGGTATTAAGCGTTTCAACCGCATCTGTGTTCAAATCAATGGACGAGATCCCTGCCGGGGGGCGTGAAAGCAAACCTAAAAAGCGGGACTTTCTGGATCAAAAAATTGATCAGGAGCGCAAGAAAAGGCTGTTTCTTCACTCTTTGTCTGTGCTCCAGCGGGAAGGCCGGCTTCTTGACTTCTTTGATGAAGATTTGAGTGTGTATGCTGACGATCAGATCGGCGCAGCCGTCAGAAGTATCCAGGAAGACTGTAAAAAGGCCGTGAAAAAATATATTGACCCGAAACCGGTGATCCAGGGCGAGGAAGGAGAAACTGTTACCATTGAGCCCGGATTTGATATGGATGCCATCACCCTTGTGGGGAATGTTTCAGGCGAACCGCCGTTCCAGGGAATTTTAAAGCACCGGGGATGGAAGGCCGGAAAAAAAGATGTGCCCAGGCTGTCTGACGTTCAGAATCCCGACATTATGACACCTGCAGAGATTGAAATACCATAACATTTAAAGAGGGTCTAACATTATTCAGGAGCTGGTTTGGATTTTAAGGATAAACAATATGTCATCGGGATTGATCTAGGTACCACCAATTCTGCCGTGTCCTATGTGGATGTGTCTGCACTGAAGGAGAATGCCGGGACGGGCAAGGAGCAGGCGGATAAGGACAAGCTGATCAAGGTGTTTAATATCCCCCAGTTGACCGGACATGGTGAATTCACTAAAATTCCGGTCCTGCCCTCGTTTTTATATATTCCGGGAACCTATGATATTTCAAAGGAAGTATTAAAACATCCCTGGAAAAAGAGGGAAGATTTGTTTGCCGGGACCTTTGCCAGGGATCATGGCTCTAAAATACCCTCCCGCCTGGTTTCCTCCGCCAAAAGCTGGTTGTGCAATCCGGGAGTGGATCGTAATTCAAAAATTCTGCCTTGGGGGTCTGAGGGGGTTGAGAAGGTTTCCCCGGTAACGGCCACAGCAGAATATCTGACCCATATCCGCAGTGCCTGGAATCATTTTGTAAAAGATGAAGATCAATTCCTGGAAAACCAGTTTGTTGTGATCACGGTACCGGCGTCTTTTAATGAAGAGGCCAGGGATCTGACCATGGAAGCGATCCGGGCCGCCGGGTTTGGGTCGTCCGTCACCCTGCTTGAAGAGCCCCTTGCCGCGTTTTACAGCTGGCTGATTCGCCACGAGGCGGACTGGCAGCAGATTATACAAGAGGATGACCTGATTCTGGTCTGTGACGTTGGCGGCGGAACAACTGACTTTAGTTTAATCACGGTAACCGCCACCGAAGGGTCTCCCCGGTTTGAGCGCCTGGCGGTGGGGGATCATCTCATACTGGGAGGGGATAATATAGACCTGGCCCTGGCAAAGATTGTTGAATCAAAGTTCGGCTCCAAAGAGAGTTTGACACCGGACAAATGGAAAACCCTCTGCCACAGGTGCCGGGACGCAAAGGAAAAGATTCTGGGCAAAGGGGAGCGTGCCGTCAGAATTACCCTGAAAGGGGAGGGGCGGGCACTTATCTCAGGAACCCTTTCAGCGGATCTGACCCGGGGGGATGTGGAAACGGTTTTGAGGGGGCAGTTTTTTCCCGATGTGGACACGGCTGACTTAAATGACAGGGATATGGGCAAAGAAATAGCCGATTTTGGTCTTCCCTTTGAACGGGAATCTTCCGTGACCAAACACATTGTCCGGTTTTTGGAAAAACACCGGGACAGTGTAAAGGAAAAACTCGCAAAAGAGTCTCCCATGCCCGATTTTATTTTATTTAATGGGGGGACCCTAAAGCCGGCCCTTGTTCAATCCCGTATCAAGGAGGCCATTCGAAGGTGGTTTAAGACACCGGATTTGAAAAAGCCCACACTTCTGGAGAATGACATCCCCGAGCTTGCCGTTGGTGTGGGAGCCTCCTATTACGGGCTTGTGAAACAGGGGGTCGGTGTCCGGGTGGGAAGCGGCAGTCCACGGGCCTACTATATCGGGGTGACGCTGGAAACCGGGAATGACCCCAAAGCCGTCTGCATTGTCGAAAGAGGTCTGGACGAAGGGTCAGTGATCGATCTGCCGGACATGGCCTATGAGGTCAGGGCAAACCAGCCGGTCAGTTTTGATGTTTACAGCTCAAGTTTCAGGTCCGGGGACAGGGCCGGCAACGTCATCCCCATTGATACTTCTTTAACCGCCATGACACCCATCCAGACCATTATACGATTTGGTAAAAATGGAGAACAAAAGACAATCCCCGTAACAATAGGGGCCGAGTATACGGAGATGGGAACCCTTGCCATGTATTGCCGGTCAGTCGTAAGTGATCACCGGTGGAAACTGCAATTTCAGCTCAGGGATTCAGGGCAGGGAGTTGAAACTGCTGAAACCGCAGTCTATGAGGATGACCTGATTGACAGGGTGTGTGACAGGGTTGAGCAGGTGTTTACCTGTGAATACCCGGCAGAAAATGATTTAAACGGGATTGTCAAAGAGATTGAACAGATGGTTGGGCAGCAGAAAGCCAACTGGCCCTTGTCTTTTTTGCGGCGGCTGGCGGATCAGCTCCTTGCCATTGAATCCTCAAGGACACTTTCTGAAGATCACGAGGCAAGGTGGCTGAATTTAACAGGATTCTGTATGCGCCCCGGGTTTGGGGATGCCTTTGACACAGAAAGGGCAAGAAAATTATGGAAAATTTATCTGTCAGGCTTGCAATCTGACAAAGTGGTGCAGAATCGGCTGGAATGGTGGATTTTTATCAGACGGATTGCCGGTGGCTTGAAAGCAGGGCAGCAAAGACAGTTTTACCAGGATATTGCTTCATTTTTAACCACGGCAAAAACAAACAAGGGAAAACTTGCTCCCCAGGAAATGATAGAGCTGTGGATGGCAGCCGGAAATATGGAACGGCTGCTGGTCAAAGACAAGGTGGTGCTGGCCAAGGCCCTGTTCCCCCAGCTTAAATCTGGGAAACAACAGGACCGCCTGTTCTGGACTTTGGGGCGTTTGGGCTCCAGGGAACTCTTATACGGCTCAGCCGACAGGGTGGTTCCACCGGCGGAAGTCTCGCGATGGGTAAACAGGATCATGAAACAAAAATGGAAAACTCAAGGCCTTGCCCAACGCCTTGTGGTAGAAATTGTGAAAAAGACCGGAGACAGGACCCTGGATGTGGATTCTGATATGCGTGCCAGGATCGTTGCATGGCTGGAAGAGACCGGGGCCGATAAGAGACTTGTGAAAAAGGTGGTCGAAAAAACCAGAATGGCGCTTCAGGAAAAAAATGTTCAATTTGGAGAAAGACTTCCGGCAGGGCTTGTTCTGAAATAAATATTTATTTTTATTTTATTAAGAAAGTATTTGACAATAATTAAAATTTCCTATATTCTTCTTGAGTTCTGTTGGAGAGAGACAGATTAAATCTTCGAAAGAATTTTGATCTTTGAAAATTGGTCAGTGAGAAATTTAGAGCAAAGTCTTAAACGAGACTTAAAAGAGTTTGAAGAAAAAGGATTATAACTGGAGAGTTTGATCCTGGCTCAGAATGAACGCTGGCGGCGTGCTTAACACATGCAAGTCGAACGAGAAAGGGATTGCTTGCAATCCTGAGTAGAGTGGCGCACGGGTGAGTAACACGTAGATAATCTACCTTCAAGCCCGGGATAACTATCCGAAAGGATGGCTAATACCGGATGAAGTGTTTTGGCATAAGCCAAAGTATGAAAGATTGCCTCTTCTTGAAAGCAATTGTTTGGAGATGAGTTTGCGGACCATTAGTTAGTTGGTGGGGTAAAGGCCTACCAAGACTACGATGGTTAGCTGGTCTGAGAGGATGATCAGCCACACTGGAACTGGTACACGGTCCAGACTCCTACGGGAGGCAGCAGTGAGGAATTTTGCGCAATGGGGGCAACCCTGACGCAGCAACGCCGCGTGAGTGAAGAAGGCCTTTGGGTCGTAAAGCTCTGTCGACAGGGAAGAAATTATTGTTATTTAATAGATGATAGTATTGACGGTACCTGTAGAGGAAGCACCGGCTAACTCCGTGCCAGCAGCCGCGGTAATACGGGGGGTGCAAGCGTTATTCGGAATTATTGGGCGTAAAGGGCGCGTAGGCGGTCTTGTCGGTCAGATGTGAAAGCCCAGGGCTCAACCCTGGACGTGCATTTGAAACAGCAAGACTTGAGTACGGGAGAGGAAAGCGGAATTCCTGGTGTAGAGGTGAAATTCGTAGATATCAGGAGGAACACCGATGGCGAAGGCAGCTTTCTGGACCGATACTGACGCTGAGGCGCGAAGGTGTGGGTAGCGAACGGGATTAGATACCCCGGTAGTCCACACAGTAAACGATGTTCACTAGGTGTATCGGGTATTAAAATCTGATGTGCCGGAGCTAACGCATTAAGTGAACCGCCTGGGGAGTACGGTCGCAAGACTAAAACTCAAAGGAATTGACGGGGGCCCGCACAAGCGGTGGAGCATGTGGTTTAATTCGACGCAACGCGAAGAACCTTACCTGGGTTTGACATCCTGTGAATTTTGTAGAGATACGAAAGTGCCTTCGGGAGCACAGTGACAGGTGCTGCATGGCTGTCGTCAGCTCGTGTCGTGAGATGTTTGGTTAAGTCCAGCAACGAGCGCAACCCTTATCTTTAGTTGCCAGCGCGTAAAGGCGGGAACTCTAGAGAGACTGCCCGGGTTAACCGGGAGGAAGGCGGGGATGACGTCAAGTCCTCATGGCCCTTATGTCCAGGGCTACACACGTGCTACAATGGTAAGTACAGAGGGCAGCGAACCGGCAACGGTGAGCGAATCCCTAAAGCTTATCCCAGTCCGGATTGGAGTCTGCAACTCGACTCCATGAAGTTGGAATCGCTAGTAATCGCGGATCAGCATGCCGCGGTGAATATGTTCCCGGGCCTTGTACACACCGCCCGTCACACCATGAGAGTTGATTATACCCGACGTCGTTGGGCTAACGATTTATCGAGGCAGGCGCCTAAGGTATGGTTGATAATTGGGGTGAAGTCGTAACAAGGTAGCCGTTGAGGAATCAGCGGCTGGATCACCTCCTTTCTAAGGAAAGAAATATAAAAGCTCTATGGAGTATCACTGGCCAATTTTGAGGGATCAAAAACGGTGAATTCGAGTAACCGGATCTTTCAATGTTCTTTGACAATTTGTTGTAGTAGAAAATATCAATAATGCGCAGTCATCATTTTGATGACTGATTTAAATATAGCCTGAACTTCTGGTTGTTGAACCGGAAAGGAAGGCAAGATTTAACAAGTAGAATTTGATGAAATTCAAGGCGCACATTTTTGACTGACAGAGTCGACCTTTTGGTCTTCGATTGAAGGAAAGAAATGAGCAACGAAGAATTTCGCAGATTATACGCAGTTAAATATGTTCGCACTAAAGCGTTTAAACTTATTTGTGGTGTAGTGGCTAAGCTACTAAGAGCAAACGGTGGATGCCTTGGTGTCAAGTGAAGACGAAAGACGTGGAAAGCTGCGATAAGCTTCGGGGAGGAGCTAAACATCCTTTGATCCGGAGATTTCTGAATGGGGAAACCCGGCACGATTAATATTGTGTCATCCTGGTGTGAATACATAGTGCCAGGAGGGTAACGGGGAGAACTGAAACATCTTAGTACCCCCAGGAAAAGAAAGTAACAACGATTTCCCAAGTAGCGGCGAGCGAACGGGAACCAGCCCAAACCGATTACGTGTCAAGCCCGAAAGCGTTGCGTAATTGGGGTCGCGGGATATAATTTGGATCTGTTTCGGAAGGTCCGGAGAGTAAAAAAACCAATTGTTAGTTGAACCGGCTGGAAAGCCGGACCATAGCGGGTGACAGTCCTGTAAGCGAAAACAATCGGTCTCTCTTATTGTATTCCCAAGTACTGCGGAACACGAGGAACTCTGTGGGAATTTGTGTGGACCATCACATAAGGCTAAATACGACTTGACAACCGATAGCGTACCAGTACCGTGAGGGAAAGGTGAAAAGTACCCCTGTTAGGGGAGTGAAATAGTACCTGAAACCGTTTGCTTACAAGCAGTGGGAGTCTCGCTACTAAAGTACTCTAGGATTTAATAGCATGCATTATGTTTATGTAATACAAAATGAAGATGAAGGCTTTTATTTAGGTTATACTTCAGATTTAAAGAAACGAGTGTTTGATCACAACAAAGGTTACAATAAGTCAACCAGGGGAAAAACCTGGAGACTGGTTTATTATGAAGCATACGTAACCGTACAGGCTGCCAGAAGGAGAGAGCATCTTTTAAAACATGGTGGCCGATCAAAACAATTATTACTTGAACGTATTAAAAATAGCTTAGAGTGATTTAGTAGCGAGATGACCGCGTGCCTTTTGCATAATGAGTCAGCGAGTTACTTAATGCAGCCAGGTTAAGCCGATAGGTGTAGCCGTAGCGAAAGCGAGTCTTAACAGGGCGGCAAGTTGCATTGAGTAGACCCGAAACCAGGTGATCTATCCATGTCCAGGGTGAAGCGAGAGTAAAATCTCGTGGAGGCCCGAACCGTCACAGGTTAAAAACTGTTCGGATGAGGTGTGGATAGGGGTGAAAGGCCAAACAAACCTGGAGATAGCTGGTTCTCTTCGAAATATATTTAGGTATAGCCTTATGAGTTTCTTACCGGAGGTAGAGCACTGGATGGGCTAGGGGTCTCACCAGATTACTAAACCTAACCAAACTCCGAATACCGGTAAGTAAGATCATAGGAGTCAGCCCGCGGGAGCTAAGTTCCGCGGACGAGAGGGAAACAACCCAGACCGCCAGCTAAGGTCCCCAAATCTATACTAAGTGGGGAAGGATGTGGGAATGCCCAGACAACCAGGAGGTTGGCTTAGAAGCAGCCATCCTTTAAAGAAAGCGTAATAGCTCACTGGTCGAGTGGATCTGCGCCGAAAATGTATCGGGGCTAAAGTATAGTACCGAAGCTGCGGGGTAGCGACTAACTTGTTAGTAGCTACCGGTAGAAGAGCGTTGTGCCGTCGCAGAATCGAACACGCGAGTGTTTGTGGAGATTGCACAAGTGACCATGCTGACATGAGTAGCGATAAAGCGGGTGAGAGGCCCGCTCGCCGTAAGCCCAAGGTTTCCTGAGTAAAGCTAATCTGCTCAGGGTTAGTCGATCCCTAAGGCGAGGCCGAAAGGCGTAGTCGATGGAAAACAGATTAATATTTCTGTACCACCCAGTTGTTGTTTGAGAGAAGGGGGGACGCAGGAGGGCAAGTCATCCGTCTGTTGGAATAGGCGGTTTAAGCTGGTAGGCTGAAGTTCCAGGCAAATCCGGAATTTCTTAAGGCCGAGAAGCGATGAGGAGGGATTTATCCCATAAACTGACTGCACCCATGCTGCCAAGAAAAGCCTCTATTGAGACAACAGGTGATCGTACCGTAAACCGACACAGGTAGGCAGGGAGAGTATCCCGAGGCGCTTGAGAGAACCCTTGTTAAGGAACTCGGCAAAATAATACCGTAACTTAGGGAGAAGGTATGCCCCGAATGGTGATTAAAAAACTTTATGAGCTGTTTGGGGCCGCAGAGAATTGGTGGTAGCGACTGTTTACTAAAAACATAGGACTCTGCAAAGTCGCAAGACGAAGTATAGGGTCTGACGCCTGCCCGGTGCTGGAAGGTTAAGGGGATTTGTTAGCTTTTAGCGAAGCACTGAACTGAAGCCCCAGTAAACGGCGGCCGTAACTATAACGGTCCTAAGGTAGCGAAATTCCTTGTCGGGTAAGTTCCGACCTGCACGAATGGCGTAACGACTTCCACACTGTCTCAACAAGGGACTCAGCGAAATTGGAATGGCGGTGAAGATACCGTCTACCCGCGAAAAGACGGAAAGACCCCGGCACCTTTACTACAGCTTGACATTGGATTTTGGGATATGATGTGCAGGATAGGTGGGAGACTTGGAAGCAGGTACGCCAGTGCTTGTGGAGTCACCCTTGAAATACCACCCTTCATATTTCAGTGTTCTAACCTCGACCCGTAATCCGGGTTAGGGACAGTGTCTGGTGGGTAGTTTGACTGGGGCGGTCGCCTCCCAAAGAGTAACGGAGGCGCGCGAAGGTTCCCTCAGGCTGATTGGAAACCAGCCGCAGAGTGCAAAGGCATAAGGGAGCTTGACTGCGAGAGAGACATTTCGAGCAGGTACGAAAGTAGGTCTTAGTGATCCGGCGGTTCTGAATGGAAGGGCCGTCGCTCAACGGATAAAAGGTACGCCGGGGATAACAGGCTTATCGCCCCCAAGAGTTCACATCGACGGGGCGGTTTGGCACCTCGATGTCGGCTCATCACATCCTGGGGCTGGAGCAGGTCCCAAGGGTTTGGCTGTTCGCCAATTAAAGTGGTACGTGAGCTGGGTTTAAAACGTCGTGAGACAGTTTGGTCCCTATCTTTCGTGGGCGCAGGATATTTGAGGAGATCTGTTCCTAGTACGAGAGGACCGGAATGGACCAACCAATGGTGTTTCAGTTGTCGCGCCAGCGGCATTGCTGAGTAGCTAAGTTGGGTATGGATAACCGCTGAAAGCATCTAAGCGGGAAGCCAACTTCAAGATAAGATATCCCATCTATTTATAGACTAAAGACCCCCTTGAAGACTACAAGGTTGATAGGCCAGGTGTGTAAGCATGGTAACATGTTCAGCTAACTGGTACTAATAGGTCGTGAGGCTTAGCCACTTTCTTCACAAAAATGTTTGAACGCTTTACTGTGAACATATTTAAGAGATATTACTACAACAGATTAAATTCAGGATTTATTGAACACGTACTGTACCCATTCAAAAGTTCAGGATCCAACCGATTTAATCCGGTAGCTTTAGCAAAGAGGCCACACCCGTACCCAT
>CAXXXR010000001.1:0-439629 GCA_963674905.2 uncultured Desulfobacula sp. | reverse complement strand
GTTGATTTAACTGACGGCCGTACCATTACCGTTCCCCTGGCCTGGTATCCCCGTCTTCTTCATGCCACCCGGGACCAATTGAACAATTGGCAGATTTGCGGCGGCGGGTTTGGAATTCACTGGCCGGATCTTGATGAAGATCTGAGTACGGAAGGCCTTCTAAAAGGCCGGCCGGCTCCCAGAAGATCTCTTACAAATGTTGCGTAGAAAGAAGGCATTAAGCTTTTTTGGGGATCATCAAAGGGCACACCTCAATTAGGGTGTGCAACAAGTTCAAAAAGTTGGGGCAACCCAAGGCCTGGCCCTCTGGGTCAGGATATTTACCGTCGATGGTGGGTGTTATTTGTATAGCCGGGATGGGGTAGGATTCATCCTGAGTTACTGAAAGCTTTTTCAAAGGCTTTTTCCATGCAGACTGCACTTTGCTGCAAATATCTTCTGGTAATACGAATATGCAGGTGCCCCAGGGCTGACGACACCCGCAACAGGTCCTTTGATGTTTTATACAATGTGTCTGCAAAGCCGGAACGGAATGAGTGTGGTGTCAATTCCTTACGAATACCGGACAGATTCTTCCATTTTGTAAATCTGGTATTTACCTGGCGATTTGACAGCCGCTTTTCTGTACCTGCTGCAGTGAACATGGGACTATTTTTGTTGTCAAACTGCTTTTTTTGCCGGAAAATATGACGGTCCAGGCAGGGCTTGAGGATTGATGCCACAGGAACCTAGTATATCATCCTTATACAAAAAATCAGGCAAAATGTGCTTGATAAATGACCGCACTCACCTGCAAGTATTTTTTGAAGAATCGTTTTTCTGTTCACCTGGATTTGTCCTTTATAAAGATCAAAAATGAACAATTCTGTAGAAATTTATCCTCGGTAACCAACAAGTTCATTCATTCCCTTATGAAATAGACTATAATCGTTCAGTAAGGGGGCCTGATTTACTCAGCACTTCCCGAATCTTTCGGGCAAGATCCTTCATAATAATCGGCTTTATATAGTAGACCTTTTATACCCAGAGATTTAATTTTTTCTTCGGTCATGGCTTCACTGAACCCTGTACATGTTGCCGGATTTTTTTGTTGTGTGATTTTCTTCTATGAAATATTCCAACCATAAGATCATGGCCGGTGCCGAAAATCCAGGAATCAACTTACTTTAAGATTGAGTTGAGGCGGGACATATAAACGCAGCGGTTAGCTGCAGGCTGCTGCGGGGTTTTATTTTTTTTGGGGCGGGGTTGATGCCTGCCTATGTCAAACAACGTATCACTTTATCAAAGCAAAACTTGCATCAGAATGCTCTTTTTGGCATAGTAATCAGTATATAAGAATTCGTTTTAATTACCAAGCTACGAGGCCATAGGATGAAATACAAATGGATCAGAAACCGACCTACGAAGAATTAGAACAAAGACTGGCTGTCTCAGAAATGGTTTTACATGATCTTGAACTCGTGTATAACTCCGTCAATAATTCTGTAATTATCTTAGATCCAGACCAGTGTATCATTTCTGTGAATTCAGCAGCTGAAAAACTAATAGGTTTGCCCGAATCCGAATTGTTGAATAAGAAGTGCTATGAGCTTCTGCACACTGAAAACAATGGCGCTCGGTCGGATTTCTGTCCTTTCCAAAAATTATTCTCAGGTGAGGTCTTCGATACTATAGAAACCGAAATAGAGCTTCGAAGTGGTAACTTTCTCGTATCCTGCACACCTGTATTCAATAAAGAAGGCAAGTTAGATAGGATACTCCATGTCAGCACCAACATAACGCCTCTTAAAAACAATGAAAAAAAAGCCTCGATGTTGTTGGCGGCGACCCGAAAGATTCCATTATCAAACAATTTCAATGAAGCTGCCAGAAGCATCTATGACATCTGTAAAGATCATATTGGGGCAACATGCGGTTACGTCGCAATGAAATCAGATAATGAAGAAGACAATGACCTTTTATTTCTGGATGATGGCGGACTTCCCTGCTTTGTAGACCCATCGCTTCCCATGCCCATAAGAGGATTGAGAAAAGAAGCGTATGATACCGGTGAGGTAGCCTATTCAAACAATTTCATGAGCAGTACATACAAAAAGTACATGCCTGAAGGTCACATGGACCTGAATAATGTGCTGTTTGCACCATTGAAATTTGGCGATGATGTGGCTGGTGTTATTGGACTTGCCAATAAAGGCGGTGGTTTCAAAGAACACGATATCGTCGTTGCTAAAGCATTTGGTGAAGTCGCGGGTCTCGCTTTGAGGCACAGTACAATAAAAGAAGATTTGATTGAAAAAGAAAAATTCAGCAGCAATTTACTCGACCACTCTCCAAATCCTATACTTGTTATAGATAAGGAGAAATCTATTGCCTATGTAAACAAGTCATTTGAACGATTATCTGGATATGGACTAAGTGAAGTGATCGGATTAAAACCTCCCTACCCATGGTGGACACAAGATACTTTAGAAAAAATACAAACAGATTTAGCCAGGGCAATAAAAAAAGGTGCTACTGGAATAAAAGAAAAATTCCAAAAGAAAAATGGAGAGATATTCCATGTAGAAATTAATTCAGCACCCGTCACAAAAGAGGGTGACCTGGATTATTATCTTGCCAATTGGGTGGATATAACAGAAAAAAAAATCGCTGAAGATACATTGAAAGAAAGCCAGAACATGTTTTCGAAAGTATTTCAAGCTGTGTCGGTTCTTATTACTATCAGTAAAATTGAAGATGGAACTTACCTTGAAGTGAATGATACATTCATAAAATATACAGGATATAATAAGGATGATGTAATTGGCAAGACATCTGTTGAGATTGGTTTTATAAGAAAAAAAGACCGTGACTTGCTTAAAAAGACTGTACAAAAAAAGGGATATCTCAGGCATGCCGAATTGGACCTTAATCGCAGTGATGGTTCAACAATGACCTGCTTGTATTCGGGTGAAGTGATTGAAATAAACGGTATCAAGAGGCTGCTTTCCACGGCAATAGATATCTCTGGAAAAAAACAGCAGCAAGTAGAAATTCAAAAAAAACAAGATGAACTTGAAGCCCATACTTCAAAATTGGAGCAGATGAATACGGCTTTGAATGTGCTTATCGATCACCGTAATCAAGAAAAGGAAAAGCGGGAAAGTGAAATTATTGAAAGTTTTAAAAAACTTATTTTCCCCTATTTTGATTTGCCGATAAAAGATAAAAGTCAAGAAGAAGCCGCTTTGATTTTTAATATATTAAACCGTAACATTAGAGAAATCCTTTTTAAAGGAAATGAGCACATGAACATTCTTTCCTCGGTACTTACACCTCTGGAAATCCAGGTGGCGAATCTGATTCGTGAGAATAAAAGCACAAAAGAGATTGCCAATATTCTTCAAACCAGTGTTCGGGCCATCTATTTTCACCGGGAAAATATCAGAAAAAAATTCAATCTTACCGGCGATAAAATCAATTTAAAATCTTTCCTTCAAACCCGGCGATAAAATTACCAGGTTTTTAATGTAAAAAACTGGCGTTTTTTTGGGAACATCAGCTTTCCTTTTTATGTTACAATAAAATCCTGATTATTGTAGAAACAATAAGCGTTTTATTCATTCGCATTGATACATCCGTTTTGTACCAACGGGTTGCTTGTAAAGTATAAAGCCATTTATAAAGGACGACACCCTCGATGAAAAACAAAGAAATTTCCAATAAAGTTTCACATTATGTCGGTGTCGGTGCATCTGCCGGCGGATTAGAGGCGATTGAAGATTTATTCAGCCGAATGCCTACAGACAGCGGTCTTGCATTTATAGTGATCCAGCATCTGTCACCGGATTATAAGAGCCTGATGGTGGAACTGCTGTCAAAAAAAACAAAAATTCCGGTCCATCGATCTGTTGACGATATGGACGTAAAACCGAACAATATTTACATGATCCCCCCTCAAATGAACCTGACCATATTTCACGGCAAACTCATTTTAAAAAAAAGAGACAGTGTCCGGGGGGTGAACCTGCCCATTGATATATTCTTACGGTCTCTTGCAGAAGATCAGGCGGAAAAAGCCATTGCCATTATCCTGTCCGGCACGGGAAGTGACGGCACCCGGGGGGTTCGGGCCATCAAAGAAAACGGCGGTATGGTCATGGTCCAGGAAGAATCCACAGCCAAATTTGATGGAATGCCCAGAGCGGCCATATCAACCGGTGTGGCTGATTTTATCCTGCCTCCGGAAGAGATGGCGGACCAGTTGACGGCCTATGTTGGACATCGTTATGTAACAGGGAAAAAACCATCCGACCGTTTGATAAAAGATGAACAGGGGATGACCAGAATTTTTTCCGAATTGCGGGCAAGAACCAAGGTTGATTTTACCTATTACAAACCGTCTACTATCACAAGGCGAATTGAACGCAGAATGACCGTAACCCAGGTGGATGATTTAAATGATTATGTGCAATATTTAAATCAATTTCCGGCTGAGGTCATAACACTTTACAAAGAGCTGCTCATTGGCGTCACCAGTTTTTTCAGAGATCCTGAAGCCATGAATGAATTGATGAAAAACGGACTGCCCAATATCATCCGACGAGCAAAGAACAGGGAAATCAGATTCTGGATAACCGGTTGCTCCACCGGTGAAGAGGCTTACTCCATAGCAATTCTTGCCAAAGAAACCATGGCATTGTTAGGCATTTCAAAAGATATCAAGATTTTTGCAACAGACATTGACCGCGATGCCATCATGCATGCCGGTAACGGGATTTATCCGGAAAGCATTACAGCAGATCTGACACCGGGTCTTCTGGGAAAATACTTCTATAAAAAAGGGGATAATTACCAGATTGCCAGGCATATCCGGGAAATGGTGGTGTTTGCCCAGCACAATCTGGTCAAAGATCCGCCCTTTACAAAATAGATCTGATCAGTTGCAGAAATTTACTCATATACCTTCAGCCGGTGCTCCAGAAAAAGGCATTGGAGATGTTTAACTTTTCTTTAAACCCTGGGGGTGTTCTGTTTCTCGGCTCCAGTGAAACGATTGGGGAAATGAGCGATTGCTTTGATGTCATACATCAACGACACAAGCTCTACCGTTCCATAGGAAAGTATAAAGACAAAGTTCTTCCAAGTGATAAAGAATTAAAGGAAAATAAGTCGTTTAAAACAAACTATTTGTTCACAGTGGGAGAACCCAGACGATTAAACAGACGACTTGAAGACAATAGTATGATGGACCGATATATGAGTGTCCTTCAGGGGCAGTATATCCCCTTTTCCGTCATCGTAAATGAGGAAATGACGGTCCTTCACATTTTTGGTGAAACCCACGGCTTTTTTAAGGTCCCTTCGGGAAAAATGGTTTACGACATCACCAAAATGGCTGAAAAAGATCTTGCCATCCCTTTGGCCACGGGCATCCAGAAAGCATTGAGGACCAAAACAGAACTAACCTACACCAATGTCAGATTCAATCACCGGGAGGATAGAAAAAACATTACGCTGCGAATGCTTCCCCTGCCGGATAAAAAAGGGTTTGAGTCTCTGGTTGCTGTTTTTTTTGAAGAGGGCAAAACTGAGGCGCGCAAAAAGTTTCTGAACACTGATGTATATGATATCGAGCAGGACGTCCAACAGAGAATCAATGATCTTGAACAGGAACTTCAATTTGCAAGGGAAAATCTTCAGGCAACCATAGAGGAGCTGGAGACCTCCAATGAAGAACTGCAGGCAACAAACGAGGAATTGCTGGCCAGCAACGAAGAATTGCAAAGTACCAACGAAGAGCTGCAGTCCACTAACGAAGAATTGTTTACGGTTAACTCAGAGTATCAGAATAAGATCACGGAATTGACAGAGATGAACAATGATGTTGAAAATCTGCTCTCAAGTTCAGGCGTGGGAATCTTGATCCTGGATGAAAACAATGAAATTCGCAAATATTCCCCAAAGATACCCGCCATTTTCAACATTCTGGAAAAAGATATCGGAAGACCGATCCATCATATTTCCCACAATATAGAAGGTTTTGATCCCTTATCGGCGGCCCGGAAGGTCCAGCAAACCAACCGGCAGATTTCCATGGAATCAACTGATCAGAATAATATTGTCTACCTGATCCGAGTCCTTCCCTATCATATTGGTCCGGATTCCTATGCCGGCACTATTTTTACTTTTGTGGATGTAACGGAACTTAAAAAGGTTAAACAGGATCTTTCAGATAGCCTCAGGCTTTCAGAGGATATAACCGAGTACCTACCGTCAGGTCTGTTCATTTATTCGTTAAATGAACAAAATGAACTCGTTCTTGAAAACAGCAATCAAAAAGCCGAGGAGTTAACCGGGATCAGTCATAAACGATTAAAGGGCATGCCGTTTCAAAAAATTTGGCCAAATGCCCAAAGAGTTGGCATCCTGAACAAGTTTATGGATGTCATGGAAACCGGAGATCCTTTTGTTATAGGCGATTTAGACTATGGAGATGACAACGTGTCCGGTCATTTTCGTGTGACGGCATTCCAGCTTCCCAAAGGTAAACTGGCCGTTATTTTTGAGGATATTACCGTTCATGAAAAGATGCGGCAGCAGCTGGGTGAAACAAAAGTCAAATACAATACTCTTTTTGAACGGGTCAGCCAGGGGGTGGTATATCAGAATATCCATGGAAAAATAATTTCTGCCAATCCTGCTGCTGAAAGAATTCTGGGGGTGTCACTGGATCAAATGAAAGGGAAAACGTCTATTGACCCGGACTGGAAAGTCATCACCCCGGACGGGAAAGATCTTCCCGGAACTGAGCATCCGTCCATGATCGCCCTTAAAACCGGTAAATCAGTAAACAACTTTATTATGGGAGTGTTTCATCCTGGCGATAAACAGCATTGCTGGATGCGGGTAAGTGCCTTCCCTGAATTCAGGAAGAACGAGAAAAAGCCGTACCAGGTATTTACCATGTTCGAAGAAATTACAGATCAAAATGAAATAAAAAAACTGTTGGCAGTAACAAATAGCTATGCAGGAGATTGATTTTATGGGTTCAAATGATTTTAAAGATATTTTGAGACAAAAAGCGCAAAAAAATTATACCCCATCATCTGAGAGCATCAAAGACATGGACCGTCAATCGCTCAACCAACTGGTTGAAGAATTGCAGATCCATCAAATCGAACTTGAAATTCAGAATGAAGAACTCAGAAATGCCCAGTTGATATCCGAAGCCAATAAAAACCGGTATATCAGTCTGTTTAACAATGCCCCCATGGGGTATGTCATCTTGAATAAGGCCGGAATTATTAAACAATTTAATTCTGCGTTTGAAACCATGACAGCCAAAAGACAATTGAATGGTTTAAACATTGCATTTGCCGACCTGTTGGTCAAGGAAGACGGCCAGACGTTCCGCGCAAGATTTAATGCAGTGTTCAAACAACCTGAAGGCAAACAGTTTGAATATCGAATGATAGGAGCAAATCATAGAGAATATCATATCCAGATAAGAGCGAAGTCACATACCCGAACAATTTATGACCCGGATTCCGATAAGAATGAACTGCTGCTGATGATTACGGATATTTCAGAGTTGAAATCAGCCAAACAAAAACTGGAGAGATCTCTGGCTGAATCTCATTTTCGGGAAAAGGAGATTCAGGCGCTTTTAAAAGGGGCTGAGGCTGTCCTGGAGCAGACTGATTTTCAAATTACTGCCCGAAAGGTGTTTGATCTTTGTTCTGAAACCATTGGGTCAACATCCGGGTATGTGGCGCTGCTGTCCGAAGACGGGGAGGAAAACGAGGTGTTGTTTCTGGAAGCAGGCGGTCTGCCCTGTTCGGTTGATCCGGAACTGCCCATGCCGATCAGGGGGTTGAGGGAAACCGCATACCGAACCAACAGTACCGTGTATGACAATGACTTTATGGAATCCAAATGGTTAAAGTTTATGCCCAAAGGTCATGTCCGGCTTGAAAACGTCATGTTTGCACCACTTGTTATTAAAGGTAAGACCATCGGTATTATGGGACTTGCCAACAAAAACGGTAACTTTACAGACGATGATGCCGGAGTTGCAGGCGGGTTTGGTGAGCTGGCCGCCATTGCCCTGCAAAACAGCCGGAATCTTGATAAACGGGATACCGCAGAAAAAAAGAATCTGGAATTGATTGCAGAATTACAAGAAGCCCTGGCAGATATAAAGCAATTGAGCGGACTTTTGCCGATTTGCGGTCATTGTAAAAAAATCAGGGATGATAACGGATACTGGAACCAACTCGAGTCCTACATCTCTAAACATTCCGAAGTACAGTTCAGCCATGGTATCTGCCAGGACTGTGCAAAGACACATTATCCTGATTTGGATATTTACGACGAATAAATGGTTTATCCATTTTATGCGGTTGCGTAAATATGATCAAGGTGAGGTCATTATATGAAATACAAACTACAAGATCTGATAGATATGGAACACTTCCAAAACCTGCAGGACAGGTTAAACGGTATCTATTCCTTTCCATCATCCATCGTCGACAATGACGGAAATATCCTGACGGCAACCGCATGGCAGGATATCTGTACAAAATTTCACAGAAAAAACAAAGACTGTGAAACGCTTTGTATTAAGAGTGACCAATACATAAAGGATCATATCCATGAAGCAGATCCAGCGGTGACTTACAACTGCCCGCACGGTCTGGTGGACAACGCTACTCCCATTATTATTGATGGTGTTCATTACGGGAATTTTTTTACCGGTCAATTTTTTCTGGAAGAACCGGATTTAAATTTTTTTAAAGTCCAGGCCCGCAAATATGGATTTGATGAAAACGCCTATATCGAAGCGGTAAAAAAGGTGCCCATCTGGAACCGGAAACAATTGGACAGCTATCTGCTTTTTATAAAAGGGTTGATCACCGTCATATCTGAAAGCGGCCTGAAAAGGCTTAAAGAGATTGAAACCCGAAAACAGATCAAAAAAAGCCAACATTTCCACCAATCCATACTCCAAACAGCCATGAATGGTTTCTGGTTGACGGACATCAACGGCCGATTGCTTGAAGTCAATGATTCATATTGCCGAATGAGCGGATATTGTGAAAATGAACTGTTAACGATGTGTATTACAGATTTGGAGGCAAGTGAGAATTCTAAGGGTATGGTCAAACATATGGAAAAAGTTGTCAATCAAGGATCAGATCGATTTGAAACCAGACACCGCCGTAAAAATGGGACTGTTTTTGATCTTGAAATCAGTGTTCAATACCGCAAAGAGGATGGTGGTAGGTGTGTGGCCTTTTTAAGAGATATAACTGACCGTAAAACAGCCGAAGGACGACTTGTTCAGGCCCAGAAACTGGAATCTGTCGGAACCCTGGCAGGAGGGATTGCCCATGACTTCAATAATATTTTATTTCCCATCATTGGGATGTCTGAGATGCTTTTGGAAGATTTCCCTCCAGGTAGTGAAGAATATTTAAAAGCTCAGGAAATTTTAACAGCGGGAAAAAGAGGCAGTGACCTGGTAAAACAGATATTAACCATTGGCAGACAATCCGAAAATAAAATGGTGCCGGTTTACTTCCATGAGGTATTGGATGAGGTTCTCAGGTTATGCCGAGCAACCATTCCTGCAAATATCAATATTACCCATGAAATAAAAAAAGGTGTTAACCCGGTAATGGCGAATCCCACTCAACTGCATCAGTTGACCATGAACCTGATTACAAATGCCTATCATGCTGTTGAACGAACATCAGGAGACATCAATATCGTATTCAAAGAAATTGTATTGGGGCCGGAAAAAGTCACTAAACATTTCCTTGAGCCCGGCCGCTATGCTTTGCTGTCTGTTTCTGATAATGGTAGCGGAATTCCAAAAGCGCTGATAGACAAAATATTTGAACCCTATTTCACAACCAAGAAAAAAGGGAAAGGAACCGGCCTGGGTCTCGCCATGGTTCACGGGATAGTGAAAGATCATAAGGGAGGTATTAATGTTTATAGTGAAGCGGAGCGAGGAACCACCTTTAACGTATATCTCCCAACGATTGGAAAATCTGATCAAACCACCTCTGATTTGACAAAAGGAGCCTTGGCCGTTGGATCCGAACGAATTTTGATTGTGGACGATGAAGCTGCCATTGCAAATCTTGAACGACAAATACTTGAACGTCTTGGTTATCAAATAACTACGTGTTTCAGCAGTATAAATGCTTTAGATGTATTCCGAGCAGATCCTGATTCTTTTGATTTGGTTTTAACAGATATGTCGATGCCGCAGATGACGGGTGATGAATTGGCCAGAGAATTGCTTTTAATACGGTCAGATATCCCCATTGTTCTTTGTACGGGTTTCAGCGAAAAGATGGATGAGGACGTCGCCAAAAATATGGGACTAAAAGGATTTTTAATGAAACCGGTTGTCCACCGGGACATTGCACAAATGATACGGAAAATCTTAGATGAAAATTAGTTGTTATTCTTTCAAGAAGTTGGATTTAAAATTATTGCGTTTTCGGTTTAATGATCAAATGTTGTTGAGGGAAACCGACCGGAACGGAGCCATTGAAATTGCCGAAAAAGTTCGGCTTGAGGTGATTGGATTGAACATCGAACACCCTGCATCGGATGTTGCAGGCCATGTCAGTATCAGCCTGGGCGTTACAACGGTTTCAGGGGGGATCAAACTGTTTCACCTGTTGATGTTATCAATGAGGCGGATGCCGCTCTTTACAAGGCAAAAGGGCAAAAGGGAGAGGGCGGAATCGTGTTGTTTCCGGCTGAAACAACGATGATTTTATTGTATTGTCAATTCAATTGACATAAACTGTTTTAAAGTCCAAGGAGTTAAACGGATTTACAGGCTCTCATGGAAGGATCTTTCACCCTTGGTGATATAACGTTCTATGGTCGATAAAACTGAAAATATTAAAGCATCTATCCTTTTTTCGATAGTAATCGTTGGATTATTCTTGATCGTTCTTTTTTTAATGGGAGCATATCAGCTTCAGAAAAATGCCATTGAAGCATCTGTTCATCATAGGATATCCAGTGTCCAATCTCTTTTCCAAAAAATTCTTCAAGAAGAATCCCGGTTGATGAATGGACAGATTGATTTCATTAAATCTAATTCCGTTCTTAGAAATGCCTTTATTGCCAGGGAGCGTTCAGAACTATATCAGCTCGCTCAGCCTCTATTTGAAAGGATGCGTTCAAGATACAAGATCACCCACTTCTATTTCCATGACAAAAATCAGGTATGCTTTCTGAGAGTTCATTTTCCGGATCGTTATGGTGACCTGATCGGAAGATTTACAATGAAAAAAGCCGTGGCCACAGAACAACCATTTTATGGGATTGAATTAGGCCCGTTAGGCACTTTTGCTTTAAGAACTGTTCATCCTTGGATAATCGACGGAAAGCTTGAAGGGTATATCGAATTGGGCATGGAGATCGAACATACTTCCCGCATAATCAAACAGGTTCTCGATTTGGATATTCTTGTTCTGATAGAAAAAAAATTCCTTAGTAGAAAAGGATGGGAAGATGGTCTGGAAATGTTAAACCGAAAAGGGAATTGGGACCTATTTCATGATTTTATAATTATTGACCGCACAATGCAGATGTCATCCGTGCTGGATGAAAAACTCCAATTTCATAGTATAAATAAAGATCATGAGTTTATCTTCACAGTTAGTATCCTGAAAGTCGGATAAAGCGCACACTATTCAGCATCCACTTTTAAGTACTCCAAGAACAACCTGTCTCTGGCCACTGATTCGGTGGACCATCGATAGCTACCCATGGCAGTCTGTACCTTTGTGGTTTCAATGCAGTCGAACCAATCCAGGATCTGAGCGAGAGAGCGTTGCGCAAGCCAGCTATCCAATTTCTTTTCGAGTTTAATGGTTGCTTTGGTTTTTCCGGGTTCTTTCTCACCGAGCTTGGCTTGCACTTGCTTTATTTTTTTGGTCAAAAAACAATGATAGCCCAGCCAGATAAATTGTGTAAATTGTCTTCCACGCAGATTGTCTGGGTACCATGTGCGTGGTCGCGCACCGTCGAGCCTCCCCTTTTGCACGGCAAAAAGTTCTTCGACTTTTTCTCGCAGCCGATAGTTTTCAAGTGCGGTAAATGTGTCCATAGTCTGATTGCTGACGAGGGCAAAATAGCCAAAGTAGCTCTTTGCTTCGGCAATGGCTTCATCATTGAACCCCACCTGCAACTGTCCCCCACGCCCCTTTCTGGACGAGGTCAGGTACTTGTCTATTTTCTTTTGCGCTGATTTCGTGAATTCGGTTTCTCCTCCTTCTATTTGCGCCTTCAGTTCAAGCAGATCCTTACGGAAGGCGAGTTCTTTTTTGGCTTCGTTGTCAGGAGAATAGTAAACATGCAGATACAGACGGCGCGAGATCGTTTCTTTCTCACCGGCGACCTTGCCGTTGCGTGATCGCTGGCGTACTCTGCTGAACTGGTGCATTCTAAGCAAAGTTGCTCCGCAGACGGATGGATCGAACGGACAAGTGCTGGACATACCCGCCAGTGTTTCACGAAGCGCATCAACTGTCTCGCGGACCCAGACAATATTCGGATCAACCAGGGTCAGGAATTTCACATTACGCAAGGCAAATTCCATCATGTTCTTTTGACTGTAATAGCCGTTATCAGTTACGATCAGAGGTTTTTCCAAATTGAGACACTTGAGTTGTGTCAGAGTATTTTCAATGGTTATGACATCTGGAATATTACCGGGTTGTTTAGTGAAGGCCATCGGCTCGCGAGCCTTCACGGAATACAAGGTCAAAAGCTTGATCGTGTTGAGTCCGTCGCCATCCTTATTGAACCCCTGCCGTGCCTCCGACTGATTTTCAGAGTAGGTCGAGATGGTGGTTGAGTCAAACGCAAGCACAGGAGACTCTCCCAGGCGTGCCGCCCGAGCTGAAAAATAGCACTGGACTCCTTCTTCATTCCGACCAACATCCTTAAATAGCTTACCATACACGTCTTCAGTGATCGTTTCCTGATATGGAAGAGGGTGCATGACTTGCCAACTCTCAAGACGCGGCAACGTGTTGCCACCGGAACCGATCCAGTAGCGTGCAATAGAAAGCATTTTCGCCGCATCACCTTCGCTGAATGAAGCACAGACATCATCATCAATGCCGGAAACTTTGCCAACCCATTCCAGGATATCCGTGAGGCCGGTATGCCGACGTGTTGCATCGGCAACGCCTCCTTTGCCCTTGCGTTTTTTCGGACGAGTCTGCACAACTTCTTGCGTTCCCGACTTGATTTTTCCCTTGAGCTTCTGACTGACCGTATAGGTCTTTCTGGTCTTTTCGTTGTAAGCCGTAATCCGTTCATAGACGTAAATATCACCATTCGGACGCTTTTCACGGCGTTCTCCGACGTGAGTTTTTCCTGTTATTGGTTTAGCCATGCATAAATCTCCTTTAAAATATACGTATAATTATAATACGTACATTTTAAAAAAGCAAGAAAAAAAGCAAGTTTTTTCAATTACTTCGTGCTTATGGAGTTGTGTTTTTTCTTTAAAGTGTGTGCTTTATCCGATTTTCAGGTTAGTATGGATAACCGTCATTTCAAAGGAAAATTTAATAATATCTTTGATGCTGGCAACCGTTGTTTAGGCGAGATTGTAAGTTTAGTGGATATTACGGACCAATATAAATACTTACAGGTTGTAATTTTGACAATGGTTGTGATTTCAATATTCATCGGAGGTGGATTGCTGATATTTTTTCACCGTTTTATAGACAGAATCCAGAGCCGGCTTATTACCTCCCGTGAAAAGCTCCGATCAGAAATTAACCCTACAACGTTACTTACATAATTCCAGTTTCCATAATTTTTCGTTTCCTGTGTGAAAGATATGACGCATGATTCCGATTTTGGATCCAAATTGTTTGATTAATCAAGACCTGTAACTCATTTTTTCTTGTTGGCAAAAGAGCTTTAAACAGGAATCTAAGAAGAGATAGCGTAATGGAAGGCACTTTTTTTCCCCAGCCTGATTTTCAGGTGCCAGAGGAAGAAATGTCCGAGTATGCATGTTATAATATGGTGATGCCAACCCGGAAATTTCCTCACCTCGTACTGATCCATACCCAACTCCGATTTTGTTTCTTCAAAACACTGTTCTATGGCCCACCGAATCCCACTTAACCAGACAAATAGAGGTAATCGTGCACTGGTGGAGGCATTGCTGATAAAAAAACTATATTCAGGTTTTTTGCCGATACTCCTTCGAATGATGACCCAAACTTCTTTTTGAGGTAGCCCGTCAGCGGAAATCCTTACTCTACGCCGAGTAAACTCATAAACAATTGGGCCCTTGGTGCCTTCAGAAACTTTACGCCGGTACCAAAAGAAAGAATTAGTATTTTTTGCCAGTGTCGACAATAAGATGGGCTTTTTTTCGGTATCAGCAAGAACTGTTTTAGTTCTTGCCTCACCTTTATATTTGTAATGTTTTTTCACGGTCATTGGTGATTTTAACCAGCAGAAAGTATTGCTTGGAACCGATACAAAATAAGTAGTATCTACCAAAGAGTCGGCAGCCTCAATAAAATCAGGACTGATGCCGTAAATGGAATCGCCTAAAATATATTTGAATGGAAGAATTTTTTCTTCTGTCAGGCTATTTAACATCTCCGCTGCTAATTGAGGTTTTGTTCGAAACATTGTGTCAGCAGGGAGCCTGCATTTTTCCCTACGTTCCTTATACTCATCTTCAAACCATTTTTCAGGGATGAACAAACGCTTGTCTACAAGTGAATATCCTACTTCTGAGGCGTATGCCGCAAATACACCAACCTGGCAGTTGTCAACTTTACCGATGGTTCCGCAATACTGTTTTCCGACCCCAATAGACTCTTTCCCTTTTTTGGCAAATCCGGACTCATCGAAAATCAAAGCACCATCTGGACTCCCAAAATCAGATGCAACCATATTGCGATACTTAGACATGATTTTATCATCATCCCATGGAGCATCACTAACAAAGCGCTGCATTGACCTAACATTGCCACCTTTTATATTCAGAGCAATTGGTTCGATGGATTTCCTTTCAAGCTCGCTGAATTGTCCGCTCATATATTTTAAGAAGTGATCCCTGGACTCACTTCTTTTAAAACAATCATAAAAATTTGAGTGGAATCCGTCAAGTTCATCACTGAAACTTTCTATGTCTTGAGAGGTTAAGTCAAACTGCGGGATATCATATAGATTTTCATTTTTACGACAACTTGGTAGCATTGCTTGTCTCCTTTCTGAATATTTTTTATTCAGAATATGACAGAAAAAACTAAGCAAGTCAAATATTTTATATTATAAGTATCGTTGTAGGGTTAATATCCGGCGTAAAAGAGAAGAAGAGTTGGAAGCCCTTCTAAGCAACAGTCAGGTGGGAATCATGGTCCTCAGAGAAGGACGTATTTTTTACAAGGGTAATCAGAGGTTGGCAGATATCCTGGGCTATGCGACACCATTGGAAATGAAGGGTTTTTCAATGGAAGTCCTCCATTTGTCTGAGGAAAGATTTCATGAGTTTGGGGAGAAGTATTATTCCAAATTGAGAAACAAGGAAATGCTCCAAATTGAATACCAGCTTAAACGTAAAGACGGGTTCCCTGTCTGGTGCACACTTTCGGGCAAGGCGCTGGATGCTGACTTTCCAGCCGATTTAAATAAAGGAGTGGTTTGGGTGATTGATGACATCAGTAGAATAAAACATAACGAGATTGAACGGAACCGGCTGATTGCAGAACTCCAGAAAGCGCTTGCCGAAGTTAAAACCCTCAGTGGTTTGTTACCAATATGCTCCCATTGTAAAAAAATCAGAGATGACAAAGGGTATTGGACTCAGATTGAATCTTATATACATGAACATTCTGAGGCAAAGTTCAGTCATGGTATATGTCAAGAATGTGCAAAAAAGTACTATCCCGATTTGGATATTTATGAGGAATAGCAGAGAAACAGATATGACCTGTCTCTATATTCCTACCTTCTTTGGGTGAACACTGGAATTTGAAGCCATGGGTAAAATTTAAATTTAACGGGCCATTGTTTATACGTAGAGTAGGAGGTAGGCTTCGTCTCAGGACTTATCCAGCCTCCCCTCTTCGATTCCGGACATGAGGTTTTCCCTCATCCAGCCCTGTTTTGTTTCTTCACGATAGCCCATGGTTATCTGATTGGGTTTTGCTGTCTCTGATTTTGGAAGCGTAAGATAAATGAGGGGACCTTAAACTTTATTTTTCCTTAAAAGCCCTGATGGTCACCACGATCATCAGTGCTTAATTTTTTTCAGATCGTTTTTCTATATTTAGGGATTTTTTCCAGACTGGTTTTTTAGCAAACCCGGCACTGAAATCCTTTATTTCATAAATACAGATGCCGTCAACCGTGAGGGCACCGTCAGCCACAATGGAATAATTATTGTTACGGGTGATGACGTCTTTAATGTGGGCGTGAATTTCAATACTTTTGTTTGAGGGAGTGATCTGCCCCCGATAGATCCATTCATGGGCCTGATCCGGCGTCATTTCAAATTCAAACTTTGCCGGGTCGACATCAAATTTTTTAAGGATAAAAAACCGGATCATCTGGAGGAAAGATTCCACACCCAGAGAACCGGGGCAAACCGGGTCCTGGTAAAAATGGGCGTCAAAAAACCATTCAGACGGGTCCACCTGTTTTATCGCCTTGACATACCCCTTATCATAGAGTCCGCCGTCAAAACTTAAAATTTTGATTTCATCAATCATCCTCAGGACCTTTGAAGGCATCCCTTTATTTTCATCGAAATTTTCGTCTTCAGGTGTCAAAGGCGCAGTATTTTTAAATTTTTGGCTGATTGCCTTTTCCAGCAAATGATCGGATAAATCAATTGCACCCAAACGGCTGTTCCGGATACCCACCTGGTTGGACAGGGCCTGACCCGTGAAAAAACCAAAGTTGGTTGTCCCCTCATAGACCACACAATCGGCCTCTAACACCTGGATCTCAAAATCCTGGATGATCATCCCTCCGGCTTTGGATACCTCGGTCATCCTGGCCCTGATCGTTACAGTTCCCGAATTTCGAGTTAAAGATTTGGCCAGTGAGGCCTTGCCTCCCAGGTTTCTGAAATACAGTCGTTCATCACTCTGGAGGGCTGATCCGGCATAGGCTGCCAGCCAGCCACAGGGTTGAAGGGCGATTTCAAGAAGAACGGCAAACGGCATGGTATCGCTGTGATTGGCCTTGAAATACCATTCATTTTCCGGGATATCGTATTGGGTTTCAATCCAGCCGCCGGGTTTCATCTCCCATTGGGGGTGATCTGCTGTGAGAACCCGGTCCATGAAAAAATAGGGTGGTCTGGGAAGGCGTGCGATCTGGCGATCCTGGTCAAACACCGTATATTTGGGACCAAAGGCCGCAGAAGGATCTCCCTGGGCAAAGGCAAGAATGGAGTCTCTTGAGAAAGCAGGGGTGTTCTTGAACTTATCATTTAAGGAAGGATCAGTAACGGCTTCGAATCCGGTAATACTTGCCACAACCTGGTTCTCTTGATTGAGAAAGGTAAAATAGCCTTTAATTCTGTTTTTGCTTTCTTCATTGACTGTAAACAGAATACGGATGTCCCCTCTTGAATTTTTAAAGGATGAATACAATCTCAGATTGGCAATAAAACTGGGCAGGCAAACCTGTCCCATTCGTTCCTGTGACCAGAGGATGGCGGCCTGAAAAGCTGCATCCAGCATCATGGGCTCGATGGTCCACCTAGCGTTTGGCGGCGGACTTAACCATCGGTCAGGAGCCGGTGCCGGGCGTACACTGACCTCGATTCCTTTTTGGGAATATCCATTGATGGAGCGGATGCCCTGCAATGCGTTTCCGTGGAAAAGAATAGACTTGTAGGCCTGCTCAACACTTAACGAGTAAGGCTTTAACTCCATGAAAGCGGCCTTGGACAGGACCGGCGGTTTGGGCAAACTTTCTTTTAAATTAATCGAGCAGCTTGAATGGATAAAGGATGACTGCCCGGAATCTATTGAGGTGATGCTCGAGGCAGTCTGAAATCCATTTTTACCTGGGGCACATTTTCCTATATTTACCTCAAGAAACATTTCTTTTTTCCCGGGTTTAACCCCTTTCAAAAGCCGCATGTTGTCCATCCCGGCAAACTTCAGGCCGGGGTTGTTTTTTTCTGCGGCAAGGGCGTGGTATTCCATGAGCAATGCAAACGGGACTACGGGTTCTCCTGCAATCCGATGGGACCCTAAAATTGGTGCAGATCTTAATCCCAGACTCAGGCTCATTGCCCGTGAAAGTTTGGGGGGCCGGATTTTCTTTTGTCCTGAAACATGGGCACCAATGATCACTTCCGGGCAATCTTTCCGGGAGGTGCCCATTTCCCTGAGCAATTGTCTGGCCCCGGCCTGTAAGGGGATAAGGCCTATTCCCCGTTTTGAAAATTCTTTTTTCAACGACGCGTTGACCATGCCGCCGGCCCAGGGACCCCAGTTGAGGGATAAAACTTTGCAGGATTCTTTTTCCCGGGTCAATCTCTGGGCCGTCTTGTTTAAGACCTCATTAGCCATTGAATAGTCGCATTGGCCCTGGTTTCCGGTTCGGGCAGCCACAGAAGAAAACAGGACAAGATATTTGAGCTGATCGTTTCCGGATGCAGCCAGGAGGTTTTCAAGCCCTTTGATTTTTGTTTCCATTACCCGGCGAAATCCGTGGATCTCTTTGTCAAGAATGAGTTTGTCTTCAACAACACCGGCACCGTGGATGACGGCAGTGATCTGCTTAAATTCTTTCCTGACAGTCTTAAATATCTTTTTAATCTCTTCACTATTTCGAATATCCCCTGAAAAATATCGCACCTGGGACCCATTTTTTTTCATGGCTTCCATGTTGGCTTGAATTTCACGGTTGGATATAATTTTTTGATAAATCTTTTCCACATCAGCGGGTTTGGGGGTCATATCCTTGAATTCGAAATTTAATATGGCTTTTTTGAGTTTAGCGGGATCATGGATTCCCCTGTAGCACTCTGCCTCTGAACCCGGAACCTCTGACCGGCCGATCAGAACAATGACGGGTGAATATTGTTTTGAGATTTCAACGGCACATGCTGCGGTAACCCCCCGGGCACCGCCGGTGATCATCACCACATCCCCGGAACCCAGGTCGACAAGACTGTCATTCAGACCGACGGGAGTATCATCCAGGTCCTGGTCCTCCAGGGTCGGAATATTGCAGCTTTCCCCGTCCAGGCCCATTTCAACTGCCCCATGGGTCATCATCAATGAGACCGCCGCCTCCGCATTTCCAAGACATTTTTCCTTGGAATCCGGCATGTCCAGAGCGCGGCAAAGTACATCCTTCCATTCGATGGCGGCCGTCTTTGAAAGCCCGGCAAGGCCGCCATAAATCGGATCATATTGAAATGGGCGGTCTGAAAATCCAAATTTTCCTCCTAAAAAGGAGAGGGTTGTGAAAAATGCGCCGGTTTGAGTTCCCGATTCCATGAGATAGGGACCGTTCTTTTGGGCCAGCAAAAATGCAGCTTCCAGATATTTATGGGAAGTTTCTGGGTCACTTTGTTTGAACGCATCCGGAACCACTACCAGCCCGGCAGCATCCGGCAGGTCAGGGATATTTCGCTTACTGATATCGATGAGCTGGGCATCGATTCCCGATTTTTTAAACTCAGATTTGAACCGGTCGGCTATTTTTGAACTATCCCGGGTGATATAGACTTTTTTCCCAGGGGGCAAATCGATCTTTGCCCCGTTATAAAACCGGATCTGGTTGGTGGGATACTCTTTTAAAGATACAACCTGTCGGACCGGTTTTTCATCTAAATCAAGGGGTTGAAGCTCTTTTTCAGGTTCATCCCCGGATTCCGGCGTTTTTTTTTTAGCCATTGTGGGTGTTTCAGGGTCAGTTTTATCCAGATATGAAATGATCTCTTCAATGGTTTTCAGATTGGCAATATCATCGGAAGAAATGGTGTCAATGTGGTCCAGCTCCTGCTCAAGTCTGGACAGAATTTCCACCCGCTTGATGGAATCAATGCCCAGGTCGGATTCCAGATTCATGGAAGGTTCCAGCATTTCAACGGGAAATCCGGTTAAGTCGGAAATGGTGGAGACCAGGACGTTTGAAACTGTTTGACGACTGTTGTGGCTGCGGCTTTTCTTTTCGTCCGGCAATGATTCCAATGATTTCAATTGTTCCAGTGGCACCATTTTTTCCCGGGTGATGGCTTCTTCTGTTTCACCGGTATTGGCTGTCTCACCCTGTATGGCAGTGCAGATATCTTTTAAGGTTCTGACTGAACCGATATTTTCCGTGGTCAGCCCCTGGCAGGAGGGGATCTGCTTTTCAAGTTCTGAAATGATTTCAACTTTTTTAATGGAATCAATGCCCAGGTCGGATTCAATATTCATCGTGGATTCCAGCATCTCAACCGGGAATCCGGTCAGCCGACTCACGATTTCAAACAATATGGGTTCGTTTGGCAGGGAACCGGCCGGCGTGTCGGAAGACGCAATGATATCTGTCTTTTCATTGGTGGTTTCTATTATGGTGTCTGTTTTATTCGGAGTTTCATTCTGGGTATCACTGCCGGTTTCACGTATTGTTTCGGTTTCAGGTTTGGGCATTGGGACTGGTGCTGCTGCTGGGACTGGTGCTGCAAATGAAGGTGGTGCCGGGGAAGTCGGTACAAAAGAAGCAGGAGTCGCCAGATGACGGGTTTGTTCCATCATACCGGCAAGGGTTTTGCTTGCCTGGGCCTGGGTTTCAAGAAATTTTTCATGGGCCCGGGCCGTCTGGGTCTGGAGCTGCTGCATGGCTTCAAGGCCTTTGCTGACCATTCGCATGGCCTCATAGGCCGGTGAATTTTGAGGGGCAATATTCTGCTGTGCCTGTTGATATTGATACGTCATATCAGATCCTTTTATGGCTGACCTGTGTTCACTTGCTGGTCCATCTTCTATTGGTCCGGCATCTGTTTTTTCGGCTCCCATTTTTTGGGTATTCATTGTGCCGGCTTCTATCCTTTTGGCTTCCATTGTCCCACCTCCAAGTTTTGGGGCACCCGGGTCAGGGGTTGAATCTGTTGAGCCTTCATCATTGGCGGCGTTTTTTGGGGATGTAAATTCATTGGAATTTCGGCCCACGGGCTGGTGTGGGTGGATTGGTTTTGACTTTGGAATCTGGCACCTGTTCTTCGGTTTTGCATTGGCACCGGAAAGTTGAACCTTCATTTTTTTGGGGATCGGTTTTGGGGCCGGATCTTCCCACTGGGTCAGATCAATGGGAAAACCCTTTGATGCCGTCATGCACAAGGCATGGGCAAGATCTTCAATCCCGGATTTCTTTCCTGACGACCCGTCAAGAGACATCACCGTAACTTCCTTATCCTTTAAAATGGACTTGGTAAGATTTGCTAAGACGGATTTGGGACCGACTTCCAGGAAAAACGAGACATCTTTTTCCAGCATGACGTCAACATTGTCGACAAAATTGACCGGGCAGGCCAGTTGATTTCCCAGGGTTTTCCTGATGCCGGCGTCTTTCCTGGTATACAGGGTTCCAGTTGTATTGGACACCACCTCAATTGGGGTCGGGGTGAATGTGTTTGAGGACAGGTCATGCTGAAAGGGTTTTGCCGCGTCTTTCACCAGATGACTGTGAAATGCCGCAGCCACGGGAAGTTTAACGGCCCGCAGTTTTTTTTGTTTGCAGATTGTTTTTGCCCGGAGGATTTCATGGGTTGCCCCGGACAAAACCCCCTGGGTTTTGCTGTTTTTGTTGGCAAGAATCAGGTCAAGGTTTTCTTCTTCAATCAAAGCCGCAATCTCTTTTAGGGGCGCCTGAATGGCCAGCATGCTCCCGGAATCCCCGCTTTGGCGACCGGCCTCGGCCATGTATCTGCCCCGGGCCCCGGCCAAATGAAGAAAAGATGCCTCATCCAGCCAGCCGGCAGAACAGAGGGCGGAAAGTTCGCCAAAACTGTGGCCGCAGGTGATGTCCGGTGTGATTTTGAATCGTTTCAACACCCTGACCATGGCAAGGGACAGGGCCCCGATGGCGGGCTGGGCAATATCGGTCTGTCGCAGCTCCTCTTCGGACTGGCTTTTGTCCTGCACATGGGGGGGGGGACAAAATATGTATTCCTGCAATGATTTCATGCCGGGCCTGGTGCTTTCCCTGGAAAAAATATCCGAGGTCTGCTCCAAAGCGTCCATGGCTTCGGGAAATACCCAGCCCAGTTCTTTTCCCATGCCCGTATACTGGCTTCCCTGTCCTGGAAATAAAAAACCCAGTTTGCCTTTCTTCTTTCCGGATGAAAAATAGACATTTGCCCGGGAGGTTTTTGTGTCCACGCTTTCAACGGCCTGGAGAATGGTGTCGTGAATATTGTCTGCTTTTTTATGAACCATGAGCAGCCTGAAGTCATGGGTGCTGGAAAAGTTTTGCCGTGATTCATGGGCCAGCCAGGCAATGGTTTCAATTATTTCTCCGGCATCTTTGATGTCATTTAAGCGGGCGCTAAAATCGTTGATTTTTTCGGAAAGCCCTTGTTTTGTTTTAGAAGAAAAGGCAATGATCTGTATGGAACCGTCCCAGGAAACATGGGACTTTAAAGGCGCGTATTCTTCCAGGACCACATGAAAATTGCTGCCGCCAAATCCAAATGCGCTGACACCGGATCTCCTGGGAGGAGACGAGGGTGCTGATATCCAGGGTTTGGAATCAGCATTTAAATAAAACGAAGAGTTGTTGATATCCAGGTCCGGGTCAGGTTCCAAGGCTTTGAGGGTCAAGGGAATTATTTTATTGTACAGGGATAAGGCGGTTTTTATCATCCCGGCAGCCCCTGCCGCAGCCTTGGTGTGGCCGATCATGGACTTGACCGAGCCAATGGCGGTTTTGTTTCTTTGATGCGTTGCGTCAAAACATTTTTTCAGGGCTTCAAACTCCACTCGATCCCCCACCCGTGTTCCGGTTCCGTGGGCCTCTATAAGCCCAATTGAGGAAGGATCAATGCCGGCCTCTAAATACGCTTCTTTTAATGCCTTGACCTGTCCTTTGACATCCGGGGCATAAACGGCGGACGTCCGGCCGTCGCTGGATGTTCCCACTCCTTTGATAACGGCATAAATCCTGTCGCCGTCCCGTTCGGCGTCTTGGAGCCGCTTTAGAACCAGCATGCCGATCCCTTCACCCAGGACCGTGCCGTCGGCATCTTTTGAAAAGGGTCTGGCATCACTGGTGTGAGACAGAACACCGGTTTTGGCAAAACACATGTGCATGAAAATATCGTTCAGTGTATCCACGCCGCCGGTGATGGACATGTCGCATTTGCCGGAAACAAGTTCCATGACCGCTGTGTGGAGTGCTGACAGAGAACTGGCACAGGCGGCATCACTGACCGTGTTGGTGCCGGAAAGATTTAGCCGGTTTGCAATTCTGCCGGCAACCACATTGCCCAGGAGTCCCGGAAACGAGTTCTCCTGCCAGGCAACATAATCGCCCTGTATTCTCTGGATGATTTCGTCTCTTTTGCCTTCATCAATACCGGAATCTTCCAGAGCCTTTTTCCATATGGGGTGCCCCAGTCTTGCGCCCAGGGGAATTACCAGTTCCTGGGTTCCGGTGACCCCTAAAATCACATTGACCTTTTTGTCCTCAAGAAACCTATGGTTCAAGGGGTATCCCGCATCCTCCAGGGCCATTTTTGCCACCTCAAGGCCCAGAAGCTGGGAGGTGTCCGTTGCGTAGAGATTGTTGGGCGGGATACCGTAGCTTAACGGATCAAAGGTGACAGCAGGTAGAAAACCTCCCCGTTTGCAATAGATATGGTCGGGTGTGGAGGGGTCCTGGTCAAAATAGTCTTTTAATTTCCAGTGGGTGTCATCGGGAACATCTTCGATCGCATCAATTCCGTTGGACAGAAGATGCCAATACTCTTTTAAGTTGCTGGATTTTGGGAATATACATCCCATTCCGATGATGGCGATATCTGTTTTTCGGTTTTTGTGATTTTTCATTGTGTGCATCTAATTGTGTGCATTTACGTCTGGATTCAAGTCATTATAATTTAGCGCAATATACTATGGCGAACCATTACAAATCACTTGACAGATCGGGATTTGACAAAAGTTTTACACTCAGGCATTAAGTTGAAATAAGTTGTGTTATTTCCACTTGGCGCATCAGACCGATGCCCGGAGGGATGCGAAAATCTCCCTTTCCGGTAAAGGCCTGAACCCCATTGCACTGGTCGGGAGTTCAATGCCCTGGGTTCGTAAAATAGAGCCCCTGATACAGATACAGGCCCCGAACAGAAGATTCAGGGCAATCTCAGCAACCCTGCGATTTTCATGGGTTTCAAGAAAACTACCCTTCACCCACTGGTTAAACGCGCCGATTGCGGGTCCGCACCAGATCTGGTAATCCATTTTTCGCTGGAAATCGCCCTGGATGGCCCATTTTGACGACAGGCCCAGATAAGACCTGAACACAAGGGCCATTTTATGTTTTGGATCTTTTTCGGCCCTTTCGATCTCTTTTGTATTCCCTGTTTTTTGAAAAAACGCCCGGGTGGATGCCCAGGCATCTTCAAAGCTTGCCTGGAGGATTTTCTCCTGGATCTCTTTTTTTGATCCTTCGTCAATGTCTTCAAAATTGTCGTGGGACCGGAACAACTTATAAAGCTTTTCAGCCCGCACCGGGAACAGGGTTCCTCTTTTCAGCACCTGGACCCTTGCCCCTATTTCAAACATGTCCGCTGCAGGGGCCATGGCCACATCTGCCTGCTGTGCCTGGCAGAGTAACTTTTTTACATCCTCGCAGATATCTGCCTCAATACAGGATTGATTGATGGACCCGGTGAGGATATAGGCAGCCCCCATTCCAAAGGCTGCGGCAGCGGATTCAGGCGTGGCAATCCCTCCGGCAAGCCCGACACACAGGGGGGACTGGTAGTGGTATTTTTCCATGAATTCATCTTTTAAGGCCGTCATGGTCGGCAGCAGGGTCAGTGCCGGTCGGTTGTCCGTGTGTCCCCCTGAGTCCGCTTCCGCCGTCAGATCCTGGGCCATGGGGATACTTTGGGACAACCTGGCCTCCCGGGGGGTAATCATGCCGCGTTCAAGGAGGAGGTTGATCAGTTTTTCCGGGGGTGGAGAAAAAAACTGCCGGGCGATTTCAATCCGGGATACCTTTGCAATGATCATGTTCGGGGTGATAATCTGCCCCTCGTGATCCTCATGAATGCCTTTGACCCGGTAGCAGACAAGCGCAGGGGTCATGCGCATGAAGGCGGCGGCACTGATCCGTTGGATCTTGTGTTTCAGATACAGCTCAACCGTGGCCATTTCATGGGCCGGGTCCCCCAGGGAGTGAATCAAATTAAACCCGAAAGGCTTATTTTTTAAAGTGCTTTTCAACTCAAGGATGTTTTCTTCAATTTTTTCAATGGTCAGGCCGCCGGCACCGAAAAATCCCATCATCCCGTTCTCTGCCATGGCCTTTACCATGGCAGTGGATGTGATGCCGTTGGCCATGGCACCGGCAATATAGGGATAGGTTAAGGCATGCCGTTTTTTAAATTTTTCATCTCCAAGGTTTTCAGGGGCCATTGCCGGCACAAACGCCTTGATGGGTAGAGGCGTGCCCTTTCCATCAGAAGTGGAAAAAAAATGAATATCCCTTGGGATAAAATCGGTCTTTTTATCATTTTGGACGGCAAAGAAAGGTTGGTTCACCTGCATGAGCAGGTCTTTCAGGGGTAAAAGTTTTTCAATGGACATGATAATTTCCAAATAATATTCAGGTAAAAAAAATCAGGCAAAAAAAGTTAACCGGCTGTATTTGTAAACACCAGACATGTCTATTACCACAAAAGGAATTTAAGAATCAATATCCAGGGTTTTGGTCTTTAATGCTTTGATCTTTAATGGCCATAATTTTTAATTCCGGGGATGATACTTCTGGTGCATTTTCACCAGATACTCTCTCGAGATGTGGGTATATATCTGGGTGGTTGCAATGTCTGAATGGCCCAGCATGGTTTGAACGGACCTTAAGTCGGCCCCGCCTTCAAGCAGATGGGTAGCAAAGGAATGCCTCAGGGTGTGGGGGGTGATGTTTTTTGATATGCCGGCGGCCAGGGCATATTTTTTGATGATTTTCCAGAAAGCCTGGCGGGTCATGGGCTTCCCCGCCCTTGCCGTGAAAAGAAAGGGGGTTGAAATGTTTTTTGCCAGGAACGGCCGGCCCTGTTTGATCCATTCCTGTGTAACCGCCCTTGCCTGGGAACCAATGGGGACGATTCTCTCTTTGGACCCTTTGCCCATCACCCTTACAAAGTTTGCCTCAAGGTTGATGTCCTGAAGGCGCAGCCCGATGAGTTCAGACACTCTTAAACCGGCGCCGTACATGATTTCCATCATAGCCGAATTCCTCAGTTCCCTTGGTTTCCGGACATCCGGGGTATCCAGAAGGGCTGTAACCTCGGCAACGGTCATGATTTTTGGAAGAGCCAGACCGGTTTTGGGAAGATCCACCGTCTTTACGGGATTCTGCCGTACTCGTTTTTCAGCACTTAAAAATTTATACAGCCCTCTGACGGTGACCAGGTGCCTGGCTCTGGATTTAGCAGATAGTCCCTTTTTGGACAGATCTATCAGCCAGGCAAGAATCACAGCCGTATCCACTTCATTGAGATCATTTATTTTGTTTTTTTCAAGAAAGGTGATGAACTGGACCAGATCGGCTGAATAGGACGCAAGGCTGTTGGGGGACAGGCCTTTTTCAATGATGAGATAGTCAAGGTATTCCTGGGTTAAGTGGTCCATTATTGCTTATACCTGCTTCAAGGTTAAAGGAAGATTTCTGAAATACATCGAAAACCAATGGTATTGGAAGTGAAGCCTGGTTTGAACACGGCTCTTGAGCTGATGCTCACCGCTTTCCCCGCATTCCATGCCGCTCCTTTTGCCACGTTATACAAAATATTTTTCTTTGATTTAAAGGGCGGATGTTCGGTATCCATGGTCCACTCCATCACATTGCCCAGCATATCCGCAATTTTAAATTCATTGGAAAATGCATCATATGTGTCCACGGCACTGGTATCGGACAAACCGCTCTGCTCGATATTTAGTGCCTCTGAATTAAATTCATTTCCCCAGGGGTATCTGTTCCCCATATCTGTCCTGGCTGCCGCCTCCCACTCCGCCTCTGTGGGGAGCCTTCTCCCGATCCAGGAGGCAAAGGCAAGGGCGTCATCCACGCTCACCTGGACCACGGGGTGATTGCGTTTCCCGTGGAGTGTGGAACCGGGACCGGACGGCTTGAACCAGCACGCTCCTTTTACGTCCTGGGAACCGGCATTCTTGTTCCAGGTTGATCCATTGATCTGTTTTTTGTACCTTGAAGAATATACCCTGCCAACGCCTGTTTTTTCAGCCGTTGTCACATAGCCCGTCTCTTCAATGAAGATCTCAAACAAAGAATTGGTGATGGGGTAAGCCGCGATATACACCCTGGGCATGTCAAATTCCTGGAGTTCAAGGCTGGATTTGATGCTTTTTTTCGTACCCACCGTATACTTGCCCTCGGGCACAGTCACATATTTGTTGTATTTTCGTTCTCTTTCTCCAAGGGTTTCATCAAAATGCTCGGCAAGCTCTTTTTTCTGTCTGAACTCCTCCAACGCCTTGAGTTCGTCTTCATCCAACTCGTCAAGTTCTTCATCTTCACCTATCTCTTCTATTTCTTCGAGATCCTCGTCCAGCGCTAGTTCTTCAATATCCTGGTCTTCCTCCAGTTCTATTTCTTCCGTATCTTCATCAATCTCATCGAAGTCTTCTTCACCCTCTTCGAGCTCTTCATCATTGTCCAGTTCAATCTCTTCGGCATCCTCATCTACCTCTTCCAACTCCTCATCTTCTTCAAGTTCATCAATCTCTTCGATTTCCTCATCATCGTCCAACTCAATTTCTTCGACATCCTCGTCCAGATCTCCGGTACCTGTAAGGCCCCCATCTTCTTCAAGCCCTCCCATATGTTCAAGCTTTTCTTCGTCAAGGATGTCGAACTCTTCTATCTCTTCGTCTTCGTCAAGTTCAACCTCCTCGAAATCATCATCAGGCCCGACGTCTTCTAATTCGTCTTCAGGCTCATCAATCTCTTCGAGTTCCTCATCGTCTTCAATCTCAATCTCTTCAAAATCTTCTTTCAGGTCTCCGGCACCCGAAAGCTCACCATCACCTTTAATATCTATGGCTTCTTCAGCTTTCCCAGTCTCTTCAGTCTTCCCGTCTTCGGCTTTTCCGTCTTCGGCTTTTCCGTCTTCATCCGGGAACCCGCCTGCGGTGATCTTATCCAGGATTTTTTTGATTTGGTCGACAATGTTTCGGGAGTCGGCATTTGCCTCGTCTGCCTGGAAATGATCGAGGAAATCTGTGACAGCTTCCAGAAGGCCGGCTGCCTGTTCAAGGTCTACATCCCCGGTTTTAACGGCATCGGTAAAGGAACTGAGAAGGTTGTTTTTGGCTTCCTCGGACATGTCAAAAACATTGGAGTCTGCAACGATGATATTCTCGGTGTTTTGCCCGTTTTTTGAAAGGTTTTCCAGATCCGCATTGATGGAGGATTTAATGCTGGAAAAATTTCTTCGTTTTGTTTTGATCTTTGAAAGGTTATCGTCCAGGTCCCAGATGCAGTTGATCAGGGTGTCTGTATCAATTGAGTTCAGCGTTTTTATGGATTCTTCTGAAGTATAAAACGCCCGTATGGCCAGGATGGCCCGATGCTTTACCGAACCGGATCTGTAATTGAGGCTCTCAATGGTTTCGTCTATTCCTTGAACAGAGATGGCTATGTTTGCCAAGGGCCTTAATCTCCAGTTTCTTTTGATGTTTCCGGCTTTCACCGTTTCCTGCCATTCAGCTTTTGGGGGCATTATGATCTATTCAGGAAATTTTTTCAACTTCAAGGACGGATTTCGTTATAATGCCGTAAGCATCAAATAGAAAGAACAGACACAACTTGCTTGTTTCTGACCTGTTTTTTTGTTTGGACAGAGCTTACATGGTCAGGAAATTAAACGTTGAGAAATTTTTGGTTGGTCCCTTAAATTCATTTATTATGATTGAAATTTTCGATAATTATGCTAAACATAGAGGGTCATGAGCAAAATAATCACCATAGCAGGTCAGAAGGGCGGGAGCGGTAAAAGTGTTACTGCCGTTAATCTGGCCGCATCATTTGCCCTGCTTGAAAAAAAGACACTCCTTATCGACTGCGACCCCCAGGGGTGTTCCACGCAATGGTGCGGCATCATGGATATGGATTATAATTGTGATATCGCTTCGGTTTTGTCGGCAAGGGCAAAGTTTAAGGATGCGATTGTCAAGACCCAGTTCAGGTACCTGGACATGATGCCGGCAGGCTTTAACCTGTTCCAGGCCGCATCAAAACTGGCAAAAAATTTTGGAAACGAAAAGATTTTACGCCTTTTTATAGAGGATGTTGAAGAGGAGTATGATTATATAGTCGTGGATGCACCGTCTTCCTATCATTTTTTAAGTGTTGCCGCCATGACGGCGGCAGACCGGCTTCTGGTCTGCATGTCCCCGGGTATTAACTCATATGAAGATTTCCATTGCCTGCTCAGGATGGTGAAATACATCCGGGCAAGTCTTCAGGTTCCCCTGAAGATCGCTGGAGTTCTTTTCAACCGGTGTCAAACAAGACAAGAAATCCGCCTGTTCCTGGAAAACCAGAACCTGATGGATATAAAAGACATGGTGTATGAGACCTTCATTCCTGAAGACGACGGGATTCAACGATCCATTGATTTAAAGATTCCTGCTGCATTGCACGATATCAAAGGTCCGGCGGCTGAGGCTTATCTGAGTTTTGCACAACAGATGCATTTTTTCTTTAATCACTAGAGGTATGGCATGAAACTGACAAATCCGGAAACCATTCAGGCCGGTGAGAAAGAATTTATCGACACGATAAATGCTGAATTGGACTGGGAAGCCATTGAAAAAATGCTTCTCGAAAAACACGGGTTCACACTTCAGGAAGAAATTGAATATAAAGAGGGCGATATCGTAGTGTATAAGGACAAAATTGCCTATAAATTTGATTTTGAAATCAAGGTCCCTTTATCCGTAATTTTCAACAGACAGGGGGAGTGTATCGAGATTTCTACCCTGCGGGATGATTTTGATCAAAACGATGAGGATGTTGTGTCAGATCAGGATACAACACCACTGCCGCCACAAATGGGGCAGGATGATAAGGTTGCCCGGATGGCCTCCAATATTGCGGATATGATTTCCGAAATCAACCAGGGAGATGAATAGTGAATGAAGATAAAATACAGGATACAGAAGTGAGCCCCGGGTTTGTAAGGGACCAGTTGGATGAGATCCTTGCCCGGGAAATTACTGCACTTCTGGATGTAGATTCGAATTCCGTCATGATGTCATTTAATCTGGCAAGCATTTCCTGTATTACCCTTATTGTTGAAAGAGAAAGAGAGATAAAGCAGTACGCGGATTTTCCGCCGGAACGGTATACACGAGACTCGTTTGTTAACGAGTTGATGGACATCGGACTTGAGCGGGATGCGAGCCTGGAAAAAGCGCTTCATTCAGTTCTGAATAAGGGGTATATCAGCACGGATTCAGAAGGGCAGTTGACTGCTGAAATGCCCGCCTTTATGATGGTGGGTTTTCTTGACAACATGTTTCCCGGAATGCAGGGAATGAATCTGGTGGCCTTTATCCTCCAGATGAATGAAGAGGTCAATTCAAAAAGGAAAAGTCTTGACCTGGCCAAAGACAGTTTTAAATCCACCCTGAAGAGCCGTGGTGTATCTGTTTCAAAAGATCTGGCTGAAAAGAAGGCATCGGAAATCGTTTCAGGACGAACGGCATCGCCCGGCAAGTCCAGAGAAGTTTCCCAAAAATTAAAGAGAGACAATGTCAACCGGCTGTCCTCCCTGATTCAACAGAGAAAGAAACGGTCCCTGACATCATCCGGTCAGTTAAACGTAAAAGATGTGTTTGACAAAGGGCCCTCCAAAGAGGAAATCGCAGCCCAACAGGCAGAAATTGAACGGGCCGAGGAAGCTGCCCGCAAAGCGGCAGACCTGACTGAAGAACTGGCCCAAAAAGATAAAAAAATTCAAGAGGCTGAATTGGCAGCCCAAAAAGCGGCTCAACGGCTCGAAGAAATTGAGCTGCGGGAAAAGCAGCTCCTGGCGGACCGGGAAGAAGCCCGGAAATCTGAGGAAACGGCTGCTGAGTTAATGGCCCGGGAAGCCGAGATGGCTGAACGAGAGGCCCGGTTAAAGGCCCTGGAAGAAAGACTTGAACTGGAAGAAAGGCTTAAACAGGAAGAGAATGAAAAACAGGAACAGGAAGCTGCTGAAAGGCAACGAGAAATTGAACAGGAAGAGATGAAAAAAACGTCCCAGGCAGACGATGACATAGAGTCCCGGATCGCGGCCTTTGAGAGTCAATTGGCCATGCCCTGTCCGCTTTGCAAAGAAGGGACGGTGGAGTCAAAGACTACGGAAAAGGGAAAAAATTTTTTTTCCTGTACAAACCCGGAGTGTCGATTTGTTTCCTGGGACAAGCCCTATCATTTTGAGTGCCCCTTGTGCAAAAATTCATTTTTGACGGAAATGACAACACCCACCGGAGAAAAGGGCCTCAAGTGCCCCCGGGCATCCTGCTCCTATACCCAGAACAATCTGCTTGATCCGCAGCAGAACATGGCGGCCCAGGCGTCAACCCCATCTGCACCAAAGAAAAAGAGAAGGGTGGTCAGAAGAAAGAGGCGTTAATGGAATTATCTTTTATAGACCCAAGACTTGAAGAAATTTATTCAAAAGTCTTGAACAATTCCCGTCTTTCCAAGGAAGACGGGATTATTATTTATGAAACACTGGATCTGATTGGGCTGGGCCGGATTGCCGACCATGCCAGACGGGCCCTGCACGGTAACCGGGCATTCTATATCTACAACCAGCATTTGAATTATACCAATGTGTGCAAAAATCGGTGCCGGTTCTGTGCCTATGCCAGGGATGACAACGAAACCGGAGCCTATGTCTGGTCCATTCAAGAGATTGAAAAAAGATTGATGGAGCGGATTGATGAGCCGGTCAGGGAATTGCATATTGTGGGGGGGCTCAATGAAAAATTGAGCTTTGACTATTTTATTGACCTGCTAAAGACCGTCAAGCGGGTCAGGCCCGGGGCCGTGATCAAGGCATTTACCTGCGTGGAAATTGATTATCTGTCCAATCTTGCCGGGATTTCTCTGGAAGAGACCATCCAGAGGCTGAAGCAGGCAGGGCTGGAAATGATGCCCGGCGGCGGGGCCGAGGTCTTAAACTCAAGGGTTCATGATGAATTGTTTCCCAAAAAAATAGATCACAAAAGGTGGTTTGAAATTGTCAGGGCGGTTCACAGGGCCGGGATCAAGACCAATGCCACCATGCTCTACGGCCATATTGAAACCGCTGAGGAACGGGTGGAGCACCTGATTGCCTTAAGAGAGCTGCAGGATGAAACCAAAGGGTTTTCCGCCTTTATCCCCCTGGCATTTCACTCTCAAAACACCCAGTTGTCTGATATCCCGCCCACAACCGCCATGGATGATTTGAAAAACGTAGCTGCGGCCCGGTTGTTACTGGATAATTTTGATCACATCAAGGCCTATTGGGTGATGATCGGGGAAAAACTGGCCCAGGTGGCCCTGAACTTTGGGGCCGACGATCTGGACGGGACCATCATCGAAGAACGGATTACCCATATGGCCGGTGCAAAATCAGCCCCGGGACTGACCCGGGATCAAATGGAAGATATGATTGTCTCGGCAGGATTTGAACCAATTGAACGGGATTCTTTTTATCGTCCCATAACGGGTGGTGCCGATGAATAAGTTAAATAAAATTGATACCTTAACAAAAATTATCGAGAAGGTGAAAGCAAACCAGCGGATAGATGTCAACGAAGGCCTGGCCCTTTTCAGGCAGGCGGATTTTTTAACCCTGGCAGACCTTGCCAACCAAAGACGTTTTTACCATCACCCTGATAAAATTGTCACCTATGTTGTGGACAGGAACATCAATTATACCAATGTCTGTGCCTCGGGCTGCCGGTTCTGTGCATTTTTCGCCCCCCCGGAGGGTGTGGATACAAAAGGTTCCCACAGGAAAAAGCCAGAGAATAAACAAGCCGATAAACAAACCAAAAATCAGAACGAGGGGTATGTCATTTCCCGACAGGACCTGGCCGATAAGATCAGGGAAACCCTTGATCTCGGCGGAACCCAGATCCTCCTCCAGGGGGGAATGAATCCGGATCTTGATATGGACTACTATGTCGACCTGTTAGAGTTCATCAAAGAAAATTTTGACATCCATGTCCACGGGTTCTCTCCTCCGGAAATAGATTATATGGCCAAAAAAGCAGAGATGTCTGTTGCCGGCACCATTGCCGTTTTGAAAACCGCAGGCCTTGCCTCCATCCCGGGAGGCGGCGCTGAGATTCTCTGCGATGAGATCCGGGATCAGGTGTCTCCCAACAAGTGCAGTGCCGACGAATGGCTTGAAGTGATGCGCCAGGCCCATCTCCAGGGAATGCGGTCCAGCGCCACCATGATGTTCGGTCATATTGAACGCGATGTCCATATCTTTGAACACATGGAGAAAATAAGGACTCTCCAGGATGAGACCAAAGGATTTACCGCCTTTATTCCCTGGACATTTCAGCCGGACAACACCCGGATCAAGGTTCGGAAAAGGACGGGTGTGGAATATCTGAGGGTCCTGGCACTGAGCCGGCTGTTCCTGGATAATATTGACAATATCCAGGCCTCCTGGGTAACCCAGGGGGATAAAATCGCCCAGACCGCCCTGTTTTTCGGTGCCAATGATATGGGCTCCACCATGATAGAAGAAAACGTGGTGGCATCGGCAGGGGTGGATTTCATGCTTTCCAGGGAAGAGTTGACGCGGCTGATCACCACGGCCGGGTTTGAACCCCGGCAGCGGGACTGTTTTTATCGTTTGCTGTGATCCAGGATCTGTGACCCCATGATTTATGATTTGTCATCTGTGACCTGTAACCTGTGAACCATGAATAGTAATCGTTACGACCCAAACCGTGTCTGCTGCATCACCGGCCCTGAAAAGGAGTTTCACCGGGCCGGCTGGATAGTGGTTGATCCTTTTACCGTCATTGAAAACGGATATCTTGAAATCCAGAATGGGATCATTCAGGGGGTTCACCAGGGAGCTAATCAGGGAAAGCCAGGGGGAAAGATCGTGGATCACGGCCCCGGGGTTTTAATGCCGCCTCTTGTCAACGCGCACCTGCACCTGGAATTGTCGGCCTTAAGTCATTGTCTACCGTTTGATCAGGGGTTTAAGAACTGGGTGAAGACCCTGCTGGAAAAAAGAGAAGCCCTGGGCCAGGACGAGCTCATGGGAAAGGCCAGGACAGGGGCCCGGGATTTGGTCGATTCCGGCACGCTCTGGGTGGGAGACATCTCCACCCTGGGGATCGGCCGTAAGATTATTGAAGGTTCAGGGCTCAGCGGGATCAGTTTCCATGAATTTTTGGGGTCTCAAATTCTTCCATGCCTTACCCAAAAAGACGATTTCGTCAGTCAATCCCTTGCCGGCCATGCCCCGCATACCACGGCCCCCGGGCTGCTTCTGGCATTAAAGAAACAGTGCAGCGCAGACCGGCTACCATTTTCTATCCACGTGGCGGAATCCAGGGATGAATCAAATTTTATCGGCACGGCAAAAGGAGAATGGGCTGATTTTCTTTTGTCCAGGTCCATTGACTGGTCATCCTGGGGGGTCGGCTTTAAAACTCCGGTAGACTATATTGCCGGCATGGGTCTGCTGGACCCCCTGACCATTGCCGTTCACCTGCTGAATGTCGATGATGCGGACCTGGACATCCTGGTTCGCTCGGGCGCAAAGATCTGTGTCTGTCCCAGAAGCAATTTAAATCTTCACAGCCGGCTGCCGGATATTGAACGAATGATGCAAAAGGGGCTTGAACCAGCCCTTGGAACGGACAGCCTTGCCAGTTGCGATTCCCTTGATATTTTTGATGAGATGGCCTTTGTGGCCGAACATTATCCGGGAATTGACCCGGTCGCCATTTTTGCAATGGGGACGATAAACGGGGCAAAGGCCCTGGGCCTTGAACACCTGGCCGGGACACTTTCGACCGGGAAACCGGCAAAGTTTCTGGTCCGGTCAATCATGGCGTCACATAAAAAGGATATTTTTGAAAAAATCATCACCCATGACTGAACAACAGATACAGATGGGGAAAATTTCCTATATCAATGCCTCCCCCGTCTATTACGGCCTTGATCACGGGCTTCTGCCCGGCTGGCTGAAAATGGTGGCGGATGTGCCGTCAATCCTGAACCGGAAGATCATGACCGGGCAGATAAAGGTCAGCCCCATCTCTGCGGCATTCTATGCCATGAATCACAGGGACCTGCTCCTGCTTCCCGACCTGTCCATATCCTGCAAGGGCAGGGTGTTGAGTGTGCTGCTGGCCAGTCAATACCCCATTGACGAGCTTGGCGGCAAACGGGTGATATTTTCCAGGGAGTCGGCTTCTGCCGCCTCCCTGATGAAGATGATTTTTCACCAGAGAAAAATTGTGCCGGATTTTGAGGTGGGAGATGTGAGGGATTTTACCGGAGACTCCCCGTCGGCCGATGCCGTCCTGGTCATTGGGGACGCAGCGTTGACCCGACCCTGGGGCCAATTGTTTGCGTATTGCATTGACCTTGGTCAACTCTGGTATGAGATGACCGGTCTTCCCTTTGTCTTTGCGGTCTGGGTGGTGAGGCAATCTTTTGCCGAAAAATATCCCGATCGTGTACAGGAGATTCACCGTCTGCTCCTGGCCTCAAAAGACGAGGGATATCAACATATCAACGAGGTGGTCAGGGCCGGGACGAACAAATTGCATTTGGCTCAATCTGTTGTAAAGGAATATTTTGATTTATTGCATTGCGACCTTGACGGGCAGAAGATACACGCCATGAAATTGTTTTTTGATTACCTGGTGGATCAGAAAATTTTAGATGAACGAGCAGACATCCGTTTTTTTGATCAATAAAGATTGGGCAGTCGATTTGCCGGGGATCCAGGACAAAATTTTGATTATTCCTTGACTTGTCAATGGTTTGTGCATAAAACCACATTTAGTCAATCAAGAATCTTCATTTTAAAGACAGGATGGAAGAACAGCCGGTATTTGTGCTGGAATTGCCGTAAATAGTAATGGTTACCTGAGTTAGGGCGTTATACATTAATATTCACAAAAAGGAGATTTTGCATGGAAAACAACGACAGGCGGAAATTCATTAAAAAAGTTGGAATGGGTGCTGCAGCCATTGGTGCCGGTATTGCGTCCAGTGCGGTCCCGGCAATAGCAAAGGAAAAGACCTATCGATGGAAAATGGTCACCACCTGGCCCCCGCATTTTCCCATGCTGGGTGAAAGCGCCGATAAAATTGCCCAGTGGGTAGACGAGATGAGCAACGGCAGATTGAAGATCGAAGTCTACGGGGGTGGTGAACTTGTACCGGCCATGGGAACCTTTGATGCGGTCAGCCAGGGAACGGTCGAGATGGGTCATGCAGCCTCCTATTACTGGGCAGGGAAAGTACCGGCAGCCCAGTTCTTTGCGGCAGTTCCGTTTGGATTTAACGCCCAGTCCATCAATGCCTGGATACTTTCAGGCGGCGGCATGGAGCTTTGGGAAGAAGTTTATGATAAGTTCAATATCAAACCATTTCTGGCCGGCAATACCGGTGCACAGATGGGCGGCTGGTTTAACAAAGAAATCAACTCCATGGACGACTTTAAAGGTCTTAAGATGAGAATTCCGGGCCTGGGCGGTAAAGTCCTTGCAAAAGCCGGCGGCAATTCCATCCTCATGGCCGGTGGAGACATCTATACCAACCTTGAAAGAGGGGTTATTGATGCAACTGAATGGGTCGGTCCTTTTCATGATCTGAAACTGGGTTTTTACAAGGCAGCCAAATACTATTACTACCCGGGCTGGCATGAATTTGGAACGGCATTTGAATGCATGATCAACAAAGATGCATGGAATACTTTGCCGGACGATCTTAAAGCCATTGTTGAGGCGGCCACATACAAGAGCAATATTTGGATGCTGTCTGAATTTGAAGCAAAGAATAATGCAGCCCTAAGAGAGCTCGTTGATGTTCACAAGGTTCAGCTCAAGGAATTCCCGAAATCCGTTATCAAAGAGATGAGAAAACTGTCCCAGGAAGTATTGGAAGAACTGGCGGCTTCTGATCCAATGTTTAAAAAGGTGTATGATGCCTTCCTTGTCTTCCAGAAAAATATTTACGGATGGAACAAATTGTCGGAAGAACCCTACCAGGAGTTGAAAGAACTTTAAAATATAATATGATAAATAATTAAGCGAAACCCAGAGTTAAAAGGGGCTGGAAAATTTTCCAGCCCCTTTTTGTGTTGTGCGTAATGAGAAGATATGCCCCTTGATATTCTTCTTAGGAAGGCACCCTAGGACAGAACCCTGGGCAGCCAGGTCACGGATTCGGGTACCAGGCAGATAATTAATAGCCCGATAATCTGGATGATAACAAAGGGAATGATCCCCCTGTAAATATCCATGGTGGTAATCTCCGGCGGGGTGACCCCCTTCAGATAAAAAAGTGAAAACCCGAAAGGCGGGGTTAGAAATGAGGTCTGAAGGTTTACCGCAATCAGAATTGCCAGCCAGAGGGGGTCCACACCCAGGTGAATCATGATGGGTGCCAGGACCGGGACATGAATAAAGGTGATCTCGATAAAATCCAGAAAAAAACCGGCAATAAAGATGATGGACATGACAATAAAGAGAATTCCCCATTTCCCGAACGGAAGGCTTAAAATCAGTCCCCTGAGGAGCCCGTCTCCTCCCAGGCCCCTGAAAACCAGACCCAGGGTGGATGCCCCCACCAGGATAATAAAGACCATGCAGGTCAGTTTGGTGGTGGTGTTCATGACGTCTTTTACAATCTGGTAATTGAACCGCTTGTGCATGGCCGTTAATAAGCTGGCACCAACGGCACCGACAGATGCCGCCTCCGTGGGGGAAGCGATGCCGGCAAAAATGGAACCCAGGACGGCAATCATAAGCGCCAGGGGTGGGACAAGCGCCTTGAATACTTTTCCCATGAGCTCCTTAGTTGTCATGGCATCAAGGATTTTCTGATCAATGGGGGGAGCCCATTCCGGCTTTATCTGGGCGATAATGAGGATATAAAGCATATACAGACTCACAAGGATCAATCCTGGTATAACAGCGGCAATAAACAGGTCACCCACCGAAATATTCATGATCTCCCCCAGGAGTACAAGGACGATGCTTGGCGGAATGATTTGACCCAGGGTTCCGGAGGCCGCAACTGTTCCTGTGGTAAGGCTTTTATTGTAGCGGCTTCGAAGCATGGTGGGAACCGACAGCAGTCCCATGGTAACCACCGTGGCCCCGACAATTCCGGTGGAAGCACCCATGAGGGCACCCACAAAAACAACGGAAACGGCAAGGCCGCCTTTGATCCTGCCGAAAACAAGGGCCATGGCTTCCAGTAATTCTTCGGCCAGTCCTGACTTTTCCAGCATCACTCCCATATAAATAAAGAGGGGTACGGCCATAAGGGAGAAGCTCTCCATGGTCCCCCATATTCTTAGGGGCAGCAGGTTAAAAAAGCCGGGACCAAACCCGTAGAGACCAAAGACCAGCGCAACACCCCCAATGGTAAAGGCAACCGGAAACCCAAGAAGCAAGAGTGCAAAAACAACGGCAAACATGATCAGGGGTAAAAATTCAGTCATAAATTCCATTATGATTTATCCCCCTTTTGTTTGCCGCTCTGCTGTTTGTATCCCCGTATGATCATAAAATTTTTTGCAGCTTCGGAAAGTCCCTGAACAATGAGCAGTGAAAATCCCAGCGGAATCATGGCTTTTAAAATATACCGTGCCGGCAGGCCCCCGGGATCGGGCGAAATTTCCCGGATCGCCCAGGAATTCATGATAAATCCTTTGGTGGAGAGAATGACCATAATGGAAAAGGGGATCAGAAAAATAAAGATGCCTAAAAAATCAATCCATGCCTTGGTTTTTTCCGACAGGTTGACATATAGGATGTCCACCCTCACATGCCCCCCGTCTTTCAGGGTATAGGCAGCGCCGATGAGAAAGACAATGGCAAAAAGATGCCATTCCAGCTCCTGGAGGGCGACATTTCCCTTGTTAAAGGCATACCTCATGACTGTGTCATAAAAGACGATGAGAACCATCAGGGTCGTCATCCACCCGACAGCATGCCCGATTTTGTCACTCAGCCCGTCAATCACACGGACAAATTTTTCAAGAAAACTCATAAAAAATTTTACTCCTTGGTTTGGACAAACAGGTTTTAATTCTTATCTGCCCCTTAAATAGTGTTCGCGCCTTCATAAAATGAATCCCCTATAAATGTTAGGAAAATTGCAATTTGTCAAGGGTTTATCCTGCGGATGTGGGCTGAAATGAGAGCGACCGGCTCGTTTGTCATCCATTCTCAAAATGACAAATTCCATTTTAACTGTTATATAGTCACTTTGGGGTGTTTTGTGGTGGTGCTGAAAACTCTGAAGACCCGCTATTGAAGCTGGTCGGGATGAGAGGATTTGAACCTCCGGCCCCAGCGTCCCGAACGCTGTGCTCTACCAGACTGAGCCACATCCCGACTGCAACAAGAACTTATACACAAAAAAAATAAAAATGTCTAATTGAAAATGCGTTCTTTTATAATTGTTGCTTCTCTTCCCGGCCCCACGGAAACAATTTTAATGGTAACGCTTGAAAGTTCCTCTATCCTGGCAAGATATTTTTTGGCATTGTCCGGCAGGTCCTCAAATTTTTTAATGCCTGAAATATCCTGTTTCCAGCCCGGGTGGCTTTCGTACACAGGGACACAGCCTTGTAATGTTTTTATTTCAGCAGGGAAATCAGCAATTTTTTTTCCCTCGTATTCATACCCTGTGCAGATTTTAATCTCGTCAAGGTCATCCAGAACATCCAGTTTGGTGATGGCAAGACCGGTCAGGCTGTTCAGTCTGGCCGCATTTTTCAGAACAACCATATCCAGCCAGCCGCACCGGCGTTTTCTGCCCGTGGTGGCACCGAACTCCGACCCGGTTTTCTGGATTTTATCTCCAATATCATCAAATAGTTCTGTTGGAAACGGTCCAGCCCCCACCCGGGTGGTATATGCCTTGACGATCCCGATGATGCTGTCGAGATTTTTAGGCCCCACACCGGATCCGTTGGCGGCGTTGCCCGATACAACCGATGAAGAGGTCACGAACGGATAGGTCCCGTGCTCGATATCCAGGTGGGTTCCCTGGGCCCCCTCGAACAGCACGGTTTTCCTGTCCAGGATTCCCTTGTGCAGAATCACGGAAACATCAGCAATATAAGGGATCAACCGGTTTCTTATCTGCTCAAACTGTTGGATAACGGTCTGGGGATCCATGGTTTCGGTTTTAAAATAGTGTTTCAGATAAAAGTTTTTTTCTTCCAGAATTGCAGTGATTTTTTCTTTGAAAAAATCAAAATCCTGGAGATCGCAGAACCTTATCCCCCTTCGGGTTGCCTTGTCCTCGTAACATGGCCCGATTCCCCGGCCCGTGGTACCGATCTTCTGGTCCCCTTTTTTCGATTCCCTGGCGCTGTCAATGAGGCGGTGATAGGGCATGATGATATGGGCCCGATTGCTTATCTTAAGCATGTCCGGTGACACATCAATATTATTTGACAATAAATAATCAATTTCTTCCAGTAGCACAAAGGGATCCACCACCACTCCATTTCCGATAAAACATTTTTTCTGCTGGATAATGCCCGAGGGGATCAGGTGGCTGATGATTTCCTTTCCATTGACCACCATTGTATGGCCGGCATTGTTTCCTCCCTGGAATCTGACCACATAATCCGCATCCGCACTTAATAAATCAACTATTTTACCCTTTCCCTCATCTCCCCACTGGGTACCGATAATTACCGTGTTTCCCACTAGTTACTCCTTTTATTTTTAAAGAAATTCTTGATCATATCTTTTGTTTCCCGTTCACATATTCCTGAAACAATTTCAGGGTGATGATTCAGTCGCCTGTCATCTGCCAAATTGTACAGCGAGCCTGCGGCCCCCCACTTTACGTCCATGGCCCCGAAAATCACCCGGTTTATCCTTGCATGAATGACGGCCCCCATGCACATGATGCAGGGTTCAATGGTCACGTACAAGGCGGTATCCGGCAGCCTGTAATTGGCCAGGGCCCCGGCAGCCATGCGCATGGCATTGATTTCCGCGTGGCTGGTCGGGTCATTCGTGGATATGGGGCTATTGCAGCCACGCCCAATCACTTTACCGTTCCGGTCCACAACAACGGCCCCAACAGGCACCTCATCCATGTCTGCTGCCTTTTTTGCCTCTGCAATGGCCAGGGCCATATAGTACTCATCATCCATGCTTACTTATATTCATCTTTTGACTTCAGGTCAAATTAATTAAAGACTGCAGATAAAATAAGGGGATCCAAGGTTGAGGGTCTTCATAAAAGTAACGAAGGGGGGTTGGATATTCGCATCGTCCGCCGGGATCGTTTTGGATTGGCACATATCTCGATTTGAGATAATAAAGAACCGTGCACATCATCACACGGAAAAAAATATTAGATTTTGCCGGTAAACATTTGGATTGTGGGACCGTCCTTGATGCCTGGTATCGAATAATGAAACCCACTGGATTCAGCAATTTTGTTGAATTAAGAAACATTTTTCCAGGCGCGGACCCGGCAGGTGAAAGCGCTGGGGGAGCGGTTCAAGGTTTCACCTGCGGTATTTATATAGAGTGTCATTGCAGGAAGGGTATCACCCGGCCTCCTGATTAATAAACCTTGAGTCCGGATACCCGTTCGATGCCTTCACTGTCAGAAAAGGGTGGGTGCATTTAGGGTGCAAACCCACCCATTTTTATCAAAATTCTCCGAAATTCCGGAAGACAAAAAATCTTGTTTTTATCGGGAACCTCTGATATATACTGTCCCCAGTTGTTGCGCCCGTAGCTCAGCTGGATAGAGTATCTGACTACGAATCAGGGGGTCGGGGGTTCGAATCCCTCCGGGCGCGCCACACCTCAACGGGTATCAGGAAGAGAGTTTGGTATGCAGCTTATTGCATCCATTTCCTTCAAGGCCAAACGCACCACGACCCACGAGATCATCACCTACCTGAAAACCTTGCCCCAGAAGAAGATCATTGCGCTAGCCATACCCAGGAAGCATTTCAACTTGCCCTGATTGATCTTGAGGCAGGTCCGCCGGAAAAAAGGGTAAAGGTTTAAATCTTTAAGCCTCGGCAAGCCTTCTGTCATACATGGAGCCCACTCCATATTCATCTCTGCGCATGAATTTGTCCACTGACGGCCCGATGAGCTGCATTTCAGGATTGTCCCGCTGAACCTCCTGGGCAATTTTCATCTCTTTGGTGCAGCCCGTGCTATAGGTTGAATCCTTGCCGATCCACTCGGGCGGGACCTTTTTGTTCAAGAGAGCAAAGCTCTCGGCAATGTCATCGGATGTCTGGAATCTCCAGATATCGATATAGGTGCTTGTTTGAACGATCTCCCACATATACATGAGGTCATCGGCATCCATGCCCGGCTCATAGTAAAGGGACGGGTTGATGATAAAAAGGTTGGCCGACTGTTTCTGGAGATAGGTGATATAGGTGTTCATGATTTTTTTGGCCACATCGATTTTTCCCGGGATGGAACCGATGATTCCGCTGTAAAACATCACGGTCATGCCTTTTTTCTTGGCAGTTTTCATTTCATCGATGATTTTACCGGCTTTTCCTTCCAGGGCCCCGTGGGAAAATTTAATAAAATCCGGGTGCCTGGGTTTAACCGTTATCGTCAATGTTTTTTTCTCAAGGCTGATGTTGATGATGTTCTGGGTAAATCTGAAATGGGAATCAATCAATCTTTTTTTCTGGGATTTTCCCCTTGAGACCACACAGTCGACCTCCTTAAAGATCCGGGAAAACGTGGTGGAAGCCAGGAGCAGGTTTAATGACTCCCGGGTCCCGTCAGATACCACATAGATATTTTTGTCATGCTTTAACAACTTAACCAGATTGTTTTTGCTGATGGTTTTGTCGTAAATAAAGTGGGCATGTTCCAGTTCTTTGACCAGAACCGGGTCTGTCCGGGTGTCTGCCAGACAGACTTTCCGGAAAAAGGGCGCCTCTTTTACCACCAGAATAACCACGTGCCCGAGTTCGGCAAGAAATTTGGTAATGGCAAGATCCATCACCACTTCACCGGATTCATCGGCAAGCCAGAGAATCTTCTGTTTCTTGGCTTTCATGAGGGCCAGGAGGGGAGAAAGTCCCTCGCCCCTGATATCGGTTTTAAAGATTTTTTTGATCTGGTTTAGGGGGGGGATCTTTGGGGCTTCATGGGTCCAGAGACTTTCCCGGGACAGGAGGGTTAAAAGCCTTTTGAATTCGATCTCCTTGATTTTTTCCCTGAGTTCAGACAAAGAGAGGTCTTCCAGGCTTTGTATTGAATCATCAATCTGGTTTAAGGCTTTTTTAAATGTTTCAGAGTTCAAAAATTTCATGATTTTTCGATTGGCTGCTTTTTTTTCTGCCGAGTATGGATTTTCGATGTGGGTACGGCTTAAAAATATTTTGTACAACCTTTTTTCAAGTCTTGAAGGTATGAGCAGACCGGTCCGGATTTCATCATCATATTTGATTTCAATTAGTGATTTTAAAAATCGTTTATCATATTCGGAATCTATCAATTCATCGACCATGGCTAAAATCTTGTCCCGGACCTGCTGGTATTGCTTTTTCAAAAAAGCCGGGTATTTTCTGGACATGATGGCATTAAACATCTTGTCGGAACAGGGATAATAACGTTCCCCATTTTCAGGGTAAACCATAAACTCAATCTGTTCCCTTGCACCGACCTTGGAAGGATATGCAAACGGATCAATGTGGTTTTTGAGGAAAAAAGCAGTAAACCAGGCGTCAAAATCGGGGTCTATACCCGTATGAACCAATGTGTTTTCTTTGTCTGTCATGAGAACTCCTTTTTTGAGGAAAAACGAAGACAGGGTATCAGGTCAGTCTCTGTTTTGCAATCAGAACCACGAGAATCCGGCTTGACACCGGCGTCTGGGCGGCATAATACAAGACCTATGGACAAGACCACGGCACTTGAAATACTTAAGCTGGATAGTGGCGCATCTTTTGAAGATGCGAAAAAAGCCTACCGCACTCTGGCAAAAGAGTATCACCCGGATGTGGCCGGGAAAAACGGCCGGCCCAGAGAGGATCAGGGCCTGAGGATGAAAGAGATCAACCTGGCCTTTCGTTATCTGGCACCCCTGCTGGATTCGGCTGGCACCGGTGTGAAGGCGGGACAATCAGCAGATGCTGGAAAATCCATAAAAAAGAGGCCTTCAGGTGACAAGTCCACTCAAGGTCAATCCGGTAAAGGCCGATTTGGCAAAGCAGGATCAAGGCCCCAGGCATCAGGTCAATTCTTTTTGTTTTTAAGACAAATATCCGGACGGGCCGCCGGTTTTTTCAAAGTCAAAGGCAAGGGCAGGGCAGTTAAGCAAACCAATGACTCCCAAAAAACACCCCCCAAGCCACCCCAGAGAACGATGGGCAAAACTGTGGAAAGGACAAGTCGGAAAAAAGTTTTCAAGAATGTACTGGACCAGGTTCATCCGGAAGGACGGGGTGGGAAAAGAGGGACGGCCGTGTCTGAAAACAAATCCGGTCGACAAAAAACCGGGGATTCTTACGGATACGGGCATTATATGTCCTTGAAACGAAAGATAAAATCAGGACAGCCCGGGCAGCATCAGGGAATGGGTATCGGCAGAATTGAAAAAATAAAGCCGGTCAGACCGGTTCGTCCGGTGGGAAACGACTGAAAACGGGTCAGGATTTTTTCACCGATTATTTCAGGCTCTATAATTTCAGGCCGGTCAAAATGTTCCCGGTTTTAATCTCAATCAGACGTGCCGAATCCCTGTCGATGATGCCGTAGGTATGAATGTTGTTCCGCGGGCGGGCAATGGTGCCCGGGTTCATGAAGATCCTGTTGTTCTTCTTTGCCAGGGAGCACAGGTGGGTATGGCCCTGGATGATGATATTCACATCATCATCCGGTTTGCAGGAATGGTGACCATGATGCAGAAAGATCTTTTTGCCGAACATGTGAAATGTCTTGGATGTGTCAAATCCCGGAAAAAAGGCAGGAATGTCGCAATTGCCGTAAACATAATAAAAGGGGTGGCCCGGCTCGGCCAGATCCTTGCGGATGGATTCGGGCTGAAAATCGGCATGCAGGGGGTTGCCGTATTTTGTATCAAAAAGATCTCCGGCAACCGCCATAGCGTCATTGTCTCTTAAAAGGCATTTCAGGGTGAGCCATGCGCTGTAACTGCCATGAATATCCGCTGTCACCACAAGTCTTGTCATGGGTTTGATTCCATCCTTGTTAAAACAAATAAAATTTCATATTATCCTGTTCAAATCAACACAATTATTTAAAAAATTATGAATTGTGAACCATGCATAGGGACAGGTCCCACAGTATATTTGAGTATCATTTTTTTTCTCCCCAGAAAAACATAAAGATCCGGTACGGGATTGCCCGTCCCTTATGTAGTTCCAAAGAGAGTTCTGGGAAATGTTTTGGAAATGCTGCTGCAAAGGGCATCTTCCTCCTGCTTCACGGCAGATCCGAATTCATTGAAAAGTATGCGGGTATTGCCAAAAAACTTCTGGCAAAAGGATTTTGGGTGATCAGCCCGGACTGGCGGGGCCAGGGACTGTCTTCCCGGGAACTTGAAAATCCCCACAAGGGGCATATCCTTTGCTTTGAGTCCTATGTAAATGATCTTGAAGCCCTGGTCTCAAGGGTGATAGAACCCTTGGACCTGCCGGTTTACCTGCTGGCACATTCCATGGGCGGACATATTGCCCTGCGGTTTATGAGCCGCTACCCTTTAAAAATTGAACGGGCCGTTCTGGCCTCTCCCATGGTGGAAATTGCCATGCCCCCCTGGCTGGAATTTGTATCAAAACGTCTGTCAAAGAAAATATCCAAAAGCAGTCTATTTGCAGGGAAGTATGCGTTTGGTTCAAAAGATTATTCCGGACGTGAGGCAAAGTTTAAAGGGAATAATTTATCCCATGATCCTGAACAATTTCAGGTGTTACACCATGAGATAAAGAAAAATCCCGACCTTGCCCTGGGCGGTGTCACCTGGGGCTGGCTGAACGCCGCATTTGAATCCATTGAGTTCCTGAAACAGGCGGATGTGATTGCAAAAATCACCACACCCATACTCTTGCTCAGCGCCCAAGAAGATTCCGTGGTATCCCCATCGGCCCAGGAAAAATTGTCCAGACAACTGCCGTGTTGCAGGATTGTTTCCATTGGGGGGGCATTTCATGAGCTCTTGTTTGAGGACGCGGATATCCGGGGCCGGGTGTGGGACGCCCTTGAGCAATTTATCCCTACGTGATTTTCGGGGGAGTGATTTTCAGGGAGGGCGATCTTCTGGAGAGTGACCACCGGATGAAAAATTATCGGATAAATTGTCGGGGGAATAATTACCGGGTGCCCATTATTGCGTATTCAGGGCCTTTATTCTCTCAAGTACGGGCGGGTGGGAGTAGTTTAAAAATACGTAAAACGGGTGGGGAGTTAAATTGGACAGATTGTGGGCTGACAGTTTTTTCAGTGCGCTGATCAATGCGGATCCGTCCCTGGTTGTCTGGGCGGCAAACTGGTCTGCCTCGTATTCATCTTTTCGGGATGAGATCTGAAAGAGGATGGATATGAACAGATCAATGGGTGAGTAAAGCATCCCGAAAAAGATCAGACCGGCATAGATGGAGACCTGTTCCACGAAAAAGGCATGGAAAAGACCTGCATGGGATATGAAGATGGAGACCATGTAAAACACAATTCCCATCTGGGCAATACTGAATCCCATGCGTTTCAGGACATGCTTTTTCTTAAAATGTCCCATTTCATGGGCAAGAATGGAGACCAGTTCCTCTGTGGTCTGTTCTTTGATCAGGGTGTCGAACAAAACGATTCGTTTGTTTTTTCCGAACCCGGTAAAAAATGCATTGGATTTGCTGCTTCTCGTTGACCCGTCCATGACAAAGATATTGGACAGGGCAAAATCAATGGATCGTGCATAGTTGAGGATGGCCTCTTTTAGGGGGCCGTTTTCCAGGGGCGTAAATTTATTGAATAAGGGCATGATCCAGGTGGGCACCAGATATTGAACAATGATCAGGAAAACAGTGCCGGCTGCCCAGCACATGAGCCAGGCATGGGGGCCTCCAAATTCTAGGAAACCCAGAACCAGGCACAGGAGAATTCCTCCCAGGATGGCTGAAATGACAATGGACTTGATCAAATCAAGAATAAAAAGCCGGGGAGTGGTTTTGTTGAATCCGAATTTTTCTTCAATCACAAAGGTTGAGTAAACACTGAACGGAAGGGATATGAGCAGTTTTAAGCCCAAAAGGATGCCGATAAAAAAAAGTCCGGTCACAATGGGGCCAAGCTGAAAGGACCTGACAAAAAGATCAACAATAGAAAATCCGCCGGAAAACCAGAATATCAGGATGGCGACCAGGTCCACGCCTGATGTGATAAATCCAAACCTCGTATTTGCCCTGAGATAATCCTGGGAGTCACGATATTTTTGGGCATCATAATGGCCGTTAAAGGATTTGGGCAGGGGCTGTTTCAGGTTTTGAAGGTTTAAAAAGTCTGCAAGGTTATCAATCAGGAAACTGCCGATGAGGGTTACCAGGATGATAAGGGTGATCGCTTGTTTTGAAAAAAGCATGGTTAAGGGAGAATTAGCATAAAGATTGATCGAATCATAAGGACCGATTTAGGGGTTGATCAGATCTCTTAACTTTCCCGAGCATTTAAAGGTGACCACTCTTCTGGCCGGCAGGGTCATTTCTTCATCCGTTGCAGGATTTCTGCCTTTTCTGGCTTTTTTCTCGTTCACACAAAATTTCCCAAAACCGCTGATCATGATATCTTCACCGCTTTCAATGGTTTCCTTCATGATTTCTAGGAATTCTTCCATTATTTTATACGTGGTGGTTCTGGATAAATCCAGGTTGTTCTGTATTTTTTCAGCGATAATTGTTTTTGTTAATGCCATAAATCATGCTCCTGCAACTCATATTCGACGTTTTTATTAAAGTTAAGCGGCAAATTAAAAATTGTCCGCTAAAATACTTTATTCTCCCGGGCTTTGTCAAGTCACTATGCCCTGGGTATTTAAACTTAACCAAACCCGGTAGTACAAATGCTATTTTTTTGTGCCGTCTTTAGGATTGTTAAATTCCGTTGTTTCTGGTATTTAAACGGAAAATCAGCACTATGGAAAATTAGAGGAATTGTTTGTAAAAGTCAAATGATTTTAATTGGTTAGTTTTTAAAGATGGAGTGGAAAACTTAAATGATAAATGCACTGACTGCCCTGGATGGAAGGTATGCCGGGCTGACAAAAGAGCTTGCCGATATTTTTTCTGAGTTTGGATTGATCCAACACCGGGTATTTGTTGAAATCCAATGGCTTAAATTTATCGTGTCGGATTTAAAACTGGCATCATTGGATGATTCAAACATTGAACGCCTGGACCGTATTGCCGAGACCTTTGATCTGAAAGATGCCCAAAAGGTCAAGGAAATCGAAAAGCGCACCAACCACGATGTCAAGGCGGTTGAATATTTTATCAAAAACAGGCTTGAGAATGAAGGACTTCATACCTTAAAGGAATGGGTTCATTTTGCCTGTACATCGGATGACATCAACAATACAGCCTATGCCCTGATGCTGAAAAAAGGCAAAGCAGTGGCCGCTGATCTTCTGGGGCGACTGACAGAGGATCTCGAGCAAAAAGCCCTTCAGTACAAATCCATCCCCATGATGTCCAGGACCCATGGCCAGCCGGCCACTCCCACAACCGTGGGAAAAGAATTTGTTAACTTTGCCTGGCGGATTGACCAGGAAATCCGGATCATGGATCAGGCAAAGGTTCAGGCAAAAATAAACGGGGCAACCGGCAACTACAATGCCCACTATTTTGTCTATCCTGAGATTGACTGGATCGGGGCATCGCAACGATTTATCTGTGAAAGTTTAAATCTTGAGCCGATTTTATTTACCACCCAGGTCAATCCCAATCATTCCATTGCATTTGTTCTCCATGCCATGATCAGGGCGGCTGCAGTCATCATTGACCTGGACCGGGACATGTGGGGGTATGTCAGCCTCAAGTACTTTAAACAGCGGGTTAAGAAAGGGGAGACCGGTTCCTCAACTATGCCCCATAAGGTCAATCCCATTGATTTTGAAAACAGTGAGGGCAACATGGGGATGGCCGTATCTTTGATGGAACATCTGTGTGTGAAGCTGCAAAAATCAAGATTTCAGAGAGATTTGAGTGACAGCACGGTTCTTAGAAGCCTGGGCTCGGTGTTCGGTTACTTTGCCATTGGTGTGAAAAGCGCATTAAAAGGATTGTCAAAACTGGACCTGGATGAAGCCGCCATACAAAAGGACCTGGAGGAGAACCCGGAACTTCTGGCAGAACCTTTCCAGACCGCCATGCGGGTGTTTGGCGAAGATAACCCCTATGAGCGCTTAAAAGAACTCACCCGGGGCCGGACCATAGGAAAAAAAGACCTGGAGCAATTTGTGGACACCCTGGAAAAAGTTCCCCCGGACTTTAAGCAGCGAATGAAACAGCTCACCCCCCAGACCTATACAGGACTAGCAGAAAAGCTTGTGGACAGCTATTTTAAAAACAAATAGAAAAAACAGATAAAGCCAATCCCATTAAATCAAGGAGACAAGGATTATGATTGTAGGAATTCTCAAAGAGATCAAACCCCAGGAAAATCGTGTGTGTATGACCCCGGCCGGCGTGGATATGATGAAGCGCAACGGCCATACGGTTTACGTTGAAGAGGGTGCCGGAACGGGTTCCGGTTTTGAAGACCATGAGTATGTGGACGCGGGCGCCGTGATTCTCGAAACCCCGAAAGAGGTGTATGATGCTTCAGACATGGTCATGCACGTAAAAGAGCCCCAGCCGTCGGAATTTGCCTTTATTAAAAAGGGGCAGATCGTTTTTACCTACCTCCACCTTGCAGCAGACAAAGACCTTACCCAGGCCCTGTTAAAAACCGGGTCCACCGGCATTGCCTATGAAACCATTGAAGATGGCAAGGGCGGTCTGCCGCTTCTGGCACCCATGAGTGAGGTGGCCGGTCGGCTTGCCACCCAGCAGGGTGCAAAGTATCTTGAAAGAACATTTGGGGGCAGGGGACTGCTCCTGGGCGGCGTAACCGGAACACCTTCGGCAAACGTGCTGGTCATCGGCGGCGGAGTTGTGGGAATTCATGCGGCCCAGGTTGCCTGCGGCATGGGAGCCAATGTCACGATTCTTGACATGAATATCGACCGTCTGCGGTATCTGTCTGAAATCATGCCGGCCAACTGCCAGGCCCTGATGTCCTCGCCGGTATTGATCAGGGAACTTGTGAAAAGTGCGGATCTGGTTGTGGGGGCCGTTCTTGTTGCCGGTGCCAAAGCACCCAAGCTGATCACAAAAGACATGCTTTCCACAATGAAAAAAGGCTCGGTTATTGTGGATGTGGCCATTGATCAGGGCGGATGTTTTGAAACATCCAAACCCACCACTCACAATGACCCCATATATGAAGTTGACGGTGTGATCCATTACAGTGTCGCCAACATGCCGGGCGCCGTACCCTTAACCTCGACCATTGCTTTGACCAACGCGACCCTGCCCTATGCATTGAAGATAGCCAATAACGGGTGGAAAAAGGTGTGTGAAGATGCCGGGTTTGCAAAAGGGGTGAATTATGTGGGTGAAAAGGTCGTGTGCCGGCCGGTTGCCGATGCATTTGGTTTGGAGTATACCTCCCTTGACAGCCTGTTGTAATCCTTATCGGTTTGCCTATATCAGGTGACCCCTGGATGAATGACTACCAGGGGTTGCCGGGGTTCCGGGTATCAAATCCATTGACATACCAGGGAGCGGATTTGTACTCCAGTTGGCTCAGGCCTTTTGTCTCCAGGGAACTGATGGCGAGCTGGAAGGTATGATAATCGATTTCAATATCATCCCACCCAAGGTATTTGAGCCGTTTGTTTACCTGGCAATGGGACATGCCCGGGGTTATCAGACAGGCATTTACCAGACTCCTGATGAACCCGGGAATCAGGGAGGGTTCAACTCCGTTTTCCATGAGTTTGTGAATTAATTTTTTATCAACCCCTGATGCCATATCGATTTTCTACCTGTTGATTCTTCAGTTTTATCTTTTTTGCAATTGACCGAGGTGAGATCCTGTATTTTTTCTGGTGAACTTAAATAATATGGGCGAACCGATCCAGAGTCAATTCCGATTACATGGGATTATTTGTTTGTGAATCGTGTGGGTTGCGTTAAAAGAGTTCTTTGTAGGGGAAATTTTTTTTATTTTCGAGGAAAATCTTTATTTTCTGCTGATTTTTATCCGATTCCTTTGATTTGTCTGTTCAAAAATCGTTTACTCCTTTCCAGGGAAGCGTTTCCGCATTTGCAAAAAACAGGTTTAACTATGATCTTTTTGTGACAAATGGTATGGTTTAGAGCAAAGACAAAGGAATGGAGAAAAACAGATGAGGGATACACTATCCAGACAGGATTGTGACTTGCTTTTAAAACTGGCAAGAGAAACCATCCTGGGAAAATTGGGGCAAAAAAAACATGACCTGGATGATTTAACGGCAAAATTTTCGGATCTGGTGAACACTGAAAAGAGGGGAACCTTTGTCAGCCTCCATAAACAGGGGACCCTGAGAGGCTGTATCGGCAATATCGAACCGGTAAAAACGATTTTTGAAGGGATCAGGGACAATGCCGTGCATGCCGCTTTTAAAGATTCCCGATTTAAACCCCTGGCCCTTGAAGAGCTCAAGGACACCTGTATTGAAATCAGTATTTTGACCCGGCCCAAAAAGTTGGAGTACACGGATTTTCAGGGCTTGATTGCACGGCTCAGGCCGAAAATTGACGGGGTGATCATCCAAAAACACTATCGCACCGCAACCTTTTTGCCCCAGGTGTGGGACCAGTTGTCGGCCCCGGAGGTTTTCTTAAGTCAGCTTTGTATGAAGGCGGGACTGGCCCCTGATGAGTGGAAAACCGGACAGCTTGAGGTGTCCACCTACCAGGTCCAAATGTTTGAAGAGACCAGTGTTTGAAGAGATCGGTGTGTGGAGGGACCAAATTTTTGAAGAAATAAATCGTGCCGGAAACCGGCAAATCGGTTTAAAAATGACAGGCTTGTAAAAAGTCTAAATCACAGTGCGGATGGAGAAAGACATGGCAATAGATCCGGAATTGTTGAAAGTGATATCATCCCTTGATGATTTGGGGGAGCTGGCCCGTTTTTTTGAAGATATTTTTACACCCGCAGAACTGGATGATATTTCTCTGAGGTGGAAGCTTCTCAAAGATCTTCATAAGGGACTTACCCAGCGCAAAATTGCAGAACAATATGGGATCAGCCTGTGCAAGATCACTAGGGGATCAAAGATCTTGAAAAATCAAAATTCAATGGTATTGGAGCTGCTCAACTCAAGTTCGTCTCCGGGCGATTCATGAGTGTCCAATTAAAAGTTCCAGGGCCAGTTTTGACCATAACTCCAGATTCAATTGGTCCAGATGTTTTGTTTTTTTCCATGAAAATTGGAACAATTCCGATCCGGGCAAAAAAGCTTCAGGCCGGGTCGTGAGTATCCTGAAAACAGCCCCCAGATGAACCCTTCCCACCGGTGTGATCTCTTCGCTGATCACGCCCATGAAACACGGATGGTCATGCTCCTGCCGCTGGTCCAGTTCTTCATCCAGTTCTCTTTGCATCCCTGACACCAGAATCTGCTCAAAAGAATCGGCTCCGGCCTGCCTGTCTACCGGATTGATATGCCCCCCGATGCCGATGGACCAGAGGTCGTGAAGCCGCTTTTCACTTCCCTGCCTGTTGTATATGGCGGTGTGTTCAAAATCTTTGGTTTGAAGAACAATATAGGGAATAATCTGCTTGTACGAGGGGTCTTTTTCCGCTTCCGGTCGGTTGACAAATTTGAACCCGGCCCGGGAACAATTCTTTATAAATGCATCCATTTCCATGGGCACAATGCTGGTTTGTCTTACCCATGATTCGGGTAATAGTTCCCTTTTAATGCAGAGTACAGTTTCAGTTTTTTCCACAGAGTATTCCTTTTGTTAGAGTCGTTCTATCAGTCAAGTGTAATTTTTTATCATATATGGTTCCAAAAAAGAACCCGGGAAAATCTGATTTTAAAAAAATGGTGCCCAACCATTGAAATCCACAAAATATAAACAAAAGAATATAACAGAAAAATGAAACCGGAATTTTTGGGTTTTAATAGAGATTTTGTCCTGTCTGTGGTATGGGGGAGAGATTAATCATTAAATTCAGGGGTGATCATGCTATTCTTAAATAAAGCAACCATCGCGACCATGGACCAGAACCTTATTCAAACGGCAGTGGAAAAGGCATACCGGTTGGTGTTGAGCAAAAAATTCAATATGCCGGACCGGATGCATGTCCAGGATCAGGAGAACATGCTCTTATTGATGCCGTGTTTTTCAGAAAAGTTTTTTTCCACCAAACTGGTTTCCGTGTTTCCGGAGGCCCACAGGCATGGGCAGCCGGCCGTAAACGGGGTGATGGTCCTGTCGGATAATGTATCGGGCCGGCCCCTGGCCGTCATGGATGGTGCGGCCGTTACAGCCCAGAGAACCGGGGCCGTCGGGGGGCTGGCCGTCAATTTGCTTGCGCCTGAAGTCTTGTCCACAGCCGGGATTTTCGGTGCCGGAGTTCAGGGATTGAGCCAGGCCCGGTACCTCTTGTTTAACCGGGAAATTAAAACCCTTTACATCTATGATCTGTACAAGGAATCTGCCCGGTCCATGGTCACGGCATTGCAAAAAGAACACCCCAATGTGGAATATAAGATTGCAAATGATTCGGAGCAATTGGTGGAAAATTCCAGGGTGATCATTGCCGCAACAACCAGCCGCACCCCTCTGTTTGACCTTCCGGCGGATGGTGTAACCGGCAAAGTTTTTATATCCATCGGTTCCTTTCGGCCGGACATGCAGGAATTTCCCAACACAGTGGCCAAAACAGCGGATGAGATCTTTGTGGACACCCTGTTTGCTGCCAAAGAATCCGGTGATCTGGTTGTCCCTCTCCAGGACCATGCGATTCAAATGGAAAAGATACAAGAGTTTGCCCGGCTCTTTGAAAAGAATACGATGACTGAAGGCCGAACTATTTTCTTTAAATCCGTGGGCATGGCCCTATTTGACCTGGCGGTTGCGTCAGCAGTTTATGAACTGGCCGTGAACAATTCCATGGGTCAGGTGCTGGATTTTTAGCCACTGAGAAATAAAGGGGAGAAAGAAAGAGGAAAAAACGGGAGAGAAAGTGGAGCGGGAAACGGGATTTGAACCCGCGACTTCGACCTTGGCAAGGTCGCACTCTACCACTGAGTTATTCCCGCTCAGCAAAAGTTTGTTTTACTTACTTGAAAGCAGGGTTTTTGTCAAGAAATTATTCATGATGTCATTGATGGTTGTGGAAAATAAAAATGGAAAATAAAAACGTCCTGGTAACCGGGGGCGGCGGTTTTTTGGGCAAGGCCGTTGTTAGACGACTGGTGAAAAAGAATGTAAAGATCTTTTCTTTTTCAAGAAATTTTTATCCTGAACTTGAGCCCATGGGCGTGACCCAGATTCAAGGGGATCTGGGCGATAAAGCCGCCGTGGTCAAGGCGATTGAAACAATGGACGTCGTTTTTCATGTGGCGGCAAAGCCTGGAATCTGGGGGGCTTTTGAGGATTTTTTCCAGGCCAATGTCATGGGAACAGAACATGTGATTCTTGGCTGCCTGGAACATGGGGTAAACCAGTTGATCTACACCAGTTCACCCAGCGTGATATTTGATGAAACCGACATGGAAAATGTTGATGAGAGCGTTCCCTATCCGGACAAATACCTGGCAGCCTATCCCAGAACAAAGGCCATGGCTGAACAATTGGTGAAAGACGCGGCAAAAAAAGGTCTTAATTCCGTCATTCTCCGACCCCATCTGATCTGGGGACCCGGAGACAACCATCTGTTCCCGAAAATCCTTAAGCAAGCCGCCAGGTTAAAACAAATCGGCAGAACAGATGACCTCACCGATACCATCTATGTTGACAATGCGGCAGATGCCCATATCCTTGCCTGGGAAAAACTTGCCGAAAACCCGTCCCTGTCCGGAAATGTGTATTTCATCAGCCAGGATGAACCGGTTTCCAAATGGAAAATGATCAATGCCTTTCTGGATGCCGCCGGTTTGCCGCCGATCAAAGGCCGTGTTTCCGCCCGGACCGCATACGTGGCAGGGGCTGTTTTGGAGGGGGTGTACACGGTTTTTAGAATTAAAAGCGATCCCCCCATGACTCGGTTTGTGGCAAAAGAGCTGGCCACTTCCCACTGGTTTAACATCTCCCGGGCAAAAAAGGATTTGGGCTATCGTCCAACAATCTCGACCAAAGAGGGGCTTCAGCGGCTAAAACACTGGGCATCCACCGTAAATAAAGGGGTATAAACAATTGCAGAAAATTATTTCACTCCGGGTTAACAAGTTTATCCGGGTCATTGTTTTTGCCGTAAAAGAATTCAAGGCAGACCGGTGCGACCTTCGGGCATCGTCTTTGACCCTGTTTACACTGTTGTCCGTTGTTCCGGTCATGGCCATGGCCTTTGGTATTGCAAAGGGATTTGGGTTTAAGGAGTTTTTAGAGAAACAGATTCTTCAAATGTTTGCCGGTCAGGAAGAGGTGATCCAGAATGTTCTGAGTTTTTCAACCAACCTTCTTGAGCGGACAAAGGGCGGGTTAATGGCTGTTCTCGGCATTATACTGCTTTTTTATTCCCTGATAAAACTCATCGGGCACATTGAAAATGCATTTAACAAAATCTGGTGGGTCAGGGATGACCGGCCTTTGATCAGAAAGTTTACCGATTATATTGCCATTTCCATCACTGCCGGTATTTTGGTCATTTTTTCCAGCAGCGGCAATATTTTCATCACCGCATACCTTGAAAAGTTTTTATCGTATCTCCGTCTTCCCGGAGATGTAGAAGGTTTGATTTCCCTGGGGTTTAATATTCTCCCGTTTTTGCCCATCTGGATATTGTTTGTGTTTTTTTATATCTTCATTCCCAACAAGCGGGTGGATATTCGGGCGGTTCTGGCCGGCGGCATCATAGCCGGGACTATATTTCAAATCGCCCAGATGGCCTATTTGAAATTCCAGGTGGGGGTTTCCAGTTATAATGCCATTTACGGAAGCTTTGCAGCTCTGCCCCTGTTTCTGATCTGGCTCCAGGCCTCCTGGGCAATTTTTCTGTTTGGAGCGGAAGTGGCGTTTTCCTGGGAAAATTTCGAGGCACTTGAAACCCGGGATATTGAATATGCCAACCTCAGTATCCGCTTAAAACGACTCATCGTGCTGCGGATCGTTCATCTGTGCGTGAATCGGTTTGCCAACAAACGATTGCCTGCCTCGGATCGAGACTTGGCTGCGGAGATAAAAATTCCCTTAAAAATTATTAAGGTTTTGCTGGAAAAACTCATGGCCTGTGACATCCTCCTGGAAGTAAATACAGGCGATCGGCCAGCCTATGTGCCGGCCCATGATATTGAAAATTTTACCATACTCGATGTATTGACCGCGTTTGAACACAGCGGGGATGATCGGGTCGAGGTTGGCGGTACCCTGGAATTTGAAGCATTGGAAGAGAGCCTGAATGCCTTTGCCCTGGCCTGCAAAAACTCAACGGGGGAAAGGAATTTTAAGGATATCTGATGGAAAATTCTTGATGCCTAAGTCGTGATCGTAAAGAATTCTTTTATTTCGTCTTCTTTTCGTCTCAATTGATCGATCAAAAGCTTTAATACGGCCTGGTTGACACCGATTTTCTGGGGAGAGTTTTTCACGGTGACGGGAACGGGATTTCCGCTGTGGCCAATTCCCGCCTTTTGCGCCAGGTAATCGGCCAGGTTAATGATCAGAGACTGGTGCTTGAATTTAATGGGGGCGGATTCAGGATTATGATGGAACCTGCAGGGCAGCATGATGGACTGGGGAAAATTCCACCGTTTCATCAGCAGAGCGGCCAGCACGGCATGATCCAGTTTAAAGACGGCATTTTCCGCAAAGTACAGGGGCTTTTTCTTTTCCATGGCCAATTGCCGTACGTTTCGATATTCATCCTTAAAGTATACCGAGAAGATCACCTTTCCCATATCATGGAGAAGGGCGGGAATAAAAATTTTGTTGGCAATTCCGGGGTTGGTTCTCTTTGCAATCTCCTTGGAAGCCGTGGCAACCCCGATGCCGTGTATCCATAAGGCTTTCATATCAAGTGCCATGCCGGATTTATCCGTAAAAGAGGACAAGATCCCCATGCCCAGGGCAATGCCGATGATCTCATCAAATCCGATAACCGTGATGGCCCTTTTGATGGTTTCCACCTTTGTTTTCTGGGCATAGTAAATGGAGTTGGCAAGCTTTAATAATTTGTTGGTCATGCCCTGGTCGTAGGAGATAACCCCGGCAAGCTCTTCCGTGGTGGTTTTGACATTTGATGCCACACTGATAATTCTGTCGACAACAACCGGGAGGGTGGGCAGGTCGCTCTCTTTTTTTTGAACCATTTTCAGAATTTCAGCTTTTACGTCCATTCATTCCCTGTTTTCAAATAAGTTAAAAGAAACTTTTGACACGTGCAAAGATTCTTTTGAATGCCCTTTTTTGTGTTCGTCAGGATACCCTATGGCCACAATGGATTCAACCATTATATTATCGGGTAGGTTTAAAAGTTCTTTAATGGAGGCATCTTCAACCCAGACATCGCTTTTTAATGAAAATGGTTGATATCAATATGACCCTGCAATTTCATCTCGTCAAATTTTTTCCTGGCCATCTGTTTGAACTTATTCCGGGTCACAGGCCACAGCAGGAGCAGTCCAAACACATCGGTGATCAGCCCAGGCGTGAGCAGCACCACTCCGGCAATAAATATGATGACCGCGTCCATGAGTTCTTCGGCGGGCATCAGACCCTGATTCAGGTTCATCCTGAGTTTCATCATGGTATTCATGCCTTCCATCCTGGCAAGCCATGCCCCCAAAAATCCCGTCACAATAACCAATAGAATCGTATTAATTCCCCCGATCACGGTACCGATTTTTATCAGCAGATAAAGTTCAAGAACGGGAATCAGGGTAAAGCATAAAAATAATTTTAAAAGCATATAGTGTCTTCCTTATTCGTGTTTGAGGGTATCCTGGTGGATTCGCGCGACAACCTCCTTTAAAAATTTTGCCGCAACCATGGATGTCATTGAATGGATATCCCTGACCGGATTGGTCTCCACGATATCGGCCCCCACCAGACGACCGTTGAAATGATGAATAATATCGATCACCTCTCGGGAGGTCATCCCGCCGGGTTCATGGTGGGAGACTCCGGGTGCAAATGCGGGATCAAGACAGTCCATGTCAATGGACAGATACACGGGCCCGTCAAATCTGAGGTTTTCCAGCCAGGCGTTTCCATCTTTCATTTCATGGATTTCCACCTTGAATTTTGCGGCCTGTTCCCGCTGGTGGTGGTTCAGGGTCCTGATGCCGGCCTGGACCAGTCGTCTGGCCAGGCGTTTTTCCATGATCCTGGCAAAGGGGGATGCGTGGGACCAGGGATTTTTGTCCAGTTCATGGTAGAGATCTGCGTGGGCATCAAGATGAAGGATGTTAAGATCCCTGTGCTTTTGTGCCCAGGCATCAACTACGGGAAAGGTGACCGAGTGATCACCTCCCAGACAGATCAGGTCACATCCCTGGTCAAGCCATTGTTTCACCGAATCCGTGATCTTCTGCATGTCATTTGTATCATCGTCAAAACAGATATCCCCGAGATCGTAAAGATTTTCCAGGGACCCCAGATCCAGTCCGTTTTCCGACCAGAGATTGGAAGAATCACAAAAATAGCCGGCCCGGATCTGTTCCGGCGCCTTGGCCGGACCCTGCATAAAAGATGAGTTTTTATCCAAAGGGATACCGAGAATCCCGATGCTGTTGTCCTGAGTGATTTTATTGTTTGGAAAAGGTTTCATTTTATCCTTTGGTTAAGATGGGTTGCAAACAGGGGCTCTGGCCCCAGATGTCTCCGATATCCGTTCTCTTGACGGAAGGAGAAATGATGTCCAAAAAAGTGTTCCGGGAAATTTCACAGGCCCCCATGCTCAACAGGTGGGAGGTGGTCACCTGACAGTCAATGAGGTCAAAATCATGTTCTTTTAAAAATTTTGCCAGGGCAACCAGGGCAATTTTTGAGGCATCGGTTTCAAAGGAAAACATGGATTCGCCAAAAAATACTCCGCCAATACAGACCCCGTAAAGTCCCCCCTTCAACTGCCCGTCCCGGAAGGTTTCAATGGAGTGGGCATACCCCAGGGTGTGAAGCTGGGTATAGGCCTCAATCATCTCCTTCACAAGCCAGGTTCCTTCGCCTTTTCTTGGTTTTGCACAGGCGGCAATGGTCTGGTCAAAGGCCGTGTTGATTTTGACGGTAAACCGGTTTTTCCTGATTCGTTTGGCCAGGCTTTTTGAAATATTGATGTCTGAAGGATACAATACCAGCCGCGGGTCCGGTGACCACCACAGAATGGGCTCCCTGTCTGAAAACCAGGGAAATATTCCGCTGGTATAGGCCAGTAAAAGCCTTTCCGGCGACAGATCCCCCCCGATGCACAGCAGACCGTCGGACCTTGCCAGCCAGGCAGGAGGGAAATCCAGTCTTTGTGATAACCTGAAAAGGGGCATTCAGCTCTTAAAGGTAAAATTCAGCCGATTGTTCCTGAGACCAATGGATATTTTGCCCCCTTTTGCCAGTTTACCGAAAAGAATCTCATCTGTGAGTTTGTCCTTTATGGTGGTCTGGATAATTCTGGCCAGGGGTCTGGCACCGAATTTGGGATCATGCCCTTCTTTTGAAAGAAAGGACCGGACTTTTGTGGAATAGGTCAGGCTGATCTTCTTTCTCTTGAGCATGTCTCTGAGTTCTTTCATGTTCTTGTCCACAATCAATTCCATGATCTTGGCAGACAAATGATTAAACTGGACAATGCCGTCAAGCCGGTTCCTGAATTCAGGGCTGAAGGTTTTTTCAACCGCTTTCATGCCTTTAGAATCACCGTCTGCCGTCTGGGAACCAAATCCGATGGAGTTGGCACTCATCTCCCTTGCACCGGCATTGGACGTCATGATAATGATGACATTTCGAAAATCCGCTGATTTTCCGTTGTTATCCGTCAAGGTGGCATAGTCCATAACCTGGAGAAGGATATTGTACAGGTCCATATGGGCCTTCTCAATCTCATCCAGGAGGAGAACACAGTGGGGAGATTTCCGGATGCTGTCGGTGAGAATCCCACCCTGGTCAAACCCAACATATCCGGGAGGGGCACCGATCAACCTGGAGATGGAGTGTTTTTCCATATACTCGCTCATGTCAAACCTCAGGAATTCAACTCCCAGATTCAGGGCAAGCTGTTTGGCCACCTCTGTTTTTCCGACTCCGGTGGGGCCCATGAACAGAAAAGAGCCGATGGGGCGATCCGGTGCGGCCAGTCCTGCCCGTGATCGCTTGATGGAGGTGGTCAGGGTGTTGATGGCGTCATCCTGACCAAAGATAACCTTCAACAGTCGTTTGGGCAAAGATTCCAGGTTGGCCTTGTCCGTGGATGTCACACTGGTGACCGGGATCTTGGCAATCTTGGAGACAATTTTCTCAATATCTTTCAGGCTCACGGTCTTTCGTTTCCCTTTTCCTTTCAGCCGAAGATAGGCCCCGGTTTCATCAATCACATCAATGGCCTTGTCCGGCAGGAACCGGTCATTGATGTATTTGTCCGACAGGTAGGCCGCAGCTTCAATGGCTTTGGCCGGGTAGGTCAGGCCGTGATGTTCCTCATAATACGGTTTAAGCCCGATCAGGATCTGGGTAGCCTCTGCAAGGGAGGGTTCCGACACTTCAATTTTTTCAAATCGTCGTGAAAAGGCCCGGTCTTTTTCAAAATGATTTTTATACTCTTCATAGGTGGTGGTGCCCAGGCATTTTATATCGCCGGATGAAAGGGCCGGCTTTAAAATATTGGAGGCATCCATTGATCCCGAGGTGGTGGCGCCGGCTCCGACAACCGTATGGATCTCGTCAATGACCAGCAGGGCGTTTTCCTTGGATTCAAGGGCCTGGATAACGTCTTTGAGCCGTTGTTCAAAGTCCCCCCTATATTTGGTTCCGGCCAGCAGGGTCCCCATGTCCAGGGAGAAGATCTCGCAATTTTCAAGCAGATCCGGCACCTGGTGATCATTGATCTTTAAGGCCAGTCCTTCTGCAATAGCGGTTTTCCCGACCCCCGGGTCTCCCACAAGGATGGGGTTGTTTTTTCGCCGTCGGCAGAGAACCTGCATGACCCTGTCCAGTTCATCAATTCTGCCGATGAGCGGGTCAATCTTTTTTTCCTGGGCCTTTTGCAGCAAATTGGTGGTAAAGGCTTCCAGAGGGTCTTTCTGCTTTTGCCGCTTGGTCTTCATGTCTGCCGGTTTAAACACCTTCTGGGAGGGATCCATTGGCGGTGAGGCTTTTTTACCGGGTTCCGATGTATGGGAAATATATTTTAAAACATCCAGCCGGGTGATGCCTTCGGATTCAAGATAAAATGCGGCATGGGAATCTTTTTCCTGGAAAATGGAAGCCAGGATATCCCCCAGGTTGACCTCATGTTTTTCCGCAGATCTGGCGTGGTTGATGGCCCGCTGTATCATTCGCTGGAATCCGATAGTCTGCTGCAGGACATACTCTTCTTTGCTATCAATCCGGGTTAATTTTTCATCAAAGAATTTTTCAAGCTCTTCCTTTATCTGTTCCGGACTTCCACCGCATTTTTCAATTGTCTGGGCACCGGTTTCATGGTTCAGGATTGCATAAAGAACGTGTTCAACACAAACATATTCATGCCTTCTTTTTTTTGCCTCCCTTACGGCAAAACCGAGGGTTGTACTGAGTTCTTTGCTGATCATATCTTACTCCTTCTCCAATGTACTTTTTAAAGGAAATCCCTTATTGCCTGCCAGATGGTGAACTGTTTCCACTTTGGTTTCTGCGATTTGCCTGGGATAGATGCCGCATATTTCTTTTCCTCTATTATGTACATTAAGCATCATTTGTGTTGCTTTTTCAAGTGATTTTCCAAAAACGTTCATCAGAATCTCCACAACAAATTCCATGGAAGTATAATCGTCATTGTGGAGGATGACTTTATACATGGGGGGCTGATCACTTCTTGTTCGATTTGAAATTCCCGCTTTTATTTTGGAATCCGTGAATGTCATTGAATGTAAAATTTCCTACTTCATACAGCATTTTTTATATTTTTTCCCGCTTCCGCAGGGACAGGGATCATTTCTTTTTACCTTTGCCGAAGACCGTTTCACGGGCTGTTTAATGCTCGATTCGTCTGAATGGGAAAAGGTAAGACCCTCCTGTTCTTTTTGCTTCATCTCGTCCACCTGGGACGGGGTGGATATCCTGATTTTGAACAAAATTTCCACCACCTCTTCCTTGACCCGTTCCATGAGATCGTTGAACATGTCAAATCCCTCTTTCCTGTAAATCCGCAGGGGATCCTGCTGGGCATATCCCCTAAGCCCGATACCCTCTTTTAAATGGTCCATGGACAGCAGGTGTTCTTTCCACCGCGTATCAACCGTCTGAAGAATGAGGTGCCGTTCGATTTCCCTGGTGATTTCCGGTCCAATGGAGGCTTCCCTTTGATTGTATCGTTCTTTGAGCTGTTCAAAAAGGGACTGGGATAATGTTTGTGCATCATCGTTGCGGGTCACGTGTGATTCAAGGTCGGGATCCACATCAAAGAGTTGTTTGATCCGTTTTTTAAGCCCTTCCAGGTCCCATTGACTGACGGGGTTTTTTTCAACGGCAAACTCTTCAACAATATCATAGGCCTTGTCTTCGATCATTTCCATAACAGCGGGTTTCAGGTCGCTTTCCATAAGGGCCTTGCGCCTTTGCCGGTAAATCACCTCCCGCTGCTGGTTCATGACGTCGTCATATTCCAGCAGATGCTTTCTGATTTCAAAGTTATGTCCTTCAACCTTGGACTGGGCATTTTCAATGGCCTTGGAGATAAAGGAATGCTCAATGTGCTCACCGTCTTCTATTCCCAGTTTGTCCATGACGGCATGGATTCTGTCCCCTCCGAAAATTCGCAATATGTCATCTTCCAGGGACAGATAGAAACGGGATGAGCCCGGATCTCCCTGCCTGCCGGAACGGCCCCGAAGCTGGTTGTCGATCCGCCGGGATTCATGGCGGGAGGTTCCCAGGATGTGGAGGCCGCCAAGCTCTTTCACGCCCTCTCCCAGCACGATATCCGTACCCCGGCCGGCCATGTTGGTGGAAATGGTGACGGCCCCTTTCTGGCCCGCGTTGGCAACGATTTCCGCCTCTGCCTTATGGTGTTTTGCATTGAGCACCGTGTGTTTGATGCCCTTTTTTTTGAGCTTTTTGCTCATGTCCTCGGAAATATCAATGGAAATGGTCCCCACCAGAACGGGCTGGCCTTTTCTGGACAGCCGGATGATTTCCTGGATGGCAGCCTCGTACTTTTCTTTTTTGGTCTTGTATATCATGTCAGGAAAATCCTTGCGGATCATCTGCTTGTGGGTGGGGATGACCAGGACATCCAGATTGTATATTTTTTTAAATTCCGCAGCCTCTGTCTCGGCCGTACCGGTCATGCCGGATAGTTTTTGATACATCCTGAAATAGTTCTGGAAGGTGATGGAGGCAAGGGTCTGGTTTTCATTTTCAATCTTGACGTTTTCTTTTGCCTCAAGGGCCTGGTGAAGGCCTTCACTGTAACGCCGGCCCGTCATCAGCCTGCCGGTAAACTCATCCACGATGACCACCTGGTCATTTTTGACGATATAATCCGTATCCCGCTTGAAAAGGGTGTGGGCTTTCAGGGCCTGGTTCAGGTGGTGGAGAAGTTCTATGTTGGCCGGATCATAGAGATTGTCAACTTTGAGGAAATCTTCACCCCTGGCTATTCCCTCCTCAGTCAGGGACACACTCTTGGATTCTTCATCCAGGGTGTAGTCAATATCTTGTTTAAAGGCCGGGATGATGGTGTTGACCTGGGTATAGAAATGGGTGGATTTTTCACCCGGTCCTGAGATGATCAACGGGGTCCTGGCCTCGTCAATGAGAATAGAGTCCACCTCATCCACAATGGCAAAATTGAGTTCTTTCTGGGCCAGGGATTCTTTGTCGAATTTCATGTTGTCCCTGAGATAATCAAAACCGAACTCATTATTTGTGCCATAGGTGATGTCGGCGCTGTAGGCAGTTTTTCTCTCCTGGTCCGTAATGTCATGGAGGATGGCACCGACGCTCAGTCCTAGAAAATTATAGATTTGTGCCATCCACTCGGCATCTCGTTTGGCCAGGTAATCATTCACCGTAACAATGTGAACTCCTTTTCCAGACAGGGCATTCAGATAGGCGGGAAGGGTGGACATCAAGGTCTTTCCCTCACCAGTTTTCATTTCAGCAATGGTCCCGTTGTGAAGGGCAATGCCGCCGATGAGCTGGACGTCAAAATGGCGCATCTTGAGCACCCTGACCGAGGCTTCCCTCACAAGGGCAAAGGCGGCCGGCAGGAGGTCATCCAGGGATTCCCCGTTTTTAATACGATCTTTGAACTCCACGGTTTTTTGGGGCATCTGCACATCGGTCAGGGCCTGCATCTCAGGTTCCAGCAAATTGATCTGATCGACCATGGGCTGAAGTGTTTTTAAAATCCTGTCATTGCTCGATCCAAAGATCCGCGTAAAAAAATTAAGTACCATTTAAAGTTTGCCTGTTTAAGTCTACTGGTTAACGTCTACACATAGTTAAAATATAAGGACGCAAAATTTCAAATAAAAAATATAAGCATTAATTTAATAAAATAAAACAAAAAATTCAAATAATTCTGTTTTGGGGGAAAGAACAAAGACTTGCGATCGTATGGCTTAGTTCAGAATGTATTTCAGCGGGTTTACAGGAGTTCCATTGATCCTGACTTCATAGTGAACATGGGGGCCGGTACTTCTTCCGGTGTTGCCGAGAAGGGCGATGACATCCCCTCGTTTGATTTCCTGACCCGTTTTGACCAGGATTTTCTTCAGGTGCCCGTACTTGGTGACCCGGCCAAACCCATGATCAATGGTAATCATATTGCCGATATACATTTTCCCGGCAGCATAGGACACCCTGCCGTTGGCCGTGGCAACAATTTTGGTTCCGCTTTTATTTGAGATGTCCAGACCGGAATGAAATTCTTTTTTTCCGGTAAAAGGAGAGGTCCGATATCCAAATTTTGAGGTAACCCATCCGTCAACCGGTCGGATGGAAGGGGTGGAAGCCAGGAGATTGCGTTTGGTCTCCAGGAGTTTGATCAGGTCCTCGAAATCAAGGGCCTGTTTTTTTGCGGCAAAGTTTGTCTGGCCCACCTGCTGATGCATTTCACGCATCAGGTTGGTATGCTTCTGCTCCAGGGGAAGATCCGGATCAAGTTCATCACTGGGGATGGAGCCGATACCGATCAGGCCGCTTGAATCGCTGGTCTGCTTAATGTCTGCGATGAGCCTGACCTTATCCTCAAATTTAGACAGGTTGTCCACCTGTTTTTTCAACACTTCTATTTCACCGGCAAAGCTCTGGATCTGGCCGCGCTGGCTTTTGATTTCATCGTTCTGTTCAATAATGGTCCGGTTTAAGGCAATGGTATGAAATGAGATGTTTTTCAGTCGAAAGTAGTCGACCCCGATAAAGGTTGCTCCGGTAACGGCGGCAAGGGCGATAAAAAAAACAATCCCTAATACGGCCTTGTGAATTGAAAATTCCCTGATATCGGAAGTAGCCCCGGAATGAAACCATATTTTAATTCTTTTTCTCATATTATCTCTTCTTAGTTAGATATTTTTTATATGTCAAGCAGAAACTTCATTATAGGTGCCCCTGGACTGAATTCAGCCCGGTTTCATCTGATAAGCCGAACATGATATTCATGTTTTGAACGGCCTGTCCTGCGGCCCCTTTTAAAAGGTTATCAATGGCTGAAACAATGATGATCTGCCGGGATTTCTCATCAAAATAAATCCCGATATCGCAGCAATTGGTTCCCCGCACATGGGAAATGGCTGGGTACATGCCCCTGTCCAGAAGCCTGACAAAAGGCTGTGACCCGTAGGAGTCAGACAGGGCTTTTCGAATTTTGTCTTCGTCACAACCCTCATTTGCCCGGGCATAAATGGTTGACAGCATCCCCCGGGTCAGGGGCAAGAGGTGGGGCACAAAGGTGATGGACATGTCCTGGCCGGAATGGATACTTAAAATTTCATTGATTTCAGGTAAATGGCGGTGGTTACCAACCTTGTAGGCGCAAAAGGATTCATTGACCTCACAAAAATGGGTGGCGAGCGACAGGGAGCGCCCGGCACCACTGACACCGGATTTTGAGTCTGAAATAATTCCATGGGGTTGAATCAAGCCTTGTCTTAACAGCGGGATCAGGGGCAAAAGAATACTGGTGGGATAGCAGCCCGGGTTCCCTACCAGACTGGCTGTCCGTATCCGGTCCCGGTAAATTTCGCTGAGACCATAGACACTGTCGGTTAACAGATGTTTTGAGGTGTGCACCTGGTATGCGGATTCATAGGCCGAGGCATGGGTAAACCGATAGTCGGCAGACAGGTCAACCACCTTTATGCCATGTTCCAGAAGGGTGGGGACATGGTTCATGGATACCTTGTGGGGCAGTGCCAGGAACATTACATCCACTCTTTTGGCAAGTGATTGGATGTCCAGATCTTCACAGATCAAATTTTCAAACCCCCTCATTGAAGGGAAGATATCGGTAAAAGCCTTGCCCCTGTAGGTGTTTGATGTGACGGCACACAATCGGGCCTGGGGGTGGTTTGAAATCAGTTTGACAAGCTCTACTCCTGTATAGCCGGATGCCCCGGCAATGCCCACCTTAATCATTGTTTTCCTTTCCGTCCCTTGCTTATTGGGTGTTGTCATACTCCACCAGAGTGTGGTCTTCACCTTCCAATTCTTCGTTAATGATCCAGGATATCACTTCCCAGTCCCCTTTTGCAAGACCGGCACCGATTTTTGGATACCCGATTCGTTTGCCTGGAAAATTGGTTTTGACGGCGGCAAAGAGTTTTCTGACGGCAGCATAATCCACCAGCACGCCCTGGCCTGAAAAATCATACTGGGTGTATCCGTTGATAATGGTCAAATTATTGCCGTTTTTTTTAAAATGTGCCAGAGAGTAACCACCCAGTTTCTCCCTGTCTCCCATTCCGGTTTTAAGGTCAGCCTGGTATGCCTGGGGAAAGGTTTCCCTGATGCGCCTTGCAATCCCAGCTCCCATGGTGCAAAAGCAGTTGCAGCCGTGGACAATGGCATCAAACCGGCCGATCAGGGCCAGGTGGATCAGGTCTCCTTTTACGATATTTCCCATCAATTGCTCTCCGGTGCAATACCTATATTTCATATCAATCTGACTTGATAGTCCGTAACCGGGCACTAAATTAATGCAAAAATTGTTCCTGGGAAGCTATAGCGCCGTGAATCCATGCCTGTGCTTTGGCATGAAAGGAATTTAACAGAAAGAAGTGTGATATTTAATCAAATTGATGAAGTTTGGGTGATTAACCTGTAGATTTCACCTGAACCCAAAATTAAAAAGCGGAAATTTCTTCCGCTTTTATCACTGGATTTTGTAACCCCCCATGCGTAAAATTTATGGTCAACTAATGGAGAATCTGACTGAGAAAGAGTTTGGTCCTCTCATTTTTGGGATGATTAAAAAATGCTTCAGGTTCATTTTCCTCTATGATTTCACCCTCATCCATAAAAATAACCCGGTGGGCAACGCTTTTGGCAAATCCCATTTCATGGGTGACCACGATCATGGTCATTCCGTCCTGGGCAAGTGAGATCATGACATCCAGGACCTCTTTTACCATTTCCGGGTCCAGGGCTGAGGTTGCCTCGTCAAAGAGCATGATATTGGGTTTCATGCACAGGCTTCGGGCAATGGCCACCCGCTGCTGCTGGCCACCGGACAACTGACCTGGAAATTTTGCAGCCTGCTCCGCAATCTGGACTTTTTCAAGATAGACCATGGCGGTTTCTTCCGCCTCTTTCTTGGGTGTTTTCCTGACCCAGATGGGTCCGATGGTTAAATTTTCAAGAATGGTGAGATGGGGAAACAGGTTGAAATGCTGAAATACCATGCCGACTTCAGATCTTACCTTTTCAATATTTTTAAGGTCCTTGGTCAGCTCGATGCCGTCCACAATGATCTGTCCCTTCTGGTGTTCCTCCAGCCGGTTGATGCACCGGATAAGGGTGGACTTTCCGGAACCGGACGGCCCGCACACAACGATTCTTTCCCGTTTTTTGACGTTGAGGTTGATATCCTTTAACACATGGAAATCACCGTACCACTTGTGCATGTTGATAATTTCGATGACCGTTGCTTCGCTGGAAATATCGACTTTTTTACCGTTCTCGTTGCTCATAAATAATCTTTCTTAAAAATAATGATGTTAATCATATTTGTTCCAAACTGGTATCCAGCTCCCGTTCAAGTTTTCTGCTGTAATTGGACATGAAAAAGCAGCAGATAAAATAAATCAATGCGATAAAGATATAGGCTTCTGCTGAAAACCCCATCCATTTTGGATCAGATAGTGTGGATTGGGTGGTCTTCAACAGATCATACAGCCCGATGATTACCACCAGGGAGGTGTCCTTGAACGCGGAAATCAATACGCTGACCGATGGCGGTATGACGATTTTTAAGGCCTGGGGAAGGATAATCAGCCGCATGGTCTGGACGTAGTTTAACCCGATGGCATCGGCGGCTTCAAACTGCCCCTTGTTCATTCCCTGCAATCCCCCCCTTACAACTTCTGCAATATAGGCGGCCGTAAAAATGATAATGGCCACCTGGGCCCTCAGTATCCCGTTGATGGAAACCCCTTCGGGCAAAAAGAGCGGAAACACCACCGAAGACATGAACAGCAGGCTGATGAGGGGAACACCCCGGATCAGCTCAATATAAAATACACAAAAGGTTTTAATCACCGGCATTTTGGACTGCCGTCCCAGGGCCAGGATAATGCCTAAAGGATAGGCTGCGGTTAATCCAAAGACAGACAGCAGCAGGGTGAGAATAATCCCGCCCCATTTTTCAATATCAACAATTTCAAGTCCAAAGAGTCCGCCTTTGAGCAATACCCCCATCACCACAAGTCCGGCAATCCATGCATATCCCAGATAGGCATTCCAGAAATTCCGGTTCCGGCTGATCACCAGCAGGGAGATCAGGGTGAAAATGGCAATGGTAGGGCGCCACAGGATATCCTGGGGATAAAATCCGAACAGAATAATTTTATAGTTGCTGGAAATGATGGACCAGCACGCACCGTTGCTTCCTCTGCAGTCGGCATTGGGAAGCCAGCAACTGTCAATGAGGGCCCATTTTAAAAACGGAAGGATCGAAAACCATAGGATGCCGATCACAACAAGGGTCAGGATCGCATTCAAGGGACTGGAAAACAGATTCGCCCTGATCCATCCGATGATGCCGCCACTGGTGATCGGCGGTTTTACCACGGTTTCTTTTATTTTGTCTGATTCCATAAAATCCTGTTCCACCGGCATCATCTTTCCACAATTGCCATTTTTGTGTTGTACCAGTTCATAAAGGCAGAGGTGGACAGACTGAAAATAAGGTAGACGATCATGATGAGCAGAACACCCTCGATGGCCTGGCCGGTCTGGTTGATGGCAGTTCCGGCCACGGACACGAAATCCGGGTACCCAATGGCAACGGCAAGGGAGCTGTTTTTGGTTAAATTGAGCATCTGGCTGGTCAACGGGGGAATGATCACCCGCAGGGCCTGGGGCAGAATGATGAGGTTCAGCACCTGGCCCGGTTTTAACCCGACAGCCATGGCCGCCTCTGTCTGGCCCTTTGAAACCGACTGGATTCCGGCCCGGACCACTTCGGCCACAAAGGCGGCCGTATACAGGACAAGCCCGAGCAGAAGGGCGGCAAACTCAGGGCTGATGGACAGGCCCCCTTTAAAGTTAAATCCTTTTAGTACGGGGACATTCATTTCAGTCGGCATCCCGCCCGCCAGCCAGCACAGCAGGGGAAGCCCGATGATCAGGGATATGGAGACGGGAACCACTGGAAAGGCCTGGCCCGTGAGATTTTGTCTCTTCTTTGCCCATTTTTTGATAAAAAAGATCAGTATGACGGCAATAATAAGGGCAGCGCCCATCACCTTATAAATTGGATCTGCCTGGGGAATTCCGAAGATCAATCCCCGGTTGCATAAAAACAGCCCATTGAACGGACTCAGGGCAGCCCTTGGAGACGGCAGCATCTCATAAAAAAAGGCATACCAGAAAAAAAGCTGTAACAGGACCGGGATATCCTGGAACAATTCAATGTATCCTGCGGCACATTTATTGATCAACCAGTTTTTTGACAGCCGGGCGATCCCGAGAAAGGTTCCCAGAATCACCGTGAGGATGACACCGATGAATGATACCAGCAGGGTGTTTAAAAACCCGACCCACAGGGCTCTTGCATACCGGTCTGCTGCTGAGTACTCGATCAGGGATTCGCCGATTTCAAAGGCAGCCTCATTGTTCAGGAATCCAAACCCCGTGGCAATGGATTGCCTTTCCAGGTTGGTCATGGTGTTGGACACCAGGTACCATGCCACAAATACAAACAGACAGGCTGCCCCAATTTGATAAAGGATGGATCGTTTATCAGGATCATACCAGAAGGAGATATTTTCAGAACGTTTATGTTGAATCGCTTTTGTCATGATGCCTTTTCAAACCCTGTTTAACAAAATGTTTCAATAGTGCTTAAAAAATCTGGTTATGGTGCAATACAATTGCACCATAACCAATGATTGGGTTTTACTCTATTTAAACGGAGGTGAATACATCAGACCGCCGTCTGTCCACAATGCGTTAAGGCCTCTTTCAATACCCAGAGAGGTGTTGACACCCACGTTTCTTTCAAAAACTTCGCCGTAATTACCCACCATCTTAACGATATTATAGGCAAATTTCTCATCAAGACCCAGGGCCTTTCCATTTCCTTCGGTAACCCCTAAAAATCTCATGATTTTCGGGTTTTTGCTCGCAAGCATCTCGTCAACATTTTTAGAGGTGATACCCAGTTCTTCGGCATTGATCAGGGCAAGAACGGAATAGTTGACAATGTCTTTCCACTTGTTGTCTCCGTGTCGCACAGCAGGAGCCAGGGGTTCTTTTGAGATAATGTCCGGGAGGATCATGTAGTCACCGGGATTCGGAGCCACGGCCCGGGTTCCGGCAAGCTGGGATGCATCTGAGGTCAGGCAGTCACAGCGACCGGCAAAAAAGGCCTTGGCAAGCTCTGCCGTGTTTTCAATAACAACCGGATTCATTTTTAATCCATTGCTTCTAAAATAGTCAGCCACGTTCTGTTCGGTTGTGGTTCCGGGGAGAACACAGACGGTTGCACCGTCAAGTTCTTTGGCACTTGTGACTCCCAGGTTTTTCGGGATAAGAAATCCCTGGCCGTCATAGTAGTTGACCACGGCAAAATCAAGGCCAAGGGCCGAGTCCCGGCTCAGGGTCTGGGTGGCGTTTCTGAAAAGGACGTCAATTTCTCCTGACTGCAAAGCGGTAAACCGTGTTTTTGCCGTCAGGGGAGTGAATTTTATTTTGTCGGGGCTGCCGAAAACAGCAACAGAAACCGCTCTTGCGCAGTCCACATCAAGCCCTTGCCATACACCCTTGTCATTGGCCTTGCCAAAACCGAAAAGGCTGCCGTTGACGCCGACCTGGACAAATCCTTTGGCTTTTACATCTTCAAGTGTGCCGGCCATGGAAAATGTGGCCATGGCAAGGATGGTAATGCTAACCGCCAATACTTTAAACAACTTCATTGATACCCACCTCCGTTAAGTAAGATTAATTGATTTGGAATAATTTCTTTGAAACTACTCCCTGTTTTAATTGACATAAATCTTTAAGCCATTTGCAACTATTAGCATATCAGCCGGTTTTTTCAAGAACTTTATGGACAGAGGAAATTATTTTACGGGCCGACCAGGGTAAAAGAAATGTAACAAGTAAAAAAAACATGTGTATTCAAGTCAATAGGGTTTATGGTGCCCTCATGTTGTCCTGTGCCAAAATATTCAGGGAGCCGGTAAATGCCCTTACTCATATGGCCGGAGCCCTTGCCTCTGTTGTCGGGCTGACCCTCTTGGTGGTATTTGCCGCAATAAGGGGGGATGCCTGGCATGTGGTTTCTTTTGCCGTATTCGGTACCACAATGATTTTGATGTATACGGCCAGTTTTCTCTACCACGGGTTGAAAATATCCGAGGATGCATTGCTGGTTTTTCGCAGGATTGATCACATCATGATTTTCATGCTCATTGCCGGATCTTATACTCCTATCTGCCTGGTGCCGCTTCGGGGGCCCTGGGGATGGAGTATATTCGGCACCGTATGGGGCATTGCCGCCATTGGCGTTGGAATCAAAATTTTTGCCATGAATGTCCCCAGATGGATTTCCACCACCATTTTTCTGGTCATGGGCTGGCTGTGCGTGGTGGCTATTTACCCCCTGGTCAAAACCCTGGAACCGGTTTGCCTTTTCTGGCTGGCCCTCGGTGGAGTCTTTTACAGCGGCGGCGCCATTGTTTATACCCTGAAAAAACCGAACCCGTTTCCAGGCGTGCTTGGCTTCCACGAGATATGGCACGTCTTTGTGATGCTGGGGAGTGCCTGCCATTTTTGGCTTGTGTTCAGATATCTGACCTATATCACTCCTGCCTGACTCTCATTCTTCCATTGTAAAAACAAACCTTATCGGGTAGTATTTCCCGCTTGAATGCTTATGGTCTGTCCATATCGTGTGGTTTTTGGAGGGTTGCTGTAATTTAAGAACTTTGTGTTTTTTTAGGTGCCTTCTGGTTTTCAGGGGCTCTGTATTTTTTAAGGACTGATGTTTTTCAAGGGATTTGGGTATGTTTTCCAATTTGTTTTATTTTCTCATCGCTCTGGTCATATACACCACATCCGAATTGTTTGAGGCCGGGAAAGGATTTGACCTTCAGGCCTCGCTCTTTAACGGTCTGATACTCACCAGTATATTTATGCTGGTCTGCAAACTCCTGTTTAATCGGCTTGAAAAAAAAGCCACGCAAAATCCTTATGCCGGCATGGATCAACCCATCAACAATATGATTTCGCGCCTGTCCATCCTGGCCCTGATGATTTTTGCCGTCAATGTCTACGCCTTTAAGCTGCCCCTTGTGTTCGCCGGTAACCGGTTTTTTGACATTTTCCCCACATTTGAGGCCCTTGTCTTTCTGGGATTGTTTCTCGTTTACCTGATCTTTATCTGGAATGTCGCCTATGGGGTCCAGAAAAGATATTTTGCCGGCGAGGTGACCAAAAAGAATTATATCCTGTCCAATATCTCTTTTTCCCTGCCGGCGTTGTTGCCCTGGTTCTGTTTGTCCATGGTTGCGGATATGATCGGACTTCTGCCCTGGCCCCCTTTCAAGGCGTTCATGCAGTCCCCGGCCGGTGAGATTTCCTATATTGCCCTGTTCCTCGTGGGGATTGCCGTTTTCGGACCGGTGTTTATCCGGCGACTCTGGAATTGCAGGCCCCTGGAACCGGGCCAGGCAAGGAGGCGGATTGAAGCGGTCTGTCAAAGGGCAGGGCTGAAATATTCGGACGTATTGCGGTGGGACCTGTTCGGCGGCACCATGATCACGGCCGGGGTGATGGGCCTTGTGGGCCGGTTCCGGTATATTCTTGTCACGCCCGCCCTGCTCAATGCATTGGACCCGGAAGAACTGGATGCGGTGATCCTGCATGAAATCGGCCATGTCCAGAAGTATCATATGGTGTTTTATCTGGCCTTTTTTGCCGGGTTTATTGCCTGTAACTTTGTTTTTTTTGAACCCATTATGATGCTGCTGTACATATTGGAACCTGCGTACACGTTTTTTTCACTCATGGGTGTTGAAAGGGGAACGGTTCATCCCATCCTCATCAGTGCCACTTTGATTGGATTCTTTGTGATCTATTTCAGGTTTGTGTTTGGATTTTTCATGAGAAATTTTGAACGCCAGGCAGATCTTCACGTGTACCGGTTCAGCACCGACCCATCTCCTCTGATTTCAACCTTCTACAAGATTGCATCCTTTTCCCGCCAATCCATGGATAAACCGAATTGGCACCATTTCAGCATCGGCCAGAGAATACGGTTTTTAGAGGTGTGTCGGGAGGATCCTGCCCTGATAGAGGCCCATCACTCCCGGGTTAAAAAAATGATGGTGGTGTATTTTTTGCTGGTCACGCTCGTCGTGGGCATGGGCTATTTCATTAATTACGGCAGGGCCGGGGAGGCATTCAATAATTTTATTGCCGGGAAAATCCTGTTCCGGCAAATGGAGGTTGCGCCTGAAAATTCTGATCTCTACGTACTTGTGGGGGATTATTATTATAGCAAAGAAAAGTATCAGGAAGCCATTGATTCCTATGAAAATGTTCTCCGGGTGGACCCTGAGAATGTCCATGCACTGAACAATCTGTCCTGGCTGTTTGCAACCTGTCCGGACCCGGTCTTTCGGAATAGGAAAAAAGCATTGGCGACAGCCCTGAAGGCTCTGGAGCAGAAGAGAGAAGCCTTTGTCCTGGATACCTATGCCGAAGCCCTGTTTGTCAACAACGAGACAGGGGCGGCGGTCCGGGCGGCCCGGGAAGCCCTGGAGATTTCAACGGACAAACGCGATTATTATGAGAGCCAACTGGTGCGGTTTAAAAAGGGGCTGACTCCCTGAGACCCATCTATTTGATGATTTATATCCCGATGGGTAAAAATGCCATGCCTGCTATCTGGACCACCTCTTTGATGACCCTGCCGGTTCGATGGGCGACAATATTTGCCAGGGTGTCCTGAAGCGAAATCAGTTTTCCGAAAATGCGTTCATAGCTGAGATTTTCCGCCCCATTGTTAAAACTATTGGTGAGAATCAATAACCGGCCGTCAAGGCTTTTCCTGGTTTTGAGCTGCCAGACAAAGATTTCAATATTCCGGGCTGAATTGTACAGGTTTTGTTCGCTCAGGTAGTCTAAAATAAAGAGTTCGCATTTGTTGTTATAAGATTGAAGAATCATGGTGTACAGCCCGTACATCAGGGCAAAGACCCGGTCCCCCTTGAACTCAGGTTCAAATCCCAGCAAAACGGCATCTGTTCCGTCTTTGAAGTCAATCTCCTCATGTTTTCGGGTGTTCGGGCACATGAAGATAAGGTTTTGGCGGGAATCAATTGTCTGTCCCTTCACCTTTTTCAGTTCACAGGGATTCTTTTTGTAAAGCTTTTCAGTCAATTCCATTAAAAGCTGTGTCACCCGTTTTAAATGAATTTCAGAGATCGTATCAATATTGGTCTTGGCAAGATCTTTTATGTGAAATTGGGAAGAGGTGCCGCACCCGACCAATGAAAAAATACTGAGGAAAATAAGACAGAAAATTGTTATTTTAACCGGGTTGCGAATAATGGTTTCCTTGATGAGTTTCCCCTGAAATAAATCAAACCATCCCAGGGGAATTCGCCTTTATGCGATTTTTTTGACTTTATACGCTTGAATACCTTTGAGCATTGTTTTAACCGCCAGCTGAATGCAGTGGTGTTTTTTTTCCGGGATATTCCCAAGGACCTTGAAAACATCCCCGTCATTGAGAATTAATGCCTCATCAATCGATTTTCCCTTGACCAGATCCACTGCCGCCATTGCAGCAGAGATGGCCCCGGCACACCCAGTGATTTCATACCGGACATCCTGGATGATTCCGGTATCGTCAATCTTAAGGTACACTTTCATGGTGTCCCCGCAGGAGCCGATTTTTTCCGCAACCTGGTCGGCATTTTCAATATGACCCATATATTTTTTTTCGAGATAATAGTTGATCGCCGGATCTGCATATCCCGCATCTGACAGCATTTTTCGTTCAGCACCAGATATTGTGTTTTCTATGACCACTGCATTTTTCCTTTCCACCCTAGTCTAAAAAGAATAGTTTATCGGGTATCAAAATAAAATATTCCATCATTCAAATTTGTGTTCTAAAATAATGAATTTGTATTTTATGTCAAGCAAAATGGATAAAATTCCGGTAAATGCCTGTAAATAAAATGATAAATAATGCTTGAGATTTTTAAACGCTGTGATATTCTATTTTTGAAACTTCTCTGGGGGTGATTTCCCACAAGATTCAACGACAAAGCAATACTTGCAGTAGCTCATATTATATTTTCTTCTACATATTGGAATGACAAAAAGGAGAACAGGTTATGAAAGAGTTGATTGGGTACATTGCTAAAGCACTGGTTGATAATCCGGATCAGGTCGATGTTCAGGAGATTAAGGCTCAGCAGACTCTAGTACTGGAATTGCGGGTTGCAAAAGACGACCTGGGGAAAGTCATCGGAAAAAAAGGCAGGACAGCCCAGGCCATGCGAACGATTTTATCCTGTGCCTCTGCAAAAGAACAAAAAAGGGTTATCCTGGAAATTGTCGAGTGATATCAAACAACACTGTTTTTTTATAACATTGTTTGTATGCGGGTTTTTAAACTCTGCCCGTGCCGCCAGGAAAAATGTCTACCCAAAAAAATGGAACGGGTCAATTGAAACCGGCTCAACCGGAACCGGAGAAGTTTTCTCGTTCCATATATTTTTTCAACGCCTTTTTTGTCGTATCAAAGGCGAGCTGATCCCAGGGGATCCGGCTTTTTTTAAATTCATCAATGGCCATTGATTCATGGCAGGCTCGAATCGTCCCCCCGGTTATTTCTCCCTGGTATACGATGATGATATTTGCCTCACCAGGATAGGAGTAGGTGCCGAGCAGACAATTGATCTTTACGTGCAGCCCCGTTTCCTCAAAGAATTCACGTTTTGCCGCCGACTCAAGGGTTTCTCCCCGGTCAACAAACCCTCCCGGAAGCACCCATTGGCCTTTTTTGGGCGATTTATTCCGCTGCTGAAGCACGATCCCGTTGTTGGTTTCCGCAATGGTGCAGGCCACAAGTTTGGGATCAAGATAAAAAATAAATTCACAGACCTTGCACACCAGCCTTTCAGGTTCGTCATGCACCAGTCTTTTCTTTACAAAATCGCCCCCGCACAGGGGGCAAAATTTATATTGGACGCTTGTTTTCATAATTCTTCCTGTTTGTTCATTCGATCCATAGTGGGGAAAAACCCGTTTCAAGTCAACACTTAAATCCCGCAACCCACATCCATTTCCTGATTTATCTTCCCGACAGCAGCAGGTGTTTTGGATCTGTCCCCCCGGCAAGCATTACGGTGGTGGATGGAAGTGGGTATTTTATTTCAGTCTGCCTGGGGCGTTTTTTTTACACCGCGAAAAAAAACGCGCAGATTTTTCCTTGATCCTGTGGCGGCGGTTCAATGGGTCGTCAAAAAGATGTTGCCGGGCTCATCTGTCATCAATTGGTCAACCTGGGCCTGGCGAGCGTTGAAAAAGAAACTGCCTAGGCCATACTCTGTGCATTTATTCTTGAGATTTTCTATGGAATGGGTGTCATCCCAGGACGATGCCTGGAGGAGATGACTGCCTTCGGAAAATTAAAGGCAACGATGTGATTCTGATTTTGTTAAAAACGGTAATTTTATAGAAGTGATAAAAACTTACGTCGGTTCATGCTACGTCACTATTGGAAGGAGTGGTTCTAAATTGTCCAGGCCCTGTGAATTTTTAAGCACCCGTAATTTTCTTAAAGCCATTGCCAGTGGCTACTTTTGTTATTTGGCGGAAGTGCATGGGAATCGAACCCACCCGCCAGGGTCTTAGCCCGGCACATCGGATTTGAAGTCCGAGGGCCCCACCAGTGAGCCGCGCACTTCCGCAAGAATTGACACGTGGTGTTGAACCTATGCCAACACCACGTGTGTATATCATACCCTTATAATGAATGCCACCATAAATCCACGTCCATTCATAAAAAATATGCCCGGGATATCCGTGGCTGTGGGTTTTCTTATTCTGGGATCACCTCAAAAACTACCCGCATGTTTGCCCGGGCTTCCTTGGAGTTAATTTTTCTCGGGCTGGCCTCAGGCATGGCAGGTTTTGTCTCGCCATATCCGATGGTGGTCAACCTCTGGGCAGGGATGTTTCCCTTATGAATCAGGTAGTCCTTTACCGTGGCTGCTCTTTTCTCACTGAGCATCTGGTTATAGTCGTCTGCTCCCATGGCAGAGGTGTGTCCTCCGATAACGACCCGGACATCCGGGTTGTCTGTCAGGGCCTGGATATGCTGGTCCAGAGCGTTTTTACCCTCTGCAGTAAGATCTGCACGGTCAAAGGCAAAGTGGATAGTTCCAAGATCTGTGAGCAGGGGTTCCGGCTTATGGTATCCAAGTCCGGTTTCTTCCGGGATTGGCTCAGGTTCTATTGCCAGTTCTGTTTTCGGCTCTGCTTTAGGCTCGGGAGCCAGGGCGGTTCGTTCGATTTTTGTCAGGAAAACGTCGGAAACATAGTCAACCATGGGACCGGCTGAGCTGATGTCCTGGGCCATGGCCATAAATCCACAGGGAGAAACCCGGGCGATATCCTGCATCAAAAGTTTTCCTTGTTCATCATCTCCCACCACGACCGTGTAGATGCAAAGCGTGTCCCCCATCATGTCCTGTAGATTCTGGGCAGCCGCAAGGGGCTGGGCAGTCATGTCCTTACCGTCGCTGATGATGATCAGGGCTTTATTGCCGCTGATATCTTCCAGGTCCTGGGCAACTTGGTTTATGGCAACCGTCATGGGACTGGGACCCCCGGCAGGGGTGACGGCAGCCAGGCTCGCGTCCATTTCCAGGCGGTTGTAGGGTGCCATGCCGTAAAACAGCCGTGTGCTTTCCCGGGACAGGGTCTGGTCGTGACCAAAGGTTCTCAGCCCGGATACGGCTGAAATCGGCGGCATGGTATGGTTCATACGCCGGACAAAGGCTTTGGCAATGTCAAATTTGACATAGGTTTCATAGGTCTCGGCCATTGATGAAGAGGCATCCACTAAAACCACCAGGCCATCCACTTTTGAGTCAAAATTCCCGGATTGAAATGCCGGAGTTAAATCGGTTACCATGCTGTCTGGAACCATTTTGGTCTGGTTCATACTTGCGCATGAGGTCAGGATTGCCAGGGCAGTCGTCAATAACAATAATCCTGCTTTTTTTATTCTCATCAATTGGATCTCCCTTGGATCTTTGGTTTGCCACAATGTTCCCGGATTGGGTCTGGAAAATTTTCCCCCGGATTAAAAGATAAGAATAAACACACCTTTGCACTTGTCCATAGTTGATTTATTTAAAAAAAACGGGTACTAAATCTGAATCAGGGGTTTGTCTAAATCAAGTTGATAAAAGGCAGATAAAACAGGGGAATTTTATGATGAATGCTGGACCGGTGGAACGGGCGATATTGATGGATACAAAGGAGTTTAAGTCTTTCTGGAAGGAAAAAGGCCCGTATCAATATGCCCTGACCAGCATGGAATTTCCTCCTGTCCTGCTGGAACCGGAAGAGTGGCTTTTTTCAAATGACGTGAAAGCACTTTTAAAAGAGTTGATGCAGTTTGACAGGCAGAAGATGAAGATCGTCAAATCACCTTTTAATCCAGGCAATAAATCCATATTACGTCCCAGCGAATTGAGTGAATGGAAAATCAACAATTTCCCGGAAGAGTGGAACCGGTGTGAGTGTGAACTTTTTGTTCCAGAGGGCCATTTGACAGGGGTAGTCCTGGATGAGGCCAAAAAAGAGGCTGAAAACCGGGACAAACAGATCGATAAAGAACAGGTTGAAGATGCGTTTTTTAACGGGCTTGAAAAACGAATTGAGGGGCTTGGCTACACATTGTTGAAACCCACGGGTTCATCAAAACATGCAGTGGTTACAGACTATCTTGACGAGTGGAAAAAAGATGAACTGGAAGCCGGTTTCCTGTAAATCTTAAATTTCTTTACTCAGGATCAGGTGTGACAGCATTTCTTTGTAGTTGATCCCGGCTTTGCAGAATCCCTTGGTCCCGTATTTCATATTGCCCTCGAGAACATAAAATTGCTTGTCCTGCTCGACAATATCGATTCCCACATCGTCCCATCCACATTTTGAAGCGGTGAAAAGGGCAAGGTCAAGGGCCTTTTGCGGCAATGGATCAAAGCTGATCCTGCCTCCCTGGGAAAGGTTGCTCCTGAAATCATCCGGAGGCGATATCCGCCAATAGGCAAGCCGTATTTTTTTTCCGATGATGACAATGCGCATATCCCGGTCAATGGGAAGATATTCCTGAATATATGCCGGGCCTTTGTCTCTGAGGTAATCGGACAGGTCTTTCGGGTTTTGGATCAGAAAAACACCCTTGCCCTGGGAAGAGCCCCTGGGTTTTTTGGCCACAAATGGAAACGTGAAAAACTCCGGAATTTTTTGCTTCTGCTGCTTTCCATAAAATATTTTGGTTGCAGGATGGGGGATGCCCAGGATATCAAACACGGCCGTCTGTCTGATTTTGTCCAGGGCGAATTTATAGGTGTGGAAACTGGGGAAGGTCTCTTTTCCCATGGCGTTAAAAAGGTCTGCATAAAATGCCGTGGGGTAATAGATTTTTTCGGCTGCCAGGATTAATTTTTGTTCCTGCACGGAATAGTCCCTGAAATCGGGTTTAAACCCAAGGGTTTGAATTAAGGGATATTGTTTTAACCTTGCTCCCAGGGCAATGGGACGGTCGGCATTCACAGGAGAGGTCCCTGTTTTGCCGGGGGGGTGGCTTTGGATTTTACCAGGGATTTAATCTGGTTGGGTGTGGCCGGGAATTCGCACAGGGCTGTCACACCGGCCCTGTCCATTTCTTTTTGAATCAGGGACTTGTCCAGATCTTTTTGCAGGCAGGAAAGGAGGATGGGGACCTCTTCTTTGGGGTAGAGCTCCCGAACTTCAACGGCCAGATCTATCCCGGTGATGTCGTTCAAAAAAAGATCGCAGATAACGGCACAGGGTTTTTGTGAGACAATGGCCTCAAATGCTTCCTGGGAGTGCCGGAAAGTCAGGCATGAAAATCCGCACCCAACCACCAGTTTGCTGTAGGTATTTAAAATTGATTCAGAAGAACTGATGAGGACGATGACCTTTTTTCTTTGGGCGGTTTTTTCTTTCCTCAACCCCTTATATTTCCCGGCCGTTGATCTGAGGTTCCTGTTTTCAAGAATTTCGATAAAGGTGTCCAGGACCGGTATGGGGGCAGGTCCGGCAAGATAGTTGGAGGTGATATAGGAAAAGGCATCTGAAATCATGAGGTAGTCAATCAGGTGTTTTGCCTTGGCATCTAAAATGGTCTGGGCCAGTACTTCCCCTTTTTTTGTGCCGGATTCTATCTTGTTTTTGATCTCGGCACAGACAAAATCAGACAGGTTCTTGTCCAGGGTTTTAACGGCTGCCAGTCGGACAAAATATGCGGGTTCCAAAAGTCCCTGGACAACGGAAGCTGCGGATTCAAGATTCGGGAAGGCCTCCAGGGCATTGTACGCTGCAAACTTGATGGTGTTGTCGATTTTTTTTTGATTGATAAGGGAAAACAGCTCATTGACCGCCCCCAGGGGAATGGTCCGGGTAATGATGCGCAAAATATTAACGATGAGGTCATGGTTCCCGGTTTTCAGGTGTTTTAACAGGGCAAGGGATACTTCCGGTCCTTTTTGGGAAAAAAAGAGAAAAGAGGCAAATCTTTTATTGATGTCGGCGGATGTGAGAGATTTGAGGTCATCCGGATAGTCGTCGGTATCCATGGTCTGTTCGGGCGAGGGGGTCCTGGGGGCGGAATTTTTTCCGTCAAGGAACTCAAGGGCATCTAAAATATCCGGGTCGCATTTTTCAGTTTTTGAGGCCTGGTCAAGCATCTCGTATGCCCGGGAAGATCCGATCCGTTCAAGGGCTTTAACGGCTTCAGCCTTGAGGTCATTGTCGTCGTAAAAGATAAATTCCGCAATATTACGGGTCAGAGGATCGATTTTGAGTTTTCCTGCGGTTCGGATGATCCGGCCTAAAAGTGCCCGGTCTGTTTCATTGGACAGAATATGACCAAGGAGGGGGACGGCATGGATGACGGCCTCCCGGTCGCCTGTGTCGAGTAAAATTGAAACAAAATTAAACTTGAGGTGGGCCCGGTCAACGATGAGCTGGATCAGCCGGGGATAAATTTCAGGGTCTTTATTTTCTGAGGTGGCTAAAAAAGACAAAAGTTCAAAAGCCGGTTTGTCCGGTGCCAGGGCAAGCGTCTGGATCACTTCCCGGTTGTCCGGTTCGGGCAGGGAAATGAGCTGGGTTAAAACAAGTTTTGCCTGGTCAAGATTCCCTGTTTTGATGCTTTTTTTCAGGTTTATTTTCAGGTCGGTGACAAGATCACCCATCTTAGCTTTCCCCCTGATTGTCGCGATATCCGTTTGGGTTCTTTGATTGCCACTTCCAGGTGTCTTTGCACATGTCCTCAAGTGTTTTGACGGCTTCCCAGCCCAGTTCCGTTTTTGCCAGGCCCGGATCTGCCCAGCAGGCACCGATGTCACCGGGTCGTCTGTCTGCGATGGTATAGGGAACTTTCTTTCCGGAGGCCGTTTCAAATCCCCGGATCATTTCAACTACGGAAAATCCCCGGCCCGTTCCAAGGTTGTAAATCACCACACCCGGGTTGGAAAAGAGTTTGGGCAGGGTCTTGATGTGGCCCAGAGCCAGGTCCACGACATGGATAAAGTCCCGCACACCGGTGCCGTCCGGGGTATCATAATCGTTGCCGAACACATTGAGTTGGGGCAGGAAACCCACCGCCACCTGGGAGATATAGGGCACAAGATTATTGGGGATGCCGAAGGGGTCTTCTCCTATCCGGCCGCTCTCGTGAGCACCCACCGGGTTGAAGTATCTTAAAAGCGCAATGTTCCACTGGTTGTCCGATCGGTACAGGTCTTGAAGGATTTCCTCTATCATCAGTTTTGTGCGGCCGTAGGGGTTGGTGGCGGACAGGGGAAAGTCTTCGGTTATGGGAAGGGATGCCGGGTCCCCGTATACGGTGGCCGAGGATGAAAACACGATATTTTTCACCTTGAATTCATCCATGACCTCCAAAAGATTCAGGGTTCCGGTAATATTGTTATGAAAATATTTAAGCGGGATGGACACGGATTCGCCTACGGCCTTTAACCCGGCAAAATGAATGACCGCATCAATCCTATGGCGGCTGAAAACGGTCTTGATGGCTGATTTGTCCATGAGGTCGGCCCTGTGGAATTCAAGGGGTTTCCCGGTAATGCCCTGGACCCGGTTTAAGGATTCTTCACAGGAGTTTGAAAGGTTGTCCAGAACAACGACATCATAATCTTCATTTAACAGCTCAACGCAGGTGTGGCTGCCGATATATCCTGCACCGCCGGTAACCAGTATTTTCATAGCCAGTCCTTTTACTTTTTTGTCACGATTTAAAAACAGATTTGGCCAGCTTACAATTTTTACCCCCCTTTGTACAGTGTGTTGGCGTACTCCGATCAATAAAAACCAACTCAAATAAAGAAAAAACAGACCCCCTGATATTGACATGCACAAGGGTCATGGTTAAAATTAAAATATTCAGGCCCAACATACCTGAAAAAAATAAATGAATAAGGAGAGTTAACCAATGATTGATTTGACAGATCCTGCAAAAACGCAGATCGAGGATTATTTCCAGGGAAAGGAACCTACCCCTATCCGGATTTTCCTCAATTCAGGCGGCTGAGGTGGTCCTTCTCTTGCCATGGCTCTGGATGAGCCAAAAGATACGGACGATTCTTTTGACGTTAAAGGCTTGAAATTTGTTGTTGACAAAGAGTTTATGGAAAAAGCTGAAACAATAAAAGTTGATTTTACCGGGATGGGATTCCATCTTGACTCGAATATGGACCTGGGGCAATCCGGATGCGGAAGCTGCGGTTCCGGTGGTTCCTGCGGAGATTAACATTTGCTTTTTTTAAGGAGAAGGTGTTTAACTTGCTTAAACACCTTCTCCTTTAACCCCTGTCTTTTTTTTAACCACACCCTCACTTTTTAACCGTATCGGCGTTTCAGACGTTCAATGGTTTTCATATCCGCCTTTAAAGGATTTTTCGGCTTTGGCGGTTCTTTTATTTTGTGCGACCCTTTAAAAGGGGTGTTGCATATATTTAAATTGTAGGCCTTGATCATCAGGGCTTCAAGATTAATCACATCTTCAATATTATATGCCAGAAGTGTTTCAAGCGCTCGCTGATTCTTGTTGCGCCTGTATTCGTTCCATAACAGCACGGCAAAGTATCCATCAACACCCTCCAGCTCTTTCCGGTCAATTCCCAAAGCCTGCTCACAATTTTTCAGGCCCCCTTTGTACCCGAGGTGGTGGAGGATATAGCGCAAATCAATCTGGGAGTGGGGCAGGTTGATATTAAAATAGTCTTCAATAAACGGGATATCAAAACTCCTGCCGTTGTAGGTGATAAGGACGCTGTATTTTTGAATTTCCTCTAAAAATGCCGGTAGATTTTTTTCCCGGACAAAATAATGAATGTCTTTGCCGTTGTAGAGGGCAATGGTGGTGATGGATGACCCACAGGCAAGCCCGTTTGTCTCGATATCCAGGTAGGCACAGGTGTGCCGGAATTCCGGGAATAACCTGAAATGCTGATTGGAAGGGAGCAGAGCCTCAAAGAAACCGGGGTTGCAGGTTTCAAGGTGCCGGGTTGATTCTTGGGCAAACGTCGCTATATCCGCTTTCCTGGAATTTGATAGGCTCAGGGATGAAAAAAGCTTTTCATCCTTCCAGGAAAGGACATTGGAGTTCCATATTTTTTTTTCCGTTGCCGGCCCGATACCCGGGATATGTAAAAATGTATTGATGAGCATGATGCCTCTTCAGTTATTAAAGTTCTGGTCTTTATATCCCGAATGAACAAAATATAATAGTGCGAATTTTCAGGCAACCCGGCTTGACCAAGACCATGTGTCATGGTACCGTCGGAGCCACAATTTGAATAGGATTTGGTTAGAATTAAATTTGGTTTGACCCAAATTTGTTTTAAACTCAATTTGTCAGGATTCCATCATGAAAAAATTTGCTGTTTGCCTCGTTCTGTTCTTCATGGGTATTTCTTTTTCGGGTTTTCTTGGGGGGTGCGGAAAAGAGGAAAAAAAACAAAATGAATTTGCAGTGGGCAACTGGACCCAACTCAGAAACCGGGCCTATATTCTATTGATCACCAGTCCTCTGGGGGAATGGAGCTCTTCGGTAAGGATTGCGGATGCGACCTCAAAGATCGTCAAGGCCAAGGGAGGTGCAAAAGGAACCTGGCATATTGATAAAGACCAGATGATTTTTACGGTCACTGAATCAGATGTTGAAGAGATCTGGGAGAAAAACAGCACCGATTTTTTTGATATTGTTGAACTCACCGAATCCCTCATGCATTTTAAGGACGAAGCCGGGCGCAGTATCTTATGGAAACGGACAAAAGCCAAAAATGCGAAGCCCACTGAAGAGGATCTGGCACTCGTCGTGCCCATGGGGCCTGTGGCTGTTAATTTGAACAAGAACAGATCCAATGACAAGGACCGATACCTCTGCCTGAACATGAGTCTGGTGCTCAAGGAGTTGATGCCCGGCCAGGAGGTTCCCCCCATTCATCCCCGGGCTCGGGAGGCGGCCATTATCTTTTTAAGTTCTCTTGTGTTTGACGATGTCAAGGACTTTGACAGCCTCAAGCAGCAGAACAAACGGCTTGCGGATGTGTTAAACCCCTATATGGAAGGGTTTATCAAAGAGATCAAGATCGACCATGTCATTGTCGCAACCGACGCCGACAAGGTGGAAGAGTTCATCATAGAGCATACCCTGGTAAATGCCCCGGAACCTGAAGTGGGAGAAAAGGGAGCGGAAACGACGGAAGAAAAAAAATAATTTTCAGCGCATTCTAAACCATCAAGAGGAGTAAAGATTTTTTACACCGCCGTCAATCCCTTGATTTTGTCACGATCAGGATTCCGTCCCCAATAGAGATTGATGCCGTGTCTGCCCTAAACACATTGCTGATGCCCAGGGAAGATCCCATTTCCAGGGTTGCGTTGACCAGGGGATATTCAAGTCCCTCCAGCGTCACCCCGGTGACGCGTGTTGTAACGGGAACCAGGGATAAAAAATCCCCGGCCCGGCCTGCAAGGTTTATATGATCGGTGACCATGTGAATTTCATTGTGTTTATTGATGATCCTGGCCGGGATGTCTTCCCGGGCAAGCCTGCGCAACAAAAAAATATTGGCCAGGGTATGATCCAGACGTGTGCCCGTGACGCCCAGGAATGTGATGTCTGTGGCATGGTGATCAATGGCCCAGGATACACAGAGTTCGGAATCGGTAAAATTTTTTCGTGACGGAAAAGACAGAATTTCGACCTGGTTTTTCTCGAAAAAGCACCGGTCCTCATCCTGAATGGAATCCAGATCACCCACCAGAACATGGGGCAAAATATTTAAGGCCCGCAAATGCCCGGCACCGCCGTCGGCGCAGACAATCAGGTCCGATGCCCTGATCAGGTCTCTCATCCTATCTGTAGGGTCCAGGTCTCCGCCGGCAACAATCACACATTTCATCCCCCTTTACTATCATGAAAACTTGTCTGTGAAAACCGGTAATCTTGTATCAAATCTTGACTATTGGCCGTCTAACTTATATTTTCCCAGGTAATGAACAAGATCATCAACAGATATATTTTCAGGGAACTTTTGTCTCCCTTTGCCGGCAGCCTGTTTTTTCTGACCTTTGTCTTTTTAATGACACGGATACCGGAGATTACCAATATGGTGGTGAACTACAATGCCGGTATCCTCTCGGTGGGGCTCCTGGTGGTGTATACACTTCCCAGATTTCTGGAATTTACCGTCCCCATGTCCGTGATGATCGCCATCCTTCTGACCTTTATGCGCATGACCCGGGAAAACGAAATTGTGGCATTAAAAGGGGCCGGCATCTCCCTTTACCGGCTGTTGCCTGTGGTCCTGGTTTTTTGCCTGGCCGGTTTCCTTTTAACCCTGTGGGTGACGGTTTTCGGGGTCTCCTGGGGAAAACTTTCGCTTAAAAAAAAAAGTATTGAGATGGCCAGAACCAGTATTGATGCAGCCTTGCAGGAGAGACAATTTAATATGGAGCTGGAAGACGTGATGATTTATGTCTCTCATGTGGACATGCGGACAAAGGCCCTGACCGATGTCTTTATCGAAGATCGGCGAACAAAAGGCATGGTCAGTATTTCCATTGCCCCTTCAGGAGAATTGATCCGGCTGGATGATGAGCAGGTGTATACCATTCGATTGCACAACGGGGTGATCAACCAGGTGGATATGGAGAAACAGTCCGTGAGCAATATCCAATTTGGAAATTATGATATCAATATTGATTTGAATCGCATGAACAAGACAAAAAATCATGTCTCAAAGGCTCTGGATGAGCGCAGTCTTGTGGAACTTCTGGGGATGGTACGGTCGGGCCTTACAGATAAAATCCAGCTTAATTCGGCTCTGATGCAGCTTCATGAAAGGTTGTCAATTCCCTTTGCCTGCCTGGCCCTGGGGGTCTTTGCCTTTCCTCTGGGGGTCCAGTCCACGGCCCTGCGACGGTCTTCCGGATTCGGCATGGGGATCTTTTTTTTCCTGGTCTACTATTTTCTCCTGGCCATTGGGTGGTCGGCGGGAGAAACGGGAAAATACCCGCCGGTTCTGGGGATGTGGCTGCCGAACCTGGTAATGGGTGGCGTGGGGGTTTTCTTTCTGGTCAGGAATGCGGGGGAAAAACCGGTTCTGCTGCCCGGGTTTATTGGAAAGGCCGGCAGGGCCGTTCAAAATCTGCTTAAAAGAAACCTGTAAACCATGTCATGTCTTCATAAATACTGGTTAAAGGAATTTATTAAGTTTTTTTCCATTATTCAATTGCTCATACTGGTTTTGTTTGTGTTCATCGATTATCTTTCCAGAATGGAGAGATTTTTAAATTCCGATATTTCATTGCTGGGTGCTCTGGGCTACATTTTGTTAAAAGTTCCCTTCATGTTTGTACAGTTGACACCGGCAAGTATTCTGCTCGCAACCATAACCGTTTTTGGATTGATGAACAGAAATAATGAACTTTTAGCCATCCGGTCCAGCGGCATCAGTGTCTATTTCCTGGTAAAACCGGCCATCCTGGTTAGTCTGATTTTTGCCGTGCTCATGTTTTTTTTGGGCGAAACCATTATTCCAATTTCCATGGCCAAAGTAAATTATTTAAAGTATCAGGTCATACAAAAAAGGCAGAATATTTTTTTGGCAAGGAAAGATATCTGGATAAAATCTGAAAACAGACTCATACACATCAATTATTACGATCCTGTTCAACAATCTGTTGCCGGTGTGACGATTACCTCTTTAGATAAAGATTTTCGTATGGAATCAAGAATTGACGCACAAAAAGGAAATTTTAAGCAGGACAAATGGGTTTTTGAAAATATTATAGAGCAGACTCATAAAAACAAGTCAATGGATTATGATGTGACATTAAGTACTCAAAAAAGTATTGCTTTGAAATTTAAACCGGAAGATCTTGAAGCCGTTGCGAAAAAAACCGATGAGATGAGTTTTTTTGAGTTGAAAAATTATGTCAAAAAGGTTGAAGAAGAGGGGTATGATGCAACCACCTATACCGTTGATTTGCACGGGAAAATTGCTTTTCCATTTATCTGCATCATCATGGTGTTAACCGGAGCCGCCACCGGCATGAGGCCCTTTGTCAGGGACAATATCCCCGGGGCCATTGCCCTGGGGGTGGTGATTGCCTTCATGTACTGGATCACCTATGGATTCAGCCTGTCCCTGGGATACGGCACCATTCTGCCGCCAGTGGTCAGCGCATGGGCAGCCAATCTGTTTTTTGCGTGTTTCGGGGTGCTGTATCTCATGAAGACGGAATGATATGCAAACCAAAACTTCTCTTATGATTTTTATTTATAAAACCCTTGTGAATCTTTTGTTTGTGATGGTCCTGCCGTTTCTGCCCCTGGTCTGGCTTTTTTCAGAAAAGCGGCGGGCAAACCTCTGCCCCCGGCTCGGATTCAAAACCGGGTTTAGACCCAGAACAGGATCCGAAAAAAAAAGAATCTGGATACATGCCCTTTCCCTGGGCGAGGTAAAATCAGCTCTGCCCTTTGTCCAGGCATTGAAAACGAGACACCAGAAACTGGATGTTGTGTTTACGGTTTCCACACGGACCGGGTTTGAGCTGGCCGGGAAATTGTTTTTAAAGGGGAACCCGAGGCTGGTGGATCAATTGGGGTATTTCCCCTTTGATCTGGGGGTTTGTGTTAAAAAAATCAGCCGGCAGATAGGGGCGGATGCAGTGGTTCTTGTGGAGACGGATTTATGGCCCAATTTTTTATATGAGATGAAGAAAAGGCAAACCCCGGTCATATTGATTAATGCCAGACTTTCAAAACAATCATTAAAGGGATATCTTTTTTTTAAAAAATTTTCTTCCATGATTTTTTCTTTTTTAACCGGGATTCTGGCGCAAACTCGATTGGATGAAAATCGGTTTCAACGCCTGGGAATTGATAAAAGCAAAATAACGATTGTGGGAAATATCAAGTTTGACCAGAAATACATCCCTATGGACGGGGTCAGGCGTGCAGAAATAAAGGCCGGGTTCGGTGTTGGGGATGGGGACCGGGTCTGGATTGCCGGGTCCACCCACAGGGGAGAGGAAGAAATAGTTCTGGATGTTTTTGCCTCGGTGAAACGAGAGATCCCCGGTTTAAAGCTGATCCTGGCCCCCCGGGACCCTGGAAGGAGCCGGGAGATTATTAAAAATATTCTGTCCCGTCGGACTGACACATGGAATCCGGTTTTGTTTTCTCAATTCAGGCCGGACATTCAAGATCATGATCTGATCATCATCGATGGCCTGGGACTTCTGGCCACGGCCTATGCCGTCTGTGATGCCGCATTCATCGGCGGTTCCATGGTGCCCCGGGGTGGGCATAACCCGCTTGAACCTGCAATGTTCGGCAAGCCGATTCTGTTCGGTCCTTACATGACGGATTTCTTAGAGATCTCACACCTGCTGGTACGGCAAAAGGGGGCCTTTCGGGTTGAAACTGCCCGGGAACTGGCAGACAAACTTGCCGCCATATTGACTGATCCTGAACTGGGAGATCAGATGGGGCAGGCCGGGCTCCGGGTTTTTTCCGGTAATGCCGGGGCCGTGGACCGGATCATCTCCAGGATGGAGGATCTTAACCTTGTCTGAATCATGGATTTTTCGCCTGGAAAAGAAAATCATTCAAATCTCAGACCAGGACTATGATCCCTGCTTTTTTTCCTTTAAAGGCTTGCTGGTGGGAGTGTCCCGGCTTTACCGGGTGCTTGCCGGCCTCAGGCTCAGGCTTTACCGGAGCGGGTGGTTCAGGTCCCGGCGTCTGCCCTGTTTTGTGATCTCCATCGGCAATATCACGGCCGGGGGGGCGGGCAAGACCCCCATGGCCGTTTATCTGGCCGAACTGCTGGCAGGCATGGGCAGACGCCCGGTTGTCATCAGCCGCGGGTATAAGGGCAGTCTCAATTCCGGGGCAGGGCTTGTGGGTGATGGTGATCAAGTGTTCATGGATGCCGGGAAAGCTGGAGACGAGCCGTTTATGATGGCCCTGAGAAAACGATTTTCCGTTGTGGTGGGAAAAGACCGGTATCGAGCCGGACTCCTGGCCATGGAGCAATTAAACCCGGATGTGGTGATTCTGGACGACGGGTTCCAGCATGTACGCCTGAAAAGAGATTTGGATATCCTTTTGCTGGACCATGACAGGCCCCTGGGAAACCATCGGATTCTCCCGGCGGGAAGGCTGAGGGAAACCCCGGCCACGGCAAAACACCGAGCCCATGCCCTTGTGTTTACCCGTTGCCCGGTGCCGGCCAAGGCTCAACCGGATAACACCGGACCAGATAAAACTCAACCAGATAAATTTGAACGGGCCAATTCCGGGTCGGGTGATACCGGAGACCGGATGGGGCAGGTCATCCGTGAATTTGACAACCCTCTGTCCTTTAAAACCCGCCACATCCCTTTTCTCCTTCACGAGGTTTCGGGGAAAAAGGTTTCCGGGCCGGCTCATGCCCGTTCGGGTCAAAATCGTTCGATCCCTCCGGATCCGGCTACGCTCAAGGGCCGGTCAGGGATATTATTTTCAGGACTTGCCAACAATAAATCTTTTCGGGATGCGGCCGAGGAACTTGGGGTGAAGGTAATGGATTATATTGAATTTAAGGACCATTACCGGTATAAACGGGCGGACCTGGTGATGATACGGCAAAGAGCCCGGGAAATCGGGGCGGACCTGATCCTCACCACGGAAAAAGACTGGGTAAAGCTTGGTCCGGATATTGAATGGAATCCAGACCTGGCCGTCATCGGGATCAGGATTGCTTTTGAGGACCCTGACGGGTTTGAAGACTTTATCCGATCAAAGATGACTGATAACGGATAGATTGCTTCTTATTCAAAGCCCCTGTGGCATTTTGTAAAATGCAGGCCTGTGCCGGTCTCTTTTTCAAACCCCTCGGGTATTTCTCGTTTACATCTCTCCATGACATCCGGACACCGTGTTTGAAATCTGCACCCTGGCGGCACATTTGACGGACTGGGGATATCCCCCTGCAAGATGATTCTTTTTTTTCCCCGTTTTGTCGGGTCAGGCCTTGGAATGGCTGACAGCAATGTTCGCGTATAAGGATGGGCTGGATGGTCAAACAATTCTTTTGTGTCGGCCATTTCCACAATCTGCCCGAGATACATGACCGCAATTTTGCTGCAGATATGTTCGACCACGGCAAGGTCATGGGAAATAAATATATAGGACAGAAAAAATTCTTCCCTTAAATCAACCAGAAGGTTGAGTACCTGGGATTGAATGGATACATCAAGGGCTGAAACAGGCTCATCTGCTATCACCAGTTGTGGATTCAGAGAAATAGCCCGTGCAATACAGATTCTCTGGCGCTGTCCCCCTGAAAATTCATGGGGATATTTTTCCATGGCCTCCGGCTCAAGCCCTACTTTTAATAACAGTTTTTTGACGATTTCAATTCGTTCTTTTTTAGACCCCACCCCGTGGACCACCAGGGGTTCTGCAATGATATTCCCGATTTTCTGCCTGGAATCAAGAGATGCCATGGCATCCTGGAAAATCATCTGCATTTTTTTTCGTTTTTTCCTGAGATCCCCGGCACCCAGGTTACAAATAGGCTCGCCATCAAGAAAAATTTGACCCTGGGTGGGCTCAATTAACCTTAAGATTACCCGTCCAAGAGTTGACTTGCCGCAGCCTGATTCACCGACAACACCAAATGTTTCTCCTTTGCTGACCTGAAAACTGACATCATCAACAGCTCTGACCTTACCTTTTCCGCCATTCAGAGTGAAGTATTTTTTAAGGTGCTGAACTTCTAATAAAGGCTTATCTTTCATGGGGATTCCAACAGGATACAATGTGATTGGCAAGATTGCCCGAGGCCTCAGACACAGGGCTTTTCATGGAACAATGATCAATTTTTCGCTCACACCGGTCCTCGAAATAGCATCCTTTGGGACGATTTTCCGGTGCAGGAACCATTCCTGATATGGTGGGCAGATATTTGGCTTTTCTTCCCAGAGTCGGTATGGATGACAACAACCCCCTGGTATAGGGATGCACCGGTTTTTCGAACAGGGAAAGGACATCTGCCTGCTCAATAATTTTTCCCGCATACATGACAGATACATCATCACAGAATTCAGCCACAACGCCAAGATCATGGGTTATCATCAGAATGGACATGCTCAGCTCTTCTTTCAAACGGATCAGCAGATCAAGGATCTGTGCCTGTATGGTTACATCAAGGGCGGTTGTCGGTTCATCTGCAATCAGGAGTTTGGGGCTGCATGCCAGGGCCATGGCAATCATGACCCGCTGACGCAGTCCGCCGGATAATTGATGGGGATATTGTTTTAAACGGCTTTCAACTGAGCCGATTCCCACCATATCCAGCAATTCCATACTTCTTTTTTGTGCGGCACTCCCGAACAGACCCTGGTGCAGGGAGAGCACCTCTCCAATCTGGTAACCGATCGAAAAACAGGGGTTCAGACTGGTCATGGGCTCCTGAAAAATCATACCGATACTATTGCCACGGATTTTCCTCATGGCGTTGTTGTTCAAAAAGAGAATATTTCTATTTTCAAACAGAATCCGTCCTTGTTTTACAAAAGAGGGGGGAGAAGCCAGCAGCCGCATGATGGACATGGCGGTCACGCTTTTCCCACACCCTGATTCCCCCACAAGGCCCAGGATACGCCCCTTTTTAATTTCAAAAGAAACGTTCTCCACAACATCAATGGGGCCTTCTTCAGTAAAAAAACCAACGGTCAGATCCTCGACCTTTAAGATGGCTTCTCCTGCCGGGTCCTCATTATTTTTATTTTTTGACATCAATCAAAAACAGACTTTGGAAAATTAAAGGATACAATCCAGTCCGGCATATCAACAATTTCCGGGATTCGCAAGTCCGCGCATACACTGCACAGCATATAGGCATCATTGGGACTCATATTGTGTTTTTTGCTTATAAGATCCACCATCTGGGCCACAGCATCTTTTGCACTCTGCATGAGATCCGGGCCAATACCGGTTGTCACCTCATATCCCTTGCCGTCTATATGTCTGCACACAGGTCCGGCTGTGGTGAACCTCGGAAATTTTAAATTCATTGCCTTTTCAAGTTCTATTTTAAAAGAAATGTTCATGGGGCTTTCAATGGCAGTACCGCAGACTTCCCCATCACCCTGGGCTGCATGGGCATCTCCGACAGACAAGAGTCCGCCGGCCGTTTCAACGGGCAGATAGAGTATGGTCCCTTCACACAGGCCCCTTGTGTCCATATTGCCGCCGACATTTCTGGGGTTGACCACACTGTGGGCTCCCTTTGCTGCCGGCGCATTTCCAATTGTGCCGGGAAAAGGCTGGACGGGAACCCTTCCGCCGGGTTTGAATTCGGCCATGCTGCCGGGTGTATTGTCGTATTCCCATATGTGCAGCGCCGGTTCTGTAAACTGGTCGGCCAGCAACCCGAATCCGGGAATAATGGCTGTCCATCCCCATCCGCTGGTGTCAAATGACAATATGGTTATTTTTAATGCGTCTCCTGGCTCTGCCCCGTCCACGTATACAGGACCTGTGACTGGGTTGACCTTTTCAAAATCAAGGTTTGGGACGTCTTCAACTTTTGACTGGGCACTCAACTGACCGCCCGATGCATCCTGGGCTTCAAATTCCACGATCTGGCCCGGAGCAATTTTTAATGCAGGCTCAAGGGAATTGTCCCATCCCAGGTGTACACTGTTTTTAAGGATATAATCTGCTTTATTCATTATGGTTCTTCCTTTATCCTTTTTGATTTAGTTGCGGGCCGGGCCTGATTTTTACAATCAGGTCGGCCCGGTTTTTACAAAATTTTATATCTTATGAATTATTGCGCATCTTTTGCATACACATGCTCATAATTTACCGGGATATGAACCGGATCAACAAAGATGGCATCAGGGCCTCCCAGGCGTTCTGCCCGCATTGTGAACCGGAGCTCATTAAATATTGGGACCCAGGGAGCATCTTCCATAACAGATATATAGATGGATCTCCACATTTCCAAACGTTCGGAAAGTTTGGAAGGATCACTCATGGAATCTGCTTCCATGGCTCGTTTGTCCAGCTCATCATTGATGTACCATGCCCAGTTCCAGCCACCTTTTACTGCACCGCCGCCCCCAAGGATGGGGCCGTAAAAGTTTGAAGGATCCGGAAAGTCGGCAATCCATGCCATGCCGCCGGACCAGATCATGGGAGCCTGATCAGGCTCTCCGCCTGCTGCGATAACAGTGGACTGTGCAAGGGTCTTGATTTCAGCCTTGATACCGATGGCTGCCAGATCCTGCTGAATGGCCTGGGAGATCCTGGGATTGGGGTCGGTGTTGTTTGCAAACAATTCAGTTGTAAACCCATCAGCAAATCCGGCTTTTTTCAGCAGAGCTTTTGCCTTGACAGGATCAAAGGGATATCCTTTATAATTTTTGTCATATCCCGGCATTCCCGGAGGAAGTGGCTGGGTTGCAGGCTCTGCACGGTTGTTGATGATTTTGCAGATTCTTTCTTTATTAATGGCCATGTTCACAGCTTTTCTGACATCAAGGTTGTCAAAGGGTTTCATTTTCACATTCATTGTCAGATATCCGGTATGGAGCTGGTCACCCTGGATAATCAGATTTTTGTTGGCAGGGTCATTTTTAACCTTTAAGAATCGTGCCGGAGGAATGCCGTCGCCAAGGACATCCACTTCACCTCTCTGGAGGCGAAGCAGCGCCACCGTCGGCTCCTGGCCCACTTCAAAAATAATGGTGTCCAGTTTTGGGACACCTTTCATATAATAGTCTCTGTTCCGCTCAAATGTGACGGACCGGCCAAGTGCCCATTCCGTCATCTTGAATGCGCCCGTTCCCACTGGATGCTTCCCAAAATCTTCACCATATTTTTCCACTTCTTCTTTGGGTACGGCCGATGCAAAGTTAATGGCCATTACATGGAGAAAAGTGGCATCAGGGCGGGAGAGTTCAACTTTTACAATACCAGGGGACGGCAGGGTAATACCGGAAAGTTCCGTTGCTTTACCAGAGGCCATTTCGTCAAATCCCTTGATGCTTGCAAAAAAACCCTGGCCCGGGCTCTGGGTCTTCGGATTCACGGCTCTCTCAATGGAATATTTGATATCCTGGCCTGTCAAGAGCCGGCCGTTGTGAAATTTTACATTCTGTCTTAATTTAAATGTATAGAATAATCCATCCGAAGAAATTTCAAAACTTTCAGCCAGATCAGGAGTAAGGTCATAGGTGCCCGGTTCATAGTCCATCAGGCAGTTGAAAAGACTTTTTATCATTGACCAGTTCTGCCAGTCATATCCGATGGCAGGATCAAGTGTGCTGATATCGTCTTTGTAGGTTACAACCATCTTACCGCCCTGTTTAATGTCAGTGGCAAGGCAGACACCGGCTGCCAGAAACAGGAAGGAAAATAAAACTAGCGTTAAAAGCCTTAATTTTTTCATGTGGTACTCCTCCTTTTAAATGTGTTTTGTTTATTCAACCCTCATTTTTGGATCAACAAATGGCATGACAATGTCTGCCAAAAGGTTACCGATAATAATACCAATGGCCGCAACCAGTGTCACACCCATGATTACCGGAATATCCACCATCTGTATGGCCTGCCAGGCCATCTGCCCGATTCCGGGCCAGCCGAAAACCGATTCCACCACCACGGCACCTGCCATGAAAATCCCCACGTCAAGGCCGATCATGGCAATGATTGGCAGAATTCCGTTTCTGAGCCCGTGAACCAGAACGGTTTTTAATTCAGACAATCCCTTGGCCCGTGCGGTTCTGATATAATCCTGGCACAGGACATCCACCATGCTGGATCTGACCATCCGCGAGTACCAGCCCCCGCCGGATATGCCCAGGGTAAGGGCGGGCAGAAAAAGGTGTTTCCAGGTGCCGTATCCACCCAGGGGGAACCAGCCGAACACATAGGCAAAAAGATAGAGCAGCAGGAGTCCCAGGACGAACTGGGGCATGGATACCCCGGCAAATGAAATGGCCATGATCCAGTTATCCCAGAATTTACCCCTTTGCGTTGCAGCCAGTATACCGGCGGGTATTCCGATGAGTATCTCAAAAAATATGGCACCTGCCATTAGAAGCAGTGTTGCTGGAAGCCTGCTTTTGATCAATTCCGTGACCTGGGTTTTCTGTTTGTATGATCTGCCCAGGTCAAGGTGTGCGAGCCGTGTTACATATTTGATATATTGAACCGGTAACGGCTTGTCCAGACCCAGTTCCTTTCTGATGGATTCCACAGTGGCTTTTGTGGCACTTCTGCCTGCAATCATTCTCACCGGGTCTGCCGGCATCATGAATGAAAGGCTGAAGGTAATCAGGGTTACCCCTAAAAGGATCAGTACAGACTGGCCAAGCCGTTTAAGAATGATGGACAGCATCAGTTTCTTCCCCGCTTCATGGGATCAAGGGCATCTCTTAATGCATCCCCCACCAGGTTGAAAGAAAGAGAAAGTGCCATGATGGCCAGCCCCGGGAAAAAAACAAGCCAGGGTGCATCCAGAAAATAAGACTGGCTTTCATAAATAATGCCGCCCCAGGAGGGTGTCGGGGGGCGGACCCCTACGCCCAGGAATGACAGAGTGGCTTCTAAAAGAACGGTTGTGGCGATACCAAGGGTCCCCCAGACCAGAATGGTGGGCCATAAATGGGGCAGGATGTGGACAAAGAGAATCCTGGGCCATGATGCCCCAATGGACCGGACAGCCTCAATATACTCGCTGGTGGCAAGGGCCATGGTCTGGCTGTAGATGACCCGTGCAATCTGGACCCAGTTGACGCACGCAATGACAAGGGCGACAATCCACAGGCTGGGTTGAAATATGGCGGCAAGGGCGATGGCAAGGAGCAGGGCGGGAAACGCCATCATCAAGTCTGTAAACCGCATGATGACCGTTCCGACCCACCCCCTTGCATATCCTGCCACAATGCCTAAAAAGGCCCCGATAAAAAGCGCAATCCCGTTTGCGGCAATTCCGATAATTAAAGAGGTTCTTGCCCCGTAGACAAGCCGTGTAAACAGGTCTCTTCCCAAAAGATCCGTCCCGAGCCAGAATTTTGAATTCGGTGGCAATGGTGCACCTTCAAGGCTTAACCCCTCAAAAAACTGGGTATCCGGTTCAAAAGGTGTAATCACCGGTGCAATAAGCGCAGACAAAGAAAAAATCAGGATGGATGCGAGCCCTGCCAGTGCCAGCTTGTTTTTTAAAAAATATTTTACAACATACCCCATTTTTTTGAAAACCTTAAAATTTGCAGTGTTTAATTCCTCTTGAATCCCCATAGGATAGGCAACTTGTGTACCAATACACTATAATATTTTTTTGTATATAAATTCAGACCATTACAAAGGCGTGTAAAAAAAGCAAGTTTTAAACAGGAGGGGACATCTGTCCCGGATTTTTAATTTAAAATCATGAAAACCTCTGTAAAACATCGCCTTTCCCTCCCCTGGGACAATGGTCCGCCAGAGGACAATCGTCCCAGGGGTATTGGGAGAGACTTAGTGGAGGCCTGCCCGTTTCAGGGCCTTGTTTAATCCGGATCTCGTGATCCCCAGCATCATGGCCGCAGCCACCTTGTTGTCGTGACTGCGCCTCATGGCCTCTGTTAACAGAAGCCTGGGTGCCTGCTTTAAAGTGGGCAGGGGTTCAATTCCGGCAAGAGGGTTATGGTCTGTCTGTTCCAGGTATTCATTCTTTTTCCACAACGGTTTTTTGTCCATGGCCCCGGGCTGATGTTTTTCAACATGCTCTTTAAATCTTTGAATGGAGAGCATCCGGTGTTTGTGATTGGACACTGCATCAAAGACCATGGCTTCAAGCTCCCTTATATTTCCGGGGAAATGGTACCCGGCAAGAAAATTTGCCAGTTGTTTCGGGGGCGTGGGCTTTTTCTTTCCCAGGCTGACAGATGTTTTTTCCAGAAAGTAATCAAGAAGCAGTGGCATGTCTGAAGTCCTTTCCCTTAGCGACGGAATATGAATATGGTGGGTCTGGATCCGATAGTAAAGATCTGTCCTGAATGTCTTTTTTCCCATCAGATCGATCAGGTCTCTGTTGGTTGCCGTCATAATCCGTGTATCTGTTTCAATGGGGATATCCGACCCCATGGGATAGTACTCTTTTTCCTGTAGGATTCTCAAGAGCTTTAACTGGTTGTTATGACTTAGGTCTCCTATTTCATCCAAAAATAAGGTCCCCCCTTTGGCTTTCTGGATCAGGCCGGACCGTTTCTCCTCTGCCGTGGTAAACGCCCCTTTTAAGTGGCCGAACAGGGTATCTGAAAAAAGCTGGTCATCAAGGCCTGCAACGTTGACTGAAACAAATCGACCATTATTGCGACTCAGGGTATGAATGGCCCTGGCAATCATTTCTTTTCCCACGCCAGACTCACCGGTTATGAGGACCGGCTTTCCTGTCCTGGCAATGGTTTCGGAGTACTGAAAGATTGATCTCATCTTTTTGTTTGCCGTTACGATTTCAGAAAAAACATCTGGAAACGACAGGTCATCCGCCAATACTTTTTTTCTGAAGTTCCGATATTCAAGCCGCTCCTCCTGCAACTCCACGGCACGCCTTACCCCGGATATCATGCGCCCGGGCTCCACCGGCTTGACCATGTAATCAAAGGCCCCCTGGCTCATGCAGGCAACAGCCGTGTCCACCTCATTCATCCCGGTTACAATGATGACCGGGATATGGGGGTAGCTCACCTGGAGATTCTTTAAAAGCTCCTGACCGGAAAGATGGGGCATGGAAAGATCCATCAGAATGACGGAAGGTTCTTTTTGCTCAAGATTTGACATCACTTTCCGGCTGTTCTGGCAGGTTTGAATATGATTAAATCCTCCGGAGTTGAGTATCAACTCAAACCCGTCAAGACTTTCAATCTCATCATCAACAATTAAAATGGGCAGATACGGTACTTGCGAGGTCATTTTTGTATTCTTTTTTTAAAGTTTGATTTAGTTTTCAGGTAAGGTGATCCGGACAAGGGTCCCGGTTCCTTTTCCGGACTCAAATATCATGGTTCCACTGTGATCTGCAATAATTTTGGCAGAAATTGACAGCCCAAGTCCTGTTCCTCCCTGATTTCTTTTAGTGGTAAAAAAAGGATCTGTCAAATGGGTCAGGTTTTCCAGGGGTATCCCTTTTCCGCCATCCTGGATCTCAAGCAGAACGGCTTGGCTGGATCCATCATACCGGGTTCTGATATGGATTGGATCATCTTTGGACAGTAGTGCCTGACACGCGTTTTGCAGCAGATTGACCACCACCTGTTCCAGGCGCTGGTAATGTCCTGGAATCAAGGGGATATTCTCATCCCGGACAAAGGTAAAATCATTGGTGGAGGTTTTGATCATATTGGAAATCAACGTCAATGCAGAATCCACCATGTCATTAATGTTAACTTTTGCATCGTAGCTCCGGGGGTTCTCATTCACAAAATCCCTTAGCTCATCCACAATGATTTTAATCCTTTTTGACCCCTTTGACACATTTTCAAAAATCCGTGGAATTTTTTTCTTTATCAGTGAATAATTGGTTCCACCCACCCTGAAATCACCATATTGGCCATAGTAGCGGTCAAGGATGGGAATGGCCCCCTCCCAGGCTTTTTTTAAAGGCTCTATGTGGGACATGATGAACTGGTTGGGATTGTTGATCTCATGGGCAACCCCGGAAACAAGAATCCCTAAAGAGGCCATTTTGTCAGCCTGTACCAATTGTTTTTGACGGCTGACCGCCTTTTTCTCAGCCTGTTTCCGTTCTATGATCTGGGCCTTGAGGTCTTCAATCGATTCATTTAACTGGCGGGTCATTCCATTAAACGCGGCGCCAAGCCGACCGATTTCATCCCTGGAGGTTTCATAGGCTTTGATATCTTTGTTTCCCGTGGTGAATTGACGTATGGTTGAGGTAAGGTCCAGAACAGGCCTTACCAGATTGGAAGACAGTTTGATGGAAAGCATGATGGCAATGATTGCACCAAAAACCACAGACATGGTTGAAAAAGCGGCGATAACATAGGTGTCTTTTTGAAGATCTGACAAGGATTTTGCAAATTCGTTTTTATACCCTTCAAATCGTTTGTCAATTTGATCTGTAAGTCGGTTTTTATAAAATTTGAACCGCTCAATTTTTTCCTCACTTTTCTGGAAACTGGACAGATCGGGCAGCTTTAAGATATCCTTACCCACAATATAGTAGGTCTGGAAATACCGTTTATGATCCCTGATATTTCCCGATGGATAGGGTAGATAATCAGATATGGAATCCATGATCTGATAAAAAGATGTGGCAAGCTCATCAAGTTCATTTATCTTTTGATTGCGCTGTTCAACATCAAAAAGCATGGCGTCCCAGATTTTATTGTAAATTTTATTGATGGTCAGATGTCCTGCCTGGACTTTTTGTTCGATGACAAACCTGTTTCCAACCAGTTCGTCAATGGATTGGTTGATCCTTAAAAAAAAGAAAATATTAATGCCGCCGGTCAGCACAAGAATAGACACAACCAGAAAAAAGCTTGCCAGTAATTTTGATTTAAGCGTCATGTTTTGTGGTCCGGCTTATTGCACTTTTATTTCTATGAGAAACCATCCGATTTCCGGAAGGCTTTCTTTGAAAAATTCATAATCTCTGCCAAAAACCGGCAGCAAGGCCTTTTTTTCAGGACTTAATATCCACTGGGAGATGGCATGGATATCCTTTGAAGTATTTTTCGTCATCATCAGGGAAGTTGATATGGATCGATTCTCCGGTTCTTTTTTTAGATAATTATATTTTTCAAGGCCCTTGAGTTTTAAAATTTCAGCACAGTTTTTATTGATGGCAACTGGAATGGTTTTGTCGGTTACGATCATTAGATTTTTTTTGGACAGGGAGATAAACTTATCACTGATAAGGTCAACCGTAATATCAATCCCTAAAGTGCCCTCAAGGAAATCTTTATGATAGATCGGCGTGATGATGGAGGTCATATACCCTCGTCCTACCGCGTCAATATAAGGGGGTACCCAGAGTGTTTTCCTCCATGGATTTGAATCTTCATCTGCTGCCCAATAGGTCACCCAGATTTTTGTAAGGTCAAGCCCCGGTTTCAAGTATGCGTGCATGTCTGCATAGGGGTATGCCATTATAATGGAGTCATATGTGGTTAAATATACATTATCAACAAAATTACTTCTGTTATAAATGTTTTGTAATTCAGGGCAGAGGTGTTCAAAAATCCTGATTTTTTTTCTTTCTGCAGCCCCTATGGGAATATGGCCCGAAGCCCATATTTCACAATGCCCGTCGTCAACAGGTGTGTGGTAGACATGGGTTTTTGTGTATTGATATCTGGAATCATCAAACAGGCCTTCCCTTTGGCCTGGATCTTCCAGCATTTTTGTTGTGACCATTTTTAATGCGTCAATCTCTTTTCTTGCCTGTACAAATAATGCATTGATTTCTGTGGCCAGAGATCTGAACTCCATGCGGTCTGAGTCGGATACGGCATTGCACGACACCAATAGTGCACACATGAAAACAATCCCGATAAATTTTAAGTCACTATAAATTTTAACCATTATCAAAAAGCCCCAAAACTTCATTCGGGTTTTGTTATACATGTCTTTTGCTTGAAAGTTCAAGACAATTGATTTTCTATGGTAAAGAGCTGTTGTTCTGTGCCCCAGGGATGTGTGCAGGACTATTCCGTTCGTATCAGAAAGATGACCCCGAAGCATAAAAAGAAAAAATTGGATATTCAGACAGCCGGCATTGGCGGCAGGGACCTGGCATACCCTAAGGACATGAAGAACCCGTGGAAGAACCAGTACATGAATGCAATGATGATCCCAGAGGTGACGGCCCTGGGAAGACTGTCCCCTGCATGGGATTTCATCCCAAAGGCCGCCCCTGTCAAGGCCATGATAAGGCAGACAAAGGGGAAGGCAATTTTCCCGTGGAAATCCGTCACATAGGTGACGGCATCATATCCTTCTGCTTGTATGGTATGCATATAGTCCCTGAGTTCAAAAATTCCCATTTCCTCGTATTTTTTGACCAGCCTTTCCAAATCTTCCGGCATGGGGTCCAGAAGGATGGATGTGGTGTCAAAATTTTTCACATCATAACCGTTGACCCGGGTGTTATAGGTCTGTTGGATTCCATTCTCAAACTGCCACACCCCCTTGAGGTAAGCGCCTTTTTTTGCATCAAGCCGGAACTCTGGTTGAAAATTTTCACCCATGGCCAGGATGGTAATGCCGGCCACCGCCTTTTTTACCGGATCGTAGAAATCAAATTGAATCAGTTTGTCACTGGATTTAATCTATTTTTCAGATGTTGATGAAGTATATGAAAAGCAGCAACAGGAAAGGACGTCTGTTGCTGCCCGGTCAGCCATAGAGATCCTTTCCGATCCTGAAGCCGTGCTGATTCTGGTTGCCGTTATCCGGCAACACGGAATTTCACCAGAAGAGATAATGGTGTTGCCGGAAATCAAAAAAAGCAAAATTACGCTATCTGCCGTCAAAGGTTTTATGGCATACCATGGCCTTTTAAAAAAAATGCCGGATTTCAGGCACTGAAACTGCTGAAAGGTTTCATCTCCAGATTGATAGGGTCTGTACAGGCAAGGGTATTATTTCCTGAAAGACCGATGATACATTTTTATCCGGAACATCAAGACTGTCCGGAGTGCGATTCCAGGCTCCATGTCCAAAAAACCACTGACCCAAAAATCGTTGTCACCAAGGACATCGGGGCATTTATTGCCAAACAGACAGTGGGGATCTGTCCGCATGGGCATGGAACATTCAAATCCGGACGACTTCGAAATCTTGTCCCGAATAACTGCACTTTCGGGTTTGATATCATTGTTGAAGTGGGGGTCGCCCTGTTTGTTCACAGTCGCAGCAATCAGGAGATAATGGCCGCGCTGGCGACCAAAAATGTATTCCTTTCCGAACGGGAGGTCAGTTATCTGGGCCGGAAGTTCATTATTTACCTTGCCCTTGCCCACCGCCAGAGCCAGGCGGCTTTAAAAAAAATATCTCGCTGATAGAGGCGGATATATCCTGCATGTAGACGGGACAAGCCAATCAAGCGGGTATGGCTTTCCTTTTGACCGGCCGCATCTCGATTTTTATCGTCGTCTCCAGGAAGTTTATCAGATACTGGAAAAATTCAAGGATACCGACATGACCCAAAAAGCGAAAAAGCCGGTTCTCCAGATCTGCAAAGTGCTTGCAGAATTTGCAGAAGACCAGCGGCTCAATGATCTTGCCAAAGATTTGGAGGTAAAATTAACCGTGTTCGATAAACTCCGACGAGCCATGCGCATCGCTCTTCCTGACGGCAAAGATGGAATCAACGACAATGGCGGTTGTTCAAATATGAAAACCATCAAAGAAAGAGTGACTGCTTTCAGAAAATGGTTGCCGCTCAACAAGCACAGAAAGAAAACCTATGCCGGCATGATTAAACAGATTGATAAATACTGGGAGAAATTGTTTGCCGATCCCATACCGATACAAACCCCTCAGGGGACGATATCAGTTCAACCACAGAGAACAAACAATATCCTGGAAAGATTTTTTCGCGATGAAAAAAGACGAGGTCGCAAAAAGACGGGTACTGGTTCTCTGAACAGAATGTTGAAGTCAATTCTGGCAAACACGCCGCTGGTCCAGAACCTCAAAAATGAGGAATATCTAAAAATTATCTTGAATGGATGTTCCAGCCTCGAAGAAAGATTTTCACAAATTGATGCTCGTCTGGTACAACAGGAAATGGTCCGTAGTTCGCAAAACAAGGATAAAATTTTACCTGCGATCAAAAAAATGATAAAGGATGTCAAGTTTACAGAAAAGATTTCTAAACTGATTTGTCCGTGTTGAAGCAAAAAATATGCCAACCGTCATTTGCGGTTATAGAGAAAAAACATTTCAAAATCGGGGTGTACAAAGGGCTTTTTACCCATAGTCGATTTGATGACAGCTTTCGAGAAGAGCACCCTTTCTACAACAATGAAAGTTAATCCATTGGTTGAGATAGAGGATATGAGTGGTGAAAACGTGTAAAATAAAGGCGGTTTTAGACGGCAGTCCGGGACACGAAAAACAGACGGAAGGGATCATCAGAGCGCTTGGGACATATATCGCTGTTGACGTCACACGGCTGAAGATAAAAAAAACTATTTTATCGGATATTATCGCTTGGGTAAAGGTTCTGGTGGGTTTATGCTGGAAGACCGGAAAAATCGAAAATATTGACTTTGTGATTGGTACCGGCACCCATACCCACCCCCATGTGATAAAAATGGGGTGTGCAGGTGAAGCAAAAAAGATTATCTGTATGTCTCCTGCCGGCTTTTTGATAAAGATGTTCGATCTTTGCTTTGTTCCAAATCATGACAGACCTAAGCCTGGTAAAAATGTTTTTTTGACTATAGGGCCTCCCAATATTTCAGTGGATAAACATCTTCATAAAAATGACAGTGGATTGATTCTTATTGGAGGGGTTGATGAGAAAAGTCATGTGTGGGATTCAGATAAGATCTGTGGACATGTTGAGGAAATTATATCATCTGAGTCTGTAAATTTAAACTGGACCATTTCATCATCTCCGAGAACACCGGAAGAGATGGAAAATAAAATAAGCCGGTTTGCTGCCGGCAGGGAGAATGTTTCTTTTTTTCGGTTTGCCGACACCCAAAAGGGGTGGGTGGAAAAACAATATGATACATCCGGTATCGTCTGGGTTACTGCAGACAGTATGTCAATGGTTTATGAGGCATTAACAGCTGGCTGTACAACATGTATTATCCCTGTGGAATGGAAACAAAAGGAGAATAAATTTGCCTATAGCGAGCAATATCTATATGACCATAAAATAGCAATTTCTTATCATAACTGGAAACAAAATAGAGACCATATAAAATGTGGTCAGGGTCTAAACGAGTCAGATAGATGTGCAAGGGAGATTTTAAGGCGATGGCGTCCGGAAAGCTTACAATAGCTCAGGTTTTGCCTGAAATGGACAGCGGCGGGGTGGAGAGGGTCACCCTTGATTTTGGTTCTTTTCTGGCTGAAAAAGGACACCGGTCCATGGTTGTCTCAAAAGGGGGACGTCTGGTTCCAGGGCTTGTTCAAAGGGGGAGTGAGCATAGGTCCTGTCCCCATATTGGTGAGAAAAGCCCGAGATGTCTACCCTATATCCCCTGGCTTAGAAGATTGATCCTCAAAGAAAAAGTGGATGTGCTTCATTTAAGATCCCGGCTTCCAGCATGGGTTGCCTATCTTGCATGGAAGAGTATCCCCGTGAATAAAAGGCCGCTGCTGATTACAACCTTTCATGGTTTTTATTCAATTAATGCCTATAGTGCGGTGATGACAAAGGGCGAGAAGGTCATTGCAATTTCCAATGCCATTGCAGATCATATTAAACAAGAATATCACACGCCTGACGACCGCATTCAAATTATTTATGAAGGAATAGATGAGAATCAATTCGATGCTGATGGAATTGACGAAAAAAGGCTTGATGCGGTTAAAAAGGCATGGGGGATTAAAAAATCCGATTCTATGGTGATCCTTTTACCGGCACGTATCACAAGACTTAAGGGGCATGATATTTTCATAGAGAGCCTCAGTCTTATACGGTCACTCAATTGGACAGCCGTTTGTGTTGGGAGCAATGATATGAAATCTTCATATTTAGACTCCCTTAAGCAAATGGTGATCAATAAAGGGCTTGAAAATCGTATACTTTTCCCGGGTAATTGTGATGATATGCCGGCTGCAATTAAATTCTCCTCTATTGTTGTCTCTGCTTCGTGTGAGCCGGAATCTTTCGGCAGGGTTGCTGTTGAGGCCCAGGCAATGAACACACCTGTTGTTGCCACCGCCCACGGGGGGGCTATTGAAACAATACATCATAACAAGACCGGAATACTTGTAAAACCTGGGAGTGCCGACGAGATGGCATTTGCAATCAAAAAACTCATTGAAAATAAAGAAGCATATGCGGCCTTAAGTTTCCAGGGCAGAGACAGGGTAAAGCGTTTGTTTACAAAAAAAGTAATGTGCGAGAAAACCCTATCCTTATATTTACTTGAGTTTTCGAAAAGAAAATAAAGATATTATAAACACAATAGACCGCATGAGAAATAGCATTTTATAATATTTTTTTTAACAACCAAAATGTCCTTTCATGATTTTGGTCAGCTGAGTCTAAATCTATGCTTGGATTTGATCATAACTTTCTGAAAAAGACTTCGGATTCCGGCAAGCGGTTTTTTAATCCTCATTGTCTGCCTGTTCATTATCTTCCGGTTGTGGGTAAATTGATTCACCTGGCTGTTGATTCTGGTAATTTCATGATCCAGGACCGCAAAAAGATTGTATTTTTCCAGCACTCTTTTTCTTGCTTCAATTATATAAGGCAGTCGATCTTCATATTCATTGTTTGAAATTGTACTTTTAATAATATCCAAGGATTGTTTATAGTTGTCGATATTAATCGGGACAAAACTGTCTTTATGGAAATAATCTCCTGCATTTGGACAGCCATAGTAAAACGGCAGGGTGTATCCAAGAAATGCATCGGGCAATTTTTCAGTTAAATGATGCGGGTAAACATGATTTTCAATTGCGATATGATATTTATAAGAATCCAATGCTTCTGCTTTATCTGTCATTGGCTTTACACCATGTCCGTAAATATCAAGATCTTCCATGTCTGTTTTCAATAGTTTTGTATATGAAACCCTTTGGGAATGGAGGGTGATCTTGCCTTCTCTCTGCGAGCAGACCGTTGATAACAATTTTGTTTTTTTGGGTGGTGTCGTTTTTTGCATTATATCATATGTTTTGAATCTATTTTCTGAACAATAAGTATTTAAAGGGTCATTAGAAAATGGCAGACCATAAAACCACATTAGTCCGGGTTGAGAAAAAATTGCATTAGGATGCGGTATTGCCCAGGGCTCCTGGCTTGTCAGCACATGGCCAAACTGATTGAGATAGTCTGTACCATACACGGTTATTGTTGACGGTTCAGTTGTCACCAGAAGGGTTTTTTCTTTGGGACACTTTAATTTTTCTTCACTATGCTTATACTTTTTTCTGTGCAGATCATGATAAACTACAAGCCAGTCATATTCACTGGCATTCCAGTCAAAGACGAAACGGCAATTGCCCCACACTGGATTATTCCCTGGAAATTGACGGAGCCAGCATGCAATGTCTCCCTCTCTTGCTATATTCCGTGACATAAATTTAACTGTAATATGTCTGTCTTTCATATATAAACCATCCTAAATCACTTTAAAATTGACGGTGCGGTCATTTTTTGATTTCAGTTTTTATCAAATTCTCAGTATTCTTTTTATCGAAGATTCATGAGGTAATCCACAAATTGAACGTTGAAATTTTAAATCATATGCACTTTTTGAGGTAGCATTCTTGCGGTTAAAAATATATTAATTTTCTTGCATCACGGGATTAGGGCAAGTTCATTATTTGGGGACATCACCGGATTTTCAGCTTATTTTTTTGTAAATGCAAAATGACATTGCCAGATGACCTTGATACTTCTATATACCCTTTGTCCATCAATATGCTGATAAGATCTATTTCCCACAGATGTTGATGGTCATATTCAAGGACGATACATTTTGGCCACATCGGTGATGGTGCTTTTTCGAAAAAAGGTCCTAGGGCTCGATCTTCCATTCCTTCAATATCTATTTTAAGCGCGTCAACCCGTTTTATATTTTGTTCTGTCAGGATATCATAAAGTGGTTTGGTTTGAATTATTACTTTATTATTAGATTTTTTAAAAAGGTTTTTATGGAGACTGGCACCCCCCAAATCTTCCCCGGAATACAATTCAAATTGGCCTTCTTCCCCAATTCCAAGAGGAACAACAGCAATTTTTTCATTCAATTTGCCATTTATTTTGATATTAAATTTTAATCGTTTGACTGTGGGGGGGTTGGGTTCAATTGCAATCACCTTGCAATTAGCTTCTTTAGCAAGAAAGAGAGAATAATATCCTATATTTGCGCCTACATCCACAAACAGACCCCCTTGACTAGCTTTCTTTAAGTAATTCAATTCTTTTTTGTCGTAGATGACGGAAGAAGCGAAAATTTTACAATCAATGACATTGTCATTGAGGTTAAGTCTATAGTTTATGCCGCGCACACTGATATCGACAAGGTTGCCAAATTTGTTTTTCCAGATTTCAATGATTTTTGCCCGAAAGGCTCCCCTTCCAAACCCAACAGCGATTAAAACACGAAAGAGCAGTGTTTTTTTTAAAGGAGCATATTTGCCCCAAGCAAGAGATTCATCATCTGACATACACCATCTCCTAGTTAAAGGGTGTTTAAATTGACAACTTCAGATAAAAATAAAGATTATAAATTCAAGATTTTATCTTTAGAAAGCCACTGTTTAGATGTGTGGTTTTTAATAAATCAGTCAAAAAAAAACAAACAAAAAATAGAGGCAATATGCATAGAAAAAATATCAGACTGATAGTGACAAAGCAATTAAAATATATTTATCCGCTGCCGGATGTACAAAAAATAGGCGGTGGATTTGGATCAGTTTGAAATGTTGCCTTCTAAATAACTCTATGATAAACAGAGCTCAATAATTTGTTGAACAATGAGTTCTTCAAAAAACCAGTGTGCCTTAGCTTAGCAGGACAGTATGCCGGTCATCGAATCCTGCTGGAAGCAACAGTAATATCAAGGGTTTTTAGATCCATGCCGAAAACTTCATTTTTTGAATTTATTTTCTCATCTTACGTTATATGCTAAGAAATATTGGTTTTTATTTGCAAAGGACGCTGAAATTCTTCAAAGAATCTTATCTTTTTGCTGTCATGATGTTGACAGATTATTGGAAGCAAAATGGTAAGAATAAATCTATGCGCGTCGCTTATAATGGCCACTCTGCAGGACCTCAGAAAGATTGGTTATATTTTTTTATCAGTGAGCTCACAGGCCGGCATCCTGTTGTGTCCTGGTATAAACCATCTGTGATCATTTGCTCGTCCTTTGGCAGCTATTGGCTTCTCAAGATCATTTTAAGCATATACAAGGTCCCCAGCATCTTTTTTTCGGAAGAAAATCTTACAACTTTAAAAAAATATCGGGAATACAAAACATACCTGGATGGACGGCCTTCTCTGGCAATGGGGTTTGATTATTCTGATGCAGAAAATTATCGGCGGTTTCCCTTATGGCTGATGTATCTTTTTCCACCAGAGGTTGCAGCAAACGCATCTGTTGCAGACATCCAAAAGCGGTTAGATGAAATTGAAACGCAGAGTTTTTCCTCGAAAACAAAATTTGCAGCAATGGTTGCAAGTCATGATGGCTATGCTTCTAAAAAAAAAGTTTTTGGGCATGTTGAAATCGTGACAAGAACTGAAATTACCGAAAATGTGGGCACGATAGATTTTGTTCACTGTCCAGGCAAGCTATTGCACAATGATACTTCTTTACAGGATGAATATAACGACGATAAGAAGCCATATCTGGAACAATTCCTGTTTAATATCTGTGCAGAGAATGCTTCCGTGGAGGGGTATGTGACAGAAAAATTATTTGAATCCTTACAAGCCGGCACCATCCCGATTTATTGGGGGGACCCCAACCCGGAACCTGCAGTATTAAATCCAAAAAGGATTATTTTTTGGGATACATCTCACGTGGAAGAGGTTCTGTCCACTATCAAAGAGTTGTATGTTAATACAGAAACAAGAGAGCAATTTTTGCGGGAACCCCTTTTTGTCAACACTGCGGCACAAGAGATATATAATCGCTTTTCATACCTGCGAAGGGATTTGGAAAGGTTACTTCAAGAATCTCTTGTAATAGGATAAACAATGACAGCATCAGATAAATTTCAAAAAATTGGTATCTACGCCCTATATCTTACCTGTTTCTCCTGCTTGTTTTCAACTGCATTCACATCAATTTTTTCAGCAATCATGCTGATCTGCTGGCTTGCCTCAGGCGCAGTTCAAAATTTTCCTCTCATTCTAAAAGAAAATTCCATGGCTCTCTTAGGGATTGTCTTTTGTACGCTTTTGTTGATTGGCGTAGCATACTCGCCGGCCTCAATTGAGGTGTCGCTTGATTTTTTCAAACGATATCGTGTCTTATTATTTATTCCCATTGTTCTTTCCTTAACAGAGGGACAACAGAATATCGCCAGGAATATTGTGAATGCCCTCCTGCTTGGCTATCTATTGGTGCTTGTCAATGCATATTTGCTGGACTTTGGCCTCATCAGGAATAAATTTGCCATCTATAGAGGTGGCGGTGGATTTCTGGTTGTCTTTGCCTACCTTGTACTTCAAAGGGCGATGCTGGAAAAAAAATACAGGTTTTTGTGGGGTGGTTTCTTTGTCGCAATCTGTTATGATATCTTTTTTATCCTTAATACAAGAACCGGTTGGCTGATCTTTATTGTTCTTTCCGCATTATTTATATTTCAGCATTTTTCCATAAAGAAGCAATTAGTATTTTATGTAGTATTAATATTTTTGTGGTCTGGGATTTTTTATGCCTCCAGTTCTGTTCAGTATAGAGTTAATGAGGCAATTAAAAGTTTGCAAAAATACGATGCGGCAAAACGAAATTCACGCACAAGCATTGGTCTGCGCCTTGACTGGTACCAGAACAGTATTGAATTAATAAAAAGAAAACCGGTATTTGGATATGGCACAGGCGCCTATGAAACAGCTCAAAAGCCCATTATTGAGGGAACGGCTATCAAGCCCGCAACAGATCCTCACAATGAGTTTTTTCTCACAACTATACAGATAGGTTTTGTGGGATTGTCTTTGCTGCTGGCATTGTTTCTTGACCCAGTACTCCGGTCATTCAAATTGATCCGGCGCAAAGAAACAGCACAGGCGTTTGCCCTTCAAGCCACGGTACTGTTTTTGTTTATCGGGTGTTTTTTTAATTCCTGGCTGCTTTCTACAGTCCCCGGTCATATCTTTGCTTTTTTAATCGTGGCTTTTTATCCTATCAGGGAATCCTCAAGGGGTTAGTGAACAGCATGAAAAAGATATTCAATCGAATTTATCCAATCCTGAAAAAGTATCCTACCCGGTTAACAGATAATCAGGATATTCAGGAATTGCTGAACCGGCTGCGTCCCATGACATGCGATAAAGAATTGATTCGGTTAGGGCCGCAAGGTGATGGCGGTTATTTGATCCCCAATGATTTAACAAATATCAAGGCATGCTTTTCCCCTGGTGTAGATCAGATATCAGATTTTGAATTGGATTGTGCAAATCGAGGTATGCAGGTGTTTATGGCTGATTATTCTGTTGAAGGACCGGCGGCAAGGCATAAGAACTTTCACTTTCTCAAAAAGTTTCTTGGTATCATTCAAACCGAGGATACAATCACTCTGGACGATTGGGTGGGGTCCTCAATTTCGGACCCGAATTCGGAACTTCTTTTGCAGATGGATATTGAAGGGGCTGAGTATGAAGTGCTTATGGGAACATCACAAGATCTTATTAAACGCTTCCGGATCATTGCCATTGAGTTCCATTCGCTGAAGTTACTATGGAGCGAACCCTTCTTCCGTCTGGTATCACGAGCCTTTGATAAACTGTTGCAGACCCATGTATGTGTTCACAATCATCCCAACAATATTAATCCGTCCAAAAAAATTGGGAACGTGACCCTGCCATCTGTTACCGAAATGACGTTCCTGAGGAGAGACAGAGCAGTCGATTTATCCCCTGCAGCAGCATTCCCTCATCCACTTGACAGCGATAACTCGAGCAAACGGCCGCTACCCTTGCCCAAATGCTGGTACGCATAAGCCTGCAATATATCATTAACCCGTTGCCACTCTATTTCATCTTGATCAAAAGCCCTAAAAACAGTATACCAAGCATTGGCTTAGACCACGATTTGGACGGTGGTTTATTTTTTAATTAGTTTAGCCGGCTTCAGCGTCTTTGCCAATTTGGCATCAACCGGTTACCGCTTTTTTATGATGGTCTCAATTTTCTGCAGGCTGTATGAGGAAGATCTGAATTCAGAGAGATTTTATTAACAAAGGCCATTGCAGTCCAAATTACAAAAATTAATTAATACTTTTTTGGAGAGAGCATGGAAACAAACAATGTTGTTTGTATGAAGTGGGGGGAAAAATATGGTCCTGAATATGTGAATGTTCTGTACCATATGGTTAAAAGGAATATGACGATACCATTTCGCTTTATCTGCCTGACAGACCACCCTGAAGGGATCGAAAAAGAGGTCGAAGTGATGACCATCCCTGCTTTTGAAGATCCGGCTCCCGAGTATTATAAATATTGTCAGGCCTGGCGGAAACTCTCATTATTTGATGAACCGCTTTATGATATAAAAGGAAAAATCCTGTTTCTCGACCTGGATGTGGTGATTATCGATAATATTGACTGTTTCTTTGATTTCTCAGAGAAACTGGCCATTATTGAGAACTGGTCTCAACCCAACCGATTGATAGGCCAGGCTTCCGCCATCTGTTTTGAAGTGGGGAAGTATACCCATTTGCTCAAAAAATACCAGACACAACAGGAAAAGGTGGTTAAAACCCACAGAACGGAACAGGTTTATATCACCCGGGAACTGGGTAAGGGTAATTTTGACTATTTTCCTGATGACTGGTGCAAGAGTTTTAAATTTCATTGCATGCCCGGCGGAATCCTGAACAGTTTTATAACACCGACAACAATTCCGGGGAATGCAAAAATCATCGTGTTCCATGGAAATCCCAACCCCATTGATGCCATTGAGGGGGTCTGGGGAGCACCGGTGCCCTGGTATAAAAGATTCTATAAAACAGTGAAGCCAACAAAATGGCTGGCAGAGCATTGGAGATAAAAACAACCTGATCCCTTCTGCCGGCTGCCTGTACCTGGCCGGTATACTGGGATCACTTTCGGGGGATGAGGTCGTAGGGCTTTGTTTTCCAGCGGTTGTGAACCCAGAAATATTGATCCGGATATTTTCTGACCATCGCTTCAATGGCAGTTGTATAATTCTGCGTATTGTTTTCAAGATCCCTTATCATATCCCCCGTGGATTCCAGGGGAATCTCCGGTAAAAATTCCACCAAAAAGGTATCTCCTGTCTTGGCAATACACATGGGCACGACAGCAGCCTTTGTTCTCAGGGCAAGAGCCGCAAGGCCCTTGTTGGTGCAGGCAGGTCTGCCGAAAAAATCGACTCTAACCCCGCTGTGCCAATTGGCATTCTGATCGAGTAAGGTTCCTACGGCACCCTGGTTTCTCAAAATTGCATCAATTTTTTTGGACGCTCCATGCAGGGGAATCATTGTGGTTCCAAACCGCTGTCTTTCTTCGAGCATGAACTTTTCCAGGGGTTGAAAATCGAATTTTCTATAAGCACCATACATTTTAAAATCAGGATCATGGCCAAATGCAGCCACCAAAAGTTCAAAATTTCCGATGTGGCCTGACAGGAGAAGAACTCCTCTGCCCTTTTTAATGGCAGCTTTCAGGTTTCCATACCCTTTAATGGTATAATAGCTCAGCAGCTCTTTCTGACTTTTCCTGAATGCCCAGGCAATATCAAAAATCATGTGGATCGTATTCTTGAAAACTTTTTTGCCAAGGCTTAAAACCTGCCGGGAAGAAAGTTCTGATGGGTATGCTTTGGAGATATTATCCAGGGTAATCTTTTTATGACGTTTGTCTATTTTAAACCACAGGAGCCCCAGGATATCAGAGCAAAACTTTGCCACACTTCGGGGAAGCAATCCCAGGGAGATGATGAACAGTTTGAGCAATTTATACACCAGGTCATTGGTCATCTTTGATTTAGCCCGGTCATGTGAAAGGATTCCATTTTGCCTGTATTTCCTCTTTCTATAAAAGGTGCTGTTTTTCCAGTTTGACCTGGTGGAGCCTGTAAATCCGGATGATATTTCTGCCCATGGTATCAATGGTGAGATCTTTTTCTGTGGGAAGCTCCGGTTCAACCGTTGGGCCGGGCATGGAAAAGATCTGCATGGTGCTGAGTTTGAAAACCTGTTGGAGGTGTTTGGTCACGGTATCGGTATCTGTAAAAACATAGTGACACAGCCGTTTGTACAAGAGCCGGTTGTACCAGGAGTCGCTCACGACCGCGTCCTCATGCCGGGACAAAATCCGCAGGTTCAGGTCGGCCTTTTTTGCGGCAAAAAGGGCAATCCTCTGGTCCTGATTCCCGTGGGTGTTGATGATATCGGGCTTTTCATTTGAAAACAAATGTCGCAGGAACCGGTAATCTTTTTTCAGTGAAAACCACCTGAACTCAATGCCGTATACCTTGAATCCGTGATCCTTAGCCTTTAGATACAGGGGAGATTCCCTGGGGGCGGCTATGATGATTTTGTGACCGGCCTTGTCCATCCACACACATTCGTTGAAAATGCGTTTTGCCACGGAAGTCCACTGGGTATGGCAGGAGGTGTGGAGTATTTTATAGAGAGATCGCATAGGGTATCAACGGCCCAAAAGCTTGGCTTCAATCCTTTTGATGTCTTCGGGCAGATCGATTTCAGGTGAGTCATAGGGGGTGATCACCACCTTGATCCTGAAGCCGAACTCAAGTGCCCTGAGCTGCTCAAGCTTTTCAACCGCTTCCCAGGTGCCGGTGGGAAGTGTGACCAGTTTGTCCAGGAAGCTTTTTTTATAGGCATAAAATCCCAGATGTTTGTAAAAATCCGCCCGGGTTTCCCTGTCCCTGGGAAAGGGAATCTGGGCCCTTGAAAAATACAGGGCAAACCCGTTTCTGTTAAAGGTGACCTTTACGTCTTTGGGGTCTGTGATTTCCCTTTCATCTTCTATCTTGAATGCAAGGGTGGACATGACCAGATCCGGGTCAAGGGAAAAGGGGCGGATGAGTTCGTCAATGGTCAAAGGGTTGAACACGGGCTGGTCCCCCTGGATATTGACCACAATGTCATCCGGCCCCAGACCCAGCATGTTGGCGGTTTCGGCCACCCGGTCGGTTCCGGACCGGCAGGCATTGGAGGTCATTACAGCCCGGCCGCCAAAGGCCTTGACAGCCGTTATGATCCGTTCATCATCCGTGGCCACGACGGCCTGGGTGACGGCCCGGGATTTTCGGGTCTGTTCAACCACCCGCTGTATCATGGATTTGCCGGCAACGAGTGCCAGGGGCTTGCCTTCAAGCCTGCTTGATCCGTATCGGGCCGGTATTATGGCAATGGTCATGGGGGCTCTTTTACATTTTAAGTAATAGGGATCGGGCCCTGTCCCGGGTCATGATATTTTTCCAGTCCGGGCCCAGGCAGTTTTCCCACAGCGGGTCAAGGCCCAGGGCCACGGTGATCATTTTTTCAACCTGTTCGGTTTCAAGGTTTTTTACGAGATCCCGGGGCAGTGTGATATTGCATTTTTCCATCATGGCCCGGAATTCTCTCACCCCTTGGGGATAGAACTCTTCCAGATAGTCGAACACGATGCAGCACCCGATGCCGTGATGGGTCCCGAGCACATAGGAAAGCCCGTAGGACAGGGCATGGCAGGCACCCACCTGGGAGTAGGCAATGCTCATGCCGCCGAAAAATGAGGCCATCATGAGCTTGTCATCGCTGTCCGGATGGTTGTCCAGAAATACCCGGCGGCAGAGATCAAGGGCTTTTTCACCGTAGGCCCTTGAGAATTCGTTGAGATAGGTTCCTTCCAGGGACTCGATGCAGTGGATATAGCAGTCCATACCCGTATAAAAATGCTGGTCTTTGGGCACATCTTTTGTCAGCTCCGGATCAAGCACCACCTGGTCAAATACGGTGTAGTCGGAATTGAGGCCGAGCTTTTTTTCAGGCCCGGTCAGGACCGCGGTCCTGGAGACCTCCGCACCGGTTCCGGAAAGTGTGGGTACGGCAACGTGATAGACTGCAGGATGCTGGATCAGGTCCCACCCCTGGTAAAGGGTGGATGATCCCGGGTTGGTAAGCATCAGGGATACGGCCTTGGCAAGGTCCATGCTCGATCCCCCACCGATGCCGATGACGGCGCAGGGAAGAGTTGACCTGTGGTCCTTCACCCGAAGGGTCAGTTCATCCACATAGCTTGTTTTAGGTTCATCATCCACGTTGACCCATAAGAGCATGTCCCGGTCATGGACCGGAACCCTTTTTTCAAGGTCTTTGCCCTTAAACACATCGTCCGTGACAAACACGGCCCATGCGTCATCTGCTCCACGCTGTTTTTCGATGATCTCGTCCAGTTGTGAAAAACAGCCCCTTCCAAAGATGATATTGGGAACCAGCTTAAAATTTCTAAACATGATTTATCCTTTAAATGATTTCATTACGGCCTGAATACGGTTGTCAATGTCTGCCTGGGTCCAGGACAGCATGATCTGCATGGAAATGGTTCTTTTCATGATAGTGTCGGACGCTTCCAACACCATATTTTGATAATCCGGCAGGGGGTGGGCAAGCTCAACCGCCAGTCTTGCAGATCGTTTCATCTGTTTGAGGTGATGCCATTTCCGGTAATAGTGCCAGTTGTTGTCGTACCAATAGGGGCTTGGCGCACCGTTTTCGGCAAGATTTTTCGCCACCTGTCGGGCCCTTTGTTCGGTTGGCAGGAAAAAGCTCAAGAACGTTGCGGAATCTCCGTCTGGATCCGGGATCTGCCTGAAACGGACTTCGGCCAGACCTGCCATGGCATCCTTGACGGCAGCCTTGTTCTTTCGCTGGATGGCCGTTATCTGGTCCAGCTTGTTGAGCTGAGCAAGGCCCACGGCAGCATTGAGTTCACTGATCCGGTAATTGGTCCCGATGATGGGATGATCATCCGCCCCCCGGTCCGGACCTCCCAGGTGGTCATGGCCGTGATCCGCGTATTGATCCGCCCGGTCATACACATCCCTGCTGTTTGTAATAATGCCGCCGCCTTCACCACAGGTAACGGTTTTAACGGCATCAAAGGAAAAACATCCGGCAAGGCCGAAGGTTCCAAGGGATTTCCCCTGGAAACTTGCCCCCAGGGACTGGCACGCATCTTCAAGGAGGATCAGGCCTTTTTTCTCACACAGGGCCCTGATTTCATCAATCCTGGCCATGGAGCCGCACATGTGAACCGGAACCACGGCCCTGGTTCTCGGGGTGATCACCGCTTCAAGCTGGTCCGGGTCCAGGCACAGGGTCTCGTCGATTTCCCCGAACACTGGGACGGCACCGGCGGCCATAACCGCCTCAAACGTGGCCACAAAGGTAAACCCCGGGACAATCACCTCGTCCCCGGCCCCGATGCCGCAGGCGGCCATGGCCGTGCACAGGGCGGCCGTTCCGCTGGAGCACAGGTGGCTGTATGCGGCGCCGGTAATCTTGGATAATTTTTTTTCAAATTCAAGGGCCTTGAAATGACCGTTTCTGGCGCCTTCGAATCCATACCGGAACAGCACCCCGGTCTCAAGCACATCAGCCACTTGTTTTCTTTCTTCATCCCCGAATATTTCAAAACCAGGCACGGCTTTCTCCTTATACTATCCATTAAATTAATCAAATGACGGCAACCGGATGGTACCTGTCAAATGTTAGTAAATCATGATGGTTTCATTATTTTAAGTCCTGGATAAATACCACATTCCTTAATCCGTTTTCAAGGTCTGGACCAATAAAAGGTCCGGCCAAATAAATTGACTTTATTATTTCCCATGATTATATAAATGGGTATACCATTGCACATGGAATTGAGATCAGTGAAAACGATACGTGTGAAGGGCACCTTCATCTTGAATACAGGCAGGAAAGGCAAAGTTTTATATCATGGAAAAGAAAACAAAACGAACAGACGTCTACCAGGGATTTGAGCAGGGGCCCATCCGACCGCCCAGTGAAGCAGACAGTCTGTTACTGCGGCTGACGCGAAATTGCCCCTGGAACCAGTGTACCTTTTGCCGGGTGTATAAACGGGGGAAATTTTCGCTCCGGTCAACGGAAAATATCATCAGGGACATTGACTTTCTCCACCGTTATATTCAAAAGATCCAACAGGTTGTCAAGCCGGGTCAATACGCCGGCCATGATGTGATCAATCGTATTTACAGCGGGTTTGAAAAAAAAGACCGGATGGCCTTTAATGCGGCCATGAACTGGTATGCCTCGGGCATGAAATCCATTTTTCTCCAGGATGCCGACTCGTTGATCATGAAACCCGGGGATCTGGTTCGTGTGCTGGAACATATCAAAACATGTTTTCCCGATGTGGACAGGATTACCTCCTATGCCAGGAGCCATACGATTGTCCGGATAAAGCAGGATGAACTGCAGGCGATTGCCGATGCCGGACTGAACCGCATCCACGTGGGCATGGAATCGGGATCAGACAAGGTGTTAAAGAAGATTAAAAAAGGGGCCACCAAGGCCAGCCATATCAAGGCTGGACTGAAGGTGAAAGAGGCGGGAATGGAATTGTCTGAATATGTGATGCCCGGCCTTGGCGGCATTGAATATTCCATTGAACATGCCATGGAAACAGCATCCGCCCTCAACAGCATCAATCCCGATTTTATCCGGATCAGGACCCTGGCAGTGACCAGCGGGACTCCCCTTGCCGCCGAAGCCGGGAGCGGGAAGTTTGAAAAACCCAGTGATGCGATGATGGCCAAGGAATTGCGCCTGTTCATCGAAAGCCTTGACGGGATCGATTCCTATATCAAGAGTGATCATATCCTGAACCTGTTTGAGACCATCAATGGAAAACTGCCTGAAGACAAAGATGAGATGATCTCCATCATCGACCGGTTCTTCGACCTTGACCCCCACCGGCGGGTCCTGTACCAGATCGGCCGGCGAATGGGATTTTTCCGGGGGCCCGATGACATGGCAGGCAGTCCCCATCTGGGAAGGGTCAAACAGGCCTGTGATCAATACGGGGTAACGCCTGAAAATGTGGACACGGTGATTGATGAGTTGATGAAGCGTTTTGTCTGATTCCACATCCATTTATATTCACATCCCGTTTTGTGTCAAAAAGTGCTTGTACTGCGATTTTTATTCTGAAACCTGCCTGTTCATGATCCCGGATGTTGTCCAAGGCCTTCAACGAGAGATTCACACCAGGTGTGGATCAGGCAGAAAAAACAAGATCAATACCCTGTATTTCGGGGGCGGAACCCCCTCCCTTCTCAATGTTCAGGATATTGACGGTCTTATGCGGTCCATTGAGAAGAATTTTTCCGTTTCTCTGAATATGGAAGTGACCCTTGAAGTGAATCCGGGAACCGTGGATCTCTCCTATCTCAAAGGTCTCAAAGATTCCGGCGTCAACCGGCTCAGTATCGGGGTCCAGTCATTTGATGATGATAAGCTCGGTTTTCTGGGCAGAATCCATACCGCGGATCAGGCAAGGCAGACCATCCATGATGCAAGGACAGCAGGATTTGATAATATCAGTATAGATCTGATCTATGGGATTCCCTATGAAACCTGGGACAATTGGCTTGATGATTTAAACGAGGCCGTGAATCTCTCATTGCCCCATCTGTCCTGCTATACGCTCACCATTGAGCCCCAAACGCCTCTGTATTACCAAAGAAAAAAGGGGTTGATCCCACCCTCTGACAATCCCTTGAATGCCCGCCTTTTCCAGAAGACAACATTGTTTTTAGAGGACTCCGGCTATGACCATTATGAGATTTCCAGCTTTTCAAGGGGAAAGGAAAACCGGTCCAGGCACAACTCAGCATACTGGGACATGACCCCCTATCATGGGTTCGGACCCTCGGCCCACTCCTATGACAGGCGAACAAGGTCCTGGAATCACAAGAACATTGATGCATATATGCAGGCCCTGGAATCCGGGGACCTGCCCGTTGAATCCCGGGAGACACTCACCCGAGAGCAGAAAATGATTGAAATGATCCTGCTGAGGTTTAGAACCCTTGAGGGCCTGGATCTTGAAAAATTTAAAACCGAGTTTTCAATTTCCTTTGAAGTCCTTTTTAAAGACCTTATAGACCGGGTCTGCAGCGATTCCCTGGGATTCATAAAAGACAAGAGATTTACCCTCACCCTGGAAGGTAAAACTCACCTGGACGGAATTTTGGAGGCCTTTGCCGAACGAGTTCCCTCTTCCTCTTGAGGGGGCTTAACTTTTTCGCCGCAGTTGCCGGGTGTCTCCCACCCGTATGGTCAGGTTGGTGGAATCAAAATATTCGATCAAAGGGATGACAAATTTTCTGGATATTCCAGTCATGTCTTTAAAATCAGGGGTTGTGATGGATTCGTTTTTCTTGAGAAATTCCACGACCCGGTGTTCAAGGGTTTTTATGGTTCCGGCATCAAAGTAGAGGTCGTCCTTTGTTTTTACAATACTATTTTCAGCAATGAGCATGTGGAGAACATCCACGGCATTCTTCTTGTCCAGGTCAAGATCCTGGCAGATGGTCCTGAAAAAGGGCGGGGTCAGTCCTGCATTCTGATAGATTCGCTTGATTTTTTCTTTTACCTCATGGTGATCCACCTGGAGCTGCACCTCATGGGTGGCCAGTTTGACAATGTTCTTGTCCAGAACGATGAGGTTTTCTTTGGCCAGCTTTGTAAACAGGATATTAAAAAATTTTACATCCTCAATATACTGGAATTTGGATTTAAGTTCCTGGGTGGGCATGCCTTCTTTCAGTGGATTCTCACTATGATAGGTCTCAAGTTTGTGGATGAGTTTTTCCTTGAACTCGTCAAAAAAGGCCCCGATGACGTAGATCTGCTTTTCCTTGTCGATGAGCAGAACTTCCTGTTTGGCCAGCATTTTCTGGAGATCGGCTGCCAGTCGTTTGTCCGGGATATTGGTCATGACGCGCAGGTGTGAAAAAGACAGGCCCTGGTACCCTTTCAGGGACAGGAAAAAGGAGATGGTCTGTTCATTATCGCCCAGCAACAGGTTTTCAAGTCCCTGGATCACGGTCGGGTCAAAGAGTTTGTGCTTCTGGGAGGCTGGATTTAAAATGGCCCCACCCCCAATGGTTTTCACCGGGGAATAACTCCGGATAACGTACCGGTCATCCTTGATGCAGCAGACGGGTGATTCCAGCCGGAACTGGACACAGGCCTCATCTCCGGGCAAGAGTTCCTTTCTATCCAGCAGGATCATATACCCCAGGATTTCACTGGTCCCGGAGTGGAATCTCACCCGTGTTCTGTTTTTGGCGGGTTTGGCATTGCTCTTCAAGTAAAGGAAACGGGCATCCACCATATAACTTTCAATCAGGGCATTGGGCAGGGAGAGGATATCTCCCCGGTTGACCGCCTCCTTGTCCAGCCCCTGAAAGTTGATGGCGGTGCGGGTGCCCGGACCGGCCGTTTCAACTCCGGAGCTGTGGACCTGGATTCCCCTTACCTTGGAGACAATCTGTCTGGGATACACCATGATGTCGTTGCCCACGGAAATGGAGCCCGAGGTCAGGGTCCCGGTGATCACCGTGCCGAATCCTTTCATGGAAAAGACGCGGTCCACCGGAAGCCTGAAAATAGGGGAAAATTTTCTCGCCGGAAGGCCGGTGCAGATATCTTCCAGGGTCTTGACAAAGGCATCAAGTCCCTGGCCGGTGACAGATGAGACCGGAATGACGGGCTTGTCTTCCAGGAAAGTACCCTGGACAAAATCATGGATATCCTCAAGGGCAAGCTCCAGGAGATCTTCATCCACCATGTCTGTTTTGGTCAGGGCAACCATTCCGTGCCGGATACCCATGAGGTTGCAGATTTCCATGTGTTCCCGTGTCTGGGGCATGACCCCCTCGTCAGCGGCAATCACCATGGCCACCACGTCAATCCCGGAGGAACCGGCCACCATGTTTTTCACGAATTTTTCATGACCGGGCATGTCCACGATGCCGATGTGCTGACCATTGGGAAGATCAAGGGAGGCAAATCCCAGTTCAATGGTAATGCCCCTTTCCTTTTCCTCTTTTAAGCGGTCGGTTTCAATCCCTGTCAATGCCTTGACAAGACTAGTTTTTCCATGGTCAATGTGGCCTGCCGTTCCTAAGATGATATTTTTTTCCAATGGTAATCGCTCCGGGAATTTATGCCTGTTTCTTTTTTCTGAAAAATGCCATGCCGTATGCCAGGGCCACCAGGACAAGTCCTGCTGCCACCCCGTGAAAGATTCCCCACTCCGGCCTGAACAGCCGGATGAGAAGGATGCCGAAGACAAGACCCAGGATAAGCCTGACAACAAATATTAATAACGCATTCATAAATAAAAATTCCTTTGCCGCAGTTTTTATAGAAAGGGATCATAGTCAAAGGAGGCTTTAAGGTCAATGTAAAATGTATACCCCAACCGGCCCGGACCCCTGAATTTCACGGAATAAAAGTTCATGTTCATGTGGATTGACGTGAAATAAGTATTGAAAAATAGTTCAGGTTCTGATAATTAAAGAAAGTTTTTTTGCGGTGGGTGTAGCTCAGTTGGCAGAGCGCTAGGTTGTGGTCCTGGATGTCGAGGGTTCGAGCCCCTTCACTCACCCCATCTTTACCAAATACCCGGACTCAAAGCCTTGAGTGTCGGGTTTTGTGTTTCAGGGCAAAATTGATCCTGGACCATAAATCATTTCCTTGCTTATCCCGAAAATGACCACGATTGAATGGGCTAATAAAAAGAGTCTCAGATTTGATGTTCGGGCGATAGGTTTTTTTAAGAAAAGTTTATAGAAGTTCTGTTTTTATATATTGGTCAGCTTGAATATTCTGGGTGATTGAATTGATTCGAATTTCAAATGTGAATCGATAATGTCGGCAGCTCTTTTTTTATACAATCCGTTGTGAAATTTTTGTAACAATGCAAAGGACCTAAAATAAAATAAATGTGATTCACAAGAGCAATCTGAACAACCAAACCCAAGGATTTTATCTGTTGCAATTTCCCCTAAGAGTCCTGCCCATTCATGCTCAAGTCTTTCTCCATGGTCAGATACCCACACCTCTTTAACGGCGGGATTCAGATAATCAATGTGCCAGTGATAATTTTTTTTAGGTCCAATATGACGTTTTATCCTGCTCTTTAAACCACCTGGACCAAATGCGCTACCCACATACGCATAATATCCTTTTTTGAATTCGAACCGGCCAAGTTTACCGATTTGAATCCTTTCATTTTTATTCAAATACAGGACGATAATATAGGTTCCTTTACCGTCATCATTTTTCATAAATCACCATTAAGGCAGCAAGTGGAAATAAGTTGTATGAATTGCGCAGAATTTTTGTTTGTTTTCAAGGCGGGGTAAGGTGCGCATAAAGAGCTATGTAAGCCTTGCCCCAACGAAGAAAACGAGCAAAAAGACAAGCAAGGTGTATATGTTATTTTTACTTGATGCCTAAGTCAACCGGATGTCGGGATGATATTTGTCATCCCTATGATGAAACAGGAGGTCCTTTTTCCCGTCACTTAAAATATTAAAAGTGGATGAAAAATCAGCTCGGATTTGGTTCATTTCTTCCCAAAAGTTAACACGGCAAATCTCACCACATTTTGCGACCCTTTGATTTTTAGATCACAATTTCCTGTCCGACTTTTATATCCATATAAATGCTGCCGAAAGCCTGTTTGAATTGATCAATGCACCAGTCAGAACTGTCATGAGGGGATAGAGCAACTATTTTGGGAGAGACTTCTTTAATTGCCGCAATCGCATTTTTTACATCTGATTCACGGATACTGATCCAGGGAGGCTTGTCTGATCCGACAATTCGCTGAATATTGATGGGACCGATCATGATTCTGCCGCCGTTGACCGGGTAATGAAGACCGCCGATAACCGCGTATATCGGTTCATCAAACAGGGCCTGGGTCCGTTCAATAATACGTTCAATCGTCTGATGTCCACACCCGATGATCAGGACGATTCCTTTGCCTGCCACATTAAAGGCCAGGGAGTTTTCCAGGGTGTGCCCCATGAGGAACAAATATCGCGGGATAATGCCGATGCTGACAATTCCTTCTTTCAAGACCACGGGGTCTGTAATCATATTCGTTTCAGGGCCCGGGTTCCATCTGGAGGCAGAAATATCGACCGGCGAATACAGCGGTATATTTGATAGTGACACAGGCCCCTGGGACAAACTGAATGTTTTTTCTTTTTGTTCCGTCATTCCCCCCACATGGTCTAAATGTGGATGACTAATAAAAATCATATCAATATTAGATTCAGAAATGCCAAGGATTTTCATGTTGTGAAGCAACGGGGATGGGTGTTCTTTGTTTTTGTTAAACCCGACATCCAGCAAAATTGTGGTATCATCTGCGGAGATCAGGTAGGAGACACCAGGTTCTGTTTTTAAATTCGGGTTGTCCGTGTAATAATCGATTAAAGGAAGGATTGAAAGTTTTTTGATAGTCCCAGGTGACGTTAATTTATTGATTTCCATGCTCGAAGCCTGGATGTCGGCCATCTGTTTCCCTTTTTTTAACTGGAAGATTTTCTTTGTAAAAATTAGTGCAATCAGAGCCGTCAAAAATAAAAGAATGGTTAGTGCGATCATGGTATTTCCTTAAATCCTATCTTACAATGCCCGGATTCTTTGTTCGAAATTTAAAATCAAGAGGGGAAAAAATCAAAGCATATGAATCAATTGAAATGAAATAAAAGATAAGTTCCCAGTTTGTCATAATGGTCAAGGGATAAAAACTCGACACCAATATCTGTTTCATTGATTGTTCTGATGACAACTTCTTTTGATACACTTGAAGCAGTCGCATCATCCAGGATAAAGTCTATCATCACGGTATCCTCAGGTTTAAAATTCAAGACCTCTTTGGTTCTGATCTTCAACCCCAGTCTGGAGATGTCAATGACATTGATCGGATATTTCTTCTTTTCAAAGATGGCATTTCCTTTCAGATTAACAATTTTTCTCAGATGTTTCCGTCTTTCAAGCGTGACTGAAAAAACATGCGTGCAGGTGCAGGTACATTTGAGTTTCACCTCTTTATTTATTTTTACGTACCGGGAAACATCCATCTGTCTGGTTTTACCACATTCAGGGCATGAAAAGTTGGATTTCCCGTTTTTTGTTACAAAAGTTTTCACTACCGTATCAACTCCTTGTGAAAAATGCGTCGGCTAACCCCCTTGCCCAGAAGGGAACAACAAAGCATGAAACACTTGCAAAAGTAAAAGGATGGTCATAACTATCAGATTTTTTGTTTAACGCAATAATAATGGCGGAGATAGCTATGATCAGGAACAAATATAGCAAAATTATTCAGATTATTCACCCGGTTTGTTGCAGACCATACCAAAATCCCACAGGCTGTTCAAAAGGATAGCGCATGAGACAACACAGCCCCCAACAATAGTAAGCATGCTCGGAACTTCATTGATGCCGAAGATGGGCAGATAGACCCAAATTACCCCGCCGACAACTTCCACCAAAGACAGCAGGTTCAGTTCAGCCGCCGGGAAGTATTTGGCACCAAGTGAGAACAGAATTAAACCAATGCCGACCAAAGCGCCGTGGACCATACTTAGAAAAATGTTTTGATTCGGCATCAGGACTGAGTCGTTTTGAATATGAAGAATGCTGGCGGTTAAAATTGCACATAGGATTCCGGCAAATGCGATGGTTGCAAACTGGGGTGTTTCTTTTCGAAACCTAAGGGAGATCGAGAAAATTGCAAACCCGCATGCTGCAGCAAATCCAGTGATGGTTCCGAGAACGCTTCCTGTTTCCAATCCTTCAATCACCATCACAGAAACTCCGATAAGGGCAATGGTCATGGCGACCCAGGTAACGGGGCGGATGCTTTCCTTGAGGATTACAATGCCCATAAATGCTGCAAGAAAAGGGACTGTTGCAAATAGGAACAGCGTATTGGCCGACGTGGTCAGGGTAATGGACCATATGAAACAAATAAAGGCACCAACGAGTCCCACAGCGCCGATGATACCGGAATAACCGATTCTTCGAAAATTGTTAATGAACCGGCCCCCATCTTTGGCCAGGAGATAGAGGCATAAAATGCCGGCGATTGTCAGGCCCCTGAAAAACAGATATTGCCAGCGATAATTTTGCGGATCCACCATGTAGCGAATGGTGAGGGCGCCGAAGGACCACAACGTGCCTGCGGTTAATACGGAGCATAGCGCTTTTGAGTGAGTCATGATTCCTTCGTCCTTATGGTTGGTATGTGTATGCCTAAAGTGTTTTTGTTTCATCTTTTGTTGTGCCTTTCAGGGCATGGGTGTTATACAGAGACCATTTTGAAAATACAATACAATTTAACAGCCACTTCAAGCTGTTTCGGGCTAAAAGCATCTCATGCAGATTGCAATTATTGTTGAGAATGCCGCATAAGTATTGTAAGTTCTGGTTTTGGTAATAAATAAACAATCTGTGAGAGGTATGGGGGGACCGGATAAATTGACCGGCATCACCTTATTCGAGGCTTCAGAAAAAAACAAAAATTTATGAATACAAAGGAGATCGTCTGCGTGCAGTATTTAAAGCGAGTTTTTATTTTGTCTGTTTTCCTGGGTTTGATTCTTATCCTGAATGCGGCATTTGCCCAGGACCTGAACCAGGATCTGCCCCCAAATTTATCAGACGGGTTGTATGCCCGGTTTGATACCACCAAGGGACCGATTGTGGCTGTCCTTTATTATGAACAGGTTCCGCTTACGGTCATCAATTTTGCCGGCCTGGCCATGGGAGCCATCAGTTCCAGCCAGGGAGATTCGAAAAAATATTACGATGGGCTGATCTTTCACCGGGTGATCAAAGATTTTATGATCCAGGGCGGAGACCCCACCGGGACCGGCAGGGGCGGCCCGGGATACAAGTTTCGTGACGAGTTTGACGCCGGGTTGAGACACGACGGCCCAGGCGTTCTTTCCATGGCCAATGCCGGCCCTGGAACCAATGGGAGCCAGTTTTTCATCACCCACAAGGCCACTCCCTGGCTTGACAACAGGCATTCGGTTTTTGGCCGGGTGGTGAGCGGCATGGACGTGGTCAACCGGATTGAAAAGGGCGATAAGATCAACACCCTGACCATCATCCGGAAGGGAGAGAAGGCCGGTGCCTTCCAGATAGACCAGGCAAGCTTTGATGCAGCCCTGAAAAAATAAGGGTAAAAATTCAGAGCAGGGGCATTTGGTCAAGATCTCCCATGATCTGGGTCTGCCGCATTTTAAGGTAGGCTGTTGGGCGGTTCACCGACCAGATATGGGGGTTGGGTAAAATAGCCGTCATCAACGCGGCCTGGGACGGGGTAAGGTTTTGGGCACTGGTTGAAAAATATTTTTGGGCCGCAGCTTCGGCCCCGGTCACATGGGTTCCCCAGTCCACCGTATTTAAATACATCTCGAGAATTCTGCGCTTGTCCCACATGAGTTCAATCAGGATGGTGTAATACATCTCTGCTATTTTTCTGGACAGGCTTCTGGAGGACAGTAAAAATACGCTTCTGGCTGTCTGCATGCTGATGGTGCTGGCACCCCTTAATTTTTTTCTTTTGATCAGGGTGGTCAGGGCCTTTTGTATTTCATTGAAATCAAATCCGTTATGGGATAAAAACCGCTGGTCTTCCGCAGCAATAACGGCTTGCCGAAGATGGGGCGAGATATTTTCAATCGCTTTGAACTCGTATTTCGGCCGTGTTTCCGGCTGGTCCTTGATGACGGATTCTGCCCATTCCCATGCCGTATTCGGTGTAAAAGGGGGATTGATGAATTTGAGTGCCGCCACCTGGACAAGGGTAAAACAAAATACACAGACCAGTATTTTGAACAGAGTTTTCCGGATCCATGTAAAAAATTTATGTGGTTTTTTTTTCTTCATCTTCCTTGGAGGGTTCTACTTTTAATGCAGATTCTTGTCAATTCCAAAACCGGACTTATAGTCTATGGCATATCTTTTCGATAATTCAAAAGACAGGAGTGCCTTATGACACAGATATTTACGACCACAACAGACAAGGACAAAGAGATCTTGAATCTGGCCATAGATGACCCGGGATTTGAGTTTTCAGCGGCTAAACAGATGGCAAAGGATAAGGCCCTTGAAAGATGCGACAACCCCATGATTCTTTCCTGGAAAAAGGGAAAAACAGGTGAGTTTTTCCCGAATTATGAATGCGGCGTGAATGAGCGACCTTTCTGGATCCGGTATGCAGAGGGAAGGGGAGCCAACCTGATCATTGATTTTAATGACGGAGAATATGTGTTCATGATTTTAAAGATGTAGGATGGAACCACTATTCAGACATTCCACCCCACTGTCCGTTCCATTGTTTTTGCCGGAAAAGTGCCGTGCGGGTGGATGCCAACCATGCCAATCATACCAACCACGGCAGCGTCCCCGGCCATGGGCATAGACCCCGGCTGGAAGCCTGAATACATCTTTATAAAAACCACCAGACCAATGCCGGGAAGATCTGCCCTGATCTTCCCGGCAGTCAGCCATACAAAATTATTTTACATCGTCATCCATTTTTGACAATTCTCTCAGTATGCCCAGGGGAGATTGGCCCAGGGCAAGGGACTGTATCCTTGCGATTCTTAACTCGTCATTTTCAAACTTTTTTTTCAGCCGCGATTCGTACGCCTCTTTTATCGTTTCAACGAGTTTTTCAAACTTGCAGGGTTTTTCAAGGACTTTGAATGCCCCTAATTGGGTACATTCCACAGCGGTTTCAATTGTGGCATGTCCTGACAGGATGATCATTTCCAGGAACTTATGCCCTTTTTTAAGGGTTTTTAAGACTTGAACCCCGTCGATCCCGGGCATTTGAAGATCAATCACGGCAACGTCAAATCGTCCCTTTTCCGCCATCTTGATTGCATCTGTCCCATTTGTTGCCGATGTGATATCAAAAAACTGGAGTTTTAATCGATCGGTAAGTGCATTTAAAAATTTCACTTCATCATCAACCATAAGGAGATGAATTTTTTCATTGTCTGCCATGGTTCCTCCTTGTTTGTTTCTTTTTACGATTGAAAATTCATGGATCTAAATTTTTTATATCCCTTTAATTCTGAGGTTGACCGCCTTTGGAATACTCATTTCAAGCTTAAACGGCTCAGATTCGACTATAGATTCAATACTCAGGATATCCAGAATTCTTTTGATATCCGGAGACGGGAAGCAATCAGAGACGTCTTGGATAGGGCCTGAAAATATCATATGCAGGTGCCGATCGTCTCTTGATTCAAAGCAGACGGATATTTCATCTTCCTGGGTAGACTTGTAGAGGCAGCACAGCACATGATAGATCAAACTCTGCAGCAAAAAAGGGGAGGTTGTCACGGGGATACTTTCTTCAAAGGGCAGGATGTTCACTTTTTTTGCAAAGCTTAAAAACTGGGTCAATTTTACGACCAGTTCGAGATAGGCCTTTACATCAATTTCTTTGACAGGGTCATCAACACTGTGTGCAAATTTATTCATCTGGCGGATGGTATGAAACCCGCGTTCAATTTCTTCTGCAATGCTGTTATTGCAATTTTCAAGTATGGACAGATCAAATTTTTCCCCCTTCCTGGCCAATTGGGTTAAATCATTCAAAAACCCGGTAGTTTCAGAAATAATGGCAAATATATTCTTCAGTTCGTGGGAGATGGCCGCAGTGACTTGTCCAAAAAATTTCAACCCTTCAGCATCTAATGAATCCATATTTACTGAATTAATGATATTTTCTGTGGTGTTTTCTTTCAATTTTTCCTCCCATATTTGGGGTTTGATATAGAGCCTGCATTATTTTACGATCTTTTTCATGGTGCTGATCAGGATTTCAATGTCCAAAGGTTTTGACAGGTAGATGTCGTTCGGATTAAAATTATCATCGTCTTTGTCAATGGCGCCGTGTCCGGTCACAAAGATAAATTTTAAATCAGGGTTGCCGGCTGCCAGTTCACGTTTTAGTTGAAGGCCGCTGATTCCGGGCATTTTAATATCAAGTACGGCCACTTCAAACTGGGTTTCTGAGGCTATTTTTATGGCCTCCTCACCATTGACGGCCACTATTGGATCAAACCCCCTGAATTTCAGCCGTTTTGCCAGCATGTTGATAAATTTTTTTTCATCATCAACGAGAATAACCTTCATGCCAAATTCCCCCTTTGAATTTTGACCGGTAACGTAATTGTAAATATGGTCCCCACCCCTAAAGTGCTTTCGACGCTGATATTCCCCTGAAGTTTTTTGACCAGGCTGTAGGTGATTGAAAGTCCAAGGCCGGTCCCCATTTTTTCTTTTTTCGTGCTGAAAAAGGGTTCATGAATTTTTTCTAAATTTTCAGTGGATATGCCGCAGCCGGTATCCTTAATGACGATTTCAATTGTTTCTGATTTTATCATGGAAACGAAAATATCCAGGCAGCCATCCGTTTCAACCGCCTGGAATGCATTGTTGACCAGATTCACCAGTATCTGTTGAAGCTTGCCGCTGTCGGTTTCTATAAACAGGGGAAGATCCGGCAGGCTAGTGGTGACATGGATGTTGCGGTATTCTGCTTCTTTTGTGTGAAAACTCAGAACATTGTCCAGCATTTGGGCCAGATTAATTTTTTTGATTTTTATATCAAACTGCCGGACAAATCCCAGGAGTTGACTCGTGATGGTACCGCATCGCTCCACAGCCTCAAGTATTGAGTCGATATGTTCGATGATTTCAGCTTCGTCTTTGGGCTCAGCACCGAAAATGTACAGGTCTTTCACATATCCGGCAGTTTCACTGATCAATGCAAGAGGGTTGTTGATCTCGTGAGCAACGCCGGCGGCCAGCTGTCCGATACTGGCCAACTGACAATTCTGTTCCATCTGGAGGACGGTCCGGGCTTTTATCTCGTCTGCCGTATACAATAAGTTTACCATAAAGGAAGACAGCAGCGTAATGATGATGACGATAATGACTCCGCTGATCCCGATGATCCAATTAAAAGTTCTGCCCAAGTCAAGCCAGGCACGCATGACCCCTTCTTTTTGTTTGCGCACGATAAGGATGAACGGAGTGTCTGCCATTTCCGTGGAAATATATGAGTATCCCATGATAATCGTTTTTGTTCCGTCCCAGTCTTCGGTGGTTTTTTTAACCATGGTTCTTGTTGAAAAGCCAGGGATGATCAGGGGGGTGTTGCTGAAAATGTTGCCGAAATTCGTTGAAGGGGTTTGCAGCACGCCCTGGTGGTTGATCAGGAAGATATCCGTATGGATACTGGATTTATAGGACAAAAGCATCTGCATGAGACGCTCGATATCCAGTGTTGCCCGTAGGATAAAATAAGACCCGTCCGGGGTCCTGGATCTGACGGCTATGATGATGTGAGGGGCATCTCTGTATCCGGTAAATACGTTGCTGACAAAATTAATTGTTTTCAGGCTTTGGGTAAACCATGGCTGGTTTTTATAATTTTTGCCTTCAAGATCGAAGGGTCCTGCATACGCAATTTGCCGGCCGTCGGCATCAATGACGCTCAAATCAGTGATGCCGCCAAACCCAAACTTCAGATTATTGGAAATATCCTTTAATTTCCGGTTATCGCTTAAGTTTTGGTATCCCATTTCATTGACGGTAAAGGTTAACGCGTCCAGCCGCTCATCAATGAAGAAAGCAACGGATCTTTTTGCATTTGAAGTCAGGCGTTCTGCCCTGAGCATGAGTTCGGAATCCACTGACTGCTGGATTAACTGATAGTGAATCATTGTTGCAAGAACCAGGGGTACAAGGGAAGAAGCCCCCAGAATACCGATACAAACAAACCAGATACGCCGGTAATTTGAGATGGTATAAAAAGAGTTTAGATGGACATTGTGTTTGTGGAAAAAAAACTGGGGCCATATGGCTTTAAGAAGAGGCTGTTTTTTCAGTCGCATCCGGGATTTCCTTTGATCTGTTCCAGCACTTCGATGATGTTGTCAATGCTCAGGGGTTTGTTGGCAAAATCATGGGCACCTAAGCGCATGCATTCTTTTCTGTCATTTTCTGTTCCATGTCCGGTCAAAATAACCACCGGGAGTGCGGGGTTGATTTCTTTGATGCCGGCCATGACCTGGGTACCATATATATCCGGCAGTTGAAGATCAAGTAGAATCATTGTGACGGCCTGTGAGTATTTTTTGATCCATTCCAGCCCGGAATTTCCATCATAACAGACCTCACAGCTTACGCCTCGTAATGTCAGGCGTTTAGAGAGCATTCCTGCAAATTTTTTTTCATCGTCGACAATCAGGATATCTGTATGTTTCATAATTTAAATTTTCTTATTGACTGTTTAAAAAATATGCCATATAGATCAACTTAATCTTATATGTTTCATTTGTAAACAAAAAAAATGGAGTATGGTTAAAAATTAAAACAAAATATTCAAGGAGACAAATTAAATGGCAAAAAATTTGGTTCGCACCTTAAACCGATTACAGGTCTTTCTCGTGGTATTCATATTGAGCTGCCCGGCCATGGCATTTGCCACAGACCCGGCCGTCATGATTGGCGGGGATAAACCCTGGTGGTTCTGGCCGATCATATTGTTTTTTTTCTGCCTGATTTTAGGCATACTGGCCGTCATGGCAGGTGTAGGAGGCGGCGTTCTGTATGTGCCGCTCGTGAGCGGTTTTTTCCCCTTTCACATTGATTTTGTCCGGGGGGTCGGCCTGATGGTCGCTCTTGCCGGTGCCCTGGCCGCAGGTCCGGGACTGCTCCGCCGGAACCTGGCAAATTTGCGGCTGGCACTGCCCGTGGCCTTGATTGCCTCCACTTTTTCTATTCTGGGCGCCATGTTGGGTCTTTATCTATCCTCGCTGAATCCGGATATTATTCAGACCTGCCTTGGGGCAACGATTGTCGGGATTGCGGCCCTGCTGTTCTTTTCAAAAAATTCAGAGAAACCGGTGGTGACCAAACAGGATGCCATCGGCCTCGCCCTTGGTCTGAACGGTGTCTATTGGGATGAAGGTTCCATGGAAAGCGTTGAATGGAAAACCCACCGGACCCTTCTGGGGCTGTTCATGTTCATTCTCATCGGCCTGCTGGCCGGCATGTTCGGTCTGGGAGCCGGGTGGGCCAATGTTCCTGTGTTAAACCTCCTCATGGGGGCACCCTTAAAAGTGTCGGTGGCAACCAGTAAATTTTTGCTGTCCATCACGGATACGTCTGCGGCCTGGATCTATATGAACAGAGGATGCGTTATCCCCCTGATCGGGGTTCCGTCCATTGTCGGTCTGATGCTGGGGTCTTTAATCGGAGTGAAACTGCTGGCTGTTGCAAAACCCAAAATGATCCGGGTTTTTGTGATCGTGGTATTGCTGTTTGCCGGGTTGAAAGCCATGGACAAAGGTCTGGGTCTGGGACTTCTGGGGTGAATCAAACAACTATTCAATAAAATTAAGGAGTGAATATAAAAATGAGCGAAAAAGAAAAACCAGGGCAAAAGCCCTCCAAGGAACAGGTCATCTATGCAAATATTCTCGTCGTGGGAGTATGGACGGGTATTGCATTATTGTTTACCACGTATTTTCTTTACCTGTCAGGGATACTGACCCCCCATGTGGAGATTTCACTGATCCCGGAACTCTGGGGAAAAGGGGTAAATGAATATCTGGAATTGACACACTCTCCCCATGGATGGGGATGGATAGGGCTCGTAACAAAAGGAGACTTCCTGAATTATGTGGGATTTGTACTGCTTGCAATGATGACGGTGCTTTGTTATTTGGTGTTGTTAAAGGGGTATCTTGCAAAAAAAGATTGGATCTATGCAACCATTGCCGTTCTGGAGGTCCTTGTACTGTTGGTGGCGGCCTCGGGACTTCTGGGAAGCGGCGGCCATTAAGTCTGCGGATAAACTAAAAAAATACATTAGCTGCTCACAACCCCTTTTGACAGGGCAAATAAAGAGGTGAAATATGGAAAATAATACGATAACACTGTTGCTCGTAGATGATAATATAAAATTTTTAAACTCAATGGCTGACCGGGCCAGGCTCAAAGGCTATACCGTGTTAACGGCGGAGAACGGCCAGGAGGCACTGGACATTGCCTCTCACCAGGCCATCCATGTGGCAGTGGTTGACCAGCAGATGCCGGATATGGAAGGGCTGATCGTCATTACCAAACTCAAAGCCCTGAAGCCGGATATCAAGACCCTTCTGCTGACGGGCCACGGGGATGATAAGCTCAAAGAGGCCACCGAGGCCCTGAACTCTTCATATTTTGACAAGGAAAATATCTCCGGTTTCTGGGATTTCCTGGCCAATCTTTCCCTGGGAAACATCAATATCCTGCTCGTGGACGATAATCCCAAGTTTCTCAATACACTGGCGGACCGGATACGACTCAAGGGGTATGATCCTTTGACGGCCCTGAACGGCAAAGAAGCCATCAAGATAATGGAGGCTGCAACCAAAGTCCACCTTGCCATTGTCGACCAGCAGATGCCGGATATGGACGGACTGGTATTGATCACTCAGTTAAAGAAGATTGATCCCTCAATACACACCCTTCTATTGACAGGACATGGTGACACCAAACTCAAAGAGGCAACGGAGGCCCTGAACTCTTTTTATTTTGAAAAAGAGGACATGGGAAGCTTCTGGGGAGTTTTCAGGAAAATATTAAACAAACTTGAATCAAGCATGGCTGCCGCCGGCATGGCCGAAGGCGGAGATATAGATGATGCCATGCTGATTGAAAAATCCGAAAAGAAAAAATAAGTGACCGTGACTGAAAAAAAAATTTTACTTGTTGACGATGAAGAAAGACTTCTTGATTCCATATCAAAGCGGATATCTTTATTGGGGTTTACACCCCTGAAAGCATCCTCAGGTATGGAAGCGATAGAAATTGCTAAAAAAACAGAGGTTGATCTTGCCATTGTCGATTTAAAAATGCCGGATATGGACGGCCTGGTAACGATCTCCAAACTAAAAGAGATACTCCCAAACCTGAGAACAATTCTGCTCACCGGTTACGGCAGTAAAAAAACAGAAGAGGCAGCCGAAGCACTCGGCTCCATCTATGTTGAAAAAGATTCCATGGGGGGGCTTTGGGACTTTATCAAACAATCGGGTGATCAGGGACGCGTGGTCGTTATCAAGCCGCCGGCCGTGGTTAACGGTTCCCAAACCGAAAAAAATGTTTTTGATCGCATTGAAACCCTGGGGCCCCCTCTGCATGAGGCAGGGTCCCAGTTGCCCTTGACCGGCCCGGCCTACCCGGACAAACAGATTGCCAGGCCGTTGCCCAGAATTATTGGTGAGACCCCGCAGATACAGCGATTAAAGAAGAATATTGAACGATTTTCCGAAATGGACTGTGCCATCATCATTCGCGGTGAATCCGGAACAGGAAAAGAGTTGACGGCCAGAACCATTCACAACCTGAGTTATCGAAAAAATCAGCGGTTTATTGCATTTGACTGCGGCTGTTTCAGCAAAGACTTCCGTTTTACCGAACTGGTCACTTCCTTTGACGAGTCAATTCATTACCACCGGTCAAACAATAATGTTCCGGTCATGCATAAAACTTCTTTTGCCGGTACCATCCTGCTGGATCACATTGAAAATATGCCCAGACAAATTCAACAGGAAATGATGCTCCTGCTGGATGGAAAAGCAAATTCCGATGATCAGTTCATGGATATCCGGTTTATAGTGGGCGCCCATCAAAATCTGAAAGAGCGGGTGGTTGAGGGTAAATTTCAGCAGGAACTCTACCGCCGGATTCGTGCGATTGAATTGGAAATACCATCCTTGAGTCAGCGCAGAGAGGACATTCCCACACTGTGCCGGTATTTTTTAACCCTGTTGAACGAAGAGTTTGGGAAAGAAATTCAGTCTTTTTCAAGTGATGTGTTCCATGCGTTTAATTCATACGATTTTCCGGGAAATATCAGAGAGTTAAAACATATGATTGAAAGGGCTGTTATTCTGGCGGATGGTGATATCATCACCCTTGATCATCTTCCGGAAAAGTTGAGGACTGAAAAGAAGAAAAGACATTTAGACGAAAATTCTCCATTTCCCACCATCCAGCAGATGGAGCAAAACCATATACTCAAGGCGGTTGAAATCACCCAGGGCAACAAGACAAAAGCATCTGAACTATTGGGGATCAGCCGGGCCGCATTATGGCGAAAACTCAGAATGATTGAGAACCCCAAAAAAGCATGACAATACATCCGGGATTCGCCCGGGGCAGTAAAATTCGGTTAATTTTCAACATCTTGCATCAGGTTGCCAACAACTTTCTACAGAGTAGGAGAAAAAGCTGGAAAAGCAAGTATATCATTGCACATCACGTTTTTTTGTGGTATTTAAACCGCACTTCATGACCCTGTGCGCCCGTAGCTCAGCTGGATAGAGCGCTGGACTTCGAATCCATAGGTCGGGGGTTCGAATCCCTCCGGGCGTGCCACTTAATCATTTGACATTATCGTATAAAAATGTCGCTGAACCATCCTGTTTTTTAAAATGCGGCCAGGATGTGCCGGTTGCCTTGTTCTCATATCTGTTCTCCTTCAATTTCAAAACTGTGTACGGATTTCATTAAAAATATCAGGCAATGCTTCCACAAGGTATAAAGGCAGGGAGAGCAGTTTGTAATTCGCAGATTCAGTTCCATTGTTCGTGCTTATCTGGTGTGAAACATCCTGGATCCCGGGCGGATTCAGGTCGAACCCGACGGCCAGTGGCGTGGTTTTTTTCGTTACAAACTGCTGAAGCGATTTTAGTGAACTACTTTTGCCTGATTTGACTTCAACCGGTACGATGAAAGGGCCATGTGAGATCACATAATCAACTTCTGCATATTAAAATACCCCCGTGTTTTGTCATGTTAGTATCAAAATACTGGGGTTTTGTCTATCTGTTCTGTTTTTCAGCTTTGCCTGACGAATAACCCGTTAATATTTCTGCCGGCATTAATATTTTTGGTGAGCATCAACAGCAGCATTGGGTCGCCGAACCCCTGTCTGACCATTGGGTGTCAGGAGGCCACAGGCCGGGTAAATAACCAAGCGCCGCTTTCCGGGGGTTTTTCTGCCGCCTTCCAGCCCAGGGCATTGAATCCCATAAAATCCTGCGGGGTCCGGGCCTGGTTCACCAGGGCATATCTCACCAGTTCACCCCGGGCTTTTTTTGCATACATCACAACAGATCTGAAGGTACCGTCGCCGCGCTGCTCTTTAAAAACAGGTGAAATCACCGGGCCTTTTAACGCTTTCAGATCCAGGGCCTTGAGATATTCCTGGGCAGCCAGACTGACAATGGGTTCATTGGGTTTTAACTCATCATTCAGGGACTGGGTGAGGGTGGTTTTCCAGAATGCGGTCAGGTTTTTGGCCTTGCCCGGCATCAGTCGATGACCCATTTCCAGGCGATAGGCTTCAATGAGGTCAAGGGGGCGCAGGACCCCGTAAAGTCCGGACAGAATATGGACCCTTTTTTGGGCATCATCTATTTGGTCCGGGGTGAGGCTTCCCGGGTCAAGACTCGTGTATACAGGGCCGGTGAAGCCGAACAGGGCAGGGACCCTGGGCCGGTCTCGTTTCCCCCACAGGCCGGCATTGATCCGGGTGTCCTCAGCCAGCCGGTCACTGATCGACATGAGCTTTACCAGTCCGGATCGGTCCATCCTGGAAAGCATGTCTGCCAGAAGGCGAGCCGATGCCATGTGACACGGCTCCGTGGTTTTCAGGCGGGGCGGTATGGAAGCACTTAAATCCATGGTTTTGGTGGTATTTAACAGCACAAGCACAAATTCCTCCACAACAAATGTTAATGATTTGAAATTCAGGACCGCAAATTTTATAACTTGAATAAAAACTACCAGGAAAAAATTATAGCGACAATGTTTATTTTTAAGGGAAAGGAAGAGTAGCCCAAAATCAAATTTGACAAAAATTTTCAGACCTTTTATGATCTTCAGGTTCACGGGGCACAATATTTGATAAAGTGGATTTTTGGATTTTCAGTCGGGTGTAAAGGTTTTTTATTCAACCATGAAGGCATTTTTAGGAGAAAGATAATATGACCATACCGAACCGAAAGGGATGGTTGGCCATTGCCGCTGTTGTTTTAATCCTGGGAATACCCTTTGCCCTTGTGTTTTATATTTCATCGGATACGTATAATGAACGGCACAGAAACTGGCGCCAAAAGTCATCGGAAGCCCATCTGCCAGCCCGGTCAAAGGTCACCACGGATCAGGTAACCCTGATCAGGGATGAACGAGTGGTTGTCGGCCGAACCTGTCTTGTGTTCAAGGATGCCGTCGACAACCAGGTCAAACTTGATCTCCATCTTCTGGATCTTGACCCGGAACAGGCATATCATCTGTCCATACCGGCAAAAAATGCAAATAAAGCATTCTGGGTTGACAATACACGGTACTCACTTGTTTCCGTTAACAACCGGTCTCTTAAATTGAAAATTCTGGACCAGTATCAAACACCTTGAACAACCTGATGATCATTTTAAATCACTCGCCAATTAAAGCACCTGCCAACAAAAATCCCGGATATGACTCACGGCTTATCAGCATCGGAAGGTTGATTTGAAGATACGAGACACTTTCATGTATTGGGCTCCCCGCCTGATCATCATCGGCATTGCCTGTTCCATGCCGTTTTCCACCCCTGGGTTTATTGCCGGCATGGGAGAGGGGGAATTTATGGTCTGGTTTTTACGACTGATGTGGGTGCTGGCCTTTCCCGCCGGCTTTTGCCTGGTACTGGGTCTGGTCCTGGCGGTGAAAAAAATCAGGCAGACCCACAAATGAAAATCATACCGTCTCGCCATTCTGCTAACCCAATGGTAAATGAACGAAAGATATTCACCCTTCACCTTCTGTATTCGGTCATTGAAGGGATATTGGCCGGAGTTGTGGTGCTCAACGAGTTTGTGTTTGTTAAAAGCCTCAAAGGCTCGGAAGTGCAACTGGCCGTTCTTTTCCAGGCCAGCGTGATTGTCTTTGTTTTTTCCATTGTGATCCATGAATTGCTCAAGCGGTTCAAAAAGAAAAATATCCTCAGGATAACGGCCCTGGTCACCCGCCTGCCAATGCTGCTGGTATTGTTTTTCCCCCGTGAACTGCTGGCAGCAGATGATATGATTTTTTATCATTATTTTTTCCTGGTGATTTTTCTGTTCTATTTTCTGGCCATGCCCATTGTGTATCCGATCATCAACAGTATTCTTAAAAATAATTACAGCCGTGCACATTTTGGAAGGCTTTACAGCTATGCCACCATGACCAATAAGATCGTGATGATGACCACGACATTTGTCTTTGGCTGGATCATGGACCTGGAACCGTTTTCCTTTGTTTATGTGTATCCGGTCATGGGAATCTTGGGGATAGCTTCTCTGTTTCTATTGTCCACGGCGGTGCGGGTGGATTTTCTGCATGCCAATGAAACGATTCTTCCCATGGGAGCGGCGATCACCAAGTCATTGAGGGACATGCGGGAGATTATCACCCTTAACAAACCCTATCGTGACTTTGAACTGGGGTTCATGCTTTACGGTTTTGCCTTCATGCTCACGGTGGCCATCATCACGCTTTTTCTGGCTGAACGACTCCAGCTCAACTACACGAGTATTGCGTTTTACAAAAATTCCTACAACCTGATCGCCATTCTGCTGCTCCCGTTTTTCGGACGGCTGATGGACCGGGTTGAACCCAGAAAATTTGCCGCCTTTACCTTTTTAACCCTGCTCATGCACCTGCTGTTTATGGGGCTCACCGAATATTTTCCCTATTATTTTGATGTGGGTGCCTATCGGTTTTATTACCTGGTCCTGATCTCTTTTGCCTGGAACGGTCTGTTTGCCGCCACCATGTCCCTGCTGTGGAATATCGGTTCCGCCTATTTTTGCAGAGATGACGACGCGGGAACCTACCAGTCGGTCCATCTGAGCATGGTCGGGCTCCGGGCCATGGTTGCCCCGCTCTTTGGGATCTGGCTCTACCGGATTATTGGCTTCAGCGGGGTTTTCGGCCTGGGGGTCTGTTTGCTGACCCTGTCCATTGTTGTGATGTTCTGGTCGCTGAGGAGGGAAAGTGTCGCCAATAGATAACAGCAGGGCAGGGCTGCACCCGATAAAAGCTGGGCGGCATTGGATATTGATCAGTTTGTTTATCAGGGAAAATCCATCCATAAGCAGACCATAGAAAACAGACCATAGAAAGGAAAAAATATGCGAAAACGGATTTTGGGGAAGGATCATCTGGAGGTGTCGTCCATCGGACTGGGATGCTGGGGCATGTCCCATGCCTATGGAAAGGCGGATGAAAAAGAATCCCTGGCCACCATCCACCAGTGTCTTGACCAGGGAATCAATTTTCTGGATACGGCCGATGTCTACGGGGGCGGTCACAATGAGCGCCTGATCGCAAAGGTGTTAAAACACCGGCGCAGCCAGGCAGTAGTTGCCACAAAGTTTGGATTTACAGGTGACGAGCACGGCAATGTCCGTGTAAACGGGAGACCGGACTATGTATGGTCTGCCTGTGAACAAAGTCTTGGCCGGCTGGGGATTGATGAGATTGATCTCTACTATTTTCACCGGCTGGACCCGGAGGTGCCCATTGAAGAGACCGTGGGGGCAATGGCGGATCTGGTTTCCCAGGGAAAGATCCGTTATCTTGGTTTGTCGGAAGTTTCCGTAGCCACCCTCGTGAGGGCATGCGCTGTTCATCCCATAACGGCCCTGCAATCAGAATACTCCCTGTGGCACAGGGAGGTGGAGCACACCATACTTCCGGCCTGTAAAGCGCTCCATGTCTCCCTGGTACCCTTCAGCCCCCTGGGTCGGGGATTTCTCACCGGAACCATTGGGCAGTCACGGGATCTTGAAGCAGATGACTACCGCCGCCAGGTGCCCCGTTTTGATCCTGAAGCAATGAAAAAGAATCAATCCCTGATTGATACGCTTGAGCACCTGGCCGAGAAAAACGGGATCTCCTGTTCCCAGCTCAGCCTGGCCTGGCTCCTGGCCCAGGATGACGCCATCGTGCCCATCCCGGGAATGAAGCAGAGAAAATATATTGATGAGAATATCCGGGCCGTGGAATTGTCCCTGCCCCATGATCTCGTCCGGACCATCAACCAAATGGACTTGAATTTCTGCGGGGATCGCCACAATTCATATAACCTGCAATTTATCGACACGGGTATGCCGGGTAAATGACACCAGGTAAATGATATCAATTAAATGACACAGGGCAGATGATACGGTTAGAGGATTGTTTATCCTGTCATTATCGTGTAGATTGCTATCGCTTTTGTCACAATGAAAAATAGGATAAGGATGGATGAATATGCAGTCAAAAAAGATAATTCATACGGTCTCCTGTCACGCCGAAGGTGAGGTGGGGGATGTGATTGTGGGCGGTGTTGCGCCACCGCCCGGAGAAACCCTGTGGGAACAGTCCAGATGGATTGCCCGGGATCAAACATTAAGAAATTTCATGCTCAATGAACCCCGGGGTGGGGTTTTCAGGCACGTGAATCTTCTGGTGCCTCCCAAAAATCCTCTGGCACAGATGGGCTGGATTATCATGGAACCCGAGGACACCCCGCCCATGTCCGGTTCCAACAGTATCTGCGTTGCCACGGTACTCCTGGAAACCGGTATCCTTCCCATGAAAGAACCGGAAACACGGTTGACTCTGGAGGCACCCGGAGGCCTCATTCATGCCGTGGCCGCCTGTGAGGCCGGCAAGGTCCGGAAGATGACCATCCACAATGTTCCCTCATTTGTGGATAAGCTCTTCGTCCCCCTGGAGGTGGAAGGACTGGGAACCCTGACAGTGGATACGGCCTATGGAGGGGACAGTTTTGTGCTGGTGGAAGCAAAAGATCTGGGCTTTGACGTCAGCCCGGATGAGGCAAGGGACATGGCAAAGGCCGGGATCAGAATCACCAATGCCGCGTCTGAACAACTGGGGTTCTGTCACCCGGATAACCCGGACTGGAACCATATATCCTTTTGCCAGATCACAGCTCCATTGAAAAAGGAAAATGGAATTTACCTGGGAAAGAATGCCGTGACCATCCAGCCGGGCAAGCTTGACCGGTCCCCCACGGGCACCGGATGTTCCGCCCGTATGGCCGTACTTCATCAAAAGGGGATGATGTCGGCAGGGGATTCCTATATCGGAGAATCTGTCATCGGATCACGGTTTTACTGCCGTCTTGAATCTGAAACCCGTGTGGGTGACCTTCGCGCTGTCATCCCCAGCATATCCGGACGGGCCTGGATCACCGGGACCCACCAGCACATGCTGGACCCTGAAGATCCGTGGCCGGAAGGATATCGAGTCTCAGACACATGGCCTGTACTTTGACAAAGGACCCTGGCGATAAAAATATGAGCAGGACACAAGTCAAGGATTTAATTGAGGATTGGGCAAAGGATCAATTAGAGGATCAAACAAAGAAGACCATATGAAATATACACATTCAATGGAACGGCTGGAGGCGCTGGGGGGCGACAAATGGGCCGTGTACAAAATGGCCAGGCAGATGGTTCAGGACGGCAAAGATGTCATTGAACTGGCAATTGGCGAACCCGACGTGCCCACCCCGGATTATCTGATCCAGGCAACAATAGAGGCCCTGCATTCCGGACGGACCGAGTATGCCTCAAGTGCAGGGGAAAGCAATCTGCGCCAGGCCCTGGCGGATCGCTACACCCGCCAGGCAAAACGACCGATCCTGCCGGAACAGATTTTATGTTTTCCCGGTACCCAGACTGCGCTTTTCGGTGTGATTCACGCCGTTGCCGGTATGGGTGATGAGGTTATCATCGGTGATCCCATGTATGCGACCTATGCGCCTGTGATCGCATCAAGCGGGGCAAAGATGGTGAGCGTTCCCCTGAAGGTTGAAAACGGCTTTAGAATCAATGCGGCAGATATTGAGGCAAATATTACGCCCGACACCACACTGATTTTTCTGAATACCCCCCATAATCCCACGGGCGCCGTGTTGACGGAACAGGATATTGCAGAGATCGGCGGGGTGGCGAAACGGCACAATCTCTGGCTCCTGGTGGATGAAGTGTATGATGAAATGGTGTTCAATGATGCCCCGTTTTTTACACCCCTGGCCCTTCCGGATCTGGCAGATCAGGTGATCGTTGTCAGTTCCATATCAAAATCACATGCCGCACCCGGTTTTCGAAGCGGATGGTGTGTGGGTCCGGTTGATTTTTGTTCAAAATTACTCCGCCTGTCCGAGGGCATGCTGTTCGGGAACCAGCCCTTTATCGCAGATGCCACCATAGAGGCGGTTCGAGCCCCGTCGCCAATTGCCCGGGCAATGTGTAAACGGTTCTCGGATCGTGCAGCCAGACTTGAAGAAATCCTGCACAGCCGGACACGCTTGAAAGTCCAGAAACCCGAAGCCGGAATGTTTGCCCTGGTCAACGTTTCCTGTACTAACATGAGCGGTTCGGAATATGCCATGGACCTGCTGGTGAAAGGCGGAGTGGGCGTGATGCCGGGAAGCTCTTTTGGCGAGGCCTTGAAAGACTGGGTCCGTGTTTCCCTGACTGAAACCGACGACCTCTTTGATGAAGGTTGCAAAAGGATTGTTGCCCATGCACGAGCAAATACAGACCAATGATACCCATAAGCGGGACCCTAAGCGCATGAGCATCGGCCAGGCCCTGGTTCAGTATTTGGAAGACCGGGGAGTCGGTATTGTTTTTGGTATCCCCGGTGTTCATACCCTGGAGATGTATCGCGGGCTTAGGGCTTCAAAGATCCGCCATATCACCCCGCGCCATGAGCAGGGGGCAGGTTTCATGGCCGACGGCTATTTCCGGGCTTCAGGCAGGCTGGGAGTTGCCTTTGTGATTACCGGTCCAGGCCTTACCAATATTTTAACGGCCATGGGCCAGGCCCTTGCCGACAGTATCCCCATGCTGGTGGTATCCGGTGTCAATGAAGCACGCACCCTTGGAAAGGGGTTGGGCCATTTGCATGAACTGCCGGACCAGCAGGGGCTTTGCCGGAGACTGGCACTTCGTTCGGAGCAGGTCAATGGGGCAAAAGACCTGATGCCGGTTTTGAATTCCATTTTTGAGGATCTTTCCAACAGACGTACCGGACCCATGCACGTCCAGATTCCGATAGATGTGTTGGGTCAGACGTTCACCCTGCCCATGGGGGCGCCAAACCCCAGGGTATCCACACTTCCTGACGAACAGGACCTGTCCCTGGCCCGGATACGACTGGCCAGGACAAAGCTGGCCCAGGCCAGGCGTCCTGTCATTATTGCCGGGGGCGGCAGTCTTTTGGCGGCAGATCTTGTTCAGAGCCTGGCACAGGCACTCAATGCACCGGTGGTGCAGACCATCAATGCCCGGGGCCTGATGAGTGGACATCCGCTTGGGGTGCCGGCCAGCCCAAGCCTGAAGGCCGTTCAAGCGCTGCTGGAATCCTCTGATGCAATCCTTGCCGTGGGCACCCAGCTCGGACCCACTGATTTTGATATCTATAACACCGGTGAAACACCAGCCTTAAGTAATCTGATCAGGATCGATATTGACAGTCAGCAGTTGAATCGTCATCCGGTACAGATACCCTTGTCGGGGTCTGCCCAGGCCATATTGCCCCTCCTCCTGGACGGCCTGTTTTCGTCAACCAACACTCAGACCTGGGGAAAACAAAAGGCCGGGGCCGTCTGCAGGGCCGCACGCGATGAATTGTCCACTGTTTATGCCCATATGGTTGACATGGTGGAAACCATAAGGGATACCCTGCCCGGGTCCATTATTGTGGGAGATTCCACCCAGGTCATTTATGCGGCAAACCTCTACTACGGCCATGATTATCTAAGGGGCTGGTTCAACTCTTCCGTGGGTTTCGGCACCCTGGGTTATGCCGTGCCTGTGGCAATCGGGGCCTGCCTGGCAGACCCGGCCCGTCGTGTTGTCTGCATTATTGGCGATGGAGGCGTTCAGTTCACCCTGCCGGAGATGATGACGGCGGTTGAAGAAAATCTCCCCGTTATTTTTCTGATATGGAACAATTTCGCTTTTCAGGAGATTGCAAATGAAATGTCGGACAAGGGTATTGACCCCATCGGATGTCATCCCAGGCCGCCGGAGTTTGAACATATTGCCCGGGCATATTCCATGCCGTATCTGAGGTGTGAGAATACCGTTTCAGATCTTGCAAATGCCTTGAAAGCCCATCCCTGCCGTCAGGGACCCGTGATGATCGAAATACAAATCGTTTAAAATTGAAACAGACTTGAAGCAGGGACAACTATATGCCTGACAAAGGCATTTTCCCGAAAATGATTTGCATTTTCTATCCCGTTTGGTTATCTGTCTATGCTCAATCATAAAACGAATTGATACAAAGAATGATTTTTTAAAAACAAACGATCAGCATCCGCGGTTTGATACAGAAGAAATATCTCCGGCCAAAGGAGCCGGGTTGTACGCAAAGATAGCGGCAGAGGGTTAAAAGGAGAGACGGTAATGGAAAACAAACAATCCCCCGGACAGGGAACCTGTTCAATCTGGGCCGGGGAAGAAGAATATTTGATGCAGAATGCCACCCAGGTGCCTGTGGTGCACTCGGTTTCTTTTGGATATAAAGATGTCCACCAGTGGCAGCAAGTGGCTTTGGGTGAGAAAGAAGGTCATATCTACAGCCGGAATACCAATCCAACGGTTGAGGTCTTTGAAAAAAAAATCTGCCGGCTTGAACACGCCCAGGCTGCCACCAGTGCGTCAACCGGGATGGGAATTATCAGCAACACTTTGTTCTCCCTGCTCAAGTCCGGCCAACGGGTGGTTTCCGTGAAAGACACCTATGGCGGGACCAACAAGATTTTTACGGAATTCTTACCCCGGATCAATGTAGACGTCACCCTGTGTAACACAACGGATCATGACGAGATTGAAGCCGAGGTTGCCAAAGGATGCGACGTTCTGTACCTGGAAACACCCACTAATCCCACCATTAAAATTATCGACCTTGAGCGGCTGGCCAGGGCAGGCAAAGAAAACGGTGCCGTTGTCGTGGTTGACAACACCTTTGCCACTCCCATTAATCAGCAGCCACTGGCCCTGGGGGCGGATCTGGTCCTGCATTCGGCAACCAAATTCCTCGGCGGACATGCCGATGCCCTGGGCGGGGTTGTCTGCGGAAGCAAAGCGCTGATCCAGAAAATTTATCATTACAGGGAAATCACCGGAGCAACCCTGGACCCCATGTCCTCATACCTGCTGCTCCGGGGGATGAAAACCCTGGCCCTCCGTATTGAGCGCCAAAACCAAAATGCCCTGGAAATCGCCAGGCACCTGCATGCCCACCCAAAGATTGAACGTGTGTTTTATCCGGGTCTGGAATCCCATGAGGGCCACGAGATTGCCCGAAAACAGATGAAAGGCTTTGGCGGGATGCTCAGTTTCATGCTTAAAAACGACACATATGAAGCTGTGGGAACGGTATTGGCCAATTTCAAGTATGCCCACTGCGCTGCAAATCTGGGCGCAGTCGAAACCATTGTGGGGCCCCCGGCCACGACCAGCCATGTGGAGTGCACCCAGAAAGAGCGTCAGGCAATGGGAATCCCTGAAAGCCTGATTCGTTACTCCACCGGTATTGAAGATGTTGCCGACCTGATTAACGACCTGGACCGGGCCCTGGAAAAGGTGTGATTTTTATCACAGGCCGTAAAGTTTTAAGGACCGGGCATGGAATACGATAAAGAGCAAATGAACGTCACTATGCAAAAGCGTAAAAGAACGATAATTTTCAGGTTTAGTTCCGGGATGCCATATTCCGGTCCTGGTTATTTTCGGCTGGACATTCCATGGATTTCTAAGTATCACTGAATAAAAACATCCTTATTATAAAAGACAAAGTGAAAAAACCATTGCCCGATCATTCAATAATCCTGCCGCAATCGACACCCGGAAATGGAATGAACCTGAGCCGCCACAAGAGCCGGGTATCTCTTTGTGCCGTACAAAACGACAGGGATGTGGAAGATGCCCTGATAAAGGCTGTAGAAGCCGCAACCGACTTTAACTGGCTGGAAAAAGGGCAGACGATTTTTATTAAACCGGTTATCAACTCCGGGCGCCCTTACCCCTCCACCACCAGTCCGGTTGCGGTGGGTGCAATGATCAAACTTCTTAAAAAAAAAGGGGCCGGACGTGTCATCGTGGGTGATATGTCCGGAATCCAGCACCTTAAATTTTTCAGGGACAGGACAATCGGCAGCACACGGGATCTGATGAAACAATCCGGGATGATGCCGGCAATAGAAGATGCCGGAGGTGAGCCCTGGTTTTTTGAAGCGGACGGGTGGGAGTCGTTTTACAGGGACCATACCGATATAAAAGGGTTCTGGGACAATGGTCTGATGATGCCCGCCATTTTAAAGGACGTGGACCATATTGTGCTGATGCCGCGTTGCTCCAGGCATGTCCTGGCAGGGGCCTCCCTTGGCCTCAAGGCGGTTGTGGGGTATTGGAGAACAGATACCCGGCTCCAGTATCATTATCATGCCGCATCGTTTCATGAACGGACGGCAGAGGGGAACCGGTCAAAAACGCTTTTAGACAAACAGCGGCTGGTCATCTCCACGGCAGATAAACTGCTGGCCACCTATGGGCCTGATAAAGGATACGTCCATACGCCGTCACCCGGCCTGGTCATTGCCTCACCCGCTGTTGTTTCCCATGACATGGTATCCCTGGCCTGGCTCCTGTACAATAGAGAGCTGCTGCCCAAAGCACGGCAGGGCAACTTCATGGATACGTCCCCCATGGTGGCCGGGCTGGGCAACCGGGTGGTGGTAAAATGGCTGGGCACCTGGAAGGACAGCCTGACGGCCGAGGCGCTACTGAAAAATGACCTGAAAACCATCTGGGATGACCGGGTCCTGAATCATGCATATAAAATTTTTGGCGGCATACCCGATATTCTTCTTGAGAATGTCCGGAACACCGTGTCTGAAAAGATCATGACCGCCCTTGGCAGAATGGTTTTGCACCCGGGAAATACGGTCAGGTCTGTCCCCGGCACGTAAAACCTCTGCCGTGGCATCATTGGAATTTAACAACCGGAGTTTAGCAACTGGAATCTATAACCTGGAGAACGGCAATGGATGAGACAATATTGTTTGAAAAAATTATTGGCAGAAGAGATGATTTTCCCTCCTTAACACAGGAAATCAACGGATATCCCCTGGCATATTTTGACGGCCCTGGCGGCACCCAGGTTCCGCGATCGGTCATTGATGCAGTTTCAAACTATTACACTACCAGTAATGCCAACTCCCACGGCAATTTTATCACCTCCCAACGCACCGACGAAGTTGTAGAGGATGCTCGGGAAAAAACAGCAAAATTTCTGGGGGCGGCCGGCCCTGAAAACATCTCATTCGGCCATAACATGACCACCCTGAACTTTTCCCTGAGCCGTGCGCTGGGTCGGTTTGTGAACAGGGGAGATGAGATAGTGATTACCCAGTTGGATCATGAGGCCAATCGTGGCCCCTGGCTGGCCTTGCGCGAAAACGGAATCGTGGTTCGGGAGGTGGCTCTACTGCAGGACGGTACACTGGATTATGATGATTTTGAAACTAAATTAAATGAAAAAACACGGCTGGTGGCCATGGGGTATTCTTCCAATGTCACCGGCACGATCAACCAGGTGCCGCTGGTCAGAAAGATGACCCATAAAGTCGGGGCAATGCTGCTGGTTGATGCGGTGCACTATGTTCCCCATTTCCCCCTGGATGTGAGTGCTTTGGGGGTGGATTTTTTATTGTGCTCTGCCTATAAATTTTACGGCCCCCATATCGGCATTCTGTATTCAAACGGCGACACCCTGAACCGGCTCCCGGTCTACAACTTGAGAACACAATCCCAGCTTGCCCCCTACAGTATTGAAACCGGAACATTGAATCATGCGGCCATAGCCGGTGTCGGTGCCGCCATCGATTATATTGAAACCTTTGGGGAAGGCGATTCGACCCGGCACAGGCTCGTGGATGCCATGGAAAAAATAAATCTTTACGAAGATGCCGTGCACCAAGAGATTTTTGAACGATTAAATGCAATTGAAAATCTGACCATCCTGGGACCCCTTGACGGGAAGGTGACCAAGGCCCCTACGATTTCCTTTGATATAAAAGGGATACACCCGGAAAATGTATGCAAACGACTGGGCGAGCAGGGGATTTTGGCCTGGGACGGGCATTTTTACGGGATACGGCCCACGGAAATCCTGGGGTATCTGGAAAAGGGGGGCGTCACCCGGGTGGGCGTGTCCGTTTACAATACCCGGGAGGAAGTCGACCGTTTAATCCATGCCGTACTAACCATCATTAAAGAAGCATAACGGCTGTCTGTGTTTTTTTCTCACAGGAGGCGTGTTAAACGTGAACACTTTGATCGGGAGACTGACCAATGACGCTATCTGAAAAAATCGACTGGAGAGAAAAACTGGTTTCTCCCAAAGAAGCCCTGATGAAAATCCAGCCCGGCATGACCATTTTTATTGGAACCGGCCCTGCAGCACCGTTAACCCTCATGAAAACCCTTTTAGAGTCTGATGAGAACAATGTCAGGGATATTGAGCTCATTCAACTGGCCATTCTTGGGAATGTCATCCTCTCTGTCAAGGATCTCCATGTCCAGAATTATCGCCTAAAGACTTTTTTTTCCGGATTTGTGGCCTCAAGAACTATTCAATCCGGACTCATCGATCTTATCCCTGCTTATTCATCTGAAATCCCGGAACTCATCAACAGAGGAAAAATTCCCATTGATGTGGCCTTTATCAGCATCACGCCGCCGGACTCCGCCGGATATTGCAGCCTCGGTGTTGCCGTGGATGTTGCCCGGGAGGCCATGAGCAAGGCCGCCATTGTGGTGGGTGAGATAAATGCACAGATGCCGTTTACCTATGGAGACACCTTTATCTCCATAAAAGAATTTGATTTTCTGGTTCACTCTACGGAACAGGCTGTTCCCCATGAACAGCCTAAGGTCAGCGAACCTATTAAACGGGTGGCACAAAATATTGCCTCGGTTATTAAAGACGGAGACTGCCTGAGTTTTTCAACCGGTCCCCTGTTTGAAGCGCTCGTGCCACATCTAAAGGGCAAAAAAGACTTGGGGATACATTCCTTATATTTTACCGATGCCATGGCAGAACTTGTGAACGACGGGGTTGTTACCAATTCAAGGAAAACTCCGTTTCGCGGCAAGTCTTTGACATCCTATGCCATCGGATCACAGGGGCTCATGACCTGGCTTAACCATAATCCCCTGGTTGAATTCCAGGGCACTGATTTTGTCTGCAACCCCTCATTTATCGGTAAAATTCCTCAATTTGTGGCTTTGTACCAGGCGGAAAAAGTTGACCTGCTCGGCGGTGTTTCATTTCCTTCAACCGGATCAGTCATCACAGGCCCGGGAGAGGTGGTTGATTTTTTACAGGGTGCAGATGCCTCGGAAGAGGGGTGCACCATCATCGGCCTTCCCAGTCGAAACCAGAACGGGGAGTCCAACATATTATTTACATTAATGGACTCTCCCAATCAGCTCAGACTCAGGGAATCCGTATATTTCATCGTCACTGAATACGGTGTGGCCAATCTGAAATGGAAAACTTTGAGAGAACGGGCCCAGACCATGATAGAAATTGCCCACCCGGATGATCGTCAAAGTCTTCTGGACCAGGCAAAAAAGCTAAAGCTTATTTATGCGAACCAGATTGCCATCACCCACTCGGCCCACAACTATCCCACTCATATTGCCTGCAGTGCTGAGTTTAAAAATAATACCGCCATAAGATTTCGGGCAATCAAGCCGTCTGACGAAGAACAGATGCGCCGTTTTTTTTACCGGTTTTCAGACAAGGCAAAATTTTACCGGTTCTTTTACGCCGTCAGGACCATGTCTCACGATACCATGCAGGAGTATATCCATGTCGACTACTGCAAAGAAATGTCCATTGTCGGGCTGAGCGGGAATCCCGGTGATGAAACAATTGTGGCAGAGGCCAGGTTTGTCAGGGATGACCGGTCTGATTACGGGGAGATCGCCTTTCTCATCGATGACGCCTTCCAGGGGCTTGGCATCGGCAGCTATATGCTGAACCTGCTGATAACACTGGCAAAGGAACAGGGCTTGATGGGTTTAACGGCAGAGGTCATGTCTGATAACCTGCCCATGCGAAAAATGTTTGAAAAGGCAGACTATCCGATCGACGCACAATTGGAAAACGGGGTGTACTGCCTGACCATGCATTTTAATGAGTAAACAGTTTTTTGCAGTACCCATTGGGATGGGTTCTTATAAAATTTAAAATCTGGTCCTGTAATTCATTTAAAGGTTCACTATTGCCTGACGGGTGAACCTTTAAATTTTTAGGCCTTTGTTGTTCAGCCTTTAACGTATTTGAATATACCAAATACCTTCCATTCCAGAACAAAGCATTGTTATATGGGAGTGTCAGGAACCATTGAAAGAGGGGGGTGAACTTATGAGAAGATATGTAACCGCAATTATCGAAAAAGAAGATACCGAATACGTGGCCCTTTGCCCGGAGTTTGATATCGCAAGTCAGGGAGCAACCGAAAGCGAGGCAAAAGATAACCTGCAAGAAGCCCTTGAACTGTTTTTTGAATGCGCCTCTCCAGAAGAAATTCAAGGACGATTCCACAGCGAAATGTATATATTACGCAGATGGAGGTAGGGGTTGGTTAGGCAAAGCGATCTGAGCCAAAAAGAATTTGAATGATGCCGAATATTCTGTTTCAGGCTGAAAATATTGGCCATAGAAAATCTGAATGCTTTCTATAATGAAGGGTTGGTAACTCAAAGTAAGAGTGGTTAAAAATAAATTATGGCAAAATTAAGGCAAAAAATACTCACCAATTAAAAAAGGTTCTCGGGTAAAAACCTGAAAACCTTTGTCTTTTAAGTGGCTGGGTGATAAGGATTCGAACCTTAATTGACGGAGTCAGAGTCCGTAGTCCTGCCGTTGGACGATCACCCAGCAAATTTAATGTTGGGGTTTATATATCAGGACAGGTGTTTAGTCAAGAATTTTCTTGGGCCGGGGTTTGGAAAAGCGGTGTGGAATATGGTATGTTGGGCAATAGAAGGTTTGTTTTTTGTATGACGTCATACCGGGGGGAGGGGAAAATGGCTGTTACGGTTTTGATTAAAAGAAAGGTCAGCTCCGAAAATCAAAGCCTGCTGGAAGAGCTGTACCGGGAGATGAGAGCTGTGGCGATAAACCGGAAGGGGTATATCGGGGGTGAAACCTTAAAGCGGGTGGATGTAAAGGAAGAGCTGCTGATTATCAGCCGGTGGCAGGAAATTGAAGACTGGTCACGATGGCTTGTGAGCAAGGAGAGACGGGCTTTTCAGGAACGGATTGACGGCCTGACCGGTTTTGAAACCAAATTTGAGGTGTATGCCCATTAATTAAAGGTAACGACAGGGTGAATCAAAAACTCATTAATCTTGAAACTAGACTGAGACAATTGCCTTCAGTGGCTGTGGCGTTTTCCGGCGGGGTGGACTCCAGTTTTCTTCTGGCTGCGGCCAAAAAAATAAATCCCAAGAGACTGCTGGCCGTCACCGTGTCTTCCTGTTTTGTGCCCCAAAGGGAGATTGCATTTGCGCGCAAGATTGCCGGGTCACTGGGGGTTGAACAGATCTGTCTTGAGGTGAATATCCTTGAAAACCTGAAGGTGGTGAAAAATACCCGGGAGCGGTGTTACCATTGCAAGCTTGCCATGTTTTCCCTGATAAAGGCAAAGGCCAGGGACCTGGGGATTGCGACACTGGTTCACGGGGTAAACCTGGATGATTTAAAAGATTTTCGGCCGGGATTAAAGGCTGCGGAAGAACTGGGCTTTCATTCGCCGCTTGCCGATGAAGGCTTGACAAAGTCTGATATCCGAAGGCTTTCCAGACAATTGGGACTTGAAACCTGGGACAAACCGTCCCAGTCCTGCCTGGCCACCCGGATTCCCTGCAATGAAAAGATCACCCAGGAGGCGCTTGTCAGGATTGACGCAGCCGAGTCTTTTCTCCAGGATCTCGGGTTTGCCAAAGTCCGGGTGAGGTGTCACAAGAGGATTGCCCGGATAGAGGTTGAACCGGATCAGGTGCCATCTGTTTCAACTATAGAAATGAGCAAAAAAATTTTACCGGCCTTTGCTCGGATGGGATTTGAGCAGACCCACATTGACATGGACGGATATAAAACAGGGAAGATGAATCATGAAATACTCCCAGGCCAGCCCGGGAAGGATATTTGTCATCCGGCTTGAAGACGGGGACATTGTCCATGAAGAAATTGAACGCTTTGCAAAAAAAGAGGAGATCCGGGCCGCATCCCTGATTGTATTGGGGGGTGCAGATGCCGGAAGTGCCCTGGTCACGGGACCTGAGCAGGGCAGGTCAAAACAGATCGTGCCCAGGGTGAGGCTGCTTGACAATGTTCATGAGGTGGCTGGGACCGGAACCCTGTTTCCGGATGAAAAGGGCGATCCCATCCTTCATATGCACATGGCCTGCGGCAGGGGTTCGTCAACATTGACCGGCTGTATCAGGAACGGGGTCAGGGTCTGGCATGTGATGGAAATTGTTCTGTATGAACTGAGGGATTCAACCGGTACAAGAAGAAAGGATAATGCAACCGGGTTTGACCTTTTGATCCCCTGAAACTTTGCACAAAATAAAAAGCCGCAGTCGGAGAACAACGACTGCGGCCACGGTTTTACGGATGGTAATGATTATCGTTTCTGAATTTCCAGGGCATTGAAAAAATAGCCGATTTCAAAGGCAGCGGTTTCAGGGGCGTCAGATCCGTGAACCACATTTTTTTCAATGTCGGTTGCATAGTCTTTTCTAATGGTACCGGCTTCGGCTTCCTTGAAATTGGTGGCTCCCATGAGTTTGCGGTTTCTGGCAATCACGTCTTCCCCTTCAAGAACCATGACCACGATGGGGCCGGAGGTCATGAAATCCGTGAGGCTGTCAAAAAAGGGACGTTCGACATGAACGGCATAGAACCCCCGGGCCTGTTCTTTGGTGAGGTGAATCATTTTCATGGCGGCTACTTTGATGCCGTCTGCTTCAAATCGTCTGATCACTTCGCCGATCACGTTTTTTGCCACCCCGTCGGGCTTGATGATGGATAATGTTCTTTCCACAGTATAAATCCTTTCGTTATGATGGTATCTATTGTTAATAATTTTCATGCGGTCTTGAAAACTACCATAAAACCATATTATAAGTCAATGTTTATGCGCCCGACCAAGAGGATGGCGGACGATCAGAAATCGCCCGGGGGAGCCCAGGCAGGTCTTTTGACAGGGCTGTAAAATTGGAGTGATGGAAAATGAAAATTTTAAAGATCGCAGTTACCGGTTCGGCAGGCTCGGGAAAGAGCCTTGTCTGTCAGAGGTTCGGGCAGATCGGTCTGGGTACTCTGGACTGTGACCGGATTGCCAGGCAGGTGGTGGAACCAGGCACGCCCGGGTTTGACCGGATCGTTGAATTGTTCGGCACCGGGGTGGTTGGAACAGACGGGAGTCTTGACCGGGCAGGGCTGAGAACCATTATTATGAATGATCCTGGGTTGCGAAAAAAAATGGAGAATATCCTGCACCCGTTAATCAAGATAAAAATGCTTGATCAGATGGAATTTGAGGGGGGCAGGTCTCTGAAAAAAGCTGTGGCAGTGGAAGTTCCCCTGCTGTTTGAGACCGGCATGGAGACATTGTTTGATGTCTGCATCGTGGTGACGGCAGATGATCCGGATCTGGTCAAAAGAATTGTGGGGCGGGACAGGGTGACCCGGGTTGATGCCCAAAAAATGCTTGATCTTCAAATGTCCCAGCAGGAAAAAATGGACCGGGCTGATCACGTGATCATAAACAGGGGAACAAGCTCGGAACTCTTTGATTCTGTTGACGATCTCTTTGATAAAATTCAAAAAGAATTCTTGACAATATGAGGCCGTTGCCTTATTAATAAATCTTTAAGAAAATAACTATCAGAAATCTGTCTGTTTTCTCATGTCACTTTGGCCTTAAGACTTACAAAGGTGCGCTTCAAAAACAAACTTTAGCCTGCACAAAGATAATAAACAAAAATTTGGGAGAATGAATGAACCTTGTAAAATTGAATAAGATGAAGATTAGTGAGCTCACCAAGCTTGCTAAGGAATACAAGATTGTCGGGATCAGCGGCCTTAAAAAGCAGGAATTGATCTTTGCCTTACTCCAGGCAAACATTGAAGAGAGCGGCCAGATTTATGGCGAGGGCACGCTTGAGATTCTCCCGGACGGTTTTGGATTTTTACGGGCTCCCGGATACAATTATCTTCCAGGGCCTGATGACATCTATGTATCTCCGTCACAGATCAGGCGGTTCAATTTGAGAACCGGTGACACCATTTCCGGTCAGGTTCGGCAGCCCAAAGATTCTGAACGCTACTTTGCCCTGCTCAAGGTGGAGGCGGTTAATTTTAAAAATCCGGAACTTGCCGCAGAAACCATTTTGTTTGATAATCTCCTGCCCCTGTATCCCGATCGGAAAATGAATCTTGAGGCGGAATCGGACAATTATTCCATGCGGGTCATTGACCTGATGTGTCCCATTGGATTCGGCCAGCGCGGTTTGATCGTTTCCCCGCCCAAGGCCGGCAAGACCATGCTGCTGCAGAATATCGCCAACAGCATGGTAAAGGCCCATCCCGAGATCATTCCCATGATCGTTCTCATTGATGAGCGGCCCGAGGAAGTGACGGACATGGCACGAAACGTGGACGCAGAAGTGGTGAGTTCAACCTTTGACGAACCGTCTGAACGGCATGTCCAGGTGGCTGAAATGGTCATTGAAAAGGCGAAAAGAATCGTTGAGCAGGGCCATGACGTCGTGATCCTGCTGGACAGTATCACCCGGCTGGCCCGGGCCTACAACTCCGTGATGCCGCCTTCGGGCAAAATTTTGTCCGGCGGTGTTGACTCCAATGCCCTGGACCGGCCCAAACGATTTTTCGGCGCAGCCCGGAACATTGAAGACGGCGGCAGCCTGACCATTATCGCCACGGCCCTGGTGGATACGGGCAGCCGGATGGATGAGGTTATTTTTGAAGAGTTTAAAGGCACGGGCAACATGGAACTGGTCCTGGATAGAAAACTGGCCGACAAAAGAATTTATCCTGCCATTGACATGAATAAATCCGGAACCAGAAAAGAAGAACTGCTGCTGGATCCAATGGTTTTGAATCGTGTCTGGATCCTGAGAAAATTGCTTTCAAGTTTAAATCCTGTGGACAGCATGCAGTTTTTACTTGAAAAAATGCAAGGAACAAAGGATAATAAAGAGTTTCTTGATTTGATGAATTCATAAGAATAATAACAATTGCCTTAAACAAAGGCATGGTAAGGAGTTTTTAGGGAAATGAAAAAAGATATACATCCGGAATACACGGAATCAACAGCCTCCTGTGCGTGTGGTGCAACTTTTGAAGTGGGATCAACAAAAAAAAACATTAAAGTTGAAATTTGTTCCAAATGCCATCCGTTCTTTACAGGAAAACAGAAACTGGTTGACTCGGCCGGAAGAATCGATCGTTTTAAAAAGAAATATGCCGGCTTTGACGCAAGTAAATTGGTTTAGCACCTTATAATCAACCGGGTTCAAAAAGGGGTCTTGAAGACAAGAGCCCCTTTTTAAGTTATGAGATTATGATTGAAAAATTAAAAGGCATTGAAGAGAGATTTGTAAGGCTTGAGCAGCTCTTGAGTGATCCGGCCGTGCTGAGTGATCAGAAAAAATACCAGGAGTATCTGATCGAACACGGGGAACTCAACAAAATTGTTCCCAAGTTCAGGGAATACGAGAAAGTTTTAGGGGAGCTCAAAGAGGCAAGGGAGCTTTTAAAGGACTCTGATCCTGAGATGAGGGCCATGGCCAAAGAAGAGATCCCCGAACTTGAAGCCAGGAGCAGCCAATACAAATCAGAACTCAATGTCCTTTTGATGCCTAAAGATCCCAGGGACAGCAAGAATGTCATTCTTGAGATCCGGGCCGGAACCGGTGGAGAAGAGGCCGGTATCTTTGCCGGTGACCTGTTTCGAATGTACTCCCGGTACGTTGAAACCCGAAACTGGGCCATGGAAATTATCGAGAAAAATGATTCCAGCTCGGGCGGGTTCAAGGAAATCGTCTGTCTTGTGAAGGGCAGGGGTGCCTTTTCCAGCTTTAAATATGAAAGCGGGACCCATCGTGTCCAGCGGGTTCCCGAGACCGAGGCCCAGGGCAGGATACACACATCCGCCGTGACCGTGGCCGTGCTTCCCGAGGCTGAAGATATTGATATTGACATCAATCCCGCAGATTTGAAAATCGATGTATTCCGGTCATCCGGTCCCGGTGGTCAGTCGGTCAACACCACGGATTCCGCCGTAAGAATCACCCATATACCCACCGGTGCTACAGCCACCTGCCAGGACGAAAAATCCCAGCACAAGAACAAAGCCAAGGCCATGGGCGTTTTAAAGGCCCGTATCCTTGACGCCAAGATCAGGGAAGAAGAGGGGAAAAGGGCTGCCGAGAGAAAAGGTCAGGTGGGGTCCGGCGACCGGAGCGGGAGGATCAGGACATATAATTTTCCCCAGGGACGGATGACGGATCACAGGATCGGCCTCACCCTGTACAAGCTGGACAGCATCATGGAAGGCAATATTCAGGAAATCATTGACGAGCTTAAAACCCACAATCAGGCCCAGGCATTAAAGGAAATTGCCTGATAATAAATCGCCGTCAACCGAATTTCTAAAAAATAGATCCCGGGCAGCCTGATTCCGGGCAAACCAAGACTTGGACATAAACTTCTGACACATCAATCGGCCAAAAACCATCCCCAGATCTGGACCATATTCAAGATTCTTGCCTGGACAGATGCCTATTTCAATGACCACGCCATTGACAGTCCCAGGTTGACTGCTGAGATTCTTCTGGCCCATAGCCTGGGCATACGGCGGCTTGATCTTTATCTCCAGCATGACCGCCCGCTCCAGGATGATGAATTGGCCGGTTTTAAAGCCCTGATCCGGCAACGATGTCAAAACGAGCCCGTGGCCTATATCACAGGTGAAAAAGGATTTTTTGAGTCGGACTTTAAAGTAAAAAAAGGGGTTCTCATTCCCCGGCCTGACACGGAAACCATTGTTGAGCAGGCATTAAGGATGCTGGGAGATACGGAAACCGGTCCGTCTTTTAAACGAGTTCTTGAACTGGGAACCGGCTCGGGTGCTATTGTGGTTTCCCTGGCAAAGGCAGAGCCGCGTCATCTATATTTTGCCACGGATATTTCTTTAAAGGCAGTTAAGACGGCCAAAAAAAATGCCGACCGCCTGGTAAATTCAGATGGACGGGTAAATGCAAGTAAAATGGACAAAGAGGGGATCGGTTTTTTTTGCAGTCCCTGGTTTGACGCACTGAAACCCGACCCGAAATTTGATCTGATCGTGTCAAATCCACCCTATATCCCCACCCGGGATATTGAAGGTCTTGCCCCGGAAATCAGGGAGTTTGAACCCAGACAGGCCCTGGATGGAGGCGAAGACGGTCTTGACTGCTATCGTTCCATTTTAAGCTGCGCCCATCAATATCTGGTTCCCGGCGGGACTCTTCTGCTTGAAATGGGGCATGACCAGGAACAGGGGATCGCGTTGCTGGTAAAAAATTTTTCCCGGTATGAGGCGCCGGGATTTGTAAAGGATCTGGCAGGACACACCCGGGTGGCAATAATACAAAAATCAATTGATTAAACCGATTGTTTTTGATATATAAATTGGGATTTTTGCAGGACAATAAAAACTCACACCCAGGGACCTGAAAATCCGGTGCTTTGAGAGAAGTCGAATTTCAGGGAGGATCTGGGTGGTGGACAAAACCATTAATTAAAATTGGAGAACAAATGGCTTACATTACGATTAGAGAACTTTTAGAGGGTGGTGTTCATTTCGGCCATCAGACCAAACGCTGGAACCCGAAGATGAAAAAATATATCTTTGGTGCAAGAAACGGTATTTACATCATTGACCTTCAGCAGACGGTTAAACTTTTCAAAACAGCCCATGATTTTATTAAAAATGTGGCTGCCAACGGCCAGGATGTCCTGTTTGTGGGAACAAAGAAACAAGCCTCGGAAGCCATCTATGAAGAGGCAAACCGCGCAGAGCAGTTTTATGTCCAGAATCGCTGGCTCGGCGGCATGCTGACCAATTTTCAGACCATTAAAAATAATATCACCCGGTATCATTTTCTGAAGTCCATTGAAACCGATGGAACCATTGAAAATTATCCGAAAAAAGAGCAGTCAAAAATGCTCAAGGAAAAAGACAAGCTGGAATTTGCCATCGGCGGTATCAGCGATATGAAAAGACTTCCCGGCGCTATTTTTGTGGTTGATCCCAAAAATGAATCCATTGCCGTAAAAGAGGGCAAGCGACTGGGCATTCCCATTATTGCCGTTGTGGATACCAATTGTGATCCCGATGATATTGACTTTGTGGTTCCCGGCAACGATGATGCCATCCGGTCCATTCGTCTGTTTGCCTCCAGAGTTGCAGATGCCTGTATTGAAGGAAAAGAGCTGTACCGGGAAAAACAGAGGGCTGAATCCGACAAGGCCGGGGAAGACGAAAAAGAAGCCTTTTCCGATGAAAAAATAGTGGGTATCGAAGTCGTGTCCGACGGCACGGACGGACCTGTGGTTGAGAAGATCAAACGAAAAACAACACCAGTTGAAGTGACACCGGAAGAAGTGACAATAGAAGAAGCGACTGAGTAAATATAAGGAGTAAGATAAAATGGTGCAGATTTCCGCAGCAATGGTAAAAGAACTTCGCGAAGCGACCGGTTCCGGCATAATGGACTGTAAAAGAGTCCTGGCAGATGCCGAAGGCGATATGGACAAGGCGATTGACCTTTTGAGAAAAAAAGGCCTGGCAAAGGCCGCTAAAAGGGCCGGACGTTCCACGTCTGAAGGGGTAATTTATTCCTATATCCATACCGGTGCCAAGCTGGGTGTTCTTGTGGAAGTGAATTGTGAATCCGACTTTGTTGCCAAAACAGATGATTTCCAGATGTTTGCAAAAAATATTGCCATGCATATTGCCGCAGCCAATCCCATCGGTCTGAACCCCGAGGATGTCGATCCGTCAGTGATTGAAAAGGAAAGAGAAATTTTCCGGGCACAGATGCTGGAAGAAGGAAAACCTGAAAATATTATTGACAAGATCGTCGACGGCAAGGTTGAAAAATTTTACAAAGAAGTCTGCCTGATGAGTCAGCAGTACGTGAAAGACCCCCAGCAGACCATTACCGACCTGTTAAAGGAAACCATCGGTAAAATCGGTGAGAATATCCAGATCAAAAGATTTGCACGTTTCCAGATAGGAGAATAAACCTTGAACAAAGCGCCGGAATTTAAACGGGTTTTAATCAAGCTGAGTGGTGAAGCCCTGATGGGAAATCAGGGCTTCGGCATTACCCCGGAAATGATCCATTATGTTGCAGGCGAAATCGAGAAGGTTCACCGTCTGGATGTTCAGATTTCCATTGTGGTTGGCGGCGGAAACATCTTCCGTGGCGTTGCCGGCAGTTCAGCCGGTATGGACCGGACCTCTGCCGACAACATGGGAATGCTGGCAACCGTGATCAACAGCCTGGCGCTTTGTGATGCTCTGGAAAAGTGTGACGTTCCAACACGGGTGCAGTCTGCCATACCCATGGACAGAATTGCGGAACCCTTTATCCGCAGAAAGGCCATTCGACACCTGGAAAAGGGCCGGGTGGTCATTTTTGCGGCCGGTACGGGGAATCCTTATTTTACAACGGACACGGCAGCGGTTCTCCGGGCCCATGAGACCCGGGCCCAGATTCTGTTCAAAGCCACCCAGGTGGACGGGGTGTATGACAAGGACCCTGTGGTTCATTCCGATGCCGTCATGTTTGATGAATTGTCGTATATGCGGGTGATTGAAAAACAGCTCCACGTCATGGACATGACGGCCATTTCCCTTGCAATGGAGCATGATCTGCCTGTGCAGGTATTTGACCTTCACAAGAAGGACAATATTTATAAGGCAGTGAAAGGTGAAGCCATAGGAACCCGGATTTATAATAAATAGACTGAATTGAGGACAATATGATTACTGAAGTGATCCAGGAAACCAGTGACCGGATGGGTAAATCCGAAAAGGCATTTGAAAAAGAATTGTCCCAGGTGCGCACCGGACGGGCCTCCCAGGCGGTTCTTGACGGGGTAAGGGTGGATTATTACGGCACCCAGACTCCCCTGCCGCAAATGGCAACCGTGTCCATCCCTGAAAGCCGCCTGATTACGGTCAAGCCCTGGGATGTCAGTGTCATCAACCAGGTGGAAAAAGCCATCCTGAAAGCCAATATCGGCCTGACTCCCTCCAACGACGGCAAATTGATCCGTATCTCCATCCCCCCTCTCACCGAAGAACGGCGAAAAGAAATCGCAAAGAGCGTGTCCAAGATCTGTGAAGAGTACAAGGTGGCCATCCGGAATATCCGGCGGGATTCAAATGAAATGCTCAAAGACCTTCAAAAGGAAGGGGATATCTCCGAGGATGACAGCTTTAAAGCCCAGAAGCAGGTTCAGGATCTTACGGACGAAAGTATTAAAAAGTTAGACCGTATTTTTGCCGTGAAAGAAAAGGAAATTCTTGAAGTCTGACACTCAAAAAGATGTGAGACTTGATCCGGAACGACTGCCCGCCCATGTGGCCGTTATTATGGACGGCAACGGCAGGTGGGCAAAAAAAAAATTAATGAACCGTATCAAAGGTCATGAACAGGGCTCCCAAACCGTTCGCACCATTGTGACGGCGTGCAGTCGTATAGGAATTAAAACCCTTACCCTGTACGCATTTTCAACGGAAAACTGGGCCCGACCAAAGACGGAAGTCACGGCATTAATGATGCTCCTGAAAAAGTTCATTGTGAATGAAAGACAGGAGTTGGAAAAAAATAATATCCGTCTCAATGTCATTGGTCAGCAGCACAGGCTTCCCCCTGATGTTCAAACAGCGCTCAACACCACTCTTGAGGCCACGAAACACAATACGCGAATGAGTTTAAACCTGGCCTTAAGTTACGGGTCAAGGGAAGAGATCACCACTGCCGTGCGCAGGATCGCAGAAAAAATTGAATCCAAAGAGTTGATCCCGGCTGATATTGATTCGGATCTTATTTCAGCTCATCTGTATACCGCTTCCATGCCCGACCCTGACCTGATTATTCGCACCTCCGGGGAATACCGGCTCAGCAATTTTTTGCTGTGGCAGGCAGCCTATTCTGAAATTTACATTTCCCAGACCTTGTGGCCGGATTTTTCCGAACAGGAATTTATGGATATTTTAACGGAGTTTCAGCAAAGGGACCGACGGTTCGGTCAAGTGGCATGCAACACATCAAACGGTGGATAACCTCACTCATATTGGGTCCTCTGGTCCTGTGGATTCTGATTAAGGGCTCCACCCTGTTGCTGGCCGTGTTGGTTTCCGTGGTGGCCGTCTTTGCCGTCCGGGAATATTTGAGAATTATTTATAAGAATGATCCCGGGCCCGTGTCCGGCATCATTAAGATTATTTCCTATGCCGTTTCAATGGGGTTGATCGTCTCTGCCAGCCTGGGCTCCTGGGAGGTACTCTTTCTGATCCTGGCCCTGAACCTCATGGCCCTGTCCATCTTTGTTTTGTCACGTTTCCCCGCCAACCATGCCGTATTCGACCTCATTGCCAAACAGGTCCTGGGCATTGTCTATATCCCGGTATCCCTGTCCATGCTGGTGTTTATCAAAGAGTTCGACCAGGGGGTATTCTGGATTATCTGGCTTCTGGTGGTTATTTTTGCCAATGACACCGGGGCCTTTTATACGGGAACATTTTTCGGCAGACACAAGCTGGCCCCCAATATCAGTCCCAATAAAACCGTGGAAGGGTCCCTGGGGGGGGTGGCCACAGCCGTGGTCATGGGCTTTATTTTCAGCCTGATTTTTTACCATGACCTGTCCCTGGCTTTGCTGACCATACCGGCTGCCTTTCTCCTGGCCGTTTCCGGACAAATCGGTGATCTGTTTGAATCTGCCATGAAACGGGCCTCGGGCATCAAAGATTCGGGCCGGATTCTTCCCGGCCACGGCGGGATTCTGGACCGGATAGACGGATTATTGCCGTCCATTCCCGTTCTGTATGTCTATCTGGTGGCGATCCTGTGAAGCGCCTGTCCATACTGGGCTCAACCGGCTCCATCGGCACCAGTGCCCTGGATATCGTCCGGATGTATCCGGGCCGGTTCAGGATAACATCCCTGACTGCGGCCAATAATATCGATCTTTTTACCCGTCAGATAGACGAGTTCAGGCCAAAACTGGTTGCCATGCTGAACCCTGAAAAAGCCATGGAATTGTCCCGGGCCTTAAAGGGAAAATATCACCCCGAGGTGGTGTTTGGGGAAGCCGGCTACTGCGAAGTTGCCTCCCGGCAGAATGCCGATATCATTCTCCTGGCCATGGTGGGGGCAGCCGGGTTGAAACCCGCCCTTTGCGCCATTGAATCCAGAAAACAGATCGCCCTTGCCAACAAGGAGACCCTGGTCATGGCCGGTGAGATTGTCATGGCCCGGGCCCGGGAAAACCAGGTGTCCATCCTGCCGGTGGACAGTGAACACAATGCCATCTATCAGTGTCTGCATGGAAATCAAAAAAAAGACCTGAGAAAAATATTCTTAACTGCCTCGGGCGGACCGTTCAGGCAGACACCCTTTGAAGCGTTCAGGCATATCTCATTAAAGGATGCCCTGAATCATCCCACCTGGAATATGGGGGATAAGATCACCATTGATTCAGCCACCATGATGAACAAGGGGCTTGAAATTATTGAAGCGGTCCACCTCTTTGGAGTGGACCCGGACCTGATAGAGGTGCTCATCCATCCCCAGAGCATAGTTCATTCCATGGTGGGATTTAGAGACGGTGGCATCATCGCCCAGATGGGTCAGCCGGATATGAAAGGGGCCATCTCCTATGCCCTGTCCCAGCCCGACCGGCTTGACCTTGGAATGGATTTCCCAGAGTTTCCCGCCCTGGGCTCCCTGACATTTGAAGCACCGGACACCCAAAAATTTCCTTCACTCCTGCTGGCCCGGGAAGCCTGCCGCCAAAAAGGGACACTTCCGGCGGTGATGAATGCGGCCAATGAAGTGGCAGTGTCTGCCTTCCTTGAAAAACGCATCGATTTTTTAGACATTTTCAGGCTTATTTCCAAGACAATGGAAGACCATTCACGCATTGACAATCCCGATCTTTCAGGTATTATTGATGCCGATTGCTGGGCACGTGAAAAAGCACAATCTCTGATATAAAAAAAGTGAGGTCTTATGGGGCATTCTGCCGTCGCATTTATTATAGTCATCGGTATCCTGGTTTTTATTCATGAATTCGGACATTTTCTCGCGGCAAGACTCTGCGGGGTCGGGGTTGATGTGTTCTCCCTGGGGTTTGGCCCCAAAATTTTAAAAAAGCAGGTGGGCCGCACCCTGTACTGCCTGTCCGCCATTCCCCTTGGGGGGTATGTGAAAATGGTGGGAGAAGAACCGGGAACCGTCATCAGTTCCGAGGATGAAGCCCTGTCTTTTACCCATAAACCATTGTCCCAGAAAAGCCTTATTGTTGCGGCAGGTCCTCTGTTTAATTTTTTTCTGGCCGTTTTTATTTTTTATGTCCTGTACCAGTTCTCGGGAATTCACCTGGCCAAACCTGTTGTTGACAAGGTAATGGATGACTCTCCGGCCCTGGCCGCCGGGATCAAATCCGGAGATGTGATCAAAGAGATTAATCAACAGAAGATCGCTTCATTTGAAGACATTGCCCGGATTATTGGTGCCGGGAACGGCGGCCGGCTTGATATAGTGGTGGAGCGTGACGGGTCCAGGGTCACACTTGCGCTCACGCCTGAATTGTCGCCGGGAAAAAATGTGTTTGGTGAAGACATTGAAAAATATGTGATCGGCATTGTGGGCAATGGAGAGTCCTATCACAAGAGCCTGAATCCCTTCCAGGCGTTCTGGCTTGCGGTCAAAGATACCTACGGCCTGGTGAAACTCACCATCCTGTCCGTGGTCAAGATGATCACGGGAACCGTGTCTGCCGACAACCTGGGCGGCCCGCTGATGATTGCCCAGATGGCCGGGGAACAGGCAAAGGCGGGGATTATGAATTTTGCATGGTTTATTGCACTTTTGTCCGTAAACCTGGGGATCATCAATCTGTTTCCCATTCCCGTCCTGGACGGGGGCCATTTAATGTTTTTCGGGATTGAGGCAGTTACCGGACGGGCGGTGAGCGACAAACTTCGGGAAAAACTGATTCAATTCGGAGCCGCAGTGCTTGTGGCACTCATGGTGTTTGTTTTTTATAATGACATTGTCAGAATGTTCAACGGTGGATAATATGATTTCATGTATTGAAATTGCGCTTAAAGGAGCGCTGAGGGATGCCGAAGGCATTGCCCTGAAAAAAAAGGCTGCATCGTATTTTGGGATTGACATCCAGGAGGCCCGGTGCATCCATATCGTGACCATTGAGTCGGATCTTGATCCGGCCCGGCTGGGGCGGGTCAAAGATGAGATTTTCACCAACCCCGTCACCCAGGTGTCCGGCCTGAGCCCCCTTGACATAGATTTTCACTGGTGTATCTGGATCGGGTTTCGACCCGGTGTCAAAGACAATCCCGGGGCCACGGCAAAAGAAGCCATTCAGGACCTTCTGGGAAAAACATTTACAAAGGATGAGGATATCTATACCTCAAAGCGGTACTGCCTGAAGGGCGAGGGCCTGGTCCGGGAAGACGTGGAGAAACTGGCTTCGGAACTGTTGTCCAACAGCATCATTCAGCAGTTCAAGGTGTTTTCCATTGATGAGTGGGACAAGACAATCGGGGCAAATGTCAAACCGGCCCGGGTGATTCTTGACCATGTCCCCTGTTTTGAGGTGGTGGGCATTGATTCCGACGAAGCCCTGGCAAAAATTTCCAATCAGAGAAACCTGGCCCTGAATCCCCGGGACATTCCGGTGATCCGGGAGTATTTTCTGGACCCAAATGTATTAGAGTCCCGGAAGAAAGCTGGTCTTGGAGAACCCACGGATGTGGAACTGGAATATATCTCCCAGGCCCGGAGCGATCACTGCAATCACAATACCTTCCAGGGAATTTTCAGGTATACGGATGTGTCCACCAACGAGACAATGATTGAAAACAGTCTGTTTAAAACCTATATCCAGGAACCCACTTTACGGCTTAAGGACAAGAAAGACTGGGTGGTTTCGGTGCTCTGGGATAATGCCGGGGTGGGGAAGTTTGACGATGACAACAATTACGTGGTCACCGGAGAAACCCACAACTCTCCCTCGAACATGGAAGCTTACGGCGGTGCCATCACCGGCATCGTGGGGGTCTACCGTGACCCCATGGGAACGGGCCTTGGATCAAAGCTGTTCATGGGCAGTTTCGGGTATTGTGTGGGGGATGTGAATTACAAGGGACCCTTGAAACCGCCCCTGCACCCCCGGCGCCTTCTGGACGGAGTCATTGAAGGGGTCAAGGACGGAGGAAATAAAAGCGGTGTTCCCACCACCTTTGGCCAGACCCTGTTCAACCCGGGTTATATGGGCAAGAGCCTGGTGTTTGTGACGGCCCTGGGAATCATGCCCAATACGGTCAAGGGAAAACCCAGCCATGAAAAGAAGACCTCGCCCGGCGAACTCATCGTCATGAGCGGGGGACGGGTGGGAAAAGACGGTATCCACGGGGTTACGGCCTCTTCGGAAAGTTATTCGGAAAACACCCCGGCCGGTCATGTCCAGATCGGTGATCCCTATACCCAGAAAAAAATGCATGATTTTCTGCTGATCTGCCGGGACGAGGGGCTGATTCCCTTTATCACGGACAACGGCGGGGGAGGGCTTTCTTCGTCCGTGGGTGAATCCGCCATGATCTCCAACGGGTGTGAGGTCTGGCTGGACAAGGTGCCCCTGAAATATGAGGGTCTGGATATGTGGGAGATCTGGATTTCAGAATCCCAGGAACGGATGACCATTTCCGTGAAACCTGAACGTCTGGACCGGTTCATGGAATTGTCGGCCGAGCATGAGGTTGAAAGTACGGTGATCGGCGTGTACACGGATACGGGCAAGCTGCACATCAAATATAAAGATAAGACCTGCGCCTATGTGGATATGGATCTGCTGGACAAGGGGTTTCCATCCTGGGAATTTGATGCGGTGTGGGTGCCGCCGGAAATCCGGGGACTGACCGAACCTGTTATCAGTCGTCCTTCCGATTTTAACGCCCTGATACTCAAGTTGCTGGCCCGGCCCAATATCTGTTCAAAAGAGTGGATACTCCGGCAGTATGACCATGAGGTCCAGGGCGGCTCCGTGATCAAACCCCTGGTGGGGGTCAACCGTAATATCCCGTCGGATGCCTCGGTGACCCGGCCGGTTCTCCGGTCAAAAAAGGGTCTTGCCTTTTCCCAGAGCCTTTTGCCCTGGTATTCAAAAATAGATGCCTTTCATATGATGGCCTGCACCATTGACGAAGCAATCCGGCGCCTGATGGCCGTGGGGGGCAATTTAAACCATATCGGCGGGCTGGATAATTTCTGCTGGCCCAGTATCCAGTTTGATCCGAAAAAAAATCCCGATGGAAAATTCAAGGCAGCCCAGTTGGTTCGGGCGTGCAGGGCTCTGAAACACACCTGTGAAGCCTACGAGATTCCACTCTTATCCGGCAAGGACAGCATGTATGTGGACGGCCATCTTGAAGGCGAATTCGGAGAAAGACTCAAGGTGTCGGCCCTGGAAACGGTTCAGTTTTCGGCAACTTCCGTGGTTGAAGACATCACAAAATGCGTGACCATGGACCCCAAGGCCCCGGGAGATCTGGTGTATGTGCTGGGGGAGACGGCCAATGAACTGGGGGCATCGGAATTTTATGAGATGTTTCACCGCACCGGCCTGAATGTTCCCCATGTGGACTGTGACAAATTCAAGGTCGTGTACAGGGCCGTGCAGATCGCCATTGAAAAAGATCTTCTGGCATCCTGCCATGCCTTGGGCAGGGGCGGTCTTGGTGTTCACCTGGCCTATACGGCCATGGCCGGCGGTCTGGGGCTTGAAGTGAATCTGTCCCATCTTCCCGTCAATGAAAGCCGGGGCGGTTTGTCCGATGAAATCCTCTTGTTTTCAGAGTCTGCCGGCAGATTTATTGTGACGGTCCCGGAAAACAATAGATCTATATTTGAAAAATTGTTTAAAGGTATGCCGGTAAAATGCGTGGGCCGTGTCACGGATCAGCACCGGGACTTAAAAATTTTTGGCCTTGACCTGGAAGATCTGGCAGATATTTCAATTGACGAACTGGATCAGGCATTTAACAAGACCTTTGGAGACATGATATGAAACAGGTTAACGCACTGGTGTTAACGGGGTTTGGATTAAATTGTGACGAAGAAACCGCCTATGCTTTTGAACTTGCCGGTGCCTTGGCCCAAAAGGTACATATCAACCACCTGGTGTCCGGACAGACAAATCTGGAAGATTTCCACATCCTTGCCTTTGGCGGGGGGTTTTCCTGGGGGGATGACCACGGTGCCGGCGTGATTCAGGCATTAAAGCTGAAAAACCATATCGGCCGGGACCTCTTGCGGTTTGTGGATCAGGGAAAGCTGATCATCGGTATCTGCAACGGTTTCCAGGCCCTGGTCAATCTGGGACTCCTGCCGGGACTGGACAATGAGTATACCAAGAGAAGCGTATCTATCACCTTTAACGACTGCGGCAATTTCCGGGACCAGTGGGTCCATCTGGCAGCCAATCCGGACAGCCCCTGCGTATTCACAAAGGGCATGGATACGGCCGATTACCCGGTCCGCCACGGAGAAGGAAAATTTATTGCCGAACAGTCCGTGATTGACAGGCTTGTGGCAGAAAATCAGGTGGTGTTCCAGTATGCTGATGCAGTCGGAACCCCTGCCAACGGCGCATTTCCTTTAAACCCCAACGGATCTGCCCTTGATATCGCGGGAATCTGCGACCCAACGGGCAGGGTTTTCGGGTTGATGCCCCACCCGGAAGCTTACAACCACTTTACCAACCATCCGGACTGGACCCGGAGCACACAGACACTGAAAAGGGCGGGAAAACCGCTTGATCAGGATTATACCGTGGGTATCCGCCTGTTTAAAAACGGAGTCGATTATATTCGAGAGGCGCTGTTGTAAGGGATCTTAATTTCCGTATCTGAACTTAACCTTTAAATCAAACTGGAAAACCTGTGCTGGGAACAATTGTCAACTGCCTGACCATTATCGGGGGCAGTCTTATTGGAATTCTTTTTAGAAACGGGATTCCTGAAAAGTATAATCACACTGTGATGCAGGCCATCGGTCTGTCGGTTATTCTCATCGGCCTGAAGAGCGCCCTTGGGTGTAATGACCTTTTAATCATCATCATCAGTCTGGCCCTGGGCTCGCTCCTGGGCGAGTGGATCGGGATTGAAGCCTATCTCAATCGCCTGGGTAATTTCCTTGAAACTAAATTTTCAAAAACATCCACCAGTTTTTCAGCCGGATTTGTCACGGCGTCCCTCATCTACTGCGTGGGGTCCATGGCCATTGTGGGTTCCCTTGAAAGCGGTCTCACCGGAAACCATGCCACCCTGTTTGCCAAGGCCACCCTTGACGGGATCGTGAGCATTATTCTGAGCTCTTCCCTGGGGATCGGGGTTATGTTTTCCACAGTTCCGGTGTTTGTGTACCAGGGTGCCATTACGCTGGCGGCAGGGCTTCTCAAACCTTTGCTCATCCCGGCCGTGGTCAGCCAGATGTCGGCAACCGGCGGTCTGCTCATCCTGGCCCTGGGTTTGAACATGATCCGGGAAAAGAAACTCAAGGTGGGCAATATGCTCCCGGCCATTTTCCTGCCCCTGATTTATTTTTTTCTTAAAAGCTTATTTTAAAATCGGACGGCCATAGGATGAAAAATATCGTTCTGTATATCATCACCATCCTTGTCTGGGGATCAACCTTTCTGGCCATCAAATATCAACTGGGGTCCGTGGACCCCATGGTGTCGGTGGTGTACCGGTTTGGACTGGCCTCAATCCTGCTCATGATTTTTTGCCGGTTAAAGGGACTCAGCCTCAGGTTTTCGTTTAAGGACCATTTGTTTATGGCTCTTTTGGGCGTGCTCTTGTTTTCCGTCAACTACTGGCTGGTCTATGTGGCTGAGCTCTACCTGACCTCCGGCCTTGTGGCGGTGCTGTTTTCCGCCATTGTCTTTATGAACATTGCCAATGGGTCCATTTTTTTAGGTGCACCCGTGGAAAAGAAGATGATTGCCGGTGCCGCCGTTGGTATCCTGGGAATCATCATGGTATTCAGGCCTGAAATCGAGGCGTTTGACCTCACCGATCACGGGATTCTGGGCCTCAGTATCGGTTTTATCAGCGTACTTTTAGCTTCTTTTGGGAATATCACCTCTGCCCGGAACACCAGGAACAATATCCCGGTGATCCAGGCAAATGCCTTTGGAATGGCCTACGGCACTCTTCTCATGGCGGTGATTGCCCTGGTTTCAGGAAAAGATTTTTCCTTTGCCCTCACCCTTCCCTATGTGGGTTCCCTGGTTTACCTGTCCGTATTCGGTTCCATTATCGCCTTTGGCTGTTACCTCACCCTCATCGGTTCCATTGGCGCGGACCGGGCTTCCTATGCCATCATGGTGGTGCCGGTGGTGGCACTGATCCTTTCCTCGTTTTTTGAAGGCTATGCCTGGAATTTTTCAGCAGTTTTCGGACTCTTTCTGGTGGTGACCGGCAACTTTCTGGCCCTGAGCAAACGCGGCCCGTCTTCGGCCTGATTCTTTATCCCTAATCCACGGCTTAATTTGTCGTCCCGACAGGGCCGGGTGCTTTAGAACTCTCCTCGGCCGGTATTAAGGATTAACCCCTTGCATACTCAAAAGGATCTGTGCTAATTAGGTTCGTTATGAAACAGTATTTAATAGACGGACTGGGGCCTTTAGACCACAAAAAACTGAAGGCCTATTTTGACGAACACCTGACATCTTCACCCCTTGGCGGAATTTATTGGCTTGAACTGGATAAAGCCGTGTTAACCCCCATCCAAAAAGAGCACCAGGGGTGCCGGCCCCATTTTTTTGCCCTGATGCTGGAAGAGACGTACCTGTCCTGTGAGTTCCTGGTGAGAATTAAAACAAACATCAAATGCGACTGCATGGCTTATGCAACAAAGGAACAGCGGGGCTGGCTCATGGACCAGGCAGACGGCATCCTTGAACAACTGGATATTCGCATTTAATCTCTATAACAAGGATATCAAATGCTTAAAATAATTCCCCTGGGGGGTCTTGGCGAAATCGGGCTGAACATGATGGTCATCGAGTACGATGATATCATGTTTATCATTGATGCCGGACTGATGTTCCCGGAAGATTATATGCTGGGAGTGGATATTGTGATTCCGGCCATGGATTATATCAGGGAAAACCGGGACAAGGTCCAGGGTATCGTACTTACCCATGCCCATGAGGATCACATCGGCGCTCTCCCCTATCTGCTAAAGGAAATCAGACTGCCGGTATACGGCACCGCCTTTACCCTGGGGATTGTCAGAAACAAACTCATTGAGTTTGAACTCAATAAATATATTGATTTAAACCTTGTCAATCCCGGGGAAACCCTTTCCATAGATCCCTTTGAAATTGAGTTTATCCGTGTCAGTCACAGCACGGTTGACGGGGTGGGGCTTGCCATCAAAACCCCGGAAGGGGTCATTGTTCATACCGGTGATTTCAGGATCAGCCACAATACCGATAAAATGAAAAATACGGATATCTCCAGCTTTGCAAGATATGGAGAGGAGGGTGTTCTGGCCCTGATGTCGGATTCCACCAATGTCGAGGTCGAAGGATATACCCTGTCTGAGCAGGAAGTGGGAAAAAATCTCGAAGATTTGATTTCAGTTGCAAAGGGGCGGGTGATTGTGGCCCTGTTCGCCTCCAATGTATTCAGGATCCAGCAGGTGATCGACATTGCCGTCCGAAACAGGCGCAAGATCATTTTCAACGGCCGGAGCATGGATCGGATTATTGGTGTGGCCACGGAACTGGGGCATATCCAGTGTCCCCCCAACACCATTCTGGACATCAAACAGATCGGACAATGCCGTGACGATGAAGTGGTCATCGTTACCACGGGCAGCCAGGGAGAGCCCATGTCGGCACTGGTACGGATGGCTTCGGGCATCCACAAGCAGATCAAGATCAAAAAGGGCGACAACGTGATCCTGTCGTCCAAGCATATTCCGGGAAACGAAAAAGCCATTGCCAATATTATCAACAAGCTGTACCGAAGGGGGGCGGATGTGGTGTATTCAAAAATAGCCAACATCCATACCTCGGGCCACGCCCACCAGGAGGAGCTTAAGTTGATGCTGAATTTGACCAAGCCCAGATATTTTATTCCCATCCACGGGGAATACCGCCATCTCGTGGTCCATGCCAGGCTCGCGGAAAAACAGGGCCTGCCCAGGGAGAACGTTCTCGTTGCCGAAGACGGACGGGTCATTGTCTTTGACCAGGGTATGGCAAAGATCGAGGGCAGTGTCCAGACCGGCCGGGTCCTTGTGGATGGCAAGGGGATCGGTGACGTGGGCAGAAGCGTGCTCAAAGAGCGGCGGGGATTATCCGAAGGCGGTCTTGTGGTGGTCACCATGATCATTGACGAGGAGACAGGGGTGGTGCTGTACGGGCCTGAACTGATTTCAAAGGGATTTGTTTTTGATGCCGCCACAGGGTATCTGGTGGATGATGCCCAGTGCGTGATCCTTGAAATCGTGGAAGAGATAGAACCTGGACGGGATGACCGGGTTGAACTGCTCAGAAAAAAACTCCAGAAGGCGCTCAAACAATATTTTGCCTTTACCATCAACCGAAGACCCTTGATCGTGCCGGTAATTATTGAAGTATGAAAAAAGAACTGGTTGGGATCTTATTATTTTTTTTCATCATACTGACCGGTGTCAGTCTTTTTTCTTACCATGCCTCTGACCCCTGTGTGGGGAACCAGTTTTTTACCATTCCAGACACCATTCAAAACGCCTTCGGGCTTTTAGGTGCCCATCTGGCCGGTTTTTTTATTTTTTTATTCGGCCTGGGGGCATTCTGGATTCCCGTGATTCTTTGCTTTGTCAGCGTCTGGCTTCTGAGGGGAAAGCCGGCCAAGATCTTATGGCTGACCCTTGTTGGCGGCCTGCTGCTGATGATCTGCACCGGGGGGATATTTTTTTTGTTCAAGGACACGTATCCCATCCTCGGAACCCAGGTGTCCTCCGGTGGTGTGGTGGGCATCAGCATCACCTCCTTTTTGTTGAAATATGCCAATATTACCGGTTGTATCACCATCCTGACGTTTTTTATGGTCATCGGCTTTATCCTTGCCACCGGGATTTCCGTGGTGACCTTGGCATTGTTTGTCAGGCAGAAGGCTGTCAGCCTCATGGCCACCATGCGTCAGGATTTCCAGGAGTTTATTGATTTTTTAAGAGAAAAATACACACACTACCGGGAAAAAAGGGCGGCCCGGAAACAGGAGATTGATATCACGCCGGTTCAGCCCAAAGAAGAGATCATCATCAAGCTTCCTGAAAAGACTGTGGAAAAGAATCCGGAACTTTCGGATAATCCGGAAGTTCCGGATGTGTTTGAACTGGCCATAACTGAACTGGAAGAAGAGGATACAGAGTTTAAGCCGGATGTGGATTTTATGGATATCCGGGAAAAAGTTGAGGTGAAGCTGCCCCTGATTTCATTCCTGGATGAAAAGAAAAAAATTAAAAAAAACATTGATACCGACCGGCTCAAGGAAAAGGCCGGAATCTTGGAGAGCAAGTTAAATGATTTTAACGTGCTTGGCGAGGTGGTTGAAATTCTTCCCGGACCCGTGATCACCACCTTTGAATACAAGCCGGCACCCGGGATCAAGATCAGCAAGATCGCGGGCCTGTCCGATGATCTGGCCCTGGCCCTGAGCGCCATCAGTATCCGGATTGTGGCCCCCATTCCGGGCCGGGACGTGGTGGGGATCGAGATCCCCAATGAAGAGCGGGAGATCGTCAATTTAAGGGAGTTGATTGCATCCAAAGCCTTTGTCCAGTCTTCCTCCATGATGACCCTGGGCCTGGGTAAGGATCTTCTGGGAAGGCCCATGGTGACGAAAATGGACTCCATGCCCCATCTGCTGATTGCCGGTGCCACGGGAACCGGTAAGAGTGTGGGGCTGAACGCCATGATCATCAGCCTCTTATACAAGGCCACTCCCGATGACATTAAAATGATCATGATCGATCCCAAGCGGATTGAACTGTCCGTGTACAACGATATTCCCCATCTGATTTCCCCGGTGGTCACGGATATGAAAAAGGCGACCAACGCCCTTTTCTGGGCCGTCCGGGAGATGGAACGGCGGTACGAACTGCTTGAACTGACCGGTTTGAGAAATATTGTCCAGTATAACACCATGGTGGCTTCCAAAAAAAATACCGTCACCCCAAATCTGGAAAATGAACGGGAAGATGAATTTGAAAAGCTCCCCTATATCGTTGTCATCGTGGATGAGCTGGCAGACCTAATGATGGTGGCCTCAAAGGATGTTGAATTTGCACTGACCCGGCTGGCCCAGATGGCAAGGGCTGCCGGGATTCATCTCATTCTGGCCACCCAGAGACCCTCGGTGGACGTGCTCACCGGCAGTATCAAGGCCAATTTTCCCACCCGGATTTCATTCCAGGTGTCCTCCAAGGTGGATGCCCGGACAATTTTTGACGGGGGCGGGTCTGAAAGTCTCCTGGGCAACGGGGACATGCTCTTCTGCCCGCCCGGGGCAGGTCGGCTGGTGAGGATTCAGGGGGCCTATATTTCCGAACAGGAGATTGCCCGGGTAACACAGTTTTTAAAGCAGCAGAAGGCCCCGGACTATATCGAGGACATCACCATTGGTGATAATGGTGATGATGAAAAAGAGTTTGATGAATCCGACTACGATGAAAAATATGATGAAGCCGTCGCCCTTGTGACCAAGACCCGACAGGCATCCATCTCCTTTGTCCAGCGCCGTCTCCGTATCGGGTATAACCGGGCGGCCCGGCTGGTGGAAATCATGGAACATGAGGGGATCGTCGGTCCCCAGATCGGTTCTAAACCCAGGGAAATACTGGTGAAAAGCTATGACGAAGATTGATTTTGAGCAATGGGACCGGATAAAGGGGTTCATGGATGCGGATGAAGCCGAGCGCCTCTACAAAATTTCGCTCACGGCCGCCTCAAAGGGTCCGATCCTTGAAATCGGAAGCTATTGCGGTAAATCCGCCTATATTATCGGCTCTGCCTGCAAAGAGAAAGCGTCCATCCTCTTTTCCGTTGATCACCACAGGGGGTCTGAAGAGCAGCAGCCGGATCAGGAGTATTTTGACCCGGATCTGTTTGATCCCAGGGTATCCCGGATCAACACCTTTCCATTCTTCCAGGAAACCATCAGGGAAAACACCCTTGAACATACAGTGGTTCCCATTGTGGCCTCATCCCGTACGGCGGGCAGAATGTGGGGAACAAAGCTTTCCATGCTGTTCATTGACGGGGGGCACTCGTTTGAAGCCGTGCATTTGGATTACCTGACCTGGGCACCTCATATCACGGCCAATGGATTCTTAGTGATTCATGATATTTTTTTTGACCCTGACAAGGGGGGCCAGGCACCGCGACAGGTCTATGAAATTGCCCTGGAATCAGGTGAATATGAACCACTTGAGATGACCAAAACCCTGGGTGTGCTGAAAAAAAAATAAGGAAAATATCATCGTGAGCCAAGCTGTCCTTGAAAAAATAAAAGAATACTATCTTGAGCGACTGCCGTTTAACCGGATACTGGGCATTGATATCGACAGTCTGGATTATGATACCGGGGCTGCCGTCACCAGCTTTGGCATGAAAAAAGACCTTGTGGGGAATTCAACCCTGGGGATTCTGCACGGGGGGGTGACCGCCTCGGTGATTGATCTTACCGGCGGTCTTTCCGCACTCATCTCCTGTGCCAGATTCCACAGGGAAAAGCCGGTATCCATCATTGAAAAGAAACTCACCTCTTCGGCCACCATAGACATGCGCGTGGACTATCTGCGGCCCGGCAAGGGGAGTGCCTTTACCTGCGAAAGCCGGGTCATCCGGGCGGGTATCAGGATCGTGGTGGCCAAAATTGATCTGTACAATGAGCGAGACAGCAGGATAGCAACGGGTACGGCAACCTATCTTATTGGGTAAAAACCTGGCCGGATCATACTCTCGAATAAAAATCAGAAAGAGTTGATTTGTGTCGGGGGTTCATTTTTTCAGGGGCCGCGCTATTCTGTTAGATTTCAGGGTTTTTTAAAGTACAGGACCAGGCTTTTTCCCAGGATGGGGTTGAACAGCCGGTCCATAAATGCGGTGAGTCTGGGCTGTTTCATCAGATCCCAGACCAGAAGCCGATGATACAGGTTTACCAGTTTTGAATCCATTCGATCCACACCCATCAGACATTTGAGCCACCAGAACGGGGTATGGATGCTGTGGGCATGGTGGGAGGCAAAATGGTTCACCCCAAAGGATTCAATCTGTTGGATCAGGGCAGATTTTTTATAGATCCTCACATGCCCCATGTCGGCGGTATGATACGCCTCTGATAAATACCAGCATATTTTTTCAGGCCAGAATCTGGGCACACTCACGGCAAGGATTTTTCCCGGCTTTAAAATCCTCGGAAGTTCACGCATGGCCCTGGCATGATCCGGAATATGTTCCAGAACTTCAGAGCAGATGACGATGTCAAAACTGTTGTCGGCAAAGGGCAGTCTGGTCACATCCATACGGGCAAGGTCAACGCTTTGGCAGCAAAGATCATTAAACGACCGGTGAACGGCCAGTTTCTTTTGGGTCTCAACAAGGGTATCAAATCCAAAATCCGCTCCAATGCAGACACTGTCCTTTTGCCGGGCAGCCTCAATGGTATGGCGGCCCTCACCGCATCCAATATCCAGGATTCTGTCACCCGCCTTTATACCCAGCCGGTTAAAGTCGATGGTAATCATGGATGATTTCCCTGTAGGTCTGGGCGGTTCTCAGGGCGGTCTTTTCCCAGGTAAACTCTTTTAACACCCGATCATACCCTTTCTGGGCAAGGGTTTCGCACTGGGCAGGATCATCCAGCAATTCCAGGATAGCGGCTTCCAGGGCTGAAGCATCACCCGGGGGAACAAGCTTGGCCGCATCTCCGGCTACTTCGGGCAGGGCACCGCCCGTGGTGCAGATTACGGGAATTCTACAGGCCATGGCTTCTCCCACGGGAAGTCCGAACCCTTCATAAAGGGAAGGGACAACGGCCAGGCTGGCCCGGGCATATTCCTTGACAAATTGGTCGTGGTCAATGCGGCCGGTGAATCGGATGCAGGATGTGAGGTCAAGCCTCTTGACCAGGGTTTCAATGCCCCCGTTTTTTTTGGGGCTGCCGATGACCACGAGCTCTATATGACGCTTTTTCAGCACAGCCCTCAGGGCATGCAGGAGATGATACAGCCCCTTTAACGGCGTGTCTGCGCTGTTGGTGACGATGATGCGTCCCGGCTGTCGTTTAATGGTTTCAATGGGGTAAAAATGATCCGTATCAATGCCGATGGGGATGGTTTTAAACCGGGATTCCGGGATATTGAATTCCCTGGCAATATCTTGTTTGGAGCTGTCCGACACCGTGATGATCCGGGGCAGTTGCTTTGCCACTCGTTTCTGCATGTGGATAAATGAATACCACCGAAGGGCCTTGACTTTTTTGATGAAAGATCTGGTGCTTTTCACGGCAAGGCGCCGGTCCACGGTCATGGGATGGTGGATGGTGGCCGTTACCGGCATATGTTTTGCCAGGGACAAGATCCCGTAGGACAAGCACTGGTTGTCATGGATGATGTCGTACCGCTGTTTTGTTTCACCCAGATGCCGTTTGACCCGCATGCCGAATGTCAGGGGTTCGGGGTAACCCATGAGCGAGACATCCAGCCATTCAATGAAGTTGATGGGGTCTTTGAGCTCGTCCAGTCCCGGGGTCCTGAAAAGGTCTTCAGGATTATACAGGTCCAGGGTTTCCAGCATGGTCAGTGTCACCGGGTTATGGGACTGACTATTGTTCGCCTTTCCCGTTTTATGATTGTTCACCCGATTGTTTAATTGGGGATCAGGCGGGCCGGCAATGACCTCTACCCTGTGGCCGAGATCAGAGAGGGCATGGCTTAAATGCCGGATATAAACGCCCTGTCCCCCGCAGTGGGGGTTGCTGCGATAGGAGATCAGTCCGATTTTAAGGGAAGAATTCATCAGGAAAAAGTGGCGCGCCCGGCTGGAATCGAACCAGCGATCTTCAGCTTCGGAGGCTGACGCCTTATCCACTGGGCTACGGGCGCAAAAATCATATGCTACGCTAACTTTACCGTTTGATCAAGTCTATTGTTAAATTTTTCTTTGGCCTCACCGGCCACATACAGGGAACCGGCAATGCAGACGGCATCTTCAGGCCCTGATGTGTTGATTGCGTGGGTGACGGCCTCTGCCACATCCTCAACAATGGTGATGGGAGATCGGGTAAATTTTTGGGCCGCCCGTTTTAATACCCCGGGGTCAAGGCTTCTGTCTATTTTGGCCCGGGTGATGATGATGTTCTGGGCACAGGGCACCAGGTGTTTGAGCATTCGCTCATAGGGCTTGTCGTCCAGAATGCCCAGAACCAGGGTCAGACGTCTGTCGTTCAGGGTTGAAGCCAGATATTTTCCAAGAACCCCGGCAGCCTGAAGGTTATGTGCCCCGTCAAGAATCACCAGGGGACGTTCCATGATTATTTCCAGGCGACCCGGCCATCTGGCAAGCAAAAGTCCTTCTTTGACAAGGGTTTCATTGAGGGTATACCGCGGGCCCCTAATTTTGAATCGCTCAAAAATAAGTTCACAGGCGGCAAGGGCAAGGCTCAGATTTTCTCGCTGGTGATAACCGGGCAGGGGTTTGATCAGGTGGGAAAAATCATTTTTCAATCCGGAATAGGTATAGGTGTCCTGTCCTCTGTCTTTTCTCATTGAAAAATCTTTTTTGTACACGTAAAGGTCGGATCCATTTTCCGCTGCCAAACGGGTGAGCATCGCAAGCCCGGACGGTTGGGACACTCCAGTGACGACCGGGGCGCCGGGTTTGATGATGCCGCCTTTTTCCCGGGCAAGATCTTTAATTGTCTTACCCAGGTAATCCGTGTGTTCGATGGAGAGGTTGGTGATGACACTGGCTTCGGGCGTGATCACATTGGTGGCATCAAATCTGCCTCCCATGCCGGTTTCGATGACGGCCCAGTCTACATTTTCTTTTGAAAAATGATAAAACCCCATGGCAGTGGCAATTTCAAAAAAAGTGGCCTTTCTTTTCCCGGTATCGGCCGCATTCACCGCTTCATAGGCATCCACAACCCTGTCATCTGAAATCTGGCTCCCGTCAATGCAGATCCGTTCGTTAAAACGCACCAGGTGGGGTGAGGTATAGAGTCCTGTTTTAAATCCGGCCTTCTGAAGGATGGATGCGATATAGGTGGCGGTTGACCCTTTCCCGTTGGTGCCGGCTACATGGACCATGCGATAATTCTTATGGGGTTGGCCAAGAGAACTTAAGATATCGGCAATGGTATCCAGTTCAAGCTTGATGCCGAAACGACCAAGTTTGTATATCCTGTCAAGGCATTCCTGATAAGGGGTCAGGGGTTTGCCGGGTTGGGTGAGCGTATCTTTTTTCATTTTTTCATAAAAAAACCCCGGCATAAATGGTTTGCAAACAATTTATACCGGGGGAATTTTAATGGCTACCTGGGTCTTCTGCGTGATCTTGAGGCTGCAATTCGTTGTCTTCTCATTGCCTCTCTCATCTTACGCCGTCTATACTGACATGGTTTCTCAAAATGCTTTTTCACTTTGAGCCGCTTGAAGAGGCCATCATTCTGGATTTTTTTCTTTAATATCCTTAAGGCTCTTTCAACATCGTTGTCAATAACCGTGACTGTAATTTCCTTCAAAAAACATCGCCCCTTTCATAGTGTATTTAAATACCGAGATATTTATAACCGGATTATGTACCAAAACAGCGCCTGAATAGCAAGTAAAAAATAAAGCCTTTTTACCTGGAAAGTCAGGTAAAAAGGCTTTAAAATCGAAAATCAAATCAAACGGTTTAGAGTTTTGAAATCAACTCTTCGGTGACCTCGGGGAGTGCGCGTTCACCGGCCAGAGTGATGTATTTAACCGAAGGATCTTTGGCTGCCACATCCTTGAAGTAATAGGAAGATGCCAATGTGCCCGTGTCCGTGTCATAGTAGATGGAGTGACGTTTATCAATGGCGGCTTCATCCTGGTCATCGGCCCGTTTGGTCAATGCACCGCCGCATACCCGGCACTTGTCGCCATTGGGCTTGATGGCGTCAATAAAGATATTGTTGGGGTGGTTGTTGTCGTTTTCGCAGAGGCGACGGCCCATGATTCTGTTCTTGGCAATCTCTCTGTCCAGAAGCATTTCAATGACATAGCTGAGTTTGATCCCGGCTTCTTCCAGGGAGGCATGCAGTTTTTCCGCCTGAACTTTGTTTCTGGGAAATCCGTCCAGAAGCCATCCGTTCTTGCAGTCATCCTGTTTGATACGGTCCAGGACCATGGGGATGGTAATGTCATCGGGAACCAGATCGCCCTTATCAATATATGCCTTTGCCTTTTTGCCTAGTTCGGTTCCGCCCTTGATGTTTTCCCGGAAAATGGCACCGGATTCAACATGTGCAATGTTGTACTTGTCTTTCAGGATAGCACCCTGGGTTCCCTTTCCACTGCCGTTTGGTCCAAAAAATAAAATGTTCATTCAAGACTCCTTGTATGGTTTTAACTAATTGTAAAATATGAACAACTTCCCTAACTATAAGAGTCTTTTTTATTTGTCAAGGTTAAGAAAAATGCGTTGTGCGATGCCGGTAGGGGATAGATCAAAAGCACCGGGGCCGGATGGGTCGGGAAACCGGCAAATAATTTTGGAATAGACCTTGAATGTCAGAATGGATATTGCTATTAATGGGCAGTAAAATATCATGAGATTTTTTTAAACATCCTGGACAACATAATTTAGGGCAAGGGGGGAATGATGACCGAATTAATTGAAGTCAAAGCAAGAGAAATACTTGATTCCAGAGGGAACCCAACGGTTGAAGTTGATGTTGTTTTGGCCTGCGGTGCAAGGGGCAGGGCAGCGGTTCCTTCCGGCGCATCAACAGGCACAAGGGAGGCGCTGGAACTTCGGGACAACGCAAAAAGCCGGTTCCTGGGCAAGGGTGTTCTAAACGCGGTTGCCAATGTCAATGAAGTGATTGCCCCGGAAATCATCGGGTATGATGCCATGGATCAGGCCGGTCTTGACCGGACCATGCTGGATATTGACGGCACGGAAAATAAATCCAGGCTGGGCGCCAATGCCATTCTGGGCGTATCCATGGCAGCGGCCCGGGCTGCGGCTGAAGCCTGTGAAATTCCCTTGTACCAGCACATCGGGGGGATCAATGCCAGGGTATTGCCGGTTCCCATGATGAATGTGATCAACGGCGGAGCCCATGCCCCCAATAATCTGGATATTCAGGAGTTCATGATTCTTCCCTTTGGCGCACGGTCCATTGCCGAAGCCGTCCGGATGGGGGCGGAAACCTTTCATCATCTGGCGAAGCTATTAAAGGGTGAAGGCCTTTCCACCGCAGTCGGGGATGAGGGCGGGTTTGCACCCAACCTCAAATCCAATGAAGAGGCCCTGGAATATATCATCAATGCCATTGATGCGGCCGGGTACCGGCCGGGCAAGGATATCGGTATTGCCCTGGATGCGGCAGCCTCGGAATTCTACAGGGACGGCAAATATATTTTCCAGTCCGAGGGCCGGGAACTGTCAGCCGTGGAGCTGATTGATTACTACGAGGCCCTGATTGAAAAATATCCCCTGTACTCCATCGAAGACGGCCTTGCCGAAGGGGACTGGGACTCATGGGAGCTCATGACCGAACGTCTTGGAAATTCCATCCAGATTGTCGGGGATGATATCTTTGTGACCAATCCGGATATTTTTAAGCGGGGAATTGAAAAGGGAATCGGCAACTCCATTCTCATTAAGCTGAACCAGATTGGGACCCTCACCGAAACCCTGGACACGATTCAGATGGCAAAAGAATCCGGTTATACCACCGTGGTTTCCCATCGGTCCGGAGAAACCGAAGATGCATTTATTGCCGATCTCAGCGTGGGAGTCAACTCCGGACAGATCAAAACAGGTTCCATGTCCAGAAGTGACCGGGTGGCAAAATACAATCAATTGATCAGAATCGAAGAACGACTGGGAGATAGTGCTTCATTTCCTGAAAATCTTTTTGTTTGATTTGCCTGTGACCGTTAAGGGTATGAAAAAAAACTTATTTTTTGCTGTCGTTATCCTGTCGTTCCTCCTGATGGCAGTTACGGGTGAGGCGTTTGTCCCCCAGACACCTCACCTTCTGCATCTGGTCATAGAAAAGATCAGACAGCCGGTCGGGTTTGAAATCTTACAGATCCAAAAGATTTTTAATTATCAGGATATCGAACCGGATTTGATTAAGAGCCCGACCGAGGTTTCGAATCAAGTTTTGACCCAGGGCTCAATCTCGGATTCAAATCAGGGATCGATGGAAATAGCGGAAAAACTCTTTTTTTTACATCCCAACCGATTCAGGATTGAAAAAGTTTTACCTGATCGGACCAGTTTCAGTGTTACGTCAGGTTTGGATTTTCTGAGAGTGGTTGACGGGGTGACCATGTCCCGTGATAAATCACTGGTAGATCTGTACACGGATGTCATTCTTTACCGGGACCATGAAAGCCTTGAACATCAGCTTGTCCTTGCCGGAATTGATACCACGGCCGTATCCTTTCAGCGGTATAATGACAGGATCTGCTATGTCATCGGCCGCCCCGGAGAAAAGAATGCCCCTTTTCCCGGACTCTGGATTGAAAAAAGTGATTTTCTGCCCTTAAAATATGTGGTTGAAAAGAACGGCCGCTGGGTTGAATTTTTTTACACCCATTGGCAGAAAATCAGCAAAACCTGGTACCCCATGCAGGTGAGCATTTTTTTAGACAATCAATTGTTTGCAATGGTTGACGTAAATCACATGGAGTTGGAATCAGGGTTTTCCCTCTCTTTATTTGATATTGAGGAAATCAGGCGATTGTATCCTGAACCAAAGTCCGATCCTTTTGATGAGAATACACGGCAGGTTGAAGAGCTTGACAGACGCCTGGAAGACTTTAAAAAATTATATGAATAACTTTAAACAAGAGAGGAATAATGGCTAAAAATACCAAGTATATTTTTGTTACCGGAGGCGTATTGTCATCTCTGGGCAAAGGGCTTGCGTCCGCTGCCATCGGCATGCTTCTTGAGAGCCGGGGACTCACGGTTACCATACAAAAACTTGATCCCTACATCAATGTTGACCCCGGGACCATGAATCCGTTTCAGCACGGAGAAGTGTTTGTCACCGATGATGGTACGGAAACAGATCTTGATTTGGGCCATTATGAAAGATTTACCAATGCAAAGCTGGGAAAAAATAATAACTTCACCACAGGCAAAATTTATGACCAGGTGATCACCAAAGAGAGGAGAGGTGAATACCTGGGCGGCACGGTACAGGTGATCCCGCACATTACCGATGAAATCAAGCAGAGCATCTGCCTGGTATCCAATGATGCCGATGTGGTGATTGTCGAGATCGGCGGCACCATTGGGGATATTGAATCTTTGCCTTTTCTGGAAGCCATCCGGCAGTTCAAGGCGGATGCCGGACCGTCCAATGTGATTTATATTCACCTGACCCTTGTTCCCTATATCAAGACGGCCCACGAAGTCAAAACAAAACCCACCCAGCACAGCGTCAAGGAGCTCCGCAGCATCGGTATTCAGCCGGATATCCTCCTGTGCCGGACGGAAAGCTACCTGTCCCAGGAGATCAAGTCCAAGATTTCACTCTTCTGCAACGTAGACCCGGATGCCGTGTTTACGGCAAAGGATGTGGACTGTATTTATGAGGTCCCCCTGGTCTACAACAAAGAGGGGTTGGGCGATAAAATTTTAAAGAAGTTGAACATCTGGGCCAGGGCACCCCGGCTGGATGAGTGGCGGGAAATGGTTGATCGGCTTAAAAACCCGAGGTTTTCAGTGAATATCGCCATTGTGGGCAAGTATGTTGATCTGACGGAAAGCTATAAGAGTCTGAACGAAGCCCTTGCCCATGGCGGCATATCCAATGATGCCAGGGTGAATCTCCAGTATGTGGATTCCACCACCCTTACCGAGGACAATGTGGTGGAAATCCTTTCAAAGAGTGACGGGGTCCTAGTTCCCGGCGGTTTCGGGTCAAGGGGAATCGAGGGAAAAATCCTGGCGGCAAAATATGCAAGAGAGCACAAGGTGCCGTATTTCGGGATCTGCCTGGGCATGCACATGGCCGTGATTGAAATCGCCCGGAACCTTCTTAAACTTGAAGATGCCAATGGCGAGGAGTTTGATCCCTACACCCCCTATCCCGTGATCTATCTCATGAAAGAGTGGTATGACGAGCAAACCAAGCAGGTGGAAAAGAGAAACGAAGACTCCAATAAAGGCGGCACCATGCGCCTTGGCGCCTATCCCTGCCGTCTGGTGCCGGACACCTTTGCCATGAACGCCTATAAGCAGGAAGAAATCTCAGAGCGTCACAGACATCGGTTCGAGTTTAACAATGAATACAAAGACCGGCTGGTAAATGAGGCAGGGCTGATAATCTCCGGAACCTCGCCGGACCACGAGCTGGTTGAAATCGTCGAATTAAAAGATCATCCCTGGTATCTGGGGTGCCAGTTTCACCCGGAATTCAAATCCAAACCCGGAAATCCCCACCCCCTTTTCAGGGATTTTGTCAAGGCATCCCTTAAGAATGCCAAAAAGTAAAAATGCTCAAAAATAGACATGTTAAGAATCAAACATGTTGAAAAATAAATCATGATCAGAAGAGCCAAAATTTCCTTTTTGTCTCTTCTGATTTTGCCTTTTTGGGTGATGGTTATGGAATAAGGACCTTGGATAGTTGGGCAAATCCCATCCCGCCTTTTGCCCGTGTGATCCAGACCGGCTTAAAGGCAAGCCGGTCAAGAAATTCAAGGACATTGGCAACACCGACCGAGTTGGGAAAATACTGGAACATGGGTTCGTCATTGGGCGAGTCGCCTACAAACACAATATTTTCTTTTACGGTATCCAGATCTGTTTTGAAAATTTCCCTGAACAGAGTCCGGGTCATGGACAACTTGTCATAGCATCCAAACCAGCCGTTGACATGGATGGAGCTGACTTTGGCTGATGCACCGGCCTTGTGGAATATCTCCACTATCCGGTCAATATCCGTCTGGGGAAGGAGGGGCACGTCTTCAGCAAAATCAATGGCCAGATCAGCCTGGCGATAGGGTTGATCCGCCGAAACCACACATCCGGGGACCGATTCCAGGATCTTGTTTCTGATTGCCGCAAGTTTTTTCCGGTCCTGTCTGCGCTCCTCTTCTGTCTTAAAGTATTGGCGGATCATTTTTCTTCTTTGACGGTCATAGGCAAAGAAAAACGCCCCGTTTTCACCCACAACTGCCTTTACCGGCCACATTCTTGCGATATGGTCGCACCACCCGGCCGGTCTGCCCGTGATCGGGACAAGGCTTATTCCGGCCGCATCAAGATCTTCCATGGCCTGGAAGGCAATGGCAGGGATTCTCCCGTCATGGGTGACGGTATCGTCTATATCCGTGAGAAGATGTGTGATCCTGGATCTTTTGCTTAAGGGAAAATTTTCAATCGGTTTCATGGACGGTATAATTCTTATTTTTCTTTTTCTATCAAGCCCTTTACAAACCATCTCTGCATGAACAGTACCACCAGGACCGGGGGCAGCATCACGAGGATGACCCCGCACAAAGCGATATTCCACTCCGGGAGATCATCTGCCTGGGGTATCAGGTTTTGAAGTCCGATAACGGCGGTGGTCATCTTGGGGTTGGTGGTGATGAGCAGGGGCCAGAGGTATTGATTGTATCCGTAAACGAATTCAATGACCACCAGGGCGGCAATATTGGTCTTGGACAGGGGGAAAAGAATTTTCCTGAAAAACATCATGGGAGAGGCTCCGTCCATTTTTGCGGCCTCGCACAGTTCTTCGGGAACGGTTAAAAAAAACTGGCGGAACAGAAAGGTACAGGTGGCCGATGCCACCAGGGGGAGGATCAGCCCGGCATACGAGTCCAGCAGGCTGAAGTTTAAATTCACACTGATCTCATGGCCGCTGACCCATGTGGCCAGGCGGTCCAGTTGCAGGAGATCCCACATGGTCTGGATCGGGCTCAAAATATTGGCAGCCATCTCATAGGTGGGAAGGATACGGACCTCCACCGGGAGCATCAAGGTGCAGAAAACCGAGGCAAAGGCCACCACCCTGAACCGGTAATCAAAATACACAATGGAAAACGCGCCGATCATGGATACGGCAATCTTGCCCACGGTAATACCCGATGCCATGACAAAGGAATTCAAGATCTGGGTTCCCAGATCCCCCCTTGTCCAGGCCTCTTTCATGTTCACCATGAACTGGTCACCCGGGATAAAGGGCATGGGGACTCTTGAAACTTCATCCAGGGTCAGGGTGGTGGCAATCAGGCTGTAGATAATGGGAAATCCCACAATAAAGATGCCTAAAATTAAAAATGCGTAGGTAAGGAAATCCAGTAACGGGGTTTTTTCAACCATAATATTTATCCACCATATTGTACCTTTTTTTCAACAAATTTGAATTGAAGAAAGGTAATCACAATGATCAGAGACATGAGAATCACGGACTGGGCTGCTGAAGATCCCAGGTTCAGGCCCACGAATCCATCCTGGTATACCTTGTACACCAGGATATTGGTGGAGCCGCCGGGTCCCCCCTGGGTGACGGTATGAATAATGCCGAAGGTTTCAAAAAAAGAATAAATGATATTCATCACCGTTAAAAAGAAAAAAGTGGGTGAGAGCAAAGGGAATGAAATGAACCAGAACCGTTTAAACGGACCGGCCCCGTCAATGGCTGCTGCCTCAATCAAAGATTTGGGGACGGCCTGCATCCCGGCCATGAAAAATACAAAATTATAACTGACCTGCTTCCATGCGCTGGCCATGACGATCATGGCCATGGCATCCCTGCCGTAAAGAACCGGGTTCCAGTCAATCCCCAGCCAGTTTTTGATTCCCAGGGCAACAATGCCGTAGGAGGGATGGAGGAGAAAAAGCCACATGATCCCGGAGATGGCCGGTGCCACGGCATAGGGCCAGATGAGCAGGGTCCTTGTCACCGCCTTTGCCCGGATGGCCCGGTTGGCCATGGCGGCAATGAACAATCCCAGGGATATGGATACAAAGGCAACCGCAATACTGAAAATAAAGGTCGTGAGAATGGATTTGAGGTAAAGCGGATCTGTAAACAACTCAACATAGTTGTAAAACCATACAAATTGGGATCGCCGCCCAAAGGGATCACTCAGCAAAAAAGACTGGATGATTCCCTGGAAGGCCGGCCAGTAAAAAAAGGTCAGGGTCACGGCCACCTGGGGGAAAATCAGCAGGTAGGGCAGGGTTCTTGATTTGAAAAAGGAACGCTTAATCATGATTTATAGCGGGCAGAAAAGGAGCCGGACAAAAGTCCGGCTCCTGAACGTCACCTTATTATTTATAGGTTTTCTCAAAGGTTCTCAACTGGTCATTGCTCCTTGATACTGCATCATTCAGGGCATCCTGGGGAGATTTCTTTCCATTCCAGACCTGTTCCAGTTCTTCATTGATAATATTTCGGATCTGAACAAAGTAACCCAGACGTAATCCCCTTGATATTTTAGTCGGAATAGCCCGGTTGAGCTGGCTGATACCCACTTCCTGAAGCGGTTCAGCATCATAATATCCTTTGGATTTCAAAGAATCATAGGCATCCACGGTAATGGGGAAATATCCACTGCCCTTGTGCCAGTATTCCTGCATCTCATTGGAGGCCATAAATTTCAGGAAGGCGGCAACCCCTTTATACTCTTTTTTCGAGTGGCCGTTGAGGACCCACAGGGATGCCCCACCGATGATGCTGTTCTGGGGTTTGATGGTGCCGGCTTCCACTGGAAGTGGGGCCGCATCCCATTTAAAATCATTGGCTGATTTTTTCAATTTTGCAATGGCGCTGATGGAATCTATATATATGGCTGCATTCTGGGCTACAAATTCAGCGGACGGACCCTGGTATTTCTGACCTCCATACATGAACCGGTTGTCATCTGCCCATGATTTAAGCCGTGTAATATGCTTTACTACCTGGGGATTGTTGATCTTCAGTTCACAGTCAAGTCCTTCATATCCGTTGGCCTTGCTGGCAAAGGGGATATTGTGAATGGCCGAGTAATTTTCAATTTGGGTCCAGGACTGCCATGCCGTCACCATGCCGGCCGGAGCAATGCCAGCATCCACAATTTTTTTGGTGATCTCACCCAGTTCATCCCAGGTAATGGGATCGGTTTTTGATAAGGGGGCAACACCTGCTTTGGCAAACATATCCACATTGTAATACATGACCGGGGTTGAAGAGTTAAAGGGCATGGACATGAGATTGCCGTCGGCATTCATGTAATAGGAGAGGACGGCCTGGAGATACCGGGACCAGTCTACATCTATTTTGGTATCCTTCATGAGTTTGTATACCGGATAGATGGCGCCGGAGAGCATCATGGTCTGGGTTCCCACTTCAAACACCTGGAGGACATGGGGCTGTTTTTTTGCCCTGAAAGCGGCAACACCGGCGTTCATGGTTTCATCGTAATTCCCCTTGTTGGTGCCCACAACCTTGTACTCTGACTGAGAGGCATTAAACTCTCCAATCATGTGTTCAACCAAATCACCCCTGGGGCCTCGCATGGCATGCCACCAGTTGATGGTTAGGGGTTCGGCAAAGACCGATGCCGGAATGGCAAGGCACGCTACAATCATGAAAAGCATACACAATTTTAATGGCTTCATTTGATCTTCCTCCTTAGTGAATTATTGAGAATATTTATTTTTGAGCATTCCAAATCAGGCATAAGAGATTTATTCCTGACTATATTTACCAAGCTGTAATAGGATAAGGCCCAAGAGTCAAGATTAAATTTATTTTTTTAAAAACGATTTGCTAAAATACAATTTTTGTTGTTTTATAATCCCTAAAAAGCAAGGAAAATTTATAAATTATAACCCCGGAATTCTTAACCTGAAAAATTTAACCAAAACTCTTAATCCAACAAATCTAAATTCTAGGATAGTCAATGGCTGAGCTTAAATTCACGGACGTGATTAAAAAATATGGTAAAACCGAGGTGATCCACGGTGTAAATCTTGATATTAAAGATAAGGAATTCCTGGTTCTGGTCGGGCCTTCGGGCTGCGGCAAGTCCACCCTTCTCAGGATGGTTGCGGGGTTGGAGGAGGTATCCGGGGGCACGATTTCCATCAATGATAAAATTGTCAATGATATTGCCCCAAAGGACAGGGGCCTTGCCATGGTATTCCAGAATTACGCCCTTTATCCCCACATGAATGTGTTTGACAATATGTCCTTTGGCCTGAGAATCAACAAGACACCCAAAGATGAGATCAAAAAAAGAGTGGATGAAACCGCTTTTATCCTGGGTCTTGGGGATCTGCTGTTTCGAAAACCCCACGAACTTTCCGGGGGGCAGCGCCAGCGCGTGGCCATGGGCCGGGCCATGGTGCGCAAACCCAATATTTTTTTGTTTGACGAACCCCTTTCCAACCTTGATGCCAAGCTTCGTATCCAGATGCGTGCGGAAATAAAAATGCTGCACCAGCGGGTGAATTCCACCATCATCTACGTGACCCATGATCAGGTGGAGGCCATGACCCTGGCTGACCGGATCGTTGTCCTGAAAAACGGCTATATTGAGCAGATCGGTACACCGCTTGAACTCTTTTCAACCCCGGCCAACACCTTTGTGGCTGGATTTATCGGCACCCCACCCATGAACCTTGTAAACGGTAAGATCAGTAAAACCCCGGACAAAATATTTGTTGAATTTAAAGGCGGGCTGAAGATTCCGGTTCCGAATAAAGAGGGAACTCATCTTGCGGATGACCAGGAGGTAGTTTTTGGGCTTCGGGCAGAAGAAATCATCCCCATGGATGAGCAGACATCATTTCCAAAAGAAAGGATATTTTCCGGGAAGGTGATGGTGTTTGAACCCCTGGGAAATGAAACCCATCTTCACATGGATATCATGGGAGTTCAGTTGATGTCCAGAAGTGAGGGCAAACGGTTCTTCAGGCCTGATCAAACCCTGGATCTGGGCATGAACCTCAATGAAATGCATCTGTTTGATGCCAAAACTACCCGGGTGATTTACTGATGGGTGAAAAAATAAATATCAAGTGCGGCAATATCAGGCTTGAGGGGATTTTACACCAGCATTCCAGGTCCAGGGGGGCAATCGTCTGCCATCCCCATCCCCTGTACGGCGGGAATATGGAAAATCCCGTGGTAAAGACCATTGTCCGGGCCTTTTGTGAACGAAACATCACCTGCCTGCGGTTTAACTTCCGGGGAACCTGCAACAGCACGGGAATGTTTGATAATGGAAACGGAGAACAGGAGGATGTCCTGGCGGTTTTGTCGTTTCTGGCCCAGGCCGGGTATGAGCAGATATGGCTGGCCGGGTATTCTTTTGGCGCCAGAGTGAATGCTGCAGTGGTTTCACAGAGGGGTGTGTCCCAGGGGTGTGAAATAAAAGACCATATCATGGTGTCGCCGCCGGTGGGATTTATGAGCTTTGATGATATTGAAACCCTTCCCCATACAGGGCTTGTGATAACAGGTGTTGATGACGAGATTGCCCCGGCATCACTGATTCAGGATCACCTCAACCGATGGAAGATATCACCGCGATATGAGATTATAGACAATTGCGATCATTTCTATTCCGGCCGCCTGGACCGGCTCAAGGCCGTAATGACGGATTATCTGCCCTGAACAGGGGAAGTTGCTTACCGGGTCTCAATGTACCTGCCTGAAAACCCGGTGTAAAATGCTTTGATGGATTTCATGTCCGCATCTATTTCACCTGAGGTGTGGAACAACGGACCAATGCCGATGGTCCTGGTCTTGTAGTCAATATAGCCGCAGACAATAGGAACCTTTGCCTGATGGGCGATATGATAAAAACCCGTCTTCCATTGGGTCACGCTGTCCCTGGTGCCCGAGGGCGCGATGGTGATGATCAAATCTGTTGAGCTCTCAAAGGCCCGGGTCATGGTTTTTACAATATTGCCTTTCCCGGACCGATCAATGGGTATCCCTCCCAGTCGAAGCAAAAGTGGTTTAAACGGCCATTTAAACATGGTGTGTTTGGCCATCCAGTGGACAGATAACCTGAACTTGAAAATAATCAATAAGAAAAAGACAAAATCCCAGTTGGAAGAGTGGGGGGCTGCGATGAGAACGGCCTTTTTGAGGTTTGGCATTTCCCCTCTGGTGGTCCATCCCAGGAAGAAAAGACAGACATTTGCAAACCAGTGAAACAGGGGCTGCAAGACAATATTATTTAATAGGGTCGGGTTCACGACACCTCACGTGTATAATTAAAAAACCAAAGACAAATTTAAGGCCATATTTTAATAAAGGGGCAGACTTTAATAAAACAAAGGCATATCCAGGTAAATGAACGGGCCCTGTTTTTACAATAAAAATACAAAACGCGGCGAAGAGGCCGGGCCTGCCTATGGCCGCGGCGGGGTTGAGATTTTGAGTCACTGGAAAATTTTTGAAATTAAAATAAGGCAAATTTGGTAAAAAAGTTTATAAAATAAGTCCAAATCCAGAGTTTAAGTTTCAATATCTATAAAATAATTAGGATTTTCCTTATAAAATTATAAATTATGCTTGACAAAGATTTAAGGATTTGGTTAGCCTTAGACAAATAGAAAGGTGCAGGATATTTCTTTCTCTTTTATAGAACCTGGGCTGAAACGATCTATTTTTTAGTATCAACGTATTAAACCAATATATTTTCAGGAGGGAACCATGCCAATCAAAGGAAATACACTCATTATCGACGGTTACACATTAACCATTGAAGAATTGATGAAAGCCGGAGAAGACCTGTCCATAAAAGTGGAGGTTGATGAGAAAAACTGGCCCAAAATCCGGGAATGCAGGGATCTTGTCGACAAATGGGCCAGTGAAGAACGGTGCATTTATGGTGTAAATACAAGCTGCGGCGGCCTGGTTGACTATCTTCTGCCCAGGGAGAGGGATAACGATTTCCAGAAAAACCTGGTCCGGAGCATCACCACCCAGGTGGGCAAACCGTTTGAGGACTCAATGGTCAGAAAATTCATGATTGCAAGGGCCAATTCACTTTGCCGCGGTTTTTCCGGTATCAAAGAAAAAAATCTTAAAATTTATCTGGATATGATCAACAAACAGGTGTTTCCCCTGGTCCCCAGAAAAGGATCGTTGGGCACCAGCGGTGACCTCGGCCCATTGGGCTGTATCGCCAGCGTGGGATTCGGTGAATGGAAGGCCAGATATAAGGGAAAAGTTCTGCCGGGTAAAGAGGCCATGGAAGCGGCAGGCGTGGAGCTCATGTACCTGAATGCCAAGGAAGGCCTGTCCCTTATCAACGGCACATCGGGTATGGTGGGTCTTGCCTGCACCGTTATTTCCGAGGCAACCAATACATTAAAAAACTCGGATATTATTGCCGCATTTGCCATTGAGACACTCATGGGAAGATATAATCCCTTTGATGTGAGAGTTCATGAGCAAAAATATCATCCGGGCCAGTATGCAACGGCCATGAATTTGACCAAGCTTTTAGCCGGCAGCGGTATGGCCATTGATGAGCAGGAATTGTCATTGAAACTTCAGTCAACGCTCCAGGAACATAAAGGTGTGTCCGTGGCGGACATTCCCGTTGAAGATGCCTACTCCATCCGGTGTACTCCTCAGTTTGTAGGGCCCACAAAAGAGGCGGTCCAGAATGCCCATGAGGTGCTTCTAAGGGAACTTAATTCCAGTAATGACAATCCATTGATATTTACGGAATGGGACACATTTATTCACAACGGACATTTCCACGGCCAGCCCATCTCATTTGCAATGGATTGCCTGGGCATCTCCATGGTGAACCTGGGCGTTGTCAGTGACAGGAGAATCGACCGGTTCATGGATGTTGCCCACAGTACCGGCCTGCCCCCATTCCTGTGTAAAGAAGACACCGGTGTCCGCATGGGACTCATGGGCGGTCAGTTCATGACAACTTCCCTGGTAGCAGAGAACAGAACCCTTGCCGTGCCCGCTTCCATTCAGTCGATCACATCCACGGCGGATTTCCAGGATATTGTCAGCTTTGGTCTGATTGCCGGCAGAAAGGCCCGGAAAATTGTTGAAAATACCAACCATATCCTGTCCTTTGAGCTGCTGTGCGCCGCCCAGGCAGCCGACATCCGGGGGGTTGAAAAACTCAGTCCTGCAGGAAAGATCATGCACAAAGCGGTTCGTGAAACCCTGGAGTATATGGATTACGACAAGGTGTATATTGATGACCTTGAAGCCCTTAAGGCCAGGATTGAATCCGGTGAATTTGTTGAACGGGTGGAAAAAGAGGTTGGGGAACTATTGATCGTACATACCAAAGAATAGGGACGGGGTTCATTAATTAGACTTTTTACGAGTTTACTAAGAATGGATAAGGCAGCAAAAGGAAATAAGTTGCCTGAATTGCAAAAGATTTTCACTTGATGCCTGAATTCGGAGGACACCATGAGTGTAAAGCAAGCGGGAAGTAACGGACAAACCGGACCTGAAGAAAAAACCGGGCTTGAACGGGAAATTGAACAAAAGATTGCAGACGCCTATATGGAAAAATTCCCAGATTCCAGAAAGCGTCATGAACAGCTGATCAATTATATTCCCGGTGGTGCAACCCGAAGCTTAAGTTATTTTAAACCCTATCCCATTCATATCGATTATGGACAGGGCGCCTATGTGGTCACGCATGAAGGGCATAAGCTCTTTGATGTGACCAATGCCTACGGCGCCATTGTCCATGGTCACGGGGACCCGGATATTGTTAAGGCTGTCCGGGAAGGGATTGTTAAGGGTTCCCAATACTCCACCCCCACGGATGGGCAGTATCGACTGGCCAAACTGCTGTGCGAGAGAATACCCGGGTTTGAGAAGGTCAGGTTTGTGAATTCCGGAACCGAGGCCACCCTGTTTGCCTTGAGAACGGCCCGGGCCTATACCGGACGGGACAAGATTCTGAAAATGGTGGGCGGGTTCCACGGAACCCATGACTGCGTGGCCGCTTCCACAAAAAAGAACGTCATTACCGCCGGCATTCCCAAAGGCATGACCGAAGATATGCTGGAGGTTTCCTTTAATGATTTTGACGCGGTTGAACGGGTGGTACGAGAGAATGCCGGCGAGCTGGCTGCGGTGATCATGGAGCCTTTCCTGGGAGCCGGAGGCGTGGTGATGCCAAAGCCCGGATATCTTGAGCATGTAAGAAAAGTGACCTCGGATCATGGTGTTCTGCTCATCTTTGACGAGATTTTTTCCTATCGGGTGGATGCGGGCGGGTGCCAGAATCTTTTCAAAGTGACGCCGGATCTGACCTGTGTGGGCAAGGTGGTGGGCGGCGGCCTTCCCATCGGCGTGTTTGGCGGCAAAGATGAGATCATGAATATCTTCTGCCATGAAAAAACTGCCAGGCCCCTCTACCATTCCGGAACCTTTAACGGATATGAGACGGTTATGCAGGCAGGATATGCAGCCCTGTCCAAGTATGACGAGAAAGCAGTAACCGGGATTAACAAGCTGGGTGAACAATTGCACAAGGGTCTTGTGGAAAGCTTTAAGGCCAATGGATTGAATATACAGTCCAACATGATCGGGTCTCTGTTGAACCTTCATTTCGTCAATGAACCCATTACAACGGCGGAACAGGTTTTAAAATCAGAGGAACAGCTTCACACCCTGATGCATTTGTCACTGTTGAACAAGGGAATTTTTAATATTCCAAGGGGGTTGTTCATCCTGTCCACGGTGATGACGGCTCATGAAATTGATCATCTCATCGAGAAAATTGATGAAACCTTAAAAGAATTGTTGCCATTAATTAAAGAAAAATATAACCATTTACTCGCAGGTTGAATTTGATACAAATTGATCCACAAGGAAGTTGAATGGTTTTGGACAAAATTGACAAGCTGATTCTGAATACGCTTCAGGAAAACGGAAAGACAACCAATTCAAAGTTATCTAAGATTGTCGGGATATCCGCCCCCGCAACCCTTGAACGGGTCAAGCGGCTGGAGCTTGCAGGGGTGATTTCCCATTTTACAGCGGTCATTGATCCGGAAAAAATCGGGTTCTCCATCATGGCCGTGGTAAATATCAGCCTGAGCCTGAGCAATCTTTCCTCTGTGGCCGTGATAAAGGAAAAATTCAAAGAGCTGGACGAGGTGATTCAATGCTACCAGATTGCCGGGGCCAATGATTTTGTCCTGAAGGTGGTGGCAAAGGATATCAAGGCTTACGGCGAGTTTATGAACATGAAATTGACCCAGATAGAAGGCATCCAGGTCATTAAATCTTCTTTTGTGATCGACAATGTCAAGGAAAAGAAGATGTTTATCCTTGATCTGGATGAGGAGTACGGCGTGTAAATATAAATTTTAACATTTTTCAACAGGAGACAAATAAAATTGGATAATAAAATAATCATCACCGCAGCCATCACCGGATCTGTTCATATTCCCACCATGAGTGATTACCTTCCCATAACTCCTGACCAGATTGTGGAAGATGCGGTAAAGGCCCATGAGGCTGGTGCAGCAATCGCCCATATCCATGTAAGAAATCCTGAAAACGGACTTCCCGTGTCAGACCCCGACCTTTTCATGGAAGTGTGCTCAAAGATCAAAGCCAGGTGCAACCTGGTCCTGCTCCCCACCACCGGGGGCGGAATGAATCAGACCACGGAAGAAAAACTCATCCCCATTAAAAATTTAAGACCGGAAATGTGTTCTTTTGATCCGGCACCCTTTAACTTTGGTATCTTCCAGATTGCCAGCCGGTTTAAGGAATTCAAGTATGAGTGGGAAAAAGAGTATCTTGAACTGTGCAAAAACGTGACCTTCAGGCCCACTTTTAACGATGACATGATCTATGGAAAAACCTTTCTTGAAATCGATACCAAACCTGAATTTGAGATCTATGAGCTGGGCCATGTCTCCTACGTGAAATGGCTCCTGGAGGAAAATCTCGCCAAGGCTCCGGTTCACCTTCAGTTTGTGTTCGGTCCCATGGTGGGATGGATGACCCCATCGGTCAAACACCTGGTCCTGATCTTTGACGAGGCAAAAGAGGTGCTGGGAGAAGAAAATTTTACCTGGTCGGTGGCGGCCGGAGGGAAGTATCAGATTCCCATTACCACCACTGCCATAGCCATGGGAGCCCAGAATGTACGCGTGGGCCTTGAAGATTCGGTCTATGCCGGCCGGGGTATCATGGCAAAGGCCAGTGCGGATCAGGTGGGGATGATCAAACGGGTGGCAAAGGAAATGAGCCTTGAACCGGCGACTTCGGACGAGGCAAGACAGATTCTGGGATTAAAGGGGCTGGATAAGGTCAGTTTCTAAAATTAAGTTCTAAATTTAAAGTTCGGCAATCTGTAAAAAAGGAGTGCAAAAAAGGAAACTTTCAGTTAAAAAAGAGTCCATCACTTAAAATATAAAGGAGGCATCATTGAATTATTCAGGCTACGCTTCAATTCATTCCCGGCACATTCCTGATAAGGTCTGCCTGATCGAACGAACCCCTGCAACGGGCGAAAGACGGTCCTATACCTGGAAGGAATTTAATGACGAAATCAACAGGACGGCAAATTTTCTGACCAACAGACTCGGGGTCAAACAGGGTGATTTTGTGATGCACCTGCAGAAAGATTCCCTGGAATGGCTGGTGACCTATTTTGCCGTTATCCGGCTGGGTGCCGTGGTCGTTCCCTTGAATTTTCGTTTTGAAAGCTCTGATATCCTCTATGCCGCCGAAGTGTGTAACCCGGATGTTTTTATCATCGGGTCGGAATTTTTAGGGGTTGTTCAGCCGGCCCAGAAAGATCTTGCCAGCGTTAAACATTATATCTGTGTCGGCAAAGATGTTCCGGATGACATGATCGATTTTAAGGAAGTCCAGGAGTCTGAAGATATTTCCGATGCCATGGTTGAGGTGGAAAGAGACCACTCCCTGGCCATGATGTTCACCTCCGGGACCACGGGAAAGCCCAAACCGGTCCTTCATACCCATTTTTCCATCAGCAGCACCGCCATCGGCAACGGCATGAGCTATTTTGTTCAAAAAGACGACAATTATCTGTTCTTCCTGCCCCTGTACCACAGCGGTACCATGTTCTTATGGGCACCCTTTTACGCCACCGGGGCCAAAGGAACCATCATCAGGGATTTCAGGGACCCCAAATGGATTGTTGAAGCCATTGCCGAGGAACGCTGCACCGATGTCTTGTTTGTGGTGCCCATCGGCATTGCCCTGCTTAACGCCATAGACAAGGGGGACGTTGTTTTATCCGATTATGACCTGTCTTCGTGGAAATATATGGAGATCGGTGCCCAGCCCGTGCCCTTTGATATCATGAAGCTGCTGGTGAAAAAACTGCCCTGCAAGGTATCCAATATATATGGGATCACCGAGGGCGGCGGCGGCGGCCTCTTTAATCTGTACCCGGAAGACGTGCTGGCAAGACCCGGTTCCATTGGAAAACCCACCTTTGGGGTTGAGGCAAAAATTGTGGGTCCCACAGGAGAGGAACTTGCCGATGGGGAGGTGGGTGAATTGATATTCCGGACCCCGAGAATGATGCGGGAATATTACTCAAATCCTGAAAAGACCGAAGAAACCCTGAAGAACGGCTGGCTTTACACCGGAGACCTGTTAAAGACTGATAAAGACGGGTATTTTTACATTGTTGACCGGATGAAGGACATGGTGACCTCGGGAGGTGAGAATATTTTCCCGGTGGAAATTGAAGATGCGCTCATGGACCACCCGGACATTGATGATGTGGCCTGTATTGGATATCCGGATGACCGCCTGGTGGAGATCGTTCTGGCCATTGTTCAACCCAAGGAGGGCAAGCGCCTGACCGAAGAAGAGGTGATTGAGTTTGCAAAATCAAAATTATCTCTCTACAAGGTGCCGCGTAAGGTTGTGTTTGATCAGGTCCCCAGAAACCCCACCGGAAAATTGATGAAACCCCAGCTCAGAGAAAAATTTACCGGACGGAAGGAGGCATTTAAAAAACTGGATTAGAAAATTTGTGTTGCGCTTGACTTCTTGTTGAACTACAAATACCTTACGTGACCATTGAGCTTGAACAGTCACGGTGCGATTAGTTGGATTCCAAAAGTTGGCAAAGGTGCAGGGGTATTGTTATTCGTGCACCGTAAATTTATAATCAAATTTTAAGGAAAGGAACTAAGTATGAAACTTCGAAGACTTTTAGTGGTATTGCTTGTTTTGATGGTTGGATCTTTCATGGTCGCTTCCCCGGTATCTGCAGCCGGTCCCTCACTTGATAAATGGAAACCGGATTTTGATCCTTCAGGCGCCAAATACAAATGTATTGTTTCCAACGTGTCAACTCCAGGCCTGGTGGGCACGCTTGCCGGTTTTGAAATGCGTGATGAGGTCTGGAAGAGAACCAACGGCCAGGTTTATATTGATTTTAAACCCTACTCCATCCTTGGCGGCGAAGTTGAAGTGCTGAACATGTTACAGATGGGCGCGGTCCAGGGTATGGGTGTCAGTTCTGTTGCTGCAACCAACCTGGGTCCCAGATTCGGCATCGTGAACCTGCCTTTCCTTGTAAACTCCTTTGAAAAACTGGATAAGTTCATCAACAATAAAACCCTTTTCAACCATTTTCTCATGGCCATGGACCACCAGGGCATTACCGGTCTTGATATCACCGGATACGGCAACTATGGCTGGGCCACCACCATCCCGGTTAGAAATATTGAAGACGCCAAACAGGTAAAATTCAGGATTGCCGAAGCGGCCGTGAACCAGTTAAGCTACAGGAACTGGGGATTCAACCCGGTTTCCATGCCCTGGCCCGATGTTCCGGTTGCCCTGAAACAGGGTGTTATCACAGGTCTGGATCATACGCTCACCGTGTGCAATGTGACCAAAAAATTTGAGGTGGCCAAGTATTTTACCCAGATCAACTATGCCCAGGGCCTGTTTATCTGGATTTTCAACAAGGCCTGGCTTGCAAAACTTCCCGCAGACATCAGAGAAGCCTTTATTTCCAGTGTCCACGATGTTGCCGCAAAGAGCCGTGAAAAATCACTCACAGAAGAGAATACCAATATTGAAAAGGCAAAAGCCGCCGGTGTTGAATTCTTTCAATTGTCTGATGCAGACATGGCTACCCTGCTGGACCAGAGCAAGGGAACCTATGCAAAATATGCCTCTGAGATCAATCAGCTCTATCCCGGCGACACCTACAAGCCGAAAGATTTCTTAAAAGAGGTTCAGACCTTTTTGAAATAGATGGATTGAAATCGGCTGTTTAAACAGCCGATTTCAACTAAATTTATAATCACAACCCCTTAACAGGACTTGGTTTATGCTTGGGAAAATCTTAAAAAAACTGGATACCATTGTAACGAATATAGAAGAATGGACCCTGTTTGTCATTGTGATGGCAGCCCTGCTGTCCCTTTTTGCCAACGTTGTTCTGCGGTACGGGTTTAACTATACCCTTGCCTGGAGTGAAGAACTGGTGCGCATCGTCATTATTTACTCGACATTTGTGGGTGCCAGTGTGGCCGTTAAACAGCGGGCAATGATACGGATCGATGCCATTGTCCAGATTTTTCCCAGGCTTAAATCCGGGCTCACCTTTTATACCAACCTCCTGATGCTGGTTTTCGCAGGGATGATGGTGTATTACGGGTACCAGATGACCCATCTGCAGATGATCACCCACCAGAAAACCATTATCATGCAGATCCCCCTTGTCGTCATATATGCCATAATGCCCGTCATGGGGGTTATGGTATTTATCCGCACGGTTCAGGTCATGATCCAAGACTTCAGAGCAAATTGAAAAAGGACTCCCATGCAGATCAGTGATTTAATTATTCTATGTATCCTCCTGGGTTGTATGACAACCTATGTTCCGGTTTTTTTATGCCTGTTTTTTACCGCAACCATCGGTTTCGTGGTATTCCTGGATATGCCCCTGGCCCTTCTGGCCCAGACCCTTTTCCGAAGTCTGGACAAATTTGCCCTGGTGGTGGTGCTGTTTTTTATTCTATGCGGCAATATCATGAGCAAGGGAAAGACAGTCGAAAAATTGATCAACCTGGCCAACGCCCTGGTCAGTTGGCTGCCCGGAGGACTGGGCATGGCCGGTGTCATCGGCTGCGGTCTGTTCGGTGCCATATCCGGGTCCACGGTTGCCACGGTGGTGGCCCTGGGTGGGTTCATGATACCGGCCCTGATCAAGAACGGATATGATGAAGATTATACCCTGGGACTGATGACCACCTCACCCAACCTGGGGGTGATCATTCCCCCCAGCATCAGCATGATCTTTTATTCCATGATCTCCAACGTGTCCCTGGAAGGACTTTTTATCACAGGTTTTATTCCCGGGATTATCATTATTGCCTGTGTCTGTCTTTACACCTGGCTTCGGTACAGAAAAAGAGAAGATATCAAGCGTCTTCCCGCTCCCAGCTTTACCCAGCTCTTTGCGATTTTAAAAGAGGGTTTCTGGGCGGTCATGCTCATTGTGATCATTTTCGGGGGAATTTTTTCCGGAATGTTCACTGCCAATGAGGCAGCGGTGGTGGCCTGTGTGTATGCCTTTATTGTAGAGCTTTTTATTTACAGGGCCATTGATTTCAAGGATGTAAAAGACATTACCGTAAGTTCTGCGGTCACTTCCGCCACTCTGCTGCTGATTGTGGCATCGGCCACCTGCTTCGGGCGGTACCTGACCTTTGAGAATATCCCCAACCGGGTGGCGGAGATCGTGGTGGCCAGTATTCAGTCACCCATTGTCTTTTTGCTGGCCATGAATGTTCTGCTGCTCATCATCGGCATGTTCATGGATATCATTTCAGCCACCCTGATCCTGGGGCCGGTGTTTGTTCCCCTGCTGGGGCCTTTTAATGTCGATCCCATGCATTTCGGCCTCATCATGACGGTGAATCTGGCAATAGGATACTGCACCCCGCCCATGGGGGTGAGTCTGTTTATTACCGGGGCTTTGGCCAAGCGGGATATTATCTATGTGTCAAAGGCAGTGGTGCCGTTTCTGGCCATCCAGATCGGGGTTCTGTTCTTCCTGACCTATTTCCCAGAAGTTGTGCTGTTTTTGCCGAGAATGTTCGGTTACCAATAGGAATCAGTGGTATCAGATCTCCGAAGTATCCAGTGAATAAAGATTCAGGCCGGCAAATCCGAGAGGATTTGCCGGCCGTCATTCACGATTTGGGCACCGTTGTTCGGGGTGACCTGGCCCGGGCGCTTAGATGCCTTTGTCGATGATGTTCTTGTCGTGAAGGAGTCTTTCCTGGATACCCCGGGAAACCTGCCAGTTTTTTTCAAAATCATTCCAGAAATCCTTATTGTCATCTTTCCAGCCTTTTCCAAACCGCTGGTTAAAGTGACTCCCGAGCTTTTGAAACAAGAGCTTCCAGGCCGGTTTTCCCTTGCTCTGTTCGCCCATGAGTTCATTGATCAGGGTATCCAGTTCACTCAAATGTTCTTTGGAAAGGTAGGAGATGGCGCCTTTTTTAATGGACTGCATCAACGACTCGGGATTCATGGCATTGGCCGTGAGCATGATCGCAGGGATGTCTCTTTTGACACACTCTTCTAAAAGCTTGATTCCGTTGACCCCCATAATGTCCAGGACGGCAAGGTCATATCGGGTCTGGAGGATTTTTTCCGAGGCGGTCTCATAGTCCTGGGCCACGTCCACCCTTGCCTCTTCCAGAATCTCCTGTATGGTTTCAATTACATCCCATTCATCGTCAACTGCCAGTATATGTTTATTTTTGAGAAAAGAATCTGCTTGTGTCATTTTTTTTTCCTTTAAAAATATTTAGATGAAGGGTAAAAAATTTAAATTAAGCATCAGTCCGGTTGGGGTTATCATAATTTTGCAAAGTATATTCTTTGACTAATAATTATTAGATTTTTATATCTTATGCCGTATTTTAATAAAATTATCCAAAACCGGATCAAAAGTCAAGCAATTACCCGTAATTCTTATTCAGATTTTACTCGATGAATCGTTTTTATATTGATATTTTCCAATATTCTTCAGTTAATTTCCAAAATGAGAATTGTCTTGCAATTATAGGCTTGCCGGATAAAAAGATTGACCCTGGACGGGTGAAATTATAAGGTATGACGACTTGTTTCGTGAAGAGTTCGGCTGTCTGCATGGAAGGACAAAAAATTTGAAAAAAAAATTTATGGCAGGGGTGGTTCAGTTTGATGTGCAAAAGGGAGAGACCCAAAAAAATTTAAACATTGCCCTTGGATTTCTTGAAACCCTTGCCGATCAGGGTGTAAAGCTCGCAGTCCTGCCCGAGATGTTTCCCTGCTCCTTTGACAATGAAAACTTGAAACGCCACTCACAGGAGAATGGAAAAATTCTTGAACTTCTGGGCCGGTTTGCGGCTCAAAAGCAAATGGCCATTGCCGGAACCCTTCCCCTGATGCGGGATGATCGGATTTACAACACCATGGTGCTCATTGACGTGGATGGACAGATTAAGGGCAGGTATGAAAAACTTCATTTGTTCAGGCTCACGGACGAACACCTTTACTATACTGCCGGAAACCAGGTGGTCACCGTGAATACGGGATTCGGCAGGATCGGGATGATGACCTGTTATGATTTGAGATTTCCGGAACTGGCCAGATCATTGTTTTTAAAGCAGGTCCAAATGATCCTGATCAGCGCCCAGTGGCCCGAACCCAGAAAAGAACACTGGGCAACCCTTGTCCGGGCCAGGGCCGTTGAAAATCAGGTGTTCATGGTCTGTTCAAACCGGACAGGCAAAGAGGACGGTCTCAAGTTCCCCGGGATGTCCATGGTTGTGGACCCCATGGGAAAGGTTCTTGCGGATGCAGGGGGGAGTGATGGATGCAGAAAGGCGACTATTGATTTAAGTCAGGTCGAGAGCGCCAGAACATTGATTCCCTGTATGACGGACAGGAGACAGGATATATATGGATAGGATACAGGTCTATGAGTTTGAGCTGTTTAAGCGGGTCAAGCACATTGATCACGGCATATTTACACGGGCGGATAAAATCGACAAGCACCCCCTTGTTTTTCTAAATCAGGTTCACGGGACCGGGATCAGGGTGTTGAAACAAGAGGACCCTGACCTTGATGGCTTGGCTGAAATGCTTAATCCCAAAAAAGAGCGGATCGTGGCCGATGCGATCATTACCGATATAAAGAATGTGTATCTGGTTATCCGGGTGGCCGACTGCCAGGCCGTGATTCTGGCCGAACCCCAAAAAAAAGTCATTGCCAATATCCATTCCGGGTGGCGGGGCTCCATTGAAAATATTATTGGCGACTGCGTGGATAAAATGGTGACGGAGTTCGGGTGCCGGCCTGAAAATATTCTGGCAGGCATCTCTCCTTCTCTTGGCCCCTGCTGTTCTGAATTTGTAAACTATAGAGATGAGATCCCCCAAAGCTTATGGGCGTATAAAATCAGGGACCGGGATTATTTTGATTTCTGGGCTATGAGTAAGGATCAGCTCAAGGACAGGGGAATTAAACCCGACCATATTGAAAACATGGAGATCTGTACCAAATGCAATATGGACCGGTTCTATTCCTATAGAGGCCAGGGAACAGCCAAGCGTTTTGCAGCAGTCGTCGGGATGATTTCATGAGACCATACAATACAAATCAGGCAAGATAAATCGGATAAAATAACTCAGGCCTGATAAATCCGACAATATAAATCTAATCATATAATGGATAAAAATGAAAAATAAAGAACACGTATTTTTAACGCAGACAGTGAAAGCCTCGGGCTGAGCTGCCAAACTGGATCCAGGGACTCTGGATCGAATTGTCGGCAATCTTAAGATCAAGGGCCATCCCAACCTGATTGTGGGCCTTGATTCTCCGGATGACGCCGGTGTGTATAAGCTGAACCAGGACACGGCCCTGATCCAGACCCTTGATTTTTTAACCCCGGTGACCGATTCCCCCTATGAGTTTGGTCAGATCGCCGCGGCCAACTCTTTGAGCGATGTCTACGCCATGGGAGGCAAACCCATTACTGTGATGAATATTGTCTGTTTTCCCAGTTGTGACCTGGACGAGGATATCCTGGCTGAAACCCTGAGAGGGGGCCTGGATAAAATCGATGAATCCGGTGCCGTCCTGGTGGGGGGGCATTCCGTGGATGATTCGGAATTCAAATACGGACTTTCCGTTACCGGGGTTGTTCATCCGGACCAGGTGCTGACCAACGCAGGGGCTTTCCTGGGCGATGCCCTTATCCTGACTAAACCCATTGGGACCGGCATCATATCAACGGCGATCAAAGCAGGTCTGGCCTCTGGGGAAAGTATTGAAGAATCGGTCCGAATCATGTCCATGTTGAACAAGGTTGCAGCAGAAACGGCAAAACAATTCAGTACTCATGCCTGCACCGATGTGACCGGATTCGGGCTGGCCGGCCATTTACTGGAAATGGCAAAGGGATCTAAAAAAGAGATCACCCTTCATAGCGGCAGGGTACCCCTGCTGGGAAATGTCCTGGAGTTTGCCCGTATGGGTCTGGTTCCGGCCGGTGCCCATAAAAACCGGGCTTTTTTTCAGGAGTTCACCCAAATTGACGGGAATATAGACCGGGCCCTTACGGACCTGATGTTTGACCCCCAGACATCGGGCGGACTGCTCGTCAGCCTGGATAAAAATCAGGCGGCTGATTGTGTACAAGCCATGAAAATCAATGGGTTAAACGCCTGGATCATCGGTGAAATTTCCCGGGAGAACAACACGGGTTTTTTAAGGATAATTTAATGTTTTTATCCCATTGACTTGAGATTCAGCATATGTTATTTGCTTTACGATAAATTGATCTTTGAAGGCCAGATGAAAGGCATAAGAGGGCGGAACATGAAAAAGGAAACCGGCAAAACCTTCAGGGAACTTGGATATTTTGCCAGCCTTGGAATGTCTGTGGCCCTTGCTATTTTCATCGGTCTGTTCATCGGTCTCTGGCTGGACAAGAAATTTGATACACAACCGGTTCTGATGTTTATCGGTCTGGCATTCGGCATTGCCGCCGGGTTCAGCAATATTCTCAGGGCAGGGAAAAAGGGTAGAAAGTTTTAATGCAGGATCTTCAAAAAATTGTTAATTTTGTTACAACCTCAAACTGGATACTCTTGCTGGTGTCCGGTTCTGTTGCCTTGATGGCAGCCCCTGCCAAGGTGTCGCTGGGGGTGGTGCTGGGGGGATTGATTGTAGCCATAAATTTTCATCTTTTGAAAAACACCCTGAAAAACATGTTCAGCCCTGAACGGGTATCGGAACAGGGACGTTCCATTGTGGGAAACGTCCTGGTCAAGTATTATATTCGATTTGCAATAAGCGGGGGAATGATTTTTCTGCTTATATCAAACCATATTGTTCATCCGCTGGGCCTTCTGGCAGGTCTTTCGGTGGTTGTGGCAAGCATGTTTCTGGCTACGGCGTTAGAGTTAACACGATTATTATTCAAGGAGGCGGTATAAAGTGGAACATCCATATTTGTTGCTGACATCATTGTTTGGGATGGTAGGTCTGGAAGGGTTTGCTGCGAAGTATCCACATGTTGTATACATGTGGCTGGCCATGGTTGTATTGATATTTTTCGGCTGGCTGGCAGGAAAAAGTATTTCCATGGTGCCCAAAACTGCCCAGAATGTATTTGAGGTACTGATTTCAGGACTGGAAGAATTCATGGTAACGGTTACCGGAGATGAAGGCCGAAAGTCTTATCCTCTGGTTTTGACCATTTTCTTATTTGTTCTTCTGGGGAATCTCATGGGTCTGGTTCCCGCATTATTTCCTCCCACCGCCAATATCAACACCACACTGGGACTGGCCCTGATTGCCGTCCTCTGGAGCCATGTCATCGGTATCCAGCAGCACGGGATCAAGTATATCAAACATTTCTTAGGACCTGTTCCCGCCATGATCCCTTTATTTTTCCCCATTGAAGTTATCGGTCACAGTGCAAGGGTTTTGTCGCTGACCTTCCGTCTGTTTGGGAATATGGCCGGTCATGAATTGGTCGTGGGTATCCTCCTGGGGCTGGGCGGCATGTTTCTGGCACCGCTTCCGGTAATGGCTCTGGGTGCATTTGTGGCCCTTGTACAAGCATTTGTCTTCTTCTTGCTGTCAACCATGTACATTGCCGGAGCAATTGAAGAATCACATTAATCAGGCGTTTTACGGGATTTGGAAGAAGCCCCGTTGTTTTTCATATAATGTTTATTAAATTTAAGGAGTAAAACATGGAATTTCTAGTTGGTAGTGTATGGGCGGCAGGTCTTGCAATCGGAATCGCGGCATTTGGTTGCGGCATTGGCCAGGGCCTCGGCCTGAGCGGCGCAATGAGCGGTATCTCAAGAAATCCTGAAGCAGCCGGTAAGATTCAGGTGAACATGCTGATCGGTCTTGCAATGATCGAGTCTCTGTGTATTTATGCACTGGTTGTTGCCCTGATCCTCATGTATGCTCATCCTGCACTTCAGGGTGCTGTTGCTGCCATGGGCGGACACTAGGCCATACAGTTCAACCGTTTAACTATTTAAATTAAATTAGAATAGACGGATAGTTTTAGCGAAAAGGGTGCAGACAATTTAATGTCTGCGCCCTTTTTGTGCTCATGTGGTATGATTTTTCTTGCTTGCCCCTGTCATACTTGTTATATTTTTCTGGAAAATAGGTCCATGGTGACAACAAATGGAAATTTTAATTTTCCTAAGATTTAAAAGGTGGCTCAATGAATACTGAATCCTTTGAATTCGAAATCTTGAAAGATGGCTCCACTTTACCGGAAATCGTTCGCAAATCATTTCGTATCCCCGTCGAGGACGGCAGGAGTGCCTGGGTTATCATCAATGACAGGCAATATGTGGTTCAGGATATCTGCATCGGGGGTATCGGTATTGTCCTTAAAAAGGATTCAGTATTTTGTGTGGACCAGGTATTAAACGATTGTGAACTCAATATTTTTAATATTTCCATCAAAGCCTTGAACGGCCGGGTCATTCATTTTTCATCCGACCATGACAAAAGCAATGACAAAACCTGGCAATGTGGTATTCAATGGGTGGATATGCGAGAAAACGATGTGAACCGGATTTCAAAAATTTTATCCACCATGAAAGCGCAATTACTCAAAGACGACAACGTCTTGTTTGGTGAAGAATAAAAAAAATGCCGAAAAAAAATGATATCATGTTCAATATCCTTGTGGGGCATGGGGAGGAGTTCTCAGCTCGGGTTAAAGAGCTGGACTGCCTGATCTATAAGACGGATCCAAGTGCAAAGGCTGATTTGCCGGATGCCGGTGCCTGGCAGACCTCCAAAGACAATGTATCTGTTCAGGTTTGGGAAGGCAAAGCTAAAATTAAAGTTAAGGTTTCTCCGGGGAAAAAAGGGAATATTTCCATGAAGCGAATAGCCGATATTGCAGTGAATGCTATTCTTGAGGAGCTTAAAAAGGAGGATTAGTGGCCATCATCGTCTGCCCGAAGTGCAAAAAAAAGCATAAGGTTAATTTAGATAGTGTTCGAGAAACAGCGCCTTCCGGCAAAAAAATTGCCGCGCGCTGTAAAACCTGTGGCCATAAATTTCCGGTTCAGCTTGACAAACTGGTCGATGGAGAGGCAGTTCATGATCAGGAGGTACTTGAGGAAAATGAAGGATCCCAGGAATCCAAATCCTCCATCAGAAAGATCTGTGTGACCTTGAGCAAGGGAGGGGTCGGGAAAACCACGACCTCGGTTAATCTGAGTGCGGGCCTGGCCCTTGCCGGCCACAAGGTCCTGCTTGTGGATACCGATACCCAGGGCCAGTCCTCCTATATCCTGGGCAAGAAACCCAGGGCCGGTTTAACGGAACTGCTCACCAAAGAGCTTCCCCCTGAAGAGTGTGTTGTCCGGGCCAGGAAAAATCTCTGGCTTCTTGCCGGTGGAAAATCCCTGGCAGGGGTCAAGCGAATCATTGACCGGAAAAGTTTTGGAGCGGAGTGGACCCTGTCCGAGGCAATGAAAGAGCTGGACAAACGGTATGATTTTGTGATCATTGATACGGCTCCGGGATGGGACCAGCTCATCGTCAATGTCCTGTTCTACGCCACGGAAGTCCTTGTGCCCGTGGCCCTGGAAGTGATGCCCCTCCAGGGGCTGGCGGAATTTATGAAAAGTCTGGGCTCCATCCAGAAATATCGGAAGGAGATTGTCCTGAAATATATTGTTCCCACCTTTATGGATACACGGATAAAAGGTCCCGAGGCCATATACTCACAACTGGACAAACTATACCCGGAATATATGTGCACCCCGATCCGCTACTGTGAGAGCATTTCCGAGGCCCCATCCTATGGGAAGTCCATTTTTGAGTTTGCCCCGGGATGCACCGCGTCGGTTGACTACAGGGAACTTGTGAAAAAAATTACAAAAGATCTGCCGGATTCCCTGTAACCGTTTTGTGTGATTGCCTATAAATCCCGAATTTCCCGGCTGGTAAACACCCGGATATTATTGTCGGCCAAAACCCTGGAGGCCCGGTCAAGATCGTCAAACCGGAAAATCATGGCCGCGTGTTCACTCTTTGGGTTGGCAAAGGCATACATGTATTCCAGGTTTATTTCATTTTCACCCAGGGCATCTAAAATATCGTTCAAACCACCGGGTTCATCTTTGACTTCAACGGCCAGAACCTGGGTTGTCCCCACGGTAAACCCTTCTGCTTTCAGTGCTTTTTTGGCTGTTTCATTGTCATCCACGATCAATCGCAGGACCCCGAAATCCGTTGTGTCTGCAAGGGACAATGCCCGGATATTAACCTTGGCATCCCTCAGGATAGCGGTGACTTCCGCAAGCCTGCCTTCTCTGTTTTCGATGAAAACCGATAGTTGCTCCGTAAACATATGATGACCTCCCCAGGCAAATGACAGGTTAAAAAAATAGGATAAAACGACGGGTTAAAGTTTTCCCGTGAATACAGGTTTTCTCTTTTCAAGAAAGGCTGCTGTACCCTCTTGTGCATCCTCACTGCTCATGGTAAGGCCGAATACATCATTTTCAACTCGACATCCGGTTTCAAGGTCGGCATTCAAACCGGTTTGAATTACCTCTTTTGCCGATCTTAGGGCAACCTTTCCCCGGGTGGCAATGAGATTTGCCGTTTTCAATGCCTCTTCCATGAGACTTTCATGGGGAAAGACTTTGTTGACAATGCCGAATTCAAGGGCTTCCTGGGCCTTGATGGGTTTTCCGGTAAAGATCATTTCCTTGGCCCGGTTGATCCCAACCAGCCTTGCCAGACGCTGGGTTCCACCAAATCCCGGAATCAGTCCCAGGGTGATTTCAGGCAGGCCAAACAGGGCGTGTTCCGATGCATAGATAAAATCACAGGCAAGGGCGGCCTCAGACCCGCCGCCCAGGGCAAATCCGTTCACCGCTGCAATGGCCGGAATGGGCAGGGCTTCGATCTTTGAAAACACCTTTTGTCCCTTGCGGGAAAAATTTTTCCCCTGGAGGGGGGTCATCTTTGCCAGTTCGGCAATGTCTGCCCCGGCAACAAAGGCTTTTTCTCCGGCCCCGGTGAGGATGAGGACCCGGACATCCGGGTTTGCCCCTATCTGATCCAGGGCGATGTCCAGTTCATCAAACAGGGCATTGTTAAGAGCATTCAAGGCTTTGGGCCGGTTAAACGACAGGGTGGCAATGGAATCTTTAATTTCCAGGATAATGTTTTCAAAAGACATGGTGGCCTCCTTATAGCGTTGTTTATATTGGTTATGGTTTATAATTGTTTCGGATTTGTGGTGTTGATATAATTTTCAATCCCATCGGTGATGGTGTCACAGATGGCACTCTGATAGGCACTGCTCATGAGCCGTTTACACTCTGTCTTGTTGCTGATAAAGGAGGTTTCAATGAGGATGGACGGCATCCTGGCCCCCAGGAGCACGTAAAAGGGCGCCTGTTTCACACCCAGGTTCTTGATACCGGAATATTTTTTCTGCATACCCGTTACTAAAGAATTCTGGACCACATTGGCCAGCCGTGTGGATTCTTCAATCTTGGCATGTTTCATCAAATCACTCAGGATATACTCCAGATCAGATATATTTTTTTCCGAGGTTGCATTCTCCCTTGCGGCAACGGCAATGGCCTGTTCATCCGTGGCAAGGTTCAGGATATAGGTTTCAATGCCCCGCAGTTTTTTGTTTTTTGCCGCATTGCAGTGCAGGGATATAAACAGGTCCGCCCGTTTGGTATTGGCAATGGCGGTCCGTTCTTCAAGGGTCAGGCGCTTGTCTGTGGAGCGCGTCAGCACCACGGTACACTTTAAACGATCCCTCAGGGTAGCAGCCAGTTTTTTGCCCAGTTTGAGCACAATATCTTTTTCCCATACATTTTTAAAGTAACCGGGTGCCCCGGGATCTGGTCCCCCATGGCCCGGGTCAATGACGATTTTTCTCACGCCCAGGGCCAGTTGCCGGGCAATGTCCGATGATTCTAAGTTGTCGGTGGTGATGCGCGAGGGTTGAACCGTATTGTCTGATCCGTCTTTTTCCACTGTCCGGAGTTCCGGCGACGAAGCAGGACTGCCGTTTGATCCTTTTCCCCAGACATCTATCACGATCCTGAACGGATCTTTTAAGGAAAAAATTTTGTAGTTTTCAAAGGATTTTAAATCCACCACCACCCGTACCGTGTGGGGCAGATATTGCCCGGCCCTTGCCTGTTTCAACAGATCGTCGTTGATGGGAGTGTGTTCGGCCACATTGCTTCCCAGTTTGGATTGTTCAATATCAACGTACAATCGCTGAAAGGGTTTATCAATATCCGGATCTTTCTTCAGGAGCCTGTGGGAATAGTCCCTGTCGTTTTCAGCATTCACGACAATCCGTGTGTACTCTGGATTTGACCAGAACCTGAGGTCGGTAATGGTTGTGTCCCCAGTAGCAGATAACTCCGTTTGAACCGGTTCAGCAGTCGCAGGTTTTGGATATAGCGGTTTTGGGGGCGGCGGGGGTTCAGGTTTCTCAAGATCGGCAAGTCTTGCCTGTTCCTGCCGGTTGAACTTTTGGATACCGGCACTGTTCTTTGTCTGCTTTTTTTTGGACCGGAGTTGCAGGACTTTTGATGTATACAGTCGCGGGGGGGCATTGATGGATTTGAGAAGGGATACGGCCCGCTTGCCATAGGCACTTTCAGGATACTTGTTCCTGATTCTTGCCAGCAGGTCCTCTGCCTGGGTTTGATAGGTCTTTTGACCGGATAATCGTGACAGGGTCAAGTAGAGCTGGGATGCCTTGTACATACCGGCCGGAGCCCATGAGCTTCTGGGGTGGGACCGGTAGATGCTTTCATATTTGGTAATACAACTAAGCCATTCCACGGCTTTTTTCTGTTTCGAAGAAGAGTGCCGCAGTTTTTTGTAGCAGTCATCCGCCGTAAGATATTTGTCCTTTGCACTTCCGGCAAACCCGTTTGCCGGGAACAGGATAATGCCGGATAAAAAAATAATCAAAAACAACTGAACCGGTATGGATGGTTTAAACTTGGGCATATGTCATTGGATACTTTTTTGTTTTAAATCATTTAAAAAATTTATGGCTTCAAGGGGAGTCATACGTGAAATATCTATTTTTTCCAACATTTTTATAATGGACTCTTCCCGGGTATTGAATAATTCCAGTTGGTTGTCCCGGGCCTGTTTTGTTCGTTTTTTCTCTTTTTTATTTTTTTTGGGTTCCACCCAGGCAATCGGGTGGTCGGGCAGGGGTGCGAGCAGGGGATCGGTTATATCGGTATTATTCGTTTGTTCAACCCGGGACAATACCATTTTGGCCTTGTCAATCACCCGGTCCGGGACACCGGCAAGTCTGGCCACCTGGATACCATAGCTCTTATTGGTTCCGCCTCTGACCAGCCGTCTTAAAAATACGATATTGTCGTTGAATTCCTTGACCGCAATATTAAAATTCTGAATCCTGGGCTTGAGATTCTCCAGTTTTATCAGCTCATGGTAATGGGTGGCAAAAAGGGTTTTTACTCCCCTGCCGTCAAGGTCATGAAGGTATTCAGCCACGGCCCAGGCAATGCTCATGCCGTCAAAGGTGCTGGTGCCTCTTCCGATTTCATCCAGGATGACCAGGCTTTTCCCGGTGGCGTTATTCACAATATTGGCGGTCTCTTCCATCTCCACCATAAAGGTACTCTGACCCGATGACAGGTTGTCCAGGGCACCCACACGGGTGAATATCCTGTCCATGATGCACAGAGATGCCTTCTTTGCCGGGACAAAAGATCCCATCTGGGCCATGAGAACGGTCAGGGCCACCTGCCGCAAGACCGTTGACTTGCCCGCCATATTGGGACCGGTGATCAGCAGCACCTGGTTCTTTACATCATCCATTTCAATGGAATTGGGTACATAGCGTTCACCTTTGATCAGTCGTTCCACCACCGGGTGCCGCCCGTCCTCAATGGAGATCCTGTCCTGCTCATTGATCAGCGGTTTGGTGTAATTGTTCTGGGATGCCGTAAGGGCCAGCCCCTGGAGAACATCCACATTTGCGATAAACTCGGCCATTTTAAGGATCAGGTCTGCCTTTGAAATGACAATCTCCCTGATGGTACAAAAAATTTTATACTCCAGGGCATTCCGCTTGTCCTGGGCCGTGAGGATGGTGGATTCCACCTGTTTCATTTCATCGGTAATGTAGCGCTCCGCATTGACAAGGGTCTGTTTCCGGATATAGTGATCCGGAACCGATGCAGACTGGGCCCGGGATACTTCGATAAAATAGCCGAACACCTTATTGTATTTGATCTTCAAAGAAGACAGCTTTGTTTTTTCTCGTTCCGTTGCCTCGGCCTTTGCGATCCATGATTTTCCATCCCGGGAGATCAACAGCAGTTCATCCAGATCATTATCATACCCGTCATTGATCAGTCCGCCCTCGTTGAGCACATGGCCTGCATCTTCCCTGATTGCCGTTTCGATAAGGTCGGCAAGTTCTGACAGCTCCTGGACCAGACTGTCCTGGTCTTTAAGATCTGTCCCGTTCAGCAGCGGACTCTTGAACAATGCCAGCTCTTTAAACACCAGGGGCAGTTTTTTTAAAGAGTTTTTCAGGCTGATCAAATCCCTGGCATTCCCCTGTCCCATGGAAATTTTACTGCCCAGGCGCTCAAGGTCATGCACGGATTTTAAATGGGTGATGATCAATTGATGAATATGTGAGGCCCGGGTCAGTTCTTCAATGCAGTCCAGGCGTTCCTGGATCTTTTCTCTGTTGATGAGGGGGGTTCTGATCCACTGCCGGATGAGCCGTGATCCCATTGCCGTGACGGTCTGATCCAGCACATGGATCAGGGAGCCCCGTTTATCCAGGGTCTGGATATTGGCCAGGAGTTCAAGATTTTTACAGGACCGGTCATCAATCACGAGAAAGCTTTTCAGGTCATAGGGTGTGAGTTGAAAAATATGCCGGGTGTCCTGCATCTGGGTGTCCTGGACATAGGCAAGGATGGCACCTGCCGCAGAAATGGAGGCTGTCATCTGTTCGGCACCGAACCCTTCCAGGCTGCGGGTCTTAAACTTTTTCAAGAGTCGTTCCCTTGCCTCTTCAACCTGGAAATCCAGCCGGTCAAGATAGGTGATCTGCCTTCCGTTAAAGGTCTGTCTCAGAGAGTGGTAGGCCGGGTCCTGTTCAAAATTGGCAGGCAAAAGGATTTCTTTGGGGTCAACCTTTAAGGCCTCATCAATCAGTTCCAGGGGGATTTTGGAGTTTCTGGTGTCAACCTGGGTGGTTTTGAAGGTGCCGGTGGAAATATCAAGATAGGCAATAGCAGCCATATCCCGGGTTCTGGACAGGGCCAGAAGAAAATTGTGGCAGGTTTTATCCAGCAGGGCTTCATTTAAGATCATGCCCGGTGTGATCACCCGGACTACCTCTCTTTTGACAAGGCCTTTGACTGCTGATGCATCTTCCATCTGTTCACAAACGGCAACCTTGCATCCGGATTCGATGAGCCGGGCAATATAGTTGTCAGCCGCCCGAAAGGGGACCCCGCACATGGGAATGGGGGCGTCATCATTTTTGTTTCTTGAGGTTAATGCGATTTCTAAGATTTCAGATGCCCGTACGGCATCCTCATTGAACATTTCATAAAAATCTCCCATCCGATAAAACAATACGGCATCTTCATATGATTCTTTGATGGCCAGGTACTGGGCCATCATGGGCGTATTTTTTTTCTTGTCCACTGCTACCTTGGATATGGGGGAGGCGTTTGTCAAATTCACTCAATACGGTTTGACGCAACACCTTCCCGGGTCTCTTCGCCGGACAGTTCCGGGGCGGGTTGTTCTTTTGCCGGGGTTTTTTCCAGAGTCTTTTTGATGTAGGGATCATGCTGAAACACTTCCAATTGGATTTTTAAGGTGTTGACCTGCTCCTTCAGCGATGCAATTTCCCGGTCTCTGGATAATATCTCCTTTTTTAAGGCAAGTCGTGCAAAAAAGCCTCTGAGCCAGGCCAGAATGAGTCCCAGCAGAAAGCAAATTCCAAAATAGGCGATATTCTGGATTTCAGGAAGGGTCCAGTGCCGGCCCTCTAATTTAAGATCAAGGCTTAAACCGGTTTTCGTCATAAAATAATCCAGGTTCTGGTAAATTAAAATACCAAGTAATCCCAGGACGATCAGCCAAAAAAGAGTTTTAATCACTTTCATTTATCTGCTCCATATCCAGATTTTGTATTGTAAGCCAATGTTCAAGTTTTGGTGATCATAGATTAAATTTTATTTTTTTTCAATTCTTCTTTTTATTTAAGCAGGCCGGTTTTAAACCGGCCCCGCGTGTATTAAGGCGGCTTTCATTGGCTCTTTTGCTTAAAGAAAAATCGGGTGAAAGGGTTTGGCCTTGAAAGGATCTGAAAACAGGGTCCAGTTCAGGTTTTTTTCTTTAATCCGATGGCCCACCTCAAAGCAGGAAAAATGAAGATGGGGAGGCAGTTGGGGGTTTTTACGGGTATGGCATACAGTCGCAATACAGGTGTTCTTTTGTATGATATTGCCGGTCTTTATCTCCTGAGCCGGGATGATGTGGGCATACACAAAAACAATTCGTTCCTCCCGGGCCCCAGGGGCCTGCTGCTCAACCACCAGACTTTTGCCCAGGAAATCATCACAGATGTTCAGCACCTGTCCGTCATCCATGGCCGGAATCTTGACAGTATCATCAAAACAATTCAATCTGTCCCGGGCCGTCCTGAAATAGGTGATATCGATTCCCTCGTGGGCCGTATGCCGGAACTTAAAATTCCCCCACCATTTATCCCGGGTTGAAAAGAGCATGCCGCAATGAAACAGCCATTGAACCGCCTGATTTTGATCCAGGCCCTGATCCAGGCAATTGATCCGGGAAATGGTTTCAAGATAGTCTGAAAACCTGCTCATTACTGGGCTTTTAAGGTGATTTTATGCCCCATAAGGTTGATGTCTTCAATGATTCCCTTGACTTCCATGCTGTCGCCCAGCAGGCCCCTTAATAAAAAGGTATCCTTGTCAACCGGGGTGATGGCTGCCACGTTTTCCATGATCAGTTGTTCTTCGTTGTCTTTTTTCAGATATACATTGGACTCACACATATTTATTTTTCCTTATTTTTTTTGTTTGCTGATCTGTTAATTTATTGGTCCGGCTATTGTTTTTTATATCATTTTTATGGTTAAGGATTTGTCCCTTCTGCAGTCAATGAGGGCACCCCTTGATGTTTTGTTCAGGGCGCAATTGACCACCAGGGTATGGTTTAAGTATTGATATCCTGCCTGTTCATGGATATGGCCGCATAATACCATTAAAGGCGGGTGATTTTCAATCAATTGTCTGAGTCCTGAGCTTCCGGCGCAAAATTTACTTCCCACCTTGTCGAGAATCCCCCTGGGCGGCGGATGGACCACCAGAATTGTTTTCGGGGTGATGCGCGTCTTTAATGAGCGTAGCAGTCTTTTTTCCCTTAAGGCTATCTTTGAGAAGAAGGGCAATGGGATCGTTCCGGAAAGGCCGATAAACCGGCTGGAAAGAAAGGTCAGGGGTTCAGGGCTCAGCCTTTTGGCGTTTTGCCGGGCATCAAACAGCGGGTGTTTCAGGTCTGAATTTCCCAGGACATACAGGACTGGGATGGAAAATTCCTTGAACAGGTCCCGGGTTTTTATTCGAACAAAAAGACCGCCAATGTCTCCGGCAATGACCAGAACATCAGGGGTTTGACCCATGATCACCTGTTTGATCCTTGCAATATTCTCAAGTTTTCCATGAATATCGGCCACCGCGTAGATTCGCATCTTTGTTTTGAATGACTCCGTTAAAACTTACTCAATTCATGGTTGCCGGCAGGTTTGCAAAAAGGGCAGGGGGCAGTCACCTACCCCCTTAGCCTTTCTACCAGATTTTTAAATCGGGTTTTTCTACCTGATCTGCCAACTATAATGATTCATATTTTGGGTTTTATTTTTTGCCCAGGATCGACCCGATCACCTCGTAGGAAAAGGGTTTTGATGTCTTTTTTGCAGCGGCTGAAAGTGGTTTTTTGACCGGATTGTGGCCGGAACCGCTGAAGGTTGTGGTATCCTGATTTGCAAATTCAATCTGGTAGCTGGGTCTGATACCTTTGCCTGTGGTGCCGAAACACACCCTGGCATCCGCATCATTTGCCATGTTGGCGAATACTTTTTCTAAAAATACGGGGGACAATTCTCCCACACGGTCTTCATCCCATACAATGGCCGGTTTTGCCGTTCTTTTCCCGCCCCTGACACCTGGTTTTTTCTTGGGTTTCAATTTCCCGATATAAGTGGATAAGGATTTCAGTTTAATCCCCAGGTTTTTTACTGATCGTTTCTGGATTTCACCTTCAGCATGGGGCTTGAGCAGATCCAGTTTGGAAGAAACTTCTTCATAGCCCTCGGTTGATGCCTCAAGGTCTTTTTCCTCAATCAAAACATTGATATTTTTACACAGCCGGTTAATTGCCTGCCTGGATTCTCTGAATTTGTCAGGTTCCATATATTCTCCTTCATCTTGAAAAGTGATACTGCCTTAAACCACAATTTGTTAAGAATACACTGGTTGGGCAAAGAATTCAAGGGTTTGTCAAAATGAACAGATCCTGATCTTTGGAACCTGCCTTTCCCCATCCCTTCCGGGGAATCGATTTTATTCTATAAGGCCGGAAGCAAATGGATTGTTTTTTTTGATTTATATCAATTCTTTTTGCCGGCGTTTCTGCTATTTTGTATCGGCATGATAATTTGTATTGAATCATAAAAAAGGAGACCGGAAAATGCACGCCGGGTGTTCAGGCGGGTTTGAATCCGGAAAACAGATGATTGATAAAATTGATCCCAAAAAGTTCGACCCCCAAAAAAACGATCAGGAAAAAATCCAAGAAATCAAAAAAAGAATCCAGGTTCTTGAAGACCTGATTCAGGAGACAAAGGCTCGTCTTCCCGCGCATTCGACCAAGCCCCCGGTCATGATGGAGCTTCTTAATCTGGAAGACGAGGTTGATGAACTCCTGGGAGAGTTGAAATTATTAAAAAAAGGCGGATAAGGACTGCTAAACGCGGCTGCCTGTGGGGGAATTGGATTTTCTATGGACTTAAATTGATTTTGCTTCTACTATTACCAGAAAATCAATATTCATTTGAATAACACGACAGGAGACCCCCTGGATTGGAAATATTTAAACGCACGCATTTAAATTTCGGCATGAAAATCATGGCCGCTATTATATTCCTATGGTTTCTCCCCTCAGCCTTTGCTGAAACCCAAACCACCGGCTCAGCCGATTTTTCCTGGTCAAAGATCTTTATCGGCATTGCCGGGGGGCTGGCATTTTTTCTCTACGGCATGGACAAGATGAGCAATGGGATGAAGAGTACGGCCGGTAATAAAATGCGCTCCATTCTGGCCACCCTGACCAAAAACCGGGTCATTGCAATGATCGTGGGGGCCTTTGTCACCATGGTGATTCAATCTTCTTCCGCCACTACCGTAATGCTGGTCAGCTTTGTCCAGGCCGGGCTTCTCAATTTGGTCCAGTCCATGGGCGTGATCCTGGGGGCGGATATCGGTACCACCATCACGGCCCAGATGATTGCCTTCAAACTCACGGATTATGCCCTGCTCATGGTGGCCGTGGGGTTCCTCCTGCGGTTGGTGGGCAAAACCGAAAAAACAAGGGCCATCGGGGACATCATCCTGGGGTTTGGTATTCTTTTTTTCGGCATGAAGCTGATGAGTGACGTGATGAAACCGCTTCGAACCTATCCTGCTTTCATTGACCTGATGCGGGACATGGAGAATCCGTTCATGGGGATTTTGATCGGGGCCGCCTTTACTGCCATTGTCCAGAGCAGCAGCGCCACAACCGGTGTGCTCATCGTTCTGGCCCAGCAGGGCCTGATCACTCTGGAAGGCGGGATCCCGGTGATTTTTGGAGCCAACATCGGTACCTGCGTTACCGCCGCCCTTGCCGGTATCGGGGCATCAAGGGAGGCCAAACGGGTGGCCATGGCCCATGTTATGTTCAAGATTGCCGGTGTGGGCCTGTTTGTCTTCTGGATCCCCCAGTTTGCCGATATCATCCATGCCCTGGCGGCAAAGTTTGGCTCAGGAACGGCACGGCAACTGGCAAATGCTCACACCATATTCAATGTCAGCCTGGGCCTGTTTTTTCTCCCCCTGATCGGCGTTTTTTCAAAAATTATCTATACGATCCTGCCGGAACAAGAAAAACCGGCGGGCCATGAGATTGCTGTCCGCTACATTGACGATTCCCTCCTGGAAACACCGTCCCTGGCAATTGACCTGGCCCGGGCGGAAATGGCACGAATGGCAATGCTTCTGACCAGGATGCTCAACGCCATTATCATTCCTTTTCTGTCCGATGAAAAATTATTGTCCGCCCAGGGCCGGGGGGATGATGATACAAGCCTGATGATTCGGGAGATTCCGAAAAGAGATGAAACCTACCCAGACCTCACGCTTTTTGAGGGTCTTCACCTGCGAGAGGAAAAAATTGATTTTCTGGAAGGAAAAATCTGTGCCTATCTCACCCACATTGCCCAGGGCAATATTACCGAGGAACAGGCCACAGAGGTTTTTGGGATGGTGTCCATTGTAAAGGACATGGAGAGCATGGGAGATATTATTCACCGGAACATGATTCCCCTGATTGCTAAGAAAAAAAATCTTCGGTTTGATTTTTCCGATGAGGGAAAAGAAGAGCTGCTCATCTATCACAGCAAGGTATCAAAACAGATCAGCCGTCTAAAAGAAGCATTTCAGGAGACCAATCCCCAGATTGCAGACCGGATCATGAAAAAAGAAAGAAAGTATCTTGATCTGGAGTCAAAATACAGGGCCCGGCACCTCAAGCGCCTGGTATTGAAAAACGAAGATTCCGTGGAAACCACGGAAATCCATATGGAGTTAATGGATTTAATGAAGCAGATTGTCCTTTATTCGGCCAATATTGCCCAGACCTATATCGGGACCACCCCTGAAAAGGGGGGGGCGCATCTCCATGTGGATGAACGAGAAGAAGACGCCAGTCCTGTCAAAAAGGATGATACCGGGAAACAAGACTTCAAAAAAGGCCAGAGTGCTGATAAAATAACCAATTGATAAATACAGGGGAATTGAATAAAACACCCGTGAGATTGAACAATAAGAGGACCTTGTTGTGAAGAAAGATTGTATAGCAAGAACCATAATCAGGCTAATTATACCCGGCCTGATTATATCCGGGCTGATCACATTTGGATTTGCTCGAATCTGCCCGGCAGATGAAGGTTCCATCGTATCCCATCACTTTTCCCTGAGGGACAATCCAAAGTATGAAAAAGGGTTTGCCCATTTTGACTATGTAAACCCAGATGCCCCCAGGTGCGGGTTCGTCACCCTGTCCGCCACCGGCACCTTTGACAGTTTCAACCGGTATGCCCAGAGAGGAGACCCGGCAGAGGGCAGCGACCAGCTCTACGACACCCTTATGGTTGCATCCGATGATGAGATCGACGTGCTCTATCCCCTGATTGCTGAAAAGATTGAATACTCAAAAGATTTCACATGGATTATTTTTTATATCGACAAACGGGCCCGGTTCCAGGATAAAAAACCCATTCTGGCCGACGACGTGGTGTTCACCTTTAACACCTTCATGACCCAGGGGGTTCCACAGTTTAAGAGCTACTATAAGAATGTGGACCGGGTCGAGGCCCTGGATGCCCACCGGGTCAAATTTTTTCTCAAACAGAGCAGTATCAACCTGCTGCATTCCCTGGCCGGCCTGGCAATCCTGCCCAGACACTATTGGGAGACAAAAGATTTCAGTGAACCCACCACCGAAGTTCCCCTGGGCAGTTCCGGGTTTACCATTGATTCGTTTAAGATGGGGCAGTACGTGGTGGTCAAACGCTTGACAGACTATTGGGCAAAGGATCTGCCCGTGAACAGAGGAAGGCACAATTTTGATTTTATCCGGTACGACTACTACAAGGATGAGATCGTCACCCTGGAGGCCTTTAAGGCAGGGGAGTTTGACTTCAGGTCTGAGAACGTGGCAAAGCAATGGGCCACTCTGTACAAAGGGGAACAATTTGATAAACATTACATCATCAAAGAAGAGATCCCCCATGAAATCCCCCAGGCCATGCAGGCCCTTATTTTTAATACACAGAAACAGGTGTTCAAGGATCCGCGGGTCAGAGAGGCCCTGAATTATGCCATGGATTTTGAATGGATGAACCAGCACCTTTTTTACAGCCAGTATACACGGACCCGCAGTTATTTCCAGAATACCCAGTATGAGGCAAAGGGGCTGCCCTCACAAGAGGAGATTGCCTGCCTTGAACCAATCAAGGACAAAATCCCGCCCCGGGTTTACACCCAGGAGTTCCAGCCCCCGGTCACTGACGGCAGCGGCAATATCCGTCCCCAGCTCAGAAAAGCCCTGACCATATTGAAAACAGCCGGCTGGGAGATCAAAGACCGGAAAATGACCCACACCCAGACCAACAGGACCATGGAATTCGAATTATTGCTGTACAGCCCCACCATGGAGCGTATCGCCATCCCTGTCCAGGCCAACCTGAAAAAACTGGGTATTGTTCTGAATATCAGGCGGGTGGATACCACCCAGTTTATCAACCGGATGCGGGCCCGGGACTTTGACATGATTTCCGGCGGGTATTCAGCTAATGCATTTCCCTCTTCCAACCTGAAAATCGTATGGCACTCGGGATTCATCGATGCCACCTACAATATTGCCGGGGTCACGGATCCGGCCATTGACTTTCTCACACAAAAAATCGACCGGAACCAGACCGACAAAACAGCCCTGCTGCACTATGGCCGGGCCCTGGACCGGGTCCTGCAGTGGAATTTCTTTGTGATCCCGGAATGGCATCTGAGTAAATTCAGAGTGGCGTACTGGAATAAATTTTCACGCCCGGCCGTCCGGCCTAAATATTCCATCGGGTTCATCGACACCTGGTGGATCGATCCGGACAAACAGGCGGCTCTGCCCGGCCGGAATATCAGACAATAGAGGAGACAAAACAGGCCATCATCATGGGTTCCTATATCATCCGCAGACTGCTCCTGGTCATTCCCACCCTGCTTGCCATTGTCACCATCAATTTTTTTATCATCCAGATTGCCCCGGGCGGGCCCGTTGACCAGCTTGTGGCAAAACTCCAGGGCCTTGATTCCGGGATCATGGAGCAGGTCACCGGCAGCGGAAACAGCGAGCTTACCCAGACCGATATCAGGGAAAAGAGCAGTTACAGGGGGGGGCAGGGCCTGGACCCTGAAGTGATTGCCGAGATCGAGCGGCGGTTCGGGTTTGACAAGCCCATCCACGTTCGATACCTTAAGATGCTTAAGGATTTTATCCTCTTTGATTTCGGCGACAGCCTTTTTCGGGGGAGATCCGTGGTGGAGCTCATTAAGGAAAGAATTCCCGTGTCTGTTTCCCTGGGGTTGTGGAGCACCATCATCATTCACCTGGTCTGCATCCCCCTGGGCATCAAAAAAGCCCTGAAGCACTCGTCCCGGTTTGACGTCTGGACCAGCACGGTGATCATCGTGGCCAACGCCATCCCCGTGTTCCTGTTTGCCATACTATTGATTATCCTTTTTGCCGGGGGCACCTATTTTAACTGGTTCCCCCTGCGGGGCCTGGTGTCGGTGAATTTTGACCAGCTCTCCTTTTTCGGCAAAATTGTGGACTACTTCTGGCACATGGCCCTTCCCACCCTTGCCCTGGTCATCGGCGGGTTTGCCACCCTGACCTTTTTGACCAAAAACTCTTTTCTGGATGAAATCGGCAAGCAGTACGTGGTAACGGCCCGGGCCAAGGGCCTCACTGAAAACCGGATTTTATACGGTCATGTGTTCAGGAACGCCATGATCCTTGTGATTGCCTCTTTTCCATCGGCCTTTATCGGTCTTTTTTTCACCGGCTCCATGCTCATCGAGGTGATCTTTTCCCTGGACGGCATGGGCCTTTTAGGGTTCCAGGCCACATTGCAGCGGGATTTTCCCCTCATGTTTTCCACCCTGTACATCTTCACCCTCATGGGCCTGATATTGTCTATTATCTCGGATATCACCTATACCATTGTGGACCCCAGGATCGACTTTGAAAAGAGGGGATGACAATGGCGCCAATCAAAATATCGAAAATAAATCCATCGAAGCTGAATCAGGAGAGATGGAACCGGTTCCGGGCCAACCGGCGGGGATATGTTTCCCTGTATATCTTTTTGTTCCTATTCACGGTCACCCTTTTTTCCGAGCTCATCGCCAATGACAAACCCCTGTTGATCTACTATGACTCCCATTTTTACTGTCCCCTTGTGACAGAGTATGCGGAAACCCAGTTTGGCGGAGAGTTTGAAGCCCCGGCTGATTATAAAGACCCTTTTGTGATCGACCTGATCAATGAAAAGGGGTGGATGATCACCCCCATTATCCCGTTTTCCTATAACACCATCAACTTTAACCTTGACGGGCCAGCCCCGTCGCCGCCGTCAAGGGTAAACTGGCTGGGTACCGATGACCGGGGCAGGGATATTACGGCCCGGCTTCTCTACGGGTTCAGGATTTCAGTGCTGTTCGGCCTCACTCTGACCCTGTGTTCTTCGGCCATCGGGATAACGGCAGGGGCAGTCCAGGGCTATTACGGCGGGTCCGTTGATATCTTCGGCCAGCGTTTCATCGAGATCTGGTCCAGCCTTCCCACCCTGTTTTTACTCATCATTCTGTCCAGCGTGGTCCAGCCCAATTTCTGGTGGCTTCTGGGCATCACCCTGATGTTCGGGTGGATGTCCCTTGTGGGCGTGGTAAGGGCCGAGTTTCTCAGGGGGAGAAATTTCGAGTATGTCACCGCGGCCAAAGCCCTCGGCCTGAGCGACTTCCGGATTATTTTCCGCCATGTCCTTCCCAATGCCATGGTGGCGGCCATCACCTTTATGCCCTTTATTCTGGGCGGGTCCATCACTACCCTGACCTCCCTTGATTTCCTGGGGTTTGGCCTGCCCGTGGGGTCTCCTTCCCTGGGAGAACTCCTGGCCCAGGGCAAGGCCAATATGCAGGCCCCCTGGCTGGGCCTGTCCGCCTTTGTGGTCCTCTCCCTCATGTTCAGCCTTCTGGTTTTTATCGGTGAGGGGGTGAGGGATGCCCTTGATCCCCGGAAGGTCTACTAGACGATGAATCTGAATTTATTGACCATAAACGATCTGTCTGTTTCATTTAAAATGGGAGACCGGGTCACCCGGGCCGTGGAAAATGTTAATCTGGTGCTGAGCAAGGGGGAAACCCTTGCACTGGTTGGGGAAAGCGGGTCCGGAAAAACCGTCACCGCCATGTCCGTTCTGAGACTGCTTCCGGGATCAGCCGTATACCCGGCAGGCTCCATTGAGCTTGACGGGAGAGACTGCCTTACGGTGTCGGAAGAGGAGATCCGGAATATCCGGGGTAACAGGGTCGGGGTTATTTTCCAGCAGCCCATGACCTCCCTGAACCCCCTTCACAGGATCGGCAAACAGCTCAAAGAGTCCATCTTCCTGCACCAGCAGACTTCTAAATCCCAGGCAGATGAACAGGCCCTTTTCTGGCTGGACCGGGTGGGGCTTAAAAATCCTTCTGCCAGGCTGTCCTCGTTTCCCCACCAGTTGTCCGGCGGGGAGCGGCAGCGGGTCATGATAGCCATGGCATTGATCAACCGGCCCGATATCCTCATTGCCGACGAGCCCACCACGGCCCTGGACGTCACGGTCCAGGCCCAGATTCTCGACCTGATTCAGGATCTCCAGCAGGAAATGGGCATGGCCATTCTCTTTATCACCCATGATTTCACCATTGTCCAGCGGATCGCTCACCGGGTGGCGGTGATGAAAGACGGTCGGATTGTGGAAACCAATGCGCCAAAGAAGATATTTGCCGCACCTGACCACGCCTACACCCGCCACCTCATCGATTCCGAGCCAAAAGGCCGGCCGGATCCCGCAGATGAAAATGATCCCGTTCTCATCAAAGTGGACCATTTAAAGGTCTGGTTCCCGGTCCAGCGAGGCATCCTTCGAAGAACCGTGGACCATGTCAAGGCCGTGGATGACGTCAGCTTTACCATTAAACGAGGGCATACTTTAGGGATTGTCGGTGAAAGCGGGTCAGGCAAATCCACCACCGGTTTTGCCCTATTAAAGCTCAACCAGTCCCGGGGTAGAATCCTCTTGGGCGAAAACAGCCTCAATGAAATGGACAAGGACCAAATACGGAACCTGAGAAAAAGAATGCAGATCATTTTCCAGGATCCTTTCGGCAGCCTGAACCCGAGAATGTCCGTGGCCCGGATCATCGGGGAGGGACTTGGTGTCCTTCATCCGGAAATGACCCCGGAACAGGAACAGGAAGCGATCATCACGGTCATGGAAAAGGTCGGGCTGGATCCTGACACCCGGGAACGGTATCCCAATGAATTCTCCGGAGGCCAGCACCAGCGGATCGCCATTGCCCGTGCCCTGATCCTTAAACCGGAGTTCATTGTCCTGGATGAACCCACCTCTTCCCTGGACCGGTCTGTCCAGTTCCAGGTCCTGGAGCTCTTGAAAGATCTTCAGCATGAATTTGATCTCACCTATATTTTCATCAGCCATGATCTCAAGGTCGTCCGGTCCATTTGCCATGACATCCTGGTCATGAAACAGGGGGTCATCGTGGAGGCGGGCAACTCAGACAAGATTTTTTCTCGTCCTGAACACCCGTATACCCGGCAGCTTATTGCAACGGCATTTCAGGACCATCTGTCGTGAAAATCGTCCAATTTAAAGAGGCGTACCTGGGTTTTGCCAGTGATCACGTCATTGGTCTGGGAAAGAGACTGGAAATAGATTAGAATGATTCAATAGTTGATTTGTTTGGCTGTTAAAATTAATAATTTGGAGGACAATTGATGACAAGTCTATTAAAACGTTCAACCATCTATTTGGAGCCAATCCTTCATCAGGCATATGTTTACGGAGACGACCCCCTATGATTATCAAAACTCAAAGTGGTGAATCTATTGATACCGCTTCCGACCTGAGTGCGGAAGAAAGACATATCCTGCAAAAACTCATGGCCTGGAACACTATGGTGGAGTCGGTGACACAATTTAGAGGGATAAGAGATAAGGCCCTGGAAAAAGGGTGGAACAATTCCGGTCCGGTCCGGGAAAGCGCCGCCCTGTCCCGGGTGATACAAGACATGGAGATCCGGATCAGGCAGCGCCTGCGGGATGGGATAAAACCTGGAAAAGGGAAAAAATCGGATGAATAAATCCATGTTCAAATTTATTCACACGGCAGACATCCACCTTGACAGCCCCTTAAAAGGACTGGAGGCCCATGAGGATGCACCGGTCGATGAAATCCGGGGCGCAACCAGGCGGGCACTGGACAACCTGGTTGACCTGGCCATAGAGGAAGCAGTTGATTTTATACTGGTTGCCGGTGATCTGTACGATGGTGACTGGAAAGACTACAACACCGGCCTGTTTTTTTCAGCCCGGATGGGCAGATTGTCCCGGGCCGGGATACGGGTGTTCATCGTTTCCGGCAACCACGATGCCGCCGGTCAGATCACCCGGGCCATGCCACTGCCTGACAATGCTCATCTTTTTTCTTCTAAAAACCCCCAGTTTGAAATTTTGGATGACCTGGGTGTCGTCATCCACGGTCAAAGTTATTCCCATCGGGCCGTGACCGACAACCTTGCCGCCCGGTTTCCCGGGTATGATCCCGGCTATTTTAATATCGGCCTGCTGCACACCTGTCTGACCGGCCGGGAAGGGCATGAGGATTATGCCCCGTGTACCCTGGATGACCTGAAATCCAAGGGTTATGATTATTGGGCCCTGGGGCATGTCCACAAAAGGGAGATAATCTCCCAGGACCCCTGGGTGGTGTTTCCGGGCAATATCCAGGGCCGCCACATCCGGGAAACCGGGGCCAGGGGTGCCACCCTGGTGACGGTTGAGGCCGGCCGCATCACAGAGGTTGAAGCCCTTGAACTTGATGTGCTGCGCTGGGTGGTCTGTTCAGTGGATCTGTCCGGGTGCGACACGTCCGAACAGGTGTATGATGCGGTTCGCCAGGCCCTGGAACAGGAAAAGGATCTGGCTGACGGCAGGACCCTTGCCTTACGCCTGGTCCTGACCGGTGCCTGCCAGGTTCACGGTAAACTGCACAACCAGACCCCTCTGTGGGTTGAACGGTTTCAAAGTATTGCCGCCGAATTTACCGGCATGTGGCTGGAAAAAGTAAAGTTTGGGACCACTCCCAGGACGAGCCTCCAGGAAATGTTTGGGGAGGATACGCCCGTTGCCGGTCTGCTCAAATCCATCCGGCAGATAGATTTGGATGGAGATACCCTGTTTGAACTGGTGCCGGAACTGTCTGCCTTGAAAAACAAATTGCCGGCTGAGATTCACACCGGAGATGAACCGTTTCTGGACCCGTCACCCGATAAAATAGAGGATCTGCGCAAAGAGATTCAGGAATTGTTGATTGCCGGACTGGTTCAGCACGGAGGTGGCCAATGAGGGTGAAACATCTGGATTTAAACGCCTTTGGTCCCTTCACCCAGAGGCCGCCCCTGGATTTTGATTCCAAAGACCCCGGTCTGCATATCATTTTCGGGGCAAACGAGGCAGGCAAAAGCAGTTCCCTTAGAGCCCTAAAGGCACTTCTGTACGGTTTTCCCCAGCAGACCCCGGATAATTTTATCCACAGCTATGATCAACTGCTCGTGGGCGGGTGTCTTGAAAACAGCGACGGACAGGAGATTGTATTTCAGCGTCGTAAAAAACGAATCAATGATGTGATTGATGAGGCGGGTGATCCCCTTGATGCGGGTGCTTTGGCACCGTTTCTAAACACGGTTGAACCGGAAATTTTTGAAACCCTTTATGGAATTGATCATGATACCCTGGTCCAGGGGGGTGAAGACATTCTTGCCCAGAAGGGCGAGGTGGGTCAAGCCCTGTTTGCCGCCGGTGCAGGCATCTCTTCATTAAAGGAGGTGACGGATGATCTGGAGAAAGAGGCCGCAGACCTGTTCAAGCCGGCGGGTCAACTGCCCCGGATCAACAAGGCCGTCAAACGGTTCAAGGAGCTGCAGAAAAATCTAAGAGAAGTCAGCCTGTCTTCCAGGGTATGGCAGGCGCATCAAAAGCAATTAAAATCCGCCCAGGCCCAAAGAGTTGACCTGGAAAAAGAACGGGATCAAAAGAATCGAGAACTCCAGCGTCTTGATCGGCTGGCCAAAGCCATACCGGAGCTGGCCTCCCTGAAATCCCGAAAGGAACGGCAATCGGCCCTGGGAGATGTGATTCCACTGCCCCCTGATTTCAGCGAAAGATATGCCCGGACCGGTATGGAAATGCGGGGGGCTGACCAGCAGTTGCAAAAAGATGCCAAACGACTGGCAGCACTCCAAGAAAAGCGCAGGGCCATTTCATTGAATAAAGATCTGTTAAACCAGGCGGAGAAGGTGGATGATTTCCATCAACGACTGGGTGAGTACCGCAAGGGTTTCAAAGATATCCCTATCCTAAACGGTATGCGCATCAGTCTGCGCAGGGAGGCGGCCGCCCTGCTCAAACAGGTGAGACCGGATCTGGATCTTGACCAGGTTGAAACCTTGAGGCCGGTGTTGTCCAGAAAAAGGACCATCCAGGCATTGAGTTCCCAGTACGAGGCCATAAGCCGGCAGCTCACACAAGCCCAGAACAGGCTCAGGTCTGCACAAAAGGAGGGCAGGCAGTTAACGGAGGGCATGGTTAAGGCCCCCCAGGCAAAAGAACCAAGGGATCTTGTTCAGGCGGTTAAACTGGGACAAAAGGCCGGTGATATTGACGGGCACCTGGAAAAAAACAAAACTGAAGTCGAAATGAACAAGCAAGAATGCCGTGGAGAACTGCGCCGGATCGGCCTGTGGTCCGGTTCCTTGCCGGAACTCATGGATCTTTCCTTTCCCCTTCCTGAAACCGTACAGGCGTTTGAAAAAAAATATCACGAAATTGCCGTAGAAAAACGCGAGATCCAGAAAGAACTTAAAACAGCGGAACACGAACTTAAGGCCGTTCAGGTTGAGATCAAAAAGGGGGAGTATGCCGGAAAAGTTCCGTCGGAACAGGAGCTGAATCAGACCCGTGAAAAACGGGAACAGGGGTGGCAGCTTGTGCGCAGAGAATGGCTCTTTCAGGAGGACATTACCCGGGAAATCAAGTCCTATGACCCGGATCGATCCCTTTGCGATGCCTATGAAGGCGTGGTGGAGCAGGCCGACATTTTGTCGGACCGGCTGCGCAGAGAAGCCGACCGGGTTGCCAATGCCGCCGCATTTAAAGCCCGGAAAGAGGCTCTTTTGGACGTCATTGCAGCCAATACCAAAGACCTGGGAGCGTTGGAACTAAGAGAACACGAACTTCATGAATCCTGGCTCCGGGCATGGCAGGCTTCAGACATACCACCTCTGCCGCCCAAGGAAATGACGGGCTGGCTGGCACGGATCGATAAACTGTGTTTCAAGGTGGGAGACATCCTCAAGAAAGAGCAGGAAATCCAGACAGATGAACTGCGCCGAAAAGAGCTGAAACACAACCTGGAAAAAGAACTGGCCTCCATTGGAGAAGAACCCATCCTTGATGGGAAAACACTTGGACCGGTTCTGATTTTTGCGGAAACCGTATTGGAGAAAATCTCAGCTCAAAAGGTAAATTTTGAAAAATTAAAACAAAGACAGGATCAAACCCAGAAGGCAATTGTCGAGGCAACACAGGACCTTCGAGTCGCCCAGGAGGCCCTGGCCCTCTGGCAGGAGCAGTGGGAAAAAGCCTTTCTGGGTCTGGGACGAACGGGAGATATCCCCGTTATCGAAGCCATTGACCTGACTGAGAACCTTCAAACCTGCTTTGATAAATTAAAGGAAGCAGATGACCTGAAAAAGCGCATTGCCGGGATTGAACGGGATGCAGCCGAGCTGAAAGCGGCGGTTACGGCCCTGGTTGAGACGTTTGAGCCTGGAACAACGGGCCCAAAGATAACGGATTTACCCCTGGACCAGACCATACTGGGGCTGCGAACCATGCTTGGCCGGGCCCAAAAAGACAGGGCCATGGTTGACAGGCTTGACGAGGAGATAGACCTCTTACAGCAGGACATTACCCTCACCCAGAAAACCTTGCAGGGTGCACAAGAACAGATGGCAGAGCTCCTTGATCTGGCCAGATGTGAAAAGCCTGAAGATCTGTCCGGGGTAATCGCCGCATTTGCAGAGTATCAGCGCTTGCAGGAGAAAATTTCCGATACCCGGGCCGTCCTGGCAAGAATTGGTGCGGGCTGCCCGATTGAAGCGCTGGCCCAACAGGCAGCCGAGGTTGATGCGGATGCCTTGCCGGGGCGGGTTGAGTCCCTGGCAAGGGATATCCAGGAAAGAATACATCCTGAGATCAATAGCATCTCCCAGGTCATTGGCGAGGAAAACACCCGGCTTGCCGCCATGGACGGCAGTGCCCGGGCCGCCGAAATTGCGGAAGAGATGGAACAGGAACTGGCTAAAATACGGCGGCTGGCCCAGAGGTATGCCGTGCTGAAGCTGGGCGCAAAGATTTTGCACCAGGAGATAGAACACTACCGGGAAGCCCATCAGGACCCGGTCTTGAAAATAGCTTCCGATATTTTCAACCGGTTGACCCAGGGCTCGTTTGCAGGGCTGCGAACCGATGTGGACGATAAGGGCGGACCCGTTCTCGTGGGGGTGCGGCCGGATAACCTGCGGTTGACGGTGGATAAAATGAGCTCGGGCACCCGGGACCAGCTCTTTCTTGCCCTGCGCATGGCCACCCTGGAATCCCGCCTTGAAACCAGCGAACCCATGCCCTTTATTGTGGATGATATCCTGATAAACTTTGATGATGACCGGTCTTGCGCAACCCTCAGAGTGCTGGCCGATTTGTCGAAGAAAAATCAGGTGATTCTCTTTACCCACCACCGCCAGATTGTAGAAGCGGCCAGAACCATTCAGGCAGAGGGGTGTATCCACATCCATGAGTTGTGACAAATGTGTAAAATCCAGTGGGTTATTATTTTGAAAATTATTTACCCAGAAGCCAGATGTACCGGTTCAAGGAGTAAGTGATGAAGTGTATCGGAGCCCATGTCAGTATTGCCGGGGGTGTGGAAAACGCCCCCCTGAACGCTCAAAAGATCGGGGCAAACGCCTTTGCCATGTTCACCCGGAATCAGCGGCAGTGGGCATCAAAACCCCTGACTCCGGAAAACATCACCCAATTCAAGGAAAATTGCCGGGCCGCAGGCTACGAGCCCTGGCAGATTCTCCCCCATGACGGGTATCTGATCAACCTCGGCCACCCGGAAAAGAGACTCTGGAAAAATCAAGAACCGCCTTTTTTGACGAGATCCAACGCTGTGAACAATTGGGTCTTGAATTTTTAAATTTTCATCCGGGAAGTCATTTGAACAAAATTGATCCGGACCGCTGTCTGGAACGGATTTCCGAATCCGTCAACCTGGCCCTGGACAGGACCTCCGGGGTCACGGTCGTCATTGAGAATACGGCGGGCCAGGGGACCAATCTGGGGCATCGATTCGAACACCTGGCCCGGATCATTGACCATGTCCGGGACAAAACCCGGGTGGGGGTCTGCCTGGACACCTGTCACCTCTATTCCGCCGGGTATGACATCGCATCGGCCCGGGGGTTTGACGACACCCTCCTTGAGTTTGACCGTGTGGTGGGCATGGGTTTTCTCAAGGCCGTGCATTTGAACGACTCGAAAAAAGCCTTTGAAAGCCGGGTGGACAGGCACGAGAGCCTCGGCAAAGGCTCCCTGGGAATTGAACCCTTTAAATTTATCATGAATGATCAGCGTTTTGACCATATTCCCATGGTGCTGGAAACACCGGACCCGTCCATCTGGGAGGCGGAGATCAGGCTTCTCTACAGCCTGGTCCAATAATTTGCTTGTAAAAAGGCAGATACCCGTATATCAAAAGGGCCATGAAATTAAGCATGGATCAAATAAGGGAAGACTGCCGCAGGTTTGGGATTTCCGGCGTGAGAACCGCCATACCTCTGCCCGAGGGATTTGCAAACCTGAACTACCGGGTCCAGACCGACCAGGGCGATTTCCTTTACCGGGTGTGTCTCCAGCAGCCTGATGTAAAGCTTATACTCTGGGAGATAGACTTGCTCCGAGCCCTTCAGAAATTTGATTTTCCCACGGCCTATATGCTGGCCACAGACCGGAAAACAGACCAGAGAACAGACCGGAACACTGAGCAAAAGGACTGTCTCATCCACACCGATCACGGCAGGGTCATGATCTATGAGTTTAAGGATGGACATGAACCCGAACTGAACCCGAAAACGGTGGATGAAATTGCCCGGGCCCTTGCCCGGTTAAGCCTGTTTTCGGACTGGGAAAAATTCCCAAGGAAAAACGTGATCACCATGGACGACTGCCTGGACCTGGTAAAAGCCTTTAAGACTGCACCCGTGAAATACCCGGAAGTGTTTGAGTATTTTGAAGCCCAGACCCTGTTTTTGAAACCGTTTGTGGATCAGGATCTGCCCCGGGGAATTATCCACGGGGACTGCTTTCCAAACAATACCATTTTTCAGGGGGATACGCTCGTGGCAATCATTGATTTTGAGGAGGCCTGTGTGGATCATCTGCTCATGGATATCGGAATGACCATCAACGGATTTTGCTTTAAGGACAATGAGTTGGACCCCATGCTGATGAATGTTTTTTTAAAGGCCTATAACAAGGTCAGGCCCCTGATCCAAAAGGAGATTGAACTGCTTCCCCATTATATCCAATGGGGTGCCCACGGGATGATATCCTGGCATTTGAGGCATTATCTCATGGACAGAAGAAATGAAAAACAGCTCGAAAGGGTGATGGAGCTGATGAACCGGGTAAAAGCCCTGAGAAATACAAAATCCTTGAAAATTGAGGTGTAATGCCATGGAAAAAAAAGATCTATTTTTAATACAGGGGCTGGACCCCCATGATATCTGTGAACAATTCGGTACACCCCTGTACGTCTATGATGCTGATATCATCAAATTCCAGGTGGAAAAGTTCCGGGCCGCATTTGGCAGGATCAATTACAAGATCATGTATGCAATGAAATCCTGCTCCAATATCAGCATATTAAAGTATATGAAACATCTGGGTACGGGCCTGGACACGGTGTCTGTTCCAGAGGTGCAGATGGGTCTGGACCTTGGGTTTGATCCTAAAGATATCGTGTTCACGCCCAATGTGGTGGACTTCAGGGAGATTGAATCAGCGGTTGATTTCGGGGTGTCCATCAATATCGAGAACCTCCAGAACCTGGAGTCTTTTGGAAAAAAATACGGATCATCCTATCCCGTGTGTGTCCGGCTCAATCCGAACATGATGTCGGAAATTGAAAGCGGACGGGTAAACGGACTGGACTTTTCTGCGGTCAACAAGGAGCATTACGACAGGGTCAGTGAGGCCCGGGTCAGTGCCTGGCACAACCAGTCTAAGTTCGGGGTTTCCATGACTCAGTTTGATAAGATACTGGAACTGGTTGAACGATTTGGAATGCGCATTACCGGGCTTCACCTGCACTCAAGCCATGTCATCCTCAACCGGGAGGTGTTTGAAAAAGGGGTGAAGACCCTGTTTAAAATCGCCGGGCAATTTGAACATCTGGAGTATATTGATTTCGGCGGCGGTATCATGGTCAGGCACAAGCCTGATGACGTGGTCATCGAACTCAGCGAGGCCGGTGCCGTCCTGGAGCGGGAATATCAGCAATTTTGCCAAGAAACCGGCAAGACCGTTTCGGTCTGGTTTGAGCCGGGACGCTTCCTTATGAGCGAGGCCGGGTTTTTGTTCACAGAGGCCGTGGTCCTGAAAACCAATGGATGGATCGATTTTGTGGGCACCAATACCGGGTTCAACCACCTGGTCCGTCCCATGATGTACGATGCCTATCATTCAATTGAAAATGTCTCCAACCCCGGGGGGGCTAAAAAACGGTACAATGTGGTGGGAAATCTGTGCGAGATCGACAATCTGGCAGTTGACCGGGAACTGAACGAGGTCAGGGCAGGGGATCTGCTCATGATAAAAAACGCCGGGGCCTACGGGTTTTGTATGTCCTCCAATTACAATTCCAGGCCCAAACCCGCTGAAGTGCTGGTCATCAACGGTGAGGCCAGACTGATCCGCAAACGGGAAACCCTTGAAGATCTGCTAAGAAACCAGGTGGAAATCGATTTTTAGGTCCTGTCAGGGGCATCCGCCGGTCAAGCCTTCTTCAGACGCTTCATGGCATAGGCCAGGCTGGTCTGCATCCTGACGATTGCCCGGGCAAGCATGCCGATCTCGTCCGTTGATTTGATATTGATCTCAACGTCAAGGTCTCCGAGGCTCATCCGGGTGGCGGCATCCGTCATCTCAAGAATCGGCCGGCTCACGGCCTTTGCGGAAAACCAGGCGATAACCGTGACCATCACGATGGTGAGGGAAAAAACCAGGAGAATATATCTCTGGAAATTGCGCAGGGTGGCATAGGCCTCTCTTTTTTCCTGCTGGACCACAATATTCCATCCCAGGTCATTTTTCTTGAAAGAGGCGATTTGCGGGCTGCCGACACTGTCCATGAATTCGCCGAATCCGGATTCTTTTTCGGCAGACAGAGAAAAGACCGGCTGGTCTGAAATGTTCTTTTCCTCCAGCACATATGCCTTGATCTGGTGGGCGATCACCTTGTTCTTTTCATCCACAAGAAAGGCAAATCCGGTCCTGCCCTTTGTCCATTTGGCAACGGATTGTGAAATAACCTCCGTGGTCATTGCAGCGGCAAGCACCCCTACCATTTCTTCCCCGTTCATGATGGGCACGGCCAGCACAAGGGCCGGTTTTTTCGAGGTTTTACCGATCAGGGTCTGCCAGGAAAACGGTTTTCCATTCTTTATGTCCTGATAATACGCCCGGTCCGAGTAGTCTTTGAGTGGTTTTCCGTCATTTCTTGCCGTGTTTATTCCGTTTTTATCCAGGGTAAACACAAGATACATCCACGGATATTGATCGTGTATGGTTTTCAGGGTGGTGGTCTGTTCGGCCCTATCCAGGGAGGTGATGGAGCTGAGCCTGGAAGCGGTCTGGAGCAGGCGGCTGTTTTTATCCACCCACTCATCAATATGGTCCAGGAGGCCGGAAGTGGCCTGCTGCATCAGTATCCGGGTATCTCATCCATTATCCTGGAAACCAGTTGTTCAAGCTCATCCTTTGGTATTTTCCTGTCCCTGATGCCTAAGTCCGAAAGGATATCTGCCATGATGATGTCGGCCACAGGTCCCAAATGATAGGTAAGGAGGGCGGTCAGTTCCGCCAGAAAATCAGCACTGTACCGGTGTATGATTTTTTTGACCACCGGGATAATGAGACCCATTTCATATAATTTTTTCATGTGCTGCTTGAAAGCCGCCGTATCCATCCCGGATTCCCGGGCGATCACACCGATTTCCCTGGTCTCGTCGATCAGGGCCAGCAGCCGGAACAGCTCTGCAGAAAGGGTGATGTCACCGTCAATTGTTGAGGCAGTTCTTTTGAAATATTTGTATTTTGCCATTTAAATTCCTGCCGCCCCCTGATGCGCAACCCGGATATTTTATTCAATCGGGCATATTCCCAAATACGTACTGAGGAGCAAAAAGCATACCACTTGGCTATGAACTGGAAAGGGACTATACGACAAATGACTGGTTTATGGGGAAATATTCCAGGTGTTCCCTATGCCATTGTTTTTAGAAAGAGGCTGAAACTTGACAATTTGCGGACCCAATTGCCGTAGACCGGCACAATTTATTCATGGGTTTATTCGCCGATTATTTTGTCCGGAACCCGTTTCCTCCCAAAATCATAGTTCTTTTTGATATGTTTTCATGAAATCAAGTGCCTGTTTGTTGGATTGATGGTGACAATCAATCATATGGGCGGATAAAACTCAAGAATTGAACCATGTACACTGAACCGGAAATATGGTAAAAAATCTTCATGCAAATGGATCTAAACAGGTTAAAAACATTTTATATACTGGCCGGTGCCAGGAGTTATACCGGGTGTGCGGATAAACTCTGCCTGACCCAGTCAGCCGTGAGCCATGCCATCAAAAAACTGGAGGCAGAGCTCGGGTTTGACCTGGTGGATCGTGAAAATCGTCAATTCCGGCTGACCCGTCAGGGGGAGTTTTTGTATCACCGGTGCACGGGAATTTTTGACCGGATTGAGGATACCCTGGACGGCCTTGCCAAGAGAAAAGACCATCCGGTTTTTATCAACCTGGGGGTCCCGGTGGAGTTTGGCTCTTCCGTGCTCATCAAGGGCATGGGGCCTTTTTTTCAGGACCGGCCCCAGATCCACATTGATTTTATCCTGGATGCCCGGCTTCTGGAACCACTCCTGTCGGATGAACTGGATATCATTGTGGACTGTGTTCCCCATGTGCATGAAGATCTGGTATCTGTCTCCCTTTTCCGTGAAGAATATGTTGTCATTGCAACCCAGGACTATATTGTTCAAAAAGATATTCGTAAGATAAAGGATTTAAATCGCTGTGCCCTGCTGTCTTTTGATAAAAATCTGGTCTGGTGGAAGAATTTTATCAATGCGGTTTCCGAAGACTCAGGCTTTGGGTTTGAAAAAATTATCCGGATATCCAATGTCCGGGGCATCATCAATGCGGCCCTGACATCCCTGGGAGTGGGATTCGTTCCCAGGTATACGGTGCTGCGGGAGCTGGAAAACGGCAGTCTCAGGGAGCTCTTCCCTGAAACCGAGGTGCTTAACGACCAGATCAATATCTATCTGAAAAAACGGAATTTTAAGAAACAGGTATTTCAAGACCTGATTTCCCATATCAAGTCTCTGCACCTGAATTAACCGGTGTCTGACTGAAAATCCGTGTCTGGGGGAAAATTTGTCCCCCAATTATCCGCCGGCTAACGGACCGTACAAGGTCAATACAACATCTTCTCTTAAAACTGTGTCCCGGTTGATGCGTTGATGACCATTCCCTGTCTCCACGGAAACCATGGGAACCAGAAGGGGGTTGATATTCTGGTCTGCCAGAATTTCTTGCACCGTGATTCCGGGTTCTGTCCGGCAAAGAACAATTTCATTCCTTGGAGTACCCGAATCCCGGAACAGGCTCAAGAGGCTTTCCGACAGCCGTAATTTAATATTAATCATCCGGTTTCCTTCCGGTCCCTTTTCGTGTCGATAGACGGTTTCTGCCGTTTTTTGGAAGAAAAATCTCACCCGGAAACGGCAGTATCTATATCAGACTTTAAGGTTGTGCCTTTCAAGGGTTTCTTTGGTGGGAATCCCGTTCGTATCCCAGCCCCTGGCCGCATAATAGGCATCCAGCATTTCCTCAATTGCCTTCATATTCACAAAGTGGCCCTTGTTCGGACCATTGGGAATGGGCTCCTCTGTGAACCGCGCCGGCGGGTAATCATATTTTCGGCCGAAATCCGGGATCTCCCGTTTGTTGAACATCCGGTTCAAATGCCAGATTTTTTCAGACAGCTTCAACAGGTCTTTGTTAAAATCCATTCGCTTACCGGTTGCATAATAGTAAAGTTCTTCATAATACTCGGTTTCCAGCCCGATTTCCATATACTGGAGGCGGCAGGTGCCAAGGATATCAAAGGCCGGCCGCAGGTGCTGGGATTTCAATACCAGGGGAACCACATTTTTGTGGTCTGCCTTTGGAATGGTGGTAAAATCGGCGCCCTGGGAGATAAGATCGTGGACGGTTGCATCCTTGGTGCCGCCCACGGCATTGGCCACGTCAGACCCGAGAACCCAGCATCGGCTGTGGTGTGCACCGATGTCGGCGGTCATATACCCCAGCATCATACCCGGGGCATTCCTGGACTCATACCCTGTCCATTCCAGGCCTTTGACATGAATGGCAAATTTATGGCTGTCATGGCCGATCTTTTGGGCAGCACTTCGCACCCCCTGGGCCAGGACATCGCCGATACCCTGTCTTCTGGCAATCATTTCCAGGATGTGAACAATGGATTCAAGATCACCCCACTTGACATCCATGCCCATCTCCTGTTCTGTGATATAGCCTTTTTCATAACATTCCAGGGCAAAGCTCACCACAGCCCCGGCAGAGCAGGTGTCAATTCCCAGTTCATCGCAGACATAATTGGTATGGGCAACGGCATGGATGTCGGACAGTTCGCAATTGGACCCGAGAAGCGCCAAGGTTTCGTATTCGGGGCCTTCCACATGGACCTTGCCCAGCCTGGTTTTTGCCAGCCCATATTTGCCGCAGGGAATGGGGCAGGCAAAGCAGCCCTTGTCCGTTATTTTCAGCTCTTTTAAAATCGCTTTGCCGTTGATGTTGTCGGCATAATCGCAGTTGGAGGTTTTAAAATTCCGGGTGGGAAGCGCGCCCACATCATTACACCAGTTTGTTATGCCTGCCGTGCCTTCCGGTGTCCATCCGGTAAACCCGGGTTTTTTCCTGCAGGCGGCATAGGTTTCCTTTCCTTTTTTGAGCAGGCCTTTGGGATCAAACACCTGGATGCTCTTTGTCCCCCGAACTGCGATGGCCTTGATATTCTTGGAACCCAGGACCGCCCCGATCCCGATACGCCCGGCCTGGCGGCCGAAATCATGGGAAATGCAGGCAAAATTCACCCGGTTTTCCCCGGCCTCTCCAATGGTCAGGATCTGAAAATCGTCACCCAGCGCTTTCTTCATGGCCTCTTCCACGTCAGTGGAGGTTCGTCCCCAGTATGACTCTGCAGACCGGATTTCAATGGTATCGTTATCAATGAAAATATAAGACGGGCGTTCAGCTCTGCCTTTGATGACGGTCACATCATATCCGGCATATTTCATGTTCACCCCGAAATGACCGCCCATGTTACTGTCCCCGTATCCACCCGTGGCAGGGGATTTGGTGGCAAAATGGGTTTTTCCGCTGGCCGGCAGAAACAGGCCGCTCAAGGGACCCATGGCAATGATAAACCTGTTTTCAGGATCAAAAGGGTCCACACCCGGCGGATTTTCATCGTAGAGAATTTTGGCCGTAAACCCTCTGCCGCCGATATAGTCATCCACCCACTCCGGTTTGAGCGGTTCTCGTTCAATGGTATTGGAACTTAAATCAATCCTCAGTGTCTGTCCTGCATATCCGTAAAGCATCGCAATTCCCCCTTTTTAATGAAATGTCAGTGCATCCCTGGGACACACCTCTGCACATTGACGGCAATTGATACATTTGTAGGGAAGACCCTCATCCGATACCTTGACCAGACCTTTGGGGCAGGCATCAACACATTCCATGCACAGATTGCATTTTTTTCTGTCGATGCGATAGGTGTCCCCTTTCAGTTGGATTGCATCCTGGGGACATGCCCTGGCACAGTCTCCGCATTGATCGCAGATGTCCACAAAGTATTTGCCCGGAACCGGAAATTTTCCAAAAACAGTCAGGAGGGCTTTTGAAGGATTGACCACCTTCAGGTTCTGTAATGAGCAGACCAGTTCGCAAGCTTTGCACCCGGAACAGGTGTCATTGTTAAATTCAAGACCCATAGATTCTCCTTGTCATGTCGCGATTAGTGTTAACCCCAATAGCAATTTATCAGGATCCAACTTGATTTGTACAGCGCATTGTTTTCATGCAGGGGTATGAACAGGATTCATGGGGATATACTATCGTCTCTTTTTCGCGGTAAGGATAGCGCATCAATGCGATTTTATTTTGAATGTTTTATGAATGCTTTTAATTTCTCAATCACCTAACCTGATGAAAAAAAGGGTGATTCATAGATTTTTATATTTGATTTGCTCATTGGTATATGATTTGCTAAATAATTCAAATGATACAAAAAAGCAGAATATGATTTTTTGATCTGATCCCGCTCAAATCATATAGAAACAAAGGAAAACAAAGTGTAAGTTCCATAAAAAATTCCCACCCAAAATGGCGAAAGGCGTCAAAATGGAAAACCGTTTTAGGGTTCCAGAGGCTGGCAGAAAGCCATGTCCATGATCCAGGCCCCATGGGGGTCCTTCAACTGACAAAAGGCAGCAGTCAGATCATGATGAAAACCATGTGGGATGGGCAAAAGTCCAAGGTCACTATCGTGATGCTGACCCAGTAAAATGATTTGACCGACATGGGTTGGATCTGATCATTTTAAACACAAACTAGAAAATTTATCAGAAAGGAATACACATGCGAGAAAAACAAAATCTATTTCTAATCACAGTTCTGAGCTTTATCACCCTGTCAATCGGTATGGCTTGGGCCGGTCCAAAGATGAACCCCGGCAAATGGGAAATCACCACACAGACTGAAATGGCGGGGATGCCCTCTCAATCAGTAAAACACGTCCAGTGCATCACGGCTGATGACATGGTCCCTGTGAGCCAGGACGCCAATCAGCAATGCAAGGTGACAGACATCGTTCGCAGCGGCAATACCATGTCGTGGAAAATTTCCTGCGGTGGCCAGGGAGGCGGAATGGAGGGGACAGGGTCAGTCACCTACACCGGAGACACCATGAAAGGTGTCATGAATATGACCATTAAAGGCGCCGGCAACATGCAGGTTAAAAACGTGATGACCGGCAGACGGATTGGAGACTGCGATTAAGGAGGTGAATGATGACGGTTCACAGCAGTAAAAAATGGTTTAAAATGTTATGGCTAATTATCCTTATTCTGTTTTTGTTTGCAGGCCTTGTTACGGCAAAAGAGGTGAAGGAACATCCTTTGATCCGTTCGTTTCCCGGTTCCGTACCGGCAGAAAAAATGTCCAAATACCAGAAATTTAATGCGTATGAATTTTATTATGTTAATCAACAAACAAAAAAGAGAGAAAAAAAACAGGTTAAAGGTGAATACTATTCCCTTCTGTATGAATTGCGGACCGCCTCCGGAAGCAGGGTCCAGGACATGGCCAATTTGGAGTTTTTTGAAAATTACAAAGCCGCTGCCATTGAAAAGGGAGGAGAAATTGCCTATGAAGACCGTGACCAGCTTGTTTTTACCATCCAAAGGGACGACGGCGGCATGACCTGGTGCAGGGTAACGCTCAATGCAAGAATGGGGCAGCAGTATCTTGTGATCATTGATGAAAAAGGGTTTGAAAAATCAATGACCTTCGGTCCCCAGGAATTGAAAGCCGCCCTGGATAAGGATGGAAAGGTCCTGTTATACGGGATTTTGTTTGATCTGGATAAAGCCGCCTTAAAACCGGAATCCGTTAAACAGCTTCAGCATATTGTTTCCCTCATGGCAACCTATACGGATTTAAACCTTGAAATTCAAGGCCACACGGACAGCCAGGGGTCGGACGATTATAACATGACCCTGTCCGGGAAAAGAGCACAGACCGTGTGCACCTATATTGAATTGTTCGGTATTCAGCCGGATCGCATGCTGCCCAAAGGGTATGGAGAGACACTGCCGGTGGCATCCAATGATACCGAAGACGGCAGGTCTAAAAATCGACGGGTGGAACTGGTGAAAATGGAACCATTATTTTTTATCCAAACGGGACCTACCTGATGGAAGAACGGTTGCAGGATGGTGATGGTGTCTCCCTGAAAGGAGAATTTAAAGTCAATCAAAATGTATCCCCTTTTCAAATGGATATCTGCCTGGCAAAGTGCGGCGCACCCGGGTCAAAATATACCACCAGTTTCAGTATTTATAGGTTCATTGACAACGGGAGGCTTGAGATTCGCTCCTCACCCCGAAGCAATTATCCGGAACAATTTAAAGAGGGTGCCCTGGATGAGCATACCATGATTTTGACCCGGGTCGAATAAAATCGTCGGCAATTTATCTTGTTCTTTTCTCCTGTCAGTGTTAAACAGGATGCTTTCAATTTCTTTGCCGGAATACAAGGAAAGTGGATGTCACGACTGACTGTTGGATTACGATTGATACATACGAACGCCCGGGTTTCCGGACCGGTTCTCATGATTGTGGCGGCCCTGCTCTTCACCATCATGAGTGTTCTGGTCAAACTCATGCCCCCCAACTATACGGTCTGGCATCTGGGATTTATCCGCTGTTTCGGCGGGATGGCAGCCCTGGTGATATCGGCAGGTTTTCCCGGGCAGGGCCGCCCCCGAACCAACCCTTACTCCGGTCATAATATTCCGTTGCTGATCCTCAGGGGATGCGTCGGTTCCATTGCCTTTTTCTGCGTGGTGACTTCTTTGCGGATTCTTCCGGTATCAACCGCCTGTGTGTTGTTCTACTCTTATAACATTATGTTGCGAGCAAGCCTAACCGATTGAATTTTAAGAAGAGTTTTTGATCGCTCTATGCAAAGCCGTATTAGCATAAAAATCAACACGTTAAAAAATATTCTGTAAATTTTCAAAACCACCGGCAACATAATTTTTGGTTTTACTACATACCCTTCCATTGCTAACAAAGGCCGATTCAGTTAGTCATAAACTGTCGAGCCAAGCAAGGATTTCAGCACTATTTTTCCAGTCGATCAGTTCATCAATTTTCTTGTCATGATTTATTTTCGATTGCATGTATTTCATAAGCTTACTTTGGATTTTCCGTTTTTTTGACAGGTCCAGTTGCAGATAGATCATTGTTGATTCAACACTTTGATGTCCCAGACGATTTTTGATATCAGATACCGACTCTCCTGAGGTGACCATAGTTACCGCACATGAGTGTCTGAAGCAGTGCGCCGGGCTCAGGCCCTTCAGCCGTTTTTCCGGCAATGCTTTGGTCAGGTATTTCCGGCAAATTTTGTTGATGCCGTGCCGGGTCATTCCCCGCTTCCGCTGATTGATAAACAGCCGGTGGGAGAATAATAGGATGGGATCTACCCGGTGGTTGGTGATGTAATCTGAGATCAAGGATGCTGTTCTGGGACACAGGGTAATCAACCGATACCGGTTCCCCTTACCCAGGACCGCAATGGTTTCGTTCTCAGGATCAAAATAATCAAATTCCAATGTGGCAATTTCACTGGCCCGGGCACCGGAGTCATAAAGCAGGTGAAGGATGGTAAAGTCCCTCATTCCTTCCTTTTTTTTCAGATCGACTGCGCTAAAGACCTTCATGATTTCTTCAGGATATAAAAAACCCATCACCTTTTTCTGAGCCCTTTTCTGCGGGATGGTCAGGACAGCTACCGCGATTGGTTTTTTATCCGGATGCATAAATCGGATCATCTTGGCTAAAGACTTGATAACAGCCAGGCGTTGGTTTCGGGTCTGAACGGTATTTTTCCGGTCTTTTTCCAAATAGTGCAGGAAGGCGAGCACTGCATCCACCGTTAAATGATCGATTTTCAAAGACTTGATTTTGATTGAGTGATGGCCAGCAAGAAAATGCAGGAACAAAGCAAAGGTCTGCTGATACGCTTTGATGCTATGCTCGCTGACCCCCTTTATTCTGGGCAGGTATTCATAAAAATACTGATGCAGGCAGGTGGATAATCTCATGCATCCCCACTCCTTCGCATTGAAAAATCAAGGATCTGGCGGCGATGTTCTGCATCCAGTACCTTCAAATAATAGATTGTATATTTGTATTTGCTGTGCCCCATGTAAGATGCCAGTACCGGCAGGGCATTTTGACACGATTTTCCCTGCTGTCTAATTCGTTTGAGCGTGTTCACCGCAAACGAATGGCGCAACGAATGATGGGAAGGCTGGCTGAAGTTTGTAGTCCCGATTATTTTTCGGGGCTGATCCAGATGAATATATTTGAGCGCCTTTTTAAATCTCCGATCTATAAACATACGTACCAGTTTCTCACCTTTCGCCTTTATCAGCAAAAAATGGCTGTTATCAGGGAATAATCGACGAACTTTTAACAGGTTGTTTATTTCACGGGCTACGGTTTTTGGTATGGGGATCAATCGGTCTTTTCTAAATTTTGTTTTTTCAATATAGATAGTCCTATCTTTCCGGTTGTAATGGGTTTTCAATAGTTTAAGGGGCTCCGAGCTTCTAAGTCCACATCGAGCCATCAACAGAAAAGCGATATAAGCACTAAAATCTGATAAATAAAATCTCTCAGTTGTTCGTATCTGCTTTATTGCAGTCCTGAGAAAAAGGTCTGTTTCTTCTGTAGAAAATATAAAAGGAATAACCTGATTCTCCGGCAGTTCAGTAATTTCCTGTAACGGATTTTCCAGGATCAAATCTTTGCGTATAAGATAATTGAAAAAAATTTTGACCATTCGAAAAATCATATTTATGGATCGGGGCTCAAGATTAAGATCTGCTCTGAACCGGATGAAAAACAGCGGATCAAGTGATGCCAAGGTCACTTGTTTTTCAGCCACATATCGATCAAGCACCCTGAGACAATATATCATCGAGGTATTTGAATATCCCAGTTGAAAACGATATTCGATAAAATTTTCCATTTGTTCAGCTAAAAAGCTTTTAAAGCGTTTCATCAAGGATAACCTTTCGCATCAGGTTGATATGGATGCTCAGATACTTTTTGGTCGCATCAAGGCTTTTATGCCCCATCATTTCTTTGATTTCATAAATGGATGCACCGGACTCCAGCAGATTCTGGGCATATGAGTGCCGCAGCCAGTATGTACTGGATTCAAGATTGTTTTTCGTCATGCACTCTTTTATGTCTCGGGGGATATCGGTCGTGTTGGTCGGTTTATAAGGTGGTGTTAACTGTAAAAATAGAACTCGGGATTGCGTCTCAGGTCTTGCGCCAACCATATAAGCGGCAATGGCTTTGATCACGTTGTTTGATATTGGAAGATGGGCAGGTTCGCAATTTTTTCTTGTATGAATGAGGACTTCCTTTTGCCTGAATGAAATGTCATTCAAGGTTAATAACCGGATTTCTTTGGGCCTTAACCCCAAATAATATACCAGGTGCAGGGTGGCATTGGTACGAAGGTCTTTTGTTGTTGACAGGTCCAGACTGTCAAACAGCTTTTGAACTTCATAAGCGCGCAAGAATTTGGGCGGTTTTGGTGGTCCGAACTCTGGAGGGCTTACCACCAAAGCGCCAAGGTCTTTTTTGAGATCTCCGTGTTGATAAAGATACTTTAAAAACTTTCGTACATGTGATCGGTGTGTTCTGCATGTCCCGGGAGCATATCCCTTGTTGCAGACTGCTAAAAATTGATCGACTTGGTCAATGGATATGTTGCCCAAAGATGCGTTTGCACCCTGAAGATAGGCCGCAAAATCTGTTAATGTCCTTTTTGTATAGGACACCGCCTCCCCGGAAGCTTGATCCCGATAATAGTCCAGGTATTTCTCCACTGCTTTGGTGAACAAATTTTCAGCTTCCATCATGGCTGCCTCCAAAAGATTGCAGGACAAGGCTTTGGATGGTTGCCGGATCATGCTGTTCCATATCTTTTTGATTTTTAAGAGGGGCGGATGAAGACAGAGCAGGTCCTTCCGGAAGGGACAATACCTGAAAAAGGCTGCCGTCAAATGCGACCAGGTCCTTGTCAATCAATGCATTCCTGGCAAGGATGTAATCATCAACACAAATCCTGAGCAGGGTGCAGATTTTATCATAGCTGTAATAGGACAGCCCATGACGATCAGCCACGATAATCAAAAACAGGTACAACAGGAGTTGATGGTGATCCAGGCTTGCCCAGAACCCGTCCTGCAGGAACCGGTGTTCGATAAAAGCAAAGCTTCCTTTAATTTTTCTGATGCGGCGGGGATCAATGGGATTTTTTGCAATGGACGCACGAAAACGGCGTTGGGGCTTTGGATTTGAATTTTCTGTTATATTTTGTCCGGTCTTCATGGCATTGCCTCCTTGAAATGATCGTTAAAGGCAATTTACCCTGTTTCTCAGGGTGGATCAGGCCCCGTTTGTTGTTGAAAACGATTTTTTCCATGAATTTTTTGAGGCCGGGGACCAAACCCTAACGGCGGCGGCAGGATATCCAGGTATGGATCGGCAAGTTCCCGGAGATGGGGTAAAACAAATTCAACCCCAAGTGCGGATCTCAATGATGATAAAGTTGCCTGACCATTTGACAATGACGGGATAAGGTCGATCAATAAAATTAAACTTGCACGAATCAGAAACAATCTGTGCCTCATCCATCGCAGGATACCAGGCAGACCGATGTCCGGCCGCATGTTATCTGCTGCGGCCTCCTGGCTTGGTGCTGCTTCGATCTGATTAATGACCGTTTCCGCCTCCATCAATGTCCCTGGCAGACGTGAGGACAGGCAATCGGGCAACAGCCCGAAGGTGGTCCTGCCATCTGGACAATACCACCGGGCGATCTTTGTACCGTCAGGGGATTTTCTGCTATAGGTCCCATGCTTGCCAAATTTGCAGCCACCTTCCGGATGTAACGGGCACTGATCCAGTTTTGCATCTTTCCATGCTTCCTCCTCTATATATTGTTCAATAGAAATGTCGGTGGCAAATCGGAGCTGCACGATCTTTAACCTTGCGCTAAAATTTAAAATATGAAACATTTTTCCCATGGCAAAGATCGGTCGCAATACACCATGCCCTTGCGGCAGCGGTAAGAAGTATAAGAAGTGCTGTTTGTCGTTGCAGTCAGCGGGAACTCAACCTAAGCCCTATCCTGCCGGATTTACACCAGTTTACACGGAATTGGATCTGCTTTCAAACAGTGTAATTGATCTGATCGATGAAAACAAATTCGGCGAGGCAGAAGCTGTATCAAAGAGATTATTGCATGAATATCCAGATCAGATTGACGGCTTTCACAGGTTGGGACAGGTCTATGAAGCTCAGGGGAAAAAGTATGAAGCGGGAGAATACTACCAGAAAGCCGCAGATTTTGCCCGGACAATGCCGGGTTTTGATCCGGAAACTGTTGAACGCTTCCTTTTAAAAGCCAAGAAATATAGGGAAGAAGCAAAGTAGAAAAATTAAATTCAAAGAAAATAACTCATTTAGAACTTTTTCTAGAAGAAAATCACGCTACAAAAAAAAGTCGCTACATAAATACCATTATTCAACGCTTTTTACTTTTGCAATTTTTGACTCAATTACGATCAAAATTAGCGCTTTTAGACAAAATCCAAAAATCCCCAAAAATGAATATAATTTCAATAAGTTATTGTGGTCAGCCGCGATCCCTTAATATCAGAACTGGAGGAAGGATCACATGGATAATTCCTGTTAAATCAGTAGTCATGAAGCCTACTATGGATGTGAATTTTTTATTTTCTTCTTTCCCTTATTTTCAATAACACAGCCCAGCAAAATTTGAATATTTTTTGAATCTTGCACCTTAGTTTTCTTTTTGGTATAGTGGAATCAATCGTTGCGGTTATCTATCTCTGCCAATAATCTTTCTGGCATCTCCGTTGTGCTTCTTTGAGGTGATTATAGGTATCCTCATATGACTTGATACTGTTTTTTTAGCTCCAGGCCTCGCTATCTTCATCAACCTCTTCATATAATTTAGTGTCTTCAATCCAATATTTTTCTTCCTGCTTAACAACTTTTTCAATCAAACTTTTACACGTTCTGTTTGTCACCTTTGTAAATGCTGCAGGCAACTGTTCCCGGAAATTTTTTATTGTAAAATCACAATGGTCTGCCATATAGTTTTTTACAACGCCCCAACATGTTTCTATTGGCTGAAGTTCAGGGTGATATTGTGGAGTTCGCAGGATGGAATGCCCAGCAGCCTCGGCTATTTGATCAAGCCTGTACTCTGGTCTTGGGGCCAGCCTTTTACATAACTCATAAAGCTCAGGCTTCAGCATGTCAGTCGTCCACGGGATGTCATTTTTCCCCAACCAATCACAAAGGGCCTCTTTCCGAGTTGAGGGAACAGGGAATGTGCCTTCAGCAAAAACGTTATGATACTTGGCATTATCCAATATTATCAACGAATTTTCTGAAATGTTTGGCAATAGTTGGGTTTCAAACCATTTTGAAAAATTATCCCAATTCATTTGACCATGATAGTCTCCTGTGCGCTTATTTGCATCAAAAAGCAGCTGAGCCTTATTTACCCAACCATTCACGGTAATTGCATGCACTACAATAACCCGTGGTCCTTTTCCGGATGGTTTGTTAACCCAAGGCCCATCTTCTTCAAGATACCATGTAAATTGATTGGAATGATTTTTGTTTATGTAGGTCTCGTCTAAATATACCTCGGATCTTTTTAAGGAACCATCGCTATTGCGGTTTGCCATTTTCTTTCTTAGATATCGCCTTCTTGCAAGGACCACGTAATCTCGCTCTTTAAGGGCTGTGCGACGTTTGCCAACTCCATATGTAAATCCCAGTCGATTCAAAGATCTCAAAAGAGTTGACATTGGAATCTCGACAGCATGCTCTTGCAAGAGATAACTTTGAATTTGTTCAGCACTTATTTTTTGTCCCTTAAGATTCTTTTGTCGAATGTATTCTCGAACAACGGGTTGCAAATTAAGTGACATTCGATAAGGCGGCTTCCCTTTTGCCTTTTCTTCAGCGACAAAAGGGAAGCCTTGTTTATGAGTCGCCATTATCCTTTTAACCGTAGCCTCTCCAATTCGTAATCCGCGCGCAACTCTTCCTGCGGCATTTTTTGTCAGAACGGATTTTCCTAATTTTTTTTCTTCATCAAAATGTAACTTCAAGTTTACGATCAATTGTTTCATTTCCGGGCTGAATTCTTTCCCTTGAAACGCCATGATACCCTCCCTAATTTATGCTGGCAGATCCTTTGACCTCGCAATTAGAGATGCTATCTTTTGGCAAACAAATTGTCAAGATTTTAGTATCAAGTCATATGAGGATACCTATAGTTAAAAAACTTTTAGAATTCGAACTGTTGACATTGAGGTTCAATTTAGAATATATAAAATATAGTCATTAGGCATACCTTAAAAAATGATATCATTAAATAATGGAAACCAAGTATCATTAGAAAGATTTTCCCATATTGGTAACTGGTTTGGGTAGTTGTATACTTTTTGACATGTTGGAGAAAGATATTAGATCGTTTTTATCCATAGCCTTGGCTCTAATAATTCTGGCTCTGACGGGCGAAGGTCAGCATCTGTGCTTAGCACAGGAGGGAAACGGGTGTTCTATAAGGATCGCAAGCATCTTTGCGAAATCGGGTTCCGGGGCTGAGGAGAATTCTTTCAACTACGCCGTTTTGAAGCTGGCGGCCAAGGTGTTGAACCAATCCGGTGGGGTGATCGGCAAACGAATAGAACTAATAGAGTTTGACACCCATAGTACGTCCATTGGAGCACGCAAGGCCGCCTTGGATGCCACTCGAGCCGGAGTGGTTGCAGTCATAGGACCCTCCTGGAGTTCCCAGGCCATGGCCATGGCTACAGTGCTCCAAAAGGCGGGCATCCCTATGATCGGCACCACCACTACAGCACCTGAAGTCACTCTCGTCGGGGATTACATCTTCAGGGTCTGCTACACTGACATCCAGCAGGCCAACGTCTTGGCGCACTTTGCGCGTGAACACCTAAAGGCCAGGACAGGAGCCGTGGTGACCATCGCAGGGGATGTCTACAGTGAGGGACTCAGCGCTGAATTCATAAGGTGCTTTACCGCTCAGGGGGGAAATATACTGGTCCAAGTCCGCTACCTTCAAAGCGCCATGGACTTCGCAAAGCAGGTGGAAGCCGTGCAAGCGGTCTTGCCGGACTTCGTTTTCCTTCCCGGTTATGCGCGGGATTCAGGACTCTTCCTCAAACAGGCACGAGACCGAGGCCTGTCCATGTCTTTTCTGGGCGGTGATGGCTGGACTGGTCTGGAGAACTACACCCACCTGAACCCAGCCCAGGGTGATAACTATTATGTCTCCCACTGGCACCCTAAGTCCGGCACGGAGGCAAGTCAGGTTTTTGTAAGTCTTCTGGTGAAAGAATACGGAGATAAGGCAACCCGGATGATCGATGGGGGCAACGCCAACGTTTTCGATGCCTTGGGGCTTGTCGTGGATGCCATCAAAAGGGCAGGTAGCGCAGAACCGGTTGCCATCCGAGATGCCTTGGCACAGACGGTAAACTATTCAGGCATCACTGGGGAAATATCCTTCAAGGGCTCGCGTGATCCGGTCAAACCGCTAGTCGTGCTCAAGATGTCACCAACGGGCGTTGTGTATGTCCGTACAATGGAGCCTGGTTCATGAAGCGAAGCGTGACCCGGCGTCTGAACCAGGACCTGTTTGTAACTGTCGGGATAATCGCCGCAGTCTTTATCGCTGCCGGGGTCATCATGCAGTTGCGCTGGAACAACGAAAGATACCGCCAAGTCAGTCTGCTGCTTGATACGCTGGCGGCCCGCGAGCATGATAACATTGCCAATGAACTTTTCGAGCGGCGGGTCCAAGCCCTGGATATGCGCCTGACGGAAATGAGCAATGTTGAGGATGTGCTGCGGGTTACATTGTATGACGGACAGGGGCAACCACTGACTTCTGCTTCGCACGGACGTATTGCTGAGGGCCAAGCTAAGGATATCACTGCCATAAAGCCCGAAACCCTTGAATTCGAAGGTCACTACAAAGCCGAGCATGATTGGCGCACCATGCGATTTGTCAGGCCAATCACTGCCCTTGGGGAGGTTATGGGCTGGCTGGAGATCCGCTACGACCTGTCCATGCTCCGTAAGCAACTCATTGAGTTTTTTCTATTTTATTTAACGCTGCTGGTTATAATTCTGCTCTGCATGCTGATAATTCTGCGCCGACGTCTCGACACTTCTCTGATCAGACCGCTCAAAGATCTGGGAATGGCTATGGAAGCTTTGCAGACGGCTGAGAGTTCAGGCTCTTGGGATCCATTAGGCGCGTCATTGCAGAATGCTGACAGGGAGGTTGCCCATCTTTGGACGAATTTTCAGGACATGGCATGCCGGCTTAAAGCCTCTTACCTTGATTTGGCCAAGGCCAGTCGCAATATACAAGAGAGCGAGCGGCGCTTCAAGTCCATCTTCGACAACGCCCCTTATGCCATATTCATCAGCAGCCTCTCTGACGGCCGATATATTGATGTAAATAATACCTTTCTGAAATCCAAAGGGTTGAATAAAGAGCAAGCCCTTGCCCTTTCGCCTCGTAAAACAAGCCGAAAATCCCCGGACCACCTGGAGCTATTTCGCGAGCAGATTTGCCAGGGAGGGATTTTTAATGTTGAGGGCCAATCTGAACTCCATGACGGATCGATAGCCGACGTGCTGTTTTCTGCGGTGCCCATACCCTATGGAGATGAAGAAGCCATTCTTTCAATGGTAGTGGATATCACCGATAAAAAAAGGACTGAGGAGGCACTGCGGCAGTCAGAAGCAATGTCAACAGCTATGTTTAATCAGGCGTTCAATTTTTTTGGGCTTCTGGACCTTGATGGCCGAATACTGAAAATAAACAATTCGGCATCGAACGAATTGAAATCTGATCAGGAATTAACCGGTCAATCGTTCTGGGATGCGCCTTGGTGGCCGGACAGGGAAGAGGCCCACCAAATAGGTGACGAGGCCATTAGAACGGCTAAAAAAGGCGAAATTTATCGAAAAGAGGTCCAGCATATTAACAGAGCTGGAAAGATCCATCACATTGATTTGGCTTTTTCACCGCTTAAAGACGATACCGGCAAAGTTATCTATCTAATCCCGGAAGGCAGGGATATCACCGATCGCAAACGTATGGAAGACGATTTAAGACAGAGCGCGGAACTTCTCAGGGAATCTGGGAGAATAGCAAGAGTGGGCGGTTGGAGTGCCGATATTGAAAAAGGCACGGTAATGTGGTCGCCGGAAATGAAAACCATTCATGAAGTAGAACCTGATTTTTCTCCGTCCTATGACGGAAACCGCAATTTTGCAGCTCCCGAGTGGCAGGATAAGGTTTTAAAATCTTACAGACGGTGCATCCAGTATGGAGGGAGCCTGGACGAAGAGTTCGAAATTATTACGGCCAAAGGCAATCGACGTTGGGTAAGAACCACAGGAGAAGCAGTAAAAGATAGTTCCGGGAAAATCATCCGTGTCATTGGTGCTCTTCAGGATATTTCAGACAGAAAAAAAACAGAGGAAGAAAAAAAGAAGCTCCAGGAGCACCTGAACCAGGCAAGAAAAATGGAGGCCATTGGCATTCTGGCAGGCGGCATTGCACATGATTTCAACAATATCCTTTCGGGTTTGATGGGATTCACTGATCTGGCAATGCTTGAAGCCGGAGATAATGATGCATTAAAAAAATACCTGACTCAGGTTTCATCTTCCAGTTTGAGGGCCAGAGATCTTGTAAGGCACATCCTGACATTCAGTAGAAAATCTGATGCAGACAAGCAACCGTTAATGATTAACCCCATAATTAAAGAAACCATAAAATTTATACGGGCATCTTTACCGGCCAATATAGAAATCAAACAGGATCTGAGAATTGACGAGGGACATATCTTTGGAGATGCGACTCAAATACACCAGATTTTGATGAATCTTTTTACAAATGCAGGTCATGCCATGAAAGATGCAGGTGGTGTTCTTGAAGTCACTCTGGATATTGTCACATTGGAAGAAAATCAGACCGGATATTTTGGGAAAACGCCTCCTGGCAATTACCTTCGCCTGAGCATTTCAGATACTGGCTGCGGCATTCCTAAAAAAATAATTGACCGGATTTTTGAGCCTTTTTTTACCACAAAAGAACGGGAAGAAGGGACAGGGATGGGTCTGGCAACTGTATATGGCATACTCAAAGAGATGGGGGGTGGGATCTCGGTTTATAGTGAAGAAGGAGCTGGAACAACATTCAAAATTCTGATGCCGGAACACAATCAAAGTACAGCATCTCAGACATATGGTGAACCGATATTAAAAACCGGCCAGGGTAATATCCTTATCGTTGATGATGAAAAGGATATTGTTGAAAGCACTTGTGAACTTCTATCCAGGCTTGGGTATTCAGCTACCGGCGAAACCAATGGCATCAAAGCTGCTGAAATCGTGAGAAAAGATCCAAATTTTTACGACCTGATTTTAACTGACATGACGATGCCCCTCATAAATGGTCTTGATTTGGCAAAGAAAATACGAGAAATCAATCCGGATATCCCTATTGTTTTATGTACGGGGTTCAGTCATGGGGTAACAGAAGAAAAATGTGCTAATGCCGGCATTACGAAGATGATTATGAAACCGTTGATTTTCAGTGAACTATCATTAACCATACATAAAGCGATTAATAAAAAATGATAGCAGGGAGTTCTATGATTCGGGTACTGATTGTTGATGACGACCCCAAAATCTGTCTGTTCTTTGAAACCGTGCTTGAGAAAATGGGATGTGAAGCGGTTTCTGCAAAAAGGATCAGTGACGCCAGAAATGTGAGCAGAAAAATGGATTTTGATATCATCCTGCTTGATCTGGAGCTGCCGGATGGAAATGGACTGGATATCATGCCGGATCTCGTCAACTTACCATCAAATCCTGAAATAATTATTATAACAGGCACGGGTGACGTCAGAGGTGCTGAAATCGCATTTAAAAACGGCGCATGGGATTTTGTTCAGAAACCATTCCGTCTTGATGATGTCTCGCTTCCTATTCAAAGGGCACTGCAGTATAGAAAAGAAAAGATGGCGTCCCATCAATTCGTCCCTTTGAAGCGATCTAAGATAATCGGTGAATCATCTATTCTTGAGCAATGTCTGGATGAAGTGGGCAAGGCTGCCTCAACCGACGTTAGCGTCTTGGTAACCGGCGAAACAGGCACTGGCAAGGAGTTGTTTGCACGGGCGATTCATGAAAACAGCAAGCGGGCTTCAAAACCGTTTGTACCTGTAGATTGCGGATCTCTTACAGAGACTTTGATTGAAAGCACACTCTTCGGGCATGAGAAAGGAGCTTTCACAGGGGCCACTCATAAACAGGACGGCCTTATCATACAGGCGGACGGTGGTACATTGATGCTGGATGAAGTTGGAGATCTGCCATTGTCTATGCAAAAAGCACTGCTAAGAACACTCCAGGAAAGGGTTGTGCGACCCATCGGGGGACGAAAAGAGATAAAAGTAGATATCCGCCTAATTTCTGCGACCAATCTTTCTTTAGATCAATTGGTAAAAGAAAAGCAATTCAGGGAGGATTTTCTTTATCGGATACGGGCCATGGAAATCCATCTGCCGCCCCTGCGTGACAGGGGAAAAGATATTGAAGAGATTGTTTTGAAAAAAATTCACGAACTGTCAAAAAGATACAAACTTGAAGCTAAAGCCGTATCGGACGAATTCCTTGAAACGCTGTCGTCAAACAATTGGCCCGGAAACATTAGAGAGCTTTTAAATGTTCTGGATTATGCCCTTGCCTCGGCGAGTAATGATCCGACGCTGGTATCAAAACATCTCCCGCCGGATTACAGGATTTCAAAACTGGCGTTTGAACCGCCTGTGCAGGAGAATACCCTCCAGATGGTCGACGGGTCTTTAGAATTTGACAAGGAATTTCCTTCCCTCAATGCGTGCCGGGAAAAGCTCGAAAGGGACTATCTCAAACACCTTCTTGAAAAAGCAGATGGCGACAGAAAAGCAGCGTGTCGATTATCCGGCATATCCCAAGCCAGACTATATGCCTTATTGAACAAACACAACCTGCCTGGATTCGGTTCCAATTAAAAAACAGTATTCCTAAAAATACAATCTAATTTCAGTCATCTATTCTTATAAACTGGAATGATTTTAATTCTTGTTTACAAGAATCTTAATGTTTCTCCTCTCTTCTTTTAGACTTCAAAAAACCATAACCGCCTAATTTTATAAATAAAATTGAAATCATGCTACATTGGCATATTTCATGCTATTCTCCTGATTGAGCATATTTTTTAGATGCTATGGTTAAAATTTATTGGAGATTAAAAAAATTTGATAAACCGTTTTCGGGTTTATCAAGATTAAATAACATAGAAAGAGGTTCCGTTTTATGAGTACAGCAGTCAATAAAGTAATAGAATTAGAAACAATACATGCCATTCTTTCCAAAGATCTGGCAGATGCCGTCTGGTCGGTGGATGTTAAAACCCTAACATATGAATATATAAGTGAATCAATTAGAAATATAAGTGGATACAGTGCTGAAGATTATATCGGCCGGTCTGTTCAGAAAAATATGTCTCAGGGTACGTTTAGATTGGCATTCAAAATTTTATCTGAAGAAGTTTCACAGTTTGAAACATTTCCAAAAAAAATTCAAACAATGGAACTGGAAATGATTCATGAAACAGGCCGTCCATACTGGGTAGAAATCAAAGCAAAGCTTTTTCAACAGCCAGAAGGAGAATTAAAGCTGATCGGCGTATCAAAAGATATTACGGAGCGAAAGAAAGCCGAACAGGAAAAAGAAGATACCATTGTCAGGTTAGGAAAAATGGCTGCTGAAAACGAACGGCTTTTAAAAGAAAACAAGATCCTTACCGGGCTTTTACCGATCTGTGCTGGCTGTAAAAGAATACGTGATGAAAAAAATAAATGGTGGCCCCTGGAAGCTTATGTCCGGGAGCATACAAATGCGGATTTCACCCATACGATCTGCACGGATTGCAATGAAATTTTTTATAAACGATGATCTGTGGCAATTAATTATTACGATTTTTTAAAATGGATGAAATTATGTATAAGCTGATACGGAAAATTAGTTTTATCGTTTTTCTGACTATGACAGTTCTTTCAACTATTTCAAAAGCAGAGACCATATCTCTGGTTGCTGATGAATGGCCGCCTTTTAATGGCGTCCCCAATTCTGAAAACGAAGGTTTTATAGTCGATGTGGCAAGAACTGTGTTTGAGAAAAATGGAATGCGGGTCACATACGAAACGATTTCCTGGAAACGGGCTGTTGAAATGGTACGGGAAGGACACCGCAATGGACTTATCGGCGCTTCAAGAACAGATGCTCCCGATTTTGTGTTTCCATCTGAAGAGTTTTCCCGTAATTACATTGCTTTTTATGTTCGGGCAGATTCACAATGGCGCTATAGAGACCAATCCGATATTGAAGCGGTATCACTGGGTGTCATTGCTGGCTATGATTACCGTCAGTGGCTGCTTGATTACATCAAGATTAATCAGGACAATCTGGACAAAGTACAAATCATCACGGGCCAGAATCCGCTTCAAAGAAATCTCATGAAGTTAATAGACGGGCGGATTGATGCGATTGTTGATAACGAGGCGGTTATTATCAATGTGGCAAGAAAGATGGGCCTCACCAATCAGATCACACTTGCTGGATATGGCACCGAGCCGTCAGACATCTATATCGCTTTTTCACCAAAACATCCCAAATCTAAAGACTATGCAGAGATATTGAGTCAGGGAATAAAGAAGCTCAGGTCCTCAGGAGAGCTTGAAAAAATCCTTACAAAATATGGGATAAATGATTGGAAATGATAACCATGAAATCTTTTCGAGAACAATATCATACAAAGGGAAACAAAGGGCCGTCATTGGCCAAAAACATGACAATGATAATCGTTCTGTCGGTAGTGTTGATTTCCGGAGCCTCATTGTCAGCATTTTTTTTCACTACGTCCAGAAATTACCAAAATCACAATGAGCAGAAAAAGGCCCAGTATGTTGCTTTTTTAACTTCAAGTCTTCAACTACCGTTGTGGAACTTTGATTCGATGGCTGTTAAAAAGATCGGGCAAACAATGATGGAAGTCCAAAGAATATCGTTTTTGTCTATTAAAGATGGCAAAGGTAAACAGATTTTTCTGGAGGGGACACCTGGAATGTATCTTAATTCCAGTCAGATTCATGATATCAGTTTTCGTGGTCGGGTTGTGGGGACTTTCGAATTGTATCTGTCAGATGATGGTTTCTTCCGGCAACAGAAACAATGGATCATCACAGGTCTGCTCAACACGCTGATGGTCATCATCGGGATCATTCTGGCCGTTGCTTTCTGTGTCAATCGTTTTCTTCAAAAACCATTGTCGGATTTTTCAGTACAGATTAGAGCAATCGCTGAAGGCAACTATGATTTTAACAGAGCAACTGATGTTTACTCGGAGCTTAAAGGCGTCTTCGACAATATCCAGAAAATGTCGGTGAAAATTGAAAATCGTCAGAATGAACTGATTAAATCAAATAAAAAACTTGAAGAAGAAATAGATGAGCACAGAAAAACAGAACAACTCCTCCGTGAAAGTGAACAAAAATACCGATCGATGAACGATAATATTCCGGTCGGTTTTTTCAGGATAAATGTTGATGGCACTATTATTGAGTATAATAGATTTCTTTTAAATTTGCTGAACATCCCAGCGGATAAAGACATCCGCCAGTATAACGGGGAAGATTTTTATATGAATCCTGTTGACCGGCAGGAAATGATCCGCAAAACCATACAAGGAAAAGAAATCAACGGGTTCGAATGCCAAATAAAGAAAGGAGACGGCCAGCTCGCCTGGGTGTCGATTTCTGCCCGTGCAGTAGAAGATAAAATCGGAAATATTCTATATATAGACGGTGCTTTTGAAGATATCACCGAGAAGAAAGCAAGGGAAGAAAAATTATTGCAGTTTGCCAAAGTCATTGAGCAGGCAGATGAAGAAGTTCTTATCACCTCTCCTAAGGGAATCATTCAATATGTCAACCCCTCTTTTGAACTTAACACTGGTTATTCTTCAGTTGAGGTCATCGGGGGAACACCCGCTGTTTTAAAAAGCGGTCTCCATGAACGATCATATTACAAGGCGTTGTGGGGAACCATACTGAAGAATAACACCTGGAAGGGTGTGCTGAAGAACAAAAAGAAAGATGGCAGCATTATTCTCCATGATACAACCATCACGCCAATCACGGATTCAAAAAATAATATATCTGCATTTGTTTCGATCCGCAGAGATATCACCCAGCAAAAAGATATTGAAAACCAACTCTACCAGTCCCAGAAGATGCAGGCGATTGGAACGTTGGCTGGCGGCATTGCCCATGATTTTAATAATATCCTGTCAGGAATATTCGGATACAGTCAGATGGTTCAAATCAATATAAAAAATCCGGAAAAAGCCCTTGACTGCCTCTCTAACATCGTGGACGCCTCAAGAAGAGCCACTGACCTTGTCCAACAGATACTGACATTCAGCAGGCAGACTGAATACAAAAAACTCCCGTTATGCGTTTATCTGGAAATCAACGAAGCGCTTAAACTCATTCGGTCGTCAATCCCGGTAAATATAAAAATTCAAAACAAGCTGAATTCCCGGTCATTGATTTCAGCCGATCCGACAAAAATTCATCAGGTTGTGATGAACCTTTGCACCAATGCTTATCATGCCATGGAAAAATCAGGCGGAACACTGACGGTCTCGCTGGAAGATGTCAATCTGTCAGAAGCCAAGTGGATTAAAAACAAGAAGATGACGCCAGGAAAATATCTGGCTATGACAATCAAGGATACCGGTTGCGGAATGGATGCCGAAACCCTGAAAAAAGCATTTGAGCCCTATTTTACAACAAAAAAAGTCGGGCACGGAACAGGACTTGGATTGTCTATCGTGCAGGCAGTTGTAGATGAACACGAAGGATTTCTGGATGTAACGAGTGCCATAGGCGCAGGTACCGAGTTTAGTTTATATTTCCCCATTGTTGAAAGGCAGAGCCGAAAAATCAAACCTTATAATGAACAGAAGCCTAACCTGAATGGCAGTGAAACCATCATGCTGGTCGATGATGAAAAAGCAATCAGGGAGTCCTGTAAAGATTTTTTGGAAAGGCATGGGTATAAAGTCATGGTTTTCAGTGACGGACTGGATGCAATTGAAACATTCAAGGCTGATCCGAAACGGTTTGATCTTGTGGTGACTGATATGACAATGCCGGAGAAATCCGGTTCCGATTTAATAGCGGTAATCAGAAGTCTGAACAAAACAGTCCCGGTCATCATCTGTTCAGGTTTCAGTAATCTTATGGATGAAACCATTGCCCATAAAATTGGGGCAAATAGATATATGATGAAACCCTTGCAAACCATTGATCTGCTCACTGAAATAGGAACGCTTCTTGAAAAAAATAGATAGTTTTGATCGGGATTATATTTTAGATTTCAAGTTTTTGCGGGTGCAAATTAATTCTAGAAAAGGAAATCGCTACCAATGAAAATTATTTTACATGCATATCACAAGAGTGAAACCATATTCTGTCTTAAAGATCTGGTTGAGGAACAAATGCCGGAAGTTCAAATCATATTGACGGAATCACAACAACAGTTGAATGAAAAACTATGCAGACCTTTAAACAATTATTCAGTACTGATAGCTTTGCTGGACAATTCAGAAAATGCTAACGCTCTTCTTTCTTTAAAGCCTTTGTTCGAAACTATGAAATTGATATTGGTCGTTCATAAAAACTTCACTGGAATCAGGGAACCATTAATTTTATTAGAACCCACTTGCACGATGTTTTCCGACTACAACTCCATGGATATTATTTCCGTCCTGAAACGAATACAACAAAAACAAAACCAGTCATTCAATCTGTTCAAAATTCCAGAAGTCTCTTCATTTTAAATTCAAGATCTCTTGTTCTTGAAAACGAGAATGAATGTGTTCTTGCTTCCAAGAATTTGAGTTGAATCCGATCCTAAACCTTCAAACAAAATTCATACAACGATCTGTTATCATTAGATTTATACAAATTGGTAATGTCTGGCACACATCCTGCTATTGTACGATATGCATATAAAGAAGAGTCTTTGAGATAAAATCAAACAAGGAGAATATATAATGAAAACCATGACCTTAAAATCAAAATTAATAATCGGCGGCGTTGTCGCGGCCATCCTGCCACTGATAGTCGTTGGCTTCTTTGCAATAAACAAATCATCAACAGCACTTGTTTCAGTTTCCCAGGGCCAGGCAAAACTTGCTGCACAAAATCTTGCAACTATGGTCAACCATTCAATGGAGCAGGAAATAGAAAAGGCATTGACAATGGCATCCGAACCTCTTATTCAGAAAATGATTCAAAAAATAACAAGCGAAAGTATTCAAAATGCAGCTGATGAAATATCCGGTTTGGATTCATATTTATCGGATATTTATCGAAAAATTGGAAAAAATTACGACTCCTTTTTTTTAGCTGACTCAACAGGACGGGTTGTTGCCGATAGTTTTGGTGGCAAATTCAGACAGCAAAAAGTGAGTATAGAGAATAGAGAATACTTTCAGTCAGCTAAATCCGGTAACGTAGTTATAAGTGATCCGGTTATATCTCTGACAAGTGGAAAACCTATTGTTGTTATTGCCGTTCCTTTAAAATCCGATTCTAATACATTTGCCGGCATATTGGGCTCAGTGGTAAAGCTGACGGCATTGTCAGACAAAATCACTCAGGTCAAAATTGGTGAAACGGGTTATCCTTTTATGGTGGCAAAAGACGGACTTTTCATTGCACATCCGGTAAAGGACTACATATTCGATCTTAATGTGTCAAAACTTCAGGGCATGGAGGAAATTTCACGCAGAGCACTGGCCCAGGAATCCGGAGTTGAAAAATATCACTTTAAAGGGACTGATAAAATTGCAGGATTCGCTCCTGTAGCTTCTACAGGCTGGAGCCTCGTCGTCACTCAGGATGAATCGGAATTTATGGCACCTGTTGTTTCGATTAGAAACGTTGTACTTCTGGCCGGATGTATATTCCTCGTTCTTACTGTATTGGCGGTATTATTTTTTGTTAGAGGGATAATGGCACTTTTAGGGCACGATCCTTCGGAAATTGCCAAAGTTGCCGATCTGATTGCTGCAGGAGACCTGACCTTTGAATTCGAATCACAAGGGAAACAGATAACCGGCGTGTATGCCAACATGAAAAAGATGTCGGATAATTTGAAAACCATGTTTAAAGATATTTCTGGAGGGGTCCAGACACTCACCTCTTCTTCAACTGAATTGTCAGCAGTATCCCAGCAAGTGTCAGCCGGAGCCGAGCAATCATCTGAGAAAGCCAATAATGTTTCGTCGGCAGCCGAAGAGATGGCAACTGCCATGAACAGTGTGGCTGCTGCCACCGAACAAACAACCGCTAACCTTCAGATGATTGTATCTGCAGCAGAAGAAATGTCAGCTACAATTAATGAAATCGCCGCAAATACAGCTAAAGGAAGCCAGACGACATCTGATGCCGTGGCCAAAGCGGAACAAATTTCCAAAAAAGTTGATGATTTAGGCCGGGCCGCCATGGCGATCAGCAAAGTCACAGAATCAATTGCTGATATCTCTGAACAGACGAACCTTCTTGCACTGAACGCTACCATAGAAGCCGCAAGAGCGGGAGAAGCCGGTAAAGGGTTTGCCGTAGTGGCCGGTGAAATCAAAGCACTTGCAAAGCAGACGGCAGAAGCCACTGATGAGATAGGGCTTAAAATCGGTGAGGTACAGACAACAACTACAGAGTCAGTAGAGGCAATAAAGTCTATTGTTGAAATCATCGACGAGATTAACTCTATTGTAACATCAGTTGCCACAGCCATTGAAGAACAGTCAGTGACCACCCAGGAGATCTCCAATAACGTCAGCCAGGCGGCTCAAGGGGTCCAGGAAGTCAATGAGAACGTTAATCAGACTTCCGCAGTAGCAGGTGAAGTGACAGAGGATGTGCACAAGGTTAGCCAGTCTGCAGAAGAGATAAAAACCGGCAGCGTACAGATCAATGAAAGTGCTCTGGAATTGTCTAAATTGGCTGAAAATCTTAATGAGATGGTGGGCAGGTTTAAAGTTTAAAGGTGATCAAGGCCTGCTGTTTCGTAACCAGCAGGCCACCCTAAAATAAACATGCCGTTGCTGATTAAAGCAATTGCAGGAGACAAATGATGGAAGAAAAATCTAAAAATACTGAAACGTCTGTTCAAGTCAGTCTCAAATTATTGGACACTTTGATGTCCCTTGCCGGAGAACTTGTACTTGGCCGCAATCAACTCCTCCAGGGGATCAATAATACCAATATGGACACGATCTCGGTATCCGGACAGAGAATAGATCTGATTACTTCTGAGATTCAGGATGTGATCATGAGGACACGGATGCAGTCTGTTGAAGGATTATTTGGAAAAATATTACAGAAATTTCGGGGATGGGTAACCCATAATAATAGTGGAAAGGATGTTGAACTTGACAGGACTATCCTTGAAACCATGCATAAACCTCTGGAAGACCTTGTTGAAGTTTTTATTGACGACGGAAAAACAAATAAAAACGAAATTACACTGAAGGCTTTTCAAGATGCAGGGCACGTGAATATTGTGGTGTCGGCTGGAACAAGCAGGATATTATCGGATGACATCCCTGACAAGGCAGCTGAAGTAATCGAAGGGTTAGGTGGGGTTGTTGACGTTGAACCTATAGGGGATGCAGGGTGTGATCTCATTATTAAACTCCCGTTGACTTTGGCGATCATTCCCAGTCAGATGACTTCTATCGGGAATGAAAAATTTGCAATCCCGCAAACTAATTTGAGCGAACTTTTAAGAATCCCTGCGGCGGAAGTGAAGGACAAAATTGAAAAAGTGGGGGATGCTGAAGTCATAAGACTTCGCGGTGAGCTGCTGCCACTGCTCGATCTTTCAGCGCTGCTGGATATCCCAAGAATGTATCTCAGCCCTGAAAACGGGGAGACTATGCCTGAACGAAGAATAAACCTGGCGGACCGACGTTCCCCAAAATATGATTCAGACGGCAGCGTGGTCCAGAATGAAAAACCAGATGACGCTCTAAAACTGCTGGAAAGGGATAAATCGGACAGGCGGCAGCATAAATCAAGCGCTACAAATATAGCGGTTGTATCTGCGGGCAATTACAAGTATGGACTTGTTGTTGACCGTTTTCATGATTCGGAGGAAATTGTAGTAAAACCCATTGGACGTCATTTAAAAGATTGTCAGACTTATGCCGGGGCGACCATCATGGGAGACGGTAAGGTATCATTGATTCTTGATATTCTTAATTTGGCCCAAATGTCAGGACTATCAACTGTATCAGAATCGAACCAGCTTTCAGATAAGCTGCAGCAAGGCCAAACGTCTGAAAAGCTAAAGGAATCAGTCGTTGTATTTAAAAATTTAGAAACTGAATATTTTGCAGCTTCTTTTGAATATGTCCAAAGAATTGAACGTTTCTCAACCACAAGCATCGAATATATTGGAGGCAGGAATGTTATTCAATACCGGGGAGGAGCGCTCCCTCTTTATCAAATGTCTCAAATCTTTGATGTGGAATCACTGCCTGAAAGAGAGTTGCAGGAAGTCGTCGTTTTTAGTGTGAATGATAAGGAGTTCGGACTTATGGTGACACCACCTGTGGACATCCTTGAAGTACATTTGGACATCGATACCAGGAGTTTTGAAAAGACCGGCGTTAGAGGAACCATGAGCATTAATGGGCATACGACGCTTGTATTGGATATCTTGGAAATGGCTGAATCTTTTTTAGAGAGGATTTTGTAGCATGATTAAAAACAAAAATAAGAAGCCAACTGGAAATGTTGAAATTTCTACATTTCATATTGGGGATGCTGTTTTGGGAATAAATATTTTAGATATCCAGGAAATAAACAAAGAGTTTGAAATTACAAAAGTCCCGCAATCATCTGACCATATAGCAGGCGTCATGAATTTGAGGGGACGGATTGTTACAGTATTAAATACTGACAAGATCCTTGGATTGTCCAATGATAGAAATGATAAGGGGAACAGAATTATTATTGTTGATTCTAAAGGTGAATATATAGGCTTGATTGCTGACTCTATCGGTGACGTCGTGCTGGCAGATAACAGTGTCATAGAATTACCCCCGTCGAATATGGGACACATCAAAGGAAAATTTTTTCAAGGTGTTCTAAAAAACAAAGGGCAGCTTATTGGTATTTTGAATATAGACGGAGTGCTCGGAGGATAGACTTTATAATATTACAGAAGATGTCAGATTGAATGAAATTTTTCCACATGACTTCATTTTTAAACTGGTTAAAGATGTAAAAAAATTAGCAAGACTTAAGCACACCTATTAACATTATTTTTCGCATGAGGGGTAGTAAAATATTGACTCTCTAAGAGGAGAGCAATCTGTCTATGACCTGTCTCAGTATTCCTACCAAAGACTGGTGAGTACTGGCATTTCAAGCCTTTGGTGGTAATTTTTTGAAGGGGGATTGAAAATTATCCGATACCCCCTTATTTTTTTACATGACCTGAACGAAACTTGACCTATAGGGTGCTCAATCCCCAGGAAAACTTGCAAGAATTCACAATATTAATTCTTCCAGCCAAGCTTATACATATTCAACACTACAGTTGCAATGTACAATTCTATCGCAAGGAATAGATCCTTTTGTTTAAAATCTGATGATGTCTTTGGAAATGGTATATCGATCCAGTTTTACTTCATCAACTAAAACCCCCATGCCTGGTTTGTCCGGGACATTAACTGTACTGTCTGAATTTAAAACCATTTCCGGAATAATGATATCATCGGCAAGATAATACTGCGTCGGAATCAAATCGTTGTGATAGATGCAATTCTTAAGACTAGCCACGGCTAATCCGTATGTCAAAGCCAGCCCTGTTTCAATCATCTGTCCCACCCAGCATCCCATGCCGTTTTCAGAAGAAATATGATGGATCTTCAATGACGGCAGAAGACCGCCAACGCGACCCTGTTTGATGTTTATTATTCGGCATGATTTCATTAAAGCTGCCATTTGAGCAGTGTACGGGCTTAAGATGGATTCATCAAGACACACTGGTGTATTAATGGCCTCCTGAAGGGCTGCGTGATAAAACAAATCTTCCCAGACCAATGGCTGCTCGATCATTGTTAGATCAAAAGAATCAAGCGCTTTCAATATTTCTTGGTCGTCAGGCCATCTATAATCAGTGTTTGCATCTACCATCAGTTGCAAGTCGGGATATTTTGTCCGCACTTGCTCCAGGATTGAAATATCCCAGCCATGACTGATTTTTAATTTAATTCTGCTGAAACCAAATTCAAGGTATTCTTCTATAACATCAAAGAGTTTTCCAACTGACTGTTGGATTCCGACACCGTGTCCCACAGGAATTTTACGCTTTGTTCCACCCAACATTCTGGCAATCGAAATCCCTTCCCTAAGAGATACCAAGGCCCATACAGCGTTTTCCACACCAGCCTTGGCCATGTTGTGTCCTTTGAAATGCCCTGCATATTTCCAGAAATCTTCAGGGTCTTCAATCTTTTTCCCCAGGATGGCCGGGAGTATAAAATTTTTCAAAATAGTCCGGACTGTTCCCGGCGTTTCATAGGTAGATAACGGGATATCTTTGCAGACGCATTCGCTGAAAACAACAGCATCTTTAGTAAAAACCTTAAGGATTATTTTATCCAGGCAAATATTTTTTTGATAGCTGGTCTCATATGGAATATTCAAGGGAATTTGAATATGTATGATGTCTACCCGGTCGATAATCATTGATTCACCTTTACAACAGGATGATGCAATAAAAAAGAATACATCATCCTGTCCATATTGATTTGCAAATTATTACATCCATTCAGCTGTTTTCAACAATAACGTTTCATTAATCGGTAAAACAAGTTTTAAATTTTTACTGGCACCATAGATTGAATTAACGGTGTTTATGGGCATCCAATATACATTTTCAATAATTTTTTTCTGAGCTTTAAAGTACAGTTCCTTTCGTCTTTCACTATCAAATGAGAATCGAGCTTCCGTCAACCAGGCCTCAATCTCTTTATCTCCTGTATAGTTCTTTTTTGATCCTTCACCAAACCAGATCGGGAGCGTGCCATCTGCATCGAGCAGCATGTAACTTGCCCATCCAAAATTACCGATATCTTTTGCTTTTCCACCATCTCGAGCTTGAATGGCCTGCCCGATATTTCCACGGGAATCCTTTAAACGAAGATTGATACCTACCTTTTGGAGGTATCCCATAGCAGCCGTGTTAAATTGGTGCTGTATCGGATAATAATACATAACATCAAGATCGAAACCATTGCTGTATCCAGCATCTTTTAACAGTTCTTTTGCCTTCACAGGATCATAGGCCAACCCCTTAATGTCCGGTGAGAACCCGAAATCAAAAGGGCTTAAGGGGGTATCAATCATTTTTGCATGTCCCTTGAACATGGTTTCAATAATGGCTTGACGATCAATGGCATGCCAGATAGCCTGACGGACCCGTTTGTCTTGAACAGGGCTTTTACCAGCACGACCCATGGAATCAAACTGCCAAAAATTTATCCGGTGGGACGGGGTTTCCAAAACTTTTGTTTTTGAGTTTTTGTCCACTATGGCGACTTTGTCCGGATCGAGTTTTGATATCAGGTGTACATTCCCTGAAATCAACTCTGCAATTCTGGTGGATTGTTCCGGAATGACGCGGATAGTGATCTGTTTAATCTTTGGAAGCCCGTCAACCCAATAATTTTCATTGGCTGATAAAATAAGCTTTGATCCCTTCTCCCATTTAACCATTTTATAGGGGCCTGTTCCCATAGCGAACTGGGCGACCTGATCTTCCCCATTTTTTTTGCAGAATCCAGGATCATATGGGAAAAAAGTACAGAACCTTTCCAGTACGAGAGGATAGGGCCCTGTTGTGTGAATTTTGAAATGAAGATCATCTACGATTTCGACCTCTTTAATGAATTTATATGCACTTCTAAGCTTGGCTTTCATGTCCGGGTTTAAAATTCGATCCATGATAGTATACCGTATGGCTTCAGAAGTAAGTAAATTACCATTATGATATTTGATATTAGGTTGAAGTTCAAATTCCCAGGTAGTGTCATCGATCCGTTTCCAGGATTTCGCAAGCCCTGGTTTAATGGAGAGGTCCTTAAGATCTCTTTCAACAAGAGAGTCAGAAACCATGTGATAAATATTTGTCAAATTTAAAGAGGTTGTCGCATAAATATCCATGGTAGGAATTTTACTGCTGATTGCCCATATCAATTTATCATTTTTTGCAGCAAAAGCAGGGCACGCTAACAAACACCAGAAAAAAACAAACATCATGTAACACCCTATTGTCTTGGCACTTTTCATGGCTTCATCTCCTTTTATAATATTTATAATTTGGCCACTGATGCTGTTTCATTTAACAGCCAACAGCGACATTTCACTTTGTTTTTCAGGATGAATAAAGGGGGTTTTTCCTTTTTACATACCGGCTTTGAAACCGTGCATCTTGGTTCAAAAAGGCAGCCGTCCGGAAGATGATGCAGGCTGGGCACCATACCTGGTATTTCATAAAGAGGCTTTTTCCCTTCCGTGAACTTTTTCCCCAGTCGGGGAACCGATCGTAAAATACCTTTGGTATAAGGATGAAGGGGGGTTTCAAAGATGATGTCTGCCGACGCATACTCCATGACTTGGCCGGCGTACATGACCAAGACATGGTCACTGACTTCAGAAATCACGCCCAGGTCATGGGTAATCATCATTAGAGCCATACCATACTCTTCCTGCAATACCATCATTAAATCCAATATTTGGGCTTGAATCGTAACATCCAAGGCTGTTGTGGGCTCATCAGCGATTAAAAGCCGGGGGCGGCAGGCAAGTGCCATGGCGATCATAACACGCTGTCTCATTCCTCCGGAAAGTTGATGGGGATATTCATTTACCCTTTTTTCAGGGGAAGGGATACCCACTTTTTCAAGCATATTTACAGCCTGTTCAACTGCCAATCTTTTAGCTGTCCTCTGATGCGTGAGAAAAACTTCTGATATCTGGTTGCCGACTGTATAAACAGGATTCAGGGAGGTCATGGGTTCCTGAAAAATCATAGAAATCTGATTCCCCCTTATGGTACGCATTTTTTTATTCGGCAGACAACAAAGGTCTACACCATTAAAATTTATACGACCTTGCGTAATTTTCCCTGTAGGCTGGCTTAACAGGCCAAGGATACTCAGTGCGGTCACAGACTTTCCGCATCCCGACTCTCCAAGGATGCCTATCGTTTGACCCTTTGAAATATTGAATGACAGGCCATCAACCGCTTTGACTTTTCCTTCTGGTGTTGAAAATTCTGTATGAAGGTTTTCAATGTTGAGCAGGAAATTATCATTCATATTGATTTACCTTTTATATTTTAAGCAACTGACCCAATGATTTTTTGAGATTTCCACCATCTTGGGTTTTTCCCGACTGCATAGAGAAAACATATCTGGGCAACGGGTGTGAAAACAACATCCGCTCGGAGGATTGATCGGACTCGGTACATCACCTTTCAAGAGCATCCGTCGATTTCCCTTTTTTTTCCCCCCAACATCCGGGATAGCATTGAGCAAGGCCCTGGTATAGGGATGGGCCGGTTGGTTATATAAATCTTTGTCTGATGCAGTCTCCATGATGTTTCCAAGGTACATAACAATAATACGATCCGATATGTGTTCAACCACCGCCAGGTCATGAGCAATAATCAAATATGATAGTCCAAAATCAGCCTTTAATCGGTCAAGCAGATTTATTATCTGTGCCTGGATAGAGACATCCAGAGCAGAGACAGGCTCATCCGCAATAATTAATTTCGGCTTCATGGCAAGTGCTCTAGCGATGCCTATCCTTTGACGCTGGCCCCCTGAAAACTCATGTGGATACCTGGCCATATGGCTTTCTCTGAGCCCGACATTATTAAGCAGATCCTTGACATCTTCCTTCCATGACCTGTTTTTTGAAAGCCCGTGAACCCGAATAGCTTCACCAATGATGTCTTTAACCCTCATTCTGGGATTTAAAGAAGCATAGGGGTCCTGAAAAATCATCTGAACCATCATTCTGTAATCAAGCAATTTCGAATCGGTGAAATTTGCTATATTTTTTCCATTAAAATAAATAGCCCCTTCAGTGATGTCGTATAATTTCATCAGACAGCGTGCAACGGTTGATTTGCCACATCCGGACTCTCCGACAACCCCGAGGGTCTCACCTCTGCGCAGTATAAAGCTGATGTCGTCCACTGCTTTGACAAATCCGGTTGTTTTTTTCAGCACACCTGTTTTAATTGGAAAATATTTTTTTAATCCACGGACCTCCAGGATAGAATCAGTATGATTGTGTATCATTTTCAGCTTTTCCTCATGTGGGGATCAACAATATCCCTTATGGCATCGCCCAAAAGATTTATTCCCAATGCACTCAAGAAAATAGCAAATCCCGGCAATGCTGCCAGCCACCATTCGGAAAGCATATAATCTCTGCCCTCAGCAAGCATCATACCCCAGGAAGGTGTTGGGGGTTGGATACCTAACCCTAAAAAGCTCAAAAGAGATTCCCGGATAATGGCCCGGGCGATCTCAACCGTGCCCAGCACGAGAATGGAAGGCAGTATATTAGGAAGAATGTGCTTCAATAAAATCCGCATTGTGCTGAAAGCAAGTGTTTTTGCACATAAAACAAACTCACTTTCTTTGAGTTTGATTGTCTCTACCCTTGTTACTCTTGTAAAAACCGGCCATCCGGTAATACCTAAGGCAAAAATAATATTCTGTAATGAAGGACCAATAACTGCGACCAGAGACATGGCGAGCAATATGAAAGGGAATCCCATCATCACATTGACCATAAAGGAAATGGCAGAATCGGTTTTACCACCATAATACCCGGCGAACAGACCCAGGAATACACCAATAACCACCTGGATAAGAACAGCAGAAATACCGACAATTAAAGAAATTCTCGTACCGTAAATGATCCGGCTTAAAGTGTCCCTTCCAACGCTGTCTGTCCCCAGCAGGTGTTTGGCTGATCCTCCTTCAAGGAAAGACGGAGGTAAAAGTCGCTCCATGATATCTTGTTCATAAGGGTCAAATGGTGCAATAAGTTGGGCTCCAACTGCACAAATCAGCATTCCCGCAATAATAACCCCACCAATCATACCAAGTTTAAGGTCCCACATTTTTCGAAGTATTTTAAACAATGAGGATGGCTTTTTCTGATTTATATGGGGCACTGTCATAATTGTTTCATAACTCATAATTTACTCCAGGCGGATTCTCGGATCGATAAACGCGGTCAAAATATCAGCTAAAAGATTTCCAATCACAACACACAGTGCGAAAAATACTACAATTGCCTGTACAACAGGATAATCTCCCATACGGATGGATTCCACGGCAAGCCGGCCAAGTCCGGGCCAGGCAAAAACAGTTTCTGTCACAACAGCGCCACCTAGAAGGAGGCTCAACTGCATACCGGTAACCGTGACCATGGGAATCATCGCATTTTTAAAAGCATGCTTGATCATCACTGTTTTTTCAAAAAGTCCTTTGGCCCGTGCAGTACGGATGTAATCCTGATTCAGTACATCAAGCATTCCGGATCGCACAAGCCTCATGTTTACCGGAAGGAGCCAGGCACCCAGGGTAATGGATGGCAGAATCATATGAACAAAGCTATCGCTGCCGGAAATAGGAAGCCATCCCAGGAAAACACCAAAAATAATGATAAGCATGATGCCAAACCAGTATAACGGCATTGCCTGGCCGACCAGTGCAAAAAAAGTAATCAGGTTGTCAACTAAAGTATAGCGTTTAACAGCAGAAATCATCCCCATAGGTATAGCAAGTGCGTTAGCAAGTAGAACCGCTAACAGGGACAGTTTCAATGTGGCAGGAATTCTCTCTATCATAAGGTCTAAAGCAGGAATTTTTGATACAAAAGAATTCCCGAAATCACCATGCAGCAAGACTTTTTTCAAAAAAGTCAAATATTGAATCAAAACCGGACGATCAAGGCCCATGGATTTTTTAAATATTTCAATATCTCCAATTTCTGCCTCTGGGGGAAGCAGCAGTAAAGCCGGATCTGAATTTAAAAAAAGCAAAAAAAATGAAATCATAGAGATGGCAAGACAGACCGCTATTGCTTGAAATAAACGCCTGATAATATAAGCTTTCATATGTTTGATTCCAGAGCCATTTGAAAATTATTTTCAGCAAATATACTTCTTCCTGCAATATGGATATCCGCAATAGTTTGTCTTTGCTGGAGTACCTTGATATCCTTCAACGGATTCGTTTTTAATATTAGCAAATCTGACTGTTTACCGATTTCGATTGTCCCGGTTATATCACTAATTTTTAGTGCTTTTGCTGCGGCTGCCGTGGCTGAAATAATTATTTCGTGGGGTGTCATCCCGGTTGCATAAAGTTCTGATAATTCAAACGCATTGTTCCCATGAAGGTTAAACGGGGTGCCCGCATCCGTACCCATAGCAATAGAAACACCAGCCTTAAATGCATTTATACAGCTTTTGATACGCTCTTCACGGTGGCGGATAGACTTTTCAACGATATAAGATGGGATACCTGCTTGAAGGCCATTGCTGATGATATGAGCTCCGGCAGACAATGTTGGAATCAGTGACACATCGTTCTGGAGCATTAAATTGATAGCCTCATCATCCAGGTTCATACCGTGTTCAATGGTATCAATTCCAGCATGAAGCGCGATTTTGACGCCATTCAACCCCTGGGCGTGAGCAGCAGTAGAAATGCCTGCTTTATGGGCCTCTTCAACGCCTGCGGTCATTTCTTCCAGGCTGTATTGTGTCTGTCCGGGCTCTACTCCTTTTGTACAAATACCGCCTGTGGCCATCAGTTTTACAACGTCCACACCTGCTTTGAGCTGTTTGCGCACCGCTTTCCGGACTTCGTTTGGGCCATCCGCTTCAATGCCTATTTGCCAACCATGTCCACCTGTCATACAGATCATCTGTCCAGCACACAGGATTCTCGGACCTTTTACCAAGCCATTGTTAATGGCATCCCTTACCTTCAGTCCAACATGATTCAAACAGCCTAAATCACGAACAGTTGTAAAACCTGCATTCAATGTTTTCCAGGCATTGTTAATCATAATGATGGTCGCCGTGCTGTCATCCATACCCATGAGGGGAAGTGTGGGGTCAGGTGACCCGTCCATCACAAGATGAAGATGACAGTCAATCATCCCCGGCATGACGGTCATCCCGTTGAGATCAATATCATCTCCAGAATAATCTGATTTTATCTCGGCCATTAAACCAAGGGCTGCAATTGTCCCATTTTTAACCTGCAGCCAGCCTGAGTCTATCACCTTACCTGTTCCAGTAATAATGGTGCAGTTTTTATATCGCTTTGCCATTTTTATAATCCCGAAATTATGGTCTTAGTAATTGATTAAGGGTTTTATATCTTTCCACAAGCAGTTTAGATCGTTCAAAATGTTTTGCCATAAGCCTGCGCGCGTGATCGGCGCTTCTATTTTTAATGCATTCAAAAAATTCAACGTTATATTCATAATCTTCTTTGGCTTCATTAAACGGAAATTCTAATTTTGAAGTAAATTCCCGAGAAATTTTTATAGCAGCGCTCATTGATGACACCAGCAGACGATTGTGACTGGCAATGGCAATCAACCTGTGAAAATCAACTTGATTTTCTCGGTCCACATCCCCATTGTTCAACCTGTTTTTGCATGTATCTAAATTTGTTTTAAGAATTTCAAGATCTGATTTTTCATGCCTTTCACAGGCAAGTTCCAAAACAGTAGGTTCGATATTCCTCCTGAAATCAATGACCTCTTCAATGGTCAAGCCACCAAGGTGGTAGCAGTCTACAACGACATTCAGAATTCGATCTGCATTTCCTTCAGCAACAAAACTCCCTCCCATAGCACCACGTTTTTTTTCAATCAATCCCTCAGCGACAAGCTGGCCCAGGGCCTCTCGCATTACTGTTTTGGACACTTTGAATTGATTTCTCAAATCTTCTTCCGAGGGCAGTTTATCTCCCGGCTTAAGGCGCCTATCATAAATAGCTTCTTTTAAAATGCCCCTGACTTTATCTGGAATATTTGATGAACTGACATCGGGTACAATTAATGGCTTGCTCATGAATTCTCCATTTTTTGTGTGATGTTTCAAACTTCATACTTCATACGTATGAAATATGTCAAGAACATTATTGATATTTTTTAGAAAACTTTGTCTACCTTAAATAGAGAAGGTACATATTCAAAATTACATATCCAAGATTTCTTGTTTTTAGTTTTTTTTAATTAAAAATTGAGCGACACTTATGTCTATTTTTAACCAGTTTTAACAGTTTTTACGGAGCGACTAATTGAAAAAAATATACCCAGTTGATATTCAGATGGCTTAGCCCGTGTTTATACCATCAATAGTCGCGAGTAATTCACTTAAATTAAATGATTTCTCTTGTGTTTTTTGTATTAAACGCTCAAAGTATAAGAATAGATTTACTATAACTCCCCATTGGATAGGGGGGAGATTAACGCTTCAAGTTCCTTCCCTCACACTTTAATAACAAATTCCACTTGTCGGCAGGTCCGCTTCAATTTTTCTTGACGATACCGCATTTATTATAAAATGCTGGGTGGGACTAATTTCTATTATGATGCCACAACTCTGACATTTTTAAATAAGAAATGATTAAAACAACTATTTAAAGGAAAAAATATGAGCATTCAAAAACAGTATCTGAAAAACAAGTCGCAATGCAGGGTAACCTTCCGTATCCAGAAAGAGATGGGAAACGGGGCAAAAGAAATGTATGTAGTGGGAGAATTCAATCAATGGAACAAAAGCGCAACACCAATGAAAAGCTACAAGAACGGCAACTTTAGCATCGCTGTGTCGCTTGAAGCAAATCAGAAATATCAGTTCAGATACCTGGCGGATGGTGTGAACTGGTTAAATGATAACGATGCAGACACCTATTTTTACAGCCCTTACGGAAATTGTGAAAACTCAGTGATTGTCACCTAAAAATAGAATTCAATTCTTCCCACCCAGAAGGTACTTGATATAGATCTTTGAGGCAAGGCGACAGGATCACAGTCGATATCGGCCAGGAACGGAAAGGACCCGCCGCTCTTACGTTATCATACCATTATGTTGCGAGCAAGCCTAACCGATTGAATTTTAAGAAGAGTTTTTGATCGCTCTATGCAAAGCCGTATTAGCATAAAAATCAACACGTTAAAAAATATTCTGTAAATTTTCAAAACCACCGGCAACATAATTTTTGGTTTTACTACATACCCTTCCATTGCTAACAAAGGCCGATTCAGTTAGTCATAAACTGTCGAGCCAAGCAAGGATTTCAGCACTATTTTTCCAGTCGATCAGTTCATCAATTTTCTTGTCATGATTTATTTTCGATTGCATGTATTTCATAAGCTTACTTTGGATTTTCCGTTTTTTTGACAGGTCCAGTTGCAGATAGATCATTGTTGATTCAACACTTTGATGTCCCAGACGATTTTTGATATCAGATACCGACTCTCCTGAGGTGACCATAGTTACCGCACATGAGTGTCTGAAGCAGTGCGCCGGGCTCAGGCCCTTCAGCCGTTTTTCCGGCAATGCTTTGGTCAGGTATTTCCGGCAAATTTTGTTGATGCCGTGCCGGGTCATTCCCCGCTTCCGCTGATTGATAAACAGCCGGTGGGAGAATAATAGGATGGGATCTACCCGGTGGTTGGTGATGTAATCTGAGATCAAGGATGCTGTTCTGGGACACAGGGTAATCAACCGATACCGGTTCCCCTTACCCAGGACCGCAATGGTTTCGTTCTCAGGATCAAAATAATCAAATTCCAATGTGGCAATTTCACTGGCCCGGGCACCGGAGTCATAAAGCAGGTGAAGGATGGTAAAGTCCCTCATTCCTTCCTTTTTTTTCAGATCGACTGCGCTAAAGACCTTCATGATTTCTTCAGGATATAAAAAACCCATCACCTTTTTCTGAGCCCTTTTCTGCGGGATGGTCAGGACAGCTACCGCGATTGGTTTTTTATCCGGATGCATAAATCGGATCATCTTGGCTAAAGACTTGATAACAGCCAGGCGTTGGTTTCGGGTCTGAACGGTATTTTTCCGGTCTTTTTCCAAATAGTGCAGGAAGGCGAGCACTGCATCCACCGTTAAATGATCGATTTTCAAAGACTTGATTTTGATTGAGTGATGGCCAGCAAGAAAATGCAGGAACAAAGCAAAGGTCTGCTGATACGCTTTGATGCTATGCTCGCTGACCCCCTTTATTCTGGGCAGGTATTCATAAAAATACTGATGCAGGCAGGTGGATAATCTCATGCATCCCCACTCCTTCGCATTGAAAAATCAAGGATCTGGCGGCGATGTTCTGCATCCAGTACCTTCAAATAATAGATTGTATATTTGTATTTGCTGTGCCCCATGTAAGATGCCAGTACCGGCAGGGCATTTTGACACGATTTTCCCTGCTGTCTAATTCGTTTGAGCGTGTTCACCGCAAACGAATGGCGCAACGAATGATGGGAAGGCTGGCTGAAGTTTGTAGTCCCGATTATTTTTCGGGGCTGATCCAGATGAATATATTTGAGCGCCTTTTTAAATCTCCGATCTATAAACATACGTACCAGTTTCTCACCTTTCGCCTTTATCAGCAAAAAATGGCTGTTATCAGGGAATAATCGACGAACTTTTAACAGGTTGTTTATTTCACGGGCTACGGTTTTTGGTATGGGGATCAATCGGTCTTTTCTAAATTTTGTTTTTTCAATATAGATAGTCCTATCTTTCCGGTTGTAATGGGTTTTCAATAGTTTAAGGGGCTCCGAGCTTCTAAGTCCACATCGAGCCATCAACAGAAAAGCGATATAAGCACTAAAATCTGATAAATAAAATCTCTCAGTTGTTCGTATCTGCTTTATTGCAGTCCTGAGAAAAAGGTCTGTTTCTTCTGTAGAAAATATAAAAGGAATAACCTGATTCTCCGGCAGTTCAGTAATTTCCTGTAACGGATTTTCCAGGATCAAATCTTTGCGTATAAGATAATTGAAAAAAATTTTGACCATTCGAAAAATCATATTTATGGATCGGGGCTCAAGATTAAGATCTGCTCTGAACCGGATGAAAAACAGCGGATCAAGTGATGCCAAGGTCACTTGTTTTTCAGCCACATATCGATCAAGCACCCTGAGACAATATATCATCGAGGTATTTGAATATCCCAGTTGAAAACGATATTCGATAAAATTTTCCATTTGTTCAGCTAAAAAGCTTTTAAAGCGTTTCATCAAGGATAACCTTTCGCATCAGGTTGATATGGATGCTCAGATACTTTTTGGTCGCATCAAGGCTTTTATGCCCCATCATTTCTTTGATTTCATAAATGGATGCACCGGACTCCAGCAGATTCTGGGCATATGAGTGCCGCAGCCAGTATGTACTGGATTCAAGATTGTTTTTCGTCATGCACTCTTTTATGTCTCGGGGGATATCGGTCGTGTTGGTCGGTTTATAAGGTGGTGTTAACTGTAAAAATAGAACTCGGGATTGCGTCTCAGGTCTTGCGCCAACCATATAAGCGGCAATGGCTTTGATCACGTTGTTTGATATTGGAAGATGGGCAGGTTCGCAATTTTTTCTTGTATGAATGAGGACTTCCTTTTGCCTGAATGAAATGTCATTCAAGGTTAATAACCGGATTTCTTTGGGCCTTAACCCCAAATAATATACCAGGTGCAGGGTGGCATTGGTACGAAGGTCTTTTGTTGTTGACAGGTCCAGACTGTCAAACAGCTTTTGAACTTCATAAGCGCGCAAGAATTTGGGCGGTTTTGGTGGTCCGAACTCTGGAGGGCTTACCACCAAAGCGCCAAGGTCTTTTTTGAGATCTCCGTGTTGATAAAGATACTTTAAAAACTTTCGTACATGTGATCGGTGTGTTCTGCATGTCCCGGGAGCATATCCCTTGTTGCAGACTGCTAAAAATTGATCGACTTGGTCAATGGATATGTTGCCCAAAGATGCGTTTGCACCCTGAAGATAGGCCGCAAAATCTGTTAATGTCCTTTTTGTATAGGACACCGCCTCCCCGGAAGCTTGATCCCGATAATAGTCCAGGTATTTCTCCACTGCTTTGGTGAACAAATTTTCAGCTTCCATCATGGCTGCCTCCAAAAGATTGCAGGACAAGGCTTTGGATGGTTGCCGGATCATGCTGTTCCATATCTTTTTGATTTTTAAGAGGGGCGGATGAAGACAGAGCAGGTCCTTCCGGAAGGGACAATACCTGAAAAAGGCTGCCGTCAAATGCGACCAGGTCCTTGTCAATCAATGCATTCCTGGCAAGGATGTAATCATCAACACAAATCCTGAGCAGGGTGCAGATTTTATCATAGCTGTAATAGGACAGCCCATGACGATCAGCCACGATAATCAAAAACAGGTACAACAGGAGTTGATGGTGATCCAGGCTTGCCCAGAACCCGTCCTGCAGGAACCGGTGTTCGATAAAAGCAAAGCTTCCTTTAATTTTTCTGATGCGGCGGGGATCAATGGGATTTTTTGCAATGGACGCACGAAAACGGCGTTGGGGCTTTGGATTTGAATTTTCTGTTATATTTTGTCCGGTCTTCATGGCATTGCCTCCTTGAAATGATCGTTAAAGGCAATTTACCCTGTTTCTCAGGGTGGATCAGGCCCCGTTTGTTGTTGAAAACGATTTTTTCCATGAATTTTTTGAGGCCGGGGACCAAACCCTAACGGCGGCGGCAGGATATCCAGGTATGGATCGGCAAGTTCCCGGAGATGGGGTAAAACAAATTCAACCCCAAGTGCGGATCTCAATGATGATAAAGTTGCCTGACCATTTGACAATGACGGGATAAGGTCGATCAATAAAATTAAACTTGCACGAATCAGAAACAATCTGTGCCTCATCCATCGCAGGATACCAGGCAGACCGATGTCCGGCCGCATGTTATCTGCTGCGGCCTCCTGGCTTGGTGCTGCTTCGATCTGATTAATGACCGTTTCCGCCTCCATCAATGTCCCTGGCAGACGTGAGGACAGGCAATCGGGCAACAGCCCGAAGGTGGTCCTGCCATCTGGACAATACCACCGGGCGATCTTTGTACCGTCAGGGGATTTTCTGCTATAGGTCCCATGCTTGCCAAATTTGCAGCCACCTTCCGGATGTAACGGGCACTGATCCAGTTTTGCATCTTTCCATGCTTCCTCCTCTATATATTGTTCAATAGAAATGTCGGTGGCAAATCGGAGCTGCACGATCTTTAACCTTGCGCTAAAATTTAAAATATGAAACATTTTTCCCATGGCAAAGATCGGTCGCAATACACCATGCCCTTGCGGCAGCGGTAAGAAGTATAAGAAGTGCTGTTTGTCGTTGCAGTCAGCGGGAACTCAACCTAAGCCCTATCCTGCCGGATTTACACCAGTTTACACGGAATTGGATCTGCTTTCAAACAGTGTAATTGATCTGATCGATGAAAACAAATTCGGCGAGGCAGAAGCTGTATCAAAGAGATTATTGCATGAATATCCAGATCAGATTGACGGCTTTCACAGGTTGGGACAGGTCTATGAAGCTCAGGGGAAAAAGTATGAAGCGGGAGAATACTACCAGAAAGCCGCAGATTTTGCCCGGACAATGCCGGGTTTTGATCCGGAAACTGTTGAACGCTTCCTTTTAAAAGCCAAGAAATATAGGGAAGAAGCAAAGTAGAAAAATTAAATTCAAAGAAAATAACTCATTTAGAACTTTTTCTAGAAGAAAATCACGCTACAAAAAAAAGTCGCTACATAAATACCATATTTGCAGCCCTGTTTGGATTCATTATCCACAGAGAAACCATAAACATGCGTCAAATTGGATGTGTTACCCTGCTGATTGTCGGAATTGCCGTTCTCTTTGACTTTAATTTCACCGGGAAAACCTACGGCCAGATCATGGCCATTAGCGGAGCCATGTTCGCCGGCCTTACCGTGACCTTGATACGGTCCCTGAGAGCCAAAAACGGCCCGGCCGTCATTTATCTTTACTTCTGCACCATGGGAACCTTACTCACTTTGCCCGCGTTTATCATGAATCCCCTGTATCCTGCATCCGTCCTGGAATGGGTCATGATTTTCGGGATTATTTTCACCGCCTTATTTGCTCAGCTCGTTATGAACCAGGGGTTCTTTTTCTGCAAGGGCTGGGAGGGCGGGGTCTACATGTCCAGTGAAACGGTCTTTACGGCTGTTGTGGGGATTACGTTCCTTAACGACCCGGCCGGTTGGCGTTTCTTTGTCGGTGCATTGCTCATCCTGGGATCGGGACTTGCCCTGAGCCAATTGGGGAAACGAATTCCTTAAACAAAATATTTGCACCGTTTCAAAATACTGATATGCCGATAGATGATAATTCAGGGACTCAGATTCGCTATCATCTTTCATTCTTATGTTTTAGCGTGACTTGATTGTAAAAATAGGTCTGACCCAATCAGTAGGTGAATGAATATCCGAGGAAATCAAAACATTGTCCATCTGCTGCCGGCATAAGGGCTGGTCAGCCCTTACCGCATCTTCCAGAGTGCCTGCATTCTCAGCCGCCAGAATGATGGGCTGTGAAGCGTTTTTAAGGCCCTTGCGACCCCGAGGATTTTCGTCTGATCCAGTGGAACCTCTCCATAAATTTCAAGATGAAGTGCGTGGACTATGGTTTTGATGTCCTTTCCCAGGGGCATAAACTGCTTTTCAAGTCTTCCGGCATATTCAGCCGGCGTTTCATTTCTCATTTTGGGTATCCCGCTTTTCCGACCCCACGAAACAAGCCGGGCAAATCCTTTCTCAGCAGTCTCTCCTTTTTTGTTTGCAGTCAGCACTTTGATTTTTAAGACCATGAACAAAGCAAGAATCCAGTTTATCAGCCGGGAAAGCAAATGAGAATTTTGTTTTCCCAGAGAACCATTTGATGGCTTTGCCATTAAAAATTGATAAAGTTTATATGCCAGATAACCGGCCAGGTATATGCCCATTAAAAAAAAGAGCGCCAGAATAACATACATTAGAAGATGCCCTGCCCAGATGTCCTGGCCCGGTATAAAATGATAGTCCAGGCCGGAATCGGTCTGGCCCTGTTGGGATACCGGTTGATCGGGCAAAGGGTTTGAGCGGGAAAAAAGATATCTCAGCATGGAGATAAAATAGGGACTTAAGGATGCTGACACATCTGTCAGGGCAAGGTATCCTGATTCTGCAACAGCGGTCATAAAGGGCATCAGGATAAGAATGATGCCAAGACCCATGAAAAGAAAAACAATAGTAGCCGTTACCAGGGCACCAACAACACGGAACCCTTTCAGGTATTTTTTTTCCTGTCTTACCGTGATTCGGGACAAAAAGATGGCGGTCAGGCCAAATAAAAAATATCCCCCTGTCAAGAAGGCGGTAAAGGATTCTTGTATCAGGACTCCCCCCTTAAACCAGACCAGAAGTTTTATCATCAACAGCAAAAATATCAGTGCAATCCCCAGATCAAAATAATTGCAAACGGTTCTATACGACAGGTCTCTGCCGGGTAATTTCGCACCTTTGTACCAGAAAAGAGACACCACAATCGAAATCAGGATGATTTGGTACCACTGATAAACACCTGCGTCAGACAGCGCTGTCCAGCCCTTCCCTGAAACGATTGCCGCCATTATCATCATCCCTAGGCCCGTGATATGGCCCAGTACCACCCATATGCGGCGGGACCCTTTTCCCCTGTAAAAAGAGGAGAGAAACAAGGCTGAAAAAAAACCGGTGCATGCGGTTCCCAGGGGGAATTTGACAGGGGTCGTGGAAACTGCCAGAAAATTTGCCCAGACGCACAGCCAGCAAAGATCCATGCCGCAGAAAGCCGGTGCAAGATATTTATGGGTGTTGCCTGACATGGTCAATCCTTTTTCTAAAGACAGATCGAATCTATCTGCTGGACGGTTCCCGGTGCAAAATCTGTCTGTTTTTTCATATCACCTGTGGTGCTCACAAAATATTTCACCGGTATCCGCTTGTGCGCATAAAATGATTTCATTTTTATAATGGATGAATCAATGCTGTGAGAACAGAAAATACAGTTTATGCCCCACAATGCTCTGATATGCTGGTGAAAAACATCCGACAGCCTGCTGACCGGTCTCATCTCCATCCTGGCAATGGTTTCAAGTATCTGGGGCATATGTTGACGGTTCCGGCTCAACGGAATAAATCCGGGTTTTCCACCTTTGATCAGGGCATTGGTCATAAACCCCACCGCATTTCCCCGGCGTTCAAAGTCCACCGCCATGGAGGCTGCTGCTTCCAGCATCTGTTCAAAATCCTGTTCAGCCTTATGGCGGCTGAACAGGTCCACATCCACCACGATGAGTATTTTTTCCCGGACAGATGGCTCGCACACTTTTTCCTGGAGTTTGCCATACCGGGCACTGGCTTTCCAGTGGATGAGTTTGACAGGGGTAAAATTTTGGTATTCCCTTGTACCCAGGACATAAACCGGGTCCTGTACCGGACTTTTTGCGCCGGGCACACCAAAAAAATTGTGTTCCGGCATGGAAAAGGGCCTGACAGACCTGATTTTCGGATAAACAATGACATCCATTGAATCCCGGCAAAGTTTTTGCCTGGGGAAAAAACCAAAGAGATCTGAAATCGTTATGCCGGGGCAACCGATGTTGAAACATCCCCTTTTCACGGATTTAAGATGCCACACGAACCTGGTTTTCTGGAACCACAATAAAAAGGTATTTTCACAGGCCGGCATGTCCGAAGTAAAGTCAGCCATGTCGATGAGGACATTGACCTGTATCCATACCGGAAGCCACTTGCGGTTTCTTACCGCGACTTCAAGCTTCAGACTCTCTCCCGGAAAAACCTTTTTTTTGTCCATGGAAGACGCTATGTGCATTCGTGAAAGCGCAAACCGGCTCCAGAGTTTTGTAAGGGTTGCCATTCCCACCACCAGAAGAATCAATATGGTCATCTGGCTTTGGCCGGTTAAAAGGGCAATAAAAAGAAACACCAGGGATATCAGGAGGATAAAAGGCTCTGTATAAATGCTAGTGACATAGATTTGAGGGTTTTGATCAGACATTATAAAAAATCTTTTTACCCCACGTCTCCGGCAGGCACAGGGGTTTGATCAAGGATCTCCTTTAAAACCCGTTCCGGGTTTTCACCCCGCAACCGTTCATTTTCATTTAAGATCAGCCGGTGAGCCAGAACCGGCCTGATCAATGACTTTACGTCATCGGGAAGGACAAAGTCCCGTTTGTCCAGTGCTGCTAAGGCCTGGGCCGACCGCATGAGTGCCATGGAGCCCCGGGGGCTTGCACCGAACTTGATCATCTTATGGTGCCGCGTTGCCTGGACAAGGGTGGTGATGTACTCTCTGACAGGCTCGGACACGGTGATTTTCCGGCAATCCTGCTGGAGCCTGGAAAGCTGTTCAGGCGTGGCCACATGTGCTAGAGTTGACAGGGGGTCCCGGGTCTGAAACCGTTTAAGGATATTCATTTCCTCCTGCTTATCCGGGTAGCCCATGCTAATTTTTAACAAGAACCGGTCAAGCTGAGCTTCAGGCAGGGGGAAGGTGCCTTCAAGCTCCACCGGGTTCTGGGTGGCAATAACAAAAAAAGGGACCGGCAAAAGAAAGGTTTCCCCGTCCACGGTCACCTGACGCTCTTCCATGCTTTCCAGCAGACTGGACTGGGTCCTTGGAACTGTCCGGTTTATTTCATCAGCCAAAAGGACATTGGCCATGACCGGCCCTTTGCGGAATTTAAACCGGCCCTCGTGGGGCAGGTAAATATTGAATCCGGTAATGTCTGACGGTAACAGATCCGGTGTGAACTGAATCCGTTTATAGGTCCCGTTGATCGATGCGGCAAGAGACCTTGCCAGAAGGGTTTTTCCCAGGCCTGGGACATCTTCCAGGAGTACATGACCATCGGCCAGGATGGCCACGAGCATCAACTCAATGGCAGTTTTTTTTCCAATAATGACCCGGGAGATATTCTCCATAATCTTAAAACAGATGCTAAAATCCAAATCAACCGCTCCTTTAAAAAAAGACAAGTTTCCGAAACAATCAAACCAGGCCCGGTATGCCGGCACCTCCATAAAAAATAGGAATACCATCGCCTATTCCAATTTTATTGGTGCTGTCAACACATATTTAAAACAACCACTGGATGATGGGCTGAGAGGTGAAGCACCGTACCATAATTTTTTTCGAGATTCTCAGTCAAAAATCCATCCTCTTTACAATGCCAATCTTTATTGATAGATGAAGATATTATAATTTCAGCCAGATAAGCAAATAAAAAAAACACCGTAAATTAAGGGAAAATAAGGGATTTAAAAAAATGATAAATGTTATTGCGTCAATACATATCAAAGAAGGTCAATTGTTAGAATTTATTGAGATTTTCAAATCCAATATTCAGAATGTTGTTGCAGAAAAGGGGTGTATAGAGTATGTGCCCACGGTTGATTTGCCGACAGGATTGCCACCCCAGGAATTAAATAATAATATTGTCACGATTATCGAAAAATGGGAGAGCGTGGAAGATTTAAAGGCACATCTATCAGCACCCCATATGCTTAAATATAGAGAACAGACCAAAGCGTTCGTGGAAAAAATGTCTGTGAAAATATTGAAATCAGCATAACCTCTGGAGACAATCCGACAATTATAAGATCAAACGGTCAGCAAAAACAGGATGGAAAATGCCAAAGACTTATGACGACAATAGCTTTACAGCACAACATCATGCACTTCTTTTTACAAGTATTTCAAGGGAAGTCATTAACACAATCGGTGAAGAAAATGGAGAAAAATTAATACGTAAGGCTGTTAGAAAATATGGTCAGCAACGTGGGAAAAGGATGGCAATTCGAGCCAAAAGAAATGGACATGATTTAACCGTTGCCAATTATTTTGCCTATGGGGAATGGGAAGTACCTAAAGATGAAATGGATTTTAAACTGACCATCAAACCCAAATAAGAGCACCCAGGCAAATTGGCCGTCACCAAACTCACAATCATTGAAAAAATCTCAGAAAAAAATATTCTTAAGCCTTCAGAGGCAATGGTGATATAAAATTTCTTGAACAATGGCAGGCCTTAAAATTCCATACGATCAATTATCTCCAGAAGCTCTCCAGGGCGTTATCGAAGAATTTGTAACCCGTGACGGCACTGACTATGGTGAGGTTGAAATATCCCTGGAAACAAAAATATCTCAGGTGTTTGCCCAGCTTAAATCCGGCAAAGCAGTTATTGTTTTTGACCCGGAAATTGAAACCTGTACTATTTTGAAAAGCGATGATCCTGTCTTGAAACTTTTGAAATAAGAATTCTATGGGCAATCGTATCATTTTTCGATTTGCATGACTGAAACAGGGCTTTACACTTCATTATCCTATGATCCTAAAAGAGTCAGGGTGTATACCTTGGAAGGGGAACAGACACCAAGAGCAGAGGGAAAAAAGGCCTCGGGTTTGGAAAAAATGATTTAAACATGATGCGTTATAAGACTAACTATTAAGTGGGTCTATTTTACTCAGGTTTCCGACTAAAAAGGGTGTACACTGAAGTCCTATACTTTTTTTCTTCACCCATATTCTGACCATAGAAACAGATTCACCTTCCATGTTTGTGATACTTGTTTGCCCTTCTATAGATAAGATATCTTCGGTATTAACCCTACAACGTTACTTACATAATTCCAGTTTCCATAATTTTTCGTTTCCTGTGTGAAAGATATGACGCATGATTCCGATTTTGGATCCAAATTGTTTGATTAATCAAGACCTGTAACTCATTTTTTCTTGTTGGCAAAAGAGCTTTAAACAGGAATCTAAGAAGAGATAGCGTAATGGAAGGCACTTTTTTTCCCCAGCCTGATTTTCAGGTGCCAGAGGAAGAAATGTCCGAGTATGCATGTTATAATATGGTGATGCCAACCCGGAAATTTCCTCACCTCGTACTGATCCATACCCAACTCCGATTTTGTTTCTTCAAAACACTGTTCTATGGCCCACCGAATCCCACTTAACCAGACAAATAGAGGTAATCGTGCACTGGTGGAGGCATTGCTGATAAAAAAACTATATTCAGGTTTTTTGCCGATACTCCTTCGAATGATGACCCAAACTTCTTTTTGAGGTAGCCCGTCAGCGGAAATCCTTACTCTACGCCGAGTAAACTCATAAACAATTGGGCCCTTGGTGCCTTCAGAAACTTTACGCCGGTACCAAAAGAAAGAATTAGTATTTTTTGCCAGTGTCGACAATAAGATGGGCTTTTTTTCGGTATCAGCAAGAACTGTTTTAGTTCTTGCCTCACCTTTATATTTGTAATGTTTTTTCACGGTCATTGGTGATTTTAACCAGCAGAAAGTATTGCTTGGAACCGATACAAAATAAGTAGTATCTACCAAAGAGTCGGCAGCCTCAATAAAATCAGGACTGATGCCGTAAATGGAATCGCCTAAAATATATTTGAATGGAAGAATTTTTTCTTCTGTCAGGCTATTTAACATCTCCGCTGCTAATTGAGGTTTTGTTCGAAACATTGTGTCAGCAGGGAGCCTGCATTTTTCCCTACGTTCCTTATACTCATCTTCAAACCATTTTTCAGGGATGAACAAACGCTTGTCTACAAGTGAATATCCTACTTCTGAGGCGTATGCCGCAAATACACCAACCTGGCAGTTGTCAACTTTACCGATGGTTCCGCAATACTGTTTTCCGACCCCAATAGACTCTTTCCCTTTTTTGGCAAATCCGGACTCATCGAAAATCAAAGCACCATCTGGACTCCCAAAATCAGATGCAACCATATTGCGATACTTAGACATGATTTTATCATCATCCCATGGAGCATCACTAACAAAGCGCTGCATTGACCTAACATTGCCACCTTTTATATTCAGAGCAATTGGTTCGATGGATTTCCTTTCAAGCTCGCTGAATTGTCCGCTCATATATTTTAAGAAGTGATCCCTGGACTCACTTCTTTTAAAACAATCATAAAAATTTGAGTGGAATCCGTCAAGTTCATCACTGAAACTTTCTATGTCTTGAGAGGTTAAGTCAAACTGCGGGATATCATATAGATTTTCATTTTTACGACAACTTGGTAGCATTGCTTGTCTCCTTTCTGAATATTTTTTATTCAGAATATGACAGAAAAAACTAAGCAAGTCAAATATTTTATATTATAAGTATCGTTGTAGGGTTAAATTCATAATAAAAGGTGTGTTCACTAAACGGATCTGCAACTAAAATGACCCGGTTTTGTTCATGTGGGTGCTTTTTGGGAGAACCATAAAATGAACAGCAGTCTTTTCTATCAAAATCCAAGTTTCTGACATATTTCTGTAGTTCGAGGTTGTCTTTGAGCTCAAGAAACTTATCAATAGTCATAAAAATACTCCTTGATTAAATCAAAGCATGATAAACAAATTTCAAGGAAGAGGTGCCCTCATATTAAAACCATTTTTTAAGGGCACCTACCGAATCATTTTGTTTCAGACAACTAAAATCCTGGGTAATACTCAGGGACAAAATCATCATTCATATCGATCAATTGATCCATGTCCAGTGTGATATCAGAAAGGTCATCATAATTGTTGTCATGTCCACAAACAGAGCAGATGCTTGTGTGAGGGGATAACAACATTCCGCAATCCATACAAAAGTCTTTAGACATTGTTTCCTCCTTAACAAAAATTTTAATTTTAAGCCGGATTTGCTCAGTTAAAAATATCAAATTCTCAAGATTTAAAAAAAATAATAATTTCACATTTTACCGTGTCAAGGGGACAGTTTTTCTTCTAAAATTTAGTGACGAGCCTAAAGCATTTCACTAATACGAAAATGCACTGTCAGATAGAGATTTCTAATACCATAGTAATCCAGCGGCATTCGAACCACGTGATTATCTGGTATGCCTGACGGATAGCTGATCATGACCGGATATTCTCCTGACAAGACACCTTCACCATTGCATCTCCAGCATTCGTATACACCGACCCAACCTTGACCACCACAGGAAGGACATATCAATTCAGCGGGTAACGAAACCTTAATTTGTCCACCCCTAAAGGCCTGTTCCGGTGTTAATGTTATTACAACATTCAGATTTTCCAGATGTTCATTTTTAGGTCGAGAGGTTGGCCTGAAATTGCTGAAGATTCTGTCAAACAATTCGCCATGCGATGGACGAAACGAATGAAAAGACCTTGCAAGACTTGCCGTTCCCAAATCCATAGGAGCTTCTTGTTCCGGTATAAGAGGTTCAACATTCCTTCTTGAACCGAACTTTATGCTTTGCTCATACCGGGGCCTCGACTTTTTTTTTTGACTCGAAACGGTTAAGTCATGGGTCTGTCTTTTTATTGGATCTGATAATACAGAATATGCCTCTTGGATAGCAAGAAACGGAGAATGATTTTTCCCGTAGTGATCTGGATGAAACTCTTTGGCAAGTCTCCGGTATGCGTCTTTGATATCATCCAGCGTGGCATCTGAAGTAATCCCTAAAATCAGGTAATAGTTTTTTGGCATGATATCACCCCCCTGATAAAAATTCTTCAATTGAATAATATCAAGATTCATATTTTAATAATGAATATCTTGAAAAATTAAAATATTATATGACTGCGGTATATTAATACCATACAATCAAAACTTAATTCATATCATTTAATTGCTAATAAATTAGGCTATTGAAAATTTTCCATACATTTCCCCTTTTCAATAGTGGTTTTAAGGTCATCTGTGTTTTTATCATACTGGTTAAAGAAACTTTCAAGTTTTTGGATAATATCGTCATCTTCACCAACAAGATACCGGGCTTTGTTCATAAATTGGTTGCCAGCTTCGCGGAAACTTTCCATTTCTTTTAACAATGTTTTACGATTTTCATGCCGTTTCTTTTCCTGGGCAATAACTGGGAGCAATTGTTTTATTGAAAATTCTACCAGCACATCTCTTGGCAATTCATATTCTCTGGCTAATGTATCCAGTGCACTTAAACAATTCCTGGTTAAAACAAATGTCTTTTGCTTCCGCTGTCTTCTTTTTTTAGGTTCATAATTCTTGGCCTCATCAACAATTTGATCTAAATTTTTTTTGTCTTCAACCAGATGATCAAATATTGATTTTTGTTTTACACCAAGTTGGTTTGCAACCGCACTGAGCAAATTGATGGTATGTTTAGGAAGTGTAAATGTTGCCCGAACAGATTGCCTCCCTTTAAGTGTATCGAAAGAAAAATTTGCTTTTTTAGGATTCGATTCGTTCATCATTCCAGGCCTCCTATAGAAAGGAAAATATACAAATATCATTACTTTGTCAATAAAATGTTAATCGTAATGAGAATTATATTGACACAATATCTTTTATGTTTATTTTGGTTTCAAATTTTAGAACAGAGGTCGAGATAAACTTTGGCCTCACAAATAAAACCCATAAAATGAAAGGAGTTGGAACTATGTTTACAAGAATGAGTAACATCGACAGAATGTTCGGAGCCATGGATCTGCTCCGGAACAGAATGGACAGCCTAAATCTGAAGCGGCTAAACCCAAACAGATTGAAATCAAGGCTGCTTAAAAAAAATAAAACACTGTCCTCATTTAGCATATGGGGACAGTGCTCCAAGAATTAGGTTATGGAGGGAGGTAAAATGAAACTATGGAATAGAATCCAACGAGGAATGGAAGCTGGTTTTGATGCGTCTATTACAGCTGTTCATACCATCACTGAAAAGGCGGGAGAAGGCATTGAGATCACACGCCTGAGAAGAGAAAAGGCAAGACTTGAAACGGAGCTTACCCGACGATTGGCTGAACTCGGAAATGGTGTTTATGAAAAAATATCGACTGACCGTCTTGATGACATAGCTGAAAAACTTGGAATCAAAGAGATGTTGCTGGAAATTGCGGAAAGCGATGCCCGCATGGTTGATATCGATCGACGTCTCAAAAAAGAAATTGGATGAAATCGAAAAGAAGTAAGGTTGAAAACAAAAAAAACGGAGGTGGATTATGGATATTAAAAAATTAGCCCCGTGGAATTGGTTTAAAAAAGAGGATGGCGACAGTGGTCATGCTATTCCTGTGAAAAACAACAAAAACAAAGTAAGTAACAGCTTATCACCGCACTCATTGAGTAACCTTCAGGATGAAATGGATAAGTTATTTGATAGTTTTTTCAATGGATTTGGCTTATCTCCTATTAAATCCGGCTCTCGGAGACTTGAGGAGATAACCGGGAGCACACTAAAGCCCAGGCTTGATCTGGGGGCAACGGACAATGAATATACTGTTTCTGTTGAGATCCCTGGCGTCAGTGAAAAGGAGGTGAGTCTTGAACTTATAGATGACACCTTGGTCATTCGAGGTGAGAAGAAACAGGAAAAAGAAGAAAAAAATAAAAACTTTTACAGACTTGAAAGATCCTACGGGTCGTTTCAACGAGTTCTTTCTTTGCCAGAAGACGCTGACCAGGAAAATGTCAAGGCAACTTTCAATAAAGGTGTTCTGACCATCAAGATGTCGCGTAAGGCTTTGCCTAAATCTGATGTAAAACAGATTGAAATTAGATAAGGGGAAAAAGTCCTGACAAATACAAAGTCGGGGCTTTCTACCCACATGAACATACGAATATTCATTCATGGAAATAAGGAGGATGTTATGAACAATAAAATAAAATATCGGAACAGGTTTCCAAAATTTTCAAATAACACTGGGGTGACACGCTGGTAAAAAAAAGATCCTGATAAATTACTAATTGAATAAGGGTTAGAATTTTGAGCGACAACGGAACCCTATCTTTATCAGGTATTCTCAAGCTTACCTCAAAAGTTATTTTAAATTGGGAGGAATTTTCAGACGTGGAATATATCAAAAATTATTATGTAACATGATAGCATTTCATTACTAAAATAGATTTTTAACAAAAAATAATAAAACCCTATTGACATGGAAAAAACAGGAATTAATTTAGGCTCAAATACAGATAATTTTGTGGGAGCAAAGGTCTTGCAGAAAGACTTGACAACACCTTAAAACTTTCATGGAAGCGTCAAGTCTAATCTCCCAAATGGTTCCCGCAACAACTTATAACATCCTATCAAGGGAGGAAGAATTATGTATACAAGATTAAGTGATATCAACAGATTGTTCGGGTCCATGAATCTTCTTCAAAAGAAGTTGAATGATCTCTACAGTGACTCTGGCAGATCATCTGGTTACAGATGGGAATTAGACCAAACCTCTCCCCGGACAAATCTTTATGAAAACGGCGATATTTTTGAAATCCGGGCTGAAGTTCCTGGGCTTGAAAAGGACGATCTGAATGTAAAGATCCAGGGGAACTATCTTGAAATCAGTGGAAACAGGGATTCTGATGCTCCAGAAGGGTATAAAACCCATAAAACAGAACGGGGGGTTGGATCATTCTCTCGAAGTTTTACCCTGCCGTCGGATGTTGATTCAACAAAAGTTGAGGCTACTCTGAAAAATGGTGTGCTTTATCTCACGCTTCCTAAGCACGAGGCATCAAAACCTAAAAAAATTAGCATTGTTTAAACTTCAAGATTAATTCATGAAAAGGAGGTCCACCATGGATAAGTCCAAGGAAATAGCAAAACAAGACGAAAAAAACATCGAGAAAACACGCGAATTATATGAAGTGACACCCGCTGTTGATATTTATGAAAACGATGATGAAATTCTTCTTCACGCTGACATGCCTGGCGTAGTTAAAGAAGATATCTCAGTTGATATTGATAACGGTACACTATCAATATCAGGTATCAGGAAGCTTGAAACAGAAGGCGCAGCAACATATGAAGAGTTCTCGGATCTTGAATATGTCAGGAGTTTTTCGGTTCCCCAGACCATCAATGTTGAAAAAGTTGAGGCTGAGCTGAAAAACGGTGTTTTAAGACTGCATCTACCGAAATCTGAAGCAGCAAAACCCAGACAGATTGAGATAAAAACCACATAAGATATATTAAATTCGCCCGGAGTATCGTATCCTCCTTATAGGCTGTAATATCAACCCAAGGATGGGAAGCTTTCTCCGGGCGGCTTCCCATCCTAAATAAATAGATGAATCATAATATTCGACCTTTAGATGACCAAGAGTAATAATCTACTTGTATATTTCTATAAAAGACAAAGATGGAGTTCAATATTAAGCATTTTTATAATAGATGAATTCTTTTATATTGAATTCGGTGCTTGATCGTATTAGTCTGCCGTCTACAAAAAATAAAGCCTTTAAAACAACAAGGGGAAAATAATGACCGTCTTTCTGGATAACAAATTGAATGCGTTGGATACCATTTATGTCGCCTTTGCCCAGAACACGAAAGAGTATAAAAAACTCCAGGCATGCCAAAAAGGATGTGCATTCTGTTGTTCAAAAGTCGGCTGTATAGATATCACAACACTTGAAGGATGGCGGATAAAAAAACAAATAGAAAGATTTTCTAAAGATCGACTAAAAAGTCTATCAAAGACAATCAAGCAGGATATTCAAAAAAGAGAAAAGAAAAAACTCAACGCTTGTCCGTTTTTAATGAAAAACAATGTCTGTATGATCTATAATGTTCGTCCCTTCTCCTGTCGCCGAATTTACTCTACCCATATTTGTAAAAAGGAAAATCCTCCACAGGTCAATCGCCAGGTCATGGTCATTGCCAATCAAACACTAAAGGATCTGCAAAGTCTTGATGATACCGGATATTCCGGGCACATATCTTATGTTCTTCATATGATGAACACGCCGGCCTTTTTTAATACCTATGCAAACCAAAAATTTAATCCCCATGAAATCATGGTATTTGGGAAATCTCACAACATCATTATCAACAAAATGATGCTTTAGAATGAAATTTATAGGTGTTGACTTCTATCAATTTGGGCTTGACTTACAGATTTGAAAACTCCCCTCAGACTATCCCTGTTAAATTTGTTAATGTTTTTTTTTCGTTTTTCACAACAAACATTTTTTTGAAAATGGTTAGGGATGGGTTCAGATATTGTAAAAGTACCGTTTGATGCTTAAAATATCAAAATTAGGCAGAACTTTAATTTGGATTGGATGCAGATGTTTTGAACCCAAAAATAAAAAATTTTCTTCTCCCGCCAATCACCAGGCATTATGTGTACAGGGTCGTTCTTGTAGCTGTCGGGGCATACTTGTTTTTTAAATTTGGTTGTCTACCGTTTAAAATACAAGGGCTGAGCATGGAACCAACCTATAAAGATGGTGGGTTCAATTTTTGTTTTAAACAGCGCTATTTTTTCTCAGAACCCAAGCGAGGGGATGTGGTGACGGTACGGTTGGCTGGTGAAAAGGTGATGCTGCTCAAACGCATCATTGCCGTGGAAGGGGATACTCTGGCGTTTGAAGACGGAAAGCTTTATTTAAACGGAGAACAGGTGGACGAAGAATATGTCAAATATCCGTCAGACTGGGACCTTGCCGAAAGGAGTGTTAAAAAAGGCTATGTCTATGTGGTGGGGGACAACAGAAGCGTACCGATGTATTCGCACCATTTCGGACAGACGCCTTTGAAACGAATTGTCGGGGGGCCGCTGTGGTGATGAATAAATGGACCGTGACGGGTGCAATCGTACTTGTGGCCGGGTTGGCCTATTATTTTTTTGCTTACGACAGCCCTGAAAAACAAATCCGGAAGCAGTTCGCGGTTCTGGCTGAAAAACTGGAGAAACAGGCCGAGGAATCCCCGTTGATTACCGCTGGTAAAGCAAAGACTGCAGCCGATGTTTTTGCATACATCTGCACCGTTGATATCCCGGAGTATGACATTCAAAAAAAGATCACGACAAAAGAGATGGCCCGGCACATCCTGGCATTTAAATCCCGCTTTGTTGCGGTTTCAGTAAAGTATTACGATCTGTCCGTTGAACTGACAGGTGAAAATAGAGCGGTTGCCGCTGTTACGTTAGAGACCAGGGCAATTTCTACCAGTGGGGAGACAGAAAAAGATATTAGAGAGTTTGAGTGCTTTCTTGAGAAAACAGAAGACGGCTGGAAATTTTATCAGATAAATACCGTACTTGAGAGTACCGTTTTTTAAGACAAAATGGCTCACGCCACAAGCCGCAACCCTTCCGTTCTATCCAGATCTATCCTTTCGATGATGAATTTCTTGAAGATTGAATCTTGAGAAGAATCTGAGAGAAATTCGGGAAAGGTCTGCCGCAAGGCGATTGCCGTAACAAGCTCAGACGGCGCGAAATCGGTTCGAATGGTTCTGAACCAAGATCCGAAGGAAGAGAATACCAGTTGGGGGAAGGAAGCGGAGAGGTACTGGAGCAGACCCTGGGCGATCAATCCGGTTTGAACAAATCTGTGGTATGCGTCGATTTTCCTCTGCACCGCTTTTCGATACGCCTTCGGCTTTTTATGAATATACTGATTGCCGGAATGTCGTTTTATCGGTTTCATGGGCTTCATCCAGAAATGATAGGCATATGCTCCGATAGTTCTGACAGCCTGCTTGAATGAAACCTCTATTTTAAATCTGAGTCCGTACAACCGGATGATTTCAAGCGGCTGGAGCGTCAAGTCAGTGGTCATCAAGATACATTTGCCCCTGGTGGGATGAAGCACTATCACGAACCGAACCGTTTTTCCGGCTACTCGCCAGATAAGATCCAGTGATAGATACCGGATTTGCACATTACGTTCACCATAAATAGGACTCGGGGCCACAATCATCGTCTCCGAACTCTCAAACCGCTCGCGGAGCTTGATTTTTTCCCCATACACTCTTTTCCTCCCCCGGCCATTTTTTTTTCCCGTGGCTGGATAATACCCCACGGCGTTGCTTTTGACCCGGGTGATCAAATGATTTCCATTTTTCAAAAGCTTCTTCACGATTTTTCCGCTGGCATAATAGGCGTCGGCAATGAAATAAAACGGTTGATCAAGTTCAAGGGATTCAATGAGGATTATCATTTTGTCGAGCAATGTCCGCTTGTCCCGATTCGAAACGACCACCCCCTCATGAATCCGGCTGATAAGCGGAACGGAGAACACTGATTCCAAGGCTCCTACAAGAATGCCGACCGCCTGGAACGAATGTCCCATAATAAAGGAAGACTTCGAGTTTGATTCGGATTCTTGATGAAGCCCTTTGACCGCTGGCATTTTTCTGCCTTCCTTTGGGATCTTGATCCCGTCTCCGACGATGAGGAGCCTGCCGTTTGAACGTAGGACAATGGGAAAAATTTTTAGTACGGTTTTCGTCCAGATCCGTGAAAGTTTGTCCAGGTGAAGGCCGGGTCCATGAAAGAAGTCGAGTATCCGGTCATAACAGAATGGTTTGAGCCCCAAGGCGCGTACAATGCTGGTGACACCCAGGAGATCAACCCTCAAGGTAATTCCGGCCAGGCAGGCTGTGAACCAAAGAAAGGTCCGAGTCCGGGAACAGGCGGGTCTCAGGAAAGAAACGGCGTTGAACCAATAAGTCCATAGTTTCATAGCATTCTCCGTATCAAAAATAAGTTGACGAATTTGTATAGCATGTATATGCTATACTATATGATAACAGAAAAGCTAAAACAACTGGAAAATGAAATCTGTACGATAAAAAACGAGCTGCTGGAGTTAGGTCCAATGCGCCCAGGAACCCTTACGATGCAATACAAAGTGCCTGCTGAAAAGAAAGGACCTTACTATCAAATAAGCTACACTCATAAAATGAAAAGCCGGACTCAGTATGTCAGGCGGGAATGGGTTGATGATATCCGTGGGCAGATTGAGGTTTACAAAAGATTCAAAAAATTGATAGAAGAATGGATTGATCTATCCATTGAATATTCTCAGATGAAAATGAAACAGGCGAAGGAGGCGAAGAGAAGAGATCCATGAAAAAGTCATCGACCCAGTCCGTTGGTTTTATGGAGGATTTTTTGGAATGGATGGACTCCCCGAAAGGTGCCGAATCAATGGATGCCTTGGATTATGTCTTCAATGCATTGGAGGGCGCACAAGTCGATCCATTCAAAAGAAAAATTAATTGGCCGAATGGTGTAAGCCTGAGCATCAATGAAAGTGTCGATCGGATGAGTAAGGACTCCGGCCTTGATAGGAAGTCCATAATGAGTCATCTTATCGGCTGGCTCCAGATGGAATATATGCCGGAAGGACTCGACGAAAAACAGATGGAACGGTTTGAAGATCTTATTGAGAGCTGGGTGGCAAAATATGAAACCGATCCTCCGACGATGGATTCTTGAGCACGGATAATATGTTCAAGAACTCGGTACTCTCAAGTACCGTAGAAGTCCTTGAAAAATAAATTGGTCATTCAGGCCATGGAGTTGATCCGGATCAAATTGGAAAAACACTGCCGTTCAATCACATCATTGGTATGGGTGCAAGCCACAGGAAAAGCATGTATTTTAAAGTAACACATTCGGCTATCTACAATTGGAAAGGTTCCGGGACTGAAAAAGAACAGAAAAATTCAAACCTGATGGATTCGTTCTGTCACTTGATTTTTGCCCAAGAAGCGACGACCCAAGGCACCTGGATACTTTTAGTAGACCAGGGTGACGACACAGGAATACATACAAGTAACTGCGTTGAATACATTATCCCCAGGATTTGTGAACAATTCACTTTGGAGATATCCAATCTACGGGCTTTTGAAGTCTGGCCATATCACAAGGATGACCTAAGGCTGAAATACACTGAGATAGTGATATCAGACGTAAATTTTGATACTGCGGGGGATTGGGTGCTTCGAAACTCTTGGAGGCCTGCGGACAATCAGGATGCCGGGATCTTGGATCAGCTCATTGAAACGGTGGGGGATAAAGTGATCCGGGAGGAGACTTGATGCCCCTCCAGTAATTGGCCGGTATCGGAATGATATACAAAAGGGTAGGTCCGGTCACAAGTCGGGTTCGGGGGCATGGTTTTGAAGTCGTTTTAACCGGGGAAAAGATTTCCGGTGTTGTCCTCTGCCACCAGGTCAAGACAATTGATTTCCAGCATTTGCCCCCTTTTTAACCGTTCGTAAAATCATTGTACTTTCACATTTTGGGCAAATCTTTTCATCCTGTTTTTTCCGTCTATTTTGCTTCTTTAATTGCTTTAGCTGCTATTTTATCAACTACTGAAGGGAGAATAAGTTTCATCCAACGACCCAGTTTCCCTCTGAGTGATGTGATTAATAGCCTATCGCGTTTTTCAATAGCATTCATTATCATCAGGGAACATTCGTCAGATGTCATTATTTTTGATTCTTGCATTGGACTTTTTCCAAGAGAATTCCCGGAACCATCAAGCGCTCTCTTGTGTATTTCTGAAAGTACAAAATCAGGAGCAATCATTGTGACAGCAATCCCGGTATCTTTTAATTCGATTCTAAGTGAGTCAAAAAAACCGAACATCGCATGTTTGCTCGCTGCATATGCCGTTCGAGAAGGAACACCATTAAGCCCAGAGACGCTTGAAACCCCGACTATTTGCCCGTTGCTTTTTTTTAAATATTTTAGGGCATAATATGTACAATAGACGCATCCCAAATAATTCAAATCCATAATTTGTTTAAAAATCGATAGATCTTCAATGTCTTCAAAAGGCGTCCACATTGTTCTGCCGGCATTGTTAACCAAAACATCAATTTGTCCATACTCTTCAATTGTGGATTCAATCAGCTTTTTGCAGGCATTTTTATTTGTTACATCAGTTGGCACTAGCAATGCACTCGCACCTAATGATTCAATTTCATTTTTAAGTTCATTTAACCGCTTTTCATTTCTTGCTGCGATAACAACTTTTGCTTTTTGTTTTGCAAATTTAAGGGATAGAGCACGACCAATACCTTCTGAGGCACCGGTTATTATAACCACTTTATCATTAAACTTTACCATTATAATTTCCCCTTTATTTTAACAAAAAGTTATCAAGTAATTGTTTTTTTTCTTCATGTTAAAACGGTGTAAAAACTTCCCATCCCTGTGTCTCCCGTTTCAGATTATGGCGAATATGGAACTGAGTCTGCTAAAGGTATATTGCACTTGGGGGAGGAGAATTCAAGGTTTATTGGATTGAGATAAACAATGTTTTTTGATAAAGCACTTAAGAGGTAACCATAATCTATAAACAAAGGGCCACTATGCCCCCTAAAATATTCAAATGCATACAATGCGGTAACTGCTGCCTCAACCTCAGCGATGCTTTTCAAACAAGTGTCAGTGATGAAGATATAGCCATGTGGGAAAGAGAAGGGCGGTTTGATATTCCAGCAAGTCACTTATAACCGTTCTAAGTTGAGTTGTTGAAATTTATTTACAGGCACTGGAAATAGTGGTACTGGGTTTCTTCATTCAAATTTACAAGATAAACGGATCTGCACATTAATTTGTTATGTCAAGAACAAGGAACAAACATGAGAAAACAGATATTATTTGTATTAATACTTTTCCTCCTATTATCAGGATGTGTGAGCAACGAGCTTTTTCCCAGGCATGATGTCGCATTGTCTTTTGATTCAGAACGTATCGCTTATGATGTGGTCGGCAAAGGAAAAACAACTCTGATTTTTATTCACGGCTGGAGTTGTGACGGACGTTACTGGCAGAAACAAATTTCTGTGTTCGCAAAAGAGTATCAAGTAATCACAGTTGATTTGGCCGGCCATGGACATTCTTCATTGGATAGATCTGAGTTTTCAATGTTGTCCTTTGCTAACGATGTGAAAGCAATTATTGATAAAGAAAACGTTGATAGAGCTATTTTGATCGGCCATTCAATGGGCGGCGGTGTAATTGCTGAAGCGGCCAGATTAATGCCCAAAAAAGTAGTCGGGATTGTGGGAATTGATACCTTGCAAAATGTTGCGGAGCGAACCCCTCAAAGCGTAATTGACGAAATGGTAAAACCTTTTGAGGCTGATTTTAAAAGTGCTGCACTGAATTTTGTTGCACCAATGTTCCCGAAAGGAACTGATCAACAATTGGTGAATTGGGTAAAAGAAGATATGTCTTCTGCACCAAAGTTAATTGCTTTAAGTGCCTTTCGCAACTACTTAGGTCAGTATGTAAACGGAGAGGCTGCCATTGTTTTTAAAGATATCACTATTCCTGTGGTCTCAATAAACGCTAAATTATGGCCAACTGCACCTGAGGAAAACAGAAAACATATAAAAAACTATCAACTACTTTATATTGAGGATACTGGCCACTTTCCAATGTTGGAAAAACCAGAGGAATTTAATATGCTGTTAGAAAAAGCCCTTAACTCAATAGAATCATAAAAACATTTAAAACATATAACGATGCGCTAAACATTGCCAGCGGGAACAGCTCCGCTGCAAGTTAGCTTTACGTTAGCCGCAAAAAAAGAAAGAAAATGTCTCCGGCAGCCACAGTGAGTAAAGCATATCGAGTACCGTTCAGTTTATTTATTCCATTTCTGCTGATTTCGTTCGGCTTGGCTTGGGGGATTCTTGGTTTATACATCTTTCTCCCAGAAAGAATGGTATCGGTGTTTGGGCAACTTACGGGTAACCACCCGCTCTTCTTCCTGGCCGTGTACGCACCTGCAATCGCGGCGTTCACTCTTGTTGCAAGAAACAGTGGCCCCGCAGGCGTGTTGCGTTTCCTCGGACGGGCGTTACTTTGGCGCTGTGGCGCGGCTTGGTATGCCTTTCTGATCATTGGCATTCCGTTGATCTTCATTGGCGGTTCTGCGCTTAGAGGGAACCTTTTTGCGGAACCGTTTCCATTTACGTCCTTTCAGGCTCTGCTCGTGGCGTTGGTTCTTGCGGCTATCAAAGGTCCGATAGAGGAGTTCGGCTGGCGTGGTCTCGCGCTTCCTCTTCTCCAAAGGAAGTTCGCTCCGATCTGGGCCGGACTGATTCTTGGTGTCATATGGGGGCTGTGGCATCTGCCGGCGTTTCTGTTGAGTGGAACCCAGCAGAGCGAGTGGTCATTCACTGCGTTCTTTACTGGTTGCTTGGCGATAAGCGTCATCGCAACTGCACTGTTCAACAGGTCGCATGGCAGCATTCTGCTGTCAGCATTTTTCCATTTCTCGCTTATGAACCCGATCTTTCCGGACGCGCAGCCCTACGACACATACCTGTTGATCGTTGCTGCAGTCCTAATCGTTTCGTGGAACCGCAAGGATATGTTCACAAAGGAAGGGGCAGTCACGGAAGTCATTCCAAACCAGAGGAAAGTGGCCGATGGCTAATCATGCCATGCATCGGACTGGAATTCCGAGAAGCCATTAAATTGGCAGAGAAACCAATAATTGCGGTAGCCACTCATATTCATTGGGATCACATTGGCGGACATAAGTATTTCCCCAACTTTTATGCCCATGAAACTTGAGAGTAATCACGATAATCAATGGGATCATGTTCAGGATAAATCAGGGTGATGAGTATAAGGAGATTCATTTTAAACGAAATAGCGGAGGTCGCTGCGCTCCTGCTGATTATATTGGGTTTTTTAAGGCATGGGCAGGATAACCTTGAATAAAAGAAGGGAAGCAAGGCTTTCCTGCTTCCCCCGGCGCATCATTCAATGCCACCTGCTTTTGGCTATCCCTTGTCGGGTTTCCTCCCCAGGATATCCCGACTCCGTTTCACCAAAACCTTAAAATTCCTGTTCTTTTTGTTCCTCTTGTTTGATCTCAAGCAATTTCTTTGAGCAGATAATTTTCCATGTTTATTTTTTTAAAACTGACCAGGATCATTTCCATGACCAAATAACCCAGTTGATCAACAATTTCAGCCATTGTTTGTGCAAATTCTTCTTCATTGATTGTCATTTTGATATCTCCTGTATCTTGAATGATCATCTATAAAATCGATCAGATAGGTCTTTTTGTTTTTACCGTCAATTAAAAGCTTTGGGCCGTGCATGACGTCACTTTGCCAGATATCATTGGGCATCTGGGCTTCATACTTTCGTCTGTCTTTATTCATTTGGATTTTCCTCATAAGATTGTTTTGATGGAAAAAACGATCGATTGAACAAATCAAAGATATGGTGGTTGAACGCTGTGATCTACCAGGTGGGGTTTCAATAACGTTAGCCTTCCGCTAAATGTAAAAAGTTTGATCTGGCAAAATCCTGCCGATTCAACTATACCTCGATAAAGCCGACGGCTACTTCGTTAAAACATTAATTTATCATAAAAATGGAGGCATATTATGCCAGGTGTAGAAGGACGAGTGGCACTTGTAACGGGTGCTGGACGTGGAATTGGTCGGGTGGTAGCCGATCTTCTGACCTCACGTGGTGCAATTGTCATGGCAGTTGCACGTAGCGAGAATGAATTGCTTACGCTGGGCATGAATTATGTTGTAGCAGATCTTAGTACACATGAAGGCTGTTCACTTGCCGTAAAGAAAACGCATGATCGCCTGGGATCAATTTCAATCATGGTATGCAATCACGGTATTGGCTCCGCCCATGAGCGGGTTATCTGGGAGCAGGAGGCGGAACTCTGGCGAGAAACAATGCGTATCAACTTGGATGGACCTTATTACCTATCAAAGATGGTTGTCAAAGATATGATTAAACAGAGATACGGTCGTCTTGTGTTCACGAGTTCAACGGCCGGACAGGTAGCTGAATATGCAGGTAGCGCTTACAGCAGCTCAAAACATGGACTTCTGGGCCTTATGCGTTCGATTGCCCAAGATGCCGGCTCATATAACGTGACCTCCAACGCAGTGCTACCAGGCTGGGTAAGAACGCCGATGGCTCAACTTTCGGCAGATGCCGAAGCCAAGCAACGTGGTATCACCTCGGATGAGGTATGGGCAGAAAGGGCTTTACTTTACCCAGCGGGTCGTGTGGTGACCCCCGAAGAAGTAGCAGAAGTGATCGTTTTCCTGGCATCGGAAGAATCCAGCGGCGTTAATGGGGAGGCAATAACCGTAGCCCTTGGAGGCATAACCTGACACAGGATTGTGCTGTCGAATCAAAACTTGTGGAGCCGGTTCTCAGGGCGAAGGAACCCAGTCCCCAAACTCAAAGAATCATATCTTCACACAGCAAAATATGAGATGCCTCAGATGTTACAGCTCCGCAATTAACTCGGAGGAAGTTAAAATTCTAAAAAGAGGGTCTAAGGGATTTTTTCTGTATAAGTCCAGGCACTGGTTGTGAGCATCTATTGAAAAAGCTGCCGAGCAGTCTTCAAGTATAACGGTCTGAAAATTGTGACAGACAGCATCCATGGCCGTGGCCAGAACACAAAAAGAAGTTGCAATACCAGCAACTGAACAGTTTGTGACATTTTGTTCTCGCAAGATATTTTCCAAGCCGGTATTGAAAAATGCTGAAAATCTGGGTTTCGGCAGCCAAAGATCTTCAGATGACATATCCAGATCATCAACAACCTCTGCGCCTCGGGTTCCTTTAATTGTTTCTGTAAAAGGTTTAAACCCCCGCCTTTAGGCGGGTAGCATTTTGATAGCAGTTGGTTTATAATGCCTTGGCATGAAATACCGCCGAGGAAGTCATACAAAGTTTAAGATAGAGTACCATTTTGTCTGGGTGACAAAATATCGCTATCATATGCTACAAGGGGATCTTGCTGTTCGTGTGCGAGAGCTTGTCCGCCAAACGTGTGAGCGGTTTGAAATACGAATTATGCGTGGAGTTGTGAGTAAGGACCACGTGCACATTTTGGTATCGGCTCCACCAAACATTTCGGCTTCAGATATCATGCGAAGGATTAAAGGAAGAGTGTCACGCAAAATATTTGAAGAATTTCCTCATGTAAAGAAACGGTACTGGGGGAGACACTTTTGGGCAAGGGGGTATTTTTGTGTAACATCAGGGGAGCTTACAAAAGATATGATTCAAGAATATCTGGAGCATCATTTTGAGAAAGATCCCGATGATAAATTTGATATCGAATGAACCAACCGGCTCTGCCGGTATCGCTGGACTTTCAGTCCGCGTACTTAAACCCACCGGCCTTTAGCCGGTGGTTGTTTAGTGTTTCTGTAAAAGGTTTAAACCCCCGCCTTTAGGCGGGTAGCATTTTGATAGCAGTTGGTTTATAATGCCTTGGCATGAAATACCGCCGAGGAAGTCATACAAAGTTTAAGATAGAGTACCATTTTGTCTGGGTGACAAAATATCGCTATCATATGCTACAAGGGGATCTTGCTGTTCGTGTGCGAGAGCTTGTCCGCCAAACGTGTGAGCGGTTTGAAATACGAATTATGCGTGGAGTTGTGAGTAAGGACCACGTGCACATTTTGGTATCGGCTCCACCAAACATTTCGGCTTCAGATATCATGCGAAGGATTAAAGGAAGAGTGTCACGCAAAATATTTGAAGAATTTCCTCATGTAAAGAAACGGTACTGGGGGAGACACTTTTGGGCAAGGGGGTATTTTTGTGTAACATCAGGGGAGCTTACAAAAGATATGATTCAAGAATATCTGGAGCATCATTTTGAGAAAGATCCCGATGATAAATTTGATATCGAATGAACCAACCGGCTCTGCCGGTATCGCTGGACTTTCAGTCCGCGTACTTAAACCCACCGGCCTTTAGCCGGTGGTTGTTTAGTTAAAATATTTAGCTCTGTAATATGAGCCTTTTTTCTTGACTGCCGCCCATGCAACCTCTATCAGAATTGTTTTAAATGGATGGCTTCGCACAGAAGTCCTGCCGGTTTTCCTTTTGCCGGCACTTTCATTATTACCCGGACATAACCCCGCCCAAGATGCAAGCGCACCCATGCATATAAACTCATCCAAGGTTACGCCGATTTCACTGACAATCGATTGGGCCGATTTTTTGTCAATGCCTGGAATCTCATCCAGACGATTTAATAAATCTTGATGTCCGGCTGTGAGTATATCCATCCTATCGGTTATCTCTGAGATTCGTTTTTCAAAAGTTGTAATCATCTCCATCATACCGACCAGTTGAAATCGATGGTGATCTTCAAAAAATCCTTGGATACTATAATACAGTTCCTTGGACTTTGCTTTCAGCCCTCTTTTAGCATTCTCCTTGATATGGGCTAAACTTAATTCGGAGTCTTTGCATAATAAAGAAATCAGGTTGCGCCCGGTCATCCCAAACAAATCAGACACTACAGAATCAATTTTTATGTTGGCGGTTTCAAAGAGTTTGTGAACACGTCTTTTATAATCAGCAAGGGAGTCTGTATAGGTTCTTCTGAGCCGTGTCAGTTCTCTCCATTGACGGATCTCTTTCGGGGGAATAAAACTTCCTCTTAATAGCCCATGTCTCAAGAGCCCTGCAAGCCATTTACTATCGCCGATATCTGTTTTGCGGCCTGGAACATTTTTGATATGCCTGGCATTCACAAGAATTATTTCCATGTAGCCCTCAAGAACATTATGAACAGGGCGCCAATAGATACCTGTACTCTCCATTGCCAATATTGGGCAATGATTATCTGTTAACCATTTTTTCATCGTCAACAAATCATTGGTAAATGTTCCGAATTCTTGAATCGTATACTGTTCTTCACCCTGCTCATTTATCGTTATAAGACAGGCTGATATTTTTTTCTTATGTACGTCTAATCCGCAACAAACAGGGTGAACAATTTGAATAAATGTGGTATCTAATTTTTTGGTCATAGCTATCCTCTTTATTTTATTGTGGTAGATAAAAAATTTGATAGTTATGACCATTTCTTAAATTTTTCAAGTGTTTCATTCTTTGTTGTGCCCGCCAGGGCATGGGGGTTAGTGCGAAATAGAACTTCTCCCAACCCCCTCCACTCCACCTCAACCCCATCCAGCAGCTTGTCCATAAAACGCATATTGTTCATGCTACAGCTCCTCGGTTTTAAATTCGCTGTAGCCTTCATAAAAATAGCTGACATCAATGCCTTTCATGAACAGGGCACGGTCATCAATTTGATCTGTAAGGGCTTGGCTGAGAAGCACTTTGATTTCAAGGTCCTTTACAACGCTTCGCTCCATGGCAGATAGATATTCTTCTTTGTCCACCCGGTTCCAGTCGATCACCTGGCGGATCTCTTTTTTCAGGATCAGATCCAGCCAGATGCGGGTGGTGCGGCCGTTTCCTTCCCGAAAGGGGTGGGCAATATTCATCTCCACATATTTTTCGATAATCTGATCAAAACTGCTCTGGGGCATGGCATCGATATGCTCAAGGGACTGTTTCAGATACATCAGCGGCGCAAAACGGAAATTGCCTTTGGCAATATTCACGGTGCGGATTTTGCCGGCAAAGTCATAAATGTCTTCAAATAAATAGGCATGGATAAACGACAGACCCTCAAAGGTGCCAACCGCTACCTTTGCAATATCCCCGGAGTCAAAAAGCTTTATGGCTTTTTGCTTGCTGATTTTTTCTTCAACTCTGGCTAGTTCCACCTGATGGGTGATGTTAAGTTTGTTTTCTAAAATCATGCGTCAATCCCCTCAATCTCTGCCACAATGGCATCAATATGCCCACGAAGCCGGTCGATTTTTTTCACCGTGGTTTTCAGCTCGGCATTGAGTTTTGTGATATCAATCTTTTCACGGGTGTCTTCAGGTTCCACATAGGCACTTACCGACAAGTTATAGTCGTTGCCGGCAATGGTTTCAAAAGCTACTGACCGGGCAAAGTAGTCTATATCTTCTTTGTTGTCAAAGGCTTGCATAATCTGCTCAATATGCTCGCTGGTAAGTACATTATTATTGGTTTCTTTTTTAAACAGGGCGCTTGCATCAATAAACCGGGTGTTGGTGTCGGTTTTGTGTTTGGAGAGCACCAGAATGTTGACAGCAATGGTGGTGCCGAAAAACAGATTGGGGGCAAGGGATATCACAGTTTCCACATAGTTGTTATCAATCAGGTATTTGCGGATTTTCTGCTCGGCTCCGCCACGGTAAAAAATTCCAGGGAAACAGACAATAGCAGCCCGGCCACTACTGGACAGATAGCTTAAGCTGTGGAGCACAAAGGCAAAGTCAGCCTTGGATTTGGGAGCGAGCACGCCGGCCGGGGCAAAGCGGTCATCATTAATCAGGGTGGGGTCATCGCTGCCTTTCCACTTCACCGAGTAAGGCGGGTTGGAGACAATGGCATCAAAGGGTTTTTCATCTCCAAAATGCGGGTCGATCAGGGTGTTGCCCAGTTGGATATTGAACTTGTCGTAATTGATGTTGTGCAAAAACATGTTCATGCGTGCCAGGTTATAGGTGGTGTGGTTGATCTCCTGACCGAAAAAACCGTCTTCAATGATATGGGCGTCAAAATGTTTTTTGGCCTGCAGCAGTAAAGAGCCGGAACCGGCAGCCGGATCATAGATTTTGTTGACACTGGTTTGCCTGTGCATGGCAAGTTGTGCGATCAGTTTAGATACGTGCTGCGGGGTGAAAAACTCGCCTCCGGATTTGCCTGCATTGGCCGCATAGTTGGAGATGAGAAACTCGTAGGCATCGCCAAACAGGTCGATCTGGCTGCCGTTAAAATCACCAAAGTTCAATCCGGCCACACCCTTTAGGACTGAAGCCAGACGGCTGTTTTTGTCGGCAACGGTATTGCCGAGGCGGTTGCTGGTGGTATCAAAATCGGCAAACAGGCCTTTGATGTCAACTTCCGACGGGTAGCCGCCGGCAGAAGCTTCGATGGCGGCAAATATGGCGGCCAGGTCGGTATTTAAGCTGTCATTGGTGTTGGCCCCTGCAGCAATGGTGACAAAGAGCTGGCTGGGATAGATGAAATAGCCTTTGGTCTTGACGGCACCGTCTTTGATTTCCGGGGTGATGATCACATCGGAAAGCGCAGCATAGGTGATGCTGTCGTCACCGCCTTCAATATAGCCGGCAAAGTTTTCACTGATAAAGCGATAAAACAGGGTGCCGAGCACATACTGTTTAAAATCCCAGCCATCCACTGCGCCCCTTACATCTTTGGCGATTTGCCAGATTTGGCGTTGCAATGCGGCACGTTGTTGAGCACTTGTCATCTATAAACTCCGATTCAGTTATTTGCTTTTGATCTTTTCGCCGGCTTTTCCCTCACGTGCCCAGGTATCGACCTCGTCTTTTTTGAATTTCCAAAGGCGACCGATTTTATTGGCAGGCATGCCTTTATCATTGATCCATCGGTAGATCGTATCTCGTCTGACGCCAAGATATTTTGCAATTTCATCTACAGACAACCATCTGTCTTCCATTTTTTTCTCCATGGTCGTTTTGAAGCCCCTTTATGTCATGCTTACGGCATTTGAACCAAGCTTCTCAGCTCGTGAGCAAAAGGGACAGCTCAATCAAATTAAAATGAGATTACAAAGATAGAATGGAAAAATCAATCCTATTCTTTTTTACTTTAACCGACTTTAACTTGTTTTTTATGTTTAAAAATATTTTTTGCATAAAACTTTTCTTTATGGGGCCATTAGAGGGATGTATAAAATCTTTGTATAAGCTTTATACTGAATAATCTTGATCCCTTTTGAGGTGAGGACTACTATCATTTTAAGCTTGATTTTTGAGTTTTAAATCCATTCCAGACTTTCCCTGTCACTCATCATGCCAGGGGAAGTATAAGAATTTTGAAATTTGAAGCGGCTTTTACCCCACAATGCTTTCGTTATACCTTTCTGTTCGGGAGCTGGTCGAATTTGACTACTTTTTCTAAAGCATCGTCCCAATTGGCTTTGTTACCCCAATAAATATGGGCTTGAGGTTTTATTGGCACATCGCTGTCGAGACTCCCAGCAGGGACAACCAACAATCCTCCATCCATCTGCATATTTGGAAGAGCGGAGCCACAATTCGAGCAAAAACTTTTTATGTGCCCCTCTGATTTAAAATCAAATATTTTGGCCTTATCTTTTCCCGACAGCCATATTAACCTTGCCGAGGAGGAAAATAGATTAGCGGCATGGGCTGAACCAGTGTCTTTGCGACAACGTTCGCAATGGCAAAGAAAAAAGCTTTCAAACTCTCCGATTATTTCAAAAATAATTTTGCCACAAAGGCAAGATCCTTTATATTTCATGCGCATTTTCCTAAATTTTATTTAATTATAGTGCGTTGCTATAGAAGCAGTTTTGAAGAATTTTTCATTTATCCTCTAAACAGCAGGAGAATATCTTGACTGCCACCAGAATAGCAATGAAAAATTGGAATTCAGGAAATCAGATTTTACAAATCGCCATTTTGAGTTGTGGCGAGGACTATTCGTCTGAGAACCTCAGTCTTTCAGACGAATTAACACAGTAGACTTTCCCTGTAACTCATGTCCAGAAAAATTTTTATTCTTCAAAAAAAATTGAAACAGCAGAAATTTACCTGAAGGATGTGGACGCTGAAAAAAACGATGGTTTTAAATGCCCATAATTGAAAAAGTTTATACATTGTTGACACATCACTTTTTAGGCTATAGTATGTTTATACAATGTTTAAACTTTCGAAGGGATGTAAAATGAGAGAACTGGTTATTAAAAAGTGGGGCAATAGTTTGGCAGCAAGGATACCAAAAGTAATCGCTGATATGATCCAGCTTGAAAAGGATCAGACCGTTACCATTGAGGCAAAAGACGGCAGGATCATTATCACCCCGGTCCAGGAGAAAAAAGAATATTTTCTTGACGAGCTTTTAGGCCAATGTGATCCCAAGGCTGTTGCTTTGGATGCCGAGGATAAGGCATGGTTGAATGACAAGCCCGTAGGAAAGGAATGGTAATGGCCGGAAGATCCGAAAAAAAACAGTATATCCCTGGGCGTGGGGATCTTGTCTGGAGAGACTTTGACCCGGCAGCCGGTCACGAACAGATGGGACATCGGCCTGCCCTGGTCCTTTCTCCTGCGGTTTTTAATAAAAAAATCCTGCTGGCCTTGGTAGCCCCGGTCACAAGCCGGGTCCGCGGGCATGGCTTTGAAGTCACTTTAACCGGAGAAAAGATTTCCGGTGTTGTCCTCTGTCACCAGGTCAAGACAATTGATTTTGTGGAAAGAGGTTTAAAGTTTGTTGAAAAAGCCCCGGCCTCAGTAGTAAGTGAAGCCCTGGCTAAAATAAGGGCTATTGTAACGGAATAGGGGATTCAATATTGACCATTCTGTTGACCAAATAAAAAAGGCTTTGAGCGAAATCCGCTGAAAGCCTTTTATGTTGTGGTGCCCAGGGACAGAATTGAACTGCCGACACGGGGATTTTCAGTCCCCTGCTCTACCGACTGAGCTACCTGGGCTCAAACAACAGAGGCTTTATATTCCGTTTGGCTGTTTATGTCAAGGAAAAATGTTCGGGAGTTGTTGGGAAAATTTGGGTGTTACATGTCGCCCAAGAGGTGCTGGATAAGGGTGCAGGCACAAATGGAAGCGGTTTCCGCCCTTAAAATTCTCGGCCCCAGGGAAAAGGATGAAAAGCCCTTTTCTTTTGCCAGGGACAGTTCGGTTTTTGTGAATCCTCCTTCAGGGCCGACTAAAACCATGATCCTGTTCCCGGCCGGGGCTTTTTTCAGGGTATTGAGCCGCTGGGTTTCCTCTTCCCAGAAGGCAATCTTCAGGTCATGATCAACAGCGTGGTCAAGGACCTGTTCAAAATTTAACGGCGGGACGATCTCGGGCACCCGGCTTCTTTGACACTGCTTGAGGGACTCCTGTGCAATGCTCTTCCATCGCTGGGATCTGTTTTCCATCCGTTTCCTGTCAGGGGTGGGGATGGACCGCCGGCAGAAAAAAGGAATCCAGCGGCAGATACCCAGTTGGGTCACATGCTTGATCACAAGATCCATTTTTTTATCTTTGAGCATGCCCGAGCAAAGGGTGATCGCAATGGAGGACTCGGTTGAAGAGGAGTGTACTTCAATAATGTCCAGTTCGACCCGGTCCCGGGACACGGCAGTGATCTGTGCCGTAAAGTCCATGCCCTCGCCGTTGGTAACCTGGATCTGGTCTGTTACGGTGAGGCGGAGGACTTTTGCGATGTGCCGGGCATCCTGCCCCTGAATGCTGTATCTTGATGGCGGCATATGGATTTCGGGTATGAGAAATTTTTGCGTCATGGCCTTGTTTAAAATAAAGCAGGAATATTGTAAACGACTTTTTTTCAGGTCCTGTTCACCGGGCTTTTGGATATTTTAAATAGTTGACACTTTGATCCGGCTTTGGTACTTTTTGTTGTCCAAAGGTACAGGGCGGTACAGGGCAGGGCATTGTTTTTAAAATCTAATAAAGTGAGGCCTTTATGTCGGATTGGGATGATGATATTTTAAGGGATGATGACACGGATGAGGGGTTTATCGAACTGGTGGATATTGTTGAAGAGGGTCCTGGGGATGCAGCCGAAGAAAGTATTATCGAATTAACAGAGATCGTTGACCCGGAAAGTATTGATGCGGGAACCTCAGATCCGGAAATTGCTGAACCTGATTCGGATGTTGAGGAGCCGGGGATCGCGGATCTCAGCCTGGAGATCGAGTCGGCAGATGATGATTTCAGTCTGGAGATGGAAGATGATGACTTCAGCCTTGAAACTGAGGAAGAGGAGTCTGAGGATCTCAGCCTTGATATTGTCAGGGAAGAGACTGGAACAGACGATGAAGGCCTGGAAGAATATGAGCTGGAAGTGGACGGGCTTGAACCGGAAATTCTGGAGGACCAGGACCTTGAAGTCCGGAATCTTGACGAGCAGGGTCTTGAAGTCCAGGAGCTTGAAAAGAATGAAGTCCCGGCCGACATGGGCCAAATTTCCGACCAGGACCTTGAGCTTGAGATGGATGAAGGCGAGATTCTGGATCAGGGCCTTGAACTTGATGTGGATGAACCGGTCAAGGCCGATCTGGTTGAAGCCGATGACAAGATGGAACCCGTCCAGGCCATTGAGCTGAGTGAAGAACAGGTACAAGCCGCTCTTGAGCGGTTGATTGAGAAAAAATTTGGGGACCGGGTGGAAAGTATCCTGTTTGAAGTCCTGGAACGGGTGATTGAACGGGAAATTGCCGGCATCAAGGAAAGTCTGCAAAAAGATCTTGATCATATCGGAAACGCCTGAGTTCAGGCAATTTATAATAAAAAAGGTTATGGGGATTTATAAAAAGATCCCCTTTTTCATTAATATGGGTTTTAGGAGTTGATTTATGGGGTCTGGTGATCTGGATAAAGGGTATGAACCGTCGGGGATTGAAGGAAAATGGTATCAATACTGGCTTGACAATGGATTTTTCAAGGCAGAGGACACGAGCGACAAACCGGCCTTTTCAATTGTTATCCCGCCGCCCAACGTCACGGGCGTGCTGCACATGGGCCATGCCCTGAACAATGTTGTCCAGGATATCATGTGCCGGTATAAACGGCTCATGGGATTCAATGTTCTGTGGATGCCGGGAACGGATCATGCCGGAATCGCCACCCAGAACGTGGTGGAAAAAGATCTGGCCAAAAAGGGCCGGACCCGGGACCAGCTTGGCCGGGAAGAGTTTATCAAACAGGTGTGGAAGTGGCGGGAGAAATCCGGTGGGGCCATCATCAACCAGCTCAAACGACTGGGTGCTTCCTGTGACTGGGACCGGGAGCGGTTTACCATGGATGAGGGGCTTTCCGATGCAGTGCGACGGGTCTTTGTCCGGCTGTACAAGGAAGACCTGATCTATGAGGGTCAGTACATCATCAACTGGTGCCCGCGATGCAAAACCGCCCTGGCCGATCTTGAGGTGGAGCATGAGGAAAAAGACGGGTATTTCTACTATATCCGGTATCCGTTTCCCAACAGAAAACAGGGGCTCACCGTTGCCACCACCCGGCCCGAGACCATGTTCGGCGACACCGCCGTTGCCGTAAACCCGGCGGACGACCGGTTCAAGGATCTTAAAGAAACTCATGTCATGCTGCCCCTCACGGGCAAGCAAATTCCCATTATCAGAGATGAATATGTGGATACCGCCACCGGTACGGGTGCATTAAAGGTCACGCCGGCCCATGATCCCAATGACTTTAATCTGGGAGAAAAACACGGGCTTGAAAAGTTAAAGGTCATCGACGATGACGGCTTCATGCTGGAGGGTGCGGGCGAATTCCAGGGTCTGGACCGGTTTGAGTGCCGGGAGAAGGCGGTGGAAGCTCTCAAGGAACAGGGCCTCCTGGTCAAGCGGGAACCCATCAAGCACAGCGTGGGCCACTGCTACCGGTGCAAAACCGTTGTGGAACCCTCTATTTCAAAACAGTGGTTTGTCAAGGTGGCCCCCCTGGCCAAAGAGGCATCCGACGCGGTCCGGACCGGCAGGACCCGGATTCTCCCGGAAAACTGGTCAAAAACCTATTTTGAATGGATGGACAATATCAGGGACTGGTGCATCTCACGCCAGATCTGGTGGGGCCACAGGATTCCGGTATGGAAATGTCCGGACTGCTCTGCCGTGATTGTCGAAGAAACTGACCCTGCCGCCTGCCCCACCTGCGGGTCAAAGGCGATTGTCCAGGAGACCGATGTCCTGGATACCTGGTTTTCCAGTGCGCTCTGGCCGTTTTCAACCATGGGATGGCCCCGGGAGACCGACCTTTTAAAAACATTTTATCCCACCAATGTCCTGGTCACGGGTTTTGATATCCTGTTTTTCTGGGTGGCACGGATGATGATGATGGGGATTCATTTCATGGATGAGGTTCCCTTTGATGATGTCTATATCCATGCCCTGGTACGGGATGAACACGGCAAAAAGATGAGTAAATCCGTGGGTAATGTGATTGATCCCTTAAAGGTGATTGATGCATACGGGGCCGACGCCTTCCGGTTTACCCTGGCCGCATTTGCCGCCCAGGGCAGGGATGTCAAGATGTCTGAATCCCGGGTGGAGGGGTATCGGCACTTTGTGAACAAGCTGTGGAATGCCTCACGGTTTTCCCTCATGCACATTACCAAAAAAGACAATAAAATAGACCGTTCCAAACTGTCTCTGGCCGAGCGATGGATACTTTCCCGGTCGGCCCAGACCTCCCTGGCAGTCAAAGAGGGCATTGAAACCTATAAGTTCAATGAAGCCGCATCCGCCATATACCAGTTTGTATGGCACGAGTTCTGCGACTGGTTTCTGGAGGCTGAAAAACCGGCCCTGTACGAGAAAGAAGGGGCCCAGCGAAGGGACAATGCCCGAAGCGTCCTGTCCAAAGTGCTCCAGGATATCCTGGTCATGCTCCACCCGTTCATGCCCTTTGTCACCGAAGAGATTTATGGGATACTTCCCCTGACAGAGGGATCGATCATGGCCGCGTCTTACCCGTATACGGAACAGGGGTATGAGGCTGACCGGAATGAGGCGGTTGAACAGGATATGACCTTTATTTTCGACCTGATTTCAGGGGTCCGGAATATCAGGAGTGAGATGAACATTCAGCCGTCCATGAAGATTAAGGTGCTGGGATTTACCGGGGATGAAAAGGAAAAGATCATGATCGCGGAAAACAAATCCATGATCGTGAATCTGGCAACCCTTGAAAGTTTTTATTTCTGTGATGCAGACAATATTCCGCATTCCTGTGCCTCATCCGTTACCGGCAACACCACCTGCTTTGTTTCCCTTGAGGGGGTGATCGACTTTGACAAGGAGATCAGCCGGCTTGAAAAAGATCTGGAAAAAAACACCAAAGAACTGCTGGCGGTCCAGAAACGGCTTCACAATGAAAGCTTTCTTGAAAAAGCCCCGGAAGAGGTGATCTTGAAGGTGAAAGCCCAGCACGCCGATCTTGAGGAAAAAAACAACAAACTTAAGGAAAATCTTGAAAGAATACAAAAGATGAAGTGATGGCCGTGAATACAATTGAAAACATCATCAAACTGGCCCTTTTTGAAGATTCAGGACATGGGGATATCACCACAGAGTCTATTTTAACCGAGCAATTTTCAGGCAAAGGCGTGATTGTTGCCAAAGAGACCTTTGTGCTGTCCGGTATTGAGGTGGCCAAACAAGTGTTTGCCCTGCTGGACCCTGACTGCAAGTGTTTGTCCGCGTTTTCCGACGGGGACAGGGTCAGGGAGGGGGAGATCATGTTCAAGGTCCAGGGCGATCTTCTGGCCCTGCTCAAAGGAGAGCGGGTGGCCCTGAATTTTTTGCAGCGGCTCTCGGGCATTGCCACACTCACCCGGACCTTTGTGGAGGCCCTGAAGTATCCCCATGTCCGGCTCACCGATACCCGGAAAACAACACCGGGACTGAGAAACCTTGAAAAGGAAGCGGTGCGGGCGGGCGGGGCCCATAACCACCGCATGTCCCTGTATGACGGTATCCTCATCAAGGACAATCATATTGCCGTTGCCGGTTCCATCAAAAATGCCGTGAATGCCGTCAAAAACCGGACCTCCCATCTCATGAAGATAGAGGTGGAGGTGACCAGTCTTGATGAGGTTAAAGAGGCAGTGGATGCAGGGGCTGAAGTGATCATGCTGGACAATATGGATTATGAACAGATGGCTGCGGCGGTGAACTATATCAATCACCGGGCGGTTGTGGAAGCCTCTGGGAATGTGAGCCTGAAAACCTTGAATAAAATTGCCGCTACCGGCGTGGACGTAATTTCCTGCGGTGCCCTCACCCACCAGGCAAGGGCCGTGGATTTAAGCATGCGGATCAACAATGCCTGAGCGGATCAATAAAGCTTGGGGGCTTGAGCGGATTAATAACGCCGGAGAGGGATCACTCGTCTGAAACGATATAGGTGAGTTTGTTCCGGCCGCTGTCCTTTGACCGGTAAAGGGCCTTGTCCGTCCGGCTGATAAAAGACCTGAAATCTTCTCCTTCCACGAGTTCCGTGGCTCCGATACTCACGGTGACGTTTTTTCTCACCCCGGGTTCCGGCTCAAATATCCGGGCGCTGATGGCGTCTTTGATCCTGGCCCCCACCACACAGGCTTTTTTAATCCGGGTTTCCGGCAGCAGAATGGCAAATTCCTCCCCGCCGTAGCGATAGGCCGTGTCCATGGACCGCATGCACGAGTTGATGGTCTTGCCGATTTCCATGAGGACCTTGTCCCCTTCAAGATGGCCCCAGGTATCGTTATAGCTTTTAAAGAAATCAATGTCGATGATCAACAGGGACAGAGGTCGCGAATACCTTATATAACGCTTTATTTCCGTTTTTATCTGGGCGAAGAAATGCCGGGAGTTGTATAGTCCGGTCAATGCGTCGGTAATGGCCAGTTGTTCAAGCTCTTTGAGAAGTTTGCTGCGTTCGTGCTTAAACTGGGCTTCCCTTAATACCCGGGTGATTCGCAGGTCCAGTTCCTCAAAACGAAAGGGTTTGAAGATGAAATCGCTGGCTCCGGCCTTAACCGCTTCTTCGTATGAATACTCGGCACTGTAACCGGTCATGACCATGACATCGATATCATACAGCTCTTTTATTCTCCGGGTAAGTTCCAGGCCGTCCATACCCTGCATCATGATATCGGTGAGCACCACATCGGCTTTAAAGGATTCAAGCGTTTTCAGGGCTTGTTCAGCGTTTAACGCACTTTTTACCTCATACTTTAAAATTTTCAGATATTCTTCCACAGATTCTTTAATGGCGGCATCGTCATCAACAATCAGGATTGAATATGCCATGCTTTCTTCTCCAAATTCATGCTCGGTGTTTATGCACTCTGGTTATGCTCTGTTCGACGAGCTTTTCTTGACAGCTTATACCGCAATTGATAGATATACAAAAGCAAAATTTATCCATATATGTGGAGTTTGTCAATATTTTAGTTTGGAGAGAATTTGAAGTTAAAAATAGAGAATATTCGGAATTTCAGCATTATTGCCCACATCGATCATGGCAAATCAACCTTGTCTGACCGGCTCATTCAATTGTCCGGGATTGTTTCAGACCGGGACATGAAAGAGCAGATTCTGGATTCAATGGACATTGAGCGGGAGAGGGGCATTACCATCAAGAGCCAGACCGTGTCGCTTCCCTATACGGCAGAGGACGGGAAAGAATACCTTCTTAACCTCATCGACACACCGGGTCATGTGGATTTTTCCTATGAAGTGTCCCGGGCCCTGGCTTCCTGTGAGGGCGCTTTGATCCTGGTGGATGCCAGCCAGGGGGTTGAGGCCCAGACTCTGGCCAATTTATACCTGGCCATGGAGCATGATTTGTCCATCATCCCGGTGATCAACAAGATCGACCTGCCCTCGGCCCAGATTGAATGGGCCAAGGATCAGATTGAAGAGGACCTGGGACTGGACTCCGGCAATGCCCTGGCGGTTTCCGCCAAAACCGGGGCAGGAGTGGACCAGATTTTTGAGGCCATTATAAAGGGCATCCCGGCACCGGTGTCATCCAATCTTTCAGCGGATGAGGCTGTTTTTAAGGCCCTGGTATTTGATTCCCACTACGATGCCTTCCGGGGGACCATTGTTCATTTCCGGATTTTTGAGGGCAGCATCAAAAAGGGGGACAGGATTTTGTTCATGTCCAACAATTCCCGGTACAAGGTGGAAGAGGTGGGATTGTTCCAGATCCTGAGAAACCCCCAGGCTGAGCTCATCGCAGGCCAGGTGGGGTATTTTATTGCCGGCATTAAAAATATCTCGGACGTGAAAATCGGCGATACCGTTACCCTGGTGGACCACCCCTGCGATAAACCCAAGGGCGGATTCAGGGAGCCCACACCCGTGGTGTTTTCATCCATGTATCCCGTGGCTGCCGATGACTATGAGGAACTTACAGAGGCCCTGGAAAAGCTCAAACTCAACGATGCCTCCCTGATTTATGAAAAGGACAGTTCAGCCGCTCTCGGGTTTGGCTATCGGTGCGGGTTCCTGGGGCTCCTTCACCTGGAAGTGGTCCAGGAACGCCTGGAAAGGGAGTATGATGTCTCCCTTATCCTCACCTCCCCGTCGGTCATGTATGAGATTACCTTTACCGACGGTACTGTTAAAATAATCGATAACCCGGTCCAGTATCCTGACCCGGCGGAAATCAGCCGGGTCAGGGAGCCGTTTATCAACGCTTCCATCATTGTGCCGGACAAATATATGGGCAATGTCATGCAGGTCTGCCACGAATTTCGGGGGGTGAGCAAGAATTATCAATACCTGACATCCAACCGCATGGAGATGAAATTTGAACTGCCCCTGGCCGAAGTGGTGTACGAGTTTTATGACCGCCTCAAGAGCGTGACCCAGGGATATGGATCATTTGATTATGAAATCGCCGGTTACCAGGATACAGACCTGGTCAAGCTTGATTTTCTCATCAATTCAGAACGGGTGGATGCCCTGTCCCAGCTCATTCACAGGGACAAGGCTGAGGCCCGTGCCAGAACCGCCTGCAAGAAATTAAGGGAAGAAATTCCCCGGCAGCAGTTTAAAATTCCCATCCAGGGGGCCATCGGCGGGAAAATCATCTCCAGGGAAACCATATCGGCATTCAGGAAAGATGTCACGGCCAAGTGCTATGGCGGTGACATCTCCAGGAAACGAAAGCTGCTTGAAAAACAGAAAAAAGGCAAAAAGCGGATGAAGATGGTGGGGTCGGTGGAGATCCCCCAGTCTGCATTCCTTTCAGTTCTGAAAACAGATTAATTATTGAAAAGGTATTTTTTATGGACTACACGTGTATTATCTATGAAAAAAAAGACAAGATCGGCTTGATCAAATTGAACCGGCCCAAGGTGCTCAATGCCATGAACCGGCAGCTCTGGGTCGAGATGCAGGATGCCCTTGAAACGGTGAGAACGGACAACGATATCAAGGCCCTGATCATTACCGGGGAGGGGAGGGCGTTTTCAACCGGGGCTGATCTCAAGGATTCAAAGGACCGAAGCATTGAAGATTACCGCCAATACCTGGAATCCCTCCAGGAGGCATCCCGGAAGATTATCCGGTTTGAAAAACCCGTCATCGCCGCTGTTAACGGGTATGCTCTGGGTTCCGGGTATGAGCTGGCCCTGGCCTGCGATATCCGGATTGCCGCTGAAGAGGCCCTGATCGGATCTCCCGAGGCCCGGGTGACCTCATCGGTCACGGGCGGGGCATTCCGCCTGGTTCAGGATCTGGTGGGTCCGGGAAAGGCAAGAGAACTGCTGTTTACCGCAGAAAATATCACCGGGAAAGAGGCGGAGCGGATCGGTCTGGTCAATCGGGCCGTCCCCCTGGAATCCCTGATGGACGAGGCCATGGCCATGGCTGAAAAGATTGTTGCCAACTCCTCTTTTTCATTGAAACTCATCAAAAAAGGATTTCTCATGGCCCAGGGCGAGTCCAGCCTTGAAGCGCTCATGGATTACGAAATTGAAGCCTGCCTGGCCTGCGTCTCCACAAAGGAAAGAGAGCAGTCCCTGGATACTTTTGAGCAGAGAAAAAAATAATCAAAGGAAAATAACATGCTGGAAAATGTGCTCAATGCCAAATCCGTGGCCATCATCGGTGCATCCAAAAATAAAACAAAGCGGGGATACCAGGCCATTAAAACACTCCTGGCCGACGGGTATGAAGGGGAAATTTATCCGGTAAACCCGAAAGAAGACATGATTCTGGGAATTTGCTGCTACAAGGATATCACCCAGATTGATGCCCGGGTTGACCTGGCCCTGATCACCACCCCGGCCCGGACCATTCCCGGGATCTTAAGGAAATGCGGTGAAAAAAAGGTGGCCGGTGCCGTGATCATTGCCGGGGGGTTCCGGGAACTGGGGGCCAAGGGAAAAGAGCTGGAGCAGGAGGTGGTTGCCGCAGCCAAAGAGACCGGGGTGAGACTGATCGGTCCCAATACGTCTGGAATGATCAACCTGAAATCCAATATGAACCTTGTGGGGATTCAGAATGCGCCAAAGGGAAATATCGCTTTGCTCTGCCAGAGCGGCAACATGGCCCTGACCCTGATCACGGAAGCCACCATCCGGAAGCAGGAGGGGTTTTCCTACTATGTGGGCGTGGGGAATGAGGCGGATATCAAGTTTCATGAGTATTTGGAGTTTTTCAGGAATGATACGGATACCAAATCCATTCTCATGTATGTGGAGGGGATGAGCGAGGGGAGAAAATTTCTTCAGGAGGCCTACAAGACCAGCATCAAAAAGCCCATTGTTCTCCTCAAGAGCGGCCGATCCGTCACCGGGAAAAAATCGGCCGGGTCCCACACCGGTTCCCTGGCCGGAATGAGTGAAGTGGCCAAATCTGCCTATGAACGCACCGGTATCATTGTGATTGAAAACTCGGATGAGCTTTTTCCCGTGGCCACGACCCTGTCAAGCCAACCGCCCATCAAGAACAATTCCATTGCCGTTCTTGCCGACGGCGGGGGGCATGCCACCATTGCAGCGGACCTGCTTACGGATTACGGCATCAATTTGCCCGAGCTCACGGACAAGACAAAGAAGGCCCTTCGAAAAATTCTCCCGGAAGCGGCATCCGTGGTCAACCCGGTTGATGTGGCCGGGGGCACGGACGCAGACCCCAGCCTGTTTGCCGACTGTGCCAAGATTATCATCAAAGACCCCAATGTGGGCGGCCTACTGGTTGTCGGGCTTTTCGGCGGATACGGGATCAGGTTTGACGAAAGTCTTGCCATTGGCGAAGAGGCGGCAGCCCATCGGTTCGGGGCCATGGTCAAAAAGCGGAAAAAGCCGATTCTTGTTCATTCGCTCTACAGCTCATACGAGTCCCATGCCCTGGATCTGCTCCGGCATTACGACATACCGGTCCACGATTCTCTGGATATTTCATGCAAATGCGTGGCTTCGCTGTGCACCTACGGCAATTATCTCAAATCCTACCATGCCAAAACCAATTTTGTTCTCAACTGGGGTGCCCGGGCCAAATCCGAAGGGACACAAATTATTGAACAGGCCAGGAAAGAGGGCCGCCGTGTACTGCTGGAGCATGAGGCAAAGCAATTGATCAAGCTTCACGGGGCACCCACATCCGTGGGACAGGTGGCCAGGACCGAGGATGAGGCCTGTAAGATTGCCCAGGAGTTAAACCAGGCAGTGGTATTGAAAATCGTTTCCCCGGATATCCTGCATAAAAGCGATGCCTGCGGTGTTCTCCTGAATCTCAAGTCCCAGACCGAGATCAGGAAGGGATTCCGGCAGATTCTTAAAAGTGCCAAGGACTACAGCCCGGATGCCGACATACGGGGGGTGCTGGTGGCACCCATGGCCCAAAAGGGACTTGAAATCATCATTGGAACCAAAATAGACGAGCAGTTCGGTCCGGTGATCATGTACGGGCTGGGCGGGATCATGGTGGAAATCATGAAAGATGTGACCTTCTGGGTATTGCCGGTTTCCCCGACATCCTGCAAAAAAATGCTGGAAGACACCCGTTCTTCCATTCTTCTGGACGGTGTAAGGGGCCACAAAGGATATGACAAGAAGTCATTGAAAAAGCTGCTGGCCATGTGCTCCGAACTTATCGAGTCCTATCCGGACATCCAGGAAATGGACCTGAATCCGGTCCTTCTGTATGAACAGGGTCTGGATGTGGTGGATGCCAGGATCATATTGAAGGAATAGGGTCGAGCGGGCCTATGGTAGACAGAGGAAGGCCAAACCTTGGAATTTATCCTTTACAAATTCGGTTTATAATTGTAGCTTTTGATAAATATTTTTGTCTGCCGGTCTTAATTTGGGACGGCAGCGTCAAAATTTTTGTTAATCTTTGTAAGGACCGCAGATGAAATCAGTTAAATGAAATTTGCGGTGCGGTCCTTAGCAAGTAACGTCGAATGAAAGGAGGCGTATCAGATAGAATTTAGCTCATGAAAGATGATTTTACATTTTAACTCACTTTTTAATCAGGAGGAAAATATGAAAAAAGCATTAATTTTAACCACGGCATTTCTCTTTGGACTGGTTCTTTTTATGGGATCAACCCCGGTTGAGACCCAGGCAAAAACAACCTTTGTCACCATTGGAACCGGCGGTATTACCGGGGTGTACTATCCCACCGGCGGCGCCATTGCCAAGATCGTCAACAAAAAAAGAAAAGAATACGGCATCCGGTGCACGGTTGAATCAACCGGCGGATCTGTTTTTAACGTCAATGCCGTAATGGCCGGTGATCTTGAATTTGGTGTGGTTCAGTCGGATCGTCAATACCAGGCCGTAAAAGGAATTGCAGACTGGGCTGACAAGGGACCCCAGACGGATTTGAGAGCCATGTTTTCCATCCACGCTGAAACCGTTGACCTTATCGCGGCCGTTGATGCCGGCATCAACACCCTGGCAGATCTAAAGGGAAAACGGGTCAATATTGGAAATATCGGATCAGGATATCGCCAGAACGCTATTGACGCCCTGGAAGCCAACGGGCTGAACTGGGAAACCGATTTTCATGCAGAAAGCTTAAAACCCGCCGAAGCCCCCGGACTCATCCAGGACGGCAGAATTGATGCGGCCTTCTATACGGTCGGTCATCCCTCAGGATACTACAAAGAAGCCACTTCCGGCATGAGAAAGGTGAAATTTGTTCCCATCCGAGGCATTGACAGCCTTTTGACAAAATATCCCTACTATGCCAAGGCAGCCACCCTGATGAGCAACTATCCCGGTGCTGCAAATACGGAAGATGCCGTTGATACATTCGGCGTCAAGGCCACCTTTGTTACATCTGCCAAAGTATCCGACGCTGTGGCATATGCCATTGCCAAAGAGGTGTTTGACAATATTGAAGAGTTCATAAAACTGCATCCCGCTTATGGCGGTCTCACCAAAGAAGCTATGCTGACCGGCCTTTCTGCTCCCATTCATCCGGGCGCCATGAAATATTACAAAGAAGCCGGCCTGAAATAGTCAGATTTTTAGTATCGTGTTTTTAATGTATCAGTAGAGGGAGAGACAGGTACCTGTCTTTTCCTCTGCTGTTCAGAACTGGGTGAAGATTATGAGCAACACAGAAGTTGAAGAAATTGATGACGGCCTGGAACTTGCCAGGAAAATGGCAGAGGAAGAAGAGGGGATCGGGCGCAAACCCCGGGGGATTGAAAAGTGGGTGATTCCCACCATTGCCGTGGCATGGAGCCTGTTTCAATTGTCCATTGCCTCGTGGCTGATACTGGATTCCACCTATATCCGGTCCATCCACCTTGGGTTTGCCTTGTTGATTGTTTTTTTGAATTTTCCCATATTCAGGAAAAAAAGATTTGGTCTCAGATTTTTATCCGCCACCCGGAAAATTCCCCTGCTTGACTATATCATCGCCATTGTTGCCTGTCTCTGCGCCCTTTATCTGGTCCTGGACTATGTGGGTATCACCACCCGGTACGGTGCACCCATTCAACGGGATATCGTAGTGGGCATCATGCTCACGGTGCTGCTGCTGGAAGCGGCCAGGCGGGTGATCGGACCGGCCCTGCCCGTCATTGCCATCTGTTTTTGCATCTATGCCTTTTTCGGGCCCTATATGCCGGATCTCATTGCCTTCAAGGGGGTATCCCTGAACCGGTTTGTGGGCCAGATGACCATGTCCACCGAGGGGATTTACGGTATTCCCCTGGATGTGTCCGCCACCATTGTGTTCCTGTTCGTGCTGTTCGGCGCCATGCTGGACAGGGCCGGGGCCGGTCATTATTTTATCCAGCTTGCCCTGAGCCTTCTGGGGGGCTTTAAGGGTGGTCCTGCCAAGGCGGCCATCCTCGGGTCCGGCCTCACCGGAATGGTATCCGGCTCCAGTATTGCCAATATCGTGACCACGGGAACCTTTACCATTCCCATGATGAAAAAGGTGGGCTATCCCCCCACAAAGGCGGCTGCCGTTGAGGTGGCTGCCAGTACCGACGGCCAGCTGGCCCCTCCCATCATGGGGGCGGCAGCTTTTATCATTGCCGAATATGTGAATGTCCCCTATGTTGAGGTGATCAAGGCGGCGGCTATTCCCGCCTTTGCCTCCTATGCCGCATTGTTCTACATCACCCATATTGAAGCCTCCAAGCTGGGGCTGAGGGGAATGGCCAAAAGTGAACTGCCCGCTTTTATAAAGACATTTTTCAGCGGGATTCATTTCATGATTCCTATTTTACTGCTCCTCTATGAACTGGTGGTGGTCCGGCACTCGCCGGAAATGGCCGCTTTCCATGCCATATGGCTCATGGGCCTTGTGATGCTGCTCCAGGAACCCATCAAGGCCTATATCGCAAAACAACCCATGGGTCCTGCCCTGAAAAAAGCAGTGGTTGATATCTTTGCGGCCCTTGCTTCCGGCGCCCGGAACATGGTTTCCGTGGCCCTTGCCACTGCGGCTGCCGGGATCATTGTTGGTGTCGTGTCTCTGGGACTGGGCGGGCTGATCACGGAGATTATTGATGTGGTTTCCATGGGCAATATCTATCTTATGCTGGTTATCACGGCCTTTGCCAGTCTGATTATCGGGATGGGACTGCCGACGACCGCCACCTATATTGTCATGGCCTCCCTGACGGCTCCGGCAATCGTTACCATCGCCGGTGCCCAGGAGTGGTTTGTGCCTCTGATGAGTGCCCATCTCTTCTGTTTCTACTTTGGTATTCTTGCCGATGATACCCCGCCGGTGGGGCTGGCGGCCTATGCTGCCGCCGCCATCGCAAAGTCGCCACCCATTGCCACGGGTCTTCAGGGTTTCATGTATGACATCCGGACCGCTATTCTGCCGTTCATGTTCATATTCAACTCTGATTTGATCCTTCACAATATTACCTCCTGGTCCCAGGGAATCCTTATCTTTGTCATGGCCTGTATCGGCAATTTCGCATTTGCCTCGGCCACCCAGGGGTGGTTTGTGGCCGGCAACAAAATATGGGAAGTCCCATTGTTTCTGAGTGTTACCGTCTGCGCCATGCGGCCCGATGCCATTGCATCCCTGGTGGGGCTGCCCCATGACCAACGGTATTATATCTATCCTGTGGCCCTGATTATTTTCGGTATCATCTATCTGATGCAGCGACCGAGGATTCCAAAGGTCGGGACCAAAACCGTGAAGCAGGCGTTTGGTGATTTTTAATACTGATAGTTTACAGTGATAGGAGAAAACCCATTGGAAGCGATTAAGAAAATTCTTGTGCCCCTTGCATTTACAGATTATTCCCAGGGTGTTTTTGACTGTGCCGTGCAGGTGGCCGTGAAGAATGATGCCAACCTGGTGGTTCTGAGCATTATTAACTCACGGGATCTTGATTCCGTTGAAAATATTCAGGCCATGGGTTATGAGGTTGATGCAGACCATTACGTTGAAGAGGTCCGCAAGGAAAGAAAAGCCAAGCTCAATATAATGGCTGACAATGCCCCTGTCGACAAAGACCGGGTCAAAGTATTGTTCAGAATTGGAAAGCCTGTGGATGAAATTTTAAAGGTCATTTCCAAAGAGGCCCCGGATCTTGTGGTCATGGGAACACGGGGACGGTCCAACCTAAAAAACAGCATCATGGGCAATGTTGCGGAAAAAATATTCAAGCGGTCACCGGTGAATGTATTGTCCTTCAGGGATGAAGACGTTCGCAAAAGTCTGGAAAAAAAGATTCACCTTTAACCCGGCCCGCCAGGACAAGTGCTTCTAAACCGGATAACCGCTTTTAAACGGCTGTTCTTGAATTTAAAAAAGATTATCCGGTTTTGTCGTTGGCCGGCATACGTCCATAATTTCTATCTTGAGACTTCCCTTTGCAGCGTGATGAAATGAAAAACCAAACCCGTGTTTCCCGTCAAGTCAAGGTGTCCTGTCCCATGGACTGTTTTGACCTGTGCCGGTTTCTTGTCACTGTTGACGACAACCGTATCGTAAATTTCCAGGCAGATGTTCATCATCCCGTTACCCGGGGGTTTGTCTGCCAGAAGGGCAGGGCCCTTGTCAAACGCATGCTTCACCCGGACAGGATCAGGAATCCCTTGATGAAAAAAGGCAATGGATTTGTTCCCATCTCCCAGGAGCACGCATTAGAACTCATTGCCGAAAAGCTTGTGTCCATCAAGGAAAAATTCGGAACCCGGGCCATTTTAAACTATACCAGTGGCGGCTATGGGGGGGTTAAAAGCAGGATTCAGAACATATTTTTCAACTGCCTGGGCGGGGTGAGCGAACCCGAGGGGAGCCTGTGCTGGGGGGCCGGTATGGCGGCCCAGACCTATGATTTCGGCAGCCCAAAGGGCCATTTTCCCCACGATGTCTTGAACGCAGACCTCATCCTGGTGTGGGGAAGAAATCCCAAACACACCAGTATCCATCTGTATACCCTGCTCAAACAGGCACAGAAGAACGGGTCCCGCATCCTGGTGATCGATCCGGTGAAAACGGCAACTGCCAAAGCCTTTGATGAGTATATCCGCATCAACCCGTCAACAGACGGTGCCCTTGCCCTGGCCATGTCTCGGGTGATTATCGACCATGATCTCCAGGACAAAAAATTTATTGAACGACATGTGGTCGGGTTTAACCGGTTTAAGGCCTCCCTGGCCGATTTCAGTCTTGAATGGGCCCAAAAAGTGACCGGCATTCCTGCCGAGATCATTGAAGAACTGGCACTGGCCTATGTTAGATCAGACGCAGCCGCCATCTATATCGGTTACGGCATGCAGCGCTACCACAACAGCGGAAATGCCGTGAGAAGCATTGACGCGCTGGCTGCCATTTCCGGCAAGATCGGGAAAAAGGGCTGCGGTGCCAACTATGCGGCGCAATCCATCGGCCCCTACCTGTATGACCTGGATCAGGCGAGCCGGGCTTATGCCCACAACAAACGGGGGTTTATTGTGGGAAAACTGGGGGAGTTCTTGGAGAGGGCCCAGGACCCTCCGATCAAGGCCGTGTTTGTGTCCGGTGGCAATCCCCTGACCCAGAGCCCTGACCTTGAAAAAACCGTCGAGCAGTTTTCCCGGATTGAGTTTAAGGTGGTGTTTGATCATTTCATGACGGATACGGCCCGGCATGCCGACCTTGTCCTGCCGGCCGCCTCTGTGTTTGAACAGGAGGATGTGTTTGCCACCTCCATGTATTCGCCGGTATTAAATTTTTCCCAAAAGGCGGTGGAACCGCCCAACGGCGTGGTTCCGGAGTTTGACTTCTACCTGAACCTGGCCCGGAAACTGGGCATTACCACTCTTGGGTTTAAGGATTCAGATGAGTACCTGCAAAAAAGTGTTCAGCCTTTGCTGGATAAACTGGGGATAAGATCGTCCCGGCTGTGGGACGAATATTTACGCATAGAATCCGATGAGATCGCCTGGGAAGATAAGAAGTTTGCCACCCCTTCCGGTAAGATCGAACTTTACAGCAAAACTGCAGAAGCGGCCGGACTGTCGCCCCTGCCGGTCTTTATCCCTGCCCGGAAAGGAACAGGTCATCTGCCCCTGCGCCTGCTCACCTGCCACACCAAAGAGTCCATGCACTCCCAGGGTTTTGTGTTCAGGGACGACCTTCCCACAGTATATGTAAATCCACGAACCGCCAAAAAATTTGATGTTCAGGACGGTTCATTTGTATATGTCAATGGGGCCCGTGCACAGATACGGGCGGCCCTGTGTGTGGATGATGCCGTCTGTGACGGCACCGCCTTTATTTACCAGGGATTCCGGCATACGAGCGGTGCCGTAAATTTTCTGACCGACTCGGTGATATCCGATATGGGCAGGCAGGCCGCCTTTTATGACAGCTTCTGCACCCTTGAACACATTGGATGATTAATAATTTCCTATAAAAGAGCCATTCTGGCCAATTGGTTTTTTTATGATTTTTTTTGGGGGCAAATCAGGATGAATTGCCCGGTCGACACATGGCCCTTAGTCTTCCAACTGTCCCACGGAAACCCCCATGGCCGCTGCCAGTTTTTCTAATGTGGCGGTTCTCATTTCGTTGTCTGAAGATTCCATCTGGGATAAGGCAGACTGGGTTATTCCGGCCCTTTGGGCCACCTCCTTCTGTGTCAATCCCAGGTGTATTCTCCACGCCTTTACCGTGTTATATCCCTGTTTCACCATCAAACCGACAACCTCATGGGGGATATAGTCATCATCCTTTTCAGGGGGACGGACCAGTTTTAAATAGTCCTCATAGGGGATCACGGCAAAGGCCGGGACTCCTTTGTCTTCAATAATCTGGACCTTAGTATGTGCGCTCATCTCTCTTTTTTACCTCCTCTATGCTGATGATTCTAAGATCAACCGTAAAGATTACCCGATATTGGCCAACCCTTAAGCGAAAATCATCACGATTGGTCAGCCGTTTTACGTTTTGGTAATTCGGGAAAAATTTCAAATCATCAACTGCTGAGTAGATCTTTTCGCGGGTTTTCAAATTTTTGATCCGCCTTAGCTGTTTTTTCGCTCGTTTATGCCACCTGATGTGAATCATGGCTAATTTTAATTCTAATCATATTAGATTGTCAACTGTAAAATATAAGTAAATATGTTGTAAGGTGGGCAATTCTGAGCGTCAAAGGGGCCTGTGGCAGAATACGGGCGATCCTGTGTGTGGATGAGGCAATTTGCGACGACACCGCCTTTATTTACCAGGGATTCCGGTGTAAAAGCGGTGCCGTGAATTTTTTGACCGATTCAATGATATCCGATATGGGCAGGCAGGCCGCCTTTTATGACAGCTTCTGCACCCTTGAACGAATCGGCTGAGCTATTTTTTTATTCGGCCCTTTGCCAGGTCTGGGTTCTGAAGAAAAAGGCGATATAACCCCTGAGTTTGAGGTTTCCCTCTTCCAGCCATAATTTGCAGGTGTAAATTTTTCCTTCTTTGGGGTCCAGGATGGTACCGCCGCTGTACTCATCCCCTTTTTTAACCAGGTCCTGAATAATGACCATCCCCTTGGTGGGCTGGTCCTTGCGGGGATCATCCTTGGGGCATTTATCGCAGACAGGGTCAGGATCTTCCCCGGGTTTTCTGAACAACTCTTTGATCTGACCAAAATATTTTCCATCCTGTTCATAAATTTCTACAATGGATTTGGGTTCGCCGGTTTTATCGTCAATGGTTTTCCATTTTCCCACAATGGAATCATCCCCGGCAAAACCTGTCCCCATAAAAAACAGGAAAAAAAGAGCGGCTGACATCAAGACCTTAAACATGTTTTTCATCATCTGTCTCCATTTGTTAATAGTGAAAAGATAAACGCTGTTATTGTTCTTAGCCTCCTGTTTTTTGGGTGTCAAGAAAAAGCTGTGTTATCCGCAAAATATAATTAGAGTCTAAAGGTTTTCCGCCTTGACTACGGGGTGTTCCTTTAAATATTCCAGCCGGTTGAGCCCGTTAATATAGGCCAGGGCACTGGCCGTGATGATATCCGGGTCCGCCCCTTTTCCCAGGGCCACAATCCCGTCTTCCTGGAGCCGGACTGTTACCTCACCCTGGGCATCGGTGCCTTCTGTGAGGGCGGAAATGGTAAATCTCAGGAGTTCTGATTTGGTTCCCGTGAGCTTGGAAATGATGTTGTATACCGCGTCAATGGGACCGTTTCCCTCGACCGCGCCCTGGACCGGGCGGCCGTTGATGTTGAGCTTGACGCTGGCCGTGGGAAACACGGTGTTCCCGCTCAACACATGGATATAGTCAAGGCAGAAGACCTCGGAACTTCTGAGGATGCCCTCATTGACCAGGGCTTCGATATCTTCATCCTGGATGCTCTTTTTCTTGTCAGCCAGTCGTTTGAATTTTTCAAACACCGTGTCCAGCTCTTCCTTTGACAAATTGTATCCCATCTCCAGGATGTGGGAGTTGAGGGCGTGCCGTCCGGAATGTTTGCCCAGAACCAGGTTGTTTTTGTTCAACCCGATGGTCTCGGGTTTCATGATTTCATAGGTCATGGGGTTTTTCAATATCCCGTCCTGGTGGATTCCGGCCTCGTGGGCAAAGGCATTGGCCCCCACAACGGCCCGGTTGGGCTGGACCAGGATGCCGGTGATCATGCTAACCAGGCGGCTGGTGGGATAAATCCTTCGGGTGTCAATGGAGGTGGTATAAGGAAAGAAGTTGGGCCGCGTGTGCAGGGACATGACCACTTCCTCCATGGAGGTGTTCCCGGCCCTTTCGCCAATGCCGTTGATAGTGACTTCCACCTGCCTGGCCCCGGCTTTTATGGCGGACAGGGTGTTGGATGTGGCCAGCCCCAAGTCATTGTGGCAATGAACACTCAATACGGCCCGATTTATATTGGGCGTATTTTTCATGACATATCCAACCAGTTCAGCAAATTCTTCGGGAATGGCATACCCCACCGTATCCGGAAGATTGACCGTGGTGGCACCGGCATCAATAACCGCCTCAAACACCCTGCACAGAAAATCAGGGTCGGACCGTGACCCGTCTTCTGCTGAAAATTCCACGTTATCGGTCAGGGAAGTCGCCAGTTTTACCGACGCAACGGCCCGTTCCAGAACCTCTTGGGGCTCCATGGAAAGTTTGTATTTCATGTGGAGTTCAGAGGTTGCAATAAAGGTATGGATTCTGGGGTGAACCGCATTTTTTATCGCCTCCCACCCCCGTCTGATATCCTCTTCATCGGCCCGGCAAAGGGCGGCAATCTGGGAAACTTTCAGGGTTTCGGCAATGGCTTTCACCGCTTCAAAATCCCCCACAGATGCAGCCGGGAATCCGGCTTCAATCACATTGACCCCAAGTTTTTCAAGCTGGGTGGCGATCCTGAGTTTTTCTGCCTGGTTCATGCTGGCACCCGGGGACTGTTCTCCATCCCGCAAAGTGGTGTCGAAAATAATAATCTGATTCTCTGTCATTTGATCTGCCTTTTTATTTTGTCCTATTTAATCTGGTTTTTATTGTCTAATGAGAGTTTGTATTGGAAACTGTCGGCCAGAGCCTGCCAGCTTGCCTCTATAATATCTTCCGAGACCCCGATGGTTGAAAAAATATTGTTTTCATCCCGGGATTCTATCAATACCCTTACCTTTGCATCGGTTCCGTCCATGCCGTCAATGACCCGGACCTTGAAGTCCACCAGGCGCATGTCATTGATTTGCGGGTAAATGCTGGCAAGAGCCTTTCTCAGGGAATTATCCAGGGCCGAAACAGGTCCGTCGCCTTCGGCTGACGTGATTTCGGTTTTATCCCCCACCCGGATCTTGATCATGGCATGGGAGTAGCAGGGCCTTTCTTTGTCTTTTTCCACCACCACCCGGAACGACTCCAGTTCAAAATGCGGGGTAAACTGGTTGGTGAGTTTTTCCATGATCAGTTTCAGCGACCCTTCAGCCGCATCAAATTCAAACCCGTAATCTTCAAGTTCCTTGATGGAAGAGACGATCTGGTGCCCGTTGGCCCCGTTGTCACCCAGTTCCACACCCAGTTCCCGGGCCTTGTATTCGATGTTGCTTCTGCCCGACTGTTCAGACACGATGACCCGGCGTTTGTTGCCCACAAGATCAGGATCAATATGTTCATAGGCTTTGGGGTTTTTCATGATGGCGCTCACATGGACCCCGCCCTTATGGGCAAATGCGCTTTTCCCCACAAAGGGTCTGGAGTTCACCGGCGGAACATTGGCGGTTTCAGAGATGAACCGGGACAGGTTCAGCAGCTTTTTAAGATTTTCTTTGCTGATACAGTCTCTTTTCATTTTGAGAGCCAGGATGGGGATGATGGCCGTCAGATCGGCATTGCCGCAGCGCTCCCCATACCCGTTGATGGTTCCCTGGACCATGGAAGCGCCGGCATGAACCGCAGTGACCGAGTTGGCCACGGCCATGGCGCAGTCGTTGTGGGTGTGGATGCCGAAGGTCAGATTCTCTTTGGATTGTCCCTTGAAATGTGCGATCACGTCCCGGGTAATGGTGTCGATTTCACAGGGCAGGGACCCGCCGTTGGTATCGCAAAGGACCAGACATCTGGTGCCGCCGTCCACGGCGGCTTCAAGTGTGGCCAGGGCATAGTCGGGATTGGCCTTGTATCCATCAAAAAAATGTTCGGCATCATAGAGCACTTCCCGGTCATGATCCAGGAGATAGGCCATACTCTCCCTGATCATGGCCAGATTCTCCGCTTTGGAGTTGTTCATGATGTCCTGGACGTGCAGGTCCCATGATTTTCCAAATATGGTAATGGCCGGTGCGCAACTGGCGATCAACGCCTGAATATTGGCATCCTGGTCACAGGTTTTTCCCGGCCGCCGGGTGGACCCGAATGCCGCGATTTTGGCGTTTTTAAGTTTCAGCTCCTTTGCCAGTTCAAAAAAATGCTGGGCCCCGGGATTTGATCCGGGCCACCCCCCTTCAATATAATGGATACCGGCATCGTCCAGTCTTTTGGCGATTTTAAGTTTGTCGTCCGGGGAAAAAAAGATGTTTTCTCCCTGCATCCCGTCCCTTAACGTGGTGTCGTATACGAGTGTCTTTTTCATGAGGCTTTTCCATTCTCCCGGGCAAGGGCAATTAAGCCTGTGGAGGCAATTTCAATGATACCCATGGGTTTTAATAAGGAGATGATGGCATCGTGTTTCTCTGTATTGCCGGATACCTCTATGGTGTAATGGGCCAGGCCCACGTCAACAATCTTGCACCGGAAAATATCAACGATTCTTAAAATCTCGGCTTTTTTGTCGGGCTGGGCATTGACCTTGATGAGTGCCAGTTGCCGCTGGACATATTTTTTGTCCGTGAGATCGTTCACCGTGATGACATTGATCAGCTTGTGGAGCTGTTTTTTGATCTGATCAATGATCGGGGGCTCGCAATTCGTGACCATGGTGATTCTGGAAACCTCGGGTTCTGCCGTGCTGGCCACGCTCAGGCTGTTGATATTAAAGCCCCGGCCTGAAAAGAGTCCGGCAATCCTGGACAGGACCCCGGGTTCATCATCCACGAGGATAGACAATAAATAGTTGTTTGTTTCCATGATAAAAGTCCTCTTAAATTAAACCAGCAGCATATCTGTGATGGCCCCGCCGGCCGGAACCATGGGGTAAACCGATTCTTCCCTGTCCACGGCAAAATCCATGATCACGGTTCCCTCATGGGCAAGGCCCCGGGCCAGTACGGCTTCAACCTGATCCGGCCGGGTGCATCGGAATCCTTTTGCTCCGTATGCTTCGGCAAGTTTCACAAAATCCGGAGCGTTTTCCATGTTGGTGGACGAATAAAGTTTTTCATAAAAAAGTTCCTGCCATTGTCGTACCATGCCCAGGTATTGATTGTTCAGGATAACGATCTTGACGTCTATCTTTGATTCAATGGCGGTCATGAGTTCCTGGATATTCATCTGGATGGACCCGTCTCCGGCCACGTCAATCACCATCTTGTCCGGCCGGGCCGCCTTGGCCCCGATGGCTGCGGGCAAACCAAACCCCATGACACCCAGGCCGCCCGAGGTGATAAAGTGGTTGGGCCTGTCAAAGTGATAGTATTGGGCGGCCCACATCTGGTTCTGGCCTACTTCAGTGGTGATGATGGCCTCTCCCTTTGTCAGTTCATAGAGTTTTTCAATGACAAACTGGGGTTTGATGATCTCATCGTTTTGTTCGTATTTTAAGGGTGTGGTACTTTTCCACTCGTTTATCCGGTCGTGCCAGGTCTGTCTGCCCTGTGTGAAATCTGCCGGGTCCCGGTCCTCCATGAGACGGATGATTCCTGCAAGGGATGTTTTGCAGTCCCCCACAATGGGACACTGGACCTCAATGTTTTTATGGATGGAGGTGGGATCGATATCGATCTGGACAATTTTGGCATCCGGGGCAAATTTTTCAATATTCCCCGTGACCCGGTCATCAAACCTGACCCCTGCGGCAATCATGAGGTCGCAATTGCCGATGCTCATATTGGCGCGAAAGGTCCCGTGCATGCCCAGCATGCCCAGCCACAGGGGATCGGAACCCGGGAATGCGCCAAGTCCCATGAGGGAGGCCGTGACCGGGATGTCCGCCATTCTTGCAAGCCGGGTGAGTTCTTCAGATGCCTCGGACAGGATCACGCCGCCGCCGGCAAAGATCACCGGCTTTTTGGCCTGTTTGATGAGGCTGACCACCTTGGAAAGCTGTCGCTTGTTGGGGGTGTAGTTGGGTTTATAGGATTTGAGCGCCACCTCTTTGGGGTGATCAAATTCAACCAGGGTCCCGGCCACATCCTTTGGCAGGTCCACCAGAACCGGGCCGGGCCGGCCGGATCTTGCCAGGTAAAAGGCCTCTTTTATGGTGGCTGCGAGCTTGTCAACCCGCTTCACCAGATAGTTGTGCTTGGTACAGGGCCTGGTGATGCCCACAATATCCACTTCCTGGAAGGCATCGTTTCCGATCAACCCGGTGGGGACCTGGCCGGTAAACACCACCAGGGGGATGGAGTCGGAGTGGGCAGACGCAATCCCGGTGACCGTGTTGGTGGCGCCCGGGCCCGAGGTCACCAGGGCAACGCCCACAGACCGGTTGGCCCTTGCATAGGCATCGGCAGCATGGACTGCACCCTGTTCGTGGCGGACAAGAATATGTCTCAGGCCGTCCTGCTTGGCTATGGCATCATAAATATCAATTACTGCACCGCCCGGATATCCGAAAATAGTGTCAACCCCTTCAGCTTTGATCATTTTGATAAGAATCTGGGCACCTGTAAGTTTCATTTTTTTCTCCTAAAAAGTATCTTTAAATACGGCCCCGTTGCCGGCAGAGCTTACCATCCTGGCATACCGGGCCATATAGCCTGTTTTGATCTTGGGTTCAGGTTTTGTCCATCGGGAAAACGGTCTCGTATGACATCATCAGACACCAGAAGTTCAATGGTTTTAGCGGGGATATCAATTTTGATTTCATCGTTTTCTTCAACAACGGCAATGAGCCCCCCCTCAGTGGCTTCGGGCGAGACATGACCGATGGAGGCTCCCTTGGAGCCCCCTGAAAACCGGCCGTCCGTGATCAGGGCGCAGGTCTCATCCAGCCCCATGCCGGCAATGGCCGAAGTGGGGGTGAGCATCTCCCGCATGCCCGGGCCCCCGGACGGTCCCTCATACCGGATGACAATCACATCTCCTTTGTTGATCTGGTTGTTGAGAATGGCCTCGGTGGCCTCTTCCTCTGAATTAAACACCCTGGCCGGGCCCTGGTGGCGGAGCATCTGGTCAAGGACCGCAGACTGCTTGACCACACAGCCTTCCGGGGCCAGGTTGCCGAAGAGCACGGCCAGCCCGCCCTGTCGGTGGTAGGGATTTCCAACCGGACGGATGACCTCCTGGTTTCTGGGGACGACGGCGGCCAGGTTCTGGCCCACGGATTCGCCCGTGACGGTCAAGGGGTCAAGGTTGAGCATGTTGTGGGAGGACAATTCCTTCATCACCGCCGGGATACCCCCGGCAAAATTCAGGTCTTCAATCCGGTCTTCTCCTCCGGGGCTCAGGGAACACAGGTGGGGGGTATTTTCACTGACCTCATTGATCAGACCCAGATCAATCTCCACACCGGCTTCATGGGCAAGGGCTTTTAAGTGAAGCACGGTATTGGTGGAACACCCCAGGGCCATGTCCACCACCAGAGCGTTCATAAAGGCCTCCCGGGTCAGGATCCTGTCCGGTGTGATCGTTTGTGCAAGCAGTTCCATGATCTGGATACCGGTCTGTTTGGCCAGCCTGATCCTCTCGGACATGGGTTCGGGTATGGTGCCGTTTCCGGGAAGGGCCATTCCAATGGCCTCGGTGAGGCAGTTCATTGAGTTGGCCGTGAACATACCGGCACAGGACCCGCAGGTGGGGCAGGCCGCGTTTTCAATTTCCTGGAGCTGGGATTGGGTCATCCTGCCGGACTTGACCGCACCCACGGCTTCAAACACGGTGATGAGGTCTATCTTTTTGTTCCGGTCCCCGGGGTGCCTGCCGGACAGCATGGGCCCCCCGCAGATGAAGATGGCCGGGATATTCAGTCTGGCAGCCGCCATGAGCATTCCCGGCACGATTTTGTCGCAGTTGGGGACCATGACAATGGCATCAAAGGGGTGGGCTGTGGCCGTGACTTCTATTGAGTCGGCAATGAGCTCACGGGATGCCAGGGAATAGTGCATCCCCTTATGGTTCATGGAAATACCGTCGCACACCCCAATGGTGGAAAATTCCATGGGGGTTCCGCCGGCCATGCTGATGCCGGATTTCACCGCCTTGACAATATTGTCCAGGTGCATGTGCCCCGGGATCAGCTCGTTGGCTGAGTTGGCAATGCCGATGAGGGGCTGGGCAATTTCCCTGTCCGTATACCCCATGGCCTTTAACAGGCTCCGGTGGGGGGCCCTGGCGATCCCTTTTGTTGCAATGTGACTTCTCATCTGTCTGGTCTCCAAACTAAAAAAGCCGTTATCAGCCCTGTTCGGGCTGATAACGGCTTTTAAAACTAATTTAAGGTTTATGCCACTAAGAGCCCCGTCGTATGGAGGTGCTAATGACCTCCTCGATAATAAGGACTAGTAGAATGTTGAGTGTATTTATTTTCATAATTTTTACTTTAAGTTAATAAGTTTTATTATATATTAATTTTATTTAAGTCAAGTATAAAATTGCAGGGGTTTCAGTTTTATTTTCCTCTGTATATTTTCCATAGATTCAAGATTCCGGACAAATCAAGGCCAGGGTTTCCCTGGCAGGATTTTACTTGTACTATTTTTTATATATGGTAACTTGAGGACTTAAATTCAGGGTGGGTAAATTGTCTCGCTCAGATTTTTTATTTGTCCCAGATTATTTATCACGGACTGTTAAAGAATAATTGTCGGGCAGTCACTTATTAATGGTGGTCCATATTAAAACAGAGCATCAATCAAGTCAAAAATGCAGGATTCAAATTATCTAAAACCTTTTTCCTTTCTTTTCTCCGGAATCATCGCTGTACAGGCAGCCTTGTCTTTTAGGATGGGTGCCGGTTCTCTCTTTCTCTTCAGCGGTTCTATTTTTTTGTTAATGATGATGAATGCATTCTTTTATAAAAATCACCATCACCGTCTGAGCAGTCATATCTTAAATGCCGGCACCATCCTTTATATAATAGTTTTATGCCACAAAACCGGAGGATTTTACAGTATATCCATGTTCATGCTGTTTTTTGTTCCCGTGTTTATTTTTGTGTTTAGAGATAAGATGGATAGGATCATTTATACGTGTCTGGGTGCGGGTGTGGTGCTGGTGTTTTATCTGGGGCAGAGATTTAACATTCCCATTCTCCTGTCAGATCAACTGGTGAACCTGAGCTATTTCCGGCTCCCGAATTTCCTGGCCATGCTGGTGACCTTCGGCACGGCCATGGGACTGGTGATGGTTGGGAGCGACAGGACCGGGGATCTGCTCCGTCAGTCCCGCCAGGAATGCAGGCAAGTCAGGGCCGATGCAGACCATGCCATGACGGTCAAGGATGAGTTTCTGGCAAACATGAGCCATGAAATCAGGAACCCCATGAACGGTATCATCGGGATGATGCATGTGCTGCTGGATTCAGACCTTGACCCGGAGCAGGAAGAATATTCAAAAATCGTGTACAATAGTGCCCGGGCCCTTTTAACCATTGTCAACGATATCCTTGACCTGTCAAAAATCCAGGCCGGCAAACTGGAACTGGATATCAGGGACTTTGATCTGGAGGTTGCCGTAAAGGATATCGTATCGCTTCCCCAACTCCAGGCCCGGCAGAAAGGGATTGATTTTTCATACACCATTGATCCGGATGTTCCCTGCCTTTTACAGGGCGATATCGGCCGAATCCGTCAGGTGATCAATAATCTCACCGGAAATGCCGTCAAGTTTACGGATTCAGGGGAAGTTGTGCTGGGTATCTCTTTGGAAACTCCCGATCAAAAAGACAAAAAAAATAAAATTGATAAAGATGACGAAATTGATCCCATTGATGACACCCGGGCAAACCTTTATTTTGTTGTGGAGGATACGGGTATCGGCATTAAAGAGAACCAGATCAATGCTCTTTTTGATTCGTTTGTCCAGGCAGACCTGTCCATCACGAAACAATACGGGGGAACCGGTCTGGGACTGGCCATATCCAAACTCCTGGTTGAGAAGATGGGCGGGCAGATTGGGGCTGACAGCATTGACATGGTCGGGTCTACCTTCTGGTTTACCCTGCCGTTGAAGCGACAGGCTGAAAAGAAAAAAAACGTTGATCTTCTAACCCGTGATATTAAAGACTGCAAGATCCTTGTCCTGAGTGACGGCGCTACCCTGGGGCAAAATTTTGAAAAAAACCTTGCCGCCCTGGAACTGGACTATGACCAGGCCTTTGACGAAACCGAAGCCATGGAAATGCTCAAGTGGGCTTTGGATGATGGTTATCCTTTTGACCTGGTGATCATGGAAGCCAAGGAATCGGATTCAGGTGCACAGAATCTGGGTAAAAAAATCAAGGGCCATGATCTGCTCAAACAGACAAAAATGATGGTGTTAAGCGCCATTGGTCAGCTCGGGGATGCCCGGCGGTTTGAACGAATCGGATTTTCAGCTTTATTCAGCAAACCCGTGAAAAAATCATTGCTCCGGGATGGGATACGGGCGGTATTGTCCAGACCGGATGGGGCAGGGGTGCTGCCTATTATCACCCGTTACAGCATTATTGAAAACAAGAAGCAGAATCGGCGCATCCTCATTGTTGAAGACATGGAAACCAACCTGCTCACGGCCAAGGCATTGATCAAAAAGCTGGGGTTTTTGACCGACGAGGCAAGAGACGGGGCCCAGGCCGTGGAAAAACATGGGCACACCCTCTATGACTTGATTTTGATGGATTGCCGGATGCCGGTGATGGATGGACTTGAGGCAAGTCGCAGGATACGGGAGAATGAAAAGTCTCTGGGAATGACCCCTGTACCCATTATTGCCATGACAGGGGATGCATTCGAAAGTGACCGGAAAAAATGTTTTGCCGCCGGCATGGATGATTTTATCACCAAACCGGTGGAACCCGATATCCTGGCACAAAAGATTCGTTCCCATATGAGGGATGATGTGCAGGCATTCCAGGACAATGGGGATGAGCCGGCAAGGATTGAACCCGGCCCTGAACGTGAACTTGAATCGGATGAAATTTTCATTGAACCGGAAAAATCGACTGATACTTCTGAAAAGGTTCAATTGGAAAAGGCTCAATGCTTTAATCGGGCACTGTTGCTTGAAAGGTTTGCCGGGGACCGGGAAATTGCAGGGGTGGTTCTGGATGCATTTTTGGAGGAGGTGCCCGGTTTGCTGGAGAAGATCAACCAGGCCCTGGATGACAATGATATCGACACGGTTCGGTCAAACCTGCATGCCCTGAAAGGATCTGCGGCAAACGTGAATGCGGATCAATTGCGGGTCGTGGCCCTGGCAATGGAAAACTGGGCAATGGACAACCTGGTAAAGGGAATCCAGGAAAAGGCTGCAAATTCAGATTTTTTTGACCAAAAGTTTGAGGAAATCCAGGAAGCGTTTCACCAATTTACCAGGGAAGCAAAATTATGATTGATCTTGAAACCATGTCCATCCTTATTGTGGATGATATGAAAAGCATGCGCTTAACCATTCGAAAGATGCTTCAAACTTTAAATATTGGAAAGACCTTACGGTTTGCCGAAAACGGGAAGCAGGGGCTGGAAATTTTGCACACGGCCAAATGTGATATGGCCATTGTTGACTGGAACATGCCGGTGATGAACGGAACACAGATGCTTGAGAACATCCGCAAGGATAAAATTCTGCGGGATCTGCCCGTGATCATGGTGACAGCGGAAGCAGAACGGGATATTGTCGCAACCGTGGCGGAAACAGAGATTGATGCCTACCTTTTAAAGCCCCTGACCCTTGCAACCCTGGACGAAAAAATCAAGGCGGTTGTGGCCAGGGCCAACAGCCCTGATCCTGCAACCTGGCACCGGTTAAAGGCAAGGGAGCTTGAGGAAATGGGAGACTTTGAATCCGCCATTGAACAGATTCGAATCGCCCTGGTTCATAAGCCCTCCGCCTCAAGGCTTCTCAGGCTCCTGGGCTTATTGCACTTTAAGGTTCAAAAAAACGGAATCGCGGAAAAATGTCTGAAAAAAGCGGCATTCATCAACCGGCAGGATGCCATTACCCGGGTTCATCTGGCTGAGTACTATATCCGGACGAATCAATTGGAAAAGGCGGGCAAATATTATCTTGAGATTCTGTTGCTGAGCAAACGTCATGAGGATGACGCTTTGTCTCTGGCGGAAAACCTCCTGATGAAAGGATCACGACAATTGGCCCTGGATCTTTTTTCCAGGATCATCCAGCGGTCAAAAAAACAGAACACGGTCAGGGAGATCATCATCGACAAATGCATTGCCGTAGATGAGATTGAATATCCCCAGGCTTTGATCAAGCAGTGTATCAGGGAGAATCCGTCCAATTGGGACATGATCTATAAGGCCGGAGTCCTGCACCGGGAGGCCGGGGACTGGGAAAAGGCCCTGACCTGTTTTATCGATGTGGACCGCCATGTCCGGGGCCATGTCCAGGCAAAACTTCAGATTGCCAAAATATACTATATGAACGGCAAGATTTTACAGACAGATGAATACCTGAACCAGATTCTCAGGATAGAGCCTAAAAATGAAGAAGCCTTGGCACTTCGCGGACAACTCTAAGGTTGCCAGCGTCGTAAAAAATCACCACCACCTGCGTTAGGGTTTCTGACTATACGTTCAAAATACTATCTCACATGATTGATGGATGAGGCCATAAATCCGGCCCCGAACCCATTGTCGATATTGACGACGGCAATATTGGAACTGCATGAGTTGAGCATGCCCAGAAGGGCGGTCATTCCATTAAAACTGGTGCCGTAGCCGATGCTGGTGGGCACCGCAATGACCGGGGCCTTGACCATTCCGGCCACTACGCTGGGAAGGGCCCCCTCCATACCGGCAACTACGACAATGACGCCTGCTCCCATGATGGTTTCCTGATAGGCGAAAAGACGGTGAATACCGGCAACTCCCACGTCAAAGATGGATTCCACCTCATTTCCCATGGCCCGGGCCGTTAAAACCGCCTCCCGGGCCACGGGAATGTCCGAGGTCCCGGCACAGATCACCAGAACCTTTCCCGTACCCGTGATTTCAGGTTCATGCCGTTTAAACCACAACAGTCTGGCGTCTTCAAAATATTCGGCACCTGGAAAAACAGGGGTGATTTTTAAGGCCTTTTCCTGTTCAAGGCGGGTGACCAAAATGGTATCCTCATGGACCATCATCTTTTCCATGATCCCGATGATCTGGTCACTGGTCTTTCCCTGTCCGAAAATGACCTCGGGAAAACCTTTCCGGATGGACCGGTGATGATCAATCCGGGCGTAGTCAATGTTTTCAAAATCAAAATGTTTGAGCCGGTCCTGGGCCGCCTCTACGGACAGGGACCCCTGGGCCACTTGAGACAGGATTTTGAGAAGATTTGCCTGGTTCATGAAGGCCCTAATTCTGGCGACGCAGCCAGGACAGCCCTTTGGATGGTTTGTCGGTTCCAGCCTCATCTTTTTCCGGGGTCTCCGGGCTTGGGGGGGGGGCAGGTTTGCTTTCCCGGACCGGTGGGGCCTCTTTTTTTGTCTCTTCCCGGCTGGCGGACAGGTGTTTTGAATACCCCCATTTGTATCTGCCGAACTTACAATACCCCTGCACATTGTTAAACCGGGCGTCAATGTTCTTGCCGATGGGGATCACATTCCCGTCAATATTGGGGCTGAGATACTCGGACAATTCAACGCTGCCGCCGCCGGACAGGATAATGGTGTCAATGTCCCAGTCATTTTCCCACAACCGGTTGAGATCCGAGGCAATGGCGGATGCTGCATGGTTGTAGACCCTTTTTTTGAGATTGGATATATTGTATTCCTTGCCCCGGATTTTGATCATGCCTGATTCAATAAACTTAAACATTCGGTAGAGTTCAATATTGATATTGCTTTCCTGCCTCAACTTGTTGGCAATCACGGAAAAGCATTTTGAAATACCGCTGTCCATGGTGGAAGAGCCTCTTTCAATGTATTGAAGGTGGTCGAAGATACTGAAATCCGTTGTTTTAAATCCAATATCCACCACCCCCAGTTTCTGGGTGGCAAGACCCCGGTCTATTATTTTTCCCTGGTCGTCAAACAGGATGTTGAAAATAGATCCGATGGGCTGGGGGATGATATGGACCTTATCAATGTTGACTCTTTTGCTCACATCTTTGCCGTCCTGGTTGTGAAAGGTGATCTCGTGAACTCCGGAAATCATGGACTTTAATTTTTTGCTGTCCCGTCTCAGGTAGCCCACGGGCAGACCCGAGACCACATTGATGGGTGCGGAGGTATCCGTAACAAGGCCTGCCGCTGCAATGGCCAGAATTTTTACAAAATCTTCAAGCAGTTTTTCCTGGTCAAGGGTAAATTCACGGATGGTGGACTGGAGTTCGGCATAAGAGCCGAGAAAATAGGATTTGTCATCCAATGTGATGTGCAGGTTCGAAGTTGACCCTTCATCCCCGAGTACGGAATGAAACTGGATATCCGTCGCATCCCCGATGAGTGATTTGAATATGACCGAGTTTTTACCGTTATATGCTTTTGTAAAACCAAACCCGACATCAATTCCAACGATTTCCATAGTATAATTCCTCCCCCGGATTTTAGGTCCTGTTATTGAATCACCCTGCTATCGGATTGCTTGAAGCCTGAACTTAGAATCTTAGATATCATTATGGAACAAGCAGAGTCAAGGGATAATGAAATGGGTGCCCGGGCATTCTTGCACTTCTTGCCGGAATATTATAAAAGCGTAAAAAAAACATGATACGGAAAAAATAAATGAAAAAAGACAGGGTATTTGCCGGTAAAAAAGTCAGGGTCAGGCCCTTTGAGTTTAACCAGGAGGTGGCTGAGGTTTTCGATGACATGCTTCATCGATCTGTGCCCTTATACGCTGAAAGTATTAGGCGGCAGGCTCAGCTTGCGGCCCTGTATTTTCAGGCCGACACCCGGATTTATGATCTGGGCTGTTCCCATGGAAACCTGGGTATGCTGATTCTGGATCAATTTGCGGGCAAAGTCTTTTCCATGGTGGGGGTGGACAATTCCCTGCCAATGCTGGACAAATACAAGAAACGCTTGGGCCGATACAAAAAACGGTTGGACCGGTATAAAAAACAGGATGCTTCCCTTTCAAAACAAGTGGACCGGCAAGAGAATACCTCCCGGATTGACTTGGTCTGCGGCTTTTTAGAGGATGTTCACATTAAAAATGCATCGGTTGTCCTGATCAACCTCACTCTTCAATTTTTAAACCCCGGCACAAGAGACGCACTTTTAAAAAAAATCTATGAGGGAATGACAGACGGCGGGATTTTGCTGCTCACCGAAAAAATCATTCATTCATCACCAATGCTGGACGATCTTCAAACCCAATTTTATACGGGATTTAAAATTGAAAACGGGTATTCCCAACTTGAGATCAGCCAAAAAAGGGATGCCCTGGAAAAGGTGCTGATCCCGGATACCCTTGAAACCCATGAGGCAAGGATGCGGGAGGCCGGGTTTTCGACTGTTGATGTCTGGCTCAAATGGTTTAACTTTGCCTCAATGATCGGGATAAAAAAGTAGATTGGAAGCAAAAATAATGGGGATGGCGACAGATAACAATATGGAAACGATACGTTGGAAATCCCAGTATGGAAAAATTGATATGGAAACCCTGATATGGAAAAACTGTTAGAACACCTTCATCGCCTGAAAATGGACCGCTATGCCCGGGGCTTCAGTGAACTGATAAAAGAAAAGAGAGGTTTCCTGGATAAGGCCAAAGGGAATTTTCAAAAATTCAAACAGGTGCTGGACCAACTCCCTGATTGTATTCCCTCACAAATTGATTTTGAAAAAAATGCTGTGACCATTGGGGCGGCGTCGGATTTAAGCCCAAAAGAATCTCGGTGTTTAAAAGAAGGTTTGGAACAGCTCTGTCCCTGGCGGAAAGGCCCCTTTGACCTGTTCGGCATCCAGGTGGATTCCGAGTGGCAATCCTGGATGAAATGGGACCGGATTCAGGGGCATATCACAAATCTTAAAGATCGGCGAATTTTGGATATCGGTTCCAGCAACGGGTATTACATGTTCAGGATGGCGGCCCAGGACCCGATGATGGTATTGGGTGTCGAGCCCCAGAGTACATTTTATTTTCAATATCTGCTCATCCAGAAGTTTTTACACCAAACCAATGTGTTCTGCCTGCCCGTACCCCATGACGCTTTGCCGAAAACACCTGGTTTTTTTGATACCGTATTCTGCATGGGGATATTGTACCATCGAAACTCTCCGATCCAGATGCTCAGGGATATTGGAGAGTCCATGCGGCCCGGCGGCGAACTCATCCTTGAAAACCTGGTCATTGATTCAAGACAGAACATCTGCCTTTTCCCAAAGGACCGGTACGCCAAGATGCGGAATGTTTTTTTTATCCCGGATCTTGGTGCCATGGAATCCTGGCTTTTGCGGGCCGGATTTACCAAGATCCGATGCGTGGATGTCGTCAAAACCACCCGGGACGAGCAGCGGAATACCGGATGGATTCAGACCGAAACCCTGGAGGATTTTTTGGACCCGGATGACCCGGACAAGACCGTGGAAGGTTACCCTGCGCCGGTCAGGGCGATTTTTATCGCCACGGCAACCTGAGTTTATTTTGTACCGATGGAAATTTTATTCCGGCCCTTTTCCTTGCTCTGGTACATCTGGGAATCAGACCTGTGAATCAAGGTCTCAATTGAATCTTGTTTAACGGCCATTGTCCCCCCAATGGAAATGGTGACCCTGATCGTCATTCCATCGGTTTCCAGCCATGTTCGTTCAACAAACATCCTTATCTTTTCCGCAACAATTTCAAGAGTTTGTAAATCCACGTTGGGGAGCAGCACCATAAATTCATCACCACCCCACCGGCAGAGGGTGTCCAGGGATCTTAAAATATTGAGAACGGTTTTGGCAATCATCTTTAACACCTGATCACCGACGATATGGCCATAGGTGTCGTTAACACCTTTAAAATTATCAATATCAAAGAATAACATGCCGAACTGAATGTCGTGGGTTTGTAACCCATTCATCTGCCGGTTTAAATTGATTTCGGCAAATTTTCGATTGCCGACCCGGGTCAACCGGTCGGTATAGATTTCCTGCCTCAGCGTCGCAAGTTCATTCAAAATCTTTACATGCCTGGAATTTTCGGAAAAAATTTCAATGGCACCGATGATATTTTTTTTCTTGCCACGGATGGGCGCTACCCTGACGGAAACGGGAACCCGATGACCGTTTTTATGATGCAGATAAACGTAGGCTTCACGAATTTTCCCATCTTCTAAGGTTCTTGCAAGCGGGCATCCCCTGATGCACAATTCATCGCCCTTATCGTTGATATGTCTTAATATGTTGTCTGAACAATGAAAGCCGATCACCTCATCTTTTGAATATCCGGTTATTTTTTCCGCACTTTTATTCCAGAGGGTTATTTGCCTGGACTGATCCACATAATAGACACCGTCATAAAGGTTATCCAGCAATTCCTTGTATAATTCAGACTTCATGTTTAATTCAATTCCTTGAGTTAAAATTCCCGGCTCCACCCGGCATTGGCAAAGGAGAATCTGTCCCGGAACCGAAAATAACATTCGGCAGCCGCCTGGTTTCCAGTGCAGTGGGAGACGGCGATGAGCTCAAGGTCGTAGTCCTGGAAAGCATCCATGGTTTTTTCCAACTGGACATCGGAGTTTAAGAATCCCAGGTGGGTGCCGCCGATAACGGCGTGAAATTTGGTGTGCCCGGTTTTTCGGGAAAAGTGATTCATGATGTTGACGATGCCGGAATGGGCACACCCCGACAAGATCACCGGCCCTGAACCGGTTTCAATCAACAGGGCGGAATCATCCAGCAGGGGGTCCGGGAGAAAATCATTTCCCTGCCGGGTCAGCAGACGGGTGTCGCTGAGTTCGAAATCGGTACGCCGGGGGATTTCTCCTGAAAAAAAGATTCCTTTTGAGATTTCAACAAATTGGGTGTTAAATTTAAATCGGGCATTCAGGTCAGTTTCGATTTTTTTTTGGCTGAGCCCCAGGCCGATAAACTCGTAATTTTTGCTATCGTCCGGGGGATTGCCGGCAGTCTTGGCGTCACCCGAGGTATTGCCATTTTTATCGCCGGCGCTGCTAATAGACTCCCTGCGGACATATTTTGGATTAAAAATATGGGGGTGGGCAATAATATCAATGGTTTCGTTCTGGCGCGGCAATTTGGCAAGTCCGCCGGTATGGTCAAAGTGACCATGGCTGATGACGATTTTTTGAATGCCGTCCAGGCTGATGTTCAAGGCAGCGGCATTGGCAATGAGGCCCAGGCCTTGGCCCGTATCCAGGAGAAGGCGTTCATTGTTTTTCTCCACCAGGGCGCAGAACCCATGCTCACCGATGAGACCGGGTATGGCGCCGGCCCGGTTTTCACACACAATGGTAATTTTTGTTTTTCCCATGAATTTCTTCCTTTGGCCTCATTAAGGCCGGTCCTGCCGGGACCATATTTGTCCTTTTACACCAAGTCCCGGCTGTTTTATAATAAGATCGGTTCGATCTGGTAATTGGTGATATAGGTGTCATTGTCTTTTTCAAAAAAGATGACCCCGTCAAGATATCCCACATCTCCGGCTGTTTCATGTTGAAGCCCCATCTTGAATTCTTTGAGGGGAAAGATGTTCCAGTCATGGGATACACAGATAGCCATGGTGTTTTTTTTAAGATTCTTCATCTGTTCGATCATGAAATCGGTTAAACGATCCGCGGTTGCTTCCGGGTTCTCCATGATCTCCTCGTCAACCTTCCGGTCAAACCAGTTTCGCAGAAATACTTGTGTCCCCTGACGTTCCACGCAGGCCAGGGCCTTTTTGATGTCTTTTATATAAAAAGGGGCCAGCATCTCATCCATGCTGTTGTGATCAAGGAAAAGGTCATTTTGTCGGGTAAAGCCTTTGTCGATGAGGTAGGCGGTTTCAATACACCGGCCGAAAAAACTGGAATACATCCTGGGCAGGGGGGTTGAACGGATTTTTTTGCCAAAATCAACGGCAAATGCCTTGCCCTGGTCCGTCAACCCCATAAAGGCTTCCGATCCCGCATTGTTGGAGAAAAATCGATCTGAATGCCGCATGATAACACTTATTTTCTCAACTCCGGTGTCCAGAAGAGTGTTGATGGTGTCTATGGTCTCTTGTGCCTTTAGTTCATATTTTCGTGTCATTTCTGAGAAGCTCCCGGGGGGTATTTAAGGTAAGTCCTGATCCGTCGCGTAAACTATCTTTTTGTTGAGTATTTTTCATACTCCATGGTATGTATGGTGTCAAGCTGGAACATAATTTTAAGGAGCTGTGGTATGACAAAAAAAATCAGTATCATCGGAGTGCCCATGGATTTTGGTCAGCAGCTTCGGGGGGTTGACATGGGACCGGCTGCGGTCCGGTATACCGGATTGATTTCACGACTCAGGGCCCTGGGTCACGAGGTGGAGGATACCGGTGATATCCGTATCCCCATCCGGGACTGCTCCATCAGCATAGACAAGAAACATCAGTGTATAGACCAGGACAGGTATGTCAATGAAATCACCCAGATCTGCCAGTCCGTATATAAGGCAGGAAAGGCAGTGGTGAAAGAGGGGCGCTTCCCCCTGTTCATCGGCGGAGATCATTCCATTGCCGTGGGAACGGTGGCCTCTGTTACGGATGATGAACCCACAGGCCTGATCTGGATGGATGCCCACGGGGATTTCAATACCCCGGAAACATCTCCCAGCGGTAATGTCCACGGCATGCCCCTGGCAGCCCTGATCGGTGAAGGATACGACTCCCTGGTCAATATCGGTCGACCCGGAGCTAAAATTCATCCGGACAATGTGGTCCTCATCGGCCAGAGGGACCTTGATCCCAGTGAAAAAAAACGACTCCGGCAAACCGGCATCACCATTTTTACCATGCGGGATATTGATGAACAGGGGATCAGCTCCGTTGCCAACAAGGCCCTCATGAAATTTGTCCACTTAAAAAGAATCCATCTCACCGTGGATATGGATGCCCTTGACCCTGTGGAAGCACCGGGTGTGGGGACCCCGGTTCCCGGAGGGATTTCCTACAGGGAAGCCCATCTCTTGATGGAAATTCTGGCCGATTCCGGCAAAATCACCTCAATGGACCTGGTTGAGATCAATCCTATCCTGGATATTGCCAACAAGACGGCCCAGTTGGCAGTGGAACTGACCCTTTCTGCACTGGGAAAGAGTATTTTGTGAGTCTTGGGGAGTATATCCAGGCCCTTAAGAGTTATAAGGGCCTGGCAGGGGATATTGTCCGGCATCAAAAGATTCCGGCAAGGGATCCTGTTTTTGCCTCGCCCGGCCTGAACCTGAACTCGAATTTGAATCAGGATTTGTCCGGGATTTTCAAAGCCCTGGGGATCAACCAACTTTACAGCCACCAGAAAAAAGCCATTGACATGATTACCTCGGGCATTCACACGGTGATCGCCACGCCAACGGCCAGTGGAAAGAGTCTGGTGTACAATCTTCCCGTTATCCAGGCCCTGATGGCGGACCAACGATCCCATGCCCTGTACCTGTTTCCCTTAAAAGCTCTGGCAAGGGATCAGATGTCCACGGTACACCGCCTCCTGAAAGGCGCAGGAAAGAAAAATTTTTTGAAAGAACCCCTGACGGCTGCCGTATATGACGGGGATATTTCCGCCTATCAAAAATCCAAAATTCGGCGGACCCCTCCCCATATTTTATTGTCAAACCCTGAAATGCTCCACCTGGCACTCCTGGCCCACCACCATCTCTGGGAAGATTTCTTCAAAAATTTAAAGTATGTGGTCATTGATGAGGTGCATACCTACCGGGGGGTCATGGGGTCCAACATGGCCTGGGTGTTCAGACGACTCCTGAGAATCTGCCGGCTTTACGGGGCAGACCCGGTGTTTATCTTTTGTTCGGCCACCATTGCCAACCCGGGCGGTCTGACCCGACGACTCACCGGGCTTGATGTGAGTGTGGTGGATGAATCCGGTTCTCCGGCAGGAAAAAAAGAGGTCATATTGATGCGGGGCATGGAAGGCGCAGCCCAGACAGCCATTGCCCTGATTCATTCGGCAATCCACAGGAATTTACGGGTGATCTGCTATACCCAGTCCAGAAAGATCACGGAACTGATCGCCATGTGGGCGTCCCAGCGTGCCACCGGGTTTTCAGACAAGATCACGGCTTACCGGGCCGGGTTTCTGCCCGAAGAGCGCAGAGCCATTGAGCAGAAACTTGCTTCAGGAGAACTTCTGGCCGTGGTGTCCACCTCGGCCCTGGAACTGGGGATCGACATCGGCAACCTGGATCTGTGCATTCTGGTGGGATATCCCGGGACCATCATGTCCACCTGGCAGAGGGCCGGTCGTGTGGGCAGGGACGGCAAGGATTCAGCCATGATCCTCATCGCCCATGAAGATGCCCTGGATCAATACTATATCAATCACCCGGATGTCTTCTTTCAGATGGAACCGGAACATGCCATTATCAATCCTAAAAACAAGGTCATCCTCAGGCAACACCTGGAGTGTGCGGCAGCCGAGCTGCGCCTGTCAATTGATGAGCCCTTTCTGGATGATCCCGAAGTTCAAGGGGCCATTGCCGAACTTGAATCTTCGGCAAGGCTTCTGCGAAGCCTTAAGGGGGACATCTGGGTGGCGGCCCGGAAATCTCCCCACCGGGAGGTGAGCCTGAGAGGAACTGGAAAAAGCCTTCCCATTTTTCTTGAGGGAACCAGGCACTGCCTCGGGGAGATTGATCACCACCGGTCCTATTTTGAAACCCACGAAGGCGCGGTCTACCTGCACCGGGGCGAAACCTATGTCATTACCCGGTTTGATCATGAAAAGGGCATTGTCGAGGCCAAAAAAAAAGAGGAACGTTATTTTACAAAGGCCCTGTCCGCCAAGTCCACCACCATCATTCAAGAATTGGATTCCTGCCGGGTCAATGGCACGAGAATCGGATTCGGTAATCTTAAAATTATCGAGCAGGTGACCGGCTATGACCGGCGCCTGGTCGCCGGACAAAAATCCATCGGGATCATGCCCCTGGATCTGCCTGAACTTGAATTTGAAACCCAGGGGTTGTGGATTGAAATCCCGGATCAGGTCCGGGATACCATTGAGTCGGAATTCATGCACTTCATGGGGGGGATCCATGCCCTGGAACACGCCGGCATCGGCATCATGCCCCTTCTGGTCATGACAGACAGAAATGATCTGGGCGGAATTTCCATTCCCTACCACTCCCAGGTGGGAAAGGCAGCCGTGTTTATCTATGACGGTGTCCCCGGTGGCCTTGGCTTTGCCCGCCAGGCATTTAAACAGGCCCGGGAGTTCCTCGAGAAGATCCTGGATGTTGTTGTGTCCTGCCCGTGTGAAACCGGGTGTCCCGCCTGTGTGCATTCCCCCAAATGCGGGTCGGGAAACCGGCCCATTGACAAGGCCGCTTCCATCCGGATACTTGAAATGATGCTGTCCAAAGCAATGGAAGATGATACGGTTCCGGGCAGGGTGTCTGAATCCTTGCGTCAGTTTGATTCCCAGCCCCGGTACCAGGGCCTGTCTCAGCCTCTGCCCAGGTCTCACCACCAGGGCCCGTCTGAGCCACAAGCGCTTGAATCCCGTAAATCCATAGACCTGAAATACGCTGTTCTGGACGTTGAAACCAGGAGATCGGCCAAACAGGTGGGCGGGTGGAACCGGGCTTCAAAAATGGGGGTGAGCTGTGCAATCCTTTATAATTCAAACACGGATGCATACCAGGAATACCTTCAGGAAGATATTGAACAATTGTGCCATGATCTGAAAGCATTTGATCTGGTCATCGGCTTTAATATCATTGGGTTTGATTATAAGGTGCTGTCCGGGTTGTGTGATTTTGATTTTTTATCTCTGCCCACACTGGATATTCTGGAACGGGTTCACACGAGGCTGGGGTACCGCCTCTCTTTGGATCACCTGGCATCCCAGACTCTGGGCAGCCACAAGAGTGGTGACGGGCTCTTGGCATTAAAGTGGTGGGAACAGGGAAAAATCCAAAAAATCATTGACTATTGCAAACAGGATGTACAGGTGACCCGGGATCTGTATCGATATGGACAAGAAAACCGGTTCCTGGTGTTTAAAAATAAGGCGGGCCACCAGGTCAGGCTTCCGGTGGACTGGTGAAATCTTAAAAAAAACGTAATTATTCAGCATCTATTTTTGTGGTCGCTTAGAATTGGGTAAGAAATTTAACTCACTTTTGCAATCAAAAAATTACTCATTTAAAAATTCTGGCAGTTTGCCTTCAAATAAGAGGCGTAATGCCTCGCTTGCTCCCACACCATTTTTTCTACAGGTTGAAAGATAGCTGCGGATACGGCAAAACATGGCTGCACCTTTCATGGACCGAAAGCATCCTGATATCTTTTGCTGGACCTTGGTCATCCGAATATCCCTTTCTCCCTGATTATTGCTGAATGGGACTTTTTCATCATCCATAAAAAGCAGGGTTTCATTCTCAAAATCCTTCAGCCGCTCAAGAAGATTCCTTGACTTTGAACGTTTCAATCTACCCCGTTTTCCTTTTCGTTGGCTTTCATCCGGGGGTGGGCATTCTTTTTCGGCTTTTTCCAGCAGATACCGATATTGTTGCCTGTATTTCATGGAATCTGCGCCGGAAAGCTGGCCACCGGCATCATCCACGGCCTTGTTTATTTGTAGCAGGAGGTTTCTGATATCCCTGGCCCACTCTTGCTTGTCCTGTTCCCAGGCCCTTTCCAATTCTCTTAAATGATGAGCGTTGCACAAGGCATGCCGGCAATCAATTTTAAAGTACGGCTTCCAATGATCATGACAAAGTACCCCCTTAAACCAGGGCAAAACACCCATTGCCTCCATGGCTTCAAAACCTCTTTTTTCGTGAGGCAAATAATAAGTCCACCGATTATTGGAGACACAATGAAGCCAACGTTTTAGTCCATCAATATTAATGCCGGTCTCATCTGCATGGCAAAGGCCGGATTCGATCAATTTTGATTTGACGACGGCTTCAAAGACTTCCAGCCTTTCATAGGCATCTTTGTTAAAGTTGTAAATTGAACCGGCACTTATTGGGATTTCCACCTGATCTTGAAAGTTTTCTTCAACCCGATTATATGGCACCAATTGGTATTGAGACATATACACAGAATGAACCTTCACATTGATTCCATACTGAACAGGTCGGCTGACACCTTCAGGAAAAGTTGCTGTGTAACGCTTCCCGTTAACATCTTCAAGAACCTGGGCCCGGTATTCTGTTACAATCCGTGAGATATCAAGATCAACGATCTGTCTGGATTCATAGCCAACATCGGTATAAACACCTTCAGGAAGGGTTGTTCTATCAACGGGTATATCCTCGACAACATCAGGGTCAGTAAATTTTTGCAGGGTCGTACCATTATGGCCCTTTTGTCCACCTGGTTTCTTTTGGCTGGGCGCCTTCTTTTTTTTCTCACGGTTCGGGTCTGTTGATGGCGGTTTGCTGCTGTTACTGCTATTGAGTCCTAACCGGTTCAGCAATAATGTTACCAGCAATAGCAAGAGTTCAATGGAACCTTTCAAGGCAGGGGAGACACTCGGATCTTCAGCAAGCAATCTCCTGGTGTTCTCAATTGTCTGTTCAACATTTATTGCTTCTATCTTCATTCGTTTCCTTAATAATCATCGTTTTGAATGAAGACATTATAACACAGGTTTTTGAGGCCGATTTTTTCGATCGACGTTTGTTTTTAACGTATTTTTAAAATTTGGCTGTGGTGGATCATTCAGCCCCAATCAAACCCGACCCAATGGGACAATAAGAGGGGCAAGAGGCTTTAATTATGAAGGGTCTTGAAATGTACTTGGAAAATACAATTTTTCGCAAAAACCCTTGTCAAGTAAAAAATGACATGTGATGCATTTTTTTTGCTGAATAATTACAAAAAAACTTGATTTTCATTAGGATTTCATTATGGTATCATACAAATTTTCCAACAGGGGAAATGATTTGTTTCTTGTGATGATTGGGTTATATATGGACGGTTTGCAGGGGTGTAAAATGAAAATTCAATTGATGATCGGCTTAAGCCTTCTGTTTTTTGTCTGGGGCGGAACGGCCCTTGGGGCAGACAAAATTTATATCGGGTCCGAGGCCTGTCAACAATGTCATGACCGGGAATATGCCACTTACAAGGCCTATGCCAAAAAAGCCAAATCCTTTGACAGCATTAAAAAGATGGAAAAAAAATTGACTCCGGAAGAGTACCGGTCCTGTTTTGAATGTCACACAACGGGGTATGGTCGACAGGGCGGATTTATATCTGAAGAAAAAACACCGGAGTTGAAAAATGCCGGGTGTGAGGTCTGCCACGGTCCCGGCTCCACCCATGCCGACAGTGAAGACCCGGACGATATCATTCGGGAGATCGATATGGAAAATTGCGATACCTGCCACTCCAGAGACCGGATCAAGGCCTTTGACTTTAAGCCGCTTTTGTTTGGCGGCGCCCATTAGACGAATTATCCATTAAACGCATGATCCGTTAAACGCTATATAGGAAGGGTTTAAGCATATGTTTGGAACTTTATTCAAGATCGTCAACCGTCGACTGTGGCTTCGCCTGCTGATCCCAGTATCAATAATCGTTGTCGGGGTGATCTTTGCCATTATTTGGACGAATTTATCCTTCCAGAAAAAAGCCGGAGACTCCCAGTTGGAAACCCGGAACAAGATGCTGGCCCGGGCAGTGGAAGGTGGAATGTTCGATGCCCTGGCAATCGGCGACAATGATACGGTGAGAACCCAGTTCAAACGCCTGGGCGAAAATATTCCAGACCTTAAGGTTTTTGTTTATGATTTTAACGGTCTGGTGTCATTCAGCACGGAGCTTTCCGTGGTCGGCAGGAAAATTCAAGATTTTCTCGGAAAAGATTCACTGGCAGACCTCTCTTCCATGCTGGAACAAGGAGAGGCATCAAACCAATCTTTCCATGTATTCCTTGACGGGGTTCCGTTTCTAAGTGAAAATGATCCCATATTCAATGAGGAGCGATGTTTTCACTGCCACGGTGAAAACCGGAAAATCCTTGGGGGAATTTCAGTGTTTTCTTCTGAGCTGGCCGTCAAAGCAGACATTGCCGCCGGCAAAAAAATCAGTGTGCTTATCGGCGTTGCCGGCCTTGGCGTGATTGTTCTCTTTATCTGGATTTTTTTCCATTTTCTTGTCAATCGAAAAGTCCATCTGGTTCTGGATGCAGCTTCTCATATGCGGCAAAAGGATTTTACCCGGTCCTATGATATCGGCCCAGGTGACGAGATTAACCATATTCTCGCCAGGATTGATCTGGTGAACCGGAATTTAAGAGACACCATCAAACATATTACCCAGAATTCAGAGGCGATGTTCAACTCTGCATCTGACCTCAGTCTGATTTCAGAAGATTTGAACCAATCCAGCACCAAAGCCTCCCGGAAGACCACGGCGGTTGCCTCGGCAGCAGAAGAGATGAGTGCCGGAAACCAGGCCATTGCCTCGTCAATGGTGCAGTCCACAGATACCTTGAATACCATTGCCTCTGCCATCGAACAGATGAGTGCCACAGTGGAGGAGATCGCCGGAAATGTGGGCGCATCCCGGGAGATCACTCAGCAGGTGGTTCAGGGATTTGCCAGCATCTCCCAGGTGGTGAATGAGCTTGGGGAAAGGGCCAGTGATGTTGATCTTGTCACGGATGAGATCCGGTCCATTTCCGAACAGGTGAGCATGCTGGCCCTGAATGCCAAAATTGAGGCGGCAAGGGCAGGGGCAGCCGGCAAAGGCTTTGCCGTGGTGGCCCAGGAAATTACCGAACTGGCCAATGAAACCAATCAATCCACCCTGGCGGCCGATGAGAAACTGAGGTGGATCAAGGAAAAATCAAAACTGCTGACCCAGCGAGTGGATGAATTGACCGCCATTGTTAAAGAATCCGACAATGCGGTTTCAAATATCTCCTCTGCCGTGGAAGAGCAGAGCATTACCACCCGGGAGATTGCCGACAATATCAATGCGGTGTCAACTGAAATGTCCGAGGTAAACTCCCATGTGACCCAGGGCGCCGAGGTTGCCGCTGAAATTGTGGGAGAGATTATCCAGGTTGAAGACGGGTCCAGGCAGGTTCAGGAGAGCAGTTCCAGGCTCAAGGACAATGCCGCTGCCCTGTCTGAAATGGCGGAAAATTTCATGGAACTTATGAAAAAATTCAAGGTGTGAGCCACTTAAAGTTCAGTTTTTGTCCATGGAACCAGTCTGTTGTAAACACCGGTATAAAGGATAATGATTTCCTGGACCTTTAAAACAGATCCCACCAGGAAAAGTAAAAGTATAAATTCTCCCCCGATCACACCGGCAATGTTTATACATCCCAGGGCAGTGGAAGGGTCAATGAAGATTTTTAAGGCAAACGAACTGCCCCAAAGAATCCCACCCATGACCAGACTGATGAAAATCATTTTAAAGAAAAAAACATATACCTCCTTTCTGCCGCCATTTCTGCTCGTTTTACTCCAGCATTCAAACAGGACAAAGGCCTGGAGCATTACGGACAGGGACAGGCCAAGCGCCACGCCTTGAGGCCCCATTGCCCGCATGAGAAAAAAAAGCAGGGGCAGGCTTGCCACAACGCAAAGGCTTGTGAAAACAGCTGGGAACATGGTATTCTGAACGGCATAGTATCCCCTTGATACAATGTTCTGGGCTGAAAAGGCAAAGGCACCGACCATGAAAAACGGCAGAATCCCTGCGGTGATGCGGGTGGCCTCGACACCAAACTCTCCTCTTTGAAACAGGAGCAACACGATTTCATGGCGCAAAATAATGAGGAGCACGGAAAAGGGGAGGACCAGAAAAATGAATTTCAAGGTCTTGTTCAACACCTGGTTTAATTCATGAAGATCGCCTTTCCGTGCCAGTCTGGCCATGAACGGATAGGATGCTACCCCAACGGCCTGGCCGAACAGGCCCACAAGGATGAACATCACCCTCAAGGCATAGTTCATGGCGGCAATACTGCCCGCATCCAGAAAGGATCCAAAAAATTTTAAAAGGATTTCCGTGGAAAATGTCATGGTCAGACCGATCATCAGCGGCAACGTGAGTTTGATATACTTTACCAGGTCAGGGTGGGAAAAGTTGAGAATGAAAAAATATCTGGCCCCCAGCCGTTTTGCACCCAGCACCTGGACGGCAAAATTGCCGAAAAAGGCTCCGGCCAATACCCCCCAGGCAAATCCTTCCATGCCCATGTAGGGCCCTAAAACCAGTCCGCCGGCAATGATACTTAAATTGTATACTAGGGGGGCAAGGGCGGGCAGGAAAAATTTTTCATTGGCAAATTGAATGGCCATGAGCAGGCCCCCGCTGAAAAAGAAAAACTGGGCAGGGATGATGATCCGGGTCATTCGGACGGCAAGGGCAAATGTCGCGGGGTCCTGAACACCCGGGGCAAGCATGTGGACAAAACTGGGCGCCCAAATCATGAAGACCAGGATAAATCCTGCGAGCAAGAGTCCAAAACCGTTCAGTATAATGGAAAAGACCCTGTAACCCTCGTCTTTTTGGCCCGAGGCCAGGTATTTTGTAAAGATAGGGATAAATGTGATGGAAAGAAACCCTGCCGCAACAATGTGATTCAGGATTTCCGGAAGGATAAAGGCAATCTGGTAAGCATCTACTCCGGCATGGATCCCCCCCTCTCCGGCAATGGCCATTTCCCGGAACACCCCGATGACACGGCTGGCAAATACCGATGCCATCATGATCAGGGATGCAAGGCCCAGTTTCTTAAATAAAGTTTTGTCCGTCATATCATTTGTATGGCTTAGTTATAGTATGGCCTGGTTGTGGTACGGCATCGTTGTAATTTTGTATTTTTCAATACGGCATGATCCTGGCAGGACACCACCGCAATATGGATTCGGGTGTATCACAAAGCATGGGTAAATAAAAGTCACGGCTGGAAAATAGTTTGACTTGGACAAAGCTTGCAGAATATATTGAAGGTTGAATCGAGCGGGTTTAATTTATGGGAATAGGGGAAACGTACGATGATGACAAAACTTGGGATTTATTCCCTGCTGGCAGGCTTTTTTTTGGGGATTTTTAAGGGTATTTCCACCTTTATGGAGAGTCAAAATTTCTGGGTTGATCTGACCATTTCAAAATTGATCGGAGAGGACAATTCCGAGAGCATCATCGGATTAATCCAGGTAAGTTTTGTTCAGGATAGCCTTGATCTTCTCATCTACGACGTTCCGTTCTTTGTGTTTATGCTGGGCCTGGGGGTGGTTTTTCTGTTGATCAGCCTGTTTGTCAAGAGCCATTGAGCCCATGCCCTGGAAGGCATAATCTGGAAGGGATAATAAGGAACCGCCACAGAGGTCGGACCGGCCAATAAATTTTCAACAGGGTAAATTTTTTAAAATATAAAAATTTGCACAGGAAAACTGGAAAATGGGTGAATTCATGGGAATGGATAAAATTTCAAGAAGACAATTTATAAAGGTTTCAGCCATATGGTCTGCATCCATGGCAGGGTCTATATTTTTGACCGGATGTGCCGTGGATCCGGTGACCGGGAAAAAACAGCTCATGATGGTATCCCGGGACCAGGAGATTTCCATTGACCGGCAGCAGTCACCCTGGCAGTTCTCTTCAGACTTCGGCATTAGCCAGGATAGTAAAATCAATCGCTACCTGTCCGATGTCGGGAACCGGCTCCTGCCCCATGTTCACCGGCCGGGCATGCCCTATAATTTTCAATGCGTGAACGCCACTTATATCAATGCCTATGCCTTTCCGGGCGGTTCCATTGCCACGACCCGGGGCATCCTGTTGAAACTGGACAATGAGGCCCAGCTCGCGGCTCTGCTGGGCCATGAGCTGGGTCACGTCAATGCCAGGCACACGGCTGAACAGGTTTCCAAGGGACAGCTTTCTTCGCTTCTGGTCAGCGGGCTGGCCATAGCCGCCGGGACCCAGGGATCAGGGCTTGGCGAAATGACCCAGCAATTGGGCATGCTGGGCCAGGGACTCTTTTTATCCAAGTACAGCCGGGACAATGAAAGAGAGGCCGATTTTCTGGGAAATTTGTACATGGTCAAGACAGGGTATGGTTCCCGGGGATTTACAGGGCTCATGGAAATGCTGGAGTCTTTGAACAAAGAAAAACCAAGTTCCGCCCAGATGCTTTTTGCCACCCACCCCATGAGTACGGAACGATTGAGTGCAGCAGGCCGGCGGGAAAAGACAGAGTATGGGTATACAAAAGACTTTCCGCTGAACCGGGAACGGTATATGGACAATACAGCCTCGCTCAGGTCCCATGGACCAGCCATTGAGCTGATGCAGGAGGGTGAAAAACACCTGGCCAAAAAAGCCTATGACCAAGCTGAAATTGCTTTTAAAACCGCCCTTCAAAAATCGGAAAAAGATTATACGGCCCAGGTCTTGATGGCCAGATGTCTGATGCTGCAAAAAAAGCCGGAACAGGCGATTTCCCATGCCAAAGCAGCCAAGATAATCTATCCCTCCGAGGTCCAGGGCCACTATATCTCCGCCATGATCAACATGGAATTGAAAAAATTCACGGACGCGTATACTGATTTTTCCGATTGCGACCGGCTCCTGCCCGGCAATCCCCAACTCACCTTTTACAAGGGGTATTGCCGGGATAAAAACGGGGAGAAAGACCCTGCGGCACAAGATTACATGGCCTATCTGAAAATGATTGATTATCAGCCCAACGACTATTCCAGGTATGCCTACAACCGCCTGAAGGAATGGGGATATGCCAAGTAATCTTCAGGAAAATCACCAATAGAATCATGAAATTTTCCAGCCTCAGACAGAGCATTGAATTTCTAAGAAAACAGGGCGAGGTCCTTGAGATCAGGGAGGGTGTGGACCCACACCTTGAGATGGCCGAGATCACCCGGCGGGTGTTTGATGCCAAAGGCCCGGCCCTCTTGTTTTCAAACGTCAGGGGAAGTAAATTTCCTGCCGTGTCAAACCTGTTTGGAACCTGGGAGCGAACCTGTAAAATTTTTGAGCCCCAACTGGCTTCGGTCAAGGCCCTGGTGGAACTCAAGTCTGATCCCGGTCAAATTATTAAAAACCCCGGGACCCTGGCAAAAGCCCTTCCTGCCCTGGTTCATTCCCTGCCCGTGAAAACCGTAAGTCCACGGGTCATGGAATCTAGGTGCGGGATTCAGGATCTTCCCATGATACGCTGCTGGCCCAGGGACGGGGGTGCCTTTATCCTTCTGCCCCAGGTGTTTTCCAAGGACCCGGCCACAGGTTCCGTTTTCAGTTCAAACCTGGGCATGTACCGGATACAGATATCGGGAAATTTATATGATCCGGGCAAAGAGATCGGCCTTCACTATCAACTGCACCGGGGGATCGGCAATCACCATAAACATGCCCTTGAAAAGGGTGAACCCTTCAGGGTCAGTATCTTTATCGGGGGTCATCCGGCCCACACCCTGGCTGCGGTCATGCCCCTGCCGGAAAATGTCCCGGAAATTGCCTTTGCCGGTGCCCTGGCCGGAAGAAATTTTCGGTATACCCATGCAAATCAGTATCTGATTTCAGGTGATGCAGATTTCTGCATCACCGGTATGGTAGTTCCGGGTAGAACAAAACCGGAAGGACCCTTTGGAGACCATCTGGGCTATTATTCCCTGGAACACGAGTATCCGTATTTACAGGTAGAATCCGTGTACCATCGAAAAGATGCTGTGTATCCGTTCACGGTTGTGGGTCGCCCGCCCAGGGAAGATTCCAATTTCGGCCGACTCATCCATGAGATCACCAGATCTGCCGTCCAGGATACCATTCCCGGGGTCACAGCCCTGAATGCAGTGGATGATGCCGGGGTTCACCCTTTGCTGCTGGTAAAGGCCCATGAACGGTATGTCCCTTATGAGAAGCGGCGGCCAATGGAATTGCTTACCCATGCCTGCCGGGTCCTGGGTACAGGCCAGTTGTCCCTGGCAAAATATCTGTTCATCTGTGCCCATGAAGACAATCCAGGGCTGGACGTGAATGATGAACAGGCCTTTTTTATCCAACTGCTGGAACGGATGGATTTTAGATCGGATTTTCATTTTTTTACCCACACCACCATGGACACTCTGGACTATTCCACCCGGGAGATCAACCAGGGTTCAAAACTCGTGGTGGCGGCGGCCGGTATGAAAAAGCGGAACCTGGCAGGTGAAATTCCCCCTTGTTTTTCCCTGCCCGTGCCATTCTCACGGCCGGGGATTGCGGCACCGGGAATGGTCGTGGTTCAAGGCCCTGAATTTGAAACCTATGAACGGGCAAAAATTCAGATCAATCATCTGGCAGAGCACCTCGGTTCCCAGGCCGGTCTTGAGTCTCTGCCCCTGCTGGTGGTGGTGGATGATGCCGCCTTTGCAAGGGCATCATTCTCAAATTTTATATGGGTGACGTTTACACGGTCAAATCCATCCCATGATATTTACGGCCCAGGTGAAAACACAGGGTTTAAACATTGGCAATGCACCCCTCCTTTGATCATTGATGCCAGGATTAAACCCTTTCACGCCCAGGCCCTGATGCCGGATAAAAAAAGTGTTGAACGAGTGGACCAACTTGCGAAAAGGGGTGGACCCCTGTTTGGTATTATATAAAGAGGTGAAGATGAAATTCAAGAAGATGACAGTCAAACAATGGACGATTGTTCTGGTATCCATTCTCGCAATCTATGGGCTGGTGGGATTTTTCCTGGTTCCGGTTGTGGGGAAAAATATCTTGCAGACTCAATTGAGTCAAAGTCTGGACCGGGAAATCCTGATTGAAAAAATTGCGGTGAATCCGTTTACATTTACCGCCGCCATTCACGGTCTGACGGCAAATGAGAAAAACAAAGCAATCTTCTTTTCCGTTGAAAAGACTTTTGTTGATCTCAGCTTTTTTTCTCTGCTGATTTTTCGCCTTGGCGTGTCGGAAATTTCTCTGGACACCCCCTACGTCCATGTGGTCCGAAATGCAGACGACTCATTTAATTTTTCAGACATATTCGCCCCGGAAAAAAAAGACCCGCTGTCCGGATCAGATGGCGGATCAAATGAGGGGGCAGATCAAGAGAAACAAGCCGGGAATCTCATCGGGCTTATATTGAAAAATATAAGCATCAAAGGGGGTGAGTTTAAGCTTACGGACCAAAAAACCGGGACTGCCCATGAGGTCGGTGACTTCTCATTATCCCTTCCCCGTATCAGCACTAGGGAAAAAGACAGGTATGAAAAGGCTGTTATGGATATCGGCTTTGTCCTGAACCGGGCAGGGGTTGAACTCCACGTGGAGTCCACCCCCTTTGCCGAGGATGTGGCCACCCGGGCAGACATCAAGACCACGGATATCGACCTGATCCATTACCTGGCCTATCTGCCCATTCCGGAAACCATTCAAATAAAGGGGGCAAATCTGAATCTTGACCTTCATGCCGAGTATCGCTCAAAAGGCTCTGAACCGTTTCTGTCCCTTGAAGGAAAACTGGCACTGCTCAAAGTCGATGGTAAGGACACGGCCGGGCCGGATATCATCAAATTTCCGGAATTGTCCATTGATCTGGCATCGTCAAACCTCCTTGCCCGTCAAATGAAAATTTCAAAAATTCTGATGAAAAATCCTGAACTCAATTTAATCCGGGATAAACGAGGAGAGTTGAACCTTTTGGGCTATATCCCGGAAACCACAGGGGCCGATCAAACCAGGGACGCCGGTCAAAAAAAAGTAGAGGATCAGAACAAAGTAAACGGGCAGGATCAAAATTCAGGGACCTCACCCACGATCCTCGAATCTGACCCTGAACCCGACTTTGTCCTGGACCTGGCAGGAGCCGAGATCAGGAACGGCGCTGTTCTTTTTCAGGATCTGGCCAATGCGAGCGAATTTTCTACAAAAATATTTCCCTTAAATATCCGGGTAAATAATTTTAAGGCCGGCAAGAATATTTCAGGCGAGTGGGGCATGGACCTTGAAACCGAAACAGGTGAAGCCATTGACTCCACAGGAAAATTTCAAACCCACCCGATCCAGGCCCACGGCCGTGTCAATCTTTCCGGTCTGGTGCTCAATAAATATGCCCCCTATTATGAAAGTCTTGTGAATATGATGGTTAAGGATGGCCGTCTGGATATTCTTGCAGGCTTTGACATGTCTCAAAGCGAGAATGAACAGGAGTTCTCAGTGATTGGACGGAATATTGAGCTCCATTCCCTGGTCATTGACCATGCCGGAGAAGAGATCATAAAGATTCCTCAGTTCAAGGTTCAAGGAATGGTCATTGATCTTGAAAATAGAAAAATCGATACCGGGGCCATGACGGTTCAAAACGGGAAAATATTGATCAAACGGTTAAAAGACGGGGGAATTACCCTTGTCAAAAGTTTTTCACCAAAACCTTTGGCCCGGGATAACACAGACCAATCCCTTGAACCTTCCACGGGTGATCCGGGCGGGGGGACACCCAATGGTGGAGAACCGGATGATATTAATTTAGATGATACCAGATCGGGCGATACCAAACCGGTTGGGAGCGCCCCACAACCAGACGATTCCCCCTGGGAGCTCACCATGAGTTCATTTAAGGCAGATGGGTTTAAGCTGGCGTTCAATGATGTGTCCCCCACAGATCCGGTAATGATCGATATTTCACAACTCTCCCTATCGGCATCTGATCTGAAGAGTTTTGGTGAGGAAAACGGGAATTTTGAGATCCAAATGGATTGGAATGACCAGGGCCGGATCAATATAAAAGGAGAAATGATTCCATCACGCTTGCGGACTGCCGTGGAACTTAACTTGGAAAAAATTGATATCAAATCTTTGCAGCCCTATTTTACCGATGACGTTAAAATTCTTGTCACTGACGGATACCTGAACACAGATGGAAAATTTAACCTGGATATGGGGCAGGCATCCGGGCCGGATGTGAAATTCGACGGCCAGGCTTCCATCACCAATTTTATCTGCCTTGACAAGCACACGGCTAAAGATTTTTTTAAGTGTAACTCTTTTTACCTGTCCGGGCTGGGTGTGTCCGTATTCCCCATGGACCTGGCCATCAAAGAGGTCTCTTTGACGGATTTTTATTCCCGGATTATGGTTGACGATTCAGGTGAACTGAATTTGAATACCATATTCAAGCAGGATAAGGGTCTGGACGAAGATTCAGAAAGCCCCCGGGACATTGCTCCAAAAAATGATGAAACGAAAACCAAAACCATGGGGAATGAAGCGGAGAATGGTAAAGCCGGGGAAAAAGTACCTGTCAAGGCCGGGGAATCGGACACGCCGGGGCCAAATGGTTCCCCCAGGATCAGTATTGAAAGCGTGACCCTCCAGGGAGGGGATATCAGTTTTTCCGACTACCATACCCAGCCGAATTTTACGGCCTCCATGCAACAGATCGCAGGTTCCTTGACCGGACTTTCCTCCACCCAGGAGTCCCGGGCAAGCCTGAATCTCAAAGGGCTTCATGGGAATTCTTCCCCCCTGGATATTGTGGGAACCATCAACCCTCTGGCCAAAGAAAAATTTGCCGACATAGACATTTCGTTTAAAGACATTGAACTGACCAATTTTACTCCCTATTCATCAAGGTTTCTGGGATACAAAATTGAAAAGGGCAAGCTCATCTTAGACCTTGAGTATATCGTTGAAGGGGATACACTCAGGTCGGAAAACCGGGTAAAGTTTGATCAGTTCACCCTGGGAGAAAGAGTTGAAAGCAAGGATGCCGTCTCATTGCCCGTGGGGCTGGCCATCTCACTTTTAAAGAACCGGGAAGGTGAAATCAACCTGGATCTGCCCGTAACAGGGAATTTGAATGACCCGGAATTTAAAATCGGGTCCATTGTAATGAAAATGATCGGCAATTTGATCTTGAAAGTGGTGACTTCCCCGTTTTCCATTATCGGGTCCATGTTTGGCGGCGGAGAAGAGCTCAGTTATATTGAGTTCGGGTATGGTGAGGCTAAAATCAGGGATGAAGATTTCAAAAAAGTCGATACCCTGGCCAAGATTCTCCAGGAAAAACCGTCTGTGAATCTTGAAATCCTTGGGATCTATGATAGGTTAAGGGATGCTGAAGCCTTGAGGGAAAAAGGTTTTAGGGATCAGATTAAGGCAATGAAACTCAAACAGATGACGGCATCGGGATCTTCAGCCGGGACCCTGGAACAGGTCGTCATAACACAAGAGGAGATGGAACCTTATATCCTTACTGCCTACGACCAGGCCCAATTCCCCAAACCACGGGACGAGGCCGGCGGGGAAAAACAAATTGATCTGGAAGAAAAGAAAAAGCTGCTCATGACCCAGATCGACATTGGAGAAGATGAGTTAAGGCTTCTGGCCATGAACCGGTCGGAAAATATCAAGGCCTATCTCATTTCAACGGGAATGGTAGAGCAAGAGAGGATTTTTCTGCTTGAACCCGGAGGGGATGAAGACGGGGCAGGCAATGAAACAACCGGTAAAGTGAAATTTTCTTTAAAATAAACTTTTTTTATAACCGACAACAGAGGAGCCTGAAAACCATGGAGGAAAAGCAATTAAAGAGCGTATTTTTTCATTTTCGGTTTAAATTTCTTGCACTCACGGCCATCTTTTTTTTGTTATGGGTTATTCTTTCCAGTACCATGGAGTTTGAACAATTTTCAACAACTCTTCAATTCAGGTTAACCGGTCCCTTTCTAATCGCATCGGGCCTCTTCTATCTGTTGTTCAAAAAATTCCCCTTTAAATGTCCCTCTTGCCACAAAATTGTGGCCACCCGGAAAGACTGGAAATGTTCCTATTGCGGCAAGATGCAGGGCAAAAAACGATACCTGTCGGACAAGTGTGTCCATTGTAAGCAAATCCTCGCCACCTCCTTTTGTGAGCATTGCAATGCTGAGTTCAGGCTGTAGTTCAGGATATCCTTATCATGATATTGAAGGAGAGGACTTTTTTTACACAACCCCGGTAAATTGAATGCCCATATTTTGCTGAAGTTTTTCAGTCATCTTGAAAATTTCTTTGAGCATTCGCTGATCAAGGGTCGAGAGATTGTGGGGGTTGATATAGTTGTCCGGGGTTTTTTCTTCGTCCATGATGGTGGTGATCTGTCTTAAAAATCTCAACTGCATGAGAAAATTATAGGCCCGGACAATATCAATGTACTCTTTGCTCGTGATGGCGTTCCGGGTATAGAGCCGGAAAAGCCGAGTCAGGGTATTTGTTTGTGAGATCCCGTTTTTAAGGGCATAGACCCGTGTCAGATCAATGAGGGGCATCATGGCCATTTTTATGTCCAGGGACCCTTTTTGTTCGCCCTCGTTTTTAACGATAAAATTGTTAAACCGTGTCAGGGGCGGTTTAAAGTACAGGGTATTTTCAGTGAGGTGTCTCAAAAAACCGGACCAGCCTTGAATGGAAGTCAACAGATAATCTTTTAACCGGTCTGCCAGGTCCATGTCGCCCCAGGTGCCCCGGAAATCAAAGAAAATACTGGAGTGAAGCAGATTTTCAGGATTTGAAGTCCGAATCCAGGTGTTGAAATAGGATTTCCATTTGGACAGGGGCTGGCACCACTGTGGGTTCTTGGCCATGTTATTGCCGTCACAGAAGCGGTACCCGGCCATGTCGAGCTGGTCGCAGATGAGTTCGGCCAGGCCGTCAAAGTATTTTTTAGCCCCTTTGGGATCATCTGAATCTTCAAAAACAATGGCATTGTCCTGGTCGGAAATCAGGGTCTGTTCGCCCCGGCCCTCCGATCCCATGGTCAGAAAGGCAAAACCACAGGGCGGTTCCCCCATTTTATCCAGGGAAAATAGGATGATTTTGTCAATAATGGCGTCGGAGAAGGTGGTGATCAGCCGGGTGATATATTCGGCATTGGCTCCGTTTTTGATGGGGTCAAGGAGCATCTTCTCAAGTTTTGAATGGATGCTCTCAATTTCCTGAATAGACTGGGCCGAGGTCACGGTTTTAATGAGAAGATAGGTGGATTCGGTCTGGGCCAGGACAAGACTTTTTCCATTGATAATTCCGGTAATCTCACCGGACTGCCCGGTGACGGCCAAATGCCGGGTATCATTTTTCTTCATGGACAAAAAGGCTTCAAATATCTGGCAGTCGGCTGAAATGGTCACAACGGGTGAGGACATAATTCTGGAAACCGGCTGGGAAAGGTCCATGTTTTGGGCAATGACTTTTTCTTTTAAATCTGCATCGGTGACGATTCCGACAACAGTTTGTCTGTCTTGTTTTACCAGCAGGGCACTGGTGTTGTTCCGGCTCATCTTTTTGGCTGCCGTTTCAATACGGGTCTCACGGTCACAGGTGGAAATGTTGGGTTTGAAGATGGTCCGGATGGGTCGATTGAAAAACGGCAGGTTAAATTCCCTGTCCTGTATCCGCCGGGAAATAATTCCTGCAAATGATTTGTTGAGCATGCATTTGCCGAATTCATTGGTGAAATAATCCTGGAACTTCGGATTTTCCCGGCACGCGGCCAGGAAAACATCTGCCGGAAGCGTGACCAGAACGCTGTCTTCAACCAGGGATAAGGAGCGGATGGAAATCCCGTCATTGAATAAAATGGAAAGACCCCCGAAATTGTCTCCCGGCAGCAGTTCGCCCGTTAATATCCGGGTGTTGTTGAGCTCATAGTAATATTGGACATGTCCCGTGGACAGGATATAGAGTCGGTCAACATTGGTGATTTCCTGTTCAAGGAGGACCCGGCCTTTTTTTGATTTTTCATAGGAAAAAGAAGTGGTTACCCGATTCTGTTCCGGTTTTGAAAGCAAAGAAAATGGATAAATTTGTGATTCAATGCTCACAGGCAGTCATCCTTTTTGTCGGTTAGGATGATGAACTGTCAAATGCCATATGATAGGGTAACAGAGCATCTTCCGATATTTTTATGTGGTTGATCTTGTTGAATCCATACATTTTTGCAAACACTGAGGACGGGAATGTAAGGGTTCTTTTGATAAAATAGTCGACTTCATCATTATACCGTTTCCGGGTTACAAATAAATGGTCCTGGAGGGGAATATACTCGTTTTTCAAGGCCGTAAACCGTGTGGAAAGGTTCTTGTCTGAAGCGGTTTCCAAAGATGCTTCAAATTCCGTGAACAGAAGTTTGATCTGGAGGGTTAACCCGGTCTGGGAATTTTCAAAGGCTTTTACCAGGTCCGTTTCCAGGGGCGTTTTCGCGGAAATCACCTGGTTCAGAATGGCAGTTGCGTTTTCAACGGCCTGGCTTAACGGGGAAACAGGAGTTTGGGGCATGGAATTTTTTGTCATTTCAACCAGTTTGGGCAATAATTCAAGTCTGTATTTACACCCATCTTCCATATAGGTCTTTGCGGCGCCAATCCTGTTCTGGGCTCTGTAAAAACTGGTGTACCCTCCGGCAAAAACACAGAATAAAATAATGGCGGCAGTGACAAAGCAGAATCCGAAAAATTTCGACAGGGACGGTTGATCAGACATGGGCACTCCTTTATTTAGGCATCAGGTGAAACTCATCTTACGTCAACTACCATTTAAATGACCGGATGTTCAACAATATTCGCATCCGTTCAAAAAATTAATATTTCAGCCGGGCATAATAGGTCTTCTGGGATGCCGTTACGGCATCTTTAAGGGTTAGAATCCCGTTGCTGTTTAAAATGGGGAGCAGTTTTAAAAAGATTTCTGCCGTGGCAATGGCATCCCCAAGGGCCGTGTGCCTGCCGATGATATTGACACCCAGGCGTTTTGCAATGCTTTCCATGTCATGCTGTTCGTGAATGGGGTGTAACATTGCGGACAATAAAAGGGTGTCCAGCACGGGATTTTCAAAATGAATGTGGCTGGTCTTTTCCTTGACTTTTAGCATCTTCATATCAAAGGCAATATTGTGTCCCAGAAGTACGGTGTCCTGGGTATATTTTTTAAATACGGGAAGAATCTGGTTGATATCCGGCTTGTCCAGGAGCATTTCATAGCTGATGCCGTGAATATTATAGGATTCAAGGGGAATATCCCGTTTGGGGTCGATGAGTTCTTCAAAAATATCCTGATATGCAATTCTGCTGTTGACAATGCGTACCGCTCCTATGGAAATGATTTCATCTCCGCCCTCGGGGCTTAAGCCCGTGGTTTCCGTGTCAAAAACCGTATAAATGATGTCTTTTAAGTTTGCCTCGAGCAGATCAAGGTTTGCATCCTGGATGTTGAACAGGTTGAAATCATAGAATTCAGGCCGGCTGGCCGCAATCACGGCCGGTCTTTTCCCCTTGGTAAGGGAAGGGCTTAACTGGAGTCCTGCCGTAATCCTGACCTGGGAGCAGGTGTTTTCACTGGTTGGCGGAATAACGAATTCAGACCGGTTCTGCTTGAGCACATATCCAAAAGAGGGCAGTGACCGGATTTTCAGGGTGATCATGTTTTCAATCCAGCGTTTGTCCACCACATCTTTATCCCAGATGATATCAAAAAAAAGATCGGTGGTGGACTGGGAAATTTTAAGCGTGAATTCTTTTTGAAGCGTATGTTCCGATACGTTAATGATAAGAAAACTAAAGGCCATTGTGAACGAATAGGTGTCTGCCAGGAATCGGATGTCCTGTTCATCTTTGACCAGGTTCAGACGGATGCCGTTTTCAAGTCGTATCTTATTTTCAATGGACGACAGAAAATGGTTCAGGGAAAGTGTGGTTAGCGGCAGTTTGTTTAATGTTGAGTCAAGAATAAATCGGCACATCCGGCCGTAATCCGTGTTGATAGCCTCAAAAGGGTCTGAAAATGAGGCTTCTCCTGAATCGTTCAGGGCAGGAGTTTGTTCCTGGATCAGGGTTTTGTCCAGTATTTGTTTAAAGGCCAGAAGTCTTTGATCGATGGCTTCATATCGGTCAATATCCTCGGACACATCTTGAAATGTCAGAATGAAACCGGTCATGAGATTGTCCTGATCAAGCACCGGTATGGTTTCAATGCTGATCAGACGTCCGGTATAAATCGGGGTGATAAAATAGGAGCCCATACTCTGGTCAACGCTGTTTAATTTTTCTTCAATTTCTTTGACTGCATGAACAATCAGATCTTTGTCGATAATATGGAAAATGGATCTGCCCAGTCCGATAAAATGTTCAGCCCGTTTTGAATGGGTCTCCTGGGTGAAGATTTTTTTGGCAAGGGAGTTGAACAATAAAATCCGACCGCTCTTGTTGCAGATGATCACTCCCTGGGGTAGTTCAGACATGATGGCTGCCAGAAGATTTCTTTCTTTTTCCGTATCTTTCCGGGCAATTAAAATTTGTTCGGTAATATTTTTATTCAGGTTTTCAAACATATCGGCAAAATCATTGATCACCGAGGACAGGTTCCGGATATCCTTGTTCCCGGACAGGGTCAGCCTGTGGGAGGGGTTGGAAGCATAGATCATGGATGCTTCGGCGGAAATTTTTTTCAGGGGCTTGATATAGGTTGCGTAGATGACTTCAAGGACCGTATATGCGACAAATAACAGAACAAAGAAAACAAAGAAAAGATATTCTGAATGGTCCCGGGAAATGGAAATTAAGACATGCCTTTGTTCAGGGCTCAGGCCCTGCCAAAAAAAAATTACAATGAAGGTGACAACAACCAGTGTTGCTGCCAGGATGGACAAGACAAATTTCCAGAATCGGTTGGTTTGTTTCATTCAGTAAAAGACAAGAAGAATTCCGGACGAACGATTTGTCCGGAATTCTTCTGTTTAGGAATTAACATTTATGTGGAAGGATTATCCCCACCATCCCCAGCCAAAACTGGCAACCAGGACAACGCTGGCGATAAGGGTTAAAATTAAATATTTATCTTCTAATGCCATAATAATTCCTCCGTAAAAAGTTTGTAAAATAACCTAGGCCATATCATCGGCTTCTTTGGTTACATCCATGAGCTCGATATCGGCACGTCTGATCTGTTCTGCAGATGTGGTGGACATTTCAGCCTTAAAGCAGAGGGCCCACATCATGACGATACCGATGATCCACCAGACAATCTGCCATGACCATATGGCCGGGAACCCGCAGAAGGTGAAGGCCGTGTTTCCCAGCATGATACCGGGGCCAAGGGCAAAGAAATACCATACCGGCACAATGATCTTCATGCTGGAACGCCATTTTTTGCCGCTTTCCGACGGCGCGTCAATGCTGTTGAGCCACTCTCTAACTTCTTTCTGCCGGGCATCGGTTTCTTCGGTATTTTTGAATCCGAGCATGCGGCAGCCATAGGCCACGACAAAACCGGCAAAAATACCCCAGAATGCCGTGTGCATGGACAGGGGATATTTCCATACAAAATAGGTGAGCATGTTGACGATAATACCGGCCAGGAGGCCGAGAGCTGCACCGGTTGACGGGAATTTGAATCCCCAGTGAACACCGCAGAGCATCAGGTACATAATGGTACCGAATGTGGTGGCAAATCCCCCGATCATAACAATGGCATCCGACGATGTGAGACTGACGATAACCGCGGCAAATGTCAGCAGGGTTGCCATGACACGGTTGGTCCAAATCTGCTCTGAATGGGACCCGCCCTGTTTTTTAACATATCTCCACCATACATCTCGCTGGATAATGGTACCGCCGGTACCGATATAGGGAGCCGAAGTGGAGTGGATGGCGGCAATGGCGCCAAGGAATACCAGACCGAGTACGGGACCCGGCAAAAATTGCGTCATGAGCTTGGGAACCACGTCCCCGTTGTTGGCGATTTCCATTACACCCTGGAGTTCGAGTATTTTGGCACCCATTCCCTGGAAGGCGGAAAAGAAGAACAGACATACACCGACCACAAAGGTTGACATGAAAACCTGCTGCCATGCCAGAGGTTTGGGAGATTTAATACCAAAGTTCCACAGGATAAAGGCCGGTGATGACTGGATGCCCATTAGGGCAAACATATAGGTTAAGACCATCACCGCAGTCCATCCGCCGCCGATGCCGAAGTGGATCAGCCCGGGAACTTTCGAGTACTCAGGCGGAAGAGCTGCCAGAGATTTTGACATGCCAGACCATCCGCCGATGGCGTCCGAGGTGACCACGTAGAACCCCAGGAGTGCAATACCGCCGACCAGGAGGAGAAACTGGAGAACACCGACCCAGGTACTGGCCTTGAGACCACCGGTGACCACATAGAACCAGACAATAAAGGCCATGAAGATAAGCCCGATTGTCGGCGGAACCCCGGCAACCCAGTAAAACAATTTTGATGCGGCAATGAGCTGGATACCGGAATAAAATATTGAATATAAAAGTGCTGCCAGAACAGTGAGCCAGCGGACCAGTTCATTGTTATAGTAGTATGCAAACATATCACCAGGCGTAATAAATCCATACCGTTTACCCATGAGCCAGTTTCTCTTGGCAAAAAAGGCACCGGTGATGGGAATGGTCAGGACATAGAAAGAGGCAAATGCATACACCAGGCCCACTTTCCAGATCAGGCCCGGATGCCCTACAAATGTCCACCCGGAAAAAGAGGCTGCCGTGGCTGCCATCAAAAAGGCGATAAAAGGGATGGAACGTCCGGCAATGCCGTAGCCGGATGCTGTTTTCTCACTGAAAAACCCTTTCAACCCCCACCAGAAACAATAAACAATGTATAGTATCAATAACCCCCAAACCCATATTACTTTTGAATCCATAGAAAATTTCCTCCTGTTTGATATTTCTTTTGAAATGATCGGATAACTCTCATGATTATCGATTCAACAAGGATAATCAGGGCATACTACACCACCTCCTTTCAGGTGAATTTTTATTGTTTATAGACTGCTGCATGATTCTCAAATTATTGGGCCTTTTTGCCGTATCCGATTTTTCCCAGGGAGTCTTCGATCTCATCCAGGGTGGAATAATCATCAATGGTCGCAGGAACTTTATAGGTTTTCCTGTCAGCAATGGACCGCATGGTACCTCTGAGGATTTTCCCGGATCGTGTCTTGGGAAGCCGTTTGACAACGGTTGCGGTTTTAAATGCCGCCACCGGGCCGATCTTGTTTCTGACCAGGCCGATCACCTCTTTGACCACCTCGTCATAATCCCGGTCCACACCTGCATTCAATACCATCATCCCCAGGGGAATCTGGCCCTTGAGCTGATCATCCACTCCCATGACCGCACATTCGGCAACATCGGGATGACCTGCAATCACCTCTTCCATGGCTCCGGTGGACAGCCTGTGCCCGGCAACGTTGATGATGTCGTCGGTTCTGGCCATGACGTATACATAGCCTTCGTCATCGATAAATCCGGCATCCGATGTTTCATAGTAGCCCGGGAATTCACTCAAATAGGCTTTTTTATACCGTTCATCATTCTGCCACAGGGTGGGCAGGGTGCCCGGAGGCAGGGGCAGTTTGGCAACGATGGCGCCGATATCTCCGGGTTTGATAGGATGTCCGTCATTTCCCAGGACCGCCATGTTCCATCCCGGAGCCGCTTTGGTGGGAGATCCGGGTTTGACCGGGAACCGGTGCAGCCCGACGCAGTTGGCTGCAATGGCCCACCCGGTTTCCGTCTGCCACCAGTGATCGATCACCGGGACCTTGAGGGCATTTTCCGCCCATGACAAAGTGTCCGGGTCCAGACGTTCTCCTGCCAGGAACAGATACTTGAAGCAGGACAGGTCAAAGCCTTTCATTAACTGGGCTTTTGGATCTTCCCGTTTAATGGCCCTGAAGGCCGTGGGAGCCGTGAAAAGGGTATTGACCTTATGTTCCGAGATGATTCTCCAGAATACAGAAGCATCCGGGGTTCCCACAGGTTTGCCTTCAAAGAGAATGGTGGTGCACCCTTTGAACAGAGGGGCGTAGACAATATATGAATGGCCGACCACCCATCCGATATCCGAGGCTGCCCAGTATACATCGCCCTGGTTGACCCCGTAAATGGCGCTCATGGTCCACTTTAAGGCCACCATGTGTCCGCCGTTGTCCCGGACCACACCTTTGGGTTGCCCGGTGGTGCCGGAGGTGTAAAGGATGTAGAGTGGGTCGGTTGCCTTTACAGGGACACAGTCCTGGGGAGTTGCCTTTGCCATTTCATCTGCCCAGTCAAAATCTCTGCCCTCAATCAGTGCTGCCGTTGCCTGGGGCCGCTGAAAAATGACACAGGCATCGGGTTTGGAAGCGGACAGGTCAATTGCCTTGTCCAGAAGCTGTTTGTATTCAATAACCTTTTTGACCTCAATGCCGCAGGATGCCGATACAATGACCTTGGGTTTGGCATCATTGATTCGGGTGGCCAGCTCGTCGGCGGCAAATCCACCGAACACAACGGAATGGACTGCCCCGATCCTGGCGCAGGCCAGCATGGCAAATACGGCTTCCGGGATCATGGGCATATAGATAATCACCCGGTCTCTCCTGGTCACACCTTTTGAGGCCAGTACGCCGGCAAACTTCGACACCTGGTCTTTGAGATCGGAATAGGTGTATTTTCTGATGGTGTTGGTGACCGGGCTGTCATAAATGATGGCAGCCTGGTCTCCCAGACCGTTGTCCACGTGAAGGTCCACGGCATTATAACAGGTGTTGGTTTCACCCCCCGTGAACCATCGATAGAACGGCTTGTTTGATTCATCCAGAACCGTATCCCATTTCTTGTACCAGTGGCAGTCTTCGGCAATGGGTCCCCAGAATCCATTGGGGTCTTTAATGGAGCGTTCATGAGCTTCAGCATACAAGTTGGACATATAATAATCTCCTAAAATTTAGGTGGGTAGTTGGTTTATTTTTGAACCATGTTCCTGATTTCTTCGACCACTTCAGGATTGGCCAGTGTCATCACATTACCCACATCACCGTTGTTGGAGATGGCCCCAAGGACCCGTCTCATGATCTTGCCGGAACGGGTTTTCGGCATATCCGGTACCAGCCAGACTTTTCTGGGTTTGGCAATCTTGCCGATCTGGTCGCAGATGGCGTCGGAGATTTTCTTTGCCAGTTCATCCGATGCAGGGATACCGGGTTTCAGTGCGATATACAGATCAGGCTCTTTGCCCTTGATGTCATGGGCAACCGGTACAACCGCCGCCTCTGCAACCTCATCAACCACCAGAGAAGCGGATTCGATTTCTTTGGTACCCAGACGGTGGCCTGACACGTTGATGACATCATCAATCCTGCCGAGAACTCGATAGTAACCGTCTTCGGACATGGTGGCGGCATCACCGGTGAGGTACGGCCAGTCTCGCCAGTCTTTGCTGTCAGGTTTTTTATTATACATTCCAAAGTAGGTATCAACAAACCTGTCCCTGTCCCCCCAGATGGTCTGGAACATTCCCGGCCAGGGGTTCTGGATGCAGATATTGCCGGCAACACCGGGTTTGGCCACTTCATTGCCCTCATCATCAAAGATGATCGGGTGGATACCGGGAACACCGGGGCCGGCACTGCCGGGTTTCATGGGCTTGATACCCGGGACGGTACTGCACAGGAATCCACCGGTTTCCGTCTGCCAATAGGTGTCCACGATAATGGCTTCACCCTTGCCCACAGCGGATTCATACCACTTCCATACGGCAGGCTCAATGGGCTCGCCTACGGTGGTCATGTGTTTGAAATGGTAGTTGTACTTGGCAGGTTCATCCGGCCCCAGTTTTCTCAAGGCCCGGATGGCGGTGGGTGCGGTATGGAAGATATTGACATCCAGTTCCTGGGCGATTCTCCAGGAACGGCCGGCATCCGGATAGGTGGGCACCCCTTCAAAGATTACGGACGAGGCACACAGGGCCAGGGGGCCGTAGACAATGAATGAGTGGCCCGTGATCCATCCGATGTCTGCCATACACCAGTAAACATCTTCAGGATGGATGTCCTGGATATATTTTGACATGGCCGTAACATAGGCAAGATAGCCGCCGGTTCCGTGCTGGCAGCCCTTGGGCTTGCCTGTGGTGCCGCTGGTGTACATTAAGAACAACGGATCTTCAGACAGCATTTTTTCAGGTTCAACCCTTGCGCCGTAATAATCCTTTAATTTTTCATTGACAAAGATATCTCTTCCTTCAACCATTGGGGTTTCAGAGGAATACTTGCCCGGATATCGCTGCCATACCAGAACCGTATCCACGGTCTGTCCCTGGTCTGCGGCAATTTTAACGGCACCGTCGGCATTGATCTTATGATTGAGCAGCTTGCCTGCTCTGTAATAGGCATCCGAGACGATGAGTACCCTGGACTGGGAATCCACAATCCGGTCCGCACTGGCACTGGGTGAGAACCCTCCGAATACAACGGAATGAATAACACCCAGACGTGCGCAGGCGAGCATGGTAATGGGAAGCTCAGCCGACATGGGCATATGGATGGTGACCCTGTCCCCGCGTTTCAGTTTCGCCGTATCCCGTAACAATGCGGCAAATTCATTCACCCTGACATAGAGTTCCTGGTAGGTAATGTGCTCGATTTTTTCATTTTCAAGCTCTGGAACAAAATGGATGGCAGTTTTATTTTTATTGTCTTTGAGATGCCGGTCTATGCAGTTGTAGCTGGCGTTGAGTTTACCACCTTTAAACCATTTGTAGCAGGGGGCGTCGCTGGAATCCAGGACCTCATCCCAATACTTGTACCAGGTCAGCAGTTCAGCATATTCAGTGAAGTAATCAGGGAAATTATCCAGGCTGAATCGATCAAAAATTGCCGGATCTGTAAGGTTGGCCTGAGCAATGAATTTTGTGGAAGGATAATAATACTCTTCTTCTTTCCAATGAACTGCTATCTGGGCCTCTGTGGTTTCGACAACATCTAATTTGCTCATTCGTTCATCTCCTTCTGGGTCTATACTGGTTTAATTGCTGTGTTGTAAAACAGGAGAGGACAGGTAAAGCCGGTAACACCTCCCATATTTTACAAGATGAATAACGGTTTAAAAAAAATAAAAATTTTATATATGCGTTAAACTAATTTACACTTAAAGCAGTATGCGTTTCCCACATCAGGCCGAGTCAGGCAACGTACAAAACGAGCAGAAAAATCGGAGTTATTTGCTGAATTCGATTTATGTTGTAATTTATGCATTATTAATATCCAAAGCGTAAGTCAACAAAAAAAATCAGTTTTTTTAATAATCCCAGGGTTAAAATTCCTATAAAAACAAAAAATTTTTGAAACCCCAATGAAGAAAAAGCAGTTAAGTCTTTAAAATACTAGGGAATAAAGGGTCTTAAACATTGTTTGATCATTTTAAACTAAAGAATATTTACTCAAAAAACCGGGATATTCTATAAACAAACAAGTAAAAATTGATTTTTTAACAAGTAAATCTATAATTTTTTAATGGATTGTGTGAATTTCACAAATTTTTTGAAATTTTTACAATAAAATTTTATTGGAAGAAAGCCAATTTGCGGGTATAGTGTCTGTGACAAATGATCACATCAGAGGATAAAACCAAATGGGTTACTTCAGGTGGTAATGCCAGATGATAAAAATAAATAAACCAAAAGCCTGAAAACGAAAGGAATACAAATGAAAAACCCTGTTGATAATTTCTGGAATCTCAAGATGGAATCTTTGAAAGAGAATCTTGAGAAGAATAACTTTGAGGTGTTTATCGCCCAGAGTGCTAAGGCGGCAAAGGAGATTGCCGTCAAGGATATCCTTCCCAAACTGGACATCAAGAGTGTTTCCTGGGGCGGATCAATGTCCTTTGTGAGTACCGGCCTTTTCCATGAGTTAAAGGACAATCCGGATATTGAAGTCATCAATACCTTTGATCAAAGCCTTTCAAAGGAAGAAAGCTTTGAGCGGAGACGGCAATCTTTGATGGTGGATTTGTATATTACCGGTACCAATGCCGTCACCGAAGCCGGTCACCTGGTCAATCTTGATATGATGGGAAACAGGGTTGCCGCCATCATGTGGGGTCCAAAGAATGTATTGCTGATTATCGGCAGAAATAAAATTACCGGTGACCTGGAAGATGCCATGTTCAGGATTAAAAATTATGCAGCCCCGGTCAATGTCATGAACCTTGATAAAAAAACCCCCTGCCTGAAAACAGGTGTGTGCCACGATTGCAGCAGTCCGGACAGGATCTGCAATTATTGGACGATTACGGAAAAATCTTTTGTTAAAAACAGAATTAAAATTATTCTTGTGAATGAAGATCTGGGGTTTTAAGAGATGCAAAAAATTATGGTGTTCCAGCAGAACGGGTCCGGGAAGAGTAAAATAGAGGGAATCAACACATTCGGCAACAGGCAGTTTGTCATTGAGACATTTGACATTGACGAACCCCTGCCCCTGGTGATTGATGATACTTCCCTTTACCTGCCCGATACCATTGAGGCGGATATCGTTCTTGACTATTTCAAGCACAGGGACCTTTCCGATGATTTAAGTCTTTTATGCAATCGATTGAATATCCCGGTCGTTGCCTCGGGTAAAAAGATAACAATAGGCAGTGCCATCTGCCCCCGGATTTGCTGTACCCTTTCCGCCCATACCAGCCTGGGGGATTATGGCAAGATTTTTGGTGCTCCGGAAATTGATTTGATTGTAAAGGATAAAGTGATTGAAAAAATTGAGGTGTTAAGGGGTGCGCCCTGCGGTGCCACATGGAACGCGGCAGGAAAAGTTAAAAATATGCCTCTTGAAAAGGCATTGACCCGGTTTGGTCTTGAGGTCCAGTTTTTTTGTACGGCAGATCCGGCATCCTGGGACCCCCTCTGGGGAAAAAGTCCGGTGCATCTTGCAGCAGACATTCATACGGCAGCGTTAAAGGCAGCTTTAAAGAAGAAGAAAAAGCAGGTGTCCTGAATCAGCAACCGGAAAAATAAGCAACCGGTACAATCAGGAACCCAAAAAATCAGATGGTGAATAAAAAACCGCTGCTGTTTGCGTCAGTTTCAACGGACAAACAGCAGCGGTCAATTTGTGTTTTATCGGGTCATTTTTTTATTTGGTCTGTTTTTTATCGGGCCCTAAGCAAACGACCGGGTAAAAAGGTCTTCAATGGCTTTTTTGCCCTCATCGGAAAGATTCCGGGTCCCGGTTCCACAAAATGTCTTGTGGGAGATGAGCGGTTCTTCGGGGTTCCAGTCATTGTTCTGCCAGGTGTACCATCGGTTGGTGCCCTGATCAAAAACACTCACCGGCCGGTTGAAGAATTTGGCCAGTTCAACCCCCCATCCGGTTCCGCCTTTTACGGTTTTATCCGCCTGGATCCAGCCGATGGCAAAGACCTGGTATCCCTTGTTCACCATATGAAAAATGGTCTGGAAAACTTTTCTGATTTTATCTGCCTGGGCATATCGCCGACCCATTCTTGCAGAGACGATCTCCATGCTGATATTGCCTTTTTTCAATTCTTCATCACTGAGCAGGGTGATATTTTTATCCCTGGAACACTTGTGCCCGTCAAACGAGAAATTGATTTCATTGACTCCGTATTTTTCCGCGCATTCACCAAAGGTTTCTTCGGCTCCCTTGAGCCCGCCGCTGTAGATATAGTATTCTTTGCTGTTCATCGTATGGTTTCTCCTTTTTAAACGAGCGCAATTAAATAGATGAATTTATAAATTTATGCAATAGTTTTTTTGTGCGAACAATAATTATGATTGTATGGTGCCATAATCTAATTTCATTAATATGGTACATGCTTTACTTTTGTCAAGAAATTACCGGATCTTAACCCGGCCGGTTATTACAGAATAACACGGTTTAGCTTGACGCATCTCAACCGGCATACTAAAAAGATTTGTCATAATTTATAAAGGAAGCATGAGTTCATGGATAAACGAGCAAATTTAAACAGACTGATCAATCCGAAAAAAATTGCAGTGATCGGGGCATCAAACTCCAAAAACAAAGTCGGCGGCATTATTTTCCGGCGGTTGCTGGATTCCCGGAGACGGCTGTTCCCGGTTAATCCAAAGGAGACTGCCATTGAAGGGCACAAGGTCAGTCCGGATATCCTTTCCCTGCCTGAAGATATCGATCTTGCCGTTATCACCATTTCAGCCGCAGCAGCGGTCCAGGCTGTGGAATTGTGCATTGAGAAAAAAATCCCCAACTATATTATTGTTGCCGGCGGTTTTGGGGAAACAGGACCCCGGGGCAGGGATCTGGAAGAACGATTAACCCAGTTGGCAAGAGCGCATCAGGTCAATATCCTGGGCCCCAATTCCCTGGGGATTTTCCTGCCCGATGAAAATATTGACACCATCTTTGTGGAACACGCAGACAAGGCCCTGGATCGGAACGGACGGGTGGCCTGTATCGTTCAAAGCGGGTCCGTAGGTGTGGAGGCCTTAGGGTATGCCTCCAATACCGGTTTTGGCATGCGGGCCTTTATCGGGCTGGGAAACAAGTGCGATCTGGATGAAATCGATTTTCTTCAATACTTTGCTCGGGATGATAAAACCAATTGCCTGGGGTTTTACCTTGAAAATATTGAAAGGGGAAGGCAATTTCTTACCGCCGCCGGCAGGGTCACCCGGAAAAAACCCGTGGTTGTTTTAAAGGCCGGCAGAACCCATACTGCTGTTTCCGCCGTCAGCTCCCATACGGGAAAGCTGGCCGGTTCCGATAATGTCATCTCCGGTGCATTGAAACAATTCGGTATTCAGCGGGTGTATGATGATGAAGAGTTCTGTGATGCCGCCAAAGTGCTGTCCATGCTGCCGGAGGCCCCGGGAAACCGGGTGGCGGTGCTCACCGCTGCCGGAGGGTACGGGGTGATGTGTACGGATTTTATCGAGCGCCATGACACCCGGGCCGTCTTAAAGATGGCAAGACTTTCTCAAGCCACCAAAAAGCGGATACGAGAGGCCACATTTGATTTCACGGCCTGTGATAATCCCGTGGATATCACGGCCAGTGCTGATGACAAGATGTTTTCGCTAAGCCTTGATGCGTTGATTGAAGATGAGGGGGTGGATATGATCATCTGCATCGCTTTTTTCGCCCCACCGGGCATTACCGAAAACCTCATCGATATCATTGCCGCCAAGTCCAGAAAATCTTCCAAGCCGGTGATTGTGTTCACCAAGTACGGACCCTTTACAGACAACAGCATCAAACACCTGTTCTATGCCGGTGTGGTGGGATATCCTTCCGTGGGCAGGGCCGTTCGGGCGGCCCGGTTTCTGGTGGAAAGAACAAAGATCGTCCAGCGGCTTGGGCAGGAGGAGTAGAACCATGAAAAAAAAATTAAAACTCTGGTTTGACAGCCTGGAAAATACGAACAGCCCGGATGAATTTGAAGCCAAACAGCTCTTGAGCCTCTATGGGATTGGTGTGCCTCGGGGTTTGCGGATCGGCCCCAAGGACCGATTTGAAGATAAATTTAATGTCGGGCAGATCGATTCACCCTATGTGCTCAAGGTCTGTTCTTCGTCCATCCTGCATAAAACAGAGCTTCAGGGGGTGATGCTCAACAATACCAGGGACTCGGTTGAAGATAATTTTAAGGCCATGCAGCAGCGGTTTCCCAATGAAAATATCCTGGTGGAAAATCAAACCAATTTCATGGGACCCGAATTTATTGTGGGGATCATCAAAGATCCGGCCCTGGGTCATGCCGTCATGGTTGGGGCTGGTGGGATTCTTACGGAAATTTATAAGGATACGGCCTTCAGGCTGGCGCCCTGCTCCGTTAATGACGCCATGGATATGATTGATGAACTGGTCCTGTGTCCGGTATTTGAAAATTTTAGAGGCATGGTCCTTGATAAAGTCAAATTTGCTCAAATGATTTCCCGGGTGTCGCAACTTGCAGATGATTTCGGGGATCAATTGAATCAACTGGATATCAATCCGGTTGTCTTCAGTGACGGTGAGTGGATCGCCCTGGATGTAAAGGTTATGCTGGATGCCAAGACTATGCCGGATGCCAAGGTTATGTTGGATGCAAATCGACCATGCGTCCGTTGATCATGACCATGCTGACCGGTGTCAGCCCGGCAAGATAGCAGAGATCTTCGGGTGAATCAATATCCCAGAGAACCAGATCCGCATCTTTGCCAACTCGTATGCTGCCCTTGGACGACTCAAGTCCCAGAGCTTTTGCCCCGTTGATGGTGGCGCCCAGCAATGCCTCTTCACAGGTCAGGTCAAACAGCAGGCAGGCCATATTGAGGATAAGGGTCATGCTGTGTATGGGGCTGGAACCTGGATTCAGGTCCGTGGACACGGCCATGGGAATCTTGAGTTCCCGTAGCAATTGTACGGGCGGTTTTTGGGTTTCTTTTAAAAAATAGAAGGCTCCGGGCAACAGCACCGCCGTCACCCCATGGGCTGCCATTTCTCTGGCTGAGGAGGGGGACAGGTATTCCAGGTGATCACAGGACAGGGCATTGAATCGGGACGCCAGGGCTGCGCCTCCGGAGTCGGACAACTGCTCTGCATGGAGCTTGACCCTGAACCCCAGATCTCTTGCCGTTTCAAAAACTCGTTGGGTCTGGGCCGGGGTAAAGGCAAGGTATTCGCAAAAAACATCCACTGCCCCTGCAATTCCCTGGGCCTTTACCCGGGGCAGCATGACCCGTGTTACCAGATCGATATACCCGTCAGGATTACCGGCAAATTCCCGGGGCAGGGCATGGGCTCCCAGAAAAGTGGGTTCGATTTGCAGGGGATAGCGTGCGGCTAAATTTTTGGCCACTTGAAGTATTTTCAGCTCGGTGTCAAGGTCCAGGCCGTAGCCGGATTTAATTTCAAGACAGGTGATGCCCTGGGCCATTAATGTTTCCACCCGTCTGGAGGCCAGGGCCGTCAGACTCTCCCGAGAGGCCTTGCGGACGGCATCCACCGTGGACATGATCCCGCCCCCTTTTTTGGCGATCTCTTCATAGCTTGCGCCCTTCAGCCGCATCTCAAACTCATGGGACCTTGATCCGGCCCAGACCAGATGGGTATGGCAGTCCACAAAACCCGGCAATATCCACTTGTTTTTACAGTCGATGATGGTGGAGCATCGGGTGTCAATATCCCGGGGCAGATCCTCTGTCTTTCCCTTCCATGAAATGGTGGAGCCTGTGACGGCCAGGGCTCCGTCTCGAACAGGGGAGAGGGCATTGTCCGTCATTGCGGCAATACGGCAGTTCACAAACAGGACATCCACTCCATCGGGCAGGTCACAACTCATGACTTATCCTGGTGCATATTGATCATGGGCAGTTTAACCCCTTTTTGTTGGGCCACCTGAACGGCAGTCTCATACCCGGCATCTGCATGGCGGATGATTCCGGTGCCCGGATCATTGCGAAGCACAGTTGTCACGCGCTTTTCAGCCTCCGGAGTCCCGTCTGCCACCGTGACCTGGCCGGCATGGAGGGCATAGCCGATGCCCACGCCGCCGCCGTCATGGAAGGAAACCCATGTGGCGCCCGAGGCCACGCTGGTCATGCAGTTGAGCAGGGCCCAGTCTGCCACGGCATCAGACCCGTCCCGCATGGCCTCGGTTTCCCTGTACGGGGAGGCTACGGACCCGCAGTCCAGATGATCCCTTCCGATCACGATGGGGGCCTTGACTTTGCCGGTTCTGACCAGATCGTTGAAGAGTTTGCCCGCCTTTTCCCTCTCACCATACCCCAGCCAGCAGATCCGGGTGGGAAGCCCCATGTGCTCCACCCGTTCCCCGGCCATTTTCAGCCAGGACACCATCTTGGTTTTTTCCGGGAACAGCTTGATCAGTTCCTGGTCAGTAACCCGTATATCTTCCGGATCTCCGGAAAGGGCGGCCCAGCGGAAAGGTCCTTCGCCCCGGCAGAAAAGTTCCCGGATATAGGCCGGGACAAAGCCGGGATAGTCCATGGCGTTGTCAACTCCCCGTTTCATGGCCTGGGCCCTGAGATTGTTGCCGTAATCAAAGGCGACGGCGCCTTTTTTCTGCATCTCAAGGATGGAGCGCACGTGGTCTGCCATGGAGTTTAATGCCATATCCTTATAGCGTTCCGGGTCTGTCTTTCTCAGATCCAGGGCCTGTTCAAAGGAGAGTCCCCGGGGGAAATATCCGTTGAGTTCATCATGGGCACTGGTCTGGTCCGTGATCACGTCGGGAATAAATCCCTCTTGGATCATGGCGGGCAGGATATCCACGATATTGGCACACAGGCCGATGGATAGAGCTTTGCCTTCCTTGGCGGCTTCCCGGGCCGTTAAAATTGCCTGGTCAAGGGTGTCAACCTCCATGTCCAGGTAGCGTTTTTCAAGCCGTTTTTCAATGCGTTTTTTGTCGATCTCAATACAGACGGCCACCCCGCCGGCCATGGTCACGGACAGGGGCTGGGCACCGCCCATGCCGCCAAGGCCGGCCGTGACAACAATTTTTCCGGTTAAATCAGCGTTGTAATGTTTTTGTCCCAGGGAGGCAAAGGTCTCATAGGTGCCCTGGAGAATTCCCTGGGTTCCGATATAGATCCATGAGCCTGCAGTCATCTGGCCGTACATCATCAACCCTTTTTTGTCCAGCTCATGGAAATAGTCCCAGTTGGCCCATTTGGGAACGATATTGGCATTGGCAATTAATACCCTGGGGGCGCTGGCATGGGTTTTTAACACACCCACGGGTTTTCCCGACTGGACCAGCAGGGTCTCGTCGTTTTCAAGGTCCAGCAGGGTTCTGACAATGGCGTCAAAACATTTCCAGTTTCTGGCGGCCTTGCCAAGCCCCCCATAGACGATCAATTCATCCGGATTTTCAGCATTGTCCGGATCAAGGTTGTTGCACAGCATACGCAGGGCCGCCTCCTGATACCATCCCTTGCAGTGCAAATGAGTTCCCCTGGGCGCTTTCACCGGCCGGGCAACTCCGCATCCGATATTCAAATCCTTTAAAAGTTTTTTTCGATGATTCATGGTTTTCCTCCCCTGACCCCCGTCGTCTGATCCAAGCATCTGATCCTATCTTTTGGTCTTATCTTCCGGCCTGTCAACGGATCACGCCCCAGGGTCATTGATAATGGTTGACATTTTATTTTGAATTGGATAGTACTTGTCTATACAAGTATAGATACCATGTCAAGTGGTTTTTAGCACTATAACACAAGGGAAAATTTATGGTTGGATTGGAAAAACCCTTTGCCCTGTACCAGAAAATCAAAGAAAGTGTGGTCAAGGATATAGAATCGGGACGCTTAAAACCCGACGACCGGGTGATGTCGGAAACCCGGCTTGCCGGGACATTTAATGCCTCAAGAATGACGGCAAACCGTGCCCTCAAGGAACTCACCGAAGAGGGCAGGATTGTCAGGGTCCAGGGGGTGGGCACATTTGTGGCAAGACCCAAACCCGGAGCTGCCCTTCTTGAAATTAAAAGTATTGCAGCGGAGATTGCTGAATGGGGCGGGGTTCATTCGGCAGAAATTCTGGTCTTGAATGAGAAGAAAGCTTCCCGGGACATTGCCCAAAAGATGGAGCTTTTGCCGGGTGATTCTGTTTTTCATTCCATTATCGTTCACATGGACAGGGGGGTTCCGGTCCAGCATTCGGAACGGTTTGTCAACCCTGAGACAGCCCCGGATTACCTGAGCCAGGATTTTAACCAAATTACTCCCAGTGACTATCTTTTGAAAACAGCCCCGGTTCAGGAGGCGGAACATATTATCGAGGCGATGAACTGCCGGGCTGAAGTTCAAAAACGTTTGAAAATCGGGGCCGATGAGCCGTGCATCTGCCTTAAACGGCGGACATGGTCCTATGACAGAGTGGCCACCTGCAGCATCATCATCTCGCCGGGATCACGGTATAAACTGGTGGGTAAATTTATAAGAGGATAAGCCAATGAACGAACACATTGTTCTGAAAGGAAGAGACTTTGCTCTCCCAGATCTGGTTGACATTGCCAGACACCAGAAGGGAATACAGATATCTGAAGGATCTGAGTCAAGGATCAGGCGGTCAAGACAGCTCATTGACCAGTGGGCGAAGGAGGGCGTGAGAATTTACGGGGTAACCACCGGGTTCGGGGCCCTGTCCGAGGTTACGATCTCCTACGAAGACACGAAAAAGCTCCAGAAAAATATTTTGTTCAGCCATGCCGCCGGCATCGGTACTCACATGGAGGATGATGTGGTCAGGGCCATGATCGCCCTCCGGGTGAATGATTTTTGCCGGGGCAATTCAGGACTGAGACTTGAAACCATTGAAAAGCTGGCCGATCTTTTAAATCAGGGGATTGTACCGGTGGTGCCGGAAAAAGGATCTGTGGGAGCCAGCGGGGATCTTGTGCCCATGGCCCACCTTTCCCTGGTGCTCATCGGGGAGGGAGAGGCCTTTGTGGACGGAAAAAGGATGTCCGGTGCCCGGGCATTGAGGGAAAAATCCATCAAACCCCTGGTGCTGGAAGCCGGGGAGGGGCTGGCCCTGATCAACGGAACCCAGTTCATGATTGCCCTGGGGTGCCTGGCCCTTCACGATGCTCTGAATCTCTGTAAACACGCGGATATCGCGGCCGGCATGAGCCTGGAAACCCTCATGGGAACCCGGGCCGCCTTTGACCCGAGAATCCATGCGGCACGGCCCCACACCGGCCAGATCAAGGCGGCCGACAACATGCTCAGGATTACGGATAATTCCGAAATTATTTCCTCCCACCGGGATTGTTCCCGGGTCCAGGACGCCTATACCCTGCGATGCTCCCCCCAGGTTCACGGCGCTTCCTGGGACGCCTTTGCCTATGTCGACAACGTGATACGGGTTGAGATGAATTCATCCACGGAAAATCCCCTGATCTTTCCGGAATCTGAAGAGTTCCTGTCCGGTGGAAATTTCCATGGTCAGCCTCTGGCCCTGGCCTGCGATTTTCTGGGCATTGCCATTGCCGAACTGGCCAATATTTCCGAGCGGCGGATAGAAAGACTGGTAAACCCCCAGCTCTCGGGGCTTCCCGCCTTCCTGGTTGAGGACGGGGGGTTGAACTCAGGCTTTATGATTGCCCAGTATGCAGCCGCATCCCTTGTGTCTGAAAACAAGGTCCTGGCCCATCCCGCATCCGTGGATTCCATTCCCACCTCGGCAAACAAGGAGGACCATGTTTCCATGGGGGCCATTGCCGCACGAAAGTGCCGGGATATTGTCAACAATACCGAAGAGGTGATCGCCATTGAACTCTTGTGTGCGGCCCAGGGCATTGACCTGTTCACCAACGTAAAGGCCGGGGACGGAACACTGGCAGCCTATGAGGTCATCCGGAGCAAGGTCGGATATATGAAGGAAGACCGGATTCTGTCCAAAGATATCGCCTCGGTAAAGGCCCTGCTCAGGGACGGCAGTATTGTCCGGGCTGTTGAGGATAAAGTCGGGGGGCTGTACTAGTTCTGTTTCTGCACGTCAAAAATGGTTGCAGGTATGGCTCAGGTATTTTATATCGGCTGTTTATATCTGCCGGGCAAATCCACCAGGCTGATGTCACCCCATAAACCGATTTTTTCGGTCTTGATGATGACAATTCCCTGGACACCGGTTATGGCCTTGCCCGCCTCAATGGCTGTCGGGATATCGGCCGAAGTCTTGATTCGGTTGCCCAGGGCCGTGGCAACGGCATCGGCCAGGGCGCATGATTCGGCCAGCACGGTGGCGGCATCGGCACTACCAAAGCTTTTTGAGTGCCCCAGGGTCCCGGAAGAGGTGCACACCCCATAGGGTTTATCTCTTTTGCCCACCCGGATACCCAGGCAAGCGCTGAAGGGAGAGTTGTCAGCATGGAACCCCAGAATGGTCTCGGAATCTGATCCAATAAAAATATCCCCCCCGTTCTCCACCACCACCTGTCTGGAATAGTTTAAGAGGTATTGTCCCGTATACTGGGCCACGGCACCGGCCACCGCCGCCATGGGGCCGACATTGGCCGATCGGGCCGCACCCATCATCTCCTGTACAATCCCGGGTGCAGGTCCTGTATCGGGAATGGGGACAAGAGAATCTGCAAATTCAGGGTGAAGGCTGATAAAGGTTTCAATGAAGTTCCGGCACTCCAGGACCGCCTTTACGGCCCTGTCCGAAAGATCCCTGTCGGCCTGGATATTCAAATTGGTTTCTTTGACTGTGACGTCAAAGGAGACCAGCCCTTTTTTGTGGTGCCGGCTGCGATAGGTGCGGTTTTCAAACATGTTCAACTGCAGTGGGCTTTAAATGATCCGGTGCCAGGCGGATAAAATAGGAATCGGTCATACCCGAGATATAGTCCCTGACGATTTCAGGATAAGAATGATTATCCCTGTATATGGGCTCCATTTTATTCAAGAAATTGGTAAAGATCAGGGAGTTCTGGTTCCTGGTTTCAAGATCGTTAAGAAATTGGTCAAACAAAAAAATAAAAATATCTTCAATTGAGGCCAGATGGAGTTTTATCACCGGGTTCTTGTAAATGTGTTTGTAATTAAAAGCCTTAAGACTTTGCAGGGCAGAAGATATTTTTTCGGTAAACCCGATAAACGGCTGGTCCAGGCTGTTTGAAATGAGATCCGTGACCAGGCTGAACACGATACTGCCGTTTGTGTTGCCCAGAACCTGTGTGCAGGTCTCTGGAACGGCATCCCGCCGGACCAGGCCAAGACGGATGGCATCCTCCAGGTCCCGGCCGATATAGGAGATGGTATCGGCTATCTTCACCACGCATCCCTCCATGGTCATGGGGGTGAGGTTGCAGGCCTTTTTTTGAGTCATGGTTTTCATGATCCCGTCAAACTCTTCAAAAGACCGGTTATTTTCAGGAACCAGGTGTTTTGAGTGGACTTCACCATCATGACAGAGGATGGCATCCAGGGTTTGAAGGCTCAAATTCCAGCCTTTCCCGTTCCGCTCAATTTTGTCCAGAAACTGAATGCTTTGAAGGTTGTGATGGAAAAAACCGGCTCCGTGTTTTTGGGTCAGTTTGGACAGGAACAGCTCTCCATCATGTCCCAGGGGGGTATGTCCAATATCATGTCCCAGACTTGCCGCCTCTATCAGGTCTTCATTCAAACCCAGGTATCGGCCGATGGTCCTGGCGATCCTTGAGACCAGTTGAACATGGATGACCCTGTGGGTGAGGTGATCGTTGTTGATCAGGGAAAAGACCTGGGTTTTGTCAATATACCGGGTATAGGCAAGGGAGTTTAATATCCGGTCGGAATCAGAGGAAAAAGCTTGCCGGTATTCATTTTCGGCAAATTTTTCTTTGTGACGTCGAAGGGCCGTGCGGCTGAAACAGGCCAGGGAACACAGATTGTCTTTCTCCCTTGAGTTCAGGAGCTCTCTGAGTTCCCCGGCTTTTTCAAAAACTTCAGTCAATTGGACTCTTACAATGCTCTCTTACAAGTTAGTCGATTACAATTGTTTGAGGATATTTTTTACGATGGTGTCAAATGCCCGGGTAAAATCCGTTTCTTCGTCCTGGAAGAGAATAGGGCTTCCTTTGTCTCCCGAAGCCACGACCCGGGTGTCAAAGGGAAGGGATCCCAGGAATTCAAGACCCTGGGATTTTGCCGTTCGTTCACCCCCGCCCGAGGAGAAAAGATCAATGGGCTCGTTGCAGTGGGGGCACTTGAATCCGGCCATATTTTCCACGATGCCAAGAGTTTTTAAACGGACCGTCTTGCAAAAGGAAATGGATTTTCTGATGTCTGCCAATGCCACTTCCTGGGGGGTTGTCACGACGACGCCCAGGGCTTCCGGGATGGTCTGCACAACCGTGAGGGGCTCATCACCGGTTCCCGGAGGGGCATCAATAATAAGGAAGTCCAGTTCCCCCCACTCCACGGAGCTGACAAATTGCTTGATCATGCCGGTTTTGGCCGGGCCCCGCCAGATAATGGCCTGGTCTTTGTCCTGCATCAATGCCTGGACCGAAACCACCTTAAGGTTTTCGTTGACCTGTTTGGGAATCAAGAGCTGGTTCTGGGAAATTTCCAGGAGTTCGGTGAGTCCCAGCATCCCGGCAATGGAGGGACCATGGACATCCACATCCATGAGGCCGGTTTTATAACCCTGTTTTGAAAGGGCTGCGGCCAGGTTGGCGGATACACTGCTTTTGCCCACACCGCCTTTGCCGCTGAGGACAAAAATCTTGTGTTTTATCCTGGAAAGTGAGGCTTTAATGGCCTCGTCTTCTTTTTTCTGCCTGGCAGCCATATCCTGGCCTCCGGCCTGGGAAGGGCAGGCGCCCCCTTTTTTGGCCTGTTCAACATTATCATGAATCATTTTATAACATCTCCTTTGAGAAAAATTGTTAATAAATCACATTAATAATGGTCATGATCCAGGGTCTGTCAACCGAAATACAGACTCTTTTATGGAAGGATTTGATTGGAAGTTCAGAATGTCCAGGGTGAGCTTTGCCCTGTCCTGGTTTCTGATCTCGATTTGAATCGGGATCGGGTCGGAATCCATTGTTTTATAACGGGTGACGGTCATGTCAACTGTCGGGTTTCCGGCACGATTCATGGATACAAGTTTATGGACTTTTGCCTGGCCGTCAAAGTGAAGGGCCTGGGTGATGCCCGTCCATTCCTGCCTCAAAAAGACGGTGGACAGGGAGAGGTCTGAAACGGAAAAATAGGCATCATCAAAGGGTTTTACCGGCAGCCGCCCCAGAAGCACCCGAATGATTTCCGACAATCGTACCGGAACCCTGATATAGTTTTCCATATCCGGGTCTTTTCCCTGAAAGGTATGCCGGGCATGTTCCCCGGTATGGGAGAAAAAAGTCACCCGTTTCCCGTCGGCAACAATGGTTTCCACTGGAAGACCGGACAGGAGAAAGGTGATCCTGATTTTATCCGGGAACACGGCGGCCCAGGCCATTTTGTATCGGAAGGATTTGCCGGGGGTTTCTATCCTTGTCAGGGCCGTTCCCCTGGAGGAAACAATGTGCCGGTTAAATGATTTTGCCTGTAGGGAAAGGGCAAGGGCCTGTTTGTCCAGCAGGGGGCTGGTTTCAGGTCTGGTGGCAAGTCCGGCACACCCGGAAAACATGAAAATTGCAACCAGGGCAAGTCCCAGGCAGGATAAACGAACAGGCTTACTCATCTAATGTCTTCTGAACAGCCTCAATCTTTTTCTGGAGTTCAGGGATTTTGTCCTGATGCTCTTCCCCTGCATTGTCCAGAGCCTTTTGATAGGCATCCAGGGCCTTGTTCAATTGATTTGCCTTTTGATAGGCATCTCCGAGGTGATCGCTGATGATGGTGTCGTATTCGGTTAATTTTGCTGCCTGCTCAAGAAATTCAACGGCCTTGTCAAAATCTTCCATCTTGTAGTACACCCAGCCGAGACTGTCGATGATATACCCGTCATCGGGCCGGATTTCAACGGCTCTTTTAATGAGCTCAAGTGCCTCGTCAAGCCGGATCCCCATATCGGCATAGGAGTACCCCAGATAATTCAGGGCCCCGGCATCTTTAGGATCGATATTAATAATTTTTTTCATGTTCTCGATGCACTCGTCCCTGAGTCCTGCCTTGTCCTGAATCGCACCCAGCCGGAACAGGAGAGATGTGTTGTCCGGGGAATCTTCCAGTCCGTTTTTTAACAGGCGGATGGCCTTGTCATAGAGTTTGTCATTTTCATAAAAGGAAGCCAGATAGGTGATGATATCAATATCTTTGGGAAAGAGTTTTACCTTGTCTTCCAGGTGGTTGATGGCGGTCTGCTTTTCCCCAAGCTGTTTGTAGAGAAGGGCAATGCTCAGGATGGTTTTCTTGTACTGGGAATGTTCGGGTTTGATTTTTAAATAAAAAGAAATGGCCTGCTCAAAATCTTCCAGGGCTTCATAGGCCATGCCCGTGAAAAAATTAAGGGTTGAATTTTCAGGGTCAGCCTTGAGCATTTCGGAAAAAACAATGACTGCATCTGAATAGTTTTTGGCGGAAATATATTCGTCAAAGGCCACCATGACCAGTCTGGAATCGCTGTCCACATCCTGGCCAAGCCCCATGAAAATACGCACGCCCTCCTCTTTGTTGCCGGTCTTATACAGGTGCAGGGCTTTTCCGAGGAAAGCCCGCTGGTTGTCCGGCTCAATCTCAAGGATGTTACTATACAATTCCAATATCTTGGAATTGTTTTCCGGCAGGTCCTGGGCAAGGTATATTTTGATGAGTTGAAACCGGGGCTCCACAAGATCCGGTTCCAGGTCAATGGTCTTTAAAAAATGACGAATGGCCTGGTCGTATTGTTTTTCTGCCAGGTACACCTCTCCCAGATAAAACCAGGCCACGTAATAGTCAGGAAACTGGTCCACCATTTTTCTGAACAGGTTCAGGGCCTGGGTGTTGTTTTCTTTTTCAATATAGATTTTTCCCAGGCGTAGAAAGGTTTCCTTGTTTTCCGGGTCCAGCACCAACACCCTGTTTAGAATATCCACCAGCTCTTTTTCATCAATGGCGTCTTTTTTGAGCTGAACGAGCAGGAGCAGTCCGTCCACGTTGTCGGGATTGATGCGAATCAGTTTTTCCGCAAGGGCCAGGGCCTGGTCCCCGTTATTCTGCTCGATGAATAACTTAACCAGATCCCGGGTCAGGATGAACGAGCCGGGATCTTTTGCCAGTGCTTTTTCCAGGGAATCAATGGCCTTTGGATAGTCTTTGTTTTTGATGTGAAACCTGGATTCAAGAAAAAAATAATTTGCAGACAGGTCTTCGGAAGTGGTCTGGTTAGAAGCCTCCGGGTCGGAGGTTTTTGAGCTGACGCGTTCACCACCCCTGGATTCAAGAGATGTCTGGCCCTGTTTGAGCCGGGCACAGCCGGATAGAAAAAAAATGACAACACAAACGAGCAGAAGGAAAATATAAACAGGACTTTTTTTCATGGTTTGCATACCCTCATTATAGTGACAAGCGATAAAGACAAGTTTGAAAATTATTGGCTGTGATCATACATGTCAAAATCAGGCATGTCTTTTCTGAAATAGGCTTTCATTTTTTTGAGAATATTGTTCTCGATCTGTCTGACCCGCTCCCGTGATATGGCGTATAGCTCGCCGATCTGCTGAAGTGTTTCAGGGTTGTCGGAAAAGATTCTCCGGTCAAATATATCCAGTTCTCTGTCATTCAGGGTTTTTTTAAATTCATTGACCTTGATATGCAGGATATCTTCAATCTCCTTTTTGGCCACCAGATCTTCAGATGAATCAGAGTCGGTATTTATAAATTCGATTCTTTCCGTGTTTGAATCATTTTTCAAGGGCTCATCAAGACTCAGGTCCCAGTTGGCCAGCCGTTGATCCATGTCAACCACTTCTTTCTCCGTTACCCCCAGCCGTTCGGAAAGGAGCTTGGGCTTTGGATCAAATCCCTGTTCAATTAACAGGCGTTTTTCTTTTTTCAACCGGAAAAACAGTTTGCGCTGCCCCTGGGTGGTGCCGATTTTCACCATTCGCCAATTGTCCATGATGAATTTCAGGATATAGGCTTTTATCCAGAAGGAGGCATAGTATGAAAACTTGACATTTTTATAGGGATCAAATTTTTTGACGGCCTGTACCAGTCCGATATTCCCCTCCTGGATCAGATCCAGAAGGTTCTGCATCCAGATTCTCTGGAATTCAAGAGCGATTTTGACCACCAGGCGCAGGTTGGAAGAAGTCATGATATAGGCGGCTTCCTGGTCTCCCTCTTCCTGAATCCTTTTTCCCAGCTCGACTTCCTGTTCTCTGGTCAGCAGCTTGTACCGGCTGATTTCGTTAAGGTAGCTTTGAATGGGGTCCGACTTTACCAAAGCCTTTGAACTGGATGTCTTTACCTTGGATGCCGGAATCAAAAAGTCTTTTTGGGTCAGTCTCTTTTTGTCTTGAGTATTCTGATCGGTCTCTTTCACCATTAATTAACCCTTAAGTGATTTTAGATAAAAGTAGAGTATACCACTATCACGATATCGATAAAAGCAATAAATTCGCATGAACGAACAGGGCCGTTTTTTCAATATTACCTTTTAAAAGGAAAATGGAATTCCCGTTGAATTTTTTAAAGGATCATGGCATCTCTTAACCCATAACCCAAAGAAAGGCTATTAAAGAAAGGGAATTATATGATGAAAGATTTTCCAGGTGCATCACAAACCTTTGATTTTCAGGACCAGGAGGATTTTGCCAGGCTCCATGACCGGCTCGTTCAGGTGGGCTACCTGGACCCGGGTCTGCTTGAGGCCCTTGGCCTCAAAGATTTTTCTGGGATTAAATGCGATGACCATGGGGTGCTGCTGGAAAGAATCAATACAGACTCAGCACTCCACACCCTGGTCCGTCTTTTTCTCATGGAACAGACAGTGGAAAAAACCCGGGTTGAACGAGCCCTCCTTCCGTTGACAATATCCTCCCTGGTGAATGCCGGGCTTGTATTCTGCCGGGCGGATGGCATAAGGGCGGCAGTAAAGCTGCTCCCGTTTCAGGGCCTTGCCCTGGCCTTTGACCTCACCGCCTTCATGGAGACGGATCTTCGGGAAAATTATGTCATGGGGGTGGGTGCAAGTACAATTACCTTATCCAATTTGACCATCCGGAGACCCTCCCGGCAGACCCTTGATCTGGGTGCCGGTTGCGGGGTCCAGGCCTTTCTGGCATCACAGCATAGCGACCATACCATTGCCGTGGATATCAACCCCCGGGCAAATCAATTGTCAAGATTCAATGCAAAATTGAACCAACTGCCCACTGTTGAATGCCTCCAGGGTGATTTCTTTGGGCCGGTCGCAGGGCAAACATTTGATCTGGTCGTCAGCAACCCGCCTTTTGTGATTTCTCCTGAGACCCGTTTTATCTATCGGGACGGTGGTCTGGAAGCGGATTCCGTCACCCGGCGGATCGTGCAGACGGTTCCCGGCTATCTCAATGAAGGCGGATACTGCCAGATCCTGTGCAATTGGGCCCAGATCAAGGGCCGGCCCTGGCAGGACAGACTGGCCGAATGGTTTGACAAGACCGGTTGCGATGCCTGGGTCATGCGGTCTGAATCCCTGGCCGCAGATATCTATGCATCCACATGGATCAGGCACACAGAGTTTTTTGATCGGGAAATGGAATTTAAAGACCGGCTTCACAAATGGATGGCCTATTATCAAAATCTTGATATTGAATCTGTTGGCGCGGGGTTGATCACCATGCGAAAGTCTTCGGCCAGGCAAAACTGGTTCAGGGCCGATGAAAGCCCGGAAAAAATGGTGGGTCCCTGCGGTGAATGTGTCCAAAAGGGATTTGAGCGAAAGGACTTTCTTGAAACCGTCCAGGATGACCAGGTTCTTCTGAACAGCCGCCTTTGCCTTTCGCCGGATATCCGCCTGGAACAGCAGTTCGAGCCCGGGGACGGCCAGTGGAAACCGAACAAAACCCTTATCTCACTTGCCCGGGGATTTGTCTACAAGGGGAGCACGGACCCATTGATGGCAAACCTGATCATCAAATGTAACGGTAAGAGGCTGCTCAAAGAATTGTTACCGGATATTGCCCACACCCTGGGTGCCCCGCTTGAGCAGATGACTCCGGCCATCTGCCGATTGATCCGCAAATTTATTGAACAGGGTTTTTTACTGCCTGATACTCAATAGACCCGGTGGGATAGTTGTGCCACGGGTTTAAAATTGCCGTTGCCGATTGATTGTGAAGGTGATCAGGAATGAAATCAACCTCTGTTTTTACTTGTGCTATTCTATAAATATGGTAATCTGACAGCACGTTTCAGTGCAGATAAAAAAGTCTTTCCCAGGCCCTTTATTTGTCACTGACAATCATACCGAAATAAGGGAGAACATCATGCTTGAGACCTATTTTCAAAAAGGGATTCGTCTAAAATGGAATAAACCCGGAGACAGGGGATGCCCGGTTGACGGCGCCTGTACGCTATATAATACTCCGCCGAATCCAATGGTATATGATGGATTGGATAACACCCTGATCAATCCGGATTTTAATGCGCGCCCTCCCAGTGCCCTCGGCCTTACCATGAGACAGTCTATTCAATACTCCTGGCTGGATTATGCGCCGGGACGAACTGCCAAACTTCGTGCCGGCGGTAAAGATATACTCACGGGTCTAATGACCGGCTGCTGGCTGGTCAGATGGGTGGATTCAGGGGTCACCTATGTCGCCCATGTGGGAACGATAAACAACAAAGCCGCCGATGATAGAGTGAAAAGAACATTTGCTGCGGAAATTCTAAACAACAGGACTGCGACAGGTTTCAACCCTGCTGCAGCCTGGCCGCCGAACGATCAATTCCCATTGATGCAGGAGCAGGCCCAGGGCGCAAGACAGGCAAAAGTGGGGCAGGGAAGGCCCGGCACATTCGGCCTCATAACATCCACCGGACAATTTTATGCCGTATACATGTTCATGGTGGGCAATGGTGAGTGGGTCGTCGGCGGATGCAAACCCGTCGTCCCCACTGCTTATGCCCAGTTGCTGAATACCCTGAGAGTTTAACCCAGGAGGGCAGTCAATTTTGCCGGTTACCCGGGATTGACCCGGAGTTGCCAAAAAAATGCAATGGGCTGAAAATTTTATCTTGCCAAAAGCCCTTGGATTTGGTAAAAAGCCCTTCTGTTTGCGCCTGTAGCTCAGCTGGATAGAGCAACGGACTTCTAATCCGTAGGTCGCAGGTTCGAATCCTGCCAGGCGTACCACAACTCAAAGCGTTTCAGCTTGGACTCTTTTCTTGTCTTGTGTGAAAAAAAATCACACAAACCGGGTATAAATCGGAATAAAGACCATATTATTTACTCTCTGTTCTTCAAAAGCCATGGGTGACATCATAACTCCGGTTTTGATCTTCGGGTGTTCTTCAAGAAAAAAAATGGATACTTTTTAACCTGCCCAGAACCTCTGCTGCAGTCATCTCCTGTCCGGCAAATTGTAATTTTATGGTGTGATGATTACCTTGTTGTTGTAATTATACAAGGGTGTTTTGGTTTGCGGCTCAAGCCCGACTCATGTCAGGCGGCCTTAAATTGAATGGGCGATGGGCAATAATTTCTTTGAAATTAAAAATTCTCATGGTAAAGTCAGGTCATGCTGAATTTTCTTGAAAAAATTCCATATTCACTGCTGATCATTTTTACGGTTATGATGTTGCTGGCTCCAATCAAGCCGATGCCCCATGTGGTTGAAAAGATCCTCATGCTGAAAAATGGAACCCTGCACAGGCCGATTGATATTTTTGACCTGTTTTTTCATCTGTTCCCGTTGATTCTGCTGATTCTGAAAAAGGTAAAAGATCATAGATAGCTTGGGGTTGACCCATGATAACAATGTTGAGAAGCAAATCGTTCATTTTTTTTGCAAGCAAGAGGGGAGACTGCATGACCGGAAAAAAAACATATCCAAATAATGTCATTCCTGTAAATTTTAAAAAAAACCAGAAAAATTTTAATCTGAAATCACTGTACCCTGATGCGTTCGCCATGTATGTTGACACCGAGTCTGACGATCCAGATGATTTCAGTAAGGCTGTTTTAGAAACTTTGAAAGCAGAAGATAATACCATCCTGCCTGAATAAAACCTTTAATTTGACGGGACAACCGGATTCCAGAGTCTGATCCTGTTCCCCACAGTTTTTATATTGTGATGAGCGTTTCCCTGTCCTTTAAAATTCGGGTGAGCGGTTCACCCCAGTAGATCACTTCAATTCCAAGGTTTTCCAGATCATCGGTAACGCCCAGTTGATCGGCACAGGCCTTGCAGGCTGTGATATGCACACCGGCATCCAGTGCTTCTTTTACCTTGCTCTGAATACTTGGGTTTTCGCTGACCAGTTTTGCAGGCGCACCCCAGACGATCAGGGTTACCTTTTCCCACCAGTTCTGGAGAAGGGAGTTTATGGTATACATGAAAACCATTTTTTCCGCAGTAACCGGGTTGTCGTTTGTCCATAAAACATAGAGATGTCCGTTCTCACCCATGAAAGCCTCCGTTTATTATCTTTTTTGAAACCCAGCCGGTGTAATGAACTGGTTTTGCACAATACCGGGTAATTTGTTTGCCAATAAAAGCATATCAGCGTTTGAAAAGGTATTCAAGTCCGTTGACCTTGATTTCATAGACAGCCGCCAGCTTTTGCCCGAGTCGTCCTTCAGGAAAACCCTTCTGGGAAAACCAGATCAGATAGGGTTCAGGAAGATCCACCAGCCGCAGTCCCTTATATTTTCCAAAGGGCATGGTTGCGGCGGCAAGAGCAATAAATTCATTTTTGTCGGGCTGGATGTGTTTGGCCATTAAATATTTCTCAAGTGTCTTTAGTTCGACTGTTTATAGGGATTTCCTATGGATGTCAAGAACGGGCGAGTGTGTACAAATGACTTGACAAATTTCGATATTTATACAATACGAGTTGTATACAAGATGTTTTTATTATGTTTTGCAAGGGAAAAAATGAAAATTGAGCCGTTAAAAGACAAGGTGTACAAAACACTGAGATACGATATTCTCACCGGGAAGATTCCCGGGGGGTCCCATATAACGGAATCGGCCATGGCCAAGCAACTGGATGTCAGCCGGACCCCGGTCAGGGAAGCTCTGCAGCGCCTCACCCAGGAGAAGCTGATCACCAGCCTGCCCCGGGCCGGGTACCTTATTGAAAACATGTCGGACGAGGATATCCAGGATCTTTTTTCCGCCCGTTTTGATATTGAAACCCTGGTCATCAAAAAAGCGGTCCAGTATATCACGCTGGAAGAACTGAACCTGATGGCGGACAATATTGAACGGACAAAGGCCTGTATCCTCTCGGGTGAACTACGGAAAATGACGGACCTGGATCTTGAATTTCACGCCATCATTTACCAGGCCTCAAGAAGCAAAACCTTTTACCGGATATGCCGGAACCTTGGAGATCTGACCATGAAATACCGCCATGGGTTGAACTTGGTCAGGGATCTGTGGAAAGCCATTGTTGAAACCCACACCATGATTTATACGGCCCTGCTGGAAAGGGATGAACAAAAGGCTGTCCAGGCCATTGCCCGACACGGGGACCAGGCAAAAGCCCAGTTGATGGAGATCATGAAACGACTCAGGTCGGAATCCTTTGTCCGGAATGAAATCTGAAATGCTGAAGGCGGATTTATAGAAAATAAAGAGCGTAAAATAAACGGGTTATCACGAATTTTTTAAATTTTAAGGAGAGGGGTTATGATGAAAAAAAGGATTATTCTGGCAGCGGCGATTTTGATTTTGTCTGTCTGCGTCACAGGGTCGGCCAATGAGGTATCCAAGGGGATCAGTGTGGGAAATGCGGGATCATTTACCGGAGATGCGGCAGCACCCTGCATGGAAATCTTTAATTCTTCCCAGATGGCGGTGGATGAGTGGAATGCCCGGGGTGGCATCCAGGGGGTTAAAATCAACCATGTCATGGGAGATGATGCCCTTGATCCGGCCCAGGGAATCAACGTGGCCCGGAAGTTCACTTCGGATGAGACCATGTACGGGGTTGTCGGACCTCCGGTAAGCCACATTGCCCAGGCCTCGCTGAAAATTTACGGACAGAATGACCTGGCCTGCATTACCACGGCGGCTTCAAAACCGGAACTCACCGAATCCGGGTATAAACATTTTTTCAGGGTGAATGCCAGAAATGATGCCCATGGCTGGAACTCGGCTCTTTTTATTAAACGACACCTTAAGGCCAACCGGGTGGCCATACTCAATGAAAAAGTCGCCTATTGTGAAAACATGGCCCAGCAGACCATCAAGGGGCTTAAAAAACTGGGTATTACCGATATCATGAGCGATACCATCGTGGCCGGTTCCAAGGATTTTTCGGCCGTGCTGACCAAGGTGAAAGCCTTTGGGCCGGAGGTGATCTTTTTTGTGGCCACGGCAGCACCGGACCAGGCCATTGGTGTGCGCCAGGCAAAAGAACTGGGAATAGATGCGATCTTCTTTGGAACCGAAGGGGCACGGGATAAAAAAGATTTTATTGAGGCATCGGAAGGGGCAGCCCAGGGCGCCTATGTATATCATTTCAGCCCTGATATTTTTTCTATTGCCCAGGCAGCCGACTATGTGAAGAACTACGAGGCAAAATACGGTTCCTTAAGCGGATTCGGTCCCCCGGCCTACGAGGCCATGAATATCCTTTTGACGGCCATTGATCTGGCGGCTAAAGACGGACGAATCACCCGCAGGGAAGTGATGTCCCAACTGGCCGCCATACGCGACTATAAAGGGATACTGGGATTTCCCGTCAGCTTTGATGAAAAAGGAGACCTAGAAGGCGGGGCCACTTATTTTTTCAAGGTCAAGGGCATGGATTTTGAGCAGGTGGCCGTACTCACCGGAAAATAATTCTGATTCAATTCAGCCATTTTATTTGAACATTTTATCATAATTAAGGGTCAAACCCAAAAACAGGTGCCAATAATCGGGCACCTGTTTCTGGAATCAAACAAATGGAAGATATTTTTGCTCAGCTTTCCCAGCAAGTCATCAACGGCATTACCCTGGGCGGGGTCTATGCCCTGATTGCCATCGGGTACACCATGGTTTACGGTGTCCTGTCCATGCTGAATTTCGCCCATGGCGAACTCTATATGATCGGCGGCTTTACCGGATGGTGGGTGTTGCAGTTGTTTTCAGTCAACCATGTGCCGGTGATGAATGCCGCCCTCTTGATATCCCTGATGATCATCCTGTCCATGGGCATGTCGGCTCTGCTGGGGCTGGTCATTGAACGCGTGGCCTACCGGCCCTTGCGCAACGCGCCCCGGATGAACCTGCTCCTGAGTTCTCTCGGGGTTTCCATTTTTATCCAGAATTTTATTTTATATTTCCAGGGTGCCAAGGTAAAGGTGTTTCACATTTCCCATCTCATACCCGAGGGGATGAGACTTTTTCACGTGGGGGGTGTTGTGGTTTCGTTCATGCGGGTTCTGGTCATATCGGTGTGCCTTGTGCTCATGGCCGGTCTGACCCTGGTCATTAAACGGACCAATATAGGCAAATCCATCCGGGCCACGGCCCAGGATATTGAGGCTGCTGCATTCATGGGAATTGATACGGATAAAATCATCGTGATCGTGTTTTTGATCGGTTCCGCTCTCGGGGGTGCAGCCGGGGTTCTGGTCAGTCTTTTGTTTACCCAGGTGGATTATTATGTGGGGTTCCAGGCCGGATTAAAAGGGTTTACTGCGGCGGTCCTGGGGGGTATCGGATCCATCCCGGGTGCCATGGCCGGGGGTCTGCTGCTGGGGGTATGCGAAGCCCTGGCCGTGACTTTTTTTCCGTCTGCATACAAGGATGTGGTGGCATTTACGATTTTGATTGCAGTTCTTGTTCTAAGACCCCAGGGGTTGCTGGGAGAGAAAAGTCGTGACAAGGTTTAGTCAACAGCTTAAAATCGGGCCCAACGCCGGCATGGTTGTTTTCTTTGCCCTGGCCCTGGCCCTTATTCCATCTATTTTGCCCAACAATTATTGGCAGAGTATCTTTTCCATTACCGGGGTGTATGTGATGCTGGCCCTGGGCCTGAATATGGTGGCCGGGTTTACCGGACTTCTGGATCTGGCCTATATCGCCTTTTTCGGCATCGGCGGGTATACCTTTGCCTTTTTAAGTTCCGATCATTTCGGGCTTCATCTGCCGTTTCTCCTGGCCCTGCCCATCTGTGCCCTCACGGCCGGGGCATCGGGTTTTCTGCTGGGGCTCACCTCCATCCGTCTCAGGGGCGACTACCTGGCCATCGTGACCCTGGCCTTTTCCCAGATCTTCAAGCTGCTGCTGTTGAATCTGGATGCGCCCGTGAACATTACCGGGGGGGTTAACGGGATTTACGGCTTTGATATGATTCGAATTTTTTTCATCAGAATCATCAGCCCGGAAAATTATTCGACCCTGATCTGGACCTGTGCCCTCCTGGTGTTTGTTGTGGCGTTCCGGCTTAAGGCATCCAGGATCGGAAGGGGGTGGAACGCCATACGGGAAGATGAACTGGCCGCCAATACCATCGGGATCAACACCACGCGCATGAAGTTGTACTCCTTTGCTACAGGGGCCATGATCGCCGGTTTTGCAGGGGCTGTTTTCGTGTCGTTCCAGGATTCGGTATTTCCCAACAACTTTGACTTTCAGCAATTGGTCATCGTCTACTGCATGGTGATCATCGGGGGCCTTGGCAATATTTACGGGGTCATTGCCGGTGCCGTGGTATTGAGTATTCTCCCTGAAGTGTTGCGGGAGTACGGGGGACTGAGAATGATGATCTACGGCGGGGTTCTGGTGGCGGTGATGATCGTCAGACCCCGGGGCCTGTTTTCGAGCATTCCCGGCTTACCCGGACTCACAGGGCGGGTGAAACGGCCGGACAAGGATGAAACAGGAAAACTCCGGGCATCAACAGACCTTTACTATTCCCGGGAAACAAAGTCAGACATTGACCTTGACAAGTGCAGGACGGATTCCGGTTCAAATTCAATGGCCGGGGCTGGGGCGAAATTTGTACGGCAGAACACCCCTTTGCTTAAAATCAAAAACCTGGTCCTGAATTTCGGGGGGTTAAGAGCCATTGACGATCTTGATTTTAATCTGCACACCAATGAGATTCTCAGCATCATCGGTCCCAACGGGGCTGGGAAAAGCACCCTGTTCAACATCATCTCGGGGATTTATAAGAGCGATCACGGACAGGTGATTTATAAGGATATGGACATCTCATCCCACACACCCCACATGGTGGCAAAGGCCGGAATTGCCAGGACCTTCCAGAATTTAAGACTGTTCAATGATCTGTCCGTGATCGATAATGTCAAGGCAGGACGGTTCTGCCGGACCCGGGCGTTTTTTCTTTCGGCCGTCCTGAATACAGGGCTTAACAAACGAGAGGAACGCCACACCCATGAAAGGGCAAAAGAAATTCTTTCCATGTTCGGGAAACGGCTCACCGGATACCGGTACGATCAGCAAGTGTCCCAGCTCTCCTATGCCAATCGGCGGCGGGTGGAGATTGCCCGGGCCATGGCCACGGACCCCCGGGTCCTGCTCCTGGACGAGCCCTCCGCCGGCATGAATCCCCAGGAGACCCGGGAAATGACGGCATTCATCAAAGAGCTGAGGGACAGGTTCGGGGTTACCATCCTGGTGATCGAACACAAGCTGAATCTCGTGAAAGCCGTGTCGGACAGGGTCATTGTCATGGACTACGGGCGGATCATCGCCCAGGGGTCATATGAGGATGTGGCCAAGGACCCCGGGGTGATCGAGGCCTATCTGGGTAAAAAGGGGAACCGAGGTGACTGAACCGATTCTTGAACTTAAGGGTGTGAATGCCTGCTATGGAAAAATCCAGGTGCTGTATAATATCAATATGGTCATCAACAGGGGAGAACTCATCTGTCTTTTGGGGGGCAATGCCTCGGGCAAATCCACCACCCTGAAGACCATTCTGGGCATTGTGAGGCCAACGGCCGGGGCTGTTTTTTTAAACGGAGATACTATCAGTAAAAAGCCCACCAATTATATTGTTCGAAACGGGGTGTCCATTGTCCCGGAAAACCGCAGGATATTTCCGAGAATGACCGTGCTGGAAAATCTTGAGATCGGGGCCATGCACCGGCAGGACAGGGGTCAGGTAAATCAGGACATTGAATCCATGTTTGAGCTGTTTCCACGGCTGAAAACCAGGATCAGCCGACAGGGCATGGTGCTTTCCGGCGGGGAGCAGCAGATGCTGGCCATGGCCAGGGCCCTGTTGTCAAACCCGGACATCCTCCTTATGGATGAACCGTCCATGGGGCTGAGTCCTGCCCTTGTGGACCAGCAGTTTGAGATCATTGAAAACATAAATAAAAAGGGAACCACCATTCTCATGGTTGAACAGAATGCCAATATGGCCCTGTCCATTGCAGACCGGGGGTATGTGCTTCAGACCGGGGAAATCGTGCTGGCAGACGATGCAGACAAATTGCTGAACCATTCAGGAATGCAGCAGGCCTATCTTGGCGGAGAACTTTAGGGGGGGAATATTGTGTATGTGTTAAAGGTCAGTGTTGAACGGATAGACGGGTATTGCAACCAGCCCATGCTGGTGGGAGACCATTTTTTCGTGGATGGGGGAAAGATACGCATCCCGGATGGCAGACATATCTGCATGTGGGCACTCCAGAGCATGATGCCGGTTTTCCCGCTCATGCAGAGAGAGGGTGGAGTAAAAGGAGACTGGACTGCAAAATCCTCGGGTCAGGTCTTTGTCTGTCCCGATCCAAAGGGGAGGGTGCACTATAAAATTGAAAGGATGGACCCATAATGCTGGTCATTGATATCAATAAATGTTCCGGGTGCCGGAGGTGTGAAACCCATTGTTCCTTTTACCACTCCGGAAAAACAGGACATTCCGGTGCCAGGATAAAGGTGGAGAAAATTGAAATTCTTGGCATTGATTTTCCCGTTGTCTGTCATCAATGTCAGGAGCATTATTGCACAAAATGTCCCCAAAAGGCCATATCCATTACTGACCGGGGCAGTATTGAGGTGTCACCCACCCTGTGCGATCTGTGCGGGGCCTGTGAGATTCTGTGCCCCATTGGTGCCATAGAGATTTACAACGAGATCCCCCATGTCTGCGATCTTTGCGGTGGTTCTCCCAGGTGTGTGGAGGCCTGTGAAATGGGGGCCATCAGTTTTGAGCCCGATGTCAAACAGAGCGTTTCCCTTGAAGGGTTCAGACAAAAAACAAAGAAGATGAGCCCGGCCAAGAAAAGACATGCCTATGCCCTGGAGGCGGGTGAAACCTTACGGAATGAATGGTCCGTAAACAACAGGAGAGAATAATGGTGCACGGTTATGGAGGACACATCTTACGGGTGGACTTGAGTTCAGGAAAAATTTTACGGGAAAAAACCGATCCCGGCCATATGCTTGCGACCATCGGGGGCAGGGGATTAAACTCCCGGCGCCTGTACGACGAGCTGGATCGTGATGTTGATCCGCTGTCACCGGAAAACCTTCTGCTCATCGGCGTGGGACCCCTTACCGGGTCTTTGCTGTCCACGTCCGCATATATGACGATTTCCGGCAAATCCCCGCTCACGGGAATTCTTGGCGACTCGGCAGCCGGGGGATTTTTCGGGCCTGAAATAAAAATGGCCGGATATGACCAGCTTATTTTTACGGGCAGATCAGATACCTTAAGCTATGTATACATCCATGACGATCATGTGGAGATCCGGGATGCAGCCCATCTTGCCGGTAAAGATATCTTCCAGACCACGGCCATGATCCGAAAGGAATTGGACGACAACAACGTCCAGATCGCGGCCATCGGTCCTGCCGGAGAAAATCTGGTCCGGTATGCCATCGTGGCCTGCAACAATTCCCGGGTGTGCGGGAGAACCGGTATGGGATGCCTGTTTGGTTCGAAAAGCCTCAAGGCCGTTGTGGTCAAGGGGACCGGCATGGTGTCCCTGGCCCAGCCCTTGAAATTCATGGAACTTTGCAAGAAACTGGACCAGCGGATTCTGGATCACCCCGAGTTCCATGACCGGCATGAGCTGGGCTCCACCCTTTTGATAAAAGCTCTGAACGGCTTGGGGATTCTCCCGGTAAACCATTTCCAGCAGGGTACGGCCCCCTATGTGGACCAGATCAGCGGCCAGGCCCTGGCCAGAAAGTATAAGACCAAAAACAAGGGCTGCTTTAACTGCAATATCAACTGCTCCCGGTACTATGTCACCCGCCAGGTGGAAAGCGAGGGGCCTGAATATGAAACGCTGTGCAGTTTTTCCTCCCGCATCGGGAGCCAAGATCTCGAGTTTGCCCTGAAGATGAACCAATACCTCAACCGCATGGGCCTTGATTCCCTGAGCTGCGGAGAAACCATTGGCTGGGCCATGGAATGTGTGGAAAAGGGCATTTTTGACAAAAATGATTTTGACGGCCTGGAGTTTACCTGGGGCAATACCCATACCATTGAGCAAGTCGTCGGCATGATTATCCGAGGGGAAGGTATTGGAAAGGAATTTTCCATGGGCACAAGATATCTGGCAGATAAAATGGGTAAGGGGTCCCAAAAATATGCCCTTCACGTCAAGGGGCTGGATGTGATCTGCGGTGATCCCAGGGGAATCAAGGCCTTTGGCCTGACCTACGCCATTGCCTCCCGGGGGGCTGATCATTTGAGGGCGGAACCGTTTTTTGAACTCACCAACCGGTTTGAAGAGGCCGAGAAACGATTCGGCACACGCCAGGCTGCGGACCGGCTGTCAGATAAGGGCAAGGCTGCCCTGGTGGAGTATACCGAGCGCCAGGCCCTGCTCACCGACTGCATGACCATGTGCAAGAATGTGGGCCTGAGTATGGATGTCATGGACTTTGAACTGGGTGCAGACCTTTTAAGGGCCGGCACCGGCCTGAAGTTCACAGCCGATAAGGTCAACCAGTCCCTGAGGAAAACCATTGACAATGACCGGCGCATGAACATTGATTTCGGCATCACGGCAGAAGCGGATACCCTGCCGCACCGGTTCACGCATGAACCTTTATCCGAAGGGCCTTCCAGAGACCAGGTGGTTCCGATTCACGACATGGTCAGGCAGTACTATGAGATCAAGGGCTGGGACAGGAACGGTGTGCCCTTAAAGCCATGATAAATTGCCGGTACTGAAATTTTTGTCCGGTCCCGTCCGGTAAGCCGTTTATTTTTCCTGCCACACAGGTGTGCGCCGTTCAAAAAAGGCGGATACCCCCTCCTTGGCGTCATCTGTGGTGCACAGCCGGGCAAAGGCCTCGTTCATATAGGCAAACTGATCGTCATAGTGCATGTCTTCGGAATGATAAAAAGCGGTCTTGGCAATCCGCACGGCCACCGGGCTTTTTTGTGCCAGCTCCCGGGCCCATTCCATGGCCTGGTCGTCCAGCTCGGCTGCGGGAACGATTTTATTGATCAATCCAAGGGCCAGGGCTTCAGGGGCTTTTAGGAGATTTCCGTACAGGAGAAGTTCCAGGGCCTTTTTCCGGCCCACACACCGGGCAACGGGGATCACAGGGCCCACACAGTTGAGGCCGACATTGATGGCGGTCAGGCCCATGCGGGAGTTGTCCGCGGCAATGACCAGATCTGCTGCAGCTATCAGCCCCATGCCGTTGGCTGCGGCAACACCGTGAAGCTGGGCAATGACCGGAGTCTTTAACTTTGAAATTCTTATCAGGGGCTGCTCCATTCGTTCGATCCAGTCCCGATACTGGAGGGCAGTCTGTCCTTTAAGTTCATTCACGTCGATTCCGACACAAAATGCTTTGCCCGCACCTTTTAACAGAATCACCCGGATGGAGGGGTCTTCATCCAGATCCATGAGGGCCTGGTTGAGCTCAACCGCCATCCGGGAGCTGAACGTGTTCATGTTTTCAGGACGGTTCAGGGTAATACTTGCCACGTGATCTGCATGGATTTCTACAATGACCTGTTCCAATTCCATTGTGAGGCTCCTTTTTTGAGGTTATCATACATTTACACGCACAATTTGACGTTCACCGTATCAGACAAAGAAAGAATTGAAAAGACGGGACAACAATTTAATGGTCAGGGTTTTTATACTTGCTTAAAATTGTGTTCAATCTATCTTCAATATAATTACAAACGGCCTGGGCCTCTTCAAGAGTCATGGTTGGAATACCTGTGGACAGGGCCTGGATTTTGGTATCATCCATATCGGTAATTTTATTGATGGCAAAATTATCCACTTCGCCGTCATTGGCTATAAGACCGCATCCGCCCACAACCCCGAGGTATTCGTCACCAACGAAGACAGGAACCACAATTTTGAGCAGCCCGGCATCACACTCTTCAATCACCGGTTTTCGGGTCTGTCTGGCCTGGTTGGATAGATTCATATGAGCCACGGCACAGATAAAGCTCTGGCCTTTATCAATTGATTTTATGGCTGGACACAACTGGTTTGCCCATAGCTTTAAATCCGTAATTCTGACACCCTCTGTATTAAAAACAGATCCTTGAAGGGAATAGGTTTTAAACAGATCGGATTCGATTTCTTTCCACTCGTCCAAAGATAGTATCTGGGTCAATTCCATTTTATATGTTCCTGATTTGATTTTGATGTTATGGTTTTGCTCGATGGCGTTTCATGTAATCGCTCAATGCCTCCTGGACGGTTCTTGCGGCAAGGGTGGTGCAGTGAAGGTCTTCCGTCGGGAGCTTGCCGATGGTATTTAAAACCGTATCTGCCGTGATATCCGTGACTTCATCGGCGGTTCGCCCCAGGGTCAGCTCTGCGGCAAAAGAGCCGCTGATACTGCTGGAGGCACATCCATCCGTAAAATAAGATGCCTCACACACCCGGTCATCGTTAAATTTTAAATAGATCTCCATGCTGTCTCCGCATTCACCCGTGACCCGGGCCTGGCCGTCAGGGTCCTTCATCCGTCCGTTAAACCGGGGATTGCGCCACCGGTGGAACCCTTTTTCACCCAGGGCTTCTCTGGCTTCGTCAAATATCTGGTTTTGAAGCTTATTTGCAAATTCATCCAAACGGTCCATGGCTAAAAACTCTTTCCACAACAGGTGCCGGGTCCGGCACAATTGGCTGCCTTGCCTGGAGAAGATCCGCAGCAGGTTGTGTCACCCAGTCCGGGCATGCTGTTTTTTGCCGGGCCTGACATGGATGAATGGGCAGATATGAGCTTGGTCATAAAGGTTGAGCCGCATGATTTACAGACCACCTTGTCCTCTGTTCCAATCATGAGGTATTCACCAAAACTGCCGCAATCCTCGCATTTAAATTCATAAAGTGGCATAAGAGGCCTCCTTTGTCTATATAAAATTCAGGAAACATACCGGCCCGGGCAGGGAATGGGTCCCGATTGCCGGGATGCCGGTAGGTTTCCTTAACATCCTACCAGTGGCCGTCTTTGTTGGCACCGTCGGCAAACGCAATATTGCCCTGCTTAAACCGCTGGACCACATCAATGATCCTGCCGCTTTGGTCGTTGGCAACCTTTACACCGGCCGCTTCCAGAGTTTCAAAGGCATTGGGGCCGCAGAATCCGGTCAGCAATACTTTTGCGTCCTTATCACTGACCATGGCTGCTGCCTGAATACCCGCGCCTTTAAAAGAATTTTTATTCTCATTATTATCAAAGGCTTCAAACTCAAGGGTTTCCGTGTCTACAATGAGAATATACGCGGCCCGTCCAAATCTAGGGTCCAGTTGGGAATCCAGTGTATCTCCCTGGGATGTGACAGCTACTTTCATTTTAAGATTCTCCTTTAACTCTGATTATACCTGTCCGCCGCCGCCACCGCAGACCTGATCATTTGAGATTTCCTGCAATTTACCGGCAATGAGATCCATGACAACCGGTTCTATTTCCGGGCGCTGGTCATCGTGGTACACATTGATGCCCACCTGCCTGAATCCCATCAAAGGGCGCATGCCGATACCGCCGACTATGAGTGCGTCCACCCGGTTTTCGCTCAAGAGGTTGACCGGTACCATGCAGCCGCCCTGGGCATGTTCCAGGTTCTGCAAGACAGATACCTTCTTGATTTCACCGTTTTCCACGTCTACAAAGGTAAAAACGTCACAGTGTCCGAAATGGCCGGCTCTTGTTCCCCCAAGTCCGCCCTGGCCGTTTGAAGGGACTGCAATTCTACCGTTTTTCATCATTTTTTTCTCCTATATATGTTGGTGTATTGTGTTCACAGGCATGTTGAATTCCGGCAGGGTCACAACGGTGTCCCATACCTGTTTGACTTCTTTGCATGCCTGTGAGTCTTTGTCGTATTCAAAAATTGTTTTTGCCTGGATCATGGATTCCGTAAAGGTCTGGTCAAATGAGATTTTGCCGGCAATGGCGATGTGATTTGCCCGGGCAAGATCTTCTATTTTTCGGGTCTGGTCCGGATTCAGGTCATACTTGTTGATGCAGACCATGGCCGGGATCTGAAAGTGCCGGGCCAGTTGGCCCACCCGTTCCATATCATGAAACCCTGAAACCGTTGGTTCCGCAATGATGAGGATGGCGGTTGCCTGGCCAATGGAGGCGATGACCGGACACCCGATTCCCGGAGGGCCGTCCGTGAGAATCAGGTCAAGGTTCTTCTCGTCTGCAAGTTTTTTGGCTTCCTGCCGGACAAGGGCCACGAGTTTGCCTGAATTTTCCTGGGCAATCCCCAGTCGTGCATGGACCATGGGGCCAAACCGTGTGCCTGAAACAAACCACTGCCCGCAGACCACTTCAGGAAAATCAATGGCCTGCTCCGGGCACAGATCTACACACACCCCGCACCCCTCGCATGCAATGGGATCAACTTCAAAGCTGTCTTTGATAGCGTCGAATTTGCACAACTCAATACACCGGCCACACTGGGTGCAGCGGTCAGGGTCTATCATGGCTTCGTGACCGCCCTTAAAGTCCGAAGTAGTCTTAAAGTCAGGCTTTAAAATCAGGTGAAGGTCTGCGGCATCAACATCAGCGTCGCACAACACCATTCCCTGGGCCAGGGAGGCAAACGCCGCCGTAATGGTGGTTTTTCCCGTGCCGCCTTTTCCGCTTAAAATAACCAGCTCTTTCATTTGCCTTCCCCCTTTCCTACCAATTGCACGATTTTCTCGAATAAGGCCTGGAATTTTTCTTTATACTCGGGCAGTTCATCTACCACCATTTGACCAGTGGAATAAATCCGTGCAATTTTTTTATCAAAAGGGATTTCCATGAGTATGGGAATGCCCTGGTTTTGCGCATATGCCTTGACATCATTGTTTCCCAGCCCGGCCCGGTTGATGACCAGTCCGTGGGGGATGTTAAGGATTCTCACCGTTTCAACCGCCAGTTTCAGGTCATGAAGACCAAACGGGGTGGGCTCGGTGACCAGAAGGACGAAGTCCGCCTTGTTCATTGCGGCAATCACGGGGCAGGACGTCCCGGGAGGCGCATCAATGATGGTGACAAGATCAGGGTTGGTATAGGACCGCACCTTTTTGATAATGGGGGGAGCCATGACCTGTCCCACGTCCATTCGGCCGTGGACGAACTCAATATCCCGTGCCTTTCCCATCTCAACATCACCAAGAGACCGCTTTTTTTCCTTTACCGCGTCTTCAGGACATACTTCAAAACAACCGCCGCAGGAGTGGCAGAGGTTTTCAAAAACAAGCACATCTTTTTTCAACACGGCAAGGGCCCCGAACCGGCAGATGTCCATGCATTTTTTACAGAAACTGCATTTTTCAAGATCAATTTGAGGTACGGCTGCAATGACCGGTTCTTTTTTTTCAATGATTGGCTGAAGAAAAAGATGGGCATTGGGCTCTTCAACATCACAGTCCAGAAGCTGCACCTCAGGCTCAATGGCCAAAGCAAGATTGGTTGAGACGGTTGTTTTCCCGGTTCCCCCTTTGCCGCTTGCAATACTGATAATCATGATCGATCTCCTTTTTCCGGGGAACCAAGTTTTCCGGCAATCCCGGCGATTCGGTTCAGATGCTCCAGGAGGGCCTGGGCATCTTTTTTGCCCGGAATCAGAGGAAACTGCATGAGTACGCCGAATCCTTCATAGGTTTCATGGAAATCATCATGGGACAATGTGCTCAATATCACGCTGTCCATCATTGCATTGACAAAGAGAACCTTTTCCACCAGGTTCCGCCCACTCATGTCCGGCAGAACCTCATGGGTGATGAACAAATCAAATTTTTCTTTGCCAAGCTTTGACAGGGCGCGTTCACCCGTGTCTGTCCAGTCAATGGAATATCCATTTTGTGCGAGTGCCGGTTCAAGTTCTTTGAAAACATCTCTTTCCGGGCTGACCAAAAGTATGTGTGTCATATATGAGTTTATCTCCTGTTTTTTCATTGATTTTAACAAGCAAAATCCTGATTTTAAAAAATTAAAATCCGTCAATGAATGCGCAATCGCAAAACAGGTGCGTTTGCAAACCATGTGCCATGGATGAAAAAAAAGAAATAATGAAAAATAACTTCATTATTTTAATTACTTATATTTCTACAAATAATTTTGCCTCGGGATTCACCAGGAGATGGTCGCTGAAACGCGACTATTTGAATCGAATTGAATCTCAATGCAGTCCATGGGTTAAATCTGCCAGGGCCAGGTACAATGCACCCACGGTAAGCTCTGCACAGTGAAAATGATCTTCGGGCAAAGTTTCTAAAAAATCGTTAATCCGGTCAGGAGAAATCTTCCAGGCAGATTCAATGGATTTTCCCTCGACAAACCGGGCAGCAGTATTACAGCAGGCTGTTGTATTCATGCATCCCTGCACACAAAAACTAACAGAGGTGATGATGTTGTTCGTACAGGTCAGGAAAAATTCTACGGTGTCGCCGCAATCCCCGGTCCTTTTTCCGTATCCGTCGGGATGGGAAAGTCTTTCAATCCTGTCGGTGCTCAGGGCCATCTCAATATATTTTAAAGAGTGGTCGTTCAAAAAATCTGAAATTTCGTTCTGCATTTGTCGTATTCCAAATAAAAATTAAGTATCAATACCTTCAGGACAAAAGTCCTGGTAGGGCAAAGAGTGTATAGCAAAGAATATGCCGGAGATCAAACCCGAACTTGCACAAATGTGATGCCGGGTCCGGCAAACCCCGTGGTGTCTCTTTGTACATATTGACTTAGGACATCAGATAAAATATGGATAGAAACTATTAAAAATCAAAACATGGTACAGGAGTTTTTTTTGACAGATTTATTTTCCGATCAATTACCAGGTGAATTTTCGGGTCAATTAATTGATCAAATCTTCATTTGCTCACAATGGTGGGTGTCCTGATGGGTGCGGGGTTTTACAGGGATATTGAACCCGAAGACCTACCGGTCCCTGACAAACAGATCATGCAGTTGATCCAGTACGTATTGCAAGAGGATGCCCGGATTGAAACACTGACCAGTCTGATTCGAGTGAATCCGGCATTGACAACCCAGCTTCTGGGACTGGTGAATTCTGCATTTTTCGGGTTTCGCCGGAAGATCGACACCATTTCCGACGCCATCGTTGCAATGGGCATGGAGAGTCTGAGAAACCTGGTGCTGTGTTTTGCCGTCAAAGAAGTGCTCGCAAAAAAGACGATTCCAGGATTTGATATTGACGATTTTTGGGAAGACTCCATCCGGAGAGGGGTTGCGGCCCGGCAGATTGGGCTGCTGGTCAAGGGTCCTGTGGAACAGGGCTTTACTGCGGGAATGCTCCAGGATATCGGTTTGCTGGTTCTTTTTTCCATGGAACCTGAGAAAGCCGACAGGTGGCCGTTGTTAAGATCAAACCTGCCTGACCAGCGCCGGGAAATGGAAGCAGAGCTTTTTCATGCCACCCATGACGATATGGGTGCCTTGCTGGCTAAAAAATGGAACCTGCCCCTATCCTATGTCTATGCCATTGGCAATCATCACAGGATGTTGCATAAAAAAGAAAGGGGGAGGCCGGAACAGGTCAGCGAAGATTTTATCCTGGCCGGGATGACCCATTTAGCAGACTTTTGCAATGCGGTTTACACCTGTCATGATACAGCCGGGGCAGTATCAGTATTGAAAAATAATGCCGGGATCATTTTCAACCTGGCTGAAGATGACATCGAGACCCTTCTGGCCCTGCTGCCGGGTCAGGTCGAGGAAATCTCAACTTCCTTAAATGTGTGCGTGGGATCTCATATCGATTTTGCGACTATCATGGAAAAGGCCAACCATCGGCTGGTCGAAGACAATATCAGCTACCAGGAACTGACCTGGCGGCTCCAGAAGTCTTTGAAGCAGCGGGATGAATATGCGGCACGGCTGGAAGTAGAACTGGATACGGCAAGACAGGTTCAAAAAAGCCTTCAGCCTGATATTGAAAAGATACACCAGATTTGTGCATTCAACATTCCGGCCTTTCAGTTGTCCGGAGATTTTTATGATTATTTTTTAAGGCCGGACAATTCCATTTGCTTTTGTCTCGGTGATGTGTCCGGAAAAGGAACAGCCGCTGCCCTGCTCATGACAAAAGCCGTGTCGCTTTTCCGGTGCCTGGGCAAGGTGGAAAATGACATCAGCAAAATTGTTCAATTGATGAATACTGAACTGGTTGAAACATCAATCAGGGGGATGTTTGTCACCTTTGTCGGAGGAGTGCTGGACCCCGGGACCGGGCAGATCAGTATTATTAATGTGGGACATCCTCCCCCGTTTCTGGTGACGGGGAAAACCATTACAAAAATTGAGGCCACTGATCCTCCCCTGGGCATTTTGCCCACGGCCATTCACCCGGCCGGACGATTTTCCATTAAGGGAAGCCGGCTGTACCTCTATTCAGACGGGTTTACCGAAGGCCGGTTAAAACAGAGAGAAAAAAAAGATCCAGGCACCCGGCTGGGATTAAGAGGGTTCCTGCGCTGGCTGATTCAGTCGGGTCACCTTCCCCCGGGCGAGCAGATGGCCTGGATACAAAAACAATGCACCACACAACTGGCCCCCCAATCCGATGACCTGACCTTCATGACCCTGTCAGGAGACTAATTTTTTGATCATTTTAATTTTGTTGAATCCCTCCGGCGTGCAGGAGTATACCACTGTATCCATGACCTGTTTGATGATGTGAAGCCCCATTCCTCCGGGTTTGACTTCTCTTAAATCCCGTGATTTGAGCTCATCAATGCCGAACAGGATTCCGTCATCAAGGATTGAGATGACCAATGCATTGGCTTTCAGGTGAATGGACAGGTCGATGGTCCGGGTATCATCATTTTTACAACTGTGTTTTATTATGTTTGAACAGGCTTCATCAACGGCAAGGATGATACTGCCCAGTTCTTCCTGGGAAAGGCTTGTCTTTGAGGTCACCTCGGTCATCAGGTTCCTGATACGGGCCAGGTTTTCCGGGTGTGATGCTACCCTCAGGTTAACATGTTCGGATTCCATAAAAGCCACTGCCATAAACACCTTGAATTGTTGAGTCCATGGAAAAAACCGTATGGATCTTGTATATAGAGCCTGATAGTGTTTGTCAATCACCCAGCCCACCATCTTTTTCCATATCCATTGCCTGATTTGTTTTCTTACCGGCATCAGGCGTTTTGATTATCATTGACACGGTGACAACGGTAAGATATCTAATAGCCTTCACGAATACTCTTAAGTGGCGGAATCAAGCATGATCAGAGCAGAAAATCTGGTGAAAAAATATGGTAGGGTCATTGCATCCAATGATCTGAGCTGTCACTTTGAAAAAGGGAAGATTACCGTCATCCTGGGGGGATCAGGATCCGGGAAAAGCACATTGTTACGGCAGATCACAGGACTTGAAAAGCCGGATTCCGGGGCCGTCTATTTCGAGGATATGGATTTGACAACCCTGACCAAAAAAAAATTATACCATATCCGGAAAAAAATGGGCATGCTCTTTCAGGGATCAGCGCTTTTCAACTATTTGAATATTTTTGAAAATATTGCCTTTCCCCTGCGGGAACACACCAGAATTGCTGAAAATATCATCAAGACCATCGTGACCATGAAGCTGGAAATGGTAGGATTAAGGGGGACGGAAAAGCTGATGCCCTCCCAGTTGTCGGGCGGGATGATGAAGCGGGTGGGACTTGCCAGGGCCATTGTCATGGACCCCAAGGTGATCTTCTACGATGAGCCCACCTCCGGGCTCGACCCCATCTCCACCGGGGTGATCGACAAATTGATCAAGGACCTTAACCAGACCCTGAACATTACATCCGTGGTGGTGTCCCACGATATTGAATCCTGTTTCAGGATTGCCGACCATATCATCATCCTTTTCTATGGGGAGATTGTTGCCGAAGGAACTGTGGAAGAGATCAGGAACAGTTCGGATTTAAGGGTAAAGCAATTTATCAATGGAGAGCCGGAAGGACCCATTCCCTTTACCCGTACAGATAAAAATTATCTGGATGAAATTTTGTTTGATTAAAGGAGAGATGCTGCTGTGGAGATGACTGCCCTGCTTGGCCGGTATACCTTAAATCGCCTCCGGATTCTGGGCAGGAGCGGTATTTTTCTGCTGGTCGCCCTGTGTCAGGCATTTGTCCCCCCGTTCAGGTTCCACCGCCTTTTAAAAGAAATTGAATTTATCGGATCAAAATCATTTTTAATCATCTTTGTTACCGCACTTTTCACCGGCATGGTTCTGGGGATTCAGGGGTATTACTCGTTGAGCCAGTTCGGAGCTGAAGCCGCTCTGGGGGTGATGGTTGCCCTGTCCATTATCCGGGAACTGGGGCCGGTGCTGTGTGCACTTATGGTTACCGGCAGGGCCGGATCTTCCATTGCTGCGGAAATCGGTATCATGAAAATTACGGATCAGTTTCCCGCCCTTGAGATGATGGCCATTGATCCCCTGAAGTATGTGATCAGTCCTAAAATTCTGGCCGGGGTTATCTGTCTGCCTCTTTTAACTGCTTTTTTTGATCTCGTGGGTATCGGCGGTGGATACCTTGTGGGGGTGAAACTTCTGGGGGTGAATGAAGGTGCCTACTTGGGGAAGATGGTTGCATCTGTTACCTTTACCGATATTTACGGGGGAATCTTAAAATCTCTGAGTTTCGGGCTTTTGATTACCTGGATTGCATCGTTCATGGGATTTGAGGCCCAACCCACCACAGAGGGAGTGAGCCGGGCAACCACCAATACGGTTGTCCTGACCTCGCTGTGTATTCTCATTGTGGATTATATCTTGACTTCTTTATTGCTATAGGATTTAAATATTGCATCATGGCTAGTCGACGAACAGAAATTTCGGTAGGTATTTTCATGGTGGTGGGCATTGCCTGTCTGGTATACCTATCCGTTCATATGGGAAATGTTGATTTTTTTGGGTCGGACTCCTTTGTGATCAGTGCCAGATTCGGCTCCATAGAAGGCCTTGAAAAGGCTGCTTCGGTTGAAATTGCAGGGGTTCCCGTGGGCAAGGTGACAAAAATTACGCTCCAGGACAATGAGGCCCTTGTATTCATGGAAATTCAAAACGGGACACAAATTTCCGATGATACCATTGCCTCTATTCGGACAAAAGGGGTGATCGGAGACAAGTTTGTCAAATTGTCTCCGGGCGGCTCCGATGATTTGCTTGGAGATAAGGATTCTTTGATGGATACCGAGTCTGCCATCAGCCTGGAAGAACTGGTCAGTAAATACATTTTTGAGAAATAAACAGCCTATGGGGTTTTCAGTAAAAGCCGGGAAAAAAGGAAATGTCGGTGTCATCACGGTGGAGGGGGAGGTGGATATGTTCACCTCGCCAAATCTTCGGGATAAACTGGTTGCGTTCTTTAAGCAGGGGGTTCAGGGGATTGTGGTGAATCTTTCTCTTGTATCCTTCATGGACAGTTCCGGAATTGCCACCCTTGTCGAGGGGCTTCAGTGGAGCAAAAAAACAAACAGATCGTTTGTATTGACAGGCCTTGGCAGCAACGTGATGAATGCACTTTGTCTGACAAAGCTGGACAAGGTGTTTACCATAGAAACAGATACGGATACGGCAATGAAAGGTCTGGAAGAGGGATGAAAAAAATCGGGTTTGTTGGGGGAGGGTTTTATGGGACAATCTAAGGGGATTGTTTTTATTATAATTGTCGGCTTTTTTGCCGTTTGTTCGCTTATTTCGGTAAACACGGGTCATGCATCATCGGTTCAGGACCAGTTGAAAATCACCATTGATAAAATCATGGAAATCCTTCGGGACCCGTCCCTTAAAGGAGAAGAACAGACCCAGAAGAGAAGGGCATCACTTCGTAAAGCTGTTTCTGAAAGATTCAGCTTTGAAAAAATGGCCCAGCTATGCCTTGCACGGCATTGGAAGCAGAGAACCGACGCGGAAAAAAAAGCCTTTGTCGACATGTTCGGACAGCTCCTTGAAGATACCTATATATCCAAGATAGAAGCCTATACCAACGAACAGGTCATCTATGTCAAAGAGTATGTGACCACAAGAAAAGCCCAGGTAAGTACCAAAATTATCACGGATACCATTGAAATTCCCATTGATTATCGATTGTATCAGACCGGTGACGGCTCCTGGATGATATACGATCTGGTTATCGAAGGGGTCAGCCTAGTGGGAAATTATCGGTCCCAGTTTGATCAGATTCTGCAAAAAGAGTCCTATGAACGACTGGTTCAAGACCTTAAAAAGAAAATTGAGACCTGATACTTCCCGACCTGATGCTTTTAAAGTCGGCCGGCACGTGCACAAACAGTATCAGCGCACCAGTGAATATCAATAGTTCATTTTTCCGGGGATAACCCCCCGGACTCCGCCTCTTGGGTTGGGTGTGTCGTTTTCCCGGCGGGGGATCAGGTGAATATGGGTATGAAATATGGTCTGGCCGGCGGTTTGACCGCAATTGACACCGATGTTGAATCCGGTTACGGCAGGATCATTTTTTAGAATTTTTTCTGTTAATATCACAATCAATTCATGGGCATCGCATCTCTCCTGCCGGGTCATTTCAAAATAATCCCGGCAGTGACGTCTGGGGATGATGAGCAAATGATCCTGACTCACTGGCGAGGTGTCTTGGACGGCGAAAGTTGTTTTGTTTCCCAGGACAATTGTCTGGTCGTCCGGCCTGCAGAAGGGACAGGAACCGTCTTTTGTTGACAGGTTCATTTAATTTCAGAGGACCGGTCAATATCAAAGATGGTGCCTTTGACGTATCTCTTGGTTTCATACCGGGTGATATGGGTGAGTTTCTTGGTAATCATTCCTATCTTTTCAGTCTGTGACAATATGGTATTGATCAGTTTTATATTCGGGTCATCTTTTCCTATTTTTAATCTGAGAAGTTCAAGGTTTCCCAGGATGACCTGGAGGGGCTGATTCATTTCATGGCAGATGCCCCCGGCGGTTTCTATGGCGGTAAATACCCTTTCGGTTTTTTTTAAGTCGGTAATGTCACTGGTAAAGGCACAGATCCTGTCCACCCGGTTTGACGGATTCAAAACCGGATACAGGGTGACATCGTAGAATTTTTTCTCCCGGCCAGCCTGGTAATGGACCGGCTTGTGAGTTTTGACAACTTTTTTTACCAGAGTACTAATTCTTGAATAATCATTTTCACTGAAAAAATCTTTAAAATTTTTACCGGTCATCTCCTGGGGTGTTCGATTGAATAATTGGGCACCCGGCGTGTTCAAGGTGATGATCTTTCCGCCCAGATCAAACAGATAGACCAGGTTGTCGGTGGAATTGATGATGGCCCGCATGGCACTTTCACTTTTTTTCAAGCTCTCCTGGGCCCTATTTTTTTCGCTGACATCATGGATAATGGAATACAGAACGTCTTTATTTTTAAATTTAATGGGGCTGGAGTAAACTTCAACAGCCTTGATGTCCCCGTTCCTGAGCCTGTGGTAAAAATTAAAATGCGTGCGTTTCTCAATTGTCGCTGCAGCAAGGTTTTCTCTTAATTCGTCCACGGAAAGGGTGGAGATACGTGAAATATTCATTCCCTGCATTTTTTCTTTTGAATATTGATAAAACTTTTGGGCCGCCTGATTGGCATCCAGGATTGCACCGGTTGCGGGGTCTATGATCAGCATGATGGAATAGGAATTTTCAAACAAAGTCTCATACAGTGCATGATTTTTTGGAAAGGTCTTTGTCATGTTTCCCTGTTTCCGGTACCGGTTTTTGTATCTGTTTTCTATTTAAGGTCATATCACAAAGGAAAAGTCAATAAAAGCTCCCGTAAAATTAAAGCTATGACTCAGTATTGTGAGTTGTTATTTGAAAAAATATGATTATTTTTATTTTTTAACCATTAATCGTTAAGCATTACCTAATAAATAGGGGATACACTCCATGAAAAAAATACTCATTACCGGCGCTTCAGGGTTTGTGGGAACAAGACTGGCCCGGTATTTTTTATCCGACCAGCATCGTGTCGTCGGGACCGGCACATCAGAGGAGCATCCTTTGTCAAGAGAATATGAGAACTTTCTCTGGGTCAGTGCCGACACCACCCAGGAGGGTGACTGGCAGGAACAGGTGCGTCAGTCTGATGTGATTATCAATCTTGCCGGGCGCAATATCTTCAAATACTGGACGAAAAATTACAAACAGGCCATTTATGACTCCCGCATCCTTACCACCCGGAATATAGTTAATGCCATGGAACCGGGCAACTCACAAAAGATTGTGACCACCTCTGCCGTGGGAATTTATGGTGACGCAAAAGACCGGGTTCTTACGGAAAAGTCACACCCGGGCCAGGGGTTTCTGGCAAAGGTGTGCACGGACTGGGAAGCAGAGGCGGTAAAGGCCCGGGAAAAAGACGCCACGGTTGCAATCATGCGCCTGGGGATCGTCCTGGGAGAGAAGGGTGCCCTGTCCTTGATGCTGCCCGCATTCAAACTCTTTGTTGGAGGGCCGGTGGGCAACGGAAATCAGTGGTTTCCATGGATACATGCCCGGGATCTTGAAGCTGCCGTGGGAATGCTGGTGGAAAACACAGAGCTTGGGGGGGTGTTTAATTTTACCGACCCCTCACTGGTCCGCCAGAGACAATTTGCCCGGTCCCTGGGTCGGGTCCTGCATCGCCCGGCTTTTATGCCGGCTCCGGCCTTTGCCGTGAAAGCCTTAATGGGAGAGCTGGGTGAGGCCCTGTTGCAAAGTCAGCGGGCAGTGCCAGAGCATCTTCTGGATTTGGGATATTCGTTTTTGTTTCCGGGTATTGATTCTGCCCTGGATGATATTTTGGGAAAATAAATTTTTAATTGAAAAAAGGTAAGGTTATCATATATAAACTATATGGATTTAGAAGGACTGGATTAAGAATCACCAAATAATTAAATTATTAAAATAGAGGAGAGTGAACATGGAATTTGGATCAATTGATGAAATACTGGAATTTGCCATTAAGGGAGAAAAAGAAGCGGTTGAATTTTATTCATCCCTGGCAAAGCAGGCCACTCGGACAGCACTGAAGGAAATTTTTGAACGGTTTGCCAAAGAAGAGGAAAATCATGTGGCCCTTTTAACCGATATGTCCGGCAACAAAGAAAAGATTGATTCCTATGAATTTAAGGAAATTACGGACCTTAAAATCAGCGATTACATGGTGGAAGTAAAATATGAAGAAGGTATGCCCATGCCGGAAATCCTTAAAATTGCCATGAAAAGAGAAGAAAAAGCGGTCAAGCTCTATTCCATGCTTGCCGACCAGACCGATAACGAAAAGGCAAAAAAAGTATTCATGATTCTGGTCCAGGAAGAGTCCAAACATAAACTGGCCCTTGAATCCATGTATGACGATTACCTTGCCGATCAGGACAATTAATTTTGGGTCTGATTGTTCATTGCATCAATCGTCCAGGGGGGTGAGTCCGGACCTGCCGAATCCACCCCTTTGGACACACTGACGTCATGTGAGAAAATTCGTCGCCATCCTTTCGCTTTATTGTTTTATCGTTTAAAATTTTATACTGCCCTGTGAGGAAACAAAGTAAGGAAAAGGAAACAAGTGAACCTGAGCCATCTTTTTAAACCATCGACCATGGCCGTTATCGGTGTGTCCACCTCCCAGGACAACCATCCGGCAAACGTGATTTACAACAAAAATCATCTGCGGTATCCGGTCAAAACATTTCCCGTTAATCCAAAGGGCGGGCTCCTGCACCGGGAGAAGTTGTATGCCCATGTTGATGAGATTGAAGATCCTGTTGACATGGCCGTCATTGCAGTGAGGGCGGAATATGTCCCCGGGGTGATCGAGCAGTGCATTGCAAAGGGGGTGGGGGGTGCGGTCATTGTTTCCGGCGGATTTGCCGAGGCCGGGAATGCGCCCTTGCAGCAGCGGGTGGTCGATATCGCCCTGGAAGCCGACTTTCCCTTTGTCGGTCCCAACTGCCTGGGGATTTATGCTCCCGACCGTGTGGATACTTTTTTTCTTCCGGGTGAACGCATCATCCGCCCGGAAAAGGGCAATATCGGTTTCGTGAGCCAGAGCGGCGGGGTCCTGGTGGATCAGATGGTTAAATTCGCAGGCCAGGGTATTGGCGTATCCCTTGCCGTGAGTATTGGAAACAAGGCCTGCATCCGGGAAACAGACATGCTCGAATGGTTTGATCATGACCTGGATACAAAGGTGATCGCGTTTTATGTCGAAGGTTTTGAACGAGGGGAGGGCCGCAAATTTATTCAAAAGGCCGAGCAATGCTCAAAACCTGTGGTCATCTTAAAGGCGGGCAAGAGTCAGAAGGGAATGGAGGCGGTTTCCAGCCACACTGCATCCCTGGCCGGGGATTACCGGGTGTTTTCAGAAATCATGAAGCAATACTGCGTGGCCGAGGCAGACAATGAGTATGAACTGACCTCTTTTTGCGAGGCCCTCTCCTGCTATCCCAAGGGAATCAACGGCCACATCGGTATTCTTTCCCTGAGCGGCGGCCATGGCGTGCTTGCCGCCGATGCCTGTGAAAATTACGGCATGTCCATCCCCCGTCTTGATCCGGTTACGGTGAATACCATCCGTGAAAGGCTGTCACCGGAAATCAGGGATATTGCCTCCCTGGTTAATCCCCTGGATTTAACCGGAAGTTCAAAGGACAGCGATATTGTCACGGCGGCCCGGCATCTGTCCCGGGACAAAGGCATCGAGTGTATCCTGGCCCTGCTCCTGCCCTATTCCCCCGGGGTATCAGCGGATATCGGGGCAAAACTCAGCCAGGTGGCCAGAACCGAGGGAAAACCCATGATCGCCTACGTTCCCAAGGAAGACAAGTATAAAATTATCATTGAGGGGTTTGAACTCAACAATATCCCGGTGGCATCCTCTGTGGACGGGGCTGCCCTGATGGCAAAAGCGCTGAGGAGGTGCCGGCCGTGGTAGAAAAACATGCACGAACAATCCTGGAAGCGGCCAGACCCCTGGGGTGGGTGCTGGAACCCGATGCAAAGGCCCTGATGAAGTCCCGGGGGTTTGAAATCCCGGAATTTATCCTGACCTCTGATTTTGAATCTGCCGACACGTTCCTGAAGGCGGCTTCCGGTCCGATTGTGGCCAAGGCCGTGTCCAAAAAGATTCTTCACAAGACCGAGCATGGGGCCGTTGTCACGGGAATCCGTTCCAGTGACCATCTGAAAGCTGAAATGGAAAGGCTGAAGAAACTGGTGGGATGTGAAACTATACTGGTTGAACACATGGTCCAGGGGATTGAGGTGATGATCGGCGGGAAAAATGATTTTCAGTTCGGGCCGGTGATTGTTCTGGGCATGGGTGGTACATCCGTTGAAATTTACAACGATACTGCCGTGCGCATGGCCCCGCTCAAGCCCGAGGACGTTGTTTCCATGCTTGAATCACTCCGGGGAAAGGCCCTTTTAACCGGATACCGGGGCAGCCGGGGAGTAAACAGGGAACAATTGATTCAATTGATGGTGAATTTTTCCCATTTGATGATGGAGTGTGAGACCCAAATCGAATCCATTGATTTGAATCCCGTGTTGTGTACACAGGAGGCCTGCATCATTGCCGATGCACGGATCATCCTGAATCCATGAAAATTCACACAGACCTGAGCCATGGGACGCTGAAATACAAGGACAATGGGAAATAAATATGGCGGACAAGAAAAAATACAGGATAGTCTCCTGGAACGTGAACGGGCTCCGGGCAGTGATGAAAAAAGAGTTTGTAAAGAGTGTACAACACCTTGATCCGGATATTCTCCTGCTCCAGGAGACAAAACTCCAGGAGGATCAACGAACCGATGAGATGATCTCTTTGCCGCCCTATGAATCCTTCTGGTCCTATTCCACGGTTAAAAAAGGGTACTCCGGTGTTGCCGCCTATTCAAAGCCAACCCCGGACCAGGTGACCACCTGTTTTTCCAGGCCTGAATTTGACGGCGAGGGCCGGGTGATCCAGTTGGATTATGAGGATTTTATCCTGTTTAATATTTATTTTCCAAACGGTCAGATGAGTGAAGAGCGCCTCCAGTACAAACTTGATTTTTATGACTGGTTTCTGTCTTATGCCCAGGACTTGAGGACCCGGGGAAAAAGTCTGGTGATTACCGGGGATTTTAATACGGCCCACAATGAGATTGATCTGAAAAATCCCGGACCCAATTCCAAGCGGTCCGGGTTTTTAAGAGTTGAAAGGGATGTCCTGGACCGGATGCTTGATCTGGGGTATGTGGATACCTTCCGTCACTTTCATCCTGAACAGGTCAAGTATTCGTGGTGGTCTTACCGGTTCAGCGCCAGAAAAAACAATGCAGGCTGGCGCATCGACTATTTTTTTGTGACCGAGGATCTCATGGATAAAGGCGCTGTGAAACAGGCATTTATCGACAACGACGTGTTTGGATCAGATCACTGCCCCGTGGGGATTGTCCTGGAGATTTGAACCAGGCGTAAAACGTATCCTAAACCGTCCGGCCCATGGCCGGCATCAATCTTTGAACACCAGTTTCCCGCCGATGTGACCGGCTATGCCTGCACCAGCCAGCATGATCAGGTTGATGAGCACAAACACCCAGGCCTTGGACGATGATAAAATTCCGGGATCCACAAGATACCAGATAAAGGTGATGGCACAGGAAACCGTGGTCAAAGCGGCAGCCAGGATTTTGATCTTAAAGATCATGGTCATGGCCCCGTTATATTTTTTTTTCCACTCCAGTATGCCGGTAAAGATCACAAGGGGAAGAGCAAGGATGACGAAGATCAGGTTGATAAAGGCGGCTTTACCGGCAAGCTCATAACTGAACACCCAGGCGATCACCCACAGGACCACGGCTGCCGGGAGTATCCCGTTGGGCGTATGCACGGAAACCGGATGGGCATGGTGTTTGATCAGCAAAGATTTTATCCGCTCAAAGCCTTTTTCCGGTGCCGACGGAGGGGCGGCCCCTGGAGACCCTGTTTTGGCAGGGCCGGTTTTTGATGCCGGGGGTTCCGGCCGGGTGGAGGCTGCCGCTGATGAAGATTTTGGGGCTGCGGATTTTTTCCGGGGTGTTTTCTCGGGAATGGATGCCTCATCGATTTCAATAAACTTGCTTGCATCCACGCCGCAGATCGGGCATTTTTCAGGGGGAGAATCGCCTCTGTGAATATATTTACACACACTGCACTGCCAGACTTTCATTCAAATTTTCCTTTATATGGTTAACGATATGCTGCTGGTTAACGCTCATCCATGTCAGTGAACACACACTCATCCGGTCCGCAATACTCACCCACATAGGTGGCGCCGGGTCGGTAAAGAGAGGGTTTGGGCGCTGCCATGGCAAACTGCTCTTCAATCACATGGGCGGCCCATCCGCTCACCCTTGAAACGGCGAAAATCGGGGAGAAGAGATCCGTGGCAATGCCCATGGAATAGAAGAGAGAGGCACTGTAAAAATCAACATTGCAGAAGATTTCTCTCTGTTTTTTTGTCTTAAAGGCAGCCTTCCCCTTTTTCTCCAGTTCCAGAGACAATTCATACCACAGACAATCGCCTGCAATCTCTCCCATTCTCCTGCTCATGGGAGCCAGTATAATGGCCCTGGGGTCATCGGTCTGGTAAACGGCATGGCCCAGACCCATGATCAGGCCTCCGGAATTCAGGATATTGTTGATATAGGCATCCACCCGGTCAACAGACCCGATTTCCTTGAGCATTTTCATGACCCTGACATTGGCACCCCCGTGGAGGGCACCGGAAAGAGACCCGATGGCTGCTGAGATGGCCGCATAAATGTGGGCCCGGGTGGATGCCACCTGTCTGGCCGTAAACGTGGACGCGTTAAAGGAATGTTCCGCATGCAGCACAAGACTTACGTCAAAAAAATGGGCGGTCTCATCATCAGGGGCTTCACCCGTGAGCATATACAGAAAATTTGCCGCATGACTGAGCCGCTCGTCCGGGGCAATCACCTCTTGGTTGTTTCGTATCCGATCCCATGCCGCCGTGATGGTGGCCATTCCTGCAATCAGGTTTTCAGCACTGTAGAGGGTATTTTCAATCCCGGAATCGCCCACATTCCGGTCGGTCTGGATCAACAGCGGAACGGCCATCTGCAGGACATCCATGGGATTCATGTCCCGGGGAAGCATCTTCAAGATTGCCAGGATATTGCCCGGGATATTTCGTTTTTGTTTCAGGCTCTGGTTAAAGTTTTCCAGTTCCTGTTTTTTGGGCAGCCTTTCGTAGAGCAGGAGAAAGCAGATCTCTTCAAAACCGGCGTTCTGGGCAAGGTCTTCAATCAAGAACCCCCGATAGATCAATTTGCCTTCTTTTCCCCGGACATCACATATTTTTGAACTGGCCACGTCAACACCGCGAAGGCCGGTGTTCATGACAGGCAATGTACAATCATCCATGAGCGTCTCCTTTGGGCTTAAATGTTAAAACATCTTTTCAGGGGGTCTTCTCTCCGGGACATATTCCGCTTCGATTTCACCTTTTTGCAGAGCCGATGACACATAGAGACCGCAAAAGCAGGCCCCGAACTCTTCCAGATCAGGGGCCCTGTAATCACAGGGACAGACAATATCCTTGTCCTTTTCCCTGTCGCCGCAGGCCAGCCTGCAGGGGCAGGCCATGTACCCGTAACGGTCCTTGTTTGAAATAAGGGCACCGAGAAGTTCAAATACCAGGTCTTTGTCTTTGTTGAAATAGATCCCTTTTGCCTCCTGGGATTTTTTTAATGCCGCATACAGATCTTCAACTTTCATCTTTAATCCCCAGGGCCTCCTTGATTTGTTTTTCCTTGTATCCCACAATGACGGTGTCGTTAATCTTGACCGTGGGAAAAGAACACCGGGGATTCATTTCTTTAATGTCTGCCAGAATGGCCTTGCGTTCGTCTCCCTCAAGATCATCCACTTCAATGTACTCATATTCAACATTGCACTCGGAAAGCAGCTTTTTGGTTGATTTGCAATGGCTGCAAGTGCTCAATGCATATAAGATCGTTTTATCCTTGGCCATTTATTTCTCCTTTGACGGTATCAGTTAAAAAGGAATCGTTCTTTTGTGTTTGTGAAAAATAGATTTTGCACGATTTATCCCATATTTGCAAGGGATTTTCAAGAATCTGAATATGCAGTATCCAGAACCTTACGGATGGTTTCGGCAAATTCAGTTTTGATAAACGGTTTATACACCAGGGCTTTGATGCCGATTTTTTTGATTGGCTTTTCTGATGATTTGGTATTGCAGCCCGTGCAAAGGATGACGGGGATATCCGGCCTGCCGGCCATCAAAGCAACGGCAAGTTCATCCCCCATCAATCTTGGCATGGTCATATCCGTTATTACCAGATCAAACTTTTCCGGGTCTGATCTGAACATTTCCAAAGCCTTTTCACTGCTGGTGACTGCCGTTGGAAAATATCCCAGACCTTCCAAAATTCTGCAGCCCATTTTTGTGATGGATTCTTCATCATCAACATTTGATTATGATCGATTTGTCCATGCCGAAAATGGACGGCTTTTCTGCAATTAAAGAAATTAAACGGCAATCACCGGATGCAAAAATTCTTACCCTGACCATCCATGACTCTGAGGAATATACCTGCCTGATTGCTCTGACCTGAAAATTTTCAGGGCCGCTTCTTATTTAAAAAGCGGCCCTGAATCTTAATTGTGTTGAACTATTTATTTTGCTGTCAACACATCCTTAGTGAATCGTTACACGATGTGAATTTTCCCACGGATCTTTCAAGGGTATATTGATCATCAACAGCCCGTTTTCATAATTGGCTTCGGCCTGCTGAATTTGAACCGGACAGCAAAAGGATCCGCTGGACACATATTCCATATCATTTTTATCTGCCTTCAGGCTGAAACTGTCATCATTGAGCTTCAGATTGATATCCTCTTTTTTTACACCTGGAATGGTAAATTCCATATGAAGGGAGGACTTATCCTCATCAACGCAGGAGCACAGCTCTGCAGGCAGTCTTCTTTTATCAACGGTTGATATTTGCATTATATTTATCTCCTTTAAATGAGAATGTTTTCCATTGCTGTATGATCTGATGAATTACGAAGAATGACCATACGAAAATAGTATAATACTGATTTTGTAAAAAACAAATCATTGGTGTAATTTTTTTTCCTACCCTGGATTCCTTCTGAAATGACAACTTGGCAACTGCTTTTTTAAATATCCAGTGCAAATAGGATTGCCCGCCCGATTTCTAACATTTTCTTTTCGGACAGGGATATGATCAATGTCTATTCAGGACATCAATTTCCTGAATTAAATAATCATTAAAAAAAGCAGGGGACCAGAGACTCAAATCATCTTTTTGTCCTGATGTTTTTAAAAATGGTTCCACGTCCCTTTTGGCTAGAGAAAAATCGATCTCCTTGATCTTTTTGGATATCAATTCAACGAGTTTTGTTTTGGTCAATATCTCAGCCGGCTCAATATGACCTGTTTGCACCATTTTATTTTTAAGGTAATGCAGATCACAGGGGATGTTATTCTTCACAAACCAGATAAAGTCATACCAGTCCCGGCCCTTTATATTGGTTCGTGTGGTTCGGCATAGCAAGGCATGCATTTTGCCGGCAAATAAACTCGGCAGTGCCATGGTTTTAATGGTAAACGGAATTGGGTGGAGATGGTATTTTAGATCACTTGTAAATCCAATGGCCGGTTCCTGATCAATTTCTAATTTTATCTTTATTACAGCGTTTTTATGGGTCTTTAAATTTGAATCGATTTTTAATAAATGAATCAGTGTGTTTGCTTTGATAAATGCGGAATCAATCGAGGTTTTATTCTTCTTGGTTTTTTCTTCGGTAAAAACCTCAAAACCCCATAGCTCCAGTTCCGATTTTACCGCATCAAGGTATTTCTTCGTATTAAAATTGCTTTCAGGCTGAATTAATGAAAAATCCAAATCTTCAGAAAAACGATCCAGTTTATGTAAAATTCGTAAAGCGCTTCCGCCGTATAAAACTGCCTTTTCATAAAATTTTGACCGCCATAAACCCAGCAAAGCAATTTCCTGGATAATTTCTTTTAGGGCATTCTCATGATTATGAACCGTATCTAATTTATATCTGCCTAACATCTGTTCAATTTTATCATCAAACATGATTTTCCTTTAAACTCCTCAGCAACAATCGTATACTTTGTCTGTTATATCCGGCTTCGATTTTTTCTAATAAAGAGAGATCAAGGTTCTGTTTAAAATCGTCATCAAATCGCATCAATTCGAGGAATTCCTTCATAGCTTGCTTCGTTGAAATATGGCTTTGAATTGCTGCAATGTCGCACAGGGCCTTTTCTGGAGAAGCAATGAGAATTTTTTTTTGATCTCCGGTGTCTTCAAGCAAAATTCCAAGGTTAAATGCCTTTTTAGGACAATAGAAATAAGAAAATCTTCCCACCGGAGTGTCGAATAGTTTCTTTCTTTTTGTTGTCATGCTGATAACAAGTTCAACACGTTCCGGTATCATGTTCCAAAATGCCAGAGCGGTTTGACCTGTGATATAGGAGGGCCCATAGATCAGATTCGCAAGGATGAATTTATTGTATGGCTTATGATACTCCATGCCCAACACATACAGGCCTTTTTTGACCCGCATAATATCCTTGTTTCTAATAAGGCCCCTGATCTTATCTCTTGGCTTTTTGTAATCCTTTAAAGCATGCAACAGCAAGTTATAGTCAAACTCTGCCGGAAACTGAATTAAACTTTTCATAATATGGCAACCAATATGTCTAATTATTTGGACTTACTGGCAAAAATTTTAAATGAAGACCTGGAAATTGTCAAGAATTTTCAGGAGTGGTTTAATTTGAGGTTTACCGATTCAAATTTTGGTAAAAATGATTTTTCTACACCTTTATAATAAAATGCAACGCCGTATCCGAAAGATAGAATCCAGGTTTTAGCTTTCCCTTTGGAATTTTGGATGTTGACTCGGGGAGTTCACCTCCAAGGGGTGTCAGCGCATCACTTTCTCAAAATATGATGATCGAAGTTTTGACTGCCTCGATCGGGCATGGGTTGCGACTCAGATGATTGCCTGTTCCTACAGGGTCTAAATTCGTTCCGCTGACCGGAAAAACTCGCTCCGCTCAAACAATTTCCGGTCTTGTGCTCCACTTCATCAAGACCCTGTAAGGAACGCCAATAAATCATTCTCTGCAACACCATACCCCGGCCTCTTTGAAAAATGCGGTTCAACTTTGTCTCCAATATAGTTTCATGGGATCTTGGCTTTTTTGACTTTGCTTCCGGCTATATATTGTAATTTCAAATCTGAAACTAAAAAATTTGTCGTTACCAGATGTAGTATTTTGGAAATATTTAAAAAGTCCGGACTGGAGAAAGAAGCGCTCGGTAATTTGTTTGATTTGACTCGTCCATAATGATACCATTATGTTGCGAGCAAGCCTAACCGATTGAATTTTAAGAAGAGTTTTTGATCGCTCTATGCAAAGCCGTATTAGCATAAAAATCAACACGTTAAAAAATATTCTGTAAATTTTCAAAACCACCGGCAACATAATTTTTGGTTTTACTACATACCCTTCCATTGCTAACAAAGGCCGATTCAGTTAGTCATAAACTGTCGAGCCAAGCAAGGATTTCAGCACTATTTTTCCAGTCGATCAGTTCATCAATTTTCTTGTCATGATTTATTTTCGATTGCATGTATTTCATAAGCTTACTTTGGATTTTCCGTTTTTTTGACAGGTCCAGTTGCAGATAGATCATTGTTGATTCAACACTTTGATGTCCCAGACGATTTTTGATATCAGATACCGACTCTCCTGAGGTGACCATAGTTACCGCACATGAGTGTCTGAAGCAGTGCGCCGGGCTCAGGCCCTTCAGCCGTTTTTCCGGCAATGCTTTGGTCAGGTATTTCCGGCAAATTTTGTTGATGCCGTGCCGGGTCATTCCCCGCTTCCGCTGATTGATAAACAGCCGGTGGGAGAATAATAGGATGGGATCTACCCGGTGGTTGGTGATGTAATCTGAGATCAAGGATGCTGTTCTGGGACACAGGGTAATCAACCGATACCGGTTCCCCTTACCCAGGACCGCAATGGTTTCGTTCTCAGGATCAAAATAATCAAATTCCAATGTGGCAATTTCACTGGCCCGGGCACCGGAGTCATAAAGCAGGTGAAGGATGGTAAAGTCCCTCATTCCTTCCTTTTTTTTCAGATCGACTGCGCTAAAGACCTTCATGATTTCTTCAGGATATAAAAAACCCATCACCTTTTTCTGAGCCCTTTTCTGCGGGATGGTCAGGACAGCTACCGCGATTGGTTTTTTATCCGGATGCATAAATCGGATCATCTTGGCTAAAGACTTGATAACAGCCAGGCGTTGGTTTCGGGTCTGAACGGTATTTTTCCGGTCTTTTTCCAAATAGTGCAGGAAGGCGAGCACTGCATCCACCGTTAAATGATCGATTTTCAAAGACTTGATTTTGATTGAGTGATGGCCAGCAAGAAAATGCAGGAACAAAGCAAAGGTCTGCTGATACGCTTTGATGCTATGCTCGCTGACCCCCTTTATTCTGGGCAGGTATTCATAAAAATACTGATGCAGGCAGGTGGATAATCTCATGCATCCCCACTCCTTCGCATTGAAAAATCAAGGATCTGGCGGCGATGTTCTGCATCCAGTACCTTCAAATAATAGATTGTATATTTGTATTTGCTGTGCCCCATGTAAGATGCCAGTACCGGCAGGGCATTTTGACACGATTTTCCCTGCTGTCTAATTCGTTTGAGCGTGTTCACCGCAAACGAATGGCGCAACGAATGATGGGAAGGCTGGCTGAAGTTTGTAGTCCCGATTATTTTTCGGGGCTGATCCAGATGAATATATTTGAGCGCCTTTTTAAATCTCCGATCTATAAACATACGTACCAGTTTCTCACCTTTCGCCTTTATCAGCAAAAAATGGCTGTTATCAGGGAATAATCGACGAACTTTTAACAGGTTGTTTATTTCACGGGCTACGGTTTTTGGTATGGGGATCAATCGGTCTTTTCTAAATTTTGTTTTTTCAATATAGATAGTCCTATCTTTCCGGTTGTAATGGGTTTTCAATAGTTTAAGGGGCTCCGAGCTTCTAAGTCCACATCGAGCCATCAACAGAAAAGCGATATAAGCACTAAAATCTGATAAATAAAATCTCTCAGTTGTTCGTATCTGCTTTATTGCAGTCCTGAGAAAAAGGTCTGTTTCTTCTGTAGAAAATATAAAAGGAATAACCTGATTCTCCGGCAGTTCAGTAATTTCCTGTAACGGATTTTCCAGGATCAAATCTTTGCGTATAAGATAATTGAAAAAAATTTTGACCATTCGAAAAATCATATTTATGGATCGGGGCTCAAGATTAAGATCTGCTCTGAACCGGATGAAAAACAGCGGATCAAGTGATGCCAAGGTCACTTGTTTTTCAGCCACATATCGATCAAGCACCCTGAGACAATATATCATCGAGGTATTTGAATATCCCAGTTGAAAACGATATTCGATAAAATTTTCCATTTGTTCAGCTAAAAAGCTTTTAAAGCGTTTCATCAAGGATAACCTTTCGCATCAGGTTGATATGGATGCTCAGATACTTTTTGGTCGCATCAAGGCTTTTATGCCCCATCATTTCTTTGATTTCATAAATGGATGCACCGGACTCCAGCAGATTCTGGGCATATGAGTGCCGCAGCCAGTATGTACTGGATTCAAGATTGTTTTTCGTCATGCACTCTTTTATGTCTCGGGGGATATCGGTCGTGTTGGTCGGTTTATAAGGTGGTGTTAACTGTAAAAATAGAACTCGGGATTGCGTCTCAGGTCTTGCGCCAACCATATAAGCGGCAATGGCTTTGATCACGTTGTTTGATATTGGAAGATGGGCAGGTTCGCAATTTTTTCTTGTATGAATGAGGACTTCCTTTTGCCTGAATGAAATGTCATTCAAGGTTAATAACCGGATTTCTTTGGGCCTTAACCCCAAATAATATACCAGGTGCAGGGTGGCATTGGTACGAAGGTCTTTTGTTGTTGACAGGTCCAGACTGTCAAACAGCTTTTGAACTTCATAAGCGCGCAAGAATTTGGGCGGTTTTGGTGGTCCGAACTCTGGAGGGCTTACCACCAAAGCGCCAAGGTCTTTTTTGAGATCTCCGTGTTGATAAAGATACTTTAAAAACTTTCGTACATGTGATCGGTGTGTTCTGCATGTCCCGGGAGCATATCCCTTGTTGCAGACTGCTAAAAATTGATCGACTTGGTCAATGGATATGTTGCCCAAAGATGCGTTTGCACCCTGAAGATAGGCCGCAAAATCTGTTAATGTCCTTTTTGTATAGGACACCGCCTCCCCGGAAGCTTGATCCCGATAATAGTCCAGGTATTTCTCCACTGCTTTGGTGAACAAATTTTCAGCTTCCATCATGGCTGCCTCCAAAAGATTGCAGGACAAGGCTTTGGATGGTTGCCGGATCATGCTGTTCCATATCTTTTTGATTTTTAAGAGGGGCGGATGAAGACAGAGCAGGTCCTTCCGGAAGGGACAATACCTGAAAAAGGCTGCCGTCAAATGCGACCAGGTCCTTGTCAATCAATGCATTCCTGGCAAGGATGTAATCATCAACACAAATCCTGAGCAGGGTGCAGATTTTATCATAGCTGTAATAGGACAGCCCATGACGATCAGCCACGATAATCAAAAACAGGTACAACAGGAGTTGATGGTGATCCAGGCTTGCCCAGAACCCGTCCTGCAGGAACCGGTGTTCGATAAAAGCAAAGCTTCCTTTAATTTTTCTGATGCGGCGGGGATCAATGGGATTTTTTGCAATGGACGCACGAAAACGGCGTTGGGGCTTTGGATTTGAATTTTCTGTTATATTTTGTCCGGTCTTCATGGCATTGCCTCCTTGAAATGATCGTTAAAGGCAATTTACCCTGTTTCTCAGGGTGGATCAGGCCCCGTTTGTTGTTGAAAACGATTTTTTCCATGAATTTTTTGAGGCCGGGGACCAAACCCTAACGGCGGCGGCAGGATATCCAGGTATGGATCGGCAAGTTCCCGGAGATGGGGTAAAACAAATTCAACCCCAAGTGCGGATCTCAATGATGATAAAGTTGCCTGACCATTTGACAATGACGGGATAAGGTCGATCAATAAAATTAAACTTGCACGAATCAGAAACAATCTGTGCCTCATCCATCGCAGGATACCAGGCAGACCGATGTCCGGCCGCATGTTATCTGCTGCGGCCTCCTGGCTTGGTGCTGCTTCGATCTGATTAATGACCGTTTCCGCCTCCATCAATGTCCCTGGCAGACGTGAGGACAGGCAATCGGGCAACAGCCCGAAGGTGGTCCTGCCATCTGGACAATACCACCGGGCGATCTTTGTACCGTCAGGGGATTTTCTGCTATAGGTCCCATGCTTGCCAAATTTGCAGCCACCTTCCGGATGTAACGGGCACTGATCCAGTTTTGCATCTTTCCATGCTTCCTCCTCTATATATTGTTCAATAGAAATGTCGGTGGCAAATCGGAGCTGCACGATCTTTAACCTTGCGCTAAAATTTAAAATATGAAACATTTTTCCCATGGCAAAGATCGGTCGCAATACACCATGCCCTTGCGGCAGCGGTAAGAAGTATAAGAAGTGCTGTTTGTCGTTGCAGTCAGCGGGAACTCAACCTAAGCCCTATCCTGCCGGATTTACACCAGTTTACACGGAATTGGATCTGCTTTCAAACAGTGTAATTGATCTGATCGATGAAAACAAATTCGGCGAGGCAGAAGCTGTATCAAAGAGATTATTGCATGAATATCCAGATCAGATTGACGGCTTTCACAGGTTGGGACAGGTCTATGAAGCTCAGGGGAAAAAGTATGAAGCGGGAGAATACTACCAGAAAGCCGCAGATTTTGCCCGGACAATGCCGGGTTTTGATCCGGAAACTGTTGAACGCTTCCTTTTAAAAGCCAAGAAATATAGGGAAGAAGCAAAGTAGAAAAATTAAATTCAAAGAAAATAACTCATTTAGAACTTTTTCTAGAAGAAAATCACGCTACAAAAAAAAGTCGCTACATAAATACCATAAGTACTCAGTTAATTATGTGCAAAATGACAAAAAAAATTGCCAACGATTTCGGATAATGTTACTTAGCGCATCATTGATATTTAAATGATTTAGGAAGGTGGAAAATAAAGATGCTTCCGAAATTAAAAAAGTATGTTCTGCAAAAAAAACAAAGATCAATTGGTATGAAAAATTTGGAGAATGGGTAGTCAAAATTAAAGTTGAATTGTAGTTGTTTTTATATGAAACATAATGGGGATAGGACTCCCCATAACTGAGGAACCTTCCCACACCATTCGGCATGCGGATTGTGAACCAAAGCAGTTCGGCTGATCAGGAGATTCCTAGGCAGGTATAATCCTTTTTCAATGAAAGACTTTTACGCCGCCCGGCCCCTCAGCTTTCTGTTGGGTGACTCTATTAATTAACAGGTAGGAAGAGATGAAAATAGGCCGAAATGCACCCTGCCCCTGCGGCAGTGGAAAAAAATTTAAAAAATGCTGTTTGAATAAGCCCCAGCCGCCAGAACAGAATCCGCCGAACCAGGGTCCGTCCATCCAGATGGACACAGGACCGGGGAAGTCCGGAATACAGATGCGGCCGTATGTGATGGCGAAAATGTGTGACCCCGAGGAACCATATGTACAGCAATTGCTGGCCCGCTCTCCTGAATTGCGTGCAAATTCAAAAAAGATGGTAGCGGTTTCAGACATCCGCGCGTTATCTTTTGAGCAGCTGATTGAGCGGTTGTCGGAACAGGGGGCCCGGTATGATGAGGCGAAATTTATTGCAGCCTGCCAAAAGGAGGAATCCGCCTGGGGGGTTGCCGATCGGTTGTGGCCAAAACAGGCAAAATCATGGAAATCGGGTGTCTCCGATAATGTATGTCTGTGTACATGCGCTATCTGGTCGAAACTGTATGAAGAAAAAAAATTAGATAAGGTGTCGTTTGAGATGCTGGATGACTGGATGGAATCCGGGTATAAAACACTGGAAAAAGATCGTTTAGAAGCCTGCCGTATCTGGATGCGGGTATGGGAGATATTTAAATCCGAATACGATGTGGCCAATCGGTCCATCAATGAAATCAATACCAGATTCAATGGATCGCAGTCATTTTTAAACTGGTGCCAGGATTGTGAGATGGAAATGGTCAACGCCTCCATTGATTCACCTGAATTTGTTCGAGAGGCGGTGTCGTTTTTGAGTGAATTTGTAGAATACTTTCCCAATGAAGATGCACACCTGGTCAATCAATTTAGCGCCTCATTGGCAGAAAGCTACTGCCGGTCCGGCGATCAGGCTGCTGGAGAGCATTTGATGCAGCAACTGATTGAAAAGCATCCTGATAATGCGGTGGGATATATTGGGATGGAAATGGCACTTTCCATGCGAGAGTTGAATGATCAATCGCCCGCACTCAAGGCGCGCCTTGAGATACTGGAGGCGGCAAAACAATACCCTGTCACGAATGGGGATGACTATGATTTGGATCGTCGAATCTATTTTTTAAAGAAGACCATCGGAAAAAAGTAGGCTATCTAATTGGATAATGGGGTTAATAAATTCCGAGAACACGATTCTTGATTCGAACAAGAAACATGCTACAGGCAAGCCGTAGATGTTCAGCGTTCAGCAATCAAAAACCCCACAATGTGTCTATAAAAACGGCCTATTTTACTACCATCTCCAGGCGCGTACTGGTATTTCAAGTCATGGGTAAAATTTTAATTCGGGGTATGTTTGAAAATACCATGATTGCTCTCCTTGGATGTGCGCATCGGCGACGTTTGTCCCAGAGGACCATGGGTTGTCGCCTATTTCAATCAGATAAGGGCCTTTACCGATACTGCGGCAATATACTCAAGTTCCTCAAAGGAAAGGCCCTGTCCGAATTCCATTGCCAGCCCCTCACTGATAGCTCTTATTCGGTGCGCTCTGGGGGCTTTTCTAAACCCTGACGGCCACACAGTTTTACCATAGGAGGAGGGCTGATAAGAATATTTCTGGGTGGTTGACGGCAGATAGGCTTTTAGCTGCTGAAGGTCAGCGCTCTTTATGAACCGTTTCCTGTTCCTGAAAAATCGCTGTTCTTCAAGTGTCACACCCAAAGGGCCTGCCTTGAACCTTATCGGGATGACACAGGCCAGCTTGATGATTCTCACGGCCATGAGTACCGGCAGACCCACAAAGATGACTGCCCATGGTCCATAGATCCAATACCGGTCATTCATATCCATTGGGTGATGAAAATCATAAAAAACAATCAGCGACATTGCGGTCACCATAATGACGGATAGGGCCCAAAGCCATGAACACACAACCGGTGTGATTCCCCGGGCAGGAATATCAAAACAGACCTGCCGCCCCTGTCTGGATATCTTTGATTTTAATTGCTTTGGCCGGTCAGGCACTTGGATGCTTCCATTCTGTTTAATCCGATCGGTAAGAGAAAGGTTAAAACTCTGGGGATGTTCTGGTACGGCCTTTGATCCAAAGGTAAGATCCACCAAGGGAAGGTTCAGAAAACAAGCCAGCTGCTTGGCGGTTTTTCGGGCGATTTCGTAATGGATTGTTTCAAAAAAGTCGCAGGTTTGGCCGGTATAAATCTTAACCCCGTAAATGGTTACCACATCATCAAATTCCCCGCCGCCGATGATGCGCTTTTCCATTTTAACCAGAACCTGGGAAGCAGATTTTATTGACACCTGAGTCGGGGCCTCAAATCTTTCCTTTTTTTTAATCAGCAACATTTTCTTACGGTCCAGGGTGGTCCAGGATAACTCGTCAATTAAAAAGAACCCAGAAGCAAAGGCGATAAATCCAATGAAGGCACAGCCAAAGGACCCGATGAAAAAATTATCGACAGGTGAGAAAAAACTCTGGATGCCTGCCAAGAGACCCAGTGCACACAGACCAATGCCGACAATCAATGATCCTTTGGAATCCCTGCCGATTCTCAGGACATTCGGGTCTGATGGCGATGTATATGCGATTTGATCCATTCTCTTTAACATCAGCTAAAATTGCCTATATTTTATTGATCATATACGGAATTGATAGATTGTCAAATCAGGATGCCCTATTTTTTATGAATTCGGTATATATCCTTATTGTTAAACCTCCTTAGGTGACCTAAAATATGGAGAAAAAAATATATTTCAACAACCAAAACATATTCGGTCAAGCCGGTTGTTTTGAAACGTTATTTCCTGTTTTTTAGGAAAACAGAACCCCACATTGTGTCTATGAACTGAACCGCTTCGCGGAAGTGGCTTCGGCATATTTTAAAGTGATATAAATTTTAAAGGTTTGTGGAGTATTGGTTTGCCAAAGTATTGGGCATGATTGCCGGAGAACGGGGGGCGAAAGCCCGCAAGATTTCCGCCAGTCATGTCATTTGCAAAAAGCGCAAATGAAACGCCTGTCATAAATTTTGCAATGGGCTCTCGCCCCCCTTAGCTCCTACTATTCGAAAAATACTAAAGTTCAATTTCCCATTTCAACAGAATAGATTTACAATACCTTCTGAGGCGTTCTGCCGGTCTTATTAATTTAAATCAAGGAGGTATCAAAATGGCTAAAACTCTTAGAACTCAATTTATGGACCACATGATTTTAAATCGTTTTTCACCATGGACGATCAAAACTTATATGGACACAATGACGAGGATTGCAAAATATTATAATAAATCGCCTGATCTGATCAGCCAGGAAGAAATTCAAGAGTACCTGCTTTATCTTCTTCAGAAACGTAAACTTTCCTGGGGTACCTGCAATACACATTTATCCGGGTTAGCTTGTTTGTACCTGTTCAGGCCCGGCAAAGGGACGCTTGGCATAGGTGTTCCATTTTACTTTAAAAAGGGATTGGACAAAGGTATTGAACTCTTGTTTGGAACTGTATTTTGCAATTTTACCTGGTAAAGACAGTTCATCGTCCAGATATGCTTTTTTTAAAAGTCCAAGATACCGTTTCTTAAATTCCTTTGACAAGGATTGAACCCGGAATAGAAATGATTTTTTGGAGGCTGTCCAGCGTTTTTTATCAAAAGAAAGAGCGCCACCAGCAACAAGGCAGTGAATATGAAAATGATCTGTTAGCTTTTGTGACCAGGTGTGAAGCACACATATAAATCCAAGTTGCCCTTGAACTTTCCATTGTGGATCACGGGCAAATGCCTGTAACGTCTGGCTTACTGCAACAAAAAGGCTGTTCAGCATAATTTTTGGATTGACCAGTATGATCGGGTTCAGTTCATGGGGTATGGTAAACACCATATGAAAATAATTACAGGGCAGCAAATCAGCTTTACGGTCGTTCAACCATCGTTCCTTCACCATTGTCTGGCATTTGGGACAGTGTCTGTCCCTGCATGAGTTATAGGCAATTCGTTCAAAATTGCAATGGTCACATTGTTCAATATGACCGCCAAGTTGGGCGGTACGGCAAATCTTAATCTTATGCATGACCTTGAGTTTTTTGTAAGGCAGATTCGTTTGTTTCTGATATTCCTTGCCATAAAGACGAAAAATATCTGCAACTTCATATTTATTTTTCATTTCTGCCCCTCCTGTTCCCCATACATGGTATCAAGAGGGCTTTTAAATTCTGTAGGCTTTTGTTGAATCAGGTGGAGGTAAATGATCGTGGTTTTTAAAGAAGAATGACCAAGGAGTTGTTTGATGGCATAAAGATCTGTTCCCTGGGCAAGAAGATGGGTTGCAAAGCTGTGCCTGAGGCTATGAAGGCTTTGACCTCTTTTTATGCCGGCTTTTTTTTTGCCTTTTTAAAAGCATCCCTGGCAGCAGTAAAACCAATGTGCTTTTCTTTATTAATCCCTGGAAAAATCCATTTGCCGGGTTTATATTTTTGCCAATAGATTCTGAGTTCATCAAGCAGATGTTTAGATAAAACAGTGTAACGATCCTTGCTGCCTTTTCCTTGTTCTATCCTGATCATCATTCTGGATGGATCGCTCTCTATATGCCTGGGTTTGAGCTTTACAACTTCTCCGGCCCTGAGACCGGCACTGTATACAGTTTTAAGCAACACACGGTGTTTAAGATTAGCGGCTGATTCAAAAAGTCTTTTCACCTCTTCAACACTCAAAACATTCGGAAGTTTTTTAACCCGTGGTCGTGGCGGTAATTTGAATTTCCTCTCATCCCACTTAAGGACGTTTTTGTAAAAACAAGCTAACCCGGATAAATGTGTATTGCAGGTACCCCAGGAAAGTTTACGTTTCTGAAGAAGATAAAGCAGGTACTCTTGAATTTCTTCCTGGCTGATCAGATCAGGCGATTTATTATCCCTACAACGATACTTATAATATAAAATATTTGACTTGCTTAGTTTTTTCTGTCATATTCTGAATAAAAAATATTCAGAAAGGAGACAAGCAATGCTACCAAGTTGTCGTAAAAATGAAAATCTATATGATATCCCGCAGTTTGACTTAACCTCTCAAGACATAGAAAGTTTCAGTGATGAACTTGACGGATTCCACTCAAATTTTTATGATTGTTTTAAAAGAAGTGAGTCCAGGGATCACTTCTTAAAATATATGAGCGGACAATTCAGCGAGCTTGAAAGGAAATCCATCGAACCAATTGCTCTGAATATAAAAGGTGGCAATGTTAGGTCAATGCAGCGCTTTGTTAGTGATGCTCCATGGGATGATGATAAAATCATGTCTAAGTATCGCAATATGGTTGCATCTGATTTTGGGAGTCCAGATGGTGCTTTGATTTTCGATGAGTCCGGATTTGCCAAAAAAGGGAAAGAGTCTATTGGGGTCGGAAAACAGTATTGCGGAACCATCGGTAAAGTTGACAACTGCCAGGTTGGTGTATTTGCGGCATACGCCTCAGAAGTAGG